>NZ_HE978511.1:0-10916 GCF_000311725.1 Robertmurraya massiliosenegalensis JC6
CTTATCCTTTTAAAATAGGGGTCACTTTATCAATGGCTTCTTGTAATTTTTCACTGTTTAACCTATACATTTGTTTGGCCTCTTTTGATTCCGTTCCAAGAGCAAATAGTTCTAAATCAGCTTGACATTTTTTCATAACGGAAAGAATTAAAGGTCTTTCTTGAGGGGATGCAACTTGCAACTTATCATCAAAAAGGTCAACCGTTAACTCTCCAAAAGAATTAATTTGTCCAAGAAATACATTTTCAACCGTAACCCCTAATTTATCTAACTCTGTATTTAACCATGCACGACTTCTTCCAATTGTAGCTAGTGGTTCATCCATTATGACCCCATCCATTATGACAGTTTGAGGCTCTTTGATAGAAGGAACGGATAAGTTTAAATCCTTTGCTGTTAAAGGTTGGTTTTCCTTTTTTAACATGACGGATAAATCTCCCGTTGCCTCTAAAACAGCAAATTCTACATCAGAGACTTGAAAGACATCCTTCCTGCGAAGTAGCTCTAACAGTTCATCTGTCGTATATCTTTCCTTTTTTAAATTATCTTCCATAATCTTCCCATCTTTGATAAATACAGTTGCTTTTCCTTCTATAAAATCGCGAAAACGTTTACTTTTTAATGAAATTAAACCAGCGAAAAAGGGAATAGCCGCAAAAATGACAATTCCAATAATTCCGTGAAAAATGTTCCGTTCAAGTCCCATAGCCACTTCTGCACCAATACTTCCAATAGAAATACCGGTGACATATTCAAAGAAAGATAGTTCGGAAATTTGCCTTTTCCCTAACCATTTTGTAATGAAAAATAAAACAGCAACAAATAATGCTGAGCGTACAGCTATATCTAACCATTCAGCCACTGCTTACACCCCCTGTAAATATAGTTTATCTAGAAACCTTTGTACTGAAGTTCCTCTCCTTCTAGTTCTCCTACTCTTTTTTTTAAATCTTTTGTTACTTCGTGTACTACCATCATAGCCTCATGCAAAGTTCGCTTCGATTCATCATCAAGAGTCCGTAATGCTAAACTTGAGAGACTTGCTTCTACCCCTTTTAGACTGGCAAAACACTGTTTAACATCTGATCCTACTGTCATCCTAATTCTCCTTATCCTTTTGGCTTAAAAATTAAAGCTCCTATCATGCCGAAAACAATGGAAGCTGAAATACCGGAACTAGTTACTTCAAACATTCCTGTCAGTACACCAACTAACCCATGTTTTTCTGCTTCCTGCATCGCACCATGAACAAGCGAATTCCCAAAACTTGTAATCGGAACGGTAGCCCCTGCCCCAGCAAAATCAATTAAGGGTTCATATAAACCAAAACCATCTAAAATAGCACCCACCACTACAAGGGTACTTAACGTATGTCCCGGTGTAAGTTTGAAAACATCGAACATAATTTGCCCAATCACACAAATCAAACCACCTACTGTAAAAGCCCAAAAATAGGTCATATTTATTGTTCACCTCCATATTCAATCGATACAGCATGGGCAATACAGGGAATCGTTTCATTTTGCTGAAAAGAAAGAGGCGATAATAAAGCACCTGTTGCCACGACTAACATTCTTTTAAATTCACCTTTTTTCATCCGATTTAATAAATGACCGTAAACAACTGTTGCGGAGCATCCTGCACCACTTGCCCCTGCTAGAACCGGCTGCCCCTCCCGATAAATCATAAGACCGCAATCTTGATATTGTTCTTCACTAATTGTAGTTCCATGCTTTTTAAATAAATCCATAGAAACTTCCTGTCCAATTTTCCCTAGATCTCCGGTTACAATTAAATCATAATAAGATGGCTTAACATTTCGTTCCTTTAAATGGGCTTCAATGGTATCAACCGCAGCTGGCGCCATAGCCCCTCCCATATTAAATGGATCGGTCAGACCCATATCAATCACACGGCCTATTGTAGCAGAAGTGACACGAGGTCCATCCCCAGAATCACTTAAAAGGGCCGCACCGGCACCAGTAACAGTCCATTGTGCCGTAGGAGGTTTTTGTCCACCATACTCAGTTGGATACCGAAATTGTTTTTCAACAGCTGTATCATGACTAGATGCTCCTGTTAATAAATATTTCGCTCCTTTTGTATTCACAATATAAGCACCTAGAGCCAGTCCTTCCATAGACGTAGAGCAGGCACCGAATAAACCAAAATAAGGAGCTCCAATTGTTCGACTAGCAAAACTTGTCGGAGTTATCTGGTTGATCAGATCCCCTGCAAGGATAAATTGAACCTGATCTTTTTGGATTCCTCCTTTTTCCATTGCCTTTTGACAAGCTTCTTCGAAAAGGACTTTATGTGCTTTTTCATAGGAATCTTGTCCAAGCCATAAATCAGCGTGAAGAGTATCAAAGTCATCTGGGATAGCCCCATTGGCTTCAAACGGTCCACCAATGGTTCCGGTGGAGATAATGACAGGATTTTGTTCAAAAATCCATGTACGATGACCTGCAAGCATTATAAACCACCCCACTTGATTAAAATGGTTTTGATGAGGGCAATGACAAAAGCAGAAAAAACACCAAATAAAATAACCGCCCCTGCTAATTTAAACATGTTGCCGCCTACGCCCAGTACAAATCCTTCGGAACGATGCTCAATGGCAGGTGATATGACCGCATTGCCAAATCCAGTTACGGGTACAGCTGTTCCAGCCCCTCCAAATTGGGCCATTCGATCATATACACCAAAACCAGTAAGAAGCATCGTAATAAAAATTAAAGTACCCACTGTCGGATTTCCGGCCGTTTGCTCAGTAAAATCAAAATAATAAATGTAAAAATCTGTAATAAACTGACCAATCAGACAAATAAGGCCACCAGTTAAAAAGGCCTTTATGCAATTTTGAACAACAGGTCTTTTGATTTCTCGTTGTTTTTGCAATTTTTGATATTCCTGTTGCACAGGAGTGAGTTGTTTCTTTTGATTATTTGACATAACTCGACCCTTCCTCTTTACGTTTGTTCTTTCATAAGACTTTTCAGTTTCTTCAAATCCTTTTTTAAGTTCTTCTTATTCGTATCATTTTTTTTCAATCTTCTTTCTGTTTTTTCAAGTTCCCAGAACATTTTTTTATCACTGGAAACAAATACTTTATAATCTGGATACATTTTTTCCAAGTCAGATTTTACTGACTTCTCGATATTTTTTAATCGGAAACGGTTGAAATTTCCGACTTTTATCGCTACTAAAAGCTCATTATCTGTATTCACAGCCTTTACATCCGAAATTTCTTCCTTAGTGAATATCTTTTCTTTGGCATGATTGGCAACAGATTGATCAATTGGTTTACTTGTATGTACTTGTGAAATACTTAAATCATTATTATTATCTACCTGATTATGGTTTCCGTCACACCCTGAACCTAATCCGATGAGGATAAAAATGAAAAATAATATTTTCACTTTCATGAAATCACCTCCATGTTTTACCAGTATTGGAATGGTTAAAAAAGGTTGGCCTCTCAACCAACCTTTTCGCCATACTCATTATTGTTGTTTGTATTGAGGTTCTTCTTGTTCGATTTGTTGAACACGTGGTTCTACACTATCAATAACGGATTGGGTTTGTTTAGCAGCATCTTGGTAAAGTTGCTTGGCTTGTTGATTGTCTGTACCAAGAGCAAATGTTTCAAAGCTAGCTTGGGCGCTTTTTAAACCTGCTAAAGCTGTTTTAACGTCATTTATGACTGTCATGAATAACACCTCCTATGATTTGACCTTTTTAGAGTGCTGAAAAAACATATTTTTATTCATTTAAATCTATTTAAAAGAGAATATTTGAGAATTTAAATATGTAATATTTCAATGTTTTTGGTAAAAATAAATGTGCAAGAAAAATCTAATGAAGGGAGGTAAATAAGAATTGATAGACGAGGTTTTTAAAAAGGGATCAACGTACAGATGATTTATTCATGGTTACTAAGGATTGTGGAAAGTTTGTCCATTGTTTTTATCCGAATACAGGTAATATTCCGCATTCAAATGCATGAACTGATAAGCTTATTATTTTAGAAATAAAGTATTATTCAGTATGTCTTATTACATTTTCAATTAATAAAAAATGATGAATGATAAAAGCGAGGTTTACGAAGTATGTATAAGGACTATAGCGAAATTATTTTAGGGACAAAACTACGAGCTAGACATAAGGAATTAGAAAAGTTAGAACAAAGTTTTACTAATCCTATTATACATAGGGAGATTCATGGTGAAAAAGTATACGTTCCTTTGGATTTAAGTAGGATTTGGGACAGGATACATTAAAATAAGCATATTCATTTGTATAGCAACTTCATTCATAAATTAGGGTAAATGAGGGACAAGGTGAAAGGACACTTTCGTTTAAGGGTAATAGAATTATCCTAAGTGTTAGAATAGCCAATAGGGACAATGCCCCTATGTCCCCTTCACGTACACTCAAGGCCATTTTAATTAACAAGTAAAAAAAGCCTACTACCCATATACCATTCTGAAAAAATGTTGAAATTATATTTCTTATCATATTTGTAATAAAATATAAGTCCATTAAAATCCCCCTAATATAAGATATATTACCACAAATACCCATTATACTTATTCAATTAACCTCCGTTACTTTCTGTAGTACTTACCAAAGAAAAATGGCTAAAGCAAAGCTATTCATGTATAAGATTTTATATATTTGGTGCAACAAATTGGATATGACTTACGGACAAATAGTGCATCCTTCTAGTGACGTGCACTTTATTTGGAGAGGCGGGCATGATAGCCTGTTGTGGCTGAGCAAGGATCCTTGATACCTCTGGCTCCATGGCTCATAATCTTGCCCGCAGAGGCTCCAAGTAAGTGACAAATTGCCTGTACTTTCTTCCAGTAAAGGGTTCGACAATTTATGAAAATAATTTCAATATGACTTATGAACTTAATAAAGCACTACACTATATTGAATAAGGATGAAGCATTACTATATAAGTAAAATCCACTTAATCTAGGCACGATAATGGTTTAACGCTGTCCATATTCTGTATAAATTAATTGTTTTTACAGACACTATTAAAAACGGTTGAAGGAAATGTTAAGAATGACAGAGCGTCATAATAATGAGAGCTTGCCAGGTTATGAAAAAATTAAATCGATTCTTAATGAATCACCCGACTTGAATTGTCGAAAGATTGAAGCTGGACAAGTGGGGATTCATATTATTTTCATGAAGAATTTAATTAAGCCAGAGATTCTAAATGAATATGTCATTAAATACATTGAACAACTTTCTGTAGAATACTTACATTACACCTATTTAATGAAAAACATTCCTATAGAAGAAATAATGGTAAATATAGAGGAACAAGAAGTTATCTCTTCCCTATTAAATGGATTTGCTTATATTTATTTCTTAGAAGAGAAAAAGGGATTCATGGTGAACTGCGCAAATCCCATTGAACGCTCTATTGAGAAAGCAGAAACAGAATCGTTAGTATATGGACCTAAAATTTCGTTCACTGAATCATTAACTTCTAACGTTAAGATAATCAGACAAAATCTAAATGATTATAATTTGTGCACGGATGAAATAAAGATTGGGGAACGCGTTCAAAAGCAAGTAAGAATTGTATATATAAAAGATATTGCGAACGATGACACCCTTCAGACACTTAAGGACAGGATTAAACAATTAAAAACGGATAATATAAGTGACAGTTCCGTTTTGGCTCAATGCCTAGAAGATAATCATTACTCTTTATTTCCACAATTTATATTAACAGAGCTGCCCGATCGATTCATCTACTCGATTTTAAACGGGCGAATTGGTGTTTTTGTAGATGGTAGCCCTGTAGCGATTATAGGTCCTGCTAATTTTTTCTCATTTTTCGAATCAACAGAAGATATCTATTTGAGATGGTCTTTAAGTACATTTATTCGTTTTATCCGATTTTTTGCTATGGTAGGTTCTATTTTTTTAACAGCCATTTATGTGGCTGCCATGACGTATCATTTTGAACTCATACCATCTAAATTGTTATTTATCATTGGACAATCACGTTCACAAGTTCCTTTTCCGCCCTTATTAGAAGCACTCTTACTAGAATTGTTAATTGAGTTACTTAGAGAAGCTGGTGCCCGCCTTCCTTCAAAAGTAGGACAAACAATGGGAATTGTAGGAGGTATTGTCATTGGCCAAGCAACGGTTGAGGCAGGGTTAACTAGCAATATTTTAATTATCATTGTTGCATTTAGTGCATTAGGGGCATTTTCGGCTCCTATTTATGAAATGGGCACTGCTGTCAGAATTGCTAGATTTCCAATCATTATTTTAGCAGGTGTTTGGGGGTTAAATGGAATCATTTTTGGTATATGTATTCTAATGGTTCACTTGTTAAAATTAACTTCTTTAAATAAACCTTATCTTGCACCTCTATATCCGCTAAGAATGAAAGATTTGCAATATTTTTTAATACGTCTCCCCCACCATTTTTATATAAGACGGCCAATAGTTAATCGACCCAAAAACTCCATTCGCCTTAAGAAGCGATTAAAAAATTCACCAGATATAGATGAATTTTGAGGTGCAAAATGAAATCAAATACACGTTTTGTTAACGCATTTATGGCATTTTTTATCATACACACTTCGCAAATTGGGATGGGGATACTTGGAGTTCCAAGAATATTATATCTAGAATCAAAAAAAGATGCTTGGATCTCCATTTTACTTTCTGGTTTATTCGTTAGCTTAATTACATGGTTAATGATATCTATCCTAAAAAAAAATGAAGGTGGTACTCTTTTTGAAATTCATGAACATATATTCGGACGCTTTATTGGTAGTATTTTTAACTTCCTTATTGTCATTTACTTTATTGCCGTCCATTATTCGATTACCATTAGTTATGTCGAGTTGTCACTAACATGGGGATATGAAGGTGTCTATGAATGGGTCGGGGTATTGGCTTTATTAATATTAACCATTTATGCTGTATCCGGCGGATTTAGAGTAGTGACCGGTGTTTGCTTCTTATCCTTTTTAATGACTATATGGCTGCTATTTGTTGTGTACCAACCTCTTCAAACAATAAATGTAACAAGAATTTTACCTATAATGACGACAACTCCTTCAGATATGATGAATGGAGTTTTCAGGAGCAGTTATACAATGTTAGGTTTCGAGACGTTGCTTTTTATTTTTCCATTTATAAAGGAGAAAAATAAACTTCAGCTTTTTAGTCAAATAGCAGTCTGGTTTACGACCATTCTTGTTTTACTAACAACTGTAGTTTCTATTTTATTTTTTAGCGCGAAAGAATTAGAGATGAATGTATGGCCTGTTGTCAGCATGATTAGCACTGTCCATTTTCCATTTATTGAACGTTTTGAATTTGTTGCGGTTCCATTATGGATTTTAGTTATTTTTCCAAATCTTTGTATCACACTATATATTTCTTCCAAGGGTATTAAACAGATTTTTCACATAAAACAAAAATATGGAATATGGCTCATCTCCATTATCCTTTTTATCTGCAGTTTTTTCATTACGAAAAGAGTAGATAATAATTATTTTTTTGATCAAATTGGCAAAACTGGATTTTTCCTCTGGTTTATCTATCCAATTTTCTTGTATGTAATCATCATTATTAGATCAAAAATCAATACTCGTTCCAGACGGAGTTGAAAGAATGAAGAAAATTGTTATTCTGCTGTGTTCTCTTCTTTGTACAGCATGCATGGCCCCTGAAAAAATAATAGAAAGGCAAGGGATTTCAACGATTATTGGTTATGACTTGCTTGATGACAATACATACAAAGGCACTATCAGTTTGTTACAATTTGACCGAAAAGAAGAAAAGACCAGTGTAACCCTTTCAGCTGAAGGAACGACTAATAAACAAATCAGACAAAAACTAGAGGAACAAACAAGCCATGACATTACGTCTGGTCAATTAAGGACCATACTGTTTAATAAAAATATGGCAGAAACAGTAGGAATTACTTCTTTTCTGGATACAATGCAACGAGATAGTACTATCAGTTCTTTAATCTTTTTGGCCATTACTGATAATGCTGAGGAGACGATTAACAATACAAACTATGAGGAATATCCCGAAATGGGTTCCTATATCTATCAATTATTGGATAAACACGAAAAGAAAGAAATGTTAGTCAACTCCAACTTACATGATTTTATAACTACACTATATGAAATTGGTATCGATCCTACACTACCCATGATTAAAAATGCAAATGGGGCAGCACCTTCTATAAGTGGTGTTGCATTATTCAAAGATGATAAAATTGTGGGGTCTATTTCGTTGATAAACACCTTTTATCTAAAATTATTCACAAATAATAAGGCATTTTTAGGTGATATAACTATAGAGATTCCTGCTGGTGAACTAGAGAATCGGGATATGGCAAAACTCAACCTTCCTAAAAGTGATATTTATAAGATTACACTTCATCCGATAAAGTACAAAGGAAACATTGAAATAAAGAACGAAGAATTGGTTCATTTAAATGCAACGATCTCCGTTTCAACATTAGAATTTCAACCCACTACTTCTTTGAAAAATAAAGATGCACTAAACAAAATGGAGCAACTAATTGGTGAAGCCCTAAACAAAGAATTTGGAAATATACTTGAGGAATTTAAAAATTTTAATACGGATCCCATTGGCATCGGAAGAAAAATAAGAAGTGTAAGAAAATATTCCCACTTAACTGAGGGAGATTTAAGACAAAATTACTCAACACTAAAGATAAAACCAAATATAAAGGTAGAAATTAAGCGAACTGGATCAATCGATTAACATATTTTTAGGAACAAAATCGCTAACGCGACTTAACCACGACCCAAGTGTTGATTAATCACTGGGGTCTTTTCTCGCTTGTCGCATGGTACCATTACAAAAAGGACAGACTACTTCCACTTCTTCATTTTCTTCCAAGTCAAAATGAAATTCTTCTACAACATAATCTGGAACTTCATCTTCTTTTCCGCAATCAATACATCTAAAAATAGTAAATACCATTTCTTCATTTGAGCCGAATGGATCCTCTTCATCCAACCACTTAAGAAAATCATCCTGCTCTTTGTTTTTGGCGAAGATTTAGCCTCCTCATTGTTTTGATAGACTTCCTATCTTCCATATAATGATACAGGAATCCATAATCCGCATGCCATATTTCAACTAGGTCCATCTCTCGATGACAATAAGGGGTAGCGTAAGGAAAATGTGGTAATCTTATCCATTTTTTGTATACACCCGGTTATAGATATTCAAAAATGGTTAAATCATCGAATTAGACAACTTATCTGGAAGTGATGGAAAAGATTAAAACTAGATACAGGATGCTTCGAAAATATGGAATAAATCATGACAATACCATGAAATTAGCTAATTCCCGAAAGGGATATGGCGTATATCCAAAAGTGAAATTCTGCATCAAGCGAAAACAAAACAAAAACTCACAAAGTGGGGATTGAAAGATATCTACCAACTTTATGAGTCGCGATACTTAAGAGATTGAACCGCCGTATACGGAACCATATGTACGTGTGAGAGATCGGGGGTTAATCACCCCCCTCCTACTCGATTATCTAAAAAAACGAAACTTTATTAATATTCTTCTTTCTCCAATCCTTCGTTAATTTCTGTAGTTTACCAAAGAAAAATGGATAAAGTAAAGCTTTCCATGTATAAGATTTTAATTAGGTCACCAAATTGGAAAATGACATAGACAATAATTTGCATCCTTGTAGAGACGTGCACTTTATTTGGAGAGGCGGGCATGATAGCCTGTTTTGGCTGAGCTAGGAACTTCATAAGTCTGGCTTCATGGCTAAAAATCTTGCCCGCAGAGGCTCCAAGTAAAGTGACAAATTGCCTGTACTTACTTCCAGTAAAGGGTTCGACTATATATAAAAATAATTTCAATATGACTAATGTACTTAATAAAGCACTACACTACATTTAAGTGCATAATTTCACAATTTCCTTTAAAATGCAGCTTAGAAATCAAATTTTGATTAAAGGAGTTACTCCACAATCGGGCGCTTATCTACAGTATCACCGATAAAAGGATTGATAGAATGCACCTTTTATCATTGTGTACATGTATGCCAAGATAAGTGGTTAAGGACTTGACGCGGAGCCTCTGTGGGTACGATTTGTCTTGAAAGGCTGAAGCAGTTGTTTCATCGGCATCCGAGCCTATCATACCCACCCCTCCACGTAAGGTCCTATCTTTGTATACGTTGAAAACTATAAATAATTACTGTATATAATGCTTCCACAAAGATAGAAAATAGCCATTTTTATTATCATAAAATACGTTAAATACGGTGGAAAAACATACTGTAGATAATGGCCCTTTAATTGAACAAGAGAAGAAGAACTTCGTTCTCGAAATAAACTAAAATTTTTTATATACCTCCGCGTAAGCTACTTTCAATTGATCCCTAAGTTGCTTGTTATCATCTTCTAATCTCTTAACCTTCCGTTTCAGTGATTCAATAAGCGCATCCTTATTGCTCTCATTCATTTCTCTCTTAACTTGTTTTGGTGTAGGTACTTGTGATTGTTGCTGCCTTAATGCTTCAATACGTTCACGAAGGTCAAGGTGGTTATAAAGAGTTGCTTTTGCTACTCCAGCTTCATTTGCCACACTATTAAAATTAATGTACTCATTTGTTCTCAGGAGCCGTTTTATAGCTTCATCAACTTTTTGAGTGGTTGCAGCCTTACGGTGCTTATGTACTTTTTTTAAATGTTCTTTAAGGTCGAAATTAGACATTATTTTCTTCCTGCTTTCGTTTTAATCTTTCTAGTCTACCAAATATAATGTGTCCGCCCTCAATAGTGCTTAAAATACTTATATATCGGCTTAAGTTCTTTTTATTCTTTTTTGCAATATCCACTCGTCT
>NZ_HE978511.1:12602-16667 GCF_000311725.1 Robertmurraya massiliosenegalensis JC6
TAGCAGAAACTGTTGATTTTAGTTTAGCAGTTACATCGTCCAAGCTTTTCTAAGGCATCAATCGTCTTTCTAGTTGTTTTTATCAATAATTCATATTTCTGTTTGTCTAAATCAGAAAAACCAATCGCTAGGTCCTTACATGGACTTCCACCGTTACAAGTTAGGCAAGGAGGTTCTTCTGAATAAGGACATTTTCCATTTATTCTTGCGTGGCAGCTTCCATATGGATTATCAATTGCGTTTAATTTATGATCACGCCATAACATTTCGAGTATATCTGTTGGCATTTCATCATCTGGACTAATTTGTTTCATTTGGCCATTCATATCGAAGCTAAACAAACCCTGTTTCATTGCTTCCTCAAATACTCTTCGCTTGGTACTATCTAATAATTTTGCATACCGGACAGTCATTTCAGGAGAGGCATGAGCTAATAGTTCCTGAACTGTAAGTATATCAGCTCCACTATTTAACATTTTTACTGCATACGTGTGTCTGAACTGGTGGAATCTAAAACGATAAATATCACCATTTTCATCCACTATTCTTCTTGCCTTCGCAAGATCGTTAAGTTTTTCACTTATCCAATTGTTCGAAAATGGACGACCTTTTCTGACGCCTCTATACCTAACAAAAATAAATCGATTTGGGTTGTTTTCTTCATTACTATTCTTTTTTGATTTGTCTATTAACACAGCAAGAATATCTGCTAATTCGTCATCTATCGGTACTGAGTGATCCGGCACATTGGTTTTGGAAATGTCCGTTACTAATTGATACTTTCCATTCAGTTTGACTAAACAATCATGGTTAAGTCTTAAAGTATCAGAAATTCGCAACCCTGTTTTGAATGCTATCCAAATAATCGGTTGTACTTCCTCATGAAGATAACTTAAATTCTCAAATAACTGCTCTAATACATTATCGGGGATGAAGTTTACTTTTTCTGACCTTCTTTTATATTTTGGTTTATCTTCTGGAAAGATAAGTAGTCTAATGTCTTTTTCAGGTGCTAAATCCGAATGAACCTCTTGTAATCCCTGAAGGAATTTTTTAACTGCTGAAACTGATTTTATGATATGGTGCCGTGAATTTGTTACTCTTTGTTTAATCTTCACTTCCATATTTAGTTTCTCTAGATATTTTTCAATGTGACTTCTATTTAACATGATCAAGTTGTTCCAGTCAGGTTCCAGTGTAAAAATAAAATCTAAGAAAGGTGGGATAAAACACATATAGTTTCTAGCAGAACCCCATGTTAAATCATTTGACAATAAGCGACGTTTTAAATATTGTTTCGTTTCCTGACGGAATCTAAGATTTTTAATCACTTTAAAGTCAATTGAAGTATGACTTGATGCTTGATTAAAATACACACCATACTCTTTATTCAGATTTTTAGCTTCCCAAACATCTTTTTCCCATTCGTCGCGAAAGTCTATCAGTTTATTAAGCTCGGTAAGAAGATTTGATAAGTATTTAGCTGGAGGAGACTTAACTTTATATCCGTCCCTTTTACTAATGTATGTGGTCGATTTTCCGATTTTCTCTAACCAAAATAGCCACTCTCGGTTTGTTATATCAATATTCAAATCAATTAGAGAGTTTAGATTGGGGTGTTTGTCATTTATAAATCGGTTAAGTAATTGAATGTTATTCGCTTGTCCAACAAACATAGTGTTCATAGTCCATTCATCTCGAAATATTTTTGTATTTATAAAAAATTTAATTTCTAAATTTATTAGTTCGCTTTTGAAAGGAAAATGTATTGCTTTTCTGTTAAACGTACGATTTTCTAAATAAGGTTTAAACTGTGAAATGGTACTGAAAAAATCAATATGCCAAGAATTCTCATATAAAAAATATGGATTATTAACAATCTCTTTTTGATCATTTCCATCTTCATCAATATATCGATCTACATACGAAGATAATTCATTTCTCATGTAATCGTGTACACTTTCAAAACCATAGTTCATTAAAGAATTGGTGCTCATTCAATGTTTCCTCCATGATTATTCTTGTTATAAATTTTAAAAGCATCTTGGGCTTTTTCCCAATTATTTCGAATATCTTCTTTTGAAGGATGTAGGTATAAGTTGATGGTTGTTTGTATATTGCTGTGACCTAGCCGTTCTTGAACTTGTTTAATATCACCAGTTTGATTGTAATAAAGAGTCGCATGTGTATGACGTAAAAGGTGGGGGTGAACAGAGATGTTGCACTTTTTCCTTAACCGCTTAAAGAAAGCTGATACATCTTGATAATCCATGCCTTGGCCTGCATTTTTTCCACGTAATTTGACAAATACGAAATTTTTATGAATATCCAATTCATCTAAGATTTCGTATAAATAGTCATCATACAAATCCATCAATTCTTGGGAAACATATATTTCTCTTTCCCCTGTCTTCAACCTTGCTCCATTCTCTAAATCTCCCCGATCAACTAAACGAATTCGATGACCATTTTTATGATCAAACACGAAGTCTTCTAGGTAGAGAGAAAGTAGTTCTCCAATCCTTAATCCTGTTTCAAACAGAGTTTGTAATAGCAGTCTATCCCTAATGTTACTAGTTGCTTTAATTAATTCACTTACGTCCTCTTTAGTTAATATTTTGATTTTTCTCCTCTTCTTTTTGATTTTCAAAATGTTCTTATGTACCGATTTATTTTTATTCACATGATAAAGAAAATCTTTATACTTCCTGTGTCCCCCAGTAAAAATCTGTTTCATAACTATATCCTCAACTGCTATATCCATTTCCTCATTGCGATAAAGGTAATTGTAAAACCCTGTAATTGCAGTAAGAATAAGATTTATTGTACTTTCTGTCTTTCTTGCATTTGCAGGGTGCAGAGGGGTAGCTTTTAGATTTACATGAGGATTTCTTAACCATGCAATAAAATCTACCAAATTCTCTATTTTAATCATCTTGTAGTCTAAATTTTTTTGTTTCAAAAAAACAAAATATTGTTTTAGTGCGTAACAGTAGGTTTTTTGTGTATTACTACTTTTTTCTGTGGCATCCAAATACTTTAAGTATTTTATGACGGGAATAACTGGTATTCCTTCTCCATCTACAAGTATGTATCTCTTGGCATTATTCTCTAAGTAAATCTCTTGAACCTTCATGTACTCTCCACCTTATGCTTTCAATAATGAGTATTATTTTTAATTTATAATCGGTTAACCTCCTATCTAAGCATAATATAGTAAACATAGTATACATATTTTTTAAGACCCATTTAACTAATTTAATATATTAAAAAAAGAGAATATACGCCCTTATAATGGACATAATATCCTCTTAAAATATTACTATAGTTAATTTCCAGCGTGTCCCATAGTGGCACCTGCTTCTCTTGCTATTAACCCCGCAGCCGCAACATCCCAGTATTTAAGACTCTCTGTATGAGCATCAAGTAAGCCAGAAGCTACATAGCATATATCAATGGTTGGAGCAGCAAAACGACGTATGTCTCGACATCTAGTTACAAGATTATTTATTCTAGAAAGTGCTGGTTTTATTTGGTTTTTGTCGTGAGGAAATCCAGTCCCAATCACCGATTCAGATATTTTTGAGGTACTGCTAACCTGAAGTTTTTTACCATTATAAAAAGAACCGTTTCCGCGAATACCAGTAAATGTAATATCCATTTCTGGTGCGTGAACAACCCCAGCCAAAACGATTCCATCAACTGCAAAAGCTACTGAAACAGCAAAATGTGGAAGCCCTTTTGCAAAATTTACTGTACCATCTAATGGATCAACAATCCAAAGAGGACCGTCGAAACGCTCTTTGTTACATTCAATAGTGAGGTCCTCTTCAGAAAGGATTCGATGATCAGGATAATGAGATAAAATTGCATCACGAATGATTTGATCAGACGCAAAATCGGCCGATGTTACAAGTTCTCCAACATCCTTATATAAAACATCAATTTGTGATTCAGTTCTCATTTTAACGATATATTTACCAGCTTTTTGAACAACATTTTCTGCAAAGTTTAACAGTTTCTCCAACTTTATAAGGTCCATCTTGTCCCCCCCTTTTTTAATGT
>NZ_HE978511.1:18239-20370 GCF_000311725.1 Robertmurraya massiliosenegalensis JC6
TCCTTGTTTAGAATTATCTTTATTAAAATGGTCTTTTAGGCGATAGGAATCCCCAATAATATTGACCACTGTGGCATGATGTAGAACTCGGTCTAAAATGGCATTCGCTATTTTAGTATCTTGAAATATATCACCCCATGATTTAAAGCTAGCGTTTGTCGTTAAAATCGTGCTTTTCTGTTCATATCTCATATCGATGAGCTGAAAAAACAGCTTAGCATCCTCTGCGTCAATGGGTAAATAGCCAATTTCATCGATAATAAGGAGTTTATATTTCGCATAATGTTTAAGCCTGGTTTCCAATCGATTTTCAAGTTTTGCTTTTTTGAGATTGAGGATCAAATCATTACACTTGATGAAGTAAGTACTCGTTCTTTTTTTGGCAGCTGCGATTCCAATTGCGGTTGCTAAATGAGTTTTACCTACGCCACTGGTTCCTAAGAATACGATGTTTTCTTTTTGCTCAATAAACCGTAACGTTGTATAATCCAATATTTTTTGTTTATTAATCGATGGTTGAAATTCAAAATCAAAGTCTTTTATTTCCTTCAAATGAGGGAAGGCCCCTACCTTAACCATAGATCTCACCATATTTACTTCTTTCATGTCGATCTCGTAATCTGTCAGTTTGACTAATGTGTCGGTAAATGACAGTTGATTATTGGTCATAAAATCAATGGTTTCATCTAGATGAACTAACATCTGTTTTAACTTTAAATACTCTAAATTCTGTACGAGTTTGTTATAACTGCTATTCATTTTTATACACCTCATTAATTGCCTCTAAATTTTTCCTTGCCAGCTCTTCTATATTTGTAGAACCTGGTAGCCCTCTTGCTAGAGTATCAACGTAATGCTCCGGCTTGTAGTTGATTTTCAACGGGCGAATTGGATGTTCGACAATTAAATCCGTGTTATAATAGACAAAGATATGGTTATCGTATATTTGTAAACTAAGCGTTTTCCCGATGTATCCAGGTGGAACTGAATACTGGTTGGATTTGAAGGTAATCATATTGGATGGATTTACTTTCACAAGTATACGATCAATTTTATAGGAATCTCTTATTCGTTCATGTGGTAATGGAGATAAGAGATTTCTTTCTTTTTTTAGTGCCAGTATTGGGATTTTCCCTGTTCCTTGATGGTAACTATTGTTGATACGATTACAGAGTGTTTGAACAAACTTATGCAGTTCCTCATAATCAAATTTTCCTTGATAAGCGTGAATCTCATCGAGTAATTTCATCGGAGCTTCTACCTTTGCTTTGGTCCGCGGTCTCCCAGCTATACACGCTCTTACTTCAAACCCCATATCTTTTGAAAACTGAAAAAATCGCTCATTTACTTTTCCCTTTTGATATTCTGTTCGAGGTTCATCCATAACCGTTTTCATATTGTCCGTCAAAATCGTTTTTGGAACTCCTCCAAACACCTCAAAACTTTCCGTAAGGAAAGACAATAATATACTCTGAGACTTGGAGATTGATAGGTTGAATGTTCGAAACCTTGAATGGGCAAGTAAGAGTACACATACGTTCACATAAAGGATTTCTCCATCTTTGGTGATGTATTGGATATTTTCTTTCCAATCCAACTGTGCTTGTTCAGCTGGTGGCGTTTCAAAACGAATAACCTCACTGGTTAATTTTTTACGTTTCTCTGTTTCAAAGTGACGTTGAAACTCTGGTTTACTTGATAGGTATCTTCTAAACGATGATTGCCCACAATCTAGGCCGTGATTATCTTTCAAGTATTGCCATAGTACTCGTTTATAATAGAATTTCTGATTAGATTCTTCTGAGAGAAGCAACGCTATGACTTCATAGTATTTATCAATTTTCGATCTTCGGTTCCGGCTGCTTTTCGGCTCATAACCTTGTAGATATTTTTCAACTGTCCTCCGATCCACACCCATATCACGAGCTAATTGACTCTTATTGATTTTCATTTTTAGACTCTCCATCAATAATTTAAATTTTGGCAAATCTACAAGACTATTAATTTCAATACTTGAATTTACATTAATTTGCATATGCATAATATTCCACCTCAAGAATATTATGCAGTTAACCATCAAAACTGTACATCCTTAAACAATCATTTCTGTACACTCTTAAGTTAGCATTTA
>NZ_HE978511.1:20835-26856 GCF_000311725.1 Robertmurraya massiliosenegalensis JC6
CCTTTAATGTTCAAATTTCTCTACAAAATATCTTATTCCTTCTTCAACTAACCTGCTTTGTCTGTTCAATAACTTCAAAAAAAAGGACTTTTCCTTCTTAAAAAAAGTCCCCTTTATAAATATCAATAGTTATTTGAAAAGATTATTCGACTTTATCAAATCCTAGATGAACAGAATCGGCTATCTTTTCATAACCAATTTCTCTATAAATCTTATTTGATGTTGGGTTCATCATATCTGTGTATAGTGTACAAAAATGGTATTCTTTGAGTAATTCTCTTGAGACGGCCGTAACAAGTGTCCGAGCATATCCCTTTTTACGTTCTTCTTTTGGTGTAAAAACTAAACTGACGGTTACACCGTTTTTAGTCGGACGAGACTTCTTCATCATGGATACAATCTTCCCTTTATCTTCCCAAAGAAAAACCTCTCGTTGTTTTAGAAATATTGCAACACGTTTTTTCACATGATCAATGGGTGAAATGGGTAGTCCAGTATCCCTTTCAAATAAGTTGTACCACTTCTTGATAAGGGAAGAATCACTTTCTTCTGCAAAGCGCCAAGTACCAGAACTATGTTCCAGCGTTTCATTTATCTTATTTAAGCGATACAATCCTTGATCCATAAGTAGTTGATGAGTTGTACCTGTTTTTATCTCCCATTTCTTTGCGAATTTGTACGCCCACGGTTTCAAACTGATGATTGAATCAAATTCTATGTCAAGGTCGTTCGTACTTTCTATTAATAAATCTATTATTTCTTCTAAACGGGCTTCATCGACAAAAATAAGATTCAAGGGATGGGGAGGTGTCATTTGAAAAAGAGCTAACACTTTTCCATCCTCTTCAATGGTCGCCATAAATGGATTTTCATAATGACCAGCTTTAATGGCTTGCAGTACACCAAAAAATAAACTGAATTTATCTTCATTCTCCAATAAAATTGGCTCAATCTTTCTCTCAAAATCATGAGCATTATCATAAACTATAAAATTTGCATTCAATATTAATCCCTCCTTATATGTAAAAGTAATTATTTTTTCTTACCTTTAAGTTCTAAAAGTTGCAAAATTTAATAAGATAGAAACAATGGTCAAAAACCATAATGCCCTTTCCATACCGGGTACTACATCCATTAGAGCTGCCCAATCTTCTGCTTCTACCCACATCGAGACAAGACTGTATTCTGCACAAAGTGTTAAGGCTGTAAAGGATAATCCTATGGCCATCGCAAGTTTATAATCTTTTCCTACTTTATACAGATATAGATTTATAAAAGTTGCTACTATTGCAATTATCCCAAATATCATAAATAACATGATTAACCTCCATCTTTCTTAATTTTTGTCGTGTAATAATACTAATCTGCATCATCTCATTTTTTTACATTACATTTTATTTGTCATTAATACGTCAAATCTTATTTTATAGTAATGCTCTTCTTTTTCTGATTGAGCAAATTGGAATCGTTATTACAATAATTTCAACAAAAATAGCGATAATCCTTCATGGACATCGCCTTCCATACTTCAACCTAGCTAAGTAGGTAATTGGATTATCTTACAAAATACACTTACTTCAAGAATTTTACTAACTATTGATAATGTGAAACTCTTACTAAAAATATACCGAATTAATATGACGGGTTATATTAGCGAACATATTTAATTACGCTTCTTTTGTACTACATCAAATAGTAAGTAAAGAAGATTTTTTTTCAATTACAGCTTTTATTGTTGAAACACTTTGTTCAATTGTTTGATTAGTTGTGTCAATAATTTTGGATTCAAAATGGCCCAAATTGTTAAATTGCTCCCACATTCTTTCTACCAATTCAACGTTCGTAACTTCGTCTAATTTGGAACGATTGATTGCTCGTTTCATTGTTTCCTCCTTAGAGGCTCTTAAGATAATGTAATGAACTTCGTAATTTTCTCGCACCGTTTTTAACCACGGATCTAGGAACCAAGGACCAACAATTCCATCTATCATCACATCGTAGCCACCACGTGCAAAACGTTTGGCCGCTTCCAAAAAGGCTTCGATAACAATTATGTTTTGTTCCTGAGATTCTGGTAAAAAGGGAGGTATTGCCCCCTTACGAATATAGTGATAGAAATCATCCGTGTGCATATGAACCGACTTTGTAAAATTGGACTCTTTAGCAACAATTGAAGAGATAGTACTTTTACCAGTCCCTGGTGAACCTGTAATGATAATCATTCGGCCTTGCTTCATCATATTCTCCTCCGAAATTTTCTTGCGATAACCAAACAGGATTTTACCTGTTATCTGCTATCCTTTTTTGTAAGATTTTCGCCTTGACTTCCTATACCTCTTATTGTGAATTCAAGTGTATCTCCGTCAAGTTCTAACTCAAGATGATGTTCCCAGTTTAAAAATTCATCACATGTAATGAGTAACTTATTATTATTCCAGCCTTGAAACTTAATCGAGTCCATATTAATTTGACTTTCTATTGATTTCTTATCTTTTATGGATGATTCAATTTTTTCTAGACCATAATAATCAGCGATAATGAAATCGCCTGATGGTGTTACGGTTACACTTTGATATTGGGGATCGGACTCATATTCTGTTAATTCACCACTATCACAATCAACTTGAAAAAGATAATCAGAGGTAAGGACAAGAACCGTTTTATATTTCGTTGATACTGCAATCCCCCGCGGTGAACCTCTAAATTCACCACACCATTCATTAAAATCTTCGTCTTCGAATCTTACCCAAGTCCAGTTAGGAGAATTCCATGAACTTTCTATGTCATAAATTCTCTCCTTGTACTTTCCTGAAATAGGTTGACTGATTATTTCTGCTTTCGTTATCACTTGTTTTTCCTCCAATAAAATGGTGGTTTTATATAGTAGAGGCAAATCCTTCTTAATGAAATCCGTGGTTTGTTATACTTAACCTTCAAAACTTTTTATACTCTACCTTTTAAATCTATTTCCTGTATTCAAATAAATGAGCATAAAGACAACTAATCCAATGAATATAGCAAGACCAAAGTAGAATATCCAATTAATTTGATGATAATCACTTAGTAACCACAATCCCATACTAAAAGACAAAGCAAACATCATTTTTCCCATAAATTTGCAAAGGGCGATGGTATCGTATTTAGCTTTTTCATCTTCGGACATGGTATTATAACCTGCAATTAAGAATGAGCCTTTCCCATTAACTAAAAAAATCCCCATCACAATAAATAACCCTATTACAATCACTATTCCAATCATGTTTATCTTCCTTTATTAAAGTATCTGTAAGTTACTTTAAGAATAATTGTTCTATTAGAGTAGTCTTATCACACTTTTCACTTAATCTTTCTTTGTTTCATGATTCCTAATACAATCGGGATAAGGGCACTGAATATGGCTATTGGAAGTAACCATACACCAAATCCATTGCTTTTACCTAACGCAATGGAGATTGATTCTATTGCGATTAACGCAAAAATTATGAGACTGATATTTTTTAATTGATTTACCAGTTTACGGCTAACTAAGTAGAATTCTTTCGCATTATCTTCACGAAAGCGTTCTGGATAATTGTGTGATTCAGGGAACTTTTCGATAACTTGCATGAAACATGCCAAAAATACTCCGATTAACGGGAGGATAATCAGTTCCATCTTTGAACCCCAACGATCGACCTCGCCGAGCGCATTGAAATGTGCAGGAACTTCTTCCGGAAGTTCATTCCAATTGAAAATTAAAAAGATTAACGATCCTAAGTAAAATGAATAACCGATGATGTCCCAAATCCATTCACTCATCGTTTTAGGTATTTTAATTTTAGGTCTTTTCGGAAAATTTGACATGCCCTTCAACCACCTTTATCAACTTCAGGTTTAATTGAACTTACTCGCCAAGGTGTCTAGGATTTTTAACATATAATCCTAGTACATACCCACAATCCGAACAATAATATGAAGATATCGGTGATGATTGACTTCTTGGATTATTGAATGAGAACATATGAACTACTGCATTTCCTGATCGAATATGTCCTTTTTTAATTTGAATGCTCTTACATTTTGGACACTCTTTTTCTTCCATTTTCTAATCACTCCAATCTCATAAAATTTTCTATATAAGTATTGAGTTTTTGTTCTTATCTATTCTATTATTTACGAATTACGAAGAATTAAGTTTCCATTTTTGTACCACTTTTAACTCCTATTTCTATAATATAAAGAGCCATTCTCCTTCTTGAAGAATAGCCGGGTATTAATTGTATGCAAAATAATTATTCACTCTTCTTTCTCTGTTCCAACCAATCCCAATAAGCACCATAAATCTCATTGTGGAGAAATCCCTCATTTTCTTCTTCCTCATTTAGCTTACGTTCACGTAGTGTTAATCCAAGCCATATGGTATCAACTTCAACTATTTCCGGGTTTCTAACAGCGTCTAAAAAGGCAAAGGAATCGAAGAATGTGTACAGAATAGTGTCTCTAACTGTTTTTTCTATAGCTAACAAAGCCGCCTCATCAAAACTATTTTTTTTAATGCGTCTATTTCTTCTTTGCTTAACTTAAGTTCATCCAAACAATCTTTTCTTTCGACGGGTCTATACGTTGATTTCGTATTTCAGATCTATTTTTAATCATTTCATGTAGTTCAATAAAAAATATCTTTCTTGTATCCTTAACCTCCTTTCTCATTCAATCCTCTTTTATACGAAAATATCCCCTATAAAAAACTGTATTTTTTGGTTTAATCACAATGAGAAATGAATTAATGATATCGGAGGCCGAAATAAAGGTGTTGAACCAACTTATAAATAATAGGATTGGTTTGAGCTCTCCAAAAACATAGAACGATAGAATGACGGGGACGATCGATAATGCAATAAAGGGCAAGCTCATAAACACCCAGAATCTACCTTTGGAGAGAATGGCATTTGTATTTAACCAAAAAAACACACCTCTAAAAGTGAGACTGATATCCCCTTTTTTATGTATGACTAAAATATGTAGGCTTTCATGAAGAAGGAAGACAATGATGCCGATTAGGATCATTAATAAAATATTTATATCGAGGATTCCAATACCAATATTAGGTGGTAACAGAACAATGATTATCTGAAGTAGATATACAAACTTCATAAAATGATTACGATACCAAGGCTTTTGTATGAAAGGAGTCCATTGTGACAAATCCATCCTTTGCTGTGGCAATTGCTGAAACCAATGTATCATTCGGATTCTCCTTTTTGGAAAACACTTAGATATTAAATAGGTAGATAGCTTAATGACTGTATTCTCGCGTTCTGGACTACTGTTTTATTAAATGTAAAATCTCCATTGGTTCTTTTAAAACCAAGTCTCCTTCCATAGTTTTAGCTCCCCATAGAGCAAGAGCAAATTGTACTCCAGCATTTTTTGCACATTGAAGATCATATATGGAGTCACCGATGTATATCGTTTTCTCCTGAAAAGCATTTAACCCTTTCAAACACGCTAATAAAGGTTCAGGATGGGGTTTATGCCTTTTCTTTCAACAACACTGTTTAAAATATTATATCAATTGCATTTCACATTAAATTTATAAACGAATAGAGCCATAATGATGTCGACTTTCAAAAAGATATGCAATGAAACTCTCATAATATGGTATAAATTTTTTAAGTTTAATTAGATTTAAGATTTCCTCTTTCGAAGCCCATTTGGCTGCTTGTACCTCTTCAGTTTGTAACGTTAATTCATTCAAATCAAAATCATATTCAATTAAATAATAATCATCAAAGCCATGCTCAAAATTAATAGTAAAATGTGGACGAATCTTATCGAAATTATAATGAATGCCCAGCTCCTCGAATAACTCTCTTGAAGCAGCCTGCTGACTTGTATCACCTACAACCGCACTACCACCACAAGTGATATCCCAAAGGTTCGACCATCCTTGCTTAAAGGGCTGGCGCTGCTGAATGAGCATTTCACCTTTTGAATTAAAAATACATACGTGTAACAACTAAATGAAACTCGTCTGGATGC
>NZ_HE978511.1:27088-71897 GCF_000311725.1 Robertmurraya massiliosenegalensis JC6
TGCTTAAAGGGCTGGCGCTGCTGAATGAGCATTTCACCTTTTGAATTAAAAATACATACGTGTACAACTAAATGAAACTCGTCTGGATGCATTTCATCTCCACGAGTGATTTGTTTCTCCATTTTATTACGATGCTTATCAAATAAGTCCCACTTTTCCATTGCTAAACCCCTTATGTATGTTTAGTCATTCTATTTACCTGTCCGTTTATCTTTACTACAGTCTAATTAGAACCGTAACCATTTCATCAGTTGCTTCGGACCTCTTCCATCACAAAAAAATAGCAATTAAATTATAGAGTTTTTCTTCCTATTTAATACTTACGAATGAAGAACAATTAAGTTTCCTCTTTTGTCTCTCATTCCACCCATGAATAAAAAAAGCCATTCTCTTTCGTAAAGAATAGCTGGATGTAGAAACTTTTTAATGATTCTTGTAGTTTAAAAAATTGTCTCGCATTCAGAAGAGTCTATTGTGACATTGCATACTTTACTGTGGCAATTGTTGAACACTATTGACTGTGTCGTTTTTTAACTTCAATTGTAATGAACTCCGGCAAATAGCTGGGAGTACATCCTTTTGCTACGATTTCATCTTTATAAAGACCCGTTTTCTCACCTAGTTCAATACAACGTGCACGATTCTTCACATCATAAACACCTATCCAGCCTGCCGTGAAATTCATAGCCCATTGAACCTCCGGTTCTTCCTGCGCAATATTCGCTTCGATTGCAGATAGTATGTATGCGGTGTTATCAGGCGGTGTTTGTCCAGTCCATCTCAAGCGCGCTTGATAATACCAAAAAGTTCGCCTTTGAAGAGGAGAAGGGCTGTTTTCCCATGACTCCATCAATCCAATTAACTTCTTGTCTTTGGTGAGCTGATTAGCCATTAACCAATCCATTAAGTTAATTCGTTCATTAAAAGTGTGAGTCTGAATATCCTTATCAAGCTCATTTAGGACATCTGGTGAAAGAAGTTTTTTGTCCATAATTAAGATTGCCAATAGTCTGGGCAAAAACTTTTCGGTTAACCAAAGTTCCATAGCTAGTGCGTGATCTTTTTTAATGTCCTTCGCGATTTTTCGTAAGTCGCCTAGCTTCGTTTTACTATTGATCTGAGATAGAATGCTTTCTGCTTTTAAAGAGCGTTTTATTTCTGTACTTCTATTTTCATTCAATATATACAACTCCTTCAATACAGCACCGATTGATAATATTTCCTTAACGGGATATAACAAGAACTTTTTTTCCTTAATAAGTCCTATTGCAGTGGTGTTCCTCCAAAGTAAATAGTGTAGTATATATCCTATGAAAGCATTCTCCAATAAGGAACCATCTTTAATATACTAATATTTCCATCCTATTAATTGGCGTGGAAAAGAGTAACTCCTTTTTAAAAAACGTACCCGTTTTGTATGAAACTTAGACAATAATTTCATCTTGTTTAAATGATGTGACAATAAGAAATTATTTCTTCCGTAATCGTTCTAATAGTATAGGTGCTATATTTAGTAAGATCGAAACCATTGTCAAAAACCATAATGCCCTTTCCATACCAGGTACTACATCCATTAAAGCTGCCCAATCTTCCGCTTCTACCCACACCGATACAAGACTGTATTCTGCACAAAGCGTTAATGCTGTAAATGATAATCCCATTGCCATATAAAGCTTATAATCCTTTCCTGATACATACATATAAAGATTTATAAGCGTTGCTACTATTGCAAGAACCCCTAATATTACCCACATAACGTAACCTCCAGATGTTTATAAGTAATGTCATGTATTAGTACTAATGTACCTCGTCTTAATTTTTGCATTACTTTTTTAATGGACTCCAATATTGAACAAAATTACATCAGTACAGCGGCAATATAAACATAAAGAAAGTAAGCAACTGGAATAAACGAAATAATTAATCCTATTATCCTAGTTTTTTGTTTGAATTGTAATAATAAACCGATTAACCAAATAAACAACCAAATAAAGATTTTAAAGTCATTGGTAGAACCTTCACCCATCCCGCTAATACCGTATCCAAGAACACTAGAAATCACAACAAATAGGCCAGTAATTACATTTATGACAATTAACATAGTTTTGTTCACTATTCTAAGCCCCTTTTAACAAAATTTCTTCCTCTTAATTGTGAGACTCGAGCGAAAATCTTAACTTACCTCAATTCAATATTAGTGCTCGTCGGCTTCTACTTCAAACATGACATAACCATATTCATCAAATTGAGCATTTGATTTCTAAGTAATATACATCTTTTATAACTATCCTGCTTCGATGGTTCAATAATCCATTATAATCTCCTAATTTGATGTTTTTCATGACTGAATGAACCATGCAGTTTTTTCGTAATGCTATTTATCATAACTAACATAAGTTCCAGCGATAAAATCGTGAATAGCTCTTTTATCCTCTCTTAGAATTACCATCAAAATACTTACTATAATTGATATACCTACTGTTAAATACACTACTAATAACTTCCCGACAACTTCCCTTAAAAGTGTATTTCTTAGTGTTAATTTTTCTTCATCCATTCGTTTAACTTTAATTCTAAACAAACGTTTTCCAATGATGTATCCACCCACAGTAAAGGTATTATAGTTAAATAGCATGTATATATAATTTGCCACTGCCAATTCAATGCCCAATCAAATGAATATTCCCCTCTGATAAAGTAGAACATCAAAGCAATAGGAACACTTACTATTAAAAAATCAATAAAATCAGCTAGCAGCCTTACGCCAAATCCTGCTGTTGTTTTAGACACTATTATTCTTCCTTCCCTCCATAATCTAGTAAGCTATATAGTGCTTTCTTGATGCAACATAATAAAAGAGATTGACGAAAAGACAACCTCTAATGAAACATTTATGATATAGTTATTTTTTCCCTTTCTTTGAAGAGCTTTTACCCCAGAAGGCATTTGCTATTGCACCCAATAAATCTCCTAATGCTTCAAACATTTAGAATGAACCTCCATTAATAAAAGGAATGTATATACATATAATACCATTTCATCCATTTTATTAAAAGTAAAATAAGAAGGTCTTAACGTTACCCATATTTTTTTAAGGTGTTTTTTGTCAATCGTATCGCAAGCAGCAAAGTGATGTAATTAAAAGAAGAATCTAGTGGCAATAAGTGAAGGAAAATGGTCCATAAGAGAAATCGTGGGACATCTTTATTATTGGGACAAATTCATATTAGAAAATATGGTACCTTTCATGACAGATGGATCCAATTTACCGCCATTTCCTGACCATGACCAGTACAATGCCGAAGCGATTTCGTATTTAAAGGATGATTCAGCAACTTCAATAATTGAGCATTTTGTTGAAACTCGAATACAATTAACAGAGAGTCTGTCGAATTTAGATAGTGATATTCGCTTTACGATTGGTGGAGGAAAAGAACAATTCTACGCAGAAAGCTTTACGGAGATGTTCCTCGAGCATGACGAACATCACTTAAATCAAATTAATGAAAAACTACATATCTAGTTGGACTTTAGAAAGATCGGAATACAAAAAAGTTTATATTTATCACTGAAGGGATGCCGATTCGCATCCCTTTTAGCATAGAAAAATAAACTATTTAGTTTTCTGTTGAGGGGAAAGGATTAGGGGATCAAAACTATTTGTTGATTCCTTTAGGGAGAACGATACTACCTCATGAGCTTGAAACTTTTTCAACAAGTGTTCCGTAGAATATAACAAAGTAACTTTACTCATTTGGAGGTTAATGAATTGGATAACCAAACTGATCATGTAAAATCCATGATAAGCGAGCTTCGAAGAACTGTTAGTGAACCCATTTTGAAGAAACTTAATTTAAACAAATGTGAACGAGTTGCTGAGAAGTTAGCTTCCTTTTCATCAAATTGTGAAGATTGTCAGGTACAACTTCTTGAATTAGAGAATCAGCTTAATCTAAAAAGAAGATATAGAAACAATAGACGATACAAAAATAAAGCTCTTCCAACAATCAATATCTCACATCACTTCTCATCTTGAGAAAAAACATAAACTGATCCAAGAGGGACACTATCTTGCCATTTACATGTCCTTAGGAATAAGTTTAGGTGTAGTGTTTGGATTAACGATATTTGATAATATTGCTTTAGGAATACCGATTGGAATGTGTTTAGGGTTAGCAATAGGCACCGGATTGGATTCTGATGCAAAGAAGAAGGGCAAAACGATATAGTTTCTAAATAGACGTGCCTGTCGACTACATGACTAAAAGCGCAAAATAATGGAACTACCCTTTTGTGAATAGTGCTTCCATTATTTTGCGCTTTTTATATTTTGTGCTACCCCGTTAGAGTATGTCCAAACTTCAAACTGTGAGTTTATTTCCTTCCCCTTTTTTTGATAGAGAACCATATAAGAGTGCAACCCCAGAAATGGAAGTTATTAACACTCACGCCTTTCCCTTCCTTCGTAATCCATCTCAAAGATACAGAAAATAGTAAATATCACTTATGCCGAAAGTGCCCCATTCCCCTTATTTCCTTTGCGTTGCAACAAGACTGCACCAATAACGATAAAGCCTTTAAAGGCTTCTCGTAAAAATGGTGGCACACCAAATAGGTTTAATAGATTATTCATAACGGCAATGATGAGCATGCCGTACACGGTTCCAAGGATGAACCCTCTTCCGCCACTCATGCTCGTTCCTCCGACAACAGCAGCAGCAATCGCGTCCATTTCCATTCCTCTTCCTGCGTTGGAGAAATCCATCGAACCAACTCGAGAAACTTGGATAATCGCTGCAATCGAAACAAGTAAGCCCATCAATGCATAGACGCGTAATTTGATTTTATCGACGTTCACACCTGATAGTTTAGCCGCTCGCTCATTGGAACCAACTGCAATAATTTGTCTTCCAAAGGTGGTCCTTTTAGAGACATAGTAGAGAATATACGCAATGATTGCCCAATAGAGAATCGGCATAATCATATAGTTTCCGATTTTAAAGCTTGCAATCTGCAAAAACTCGGAAGGAAGCGTTGTGTTATAGCCTTGCATAAAGTGCTGGGTCACACTTCTAAAAATTAGCATTGCACCTAATGTGACAATAAATGGTGGGACATTCCCTTTTGTAATAGTAACGCCAATTAGTGCCCCAAGAAGATAACCAAATATAAGCACGAGTACAATCGTGATGATAAAGGCGGGAATACCAGTCATTCCAAGCATTGCAAGGACTCCTTTTGTTCCGGTGTCAAGAAGAATCATCGAAAAGGCACCCGTTGCAACCAATGTTGATCCGACCGCTAAATCAATCCCACCAGTCATAATGACGAAGGTCATCCCAAGAGCGATAATGGCAATACTGGCATTATTTCTTAAAATATTAATCCAGTTATTGGTCCACGACTGAAACCAACTACCAAAAGAATCATAGTCAAATCCCAATACAAATGTTTGCAGGATAATCATAATAATAAGTGCGATAGCGGTGCTAAATAGTGGTTCATTCGACCATTGATGTTTAAACCAACGGAAGAAATTCCGTTCATTTTCAACATTCGATGTGCTCATGGCGTTCGCCCTCCTCTTCTTCTATCAATCTCCCACCAGTAGCCAGAGTCATGATTTGATGTTCGGTCATGTTTTGTCCTGATAACTCCCCTTGAATGACACCATGGTACATGACAAGGGCACGATCGCAAACACGAATTATTTCATGGGCTTCACTAGATAGGACAACGACAGCTATATCTTCATCAGCCAGTTGCAAAATGATGTCATAAATATCTTCCTTCGCCCCTACATCCACACCCTGTGTAGGATTATCTAAGATGAGTAGCTTCGGATTTGCTGCTAACCATTTGGCTAACACAACCTTTTGCTGATTTCCCCCTGAAAGACTATTAATACTGTCTGTCAGATCACCCATTTTGATCCGTAGCGCTTGTCGATGGCCCTCAAACACTTCTATATGTTTTTCAGTATGAATGATCCCTCTCTTGGCAAACGTTGGCCAAGTGACAATTGCTGCATTTTCCATGATATTCATATCTTTAATAATCGCATTTTCTTTTCGATTACGAGGAAGATAAGCAATTCCTTCTTCAATCGCTTGAGTCGTGCTTCGAATCGTGACTTGTTCACCATTTAAGAATATCTTTCCTTTAGGGATTCCTTCAGCACCGAAAATGGTTTGAAACAATTCACTTCGGCCATCACCAAGTAAGCCGGTAAATCCAACTACTTCTCCTGCCCGAATGGAGAAATCTACATTATTGAAAAAGGTTTGCGAAGTTAACCCTTCTACCCGCAAAACTTCTTCTCCGATCTTTTTCTCCCGTTTAAGAGGCTCTGTTCGGACATCATATCCGACCATGAATCGTGCTAACTCGGCGGTAGTGGTCTCGGCAACATGCCCGTCTGCAACCAAATTTCCGTCGCGAAGAACCACAAATCGGTCACAAATCTCCATCACTTCATTCAATTTATGCGAGATAAAGATAATTCCTACTTGGTGTTCTTTTAATGTTCGCATCATCGTAAAGACGCGTTCAATTTCTTGATCGGTTAATGAGGTCGTTGGCTCATCCATAATAATGATAGAAGCGTTTGCCATCATAGCTTTGCCAATTTCTACGATTTGCTTATAGGAAGCGTCCAAATCATGAACCATCGTTGTCGGTTTTAAATCGATATTCATCTTCCGAAACATCGCTTCTGTTTCCTGCTTCATTTTTTCAAGATCTAAAGTCCCTTTTTTGGTCTTAAGCTCTCTCCCAAGAAACATATTTTCATAGATCGGTAAGTCATTGATTAAATTTAACTCTTGGTGGATGAATGCAATTCCTTTTTCCTGTGAATCTGCTGGCGTTTGAAAATTTATTGCCTCTTCATCGATGACGATTGAGCCAGCATCTTGTTTGATGACACCACCAAGAATATTCATTAATGTTGATTTACCAGCACCGTTTTCCCCTAACAAAGCACATATTTCTCCACCTTTGATCGAAAAAGAAACATTCTTCAATACTTCGTTATGTCCGAAAGCTTTGCGAATATCATTCATTTCAACCTTCATCTTATCACTTCCATACAATGATTTAAGGGTGTTGTACTATGTATGAAAAGAGAGGCTACAGCCACGCCATATCCTCTCTAACCGAACTTAATAAGGTGAACCCTCGTCAATAAATTGCTCATAATTGTCTCGATCCACGATCGTCGTTGGGATAATCGTTTCTTTCTCGACTGATTCTCCATTTAATATCTTCACAGCAATATCAACAGCATCTTTGACCATTGCTGGACTATAAAGAGCAGATTGAATCCAGATATCTTCATTTTCTGGCATCATTTTGAAATACTCCTGCATACCGCCGCCACCTGTAACGACTTTAATATCGGTACGTCCAGCTTCACTAATCGCTTGCAATACACCTATCGACGTTTCATCATCCATTGAAAACACGGCATCAATTTGACTATTACTTGTTAAAATGTCGGCAAAGTCCTTTAATCCATCTTCTCTTGTAAATTGAGTTGCATAGGTTAACAGATTCATATCAGGGGCTAGTTGTTCCATCGTCTCAACAAACCCTTTTCCTCTTAATTCAGAAACAGAACCAGATGACGGCACCTCTAGAATCACAACATTTCCTTCTGTTCCAATTTTATCAACGATGTAATTCGCTCCTTGGACGCCCATATCTTCATTATCCCCAGCTACTCGGTATACCCCGTCAACGTTAATGGCGATATCAAAGTTCACAACTTCAATTCCTTCATCAATCGCTCTTTGGATTGGTACCTCCATGCCTTCCCATTGTGGAAATGCGACAATCGCTTCTGCTCCCCATGTCATTAAATCATCAAGCTGAGAAGTCATCTCTTCTGCATTGGTACTTGTTTGAATTTGATACTCAATTTCTTCAGATAATTCTTTAGCGCGTGCTTCAGCATGATAGGCAACTGCTGCCACCCAACCATGGGTAACCGCTGGTGCTAAAATCCCAATTTTCAACTTATCTCCACCTGCATCATTGGACCCATCACTTTCTCCTGAATTATCACTAGTTGACTCACTATTACATGCGGCTAAAATAGGTATCACTACGAGAATCAGTAACGTAAATAGTTTTAACGCCTTTTTCATTCGAAATTACCCCCTAATTTAATTGATGAATCTATTGAGTCGATTTCATAACCATTTGCATGTCATGAAATAGAAACCGATTTTAAGCGCTTACATTCACGGTATTACATTTGAATTTGTTCTCCTTTTTCCAATGAGGCTTCAATCGCCTTCATGACCCTCATCGTATAGAGGACATCTTTCAACGGAACAACGGAGTTCACTTCACTATTTTCAATACAATGGATAAAATAACTAAGTTCATTTTGAAAAGCGTTCTCTTGAGGAAATTCGATTGTAGATATGGCATGTTTCGTGTAGTTGGTCATGGAGCTTTGACTGATTTTTTCTATATTTGTCCCAGCAAAAAGGTGGAAGTCAAGTGTTTGATCGAGAGCCTGTGCCCGAAAAGACATGGTAAATGGAAATGTGTCAGGCATTCTTTGTGATGCTTCTACAAAGGCAGTCGCACCATTTTTTAATGTGAGAGTCGTCACGATATGATCCCACGCGCCTTGTGAATTTTTCGTACCTACTGCATATACCTCTTCAACCTCACCTAAAAGATAGGAGATAAAATCAATATCGTGAATATGCAAATCATAAAGGGCACCACCACTTTTTAATGGGTCCTTAAACCATTCACTCCACTGTGGTGTTTGTCCGAGACGAGTTGCATGGATGACATCGATGTTCGAAATTTTTCCTGAGTCTAAATATGTTTTAATTGTTTTATATTCTGGCCAAAATCGTAACACGTGAGCAATAAATAATCTCACATTATATTTCTCAATCTCAACCATGATTCTTTCCGCTGATTCAACCGCCAATGAGAGTGGTTTTTCGCAAATGATATCTTTGCCTGCTTGGGCTGCCTTGATAATGTATTCTTCATGTAAAAAGGTTGGTAAACAAATATCAATCACGTCAATACTTGGATTTTTCAGGATTTCTTCGTATGTTGAAGGAACTATATCATTTGGAAATGACTGTGCTTCGTTTCTAGTACAAATGGTGACAACGTTAGCATTGTCAATTTGCTGATATGCCTCAAAATGGGTTTTAGCAATAAATCCCCAACCAATTAATCCAATATTCTTCATGGTTCCCCTCCCTATTTAACGGAGAATACGAGCAAGATATTGAAAGGACCGCTGAACACTTTTATTCACTTCTTGAAGATCACGAGGTCCTTCAGGTGTAAATTCAATTTCTACACTAATCGGTCCGTTATAATTCATTTTTGTAAAGGTATGGAAAATTCTCGTAAAATCAAGATTTCCATCTCCGATAGCTGGAAAATTCCATTCGCAATTGTTCCCTAATTTATCTTTTAAATGAATAAACTCAACAAACTCTATGGATGCTTCCAAGTCATCATACGGTAGGATATCGCCATAAAAGATAACGTTTGCCGTATCGTAGTTAATCTTCACTCGATTTGATAAAGAATGAACCAGCTTTTTCAAAGCAACCCCGGTCGCATAGTTATTTCCATGCGTTTCGATCACGAGCACTTTATTTAATCGTTCACACTTTTCGATAATAGGTTGCAAATTTTGTATTAATATTCTTTCATCTTCAATAACATCGCTGTCATCATGAGCATCCCCAGTAGCAGTGACAATATATTTGCAATTAAATACACTCGCTAAATCAATACTTTTTAATAAATTGGCAATGCCTTCTTCTCGCATGACGTTGCTATGAGCTCCTATGCCAATACATTTCATTCGATATTCGTGAAGCAGTTCTTTAATGTCATCTAATTCTTGCTCTGACATGTCAGGTAATACATGAGCAGTATGGTCCTTAACAGCCGCCATTTCAATTTGAGTAAACCCAGCTCTACTGGCCCCCTTAACAGCATCTTCTAGAGAAAAACCATGATACGTATTTGAATTAATGGCTAATTGATGGATCATATTAGCCTCCTTTCAAACATGTAATTGATTACAATATATAGTGAAATTAATATTACAATGATGAAAACGGTATCAAAAATGAAATGATAAGAAGTTATGTAATCCGTTACATCTATAGTAAAAGAAAATTCTGACTTCGTCAATTGCATTTATTTTAGCGTTTTTCTACTGTAGCAATTTTTCAATTACCTTTAATGTCGCAATCGCTTGTTGGCCTGTGATAGCTGGCTCTTTGTCATGTATAATCGAATCAACAAAGGCATCGATCACTCCACTACTTGTTTGATTATCATTCGTTTGAATCGGTTCTAATTGATATTTAACAACTTCCCCTTGCTTCGTTTCAATCAATAACGGTACGTTTGGTTCTTGGTAGATCTTGATCGTCCCTTTTTGACAATATATGGTCGTAGAGTTGTCCTCAGAACCGTAATATGTCCATGAAAATGAAGCAGTTCCTAATCTTCCTTTTTTCGTTTTCAACGCACAGACAACATTATCACAAACCTCTATTGGTTTCCCATGTTCATCCACTTTATCTAAGGCACCGTGAAAGGCGTGGACTTCATCAATTTCATCATTCAAAAGAAAATGAATTAAATCAATTTTATGGATCCCTAAATCACCTGCAACACCTGTAAACGAACGTTCTTTTTTAAAAAACCAGGTTGAATTACTTTTGTTCACTCCCCATGATTCAGGACCACCATGACCGAAAGTAGTCTTAAAAGTTAATACCTCACCTAATTCTTTTCTTTCAATTAACTCTTTAGCCTTTTGATGTGCCTTCGTGAAGCGTTGATTATGGGCAACCATTAATTTTTTTCCTGTTTTTTCTTGTGCTTTAAGAATTTCTTCCGCACGTTTCACTGTTGTCGCTAATGGTTTTTCGCATAGCACATGTTTTCCATTTAATAACGCTTGTGATGTATGAATATGATGTACATCATTGGTCGAGCAATCACTAATCGCAACAATTGTCGGGTCATTGTAAAGTTCTTCTACTGATTTGGCTACTTGACCATCAAATTTTTTGGCAAGCTTTTTTGCTCGGTCTTCATTACGGTCATAAAAAACGATTTGCTCTACATAAGGGTTTGCTTTGTATTCTGGAGCATGACGGTGCATGGCAATTGAGCCACACCCAATAATTGCAACCTTTATGCCCAAAATGATCATCTCCTTATCCCATCGTTGACTCACGGATAATCAATTCGTGATCCAACAAAATACTTTCAACTTTCTTTTCCTGGATGCTACTGATTAGCATCGTTGCAGCTGTATGCCCCATTTTATACATTGGTTGTGATACCGTCGTTAAGGTTGGATTCGTCATATTGGAAAAGCTAATATTATCAAAACCCACCACTGCGATATCATCAGGTGCATGTAAGCCTTGAGCATTGACTTCTTTTAACGCACCAATCGCCAACGTATCAGATACCGCAAAAACGGCTGAAGGTCGATTCTCTAATTTCAAGAGCATTCGCATTGCTTGAACTCCATCTTGAAAATCGAGCTGAGTTGTATGATAAATCCACTCTTCACGGAGTGGGAGCTGAAACTCAGCCAATGCTCTTTCATACCCGCTTCTTCTTTGCCTCGCATAGAGAAATTTCTCATCTGAATTAATGAGTGCAATTTTTTCATTTCCTAATTTAATCAAATGTTTGACCGCATGATAGGCCGCCAACTCGTTATCAATACTCACATACGGAATCATATTGCCTTCATCATACTCACTACATAGAATAATAGAATGATTTTCAGCGAGTTCAATCAATTTTTGCATATTAACAGCCGGATCCATGGAAATAACACCATCTGCTAATTTGTTTTTGACCATATTAAAATAAATGTTTTCTCGCTCAGGATTCGAATTGGTTTCACATAGCAGGATATTATAATGGTGAGCAATAGCTGTATTTTGAATCCCATTAATGATTTCTGTGTAAAAGGGATTTGAGATGCTTGGAATCAAGACTAAAAGAAGTCGACTCTCTGAATTCCGTAAATTTCTTCCGAGCATACTTGGCTCATAATTCAGTTCTCTTATTGCATTCTCCACCTTTATTCTAGTACGTGGAGCTACAGTTGAATTGTTATTAAGGACTCTTGAAACCGTCGCAACTGAGACACCAGCTCTTTGTGCTACTTCTTGAATATTCGCCATTCAATTTCCCGCTTTCAACCAAATAGGTTTTGTAATCGATTACAATTTAAATTGTAAAATCAATTCTTTTTTTGTCAACTATCATAATATATTGAATATATTAGTAGTTTTATTTAGTATTTAATGATATTTTTGCTATAATAATATGTAACGGATTACATAATCAATGAAGGAGGTATATTTTATGAGATTAGGAGTATTTACTGTTCTGTACTCAGACAAAACATTGGATGAAATGCTAGATCATGTTACATCTCTTGGAATTGAAGCAGTAGAAATTGGCACAGGCGGCTATCCAGGTAATGCCCATTGTCATATAGATCAATTATTAGCCGATGCAGTGAAGCAGAAGGAATTTATTGATAAGGTGACAAGTCGAGGATTAATTGTAAGCGCTTTAAGTTGTCATTCTAATCCCCTACACCCACAGAAAGCCATTCGGGAGGAAGCGGATATCCTTTTAACGAAAACCATTCAACTAGCAAGCGCCTTAGAAATTCCGGTTGTCAATACATTTTCTGGATGCCCTGGTGATCACGAAGACGCCAAATACCCTAACTGGCCAGTTGCCCCTTGGCCAAATGAATTTCAGGAAATTTTGAAATGGCAATGGGAAGAAAAAATCATTCCTTATTGGAAAGAGAAAGCTCGGTTCGCTGAACAGCATCAAGTGAAAATTGGTCTTGAGTTACATGGCGGCTTCTCTGTTCATACCCCTGCTACTCTTTTAAGATTAAGAAAAGAATGCGGTCCCGCCATTGGCGCAAATCTTGATCCTAGTCATATGTGGTGGCAAGGAATTGACCCTGTTGAGGCAATCAAACTATTAGGATGTGAAAATGCGATCCATCATTTCCATGCAAAAGATACGATTATGGACCAACCAAATCTAAATCGAAACGGTATCACCGACATGACTTCTTATGCGGACATGAAAAATCGTTCTTGGTATTTTCGCACTGTCGGCTACGGACATGACGCAAAAGTGTGGGCCGATATGTTGAGTACGCTACGTCTTTATGATTACGATTATGTCGTAAGCATTGAACATGAGGATGGCTTAATGTCGATTGATGAGGGGTTAACGAAAGCGATTAGCACATTGAAGCCAATTATATTTAAAGAATCACTCGGAGAAATGTGGTGGACTTAAAATAAATGATGTTTATTTGTATATAGTTCAGATAATGTGAAATAACAACCTTATTCTTCGTACACAAAATAAAGTAGTAATAGCAATAAGATTAGGAACAAATCTCCTACAACATGTAGGAAGCTACCGTTTTGTCTAATTCGCTCCAAACATCTCTCACTCTTAAGCGGAGTTTTTCCTGTTATCTCCTCTATCGAGTTCCTTTTAGGGGAAATAACGGAAGAATTTCCGCTTATGGAGAGCAAAAGCGTTTATTTTGACTTTTTTTGAGGGAATAGCAGGAATATTTCCTGTTATATCGGCTCTTTTTCATGATGGTTGCTCATTAAGCGGAATTTTTCCTGCTATTTTTTTGCAAACATCATTCAACTCGTTTTCTTTGTTTTGCGCTGTATCGAGTTTTATGCATAAGTTAAGAACCGCTAGTGAAATCTAATGGCATGAACAGTTAAGAAGGATGGGAATGGCATGCTTAACAAAATTATACTTTGGACAATTTTTATTGCACCTTGGTTTTCATTGTTCTTTCTTAAGAAAGAACATATCAAATATTATATGCCAGCTGGTATATTCGCCACTTTGTTAATGCTTATCTATAATGTATTTGCCTTTAATCACAAGCATTGGGAGCTTCAGGTAACTATTTTGCCTGCCTAAAAGCCATTATTTGCTTCTGGTGTATTAGGTGCTTTTCCTGTCTTAACAATTTGGATTTTCCACTTTACATACGGGAGATTATTGGTCTATTTTTTCACAAATGTGATTCTCGATTTCATGTTTGCTATTTTTCCAGGTAATTATCCTTTTGAAGATGTATTAGGCATATACGAATTAATTAATATCACTAGCTGGGAAAGATGGATCATTTTTGTGATTTTCTCTATCATCATTTATGGCTATTTTAAGTGGCAAGAGTCTATTTTTGATGAGAAAAAGTTATACTAAAAAGACCCTTATTACTGGTCATTAATTTTGATTTGTTCCGCCACTTGAATAACCTGTTCCTTGCTGACATTATCTCCACTAATATAGTAAATATAATTTTTCGTATAAATAATCACTTGAGGAGCATATGGATTTAACTCTGCGTAGTGGTCTTTGATCCACATCTTTTCCTTACCTATTGTATTTTTTTCTATGATATTTATTTCACCAGTTTCATTCTTAGTTGAATGGAGATGGATACCTCCTTCTTCTTCAAAGGGATAAAATAAATATACATAAGGCTGACTTCCTTTCGTAATTGAATAACTTCCTATGCCTTTAATGCCGTTCACCCTGCCGCTCAAATTAATCGAAATCGTACCTTCAGGAGTTAGATTGACGTTTGGAACTCCGTTTATACTTTGAACTACATCCTCCTTTTTGATTACAGGTGAAGTCGATTGGCTAGCTGTTGTGCCAATGAAAGAAGTTTCTTTAGGATATTGTGCAAAGTGTGTGCCAATAATCATAATGAGTGAAAGTGTAACAATACTTGAAATGTAAATCATCGGCTTATTCATTCTTTGCTTATTCGTTTGAGCGAAAATTCGCACTTTTACCTCTCTTCGGCGTTTTTCTGGCCAAACTATTTGTGAATCAAGAGCTTTCAGTGATTCATCATACCAATTTTTCATTTAGAAAACCCTCCTTTTCAAATTGCTTTTCCAACGCTGGCATAGCTCTATGTAAAGTTGCTTTCACTTTACTTTCTGTCCAATTTAAAATAGCAGCCGTTTCAACTGTAGAAAACCCTTTGATTTTTCTTAAAATAATGACTTCGCGGTACGAGTCCTTTAAGCCATTTAAAGCTAGATAAAGTTCCTTCGAATTCTCCTTCATCACCATCAATTCATCAGGCTGCTTTCCACTATCTTTTTTCAAATGAAATATTTCTTTCATCATCGTTAACGGCTTTCTTTTTCTTAAATAATCAATCGTAACATTGTGAGCAATTCGAAATAGCCACGTTTTCGGACTCGACTCTCCTTTATACGCTTGCATATTTTTGTATGCTTTCACAAATGTCTCTTGAGTCAAATCCTCAGCTTGCTGATAATCATGTACCATCAAAAGGATATACTTGAAAATTGGATAACTATATTCGTCGTACCATTCCTCTATTTCATTTTCCAAAAGACTTCCCTCCTTTTCATGAATCAATATTTAGACGAATTAAGAGAAAAAAGGATGTGAAATTTTCATAAAAATCATAAAAAGAATAGACTATCTCAAATGGATAGTCCACCCTTCTTAGCTTTTTAGGAGATAGTTTATTCGTAAATCCTTCACAAATTCAGGATGAATTTCTACTTCTTGTCTCACCTTTTTAACCATCTCTATTGCTTCCTCAATGGATTTGACGATATTTAGATCTAATACACAGTCGCTGCTACGCTACCTTTTCAATGAATGATAATCTTTTCACCTTTCCGATAATTTTTAGCTAAAATGCTTTTTTTGAAGGAATTCAACTTGATTCGGTTCGGTCAAAGGAATTTGTATTCTTTTTGCATCCTCATTATGAGAAAATTGTGGTGCTTCTGCACGTAAATCTAGCACTACATCCACATCTTCATCTTTTATCACTTTATCAATCACTTGTATACGACAAATAAGTAGATCATTTAATCGTGTTTGAAAACTGCTGCTCTTAACAGTTCAATTTCTGTCATATCCCCTACTTCTATTTTACATTTTTTGAAAATTATATCCATTAAATCCATTACCTGAAAAGACAATTAATCCCTTTAAGTATTCTCATATGATTTAGCAACACTCTCGCATGTCGCCCTTCTCTTGTATAGCGATTTTGTAAGCGTTCTAGTCGCTCAATAAAGTCATGATCACAACGACATCGTTCTCTTGTCCATTGATAACATAAATCATGCTGTCTACAAGCAGCATCGACTTCGTTTATTGGAGCTCCTGGACCACTGCAGCCAGGACCACACCAGTTATAACCGGGAAACATACAAAAACGTGGAGATCTTCTCATCACTCTCACCTCCTACTCAACTTTCTATAAAATATGTTTTTTAAAGAGTAGAGGTATAGTCCTTCATCTGAAAACTTGTTCAGAAAAACGTAAAACTAATTTTAATCTTTCGTTTTAAATATAAAAAGTGCCTGTTCTTCGTCAATAATGACAAACAACAGGCACTAGAATTTTCTCTTATATTGGGACAAGGTACCTGTCCCTACGTCCCACTACAGGGTGATCGTTTCTAATTTAAAGCCTTCTAACAATATGTCTTCTTCAATTTCAAGAAGTAGGCATTTCTTTCCTTCGAACATGATGTATTTGACTTTTTTCATTTCTTTTGGGTTAATCGTTAAATTCGCAACGTTCGTGCTAATTTTGATTTTTTTTGGTACGAGATTTGTTGCTTTGAATTCATGTGTTTCATCTTCGATCACATCTTTAAAGGCAAATTCTACTTTCTCCGTATCGACATTTTCAACGCCGCTAACAGTCAGGATGCGTTCAATATCTTTATAATCGATCTTCGGTTCTTCGCTTTCTTCATTTTCCTCGTTTTCTTGCACAACTCGATCAATTTCTTCATATACATTCGAGATTGTTTCCGTATCGAGCTCATCTCCGATAACTTTTTGCAAAATGATTTCGAAGCTTGCCTTATCTTCCTCAGCTGTAATGATATCTTCGCAATTAAGAACCTCTTCGATGAATCGATAGTCCGGCTCATTTGCCTTGCCTGCACTATATAGAATATGATTTACATCAGCCATATTATCATGAAAGGCTGGAAACATAAAACCAGCTAAAGGCGCAGTCAAATTGATAATAGGATCTAAGTTTGTATTTGGCTTAAATTCTCTTTCAATATAATCAAAGGTTAATGATTTTTTCGGCTGATCCGCTTTGTTAAAGCTACAGAAAACAAAAGAGCTGGAGTATACTTCATCATCCCCGCCTGTTTCTGATTCAGGATCTCGCTTTCTTGTCGGCTTTTGATACTCACCGCGGATAAAGGTAACGACTGTATCGAATTCATATACTTTAACGGAAAACATTTTTTCAACAATTTGGAGCATATGTTGCTGCCAATCATCTGATAGGTCTGTTTGAAGAGATTCAAACAATATTTCTTGTGTACTCCCTACCACATCACGTTGAAATTTTAATTCAAATAATTTCGTATCCAGCTGACCCGTTAACACCTTTTTAAAATTCGCCAAAAATAATTCCTGTGCTTCTTTTTCAAGCATATCAAACGGTTGACAAATATGCGTATAGATTTCACCTGATTCTTTTTTTACATAAACATTGAAAATCTCACGTATTTGCATATGTTTGTTATTTAATTTAAATTGTTTTCGGATATTTGCAATGGTCTCTTTATTCAAATTGTCTCAACTCCCATATCCGATTATACTTTGTTGAAATAATAATTGTAATACTTGATTTTCATGAAAGAAAAGATTACATCATTTTCTTTTGAATGAAACCTTGCTCCAAAACAGCTTTTACAAATGATGTTGGTTCTCCCACACTATAAAGTATCAATTCGTGCATTGCCCTCGTGCAGACTGTATAAAAAGTTCGACGCAAGCTTTCATCATCGTAAACATTATGTGAGGCATTATAGATAATGACAGCATCAAACTCGATCCCCTTTGATAAATACGATGGCACAACGACGACACCTTGCTCGTAATCTAGTGATGTACTCTTTAGAAGTTTGAGCTCATTTATTTCAGAAAGAGCCTCATAAGCATAATTGCTTTCTTTTGCTGATTTGCAAATGATCGCGATGCTATGATAATTATGCTCTTTTAATTCAGTGACTTTGGAAACAATCGAACTGTGCAGTTCTTCATCGTTGTTGACTTGAATGAGCATAGGTTTCTCACCATCTCGTTCAAATGGAATAATTTTGTCTCCATTCGGAACAAGCCTACGTGTAAATTCGATAATCGGTTTTGTTGATCGATAACTTCGTGCAATATTGACCACCTCCGTTTCACTTGGTCCATACAAATGGGAGAGAGTGTTGAAATCAACCATTTCGCTTGCATGAGCAAATATTGCCTGATTAAAATCCCCAAGAACCGTCATCTTTGCTGCAGGAAATAGACGTTTCAAAAACTCAAATTGAAACGGAGAATAATCCTGTGCTTCATCAACAACAATATGTCTAATTGAGCTATTGATATGAAAGCCTTCTATCAGCTCCTTCAATAATAGAAAAGGAGTAGCATCCTCGTAATATAGCTTCCCATCCTCCAACATATCTATTGTTGATCGACAAATTGTTGGCCACTCAGGCGGAACCTCTGCGTTTAACCCCTTCATCATTTGCTCATCCTCTACAAAAAGTTGCTTGTAGATTTCCGTTATATGAATAAAACGATAATCACGAATTTGTTTTCTTATTGGTTTTAATTTTTGCTGAACAATCAATCGAGCTAGTGCTTTCGGCTCCATCTCATAATCTGCTGTCTCTTCCCTTTTAAAGCCTCGTTTTTCTGCAAGTTGAAGATGTGCCTGGTGATATTCATCATCACTTAGGAGCTCGATTTCTTCTTGTACCCATGGTTTCTTCCATTCATCCTTATGAAGTTCTTTTAGTTGCTTGATAAGCCAATCCTTCAAATTATCAAGTCGATTATGGAAACGAATCGAAGGATCACCACTGTAAAAGTGGTTTTCAATCTGCTCAGCTGTGATAATCGTTTTTTCTCTAAATACAATATCTTTGAATTTCATACCTGAGTTTTCTAGTGACTGTCTGTATAATTGAAGTGCTTCAAAAAAACGAGTGGACGCTTTAAATTGGATACTCGCTAATCTTGTAAAGTATTCAGGCGTCTTCTCTCTTGTCAAAACATATTCTAATTGCTCAAATGGAGTTTCCACTCGAAAATCTTTACTTAGTCGATGGTCTAAATATTCTTGAAAGGTGACCTGCTGCATATTCTCTTCACCGAGTTCAGGTAGGACATTAGATACGTAACTATTAAACATCGTATTCGGAGAGAAGAGAATGATTTGATCAGCATTCAAGCGATCACGATATTTGTATAGCAAATAAGCTATTCGTTGCATTGCGGCCGAAGTTTTGCCACTTCCTGCTGCCCCATGGACAATGAGCAGCCTCCCAAGATCATGACGAATGATTTTGTTTTGTTCCTGCTGAATTGTCGCAACAATATTATGCATTTTCTTATCTGTCCCTTTGCCGAGAACCTGCTGTAAGATTTCATCTCCAATTGTCAGACTCGTATCAAACATCGACTGGAGTTCGCCATCACGTATTAAATATTGCCACTTTTTCTCCAAAATTCCATGGATCGTACCTCCAGGCGTTTCATATTTTACAGGACCTGGTTGGTAATCGTAGTAAACACTTGAGACAGGGGCACGCCAATCGTATATTAGAAAGTCATCACTGCTCGGATCCCTGAGCGTGGATATCCCGATATAAATTTGTTCAGCTTTTGTCGTACCTTCTTCTAATAAATCAATTCGTCCAAAATAAGGAACCTCATGCATTCGTTGTAACGTAGACAAGCGCTTTGCTGCATGTCTATGGCTACTTTGGCTAACGGACAAGGCCTGAACCTCTTGTCTCAAACCAATAATGGTTTCAAGATAATCGTCAAAGGAATCTAAGTTCACCTTTACTTCATCCCAAAAGTGCTTGCGGATATCGACTACTTCGTTTTTACGTTTAGACTTTTCTTCTTCCAATCGATTGAGCTCATCTGTTATGATTCCCATTACAAGGTCTACTCGCTTTTGCTCTTGCTGAAAATTTGACTCCATGGCAAACACTCCTAAAAAAAGTTTTATATAAAGGTTGACGAATAAATTAATTACATTGTATAATTAAAATAGGGATATTAGATTTAAATTAATAAATACAATGTATATCTATATAAATTTAACATAAACATTCAATGTTTTCAATAATAAAAGGAGTCGTATTAGACGTTTTTTAGCGTAAATACGACTCCTTTTTTATTTTTTTATCTTAATTGAGTCCAATAATAACCACTCTCAGACTTAGTACATTCCAATTTACTCCTATTCAAAGAACAAGCTCTTATTCTCAACATGTTATTTCGATTGTATTATTCATTGGGTCCAATATCGGAAAGCTCCAATAACCGTTCCATTTAGGTTCATGATAGTATTTGGGAATCTCATTTTGAATGGCAGATTGTACAATTTGGATGAAATCTTCATTATCACACTCTAATGACCAACTTATTCTTGGTTCGGTACCACCTTGCCAACCTGGTTGAATCGAGAAACCGGAAGCAAATGGAGTGTAATATTCATGGAAATCGATACTTAATTGATGATCACCGATTTTAAAAGCGAGAGATTTATCGCTTTCCCAAATAAGATCTAGATGAAGAATTTCCGTATAAAACTGTTTCATTTTCGCTAAATCATTACAAAATATGTACGTAAAGCCCCATCGTTTTGTCATTTCATCACCCTTTTCAACCAAATTAACAAGAGTATTCTTGTTAGTTTGATCGTATCATAAATTTCTCAATTTTCAATTTTTATATCGGGATATTAACTAAATAACATTTTACCTGTGACTTCAAACCATATATTATCTGTAGATACGATCAATATGAATGCCAAAATGAAGGCGATAATTGAAAAGAACATTTTGTTTCTAAGGCTCGTGTTAATACGGCTATATAGCTTACCATTAAAACCAACAAGCAATATATATAATGGTACTGTGACAAACATTGCGATTAAATCAACATAAGAAAACGGCTTACCGATGTAAGGATCGGAATAAACAGCAACTAGGATAAGGGCGATAAATATGATGGATTGATAGAATACAAATTTCTTCCAAGTCATGAAATAAGGTCTCCGTTCTAATAAAAAATTGGATGTTTAGTAATTATACGATAACATATTCTTACAAAATATGATTTAATATTTATTTACGTCAATTTTCATAGTATGATAATAATTAAAAACTAGAAAGAGGTTAACAGATGAATTCAACTTTGGCACCAAAACAATCAGTGAAAACAAAAACCCTCGTTATCAATGCTCTTTTTATTGCATTGGTGTTTGTATCGACGATGTTTATTAATATCCGACTCCCTATTATGGGAAATGGCGGACTCATCCACTTAGGAAACGTCCCCCTATTTATAGCTGCTTTTCTTTATGGTAGAAAATCTGGAGCGATTGCTGGGGCTGTTGGAATGGGGTTATTTGACCTTATTTCTGGTTGGACTGCCTGGGCCCCATTTACTTTCGTTATTGTCGGTGCGATGGGTTATTTTGCTGGCTTAATCGCTGAAAAGCTTCCAGGTAAAAAGCTATACGTTTATTCAATGGCTGTTGCCGTTGCTTTAATTATTAAAGTGGTAGGTTATTATTTTGCGGAAGTACTCCTTTATAGTAACTGGATGTTACCATTTGGTTCAGTACCAGGAAACATTATGCAAGTCGTCATTGCTGGTATTATCGTTGTTCCACTAGCAGCACGATTAAAGAAACATTTAAAATAATGGGAAATTGATAGATGTGCAGGAGAAAAATTACTGCCTCTTTCTTTTATTGTACAAGAAAAATGTTCCCTTCTATTACACACATATCTATATTTGCAAATTTTTTTCACCTCCTCTCGGTATCGGTAGAGCGATTTAAATAACATGCATTAATCATTGTTATAAATGGAAATAAGACCAAATCATTTTGATTTGGTCTACTGATGAATATTCTGTCACATATGTTGCTCCACTTATAAACGATTAATTCATTCTATTGATTTCTAGATTTTAACCGCTAATTTAGCCCCTTCATACACAGCTTCTGTAATGGTTCTTGCTTGAAGAGCATCGCCTATAACCGTAATATTTTTTCTTAGGGAAAGTAATTGCTCTTCAAGTGGATTATTAGATGTTGCTCCAAGAGCCAGAATAATATGATCAAAGCCTTCTAATTTTTCCTCTTGTTCGTTTCTTTCAAAAAGAACTGCCCCTTTGGATAATGCTTTCACTTTTGAATTAGTCAAAATTTCAACACCATACTGATTCAATCGCTCTAATAGCATGCTCTTCACATCAAAATGCTCATCCATTGCAACATCTTCTTTCATTTCCATGACCGTTACTTCGTGTCCATGTTCTCCTAAAAGATCAGCGGTTTCTACACCGACAAGTCCGCCACCAATAATTAATACCTTATGCCCAACTCTTTCTTTCCCTTCAATGACATCGACTGCATCTAGAACTCCGGATTCTTCAATTCCGTCAAAAGCAGGACGAATGGGAACTCCACCTGTTGCCAGTACTATTTCATCGAATTCCACCAGCATTTCTGGGGTTGCTTCTTGTCCGAATTGGAACGTAACACCATATTTTTCTCCTAAAGTCACGTAAGCCTGAATGGCTTTAATCAATTCTTGTTTATGAGGTGGCATCGCACCAATAGCAACCTGACCACCTGGGCGGTCCTTTTTTTCAATTAATGTAACATGATGGCCTCTTTTTGCTGCAATCCACGCCGTTTCCAGTCCAGCAGGTCCAGCACCGAAAATCGCAATTTTCTTTGGCTCCTCAACAGGCTCAATTTTTAACAGCCCTTCTTTTCCAGTAAAAGGGTTATAGGTACAAGAAACACCTGTATCCCATTCATCTCTCCCTCTTGCCCCAGCACAACGTTGCAGACAGGCTACACAAGGGATAATTTCATTCACTCGGTTCTCGGTTACTTTATTTGGAAACTCCGGATCTGCAAGAGACGTTCTTCCTAGTGCAAGTAAATCGGCAGAACCTGAAGCAATAATATCTTCAGCCAAATATGGATCATTAATTCGTCCTGCAACGATAACAGGAACAGTGAGCGCTTTTTTTATATATGCTGCATTTCCAGCATTAAAGCCAGGCATCACTGCTTGAGGTGCTAATGTATATTGAGCGACACCATAACCACCTATTGATATGCTAATCACATCTGCACCAGCATCTTCAAGCGTTTTTGCTACCATTCTCGTTTCCTCTAGTTTTCTTCCACCAGCTACCGGTTCGATCGCACTGACTCTGATACTAACTGGAAAATCGAGTCCACATCTACCCTTAATACCTTGGATGATTTTTTCCGCAAACTTCATCCTGTTTTTAAAAGAGCCACCGAACTCGTCAATTCGTTTATTGGAATAGGATGACATAAATTGTGCTATCATGTATTGATGTGCCCCATGTAATTCCACACCATCATAGCCAGATTCTTTTGCTCTTACTGCTGCCTCAATATATTTTTCAATCACTTGATAAACTTCTTCAGTGGAAAGTTCACGAGGAACCTCTTTATAAGTAGGACTTGGAATTGGCGATGCACCTACAGGTTGCTTTCCTGTGAAATTTTGAGATGTTTCCCTACCTGCATGGTGCAGTTGGCAAAAAATTAACCCCCCATGTTCATGAATCGTTGACGTCAATTTTAAATGTCCTGGAATAAACGTATCATCCCAAATCAATAATTGACCAGGCATCGCTAAGCCTTCTGGATCGACACAGGTAAACTCAGTAAAAATTAAACTATATCCACCTTTTACCCTCGCAAGATAATAATCAATTGTACGTTCTGACACTTGACCATTTGCTTCTCCTAGATGTGTTCCCATAGCTGGTACGATGAAGCGGTTTTTGAGCTCTAAGCTTCCAATTTTTATCGGTGATAACACATGTTCAAAACTCATGACAAAACCTCCTGATTCATTTTGGATAAAGGATGAACCTCAATCTAATCAAATTATACCTTCAACTTTTGTGAATCAGTGAGCATTTATATGAACTATTTGTGAAAGAGATCACATAAATATTAAAGCAAAAACCCTAGTCAAAGTAACTAGAGTTTTTGCTTTAATATTATTCTCCAGGCACCCAAACTAATTTAACGTTGTACTTCGTATTCCCTTTCTTGAAAACACGATTGAATTTCCCGTCCAAAATTAATTGTTGCAATGAACTCTTTGTTTCATCTGCCCACGCATTGATTTTTCCACTGCCATCATAAGGTGAAATAGATGACTGTTTCTCACTAATTTTCATTAAATCATCTCCATCAAAATGGTGACGATGCTGGTAGTTATACGTGTCTGATTTATCTTTAAGCTTTAGTGGAGCACGATCAATTAATCTATTTTTGCGGTAAAAAGAAATGATATTCGCTTTGCCTGATTTAATTTTATCAATTTCAATGATAATTTCCTTCTCATTCATATGCACAGTCTCCATTTCCAAACCATATTTTTGAATCTTATTAATAATCAGTATCCCCAAAACGAATCAGCGGAAACATTCCTCCATCTAAATCTGTCTTATCATGGTGATATTACCTTAACAATGGAGCTATTTCTTATAATAAAAAAGCTTGCAGACCTGTTTTCATTAAACTAGCCTGCAAGCTTAGAGCAAAAATCCTGTTATTCTAATGATACACTTATTTTTGAAAAATAGCGATACTTATTTATGAATAGACTTATATAGCTAATTGTTATACTACTTTTTCAACAAATGAAAAGGAAGCTCTTTCACTGTTCTCCCTTTTCTACCCTTTTTAGTTTCTGCTTTAGTTAATGAATTTAAAATGGCTTCCTCAGTTGCTTCAGCTGCAGCCTTAAATAGAGAATTCATTACAGATTTATCTTCTCTTAAAAGGAACTGTTGCTCCTTATTTTGTTCTGAAAAATGAGGAATTGTTTGTGAAGTTGAAAAAGCAATCACAATGTCTCCACTACCATGACTCATATGACTTCCTGTTCTCCCCAAACCAATCCCACATCTTTTGGCGATTCTTTGTAGTTGCCGTTCGTTGACTGGAGCATCTGTCGCTAACACAATCATAATGGAACCATCTGTTTGTGAATCAGTACCAACATCGCTCATTTCGTTTCCGACAAAACGATTATACGTGTGTAATTCTTCTTGAGTGCCAAAGTTACTTAATACTAAACAACCGAGCGTGTACGTTTCTTCATTGTCATTTATTGTGACTAATCGGGAAGAACAACCAATTCCACCTTTATAACCGAGACACACCATTCCAGTCCCTGCTCCAACAGCTCCTTCTTCAACTTTACTTGTTGAAGCTTTTCTAATCGCCTCTTTTGCATGCTCTGGTTTTACCGGCATCATTCGAATCGAATTTAAATAGCTATCGTTACATTCTCCTACCACGATATTTACAGTACCGGTTGTTTCACCAATCTCGGGATTTTTCTCTAACACATACTCTAAAGTCCCTTGGGTAACAGCGGGAATTGCGAACGTATTGGTTAACATGATTGGAGATTCTAATCTTCCTAATTCGTTTAGCTGTACGAATCCGGTTGACTTGCCAAATCCATTAAAAACAAAGCTCGTTGCAATCACCTTTTTACTGAACAGATTTCCACCATGTGGAAGAATGGCTGTAACACCTGTACAAGCCCACTCATTCTCATCTTCAGTTAGAGGATAATGGAGGGTTACATGGCCAATATGTACTCCTTTGACATCTGTAATACAATTTTTGCTCCCAGGCGGTAATTGTCCAACTTTGATCCCCAATTCTCTTAATTTCTTCCTTGTCATCGTAACTCCTCCATCATCAAATAATGGCCCCTGATTTCTTAAGAAGAACAACAGTTCCCTTATTAAATCAAAGAAGTTGATACATTTGTAGTACCAATAGGTTTTCATAAGCTTTTCGTTACCTATAAGTTACACTCCACGCTTATTTCCCCATATCAAAGTATGGAGTTGCGGGAGTACTCTCACATTTTTCAATTCGTTATCTTCAATCGTTTTATTGATCAGCCATTCATACTGATTTAATAAATGTTGAACAAGTGTACTCTTATTAGTTGTTTGACTATCATTATTTCCAACTTGTAAGTAGAATGGTAGACTAGGATATCGAAGATGAATCTCTTTGGCATAAGAGAAATCGTCGTCATCAAAGATGACAACTTTTAAGCTAATATGGCCTGAATCGGTATTAATATATCTGCTGATAATCTTGTCTAACGCATCAAAGTCAGTGACCATACTAGAGCTTGGAGGCTTTGGTGAAATCGTTAGCTGATCAATCTGTAAGAACCATTCCTGCCATTTACTCCCTTGCGTTTCTAAACCAATTTCGATTTGATTTTCTTTCAATATATCGATTAAATACGTAAGGTTTTTCAATAGAGCAGGGTTTCCACCAGATAAAGTAACAAAGGAAAACCCTTCCCCGCCAATTCTTTTAAGCTCTTGCCAAATTTCCTCTGCGGTCATTTGTTTAATTAACCCTTTACCTGAACCATCCCAAGTAAAAGCAGAATCACACCAAGCGCAAGAGTAATCGCACCCAGCTGTGCGGACAAACATCGTTTTTTGCCCAATAACCATTCCTTCGCCTTGAATCGTTGGACCGAAGATTTCCATGACAGGAATTTTACTCATGTTCCATCCACTCCCGTCTTGCTTCTGCATAGCTTGTTGGAGTTTCAAACAAACGAATGAATTCTACTCTCGTATCAGGATGTGAATTTACGAGTGCATCTTGTAATTGTTCATAAATCCATACCACCATATTTTCTGCTGTTGTATTCATTTTTGGCAAAGTTTCGTTCAAATATCGGTGATCAAGATGAACTTCAATTCTCTCTTTCCAGATTTTTTTTAAGTCACCAAAATCGATGACAATGCCAATCTCATCGACAAAGCCACTCACACCTAGTACCACTTTATAAGTGTGGCCATGGAGATTTTTGCATTTCCCCTCATAGCAATGAAGATGATGGGCTGCATCAAATGTAAACTCCTTGCTGACAAGAACACGTTTTTGGTGATACTTCAATTCATTTTTTTGGATATCTTGTTCTATTTTTTGTAATTGTTCTACGATACGAAAACCAAACATAGATGTATCCATTATTCTGCCACACCCACTCGAGTTGAAAGATAACGGTCAAGTCCCTTCTTTCTTAGCTTACAAGATGGACATTCTCCACAACCATCACCAATGACACCGTTATAACAAGTTAAAGTTTTTTCACGGACAAATTCCAAGGCATTTAAGTCATCAGCCATTTTCCACGTATCAGCTTTATCTAACCACATTAATGGTGTATGAATCACAAACTGCTTATCCATGGAAAGATTAATGGTTACATTCAATGATTTAATAAAGGCATCGCGGCAATCAGGATACCCGCTAAAATCTGTTTCACAAACACCAGTAATGATGTGTTTTGCATTCACTTGACTAGCAAGGACAGCTGCAAAGGATAAAAAAATGAGGTTCCTTCCTGGAACAAAAGTAGATGGAAGCTCCCCTTCCTCGCCCTCTTTTATTTCAATATCATCTCTTGTTAACGCATTTGGCGCTAACTGATTTAATAAATTCATATCCAATAGATGATGCTTGACGTTTAATTCTTTCGCAATCGCCTTGGCACATTCAATTTCTTCGATATGCCGTTGATTATAATTAAACGTAACGACCTCCACTTCCTTAAATGTTTCTAGAGCCCAAAACAAACACGTTGTGCTATCCTGACCACCACTAAAAACAACAATCGCTTTTTCATCTTTCAACATTAAAAAAACTCCTTTTTTCAAAAGAAAAAGCAGTACCCCAAGATCGAAGTACTGCTTCATCTTAGTTTTTTTAGAGAGGGGTGCTAGAACCTCTTTTATTCCGTTACTATCATAGTAGCATATTTCTTGATGAAGGAGTAGTAAAACAAAAACCACCCTGTAATCAAGAGTGCCACACAGACTACAAATGCTCCAGTTTGACTTTAAGGTCAGCTATTACCATCTGTTCAAGCCCCAACCTCATTTTCTGAATACTTTTGTACTATTTGTGACATGTCAGATTCAAAATTGAATAGGCAGATATATTTTAACTGTATGGAAACATGAAAAGAGCCCTCTAAATAATAGAGTGGCCTAATGGTTTACAATATTTTTTTCTTCTCAAACTTATCCTCGCTCACCATCTGTTCTAACTCAAGTCTCATTTTCTCTGTCTCAATTAAAAAGTTTTCATGCTTTAATTTTTCTAATTCCAACTGGTCCTTCAGCATTTTATGTTTCATTTTCGTTTGTTTTTGAAAATGATCTGTTACAATCGCAACCAGCGGGATAGAGAAAATCATGATGACAGTTATCATTCCAGTCATAACGACCCTCCTAACGAAATATGGTTTTGATTACATTTTACACTAGATATCGTTTGGGAGGTATCATTATTCACAAAACATCTTCAAAAGTACAAACACCAAATAATTGAGAATAAACTCCTCTTATAATTCAAAGATATCATACAACATGTCCCTAGACTCTTCTGAATAACAAACTATTAGATCAATCCATTGCTTTAATCGATCAGCTTGAATAGGATTTTCACCTATTTCCCAAATATCTCTTAACCATTCTTCATCAGCATGAATAATCAATTCGATTACATCGTCTTTTACCAAAAATAATTGATGAAATATTTGCGGTTGAGATACCCATTTTTTTCTATTCGTATTAATATTTTGTTTTCCACCAGCAGAAAAAAGATCCCGCAGTGAGGTGTTAAGAGTTGATTTATGTGTAGCAAGCCATAAAGCTAATCTATTGTATTTCAATTGGCTACTTCCAAAAATCTCTGGAAACCATGCAAATGCTTCGATCTGGAGTCTCTTTTTTTCTTCTGCGTCAAGAGAGCTCCACAATTTAACAATCGGAGATACTGAACTTTCTTCTTTAAGGTCGCCTTCTGTTATCCACCAAAGCTTTTGTCCTTGTTTTAATTGAGTTTTGTAGTATTCTTGAACTCTATTTATCGAAGATTCACTGTTTCTAAATTGATCATATTCAACATCCATTTTTTCAAATATTGTATCTTCTGAGCTTAGACTCATATCAATTTTATACCGAGGAGAATGGGTAACAACGATATCAGATAGGCATTCTTCATAGGGTCTGGCTCTAAATTCAACTGGTTCTGATAACTTGCCAAAAAGCAAAAATATTCGTTCTACACTCTGTATTCTTGTAGATTCAACAATACTACTTCCAGTACTTGTCCAATTTTTCCCCTTCGAAGTTTTTACCTCAACACCATAATATTTTGATGCGATTATATCAGGAAAACGTTGATTAGATATTAATTCAATTGTATCTTCAAAAACGGTTTCTTTAGCAAATCTTACCATTAGTTCAAAAATATCTTCCTCTAACTTAGTTCCATTTCTACTTAAATAATAATCTGGTCGTCTGACAGCATCTTCATTCAAATATTTGCAAGTTTTATGCACAAGTTCGGTAAATGCTTCATATGAAGGCTTGTTGTTAGTTGAGATCAACATATAGTTTATTCCCCTTTAAAATAAAGGTCCCAGTTATCTTCCAATCTTTTTGCAATATGATATCCTAGTAATGGCGGTACAGCATTTCCAATAATTTTATAGGCACTAGATGCAGATAAACCATTAGTATTTTCATTCTTTTTCCAAACAAATTCATAATCATCTGGAAATGTTTGTATTCTAGCGCATTCTCTAACCGTTAAACGTCTCTGCTTCATCCCTTTTGAAAGTTCTTCTCCTATTTTTCCACCATTTTCTTCTGATAACCTTCTAAACTCAATATTACCATGGTGTTCTGAGCGAATGGTTGGTCCAAGCCCTGAAAGATTAACTTCTGTTTGGCCTTGACAGTGCTTTCCCATAAATTTAGCTTTAGAGTAACTTCTTTGTGCTAAATCATCACTTTCCTCTGGTTCTTTTAAATCGACAAACGCTTGTTTTACGGTAACAAACTTTCGCCGTTGATCTTCTTCGTTGATCGCAAAAATATTAGGTTGATCGTTTGGTAAGAAATGAGTTTTTTTAGGGTAGGGATCGTACATATCTGAAATAAAATCCTTCGATAATTCTTGTAAAGTACCGGTATTTAATGCATCTTTTCTAAAACCATAGAAAATGACTCTCTCCCTTGATTGTGGAACACCGTACTCTGCTGCATGAAGAACTTTAGCTGGAATTACGAGATATCCATTCCCGCCTATCATTCTAAAGTCATTTTCAATCACTTCTTTTACATCACCTAAATTAACTAACCCTTTTACATTTTCAGCCACAAATACTTTCGGTTTCGTAATGGAAATGACTTCTCTCATCCACATATATAGCTGTCCACGACTTTCAACACTCGGCTCAGACGCCTCATACAATAGCCCTGTATGCGATTTATTCGAATTAAAACCTTGCCTTTTACCTGCTATTGAAAAATCTTGACATGGGAATCCACCTGTAACCACATCAATATTCTCTGGAAAAGAGTTATTACCCTCATCATGATATTTTTTCACAAGATCAACAATACTCTCTAAGTGATAAGTTTTGCTAGAAATTCCTCTTTTTCCAAAAAATGATTGCCAAGCTAACTTTGCATCAGGTCGTATATCATTTGCGAATACAGTCTTAAATCTAGTTTGTTTAAGAATAGACCAATTTTCATCAATTTCTTTCGTGAACCAATGAGGATTGATATCTTTATTAAGTGAATCTTTAAGCACTTTAAATCCACCCTCAAAGCCAAGATCCATTCCACCGCATCCAGAAAATAAAGATAATAGATTTATATCTTTTTGGGTCTTAATTCTATTCTTTACAATGTTTTCTTCGGAATCTTGTAACTCTTTTTCCAATATACTTAAAGTCATTATCTAAACCCCCACAATTCATTAATATATTATAAAGGTTTTTTCTAAAATAATCTTTCATATTTTAATCTTTTCATTTATTACCTTAAAAATATCTTAATGAGAAATTTTATCGCTCTATACGTCATTCATTTAACACATTATAACAAAAACCAAAAATAAGAACAAACGTTTCCTGCTAATCGAAATACAAATAAATTACTGAAGTCCAGACTCAATAGCAGATAGCAATTTATGTTTTTAGTGACATATTAACTCTCTTTTAAAAATACCCAGCTCCTGCTATTTTTCAGTACATCAATTTGAACCATTTGCAACGAACGCCCATAACATAATGGTATGGGGTGATCATTTGAAACGTTGGTTAAAAATTGTGATTTTAGGTTACCTATCGTTTTTGTTCTTTGGAAGTTTTTTTGCTGTAGGGTTATTATGGGTGGGTGCACTTGAAGAGTTGTTTCCCATCCTTTCAAAGATTGAGGTATTCTTGTATTACTTTTTAGCTGGGGCAATTGGTGGCTCATTACGGCATCTCTATATGTTTTGTTCGCATTATCGGAAGGGTGAATTAACCAATTATCGCGATTGGGTGATGTATATATTTTATCCGATTTTTGCAACTGGTACGTCCGTCATCGCTGTTACCCTAGTGCAAAGCGGAATTTTTTTAATTGAATTTACAGAGCATATCGATGCTCCGTACGGTCAAGTAAGTGTCGCTTTTTTCGTGGGGTTTGGCTTTAACCGATTTCTCAATAAACTGAATGAAATTTCGCACGACCTTTTTGATGCAAAACAGGAAAATACCACAAAACAGAAAGAGGATTATTAAAGGAACCTTTCCCCCATGTATATTTCACAGCGTCGGTGAAAAGGCCTCCCTTTTTTAATCCTATCCAACCTTTCCTAGGTCCATCATAAACACATACTTGTGTTTTTTACTAAATTCTATTTCTTCTTTCTGGCTTTTGCACGCATCTCTCATTTGTAAAACTTCTATTCCCCATTTATTAAATTCTCTGTATGATCTTCGTGGCTGAATCTGCTCCGTTTTTAATACAGTCTGGGATTCCTACACCATAATAAGAACAACCAGCAAGAATGATTCCTGGGTAGTCAGCTGCCATTTTTCTTTCCAGAGCTTCGACACTTTGTGGATGGGTAATCAAATAATTCGGCATTTGGTTAGTCCAATTGGTAACTTCAGTGGCGACGGGCTCAGCTTTTATCCCTAGGCTCTTTTGAATATCAGTTAAAGCAATTTTAAGCAGTTCTTCATTATTCATATTCATTAATGAATCGAAGGAAGGATGACTACTTTTATAAAAAAGTCTAATAAGCAGATTTCCTGATTTTGTGGTATGCTTCCATTTCCGGCTTGTCCACGTACAAGCATTGCAGGATAATTCCTCAGTATTCGCAGTGATGAAGCCCGTACCATCTGCAGGAAGGATGCTGTCAGATACGTTAAAACCAAGGTACACACTAATAAGTGAACTACTTTTGAGGTTCGCAAATTCTCTCTTTAATTCCGGGGCATGAAACAATGATTGAGCGCCTGAATGTGGGATGCTTAGAATCATATTGTCCGCTATTATTGGTTCCTGATTGTTCACATACACCTGATAGTGACGGTTTTCTTTTTTGATTTTTTGAACCTCTGTATTCTTTAAAATCTCTACATCAGCAAGCTTTTCCTCGAACGCATCAATTAACGAATCTAGGCCATTTTGAAATGAAAGAAATTTCTTTTCGCCACTTATAAACTTCTGTTTATTTTTTTCAAGTCCTCGTATCATACTTCCATATTTATTTTTATAATCAAGTAAATAAGGTAGAGTTGAGGCAATCGTTAAGTCATTAAGTGTTCCCGAATAGACTCCGGAAAGAACAGGAGCAATTTGTTTCTCAACTAATTCTTGCCCAAGAAAGTATTCTAGAAATCGACCGACCGAATCGCTCTTCGTGAAGGTTTCGTTAGGTGTATACAAATCCTTCAATGCCGCCACTTTTCCCTCGGCAGATACGATCGTGCTGTTCACGAGTGATTCAATGCTTGCAGGAATACCGAAGACAGAATCCTCTGGAATGGGCTTTATTTCTCCATCCGTGTATATATAAGAAAGGCCCGTCGCATTGTAGACAACTTCTTTTTCCAAACCAAGTTCTTCTATCACAGGCATTATATCCAGTTTACGAGCCACAATCGAATCTGCCCCTGTTTCCATCAAAAACTCATTTTGCTTTACTGTTCGAATTTTCCCACCAAGCTGATTGGACGCCTCAATCAGTACTAACCTGACATCTGTTCCACTTGCTTTCTTCCATTTTTGCAATTCATACATAGCGGATAACCCTGTTATACCTCCGCCAATTACTACTACTGTCTTCACTTATTTCTTCTCTCCTATTCTCAGGTTCATCGCACCAATATTTTACCATAGTTTTTTTATATCCAATGGGCAGTACTCTTAAATTTTTAGTATAAGCAGAAATTCTAAAAGGATAAATAATGCCCAAAATGAGGGTAACCAATACAATTCTAGATTGGGGAATGCACCGTGTAATAAGCAGCTGACAAGAATTAAGACGATGATCGCAGATAATATCTCAGAATATAAATAAGCTAACCTTTTTTTGATCCATTTCTTCAACTTTTCACTCACCTTATAAAAAATCTGTTAAGTTATTCTGAACGTTTTTCAAATTTACGAACAAAGCTCCTACAAAATGCAGGAAGCTTCCGATTTGTCTCATTCGTTCCAACCATCTCTCCCCCTTAAGCGGAATTTTTCCTGTTATCTCCTCGATGGAGCCCCTTTTAGGAGAAATAACGGAAGATTTTCCGCTTATGGAGAGCAAAATCGTTTATTTTGGCATTTTTTGAGGGAGTAGCAGGAAATTTTCCTGTTATTTTGGCTCTTTTTCATGATGCTTGCTCATTAAGCGGAATTTCTCCTGTTATTTTTTCATGCCGATACGCCAACTGTTTATACGAATACGTTATCCACAAGTCGAGGGAATTTATAAATTCCTGACAATAAAAAAACAAGGTGGGCTCTTCGTCCCACCTTGTCCTACTTTACCACTTTTATATAAAAGTAAATATCTTGTCCATCCTTTTCCGGCTCTTCGACTAGTTCATATCCATGTTTAACAGCTTCTTCAGGAACACTGCGGAAGGATTGAGGACAATCCGCAATGACCTCCAGCACTTCTCCGATTCTCATGGTTTTCAGCGCATCCAGCGCATAAATGACTGGGTATGGTCAAGGCTCACCGCGAATATCTAAAGTATAGTCAATTTCTAACTCTTGAGACATGAATTACCCCTCCTTTACGACAATATGCTTTGTTTGTTCTTGTTTGATCCCTTTGCCATAACGGAAGCGTTTTTCCCACCAGTTAGAGAACAAGAACCAGAGTACTAGCATCGCTAATGTGCCAAAAAGGGCTCCAGTTGCTCCCCACTCATTGATTAAATTGACCCGTGGCCATCCAGCAGCCAGTGCGTTGAAGATGCCAAGGTGATCCCAGCCGTAAGATAGTATCGTAGCACCGACAATATTCCCCGCTCCGACAACGAAGAATAGCACTTGTCCTTCCATAGCACGATACATCATTCCAGTTTCACAACCACCAGCAAGAACAATTCCGAAACCAAATAAAAGTCCCCCAATCACCGTACTTGGTGCAGCCATTTTGATAATTTGGGCAGAACCTGTTTGGATAAAAATGAACGTAATCACAACACTCACCATCATTCCTACTGCAATCGCCTTTGACATTACGGCACGCCCGCTAATCCATAGATCACGGAAAGCGGATGTGAAACAAATTTGGCCACGTTCAATTAAAATACCAAATAATGCCCCAGCAAGTGCGCCCACCGCAAGAAGAACCTTTCCAGTAGCTAGGAAATAAATAATAATTGCTCCATACAAGATAGCTACGCTCCACCCTAAGATGGGCTGGATATTGGATTGTTTAACGTGATTCTTTCTAATCACTTTTTTTCCCTTATTGCTTTGTAAGTTCGGCTTTCCCAGCCACCATTTCGTATTAACGACTTTTACACCAAAGTATGTTCCAATCGCTGTCATGACCATAAAAATCCAAGCATGGAAGGAAAACTGAGGAACTCCTGTGAAGAAGGCAGCTAAATTACATCCCATTGCCAGCCTTGCGCCAAAGCCTGCGATAATCCCACCAATAAAGCCTTGTACAAGACGACGTTTTTGCTTAGGCATACGGATTTTAAAACTACCACTTAACAAAATCATCATCAATGCTCCAACAAGCATTCCGATCACTATCCAACCATCTGTACGGTTAATAGGCGAGCCATTTAGTCCGATTAACTCAAAATAGGCCCATTCAGATACATCAACTCCGAACAACTGCAGAACATGTCCTCCTAATCTAGTAAACTCTCCTGTGACTGCCCATACAGTTCCGGTTATACCAAAATACAGTGCACTTAGTAATCCTGCAATTCCAATCGCAAAATAGGGATTCCAGTATTGTTTGAATATCTTGTTGTATAGATTCATTTTCATGTTTCTCCTTTTAAAAAGACTTAATTATGATAAAGTCAGGACTTCATATTTTGAAGCTAATTCAATAAAATGGGCCATGCTACTGATATTTCCAGCAACAAGCTTCTCCCCTAGCTCATAGTAATCTACACACGTTTTACATGCTAAAATATCGACGCCCTTCTTCTCTATTTCAACTAACTGAAGGGATACGAACGAACTTTCGGTTAGTGTAAAAACACCTCTGTTCATACAGAAAATAGCTTTTGGTAGTTTTTCTTTTTGCTTAAGAATGGCAAAGAACGTTTCTAGTATATTCTCTCCTAGCGCAGGTTCTCCCATCCCGAGCTGATCTGATGATAATAAGATTACTTTGTTTTCCATGTTATCCCTCTCCTTGGATGATTTCTATGCCGATGATAAAAATTCTATTCCTTTATACGTTGATCCTCACATTCTCAAATTCTAACATTCATAAATCCGATTGTTTCATTCAAAATTCAAATAGAATCGATAGATATGTATCTGTTTTATCAATAGATAATAAATTGACTAATTAAATATTCAGTTTGACAAATATACTTGTCAAATTGAAAAAGATACCTTACAATAGCCATATGAGGTGAGGAAATGAAAACAAGGTTGAAGGAGCTTCGTGCACGAGATGGACTTAATCAAACAGAACTTGCCAAACTTGCCAAAATATCACGGCAAACAGTTAGTCTTATCGAACGTGAGGAATTTGTTCCATCATTATTAATCGCAGTTCGAATAGCAAAGATTTTCGATGAATCAATAGAGAATATTTTCTTTTTCGAGGAGGATGAATTGTGAAAAAAACAATTGGACAGATGTTAGCAGGTGCCGCAGTCGGATTTATTTTGATGTATATATTGCTTGATTTTCAGCTGGATGTAAACATTCCATTTATGTCCACTGAATTAATGATTATTTTCATGGTGATTACCATTTTATTAATTCTTTTTAGTTTGAGTGGTTATGTCAGAATGAAGAGAATGAATAAGAAGGAGTTGTCTGGGGAGGAAGAAGACAACCGTGAAGAACAACAATATCGAACATATTGTGATATCTCTTTTGCTATCAACACCGCTCTGTATTTCTCTATCTTGACGTTAGCCATTGTAGCAGTGACAGAACAACATAATGCATTTATTTTCATAACCCTTGCTCTTTCTTTATTGTGCATGATACTAAATTTTGTCTACTTAGAAATGGTAAATAAAATTTCACCTGAACGAAATCTCCCTTCTGTAAACGATAAACAGTACGCAAAGAAGTTATTGGAAATGAGTGATGAAGGCGAACGACATGTTATGCTTCAAGGTTTATATGGGGCATTCACAAGTATGAACGCTCTATTATTATTCGCGCTGTTTTTAATGATTGCCTACTCTGTAATCACAGGCGTCTCACAATTATTTGGGATTTTTATTATCGTGTTCATTTTAGTCGTTTCAAATTTACAGTACGTGCTAAAGATTCGTAACAAATAGAAATCATTAAACGGCTGATCATTTCCTAAACAGGGATAAATTTGGAGAGTCAAATAACATATTGACTCTCCTTCTTTTATACCTCCCTACACATTTATTGCAAATTTGCTATAAAATACGAAGGCTGCTATCCCAATTGAGATAACAGCCTTTCTTCCAAAAATTTATTCCAATCCTTCAATCACAACTTCTTTCGCTGGCATAAACACTTCTCCAGTATCCAAGTAGCGGACATTCACTTTATCGCCTTCCTGCAAGTAGATAACAAATGGACTATTTTCAGATGAAATAACATAACTTTTCTTGTTATCTAACAAGAAAGTGATAGTCGTAAAATCGCCAACCTTTTCCTTGTAGACTCGGACGACCGTACCGCTTACTTGCTTTTCCTCAGCTTTCGAAGTTCCATCCACACTTCCACCGCCTCGTTGCAATGCTGTTTTATACAGCTTTAATGCTTCATTTGGTGTATTCGCATATACCGAAATTTCAGGGTTTGCAGCGGACACAATAAAATAATTTTGTAAGAACCCGTTTGAATCAAGTACTGGGGTCAACCAACTGGCCTCTCCATAAAAATTATATAGGACCGGCATTTCGCCATTCCATTTCTTTTCAATAAATCGCTTATCAATAATTTGTAGAGCACCTTGTGAATCCATATAGGATTGTTCAAGATCACCGGTATAATAAGTAGCTTCACCTGTTCTAGAATTCGTAAGGGAGTAGCCAAGCATTGAGTCTACACCTTCTTTAGGACTTGTAAAATCAGTGAAGTAATACATTTCCCCATTTTCATCAAAAATCGGGCTCACATTTGCCTCTGTCCCTTCATCAGAAGGAAGTTTGACATCTCTTTTGCCAAATTTACTATTCCAAAAACCATGAATATAATTACCATAGTAACTATTTTGTAAGCTGACGACTTCTGGTGAAACGGCCCCATCAATAAAAGCTGGAATTTCTGATAATGAATAGTTGCTAGCTTGCCCTGTTTTCGGATCTACCATAACAATTCCCTGCACATCAAAACCATTGCGTCCAGAGATGAATTGACCATAAGAACGAATATAAAATGGCTTTCCTTCTTCATCAATTTCTAATTGTACATCCCCATAGAAAATGTAATTTGGATACTTCATCCGAATATGGCGTTCTAAATTCTTATGAAAATACGAGGATGGTGTGTATTCCATTTCTGCTTTCATAAATTTTGGATTATCACTTGAGTCAGTCGCACTAATCGTGAAATAACCTGGTGTCGTATCTCCATTCATCCATTTGAAGAAACCAGAAAATTCAACAGGTGCAATATAAACATAATTTCCATCAACTTTTTGAATTTGTAAGTTCCCAAGTTCATAATAGCTCGTGTTTGGTACTTGGCCAAAAGCTTTCTTCATTTTATTACGCGCAAATTTTGGTGGGACACTTGCTGGTGTTTCTGTCTCATCAAATGTTTCTATTTCAGTTTTTTCGTTCATCTTTGCAATCTCATATTTGTCGTCAGCATTAAACAAGAATGCGGATAAGAACACTGCACCAACAACTAAACTTCCAAGGAATAATACTCCTTTAATCATTCTTTCCTTACCTGAAGCAAGAAGCGTCCCCAAAAGGGTAACAGGAATCGCTAATCCCCATAAAGACGTAAAGTTTCGGTCTAGATTTGTCAGATAATAGAAGGCAAAAATAGCCATGATAATAAAAATTATTGCGATAATAAGCAGTTTCGTTTTTGATTTCTTTTCTTCTTTTTTATTCGTTTTTTTACTCGTAAAGGGAATTAGCACTAGTGCAGAAGCTAATCCAGCGATTAGTGAAAACAGATAGATATTACTCATAAGATATTCCTCCTGTAATGAACCTATATAAGCTAGTACGGATGATAGATGGATAAGTTTCAAATGAGCAAATTCGTCAGATGATAGCCTAGCTTTAAAAATGGATTAATATGTATTTTTTAAATACTTCTTTATTACTATAACCTCAAACCAACATAAAAAAAGAATATAAATAGATCTACTCTACATTCCGATTCATTAGACCATTTTTATTAAAAATACTCCAACAAGCATAATCATTAAACCTAATATTTGGATGAAAGCAATGGAATTCTTAATCGATTTAAATAATCCAAATTGCTGCACTATAAGACTTCCAGCAATCTGACCGAAAAGAGCAAGAACTACGGTTTGTCCTGTGCCAATTTGACCAACAAGATAAACATTAATTAATACATATAGTCCACCGATTAATCCTCCAATCCAAACCCACCAAGGTGCAGATTGTTTAATAGGTTCCTTCATATTCGTAAATTTGCGTTCTTTAATAACCACTACAATTAATAATGTTAAAGAACCAATAAAGAATGAAATAAAAGATGATTGAAAAGGTGATTCAAGAACCACACCTAATTGTCCATTGATTGCTGCTTGGATGGCTACTAACATTCCTGCTCCAATTCCAGCAACACGCCATATCCACTGATTTAAATGATTATGTTTGAGCGAAGCTGATTCACGACGATTAAGAATGACTTCCTGTAAAACCACAGCTAAAATAACTCCTAATAAAACAAAGAAAACACCGAAAATTCTACTCCATTCAAATGGCTGTTTTATCGAGTGAAACCAACCGAAATGATCAATTAACATCCCCATGACAATCATCCCTAAAATAGGCATTACCGTTGTTTGAACACTTCCTAATTTCGGGAAAAGCAGTATATTGGTCGTTAGAAAAATAACACCACAAATTCCTCCAAACCAAATCCAAACAGGCTGACTTGTGAACATGCTTAAAGGAATTCCCAATCGTGAACCACTCATGAATGTCGCAATAGCCAAGAAAACTGTCCCGACTAAAAACGATATAAATGAAGCTAAAAATGGAGAAACTACAAATTTTCTTAATTGCGAATTAATGGCAGTTTGTGTCGCCAAACCAAATCCAATACCAATACCTAAAAAACCAGTTAACATCTTTCCACTTCCCTTTTGCCTAAAATACAATGATTCAATGACTTGATTAAGAGCCTCTGACAGAAATTTCTCAGTCACTAGACTCTATTAAATACCTGATTGTCCCCAATCAATCCACCAAAATACACCACTTCGGTCCACCAACTCCAAAACGTAACGTAAACATTTACGACAATCTATGTGAAAACAATCATTAGAAAAGACTGACTCAAATTTTTGTCAGTCTTTAATAATTAACCCCAATAGAGTTGCAAATTGTATTGCCTGGAAACTTGAGACCTTACATCCTCTTAAGTCCTTTATATCAATCGTTAGTTCATCGAATGTTGATGTACTGATATCAATCCCTTTTAAAGAGGTTTCACTGTAATTCGCTCCATCAAGCTGGCATTCTTGAAATTGAATTTTTTTAAATTTGCAGTTGTAGAAATCTGTTCCCTTTAGGCTACTATTAAGATAAAGTACCTTTTCAAATTTTGAATCTCCAAATAATGCAAAATTTAAAACAGAATCAATGATCTTCACATTTCCAAAACGAGAATCAGTAAAGTCTACTCCAACTAGCTTACAATTTCTAAAAATCACTCGATGAATAGAAGATTTATTCAATTTCGCATTCGATAAATCACAATTCTCAAAGATCACATCAGTCATATCAATTTGACTAAAATCTGTATTCATAAAACTACCATTCTTAAACACCACATCATATAAACGAATCCGATCCGTCTTTTCGTACTCAAAAGTCGCATCCACTACTTCACAGGTTTCTAATTCTAGTTCTTCACTGTTAAATATGTCATAGAAATTCCTTGACGGTAAATCTGGTGTGATTTTGGGCGCATCAATTTTCATATATTGTATCCTCTTTCCCCACGTTAATCTATTTACTCTTCAACATTGTGTAGAAATTCATTCACCACGTGTACATATTCTTCCATTTCCTCTAGATATGGCATATGAGCACTTTTTTCAAAGACATGAAATTTGGCGTTTGGTGTAAGGCTTTTAAAATACGCAGTAGATTCAGGCGTAGCTTCATCAAAACGTCCACATGTATAGAGCGCTGGTATGTCAATATTCTTAAGTTCAGACGTACAATCAAAGTTTCTTAAATTTCCAGTAACATGAAATTCTGATGGTCCCCACATAATCTTATATACTTCAGGATTTTTAAACTTAGCTCCTTCTTTTAAGAAGACTGGCATGGGGTCAAGACGGCATACAAATCGTTTATTAAATTCTTTCGTAGCACTACTATATTCCTCTGAATCTGTTGTGCCATTTTTTTCACAAACCATTAATGTCTCCTGTACATCTTTGGGCAGAAGCTTTCGATTACGTTCCTGATCTTCTGCCCAAAGTGGAGCACTTAAACATGGACTGGAAAAGATGACACTTTCGACTCCTTTAGGTTTAGTTAGTAGATAGGCAGCAGCTAATGTCGTCCCCCATGAATGCCCTAAAATATGTAGTTTATCGAGATGTAGAGCCTTCCTTATTTGACTTAATTCTTCTACAAAGCGATCAAGATTCCATAGTTCGGGGTTTTTCGGACGATCGGATTTCCCGCAGCCAAGCTGGTCATAAAAAATAACCGGACGCTCTTCCCCTAATATTCTTAAACCTTGTAAGGAATAGTGGGAAGAGCCCGGTCCGCCATGAAGAATAATAACAGGGATATTTTCTACATGACTATTATGAACTTGGTACCAGACTTTCCCACCAGTAACATCTATAAATCCTTCTTCTAAAGACATAATTTCTCTCCTTTACATTAGAGCACTCTTGATTATTCCTATAAGCACTATAGGGTTATTGTTCCATTATAGCAAATAATTACGGTCGTTATAATGTAGTTACAAATTATAGCCTTCCTTTTTGATCAACATCCCCATAGGCAAATAAGTAATGTAAAAGACCAGTAAGCCGATGATTTCAAGATTGATATAATACCAAATTCCGCTTCCGAAGAAGGATAAAATGGTTTCCGATTCAGTGGGACTAGCTAAGTAGAAGAAATTAGTGTCTAGAAGCTGATTTAAGAAAAAGATGGGGAAAGCAATAATGTTCAACATCAAGAAGCTTTTTACAATTGCCATTTTCGGTACTCTGTAGTTCTCGTATAAGATGAAATATAGAACAGCTAGTGGGATAGCGGAATGATGAAGGAAATATTTTAAAAAACGAAAATGAGGAAATTGGTATTCAAGCTCTGGTGTTACCATACTTAAAATGGCAGGAAGGAGACCAATGAAGTACAGAAGATTAAAAACTCTTTCATCTTTCTTTATGAATAAGTACAACGCTAAAAACGTACTTAGTGAACACATCTGTAGTGGCAAATCCTTGACGTCCCATTGATTAGTTAGAATTAACCAAGTGTGAAAAGATAGCTCACATAATAGTAAAATACTAAACAAAGTCCATTTAATAGATAAGTGAAATGGCTTAAGCTTGATTCTGTACATTATTAATCCTAAACAAAGAAAGAGGAATAGTAAAAATGTAATGATATGAGGAAATGAAAACATAGAAAATTCTTGCATTTGGGAAACAGAAAACATGACATCACCTCTTGATTAAAGTCAGCTACTGCTTCTTACAGTTTATTCATGAAATGTCATTTTGACTATCACTATACACATTATTGTACCTGATATAGCTACCATTACGTAAAAAGAACCAGTTCCATCATTGTGAAGCTGTACAATGCTTGGAAACTGGTCCTTTTAAGAAAGTCATTTTTTATTCTCTTACTAATTCTTTATCTCTTTCTTCCAGCTCTTCCTGGGAAACTTTCTTGTCTTTTATGAAAAACGAAATAATCAGTCCTAAAAATGATAAGACTGCCACTACGATAAAAGCTACATTCGCTCCATAGATATCAGGATTAACGATTTCTCTTCTTGCTGCTGACACTTCAGAAGTCGTCATAACCGTGACAAGAATGGCCGTTCCAACTGAAGCAGCAATTTGTCTCATTGTATTATCCATTGCTGTTCCATGTGGAATTAATCGTTTCGGTAGTTGATTTAAGCCTGCCGTCGCAATTGGCATCATCACCATCGATAATCCTAACATGCGGAAACCATACATTGTAGTCAAGTACACTAACGAAGTTGAAGTATCTAATCGGACAAATGCCAAGGATGCAAGCGTCATGATCGTTAAGCCCACCATCACTAATTTCTTTGGTCCAAATTTATCAAAAATTCTACCAGCTATTGGGGACATTATTCCGGTAATGACAGCACCTGGTAATAAGGTAAGCCCCGCTTCAAACGCTGTAAATTCACGCATGTTTTGCATATAAAGAGGGATTAGCGTTTCAACCCCAATTAACCCCATGAATGCGATCATTCCAATCGCCACTGCAAATGGGAAAATCGAATAAGTAAAAACTCGGAACTCCAACATTGGATATTTTAGCTTTAATTGTCTGAATATGAACGCAACAAGTGACACTACTCCAACCGTAAGTGTCAAAATCGTCAGCATAGAGGACCAGCCATTATTACCTGCCGACGTAAATCCGTAAAGAAGTCCGCCAAACCCGAAGGAAGACAAAATAATCGATGGAATATCGAGCTTTGGTTTCCGTAGTTCTGTCACATTTTTTAATGCAAAAAAGGCGATAATGATATCGATAATAGCAATAGGTAAAATGATATAGAATAACACTCTCCACGAATAATGTTCTGTCACATACCCTGATAACGCCGGACCAATGGCAGGTGCAAAAGAAATAACGAGACCAATTAGTCCCATTGCCGCCCCACGCTTATTAACAGGGAAAATCATTAAAAATACAGTTTGCATTAACGGTAACATTACTCCTGCACCAGCAGATTGTATCACTCGACCAATCAGGAGCATTGGAAAATTCGGAGCAATTGCTGCCACTAATGTTCCAGCTGCAAAAATACTCATCGCTGTGATAAATAGTTGTCTAGTCGAAAACCGTTCTAATAAAAAAGCACTGATAGGAATCATAATCCCGTTTACTAACATAAATACCGTCGTCAACCATTGAGCAGTATTTGCGGTTATGCCCATCTCTACCATAATCGGCGGGATTGCTGTAATCATTAACGTTTGATTTAAAATCGCAATAAATGATCCAGCGAGTAAAAGGATGACAATCGTTTTCCTGTTGAATTCTACATTCTGCATAACATTCCTTCTTTCCTGCGTGTTCTCACTTTATAAAGAATACATGATTTGGTTTCAATAATCTATTCACACGTTTTAATATGTAAATGTTATGTACTCGTTTTAATAAATCGCTGTTTTCGTAAATGAGGTTTAAAGAACACACATTGTTTTTGTGCGGAAATTTTCGCTTCCTTGCTCCTCATTTAACGAGGAATACTAGGGCTTTATTCTCCTATCTATGACTTAACAGCAACGTTTGCGAAAAGACCCTAATAAATAATAAAATTCTCTTCTTTTTAAAATGGTCTTTTCGCTTCAACTTTCATTTAAATTCGACATTTCGATCAGTACAATAGTCACGAAAAGCATTTGATTCTATACACACCAATTAGAAAAGAATATATCCTACTAAAAGTTCTTGAGATATTAGTAAGTGTAAAGATTATATAAGACAAAAAGCAGTAGGAACGATTCCTACTGCTCATTTATAACTTTTATTCATTATGCTGATATGGATTGAGGTGCTTCGTTCTTTCCTTTTCC
>NZ_HE978511.1:72942-80413 GCF_000311725.1 Robertmurraya massiliosenegalensis JC6
TTTTTTTATTATGCTCTCACCGTTTTTTTCTTTCAGCGATCCAAACATTCAATAAGAGAACTATAAACATTAATAGATAAGAACCTATAGTGATTGTAAGCCACATTTCAATTTCCAAGTCTGTCAATCTGTCAATTACATCAGGGATGAAAAGAATAGCCGGTATCCAAATCGTCACCCATGATTTGCTCCAAAACGCTGTTATGATAAAAATACAGCTACATATCACGATAACGACAACATCTGCGAACGTATTTCCTTTAAAAAACGGTTCCATGATGAGCTTACTTCCAACCATTAATACAATCGCTATCAATGTTACAATGGAGCTTGAAATCATGCCTCCAATAAAAAACTTCTTATTCGAATATTGTTTCTTCCCAGCTTGTTGTAAAAAATAAACGTAAATCCCAAATCCAAGCAATGTGGTAATCGGAAGACCGACTATCTGAATGATGTTTAATTCAAATTCTCCCCTTATTGCCGGTCCCATCTGAACATAAGCAATAACACTAAGAAAAAGAATTGGGAGAAATTTAATGATTTGACGATAATCCGTCTTCATTTCTTTTTTCAAGGAAGCCATATATTGTTCTGGTGTTTGATCAATAATATCTTCTATACCTTTTCCGCTTTTTTCTACTTCAAACAGATGGTTTTCTAATTCTTCGATTAGTTCCTCTATTTCTTGTTCTTTTTTTCCTGACATCATTAAATACATGCGTAAATTATCAATGAACTTCTCGCTTTTTGCAGATAACATCTCCTTACCGCCTTTCCTGCTTCTTTAACACATACAAGATAAATAATAGGACGCTCCCAATAAGTAAGGATAGCCACCATGAAAATTCAAATGACGGTCCAATTTCGGGCAAAAATTTCACGATGAGGAGAACACCGGTCATCCCAACTGCTCCAATAAGACCACTTTTAATCGAATCTTTCCATTTACTTTGATGTTCTTTGAACAAAGAACCTTCAATCATCTTAAAGATCAACATAATTGTAATGAGAACAAAGGCTCCGATCACAAGTGCTATTATGAATACACTGATTGGATGCACGGTTAAATTCACTTCTGTAAAAGGTGACAATATTAAGAAAAGAAGACCTCTAATCACCAATACCCAACCGACGATGTTTGCAATGATTCCACTGAAGAATGGAATAAGCTCTCGTTTCTTTGTTCTAGGTAGTTGTTCGATCATTTCATCAGCAAATCCTTTTGGATCATCTCCAAAGATATCTCTCCCCGTTTTCCCTTCCTTTTGACTCTCTAATAAATGATCGAGGATTTCCATTAATACTTCTTCTGTTTGTTGCTCAGATAGACTAAACTTTAGTCGAATATATACAAGTAGATCACTATAGTACGCTTCATTTTCTGGAGTTAACCATTCTCTTTTACGATTGTTTTCTTCGATTAAGCTTTTAACGTTCATCGCTCTCTTTACCCCCTGTCAACAATTCATTCACCGGTTTTGAAATTTGCTCCCACTCTTTTGTAATCATTTGTAATGCCTCTTGGCCCTCTTCCGTCAAAAAGTAATACTTTCGATTTGGTCCAGAATCAGAAGGTCTCATCTCTCCCTTAATAAGCCCATTTTTTTGTAGCCTTAATAAGATTGGATAAATCGTCCCTTCACTTACATCTGCCAAGCCAACATGTAATAACTTTTGTGAAAGCTCATAGCCATAGACAGGCTCTTTTTCAATGACAGCCAATACACATCCATCTAATACCCCTTTTAATAATTGGCTTCGCACCGACATTGGCATGTTCCTTTCTTTACTATTTTGCATTACAAGATAGCGTTGTAAAAAAATAAGCTATTTGGCATAACATGATAGCTGTTGCAAAAACAACTAACTTGTATAACATGTTAGTTGTTTTTAATATATCGATTATTCCTTCTTTTGTCAATAAATAGGATTAAAAAAGCAGTAGGAGAAATTCCTACTGCTTACTTTATTTACTTATATATTAAACTGAAACAGACTGACTAGCCTCGTTTTTGCCTTTTCTTACTAATTTACGAAGGTATGGTAACACATAACGGTCTAAACCAAATTTACCGGCATTGTAACCAGCTGCTGCGATGAATACTGCCATCATGATATCTGTTGGGTTATGAGATACTGTACCAGAAAGCATGAATGAGAAGTTCATCACCATCGCAAAGAATGCTGCTGCTGTTGTTAAACATCCAAGAATAAGTCCTAAACCTACTAAAAATTCACCAAGTGGAATCATGAAGTTGAATAATGAAGCATTTGGAACCGCAAAGCTTTCTAAAAATGATACCCATCCGCCATATACTGCGTGACCATCATGCATAACTGGATTTGCAACAGCACCTTTTAAAAATCCTGCAGCATCAAATCCACCAGTTAATTTGCCCCATCCTGCTGACATCCAAGCCCAACCTAGATAAATACGTACAACTGTTAAAATACCTGCGACAATAGTATTTTCTCTTAATAATTTTCCAAACATGATAATCTCCCCTTATTTAAGGTGTTAATGTGTTTTGCTTACAAATAAAGATTATCATTTTCAACTAGAAAAAAAAGCAGTTTGTGCATTCATTCACAATTCTGCAACAAAGTTATGACAGACTTATGAACAGTAACTATATCGTATTTTATCGAGTAGCAATTATCGTGCAAATTTCATTATCAGCTTTTTTTCTTATCATCCTGTTCATTTAACACGAGTGCAATATTATTATTGTTGATTAACGGATCTACATCAAATGAATTCTCTTCTTTTTCTCCGTTCAGTATTTGATTGATTTTAATATTTGCCTTTTCTGTTTCTGTCCTTTTATCCTCCATCGCTATACCTCCTTACTTTATTACCTCTTATGCGTTCAAGTCATATCTCTTACCCTTGACTAAATATAGAATGCTTTCAGAAATATTTGTACTATGATCGGCAACTCTTTCTACATATCTGCAAATAAAAGACAATTGAGTAATTTGCTGCGTATAATCAGGCTTCTGACTCATCAGTTCTAATAATTCTTTAATTAGCTTTCCGTACGCCTCGTCTACCTCATCATCTATTTTGGCAACCCGCTTAGCAAGATCAGTATCTTCCTCTTTATAAGCCTTAAGCGAATCAGTCACCATTTTATTTGCCACCTCTGCAATTCTCGGTATTTCTACGATCGGTTTAACTAAATCCTTCGGTCCAATGCGGATAACTGATTTTGCTATATCAACAGCTAAATCACCAATTCGTTCTAAATCAGAAGAAATTTTAATCGCTACAATCACTCTCCTTAAGTCAATTGCCACCGGAGATTGTTGTGCAATTAATAAGATTGCTTTGTCATTGATTTCTTCTTCCATTAAATTTAACTGTCTATCATCTGCAATGATTTTCAATGCTTTATCTACATCCTGATTTTTTAATGCGTCAATCGATTCTCCAACTGCAAATTGTGCTTGTCTCCCTAACTCAATAATCATTTCTTTCAACTCGTCCAATTGTGCTTGAAAAGTTGCACGCACTAACACTTCATACACCTCCTATTTTAGCCGAATCGACCAGTGATATAGTCTTCGGTTTCCTGTTTATCCGGATTGGAAAACATTTTACTTGTGTTTGAAAACTCAATTACCTCACCGCTTAGAAAAAATGCAGTTTTATCTGAAATTCGCGAAGCTTGTTGCATATTATGTGTGACGATGATGATGCTATAATCTTTTTTTAATTTTTGGATTAGTTCTTCTACCTTTAATGTTGAAATCGGATCGAGAGCTGAAGTCGGTTCATCCATTAAAATGACATCAGGTTCAATCGCCAAACAACGAGCAATACATAGACGTTGCTGTTGACCACCAGACATTCCATATGCATTTTCATTTAATCGATCTTTGACTTCATCCCAAATGGCTGCACCCCGAAGACTTTTTTCAACAATTTCATCGAGAATTTTTTTGTTTTTAATTCCATGTATTCTTGGACCATATGCGATATTATCATAAATGGTTTTTGGAAAAGGGTTTGGTTTTTGAAATACCATGCCAACGTTTGTTCGTAACTCTTCTACTAAGTAAGATTTATTAAAAATATTTTTTCCCCGGTATAGAATTTCACCAGAAGTACGAACGATGGGAATGAGTTCTACCATTCGATTTAACGTTTTTAAATAGGTGGATTTGCCGCATCCCGAAGGACCTATTATCGCCGTAACTTCATTTTCTACGATTTGAAGGTTTATATTTTTCAAGGCCTGATCTGTCCCATACCATAAGTTTAATCCTTTCGTATCGTAAACGATTTTCCTTTTTTGCTCAGTATCATTTGGGTTTTGATTGATTGTTTGTACATTTTTAGTTTCATTTTCCGTCATAACAGGCATATTCTATTTCCTCCAATATTAATACCTTTTTTGAAATTTATTTCGTATAATTACGGCAATAGAATTCATAATCAATAAGACAAGAAGAAGGATTACAATCGTCGCTGCTGCTAAATTGGCATATTCCGCCACTAATGCTGCGTCGATTGTCCAATAATAAATTTGCATGGGTAAAACGGTAAACTTATCGAAAATATTATCTGGAAAAGGGATTAATAGTGCTGGAATGCCTATAACAACAAGTGGTGCTGTTTCACCAATTGCTCTTGACAAGGCTAAAATAACACCCGTCATGATTCCTGGTATGGAAGCAGGCAATACAACTTTTTTGATTGTTTGCCATTTCGTAGCACCCATTCCATATGACGCTTCTCTTAAAAATTGAGGGACGGATCGAAGTGACTCTTGACTAGCTACTACTACAATTGGAAGGACTAGAAGCGCCATCGTGAGACCACCAGCGAGAATGATATTCCCAAGTCCCATTCCTCGAACAAACACTGTTAATCCGAGGATTCCAAATACGATTGAAGGAACTCCTGCAAGATTCGATATATTCGTTTGTATAAAGGATTGTAATCGCCCTTTTCTGGCGTATTCTTCTAAGTATATTGCTGTTCCAATACCGAGGAACATCGTAACAGGGGCGACAACCATAATCAGCCACAGCGTTCCCAGAATCGCTCCCATAATCCCTGCTCTATAAGGATCTGTAGATAGTTTATTTGTTAGAAACTTGATGTTAATCCAACCCAACCCATCGGATAATACGCGATAAAACAACACCAAAAGGACAACAAGTCCGAACAGGGTCGCTACAAGAAAGATAATTCGCATGATTCGATTCAATTGTAAGCGTGATGTCATTGATTTTTGTACTTGTGTTGTATCCACATATTTCATGATCAGTATCCCTGCCTAAATCTTTTTGAGACATATCGGGCGATAAAATTCATTATCAATGTAAAAACAAACAACGTCATTGCTACAGCATAGAGGCTGTAGTACAAAGTTGAACCAGCAGGTGCATCTCCTCCAGTCACCTCAACGATATAAGCAGTCATTGTTTGCATCGATTGTGTGAGATCAAATGTGAAGTTTTTTGAACTTCCACTTGCAATCGTTACGATCATCGTTTCACCAATTGCTCTTGATATACCTAGCACAAACGATGCAATAATTCCTGAAATCGCTGCTGGAATGACGACTCGAAAGGTTACTTCAAGCTTTGTTGATCCTAACGCTAAAGCCCCTTCTCTCATAGCATTCGGTACTGAACTCATTGCATCTTCAGAAAGTGAAGCAATCATCGGTATTATCATGATCCCCATTACAAGTCCTGGACTTAGAATATTCGTTGGTGCTAATCCAGGAATAAATGAGCGAAGTAAAGGAGTCACGAAGGTAAAAGCAAAGAAGCCATATACAATGGTTGGGACGCCAGCTAATATCTCTAAGAGTGGTTTTAATGTTTTCCTCACATTTTCTGATGCATACTCACTTAAGAAGACAGCAGACATGAGTCCTACCGGTATCGCTACGAACATAGCAATCGTTGAAGAAATAACAGTTCCCGTCAATAATGGTAAAATCCCAAACTGTGCATTTGCTCCTAGAGGTGCCAATCTTGTCCCAGTGAAAAAATCTAGAAACGGTACTTCGCGAAAAAAATGTACCGTTTCTGTTAATAGGGTTAAGATGATTCCAACCGTTGTAAAAATTGAAATCAATGCAATGATTAGTAAAAGTTTTGGAACCAGTTTTTCTGACATACTTTTTACAGTTACAGTTTTTCTATTTTCTTCAATCATTTCCCTAATTTTCAAATTCTGTTGGTTTGCCATTTTCCTACTCCCCTTTCACCTTTGGTACCAGGAGAAAACATTCACCATACGTTATGAATAGGTATAGAGTTTATTCTTTTAACCCTTCTAAATATTGCACTGACTCCTGAAGTTCTTCCTCTGGTAATGGAGCAAATCCCGTTTCTTTTGCAGCAGCACCTGCATTCTTCATCGCATAAATGGCAAAATCAAGAACTTGAGGCTTCTCTTGAGCCATTGTCTCATTTAAATATGTGAATACAGGACGAGTAAATGGAGCATAATCGCCATCTTCTTTAATCGTCTCAATAGAAGGTTCTACCGGGCCATTTCCGAAATCTATCTTTACAGCATTTAACGTATCCTTATTACTTTCGTAGTATCCATAGCCAAAGAACGCTATCGCATTTTTATCTTGTGATACTAAGCTAACTAATGTTGCATAATCCTGTTGCAAGTTAATCCCTTCTACTAGATCCTGTTCTTCAAGAATGGTTTCCCAGAAAAATTCGTATGTTCCATGGTTTTCATTTGGGCCATATGCAACGATTGATTGATCAGGAAATCCTTCTCTAACATCTGACCACTTTGCTTTCCCAGCACTCGCAAGAAATAGATCAATCACTTCCTGTTGGGTTAATTCTGTTGCCCAATCATTTTCTTTGTTAACCACAATCGTAATTCCATCTAAAGCAACCTTCATTTCTTTTGCATTTATTCCCAACTCTTCTGCTTTAGCTAGCTCTTCATCTTTAATCTTTCGAGAGGCATTATTGAAATCTGTTCCGTTTTCAACTAGAAATTTCTTAAAGCCTGCACTTGTTCCAGAACGGCTCACTTCTACGGAGACATCTTCTTGTTCATTAATCATATAATCCTCAGCAAGTCTGGACATAAGAGGGTAGACCGTTCCTGATCCGTCAACAACCACACTCCCTTCCAATTCGGTGCCTTCGCCCCCAGCATTTCCATTACCATCTCCATTGCCACAAGCAGTCACAATAATAAGTAAACAGGACAACAAAATGAAATAGATCTTCCGCTTAAATAGCATCGTTAAACCACCATCCTTTTTTTCTTATCTTACATTTCCCAATTTAGTGATCATTTATTTGATAACAGGAAAAAAATGAACATTTATACTTTGCATGAAAAGCTCAACTTGTAAGTATGTAATTGGACAGGAAAAAAGCAGTAGGAAAAATTCCTACTGCTTGATAAGTAAAATTCTATTTAAGCTGAAATGGATTGACCTGCTTCATTTTTACCTTTTCC
>NZ_HE978511.1:81042-95333 GCF_000311725.1 Robertmurraya massiliosenegalensis JC6
GGCACCTTTTAAAAATCCTGCAGCATCAAAACCACCAGTTAATTTCCCCCATCCTGCTGACATCCAAGCCCAACCTAGATAAATACGTACAACTGTTAAAATACCTGCAACAATATTGTTTTCTCTTAATACTTTTCCGATCATGACGATCTCTCCTTACTATGTTTTCAATATTTTATAAGGTGTAAATAATAACTTCTTACAAAACATAGATTATCATTATAATTAGGAAATAACATCGGATTGTGCAATCATTCACAAATCTGCAACAAAGTTATGACAGACTCATGAACACAAAATATTTAATAATAACTAATCAAGAGAAACTACCTTTAAAAATTACTGATTCACAGTACGAGAATAGAATATTGTAATAAATGTCACTTGCTGTCATTCATTCGCATGTTAACATAATTGTTAAATACAAATTATCCTGAAACCGTCAAAAAAATTTGATTTGAACAGAAATATATTTTAAATACAATATTTTTATTTTGTTTATCAAATTTTACAAAAAACAAATTATGAGGGAGGTAATAATATGATGAATAATCAAGAAGAACTACTATCTAAAGAATGGCTGGAATTAGTTATAGAAGCTATGAATTCAGATATAACCAAAGAAGAGTTTATTGCATTTTTAGAAAGTAAAACGACTGAAAAGACTCATGAAGATTTTTAAATGTTAATCCTTATCTTTTTTGATAATGTAGATTTTTTTGATTGTGAATTTCCAAGCCTATATCTTTTTCATTGAGGCTTGGAAATTTCACATCAGAATATTAATAAAGATGACATGCTACCCAATGTTCCTGCTTTACTTCTTTCCATTCTGGTTTTGAAATTGCGCAAACGTCATTTGCGTGAGGACAACGGGTTCGGAAACGACATCCACTTGGTGGATTGCTTGGACTAGGTAAATCTCCTTCTAAAATAATTCGTTCCCGTGTTTTCTCTTTATCTGGATCTGCTACCGGAACAGCTGACAATAATGCTTTTGTATATGGATGAAGCGGTTCCTCATACATTGCATCAGCATCAGCTAATTCTACCAAATTTCCAAGGTACATAACGCCGACACGGTCACTAATATGCTTAATCATCGATAAATCATGGGCAATAAAGAGATACGTAAGACCCCGTTCTTTTTGAAGTTTCTTCATCAGATTAACAACTTGTGCCTGAATCGATACATCAAGCGCACTAATAGGCTCATCCGCAATGATAAATTCTGGTTCAACTGCAAGTGCTCTAGCGATTCCAATTCTTTGTCGCTGTCCACCTGAAAATTCATGCGGGTAGCGGGTCGCATGATCCTTATTCAATCCAACTGTCTCCAAAAGCTCAAATACCTTCTGTCTTCTTTCTTCCTTCGTTGTCGCAAGTCCATGTATATCAATACCTTCAGCAATAATATCCATGACTGTTTTTCTTGGATTTAGGGAAGCGTAAGGGTCTTGGAAAATCATCTGAACCTTCCGATTAAATAATTTTCTGTCTGCAGCGTTCTTTTTGCCATACACAGATTCATTTTGAAAAAGAACATCTCCTGCTGTTGCTTCATATAATCTCATCAGTGTTCTTCCGAGCGTAGATTTCCCGCATCCTGATTCCCCAACAAGACCTAATGTTTCCCCTTTATAAATATCAAAAGATACATCATCTACCGCTTTGACAATATCATTTTTGCCAATGGTAAAATGCCTTTTTAAATTCTTAATTTCGAGCAATGTTTCTTTTTGTATCTCAGTTTCGACGATTTCAGCTGCCTTTACCGGCTGTAATCGCTTTTTCGTTAGCTTTGTTGGCTTTTCAATTTTTGGCGCTTTTCCATGGAGAAGCCATGTTGCGGCATAATGGGTATCTGTGACCTTGAACATTGGCGGTTCGCGCAAATAATCTATTTTTAAAGCAAATTCATTTCTCTCGGCAAACGCATCCCCTTGTGGCGGATTAATTAAATCAGGTGGCGTCCCAGGAATCGCAATAAGCTCATCCTTCGATTCCATATCCGGCATGGAGCCTAACAAGCCCCATGTATAAGCATGCTGAGGATTATAAAAGACCTCCTCAACGGTACCTGTTTCCACAATTTTCCCTGCATACATCACCGCCACACGGTCAGCAATATTTGCTACAACTCCGAGATCATGGGTGATAATGATGATTGAAGTATTCATTTTTTCCTGAATATCCTTCATCAAATCAAGAATTTGCGCTTGAATGGTCACATCTAATGCGGTTGTTGGCTCATCTGCAATAAGTACTTTAGGATTGGATGCGAGGGCAATCGCAATGACGACACGCTGCCTCATCCCACCCGAAAATTGATGGGGATATTGCTTTACTCTTGCCTCCGCATTTGGAATGCCAACCAGTTTCAAAAGTTCAATCGCTCTTTGTAGAGCTTGTTCCTTATTTAATTTCTGGTGCGTAATGACGCTTTCCATGATTTGTTTCCCTACCGTCATTGTCGGGTTTAAAGCCGTCATTGGATCCTGAAAGATCATCGCAATTTCAGAGCCTCTTATCTTTTCCATTTGTTTCTCAGAATAATGGACGATATTTTTTCCCTCAAACACAATTTCTCCATCCTCAATGACAGCAGAATTCCCTGGTAAAAGCTTCATAATACTTTTCGAGGTAACCGATTTTCCAGAACCTGATTCACCAACAATTGCAAGTGTTTCCCCTTTTTTTAAGGATAAATTAACGCCTCTAACAGCTTGAACTTTTCCTGCGTATGTCTTGAAAGAAACATGAAGATTATTCACTTCAAGCAATGTATCCATGTTCATTCACTTCCTTTTCATGCTAATTTCTTTCATACTTTTCAATTATAATTGTTAGCTCTGAACAGCTTCTTGTCTTTTCACAAGGTCAAAATCTGCTGTAATTCGACCTATTTTATCTTTTCGCGCATTGAGAACCGGTGCTTCTATATATTGAGCTAACTTCTCATACAAATGTTTATCACCAATACCTAATTGCTTTAACACTTCCATCGCAGCAACACTTGTAGCCCGTCCGTTTCCGTCCTCAACTTTAATAGCAATGCCTAGTCCCGTTTCTACATCTCCAATACATTGGACACCCTCTGCTCCAGCTTTTGCTACTAATCTCTTATTGAAAACTCGCATTAAATCTGTATCAAATCTATCTGTACCACCTACCATTTCAGGATGTTCCATCATTGCATTGCGAACTTTATCTAAATGTTCCGCTGTATGACTAGATTCCCAATCAAATGGAGTTGCTAAGCGAGCAAACCCTAACGCAATATTCTCTAATGGAAGGCAATGAACTGGTACACCACAACCATCTACACTAATATCAATTTCACTCTTTGGAAAACTGCATACATGCTCAATTACATGTAAGATTCTTTGCTGATGAGGGTGAGTGATCTCACGGTAGCTTTGTACATCTTCATTCATATGAACGACTGCTGTTAGCATTCCTGAGTGCTTCCCAGAGCAATTGCTATATACTGGCGTTAATGAACCACCATTGCGAATCAGTTCGTTATAACTTTCAATATCTCGCGGAATATGGGTTCCACATTGAAGATCCTCTTCTTCTAAATGAATTCTTCCTAGAATACTAGCAACTCCATTTCTGTGAAACTTCTCTCCACTATGTGACGCACAAATTAACGACAGGTCTTTTTCTTCAAATTGATATGCATCAGCAGCTCCTGTTTCTACAACGGCCACTGCTTGAAATGGTTTCATAGATGAGCGCGGAAATACGGCTCTCATCGGATCTCCATAAGAATACTGTAATTCTCCTTTTACGTTTACAACTGCCACATGAATAGCATGCGTACTTTCTAAAAACTCTCCACGATATACTTTAATAGAATGATTCATTCGTAATCCCTCTTTTTATATAAGTAATAAGTTCCTTGCTGACTTACTTCAAGTTTAAAAATGAACAAGAATCGAAGTTAATATTTAGTAAAAGTCCATATCATCACAAGTAAAGGAGATAAATTTGTTCGTTTTCCATTCACCTTTGTACATTGTGAAATTTACTTTCTCATTTTCGGATCTAATGCATCTCGTAAACCATCTGCTAAAATATTAAAAGCTACCATTATTGCAACGATAACGATTGCAGGATATATCATTAAGTAAAAATGATTTCTCATCCCTTGGAAGCCATCATTGATAAGCACCCCTAAAGAGGCTAACGGCTCTTGCAATCCGAGACCAATAAAACTCAGAAACGCTTCCATAAAAATAGCTGAAGGAATCGTAAACATCATATTAATAACAATTAGCCCCATCGTATTTGGAATTAAATGATGCAAAATCAAGCGGCCATTTGAAGAACCTAAAGATTTGGATGCTAATACAAACTCTTGTCCCTTTAGCTTAAAGATTTGGGCTCTGACCAATCTAGCCATATTTACCCAACCGGTGATCACCATTGCTAGTGTAATCGTTAAAATACCTGGCTTCATAAGCATGATTAATAAAATCACAATAACAAGATTCGGAATCCCGACTAAAATCTCGATAAAACGCTGGAGAACATTATCAACCTTTCCCCCTTTTAAAGCGGAAATTGCACCGATCGTTACCCCAATCAATAAATCAAGAAACGCTGCCAAAACAGCAATATATAAAGAGATCCTTGTCCCTTCCCAAATTCTTGTCCATTGGTCACGACCAAATTTATCTGTTCCTAGCCAATGCTCTCCACTAGGCGGTTGGTATGCTGCTCCATAATCGGTATCGTAATACTTATACGCATTCATATTTGGACCAAAAATGGCGAGTAATAAAATAATGACTAAAATAATTAAACTAATGACAGCTCCTTTGTTTTTCTTTAGTCTGATCCAACTATCTTTAAATGCGGACATTGGCGGGCGTTGAATCTTTTCACTTTGCTCCACTTTTCTACCCACTACTTCAAACAAATCATCAGAAAATGCCTCTTCTAAAACTTGCTCATTATTTTTCATATCATTCACTCCTTTGCCCCGTTATACGAATTCTTGGGTCGATGATTCCATATAAGAGATCAACGACGAGCATAGTAAGGACAAAAAACGCACTATAGAATAAAGTTAAGCCCATAATCGTTGTATAGTCATTTACTTTAATAGAATCTACAAACAAGCTTCCAATTCCAGGAACCCCAAAAATATTTTCAATGACAAGTGATCCTGTTAATAAACTAACGACAATGGGTCCTAAAATGGTTACTAACGGAATAAGCACATTACGAATTGCATGCTTATAAATAACCTTAATTTGAGAAACTCCTTTTGCTTTTGCCGTGAGCATATAATCCTGCTGTAGTACTTCAAGCATTTCATTCCTCGTAAATCTTGCTATTAAAGCAATGACCATTAGGGATAATGCAATGGTTGGCATGATTGAACTGGAGTAGGATTCCCAAAAGGCAACAGGCAGAATTCCTAATTTAAGACCAACATAGTATTGTAGGAGGGCTGCAAATACGAAGTTCGGAATGGAAACACCTAATACGGCTACCAGCATAGTCGAAAAATCCCACATCGTATTATGTCTAAATGCGGCGATGATTCCTAAAATAATTCCGATTGTAAAACCTAAAATAACCGCTTGAATTCCAAGAAGCGCAGATGGACCAATTCGTCCAACAATGAGAGAACTAACATCTTGCCCTTTAAAATAATAGGATTCTCCTAAATCTCCTTGAACTAGACTTTTCATGTAAAGTACATATTGCTGGGATACTGGTTTATCTAGTCCATATCGAGCATAAAATTCCATTCGCTGTTCATCTGACAAAGTTGATAACTTTTCCTCATCAAACGGAGAACCTGGCATTTGTTTCATTAAGAAAAAGGTCGCCGTAGCGATAATAAATAACGTAATAACAATATTGACAAGTCTCAAAAATAAATATTTTTTCACATATCACACCTCCAGATTATGAGGAATACCTTTTTCTCTAAATTTTGCAGCAGAGAGAGAAACAAGTTCTCTCCCTACTAATACCATTTTTATTCTTTCGTAACCCACTTTAAGTCTGGTGATGCTCCATATGGATGTGTCACAATTCCTTTTACATTTGATTTTTGCAAGAAGGATAAACCATCATAATAAAGCGGTCCAACTGACCCATCTTCAAGAATTAATTTTTCTGCATCTAGTAAATGTTGAATACGTACTTTGTCATCTGCTTCTACTTTTGCAGCATTCACAAGATCGTCATACTGAGAATTGATGAAATTTCCACGGAAGTCTGTATTAGACGGAGCTTCCCATAAATCTAAATATGTCATGGCATCATTGAAATCAGCCCCCCAACGATTTACTGCCATTTGATAGTCTCCGGCTCTCATTGTTTCAAGACGGCCACTATAAGGCTGTGTAACAAGACTGATATCGACACCTAAATTCTTTTTGTATTCACTTTGTAAGAATGTACCTGTATCTTTTGAAACGGTATCATCCGCTGTTAATAATTCGATCGTTGGAGTTCCTCCTAATTCTTCTACACCTTTATCCCAATACTCTTTAGCTTTTTCAAAATCTGGTTTGATGACATCACCTTGAAGCTCTCTGAATGATTTTCCATCGACACCATTCATATCTGCAGCAATTAGTCCATAAGCTGGTTCAGAACCGTTGTTTAAAATTACATCTGTCAAGATTTGTGGATCGTATGCTAGCTGAAGTGCTTTGCGAATATTATCATTGTTAAAAGGTTCTTTCGCTTCATTAAATTGAATGAAGTATGTTCTAAATTCTGTTTCTGTTTGAAATTCTGGACTGTCTTGGTAGGCATCTACATCAGCTGAAGCAAGATAAACCTTATCTAAGTCACCAGCTTCATATAAATTTAAAGCTGTACTTGTTTCTTTGATGACCTTCATGCTTACCTTTTCGATTGCTACATTATCTTTATCCCAATATTCAGGATTTTTTTCCATTTCTACCCCTTGTGCCTGGTTATAGGATGTTAATACATATGGTCCGTTATATAGAATCGCATCATATGTTAAAGCGAAGTCATCACCTTTTTCTGTAATGAACTTCTCATTTAATGGGAAGTATGTTACAAATGCTGTTAATCCAACAAAGAATGGAGTTGGTTGAACAAGCTCAACAACTAGTGTTTTCTCATCTACTACTTCAATTGAAACGGAATCAGCATCTGCTTCACCAGCTGCATATGCTGCGCCACCTTTAATATAATCAGTTAAAATCGTTGCATAAGAACCAGCAGTATCTGGGTGCATCGCTCTTAACCAAGAATATTTGAAATCATTCGCTGTAACAGGTTCACCATTACTCCACTTAATTCCATCTTTTAATGTAAAAGTATAAGTTAATCCATCTTCACTCTTTTCAAAACTTTCTGCCATTGCAGGTTGTGGTTCATTGTTTTCATCTAAACGGAAAAGACCTTCCATTACGTTATTTAAAATACTGAAAGAAATTCCATCTGTTGTTTTTACTTGATTTAAATCTGGGATATCGTTATCCAAACTCAATCTTAACGTATTATCAGTTGTTCCTCCTGCCGCTTCTTGGCCGTTCTCTTCTTCTGTGTTGTTTGCCGGCTTCGAGGAACCACCACTGAAATTACATCCCCCTAGAAAAACGACTAAAGCTAGGAAAATGAAAATCAACATTTTACTTCCATTTTTTTTCATCTCGTTAACCCCCATCTAATATTTTTTGACAATTATTTTAATTGCAAGTATTGTGCCAATATTAAATAATTAATATTTTTTTGTAAAAACCACTAATTTTAACGGAGCTCTGCCTACTCATAAAACAGCATACACACATTCTTTCTTTTAAATGAAAACCATATTTTTTTAAAAATATTCATTCCGTTCGTTTACCCATCTTTACAATGACAAAATTCATGATAATTCTAAAAATAATCAATTTTATGGGTAACCATATTAACCAATTGATACATAAATCAGCGAAAATTGGTTGTATATATTTTCGAAAATTCGAGACACTCAGCACAAATACATTTGGTATATATCTTGCATGTTTAATTAAATAGAAGGAGGGATTTATTTGAATTGGAAAGAAAAAGTCATAAAAAATCAAAGTTTGCTACTGGATGATTTATCAAAATTATTAACCATTAAAAGTGTTAAAGACTCATCATCAAAAACAGCTTTGGCTCCTATGGGAGAAAATATTAAAGAGGCACTAGAGTTTATGCTTCAACTAGCAGAAAAAGATGGTTTTCGAACGAAAAATATCGATGGTTATGTTGGTTATGCAGAAATTGGACCTGAAAATGCTTCTCAATATATCGCCGTTCTATGTCATATTGATGTTGTACCTGCTACTGGAAACTGGGAATCAGACCCTTTTAAACCAGTACTGAAAGATGGCAAACTTTTTGCTAGAGGTGCTATTGATGATAAAGGACCTACAATGGCAGCTTACTATGCTATCAAAATACTCAAAGAGAGTAGGCTACAATTGAAACATCGTGTCAGAATTATTTTTGGAACTGACGAAGAAAGTGGAATGTCTTGTATGAAGAAATATGTTAAGGTTGAACCGCCTGCATTAACCGGATTTGCTCCAGATGCAATGTTTCCGATTATCCATGCAGAAAAAGGACAAATTAATATCCTTCTTAGGTATAAAGATACAATCGCTTCCAAAGATAAATATCAATTACAATCTTTTTACTCTGGTAAAAAAGGGAATATGGTTCCTGATCATGCTGAAGCATTAATTGGAGGAAATAATTTAAAAGAATTAACAGATAGATTTACGGAGTATTGTCAACAGGAAAACATAGCATTTTCTATTAATAGAACGTCAAATTCCCTTCTATTGAAGCTAAAAGGAAAATCAGCTCATGGCATGGAACCTGATAATGGAATCAATGCGGGTACTAAACTTGCTTCCTTTTTAGTGAATGTAGTCCCTAAAAACAAGTTTATTCAATTTATTTCAGAACGAATTGCAGAAAATCCTTTTGGAGAAAAACTTGGTATTGATTTTTCGGATGAAATAACAGGACGATTAACAGTTAATGCAGGAATTTTTCGTTACTCCACTAAAGATGAAGCACAGTTATCATTAAATATTCGCTGTCCAGTTGAAACACCCTATTTAAGAACCATTGAGAGAATTGCAGAAATAATAAAAAACTACAATTTAGAAATCGAAGAAGTAAGAGAGAAAAAGCCTCATTTCGTTGGGAAGGATGAGCCAGTTATCAAAATATTACAAGAGGCATATGAAATAGAAACTGGTGAAAAAGCCAACCTATTAACAACTGGTGGAGCTACTTATGCTAGATTTATCGAAAACGGGGTTGCGTATGGCGCGGTCTTTCCAGGCAAAAAAAATACCGCTCATCAAATTAATGAATACATTGAAATTAGTGATTTGATAAAAGCAACCGTTATTTATGCTAGAGCGATACATCAATTAGCCAATATTTAATATCTCTATAGTCAGCTTCTCGTGTTTCTTTTAATTTCAAGAGAAGCTGACTGTTTTAAAGGATTGTACTTTTTACTGAAGTGTTTAGAGAGCTTGTTAAAGTAAAATTTCGTAACTTTCAAGAAATTTCGTACCTTTTCCAGTAATTTGGCTACCACTGCGTCCTCTTTGAGTTGTAATTAAACCATAATCATGTAAAATTTTCATTCGATAACGTAATTGTTGCTCCGAAAACATATACCCTTCTTCCAATAAATGATTGAGTAAAGAAAATCGTCCAGCAGACAACACATGGGCTTCGTTTAAATATTTTAATATCATTAACATTTCTTCAGTGAAGCCTTTTTCCACGAATTGAGTTTTTATCATTTCCAATTCCCTATTAGTTTCAATAGTATTGAAATCTACTGGTCCATCGTCGTAAATGGGAAGCTCCTCTTTATATACTTTATCTCCACTTATATGTGCGACATATTCAACCACATTTCGAAGTTCACGAACATTTCCAGGCCAATAATAATTTTCACAGTAACTTAGTGCTTCTTTAGTAAACACTAACGGCTCTCTTCCTAGTTTTTCTTGAAACTCCTTTGAGAATAAATGAATTAAAAGCGAAATATCTTTTTTTCTTTCTCTAAGGGGCAATAGCTTTAATGGCAAGACATTAAGTCGATAATAAAGATCTTCGCGAAAAAGACCTTCCTCTATAAGTTTTTTTAAATTCTTATTCGTAGCAGCTATGACTCTAACATCTAGAGGAATGATCATATCGCCCCCCAGCCTCATAATTTGTCTTTCTTGAAGAACTCGTAATAATCGATTTTGAATGACAGGTGCAGCATCCCCTATTTCATCAAGGAAAATACTTCCAAGATGAGCTTGTTCAAATAAACCAATATGCCCTCTTTTTCGTGCACCAGTAAAGGAGCCTGGTTCATATCCAAACAACTCACTTTCCATTAAACTTTCTGAAATAGCTGCAAAATTGACACCTACAAACGTTTCGTATTTTCTTGGGGATTCTTGATGAATTGCCTGAGCAAGAACCTCTTTTCCTGTCCCTGTTTCACCTAATATCAGGATTGTTGAATCACTTTTTGCTAGTCTACCCGCAACCTTTATCATTTCTAATACTGGAACACTCGCTGTTTTAATATCATCAAAACGGTATCTTGCCATGCTATTCTTTTGCTTAGCCTTAAAACGGAAATCATGTTCGATTTTTTGATAGTCCCTAGCTTCACGAAAAATAATTAGTGTCGAATAGATTTGATCGTCAACCATAATTCTCTTTTTTCTCATGTAAAAGGTAATATCGTTAATTTCAACAAAGTTTTCCTGTCCAACCGACAGATTTTTTATCGTCTGATAATAAAGTGGATTCATAATATTAATATTTTGCTTCTGCACTTGTGAAGATAAATTCAAATAGTCCATCGCTGCTTTATTTAATACTTCAATCTCATTTTCAGTATTATAAACCAACACGGCATCATCAATATTTTGGACAATGCTGTCTAGACTTTTCTGCAGAAGAGTTGAACGAAAGATTTCGTTGCTTAACTCTTTCGAAAAGTGAATTACTGACTGCATAAATCTAGCTGATAGGTGAGCTTTAGCTGAAAAAGGTGATATTTGAAAAAAGTTAAATATTTCAATAAGCGTAGAAATATCAATTAATCTACTTCCAATATTAATCGTTTTCGTTACAGTTTTAGGAACAAATTGGGGTTCGCCAGGTGTAATAGCAATGCTAATACTTTCATCTGCTCTTTTTTGTGGATAATATGGTACAAGTTCAAGTTCGATGCCCGTCTCTTCTAAAATACTTATTGTCTCTTCAGCTGATTGTTTTAAATCGCTTACTAAGTATGCTCTTGTTCCTTTGGGAATTTCTAATATTTCTCGTAAATTTGCATAATTTATGGTTCTGGTTGTAATGATATACGGAGTTTCTTCATCAAGATAAGGCTTAACCATTGTGTAAACAATTTCACTAGAAACAAGTACAAGCGCATTTCTTTTGATAATTGAGGTTTCTAATTGCTCAACCGTAACACCTTCAATATCAAAATGTTCCATTAAACCAATCTCATTTAATTGTTTTAATAATGTATGTAATGTATTTTTCATATAAGATACAACGACTATACTTCTCTTCTTAGACAAGCCCTTCACCTCGTTACTTACTTAAGCTGAAACATTTCAATATAGAATTTTCAATTAAATTTGCTAGAATAAAATTTTTAAAGCTCCTAATGTACCTTACCCTAAAAAGGTTCTTGTGATTATTAAATTAATCCGGACAAAGAATTTCTCCATATATGCAACCCTTTCTCTCGCACAGGGCTTTTTCCTCTTCATTTTTCCATAACAAGAAAAGGTTTGGATTTCAGTCAATTAGTTCTCATCTCATAAATATATCTTAATATCACAGAATGGCATAGATAACAATATAAAAAGACAGAAAGTCGTCTATAAAGACTTCCTGTCTTTTCTCTTATATTTAATAGCTGTTAAACTTCCTGCAACTCTCGATCTTCAATTTTAATTTTTGGCTCTTGCTTTTTTATTAATCCTAAAGCTTCCGTCGTTGAATCATGAATCTCTTGTAGCAATCTTGGCTCATTTCCTAATACCTTACCATAGGATGGAATCATTTCCTTGATTTTTTCGTCCCATCTATCTGTAAAATCGGGGAAACATTTCGTGATCACTTCAAGCATTACATGAACAGCTGTAGATGCACCTGGGGATGCACCTAAAAGGGCCGCAATGGAACCATCTTCAGAATGAATGACTTCCGTTCCAAATTGGAGCGTACCTTTTCCGCCAGCTTCTGTATCTTTAATCACCTGTACCCGTTGTCCAGCAACAATTAAATCCCAGTCCTCAGTTTTTGCATTTGGGATAAACTCACGAAGTTCTTCCATCCGTTGCTCCTTCGTTAACAACACTTGCTGTATTAAATACTTCGTTAAAGGGATTTCTTTCATGCCTGCGGTCAGCATCGTTAAAAAATTATTAGGTTTTATCGATGTAATTAAATCAAACACGGAACCTGTTTTTAAAAATTTAGGTGAAAAACCAGCAAAAGGTCCAAACAACAATGATTTCTTATGATCAATAAAGCGTGTGTCTAAATGAGGAACAGACATAGGCGGTGCACCGACCTTCGCCTTTCCATACACTTTTGCATGATGTTTTTCAACCACCTCTGGATTATTACAAACCATAAATAATCCGCTTACAGGAAAACCGCCAATTCCCCTACCTTCTGGAATCCCAGACTTCTGTAATAAATGAAGGCTACCTCCCCCACCACCGATGAAAACAAAGTTGGCAACATGATGTTCAACAGTGCTGGTTGCTTCATTTTTTACTGTCAGTTTCCATTTGCCGTCACTCGTACGATTCATATCTTTTACAGTATGTTGATAGTTTAATTGTACGTTTTGACTCTTTAAATGATCAAACAGAATGCGCGTTAAAGCACCAAAGTTAACATCCGTGCCTGAATCAATTTTCGTTGCTGCAATTGGTTCCGTTATCTCACGGTCTTCCATGATAACTGGAACCCATTCCTTCAACTTCTCAGGATCATCTGAAAATTCCATACCTTGGAAAAACGGATGGTTTGATAGCGCTTCAAAACGTTTTTGTAAAAATGAAACGTTTTCTTCTCCTTGCACAAAGCTCATATGTGGCAATGCTCGGATAAAGTCTTGCGGATTGTGTAGTAACCCTTTTTTGACGAGATACGTCCAAAACTGCATGGAAATTCTAAATTGTTCATTAATCTTAATCGCTTTCTTGATATCTACTGTGCCATCAGGTTTTTCTACTGTGTAGTTTAATTCACATAATGCTGCATGGCCAGTCCCTGCATTATTCCATTCATTAGAGCTTTCCTCACCTGGTGCTGCTAGTTTCTCAAATACGGTAATGTTCCACTCTGGAGCTAACTCTTTTAAAATCGTTCCTAGTGTTGCACTCATAATTCCAGCACCAATTAAGATCACGTCTGTTTTCTTTTCTCCGTAGCTCATTTTTATCTGACTCCTATATTCGCAGAAACGATGAGTTTTATCTCTCCTCCCATCAATTCTGGATAAATTATTATTTAATAATAGTTTATCAGAATTTTTGATAGATTAAAATATTTATTTACTATAAGTATAAGTAAAACAAAGTATTTAAAGAAAATACACGTAAATTGAAAGTTAATTAATTAAACGCTTACATTATTTTTGATACAATCGATGCAATTTTACAACAGTAAATTATTAGTCTAGAAAAATATCTATACGTTTAAACAGAGAATGAATTAATTTTTTTCAAGAAGTATGTTTCTTGAAGAAACCGTCGATAATAGTGTTGTCTGTCTGAATGAACTTCATGGAGTTAAGATGAGGGTTGACAAAGTACTACAATATATTTAATAATAACACTTTGAATTTGAATAATTATAATCAAATAATGATTTGCATAATGAATTGGTTATAATTTGTTACGAATAATAATTCAAAATAATTACATATTGGAGGATTTAACATGTCTTTAATTGGAAAAGAAGTATTACCTTTCACAGCGCAAGCGTATCACAATGGAGATTTTATCACAGTAAGTGAAGAAAACTTTAAAGGGAAATGGAGTGTTGTTTGCTTTTATCCCGCAGATTTCACGTTCGTATGCCCTACTGAACTTGAAGATCTTCAAAATGAATATGCAACATTAAAGGATCTTGGCGTTGAAGTATACTCTGTGTCTACAGATACTCATTTCACGCACAAAGCATGGCATGATCATTCAGAGGCAATTGGGAAAATAACGTATATTATGATTGGA
>NZ_HE978511.1:96581-115141 GCF_000311725.1 Robertmurraya massiliosenegalensis JC6
CGAACTAGAGGACACCAACGCCGGTGTCCTCTTCTTTGTTTATCATCCTGATAGAAATCTTCCTTGCTCATCTTTTTTGCAGGATCGAGCATTTATTTTCTATTCCAAATACATTTTTACAATATTTCCTTAAACATAGAGATGACTTCTTCTTTCGTTGGCTGGAATGGATTCCCTGGTGCACAAGCATCCATTAAAGAGTTTGTCGCAAGCTTATCTAAGTCTACCTCGGTAACACCTAGTTCTGATAGCTTACTTGGAATCCCTACTTCGATTGATAATTGCTTAATTGCTTCGATCACTTCAGTCGCACATTGTTCATCTGTTTTTTCATGTATATCAATACCAATTGCTTTTGCAATGGCTCTGAATTTTCTTGGGTCACGTTTAGCATTTTCCCTTTCTACAATCGGTAGAAGCATCGCATTACATACACCATGTGGCAAATCATAGACTCCACCAAGCTGATGAGCCATTGCATGGACAAACCCAAGTCCAGCATTATTAAAGGCAATTCCACCTAGGAACATGACATATGCCATTTGTTCTCTAGCTTCAATATCATGTCTTTACTGCTCTTGGGAGATAGTTGAAGACCATTTCTACAGCTGCCAGTGCTGTAGCATCGGTAACCGCATATGCACCTGGTGTCACAATTGCCTCGATGGCATGAGTTAACGCATCCATCCCTGTAGCAGCTGTTAAATCCGCTGGTTTATCAACCATTAACTCTGGGTCATTTACCGAAATTGTAACGAGACTATTTTTATCAACCATAACCATTTTAATTTCTCTTTCTTTATCGGTAATAACATAGTTAATCGTAAATTCGCTTGAAGTTCCTGCTGTCGTATTAACTGCCACAATTGGCATTGACTTCAATTTCGTCTTCCCTACTCCCTCATAATCTCGTAAATCCCCTCCATTGGTTGCGTAAAGCCCTATTGCCTTTGCAGCATCCTGTGGAGAACCACCACCAATTGAGATAATAAAATCACAAGCTTGCGTTTTTAATACATCATGACCAGCATACACATTTTCAATAGTCGGGTTTGCTTTAACATCGTCAAAAATAAAATAATCAAGCTTAATAGCATCCAATTCAGCTAACACTTTTCCTGCGATTCCTGATTGATTTAGGAATTTATCCGTAACAACTAAAGCTTTTTTGTACCCTAATTCTTCAACAAGTGGCGCAAGCTCTTTAAGGCAACCTCTTCCCATTAGATTGGTACTTGGTACATAATAAATGCTCATTCTTCTTCCTCCTTTGAAAAATATGCTCAACATTTCACAAATAAAATGATAAAATTAAGGAGACATTTACTCCCTAATTTTTACTTATTGATCAGTATCATCATAGCATACGTATAGTTTCAAAAAAGGGATTCTTCATAAATGTCATTATTTTGTAAATATTCCCTATAGAAACTTTATTAATACCATTACTTTAGCTAGGTCAAAGAAACTACGAAAACGAGTATTCTTATGATAGAATATGCTCAAAAAGTATTTCTTTCACCTTATGTTCAATTTTTATTAATCGAATAAAACAAGTTACTAGTATAATATTCATAGTAAAACGTTTATTCGTGTAAAGGGGGTAAACGAATGGAGTTTTTGCCTTTTGGAGAATCGTTGAGGAATATACGAAAAAGAGCTGGTTTAAGTCAGAAGGAACTCGCTTCAGGTATATGCTCTCAAGCTCAAATTAGCAAGATTGAAAAAAACGATGAAATTCCATCTGCACTAATTCTGAATGAAATTTCGAAAAAACTTGGTGTAGACATGAATTATTTTTTTGAAATACAACAATCTCATAAGTTAGAATTTATTAATCAAATAAAGGATCAAGTTTGGAACCTAAAGAAACAAAAAAAATATAGTGAACTTCAAAAACTAATAATAAAGACAAAGAGAAATCCTCTATTCCAAGATGGAGAAAATTTAAAATTTCTTATCTGGCATGAAGCAATCTGTCTTCATTACGTGCAAAATGAATCTAAAGAAGCAGTAAAACTCTTGAAAAAAGGACTTCAGATTAATCCATATCAAAAAGATGAATTTTATAAAGAAATTGACATTCAACTCATAAATAGTCTTGCAATATTACAAAAAGAATTAAAGATATATGATAAATCTGAAGAAAATTTCAAAAAAGCATACAAACTTTTGAAGCATATCCCTAAATTAACAGATAACACCATCGAACTTAGAAGATTATTTGGATTAGCTCAATTATATACAGAAACGGGAAGATTTGAAGAATCGATTAAGCTATGTCAAAAAGGTATTAGCCTTTGTGATGAAATGGAAACTTTGTACCTCCTGGGGAATTTTCAATATCAAACTGGTGAAAACCATGCTAAATTGGGTAATATAAATAAAGCAAAGCAAGCATTTAATAAAGCGTGTCTCATCTATCAGCTCCAAGACAATGTATCATATGTTAAGCTAGTGAAAGAAAATGAAATTGAACTATTAGGAGAAAATTAGTGAATTTGTTTTTAAGAGGTGTAAGATTTGAAAGTGTTTAGCCTTGGCCAAGAGATAAAAGAACTTAGACAAGCAGTGGGATTAAGTCAGAAGGAATTAGCTTCTGGAATATGTAATCAAGCGCAAATTTCGAATATAGAGAAAAATAATTATAACCCCTCTGCACTGCTTCTAAATCAAATTGCGACAAAATTAGGCGTAAACATGAATTATTTTTTCGAAATGCAAGACTCACACAAAGTAAACTACATCACTGATAGTAAAAAATATATACGGCAATTAATACGAAAACGAGACTATGTTAATTTGTATCCTACTGTGCTTTCTGAAAAAAAGCACCCCTATTATCAAGATAAAGAAAACTTACAATTTATTCTCTGGCATGAGGCCCTCTGTGTTCATTACATTGATAAAGATTCAAATAAGGCGTTTAATATCTTAAATGAAGCGCTACAAATAACCCATGATAAACTCTATTTCACTGAACAGGAAATTGAAATATTAAATAGTATTGCAGCAATTAGAAGAGAAATTGGGTTGTATGAGGAAGCTGAGCAAATGTTTAGAGAGGCTTTAGCTAAAATGAAAGAAGTGCCAAAATTAAGCAGTACGGCTATTGAAATTAGACTTTTATTCGGCCTATCACAACTACTAACTGATATCGGAAAGTTCGAAGAATCATTAACCTATTGTGAAAAAGGAATAAAGCTCTGTAATGAATCAGATACTCTCTATATATTCGGAGAATTCCTCTATCAGCGTGGAGAGAATCTTGTAAGATTGGGAAAATTTGATGAAGCGAGGCAATCAATAGAACAATCAAAAAAAGTATTTGAATTGCAAAATAATACGTTACTAGTACAAAGTGTAGAAGAAAACCAAGAACGCTTACTTGCTTATGAAGCAAATAATTCACAACAAAAAGGATAGATTGGATCTTCACATCCAATCTATCCTTTTTCATTACTCATTTTTCACGTAGCTCCCTATATTTAACCAATCAAATTGACGATGTCGAATTTGAAACAAAATCATTGGGTCATAGAATTTTTCCGGATTGGATTTCAAGGATTGTAGTTCTTGTTCGTATTGTTCCTTCTCACTTGTCATGTGCTCAACAGTAGATTGTAACACATGAACCGGATTTTCGAAAAACATGGCAATATCTCGATCCAATGAGCGTTCAAATATTTCAAGCTGTTGTAAAAAGCGGTTTACAATCATTTTTGTCACTTCTCGAAAATCTTCATTTTCAATATGCTTTTTATATTGGTTCGCTAAAAAACCTTTATTTTGAGAAAGTCCTCCTAATAGCTTACCAGCACTTTTTAGTAAAAATTGCGACGGTGTAAATCGCAAAAAGAAATTTTCTCTCTCATAAGCAACGAAATTAGTCATTCGTTCCATGTCACGTTTCCAATCATTAAGGACCTGAAAGTCACATTCCATGTTCAGCAATTCTGACCCAACTAATTGGTTCAATCCATCTGTCATCTCTTCCAAAAATTTCTTACTTTCGATAAATTCAAGTTCTGATTTCTTTACCCAGCTCTGAAATTTCTTTTTAAACAATGGCTGTACCGTTTCATATAAAAATTGTTGCACTCTTTCATTCATTACATCATTGATATCAATATGAAGTTTCTTAAAGTCACTTTCTTCTGTCACCAAGTCAGAGCAACTCTTTAATATTTCAGGTAACTTTGACTGAACCGTTTCTTTAATGTCCTCTTTATTCATCACAAATGACTTCTTAATTACCTTGCTTTTGCCAAATTTGAGATCATCCAGTTGATGAACAGCCCCATTTAATTTTGAAAGGATTTCCTTATGCCAATTAATATTGTTTTGTAGTTCTTGTTTTTGCTCTTCTTTCTTTTCTAATAATTTATCCAACAATTTACGAACAAATTGTAATAAAATTTCATAACGTTCTACTTCATCAAAATCTAATAAAAACGTGTTAACATCTTCTTCTCTCTCAAAGTGCAATGTTTTTCCATTCCACTGGAGTAGTTCGGACATTGCAATCGACTCTTCCTCGCCCCATTTGATGATATCAAATAAAAGCTCAATGCTCTCTTCCAATGAGTGAGTAGAAACTGGTTCACGACTTATAAACGCTTCCGCTTTTTCAAGCATTTCTCTATTTAAAGATCTTGGGAAATAATCATTCCATGCTAATATTCCCCCATAAATAAGTGGAAGGACAGCAGAATCTGCGACTCTTAGCCAATTTTTGAATACATCCGGTACAAGGTTTTCAATGTCTTTAATTAAGTATTTACCATTAATTAAGGAAAAGAATACTTCTCGGAATAATTGCTTCGATTCATGCCACTCTTCCGGTTCTTCTGCTTCCATTTTATTAAATAGTTGATTTACACTGCTTACCCAAATTAAAAATTCACCATTGCTCTCATACCTTTTCCATAAAGAAGAAAGTAATTGTTCGAAATACTTTTGGTTGAATTCTTTTAGAACGAGTAGGCTATCCTCAAAATACTCAGGCTGTAAATCTTTCGTATGACCATCAACGACATACGAATTTAATATTGAAAACCACTGAATAGATTTTTGCCTCTTCCCCTCTTGAACAGCTAGATCTACAGCACTCTTCCAGTCCTCATTCTTTTCATAAAATCCCCTGGCAATCTCCGTCACTTCAGGATAATCTGGATTAATTGAAACGACCCATTTAATAATATGGTCAGCCTTTTCCATATTGCCAAGCTTTGTATAGAGAGAAAACAGCTGCAAACCGATTTCAGAATTTAGAACGAGAGAATCAGTCACAATCGACGTATAAAGTTTTTCTCCCTCAGAAAACAAGCCGAGCTCAACATAGGCATCCGCCATATTTTTTTTGCCCAACAAGTTAACTCATGATTGACATTTTCCCATTTATAAATGGCAGCTTCAAAATCTTTATAGTGATAATAAAGTTCCCCTTGTGCATAGCGAATATCCGATAATTCAGGCGCTTCTTTCCCTTGCTCCTCCATCAACAACTCGCCGAGAACTTCCATTGGATTTTCATATTTATATTCACTAAGAAATTGTTCAAAGTATTGTTTGCTCTTTAACATATCTTCTAAACTCATAGCATCCTCCGAAGAATGTATTTTTTTATTTTTAAGTCGATTGATTCAAATATTTAAGACTATCCCTTACTCTACCATGATATTTTAGCAAAGGACTATATGAGAAAAGTAGCGTTCTCGCTTTCCACTTTGTGAGTATTTATAGGTCTATTTGCTTGTTTCAAATGGACAAACCAGATAAAAAGAACATTTATGGAACTTTCTCCCTCCTTTCTATAAATATTGGCTCCTTTATGACTATATGTCGGGTCCTTTGTCATATTTCTATTGAAATTGAAACCTTTTTTATCAAATTAAGAAGAAATGTCATCTTCCTGTTCTTAAACAGGAAGGACAGGCTATGTTAAGGTTAGTAGGTCGTGAAAAAAAAGGAGGTAGCAGCATGAATAACATCTATAAGAAGCTTGTAGCAGCAACTGTTGCTACTCTTGTATTTATTGGCACACAAAGTGGCGTTACATTTGCGAAGGAACCGGATGCTCCAGCATTCGAAAATCCTGACAAACCAGTCAATGAAGAAATTTTAAAAGAAACTTTCGGTAAACATATTTCAAATGAAGAAAAAGACTTGCTTGCTCGATTAGTAGAAGCCGAAGCAAAAGGCGAATCATATGAAGGAAAAGTTGCTGTCGCTACAGTCGTACTAAATCGAGTCGATTCAAGTGAATTTCCTAATAATATTTCTGATGTCATTTATGAAAAAGTTGGCCATGCTTACGCTTTTTCTCCTGTTCAAAATAGAGAGATTGAACAGCCGGCCTCAGAAGAAGCGATTAAAGCGGTTAAAGAAGCGATAACAAGCCCAGATCGTTTAAACCATGCGATTTATTTTTATAATCCAGATATTGCTACTGATGACTGGATACGCTCTCGTCAAATTGTCAAAACGATTGATAATCATGTTTTCGCTATATAAAAAGAACGATTCATTACTTTCTTTACGTAGGAAGTGATGAGTCGTCTTTTTTTTAGCAAAAAACTACCATCATCAACATCCAAAAGGATGATCATACTAATGATTAATTAAATTGTACCATCTGGGAGCGTATAAATCGAATAAAATGAGGGTTACCAATGCATAAACTAACAAACCAAATTTTTGTTTATATCGGGCTCTTTGCAGCCATTATCATGGGTGCTTTTTTTTTAGAAACATTCCCTTATTTTATCGCAATGCTTATTATCATGGCTTTTATCGGGCTAATTTCCATGATCGTCCGAACGATGTACTCCTTTGCCCTATTGATAACCTTTATCTTACTCATTGCATTTTATAATGTCGGAATCTCATGGTTGATGCATTGGGATATGAAGCAACAAGGAATGAATATTGGTGTTCAATCTTTAGTTTCATTCGGAAGTATTATGGCATGGATGAGTGGCTATGCGATCAGGCGTAATCAAGAGGTCCTTCATTCATTACATACAGAATTAACTATTCTCAGGAAATATGAAGAACATATAGGAGTCCTCACACTAAATGAATTTATTGAACAAGCGCAAATACTTTTTACTGGGATGAAACGGAGGAATGAGAAAGGCTTTCTCGTTTTTATTACGATTTGTGAAAAGGTCGCTTACAAGCAAAGAATAATTAGAGAAAAGTTAACAAAGGCACTGCATCTCTCCTTCCCTATGTTATGATGTGTATAGACGGGAAAGGAGAGAGTTTTCATGTTTAAAAAAATACATAAATTATATGTACAGTCCATTTTATTCCCATCTACTCCCGATTTCCACGCATATGGAGACTACTTTTGGCTCCATACAGATGACAATAATGATTGGCTTGGAATACCGAAGAATGAGATTTCAAGTAAAGAACTGGCACTCTTAAAAACAATGTATCATATATATGACCCTGCTTCACGACCAACACATAATCAAAGCTGGCATGATTTCTTACTTTCAAATGGAGAAATTCCTTTTCAGGCTAAAAATAGTCTAATGCGCATGCTTCATTTTACTATAAAGAAATTAGAATGGGACAAACAAGAGGTAGAGTCAGCCTTACAAAACTCCTTTATTTCAAATGTTTCGATCGTTTGGATTGAAGAATTAAATGGAGTCATTTTAGAAGAAATGAGTACTGATTCCACGACAGAGATTGAGCTCGACTCGATCATTTCTAATTTAGAGTCAGATTTATTTATCCAAATGTCCCTATATATTGGGAAGACTTATGAAGTCGATGAAGCTTTCCCAGAACACTTTTTATTGGAGAGAAAATGGTTTAAAGAAGGAATCGAAACCCTACCATCTGAACGAATTTACCGTTTTGAAAAGGTATTTCCTGTCATGCTGGTAGAACAAATGTCCAATCAGTTGAAACGAACCTTGGTTGAAAATTTTTCCCTTTTTAAGGAAGAACCAGAGCTGCTTAAAACGATTAAAATCTTTATCGAAAATAGCCTCAACGTATCACTTACGGCAAAAAAAATGTACATCCATCGCAACACACTCCAATATCGGATCGACCGTTTTACTGAGAAAACAGGCATTAACCTCAAAGACTATCATCAAGTCTCCACGGTTTATTTTGCTTGCTTAGTCTTAGGACAGGATGAATAGGTAATCGAAAAAACTTGGCAATATGCCAAGTTTTTTAATGTTTATTCGTCGATTTTCTTTTCACTAATTCTACATCTAGTAGAACCGTTTCCTTTATCGGTTGATCATGATTTTCAATTAATGCGATTAAATGATTGGTGGCTATCTCTCCTATTTTATCAACAGGCTGTTTGATTGTACTAATTTCTGGATAGACAATCTCTGTAAGTTGAATCCCATCAAATCCTAGTATCGCTACATCATTGGGAATGTCAATATGATGCTTCTTAAATGCTTTAAGAGAGCCGATAGCCATTAAATCATTCGCATAGAATACCCCATCGATATCCGGATGGTCTTGGAGCAGCTTTTCTGTCTGTTCTGCCCCACTCTCCAATGTAAATTTTCCTTCATAAATAATCGCAGTAGAGTTCACGTGTTCCATTACTTTTTTATACCCATTCATCCTTTCAATGGCAGGATAAAGAGTTTGCGGACCACTTATATGAGCAATTTTTTTACAGCCAATTTCGACTAAATGATTTGCAGCCATCAGGGCTCCTTCGAGGTTGTTTACAGTTACAGAGTGATATTTTTCAGAAAATACTGCCCGGTCAATTCCGACAAAAGGAATATTGATCTCGTTTAAATAGCCTCGAATATCATGATTTAATTCGGATTCTGCCAAAATAAAGCCATCAATATATCGACTTTTAAAGTTATTCCAAAAATCAATCGTGTGTAAATCTTGCTCATTTGTATTGATGAGTAAAAGACTGTAGTTCATTTTTCTTGCTTCATTTTCAATCGATTTTACGAGTTCTGGAAAAAACGGATTTGTAATATCTGGAGTAATAAATGCTATCGTATGAGATTTCTGCTTCGCTAATCCTCTAGCTATCGCATTCGGAGTATAATCAAACCTATCTAGTACCTTCTGAATTTTCTTTTCTGTTTCAGGACTTGTATAGCTGACTTTATTGATATATCGGGATACTGTTGCGATAGAAACGCCAGATTCTCTTGCAATATCTCTAATTGTCACTTTTTTTCTACTCACGAGTGGTCTCCTAACCGATTTAATACTTGTATGTTAACACAATTTAATGTTGGTGAAAAAGATGTTCGTGCGCTTTTCCTAGTTTTATAGAAGAGCTATGGGTGATTCATGTATGAAATCACCCATAAACTGACTATGATTCTCTCACTTCCACTTTTTCAATGATACAGCTACCAGGTTGTGACAGAGCGATTCCAAGCATACCATGTGACCATGTTGAATCTGTGTAATTTAGAATGTTTTCACCATTGATAGAAAATACAATCTCATCTCCACGAACTACCACTTCAAATACATATCGTTGTCCAATCTTCCATCCATATTCAACCGTTTTTAAACAGTGTAAACCAAAATTTTGAGTGTGAAGAGATACTTTCCCTTCTCCATCGAAACCAACTTGATAATACCGTTGTGTTCCTTGTGCACGAAAGACGAGTGCGTGATGTTGTCCTTTTGTAGGAATGAATGTAGTACGAATGACAGCATCCTTTGAATAATAATGACCTGTGAAAGAAGCACAATCTGTATCACTCTCCACGATCATCCGTCCATCTTTTAAACTCCAATTTCCACGATGATGGGCAAAAGGAGTCACGCTTTTGAACTCAATCGCTTGTTTCGAAAAATCGATCTCATAGCTTGATGAACCAAAGATATGAAATTCATCTAAGTAAAGCTTTCCGAAGCAACGATTCGTCAAAGAAGATGGACTTTCAATCATAAACCCAACTTCATCTGCAAACGAACCTTCTGTATCTGGAATTGTAAATTCAATCTTTTGCCAAGCTTGCTCCTTTAGTTGAATCTTATCAAGTTCCACGATTTCTTTACGAAAAGTAGTTCGAATATAGGGAGTGATAAACACTTCACTTCCTTGATATTTCTCTAAATATAGTTGCATTGAAACAGTTTGACCACTATAGGCTTTCGGGGCAAAAGTCGGTTTATACTTCTCATCATTAAACTCTTCTCGACGGTAAAAGGTTTGATAAAATACTCTACTTTTATCCCCTTCATACATTCGATCAAAGACGATTTCAAGCTTCCCAGGGGACTTGAAACCCATGCCGTCATTTGCTTTTAAAATCGTTTTAAAAGGCAGATTCGTTTGGATCCCATGGGTCGAACCAGGAAGAATAAAGTCAAAGAATATTTCCTCTTCCTTATAGCTTTCAATTAACCATTGTGGTGGTACTTCTTCTCGTACTCGATAACTTAACAATGCTAATGATTTGACAAAGGTAGGAATATCCAAAATATTCAAGTAACCCGAAACGCTAGATGTCACAATCGTATCATTAATAGGGTCACGATATTTTGCCGCTACTCCTTCTAGTCCAACCAACGTTCCTACAATGGATCCAACATTACCAGCGTTACAATCAGTGTCCCATCCGCAAGCAGTAGCAATTTCAATGGTCCGTGATAAATCCCCTTCTCCATACAAAAGAGCTAAGACACAAACTCCTGCATTCGGAATGATATGGCAAACACCTGTATATTTATCATAGCCCCATTCCTTCTCCAAATAGGAGCGGCATTTCCAAAAATCATCTGGATGTCTTTTGTGATAATCCCGTACAGCGTGAACCACTTTTGCATAGGTAGAGTCAGACGGAATTTCAGCTAAGCCACTCTCGATAATATCAGCGATATTTTTATTAGTAAAAGCACTTGCAATACATGCCGCAATAAATCGCGCACCGTAAAGACCATTTTTATCATGAGAGACACTTGCGGCTATTTCCGCATAGTCTGCAGCTTTAGTTGGATTATTCGGCCACAGCCAGCCCCAAGTGTCAATAAAGATTTGCCCACCGATTTGTTCTGCCATAATTAACCCATTCGTTTCTGCCGCCCCAGACTTCGGCGCAGGAATCCCTCTCAGCAAGTTTAAATAGGCAGTATGCTCGGTACTAATTCCATCACCGCCCCACCAAAACATGCCGATGTCTTCTCTTGTATAGTTGAGCCAAGCATTAGCCACATCTTGTGGTGTAAGTTCCCGATCGACCGCATCATCTAATAATGCTCTGATAAAAAAGACTGGACCGTTTGCATCATCATCTGCTGAAAATATTTTATAATTCTTTAAGTATCCATTCACTTCTCCGTACACATCACGGATCATCTCAGGTGTCCATTCGGTCGGTTCGACGGGAGCACCTAATCGGATACCAGCGTTCATTCCTAAAAATCCAGCATATACCTTTTGTAAGTAAACGTTTGGTACCACCATAAAATACCTCCCATTATAAAAGAATTTGCTTTACTTTTTCCATTTTCTCTAAATCATTTTCGATAATTCTTTTTGCCGTTTCAGAAAACTTGTCAGTAAGTTGAGCAAAGTTTAATTGATTAGCAGTTTGTAATAATTCGACATCCTCATTCATAATGACAGAAGAACCATGCATCGCTCCTAATATAACGCCAATCATGACACCAATTGAATCGGTATCTCTTCCAGAATTGATTCCATCATAAATTGATTTGTAATAGGCTCCGTCATTAAAAACAATAAATCCTAATGCAAGGGGAAGTTCCTCAATCGAGCCAAGTCTACTTGGAGCATAGTGATTGGACGGAATCCCAACCTTCTCGAGTTTCCTTGATACGTCATCCCCCATTGGTGAAAAAGGCTTGAGTGCATCATGAAATGCAGATACAACATCATCAGTTAAAGCGTTTTCATTTTTGGCTCTTTTAGCAACTTCTGTAACTGCTATAATGGCTTCTTTTGTGCCATCCTTTGCCAGTTCGATTGCTGTTTCAATGATTGCTTCCACTGTGACATCTGCTTCAAATGCTTTGGCTACACATGCCGCTAGAACTCCTGCAGCTTCTAATCCATAGCTGGTTTGATGACCCATCGCAAATAGAATCGCTTCATCATAAGCAGCCTTTGGATTTCCGGCATTAACGATTCCAACTGGAGCAATATACATCGCAGCTCCACAATTAATCATATTGCCATGACCACCTTCACGCGGTTCGCAATTCGCAAGTGTATGGCGGAGAAAGATATGCTTTTCCGGATAGAAAAGTCGCTCAATTATCATATCTTCTCGATCAAATTCAGGAATATATCGCTTACGAAATGCAATTTCTTTCACGAATTCATTGGCCATATCATAAGCATCTAAATGTCTTTTTTCAATGTTATAGACATTGCAGAGGGCAATGGTCATTAACGTATCATCAGTAACAATCCCATTTCCTCGCTTCTTCCCCTTATTCACATCATAGCCGAGATCTTCCTTATACCATTTCGTCCTTAACGACTCTACTCGACCATAGTGATCTTTGATCTCTTGATAGGTTAATTTTTCAACAGGGGCACCAAGTGCATCACCTAGTGCCGTAGAAATCAATACCCCTTTCACTTTCTCTTTAAAATTCATGTCCACCGACCCCTTACTTAATCGTTTCGTTTGCTAGCTCTGTTAACGCCTCTCCACCTGCGTCATTCCATTTTTGAACAAATTCATCAAAGGCATCAATCGATAATTTCCCTGTAATGATATCAGCAGAGTATTCTCTATAAAGGTTTTCCATCGCATCCCATTGAGCAATATATTCCTCAGGAATAATGAAGGCATTGTCCTCTGCAAAATAGCTACTTGCTAATTCTTGAGACTCAATCGCTGGTTCACTTAACATTGGTGTCTTCTCGCTTATAGGTGTATCAAAATTCATTTCCACTGGCTCCCAATAACGTGCATACCATTCTGCGTAATATTTCTCTGTTAACTCAATTTGACCATCGACAATATTATAATGCTCTCCTTCGAAACCTAATCGGTCAAATTGTTGTCCAGCAGGACTTGCTAAATAGTCTAAAATCTCAAATACAAGGTCCTTATTCGGTGATAAAGCTGAGATGGCAAGACCTCTAGACTCTTTTGTAATATCAGAAGCGCCAAAACCTTGGTATTCTCCTTTTGCTGGAGGTAGAATCGCTAATTCAGCTCCATCGCCATTTACTTCTTTCACTCTACTATTATAGAAATCAATCACCTTTCCATTTGTTCCTACAATGACCCCTGCTTCTCCATTATAAAAAGCATCTTCCTTTGTATCCCACTGTTTAGTTAAATATTGGGAATCAAGAAGCCCTTCTTCGTATAATCCACGATAAAACGCAAGCTTTTCTTTTTCCTGTTCTGACACCTTTTTAAAGACATAACCATCGTCCGTTTTTAACCATGTTTGATTAATTCCGAAAGCCATATCAAAAATAAAATTTAATTCACTAATGTCACCAGCTACAGTTGTTGAATAATCAACTTTTCCACTATCGACCAACTCTTTAAAAAACGCTTTGTAATTTTCAGGAGTTGGATCTGCAAATAAGGCATCTGAAGTAGCTAAATCCGTTAATAAGTCTTTTCTTACAACAGGAACTTTATAATCAATCGATTTTACCCAAAGTAAATATGGGTAGTTTTCAAGTCGTGAAACATTGTGCGGCTGCATAATATCTTTTAAATACTCAGACTTTTCTACATATGGTCGTAAATCCTCTAATAGATCTTGGTTTGCGATTTGTTGATCGCCACCTTGGAAGTAAATCAAATCAGGAATTTCTCCACTATTTAATAAAAGGTTTAACTTTTCAGCATAATCACCTTGTGCAACTTCCACTAACTCAAATTGGACATCCAAATCCTTATCTTTCTTTAAGTTTTCTGCTAATTTTTCATAATATTGAACTGCTACTGGATTTGATGGTCCCTCATCCTTAAATGCTACTTTAATAATGGTTTTACCATCTTCAGTTGTTTTCTTTTCTGCTACTTCATCTGTGTCTCCGCTACATGCAGCTAACACTCCCATAACAAGTAGAGCAAGCAACCATAAACTAAACTTTTTCATCTCTTAAAACCCCCTAAATAAATTAGTAAAATCGTTTCGTTTATCATAGATGTTAAAGTGCTTCTTCTAATAAAAGTAGAAGCATTATTAATCCTTTTCACCACCATCCATTGTTCCTTTCGTGAAATATTTAAGAATAAGTGGATATAGCAGTAATAAAGGAATAATCGCAACAATAATCGTACTTGCTTGCAAGGAAGCAAAATCTAGACTAGCAAGCATTTCAGGAGATAGGTTCAATCCTGCGAGCATCGTCGTATTATCCTGTGTCACGACAAATTGTCGTAGCACCACTTGTAATGGCCACTTATTCGGGTCCGTGATATAAATCGTTGCCCGAAAGTATTCATTCCAATGGTAAACACCGTAGAATAATGTAAGAGTTGCTAATGCAGGTTTGGATAACGGCAGGACAATGCGTGTAAAAATGCGAAAGTGACCAGCACCGTCTATTCTTGCCGCTTCAATCAAGCTTTCTGGGATTTCTTTAAAAAACCTCATTAATATAAATAAGTAATAAACATTGATTGCTTTATACAAAATCAATGAGCCATACGTATTAAGTAAATTCAGATCTTTCATTAATAAATACTCTGTAATCATCGATGGCTCAAACACCATGATCGCAATGAGGAAAACCAACACAACCTTTTTGCCAACGAAATTTGTTCGAGCTAGGACATAAGCAGATAAGGCCGTAAAGAATAAATTGATAAAAGTTCCAACAAGCGTAATAAAGACAGAGTTTCCAATACTTTTAACAATCAGGGGATTGGACAGAATGATTTCATAGTTTATAAGAGAGAATCCTTTTGGAATCACACTCAATCCCGTTAATTCTTTTACTCTTGCAGGATCTGTTAACGACATCGCTACTAAATTTAATACAGGAATTAAAACTGCTAATGTAACGATAAATAAAATGGTATAAATCACACTTCGTGACCAGCTAAATCTTCTCAAAATCATGTCCCCCCTTTACCAAACACCTTTTCCAGTAAATCTTTTCGATATAAAATGCGTGCTTAAAATAAGTACTAGACCGATGACACCTTTAAATAAACTAGCTGCAGTGGCGTAAGCATATTGACCATTTAATAGACCAATGCGATAGACATACGTATCTAAAATATCTACCTTACTAATGACAGAATCGTTCATTAAGTTGAAAACTTGGTCAAATCCTGCATTCATAAAAAAACCTAAGTTTAAAATAAAGACGGTCACCACCGTACTTGCTAATGCAGGTAAGGTAATATAACGCATTTGCTGTAATGTGTTCGCTCCATCGAGCTTAGCTGCTTCATAAAGATGTGGACTAATTTTCATAATCGCCGCAATATAGAGAATGCTGTCCCAACCGGCACTTCGCCACATTTCAGAGAAAACAAGAACCCAGCGGATATGGTCTTTACTTGTCATAAAGTCAAGGGATGGAAGGCTGAAAAAATTCCGTAGGATATTAACACCGCCATCTGGACTTAAAAAACTAATCCATATCCCTGCAATAACAACCCAGGATAGAAAGTGAGGCAAATAGGAAACGGACTGAACGTATTTTCGATAGGGACCGGATCTGACCTCATTAATTAAAAGTGCTAGAATAATAGGAATTGGAAAAATAAAAATAATTTTCATCGTGCTGATAATGACGGTATTTTTTAATACATCGATAAATGCTGGAGAGCTAAATAAAATACTAAAATGCTTAAGTCCTGCCCAAGTGTTCTCTCCGATAATGCGATAATCTTGGAAAGCCAATTTCATCCCAACAATCGGTACGACATGAAAGATCACAAAATATACGATTCCAGGAAGAAGCATCACATATAAAATCCAATCCTCACGCATTTTGTTTAGAACCTTTTTCACGATCGATCACCCCTCTTTCAATACACTCTCGATCTCTTGTTTATATGGCATTCCAGCTTGTGCCCCTTTCTTTGTAACTGCAATACTCGCTGCAATTGTGCCAAACCGGATGCACTCCTCAAGCGCCTTTCCTTCTGAAATACCTACTGTGAAAGCTCCTGTAAAAGTGTCTCCTGCACCTGTTGTATCAACTGCTTTCGTTTGCCTAGCCGGCACCTTGATTATTTCCGTTCCATTATAGAAAGAGACTCCTTTTTCACCCTCCGTAATGATTAGTTTATTAGGATAGCTTTTTAAAGCGCTTTCTTGATTCTCCTGTTCATTGAGTACGAGAGCAAATTCATGTTCATTCGGTGTTAAGTAACTGACTTTATCTAATATATCCGCTGCAAGATGCTGAGCTGGTGCCGGATCCAAAACAATAATTTTACGATGTTTGAATAATATTGGTATCAGGAACTCAATCGTTTCCAAAGGAATTTCCATTTGAAATAAGAAAACATCATGTTCTAGCAAACGCTCTATATTTTTTTCTATATAACTAATATTCGTGTACTGATTAGCTCCGGGAACGATAATAATACGATTTTCACTATTGTGGAGTTCAATAAATGCCGCCCCTGTCGAAACACCATCTACAATATTCAAATGTTCAGTATTGACTTTTTCATTGATAAAATGATGGAGGAGCACCTCTTTTTGTTCATCATTGCCAATTGAGCCAAAAAGTGTTACGTCTCCACCTAAACGCGAAGCTGAAACGGCTTGATTGGCCCCTTTCCCCCCAAAAGCCATGAAAAAGTTTTCACCGGTGACCGTTTCTCCAAACTTTGGTACAATTTTGCTTTCAACAAAATAGTCAATATTGATGCTTCCAATTACAGCGATTTTTTTCATCTTCTCTACTCCCAATCAACGTCAATATTCATCAGTGGTGCATGTTGCTGTGCCCCATAAACATCTCGATCTCCAGCTGTACCTGAGGAAATATCTCTTGCCATCGTTATTTTTATCCCAAGTGCCGGATCGAAATAGACTAAATGATGAATATCACGAGTACTGATATTATAGATTTCGGCGATTCTATCTTTTGTAATGACATTCGATTGTTTCACTTTTTCATAGATATCTCGATTGTCAAATAAAATATCCATGGTGACTTCGAACGGTCCGGAGTTTTTACTTCTTAATACTTTGGCAAGTTCATATAATTTAGCCATCATTGACAACCTCCATCATTTCCATCTGAAATGGATTCCTCTCAAGCTCCATTAAATGATAGATTGAAAATTCATAGACTGGTCCAAATGGGATATCACTTGGGGCAAATGGAAACGCTAGATTGCCAGCTGTTGATTTTCTCCCCTCATATCCATAATGCAAAAATGTCGAACGAAGGGTTGCACAAAGTGAATTTGCTTGCTCTTGTGTTTTAGCTAAAACCTCAAACATCACACCTATTTCATGGCCGTGAAACTCTTCTGATTCATTGTCTCCAAGGACTGCGTTTTTTCCATAATGATAGAAATTTATTTGATAGTCTTGTTCTGAAATCTCTGGATAGTAACTTTTCACCTGTTCGAGCACTTCTTTTTCTACTTCTTCCAGATTTTCTAGTAGGAGTGGATCTCGGATACCTGCAATAACAAATGTTCGATACGCAGACTTCCTTGCTCCTTCAAGTTTAATTCTATAAGTTTCACTTGGGATATATTTACTGTGCGCAACCTTAATGACCCCATGAGATTCTTCTGTAAATGTACATTCGGATAAATCAAGCATAAATCCAGGCCCATGTAGAAGATAAGGATGCTCTTTCTCGTAAAAGGTGTGTGCCGCCACGCTTGTCGTAGTACAAGTACGTTTTGGATTTAAGGATTGTACGGTAAAAGAATCCTGATAAATGGTACCTAATATGCTATCTTTCGTGGTCCCCGGTTCGGCACAAAGAGCGCCACATTCAAGAATTTTTCCGAGATGATATGAGAGCCCCGCATCCATTCCGTGGTATATTCCAATTGAAGCAAATGGGGAAGGATCATAGGCCCTTCCGCACACAATAATATCTGCTCCTACATTCAAGGCATCTAGGATAGGTTCATGCCCCATTTGTGCGACAATCGAAGTTGTTTCTTTAATTACTTCTTCTGTTAGTGGGGAAATATTCTTAGTAAGTGGTTTTATCTTCCCTTTGTTCTGCATTTCTAGAATGTAGTCATTCTCAAAGTCCGCCCAGATAACAGCAATTTTAGCTGAAAAGCATTCTTCTGTTAGTACTTCGTTTAAAAGCTTTAACGTGTTCTTCACATGTGGCTTTGCCCCAGCTCCACCAGCTGAACCTATAATAATCGGAATTTTATTTGGAATTCCTTTTTCAATCATCAGTTTTAAATCTTTCTTTACTGCTCTTTCGCTGACAATCGAAACTCCAGCACCAAGTTTATGAGGACCGGCATCTGTTGATCCCGCATCAACGACGATTCCGTGAATTTCTTGTTCAAAAGCACGCTCAAATGAATCTTTTGGAAAACCGTACCCTAACATTCCACAAGGTGAGACGATTCTTACACTTGATTTCATTTCGTTCTCCCCCAAACATTTAT
>NZ_HE978511.1:116609-262360 GCF_000311725.1 Robertmurraya massiliosenegalensis JC6
CCACATTTATGTATTTTAAAATTCTTGTGTAACCGGTTACACAAAGACTTTAAAAAATAACCGAACTTTTATGTAACCGGTTACACCTATCTTAAACTTCTAATCTAATAAAGTCAATATTCTTTTTATTATATAAAAGACACGTATTTTATCCATTTTCAGGTTATTATCTTCTCTAAATCATGGCTTTTCCCTAAAAATTAGGTGTTTGTACTAATACGAACTCACCCTTCTTTACATATTGTATTAGTGAATCATAAAAGAAAGGGGAATAAATTATGCATTGTAAACAGCCGTCTCAAGTATTACCTGCGATTGTACACCCGACTAAATGTTGTACAACACACTCTTTTAATAACGTAGTACAGCCGCACATTCATCCAACTCATACAACTCATGTAAATCATACTAACATTCAAAACCAACACTTTTTTCCTCAAACTCAATCTGCAGTGAATAATGTAACTTCTACAAACATGAATATGGGTCCAGGACCTAGTGTTGCTGGAGCGTTCATGCCTGCACCAGGACCAGGAATGCCTGGACCAATGCCCGGACAAGTAGCAGGTGCATTTGCACCAGGCCCAGCGCCAGGTCAAGTTGCAGGTGCTTTTGATCCTAACATGCCTGCTCCTGGTCAAGTTGCAGGTGCCATGTCTCCAAACATGCCTGCTCCTGGTTCAGCTGGTTTCCGCAAGCCTGGATTTAAAGGCTTCGGACGTTAAGTACGGATCAGGTCAAAGAGGGTGCCCCAATTACAATGGAGCACCCTCTTTATTTGTTGATATTAATTTGTGACAGAATGACCTTTTACTAGCGCATGGATGGGATTGATTAAAGCTGCCCCTAACCCTTGAATGAGCGTTTTCACAATTACTTGACCTACAATCGCTGCAGGAACAGCCTCCCAAGGTAGGAATCCTGCTCCAAGTGGACTTAAACCAAGGACCACAAAAAGGATCGAGTCGAATAATCCACCTACTAATCCACTATATAAAATACGTAGATTCATGGGCAACTTCAATCTTGTGTATATTTCTGTATCGGTCGTTTCAGCAATTAAAAAAGATACTGCTGACGCAAAAACGATCCATAATGAATCTCCCAACAGATAGGAAACAACCCCTGACAAAATTAAGGCAACGGCAATGAATATATACGTCTTTTTACGTCCATATTTGTTTTGCACTAGATCTCGAAAAATAAAGGTTGCACCGATTAAAAAAGTTCCCATCGGTACAATGAAAACCCCTAATTCAAGTGGTGCAAATCCTGCTGTCACGACATTCGCCGTTATAATCGAAAGCAAATATAGAATGATTCTCAAAGTAAACACCTCAGATGATTTTTTGGAAAAAGTTCGAAAGAATAAATAAAAACAGTCACCTAAGAAAGGATGACTGTTCTTCTTAGTTTTTTATAGAGGGTAGGCTAGAACCTCTTCCGTTATTTTTCCTTCAAAAATCATAACATAGGATTGCGTAATTGAACACCATTTTACACGAATTTGAAAAGAGCATTGACGAAATGGACAAGTGTTCTATAATATATAAAGAGGAATAATTGAATTGAGAGGTTCATAGCATACACCCTCTATAAAAAACTATGGATACATGACCGTTCACCATGTCCATATTGGGCATGGTTTATTTTTATTGTAGGAGGATTTTTCATGTCAGGTCGAAATAAAGAACAAGGTTTAAATGATTTAACATTACTCGGAAATCAAAATACGAAATACTCGTTTGATTATGCACCAGAAGTTTTGGAGTCGGTCGACAATTTGCATTCTGATCGTGATTACTTCGTGAAATTTAATTGTCCTGAATTTACAAGTCTATGCCCGATCACATCCCAACCCGATTTTGCCACCATGTATATTTCTTATATTCCTAATAAAAAAATCGTGGAAAGCAAATCATTAAAGCTCTATTTATTTAGCTTCAGAAACCACGGTGACTTCCATGAAGACTGTGTCAACATCATCATGAATGATCTAATTAAACTCCTTGACCCTCGCTATATCGAGGTATGGGGAAAATTCACTCCACGAGGTGGCATCTCCATTGATCCATGGTGCAACTATGGAAAACCTGGTACAAAATTTGAGGAAATGGCAATGCATCGCTTAATGAACCATGACCTTAATCCAGAAAAAATTGATAATCGATAATTGCTCATGAAGTCTTGATTTTTCGAGACTTCTTTTTGTTTTTGCATGTTCAGGTGCGTATTTGAATACGATTGAGATAGTACAAATACGCCGAAAAGAGTGAGAAATATGAAAGCTATTTCCTTCAAAGCATTTGCTATTACAAACGAGATTAATTTGAACAAAATTGCGACTCACTGTGGAATACGAAAAAAATTTACTTGGGAAGAACCTTTAATTCTAAAAGGAGATATTCTCCAGAGCATTCTTAAAAAGTCATCTACGGAAATGGAACAAGTTCTCGTTTTCTCCTTTGGTAGCCTCGTTTTTATTAACGTATCAAAAGAAGAAGACATGGTTACTTTTTTCAAGTTCATTCGCTCATTTGAACCAGAACTTGATCTGAGTCATGTCGAACGCTATATGGATGATTACAGCCTACATTTTACTGAAAATGAACCAATTGAACTAACCGACGAATATGTCATCGCGCCGAATTATGAGGTCTACTACCCTGAGCTAATTTCCACGATTTTAGCAAAATCCGTGGCGTTAGAAAAAACAGAGGAACAGCTTGAAAAAATCCACGATAAACTAGAAATGATGATTGACCGGTTGGAAAAAGGAAAGCTGCGGATTGGCAACAAGGAATTGGCAAGAACGATGGCAAAAATCATTCGCCACGAGTACAATACGATTTCTTATATAATGATTTTGGACAAACCAGATATTACTTGGCAAATAAGCGACGCAAACGATTTTTATGAAAGCATGCTTGAATTCCTCGAGCTAAGCGATCGCCATAAAATTCTCAAAGATAAGACGGAAATCCTCTACAATATTATGGGTGGTTTTTCTGATATTAGTCATTCGATCCGCGGCCTTTTTGTCGAATGGGTCATCGTCATCCTAATCCTCTTTGAAATCGTCTTGACCCTGGTCGAAAAAATCTTTTGATCAAACAAAATGAATGCTAGGAACCTATCTTCTAGCATTTTTTTGCATTATTTTCCTCTGAAATTATGATATGATAGCAAGTGAATAACATCACAAAGATGATGGTTTTTTCGCTAATTCCGGAACTTATGGGCATAAATCCGGAAAAATCAAATTAATTCCGGAACTTTTCACTTTTTTTCTGAAAAACGACTCATACTTCCGAAAAATCACTAAAAAGGAGTGTTGCACTTGTATTTAAAAGAACTTTCAAAGCCAATTCGAGCCACCTTCCTCGAAAAATTACAACAACGTTTACTAGAAAACCATCCGAAAACACTAGAAATTCAACAAGATTTAATTCGAATTCTAGCAGGATACAAAGGTGAAAAAGCCGTATCCTATTATCTTGACTTCCTCCCAGATAAAGATTTCTTCATTTTTCACTCTCTCCGACTACCAAGTAAGAACCACTTTTTCCAAATTGATTTTCTCCTCCTCACCTCTCGCTTTGCCCTAATCCTTGAATGTAAAAATTTCTTCGGAACTCTCTATTTCGATGAATCTTTCAAGCAACTAATCCGCACTGCGAACGATAAGGAAGAAGGCTTCCAAGATCCCCTCTCTCAAGCAAAATGGCACCAACAACAACTGACGAATTGGCTCAGGTCCAATGGTTTTAATCTCCCTGTTGACTATTATGTGGTCATAAGCAATCCCTCTACAATCATCAAAACGAGTCCTCAAAACAAACAAGCCCTTAATAAGGTCGTTCATGGTCATAGTCTATTGGAGCGCATTGATGAAGTAAATCATACATGTAAAAACCCCCTTTATGATGAGAAAACAACCCGAAAAATATCTAGACTTCTTTTAAAAAGAACTACCCAGGAGTCATTTGATTTGTTGAAAAAATATGGGATTAAGGAAGAAGAACTATTAACAGGAGTTCGTTGTCCAGCGTGTGGAAATATAAGAATGATTCATCATTATGGCACCTGGAAATGTCCGAAATGCCAACTAAAATGTAAAGATGCCCATCTAGAATCCCTTAAAGATTACTCATTTTTAGTTAAACCCACCATTACTAACCAGGAATTCCGTAAATTCTTCCATATTCACTCTCCAGATGTGGTAAATTACTTGCTGAAATCTATGAATCTGCCTCATTCAGGTTCCACAAAGGGCCGTGTCTACTATCTGAATGAGGAATTCCGGAACTTTCGGGCATAATTCCGGAAAAATGAAATTAATTCCGGAACTTTCGAGCATAATTCCGTAACTTTGAGCATTAATTCCGTAACTTCGTACAACAATTCCGGAAACAGCACAAAAGGACCACTCAACGAAAAGTGGTCCTCATCAACGAATTACGTTAATCTCATCTTAAAATCTTCATATCCGAACTTGTGTAATACACGACAGTCACCGTTTTTATCACGAACTGCAATGGAAGGTAGCGCCATCCCATTAAATGTCGTATTCTTGACCATTGTATAGATCGCCATGTCACCAAACACGAGGCGCTCACCATTTTTTAACGGTTCATCAAAAGAATAGTCGCCAATATTATCGCCAGAAAGACAAGTCGGCCCACCTAATCGATAAGTATAGGCTTTCTCCCCTGCTTCACCAGAACCAAGTAATGGTGGGCGGTAAGGCATTTCCAACACATCTGGCATATGACAAGATGCGGACGTATCAAGAATCGCAATATCCATTCCATTTTGGAGGGTATCCAGAACCGTCGTAATCAAAAACCCCGCATTCAAGGCAACTGCTTCACCTGGCTCAAGATACACTTGCAAACCATATTTATGCTGCATTCGTCGAATACAGTCCTCTAATAACGGAATATCGTAATCTTCCCGAGTAATATGATGACCGCCACCGAAATTTATCCATTCCATCTCCGACAACCAAGGACCAAACTTTTCTTCTACTGCATCAAGCGTCGTCGCTAAGTCATCAGAGTTTTGCTGACATAATGTATGAAAATGAAGACCAGAAATTCCTTCTAGTTGCTCTGGGCGAAAATGTTCGATGGTTACGCCAAAACGTGATCCAACTGCGCATGGATTATAGATTTCATGACCTACTTGTGTCGAACATTCCGGGTTGATGCGAAGACCTATTTTTTTTCCCGCTTTTAACACTTTATCGCGGTATTTTTCAACTTGTGAAAAAGAGTTGAAAATGATGTGGTCACAGTAAGAAATAATCTCATCGATTTCATCTTCACGGTATGCTGGGGAAAAGCAGTGATTCTCTTTTCCCATCTCCTCAAATCCAAGTTTTGCTTCGTATAATCCACTTGCTGCCGTACCACTTAAATACTCTCCAATAAGCGGATACATCGAGTACATGGAAAACGCTTTTTGGGCAAGAATGATTTTTGCTCCGGTTCTCTCCATAACCCCATTAAGAACCCGAAGATTTTTTTCTAAAAGTGCTTCATCTACTACATAACTGGGTGTTGGTAATTCTTCGAAGCGCATTTTAGCCAACAAACTCCGGTTCTTTTGCCACTTCATCAGCATCTACAAGAACGGGGTTAAAGCTTTCTTGCCATGGAAGCCCCCATTTATTTAATGCTTCCATGAATGGATCTGGATCAAATTCCTCAATATTGAATACGCCGGGCTTATTCCATTTGCCAGTCATAATCATCATGGCTCCGATCATCGCTGGTACACCTGTTGTATATGAAACAGCTTGAGAACCAACTTCTGCGTAGCATGCTTCATGATCACATACGTTGTATACATAGTACGTTTTCTCTTTGCCGTCCTTCTTGCCACGGAAGATACATCCAATATTCGTTTTCCCTTTTGTACGTGGTCCAAGAGAAGCAGGATCTGGTAAAACAGCCTTCAAAAATTGAAGGGGAATGATTTGTTGGCCTTCAAATTCAATTGGTTCGATTGACGTCATTCCTACATTTTCGAGAGCTCTTAAATGAGTCAAGTAGCTTTCACCAAATGTCATGAAGAAACGGATGCGTTTAAGTCCTGGAACATGCTTCGCAAGAGATTCAAGCTCTTCATGGTAAAGTAGATACATATCTTTTGGACCAACTTCAGGAAAATCATATACACGCTTGACTTCCATTGGCTTTGTTTCAATCCACTCGCCATTTTCCCAATAGCGGCCATTGGCAGAAACTTCACGAATATTGATTTCAGGATTGAAATTTGTTGCGAATGGATAGCCGTGGTCTCCAGCATTACAGTCAAGGATATCGATATATTCGATTTCATCGAAATGATGCTTTAACGCATGAGCAGTAAACACCCCTGTTACACCAGGATCAAATCCACTACCAAGAAGTGCTGTAATTCCAGCTTCTTCAAAGCGCTCTTTATAATCCCACTGCCATTTATATTCAAATTTTGCCGTATCTTCTGGCTCATAGTTTGCTGTGTCCATGTAATGTGTCTTTGTTGCTAGACAAGCATCCATAATCGTTAAATCTTGGTATGGCAATGCTAAGTTCATAACCACATCTGGCTTTACTTCTTCAATTAAAGCAATCAATTCCTCAACATTGTTTGCATCTACTTGTGCCGTCGTAATCTTTGTTTTGCCACCGTCTAATTTTGCCTTTAAATCATCACATTTGGACTTTGTACGGCTCGCAATACAAATTTCTTCGAAGACCTCGCTGTTTTGAACACACTTATGGATGGCAACAGATGCCACTCCACCACAACCAATAATAAGTGCTTTCCCCATTTTTCATTCCCCTTTTCCATAAGATTTTGTGGTTTTGCTCACGGTCAAAGAACAAATAAAAAAGCAAGTGAAAAAACGCATCAACATGCGCATCACTTGCTTGAGATATAAATATAAATATTAAAAAAGCTAATTAAAGACATGAGAATAGTATGTATAATCCAGATCATGAATGGAAAGCTTTTTAATATTTAAATATATCAATAGGTTCAGAGTCTATATAGCAAATAATTACTTTTACCACTCTTATTGACCGTTTCACAAGTTGATATGCATCCCGCACACTGGTTGTAAAGTAACCAACTTATAAAATTTGAGCTTTTAACTCAATCAATAGGGCAACTACGTTGCCAATCGGCATTTGACCCGGCGAACCGATGCCTTAACTTTTTCCAAAAGAAAAAGTGGTCAAAATTATCTGCTTGGAAAGACCCTGATATTGACTATCTGCTTTCCATTAATAATTCATTCACTATATTAACAACAATCATTTAAAAATGCTATAAAAAAATGAAAAAAGTTAAAAATTATTCTCTCACCAAAAATCGATAACTGTAGCAATGTTTCACAAATTCTTAATATTTTTACGGATTAATAGATAATAAGTTCTTGTATACTAGATTTAGAAAGCGCTTACGAAAATAAGCTCACAAAGGGGTGTTGATGATGAACTATCAAGAAATCAAACAAACATTAGAAGAAAAGAAGCATCACCTAGAGGATAAATTAAAGGATCCAACACTTTTAAAAGAACAAAAAGAAGAAATTCAAAGTGCCATCGATAACTACGAGTATATCATTGAATTAACTGAAATGAATCACTACAAAAGAGGAACGCTTATTGAAGGCTCAACGAATAACTAAAACTAGTAGAGGAGCTTACATTTCGCAAGCTCCTTTTTTTTATTCAAATTAATGAGTCACCTCCCATAACTTCTTTTTTGCAGCAACATATTCTTTCTGAAGTTTTTCTACAAATTCTGCAGCTGATGTAATCTCTTTAACAGCCGCAATCCCTTGTCCACTCCCCCAAATATCTTTCCATGCTTTCGCATTCGTTTCACCACCAAAATTCATTTTTGAAGGATCACTCTCAGGGAGAGCAGTTGGATCCAATCCTGCAGCACGAATGGATGGTGCCAAATAGTTCCCGTGTACACCAGTAAAAAGATTGCTATAAACAATATCATCAGAAGTACATTCAACGATTGTTTGCTTATATTCTGTAGCCGCCCTCGCTTCTTTCGTCGCAATAAAAGGTGAGCCAATATAGGCAAAATCTGCCCCCATTGCTTGGGTAGCTAAGATAGCGTTTCCATTTGCGATCGAGCCTGCTAACGAAAGGGGTCCATCAAACCATTCTCGAATCTCTTGTACTAACGCAAAGGGGCTTTTGTTCCCTGCATGACCGCCAGCACCTGTGGCTACTGCAATTAATCCGTCCGCTCCTTTTTCAATCGCCTTATGGGCAAAACGATTATTGATAACATCATGAAAGACGACAGCCCCATAGCTATGAGCGGCAATATTCACTTCTTCTCTCGCTCCTAAAGACGTGATGATAATCGGAACTTTATATTTTACACATAGCTCCATATCCGCCTCTAAGCGGTCATTAGACTTATGAACAATTTGATTAATCGCAAAAGGGGCAGCAGGATGATCCGGATTTTTCGCATTATAGGAAGCTAATTCTTCCGTAATTTCTGCAAGCCATTCATCCAATTGGGAAGCAGGTCGGGCATTTAATGCAGGCATCGAACCGACAATTCCCGCTTTACACTGTTCAATCACTAGTTTTGGATTACTAATAATAAAAAGTGGTGATCCTATGACTGGAATACGTAAATTTTGAAATATTGCTGGTATCCTTGACATTTAATTTCCTCCTTTTAATCTCATAAAATGACACTATCGTAAAATAGAACGAATGATATGAATCGAATCCCATTCTCCTGAAGAAAAAAATGTGAGCGGATACTTCTTTTTAAACAATTTCGCTTGTATCTCCAATTCATTCAATCCTTCCTTTTGAAGAGTGACAATCATTTCCTGCAATTCTTTTAAGTAATGAAGCTTGTTAGTCAAAGCTTTACGTCCATCTTTGATAAAACCAGCATGACAGCAGAATAATTCAGTAAAATCATACGTCAATACCTTTTCTAATGATTGAATAATGGATGGAATACTTTCTTCACGTAAAGCAAGCTTCGTTTTCTGCGTCACATATAAATCTCCTGAAAAAAGCTGTCCTGTCTCACGATTTAGAAAAGCGAGATGATCTTTAGCATGACCGGGTGTGGGAATGACATCCCATGTTGCCTTTCTTGATGTAAATGTCTCACCGATTGGAATTGCTTCATAGGGTTTCCTTTTGCCCCAAAATATCTTACGGTACAAAGGATAGTCAGCTTTCTTAGCACACTCTTCGATCGTCATTTCATTCTGATAAATTGTCAGTTGATATTCTCGTTGTAAAAAAGCTGCACCGCCAGTATGGTCTTCATGAAAATGGGTAATCACCACTTGCTCGACATCTGCCTCTGCAAAAAAAGGCTTAAACTCGTTTAATAGTACTTGAGCACCTGTATCCACAAGTAGCCCATCCACTTCAAAACAATACACATTTAACTGAACATTATGAAGGGAAACCAATCCTTGAATATAACGTACATTCTCCTGTCTGCCCTTAATGGACCTCCTTTTTACAAGCAAATGATCACCACCTATTTTTACCACCTATATGTAAGATACCACAAAATGAATGGTCGTTCATTATTAATTTTCTTTTTATTCTAACTCTTCCCTATAAAAAAAAGAGCATCTTTTATCGATACCCTTACATTACACAATTATAAAGCCCACATTATGGATGAAAACCTCGATACTTTCATTCGTCAAAATTAGTTGACAAAAAAAGTTAAATATTAATAAGATGATCTATTTTTTCTTCGATGTATTTTGTTTCTAGAAAATCAAGCTTTAGTGCTAGATCTAGATACACAGGACTATTAGGGCCACTTTTGTGATACAATTCACTCTTTTTCGTACGTAGTATACTTATCTCTTTAAGTAGTTCCGTATTTTCAAACGGAACAAAAATCTGTTCTTTCATCTAACCTACACCCCGTTGAAAATAATATGCTTCGCTTTGAAGGATAAAATTTCGTTTTCCTAACAATCAAAGCATGACTGATAGTAACATAGTCTTTCAAGCATGTAAATATTCAACTATAGGTTTAAAAAACTAAAAAATTTTGCGAAATACTATCTAGTGACACTTTTGATTAAACTATGCTAAGAAAAGGAGCAAATAAAGCCATTCTAATGCATAATCACAAGCTATATTATAATAGCATTTCGACAAAAAATAAAATAATTGTCAAATTACTGAAGATTAAATCAGCAGTAATATTTCCTTTATTTTAAATTTACTGGCGTACAAACTGCATATAATTTTTCGACTGGTGCTGAAACCTCTACTTTCACAACTTTAAATCCATTTCCATTTGTAACATTGTCACTTCTTTTGATCGTAAATTGACTCTCTTTCATTGTCCATACTTCCTTCCATCTCATATTTCACACCGAAAATAATATATGACAGGAAGTCAAAAATGTGACTGCTTTTTTATGACAAATTACAAAACCAAATCTAAATAGTTTCCATCCCCATATTTAATCGGAAGTCCTTGTGCCTTCAACTCCTTCCATATTCTCCGATCAAGTGCATATGGATCTCGTTTTTGCAAAACTTTAATTTCTTCCTCAGTTAAATGAAGCTCATAATAACGCTCGTCAATTTTTACATTCCAATGATAGTTTTCCACCTTCATGACAATCACTTCATAGGATGTATTCCATTCTTGCAATTGTCGTTCTACTGTTTTCGAAACATGGACTAAAAAATCTTCGCTGCTGAAATACTTTGCAATATAATTTCTTGCCATTCCACTTATATTCATACACTATCTCTCCCCTAAAAAAATAAAAACTCCTCTTGCAATTTGGATACAAAAGGAGTTTCGACCGTTTTATCATCCAAAGCAATCGCTTTGCTGGTTGGAGCACCTTGCGTTCATACAGGTTGCTGTGACGTCTTAGAGCCAGTTCTCTCGGTCACTCTTGATAACTATTTAATTATTCTTATTATAGACTGAATAGTAACTAAATTTCAATTATTTATTGCCTTCATTTTTACTAACTTTTTTTAAAAAAATCTCATGAAATGACGGTGATTAAAACAGACTATGTAATATGAAAATGTTTAAAAAGCTAATATGGACCCTAATTATCATCTTCATCGCTGTTCCTTCAACCTGTCATGCCAATGAAGTCAATCCAAAGGTCATGTATACATATGAAGCATTAACCGAAGATATTTATCAACTTTCAAAGCAATATCCAAACCTCTTTACTTACAAAACATTGACGACCACTACCTTTGGAAGGAAAATTTGGGCAATCAAATTAGGCAATGGGAAAACCTCTGTATTAATGCATGGAGCTCATCACGCAAGAGAATGGATGACAAGTGCTCTACTAATGAGAATGCTTGAGCGCTATTTAGAGGCATATAATCAACATCAAGCAATCGAGGGATTTAACCCGAAAATATTTGATAAAGTGTCGATTTGGTTTGTTCCCATGGTCAATCCTGATGGCGTTACCCTGCAACAATATGGGCTCCATGCTTTTCCAGCTTATACCCATAGAACGCTAATGGATATGAATGAAGGTTCAAGAGATTTTGCTAGATGGAAATCGAATATTCACGGAATCGATCTTAATCGTCAATATCCAGCTAATTGGGAAAATTTAAAAGGAGTGAATTCTAAACCAAGTTACCAATTCTACAAAGGTACGATGCCGTTAGAAGCAGAAGAAGTAAAAGCGCTCGTTGCTTTTACCCGTGAGATTAATCCAGAAATCGCTGCCGCCTATCACTCTTCAGGAAATGTAATATTTTGGGGATACCATCAATGGGGACTCACCCATACGACGAAATTTACAGATGATTATTATACGATCGCTGAAAAAATCGCAGATATAACAAATTATGAATTAGAAGAACCGGCTTTTCATCAGCAAGGTGGTGGATTTACCGATTGGTTTGTGGAAGAGTTTGAAAAACCTGCATTCACTGTAGAAATCGGTCATTTAATTGAAAATAATAGCCTTCCACTCGATAATTTTCCATCGATTTGGAAGAGAAATAAAACCATCGGCTTATTCCTTGCAGAGAAGGCTTTACAAAGAAAGAAACAATAAAAAAGAGCAATCAAATGCTCTTTTTTTTATTGAACAATTCCTCTTTACTTACAATTTCTTCATGTAGTCCCTTAGCTACCTTAATTCTTTCTGGACGAGTATAAATATTTAGTGAATCCTCCCTAATAAACCCAATCGTTGTGATCGCAAGTTGTTCGGCGAGTTCCAAAGCTAATTGAGTTGGCGCTGATTTAGAGAGGATGATTTCACATCCAATTTTGGCAACTTTTACTACTATTTCCGAAGAGATTCTTCCGCTGAAGGCAATGATTTTATCATGAATTTTTATATTGTTTTTTAGGCAATAACCATAGATCTTATCTAGAGCATTATGACGACCGATATCCATCCGCATTAAAAGGATCCCATCTTTATCGCATAGTGCCGCATTGTGTACACCACCAGTCTCTTGAAATACCTTCGCACGACTCTCCATTTCACTCATAAGGCGAAAAGAATCCTCTATCGCTAACTTCACATTCAAGCGATCGACTTTCTTCGTGCCTAAAGCATCGGTAGCAAACACAAACCCTTGCCTACTCGCTCCACAACAGGACGTGATGTATCGTTTGTTTTGGAGCTTTTCATAAAAGGGATTCACTTCCTTCGTCTTAACATGAATAAAGCCCTCTTTTTCTTGAAACCAAATTTCTTCAATGTCTTCATATTTTTTAATTACACCTTCAGATGCGAGAAAACCGATCGTTAAATCATCTATATATTCTGGTGAACAGACCATCGTTACCCATTCTTTACCATTTAATTTCACTGTAAGAGGGTACTCTGTTACGATCGGATCATCCTTCGCTGCTAGATTTCCGTCTTGAAATCGCATGATCTTTCGCTTTATTTCAATCGGGTTCATATCATCTTCCTTCCGTTTTTCTCATTATTCCATTGGTTCGTATAGATGGAACTTTCGATCTTGTTGACAAGCTTCACATACATGGAGAAAGCCCATTTCTATTTTGTCCCCATCTATTTCAGTTGGGTTCCATTCTTCTTCAACACCGCAAACCTCACAGACTCTCATGCCATGGCCTCCTTCTTATTGTTTGTGTAGATCATAACCAGAATCAATAATCGCTTGTTCAAAGTCCTGTAAGGAAGCTGCCTTCTCGTCAAAATTGACAACTGCTTCCTTGCTATTTACATTCACTTCTGCACTACGAACTCCCCATACCTCGTTTAAGGCATGGAGAATCTTGTCTGCATCTTCTTGAGAACGAATTCCTTGTAGTGTGATTTTTCCTCTTTCCAATCTAGTCACCCTCTAATTGACTTTTTCATTTTCCCGTTTAAACGCTTCTCCCATTCCATGCAAAAATTCAACCATCGTTGTTAGTGATACCTTTACATCTGGATCTCTTAAACTTGAACCTAATTTAATTAAACTTTTCTGCTCCCCAGTTTTGACGACATCTAACATCCGCTCAAAACCCGTATATAATCCTTGTAAAATCGATTGCAATTGTTCAGGATTAATTGAACCGACGAATTGGATCGCCGTCATTCCATTTTTTACGATATTATGAACACCTGTCTGATTTGCTTGTTGCATGGCAATGGCGCCAATATCTTCACGTTGCTCAAGCATTGATTTGGCTGCATCGAGGACGCCCATTTCATGTAAGCCTTTAATGATATCAAGCGTCGTCATTAAAGCTTCACGATTATCTCCAATAGCTTGAAGTAAGGTTGCGATCGACTCCTTTTGTTCATCTATTGGGTTCGGTACACTTTTACTAATTTGCCTGATCGCTTTCGCCATAGTGCTCCCCCTCTATCCATTCTGGTATTGGTGTAAAATCTACTCTTCTCCATTTTTCCTCCACTTTTACACTAAGCTGAGGTATACGATTACCAAAGCGATGATTCACCTTTGGCAGTGGTGGCTCACCCTTTTCTTCTAATACATCCATTTTCACACCCATTTCCTTATAGTTAGGTGTATGGGTGATTTTATCGTGATAGCTACTCGTCAGGCGATTAACCGCTTCATAATCTTCACTTGAATTCATCGTCAAATAGATTTCATTTCCTTTTACCCGGTCAGTAACCATTACTCTTACTTTGACTTGTCCATATGGAGAAGTTAAACGAACTAAAGAACCGTCCTCAAGTCCCCTTTCTTTTGCGAGTTCTGTTGATACATCAAGCCATGGATGGGGAACTTTATGAGTCAATCCTTCTGAACGATACGTCATATTTCCTTCATGGAAATGTTCAAGCAAGCGACCATTATTTAAGTGAAGATCGTACTCTTCTCCTGCTATAAACGGTGGCGTCCAATCTACTGGATAAAGTCTCGCTTTCCCATCTGGAAAAAAGAAACGCTCTTCATATAAAAGGGGAGTATCGGTTCCATCTTTTTTAACTGGCCATATTAACGTATTCCAACCTTCTAAACGTTCATAGCTCACACCGGAAAAGATCGGTGCAAGGGATGCTGCCTCTGCCATAATTTCACTTGGGTCCTTATAATTCCATTTGGCACCTAAGCGATTGGCTAACTCTTGGAAAATAAGCCAATCTGGTTTTGCTTCTCCAAGTGGCTCAAACACTTTATGGAAACGTTGAATTCTTCTTTCTGTATTGGTAAATGTACCATCTTTTTCAAGACTTGGGGCTGCTGGCAAGACGACATTTGCAAACTGAGCGGTTTTGGAAAAAAAGACATCCTGAACGACGAAAAACTCTAATTTTTCAAATGCATCATGCACATGATTTGAATTGGAATCGACGATTGCCATATCTTCTCCAAATAAATACATCGCTCTTATTTTCCCATCCTGAATACCTTCTACCATTTGGTGGTTATTCATCCCAGGTTTTTCTGGTAGTGATACGCCCCATGCTTTCTCATACCGTTCTCTTACTTCTTTATCTTGTACTGGCTCATACCCTGGATACCATGCAGGCATTGTACCGAAATCACAAGCTCCTTGAACATTGTTATGACCCCTTAACGGGTAAGCACCTGTTCCTTCACGTCCATAATTTCCTGTAACTAGTAATAGATTTGAAATGGCTGTACTACCATCTGATCCACCTAAATGTTGAGTTATTCCCATCGCCCATAAAATACAGACTGATTTTGCTTCATGAATCATTTCCGCTAATTGAATAATTTCCTCCTGAGACAATCCCGTTATTTCCTCTGCGTAATCCAACGTGAATTTATCTAACGATGCTTTGTATTTTTCCACATCATTGACTCGTGATTGTAAAAATTCTTTATCTTCCCAACCTTGGTCAAAAATATATTTCGTGACAGCAGACAGCCAAACGAGGTCTGTGCTCGGTTTCGGATGAATATGAAGATTCGCTCGCTCCGCTAATTCATGCTTGCGAATATCAGCAACGATTATTTTTTGACCGTGTAGCTTATGCGATCTTTTAATTCTTGTAGCAAGCACGGGATGGGATTCAGCCGGGTTCGCTCCGATAACAATGATTAACTCCGACTTTTCAATATCACGCATTGTCCCAGAGTCACCACCAATTCCAACCGTACGCATAAGACCTGTTGTTGCCGGAGATTGACAGTAACGGGAACAGTTATCAATATTATTCGTCCCCATCACTGAACGAGCAAACTTCTGGAAAATAAAATTTTCCTCATTTGAACATTTGGATGAAGCGATGTAACCGATCGAATCTGGACCATGCTCTTCTTTAATTCCTGACAACTTTGATGCAATTAATTGCAACGCTTCTTCCCATGTTGCCTCAACAAACTCTTCCCCTTTCCGAATTAATGGTTTTGTCAAACGCTCTTCGCTATTAACAAAATCCCAACCGAATTTTCCTTTAACACAGGTAGAGATACCATTGACAGGTGCTTCAGCTTGGGGCTCAATTTTCAAAATTTTTCGATCTTTTGTCCAAACCTCAAAGCTGCATCCAACACCACAGTACGTACAAACCGTCTTTGTTCGTTTAATACGAGATTTACGCATCGCTGCTTCCACTTCAGAAATCGCAAAAATCTCTTTATAGCCCGGTTCTACTTCTTTTGTCATATCGATCATCGGTTCTAAAATCTTTGGTGGAATAGACGTTAGAAATCCAGCTTCGCCGAGCATCGTTTTTTCCATTAAAGCATTACATGGACAGACGGTTACACAATGACCACAAGATACACAGGAAGATTGGTCGATGGGTACATCATTGTCCCAAATTACCCTTGGCGCTTCTCTATTCCAATCGATCGTTAACGTTTCGTTGACCTGTAAATCCTGACAAGCCTCCACACAACGCCCACATAAAATACATTGGTCCGGCTCATAGCGGTAAAAAGGATGGGAATTATCGGGCGGATACGGCTTTGGTTGAAATTCATATTTTTGATGCTCAATTTCCAAATACTCAGCGGTATTATGAACGACACAATTGCCATTATTGTTATCGCAAACTGTACAATAAAGCTCATGATTTTTTAGGATTCTGCTCATTGCTTCATTTTGAGCTTCCTTGACCATTTTTGATTGGGTATCAACCAACATGTCCGGTTCTGCTTTGTGAGTACAAGCTCGAACCATCTCCCCATTTGCCTGAACGAAGCAAGTATCACATGTTTGAATAGACCCCAAATTCGGATGATAGCAAATACTTGGAATCATATAATCTTGTGACTGAGCTACATCCAAGATCGTTTGACCTTCTTTTGCGGAATACTCCTTGCCGTTGATATGAATCGTAAATGCTCCGTTTTCCATCGTTTACCTCCTTGTTTTTTGTTTACTTTTCATTTCTAACAGATTGCTCCCCTCTGTCATTGCAGGTTTCAATGTTCCAATATAAGCAATCCAATACATCATTGCGACAAATATTCCACCGCCAATTGCATTCCCAATAAAAACAGGGATAAAATTCCAAATGTAATCCATCCAACTAAAATAACCGGCAAAAATAGCTGCTGGGATGACAAACATATTGGCAACAACGTGTTGAAAACCGATTGCTACAAATGCCATAATTGGGAACCAAATCGCTAATATTTTTCCTGCGATATCCTCAGCTCCGTACGAGAGCCACACCGCAAGCCCGACGAGCCAATTACAACCGATTCCAGAGATCAAGCATGTCCAAAAACTAGCTTCGATTTTCGCTTCAGCCATCGAAACTGTACTCGATAAATAGGGCTCAACACCTGTAAGACCGATAAGATGCCCGAAGAAATAGGCAATGAAAATCGCACCAACAAAGTTGCTAATCGTAATCCAAAACCAATTATTGAGCAGTTGTTGCATTTTCACTTTTTTCGCTAAGCAGGCAATAGAAACAGCCATCATATTTCCCGTTAACAGTTCTCCACCCGCAATAATTAGCAGGATCAATCCTACAGGGAATACAGCTGCGCCTAAAAAACTCTTAAATGTTCCCCATTCATGTGGTAACCCAGCCACAATTCGAATATCTAATAAATACCCCATTGCGATAAACGCGCCTCCTAGAAATCCTAATACAAGCATGTTTACAAGTGGCAAGTTCGCCTTACGATTTCCTGCTTCAACGGATAATTCAGCAATTCTTTGCGGCTGATGAAACCCCATTTCTCCGCCTCCTTTTCAATATAAAAATCATTTATTCATTTTCGAACATGATATTAGAATTTCATAAATGAGGAAAAAAATGCATGATGTTGAACAAAATTGGAAATGGATAATTTCAGAAGAAGTTGGATGGAAGGAGTTATATAATGAATATGGATAAAGAAATGTTATATCAACGAATCGAAACCATGATCATTTCATCTACCAATAGCCCAAAATATGTTTCATTCTCAACCGTTAAAATGGCAGATTTATTTGGAGTAAATCCGTTAGAGATTGAAGAGCGAGTAAATGAACTTTTAGAAGAAGGTCGCTTGAAAAAAACACAGCTTTCTGAGTTGCCTTCCTATGAAGTCTATATGTTACCTTCCTAAATTAAAAAGGGAGTAAATCGATTGTAAGCATCGATTTACTCCCTCTTTCCTGTTCAATATTCTTTTCTACTATTCTTTATGTCAAACGAAATTGATTTACTTTCAGTTTTATCTTCTCATCCCTTTTCAACTGCTACTAATGAATCTACCACTCTATCAATCTCTTCTTTTGTTGTATGGCGCCCAAGACTGAAACGAATGGCTCCCATTCCGACCTTTTCAGTCACACCCATTTCTTTTAAAACAGGCGAAAGCTCTACACTACCTGCGTGACAAGCGGATCCTGTCGAGGCGGCTAAATAAGGAATCTCATCTAATAGCTCTTGCCCCACTTTTCCAACAAAGCTCACATTTAATGTGTTAGGCAATCGTTCCGTTGGATGCCCATTTAACTGTACTCTTTCAGCGAATTCATTTTCTAATCTGTGCCAAAAATAGTGAGTCAGCTCCTGAACGCCTAAAGTCGTTTTATTCGCTAACTCACAAGCTTTTCCTAACCCGACGGCAAGTAATGTGTTTTCAGTTCCTGCGCGCATGCCATTTTCATGACTTGCTCCGTGAATGAGTGGTTCAAGTTTGATTCCTTCTCTTACATAAAGAGCACCAATCCCTTTAGGGGCGTACAGCTTATGACCCGCAATCGTTAACATATCGACATTTAGATCTGCGACATTCACCTCTACTTTGCCGAGTGATTGTGAAGCATCTGTATGAAATGTGAGCCCATGTTTAGATGCAATTTTTCCAATTTCCTTAATCGGTTGTAATGTTCCTGTTTCATTATTGGCATGCATTATTGAAATCAAAATCGTTTCCTTCGTGATCGCATTTTCAATTTCTTCTGGTGCTACCCTGCCGTATTCGTCTACTCCTACATACGTCACCTTTGCCCCTAATCGTTCAAGAAAGCGACAAGGATTCATAATCGCCGGATGTTCGATTCTTGAAGTAATAATATGATTGCCTTTATCGAAATTATGGAAACAAATTCCTTTTAACGCTAAATTATTTGCTTCACTTCCACCACTCGTGAAAATGATCTCATTTTCTTTACAGTCAATAAGCTTCGCAACCTGACTTCTAGCTTTATGTAGTAATTCTTTCACAGGTTTCCCAGCCCAATGTAATGCCGATGGATTCCCATAATAATCCATTAACAGAGGAGTCATTGCTTCCACTACTTCTGGGGCTATTGGGGTACTTGCATTGAAATCAAGATATACTTTTTCCATCTCTGTCACCACCTTTTCCAACATTATAACAAAAGAGCACAGTTAGATTGTGCTCTTAAGTCGTTTCAGTCATTACAGGTTTTCCTGTTTCTACTAAAGTTTTGTTTTTTCCTAATAAAAATGAAAGTAATACAAGAAGGATTCCCGTTCCTATAAGAAGAATTTCAATTTCAATGAAGTCTGCAATCGGACCAAAAATAAGCATCCCGATTGGCATCATGGAAGTCGAAATCATCCCAAATACTCCGAAGATTCTTCCTAAATAGTTCTCTTCGACTTTTTCTTGAACTAAGGTCATCGTTGGCGTGTTGAATATTGGCATCGCCACCCCAAAGATAGCCATAAAGAGTAAATAGAGCCAAAAGATTGGAACCACTCCTAATGCAAAGGTACAAGCTCCCATTAAAAGGCTAGCAAAAGTCATCGTGTAAATTTTATTTTTAAAGCCACCCCATGTTGCGATGATTCCTCCGCCTGCCATCATGCCAACGGAAAAAGCAATCTCAATCGCTGTTAGTCTCCATACTTCATCGCCAAAACTACGTACGACCTGTAACGGAGTTAAGAATGCAGCAGGAGCCATCAACACAAAGAAAACCGCAAAGAATAAGAAGAATACTTTTAAAAAGTTCGTCTCCTTAATATAAGCTAATCCTTCTTTCATATCACTAAAGTAGCTTGTCGTTTGTTTGACTGCAGCCTTGGCATGGACTGGAATCTTGAAAAATACGAGCAATGTAAATATCGCAATTGCTGCCGTAATGACATCAATGAAGAAAATCATTTCGAGTGTCGCCCATGTTAATAACCCCGCACTGACAATAGGAGATACAAACATAATGACAGCTTGGATACTTCCATTTATCCCATTGATTTTTGTAAGCTGCTCCTTCGGCACAATCTGTGGTAAAATCGCCCCTACCGCTGGTGTTTGGATTCCTGTCCCAAGCGCACGAATCGCAGCCATTACAAAGAGTAACCATGTCGCTTCATACCCCATTAAAAAGACGATCGCTAAAATAAGGGTAGCGAAAGCGATCGAAGCATCGGCTACAATGATAAGGATCTTTCGGTTAAAACGGTCTGCCCACACCCCAGCAAAAGGAGACAAAATAAATGTAGGAATAAAACCGCAAATGATGTATAACGTCATCATCATCCCTGATTCTGTCGTCAAAGTTATATACCACATGATCGCATATTGGACAAGCGATGATCCAAAGAGCGAAATCGTTTGACTACTTAAAAAAAGGATAATGTCTTTCTTCCATTTTTCCATTCAATCACAACCTCTACTTTATACGAGTCGCAAGAAACAACCCAATCCTCAAAATTATAGCAGATTTCTATCATAAGTATAGGAAAAATTTTTCAACAAAATGCAACAACAACGTTAAAAATAGTCGCCCATATCGAGCGACTATCTCTTTTTATTGAACGCTGATTTCGTAATGATTATGGCTTTTTCGTAAATGTCCACATTTTTTTCTCTGAAAAAAATCTGAGGCTGACATTTACCCCTCAAATGAGGTTTTAGAACACAGATTAGCACGGCACTTTTTGCTTACTTGATTCTCATTTAATAACAATGTTTGCGAAAAGAGCCTTATTGAATAACTCTTTTTGAAAATAAGTAGTTTTTTGACCAGTAGCTATTTTGCATTACATTTTTTGTAATTGCTACACCAAGAGAAGTTGAAGCATGAATCATACTTCCATCCCCCATATAGATGCCAACATGTGCGACTCTTCCATCACTATAAGAATCTTTTATAGTGAAGAACATTAAATCTCCAGCCTGTAGATTCGTAACCGTTGTTCCTTTACTTGCTTGGTCACGTGAAACCCTTGGAATGCTAATGCCAACCTGTTGGAAGACGAGTTGAGTATACGATGAACAGTCAAATAGTTTCGGCGCTTCGGCTAATGTTGCCCCAAATTTATATCCAGCACCTATATATTTTTTCGCAACCTCTAACACTTTCTGTCTTTGAGCTGCTACAGACGTTTGGTTCTTGTTTTTTACAGGTTCATGTTCTTTAACAGGCTCCATTTCTTTTGGAGTACCACCGTCAGGTAACTTTAAAATTTGTCCATCTTTAATAATGTTTGACGTCAGGTTATTTGCTTTTTTCAAATCATCCACTGTGGTGTGATGTAGGCGAGAAATATTCCATAATGAATCGCCTGAATGGACGACATATTGTTGAGCTGGTTTTTGAACTTGAATGGAGCCATTTGATTTATTAAATGTAATATACGTATTGAATATTGCTCCACCAGCATGCAATGAAATATAAGCTGTATTATTTATCCATCGAGGAGCTTTTATATTTACATATTCATTCCCCTTTTTAGCCTGAGTACCACCCATCGTCGTTCGAATTGCTGTAGATCCATCAGTCACTTCATACGTTAATGTCTTTTCTTCAAACTTAATACTATTGTATCCGAGAATTTTCGCTAATTGAACAAACGGTAAATAATAAACACCATCAATGATTATTGGATTAATCCCATTTACTATTTTTCCATTAATGGAGATCCCTGCTGTTGGCACTTGTTCAACCTGAGCGCTTGTGCTTAAAGCTCCGCTCGTAATAACCCCAAAAATGAATACGATAATAGCCAGTATTCTTAGTTGTTGTTTTCGCATTTTTTATCTCCTTTTGAAGTTTTATGTTGCAAATAAAGTTTCACAATTTTTAACATGTATCGTTATGATGTGTTTTGAGTCAATTTTTATTCTTCTAAATAAGCGATTTTTGGAACTGGTTCAGTTTTGAAGTCCATACATGATTTTCTTTGGTGCTTATAGCGATTTGAGGCTAAAATCCGGGACTTTCTTAAAGCCAAATTTTACATATAATTGATCCTTTTGGAAATAAATATGTAGACAACATTTTCTGAGAGGACGAACGAATGTGGATGATTTATTAATTGCACGGTCCTTATTTGGCACTACGATGGCCTTTCACATTATTTTTGCCACCATCGGTGTTGGACTACCGTTTATGATTTTAGTTGCGGAGTTACTCTATCAAAAAACAAAAGATCTTGATTACGTAGTTATGGCGAAACGATGGACAAAAGCGTTTGCTGTTCTACTTGGTGTTGGGATCCCTACCGGAACGATTGCAGGTGTTCAGCTTTCCTTATTATGGCCCGGATTTATGGAAGTGATTGGTCGGGTTATGCCTTTACCTTTTCAAATTGAAATCTATGCCTTTTTCGTTGAAGCACTGTTTATGTCCATTTATGTCTATGCTGCCGAGAGAATTGCACCATGGATGCGGATTGCCAGTTTAATATTCGTTGCATTAGGAGCCATAGCATCTGCCATTCTTATTACAAATGTCCACGCCTTTCAAGGGACTCCTGCAGGATTTCGTTATGAAAATGGACAATATCTTGAGATCGATCCGTGGGCTGCCTTTTTTAATCCGAGCTTTTTTGTGACCGCGGGCCATGTTGCTCTATCCGCATATGTAGTCGGCGCATTCGTCGTAGGAGCAGTTGCAGCTTTTAAAATTAGAAAGCAATCCGTTGGTTCACGAGAGTATTTGTTTCATAAAAAAGCGCTCCATTTAAGCTTAGTGATCGGCTGTCTCTTTGCTTTATTTACTGCCTTAAATGGACATTCTGCCGCACAATATTTGCATCAATACCAACCGGAAAAATTAGCAGCTGCTGAAGGCTTATTCGAGACACAATCACATGCCCCGCTTGCTATCGGTGGTTTTACAGATAAAGAAACGCAGGAAGTGAAGTGGGCACTTGAAATTCCTTGGGCTCTCAGCTTTCTTTCTGGAAACAGCTTTGACACAGTAGTTGTTGGCCTAAACGACTTTCCTGAAGAATATTGGCCACCATTATTTATCCATACCCTTTTCAATGGAATGGTTGGCATCGGAACTCTACTTATCCTAATCCCGCTTTTAGTTTTTGCTTGGAGGAAAATTCTCAAAAGGAAGACTTATCCAAAACCGTTACTCTGGACACTCGTCATGTGCGGTCCATTAGCTGTACTTGCGATTGAATTCGGCTGGGTGTTTGCTTGTACCGGACGGCAGCCATGGGTGATTTATCGTATTCTTAGCACCGCAGAATCTGCAACAACTGCCACAAATTTAGCTACATTGTTCATCTTATTTATTGCCGTTTATATTGTTTTAGGGATTGCCGTTGTTGCCGTTTTATTGTACTTCTTTCGAAAAAATAGTGTCCTGGATGATATTGAGCGGGCAGAAAAGAAGGATGTACCACTCTTTAGTACAAATACATAGGAGGAGCTAAGATATGACTGATGCACTTATTGCAATAACTGTTTTATGGGGATTTGTCTTTATTTATGCCGTCATGGCGACAATGGATTTCGGTGCTGGTTTTTGGTCGATGGTTTACATGAATAAAGAAAAAACACGAGCAACCAATATCGCCAATCGTTACCTATCGCCTACATGGGAAGTGACGAACACGTTTATCGTCGCCTTAGTAGTTGCCATTTACAGTCTTTTTCCAACGGCAGCTTATAGTCTTGGAACGATCTTACTTATTCCAGGAAGTGCAATTCTTCTCTTACTGGCATTACGTAGTGCCTTTCTCGTGTTTTCTAATATTGCCACAGAGTATAAGAAACCTCTAACCTATATTTCAGGAATTACAGGGATTATCATTCCAGGATTGCTAATAAGTGTTCTACCTATTACACATGGACAGCTTGTTGAGTATGAAAATGGCATCGCCAATCTGCACTTATCTAGCTTACTCAGTAGTGCAAATGTCTATGTTTTTATTGGGTTTGCGATCTCAAGTACCTTATTTCTTTCTTCTTTATTGTTAGCAGATTACTCAAATGTCTCAAATGAGCGTGAAGCTTACAATGTGTATTTACGAGATGGACGTTATTTAGGTCCACTAACGCTATTTTTTGCGATTTTCATTATGTTTACCTTGCGCAATGAAGCTCAATGGTTATATGAACGGATGATGGAAGATCTTCCTCTTCTACTGATATCTGTTGGATGCTTTCTGATTATCGGAATCGGTTTATATGCACCATCCTTTTTTCAAAAAGATGTAACAGGAATGCCTCGTTTGGCCGTCATTGCAGCCATTGCACAATATTTGATCGCAAGTTATGTATATGGAAAGGCTCATTTGCCCTATATCATTTATCCAAACATTACGATTGAGTCAGCCTTTACCGATCCGAACTCCTTTCGCGCTGTTTTCATCACCTATATCATCGGATTTGCGATACTTTTCCCAGGGTTTATCTATTTTTGGAGTTTATTTATGCATGATAAAAAATACTTGCGGCAAAAAGGATGATACGCTATGGGGCTTGTAACAGCCCCACCCTAAAATATTATAAATGGATATTAAGAATCAATGTATCAAATAATTTCCCATTAACATACAACAATATTGCCCATTCACCAGTCATTGGAAGTTTTACACTGGAAGGGGTGTGGGCATCTGCTCCGTTATTCTCTCCTCCTAGTTTTAAATTCCACCCTCCATTAAGGATTGGGTAGGCAGTTCTCTCTTTTTTATGAAAGCCAACTACCGTTAGTTCCATATTCAATGGATTTTCGATTCCCCATAGATGCCACATCCACTTTTGACTCATTTTAACACTGGGCATATCAGCTCCGATGACACCTGACTTATCTACGTTCCCAATCATATTATCCCCTATATCAATCGCTTTTCTCTCCCAATCAATTTGCTCAAAATCTCTTTTCTGGACAAATTCCGGGATATTTTCAGGTAGAAAAATAGGAGTAATTTCTTCGCTCTCAATAGAAACTATGACATCTCCATACAATTTCTCATCTAAATAAACCTCATATTTCCACAAGCCAGTATTTGGAACGATAAACTCCGTTGTAAATCTATTTAAACTAGAGTATCCTGGTGTTGGTTCAGTGATCTTTTGTGAAGGTAACACATTAATTCGCTCACCAGTTTCTTGATGAATGATGTCAATTTCAATCTCTTTTCCCTTGTAAGTATCAAAAGATTCTTTAAAACTGAATATATAACCAAAAGGTTTTCCAGCCGTTAAAAAAGGATCTGGAAAAACAGCAAATAATTCCCTGCCATTTTTTTTGTAACTATATCGAACCTCCCATTCGTTTTGCAACGTTTCCTGAGTTCCCTGCTGTACTCCATCATTTAAGATAACGTGTTCTTTTATATCTATAAAAAACACGAGTAAGAAAAATGATATCGCTAGAGATGTAAGAACGTAAACATGAAATTGAGATTTCTTTGAGCCGATCATTTTACTCTCAAATAGTGAGAACCTGATTTTTTCTTTCTGAACTTCAGTAAACCGTAATCCTTTATGTGTAGAAGAATCCATTGCTTTTCGAAGATTACGAAGGTTCTTCTCCATTTTACCTCCCCCTTTCCAAATTCGTTTTTAACTTTAACCTTGCTCTACTCAATCTTGTTTTGACCGTATTTCTTTTAATTTTTAATAGTTCACTAATTTCATCTATTGGTAGTTCTTCGTAATAAAATAATGTGATTACTTCCCGATATTTTAAAGGAAGTTCTAAGACGCAAATAGATAGATACTCTTCTTCGTTTTTCTTCATAACCCTCATTTCAGGGGTAACCTCAGAAGAAATGATACGTTTAAATAGATCAGGATTAATGATAACCTTTTTAAATAATGAACTCTTTAACATATCTTTGCACTTGTTAATCGTGATCCGATAAATCCATGCCTTAAAAGAGACAACTTCACTCATCTTGTCATATTTCTTATAACAAGTGATAAATACGTCTTGAACAATATCCTCAGCAAGATTCCAATCCTTTAAATAGTTATAAGAAAGCTTTGTTAATCGATCACCATATTGGTCCATAATATTTTCAAACCATTTATCCCTAGTTTCTTCATAATTTTTTTCCTCCCCCATTCTTCTCTCCACTACACGCACACCCCTCATTCTCACCTATAGCTAAGACGATTGAGTTCTACTTTGGTTTCATTTTTTGAAATAATTGCATATTCTATTTTTCGAGATAGTACAGCAAGATACCCTCCAGAGTAGCTAGTTTGCAAATTTATTGTAATAAATATCAACAACTGAGTGTAACTAAAAAAAAGCCCGCACCTACTGCTTAAAACAGAGGTACGGGCTCTTCCATTACTTTTCTACTCCAACGCCATCTCCATAATTTCATGAGTATAAGCTTCATCTAAATTGGCTGGTTCCTGGATAACCCCAAACTGATGGGCAATATCTGCCGTCTGTTTGAACATCTCGTCGTCAATCATACCAATATTTTCAGGAGCAAATCCTTCTGGTACAACAAGCTTCGCTACTTCTTCCATCATCTTCAATTGGTGCTCTCTCGTGCTACTTCCTTCTTCCGCTTCCTTCATGACCGCATCAACAGCTGCTTTTGGATCGTCAATCGCAGCCTGCCATCCTTTAATAGATGCACGAACAAATTTAGCGGCTACTTCCTTATTTTCTTCTAACCATTCCTTATTAGCAAAAAGATTGTCCTCAAGCATGGCTACTCCTTCATCATTCATGTCGATAACATTAAGGTCGCTTTCAGGAATGCCTTCTGCAAGGACGACATTGTACTCATTGTAAGTCATTGCTGAGGCGGCATCAATTTCTCCACCTAAAAATTGGTCCATCGTGAAACCTTGTTTAACAAATGATAGATCCTTATTTTGATCAAGTCCATACTTATCAAATAATGCTAAAATCTCGAATTCATTTCCACCCATCCAGTTGCCTACATTTTTGCCTGCTAAATCTTCAGCAGAGTTAATTCCAGCTTCTTTTTTGGACACTAACAGCAATCCACTCTTTTGATAGATTTGAGCAATTTGTATGAGTGGTAAACCTTGTTCTTGATGGGGCAGTAAGCTCGCTACCCACCCAATTCCAATATCAGCAGCACCGTTTGCAACCTGTTGTTCAGGGACAATATCCGGCCCTCCAGGAACAATCGTAACATCTAAACCTTCATCTTCAAAATAGCCATTTTCTAAAGCTACAAAGTACCCAGCAAATTGAGCTTGCGGAACCCATTTTAACTGTAGTTTAACCGGGGTTAGATCACCTGATGAACCTGAGGATGTATCATTTCCACACCCTGTTAAAAAAATCCCTGTCAACATTACTACTAAAATCATTAATCTTCCAAGCGTTTGCTTCACTCGCTTTCCCCCTTATATACTTTACTATTAGATGCATGACAAGATGATTTGAACTTTTTACTATATTAAGATTTTCGCTCCTGCAAAAAATCAGAATACCCTATCCTATGTTCTAGCTGAGGAATGCCATTTTAAGAAGATTTTCTCTAGTCCTTCTATGATTAGGTAAAAAAGGATTCCTGCTATCGCTGCCATAACGATGCAAGCCCATCCTAGTGGCATTTTTGCTACTTTAATAGAATTGGATAGCAAATAACCGAGACCTTTCGAAGAAAAGAAGAATTCGCCAACTATCGCACCAATCATGCTCGCCGTTGTATTAATTTTTAATGCGGTAAAGACGTATGGGAGACTATTGTTGACCCGTAGAAAACGTAACACATCCAGTTTTCTCGCCGCATAGGAATGCATTAAATCAAGGGCGAGTGGATTGACATTTGTCATCCCTTTATAGGCATTGATTGCCATCGCAGCCATGGTCACTACAACAACAATGGCAACACGAGAAGCAATTCCATCTCCAAACCAAAGATTCATAATCGGCGCTAAAGCAACGATTGGAACAGCGTTTAACGCAACGACAATCCATAAACCACCTTGACCCCATTTCGGAAAGACGGTTGCTACTAAGGCAAAGACGAAACCGAGCGAAGAGCCTATAAGCATCCCAAGAACAGCTTCAGACACGGTATATCCCATATAGGCTATCAAGATGTCCAAATTTTCGATGGTCGCCTCTACAATCGCTGATGGCAAAGGTAGCTGATAAGTTCGCAATTGTAAAATGAAGTGAAACACTTCCAATTGCCATAATGACATAAAAAGGATGCCCGCTCCAACAGGTAGAAGTACTTTTTGATAGCTATTACGTATATTTGCATTCCTCGAAGATTTCCCTACACCTTTTACTGCGACAGGCTGCTGGACCCACGTCATTTCTTTTTCTGCTGGTTTTCCAGCCATCTACTCATCACTCCTAATCTTTCGAAATTCAGGCTGCCAAGGAGTTACCAATCGCTCAATGAGACTGATGATAAAATAACTAATGATTCCTAAAAAAGCACCAGCTAAAACCGTGAGCCAAAACATATAATTATGAGATGGACCGTAGTATAAATTACGAAGCATGATCACTCCAATCCCTTTAGTTGCTCCCATCAACTCTACTAAAATCGCACCGGTTACAGCGAGTGGTGCAGCAATTTTCAATCCGCTAAATAAACTAGGGAGGGATGAAGGTAATCGTAACTTCCAATATATCGTCCAAGGCTTCGCCGCGTAAGATTGCATTAACTCCGCTGCAGTTGGCTCTGCACTGCGTAATCCTCTAAGCATATTGAGGGCCACTGGAAAAAAGGTAATATAGCCTGCAATCAATATTCGCGCTAGCTGGTCATCATGTACGATTCCATATACAATCGGGGCTAATCCAAGGATTGGAATCATTTGCGAAGCAACCGCATATGGGAATGTCAATTGTTCTACCCATTTCGATACACTCATCAGAACAGCTAACAACACTCCCGCTAACGCCCCAAATACAAACCCTAAAGTTGCATTGGCAAACGTCACCCAACCTTCTACTAATAAAATATTTGCATATCCTGGAAAAGTAGCAGCTAGTTCATGTAGATATGGGAGTTTTGACTGAGCTAAAGGTACTTCCAATACTTCGAGTAACAACCATGACAACAATTGCCAGAGAAGTATCACCCCGAGAAACCAGAAAAGTAAGGGTGTTACACGATGATTGACGACTATATTTTTCATTTGCTACACTCCCTCGAAACTATCGCGAATGTTTGAGATAAGTTCATAAAATTCGTAACTGTTGCGCATTTCCTTTGTTCTTGGACGAGACAAAGGAATTTCTACAACCGTCGAAAGTCTCCCTGGATGTGGTGATAGAACAAACACTCGATCTGATAAAAAGATGGCTTCAGGAATACTGTGTGTGACGAACACGACCGTGTTTTTCACTTTACTCCAAATGGATAGTAATTCTTCGTTAAGTCGTTCCCTTGAAAATTCATCTAATGCAGAGAAAGGTTCATCCATGAGGAGAATTTCCGGTTCTATTGCAAGGGCTCTCGCAATCGCGACCCTTTGTTGCATCCCTCCGCTTAACTGCCACGGATATTTCTCCTTAAAATCACTTAAACCGACTAATTCTAGTAAGTTAGCAACTCTTTTATCACGTTCATTCTTATCCACTCCCATCATTTCCAGTGGAAGGGAAACATTATTTTTTATTTTCCTCCAGTCATACAAGACAGGACTTTGAAAAACGATTCCATATTTTTGAGCCAATCGAGCTTCCTTTGCAGTTCCACCAGCCACTTTAATTTCCCCACTCGTTGGCTGAATCAAATCTGCCATAATTCTTAATAATGTTGTTTTCCCACAGCCAGAAGGTCCTAATAGAGAGACAAATTCTCCCTTACGAATATCAACAGTGACATTATCAAGAGCTAAAACCTCTGACTTGTCAGTTTGATAGCGCATGCTAACATGTTCCAATTCTATTTCTGTTCTAATATTTTGCGTTAAGGTCATCATCAATGCCCTCCCTGCTTGAAAAATGGTCAATTTTTTCATTAACATTGTCATGTTTTATTACATTTTAGCGTTGATTTATTTCGATTACATTAGACATAGTGTCAAAACTTACATGGAATGAAATGAATATTGTTAGTTTTTCTCACAAAAAAACTCCCCTCATTACATAAGGGAGTTTAATTCTTTAACTAACGTTTCGATGAGGAATTCAATGTCCTCCTCTTTTATATTTAGAGGTGGCGCAAGGGTAAGGACGTTATTAAATCCAGCTACAGTGGCTCCATTTTTTCCAATAATGATCCTTGCATCTTTGCAATGACCCATAACCTTGTTCACGAGCGCAACTTCGATCGGCTCTTTTGTATCTTTATTGGAGACGAGTTCTATTCCAACAAGAAGTCCTTTTCCTCTAATATCACCGACATACGGATTTTCCTTTAACTGATTAGCCAATGAGTCTTGCAAATACGCCCCTAGCTTTTTTGATCGTGCAAATAATTGCTCTTTTTCCATGATTTCTAAGTTCTTTAATGCAAGGGAACAGGCTGCTGGATTTCCTCCAAACGTATTGACATGACGGAAGTAATCATATTGTTCCGTTCCCTTGAAAGCATCATATATTTCCTTTTTAACGGCGGTTGCCGACAATGGTAGATATGCACTTGTAATCCCTTTTGCCATCGTGATGATATCAGGTTTTACTCCGTAATTCATGTATCCGAATGCTTCTCCTGTTCGACCGAAGCCGCAAATCACCTCATCAATAATCATTAAGGCACCATGCTTTTTACAAACTTCTTCGACACCTTTTAAATAATTTTCTGGTGGCATAATTACCCCTCCACCTGTAATAATTGGCTCCATAATTACTCCAGCCATCGTTTCGCTCATTTCCCATGTCATGATGCGATCGATTTCTTGTACCGATTTCAATTTAAGGGGGGGCGTCTTATCATCCTCTGGACAGCGATATTGATCGGGAGGGGACACCTTTAAAAATCCTGGTGCAAGCGGTTCATACTTATATTTTCTTTCCGCTTGACCTGTTGCAGCTAGTGCTCCCATCGAATTACCATGGTAAGCCCGATAGCGAGAGATAAACTTATAGCGATGTCCCTCTCCTTTTTGCTGATGGTATTGCCGAACGATTTTAAATGCCGTCTCATTGGCTTCAGACCCACTATTCGAGAAAAATATGACGTATTCATCTTTCAGCATTTCATTCAATTTCTCCGCTAAACGAATCGCAGGCTTATGACTTTGGGTTAAAGGAAAATATGCCATCTCTTTTAATTGATCGTAGGCGGCTTCAGCCAGTTCCTTTCGTCCGTAACCAACATTTACACACCAAAGTCCTGCCATTGCATCTAGAAATCTATTTCCCGTATCATCCGTGACCCACGATCCATCAGCTTTCGTAGCGATCATCGTATGAGCCGGTTGATAAGGCTTCATTGAATGCCACACATATTCTCGATCCTTCGTTTTATAATTAATATCAGGCATGATTTCGACCATTTTCCTTTCACTCCTTTAGTGAAAATGCGATATATTTGGATTGTCGTTGGGTATGCTGGTCTTGGTTACGCATCTTTCAATATTCATTGCGGCTGTTTGAGCATTAATAATCAAACCGAGACGTAATCATTTTTTTCTTCGTGTAAAAATTAACGCCATCTTTGCCATTGACATGGAGGTCACCATAAAAGGAATCTTTCCACCCTGAAAATGGGAAAAAGGCCATTGTCGCTGGGACTCCAACATTAATACCCAGCATGCCCGCTTCTGCTTCCTCTCGAAACTGTCTTACTGCACGAGCATCCTTTGAATAGAGCGTTGCCCCGTTTCCATAGCGGGACATCCTTATCAATTCCAAGCTCTCATCTAAATCGCTAGCTCGTAAAATACTGAGAACAGGAGCAAAAATTTCCTCCTTAGCAATTTTCATTTTCGGTGTTACATGATCGAAAATGGTGGCACCAAGAAAATAGCCTTCTGGTAACTTTTCCATTTCCGTTCTTCCGTCACGAATTAAACACGCTCCTTCTTCAAGACCCGTTTCAATATAGTCAAGTACTTTTGCCCGATGAGATTCACGAATAACTGGCGTAAGCAATACTTCTTCGTATAAGCCGTTACCAATCACCAGTTGATCCGTTTTATTCTTCAGAGCTTCAACAAACTCTTCACCTTCTCCAACGAGAATGACCGCACTACATGCCATACATCTTTGTCCTGCACTTCCAAAAGCAGAACTAATAATATTCTCAACAGCCTTTTCCATATTGGCATCTGGCATCACAACATGATGATTTTTCGCACCTGACAAAGCTTGCACTCTTTTTCCGGCAGCTGCTGCCCGTTCATAAACATACTTTGCGACCGGCTGGGAACCAACAAAGGAAATCGCCTTCACATCTGGGTGTTGGAGAAGTCCATTTACTACATCGTGTGCTCCATGAACGATATTTAGAACTCCCTTTGGCCCACCTGCTTTTGTAAAAAGTCGAGCTAGTTCATTTGCAAGCAACGGTGTTCGCTCGGAAGGCTTTAATACGAACGTATTGCCACAAGCGATGGCTAACGGAAACATCCATAACGGCACCATCATTGGAAAATTGTAAGGAGTAATGCCGCCGACAACTCCTAATGGAAAACGAAACATTTCAGAATCAATTTCCGGTGCAATGGTCGATAAAGTCTCACCCATTAATAGCGTGGGTGCTCCTGCAGCGAACTCGACACACTCTATCCCACGTTGAACTTCGCCATATGCTTCCTTATATGCTTTGCCATTTTCCTGAACAATGAGCTTTGCTAGCTTTTCATGGTTTTCGGTTAACAGATAGTGATAGTTAAATAGAATTCTAGCTCGCTTAGGTACTGGCATACCTTTCCAAGCTATAAAGGCTTTTTTTGCCTCAGCTACCGCATGATTTACATCCTCTTTAGTTGATAATGGAACTTTTGCCACCACTTCACCACTAGCAGGATTTATGACATCAGAAAATTCATTACTTTGTACTTCAACCCATTCCCCATTAACAAAATTCTTTAATATTTCCGTTTCCCTTTGAAGTAAATCCATTCATTCACCCACCTCATTTATATTTCTCGCTCAAGATACCTAACGTAGTTCCATTATCTGTGAGATAGAACAAACATACATTAGACAACCTGTAAAATCGTTCTCCTTTTTCAAAAAAAAATCTACTAAAATAGTAGATCATTACAATGACAGCACCGTTTCCAGTAATACATTGACGCCTTTTTCACAGTCCTCCCAAGTGGTGAGTTCTTCTTCACAATGACTTTTTCCATTAATGCTTTTGACGAAAATCATCACACTCGGAAGAAAGCTTGCGAAAAACTGTGCATCATGTCCGGCTCCACTGTCCATTCGTTTATACGGAAAACCTAAAGATTTACAAGCCTCCTCAACCTTGTCACACAATTCTTCATTAAAAAAACGGTTTGGCGATCCCAAAGTTTTTCAGCTGTAATGGTGCAGCCTTCATGGTCAGATATTTCTGGCAAGGCTAAAATAATCTCTTCGACCTTTTGGATGATGGCTGGGTCCTTATGCCTTGCTTCCAGGGTGAAGACCACTTTATTTGGGATAACCGTATGGATATTAGGAAAAGCATTAATACGACCCATTGTAAATACTAAAGCACTATCTAATGTACGTAGCTTTGAACGTGCTTTTACAATCATGTTCGTGGCTGCGAAAAGAGCATCCTTTCGCATATCCATCGGAGTTGTTCCGGCGTGATCTGACTCTCCTGTGACGACAATTTCATAGCAGACCATTCCTAATACACTTTCCACAACGGCTACGGATAAGTTTTCCCGTTCCAAAATTGGACCTTGTTCAATATGTATTTCTAAGAATGCGGTCGCTTCTTTAATCCTCGCCTCTATTTCGCCCACATAGCCTATTTTATTTAACGCTTCTTCGAAAGTGAGTCCATCTGTATCTTTCTTTGCTAACATCTTATCCTTATCAAATTTTCCAGAGAGAACACCAGATGCCATCATCGAAGGTTCGAATCTCGCTCCCTCTTCATTTGTAATATTCATTACGACAAGTTGAGCACTCGGCTTCACATTATTCTCTTTCAATGTTCTAGCTACCTCTAAACCTGCTAAAACACCTAATGCTCCGTCAAATCTCCCGCCTTTTTTAACGGAGTCTAAATGAGAGCCAATGACGATCGGTGGCTTTGAAGGGTCCACACCTTCCATCGTTGCATAAATATTCCCCATATCATCCACCTTCACGATCATCTCGAGCTCATGACAACATTTGCAAAAATAATCTCGTGCCAATCGGTCTTCCTCTGTCAACGCTAACCTTGTAACACCTCCTCTTTCTGTTCGCCCAAAATTGGCAAATTCCTCAATTGTATTTTTTAACCGTTCTCCATTTATAAGAAGCTTTTGTTTTTCCATCTTCATCCTCCTTATTTTTGATGCTGCTGGATTACCTTAACGGAAAAATACTTTCGCCCTTCAGCGGTTAACACATGGAGTGTCTCTCTTTCCCCCTTCCCTCGTATAAATTCGACCATCGCTCCATACAAATTTTCCTCGACATGGGCGATTTTGTACCCTTCGTCGAATAAATAATCGATTCGACTCCGTTCCTGTAAATATTGCTGGTAATCCGACATAAAGCCTCCACCCCTCATAGTACGATTGAATCCACTTCCTTTACATTTTTCTCCTTCCCATATCTAACACGCTTTAAATATTTTCCAGCACCAACACGACCTACAAATTGCTTGTTGCGAATAACAAACTCACCTCGGGATAATACAGAAACGGGCTCGCCAGTCACCTTCATCCCTTCAAATGCATTATAATCAACCGCCATATGATGTGTATTAGCAGAAATCACACGCTCAACTGATGGATCAAAGATGACGATATCAGCATCTGCTCCAACTGCGATCGTTCCCTTTTTCGGGTACAGTCCAAAAAGCTTGGCAGCCCTAGTTGACGATAAATCAACAAATTGGTTTAAGGTGATTCTCCCTTTTGCCACCCCTTCTGAAAACAGAATACTGACTCTATCCTCAATGATCGGTCCACCATTTGGGATTAAGGAAAAATCATCTTTCCCTAACGTCTTTTGACCATTAAAATCAAAAGAACATTGATCAGATCCAATCGTTTGCAGTGTACCTGATTTCAATGCATTCCATAGCACTTCCTGATTCCATTTTTCACGTAAAGGAGGTGACCACACATATTTCGCTCCTTCAAAGCCAGTTTTTTCTAAATACGTTTGATCAAGCACTAAGTATTGGGGGCATGTTTCACCCCATATATCAACACCATTACTTCTCGCTTCAGCAATTTTTCTAGCAGCTTCAGCACAGCTCACATGAACGACGTAAAGTTGGGAATCTGCTAATGCAGTTAAAGTCCCCGCTCTACCAGTCGCTTCACCCTCTGCTTCAGGTGGCCTTGTTAACGCATGATAAATCGGCTCCGTGTTCCCTTCTGATAACGCTTTTTTGACTAAATAATCGATCACATCACCATTTTCAGCATGGACCATCACAAGTGCCCCAAGCTCTTTTCCAGCAATCAAGGTTCGGAATAATGTTTCATCATCGGCTTGAAAGACATTTTTATAGGCCATAAAAACTTTAAAGGAAGTAATTCCTTCCTTCTCCATTATTTTAGGGAGTTCATTTAAGACTTCCTCATTGGTTTCGACAATTTGAAGGTGAAAACTATAATCAATTACCGCTTTGCCCTCGGATTTTGCATGCCATGTATCAATCGCACTTTGCAAAGTCTTCCCTTTACTCGTTAAACAGAAATCAATGACCGTTGTTGTCCCCCCAAAAGCAGCTGCTATCGTACCCGTTTCAAAGTCATCCTTCGTGACCGTACCTCCAAAGGGCATGTCGAGATGGGTATGTGGATCGATTCCTCCTGGAAAAAGATAACAACCATCTGCATTGATTACTTCTGCACCGTCTGTTGAAAGATTCATTCCAATTTGTGTAATGACTCCATTTTCCATACATATATCTGCTTCATATGTATCACTGGCCGTTACGATAATGCCATTTGTAATGATTTTCTTCATTTCTTTCCCTCCTAAAAAATTATTTCACTACATCTATCTGACATGCTATAGATCCAAGTGTTGCTTGTCGTTCATTCCAAGTCATGGGTGGAAGCTGACTCGGTAATTCCACCATATCAATCGCACCGTCTACAGGACAGACGATGGAGCATAAATTACAACCTACACAATCCTCTTCTCGCACTTTTAAACTAGGGGTTCCTGACTGATCCGTAAGCCGATCAATACATTGGTGAGATGTATCTTCACAGGCGATATGGCACTTATTACAATTAATACAAACATCATTGTTAATTCGCGCAACCACTTTATAATTTAGGTCGAGATCGCCCCAATCAGAATATTTCGGAACGGCTTTACCAACTAGGTCTTGTACAGAAGCAATCCCTTTTTCATCTAAATAGTGATTCAGCCCATCTATCATATCTTCAACAATCCGAAAGCCATGATGCATGGCAGCGGTACAGACTTGGACGCCAGTCGCACCCATAAGCATGAACTCGATTGCATTTTCCCAGTTTGATATTCCACCTATGCCAGAAATCGGGACATTAATTCTTGGATTTCTCGCACATTCGCCGACCATATGAAGGGCAATTGGTTTCACAGCTGGTCCACAGTAGCCTCCATGAGCGCCTTTTCCTGCGACATGGGGAATCGTATTCCAAGAATGAATATCAACACCAGCTAAACTATTAATCGTATTGATCATGCTGATCGCATCCGCTCCACCTTGACATGCTGCTTCAGCGGTTGCTGTGATGTCCGTTATATTTGGAGTGAGCTTGACGATGACAGGTGTTTTGGCGACTTCCTTGACCCAATAGGTTTGCTTTTCTACAAGCTCAGGTACTTGCCCAGAAGCCGCACCCATTCCCCGTTCTGCCATTCCATGGGGACAACCAAAGTTTAATTCGAGTCCATCAACGCCAATTGCTTCGACTTTTTTTACAATCTCATGCCATTTTTCCTGCTTTGGTTCTACCATGAGTGAGACAATAATTGCGTGATTAGGGAATCTTTTCTTTGTTTCATAGATTTCCTTTAAATTTACTTCAAGCGGTCGATCTGTTATTAATTCAATATTGTTAAAGCCAGCAACCCTTTGCCCATTAAAGCTTACCGCAGCAAATCGCGAAGACGTATTGATAATAGGGTCTCCCAGTGTTTTCCATACTGCACCTCCCCAGCCAGCCTCAAAAGCACGTTGGACCTGGTATCCTGAATTCGTTGGAGGTGCCGAGGCAAGCCAAAAAGGATTCGGGGATTTAATACCTGCTAAATTTATCTGTAAATCTGCCATTATAAACCTCCTATCCATTTATTCTCAAACTGTTTCCATCACGGGACTTAATATCTTATGCATCGCATAAGCACTTTCCTTTCCCTGTTGAGCAGCCGAAACAACCATCGCTTCACCTTGCCCTTTACCAAAAATGACATCCCCACAAGCAAAAACTTTCTCATTGGATGTCTGGTACGTGTCGGGATTAATGTTCACAACTCCTCCATCATGGGCAATCTTAAATTGCTCGATCAATTCAATATACCTCGATTGGCCAATCGCCTTAATGACTACATCCACATCAAGGATAAATTCAGAACCACCAATTTGAACTGGTCGACGTCTTCCATCTTTGTCTGGTTCTCCTAAGGTCATCTTTATACACTCCAGTCCAGTCACCTGCCCTTTTTCATTTCCGAACACTTTCGATGGAGTCGTGAGCCAGCGGAATTCAACACCATCTTGTTTCGCAAATTCATATTCAAAATCATAAGCACTCATTTCCTCAATTGTACGGCGATAAACGATTTTTACATTTTCAGCACCCATACGTACGGAACAAGTGGCCGCATCAATTGCTGTGTTTCCAGCTCCAATAACGACTACCTTTTTCCCTACAAGCCAATCTGAAATAGGCTTTATTTTTGTTTCTTTTACAAAATCAATAGCATCATACACTCCATCCAATTCCTCTCCATCTATCTCCAAATCAGGAACATTTGCCATTCCGATCGATAATAGAGTGGAATCGTAATTCATAAGTAGTTCTTCTACAGGAACGTCCGTACCTACTCTTGTATTGGTCCTGATTTCAACATCCAAGCTTTCAATTTGTTTGACCTCCCAATAAGAAACGGACTGGGGAAGCCTGAAGGAAACAATTCCATACATATTTAATCCACCAGCCTTTTCCTCTGCTTCAAAAATGGTTACTTCATATCCAAGTAGGGCGAGTTCTCTAGCTGCGGATAAGCCAGCTGGACCTCCCCCTACAATGGCAATTGATTTGCCGTTTTTCTTTCCTTGCTTAAACAGTTGTTGTTGATTTTGAATAGCCCAATCGGTCGCATAACGTTGAAGACTCCCAATCATAATCGGCTTCGTTGCATGATTTAACACACATGCCCCCTCACATAATTCTTCTGTTGGGCAGACACGAGCACAGCTCGCTCCAACAGGATTTGCCAACATAATCGTTTTTGCAGAACCCCTTAAATTACCAGAGGCAATTTTTTTTATAAAAGCAGGGATATCTATCCCTGTCGGACAGGCTTGAATACAAGGAGCATCATAGCAATAGAGGCAACGATTTGCTTCTTCTATTGCTTCTGTACTTGATAGTCCCGGACTAACCTCTTCAAAGTTTGCGGCTAAATCTTCATATGACATTCTTTTTAGACTACACAAATCTCCGTCCTCCTTTTTGTAGAAAATTTATATTTTTCTGATAATTAGTATTATAGAGACAGAACATTTTTGCTTCAATGGACATAATGTAAAATCCTATCTAAAGAATTGCTTTAAGATTCACGCCCTTTTTATCATTCGTATTTAAATATTGATAAGCATAAAGAGCGAACTCAATGGCCGTTCGTTTAGAAGGCACCATAAAATCAGCACCGAGCAGATCCTTTAACTTATCAAGACGATGATATAAGGTTTGCCGTACGACAAAGAGTTTTTTTGCCGCCACTTTTTTAGATCCATTTGACTCTAAAAAAACAGCCAATGTTTTTAAAAGTTCGCTATTATGATTTTTGTCATGCTCAATAACCTCACCAATGTATTCGAACATATAATCTTCTAACTGTCCGTATTTGTCCATCGAGGACACAAGACGAAAAATATGTAAGTTCTCGTAGAAAATTTCAGTTGTCATCTGTAACTTGTTCTGTATTTTTAGGGATTCCTTAGCTGTTTGAAAGCTTTCTGAAAGGCGATGAAGTTTCGTTGTGTATTTGCCAACTCCAAATGTAGGGGATGTATGTTTAAATAAATCTGTTTGAAGGATTTGATTAATAGCCTGACTGGTTCGATTTTTCCAATGTTCGTCTCTAAGATTTAATAGGATGAAATACAATTCCTTCTGTTCATCCACTGTATATAGATACAAACCAGAGTTCTGAAAAATATTTCGAAAAATCGTTTTATAGTAAGAATAGGTTGATTCATCTATGCTTTCACTTAACTCACATACACAAACGGTCGCACCTATTGGCGTAACAGCTGGTGTGATCGTTTGCAGTTTTTTATCAATTTGTTCTGTTGAAAGCTCTCCGTCCAACCATTCTTTAATCCACTGTATCTCCTTATATTTATTCTGCTCTTCCACATAGAAAATACGTAATAAGTCTTGAGAAATAGCCGTTGCACAGCGGTCTAAAACGACTAAATCAACTTCACTTATGACTTTATCCTGTGGAAAAATAATTAGTTCTGCAAATTTATGGCCAAGCGTTTGAATCGATTGACCTGCATAGACACCACTAGGAATTTGAAACTGTTTATTTTGATTTACGATTCGTTCTTTTTTGTGGGATTCGACTAACTTTAAATAATATTCTTGTTCCATTTTCCTTAAAACTGGTGCAAAAATGACTTCGTCTCTATTTTTCGAAAGATAAACCACTTGTACGTTCAAATGTTCATATAATAGATTTAATACTCGCTTAAAGGCGTTCGGTAATAGTAATGTCTGGTTAAGCTTTCTCGAAAACTCTTCTAAATCAGTAAGAATTTTATATTGATTATTCATCAGGCACATATTTATAGATTGAGTAATGTCGATAAACTTCACTTCACGATGAAAGATAATAATCGGAAAATGATGCTCATTCGCTAACTCAATCATTTCAGAAGAAATTTCATGCCTATATTTACAAAGCTCTACACATAGCCCTGATGCTCCTTCATCAATTAATTGTTGTAAATAATCGATTTCTTTTTCAGGAGAATCCCAGCTTACCCCAGTTGAAAGGATTAATTCATTACCGTTCAATAGGGAGCCTATTTCTGGTACGTCCATCACATGAACCCATCTTACAACCCGTTCCAATCCTTGTTCACCAGCAATCACTGATGCTTTTGAAAAACAAGGGGTCTCCAACAATTGGCGAATAGTTAAAGCAAGTGTCCCCATCATTTAACCTCCTTCTTACAAACTAACTTAATGTTAGTAAAGGTAACATACTTTTTTTTACTCTTCTATACTATTGTTAGATTTTCTACCTTTATTTTTTGGCGTATGTTTCATGTTGAAAGAAGAAAAACCTAGGGCGCCTTGATCATCGCCGTATTAACACATAGAGCCAGTTCTTTCGATAAAGGAAACCTACGGTGCAAGCATTCTCCACTTGACTTATCATAGGGAGAGGTCATCAAATTTGTGAGGTTATGGCAGCTTACTCTAGACATAGATCCACTCAGTCATAAAGTTAGACACAACTGTGAATTCAATGATTTCCTATAACAAAAAAAGGATTACAATCCTTTTTTATATGAATTGTAATCCTTTTTATTTATCCTATTTTCGAAACTTGATTAAGTTTCTCAGCAGATGCTGCGACATACTCAGTCGCTTCACCTATTTCTTCCATCACTTTGACGAGTTCTTCCATCCGTTCATCCATGATGCCGAGATTATTCTCATTTTCCTCGATGGAATGACTGATCGTTTGGAATGTTTCATTTGTATTATTAGAAGACTGCGATCCTTTTTGGACTGTCGCTTCCACTCTCGTTAGCACTTCCGTTACATTACCCGTAAAAGTTTGGGAATCTACCACTAATTGTTGGATGTTTCCAATCGAATTTTTCGTTTGCTCTGCCAGTTTTTTAACTTCTTGGGAGACGACAGCAAAGCCTTTTCCATGTTCTCCTGCACGTGCTGCTTCAATGGCTGAATTTAAGGCTAAAAGATTCGTTTGATCGGCAATCGCATGAACGATTTCAACCACTTTGCTTATTTTTTCTGATGAGTCTTCCAATTGTTGGACCGTTTCTCTCATCGATTGCGTATCATTTTCTATCTCTTTCATACTACTAACAAGTGTAGTGAGCAACTCCTGACCATCTTGTACCTCTTCGCGTATCTTTTTCGCTTTATCATAGCTATCTACAACTAATTGACTGACATCATGACTACTTGATATGAGTGACTCTACGGAAGCATTGGTTTCTTCTGAAACCGTAATTAGACCATCACTCACTTCTAAAATACGTTGTTGTAAATCCTTTTGTCCTTCTAAAAAAGTAGACTCAAGTTTTTGATCATTTTCTTGATTATATGCTTCGAGAACTAACTGTTGTTCTAAGCTCAATAATTTTGTAATGGCACCCCAAGTCTTCTTGAACTCGTCTTTCTCTGTCATATGTTCAAAGATGACATGAAATAATGAATGCTGCAAGTTTTGAAAAGCCCCCATATACCATGACGGGTTGAGACCAATTCGATAGTGCACCTTCGCCACGACAAGACGATTTTGAATAAATGGTTCATCGATCATCCCGTTAAATAGTTCAACAAGATGGACATGTAGCGTCTTCCTTAATCGCTCAATACTACTATTAGTTTCAATGATGTGCTTTAACTCTTCTACTTGTAAAATAGTCTTATAAAATTCGTCTACGAGGGTTTCAATATGGCCTTCCACCAAAGGCTTCACATATGCGATCAAATATAAATCTTCTTTCGTTAACTGGAGCATTTTCACCTTTTGATTAACGAGTGGATGAGAAACGATTATTCGCTCCGAAATAGGTTCTTCATTTCGCCAACTCTTCTTTTTTCCTGCTTTTCCCCTATGATGTCTAAACATGTTATTCTCCTCCAATTTATCTCCATATTAATCTCTCTCTATATATAAAATATTTAGTTGTATACACCATCATACTACGACTTCAAACAAAATAATATTAAAAAATGATTCGAAAGTACTATATTTTTTACTCCATATTATGTAAGCGTTCTTATTTGTCTTCATAAAATAAGAGGCCTCCAATTTGTCAGTTAATCTGAGTCCATTGGAAACCTCTAGTTATTTTTTTAAACATTGTTGTTTATATATTAATTGATCCAGCTGTTGACTGAATTTTATTGTTTCTGAATTTAAAAGGCCTTTACGATGCCCAGAAATAACCATTTTTGTTCTTAGCATTTCAATATCTTTGAATAATTCTCTTTTATTGTTCTCTATCTTCACTAACAAATCCTCCCAAATTAATCCCGCTATATAGTGATTATGCCCTAAGAATGTAAAAAACAACATTATTTTGTCATATTACTTTACACAGTATTTACATATTTCCTATATATACCATTGAATATTGCTCTTATGAAAAGGCAAATCTAGCAATAGTAAACTTGAAAAAGGATGAGTATATGAATAAGAATGATATACAAGAGATCTTTCAACGATGTTCACTAGGAAAATTAGGTGATTCTCTTTCTTATAAACTCTGGATAAAAGGATTTGATGCAGAAGAAGAATTACTTGAGGATTTCTTGCTTACTTATGAAATTGGTGATGATCAATCATTACGACTAGAAGAGTTTCTATTTCATTTCCAAATTTTCACGAAGGTAAGAAATAGCTTCAGCAATTAAATAATTCGGATGGCTCGTCCAATTGTACCATCGGCGAGACATCCAGTCTTTAATCGTATCAACGAAAAACGGTTGACGGAACCTCGAACCAATTCCACAAAAATAAGATAAAGCAGATAGACAGAAGCCATGCGACTGGCGGCTTCTTGAAATGAACCAACAAAATGAAAAACATAACAACGTTAAATAGTGCTGACCACCATATATTCCAACCATTGAAATGTTTTATAAATTTAAGATGTAAATCGATGACTTCATTTATTGAATAAAAGACTACCCAACCTGTAAAGTATAAAAACTGTTTCAATTTATTGCTCTTAGGGAAATTTGCTAAGTAAATGAGCATTGTTGCCGGATACTTTATGTACATGATTATTAATGAAATATGTGAGCTTGTAAACCCAAAACCACTATCAATCGTTAATGGATCATACTTCCACATGGGAAAGTGATCTGATAGTAAGTATAAGTAGATAAAATCCCCCATTATAAAAAAGAGAATTGTAGCATAATATTTTTCCCAATTTCTCCAGTCTCCCCATTTCCATAAAGCTAAAAGCCATAGGAACGCATAGATGATACTACTCATACAAATTCTCCTAATCCAATATTTGTTATTTCCATTTTATAACATCAGACTAGGTTTGTAAATATTTTCTATTTCACAAAAAGTCCTTTACTTATCCTTTCACCACTCTCTTTTTGCTTCTTCAATCCTCTCAAATCGTATGGTTGGCTTTTGCATCGGAAGAGGGCAGACTTTATTATACGCTTTTATTTTTTTATTGATCGCTTTAATCTCAGCTTCCTTTGTACATGCTTGAACAAGAGCAGATATTTCCTTTTGTAATTTAAGCCATGGTGGTAAGAACCCTGAATCCTTCGCTATTTTTTGAAAGTGTTGAAAAGTGTCCATACTTAAATAATCTTTCGGGATTGGTTTTCCCTTCCACTTCCCTTGATAATTATCCTTTTCACCTGACCGTTCTAATATTTCTCCTATTAAATCATTGTATTTTCGTTCCATATTGCCTCCTTAGTTCTTGTCTCTATATTGGTCACTCGCATTGAGATAGTAGACATGCTATCCTTTTTAAAGGAAGATTTTATTTATAGAAGGTGAATCACTTGGATAAAGAAAAAATGATTAAATTTACAAAAGAATATGTATACAATGAGCTACATAATGAAAGTAGTGGGCACGACTGGTATCACATTGCTCGAGTGACCTTTATGGCTCGAACAATTGCTATTGAAGAACATGCTGATGAGTTTATTTGTGAAATGGCAGCTCTTCTCCATGATATTGCAGACGAAAAATTGAATGAATCAGAAGAAGCAGGGCTTCAAAAAGTCATCACCTGGTTAAATTCCATCGGAACAGATGCATCTACAATTCAAAGAATCATCTCAATCATTTCAACAATGTCTTTCAAAGGCGGTGGTCAACCTAAAATGACCTCGCTTGAAGGACAAGTCGTCCAAGATGCAGATCGTTTAGACGCAATTGGTGCGATTGGGATTGCAAGAACCTTTGCCTATGCTGGTTCCAAAGGTGAACTAATCTATGATCCAGAACTCAAACCCCGAATAAATATGACAAAGGAAGAGTATCGAAAAGGGCGCTCAAGTGCCATAAACCATTTTTATGAAAAGCTTTTAACGCTCAAAGAAAAAATGAATACAGGCTATGCAAAACAGCTCGCTGAAGAAAGACATCGCTTAATGGAACAATACTTAGATGACTTCTTCAACGAATGGAAAACCGGAAATGAGTAAAATCAACTGCAATTACACCGTTTGTTTACAAACAGATGAGATATGGGCAAGATGATGTCTCCCATGCCATGAATACATTCCAATATTTTTGCCGATCGTAACTTCCCCTAGCTCTGGATGGATAAACACTCGATTAAACTCTTCAAAGGAGAGACTCCGAAGTAATACAACTAATCGATGATGCAAGGAATCTAACAGATTTAAGGATACCTCGATCGGCTCTTTGCTATCAGATAATTTCGCCCACCCATCTTGATTGTATGGCTTAATCATTGGTTTATCTTCTGTAAGGGCTAATTTCAAGCGAATGTATGCATTCATATGACTATCTGCTAAATGGTGAACGACTTGCCTTACAGTCCACCCACCTTTTCGATATGTTGTATTAAGCTGGTCTTCCCTTACATTCTGAAGGACTTCTTTCAATAGGCGAGGTAATTCTTCAATTTCCTTGATGCATTCTATAACGCGTTCCTCTGTCATTTCTTCACTAAAATTAAAAGTTCCTATTGGAAATCTTTCATCCATGTGCAAACACCTCCTCCTTTTTAAAATTCGATAATCGAACCGTTAAACCCTTTTCTTTTTAGGAATTTTAGTCCACGTATTGTTGATTCATTTCTGACTACTAAAAAATTATAACCCCTTCATAAATATCACGACCATTAACAATATAATGATGCCAATCACGAAAAATGGACCTAGACCCGAGCTAAAAACGATATACACCTTTATATGTTTTATCGCCAATACAATAAGGAATAAAACCAAGAAAACTCCTAATAACAAAACGATGGGCATATTTCTGTTTCTTCTCAACACGTATTCAGCCCCTTATGGAAGCTTATTTTTTGTGCATTGGGCAGGAACAGCCTTATTCATCCATATGTACAGTAAAACTTGTATTATTCTTAAATACTAAAAAGGACCTTCTCACTGAAAAAGGTCCTTTAAAGAAATCATGCTATTTTAAGATCGGCGCAATACGGTCAATACGATTCGTCCAAACTTCTCCTCCAAAGTTTTCTGGCAGTCGCTCTAAATCCTCTGCTTTCTCAAACCCTTCTGACCATCCACCATCTCCTACAACAAGGACCACTTTGCTATTTACCGACTCCATCCTCTTTCAGTTCCTCCATCGTATAATCTGACGGAGATCCCTCTTCATTCGTTCGACACGATAACTCAAAATCATGAAAGACAGCGAGTTGATTGTCCTTCGTTCGTTTCACATCTAATTCCACACTGTCTGCTCCTCCTTCAAAGATGTCTAAATATCTAATTTCCACACACCATTAGCATGTTTCCATCTAGATCCTTAAATACGAAGAATTGCTCATTTTCAATTTTGGTGACAAGTTCAACACCATTAGCCTTCATAAACTCATAAGCTCCATAAATATCATCTGAAGCAAATTGGATAACTGGAACATTTAATCGTGGAAGTTCTCCATTTTTATCACGCCACATAGGCATTGAATCCAAAATTAACCCAGTGCCATCCATTTTAACCACAAATAAATGATCAAAAAATTCATCACCTTCTTCAATCCCTAAAATCTTGCCATACCATTCTTTTGCTCGTTCAACATTCGATACCGGAATAAATACTAAATTAATCTTATTTTGAATTGGGCTTTTCAATTACATTCTATCCACCTTTCTTAACGTTTTACACTGACATGACAGCAGTTCCTCTCATCTCTTCTCAATCGTTTTCGTGCAAACCATTCACTGTATAGGATTCATATTGTTTTAAGAAACTGTTTCTAAAACTTTCAGACAAAGCTCTTACCGATAACACCTTTTCCAGCTTTTCTTTATTATATCGATCAAAAAATTTCACATCATTTATCAGCGCTACCGAAACTTTTCCAGGGTCACGTTCAAGCAAAACTAAAGGTTCACCTGGTTTTACATACCCCTCTTTTAATACGCGGAACAGGAATCCCGTATAACCAGTATCTCTCATTCTCACTACCATATCTGGAACTTCATATTTGGCAGCAAGTTTATAACAAGGATTACGAGGTTCTGATACTTGGATGATCGCCTCACCAAAAGTAAATGTATCACCAATGCACGCATTCTCTTCCGTTAATCCTTCTACTGTTATATTTTCTCCAAATAATGCCGTTTCACTGAAATGATGGACAATATCCCTCCAATAAGGATAATGATCATATGGATACAGACAAAGTGCCTTGTCCTCTCCCCCATGGTGTTCGTATGCATGTTCATCATCGCTCAGCCCTGTTTTACTTAAATAAATCGCTTCTGTAACTGATTGTTTTCTAATAGCCGACTCAAATGTTCGCTTCCCATAGGTTAATGTCTCAACTCTCCCTATATTTAAAGATTTGATCTCGTACGTTTGATGATTCATTATGATTCTCCTTTAAGTTCAATTATGATTTCCTTCGCATGAATAGAAAACTTGCAAGATAAGCAACACTTGTCACACCAAATAGACAGTATACCCCTGGAGTCAAAAGAAGATAGAGACTCATTGGAAGTGACCAAATAAATGAAACGAGCATCATTATATTCTTATTCTTAGCAGCTGAAAAACACGCTAAAAGAGCTGGTAAAGCAAGCATGACAAATGTTATGCAGACTGTGTCTCTACTAGTTTGATGAGAATATAGATTGAAAAAATTAAATGATAGCCACAATCCAATTGAGAGCGTCCCTGCAACAAATCCGCTAAAACGGAAAATATTTATCATTAACATTCACTCTCCTATCGCTTTCTAATTCACTATTTCCTCTATCAATCTATTAACATCTCGTTGCTGGTGTATAACAATAGTTTTACGATGAGACTCCCCATACTTCTGTAGAAAATTGACCTTCCCTATCATTTCAAAATGACGATTCCATTGAAACATTTTAAGGAAAATACGAAACGTTGGCTTATAATTTGCCTTCTCCCAACCGAGCCTTGTGTAGAATGAATCGTTTAATAATCCGATATGCTCTAACCTTGTAATTAAGATCTAAAAAGATGATGACATCAGCATGGTTAAAGCTTGGATTGACCCATTCCTCATTGTGAACCCCTTCTATAATTCACATATTTGCTCAAAATACTCATCTCTTTCTGTTCTCCGAATATCACCCGTCTTACTTCTTTTCCATACGACATTATCTAACATAATATGGAATATTCAATTTCGCAGACAACTTTCGAGCTAGCGTAGTTTTCCCACTTCCAACTGAACCGATAATAGGTATCTTTTTCACATTTCTCTTAATCATCAAAACTCACTCTTCCAATGCTAGATTTAAAGAGCAAAGACAATCGTCTGCGAGCTTCCTATCTTCCCGATCATGAGCATACAAAAGAAGTAGAACATACGAGTATATTGCTTTAAATCGAGCTAATTTCTTTATCTTTTCACTTACATTTCCGTACAATTGAAAAAACAGTTCTCGACCCTCTAATGGAAAAAAACTATAGACAATTGATAGATCAATGGCTGGGGTACCGATATGTACATCACCCCAGTCTAGAATTGCGGATATTTCCCCGCGATCATTTATAAGCATATTACGAATATGTAGATCTCCATGTACAAGCGTTTTCGTTTCATCACATAAACGATGATCAAAAGTCATTAAAAAGTGCTTTATTGTTTTCCATTGATGCTTATCCAATTGTCCTTTATATTTTAACGTATCGATTCTCTCCTCAAGTAACGGTTTCCTCTTATGAATATCCAATCTTCCTAATTTATCATAAGGAATTCCAAGTCCCACAACCTGTTGTACCGGAAAATCATGAAGTTTCCGCAAAAACAGTGCCATTGGCTTCGCTGACAAAACACGTTGTTTTCGTGTTAACTTAGACGGAACTTTTCCTTTTAGAATTTCATATCCACTAAAGGCCCATCTATAATCGTCGTAAGGTTTTCCAATGAATTGTGGATTTGGAATTTGCAATGGCAGCATTGAAGCAATCTTTGGTAAAAGGCGATTTTCCATCTTAATCAATTCCCCAGCCATTTCTCTTCTTGGAAATCGAAAAACAAATTGATCATTGATAAGAAATGCCGTATTATCAAAACCTTCAGCAAATATTTCGATTTTATAAATTTCCAATTCTGGAAACTGTAGAGTGATTAACCCTCCAGCTTCTTTTTCAGTTAAAACCCGTTCTGGACTCCAAAATGGATTCATTTAAGCCCCCTGTATCCCTCAAAGTGAATTTTCAAAATTCACCGTATTTTTCATTATCATATCAATATCTGTCGGTTTCTCCTAGTTATTTTAATTTTTTTGTCCAACTTTGAAAAACCAGCGATAAAATAAATGAGATGTATAATTGGTTAGCCAAATCGTAAGAAAACTCCAATACCATTTCCATTTAACATACTTAATTAATTTTGTATACTTCTCTGCTAAAACTTCAATTCCAGTAAGAAGACCTGTATAAAGAATGTTATAGATTGCTTTTATCCAAAATTTTTTCTGTTCTGGATAATACAAATTAAAAAGGACACATGATGCTGGATAGAAAAAATATTCGTATGAAAAACTCGACTTGTTAGCTTTCTTGAACAGTCGGACTGGATACTTAATTAGTCCTTTTTCCGCTACTAATAAACCGAACACCCATGTTAAGCTCTGCTTAATAAAAAAGGCTAAAAATCCTTCCCTCAATCGATTTTTGGGAACAAAGACAATCAATAAACCAACAGCAAAAAGCCAAATGGAGTATAATATCCACTTATCTCTTCTCAACAAAGCCACCTCATTTTTTTATCGCATATCTCTTCTGTATCCAATTCTTACAACTGTATGTTGCTCAATTTAAAGAAGAAAAATTTATATTTATAAAGAAATTTGTATATCCCTATAAACACGACTTCAGATGCCCTTGACAAAATATAAACAAATTAATAAAATATCTACATAATTACAAACAAGAAACGGTTGTGTTTAAAATGATTGGAACCGAATTAATGTGGTCTGCATCTGTTGAAACTCTTTCTAAAGGATATGTATTAGACAAAGAAGAAGATAAATTTATTTGTCTCATATGTGGCGAGAAATTCGAAAATGGCGTCATCTATCCTTGCACATATAATGACAACTATCTTGAAGCAAAAAAAGCGATTTCTCAACATATTGAACTTGCTCATCAATCAATGTTCTCCTATTTGTTAGGGCTTGACAAACGGTTTACAGGTCTTTCAGATATCCAAAAGGAGATTCTACATCATTTTGCTCAAGATTTTTCCGATAAAGAGATCGCTCAAAAATTGGGTGGTAGCCCTTCTACGATTCGCAATCATCGCTTTAAATTAAAGGAAAAAGAAAAGCAAGCAAAAGTATTCCTAGCGATAATGAAATTATTAGAACAAAGTAAGGTGAAAGAGCAGGAATTTATTTCATTTCATAAGGGGGCAAAAATGGTGGATGAGCGCTATGCCATTACTGAAGAAGAGAGAAACAAAGTACTTACAACTTATTTTAAACACGGAGTGGACGGACCATTAGATACTTTTCCAAGCAAAGAGAAAAGAAAGCTCATTATTCTTCAACAAATTTTAACAAGATTTGAAGTAACAAAGAAGTACACAGAAAAAGAAATCAATGATATTCTAAAAACAATTTTCCATGATTATGTGACATTAAGACGTTACTTAATTGAATATGGGTTTATGGATCGGGATCGGGACGGAGCAACCTATTGGGTTTTAACGTAAATCAAAATGGGAAGTACCGATTCAATCGGTACTTCCCTTGAGGATGCGCCGTAATATACAATATCCTTGTCATATTAACCTTCCCCTTGTAGTTTGGATAAAGTAGACAAAATATATTAAGATTTAATTACTCTGAATCATTTTCAAATGAAAAAGGATTTGCACTAATAGTTGCTCTCACTTCTTCTGTAAATTCAATGGTTTGTGACTTATTTTCGGAACCACCCAAATTGTGAGCGCTTCCATCAAAATAATTAGGTTTTTCTTTCATTGGTCATTCACCTCCAAATAAACAGGATTAAAGTAGTACTACTACAATACTATAACTTCACCCAAAAAGAGATAGATTATTAAAAAATTTTTAATTATTTTAAAGCAAAATTCACATCGCTTCTCCTATTCAAGAAAAGATAAAAACCTATTTTTACATTCTTTTATTTGCAATAGCACACTTCACACAATGACCTCATAAAATATATCGAGAGGAGGTCAAAAAGCATGGATCGATTTATTCTTTTAATGCTTGCAAGTATTTTAGCGGGGTTTGCCCTACTAAGAGTGCCTCTTGATGATACCTTCTTAGCAAGTATCGCTCCAGTTACGGATATTATTGGAGTTTTAGCTATCGTCGTATTTTCTCTTTTCCTTATCTATAAAGGAGTCATGGCACTCGTTCGGAAATAACTAACGATATGAAAAGACCAGTCAACGAACCATTCGTAAAACTGGTCCTTTCTTTTTTGTAAGCGTTTAACGAAGAAATCTAGTAAATGAACAAAAAAAATCACAATTTCCAATCTATTCACTGGTTTAATAGATGACAATATTGGGTAATAAAGCTTAAGATTATAGATAAAAATTGGGGGCTTAAGATGGAATACCATTATGAGGATTCATATCAGCTAAAAGAATTCATTGAACTTAACAGTAAAAAATTTGAAAATAAGCTCTTAACTGAAGCCGTTAATGTGAAAGAAAAAATAAATGAGATCCTTGCGATCGGCAATATTGATCTTGTTAATAACGCCCATAAACTAGTCGTTTATATTATTGATGATGAAAAAGAAAAACTCAAATTATTTGCTAAACAAGAAGGAATAGCTTGGGCAACTCATTCTATTGACTTAAATTTCAAATTAGAATGGATTCAAGCAATTCGAAGGACATTATGGAGATTTATCCAAATTTATTACAAGATGAGCCATAAAAAAGCACTAAGTGATTTCTTTGAATTAGAACAACAAATTAATAATCAAGTTGATCAATTTTTGAATTCATTTTTCATCAGTTATTCTACATATAAAGACTCATTGATAACAGCTCATCGAGAATTAGTAGAAAAATTATCTGTCCCGATCATACCGATCACAGCAGATGTCTGCATCTTACCGTTGATTGGATCAATTGATTCGTTAAGAACATCGATTCTTGAGGAAAAGGTCCTTACAGAAATTGGAGTAGCACATATTCAAACACTTATTATGGATCTCTCTGGAATCGCCGATATGGAAAATGCTATTATCGATAATTTAATGAAAATCGTTGATGGCGCTTCCTTAATGGGATGCAATACAGTCATCACAGGCTTGCGGCCGGAAGTTGTAAGAAAAATAGTAAAAATGGGGACTAGACTAGATTTTCAAACAAAAACATTTGGCAACCTTCAACAAGCATTAAAACATTTTCTTAATATAGAATACTTATACTTATAGAAGCTAGATACAGCCTTTTTTTGTAGATAGCTTCTTTTTCCATTAATAGATATCCTCATTCGAAACGGTCATATTATGAAATTCCACAATTGGGTTGATTCCAAAATAGTCCTCAATTTTCAAAACACTAACATTATCCATCTCTACCGCATCCATGGCGATAACCATCGTTCTAGGTGTTGCGTCATCTGTACATGCTTTCCCAGAAGTTCCATCTAAATACACCATCACTTCTGTTTTTTGATCATTTAATTGTGCAGTCTTAAATTGCAATGGGCAGCTACTCGACTCAATGATTCCAAGAAAAATAGCTGTTTGTTCATTCCAATCTATATTCGTCGGATCATTTGTTAAGCGAAAATGCTTCCATAACTCATCGAAATCTGATTGATTTGTCACCTTATAGACCAAAACCCCTTGCTCAGACATGGAATAGAAATTAGTAGGCAATATTTTTTCTGTATAAAGTAAATCACTACTCAGCGTATGAGCGCTTGTATTTCCGCAACCTTGTAGCAAACCGCCTACCGCAAATAAAAGGATGAATAGTATGGTTGACTTTTTTGACATTCTCTATCTCCCCCGAAAAAAACTAATAAAGAATAAAATTCCCTACTTATACTGACGATCCAAAAAAAGGATAGTTTCATTTTTTTATATTACATTTCTGTATCTTTTGAAAAAGAAAGAAAACTAAGCTGTATTTAGTTTTGCCATGTTATATTTTCTTACAATGAATACCATTTGAAAAAGGATGACAGATTTTCTTACAAAATGATAGCAATCTAACATATGATATAGAATAATAGTAAAAATACTTTTAAATAACTGGCATTCGGGAGAGGATGATTTGTGTGTGTGAAGTTCATTTAATGGAAAAAGCCGTACAGATTGCAGCAGAAAATGTTACATTTAAAGGCGGTGGTCCATTTGGGGCAATCATCGTAAAAGATGGGAAGATTATTGCTATTGGCCGGAATGAGGTTACTTCATCGAACGATCCAACTGCCCATGCAGAAATACAAGCCATTCGAGCTGCATGTAAAGCATTGAATACCTTTCAGCTAGATAATTGCGAAATTTATACGAGCTGCGAGCCTTGCCCAATGTGCATTGGTGCCATCTATTGGGCACGACCAAAGGCCGTTTACTATGCCGGAACGAAAGAAGATGCAGCTAAAGTCGGTTTCGATGATCAATTTATATATGAACAGATTGCCCTTCCGATGGAAGAAAGAACGATCTCTATGATGCAAATTCCACTGGAGCAGAACATTTTGCCTTTCTCCATTTGGAAAAACACCATGACTAAAACCGAATACTAAGGTGGTCGCAATCATGAAAGAGCAAATAAAAGGAATAACTTCCATTGCTTAAGGTAAGGAACCAGTTGATCTAGTCATAAAAAATGGGAATATCTTTGATGATTTCAATGGAGAAATCTTTGAAGGCAATGTTGCGACAGCAGATGACTATATCTGTGGAATGATTCTGCTCTATTCAAAGTATCGATATTTGAACATGTAGAAATCGTAAAAAGTGAAAGCTCGGTTCAGTGGCCGAGCTTTTACTTTTTACGATGCCAAAGATTAACGATAAAAAAGTACAGGACTGCACAACCGAGCAAGAATAAAATAAATTCCACTTGTTTTGCTTGCGACATGACGATTTTCTCGTCGAGATAAAACTCCCCATTTTCATTCATAGAGATTGGGTGCGTGTATATAGCTACGATCATCCCTATAAATAAAAAACAACCATAAATATTCAGCACTTTCCTGACCGTTATTTCCTTTTTCGTGACGATTTTAATAGATTGATTGATTTGCTGATTAACTTGCAAATTTCCTCCTCCTCTCAATCATCTCATTTTACCATATCCATATTTTGAATTATAAGATTTTTACTAAAACCGGGTAAACATATGGGTCTTGTGGTTCATCGATTACTTTCCAATTCGAAGCATGAATAACCGGAATGACGACTCCATTGAGCATTTTCATATCAAGAATTCCTTCTAATTCTAACCATGTATCCTCTTTTAAATCAGGCACTTGACTGAACTCCGTCAACATTCCTAAAACACTTGCATCAGCAATACAATGTGTTATGAGAAATCTTGATAAAATCAGTTGATTCTCTGCAATTCCTTGCTCTCTATATACAAATCCACTTAATCTGATTTTTCGCCCGACAAAATCTTCTGGATTTGAGAGCATTTCACCATGATAAGATGAAAACATATCTGCTGTCATTTCAATCTGTTCCAAATCACCCAAACTGGCTAATTTTTGCTCATATTCCTCTTCCACCATATAGTTTTCATTATCAATGACTTCAGTATGATTTTCACCATGACTTAAGTGAGGAAGAACCGGTCCTTTATTAGCTGCAATTGAGGCATTCAGGATCGTTGGTGAAAAGGCAAAACCAGTGATCAAAGGAAAAACGATCACCATATAATTGATTATTTTTCTAGCTATTCCTCCACCATCATGGTCGTGTGAACAGGACGGAGAACAATGCTCATGGACATGTTCTCCTTCCCAAATACGAAACAATTGTATGAAGAAAAGGATAATAAAAACCCATGCTGCAATTAAACTCATTAAATCATATTTTGGATTAATGTAATTGGCAATATTGCCCGTTACATGAAGTTTAATGAAAAATAATGCGAATGATGCTAACAGAACAGCTTTTAAGAAATGTTGAAAATGTATTCGAATCAATTTCTCTCCCTCCTATGAAACTCCAACTATGCTAACTAATATGAACACAACAGCTGTTATCGTAAGTAGCAATACGAGAACAAACTTTGTCCTAAACACAGCTAATAACATGATTGTATTTTTCAAATCTATCATCGGACCATAAATCAAAAACGCTAGAACCGATGTTGCTGGGAAGAGATTCATAAACGATGCCCCAATAAAAGCATCTGCTTCTGAACAAAGAGAAAGAAAATAAGCGAGTCCCATCATGACAATTGTCGATCCAACTACTCCATTTCCAAACAATAATAAAGAATCTGAAGTTAAATACGTCTGCACAAAAGCAGCGATGAATGCCCCGATAATCAAAAACTTCCCCATATCAAAAAATTCATCAATCGAGTGCTTCATCATTCCTTCAAGACGTTGTATGAATGTACTCCCGCTCGCATGATGATGGGTTGTTGCTAATCGATTTAACGAATGTTTAACTTGGTTTGATTTATAAAACGAAGCAATGATTATCGCTATGATAAGTGCAGCAACAAAACCAACTCCCATACGGAGTAAAGCCATTTTCAGATCATTTCCAAATGCCATATACGTAGATAAAATGACAATCGGATTAATGAGTGGTCCTGTCAGCAAGAAACCAGTTGCTACATAGATGGGAACGCCTTTTTCTACTAATCTTCTAATAATTGGTACAATCCCGCATTCACAAGCAGGAAACAATGCTCCCACCACACACCCCATAACAATTGCTAGCCACTTATTTTTTGGAATCCATTTTCGAAGATGTTCCTCCGTAATAAAAATTTGAATGAAACCTGCGATGAGCACTCCTATTAGGACAAAAGGAATCGCTTCTATTAGGATACTTAGAAAAATTGTATTTAGCTGTAGGAATGAACTAGGAATTTGAGTGGCCATTTCATCACCGGCAAACTGACTAAACATAACCATATAAACAACAAAACAGATTACGATCAAACCTGTAAAGTCTAGTAAAAGTGATTGTGGCTTGAACAATTGCTTCATCTCCTTGTTAAAAAGTAGAGTTCAATGCATATCTTGTCGATTTCTTGTACGAACACGATCAATAAATCTATCATTATTAAATCGTAATATTTACTATTTACACTCTAGTATATTAGTAGAGTTTCTTTTTATTACTCCTATTTTTTATAAATAAACGCTGTTTTCGTAATGATGTTGGTTTCTTCGTAAATGAGGTTTTAGAACACATATTATTTTTGGGCGGTACTTTTCGCTTACTGGGTACTCATTTAACGAGTCATAATAGGGCTTTATTCTCCTATCTATGACTTAATAACAACAATGTTTGTTAAAAAGAACCTAAATAAAAGAAGACAAGGTGTGCGACCTCGTCTTCTCTCTATTCTTTATTAAGCTGGACTTCCACCCATTTTCTCACACTATTAATAAACCAGATTTTCGTAGCTAGCTTTAAGTCAGCTCTTGTGAGAACTTTTTCCTCAATGATTCCCTCGCTTAATAACTTCCTTCGAAAAGTTCCCGCAAGCAAACCGCTTTCTACTGACGGTGTCCAACATTTTCCTTCAATCTCTAAGACGACATTTCCATTCGTAAATTCCGTAATTTCCCCTTTTTCATTCCATAAAAGGACATCAAAGGCATTAGGAAATTTATTTTGAAAATAAGCATATACACTTCTATTGGTTGTTTTATGATATAAAAATGGGTTAGCATTATCTACAGATTCATCCGCAACAACCACTTGCTGATTTTTCATGCCAGTATCTTCAATAGGATAAAACTCAACTGTCCATTCCCCAGTTTCCTGTAAAAGAAGCCGGACTCGCCACTTCCCAATACATTTGCTACTTGCCAACTCTACCAGATTTTCTCGTAAGTTTTCATAGGCAAAGGAGTATCCAAAAAATGCGGCTGAAGAACGTAATCTTTGCAGATGCTCCTCAAGGAGGAAAAATTCACCTTCTTCTAAAAGAAGCGTTTCTAATAATTGAAACTCTTTCCTCTCTTCTCTCAAAAAGCTTGCCTTAGCAACAACTTCATTGTACTCTCCTGTTGAGGTAGAATCCCAAGTAATGCCTCCACCGACACTATATGTTGCAGTGCCTTCTTTTTGATCTATCCAAACCGTCCTAATCGGAACATTAAATATCGCTTCTTTATCTGGAGTAATATAGCCAATCGCTCCGCAATAAATTTCCCGTGGTTCTTCTTCTAATTCCGAGATAATCTCCATCGTTTTAATTTTTGGCGCTCCTGTAATTGAACCGCAAGGAAAAAGGGCTTTAAATATATCTATCATCGACGTATGTTCAGAGAGCGTGGACGTGATAGTGGAAGTCATTTGATGAACAGTAGGGTATTGTTCAATAGTAAATAACTGCTCTACCTTCACAGTACCTGGTTCTGAAATCATCCCTAAATCATTGCGTAATAAATCAACGATCATGACATTTTCAGATCGATCTTTTGCAGAATTTCTTAACCATTCACGTTGTTCAATGTCCTCTGAATAGGTACGTCCCCTTTTTACAGTACCTTTCATCGGACGTGTCGTAATTTTATTTCCTTTTAAATGGAAAAACAATTCAGGAGATGCAGATAAGATAGAGTGCTCTCCTGTGTGAATATAGGCGCAATAATTGGATAGCTGTGCTTTTTTCAGTCGATTAAAAAAGGCAATATCATCACCTTTAAATTCAGATTGAAGACGAATCGTATAATTCGTTTGATACGTATACCCATTTTCAATATGCCTCTTAATTGAATCTATAGCAGCGTCATATCCTACTCTTTGAACAGAAGGAATCCAAGAAGAATGCTGATAATAACCTGAACTCTGAATCGACCTATTTTGCACTTCGGAAAAAAGCCCGAACCATAATAAAGGCATATGCGTTCCCGCCTTTACTTTAAATGCTGAATCAAACGCAGGTGCACTCTCATAAGTCAAAAAACCAGCTGCATAATAGCCTTTTTCCACTGCTTTTTCAATTTTCTGGAGGCTAGGGATGACTTCTTCAACTGAATAAGCTACGATCACCTTCTCAGGTTGGCTAAACGTATAAGGTTTAATCTCACCTTCTGCAGTAGCAAATTCAAAGGATAAAAGTGGTGACTCTATTTGTAAATTACTCATCATTCATATTCCTCGGTTTAATAAAGTTTCGAATCATTTCTAATCCAGCCTCAGTCAAAATCGCTTCAGGATGAAACTGTACTCCCTCTAACGGAAAATGCTTATGACGCAAGGCCATGATTTCGCCATCCTCTGTCTCTGCAGTTATGTCAAAATTGTTTGGAAGTGGGCTTTCTACGATTAAAGAATGATATCTGGTCACAGCTAATGGTGTTTCAATACCACGAAACACCCCTTTTTGATCATGCCGAATGACCGATACTTTCCCATGCATTGGTTGAGTTGCTTTTGTAATGCTACCTCCAAATGCTTGTGCGATGATTTGATGTCCCAGACACACACCAAAAATGGGGATATCTTTATGCAGTTCCTTCACAACATCCAAACAGATTCCCGATGTACCAGGATTTCCCGGGCCTGGAGAAATAACAATATGCGTCGGACTTAAGTTAACAACCTCTTCCAATGTCACTTCGTCATTGCGGATCACGGCCACTTCAGAACCACATTCACGTATGTATTGAACTAAATTATATGTAAAAGAATCATAGTTATCGATTACGAGTATCAAATCTCACAAAGCCCCATTTCGCCAATTTATACAGCTTATTATAGCGTATCGATTTCCTATCTGTGAAGGTTTGTCTTATTTACTTTCGTTCGCAATCTCTTCCACTAATATTGGCAACCATTCATGTAAATTTGTGAATGAAAAACCTTTGTCAAAAGCTTTCTTATTTGACATATACCAAGATTCTGAGATTGCATAAGGTGAATGAATATTTTTATCTCCATTTATCGTCACTTGCGCTGTTTTCCCTGTCTTTTCTTCAATTAATTTCATTAACGCTTCTAAAGATATTTTCCCATTTGCTGTAGCATTAAATGGTCCTTCCACTTTCGTATCCCCAGCCCATTGTAAAAATCGTGCAGCTTCCTCTGCTAGAATAAATGACATTTCAGCATCCATATTCACAAACCCAATTGGTTCACCTTGCGCCACTCTTTGGACATGAAAATGTAGACGACGTGTGTAATCATCCGTTCCCATTACAATGGGAAATCGAACCGCCACGACAGGGAATTTTGCATACTTAAAGAACACGGCCTCTGCCTGTCTCTTTCCTTCCCCATACGTAAAGTCTTTATTTTTGTCCATGTGCATCTCATAATGATATGGATCAAAGTCCCCTTCATGCTTTTCTTTCCCATCCACCGTGTACGTTGATAAGGTTGAGGTGAACACAAGCTTTCCAATTTTGCCATTGAAAATTTCACAAAACTCATACGCCTCATTTGGAGAATAACAAATATTATCATAGACAATATCAAAATTGCGTCCTGCAACTTTCTCAGCAAGTTCATCTTTATTTGTCCGATCCACTACAAGATGTTCCACCTTATCTCCGAAGGGATTCCCTGATTGACCGCGAGTGATAATCGTGACTTCCTCTCCATTCGCAATCAAAAGCTCTACTAATTTACGACCGAAAAATCGTGTTCCACCTAGTACTAGTACTTTTTTCATATGGCCATTCTCCTCTATATTCGTTATCCAGTTATCTATTTCTTAAATACTCTTAAAATTCCTTCTATTACAGTAGCGTCTAAAAAACTTTATGTCAATCAAATGAATGCTCCAAATGTTAGCTCTAGCATTAGAAAGAAAACTGGTGTCCATTTGTCAATCCCATTCTTTTAGGCTATCATAGATAAAAAATTTCCCAAAATCACTAAGTTCGTCCTATAATCAAGCTATTAACTATTCAATTTAGGAGAGTTTACCATTGAAACTATTAATTATAGAGGATGATTCCTACCTTTCAGACACGATTAAAGAAACGACTGAGAACTTGTTCGATGTCGAACAAGCCTTTGACGGCGAAGAAGGGCTTTATTTAGCAGAACAAAATATTTATGACTGCATTATTCTTGATATCATGCTTCCACATATGAATGGCTATGAAATCCTTCAACAATTACGAAAAAAACAAATCTTTACTCCAGTGGTCATGTTAACCGCAAAGGATGGAATTGATGATAAAATTCAAGGATTTAAGGTTGGAGCCGATGATTATTTAGTCAAACCCTTCCATCGTGAAGAGCTATTATTGCGCTTGGAGGCAATTGTTAGAAGAACCGGAGCGGAATTTAGAGAAAACAGCCTTTCTTTTAAAGAGTTAAAATTAAATGTTATCAATAGAACAGCCTCTATCAAAGGGGAACTTATTAAATTAAACGGAAAACAATTCGACCTGCTTGAGTATTTAATGAACAATAAAAACACGATTTTAACGAAAGAACAAATCTTTGATCGAATTTGGGGATTCGAGTCAGATACTTCTACAACAGTTGTTGAAGTGTATGCTAGTAACTTACGAAAAACCTTGAAGCAATATCATTATGATCACTATATTAAGACCTTTCGGGGCTTAGGTTATATGCTATCAGAAAATGGTGAAGGAAATGGGTAAAAGACAAATATTCAAAAGACAACAAATCAATTTTATGATTCTTAATTTAATTGCTTTTACAATTATTTTTTCTATATTTGGAATTATCGTCTTCAGCCAGGTTCAACGTACATTGTTCTCACAAACGGACGAAGAGCTTATGCGTTTTAAGGAAATGTTGGAAGAACAAGCTGTGACTGAATTCAGACTACCTAGCTCAAATATGAATCTCCCACCTAATGAAAGATTAAGAAATGAACCAAATCCTCGAATTATCGTCTTAAATTGGAATAGTTCTGGGAAAATCATGAATGAAAATCGAATGGGTACGTTGTTTTATGAAAGTTATTTACAAGATTATCAATTAGATACCAGTACAGTAGATACGATCACGAATATGTCCGTTAACGATGCTTATAATTTCCGTTATCTATTATTTAAAGACGTCAACGAAAATGATGAGATTGCCTATACTCAGTTAATGATTAATATTGATGCTGAAAAAACAATCATTGAGCATTTTGGAGAACTTCTTATCATATGCTCATCTATCTTTATTATCCTGTCCATTTCAGCTAGCTATTTTCTCTCGAAAAAAATGATGAATCCGATCATTCATTCTTGGAATAAACAAACAGAATTTGTTGAAAATGCTTCACACGAACTTAGAACACCGTTAACCATTATCCAAAACAAATTAGAGCTACTGCTCACTAACCCACATGAGAAGATTATGGACAAATTTGAGAACATCGCACTCAGTCTATCTGAAACCCGGAGGCTAACCAAGCTTACAACAGATTTACTGACATTAGCACGAGCAGATGCTTCCGAAACAGAACTTGTTAAAACAGCGATCATGGTGGACGACTTTATTGAAAAGATTTGTGAACCCTATATTGAAATTGCTGAATCTCAAAATAAGCACTTTTCATTAAATTTAAATACTAAAACAACCATAGAAGCAGATGAAACTCGACTTCATCAATTATTCGTCATTTTACTTGATAACGCATTAAAATATACTGGTCATGGTGACTACATCAAAATACAATCATCCGTTTCTGATAATAAAATCGTTATTGATGTAATGGATACAGGAGTTGGCATTAAAGAAGAAAATAAAAATCTTATATTTGAACGATTCTACAGAGAAGATCAAGCTCGTTCTAGAGAAACTGGCGGCAGTGGACTTGGACTTTCCATTGCTCAATGGATCGTTAAAAAACATAATGGTTCCATTTCAGCGTCACAAAATCATCCAAAAGGCACGACTTTCACCATAAAATTACCGATTCAAGGATAAGAAATCACGAAATTAGTGGTTTCTTTTTTGTTTAGCATAATACGTCTGATAGGTAAAGAGGAAGAGATTAGACTGTAACGTCACTGTTTATTGATACCTACGCACTATTTGGAGAAAATTCAGATTCTTCGAAAGGATAAGCCATGCTATGGAATTACAAAAAACAACAGAGAAAAATAGTAACAGAAAACTGCGCAATAACAAGGGTCTGTCAGGCAGCGTTTTATCGTAAACTAAAAGAAGTGGATAAAGATAATTTACAATAATTAGAAACATTTTTTACAAGTGACCCTCATTCCTCGAATCGTTTCTATCCCTCTTCAAGGGCTTATTTTGATGTAATTCTTAAAAAATAGCCATCTGGGTCTATTATTTTGAATCCTCTCATCTCCCAAGGATACTGTTCCACTTCAACTTCGATTGGATAATTATATTTACAACAACGTTCATACACCCTCTCTAGTTCATCGACGACAATAATGAATTCAACCCCCTTCCCCTTCATATTCACTTCCGTGTTTCTACTAAAATAATGTTTTTCATCAAGAACACTAACTGAAGTTACTAATAAGGAAAAACAATCATAATTAAATCTTCCAGAACGTTCATTTCTTCCAAACAACTGTAAACCAATAATATTTTGATAAAACGTTAGCGATTCTTCAATATCTTTCACATATAATTCTACTCTAAAAAGTACGGTCATCTATTTCTCCTCCAATTCTTTTTGAATATATTGCTTAAATTTCACCATAGCTATAATGTCAAGGAATGAACCGATAGACAAAATCGTAAACCCCCATTTCTAACCTACCACTTCTCAATAAGAAATAAAATGCCTGATTTAGGGAGCGAAAAGTACAGTCACACACTTCTTGTATAGCCATAACCGTGATATAAGGGTAAAAGCCGGCTTCTAGGTTTTTACAAATAACCACAATCTATACAAAAAAACAGAGTTTACTAAAATTATATTGACTTATAACGTAATTTTTATTACTTTTAAAAGTAACACAACATCTATCAATTATTTAGTAAATAAATATAGGGTGGGATATGAAATGAATATTCGAACAGGTACAGTTGAGCATGATGGAGTAAACATACACTTCACAGAGGTAAACCGTCATTTAGAAGGAACACCTTTCGTTATCATTCCTGGACTTAGTGAATCAGCAGACGACTATACCCCTTTCATTGATATGCTATCTCCAAGACATACGGTTATCATCACACTTCGAGGTCGTGGAGCAAGTAGTAGTCCGGAAACAGGCTATACACTGTCAGATCATGTAAATGATATTTGTGCGATTATCCAGCATCTAAATTTAGAAAAATATGTTCTTTTTGGCTTTTCAAGAGGCGTCTCATATACGATTGGGTTTGCTCTTCAGAACACAACTTCTTTAAGAGGCTTAATCATTGGAGATTATCCTGCGATACATAGTGCGTTACCTCCTGGCTGGGCAGAGTTTTATTTAACACTTCCCCCTTGGAGAGGAAAACCTATTCTTGAGCGCATAACGAAAACAGCCTTAATTGGAATCGAACGAGATTCTTCTGAAGTATTCTTTTGGGAAGAGTTGCATAACATTACTTGTCCCGCACTAATTATTCAAGGGGGGATGAAAGGATCCATATTATCTTCTGAAGATGGAAAGAGATACTTGAAAAATTTGCCGAATGCGGAATGGACCGTTTTCAAAGAATCAGACCATAATATTTTTGAACCAGATGTGACAACATTCATTGAAACGATTGATAATTTCCTAATAAATAAAGTAGGTGTCTAAAATCGATAACATTAAATTGAATGTCCCCTTGTTAAAAAAGAGAGTACCTAATCTAACCAGTGCCGCCCGATCTGTAGGATTACGACCAGCTACAGTTTCAAATTTGTGTACGGGGAAAATTCCAGTTGGTCGATCTGAGGTTCGCACTCTTGTAGCTCTTGCAACATTAGCAAAATGTAGTCTTGATGAACTCGTCATACGTAATGAACCAATAACCATTCTCGAAACAAAAATTAAAGCAGTGGATTTATTTGCCCCAATTGCAAAAGGTGGAACAATTGGTCTCATTGCCCGTCCTGGAATGGGCCAATTAGTATTACTTGGTGAGATGTTACATCGATTTAAGGAAGATAACTATGTATCGATTTTATTCAAACCTAAAGGGCAATACCCTGAACTTGCTGATTTGCTAAAAGATGTCGACCATATTACAAACTCAATTGAAGAAACTTATCATTTAATCTGCGAATTGGCAACGAATAACAATGAAATCATCTTAGCAACAGACAGAGAGCATGTAATCTCTGGGGAAATTTTTGATTTACAAAATCGGATACAACTTCAAAATGTTGAAGACGTTACAACCTTTCTAGTTGATTTAAAAGGGCAAGTAGTCGATGAGGAACTTCCTTATGGTCCGCTCGAAACGCTCTTATATTTTGATGCCGACCTAGCTGCACGAAACTTGTTTCCAGCGATAAATCCCATCTACTCCACGTCTTCTGTATTAGAAGGAAATCATCTTGACGAATTCCATTTTTCCATACAGCTGCATGCTAGAAAACTGCTCCGTAGATTTCGCGAATTACGTTCATTGGTTTCTGTAAGAGGGATGGAGAGTCTCCCCTCATCAGAGTTAGAAATCTATCGCAGAGGAGAACGTCTAGAGGCATATTTAACCCAACCATTTATTATTGCCGAAGATTACACAGGCAGAACTGGAGAATCAGTTCGACTAGTTGATGCTATAAATGATGTCCAAACGATTTTGAGTGGTGGATTGGATGCAGAACGAATCGAGAACCTCATATATATTGGAAGTTTATAGTAGAATGAGCCAACACGATTCTAGTATGGTGCCCCTCTTGTACGAGCACGGATGTAGCCATAAAAAGAAGTCTTTAGGTTAGCTGAAAATAGCTAGCCTTTATTGTTGCACTTCCAATGACAATAATGAATCTGTCACACGTTCACTTAAAAGATCATATCCTCTTTCATTTAGATGGAGAGAATCACTAAAGTATCGTTTTTTGTCACGATTAATAAACAAATCTGCTGTTGGGATAAAATAGGTTTGTGGAAAATTTTGCGTAACTTTTTTAATTCCTTTATTCCATTCTTCAATCGTTTCGTAAATCTCTTTTTGATTTTCATATTCAACGTACGGATGATAAAGTCCTAATACGATAATCGGGGCAAATGGATTAGCGTCTCTCAAGACATGAATGATTCGAAGTAGATGCTCCGTGTAAAGATTTTTCCCTTTCGATAGCTTCTTATAAGGAAGAGGTTTGAATACATATTGAGCACTTTGACGAAAATCATTTGTACCTACATAAAGAATAATATAGTTTGCCTCTTCAATGTTCTTAACCACTTTTTTATTTTGTAAAAGTTTCAGAATATCCATCGTTGTATATTTCGGGACTCCGAAATTAGAAATATGAACAGATGGCAGGCCCTTTTGCTCCATTGCCACTTTAATCCTTTCTACATAGCCCTTCCTCTCCGGATCACCTGTTCCATATGTAATGGAATCACCAAATGCAACAATTTGGAGTTCACGACTTGCAAGAAAAGGCTTTGAACAAATTCCAAATATTATTGTCATAAAGATCATGAAAAAGAAATATTTTTTCATAAAAAAGACCCCTAATAATTAGTTATTAAGAGTCTACCCTTGTCGGGATGTATACATGTAGAATCATCTTCACATTCTTCTTTGTTTGTCTCCTCCATCTACTGCATACTTCTTAGAAAAGCCTACCTTTAGTTCAATTAATGGTTGAGCAATCTTTCTAATCCATTTGCTTGATAAGAAACCTGTTAATAACAATGATAAAAAGATTAGAACTACAATTTGCTCAGATTCACTGAGAACTCCCTCAAACTCACTTGTTCGAAAGTACTTCACAAAGAAACCATGTAATAGATAAACATAGATAGAGCCTGTTCCCCATTTTGTAAAGAAATAATGGCGTCGCGGAACAAGTGCTAAAAAGCTCAACGTTGCTAAAAGGGCGACTGCATAAACACCTAGACGAATAAGACCGCCATTAATTTCGTACTCGTTCACGATATCATATGGCTTGGAACCGAATAACCATCTATATTCGAAAGTTGGCGACACATAAACAATAAGAAAAATGGCGAGCAAAACCCCTAGTGATAAGTAACGAAATTTAATATGTTTGACTTTTTCGAAGTGCTCCTTTTTCAAATAATACCCAAGGAGAAAGAATGGAAAAAAGACAAACGTTCGCGACAAACTTAAAAAATTGCTAATTTCATTAAAATAACCCACTAGAATTCCTAAACTAACAGCCATTACCAAGGATACGGCTGGTTTCCATTTTGCAAATACAAATAGCATCACATTCCAGCAAAACAAACTCATCAAAAACCATAATGACCACTGTGGATTTAATGGATTCAGAGCCGTAACACTTTGATCCATAAGAAAATAGTAGTAAAGAGAGTATATTCCTTGGAAAATCAAGTACGGGATAATCAATTTTTTCGTTATTTTAGTGAAGTATCCCTTTTGATGGAACCCTTTTGCAAAAAATCCTGATATTAGAATAAATGCCGGCATGTGAAATGTGTATAGAGTCGTGTATATCGTATAAATAAATTTGTCTTCATGAATATAGGACTGGATTAAATGGCCAAATACAACGAAAAAGATTAGGAAAAACTTTGCATTATCATAGTAAGCTTCTCTATTTTTCATATTCAACCTCCCAATTTAACTTTTATAGACTACCATACCCCATTTCTATCCGTCTATAACTTTCGAGAGGTTGTATTCTTTATTTGACCTTTTTAATAACACTGTAATATTCATGTAATGAACTAACAATTGTATGACATCTTTACAGAGAAAATATTATTATAAAATAGCAATTTTCGACATATTTCTCTGATGTAAAAATCAATTCACGCTTTAGTTTACATAATATTATTATCGTATAATTTGTCGATTTTTATATAAAATCGTCTATCTTTCTCACAATATCGGAAATTATTTCAATTGAAGCAAATACATCATTGTTCAACTCTAAAGCATGATCTCCATTCTCAATAATGTGAAGTGCAAGATTTGTCCTGCTATGCAAAAAGGACACTCTCTCCTCTATATAGCACGGATCCTTATCGCCGATAAATAGCAAACCACGATTTTTAGTAATTCTAAGACTCTTGTATACATCCTCTCTTTGAAGTAAAGGGGTTTGCCACACAACTTTCGCTGATTGAAAAAGTGGATTTTCTAAAAGATATGGAAGAGCAATGGTTCCCATTGATTTAGCGACTAAAATATAATGCTCGTAATCCTGCTTCTCTATGATGTGATGAATGACCTTCAGAATAGCATCTGTAAAGTCTCCCTCCTTTAAATTAGACATTTCTTCCCTTGAGTACTTGTAGTTCACTTGTAAAACATCATAGCCTTTCGAAGCTATGATACTTGTCGTGTAGAAAAGTAGTGGTGCCTGGTTTGTATATCCTAATCCAGGTAGAAGTATAGCTAAAGTGTTCGACTTTTTTTTGTGACTGAGATATAAAAATGGAATACTTTTCCCAGCATGAGCCATTGTACCATTCAACCGATTCACTTTTTTTCACCCCATTATTTAATGACTTGTATAGTTTTTTCGCCCATTACAACGCCTTTGTTAAGCCCCCATCCACTAATATCGATTGTCCTGTGATATATGTATTTGCGTCAGATGCTAAAAATACAACGGCTTTTGCAAATTCATTTGGCTGTCCGTATCTTCCAAGCGGAATCGTACTTTGGGAAGACTTTTGCAGTTCTTCAAGACTTATATTTTTTTTATCTGCTTGTTGCTGATCGATTTCGATAACCCTGTCAGTGGCAAACTTACCAGGACCTACTGTATTGATCAAAATATGGTCTTTGGCCAATTCCTGCGATAAACTTTTAGCAAGTCCATTTACACCTGCTCTTAATGTATTCGATAACAATAAACCTTCTATTGGCTGTTTAATCGAAATGGAGGCTACGTTTACGATTCTTCCTTTTCCATTTTTCCTCATAATCGGGAGCACTTCACGAATGGTACGAATATAGCTTAATAACGTTAAATCAAACGCTTCATGCCAAGCTTGATCATCCAAATCATCAAAGTTACCACCTCGAGGACCACCACAATTATTAACTAAAATATCGATCGTACCGTATAAAGTAACCGTCTTTTCCACTAATGCCTTAATCTCAGTAGATTTAGTAATATCACAAACTTGGGCATGGACCTCGCCACAAGCTTCTTCCACAACCGCTTGAAGAAGCTCTCCATCTCGACTCGTAATCATCACTCGTGCACCTTCACGGGCAAATTCTTGGGCAATCGCCTTTCCCAATCCTTTACTTGATGCAAGAACTAATACTGATTTGCCATTTAAACCTAAATCCATCATTCATTCCCCTTTCTTTTTCTCTATTCTACACTTTTTTCCAATCGTTTTAGAAATAAAACGTTTACAATTCCATTTGATAAAAAGTTTCCTCGTGGGGTTACGCTAGTCTAAACGATAATTCATTCATTTACTGCCCGATATTCCATCATTTTGCTGCTCTCTCATTATTGGCATTAAGCCAAAAGCGACCACTTTTCTCTCATTTCAGGCATGGTACTTAATTTATTTGCAGAATGATGGTAAAATAGTATTGCGATCACAAGGTGATTAATATCACACGACGTGTAAATTGACATCTACATTTTCGAAATTTATTGTAAAGGACTACTTAAAGTGATAAATGAGAATCATAGTACACTGGCGATTCCAAAACGACCTTTGTCCAAAATTATTGCTGCCACTGTGAAGGCAGGCATTATTAAATCGAACTTAATTCCGATGTTTGCAGGTCTAACTCTTTCGATCTTTACGTATCATAAAAACTTGATTGAGATATACCCAAACGTCATTTATGCTTTTATCGGAACTACATTGGTTATCGCTGCTGCTGGCGCCTTCAATAATCTCTATGACCGAGATATTGATGCGATTATGAAGCGGACTCGAAATCGACCAACAGTCACCGGAGAAGTTTCTCCCGTAGCGGTATTTTTGCTTAGCATTGCGATGACAATTTTAGGAATCGGCATTCTCGCTTTGGCGACACCATTAGCTGCTCTTCTTGGCTTTCTCGGGCTGTTTTTTTATGTCGTACCATACACGATGTGGTCCAAACGAAGAACCATTTATAATACGGAAATTGGCAGTATTTCTGGAGCGATGCCGCCATTAATCGGATGGGCAGCGATTCATCCTGATATCACTCATCCCGCTATCATTGGTTTATTCTTTGTAACAGTTATATGGCAGATGCCCCACTTTTACGCAATTGCGATTCGCAATCATGAACAATATGAAGCCGCCAACGTACCGATGCTCCCTGTTGTTAAAGGGGTTAAAAGGACTTATACACAAACGAATATTTATCTCGTTATCATGATTGCCATGAGCTTTTTGATTGGGACGATAAGCCTTGGCCTTATGCTTGTAGCTCTTATCTTAAGTATAGGCTGGCTCATATTAAGCCTGTATGGTTCGAAAAAAATGGATGCGCATAAGTGGGCAAAATCGATGTTTATTTATTCCCTGCTGCATATGACCATTCTTTTTTCCACCGTAATCATTTACTCATTGATGGGCATTTTCTTTTTTCAATAAATCATTTAAGGGCGCCCCAGTTTATTCGACTGAGCGCCCTTTTTTCACGATTTTCTATTCAATATCCCTAAGTATTCTACCCACGGACCAACATCGACTCGATATCTTTCAGCCATGACCCTAACCATTTGCGCAATATGTGTTAAATCATGAACAGCCCAAGTGGAAATAAGTTCTCTAACCTTGACAACACCGAAAGCTGGATGATAGCCTGTTACTTCCAATTGAACATCGGAATCAACAAGCGCTCTTAAACGGCCAATGTTTTGTGATCGAATCATTTGAAATTCCTCTAACTTTTGTTGAAAACCAACTTCCTTTTTTTGTTGCAGATGAGCAAATCGATCAAATGCTGGAAACGGCTTATTTTCACCTTCCTGCAGAATAAATTCTAGCCGTGGGATCCAATTGCTTCTCTCCCCTTCAATGAGATGGTCAACAATCTCTGTAATATTCCAAGTCCCTTCCCCTTCATCACAAGTCAGCCAATTTTCAGAAAGACCTAGCAGGAAAATTGGCAATGTTTTAGGTGTCCTTTCTAAAATCTCTATTGCTTCATATAATTTGAAATTCATCACTCCACCTCCCCAATACTGAAGATATGCAATAAAGCTTTACTATTTCCATAATTTCCACACGCCCATGACTTTTTCCTTTAAAGTTGAAATGAACGTCGCTTCTCCTCTCGCTGCTTTTTGCTTATTCCATTCATTAGAGCTCGCAACCGCAATTAATATCGTTCCTGCGATAAGCAAGTAAGCCCACCAAGGGAGATTTCCCCAAAAAGGACGCGTCTGCATGAACACATTTAGCAAAAGAACTCCTGTACCAACAAAGAAATACGACTTAGTCTTAAAGAATACCCCAGCAAGAATCGATGTTAAAGATAGACTTCCGAGAATGAGAGCATCATAGATCGTCGACGATTCCAAGCCATCGATAACGAGGAAAACAGATACTGCTAGAAGGATTCCCCATTGAAGGTAATTTGTGATTCTTTCATAACGTCCTTTCATACAAAGTCTTAGGTAGATGGATAAAAGGACAAATGGCAAGGCATACACTTCTGCTTCTAAGCGTTCATGGACAGAGATCTCAGAAATGATGGCATAGTACGGTTGCAGCAAATACGCTCCTGCGATAAAAGTTGGAGCCCACTTGTATTCACTTGGAATTCGATTTGTTTGTAACCAGACAGTCAAAGCAATTAGTAGGCCTGGAATAATTTTGATCCATAAATATGGTTGTTCAAAGCCATAGATCGTTGCAAAAAAGAGAACGGCAAATATGGTGTACACATCAAGAGTAGGAATTTCATTCTCCTTCTTTTCGTAAAAGGCAGGATAAAACCATTTCCCTGCTAAAAGGAAGACCATGCCAAAGACAGCCAACGTAATTATTTCATTTATTTCTCCAAATGAATGATAGGCTAAATACTGTCGAACAGCCGTATAAATAAATAGGATTGGGATTATCGACAGCATCCTCCACTTCGACAAATGTAAAACAACTAATATACCTACAGAGTAAAAAATTGAAACGATAAAGATTAAGGTTGTATAAGGATAGATATTCAGGAAAACCATGGTGCCGACTAATGAAAAAGGAATAAAGTAATATAGTATTCTCTTTTTATAAGGCTCATTTACAAAATACCATAGCCCTGCAATTACGATGCTCGTTAAAGAAAATGCGAATTCTTTTTCAATCGTTTCCAAATGAGCAATGGCCGCCACGAATGTAGCAAAAATCATCGTAAATGCGCCATATAAAAAGAACTTTCGTTTCCATTCACGCTCTGCTAATATCGTACTGACGCCATATATGATCAATGCGATTAAAAAGCTCCAAATTGCCTCATTTCCATGAACAAATAGAGTTAGCAATAATCCTAAAGGCATATAAATATGTCCGATTAGGCCAAAGGCCCGATATATATTTAGATCACGATTTTTCATCATGAAAGAAACGATAAAGAGAATAACTGCCCCTATGATAGCGAATAGAATCCAGATTTCCCCTATCGACTCTAACAGCGAATAATATGTCATTAACGTCATGCAAGCTATCAAATACGGTACTAATTTGTTCTTTGTGTAGACATATAACCAAGTGTACATCGCTACTCCACCTGCAAATAAGAGCGTTTGAAACCACTGCACTTGAAATGGAATGACCGCTGTGGTTAGAAGAGCAAACGTATAATACACAAGAGATGTGTAAAAATGATTTCTTTTCAGCTCTTTATCTTTGACGATAAATAAGACTCCTGTAACAACTAAGCTCGCAAATAGAAAGTGAAAGGCAGGTCCAAGCTGTTCGGAGTAAAATCGTGAAGCTATTTTCCACTCTTCACAAAATGCCCAAATAGCTAATCCTAACGATATGGGGGCCAACCACTTTGCAAAAGGACGGAATTCTACTCTTGATTCCTTCGTTATACTTATGATAGCACTGACGTATATGAATAGGAGGATAATAGCCACCTCCCACCATGCATACATCGTCAAAGAAGCATATGCGGCAATCGCCATGTAAGCCCATCCTATATCTCTTGCAGGTTGTTTAATAAGTTCAAAAATCCTAACATTTATGTAAAGACCAAAGCCAGCAAACATGACGAAGCCGATTAAAGCAACAAAGATCATAAGCGGAGACACCGTTATCACTTCATCAACCAGTAATAAAGCTTCGAACATAACAACTGAGATGAACACTGCGCTTAAATAACGGAACAATAATTTTTTCGCTACATGGCTCAAATATAAAAAGTTACCGCTGATCGCTATATAGCCGAACAATAATGGAATTGATGGTTGACCCAAATTGATTAGAACTGCCTCTAAACTAATAAATAGAAAAGCAAGACCTGACACGATTGCACTTGTGAGCATAAAAATCTTTTTCCAAGGAAATTGATCGTCTAAGACAAGTGGCACAAGTAAGAAAACAAATCCGATTAATGCATAGAGAAAAGAACTCATCTCAGCGAACATTGAAAACTCAACAAATCGGAAAACACCGTACACGAGCATTGCGCTAAAGACAAAATGGAATTCCTTCCGACCACTTACATAGACCATCGATAAATAAATAACAGCTGTCACGATTAGATTGAAGCCGAGATACATGCTCGAATGGAAAAGTATGAGCATTAGTACGGTCGTTAAAATTAAGTTTGCCTGCGCAAAATTCGCAAACTCTACCATAAAAAGTTTATATGAATCCTTCTTTTTTATTTGATGATACAGATATATGGTGAGCGCTTGAAACGCCATCATCCCAAGAAAAAAGCTATCTTGACTAAAGTTTAATGCTGCAAACAAATAGCCTACCCCTACTGTAAACGTAATATAGGTAAACCAAACAAATAATCTAGATCCGAGCTTATTTGCTAAAAGAACATAAATCGGAACGATGAGTAAGCAACTAAACATCCCAAACAGATTACTACCCTCTCCATTGATCGACCAATAGCTTCCTAGAAGTTCAAACCAGGCTACTGACAAGAAAAAGATCGGTAAAAATAGACTCCCGAGGATCAGAAAGGCGAAAGCCGTTTTATCAATCTTAAGTACTTTCTTCGATACATACGCAATTCCATAAAACAAAACGGAAATTAGTCCAATAGAACCAGCTTTTGTAATACTAGACATCGTGTCCCAATTGCTTGTAGCTACATACAAACCTCCAATTAACAAAAGGATAACCCCTAGGTTTAGAAGCCAAGTAATATTCCGTTCTCGTATTTGATCTTCTGTTTTTTTGATAATAGGTTTCGCTTTTAGCGGCACGACCTTTTTTTCTACTTTTGAAATTAGTGGCTCTTCTGATTTAGGTTGCGGATCTACTTTTTCAACCTTTTCTTCTATATCCACATAATACGCTTCATGTGCTTTAACTACTTCTTCATAAAGATCAGAAGAAATATAACGATTTACTTTCAACTTCCAAAGTTCTTCTTGCACAATCTGTTTCTTTACTTCTCCCGATAGAGGTTTCATGCAAACTCCCCTGCCTTATTTTAGCTTTTTTACTATATTTTACTTTTGGTGTAATTTTACACTATTTAAGAAAAAAAGCAATATATTTTCAAAAAAAAACGTAGAGATTCATGACTCTACGTTTTTTGCTACTATATAATTTTAAGAGATCGTCTTGATTTCTCCAGTTGATTATCGATGATATTGATGAATTCGAGCTGTCACTTCTTCCTTAAATTCATTTGTGATTTTAGGAGGATTTGATTTCAACATCGGCTTTATCATCTTCGCTAATGTTCCTGTTGCTTGTAAATCAAGACTAGCACTAATAAATGTACGATTACTCTTCAAGCTTTTGGCTTCAATACTTCCGTGCCCTGTAAATCCTTCGTTATTTCCATCCACTTGAAAAGTCATTCTTTTAGGTGCATTTTTACTTAAAATATGGACCTCGAACTCCAATTTTTTTTGATAAAACCGAAGTCTGTCGTGAACACCCAATTTGACTGCTTCTCGTTCATAATCTCGTGACTTACATACCCTGGAACAAGCGGTCCCCAATGACCAAAATCCTCCATATATGACCACACCCACTCAAGTGGTGCATCAATGATCATGCTGTAAAGCTTTGCCACGTATACCCTCTCCTCTTTAGTCTTTCGAAAAAGATTCTCGTTATTAAGGGTATTCAGCAAGCTTTGTGAACATGACTTTTGTGAGCTTATGTATTTTTTAAGACCATCAATAGACGGTTGTTTCTCGTTTCCTTTTCCTCATCAGTCGCTAAGTCATATTTTTTCAATAAATGAAAGACATCATTCAAAATATGTTGTGAATGTTCTTCACGAAAAAAATTCTCAAATAATGACTTTATTTCCTCAGGTAAAAATGGAGACTGTGCCTCAAATTTAGTTTTTACATCTTCCAATGAATGGTCAAGCTTGCATTCACCCATCCAATGACCTCCTTAACTGTATTCTTCATCCTCATTCTACCTGTACAAAATGAAGGAATCAATCTCCTATCAGGAATTTTCTTACATTGTCCATTTAATTAATGGTATGATGATAAAGATATTAAATCTATAAAGGGGGAATCAAGTTTGTCCTATCCAAATACGACAGAAACGATGAATCTTTTACAGGAGCTTGTATCCATTCCAAGTCCTACTGGAAACACCAATGAAGTTATTACATACGTCGAAAAATTTCTTCAAGAGTTACAAGTCGATACATATCGCAATCGCAAAGGTGGCTTAATTGCGACATTACCAGGAGTAGCTACTTCAAAGCACCGCATGCTAACAGCGCATGTAGATACTTTAGGTGCGATGGTGAAAGAAATTAAACCGAGCGGTCGATTAAAGCTTGATTTAATTGGTGGCTTTAAATATAACTCCATTGAAGGAGAATATTGCGAAATTGAAACGAGTTCTGGACGCCGATTTACAGGTACAATTCTTATGCATCAAACCTCTGTTCACGTTTATAAAGATGCAGGGAAAGCAGAAAGAAGCCAAGACAATATGGAGGTACGCATTGATGAGGTCGTAAAAAACGCTGAAGATGTTCGAAATCTTGGCATAGAAGTCGGTGATTTCGTTTCTTTCTCTCCAAGAGTTGAACTCACTCCAAGCGGATTTATTAAGTCTCGTCATTTAGATGACAAAGCCAGCGTCGCCATCCTATTACAATTAATTAAGCATTTCAAATTGAATGATATTGAATTACCTTATACTACCCACTTCCTCATTTCCAATAATGAAGAAATTGGCTATGGCGGTAACTCCAATATCACCCCAGAAACAGTTGAGTATTTAGCTGTAGATATGGGAGCGATGGGGGATGGACAATCAACAGATGAATACACGGTATCTATTTGTGTCAAAGATGCTTCTGGGCCTTACCATTATGGACTTCGCAAATCCTTAGTGAAGCTTGCTGAAGAGCATAATATTGACTACAAGCTTGATATTTATCCGTATTACGGCTCCGATGCGTCGGCTGCTATTCGCTCTGGCCATGACATCGTCCATGGATTAATCGGACCTGGAATCGATTCTTCCCACGCATTCGAACGAACTCACCAATCCAGCATCGAAAACACAGCAAAACTATTGCACCACTACGTGCTTTCAGAAATGATTCGATAAACATAAAAAGGATCCTCTAAACCATTTTTGGCTTACAGGATCCTTTTTTCTTATCTCGGCAAATTCCGAAGAAAGTTTTCTGAAGCAAAGCCCCTTACTTCATCCTCTGAATAGTGTTTTAGTAGCTCATTAATTAAGTTTTGTGCCTCTCCTGCATGTGCTAATCGAGGAATTTTTATATCGATTCCATCAAAATCAGAACCAAGTCCAATTTGTTTAACTCCGCCAAGTTCACAAAGATGCTCAATATGTCTAATTAAATCAGCTATTGTAACTGTACCATCTTTCTTTACAAAACGAGGATAGTATACAACATGAACCAATCCACCTTGCTTAAACATCTCTTTTGCTTGAGAATCAGTTAAGTTCCGAGGGTGATCACAGTACTTCTTCGTATTCGAATGACTAGCAATCGGATATTTCGCCACTTCCATTACATCCCAAAAAGCTCTTTCACTTAAATGAGACACATCCGTAAATAAACGATGTTCATTATTGAAATGAACGATTTCTTTTCCAAAGGCAGTTAAACCTGCTCCTCTCGGTTCTCCAGCACCATCGGCTGCCAAATTGGCATTATTCCACGTTAAGCCAACAGAGCGTACGCCAAGTTGATAAAGTATTTGGAGCTTAGTTAAATCGTTGCCGATTGCATCTACTCCCTCTAAAGTAAGAATGGCTCCAATTTCTCCGTCTTTTAAATGAGCTAATTGTGACCAGTCCTTAATATGTTTAATATCTTCGTTTTTCGCTAACACTTCATCTTGAAAAAGCCTGACCTGCTCCAAAACAATGTCAAAAAGATGATTTGACCTTAGATTCGGATCAACAAATATCGCAAAACCTTGTACCTTTACATTTCCTTCTAGAAGCCGATTCTTATTGACATCAAGATTAGAATCCGTTTGAAAAGACATTTTTCCTCTCGATTCCTCAAGCTTCATCAAGGCATCACAATGCATATCGACGATGTTCACTTCATCACTTCCATTGCTCTTTTCTTGAGCTCTTGATAATGGATGTAAAGCTTATTTGTGATGTCTCCAGGCGAACCAGTGCCGATGTCAGCACCGTCTATTTTTACAATTGGAAGGACCTCTGCAAGTGTGCTTGTCATAAAGACTTCATCTGCTTCTAAAAGTTCCTTTACAGTAAAGTTTTTTTCCACAAATGGAATATTTAGCTCTTCAGCTGATTCTTTCACAGCCATTCTCGTAATTCCTGCTAATATATGATTGCTCAGTGGTGTTGTAATTACTTTTCCATCTTTCACCATATATATATTTGAGCTTGTTCCTTCAGTGATATGGCCATCTCTCACCAGTATTGCTTCAAAGCACCCTGCTTCCTGGGCAACTTGCTTCGCTAAAATATTCGGTAATAAATTTAGGGATTTAATATAGCATTTCGCCCATCTTTCATCTTCATGTGTAATCGCATGAACGCCTTGAGCTCGATATTCTGTGCGCATAGGTTCCATTTCTTTTAAGGTCATCGAAATTGATACCGGTACTTCAGGGAATGGATGGTTTCTTTCAGCGATACCTCTTGTGACCTGCAAATACACTTTTCCATTTTGCATTTGTGACTTTTCAATACCTGAAAAAATAATGTCACGAAAATCGGCAAGTGTTTCAGTAATGGGTAGTCGAATCGCTTCACAGCTACGAATCAATCTTTGTAAATGCTCTTCCAACATAAAAGGATGACCATTATAGCATTGAATGACTTCATATACGCCATCCCCGAATTGATGTCCCCTTTCTTCAATCGGCACCACCAGCTCATCCAATTGAACGAATTTTCCGTTAATATAACCTAAGTTCATTTTCAACTCACCCTTCTTCTATGTACTTATCATTCATACTACTAAAATACGCCTTTTTCTGAAAATATGCTATAAGCAATTTTTCTTAGTCACGATCACATATTTGAAAAATATTTTCAAAATCTCAATGCTTGTCCATACCAAACTTCGAATATCGCATACTATATATTACTCACAACCCATCTACTCCTTTTTGAAAGGAAGCACCTAAATCGTGCTTCCTTTTTTTCTTCCTGCTAATCATCATCAAATAGCATTCCGTCGTGGTTGGATGACCATTGTTTAATATCATTACTAATTCTCGTGCAGATTTTTAATACATTCATTCCATCTTCCCCAGTTACAAATGGTGTTCTATCCGTTTGTAGACAATGAATGAAATCCTGAAGCTGACTCTTTAGTGGATTAAAATGAGGTACTTCTATTGTTTCCAACAGTTTTTGGGGAAATGTTAACTCTCCATTCTGAACGGAAAAATGGGTCGTACGATTAACATCAATTTTATTTTTTAACAGGTCCACTTTAAAGATTGCTTTTTCAGTAAAAATTCGGATGCTCCGAATTTTTTCCTGCGAGTTATAGCTAGCTGTCATTTGTGCGACCGTTCCATTCTCGAATAACATACTTACAATCGCATGCTTTGGCATCTGTTCTGCCATTTTCCCAATCGTATTAAAATGGGTGATTTCTGAACCTAGTAACTCTTTTACAATATAAATATCGTGAATCATTAAATCAAATACGACATCAACATTCTTCATTCGCATATCATAAGGTTGCATCCGATGGATGTCTATTGCTATAATCTTTTCATCTTTGAGCCGTTCTTTCAAGAGATAGATCAGTGGGTTGTACAACTCGATATGGCCCACTTGTACTTTCACCCCTGTGGAACCAGCTCTTTTTAATATTCGTTTAGCTTCTATTACCTTGTTTGCCATTGGCTTTTCGAGTAGGATATGAACTCCGTGGTTCAAACAAACCATTGCAACCTCATAATGATACTTTGTTGGAACCGCTATACTTACTGCCTCTACATTTCGTAATAATTCTTCCAGCTCTTTAAAGTACTTCACATTGTATTTGCTAGCGAGCTCACTTGCTCGTCTTTCATTTACATCATATATTCCAACGACTTCACATTGATCGGATATTTCAATATAATTTTTCAAATGGTTTTCACCCATTTTTCCTGTCCCAATAACGCCAACTTTCATCGTCAACATCCTCCCAGAATCATTGATTACTATAATGTATGCTGAGAATTTTGGATAACTTGTACGTTTGTTTAGGAAAGCAATATTTGGGAACTCGTCCTTTCCATGGAGGAATCAAAATGGTTAAGATCCTTTATATTTCAAACGACACCTCAACGTTAATCGTGAAGAACTTCCAGTATTTAGAACAAGCTTTAAGTGAATTTGCCACCGTCAAAATTTGGCGGAAATCAGGTTCCATTCAAACAATATTAAAGAAATTACAATTCCAACCTGATTTTATCCTAATTCAAAATGATATTGCTAATCAATTAACCCCTTATATTCAAGGACTTTCGAAAATATCCATACCAACAGGATTAATCGTCAATGATGTCTATCGATTTAAGGAGCCACGAAGAATTTATATTAAGAAAAATAATATTGGTTATATCTTTTCCATCATTCGAAAACAATTTCTTGAAATTTACCCAGAATTTTCGAACCGTCTAAAATGGTTTCCTCATTTCGTGCAACCTAAAATTTACAAAGACTATCAACTTCCAAAAGACATTGACCTTCTATTAATGGGCTCCACTGACGATATGTATCCACTTCGTCAAAAAATCGCGAAAGCATATGAACAGGACCCAAATTTCATTTACCATCGTCATCCGGGCTACGGAGATGTAACCAATAAAGTGAAAAGTGGATATTTTATTGGAGAGAAGTATGCCCGCGAATTAAATCGTTCAAAAATCTTCTTCACTAGCCCTTCCATCTATCTTTACCCTGTCATGAAATACTTTGAAGCACTTGCTTGTAAAACATTATTGCTTGCACCCACTTTTGAAGAGCTAGAAGCCCTCGGTTTTATACCTGGAACCCATTTTATCCCGATTACTGATTCGGATTTTAAAAAGAAAGCTGCATATTATTTAGAGCATGACGAGGAAAGAAAGAAAATAACGGAAATGGGCTATCAGTTTGTTCATCAAAACCATACCTTAACGGTTCGAGCTAAACAGCTGGTGGAAGAAATTGAAAAAATCATTGCAACTCATAAAGGAGGATCAAGTTAATGTCAGTACAACCTATAATCGGAAGGAATGTCGTCATTGAAGACGATGTGACCTTTGGAGTAAATGTCGTCATTGGTCATAATACGGTCATTTTAAAAGGGACACAAATCGGTGATAACGTAGAAATTGGGGCGAATTGCGTATTAGGTATTACCCCTGGTGGCAATAAGCGGATGCGCCAGCAAACCCTTGCATCACAACCACTTATCATTGGCAATCATACCACTATCGGTAATATGGCCTCGATTTACTTAAATACGACGATTGCTGAAAATGTTTTTATCGGTGACCATGCCAGTATTCGAGAGAATGTCTCTATCGGAAAAGGTACGGTCATTGGAAGAAATGCCATTGTTGAGCTAAATACAACCATTGGTCAAAATTGTACGATCCAAACCCTTTCCTATATAACAGGCGACACGATCTTAGAAGATGAGGTCTTTATTGGTCCCTGTGTCTCGATGGCAAATGATAAGTATATGGGGGCAAAAGATTATCTATTAAAAGGGCCACATCTAAAAAAAGGAGTGAAGGTTGGAAATAATGCGACGCTCCTTCCTGCAGTTACAATTGGGGCTGGCACGATTGTCGGTGGCGGCTCCGTTGTCACAAAAGATGTTGGTGATCACCTCATAATAGCTGGTGTACCAGCAAGAGAGCTTAAATAGGAATGGAGACATTTTCATGGATTCTGAGAGAATAAAAGATATTAAAATAGTCATGCATGACAAACATGAGAGTGTTGGCAAGCTTATTGGCGATGAATATTATATTCCTTATTCCTTACTTGAAAAGGGCTATCTTACTGTCAAGCAATTTATCGCAAAAGAGAATGTATTAAAGATTGATATTACCAAGACCCGGTTATTTGAAATGCTTAAGTATGATCATCGAGGTAATTATTTGCATTATGACAAAAATCGAGTAGAAAATTGGAATGTTACCTTTGATACAAACGGCATACCACAAACGGTTTATCCCTTTGGAACTCACTATAATCCTACTACTATCGGATTTTATGGTTTACAGCACTATAGCTTATATTTAAGCAATAAGGATGAGGAAAGCAAAAAAAAGTTTCTTAAGATAGCTAATTGGTTTCTACTAAATCAAGATAAATCTGGCGGATGGCCTTACAAATTCGATTTTCACTATTATCCTAAAAGAATGAAAAAGATAAAAGGTCCCTGGTACTCTGCGATCGGAATGGGAGCAGCACTGTCCGTGTTATCAAGGGCGACCTATCTCACAAATGATAAAAAATATCTCGTCTCCGCATTAAAAGCTAAGAGGATTTTTGAAACTCCTTCTAGTGCAAATGGAATTTTAGCTAAGTTTGAAGGAAAGTATTCTTTTTATGAAGAATGTCCGACGAATCCACCAAGCTATATATTAAATGGATTTATGTACTCGTTAATTGGATTATATGATCTCTATAAATCCTCTCTTGATCGGGCTGTTTTAAAGCTTTATCAAAACGGCATCACTACTTTAAAAAGAATGTTACCATTATACGACTTAGGCAATCGAACAGCTTATGATCTTACTCATTATACGACAGATGGTGGTTATCCAAATGTGGCTAAATGGGGGTATCACATCACCCATATATACCAATTAAATGCCCTCAATTCCATTGAGAATGATCAAAAAATGGCTGAGACACTGACAAGATGGAAGGACTATTTATTTGGTGAATTTCAATATGCCTAACTGACCATATCCAGGGGTCAGTTAGGCAATGGATAAGATTACTTTTGAAATGCGAGAATACCATCAAGGATTTTTTTAGAAGTAAGACCCTCTCCAAACAGTAGAGGATGCTCTTGTGGAATCTGTAAATGTTCCACAGCTTCAAAGATTTTACTAGAATCATTACCTACTAGCTGATTCCAGCCAGTTATAACCGTTTCTGTCCATTCTGTTTCTTCTCTTAGAGTGATGCACGGGGTTTTAAGAAGATAGGCTTCCTTTTGTAAGCCTCCAGAATCTGTTAGAACCCCTTTTGCATCATGAACGAGAGCTAACATATCTAAGTAATTTAATGGCTCAATAAAGTGAAGATTGGTAAATTGCGTCTGTTGGATCTGATATTCTTTCATCCTATTTCTTGTCCTTGGATGAATGGGAATAACAATTTTTTCCCCCGTCCTATTTAATGTATTGAGTAATTGTGTTAATTGCTGGCCATCTGCCGTATTCTCTGCTCGGTGAATCGTTGCAGCAAAATAATTACCTTTCTCTAAATCAAGTTTTGTACATACTGATGAATGCTCAATGGCGACTGGTAAGAAGAAGTTGACCGTATCACACATAATATCCCCTGTTTGAAATACTCCATTAACGATTCCTTCCTTTTCTAAATGCTTTACCGCTGTTTCTGTTGGACAGAACAAGAGCGTTGAAAGATGATCGGTTAAGATCCGGTTTTGTTCTTCTGGCATCCTTTTATTAAAACTACGCAAACCAGCCTCAACATGAGCGATAGGAATGTGTAACTTTGCTGCAGCCAAAGCACCTGCTAATGTGGAATTCGTGTCACCATACACCAACACCATTTCAGGTTGTTCCTTGAGCATAATTTCTTCCAGCTCCATTAGCATTTTCCCCGTCTGTTTCCCATGAGAGTGTGAACCAACTGCTAAATGATAATCAGGTTGTGGAATTTTTAATTGCTCAAAGAAAATATCTGACATGGAAGGATCATAATGTTGCCCAGTGTGAACGAGCATTTCTTGCACGTTGTCTTCCTTCACAAATTCTTTTGACATCATACATGCTTTTATAAATTGCGGTCTCGCGCCTATTATTGTTAAAATTTTCAATTTCATTCAACTCCTCTGTAATTTCTTCATACACAAGTATGGATCATCTAGAAACAATCTTCTTAGCTTGATCATATGAATACATTACAGAGCTTGATTGTGTCCATACTCTAATTTTGGTGGTGATTTCAATGAAAAAAATTTGCATGATCGTGGCTGAGCATCCCTTTTTAGATTCTCGAATTTTTCGTAAAGAAGCAAAATCACTGCATGAAGCAGGTTATGAAGTAACGATGATTGTCCCACGTAAAAAAGGCTATTTATTTGATATAAACGGGCAACCTTTGACGGACAAATTTCTCGAACCAATTTTTGTGCATGAAGGCATCAAAATGATAACGTATAGCTTTGAGAAATCCCGTCCTTTTCTTAATAAAGTGCTTGAAGATGAAAGCAAATGGGAAAAAGAAGCTTTCCCAAATCCGCTAACTACCCTTGCGATTCAAGAAAATGCTGATATTTATCATGCCCACGAATATTTATCCTTGTTCGCTGGAATTGGAATTAAACGATTAATGAAAAAAACGAAAGGAAAAGAAGTGAAACTCATTTATGACAGTCATGAATTAGTTCCCGATCCGTTAGATAAACGTTATTCAGATCCTGCCAAGAAAAAGTTAAAAGAAAAACTGCTCTTTATGCTAAAAGAAGTTGATCACATCATTACCGTCTCCGACTCGATTAAAAACTGGTATCAAAGAGAAATTCCTCAACTCCCGGTGGAAGTCATCTATAACACTCCACCTTTATCAGTACCAACAAGAAAAATAGCTAAAAACGGATTTACCATTTGCTATGAAGGAAGTATTGAAGCTCAAAAAGGGAATATCAAAAAAATTATCGGGATTTCTGAAATTTGCTCCAGAGCGATTAAAAATTTCCAATTTAAAATTATTGGCGGACCAAGATACGGCGAGTCCATTCATATTCCAAAATTTTTAAAGAACAAAATTAACATGACAGGATGGGTTGAATATCAAGATATTCAAAAACATATGACAGATGTGGATGTTGGCTGGATTGATTTTGATGATTTAGCCAATTCATTGAATCGTTCCTATGCATTGCCTAATAAATTTTTTAGCTATTTAAATAATGGTGTTCCGATCTTAGTCAACAAGGCTCCTGAAATGGAAAGAGTCGTAAAACAACATCAATGCGGTCATGTCGTGGAAAAACCTCATGCAACAGCCAAAGATTTCGCAAATGCCATCATTTATCTTTATCATCATAAATCGTTACTGGAAGAAATGAGAGAGAACGCTAGAACGATTATGGAGAATGTCTACAGCTGGGATCATATGAAAAAAAGATTACTGGCTGTCTATGCCAACCTTTGATCCAATTTCTTTTTAGAAGAGAAAACCTGCATTTTCTAAATGCAGGTTTTCGAAAAATAATTGTTATGCGGCTGTAGCTGGGATTCTAACATAGACGATCGCAGAGAGTGGAATAGCAGAAGTTAAACTCGGAGTATAACTAGTCGTTTCAACAACAAGGGCAAGTTCTCCTGATACAGAAGCCAGTACACCTTCAACCACTCTGTCAGCTACTCCAATTTCCACCATCGTACCTACACGTCTTGCTAGTTCAGCAGAGAATAACGCTTGAAACATGATATCACTCCTTTCTTACATTTCTGTAACTGTTTGAATTTGAGAAAGTGGAATCAATACAAGGGAGCCATCACTCTCTACTACAACAACATAATCTCTCTGTACCGCAATAAGCGTTCCAGTGATTGGTTCTAGAGGGGTAGAAATCGTTACTTGCTCATTTAAGAGATTGGTTAAGAAGGCACGCAATGTTTGGCGATTTTTTGAAGGGAAAAGCGAAGATCCCAAATTTCCAACTACCTCCTCAACGTTTTGCGCAACTTGTTCTGCTGGTGTAATGAGATTCACATTAACTGCTTGTGAAAGTAATTGAAGATTATTTAAAAACATCTGACGAAGAATATCATTATTCAATTACATTTCCTCCTTTCTTTCTATCATGAGTGCTTTTTTGCCGCTCCCATTAATATCATACGAAAACGATTTTATTTGGTATCCGCATTTGCATCTATTTTGGCGAGTTTGTACATTTTCCGCAGAAGTCTATTAAATAAATTTTTTAATACTAGCAATGATCTTATTCTGGTTTTCTAGCGTTAAAAATGGACAGATTGGTAGGGCTAATATTCTTGTTGCCACTTGTTCAGTAATGGGAAAATCGCCCTCTTTATAATCCAATTCATAGAAAGCTTCCTGTAAATGAAGAGGGATCGGATAATAAACAGCACTAGAGATCCCTTCTGCCTTCAAGTGCTCTGCAAGTTCATCACGTTCATCAATTTCAATACAATATTGATGAAAAGTATGCTCCCTACTCTCGATCGCAGCAGGTGTCTTCAACCAATTAGCCAACTCGTTCGTATACCGTTTCGCTACTTCTTTTCTATTATGCAAAAAAACATCTAAATGCTTTAGTTTAAGCAGTAAAATCGCCGCTTGAATTTCATCTAAACGACTATTAATTCCGATACAGGTGTGGATATATTTTTGCCTGCTACCATGATTTCTTAAAGAAAGAAGCTTTTGATATAATTTTCTATCATTGGTTACAACCATTCCGCCATCCCCATACGCACCTAAGTTTTTGGAGGGGAAGAAAGAAAGACACCCAATATCTCCGAGTGCTCCTACCCTTCGTCCTTTGTACTCGCTACCGATTGCCTGACATGCATCTTCAATAATCTTTAAATCGAACTCATTTGCAATCTCTTGAATTTCGTCCATTTTAGCTGCTCGTCCAAAAAGATGCACGACGATTATGGCCTTTGTTTTGGATGTGATTTTTTCTCTAATTTTGCGCGGATCGATATTATAGCTGTCCTCTTCGATATCTACAAATACTGGTTTTGCTCCTACTTGTGAAATCACCTCACCCGTTGCAAAAAAAGTGAATGGTGTCGTAATCACCTCATCGCCCTGACCAATATTGAGTGCCTTCAATGCCAAATAAAGGGCATCTGTTCCATTGCCAACCCCTATGGCAAAAGTCGAATTCACATAAGAAGCAATTTGCTTTTCCAATTCTTCGCCCTTGCTTCCTAAAATATACTGACCACTTTCTAAAACCTCATTAATAGCCTTTAAAATCGGTTTTCGCAATATATTCATTTCTGCCTTTAAATCTACCATTGGAATCATATCATCACCCTCCTCTATTCGATCCCAATTCCGATATACTTCATGCCAAGTGCAGAGATTTCCTCTTTGTTTAAGACATTTCTACCATCTAGAACGACTTTGCATTTTGGGAAAATGGAAAAATCCAAAGTTCGATATGGTTCATGATAGGCTTGCATAATCACTCCATCTATTTGCTCGGTCATCTCATCTGAAAAAGATAGAGGAGTAACACCATATTTTGCAATTTCCTCTTTGGAAAACTGAGGATCGTTAATCCACACACTCGCTCCTCTTTGTGCCAGTTGTTCCAACAGTAATAGTGTAGTAGATTTCGTCACTTCTTTCACATTTTCTCGAAACGACAAACCTAAAATGAGGATGTTTCTTCCACTTAATGACCCGAACTCACGCTCTAGTTTATCTATGGCGTACTCTGACATGGCGTCATTTATTGTACGAGCTAATGTCGTTAGACCTTTGGGGAGCCCTTTGTTAATAAAGAAAAATGGATAGATGGGAATGCAATGTCCACCAACACCTATTCCTGGTTTATGCAAATGGGAAAATGGTTGACTGTTACTCGCTTGAACTACTTCATCCATTGCAACGCCTTTCATACTCGCAAACTTAGCCAGTTCGTTTACGAGAGCAATGTTTACATCACGATAAACACATTCTGCTACCTTTGAAAACTCCGCTGTTTCTAATGAAGAAACAGGCATTGTTTCGCATTTCATCGCCTTTTTATAAAAAGAAACTGCTCTCTGAAGACTTTCAATGTTAATGGCACCGATAACCTTAGGGTAATTCGCCAAGTCCTCAACAATCCGATTGGAATATACTCGTTCTGGACTATAAACAAGGTGAAAGTCCTCTCCTGCTACTAATCCTGATATCTCCTCAATCTTTTTTCCAAAGCGATTTCTCGTATCTCCTACCGGTACCGTCGTTTCAAAAATGACCATTGTCCCTTTTTGAATGGCTTTTGCAATTTCATTTACAGCTAAATCCATATAACGATAATCCGTCTCATTGTTTTGATCAATTAATACAGGTACGATGACCATCACAACATCTGCTTGTTTAACGGCCTCAACTGTTTGATAGGTCGCATATAGACGCTTAGTTTCATACGCTCTTTTAACCATTTCTTCCAATCCTGGCTCATTTTTAACATGTGACTTTCCCTCATTAACAAGAGAAACAACACTAGGGTTAATATCGGCTCCGATTACACGATAGCCGTTATTAGCGATTACCGCAGCCAGTGCTAGTCCAATCTTACCCAATCCAACGACTGCTACATTTTTGTCCTCTATTTTCCTTTCCATAGCACAACCTCTCTTCTATAATTACCTTCCTTTTACCGTATGAAAGGGAGAAGAGAAATGTATGGACGATTGGAAGAGAATAAAAAAATAGACTTTTTTTAGAATAATTTTTTATAGATATTTATATATTGATTTGCAACTACTTCAGGACTATGCGTATGTTCTACATATCGCCTCCCTTGCATTCCTAGATCTTTCCATTTATTCGGACTGTTCAATAAATCTTTGAGTACCTTTTTGATGTTTCCAGGATCAGCGTTGACAATGGGGAGTCCTGGAGGATATTTATTGCTGACATCTTTCCTTAAATAGCAAATAACCGGTTTTCCATACGCCATTGCTTCAGTACTCACATAACCGTATGCTCCAATTCTTAGTTGATCGATGACAATATCAGCCTTCGAAAGCCATTCTTTCGTTTGTTCATATGTCATTCCTTCAATTAATTGAAATTGGAAGGGTACACCTTCACGTTGTAATTGATTGACCGCTTTAACAATCTGCTCAGTTCCTTTAAGATCTCGTCTTGTTGGTGCATGTACCAGGAGTGGAACTTTCTTTGCTTCTGGATATACGGGTTGAATTCGACTAATGTCTAATGTATGGGGAATGATGTGGATTTCCTTATAATATGGTTGAATATAAGGGTATAATTCATAATCTTGGATAAATGCGTGGTCAATATAGTTGGAAAGAACTTGTAAGTTTTGGCGAATTTTTTTCTCTGTCCATTCAGGCTTTACACGAATATGAGGATTCAGTTTTCTCGCAACGGCAAAGATACGCACATCTGAACCATGATGATGCATAACCATTTTCTTTCCCGCTCTTTTAATGGTTTCTAAATCCCTTTTATCTGGGAAAAAGCTCTCTCCAAAATGAAAATGGAAAATATCGTATTCGGCAATCGCCTCGTTTAAAAACTCAGATAGTTTTTGTTCTCTTTCGTGCTTTGATAAATTCTCTAAATTCAAGCATAGATCTGGTTCAAATTGATAATGATTACTTGTAAAATGACAAGCTGTTGCATCAATCCCCTGCTTTTTTAGCGCATGACATAAGTCGATCATCGGCGATCCATAGGGTACATGTAACACTTTCAAACGATTTCAGTCCTTTCATATTTTAGTCATGATCCGATTGTAAAAATCAATCAGTTTTTGCTCCATTTTCTCCCAACAATAGCTTTCTTCCATTACTCTTCTAGCATTTGCGCTCATTTTTTTTACTAGTTCCTTGTTTTGAGTGAGATTGCGTATCGCATGGACGTAATCTTCTGGAGTAGCTTGATCCTTGGGGACTACAATCCCACACTGATGCTTTTCAATAAAGGTCTTCATCTCTAACGCATTATTCACTAATACCGGTACCCCGTTATTTAAATAACTGAAAAACTTATTTGGCATCGCATATTGATTGTTTAAGGAATGTGTTAATTTTAAATCAATCCACCCTAAATGAGCGGATTTCATTTCTTGTGGGATTTCGCTAAAGTTCATCCACTCTTTGATTTCGAAATGGTTCTTGAGATGAGGGGGTACTACTAATTTTTTCTCATTTGCTCTTTTCCCACCAATGATTTTAAATCTTATGTCCATTTCTTTTTGTAAAGCTTCTACCATACCGATCATTTTTCTCCAATTTCCTCTTGTTTCGCTAATAAAACCTTCATGAATGATTGTAAACGGTGAAGTTAGTTCTTTCTCTCTATACTCCCTCGCCAAAGGTGGAGAATTATAAATAATCTCAATGAACAAGTCAGGTTTTTTACGTAAATACCATGACTTAATCGATTCAGAGACGGTAATAATCCCATCTACTTCTTTGAGCATCTTTTTTAACATATCTTCCATGACCATGCGCATTCTCTGATTCATCGACTCAAGTGGATCAGGAAATAGCTCGTGACTATCATAAATTAGTTTCACCTTTCGCCCGTTCTCCTGTAACGTTCGTTTAATTCCGACACCTGCATAAAAAGAGAGAAATTCATGGGCATGATAAATATCGGCATTTTCTTCTACGCCTAATCTTGTAAGTTCATCTTGAAAACCATTGTGATGTCTAGAAGTGATCTGATCGTAATAGCTATAAATGAGTGGATAAGCTAAGCGCTCTGAGTAGGGGATAATTTTGATTCCATCATGATAAAAACTTTTAGAAGACGGAAGATCTTTTACCTTCTTGCCATTGATATCGAATAAATATCCATTTACTTTTGGAACAATTAATGTGACCTCATAACCTTTTTTTTGTAAGCTTTTCGCTTCCTTCTCAAAAATTCTCACATCTAAAAAGGAATGCTCCGTCACAAGAAAACAGACCTTTAGTTTCATTTGCTTTAACTCCTTCTCGAAGAATGTCTCTCATGTATTTTATGAAGAAAGAGACAAACTGTGCCAATTCAAAAGAGGCTAGCTTAATTGAAATAAAAAAAGAGGAGCATCTATCATGAAATTAGAATACTCCTCTTTATGAAGCGACGATCATTTTCAAAATGAAAGCAATCACAAATCCTATCATGAAAAAAAGAACAGAGCCCAATACGAAAGGGTTAACACTTAATGAACCAAATGTTCGTTTAAGCTTATAATTATTTTTTAATCCATGATAACTGGTGGCTACACTCATTTCACTATAATTGGTAGGAAAGCCACCTGTACTCGAAAAGGAGATAAAAAAGAGAGTGAAAAATAAACCGACATAAAACATCGAATCTAAAAGAAGAAGTTGAAACTTTTCAGCCAACAAATATGCGAATCCAAATTCCGCTACCATAACCAAAAATGTAAAAAGTCCTAACCTTAAACGTTTCATTTCGCACAACTCTCCTTAATCGATAGAATGCTAGTTTGTTAAGTTGAGTCCATTGCTGATATGTATTTTTATGAATAAAAAAATATTATAACCTCTTTTTATACCCTTCTTCTAATCTTTGTTCAATATCTTCTACTGAGGACATTTTCGCATGATCAAAGATTATTTGCGCAGCTGATGGCATCGCTTGTTTATCAGACCATGTATCTGGCTCCCATAGTCCTGAACGCATAAACGCTTTGGCACAATGAATATAGCATTCCTCTACTTCAACACGTATTCCAACTAGCGGTGTTTTTCCTCTGGCAGTTAGCTTTGCAAGTATGTCTGGATTTTTAATGATCGATGCCTTGCCATTAATTCTTAACGTTTCTCCAAGACCTGGGATGAAAAAGAGAAGTCCCACTTGAGGATTTTTGAGAATATTACTTAATGTATCTAATCTTTTATTTCCTGGTCTTTCAGGGAGAATTAAGGACTGCTTATTTTCGATATAAATAAACCCTGGATGATCCCCTCTTGGTGACACATCACAAAAACCGTTTTCATCTGCAGTTGAAATGGTCAAAAAAGGAGACTTGGCAATAAAGTTTTGACAGTGATGATCTAACTCCGATATGACCTTTTTCTTAACCAATTCGCTTGGAAAGCCGATCAGCTCTCGCAACTCTTCTTCAGTCGTAATGATATCTTTCATCATTCATTCCCCCACCCATATTTGATCTAACTTATTCGCATAAAATTGGATCGCATTTTTATATGCCAAAATGTCTTCATTTGCCGTATTCTCCATAAGGCAACTTAACAGCGTTTCCATTGCTTTATCGTGTTCGTTAAGATTATATAAAGTCATCGTATAAAAAACTTTTAACGCTTGATTTTGAGGAAAAAGATTCATTCCCACTTCTAGCACTGCTTTTGACTGCACATAATTTCCTAATGTACGAAATGTGCTACCTAGTCCCAAATAGGCTCCTTCTAGCTCCTTACCGGATAATCCAAGCTTTATCGCTGATTCGTAATAAGGAATAGCTTCTGCTTCCTTTCCCAGACTATCACAACTCCAGGCGCATTGGTAAAGAATTTCTGGATCATCTGGGAAATTTTTTGCCAATTCAGTCATCTCTTGATAACACTGCTCATAAAACCCATTTTCTCGTAATTTTATCGCTTTTAGCAATTTACTGTTCACTTTGGGTCACCTACCTAGTTTTTTCATCTATAAGCTCATGATAAATATGGCCCATTTAACTTCATCTACATTTACAATTTTTTTATAGAATTGGTTTTGTCGTTTGGACATTCGTCTTTGGAATGTTAACGATGCTTGGATTTGATTTTTTTGTGAGGAACTAAACTAATTTATTATGTATAAGTATGGCCTGAGAATTTCTCAGGCCCATTTGTATTATTGTACTTGTTTTTGTCGTCCGAAAATTTCAGCCTCAAGTCTTTTTCCAGTTGGAGTTGCTGCCAATCCACCCTTTGCTGTTTCACGAAGTGCTGTTGGCATCGTTTGACCAATTAAATACATGGAATGGATCACTTCATCACATGGAATTCGACTCTTAATCCCAGCTAAGGCCATATCTGCTGCCGTGATGGCATTGGATGCACCCATTGCATTTCTTTTGACACAAGGAACTTCAACAAGTCCAGCAACTGGATCGCATACTAAACCGAGCATGTTTTTCAAAGTAATCGCCATTGCTTCGGCACACTGTTTTGGCGTTCCACCAGCTAATTCTACGATAGCCGCTGCTGCCATTCCACTAGCAGAGCCTACTTCCGCTTGACAACCACCTGCTGCTCCTGAAATAGATGCATTATTGGCGACAACAAAGCCAAAGGCTGCTGCCGTGAATAAATACTCAATCATTTCCATTCGAGACGGATTTAATTTTTCTTTTACCGCAAATAAAGTCCCCGGTACGACTCCAGCGGAACCTGCTGTTGGTGTTGCACAAATCGTACCCATTGCCGCATTCACTTCATTTGTGGCCATCGCCTTACTTACAGCATCTAAGAGAATATCTCCACCAAGCGACTTTCCGCTTTTTATATAATTTTGTAGAAGCACGGCATCTCCACCTGTTAAACCAGATACAGACGTCACACCCTTTAACCCTCGTTCAACCGCTTGTTCCATCACTTCTAAATTACGGTCCATTTTCGCTATAATCTCTTCACGTGATAGCCCTGTTACTTCAATTTCCTGTTGAATCATTACTTCTGCTATTTTCACTTGCCTTTTTTCTGCAAGATCCACTAGCTCCGCTACACTTCGAAACATCATCTTGCTCCAATCCCTTCTAACTCTTATTCCACCATTTTAATAATTTGCGTAACGTTTGGAAGGCTCTCAATTTCTTTGATCACGTCATTAGGGATTTTCTGGTCCACTTCAATGACCATCATCGCCATTTTTCCTTTTTCTTTACGAGATACTTCCATATGGCTTATATTTATTTCATTTTGTGCCATTACTGTCGTGACGGCAGATACGACTCCAAATTGATCGTTGTGAACGACTAGAATTGCTGGATTTTCCCCAGAAAGCTTAAGTTGAAATGAATTAAGTTCTGTAATTTCTATCGTCCCGCCACCAATGGAAATTCCGACAAGCTCCAGTTCCTTCTTTTCATCAAAAAGTCTGATGCGAACGGTATTCGGATGGTCTGTAACCGATTTTTCTATAACAAATTCCACTTCCATATTAGCTTCTTTCGCTAATTGTAGAGAGGTGGGGATGCGTTCATCAAATGTATCAAAATCAAGCAAGCCACCTACAATAGCGACATCTGTCCCATGACCCTTATACGTTTCAGCAAAGGATCCATACAAATGAATCATCGCCTTTTGAGGTTGGTAGCCGAATAATGTTCTTGCTACACGTCCAATTCTTGCTGCACCAGCTGTATGTGAACTTGAAGGTCCGATCATAACCGGACCGATTATATCAAATGCGGATCTGTATTTCATATATATATACTCCTTATAAACTCTTAAAAATAGAGGAAAATAAATTACACCATCATCATACCATATTATCACGATTTTTCATGTTATTTTCCCTACCATCATATTAAAAAACCTTCCTATTAATATATGTATGAGTCAAGCAATTTGAAAGTGTGTGTAATGGATTTAAAAATTATCGAATAAACAAGCATTCGATCTTCACATTCTCCTTTTAATGACAGCGATCTTTGCAACCATTGTGAATTTTTACTGTCCTATTGTATAATAGGACAATAACAATAGATAACTGGAAAGGCTGATAAAGATTGGAAAACTCTTCGAATTTCATTAGAAGCATCATGAAGGAGGACATAGAAACTGGTAAGCACAACAAAATCGTCACTCGTTTTCCTCCTGAGCCAAATGGCTATTTACATATTGGACATGCAAAATCAATCGTTATCAACTTTGGATTAGCTGATGACTTTAACGGTTTAACCAATTTGCGTTTTGATGATACAAATCCACTAAAAGAAGACCAAGAGTATGTTGATTCCATTAAAGAAGATGTGAAATGGCTTGGCTATGACTGGGATGAACTACGATTTGCTTCTGACTATTTTGAGGAAATGTACAGTAAAGCAGTTTTACTTATTAAAAAAGGAAAAGCGTATGTAGACGATTTAAGTGCTGAGCAAATCCGTGAATACCGTGGTACTTTAACAGAGCCTGGAAAAGATAGCCCCTCCCGCAATCGTTCTATCGAAGAAAATCTTGATTTATTTGAACGAATGCGTAACGGCGAATTCGGGAATGGAGAAAAAGTACTTAGAGCAAAAATTGATATGGCATCACCAAATATAAACTTACGCGATCCGGTCATTTACCGAATTGCCCATGCAATCCATCATAATACAGGAGATACGTGGTGTATCTATCCAATGTATGCCTTTGCTCATCCATTGGAGGATGCAATTGAGGGAGTCACCCATTCCCTTTGTACGGTAGAATTTGAAGATCAACGTCCATTCTACGAATGGGTGATTGCGGAATGCGAAACAGAAAGCAAACCTCGTCAAATTGAATTCGGTCGCCTTAATATTACAAATACTGTCATGAGTAAGCGGAAATTAAAGCAACTTGTTGATGAAAAGTTTGTTGATGGCTGGGATGATCCAAGAATGCCTACAATTTCAGGCCTTCGTCGCAGAGGTTTTACTCCTGAAGCCATTCGTGAATTTGTAAACGCAACGGGTGTTTCAAAGGGTTCAGGCTTTGTTGATTCAGCCATGCTAGATCACTTCGTGCGGGAAGATTTAAAGCTTAAAGCACCTCGTACGATGGGCATTCTTCGTCCATTAAAAGTGGTCATCACCAATTATCCAGAAGATAAAGTTGAAATGTTGGATGCAGAGAATAATCCTGAGAATGAGGAAATGGGAACTCGACAAATTCCATTCTCACGTGAAATCTATATTGAGCAAGAGGACTTTATGGAAGATCCACCAAAAAAATATTTCCGTTTGTTTCCTGGAAATGAAGTACGCTTAAAACATGCTTATTTCATCAAGTGTGAAGATGTGATTAAAGATGAAAATGGCAATGTCATTGAAATCCATTGTACGTATGATCCGAAAACAAAGAGCGGAACAGGTTTTACCGATCGCAAAGTAAAAGGAACACTACACTGGGTTGATGCAAAACATGCTATTCCTGCAGAATTCCGCCTTTATGAACCACTTATTTTAGATGAAGAAGCGGACAGTGAAGAAAATAGCAGCAAGAACTTTTTGGAAAATGTTAACCCAAATTCACTCCAAATTATCCAAGGCTTTGTTGAACCAAATTTGAAAGATGTAAAGCCACAGGATAAGTTCCAATTTTTCCGTCACGGCTATTTCAATGTAGATCCAAAGTATTCGACATCTGAAAAACCTGTCTTTAACTTGATCGTTTCCTTGAAAAGCTCATTTAAATTAACATAATAAATCAACCGCTTGGTATGATACCAAGCGGTTCTTTATTTAGTTGAACATATCTTCCAACTGCTTACGCAAGACAAATTTTTGGATTTTCCCACTTGCATTTCGTGGCAATACTTCACAGAAGACATATTTTCTCGGACGCTTATAATTGGCCAGAAGTTCGCTGTTTTTACAGTATTCGTCCAACTCATCCTCTGTTATGGTAGGATCTTTTTTAACAACAAAAGCTGTTACTGATTCTCCCCACCTATCATCTGGCTGCCCAATAACCGCAACATCCAAAACGCCACTATGTCCATATAAGCAATCCTCAACCTCACGTGGATAAATATTTTCTCCACCAGAAATAATCATGTCATCCACTCGATCTTTTACAAAAAGATAGCCTTCATCATCTAGGTAACCGATATCGCCAGAATGATACCAACCTTTATATAATGCCTTTTCAGTTGCATCATCACGGTGAAAGTATCCACTCATCATACAAGGCCCCTTGACGATGATCTCGCCTGTTTCCCCTGCTGGTACAATGTCTTCTGGTTCTGATGGGCCATCCTCTTTCGGTTTAACAATTCGAATTTCATGATTTAAGCACGCCTGTCCTGCAGAGCCGGCTTTTCGTATTTGATCATTTTCAGCTAAAAAGGTAATCGCTGGACCCATCTCGGTCATACCGTATGCTTGAACAAGTTGGATGCCCAATTTTTCCTGACAGGCAAACACAAGACTAGGAGCCATCGGTGCTGCCCCGTACAAGCCTATTTTTAAACTCGAAAGATCGTAATCACTTAAATTCTCTTGCAGGAGCATATTCCACATCGTTGGGGCAGCAAAGAACTTCGTGATCTTCTCCTGTTCGATTAAGTGAAGTACATCCTTTGGTGCAAAATGATGAAGGATAACATTCTTTCCACCAACATGAACCCTCGGTAATAGGGCACAGTGCAGCTCTGCACAATGGAACATCGGGGCTGTTACAAGTCCCACATCCTCTGACGTTACCTTCGTGGAAGCAATAACAATTAAACTTTGCTCGCTCATATCTCGGTGGCGATGAATAACTCCTTTTGGTCTACCCGTTGTACCACTCGTGTACATAATAGCGTAGATATCATTTTCATCAATTTCTTCGTCTATTTTATTATTTGGTGCTGAAGCCACTTTTTCTTTATAATTGGCTGCATATTCTGGCGTGTCTTCATCAATATACCAAAAGGCTGTTTGCTCAAAGCGATGATGAATCGGTTCGATAGCTGAGGAAAGCATTTTTTCAAAGAGAACAACCTTTGGCTCAGCATCTTGAATAATGTAAGCTAGCTCCTCAGACATTAAACGAAAATTAATCGGATTAAAAGCCGCTCCAATTTTAGCACAAGCAAAAAAGGTCGTTGCCAGTTCTTCTGTATTAAATAAATACGTAGAAACCCGATCCCCTTTCCTTACCCCTTCCTTAATAAGAGCATTGGCTAACTTATTTACTTCCTCACTCCATTCCTGATAGGTTAAACGAAGATTCTTTCTCACATCATAAAGTGCCTCTTTATTCGGGTATTTCGCAACGGTTAAATCAAAAATTCTACCAATCGTTGTCATTTTTTTATCCCTCCAAATTAAGCATCATTCAGATTAGAAATATTACAGCCCCATGTTTTTTGCAATAATCGTCTTCATGATTTCATTTGTGCCTGCATAAATACTTGCTACTGGAATATCTCGATAGCGTCTAGCAATCTCGTATTCTTCCATATATCCATATCCACCATGTAATTGCATACACTCAGTCGCAATCTTTCTTGCATTCTCCGTTAGCTTCCATTTCGCCATCGATACTTTCGTGACGATGTCTTCTCCATTCATATGCTCGAATATAAGTTGGTCGAGAAAGGCTCTTCCCATCTCAATATCTGTTGCCATTTCAGCCATTTTAAATTGTGTATTTTGAAATTTACTAATGGGCTTTCCGAAAGCTTCACGGCTTTTAATGTAAGACATGGTCATTTCAAACATTTTTTCTGAAGCGGCTTGTGCTGCAATCGCAACAACTAATCGTTCCTGTTGAAGCTTTTCCATTAAATATTGAAAACCTTTCCCTTCTTCGCCGATAAGATTATCCTTTGGTACAAGGCAATCTTCAAAAATTAATTCTGCAGTGTCTTGGGAATGTAACCCAATCTTGTTTAATTTTCTCCCACGTGAGAAACCAGGCATATCCCTCTCAACAACCAAAAGACTGACTCCTTTGTGCTTTGGCACTGCTCGTGGTTCGGTCTTACAGGCTACGAGGATTAAGTCCGCTTGAATGCCGTTTGTAATAAATGTTTTTTGTCCATTTAATATATAGTGATCCCCTTTTTGCTTTGCTGTTGTTTGGATATTAGCAAGATCTGAACCAGCTCCTGGCTCTGTCATAGCAATCGCTGTAATCGTTTCACCTGTCACGCATTTCGGGAGCCAACGCTTTTTTTGCTCTTCCGTCCCATATGAAGTAATGTAAGGAATGACAATATCATTATGAAGCCCTATTCCCACTAATCCAGAACCAACCTTTTCCAATTCTTCATTAATGATCACTGAAAAACCCCAATCAACTCCACTTCCCCCATACTCTTCCTCGACATCTGGACAAAGATAGCCTTGGGAACCCATCTTCTCCCAAAATGCTCGTGGAATTAACCGCTCTTCCTCCCATCTTTCGTAAAATGGATGAGCCTCTTTTTCAAGAAATTTTCGTAAAGCTTTTCGAAAAATTTCATGTTCTTCCTGTAAATATAAATGCTGCATGTCAAATCCCTCTCTTTTGGAGAATAAGAAAACGCTTACTTTTATTTTAATATATATTTAGTATTTTTAAAATATTTATATTATTAAATTAATTTCGCAATTATGCTTCTCAAGTTAAAAAAGAACGAATTTTATATGGGTCGCTTCAAAAAAATGCTAAAAATCTTCGTTTTTAAATGACCACCATTGTAATATCGCCTCTGTTGGGAAAATGAAATATAAAAAAGAAGAGAGTTTCGTCTCTTCCTCTACTTCCAAATACGTTTATTTCCCGCTCTTATAGTTAATCCTCTTCGATCTAACGTCTCAAGAAATGGAATCATATATTTCCGCGATAAACCAAGGACATCCTTTGCTTCACCTACTTCAAATTCTTTTTCGGTATGACTTTTTAGTTTCGCCACTGATTCTTTAAAGACATCTCCATGCCAGTAAAATTGACCATCTAAGGCAGCAATTTGCTCAGTATCTTCTAAAAATTTTCGTAAATCAAAAGCGATATTGTCTGGAATTCCAGCATCTTTCAAATAATTAGTAAAGTATTGAACCTGCATCCCATCAGATTTCAGCTTCTGAATCAAGTTTTCCGAACGTGCTTGCCAATTTTTCGGAACATGGGCCTCAAATTCATTTAACGAGATAAATTGCTCTTTTCGTTTGAATACCCCCCTTTTAATTCCTTCTTCAATCACGTAATCGAGCAACCCTTTCGGATATTGTTTCACTAAAGCTTGAATGAACTCTCCTTTATTCAGTCCTTGCTTCATTGGAAAATTCGTATGGTAATCCCGGAGTCGGTTGTATAATTCTTCTTCAATTACTTCAACAAGCACTTTTAATGTAAACTCTTTTCCGTTGTATAAAACAAAGTCTTCACTTTGTAACTCTTCTTTGAGCACATCTTTTTCAAGAGATGTTCTCGTGATTAATTCGTCAAGTAATAAACTTTTCGATTCCATTAATGCCGTTACAATTCTTTCTCCAGGCGTCCCTTCTTTTTTCTGTTCTAACTCTGAAATCGTCCGTTCCCCAAATCGATATTTTTGCCCTTGAGGATCGATTACCCAACCGCCACCAATTGTTTCTTGTGGACTTGGCCTTCGTAAAATAAAGCGATCTCCTCGCTTTGTGACAATCTCTTCATCTAAACGAATTTGGCAAAGAATTTCATCATTTTCTTCTTTTAGTTCATTTCGGTCAAAGAAAACGATCCGGCCCATCACCTCTGCCGTACCAATATGACATTTAATTGGCATCCTTTGCTTTACCATGTAATCCAAATCTTCAACAACTCGTATAGCGACATCGATCGTTCTCGTTACATTAAAGTGCTCAGAAGAAACGACAACATCTCCACGTTCAAGGTCATCTTTAGAAACACCTGATAAATTAATAGCTGCCCGCTGACCAGCAAACGCTTCTTTCGCTGGATGATGATGAACCTGGATTTGTCGTGCCCTCACTTCTAGACCCTTCGGAATAACTGTTAGGGATTGGCCTTCTTCCACCATTCCTTCGTACACGGTTCCCCTCACAACAGTACCTTGCCCTTTAACCGTAAACACTTGATCAATAGGTAAACGAAATGCACCTTTTACATCTCGCATTTCTCGTTCTTTTAACATATGTATAATCTGCTCTTTCAAACTTTCCACTCCGAATTTCGAAATACTGTCCACTAAAACGATTGGCGCATCTTCATAAACGGTTCCGATTAATTCTTCTTTAATATCCTCTTTTACGAGCTCGATAAATTCTTCTTCGACCCGATCAATTTTTGAAATTGCAACAAGCCCATTTTTTATCCCTAAAAATCCTAAAATATCTAGGTGTTCTCTTGTTTGTGGCATCACACCTTCATCTGCAGCAACGACCAGTACAACTAAATCAATTCCTGCTACACCAGCAATCATTTGTCGTATAAACCGTTCATGACCTGGTACATCCACGACTGATATTTGTATTTCATTATCTTCATAAAGAGGAGCAAATCCCAATTCAATCGAAATTTGACGTTCTTTCTCCTCTTTTAAACGATCCGTATCCACATTCGTTAATGCCTTCGTCAGCGTCGTCTTTCCGTGGTCAATATGCCCTGCCATTCCAATCGTAAAATATCTTTTCATTCTGACTTTCCCTTCCTTTATCTATGTAAATTAACTGTAGCTTGAAATACGGTTACTTTCAAGGATGAACATCACAGTTTTATTTAAAGGCCACAATGTTTACGAAAATAGCCTATTTTCATGAATAGTGTTGAAAATTTAGAAAAGCTAAAAGAAAAAAGGAGAGCTAAAAATGAAAAAAATACTCATAAGTTTGATGCTTTTATCTGTACCGTTTGCTTTTGTGATAAATCATTCATCATTTATTCAAGCGGAAGAAAAGTATGCAAAGTGGGGCCAGCTTGCTGTTAGTAAAACAAAGGAGAAATACCCAAATGCAGAAATTAAAGATTATAAACATGAAGGACGTGTTCAAGGAACAAACACCACTGTTGAAAAATTTAAGCTATGGCTTAAGGAGAAAGATAAAGAATTCGGTGTATTAGTAAGTATTGAATATGATAAAGAATCGGAACGTGTCATTGATATAACGTATAAAGAGGTTGAAAAATAATAAGTGCCATTGTTTTCATAGGGGTGTCGCAATCATTTAAAGGAAGTGCTCTATCTGATTTATAAAAGGAGAGATTTTTGCTTATTGATTCAAAAATTTTTTGCTTTCCATAAGCGGAAAATCTCCCCTAGTCTCAATAAAACGAGCATACTTTAACATTAAGCAAAAAGCGTCCACACATATTTTCGGCGCCTACTTGACTAACCTCATACCTATATTTGTCAACTTATCCCAGTCGTTCCATTAGTGCTTCAATCTCGCGATTATTCCGTACCATAATAACCTGTTTCGTGTCCTTGAACGTCTCGCATCGTTGCGCCATTTTCTTTTTGCGACGGTGATAGGTCGTTAGGATAAATTTAATAAACTGCCAATCGATCTTCTCCTCACAGCCTGGAGTCATATCGCTCCTTGTTCTTCCATGATTTTGAATCCTCCTTTTGACAACTCGATACAGACAGGTGAGGAGTGGCTTTTCCACATAGACGATCGTGTCTGCATGATTAAAGCGAAGATCAAACGTACTACTATAATTCCCCTCGATAATCCATTGTGATTGCTGTACAATCACCTCTTGAGCTTTGCTGAAATCTTCCATTTCTGCTTCAACCCAACCTGGTTTCCAGTAAAGAGTGTCTAAATGATAAACTGGGATGTCCAATTTCTTTGCTATTTTTTTTGCCAATGTTGATTTTCCTACACCTGATGAGACACCGATAACCATAATTTTCTTCATTTTTTCCCCTCTCTCTTTATCCAAGGAAGATACAATATAAAAAACAATATAAAGGCAATACCTTCTAACACTAGAATATAAAAAGGATACGGACCTAAATAATCAAGTAAAGATGGATTTGAAGGCTTACGAGCTAAAAACATATAGTTTCCACCAGTCACGACATTTGCCAAATAGGCAAGTATAGCTGAAAGATTCAGAAACGTGAAAGCTTCCCACATCCCTCTCTTTGTCACGACATATCTTTTTATACATACATAAAACAAAGCCACCCAAATAATCAACATATGCGTTATAAAAAACTGAAAAAAACGGAAATGGGGAAACCCTACAAATAGTTCTGGTGTCACGATCGCTTGTACGGCACCGGCCAATCCAAGAAAATAGACAAACTGAAATATATGCTTCGAATCGGTTACGAGTAGAACGAGGCAAAGAAGTAAGCTGATGGAGCAAAGATGAAACGGTAATGCAAAGGTCATATCCCATTGTTCACCGGCATACAACCAAATATGGTAAAGTGATTCAAGAAGAAAGAGTCCTATAAACATGGCAATCTTTATCACTCTTTCACTTTTTTTAAGCGACTCTCTGAATTTCACAATACATAAACAAACGAATAAAAACACGATCAGAACGATGACATGATAAGCAGAAAATATTTGAAAGGGATAGAGCTCATATTGATGTCCAAAAAAGCCGTTCAACCTATTCTCCCCTCTCATCAATTTAATATCTGTATTATAATGGAAACACAAAAAAATAACTACACGATCCGAAAATCGAGTAGTTATTTTTAGCATTAATTTAGAAAATGAAAGGCTGTCGTACTACCTGTTTGTGTCGCTGTTACTTCAAGTCTTGCATCAATTCGTTCACGGAGTTCTGGAACATGAGAAATGATCCCAACCAATCGTCCACTACTTTGAATATCAATCAGTGCTTCTATCGCTTGATCCAGAGACTCCGGATCCAAGGTTCCAAATCCTTCATCTATAAACATCGTCTCTAACGATACGCCCCCAGCGTAATTTTGCACGACATCTGCCAGTCCTAATGCAAGGGAAAGAGCAGCTTTAAAGCTTTCTCCACCAGATAAGGTTTTAACATGACGTTCTTGCCCTGTGTATTGATCAAACACAAGTAACTCTAGACCACTTTGCGCATTGCCCTTCGCTCGGTCTCTTTTCCGAAGCATTTCATAACGACCACTGGTCATCTTCAATAATCGTCCATTTGCTACCTGTAAAATATCATCTAAAAAGGCTGCTAGCACATAGCGTTCGAATGTAATTTTTGATGCATTTTGGCCGCGGGTAATATCGTATAGCTCACCGACCAATTTGTAGCGCTCTTCTAGTGTCTTCATCTCTGCATTAATCCGAATAATGGAATCGCGGATTTGTTCATTATCCTTCTTTTTAATGAGAAGATTCGTATACTGATCACTCAATTCCCCGATTAGCTTTTGAACATCTTGTACCGCTTGCTGTAACTCTGCCAAATTAGGCTTGTCCACATCTTGCAAGGCTTCCACTAATTCTTGATAGCGGTCGCTAACAGAACGAAGCTCTTGATGATACTCAAGAATGTCTTTTTCAAGCTGTTGAATTTGACTAGGAGTCCTTTTAGCACGGTTAAATTGCTTATAGTCGGCAAAATCTTGTTCCTTCATTTGTGTCAGAAACGCTTGACGCTCTATATTCAATTCTGCTTCTTTTTCAGTGGCGTGTTTCTCCACTGTTTCAAAAGCACTTTGTTCAGAAGAAAACTTTTCCTTCGTTTCTTGATAATTCTTTTGTGCTGTTTCCAAATTTTTCACAAACGTTTCATGAGTTCTTACTGCTTCCTGCCATTTGCGCTCGAAAGCTTGAATCGTCCGTAATTCCTCTGGTATACGCGAGATCGCCCCATTTAATTGCGTATTTTTCTCCGTATACACGAGTGATTTCTCATTAACCAGAGTCTTAAGATCGGCCACTTTCTTTTCAAGAAGAAGTTTTCTCTCTTCGTACGACTTGATCTCATTCGTAATTTTCTCCAACCGCGCTTGTTTTTCTACGAGCCCTCTATGCTCCTCCTGTAAAGCTTTCTTTCGATCAAGTAAAAAGAGTTTGTATGGTTCTAGATTTTCTTGAGTAAAATCTGGACGAAGCTTCAGCAGTTCTTGATTGATTTCCTCGAGTACCTCTAATCCTGTTTTCACGCGATATTGCACATCTAGAAACGCTGCTTCAATCTTTGATTTCTCTTGTTCTATCGTCGAGACTTGCAATTTTGCGGCTTTTAGATCGTTTTCATCTGGGATCAATCCTGCACCTTCTGTGGCCGGATTCGGATGCTCCAACGATCCACAAACAGGACAAGCATCTCCCTCATGCAGTTGACGTGCTAGATTCGCAGCTTGTCCATGGAACCACCTATTTTCTAGCTCTTCAACCGTTGCCTTCGCATCTTCAAGTCGCACTTTAGCACTCATAAGCATTCCTTGATTTTGTTCGAATTTTTTATCGTACTCGTTATTTTTTTGCCATTGTAACTCATATTTACCAACGAGTGTCTTTTCTGTTTCAAACCTTTCCATATTGCGCTCATTTTCAATTAGTTGAACGGCTACTTTCTCTAACAAGGATTTCTCTTCTACAAGCTTCGTTAACTCAACTCCGACACGTTGAAAAGCTTCTTCTGATTGCTTTTGTTGTTCAAGTAGTTGCTCGGTCCCCGCTTTTAGTTGATGCACCTCTTCCTCCAGAAGCGCAAATGAAGTCACTTCTTCTTTCATTTGTTGGAGGGAATGGATTTCGGCTTGTGCTTGCTTTCGCTCATCTTCTCTCTCCAATTCTTTTTGGAGAATTTCCTCATATTTGTGTAAAAGTCGTTTTAGTTCCTCTACTCTTTGTTGTCTTACTTTCATATCTGCAACAAGTGTATCCTGTTCTTTTTTAAGGCGATGACAAAGTTCATCCTGCTTAGCTAAAATAGAAGCCTTATTGGCCTGCGCAATTTCCTTTTCTTTTCCCAGGATTGTTTCTTTTTCATTTTCGAGCTTTTCCTTTTTGACACCTAAGTCGTCTCTCATGGCCATTTGTTTGACGATATTTTCTGCTTCATATAACTTTTGTACGAGAAGCTCTTTATCCTTTTCTTTTGTGTCCTTCTCAAGCTGAATTTGTTCTAGTTTCTCGCCCATTTTTTCAATTTCATCTTCTAAAAGCGGAAATAAGAGGACATCATTTTCACTACCAGCTTCTAAATAAGCTTGTAATTCCTTATTATAAAGGGCGGTAATTTTTCGAAGGAGTAAAGTTCTTTCTTCTTGTTGTTTTTCAACTGTTCTCTTTAATCCAGTTGCTTCTTCCTTCAGCTTGTCCTCCACCCTTTTGTAAATTTCCGTGTGGAATAAGCGCTGCAAAATCGCCTCTTTTTCCTTACTATCTGAGGTTAATAGTTTGCGAAATTCACCTTGTGGAATCATTAAAATTTGGCGGAATTGATTGCTGTCGATGAGCATGATCTCTTTAATCTTCTCGTCCACATCTCTAACATTTGCAGCTACAAGTTGCTTTTCTCCATGTTCATCAAATAGATATAATTCAGCGCTCGCGCCAATGGTACGATAACCGTCGCCCCGTTCTTTTTTCTTTTCCTGTTGGGGTGAACGGACAATGAAATAGGCTTTCCCTCTCAAGCTAAACTTTAAGGAGACTTCTGTATGGAGGTCATCGGGAGCAAACTGACTTCTAAGTTCTGGACCGTTGCGATCCTCGCCACTTGCTTTTCCATAAATCGCATAGCTAATCCCATCAAAAATCGTCGTTTTCCCAGAACCTGTTTTTCCTGAAATAACAAACATCGTCCGGCTTCCTAATTCACTAAAGTCAATCATTTCACGCCCAGCATAAGGACCAAAAGCCTGCATCGTTAACGTAATCGGCCTCATTTCGCTCCCTCCTCTACGAGCACCTCGTTGATACAATTTGCCATCACTTGTTTCTTATCTTCGGTGAAATCAGCAGTTGTCATTTCCATATAAAATTGCTCAAATAATTCTAATTCTGATTTCTTTTCTTCTCGATGAGCGGTAACTTGATCTCTTTGTTTCATATCTTGCAGGTTAATTTTTCGCTCTAGATGAAGAACATTCGGGTACACTTGACGGAGCTTATTGATTGGATCGATAAGTGCCCCTTCATCATGTAACGTTATTTTTAAATAATCATCTAATTTTTGCTTTTCATAAAAACTTGGGTCTAATAACTCCTCTAAATACCCTCCTAGTTCGCGCATATCCTGCTTTGGAGCAAGGGAATGATAGCGAACTTCGAAGGAACCATTCTCATTCATCTCAACAATTTGAACTGATTTTTTTTGTTTCGCTTCTGAAAAAGAATATTTTAATAATGAACCAGAGTAAAAGATTTTGTCATGTTTGATTGCATCTGGACTATGAAGATGCCCTAATGCCGTATAGGAAAATGGTTCGAATAATTCTTGACCTACACATCCTGACCCTCCTACGGATAGTGTTCTCTCAGAGTCGGAAGTATTTCCCCCTAGTACAAAGGCATGTCCAACAAAAACATTCGGTTCATTTACATTGATTGTTTCTTCTATTTTGCCAATTACGGCTTTCATCGCATCTTGATGCGAATGAATAGAATCATCCTCTAGCAAATGTCTGACCATACCTGGTTCAGCATAGGGTACCAAATAGAAATTAACACCATTTAAACGGATAGGCTCAAATGATTTTTGCAGCTTTCCTGTCAAATAGAAATGACTGTTTCGATACCATGAGCTCCCAAAAGATAACCTCTCTGCACTATCATGATTTCCAGCTATCGCAATGATTGGTGTCTTTAATTCTACATTCATCTTAAAAAGCATTTCGTCCAGAAGTTCTACCGCATCAGTCGGCGGCACGGAACGGTCATATAAATCTCCGGCAATAATAACAGCATCTGGCTGTTCTTCCTCTACTAATTTAACAAATTCATTTAAGACAACTCGTTGATCCTCTGTCATGTATAGACCGTGCACAAGCTTTCCTAAATGCCAGTCTGCAGTATGAATAAATTTCATCATCTTCACCTCGTTTATCTGTCATCATTATACCAGTTTTTAAAAACGATGAACTTTATAATAAATGGAATTCATCCAAATTAAAAACAGCTCAACCAAATGGTTGAGCTGTTTAAACATTTACAATTATAATTTTACTACATTAGCCGCTTGTGGCCCACGAGCACCTTCAACAACTTCGAAAGATACTTCTTGACCTTCTTCTAATGTTTTGAAGCCTTCAGATTGAATTGCAGAGTAATGTACAAATACATCATTTCCATCTTCAGATTCAATAAATCCGAATCCTTTTTCAGCATTAAACCATTTTACTTTACCGTTTTTCATTAAAAAAAATCCTCCTAAATCGGCACAGGACAAGTGCCTTGTGTAAAATTCACCATTTACAACGTATTGCATCTACTTACATTACTCGAGTCCATTTCGAAAAGGCTTTCATCTATGAATAATGCACAATATGAAATCATTATTCTAGCACTTTAATCTTGTGAAATCATTCGAAACATGTTGGAACAAGCATCTTGCAAAAAACAATCACGTGATAACGGCTGTTTTTAATATAACATTTTCAGTCAATTCTGTCAATCTGAATAAATCCGACAAACGCCTTTATATCAATGTTTAAACGTGTCGAATCATGACTGAACACCTCGAAAAATTACTATTCCACTTTGAATTTTTATGATCATCTATGCCATAAAAAAGTCAAATGGAGCTCCTCCTTTATTTGCCCAGGAAGGCTTTCGATAGATTGTACGACTACATCTAATTTCGCTTCAATACGATAAAGCAAATAAAGAGTAACGACGATCGGAAAGCCAACATCGCTGATCAAAGGAACGATTTGTTCCACCTTTCATCTCTCCTCTCCTATTATTTCAAAAGGAGCCAGATACGGCATTCCTGGCTCCTTCCAACTTTAAATCTCATATTCTGTTACATTGCGTTCAATTATGCGTGCTCCCTTCACACTTGCTAATCTTCCCTTTTGACTAAAGAAAGCATTAGAAGCAATAACTGCTTCCATCGCTGCTTTTACCTCTGTTGGTTCCACCGGCTCTTTCGGTGCATCTACTGAGATATTGAAAGAGTTTCCGAAATCTGTCACAAATTGTAATTCTAATGTTTTAGCCATTTTTTCACCTCCTCTTGTAAAATTCGTTAAACAAAATCTCACTCATTAACCGACAATTTCAAAATTGTCCGTACGTTCAACACTTATCACTGGATAGAGCGATAAACTGCCTAGTGCTTGTGCTGCTTCAGAAAGTTGGTCTGCCGTTGCCTCTTTATCAATATTGTTATAAGTTTTCGTCTTATAGACCGGCTCTCCCTTTTCATTTATACCTGTTTCAAACAAAAGGCGTAACTTTGAATCCATAATCATTGCTTCAGCCATGTTCTTCACCTCCCTTCACCTTTTATATATAAGAATGATAAAAAAGGAGACATGCTAAGCAGAAAAAAGGTACTCCCATCGACTGGGGTACCTCAGTGACTGTCTATTTGATTTTTGATATTTTCTAATCCTTCTTGTAGATACGTTGTAAATCTCCTTAAATGCGCTAATGTTGCAATATCAGATTCTAACATTGGAAGCATCACTTTTCTCGCTTCTGGAAAAACCCTTTCAATTTCCTTTCGATAGATCTGTTCATTGGCCTTTCTTTTTTCCATAAACATTCCGTCTGCATCTTCCGGAATGAGCTTGTTTACAAAAAGCGTCTTCACATTGATTTCATGCCGCTTTAACATATCCATGGCTTTTCGAGTCTCCAGAATGGGAAGTCTTTCTGCATTTAAAACAAAGATATACTCAGTCAGATTGGAATCGAGTAGATATTTCCTCACACTAGAGAACTTTCTCCGCCGCACTTGGAGCTTTTCGTAAATTGGATCCGTTCGACTTTCTCCGTCATCCATCCAGCGATGAAAGTTCTTTTCATTTACTTGCTTCCTTCTTTCTAACATTCCATCCATCCAAACGCCCATTAATTGTGGCAATGTCAATAAACGTATGGTATGGCCGGTTGGAGCTGTATCAAATACAATCGCATCGTAGTTTTTAACTTCTTCGATAATGATAGAAGATAACCGATCAAAAAGCGCAGCTTCTTCCGCACCAGGGGTACTAGCAGCAAGCTCAATTTGTCGGTGTACCTCTTCTACCATAGTGGCTTTTACAAGGCCACGCAAATTATTTTTCACTTCATCTATGTATCGTTTTGATTCTCGTTCTGAATCTATCTCAATAAAATCTAAATTTTTGTAAATGGATGTAAGTTCTCCATTAGAATTCAAATGAAACAGATCCCCTGTATTATGAGCAGGATCGGTTGAAACAAGGAGGACTTTTTTATGCAGTGAGGATAAATATGAGGCAAATGCAGCGGAAGAAGTACTTTTTCCCACTCCGCCTTTACCTCCAATAAAATATATTTTTTTATGCAGTAAATCCATTATGAATCCTCCTTTTAACAACATCGAACTCCATCTAATGGAGAAGTTTCGAGTCCCAAACGTAAGTGCCACTGATGAAAACGTTCAAGCAGTAACGGATACAGTTCAAGTGTATAATAGAAAGCTGGATTTGGAATCCCAACCATTTCTGAGAAACATAGAAGCATAAATAAATCCTCTTCGTCTCTTAATTCTCGTGCAAGCTCTGTGCGATGAGGTTGCTCTAATATTTCTTCGTAAAGAGCAACAACCTTTTTTAATTGCTCAAAAAAATTCATTAAAAACACTCCTCATATGGTAAGGGAATAGAGACTAGGAAGTCCTAGCCTCTACTTTTAGATTACATGTCCTGTGAAATCGAAGGTGGATCATTTCTCCGAAAAGCACTAATTGCCTCTAAAATAATCCAGATGACTAGAATGAGAATAATTCCTCCGAGAATAAAGAGTAATAGATTTGTATCAGTAGCTCCAAGTCCTGACCAGTCAAAAACAACTTGTTGCACCATTGCCCAAACGGTCATAGCAAATATAAAGACCATTGGAATAAAGGTAGGCAGATAATTACGTCCTTGACGTTTCAGCCAAATTGAAATGAGTAATAGGCTGACGCCAGCTAAAAGTTGATTACTTGTTCCAAAAAGTGGCCATAGTAGGTAACCACCTGAACCAAAGCCATTTGGACCTTTAGGGAGTAATACAAGAGCAGCACTAGTGCAAACAGCTAAACTTGTCGCCACATGCACTTTTGATAGTGATTTAATCTGATATTCCTCTCCAATCTCTGAGATAATATATCTCATTAATCGAACTGAAGTATCCAAAGTAGTGGCTGCAAAACTAACGACAATGACGGCTACGATCGTTCGAGCGACATCTTCTGGGATCCAGATCCCTGTCGCTAGTAACGCCGCTCCATTGACAAAATTACCTAAACCGCCACCATTTGCTGCACCAAAACTTGAATAAGCAGCCATAAAGTCTCCTTTGGTTGCAAAAAGAGTAACACAGGCGATAATCGAAATAAGGGCAAGTGTCCCTTCTCCTACAGCACCAAAGTAGCCAACAAAGCGGGCATCCGTTTCTTTATTTAACTGCTTAGAAGTCGTTCCGGAAGAAACAAGCCCGTGAAATCCTGAGATCGCACCACATGCAATCGTGATAAATAATAAAGGGATCCATGAAGTGTCCGTTGCTGCTGCATTTGTCATTGGTGCTGTTACTTTTGGTTGTAGCACAACTAAACCAGCATATAGAATGACTAAACCAACTACTAGTTGATGTGAATTAATGAAATCACGTGGCTGCAACAGTTTCCAAACTGGTAAAGTGGAGGCAACATAACAATAAATCATCAAAATGATGATCCAAATAAAGAATGACATGGCCACTCCATCAAGACCAAATAAAACCGTATTCTCTGCTCCACCAAAGGCCTTTACTAAATCAATTTGAAGAGCTGGTACATTACTTGCGATAATAGCAGTAATGTACATCACCGCTAAGGCGATCAAGGATGGAACAAGCATGCTTGCTTTTCTTTTATATACTGCATATCCAATCCAAATAGCCAGTGGAATTTGAATAAAAACAGGTAGTACACTTGATGGAAATTGAATAAACAAATTTGAAATGACCCAAGCAAATACAGCATTAACCATTAATACAAGAATGAGTATAATAAATAAGAACATATTTTTCGCGCGACTACCGATAATTTTACTGGTGATCGTACCAACAGATTGACCTTTATTTCGGACTGATAAAACAATTGTTCCAAAATCGTGGACACCTGCAGCAAAAATGGTACCGAGTATTACCCAAAGAAACGCAGGTAACCAACCCCAATAGACAGCAATGGCTGGCCCAACAATTGGTGCAGCACCAGCAACAGATGTAAAGTGATGTCCCCATAAGACCAGTTTATTCGTCGGTACGAAATCTACCCCATCTTCAAATTGATGTGCTGGTGTGACATAGTTCGGATCAAGTCGATAAATTTTTTCAGCTATCCACTTTGAATAAAAGCGATAACCAAGTGCAAAAACGATCATGCCAATAATCGCAAGCCAAATCGAATTCACTATTCTTTTACCCCCTTTTCTAAAATGTCCTACATCCCCATCATAATGAAAGCGTATACATAAAGTCAATGTATTCTGAATATTATAATAAAATAATTTACCCACTCTTATCACTATTACAAATGAACAAGCATAAATCTGAAAATGACATATAATATCTCGATAATACATTAACTGAGTCGCTCCATCTAGCTCATGCTTATACATGTCGATTTATCCTTCTCAATTTAAAAATAGTCGATTAGATTAGGCTCAGGGAAAAGGGGGTTCATTTATGGAACTATTAGATTTTTTAAATAAAAATTACTATATACTTGTTCCAGCACTATGGGTCGTCGGCTACGCATTAAAGCAAACTCCGAAAATCGCTAATTGGACAATCATTTGGATTCTCCTTGGGTTAGCTATTATGATCGGAACATTTGCTTTTGGCTTTTCTGTTGATGCGATTCTCAATGGCATCATTGCTGCAGGTGTAGCTGTTTTAGGGCACCAAATGTTTAAGCAAACACTAGGTGGAAAATTTACGACGAGAAAGGTCATTACTGTAGAGGAGAAAAAAACGGAGAAAATTGAGGAAACAAAATAAGTAACGGCACTAATTATTCTAACATTCAGACGTTTAAGTTTCCGTTTTTTGGGGTATTGTGTTATAAGAGTTAGGGTTTTGTCCTCTCCTTATCCCTGTCGAAATTCCCCCTCGACAGGGATTTTTTATTCTTCCAATTCTTTTCGAAATAATAAAATAAAGATTCCATGAAGGAAATGAGGTGTTTCAATGTGTGGTAGATTCACTTTGACAGATGAAATTGTTCAATTGCAAGCTTATTTTGAGTTTTTTAATGATGAAGAGCTAAGCCCTAGATATAACATTGCTCCTGGACAATATATTTTAACGGTTGTCTCAGATGGAACGAATAGAGTCGCCCAACATATGAAGTGGGGGTTTGTCCCTTTCTGGGCAAAAGATGAAAAAATGGGCTTTAAAATGATTAATGCACGAGCGGAGACGATTGATGAAAAACCAAGCTTTCGGCAGGCATTTCAACAAAGACGTTGCCTTATTTTAGCAGATGGTTTCTACGAATGGAAAAGAACAGAATCTAAAAAGCATCCGTATCGTTTTGTGATGAAAGACAGAAAACCTTTTGCCTTTGCTGGTATATGGGAAACATGGTCAAAAGGAACAACACCTTTGACGAGTTGTACAATTATCACAACAGAACCGAATGATGTCACAAAGGATATCCATGATCGAATGCCCGTGATTTTATCACCTGATGCATATGAAACTTGGCTCAATCCCACCTACCAACCAATTTGCGATTTAAAAAAGCTGTTAAAGCCTTATCCTGCGGAAAAAATGGAAAAATACGAGGTTTCAACACTTGTGAATTCAGCTAAAAATGATTCGCCCGCATTATTAAAGCCTCTAAATGGTTTTTAAAAACACATCTAAAAAAGAATATTATACATCAAACTTCCCATACTATTTGTTAGGGACTTGTAGCTCAAGTGGATAGAGCAACCAGCGGTGTCAATCAGGCACTGCATGTGTGTTTTGTAGGTTCGAATCCTACCAAGTCCCTCTCCTCTCATTTCCTTCCTTATTAAGCGTCTCTTTTCCTAACAAAAAATGGTATATTAGTAGTAAAGGAGAAAAAAAGATGCTGATCTTGATTGCGATACTTTTCGTCTATTTTGTTTTTATAAATGAAACCTACCAAAGAAAACAAACAAAACTTCTTGAAGAAATCAAACAATTAATGGAAAAGGAATAATATGAGAAACTAGTTACTTACTTGACAAGAGCCAGAGAGGACATCCCCTCTGGCTTTATATTGCCTCATAGTACCAAGTTCCATTAGTTTGATATTTTCTACACTGATTATTAGCCACTAAATATTCTAAATGGGCAAGTGCCTCTCCTATAGCAAATCTCATTTGATGGAGATTTAACTGATGAAATAAAGCTTGAGTTACTTCATAAATTGTTGATGGCTTATTAATTGTTGTGTATGTAAATTCCAATCTTTCTTCATGATGACTCATTAGTTCTTCAATTCGGTGATTCGCATTCTTAAAAGGTTTAAAATGGGATGGGAACACGTATTCAGCATTCAGTTTTTTTATTTTTTCCAAAGAAGTAATAAATGATTGCAAGGGATTCGGATTCCCTCTAAACCGATATGAAATATTAGGTGAGATTTTCGGTAAAATATGATCGGTCGAAAGTAAAATACTTTCCTCTTTATTATATAAAACAAATAATCCATCAGAGTGACCTGGCGTAAAAATGACCTCATATTCCAGCTTACCAAATAGAATTCTCATGCCTTCTTTTATTTCATGCTGAATGACAGGATATGGCTCTACCCGTTCAGTATAACTTTCTTCATTCGAAGTTATTTGGTGTGCTAATTCTTCAGGGAGTCCACAAGTAAGATAATTTCGCTTTTTCGTTTTTATTGAATCAGGACTCCAATAACTTAGTCCCATTTCTGCATCTACTTTTGTCATCCAAACATCAGCACCTGTTAACTTCTGCATACTGCCTGAATATCCAAAATGATCGGGATGATAATGGGTGATGATGATATCCTTTATGTCATTTTTCGCGATGATTGGTGCCCAAATGTTTTTCGTCACATCAGAATGTAAGCCTGTATCAATTACCGTTCTTCCTCTCTTCCCATCTGCTATAAAACAATTAACATGGTTTAAGCGAAAAGGTAACGGAATCGTTATTTGTTCAATTCCTAGCTCAGAAAGCATAATGCTCCTCCTCTATTCATCACAAGTTGAACTTTTATATAAATAAAATGATAACAATTTTCAGAATATTATACAACAGTTTAATTTTTGCCCCAAAATAAAAAGCGACAAATTATATGAACCTTTCCTTAATTGAAGGATAGCGTTCACTTATGCCGCCTTTTCTTAGATTTTATTGTCTACTTCAGAAGTGTCAACATTTGTTCCAAACCAATTTACTAATTTATCCTTTGCCTTTTTCTTTACTTCATCATCAATATGGATCGCTACTTGAAATAAAGCAACACCTAGAGCACCTAAATCATCGGTAAAACCGACCCCTGCGACAAAATCAGGAATTAAATCTAGTGGAAGAATGAAATAACCAAGTGCTGCTAATATAGTTACCCGAGCTTTTTTAGGCAACTCAGGTTTTTGCAAGGTGTAATAGAGCAAGAGTGCGGTGTAGACAACTGAATGTCCCGCTTTTAAAGCAAATCTCTTCAATTTACTCCAAAACTTATCCTCCGAATAATGCTTTTCCGTTCCTTCCATCTATGACACTCCTTCTCTTAATTTACAATTATTATAACTCAATTTGCTTGAAAATACCTTTTTGAACTAATAAACCAATAGCGCTTCATACTTGAACCCTGCATATTGATAATTTTGCTTTTTGTACATTTCTTTCGGTGTGTCCTCCCCATCAGCTACTAAAATGACACGCTTATCCGCACATTCTTCCATCACAAATTGCTGAAGATGGCTACCAATTCCCTTATTTCGATAAGATGGCAAAACAACAAGTCCATCTATTTCGGCTGTGTCTTCCCCAAGAATAACATCCACCGTACCAGCTAGTTTCCCATCATAGAAAGCGATCAATTGCATAAATTTAGGGCTTTTGAAGTTTTTCTCATGAATAACTTTTTTATGCATAGCAAAATCTTCACTAATTTCAGCATCGATCTCATATGCAAGCTTTGTAAATTGCCCCCAATTATCTATCGTAACCTTTTGAATCACGATATTAGGTTTTTTGACTATATTCAAAAACTGGCTTGGCAAAATATGATACACTTCCATTAAACCAGATTCGAATCCCGACTGCTTAAAGTATCGTTCTAGCTCTCCTGTGATCTTTTCGTTTTCAGGAAAAAGTAGCTTGATGTGTTCTTGTCCATTTTTTTGATGGAACTCTTTCAAATATTCTACTGCCTTTTCACATTCTTCTAATGATGGCATTCTCTTAAACTGAAGGAAATTCCCATCATATAGTAATAGCATTTCTGCAGTGTGATAATGCTTAAATAACTCATTTTCAAAGATAATTTTACCGCGGTAAAAAATGTGTTCAAACATCGGTCTCGTCTCCTCGCTGTTAGCTACTTTCTTTTGGCTTCTGGATATCCTTTTCTAACTAGTCTCTCTTCATGTGACATATTAGCACCCGCCTGTCCATTTTTATAACTGACAACGGTATGCAAACAAGCGTTGTTGCTCCTTAAACCCTGAACGAAGATAGACATTTAAGGCAGCTTGATTTTCTACATTGACCGTTAAACTAATAACCTCTATCTCTTTAAAGCTAAAAAGAAAATCTAAGGCTTTCTTCATGAGTGCATTCCCTATTCCCTGCTTTCTAAAAGATGGTGAAACAGCGATAAATTCAATATTGCCTTCAGAAAAACTTGGGTTGGCTTCACAAAAAACATAGCCACAAAATTGCTGATGATTTTCTGCAATTAATAATTTTTGCTCACTGCCATGTTTATTACTCATTTCATCTGCACTAAGATAGGTATTAGGGAACGCTTCGTGATGAAGGCACTGAAAAGGGATAAAGTCCTTTTCTTCATATTCACGAATATTGACTGTGGATCCTTTTCTTGAAATGATATTATGTTCTGAGATCTGAAGGACCGAATGTTCTCCACTTTTGATAGCTCCCAATTTTTCAATAAACTTAATTCCATTTGTATTTTTCACATTGTAAAATCCATAAACCGTCTTTAATGCCACCGGAAGTTCCCTAATTAACGTTTCCCACAGTAAATCTGCCATTTCGTCCCATTCTGGATTGCTAATAAACGGTCCCCACACTTCTGCTTCTATTGATTCCTTATCAATATCTAACCCAATGGCCCCCACTAATTGATCATGTAAGAATGCTCCTATTAAAGAGTACTCAAGTGAAAGATCTGAAAAATCAGTCAAAAGAGCATGCTTTATTTCATCCTTATCCGTCCCACAATAGCCCACATGATTCATAGGTTCAGTATTCATTTTTTCGATAAAAGTGGAGACTTCATCTAAATCTATTATTCTTCTAATCTCTATCATGATCGATCATCTCCTTATCCTAAGCCTTAACTTATTTTACCATATTAACGAATTGCTCATGAGTAAACTCTCGCAGATACACTCATAATAACCTTGACATGAAACCAAAAGGTGTTGTATGATGCAAATACAAAACCTTTTGGTGTTATATTTATTAATAGGAAGGAAGAAGAGTTTATATGGATACTATTCAAGATATTAAACAAACGGTGGTCATCCAGGCATCAATTGAAAAAGTTTGGAACCATGTCGCTACCTCCGAGGGAATTACAGAATGGTTCATGCCAAATGATTTTGAAGCAAAAGTTGGTCATGAATTTCACATTCAATCTCCATTCGGACCATCACCATGCAGAGTTCTTGAAGTGGAAGAGCCAAATCTAATTTCTTTTGCCTGGGATACGGATGGTTGGATCGTTACCTTTAACTTGAAAGACTTAGGAGGCAGTACAGAATTCACTGTCATTCATGGTGGCTGGAAAACTCCTGATCACGTTGTACCTAAAGCTGGAGAAGATGCTACCGTGATTCGTGAAAGAATGAACGGTGGCTGGGTAGGAATTGTTCAAAAACTACAAAAGGTAGTCGAAGGATAAGTGAGCGCAGTCAGGCATGACGTATTTCAAGCGATTGCTGACCCTACTCGAAGAGAAGTACTTCGATTATTGGCACATAAAAATTTGCCGATTTCAGAAATTACAGCTCATTTTCCGATTAGTCGTACAGCTGTTGCCAAGCACCTGCAAATTCTTTCAGATGCACAATTAGTAAAAGGAAATAAGGTTGGTAGGGAAAAAATTTATCAATTACAACCTGAACCACTAACGGAAGTGAAAGAGTGGCTCTCCTTTTATGAACAGTTTTGGAACAATAAACTCGCAATGCTTAAATTTCAAATGGAAAAAGAAGATTAAATCGCTTGGATTATACCGAGCGATTTTTCTTTTCGAGAGATGCGAACACTTCTAAAGCAATTTCTACTAGTTTCTGATCATATCCAGTCATCACTGTGATCTTTTTGGCCCATTCTACGTTGGAATTTAATCTCTCCTCTTCTTGCAAGCCTTCAGTAGTGCTAAAATAGCTTTGCCAATCATAAAATTCCCAGTGGCCGATTTCACTTTTATATGGAACTCTACATTCCAGAAGTGGCTTGCGGTAAATATTTCGTTGAGAAATTTCAGCAGCCTGCAAAAAATCGCTCATCTCAATCGGCTCAAGCTGGTATAATTGCTGAGATATTTTACCATTCGGACGATGATAGAGAATTTCCACTTCATTCTTCTTCTGAATAACTTGAACCTCCGCACCTGGAAAATAACCGCCAAGTTTCTCATCCGTAAAATCTTCACTATGTGAATCTAGTAAAATGGGGGTTAACCACTGATCCCCTAAATCACATAAATATCGCATACCTCTTTCATCAACAGCGACTACAGCGGCATGTGCCCCTTTAGTTTCTATCTCGGATCCAATTGGATAGGCTTTGATCCCCTCTTTTTGAAATTCATCCAGAAGCCATATTGCTAAATCAAAACAATTCCCAGCGATACCATATTGCTGGCGATGCTCTTTCATAAGACTTATCTCTCTTTGCCTCTTCTTTGATCCTAATGTGCTATACCATGCTTTCGTCAACGTCTCCATCGGAAAATCATCAAATTTTTGCCAAACGGTTAAAATTTGTTGAGGAGCTTTCATGTTTAACACCTTCTCATCTTATTTATATCACTTTAAAGATTCTCTATCCTTTGAGGAAATCCCTTTATTCACCATTGCAAGAATGACTCTTGTTCAACATTCTAAAACATCATTGTTTGTATGCTACCTATTCGTTTAGAATGAAACTATACATAAATGTGTTAGGTGATGAATATGTTTAAAATTTTGCTTATAGAAGATGATGCTTCACTTTTTCAAGAAATACATGAACGGTTAACAGATTGGTCTTATCAAGTCGTTGGTATAAAAGACTTTTCGAATATTTTACAACCATTTTCCACATTCAAACCCGATTTGGTGATTATTGATATTCAATTGCCGAAGTACGATGGATTTCATTGGTGTCGAATGATTCGCTCCCATTCAAATGTGCCTATCGTATTCCTTTCATCGCGCGATCATCCGATGGATATGGTAATGGCGATGCAACTAGGAGCAGATGACTTTATTCAAAAGCCATTTCATTTTGATGTCCTCATTGCGAAAATTCAAGCGATCCTACGTCGTGTTTATAATTACAGCTCTGAACCCGTTCAGCTAAAAACTTGGTGTGGTTCTACTATCGACTATGAGAAAAATACGGTAACAAACGATAAAGGAACCATTGAGTTAACCAAAAATGAAATTTTCATTTTAAAACAACTCATTGAGAAGAAAAACAAAATTGTCACACGAGAAGAGCTGATAAGAAGTTTATGGGACGATGAGCGTTTTGTAAGTGACAATACACTAACAGTAAACGTCAATCGGCTACGCAAAAAATTAGGGGAAATTGGACTAGAGTCATTTATTGAAACGAAGGTTGGTCAAGGTTACATAGCGATAGAAGAGGAATTAGTATGATTCGAACATATTTAGTTGAGAGACGTAGCTGGATACTTTTTTTTCTATTTAGCCAAATGGTCATCCTTTTTGTAACATATTTAGACTCAAAAATTTCTTTATTAGCCACACTATATAGTGTACTTCTCTCAACCATTGCCTTTATCCTCTTCCTCCTTTTCCGTTATCAGAAGGAAACAAGATTTTTCTTAGCCTTGGAGGAATGGGAGGAAGATTTTGATACATCGAAGCTAACCTATGCCGAAAGTCCCTTTGAAAAAATCGTCGAAGATACCATTACCAATCAAATCGATCTCTTAAAAAAAGGTGCTTCTCATAATAAATGGGAACTAGAACATGAAAAAGATGAACTAATGTCCTGGATACATGAAGTGAAAACACCCTTGACGGCGCTTCATTTAATGATTGATCGAATTGATGATGAGAGATTGAAAGAAAGAATGAAATATGAATGGTTAAGAATCGATCATTTACTCGATCAACAACTACATCAACGACGTCTACCATTCATGGAAAATGATCTGTATATAGAAGAAGCGAATTTAAAAAACATTGTTTATCAAGAAATTAAAGCACTACAATCATGGTGTATGCAAAAAGGGATCGGCTTTGAAATGAACTTAGAAGATATGAATGTGCTAAGTGATTCGAAATGGCTCTCCTTCATCATCAGACAATTGCTCACAAATGCAGTGAAATATAGTAAAGACACCGATATCCAGATAAAAAGCTATCCTCAAAATGGGTCGACTGTTTTGGAAGTAACAGATTTCGGTCGTGGCATTGATCCGAGAGACGTGCCGCGAATTTTTGACCGAGGTTTTACATCGACTTCACATCATCAGGATCATGCAGCAACAGGAATGGGCTTATATTTAGCAAGTAAAGCGGCAAAATCCCTTTTCATCACTATTGAAGTTGAATCTAAATTATGTGTTGGTACTACCTTCACATTAACATTCCCAAAGAAAAATGAGTTTCTCCGCTTGTCATCTGTTCTAAATGATCATTGATGGTTGTACAAGCTCTTACGTGCATGTGACAAAAATGTCACATGCTTTTCCATTTTGTTTGACCAATCGAAGGAAGCTTCTAGTAGCCCCTTCTATAATAAAATTATAAGAGAGAAAAAGGAGAGACATAAAATGACCATATTAGAAGCAACCAAAATCTACAAAAGCTACGGAAATAAATTCAATAAACAAGAAGTGTTAAAAGGAATAGATATTCAAATTGAAAAGGGTGAATTCGTCAGCATCATGGGAGCTTCTGGTTCAGGAAAAACCACCCTATTGAATGTTTTGTCTTCAATAGATAAAGCAAGCGATGGTTCAATCAAAATCGAAGGCAAAGAAATCACCACTCTAAAGGAAAAAGAGCTTGCTGAATTTAGGAAAAGACATTTAGGTTTTATTTTTCAAGAATACAACTTATTGGACACCTTAACCGTGAAGGAAAATATTCTTTTGCCCTTATCTGTCGCAAAAATTTCCAAACAGGCTGCGGAGCAAATGTTTGTTGCCCTCGCGAAAGAGCTTAGGATCTATGAACTGAAGGATAAATATCCAAATGAAATCTCTGGTGGACAAAAACAACGAACTTCTGCCGCACGGGCGTTTATCCATGAACCAAGCATTATTTTTGCCGATGAACCAACAGGTGCATTGGACTCAAAATCGGCGTCAGATCTCCTTAGTAAGTTAAGTGACTTAAATGAAAATCGAAGAACGACGATTGCTATGGTCACTCACGACCCAATTGCAGCAAGCTATAGCGACCGTGTGATTTTTATAAAAGATGGACGTGTTTTTTCTCAAAGCTATAAAGGAGAACAGCCAAGAAATTCGTTCCTAAAAGATATTATGAAAACACAAGGCGTTTTAGGCGGTGTTCAGTATGAAGATTAATGAGCTTATCATTCGTAATCTAAAAAAGAATTTAAAAAACTATTATCTTTATGTATTTGCTTTAGTCTTTAGTGCAGCCCTTTACTTCGCTTTTGTTACCCTACAATATGATCCATCCGTTGATCTATTAGAAGGTACTGTTAAAGGAACAGCGGCTATTCGTGTAGCTTCCGTTTTATTGGTTGTGATCGTATCCGTCTTTCTCCTGTATGCAAATAATATTTTTATTAAAAGAAGAAGCAAGGAAATTGGCTTATTTCAGCTTATTGGAATGACAAAGGGAAAGATTTTTCGCATTCTAAATACAGAAAACTTTATTCTCTATTTTCTTTCACTCGCATTAGGTATTTTTATCGGGTTTATCGGTTCAAAATTAATTTTAATGATTCTCTTTAAAATAACGGGAATTGAGACAGAAACAGCGCTACATTTTTCAGCCGAAGCTCTTCTCCAATCCATTGTTATTTTCACGATCATTTATTTACTAATCATGCTTATGAACTATTTGTTTATAAAACGCCAGACGATTTTATCGTTATTCAGGGTCATCTCAACTACTGAGAATACGTTAAAAGGGATGAACTTTTGGCAAATGTTCATTGGAATTGCTGGAATCATCCTCGTCATAATCGGCTATTATGTTTCCTCTAAACTATTTAGTGGAGAGATTACCGAAATGAACGAATTGTTCATGGCAATGCTCTTTATCCTTGCTTCTGTTATCTTAGGAACCTATCTGTTTTTCAAAGGATCAGTAAGCTTTATTTTTCATCTCATTCGCAAAAGAAAAAAAGGCTACTTGAACATTAATGAAGTCCTTTCTTTATCTTCATTAATGTTTCGAATGAAATCTAACGCACTAATGCTAACGATTATTACAACTGTATCAGCATTAGCTCTTGCTTTACTATCCTTATCCTATATCTCTTACTATTCAGCTGAGACAAAGGCTAAAAATTATGTCGCAAGTGATTTTGCGATTACGAACGAAGAAGATGCTGCAAAATTTGAGGAAAAGTTAGAGCAGGAACAAATTCCTTATTCCACAACGAAGATTCATGTGCTTCAAATTGAATCCAATATCAGCGCGATTATCAATGGTGACACCGATGGCATGTTTATTGATACAAGTAAGTTTGTTATTCCTGTTATCAGTGATAAAGAAGTAAATGGGTACGATGTATCTCCAGATGAAACGATTTTTACAGGCTTTGATGATATGCTTGAAAGGTTTATGAGATTTGCTGATACTGGAGAGATTGAACTATTCGGACAAACACAGACGATTCCGCAAAAATTTATCGGAATGGAAAAGGAATACCTCATTTCTTTTCAATTTACTTCAGGTGGCTTACCGCTTGCCATTGTTGATGAGACAGTATTTGCACAATTATCTGAAGATCTCGATCCAACTATTCAAGGAGATGCGTCTTTATTTATTGGCTACCGTCTAAAGATGAGCGAGCAATTGGAGAAAGCGGATAAGATTTTTGAAGAGCTTGGATTTGATGAAAATTATCTTCATTCGTCTCGATTACACATGAGTAATGAAGAAAAAGGCAATATGGGGCTTGTCATGTTTATCGTTGGCTTTCTTGGTTTAACGTTCTTAATTACATCTGGCTGTATACTATACTTTAAACAAATGGGAGAAAGTGAAGAAGAAAAACCAAGCTACACGATCTTACGAAAACTCGGATTTACAGAACAAGACTTGGTGAGAGGGATACGATCCAAACAGTTATTTAATTTTGGCATCCCTCTTCTAATCGGCCTTCTCCATAGTTACTTTGCGATCCAATCGGGCTGGTTCCTATTTGGTTCTGAACTATGGACACCGATGATTCTTGTTATGATTATTTACACAATCCTTTATTCAATCTTTGCTTTCCTATCCCTGTTCTACTACAAAAAAGTCATTAAATTATCTCTATGAAAAAAGGAGCTCCATTAACGGAGCTCCTTTTAGCTTATTCTGCTTTAACAAATTCAATAAATCGCTCAATAACCCCATCTAAAAAGGCTAATGTTGGTTATCAATAAGCTTTCCCTCTTTAAATTTATCACCTGCATGGTTGAGAAGAATTTCATTTCCAGCAGGAGGCAATACACGTGAAGAAAGTCCAGGGCTTGATAAAATTTGACGTAAGTGTTGCTGTGCCCGTAGCGATCCAACTTGTCCTGTTGATGCACCTGCAACCATGACAGACTTCCCTTTTAATTCTTTGTCTGCACGAGAAAGCCAATCTAAGGCATTTTTTAATACACCCGGGATTGACCAATTAAATTCTGGTGTCACAATCAGGACAGCATCACTACTTACGATCTCTTTTCGCAAACGAAGTACGGCAGAGCTTGGATTGTCTTCCGTATCTTGATTATAATAAGGAAGATCATCAATCTTTGCTACGGTAATTTCTATTTTTTCACGATAGCGCTCTTCCATTGTTTTCACTAAAGCTAAATTTAACGATTCTTTTCGAGTGCTTCCTACTAGTGCTACGAGTTTCATTTTTTTACCACCTTTGTCGCTAATGAATGAATGATCCTTTAAAAACACGGTCAATTTTCGCCATTTCGGCTTCTGAAAGTTGAACTTCTCCTGCTTGAAGATTGCTCAAAATCTGCTCCGGTGTTTTTGCACCAGGAATGACTGCATGAATTGGTTTACGTGTTAAATACCACGCTAATACAACATGACCAACCTGACATTTTTTTTCACTGGCGATTTTATGTAATTCATCAATTTTTTCTAAATTAATGAAGTAAGCATCCTCTTTAAACAGTGGGTGCTTCTTTTGATTCTCTGTCAAAGGAGTATCTCTGCGATATTTACCTGTTAAAAGGCCCTTCGCTAATGGAAAATAAGGAATAAAAGAAATTTCCTGTTCCTCCACATATGGAAAGATCTCTTCTTCAGCAGTACGGTTGAACAAGTTATAATGAGATTGCAGAACCTCTAAATAACCATCTTGATTAGCTTCCTTCAACTGCTCTATATTAAAATTTGAAACACCAATTGCTCTAATCTTCCCTTGTTCTTTTAACCTTTGCAGCGCACCGACAGCTTCTGCCTTTGGTGTTTTATCGTCTGGAAAATGAATATAAAATAAATCTATATAGTCTGTTTGCAGCCTTCTAAGCGACTCTTCAACACTTTGAGTAAGAAATTGCGGAGAATTATTATGCACGACTTCTTTGTCAACAAATGTGTAAGAAGCCTTTGATGCAATCACAAAATCGTCACGTTTGCCATGTTCTTTCATGACCTCACCGATTAATTCTTCTGAGCGACCAAGTCCATAAAAATAAGCTGTATCAAAAAAGTTCATTCCATTATTAATCGCGGTATGAATGATCTTTTTAGAAATCGCTTCATCGATATTTTCATAAATATTATGGCCGCCAATAGCATTTGCTCCTAGACCAATAGGATTAACAAGTAAATCTGTTCTACCAATGCGATTACGCAACATCGTTTATGCTCCTCCTCTCAATTACTACTCTTTAAATATAAACCTCTCATTTTTGATTTGCGAATGATAAGTCTTCATTTCAAGATTATTTTTTAACTTTTAAAAACTATTGCACAATTTATTCAATATATATATTACAAAAAGCAATTTATATATTGAATTATGTAATATATATGTTACAATCAAATTAAGAGGTGATTCAATAAGTGAGAAATAATGTAAAAATTGCTCGTATTCAGGTAGATTTAACACAGCAACAGCTAGCAGAGAAAATCGGTGTCACACGACAAACCATTAGCTTAATTGAAAAAGGCAAGTATAATCCAACATTGAAATTGTGCTTAGAAATTTGTTATGCCGTTCATAAATCATTAGATGAGGTTTTTTGGATTGAGGAGGAGGAATTTAAGAATGAAGATCATTAAAGATGAACGACTACAATTGCAAAATTTAAAAAATATTCGTATTGCCTTTATTATACAGACAGTTGGGATTCTTGCAATTTTGCTCTATGATACTGTAACTCAAGGGTATACAGCGGCTAAAGAAAATCCTGTCTGGCTCGTATTTATGCTTTCCGCCGTTGTTTTAGGCTGGCTAAATCTAAGAATCTCCGTCGACGAATATGATGATGCCAATCACCCAAAAAAGCCTGCACCGTATTATCAAGTTGTCATTATTCCGTTAGTGGTAGGTCTTGTCGTCACATTGTTAGCATTATATGGTCCAGATAAAAGCCGTTTTAGTGAAGCTTTACTTATTGGAGCCATTGTGTTTATTTGTTTTCTCGCAACCTTTACATTTGTATATTTCTTACGGAAAAAGCGGACAGAGGATGAAGAATAACATTTTCCATTCGCATACAAAAATGGCAATAACAAGTTATTGCCATTTTTGTATGTAAGTTTTCAGTACAAGTCATTTGATTACCTCAACTTACATGACCAAATGAGAACATACTTATTCTCTTATACCTACAAACTACTTAATTAACCAATGATAGACGATCTTAGGAAGAAAGCTTTTAAATCGGTACCTCCTCATAGACGTTTCCTCCTTTAATACGATAATATTCTTATCCTTTGTAAATCCATTTTAATAGATGAATAAAGTCTGATTCAGATACTTCTCTAGGATTTCCCTCTGTACAAATATCCTTTTGGGCACTATCGACGATATCTTGGAGTTGCTGTTCATATTCTTGTTCCTCTATATTTGCACCATGTATCGATAAAGGGATGGCTAATTTTTCATTTAGTACTTTTACAGCCGTTGATAGACTCATGACACCTTCTCTTCGTGTAGAACAAGGTAATCCAAGAATTCTAGCTAGTTCTGCATACTTTTTGGCTGCCTTTGAAGTTTGATAAGTTTCATCACAGATTCCCCCATTATACTGAATAATATAAGGGAGTAATAATGCGTTGCTTCGACCGTGCGAAAGGTGGAATTTTGCACCAATTGCATGAGCTAAACTATGGGTAATCCCTAAAGATGCATTTGTAAATGCGATCCCCGCCATACATGAGGCTAAATGTATTTTCCCTCTTGCTTCCATGTCATTTCCAAATCGATACGCTCTTAACAAATAAGTAAAAACACTCTTAATCGCCTTCTCTGCATAAAGATCTGTTAATTCTGTCGCATTAGCCGAAACATAAGCTTCGATTGCGTGAGTCAGTACATCCATGCCTGTATCAGCCGTGACGGATGGAGGTACCGTTTTCGTCAATTGCTCATCTAAAATCGCAACTTCTGGAATCATTCGTTCGTCATTTAGAGGAATTTTAATATTGTTGCTCATATCTGTCACCACTGAATAGGATGTGACCTCAGAGCCTGTTCCACTAGTAGTGGGAATTGCAATAAATAACGGTTTATCAACCCATTTTGCATTTGGGATTTTTTCCATTACCTGATAATAGAAAAGCAGGATTGCTTTAGCTACATCAATTGGTGAGCCTCCCCCAAGAGCGATAATGACATCTGGTTTTTCTTCAAGAAACATAGCAAGACCATTTTGAACGGTTTCAAGCGAAGGATTTGGCTCTACATCTGAGAAAATTTTACAAGGTATTCCTTGTAATCGATTCGTGATCGCATCTGCCATCCCAAACTTCACCATCATTTTATCCGTCACCAGAAAAGCCTTCTCTTTCTTTAAATCTTTTAAGAAATCGACGGAATGGCTGCCATTATAAATTTTTGGTCCTACAAAAAAAGAATTCATTTCTTGTACCTCCGTATTTCTAACTTAAAACTCCCTCATTGTGACACTTATCACATAAATGTGAAGATAAAGAAGCTACAAATAAAGATGGTCGTTGCGGGCGGGTCAATATACGTATCTACATATGAATTGAAGGTATTCCCTGCGATTTCACCTATTACCCCAGCAATTACCGCAAACAACGCTCCATACAAGATGCTTCCGGTAGCAATTGTTGCATACCCTGCGACAAGAGTAATATGATGTGTCGCTGGAATATCGAAGCCAAATTGTAAGAGAATTAATAAGGATGCACTAATGACGAAGCCGAGAACATTAATTTGCGTAAGGTCAACAAGATATGAAATGACCAATCCAAATCCGAGGGAATAGATGACAATAAACCCTAACGATTTTCCCCCAGGCACAAACTTCCTTTTCTCTCCATTTGTTGGTGTAAACTTCCCTATGAGTCCCGATTTCCCAAAAACAAAACGAGAAATAATACAGGAGATAAACACGGTTAAGGCAACTGTATCTACAGGCGTTTCGAAATAAACAAGTACACTGTTAATAAGGTAACCAATAATTCCAAACATACCTCCGACTAATAAAACACCGATATCGTTTGTCTTCTTCAGTGGTGTTACAATATCTAATGCACTATCCAATTCATTTCTTTTATTTGCTGCAAACGCCGCTGCTGCTACGCCTCCAGCAAATGCAATATGCGGACCAAGTAGTGTCCCAAATACCACATCATTTAAAATGGTCGGTGGTCCACCGGCAGCAATCACTCCGACACCAATTAATCCACCCTGCAAAAATAAAAGCTGGCAATGCACCAAATAATGCACCAAATAGTCCACCGCCAAAGGATGCTAAAATTAATTCCCAAGACATAAAAACCTCTCCTTTTCAATTTCTTCGTATAAAATAAAGGCTTATCATGGAGAAAAAATCTTGTAATCATACACTTTGTTGCTATCTAACAGATAAACCATCTACTAGAACACATTTTCTTTTTCTAGCAAAGTTTTTTGCAGAAGTTAATCCTTCTCCTGTCGGCCCGGCAATCGTAAAGGTTGTATATCCCTCTCCACCAACACCAATCCCAGCATAAGAGGGACCATTTTTGACAAAGATTGTTGTTTGAATCGCTTTTGCAAATTTGGTCAAATTGTCAACGTTTTTAGAATGCATAATCGCTGTATGGCGGAAACCGTGCTCCACTTCAACTGCCAAATCAATTGCTGCATCAACATCGTCAACTCGTACAATCGGTAAAATAGGCATCATTAATTCAGCTGATACTAACGGGTGATCGCCCTCAACATTCATAATCGCAACCTTTGCATCAGCTGGCACTTCAATCCCAATCTGCTTTAAAATATAAGCAAGATCTTTCCCAACAAATTTCTTATTTGCGTGTCCTTTATCAACGACTAATGCTGTTAACTGTTCAATCTGAGCCTTATTTGTAATGAGAAAAGCTCCATTTTTCTTCATATAAGAGACTAAATAATCAGCTACTTTTTCAACAACAATCACTTCTTTTTCTGCTACGCAAGGTAGATTATTATCGAAACTGCAGCCATCGATAATATCCTTTGCTGCTTTTTCTAAATCTGCTGTTTCATCTACTACTGCTGGTGGATTTCCTGCACCTGCCCCTATCGCTTTTTTCCCGCTGGATAGAACCGCTTTTACAACTCCAGGTCCACCCGTTGCCACCAACATTCTGATTTTTTTATGTCTCATCATCATATTGGCTTGGTCGATTGTAGGCTCTTGTACGGTTGTTATTAAATTTTCTGGACCACCAGCGTCTACGATCGCTTTATTCAGTACTTCAATAGCTTTAATTGAAGTCTCTTTTGCTGTAGGATGTGGACTATAGACTACAGCATTGCCTGCTGCAATCATGCCAATTGAATTACAAATTATCGTTTCAGTTGGGTTAGTTGTCGGTGTAATCGATCCAATTACCCCATAGGCAGAAAGCTCAACAATCGTTAAGCCGTTGTCTCCTGAAAAAGATTCTGTTCTTAAATCTTCAATTCCAGGTGTTTTTTCGGCAGCCAACACATTTTTGATAATCTTATCCTTGTAATTTCCCATCCCTGTTTCATCCACTGCCATTCGGGCAAAAAGCTCAGCATTTTCTTTTGCCGCACTTCGAATTGAAGCAATTATTTTGCCTCTATCCGCTAGTGAGTATTTAACAAGTTCTTTCTGAGCCATTTCTGCTGCCTCGATCGCCTCGTTCATATCGATAAATATGCCGTTTCCAATACTTGATTGAGGTCGACTATCGGTCGAACTCATTTCTTCTAAAATTTTCTTTACCATTTCTTCTATTTTTCGTTCTTCAATAGTCAATTGAATCCCCTTCTTTCTTTTTCCGAAATACTTCAATTGCTGCTTGGGCAATAAGCATATCTTCTTCCACAGTTCCACCACTGACTCCAATTCCACCGATTATTTGCTCATCATTATAAAGTGGAAAGCCACCACCGAATGTGACAATCTTCTGATTCGTCATTTGGATCCCGTACAGTTCCGTTCCAGGCTGAATAACAGGAACGAGTTCATGAGATGCCATTTTTAAGGCAACCGATGTATAGGCTTTGTTCAAAGATAGCTCCAAACTTGCCAATAAAGAATCTGCCATCCGATGCAATAAAATGGCATGTCCCGCTGGGTCAACGATAGAAATAACAACTGGAACACCTAGCGCTATTGCCTTTTCTTCCCCTGCTCGTGCTATTTCACAAGCAAGTTCTAAAGAAAGACGTAAACAAGATTTTTTATCCTGAAGCTCTTCCAATTTCCCGATCACCTTAGACTTGATCTCTTCAAGTTGATGGTAATGTACTTCTGCGCGAGCTAACATAAACAAAACATCAGATAAGCGATTGACATATTGGATAAGTTCACTTCTAATAGGTGCTGTCTTCGTCAGTTCTACAATTTGTCTTTCTGCCCTACGAATGATCGCTCTTGATAAATGAAGATTGGCAGAGGCACTCGTTTCACCAGGAATGATAAATTCATGGATTGGACCCATTATTTGCTCAAATTTATCTATAATCTCTTCAAATCTAGCAATCTCCTGTTCACTTACCTTATTCTTTAGAAGGTCTTTTCCTTTTTCATCACTTGCTAGCTCTGCCCCGACAACAAAGAGTTGCTTTTGGATGTCTTTTAAAATGCTCTTTATTTCAATGTGGTCGATTTGTGAAACCGCTACGCCTAAGGCTGCATTTGCTTCATCTAAAGTTCCATAACAAGACACTTTGAGACTATCTTTCGAGATCCGGCTTCCACCTAATAAGCCAGTCTCGCCTTTATCACCTTTTTTTGTGTAAATTGCCATTTCGGTCACATCCTCTTAACGAACTTCCATTGAATCGACAATACCAACAATTGCAGAATCTATACATGAAGTAGATGCTCCAAATACATACATAGCAGGATCTCCTTTCGTCACAAGTACATGTTCGCCAGTACCTGCGCCGACAGAATCCACCGCCACTTCAAAAGTTCCTAAATTTCCATCTTTCGGATTAATTTGTTGGACGATAAGGAGCTTTTTCCCGACTAGTTCGTCACTCTTTCGTGTCGCTACTACACTTCCAACTACAAGACCAACATACATTTCTTCCTCACCTGCCCTCATTTTCTTGAACGATTTGCACACCAAGTTCCTTCGCTGTATCAAGAGCAAGAGGACTTATAATGGTCGCATAAGGAAGTTGTATCGTCGCTTCCTTTCGCTTCGCTTCGACAACGTCCTCTCGAGTAACAATTTTTTTCTTAACAGAGATGATCGGTCGCTTTTTTTCTACTCCTTTTTCCACCTGTTGAGAAAAAGTAAAGACATTATGTTGAACAGTTTGAAATAGGTCCTTAGCATCGACAAGCTTTACTCCATAGCTTTCTAATACTCCAAGATAATCGCTCATTTTATGCAAATATGCTTGCTGTCCCTTATTCAAACCGAGTTGTTGACGTGAAACATGCGAAACATCACATGCGTCCTTTGCCGCAATAAATGGAATCCCGCTCATCAGCATATGTGAAGCTAAATTCGTGACCATATTGTCCGCTATCCCAAGTGAAATCTTCACCATTGTATTAATGGTCAAGGTCGGCACAAGGAATACACTAATTCCTTCATATAAAGGACGCAATTCTTTTATATCTTTTTCTACAAAAATGTTGGCAGTGCCAACTTTATCGCTTATTAATTGAGGGGTGGGAACATATTCTGCACTATTGGAGAGTACAATCTTTAAATCCCAACCATCATTTTGTAGAAGGTGAATTTGCTCCAGTGCCTCTTGAAATCCACCATATCCTCCTGTAAAAAGGACAGTTGCTTTTTTCGTTCTTTTTTGCAATCTCCTGATTACTTCTTCTACAAAACTGTCTAAGATTGAATGAGCGCCCAAACCCTTCACCTCATTTCAAACTGTTTAATGCAATACCTAATGGTGTGATAAGTAGAGGATGTGCCGGCTTAATGGTTTCAATGCCAATCTCTTTAAAAAAGACTTTTTCAAATTCATCAAAACAACTAGCTCCTCCTACCACATAGATTTTTTTTACATCAAATCCTTGAATTTGCCTTTTAACAATTGATGCCATTTTTTCAACTACAGGTTTTACGACAGAAAAAATTTCCTTTTGCTTCAGCGAATCCTTTTTTAACTTCTCTGCTTCAGCAATCGAAATCCGATAATTCCCTGCCACAACCAAGCTCATATGTGAGCCTCCTGTAGGTTCATCAGCGGTATAGGTGACTTCACCATTTTTTAAAATACTTATGCCCGTAGTACCACCACCAACGTCTACAACAGCACCATCTGTTAGTCCTAACACAGTTGCCGCTGCAGTAGGCTCATCAATGACATTCGTAACTTCCATGTCGGCTGCTTCCACCACATTCGATATCGCCTTCATATTTCCACCAATGGTACCAGGTGGTACCGCAGTTGCCGCATGCGTCAGGGTGGTTCCAAGCATTTCTTCTACCTGACTTTTTAGTTGTTTGACGATTTTTACTGCTCCGACATAATCGACAACCAACCCATCCTTCACAACGGAAGCAGGGGAAGTCGCTCCAGCTAGAGGGTTCCCAATCTCATCTACAACAGAAATAATAATATTCGCTGTGCCAAGATCGACTCCAACTTTTAAGCTTCCTCTAACCTTTTCTGCTCGACCTTCATCTATTAACCTTGCATAACTTGTGATATAATTGTTGACCGTTTCTAGATTGATCGACATCAGCATCTTAGCCTTTTTTGAATAAGTCCTAAATCTCCGTTTTTTACGCCTGCCGCATTTGCTTCATCCGTATCTAAGTGCATTTCTAACACATATTTATCTGATATACGAATTAATACATTTTTAAAAATCGTTTTTCTTTCTCCACCTAATTCAACATCTACCAAATCCTTGTCTTTCAGTTGAAATTTCTCAGCAAATTGTGGTGGAACGTGGATATGTCGTAAAGCGACAATGACTCCTTCTGTCATTTCCACCTCACCACAAGGTCCTTTCAATCGCACTCCAGGTGTCCCTTCTATTTTTCCAGACTCTTTAACTGGTGCCGGCACACCAATCTTGAAACTATCCGTCATCGAAACTTCAACTTGGGTAATATTCCGAACAGGTCCAAGTATTCTTACACGTTCTAGTTCACCTTTTTTGCCAATAATAGAAACCGTTTCTTTCGCTGCAAACTGTCCTGGTTGCTTTAAATCTTTCCATTTTGTTAATTGATATCCTTTCCCAAATAAAACATCAAGATCGTCTTGTTTTAAATGAATATGGCGATTAGAAACTCCTATTGGAACATAGGGTTGTTCTTCTAACGCAAGGACTCGTTTCACAACTTCTTTCACAATTTTTTCTTGAATTTGCCTGTTATTTGTCATTCAAGAACACCCCTATCCTGATTTATTCGACTGTTTTGGATGGAAGGATTTTTTCAACATCAGAGTGTGGTCTTGCAATAACATGGACAGATATCACTTTTCCAACTCGTTCTGCAGCTGCTGATCCAGCATCAACTGCTGCCTTTACAGCACCTACATCGCCTCTTACTAGAACGGTTACAAGACCAGAGCCAATTTGTTGATATCCTAGTAAAACAACATTTGCTGCTTTTGCCATCGCATCAGCTGCTTCAATAGCACCAACTAAACCTTTTGTTTCAATCATTCCTAATGCATCTTTCATTTTTTATTCCTCCTCAATTTTCATGAATACAAGTCGATCTCAAATCCCCTTTTCTTCGTGGACATTTCGGATCCTTACAAATATTGCACACTTCTGTCTCTTCTTTTTGCTCCTCAATTGCTCGCTCTTCAATGACGACTGTTTTCGCTTCCTTTTTAATGGTGGAGTCGTTTTCAGTTTCATTAGAGAATAGCTGAACGTTTGACGCAGTTTTTTTTACTTCATCAGCCTCTTCTTTAAGCGGTGAAATGGCGACCATTTTTAAGGAATCTGTTTTAAAAGTCAGTGTTTCTATTTCGTTCTCACTGTCTTTCTCTGCTTCCATTTCTTCTTCACTAGTCACAATATTTAAAGGCTCTGATAGATTTGTTGATTCAACTTCTTCTAAGGAAATCGTTTCTTCTTCGGTGTTCATTTCTTTATTTCTAAATGGATTTCCCGGACCGATTGTTTCTTTAGAATAAATTACATTTTCTACTCCACTGCCTAGTCGAGGAATAATATGTTTACTATAGACTTTTCCGACTCGTTCTGCGGCCATGACAGCAGCTTCTACAGCAGCTTTAACGGCTCCTACATCACCTTCAAATTTAACCGTTATCATTCCGCCGCCTTTCGTTAATTCATAACCTAATAATGAAACATTGGCAGATTTAACTGCTGTATCAGCAGCTTCTATCGCTGCTGCCAAACCAACTGTTTCAATCATTCCTAAAGCGTTCATTCCCATCGTCAAAGGGCACCTCCTTTAATCGGTCGCTTGAAGTCTTTTAAGTACTAGCGCTACGATTCTCGTAATATCCTCTTTTGTTAAAGAATCCTCTAAGGAAACCTTTTCTTTCTCGGCCTCAAAAGATTTAAAGGGCATTCCTTTTACTAGCCTTGCTGCGTTTGCACCTAATATTCTTTGCTTGAAAGAATCTCTAATATTTTCCTTGAACAGCGGTTGCGTCTTGTCTAGCTTCGTATAATGAAGAATCATTTGTCCATCCTGATCAATGCCAATGCCTACGCCCAGAGTGGAATCAAGAGCAGCTTGATAGCTTAATTCCAAAGCTGTTTTTTGCTGACTTTCTTTGACAAAGGTTGGGACACCCTCTTCTTCAACTCCATAAAGTAGGGTACGAAAAAGGGAAGGTTCATTCAGTTGTGCATTATAATAAACATGGATGGCTTGAATCTCATTTCCATTGTTTATTTTCACTGAACTCCTCCCCTTTCACGCAAAGCCAATATTAAACCCGTTGCGACCGCATTTCTTGGTCCTTCTGTCCCTCTTATATTCCCTCTTCCAGCAACGACACTATATTGAGATAAAGCATCTGTAACTAACTGAGGTACCTCAAAATCAAGAGCAGATCCTCCTACTAAAACAACAAATTCCATATCTCGTATATTTCCTGTTGGAGAAACCATTGTTAATGCGCGCAGGGCATTCGTTACAAATACCTTTTCTTTTGCTCCTCGCCTTACAATTTTGATCTTTTCAACGGAAAGCTGTCCCGGAATTGGAATCATATTCCCGTCCTTCAAAATAACTACTCTGGCAAACACATGTGGTTCAAGGGGTTTTTCAAAGAATTGCACCGTTCCATCCTCATGACGAATATGAAATAAACTTTCTACTTTAGCTAAAGGATACTTCTTAATATCTTCGGCCAATGCAATATCTTCAAGCCCTAGCTCCGTATTAATGAGCATGGTCACCATATCGCCTGCACCTGCTAAATGTACAGAAGTGGTTTTTCCAGTTCTATCCATGACCGATGCATCTGTGGAACCCGCTCCCATATCTACAATGGCAATCGGCACCTTGGTTCCTGGAGTGGATAGGGCACCCCTAATGGCCATATCGGCTTCGACACCACCAACCTCAACTTCAACGTTGATTTGTGTACGCAATTCATCAGCAATCATTTGCATTTGCAATTTATCGGCTTTCACCATTGCAGCAATTCCAACGGCATTTTCCATAGAGAACTCTTCCGCTAATCCGCCTTTAACCTTTTGTGGGATGAACGTATTGACTGCTAACAAATCCTGGATTTTGATTTCATCTGGATGCTGTTTCGTTAACTCAGACATGACCTGTCTAACCCGTTCAAGCATCCCCCCAGCATTCGTACCTGCTTCCCCCTTTATGTCTTCTATCGGGGTGGCAGCTGTTAATACTTCCATCATTTTTTCGGCACCTTCATCTACATCTACCGTTAAATTCCGCTTCCCAAACACGATTATTTTTCCAGCTGGAATACTCCTCGCCTGTACGTCTCCTTTTGGTGTCTTAATGACGACAGCAGAACGATTTCCAATCAGTGCTCTAGCAATCGGAACGATCATTTTCGTTTCTTCACTCGTTAACTCAAAGACAGTCGCAATACCATATGGGTTTGCAAGTACTTCCACTACACCACCAGGGGGAGCAACTTCAATTGCCGCCTTCATTCCAAGTGGAACTTTCTCGATCAGACTTACCTCATCAATAATTGGCATTTTTTTGTGAATACGGTTATTGATAAGAACGCCATCATCCTTTTGGGCGATAGCTCCATTTATATTGATTCCTCTATCTATGGAGTGATTAATCATCCTTGCCGCATCTTCAAAGTCAATCTTTTTTCCGATTAAAACGATGTAGCTTTCTTCACTACTAGCATGGTCTAAATCGACAATATCAATGGTTTTCCCAATGCCTAAGCCCAATCCCCCAGGGGTTGAGGGGTTGTGACCAATCATCGTCGACTCTGTAATGATCGTCTCTGTGATCGTTTCCATGGCCACATCCCCAATAACAGGGGCTGCTTCATTAATCCGAACTAAGTCCAACTCTTCTATCTTTCGATTAATTTTTTCAAGAGCTTGTTTTATGGCAGCAAGAACACCATGGATATTTTGTTTGGTTCCTTTGATCCCTGTTGTTCGCACAAAGTCGCTAGCCAAAAAAGTAACCTCATTGTTTCCTGTTACGGTAGCGATGGCGACTTCTGTTGTGGCATTTCCAATATCCACTCCTGCAACCAATTTCATCGATTCTACCTCCTGGAATATCTATTGCGAGATGTTAGTCTTTTTTCAGTCTATCTCTTTTCTCATATACTTCAGCCGCTTCACGAACTAATTTCGCATTCATTTTGGCATTGAATTTTTGCTCTAATTCTTCGGCTATCGCGAGTAATTCTTCTTTCGTTGAGCGGTATGGTCTTAAAGCATTATAGATTTCAAGAATTCGGCCGTCTGGTACGGCAATTAATTCAGCAGCTCTACGGAAATTTTGTGCCAAAGGTTTTCTTCCCATTGATTCTGCTACTTGAGCCTGTAACTCCAATGTTTCAGGAGCAATCCTCACATCCTCTGGAGTAACAACACCATCGATAACGCCCTGTAATGTGATTTGATCCAAGCTTTTATTCGTTGGGGTTTTGATAAGCTCTGGCCGCTTTTCACCAAGTGGGTAGTCTTTCTTCGCATCAACCTTTACTGCACATTCTTTTTTATCAGTTGCTTGTGTCTTCTCTGGAACCGTCCCCATGGAAGACATAACCTCTTTGACGATTTGTTCAATAAGCTGTTGATTCATCCTGCTCACCTCCGTTTTAGTTAAATTTCACTTGCAATGCAGTTGCTTTTTTATTTCTATCAACATGTTCTGTTTCTTTAATATGAAGCAATGCAGCGATGGCTTGGTACTTTGGTCGTGCCATTTGGTCATTTCTTGTCGGTACAGGGTTTGGCGATTCCCCTTTTGCGTATTTCGCAGCATTTTTTCCAATCGCTCGGTATGTTTCTGGATCTAATAATGGAGCCTGTGGGAAAAGCTCTAAATTTGATAAAGGTGGTAAATCCTTTTGATGAATAACCGTTGTACCTTTTGATTGAATCCCAATACCTATTCCAGAGCCACTAAATTTTGCCGCTTGATGGGCAACGAATCCTACATCTGAAGTATGATATACGCGAATTAATCGAGCTGAAACACCTTCTTCTTCAATACCAGCAATTATTTCTCTTAACACTTCAGTGTGTGGGAGCCCTACTATTGTTTTCGTTTGATGAACACCGAATGCTGCAGCGACAGCAATCACTACTTCATCCTTTCTTGTACCAATTGTTGCAGGGCCAATTTCAACAATTTCTAATCCTTTAGCGTTAGGAGCAATTGATGGTTGTTTAGTGGATTTTGCAACTGCTATTGCTTCTGAATTATCCTTCATATTGAAGTCCTTTAAAACTTCTTCAATGACTTCTCTAATTAACTTTTCGTTAATAGCCATTTACATAACACCCCTTTTACGTTTAGTTCACATCTTCTGGACGAATAGCGCGAGGAATTGCTTTGATTTCTTCCCATCTAGCATCACTCATGCGATAACCGGTACCAGGTCCTTGATAATCGTTCAAATCATTGACAGCACTGACGATTTTCCAATCTTTATCGATAATGGCAGAGGTGTGTAGATAATCTCCAGAAACACGTTGTTTTAACATGCTAAGAACGCTCTGTGCAACATCCTCAAATCCGCCCTTACTCAATGCTTTAACAATGTCAATTCCTGTAATTCCACGTTTCATCATGTCATCAGCCGCTCTTAAATCTTCTACCACATTACGGTCAGGCATGTCCTTACTTCCATGAGCATATGTAGCAGCTTCTACTTCTTCATCCGTAATCGCAGGTAGTCCTAATCCATCAAATACCATTTGGATAGCTCTTGCCGCTTTATTCCTGATCGCCACTACTTCATCTTCCGAAACTGGGCGAAGTCCACCATCTACCTTCAAATCACGTTGTAATACGTTATAATCATCAAAGTCCTCAGCATCAAAGTTTGATCCGGCAAACATATTATCGTAGTTAGGAGTTGCACTGTATCCTGAGAAAATAAAGTCAGTACCTGGAAGCATTTGCATTAAAGTTCTAGCCGTTCTTCTAATATCAGAATGGGAGAAGGTTTGGTCATTCCCTGAAGCCACCTCCATATCCATCATCGTTGTAAATAAATTCTCTGCAAGGACAGCGCGAATACCAGATGGAACCCCACCAGGAACACCGATACAACTAATGGAACCATTTTGTAGCCCTTGAGATCCGGCACCTTTTGTAACAAAAATACAGCGGGCTTCAAGATATAGCATTGATTTTCCTTCAGCGTAGCCCATTTGAACTTCTGAACCAGTTCCAGAAGTGAAACGCATCTTCAATCCACGGGAAGCGTATGCAGATGCAAGGAATGCTTTGGAGAATGGCGTATCATCTCCATCTACGAACACAGGCTCAGTTCCGTATACAGATACCGTTTCTGCATAACAAGTAAGGCCTCTCATTCCCATTTCTAATTCTGTCGCTTCTTCCACTGAACATTGTGTTAATATTCCGCCACGTCCTGTTTGTGCTCCTACTAACAGACCAAGAGCATTAAAAGGGGCATAACGAACAATTCCTACCGTTGTTTCTTGCTCATCGAAACCACGCAATGCAGCTTCTGCTGCATCTGCTGCGATTTGAACAGGATTATCCTTTAAGTTCGTTACATGACATTGATTAGAAGGTGTTTTTCTTGCTCTCATTTTTTGTAGGGCCATCATTAGCTCTACAACATTCATGTCTTTGACAACATCGCACAGTTTCGCTGGTGTCATTGCAGTGCTAAGTGGGATAATTTTTTTTCTTGGCACGTTAATATCAACTAGCATTCTGGCAAACTCGTTTGAATCAATAGACATCGCCTCTTCAGCATTTTCTAAATTAATGGCGTAATCGGCGATAAATGTATCAATAAAGTCAAATTCTTCTCGCTTTTTACCGTCTAGTTCGACAACTTTACCATTTTCAATTTTTATACTAGGCTTCGGGTCATTTGGACCGCTCATCGCCATAAGTCCCACTTCAGGCCATTCAGCTACGAAGCCATCCTGGTTTACTGGGCGCTCAGACAATACTTGAAAACGTTTCGATTTCATTGATTACCCTCCTCAGGTTAGATGTAAGGAACTGTATCTGATACAGGTTCGCTTCCGAGAGTTCCTAACAATTTTTTCCCTACTTCTCTAGCCGCGATTAATGCTTGGCGAACAGCACCAGAATCACCGCTGAATGTTAAAATCACTTCATTTGAAAAACTTGTTCCTTGAGCAGGCGAACTATAGCCGATTACATCAACATTTGCTGCTTTAACAGCAGTATCTGCAAGTACGACACCGATAGCTGCCGGTGCACCAACAAGTAAACCGAATGATTTACCCACTTCTGCATTAAACGCTTTCTCACAAGCGTAGCTTGCACGGGCTGTATATTGGAATTCGAGATGACCTGCTTCATTGCCATATACATCACCGAAAGTACGCTCTAGCTCTTTAAGTGCTACTTCAACCGCACGACGTGCATCTGCAACATCTTCAGCACCGAAGATGATTAAAGAACCATGCCCTGCACCGCCTTTTGTATCACGCGCAAGCTCAACCGTTAAAATCTCTGTATTAGTAGCTTTTACGGCTTCATCCGCTGCCATAATTTGCGGACCTGCACCTGTACGAGCACCAATAATCCCAATTGAGCGGTATTTCTTATCAAGCTTCATTGCTTCATGAACACTTGAATCTACATTGGCTATGACAAGACCAATCGTATCTCCACGGCCAACACCAACAAACTCTGTTAATCCACAAAACTCTTTTTTAGGTGTCTTTACTTCCTTTGGAGCTTCAACCTTCTTCATAACTTCTTCCATAATTTTTTCGATCATTTGTTCTTTCATTTATTAACACCTCCAAAAAATTATTGTTGCTCTAATTTTGGTAAGATTCCTTCTACTTCAGCATGTGGTCTAGGAATTACATGAATGGATACGACTTCTCCGACTTTTTCAGCAGCAGCTGCTCCAGCGTCTGTAGCCGCTTTCACAGCACCCACATCACCGCGAACCATTACAGTAATTAATCCAGAACCGATTTTTTGGTAACCGATTAAGGTAACATTCGCCGCTTTAACCATGGCATCAGCTGCTTCAATTGCACCAATTAAACCTTTTGTTTCTACCATACCTAGTGCTTCTTTAATCATTCTAAATTCCTCCTCTAAAAGTGATTTGAGCAGATCGCAAAAAAATGATTCTCCACTACTACTCTCCTAACAAGCCTTACAAGAATTATGATAGAGTTTTTTAATCGTGACTGCTCAATACTATATTGGCTAATACGGATAAAGATTTGGCTCGATGATGACTAGGAACCTATCTTTTTTTGTCTAGCAAAAGATAATTTTTTGTTCTTAAATGGGAATTTTTTCGAATGCTCTATCCTTCTTTTTAAATGAAGTAAAAAAACGAGGCTGGGTCAAAATGTCGGTGGTAACGACTTTTTGATTCTAGTTTGGAGTGGATAAATTCTCTCGCGGTTGGCGTATCGGTAAGAAAAAATAACAGGAAAATTTCCGCTTAATGAGCAAGCATCATGAAAAAGAGCCGACATAACAGGAAAAATTCCTACTATTCCCTGAAAAAATACCAAAATAAACGATTTTGCCCTCCATAAGCGGAAAATCTTCCGTTATTTCCCCTAAAAGGGACGTCGTTGCGGAGATAACAGGAAAATTTCCGCTTAAGGGTAAGAGATGGTTGGAGCAACATAGGGTTTTCTAGTAGAAATTTAGACAAAGCGGAAATCGCTTGAATTCTTGAAAACGAAAAATTAACGTTTTTGTACGAGGAAAATCGAAGGTAGAAAACGAAATAGGGCATGCGTTAATAAAAAATAAAGAAAGGTGAATTTGAGTACCCTCAGGATTCACCTTTCTCATGGTTTGAAGCTAGTTAGAGTGAATTTCTATATAAACCAATTCCCATTTAAAATGGTGGTATGCCTTTTCATTGAATCTGTTTTTTGTTCAAGTTCAACTACTTTCTTTCGATATTCTGATGGGGTCAAACCAACCTCTTTTTTAAAGACTTTACTAAAATAATTGGGCTCTTGATAATTTAACTCCATGGCGATGTTTATCACTGGCAAATCCGTTGTTTCAAGAAGTTCTTTTGCTTTATCCATCTTTCGTTTCGAGACGTAATTAACAAAGTTGATATCTAATTCTTTTTTGAATAATTTACTTAAATAATAGGGACTTAAATGAACATGTTCAGCGGCAGCTTCTAATGTAATCCCTTTTTGATAATTTTTTTCAATGTATTTGAGAACCGATTGGATTGCTTTTATTTCTTGATCGCTTTTAGAGTTTCTTATTGTTGCGAAAATGTCCTCGACTAGACGAATAAACTTCTTTTCGAAACCATTCATGTCCATCTCTGTATACATATCCCACTCTAATTTATATGAAAGAAATAATCCATTTTGATGGCAGATAGAATCCAACGCCTTCATGATCGACTTAGCCATTACATGGATTTTGTCATGATCATTTTCATATATGGAAAACAATTGCGCAGAAAGGGTTTTCGCCATTTTCATCGAATTGTTATAATCTTCTTTAGCTACATAAGCAAGAAAGCGTTCAATGGTTTGATCAAGATTAATAGACTGGGAATGGTCTTCAGACAAGTACATATTTACAAGATGTAAGATATCTTTTTGCTTATATGGTTTTAGCAAATAAGAATCTGCCCCCATTTCTAGCGCTTTAAAAACAAAATCATAGGAACCATAATCTGTTAATAAAATAATGCGATTTTTTGGATTCCTTCGTTTCATATATTTTATTAAAAAGATCACATCCTCTCCTGGGATGTTGATATCCAGGAAGGTCATATGCCAATTGCTTTTTTCAATTAATCTTTTCGCCATTTTTCCAGAAGTTGCTTCTCCAACTACGGCCGTATTTTCTATTTGCTCAAAAATAACTTTAAGTGCCTCCATGGAGATAATCTCATCATCAATTAATAGAATATTATACATAGGAGATTCCCCCGCTAGAAGCCCTTGGTATTCTGAACCTAACGGTTGTTCCACCACTTCTGTTTTGGGCGATTTGTAATTGAAATTCACTGCCGTATAGTAATTTTAAGCTGTAGTTTACATGACTAAATCCGATCCCCTTGAATTGATTGTCTTTATCAGACATCACTGCCTTGCTCGTGAGTCTATTTATTTTTTCTAATGGCATTCCTACCCCATCATCAATCACTTCAAAAACATAATCTTCATCTTGAGCAAATCCTCGAACGATGATTGTTCCATTTCCTTCTTTCGGTTCTAGTCCATGAATAATCGCATTATCTAAGAGGGAGACCATAATCATCGGAGGAATCTGAATTGTTCTTAAGTCTTTAGGGATATCAATCGTAACTTGCATACGTTCCCCAAATCGTATTTTTTGTAGTTTCAAGTAGAGATTGATATAAGAAAGTTCATCCTCTAGTGTCACTAAACTATCGGAACTCGTGATCAAGTATTTCATCATATCTGAAAAGGTTAAGATGACCTCTTGTGTTTTTGGCGCCTTTTCAATAATGGAAAAACACGACATTGTATTGATAACGTTAAATAGAAAATTAGGGTTAACCAATAGACGAAAGAACTGATTTTGCTTAGTAAGAAGGGATTTCTCGAGTTCTGCTTGCGCTTTCATTTGATCTAATAGCTGTTGGTCTTTCGCTCTTAATTCCTCTTGAATATATTGACTAAAATCTTTTTCTACCATGCTATTAATAACATGAAACATCATGTCTGCTACCGCAGAAATTTTCTCATGCGACATTACTGGAATCTTCTCTAATTCCGCTAGTATATCTTGATTCTCTCGCCAATCAAAAGATTCAGCTGTAATGTACTCAAGATTTTTATCTTCTTCATCACTCGCCTTAACTTGCCCTACGAGCATAGAGCCAATTAATCTCCCTTTTATTAATATCGGGACGGCAAAATCAATCAAACCTGTATGACAACGATAAATGAAGACACCTTCTCTTCTTGATGCTTCCAATCCTCCAAAGGCATCACATTTAAGACAAGTATCGTAAAGTTTAGGACTCTGACGGATTTTTTCACAGAATGATGAAAAGTTACTATACTTTGTGATCGGATTTCCGCGGAAATCCACTGTGATAGCAGCAAATCCAGTGGCTTTAGTAAATGAATCCTGTACTTTTTGAAGTACATCTAAATCAATGATATCCTGTACATTCATAGAATCATCTCACTCCATTTATAATCGTCAAGTGGACTAATTTCAATTTCTCTGACATTCGTAAGATATCCGCTTAAAAGACCAAGCCAATAAAAATCTTGGTCTTTTAAGCAATGTGTATTCTATTTGCTGCTTAACTCTTAAGCAAAGATTCTTCGCAAATCTCGAAAACATCCCTAGCAATCATTAGTTCTTCATTAGTGGGAATTTTCAATACTTTAACAAGAGAATGAGGGTAGCTAATGTACATTTCCTCTTCTTTAATCTTATTTAAATCCGGGTCCCAATAAATCCCCATAAATTCCAAACCCTTTAATACTTTCGCTCGAATCGTAGGACTGTTCTCACCGATGCCAGCCGTAAATATGACAGCATCAACTCCATTCATTCTTGCCGCATAGGAACCAATATATTGATGAATCCGACTAGCAAAAATATCAAGCGCCAGCTCCGCACGATGGTCTCCTTGCTCTGCTCTAGCTTCTATATCTCGTAGATCACTTGAAAACCCAGATAATCCTAATAGACCACTCTCCTTATTTAATATAGATAATACTTCATCAACACTTTTACCGGTTTTCATCATAATAAATGGGATAATCGCTGGATCAATCGTTCCAGATCGAGTTCCCATGACAACGCCTTCTAGTGGTGTGAATCCCATTGAGGTATCAATTGATTTTCCATTTTCAATTGCAGCAATACTTGCACCATTTCCTAAATGACAGGAAATCAGTCGCAGACTATTCATTGGTCTTCCTAATATTTCTGCTGCTCTCTCTGAAACAAATTTATGAGATGTACCATGGAATCCATATTTGCGGATCCCATACTTCTCATAGTATTCGTACGGGAGCGCATACAAATAAGTGCTTTCAGGCATTGTTTGGTGAAAAGCAGTATCAAATACCATGACAGAAGGGATATCTCCCATAACCTGTTGGAATGCTTTTATGCCTAAAATATTGGCTGGGTTATGTAATGGCGCTAACTCAGTCAGTGGTTCTAATTTGCTCAATTCCTCACATGTCACAAGAGTCGATTCCGTAAACACTTCACCACCATGTGCCACTCGATGTCCCACTCCATCTATTTCGCTAAAGGAACTTATGATTTGATAGTGAATGAATTGTTCTAATAAAATCTTAACCGCTATCTCGTGATTACTGATTTCTAGAATCTCTTTTTTCATTTGACCATCTACGAGGATAGAAAAAGTTGATTCATTTAAACCAATTCGTTCCACAATTCCTTTTGTAATAACTGTTTCAGCAGGCATTTCAATTAATTGAAATTTTAAAGACGAACTCCCCGCATTAATTGCCATAATCTTTGACATACACCTATCTCCTCTATCCATTTTATTTCATGTATTAAGCAATCAGAAATGGCTATTTTAATAAATAACCAAATGATTGAAGGCTGTTAGGAATGACAATCACACTTCATGCTTTTTTGGAGGAGAAAATAGTATGCTTCAACTTAATGATACACGTACTCTTAATTTCAAACGCATCCATATTGTTACTAAAATTCGAACTTTGTAAGTATTTACTTATCTTAAAATGCTTAATTAGATGAAAAAAAGCTGGATGAGCAATGTAGCTTAAGAACTGCTCTTCCAGCTTTTATTTAACGACTCATTTCAGCTTTTATGCGGAGGCGATACTGCCTTGGAACGCTTGTTTTAATGCATCCGCTGCTTGTTCTATGGACTTTTTACCTTGAGTTAATGTAGCCGGCATCCAGAAGAACCCATGGATCATCCCGTCATAACGGGTTGCTTCCACTTGAACACCCGCTTCTTGCAACCTTTTAGCATATGCCTCCCCCTCGTCACGAAGTGGATCAAATTCTCCTGTTAAAACAAGGGCAGGAGGCAATCCACTCAGATCACTTGCTAATAACGGGGACGCATACGGATTTTGGCCATCCTCTTCATTGTTTAAATAGTGATTCCAGAACCAAATCATACTATCTTTTGTTAATAAATAACCATCTGCATTTTCTGTATAAGATTCTGTTGCATATGAATGGTTTGTCACAGGGTATATCAACATTTGATAGGCCAGGGAAATTTCTCCTTTATCTCTGGCCATCAATGCTACTACTGCGGCCAAATTTCCTCCGGCACTATCGCCACCGACAGCAACTCGATTTGCGTCTACATTTATAGAATCAGCATGGTCAACTACCCATTTCACTGCTGCATAGGAATCTTCTGCTGCAGCTGGAAATTTATGTTCCGGTGCAAGTCGATAATCAACGGATACCACGACACAGTTTGCTCGGTTTGCGAGCATTCGACAAGGTACATCAACTGTATCTAAATTTCCAATTACCCATCCACCACCGTGGTAGTATACTAATGCTGGAAATGGACCTTCTCCTTCTGGAACATAAATTCGGACTGGGATTTCCCCTAATGGACCAGGGAGCTTTTTATTCTCAACTTGCGCTACTTCTTCTGGTTCACCGGCTAATGCGCTAAAATCAGTCGTTGCTCACGCTTCTTCAGGTGTTTGCGTATGCATCGGTGCGCCACCCATTGCTTCCATTTGCTCTAATAAGAATTTCGCTTGCGGATCTAATGCCATATTTACTTCCTCCTCAAATTTTTAAAAATGAATTTAGTTCAAGACACTATCCTCAGAGGCTGTTAAAGTAAATCCTTCATATCCTTTTTCAGCGACTTCATCACAAATCTCTCGATAGACCCCAACACCACCAACATAAATATGGAAACCACGTGCCTTTTCTGCAATATTCGCTCCCATATACCATGAATCTGTTTTAACATAAAGAGTTTGCTCTGCAATTTCCCTACAATGCTTGCTCCAAGCATTTTCAGCTTCTTCATCCACCTCGATCATTTTTATATTATTGTCACGCAAATAATTGACACAGTCTGAAACCCACTCCACATGTTGTTCAATTGACACCATCATATTACTTAATACAGATGGACTCTCTGGACCAGTCAACATAAACATATTGGGAAAACCTGCGGTACCTATTCCAAGATAGGTTCTAGTTTGGGCTCCACCTGCCCACTTTTCTTTTAATGAAATGCCATCCCTTCCTCGAATATCGATTTTAAATAAAGGACCTGTCATCGCATCAAAGCCAGTGGCGAAAACAATCATATCGAGTTCGTAATCATCCTTTTCTGTGCGAATTCCTGCTGAAGTAATTTCTTGAATCGGTGCTTTTTTCACATCAACAAGCGTTACGTTTTCGCGGTTATACGTTTCAAAATAATCAGTATCAATGATCGGACGTTTTGTTCCATAATAAAAATGTGGCTGAAGCTTTTCTGCTACTTCTGGATCCTGTACGACCTCTCGAATCTTCGAACGAATAAAATCTGCTACCTTGTCATTTGCTTCTGGCTTAATCGCTAAATCATTGTAAGCATATGAGAGAGAAAAAAGTCCGCCTTGTTTCCATCCT
>NZ_HE978511.1:263497-558757 GCF_000311725.1 Robertmurraya massiliosenegalensis JC6
TCCATCCTGCTTCAAATTGCTGTCGGCGTTCTTCTGGTGTATCATCAAATACAGACCGATCTCGTGGTGTAACAGGAACACCTGTAGCGGATTGACGCATTTGCTCCTTGATTTCATCGTAATTTTCTCTAATTTGATTGATATAATGTAGGTCTAGTGGTTCATTTCTTGCTGGAGTACTATACTGAGGTGTTCTTTGAAATACAGTGAGGTGTTCTGCTTCTTTAGCGATGACTGGGATCGCTTGAATTCCGCTTGATCCCGTGCCAACGATCCCTACACGCTTCCCTTTAAATTCGACTTTTTCATGAGGCCAATGCCCAGTATGATACCACTCACCTTTAAAATTTTCTAATCCTTTAAAATTAGGGATATTGGAAACGGATAAGCAGCCTACAGCGGTAATGAAAAATTTGGCTTGGACGGTTTTACCATTATGCAATTGAATATTCCATTTATTCTTACTTTCATCAAAGTGGGCTGCATCAACCCGTGTATTGAATTGAATATCACGCCGTAAATCTAATTTGTCTGTCACATAATTGATATAGCTTAATATTTCTGGTTGTTCTGCATATTTAGCGGACCACGTCCATTCCTTTAAGATCTCCTCTGAAAAAGTATAATTATAGTAAATACTTTCAACATCACAGCGAGCACCCGGGTAACGATTCCAATACCATGTTCCACCAACATCGTTTCCGGCTTCAAATACATAACTTGTGAAACCAGCATTTCTTAAACGATAAAGCATGTACAATCCTGAAAATCCAGCACCGACTATGACTGCATCCACTTCTTTAGCTGGGTTTGAATGGTGAGATAATGTCATTTCATCTACCTCCTATAAAAATCTCTTTTTGCAACCCATCTGGATTTAGGTAAATAAGCACATGTTCCCGAAGAATGAGTGTGGTAAAATTTTAATACTACATATTTTCAAACCACTTAATTGTAAACGTTTACATTCTTTCCTCCTTTCCTATATTCATCTACAACAAATTGGTCGAACATCTAACTAAAGCTTACTATCTTTTTAATTAATTGAATATTCCTAATTTTTTGTATGATCTATCCCTAAAAAGTAGGTGAAATTATGGCATATGAATATACAATTTCAAACGAACTCCGTGAATTAGAATGCGCTCCCACTTACGAAGATAAACTCTATAAAATACTTGAAACCTATATGAAGCTATTTCCAGTGAAAAATTCTTTTTTATTTCGATACTCCCATTTAGGTTTTCTTGGTGAAGGTATTATCTCTATAAACGCTGATGAATTAATTCATATTAGAGATATTCGTGATGATATTCGTTCATTACCAATCATTTACAGCGCTCTATACGAACGGAAAGCGAAATATTGTTCTGGTATTGATTACTTAAGACAAGTAAATAGTAAATACATTACTTCTTCCAACGTAAATTCTCTTGCTGTTATCCCGATCTGCGTGAATTCAGTAGCAATCGGATATATTTGCACAAATGAATTCAATAAAGATACCATTATTGATCAAAAGGTACTAGCTTCCTTTACCTTATATGGTCAGAAAGTCGGGAAAATTTTAGAAAGATCCCACGATGCCTTGGAATCCAGATTATTAAGTAAAAGAGAATTGGAAGTGATGAAGAGAGTTTCATGGGGAGAAAGTACAAAGGAAATGGCTAATAGCATGAATTTAAGCGAGTTAACGATCAATCAATACGTAAGAAGCGCTATAAAAAAACTGGGGGCACAAAACCGGGTTCATGCCGTTTCCATCTTATTTCGAAATGGGATTCTCTCTTAGTCTTTATAACTTCCGCAATAGTGAAAATAGTTAGAAAAGAAGCCATATCATTTGATGATAAAAGCAACATGCAGATGGCTTCTTTCATTTATTTTGCTTCTATAATCCTACAAATGTTTTTTCAAACACCCGGGGATACATCCTTACTCCGAAGAAAGCTGCCCATATCTTTCCATTGGAATCAAAATAAAATTTGATTGGTTTGTCATTTTTAACGACTACTAACGTCTGCTCATCACTAGCTCGCAGATCGTAAATTTCCCCAAAGACATTCCCTTTTAATGAATCGTTTTCGAAATAGATTTTTATTTGACTATTGCTTTCTGCGCCTGCGTACGTGCCGACAAATTGTTCAAGTTCTTCCATTGATGCTTCGTAGACCGGCTCTCTATTTGGTTGTTGTTCAAACGGAATATGTAATACTTGATTAATGGCAGCTTGCCAAATATTTCGCACAGAAACGCCTGTTACATTCGTTAATACCGCCACCACCAAATTCTTTTCTGGAACAAAACCGAAATTAGAGGACACACCTGGTTGACTACCACCATGTTCAATGAGTGTCACTCCAAAATAATCTGGGGTAATTTTAAGCGCAAAGCCATAATAAGAAACTCGATCAATTTGATACTTTGGTTCAAACATTTTTTGAATCTTATCTTTTTTAATGGCAAGTTTTGTTAACTCTGGTGCTTGATTTAAGTAGAATTGACCATACTTGATTAAATCGATAACTGTTGAACGGATTCCACCACCAACTTCATAGTTCCCAAGTTGTGGCCAAGGCACTTCCATTAATTGGTTCGTTTTCTTTTGATAAATATACGGAGTTGTCACATTCGAAAATTTATAAACTTCTTCTAAGCTAAATGTAGAGCGATGCATTTCTAATGGAAATAATATATGCTCAGTTACATATTGTCGAAATAAGCGACCTGTTACTTTTTCAATAATAGCTCCAAGTAGTAGAAATGTATCATTACAATAACTAAAATATTCTCCAGGCTCACCTAAAACATAATAGGGTTCTTTTTCTAAATATGCTAAATGCTTTACAAAATCGTTGAAATTTTCACACCTCTTCATTGGTGGCAGTCCAACAGAATGTGTTAACAGATGATGAATTTTCACTTTGCTACTATCCTCTAGATTACTCAGTTTAAAATCCGGCAAATATTTTATCACCTCGTCATCCGCTGATAACTTCCCCTCTGACTCTAGCTTCATAATCGCAAGAGCGGTAAATGATTTGGATATAGATGCAATTCCAAAAATCGTATCTTTTGTCACAGGTTCTCTCGCTTCAATATTTCGATATCCGAATCCATTTTCATATATCACTTTTCCGTCTTTCGCTACCGCTATAGCAACTCCAGCAATGTTTTCTTCCAACATTAATTCTTCAACATACTTTTCAAAACGATTCCAATCCTGTAGTTTCACTCTATTTCCTCCATTTCAGTATCTTAAGTAAATTAGGAAGAGAAAAAACCCTATCTATTTTGCAACATGATGAACTTCTAGAATATATTTACTTGATTCCATTTCATCATTAAATACCTCAAGTTAAAAAACGCAGAAATGAACTCAAAACGATTTACCTAATCACATTGGGGGGCGATTTTCGAATGAATAATGCTTGAGTATTCGTTTATTAATTCACCTTCGAACTTTGTGAAATCGACTCACTTGAATAAGAAATATTGGGCATAATAATTTTTTTAATCCATGCTGCATTTACAAGTAATAACACGCCAGACCATATAAAAATACTACGTATTCCAAATCCCGCAGTAAATAGCCCGGCAATATTCGGTCCAATGATATTTCCGAGGTACATTGCTGATGTTGAATAGCTATATGTACGACTTTCCATCCCTACTGGAGCAAAATGACGTAGCAACGTATTGATAGATGGAAGCATCCCACCAATACACAAACCAAATAAAAAACGAAAGATAATGAGTTGCCAAAGATTCACCACAAATGCTTGTGGGATCATAAACAAAGCTGCTGCAATGACAGAATATAGCAATACATTTTCCGATCCAATCTTATCACCAAGCTTTCCGAGTCGCGGTGATGCAAGCATATTGGAAAAACCCATAACCGAGGCTGCCAACCCTGAAAGAAAGGCAATATTAGATGCAGCTGGTGATATTTCTTGCACGAATACGGAAATAAGTGGAATCGTTCCCAATGTAGCTAATTGAACAAGCGTAACAGATATAAATAAGGAAGGAATTGGCTTGTTTGCTGTGATTTTCTTGAAATCCTCAAAGATGCTCGATTTTTCCTCATTTTCATTTTTAACAAAATCTTCATGAACGAAGAAAATAACAAGTATAGCTGCGATAAATAGTAAAATACCAGTATACGAAAATATCGCACCATATCCTAAGTGATCAGCCATTACTCCTCCGATTAAAGGACCACCAATCGATCCTGAGACGGCAGCTGCATTTAGAATACCTAAAGCATAACCAACCTTCTTCTTAGGTGCAAGCGTGCTCATTAAGGCAATTGAAGCTGGGATAAAACCAGAAATGCAACCATTAATCATTCTTAAGATTAATAGTTGAATGTGATTTGATACAAATCCCATTAAAGTGATCGTAATCGCCATCCCAATCCCCGAACGAATGACCATCATTTTTCTCCCATGTTTGTCAGCTATTTTCCCCCATATGGGTGAAAAAATAAAAGCCGTTAAAAAATTGCTCCCAAATATTAGTCCTGTCCAGAGACCAGCTTGCTTCTCATCTGTTACCCCTAATTCCTGAATATATAATGATAAAAACGGAGAGATTGAACTCATCGCTGCCACTGCTAAAAATTGACCAATACATAATATTATAAGGTTCCTTTTCCACCCCATTTTTTTCATCTCCAATTTATTGCATTGCATTTGAAGTACGCCGATATAAACACAACAAGTAATCTATTGATCGAAAGCACTGCTAAGATCAAATAGATTACTCGACATCTATCATTTTATAAAATTTGTTTTAAAGAGATTTTTACTTTCCCCTTATCTCTAATAAAGGTTCCGTACACTCAGCCACACCGACAAGACCTAGAATGGTTAAAAGGATTTTCTGGACTCCATAATACGCATCTTTCGGATTAAACCATTCATCTAGAGTATGCGTTCCCCCTGTTTCTCCTCCCCCACCGAGTGTAACCGCTGGGATTCCCAGATTAATAGGGACATTAGAATCCGTACTACCTGCTGGTGCAAGAATTGGTTCAAACCCTAGTCCTTTTGTTGCTGCAAGTGATGCTTGGACCGCCATTGATTCTATACTTTGTGAACCAGCGGGACGGTCGCCAACCAATTTTATCTCTACCTTAATGACATCCGCATTCCATCGCTTATTTTCTTCTTCAACGGCCCCATTTAAAATCGCCAACACTGTGCTTTCGAGGCTCAGAAGTTGTTCTTGTGAAGAAGAGCGTAAATCGATTACCATATTTGCCGTTTCTGAAATCGTGTTGACAGACGTACCTCCACTTATCAACCCGATATTAAAAGTTGTTTTCGGCTCATTCGGCACTTGAAGATCTGCGATTTTAGCACCTGCACGTGTTAGAGCATGAATGGGGCTCGGAGTTCCAAAGGCACCATAGCTATGACCTCCTGGACCTTTGAATGTAATACTATATCGCTTACTGCCTACTCCTAAATAGGTTGTTCTTTCTGGACTTCCAGGTTCAATAGAAATAAACCCATCGATATCATGACGATTTTTGAAAAGTGCTTTCATCCCTCGTAAATCTCCTAAACCTTCCTCTCCTACATTCGCTCCAATGATGATATCTCCTTCGGTTTGGATATTTGCGTGATTTAAGCTTCTAATTAAAGTAAGCACAGATGCCAATCCTCTTCCATCATCACCAATCCCCGGGGCATAAATGATGCCATCCTTTATCCTTGCCTTCACATCCGTACCTTCTGGAAAGACGGTATCTAAATGACCACAGACTACTAATTTCGGTCCCTTCCCTGTTCCAGGACGGACACCGAAAACATTCCCTACCTCATCAACTGATATATTCTGAATTCCAAGTGCTTCTAATCGTTTTTTGAAATCCTTCCCTCTTTCTTCTTCTTGAAAGGTTGGGGCAGGAATTTCTGTGATCTCTGTTTGTTCTTTTGCCGTAAATTCATTGTCTGCTTCTAAAAATGCTAACCCCTCTTTTACTTTGTCATTTTTCAATAACTCTTTATAAACAGCTTCTACTGTACTTGAAATAAACACTTCTTTCTCTTTCGTTTCAATCCCCATTTCTTCATTCCTCCATTTATTTTTTTGTGCTTTCTCCACCTCTAGCTTTTTACAAGATCCTTAACATATATTTTACCTATACCTTCTTCAATTTCAATTTTTGTACCATATGGTTCAGAAAGTTCCTGCAGTTTCTCCAATACGACTGTACGATTATCGAAAGCAGGTAACCCTCTTCTTGACCTTGGTTCCTTAAAACCTAATTCAATCGGATATAGAAGGATCTCTTCTAGCACACCATCTTTCATTTTCCAAGTAGGTATGAAAGACAACCAGATATTCTCTAATGTACTGAACCCAGCCGTGTTGTTTCTACTTCTTTTATCCAATGCATCTGCAACATTGTTTGTATGCTCCAAGTTGTATTTTTCATAAAAATCGGCAGGTAAATGGGCTACAGTATCGTTTTGGAAAATAAAGTTCCCTAAGCTATAAAAAATGGGCTTAGATTTATAGATTTCAATTCCCCTCACAATGTGGGGGCCATGACCGACAACTGCGTGTGCACCCTCATCAATACACGCTCTTGAGAAAGTTTCTAAAAACTCAGCTGGAAGGTCTTTTCTTTCCCCTTTCATTTCGTGAGCGTGAATACTAACTAAAACATAATCTGCCTGTCTTTTTGCTTCAGAAATGGCGTAACGTATCCGTTTCATATCTCTTTCATTTGGTATCGTTACTTGACCCTCATTCTCATCTACCTGAAAAAGGTATTTTCCAAAGGAATATAAATCATCTGCTCTAGGAAGTTGAAAGCCCTCTTTAATTTTCAAATTTTCTCCGGCATTAATATCAACTGTAGCAGCAATTTCCTTTAATTGAGCTAATTTATCAGCTGAAATTTTATGAATACTTTGGTAGCGAAGTGGGTTAATTCCTGGCCTTCCCATCATATCTGGACGTTGCTCTCCGGCAATATGGGTTTCATGAAAGGAAGATGTAGCAGCAATTAACGCAACTCTACCTGAACTAGTTTCCAAATATTTCGGTTCACTAGCAAAAGCTAAATTACTTCCTACACCTGCATGAATAAACCCATATTGATTTAAGTACCTCTCAGTTGCTTCAAGTCCACCGTATGTATAATCAAGCGTATGATTATTAGCCCAAGCAATTAGATTAAATCCATAATTTTTTATATCCTCTAGCACATCTGGTGAAGTCCTTGCCCAAGTGCCCCCACTTACTGCTCCAGGATATCCTTCATAATTATGTGCCGTCACTTCAAAATTGGTAAACCGAACCTCTGCGTTATGAATAAGTGAAGCAATTTCAGTAAAGCCTTTGTTACCTGGTGGCACTCTCCTTGTGATAAAGCTATCCCCTGTTGCCACAAATGTCAGCGAATTGTTCATGGCCCACACTCCTTTAAAATGATTCAATTCCATAATTGTGCTTCTCAAATAACTGGACTTTTCTACTAACTTAATAATATAATTATTTTTAATATTTATAAAATTCAAATGTTTTTATCTTATAATAAGTTTTTTTTATACTATGAAACGTATAAATATAAAATAATTTTCTATTATAAAGGAGTAGAGCTTGTGGATTCCAAGGATTGGATTATACTAGACGCACTTTATGAAGAAGGTAACATTACGAAGACCGCTGAGAGGCTCTACAGTTCACAGCCTGCGATTACTTATCGTCTCCAACAGCTAGAATATGAGTTCGGTGTAAAAATATTGATCCGAAATAAAAAAGGGGTAAAGTTTACGGATGAAGGCGAATATTTGGTTAAATATGCTCAAAAAATGATTGAAGAGCTTAGACAGACAAAAGATCATATCCAAGATTTAGGCGGGGCAATCAAAGGTACTTTACGAATAGGTGTGAGCAGCACCTTTGCTCAATATAAATTACCGATGTTGCTAAAAGGGTTCTTATCAAATTACCCTCATGTGCAAGTAAATATCAAGACAGGATATAGCTCTGAAGTCTTCCATATGCTTAAACACGACGATGTTCAAATTGGCATTGTTAGAGGAGAGTACAATTGGGATGAATTAAGTCATAAATTGTATCAAGAAGGAATTTCGATCATTTCTCATGAGAAGTTACTTATAGAAGATCTCCCAAATCTTCCAAGAATTAATTATAAAATGGATCCATTATTCAAGCAAATGATTGAAACATGGTGGTATCAAACCTTTACAGATTCGCCTCATCATTACATGAAAGTTGATAAAATTGAGACTTGCAAGGAAATGGTAAAGCTTGGTTTAGGCTATGCCATTATACCTGAAATATGTTTGCCACCAGAGAGTCCATTTACAACCTATAATCTAGAGTATGAAAATGAAACATTAACTCGGAATACTTGGATGAATTATCGTGAAAAATCACTAAATTTATCCGTAGTGAAGGAATTTGTCGATTATGTTACTCACTCAAAAATTATTTAATTACGTTCTAACTTCATAAAAAAAGCTTTGCTATGTTTGTTCTAGCATAGCAAAGCTTTTTTCTTGTTTCTGATTGAAATCTTCTTCATGATGACTCATACAAATGACACGAAACAAAATGTTTGCTTGAAACTTCTACCTTTACTGGTATTTCAGTCTTACATTTATCCATCGCAAAAGGGCATCTTGTATGGAAAGTACACCCAGATGGCGGATTAAAAGGGGATGGAATTTCTCCATTTAGTATAATCCGCTCCCTTTTTAATTTCGGGTTTGCTACAGGAACAGCTGATAATAATGCCTTTGTATAAGGATGTAGAGGTTCTTCAAATAAGAGGTCATTCGGGCCTTCCTCTACTAGATTTCCTAAGTACATAACCCCTATTCGATCAGAAATATGGCGGACGACGCTCATATCATGAGCAATAAAAAGGTAAGATAAATTAAATTCTGCCTGAATCTCTTCTAGTAAATTGATGATTTGCGATTGAATGGATACATCAAGTGCAGAGACTGGTTCATCTAATATTATAACCTTCGGATTCACCACTAAAGCTCTTGCTATTCCGATACGCTGTCGTTGTCCACCTGAGAGCTCGTGTGGATAGCGATAATAATGGTCTACTTGAAGTCCCACCTTGCGCAATATATCCATAACCATATCTGTTCGTTCTTTTCTCTCACCAATAGTATGGATTGCCAATGGTTCCTCCAAAATTTGCCCAATTCTCTTCCTTGGATTTAAGGAAGTATACGGATCTTGGAAAACCATTTGTAATTCTTTTCGATAGGGGCGTAGCTCATGACGATTTAACTGTAAAATATCCTCGCCATTATAGATCACCTTCCCTTCTGTAGGCTCAATCAATTTTAAAATGGTTCGTCCTAATGTACTTTTTCCACAACCGGATTCCCCTACTAATCCATATGTCTCATTTTGATAGAGTGAGAGGGAGACTTCATTGACAGCTTTAACAGTGCCCTTTACTCCCCCTAGTTTGCCAAAAGACCCATTCATAAAATAATACTTCTTTAACCCTTGAACCTCTAATAAAGAACCAGTAGATTGACGATCATCTAGCAACATACGCTCCCTCCTCTTCCTCTTTAATTTTTTGGGCATGCCAACATCTGACCATTTGACCACCACCAACATCTTCAAGTGCTGGTACTTTTTCCAAACATGTTTTGTCAGCATAAGGACAACGTGGAGCAAATCGACATCCTTGCGGTACATTATTTAATGAAGGAACTGAACCTTCAATCACGTGAAGTTTTTCTGAACGTGTTCCTTCTAGGTGTGGCATCGATTGAAGCAATCCTTTAGTATACGGGTGTAAAGGATTCGAAAATAAAGCATTTACTTCCGCCTCCTCCACGATTTGACCGAGGTACATAACGACCACTCGTGTACACATTTGAGCAACTACACCTAAATCATGGGTAATTAACATCACACCCATATTTAATTTCTCATTTAAGTCACGAATCAAATCTAATATTTGTGCTTGTATCGTCACATCTAAAGCAGTTGTTGGTTCGTCAGCGATGAGAAGTTTGGGTTCACAAGCTAATGCAGTTGCGATCATTACTCGCTGTAACATCCCACCTGACAATTGATGAGGATATTCATTAGCTCTTTTTTCAGGAGAAGGAATTCCTGTCATCGCTAATAAGGCTACGGCCTTTTCAATTGCTTCTGCTTTTGAAACATTTTTATGTAGCATAATTGATTCAGCCACTTGCCCACCAATCGTGTAAACTGGATTCAGTGAGCTAGATGGATCTTGAAAGATCATGGAAATGTCATTTCCGCGAATATGTTGCATATCATTTAATGGAATTTGCAGAAGATCTTTCCCATTAAATACAATTTGGCCATCGTATTGCGCTGTATATTTTTCATCAAAAAGTCGTAAAATGGACTGCGAGGTAACACTTTTACCACAGCCAGATTCTCCCACAACGCCGAGTATCTCTCCTTCGTCAATATGAAATGAAACCCCCTCAACGGCTGTCACCCAGCCCCGTTCTGTTTGGAAATGAGTTTTCAATTCCTTAACGTTCAACAATGGTTCATTCAATGATTCTCACACCCCTTTTATCAACTGGAACCCTTCATTGTTTCTTTCTTTTTATTCGTTTTGTAATCCCGTGAGGATCAATAAAGTCTCTCAATCCATCACCAAGTAAATTAATACTCAATACTGAAAAAATGAGGGCAATACCTGGGAACACAATCATCCACCAAGCGGTATAAATCACTTCTTTTCCGTCAGATAATATATTTCCCCAGCTTGGATCTGGTGCTGGAACACCTGCTCCAAGAAAACTAAGTCCTGCCTCCGTAATAATGGCATCAGCAAAGATAAAAGAAGCTTGAACAAATAATGGTGAGATTGTATTTGGTGCGATATGTAGCCAAATGATTCGCCAATCTCGAGCCCCTTGAGATTTCATTGCTTCGATATACGTTTGTTCACGAATCACAAGGGCAGAAGAACGTATGATTCGTGCTATCGACGGTGTAAAAACAATACTTAAAGCGATAATAATGTTCACTGTATTTGGACCTAAAGCAGCCATTAAAGCAATCGCAAGCATAATAGCGGGGAAAGACATAATCCCATCACAAATTCGCATCAGGATATGATCTAATGAACGATAATAACTCGCATAAAGACCGATAATCATTCCCATGATGGATGATAATATCGCTACAGAGAACCCTACTCCTAAAGAAACCTTAGCCCCATATGTCACGCGTGCAAACAAATCTCTTCCAAAATTATCGGTTCCTAACCAATGTTCCACGCTTGGGGATTGAAGCCTGTCTGTCACGACCATTTCATATGGATCATAGGAAGAGATCATTGGACCAAATAGAGCAAATAAAATGAAAAGAACTAGCACAACACTCCCGATCACAAACTGTTTGCTACTCAAAAGTTTGCGTAACAATAAAGTTCTCTGATTTTTTATCAATTGACGCTTTACATCGGTTACCTCTATTTGTTTTTCAATCTTCCCCTCAACAGCTTCCACGTTTAACTCCCCTCTCTATTTCCGATCTAGTCGAACTCTTGGATCAATCATCCCATAAAGTAAATCAACTACTAGATTAATAACGACATAAGCCATTGCCACGAAAAAAATGACTCCTTGAATCATTGGATAGTCACGCCGTTCAATTGAATTTATCGTCAATTGCCCGATTCCTGGAATATTAAAAATCGTTTCAGCAACTACAGCTCCGGCAATCAATCCACCAAATGTTTGCCCAATGACGGTTAATATCGGTAGGAATGCATTTTTAAATGCATGTTTATAAATAATCTGTTTTTCTTTAACTCCTTTCGCTCTCGCACTTTTGATATAACTATTATTGAGAACTTCCAACATAGATGAGCGAGTAATTCTAGCGATTAACGCTGCTTGAATCGCACCAAGCGCAATGCCTGGCATGATTAAATACTGCAAATGGCTCCATAATCCTGATTGTAAAGGGGCATATCCAGCTACTGGAAGCCATTGAAGAACTACACCAATAAGGAGCATTAAGAGCAAACTTAGTAAAAAATTCGGCACCGACATCGCTAATAAGGAAAAACCCATAACAGTTTGATCAGATGCTGTCCCGCGACGTTTAGCTGCAAATATTCCAACTGGAATAGCAATGAATAATGCAATGATTTGAGCGATGATCGTAAGTGAAACAGTCGGTCCGAGATGAGTGATAATCGCAACTGTAACAGGATCTCTCATAAAATAGGAAGTTCCGAGATCACCTTGGAATACACCAAGAAGCCAATTTACATATTGCTGATATAAAGGCAAGTTTAATCCTAATTGCTCACGTAATTCTTGTATTTTCTCTGTCGATGCTTCATCACCCAACATCGTGGTCGCTGGATCACCAGGAGTTAGATGAATTATTAGAAAAACAATGATTGAAACAACAAATAACACAGGAATAAGCGAAAGGATCCGCTTGATTATATACATCAAATAATCCTTCATCTAGAAAACTCCCTTCTCATGAATCTTGATCCAAAACCCTCGTACAAAAAACGAAGATTTTGGAGAGATTCAGATTATTGCTTGCTCTATTTTGAAATAATGTTGATTAAATACCCATTTTAATAGAAGGAGTTTATTCTGAAACTGACGTATTCCACAAGATTGGTCCTTCAAAAATGCTCAAACCATCCACTTTGGCAGAAGATGCGAGATAATAGAAATAGTCTCCATGCTTAATACCTGGCAAATAATCCGTCCATAAATATGCTTGCAATTCATCCCATACAACTAAGGCATCATCTAGAGTTGGAGATGCCTCAATTGCATCAAGCATTTCGGCAACTTTTGCATCATCCGTCCACCCTGGCCACGTTGCGCTTAAAGATAAATGCTGAGATGGAGTCGTTACCGTAGATAAACCAACCGATAAAAGGTCCCAATTTGCTGGATCTGTCCTTCTTTCCGAATAAGTAGCTCGATCTAAAACCTCTAATTTTACGTTCATTCCAATCTTCTTTAACTGCTCATGGAAAACGACTGACATATTGTACAATTCACTTTCACTATTCGTCATGATCACTACTTCTTCTCCGTTGTAGCCCGCTTCTTCTAATAATCGCTTTGCCTTTTCTGGGTCTGCTTGATTAAATTGGTCTGCCCCAGCTTCACTGTACCAAACTTGGCTATTTGCCATAAATCCTGCATCCACCTCATATAAATCCTCATGTGCCCAGCCGCCAAGCATAATTTCATCATTATTTACGGCAGCGTTGACAGCTTCTCTCATTTTTGGATTGGTAAATATTCCTTCTTTCTTATTGAAGTGATGAAGACCATTCCCATATAGATCTGTATATGTTTTTATATTTTTATCATTTTTTAATTGCTCATAATTATCGTTTGGTAGTGAATAAGCAACATCATACTGGCCTGTTTGTAAGCCTGACAATTGGGTAGATGGATCTGTTACAATTTCAAAATAGAGGTCATCTACTAATGCTTCTTTTTTTCCCGACAAGCCATCAGCTGGTAAAGCAACTGGTTCATATTCTTCATATTTGGATAAATGAATGTATTGATCTTGTTCCCACTCTTCAAATTTAAATGGACCAGTTCCAATATATTCTTCGATTCCCTCAGCAGGAGCAGATTCAATTACTTCCTTCGGCATAATTCCAGCAAATTGTTTTGGTGAAGCAATTGCGTCTACCGCTGTTAATCTAGGAGCTTCCAGCTTTAACTCAACCGTGTATTCATCTACCTCCTCAAAAATAGCTCCCTCACCAAGAATTTGTTGCGCTACAGCAGATTGCTCCTTCCAGCGATTCATAGAGGCAACAACATCTTCTGCCATCATAGGTTTACCATTATGGAAGGTAACATTTTCCCGTAGCTTAAATGTATAAGTTAATCCATCCTCACTTTTCTCATATGATTCTGCTAATTCAGGAACTGGTTGAAAATTAGAATCCAAGGTTAGGAGAGATTCAAAAATATGTCTAGTAACATATTTTACTGTGGCTCCTGTACTGATTTGCGGGTCTAGTGTTTCCGGTTGTTGCCCTAAGGCAGCTCTTAATTCACCACCCGTCGTTTTTTCGATATTTTCACCATTTTCATTTGAAGCTTCATTCGCTCCTCCATTACAACCCGCAACAATTAATGACAACATTAGCATGAATAGGTAAATTAATTTTTTATTCATACTCATCTCCACCCCCTTTAAAGTCTTGAAACCGTTTTTCCTTTAGTAGAAACGCTCTATTTATTCTTTGGAAGGAGTGGCTCACATATATTTGCTCCTCCTACAAGACCAACAATGGTTAGGAATGTTCTCTGTGGTCCAAGATAAGAATCCGTCGGATCAAACCATTCATCTAATGTGTGTGCTCCACCACTTTTCCCTCCTTTGCCTAACGTCACTGACGGTACACCTAAACTCATAGGCACGTTTGAATCTGTACTACTAGGTCCAGCTAATGTTGGCTTTATGCCCATTGCTTCTGTTGCTGCACTTGCAATCTGAACAATAGGTGTATCATCAGGTTGCGTCGCAGCTGGACGATCTCCGATTTTTTCTGTCTTCCATTTTATTTTGTCTGTATTCCAGCGTGCATTTTCATCATTGCAAGCTTTCTCAACGATCGTTAAAAACTGCTGTTCTAGCTTCACTAGCTCCTGCGGATCATTTGAACGTAAATCAACATACATATGCGCTTCTGCCGCAATCGCATTAACAGAAGTTCCACCACTTATTTCTCCAACCGTAAATGTCGTCTTTGGATCTGCTTTTGTTTGAATGTCTGCAATCTCAGCAATTGCCCTACCTAGAGCATGGATGGCACTTGGTAATCCAAATGCCCCAAAACTATGTCCACCAGGTCCCTTATATGTAACCTTGTAACGATAACTTCCTGTACCTTTATAACAAATCCTCGAGATTTCTGGGCCGTCAATAGAAATAAATCCATCAATATCCTGGTGATTGTTAAAGAACGCACGAACACCTCGTAAATTCCCTAACCCTTCTTCTCCAACTGTTCCCCCAAATACAATATCTCCAATCGGTTCAATCTTCGTTTCTTTAAATGCTCGTATGATTGATAACATTTCTGCTAAACCGCTAGTATCATCAACAATTCCTGGGGCATAAAGAATCCCATTTTCTCTTTTTACAGTGGTATCCGTTCCTTCGGGGAAAACTGTATCAAGATGGGCTGAAACAAATATTTTCGGACCATTTCCCACTCCACGAAGTAAACCAAAAACATTTCCTTCTTCATCCATTTCAACATTTTCAAGAGCTAAATCCTCTAATTTCGAAAGAATAAATGTAGCACGTTTTTCTTCTTTAAAAGGTGGGGCTGGAATTTCTGCGATGACAATTTGTTCTTCGATCGTGTTCTCATGATCCTCTTTTAAAAATTTAAGTCCTTCTTTTACTAACTCATGGGATGAAATCCTTTGGTAAACTTCTTTTACTTGATCCGAATACGTACTTGTTTTCATTGCATAACCTCCAAATTTTATGAATTTTTATACACAATCCACCAGGAATCCAACGGCGTAAAAACTAATAATACTGAAATTATTTAATATTCAGCAAATTAAATATTGTTCTTAATATAATAAAAATCGAACAAGATATCCAATACATTGTTAAAAAATATGACATGGTTTTTTCTATAAATCTTAATGAAAACGGTACCGATATTTATTTTTTGTTAGATGTAAATGAATTGGGTAGAAAATAAATTATTATTCTTTTTTCTACGGGACTATTTGCGGGCAATCTTCCATGAAAAAAGTCACATGTATAATGAATGCATAAAATATTTATTTTTTTTATGATAGATTAAAAAATTTCTTATTATTTAATTTCATTTTTTTGTTTTACAATAACTCAATAAGTCTTACTATTTGATGGAGGAGAACGAGTTGATGTTTTTCCATTTTTTCTTATTTCTCATGATAGCCGCAGTAGGAGGAATCATCGGGGCCTTAGCAAAATTACCACTCGGGACGATGATTGGTGCGATGTTTGCTGTTGGAATTAGCAAACACTTTGAAATTCTTTCCTTTCAAACTTCAACTCCTCTCACATTTATCGTTCAACTCTTATTAGGAACGATGTTTGGATTATCTTTTATCAAATTGACAAAAGAGCAGATCAAAAAGCTATTTTTCAGTTTCTCATTCATTATTTTCAGTGTTATTCTCATGTCTGTAGGAACTGGTTTTTTGGTCGCTAAGTTAACATTTCTTGATCTAGGGGCATCAATCTTAGCCTCCTCACCCGGGGGAATCCCAGAAATGGCAATTACCGCAAAAGCATTAGAGTTGCAAGCACCCATTATTGTAGTCATTCATCTCATCCGTGTAATAGTTGTAATGTCCTTTTTTACGATACTATTAAACTATTTTTATAAGCGCACAAAAGCGAGTGAGCCTGAAACAACAAACATACTTGAAAAAAGCTGCGAGCGCTCAGTTAATTAAAGGAGGAGAACTCGATTCATTATGAATGTGCAATTAAAACAGTGGACGCTCATTATCACCATGGCATTTATGGGGGGATTTGTCGGGTATTGCACGCAATTGTCTTTAGGCGTTTTCTTAGGTTCTGTACTCGTTATTTCACTCTGGACAATCTTCAAAAAAAATGTGCCTAAATTCCCTCTTAAAATTAAAAAAATTGTCCAAATTATTGTTGGAGGTAATATCGGGCTAGCTTTCACGACAGAAACATTCGATTTAATTAAACAAATTTGGCTTCCTGGTCTTCTCGTATCCTTCATCAATACCATTCTCGGCTTATTATTGGCATTCATTCTCCACCGATATTTAAAATATGATCCATGTACAGCACTAGCAAGTTCGGCACCAGCAGGGATGAGTGAAATGTCATTAATTGCGGAAAGATATGAGACCGACATCCCCACCGTTTTATCGATTCATTTATTTAGAGTAATTGTGATTATTTTAACGGTTCCTGCCATCGTTAGCTTTGTCATTCATTTGATCTAAGTTTTATCTCTACCTTTTTTACTTACTAAAATTTCACATATTAAAACGGTATTTATTACAATAATGTGAAAAACCCTTGTTAATAGAACATTAAATCCTCATTTATTATTGTAAGAACATATCTTTCTAGGTATAATGAGAATTGTTCTATACGGGGCTGAATGGGGTACTGGTGTCCTCCGCGGTCTTCAAAACCGTCTGTGTCCTGCGTGCCAGGATAGCTGGGTTCGATTCCCAGGCGGTCCCGCCAACAAGTTTATCTTTTATAGTTGATTTGAAAGCTACCTTTAAAGCTAGGAAGCTTTTTTTATTTTCTCTGTTTTCGTAATGATTGTGAGTTTTTCCTTCAGGTCCAAAAGCCAACTTTACATCTCTTACCTGTTTTTTTAGACACACATTATTTTTTGCGCAGCACTTTTCGTTGTTACATTGTCTTTTTGGTAAGGGACATGAGTTCTTTATTTGCGTAAGGATAATTTAAAAGCAACATTGTTAGCATTAAATGCCTTTATTTGTGATGAACTAGATTAGACATTAGGATTATCTTTAAACATTGTGAATTTCCAGCTCATGTCTTGTCTAATCATAGTAACAACGTCTATAATAGTGTTGACATTAAACTGTTTTGTAGGTGAATGACATGCTTGAAGGCTGGTTTGGTTGGTTTATCGTAATTTGGGTTTTTGTGTTCGCTGGCTCAATGGCCATTGGTGGATACTTCATGTTTAGAAAGTTCCTAAAAAAGCTTCCAAAAGAAGACGGGAAATCGGATATGGACTGGGAAGAATACTACGTAAATCAAACGAGACATTTGTGGAACGATGAGCAAAAAGAATTGCTTGAAGATTTAGTAAGTCCTGTACCAGAGCTATTTCGGGATGTAGCTCGGCACAAAATTGCAGGTAAAATTGGGGAGCTCACTTTAACTGAAAAGCGAGATAAAGTAACTGAAGACTTAGTGATCAGAGGATACATATTGGCAACACCGAAAAGAGACCATAAATTTTTATTAAAGAAGTTAGATGAAAAAAGAATTGATGTAACACCGTATCAGCATTTGTTTTAATAAAGGCTCTTATTGTTGCAGTTGGAAAGGGATAAGGAACAAAATGGCTGATTTTTAGGGAATGAAAAGTGCCGTCGCACACCCATGTATAGCCATAACCGTGATATAAGGGTAAAAACTTGCTTCTCGGTTTATACGAAAACAGCGTAATAAAAAGAGAGTCTGGATCCCGACCCAGACTCTCTTTTTTAAATTGTCTTTGTTGGCATATCTTCAAAGAGTTGCTGTTGGAGTTTGCGATAGTTCAGGTACATCGCTACTCTCCATGGGACGATCATCCCAAATGCTAAGATCCAGAACATGCCTCCCAATTGCCCTACGTCAATTGTTGAACTAAGGACAAGCTTAGCAACCACCCTTATAACAAGTAAAATGATTAAGATATATATAAAGGCTCGAGAACGCTTTAAGTAAATATCATGATCACGGATTTCAAATTTAGATGTTTTAATTAGTAAGATCGAAAACAGAAAACCGACAGTTATTGCTTCAACAATCTCTAATGGGGTAACACGAAACATAGGAAAGATGAACATCAGTGCCCCTGTACTCATGAAAATAGGTGGTAAGATGATTTTTTTTGCTGATACCGGTTTTTTAGCTGCTTTCATTCGAACAATCATAGCAAAGACTGCCATAATTACAGCCCCAATTGATGTAATGACTACATAGTCCATAGGAGACATCCTTTACTCTTAATTTCATTTGTCGTATTTATCGACATTTATGGTTTTAATTTTAATTATCTAATACCTTCAATCAAGATACTCCCTATCATTATATACTATACCATCGTCAAAGGAGACAAGGATTTAAATCATTCAAGTAAAAATTGTGCCCATTTTTACTGATTGTACCAAAATCATAACAAAAGCCATCTAAGGTTGTCCCCTAAATGGCTTTTTAATCACTATTTTCGTATAGATGGTAGTTTTTCGTAAAAATCCAAGGTTTTTTACCAGTTATTTTTCAATTACTGCCATACATTAAATGTGCGACGTACTTTTCACTTCCACTTTTCGCCTCTAAGAGGAGATACCAGCTTTTTATAACTTATGCAACAACATTAGCGAAAAGAGCCTTTTTATTAGTTTAATACACGGTTTACTGCTTCCAAAACTCTTCCTTCATCAAATGGCTTCACAATGAAATCTTTAGCACCCGCTTCAATCGATTCAACAACCATCTTTTGCTGCCCCATCGCTGAACACATAATGACTTTTGCCTGTGGAAATTCTTTTCTGATTTCCCTTATCGCATCAAGTCCGCTCATTTCTGGCATCGTTATATCCAGTGTAACTAAATCTGGATTAAGCTCTCGATAAAGCACTACAGCATCTCTTCCATTCTCGCCTTCCCCGACTACCTCATGGTTTGCTTTTGTCAAAATATTCGATAAGGTCAATCTCATAAACTTTGCATCATCTACTATTAATATTCTTGCCATCGTTGTATACCCCCAGATCTTACACAAAGAATATCCATTAAAATGATAGATTTTCATCTCTAACAAAAGCTATTTGTATGGAGAAATTTCAAAATGATTGTAAACAGATTGAACATACATCATATCTATTCTTCAATCTAGTACATATATCTATCAACTTCAATTTGAGGTCCTTTAAAAAAATGATTCATCTAATAATATATAGGAAAAAGTTAGAAATTTCAATGAATAGAATCCGACAAATTTCTTATTTTTTGTCGGATTTTCTCCAATAATTTCAATTCAAATAGGTCAATAGTTGTGATTTTCTCATTAAAACTTAAAATCCTTTAAATCCTCCAAATAGTCCAGAAAAGACAATTATAATCTTGGTCATCCAGTCGAAGAATAACACAACTCCCATTACAATCATAATATAGCCGCCAATTTTCATAATTAACACATTATGCGTTCGAATCCATTTCATTTTTCCAATGAAGAACGAAAGTACAAGAAACGGGATCGCAAATCCAAGAATATAGGCAATCATATAAACTAATCCTGAACCAGGGTTTGCAGCCGCAAGGGCGATGACTGTCATTAAAATCGGACCTGTACAAGGAGTCCATCCAGCCGCAAAAGCAATCCCAATTAAAACCGATCCGAAGTATCCAGTTGGTCTACTTTTAAATTCATATTTTCGATCCTTCATTAAAAACTCAGGATTTAATATCCCTACAATCATAAGACCAAAGAAAACAATTAGAATAGCTCCTAACTGACGGATAAGGTCTTGATACTGACTAAAAAATTCTCCAATAAAAGTTGTACTAAATCCTAATGCCAAAAAGATAATCGAAAATCCTAATAGGAAAAATAATGTATGTAAAAGACTTCTCCTTTGTAGCATAGCGTTCTCGTTCTTCAATTCCCCTACAGACATTCCTGTAATGTAAGAAAGGAATGCTGGATATAGCGGTAAACAGCAGGGTGAAATAAAGCTAAGGAACCCCGCCCCAAGAGCGAGAAACACGTTCACATCTGTCATGATAACAACTCCTGAAAAATGGTCTTTTTATTCATTCATTTTAGCAAAGTTTACACTAAAATGATATGAAATAACATTTGAACATCGTGTGACAGTTCTACTTTCCTCTATCCGACAGCATCTTCTAATTTTTCCGGAGCGCCGTTTTGTAGTAAATACATTTTGTGATAAAGCCCCTTATGCGCTAGAAGTTCCTGGTGAGTTCCTCTCTCGACTATTTCACCTTGATGCAAGACAAGAATCAGATTTGCATCCTGAATCGTTGATAGCCTATGAGCAATGGCAATCGTTGTCCGCCCTTCACGCATACGAGATAGTGCCTTCTGAATCGCTTCCTCTGTTTCAGTATCAATATTAGCCGTTGCCTCATCAAGGACTAATATTTTCGGGTTTGCGGCAATCGTTCTCGCAAAAGCAATAAGTTGTCGTTGTCCACTCGATAGGGTCGAACCACGCTCAACCATTTGGTGGTCAAATCCTCCTTCAAGTTTTTCAATAAACAAGTGGGCTTGAACAAATTTAGCTGCCTCTTCAATTGCCTCATTAGACATTTCTTGATTGTGCAGGCGAATATTCTCTTTAATCGTTCCATAGAACAAAAAAGGATCTTGCAAAACTAAACCAATTTTTGCTCTTAGTTCACTCTCCGGATAATTTCGAATCGATTGACCGTCTACGAGTATTTCTCCCCGCTCAAATTCATAAAAACGCATCATCAAATTAATAATGGAGCTCTTTCCACTCCCCGTATGTCCAACAAGGGCGACTGTTTCTCCTGGCTTTGCAATAAAGGAAATGTTTTTAAGTACGTCCCTTTTGCCATCATAGGAAAAACAAACATTCTTGAATTCAATTTCACCGTTGGTTATTTCTCTACCACTTAATGATTGTTTTGGAGCAAGTTCTTCTTCGTCGAGTAAATGAAATACTCGTGAGGCTGCGACAATGGCCTGTTGATATAATGAAAGACGCTGCATCAAATTATTAACAGGCTCAAAGAATCGATCAAGATAGTTAATAAAGGCATACAAAACGCCAATTTCAACAGGACGGTCAAAGGATGTAACCCCAAAGAAGCTTAAAATCAAAATAAGGGCACCAATATACACTAAATCAATGGCAGGACGGAGTAAAAGTCCATCAACTCGAATATTTTTCATTCCGGCAAGATAATGATTTTCATTGATTTCTTCAAATTCTTTACGCAGTCTTTTTTCTTGTCTAAAGACTTGAATGATGCTCATTCCCTGAAGTGACTCGCTGAGCTTCGCATTTAACTGACTCAGCCTTTCTCTCATATCATGGTAAAACTTTGAGCTTAAACGTCTATACGAGCGAATAATCAAATAGAGAATCGGTAATATCAACAAACAGAATAGAGCCAATTTCATGTTGAGGATGAACATCGCTACCAAAATCCCCCCCATTAAGAATCCACTTTGGATAAACGTAACAAGGACGGTAACAAACATTTCCTTAATCGCTTCTGTATCATTCGTTATTCTTGAGACAATGCTACCAGCTGGTGTTTTATCAAAATATCGCAATCCTAACGATTGGACTTTGGCAAAGACATCAACTCTCATCGCTTGAATGATTTTCAGAGCAATTTCTTGAAATTTTAAAAGCTGGAAGTAGGAAACAACAATATTCACTACTTGAATCCCCATATAGGATGCTCCTAGAATAAAAAGGGCTTCAAACACAATATTTCTAGGTCTTAAATAATCATCGATGAAAATAGAGACAAGGATTGGACCAAGAATGTCCCCGATCGTTGCAATAAGCAATAACGAAAAGGCAAAAATGATCGTCTTTGTATGAGGCTTCGTATATGCAAGGAGACGAAATAATACGCGCCATTGTTCTTTACTTGTTGTATGATTCTCCATTCAATTAACCTCCTTGCTCCACAAGTTCTTCTAATTGCTGACGGAGATACATTTCCTTGTACCATCCACCCACGTCCATTAATTGAGCGTGTGTACCTCTTTCGATAATTCTACCCTCATCCAATACAAGAATGAGATTTGCATGTTCAATAGCACTTAAACGGTGTGCAGTAATAATCGTTGTTTTACCGGTTCTTTCTTGCTTTAATGCGTTTAGAATTTCTTCTTCCGTCTTAGCATCAACAGCAGAAAGAGAATCATCAAGGATTAGAACTTCAGGATCCATTAATAAAGCTCTTGCAATCGATATACGTTGCTTCTGTCCTCCCGATAGAGAAACGCCTCTTTCACCAACGATCGTGTTATAACCGTCTGATAGTTGGAGAATATCATCATGAATATTAGCAATCTTGGCGGCCTGATGAACATTCTCCACCGCAATCATAGGGTTGGTAAACGCAATATTTTCACTTATGGAAGCTGAAAATAAAAAATGATCTTGTGGGACGTATCCAATTGCCTCTCGTAACATTTTAATTTTATAATCAGACAGGTTTCTGCCATCAAAAGTAACCGCACCGTGATCGATATCAAATTCACGGATTAAAAGTTTTAATAAGGTAGTCTTCCCTGCTCCTGTTTTGCCGACAATTCCTAATGTTTCACCCTGCTTTAAGGAAAAATGAATATCATGTAGCACAGGTTCTTTTTCACCTGGATATGTAAAGGAACCAATTTCAAAAGCGAGATTTCCACTTGGAACGCAATCAAGTGTATCCTTCTTATCGACAATTTCTGCTTTTTCTGCTAAAAGACTTGAAACACGATCATAGGAAGCTCTACCTCTTTCTACAATATTAAAGAGCCAACCAAATGCAAGCATCGGCCAAATAAGCAACCCTAAATAAGTCGTAAAAGAAATAAGCTCTCCAATCGTAATTTCACCATTTAAAACATAACGAGCACCAAATACAATCGACAAGAAAAAGGAAACTCCTACGACAATTGATATCGTCGGGTCAAAAAGAGAATCAATTTTCGCCACTGAAATATTCTTTTTTACCACATCTTCAGATTGTTTACGAAAATCCTCAATATCATCTTTCTCTTGTCCGAATGTTTTAATGACTTTTATCCCACTAATGCTTTCCTGCGTTTTATCATTAAGGGAAGAAAATGCTTCTTGAGCCTTATGGAAACGTCGATGAAGCATAGTCCCATACCAGCTAGTTAAAATCGCCATGAGTGGCATCGGAATCAGTGCAATAAGAGTCAATTTCCAGCTAATCGTAGCTGCCATGGCTATAATTACAAAGCCACCTGTTGCTAACGAATCTACTAATGTTAAAACACCTGCTCCTGCTGTTTGCTGTATCGCCTGGAGGTCATTTGTCGCATGAGCCATTAAATCTCCAGTCCTTTTGCGTTGATAAAAAGCCTGGGACATTTTCGTAAAATGATTAAATAGATCCTTCCGAAGCTGTCGTGCAAGCTTTACGGCTGAACCAAAGATCATAATTCGCCAATAAAAACGTAAGACATACATCATGAGTCCAGCGACTATTAGTACCCCTATCCAAAGTAAGAGATCGTTCATTGTTAACGCACCTTGATCGATTTCATCCACAACAATCCCAATAATTTTTGGTGGTACTAGTTGTAATACAGCTACAATTAGTAGGAGGAGCGTCCCCGTGATGTATGCTTTTCTTTCTTGTTTAAAAAACCAGGATAATTGCAAAAAAACCTTCATTTTGTCATCCTCCGAATATTGTAGCTTTCTGATTAGATTAAGATCCAGCTTTAAAATTTCGCAAATTTCACTCAACTAAAATAGTTTACCAAATATTTTTAATATATGGTAGATTTATTCAGCTTTTATCCAGTAGAAGGAACGTGTGTTCTCATTGTAACAAAATTACGAACTATTGGCTACATCAACTTTCCTTAACATTAATTAAAAATTAACTAGAAAGAGGATGATGTATAGTTCTTCATGCTTCCCAACAACACAAAAAGACTACCTTTCCTGTTAAAATCGCTACAGGAAAAGTAGTCTTTAGATTGAAATAAGAAAATAAAGCAACTATGACGAAAAAATCTGTGAAGGTTTCGACCTTTAAATGAGGTGAAATTCTCCTTCATAATTGCTATAAATCAAACGACAAACATTTATAGGTTTTTATTTCCCTTGCTGTTTGTTCATGGCAGCCATCATTTGATTGATTTTCTTCTGCGATGGTTTTTGTCCCATTTGCATCATCATCATTTTAAGCATCTGTTCGTTGATTGGCGGATTTTTCTTTAAGTAGCTCATCATATATCGTCGAGCAATGAAAAATCCTATTGCTACTCCACCAAGTAGAGCAACTACGATTAGTAGATATCCCCACCAAACCATTTTACTTCCTCCTTCATGTTGTCTATCATACAGTGTACTAGACCAAAGGCTATTATACAATATTTGCAGGGAATTTTCCTATATTTGTGGAAGGTTTTCTAAAAATTAATGAAAAAACATGCGCAAGTTGATAAGCATGAGCACGCACTAGACAAATTTTCGTTCTTTAATTGGCTTTAACCAACCATAACGATCGTTTCTTAAGTCTACAGCCAAAAACGCTCCTTCATTCTTTCTCAACACTTCAAAAAAACATGTCTCCGCTTCATAACTTCCTTCTGCTTCAATCATCAAAAATCGATCAAACACTTCTAATTTTGCTCTACTACTTTTGCCATAGTCAATCCTATAAACGCCATTTTCAAAAGAATAGCCTGCAGTATTTTGCATCTGCTGTTGGATGTATTGATGGAGACGAATACTAGGAATCGGTTTCGTAATATACACAATTTGTTTCGTAATGATAGAATAAAGCTCTCCCAACGCTACTTCATATTCTTTAAACAGTCGAAAAAACATCGATTCTCTTCCGAAATAATGGGAGGCAAATTCATCTGTAATTATGTATAATTGATAACTTCTCAACCATAACTCCTCCTTCATTAACACTCTTTTTTTCATTATATTAAAAATTTGAGCAAATGTTTGTCTTAAATAGTTGAAAAATTCCGCTTATTTTGTCGAAAATCATTTTTTTTGCTAGATTTTTTTACAATAAAAAAATAGGACCGATTCGAGTGTTCGAATCAGCCCTATTTTTTCTATCTTTTATTTGTTAAGCATTGCTTTAACTCTCGCTACAACATTTTGAACAGTAAATCCGTACTCTTCCATGATTTTTTCACCTGGAGCTGATGCACCAAATTGATCAATTGCTAAAACATCGCCTTCATCACCTGTGTAACGGTGCCAACCTAGGGATGTTGCCATTTCAATTCCTAAACGTTTCTTCACACTCTTCGGAATAACACTTTCCTTATATTCCTGAGATTGTTTTTCAAAACGATGCCATGAAGGCATACTTACAACAGAAGCATGAATACCCTCACTCTCAAGAGACTTTTGTGCTTCAACTGCTAAAGATACTTCAGATCCTGTAGCAAGTAAAAGCACATCAGGGGTGTCCGTATTAGCAGGTGAAACAACATAGGCACCCTTAGAAACACCTTCATAGGCATTCTCTGCTGTCTTATTCAATGTTGGTAAGTTTTGTCGAGTAAGTACAAGCGCTGTTGGACGATCTGTTGATTCAACTGCAAGCTTCCATGCAGCAGCTGTTTCATTCCCATCCGCTGGGCGTAATACATCGAGATTTGGCATCGCTCTTAAGCTAGCTAACTGTTCTACAGGCTCGTGGGTTGGTCCATCTTCACCGACCGCAATACTATCATGTGTAAATACGTAAGTGACTGGTAAGTTCATTAGTGCAGCTAAACGGATAGCTGGACGTAAGTAATCTGAGAACACAAAGAATGTTCCACCGAATACTTTTAATCCACCATGAAGAGCCATTCCGTTCAAGGCAGCTCCCATTGCGAATTCACGCACTCCAAACCAAATATTTCTTCCTTCAAATGTCTCAGGTGTGAAATCACCCACACCTTTAATCGTCGTCTTATTCGAACCAGCTAAGTCAGCTGAACCACCGATTAAGTATGGAAGATTCTTAGCAATTGCATTTAACGCTTCTCCAGAGGACGCACGGCTTGCTAAGCTCTTACCTTCTTCATAAACTGGTAAATCTTGATCCCAACCTTCAACTAAAGTACCATTGTTAGCTGTTTCAAACTGAGTAGCTAATTCTGGATGTGCTTTCTTGTAAGAAGCAAATAAATCATTCCACTCTTTTTCTTTCTTTTCCCCATTTTCCGCAACAAGCTGTTTAAATTGCTCGTATACTTCAGTAGGCACATGGAAGTCTTCTTCAAATGTCCACTGGTAGGCTTCTTTCGTTAGCTGTAATTCATCAGCACCTAATGGAGCACCATGAACATCGGATTTCCCTGATTTATTCGGAGAACCATAACCAATGACAGTTCTAACTTCAATCATTGTTGGATGGGTTTCATCACCCTTTGCTTCCTCAAGTGCTTTCGCAATCTCTTCAAGATCATTTCCGTCTTCAACACGAATATATTGCCATCCGTAAGATTTGAATCGTTTTTCAATACTTTCAGAGAATGAACGGTCCAAATCACCATCAAGGGAAATATCATTGGAATCATATAACACAACTAGCTTGCCGAGTTTTAAATGACCTGCTAGTGAAGCTGCTTCAGCTGAAACACCTTCCATTAAATCGCCATCACCGCAAATACTGTATGTATAATGGTCAACAAGCTCATAATTCTCTTTATTATAGACAGCGGCCAAATGTCTTTCTGCCATTGCCATCCCAACAGCCATAGAAATTCCTTGACCTAATGGACCTGTTGTTGCATCAACACCTGCTGTATGACCATATTCAGGGTGTCCTGGAGTTTTACTTCCCCACTGACGAAATTCTTTTAAGTCTTCAATTGAAAGATCATAGCCTGACAAATGTAAAAGGCTATATAAAAGCATGGAACCATGTCCAGCAGATAATACGAAACGATCCCGGTTGAACCATTGCGGATTTTTCGGATTATGGTTCATGTATCTTGTCCATAGTGTGTATGCCATTGGAGCTGCTCCCATAGGCATTCCAGGATGTCCTGAATTCGCCTTCTCAATCGCATCAATGGATAGTGTTCTTATTGCGTTAACCGATAATGCATCAACTTGTCCAAACATTTATTGTACCCCTCCTATAATTAGCTCACATAAGTGAATTTTCGATAATAATCAAATATCTTATTACCTCGGATTTCTACCCTTTCTTAACAGAACGAAATCCACTCTCCCTATTAAATATATAGTGGACCACTTGTTTTCTCAACAAAAAAGTCCAATTTGTTCCTATTTTGCCACTTTACATCCCGAACTATGTGTTGATAAATTATAATACAAGGCTGTTTACTTACCTACTATGGTTATTGGAATGGTCATAACGCCTGTATTCTAATTTGGACGTAGCACAAGTACCAGTACTACGGATAAAATGTGGTAACTCTTTTCCCTTGCCACGTTAAAACTTAGTAATGCCGTTTAATCGCCATAAGTTTTTTGAAAAGAGCCCAATACAAAAAGGAATACAGTCCATTGTATTCCTTCAAAAAATTAATGTGATTTGTTTTTATTCTGATATTCCTTTAGCTTTTTCGGAGTAACGTCATTTCCTTTTGGATCAATAACGGTAACACCCTTTAACGTATTTAACATTGATGAACGAAAAGTCTCCAAATATTCCTTCCTGAGCATGGACTGTTCTTTTGCTTCTTCTTCTGTTAAACTCCCTTGCTTTGCCTTTTTAGCTAACTCATTAATCCTAGCCAATTTTTCTTTTGATAGCATATTTAAGCTCCTTTTTTCTTGATCACGTGTATGGATACTTATATGATAATTGTACTTATAGAAAGAATTGAATGATTCTAATTCACAAAGTAAGCAAGTTTCATATTACTAGAATCTATACGTGAATACAAGAAAAGAGCCTAAGCTTCTGTCGTATTCAATTTCTCCATATATTCCTGATATCGACGGTGAACAGTTGCTTTTGAAACAGGATAACCAAATCCTCTTAATGTGGCAGCGATCTCTGCAAAGGTTAACTCATTTCGTCGTAAACGAACAATTTCTTCTATTGGTATTTCTAGTTTTTCTCTTCCACTGTTAATGCCAAGATTTTTGAGGTTCCTTTGAGGTTCATATCCATCTTTAATGGCTCTTTTCATTCCTCTTTTAATCTTACTATTATGTAATTTTCTCTGATACTCTTCGACCATGCCAACAATTTGCAAAACCATTGAATCTGATTCTGATATTTGTAGTTCTCCATTATGAGCAATCGTATATAAAGTTACATTCTCTTTCATAATGCAATGTAGGAGGGCGATTTTTGCATTTCCCCTTCCAAGTCTCGTCTCATCTTGAATAAGAACCGCTTTTACATCTTTATCTTTGATGAGCGAAAGCAACTCTAAAATTCCATCACGTTCATAATCATAACCACTGACTTGTTCTTTTATCACTTTAACCACATCAAATTGATATTGTGTTGCTAAGCTGAGCAATTCTTCTTCCTGTCTCACTAATGATGTTTCCTGTGTATCTTTTTTTGTACTAACACGACAATAGATAATAGCTTTTAACATAATATTCTTTATTCCGTTTCCCTACTACTGGCAATATACAATCTGTCCTTTTTAACAGGAATGACGATAGAATCTCCAACATATAGCGCATCGTCTATTTTATTTGCTTGCTTAACCCAATGAATAAACTCTTTTGGTGAAAGCTGATGCTCTTCAGCATATGTTTTAGACAAATTCCATAAGGAATCTCCTTCCTCAACTTTTATCGATAAATAATCTTCTTCTATAGAAGTTGGTGACTGATCTGCCAACATAAACGTTAAAACACAACTTAAACCGATTAAAATAATAGCATAACAATATTGATTCCATAACTTTTTCATATTTTTCCACACCTCAAATTAAGAATGTATGTTCGTTGTTAAGGTAATTATAATACGAACATTTGTTTTTAGTCAACAAAAAATTCGAACTTATGTTTGTATCAGTTGGAAATACATGCTATAATCAAAGCAAGAAATAGAATTCGAGGTGTGTAATATGGTAAAGCTATCAAAAAGACAGCAAGATATTCTTGAATTTATAAAAGATGAGGTCAAATTAAAGGGATATCCACCGTCCGTAAGAGAAATCGGGGAAGCTGTTGGCCTCGCATCTAGCTCAACCGTTCATGGACATTTAGCTAGACTTGAAAGTAAAGGGCTTATCCGCAGGGATCCGACCAAACCACGTGCAATTGAAATTTTAGAAGCTGATGAAGAAGCAAATATCCCAAAAAGCAGAGTAGTGAATGTACCAGTAGTTGGAAAAGTAACAGCAGGTTTACCTATCACAGCAATTGAAAACGTTGAAGAATTCTTTCCATTACCAGAGCGCTTTGCGGCTGATGATGAACATGTATTTATGCTCGAAATTATGGGCGAAAGTATGATTGAGGCTGGAATTCTAGACGGAGATTACGTGATTGTGAGACAGCAGCAATCTGCTAGTAACGGAGATATTGTTGTAGCAATGACTGAAGAAGATGAAGCAACTGTTAAACGCTTCTTTAAAGAAAAGGACTACATCCGCCTGCAACCGGAAAACTCAACAATGGAACCTATCATCTTAAGAAATGTATCCATTTTAGGTAAAGTAATCGGCGTTTATCGTCATATACACTGAACATATCAATCTCGCAAAAGCAGGTTATCCTGCTTTTTTCTTTTTCCACGAATGAAATTCTTTACAGTGTGACAAATTAGCTTTAAAGAAACCTCGGAGGGACTGATATGTATGAGCAAACTTATTTCTCAATTTTTAATTAGCTTAATTTCCTCTTCACTTGTTATGAAATACAATTTAAAATGGCACAGGAAAATTATCCTGATGTTCACTCCTCTTTTTCTCCTTTTTACAATATTTCAGACCGAATATATCATTATGCGAGTGAAGGAAAAAGCTGCCAATGAAAAGCTTTGTTAACGGTTTGCTACTAATTCGTTCTAGGGCTGTCCAAAAATTTGAAAATCATTACTAATAAGCAATAATCAATGGAATCCTATTGCTACATACATCAAAAAATAAACATTTGCAGTATGACTGGTGCCCCTTTTGGCGGCATATCTTCTGTTTTTAATGTGATTTCTCCATTCGCAACTTCATAGCTTTCCTTTGGTTGCAGTACTCCGTTTATAAAAAGGTTCATGTAAGAGACTTTTGAAGGCTCTAAAATTTCTTGTTTGCCTATTTCAACAAGTCCATCCTCTTCTTTAAAAACCTTGGAATCTCCATTTGATATCGCAAAATATTCATATACTTTTACTTTTTTAGGGACACGATGGAATGACTTAATTGAAGGCACAGTCGGAATTGTCAAATATGGTTTTGATGAAGTTCTAGAACGAGTATTTTTTTGAGATACCATTCCTTATTCACTCCTTCTTTATTTCTCTTCCCATCAACATTATATAAATTTGTCCTGAATCGGTGCTTGGACTTATATGATTTACCTTTTAGTTTAGTCAACAAATGATTTGAAGCATAACATGCTAGAAAAGAGGAAAGGAGAGTTGAATATGCCTCTACAAATTATGAAACTTGCCATTACTGCTGACTCAACGATCGGTACTTTTCCAACTGTTGAAAGATTTTTCAATGAAGCCGAGGCTCAAGTAGTAGGTGAAGGCACCTTAACCATTGCTGTTGACGATTTTTGGACGGATACCGGAGCAGATGCCACTACACTTCCAGAATTAGTTGCAGATAATAGTTACATTAATGTATATGTGAATGGTGTACTGCAAATGGATGACCTAATTGCCTACACACCAGGTGGTACAGGTGTAGGACAATTAGTCATTAGCGTTCCTGCCGATTCAACAATTGAAGCAAGTTCTCCTATTGTCTTAGTCGTTACAAACTTTGCTCCAACTAGTGATACGACGATTATTACGTAATCGAATAAATAAACTCCGAAATTTCAATGATTATTTTTCGATCAGCCAATTTCTAATATTCAATAAAAAACCCTCAATACAAAAAGTATTGAGGGTTTTTGAAAGATTAATACATTTGCATATATTGTTCTCTTTCCCATGGATGAACTTGTGTTCTAAACATATCCCATTCGATCTCTTTTGCTTCTAAGAAATGCTCCAGAATGTGCTCTCCAAGTGCAGCAGTCATTGTTTCGTCTGCCTTAAGTTGATCAAGCGCTTGTGATAAAGTGGCTGGTAAATCAACGATACCTTCTTCAATTCGCTCTTCTCTAGACATTACATAGATGTTACGGTCTACTGGAGCTGGAGGAGTTAAGTTGTTCTTAATTCCGTCAAGACCAGCACTTAGTAGTGTAGCCATTGCTAAGTAAGGGTTAGCAGATGGATCTACGCTTCTTACCTCAACACGAGTGCTTAGACCACGAGAAGCTGGAATACGAATTAATGGTGAACGGTTTCTAGCAGACCATGCTACATAACAAGGAGCTTCGTATCCAGGTACTAAACGCTTGTAAGAGTTAATTGTTGGATTTGTTACTGCTGTAAAGGCTGGTGCATGCTTGATAATTCCAGCGATAAATTGACGAGCTGTATCACTAAGCTCTAAGTTTCCTGATGGGTCATAGAATGCATTTTCACCATTCTTAAATAATGAAACGTTGCTGTGCATTCCAGAGCCGTTTACACCGAATAATGGTTTAGGCATGAATGTTGCATGTAAACCATGCTTACGAGCGATCGTTTTCACTACTAGTTTAAAAGTTTGAATTTGATCACATGCTGTGATTGCATCTGCATATTTGAAATCAATTTCGTGCTGTCCAGGTGCTACTTCATGGTGAGAAGCTTCAATTTCAAAGCCCATTTCCTCTAATTCTAACACGATATCACGACGGCAGTTTTCCCCTAAATCAGTTGGTGCTAAGTCGAAGTAACCGCCTGCATCGTTTAGCTCAAGTGTTGGTTCACCTTTTTCATCTAACTTGAATAAGAAGAATTCTGGCTCAGGTCCAAGATTGAAATCGGTGAATCCTAACTCTTCCATTTCTTTTAAAATACGACGTAAGTTATTACGCGGATCTCCTAAGAATGGAGTGCCATCTGGATTGTAAATGTCACAAATTAAACGTGCAACTTTACCTTTTTCAGCAGTCCAAGGGAAGATAACCCATGTATCTAAATCAGGATATAAGTACATGTCAGATTCTTCGATACGAACAAATCCTTCAATAGAGGAACCGTCAAACATCATTTTATTGTCTAATGCTTTTTCTAGCTGACTGATTGGAATCTCAACATTCTTGATAGTTCCTAAAATGTCAGTGAACTGTAGACGGATAAACTTTACGTTTTCCTCACTTGCCAATCGTTTGATATCATCTTTTGTAAACTTTGCCATTCTACTTCCTCCCTATTTTTACTTCTATTAGGCTATTCCCAACTTTTAAAATGCTAGGATACGCCTTTTATGACTTAAAAAAGCGAGACATATCTCCTTGACGAAGGGAAGAACGATTGAAACGACCAGCTTGCATCATTTCACTTCTTAAAATCTTCCTCAATTCATCATCAGATAATTCACGTCTTACTTTTTTAGCTTCCTTTTCCATCTCCTCAGTTACCACTTCTTTCTCTTTAACAGAGAAAAGTTGCTTGATCCCAGCAAGATTAACCCCTTGATCAATAAGATCTTTTATCTCAAGCAAAAGGTCAATATCATTCAGAGAAAACATTCTCCTATTGCCTTCTGTCCGAGCTGGAGAAATCAATTGATGTTCTTCATAGTAGCGGATTTGCCGAGCAGTTAAATCAGTTAATTGCATCACAATTCCAATTGGAAATAGTGGCATCGTACGACGAATTTCACTTCCGCTCATGCGATTTTCTCTCCACCTTTCTATCATGCTTTTATTATATGTAATGTTAGTTTTTCTGTCAACAGATGTTAGGTTATATTACATGATTTTTTTAAAGTTTATTTTTTTGGGCTATTTACCTAGTATTTTTCCTGCCATCTATTCTATAATGAGTAGTTTCTTTTCTAATAAATGGTTTAATGCGATGCAAATAGCCATTTTGACATGGGAATATGTTAGTCCTCCTTGTACATACGCCACATATGGTGGACGTGTCGGACCATCGGCAGTTAATTCGATACTTGCACCTTGGATAAATGTTCCTGCCGCCATAATAACGTCATCTTCATAGCCTGGCATATAGCTAGGGTATGGTGTTACATGCGAATTAATCGGAGAGGAAAATTGAATTGCTTGGCAAAAAGCAACCATTTTCTCCCGATCATCAAACTGAACGGACTGAATTAAATCTGTTCGCGGAGCATTCCACTTCGGATTCGTGTTCATCCCTAGCTTCTCCAGTGTCGCTGCAGTTAGGATCGCTCCCTTTAACGCTTGTCCAACGATATGTGGAGCCATAAAAAACCCCTGATACATTTCTTGCAGGCTATAGAGGGAAGCTCCTGCTTCTCTTCCTATTCCAGGAGATGTAAGTCGATACGAACAGGCTTCAACCCATTCCTCTTTCCCTACAATGTAGCCACCGGTCTTTGCAAGTCCTCCACCTGGATTCTTAATAAGTGAACCTGCCATTAAGTCTGCCCCAACATGACAAGGCTCTAAATCCTCCACAAATTCCCCATAACAATTATCAACAAACACCACGACATTCGGATTAATTGCTTTAACAAAATCGATCATTTCTTTTATTTGTTTCACCGTAAAGGAAGGGCGATTCGCATAGCCTTTAGAACGTTGAATGCCAATCATTTTTGTATTTTCTTTCATTGCAACTTCGATTGCAGGATAGTCGACATCCCCTTCTAAAGTTAAGGGAACACTATTATATGAAATTCCATATTCTTTAAGCGATCCTACTCCACTTCCCCTAATGCCGACTATTTCTTCAAGTGTATCATAAGGCTTTCCAGTTATATAAAGTAGCTCTTCTCCTGGTCTAAGAACCCCAAAGAGGGCGATGGAAATGGCGTGTGTTCCTGAAATGATTTGTGGTCTAACCAACCCTGCTTCTCCACCTAAAACCTCTGCATAAATAGTTTCTAATGTGTCCCTTCCGATATCATCGTACCCATATCCTGTTGTCGGAATAAAGTGGGAGTCACTTACACGATGATTTTGAAAACTAGAGAGGACACGAAATTGATTACGGTCAATTCTTTCATCAATCTCCTTGTGTATTCCTTGTACCTGTACTTCTACTTCTCTGATTACTTTTTCTAATTGATCCCCGAAGGTTAATTGTTGAAACATGCTGTTCTCCTTCTATCAAGAAATATCATTTTGTGTCTTTGCATGAATGGAGTATTTATGAAGCTGACCAAGTATTTGATGGTCCGTTAAACAATAGCCTTTGCAAACGTATACTTGTTTTTCCTCATCAAAGTTAAGTTCTCTTAAGATCGTCTCGTTCTTCAGTTGGGACAAAAGCTTCCCTTCTACTGAAGGCACCTCAACATGATAGAACTCCATTGATTGCAGTACAATCTGCTCAATCTTTTTCTTTAATGTGATTCGATCGAACTCGTCAAATGCACTGATAAGAATCGAATCCGTTTTTGCTGTCGGGACAAAATTTTCATGCTGCCTATCCCTTTTATTGTACACCGTTAGTTGAGGAATTTGTTGGACTTCTAAATCCTCCAATAACTTGTGGACAGTTTGTTCGTGCTGAAAATAATCTTCATTCGACATATCGACGAGATGGAGAATTAAATCTGCCTCCCGTACTTCTTCTAGGGTTGAGCGAAAGGCCGCAATTAACGTGGTCGGCAAGTCTTGAATAAACCCTACTGTATCTGTTAGAAGGGTCCCAAACCCACTTGGCAAAATCATTTTCCTTGTCATCGGATCAAGGGTCGCAAATAATTGATTTTCTTCAAACGAGTTAGCTTCTGTCAAACGGTTGAATAATGTTGATTTTCCCGCATTTGTATAGCCTACCAAAGCAATTTGGAATGCCTTATTTTTCTTGCGTCTTTCTCGATAACGTTCACGGTGCAAAACAATGACACTAAGCTGAGACTTAATATCATCAATTCTTCGACGAATATGACGACGATCACTTTCTAACTTCGTTTCACCTGGTCCCCTTGTGCCGATTCCTGCCCCTAGTCTTGAAAGCTGAAGCCCTTGTCCACCAAGTCTCGGGAGAAGATACTGAAGCTGAGCAAGTTCAACCTGTAACTTGCCCTCTTTGGAGCGAGCTCTCGTGGCAAATATATCTAAGATCAATTGTGTCCGATCGATGATCCGTGCTTCGAGTTCTGAAGACAGATTTCTCACCTGACTGGGAGACAATTCATCATTGAATATAATCAACTCGATTTCAAGCTCCTCTTCAAGCGCTTTCAACTCAGCAACCTTGCCTTTTCCTATGTATGTAGATGGATGAATCCGCTCTCTCTTTTGAATTAATTTCGCCACTACTTTTCCTTTTGCAGTTTCAGTTAGGGATTCTAACTCGTCCATTGAATATTGATAGCGAAGGTCATCTTCCGTCGTTTGGCATCCTACGATGACCACTTTTTCAATGCTCATTTCCTTATCCAACAAATAGTTTCCTCCTATTTTTCAGCCTCTTATTAGTGAGTACTTTAAGCAAAAATGTTAGTAAAGAATACACTCCGACTTCATCATATCAAAAAAAATAACGCAACACGAATTTGTAAGAAATATTTCTTGAACAAATAACTTTCTAAGGGAACATCTTCCATGTTAAAATCATATTGTTTTGCAATGTGAATGACAGCTTAGAGGAGAGTACAAGTATGACATGGGAAGTATTAAGTATGATTGGAACCATCGCCTTTGCGATCAGTGGTGCGATTATTGCGATGGAAGAAGAGTACGATATTTTAGGCGTTTATATTTTAGGGATCGTGACAGCCTTTGGTGGAGGAGCAATACGCAACTTATTGATAGGGGTACCGGTTTCTGCGTTATGGGAGCAAGGACTGTTTTTCCAAATCGCCCTTTTATCCATTACGATCGTTTTCCTGTTTCTAAATAATTTACTGAAATTATGGCAAAGATGGGGCAATTTCTTTGATGCAATCGGCCTTTCTGCATTCGCCATCCAAGGGGGAATTTATGCAGTAGAGATGGGCTTGCCAATAAGTGCTGTTATTGTTGCATCTGTTCTAACTGGTAGCGGTGGGGGAATCATCCGCGATTTGCTTGCAGGGAGGAAGCCTCTCGTATTGAGTGCTGAAATCTATGCCGTTTGGGCCATTCTTGCTGGAATAGCTATTGGTTTAAAATTAACCGTTACTTCCTTTGAGCTCTATGCCCTGTTTGTCGTTATTACTGTTTTACGGGTTTTATCATATACTTACAACTGGAAGCTACCGAAACGATTAGATATAACAAATAGCGTTTTGAAATTAGCTCAATCAAAAAATCGAAATATCCACGGATAAGTTTATTTTCGAACAAAGAAGGCTGACTCGAAACAAGAGTCAGCCTTCCTCTATTCATCGAGTATTAAATCGTTACTGCGAATTGTCATCAACTCATGGCGATCATAATGATTTTGCATAAGCAATCGCATGGACTGTGCCCGAATCGATTTTTCGATCACGTTCCGCATATACCTTCCGTTAGAAAAACTCGTTATATTTAACGATGTCTTGATCCAATATAAATGTTCACGTAACCTTTTCTCCGCCTCATGACTTAATGTATACTCTTTTTCGCAAAGCATCTTTTCTCCAATTTCCATTAATTGATCGATCGTATAGTCCGGAAAATCTATAACGAGTGGAAAGCGAGAATATAGTCCGGGGTTTAAAGTTAAAAATTGGTCCATCTCTCTTGAATAACCGGCAAGAATAAGAATGAAATCATGCTGCTTATCTTCCATATGTTTGACCATCGTATCGATCGCTTCTTTGCCAAAATCCTTCTCACCGCCACGTCCTAAGCTATATGCTTCGTCTACAAATAAAATGCCCCCCATCGCCTTTTTGATTAGATCGCGCGTCTTTTGAGCGGTGTGGCCAATGTATTCCCCAACTAAATCAGCTCTTTCTGCTTCAATTAGATGGCCTTTAGAGAGGACATTCATTTTTTGAAAAAGCTTGCCAATCAACCTTGCAACTGTTGTTTTACCCGTCCCAGGATTTCCTTTAAACATCATGTGAAGAGCCTGTTTTCCAACTTTCAACCCTTCTTCTTCTCGCTTTTTATTAATGTATATCCAAGCATAGATTTCCTTTATCGTTTTTTTCATTTCTTCCATTCCAACCAATGTACCAAGTTCCTCTTCGATTTCCTTTAAAGCCGCATGTTCTTGCGGTATCGTCTTTGGAACCATTGTTGCATCCGGCAACTCTTTCGCAAGTGTTTTTCTTTTTTGTGAATTAAGTACAATGCTGATCTGACCGTTATTTTTCATACGAAAAGGTTGGTCCAAAGCTTTCACCTCACATTTCTAAAAGCTGTTTTCTCTAGATGAGTTCAAGTCATATTTGATAGTTGGGTGAATCGGCCATGTTTATCATAAAGCACAGCTTCTCCAAATAAAAAGAGTGATTTACCATCATCATACTCATAAACCTTGTGATTCGTGACAATCGCCTATTTTTTGTACTTACTAAAATGGTTAACTATACTATATGTATTCAATACAAACCTATTTCATTAAGGTTTTTCATAAAAACCATACAACAACAAAAAGACTCACTTCATCTAATCTGAAGTGAGTCTTTCTTGATCAATTTATGATGATTGTGCTGGATTATCTAAATCAATTTGCACATTTCGTTGCGGTGCAAAAGTTGAAATCGCATGCTTATAAACGAGTTGTTGCTTGCCTTCTGATTCAAATAAAACGGTGAAATTATCAAAACCTTTTATTTGACCTCTTAATTGGAAGCCATTTAATAAAAAGACTGTTACGCTGCTGCCGTCCTTACGCAATTGGTTTAAAAATTGATCTTGAATATTAATGGATTGTTTCATCATGGGATCCTCCTCTTTTATCTCTACTAATATGTATTCGATTTTATTTCTAGCTTTCCTTCAATATACGTGGAAATTTCCGCAATTTTTTTCTGAAACGTTGCGTTTGTCGTCACATCTGTCATATCGAACCACTGAACATCCATTTTGTTACGAAACCACGTCAGCTGTCGTTTTGCATAGCGACGCGAATTTTGCTTTAATTGTTCAACAGCTGTATCCAACGGGCTATCCCCATCGAAATATTCGTACAACTCCTTATAACCAATCGCTTGGATCGAACCACAGTCTCTAAGACCAGAATCATACAACCCTTTCACTTCTTCCAACAGTCCCTGATCGATCATCATATTGACTCTTTTATCAATCCGTTGATATAGCTGTTCTCTTTCCATCGTTAAGCCAATTAATGCCGTGTCATAACATAAATCATGAGTTTGTTTTTCCTGAAACTCAAAACTCGTCTTGCCAGTACAATGGAAAATTTCGAGCGCTCTTATCACTCTGCGAAGATTGTTCGGATGAATGCTTTCAGCTCCAACTGGGTCCACTTGCAGAAGTTCTTTGTATATCACTTCTTTTCCTTCCCGTTCCGCCCTTATTTCGAGATTTCTGCGAAACGTTTCGTCTGAGGGCGCATCTGAAAACTGATAATCATGAATAACCGATTGTATGTACAAGCCTGTACCACCAACAATCATCGGTAGCTTTTGGCGACTCGTGATTTCATTGATTTTTTCTCGAACAAGCGATTGAAACTCTGCAACAGAAAAGGATTCATTCGGCCATTTAATATCAATTAAATGATGGGGGACTCCCTCCATCTCCTCAGTTGATATTTTTGCGGTGCCAATATCCATTCCTTTATAAATTTGCATTGAATCTCCGCTGATAATTTCTCCGTTGAACCGCTTGGCCAATTCAATACTCATTTTTGTCTTTCCTACAGCAGTAGGTCCGATTAATACAAGGACTTTCTTTTTACTACTGTCCACTTCCTCCACGCCTTTACTATCCATTTGTGTTCTATGCAGAAGAACTGCTGATTATCATCGTAACACATTTAAAGGCTATTTTCTTCAATTGTAATATTTTTTAACAATTATATAGGTTAAATTTTGCATGCTCTTCCTCTTTCTCATACATTCAACATTTATCAAGTATGTCCAAAAATATCCAGTCTATTCAGACACACCTGTTAATTTACAAATATTCCATTTAACATTACATTTCGTTAACGATTCGATAACAACCCCCTAAATCGACAACTTCCATGCTAATTTATATAAAGACATGCTCAAATAGACATAAACAACTTGAATAGGTGGGAAAATAAATGCTTTCAGCAAATGAAATAGGAATTGATTTAGGAACTGCAAATATACTGGTCTACAGCAAAAATAAAGGGATTACCTTAAATGAACCTTCTTTAGTCGCCGTTGATGTGCGTACCAAGAAAATTATCGCCTTCGGTCATGAAGCAAAAGAAATGGTTGGAAAAACACCACAAAATATTCGTGTAATTCGTCCTCTTAAAAATGGAGTAATTGCCGATTATGATGTTACAACAGAGCTTCTTAAAATCATTATGAGACATGCCATTAATAAATCTGGGGTAAATGTACGAAAACCAAATGTCGTCATCTGTACTCCTTCAGCTGCTACGAGTGTAGACAAAAGAGCGATCCAAGATGCCGCACGAAATGCTGGGGCAAAGCAGGTCTTTTTAATTGAAGAACCTGTTGCGGCTGCGATCGGTTCAGGACTTCCAGTTGATGAACCTGTTGCCAATATGATTGTTGATATCGGCGGAGGTTCTACTGAAGTGGCGATCATCTCCTTTGGTGGTGTCGTCGCATGCCAATCAATTAACATCGGAGGAGATCGCCTCGATGAAGAAATTATTCAATACATTCGGAAAGCCTATAATGTTCTAATTGGTGAAAGGACATCAGAACAAATAAAGATGGAAATTGGCTATGCACTCGTGGACCATCAGGAATTAAAGATGGAGGTCCGTGGGAGAGATTTAGTTACGGGGCTACCGAAAACAATTACCCTATCATCCTATGAAATTCGTGAAACATTAAAAGAATCATTGCTCCATATGCTAGAAGCCATTCGTGCTACATTAGAAGAATGTCCTGCAGAGCTTAGCGGTGATATCGTTGATCGAGGAGTTGTTTTAACAGGTGGCGGCTCTCTGTTAAACGGAATGGAAGAATGGCTAAGCAAAGAAATTTTCGTACCTGTTCAACTCTCAGAAAATCCACTAGAGGCTGTTGCATTAGGAACAGGAGAATCATTAAGTATTATGAAAAAACTTCGTCAAGCTGCGAAATAAATAATCATAAAAAAGAGGTTGTATAATTTTCGTGATTATACAACCTCTTAACATATATGCAATATGATTAACGACCTTGGTGATTTCCGTGGTGTCCATGATGTCCACCATGGTGATGATGACCATGATGTCCATGATGGTGTCCACCTTGTCCGCCATAGTATCCACCACTACCAACACCGCCGCCTAAAAGAGCTCCGCCAAGTAGTCCTGCTCCAAAACCAAGCAATCCTGCTCCAGCTCCTGGATAACCATAGCCAGCTGGATATCCTCCGTAAGGCCCATACCCTGGACCATAACCCGCTCCGTAACCAGTACCTGGATAACCATAGCTACCTGGAACATTGTAGCCATATCCGAATTGTCTTGAATCGTCTTTGCCCTTATATTGTTTTGTCATATTATTACCTCCCCTTTTATGAAGTTAGTCCATTATATGAACCGTTCTCATAAAAGGGAAGCTATGGACAAGCTAATTGGGCCCTATCCTAGTCCCATTCTTATCCATCCTATGACTCAACCGTTTTTTTTCGCAATGTATTAAAATATATAAAAATCGGTAAAGGGATAATGATAAAACCTAGACTTTTAATGATTTGGTTTTTTGCATTATTACGTTGAATTTCTTTATCATCTTCTTTCATTTGTTCATACTCTGCCCGTAGCTGTTCATCTGTTAGTTGTACTGGTGGTTGTCCCTCTATTTTTTCTCCTTCTCTCATCATTTTGAAATCTGTAAACGTCTGATAATAAGAAGGTGGACTAACCAAATCAGCTGTTGCCATAAAGATTGAAATTCCTCCCCCAATGACCATCATTAATGTTGCGAATAAGACCAGATACACATATAGGTGTCGAATCACACTTTCACCTCCTTCTTTACTTTTGGAAACAACAACAACAGCAAAAATAATCAAGACTAATATAATGAAAATAGGCAGCAGCGATAACAAAAACATAGAACCACCTCCACATCTAATACTATATATGACTGTTTTCTAATTTTCACACCAAAAATCATTGTGATAATCTACGGTTTGTATAAATTATGAAAATTAATAAAAAATAGAAAGAGTTTCATAAAAAAACGTTTAAACACTCACTTTATTGAGGAACAGGTTGATTGATGATCATGAAAGCTTCTCAAGTAGATGAAAAGATCAAAAAAGTGTATTCACTGTACCATAAAGCTCATGATGCATTTGTTGACACATGGCTAGAAGTGATTCTTTTTACACCAAGATGGTGGTTAGGGCTAGGATTAAGCGTTATCCCATGGATTTTATGGGTAAAACTACATAATCAACAAATTAGAGGAGATCTAATTCGAGCAGGTTTCTTTATGGCCATTATTGCTTTAATACTTGATTCCATAGGTCTTCAATTTGGTTTATGGCTCTATCCGTATAATGTTTTTCCATTTATTACAGCCTATTTACCATGGGATCTTTCTTTATTACCTATTTCGATCATGTTCATGATCGAAATTTTTCCCAATAGGCATCCTTTTATTAAAGGAATCATCTATGGAACACTGGCAGCATTTATCGGCGAACCGATTGCCATTTGGTTAGATTTATATGAACCTCTCTATTGGAAAAGCATTTATTCATTCCCCATCTATATTCTATTGTTCTTACTATGCAACCAAATCGCTAAAAGTAAAATATATACTGTGAATACCAAAAAGTAATTCTCTAAAAAATCATGAATAATCATTAAAAAACTGGATATCTTAATTAGCCCGAGCAAGTTAACCTCCACATCAGACTCCCATGATGCTTGCTCGGGAAATGCCAATCGTTTTAGCTACCTCTATCACTTTTACATGGAGTTTACATAATGTTGAATAAGTGAATGTATCATAAAAGAAAATGTACTTTTGAGGACTGTGAAGGAGGCAAAATGGTGGCAAACACCGTTATTAGCTTCGCTTAACTCATATTATTGGGGACCATACCATAAAAGAGTGAATCAAAAAATGGATTCACTCTTTTAACATGGAATATGTTCATAATAAATAGCACACCATAAGAAAAAATGGAGGTGCTACCAATGTTAGTCAATTTCTTTAGAATCTTTAATGCCATTGTGTTATGGACAATTGTAATCGTATTCCTTCCAAAACGCTCTTTAAAAAGGTTTTTGCCTGTGACTTTATTCTGTTCTGTTATCCTTTTAATTCAAACCCTTTTAAACCCTCTTTTCAATTGGTGGCAAGTAAAAGGTGGATATAAATACATGATATTTGATGCACTGGCATTCATATTAGGTCCATTCTTTACTATTAATATGTGGGTATTTCACTTTACATACAATAGATTTCCCTTGTATGCCCTTGTCAATTTAGTCAGTGATTTCATATTCGCTTATCTATTAAATCCGTTTTTTCAAAAATTAGGGCATTATAAATTGAAAAATTACACTTCTACCATCATATTTATCATTTTCTATTCTATGGCCTTATTGAATTATGCTTTTCAGAAACTTTTCGAAAAGCCAATTGTCCCAGAAAAACAATTAAATTAGCGTTAAGTAGGAATGACAAAAGCCGAGCAACATAACAAATTAGATTGCTCGGCAAATCTTTCTATCATTAGGAACTTTAAGATAATCTCCTCGAACCCCCTCTACATCACACGTTTAAACATCTTCTCCATTTCATACGTTGAGTAATGAATGATGATCGGTCTTCCATGTGGACATGTAAATGGATCAGATGATCGTCGCAATTCATCAAGCAATGCCTGGATTTCACTCATTTGCAAATAGTGATTGGCTTTTATCGAAGCTTTACAGCTCATCATGATCGCTGCTTCTTCTCTTAGCTTTTTAATGTCTACTTTTTTCATCGTAAGTAGTTGTTCTAGCATTTCTTCAATAATTTCTTTTTCCATTCCTACTGGAAACCACTGTGGATGAGAACGGGCAATAAAACTATTGATGCCAAAAGGCTCTAAAAACACCCCTACTTCTTCAAGCTGCGCTTTATGTTCTTCTATTTTGAGCGCTTCGTCTGCTGAATATTCAAACGTAAGTGGAACGAGCATTTCTTGAAGTTCACTTTTCACTTGTCCAACTTTCTCACGATAATATTCATATTTAATTCTTTCTTGCGCAGCATGCTGATCAATGATATATAGCCCCTTCTCATTTTGGGCCAATATATAGGTTCCATGCATTTGTCCTATTGGATATAAAGGTGGAACCCGTGAATCTTCTCTTGTTTCATCTTCCTCTTGAAAAACTCTCACTGACTCCATAACTTCTTCCTCAATAAATGGAGCAGGCTCAGGCGCTTGCGGCTTTTCTCTTTCCACAGGTTTCGGATCCCAATAAAACTCCTGTGGTTCAATCTCCGGCAAATCTTTTAAAGGAAAGGATGGCTGAGTTTCTTTCGCTACGGGCAAATGGTCCAGTTCAAACGATGGTTGCTCTGTTTTTACCACTTGCTTTGGTTCACGTTTCAAGCCTTCTGGGATAAGTTCTTTTCGATGAAAAGCATCCTTAATCGTCTTCGTCACAAGCTGATTCAATTCAGCCTCTTTGCTAAAGCGCACTTCCATTTTTGATGGATGGACGTTCACATCTACTAGGATTGGATCCATTTCGACATTTAGCATCACGATCGGAAAACGTCCAATTGGAAGTAAAGTATGGTAGCCTTCTTGGATGGCCTTGACTAACGGGTAGTTTTTAATAAATCTGCCATTGACCATCGTCGTAATGTAATTACGAGAAGCTCTTGTAATTTCAGGAAGAGCAAGCCAACCACGGATCGTAAAATCAAGTGAACTCGCTTCAATTGGGATCATTTTTTTAACAATATTAAGCCCGTAAATAGAAGCAAGCACTTGACGCACATCTCCATTTCCGTTCGTATGGAGAAGCTTTCGATCATTGTGAATCAGACGGAAAGAGACTTCAGGATGAGAAAGAGCAAGGCGATTGACAATATCGGTTATATTTCCAAGCTCTGTATGGACGGTCTTCATATATTTTAAACGGGCAGGTGTATTGAAAAATAAATCTGTCACAATAATGTCCGTCCCTTTGCGACTGGAGGATTTTTCAAATGTCTCCACATGCCCTCCCTCTAAAACAAGGCGAGTTCCTTCTTCTCCTGTAGATGTCTTCATTTCCACTCGTGAAACAGAGGCAATACTGGGAAGTGCTTCCCCACGGAACCCAAGTGTTCGAATTCGAAATAGATCTTTATCATTTTTAATTTTGCTGGTGGCATGCCGATTGAACGCCATTAAAACATCGTTCTCCTCTATTCCGTCTCCGTTATCGGTTATGCGAATTTTAGCTAGCCCTGCTTCTTCCACTTCGATTTCAATGATCGAACTATTTGCATCAATGGCATTTTCCACTAATTCTTTCACAACAGAAGCTGGTCTTTCTACTACTTCTCCAGCGGCAATTTTATTTGAAAGTAAATCATCTAATTGAATGATTTTTCCCAACTTTGCCACCTCCTAACCTATTAGCCTTTTAATTTTTTATGGAGTTCATAAAGGGTGTTCATCGCTTGCATGGGTGTCATCTCTAAAATATCGATTTCTTTAATTTTCTCCAATGCTTTTTTCCCCTTAGAAGTGAAAGGAGAAGACTCTTTAACTACTGGTTCATCAAAAAATGATAATTGATCACTTTCTGATTTTGGCGGTCGAATATTTTCCCCTTGGTTCTCAAAATTTTCGAGAATTTCATTGGCCCGTTCAATAAGAGAGGTTGGAAGATTAGCGAGCTGAGCAACGTGAATTCCATAACTCTTATCGGCTGCCCCTTCTTTAATTTTATGAAGGAAAACGACCTTTCCATTGTGTTCAATTGCACTGACATGGACATTTTTTAGCTGTGGCAGTTCCTTATCAAGTACCGTTAACTCATGATAATGGGTTGAAAATAATGTTTTTGCGCCAATTTTATGATGAATATGTTCAATGATAGCCTGTGCAAGTGCCATCCCATCATAAGTAGATGTTCCTCGGCCAATTTCGTCGAAGAGAATCAAACTATTCTCTGTCGCATTTTCAATCGCATTATTCGCTTCGAGCATTTCAACCATGAATGTACTTTGACCAGAGATTAAATCATCCGCTGCTCCTATGCGTGTGAACACTTGGTCAAAAATCGGAAGTGTCGCTTCTGTGGCAGGTACGAAACATCCCATTTGGGCTAAGATCGCTGTAAGCGCAATTTGCCTCATATACGTACTCTTACCAGACATATTCGGCCCCGTGATCAGAAGTACTTCTCGCGTGTGATCCATATAGCAATCGTTTGGAACATACTCTTGAGCTTTCATCACTTTTTCCACGACAGGATGCCTTCCGTCCTTTAGCACAATGATTCTTTCATCCGAAAATTGCGGTTTCACATAGTGCCTTTCTTCACTTATTGAAGCAAAGCATTGCAGGACATCGATTTCACTTACAATTTTGGCTAAACGCTGTAATCTCGGGATATAGCTCTTCACAAACTCACGAATTTCCGTAAAGAGTGCATATTCAAGCTCCACGCTTTTTTCCTCTGCTTGTAAAATAAGAGCTTCTTTTTCCTTTAGCGCTGGTGTAACAAAACGTTCTGCATTCGTTAACGTTTGCTTTCTTTCATATTGACCTTCCTCAAGTAAATGAAGATTTGCTTTTGTTACTTCAATATAGTAACCAAAAACTCGGTTATAGCCGATTTTTAACGATTTGATCCCTGTTTTCTCTCGCTCTTCACGTTCCAACTGAGCAATCCATGTTTTTCCATTTCTGCTTGCATCACGGTAACGATCTAACTCTTCATGATATCCATCTTGAATGATATTTCCATCTTTTATCGATAGAGGCGGGTTTTCAACGATAGCTCTCTCGAGTAACTCGACGACTTCCTCACAAGGATCAAGTTGTGCTGCTAAAAGCTCTGCCTCTTCATGATTCATATGCGTAATGATATGTTTAAGAGGTGGAATTTGATGAAGGGAACGCTTTAATTGCATCAAGTCACGGGCATTTACATTTCCAAAGGCCACTCTTCCTGCCAAACGTTCTAAGTCATATACCTCTGTTAGTTTTTCACGTATCTCCTGTCGTTCAAAATAGTGGGACAAGAACAACTCTACGAGTGCTTGACGTCTCTTAATATCCTTTTTTTGAATTAATGGTCGGTCGATCCATTGTTTCAAAAGCCGACCACCCATCGCTGTCTTTGTTTCATCTAAAAGCCACAATAAGGAGCCTTTCTTCCCTTTAGAGCGAATTGTTTCAGTTAATTCAAGATTTCTTTTTGAATAATAATCAATTTTCATAAATTGTTGAATCTCATAAGCTCCAATAGGTTGCAGGTGATCTAATGATCGCTTTTGAGTACGATACAAATAATTGAATAATCTCGCTATCGTACTTGATAGCTTTGATTCCTCTAAAGCATTGAATAACGATGAAAAGCTCTCATTTACTTCGACATTATCTTCATAGGATAGAGTAGCAGCAAAGCGTTCACGTATTTTATGTTGAAGTCCTTCATCTAAATCAGATGGAATCACGACTTCCTTAGCACCTGAAAGGGCAATTTCATTTAATACTAGCTCAAAATTTCCCTCTAGCAACGTTACTTTGCTTTCCCCAGTGGAGAGATCGCTGTAACCAAAGCCATAGCCTTCAGAGAAAGGACTTAATGTCGCAATAAAGTTATTTTCTTTCTCTTGTAAACCACGACCTTCCATCATCGTTCCAGGGGTGATTAACTGCACCACTTCACGTTTTACAACCCCTTTGGCTTGCCTTGGATCCTCTGTTTGTTCACAAATTGCCACTTTGTAGCCCTTTTCTACTAATCTTTCTATATATTGAGGGGCAGAGTGATAGGGAACTCCACACATCGGAATCCGTTCTTCCGATCCACCTTCACGACTTGTTAATGTAATTTCAAGTTCTTGAGAAGCTTTAAGAGCATCATCAAAGAACATTTCATAGAAATCTCCTAAACGAAAAAATAAAAAGGCATCCGAATAGTCTGCCTTCACCTGTAAATATTGTTGTATCATCGGCGTATATGTTGCCATCCTAATCCTCCAAAACTAATCTCTCATGATTGATTCTTATTGTTCTATTATACCATAGCTGAAAACGAGCGGAAACGGTTTGCTTCGATTACCAAAAGTATTGATTAAGATTGGGGATCCAGGTAGAATTTGTATACTTTATCTTATGGGAGGAAGTCTGATGAAATACGAAGATATTATTTATTATGGAATTGTTAACGTGAATACGTGATTTCAAAAAAAATTTGGACTGCGCTTTAATTAGCGAGTCCAAACTGATACACCGTACAAGATTGATATTTTCCATCTCGCTCCAAAAAAATCGATGGAAAATGGGCGTGATGAACGGCATCTGGCAATGCTTGTGTTTCTATGCAAAGCCCTAAATACTTTCGTGCCTTTATTCCTCTGATTGTAAATTCTCCTTCTAGCGAATTACCCGTATATAATACGACTGCTGGTTCGGTAGTTGAGATCTTTAGTGTTCTCCCACTCTCTTTATCCCAAAGAACGATTCGCTTGTCATTGTTTAATAGAAACGGATGGTCATAACCAGCGCCGACTATGCGATTTTGTCGATCATTCGAGTTCATCCCATTTTTTAATTGTCTCCACTCCCGAAAATCAAATGGAGTCCCATCAACATCAATCAACTTGCCAGTTGGTAGTTTCTCATCGTCTAATTCAGCAAATTCGTTACTCTCCATTTTTAACCAATGGTTTCGAATATCAGCTTTTAAATTGCCACTCAAATTAAAATAGGAGTGATTGGTCAAATTAACAATTGTTTTTTCGTCACTCACTGCCTCATAGGAAATCTCCAATTCATTTAAATTATTTAACGTAAACGTTACATTAATCCATAGATTCCCTGGAAATCCCCCTTCTCCATTTACACTCAAATAAGAAAATCTCACGCCTACACGACTTTTCTCGTTTATTACTTTCCCAGCCCAAACTACCTGATGGAGACCGCTAGAACCACTGTGAATACAATTACGGCAGTCATTTTTTTCTAATTTATAGTTTATTCCACCTAGTTCAAACTCCGCATTCTTTATCCGACCAGCAACACGACCGATAATACAGCCAAAATAAGGGGAAGAGCATTGATACTCATCGATACTGTCTAAGCTAAGAACGACATTTTCATATATTCCTTCTCGATCTGGAACAACGATTTCAGTAATCGTACAACCATAATCAAGAATTCGAACAAGCATACCATGATCGTTGATGAAAGTAAATTCGGTTACGGGTTGTTCATCTACAGCGCCATAATATGAACTTGCATTTTATCCACCTATTAGTTGCGAAAGCTTGCTAACCCTTCACTAATTTCTTTCGTTGATTGATAAACCTTCTTATATAGACGAAAAAGCTCTTCATACTGGCGTACATTTTTTTCAATTGGCTCAAATGTTTTCACAACTTTTGTAAAGCTTTCGGCACATTCATTTAAAGAAGAGTACCAACCACAGCCTAATGCAGCGATCATGGCAGCTCCAATACCTGGCCCTTGTTCACTGGAGAGCTTTTGAATTTTTACATTAAATATATCAGCTTGAATTTGTAACCATGTATCATTCTTTGCTCCACCGCCGATTGAAACGATCGTATCGATTTTTTTGCCACCATCTCGAAAAATTTCAATTGATTCGTTTAGAGAAAAGGTGATCCCTTCAATAACCGCACGTACAAAATCGATTCTTTTATGAGAACTATCCACTCCAATAAAGCTTCCACGAATAAATGCATCGGCATGAGGAGTTCTCTCTCCGGCTAGATATGGGGTAAATAATAGACCGTTTGCACCAATTGCTACTTCTTCCACACCAGTTAGTAGCGTATCATAATCTTCCTTTTGTGCGAAAGATTCTTTGAACCAGTTTAAGCTATAGCCTGCTGCAAGAGTGACCCCCATCGTATAAAAGGCATTCTCTTTTCCATGATTAAAATAATGGACCTTCCCTTTGAAGTCTCGCTCTTTCTTCTCTTCATAAGATAGGACAACACCAGAGGTTCCAATACTACAAAGGGTTTTTCCAACCTCTAAAATGCCCGAACCGATCGCACCACAGGCGTTATCAGCTCCACCTGCAAACACTTTAGTGTAAACAGATAATCCCGTCCTTCTAGCTATCTCACTTGTAATCGTTCCAACGAATTGATGTGGTTCCACAAGTTGAGGACATAACGTAAGATCGACTCCAACTGCTTCACAAATCTCACGACTCCATCGTTTATTAGCTACGTCTAGTAATAGTGTACCGGCTGCATCTGAGTATTCACTATGAATTTGCCCCGTTAAGCGAAATCGTAAATAGTCTTTTGGCAATAAGAAGGTTTTTGCTTTTCTATATAGCTCTGGTTCATGCTCCTTCACCCATAATAACTTAGGTAAGGTGAATCCTTCCAGAGCAGGGTTTTTAGCAATTTTTAATAATGTCTCTTTGCCAACCAATTTATAAATTTCTTCACATTGGTTTGAAGTCCTTACGTCATTCCAAAGAATCGCATTGCGAAGAACTTCGTTTTGTTGGTCCAACAGAACAAGTCCATGCATTTGTCCGGAAAAGCTAATTCCTTCAATGTCATCAAGGGAACCGCCAAAACCTTTTACTAACATGGATATGGCCGTAATCGTTTTGTCAACCCACTCCTCCGGGTCCTGTTCACTATAACCTGATTTTTCTTGAATAAGTGGATAAGGCTGTGAGATTTCAACACAAACCTCCCCTAATTGATTCATTAATAGTACTTTAACGGCACTAGTACCAAGGTCGACTCCAATTACATATTTCACTTTTGACCACCTGCTTATCAAATTAAATGAGTGAAAAAGTGCTAGAAATGATACATATTTCTATTGAACAGAAGACAGTTGTTCCGCTAATAAATATTGATTAAGAATCGCTCTTAAGCGCTCATGACGACCTGATGTATTTCTAATATCCCGCAATGAAAGAGCATGCTGTTCAAGTTGATGGAAATTTGTCTTCCCTTGGACAATCTCAAGCCCAATCCCCTTCGTGTAGCTTTCATAACGCTCGGCAATGAAATCTTCGAAAACCTTATCTTCTAATAGCCGGTTTGCCACTTTTAAACCGATAGCAAAAGAATCCATTCCAGCAATGTGGGCATGGAATAAATCTTCTGCTTCAAAAGATCCTCTTCGTACTTTCGCATCAAAATTCAATCCTCCACTGCCAAGACCACCGTTCAAAAGAATTTCATACATCGCAAGAGTAGTTGAGTATAAATCAGTCGGGAATTCATCTGTATCCCAGCCAAGAAGCATATCCCCTTGGTTTGCATCGACTGATCCTAACATTCCATTGATACGAGCCGTTCTTAATTCATGCTCAAATGTATGACCTGCAAGTGTAGCATGATTCGCTTCAACATTAAATTTAAAATGATCAGCTAAATCATATTTTTGTAAAAATGCTAACCCTGTTGCTACATCAAAATCATATTGATGTTTTGTTGGTTCTTTTGGCTTTGGTTCAATAAGGAATTGTCCAGTGAAGCCAATTTCCTTGGCATAATCAAGTGCCATATGGAAGAAGCGACCTAAGTTATCTAATTCTAGTTTCATATCGGTATTCAAAAGCGTTTCATACCCTTCGCGGCCACCCCAGAATACATAGTTTTCAGCACCTAATTCTTTTGCCATTTCCAAGCCTTTTTTCACCTTTGCTGCTGCATAGGCAAAGATATCTGCATTCGGAGCAGTCGCCGCCCCGTGAAGCCAACGGGGATTTGTAAAGTTGTTCGCCGTATTCCAAAGTAATTTTGTTTTACTTGTTTTCATGTACTCTTTCAGCATTGCCACAATCTCGTCTAAATTTTTATAGGTTTCAGCTAAAGTGTTTCCTTCAGGAGCGATATCCACATCATGGAAGCAAAAATAAGGAACATCAAGCTTCTCAAAAAATTCAAATGCTGCTTCAACACGAACCTTCGCTTGATCCATTCCCGATAAATGATCCCATGGACGAAGCATTGTCCCCACACCGAATGAATCATTACCTTCAAAGGTAAAGGTATGCCAATAGGCAACTGCAAAACGGAGTGTTTCTTCCATCGTCTTCCCACCGATTTTTTCATCTGGATTGTAATGCTTAAATGCAAACGGATTCGTTGATGAAGGACCCTCGAACTGAATTTTTGAAATAGCGCTAAAGTATGACATGGTACAAACCTCCTATTTATGATATAAAGTAATAGCTTATTGAAAATGTTTACATTATGATATTAATAGATTTTCGACAAACACTTGCAGGAGAGATACATATGAACCAAATTAGTAGTATTATCTATCGTACTTTTGAATGGATCACTCGATTTGCCTATCTTCAGCTATTATGGGCTGTCTTCACCTTAGCTGGTGGCATTCTCTTTGGTCTTATCCCCTCTACTGTCGCCGTGTATGCCATTATTCGCAGTTGGCTTAGAGGGAATACAGATATCCCCCTTTTTTCATCCTTTTGGAATTATTATAAAAATGATTTTCTGAAAAGTAATAAACTAGGGATCTTGATCTATCTTATTTTTCTATTAATCGGCCTTGATTTCATCTATTTACAGGAAATAGATCAATCAATTGTAACTTGGATGCATGCTCCTCTATTCGCCTTCATGCTTCTTTCTATGTTATTTGTATTCTATCTCTTTCCGGCATTTGTTCATTTTGATCTAAACAATCACTCTATTGTGAAGCATGCTTTCTTTATCATGCTCATCCACCCATTTCATAGTTTGTTAATGGTGCTTTCACTCGCTTCTCTTTTTATCATTATTTATTATTTTCCCGCTATCGGGTTAATTTTTGGTGTTAGTTCCATTGCCTATATTACGATGTGGTTAGCGCTACATGCCTTTAACAAAGTGCAAAAGAAAAACTAGTTAACCTTTAACTGCACTAGAGGACATTCCTTCGACTACTTTATTACTAAAGAAAATAAAGGCGATAAGAATGGGTAATACACTAATGATTAACGTTGCCCCAATGGCACCCCAGTCAGTCATGTATTGCCCGATGAAATTTTGGATTCCTACCGTTAAAGTCTTAAATTTATCAGAGCTAATAAACGTATTCACAAAAACAAATTCATTCCAGTTGTAAATCATGTTAATAATGACAGTCGTAGACATGACTGGTATCGTCATTGGAAGAACAATTTTAAAAAACAATTGTGGGACAGAACATCCATCGATAATTGCTGCCTCTTCAATCTCACGGGGTAACGTATAATAAAATCCTAGTAAAATCATGATCGTGATCGGGAGATTATAGGCTGTATACGTAATGACTATAGACCAAGGACTATCAATTAAATTTATATTGAGAAACATTTTAAATAAAGGAATGATCGAAGAATGGATCGGGATCATAAGTCCTACCATAAAAAGCCCGAGAACGATATTGCTGAGTTTCCATTTCATTCGAGTAATTGCAAATGTCGCCATACTGGCAAATAAAACAGTAAAAAGAATGGCGAGTCCTGTAATCCAGACACTATTCCAAAAGTAGATCCCAATTCCCCCTTCCCACACTTTTGCATAATTCTCCCAGCGAAACTCTGATGGCAAGGCAAATGGTGAACCAGAGAAAATTTCACGATTATCCTTTAAAGAAAATAAGAATAGCCACATGATCGGAAAGATTTGAAAAAGAGCGACGAGCGCTAATGACAAATAGAGAAAAAAGGAACCGATCCGCTTCATGAAAAACAATCCTCCTTCCTAGTACTGTATTTCTTCTTTAGTGGCTGTTAACTTGCGAACGATAAATGTGACAACTAGTGTAATGATCAATAATAGGAATCCGATCGCACTTCCATAGCCGAAATTATTACTGCTAAAAGCAAGTTTGTACATGTATGATGCCATCACTTCACTAGCACCATTCGGCCCTCCACCTGTCATGACATAAATCAAATCAAAATACTTTAATGAACCTACAACGGCCAATACAATCGTTACTTTGACGACACCCATGACGAGTGGCAATTTAACTTTCAACGCCACTTGTAAAGGAGTTGCTCCATCAATCCGTGCTGCTTCAATGATCGATTCAGGAATATTTTTCAAGGCAGCGTAGTAAATCAAAATATAAAACCCTGCATATTGCCAAAGAATCGGCACAAAAATAGCATATAGCACAAGGGATGTATCAGCTAACCACGCAGGTGGATTATCGATACCTATCATCACAAGGATTTGATTTAACATTCCGTTAGTCGGATTGTAAATTTTAATCCATAGCTGAGCAATTGCTACTGAAGATAGAAGCATCGGGATTAAGTATATTTTCCGCAAAAGGTCTGCACCCTTAATTTTCGATGATAAAATGAGTGCAATTGCTAAGTAAAAAAGTAAACTAAGCGTAGAAAAAATCGCAAGCAAAAAGGAATGCCAGGCACTATTCCAAAACTTCCCGTCCTGTACAGCCTCTATATAATTTTCCAAGCCGGTAAAGCTCATCGCACCGATGCCGTCCCAATCCATTAAGCCGTAGTAGCCGGATAAAGCTAACGGGATAAAAATAAAGATGGCCGTTAAGAGCAGCGCAGGTAGGACGAATAACGCGATGAGCCATTTATTGGACATTACCTTATCCATTACATTCAACCCCATATTAGTAGAAAAGGACCCACAAATAGGGACGAGTCCTTTTCTATATACAAATTTTGAACCTTCTACTCTATTTCACTATTATTCTGCTGCAAGTGCTTCTTCATGTTCTTTTGCAAATTCCTCAGGTGTTACCTCCTTTCCAAAGACTGCTTGAATCATGTTTAAATGGACTTCTGCAACCTCTGGGCTCATTTGTACATCAGCGAAAAGAGTAATATTTGTTGCATTATTAAGTTCATTTAATATATCAATATACATTTGTGGTAGCTCTAAAGAATCAGCATCTAACTTCGTAGCGGGAATAACTCCTGCTTGAGTAACTGATTTCTCGCCCCATTCTTTCACAAAGTATGCAACAAATTTTTTCGCTTCTTCCTTCACCTCAGAATCCTCGCTAACAAATAAACCGACACCAGGTCCACCAACATGACTATTTAGATCACCTAACCCGTCTACGGTTGGGAAGTTAAAGAATCCAATAGAATCTCTAAACTCTTGAGGGACATCTTCATTTGTTGTGAAGTTTGGTAAGTCCCATGAACCAATTAAGTACATGGCAGCCTGCTCACTCATAAACATGCTTTTTGCTTCTTCATCCGCCAATCCGTTGAAACCCTTTACAAAAGCATTCATATCCACTAGATTTTGAACTTCTTTCGCTGCAGTAACTAATGCAGGATCTTCAAAACTACCAGAGCGATTAATCGCACTTGTTAATACATCTGCTCCACCAATTCGATCAGCTAAATACATATACCATAATGACCCTGTCCAACGGTCTTTGTTTCCTAGAGCGATTGGAGCCACTCCGTTATCATTTAGTGTTTCTATTATATTTTTAAATTCATCATAGGTTGTCGGTGCTTTTAGACCGTATTCTTCGAAGATAGCTTTGTTGTAGAAAAGAGGTGCGATGTTTAATTCTAGAGGTAGACCATATGTTTTGCCATCAATAGCGTACGCTTCTGCTGTGCCAGCTACGAAACTATCTTTTAAGTCGCCTGATAGGAGATCATCTAAAGGAGTAAATTTGTTTCCTTCCACATAAGGAGTTAAAAATCCAGCTGCCCAAGTCATCCCTACGTCTGGTAATTCATTAGAGGTCGAAAGCACTTTTAGCTTATCTTTATATTGCTCATTACTTAAAACTTCTAATTCTACCTTCACACCTTCGTTTTCCTTCTCAAAATCAGCAATGATTTCACTTACAATTGTGTGATGTGTTTTCGAACTTCCTTCTGGCCACAAATGCATAAACTTGATGGTTTTCGTATCACCAGTATTGCTTGAGGCATTCTCACTGTCTGTGCCTGAACAACCAACTATGACAAAAATGGTTGCAACTAAGGTGAACATCAATGTAATCGTTTTCTTTTTTCTCATACATAAACCCCCTAAAAAGTGTATGATGCTTAATTCATAAGCTCAAAAATAGAATAACAGAGAACATTTCGTTTGTCTAGTGGATAAACTAAGTGTATAATGAACGTATCAAACATGTATTTTATCATCATCAAACTAGGAAGAAAGCTGATTTAACAGCTTTTTCACTGGGAACACTCAAAGGCAATTTGAATCATTTGTCGATCATTGTCAGAAAATATTGAATAAAAAATGAACACTTGCTATCTACACCTTTCCTTGATGTGAATTGAAATCGACTCGTATAATGAAATTACAATAATTATAGAAAGAGATGACAGTTTAATGAAAACGTGGAACCAGCATGTTGTCAAACAGGAAAATAAAACACTTGTCTTAAACACAATAAAACAGCTCTCTCCTATTTCACGCGCTGAAATTGCCAACTTAACTGGCTTAAACAAAGGTACCGTATCCTCACTTGTCAGCGAATTAATGGAAGAACAACTCATTTATGAATCTGGTCCTGGTGAATCTAGTGGTGGAAGAAGACCTGTAATGCTTTTATTCAATCAAGTGGCAGGGTACTCTATCGGGATCGATCTCGGTGTCAATTATCTCCTTGGCATTGTTACCGATCTTCAAGGTCAAATTTTCCATGAAAAAACAATTAGTTTCAAGCATCTAACTTATGAAAAAATCATAGCTCTTTTATATGAAATGATTGATCAACTCATCACCCTAACACCAAAAAGTCCATACGGAATCGTGGGGATTGGCATTGGCGTCCCAGGTACTGTAAGTAAAGATGGGAAAGTGCTACTAGCCCCAAATCTCAATTGGCGCAATATTAATTTAAAAGGTGTACTCCAAGAAAAATATAATGTACCTATCATCATCGAGAATGAAGCCAACGCTGGTGCTTATGGTGAAAAACTGTTTGGCGCCGGAAAAGAGGCGAACAATCTCGTTTATGTAAGCGTTGGCATTGGGATCGGAGTAGGTCTCATATTGAACAATCATCTTTATCGAGGCAATAATGGATTTTCAGGTGAACTTGGTCATATGACGATCAACATCACCGGAGAAAAATGTGGTTGTGGCAATAAAGGATGTTGGGAGCTATATGCTTCAGAACAAGCACTACTGAAAACGGCCAACAAAGCAGGATTACGTTCATCGTCCGGAGATGAGATTACATTAGATTGCTTATTAAAACTCTCCAAATCTGGCAATGAACTAGCAATCCAACAATTTGAAAACATCGGGGAGAATCTAGCTGTCGGGATCAACAATATCATCAACATTTTTAATCCACAGCAAATTATTATCGGGAATCGAATGGCTGCTGCTGAACAATGGCTGAAAAAACCGTTGGAAGAACGGATGCAGGCACGTACCTTATGGTTCCAGCAAAGAGATCTTGAGATTAATTTTTCCGAGTTATCCACTCACTCTGCCGCTTTAGGTGTAACAGCATTTGTTACAGAGAATTTTTTCAATAGTGATCTGCAAGAGTTTTCACAAGCATTATAATAAAATTTTTAATGAGGTGGAAAAATGGCAAAGATTCAAAATCCGATTTTACCAGGTTTCAATCCAGACCCGAGTATTTGCAGAGCTGGCGAAGATTACTACATTGCAGTTTCAACCTTTGAGTGGTTCCCTGGAGTAGGCATTTATCATTCAAAGGATTTAAAAAATTGGCGTTTAATCTCGAGACCGTTAAATCGCTTAAGCCAATTAAATATGCTTGGAAATCCAGATTCTGGTGGCGTTTGGGCACCTGCCCTCTCCTATCATGATGAGAAATTTTGGCTTATCTATACCGATGTCAAAGTGACTGAAGGAAGATGGAAGGATTGCCACAACTATCTTGTCACATGCGAGACGATCGATGGGGAATGGTCAGAACCCGTCCATCTAAACAGCTCAGGTTTTGATCCATCGTTATTTCACGACGAAGATGGAAAAAAATATTTAGTCAATATGCTTTGGGATCATCGTGTCAGCCATCATCAGTTTTATGGAATCGTGCTGCAGGAATACAGCGTCATTGAGCAAAAGCTCATAGGCAAGCCTGAACTAATTTTTAAAGGGACAGATATTAAATTAACAGAAGCTCCACATCTATATAAGATCAATGACTATTATTATTTGTTAACTGCTGAGGGTGGAACAAAATATGACCATCAAGCAACCATTGCACGGTCCAAAAACTTGTACGGTCCTTATGAAGTGCACCCTGATAATCCATTAATTAGTTCTTTTGCGCATCCAAGAAACCCCTTGCAAAAGGCAGGCCATGCTTCGATCGTACAAACTCATACGGATGAATGGTTTTTAGTCCACTTAACGGGCAGGCCATTGCCTAGAGATGGCCAACCCCTTTTAGATCCAAGAGGCTTTTGCCCACTTGGCAGAGAAACGGCGATTCAACGATTACAATGGGAAAATGATTGGCCTTACGTCGTTGGTGGCAATCAACCATCTCTTGAAATCATTGGCCCTGAAATTGAGGAGGTAAAATGGGAAGCTGATTATCAAGAGAAGGATGATTTTAACGATTCTGTGCTAAATTCTCATTTTCAATCACTTCGCATCCCGTTAGGTGAGAAAATTGTTTCCCTCAGCGACCGACCTAGTCATTTAAGACTGTATGGAAAAGAGTCATTAACTTCTAGATTTACTCAAGCGTTTATCGCAAGACGTTGGCAGCATTTTAATTTCACAGCAGAAACAAAGGTTTCCTTTCAGCCTACGACTTTTCAACAATCTGCTGGTCTCGTAAACTATTACAATACGAAAAACTGGACATCATTACAAATTACATGGCACGAAAAAAAGGGACGCATCCTCGAATTAATGACCTGCGATCATTTTGAATTTGCTCAACCACTCGAGGATCAAGAAATGATCATTCCATCTGATCGTGAATATGTATACCTTCGAGTTGATGTACAAATGCACACATATCTGTACTCGTATTCCTTTGATGGGATCAACTGGACACAAATCCCGATCCAGTTTCAATCTCACAAATTATCTGACGATTATATTCAAGGCGGTGGATTTTTCACAGGTGCCTTCATAGGCATGCAATGTCAGGATACATCAGGGAAAAATCAACATGCTGATTTTGATTACTTTATTTATAAACCAAATTAAACTAAAAGAGCACCCATTTGTAGGTGCTCTTCTTTAAAACAAGAAAAAAACTAGGAAGCATAACCTCCCTAGCCTTTGTTTTACTCTTCTTCTGAGCCGACTAAGAAATCTGGATCTAAATCTTCAAATTCCTCATCGTCTACGTCGAAGTAATCGTCATCATCATCTTTGCACATACCTGGATGTACCTCTATGCATACCTTTGTTTCTCCAATTACTTCTACTAAAAATTCTCTTTCCACATGTACAATGATCTTATTTCCATTTGGAGAAATAACTGCTTCTACACAGTTTGGCTGCTGAAGTACTTTCACAATTACGTCGAGGTCGTCAAGGCAATCTGGGTCACGATATTTTAGTTTAATGACGTCTGTATAGTCTACTCGTTCAGTGACAACTTCAGTTTGTGTATTATCATTAAAGGAGTACCAAACATTAATGTCATAGTAGCCGCAAACTTCAACTGTTTTGCCAACCTTTTTCGCCTCGTACGTATGGTTGATAATCCAACATCCAAGGATGCTAGTTGGATTGTTTTCAGGGCAAATCGTATGATTGGATTGGGTGAATTTTCGTCCTTTCGCTACGACCGCTTTTGTGATAATCTCTCTGTATTCTCCCATTGCGAGCGAACCCTCCTCACTTAAGTTTCAATTCATCCTATGCGGGATATTAGACTAGTGTGCTTATCTTTTTATTAGTGTCTAATCCATGATATACGTAATCGCAATTCCGCTAATTAGGGCTATTTCATTATTTAAAAGTTAGTTCATCCTATGCATCTACCTAGAAATAGGTGAATGGTGGGGAAAGTTTGCTGAAAGATTTCTTTATCTCGAATTGTGATGAGGATATATTCGCCAAATGCTACGCAATGTTTCGAATAAAAAAAAGCCTCTACCGATGCATCGGTAAAGGCACTTGAACTCAAACCTAATGATTATGAGAGCATTCCTTATTCTTAATCTCTGCTCCTGTTTCACCACTTAAGAGATTTCCCCCCGTAGAAGTGATGATTTCATCAGTTACTTTATTGGAAATCGTTGAAGCAACTAATTGTAATAAATCGTTGACATCACCTTGTGACTGCTTGAACTCTTGTACCACTGGAATCGCATCTAGTTCTTCTTCAATCTTCGCAATCTTGTCTTCCGTTCTCTTCAATGCCTCAGGCTTACCATAATGATGAAGATTAACGGCTTGTTTCTGAAGACCTTTAATCTGATCAATTAAATTGCGCACTTTTTCGTTTTCATGAATTTGCGCTTCTGCTCTTTTAAAGAAATCAACTTCCTCTGTTTGCGCGATTAACGCTGCTAATTCTTTTGCACGTGCTACGATTTCATCTTTTGTATACTTCGCCATCTTATTTCACCTCAACTGGTTGAACTTCTTCCACCATTTCTCCTTTTAATGACCACGTCTTTGCTTCTGTCACTTTCACCTTTACAACCTTACCAATCGCTGTTTTTGGAGCAACAAAGTTTACGAGCTTGTTTCGACGAGTATAACCTGCTAAAACATCAGGGTTGTTCTTGCTTTCCCCTTCAACAAGGACTTCTACCACTTGGTCCTTATATTTTTTCATCGCTTCTGCTGAAAGTTCATTAACAAGGCTGTTTAAGCGTTGAAGACGTTCTTTTTTCACTTCCATTGGAACATTATCTTGCATCTTAGCAGCAGGTGTTCCCTCACGAGGTGAGTAAATGAACGTATAGGCAGCTTCAAAACCAACTTCACGATATAAAGAAAGGGTTTCTTCAAACTGTTCGTCCGTCTCATTTGGATAACCAACAATGATATCTGTTGATAATGCTACGTTTGGAATAGCTTCCTTTATTTTTCGAACGAGCTCTAAATACTGCTCTCTCGTATACTTTCTAGCCATGATTTTCAATACATCTGTTGAACCAGATTGGACTGGTAAATGAATATGTTCTACAAGGTTTCCACCTTTAGCCAAAACTTCAATGAGATGATCATCAAAATCACGAGGGTGGCTTGTTGTAAAACGGACGCGTGGGATATCAATTTTACGAATTTCATCCATTAAGTCTCCAAGACCATAGTTCATATCCTCAAAATCTTTTCCATACGCATTCACGTTTTGACCAAGCAGGGTGATTTCTTGATACCCTTGGGCAGCAAGATGACGCACCTCTTGGATAATATCATCAGGGCGACGACTACGTTCTTTCCCACGTGTATAAGGAACGATACAGTACGTACAGAATTTATCACATCCATACATAATGTTCACCCATGCTTTAATATTGCCACGGCGAACCTTTGGAAGATTTTCGATAACATCTCCCTCTTTGGACCAAACCTCAACGACCATCTCCTTCGACATATAGGCTTCTTGAAGAATGTTCGGAAGTCGATGGATGTTATGCGTTCCAAAAATCATATCAACTTGATTGTATGTTTTAAGAATCTTCTTGACGACCGATTCCTCTTGAGACATACATCCACATACACCAAGAAGAAGATCAGGATTTTGTGTTTTTAAGTGCTTCAAATGTCCTAGTTCACCAAAAACTTTGTTTTCCGCATTTTCACGTATTGCACATGTATTTAGTAAAATGACATTCGCATCTTCAACAGAATCCGTTGGTTCATATCCAAGTCCAAGAAAAATCCCAGCCATGACCTCTGTGTCATGTTCATTCATTTGACAACCGTAAGTACGGATGTAGAATTTTCTTCCTTTTCCCATTCCTAAAAATTCTTCTGGAATAGTAAAATCATTATGGTATTGAACTTCTTCTTTCCCTCTTTTTTTCGCATCCTTTAAGGATGGTGGGACATAAACAGCTTCAAAGTACTTACTGTAATCCTTTTCGGATTTTTTGTCCGAAGAATTAGCAGCCTTCACTTGCTGACCTTCTAATCGTTGCTTCTCGTTCATTGAAAATCTCCTTTCTCATTAATGCTTTTCTAATATGCTACTTTACTTATTAATAGGTATACACACATTATTTAAGTATAAACCCTATAAGGATTGAATACAATAGGAACCTAATACGGGACATATCTTATACCTGTCAAAACTATGAAAAAAAACTCCTACAAAATGTAGGAAGCTTCGGTTTGTCTCATTCGATCCAACCATCTCTCACCCTTAAGCGGAATTTTTCCTGTTATCTCCTCAACGGAGTCTCTTTTAGGGAAAATAACGGAAGATTTTCCGCTTATGGAGGGCAAAATCGTTTATTTTGGCATTTTTTGAGGGAATAGCAGGAATTTTTCCTGTTATTTCGGCTTTTTTCATGATGGTTAAGGTATTAAGCGGAATTTTTCCTGTTATTTTTTCATAGCGATACTCCTACCGTTATGCGAACATTAAGTCGAGGGAATTTTAATTCCTGGACAACGAAAAAAAACAACCTCAATCATGAGGTTGTCGTAAAATCGTCTATTACATAAACTCTGAAACAAGCTTTTCAAAATGCGCTTCATCTAACTGAAGATCAGCTTGAGAAAGCGGAGTTTCTGAATAACCATTAAGAAGCTCTTGATAAGATGGACGTTCCGTATTTTGATAGATAAGTCCTGTCACTAATCCATTATGCTTCATCAGTGTTTGCATTGCTTCTTCACGGTTTGATGGATCATAGTTTTCAACATCTGCTAGTTTTGTAAGGTTTTCTTTAAACCAATCATACGTGTTCACCTTATTATACGTAACACAAGGACTAAAGACATTAATTAAGGAAAAACCTTTATGCTTGATTCCAGCTTCAATTAATGCTGTCAAATCTTTTAAATCTGTTGAGAAACTTTGTGCAACAAACGTAGCTCCAGCCGTTAACGCCATTTCCATAGGAGAAATAGGTTGTTCAACTGACCCTGATGGAGTTGATTTTGTTTTAAAACCAGCAGCCGATCTAGGAGAAGTTTGACCTTTAGTTAATCCATAGATTTGATTATCCATTACAATATAAGTGATATCAACGTTACGGCGAATCGCATGAATGGTATGTCCCATTCCAATTGCAAAACCGTCTCCGTCACCACCAGATGCAATAACCGTTAGATCACGATTGGCCATTTTTACCCCTTGGGCAATTGGTAGTGAGCGCCCGTGAATTCCATGAAACCCATATGAATTAATATATCCTGAAATCCGCCCTGAACAACCGATTCCAGAGACGACGGCTAAGCTTTCGGGATCTAATCCAACATTTGCCGCCGCTCTTTGAATAGCCGCTTGAACCGAGAAATCTCCACAACCTGGACACCAGTTGGGCTTCACATTATTACGAAAATCTTTAAAAGTTGCCATTTTTAGAACAGCTCCTTGCTTTTTGTATAAATTTCATGTGGCAAGAATGGATTCCCGTCATATTTTAGGTGATTCTTCACTTTGTTAGCATGTCCGACGTTCATCTTAAGAATATTGGCTAGCTGACCTGTTGCATTGTTTTCAACAACAAGGACATTTTTAGCTGATTGAACAAGTGGTAACATTTCGTCAGTTGGAAATGGATGAATTAAACGAATTTGAGCATGATTCACTTTTAAACCATCTTTCTCCAGACGAGTTATCGCTTCTTCAATAGCCCCACGTGTGGAATTAAAGCCGACGAGTAAAAGGTCTGGCTCTGCGTGAGGAGCGTTCTTATAAACAGGTGTATTAAATTTAATATGGTCAATCTTACGGAAACGCTTATCCATTTGAGCATTACGGTTAAGTGCAGATTCCGATGGTTTACCCGTTTCATCATGTTCTACCCCTGTAACATGGTGTATTCCATTTTTCATACCTGGGATCACACGTGGAGACACTCCATCCTCAGTCACTTCATAACGCTTAAAGTAGCCTTTATTTTCAATCTCTGGTAATTCGTCTTGCTGTAACTTTCCACGGCGAATTTCTACTTTACTATAATCAAGTGGTTCAACGGTTTGTTTACCGAGTGACAATTGTAAATCGGATAAAACAATAACCGGACACTGGTATTCTTCAGCTAAATTAAATGCTTCTGCTGTATCATAGAACGCTTCCTGTACTGTGCTTGGAGCCATTACGATCTTCGGAATTTCACCATGCGTTCCATAAATCATCGCCATTAAGTCTGATTGCTCCTGCTTCGTTGGAAGACCTGTTGATGGACCGCCACGCTGAGTATCTACGATTACGAGCGGTTGTTCCGTTATCCCAGACAACCCGATTGCTTCCATTTTTAGCGAAAGCCCAGGACCTGCAGATGCTGTCAAGGCACGAACACCAGCATAGTTGGCTCCAATTGCCATTGTTGCAGCTGCGATTTCATCTTCTGTTTGAATAACCGTTCCACCAAGTGCAGGAAGCTTTTGAATTAAATATTCCATAATTTCTGACGCCGGAGTAATTGGGTATGCAGCCATAAAGCGACATCCACCAGCTAATGCTCCTAGCGCAATTGCATCGTTCCCAATCATGAATAGGCGTTTATTTCCATCCGCCTTTTCTAAATGCATAACCGCATTTTCAGCCAATTCGGCTTTCATGTGGTCAAAACCAGCCTTCACGGCATCCATATTCTTATCAACAACTTGTTGACCTTTTTTACCAAAAATTTCTTGAACCACTTCTCTGAAAACATTAATATCTAAATCTAGTACAGCGCATGTTGCACCTACTGCTACCATGTTTTTCATTAAAGAAGTTCCAAGTTCTGTAGCAATCTCTGTGAATGGCACCGCATACAAAGTTGCATTGGTATCCTCTGGTTGTTTTGGACTAAATTTCGCATCAGCGATGATGATCCCATTGTCATGGAGTTCTTTGTAATTTAGATCCACTGTCTCTTGGTCAAACGCAACTAAAATGTCTAGATCATCTGAAATAGACCGAACCTGAGTTGTACTTACACGAATTTTATTATTCGTATGTCCACCTTTAATCCGTGATGAAAAGTGACGGTAGCCATACAAGTAGTAGCCCAGACGATTTAGAGCAATCGAAAAAATCTCCCCCGTGCTTTCAATACCTTCCCCTTGTTGTCCGCCAACTTTCCAAGAAAGTTGATTGATCATGTCTTACACCCCTTCGGATACGTTAAGAAATATGTAAAAAACGTTATTTGTTTTCGATGAGTCCATTTCAAAATGAATGATTCCTATTAAGAATTGCTTGTTCTGAAGAAAAATTCAGCGAAACGCTTTCTTAATGAACCTCTAGACATTGTGAAATTTACTCAGTGTAAAGTACCGTTCAAATCCAATTTCTATTGGAAAAGTAGGGTACTAAACGCTTTCAATTCTAGACCTATGTTGTGAAAAAAGCAACCCTTTCCGCACAAATATTGACGAAAGTATGAATATTTTTTTAGTTTTCAAAACATAATAATTACTTACTCAATCATCGTACTTCACAAATGATTTATTGCTTCTCCAGCCTTTATTCTCCATTTCAAGAAAAAAGCCTGCTTGCTCAGCAAACAGGTTGTAGTAATACGAGTGACGATCATTTTCGCACAAGTGCTCGCTCATCCCTATACAGCGATTCATCTTTGGAGCACGACGACTGTCAACCATGCCCTCTAGCGTGTGCCAAAACTTACCTTGGTTCAACAATTAACTTAATGGCAGTACGTTCTTCTCCATCAATCAGAATGTCTGTAAAAGCCGGGATACAAATTAAATCAACTCCGCTAGGTGCCACAAATCCTCTTGCTATTGCTACTGCCTTTACGGCTTGATTCAATGCACCCGCACCTATGGCTTGGATTTCCGCAGCTCCTCTTTCCCGCAGAACTCCGGCAAGCGCACCAGCTACAGAATTAGGATTAGATTTTGCTGAAACTTTTAATATTTCCATTCCTAGCTCCTCCTCGTTTACCCCTCCTGATGTTCATCTATTGAACAGGTCAGGTATATATGATTCCATTGCTACTATATTCAAATGTTAAATCACATATTCCAGCTTGGACAAAATAATGAAAAATTTGCTTCATCCATTGAAGAAGGAATTAACTCGGAGGACGCTGTATTCAATTATGAGTAGAACGGATGATCCTCGTTGATTAAAATACGCTCAATTTTTTTAGCATAGCCCGTTTTATCATCCAACTGAATCAATACACCACTTAGTTGTGTTCTCCCTGTTTTCGGCACTTCAAAACGAACGGGTAAGCTTGTTAAAAATCTCTTTAAGACGACTTCTCGATCCATGCCAAGTATTCCATCATATGGACCTGTCATGCCCACGTCTGATATGTATGCTGTTCCTTTAGGTAAAATGCGATTATCAGCTGTCTGTACATGCGTATGAGTCCCAACGATAGCGGAAACTCTCCCATCCAAATACCAACCAATCGCTTGCTTTTCACTTGTTGCTTCACCATGAAAGTCAACAAAGATGAATGGAGTTCTCTCCTTGGCCTCAGCTACGAGCTCATCTGCTTTCGTAAATGGATCATCAATTGCTGGCATAAATGTACGCCCTTGAAGGTTAATGACCGCAATTTCGATTTGATTCATTCTTAAATAAACAATCCCTTTTCCCGGATTATTCTCAGGAAAATTAGCAGGCCTAACGAGGTATTTAGCTTCTTCAATAAACTCGAAAATTTCACGATTATCCCAAGTATGATTCCCCATTGTAACTGCTTGAGTCCCTACTTCTAAAAAGCTGCGGTAGATTTTTTCAGTAATCCCTTTTCCACCTGCCGCATTCTCACCGTTAATGATTGTGACATGGGGACGATATTTTTCCTTTAGCTTTGGTACATATTCCATAACCATATCTCGTCCCGGAGAACCTACTACATCACCAATAAATAATATATCCATATTCATTTAGTCCTTTCTCGAAGCCAACATTCTAATGGTTCATTATACCAAAAAAGCAAAATAAATAAAACGGTGCATCTGCACCGTTTTATTTATTTTGCATATTCAACAGCTCTTGTTTCGCGAATAACTGTTACTTTTATATGACCTGGATAATCGAGCTCAGCCTCAATTTTCTTGCGAATATCTCGCGCAAGACGATGAGATTCTAAGTCGTCAATTTGATCAGGTTTTACAATAATACGAACTTCTCTCCCAGCTTGAATAGCGAATGACTTCTCAACCCCATCATAGGACTCAGAAATTTCTTCTAACTTTTCTAAGCGACGGATATAGTTCTCTAATGTTTCTCTTCTTGCTCCAGGTCTAGCTGCTGATAAAGCATCTGCAGCTGCTACAAGAACGGCAATGACAGATTGCGGCTCACTATCGCCATGATGGGAAGCAATACTGTTAATAACCACTGGGTGCTCTTTATACTTCGTAGCAAGCTCTACCCCAATTTCGACGTGACTTCCTTCCACTTCATGGTCAATCGCTTTTCCAATATCATGGAGTAATCCAGCACGGCGAGCCAATGTTTCATCTTCACCAAGTTCTGCCGCAAGTAGTCCAGAAAGCTGAGCAACCTCAATAGAATGTTTGAGTACATTTTGACCGTAGCTTGTACGGAACTTTAGACGACCAAGAATTTTAATTAAATCTGGGTGAAGTCCATGTACACCAACTTCAAAGGTTGTTTGTTCACCGATTTCACGGATATGTTCATCCACTTCGCGTCGAGCTTTATCAACCATCTCTTCAATACGCGCTGGATGAATTCGACCATCCTGAACAAGCTTTTCTAAAGCAAGTCTAGCTGTTTCTCTTCGAATTGGATCAAATCCAGATAAAATGACCGCTTCCGGAGTATCATCAATAATGAGGTCAATTCCAGTAAGGGTTTCGAGTGTCCGAATATTACGGCCCTCACGCCCAATGATGCGTCCTTTCATTTCATCATTTGGTAAGCTTACAACTGAAACCGTTGTTTCAGCTACGTGGTCCGCTGCGCATCTTTGGATGGCCAGTGACAAGATTTCTTTTGCTTTCTTGTCCGCTTCCTCTTTTGCTCTATTCTCACTCTCTTTAACCATTAAAGCGACTTCGGTGGATAATTCATTATCCATTCGCTCTAAAATGATGGACTTCGCCTCATCACGCGTTAAGCCTGAGATGCGTTCAAGCTCAGATTGTTGCTTCTTTAAGATCTCGTCCACTTTGCTTTCCATCTCTTCAATATGCTGTTGTCTTTTGTTAAGAGAATCGTCCCTCTTTTCTAATAGTGATTCGCGTTTATCTAACGACTCATCTTTTCGATCTAAGTTTTCCTCTTTTTGCATTAAACGATTTTCTTGTTTTTGCAACTCATTTCTTCGATCACGAATTTCACGTTCAGCTTCTGTTCGAAGCTTGTGAATTTCATCCTTTGCTTCTAGCAGAGCTTCCTTTTTTGTAGAGTCCGCATCACGCTTTGCATCCTCTAAAATTTGCTCCGCCGCATCTTTTGCACCTGCAATCTTTGCTTCAGCAACGGATTTACGAACAAAATAGCCAACAACTGCACCGACGAATAGGCCAAGCAAAATGGAGATGATTGTAACAACTAGATCCATCATTTCACCTCCTCTTGCTATGAACTTTTGTTTTTACGTTTCTAAACTGTCGGCATGTACATTGTCAAACATCAATATACAGCACAAAGGCTTTTTCACGTTTTAATCATTATAAAAATTGTAAAATATACATATTAATTGTAAAGGTGTGAATTTTTATTGTCAAGTGCTTGTCTTGTCTGCTTTTTCCAGCGCAAATTGAGCGTGAAGATCTATAGGTTTTTCATAATATGAAAGTGCTCAACCAACTATAAAAAATCACATACAAAACAGCAAAGCGTATCAGCTTTGCTGTTTCAGATAAATGGACACAAATCTGCCTATTGCATGCATCAATTTAATGCGTTCTTAGAAAAAATGGTTCTTAATCTACAAGATCAAATGTTTCTTGATCTTCATCCTCACCTTCGATGACCTTAACACCATCTAAGCCATAGTGTTCACGGATCTTCTGCTGAATTTCAAGGCGAACTTCTGGATTCTCTTTTAAGAATAACTTCGCATTTTCTCGACCTTGGCCAAGGCGCTCATTGTTATAGGAATACCAAGAACCACTCTTTTGGACAATATCACTCTCAGAACCTAGGTCGATGATCTCTCCCTCTTTTGAGATTCCTTCTCCATACATAATATCCACTTCTGCCACACGGAACGGTGGAGCTACTTTGTTTTTCACGACTTTGATCTTTGTCTTATTCCCAACCATGTCATTGCCTTGCTTTAATGATTCTGCACGACGAACTTCTAAACGGACAGAAGAATAGAATTTCAGAGCACGTCCTCCTGGTGTGACCTCAGGGTTACCAAACATGACCCCTACTTTTTCACGAATCTGGTTGATAAAGATGGCAATCGTTTTAGACTTATTGATGGCACCAGATAGCTTACGAAGAGCTTGAGACATTAGACGAGCTTGAAGACCTACGTGAGAGTCTCCCATTTCCCCTTCAATTTCCGCCTTCGGTACAAGGGCAGCAACAGAGTCAATAACAAGAATATCGACCGCTCCACTTCTTACAAGCGCTTCAGCTATTTCAAGTGCTTGCTCACCAGTATCAGGTTGTGACAAGAGCAATTCATCAATATTAACCCCAAGCTTAGAAGCGTAAACCGGATCTAAAGCATGCTCCGCATCGATAAATGCAGCTTGTCCCCCTTCAGCCTGAACTTCTGCAATAGCGTGTAAGGCAACAGTTGTTTTACCTGAACTTTCAGGTCCATAAATTTCGATAATACGTCCACGAGGATATCCACCAATTCCAAGAGCTGCATCTAACGCTAAAGAGCCACTTGGAGAAGTTGAGATTTGACGATCTGTTTGTTCGCCCAATTTCATGATGGAACCTTTACCAAATTGTTTTTCTATTTGTTTCAACGCCATTTCTAAGGCCGCTTGACGATCACTCACTATAAATTCCTCCTTAATTCTACCAATCGGTTCATCTCTATTAAAAACCTATCTTTAATATAACTGTTTTCTACTCATTTGTCGAGAAAAAAATCGAACATTCATTCGTTTTTTTTGACCGAAAACAAATCCCCAAAAAACAACTTTTACTAGGGGAAAAACAACATTTCAATCCGAATTGCATCTGAATTGAAATCATTTCCTCTAACTATCTGAAAATAAAAATCACAGGAGCGATTAGTTTCGCACCTGTGATCCCTTTAACGTATTAAGAAGGAAATGACATCCATGCTTAATTGTTCTAATACGGATTCCTTCTCTCGTGCCTGCTAACTGCAGTTGCTCATAGATTGGTTCTTGTCCTTTAATAGAAACGCCGATAAAGACCATCCCTACAGGTTTTCCTTCTTGCTTCGCTGGTCCAGCAACACCTGTAAAGCTGATTCCAATGTCTGCTTGGATAATGGAGCGAACATTTTCAGCAAGTTCCATCGCACATGCCGCACTGACTGCCCCATCCGTATCCGTTGTTTCTTTTTTCACTTTAAGAACATGATTCTTCACTTCAGTAGCGTAACAAACGACTCCGCCCTTAAACACATCCCCAGCACCAGAGATCGAAGTTATTTCCTGTTGAAAAAGTCCTCCTGTTAAACTTTCAGCACATGCAATAGATAAATCTCGTGCATCCAATTCACGAAATAACTCATTCATCAAAGAAGTGGAATCGTAGCCATAGAAATATTCTCCCACCCTTGAGAGAATCTGGTGCTCCGTATCATCGATGAGCTGATTTGCAAGCTTTTCATTGTTAGCCTTTGCTGTCAATCTAAGCGTAACCTCGCCGTCTGAAGCAAGCGGCGCAATCGTCGGATTTTGTTGTCCATCAATTAAATCTTCAATTTCCGTCTCTAACGTTGATTCCCCAATTCCAAAAAATCGCAAGACACGAGAAACGATTTTGTCATTACTAGGCTGATTCTTCAAAAGTTCTTTTTCGCCATATTGTAGAAACATAGGTTCTAACTCTTTAGGCGGTCCTGGGAATAACATATATGTTCGATTATTGACAGTCGCCACCATTCCAGGTGCCATTCCATGATCATTCGGAAGGACAGTTGAACCTTCTAATACAAGCGCTTGTTTGCGATTATTCTCTGTCATGACTCGATTCGTCGCTTGAAAATATTCCTCGATTGACTTTAAGGCAACTTCGTCATGAACTAAAGGTTTTCCTAAGTGCGATGCGATCGTCTCTTTTGTTAAATCATCCTTTGTCGGCCCCAGTCCGCCTGTCATAATAATCAAATCAGCCCTGCTTTCAGCATTCTCAAGGGCAAGCTTCAAGCGTTCTGGATTATCACCGACCACCGTATGGTAATAAACATTGACACCAATGTTTGCAAGTTGTTTCGACAGAAATTGAGCGTTCGTATTGACAATCTGACCGAGTAGTAACTCTGAACCAACTGCTATAATCTCTGCATTCATCCAAAACACTCCTAACTATGAAAGATTAGTAAGCCCTATATTCTATTATTTTGAATTGATAAAAACATGTTTGTTTTTACTAAAATAATCCCAACCAGACCATACGGTAAAGAACGCAGCTATCCAAAGTGCGATGTCTGCAAATGGAAGAGAGATTAATTCAAAAATCATATTATGTAGTAGTAGCGCTGAAATCGCAATAATTTGTGTCCATGTTTTAATTTTTCCAAGCATATTGGCTGCAACAATTTCCCCTTCTCCAGCTAATATTGCCCGAAGTCCTGTAACAGCAAATTCACGGCTAATAATTAACACGACAATCCATGACGACGCCATACCAAGTTGGACTAACACAATTAATGCGGCTGACACCAATAATTTATCTGCTAGTGGATCTAAAAATTTTCCTAAATTTGTAACTAAGTTCAATTTACGAGCATAATACCCATCAATCCAATCAGTCGTCGAAGCAATGATAAAAATTAATGCTCCAACAAAATGTGTCACAGGAAGTTCTGCGCCAAGAAAACTCATTTCTCCCCATGAAAAAGGATACAACATAATAATTAGAAACAAAGGAATCAGTATAATTCTTGAGACCGTTATTTTATTTGGCAAATTCATTTGATTTACCCTCCAACTTCATAAAAAATTTGCATATTTATAATTATCACTCAATTATTGAGTGAAAGCGAAAAATAGTCACCGAATCGATGACTATTCAGAAGCTTTCATAAAACGAATCGTAATGTCTTGAACGTGATCAGTCGTATTCACGTACTCGATTAATGCATCATTCACATAGATCTCAGTGTTTTTTGAATTCCCTACCCTAATGACTACTTCATCTTCGTTTGATACATCTTCTGTATGATTGTCTGTCGCATTCTCTTTCGTGCTAAGCATACCCTTGAAGAATGATTGTCCAGCACCATTCTTTATCTCGACCCAACTTTCACTAGTGGTAACAACCTTTAATACAAATTGTTCAGCATTTTGAAGTTGATAAGTCGTTTTTTTCCCTTCCGATTCAGCTACTGTAATTTCTTGTTCAGGTACTGGTTCTTCTTCCACTACCTCCGTTTCTTCCGGATCTTCTTCAGTAACATCTTCTTCAACAGGATTCTCTTCTCCTGGTTCGCGAGTTAAATTCTCCGCTTCTTCATAAGAGGCACTACCACCCGTATTATTTTCTACAGGATCATTAGCCTCATTTCCTCCATCTTTCGGATAAAAATACCAAATGACAGCGAGGGCACCAATAATAAAGAGAAACACTAATATTTTCGGAAGGATATCAAAGAATTTCGAGTTCCCACCAGAGATCGTTTTTCGATTTTGAACCCGGGAAAGTTTTTCTGGAATATCATCTTTGAAAGAAGCTGGGACATCTGCTTGATATTGCTCAAACAGCTCTTCTGGCTCTAACTCGACTGCTTCTGCATATTGCTTTATAAACGCTCGGACATAGAATGGTCCTGGCATCATACTATAGTTTCCTTCTTCTATTCCCTCTAAATATCTTTTTTGAATTTTTGTCACTGCTTGTAAATCATCTAAGCTCATATCTTTTTCAAGACGAGCTTCCTTCAATCGATTCCCTAGTTCTGTCAATTTGTAACACCTTCCAACTGAGTAAATTTCATGATATGTCTATGAAAACCGATCCCATTTCCACACCTAGGACTGTTTTTTTGACATACAATTTTAACCCTCTATCTTATTTTTTGAGATGAATTTAAAAACATTGTCTAAAAATCAAACCCACCAAAATCGGAGTCTGAAAACATATTATTTTTTTCAACAATTTCGTATGTAATTTCTTGCTCTGGATCGTCTCGAAGTTCAATAATATAATCGAAATCATCCAAAGTATATTCCGTATTTTGGACAAATATATCAGGATGTTCCACAACTTTTACAGCAGGAAGTCGCATAATCTCTCTCACTAATTGCCAATGTCGCTCGTTAGCACGCCTCGTTGAAACAATGCCATCAATGATAAATAGATTATCTTCACTGTATTCATCCTCAATTAGTTTATTGCGGATTGTTTGTTTCAGTAAAGTAGATGATACGAATAGCCATCTCTTATTTGCACACACGCTGGCAGCCACTACAGACTCTGTTTTTCCGACTCTTGGCATCCCTCGAATACCAATCAGTTTGTGGCCATCCTTTTTAAATAATTCTGCCATAAAATCAACTAATAATCCAAGTTCATCACGAACAAAACGGAAAGTTTTTTTATCATCTGCATCTCTTTGTATGTATCGTCCGTGTCGAACAGCCAATCGATCCCTTAGCTTAGGAACTCGAAGCTTAATTACTCTTATTGTATCCATTGTATGTAAAATAGACTCAAGTCTAACGATTTGATCATGGTTTTTAGCTAAAATTAACAGCCCTCGTCGGCCTTGATCAACCCCATTAATTGTCACGATATTTATCGAGAGCATTCCTAATAATGACGAAATATCACCAAGTAATCCAGGGCGATTTGTTGTTATTTCATATTCTAAGTACCATTCTTGCTTTTCCATGGAAACCTCCTTAGAAGTAGAAATAAGGAGCGCCTGTTCCAAGGTGATCATAAGGTCCATTTATCGTATATACGTTATCAGCTTGGAAAGAGCAGATATTGGCATTCTCCAAATTATTCTCTTATTCGACAAATTCACCAAAATTAAGCAAATTCATCTAGCTACTATAATAAAGGATTTTCTATGAATATGAAAGGAAAAAACAAGTTCAAGTTTAAGATTAAAGCAAATCAAACCAATTTTATTTAGATCATCTTGCAAAAGAGCGTTTTCTTCGTATGAAATATCATATAATTGCTTTTCATAATCTCCTACAACGATTAAAAAGAGAGGCATTGCCTCTCTTGATGCAGAATATTAACTTTTAAGAATTCCCATTATTTTGAACTAATTTAACCATTACATTTGCAATCGCATGTTGTTCTTCAGGTGTTGCAACAGACCAAAGATCTGATAGAATTCTTTCTTGCTCGTTCTTTGGGTCGACTTGCTTTGCTAAGTAATCTCCAACTTGATAAGCAATATCACTAATAACCTCTTGATTCACGCCTTCACCTTGAGCCTGATGAAGTCGATCTCCTAAAAAGTCTTTCCATTGGTTCCAATTATCAAGTACAGACATAAAATAACCTCCTTAAATGTATTACGTGGTTATTTTGCATACTTGATAAGAATCTTATACATCGTTTAGATCTTTTTCAAACAAAATTCACATATACCAGCCGCCATTTACTGCGATAATTTGACCAGTAATATAAGCGGAACGTTCAGATAGAAGAAACGACACTGTATCAGCAATGTGTTCAGGTTTTCCCAATTGTCCCATCGGAATGTCTTCAGCAATGGTTTCGAGTTCTTGCTCTGAAAAAGTCGTAATCATCGGCGTCTTGATCGCCCCTGGAGCGATTCCATTTACCCTAATCCCATTAAGAGCCACTTCTTTACTAAGTGCTTTCACAAAGGAAATTTGAGCACCTTTTACAGTTGAATAAGCCACTTCACACGCAGCTCCTGTTTGCCCCCAAATAGAAGATACAACAATAATGTTGCCACTTTTCTTCGAGAGCATTTTAGGAAGTAGTTCTTTCGTCATCAACAATGGACTCGTGACATGAGTTGTAATGAGCTTTTGCGCCTCTTCTTCTTCTAAGTCAACGAGAAGGCCGTATTGTCCCATGCCACTATTATGGATAATGACATCAATTGAGAAGATATGAGAAACGAGCTTTTGGTAACCACTATTAGAGGATAAATCCGCTTGTATCGGAACATATTCCCCATCAAAAACTGACAGCTCCTCCAGCAACTGTTGAATAGACTGTTTATTTTTATTGTAATGCAAGTAAAGATTATAGCCTTCTTTCGCTAAATTAAGAGCAATTGCTCGCCCGATTCCCCCACTTGCTCCTGTTACTAACGCATATTTTTTCATCTTACTTCCTACCTACTCCCTACCTATGAAGCACACTTAATTCTTTTTTGGAACTACTTGGCACACAGAAAAACGCTCTTCAGAGATAAATTCATTCGCCACTTTTTGTACATCGTCAATCGTAATTTTTTCTAACGTTGGTACGACATCAAAGAGATTCATCTCATTGAATGCATATCTTGTAAATTGATTAGCAATAAATTCAGGTGAGTTTACCGCTCGTAAAAATCCACCGATCTTCTTCTTCTTCGTTCTTTCTAACATTTCTTCGGCTAAACCACTATCTTTAGCGGCAAAAAGCATCCCCTTTAATCTTTCAACTAACTGTTCTGGATTGCTAGTATCTCCACCAATCATCGCAAAGCCAAAGCCATGTTCTTGTGTGTAATCATAGGAAAATGTATCATCAATTAACCCTTCATTATACAACGTATCATAATTAGCTGAGCTCTTTCCAAAAAGCATATCTAATAAAACATTTGTCGTTAACTCATTTTTAAGCATCTCCATGCCACTTTGTTGATCGTGAAGGGCCTTAATCCCAAGTAGACATTTTGGTGTTTGTACATTCATTTCAAGAACTTTCTTTGTTTCGTTCGCTTCTTTGATTTCAGGCTCAAATCGACGTTTAATTTCGGGTTGGGATTCGAATGGCTTTTTTTCCTGGTTTTCTTTAATTTGATTCATGATCTGCTCAACTTCGACTGGCCCAACAACAAATAATAGCATATTGCTCGGATGATAAAAGGTGTTATAACATTCATACAGCATATCTTTCGTGATATGCGAAATCGATTCGATCGTACCGGCAATGTCAATTTTCACAGGATGGTTTTGATAAAGATTTTCAATCAAACCAAAGTATAAGCGCCAATCTGGATTATCATCGTACATCGTAATTTCTTGACCGATAATTCCTTTTTCCTTCTCCACCGTCTTTTCTGTAAAGTATGGTTCTTGGACAAAATCCATTAATGTCTCTAGATTCAATTCCACGTCAGACGTGCTGGAAAATAGGTAGGCTGTTCTCGTGAAAGATGTAAATGCATTGGCGGACGCACCTTGGCGACTAAATTGCTGGAAGACATCGCCATCTTCCTTTTCAAACAACTTATGCTCTAAAAAGTGGGCAATTCCATCTGGTACCTTTACATATTGATCCTTACCGAGAGGAATAAAGTGATTATCAACAGAGCCATACTTTGTCGTAAAGGTTGCATACGTTTTATTAAATCCCTTCTTCGGGAGGATATAGACATCTAACCCATTCGCTAATTTCTCATAATAAAGCTCTTCTTGTAATTGCTCAAATGTAATTTTCTCCATTATTTAGCCACCTCCTGTCCCGTTAAAAAGTAAACCGTATCCAGTTGAATCTTCTGAGCCACTTGAACGATGTCTTCTTTTGTCGCTTGATCCATTTGCTCCATCCAGTAATCTAATGTAATTTCTTTTTGTGAAACGACATTGTGATACAAAACTTCAACCATTCCTCTTGCTGTGTCAATCGTTTCTAGAAGTTGATTGCGAATAACTGCTTTTGTTTGAGACAATTCTTGATCGGAAAAATCGCCGTTTTTCATAGCTGTCATTTGTTCATTAATAATCGTTACTGCCTGTTCATAATTTTTATGCTCTATTCCTGACATAACCATCATTAAACCTTTATGGCTTTCCAAGCGACTAGCTGCATAATAGGCCAAGCTTGCTTTTTCGCGGACATTAATAAATAGTTTAGAATGCGAAAAGCCACCATAAATTCCATTTAAAACTTGAAGAGCGTAATAGTCCTCATCCCCATAGCGTACATTCGTCCGAAAACCGATATTCAGCTTTCCTTGCTTCACATCTTGTACCTCATTGATCGTATTGACTTCTCGTTCTCCTGTTATATCGCTTCTCTCCACAAGCTTTGGTTGACGTGGCACAAATTTCATTTTTTCCTTAAGATTTGATACAACTTCTTCTTCTGAAACATCGCCAATAACATATAAGTCCATTTCATCCTCAGCAAACGCCTTCTTATAGTAGGCAAATAAGCTTTCAGCTGTGATTCGATCGACTTCATCCATTTCACCATGAACGTGAAGGGCATATCTTTCCCCTTTACACATTTCTTCGACCAATCTTGTACTTGAGTATTTCATTTTATCATCATAACTAGATTGTATTCTTTGTTTATGAGTACGCTTTTCCTTTTCAACTGTCTCTTGATCGAATGCTTCATCTCTAGCATTGGGATTCAATAAAATTTCTGATAAAAATTCTAGACCTGTCTTCAACAACGGGGTTTTATCTGATAAGAATTTTTCATTTGCCATTTCAAGGGCAAAACTAATGACATGATAATCCCCTTTTTTGGCTAGATCGACATAGAAGCTAGCTCCATAAAGTTCATCTAAATAAGCTCTTAGCTCAGTTGATGTAGGATATGCTTTTGAATTGCTTTGTAATACATAAGGTAATAATGCACGTAATGTGACGTCATCCTTACTTAAAGGTGCTTTCATCTTCCAAACAAGAGTGTTTGTTTTGTACTTTTCCGTTTTTACTATATGAAGATTGTAACCTTGCATTTCTTTAACCGTTTCCGATATTACTGCCATGTATTCTTCCTCCTTAGCATCAAACATACTCCTTACTTATCATACCCAATATTATTTCTTAACTTTTCAAGAAGTTATTTCTACTATACCTTGCCGCTATTTTCCATTTCAAGTAGGAGACAAGTATCGGATCAAAAAAGACCTGACAAATGTCAGGTCTACGATGTATATTAACGATGTCCTTTTACATATGGTATGCCAGAAGCCTTTGGGGCATCTGCACGTCCAACGAAACCAGTTAAAGCTAAAATGGTTAGCACATATGGTGCGATGATTAAGAATACAGATGGTATATTCTGAAGCAATGGAATTTGTGCTCCTGTAATACTTAAGGACGTAGCAAAACCAAAGAATAGTGCAGCTCCCATTGCCCCGATTGGATGCCATTTACCGAAAATCATGGCAGCTAACGCCAAGAAACCTTGACCTGCAATTGTATGTCCTGTGAAGTTTCCCGAAATAGATAGGGCATAAACTGAACCACCAATCCCTGCAAAAACCCCTGATAATACAACTCCAATATAACGCATCCGATTCACATTAATCCCCATCGTGTCAGCAGCCATTGGATGTTCCCCGACAGAACGAAGACGCAATCCAAATGGAGTTTTAAAAATGATATACCAAACTAAAATGGCGAATATAATAGCAATATAGGATGTATAAGGAATACGCGAAAAGAATATGTCCCCGATAACAGGAATGTCAGATAAAAATGGAACATCTTCTTTATTAATACGGTAATCCACAAAATCAGTTTGTCCTTTATTGTAAATTCTTCTGATTAAGAATAGCGTGAGCCCAGCAGCTAACATGTTAATCGCTACACCAGATACCGTTTGATCTGCACGAAATGTAATACTGGCAACGGCATGTACAAGAGAGAAAATCCCTGAAGCAATCGCAGCAACGACGATCGCTATCCACGGTGCTGCAGCACCAACACTGTCTTGAAGAGTCAATGTTGTAACGACACCAGCAAAGGCTCCAAAGAGCATAAGTCCTTCAAGTCCAATATTAACAACACCTGAGCGTTCACTCATTACTCCACCAAGAGCTGTAAATATAAGAGGGGCAGCTGTATATAACGTAGCGGGAATAATAATCACCAAAATATCTAAAAAGCTCATGTTATTTCCCCTCCTTGCTAAAGCGTGTTAAAATCAAGCGAATGAGATAACTTGATGCAACAAAGAAAATGATTAAGGCAATGATAATTTCTACAACCTCTGAAGGGACATTGGCATTGAAATTCATTTGCGGCGCCGCTGTATTTAACCCTCCAAATAGAATACCGGCTATAATAATTCCGAATGGGTTATTTGCACCTAAAAGAGCGACTGCGATTCCATCAAATCCTGTCCCTGTAAATGCAGACAGAACAGTCATATTTTGGAATGTCCCCAAGCCTTCCATGGCTCCGGCAATCCCTGCAAATCCACCTGAGATCGTCATCGAAAGAACGATATTTTTGGAAACATTCATACCAGCATATTGAGAGGCATGACGGTTAAATCCGACTGCTTTTAGCTCATATCCAGTTGTCGTTTTTTCTAAAATAAACCACATAATAATAGCCATAAGGATTGCCGCTAAAATTCCCCAATGAAGGCGAGAACCGTCCGTTAGATCCGCTAAAAATCCAGAAGATAGGGATGCCGAGTCTTGAATTTTATACGATTTTTCATTACCGGCGTATAAGTATCTTTTAATAATATCTGCTGTAGTGTATAGAGCAACATAGTTTAACATGATCGTGACAATAACTTCATGGACTTTAAATCTTGCTTTTAAAAATCCAGGAATCATTCCCCATATTCCACCTGCGATAGCAGCAGCTAAAATAGCTACAGGAACATGGATAATAGCAGGTAAATTGAAGGCGTAGCCGACATATACAGAGGCAAGCCAACCAACTAGTAATTGCCCTTCAACTCCAATATTAAATAAACCCGTTTTAAAGGCGAACCCAACTGCTAGTCCAGCAAGGATGAGTGGTGAAGCAGCTCGAATCATTTCACCGATATTTTTAGGGCTTCCAAACATCCCTTGAAATAGAGCACTAAAGCCTGATACTGGGTCGTAACCACCCAATAGCATGATGATCGCTCCCACAAGCATCCCTAAAATGGCAGAAAAAATGGGAACGATAATATTAAATAACTTGTCATTTTTGAGGAGCTTTTGCATTATGAAACACCTTCTCTTTCTCTCTTACCTCCAGCCATTAATAGCCCTAACTCTTGCTCTGTAGTATCTTTAGGGTCTACTACATCAACGATTTTACCTTCGTAGATAACGGCAATTCTATCACTTAGATTCATGATTTCATCAAGTTCAAACGAAATTAACAGCACTGCTCTGCCTTTGTCTCGTTCCTCAATTAACTTAGAATGAATAAATTCTATTGCCCCAACATCTAATCCCCTTGTTGGTTGAGCAGCAATTAACAAACTTGGACTACGGTCAACCTCTCGCGCGATAATCGCCTTCTGTTGGTTACCACCAGATAAGGCTCGGGCAGGGGTGTACTCAGAAGGAGTTCGCACATCGTACTCAGCAATTAATGCCTTTGCCTTCTCATAGATCTTGCTATAATTTAGAATTCCAGAATTCGAGTATGGTTTTTGATAATATGTTTGTAAGACGATGTTTTCACCTACTGAATAATCTAGCACTAATCCGTGCTTATGACGATCCTCAGGAATATGTCCAATCCCTGTTTCAGTAATTTTTCGTGTTGACAAATGAGTTGTTTCCTTGCCATTTATTTTGATGGCTCCTGATTTTATCTTTCTAAGACCAGTAATTCCCTCTATAAGTTCTGATTGACCGTTTCCATCAACACCGGCAATCCCCAAAATTTCTCCAGCTTTGACTTCTAAGTCAAGACCGTTAACACTTGCAATATTTCTCGCATCTGTAACGACTAAATCCTTGATTTCTAAAACAACGTCTTTTGGTTGGGCCAGTTCTTTATCAACTTTAAAATGAACTTCACGACCTACCATTAGCGCTGCTAACTCATCTGGATTCGTTTCCGAGACATTAACTGTTCCGATCCCTTTTCCTTTACGGATAACGGTACAGCGATCACACACTTCCATGATTTCTTTTAGTTTGTGTGTAATTAAAATAATGGATTTTCCTTCAGCAACAAGCTTATCCATTATTTGAATGAGTTCTTTAATTTCCTGTGGTGTTAGAACAGCTGTTGGTTCATCAAAAATAAGAATTTCTGCACCACGATATAAAGTCTTCAAAATTTCAACCCTTTGCTGCATTCCAACTGAAATATCTTCAATTTTCGCATAGGGATCTACAGCTAAGCCGTATCTCTTTGAAAGTTCTTCAACTTTTTTTGCCGCATCTTTAATATTGATTTTTCCTGCTTTTGTAGGCTCACTGCCTAGAATAATGTTCTCCGTGACCGTAAAATTATGGACCAACATAAAATGCTGATGTACCATACCGATACCTAAACGGTTGGCTACATTCGGATCAGTAATATTTACAGGCTGACCCTTTACCTTTATTTCTCCTTTTTCCGGTTGATATAAACCGAAAAGAACATTCATCAAGGTAGATTTCCCAGCACCATTTTCACCAAGTAAAGCGTGTATTTCCCCCTGCTTTACTTGTAAGGTAATATTATCGTTTGCAACAATGCCTGGAAACTCTTTTCGAATGCCATTCATTTCGATTACGTATTCCACCAATATCACTCCCTATTTGAATGGAAATAATTATCTTGATTAGATCCTTTTAAACAACAATCGATTTTCAAACGTGCACCTTCATTTTTCGAACTTGAGTATCAATAATTTTATGTACGTGATCATCTGGTTGTTTATTGGCTCATTTATTCTACAGACAGGCTATAGAACAAATGAGACAATAACATGTAATTCTTTCCAGCGAACGCTTTACGGAAAAGTAAGGCTAGTGAGTGTTTCCACTAGCCTTAACTTTTTTACATTTTATAAAGAAGCTTCGAATGCTTCAAATTCTTCGTCAGTTTTAGGTACTTCAATTTCTCCATCAAGGATCTTTTGCTTGAACTCTTCAACCAAATCTATTGCTTCTTGGCTCACGTTTTCCGTTGTAGGCGCGATTCCTACACCATCTTCAGCAAGTCCAAATACGGTTTCTTTTCCACCTGGGAAGTTTCCATCTAATGCCATCTTCGAAATTTCATAAACAGCATTATCAACACGTTTTACCATTGAAGTTAATGTTACGTTTTCTGGAAGTCCTTCTTCATGTTGGTCACGGTCTACACCGATTACCCATACGTCGTCACCGTTTGCTTTACGGTTTTTCGCTTCAGTGAATACTCCGTTACCCGTTCCACCAGCAGCGTGATAAATAATGTCTACTCCACCGCTATACATTGTGGAAGCGATACTTGTACCATTTTCAGGCTTGTTAAAGTCACCAGCATATTGAACAACTACTTCAATCGTAGGGTCAACTGATTTAACACCAGCTTTAAAGCCGTTTTCAAATTTCTTAATTAGCGGCGAATCAACGCCTCCAACAAATCCAAGCTTCTTAGATTTCGTATGCTTTGCAGCAATGACACCAACTAAGAATGAGCCAGTATGTTCGTCAAACGTAACGTTAGCGACGTTATTTAACCAAACTGTCTCGCCATTCTCATCTGCTAAAAGGCTATCGATTAAAGCAAAGTGTCCATTTTCGTTTTGTTCTGCAGAAGTTTGTACAGCATCCTCAAGTAAGAATCCTGCAGCAAATGTTACATCAAAACCATTTTCAGCAAATTGACTTAAGTTCGGGATATAATCTGCTTCTTTTTCTGATTGAAGGTAACGGTAACCTTCATTTTCTTTAAGTCCTTTTTCTTCAGCAAACTTTTTTAAACCTTCCCAAGCAGATTGGTTAAATGATTTATCATCTACCCCACCAGTGTCAGTTACAAGACCTACTTTGAAGTCTGGAGCTTCTGTTGCAGTTCCTCCATCTCCGCCGCCTTGTTCTTCATCTTTGTTTCCACAAGCACCTAAGATTGTTCCTGCAGCAAGTACGAGAGATAAAGCTAATCCAAATTTACGCTTTTTCAAGGTTTGTACCCCCTATATAGTTGATTTAGTAGATTAACATCTCGGGACTCCTTCAACTTATATCCTTTTCCTTAAAACATGGAAGCTGAATTTGTCTGCTCGAAAGTAATTGACCGAATACAGAATAGGTTCGTCATTTTCATCGAAATGCATTTGCTTTAGTACAAGCAAGGCTGTTTCCGGGTCACACTCTAGTATTGGTGAAATTCGTTCATGATATCCAAGCGGTTCAATTTCTGCAATGGCATATGTAATTTTTCTCTGTGCAGTCTCTTCTAAAACATGGAAAATCGATTCCTTCTCATGAGAAAAGGTTTTCGGTAAATAATGATGTGGTACATGATCCATACAGTAGACGACTGGTTCTCCATTTGCAGTGCGAACTCTTTCCATCACAAAAATTTCATCATCTTCAGAACATGAAAAGCGACGAATATCCTCTTCGGTTGCACTTTGAGTATCTGAGCTTAGAAAAATGGTACCAGGCTTCATTCCGACTTGAACAATCATATTTGTTACACTATTAAGCTGTTCAATTCCAGAAGAAAACAAAGGCTTAGCATTGACGAATGTCCCCACCCCATGGCGACGGATGATCACATTCTCCTCTTCAAGAATCCGCAGTGCTTCTCTTAATGTCGCCCTGCTAACCCCTAAAAGCTTGGCAAGGTCAAATTCAGAGGGCAGCTGTTCTTTCTCTTTATAGATTCCTTTTTCGATATCCTGCTTAATCCGATCAATCACCTGTAAATATAAATGTCTGTTATCTGATTTGATGGACATCTTTGCTTCCCCCAACCAATTTTCTCCAAGACATCAGACCTCTGATGTATAATCATTCCTACTAATCGAAAATACTATACCATTTTTCAAGTCATAAATAAATAGAGAATGACAAGATTCTACAAATTTTACGTCAGAAATATTTACAAAACTCAGCATTGATAAATACTTACTGTGAACCCTACCAGAAAAAAGGAAGGGATTACAATAGTATAACGTATTTAAGAACTTGCCTCTTCTGATGGCTTATCCATCAATACGGCACGAGGCTTACTCCCTTCATACGGGCCTACCACCCCTCTAAGCTCCATTTCATCAATCAATCTGGCAGCCCGAGTATAGCCAATGCGAAATCTTCTTTGAAGCATCGATACCGATGCGGTCTGCATCTCAAGAATTAATTCCACCGCTTCATTGTAGAGTTCATCTTCTACTTCAGATGTTGTTTCTGGTATGTCATCTGGAATCATTTCCTCTTGATATTGTGCTTTTTGTTGATCGATCACAAAGTCCACGATCTCTTCCACCTCATCATCTGAAAGGAAGGCGCCTTGGACACGAATCGGCTTTGATGCACCTACTGGTAAAAAGAGCATATCGCCTCGTCCTAGTAACTTTTCTGCCCCGCCCATGTCTAGAATCGTTCTAGAATCTGTTGCAGAAGAAACAGCAAAAGCAATTCTCGATGGGATATTTGCCTTGATCACACCTGTGATGACATCAACAGATGGTCTTTGCGTCGCAATGATGAGATGTATTCCCGCAGCACGAGCCATTTGTGCAAGACGTGTGATCGCATCTTCGACATCAGAAGATGCTACCATCATTAAATCGGCAAGCTCGTCCACAATGACGACAATATAAGGCAATAATGGCTGTTTGGCATCTGCCTCAGCGTTATGTTTCTTCATATACTCGTTATAGCCTTCAATATTTCGTGTACCGGTATGTGAAAACAGCTCATAACGACGTTCCATTTCACTAACCACTTTTTGCAGGGCTTGTGAAGCTTTTTTCGCATTTGTCACTACTGGTGCAAGGAGATGAGGAATGCCATTATAAACATTCAGTTCAACCATTTTCGGGTCAATCATCATCAGCTTTACTTCGTGCGGTTTTGCGCGCATAAGAATACTCGTTATAATGCCGTTTATACATACACTTTTTCCGCTACCTGTTGCCCCAGCAACAAGTAAATGGGGCATTTTATTTAATTCAGCAAGGACTGCTTCTCCGGTTATGTCCCTTCCCAACCCGATCATCAGCTTGGAATCTGGTTTATCATTTTGTTTCGACTCTAGCACCTCTCGCAAAGAGACCATAGCCACTTCTGAGTTAGGCACTTCAATTCCGATTGCTGATTTACCAGGAATCGGTGCTTCAATCCGGATGTCTTTTGCTGCTAAAGCGAGAGCTAAATCATCACTTAAGCTCACAATTTTGCTCACTTTGACTCCTACATCAGGATGAACCTCATACTTCGTAACGGCTGGACCTAAATGAACTTGGGTAACTCTTGCCTTTACGCCAAAACTTTGGAATGTTCGTTCTAGCTTCGCAGCATTGGCATGAATCAGCTCGTATTCCCCGCTCTGATCCGTATGTCTAGGAAGCTTCAATAATTTAATCGGCGGAAGCTCATAATCTACATTCTCTACTTCTGTAAACGTAATCGTCGGGGCTAAGGCCTCGTCTTCCTCTGGCGTCTCCGTCTCTTTTTTAACATTTCCAGACTGCGCTTCTCTATGTATATCTTCATCATGCTGAACGTAAGCTCTTTCTGCAAAACTTGAAATAATTGGTTCTGGCTGTGCTAGTTCATTTCGATTAGATTCATTTGCCATTGGAATAACCGTTTCCTCTTCTTGCACTTCGGCTGCGTTTCTTTCTGCATTTGCTCGAGCAGCTTCTTTCCTAGCTTGTCTCTTTTCTTTTGAAGATTTTAGATCATCGATAAACTTCTTCCATTGATCTTTCATAAAGCCACTTATCGCAACAATCATCTTTGCCGCTGCATCTCCAAATGTTTTCCCTGTTAAAAGGACAATACCAATGATGATAAGTACTGCCGCTATCATTTTTGAACCTGCTTCATCAAATAAAAAATAAAATAAGGCAAAGAGTATAGAACCGATCATGCCGCCGCCTAAATCAGTCGTACTCGTTTCTCCATTCACTTCCATCCAAAACAATTCCCACGTATTTTTAATCACACTTGGATCGTCAAACTTGCCATCATTTAATAGATTATTAAACAATGTGACATGACTTAATAGTAGGAGGGAAGCAATAATTAAATAAATTCCAACCAATCTCCGATGAAAATAGTTTGGAATTTCTCTCTTCCATATAAAATATCCACCTAATACGACTAAAGCTAATAAAAATAACATAAACCATTCGCCAGTGAAAAAGCGGTAAAATAACACAATTGCTCTTCCGACAGCTCCTAATCCTGCAATTGAAATGGCTGCTAATGTAATTAAAATAAGACCAATCAACTCGAAGCGAATGGTTCGCTTAAATTGGGTATTTTGTTTTGTGCTTCTTCTACGTTTTCTTTTTGCCATCCAATCACCTTTTATCTTGTAGTTATATTTGTCTCTTTTCTAAAAACCATGTTGCGATCGATCCACAAAAAAACAGCGAAAAGAGAGTGCTTATTCCATCCGTGGTACGGTGCTACGTATAAATCGAAATGGTGACCATTTCCTGAAAACTCTGCCCGTATGAAAACAGCCTTATATTTTCAAAACGAAAGCAGCCGAAATGGCTGCTTTTTATCTTGAGGTGAACCTATTATACCATAAGTCTTTTTGCTAATACCATCGTTCTTCGGCATTAATACATCGAAAACATCGCTCCAGGAGTATAACGTTGATCAAGATAATGATTTGGATCACTGCTAAGGTTTCGGACCACCCGATACTTGTTGTCCTCTGTCTCTTCAACAATCAACGGAATACCGTCACGAAGGACTTGTATCTGCCTAGCAAATTCATTTTCATCACTAGGAAAAATAAGTTCCTGAGGCATCATCGTATATAAAATCATTGGATCAACTCCTCTTTTTGATCCTTATTCATTTCGATCAACTCATCAAGCTTTTTCATTGCTTGACCAATTCCACCTATCTCATCAATTAATCCGTACTTAACTGCATCTGTTCCAATCACGTTCGTACCAATATCTCTTGTTAAGTTCCCTTTTTCAAACATCAAATCTTTAAACTTTTCTTCTGTAATGTTCGAATGTCTAGTAACGAAACGAACCACTCTTTCTTGCATTTTATCTAAATACTCAAATGTTTGTGGCACTCCAATGACTAGACCTGTCAATCGAATCGGATGAATCGTCATTGTCGCTGTCTCTGCAATAAACGAATAGTCACAGGATACTGCAATCGGAACCCCGATCGAATGCCCCCCACCTAAAACGATTGAAACAGAAGGCTTTGACAAAGATGCAAGCATTTCTGAGATCGCTAACCCAGCTTCAACATCTCCTCCCACCGTATTGAGGATCACTAATACTCCTTCAATTTTTGGGTTTTGCTCAATCGCGACTAACTGTGGAATAAGATGTTCGTATTTGGTCGTTTTATTTTGAGGAGGCAACTGGAGATGGCCTTCGATTTGTCCGACGATCGTTAAGCAATGAATTTTTGAATCTTGCGAGAGCTGAGGGACATTTGTTTGTCCAAGCTGTTGGATTTTCTCCATTAATGGGGATGGCTTATCCTCTTTTGGTTGTTCCTGCCCCTCTTCTTGTTCATTTGTATACTTACGATTTTGAGCCATTAAAAAATCTCCCTTCTTCATAAAAAGCTTAAAAATCTACTGTTAGTATTGGACCTTACATACGAAATCATGCAAAAAAGAGGGGTCCCATTGGGACACCCTCTAAATTTCCATAATAATTGGCATGATCATCGGTCTACGCTTTGTTTTTTCATATAAAAATTGATTTAACCCATCTCTCATATCTTGCTTAATGCTAGCCCAATCAAAAAACTCGCGGCTTATATTCTTTTCTACAATTCCTTTTACAAGTTTTACTGACTCTCCCATGAGTTCTTCCGACTCACGAACATACACAAAACCACGGGAAATGATTTCTGGACCTGCAGAAATTTTCTTTTCAGCCTTATTGAGAGTGACAACGACAATCAAAACACCGTCTTGTGATAATAGCTTTCGATCCCTAAGAACAATATTCCCAACATCCCCAATGCCACTTCCATCAACCAATACATTGCCAGCTGCTACTTTTCCGGTAATTTTAACATGCTCCGGCTTAATTTCGAGGACTTCCCCTTTATCGATCATTGCAATTCGATCATCGGTAATCCCACATTCTTTCGCAATTTTACTATGAGCTTTCAACATACGATATTCTCCGTGTACTGGAACGAAATATTTCGGGTTCATCATATTAATCATAAATTTAAGCTCTTCTTCACTTCCATGACTAGATGTATGGACCATACGTCTACCGGAAATGACATTTGCACCTGCACGGCTTAACATATCAATGGTTTTATACGTAAAAACTTCTCCACCACGTAATGGTGATGCGGCAATAAGGACGGTGTCACCTTTTTGGACATTTACATGACGATGTTGCCCTTTCGCCATCTTTTGCAAGGCTTCAAGCGGCTCTCCTTGCATTCCTGTTGCTAATATGACCATTTCATCATCTTCATAATCCTTCAATTCATCAATTGGAATGATTAATTCATGATGGACATGAAGATAGTCTAGTTCGATCGCTATATCAAATACTTGCTGTAAACTTTTTCCTACTACAACAATCTTTCTTCTACTATCATAGGCAGCATCAAAAATGTGTTGAATTCGGTTTAAATCAGATGCAAAAGATGCCGCAATGATTCTCCCTTTCGCATTATAAAAGACATCCTTCATCGCTCTGACAATGATAGATTCTGACGGAGTATAACCTGGTTTTTCAGCATCTGTACTATCCGAAAGTAAGCAAAGAACCCCTTTTTCACCTAAAGCAGCCATCTTCCCTATTTCGGGTTTGTAGAGCTCTGTTGCAGCCTGATCGAATTTAAAGTCACCCGTGTAGACAACCGCTCCCTCTGATGTATGTATGGCAATACCAACTGAATCAGGGATACTATGATTCGTTTTGAAAAAAGAGACTGTAACCGTATCAAAATTTACAATTGTATCAGATTGAATTTCAATAAAATTCACTTTTCCTTTATATTCTTGCTCTTTCATTTTTGCTTTCGCTAACGCAATCGTTAGCTTCATTCCATATACAGGTGCTTGTACTTGACGTAAAAGATACGATAATGCCCCAATATGGTCCTCGTGCCCATGAGATAGAAATATTCCTTTAATCCGATCTTTATTTTGCGAAAGAAAAGTCATATCCGGGATTACGATATCAATTCCGAGCATTTCATTTTCTGGGAACATAAGACCTGCATCTAAGACGAATAAATCTCCATCCACGTCTACGATGTACATATTTTTGCCGATTTCCCCAACTCCTCCTAGAGCTGTTATCTTGATGCTTTCATTCTTTCTAGTGTTCAATGTCATACTTCCTCCTACTTATTGTTTCCGACCCAAGATCAGTTACCATTATTATACTTGAAAACTGAAACCCTTTCCAACCAATTTTATTTAAGCCTCCTTTCCATCAAGGGGGAACAAAGAAAAAAAAGCCGACTCAGACGCTGCTTTTAAAGCAACGTCTGAGTCGGCTTTGTAGAACTATTACGCCTCATTCAATAATGTTATGAGGGCATTTCTCTCTTGCTCTGTCAAGGGTACCAAAGGCAATCGAACGGAGCCCACATTTAAACCTTTTAGCTGAAGGGCGGTTTTCACCGGGACAGGACTCGGTGCCTTAAATAGCCCTTCCATCATTGGTAAAAGGGATTGATGGAGCTTTGCTGCCTCCTTAGTGTCTCCATTCAAAAACGCTTGAACCATTTCTTGCATTTCATTTCCAATAATATGGGATGCAACTGAAACAACCCCTGTTCCACCAATGGATAGAACAGGAAGTGCAATGCCATCGTCCCCACTATATAAGAAGAAATCATCTGACGTATTCGCAATAATTTTTGTCATCGCATTTAAGTCTCCACTTGCCTCTTTCACAGCGACAATATTAGGAACTTCTGCTAAACGAATTATCGTATCTGGCAGTATATTGACGACAGAACGGCTTGGTATATTGTAGACCATCACCGGTAAAGTGGTAGATTCAGCAATTTCTTTAAAATGCTGATATAAACCTTCTTGGTTCGGCTTGTTGTAGTAAGGAGCTACAACCATAATCCCATCCACACCCATTTGTTCTGCTTTTTTTGTCAAGTCAATGGACGCATATGTGTTATTGCTTCCTGTTCCAGCAATGACTGGAATTCGCTTATCAACAACTTTTACCACATGCTGGAATAGTGCAATTTTTTCTTCTTTTGTCAATGTCGGAGATTCACCAGTTGTACCAGCCACAACTAATGAGTCCGTTCCATTTTCAATCAAATAATGAATCAACTGAGTTGTTTTGGCAAAATCAATATGTCCCTTGTTATCAAAAGGGGTTACCATTGCGGTTGAAACTCTACCAAATAAAGCCATATTTACACTCCCTTGTGTACATTTAACACGCTTTGAAGCTTCTACTTCCTCTATCTTTTTGGAAAAACCTCATAATAACTTTATAACTTTAATCTAATCTTTCATATTCAAACGTATCGTTTTGAAGCTCAAACGCATCATGCAGTGTATTTACTGCCGTACTCAGATCATCTTGCTTCACTAATACCCAGATCGTGGTGTGACTATCAGCAGATTGTAATATTCTTATCCCTTTTTCAGACAAGGCTGTGACAATCTTAGCTGTGATCCCAGGAACTCCTGCAATCCCAGCACCGACAATTGAAACCTTCGCACAGTTTCTTTCCAACTCTGGCTCATATCCGATAGCTGTTAAAATTTCTTTGGCTTTATCACTCATCTCATCTGTAACCGTATATACGACTCCATTAGGTGATATATTGATAAAGTCGACACTTATTTTTTCATTTGCCATGGACTTAAACACTTCTGCTTGAAGATTATATTCGCCCTTTTTAGCCAACACTTTAATTTGTGTGACAGGTGCAACATGAGCAATTCCTGTTACCGTTCGCTCTTTTATATCGCTTCCTTTATTGCTTCGATTTAATGTTGTCACAAGCGTTCCCGGATTATCCGAATAGGTGGATCGAATTCGAATTGGAATTTTTGCTTGCATCGCAATTTCCACGGCTCGAGGATGAATAACCTTTGCCCCTTGATAAGCGAGATTACATACTTCATTGTAGGTGACAACGCTTAGCGGTCTTGCATTTTCAGCAATACGAGGATCTGCTGTCATAATTCCTTCTACATCGGTAAAAATGTCAACCCACTCTGCTTGTAAAGCTGCTCCTAATGCTGAAGCAGAAGTGTCACTCCCGCCTCGACCAATGGTTGTCGTGTCTCCATTTTTCGCAGCACCTTGGAAGCCTGCGACGACTACGACATCATAGTTTTGAAGCTCTTCAAGAACGCGGTCACACTCCATTTTTACAATTTTAGCATTTGTGTGATCATCGTTGGTTCGAAATCCTGCTTGCGAACCTGTTAGAGAAGTCGCTTTAACACCCTTCTTGAGCAGCATTTCTGTAAACACTACACTCGAAATCACTTCCCCACAGGAAAGTAAAAGATCCTGTTCACGTTTCGTTACCTTTGTTTTTGCTCCATCTATTAGTGAAAGCAGGGTATCTGTAGCATATGGGTCGCCACTTCGTCCCATCGCTGAGACGACTACGACCACTTTATATCCATCGGCAAGTGCTTTTTGAATATGATTTATTGCATATTCTCGAGTCTCCTCGCTTCTTACAGAAGTTCCCCCAAATTTTTGAACGATCATTTTCATCGTAACACCTCAATTATTAGAAAGGCTCTATATTCTTTGTTTCGTTCTTAGTTGATTGCAAGCGATCTATCCCGAAAACTCGTTAACGGACTTATTTAACTAGTCCGATTTTGATTAAACTTTCAGCAATTTGCACAGAATTCCATGCCGCACCCTTTAACAGATTATCTGATACAACCCACATATGAAATCCTGCTTCTTCATCTAAGTCTCTGCGAATACGACCGACAAATACATCATTTTTACCTACACAATCAGCAGGCATTGGATAAATTTGATTTTCTGGATCATCTTGTAACACAACACCAGGAGCATCCTTTAATAGTGCTTTAATGTCCTCTGGTGAAACCCCCTCTTTTTCTACTTCAAAGTAGAGAGACTCAGAGTGTCCTGTTGCAACAGGTAATCTTACGCATGTTGCTGCGACCTTTAATTCAGGTAAATGCATGATTTTTTTCGTTTCGTTAATCATTTTCATTTCTTCAAATGTATAGCCATTATCTTCAAATTTATCAATTTGAGGAATCGCATTAAAGGCAATTTGATAATGCTTTTTATCTGATTTTACTGGTAAAATCTTTGGCTCATAATTATCACCATTAATGATAGCTTTTGTTTGCTCGTATAATTCATCAACTGCTTGTGCTCCAGAACCAGAAACAGCTTGATAGGTTGAAACAATTACTTTTTTCAAACCGAACTTTTCGAGTATTGGTTGTAGTGCCACGACCATTTGAATTGTCGAACAGTTTGGATTCGCAATAATTCCATTATGATGATGCAAATCTGCTTCATTAACCTCTGGCACAACAAGGGGGGGTATTCTCATCCATTCTAAAAGCGCTCGTGTTATCGACCACGATCGCCCCTCTTTTTACAGCTTCTGGAGCTAACTCTTTTGAAACACTACCTCCAGCACTGAATAGTGCGATATCAACGTTTTCGAAGCTCTCAGGCTTTGCTTCCTGAACGACATATTCTTGTCCTTTAAAAATAACTACCTTCCCTGCCGAACGAGGTGAAGATAATAAAGTTAAAGTTGAAATCGGGAAATTTCTATCTTCAAGTGTTTTCAGCATTTGTTGTCCAACTGCTCCTGTTGCTCCAACCACTGCTACATGAAATGCATTTCTTTCTGTCATTATTGTTTCCCCTTCCCATCTATTTCTTACCATCATATGAATTGTAAGCTACACGTAAATAGAAGCTAAAATGAACTTTACCTTCCATTAAAATGATTTCATTTCATAATGTAATACTATCTGACATTTTTTGATTTGTCGCATGTCATGAACGATAGATTTATAAAAATATTACATCATAATATGATCTATTTTACCATATTCATACTTTAAAGAAATAAAATTTTGTTTCATTCAGACAGAAATCTATATTCATACATAAGCGGCAACGGAGGAGAGCTTTAACAGAATATAATATTCCGAAAAAAGCCCATTTCCCAAGTCATTGGATGAGGGATTTCCGCTTGCCGCTATACAAGACTAAATACTGGCGCTATTCTCCATCCTTATAACGTTCAACAAGCACTGGTTGAAGTTGTTCCCCGTTCATTGCTGCTTCTACAGTATCTTGTAATAACGTCATTCTTGCCACGAGTGAGTTAGGTTTTTTAATGGGGTCATCTTGACCATACGGTATAAAGTAAATATTTTTTGTTGCCATCAGTCTCATCAAATTAACTCCATTTAAACCAAGAGCGTCATTTGTTGATATTCCTAACACAACAGGTTTTCGATTTCTTAATGTAGCTTTTGCCGCCATCAGTACTGGGGAATCAGTCATGGCATTAGCAAATTTACTCATTGAATTTCCTGTTAATGGCGCAATCACCATACAATCCAATGGAATTTTGGGGCCAAGCGGCTCTGCTTTTACGATTGAATCAATTACTTTATTACCAGTTAAGTCCTCAATACGTTGTACCCAATCTTCCCCTTTTCCAAAACGTGTATTTGTATTTTTAACGGTATGAGTAACGACGGGCAGTACTTCTGCACCAGCATTAACGAGCTTTTCTATTTCTGGAAAAACAGCATCGTACGTACAATGCGAACCCGTTAACCCAAAACCAATTCTTTTACCATTTACACTCATGCTCTTTACCCCTTTCGTGATTGTAAATCCTCTTTTAACACTCTTGAAAGAACGTTCGCCAATATTTGCCCTGCAGTTCTCGGTGCTACTATGCCTGGCAAACTAGGTGCTAGCAATGCTTTAATTCCTCTTTTTTCCGCATATCGAAAATCGGTTCCTCCAGGCTTGGATGCCAAATCAATTACCAACGTGTGTGAAGGCATTTTCGAAATGACTGAAGCTGTTACGATCATGTGAGGAATCGTATTTATACATATATCAACGTCTTTGACATGTTCTTCGAGATTTTTCAAATGAAAAGGAGTAAGCGACATTTCTGTAATACGCGCAATATGTTCTGTTTTTCTTGCCCCCACCTTTACATGGGCACCTAAAGCATCAAAGGTTCTCGCAACTGTCATCCCCACTCTACCAAGTCCTAGTACAAGAACATTTGAACCATGAATCGTAAAGTCTGTATGTTGAATGGCCATCATAATTGTCCCTTCAACTGTTGGGATCGAGTTATAGATCGCGACATCATCCCTTTGAAAAAGCTGAACTAGGCGGCGGTCCGCTTTTTTCGTAATTCCGCTTAAATAGGAATTCGTAATTCCTGAATAAACTGTGCAATGTGCCGGTGTCTCTAACAATATCTCTTTTGATAAATATACCTTTTCATTTGAAAAGATCGTATCAACCTGACCGTCTAAACTTGTTCCAGCTACCGGTAGAATAATGGCATCGATATTCGAAAAATCTACTTCGTCCATCTTTTCCTTTACTGCTCCAGTAAACGCATGATCAAGCTGTTCGAATCCTATTAGTGAGAGTTTTGCATCAAGCTCAGTTAATCTACGGATGATCTCTAGCTGTCTTGCGTCTCCACCGATGACTGCTAAATGCAATCCTGTCAGCATAAAACATTCACCTTCTTTTCCCTGAAATCCTAAGGCAGGAATATAAATTCAAAATGAAATTACTTTTTCTAAAAAATATCAACTACTTCAACATCTTATGTAAAAACGAGAAAATCGGTGAGTTATCCGACTAAATCTCTTGTCAATTTAGACATTTAACTGGGGAAGTGCCCAAAATGCATAAGTGACTCTAACGGGAATCTGAACGCACTTTCAAAAAGTAGGAATTCTGGAATTTTGATGGTGAATTCCGGAAAAAATGCATTAATTCCGGAACTTTAAGCATTAATTCCGGAACTTCCTTAAAACAAAAGAAGGGCTGATGAGAAAAGTCATGTTCTCGACTTTTCTCATCAGCCCTCATCCATATCATCACCAGGCACATCAATAATGATCATATCCGTGCCGATCTTCTTAATATGGCGCCACGGCACTCGAACTTCTCCACCTTGACGTCTAAACCCGAACCATTTTAGCGATGGAATTAGCAATGCTCTTATTTGCCCGCTATTCTCATCAATTTCTAAATCTGTCTGCCCTAACACCCCTAGCCGCTCTGCTTTTTTAACGTCAACAATTTCTTTGCCGCTTAATTCACTTAGTCTCAAGACTTCCCCTCCCTTTTTCCAACTCTCTCCTTATATATGTATCAAGCGGTGTTTAATTTTAGAATAGGCTCGACCAAAATTTTTGCAGTAGAAGTGCGAAATTGCTTGCCTTTTTTATGTAGATAGCACAAAAAAACAACCCGCTGTTTAAGCAGGTTGTTAATCTTTATATGTTCTTTGGAAGTTCACCCTCTGGACTAATCAGAGATACCGAAAAGGCATTTGTGAAAATCGTGTTTGCTAACTTGTCTACGCCCTCTTTAGAGACTTCGTCAATCTCCTGGATAATTTCATCAAGGGTACGATGACGTTTTAATACCAGTTCATTTTTACCATTGCGGCTCATACGACTATTCGTACTTTCTAAGCTTAACATTAAGCTACCTTTCAACTGCTCTTTACAGTTGTTTAATTCTTTATCTGTAATTCCCTCTGCCTTCAGGTTCGCAAGCGTTTCTTGAATCGTATCAAATAGTACATCCAATTGCTTTGCTCCTGTACCACCATAAATCGTGACAATCCCACTATCATGGAAAGATGAATGATATGAGAAGACAGAATATGCGAGACCTTTACGTTCACGAACGTCCTGGAACAGACGTGAACTCATGCTTCCACCAAGCACATTATTTAGAACAATCAAATTATAAATATCTTCGTGTCCTACTTGCAATCCTTCAAAGCCCATACATAAATGGGCTTGTTCAGTCTCTTTTTTGCGGGCCATATGGTTCATGTGGAACATTGGTTTTGCTTCAGGCTTCTCTTGCTTTCCACCTTCATAGCTCCCGAAATGTTCTTCAACATCAGAAATGAAGTCTTCAGAAATATTTCCGGCAATGGAGATGACAACATTTTCAGGTGTATATGTATGGTGCATGTATTCTTTCAATGTCTCTCCTGTAAAGGATGCCAACGTCTCTTCTGTTCCTAAGATCGGATACCCTAGTGGATGACTTTCATATACAGCTTTGCTCAGTAAATCATGAACAATATCATCAGGTGTATCTTCATACATTTTTATTTCTTCGTAGACAACTTTCTTTTCTTTTTTAAGCTCTTCTTCATCAAAAGTTGAATGGAAGAACATATCGGCCAGAACATCTAGAGCAAAATTCGCATGATTGTCTAGTACTTTAGCATAGTAGCAAGTGTATTCCTTTGAAGTGAAGGCATTAACTTGACCACCAATACTATCAAATGATTCAGCGATTTCACGAGCCGTTCTTGTCTGAGTTCCTTTAAAAAACATATGCTCAAGAAAATGGGATATCCCGTTATTTTCCGGATTCTCATTACGTGAACCAGTTCCAATCCAAACCCCAATTGCAACTGAACGAACAGTAGGTATATTTTCTAGTACGATTCTTACTCCATTTTGACAAGTATATCTCTTAATCACGCAAATTCCTCCTGTTTGAAAACATGATGCTAATATAAATCTTTATCGTTTCTTATTAGCTTGTCTATTTTTCCCTCTTTTATCCAATTTAACTTGGGAATGGTTATCTCTCTTCGCTTAACAACTCCGAAACCGTATCAATTTCTAAATCCTTGTTCTTAATTTCTTTGATTAATGAATCAAGGGCTTTGGCCGTTGAATCGGTCGGATGCATTAATACCATTGCCCCATTATGAATCTTACTGACTACCCGGTTGATAAGAACTTCAGGTGCAGGCTTTTGCCAATCGATCGTATCAACACTCCATAAAACAGTTCCCATTTTTTCTTCAGCAGCGATTTTCACAACCTCATCACGAAAACTTCCACTTGGAGGTGCGAGCCACATAGGTACCTTTTCTGTCGTTGCTTTAATGACGTCATTTGTCTTTTGGATTTCCTCTCTTATCATCCCTGCCGATATTCTTTTCATATCTGGATGGGTATAAGAATGATTCCCAACCTCGTGTCCAGCAGAAGAAATCATTTTAGCCAATTCTGGATGATTTTTCACCCATCTTCCCTCTAAAAAGAAAGTGGCGTGTACATTATGTTTTTTCAAGGTCGCAAGAATCGGGGAAAGATATTCATTGCCCCAAGCCACATTAATGATGAAACTGACCATCGGTTTTTCCGGATTTCCTTTATAAATGGGATTAGGAGCGAGATCGTTGAGATGAACCTTTGGCTCAACTTGCGTGAACACAAGCTTCTCCTTTTTGAACTTCCCATCATCCTTCATTTTTTCAAAGGAAGCTTCCACATCAACCTTCAAACCATTTATCCCAGGAATCGCCTTCCAAACGGGATCAATTTTTGCATCTATAGGAGCAACCTCATAGTCTTTTGCCTTAGATTGAATCTCATCATATAAAGGATCAACCTTTTTACTGACAAAAGTACTATCTCCCTTTAATTTAACTAAATATTGATCAGTTAATGAGTTATTGACAATAAGAGCCCCGAGTAAAACAATCATAGCAATAAATACCAGCTTTTTCATCTCATATGCCTCCTTCCTTACAAATTATGAGAAGGAAGGACAAGGTAGAACTAGCAGTTCTCACTTACACAAGACATTTTAAACACAATAAAAAGTCAGGGCTTCCCCTGACTTTTCAAGTAAGCATAGGAGCACTTGTGTCTATACTCGTGAGTGAAACACTTACTTCTGTGCTTGTTCCTTTTGCTCTCGTTGCTCTTTTAGAACAGCTTTTCTGGATAAGTTGACACGACCTTGCTTATCAATTTCCGTTACCTTTACAAGTACTTCATCACCAATTGATAATACATCTTCTACTTTTCCAACACGCTCTTCTGCTAATTCTGAAATATGAACTAAGCCATCTTTACCGCTAAAGATTTCAACAAAAGCACCGAATTTTTCAATTCGTTTAACTTTTCCTAGGTACATTTGGCCAACTTCCACTTCACGTACGATGTCTTCTATAATCTTTTTCGCTTTTTGATTCATTTCCTCATGAGTAGATGAAATGAAGACTGTACCATCTTGTTCAATATCAATCTTGACATTTGTCTCTTCGATAATTTTATTGATTTGCTTCCCACTTGGCCCAATAACATCACGAATCTTATCTGGATTAATGTGCATCGTTAAGATCTTTGGTGCATATTGAGAAAGTTGGTTATTTGGTTCTGCAATCGTAGCAAGCATTGATTCAAGAATTTGCATACGACCTTTTTTCGCTTGTAGCAATGCTTCTTCCAGAATTTCGCGAGATAACCCATCAATTTTAATATCCATTTGAAGAGCAGTAACCCCTTTAGAAGTACCTGCAACTTTAAAGTCCATGTCTCCTAAGTGATCTTCCATTCCTTGAATATCTGTTAAAACCGTGTAATGTTCCCCAGATTTCACAAGACCCATGGCAATCCCAGCAACTGGAGCCTTAATTGGTACTCCGGCGTCCATCATCGCTAATGTACTTGCACAAATACTTGCCTGAGAAGTAGAACCATTTGATTCTAATACTTCAGAAACTAAACGGATTGTATATGGGAAATCGGCTTCTGATGGGATAATTGGATCAAGTGCACGCTCCCCAAGGGCACCATGTCCAATTTCACGACGACCTGGTCCGCGAATTGGTCCTGTTTCCCCAACACTAAAGCTTGGGAAGTTATAATGATGCATAAAGCGTTTCTCTTCTTCGATTCCTAAACCATCTAAAATCTGCACATCTCCTAATGCGCCAAGCGTACAAATACTTAATGCTTGAGTTTGTCCACGAGTAAATAATCCAGAACCATGTGTACGAGGAAGAAGTCCTACTTCAGAAGATAATGGGCGAATTTCATCTGGATTTCGACCATCAGGACGTACTTTTTCTTCTGTTATTAAACGGCGTACCTCACCTTTTACAAGCTTGTCTAAAATTTGCTTCACTTGCTTTAGATCATCATCATCCGCTTCTTGTTCTTCATACTTAGCAATCACTCTATCTTTTACTTCCTTAATCGCATCTTCACGTGCATGCTTTTCCTGAACTTGAATCGCTTCAATCATTTCTTTTTCACAAGCATCACGAATTTCAGCTTCTAATTGCTCGTCGACATTGAAAAGAGTAACTTCCATCTTCTTTTTGCCCACTTTTGCAACAATCTCTTCTTGGAAGGCAATTAAACGTTTGATTTCTTCATGTCCAAACATAATCGCTTCAAGCATTGTTTCTTCTGGTACTTCATCTGCTCCTGCTTCAACCATGTTAATCGCATCTTTTGTTCCTGCTACAACTAAATGGATATCACTTTTCTCCATTTGTTCAACATTTGGATTAACAACGAAGTTTCCGTCAATACGCCCTACCGTTACTCCCGCAATAGGTCCCTCAAACGGAATATCTGAAATCGATAACGCAAGAGAAGAGCCAAACATCGCAGCCATTTCAGATGAGCAATCTTGATCAACGCTCATCACAATGCTAATTACTTGGACTTCATTTCTAAAACCATCTGCAAACAAAGGACGAATTGGACGATCGATCAAGCGGCTCGCTAATATCGCCTTTTCACTTGGACGACCTTCACGCTTAATAAAACCACCAGGAATTTTCCCGACTGCATATAATCTTTCCTCATAATTGACTGTTAATGGAAAGAAATCAAGTTTCTTCGGTTCTTTTGAAGCAGTTGCATTACTTAATACAGCAGTATCTCCATATCGGATTAGTGCTGAGCCATTCGCTTGTTTAGCTAATTGTCCGATTTCAACGGTTAGTGGCCGGCCAGCCCACTCTATGGAAAAGATTTGCTTTTCTTGTCCCATTCTTTAAAAAACCCCTCTCTTACTAACACTCCTGGGAGATTTAGCTTATATTAGTTCTACTTTATTCATCAATAATATATTTTATCTTAAACTTCATCTCATTACTCTTGTAGGCATGAAGAAGTCGATAGTATCATTTTGGTCAAAATCATAATTCGGTATGATATGATTCCATAGATAAAAGCCGTATCCGCTATTCTTATATTATGTACATCTTTTTATAGACTTAAAATACGAGTTTATGTATTATTTTTCCAGTTATTTATGCTAACAAAAAAGCGGGAAGAATCCCGCTTTTGTTAACATCAGTTCTTATCGACGTAAACCAAGTCTGTTGATTAACTCACGGTAACGTTGAACGTCTTTGTTACGAAGATAAGTTAATAGGTTACGACGTCTACCTACCATTTTCAAAAGACCGCGACGTGAGTGGTGATCTTTCTTATGAGTACGTAAGTGACCATTTAAATTGTTGATCTCTTCTGTAAGGACAGCGATTTGAACTTCTGGTGAACCAGTATCGTTCTCATGTGTTTTGAACTCATTGATAAGTTCATTCTTACGTTCTTTAGTGATTGCCATCCGTTTCACCTCCTAAATAATTAATCCCCGAATGCTTCAGCAAGCGTCGGTGACTCGACTTGCCAAGCAAAGGTTCATGATGGATACGTGAGTCCATTCATATTTACGTACGAAATGAATTCACGTTAATTAGAATACTACTTTTTATGACAAAAAGCAAGTGTAAACAATATATTTCGCATACTTTACACAACGGATCTTATATATGACGAAAATAATCGAGCGTACTTAACTTGTCTTTTTCAATTTGCTGCACAAGCTCCTCGATCCCATTGAATTTCTTTTCCGCCCTGATTCTCTTATGCCATTCTATCACGACTTCATAGCCATAAATATTCTGTTCAAAATCAAAAATATGAACTTCAACAGACGGCTTTGGAGCCTGTGTTTCATTGAAGGTTGGCTTATAGCCAATATTACAAACTCCCTCGTACCATGTACCAGCAACAAGAATCTTTACTGCGTAAACACCAATGGGGGGAATAAAAAATGCATCATCCACATCTGTATTCGCTGTTGGAAAACCGATCGTTCTTCCTCGTTTATCACCATTAATGACAATTCCACTTGTTGAATAAAAGCGTCCCAAAAGGTCCGGTAACCTTTCCATATTCCCATCTCGTATAAGTTTACGGATCAAGGTCGAACTTATTTTTTCTGTTCCATTCGTTAGCTTTGAAACGGTTGTAAAATCAAATTTATCTCGCGAATGGAATTGAATGGTTTCCATTGTTCCCTTCCCCATTCTTCCGTAACTATAATCAAAACCAGCTACGACATGAATGACATTTAAACCAATGACATACTGATCCACAAATTCCTGTGGCAGAAGATTGGCAAATTCACTTGTAAAATGAACAACGAACAGATAGTCAACGTGAAGTTGCTCGATTAATCTTGCCTTCTCTTTAAGCGGAGTGATGTACTCCACATGCTGGACATCCCGACGCAACACAACGGATGGATGAGGATCAAAAGTCATGACACCCACCTTGCAATTTTTCTCCTTCGCAATTTCCAATGCTGTACCTATCACTTTTTGGTGCCCTAAATGAACACCATCAAAAAAACCTAACGCCAAGGTCATTGGCATAAATTGTTCGGGTTTGAATTCATGAGGATGATGAATATGAATAACTTCCACTTCGTTTCCCACCTATTTCTTATCAACAGAAAAATTCTCGCATCAGCTATATTTTTAAAACTTTCTTTGGCTTCATTAAGCCTTCTTTTTGAGGGTGCGCCTCATAAATAGCCAATGCTGATCCATCTCCATCTTCCACTACAATTGGCCCTTTCTCATTTAGAAAGGTTGCTGGAATGGGAAGGACAGCACCATTTTTTACTTTCTCACCTAATTTATCATTTATTTGATATTTCGGCAAATAATATAATGCCGTTTCAATTGGTCTTAATACCTCATCAATGCTGCCTTTCTCCACTAATTCTTCCACTTCTGAAAAAGTTAGACAATCTGCTAGAGAAAAGCTTGCTGATTGAATCCGAGTTAACTGTGACATATGTGCTGGGTACCCCAGTTTTTCACCAATCATGACCGCAAGAGTTCGAATATATGTGCCTTTGCTACATGAAACTTGAAAGCGAAAGCGAATGACATCTCCCTCGAATTGCTCTCTGTCATCAAGAAGTTCGATTGAATAAATCGTCACCTTTCTTGAAGGTCGTTCTACTTCCAATCCTTGCCTCGCATACTCATATAATCTCTTTCCATTGACTTTAACTGCTGAAAACATAGGGGGAGTTTGTGTAATTTCACCTGATAGCTCAGCGAGGACAGTAAGAATGTCATCTCTAGAATAAGATTTCCTATCTAAGTTTTCCTCTACAATTTCTCCACCGGCATCTTCTGTCGTTGTAGAAAAACCAATCGTCACTTCTCCTACATACGTTTTTCCTGCATCTGTTATGTACTCAGCAACCTTTGTTGCGCGCCCTAAACAAATCGGTAAAACTCCATCCACCTCTGGATCTAATGTTCCAGTATGTCCAATTCGTTTCATTCGCAAAATTTTTCGCAAGCGAAAGACACAATCATGGGATGTCAGTCCTTTCGGTTTATATAGCGGCAATATTCCTTCCATTCCTCAACCTCCGTGTTTGATTCATTAGAAAAGGGATAGACATCCCCGTCTATCCCTCCACCATTTTTAAAAGTTTTCCATTTATTTATGCAAAAGTATCCTATTCTTCTTGATCCTTTTCTTGACTTTCTGCTTGAAGCTTATAAATCAAGGAATCAATTCGATTACCGTAATCAATCGACTCATCAAATTCGAAAATGATTTCAGGCGTTTTTCTTAAGCGAATTCTTTTACCAATCTCTGAACGGATAAATCCTTTTGCCTTTGCCAGACCTTTTAATGTATTTTCTTTTTGTTCATCATCTCCAAGTACGGAAATGAATACCTTTGCTTGTTGGAGGTCTCCAGTAACCTGGACATCTGTAACAGTCACAAAGCCAATACGTGGATCTTTGATTTTCCGTCCGATAATCTCACCGAGTTCCTTTTTCATCTGTTCTCCAACACGATTCGATCTAAGGCTCATTCTAGTCACCTCTATCTTATAAAAAAGTGCGTTTTTTCATGCGTTCCTCCAAATAATTTGTTGAAGAAACGCATGCACAAAAACGCTAAAAACAATCTATATTGGCCTAAAGCCATTCAATATTCGTAATCGTTCTTTCAATTTCTGGAAAGGAATCGATAAATTTTAAAGCGTTTTGCAGTTCCATTTCAGTTGAAACTTGAGAAGAGGTCACGACAACCAGAGCAATTTTCGTTCGTTGCCACACATCTTGAAATTCAACTTCAGATGCAGACAAATTAAACTTTTGCTTTAGCCTTACAAGTACTCTTTGCAAAACGGCTCTCTTCTCCTTCAGTGAATGAGCATCATAAATGATGCATTCACAAACTGCAAGACCTACTATCATTAACGTTCCACTTCTTCCATAATATATGCTTCAATGACGTCTCCTTCTTTTACATCATTAAAGTTTTTAATCGTGATTCCGCACTCATAGCCTTGAGCCACTTCTTTCACATCATCTTTAAATCTTCTTAACGCATCGACTTCACCTTCGAAGATGACGATGCCATCACGAATGAGACGAACGCCACTATGACGAGTGATCTTACCATCTGTCACATAAGAACCTGCAATCGTTCCAACTTTTGAAACCTTGAATGTTTGACGAACTTCTGCCTGACCGATAATTTTCTCTTGGAATTCTGGATCAAGCATCCCTTTCATCGCTGCTTCAATTTCTTCAATCGCTTTATAAATAATTCTATGAAGACGAATGTCCACCTCTTCAGACTCAGCCGCACGCTTAGCATTATTATCAGGACGAACGTTAAAACCAATCACAATTGCGTTTGAAGCAGCGGCAAGTGTAATATCTGACTCATTAATTGCCCCTACGCCTGTATGAATGATTTTTACATTTACACCTTCAACATCTAACTTTCGGAAAGCTGCTGCTACAGCTTCTACAGAACCTTGTACGTCTGCTTTAACAATAATGTTGAGCTCTTTCATTTCACCTTGCTTTAAGTGATCAAAAAGATTATCTAAGCTAATGCGTGTCTTCTCACTTCTTTGCGCTTGGATCGCTTGAGTAGCACGAGCCTCTCCAACTTGACGCGCTGTTTTTTCGTCTTCGAAAACAACGAAACGGTCACCAGCTTGAGGAACATCATTTAAGCCCGTAATTTCGACTGGAGTTGATGGACCAGCTTCTTTAACACGGCGGCCTAAATCATTGACCATCGCACGAACACGACCAAATGTATTTCCAACGACAATTGGATCGCCCACTCTTAATGTTCCGTCTTGAACGAGTAAAGTTGCAACTGAGCCACGACCTTTATCTAACTGCGCTTCAATGACGGTTCCAATTGCTTTTCGGTTAGGATTCGCTTTATATTCCTCAACTTCACCAACAAGAAGAATCATTTCTAATAGTGAGTCAATGCCTTCACCAGTTAATGCAGAAAGTGGAACGAAAATTGTGTCCCCACCCCATGCTTCAGGGATTAGTCCATGCTCTGTTAACTCCTGCATAACACGATCAGGGTTTGCTGCTTCTTTATCAATTTTGTTCACCGCAACAATGATCGGAACCTCGGCAGCCTTTGCGTGGTTAATCGCTTCAACTGTTTGTGGCATTACCCCATCATCTGCAGCAACAACTAAGATGGTAATATCCGTAATCTTTGCACCACGCGCACGCATCGTTGTGAAAGCGGCATGACCAGGTGTATCTAAGAATGTGATCTTTTTCCCATTCTCTTCAACTTGATAAGCACCAATATGTTGGGTAATCCCACCTGCTTCACCTGCTGTCACTTTTGTATGACGGATTGAATCAAGAAGGGTCGTCTTCCCGTGGTCAACGTGTCCCATAATCGTTACAACAGAAGGGCGCTCCACTTGTTCAGCAGGATCATCTTCCGTGAAGTACACTTCTAAATCGGTTGCATCAATTTTCACTTCTTCTTCAACCTCAACACCGTACTCAGAGGCAATCAATTCAATCGCATCTTTATCGAGGTCTTGGTTAATCGTAGCCATGACGCCAAGTAAGAATAACTTTTTAATGATTTCAGAAGGCTCACGATGTAGTTTCTTCGCAAGCTCAGCAACGGTTAATGATTCACTAAAAGTAATTTTTGCTGGCAGTTCCTTCTCTTTCTTTTTCTGCGGCTGTGCTTGAACTTGAGGTTGATTTTTCCCTTTGTTCTTTTGATTCTTATTTTTATTCTTATGATTGCCTTGATTACTATTATTATTGTTCTTGAAGCCTTTATTATCTTTTGATTGTGCTTTTGGTGTAGTTTTTGCCTTCACACGAGCTGTTCCAGCATTCCGATCGTCATCCTCAGCAACTGCTGTAGCTTTTTGCTTTGGTGCATTTGTTTTTGGTTGCACCTTTTCTGGTTGAGGCTGTTTTTCCTCTTTATTGTAAAGACGATCAAGCTTCTGGATTGTATCCCCTTCAATTGTTGTCATATGATTGGAAACCTCTATATTCATTTCTTTTAGTTTAGTGATAACGTCTTTACTTGAAATATTATGCTTTTTTGCATATTCGTAAACTCGTATTTTACTCATATTTTCACCCCCGCAAGTATTAATCGAGCACTTGTTTCAGCTTATTGGCAAACCCTGCATCTAAAACAGCCACAACTACGCGGGCTTCCTTTCCAATTGATTGACCGAGTACATTACGGTTCTCAACGATTTTATATGGAATTGAAAAGGATTTGCATTTATCCGTCACTTTTTTCGCGGTATTGGCGGATGCATCCGCAGAGAGTAACACAAGCTTTGCCTTGCCACTTCTTATTTCCTTAACGACAAGCTCTTCCCCTGAAATGATTTTCCGCGCTCGATTGGCTAGGCCTAGCAATGACATCCATTGATTTGGTTTCATTAGGATAGTCGTTTCTCCTTCTCTACTAACTCAAGCAGTTCATCATAAATAGAATCATTTATCTCTACTTCTAAATGATTTTTCAATGTGTTTTTCTTTTTGGCTAAAAGAATGGCTTCCTTATCTTTTGAAAGGTAAGCTCCCCGACCATTTTTCTTTCCTGTTAAATCGATGGAAACTTCTCCCTCTTTAGAGCGGACGATGCGAACAAGTTCTTTTTTCGGCCTCATTTCACCAGTCGCCACACATTTTCGCAAAGGAACTTTTTTTCTATTGTTCATCCATCTTTCACCTCTTTTTACTCACGTGAATCCTCAAAACTTAAACTTAAATCTGAATCAAGTTCTTGCTCATCTTCATCATCAAATGTGAGAATCCCTTCTTCACGTGGGAAAATCCCCGCTTCTCTCGCATCTGTTTCAGACTTTATATCAATTTTCCAACCTGTTAGCTTTGCAGCTAGACGAGCATTTTGTCCTCTTTTACCAATCGCAAGTGAAAGCTGATAGTCTGGAACAACGACTGTTGTCGCTTTCTCCTCTTCATTGACGATCACATCAAGCACCTTCGAAGGACTTAAAGCATTAGCCACAAACACTACTGGATCATTGGACCATTTTACGATATCGATTTTTTCCCCTTTTAGTTCATTGACAACCGCTTGTACTCGAGAACCTTTTGGTCCTACACATGAGCCAACGGGATCAACTTCAGGGTTTTCAGAGTGAACAGAAATTTTCGAACGATCTCCTGCTTCCCTTGAAACCGACTTAATTTCAACCGTTCCATCGTAGATTTCAGGAACTTCAATTTCGAAAAGGCGCTTTAGTAAGCCAGGATGTGTTCTTGATACATAAATTTGGGGTCCTTTAGTCGTCTTTTCTACTTTTGTAATAAATACTTTAATGCGATCATGCGGACGATATCTTTCATTTGGCATTTGTTCATTCGCAGGTAAGATCGCTTCTATTTTCCCTAAGCTTACATAAATAAACTTTGAATCTACACGTTGCACAATCCCGGTCATAATATCTTCTTCACGGTCAATGAACTCAGAATAGATAATTCCACGTTCTGCTTCTCTTACCCTTTGCGTAACAACCTGCTTAGCCGTTTGGGCAGCAATTCGACCGAAGTCTTTTGGTGTCACCTCAAGTTCCACCACGTCTTCAATTTGGTAATTAGGATTGATTCTTCTTGCATCTTCTACTGAAATTTCAAGACGGGGATCAAAAACTTCCTCAACCACATCTTTTCTTGCAAAAACTTTCATTGTTCCAGCACCTAAATTTAAATCGATGCGCACATTTTGAGCCTGATTAAAGTTTCGACGATATGCTGATACTAACGCCGCTTCAATTGCTTCAATTATTACCTCTCTTGAAATCCCTTTTTCTTTTTCCAGCAAGTCAAGAGCATCTAGCAATTCACTGCTCATTTGATTATATCCCCCTTTAAACTCTAACAATTAATGAATTCATTTTAAAAAAAATGAAAGTAGTCAACTTAAGAAAAAGTAACAGCTAACCTTGCATTTGCAATTTTATCCTTAGGAATTTCGACTTGTTTCTTTCTAGTCTTAATCGTTATTTCTAACGAAAGCTTATCACTAGAATAGTCTATTAACTTCCCTTCAAAGGTTTTCTCACCATCAATCGGCTCGTATGTTTTCACAAAGACATTATGACCGATCGCTCGCTCATAATCCTTTTCCTTTTTGAGTGGTCGTTCTGCCCCTGGAGATGAAACCTCTAGGAAATAGTTGTAAGGAATCGGATCAATTTCGTCTAGTTTTTCGCTAAGCCTTTCGCTCACTAGTCCACATTCCTCTATATCAACGCCACCGTCTTTATCAATGAAAACGCGAAGGAACCAATCTTTCCCTTCCTTTACATATTCAATATCAACTAATTCAAGATTGAGGTCATCTAAAATGGGACTAACAATGTCTTCAACCACTTCAATTACCTTACTCATATATTCCCTCCTAACTCTATCTGTCCTAAACTAGAAGCAAATTCATCCTTTTATATATGGTTAAATCAACTCACCTAGTAATGTTAAACTTCCTTTGCTATGTAGAAAGACGTTAAGATAAATCCAGTTCTTCTAGTCCGCTATACTTTTTTGGAATACACTTTACTTCCTGCAAGCGGCATATTTTTTATACCTAAACAAACAAGAAAGAGCGGGGGAGCCCCACTCTTGTAAACGAGAGTTATCGATAGTATTTCCAATAAAACTATACCATAACCAATATTTTTATGCAAACAATAGTGTTCATTTCACTTGACAAATCAGAGTTTTGTTCAAATAATTTTCTTCGTTTATTAGAACAAGGACAGCTGATTTTGATCAGGCATACCTGTTAAGCACCCGTGATTATCCAAATACTCCATAATCGTCTTAGAAACCTTGCCTCGCTGCTGCAGGTCTTCTTTGGATAAAAACTCTCCATCTTCGCGGGCCTTTACAATATTAATGGCGGCATTCGTTCCTAGCCCAGGAATTGAATTAAAAGGTGGAATTAATGAATTTCCATCAATGATAAATTCAGATGCACTTGAACGATATAAATCAACCTTATTGAAGGTAAAGCCTCGTTCATTCATTTCCAATGCCAGCTCCAAAACTGTCAACAGATTTTTCTCTTTTGTCGATGCTTCTAAACCTTTTGCATTGATTTCTTCAATTTTTGTACGAATCGCTTGAGAGCCTTTTACCATGGCATCAATGTCGAAATCTTCTGCTCTCACCGTAAAATATGCGGCGTAATAATATAATGGATGATGAACCTTAAAATAAGCAATACGTACGGCCATCAACACATAGGCAGCAGCATGGGCCTTCGGGAACATATACTTGATCTTCTTACAAGAATCAATATACCATTCCGGAACCTCGTTCCTGCGCATTTCTTCTTCCATTTCATCTGTTAGTCCTTTTCCTTTACGAACAGATTCCATGATTTTAAATGCAAAGGATGGCTCTAATCCTTGATAAATCAAGTAGACCATAATATCGTCACGACAACCGATTACTTCACTTAGCGTGCAAATATTATTATGAATTAACTCTTGAGCATTTCCAAGCCACACATCTGTTCCATGGGATAAGCCAGAGATTTGCACAAGTTCAGAGAAAGTAGTCGGTTTCGTATCTTCTAGCATTTGACGAACAAAGCGAGTTCCGAATTCAGGAATTCCCAGTGTCCCTGTTTTACACATAATTTGTTCTTCTGTGACACCAAGAGCTTCGGGTCCACTAAAGATCTTCATAACCTCTTTGTCATCTGTTGGAATGGTCTTCGGATCAATGCCACTTAAATCTTGGAGCATCCGAATGACCGTCGGATCATCGTGTCCGAGAATATCAAGCTTTAACACATTATCATGAATCGAGTGGAAGTCAAAATGCGTCGTCTTCCATTCAGAGTTTCGGTCATCAGCTGGAAACTGGATCGGCGTGAAATCATAAATGTCCATATAATCTGGAACAACAATGATTCCCCCTGGATGCTGACCAGTCGTCCTTTTAACCCCAGTACAACCGGTTGCTAGTCTTTCAATTTCCGCCCCACGGAGCTGGAGATTATTATCTTGCTGATAGGCTTTCACATACCCAAATGCTGTTTTATCAGCAACTGTACCAATAGTCCCTGCACGATAGACATACTCTTCACCGAATAGGACTTTCGTATAATTATGGGCCTGTGGTTGATATTCACCTGAGAAGTTCAAATCGATATCAGGTACCTTGTCCCCTTTAAAGCCAAGGAATGTTTCGAACGGAATATCATGTCCGTCTTTCACATACTTTTCACCACAATGTGGGCAATCTTTATCAGGTAAGTCGAATCCTGAACCGACTGAACCATCATTAAAAAACTCAGAATGCTTACAACTTGGACATACATAATGTGGCGGCAATGGATTTACTTCCGTAATTTCAGTCATGGTTGCAACCAATGATGACCCGACTGAACCACGGGAACCTACTAAATAGCCATCATCAAGTGATTTTTTTACAAGCTTATGAGAAATCAAATAGATCACTGCGAATCCGTGACCGATGATACTTTTTAATTCCTTTTCCAATCGTGCTTCAACAATTTCAGGGAGCTCTTCTCCATAAATGTCTTTTGCACGTTGATAGCTCATCGAACGAATCTCTTCATCTGCTCCATCAATTTTCGGTGTATATAAGTCATCTTTAATTGGCTTAATGACGTCGATCATGTCCGCTATTTTATTCGAATTGGTGACGACAAGCTCTTTTGCTTTTTCTTTTCCTAAAAAGGAGAATGCGTCAAGCATTTCATTTGTCGTTCTAAAATGGACATCTGGAAGCTGATGTCTGTTTAAAGGATTCGCTCCACCTTGAGAGTTCACCAGTATTTTTCGATAAATTTTGTCATTCGGATTTAAATAATGAACATTCCCTGTTGCGACGACTGGGATTTCTAACTTTTCACCTAGATTCACTAGATTCTGGATAATATCTTCTAATTTGTTCTCATCTTGGACAAGCTCTAACTCAAGCAAATGAGCATATACTTCCTTCGGATGAACTTCAATATAGTCATAAAAACGGGCTGTTTCTTCTACTTCTTCAGGGGCTTTTTGCATCATCCCTTCGAATACTTCCCCTTTATCACAACCAGAGCCTACTAGAATACCCTCACGGTACTTCTGAAGTACAGAGCGAGGAATACGTGGTACACGATAAAAATACTCAATATGGGCGATTGAAATGATCTTGAAAAGGTTTTTCAAGCCCGCTTCTGTTTGTGCTAAAAGAGTACAGTGATAAGGACGTGCCCTTTGATACGCATTTCCCTTCCCCATATTGTTATTTAACTCATCATGATACGTAATTCCTTTTTCAAGTGCTTCTTTAAGCATCGTTAAAAGCAAATAACCTGTTGCTTCAGCGTCATAGATAGCACGATGGTGCTGAGTTAATTCAACATTGAATTTCTTTGCCAACGTATTTAAGCGGTGATTTTTCATCTCTGGATAGAGAAAACGGGCTAATTCTAACGTATCAATTACAGGATTTTGCGCTTTATCTAAACCGCTTTTTTTATAACCAACGTTTAGGAAACCCATATCAAATGATGCATTATGTGCGACAAGTACTGCATCATCCGCCCATTTATGGAAATCTCGTAAAACTTCCACGACTTCAGGAGCATCCTTCACCATATCATCTGTAATTCCTGTTAAATTGATCGTTGTCGCAGACAATGGATGATGAGGATTCGCAAAGGCTTCAAAGCGATCGATAATATCTCCATCCTTAATTTTTACAGCTGCAAGCTCAATGATCGTATCATAGACTGCTGACAAGCCCGTTGTTTCAACGTCAAAGACGACATATGTGTCTTCAGATAGAAGGCGATGAGCGTCATTATAAGCAATTGGTACTCCGTCATCAACAAGATTAGCTTCAACCCCGTAAAGAATTTTAATATCATTTTTTTTACCTGCATTATAGGCTTCTGGGAAGGATTGAGCACCGGCATGATCGGTAATGGCAATTGCTTTATGGCCCCATTTTTTTGCTTGAGACACTAAACTGCTAACTGAACTTACCGCATCCATTTGGCTCATAGGCGTGTGAAGATGAAGTTCTACCCTTTTTTCTCCTTCTTTTGCTGTATCCTTTCTTTCAACAGGTTTGATTTCGTTAATGTCATTTCCAATCATTACTAAATCACGAACAAAGGTATCGTTTTGAATGCTTCCTCGCACTTTGGCCCACATTCCTTTTTGTACACGTTCAAAAAGGGCCGCATCTTCTTTATCACGAGAAAACATTTTGACCATAATAGAGCTCGTATAATCTGTCACTTTAAATGTCAATAACGTACGACCACTGCGTAATTCTCTTGTTTCTGCTGCAAAGATAAATCCTTCTATGGCAATTCTTCGTTCTTCATCAACAATATCAATTAACTTTCGGAAATCCGCATCATCTTTAATCGTTAAACCGATCGTTAATGGACCTGATGGAAGTTCAACTCCAGCTTCTTTTTCCGCTTCTTGTTTTTCCATTTCCATAAGAGCTTGTAACCCACGCTCTTGGTCCTCTTTTTTCTTTGCCTCTAAAAATTGTTCATACTGTTCGTTTGATGTTTGTTCATTTATTTCTGTGTCTATCGTAAGGACAGGGAATCCCAGCTGTTGATATGCCCCCTGAATGATTTCGGTATATTTTTTCTTTATGGTTAATCCTTCTAGATCGTTGTTTACTTTAATGAGTAATTTATTTCCGACAACATTTGGTGTTTGTTCGTTCAATAATTTCAGCAATGGAGGAGCCATTCCTTCCAATTGGCGAATACTAGAATTCCAGTATTCAATGATTGACTGCTCTGATATTTGCTCATTTCGAACTTTGATGGAATGATATACAGAAGCAATATGGGAGAATGATTTCTCTAGCTGAGAGGTAAATTTATAATATACGTTGTATGGTAAGATATTTTCAAATATGAAATGAAAATGCCATTTTTTTCTTGTCTTTCAACAATCACTTTTTCAATTTCGGCATGTTCAAAATGTGTAACGATTTGATCATCCGTTAATTGCAATTGTTGGAGCAAGTGTTGGAATGCTTCTCTTTTATCTGAGGCACTGCTCATCCACTCTCTCTCCTCTCTCTTACAAAATCTATCTAGCAAAATCTATACGAACATCATTATAACATAAAGACAGTGTTGTACCTCTTAAAAATAAATGAACAATTGTCTAACTAAAAGTTACATTATAAAGAAAATGGCTACCTCTTAGAGGATAGCCATTTTCATTTTTATAAGAAAAACCTCTGTATATCATTCCAGGTAACAACGAGCATGAGGAGCATTAGTAGGGCGAAACCGATAAAGTGGACCATTCCTTCTTTTTGTCGGTCTACCGGTTTTCCTCTTAATCCTTCGACAGCAAAAAACATTAATCTACCGCCGTCTAATGCAGGAATTGGAAGAAGGTTCATAATTCCTAAGTTAATGCTTAATACTCCAGCCCATTTCATTAAATAGAGCACACCTGATTTTGCTACTGTATCCGTTGAAACGTAAATTCCAACAGGTCCTGATAAGGCATCGATTGAAAATTGACCCGTTATTAGCTTACCGAGCATCGAGAAAATTTCCTTTGTCCAAACGAAAACTTCTTTCGCTCCGTACGTAATTGATTTAAGCGGGGATTTCTCCATCGGACTGTAAACGCCAATAATTCCTATCGTTTTTCCGTCTTCAACTTCTTGTACTTTTGGGGTAACAGGTATTGTCATATCCTGCCCATCTCTTTCCAAGACGAAATCCAATTCTTTCTCAGGGTTGTTCTGGATAATTTCCACCACATCTTCCCATGTGGAAATTTCGGCACCATCTACGGAATGAACAATGTCTCCTTCTTTAAGCCCCGCTTCTAAAGCGGCGCCATCTGGAGTCAACTTTCCAAGCATCGGTTCATGTGTGGGCATCCCTTGGATTAACGCAATAATAACAAAGACGACAAAGGCTAACACAAAGTTCATCATTGGACCTGCAAAAATGGCCATTGTTCTTTGTCCTAATGTTTTCGATGCAAATTGACGATCGAATGGTGCGATTAATGTTTCTTTGCCGTTTTCAACGAAGTTTGCTTTCCGGCTTATTCGGAAAGTTTGTAAGCTCTCATCATCGCCTTCTTCGTATCCCTTTATGATTAAGTCATGCTCAACATCAGCATACTCTACCTCAATCACACGAATATCAGGGTATTTTTCCTTATTATTAAGTACAATTTTAGATACTTCATCATTTTTATCAAATAATAGACCGACACGGTATCCTGGCTTAATTTCCACCATTTCAGGGTCTTCGCCAGCCATGCGCACATAACCACCAATAGGCAGAAGACGAATCGTGTATACCGTATCATTCTTTGTAAATGAAAGGAGCTTTGGTCCCATCCCAATCGCAAACTCACGACAGAGAATTCCTGCCCTTTTTGCAAAGATTAAATGTCCTAATTCATGAAAAAATACTAGCGCCCCGAAAATAATAATAAAGGCTATAACTGTACTCAAAATATAACCACCTTTTATTTTAGAAGTGAGTAAACATATGCTCTTGTTTCCTGATCAACTTCTTGAATAAGGGAAAGATCTGGATTCATTATGGAGTCATGAGCAGTTAAAGATTTTTCTATAAGCTCCTCTATCTGTAGAAAAGTGATTTTTCCATTTAGAAAAGCATCAACAGCTGCTTCGTTCGCTGCATTTAATACAGTTGGGAGAGTCCCGCCTATTCTCCCTGCATCAAAAGCAAACTTGAGGCATCTGAATCTTTCAAAATCCATTTGTTTAAAATGCAAGCGACCAATCTCTGCTAAATTGAGTCTATTTGCTGTTTTTAAAGGGAATCTGTCTGGATATGTTAAAGCATATTGAATCGGAACTCTCATATCAGGGGTTCCCAACTGGGCAATCACACTACTGTCGTGGAATTCAACCATGGAATGTATAATACTTTCTTTGTGGAGCAATACATCAATTTTTTCATAAGGAATATCGAATAACCAATGGGCTTCAATAACTTCTAACCCTTTGTTCATCATCGTTGCCGAATCAATCGTAATCTTTGCACCCATCGACCAATTGGGGTGATTTAATGCTTCTGCAACCGTCACATTTTGTAGTTCTGCCCTGCTTTTATCTCGGAAACTTCCACCTGATGCCGTTAAGATCAGCTTCTCAATGTTTTTTTCTTTTTCACCTTGAAGCGCTTGAAAAATTGCTGAATGCTCACTATCTACCGGTAAGATCGGAACACCTTTATCCTTCGCTGCTTTCATGACAAGATGTCCAGCTGTCACTAATGTTTCTTTATTGGCAATGCAAATCGTTTTTCCAGCATTAATCGCTTCAAGTGTTGGATATAATCCTACACTACCAATAACCGCATTGACAAGAATTGTAGACTTCGGATATGTAGCTGCCTCTACTAAACCGTCATGACCATATGTAAATTTCACATCTGGAAATTCTAACTGTAAGCTAGCGACCTCGTCATGACTGGCGATAGAAACGAGTTCTGGCTTAAATTGTGCGATAATTTTGCGAGCAAGCGAGATGTTTCGTCCTACTGTCATGGCGACTAATTGAAACTCATTTGAATGCTCTTTAATAATATCTAATGTTTGTGTACCGATTGAACCAGTTGCACCTAATAAACTAATATATTTCAACGAATTCACTCCTGATCATAAAAGCAGTTAAATCAAATGAAAGAAATGGATAAGCGGCCAAACGAATAATAGACTGTCAAAGCGATCTAGTATGCCTCCATGACCGGGTAGTAAGCTTCCTGAATCCTTTACATGATAATGTCGTTTTAGGGCAGATTCAACCAAATCACCCACTTGACCGAAAATAGAAAGGAAGATCGTGATAATTCCTAATTTCAGAAAAGAGACTGGAATATCGGAAAAGACTACAAATAAGAAAGCAACGACAACGGCACAAACGATTCCACCTACAAAGCCTTCAACCGTTTTGTTCGGGCTAATTTCTGGCCATAGCTTCCTTTTTCCCATTTTACGGCCAATAAAGTAAGCTCCAGAATCCGTTGCCCAAATAATGAAAAGAGAATAGAAAATAAAAACTAATCCACCTTCTTCTCTTGTCTCAATAAAATATAAAAAGCCCATACCAATATAGATGATTGACATAATGGAAAAAGCAACATCATCAAACGTAAATTTGTTTTTAGTTGCCACTGTATAGGTTAGAAATAACAGGACCGCAAGCAGGGCAACTTCCACTTTTGAATATTGAATACTTACTAAAACATCCTGTAGTTGATCCGGTAATAAAAAGATCCATAACACCACTAACGAGATCAATCCAGGAACTGAAAACAATTTTAAATTCCGCATTTTTAAGAGCTCATAGAGCGCTATCGATGCTAATAAATAAGCTAGTACAATTAGTGGGATTCCACCTATCAGCACAATCGGTAAAAAGACAGCTGCTGCAATAATAGCTGTAATAATTCTTTGCTTCATCTAATATATTCAACACCTTTGTTATACTCCACCAAATCGTCTTTGTCGATTTTGGTATGCTTCTACAGCCTCAATGAAATGCTGTTCGCTAAAATCAGGCCATAGCACATCTGTAAACCAAAACTCTGTATAGGCAAGTTGCCATAGCATGAAATTGCTTAAACGGATTTCTCCGCTTGTTCTAATCAGTAAATCTGGGTCATTAAGCTTGTTCGTCATTAAATAAGAGGAAAAAGTTTCTTCATCAAGCATCTCTTCCTTTATTATACCACTTTTATAATCTTCTAAGACCCGCTTTACAGCATCGACAATTTCACTTCTGCTCCCGTAATTGAGCGCAAAGTTTAAGACCAGACCGTTATTGTCTTTTGTTTTCTTCATCGCATGCTCGATTGCACCGAGCGTATGAGAGGGGAGACTGTCTTTATAACCCATCATTTCAACACGGACATTTTCTTCAACAAGCTCTGGAAGAAAGGTACCGAGAAATTCTTCAGGAAGCTTCATTAAATAGTCTACTTCCATTTTCGGACGTTTCCAATTTTCAGTCGAAAAGGCATATAAGGTAAGCGTTTTTACTCCAAGCTCATTTGCTAGCTTCGTAATCTTTTTTACAACCTTCATTCCTTCATGATGTCCTGCGATTCTTGGTAAAGCCCTTTTTTTTGCCCACCTGCCATTTCCATCCATGATAATGGCCACATGCTCTGGAACTGGTTGCTTCATCAGATATTCTATTTGTTCCCGAAGAATGGGAGAGTTTTTGTTATTTTTCCATGACTTCAATTTATCTAACATGATTGTCGCTCCTCTAAAGAGGGGTCATTTTTTCTCAGATGTTCCATTAATCTTTTATATTCCATTTCAATTTTAGAGAAAAAACAAGCCTTCCATTCAATATTCCACTATTTTCCCGTAACTGCCTCTATCATATCAAAAAATTAGTGAGATATCTCTATAAAAAGTATGTACGAGCAAGAGAAATTAAGACTATAAAAAATTTCTTTTTTTAAGTATCTAAAATTCTCAATGATTCCCTAAAATAAAAACCCCCTAGAACTAGAGGGTCTAAATGTAGAACCATATTTATACTTCCAAAATTTCTTTTTCTTTATCCTTCGTCAAACTATCAACTTTAGCAATATATTCGTCCGTTACCTTTTGAATATCATCTGCATAACCACGTTGAGCGTCTTCTGTAATGTCACCATTTTTTTCAAGCTTTTTTAAATCATCGTTGCCGTCGCGACGAATATTACGAATCGCGACCTTCGCTTCTTCAGCTTCTTTCTTCACCACTTTAACCAGTTCTTTACGACGTTCCTCTGTTAATTGTGGAATGGAAAGTCGAATAATATTTCCGTCATTTGTTGGTGTAAGACCAAGGTCTGATTTTAGAATCGCTTTTTCGATTTCTCCTAAAACAGATTTGTCATACGGCTGAATCACTAAAAGGCGGGCTTCAGGAACAGAAACACCAGCTAATTGATTAATAGGAGTTGGCGCTCCATAGTAATCTACGGTGATTCGATCAAGCAACGAAGCATTCGCTCTCCCAGCTCGAATACTTGCAAGTTCACGAGTATAAGCTTGAATCGCTTTTGTCATGCGATCTTTTACATTTGCAATTACTTGTTTTGGCATTATTATTTCCCCCTTACAATTGTTCCAATAGTTTCACCTAGAACTGCTCTCTTAATATTTCCATTTTCCATGATTGAAAAAACAATTAGTGGGATATCATTGTCCATGCATAAAGACGAAGCAGTCGAATCCATTACGGCTAAACCTTCTTTTAAAACGTCTAAGTAAGATAATTCATCGTATTTCTTCGCATTTGCATCAAGTCTTGGGTCTGCAGAATAAACGCCGTCAACATTATTCTTAGCCATCAGAATGACATCTGCTTCAATTTCTGCTGCACGTAATGCTGCAGTCGTATCAGTTGAGAAGTATGGATTTCCAGTGCCTGCTGCAAAGATTACCACGCGTTTTTTTTCAAGGTGGCGAATCGCTCTACGTCTAATATATGGTTCTGCAACTTGGCGCATTTCAATCGAGGTTTGAACACGGGTTTCAACCCCTTCTTGCTCTAGGCTATCCTGTAATGCTAATGAATTCATCACGGTTGCAAGCATACCCATATAATCAGCATTGGCACGATCCATGCCCATCTCTTCACCAATTTTCCCACGCCAGATATTTCCGCCACCAACAACTACTGCCACTTCAACACCTAGCTCGGCTAATTCTTTTACTTGATTGGCGACTGATTTAATAACCGTCGGATTAATCCCGAAGCCTTTTTCCCCGGCTAATGCTTCACCACTTAATTTTAATACTACGCGTTTGTATTTTGGGCTGCTCATGAGAACCTCCATATGTATGATTAGGATCCCTTTTTCATTGCGATTGTACATTTACTAAAGGCATCGTATTTCTTTTTCGATGTTTTCGAAAATAGGGAACACAATGTGTCCCCTATCATTTTAATCTGTAAAATTATTTTTTAACTTGGTTCATTACTTCTTCAGCAAAGTTATCTTCACGCTTTTCGATACCTTCTCCAACTTCATAACGAACGAACTCACGGATTTTTCCACCTTTAGATGAAACAAATTGACCAACTTTTTGATCAGGATTCTTCACGAATGCTTGATCATTTACACAAACATCTTCAAAGTACTTGCTTAAACGGCCTTCAACCATTTTTGCAACGATTTTTTCTGGCTTGCCTTCGTTAAGTGCTTGTTGTGTAAGAACTTGACGCTCACGTTCAACCTCTTCAGCTGACACTTCATCACGAGAAACATACTTTGGATTTAACGCAGCAATGTGCATAGAAACATCCTTAGCAGCAGCCTCTTCAGTAGTTCCTTCAAGAACTGTAAGAACACCAATACGTCCACCCATGTGTAAGTATGCACCAAATGCATCATTGTCACCTTTTGTCTTCACTTCAAAACGACGTAAAGATAACTTTTCACCGATTTTTGAAATTGCAGTGTTAATATGGGATTCTACAGTAGCTCCATTGTCCATTGTTTGTCCAACTGCTTCTTCAACAGATGCAGGCTTTTTAGCAAGAATGTGATCAGCTAATTCCTGTACAAGAGTTTGGAAACCTTCATTTTTCGCAACAAAATCTGTTTCAGAATTCACTTCTAGAATGACTGCTTCGTTCCCATTAACTTTTACTGTAGTAAGACCTTCAGCAGCAATACGATCGCCTTTTTTCGCAGCTTTTGCAATCCCTTTTTCACGAAGTAAATCAATCGCTTTTTCTAGATCACCATCAACCTCTTGAAGTGCTTTTTTACAATCCATCATACCTGCGCCTGTTTTTTCGCGCAGTTCTTTAACCATTTGTGCAGTAATTGCCATAATGAGAAATCCTCCTTAAGTCTATGTATAATTATTATTTTTAGCTAGACTAACAAAAGCTAATCTATAATCGTTCATTATTCTCAAAAAAAGGTGATAAAGAAGGGTAAAGCCCTCTTATCACCTTCATTGAATCAACTCTATCAGTTTTAGCGCCTAATCAAGGCACTTTTCACTTTTTGATTACGCAGTTGTTACTTCTTCGCCTTGCTTCGCTTCTAAAATAGCATCAGCCATTTTACCAGTTAAAAGTTTAACTGCACGAATTGCATCATCGTTAGCAGGGATAACAACATCGATCTCATCTGGATCACAGTTCGTATCAACAATACCTACGATTGGAATGTTTAATTTATGAGCTTCAGCAACAGCGATGCGCTCTTTGCGAGGATCAATGATGAATAAAGCATCAGGAAGTTGCTTCATATCTTTAATTCCGCCTAAGAACTTTTCAAGACGCTCTTGTTCTTTTCTTAATCCAACTACTTCTTTCTTTGGAAGTACTTCAAAAGTACCGTCTTCAGACATTCTTTCGATATCTTTAAGGCGTGAAATACGCTTTTGGATTGTTTCGAAGTTTGTTAAAGTTCCACCTAACCAGCGTTGGTTGACATAGTACATTCCAGAACGTTCTGCTTCTTCTTTCACAGAATCTTGAGCTTGTTTCTTTGTACCAACGAAAAGAACTGTACCGCCATTAGCAGCTAATTCTTTTACCCAGTTATAAGCTTCTTCAACCTTCTTAACTGTTTTTTGAAGATCGATAATATAAATGCCGTTACGCTCAGTGAAGATATATTTCTTCATTTTTGGGTTCCAACGACGTGTTTGGTGTCCGAAATGTACACCAGCTTCAAGCAATTGCTTCATAGAAATTACTGACATGTTTTTTCCTCCTAATGGTTTTGTTTGCCTCCGCCCATATCATCTTTAGTCAAAAACTGTCGGACGACAGCACCATTTGCCTAAATCCATGAACGTGTGTATTAACACCATTTGTAAATATAGCATATGTACATGTGCGAATCAAGTCATTCTTTCTCATTTTTACGTAATTTAAATAATAATTCTATTTCCGTTTTCCCTCTATCAAGCCTTTTGGCAATTTCTTCGATAGATAAGCCTTGTTTTTGCAATAATAATGCTTGGTAATAAAAGGATTGATTGTACAGATTTTCTGTACCGTCTTCCTTATTGTCTGAGGCTTGTTCCCGTTCATTTTGAGCGATTTCCACTGATTCTGTCGTTTCCTTATCTTCACCTTTGACAGTTGTATTACTATAGGCCTGTACTGCTTGAAATACAGTTCCTTTTCTAAAATTACTATGATCGCTCTTTTCAAGGTGAACACTTTCCTCTTGGCTTTTTTTGCTTAAACCTTCTCGAGCGTCGTTTTCCTTTATTATATCGGGTGCGATTATTGGTTTTTGCTTATGTTGAAGTTCACTCACTTTTTTTATAAATTTCTCGTTTTCCTCCGTCATTTCCATTAAATAGCTTGATATAACCTCTTCCATATCCTTTAGGATTTGTTCCTGTTTTTTTTCAACTTGCAACAGCTTATTTTGACGTAAATAAAGTATCACGATACAGAATAAAGCGACAATATTTAAGACCATACTAATAAACAAAAATATATTCGTCATGCTACCCCTCTATCCACTATAGTCCACCCGTGTCCCTTTATATGGATGGGTTTCTTTCGGATGGTGCGTATGTTTTTCTCTTTTCGTTCCATGTTGATCGGGTTGTTCCTTATGTTGTCCATCCTTTTTGAATTTTGCGGTATCCTTTTGCTCCTGTTTAATGACTGAGTTTTTCTTTTTCACATCTTCCTTTTTGACACTATCTGAGGCAAGATCTTGATGAAGTTGACCACGCTGTTGCATTTGCTCTAGTAATTTACCTGCTTCATGTGTTCTAGGAAGTGCAATCTGCATTTCGATCGCTTTAAGGCTCAATTTAAATCACTTCCCCGGATAAATTAATGGATCATGCATAGTTAAATAGGTTCAAATTTAATTTCATTATGGTCTAAAAAGAATTTTACATACGTATGTGTTTTCCGAATCAATTTGACGTACTTGCCAAAATTCAAGCTTGTATTTGGATTAACTTTATCATAGACGTAAACTCCATACCTACCCTGATTCATTTTCTCAACTTCGATGCCTTCGAGCTGTTTTTCAAGTTCCTTCAATTTAGATTGTAGTTCCCTCTTTGTCACTCTTTGCTTTGAGATTAGCAACTGTTCCTTTGTGGATGCGTGTCCTTTTATTTTCGCCTGTTCAACTAATCGATTTTCAATCAAATTAAGCTTTTTTATATTTTCCGATATTTCTTCAAGCTCTTCTTTAAGCTTTACTTCTTTTTTATGAATGGAGGGGTCGAAACCAACAAAGATCTCTGTTTTCGTAAACAGATCATTGCCAAGCACTTTCACATGAATATCTTTACCTGAACGCAGGATCCCTCCAATGACAGGCCCGTTTTTACAAGAAATCGATTCTTTTGCCTCAACTTGGCTATGTAAAACAGAAGTATGAATAATGACATCTTGTCCCGCTCGAACATCTGCTTGATTCAAATAATTCGTTTGAACACTCCCACCTGCCACAACCTTCCCTCGGTGCGCAGCTGTAATTCCACCTGATATATGGATATTTCCTCTTGCAACGAGTTGTGCTCCTTCAACAAGTCCATACACTTTAATGTCCCCGCCTGCAATGACTTCATAACCGGTAGGAACATTGCCACGAATAACGACGTTGCCAATAAAATTAACATTGCCCGTCTTTAAATCCAAATCCCCATTCACTTCAAATACCGGATTTACCGTTATCGCTTTATAGGTAACGCTTACTTGTCCGTCCGTCGTTGCGATAAACTGATTTCCTTCCTTCATCACATTTTTACCAGCCTTGAGCTTTAATTGCTTGCCATCACGGGCAAGGAGCAATTTCCCTGTTACTCCTCGCCCATTGATACCAACCGTTTGTGGTACCACTTTTGCAATAACTTGCCCGTTCTTAACTGAAGGAATGTCCAATACATCTCGAAAGTTTATTTTATCTTTCTTTTTTGTCTTTTCTTTATCATCGCTCTCTAGGATCACATAAGCATCTTCCCCATTTTGCGGCGGAAGACCTTCTGCGATCGTAATCGGGTACTCTAATGAACTCGGATTATCTGCCATGAGAAATAGTAGTGATTCATTAATACCGAATACGACATTCTGCTCCTCTAAAAATGTTTTGAGCGCATTGGCTGAAATAGAAAAACCTTCAGCTAAAGGTTCCTTTAATTCAATTGAAGCGGTCAATTGATCTTTTGTTATGCTGACACGAAAGGGTATATCCATTTTCTATCCCTCTTTCTATTCTTAGCTTCCCCTGATAGAATTAGATCATTTTACTTAATGATTGTCTTAGCTTAAATATTGCTTTCGAGTGAATTTGTGAAATTCGGGAAGTGGACAATTCCATAACTTGTCCAATTTCTGTTAAGGTAAGTTCTTCTTGATAAAACAAACTTAACACAAGCTGTTCTTTCTCATTTAATTGCGATATCACTTTTGACATTTCTTGAATCAATTCGTTCTTTACGATTTTCTCCTCTGGAATATCAGCCTTCGTGTCTTTTATCGTATAAGCTTGTCCATCTTTTTCATCCTGTTCATTTCCTCGCTCATCAATGGAAAGGATGCTGGCAAAAAAATGTTCATTCATCGTAGTGTGAACTTCTTCTTCAGGCATGTCTAGCTCTATCGCAATATCTTTAGCTGTTACATTTCTCATATATTTTTGTTCAAGTTTACCAATGGTCGCTTCAATTTTTTTGGCTTTTTCTCTCGTGCTTCTTGATAACCAATCTTCTTTTCTTAATCCATCTATAATCGCTCCACGTATTCTGAACGATGCGTACGTATCAAATTTTAATTCTCTCGTTGGGTCAAATTTTTCCAATGCATCGTACAACCCCATTAATCCTAGACTATGAATGTCATCTCTCGATACATTTTTGGGAAGTCCAACAGCTACCCTTTGTACATGATAACTAACAAGAGGCATGTATTTTTTGACTAACAGGTTTCCTGCTTCTGAGTCGCGGGCCGAAATCCATTTATCCCATATTAATTGTTCCTCAGTTGTTAATACCTGTCCCATTGCAACCTCCCAATACTTCGTAATATTTCCAACCAAAAATGGTCATACGTAATTCAGGCAGAGTCATTCACTTTCGTAGGCCTTATCTTTCTTTCACGCTGTTTCCGGATAGATTGTGGTTATGTGTAAAAACCCAGAAGCATAATTTTACCCTTAGATACGGTTAAGGCTATACATGAAGTGTGCGACGGCACTCTTCGCTCCCTAAATCAGGCCTATTGTTTTGCTTTCTTAAATCAACAAAGTTCGCAAAATGAGCCTTCTTTAATGACCAAAAACATATACTATTATTATATCAAATTTAGGCACATCATATTAGATGAGTTGATAAATTATTACAACCATTATTAGGCAAATGCGTCAATATACCTAGAGTATGAAAAAACAGTCCTTGTAGGGACTGTTTTCAAATTACTAGAGTTCACAAATACCTTTATTGACTGTACGGATGTTCAGTAGGCATGTTTTGGGATCAAACTCAATCGTTCTTCCACTACTACCACCAACATCCTCACCAACGATGGCTATCTTTAAGGCTGCAAGCTCCCTTTTCACTGCTTCAACATTCCTAGGACCGATTCTCATCATGTCATTTGAACTAGAAAATTGAAACATTTGTGCGCCACCAGCGAGCTTTGCTTTTAGTGAATAGTCTCTAGCACCATGTTTTATAAGTCTACTTACCAGTTCCCTAACAGCGGTATCCGCATATTTAGCAATATTAATGGTTCCACCCTTTGCCAGTTTTGAATCAGGCAACATGACATGTGCTAATCCAGCTAGTTCCTTCCCTTGATCATAGACGACAACACCGACACAAGATCCCAAACCTGATGTTCTGATATGATTAGGGGTTCTTACAATGTTCATATCCGCAATCCCCACCTTAATCACCTGAACACTGTCAGTCATTTTCCGTTACTCCTAAAGCTCGAAAAATGATGTCAAATGAATCTGGATCAGGTAATAGGAAAAAATGACCTTTTACACTTTTCGGGCCATTATTGTTTTCGTCATCTAATGCCGTATCAATAACAATCGCAAAATCGCTAACTTGGGAAAGCTCAATTAATCCAAAGCTAATTATCGCACCGACCATATCAATACTTAATGCAGGAACGGAAGGGTATAAATCTAAATTGGTGAAATCAGAAAGAGAAGAAAGATAAGAGCCAGAGAGAATATTGCCAAGTTCCTGTAAGGCAGACATCGCTAATTCATCATAAGGTGCTTTAGAAAATGAAAAGTCTGTATCTCCAGTCATTTGTTTAATAAAGGTTGTAGCTTGTTCTAGTGACAGTACGAAGAACATACTTCCAGGAGCATCTCCCTCAATCCTCAAGAATACACTTGCTACAATATTATCTGGACCTCCAGCCATTTCCATCATCTCATCAAATGAGACAACTCTCACGTTCGGTACTCTCATATCGATTTTTCTATTTAATAAGGTTGAAAGGGCGGTCGCAGCATGCCCCGCCCCAATATTGCCAACTTCTTTTAGAACATCTAAGTGTACGGTAGAAAACTTCTCAAGAAAATTCATATCACTAGCCTTCTATCTTATTGTCTACTCTTATTTCATCTCGATTCAGAACTTTCTCAAGGTCTAATAATATGAGTAAACGTTTATCGATTTTCACGACGCCACTTATGTACGCTACTTCTATAACACCAACAACCTCTGGCTGTGGTTCAATCGAGTTGACCTTGACATCAATTACATCATTAGCGGAGTCAACGATCAAGCCCACCTCCATCTCATCAATCGCCACGATAATCACTCTTGTGCTTTCTGTATAGCTGACTTCTTCAAGTCCAAAACGCAACCGTAGATCAATAATTGGGGTTACGACTCCTCTAAGATTGATAACCCCCTTCACATATGGAGTCAATCCAGGTACTCTCGTAATATGATCCACTTTTTCAATCGAGTTGACTTTATCTACGGGAATGGCGTATTCCTTCTCTTTCAACTGAAAAACAATAAATTTAATATCTTCTGCTAATGTTTCAGTCATTTTCTTCACACCTTCCTTTTAAAGGGGGGTCCTCCACATAACGAGTGGAGGATATTTCATTTGTCTATTTATTTGATTAGTGCATTACAATCGACAATTAAAGCTACTTGACCATCACCGAGTATCGTCGCTCCTGAAATGGCAAAAACATTCGTTAAGTAGTTTCCGAGTGATTTTAAAACGACTTCTTGTTGACCAATAAAGGAATCAACAATTAATCCTGCCATTTTATCACCTTTTCTCACGATAACAACAGAATAGAATTCATCCTCTTCTTCTTGGCTAGGCACTTCGAAGATATCTTTTAAAAATAATAGAGGTACGACCTTGCCACGGAAATCAATCACCTTTTGATTGTGTGCATTTAAGATTTCATCTTTTTTAACAATCGCTGTCTCGATAATTGATGAAAGTGGAACTGCGAACTTTTCTTTCTCAATTTCAACAAGCATAACTGAAATAATGGATAGAGTAAGCGGCAGTTGAATCGAGAATTTAGAGCCTTTCCCTTCGATCGATTCGATCGAAATGGCCCCACCTAATGATTCAATTGTGTTTTTAACAACATCAAGGCCAACACCGCGCCCAGAAACATCTGAGATTTTATCCGCTGTCGAGAATCCTGATGCAAAGATTAACTCAAAAACTTCCTTATCAGATAGAGTTGTTGCCATTTGTTCACTGATGATCCCATTCTTTATCGCTTTTTCAAGTACTTTTTGTTTATTGATTCCTGCTCCATCATCGTCAATTTCAATGAAAACGTGGTTTCCACTATGGAAAGCCTTTAGAACAACTGTGCCTTCATCATTCTTTCCATTCGCTTTACGAACCTCCGGAGTTTCTAAACCATGGTCAAGTGCATTGCGAATAAGGTGAACAAGTGGATCGCCAATTTCATCGATTACGGTTCTGTCTAACTCAGTTTCTGCACCGATAATTTCTAGGCTAACCTTTTTACCTAAATCTCGAGCTAATTGTCTTACCATTCTTGGGAAACGATTAAAAACGGTTTCTACAGGTACCATTCTCATATTAAGAATAATATTTTGGAGATCGCCTGTAATTCTAGACATTCTCTCGACTGTTTCATGAAGTTCCTGATTTTTCAAATCATTGGAAATTTGTTCTAATCGACCACGGTCAATGACAAGTTCTTCAAATAGGTTCAGCAGGATATCAAGTCTTTCGATATTCACTCTGATCGTTTTGTTGTTAGCTTGTTTCGCTGTACTTGTTTGCTTTTTTTGTTCCTTTTCAGCTGGAACAGTAGCTGTGGCTGTAACTTCTTCAACTTTATTGGTTTCTTCTAGAGCGGTTACATTCGTTAACTCTTTCTTGTTGCGAATGCCTTCAAGTGAAATGAAGTTGATCTCCACTTTTTCCACTTCAGAAACCTTCATGATTTTTTTCTGTAAATCGTCTGGATTTTCTTTCGAAACGATCGACACGGTGAATTCTTGATCAAATTGTTCTTCTTCAAGTTGATCAACTGGAGGATTGGATTTTATCACTTCTCCAACTTTTTCTAATACTTCAAACACCATATAAACTCGTGCAGCCTTAAGGAGACAATCTTCCCTTAACGCTATCGTAATTTCATATGCTTCAAACCCTTGTTCCTTTGATTGTTCAAGCACTGTGTATTCAAATTCATCATAGTCACTTTTAAACGAAACTGAGGCAGCTGTTGCAGTAGCTGCAACTTCAGCTTGAGACTGGGCTTGAGTAGGGCTTTCACCTTTTTCAATTAGTTTCAGCTTTTCCACTACTTCTGTTACGTTTCTTTTTCCATCGCCGCCATCTGCAATAGAAAATACCATTGCTTCTAAATCATCCACCGCTTGAAATACAACATCTAATAATTCAGGTGTGACCGATAATTTATGATTGCGTATAGCGTCAAGGACATTTTCCATTTGATGGGTTAAACTAGCAAGATCCTCATAGCCCATCGTTGCAGACATGCCTTTTAATGTATGGGCAGAACGGAAAATGTCATTAACGATGTTTAAATCTTGTGGATTTTTTTCCAGATCGAGCAAACGCTCATTACAGCTTTGTAAATGCTCTTTGCTTTCTTCAATAAACACTTCAAGGTACTGGTTCAATTCCATTTTCTTACCTCCTTTTGGCATAACTTAAACATATTTCAAAATCGTTTCAGCAATCTCGTCCACATTTTTAATCTCATCGACTAAATTAGTGGCAATCGCCGACTTTGGCATTCCATACACAATCGAAGTCACTTCTGATTCTGCGATCGCTGTAACATGCCCTTTTTTCTTTAACTCGACTAGCCCTTGTGAGCCATCAGCACCCATTCCAGTCATAATCACAGCAATTTTTGTATAGTCCGAAATATCACTGATAGAATGAAACATAATATCGACAGATGGGCGATGACCACTTTTCGGAGGTATGCTCATATCAAGTTGAATCTTTAACTTTCCTCCTACCTCATTGACTAGTAAATGATAGCCTCCTGGAGCGATATATATCGTACCTTTTATTGCAAATTCTCCATCCTCTGCCTCTTTCACATGACATTCAGATAGAGAGTCCAGCCTTGTTGCAAGACTTTTTGTAAATCCTGCAGGCATATGCTGTACAACAAAGACGGCTGCATCTAGGTCTTTCGGTAACTTTGTTAAGACTTCTTGTAGGGCTCTTGGCCCACCTGTTGATGTCCCTATACAAATTATTTTTTTAGAAAAGCTTTTTTGAACAGAACTTAATTTCTGTTCCTTTCGTTCTATTTTACTACATTCTTTCGATGTTCGAATAGTGCTTTTTGTATATGGCTTATTTTTCATGACCACAGCCATATTGGCTTTACTGGCCGAGAGTACTTTCTCAACTAATTCTTCTTTGACTTTAATTAGGTCTAGGGATATAGGACCAGAAGGCTTTGTAATAAAATCGATCGCCCCATATGATATCGCTAGCATCGTATTTTCAGCACCGAGCTGCGTGGTGCTCGATAACATTAAAACCGGAACTGGATGTTCTTTCATGATCATTTGAAGTGCCTCTAATCCATTCATCACTGGCATTTCAATATCCAACGTTACGACATCTGGTCGTAACGTCTTAATTTTTTTTAATGCATCTTCTCCGTTTCGAGCTGTGCCTATTACATCTATGGAAGGATGTTCTGATAAAAAATCATGTATCAGTTTTCTCATGAATGCTGAATCATCAACAATAAGCACTTTAATTTTTGGCATTTCACGCACTACCTTTCAAAGAGTAATCTCTTTAGCTTTGTCACAAAACGGAAACCATTAGATGGTTGCATTACGTTAAATTTAGCTTGTTCGTATCTTTCTGTAAGTTCCATTAACGCTTTTGAAGCAAGAGATTTTGTTGCTAATATAAATGGAGTTTGTTTTGAAACAGCAAGTCTAATTGATTGATCATCTGGAATCATTCCGAGAAGCTTTAATTCACGCCCGAGAAATTTCTGAGTAACAGAATTAAGTCGATTAAATGTCACTAGTCCATCATTTTTCTCAAGTGTTCGATTAACAACTACTAAAAAAGGGACTCTATCATCTTGCATATGTATATGTTTTAACATTGCATAGCCATCGGTAATTGAAGTAGGCTCAGGTGTAGTGACAAGAATAATTTCATCAACAGAGAGAATAAACTGAAGCGTTTCTTCCGTGACTCCTGCTCCCATATCAAAAATGACATAATCATACTCATTTAAGACAGATGAAAATTCCTCAGTAAACTCATCCAGCATGGTTCTATCTATTTTAAAGAGTCTGTTTAATCCTGTACCGCCAGCAATATAATGGAGATTCTCAGGTCCTTCCGAAACAATATTTTTCAATGATTCATTCTTTTCAAAGAAGTCAACGATGGTAAATTTTGAAGACTTTCCTAATAAAATATCAATGTTTCCCATCCCGACATCCATATCAAATAGTAACACTTTATAGCCTTTATGACATAAAGAGATGGCAAAGTTTAACGAAAAATTCGATTTTCCGACTCCACCTTTTCCACTTACAACAGCAAGAGACTTCGTCTCCCTTAGATTAGTTAGATCGTTTAAACGTCTTCTTAGTGCTTCAGCTTGATCTCTCATCCATTTCATCCCCAAGAGTCAATTTGGTAACTACATCCGCAGAAGCAGATATCTTATCATCAGGTACATCTTGACCATTTGTTAAATAAGCGACACCAATTTGATATTTCTCGATCATGTTATACATCGCACCATAGGTTGCTGTTTCATCCATTTTTGTAAAGATAAACTGTTTGATATCAATACTCGAGAACTGCTTAAAAATTTCTTCCATATCACTTTGTTTGGAAGTAAGCGACAATACAAGGAAGGTTTCCATCTCATTTTCATAATCGATCGTCGTCTTAAGCTCCTTCACATAACGTGAATCACGAAAATTACGTCCAGCTGTATCAATTAACACGACGTCATAATCCTTGAAAGCATCACAAGCTTTCTTAAAATCATCCAAATTGTAACAAACCTCTAACGGAACAGAGAGGATTTTTGCATAGGTCTTCAATTGCTCGATCGCAGCAATCCGATAAGTATCTGTTGTGATTAATGCCACTTTTTTTTGGAATTTTAAGATCGAATCTGCTGCAATTTTTGCTAATGTCGTCGTCTTCCCTACACCTGTTGGTCCCACAACATTTACATATTTTTTTGTAAAGGAAATTTCTCCAAATGTACATTTCGAGATTCGCTTCGTCATGATCTCCTGACACCATTGCTTTACATTTTCCGTTCCGGAATTTGCTCGATTGATATACCATTTTTCTAAGAGTGCACCCATCAATTCGTTACGAATATCGGCATCAATTCCCTGAGTGCTGAGTAAATGATTAACATGCTGGATCGATTCTGGAAAAATCCCACTTTCTATTCTTGGGACAGACATCGTTTGAATCATTTTCTTAACCTCTGCTAATTCCTTATTTAGTTCAGTAGATAAATTTTCTTTCCCTTTATTTTGAACATTATTAAGGCTCGCACTTGGTTTCTCTTTCGACTTGTATATCGGTGGGATATTGGTTGGTTTCTCTTTTATCTTAGGTTCTCGGTTATTTGTTACTTGATCCATTGCGGCGATCACTTCAATACTTCTTTTTCGAAAGAGTCCTAAGAATCCACCTGTATAAACAATTTTTGAATTCAATATTACGGCATCATTGCCTAATTCAGCTCGTATCTTTTTCATTGCTTCAGGCATTGAATTTGCCACGTATTTTTTTACCTTCATTCGATATTCACCACCCCTACACTTTGTACCTCCACATTGGCTTCTAGTTCGTTATAAGACAGGATTGGAATTTGCGGAAAATAACGTTCCGTTAACTGTCTAATATACATACGCACGGCTGGTGAACACAAAACAATCGGTGTTTGTTCCATTAAAGAAAGTTGCTCTACCTGACCAGCAATAGACTCTAAAATGGATTGAGAGACATTCGGATCAATGGATAAATAATTGCCATGCTCTGTTTGTTGAATCCCATCAGCAATGATTTTCTCAACTTTACCAGACACGGTTACGACCTTTAGAACTTGACCATTAGAACTATATTGGTTGGTGATTTGTCTTGCCAAAGCTTGACGGACATACTCAGTTAGTAAATCAGTATCTGAAGTTACTTTGCCAAAATCAGCCAACGTCTCAAAAATAATCGGTAAATTACGAATGGAGACATTTTCTCTTAATAGCTTACCTAGTACCTTTTGTACTTCGCCAACAGAAAGTGGATTTGGAGTCACTTCCTCTACTAAAATTGGGTAACTCTCTTTTATATGGTCAATCAGTTGTTTTGTTTCCTGTCTTCCAAGAAGCTCATGTGCATTTCCTTTTATAATTTCCGTAATATGTGTAGACACAACAGATGGTGGGTCGACAACCGTGTATCCAAAAATCTCAGCTTGTTCCTTCATATCTTCTGTAATCCATTTTGCAGGAAGTCCGAAAGATGGTTCTACTGTATCAATTCCTTCAATCGAATCATCTTCAACCCCTGGACTCATCGCCAAATAATGATCAAGAAGGAGCTCGCCCCTTGCCATTTCATTCCCTTTGATTTTTAGCCTATATTCATTAGGTTGGAGTTGGATATTATCACGAATCCGAACAACAGGAATGACTAGACCTAATTCAATCGCTAATTGTCTCCTGATCATCACAATACGATCAAGCAAATCCCCACCTTGGTTTGAATCAGCTAATGGGATTAGTCCATAACCAAATTCAAATTCAATCGGGTCGACATTTAGAAGGCTAACAACACTTTCAGGACTTTTCATTTCATCTGTTTGAATATCCTCTTCCATATCCTCTAGTTGTTCTTTCGATGTTTCAGGAACTTTTGACATACGATATCCACCGATAAGCATTAAACCACCTACAGGCAAGGTTAACAACGCACCGATTGGTGTGAATAAACCTAATAAAATAATCGTCCCGCCTGTTACATATAGCATCTTTGGATAAGAGAGGAGTTGTTTCGTAATATCCTGTCCAAGATTTCCATCAGAAGTAGCGCGTGTAACAACAATACCGGTAGCAGTTGATATTAACAAAGCCGGGATTTGGCTAACGATTCCATCTCCTACTGTAAGGAGCGAAAACTTTGTTGCTGCTTCGGCAATTGGTAAACCTAATTGCGTGGCACCAATGATGATTCCAAATAGTAAATTGATTAACGTAATGATAATCCCAGCAATAGCGTCTCCTTTAACAAATTTACTCGCCCCGTCCATGGCACCGTAAAAATCTGCTTCTCGACTGACTTTTTCACGGCGTTCCCTTGCCTCATGCTCAGAAATCATGCCAGCATTTAAATCAGCATCAATACTCATTTGCTTTCCTGGCATCGCATCTAATGTAAATCGTGCTGCAACTTCTGAAACACGTTCTGACCCTTTTGTAATAACGATAAAATTGATGATGACCAATATAATGAATACCACTAACCCGACAACAACATTGCCACCTACCACGAAGGAACCGAATGTTTCAACAACATTTCCAGCATCCCCTTTAGATAAAATGGAGCGGGTTGTTGATACATTTAATCCTAATCGAAATAAAGTAACCAATAAGAGCAATGAAGGAAACACCGAGAATTGAAGTGGTTCACTCATATTCATTGAAATCAGTAAAATTAGGAGAGCTAGCGATATATTCACAATTAAAAGGATACTCAAAACCCATGTTGGAAATGGAATGATGAGCATCGCCACTATTAAAATGACGCTTAATAATACAATTAAATCTTTAGCTCGCATGGTGTTTCCCCCTAATTGAATAGCGTAAGGCACTGACATTATGGAGAGCCTTTTTTAAACCGATTTATTAAACAGTGCCTTTTGCTAAACGAAAAGAAAATATATGAACAGGGATTACTATGTCCTGCTATGACAACAACTGCTTAAATTTTTTCTTTGTTCGATATACAAATGCTAAGATTTCAGCGACTGCCTTAAAAAACTCCTCTGGAATAGCGTCACCTACTTCAGTTTGACTATATAAAGCTCTTGCTAATGGGCGATTTTCTACCAAGACGACATCATTTTCCTTCGCAATATACTTAATTTTTTGAGCAACATAATCAACACCCTTTGCAACAACTAATGGCGCATCGCTTTTATGTTCGTCATATTTTAAACATACCGCAAAATGGGTAGGGTTTGTAATAACTACATCAGCATTTGGAACCTCTTGCATCATTCGTCTCATCGCCATTTCACGTTGACGCTGTTTAATCTTCGACTTAATCAACGGATCCCCTTCAATGTTTTTATACTCATCCTTGATGTCTTGCTTTGACATTCTAATATTCTTTTCGAAATCGTATTTTTGATAGAGGTAATCTAATATTGATAAGACTATTAGTAAAACAGATGCGATTAATCCCATTTGTACAGTTAGGTTGGCAATGGTTGCTAGACCTGCACCTACCGATTTTTCTGCCAGGATTAAGATCTCCTCTTTTCGAAACCACAGAACGGAAAAGGTAGCCACTCCAACAAAGGTAATTTTCAAAATAGACTTTAATAACTCAACAAGTGCTCTTATTGAAAAAATCCTTTTAAACCCTTTAATCGGATCTAATTTCTCCAATTTGGGCTGAATCGTTTCAGTTGAAAAGAGAAAGCCAAATTGCATATAATTGGCTGCTACACCAGCAACCATCGCCACCGCCATAATCGGAGCAAGAACAAATACTAACTCTTGGAGAATATCCAATAGGATCATTTGTATATTATTTTCCGTTAAGTCTAAGCCAATATACTGTTGGTAAGAATGACGGAAAATATTTAGCAACGATTCAAAAAAAAAGTTCCCTGCAAATAGAAGGATAAGAAAGACGGCCAGTAACACAATCGCCGTGTTCACATCTTGACTTTTTGCCACTTGCCCTTTTTTTCTACTATCCAGTCTTTTTTTCGGTGTCGCTTTCTCTGTCTTCTCCCCAGCAAAGAATTGTAAATCTACTTTTATCCATTCCATGTTATGCACCCCCAATGAGATCCATAAGACCCCTCATTGTACCGAGCATCGTTTCGAACAGCTGTGAAACAACGCCCATCATGATGGCCATAACCAAAAAAATAACGATAAAGCTGACACCGATTTTCAACGGTAGACCGACAACAAATACGTTTAGTTGGGGAACCGTTCTTGCGACAATCCCTAATGCAACATCGACCAAAAATAAGCTTCCGACAACGGGCAGTGACATTTGTAATGCAATCATAAACATATAACTAAAGGATTGGACAATATACGCTACCATATTTTCATTGCCAAACGGGATCCACGGTTGGTCGATCGGAATAAATTGATAGCTATAATAGACGCCATCAATCATAAGATGATGGCCGTTTACACTAAGTAAAAATAACAAGCTAATAATATAGAAGTACTGACCAGTTAAAGGGCTTTGTGCGCCAGTTTGTGGATCAATGACGTTGGCGATCGCAAATCCCATTTGAAAATCGATAAAGCCTCCAGCTGCTTGGATCGCTGATAACATTAGATAAGCGATAAATCCTACCATTAAACCTACAAGTGCTTCCTTCATAATTAATAAAAAGTAGGCTCCGTTAATTTCGAAAGCCGGTGCTTCTATCGTATAGAACATTATCCAAGCAAGAAAAAAACCAAAACCAATTTTATGACTTGTAGGAATCGTTCGATACGAGAACAGAGGCATCATAATGAAGAATGATGTAACCCTCACAAACACAAGTAAAAAAGCAGGAAAATCGGGAAGAAAGTCTACCATAACATCAGCCTACAAACCTCGTTAAATTAGAAAAAATATTGTTCGCATAAGAAAGCATTTGGCTTAGCATCCATGGTCCAAAGAAAACAATACCTAATAATACAGCTACGATCTTGGGAACAAATGCTAATGTTTGCTCTTGAATTTGCGTCGTTGCCTGAAATACACTGACAACCAAACCGACCACAAGAGCCAATAGCAAAAGTGGTCCACTAATGATCAAAACAATCCAGATTCCTTGTTCTGCTATCGAAATAACACTTTCTGGAGTCATCAGAGTTTCACCTACTTTTTCACTCATAAAAAACGGATAAGCATCTTACTTTATAAGGTGCCGTTATATGTAATAAATTATTTAAAAGCTGTCCAATAAAGATTTGACCACTAAGTACCAGCCATCAACAAGGATGAATAATAGAATTTTGAAAGGCAAGGAAATCATGACCGGAGGCAGCATCATCATTCCCATCGACATCAGAACACTCGCTACGACCATATCAATGACGAGAAACGGAATAAAAATCATAAATCCTATTTGAAAAGCTGTTTTAATTTCACTGATTGCAAATGCAGGTATAAGGGTTGTTAATGGAATATCTGCTATCGACTCAGGACGCTCTGCCTGTGAATACTCGAGAAACAATGCCAGATCCTTCTGTCTTGTATGAGCACTCATAAATTCCTTTAATGGCAATGATGCACGCTCATAAGCCTCATCAAGCGTAATCTCCTCATTGAACAACGGAGTTAAAGCCTGTTGATTAACCTCACTAAAAGTAGGCGCCATAATAAAAAAGGTTAAAAACAAAGATAAACCAATGATAACTTGGTTTGGTGGCATTTGCTGAGTGGCAAGCGCCGTTCTGACAAAGGAAAGAACAATGACAATTCTAGTGAATGATGTCATCAGCACTAATATACTTGGAGCCAAGGACATGACGGTTAGAAGTAAGATAAGCTTAACTGATGTCGAAACATTAGCAGGGTCACTAGTGTTAAAAAACTCCATAAACTCATTCATTTATCTTCTGGCCCTTTCTTATCCATTTCATCAAACAGCTTCTTTCTTTGTTTCGAGATCTGATCTAGCTGTGTTTTCAAGAGTGAAGAAAAAGTATTTTTTTCTTTATTCTGATCCTGCTTTTGAAAAGATTTTGTTCTTTCAAGTACCTTTGTCACAATATCGCTTGGGCTTGTTAATTGTTCGAGTCTTTGATTATGTTCCTCAATGATTTGGCGAACTTCTTCTTCGTCTTCTACCTCTTTCAATAATTGGATGTTCTCTCCAACCCCAACAACTAGAATTCTTTTCCCTACTTTAATCATCTGTATAGAACGATTCGATCCAACAGATGTTCCAGCAATATTTTGAATAAGTTGAGAATCTCGATAACTGATGTTCCTTTTATTAATAAACCTAAGTAAAAAATAAAGAAGTGCAATAACAAAAAGGGTGGCTACAATCATTTTTACAAAATCCCAAATCGTAATCCCCACTGTGCTACTTTCATCAACAACTTCAGTATCCGTAATCTCTAGGGGATCGGATTCTTCATCAACCGTCTGTTCTGGCTCAAGCCAATTTTTAACACTATCGTCCGTTTCTGCTTTAGCTACTATATTAAATCCGAAAAGTACTACAACTAAAAGAAGAAGAACTCTAACGGATTGTTGAATTACTCGCAACTGTATGCACCTCTATTTATGTATTCATTTAGAGAGAATGAAAGGAAATTTAGGCGGCATAAAAGCCGCCATTGTTAACATTATCCTAACGTTTTTGAGATCGCCTCAATCACTCGATCCGCTTGGAATGGCTTTACGATAAAGTCTTTTGCTCCAGCTTGAATAGCGTCGATAACCATTGCTTGCTGGCCCATTGCTGAACACATAATGACTTTTGCACTAGGATTTAATTTTTTAATTTCTTTTAATGCTGTAATTCCATCCATTTCTGGCATTGTAATATCCATCGTCACTAAATCAGGGTTCGTTTCTTGATATTTCTCAACTGCTTGTGCTCCATCTGCAGCTTCTCCAACCACTTCAAAACCATTTTTCGTTAAAATATCTTTGATCATCATCCGCATAAATGCTGCATCATCTACAATTAAAATTTTGTGTGCCATTAATAGAATCCCCCATTGTTTATCTAAGTTTATTTAATCTGTCGCTCTGACTAATGATATCTGTTACACGGACCCCAAAGTTCTCATCAATTACAACCACTTCGCCCTTTGCAATCAGGCGACTGTTTACTAAAATGTCAACCGGCTCCCCTGCCAATTTGTCTAATTCAATAATTGATCCAGGCGATAATTCCAGTATTTCTTTTACAGACCTCTTCGTTCTTCCAAGTTCTACAGTAACCTGAAGTGGAATATCGAACAACATATTTAAATTCTTTGCTTCAGATTCTTGAAGTTGATATTGATCAAAATTTGAGAACACAGCAGGTTGTACAGCTGGTGGTGGTCCACCTTGGAACTGTGATCCATAATGCTGCGGTCCTGTCGGTTGTTGTGTCATTGGTTGCTGCATTGGCGGCATTTGGTATCCTGTTGATGTCGAACCCTGTTGGTGGTTAGATTCACCATATTCTGGCATTATTACTTGCTTTTCCGAAACTGAACTAGGATTCCCTTGTTGAGTATGCTGAGTTTGAACGACTGGTTCCGCATGAACGGGTTCGGTTGTCGTAGAAGCTTGTTCTGTTACAGATGTTGGATTCAACAATTCTGCAACTAAATCTTTCGCAAACTCAAGTGGAACCAATTGCATGATGTTCGAGTCGATCAACTCTCCCACTTTCAGCCTAAAAGATACCTTTACAAGCATATCCTCGTTTGGAATCTTTTCTGTTCCTTCACCATGTTGGAGATCTAGCATATCAATCGTTGGCGGAGAGATGTCCACCCTTTTACTAAAAATTGTCGACATTGAAGTCGCAGAAGATCCCATCATTTGATTCATCGCTTCTTGGACAGCGCTAAGCTGGATTTCCCCCATAAGCTCAGCAGGATTTAACCCATCCCCTCCAAGCATTAAATCAGCAATAATAGCCGCATCCTCTTGTTTGATAACGAGTAGGTTTATTCCTGAAAAACCTTCCGTATATTTTACTTGGATGGCTACATAAGGGTGTGGAAACTCATCCTGTAAATCACGTTTTGAAATGACTGAAACGGTTGGTGTTGTAATATCAACTTTTTGATTTAACAAAGTTGATAACGCAGTTGCGGAACTCCCAAAGGAAATATTTCCAATTTCACCTAATGCATCTTGTTCCATCAGTGTCAAATAGTCTTCCACATTGGCTGTACTATTTTTTTCATCATCTAGCTCTACTTCATCTGTTCCTTTTAATAACGCATCTATTTCATCTTGAGAGAGCATATCATCACTCACCATTGTCGTCTCCCCCCTTCAATGTCTCTAAAATTTGAACTGCAATTTTCTTGTTCAGTTTTCCTGCTTGTCCTGCAAATTTAGGAACTTCAGCTACTTTGATCGTCAATGGGTTTTCAATATGTTGTCGTAATTCAATCACATCTCCAACGTCCATCATAAGAAAATCCTGTATCGTAATTTCTGCCTCTCCCAATTCAACCGCAACTGATAAATCTGCTCTTTTTAGACGGTTTTCTAATAGTGCCACTTCTTGCGGTTCTCTATCCTTCTTGTCTGTTTGCATCCAATAATGAACCGAAAGCTTTGGAATAATTGGTTCTAAAACGACGTGAGGGATACAAATATTGATCATCCCTGTTGTTTCTCCAATCGTCGTGTTTAAAGAAATCACGACCACCGTCTCATTCGGTGAAACCATTTGTAAAAACTGAGGATTCACTTCAAAATCAGCTAGCATTGGTTCAATATCTTCGAGTGTTTCCCACGCTTCACGTAAATGCTCAAAAGAACGTTCAAACGTTGTCGTCATAATTTTTGTTTCAATTTCAGTTAGATTTTCTACTTTATTAATGCTGCTACCCTTACCACCCATCATTCGATCCATCATAGCATAAGCGATGTTCGGGTTTACTTCCATCAGAATTCTTCCATCTAATGGTGGGACCTCGAAAACATTCAAAATCGTCATTTTGGGAATGGAGCGAATAAATTCTTCATATGGAATTTGATCGGCTGACGCAACAGAAATTTGAACATAGGTTCTTAACTGTGCTGAGAAAAAAGTTGTAAGCAACCGAGCGAAATTCTCATGAATACGAGTTAAACTTCGAATTTGGTCTTTTGAAAAGCGTAAAGCCCTCTTAAAGTCGTACACTTTGACTTTTTTCTCATTAGTTTCTTTCTTTAGTTCATCAGCATCCATTTCTCCAGTTGAAATAGCAGATAATAAGGCATCAATTTCACTTTGTGATAAAACCTCTCCGGACATGAATCCTCACCTCCATTCACATACAATGTTCATTTTTTTCTAAAATTATGGGAGGAGTGAGCCGGTGATATATACTTTCTCCACTTTTCCGTCCATCATCACTTCATTGATTTTATCTTTTAACTCATCTTCAAGATTTTTCTGACCCTGTGAACCTTGAATATCTTTTGGGCTCTTTTCAGATAGTGTATGGATAATAATGTTATTTACTTGAAAATCTCTTTTTTCTAATTCCACTTTTGCCTTCTTACTATCTGTTTGAATTTTAAATGAGATACGGATAAAGTCATTTCCAGCTAAATTTGTTGTGATTTCGGGAATGTCTACCGAATATTCCAGCACCTCATCAATGGTAGGTCCATCTGTTTTTTCAGCACCAGTCACCTTAAGGACAACTACTACTGCAACAGCCCCAACAAGGGTAATGGTGATTAGAATAATTAACATAATCATAACAAGCTTATTATTTTTCATACTCTGGGCCCTCCAACTGTTGAAGTCCAAGAAGGTTGACAGTTTGATAGAACTTGATTACTAACTGTACTACCTCTTCTTCTGATTCCTTCACTACGTATTTACGCCCATTTGAAAGAGTAATCGTCGTATCAGGAAAGGATTCAATTGTTTCAATGTAAATTGCATTAATGACATAAGGTTTTCCATTTAATCTTGTAACATTTATCACGGTATTATTCAGGACTGAAGACTCTTTATCACTTCAGTCCTGTTCCCCCCTTAACCTATCGTTTTAAATTTACAAGCTCTTGAAGAATTTCATCAGAAGTTGTGATGATTCTAGTATTCGCTTGGAAACCACGCTGTGCCACAATCATTTCTGTGAATTCCTCTGAAAGGTCCACATTTGACATTTCTAAGGCACTTGCAACAATCGCACCGGCTCCTCCATCTTTCGGAGCATTTCCAATAGCTAGACCAGAGTTGGCAGATTCTTTAAATAAGTTATCGCCCGCTTTTTGAAGTCCTTCGCTATTATCAAACTTCGCTATAATCACTTGACCAGCCAGTTTGATTTGTCCATCCTCAACATATTGAACTTCACCCTTATCAGAAATACTAAAGCTTTCAGCAGTTGAAGGAATTCTCATTCTAGTATAAAGAGAAGTATCAATTGTGTCAGGTAGTTGATTGCCATCGTCATCTACACCACCAGAGCTAGAAGCAAAACCTTGTAAATAAAGTCCATCTGAGTTCACAAGATAGCCTTCATCATCTAAATAAAAATTTCCTGCTCTTGTAAAGCTTTTATCTAATTCAGCAAAGTTTGTATCCGCATTCCCACTATTTGGTGCAAGGACAAAATATCCATCACCAGAAATAGCTAAATCAAGTCCTCTTCCTGTTGTTTGGATACTACCTTGAGTATGAATCGTATCAATCGCAGCTAGTGTAGAACCTAAACCAACTTGTTTTGTATTAACCCCTCCTAGCGTTGCTGAAGGAGCACTAGCACCTGCTACTGTTTGAGAAATCATATCTTTAAAGTTAACGCGACCCTTTTTAAATCCAAATGTATTTACATTGGCAATATTATTCCCAATAACATCTAATTTTGTTTGGAAGTTTTTCATTCCGCTTATTCCTGAGTACATTGAACGTAACATTGAATTATTTCCCCTTTCATTAGCTGCTTCAATCAGTCCGCAGCTCTGGCCTCCTGTTTAGGTCCAGCCATTCATTTAAGTTAAAGGACAATCGTCCCATTAATATTAGTGAAAATTTGTGTTGTTGCTTCTTGTCGATCCATTGCCGTTATGACCGTGTTATTTTTGGCACTCACAATCAGAGCCGCATCATCCATGAGGACAAGGGAATCTTTGATTCCTAATCTTTTCGCTTCATTCACTTTCTCTTCGATAAGCTCCCAGCGTTGGTCAGTTATATGAATATCTCGCTGTTGCAATCTTTCTTTTGCATGCTTACTCAAAACCAACTTACTATCTCCATGTATCGCCTGCTGAAAATGCAACGCAAAAGAATTACTTGGTGCAGGGTTCGATCTCTTAGTTTGAATTCGCTGATTAGCAATCGGCTGTGATTGTATTGGTCTAAAATTAGACTGTTCCATCCAACCAACCCTTTTTATTCAATTTTCGTCATTTGTTGTGAAGTAATCTTTGTTTCATTTTCATCATCAAGTTGATATAAAATTTTTCCATCCTTGACAGAAACGGACTTCACGAGTGCTGACATCTCTTCCTTCGCTTCATTTAAATAAGTGATCATTTTTCCAATTAACATACTCGCTTGAATAAGATTGTTTTCACCTGATACCGAAGAGGTTCCATTTACGCCAGAAATATTGGCTGGTTCTAGAATTGTTCCATCTTCAAGAAGCAATTCGACAGTTCCATTTTTAAATTGCACAGATTCAACTTTGCCTTTCCCTTCAAGAATGGTCGGTTCAGCGTTCGGATCTTCATTTGAGTAGGATAGCTTATGCCAATTTACTTCTTTCCCTATAAATTGATTGTAGGAAATAAGGTTGCTTTGCTCCTGTGTACTAACAAAGCTTTGCAAGGCAGTACTCATATTCGTCATTTGCTCTAACGAAGAAAACTGAGCCATTTGGGCAATAAACTCTCGGTCCTCCATGGGACTTGTTGGATCTTGGTTTTGCAATTGAACCATTAAGATTTTAAGGAAGTCATCCTTACCTAAAATATTTGATCCAGTATTTTTAACTTGTTGTTGCGATGATAAATATAAAGATGAATCAATGGTATTCGTCATCTGTTCACCTCCTATACTTCTTGATTTATGAGCGCTTCTTCCAATGACGAAACAAAAGTATGTTCATCAGCATTAGATTGGCTTTCACGATTTTGCTCATGTTGTTCTTGTTGTTGTTGCTGTGATTGTTGTTGCTGTTCTTTGTTTAAAAATCTCTCCATCGATTGATTCGCCGATTGGGTAATTTCAAGTTTGTCTACTTGAATGTTTTGTGAAGCAAACGCATGTTTTAAATTTTGAATATGTGATTCAAGTGTCTCCTTCGCTAACTTCGTTGTCGCAAGTATTTTTGCAACCATCCCCGCATCCTTTTGAATAAGCTCGATTCTTAAGGCACCTAAATGTTCAGGGTTTAATTTGATCAGTAGCTTTTGGGAACCACCTATATTGGAAAATTGACTTTTTGCTAAAATATTTTCAAATTGCTTGATTAAATCATTTGCTCCTGTCGGTTTTCCAGTTTGTTGCTGAAGTGTCATCGTCAATTGCTCAGCCTTTGATATTTGATGGAATTGGACTATTCCATTAACAGGCTCGGTCTTTACTGACAACGTTTTAGCTTCAGTAGAAACTTCTCCTAAAAGCTTGCCTAGAGGATCTTTGTTATTTTGATTAAGCTCTGAAGCTACCGCTGAAAAAGTTTTCAGTACATATTCTTGCCGGCTATTCTGCTTTGCGAAATCATCCTTTTGACTTAAATTAGCTGACTCTAAAAATCCTTCTAGTTTTTTCGTCAATTGCTGGACCAAATCTTTAAGTTGCTTTTGATCATTCGTCATATTCAGTTCAGGTGCAAGCAGCTCAAATATCTTCACTATTTTCACAAGCTGAACCATATCTTTTTGGGCAACGCCATTAAGATCATCAAGAGGGAAGGCGCTTATTTGAGTCAACATCGCTAACAAATCTTCTAGTTTGATTGGTTCAGATTGATTTGGATTTGGTTCAGAAATCTCATCTTCAAGCGGCATGCTTGAATTTTGTTGGAATGACTGGATTAATTCCTTTACATTGACATTCGATTCAATAGTTTCAGCAATGATTTGTAGTAATTCTTCAGGGCTGCCTGCTGATTGAGCTTGTCTCAATAAATTTAACCCATCTTCTACATCAAGAATATCCTCTGCACCTAAAAAATCTATTAAACCAATTAGTTCCTCTGTTGGAATGTCAAGTGAGCGTTGCTCTGCTAAAGGATTATTTGTGCCCTGTGACGTGCTGCCCTCCGCTAGGAACAAGCTAACAAGATTTTTAAAGCCGCTTTCTCCGGTAGATAATGTCCCTTCCTTTACTGATGAAGAGATTGTATTAAAAAAACCAATACCTCCGATTGTCATTATTTCACCTCCTCTCAAGTTTTCCATCGTTTAAAAGAACCCATTGCTTATTCATTTGTCAGCAATTCAGTATATTTCGCTGCCTCTTCAGGCTGAAGATTTTCCATAATGGCTGCTAGATTATCCGACTTTATACTTGAAAGTATTTGCAATGCCTCTTGTTCTTGCATTTTTGAAATAATAGGCGCAGCTTTTTTGGCAGACATCGTTTCATATGTTTTTACAATATCTTTGAATGCTCGTTTATTTTCGTCTTGAATCGCCAGAAGCTCATCAATTTGTAATTGAAGTTGCTCAATTTCTAAATTAGTTCGTTCAATCTCCGAGTCTTTTCCCTCAAGCTCCGATTGAAGCTTTTCAATTTGAGCTTCCTTGTCCTGTATTTGGCCTTCGAGCTCAATGGTATTGGCTTCAAGTTCTTCCATCGTTTGAGTAGGCTCTTCCTTTATCATCTCAGAAAGAAATGGAACCTTCTGACTATATTCCTTCGCCTTTTCAAATACATTAACACCAGCAACAGAGAAAACAATCAGCATCACTACGACGAGAAATAATAATGGGATAAGGCCCGTGTAGAGAAACCATTGAAATTTATTCGCTTTTTTTTCTACTATTCTCTCGGCTGTCTTTGCCATCAAATCACCTAACTTCCCCGGTTCATATAGACTTGAATCGAGATATCATCCATTTGTTTACTCTCAGTTGCCTTTAAGGATTTGAGAAATTGTTCGAAATCCTTTTCACGAATTTTTTCAAATTTTTTCACTTCAATGTTTTTTTCCATTAGCTTCTCTTGAAATAAACTCATTCGATTTCGAGCATTAATAACCATTTTTTGATAGTGATTTATTGTTTTTTCTAGATTCCCAATAAATTGCTGGTGATGGCGAATTTCCACAATCGACAAGCCTCTCTTTAGACCTGTGGATTGAAAATCCTCAAGCTCTTCTTTTTTTCTTAAGAGTTCATATAATTTTTCGGCAACTTCTTCAAATTTTTTAACGGCGTCCTGGTAAGAAGATAAAGCTTCATCCTTCTCCCTTTCCTTCAAAGCTAGTACTCTTGCAAATTTATAATGATAAGTCATCGGATTATCTCACCTTTTCCCATTAACTCATAAAGCGCATTTAAGCTATCTTGAAACGATGCCTTTTCATCCGTTTCCTGTTTTAAGAAACGAATAATATCTGGGTATAAACGAATGGCTTCATCAATTTGTCTTGAGGACCCCTTTTTATAGGCTCCAATATTGATTAGATCCTCTGAATTTATATAAGTACTCAAAAGTTCTCTTAGCTTTTCAGCTGATTTACGATGTCCATCAGGAACGACATTGTTCATAACTCTACTCACACTTTTTAAAACATTAATGGCTGGATATTGGCCTTTATTGGCAAGGTCCCGATCTAAGACGAAATGTCCGTCCAATATACCACGTACCGTATCTGCAATCGGTTCATTCATATCATCACCATCTACTAAAACAGTATAAAAAGCAGTGATAGAGCCTTTCATATTTGTTCCTGTTCTTTCCAAAAGCTTGGGAAGTATCGCAAAAACAGAAGGTGTATAACCTTTCGTAGTAGGCGGTTCACCAATTGCAAGCCCTACTTCACGCTGGGCCATCGCTACCCTCGTTACTGAGTCCATCATTAACATGACATTCAAGCCTCGGTCACGAAAGTATTCAGCTATTGCCGTCGCCGTAAATGCTCCTTTAATCCTCATAAGAGCAGGTTGATCTGAGGTTGCGACTACAACAATCGAACGAGCCAAGCCTTCAGCTCCTAAATCTCGTTCAATAAATTCCCTTACCTCACGACCCCGCTCTCCAATTAAAGCAATAACGTTTAAGTCAGCTTTCGTATTCCTAGCCACCATTCCAAGTAAGGTACTCTTTCCGACACCACTTCCAGCAAAAATACCGACCCTTTGTCCTGTACCGACTGTTAATAAAGAATCAATCATTCGAACACCTACTTCAATTGATTCAGAAATCGGTGGGCGTTTTAATGGATTAGGCGGCTCTTGTTCTGTTAATACCGGCGAGAGGCCTTTCGGCAATTCTTCCCCATCTAAAGGTTGTCCCATCGAATCAAGGACACTCCCGATTAAATCTGGCCCGATTTTAATTTCAAGCGGCTTATGACTTGCCTCGACTAAACTCCCAGGAGAAATGTCATTAACTGTTGTATAGGGCATTAAAATAATATTTTCATCTTTAAAACCGACTACTTCTGCTTTGATTTTTCTTTTCTGTTTATGGCCGACATGAATATAGCAAACATCACCTATTGAACTTTCTGGACCTTGAGATTCAATCATCAGTCCTACAACCCGTTTGACTCTACCGTAGTGTTTGTATGTGTCTATATGGTTAATTTGCTCTATTACGCCAGCTAATTTCACTTTATTCACTCTCCAACAATTCGAATAACTTTGCTTTAATCTCCAAAAGCTGTTGGTCTACGCTTGCGTCAATTCTTCCATTGGCTGACTCGATGATGCAACTATTCTGGGATAACTCTCCATCTGGATAAATATAAACTTCCGTCTCCTTCGGGAAGATTTTAAGCAAATCTTCTTTTTGAGATAGTAAAAACTCATAATGGAGCGGATTTACATGTAATTGCACTTCACGATACTCTCTCGCTTCCTTAAGTGCTCGTTTCACAATACTTATAAAGTGCTCCGATGTTCCATCAAGATGTTCACCAAGGATTCGCTCAGCCACTTTCAACCCTATTTCTAAAATCGTCGGTTCAGATTGTTCAATTGTGCGCTGGTAATCAGACTTCGAGCTTGTTACGGTTTGTTTTGCCAGATCAATCAAATCGAGCATTTCTCGATATCCTTCTTCTTTCCCTTGAAGAAATCCCGCTTCATAACCACTTTCCTTCGCCTGATGGGTAAGTATTGCAAGTTCTTCTTCCCAACGAATTCGTTCTTGTTGTAATTGCTCCTGCAGTTGCTTTTGATGAGCATTTGCCTCAGCAATTATTTGGTTTGCTAGTTTCTTTGCCTCGTCTAAAATTGCTTGTTGTTGGATCGAGATTATATTATTGGACGGCTCTAGATTACTCTCTTCGGTTTCTGTCTTGAACTTTCGAATCGAGATCACTTTGTTTTCTTGCTGTTCACTATTTGACCAGCTAGATTTAATAAGCCTAGACAATAATATCATCTCCTCCGCCACGAGCGACTACGATCTCACCAGATTCTTCTAAGCGGCGAATAATCGCAACAATTCTCGACTGGGCCTCTTCAACGTCGCGTAAGCGAACTGGCCCCATATATTCCATTTCTTCTTTAAATGTTTCAACCATGCGCGTTGACATATTTTTATAAACAATATTCTTCACTTCATCACTAGATACTTTAAGGGACAGCATCAGGTCTTCATTTTCACAGTCACGGATAACACGTTGAATAGCTCGACTATCAAGAGTAACAATGTCCTCGAAGACAAACATCCGTTTCTTGATTTCCTCAGCAAGCTCTGGATCTTGAATTTCTAAAGCATCTAAAATCGTTCTTTCCGTAGCTCGGTCTACCCCATTAAGCACTTCAACGACTGCCTCTACACCGCCAGTTTGCGTATAGTCTTGCGTAACAGTTGAAGATAGCTTTCGTTCCAAAATCTGTTCAACTTCATTAATGATTTCTGGAGATGTACTGTCCATGACGGCAATTCTTCTCGCCACATCCGCCTGCATTTCCTGTGGTAATTCTGATAGAATTTGGCCCGCTTGAGTCGAGTCCAAATAAGACAAAATTAAGGCGATGGTTTGCGGATGTTCATTTTGAATGAAATTGAGAATTTGTGCAGGGTCTGCTTTTCTTGCAAAGTCAAATGGACGAACCTGTAATGACGATGTCAGTCTATTAATGATGACGGCAGCTTGTTCCGTTCCGAGTGCTTTCTCAAGGACCGTTTTTGCATAGCCAATACCACCTTGAGAAATGTAATCTTGCGCCAGGGCTAGATTATGAAATTCCTCCATAATCTCTTCTTTTGCATGAGAGTCGACTTTTTTTACACCAGATATTTCTAATGTTAATTTTTCGATTTCTTCTTCACTTAAATGCTTATAAACAGACGCAGATACATCAGGGCCTAGTGATATGAGTAGAGTGGCTGCCTTTTGTTTACCAGTTAATTCTCTTTGTTCTCTTTTTACCAACTGTCAAACCTCCTAGTCTTCCGAGATCCACGTCCTTAATAATTTTGCAAAGTCTTCAGGACTTTCTTTTGCCATTTTCTCAAGTTGTTTTCTTCTTAAGCTTCCTTCAGTTTCTTGCTCTTCATTTACATCAGCAATATTTACTTGTGGACCATCATCATAAACTTCTTCAAATTCTGCTTCTTCCTGACGTTTTTTACGAGCACGTAAAAATAAGAAAATAAGAAGAATAATGATTAAAATTAATACTCCACCTAAAACATATACCCACCAAGGTAAAGCCGTTTCAGGTTCGGTTGTAAATTGTGTCTTTCCATTAAACGGTTGAACGGATACGACTACTTTTTCTTGTATGTCTTCATCCGTTAATTCTCCCTCGACAGCATCCTTATTGATAGTTGTTCGGACGATTGTACTTAACATTTTCGTGATATCGTCTACTCTCTCCTGTGGCAAAGAAGTTTCATCATCAGCAACTGGCGGTTCAACCATCACTTGAATTCCTAAATCTCTTATTTTATATGGACTTTCCACTATTTCTTTGCGAATTTTATTTACTTCGCTATTAATCGTCTCTTCTATTCTTTCATAATCGCCATTTCCATTTGCTCCAGCTTGGTACGTACCACCTAAAGCATCAGCTGGATCTTCAGCTGCCGGAACACCTCCTGCTCCAGCACCTTCACCAGTGAAAGTCTCAGTAATTCTCTGGGCACTAATCGCGATTCCTTCCATATTCTCCTCATCAACAGGAGTAACAATATTTTCTTCACGATTCTCTTGAGTAAAATCGATATCTGCTGTTACTGAAACAACAACTTTATCTTGACCCATTAAAGTACCAAGCATGCTTTGAACTTGACGTTGCACATCCCGTTCGATCTCTTTTTTAATACCATTTTGAGCAGTGAAAATATCTCCTGAAGAATTTTCATCATTTTTTTGATCAAAATACTCAAAGTTTTGGTTAGAGATGACGATATTATCTGTAGAAAGATTTGGCACACTTTTTGAAACTAGATGATATAAGGCATTGATCTGCTTTTCTTCAAATTGATAACCAGGTACGGTATTCAATATTATTGCTGCAGTAGCTTCTTCTTTTGCATCATTAACAAAGATTCCTTGAGTAGGAAGCGTGATCATCACTCGCGCATCCTTGATTCCTTCAACACCTTTTATTAAATTCGCAAGTTCTGTCTGCATCGCATCAAGTTTCATGACATTAAACTCATTATCTGTCATACCAATTCCAGCATTTTGACTAAAAAACGAATAATCAATACCCCCGGACTTTGGCAACCCCTCTGCGGCTAGCTCCACGATAAGCGTATCTGCTTGTTCTTCGGGAACACTAATGGTAGTGCCCCCATCAGATATTTCATACTTTATTCCTTTTCCATCTAGGTTTTCTTTAATTGTACCTATTTCGGTTAAAGATAAATCTTTATATAACGGGACCATATTGGTTCTCGTAGCAAACACTATGACCAAGGAAAGAACGATGATTAATAACAGAATAGATCCGATTATGATCATCTTGTGTTGTTTAGAACGCCCATTCCAGTATTCTTTTAAATTGTTTATATATCTCTGAAACGAAACTGTCATTCTCATCCCCCGGTTGTTCTGTCAAATTGTAAAAAAAATCACATATTCACCAAGTCTACTAAACTTGCATTCTCATTACCTCTTGGTATGCCTCTACAACCTTATTTCGAATTTCCATTGTTGCTTGGAGAGTGACGCTTGCTTTTTGACTTGCAATCATAACTTGATGTAAGTCCACATTCTCTCCTTTTGCTAGCTTATCGGTCATCACGTCCGATTGTACTTGCGCTTCATTCACTTTTTCAATTGATTGTTTAAGTACGGACGCAAAACTCTTTTGTGCTTCGTATGGTGTAAGTGAAGAGGTCTTAGCCTCATGATTATTTATCGGCAATACTTTCGATACATTTGGAAACGATACATTCGTCATTTAAGATAGCTCCTTTTATTTCCCGATTTCTAAGGCTTTCATTAACATTCCTTTAGATGCATTTAGGACCGTAACGTTTGCTTCATAAGAGCGTGTTGCGCTGACCAAGTCAACCATCTCTCGTAAAGGGTCAACGTTCGGCATCTGTACATAGCCCAATTCGTTAGCATCGGGATGTTCTGGATCATAGACTTCTTTAAAAGGAGTATCATCCTCAACAATTCTTGAAACTTGAACTCCATTTCCAGCTTCATTCTTATTCATCGCAACATTTAAAAACGAAGAAAATCCGCCTTCCTTCGGTTGAAGTTCAACCGACTTACGACGATAAGGAACCCACTCTCCATTTACTTGCGTTGCTCTTGTAGAGTCGACATTTGCCATATTTGATGAGATGACATCCATTCTTAATCTTTGTGATGTCAGCGCTGAAGCAGAAGTATTCATGCTATGGAAAATAGACATTTTTATTTACCTCCTTTTATAACCGATTGCAACGTCTGGAACTTTCCGCTAATTCTTTCAGTCAATGCGTTGTAATAGATTTGGTTAGTAGCCAAATCAGCCATTTCTTTGTCGATATCGACATTATTTCCATTATTGTTATATGATGTACCATTATTCGTTGTAATAGTGATTCCTGCTGATGAACTACCTTGAAAATCAAAATGTCTCATATCCGTTCGCTTCGCTGTCATTGAAGCCTGTTGGGCAGTATCTAACGCGGATTTAAAGCTCACTTCTTTAGCCTTATAATTAGGAGTGTCAGCATTTGAGATATTTTGAGCAATTACCTTCTGTTTAGTAGAAGAATAGTTCAACGCATTCTCTAGTGTTGAAATAGTATTAGAAAACAGCTTCAATTTTCTTCACCCCCGTCATTATAATTTATCCGTGTTAAGGAATTTTGTAGAAGAATGTAATATTTAGATGAAAAATGTAACACATACTTAATTGTAATGAATAAGAAATCATATGTCTATGAAATAATCGTTAAAAAAAATGGGAGATATGACCTGTTTTCTTTAATTTTACAGTAGTTCTTATTTAATGGAAAAGAAAATACTCATTCTTTAGAATCATTATTAATAGTGATTCCGAACTATTTATCGCAAATGCTTACTAAACAAACAATTTGATATTTCAACAAAATTCGACATTCCCAGAATATAAAAAAACCCTCCTACATGAGGAGGGCAGTATGTGATTAATTTGTTCTAAGTTTGTCTAATTCAACAAGGAACTTATCATTTAATACTTTAATATACGTTCCCTTCATACCTAATGAGCGTGATTCAATAACTCCAGCACTTTCCAACTTACGCAGTGCATTGACGATGACTGAACGAGTAATTCCTACACGATCAGCAATTTTTGAAGCCACTAGCAAACCTTCATGACCATTTAACTCTTCAAAAATATGCTCAATTGCTTCTAATTCACTATATGAGAGTGAGCTAATCGCCATTTGAACAACCGCTTTACTACGAGCTTCTTCTTCAATTTCTTCTGCTTTTTCACGAAGAATTTCCATTCCTACAACAGTAGCACCATATTCACCAAGGATTAAATCATCATCGTGAAATTGTTCCTGTAGACGAGCCAAGATTAATGTACCTAGTCTCTCACCACCACCAATTATCGGAACAATTGTAGTTAAACCATTTTGAAATAATTCTTTATTTTCCACTGGAAAAGCAGTGTACTCACTATCAATATCAAGGTTTGAAGATGTTTCCTTAATGTTGAATAGATTGTTTGTATACTCTTCAGGAAATTGACGATCTTCAAGCATTTTAATCATACGGTCATTTTCAATCTTTTGATTTACCGCAAAACCTAAAAGTTTACCACGTCTGCTGACGATGAAGATATTCGCTTCAATTACTTCACTCAATGTTTCAGACATTTCTTTAAAGTTAACTGGCTTTCCTGCTGCTTTTTGTAGTAATGCGTTAATTTTTCTTGTTTTTGTTAATAAATCCATTGTTCTTCCTCCTATTTCCTTACAACCGTTGTTGCTTCGAAAATTTTAATATTCATTACATGATTTGTTTTTTTACAACTGATATGCGAGAACTTGTTCTCATACTTTCCTATAAAATAAATTGGCTAAGATCTTTATTTTTGGAGATCGCACCTAATTTGTCTTCCACATATTGCGGTGTTATCGTCACCTTTTCCATCGTAATATCTGGAGCTTCAAAGGATAAATCCTCTAATAATTTTTCAAGGATGGTATGAAGACGTCTTGCCCCAATGTTATCAGTGTTTTGATTTACTTCGAATGCTACTTCTGCAATCTTACGAATAGCATCGTCAGAAAATTCAATTTGTATACCTTCCGTTGCTAACAATGCTTCATATTGTTTAATTAATGCATTGTCAGGCTCGATCAAAATTTTAAAGAAATCTTCAACTGTTAGTTTTGTCAATTCCACACGAATCGGAAAACGTCCTTGAAGTTCAGGAATTAAATCTGAAGGTTTTGCGATATGAAACGCTCCAGCAGCCATGAATAAAATATGATCCGTCTTAACAGAGCCGTATTTTGTCACAACTGTCGAACCTTCTACAACTGGAAGAATATCTCTTTGAACACCTTCACGAGATACATCTGCTGATGACCCACCTTGATTTTTACTCGCAATTTTATCAATTTCATCTATGAAGATGATTCCAGATTGCTCTGCTCTAAATACCGCTTCTTGCGTGACTTCATCCATATCAATAAGCTTTTGCGCTTCTTCATTGGTTAAAACGCTTCTTGCCTCTTTAACAGTGAGTTTACGCTTTTTCCTTTTTTTAGGCATAAGGCCACTCAAAGCGTCTTGCATATTCATGCCCATTTGCTCCATTCCGGAGCCCTGCAACATATCAAACATGGAAGGCTGTTGCTCTTCTACCTCAACAGTCACAACTTCGTTTTCCAAATCACCCAACGCAAGCTTTTCTCTGACAATTTTTCTTTTTTCTTGAATGCTGCTTTCTTCAGATGGATTTGTTTCTTGTTCTTGTTGGTCTGTTCCGCCACCAAAAAGCATTTCCAGCGGATTCTTATAACTACTTGTCTTTTTCGTTGAAGGAACTAATAGATCGATCAGTCTTCTATTAGCATTTTCCTCAGCTCGCTCTTTAACACTTAACATTTTTTCTTCTTTTATAAGTCTTACGGATGTTTCAACTAAATCTCGAACCATCGATTCAACATCACGACCGACATAACCAACCTCAGTAAATTTTGTCGCTTCAACTTTCACAAATGGAGCTTGAACAAGCTTTGCCATTCTTCTAGCGATTTCAGTTTTACCAACCCCAGTTGGTCCAATCATTAAAATGTTTTTCGGATTTATTTCGTCTCGAAGCTTCTCGTCCAATAAACTGCGACGATAGCGATTTCTTAATGCTACCGCAACGGCTTTTTTTGCATCCTTTTGCCCGACTATGTATTGATCCAAACGTTCTACAATTTGCCTTGGAGTTAAGTTTTTTTCTTTTGACATCATTACATTCCCCCTAGCTCTTCAACAATTATATTTTCGTTCGTATACACACATATTTCAGCAGCAATTTCTAAAGCAGATTTAGCAATCTCTTTTGCAGTTAAGTGATCACCAGAATACCGTTTAAGTGCTCTACCAGCAGATAGGGCGTAATTCCCACCAGAGCCGATCGCCAACACACCATCATCTGGTTCAATTACTTCCCCTGTACCTGATACTAAAAGAATGCTATCCTCATTCATCACAATTAACATCGCTTCTAGTTGGCGTAACATCTTGTCACTTCTCCACTGTTTCGCTAACTCAACAGCAGCTCTTTGAAGATTCCCATTATACTCTTCTAGCTTACCTTCAAACATTTCAAAAAGGGTAAAGGCATCCGCCACTGAACCGGCAAACCCCGCAAGTACTTTGCCATTAAACAGTTTTCTAACTTTTCTTGCTGTGTGCTTCATCACAACCGCATTGCCAAATGTAACTTGACCATCTCCCGCCATTGCACACTTGCCCTTATGTTGTACTGCGAAAATCGTGGTCGCATGAAATTGATTCATACAGATTCCTCCTTTGTGGGACTCTAAGCCCTCGGATGATGTTCCATATACGTCTTTTTCAGATAATCGTTTGTCACATGGGTATAAATTTGTGTTGATGACAAATTCGCATGTCCAAGTAGCTCTTGAACGGTCCTCATATCAGCGCCATTGTTCAAGAGATGAGTTGCAAATGAATGTCGCAATTTATGCGGGTGTATTTTCCCGTGTAAGGATGATTTCTCAACAATACTGTTTAGAATTGTTCGCAAGCCTCGAGTCGTGAGTGGTCCACCGCGAAAGTTCACTAGTAGAACATCATGTGATTTCTTATGCTGTTTCATGATGGCTTCTCTGCCTTCTACTATGTATCTTTTCAATGCCTCTTCAGCGAAACTACCGAAAGGAACGTATCGGTCTTTCCTTCCCTTTCCATGAACCAACAGCGTAGACAAATCCATATCTATGTCCTGCAAGCGAATACTACAGCATTCACTTACCCTAATTCCAGTTGCGTAAAGTAATTCAAGTATGGCTCTATTTCTTTGGCCTATCGGCTCACTAGTATCACACGCTTCGAAAAGTATCGACAATTCTTCTTCATAGAAAAAATTCGGCAATCTTTTTTCTATCTTTGGTATCGACACTGAAGCAAACGGGTTTTGTGAAACTAGCTGTTCTCTTAGTAAAAATTTATAGAAGCTCCTTAAGCTAGATATTTTCCTAGCAACAGACTTTCTCGCAAGCTTTTGATTGAATAGTTTTGTTAAAAACAACCTTACGTCCGAATACTCAACTTGCTCAAAATCAGCGACAGATTGTTCAGACATGAACAATCGAAAATCTATGAGATCCCCATGATAGTACTCGATTGTATACTGGGAATAGTTCTTCTCAACTTGTAGGTATTGTAAAAACAACTTCGTAGCAACCTCGTCTTTACCCAACTTTATTCACCTCACAGGGCATAGCTATTCAATATTATCACAAGAATAAAACGCACGCAAGGAAATTTACAAATTTTTCACAAAGTTCTGAATTGTCCTTCGTGTTTCTAAATAACATGCTTCCTATTCCTTATTTTGCGATTCCTTCTGCATTTTATAATACGTTTGAAAAAGAATAAAGTTTCAAGTAATTTCTTTAATTACACGCATGTAAAAGAGTGAGCAGCTGCTCACTCTTTAGCTTTGAGGCTCTTCCTTATAGTCGCAATTGACACATTGAACTTGAATTCCTTTTTTCAGCTTTTTCTCCACTAAGAGGCTTTCGCATTTCGGACAGCTCCGCGGCAGCGGTTTATCCCAAGAAATAAAGTCACATTCAGGAAAACGATCACAGCCATAAAATATTCGGCGTTTTTTACTTTTTCTTTCAATGATATTTCCTTCGCTGCATTTCGGACATTTGACTCCAATTTCTTTGACAATTGGTTTCGTATTGCGGCAATCTGGAAAGTTACTACACGCCATAAATTTACCATAGCGTCCCATTTTAAATACCATTGGGCTCCCGCACTCCGTACAATCTTCCCCAGCAGGCTCGTCTTTAATCTCCACCTCAGCCATTTCTTTTTCAGCCTTTTCTAACTGCTTTTCAAAGCCTTGGTAGAAATCATCAATGATTTTAACCCACTTTGTCTTTCCCTCTTCCACATAATCGAGGTCCTGCTCCATTTTCGCAGTAAATTCAACATCGAGAATTTCTGGGAAAAACTCCATGATCAATTGTAAGACAATTTCTCCTAACTCAGTTGGGATAAAACGCTTATTATCAAGCGCTACATAGCCTCGCTTTTGAATCGTATCCAAAGTTGGTGCAAAAGTAGATGGTCGACCAATTCCGAGCTCCTCTAACGTTCGGACTAAGCGAGCCTCCGTGTATCTTGGTGGCGGTTGGGTGAAATGCTGCTTCGGTTCAATATCCTTTTTCAGCACTTCGTCTCCTTCTTGAAGATCTGGAAGCATATTGTTCTTAGTATCATCCGTTTGATCATCTGATCCTTCAACGTATACCTTCATAAATCCAGGGAACTTTACTTTTGAACCAGTTGCTCGGAAGATGACATCCCCGTTTTTCAAATCAACACTCATCGTATCCATGACTGCCGGAGCCATTTGACTGGCAACAAAGCGCTCCCATATAAGACGATATAATCTTAATTGATCACGGGATAAATACTCCTTCATCGTACTTGGTTCACGAAGTGTGCTAGTCGGCCTGATCGCTTCATGGGCATCTTGAGCATTTGAATTTTTCTTTTCTTTCCGTTTCTCCGTTTGTAGAAACGAATCCCCATATGTGGATTGAATATATTCTGCTGCTTCATTTTGAGCCAGTTCCGAAATTCTCGTTGAATCCGTTCTCATATATGTAATTAAACCAACTGTACCCTCTTTACCCAAATCAATTCCTTCATATAATTGCTGGGCAAGCATCATCGTTTTCTTTGCTCGGAAATTTAATTTACGCGCAGCCTCTTGTTGTAAAGATGATGTTGTAAAAGGTGCTGCAGGATTTCTTTTTCTTTCTTTTTTTGTCACCGAGGTTACGGTAAACTTATTCCCTTTTACTTGTTTTAAAATGGCCTTTACATCTTCTTCAGACTTCAGTTCGACTTTTTCTTTTAGAACTCCGTAGAAACTAGCATCAAAAGAATCTTTACCTTTTAAAAACTGAGCATCGATCGACCAATACTCTTCCGGGACAAATTCTTGAATTTCTCTTTCTCTATCCATAATGAGTCGGACGGCAACAGATTGCACTCTACCGGCACTCAAGCCCTTTTTGACCTTTTTCCAAAGGAGTGGGCTAATATTGTAGCCAACAAGACGATCAAGAATTCTTCGTGCCTGCTGAGCATCGACAAGATCCATATTAATCGGACGCGGATGTTTAAAGGACTCCTTAATGGCATCCTTTGTTATTTCATTAAACACCACTCGACAGTCAGAATGGATATCCATATCTAAACTATGTGCTAAATGCCAAGCAATTGCTTCTCCTTCACGATCCGGGTCAGCTGCGAGATAAATTTTCTTGGCTCTTTTAGCCGCAGTCTTTAACTCTTTCAAAATTGGCCCTTTACCACGTATCGTAATATACTTCGGTTCGTAATTATTCTCAACGTCAACACCCGTCTGGCTCTTTGGTAGGTCTCGAATATGACCCATCGACGCTTTTACTTTATATTTTTTTCCTAAATACTTCTCAATCGTCTTCGCCTTTGCCGGCGACTCAACGATCACAAGAAAATCAGACATCAATTGTCCTCCTTAAGAGGGTATTATATTAAACGATGGACTGTTTGTCCTTTAAAAAGGTTCAATGTTAATCATCCCATTTATCAGCATTTCCCATCAAAAACATACATCAAATCGTTTATTCTTATTTTTTAAATATTCACTATTATTAAACAGATAAATAGTGGTTGTCAAGGAAAGTGTGTCTTTACGTGATAAAAACTTAACATAAAATATGTAACACCTGATGCAAAATGTATACCAGTTTTAAGATAATTTCAACCTTTTTTCGAAAAATTTATTATTTTGTTCACTTTATCGAAGAGGTTTATGAAAGATTTAGGTCTATTTTCACAGTAAATGACTGTGAGTTTAGTAATAAAGTTCATTCAATATATCTTCCCCATTAAACACTAGTTTGGCCCCTTGCTGAATGAGTTCATTCGCCCCAACTGAATTCGCATTAAAAATGTTTCCCGGGAGGGCAAATACTTCTCTCCCTTCATTTACTGCTAAATTGGCTGTAATAAGAGAACCGCTTTGTTTTTTAGCTTCAACGATAAAAGTTCCATTACTCATCCCACTAATAATACGGTTTCTCATTGGAAATTGCCATCTAGAAGGCATCGTATTAGGCGGATATTCTGATAAAACGAGCTGTTCTCTCATCATTTTTATCCCCAACTCTTTATTCGTCTTCGGGTAAATATGAAATAGGCCCCCTGCGATTACGGCAATGGTTTGCCCACCGAGACGAATCGCTGTCTCATGAGCATGTGTATCAATTCCAGTTGCTAAACCACTTACGATCACAACTCCACTTTTTATTAATGAAGGAAAAATAGATTCGATCGCTTTTTTTCCATATTCAGTTGCATTCCTTGAACCTACAACTGCTAGTTTTAGAGGCTGATTTAACAATTCCATATTCCCTTTTCCGTACAAAACCCACGGCGGCTCGTATGTTTCTTTTAAAAACGCGGGATATTCCTTATCAAAAATCGTCATAATATGGATTTGATTTAATTCATACTGATGGATTTGTTCGCGAATGGAATGAGAGTGAAGGTCTTGAAGGAGTTTTTCATTTACGTGGGGAAGATAGGAAGGGATCTTATTTTGCTCAAAAAGGGTTGCAAGCTCAGGGTCATGCTTTAAGAGATGATAAATCGTTTTCCAGCCGACTCCTCTACAATGGTGTAAAGAGACAAGCCTTAGTTTAAATTCATCCATTATTTTTTTCCTCCTTAATATAATATAAAAGTTAGCCCCTAAAAAGGGACTAACTTGGATCACTTAATTAATGTGTTTTACAACTTTCGTAGAGACCCTTTTCTTTTAAAACTTTGATCAAGGTTTCACCCATGACTGAAGGGGTGTCTGCAACGGCAATTCCACACTCATTCATGACACGAATTTTTTCATCTGCTGTACCTTTACCACCAGAGATAATCGCACCAGCATGGCCCATACGCTTACCTGGAGGTGCAGTACGTCCACCGATAAAGCCAACAACAGGCTTTGTCATGTTTGCTTTCACCCATTCGGCAGCCTCTTCTTCAGCCGTACCACCAATTTCTCCAATCATGATGACAGCATAAGTCTCAGGATCTTCATTGAATGCTGTTAATACATCAATAAAGTTTGTTCCATTAACTGGATCTCCACCAATTCCAACAGCTGTCGTTTGACCGATTCCAGCTTCTGTTAATTGATGAACCGCTTCATATGTTAATGTACCAGAGCGAGAAACTACACCTACATGACCTTTTTTATGAATGTAACCTGGCATAATGCCAATTTTACACTCATCTGCTGTGATCACACCTGGGCAGTTTGGTCCAACAAGGCGAGTTTTCTTTCCTTCCATATAACGTTTCACTTTTACCATATCTAATACCGGAATATGTTCCGTAATACAGATCGCAAGCTCAAGCTCAGCATCCACTGCTTCAAGAATAGCATCTGCCGCAAAAGGAGCAGGTACGTAAATTACTGACGCTGTCGCACCTGTAGCGTCCACTGCTTCCTTGACTGTATTAAACACAGGTACTCCTTCCACCTCCATGCCGCCTTTACCAGGTGAAGTTCCCCCTACAATCTTCGTACCATATTCAAGCATTTGTTTTGTATGAAATAGGGCTGTTGAGCCTGTAATCCCTTGTACGATTACTTTTGTATCTTTATTAATAAATACACTCACGAGACTTATCTCCTTTCTGATATATGTAATCCGACTTCTAGAGTCATTCACATATGTGGTCAATCCAACATTGATAAAATGGTTGTTATCCTACTAAACTAACAATTTTCTGTGCACCGTCAGCCATAGAATCAGCAGAAATGATATCAATATCTGATTCAGCAAGGATTTTCTTGCCAATTTCTACATTTGTACCTTCAAGACGAACGACTAATGGCACACTAAGTCCTACTTGCTTCGCTGCCTCAACAACACCAGTAGCGATGACATCACATTTCATAATACCGCCAAAAATATTAACAAAAATACCTTTTACATTTTGATCAGAAAGGATGATTTTAAATGCTTCGGTCACTTTTTCAGCTGTTGCACCGCCCCCAACATCAAGGAAGTTAGCCGGTTCTCCACCATAGTGTTTAACGATATCCATCGTAGCCATAGCAAGACCTGCACCGTTAACCATACAGCCGATATTACCATCTAGTGAAATATAGCTTAAGTCATATTTAGATGCTTCGATTTCCTTCGCATCTTCTTCTTCAAGATCGCGGTATGCCAAAACATCTTTTCTACGATAAAGCGCATTTGAATCAAAATTCAATTTCGCATCCAATGCCATAACATCCCCGTCTCCCGTGACGACAAGCGGGTTAATTTCGGCAATGGAGCAGTCTTTTTCAATATATGCTTGATAAAGACCCATCATAAATTTAACGGCCTTATTCACCAATTCCTTTGGAATATTGATATTGAAAGCAATTCTTCTTGCTTGGAATGGCTGCAGGCCGACAACTGGATCGATCTCTTCTTTGAAAATCTTTTCTGGAGTATTCTCTGCAACTTCTTCAATTTCTGTTCCACCTTCTTCAGAAGCCATTAGAACAACACGAGAAGTGGCCCGATCTAAAACTAGACCCACATAGTACTCCTTCTTAATATCGCAGCCTTCTTCAATTAATAAGCGTTTTACTTCCTTCCCCTCAGGGCCTGTTTGATGTGTGACAAGAGTCTTGCCGAGTATTTCGCTAGCATATGTACGAACCTCATCTAAGTTCTTGGCAACTTTTACACCGCCTGCTTTGCCTCGTCCCCCAGCATGAATTTGTGCTTTAACGACACAAATTTCTGTTCCTAGTTCTTTTGCTGCACTGACAGCTTCTTCCACCGTGAAAGCCACTTTTCCGTTAGGAACGGATACCCCAAAGCTTTTGAGGATTTCCTTACCTTGGTACTCGTGAATATTCATTTCCCATCCTCCTTATGGTTGTAAAAGGATCTTAGATGACAACTTGCGACCTTTTACTTACACCTTCTAAAACTAGACTGCGCTTTCATTTTATAAGACTGAAAATAAGTTGTCTACCATTATGCCAAAAATAATAATTTTCTTTCTATTAACGAACAAAGAATCAAGGTTAAATTCTTCATTTTTCTATCATTCACCTTTATGTCTAGAAGAAGAGTTTTCCTTCCTCCCAGCCTCTTGATTGGTTTTATAAATAAAGGCAAACACTTCTGCTACCGCTTGATACAGCTCTTCAGGAATGGTTTCATCAATATTTAGTTTACTTAACAATTCAACAAGAGCCGCATCTTCTTGAATGGGAACTTCGTTTTTTGCTGCCTCTTCTAAAATATTGGAAGCAATTATTCCTTTCCCCTTTGCTAGCACTCTTGGGGCTTCTCCTTTTTCAACATCATACCCTAAAGCGATTGCTTCTTTTCTTTTTTCCTTTTTTTCTTGCTTCATACTCGAATGTCAACTCCACTATATGAATTCGACGTGTAGGGATTTTCTTTTTTCTTCGTGTCTGCTCCTTTTGCGAATGTTGGTTGGAAGGAGATACTAGTTAACGTAAATCCTAGATTACGTAAATTATCTTTTAACGTTTTGATAAACGGTTCTGCTATGAACTTTACTTTTTCCGTGTCGTTTACAATCGTCATATTCATAATGCGATTTTGAATGTGCATATCAACAATCACTTCATTTAAATATTCCAGTTCTAAGTAGAATAGAACTCGACAATATGCTGGGTCGATTTCTCCATTTTCCTTCTTCCGTCCACTCCATTGCACCGTTAAATCTGTTTTTTTCTCCCAAAATGAAAGGGGAACCTGCAGAACAAAATTCGTTAGCGGCAGCGTTTCCTGTGATAATAACTGGATACCCGTAATTTTATGTAGCAGCTGTTCTGCATCGCCTTTTACATTCCCTGAAGATTCCTCATTTATGACACGAAGTAATAGCGCTTTAAGGACATCGAACTTTTGTAATTGATTGCCATTTCCCTCTTTTAACAATGGCAGATGACTTGATTCGTAATCGAAACCTATCTTCGAGACTAACATCCGCAGATGATCTGCTACATTTTTTCCAAAGTCGAACTTAAGCACTTCATCATGAGCGTTGTTGACACTATTTTGCAACATGGTCATTTCTTGTTTTGTCAGTTCAGTCGACATCTTTTCTAAAAAAATGGTAGGATTGTCCGGCAGTGTGTAGGGACGTTTTCCGTCTGCAGAAAATGCGGAAAGAATTTGCTTTGATAGTAGGATCCCTTTCTCCAGCTCTTTCATTATAGCGGCCTTCACTAAAAGCCCTGTTAAACCCGTTTGATTTTGATTCAGGGCTTGCTCCATTCTATTATTTTCATTTATCGGAAGGGATAGCGCACTTGAATTCCTTGCTATTGTTTTGGCTGCTTCAAAAAGAAGCTCACGTTCTTCCCCTTGACGAACAAATGAAAGCTTTTGTAAAAGCGATAGAGCATTTTGTGATGAAACAGTATCTCGATTATTAAGCCACTCTTTTAATAAAGCACTAGTCACTTTTTCTGTCACTTTCTCTTGCCCTGTCTTCGTCATTTCCTCTAATAAAAGCAGTAGCTGTTGCCCGTCTTTTGAGAGTTGAGGTGAAGCTCTTAATTTTGTACTTAGCTGGTCCATTAATTGATGCAACGGTTCTTTCTTCAATGAGGCAAGCATTCCTAAAAAGACGTCCTTTGTTAAAGGTAGATTCCGTAACAGCATTTCTTTTACCGCTTCTAGTTTTCCAGGCTCATGTTTATATTCCATTAATCGTTGAGCTATTGCTTGCGATGCCTCCTTTGTAATCGGAAGTTTCTCTTTTATCAAGTATTGAATCATCTCTCTATTTTCTTTCGTCTCTGGAAGTCCCAGTTGCTTTAATAGACTATTAACAGGCGTCTGATGGTTGTTCCCAGATTCTTCAAAAGGCAATACCTTCAAATGGAGGCGACCTTCACCAGGTTGGATTTGAAACCAATACTTTCCTCCTGCTGATAAGGGTACCTCGAGCTTAGCGATCACTTTTTGATCGCCCACCTGAACTTCAGCAGTCTGATTTGGAAAGAGCTTGCCGATTCTCCCATAAATGATCTGGCCTAGTTGAAATGAGCTCGTCTGGCCTCGAAGGGTATGCTGTTTTTGTAAAGACTGGATAAGGCTTGCGATCATCTTAATCCTCTCGTTTCATCATACTTTTAATCGGTTCAAAGCTCTTTCTATGAAATGGTGTAATTCCGTGTTTATCTAGTGCTAATAGGTGATCTTTCGTGCCGTAGCCCATGTTACGAGCAAATTGATAAAAAGGATATTGGCTATGCAACTCCTTCATCATTCTATCCCTAGTTACTTTCGCTATAATCGAGGCTGCAGCAATGGAAATACTTTTACCATCACCTTTTATAATTGATTGAGAAGGATAAGGAGTATCCAATTTCATCGCATCAATTAAAAGATAATCTGGTTTAATCGGCATTTCAGCAATGGAAGAAAGCATCGCTTTTTTAGTCGCTTCATATATATTTACTCTATCGATTTCATTTGCTTCAATGATGCCGATACCGATAGATAGGGCGTTCTGCTTAATATAGTCAAAATACTCGTCCCGTTTTGATTCAGTTAGCTTTTTAGAATCATCAATGCCAAGAAGTTGAAAGTCCGCAGGCAATACGACACACGCTGCCACAACAGGGCCTGCAAGAGGACCGCGGCCAACCTCATCAATCCCACCTATCATCTTAAATCCTTGTCTCACTAGCTGCCGCTCGATACTCGACATTTGCATGAATTTACCCATCGCCTTCTTTCTCTGTTCGAGACGACGTTCATATTTTTGGATTAATTGCTGGACCCCTTTACGACTATCCTGCTTTATTTCTTCTAGGAACGAATCATTCTCTTGCTCTATCTTTAAAAGTTTTTCTTCAATTTCTTTAATTGTGTATGTAGTCAAGGTATGAAAACCCCTTTTATTATGTCATATTGTTTTTATCGGCTAGAAATGAAAAAAGTAAAGACCTCCTATTGCTGAGAAGGTCTTTACTTCTTGTTTACTCTTCTTCGTATTGCGGTTTTTCAAAGGAAAGTGGTCCTAGTTGCTCTGAGCGAATGTCTCGAATCACAAGTTCAGCCACTTTATCATAATTAACCTCGCCACCGCTCATAAATGTACCGCGTCGTTTACCAATCTCATTAAAAAGCTCTACAATATCTTCTGGTATGTTTTCAAGTTGATATCGCTCTTTTAAACGTGTTGGATATTGATTTTCAAGGAAACGAAGTCCATAAATACTTACATCTTGCAAATTTAAAATCGTATCTTTAATCGCCCCAGTTAATGCTAGCTTGGAGCCGACTTCTTGATCCTCAAACTTCGGCCAAAGGATTCCCGGTGTATCTAGTAGTTCTAATTCCTTCCCTACCTTAATCCACTGCTGCGCTTTCGTGACACCAGGGGTATTACCGGTTTTAGCAATATTTTTCTTTGCTAAACGATTGATTAATGTTGACTTCCCTACGTTAGGTATACCAACAATCATCGCTCTAATCGCTCTTGGCTTCACTCCTTTAGCCTGCATCCGATCAAACTTCTCTTTTAAAATCAATTTTGAAGCTGAAACAATCTCTTTCATCCCAGTACCCGCTTGGGAATTAATTGCTAGTGCTTTAATCCCTTTTTTATCAAAATAACGAATCCATGCCTTCGTCACATCTTTATCAGCCATATCAGCTTTATTTAAAAGGACGAGCCTTGGTTTATGTTGAATGATTTCATCGATCATTGGATTACGAGAGGAATGAGGTATCCTTGCATCAACTAGTTCAAAAATGATATCGACAAGTTTTAGCTTTTCTGTTACTTGTCGACGGGCTTTCGCCATATGTCCTGGAAACCATTGAATCGTCATTGCTGCACCTCCCTCTATGTATAAAAATCAATTATTTTACAAGCCGAATATCTTCTATCGGCCAATAGATCATACTCGTATTACCTAATACTTTTTCCATCGGAACCGTCCCAATGTGGCGACTATCTTTGCTATACCGTCGATTATCCCCCATGACGAATAAATGGCCCTCTGGAACAACCTCTTGACCTGTGACCTCTTCAAGCGTGAAAGGCTCTGTTAGTGGTCCATCTATGACCCGATTTTTGAATTCATCAAGATAAGGCTCCTCGTATGCCACTCCATTCACATATAGAGTGTCATTTCGATATTCTATTTTATCTCCTGGTAGACCAATGATTCGCTTTATGTAATCCTTATCTTCTGGTGCATGAAAAACAATGATGTCAAATCGTTCAGGCTTCCCAATTTTATAGCTAAATTTATTGACAATCATTCGATCCTGGTCATTTAAAGTCGGCATCATCGATAAGCCATCCACTACGATAGGGGCGAATAAAAAATAGCGTATAAATGCTGCTAACACAACAGCTATAATAAGTGCCTTTGTCCATTCCCATAGTTCATTTTTTTTCTTAGCCACTTTTTCAATCCCCACCATTCTTAAAGTACACGATTATCATTATGACAATTCTTATATTAAGAGTAAACTATGATAGCCAGTGAAATCAAACGAAAACGAGTGAGAGTACATATTAGAGTATCCAATAGTTAATGTTTAACATACTTTATTTAACTTTTTATTTATTTGAAACAGGGTGAAGCTGTGAACTTAGGTGAAAACCATCTCTTATGCCCAAAACAATAAAGGAGCCTGTAAGTAAAAATCCATGTTAGATTTTCACATAAACAAGCTCCTTTCATTGTTAGGCAGCTGAATCAACCTGAATTCTTCTGCTTCTTTTGTTTAGCTTCAAGCATAAGCGCTCTACACTTTTTTTATTATCGGATTTCTTTAATACGAGCTTTTTTACCACGTAGATTACGTAGGTAGTAAAGTTTAGCACGGCGAACTTTACCGCGACGAATAACTTCAAGCTTCGCAATTTTTGGTGTGTGTACTGGGAATGTACGCTCAACGCCTACACCGTAAGAGATTTTACGAACTGTAAAAGTTTCGCTAATTCCACCACCACGACGCTTAATCACAACACCTTCGAATAACTGAATACGCTCACGAGTACCCTCGACAACCTTAACGTGTACACGTACAGTGTCACCAGGACGGAAAGCAGGAAGATCAGTGCGAAGTTGTTCTTTTGTGATTTCTTCGATTAATTTTTGCATCGTTTTCAACTCCTTCCAACAGACGCTCATGCATCACTGTAGCTCATTAATTGCAGCGGAACATCGTTATAAGACAAAGACTACACATCTAAGTCACAAGAAGTATCATACCATATTAGGCATACAACTTCAAGCTTATTTTTTAAGGCTCTCTATTTCACGAAGCCATTTTTTCTGTTCTTCGGTTAGTTCAAAGTTGTCGAGAAGATCAGGTCTTCGTTCATATGTTCTTCTTAGTGACTCCTTCGCTCGCCATTGATCAATTAAGCGATGATTACCTGAAGTGAGGACATCAGGGACCTTTATTCCTCGAAAATCGGCTGGTCTTGTATAATGAGGATGCTCTAACAAGCCAGTACTAAACGAATCTCTCAAATGCGATTCCTCGTTTCCTAATACCTCAGGTAAGAGCCGAACGACACTATCGATAACGACCATTGCACCGAGTTCGCCACCCGTTAACACATAATCACCAATCGATATTTCGTCAGTAATAATATGCTCTCTTATTCTTTCATCATAGCCTTCATAATGGCCACATATGAATATAAGATGCTCTTCCTTAGCTAGGTCTTCAGCCATTTTTTGATTATAGGTTTTTCCCTGTGGACATAGGAGAATGACTCTAGGCTTGTCACTTTCAGCTTCAGCCTTTAAATGAGACACGGCGTCAAAAATCGGTTGAGGTTTCAGGACCATCCCAGCGCCGCCACCATAAGGATAATCATCGACTGTTTTGTGCTTGTTATCGGCGAATTCACGAAAATTGACAACATGATAGTCGACAGCCTTTTGTTCCGCTGCTTTTTTCAAAATAGAGCTCCCAAATACACCTTCAAACATTTCAGGAAACAAGGAAAGAACATCGATTTTCATCATGAGAGTAACCCTTCCATCGGCTCTATTAAGATTACCTGCTCCTTCACATCTACCTTTTTTACGACCTGTTCAATATACGGGATTAAAATATCCTTGCCGCCTTTTCCTTTGACAACCCAAACATCATTTGCCCCTGGAGTTAAAATTTCTCGCACTTTCCCAATCTCTTCTCCATCCGTCGTAAAAACGTGACAGCCAATGATTTCATGAAAGTAGAATTCATCTTCTTCCAGCTCTGTTAACTGGCTTTCTTGGATTTTTAAAATTCCACCTTTCATCGCTTCCACTTCATTCACATTTTCATAACCTTTAAATGTTAATAAATCAAAATTTTTATGCACACGATGTGTGGCAACGATTAGTTTCACCGGTTCCTTTGCATCTGGCATGAATAGATAGAGTGGATTTCCGGGAGTATAGCGCTCCTCAGCGAAATCTGTTCTTGAGATTACACGAACCTCACCTTTAATTCCATGGGTATTTACTATTTTTCCGACATTAAACCATTTTTCCAACAGTCATCACCTCTACCGAATTTCCGCAACGACGCCGTCTTTTATGACAATTGTTTTGCTTGTCGCAATGTCCTCCCAAGCGTCTCCAATCTTAACTTCAATGATCCCTTGAATTTCCTTTTCTTGCAGTTCACTACCTAATGGTAGCATATGTAATTGTTCTATTTGAAAATCGAGAAGCTTGATTTTTTCTTGGCGAGTATGGATTTCCTTTTCAAATTGTTTGGTTAAATTCCCTATTGGATATTTTTTCGTCTTTTCTAGCTTTTTCAACTCAAATCGAAGCTGCTCGGTTTCTTTTTTTAACTGGCGCAAATTCTCTTCGTATTTCTGATGGAGTTGTTCTCTGCTTTTTTCTGTTAGCACTTGCTTGACGACAATTTTTTGAAGAATATTCATACTCTGTGCCTCCCTCATTTGAATTATGAAAGATTATTGCAATCGCTTTTTAAAAAACATTATTAGCTCATTTCGTACGCCTTTTTAGCAAAGCTGAAATGAATCAAAAATCGTGCTTAGCATTGCCTTACAAAAAAAAGGAGGGAATCTCCCTCCTTTTTCGCTGTAATTCTTGTAGAGCCTTACTCAACAATTTCTAAAAATATTTTCTTCTGCCCAGAAGTTCCTGCTGCGTAGACAACAGTTCGAATAGCTTTAGCAACTCGCCCTTGCTTTCCGATTACCTTCCCCATATCGCTTTTATTGACATTGAGTTTATAGGTAACACGGTCTGACTCTTCATTGACATCAACTTGGACATCTTCTGGAAAGTCAACAAGCGGCTTGACAATTGTTTCAATAAGCTCTTTCATAAGCCTTACTTGCTGTGCTTAGCGTTATGGAATTTCTCCATAATGCCTTCTTTAGAGAATAAGTTACGAACTGTGTCAGATGGCTTTGCACCGTCTTGTAACCACTTAAGAGCTAACTCTTCATTGATATCAACGATAGCTGGCTCAGCTACTGGATTATAAGTTCCAACTGTTTCAATGAATCGTCCGTCACGAGGAGAACGAGAATCAGCTACTACAATACGATAAAAAGGAGATTTTTTTGCTCCCATACGCTTTAAACGAATTTTTACTGCCATAATTAATTGCACCTCCGAATAGTTTCACACAAGATAGAATAATAACAGATTGTTAAATAGTTTGTAAAGTGTTTTTTCTTGTCAGATGAAAAATAGCGACAAGAATTTATTGGAAAGGATTAAATGGGAGATTAAATCCACCCTTTTTCTTTCCTTTTTTCTTCCCTTTTTGTTGCATCCCAGTCATTTGTTTCATCATTTTTTTCATATCCTCGAACTGCTTTAAGAGACGGTTTACCTCAGGTACGGATCTTCCGCTCCCTTTAGCAATTCTTTTTCTACGACTTGATGTGATGATTTCAGGATGAATTTTCTCTTCCTTTGTCATCGACTGAATGATTGCTTCGACATGGGTTATTTGCTTTTCATCAATTTGCAGATTGTTAAGACCCTTCATTTTATTAGCACCAGGCATCATTTTTAGAAGATCTTCGAGAGGTCCCATATTGCGAACCTGACCGAGCTGCTCTAAAAAGTCATCTAAGGTAAATGAAGCGGTACGCATCTTCTTCTCCATTTCCCTAGCCTTTTCCTCATCGACATTTTCCTGGGCTTTTTCAATTAAAGTCAAAACATCCCCCATCCCAAGAATACGGGAAGCCATTCGTTCTGGATGGAAAGATTCTAGTGCATCTAATTTCTCACCGAGACCAATGAATTTAATAGGAGTATTCGTAACAGAACGAATTGAGAGTGCCGCACCACCGCGAGTATCTCCATCTAATTTCGTTAGGACCACTCCCGTCAATCCAAGCTGCTCATTAAAGCTTGCAGCTACATTGACAGCATCTTGACCCGTCATTGCATCCACGACTAGGAAGATTTCATTCGGGTTTGTGAGCTCTTTAATCTCTTGTAGTTCACCCATTAGCCCTTCATCAACATGCAGGCGACCTGCAGTATCTATGAGGACATAGTCATGGTGTTCTTCTTTCGCCTTCGCAATTGCTTGTTTCGCAATTTCAACCGGACTAACTTTGTCACCAAGAGAGAAAACAGGCATATCAAGCTGTTTCCCAAGTGTCTCAAGTTGTTTAATCGCAGCGGGACGATAAATATCTGCCGCTACAAGCAACGGTTTACGATTATATTTCTTGCGAAGTAAGTTCGCGAGCTTTCCTGTAGTTGTCGTTTTCCCCGCACCTTGTAATCCAACCATCATAATGACTGTTGGCGGGCGGTTTGATACAGCAATTTTGCTCTCCTCGCCACCCATCAGGTTGGTGAGTTCTTCTTTTACTACTTTGATGACCTGTTGGCCAGGAGTTAAACTTTTTAATACTTCTTGCCCGACGGCACGCTCGCTCACCTTTTTGACGAATTCCTTAACCACTTTGAAGTTAACGTCTGCTTCTAAAAGAGCAAGGCGAACCTCACGCATCATTTCCTTAACATCCGCTTCAGAGACCTTCCCCTTACCGCGAATCTTTTGCATGGTACTTTGCAGTCGGTCGGCTAATCCTTCAAATGCCATCTTGCCGCCTCCTAATCCAATTTCTCAAGCTCAGTTACTGCTTCAAGCAGCTCTTGCTTCGATGGAGCTTCTTTGTTCAAAACTACTTTTATTTCATTAAGTAGCTTGCTCCGCCTTTGGAATTTATCGAATAAAAGTAGCTTTTCTTCATACTCCTCGAGCATCGCCTCTGTACGCTTAATATTATCGTACACAGCCTGTCTACTCACACCGTATTCATCAGCTATTTCCCCAAGGGAGAAATCATCAAGATAGTAAAGAGACATATAGCTCTGTTGTTTTGGTGTTAACAAGGATTGGTAAAAATCATATAAGTAATTGATTCGAGTGGTCTTTTCGAGCACACCGATCCCTCCTTGTTAAGTGAAAAGCCTTTACATTGACAGTTTACACACATCCACTAGGGATGTCAAGGTAATTCCCTTACATTTCGGTAGTTACGGAATTAAGGATTGAAGTTACGGAATTAAGTATAAAAGTTACGGAATTATCGAAAAAGTTACGGAATTAAGCACAAAAGTCCCGGAATTATCGAAAAAGTTACGGAATTAACATCTATTTTACAAAAACTCCCTCAGCCAAAACAAACAAAAACCCGGCACAACACGTACCGGGCCGGGCATACAACTCTTATGCTAACTCTTCTTTTTCGACTAAATCAGCAAATAAGCCATAAACATATGTTTCCGCATCAAACTCTTGCAGATCATCCATTTTTTCACCGAGACCAACGAATTTTACAGGAATGCCAAGCTCATTGCGAATTGCTAGTACAATTCCACCTTTCGCAGTACCATCGAGCTTCGTTAAAACAATCCCGCTCACATTCGTTGCTTCCTTGAAAGTCTTCGCCTGAATTAAGGCATTTTGACCAGTCGTCGCATCCAAAACAAGAAGAACCTCGTGGGGAGCTCCTGGTACCTCTCTCTCGATGACGCGCTTTACTTTTTCCAATTCCTTCATTAAATTAACCTTATTTTGCAGACGACCTGCAGTATCACAAATTAAAATATCTGCATTTCTTGATTTTGCCGCCTGAATCGCATCAAACATAACGGCAGCAGGATCAGATCCTGCTCCCTGCTTAATAACGTTAACCCCCACTCTCTCTCCCCATACTTCAAGCTGTTCAATCGCCCCTGCACGGAAAGTATCTCCAGCGGCAAGAACAACATTCTTTCCTTCAGATTTAAATTTATGGGCAAGTTTTCCGATCGTAGTCGTTTTTCCAACGCCATTTACGCCTACAAATAAAAGGACGGTTAAGCCATCTTCTTGAATATTTAATTTCGAAGTCGTATCTTCTCCACTTTGATAAATTTCCACAAGCTTTTCAGAGATGACGCTTTGTACTTCGGCAGGGTCTTGGATATGTTGACGCTTCACTTCCATTTTCAGCTCTTCGATAAGTTCCATCACTGTTTCAAATCCAACATCTGCTTGAATTAATATTTCTTCAAGTTCTTCAAAAAAGTCCTCATCCACTTTACGATAACGGGCGACTAGATCATTTACGCGACCAGAAAAGCTGTCTCTCGTTTTCGTCAAACCATCTTTAAATTTATCTGTTACAGCATCCGTTTGCTTGGTGATTTTTTCTTTTAACTTCTTAAAAAAACTCATCTCAAATCTCCTTTACCATTGCTATCTTCACGATTTTACTAGCTCATTTGTTTCTTCTAATCGCACAGATACTAGCTTAGATACACCAGACTCCTGCATCGTCACACCATAGAGCACATCTGCACCTTCCATCGTTCCTTTTCGATGGGTGATGACAATAAACTGTGTTTCATGACTATATCTCTTGAGGTATTGACTAAAACGATGGACATTAGCTTCATCGAGCGCTGCTTCCACCTCATCCAATATGCAAAATGGGACAGGTCTCACCTTTAATATCGAAAATAGAAGAGCAATGGCTGTTAGCGCTCTTTCGCCTCCAGATAATAAGCCAAGATTTTGAAGCTTTTTCCCTGGTGGTTGTGCTACAATTTCCACACCTGTGTTCAATAAATCTTCTGGATTAGTAAGACGAAGATCCGCACGTCCCCCGCCAAATAAAGCCTGGAAAACATATTCAAAATGGGAACGAATGCCGTAGAACGTTTGTTCAAAGCGCTTCTTCATCTCTTCATCCATTTCACCAATGACTTGGAATAACGTATCCTTTGCTTCTTGAAGATCATTTTTTTGTTCCAGTAAAAATTCATAGCGTTCTGAAACCCGTTCATATTCTTCGATCGCACCTAGGTTCACCGTACCGAGTTCATCAATTGCGAGTTTGATGAGCTTTACTTTCTTTCGCGCTTCCTCAACTGGGATCGTCAAAGGATACTCTTCCTTAGCTCCTTCATAGGAAAGCAAGTATTCTTCTCTTAAGTGCGCTAAACGATTTTCAAGTTCAACATCAAGGCGAGTCAATTTCACTTCTTCATCCTTTAAAATGCCAATTAACCCTTTATGTTGGCGTTTTAATTCTTTCACTTCAAGCTCCGCATCCTCTATCTGGCTATGAAGCTGGAGGCGCTCTTCACGACGAGAAGAAATCAAGTTCATTGTCTCGTTTTTATCCTGAAGCTTGCGATTAGCTGCTTCTTCTAAATGCTCTTCTCCCGATGAACTATCCGTCATTTCAGAGGACAGCAATTGTAAGTCTTCTGAAACGGTTTCAAATGCTTCTTGATTTTCCTTCAACTCAAACATCGTTTTAGCCAGCTTCTCGCGAGCATTGCGGGTTTGTTCATTTTTGGCAGCCAGCTGAGCCTTTAGTTCGCTAATTTCTTCTACCAACGATTCTTTAGACGAAATTTGTGTATTTTTTTGCTCGGTTAAAAGGGAAATTTCGTTGTCTAAACGGACTTTTTCTTTCTCAGATGCCGCTAATAGATTGGTTAACTCTAGCTTGCGAACTGTCAGTTTTTCTCGTTCTTCCCCATACTGCGATATATTCATATCATATAAGGCAAGCTTTTCATTCATGTTCTTTTCTTCTACTTCAGCCTCTCGCAAGTCACCTTTGATCGATTGCTCTTTTAAGCGGAGTTCTTCCCCTTTTCTTCTTAGCTCGTCAAGATGGGCCTCTTGGGCTTGAATACTGGATTTAACTTGCTTTACCTGAGCTTCTTTGAGTGCTGTTTGTTGCTCCATTTCTGCAAGTTTGGCAATTAAATCTTCTAGCTCTCCTTTTCTACTTAAAAGGGAAGAAGATTTTTGCTTAAGTGCACCACCAGTCATCGATCCTCCAGCATTGACAACATCCCCATCCAAAGTCACAAAACGACAGCGGTATTGAAGTATTTTCGCCATTTCATTGGCACCCTTCAAGTCCTTCGTAATGATGACATTACCAAGTAAACTGGAAACAATTTGGTTATATTTTTGATCATGGCTAATCAGTTCAGCTGCAATCCCTACATATGCGGGATGTCCACTAATAGACTGCTGCTGTTGAAAAGATAAAGACTTACCCTTTACCACATTTAACGGTAAAAAAGTTGCTCGTCCAAAAGAGTTTTTCTTTAAATATTGAATCGCATTACGACCACTTTCTTCATCTGATACAACGACATGTTGCATAGCACCACCAAGGGCTGTTTCTAGTGCAACCTCATATTCTTTAGGAACTTGGATCAGCTCAGCGATTGCCCCTTCAATCCCCGAGAGCTTGCTGTCTCTTGCCTTCAAAATTTCCTTAACCCCTTGGAAGAATCCTGAATAATCATCTTCCATCTCTTCAAGCATATCCTTTCTTGACTTTGCCTTCTGTAAAAATTGGTAGGCTTGATAGAGGGTTTGCTCCTGCTTATCATATTGATTACGCAAATTTTCGAGCTTGTTCTGTTCATTTCTAAAAATATGAACCTGTTGCTCTAGTTCTTTTTGCACTTCAGATAACTTTGAAAGAATGTCCGCACGTTTTTTTTCGATCAGACGGCGCTCTTCCAAGTATTTTTCGTTATCCTCTTCTAATTTCTTACTTCGATTCCCTTGTTGCCCAAGCTGTGCTTCAACATTTTGCATCTCATTTTTGTACGTAGCTTGTTGGTTTAAAATCTCGATATAATCACTTTTTAATGATTCAATCGTTTCTTCTATATTTTCACTGAAGAGCTTTACTTGATTTTGCTTATCGGATAAAACCTTTTGTAGCTCCGCTGCCTCTTGTTCAAGGGAAGATGCCACTAATTCCTGCTCTTCTTTTTCTCTAGTAAGTTCGTCCACTTTAAAGGAAAGGGTTTGTATGTTCTTTTCGAGCTGTTCTTTGTTTTGTTTTGCGTTCTTCTTTCTTTCCTTTAAAACTTCTTTTCGCCCCTCAAGCTTCTCAAGTTCTTCACTAGCATGTAAAAGAACGGTCTGGAGATCATTAATCGATTCATCCAAGGCCGCAATTTGCTCTCTCATTTCGACCACTTTTGCCTCTTTCGATTGCAAAGTAGAAGAAAGTTGCATTTCCACTTGTTTATTGTTTTCTAATTGAGAAGTAAGTTGCTCCCATTTTCCGTGCAAGTCTTCAATCTCATAAACCGTAAGCGCCACTTCAATTTTTTCTAACTCTTCCTTTTGTTGAAGGAAATCTTTAGCGATAGACGCTTGAATTTTTAATGGCTCTACTTGCCCCTCTAACTCATGAAGAATGTCATGAACACGGTTTAAATTTTCTTGCGTTTCAGTAAGCTTACCTTCTGCTTTCTTTTTCCTCGTTTTATATTTTAAAACGCCCGCTGCTTCTTCAAAAATCGTTCTTCTTTCTTCAGCCTTACTATTGAGGATTTCTTCAACTCTTCCTTGGCTAATAATAGAGAAGGCCTCTCGTCCTAGACCAGAATCCATAAATAAATCAATGATATCCTTTAAGCGGCAGTTTTGCTTATTGATGAAGAATTCACTATCGCCTGAACGATATACTCTTCTTGTCACACTTACTTCCTGATAATCAATTGGCAAAAATTGATCTTCATTCTCTAATGTTAAAGTCACTTCAGCAAAATTGAGAGGTTTTCTCGAATCACTACCTGCAAAAATAATATCTTCCATTTTTGCTCCACGGAGGGATTTAGCCGATTGTTCTCCAAGTACCCAACGGATGGCATCCGTAATATTGCTCTTTCCACTTCCATTAGGTCCCACAACTGCGGTTACACCAGGAACAAAGTCGACCCCAATGCGTTCAGCAAAAGATTTAAACCCTACTACATCCAAACGTTTAAGGTGCACGTTTGTATCCCCCTTCGCTCCTAATCATCTACCAGGTCCTTTTTTAAAGATAAAAGCACCCTGTTGTTTATCTAGTTGTCATCTCATTTTACAGATGTGTTTTTAATTTTTCGAGAGCCATTTGGGCTGCATGTTGCTCTGCTTCTTTTTTTGATCTTCCTGTACCTACCCCTACTTCTTCCCCATTTAAATTGACTTGGGAAATAAATTCACGATTATGGGCAGGTCCTTTTTCTTGCAACACTTTATATTCTATCACGCCAGAGCTGTCTCTTTGTACATGCTCTTGCAACTGACTTTTGAAATCCATCACATGAGAAAAAGCACCAGCATCAATTTTCGGAAATACGACTTTTTCTAAAAATTGCACGACTATGTCAATTCCTTTGTCTAAAAACAACGCTCCAATAAATGCCTCGAACACATCAGCTAACAAGGCAGGTCTCGTTCTGCCACCTGTCATTTCTTCACCTTTTCCAAGTAAAACATACTCACCAAAGGTCAATTCATTAGCAAACGCTACCAGGGAAGGTTCACATACAACCGCTGCTCTTAGCTTCGTAAGCTCTCCTTCGCTCATCGTTGGATATTTATTATACAGGAATTGAGAAACCGTTAATTCAAGAACTGCATCTCCTAGAAATTCTAGCCTTTCATTGTCATCATAAGGCTTTCTGCGATGCTCATTCACATATGATGAATGAGTAAAAGCTTGAATCAGTAATTTCACATTCGTAAATTGCACACCTATTTTATCTTGGAATTCTTTAAATTGTCTATCCCTATTCCGTAATGCCCATTTGTCCTTTTCTTTGCCACTCTTACGCATCCTGCATCCACCTTGCTATATTTTTACATTCTAGATTCAAGTGTACTTTTATTTTCTTTAAAACGCAAAGAAATTTTCTAAGTGAAAATACATTGATATAACGTACTTTCTTCAGAAAATCCCGATCCCTCATTTACTAAGGTATACTATAGAAGAAAGCCCCGTCACAAAACGGAGCTTTTTTTAAGATCTTACATTATGATTTGGCTTGTATGTAATTAACTGCGTCACCAACTGTTTGAATTTTCTCAGCATCATCGTCAGAAATTTCCATATCAAACTCATCTTCTAATTCCATCACTAACTCAACAACATCTAGTGAATCAGCACCAAGATCTTCTTTGAAAGTCGCTTCAAGTTTCACTTGAGACTCTTCCACACCAAGGCGGTCAACGATTATTTTTGTTACTCTTTCTAATACTTCTGCCATGCTTGTTCACCTCCCCTCAAGCCATTATAGTTGATTTTATATTAAAATAAAACTACATAATCATTCCACCGTCTACGTGCAGGGTTTGACCTGTCATATAACGGCTGTCTTCTGAAGCTAAAAACACAACCACTTTGGCGATATCTTGTGGTTCACCTAAGCGTGCAAGTGGAATTTGTTTGAGCATTTCAGCTTGCACATCTTCATTTAGTTTGTCGGTCATATCCGTCGTAATAAAGCCAGGTGCAACTGCATTAACAGTGATTCCTCGTGAAGCTAACTCTTTTGCAGTCGTCTTCGTTAACCCGATCACACCCGCTTTTGCTGCCACATAATTTGCTTGTCCAGCATTTCCACCGACACCAACGATAGAAGAAATGTTGATAATTCTTCCGTTTCGTTGCTTCATCATTGGACGAGTCACTGCTTTAGTACAAAGGAATACTCCCTTTAGATTCGTATCAATGACAGCATCCCAATCTTCTTCTTTCATACGCATAAGTAGATTATCTCTAGTAATCCCTGCATTGTTTACTAAAATATCAATACTACCAAAGCGGTCAACTACTTCCTTCATCATGTTCGAAACAGCATCTCCGTCTGCAACATTTGCTTGAATAGCAAATGCTTTGCGACCTAAAGATTTAATCTCGTCCACTACTTCGTTTGCCATTTGTTCACTACCAGCATAATTGACAGCAACATTAGCACCTTGTCTAGCAAGTTCAAGGGCGATTTCTCTTCCTATTCCTCTAGATGCACCAGTCACTAAGGCATTCTTACCTTCAATCTTCATTGTACTCCCTCCTTTAGGGCTTCATACACAGTTTTAAAGCTTTCTTCGTCCGAAATAGCGTAAGTCTTCACATTACGGTCAATTTTTCTCACTAACCCGGACAAAACCTTTCCAGGACCAATCTCGATAAAGGTATCAACGCCGAGCTCAATCATTTTCTTAACGGAATCTTCCCATTGTACAGGGGAATATAATTGCTTAATGAGCTTCTCTTTTATATCACTTGGATTTGTCATTGCTGTAGCGGAAACATTCGCAATGACAGGAATGTTAGCTTCATGAATATCCACTTCATCAAGCACTGCAGATAATTTATCAGATGCGGGTTTCATTAAGCTTGAATGAAAAGGTCCACTAACCTCAAGAGGTAGAACTCTTTTTGCACCAGCTTCTTTCGCCTTAACGGATGCCAATTCGACACCATGTCGTGAACCGGAAATGACGATTTGACCTGGACAATTAATATTGGCGAGTTGGACAGGATCGCCAGCTTGCGTAATTTCATCTGTCACCTTCTCTAACTCATGTCGCTCTAATCCAAGAACTGCGGCCATCGTTCCTTCACGATTTGGCACAGCTTCTTCCATACATTCTCCTCTTTTGCGGACAGCGTAAACCCCATCTTCAAAAGATAGTGCACCTGCTGCTACAAGGGCGGTATACTCTCCAAGGCTATGTCCAGCGACATAATCAGCTTCAATACCTGCTTGTTTAAAAAAGTTTAAAATAGCAATGCTCGTAGTTAATAAGGCTGGTTGCGCATTCGTGGTTAACGTTAATTCTTCCTGAGGACCTTCAAAAATGAGATTTGAAAGGCCAAAACCTAATTTATTATCCGCTTTTAGAAAAATGGAACGCACCGATTCATTCTTCTCGGCGAGAGTTTGTCCCATTCCGACAGTTTGGGAACCTTGTCCTGGAAATATAAAAGCAATTTTGCCCATGAAAAATCTCCTTTTTGTAGATTAATTTGAGTTTTCTTCAATCATTTCTTTAATCGTTTTTGTAACTTCCTTCTGTACCATCTCACGGGTTTGTCGAACTGCATTATAAAGGGAGTTCGCATCAGACGACCCATGTGCTTTAATCACAGGAGCCTTTAGTCCAAATAATCCAGCACCACCGTACTCCGAATAATCCATTTTTGACTTTAGCGCTCTTAAGTTAGGCATTAAGACAGCAGCTGCCAGCTTTGATTTAAAATCACTTGAAAGGGCCGTCTTAAGCATGCTAAACACCGACATCGCTGTTCCTTCGATCGTTTTTAAAACCATATTACCTGTAAACCCATCCGTCACAGCGACATCTGTTACACCTTCTAATAAATCGCGAGCTTCTATGTTGCCGATAAAGTTGAGATTAGAGGCTTGCAGTAATTCAAATGTCTGTTTGGCCAATTCATTGCCTTTTTTCTCTTCTGTTCCAATATTTAAGAGACCGACACGGGGATTCGTAACGCCTCTTACTTTTTCACAATAGATCGATCCCATAATCGCATTTTGTAACAAATGCTCCGGCTTCGCATCCACATTTGCTCCGACATCGAGTAAAAGAAATCCTTCTCCACCGATCGTTGGCAAGGTTGGCGAAAGGGCTGGTCTATCAATCCCTTCAATACGTCCAACAACAAATAATCCGGCTGCCATTAAGGCACCTGTGTTTCCTGCAGAAATACAACCATCAGCTTCACCGTCTGCTACTAGCTTTGCCGCTAATACCATTGAGGCGTTCTTCTTCCTTCTCACTGCACGAACGGGCTCGTCTGTCCCTAATATCACTTCTTCTGTATGTACAATCGTTATTCTTTCATCTTTAGAAAGATGTTCTTTAATCTTGTTTTCATCACCGACTAAGATAATGTCTAAATCAGAAAATGCCTCAATGGCTTTCATTGCTCCGAGGACAATCTCCTTTGGAGCATTGTCACCGCCCATAGCATCTATCGCTATTTTCATTTATGTCTCATTCCTTATATTAAAAGTAAGTTAACTAAATCATTGAATTAAACATGGGAGCGATACATCTCAAAATCACCTTTGAAAACAATCTCACTATTTACAAAGCTCGTTACTTCAACTAGTGTACGCCCATTGTCTTCATCAATATGAATGACCTTTGCTTTAGCAACGACTCTTTCTCCCTCTTTGACTGAACGGGTAAAACGAATATTCGCTTTGGCTGTTAACGCAAGTTCGTCATTAATGACAGCTACTGCCAATGAGTTCGCTTGCGCAAATAGATGATGTCCTCTAGCAATTTGATTTCGCTTGAACACATGTTCTTTGCGAATATCCAAAATGGAAATTGCTGATTGGTCTAAATCCATATCAATAATTTCCCCAATCACTTCGTCTATAGGCAATGAACGAACCTCATCTTCAAACGTTCTTTCAGCAACATTCTTTATTCTTTCTCTTAATTCAGGGATTGATAATTCTAATCGATCCAATCGAATCGTTTGAACACTAACGGTAAATTTATCCGCAAGCTCTTCATCTGTGATAAACGGATTTTCCTTGATTGTCTCTGTTAATAACGCTTGCCGTTCCCTTTTATTTCTTCTCATTTATGACACCGTCCAAGATATTAAGACTAGGTACTAATAGTAGTATATGATTAAAAAATGCAGATTGCAAGAAGGAAATCTTCTTGCAATCTATTCGAACAAGTAACTTTTAAGGACAAACCCTTTTAATCTAGCTTTTCACCTTTTAATACGTCAGATTTATGAAGATATTCACGTAAAGCTGCATACGCTTGAGATTGCCAGAATTCTTCTGATTGAATCATGAGCGTCGCATCATTTCTTGCTGTTTCCAGTGTACGATAATCATGGACCATGTCCGCAAGCTTAAACTCTGGAACACCACTTTGTTTTTTACCGAAAAAGTCTCCAGGACCTCTTAATTCCAAATCCTTTTCACTTAAAACGAAACCATCGTTCGTCTCCGTCATAATTTGCATACGTTCTTTCCCAATTTCCGTTTTAGGGTTGGCAAGTAAAATGCAATAGGATTGTTCACTCCCGCGCCCTACTCGACCCCGAAGCTGGTGAAGCTGCGCTAATCCAAAACGTTCTGCATCATAGATGATCATCAGGGTTGCATTCGGTACATTTACACCGACTTCTACAACTGTTGTGGAGACAAGCACCTGAAGTTCATTTTGACTAAATGCTTTCATGACAGTATCTTTCTCATCTGCACTTAAGCGACCATGCATTAATCCAACATCATATCTTCCTTGAAAGTAGGTGATAAGAGTTGCATGTACATCTATTGCATTTTGCACGTCAAGCTTATCTGATTCTTCAATCAACGGACAGATAACATAGGCTTGTCTACCTTTTGATAATTCCTTTTCCATAAAGACCAGCACTCGATCGAGCATATCGTGCTTTGCCCAATACGTTTCAATCGATTTTCTCCCCGCAGGCATTTCATCAATGATCGAGACATCCATTTCCCCAAAAACGGTAATCGCAAGCGTTCTCGGGATTGGCGTTGCTGTCATGAAGAGCACATCAGGGTTCTCCCCTTTTTCTCGTAGAACTTTCCGCTGTCCCACTCCAAAACGATGTTGTTCATCTGTAATGACAAGGCCAAGCTTATGGAAATGTACCTCATCTTGAATCAAAGCATGGGTGCCAATCAAAACATCAATTTCACCAATCTGTAGTCGTTCCAAGATTTCCTTCCGCCGTTTTCCTTTGACAGAGCTTGTCAAAAGTTCGCAGTGAATATTAAATGGAAAAAGGAGCTCTTTCAATGAGTCGGCATGCTGTTCTGCCAAGATTTCTGTCGGTACCATAAGTGCACCTTGAAAACCAGCTGAAATGCTAGCAAAAAGACCAATGGCTGCTACAACGGTTTTTCCAGAACCAACATCCCCTTGAAGGAGTCTACTCATTCGATACGGCGATTTCATGTCGGACAATATTTCATTTACGACTCTTTTTTGGGCATTCGTTAACGGGAAAGGTAGTGAGTCAAGAAATCCTTTAAGCTTTTTCAAGTCATAGTTTTGAATAACCCCTTGTGACTGTTCTCTTTCAAACTTCCGCAATGCTTGCATCTTTAATTGAAAGTAAAGAAACTCCTCGTAAACAATCCTTCTTCTTGCCTGTTTTATGTCTTGATCATGAGAAGGGAAATGAATCATTCTCAATGATTCTTTCCTACTTGGAAGGCGATACTTTGATAGAAGATGCGGTGGCAATGTTTCAACAATTTGATCACCAAATTGTTGAATGGCTAATTGTAAAAAACGACGGATTCCTTTTATCGTTACGCTTCCTTTTACATTATAAACAGGAGATAAGGTCTCCTTATTGTTGGATGGACCCATTTTCATTTCTGAGGCTGTAATCGTGCGGCGATGCATATCCCATTTCCCAGTTACTTGAATCGTATCATTCAGCTGAATCTTATTCTTTAAGTACGGCTGATTAAAGAAGATCACTTGAATTAAAAAATGGTCCACTAATAGTTTTATCGTTAAACGGGATTTCTTTCTCCCATAATAAACGAGAGATGGCTCACTTTGTACTTTCCCTTCAAGTGTTAACCTCTCTTCATGCTTTACTTCCGTTAAATCCTTCAGGCGATAATCTTCATAGCGAAATGGATAATGCTCAAGAAGGTCTTCAACAGAAAATATATTCATGTCAGCAAGTGCTTCTGCTGTCTCTTCGCCAATCCCTTTAATGACAGTGATTGATTGTTTTAAATTTCTATCTTCGCTCACCTTTTAGTTCCTCCTTAACTTTTGATAATCACAAAAGCATGACTAATTTAGCCATGCTTTTTGTTGGTTATCATTTAGAAGGGTATGGAATTACTCGATGGAGAAAATAAATGCATATAACGGCTGTTTCCCATCATGCACTTCAATTTCTACATCTTCAAACTGTTGCTCAACAAATTCAATCACTGATTGAACATCTTCATCTGTCGCATCTTCACCTTTTAGTATCGTCAAGATCTCAGAATCTTCATCAAGCATATTTTTAAGCAGTTCAATTGCAGCTGCAGACAGTACCTTGTTTTTTAAGACAATTTTACCATCAGCGATGCCCATGTAATCATCTTTTTCAATCTCTATGCCGTCAATATTCGTATCGCGGACAGCATAAGTAATTTGTCCTGTTTTTACATGACTGAACGCTTCTGTCATACCTTCTTTATTGGCTAAAAGATCAGCAGTTGGGTTAAAAGCAAGAAGTGCAGCCAAACCTTGAGGAACCGTTTTCGTTGGAACAACGATAACATCTTCTTCAGAAACCTCTGCCGCTTGTTCTGCCGCCATAATTATGTTCTTATTATTTGGCATGATGATGACCTTTTCAGCATTGATCTCTTTGATCGCTTTTACAATGTCCTCTGTACTTGGATTCATTGTTTGGCCACCCTCAATGACAGCATGGGCACCAATACTTCTAAATAACTCAGCGATCCCACTTCCCATGGACACGGTCACAATCCCATATTCAAGCTTTTCCGCCCGTTTCACAGGCGCCTCAGCACGATGCTGCTCACCAACAATATTGGTGTGCTGCTCACGCATATTTTCTATTTTCATGTTGATTAAGCTACCATATTTTTGTCCATAAGATAAACAAGTCCCTGGTTGCTCTGAGTGAATATGTACTTTAACAACGTTCTCATCAGCAATAACTAATAAGGAATCACCATATTTACTCAAATCCTGACGAAAGTCTTCTTCTGAAAATGGATTTTGGGAAAGCTTTTCAGATTCAAATTTAACCATAAACTCTGTACAATAGCCAAATTCAATATCCTCTGTGTTAATATGACCTTGAACATTCATATGATGTTCGGCATTAACAAGCTCATCCATGCTCGGCAATTCAGATGGAGTTTCAGGTAATTGTTCACCTTTTAAGTTAGCTAAGAAACCTTCATAGACAAATACAAGCCCTTGACCACCACTGTCTACCACTCCGACCTCTTTTAAAACTGGCAGTAAATCAGGGGTTCTTTTTAGCGATGCCTTCGCCTCTTTAACAACCTCTTCCATGATCTTCACGATATCATCATTTTGTACGGCGGCTTCGACTGCATGCTTAGCTGCATCCTTAGCGACCGTAAGAATAGTACCTTCAACAGGCTTCATAACTGCTTTATATGCTGTTTGTACACCCGCTTCAAATGCTTGAGCAAATTCAGTCGCATTGATTTCACTTTTTTGCTCAATAAATTTTGAGAATCCACGAAATAATTGAGAAAGGATAACCCCCGAATTACCACGCGCTCCCATTAGGAGACCTTTCGATAAAGCAAGACCAACTCGTCCGATATGGTCCTGAACATTATTTCTAACTTCCTTTGCACCAGAAGTCATCGATAAGTTCATATTCGTTCCAGTATCTCCATCTGGAACAGGAAAAACGTTTAACGCATCCACATATTTAGCATTTGCGGACAAATGATTCGCCCCAACGGCGATCATTTCTGCAAAACGTTTCCCGTCTAAAGTTTTCATAGACACTAAACTTCCTCCTCACTACGGGTTCGTAACACGAACGCCTTGAACAAATATATTTACCGATTCCACACTAAGTCCGACCGTCTTGTCCAATGTATATCGTACTTTAGATTGAACATTGTGTGCTACTTCGGAAATTTTCGTTCCATAACTTACGATAATATACATATCAATATGCACATCGTCATTTTCTTGGCGAACGATGACACCACGTGTGAAATTTTCCCTACGTAGTATGTCAGTTAATCCATCTTTAATTTGATGTTTTGACGCCATTCCTACTATACCATAACAGTCAACTGCTGCTCCACCTGCAATTGTAGCAATTACATCATTTGAAATATCAATTTGTCCGTAGTTCGTTTTCAATTCAATGGACACAGGTCTTCCCCCTTTGGAAATTACTCCGTTTTAAATGACGATCCTTGATGGAATCCATCCAACTGAGTTGATCTTCATAATGTACTATACCCATAAAAGGCATTACTTGAACAAGTATTATGAAATTATTTCAACTATAGCCATTTTACTATAATGATTTCAAATTTGAAAGTGCTATGAAGGAACTCTAAATGAAAAGAAGACTGGATCAAACCATCCATTTGCCATTATCTATTCACAAAACAATGCTGTCAAGGTAATTTTCTTGAAACTCTTCTATATCCCTATTGCAATCCGAATGTTTGTATGATAAATTATTAAAGTATCTTTTAATGGTCGAAAAATGTTTGCTAATTTTTCGCATTAAATTAAAAATGGCAAGATTCATTGCGCACAATGTATAGGTTGAAATGATACGCCTTTCATAGTAAGGGGGGAAATAAATATGCCACGTCAATGTGTTATCACTGGTAAAAAAACAACTTCAGGTAATGCACGTTCTCACGCTATGAACGCAAACAAGCGTACATGGGGTGCAAACCTTCAAAAAGTACGTATTCTTGTTAACGGTAAGCCTAAGCGTGTTTGGGTTTCTGCAAGAGCGCTTAAATCAGGTAAAGTTGAACGCGTATAAGTAAGTTGAGAGCATCCACATAGATGCTCTTTTCTTTTTGCCAGAAGTCTACCTAGCATTAGTTTGTCCCATTTCTCAAAATTACATTTTTCTCCACAGGAAAAAACACCTCATCAAGATTATGAGGTGCATAAAGTTTGCTTTTCTCGTTGTTTTACATTAGCCCTTTTTGAATGTTCCCAACATGGCCCGGACGATGCCACCAAGAAATTTCGGAAGTTTAATTGTATAAAATTTCATCATGTCCCTCCTTACCATCTCACGCATACAACTACTACGTAATGCCCTAACTATTATATTCTTACAAGTAAAATTAGTTAATCATTGCTCCTTACAACCAATAATATGCCTTTCGTAAAAGAAAAAGTACCATAATCCTTAATAAGTTCATTACTAATACATAGTGTGGAAGTAAGCGGAATATGACGATCTTTTAATGGATATTTAAAACCGATAAGCGTTAGCCCTTCGATATCGCTGGAAAAAGGGATAAATGAAATGAATTTTTTATTCTCATTCTTCTCTATTTGGTGACGCCCCGGTCCTTTCGCAAAAATAATATTTTGCCTATCAATGATCTCGATGTCACAACTTATGTCCTTTAAAAGGGGCCTAATGATTAATTGTAGATTGCCAAGAAAATGATCCAATCTTCCTCCAGTCCCACCGAAGATGCGAATTTTTTCTGCGTTCTGAGCTAATGCCCAGTTAATGGCAAGTTCCATATCTGGTTCATCCTTCTCCGGCTTAAATGTTCGAATATTTTTCACCTTCGAACGAATCAAATTCCATTCTTGTTCTGTCACTGAATCAAAATCACCAAAAGCATAGTCTGGTTGGATCCCATTATTTAAGAGGATTGCAACACCTTTGTCTACCCCAATCCACATACTATCCTTTGTAAACTCTGTCAGTGCTGGCAGATGTTCTACAGGACCACCTGCGACAATATTAATATTCATACCTCCACCCTCTTACTATGATTAATTACCTGCTACCATAGAAAAATCTATGAAAAAAGCCAGCTTTTTGACAGCTGACTTTGACATTGAGCTTTTCGAAATTATCCTCTTAATCCTTCAATAGCACGCTTTCGATCGGTTTCGTTATAGATTGCGGAGCCTGCAACAAGGACATTTGCTCCTGCCTCTATACAGAGTTTGGCCGTCTTTTCGTTCACACCACCATCGACCTCTATCTCAGTCTTCAAGCCTCTTGCCTCTATGATTTCTTTCACTTCCTTAATTTTCGGAAGTACCGAATGGATAAATTTTTGTCCTCCAAAACCTGGATTGACCGTCATTAAGAGGACCATATCAACATCGTCAATGATCGGTTTAATCATTTCAACAGAGGTAGCTGGATTCAAAACAACACCTGCTTTAACCCCATGAGATTTAATATTTTGAATGGTACGATGAAGATGATTACATGCTTCGACATGAACCGTTATAATATCTGCTCCTGCTTTTGCAAATGCTTCTACATATTGATCAGGTTTCTCGATCATGAGATGGACATCTAAAGGAAGAGTTGTTACTGGCCGAATCGCCTCCACAATAAGTGGTCCAATTGTAATATTCGGAACAAAATGACCATCCATCACATCGACATGGATATAGTCTGCTCCGCCTCGTTCAACATCCTTGATCTCTTCACCCAATTTGGAAAAATCAGCGGATAATATCGAAGGTGCGATTTTCACCATAACTAATACCTCGGCTTTCTCTCTTTTATTTCTTGCAAAAACTGTTTGTAATGCTCATAACGATAATCTGGAATATCTCCTGCTTCTACCGCTTCTTTGACCGCACATTTTGGTTCTTGCATATGCAAACAGCCTCTAAATTTACATGATTCACTTGCTTTTTCAATTTCGGGAAAACAATAATTTAAATCTTCCATTTCGAGTTCCATAAATTCCAAAGAACTAAACCCAGGAGTGTCAGCTACCAATCCGGCACCGATCTCAATGAGCTCTACATGGCGAGTTGTATGCTTTCCCCGCCCCAAATGGGAAGAAATCATATTCGTCTCAAGCTCTAAATCCGGCTTCAACACATTAAGCAAAGAAGATTTTCCTACGCCCGATTGGCCTGCAAAAACGGAAATTTCATCCTCTAACAATGGGAGAAGTTTTTCCACACCATCCTCTGTCACAGAGGAAGTTAATAAGACATGATAGCCTGCACTTTCATAGTCTTTGACATAAGTCATGATGCGCTCCCGTTCCACTTCGTTAATTAAATCGATTTTAGATATACAAATAATTGGACGAATTCGATTAAATTCTATTAGTACGAGAAAGCGATCCAATAATGCTGTGCTAAAATCCGGCTCAACGGCAGAAAAAATCAAAATAGCTTGATCGACATTTGCGATCGGTGGGCGGACAAGTTCATTCTTTCGTTCTTTAATTTCGAGAATGTATCCTTCTGTGTCATTATCAGCTTGGAATACCACTTCATCCCCTACAAGTGGTGTTATCTTCTTCTTTCGAAAAACACCTCGACCCCTGCATTGAACCATTCTTTTATCTTTCGTTAAAACATAATAGAAACCAGCTAGCGCCTTAATAATTTTGCCCTCAGGCATATATACACTCCTTTTATTCGTATTCAGAAGTGAAAAGGCGTTCAATAATTCCCTCTACACTTCTGAAGTACATAGCGAAGTTCTGATAATGAAAATTTTTACTAACCCTCTGGATATGGCACCGATTTAGTAATAATGACCCGACCGTCAACAATGACTTGGTAACCAGCTTTACGATCATGGGCAATTTTCAATGTGATCGTCATTGTTCTAGGTTCCGTTATTTCAAATGTATCAAATGGGACTGTACTACTATTATTCATATCATCGATAAAAATTTGTACGGTCTGTGGTGCGCCCTCTTCAGTTGGCTCATAAGGAATCGCTATTTCTTCGACAACATCCTTGGGCGGGATTTCTTCTTTACCTTTCGAAATTGTGACAGATACTCTGTCTCCTTTTTTCAATTCTGAACCTGCTTTCGGATCTTGAGAGATGACCAACCCTTTATCGACTGAATCGTGAAATTCTTCCTTTGCAATGTCTACAAACAACCCGACAGAAGCTGCATATTCCTCCAAGCCCTTGGCATTATAACCGGATAAGTCCTTCAGTTTGACGATTTCTGGACCTTTACTTACAGTAAATTCAAGAACCGTATCCTCAGGTATAACTTGGTCACCTGGGGTATAAGATTGTTCAATAATGACACCGGCAGGCACTTCATCATTATTTACTTCATTCTTGACTATATCCTTGAATTTACGCTCTCGACCATCTAATAACTGATAAACGTCATCAAAACTGCGTCCAGTATAGTCGAGTAACTCTACTTTTTCTTTTCCAGTACTTACAAAAAGATCAATTGACGTACCTTCTTTATGTAATTGACCAGCTTTCGGATCCGTTCTAATCACGTGTCCTTCCTCAATTTCATCATCTGGAAGCTCATTCGTATCGCCAATCACAAACCCTAATCCCACAAGTTCTTCAATCGCTTCTTCCAATTCCTTCGTTGCTACATCAGGTACTTCCACTTCTTCTGGCGCCAACAAATCTGGTAAGATCGTCACAACTGAAATAGCGAGTATAATAAGGACGATGAAAACAGAAACTAGAATGATAGGCCATTTCTTCCGTTTCTTTTTCTGCTTGTCTTTATTTTTCGCCTTCTTGTTCCCATTCTCATTTTGTTCAGCCACTGAATCAGGTTGAGTTGTTTCTTTTCCATGAACGATCGTTTCGTCTAGGTTTCCGTATGGACGGTCATTCGTAATAACAGGAATCGCCTTTGTTGCATCGTTATCTTCAGGAAGAATAAATCGTTCCTCATTCATTCTAGATGGGTCTAACGCCGTTCTTAAATCATGCTCCATTTCTTCAGCACTATCATAGCGATGAAACGGGTCTTTTGCTGTCGCCTTCAAGACAATGTTTTCAACACTTTGTGGAATCGATGGATACCAACGGCGAATCGACGGTGTTTCTGATTGAAGATGCTTTAAAGCAATCGAAACAGCTGATTCACCTGAGAATGGGAGTCTTCCAGTTAATAATTCAAACATCACAATCCCTAGTGAATAAATATCAGATTTTTTATTTGCCATTCCTCCACGTGCTTGTTCTGGTGATAAATAGTGAACAGAACCTAGTACCGAATTCGTTTGCGTTATACTAGTTGCACTTAATGCCATCGCAATCCCAAAATCAGTAATCTTCACATTGCCATCTCGATCAACTAATATATTATGCGGTTTAACATCCCGGTGCACGATATGGTTTTGATGCGCATGGGAAATGGCGGAAGTTAGCTGTTGCATGATGTCTAATACGGTTTCAACCCTCACTGGAGAATGCTGCTGAATGTATTGCTTTAACGTCTGCCCATCTACATATTCCATCACAATATAATAAATCGAATCTTCTTCCCCTACATCGTAAATATTTACGATATTAGGATGTGCTAGGCTTGTCGCAGATTGGGCCTCACGATGAAAACGACGAATAAATTCTTCATCATTGGAAAAGTCAAGACGGAGTACTTTCACGGCTACATCCCGATCAAGAATCATGTCATGGGCTAAATAAACGTTCGCCATACCTCCTCCGCCAATCATATCGAGGACTTTGTAGCGACCACTAATTCTTTTACCGATCAACATTCACATCACCCTCTTTCATGACCTTCGTCAAATTCTAAAATGACAAGGGTGATGTTGTCTTCGCCACCATTTTCATTTGCTAGATTGATTAATTTAGTCGCCTTTTCTTCTAACGTTCCATCGCCGCTTAAAATCTCGTTCATCTCATCGTTTGAGACTTTATTAGAAAGTCCATCAGAACATAATAAAAGATAATCTTCTTCCTCGAACATAATTGTTTTTATATCAATTTTTATCTCAAGTTCTGTTCCGAGGGCACGTAAAATGACATTTTTTCTCGGGTGATGCTCAGCATCTTCTTCAGAAATTTGACCCGTGCGGACCAATTCGTGAACCAATGTATGGTCTTCGGTTAATTGCTTAAAACCACTCGAATTAAGTATGTAACTACGACTATCTCCCACATGTGCAACAGTCGTAAAAAGCTCTGTCACAATAACAGCTTCAATCGTTGTTCCCATTCCATCACATTCAGAGTTCACTCTGGCATGCTCAAATATCTTGTTATTGACTTCTATAATATTAGTCCTTAACCAAATTTCTGCTTGATCGGCTGTTTCAATCGCTTCACTCTGCTCCCACAATGATTGTAAGGTCGTGACCGTCATTTCGCTAGCGACATCCCCAGCGCGATGACCGCCCATCCCGTCAGCAACAATCGCGAGGCGTTGACCATGCTTATTTTCAAACACCCCGCCATTATCTTCATTATTTTGGCGGACTCTCCCTTTGTCAGTCATATAAATAGACTTCACTTTACCAGTCACCTCGTCTCCTCTTTTCGCTCCTTCGCACGTAGTTGTCCACATGCAGCATCAATATCATGTCCTTGTTCTCTTCTTATCGTTACGTTGACACCATGCTGCTTTAATGTTTTTTCAAATAAGAAAATTTGTTCCTTTGGAGTTCGCACATAATCTCTTTCAGGTACGTAATTAACAGGAATTAAATTGACATGACATTTGATACCTTTTATCAGTTTTGCAAGCTCTTCTGCATGCTCCACTTGGTCATTTACTCCACCAAAGAGACCATACTCAAAGCTTACTCTACGTCCTGTTTTATTAATATAATACTTAACGGCTTCCATTAAATCTGGGAGCTTATAAGCACGATTAATCGGCATTAATTTACTTCTGATCTCCGTGTTTGGAGCATGAAGAGAGATCGCAAAGTTGATTTGTAAGTTCTCATCAGCAAATTTGTAAATTTTAGGTATGATTCCACTTGTTGAAACCGTAATATGACGGGCACCGATATTTAAGCCTTTGTCATGATTGATAATTTTTAAGAATGACATCATGGAGTCAAAATTATCAAACGGTTCTCCAATTCCCATAATCACGACAGAGCTGACACGCTCATCTGATTCATCTAATGCTTGTTGCACCTTAACAACTTGGGAAACAATTTCTCCTGCTTCTAAATTTCTTTTTAAACCGCCAAGGGTGGATGCACAAAATGTACAACCAATTCTACATCCTACTTGAGTAGTGACACAGACAGAGTTCCCATACTCATGTCTCATAAGGACGGTCTCAATCGAAAATCCATCATGAAGCTCAAATAGGAATTTGATCGTTCCATCGGCCGAAGTTTGCTGTATGAGTGTATTTAGAGTCGTAATCGTGAAATGCTCAGCAAGCTTTTCTCGTAGCCCTTTTGAAAGATTGGTCATATCCTCAAACGTGGTAATTCTTTTTATATATAACCAGTCAAAAATTTGTTCCCCTCTAAATGCCTTTTCGTTTCTTTCTACTAACCATTCTTTTAATTCATGTAATTGTAAGGAATAAATGGATGGTTTCTGATTTGTTGTTTGTTTTTTCACTCTTGTTGTTTGTTCCATTTCCTACACCTTCTTTCTATGCCTCTACATCAACATTGTTTCTGTTTATTGTCAACAATAAACGAGTATTTACGAATTTAATCTTCTTAATGCGGCTATATAAAATCCATCTGAGCCAAAATCCTGCGGCAAAATTTGCAATGTGAACTCATCGCAAAGCGGTTGGATCGTTTCTGGAAGTCGACCTTTCAGTCCAATATCTCCAATAAATTCTTTATTCTCACCCAAAAACTTTTCAACAACAGCCCCATTCTCAGTTTCATCCACTGTACATGTACTATAAACAAGAATACCACCTTTTTTCAATAAAGGTGTGACAGATTTCAAAAGTTGCAACTGAATCTCTTGAAGCTGATCAACATCTGTTTCTTTTTTCGTGTACTTCATATCCGGTTTTCTTCTCATGACCCCGAATCCGGAGCAAGGTGCATCTAGAAGAATACGATCAAAGCTTTCTTCTTTGAAATGTTCTTGCACTTTACGACTATCCAATGCTTTTGTCTCAATATTCGTTAATTGTAAACGACTGGCATTTTGAGCGATAAGCTTTACTTTATGATCATGAAGGTCTAATGAAAAGACCTTACCTGTTTGATTAAGCTTTTCGGCAATATGAGTCGTTTTCCCTCCAGGAGCAGCGCAAGCATCCAATATTTCTTCATCTTGTTGTACACCTAAGGCATATGCAACGATCATCGAACTTTCATCTTGTATCGTTAATAGTCCGTCCTTAAATGCTTGTGAGTTTGCTAAATTTCCTTTTAAACATCTGATCGCTTCAGGAATAACAGAACTCGCCTCAACTTGATACCCTTCCTCTTGGAGCATTTCCATACATGCTTTGCGATTTGTTTTTGTCGTATTGATGCGCGCTGTTTGAAGAGGTGCTGTTAAATTCATCTCGCACATTTCCTTTGCTCGCTCATAACCTAGTTGATTGACCCAACGTTGCACCAACCAAGACGGGTGACTTGTACTAATGGAAAGGCGTTCGACTGGGTCACTTATGTCTTCAAGACTGGGGACGCCTTCTCTTTGAATAGATCTTAACACTCCATTGACCATACTTGATATCCCTTTGTGACCTCGCCTCTTTGCCATTTCAACAGCCTCATAAATCGCAGCACGGTCGGGGATTTTATCTAGATAGACCATTTGATAAACAGTCAATCTCAGTAACTGTCGAACCCACAACTCCAATTTACGAGCTTTTTTTAAAAAAGGCTGCAAATAAAAGTCTAGTGTCATTCTTCGCTGTAATGTTCCATATACTAATTCGGTTAATAGTCCGATATCCTTAGAATTGATTTGATTTTTCTTGATCTCATTATTTAATAGAAGATTGCTGTAAGATTGATTTTTCTCAATCTGTTCTAAAATCCTAAGAGCACCTTCTCTTACATTGTTTGACTGACTCATTCTATTCTCCTAATCTGTCTCCAACGACTACCTTTGCCCCTCTTAAAAAATCGCTAGCTTTCATTCGTTTTTTTCCAGATGGTTGGAGCTCGATGATTTTCACAGCTGTTTCATTACCTGTTGCGACAATGAATCCATCCTCTTCTATCGCCATGATTTCACCTGGGAGTTTTGTTGAAGAAGTATGACATTTTTCCACCCACCAAATTTTCATCACAGTGCCTAAATGAGTGGTATATGCAACAGGCCATGGATTAAAACCTCTCACATGGTTATAAATAGCTTCTCCTGTTTTCGTCCAATCAATCTTCTCTTGCTCTCGTTTGATCGTATAAGCAAAGGTCGCTTCTTCTTCCTTTTGAGGAGTTGCCTTTAATTCCCCCTTCAAAAGCTTTGGTAAGGTTTCCGATAGTAGTTTTGCACCTGCAGAACTTAGTTTGTCATGCAATGTGCCAACCGTATCTGTTTCTGTAATTGGAACCTCTACTTGCGTGAGCATATCTCCAGCATCAAGTTTTTCAACCATATACATAATCGTAATCCCTGTCTTCTCTTTCCCTTGCACGATTGCGTAATGCATAGGGGCACCACCTCTTAATTCTGGTAATAGCGATGCATGGACATTAATACAGCCAAACTTCGGGGCATCTAGCAGTTCTTTCGGTAAAATTTGCCCAAAGGCTGCCGTTACGATCAAATCTGGATGAAGTGCCAAAATGGGTTCTAATGCTTCCCTTTGGCGAATTTTTTCTGGCTGAAAAACAGGGATTCCATGTTTTTCAGCTTCAACTTTCACCGGTGGAGGAGTTAACACTTTTTTTCTTCCTACAGGACGATCTGGCTGTGTCACCACTCCAATCACTTCAAAGCCATCTTCAATAATTTGTTGTAAAACAGGAACAGAAAAATCTGGTGTTCCCATAAAAACGATTTTAGTCATTTTGCTCCACTTCCTCTAACTCTTCTTCTTCTAAATATCGACTAACTTTTGACGTAAATAAGATTCCATGCAGATGATCGATTTCATGCTGTATTGCACGAGCTAAATAGTCTTCTGCTTCAAATACGAACGGCTTGCCTTTACGATCAAGGGCTTTAACCTTTACGTAATAGGGTCTCGCAACTTCCCCATAAAGACCAGGAAAACTCAGGCACCCTTCCACGCCATTTTGTTCTCCAGATGTTTCAAGAATTTCTGGGTTAATCAGTTCAATTGTGCCTGTGTCATCATCTATATCAACAATGGCGATTTGCTTGTTCACACCTATTTGTGGTGCAGCAAGTCCAACGCCATCAAATTCAATCATCGTTTCATACATATCATTTAATAACTTTGCTAATTTTTTATCAAATACCTTTACTGGCTCACATTCCTGCTCCAATATTTCAGCAGGATATGTCACAATGGCTTTTACAGTCAACTCATTTCCTCCATTAACGATTCATTTCTCATAAAACTTTTTTAACAACCTGATTACATTAAAATATAAGGATTTACATCAATCGAAATTTGCAAACCTTTTGAGACGATATCTTGTTGGTAATGCTCGAGCACCGTCTTTAATGTTTTGTTTAATTCTGGTTCACGTTTGTATTTTATCAAACATTGATAGCGATATCTATTTTTGATCCGGGAGATCGGTGAAGCAACAGGACCAAGGACATGAGATTCTCTCGATAGCTTAGATTGGACAAACTTTGCAATCTTGTCTGTGATAGAAGCTACCATCGCTACGTTTTCATGGGATACTGTAATCAGAGCAATATAATAATACGGTGGATATTGATGGGATTTACGAACCATCATTTCCCTTTCAAAAAAGCGATCAAAATTTTGCTCAGAAGCTAATTCAATACTATAATGTTCTGGCGTGTATGTCTGGATAATGACTTCTCCAGGCAACTCATGCCTCCCCGCTCTTCCACTAACCTGTGTTAAAAGTTGAAATGTCTTTTCGGAAGACCGGAAGTCTGGCAAGTGCAGCATCGTATCTGCTGAAAGCACACCAACGAGCGTAATATTGGGGAAGTCAAGACCCTTAGCGATCATTTGTGTACCAAGAAGGATATCTGCCTTTCCTTCTTCAAATTCAGTTAATAATCGTTCATGTGAACCCTTTCGACTTGTCGTATCTACATCCATTCTAATCACTCTTGCCTCTGGCAATACTTTGCCAAGCTCTTCCTCGACCTTTTGTGTCCCTGTTCCAAAATAACGTATATGCTCGCTATTGCATTCCGGACAGCGCTGAGGGACAGGTGCTTCATAACCACAGTAATGGCATTTCATTTGCTGATTAAAGCGGTGATATGTAAGGGAAATATCACAATTCGGGCAATTAACTACATAGCCACAATCACGGCACATAACGAAGGAAGAGTGCCCTCTTTTATTTAAAAACAGAACAATCTGTTGTTTTTTTTCAAGTCGCTCTTTCAATCCTTCAATTAACGTTCTTGAAAACATGGAACGATTTCCATCTCTAAGCTCTTCTCTCATGTCGACGATTTGCACAGAAGGTAATGATTGATTATTCATTCTTTTAGGTAATGTTAGTAACTCATATACCCCCTTTTGGGCACGGGCAAATGTTTCTAATGTTGGTGTTGCACTTCCTAAAATGACTGGACATTGATGGTAAAGGGAACGTTCAATTGCCACATCTCTAGCATGATAACGCGGATTATCTTCCTGCTTATAACTTGTCTCATGCTCTTCATCAATGATAATAATCCCTAAATGTTCAAATGGCGCAAATATAGCAGATCTCGCCCCAACGACTACTTTTACTTCCTTACGTTCGATTCTCCGCCATTCATCATATTTTTCTCCTGAAGATAGCCCACTATGGAGAACAGCCACCGCATCGCCAAATCTCCCCTTGAATCTTTTCACCATTTGCGGTGTCAAAGAGATTTCAGGAACTAATACAATCGCTTCTTTGCCTTTCTCTAACACTTTCTGGATCGACTGCAAATAGATTTCCGTTTTTCCACTACCTGTTACACCGTACAATAAAAATACCTTTTGTAGCTCTTCTTCAATGGTAGCTAAAATAGGAGCGATGGCATTCTCTTGTTCATTCGTTAACGGAAAAGGGGCGGTTTTGGCAAATACTCGATCTTCAAAGGGATCGCGATACACTTCGACATCCTTTTCTTCTAAAATTCCCTTTTTAACAAGACTTTTAATCGTTTGAGAGGAAATATTAAGGAGTGATTGAATTTGACGGAGTTCTATCGCTTCAGGCTTGTCGAGAAAATGGTCAATGAGATCCCGTTGTTTTTCTGCAGTTGCCACTAAGCTTGCTTTTGCCTGTTGAAGCCCTTCCTTATCCAAAAGCGGAGAAACATATTTCAATTTTTTCTTTTTTACTCTTTCCTTTACTTCGTATATAACCTCAACGGTTCCTTTAGCCGCTTCTTTTTGCAAAGCACTTAAATAGCCGGCAGCCTCACTCCACAAGATCATATCATCATGTTGAAATAGCGACTGTATTTTCGTTGGTAGACTTTCAACTGGAGCAAGTCTTCTAATCTTTTTCTTATATTTTGCCTTTAAAGCTGCTGGGAGCATCACTTGAAAGGCAGAAATTTTATAAGATAGGGTTTGTTCGGTTAACCAATCTCCAAGTTTCAGTAACTCCTGATTTAAGACAGGAGCTAGATCCATTGGTTCAACGATTTCTTTTAATTCCGCAAAGGATGAGTTCTCGCTTAACTCTACAACAAAACCTTGGATCGTTCTTGGTCCAAATGGAACTACGACCCTCATCCCAGGTTTTATCACTTCTTCTAAAGCCTCAGGAATTTTGTAATCAAACGTGCGATCCGTTTGCTTGGCTGGCACATCGACTATTACTTTAGCAATCATTATTTATCGTCACCCTTTAAGTATTGACTCGCTTCTATTAAAATTCTTCTCGCAACATCTTGTTTTGACATCATTGGAAGTTCTATTTTTGAACCATCACGCTTAAAAATGGTGACAATATTCGTATCTGTTGCAAAGCCTGCTCCTGGCACCTTCACATTGTTCGCAACAATCATATCAGCATTTTTCTTCTCAAGCTTCATCCTGGCATATTCCTCAACACGGCTAGTTTCTGCTGCAAAACCGATGAGAATTTGCTCTTTTTTCTCTTTTCCTAATTGCAGTAAGATGTCTGTTGTCCTCTCTAATTCCAGAACTTCTTCGCCATCTTTCTTCTTCACCTTTTCATCATGGGATATCTTTGGACGATAATCAGCAACTGCCGCTGTTTTAATGACAATGTCAGCTGTAGGATATTCTGTTCTCACCGCTTGAAGCATCTCTTCCGCACTTTCAACATGAATAACTTTGGCTCCTAATGGTGGTTGTACAGAAACAGGTCCTGAAATTAACACAACATCTGCTCCTAAACGAATGGCTTGTTCTGCTAAGGCGTAGCCCATTTTTCCACTTGAGTGGTTTGAAATAAATCGAACAGGATCAATCTTTTCACGGGTTGGACCAGCAGTTACCACAATTTTTTTTCCATAGAGCATCACTGGCTGTGGCTGAAAATAGGCTTCCATTAACTCAACAATTCTTTCTGGTTCCTCCAGACGCCCCTTGCCAACATATCCACACGCTAAGTAACCTTCGCTTGGCTCAATAAATTGATAGCCAAAGTGATGAAGTGTTTCAATATTTTTTTTGACAGCAGGGTGCTCATACATGTGGACATTCATTGCTGGAGCTACCCAAACTGGAGATGTCGTCGCTAAAAGTGTCGTTGTGACCATATTATCAGCGATACCGTTGGCCATTTTTCCAATAATGTTGGCAGTAGCAGGGGCAACCAAGACTAAATCTGCCCAATCTGCTAAATCGATATGAGCGATCACCTTTGAATCTTTTTCGTCAAAAGTATCTATGTATACGTCATTGCGTGATAATGCCTGAAAGGTCAACGGAGTCACGAACTTCGCCGCTGAATCACTAAGAATTACTTTCACTTGTGCGCCCGCCTGTGTAAGCTTACTCGTTAAAGCCGCCGCTTTGTAGACTGCAATTCCGCCTGTTACACACAGCAATACTTTTTTTCCATTTAACATTTATCGTTCCCCCTCAAAAACGCAAGCTCTTTCTTCCATTATGCAAGAATTGTCGTTTCATTGCATCTTTTATAATCGAAATGGCTTTAAAAACCTTACAAGTGTTCGTATTACACATTACTTTGGCAATAAAAAACAACCTATTTCTAGGTTGTTCATCCACCAATTTATTCAGCTGAAGATGATTCATCATGATTCACGATACGGAATGTCAACTCATCCGCATGAATCTCTTCTAACGCCTTCCCAACGGGTTTATGGGAAACATACTTTGTTAAGTATGGCTGTGCATCTTGTGATAAACGACGAGCTCTTTTAGCAGCTACTGATACTAATGAGTACTTGGAATCGATTTTTGTTAATAGTGAGTCTATTGATGGGTATAACATAGTTAATTTACCTCCAGCATTCTTTTATATTTCGGCTCAACGCGCTCTCTACGGAGATGCTCTGCAATGACTATTGCTTTAATTTTCTCTACCGCATTCTCTACTTTATCATTTTCTACGACATAATCATATAAATGCATCATTTCAATTTCTTCTTTCGCCGCATTCATGCGATTATTGATCACTTCCTCAGATTCAGTTCCTCGGGTAGTAATGCGGTTTTTTAATTCTGACAAACTTGGTGGTACGAGGAAAATAAACAAACCATCAGGAAATTTCTCCCTCACCTGCTTTGCACCCTCAACCTCAATTTCAAGGAAAACATCTTTTCCTCTATCTAATGTCTCTCGAACATAATCTACTGGTGTACCATAATAATTGCCAACAAACTCTGCATATTCAAGGAGCTTACCTTGTTTAATAAGCTCTTCAAACTCTTCTCTTGTCTTAAAGAAATAATCGACACCATTCACTTCTCCCTGTCTAGGTGAACGCGTGGTCATTGAAATGGAATATTCAAACGCCGTGTCCTCTTGCGAAAAAATTTCCTTTCTAACGGTACCTTTCCCGACTCCAGAGGGTCCAGATAAGACAATTAATAACCCCTTTTCTTGCATGAAATGTACCTACCCTTCATCTATAATTTCATCACGGTCATTCAGACGGGCTGCTACCGTTTCGGGCTGAACCGCTGAAAGAATCACATGGTCACTATCCATTACAATAACAGCTCGAGTTCTTCTTCCATAAGTGGCATCAATGAGGACACCACGGTCTCTTGCATCCTGGATAATTCTTTTTATTGGAGCTGACTCTGGACTAACTATTGAAATGATTCGGTTTGCAGAAACAATGTTTCCAAAGCCGATATTAATTAATTTAATTGACATGCTTCCCCTCCATAATTCAGTTATTTATTTTTACCTTGCTCGCCTGTTTCTAAACTAGGACTATTCTATATTTTGAACTTGTTCTTTCATTTTTTCGAGCGAACTCTTCATTTCGACGACTTCTCTAGCGATGCTAGAGTCATTTGCTTTTGAACCTATCGTGTTCACCTCACGATTCATTTCTTGGAGGAGAAAATCCAATTTACGTCCAATCGGTTCAGCTAATTTCATGATTTTTTGAAATTGACTAATATGACTTTCTAATCTCGTCAATTCCTCATTAATATCTACTTTATCGGCAAAAATGGCAATCTCGTTGACCATTCTCGCTTCATCTATTAAACCATTCGTGAATTCTTCCATTCTCTTCTTCAATCTATCTGCAAAGAGCTTGACAACTTTAGGAGCATATTCTCTTAGGAGAATGACTTTTTCACTTAAAAGTTTCAATTGTTTATGTATGTCGCTTTCAAGGACCTTCCCTTCAATGATACGCATTTGCTTTAATTGCAACGCTGCATTTTCGATTGCATCAAGTACAAGCTGTTCTAGTTCTTCATTTCCACCATGATCTTCATCAATTGAAATAAAGTCACTTCTTTGGAGAACGTCCTGTAAAGAAATAGCATGTGCAAACTCATACTTATTCTGAATCGCTTTTATCGATTGAACATATTGTTCAAGCAGTTGCCAATCCACCACTACTTTAGAAGTGGAGTGTCCGGTACCTTCTAGGGTAACAAATACTTCGATTCGTCCTCTCGTCACTTGCTCAGCTATTTTTTTCTTGATTTTATCCTCGATCACCAATAGTTGTCTAGGCATTCGTATATTGAATTCAAGAAACCGATGATTAACAGCTTTTATTTCTACTGTCACAGAACATGTTTCGAGTTCTGCTTTACTACGGCCAAAGCCTGTCATACTCACGATCATCGTAACACATCCAATTTTTGATATTGAATACATCTGTTTTGCTAAAGAGTATTTTAACAAAATAGCCCATTGAAAAAGGTAATAGAGCCATCGCTCTATTACCTTTTGGATTATAACATAGTTTACTTTCTTTTTCTTGCCAAAAATGTTCCCGCCAGTAAAAAAGTTGGTGCAGCAGCTAAACCGAGAATCATGATCCAATCTTTCGCTAAAATCGGAACAGTATGGAAAATCGGTTGTAACGGTGGATAATAGATGACGACAAACATTAAGGCGACAGATGATATAACAGCCCAAACTAAATACATATTTCCGAAAGGATTACGGGCAAATATCGATTTTTCACTACGACAATCAAACACATGAATCAGTTGTGCCATGACTAAGGTAGCAAAAGCAACGGTTTGTGCGTACGCTAAATGGTCTGGATTTTCATTATTAGCAATCATAAAGGCAACCAATGTCGCAAGCCCGATTAAGAATCCCCTTGAGACAACCTTCCACCCTAAGCCCCTTGCAAATATCCCTTCTTTCGGATCTCTTGGCTTTCGCTTCATTACATCTCCTTCTGGTTGATCAAGGCCTAAAGCCATTGCTGGCAAGCCATCTGTGACAAGATTAACCCAGAGAATTTGGATCGGTACGAGCGGTAACGGTAATGCCAAAAGCATCGCAAAAAGCATAACAAGAATTTCACCTACATTGGAAGCTAATAAGTAACGAATAAATTTGCGGACATTTTCATAAATATTGCGTCCTTCTTTAATTGCTGCTTTAATCGTTGCAAAGTTGTCATCTAATAAAACCAGAGCTGATGCTTCCTTTGCCACATCTGTTCCAGTAATCCCCATTGCTACACCAATATCAGCTGTCTTAATGGCAGGAGCATCATTGACTCCATCCCCTGTCATCGCCACAATATGTCCTTGATTTTGGAAAGCACGAACAATTTTCAACTTATGCTCAGGTGATACGCGGGCAAACACAGCCACTTCATCGACTACTGCTTCTAACTCATCGACTGACATATTGGATAATGCATTGCCATCTAGTACTTTCTTATCTTTTGTTAGAATTCCTAACTGAGTGGCAATTGCCTTCGCTGTAATCAAATGATCTCCAGTAATCATAACGGTCTTTATTCCCGCTTCCTTGCATTCTTTAACAGCTAATTTCACCTCTGGTCTTGGCGGGTCGATCATCCCTTGTAACCCAATAAAGGTTAAATCCTTCTCCGCTTCCTTTTCATCTAGAATCATTGTTTTAGCGGGTATTTCTTTAAATCCAATTGCAATGGTTCGCAGTGCATTTGAAGCTAATTCATTGATTGCTGCCTGCACCTCATTTTTTCTATCTGCCGAAAGAAGCTGACGTTTTCCTTCCCACAGAATCGATTCGCTAATTCCAACCATTACATCTGGGGCACCTTTCGTCACAATAAATTGACGCCCATTTTGATCCTTTATAATGATAGACATTAGCTTTCTAGTAGAATCGAATGGAAACTCTTGTACAATCTTATATTGCTTTAATAGGTTATCACGATTATAACCTGCCTTCATGGCTGCAACTAGCAAAGCACCTTCTGTTGGGTCACCGTCGACCACATATTCATGATGATCATTCTCTTTTAAGACGGCATGATTACACATCATTCCAAACATCAGCATTTGCTGAATCGATTTTTCACGGCTCACATCTACTGGATTGTCCTGATCTCCCCGATAAAAACTTCCTCTAGGGCTATAGCCTACCCCGTCCACTCTCCATGTCGTTCCCCCACTCCATAGATGCGTAACGGTCATCTTGTTTTGCGTCATCGTCCCTGTTTTATCAGAACAAATAACAGATGCACAACCTAATGTTTCTACAGCTGGAAGCTTTCGAACGATTGCATTTTTCTTAATCATCCGTTGGACTCCCAGTGAAAGTGCAACGGTAACGATAGCTGGCAGACCCTCTGGAATAGCTGCAACCGCTAGTGAAACACCTGCTAAAAACATCGTATAAAGATCATGTCCTTGGATGACTCCAACAAGAACGACTAAAACAGTAAGTAATAAGGCAACAATGATAAGGATTTTCCCGAGTTGCTGAAGTTTTCTTTGAAGTGGTGTAATCATCGTCTCCGCATTTTGCAATAGGTCTGCAATCTGGCCCATCGCCGTCTTCATACCAGTACCAACGACCACCCCAATCCCTGAACCTCTCGTCACCATCGTACCCATAAAGGCCATGTTTTCCATATCACCAATACCAATATTCTCTTTTCCAATCGCTTCAGTTGTTTTTGATACTGGAAGAGATTCACCTGTTAAAGCTGATTCTTCGATCTCTAAACTTTTTGAGTCTATTACTCTTACATCTGCTCCAATTCTGTCCCCTGAGGAAAATTTCACGACATCCCCTGGAACAAGCTCCTTTGATGGGATCTTTCTCCATTCACCGTCTCGCAAGACCATGACATGTGGGGCAGACAGTTCTTTTAACGCTTGTAACGATTTCTCCGCTTTCCTCTCCTGGAAAAAAACCGAGAAAACCATTAATGATGACGATGGCAATGATAGCAATCGCATCGATATATTCTCCTAACAACCCGGAAATTAAGACAGCTCCTAATAGAACAAGAACCATAAAATCTTTGAATTGACTAAAAAATAAAAGAATAGCTGACTGTTTTTCCCCTTCATCTAATTCATTAAATCCTTGCTGCTTCATTCGTTTTCTCGCATCACTACTTGATAGACCGTTAGAAAAGTCGGTATTCAAGACCTTTTCAATATCTTGTTCTTTCATCTCATGGTACTTCATCCGACCATTTCACTCCTCCTCCAGCATTGTAAAACCTTGCAAATCACTGCTAATATTTGTGATAGAATGCAAACTCACTCTAAAGAAAGCTTATTCAGACTCGTCCTAAAAAATGCTACAATAAACTCAAATTTGAAAAGAGAAAAAAAGCTACTAATTCCAATCTCCGTTTATTTTTATTTTCAGTAGTTACTTTAGTTTAAGGACCAGACATCCAGATTCGTTTTTTCCTTAAAAATAGGCTATGATTAAGGATGAGATTTTAGAAAGAAGAGGATGTTACATATGTCATTTGACGGTGTCTTTACAAGAGCGATTACGCATGAATTTTCTTCCCTTTTAAAAGGAGGAAGAATCAATAAAATACATCAACCTTTTAAAAATGAAATTGTCTTAATCATTCGTGCCAACGGTAAGAATCACAAACTCCTTATTTCTGTGCATCCAAGTTATGCGAGGGCTCAATTAACGAATGAAAGCTATGAAAATCCAAATGAGCCACCGATGTTCTGTATGCTCCTTAGAAAACATCTCGAAGGTTTTATTTTAGAGGATATCCATCAAGTCGGAATGGATCGGATCATTGTTTTTGACGTAAAAGGACGAAATGAGATTGGAGATATTTCTTCTAAGCAGCTAATCGTGGAAATTATGGGGCGGCACAGCAATATTATTTTAGTAGATAAGACGAGAAATATGATTCTAGACAGCATCAAGCATATTTCCTATGCGGTAAACAGCCATCGAGCCGTTATGCCAGGACAAGAATATATCGCCCCTCCTGTGCAGAACAAGGAAAATCCATTGGATGCAACGGAAGAAGCCGTATTAAGAAAATTAGACTTTAATGCTGGTAAATTGGATAAACAAATCGTTGAACAATTCGCCGGAATTTCACCACTCCTTGCGAAAGAGATTGTGTATCATGCAGGAATCGCCAATAGAATGACGATTCCAAAAGCGTTCGTAGACGTATTACGAAAAATAAAGGAGCATACCTACGAGCCAGCCATTACGATGAAGGATAAGAAAGAATCCTTTTACCTCTTTCCATTAGAACACCTATATGGGGAAAGTAAACGTTATGAATCGCTCAGCGAACTCCTTGACCGCTATTATTTTGGCAAAGCAGATCGAGATCGAGTAAAACAGCAAGCCACTGATTTAGAACGATTCATTTTGAATGAAAAAGAAAAAAATGAAAAGAAATTAAAAAGCTCGAAGCGACAATCAATGAAGCGAAAAATGCAACTCAATATCAGCTGTATGGGGAACTGTTAACAGCTAATCTCTATGCCTTAGAAAAAGGAATGAAGGAAATTGAGGTCATCAATTATTATGATGAGAATAGCGGAACGGTCACGATTCCATTAAATCCGCAAAAGACCCCTTCTGAAAATGCGCAGAGATTTTTCACCCGATATCAGAAATCCAAAACCGCTCTCCTAATGGCAAGTGAACAATTGGAAAAAGCAAAAGAAGAGGTTGTCTATTTCGATTCTCTCCTGCAGCAAGTTGAAACAGCCTCAACGAAGGACATCTCTGAAATCCGCGAGGAACTGATTGAAGGTGGCTACTTACGAGATCGGCATAAGAAAAGCAACAAAAATAGTAAAAATGCCAAGCCTATTTTGGAAAAATACACGTCTACAGATGGAACGGAAATTCTCGTCGGCAAAAACAATAAGCAAAATGATTATTTAACAAATAAAATAGCCGGCAAGGACGAAATTTGGCTCCATACGAAGGATATTCCTGGTTCCCATGTGGTCATTCGAAGTGCAAATCCTTCTGATGAGACAATTCTTGAAGCAGCTCAACTCGCAGCTTATTTCAGTAAAGCGAGGAATTCTAGTTCCGTTCCTGTCGACTTCACGCAAATTCGCCACGTCAAGAAGCCAAGCGGCGCAAAGCCTGGTTACGTCATATATGATCATCAGCAAACGGTGTACGTGACGCCTGAGGAAGATACCGTGTTACGATTGAAGAAATAGAAGAGATTTAGATATGGTAGTAAGGATTTAGTTTTTCCTTACTACCTTTTTTGCTTTTTAAATAATGAAACTATTTCAAACGGTATTCGTACTGTATAATAATGGTACCATTGCATATCCATGGAGGATGTTATATAAATGGGATCAACCAATTTTTTAGGAAATCGTTCTAGGGATACTATCATCTTCGGCATAAAAAAATAGAACGCTGGAACGCACAACGGATAGTTTAGGATTCCATTGTTTTCGACAGGCTCTTGTTTCAAGTAAAATGCATGGAAGAATAAAATACTGAAATGGATGAACAAAATATTAGAATGGGGGAATAAAGATGAAAATTAAATTAATGTCAATTTTATGCGCCTTCGCCTTAGGAATTCAATTGTTCTTCATACTTCCAACTGCCTTTATGGAAGGCAATGTCATAAAATTCTTGGTTAATATTGGGGTATGTGTGTTGTTAATTATCCCCATTACACGAGATATATTCAAATCCTTACCTAATAATTAATGAAAGAGAAGATCCAAAAATCTTCCCTTTCCATTTCTACCATTATTAAACCCTTTGTTTCCCCCACTCAGCAGGGTCCATTTTCCATTCTGTTAGGCTTTCTAAATCTTTTTGTTGGATACGGCCCTTCGCTTCTGCTACTTCGATTAGAGTTGAGAAGTCAGAAAGAGAATAAGCCGTTATGTTTGCTTCAGCAAGAAGTTCCTTTCCCTTTTCTAGTTCATAAGTAAAAATGGATACGACTCCTAATACGTCACAGCCTGCTTCTCTTAATGCAGCTACTGCCGTAATGACGCTTCCACCAGTAGAAATCAAATCTTCTACGACGACGACTTTTTGTCCTTCCACTGCTTTCCCTTCAATTTGCTTTCCTTTTCCATGACCCTTTGCCTTTGAACGTACATAGCACATTGGAAGGTCAAGTAGGTCACTTACCCATGCTGCATGGGGAATTCCTGCGGTTGCTGTACCTGCAACAAGCTCAGCTGTAGGGAAATTCTCTTCAATGAGCTCCTTTAATCCATTGGCAATTTCCTTACGTACATGGGGATAGGATAGCGTTAAACGATTGTCACAGTAAATCGGTGACTTAAGACCAGACGACCAAGTAAAAGGTTCTTCAGGTTTTAAGGCAACTGCTTCTATTTCTAATAATCTTTCAGCGATGATTTTTTTCATACTTGAACACCTTCCCATGCTTGTTTATAGGCTTGATAGCTTTTGAATGGATCTTCTGACTTCGTAATCCCTCTGCCAACCACTATTGCTGAAACCCCAGCTGCTCTTGCTTCCTCAGGTGTTGCCACTCTTTTTTGATCCTGAACGAGGTCAGAGTTTAAGCGAATCCCTGGTGTCACTGTCAGAAACTCTTTTCCTAGATGCTGCCGTATCATAGCCACTTCATGGGATGAACAAACGACTCCATCAATTCCAGATTCTTGTGCAATCATTGAATAATGAAGTACCGATTGTTGAAGAGTTGCTTCAATAAGCTGCTCGCTTTTCATTTGCTGTTCTGATGTACTCGTTAACTGGGTGACAGCAACACAAGCAGGTCTCTTCTCTTTAGCTTGCGTTCCAGCCTCTAATCCTTCAAGAGCAGACTGCATCATTTCTTTTCCCCCTGCCGCATGAACATTGACAAGGTCACAGCCTAGTTTCGCTAACCCTTTCATCGCTCTGTACACCGTGTTTGGGATATCATGCAATTTCAAATCGAGAAAAATTTGATGCTCTTTTTCTTTTATTTCTTGGATGATTTGAGGACCTTCCTGATAAAAAAGCTCCATCCCAACCTTTACAAAGAGTTTCTCGTCCTGAAATTGATGTAAAAAATGGAATACCTCATGTTTATTCGGAAAATCAAGGGCGATAATTAGGGGATTATTCAATTTACTTCCAGCTCCTTCCCGTACAATCAGAAATATGGTCAAATCCAAGTTGGTCTAGTAATTCTGGTAAATCTTTAATGATTTTCGGACAAACGAATGGGTCTACAAAGTTTGCTGTCCCTACTGCGATAGCACTTGCACCTGCATAGAAAAATTCAATCACATCTTCTGCTGATTCAATCCCACCCATTCCAATGATCGGAATGTTCACTTGTTGACTTACCTCGTGAATCATCCGAAGCGCTACTGGTTTTATCGCTGGACCTGAAAGCCCGCCTGTTTTATTCGCTAAAATTGGTTTCGCTGTTTTCAAATCGAGTCTCATCCCAAGTAATGTGTTAATCATCGTTAGACCATCTGCTCCGCCATCTTCCACCGCTTTTGCCATCTCGACGATATTGGTGACGTTGGGAGAAAGTTTCACATAAACGGGAACCGCTGATACGTCTTTTACTTTTTTTGTTAAGCTTTTCGCTACTTCCGGAATCGTTCCAAAGGCAATGCCTCCTGTCTTCACATTTGGGCAGGAAATATTCAATTCGAGAGCATGGACATTTCGTGCAGTCGATATTCGCGTAGCGACTTCCACATAGTCCTCTTCTGTCGAACCTGCAACATTAGCGATAATCGGAACATCAAACTGTTCTAACCAGGGAAGCTCCTTATTCATGACTCCATCAAGTCCTGGGTTTTGCAAACCAATCGCATTTAACATTCCTGCTGCAGTTTCAGCCACTCGAGGAGTTGGGTTGCCAAAGCGAGGTTCTGCTGTCGTCGCTTTAATCATAATCGCGCCTAAGTCGCACAAATTATATAAGCCACCGAATTCTCTGCCGAAGCCAAAACAACCAGAAGCAGGCATGACCGGATTTTTCAATTGTAAGCCTGGTAATTGGGTTTCTAATCGATTCATAGCACGACCTCCCCTGCTTTAAACACCGGTCCATCCGTACAGACCTTTTTATAGGAGTAGCCAGTAGGGTCGTCTGCCGTATGACACACACAGGCAAAGCACGCGCCAATGCCACAGCCCATTCTTTCTTCTAAGGATAAATACACTTTTTTAGAAGAGGCATAACCAGCTTCTAGTGCCTTGAGCATAGCCGTTGGTCCGCAAGAAAAAATCGTATTAAACTGTAAATCCTTGATAACGTCTGTTACAAAGCCTTTAGTACCGTAAGAACCATCGACCGTAGTTACATAGGTCGGTCCTAAACTTTTAAATTTATCTTCATAGAACACCGCTGCTTCGTTTTGAAAGCCAAGGACGTGGATGACATTTACACCTTTTTTCACAAGTTGCTTGGATAACTCATACAACGGTGGAACGCCAATTCCGCCTCCGACGAGTAGAGCTGTCTCGCCTGCCTTTGTTTCTTCAACTGGAAATCCATGTCCTAATGGACCAAGAATATCAATTGTTTCAGAGGTCTTTTTAGAAGACAAAATACTTGTTCCTCGACCATCTTTACGATAAATCAAGGTGAATTCCTGATTTTCCTGATCGATGTGCGCGATACTAATCGGTCTACGGAGCAATGGGTCATAACCTTGTGCTACCTTTACATGAACAAACTGACCTGGCTCATTCATTTGAGAGGAAAGCTCACCACGAAGGATGAGCTCATAAATATTTTCAGCTATTTCTCTTTGTGAAACGATGGAACAATGGTCGTTAACAATCACAGTAAAACCGCCTCTCGTACTTTCGTTTGTTGCCCCATTGGTTCTGCCGCGAAAGTCATCGATTCTAGGACGCGAAGCATCGCCTCTGCCGTATCGAGTGATGTGAAGCATGGAATCCCATTTTCAACAGACTCTCGACGAATTCTAAAGCCATCACGTGCCGGTTGTTTACCCTTTGTTAAGGTGTTAATGACCATTTGTGCATTTCCATTGCGAATGACATCTAGTAGGTCTGGACCCTCTGTACCAATTTTATCAACGACTTTAACTTCAATTCCTGCCGTTTGTAAAAATTCGGCCGTGCCACTTGTCGCCATTAATTGAAAGCCGATGGAAGCAAATCTTCTAGCGATTTGAAGAGACTCTTCTTTGTCTTTGTCTGCAACCGTCATCAGCACATTTCCGTGAGACTGTATTTTCATCCCTGAAGCAACAAGTCCTTTATATAGCGCTTTTTCTAACGTAATGTCTTTGCCCATGACTTCCCCGGTTGATTTCATTTCTGGTCCTAATGTGATATCGACTCTTCTTAGCTTTGCAAAAGAGAAGACCGGCACTTTCACGTATACTCCTGATTGTTCTGGTACAAGTCCTGATTCATATCCTTGTTCTTTAAGGGATTGACCAAGAATAACCTTAGTCGCAATTTTTGCCATTGGTACCTTCGTAATTTTGCTTAGGAAAGGCACTGTACGACTTGACCGAGGATTGACTTCAATGACGAATACTTCCCCTTTGGAGATGACGTATTGAATGTTCAACAGTCCGATTATGCCTAACCCTTTTGCCAACTTTTCCGTATAGTCAATAAGCGTATTTTTGATTTCTGTCGTTAAGCTTTGTGGTGGATAAACGGCAATCGAATCGCCTGAGTGAACCCCAGCTCTTTCGATATGCTCCATAATTCCTGGAATCAAGACGGTCTCTCCATCACAAATGGCATCAATCTCAATTTCTTTTCCCGTTAAATAGCGGTCAATGAGTACTGGATGCTCTGGATTGATTTTGACGGCATTTTTCATATAGTGTAAAAGTTCTTCCTCATGATAAACGATTTCCATCGCCCGTCCTCCAAGGACATAAGAAGGTCGAACTAAGACCGGATAGCCAATATTTGATGCAATTTTCACTGCTTCTTCAACAGAAAGAGCTGTTTTTCCCTTCGGCTGTGGAATATTTAAGCGAGAGAGTGCATGTTCAAATTTATCTCGATCTTCTGCACCATCAATGTTCTCAAGAGATGTTCCAAGAATCTTCACGCCGCGCTCAACCAACTTTGATGCAAGGTTTATTGCCGTTTGTCCACCGAACTGGACGACTACTCCTTCTGGCTTTTCTAAATCGATGATATGCATCACATCCTCGATCGTCAGCGGTTCGAAGTAGAGCTTATCTGAAATACTAAAATCGGTTGAAACAGTTTCTGGATTATTGTTAATAATGATAGCCTCATAACCAGCTTCCTTAATCGCCCATACAGCATGAACAGTTGAGTAATCAAACTCAATTCCTTGCCCAATTCGGATTGGACCAGAACCTAACACCACGACACTTTTCTTATCCGTTACAATCGACTCATTTTCATCTTCATAGGACCCGTAATAATAAGGTGTTTCAGATTCAAATTCAGCTGCACATGTGTCAACCATTTTATAAACTGGCATAATCCCTTGTTCTTTACGCCATTCATAGATTTCAAGCTCACGGCAATTCCAAATTTGTGCAAGTGCCATATCCGAAAAACCCATTTCCTTTGCTTTTTTCCCGACTTCTAAGTCAAAATGGTAGTCCGCAATTTCTTGCTCAAATTTGATGATTTTCTCCATTTTGTGTAGGAAAAAGAGGTCAATTTGGCTCCAGTCATGAATCGTCTCAATGCTGTATCCTCTTCTTAACGCTTCTCCAATGTAAAACAGTCTTTCATCCCCAGCTTTACGGATACGTTTTTCTAATAACTCGTTATTGATTTCGTCTGCATCGTTAAGTGCTAAATGGTATACACCTGCTTCAAGCGAGCGAATCGCTTTTAGCAAAGACTCTTCAAATGTACGCCCAATCGCCATCACTTCTCCTGTAGCTTTCATTTGCGTACCTAGATTTCGCTTAGCTGAATCAAATTTATCAAAAGGCCAGCGAGGGATTTTCGTGACGATATAATCAAGAGCTGGCTCAAAGCTGGCATAGGTTTTCCCTGTAATCGGGTTCATCATTTCATCCAAAGTCAAGCCAACCGCAATTTTTGCTGCGAGCTTAGCGATTGGATAGCCCGTTGCTTTTGATGCTAATGCCGAAGAACGGCTTACCCTTGGATTTACTTCAATGATGTAATATTGGAAGCTATAAGGGTCTAGTGCTAACTGAACATTACAGCCCCCTTCGATTCCTAGGGCACGGATGATTTTTAACGATGTGTTACGAAGAAGCTGGTATTCTCTGTCACTTAGCGTTTGGCTTGGCGCAACAACAATCGAATCCCCTGTATGAACACCAACTGGGTCAATATTCTCCATATTACAAACGACAATCGCATTGTCATTTGCATCTCTCATAACTTCATACTCTATTTCCTTGTAACCGGCAATGCTTTTTTCAAGTAGACATTGTGTAACCGGGCTATATTTCAAGCCACTTTGAACCGTTTCAATCAGTTCTGCTTCGTTATGGCAAATTCCGCCACCAGTTCCGCCCAATGTAAAAGCAGGACGAACGATTACTGGATACCCTACTGTTTGCACAAATTTGTAGGCTTCTTCTAAGTTGTGGATGATATCACTTTCAGGAACTGGCTCGCCTAATTCATTCATTAATGTTCGAAAAAGATCTCGGTCTTCCGCTTGTTCAATCGCAGCTAATTTTGTTCCTAATATTTCGACGCCACATTCTTCAAGTACTCCTGATTTAGCAAGTTCTACTGCAAGGTTTAAACCTGTTTGCCCTCCTAATGTTGGCACGATAGCATCAGGACGTTCTTTACGAATAATGCGTGAAACGAATTCAAGAGTAAGTGGCTCAATATACACAACATCGGCCATCTCTGTATCTGTCATAATCGTAGCTGGGTTTGAGTTAACGAGAATAACCTTATACCCCTCTTCTTTTAAGGCCATACATGCTTGTGTCCCGGCATAATCAAATTCCGCTGCTTGACCGATGACGATCGGCCCTGATCCGATGACTAATATGCTGTTTATATCTGTACGCTTTGGCATTTGTTTGCACCACTTTCCTCAGATTCTAGTAAGCTCATAAACTGGTCAAATAAATAATTTGCATCTTCTGGTCCTGGTGAAGCTTCAGGATGATATTGCACGGTGAAGGCCGGTACATCTTTATGTTTTAAACCTTCGATTGTTCCGTCATTAAGGGCAATATGGGTGACTTCCAAGCGAGTGCTTCCAATGGAATTCTCTTCTACTGTATAGCCATGATTTTGTGAGGTGATGGCTACTTTTCCTGTACGTAAATCCTTTACCGGATGATTCGAACCTCTATGTCCAAACTTCATCTTCTCCGTATTGGCACCACATGCTAAAGCGAAGAGCTGATGCCCTAAACAAATCCCGAACATCGGTACTTTTCCCAAAATCCCTTTAATCATTTCAATCGCATCTGGTACATCCTTTGGATCTCCAGGGCCGTTGGAAAGCATGATGCCATCTGGGTTTAACGCTAAGATTTCCTCTGCTGTTACATTGTAAGGAACAACAAGCACATCGCAATTTCGATTATTTAACTCGCGTAGTATTCCATGTTTCATGCCAAAATCGACAAGGACGACTCTTTTCCCTCTTCCAGGACTTGGATAAGCTGTTTTCGTAGAAACTTGCTTCACTTGGTCGCTTCTTAATGGAGTTGTTCTTAATTGATGTAAAACAGCTTGAACATTTTCTTCAATATGACAGATGGCCCCTTTTAATGTTCCGTGTTGACGAATAATTCTTGTTAACTTTCTTGTATCAATTCCAGCAATCCCCGGAATATTTTTACTTTGAAAATAATCGTTCAATGAAATTTGATTTCGCCAATTTGACGGAAAATCTGCCGCTTCCTTGACAATAAAACCAGAAATCGCTGGGGTAATGGATTCAAAATCATCACGATTGATTCCATAATTTCCGATTAATGGATATGTTAGTGTAACAATTTGTCCACAATAAGAGGGGTCAGATAAGATTTCTTGATAGCCTGTCATTCCTGTATTAAATACGACTTCACCAAGTGTTCTTTTTTCGCTTCCAAATGCTTCTCCAATAAAGACACTACCATCTTCTAGAATTAATTGCCTTTTCATGCTCTTACACTCTCCCTGTTGTAAGCAATTTTTCCCCCAACGATTGTTAGCTGTGGCCAGCCTGCACACTCCCAATCTGTAAACGGAGTATTTTTTCCTTTTGATAAGAAGTTTTCTGGGTCAATCTTGTCTTTATAGTCTAAATCGATTAGCGTGATATCTGCGGCTTTCCCCACTTCTAGCCTTCCATAATTTAAGCCAAATGCGTCTGCTGGTTTGATCGTTAGAAAGTCAACTAGCTGCTTTAATGTGATGACACCATCCTTCACTAAAAACGTATAGAGAAGTGGAAAGGCTGTTTCTAAGCCGACAATTCCAAATGGTGCTAATGCCATTCCTTCAGCCTTTTCTGCTTCCGTATGCGGGGCATGGTCTGTTGCAATAAAGTCGATCGTTCCATCTAACAGCCCTGCAATTAATGCCTCTCTATCCTCTTTGCTTCGTAAAGGCGGATTCATCTTGTAGTTCGGATCAAGTTCCGGAATGTCATCCTCACATAACAAGAGATGATGTGGTGTTACTTCTGCTGTCACCTTAATTCCTGCTCGCTTTGCATCACGTACGACTCTCACCGATTCTTTTGTACTAATATGACAAACATGATAATGACAATCGGCAGCTTCTGCTAATAGAACGTCCCGGGCAATATGTACAGATTCACACACAGAAGGGATTCCGTTAATGCCATGTTTTTCGGAAAAATTCCCTTCGTGAACAGCCCCTTTATTAATGAGCGTGTTTTCTTCACAATGGGCGACAATCGGCATGTTAATAGCCGCAGCTTTTTTCATTGCCTCCAGCATCATTGCCGCACTTTGCACACCTACTCCATCATCCGTAAAAGCAAATGCACCTGCAGCTTTCAATTCTGCAAAGTTTGTTAGCTCTTGCCCTAGCTCACGAATGGTAATGGAGGCATATGGTAACACTCTTACCGATGCTGTTTCTTCAATTCGCTGATTCAACCACTGTAACTGTTCCTTTGAATCAGGTACTGGTCTTGTATTTGGCATTGGAGCGACGGTTGTAAAACCACCTTTTGCCGCAGCTAAAGTTCCCGTTTCAATCGTTTCCTTCTTTTCGCCGCCAGGCTCACGTAGATGAACATGTAAATCAATTAATCCTGGTGCAACGAGAAGTCCATTTGCATCAATCATTTCATCTGCTTCTTTAGAAAGAGACTCTCCAATCTCTTCGATTACACCGTTATCAATAAACAGATCCCTTTTCTGTAATTCCCCTTCATTAGTAAGCAACTGGCCATTTTTGATGATGATTGACATTTACTTTTCCCCCTTGTTGTAATGCTCTTTTTAATACTGCCATCCGAACATAAACACCATTTTCCATTTGTTTAAAAATTCTTGAACGCTGACATTCGACGAGTACATCAGCAATTTCCACATCACGATTCACGGGTGCAGGATGCATAATGATGCTCCCAGCTTTCATATTTTTTTCCCGTTCGACGGTAAGTCCATATTGCTGATGATAAGATTCTTTCCCTTTTTCTTCCCCTTGTTCATGTCTTTCATGTTGAATTCTTAGAAGCATGACGACATCAGCTGTCAAGATTGCCTCATCAATTTCTTCGTATTTTCCATTTTCTAACAAACTATCATCAAACCACTCTTCCGGTCCAGAAAAGACAACTTCTGTTCCTAAGCGATTTAAAATATTTGCATTTGAACGTGCTACACGGCTATGGCGGATGTCTCCGATTATCGCCACCTTTAACCCATAAAAATGACCAAATTCTTGTTGGATGGTAAGGAGATCCAATAATGACTGTGTCGGGTGATGTCCACATCCATCTCCGGCATTTAATATCGGGATATGAATGTTCCCTTCTAATTCAGCAAAGTAGTTATCTTCATGATGGCGAATGACGACCGCTTCAACACCAACTGATTGCAGTGTTCTGATTGTGTCATACAAGGTTTCTCCTTTTAACACACTTGAAGCATTTACTTCAAACGGGATGACCTCTAACCCTAGTTTTCTTTCAGCAACCTCAAAGCTGCATTTAGTTCTCGTACTTGGCTCAAAAAAAAGATTAGCCACAAATGTTTGCTTTTCCGGTTTCCAAACAGCACCTTCAGAAAATGCTTGAGCATCTTCTAAAATTGTTCTTACTTCTTCTAGTGATAAGGTATTCGTCGTTAATAAATGCTTCATTTAAGAGAACCCTCCTTTTTTTCGTAAAAAACACACCCTGAATTTTTTCAGGGTGTGTTAAAGAACGCTAGCCTAAAGATAGCTATCTACTATGAAAGCTATCTTTAATGCCAACCTATTCTCACCCTTGTAAATCTCTCGGATTTAATTAAAGGCTGAACTTATGCAACATCATGGTTATCAACTTCATCTTCTAAATCGTTACTTCCTTTATCTCTGCCAGGGAGGACGATGTTCAGTATCACCCCAACAATGGCAGCTAAAGCCATTCCTTCAATACTAAATGCTTCTGATATTTCTAACGCTGCTCCACCGATACCTAATACTAAAATGACAGAAGAAATCACTAAGTTTCGGTTGTTTCCAAAATCAATTTTGCTGTCGACAAGCATGCGTAAGCCGCTTGAAGCGATGATTCCAAAGAGTAAAATCGAGATACCTCCAAGTACTGCTGTCGGAATCGTTTGGATGAATGCCATTGCTTTTCCTACGAATGAGAAGAGAATGGCTATCACCGCTGCACCAAAAATCACATAGATAGAATAAACTCTTGTTATCGCTAATACTCCGATATTTTCTCCATATGTTGTTTTTGGAGGTCCACCTAAAAACGCGCTGATGAATGTTCCTAATCCATCGGCAACAATGGAACGATGTAATCCTGGGTCTTTAATATAATTACGATTAACGACTCTTCCTAACACTAATTGGTGTCCGATATGCTCAGAGATGGTAACAAAGACGATGGGAACCATTGCAAGGAGAATGGAAGAAGTAATCGAAAACTCATAATGAATCCCAGGGAATAAAAAGTCTGGTAAGGCGAACCAATTGGCTTCTTTTACTGCTGTAAAATCAACAATACCGACAATCGCTGAGTAGATATAGCCAACAATTAATCCTAGTAAAATTGGCATTGCACTTATAATGTTCTTGAAATACACAGTGAAGATAATGGCAGAGAATAGTGTTACAAGTGCTGCTGTAAAGTGTAAGAAATTATATTTTCCTTCAACATTCATGGCCATATCTACTGCTGTTCCTGCTAATCCAAGACCAATAACCATTATCACGGGTGCGACGACAATCGGTGGTAAAAGACGCATTAACCATTTATAACCTGTTTTCCAAATGATTAGTGAGACTACCCCATAGGTAACCCCTACTGCCATTGCTCCTATCATCGCATTGCCAGGATTGACACTCATACCGTTATCATCAAGTCCGCCAGCCGCAATTAGAATCGGTGCGATGAAAGCAAAGGAAGAACCAAGATAAGCTGGTACTTTAAATTGAGTAATAATTAAAAACAAAATCGTAGCAATCCCACTAGTAAGTAGTGCGATTGCTGGACTCAACCCAACTAATTTAGGAACTAATATTGTTGCTCCAAACATCGCAAACATATGTTGGAAACTAAGTGTAATCATTTGTCCTGCTGTTGGTTTTTCATGAATATCTAATACTGGTCTGTTCATGTCAATTTCCCCCCAAAAAAATACCTCTTTGAAATTTCTTTCAAAGAGGCTAGGCGAAAGAGTATAAGGGTGCCCCCTTATACAATTCCTTTTGCTAGCCTCTCTGGACTACAATTAAAAGGTGATTCTTATTTTTCATATATACTTACTTGTTCACGCTCATCAATTTCGGTTAACTCCACGACAATTTTTTCTGAGCTTGAAGTTGGGATGTTTTTCCCTACATAGTCAGCCCGAATCGGCAATTCCCGATGTCCACGGTCTACTAATACCGCAAGCTGCACTGATGAAGGTCTGCCAATATCCACTAAGGCATCTAGTGCTGCACGTACTGTTCTTCCTGTATACAATACATCATCGACTAAAATGACTTTTTGGTTATTAACATCTTGCGGAACGTCAGAGCCTTTTACAAGCGGTTCCTGATTCTCTGTTTTTGTTGTTAAATCATCACGGTATAGGGTGATGTCTATTTCTCCGACTGGAATTTCAGTTCCTTCAATTTGTTGAATTCGCTCAGCGAGACGTTGCGCTAAATAAATCCCTCTCGTACGAATACCAATAAGGATACAGCCTTCTATCCCTTTATTTTTTTCGATGATTTCATGAGCTATTCTCGTTAATGCTCGTCTGATTGCTTGTTCATCTAGGACAACTGCTTTTTTAGACATTGATTCACACCCTTTTTACGAACTTCATTGCTTCAAACAAAAAATCCTCCCACCGTAAAGGCGAGAGGATGGACGAATTCTAATCTAATGTAAATTGGGCGTAGTTCGACCAACTTACGATCCGTTTCCTTCTCAGCCTCTCTGGACTGTCTTAAAGGACTTATGAAACTATAGTTATCATAGCTTAACTAAAAAAATAAGTCAACGATTATTTCGTAGCTTATCCAATAATTCGACAAAATCCTGTGGAAGCGGCGCTTCAAATTCTAAATAATCACCACTTCTTGGATGTACAAAACCAAGCACCCCTGCGTGCAAGGCTTGCCCACCAAAATCTATTGTTTTTCTTGGACCGTATTTTGGATCCCCTGCAAGAGGATAGCCAATATATTTCATATGAACGCGAATTTGATGGGTTCTACCTGTTTCAAGCTGACATTCTACAAAGGTAAAATCAGTAAATCTTTCAAGTACTTGAAAGTGGGTAACAGCATGCTTGCCATTATCGACCACAGTCATGCTTTGACGCTCTTTCGGATCTCGTGCAATCGGTGCGTTAATCGTTCCATAATCATGCGGAATATTTCCATGGACGACTGCTCGATACTTTCTTGTCACCGTCTTTTCTACAAGCTGATTAACGAGATGCTCATGGGCATAATCATTTTTGGCAACCATCAATAATCCAGATGTATCTTTATCAATTCGATGGACAATCCCTGGTCTTAACACCCCATTAATTCCTGATAAATCTTTACAATGGGCCATTAAACCATTGACTAATGTCCCCGTTAAATGACCCGGAGCTGGATGTACAACCATTCCCTTTGGTTTATTAACGACAATGACATCCTTGTCCTCATAATATATATCCAAATCCATTTCTTCAGGAATAACATCTAACTCTTCTGGCTCAGGGATCATAATTTCAATTTTATCATTTAAACTACTTTTGTAATTGGTCTTAATTTGTTTTCCATTTACAAGGACATGACCTTCTTTGATCCATGCCTGTACTTGTGTCCTTGACCATTCTTGATTCAAGGTTGAGAGAACCTTATCGATCCTTTCATTTACCTGTTCTTCATGAATGATGTGTTCCTTTTTCTCCATTTATTTTCTCCTTTGCTTGCCGCTCTTCACGGAACATTTGAATCATTAGGAGGATGACTCCTACCACTAAAGCCGAATCCGCCACATTAAAGATTGGAAAATCGTATCCGAATATATATGTATCAACAAAGTCGACTACTTCTTTTCGGAAAATCCGATCAATAAAATTCCCAATCGCACCGCCAAGCATTAGCCCTAATGAAATTCCAAGAAGGATATTTCCCTTCGTATGCTTTGCCATATAGTATATGATTCCCACGATCACAACTGTTGTAATAATGTAGAAGAACCACATTTGTCCTTGAAGAATTCCCCAAGCAGCACCTTGATTGCGATGGGAAGTAATATAGAGGAAATTCTCCACGATCGTCATGCTTTCTCCAAGCTCCATATTTTTTACAATTAACCATTTAGTCAACTGATCGAGTGCAATAATGACAATTGCTAGTATGTAATATAAAAACACAAAGGTAACCTCCAGCTCATACGAAAATTGTTACCTTTGCATTTTAGCATACAACTCATAAAAACGATAGCTATTGGTGCTAATGGTAGATTGGTTTGCAATAATATTTACTGATTTCATTTACATCATCAATTGATTTAATTGTCGGTACAATAGATAAATAATCATCTGGAATCATTTCCCCAGAACTCTCACAAAAACCAAATGTCCCTGATTCCATTTTTCCGAGTGTTTCTTCAATATCCCTTAGCTCGTCCTCGATCAGCGGTTTAATACTTGAATTTTTATTAAGACTTTCTAATAATTCATTACGAATCATACGGAGTTCTGAATAGAGCTTTTGTTGATTGGCAACCATATCTACCCCTCCGCTCTGCAAATTTTTTAAGCATTTTAAACCTTTGTTATTGCCATTAGTATTGCCATACTTGACAATCTGACACAGACAAACATTTGACAAGGTGAACAAGCTTTTACGATCTTGGAATATTTTTTCCCCTTTCTGTATTGTATAAAGCAAGTATAAAAAAGGTTCATCTCCTTTTAGAATTGGAAAAGATTCCATAAAAAAACTCCCTAAGACAACTATCTAGAGGGAGTTTTTTGATTTAGCTTAAATGGCTATAATGATTTTCTACTACTTCTGCACAACGTGGGCAAAGAGTTGGATGTTCCTCCACTTGACCAACTTCAGTTGTCACGACCCAGCAGCGCTCACATGTTTGACCATCTGCTTTTGATACAACAATGGCTGCATGCTCTAACTTGAGAGCATTCTCAGGTGCCGCATCATACGTACCTGCAATTTCAAATCCTGAAACAATAAATAACTGTTGTAGATTTTCAGAAATGGAATCAAGTAATTCTTTTGTTGATGCATTAACATATAGGCTCACTTTTGCTGATAATGACTTTCCGATAACTTTAGCATTTCTTGCTTCTTCTAACGCTTTTAGAATATCATCGCGGACATCCATAAATGCTGTCCATTTCTCAACTAAAGCTTCCCCATTTGCAAGCTCTTTGTATTCTGGAATAGAAGTTAATTGAACACTTGCTTCTTCTACATTTGGAATATGGCTCCACACTTCATCTGCCGTATGTGGAAGAATCGGTGTCACTAATTTCGTTAAATGGATTAAACATTCATATAAAACCGTTTGTATCGCACGACGCTCTCTGTTATCCGGTGCTTCGATATAAAGGACATCCTTCGCAAAATCTAAGTAGAAGGCGCTCAAATCAAGCGTACAGAAATTATTAATCGCATGATAAATGGAAGCATACTCATAATTTTCATAAGCGTTTCGAACATTTTTAATCAACTGATTTAATTTTACTAAAATGAATTGATCCACTTCTCGTAGATCCTCATAGGCAACAGCATTCACTGTTGGATTAAAGTCTGCAAGGTTCCCTAATAAGAAACGGAAGGTATTTCTGATTTTACGGTAAACTTCAGCTACTTGCTTTAAAATCGCATCAGATACTCTCACATCCGCTTGATAATCAACAGAAGATACCCATAGTCGTAAAATATCTGCCCCGAGTTGGTTCATTACCTTTTCAGGGATAATGACATTTCCGATCGATTTACTCATTTTTCGCCCTTCCCCATCAAGGACAAAGCCATGGCTTAATACCCCTTTGTACGGTGCCTTACCTGTAACCGCAACTGCTGTTGATAATGATGAATTAAACCAACCTCGGTACTGGTCAGAACCCTCTAAATAAAGGTCTGCAGGGCGTTGCAAGTCTTCTCGCTCTTCTAACACTGCTTGATGTGAAGAGCCTGAATCAAACCATACGTCCATAATATCGGTTTCTTTTGTAAACTTGCCATTTGGACTAGACTCATGGGTAAACCCTTCTGGAAGTAACTCAATTGCTTCCCGTTCAAACCAAATATTTGAGCCATTTTCACGGAATAGATTGGATACATGATTAATTGTTTCATCCGTAATGATCGGTTCTCCGTTTTCCCCATAAAACACTGGAATCGGCACTCCCCATACACGTTGACGAGAGATACACCAATCGCCACGGTCTCTTACCATATTAAAGAGACGAGTTTCTCCCCAAGCAGGTACCCATTTTGTTTCCTTTACAGCTTCTAAAAGCTCATGGCGGAAATCTTTAATGGAAGCAAACCACTGTGCCGTAGCTCGGAAAATTACCGGTTTCTTCGTTCTCCAATCATGTGGATAGGAATGGGTAATAAAATTCAACTTCAGTAATGCGCCAACTTCTTGCAGCTTTTCTGTAATTGGTTTGTTCGCAGTATCATAAAATAACCCTTCAAATCCTGGAGCTTCATTTGTGAATACCCCTTTGTCATCGACAGGACTTAACACATCCAAACCATATTTTTTTCCAACTAGGAAGTCATCTTCCCCATGTCCTGGTGCCGTATGGACACAACCTGTACCAGCATCAGTAGTGACATGATCACCAAGCATTACAAGCGAATCACGACCATATAGCGGATGCTTTGCTACAATATATTCGAGCTCATTTCCTTTTACCGTTTTAACAACGGAAGCATCTTCCCAGCCAAGTTCACTTGATACAGACTCTAAAAGCTCAGCAGCAATGACATATTTCTTACCTGACACTTCTACCACTACGTAATTCAAGTCAGCATGAACCGTGATCCCAAGATTTGCTGGAATCGTCCACGGTGTAGTCGTCCAGATGATAATTTGAGTATCTGTATCGAGCACTCCTTTGCCATCTTTCACATCAAAGGCCACGTAAATTGAAGCTGAACGCTTATCCTTGTATTCAATTTCTGCTTCAGCAAGTGCGGACTCACTTGATGGAGACCAATAAACCGGCTTCAATCCTTTATAGATATATCCTTTTTTCGCCATTTCTCCAAACACTTTAATTTGCTGTGCTTCATATTCTGGCTTCAATGTGATATATGGGTTTTCCCAATCTCCACGCACTCCTAAGCGTTTAAATTGCGATCTTTGACTGTCGATTTGTTGATAAGCATACTCTTCACATAGCTTTCTAAATTCAGCTACAGTAAGCTCTTTACGCTTAACCCCTTTATTCGTCAAGGCTTGCTCAATTGGCAATCCATGCGTATCCCATCCTGGTACATATGGAGCATTAAACCCGCTCATTGATTTATAGCGAACGATAAAATCCTTTAAAATTTTGTTTAGCGCATGCCCCATGTGAATATCACCATTTGCATATGGAGGGCCATCATGTAAAACAAACATGGGGAGATCTTTTGTTTTTTCCTGTACGGCTTTATAAATGTCCATCTCATTCCATTTTTCTTGCATTTCAGGTTCTCTTTTTGGTAAGTTTCCTCGCATTGGAAACTCTGTTTTCGGCATCAATAACGTATCTTTATATTCCATTTTCCTTCCTCCTTACAAGTCCTACCTCACTAATCATACAGTATTACCTATTTTCGCATTTTAAGGCATAAAGTTGAGGCGTTTGCAAACACAAAAAAACCCTCTCATCCCCAAAAGGGACGAGAAGGTTTAAAATCCCGCGGTACCACCCTAGTAGATAGAAAAACTATCCGCTCTATGTTCGTAACGTGAATAACTCGCCTATGCCTACTTATTTCCTGAAGGAACCTTCAAAGAAATTGTTCAACTAGGTACTCAAGGGTGATTTCCAATTTTCCGTCTACGTCGAACTCTCACCATCTTCGACTCGCTACAGTAAGTTTATGAAAAATTGTACTTGTCCCTCTCATTGTATGAAATATGTTTTATTTTCGTATTATATTCTCTTTTACCGCTAAACGTCAAGCCATTGAATCTTCTTCTTCAGCAGATTTCAATTCAGCTGCATCAATCTCGTACTGTAAGAGGTGATCCCAATCATCATTATTGAGAAGATCTAATTGAGCCTCAATGAGCATTTTAAAGCGTGTCCGAAATACTTTTGATTGCTTTTTTAAATCCTCAATTTCTAAAGCAATCTTTCTGGCCTTTGATAAAGACTCATTGACTATTCGATCAGCGTTTTTCTCCGCTTCTTTTATAATCAGCTTCGCTTCCTTTTGCGCATTGCGTTTAACTTCCTCAGCTGCTTCTTGGGCCACAACAATCGATTTATTTAATGTTTCTTCTATATTAGAAAAATGGCCTAGACGAGTTTTCTGATCATTTAATTTTTCTTCTAATTCCTTTTTCTCACGGATAATAATTTCATAATCCTTAATGACCTGGTCAAGAAATTCATTTACCTCATCTTCATCATAACCTCGGAACCCTTTATTAAATTCCTTGTTATGTATATCTAAAGGTGTTAATGGCATGAAGGCCACCTCCATATTTCTGTATAGTTAGTATGTATATACAAGCAATTATTCGACATTTATTATCTTTTTCCTGCATCATTTGTAAAAAAATTTAGGCAAAGATCATCATTTTTGCTTGCCGGCAACGATTCGCCACTTATCTTTTTTTGTTTTTCCTTCAATGGCAATTAATTTTAAGCGACCAAAACCTCTTACAGATAGGATATCAGCCATCCCACATTCAAAGGAAGGATTTTCAATCATTGTCCAGTTAACTTTCACCCTTTTACTTCTAATTAATTCTTGTGACTTCTGCCGAGAAAGATTAAGCATTGCAGCTAAAACGGTGTCTAACCGAAGAGAAGAAACAGTTGAGGTCAATTCTTGCCATTGCTCTTCCATGGTTAATCCTTCTTCTAAAGGTAAGGCTTTTAATGTAACTGAAGCTTTCCCAATTTGGGTAAGCTGCAATGTCACATAATCACAAATTTCTTCTGCTACCAAAAATTGAATTTGCTCATCGCGAATGAGAATATCACCAAATTTACCTCTTTTCAACCCTAGAGACATCAAACTTCCTAGAACTTGTGGATGCTCAATGGTAATGAATTTCACTGGATATTCTACTTCAATTAAGCGAATCTGAAAATCATCTTTTCCTACTTGCATGTAATCTGGATAGATGAGAGCCCGCATACGTTCATTACTTTCTTGTCCACCAAAAAAAGCAACTTGAATTTCAGACTGACTTCCTGCAATTGCCTGGACAATCTGTTGCTCTCTCGGATCGAGAAAATCGGTTAACTTGGAGCTATACGTTTGTTCAACATATTCCATCCATTGCAAAGCCAGATCGATGAATTCTCTTTCTTCGATGCGAAAATGCTGATAAATATTCATGTCATCACCTGGAGTTAATGAAAAAAAGGGGGATTCGTACAAGCCCCTTTTACATCTTCATATGAGTATTTGTTCAAGCTATTTAAATGATCCAAGAGTAAAGCTGCCACAATCCATTTGTAGCAAATCGCAACACCAAGATAGCGACAATTGGTGAAATGTCGATCATCCCAAGCGGTGGGATAATTCTACGAAAAGGATCTAAATAAGGTTCGCATATTCTTGCTAAAAATTGTCCAATGGCTGACTCTCTCGCATTAGGAAACCAAGAGAGCAAAATATAAATAATTAACGCCCATGAATAAATGGAAATTAGTTGAACCAAAATACTAAAAATCGTTGTAAGCAACCACTACCACCTCGTATCTTCATATTCCGTTTCTTGTAAAATTTGCGATATGCTTCCAGAAACCTCTACGTTGTCAGGTGTACAAAGGAAAATATCGGTTCCGATTTTTTGGATGTCTCCCCCTATAGCATACACAGTACCACTTAAGAAGTCGACTATTCTCTTTGCTTGTTCACGATCAATTCTTTGTAAATTGACAACAACTGCGCGGCGATTTTTCAATTGGTCAGAAATATCTTGAGCTTCTGCATACACTCTAGGCTCCACAAGAACCACTTTCGATGCAGATGATTTTTGCACACTTTGCAAGCTCACTACATTTTGCTTCTGAGTAGCTTGTTGATGTTTTTGGGATCTAGCCGGTGGTGCAGATTGCTCCTCATACGGCTCTTCATTTTCATAATCATATTCATCGTCTAGGAAAAAAAATGTTTTGAATTTTGATTTTATACTCATGTTTTTCACCTCTTTATTCACCGACTAATGCGGTACCAATTCTAATCATTGTTGCTCCTTCTTCAATCGCGATTGTAAAATCATTAGACATTCCCATGGAAAGCTCATGACAAGGAGCATATTCTAATTTTTGATTTTGAATTTCCTGTTGTAACTCTTTTAGTGTGCGAAAGCAATGTCGTAGCAACTTTTCGTCTTGAGTAAACGGCGCCATCGTCATTAAACCAACAACCTCTATATTCGAATAATCACCTAATTGTTGAATGAATGAGAGTACTTCATTTGGAACTAGACCATGTTTTGATTCCTCTTCCGATGTTTTTACCTGAACAAGGCATTTGATCTTCCTTTTAGCCCTTTTATCGATTTCAGCAGCTAGAGATACTCGATCGAGCGAGTGGATAAAATCAACCTTATCAATAATGTTCTTTACCTTTCGTGACTGAAGAGTACCGATGAAATGCCATTTCGGCTTGTCCCCAAGAACCTCCCATTTAGCACTTAACCCTTCTTCACGGTTTTCACCTAAATGAGTAATTCCTGCATCAATCGCCTCTTTTGCTCTCTCAATAGATACATATTTTGTAACAGCAACAATCTTAATTTCTTTAGGATCACGATGAGCGTGGTGACATGCTTCATGAATTTGTTCATTGATTGCTGCTAAATTGTCTGTTACTTTCATCGATTGTTTTAATATCCTCCTTCCAACCTATAAATCCTAACATACGACCGGTCTTTCCTTCATCCCGTCGATGTGAAAAAAATTGTTCTTTATGACAACTTGTGCAGAAATTCGATACTTGAATATTCTCGGCTGGAATTCCTGATTGAAGTAAGATTAAACGATTTAATTCCTTAAGATTCAGATGATATTGATTGTCATTAATTAAATTATATGGTTTTTCTTCGACATCTTCTAGTATATTTTGAACTAAATCGATAACTCGATCATCAACAATATAACATTTTTCGCAAATGGCAGGCCCGATCACAGCGAACACCTCATCGGCAGTGATCTGCTCGGTATGAAACAACTGCATCATTTCCTTCCCGATTCCTTTCACGGTCCCTTTCCAGCCAGCATGGGCGATTCCAATTGCATGATGTTGCGGCGCATAAAAATAGAGTGGAACACAATCAGCAAAACAAAGAGTGAGCAAAACACCAGACTCTTTTGTAAAAAAGCCATCTGTATGCTTAAAGGAATCTTTGTATTGACTGGCACCTTTTCCTCTATCTTGCTTTTGAATGTTTACAATCTGTATATCATGGGTTTGTTCAGCACCAACCCAATTTTCCAATGGAAAATCAAGCAATTGAGAAACTGTCTCACGATTTTGGCAGACTGTTTTTATGTTATCTTCTACATGGAATCCTAGATTTAACGATAAAAAATCCTCTGAACTCTCTCCCCCATTTTTACTTGTGAATCCCGCAACAAGAGAATCAGATCGCCAACCTTCAATCAAATAAAATTGTTCATTCCTTAAAAAGAACGGCTCCATACTTCAATACCTCATGTTGTTTTTTTTAGTTTAACATAGATAACTCTGAGGTCACAGTATAAAATGGCTTTTCTGCCAAAGCTTGCTTACTTTCTATTCTTCAAGATATTTAATTTCTGGAATATCCTTATAACGAACTAATATGACATCCTCACCAATTTTTAATATATTCTTCCACGAAATCGTTACTTCTTCATCTTTCCCAAAAAAGCCCAGAACCTTACCGGCACCCGTTATAATGATCGCTTCAATTTTACCTGTTTTTAAGTTAATATCAATATCTCCAATGTTCCCAAGCTTTTTTCCATCTGATATATTGACAACATCTTTCATTTGAAATTCAGATATTCTTATCATGGATATCAACTCCTACGATTTCTCCTTCTATGTATATGAAACAAGGTGGGCAAATAATGAACAGAATCGGAAGGAGGCGGAAAAAGATTAAATCGCAGCAAAAAAGCCGCCTATTTTGGCAGCTTCTTTGCTTAGCTTTGTATGTTTTTATTCATTTGTTTAATGGCTGCTTTTTCTAAACGGGATACTTGTGCTTGGGAAATGCCAATTTCTTCAGCAACTTCCATCTGCGTCTTCCCTTGGAAGAAGCGCTTCCTTAGGATTAGTTTCTCCCTCTCATTTAATCTTCGCATGCCTTCCTTTAGAGCGATTTCTTCAATCCATTGAATATCTTTATTTCTTTCATCACTTAATTGATCCATCACATAAATAGGATCTCCCCCATCATTATAGATTGGTTCAAATAAGGATACTGGGTCTTGAATTGCATCTAAAGCAAAGACAATTTCCTCATGCGGAACATCGAGAACCTTCGCAATTTCTGCCGCTGTTGGTTCCTTTGACGTTTCACTCATTAGTTTCTCTCGTACTTGAAGTGCCTTATAAGCGATATCTCTTAATGAACGAGAAACACGAATGGGATTATTATCTCTTAAATAGCGCCGAATCTCTCCAATGATCATCGGAACAGCATAAGTAGAGAATTTGACATTTTGACCTAAATCAAAGTTATCAATAGATTTCATAAGACCTATACATCCTACCTGAAAGAGGTCATCAACAAACTCGCCCCTATTATTAAAACGCTGAATCACGCTTAATACTAGTCGTAAATTTCCATTAACGAGTTTTTCACGTGCGGAAATGTCCCCACTCTGCATTTCTTTAAATAGCTTTCTCATTTCATCGTTTTTAAGCACTGGAAGTTTAGATGTGTCAACACCGCAGATTTCAACTTTATTTCGAGTCAATTCTTTTCCCTCCTCACAGGAGTTGCTGTACAAAAAACAGTATCTCCTTGAGAAGGAAAAATATGCACTTTCGATCAGGACAAGGAAAAGCGAAAAAGAGTCATTATCCTCAGAAAACCTTTTCCTAGTAGTGTTTTATTTTAAAAATTTCCCCCTTCAACCTTTAGATGTTTTTTAATTCGAATTATTCACACCATTTTATTAAATTCTTTCTTTAATCTTTTAATAATTCGTTTCTCTAAGCGAGAAATATATGATTGAGAAATTCCCAGCATATCTGCTACATCTTTCTGTGTCTTTTCTTCACCGGTTCCAAGTCCAAAACGGAGCTCCATAATTTGTTTTTCTCGATCGGATAGCTGGTGCAATGCTTTTAATAATAATTTTTTATCTACAGTCGCCTCAAGATTTTTTGTAATAATATCATCCTCTGTTCCTAGAACATCAGATAAAAGCAGTTCATTGCCATCCCAATCGATATTAAGTGGTTCATCAAAAGATACTTCTGAACGAATTTTATTATTTCTTCTTAAGTACATAAGAATTTCATTTTCGATACATCTTGATGCATATGTAGCGAGCTTAATCTTCTTTTCAGGATTAAATGTATTAACCGCTTTGATTAAACCAATGGTTCCAATGCTAATCAAATCTTCAATATTAATCCCTGTATTTTCAAACTTTCTTGCAATATAGACAACTAAACGTAAATTCCGTTCAATTAAAATAGAGCGCGCAGCCATATCTCCATTTGGGAGCTTTTGTAATAATAGCTCTTCTTCTTCTTTCGTTAAGGGAGGAGGGAGAGCTTCGCTTCCACCTATATAATAGATTTCATCCGTTTTAATTCGTAATTTGATTAATAGTTTGTACCAATAGTAGGATAAGCGAAGTTTCAATCTTTTCATCTGTTGTCCTCCTTCTAAATTATGTTTATTTTTTTTTAAAGCTGTTTTGTTTTCATAACGCAACATACTCAATCATTCAAGAGTAAATATATTAACTCACTTTCGATGAACTCTTACTCTTACAACTTGTTAACATCTTAGGATGGACGATGCACCTAAAGGCATCGTCAGAGGATAGCTCCTGAGTAGTAAATGAAACCAAGCCTTTATCTACTAACACTACTTCTCCTCCCGTTTCAATTAAAATTTCATCTGGTTTAACGGCGATTATTAATTGATGCTCTTGTCCGACTACCTTATAAGGAATAATTCTCAAATTAAAATTCACATCCGATTCCAATTCTATTTCACCTAATATAATTCTTTCTGCATCTGTCGCCAGCTTTGTTATTTCCTCAGGTAATTCCATTAGATTTTTTATTGAAACAAACATAACAGGCATTTTCGAAATTGGATCATATAATTGATTCCCATTATCTACAAGCCCTTTGATCTTCATATTGGAGTTACCTAGTTTAACCGTGACATCAACGATCTTCTCATACTGAATTTTTGTCACTTCAATCCTATCAATGCTCGTCTTGGAAAAATGCCATGCGAGCGGAAACCCGATTAGAACAAAAAGCCAACTAATCGGATCACCAAACCCTTTTATACTACCTAATGCCACATTTGAAGCTAAATTAAAGTCAAATTGGATAAAGTAGTGAGTACCGATTAGAGCCCCTCCAGCAAGAAATGTCACTAAATAAAGGGTAAATACACCACTTAGAAAGTAACGTAATCGCTTATAACCAAAAGCGGTAAGAATCATAAGGAAAGAAAAAAATAATTTGGTCATCGGATGGACCGAATAGGCATTTAATGGCGTAATCGATAATAAAATAATGAATGAACCAATCAACCCACCGAGCAATAACCTATATTTTTGAATCTTCCTCTTCAAAATGATAGCTGTTAAAGATAAAAGAAGGGTATCGAACAGAAAATTTAATGCCCAAATGACATCTAAATAGATGGTCAACTGCTCTCCCCCTTTTCTCTATCACTAAGGTAATTCTCATTTACTGTTTCTCTACTAATCTGTTACGAAAAAGTATAGCGTACATTGATGATGAAAGTGTGTCACTTCATGAAATAAAAAAGCAGTAATTTTCACATATTCGTTCGGATTTTGTCAGTTTTTCTTATTTTCACATTGGATAATTTGCAAGCATCTTAAGAGGGAATATTGATTCGCAATTTTTGACGCAAAAAAAGCATGACCCATTTTCGGATCATGCTTTTTCCTTCTTCTTGCAATTATCTTCTACGATTGCGATTTCTTAAAAACGTTGGAATATCTAGAGCATCTTCTTGTTGGCTTACTGTTCTTGTTGGCTCTGGAACTTCCTCTTCTCTTCTAACCTCTCTACGTGGTTTTTCAAAAGAGTTTGTTGGTTTTGCTTGATTTACTGTTGGGCGGAATGATTTTGGCTGAGCAACTTCCTCATTAAAACCTGTTGCAATGACCGTAACGACAATTTCATCTTTCAAATCTTCGTTAATTACGGATCCGAAAATCATATTCACCTCTTGGTCAGAAGCTGTTGCAACAATATCAGCTGCCTCTTGAACTTCGTATAAGCTTAAGTTAGAACCACCTGTAATATTCATGAGGACACCTTGTGCACCATCAATAGATGTTTCTAATAATGGTGAAGAAATAGCTTTCTTCGCCGCTTCTGCTGCACGATTTTCACCAGCAGAAACACCGATTCCCATTAGTGCTGAACCTTTATTCGACATGATCGTCTTCACATCAGCAAAATCAAGGTTAATAAGTCCAGGTACTGCGATTAAGTCAGAAATACCTTGTACCCCTTGACGCAATACATTATCGGCTTCTCTGAATGCTTCAAGCATTGGTGTGCTCTTATCAACAATTTCCAACAATCTATCATTCGGGATTACGATTAATGTATCAACGGCATCCTTCATCGCTTGAATACCGCCTGCCGCTTGATTTTGACGCTTTCTACCTTCAAAGGTAAAAGGACGTGTCACAACCCCAACGGTTAAAGCTCCTAATTCACGAGCAATTTGGGCAATAACTGGTGCAGCACCTGTACCTGTTCCGCCACCCATACCAGCCGTCACAAAGACCATATCAGCACCACTAAGGACTTCCTCAAGCTGTTCTTTGCTCTCTTCTGCTGCCTTTTTTCCAACTTCAGGATTTGCCCCAGCACCAAGACCTCTGGTTAGCTTTCCTCCTATTTGCATTTTCACTTCTGCTTTTGATAGATTTAAAGCTTGAGCGTCTGTGTTTACAGCAATAAACTCAACACCCTGAACCCCATGTTCAATCATTCGGTTCACTGCATTGTTACCGCCGCCACCTACGCCAATTACTTTTATCGTCGCTAATGAATCTAAATTAGTATCAAATTCCAACATGACAAATCCTCCTAATTCGTCGATATTCCTGATAGCACTATTTATCCCGCCTTCTACAAGTAAGTTTTGTTTTACTTGAAGCTATCGTTTAAGCTGAACATAACTTTCAGCTATTCAAAAAAGTAACCAAGGAATTTCTTCACTCTTGATGTCATTTTTTCTTCAGGTTGTTTTTCCGTTTTTGCTTTTGGTTGTGTTTGTTTTTGAACACGTTTTTCCTTTGGTTCTGAAACGATTGCTTGACTATTTAAACTTCTCCCCTGCACTTTTGCGTTTTTATATGCAAATTTGATAAGTCCCACTGCTGTCGTATAGAGTGGTTCCCGAACACCAATATAATCAGGAATAGCAATACGAACTCGATTTTGAAAAATAACTTGAGCTAATTCAAGAATGCCTTGAGTATTAGCGACTCCACCTGTTAATACATAGCCTCCAGGCAAATCATGTACACCGAGGCGTCTAACCTCTGCTTGGATCAATTCAAAAATCTCTTCCATTCTTGCCTCTATAATATCAGCAATTTCTAACTGATTAAACTGTTGATGCTGATCACTACCGATAATTGGTACGCTAAAAGCATCTTCTTCAGAAGCATGATCATAATAAGCATGTCCATGTTTAATCTTAATTTTCTCCGCATCCTCGGTAGAGGTACGAAGTCCTATCGATATATCTTTTGTAATATGGTCTCCACCAACAGGAATGACTCCTGTAGCCTTTAAATTACCGTTTTCAAAAACAGCGATTGTAGTGGATCCCCCACCAATATCGACAAGGGCAACTCCAAGATTTTTCTCATCTTTTGATAAAGCAAATGCCCCTGCTGCTAATGGTTGAAGAGTGATATCTAAAATTTCTAAACCAGCTCTTTCAACACATCTTAACGTGTTATGTAGGATTGTTTTAGAACCCGTAATAATGGTTCCTTCCATTTCTAACCGAACACCAATCATCCCTCTTGGATCCGTAATTTCGTCAAGTCCATCAACGATAAATTGTCTTGGTATAACGTCAATGATTTCCCGTTCAGGTGGGATGGAGACAACTTGGGCAGCATCAAGAACTCTTGCTACATCATCATTAGAAATCTCCCGGTTGTCACTTGAGACCGCCACTACACCATGGCACGGTTGTAGGAGTACGTGATTACCAGTTACTCCTACAATCACTTGACTTATTTCCATTCCAATCATTCTTTCAGCTTGCTCTACCGCCCTATTAATAGAATGAACTGTTTCATCTATATCAACAATAGAACCTTTTCTCAAGCCTTCAGACTTTACGTTACCAACTCCAATAATATTCAAAGCATCATTGACCATTTCACCAATGATAACTTTTACACTGGATGTACCGATGTCAAGACTTACATATATGTCGTTGCTGTTCATTCTCACTGGCACCTCCTCTTAAGCGATTCAATTTTCTCGAACAACAATACTATCCCATCTATATTTCTTTCTCTTGATTATATAAATGATCAACCGTTGGCCGTCCATTAAAGAGAAGAAACACATCCCTATTTTATAGATAGACTGATTTGTGCTCCTCATTAGAAGTAATATCATCAAAGAAAAACAGCTTATCTATAAAATTATTCGGCAAAATTAATATTTTCCCTTTTAATAAATTGAATTTTTTCTAATTTTCTTGTTGACTATTTTTTAGACCATTTTGTGATTAAAATTCTTCTTATGACAGCAATGTTTTGAAACAGTCTTACACCAAATGCAAAAACCGCTGCTAAGTACAAGTCTACACCAAGATGCACACCTAGAAAAGCTAAACTTGCAGCCAAAGCAATATTAAAGAAAAAACCAGAGACAAATACCTTTTCATCGTAAATATTTTGCAAGTGCGCTCTGATTCCACCAAACAATGTATCTAAAGCTGCAAGGACTGCAATCGATAGGTAATTGGAATATTGATCAGGGATACTAATGTTGCTCATAAGCCCTAAAACAACACCTACAACTAGCCCCAATACCGGAAGCCACATTTCTAATTGCCTCCTTTATCCGATTTCACTGATTCTATATTTCTAATTCTAATGGAGTCTTCATACGCTGGAATAGAAATATTAAGTTGAGGCTCTACTATTGTCATTTTCAAATTATCGATAAAGAATTCCTCGATTGCATTGGAAACGAGCATTCGATTATATAAATTTTTAGCAGTTTTCATATCCTCAGTAATGATTAAAATATCGATGGGGAATTTCCTTAAAGAACGACCGTTAATTTTCGTTTCACCTGCAATTTCCCTAATCACCGTCGTATTGATTACCCGTTGTCCACCAATTGAAACATGCTTTGCTCCATACATATTGACTTCGTTTAATAATCGTCTTAACAATTGCGGAGAAAGCATTTGTTCACTTTGATCAAAAATGAGCGCATTGTCAATAACGTCAATTTCAATTTTCACACCCGGTCCTGTAACATCCGTTAAACCAACTTCTTCCTTCAATTCATCTAACGTTGTCCGCAATGTTTGCTCCTGTCCTTGCTTTCGTTCTGTCTCATAGTTCGCTAGCTTTTCTTCATTCGAGCGTATTTCTTTAATAAGCCGCGATTGTAATTCCATTTCCTTCTGCAACGCTTCCCTTAATTCCCATGTGTCACGGGTGTCTCTGACAACAGGTTTTTGCACAGACTGAAACTGGATGGCTAACATAAATCCCACGATCATCGTGATCAGTGTAAAACTGATTATTTTACCTTTGCCCACCGAATCACCCAACTTTCTATACTTGTGGACAACATTGAAAGTTTTACGAACCTAGAGTTGGTTCAAGTATAATCTCTTCGTTTACCTCTAACTTGAATTCAACATTTTCATTTACAAGCCTGTCCTTTACTCCCCCTGTAATATTCAAGGCAGAAGATAAAACATCTGGTTCACCAATTGCCGTAATCACAAACGGAGCAGGATGAGGATTTCCATCAATCTCTATGACAGGACCGTTGCAAACGATATAAGAGTTGTGCGAAAGTCTCTGTCCGTTAATCGCAACAGCTGTAGCACCAGAAACATACAATTCATTGACAACATTAAAGACATGATGCTCATGTACAAGATAATTATTGATATTGTCGTCATTTGGGTCATATTGACCGTCCGCTAATGTTACTGTAACCCCTTGTCCTTTTACACGAACCTTGCCAAGAAACATTCGATATTTTTCTGCGTCCTCTGCCAGATTAAAAAAGACTTGCTCTTCCTGAGCCAACTCTTCTTCCGTCTCACGAACTTTCTCTTGCTTCTCAATCAATTCTTTTTGGAACTCACGATTTTTTTGCTCTTGAGCGATTAATTGATTACGTAATTCGATGTCTCGCTCCCATTGATTATTCGTTATTGCCTTATCTGTATCATTTTTTTGCGTGAAATGATATGAAAATGCCATGATAAAACCTAAAACTAGACTGACCAACGAGAGAATGACGTGCTTACCCTTCACCTTCAGTTTCATTCTCTTCTTCAGCACCTTCCCATTCATAAGCTTTAAAAAATGATCCAACTTCTAAATCAATAACACCTTTAATTTCTGGATCTAGTTGGCTAACAATAGAAGGATAGTGGGCCATTTTATCAGAAAAGCTTCTTATCGATGCACTTACTTCGAATCCATCATTCATAAATAATTTAATATGATAAGGGTCTGTCTCTTTCGGATCGAGATGAATTTCTGATATGGAGTTTAGTACTTCAACTGGAATTTTATTTAACTCGTCAATCATCGCTTCCATCTCATTCCCTTCTGAAAAAGAAAGAAGAATAGGTGAATTAACAGGAATTGCCCCTGACTGTTCTTCTAAAATATCCCCATTTTCAAGAATCGGTAAAAAGAGGCCATCCTTCATGATATAAGCAATTCGCTTCCATTCATTCAAAGTAATCAAAATATTATTCGGGAACTCAACTGCAACAGTAGCTGATTTCACCTCTGTCAGTTCCTCCAGCTTTTTTTCAACCTCTTTTTCATTAATCTTCCAAACATTCGTATTCTTAGTCAATCCACTTATAGCAACTAGCTTATCTTCAGCATAAGCTTCATTGCCCATAATCTTTATTTTATTTACATGACTTAGCGGTGATTGGAAATAAACGACGCAACTGATAAGTAAAAAAAACAGAAACAAAAGAAAAATAAGGCGTTTATTTGCCTTCCTCCGTCTTTGTTGTTTTAACTTAGGAACGCGATCTTCTAGCGAAACGATCTTCCCTTTTTCCAACCTATTCACCCCGATTTTTCTTTTCCATTTACTTAGTGTTTAAAAGGCTTGTCCAAATCTAGTATTTATATAAATCGAATGGCCCAAGCCGAGCACATATATCATCATAAAAAGAGAAAACAACGGCACGATAACACATGCCGTTATTCCTACTTTAATACATGAATAGGGTTCTATATAGTGTTATATTATACCATAAATATTGGCAGCAAAAGGGGGAAAAAGGACTATTTTCGTCCGATAATTTCTACTTCCGTCTCCATCGTTACCTGATATTTTTCAAAGATCTGGTCCTTCACATATTGAATAAGTGAAAGTACATCTTCTGCTTTCGCACCACCATTATTCACGATAAAATTTCCATGCATCTCAGAAATCTTTGCTCCGCCGATTGAATAGCCTTTTAATCCAGCTTCTTCTATAAGCTTGCCTGCGTAATTTGGTAAAGGATTTCTAAAGATACTTCCCGCACATGGGGAATCCCATGGTTGAGTCACTTTTCGATATTCTTTATTTTTCTTCATCTCAGCAGAAATTTTATCTCTATCCCCTTCAGTTAATTGGAAAATAGTCTTTATCACAATACCCGGACGTTTTTTCTGAAGAACAGAAGTGCGATAAGAAAATTCCATTTCCTCATTCGAGACCCATTCTAACTTCCCGTCTTCGAAAAGGATCAGTGCCTTTTCAAGGATTTTTGAAATATCTGATCCATGTGCCCCTGCATTCATGTATACAGCACCGCCAACCGAGCCAGGAATTCCACTTGCAAACTCAAGTCCGGATAAGCCTTTTCTACTGATTTGGGTAGCTAGCGCAACGAGAGAGTATCCCCCGCCAACCGTTATCTTTGTTCCGTCGATTTCAAGTTCATTGATCCCCATTCCTAGCTTTATGACGACCCCTTCAATTCCTTGGTCTGACACAAGAAGATTGGATCCTCTACCAATCGCTCTCCAGTTTACGTTATATTCACGAATAAGCTCCATCGCAAGTTGTAAGTTTTCAACGGATGAAGGTTCAACAAAAAGGTCAGCAGGACCACCAATTTTTATCGTAGTGTGATTAGCTAATGGTTCGTTTTCCTTCACTTTTCCTACGTTTTGTTCACTCAATTTAGCGCTAAGTTCGATCATCTTAACCTCCCTTTCATGCTTTTAGTTAATTCAATATATGTGTGTTGAGAAATTTTGATTTATGTTTCACCGTTACTTAGCGAGTCAGTTCCTCCATAACGTTATAAAGACGTTGTGCGGCATCCTGAATACCAAGTTCCTTAGCAGATTTTTTCATTGACATTAATTGCTTCTCATCCATTAAAATACGATCTATTTCTTCCACTAATTTTTTACTCGTCAATTCTTTTTCTAATAGTAGTTTTGCTGCACCACGATCACTTAAAGAGCGTGCATTTTTCTCTTGATGATTATTCGTGACATACGGGCTTGGGATGAGAATACTAGGAATCCCTAACGACGTTAATTCTGCTAATGTCGTTGCTCCTGCACGTGAAACAGTCAAATCAATCCCAGCTAATACTTCTGGCATATTATGGACAAACGGTTTAATGACAACATTAGCAGGATTTCCAACTAACTCCACCTCTTTGAGGACTTCGTTATAGTGGACATCACCTGTTATGTATAGTATTTGATACGGTTTACTACCGAACTCTGAAAGTGATTTAATCACAGCTTCGTTTATCGGTCTAGCTCCGCGACTTCCACCGAAGATCAAAACAGCTGGTTCACCAGTTTTTAGACCGACCGACAATCTACCCTTCACACCATCTTGCCCTAACACTTCTGAAGCGCGTGGATTTCCAGTAAAGACGACTTTTTCATTTGGAAAAAAATTCTTTGCCTCATCAAAACAGATGGCTATTTTATTGACGTAACGACTTAAAAATTTATTCGTCAATCCTGGGACGCTATTTTGCTCGTGAATAATTGTTGGTATGCCAAGCTTTGCAGCTGCATACACAACAGGTCCACACACATAACCACCAGTACCAATGACTACATCTGCTTTAAATTCCTTGAGCATCTTTTTGCTATCGGAAACCCCTTTTATAAATCGGTAAATGGTTTTCATATTATCAAAAGATAGCTTTCTTTTGAATCCAGTTATATGTATGGATTTAAACGGAATATTTTCTCTTGGAACGAGTTTTTCTTCTAAGCCTTTTTCTGTGCCAATATATAGGAACTCAGCTTCTATATTTTCTTTTTGAATTTCTCGAATTAAGGCAAGTGCCGGATATATATGTCCCCCGGTACCTCCACCACTAACAACTATTCTCATTTTCTCACCTCTTGGGTATCTTTAAAAGCTGGATCAATAGTAGCTTGGTTTTCACTATTTGGTAAACTCCAGCAAGGGAGAGTGTGTTTTTTGCACTTTACCCATTCTACTATATTATCAAGAATCATGAGATAACAACATGATAATGTTATTTATTTTTAATGTTATCGTCATAATTGTGCATTCATTATCATTTTACTAAATTGTAAGCTAAATATCTAATTGTAGCCTAAATAGAAAGAAGCCCTGAAAACAGGGCTAATTTGAGGTTATACTATTGTTTTGATTGATACTAATATCTCGAATGACGACTTATATTTAGAAGCACTCCGATTGCAATGAGCATCAGTGTTAAGGAAGAACCACCATAACTGAGGAAAGGTAAGGTTATTCCCGTTACAGGCATCAATCCTGTCACAACACCAATATTAATCATGACTTGGATGGCAACCATGGCAATAATCCCAACGGCTAAAAAGCTTCCAAATAAGTCAGGGGCCCCTAGGGCAATTCTTATCCCTCTCCACAAAAGAAGGGCAAAAAGCAACAGAACAAAGGAACCACCAATGAAACCAAGTTCTTCTGCTAAAATCGCAAAGATGAAATCGGTCTGAGGTTCAGGTAAGTAAAAAAACTTCTGTCTACTCTGACCAAGTCCTAAGCCAAACAACCCACCAGGACCGATCGCATATAAGGATTGGATAATTTGGAAGCCACTATTTTGCGGGTCTGACCATGGGTCTAAAAATGACGTGATCCGCTGAATACGATATGGCGCTGAGATAATCAGACCGACGAATCCTAACAGTCCTATCACACCTAAGCCAACAAAATGACTGATTCTTGCACCTGCTACAAAGATCATGACGATACAAGTACCTACCATGACAGTGCCTGTCCCTAAATCAGGCTGTAGCATAATCATTCCGAAAGCGAGAAATACTAATCCTAACGAAGGGAATAGCCCCTTTTTTAATGATGTAATATTTTTTTGATTCATTGATAAATACTTTGCCAAAAATGCAATCATGGCCAACTTCATAAATTCGGATGGCTGAACGGAGAAGGCTCCAACTCCTATCCAACTCCTCGAGCCGTTTCGAACATTTCCGATCCCAGGAATGAGAACGAGCACTAACAGAACAAAACAGACAATTAAAATAACTTTTGCAAATTTTCTCCATGTCCAGTAATCAATATTCATGATAAAAAACATAGCGAAAATCCCCACCCCTGCAAAAAGCATTTGCCTTTTTGCAAAGAAAAAAGAATCACCGAATTTATAATCAGCCCAAATCGCACTGGCACTATAAACCATGATTAAACCTAGAGCAAGTAAAGCAAATGTCACGAGCAAAAGAATAAAGTCAGGAGTAGATCTTTTTGTTGGCAATTTATCCACCTCGAATGCAAGTTTAAAGGGCCGAGTTGTGTTATGCCAAACAGACGAAATTGGACTAGCCCTTATTTAAGCTTATGCACCGCTTCGATAAAAATGTCTCCCCTAACCTCAAAAGTTTTATACTGGTCCCAGCTAGCACATGCAGGTGATAGTAGCACCACATCTCCTGGGCTAGACAGCTCAATAGCAGCGGGTACGGCTTTTTCAACATTATCGACACGGATGATCGATTTTATTCCTGCCTCACTCGCCACTCTTTCTATTTTCCCAGCCGTTTGTCCAAACGTTACGAGCGCTTTGACTTGCTCCAAATAAGGACGTAATTCATCAAATTCATTTCCTCTATCTAAGCCTCCTGCAAGTAATACAACTGGTTCATTAAATGCAGCTAACGCCTTGCTTGTTGCTAAAATATTCGTTGCCTTCGAATCATTATAAAACTTTCGTCCTTCTTTCTCTGCGATAAATTGTAAACGATGCTTAACCCCTTTGAAGGAATTTAACACCTTAAATATCGCCTCATTATCTACGCCAGAAAGCTTAGCAGCTGCCACTGAAGATAATATATTTTCGAGATTATGTTCCCCAGGTAAGACGATATCTTCCATAGCCATAATTTTTTCGTCCATGAACCAAATGGCCCCGTCTTTCACATACGCACCGTTATCGACAATTTTCTTCGTGGAAAATGGAATGATCTGTGCTTTCGATTGTTTCGCTAATTCAACGACCTGTTCTTGATCAACGTTAACAATCAAAAACTCATCTTCCGTTTGATTTTTTGTAATATTGGCCTTCGCTTTCCAATAATCACTTAAATTCCCGTGATAATCTAAATGAGCCTCATACAGATTCGTGAGGATCGCAATAAACGGATTAAAACGATCAATTCCCATTAACTGAAACGAAGATAGTTCAATGACTACCATATTTTCGGCTGTTGCTTCTTGTGCTACGTCGGATGCGACTGTTCCGATATTTCCCGCAATTAGAGGTGATTTTCTTCCTTCACGTAGCATTTCAAATACAAGAGTCGTTGTCGTTGTTTTCCCATTTGTTCCTGTAATCGCCACAAATGGCGCTTCTGAAATTTGATAAGCTAGTTCTACTTCTGTAATGATCGGAATACCCTTTTCAAGTGCCCGCTCAATCATTGGATTATGATATGGAATTCCTGGATTCTTAACGATTAATTCGAATCCCTGATCCATTAATTCAATCGGATGCTCCCCACAGATAACTGTAATCCCCTGCTCAAGCAACCCTTGTGCTTCTGGATTCTCCGATAATGGCTTCATATCATTAACCGTTACAAAAGCCCCCAACCGATGTAAAAGCGAGGCTGCACTCACCCCGCTTTTGGCTAGTCCTAATACTAATATTTTCTTATGGGTATATGTTTTTATTTGCTTCAATTACAACCACACCTCGATATAGATTCCAAGGACAGCAAAGAGCAGTCCAACTGTCCAAAATGTTACGACTACACGCCATTCAGACCATCCAACTAGTTCATAATGATGATGTAGTGGACTCATCCGAAAAATCCTTCGTCCAGTTGTTTTAAATGATAGAACTTGTAAAATAACGGACAAGGTTTCGATTACAAATACCCCACCGATGATGATAAGCAAGATCTCAAGTTTTAATAAAATCGCTACTGCAGCAATCGCTCCTCCAAGTGCAAGCGAACCAGTATCCCCCATAAATACTTTAGCAGGATGGGCATTAAAAACAAGAAAACCTAATACTGCCCCTACAACAGCAACTGAAAAAACAGCTATTTCTAGTTGAGATAAACTCCATGCTAATACAGCAAAAGCTCCAAAAGCAATTGCAGCTGTCCCCGATAGTAAACCATCTAGTCCATCGGTTAAGTTCACTGCATTAGAGAAGCCAACTAACCAAAAGATAATAAAGAGGACATATCCCCAACCTAAATCAATTGAGAAATCTGTTAGTGGAATGGAAACCACTGTTGAAAATTCATAATGTTGTAAGATTAAAAAGAAAACAACAGACACGATGATTTGCCCAATTAATTTCTGTAAAGAAGTAAGCCCAAGGTTTCTCTTCAAGGCTACTTTAATAAAGTCATCTAAAAAGCCTAATAAGCCAAATCCAAAGGTTACAAAGATTAATAAATATGTATGGATAGTAGGCTCTGCATACTTTCCAATCATAATAAATGTTGTCGCTGCGATTGATAGTAAGATCACAAGACCGCCCATAGTGGGTGTCCCGGATTTCTTCAGATGGGATTTCGGCCCCTCTTCTCGAATGCTTTGTCCAAATTTCAACCTTCTTAAGAAAGGAATAAATATAGGAGAAAGAATGACTGAAATCAAAAATCCTAATAATATTGTAAAAAATATAACTTGCTCGAGCATTTTCTATTCCTTCTCCTCTCGAAACTTCTCTATCAGTTCGTTAATTTTTGCTTCTATTACTGCCTTATCATATGTTTCATAAAATTCATTAAGAAGTTTTTCATCTAAAAACAGGAAATTTGTTTTGTCCTTTTTATCGATTACTTCTGTATTACTTTTATCAAGGAAAGCAAACAAAATGTCCTTTATTCCATTTGCAATGTCATCTGTATAGAATACTGGAAAGTGGTTTGGTGTATATTTAGGTATCGCTTTTCCCTTTTCCCAAACCACCGCTACCGCTCCATTAGCAATGGCTTGTTGAAGGTCTTGTGCTTTTGAACCTAATGGAATATAAAGGCCTTTTGATTGGTTTATATCCGCTTTTATTGAAACGGTTTGAAAATGCAAATCGAACTCCCTTATCCCTGTTACGTCTGGAAAAATTACAGATAAGTCTTCATAAGTTAAGATCATCTTATCTCTCCTTTGCCCCACTATGTGAAGTGACGTCTTACAATCGAATTCTAACCATCTATACACTGTAGCTCTTAACTTCTTTGTAGTTGTTTAATTGCTTCTTTAGCTACTTCACGGTCATCAAAATCAAAAACTTGATCACCGATCAACTGATAGGTTTCATGACCTTTCCCGGCAATTAGAATAACATCACCTGGCTCTGCCGTTTCAATCGCATAATATATTGCTTTTTTACGGTCTACCAACACCTCAAATGATTGACCCGTCACACCTGCTTCCATATCCTTTAAAATTTGTTCTGGATCTTCACTTCGTGGATTATCAGAAGTGAAAATGGAGCGGTCACTATATGCACAAGCAACTTGCGCCATTATCGGTCGCTTCGTACGGTCCCTGTCTCCTCCGCAACCAATAACGACAGAAACCTTGTTTTGGGCAAACTCCTTGATCGTTTTCAATACATTCTCTAAGCTATCAGGTGTGTGTGCATAATCTACAATCACGGTGAAGTCTTGACCAAGATCCACTAGTTCAAAGCGTCCCGCTACACCTTTTATCGTTTCAATGGAGGAAATGGCATCTTCGATTGAAATACCAGAGCAAATCGCAGCCCCAATACTAGCAAGCGCATTATAAACACTAAATTTCCCAATTAAACTCATCGTGATCTTATGCATCCCAAAAGGACTTTTTAATTCAAACTCAGTCCCTTGTGAAGTGATTTGAATATTAGTTGCACGAAGGTTTGCCTCTTTATCGATCCCATAAGTGAGCACATGACCACTCGTACTCTCCATAAATAGTTGACTTGCTTCATCATCCACATTTAAGATAGCAAATTTTGGGTTGTGCAAATGATATGTATTTCCCAATTGGGAAAATAATAAGCTTTTTGCTCTCTTATATTCATCCATCGTATGATGATAATCGAGATGATCCTGTGTTAAATTCGTAAATACCGCAACATTAAAGTCTGTTCCATGGACTCGACCTTCGACTAGAGCATGTGAAGAAACTTCCATAACTGCCGTATCAACACCAGCCTCGACCATTTGCTTAAATGTCTTTTGTAAAGTCAAACTTTCTGGCGTCGTATTTTTCGTTTCCATTTGTTTCGAACCTATTTTCGTATACATCGTACCAATTAAACCTGTTTGCTGGTTTGCATCAGAAAGTATCTTTTCAATGAGATGACTGGTCGTTGTCTTCCCATTTGTACCCGTAATTCCTATCATATGAAGTTTATGACTAGGTTGACCATAAAATGCATCAGATAATACAGCCATTGCTCGTTTTGTACTTTCTACGACAATAACCGGAACCGGTAATGATAATCGTTTTTCGGCCAAAACGGCAACAGCCCCTTGCTTCACAGCTGATTCAGCGTAATCATGACCGTCCACCGTATACCCTTTTATACAAATAAAAAGACTTCCTTCTACGACTTTACGGTTGTCATTTTCAATCGATTCAATTTCAGGATTATCGACATGCTCACAATTAATGAAATGAAGACTCTTAAGTAAAGTATGTAAATTCAAAATTGATCATATCCTCTCTTAAAGGTACGGACACCTTGCTTTAATGTGCGGGATCCTTATTTGTCTTGGGTGTGTACGCTTTTTGCTGGATTCCTTCGAGAGTGCTCTTTCAAAACTCGCGCTTTTTATTTTACATGAAAACCAAACATTTCGCTATTTTTTCTCGAGATATTGATCTGATTTGAAATAATGGCAAAAATTTTGAGTTATATGAAAAAAGCGAGAGGCGAATTAATTTCTGCCTCCCGCCTTGACTATTCCTTTTTTTCCTTTGTTTCCGAATCATCAAAATACAGTCTAATTGTCGAACCTTCCTTCAGCTTTATACCACCTTGTGGTGTTTGCTTCACGACCGTATCTCCTTGTCCACTTGCATCAATTTTGAAATTCACAAATATCTCACGAATATCTTTTTTCGACATTCCGACCATGTCTGGTACTTCGATCATCACAGGATCTTCCCAATTCTTTCTCACCTTTTCGATTTGATCTTCACGTGGTTCAACTCCGATCGCTCTTAAGCTATCACCCATGATATTTCCAACTATCGGTGCAGCGACGGTCCCCCCGAACTGGAGCGTCCCTTTTGGGTTATCGACGGCAACATACACCACTAATTGCGGATCATCTGCAGGTGCAAAGCCAATGAAAGAAACGATATGATTGTTTTCCATATAACGACCATCTTTTACTTTTTGGGCTGTTCCAGTCTTTCCACCTACCCGATACCCTTCCACGAATGCTTTTCCCCCTGTTCCTTGTGCAACAACTGTTTCAAGGGCATGCCTAATCTCTTTTGACGTATCTTCTGAAATAACTTTTCTTTTCGCTGTTGGTGAAGTTTTCATGGCGACCTCTCCACTTATAGGATCAACCAACTCCTTTGCGATATATGGAGTGTAGAGCGTTCCACCATTAATCGCAGCAGACAGCGCGGTAACCTGTTGGATCGGTGTCACTGAGACCCCTTGACCGAAAGCTGTTGTCGCAAGCTCAACAGGCCCAACATTCTCAAGATTAAAGAGAATTCCTTTTCCTTCCCCTTGTAAATCTATCCCTGTTTTCTCCCCAAACCCAAAATCCTTAATGTATTTAAAAAGCGTTTCTTTTCCTAATCGTTGACCCAATTCAACGAATCCTGGGTTACAGGAGTTCTGGACAACTTCAAGAAATGATTGACTCCCATGTCCTCCCCTTTTCCAACAATGAAGGGTCGATCCGTTCACCTTTACCGAACCTGAGTCATGAAAATGATCTTTTTCTAAATCAACCTTCCCTTCTTCTAATGCTGCTGCTAAAGTAATAATCTTAAAGGTAGAACCTGGCTCATATGTACTCCAAACCGGCAAATTCCGATTATATACTTCAGGTGCAACATCCTGAAAATTGGTTGGGTTAAAACTCGGCCTACTGGACATTCCTAATATTTCTCCTGTATTAGGGTCCATCGCAATCGCAATCGCTCCATCTGGATTATACGTAGCTTCTGCAATATCCAGTTCTCTCTCGATAATGCTTTGCACTTTTGAATCAATCGTTAATTTTAAGTCAAGGCCATCTTCTGGCGCCTTGTAATCATCAGCTTTGTCGTTCATACGATTATGCTTAGCATCAGCGTAGAACTCTACAGAGCCCCTTTTCCCTTTTAACTGGTCATCATAATACAGTTCAAGTCCCATTAAACCTTGATTGTCAATGCCGGTGAATCCTAACACATGTGATAAATATTCCCCAAAAGGATAGTATCTCTTTGAATCTTTCCCAATATAAACACCTGCGAGATCAAGATTTCGAACTTCAGCTGCTTTTTCATTTGAAATTTTGCGTCCCTCAGATATTCGCACATTTAAACTTTTCTCTGTTATCTGTTTGTATATCTTTTCTTTCGAAGCATTCAAGACAGCCGCAAGCTTTTCTGCTGTTTCGGCTGGATCCTTCACTTGTCTTGGAAACACATAAACCGTAGGTGCACTCATATTTGTCGCTAATGCTACACCATTTCTGTCAACGATTTCCCCACGATCAGGTTCAAATGGAATTTCCCGGCTCCATAAATTTTCAGCCCCATCGGTTAACCAATTTCCAAGGAAAAATTGGACATACCCAAGCCTGATATCAATAATGAAAAAAATGAGAAAACCAGCAAGCAACGCAATTGTTAACCTTTTTCTAACTGTTACATTCGAAACCCGCATATTCGAACGAACCTCCCCCATGTTTGGCTCGTTCAAATATATGCTTGTACCAAAATAAATAGAACGCACCAATTGTTAAAGTGCGTTCTAGTTTATTTTTTCATTTTATTGAATGGGCTTGTGCTAATAGCTCGTAGATTTCCAACAAAAGCAGCCGGAGTCAAAGTTTGTACTTTGACAGCTCTAAGATAAGAACCGTTTTCTTACATCCGGAGATGGTAACAGACACTGATCTTTTTTCCCGAACCATTTATATCTATTTTTAGCGATCATTCCATAAAAAAAATCTCGCAAAGGTTTCGGAATAACGACTAGGGCATACAGCAACTTCCATGCTCCTGTTATATTCTTACAAACACGAAGGGCAGCGGATGATTTAACATAATATCGTTCACCCTCTATAAGAACAAAACTATCGATCTCACTTGAAACGTTACATTTATTTAATAACATTTTCCCGATATCACTTTGCAATGAAGCAAACGTAAAGACACCATCCGGGTCTCTTTTGATGATAAATTGTACGCTTTGATCGCAAAGATTGCACTCACCATCAAATAGAATAATCCTTTCCATATCCGTACCACCTTTTTAAGTACTTCTATTATCAATTAGGCTTTTTTTACAAACATGGTTACTTTTGGAAAATAACAAGAAACAAAATGCGTGATTGAGGGAGCGAACAGCGCCGTCGCACACTTCATGTATAGCCATAACCGTAATACGAGGGTAAAAACCGGATTTTGGGTTTTTACATATAACCATAATCTATACGAAAACAGCGATCACTTATCATTGTATTATACTTGATGTTCATAAAAAAAACTTTTTTAAACTGGAGATTCTGTTTTTCATAATAGAAAAGACTGCAGACAAATATTTTGCCTACAGTCTGAAACAAAGGTGTGATTAGCCGTTCTTTCATCCACCTTTAGGAATTTCTTCCTCTTCCTCTTCTTCGTCCACATCAACGATTTCCTCTTTTGTGTCAGGAGTTTGTAGTTGAACTACTAAATAATCCCCTTCTTTTAATTTCGTACCTGCTGCTAAATTTTGCTGGCTCACATACCCACTACCTGAAATATTTAATTGTAGTTTTGCTAAATTCGCCACTTTCATGACATCTCTTAGCGACCAACCTTTCATTTCAGGTAATGTGATATCACCGTTTGTTTGGACAATGACCTTTTCACCTTCTAATAGCGGTTGTCCTTTTGCAGGGAGCTGCTTCACAATTTCGGTACCATTTCCTAAGACTACTGCATTAACACCCAGATCTTGAAGCGCACTCACACCGTTCTCAACACTAAGCCCCATTACATTTGGGATCTCGATCGTCTTTGAAGCTTCCACTTCAGTAGGCTGAATGCTTAAATACTGGAGACTATTTTGCATCACCTGTTTAAAAATTAAAGAAACTGGTTTATATCCATCAGAAGAATTATCGATTTGTGGTTGCTGAACCATAACATAGACTATTAACTCTGGATCATCTGCTGGGGCCATTCCCATGAAAGAATATACATAATCATTTTTTCCATGAAGATATACACCATTTTGCGTTAAGTTTGCCGTTCCTGTTTTTCCAGCAATATCATAGCCTTCTATGTTATATCTCTCATATCCCGTTCCTTTAGGAGAAGTGATAACCGTCTCCATAATTTCCCGCACTTTTTTTGCTGTTCCCTCAGATATAGGATTGCCCACCACTTCTGGCTCTGACTTTTTGACGGTCTTATTCGACGCTGGATCAACTACTCTATCAATAATTTGCGGCTTTAACATTCTTCCATCACCGGCAATCGCTGTTGCTGCTTGGATTTGTTGCAGCGGTGTAATCGCTGTTCCTTGACCATAACCTGTTGTTACTTTATCGAGTGGATAATTATAAACAATTTTTCCGCCCGTTTCATTCGGGATCTCAATTCCTGTTGGATTTTCGAACCCAAACTTTGTTAAGTATTCACGATACGTATCGAAACCAAGCTTTTCTTGAACTATTTTCGCAATAGCTACGTTTGATGATCGCTGAAAACCTTCTAGATATGTGATGGATCCCCAACCGACTTTATTATGATCTCGAATTGCATCGGAATTTTTCGTAGGTTTAAATGAACCAGACTGATATTGTTCATTTAGATTTAACACTTGTTCTTCAAGGGCAGCTGCAAGGGTAAAAATCTTCATCGTTGATCCTGGTTCATATGATACTTCAACCGCTTCATTCAACCATGTTTTCTCAATACCCTCCCGCGTTTTTGGATGAAAGGTAGGTCTTTGCCCCATCGCCAAAATATCACCAGTTTTTGGGTCTGCGACAAGGGCAACCATTTTCGCAGGCTTATATTGTTCATCTGCTTGATTTAACGCATCCTCCAAAAATGTTTGGATTTTCTTATCTAACGTTAAATAAACATCTTGCCCATCTTTGGCTGGAGTAATTTTTTGTTCACTGTCAGGGAGAATATATCCCCATAAATCACTTGAATAGTTAATAGACCCATTTTCCCCCGTCAGAATATCATTTAAGGATTTTTCAAGTCCTAATTGTCCGACTGGGATCGTTTCTCCTTCTTTCGTATCCACATACCCAATTAAATGGGACGAAAACACACCATTTGGATAAAAACGTTTGGATTCTCTAACAAAAGTGATACCTGGTAATTTTAATTCTTCTATCTCTTGCTTCGTTTGAAGCGGAATATCTTTTCCAGCTCGACCAAATTCAACTTGAAACTGGCCTTCCTTTGATAAAATTCTCAAAATCTCTGATTCTGCTAAATCGAGATATTTCGCTAGTTCTCTAGCGGTTTTTTCTTTATCGGAAACGTAATTCGGTTTCATACTTTCGTCTAAAATAGCAACCACCGTGTACGACGAAGTATCTTCTGCAATTACTTCTCCATTTCGATCATAAATTGTTCCTCTTTTCGCTTCTAATACTCCATTCTTATTATAGATTTGCTGTGCCTTTGCTGCTAACGGTTGCCCAGCAGCCTCCCCTGTAACTTGAATAGAGACGAAACGAAATAGTAAGACAAAAAAGAGCAGGCAAAATAAAATAAATAAAATTGCTGCTCCTACATTCATATTTGGCTGTTTTCTTATCATTGCCCTTGCACAACCTTGACGTTATTTTCATTTAACTTCAAACCGAGTTCTTTTGCCTTTGCCCATATTCTTTCATATGTACTCAGTTCTTCTACCTGCATAGCAAGATCTGCGTTCACTTTTTGTTGGGACTCGATCGATGTTGATATCACTTGAATATCTTTGTTTATTTCATATATAGACGCTTGATTTGAAATAATTTGCACAGCACCAAAACAAAGAGCTACACAAAATACTGCTCCTAATATTTTCTCACCAGGAGAGAAACCCAATCGATTCTTTCGTACTATTTTCGGTGCTTGCACCTGTTTCTGTTGTTGTTCTTGTTGAAGCTTCCTTGCTAAATTCCCCATTCTTTTCCCTCCTTGGATTTAGATATTTGCTATAGGCTAGCGTTTTTCAGCAATTCTTAATTTTGCTGATCTGGCCCGATTATTTTCTTCCAACTCTTTTTCAGTCGGTAAAATTGGTTTTCTTGTAACGAGCTTTAATACAGGCTTGTACTCATCTGGGATAATTGGAAGACCATGAGGTAAATCTGGTGTCTCACTTGCTTTTTTAAAGGTCACTTTACAAATTCGATCCTCTAATGAATGGAAAGTGATGACACTAATTCTCCCACCCGGAGCTAATATTTCGATGGCTTGCTGGAGTGATTTCTCAAATACTCCTAATTCATCATTGACGGCAATTCGAATCGCTTGAAAAATCCGTTTTGCTGGATGTCCACCCTTTCGTCTAGCCGGGGCAGGGATCGCATCCTTAATAATATCGACAAGTTCCCCTGTCGTTTCAATTGGTTTATTTTCCCTTGCTGCTTCAATTTTACGAGCAATTTGTTTTGAGAATTTTTCTTCTCCATAACGATGGAAAATTCGTAATAGATCATTGAAACTCCATTCATTCACTACATCATAAGCAGAAATAGGTGCTTCTTGATCCATTCTCATATCAAGTGGAGCGTCGTGGTGGTAACTAAACCCTCTCTCCGGAGTATCTAGTTGCGGGGACGAAACTCCAAGGTCGTACAAAATTCCGTCTACCTTATCGACTCCTCTTTTGGCAAGCTCCTCTTTTAAATGAAGGAAATTGCTTTTAATGATCGTAATTCGCTCACCATATTGGGCCAACTTTACTTTAGCATTTGCGATGGCGATATCATCCTGGTCAAAGGCATACAGCTTTCCCTTAGACGATAGCTTTGAGAGGATAAGTGAACTATGTCCTGCTCCCCCCATCGTACAGTCGACATATATTCCGTCTGGGTTAATATTTAATCCTTCTACCGTTTCATGTAATAACACTGTTGTATGTTCAAACATGCTTGTCCACCTTTCCAATCGTCAGACTTAGGAGTTAATGATTCTTGATGCTACATGTGATCGAAATTAAATATCAAATCCAATCATATTTTCTGCAATCTCTGCAAAAGATTCTTCTGACTCTGAAAAATAGTCTTCCCAAAGATCCTTACTCCATATCTCAATTCGATTGGAAACACCTAACACAACACATTCTTTATCTAGTTTTGCGTATTGCATCAATGGGGAAGAAATATTGATCCTTCCTTGTTTATCAAGTTCACATTCAGTGGCACCTGAAAAGAAAAATCGAGTAAATGCGCGGGCATCTTTTTTCGTTAATGGCAATCCTTTTAATTTTTCTTCAATAAGGGACCATTCAGATAGCGGGTAACCAAATAAACATTGATCAAGGCCTCGTGTCAAAACAAATGTTTCGCCTAAATGATCACGAAACTTAGCGGGCACGATAAGACGACCCTTTGTATCAACATTATGATGGTATTCACCCATAAACATACCCACTACCCCCACTCTCTATTCTAAATGTACCACAATCCCCCACTTTCCTCCACCTTATTTTATAAAATTCTTTATTCGAATAAAAAAACCTTCCTAAATGTTGAAAATAGGAAGGTTTTACTACGGAATCATAAGGTTATTAATTTGTAACCTAACTTTCGACCTGTTCAATAAAAAGGGGAACATATAATGAGGAGCAATCCCTATTATGCGTCCCCCTTTTTATTACTATTGTAACTTTAATAGATCCGATAATTTTAAAGGCTCCATTTTGTCTAATCGTTCATTAAGGAGATCTTCATCAATTTCAGTTATCTCCGCTATTCCCCCATCTAAAATCAGCCATTCTTTCACTCCTTCTATTTCCAATAAATCAGGAATAATAGTAGCTAGTGGACCCTTCATTTCTTCGACGAGCGAGGTTTTTGGAATTCCTTTTTTAACAGGCTCCTTGATAGTATCAACGAGTGGTATATCGGGAACGATGTTTTCTTCGATGAGCGGTAACTCAGAAACGATGTCTATAAGTGGTTCCTTGATTTCGTTACCTGTATCTACAATCGATTTTTGTTCTTGATCGTTTCCATTATCGAGAAGATCTTTCGGAATGGAAACGATCGGCTCAATGACATCCTCCTCTTCTTCCTCGTTTAGTTGTTCTTGCTTATCTGCAATGGTTTCTTCTAAACTGTTTGTCTTTTGTACAATCTCTATTTTATCCGCTTCGATTTTATTAATTTCAAGTAGTAAGCTTTTGAATTTATCCAGGATTGGTATGATTATCTTTTTGTGCTCCTCTAACTTTGTCCGCACCTCTGTTGAACTGTCTTTTATTGTTGCCTGCGTTTTCGTTGAAACATCAATAAGTTCAATATACCGCTGTACCAATAGAATCTTTGGATCATTTACAGCTTTACTCTCAAAGGATTCGATCTCCTCTAATTTAGCCTCCATCTGGGTTAAATTCATTTCTAAATGTTCCACCAATGGTTCCGCTTTGCTCATTGCTTCTGAAAAATTCGCTACCGTCTGTAAATAATGATCCTTTTTTCTCGCCAATTCGATTGCTCCCCCAGCCAATTGATGCAAATTGATATTCTCCACATTTTTATCTAAGGTTGAAGTAAGCTGATGAATTAGACTTTCCGTCTGATCAGAATCAATAACTTCCCATGCAGTCATTGCATCTTTCAGTAATTTCTCTAAAACGGAAAGCTGTTCCGAATCTTTCTCGACTCCTTTCAAAATCTCTTTTAAGTCAGACTCATTGTCTTCTATCTGCTTCATGAACTCCTTAAATTGTTCCTCACTCATGGAACTCCCCTCAGGCAATGGACCACATTGACGAGCATAACAAGTCTCTACCTTTGCATCCGGGAGCGCAATAGAAGCAGCTTCTTGTGCTGTAACCGTCATCGACACATCTTCCATGCAAACCCGTCCAGCTTTCTCAGGTTTACAAAGCCCACCGAACTCCGGGATCGAGTGACCTTTCGTTGACGCTGTTAACTGCTTGACTGGAATAGGACCTGGAGAGGTAATCTTGATAATTAGCGGCTCTTGATTACCTCCCAATGAGAATTTTTTCGTAATCGTTAAACCATATATTCATAAATGGTGATTTTACCGAGTAAGATTCCAGCTAGATCGAGAACACCATCTACTTTGACCGACTCAATAATAAAACCTCCACTATCCTCTGAAGCAGCACGCTCGATATTTTCTTCCCCTTGAACCGTCATGTTCCCGATGAATGAGGAGGAAAATACGCATACCATTATGACCAACACAGATAGAAAAAACGATCTTCTTTTTTTCATTCTCCTTTTCTCTCCTCAGAAATTATTTATGGGATAACCCTATACTTCCATGGATGGCTCCTGATTACTTTTCAATGAATCCATACTCTGGACAAGCACTTCTTCTTTCTCCCATGCGATGCACAATGAACCAGCTACAATTCCCACAATCGTTCCAATAATAAACCCTCCAAGTGCACCCATTATCGAAAGCACAGATAAAAAAATGGTCAGTACTCCAAACAAAGTCGAAAATTGCGGGTATATATATGAGAAAATTCCGACAATTAAAAGGAAACCGCTAAATAGAAAACCAATAAACACAAGACTTCCTGGAATAAAAGCAATTGCGTATAGTTGAATCGGAATGTACATGATGATAAGTGCTGCTAATATAGTCAGAGTTGCTCCCCAAAAGGGACGTTTTTGCTGCCATTGCTTAAATTTTCCGGATTGGGCAACCGCTTGACTCTTCCTATTTCTTTTCTCTTCTCTTTTTTGAACTTTTCTTGTCTTTCGATCCATACCATTTCCTTCCTTCTAATCAAAATTTATTGATTCGTTATATCAGGCTGATCGATTTTTTCAACTGAAATTTTGGCACCACCCAAACTTACCATACTTTGAAACAAGTAATCTGTTACAATTTTTGCATTTGTAATGTTAATCGATGTAGCACTTTGGCCCCAGTTCTTCAAGAAATCTGATGTATTCGTTTCTTTAATGGCTAGCTCTGAAAAATCAAAATCTGCATCAATAAATCGCGCATCATGAATAAGCCCCTTAATCGTTGTTTCATTTGCTTGAACGTGAAAGCGCACCCAATTTCCGGTAGGTAATTTTAAATCCTTATAAATGTGCAGATTGGTAATTTTCGCTGTATCCATTTTATTACGTACCATAGGTTCAGCATCCGACGTCCCGGTTTCTCCAACATGCGGTAATAATTGAAATTGGGTTCCTTGTAAGCGATCAAATTCAACGTAAAAGTCGCCAATCCCTCCCAGCGGTACTGCGAAAGCGCTTCCGGTAAATCCGAAAATTGAAAAAAGCAGGCCAAGCGCTAATAGTCCCGAACCCATCGCGATTAGAAATTTCTTCTTAATTGTCTTACCCACAACAATTTTTTGCTCCTTTTTCATCCCTCTCACCTCAGGTCAAATAATTTCATTCTTTGCCTTTAGTACACACACTAAGTAGAGCCAATTGCTGAAATTCTTCGCTTTTTACAATTTAAATATTAATTCCCCCTATAATTGTATGATAAACCTATTTGAAAATGGGTGTCGTATCTTTTATCAACGCTGTTTTCGTAATGATTGTGGTTTTTTCGTAAATGTCAAAAATAGAGAAAGGTGAATCCTGAGGGTACTCAAATTCACCTTTCTCTATTTATGGATATGAACTTTGCCATTAACGGAAGACCTTCGATTTTCCTCGTACAAGAAAATCGAGGGAAACGCAAATTAGCCTTCAAGATTCCAATCGATTTCCGCTTTGTCTAAAAAGACCCTATTTTGCTTCAACCATCTCTCACCCTTAAGCGGAGTTTTTCCTGTTATCTCTTCAATGAAGTCCCTTTTAGGGGAAATAACGGAAGATTTTCCGCTTCTGGAGGGCAAAATCGTTTATTTTGGCATTTTTTCAGGGAATAGCAGGAAATTTTCCTGTTATTTCAGCTCTTTTTCATGCTGGTTGCTCATTAAGCGGAAATTTTCCTGTTATTTTTTCATAGCGATCCGTCAACTGCGAGGGAATTTATCCATTCGAAACTAGAGTCAAAAAGTCGTTACCACCGATTTTTTGTCCCAGCCTCAACCTCTTATATTTTTATGATTTTATGTGTCCCATCAAAATCATAGGATAGAGCTGATAATCGCTCCACGAAATCTAATCCGTATTTGTTTAAGAAATAATAAATATTCCACATTCTTTCCTGTGGTCCACCAAATGGTCTAATAGAATAGTCAATACAATCAAGTTGCTTTATTGCAGTATCATGTTTTAACAGCAACGCTTCTTCGATTTTTTCTTCCATATACCCGATTTGCTTTAAAAGGATCGATTCATTTTTCTTTAGCAGTGGGAGTAAACCTTTATACTCTTTTTCTGTCTGCTTTCTAATTGCCGAATAATTTTTTGTTAGTTGCTCTTTCGTTTCCAAGAATAAATGCTCAAAACTCGTATCTTTGACAGATTCTAAAAATGACTTTTTATGTTCGGAAATTCCCCTTTGTAGAATTTCCTGTAAGTCAAATTTCCAGTCATTCATACTTGATTCAATTTCTCGCTCTAAAAGAGTAATATTGATTCTTGGAATGATCGGTGGCATTTTCATGTCGAAGATTTCAAATGCACTCTTCAATTCCGCCCAATAAGATATTTCCCCTGGGCCAGCGATAAATGCTAATGTCGGGAACAATTTTTCTTGCATAAGTGGTCTTGTTACCACATTATTGCTCATTTTTTCAGGCTGTTCACTGGCAATTGCAAGCAATTCTTCCTTCGTGAAAGAAATCAAGCCATCTTTTCCAACAAAAACATTTGCTTCCTCGTCAAATTCTAGGAGAACTCTTTCGTAATGTTGTTCATCATAATAGAACAGATTCGCTGCCTTATCTGAAAGCTCAATTGTTCTCGAAAATCCTTTTTTAGCAAGTTCAGCCTGTTCTTTTTCTACTGCAGAGGTAATCATTACAGCATTGTTAATTTGTTCAACTAATATTTCCTTTTCTAATTGGCGCAGCTTTCGATTTCCTGAATCGACAAGTAATAGACCTTGTTCCTTAAACAATTCCATGACGATATAAGCGAAAAGGTCGACAAATGATTCTGATTTCTCCACAGCCTTTTTCGAAAACGCTAGTAATTGGTTTGTGTGGTCTGTTTCTCCAAACGTTTCAATCACAGCTTCTATCCATGATAGACAAACCTCTTTATTGAGAACGCAATCTGTAACCATTCTTTTGTCTAACACTTTGCTTGGATAAACCCATTTTTCCAATTGATTTCGATTCTCCAAATAAACATGATTTACTTCTGCGTAATCGTGATCCTCACCAGCAATCCAAAATATAGGAACGACAGGAATTCCTAATTCTTTTTCCTTCTGCTTGGCAAAGGAAATAATTGAAATCACTTTATGTATAGAATATAAGGGACCCGTTAAAATTCCAGCCTGTTGTCCACCGATGACGACAACACTATTATCGTCCTTGAGCTTTGCAATTGATTCAAATACTTTATCAGAGGTTGGAAATGGCTTCATAAACTCTTCAATATGATCCGCCAACTCCTGCCTCATAAACGAACGACTGGACAATTCCTCCAACCTTTTTTGGTAATGAGAGGGATTTTGATATTGATAATGAAAAAAATTCTTTACCTCGTCAGTCCCATTATAGTATGCCGTAGCAAACTTATTCGTAGCTGGGAGATTGAGATTCATCATCTCCATTTATGTACTTCCTTTCTAAGCAACAATTTACTACGTATGAGTATATCACTGAATAACCACAAATAAAAAAACTTTGCTTATACGAAAAGTGTAGGCGGCTTGTTCATTGTCACCAGACTAACGCTTATGAAATTGCGTTTGAGATGCTGCGAACAATCCCAATAACTAATAAAACGGTATAAGCTGAGAAGAAAACAAGGAAATTAAAACGCCAAAAACCTCGGAATACTTTTGAATAATCGATTTCTTGCTTTACCTTCCAATGCAGGAATACGACCAACACCCCTATTAAAAGAATGAGGATCAAAATTAACCATAGAAATGATTTATTCCAAATCGTCAAAATTAAATAATGGACAGAAATCATAAATAAAACCGTGCTCCCATCCAATGCCATCTGAACAGCTCGACGATGTTGTTTCGTCGCTTGCTTACATATAACAAAGATTATGATATACCCTAAGACAGGAATGGTGATAAATGCAGCCGCAACATTTGAAAAAACATTTGACATCTTACTTTCCTCCTCCCTCCACTTCACTCCCTTTAATAAGATGAAACAGAGTAGTAATGAGTGGAGCGTGAATATTCTTCTTCTCCGCTTCATCAATTAAGTAACCTAGAATAGCCTCAATTTCTGTCTGACCTCCCGCCTGCAAATCTTTCAGCATGGAGGACTGATTTTGAGCCGTATTTTGGCAAATTTGCTTTACATTTTCAAAATAGAGTTGTTCTTCCTCAAGTCCAAGTATATGGCTAATTTCTTTAAATAGCATAGTAAAGACCTGATAGTAATGAGGATTATGTAAGAGCACTCCATTTTGCACTTTTAAAAGAGCGGTTAGTGGATTAATTACCGCATTAGCCACGAGTTTTTTAAGTAGCATCTCTTTGTAATCATCTGTGAAAGCTAACGGAAAATCTTTAACCGTACTTCCCATTAGCTCACGAATGATTTCTTGATTGTGACCTTGATAGTCTGCTATTTTTGTTCGTCCTTCCCCTCTATGATACACACAGTGATCGTTTTCACGATAGGCACCGTGTTCTACAGAAGCAATGAGAACATGATTTAGCTTATACTTCTCAATGAACTTTAAATGTCCCATTCCATTTTGAATAAATAGAACGGTCTGATCTGCGGATAAGCCTATTTTTTCAAGCACGGCTTGAAGATGGTATTGTTTAACACAAATGATGACAAGATCAACAGGGACTTCTTTTTCCCATTCTTCAAATCCCTTAACATTTATATATGTATGAAAAGAATCCGTTCGTTTCCTTAGTACAATCCCTTTAGCTTCTATTTCAGCTTTTTGCGATTGTCTTCGAACGTATAGAACGACATCGTGTTCCTTATTTAAATAGTAGGAAAACAAAAGACCTATAGACCCTCCACCAATAATGGCAACTCTCATTCTATCGCCTCATTAATCCTCATTTTAGAACTTATTCATATTTTACCAAAGACAAGGTCTATTTTCTCAGATTTTGTTGTTTTTCCACGAAAAATTAATTGCAGAAGATTTATAGACCAAAAAAAGAAAGCCTAAAAAAATTATTTAAGCTTTCATCCAGTTTCTTCTTATTACTTAGACTGGGTACACAGGATGCTTCTTTGCGCTCAACCCTACATCCTTTGTCTCATAAATAGTCAGTCGATTCATAAGTGTTTGTCTTAATTGTGAGGGAGCAACGACGTCATCGACTATCATCTCAGAGGCAAGTTTATAAATATTGATCTCCTCTTTATATTCTTGTTCTTTTGCCGCTATAAAAGCGTTTTTTTCTTTCGGATCAACAATCTCATTTATTTTATTTGAGTACACTGCATTGACTGCTGCTTCAGGTCCCATGACTGCAATTTGAGCAGTCGGAAGAGCGACACAGTAATCTGGCTCAAACGCTGGACCAGCCATTGCATAGAGGCCAGCCCCATAAGCCTTTCTGACAATAACTGATATTTTGGGTACCGTCGCTGAACTCATTGCCGCAATTAGTTTTGCTCCATGGCGAATAATTCCCGCTCTCTCCACTTTCGTTCCAATCATAAAACCGGGAACATCAGCGAGAAAAAGTAATGGAATATGGAATGCATCACAGAGTTGAATAAACTTAGCCCCTTTATCAGCTGAATCAATAAAAAGAACTCCACCCTTTACCTTTGGTTGGTTTGCGATAATTCCGACAGGTCTGCCTCCAATTCTTGCTAGTCCTGTTATGAGTTCTGCTGCAAATCGTTTTTTTATTTCAAAGAAACTCCCCTCATCGATAAGCGTATCAATACAATCATACATATTAAAAGGTGCGTTTTGATTTAATGGAATAATTTCCTCAAGCGCTCTCCCTTCCTTCGGTTGCACTGACTTTCCTATCTTTGATTTTAGTTGGTAATTTGCAGGAAAATACGATAAGTACATTCTCGCTGCAGAAATGGCTTCTTCTTCATTAGATGCAAGAATGTCACCACAGCCACTGATCGTACAATGCATTTTCGCTCCACCCATTTCTTCCAGTGTAACTTTCTCTCCTATCACTTTTTCTGCCATTCTCGGTGATCCTAAATACATTGAAGCATTTTTGTCGACCATAATGACGATATCGCAAAAGGCGGGAATATAAGCACCACCTGCTGCGGAAGGTCCGAATAAAAGACAGACCTGCGGGACCATACCTGAAAGCTTTATTTGATTGTGAAAAATTCTCCCTGCCCCTCGCCTGTTTGGAAACATTTCCAATTGATCTGTAATTCTTGCGCCCGCAGAATCAACTAGATAAAGCAAAGGAACTTTGAGTTTTTCAGCAGCTTCTTGAATTCGAATGATTTTCTCAACGGTTCTCGCTCCCCACGATCCGGCCTTAACCGTAGAATCGTTTGCCATCACACATACTGTTTGACTATTTATTCGGCCAATAGCTGTCACAACTCCATCGGCAGGTAAATGACCGTCTTCACAATTGGCGAATTTGCCATCCTCCTCATACTTCCCATCGTCAAATAGCAATTCCAGTCTTTTGCGAACAAAGAATTTATTTTGCGACTGTAATTTCTCGTGGTACTTCAGCGCTCCTCCCTTCTCAATTTCCTTCTGCTTTTGCATAAGCTTTGCCGCTAATCCATGAACTGTATCCATATTCCCCTCCAAATACTTATTTCTTATTCTAGTACGAGCATAATGTCCCCATCATTAATAAAATCACCTGGTTTAACCTTGACCTCCTTTACAGTGCCTTCAATCTCGCTCTCAATCGGAATTTGCATTTTCATCGATTCTATCACGATAACTTCTTGTCCCACCTCTACTACATCAGTCTGTTTCACTAAAACATTGGAAATAATGCCAGCGATAGTCGCTGTGATCTGCTTCATGGTTAACTCCTCCTTCAAACCTTACTTTTCCTGTGAGATTTCCTCTTCCTTCTTCCTACTCGTTTGCTATGTGCTTCTCAATTTTTACCTGTAATCGCTTACGCTTTTTTGTGAGTATTTTCTGTCTTTTTGTTATATAATGAAGTATAGTGAGCACCATACTTCAAATTAAATATATGAAACTACAAAGTTATTCATGATTAAAGTTGGACTGGGGGAGTTAGATGGAATATAAAGTAGAGAAATTAAAGGTGAATTACAAAACATTAGAAGAGTTCAAACGATTTAAAGAATATGGTTTACAAGAACTTTCCATGCTTGAGGACTTGCAAGCAAATATCATTGATAATGACAGTGAATCTCCTTTTTACGGGATTTATTTTGGTGACTTATTGGTAGCTCGAATGAGTCTATACAAAGTAGACGCAAAATTCAATCGATATTTTGAACCACCACATGATTTTCTTGAATTATGGAAGCTTGAAGTCATTCCTGATTATCAAGGAAAAGGCTATGGAAAAGCTCTAGTAGAATTTGCAAAGAAAATGAACTTACCCATTCGCACAAATGCTAGAATGAAATCAAAAGATTTTTGGAAAAAGATGGGGTTTGAATCTGTGACCTATGATATGGCACGGGATCGAGGGGAAAACCCACTTTTCTGGTTCCCAGAAAATTTCTCGCAAAAAGAAATATAATCTCTATACAAAAAGAAGCGGATAATTTACCGCTTCTTTTTGATTTTTAAACTATATTCTATTTTTCTATTCTTTCTAGATTACCGTTTTTATCCATCTGGAATTTCACCTTTTGTTGCCGATCTTCTTCTTGGAGAACAACCATCTTCCTAGCCCTTTCCATAATTTCAATGAGGGCCTTATAATCTTGTTCAATAGTTTGTAATTCTTTCTTTAAATTCTCATTTTCAGCAGTTAAAAAAGCTACTTTCTTTTCTAATTCTTGAATCTTTTCCTGTGAATCAATGGATTCTTCAAATTGTTGATAAAGACTCTTTAATGTGCTGACAAAATCTTCAAAACTGATCTTCGGTTTTGCTACCTCTTGAGAAGAAGCTTCAACTGTGATTTCCTTTTCACTCTCTTCTGGTTCAGCAACTGATTGTGCCTGTTTTCTTAACTCTTTACGCTGTTTTTTTGCCAATTCTATTCCAGATTTATATTGCTTGCGAACATAAGAATTCCAACGAAATCCGCAGGCTGCAGCAGTTCTTGTGAGTTGTTTCCCCACTTCTTCAAAAGCTTGAAGTTGGGTCCCTCCTTCACGTATATGCCTTAAAACTACTTCAGCTAGTAGCAAGTCTTCATCATTTGACCAAGCATCTTGACGATTCGTGGGCATGGGTCAATCCCTCCTAGTGTACTCGTTTTATTCATACATATGCAACTACTAGAAGAGATAGACTGATATTACTCAAATATCAATGTACATAAATCATGTTTAGTCAATTTTTACGATTGAGAAATTTATCCACTTGCTTGTGATGCGCCTCTTTTCCCCAAAGCTCAGCACATTGACGAATTTCTTGTTCTATTCTTTCTTTTAAATCTAACTTCTCCCACTTCCGAATTAAGATCTCTTTATAAGCTGTTAAGACTGTTCCTTCCATATTTAAAGCGGAACCTAAAGTTTCTCGCAGTCCCTCCCAGCGATCCCCTTCATAGATGTATTGGACAAACCCTAAGTCCAGTAATTCCTCAAACTCAAATAGTTTTGCTTCAAAGAGCATTTGCATCCCCATAGATTGAGGCATTCTTTCCAATAAAAAGGTTCCACCACCCCACCCCGTGGTGATAGCTAATTTCCCTTGTACAAAGCCTGCCTTTATTCCTTTTCGAGCAATTCTAAAATCACACGCTGTTGCAATCTCACAGCCACCACCTATTGCTACCCCATTTATCAGTGCAATAGTTGGCTTTGGGAACATCATTAATTCATATAATAATTCTCCCATTTTAGAAAGCATTTGATAGGCTTGTTCTGCTGTTTGTAATTCATGGAATTGAGATAAATCACCACCTGAACAAAAAGCCTCATTTCCCTCACCAGTAAGAACAAGAGCTTTTATGTTAGAGGTCCTAGCTAATTGAAGCGCCTCTTTCAACCCATCCATTACTTCGAAATTGACAGCATTTCTTTTTTTAGGTCTAGTGATCGTAAAACTTAAGATACCATTCTCCCGCTCCTCAATATCAAAAGATTTTGACATCTTTTACCCCACCTCTCTTTCTTTCATTAAACTTCTAATTTGTCCAAAAAACAAGAGAGAGCGCTCATCTAAGACTAGCTCTTCTATTAGCACTAAAACGACAAAAGCACAGGAACGAGTTCGTCCTGTGCTTTAAATCTCATATTGAGTATTAGTCGTTTACTACTTCTTTTCCTTTGTATGTTCCACAAGCTTTACATACACGGTGAGCAAGCTTCATCTCACCACAGTTTGGGCATTCTACCATACCTGGTACCTGTAGCTTAAAATGAGTACGACGTTTTCTCTTTGCAGTTTTAGAAGTTCTTCTAAAAGGTACAGCCATTATTCCCACCTCCTTAAAGAGTATTAAGAAAGTCATAAAAGCTAGACTAGCTTAACTTTCAACAGTTTCTTGTCTTCTTCAATCACTAAGAATTAGAAGAAGGATCATTTTGATCAAGTAATTTTGCAAGCCCTGCTAAGCGAGGATCGATTTTATCCTTCTTTTGCTCATGAATGACTTCCCAATCATTACCAGATTGCGGAGCCCCTTCTTCGCTTGATCCATCGTCACAGAAAACTTGTATAGGTACTTCAAGTAAAAGGATTTCCTGTAAGACCGGTTTAAGGTCAATCACATCACCTTTGACTTGATGAACTTCCTCATCAGTTTCGTATTCCAAACCTTTTAAGAGGAAGGTTTCAGTTGTTTCTACATCGATCGGACAATTCACGTCAACTAAAGTACGAGAACAAGGAAGAATTAAATGTCCTTTAATCTTCAGATGAAACGTTACTTTAGAGGAGTCAATATCTGCTCGACCCGTGATATGCATTGGTGAAACCGAGCGTATCGTTTGATCGACTTCTTTTATCTCATCAAGGTTTACCATCTCATCAATTGGGTATTCCTTGCTTCGATGTTTTTGTAACTGACTTATGGTCCATTTCATAAGAATCACCTCAAGGCAACAAAGGTTATTATAGCTTTCCTATAATTATTTGTCAATATTTTTTCTTTACACTATAATGTAGACATTACCAACATCATTTAGTCAACATTTTAACATAAGTCTTACTTGATTATCTTTTTGGGAGATTAAAAAAATGAAAGCAGTTGGCATTGTAGTCGAATATAATCCATTCCACAATGGGCATGCATATCACGTAGAGCAAACTCGAAAGAAAAGTAATGCTGATATTGTCATTGCCGTGATGAGCGGACAATTTTTACAAAGGGGAGAACCTGCGTTGCTTCCAAAATGGCAGCGGGCAGAAATGGCTCTATTAGCTGGTGTTGATATTGTCATTGAACTCCCCTATCGATTCGCAACACAAAAAGCAGATACCTTTGCTCTAGGTGCGATATCTTTATTAGGTCATATTGGATGTAGCAGCATCTGCTTCGGAAGTGAAGCAGGGGCGATCGATCCATTCTTTTCAACATTACACTTTTTAGAACAAAATAAAAAGGCGTATGAGGAAAAAATCAAATCCTTTATCAGTCAAGGATTGAGTTACCCATCCGCTTTATCATCCGCATTTCTTGAGCTTAATCCGACAGAAGAGATTGTTGATCTTTCAAAACCAAATAATATTTTAGGCTTCCAATATGTAAAAGCGATTAATGATTTAGGCTTCAATATGAGTGCCCTAACGATACAAAGAACAATAGCAGGGTACCATGATCAACACTTCACTTCTGAATCGATTGCCAGTGCTACAAGCATTCGCAAAGCTTTATTTTCCCCTAGCGGTTCCCTAAAAGAGATAAGTCATTATGTACCTAGCACCACAATGACGATCTTAGCTGACTACAATAAAAGCTTTAAACAATTTCAGCATTGGGAAAACTATTGGCCATTGTTACAGTTTAAATTGCTGCATACGACTACAGCAGAACTACGCAACATATACGAGGTTGAAGAAGGATTAGAATACCGAGTTACCGAGGCTGCTTTACAAGCAACTTCCTTTCAAGATTTTATGACAAAGATTAAAACAAAGCGCTACACTTGGACTAGACTACAACGGATGTGCACGCATATCCTGACAAATACAACTGTCAGTGAAATGCGTCAAAACATGGCTCATGCTAGTTACTTACGACTATTAGGCATGAGTGAAAATGGAAGAATGTATTTAAACAAGTGGAAAAGCCATACTTCTATTCCTATTATCTCTAAATTATCAGCCTACCAGGGCGAAGATATTAACCTTGATATAAGAGCTTCTAGAATTTATGCTTTAGGAGCAAGAAAAGAAGTGATACAAAGTCTTCTGATAATGGATTACGAGCAGCCCCCCATTTATGTAAAAGCTTAAAAGGGATTCCAAAAAGTCAGCATCACTAACTTTTTGGAATCCCTTTATTTTTTTTCTTCTAATTTCATTAAATAGTCAATCGCTTCATCAAATGTGTCAACAGGGATAATTTTCATATCTGTCTTAATATCTTCAGCTGTTTTCACTGCCGCATTGTAATTGGAATCTGTTGCTCCCTCTTCATTGGGCGCAAAAAAGATTTCTGCTCCTGCTTTATCTGCTGCAACAATCTTTTGTTCGATTCCGCCGATTCTACCTATCTTTCCATCAGGGGATATCGTTCCTGTTCCAGCGATTTCATAGCCCTTAGTTAAATCCTCTTCGATAAGTTGGTTATAGATCTCAAGGGAAAACATAAAACCAGCTGATGGACCACCAATATCATCCGTCTTAATATCAACATTTGGATTTACATGCAATTCTTTATCATCAACAAGTCCGATCCCTACACCAACTTTGGTTTTATCATCAGGAAATGGTTGAACTTCTATAACAGTTTCCATCTCCTCGCCTCTTCGTAAGAACGTAAGCGCAATTTCAGTTCCAGCATCTTGGTTGCTAACGAATTCGATGAATTCTTCCGAAGAAGTGAATTCATCACCATTCACTTTAAAGATGCGATCTCCAGGTTCTAATTTACCAGCAGCAGGCATATTGTCAATAACATTTAAGACATATACACCTTTGTATTCATATTCTATTGGAATTTCTGCTTTCTTATAAGCCACTTCAATGGCTGATTGTTTTGAACTAGCCATGAGGTGAAGTTGACGTACATTGTACTCCTCTTCTGTTTCTTCTTCACCGCGAACTGCATCTAACGGATAGATTTCTTGATAATCGCTCAATGAGGCCATCACGTAAGAATAGATATTCGCTTTTCCCATGCGAATGGTTGTAAGCATAAAGGTCCCTTCTTCATCATAGCCATTTTTCACTTCAATGATTGGTCTCAGTTCCTTTGCCATTCCTGGTTTGGATACGTAATAGGGTAAAGAAAAAAATGAGGCAATAAATAAAAATAATGCCGTTAATATGAAAAAAAATCGAAAATAAAACCGTTTGTTCATCTAATGCTGCTCCTTCCACTTCTCGATCAGTTGTTGAATTCTTGCTATGTACTTATCTGCTTCCTCTTCTCCAATTTGAATAATTTCATCTATATTTGTAAAGGCTCTCGAACTATACATTTCAAGAGCAGGTTGGATCATAATATCGGAGGCAATTTCTCTATTGGCGACAATCTCCATTTGTAAAATATCAATACTCTGCATAATCACATCATAAATAGAACTAATTTCTGTAGTACGATTTACTCGGGAAACATCAACAGCGATGATGATGTCCGCTCCCATAGCTTTCACGACCGAGACTGGTACCCTATCCACCACTCCGCCGTCAACTAAAAGTCTTCCTTCATACTTTTCTGGAACAAATATCCCAGGAATTGAAATGCTAGCTCTTACCGCTTCAGCTATAGGTCCTTCTTTGAAAATCACTTTCTCTCCAGTCATTAAATCCGTTGCCACCACTTGAACAGGTATATCCAATTGTTCGAGATTTCTTCCGTGAGTAAAAATCCGAATAAGATCCTTCACACGATTTCCAGCAATAAAACCCATTTTCGGAATCGTGAAGTCTAAATAATATTTTCTCTTAAATACTCGAGATAATTGATATAATCGGTCAATATCCAAACCAGCCCCAAAAAAACAACCAACCATCGCTCCCATACTACTTCCTGCAATAAGATCAATCGGAATGTTTGCATCTAGTAATTTCTTTATAACGCCTAAGTGAGCAAACCCTCTTGCTCCTCCTGACCCAAGCGCAAGACCAATTTTAGGATGGTGCAAAAAATGAGCGCCTCCTTTAATAAGGAATCTTTAAGCGGGAATGAAAGGATCTACATTTCCTTCCCCTACTTTTATATATTCTTATGGTCTATTTTATTTTTCTATGAGTATATTGATCTATATGAGGACAAGACCTTTGTGCATAGTAAAACAATTGAACGTTGTCATCATCGTACTTTTTAGAGCAAAGCGAGCGCCACTTCAGTTGTTAATACAATCTATTTTAGCATTATTTTCTAGAAGATGCACTTTGCTTGCGTCATAAGTAGCACGGTATACGAATCGAATAATTATTTAATCGTAAATGTCCAAATTTTTTTCTTTTAAAAATTTCATGCCGGCATTGCACAGCACTTTTCGCTACCAGAAAGGATAAATTGTTGTATGCGAAAAGAGCCTTAGTAAATCTTCGAGGGAGGATGCATGGGTGGTAAAATCCAAACTTAAAACCATTATTCTTGCTTCTGCTGTTTCCATTATGGCTATTTCTCTAATCACTTTTCCACAAGAATCGGTCAATGCATCCATTAGGGGATTGGATATGTGGTGGAAAATCGTCTTTCCCTCATTACTTCCATTTTTTATTGTATCCGAAATGCTGATTGGTTTCGGTGTAGTGAAATTTATCGGTGTTCTTTTAGAACCATTAATGCGACCGCTATTTAGAGTGCCAGGTGTCGGTGGCTTTGTCTGGGCTATGGGAATGGCCTCTGGATATCCAGCAGGAGCTAAATTAACAGCACGCATGAGACAAGAAGGTCAACTCACCAAAACTGAAGCGGAACGACTCGTCACTTTCACGAATTGTTCAAATCCATTGTTCATTTTTGGTGCAGTCTCTGTTGGCTTTTTTTCCAATCCGCAGCTTGGCATTATATTAGCATTAGCCCATTATCTCGGAAATTTCACCGTTGGAATCATGATGAGATTTCACGGAAAGGACAATTCTATAAGCACAAGTAAATTTTCCATAAAGAACGCATTTAACGCCTTACACCAAACGAGAATTAACGATAAGCGACCAATTGGGAAATTACTTGGGGATGCTGTCATGTCCTCCATCCAAACCTTACTAATGATCGGTGGATTTATCATCTTATTTTCAGTTTTAAATCAACTTTTATCCAATCTACATATGATTGAATTGCTCGGTGCTTGGTTAGCGATTTTACTTCAGCTTGTCCATTTACCAGAAACCTTTAGCATTCCACTTATATCAGGATTATTTGAAATAACATTAGGTAACAAGCTCACCAGTCAAGTCGAAAGCGTATCACTGCTACAACAAGCGATTATTGCCAGTATCATTTTGGCCTTCAGCGGATTCAGCGTCCAAGCTCAAGTTGCAAGTATCCTTGCAGAAACCGACATTAATTTTAAACCCTATTTTATCGCACGGCTCTTTCATGGAATTTTTGCAGGTCTATATACATGGTTACTTTGGAAGCCAATTTATGAGAATATGAATCAAAGTGACCCTAATTCTAAAACCGTTCCAGTAACGTATTTTGGAGATGGACAATGGGCCTTTAATACGATGGAATTCATGAGGGAAATTGGTCCGATTCTAACGCTTATTTCGTTAATGATTTATATTTGTATATACGCACATAGAATGCAAAGAAACGAGCACTAATCAATGCTCGTTTCTTTGTGTTAAATATGTGAACCCATTTCCTAATTGTACTTCTCAAGTTAAAAAACAAATGAATTTATACTCTAAATTATATAACTATTAAGATGAGTTCGAATGAACAACACTAGAAAAGTTCGTTTTTCACTTTACCTTCGTATTCATTTCTTAAATTTTGCTCGTAGTGCTTCCTCAACAATCGGTGGTACTAGCTCTGAAATTTTCCCACTATATTGGGCCACTTCTTTCACAATACTAGAACTTAAAAAAGAATATTGGTTATTTGTCATAATATAAAATGTTTCAATTTCATGATTAAGAAAACGATTCATAGACGTCAGCTGCATTTCATACTCAAAATCTGAAACAGCTCTTAAACCCCTAATAATCGCATTTGCACCAATATCTTTAGCATACTCAACTAAGAGCCCATGAAAGGAATCAACCTTAACATTTGGAATATCTTTTGTCACTTCTTTAATTAATTGAACTCGCTCTTCCACTGTAAATAATGGTTTCTTTGATGAATTATTGAGAATAGAAACATACACTTGATCAAACACTTTTGCTCCCCTTGAAATAATATCTAAGTGACCAAACGTGATTGGGTCAAAGCTACCTGGACATACAGCTATACTTGCCATTTCGATCCACCTTTCAAAAATGGGCCTTTTCATAAATAGATATGGTAATGATTCCGTAGGTTTCCTGTTTGAGCAGTACAAGACCCTCAATTTGCTTAGGCAATTGTACGTCCGAACTATGCTCACAAACAATGACCCCTTTATCGTTCAACAATGAATGCTTGTCGATTATTTCTAACATTTCTTTCAATTGTTGTTTTGCATAGGGTGGGTCTAGAAAAATATAATCAAAACGAAGCTCTCTCTTCACAATTGCCTTCAGTGCTCGACTCGACTCATTTCGATATACTTCAGCCTGCTCTTCTAGTCGACATTGCTTTAAATTTTCATAAATTGTTTGAATCGCCTTTCCATCACGGTCAACGAAGATCACATTATCCGTTCCCCGACTCAGCGCTTCAATCCCTAGCCCTCCACTACCTGCAAATAGATCAAGACATAACCCACCTTCAAAATAAGGACCAATCATGTTGAAGATCGCTTCCTTTACCTTATCTGTGGTCGGTCTCGTCGATTTTCCTGGTACAGCTTTTAACGCTTTCCCTTTTAATTTACCTGAAACAACTCTCATGGAAAAATCACCTGCATTGTAAACTTCTTTACCATCCTATCATAATCGAATCAAAGTGCCAATTTTTGAAATCCTCGCCAGCCCATGCAATCATTTTAACAATATACTATTGTAAAAAATAACCCTATCTTATGTATATCCCTATTTTTTGTGGAAATACTGTAAGTAACAACATCTATTCGAGGATGTTGTTGCCAACCGCGGAGAAGACTTACGTTTCCCCATAAGTTCTTCCTCCGGTTTCTCCTCTCCCTTTGCCTTCTTTCCTTATAAAGGAGATGGAAGGACCCTGCAAAATTATTTGCAGGGTTTTCTTTTTTTAGCGATTAAGATACAGTCCCTCTTCATCTTCCTTAAATGAAAATTGAAACAGTGACAACATCATGTTTAATTTCATATAAGGTTTCTCATTGATCATTTTTAAGGGGTTTTCCAAAAGACCATAATGCACTTGATTATACTCATAAATATTTTGATTAACATAAAAACGGTAAAATTGATTCTCTAACTCCACATGAACAGTCTCAAAATCGTCTAATAATGATGTTCTATAGCCAAGTGCAGTCATCGTTTCAACAAATGGAAGATACCGTTCGTTGTTCATAATGAATACATCTAAACCTTCAATATCCTTATCACCAATAATAAGTGGCCGAGAATCATAAAAATAGAGCGGGCTCCACTTTGCCTTTTTATTTTTGTTCAACGTAAAAAATTCTGTTCTTTTATCAATGATAGAACCGAGAAGTTCATCTAATTTTTGAGATGTAATATGCTCCTCTTTATAGACCAATGCTAAAAATTGATCCAATTCATCCTTTGAAAAATAACTGTTCAGTTCATCAATCATCCGGTTCGCTTTGAGAATATGACTTTCTTGTTGATCTACAAGAGAGCTTAAAACCTCCAAAAGCCATCTTTCTTCTACTGGAAATTGCCAAGTTTTTTCTAGAAAATAATGATAAATCATTCTTCGTTCTAATGCTTGATTATCTATACTAGATTGAATAATCATTAGACCTGATCCATTTGCGCTTGAATAACTGTCTGTTATGACAACCGCTAGTGGCCCGTAATTGGGTATTTTCAATATCGATGGAAGAGAAAGAGCTGGATGAGAACCATTTGTTGTATAAAAATGTATTCCTGTCTCGACATCTCGTTTCTCCAATGGAGTTGATTGCCAATAAAGTGCTCCTCTATCTCCTTTGCCCTCGAAAACATAATAATCAATGTACTCCAGTTTACTATAGCCTTTGAGCGGAAAACCCGTTACCCACGAGCCTTCTCTTCTTGATGTAGCAATGAGATTTATCGTCGTATGGGTAATGTCAACATCTTGCAAATGAAGGAACCAATCTTTTAAAAGAAAGGCTGAGTCTTCATCACTTATATCGATTTGATATTGAAAAGTGAATGACTGATTTTGCGTCTGTATGATATGAGGATTGTCTTTAGCAGGTTCACAACTTTCCCCGTCTTCCTCGGTACACTGCCAATCAGCTATCATTTTGGGCGTAACAACAGAATAATCGAGATCATTTTGTAAGCCTTCAATTTCTTGTGTAACAGAGAGAAAGCTATCATTAGATTTTACTGTAATATGTTGTACCACTTTTTCATCTATACCGAATTTAGCAGGATTATGATATTCAGAGTAGGCATTCCATTGCCAAAATAACATGACTCCAATTATGCTACATAAACCTATTAATAATGTGAACGCAATCTTCCACATATATATTCCCCTTATAACCATTTCTCTAATATTGATATATCTAGTCTTTCATACCTTAACAATATCAGAACTAAGAAATGACGTCATCTGTATTATTTAGGAAAAAACAAGGCGATACACACACTTGCCTTTTGACAACAATAATAGGCGTCAAAAATCCTGTTACATATGAAAATGAAGCAAAAATTTTTTGAGGCATTACCTCTTTTCAAATCATTCGTAGCGATTCTGCTTCAAGCGTGTTAAAGTATTGTTGGTACTAGAATAGAGGAGGATTTATGAAATGATTCAACGATTTATCGAATTAGGAGAAGGTTATTCTGATATTTATGAATTAATAGAGCTTGCAAAAGCAAACAAAGAACGACTTTTACATATGATGGCTTACCATACTGTCATAAATAACAGAGAAGTTTCTTCGTTAGTCGTCGTTCTCAAACCAACAACACCTGGAGATTTCCAACCCTTATATATTTGCCGTGAAGGAATTCCCAATCCAAACATAAAGCCCAATAAACGCTATGAACTTTTTCAAGAAGCTGCCCATGAGCTTAATAAAGAGATTATCCAACTCGAGGTAAAACCTTCTCTCCAATTCTCCGAGAAGGAACTTTTCTATCAATATTTAATTGGAATATTAAGAATGAATCACTATATTCCGCCACTATCATAAATCAAATAAAGGTGGAGCCTTTGCTCCACCTTTTTAAATTCCCATTCGATAATCGTACTCTTTCGCCTTATCCGGCTTCGAGTTCTCGTATTCAGTTTTTAAAAACGGCTTAAATGAAGGTTCTACCTTTTTGACGAAGGAATAGTTTTCTATTTTTTTCATAATCGTTTCTACATCCTCTAGATCACAATAGAGAACAACGTATTTTAAGCGCTTGGAAACAAAATGAACATTTCCGAACTTTCTTAACATTTTGGCTTGTTTTAAAGAATACAGCCATACGATAATCCCCTGACGTTGTCCTAACATACTTTTTTCCCCTTCAACCACATTGTTTTTTTTAGTCTAGCAGACAAACTCAGATATTTCAATCTAAAAAAGGCTTAGGCATATCGCCTAAGCCTATTATGAACAACCACAGCTTCCACCTGAACCACATCCGCCACCACAACTGGAAGAGCTATCAAAGAAAGGACTCCCTGTTGGAACTTTAATTTTTTCAGATACAGATTTCCCGATTAAAACACTCACTTCATCCAATAGAGCCTGAAGGTCATTTTCCGCTTTTTTGAACTCAGCAACATGTATATCCATATCCATCTCTCTTTTTAATTCCCGAATGCTTTTCATCACTTTTTGATATTCAGGATGATAACGGCCGAAGCGTTGAACTTCTTCATAAAGCTCCTTTTCTTTTGAAAAGGCTCTAATTTTACGCTGTGTTTCTCTAGTTGTCTTCACTTTATTTAAACAGATCATATAATACTCAACAACTTCTGATTCCAAAATCATCATAGATAGCTGTTCTGCCTGATCCAAAATTTCCATTCTTTCTAAAGTAGCAAGCAAGATTAGCTCACCTCCGCTACCTATTTTAACATGGAACTATGGAAAAACGAAAGTTTATTGAACAATTATGCCCTAAGGAATGGAGACAGTGAATGCTTTTTCAAGATGATATGGCTCGTTATTAGCCTTAACAACCTCTAATTTAACTTGATGGCTGCCTTTTTCTAACCCCTTTATTATAAAAGCCGCAGCCGTAATCTCTTCCTTTTTCTCTCCATCAATATAGAGAATAATTTTCCCTTGTTTCTTGTCGCTATCATCACGAAAAGAAATGGCTGGTATCATACACTCCACGTATACACTTGTTCCTCTTATATGATGCTGTACCTGAAAAGGTTCATTATTCTGCTCAATTGTTACTGGCATATCGTGGGCAGTATTGACAGTACTCATTGGAATAACAGTAAACCTCACTTCAGGTTCAGGCATATCCTTTTGACATCCCACTACTGTCAGTAATAACAAACATATACCAACGATAATCCTTTTCATTCGTTTGTCCCCCTTCCAATTCTAGACTCGCAACTATGTAAATGTAGTTATATTGTTTGCTAACAAATCTTTTTTTACTCTCTTACAACATGAGAACATGAAAAAACAACCTTCTCTTTTGGGTTGAGAAAGTTGTTTTAAGATTGATTATTATTCATCGCTTGAAACATGCTCATCATCATAGAGGCCATATAGACACCATTAGAAAATTTTTCAACACGATGCGGAATGGTTTTTCGATGATAATGCAGGGCTGCAATTTGAAATGCTTGAAAATCATTTGGGTTTCTTGCAAGCTTTCGATACCAAAGAGGTTGTTCACGTAAAAATCTCTTCAAGTCAGGATCTGCATCAATTATTTCCATCATATCTTTCCTCATATCCATCCCCCTTTATTAATCTTTTCTAAACTGGAATGGATTTGGCGCCTGATTCGTTGTATTATTGCTCGTTGTCTGTCCTTGTTTTCCTCCTTGGAATTGTAGAATTATACCTTGTATCGCTCCAAGCGCCTGACTTAAATTTGTTATATGTCCTTGTAATTGATTCGGATCAACGTTTTTCACAGCATTCATAATTTGCGGGATCCACTCTTTTTTATCTTGTTCTTTTTCCTTCGTTCCTTTTGTTTCATTCCAACGTGAGTCCTCTTCTCCAAGTAAATACCATTCCTCAAAAAGTTCTTGCCATGTTGCTTTGCCTTTTCTTACTTCCATCACCATTTCGGGATGCTCTTTGACAAATTCTTTAAATCGTTGAACAGAAGGATGGAGTTGTTTCTTTTCCATGCTTTTTCACCTCAAACAAAGGGCATGTATACGATAATCCATTTCAAACGTCATGCTGCAACTGATCAATCAATTAGCTACACTGTAAAATCAACTTATATGTTGTTCGTTTGTCTATATCAAAATATGCCTCCTATGGTACGATATGATAAAGTCTTAAATGTTGTGAATCATGCAGAAGAACATATTGGATGGGGTGAATTTATTGCACGAGAAAGTTAAAAAACTTTTCCAACAAATCATTGAAAATGGAACTGAGGAAGAGTTGCATGTTTTAGAACACGTCCTAGAAGGTTTGGATAAAAAGGAACATTCCTATATTAATCGTTTACTTCACATGGATTATGAAATAACCGAAGAGGGCTTGGAAATAAAGATTCCATTACATCCAATGGTGAATAACCCTTTGAAGATCCTTCATGGTGGCATAACTGCGACCGTTATTGATACGGCTATGGGAGCTTTAGTACATCATCTACTACCGAATGACAAGGCGGGAGTCACAACTCAACTTACGATCAATTACATAGCCCCAGGCATTGGTGATGATATTATCTGCAAAGCAAGAATCAGTCACCACGGATCAAAAACGATGTTAGTTAATGCCGATGTCCTTCGCTCTGATGGTCAAAAAATAGCCCAAGCTACCGGGAGCTTCTTTATTATTGATCGAAAAAAAACATAAAAATTAAAAGGTGAGGACTTATCACAAGCCCTCACCTTTACTTATTTTTCAGTCCATTTTTGAATAAAATTCTGCGTATAATGGAGATTATACACTCCTACCCCAATATGAGTAAACTCTCCATTTAGAAGGGTTTCCCTGTGTCCTTTACTATTTAACCAGCCTTCCATTACTGCAGGTGCGTCTGCATAATTAGCTGCGATATTTTCTCCTGCTAGCTGATAAAACACCTCACCCGCCTCTAATCGATCAGATAATTCACCGGATGTTTTCGAAGTATGGGAGAAATCGTCACTTTCATACATATCGATACTATGAGCTAGTGCTACTTCTGCAACCATTTCATCTTTTTCCAATGGATTTAATTGATGTCTTACACGCATCACATTGGAAATATCAAAAATCTGTTCAGCATTTCCATTTGCAATCTCAGTTTCGCTTCCCTTCTCCCAAGGCTTGACTTCTACCAACTCACCTACATAGGCGAGTTCATACGGTTGTAATTTGATTAATGTTTCTGCATCCATAAATCTTACACTTGATAAGGTTCCATCGAATTTGTCGATGTAAAATTGAGCGTAAAAATCTCCCATTTGCACAAGTGGACGAGTGTTCATATCATTTTCTGTTAGCTCAAAACGATAGGAACTCCCATCATACATCAAGCTAATATACGGTCCAATCGGTACGGACGCATATATTTCTTCTACAGGTTGGCCTAATTTAAACGGAGTGATATCGACATCATTGCCAATTGCATATAGCGTTACGACTTTTTCGTTACGCACACCTACTTGAATATACTCTTGAAAACTCTTCTTATAAATCCACCATTCGTAACCGTATGCTGACTCATCAACTCTTGAAGGCTTACCCAATCTTTCTTCTAATAAAGAAATTTCCTTGCCAATTAATGTAGCTAGTCCTGTGGTGGGAGCCTCGATTTGTGGATTATCTGTCTCGTCTTTTGTTTCCTCTACTAATGTTTTATCTTCCTGAGGAGTATCTGGATGTTCGTTTACTAAAATTTCTTCTCCAAAGGATAGATTTAAGTAGAATACAACTGCTAATACTGCCGCAATTAATACTAGAATTCGAATAAGGGCTCGCAGAGGTTTGCCTCCTCTCATTTCTTTTGTTCAAGAAATTTATTTAATTTCTATTATTCTATGCATATAGTAGATATTAATATGATTATAACATCTATTATTTTCTTTGAAATCTTTCAAATTGAATATAAATAGAAATAGCCCCCTAATGTTTTATAGGGGGCCATTTCGGTTATTGCAGCAACATCCTACTCGTTAGTGTTGCACTTCACCACCAGTGGGTTCTGAAATCTCTGACAACGCTTTTCCAGCTTGATGGTCAATCATTTTTCGAACAGCAAAGTCACCAAGTGACACGATTCCGATTAAATTCTTTCCTTCGACTACAGGTAACCTTCTTATTTGATGCTCTGCCATTAAATCAGAAGCTTCTTTTGCAGTCATATCAGCTGTTACCGTTATCAAATCATCACTCATCACCTCTTCCACTTTTGTCGAACCAGGTTTTTTCTCAGCAATGCCGCGAATGACGAGATCTCTGTCGGTAATCATCCCCACTAGTTTTTCACCATCAACAATTGGAATCGCTCCAACATTCCATTCTTTCATTTTAACAGCTACTTCATATACGTTATCGAGTAAAGTACAGCATTCCACTTCATCACTCATAATATCTCTTACCTTTTGCACCTTTTTCCCTCCTCAATGCTTTGGATGTAATGATACCTTCATAAATAGTCTTTCCAAAGCAGATAAAAACATTAATATTGAATGGATGAAATGTGAAAGAAGTGTGTTTTCTTTTACGTTGTCATTGCAACTTTTCTACTTTTCCACTATTATTAGATTTGGGATTATTTTAGTAAAATTCTACATATGATATTCAAATCGAGTTATGTTTCACTTGTTTTAGGAGGGATCTAGATGAAATTTGAGAATTTAGGATTCGATAAAGTAAAAGCTGATCTAAAACGTTTAGATGACGTAATGGAAAATTACGGATTAATTCGTGCAGAACAATGGGATTATGAGAGAGTATCCTACGATCGAAAGTTCGAATTAAAAGAGGGCGTATTTTACCTTCGCATTCTAGGCTATACAGTTGAAGGGGATGTAGGTGCGAACAGAGCGGTTCTTCAACTTCTTACTCCGTTGTTAGGGAAGCATTATTACCCACATGGTGTAGAGTACGGAGAAGGTGAAGATTTTCCTAGCTCTTTAGTAAGCCAATGTGAAAAAATCTTAACTGAATTAAAAGCCGAAATAGACAAGTTCGTAAATTAACTCACTGTTATCTTCAAAAAAACAAGAAAAAGACCCATTCGCTTGAGTGGAGTCTTTTTCTTTACCTCAATTAGATAATACATCTATAATAGAGAAAAAGAGTAGATAATTCGTGTTGTTTAAATGCTGTTTTATATACTATAATTTAACTATAAGTTTTAAAAATATAGGTAAGCATGTCTTAACCTCCGTTTAATTTTTCAATCTTCAACCAATCTTTGTACTATTGTTATTTAGAAAGGGGTTCTACCTTGTCCAGTTTTTTCACAAAGCGCATGGCCATGATTGTATTAATCGTAATCCTCGTCGCTGCCCTTCTTTACTTCATTCTACCTGTATCAGTTCCACTGATCGTAGCTTTTGTTACAGCATTATTCTTGCATCCAATTGTTAAATGGTTACGCAGAAAGACGAATTTAAATCAACAACTCGCTGTATTGATCGTATTCCTACTCTTTCTACTATTCATTGGAGTAAGTGGATATTTTGTCACAACAAAAGTTATCACCGAAATCATTCGGTTAGTTGAAAATGCACCAATGTATATTAATGAGATTACAAAAGCATGGCTTAATATAGAGAAGGACTTTGCAAATGCAGCAAAGGATATGCCAAAAGAAGTCGTGACAGAAATTAGTCAACAAATCCAAAGTTTTCTTAACAAAACAAGAAATGATTTGGTCGCTTACGTCAATATTGACAATGTAAAGTCATTGTTAACGAATATTCCAAACTATTTGGTCAGTTTTCTTGTCTACTTGATTGCCCTATTCTTGTTCCTACTAGAGTTGCCGAGACTTCGTGATGGAATGTATTCTTTCTTGAAAGAAAAAACAGCTCAAAAAGTCCAGTTTATGACATCAAGACTTTCTTTCGTTATTTTTGGCTTCTTTAAAGCTCAATTTTTAGTTAGTATTATCATCTTCATTGTTTCGCTCATTGGTTTATTGTTTATTAAACCAGAAATCGCTTTAATAATGGCACTTATCCTTTGGCTGATTGACTTTATCCCAATCATCGGCTCAATTGTGATTCTAGGCCCATGGGCTTTATTCCATTTAATCACTGGTGATATATCACTTGGAACACAATTAGCGGTTCTTGCAGCGGTATTATTAATCATTCGCAGAACGGTAGAACCAAAGGTAATGGGAAGTCATATCGGGTTATCGCCATTAGCGACATTAATCGCTATGTATTTAGGTCTAAAAATTCTTGGGATACTAGGATTCGTGATTGGACCATTACTACTTATCGCCTTTAATTCTGCCAAAGAAGCTGGCATTATTAAAATGAATTTTAAAATATAGAAAAAAGGCAGCCCAATGTCTCATTCAATGACACTGGAACTGCCTTTTTTATAGCCCTAAAATAGCTTTAATAACTGATGTCGTTTCCCCACCATGATAGAATACATAAAGTAATAAATAAACTGCAACGCCTGTTATCGCTGTAAAAAACCAAATATAACTTGTAATCGGGCCCAATTTACGATGAAATGCAAACTTCTTTTGATATCCTGTAACAAGAGACATAATTCCTAAAACCGCACCTACTGTCGCTAGTGTGATATGAAAAATTAAAAAGATTGTATAGTAAATTTTAATATCATCAGGACCACCAAAAGCTGTGTTTCCGATAAAAATCGTTCTAGAAGCATAAATGACAAAGAAAATAATCGCAAATACTGCACCTAAAAACATCGTCTTTTGGTGAGCTTCTCTTTTTCCTTGTCTAATTTGGCTCCAACCAATCGCCACTGTGATCGCACTTAAAACAATAAACGTCGTGCTTATTGTTGGTAAAATAGGTAAATTAAAATTCATCACTTTATTCCTTTCTTCATATCCAAATAAATTATGTATCACATACCGATTTTGTAAAATTTATTTACATAAGACTAATTTTAGTAGACTATCCATACATTTTCAATCTTCAATTGGCAATATATAAAAAGTGTACGAATTCTGTCATATTTATTGGTAAAAATGTGATTTATTTAATAGAAATTATTGCATTGCATAGAACAAAGCTTTTTGCACTTCTACGCATAAAAGAAAAAAAGCACCTGAATAAGGTGCCAAATGTCACTACTTAATTGTCTGAGGGTCAAAATGACGAAGCTCAGCCTCTGATTCCTCTTGTTCTTTTTTATACCATTCAAAAAAGACTTGGAATAGAACAACACCATAAACGATTTCTTGAATGACTTTCATTAAGACTCCACCCAATTGCTGATCATGCAGCAATGACATCGAGTTAAACATTTCGGGACCACTCAAACTCAAAGTTGATAAAACGGTTGGAGAAACACAAAGCTCTAAAGCTTTAGCCCAAGCACTTGGATCAGAAAATGTAGCATACATCGGTACATCATTGAAAATAATTAAGGCACAAGCAGGTGTTAACAACACTCCATCGGCAAAGATGTAGCCAATTTTCTTCACACCACTTAATCTTTTTTCCCCTTCTACCTGGTTCACAAGTGGCCACCACATAAAAATAGCCATCAAGAACAATAGAGTTGTGTATGAAGCATGTAAAAGCATATCTGTCTTGATCACATCAAAGATCAATGGAATATGATAAAAAGAAAAGACGCCATTGAACAAAATTAAAGCGATTATTGGTTTTGTAAAAAACGCAAAAAGTGGACGCACAATTGGAAGACTCAGCACTTTCTTCCATATCCATTGCGGAGTTCCTACAATAAAGAGCGGTGCAATAACTAGATACAACACACCCATTTGAATCATATGCGCATAAAACATAAGATGGCTCATTAAGTCTATCGGCGATCCCTTAATCACATAAAGTAAAATGACGGCCGTGGAAAATAGAACTCCTTGTCTCATCGTTAAAGGTTCTGAATCCTTAAATCGATTTCTCCAAGTTACAGTGATGAGAAAGTAGATAACTAAAAGGGCTACCATTGCTACAAAGAAAAAAGGACTCCACAACGCTTTAAAACCAAACATATTTAAAGATAACATGAATCCTTCACCTCTATTCATTCCTTCATTGGAGATTGAACAGTTAACATTGTTTTTCTCCAAGTAGAATCTCTCAAATCTATTATAACTTAAAAAAGAAAATCGGCCTAATACAGCCGATTTTCAATTACTCTTACCACCACACAATTGTCATAAAAGCAAGTACCGTAATTAATCCTACAAGCAACCCAGAGTACAAGAATAACGCAGGTGCTTCATGTCCTTTATGACTCATATGCATGAAATAATATAGCTGAAAAATAACTTGAATCGCAGCAAGTAACAGGATGAATGGAATTGTAAACCAGCCTGTCATTCCAGCACCGACAGCTACAAAAGCTACGATTGTGAAGAAAATCATCATCGCAAAGGTAATAACCTGATGTCTCATTTCCTCAGCATTCTTTTTACGTCGATAAGCGATATCTACAGTCGCATTTTCCGTATTCGTGTGATTATTTTCCATAGTTTATCCCACCATTCCCATTAGATATACTACAGAGAAGATAAATACCCATACAACATCGATGAAATGCCAGTAAAGACTAGCGATATAAAACTTTGGTGCATTGTATAGACTTAATCCTCTATTTGCGTTACGGACCATTAAGGTAATAATCCATGCTAACCCAAAGACAACGTGCCCACCATGAAAACCAACTAATGTGTAAAACGCTGAACCGAAGGCACTACTAGTAAATGTATGCTCATAGTGATGTACATAATGATAAAACTCATAAATTTCACAACCAAGGAACCCAAGTCCAAGAAGGACAGTAACCCCAAGCCATAACTGCATTTTTTTAAATTCAAAGTTTTTCATGTGATACATTGCATATACACTTGTCAGTGAACTTGTTAATAGAAGCATCGTCATTAAAAAGGCTAACGGTATTTCGAATAAATCCTTTGCTAATGCATGATCTGGACTTGGAACCTTATCTTTTAAGGCAAGGTACGTTGCGAAGAGAGAGGCAAATAGCACCGTCTCCCCGCCAAGAAACAACCAAAATCCAAGGAATTTATTCTTTGCTTCAAGGGTTTGCTTTTCAGGCGCCGCAGGCCATTTTTCAAGTGTCATTTTTTCTTCAGCTTGCATTATGCCTTAACCCCCTTATCATCATCTTCATCCATTAAGTCTTCCTTATGAATATGGAAGCCATGGTCATCCTTTATAGAACGTAAGAACATTGAACCGAATGTAATCGCTAGTCCGATGATTAAAACCGGTAATCCCCATCCATGATCAAGTCGGTACATCGCTCCAAATGCTGCAACAAATAGTCCGAATGAAATAACGAAAGGAATAAAAGATGCATTCGGCATATGAATATCTCCAAGTGGTTCTGCAGGAGTCATTCCTTTTTTCCCTTCCATTTTTTCAATCCAAAGTGGGTCTAAGCCACGGACTAATGGAAGCTGTTTAAAATTGTAAAATGGTGGTGGAGATGGGATTGCCCACTCAAGTGTTCTTCCATCACCCCATGGGTCATTGCCCACTTTTTCATTTTTAACCGTTGTGATAATAATGTTTACGACTAACACAATCGTCGCTGCGGCCATAAAGAATGCTCCGACCGTACTAACAAAGTTCGCAGTTTCAAAACCTTGCCCTTTAAGGAATGTGAAAATACGTCTAGGCATTCCCCAAAGACCTAAGAAATGTTGGATAAAGAATGTTAAGTGGAAACCGATAAAGAATAACCAGAATGTGATTTTTCCTAATGTTTCATTTAACATTGTACCGAACATTTTTGGCCAGTAGAATGCTGTACCACCTAGAATAGCAAATACAACACCACCGACAATTACGTAGTGGAAGTGAGCAACAACAAAATACGTATCATGGTACTGATAATCTGCTGCAGCACTTGCTAACATAACCCCTGTAACTCCCCCCATTAAGAATGAAGGAATAAAGGCTACTGCATAATGCATCGGGGTAGTAAATTTAATACTTCCTCCCCACATCGTAAAGAGCCAGTTAAATATTTTTATCCCCGTTGGAACAGCAATAGCCATCGTTGCAACGGCAAAGATTGCATTGGCAATCGGCCCAAGTCCAACTGTAAACATATGGTGAGCCCAAACCATGAATCCTAAGAAACCGATTAAGACTGTTGCAAACACCATAGATGAGTAACCAAAAAGTCTTTTCCTTGAAAAAACAGGAATAATTTCCGAAAAAATACCAAATGCAGGAAGTACAAGAATGTATACTTCAGGGTGTCCAAAAATCCAGAATAAGTGCTCCCAAATGATCGTATTACCACCAGCAGCAGTAACGAAGAAATTGGAACCAAATAGTCTATCAAACATTAATAAGAAGATCCCTACTGTTAATGGAGGGAACGCAAATAGAATTAATGCTGATGCCACAAATGTTGTCCAAGTGAATAAAGGCATACGCATATAAGTCATTCCCGGTGCACGCATATTAATGATCGTTACGAGGAAGTTAATTCCCCCCATTAATGTACCAGCACCAGATATTTGTAAACCTAATAAGTAGAAATCAATTCCATGTCCTCCAGATTCAAGAGCAAGTGATGCATATGACGTCCAGCCAGCATCAGGAGCTCCGCCTAGAAACCATGATAGATTTAAGAATACTCCCCCAAAGAAGAATAACCAAAATCCAAGTGCATTAATGAAAGGAAACGCAACATCACGAGCACCTATTTGTAACGGCATAACCGCATTCATAAACCCAAATAACAATGGCATTGCAGCCAAGAAAATCATCGTTGTACCATGCATCGTTAATATTTGATTAAAAAGTCCAGCACTAACGAAATCGCTATTCGGTACTGCTAGCTGAATTCGGATGAACATCGCTTCGAGACCACCAACAACGAAAAAGAATCCTCCTGCGATAAAGTACAGAATCGCTATTTTCTTGTGGTCAACAGTTGTTAAATAGTCCCAAATTGTTGCTCCGAACCCCTTTTTCTGAGCGTACGTACTCACAATTTTACCTCCCTTTGAAAAACTAATCCCCTAGCTATACAAAGAATATAATTAAGGTCATTTATCGTTCTAATTTGTCATTTACAGTAAATAAATACGGTTATTCCTCTACTTTTAAGCTCATTAAATAAGCCGTTAAAGCATCAATTTGTTGAGGTGTTAATTTTCCGTAAGTTTTACTCATTTTGTTTCCTGGCTTCACTGTTTCAGGGTCAGCTAACCACTTTTTAATGTTTTCTTCGTTATTTTCTAATATTCCCGCTACATAAGCTCGCTCACCAAAATTAGTTAAATTTGGGGCCACTCGAGCTGCTTCTGGTGTATCATTTCCTGGTGTCACAGCATGACAGCTAATACAGCTTTCATTGAAAAGCGCTTGACCTTCTTGCTCAAGAGCAACTTCTGTTTCAACAGGCTCTTCAACAGCTTGCATCGATGCAACCCATTGATCGAATTCGTCATTAGGAAGGGCTCTTACTTTAAAGTCCATTAATGCATGGGATGGACCACAAAGCTCTGCACATTTTCCATAAAACAGCTCTCCAGCTTTTTCAGCACCTTCAGAATCAAAATTCAACCAAAATTTATTAACGTTATCAGTGTTTGTATCCATCTTTCCACCAATTGATGGAATCCAGAATGAATGCTTCACATCCGATGCTTTCAAGTTGAAATAAACCTTCTCGTCTGTTGGAACAACTAGTTCCTGGCTTGTTACGATCTTTTGATTTGGATATTCAAACTCCCACCAATAAAGATTTGCACGAACATTTACTACTAGTGCGTCTTTTTCGCCTTCTTCATTAACCTCGTCCATTGCGGACACATCTGCAAGTCTGAATGTTTCCACTACCGTTGGGACAGCCAAAACAAGTAATAATAAAATTGGAATAACAGTCCAGATAATTTCTAATTTATGACTACCTTCCACTTGCTTAGGAATTTGTTCATCTTTCCGTTTAAAACGGAAAACAACAACTAAAAAGATGATTGTTACGATCGCAATTACCCCAACCATTATGATCGTACTTAATTTCATCAGCTCATATTGACTTTGAGCAACCTCACCAGCCGGTTGAAGCGTTGATAAATACGGTTTGCCACAACCAGAAAGAATGAGCGCCATAAACGCTAATAAAGAGAACAGACGCCATTTTGCTAGCTTTTTCATAGTTTGAACATACCCCTCTTTCATACAGAAAATATTTGAATTTGGATGAGAAAATTTCACAAAGTCTAATCATCGTTTGAAAACGATTTACGATTCCAATGAAATGTCAAGAATTCCATAAACACTTCATGCTAAAATCAATGCCTTTTGCGGAAGTCGTTGTCATCAGCAGGTGCTTTATGAAATTAACTCTCTTGAAAAATATTTATAGATAAATCCCCTTTACTTAAAACGTAAAGAAAAATTCTCCCAATAATTGGTTGTTACTTTATTATCTCTTTAATTTTTACTAAAACTGAAACAGTAATTCTATGTAAGAAACAAATGATGAAAAAAAATCTACACAAGTGTGACAATTACCATAGCTACAAACATAATAGTCATATATTGTAATGAGTATACAAACATCGACTTGGCCCACTTGATGTCATCTTTTTTCCGATATCCATTTATTCCAATGAATAGCCAGCCTATATTTAATAGGGTAGCTAGTATTAAAAAAGGTATACCTAAGGAAGTTAATAAAAATGGTACTGGAAATAATATGATGACCCAAGCAAGGATATGTTTCTTTGTCACATCGAAACCTTTAATCACAGGAAGCATAGGGATACCAGCTGCCCGATACTCCTCCACCCTTCTCATTGCGAGTGCATAAAAATGAGGTGGTTGCCATGCGAACATGATGAAAAATAAGCTCCAAGCAATGACATCGAGACTCGGATCAATAGCTGCCCATCCAATTAAAGGGGGTACAGCTCCAGATATACTTCCAACGATCGTGTTCGATACATATTTTCTTTTAGTCCACATCGTATATAGAAATACATAGCTTACAATCCCGACAATACCAATCAATGTTGCTGTAAACGTTGTCAGTAAAAGAAAGATAATACCAACTGCGACAAAAGCCACTCCCAACAACAAAGTCGCTGTTCCACTTACCTTTCCTGTTACGGTAGGTCTTGTCTTTGTTCGTTCCATTAATGGATCGATGTCTCGATCATAGAAATTATTAATGGCACAAGAACCGGCAATAATAAGAGCGGAACCTGCTAACGTAAAGAAAATGATGTCAAGGCTCGCTAAAAAACTCGTGTTCGTAAAATAAAGCGCTAGCCAAAGGCCTGTAAAGGTGGTAATCATATTGGAATTGACAATTCCAACTTTGATTAGGGCTAAAAAATCCTTCCAAGCATTTGTCTTCGGCACAGTTCCTTGTATACCTTGTTCACAATTAGGTGATGGCATTTCACTTAAAGCCCTCAAATCACTCATTTTTTTTCCTCCTAAAAAACCTATCACAAATACCATTGTCTATATCACTATATTCGCAACGGACACGAGGCAATCCTGCAAATTTTTTTCAGGATAATTTTTTCACTATTGACATAGTGTTAATGTTATTAAACATCGTTATTGTATAAGGGTTTCTGTCTCTTTTATTAAACCATATTTTAGCATGATCTGTGAACATTTTTTGAATATTTTTTGCCATTTTTGTGAACTTTGAAGAAAACTTCATGATTTCTCCGTTGTTTTCTTACGATAACAATATTACATTCACAAAAAACACCAAGATAATATATGTAAAGGAATACATCTTCACTTAAATATTTTCATACAAAAATATAAAAGAGCTAAAAGCATTTATCCATCAAATTTAACTCTTATATATTTCTAGCAAACTCTTATTCATTTTGCAACCTTTTTACTATAATAATGGTGATAAATTCATATACCATTGTAAATTTCATTTTTTTTGTGTACTATCAAAAAAGTGGTATGAAAAAATGCAAGATCTATTCTTTTGATAAAATATTCGTGATATGGTTTATAGGATGACAAATTGATTTTTATTAAAGTAGGTGTATGAAATTGAGAAAGTCACTAAAATGGTTTGCAGTGCTTACAACGATTGGTATGTTACTCATTCTTCTCGGCGGGGCGCTAGTGACTAAAACAGAATCAGGAATGGGCTGTGGTCGTTCATGGCCGTTATGTAATGGTCAACTCATTCCTACTGATATAACGATAGAATTGGTTATCGAATTAGCTCATAGAGTGGTGTCTGGAACAGTCGGTTTGATGGTACTTATTTTGTCTTATTGGTCATGGAAAGCAATTGGACATATACGCGAGACGAAATTTCTCTCCTTACTTTCTTTCTCCTTTTTAGTACTACAGGGCTTAATTGGTGCAGGAGCTGTCATTTGGGGTCAATCTGATTTCATACTAGCGATTCACTTTGGCGTCTCTCTCATATCCTTTGCTGCAGTATTTCTTCTAACATTATTGATTTTTGAAGTAGATAAGAAATTTGAGGCAGACAAGCTTATTTTAGACAGCAGAATGCGAAAGCATATTATTGGAGTAACATTATATAGCTTTGTTGTTGTCTATACTGGAGCACTAGTTAGGCACGTGAATGCCAGTTTAGTGTGTCGGGATTGGCCGTTGTGCATTAATACCGAACCAAATATACCTAACTCTTTTCACGAGTGGGTGCAAATGGGTCATCGTTTTGCTGCAGGCTTAATCTTCATTTGGATCGCCTATATCACCTATCTAGCAATTAAGCATTACAGGCATCAAAAAGTTGTCTATTGGGGTTGGCTCGTAGCATGTACCCTTGTTTCTCTCCAAGTAACATCAGGAGCATTAGTTGTTTTAACAAGATTGAATTTATTTATTGCGCTATCACACGCATTTTTTATTTCCTGCCTTTTCGGTGTCTTAAGCTATTTTATTCTCTTAACATCAAGAAGTAAGAAAAATGAAATCTTATTAAAACAAAAAGACACCATTACGATTAATCCTGAACAATAAAGAGGCTGGAACATAACTAGCTTCTAATAAAGAGAAAGGTGAATCCTGAGGGTACTCGAATTCACCTTTCTCTATTTTTGTCTGTTCATTTAGCCATTAACGCAAGCCCATCGATTTTCCTCGTACAAAAAATCGAGTGAAACGCCAATTAGCTTTCAAGAATCCAATCGATTTCCACTTTGTCTAAAAAGACCCTAATTTGCTCCAATCATCCCTCGCCCTTAAGCGGAATTTTTCCTGTTAACTCCTCAACGGAGTCCCTTTTAGGAGAAATAACGGAAGATTTTCCGCTTATGGAGGGCAAAAGCGTTTATTTTGGCATTTTTTCAGGGAATAGCAGGAAATTTTCCTGTTATTTCGGCTCTTTTTCACGATGGTTGCTCATTAAGCGGAATTTTTCCTGTTATTCTTTCATAGCGATCCGCCAACTGCGAGGGAATTTATACACTCCAAACTACCATCGACTTTTTGACCTAGCATTTTTCTGCTTCTTATTTGGTCAACTCAATCAATAAGTCTCCGGTCTGGATTGCTTCCCCATTGGAAACATATATATCCTTTACAACACCGGAATACGGAGCCTGTACGGTCGTTTCCATCTTCATTGCCTCAGTAATCATGAGATGGTCTCCTCTTTCAACCTTTTCCCCTTTTTCAACGATCACTTTAATCACTGTGCCTGGCATCGAAGCAGCAATATGTTGATCATTTTTAGGGTCCGCTTTCACTTTCGAAGCAACTGTAGATTTAATACTTTCATCTTTGACGATAACCTCGCGAGGCTGTCCGTTTAACTCAAAGTAGACGACTCTTGTACCATCTGGTTGCGGTTGTCCGATTGATACTAATTTAACGATTAACGTCTTTCCTCGTTCAATTTCAACTTCTACTTCTTCTCCAAGTCTCATTCCATATAAGAAAGTAGGCGTATCCAAGACCGAAACATCACCAAATTTTTCGACAGTGCTAATATATTCTTTAAATACTTTTGGATAAAGGGCATGTGCGATTGCTTCAAAGCTGGTTACAGGCCTTCCAAGTTCTTTATATAACTCAGCCTTGGTAGCCTCAAAATCGACAGGCTCTAATAATTCACCTGGACGAACAACGATCGGTTCTTTCCCTTTTAAAATGACTCGTTGTAATTCTTTCGGGAATCCACCTGCTGGTTGACCAAGATAGCCCTCAAATAACTCGACAACAGAGTCAGGGAAATCTAGGCTTTCCCCTTTTTCAAGAACATCGTCAACCGATAATTCATTTTGAACCATATATAACGCCATATCACCAACCACTTTTGAAGAAGGTGTAACTTTTACAATATCACCAAACATTTGGTTGACACAGGCATACATTTCCTTTACTTCATCCCATCGATCACCAAGACCGACTGCTTTAGCCTGTTGCTGAAGGTTACTATATTGTCCACCAGGCATTTCGTGTTGATAAATCTCTGTATGTGGTGCCATCATGCCACTCTCGAAATCCTGATAGTATTTACGGACATCTTCCCAATAATGAGATAACTGTTCTAAAGCAAAGATGTCAACATCTGGTTTACGCTTTGTTCCTTCAAGGGCATAGTACAATGAATTTGCACTTGGCTGAGAGGTTAAGCCCGCCATTGTACTAAGGGCAACATCGACGATATCCACTCCTGCTTCTATCGCCTTTGCATAAGTGAATAGACCATTCCCACTTGTGTCATGTGTATGAAGATGAATGGGAATATCCACTGTTTCCTTTAATTCAGAAATTAATGTGTATGCAGCTTGTGGTTTCAAGAGGCCAGCCATATCTTTTATACCAAGAATATGCGCTCCTTGTTGTTCCAATTCCTTCGCCAAACTCTTATAGTAATTTAAATCATATTTTTTTCTGGAAGGGTCTGATATATCTCCAGTATAGCAAATAGCTGCTTCAGCAATTTTTCCCGTTTGTCTGACTGCGTCAATCGCAACTTCCATTCCTTTAACCCAGTTTAGGCTATCGAAGATTCGGAAGACATCAATTCCTGCATAAGCTGATTTCTCAACAAATTCTCTTATTACATTATCAGGATAGTTTTTGTAACCTACCGCATTTGATGCTCTTAAAAGCATTTGTAGCAATACATTAGGGATTTGCTTTCGGACAGTTAACAGTCTCTCCCATGGATCCTCTTTTAAAAAACGATAAGCAACATCAAAGGTTGCCCCGCCCCACATTTCAAAACTGAACATTTCTGGTAGCAGCTTTGCTGTCGGCTCAGCAATATGTTTAATATCCGTTGTTCGGACACGAGTAGCTAATAAAGATTGATGGGCATCTCGGAATGTCGTATCAGTTAGCAATACTTTTTCTTGATTTTTAACCCAATCTACTAACCCTTCTGCACCTTTTTCATCTAATATTTGCTTTGTTCCATTTTGATAAGGATCGGTTAATTTCAGCTTCGGAACTCTTGGTGTCTCAAAAACAGGACGTTTTTTCTTATCGATCCCTGGAAAACCATTGACTGTGACATTTGCGATATATGTAAGCATTTTAGTCCCGCGGTCCTTACTAACAGGGAATAAAAATAGCTCAGGTGTCTTATCGATAAAAGAAGTATCGTATTCACCTGACCTGAATTTCTTATGTTTGACCACATTGACCAGGAACGGGATATTCGTTTTAATGCCGCGAATTCGAAATTCTTGTAAATTTCTCACCATTTTTGACGCTGCTTGTTCAAACGTCATCGCATGTGTCGAAAGTTTCACAAGTAAAGAATCGTAAAACGGAGTAATAATCGCACCTGCAAAGCCATTTCCTGCATCTAAACGTACGCCAAATCCCCCACCTGAGCGATAAGCATTAATTCTCCCTGTATCAGGCATAAAGTTGTTTAATGGATCTTCTGTCGTTACTCGAGACTGAATCGCATAACCATGGATTTTAATATCCTTTTGCTCTGGTATTGCGACTAATTCAGAATGTAATGAATGACCTTCAGCAACTAATATTTGCGACTGAACAATATCAATACCGGTAATCATCTCTGTAATCGTATGTTCTACTTGGACACGTGGATTGACTTCTATAAAGAAGAATTCATCGTTTGCGACTAAAAACTCGACAGTTCCAGCATTTAAGTATTGAACATTTTTCATTAAGTTGACTGCTGCATCACAAATTTCTTCCCTTAATGAGTTGGAAATGCTAACACATGGTGCAACTTCAACTACTTTCTGATGGCGACGTTGTACGGAACAATCACGTTCATACAAATGGACAATATTGCCGACTTCATCTCCAATAATTTGGACCTCGATATGCTTTGGATTCTCAATAAATCTCTCCACATACACTTCATCATTTCCGAATGCAGCTTTTGCTTCAGACTTTGCCCGATCATAGGCTTGTTCCACTTCTTCTAGGCTTTTAACAATCCGCATTCCGCGGCCACCACCGCCCAGTGATGCTTTAATAATAATTGGAAAACCATACTTTTTCCCAAATTCAATAACCTCATCTACAGCGGATACAGGTCCATCGCTTCCAGGTATAACAGGAATTTGAGCTTTTTGTGCTTGTACACGAGCTTTTACTTTATCCCCAAACATATCCAAATGGTGTGATTTTGGGCCAATAAAAATAATGCCCTCTTCCTCACATTTTCGTGCAAAATGGATATTCTCAGATAAGAAACCATACCCCGGATGGATCGCATCTACATCACTTGCTTTGGCAATTTCAATTATTCCATCTATATCGAGATAAGCATCTATAGGTTTTTTCCCTTCGCCTACAAGATAAGCTTCATCAGCTTTGTAACGGTGGTATGAACCGGAATCTTCTTTCGAGTAGATAGCCACGGTACGAATATTCAATTCAGTACATGCGCGTAATACCCGAATGGCAATCTCTCCTCTATTGGCAACTAAAACCTTGTTAATCTTTTTCACCATCAGAACACCTCATTTTTCACGATATTTTTTTCGCAGAATGATCTTAGCCAGCATGAATTTTATAGCATACTAGCAATATATATGATCGGGTATATTTGGTCCTTTATAAAAAAATGTGACCAATGTTTCAATTGTGGAAATATATAAAATTTTATTATTTTATTCTACTATAGGTATACTGATTTTCACAACGATAGAAAAAAAAACAAGCAGAAAACTTGTCTTTTTTCATCACAAATCAGTCATAATTCGCATCGCTCATTTTCAACCTTCAAGCCTTAAATCCTCTATTTTTACTAGCAGGAACGACATGGACCTCATTGCTGTCCTTTAATTTATATTTTTCTTCATAATTTACAAACATAGAGACATTGACTAAAATTCCCATTGCAATCGATAACTGCAACAATGATGAGCCACCATAGCTGACAAATGGAAGCGGAATCCCCATAAGAGGGAAAATTCCTGAAATCCCCGCCAAATTGATAAATGTTTGAATCCCAATCATACTTGCTATACCGATCGCCAATAGACTTCCAAATGGATCTTTTCCTTTTAAACCAATAAAAATCCCCTTTAAAACAATGTAGCTTAAAGACAAGAGGACAAACCCTACTCCGAATACTCCAAGTTCCTCAGAAATAACAGCCATAATGAAGTCGGTATGTGGTTCTGGTAAATATCCTAATTTCTGAATACTTTGCCCTAATCCAAGACCATCCATTCCACCACCACCAATGGCATAGAAAGAATTGATTAAATGATAGCCACTTTCTTCGGCAACACCTTCAGCAAACGGATCTAACAGAACTTTAAATCTATCGAGTCGAGTTTCGGAGAAAATTTTATCACTTAAGAATAGAACGAGTGGGATGGACATCACTCCACCTAAAGCTCCGAGTTTAAGGATACTTTTAAAATTCATTCCAGATGAAATAATAATCGTTCCCGAAATTAAAAGTATGATTGCGACGGTACCATAATCTGGCTGCTCCGCAATTAAAAAGGAAACGAGGATGATAAATACTAATGGAGGAAGAACTCCCTTATTAAACTGATTTATGTACTGTTGTTTTTTGGCGTATACTGCAGCCAAATAAACGATAACGGCCACTTTTACAAATTCAGACGGTTGAAGTCGAATCGGACCAAATTCAAACCAACTTCGGGCATTTCCAGCAATCGTACCGAACTTTAATACTCCAACTAATGAAATGAGTGAAAGTAAGAAGATGGGAACTAATACCTTGTTATTTAGATAGAGCTTGTACGGAACAATAGCAAAAAATAAAAACACGACTAGTCCACCAAGCAAAAATATTCGTTGCCTAACGAAAAAATGATCACTCTCAAAACCATATCTTTGAATCGCGGTTACCATACTTGCACTATAGATCATAACAAGACCAAATATAGATAGTAATATAACGACAATTATGAGTGAATAATCGTATGATTTAAGTACTTTCTTTAGCATACAATCCTTCCTTATCTCCATTATTCTATTAAACATTCATTCGAAATTTCAGTAAATGAAAAGCGATATGTAAAAAAACTCAAACGATCCTACCGTAACGTTTGAGTTTTTTATTTAGTCTTTATCGTGTAAATACACGTTTCTTCCTACCGCTTCTTATAAAAACAAAGAAGGAATGACTATTTATTTTTTTTGTGAAGCCTCATGCAAAGCTGAAAGTTCTCTTTCTAATTCATCAAGAATAGATTTCCCTACTCTGTCCTCCACTAAACCGAGGCGAACGGCAAAATCTATTTCTCGAGATAACCCAAACATTTGCGTATCCAACACCTCTTCATATAAAGGGCATTGCGGCATTGTAAGATTATCCATTTGAACTTTAATGAGCTTCAATATTTTATCAGCATCAGCCTTTAACAGGGCATTTGCTTTTTCACGATGATCGATTATCATTTCTGACGCCAACTTGATCCCCCCGTTTCCGAGCGATTATCCTTCTATAAATTCTAACCTTATAAGAGGAAAAATGCAAGTAGATTAAGATAGACACTGTAGCTTCCTACGAATGTGCCAAAAAAACTGAAAATATGACATATTCATTTATTATCAGTATAATGACTATATAGAAATAGGGGGGATATGATGGAATCAATCGTTATGTTATCTGGAAATGTAAAATATACCATTACTTTAGATCCAAGTGTTTGGATTTTTGATGATAGACGTCAAGACTTACATACGTATTTCCATGAGCAACAAGAAGAAAAGGATACGCTTGAGGAATATACGAAGGAAGTCTCCAAGCATTGGGATCGAGAAATTATAGAAGGTGCTGTTGTACCACCTACTTTGAAAACAGAGAAAAAGTATTTAAAGGAAGAGCTTCTAACAGGTACTTTTTGTATTCCATTTAAACCATTCCTAACGAACGCAGAAGTTAGTGAGAATGCTAAAAATCTTGTCATTGAAACAGTTGATGGTATGGTCACCATTCCGTTAACAGTAGCAGAGAAAATGGTTCTTGGATTCTCAAAGGATGGGAAACCACTGAGAGAAGATGGACCTATCCATTGTTATTATGGAGATGGCTCTAACTATGAAAATCCAATAAAGAACGTCGTATCATTTAAAATTGAATAATGTAAAAGACGATGTCCTTTTCACGAATTAGGACATCGTCTTTTATAAATGCTGTTTTCGTAATGATTGTGGTTTTTTCGTATATGTCCAAATTTTTTTCTCCGAAAAAAATCTGAGGCCGACATTACCCCTCAAATGAAGTTTTTGAACACAGATTTTTTTTACGAGGCACTTTTTGCTTACTTGATCCTCATTTAACGAGTCATAATAGGGCTTTATTCTCCTATCTATGACTTAATAGCAACAATGTTGGCGAAAATCCCTTTATTATTTTTAGAGTAAGTCTGCCGCTAGTTGTGCCAGTCCAGATCTTTCCCCTTTGTAGAGTTTTACATGACCTGCAATCGGTTCATTTTTAAATTTCTCAACAACATATGTAAGACCGTTGTTGTACGCATCTAAATATGGATGGTCAATTTGCTCTGGATCCCCCATTAACACAATTTTACTTCTTTCTCCTACCCTTGTCAGAATTGTCTTTATTTCATGCTTGGTGAGATTTTGAGCCTCATCAATGATAATGAATTGATCAGGAATACTTCTTCCACGAATATATGTGAGAGCCTCTACCTCAATTGAACCCATACCTGCTAGAATTGCATCCAATTCCCCTGGCTTTTTAACATTAAATAAAAATTCTAGATTGTCATATATCGGTTGCATCCACGGACGAAGTTTTTCTTCCTTTTCTCCAGGTAAAAAGCCTAAATCCTTTCCAACAGGGACGATCGGTCTTGCAACTAATAATTTTTTGTAATCGCCATAATCCTCCGTCTGCATCAATCCTGCCGCTAATGCTAATAATGTTTTTCCAGTACCAGCTTTTCCAATTAACGTAACTAATGGAACGTCCTTTCTCAACAATAATTCAATTGCCATTGTTTGTTGCGCATTGCGCGAACGAATGCCCCAAATGTGATCATGGTCAAATATTAGCTTTTTTACGTAATTTCCACTTTGATCCACCATTCCAATCGCAGAAGTGGAGGAGCCTAGTGTGTCCTTCATCAGTAAAAACTGATTTGGGTACAGAGATATATTCCCAAGTTCTGAAAGAGGAAGCTCCTTTTTCTCATAAAAGCTATTCAAAACAGTGATGTCTACAAATTGTTCGACGATCCCTGTATAAATATGGTCATTTTCGATTACCCGATCACTGAGAAAGTCTTCCGAATAAAGGCCAATTGCATCTGCTTTTACTCTGACAAGTGCATCTTTGCTAACTAAAATGACTCGTTTTCCATCCAATTTTGTTTCTTCTTCAAGGGATAAATTTTTCGCAACCGCCAATATTCGGTTATCATTTGTTTTTTCCACAAAAATATCCTGAAGCTGGTGAAATGAGCGATGATTCAATTCGATTCGCAACGCACCGCCATTTTCAAGAGGTATTTTTTCATGCAGCTTACCGGCTTGTCTTAAGCCGTCAATGAGTCTTGATACTTGTCTCGCATTTCTTCCAATCTCGTCCATATTGCGTTTTTTTGAGTCCACTTCTTCGAGTACAACTGCTGGAATAACCACTTCATTGTCTTCAAATGAAAATATGGAATATGGGTCTTGCAACAAGACATTTGTATCTAACACATAAATTTTTGTCAAGTCTATGCCTCCTGCTCCTCATAGGTCTTTTTTTAGGTTTTAATCCGTATTTTTTTAGCAACCTGTTTGCAATAAGCCAACCGTTGGATAGGTAGAACTTTGTAAAATATATGTTTTCTCGCATAAAGATAGAAGAAATTTTACACAATAATCATAAGGATTCCTTTTGTAAGCAGAATCAAATGGAGAACTAGTACATCAATCGTATGACTTTCAAATCATATAGGAGGTGCCATTCATGATGAAAAAATGGGTGATCATGATCATTCTATTACTCCTAATCTCAGGTTGTGGAGCAAATCGAAACGAAGCAAACGAACCGAATAACGGGCAGCAACAGGCACTTAATGTTAAAAACTCTACGATTCAAAATGTGGACCGGAAAAGTGGACAAGAGATCGCTCAGCATCTCGTCGACTTAGCTTCAAGTATCCCTAATGTTAATGATGCCACTGCTGTTGTACTTGGAAATTATGCTGTTGTTGGTATTGACGTCAATGAAGATCTTGAACGTTCTGAAGTCGGATCCATTAAATATTCTGTAGCAGAGAGCTTGAAAAAAGATCCACACGGTGCTCGTGCCGTTGTTGTAGCTGACCCAGATATGACTGCAAGAATTAGAGAAATTGCCGATGATATACGAGATGGTAAACCAGTGCAAGGGATTTTTAATGAGCTTGCTGATATCTCTGGGAGACTAATGCCTGAAGTCCCTGCGGATATGGTCGAGCCGGATACGAAAGAAAATACTGTCGATAAACCAAAGGAAAAGCTAAACAACTCTCAATCTGAACAATTAGAGGAGAAACAGAAAGAACAATCGAACCATCATTTAGATTAATGACAAAAGAGCTTAGCCTTTTAATTTGGCTAAGCTCTTTTCATTTCATCCATGACTTGACGGTCTAATCGTAATGCAGCATCAAGATCATAGGTTTTATCATATTGTGGCTCTACTATAATTTTTGAGCCGTAGAACATGACATCCCTGACTTCTAAAACTTTTATCTTTGCTAAAGCTAACTTCAGTGGTACATTATCCATTGTATCTACAACAAGAAACGCTTCTCCACTAATGGAATATGTGCTTTCATTGACGATCACATTAAGTACGACCTGATTGTTTTCTTGGATATTTTGCACAATTCTAGAACGACTATCGACAGCAAAGAAAATCGTCTTCTCGTCCTTAGCATAAATCCATGAAATCGCATTAACGTTCGGTCCACCTGTTTCATAATCAACAGTTGCTATTGTCACAAAGCGTTCTTTTTTCAACTCATCTAGCAATGGTTTGATTAAAATGGGCTCCACTTGATTGGCCATTCCTATCCCTCCTACCGTACCATCCCAATAGTATATTATAACCATGTTATCACAAATTTTAATTGAAATATGTTAAAAAACATGTGTTAAAGGATAAAATTTGTAAAAATTAGCTCTTCATATTCATCACAGTTCATTTAGAAGATAAGACATTTACTAGTAAGGATGGTATACTAGGAACATGAAAACACTGCCGTCTAGTAAAATGAAGAGGTGTAAATATGAGAGTAAAATGCGTCATTTGTGACCAAATAGAATCCATTGAGGATCATTCTGTCCAAGCAAAGAAATTACGAAATCGTCCTATCCATACATTTATGTGCAAATCCTGTGAAACAAGAATTACGGAACGAACAAACGAAAGAATTGCCACAGGGAACTTCAAACTATATCGTTCTAATAACGAAGAGGATGATTGGTGAATCGATAAAACAATAAAAAAAC
>NZ_HE978511.1:559191-648440 GCF_000311725.1 Robertmurraya massiliosenegalensis JC6
TTTTTTATAATGGGTAGTTTCGATATTTTTCTGGTTGTTGATTAATGTGATTCAACATCACATCAATCAATTCTCGGGGAAATCTCTGCTTTTTTCTTTCACCCTGCTTGTCAAAGTCTACATAATACATGTCTTCATCCTGGGAAACCTCGATATTAGAAAGATTATGCTTTTCTAATAAAATGTCATAGAACATTTTTTCGGTTTCAATAGCTGCCGTGTCATCTGGACGTGCATCAATTACGACTTTAATCGTTAACCAATTATAGATTGCATCTTGTATAGAATCCATACGCTTCCCCTTTACGCTTCATTTCCATGCTCTCGATGTTTTCTTTCCTGATGTAAGCGGATTTTATATATAATCAAAATTAACGCTGCTACAACAAGACCCTCTGCAATCGGTAAAAAGACTGCAAAGAAAGTTAAGATTGTACATCCAAACACTAAGAAAGCATAAATGATAACATTTTGTAACAAGGGTAGCTTTCTTGCAAATCCTAATTTGAACACAATCACACATAAAACGATGACAGTTATATATAGAAGCCACATTCCTAATTTAGGGTTATCATCGACTTTGAACAATGCAGCGAAAAAAGTCAGGCGTTCAGTAATATCCAACATTCTCCATTACTCCCCTTTAATGTACAACTTTTAAACAGTTTTCTTCTTTTTCGAAACTCTTTCTCTTTCACCTTTATCAAGGATCTTTTTACGAAGTCTGATTGATTCTGGTGTAATTTCACAATACTCATCGTCGTTTAAATACTCTAAAGATTCTTCCAATGTCATAATACGAGGTTTCTTCATGACGTTTGTTTGATCTTTCGTTGCTGAGCGAACATTTGTAGCATGCTTGACTTTTGTAATATTAACGGTAATGTCGTTTTCTCGATTATGCTCCCCAACGATCATTCCTTCATAAATTTCAGTTCCTGCGTCAACGAAGATTACTCCACGATCTTCAACCTGCATAATTCCATACGTTGATGCCTTACCTGTTTCCATTGAAACAAGAACACCTTGACGACGTCCACCAACTTGACCTTGAGCCATTGGTTGATAACTATCAAAGGTATGATTAATGATTCCAAAACCGCGAGTTAGCGTTAAAAATTCAGTTGTATACCCGATTAGTCCACGTGCCGGTACCATGAAAATAAGTCGAACTTGTCCTGAACCATTATTGATCATATCGAGCATTTCCCCTTTACGGGCACCCATTGATTCCATAATAGCTCCTGTGTTCTCTTCAGGTACATCTATTTGCACACGCTCTACTGGCTCACATCGAACACCATCAATTACTTTTACAATAACTTCTGGTTTACTTACCTGTAACTCATAACCTTCACGTCGCATATTTTCAATTAAAATGGATAAATGCAGCTCTCCACGTCCGGAAACAACCCAAGCATCTGGAGATTCTGTATTTTCAACACGTAAACTTACGTCCGTTTGAAGCTGGGCACGCAGACGTTCCTCCACTTTTCTAGCTGTGATGTACTTACCTTCTCTACCAGCAAATGGACTATTATTGACTAAGAATGTCATTTGTAGAGTAGGCTCATCAATTCTTAAAACTGGAAGTGCTTCTTGATGTTCTACCGGACAAACTGTTTCACCTACATTAATATCTTCCATTCCAGAAACCGCTACTAAATCTCCTGCTATAGCTTCCTGTACTTCTTCTCTTTTCAATCCAAAGAATCCAAAGATTTTTGTAACGCGGAATTGTTTAACAGAACCGTCTAGTTTCATTAAAGCTACTTGTTGTCCAACTCTCATTGTACCACGGAAAACACGTCCAATTCCAATTCTTCCAACATAGTCATTATAATCAAGTAGTGCTACTTGGAATTGAAGAGGTTCTTCTCTGTTATCAACTGGAGCAGGTATATGATCAACAACTGTATCGTATAAGACCTGCATGTTTTCATCTTGTTTTTCTGGATCTAAGCTTGCTGTACCATTAATAGCTGAAGCATATACAACAGGGAATTCCAATTGGTCTTCATTTGCGTCCAATTCAATAAATAAATCTAACACTTCATCAATAACTTCTTTTGGTCGAGCAAAATCTCTATCGATTTTGTTAACAACAACGATGGGTGTTAAATTTTGTTCCAACGCTTTTTTTAATACGAAACGTGTTTGTGGCATACAACCTTCATATGCATCCACGACTAATAAAACACCATCGACCATTTTCATGATACGTTCTACTTCTCCACCAAAGTCTGCGTGACCTGGCGTATCTAAAATGTTGATTCTTGTATCTTTATATTGAATCGCAGTATTTTTCGCCAAAATGGTGATTCCACGTTCTCTTTCGATGTCGTTAGAATCCATCGCACGTTCTTCTACATGTTCATTTGTACGAAATGTCCCAGATTGCTTTAATAATTGATCCACTAGGGTCGTTTTCCCATGGTCAACGTGTGCAATGATCGCAATGTTGCGAATATCTTCTCTTATCTTCAAAAATTCCACTCCTACCTTTATTCAATCTTAATTATATACTTATTCTGTAGCCTAACTGAAATATTATAACACAAACAATGTAGAAACCTATACGCTTTTTATGTTAAATTATATGAAGATGAAAAAGAGCATAAACTGGGGGAAGTTAAGTGAGTAAAATCAAGTTGCCATTCTTCATTTTAGCAATCGTTGCTGTTGCATGTATGAGCGGGATAGGTATTGCCATTAGCTATCGGAGCACACTTGGAGCAATTTTATCATTCCTTGCATTCGTAGCTGTTATGGGCTATGGATTTGTTTTGAAAAGAAAATTATTGTAAAAGAAGGCTCTCTTTATACGAAAATAACCACAATCTATACAAAAATAGCGTAAATGAAAAAAAGCTGAGTTGAAAAGAATTTATTTTCCTTGTCAACACAGCTCTTTTTTTGAATTCCTTTTACCATTCTTTATTTAAGTATTCTTTCATAATCTCTTCATGAAGTCCTGGCTTGGAAATAAAAATTGAATTTTCTTCAAGAAGCTGAATCGGCTCCCCTTTAAGTGTGCTTGCCATTCCACCAACTTCTTCAATCAGAACTAATCCTCCGGCAAAGTCCCACGGTGAAAGTCGTAAAGTCATGTATGCATCTAGTCTTCCCGCTGCCACTTGTGCGATTTCTATCGCAGCTGAACCGTATGATCTAGTCCCGCGTGCATCCCTAACTAACGTTCCTAAAATTGACGGGTCAATTCTTCTATTTGGTGTAACCCAAGTTGCATTAATGCCAATGATCGCTTCAGAGACTGTGACCTCACCTAATCGACTTAAACGTACATCATTTACGAATGCACCTTGACCTTTGATTGCATGATATAGCTCATCATGAACAACATCATAAATAAGTCCTATTTTGCCAACACCATCTTCATAAATCCCAATTGAAATAGCAAAATTTCTTTGTTGATGTACAAAGTTCATCGTTCCATCTATTGGGTCAATAATCCATACAACCCCGGATAACTCTTCCAAGTCATCTCCGTTTCCTTCCTCTCCTAAAACCTTATGTTCAGGAAATTTTTCTTTTATTTTAGATATAAAAAAGCGCTCCGTTTCTTTGTCCATATTGGTGACAAGGTCATTTGCATTCGACTTTGTTTCTATATTAAGCGTGGTTTGGAATGATTCCTTAATTCGCTCCCCTGCTTCTTTTATCCAATTTGCCGCATTTTCAAAAATCACGTTATTATTCACCTAAATCGCTTCCCATCTTCGATATTTAGTTCTATTCATTAGCGTACTGGAAATATGTGTACGGTTCAACTAATTTTACTTTTCCCATCGTGTTCAAAATCATCAGGTCTTTTTAGTCGATTTCATAATGTACGAAGGGAAATGTTGAAATTAATTCACTTGTAGTAAAAAAATAAAAACGAACACCTACTAAATTAATAGGAGTTCGCCTTAACTCGAATTCAATTCAATTCTTCTGACCATTTTTGCAGTTCCCCTTGCTACATTATAGAGCCTTTAAACGTAAAAGTTCTGCTCTAATTCTTTCAAGCTTTTGCTTACATTTTTCCTTTTGTGACTCATTGTTTTCAGCCATTGCATCAAACAACGTTAATAATTCATAGTCCATTTCAAGTCTAAGAACTGCTTTTCGTTCTTTTTCTAAATCTCGCTTTTTTAACGTATTCATCAATTGTTTCATCAAACAGACACTCCTTTCAAAGTTTTTTTAGCTAACCACTGATGACGGCAATTCTCGCTTCAAAACTTCATTCGTAGGATAATTCTGACTTTTTATAATATATTATGAGGATTTGATTAGGGATGCAACTAATTTGTGTTATTGCCTAATTTTGACGAAATTCGACTGAAATCCTAATACTCTCCATACTTTTATTCCATTCATTCCATAATAATGCTTGATGTTTTCTGTTTTTTCATGATTATGCTACAATATTTGACAAAGGATAGAGGAGGGAAAACATGAAATATACTGGTTTTACCAATACTGATTTTGAAGTGTTTAAAATAGATGGATTTGAAGAAAGAATGGATGCTCTAAAAGAAAATATTAGACCTAAGCTCGAAGCACTTGGTCATCATTTTACTCCAACACTTTCTAGCTTAACCGGTACAGAAATGTATGCCCATGTTGCTAAACATGCAAGGAGAACAGTCAACCCACCGAAGGATACATGGGTGGCATTTGCCAGCAACTCACGGGGATACAAGATGTTACCACATTTTCAAATTGGATTATGGGAAACACATGTTTTTGTTTGGTTTGCGGTTATTTATGAAGCTCCTAATAAAGCTGAATTCGGTAAAACATTAGAGAAAAAAATAAATACCATCTACAAAGATACCCCAAAAGAATTTGTTTGGTCTGGTGATCACACAAAACCTGATGTTCTATTACATAAGGATTTAAAAAAAGAAGATTTAAACGCATTGTTTGAACGATTACAAACCGTTAAGAAAGCAGAAATTCTTTGCGGTTATCAATTTCCTAAAGAAGAAGTTGTTGAGATGTCTGCTGAAGATTTTATTGAGAAAGTGGATCAAGTGTTTAATCAATTATTACCCCTATATAAAATGGCTTAAACGTAAGCGATTGCCCAATTTACATTGACTTGCAAAAAGGTGACCCAAAAATATTGGGACACCTTTTTTACATTTTTATTAACTGACCTGATTCACTTTCCTTTGCTTTCTTAATCGTACGATACGATGAGTAACCACTTATTTCTTCGAATTCACCACAAATCTTTTTTTCCTCTGCCTTACTTGGAACAATCTCCTTGAATCTTCGATAAGATGCCATTAGTACATCCCGTTCGATTCCTCTTTCATAAGCTGCTTCGATTTGTTCAAAAAACTTAATCACATCTACGATCTCTTCCGTTGACCAATGATAATCAATAGGATATTGATATTCCATTTTTTCATCCGCTCACTTTCCTTAACTAAATGTGATTTTATCGTCTCTTTTTTCTAAAATCAAATCTTATCCCCCTATGAGAACTCTTGTTACGTAAAAAGTTGTCCAATTAACCGTTATTTTCTTTTTTAACGGTTATTTTCAGGTTTCCATCGAAAACTAATGACAAAGCGCTAAATATTCTTTTCAGTGTTATCGATTAATGCTATAATTCATTTGTTTTCCTTAAAAGATAAGGATTTTAACATTGAAAATCATTACATTCTAATAAAGAGGTGTGGAAATACTTTGTCACAAAATGAAACACCGTTATTTAACGGTTTACTTGAACATGCAAAAAAAAATCCAGTCCAGTTCCATATTCCCGGTCACAAAAAAGGTGTTGGCATGGATGCGGATTTTCGAGAATTTATCGGGGACAATGCGCTCTCAATCGATTTAATTAATATTGGCCCACTTGATGATTTACATGCACCAAAAGGGATCATTAAACAAGCGCAAGATTTGGCTGCAGAAGCTTTCGGAGCCGATTATACCTTTTTCTCTGTACAAGGTACAAGCGGTGCCATCATGACAATGGTTATGACCGTTTGTGGGCCTGGCGATAAAATCATCGTTCCACGTAATGTACATAAATCGGTTATGTCTGCAATCGTCTTTTCTGGTGCGATTCCGATCTTTATCCACCCAGATGTTGATGTTGAGCTAGGGATTTCTCACGGGATTACAACTGATTCTGTCGAAAGAGCGTTAGAGCAACATCCTGATGCAAAAGGCGTACTTGTTATCAATCCGACCTATTTCGGTATTTCTGCAGATTTAAAGCAGATTGTAGAAATTGCCCACTCTTACAATATACCTGTCCTAGTCGATGAAGCACATGGTGTGCATATCCACTTTCATGAGAAGCTTCCTTTGTCTGCCATGCAGGCTGGCGCAGATATGGCTGCAACAAGTGTTCACAAATTAGGGGGATCGATGACCCAAAGCTCTATTTTAAACGTTAGAGATGGGCTAGTTTCACCAAAAAGAGTACAGACGATTTTAAGTATGCTAACCACAACCTCAACATCTTATTTGTTGCTTGCATCCTTAGATGTTGCTCGTAAACAATTAGCTGTTAAAGGACATGAATTAATCGAACAAACGATTAATTTAGCTCAATATATGCGCCAGGGAATCAACCAAATCGAGCATCTACACTGTATCGGCGAAGAAATTCTTGGCTCAAAAGCAACCTTTGACTATGACCCGACTAAATTAATCATCTCAGTGAAAGAGCTTGGGATTACAGGCTATGAGGTCGAGAAATGGCTTCGCGGAATGTATAATATCGAAGTGGAATTATCTGACCTGTATAACATACTTTGTATTGTCACCCCAGGAGATACGAAAAGAGAAGCAGATATATTATTAGAAGCTCTTACAGAACTTTCAAAAAATCGCATGATGAAACTGGATCAGCCAGAAAAGAAAGTTCTCTTGCCGGATATCCCTTTACTTGCATTAACACCTCGAGATGCTTTTTATGCTGAAACAGAGCTCGTTCCTTTTGATGAATCAGAAGGTCGAATTATTGCAGAATTTATTATGGTCTACCCACCTGGTATCCCTATCTTTATTCCTGGAGAAATTATCACGAAAGACAATCTTCTTTACATTAAAAAAAATATTGAAGCTGGCCTACCTGTCCAAGGTCCAGAAAATTTTGACGCAAGAATGCTCAGAGTGATAAAAGAACATCGAGCTATACAATAAAAATCGGCGAATGGCCGATTTTTTATTTTTCATCATTTTTATTTAATGTGTTATACAATTTACTCTTGAATTATTAATAATGTTATATTATTATTTATTTAAGAGCTATTAAACGCTTTCATATTTTTAAATTGACTATAATATTAATAAAAAGGAGACTGGAGAATGGGTACAATCGTTTGCCAAACATGTGAATCAACTGTTGATCATTTCGAGGATGAAAAGGTGACTGTTCTGTACGCCAAGTGTAACTGCTGTGAATCTTCAGACGAAAAAAAATAATTTTCTACTCTCTTTTTATGATGGAGCATGCCAATAAATACGCGTATGCTCTTTTTTTGCGTAAAAAAAAGACCTAATTAGGTCTCCTATTATTCGTACTGGGGTTCAAATGGCATATGCGGTATTGCTGTTCTGAAAAATTCAATTAAATCAATTGCTTGCTGTTCATCCTGAATACGAAATGATTGTTGAATGTAATCAATATCGTTGAGGTCTTTAGTATCAAGGAGTGTTGAGCGGCCAGTTTGCATACAAACAACCAAAGGCTTTCCAAAAAACTGGTTCGTGTAGACAATTCCAAAATCATAACGTGTTGACTCTGTTGTAAAGCCAACAAAACGAACTTTCGCCTTTTCATGCTCATCATATAGTTTGTCGAATAATTCCATCATGTTCATCAACCTCCTTTTGTTTCAATATTTTTAATTTTATTATAGTTGAAGAAAATATAGAAAACTACGACTTTGCCAAACTGTCATAATATCGTCAACAATCGTCTTTAAGGAGAACTATAGAGTGCCGACCAAAGATATTTCAGAAAATAACGTTGGTTTCCGCTCCATCGGATGTGCTCCTTCATATTGCGATCATAGCCCGTAATATCGAAGCGTTTATGTCCATCCCCTGAGGCTAAATCTTTTTTCCCCTCTCTGTTGTCACGTATCTGTTAACTTTGCTAGAATAGAAGAGGAAGATGGTGAACTTTATCTTTGGGAAAATTAGGGGGATGGAACATGTCTAGTCATGCATACATAAGACTCGTGCCTGTATCAGAGAAGGAAAGCGTTACCACCGATGAAGTAATCGAACTATTAAATTATTATAAACATATTACGGATAAAACAGGGGCACAACTCAAATGGGAATACGAAGAAGCAGCATTCCCATATAAGATTTTGGAAAAACCTGAAGGGAAAGGAAAATGGTTTTATCTTAAGTCTGAAGAGCCGAATTATAATATTATATTATTAGGAGTCGACCGAAAGACCATTGTGCAAGAAGACGGAACAGAATATGAACAAACATATATTCAAATGACCCTACCTGAAACCTCAACTTTCGGAGATAAAGGAAAAGCAAATGAGTTTTGTAAATTTCTAGCGAAGAAGCTTAAAGGGGAATTACAGTTGTTTAATGGTCGGGTTATGTACTTTTATCCAAGAAAATAAGAAGCCATGTCAAAAGGGTCGCTATTAAACGACTTTTTGACATCAGCTTCTTGGCAAAGGGACCATTAGCTGTCCTTTTGCCTTTTTTTATTCTGGCATCTTTAGAAGGTTTGGGTCAACAATTTCATATCCTTTTTCTTGTAGTCCTTTTACGATACCTTCAAGAGCTTCACTAGTCCAAGCTCGGTCATGCATGAGAAGGTTTGCACCATGATTTAAATATGGACTATTGAGCATAATTTGCGTTAATGCCTCTTTGTTTTGATACTCTTTTTCCCAATCATATCCGTAAGTCCAGTTCATGATCAACATGTTCTCTTCTGCAGCTATCTTCCTAGATTCATCTGTGTTTACTCCAAATGGGGCTCGGAAAAACCTTGGCCTCTCCCCTGTAATTTCCTCGACTCGATCATTGACAGACACAATCTCTTTCAACTGTTCTTTCTTCTCTAACGTAGTTAAATTCTGATGAGAGAAGGTGTGATTCCCAATTGGAAAGCCTAAATCATATATTTCTTTTAGAACGGCTGCCTCATCCTCTGTGTCAATAAAATGACCATTTACAAAAAAGATTGCCTTTACTCCTAAAGCCTTTAGTGTATGAGCCATTTCTAATCCGTGTTTGTCCGGTGCATCATCAATTGTTAGTAAGACAATTTTTTCATTAGCCTCTTCTATTGGTTCAACAGCCCACGTTTTTTCATTGATTTTATACATTGCTTCCTTCTTCTCTACCACCGCATCTTCCATCTCAGTGTCGCTTTCACTTAAAGTCGGATTTTCTTCTTCTTTCTCTTCGATTATTATCCCTTCATCTGGCTCATGCGCTTGAAGATCAGTTTCTACCAATGAGTTATTTGTTTCCCCATTACGACAGCCGACGACAATAAACATGAGCGCCATAATGGTTAACCATCTCTTCAATGTTGTCACCTCTATTACGTACTGTGCTACCTTGCTATTTATTATTGTACCCAATCATTTTCATCCATGCTAGAAGAGATTCAAGAGAATTTGAATCACACTATAGACAATTAAACTAATAAAGGTAATCCATACTGTTTTTTTGGCTGATTTCAAAATCAAATTACCCGTCACCATTGCTAAGTAAACAAATATTAAGAACATCGCAACATTATAAATGAGTTGATCGTGCTTAGATAGCCACTCTAATAGAGTATAAATACTCCAAATCATGAGTTGAATCAATATAACAACGTAATTTATCATTTTGTATCACCTATCTAAAATATACGATCGTTTATGTCATTCTATGTTCCATGTTTGAGGTACAAATGCTATTTTTCAATTATGTATCATTTAGATGACATCCCAATTTTATGTTACTCTCTATGTTAATATATGGGTAATCAAGAGCGATAACGTAAAAATACTTCATTTTTAATTTGAATGCGAGGCTGTTTCTATGAAAATGATGCCTATATTAATCGTATTACTGATGATCATTTCCGGATGCCAAAATCAGAACGATCGTTTTGAAATCGATAGTGAGATAAAACAAATTATTTTCTTCTCAGATGAAAAAGAGCATGCAAATTTGCATATAGAAGCTCCCTATTATGATGCAATTATTGAATTGAGACAACAATTCCCTGATGAGTTCAAAGAAATGAAAACTCTTGCTCCTACAAAAGAAAAAGATATCTTTGAAAGATTTGCAATAAATGAATGTCCAGCCATTCTTATTGTACATAATGATGAAATTTTAGCTATGGTGTCGGGAGAGAGCTCCAAAGAAGATATTCTTCAACCAATCGAAGAGGCTTTAACAAACTAAAAGTGGCTGGGTCAAAAAGTCGGTGGTAACGACTTTTTGATTCTAGTTTCGAGTGTATAAATCCCCTCGCAGTTGGCGGATCGCTATGAAAAAATAACAGGAAATATTCCGCTTAATGAGCAACCAGCATGAAAAAGAGCCGAAATAACAGGAAATATTCCTGCTATTCCCTGAAAAAATGTTAAAATAAACGTTTTTGCCTTCCATAAGCGGAAAATCTTCCGTTATTTCCCCTTAAAGGGGCTCCATTGGAGAGATAACAGGAAAAATTCCGCTTAAGGGTGAGAGATGGTTGGAGTAAAATAGAGACTTCTAGTAGAAATTTAGAGAAAGCAGAAATCGATGATTGGATTCTTGAAGGCTAATTTGCGTTTCACTCGATTTTTTTGTACGAGGAAAATGAAGGCCTTGCGTTAAGACAAAAATAGAGAAAGGTGAATCCTGAGTGCCCTCAGGATTCACCTTTCTCATGATTTGAAGCTAGTTATGTCCTAGCCTCTTTTAAATGATTCTTATTTAATGATATGGATCGGGCTACCAATTGCAACTTCTGCAGCTTCCATTGTAATTTCACCTAATGTTGGATGCGCATGAATTGTCATCGCTAAATCTTCAGCAGTCATTCCTGCTTCAATCGCTAAACCTAGCTCTGCAATCATATCAGAAGCACTCGGTCCAGCAATTTGAGCTCCAATAACAAGCCCATCCTCTTTACGAGTGACAAGTTTTAAGAAACCTTCAGCACTATCTAACGCAAGTGCACGACCATTCGCAGCAAATGGGAACTTAGAACCAACTACTTCAATTCCTTCGTCTTTTGCTTGTTTTTCTGTATAACCAACAGACGCAAGCTCAGGATCAGAGAATACGACAGCTGGGATTCCAAGATAATCGATTTGTGCATTATGACCAGCAATTACTTCTGCTGCAATTTTACCCTCATAAGAAGCTTTATGCGCCAATTGAGGTCCAGCAACAATATCACCAATCGCAAAGATGTTAGGGATATTTGTACGGCACTGTGCATCGATATTGATGACTCCACGATCACTCATGTCAACGCCAACTTGATCAAGACCCATTTCATCTGTATTCGGATGACGACCAACTGTTACAAGTACATAATCTGCTTCAACCGTTTTCTCTTCGCCTTTTGCTTCATACGTAACAACTACGCCATTATCGTTTTCAACAACACCTTTTGCAAGTGCATTTGTAACGATATCCGCACCTTTTTTCTTCAAGTTGCGAGCAACAATGGAAGACATTTGCTTTTCGAAAGCACCAGCAAATAGCTCATCGCTTCCTTCAAGAATCGTAACTTCAGTTCCAAAGTTAGCATAAGCAGTACCAAGCTCAACTCCGATAACTCCACCACCAATAATGACGAGCTTCTTAGGAATTTCAGGTAAGTTTAGGGCACCTGTTGAGTTGATAACACGATTTGAATACTTAAAAGTAGGAAGCTCAATTGGGCGAGATCCAGTTGCGATAATCGCATTTTTAAATGTATATGTTTGCGCAGAGTTTTCATCCATCACACGAATGGTGTTAGCATCAACGAAATAGCCTTCTCCACGAACGATTTCGACTTTATTTCCTTTTAATAAGCCTTCAACACCAGAAGTAAGCTTATTAACAACACTAGCTTTCCAATCTTGAACTTTTGAAAAGTCAACCTTCACATTTTCAGCTGTAATTCCCATTGATTCAGAATGTAATGCTGTTTCATAACGATGGCCTGCAGCGATTAACGCTTTAGATGGGATACACCCAACATTAAGACAAACGCCACCAAGATTTGATTTTTCAACAATTGTTACTTTTTGTCCTAGTTGAGCAGCACGAATTGCTGCTACATAACCACCAGGACCTGCACCAAGGACAAGAGTATCTGTTTCGATAGGAAAATCTCCAACTACCATTTTATTACGCCTCCATTAACATTAATTCTGGATCATTTAATAAGCGTTTAATGTGATTTAGTGCATTTTGAGCTGTTGCACCGTCAATCATACGATGGTCAAAGCTTAATGATAGAGCAAGCACTGGTGCTGCTACAATTTCACCATCTTTAATGACTGGCTTCTCGGCAATACGACCGATACCTAGAATGGCAACTTCTGGGTGATTGATAACTGGTGTGAACCATTGTCCCCCAGCAGAACCGATATTAGAAATCGTGCATGAAGCACCTTTCATTTCATCTGGAGCAAGTTTACCGTCACGAGCTTTTGCTCCAAGCTCATTAATCTCTGCAGAAATATTGAAAATTGACTTACGATCAGCATCTTTCACAACTGGTACAAGTAAACCTTTTTCAGTATCAGCAGCAATTCCAATATTGTAATAATGCTTATGAATAATTTCATTTGTTGCATCATCTAATGAAGTATTTAAAGCTGGGTATTCACGTAAAGCACTTGTTAAGGCTTTAACTACATAAGGAAGGAAAGTAAGCTTAATTCCCTTGCCAGCAGCAACTTCTTTATATTTCTTACGGTTTGCCACAAGATTCGTTACATCTACTTCATCCATTAATGTAACATGTGGAGCAGTATGCTTAGAATTTACCATTGCCTTCGCAATCGCCTTGCGGATACCACTCATTTTTTCACGAGTTTCAGGATATTGACCAGCAGGGATTGGCGTTGGTTTTGTAGCTTCCTCTTTTGCAACTGGAGCTTCTTCAGCAGTTGTTGCAGCAGCAGTAGGCGCACCACCGTTTAAGAATGACTCGATATCATCCTTAAGAACACGACCATTATCACCTGAACCAGTGACTTGACGAATGTCTACACCTTTATCACGAGCATATTTACGCACTGAAGGCATAGCAATAATGCGACGATTCGGATCTGCTTGCTCTGTATTTGCTGGAACTGCTTCAGGAGTTGCATCAGCTTGTGCAGCTGGAGCCTCCTTAGGAGCCTCTTCACTTTCATCACCTTTAAATTTAAGGTCTTCATATCCAGGGGCATCAAATGTGATTAACACCTGACCTACAGTTGCTACAGTTCCTTCTTCAACAAGAACTTCCTCAACAGTACCTTCTACTGGAGATGGGATTTCAACAACTGCTTTATCATTTTGTACTTCACAAAGGACGTCATCTTCTTGAACTTTATCGCCCGCTTTTACGAACCATTTTACAATTTCACCTTCATGGATACCTTCACCAATATCAGGCAGTTTAAATTGGAATGACATGGATTCATCCTCCTAATTATTCTAGTTAGTGTGCCGTTCGATCGAATTTAAGGGTAATGGAAAAACCCATCTCCCTTAAAAACGATTATTCAATCAACGATTTCGCGAGTTTTTAGAAATTAAGTACTTTTTTGCTTGTTTCAATAATATCTTTAACATTAGGAAGCCATACTGATTCTGCTTGTGGGAAAGCAAATACTGTATCAGGTGCTGCCACACGTAAAACAGGGGCTTCTAGGCTAAGGATGGCACGGTCATTAATTTCTGCAACGACTTGTGCTGCAATACCAGCTTGTTTTTGTGCTTCTTGAACGACAATCGCACGACCAGTTTTTTCAACAGATGCAATAATTGTCTCAATATCAAGTGGAGCTACTGTACGTAAATCTACAACCTCAACAGAATGTCCTTCTTTTTCAAGTTCTTCTGCTGCTTTAATTGACTCATGTACCATAGCACCGTAAGTAATAATAGAAAGGTCTGTACCTTCACGTTTTACTTCAGCTTTCCCAAGTGGAATTGTGTATTCCCCTTCAGGTACCTCTTGTCTGAATGAACGGTACAATTTCATATGCTCTAAGTAAATAACTGGATCATTATCACGAATAGCTGAGATTAATAAACCTTTTGCATCATAAGGAGTAGAAGGGATAACGACTTTTAATCCTGGTTGTTGTGCCATTAAGCCTTCTAAGCTATCAGCATGCATTTCAGGTGTGTGTACTCCACCACCAAATGGTGAACGAATGGTTACTGGTGAATTATAGCGACCACCAGAACGATAACGCATACGTGCTAATTGACCAGAGATAGAATCCATTACTTCATATACAAATCCAAAGAATTGGATTTCTGGAACAGGACGGAAGCCTTGTAAACTTAGACCAACTGCTAAACCACCAATACCTGACTCTGCTAATGGTGTATCAAACACACGATCTTCCCCAAATTCTGCTTGGAGTCCTTCAGTTGCACGGAAAACCCCACCGTTTACGCCTACGTCTTCTCCGAAAACTAATACGTTCGGATCATTCTTTAATTCAGTGCGTAACGCATCCGTGATTGCTTGAATCATTGTCATTTGCGCCATGGCTTACTTCGACTCCTTCTCTTTATATAGTTCATATTGCTCCTCTAGGTTTTGCGGAAGCTCTTCATACATAATGGAGATCAAATCCGTTACCTTTTGTTTTGGAGTATTATCTGCTTCTTTAATGGCTACTTTAATATCTTCTTTTGCTTGTTCAATTGTTTCATTTTCCATCTCTTCATTCCAAATACCCTTTTTCTCTAAGTATTTACGGAAACGAACAAGTGGATCTTTCTTTTCCCATTCGCTATCTAAATCAGAAGTACGATAACGAGTTGGGTCATCCCCAGCCATTGTATGAGGACCATAACGGTAAGTTAATGTTTCAATTAGAGTTGGACCTTCACCGTTGATTGCACGTTCACGAGCTTCTCTAACAGCACTATATACAGCAAGTGGATCCATACCATCAACGACGATTCCTGGGATACCAGCTGCAACTGCCTTTTGTGCTAATGTTTTAGCAGCAGTTTGCTTTTCGCGTGGTGTTGAAATCGCAAATTGATTGTTTTGAATTATAAAGATAGCAGGAGATTTATAAGCACCTGCAAAGTTGATTCCTTCATAGAAGTCACCTTGAGAGGTACCGCCATCACCTGTATACGTAATTGCAACTGACTTTTGTCCGCGTTTTTGCATTCCAAGAGCAACACCAGCAGTTTGAACATATTGAGCACCGATGATGATCTGTGGAGAAATAACATTTACACCTTCAGGAATATCTCCACCTTTGAAATGTCCTCTTGACCATAAGAAGGCTTGTGATAAAGGTAAGCCATGCCAAATTAATTGCGGAACGTCACGATATCCTGGAAGAATAAAGTCTTCCTTTTCTAACGCAAATTGTGACGCAAGCTGTGAAGCCTCTTGTCCAGCTGTTGGAGCATAGAAACCAAGACGACCTTGACGATTTAATGAAATCGAACGTTGGTCAAGAATTCTTGTATAAACCATACGTTTCATTAGTTCTTGTAGTTGTTCGTCACTTAAGTTTGGTACAGCCGCTTCGTTTACGACTTCTCCCTCTTCATTAAGTATTTGAAATGTTTGAAACTGTTCTTCTACCTTTTCAAGCTGCTTCTTTGCATCAAAACTAGCCTTATTTGTTTTAGAAGCCATTAAAAGTCACCCTTTCATACAAAATATATTAAAGTGCAAATATTTTTGGTCCCCATTTTTGCTTAATCTTTTAAAGCTATGTATGGGAAGAAAACAATATTATGGTACCCAAACCCATCTCATCTTAGAAATAACACATCTTTTCTTTTCTGAGACCGATAAAGCGCTTTAAACGCACATTACAAATAGTTTTCCACAATGTGGTTGAAATAAAACGCCCTCTTTTACACTTAGTGATAGTAAAAGCTGTACTATAATTTTAGAGAGATATATTGATACAACTCTAAACTTCGTTTTAAGTTTACACCAATCAAAATAGCTACGTCAATCACTAAGCTTCAAGTTTTTTAATCTAATCATGTTAATAATGTAGTTAATATTTTATAAACTGTTTCATTTTCATTTGATTTCTGTATTATAAAAAACAAGACAATCGCTCCACTGTTATAATAAAGAAAGTTATATAATAATAATTATAATTAATACTACTTACTTCAAAAAGGAAAGCGCTTTTAATGGAGAGCGCTTAAATCAACCTTTCTGAGGGTTTTTGTCCACTTTCCGCTACACAAAGTAAAAGGAATTGACCTATTGTCAATCCCCTTCCTCTGCTTGTTCTTCACTTATTTCAATACCTGCTGCTGTATAAAATTGAAGTTTTATCTCATTATATTGCTCAGTAAACTCATTGAATTGTTCATTTGACTCGAGAACGATTTTATACGTATCGTTAATTTTTGTAATTTGCTCTTCTAATTGATCAATGGATAATTCCTCTTGTTGGAACATTTGATAAAGTTCTTTATCGTATTCAATCCCATTTATATAATTTTCATAAAGGGTATCGTGAGTGGCAAATCGTTTTTGCATGATTTCATATAGCTCTTTTGCCTTTGTTTTTATTTCTTCATCTTCTAACTCTTCCATTAAAGGAACAAGCTTTTCAAACTCCTGTTTCGATGCTTGGATACTTGCTTCTTCTTTATCCATATGTTCCTTTCTCTTGTCGACAATCGTTAAAGCTTCTTCAGAAAGTGTAACAATTTGATCGAATTCCTTCATCCCTAATTCGATGATCTTGCTATAAATTTCCTTTTCTTCTCTCTCTAGTTCTACTAAAGGCTCCTGTTGTTGTTCAAAGTCTTGCTCTAAGTCCACAACATTCTCAAGCACAGTGTACATTTCATCCGTTGTAGAAGTCCGATTCAGGCACCCGGATAGAACCAGCATCCCTAATAGAATAAATACAACAGTCGTTTTCTTCCATTTCAAAATCGACACTTGGTTACCCCCTTCATATAACAATTATTACTATATCTATTGTTTTCATTTATTACAATAGCAGTAGAAAAAATCAGTGACGATCAATCCTATTAATTATTTCTATTCAAATCTATCATTCATTATGTCTCTTTCTAGTGATTTTTTGAAACTGTACGGTTATTTCAAATTCTGTTAAAATAATTGCACGAGAGAATTACTTAGGAGTGAACTACATGCTTACGATGGAAGACATTATTAGAGACGGTCATCCTACTTTGCGTTCCGTTGCCAAAGAGGTACCACTTCCAGCATCAGAGGAGGATAAAGAAACATTAAGAGCTTTGCTAGAATATGTGATCGCAAGTCAAAATCCTGAAATTGCAAAAGAAAATAATCTTCGTCCAGGAATTGGCCTTGCCGCTCCGCAAATTAATATTTCCAAAAGAATGCTTGCCATCCATTTAACGGATGAAAAAGGAACCCTTCATAGTTATGCCCTTTTCAATCCAAAAATCATGAGCCATTCTGTTGAAAAAGCTTATCTAACCAGTGGTGAGGGCTGTCTTTCTGTCGACGAATCGATCCCAGGATATGTTCCAAGATATGCTCGGGTTACTGTAAAAGCCACCACTTTAGAAGGTGAAGAGATAAAGCTCAGATTAAAGGGATTACCATCAATTTGTATCCAGCACGAAATTGATCACCTAAACGGGATCATGTTTTATGACCACATAAATAAAAAGGATCCATTCGAACCAATAGAAAATGCCACCCCAATTGAAAGATAAGAAATAGGTAAACAACAACGCAAGGATTGAGTTACAATCCGTTGCGTTTTTATTTTGACTCAGATAAGCAAATACCATGTTTATCCATGAGAAAAAAACCTAAAATTCCATATAATAAAAATAAGAAATAGATTACAGGAGAGAATTATCTTTACTTTGGACAAGGATCGTATAATATAGGAAGTAAGGAGATGATCCACAATGTTAAAGAAGCTAAAGAAAAAGCTTGTTGAACAGTGGAAAGATATGCTTCGAAAAAAATCCATAGCGTAAATTATGAGCCCTTCATACTTGCGAAGGGCTCCTTCTTTATAGTAAATTTAGGAGCAATACTCTTCGTTAAATGATCAAACATAGAGCAAGAAAAAAGAAAATACATGAAATTGTTCCTTTTTTTATATATAATAGAAAAAGTTACTATCGGGTCTATTCGGAAGATGATGATCTTCCCCTCTTGTTTTAACTAAAAAATTACATGAATCAATTTCTACATGTTCAGGTTAAAAAAACGTATTCCAGATAATCTATACATATTAGATACGTATCAACAGCATTAAGAGAATGACGTTTTTTATATTATTCCAACCTTTCGTTTGAAATTGAATCACATATTATTACATTTTTATAAAAAAAGGAGAGACATGGTATGATTTTCAAAGTTTATTTTCAAGATTTAAAAACAGAAGCACCTGTTCGGGAGAAAACAAAAACGATTTTTGTAGAAGCTGAGTCAGTTCGAGAAGTACGTACAAAATTGGCAGAGCGTCCATATAATATCGAGTTTATTACTCCTGTCGATGGAGCATTCTTAGAGTATGAACAGAAAAATGAAAACTATAAAGTATTGGAGATTGGATAATTTATGAAATTTGTTAAAAATGATCAAACCGCCGTTTTTGCTTTAGGCGGCTTGGGAGAGATAGGTAAAAACACGTACGGTGTACAATTCCAAGATGAAATTATTTTAATTGATGCCGGAATCAAGTTCCCTGAAGATGAACTACTTGGAATTGACTATGTGATACCTGATTATACTTACTTAGTTAAAAATGTTGATAAAATAAAAGGACTTTTTGTTACGCACGGTCACGAGGATCATATCGGTGGGATTCCTTACTTACTTAGAGAAATCAATATACCAATCTATGGTGGTAAACTCGCTTTAGGTCTTATTCGAAACAAATTAGAAGAACATGGTCTATTAAGAACGGCTAAGCTACATGAAATTCAAGAAGATGACATCATCAAATTTAGAAAAACGTCGGTTACCTTTTTCAGAACCACACACAGTATTCCGGATTCGTACGGCATTGTCGTTAAGACTCCTCCTGGGCAAATTGTTCATACTGGTGATTTCAAATTTGACTTTACTCCTGTAGGTGAGCCGGCAAACTTAACGAAGATGGCTGAAATCGGAAAAGAAGGCGTACTATGCTTACTATCCGATAGTACAAACAGTGAAGTGCCTGATTTCACCATGTCAGAGCGAAGAGTCGGGGATAATATCCATGATATTTTTAGGAAAGTCGACGGTCGAGTTATCTTTGCTACTTTCGCATCAAATATTCACCGTTTGCAACAAGTAACGGAAGCTGCCGTAGCTAACGGGAGAAAAATTGCTGTATTCGGAAGAAGTATGGAAGCAGCTATTAATATTGGACAAGAACTTGGCTACATCCGAGCACCAAAGGATACTTTTATCGATGCTCAGTCTATTAATCGACTTCCAGCGAATCAAGTAACGATTTTATGTACGGGTAGCCAAGGGGAACCAATGGCGGCTTTATCACGTATTGCCAATGGTACACATCGACAAATTCAAATCATTCCTGGTGATACGGTCGTATTCTCTTCTTCCCCTATTCCAGGTAACGCACTTAGCGTTAGTCGTACCATTAATATGTTATTCCGAGCTGGAGCTGAAGTCATCCACGGAAAACTAAGTGATATCCATACTTCTGGTCATGGCGGACAAGAAGAACAAAAGCTTATGCTTCGTCTCATTAAGCCAAAATTCTTTATGCCTATCCACGGTGAATATCGCATGCAAAGAATGCACATGAAACTGGCCAATGACTGTGGAGTCAGTGAAGAAAATTGCTTTATTATGGACAATGGTGAAGTTCTTGCTTTAAGTGAGGATTCTGCACAAGTAGCAGGAAAAATCCCTTCAGGTAATATTTATATTGATGGTAGTGGCATTGGTGATATTGGGAATATTGTTCTTCGTGATCGACGTATTCTTTCAGAAGAAGGATTAGTAGTTGTTGTCATCAGTATCAATATGAAGGATTTCAAAATCGCCGCTGGACCAGATATCATCTCTCGTGGATTTGTTTATATGAGAGAATCTGGGGATTTAATTAATGATGCTCAAAGCCTCATTTCCAAACACTTGAATAAAGTAATGGAAAGAAGAACGACTCAATGGTCTGAAATCAAAAATGAAATCACGGATACATTAGCTCCATTCTTATACGAGAAAACAAAACGTCGTCCAATGATTTTGCCAATCATTATGGAAGTGTAATAAACAACAAAAAACAAGCATGGTATGATCACATGCTTGTTTTTTTGTATTAATCAGTCATGACTTTTTTTTCAAATCGATTAATATCTGAGTCGGCTCCAATCACAATTAAAATGTCATTTTGTAAAATAACCTCATTCGCTTGTGGCGAAACATTGATTTCATTGCCTCGTTTTATCGCTACTATGTTTATGCCGTATTTGGCTCGAATATCGAGTTCCAAGATCGTGTGGCCAATGACCGTTCCACCAGCGACAATCTCAACGATACTATGCTCATCAGAAAGCTCTAAATAGTCTAATACACTGTTTGAAACCATTTTATGGGCAATTCTTTTCCCCATATCTCTTTCTGGATGGACAACAGTATCGGCTCCTATCTTTAAGAGAACCTTTTCATGATAATCATTTTGCGCTTTCACAGTTATATGTTTAACGCCAAGCTCTTTTAGAATTAAAGTAGTCAAAATGCTTGCCTGTATATCATCACCGATCGCAACAATGACATGATCAAAATTCCGAATCCCTAACCCCTTAAGGACGGATTCATCAGTTGTATCACCCATGACTGCATGTGAAGCAATCATCGAAAATTCATTGACCCGATCTTCTTTTGTGTCAATCGCCATGACTTCCATTCCTTGTTCTGCAAGTTCACGTACGATACTACCTCCAAAACGCCCTAAACCTATAACGGCAAATTCCTTTTTCACTTTCATTCCCCCGATGAAAAAAGTACATGTTTTTCTAACCAAAAAGTATGTCCTCATTGTAGCACACAATAAGAAAAAGAACATACTCGAATTTGGAACCTACTCTTGATTAGAGCTATTTCTATTTTTCATCCTTTTTCTTAAAAAAATGAAAATAGGTAGAGCAATAAGGCCTACAATTATGAACACAGGGGTATTTCCAACCACAAACACAAATAAGCCAGATATAAAGGAAAGCAAATAATGAAGACTTGTAGCAAATTGCTGTTTCGTTTTTTCCCAAGTATTTAAATTTTGCTTGTCAAGATTCGGCACCACGATTTTATTTTCACTCATCGAAATCGTCACTGTCGCTAAGGAGCTTTGATTTTCTAAATAATTCATTCTCCCTAAAAGTTGTTCAATTTCTTCTTGGGTTTTTGCTAAATCATTGGAGAGCTTCAATAAATCCTCTGTGTTATTCGCTTTTTCCATAAATTCTAGAAGTCTTGCCTCCACAGTACGTTTAGATTTTAATCTCGATTCTAAATCTACATACTGTTCTGTAACATCTTCTCCATTCACGGTTCGATCATAAATCTTCACGGCCATACCTTCAGCTTCAGTCAAAAAGTCTTGATAGCGATCATTTGGAATTCTTACAGTGATGGTTCCACTGTACACTTCTTCCTCTTCACGATATGTTGAAGACTCGACCACATAGCCGCCATATTGATTCGTTTTTAACTCTATTGCTTCCAATGAAGATTGAAAATCCTCGACCTCAAGTCTCAAATCAGCTTTATAAATAACCATTCGATTCGCTGATTCTATCGGAGTTTCTTCTTTCGGCTCTGTTGCATTCGATAAAGAAACGTCCATCTCTTCCGTTTTCTCCTCCAGCGCCGCTCCACTCTCGGTATCCATTGCCTGTTCTTGCGATTCAGAACCTGCACTACAAGCACTTAATAAAAGCAAAAGCAACATACCTAATCCTATTTTTTTCAACATGTTATTGCCCCCTTTTATTGCTAAGACGAGAATTCCCCTAAAAGGTTACAACTTGGAAGCAAAGTAAAAAGCACCACCATAAAGTAGTGCTTTCATTTATACCGCATTCAGCATATTAAATTGTGACTTAATAAGTTGATAATACTCTCCTTGAACATCCATTAATTGTTGATGATTTCCTTGTTCGACAATTTCACCATGATCCAGGACAATAATATTATCAGCTTCGCGAATGGTAGAGAGTCTGTGAGCGATAATCACAGCCGTTCTTCCCTTTAACAATGTCTTTAGAGCTGTTTGAATTTTTACTTCTGTTTCAGTATCGATACTTGCAGTAGCTTCATCTAGAATAATAATTCTTGGGTCAGCAAGCAATGCTCGTGCGAAAGATATGAGTTGGCGCTGCCCAACAGAGAGCACATTTCCTCTTTCCTCTACTTCAGTGTCATAGCCATTCGGTAAATTTTCGATGAAAGAATGTGCACCAACAGCTTCTGCCGCCTTTTGAACTTCTTCATCGGTTGCGAAAGGATTCCCAAAACGAATATTATCAGCAATCGTTCCAGAGAAGATAAACGTTTCCTGGAGGACTACACTAATTTGTTCACGTAAATCCTTTAAAGAAATATCCTTTAAATCATTGCCATCTAATAGAACTTGACCACTCGTTGGATCATAGAATCGACTAATTAAGTTTGCAATTGTTGTTTTGCCTGAACCGGTATGCCCAACTAACGCAACCGTTTGACCAGCCTTCATTTCCAAATTTACACTTTTAAGGGCTGTTCTTTTTTCATCATAAGAAAAAACAACATCTTTGAACTGGATATGCCCTTTTACTTCATCCAAGCGAACCGCTTCTCTTTTTTCAGACACAATAGGTTGCTCATCCAAAAATTCGAAAATACGCTCTGATGATGCCATCCCCATTAATAATTGATTATATACTTGCCCAAGTCTTGAGATCGGCTCCCAGAACATCCCTAAATAAAAGGCGAAAGAGACAAAGATTCCGATAGTCATTGTATCATTTTGGATTAAGCTTGCTCCAAACCAAATTAATACGGCTGTTCCAACGGCATTAGTAAGTTCTACTAATGGTCTAAACATGGCATTTTTTTGCGAAGCGACGCGCCAGCTTTCAAAGGTTTCTGTATTGACTCCATCAAAAAAGCCCATATTCTCTTTCTCTTGTGTAAAGGCCTGTGTAACACGGATTCCTTGAATACTTTCGTTTAGGTGTGAGTTTAACTTTGATTGGAATAGCCTTACCGTTTGCCAAGATCGGCGTATATTTCTTCGAAGACTAGTCGAAATAAAGAACATGATTGGCAATATCACCATTACGGCCAACGTTAACTCTGGACTTAAACTAAATAATATAGCAAAAATACCTATCAAGAGGATAACATCCATCATTAAGTTGATGACCCCGTTCGTAAACAATTCCTGTAACGAATTAATATCATTCATAATTCTAACGAGAATTGACCCAGCAGACCGTTGATCAAAGAAACGATGGGAGAGATTTTGAACATGTGTAAATAAGTGCTTTCTCAAATCATAAATGACACTTTGACCTAAATGGTTCATCCACTTAATTCGTAAAAAATTGGCGACATAGGAAAGCGTGAATAAACTTGCGATGATAATGATTAACACAGTTAATAAATCCGTATCTTTTTCAACGATGGCCTTATCAAGAACATAAACTCCGATTAAAATCGGGATGATTAAGCGAACGGCCGTTGTAATTAACACCATTAATATAGATAACGGTAGTAATTTTTTTCGATATGGCTTCATATAGCTAAAAAGTCTGAGCATTTGCTTCCAGTTGAACGGTTTTTCAATCACTTGATCCGTTGAATAATGGAATCTTTTCAATACATTTTCATGAATCGAACGTTTATCATTTTTCATGTTATCCCCCCTAACCAATTTGCATTTTCATGATCTGTTCTTTATCTTGATATTGAATGTCATATATCCGCTGATAAGGACCTTCATTTTTCAATAGGTCTTCATGTGTCCCACGCTCTGCGATTTTCCCATTTTCAAGGACGAGTATTTCATCTGCGTGCTTCAATGATGAAATTCGATGAGCAATAATAAAAGTGGTTCTTCCTTTCATCACCTCTTTCAACGCTTTCTGAATCTTAAATTCCGTTTCCATATCGACGGCACTTGTGGCATCATCGAGAATTAAAATACTTGGATCGACGCAAATAGAACGAGCAATGGCAATTCTTTGCTTTTGTCCACCTGAGAGCCCCATCCCTCTTTCACCGAGCATCGTGTCATAGCCGTCAGGTAACTCCATTATAAATTCATGTGCTTGTGCTCTTTTCGCAGCATCGATGATCTCATCCATCGTAGCCTCGGGTCTCCCGTACGAAATATTCGCTTTAATCGATGATGAAAATAAAAACGATTCTTGTAAAACAAAGCCAATATTGCTTCTTATTGATTGCAATGAATACTTGTTCACGTTAAGGCCGTCAATTAAAACTTCCCCACGAACCGGTTCATAAAATCTCGTCATTAACTGGGTTAAACTTGTTTTCCCCGAACCTGTTGAACCGATCAATCCTACAACTTTTCCTGGATGAGCATGGAAAGAGATATTATAAAGGGCATCCTTATCATCTTCTCCATACCGAAGCGTAACATCTTGGAAAAGAACATCCCCCTTAAGCTTCTCTGTCACGATCGATTCATCAATATCTGTAATTTCATTCTCTGCTTCTAAAATTTCTAATAATCTCTCACCTGAAGCTTTTGATTGTGAAAATAGATTGATCACAAACCCAAGGTTCATGATCGGCCACATAATATAGCCTACCAAACTATAAAAAGCAACGAGCTCTCCTGGACGAAGACTTCCTTCGATAACGAGATAGCCCCCGAAAGAAAGTAAGAATACAACACTTAAATTTCCTAAGTATTCCATTAACGGAAAGTATTTTGCCCATATAGCTGAAGTAAACAGATATTTATCTTTATAATCCCCATTTGATGTATTAAATTTATCAATGACATGTTCTTCGCGAGATAATGACTTTACCGTGTTAATTCCACTTATGTTTTCTTGCACATTTGTATTAAGCTTTCCGAACGACTTCCGAATTGCTCGGAATGCTGGATGGACAGAACGCTCAAATTTAAACACGACAACTACTAAAAACGGTAAAGTGATTAATGTGACGACTGTAAGTGCAGGAGAATAATAGAACATAACCGCAAAGGTAGACAAAACAAGAATCATTAATCGTAAAAGTTCAGAGAATCCAAAGGAAAGAAAAAATCGAAATCCTTCCACATCTGAGGTTAATCTAGACATCAAGTCCCCTGTTTTTGCATTATCATAGTAACGAAAAGGCAAGTATTGTAGCTTTTCATACAAAGCGTTTCTTAATTTGTAAACAGAAGTAATTCCAAATAAGTCCCCTGTATATTGATGAACGTAAGTACCTAAGCCTTTTATGATCATAATTCCAATAAATCCAAACGCTAAATATGGAATCCATTCACTTTTTCCACCAAGAACCACTTCATCAATGGTCACTTGAAGAATAATTGGGTAAACAACTGTAATACCGGTAATTAAGAACATAAACACAATTGACCAAATGAAATACCTTTTGTAAGGCCAATAAAAATCCTTTAATTTCTTAAAAGTTTCCAAATAAAATTCCCCCATTCTCTTTCCATTTTGAACATGCCAACTATTTATATCTCTTTATATCTTCTGGCATGTCAGAAAACGAATCTAGATGTTCTGAAAAATAGATGAACGTATTTACAAATATAACGGAAATCGAAATAATTTACCACTATTTTTTCGAATTATTTTCCTTTTTAAAAATTTCTAATTTGTGTATTCATTAGTACATCCAAAATGAAGAACAAAGCTCCTACAAAATGAAGGAAGCTTCCGGTTTGTCTTATTCGATCCAACCATCTCTCACCCTTAAGCGGAATTTTTCCTGTTATCTCCTCGATGGAGTCCCTTTTAGGAGAAATAACGGAAGATTTTCCGCTTATGGAGAGCAAAATCGTTTGTTTTGGCATTTTTTGAAGGAATAGCAGGAATTTTTCCTGTTATTTTGGCTCTTTTTCATGATGCTTGCTCATTAAACGGAATTTCTCCTGTTATTTTTTCATGCCGATACGCCAACAGTTTATACGAACACGTTATCCGCAAGTCGAGGGAATTTATAAATTCCTAATGAATAAAAAAAGAACTAGGTATTTATCACCTAGTCCTTGAGCGAGTCATAATGAATTCTAATTGCCTTTGTATTGAATATACTTTGAAATCATCGAAATTGCGACTTCAATCGCCGCTTCATTCGGGTTTAATTTTGCGTGATGTAAACCGTATTCAGAATCTACTCCAAGCCAAAACATGAATCCTGGAATTTCCTTAAGCATGTACCCAAAATCCTCACCTGTCATCGCCTTATCACATTCTATAACATTGACATCTGTTCTTTGAGTAACAAAGTTCATAAACTCTCTCGTTAATTTCTCTTCATTATATACTTGATGGTACATACTTCCGAAGTCAATGGCGGTTTCGCATTCATAACCTACTTCAATTCCTTTTACCATCGATTGAATTCTCTTTTTTACTTTTTCCATCGATTGTACAGAAAGCGTTCGAATCGTTCCCTCAATTCTGGCTTTTTCGGCAATAATGTTTTGTACCGTACCACCGCTAATTTTTCCAATCGTCACGACTGCACTATCAAGCGGATCTACATTTCTCGCCACGATTGATTGGAGTTGGGTTACTAAAGAACAAGCTGCGACGACCATATCGTTTGTATCGTGTGGATAAGCGGCATGACCGCCCTTCCCTTTTAAATCGATAAAGAGCTCTGATGTATTGGCAAATAACAAGCCTTCCTTGACGGCAATCGAACCAACTGGATATTCTGGAGCAATATGAAGCGCAAGAATCTGATCCGGTTTCCATTCTTTCATGATATCAGACTGAAGCATTGGTTCTGCGCCTCCCGGTCCCTCTTCAGCAGGCTGAAAAATGAACAACAGATTATCAGCGATTGCGTGATGAGTAAAATGAGTGACTAATCCTAAAGCAATACTCATATGAAAATCATGTCCACAAGCATGCATTTGCTCTCGGTGTTCAGAGAGAAAAGGCAACCCTGTTTCTTCCACAATGGGAAGCCCATCCATGTCAGCTCGATAACCTATCGTCTTCCTTGGATTCAAGCCTTCAATTTTGACAAAAATACCTGTTTTCCATGTTCTGATTTGTACTCGTTCCTGTGGCAACGACCGTAAATACTCAAGGAGATAACTTTGTGTTTTATATTCCTGAAATCCCAATTCAGGAATTTTATGTAAATCCCTTCTTATTTGAACAAAAGACATTATAACCTCTCTCCTTTATAAAAAAAGTGCGGATATCCATCCACACTTCTTCTGCCCTTTATATTAAAGATTACGTAAAGCTTGCATGATTTCTGTTTTTGAAAGGGTTTTTTCGTCAATCTCTTTAATCACACGTGCTGGTACGCCTGCAACCAACGTATTTGCTGGAACGTCCTCAATCACAATTGCTCCTGCTGCAACGCGAGCACCTTTTCCAACTGTTACTCCTTCAAGGACGACAACGTTAGCACCAATTAAGACATCATCCTCAACCACAACAGGCTTTGCAGAAGGCGGCTCAATCACACCAGCTAAGACAGAACCTGCTCCAATATGACAGTTCTTTCCTACTGTTGCTCTTCCACCTAGTACGACATTCATATCAATCATCGTACCTTCACCAATAACAGCACCAATGTTAATCGAAGCGCCCATCATAATAACAGCATTTTCACCAATTTCGACTTGGTCTCGAATAACTGCACCTGGCTCAATTCTTGCTTTAATATTTTTCATATCTAGTAATGGAATCGCTGAGTTTCTGCGGTCATTTTCCACTACATAGTCTTCAATTTTCGCTTGATTTTCTTCGATTACTGGCCCGATTTCACTCCATTCCCCAAATACTGTTCCCGTATTTCCAGAAATGAATGATTTTGAACTAGGTCCAAAATCAATTCCAGATAAATCTCCTTTTATGTAAACCTTTACTGGTGTTGATTTTTTACTATTGGCAATAAACGAAATAATTTCGTTTGCATCCATCATTTTGCTCATCCTAAGTACCTCCAATAATTCGATTATGTACACTATGAATTTTACTTTAGCAAATGAAAAAGGACAAGACAAGCATTAACTATTTTCTCTATTTTCCATGATTAGTATCTTCCACAACATGCTCCTTAATCAAGTCAACAAAAGCTTGTACTTGCTTTAATTTGAATGCAGATTCGTAGCCAATTAATGAAGTGTCCCTTTTTAATGGCTCACCACTTTCATCAAGGAGGGGAATTTTAAAAATATCTTGTTCTCCACCATTAAGGGTGATCGCCGGTAAAATCGCATAGCCGATTCCATTAAAAGCCATTTGTTTACATGTCTCAATTTGATCCACAACAATGGTTCGTTTTGGCATTGTTTGATATTGGCGATGCCACCAATCTTGGATTTCTTGATAATAATTGGAGTCACTTTTAAATTGGATAAAAGGGCGCTCTGTTTTCATTACATCCTCAGTTGAGGTTATTTCTTTATCAACTAAATACAAGTGATCCTCGAACAAGGGGATTTTAATCCCTTTCCAGTCAGGAGTACCGCGAACGATGCCGATATGCACATGATCTTCATACATCGATCGCAGAATCTCACTACTCCAGCCAGTTACCAAAGAAACTTTTGCATGAGGGTAGCGCTCAACGAATTTTTTTAGCACTTTAGGAAGCCAATTCTGACTAACAATATTCGCTACAGCAATCTTTAAAGTACCATACACTTCTGAATTCATGGCACTTATCGATTCTTTCACCTTTTCCTCTTTTTCCAGCACCTCATTCACAAACTTAATAACCATTTCTCCCGCTGGAGTTAAAGTTAGACCTTTTTGTGAGCGAATAAAAAGCTTCGTTCCCCATTCTGCTTCTATTGTTTGCAACCTCTGGCTAAGCGCAGGTTGGGAAACAAATAATCGCTCAGACGCTTTTCGCATATTCATTTCAGCAGCTAACACGGAGAGAAGATGAAATGCTGATAATGTAGACATAGAATCACCTTCTTCATTTAGTCTTTAATTGGATCTTTTCCTCTCCTTTTTTGGTAGAAAAAGAATGAGTGCAAAACTAATGACAGCAAAAATAAGGACTGTAATATATACCGTATGAATGGAGAATGTTAATCCTTCCTGTAGCACTTCTTTTACGCCTGGAGACAATGCATTTCTTTGTTCTTCATTTAATAATATATTGGCAGCGTCGATCGTTAGATCTTCAGAGACTGCTTCACCTTGCTTCTTTATATATGAAAGTAGCTGACTATTAAGGATTCCTCCTAAAAGAGCAGCTCCTATCGTATTTCCTAAATTTCGCATAAACATATTCGCTGCTGTCGCAACACCACGTTGTTCCCAGCCAACTGTACTTTGGATGGAAACAATAAAAGAAGTCGTTGTCATCCCCATTCCCACTCCGACAAAAAAGGAAGCCACTGCAGCCCAGACCGGTCCCATTTCTGGAGATAAGAAAACAAACATGATACCACCGATCATTAAAGATACGCCGCCTATAATCGCCGTGATTCTAAATCCAATTTTCAAGAGAAGATTCCCTGCCACTGTCGCCGCAATCGGCCAACCAATCGACATCGTAGTCAATGTGAAGCCTGCCACAATCGGTGGTTGTTCCATCACTCCTTGAACAAACGCCGGGAGAAAGCTCGAAATCCCTATTAACATGACTCCTGTTGTAAGTGATGTCATATTCGCTATAAAAATGGAACGTTCTTTCCAAATCGAAAATGGCATCATTGGTTCTGATACACGCTTCTCTTGAAACACAAAGAGCGGAAAAGCGATTAAGGTAATAACGATTAGGCTCAATACTTGTGGTGAATTCCATGCCCAATGGGTTCCACCCTCAACTAACAGAATCATAAAAGCCGAAATTGCGATCGTTAAAAGAATAGCACCTTGATAATCAATTTGATGCTTTTTCTTTTCCACTTTTTCATGTAAAAACATGCTAATACCGATAATCGCTAATATTCCTAAAGGTACGTTAATCCAAAAAACATACTGCCAACTCACATATTGGACTAGGATTCCACCTATTGCTGGACCTAAAACGGCCGATATTCCCCATACACTAGATAAATAACCTTGAATTTTTGCCCTTTCTTCCATTGTATAAATATCACCAACAATTGTACTGGCGATTGGCATTACCGCTCCAGCACCAAAGCCCTGAACAAAACGGTAGATAATCAGCATGGTCATTGATTCTGCAAATCCACAAAGAATCGAACCAATTAGAAAAATGACGATACCTATAATTAAAATCGGCTTACGCCCATATAAATCCGATAACTTTCCATAAATTAACACGGTTACAGCATTCATTAATAAATACGAAGAAAAAATCCAGCTATAGCGTGTGAATCCACCTAAATCTCCTACAATTGCGGGCATAGCTGTTGCCACAATCGTTGCTTCAATCGCTGCCATAAACATCGCTAACATAACAGCAGCTAACACCATTGGTTTCTTCGTTTGTTTCTTCATCATTTTTTGACTATGTATTGCGTCTACCATATAACACCTCAAATACAAAATTGAGCCCCCTAAATATTAGGAGGCTATACACTAAAAACATATTATGTGCTTAACTGAAATCCATTTCATTACATTGATTTGGCAGAAGTCAACTGATTTAGTTGGATCAAAACAGATCTTCTCGTTAAGATTCCTTCAAATATTCCTTCAATACTTTCAACACAAAGAAAGGGATGATCGATTAACAACGATAAACATGATTTGATGTCCGAATCAATTTGGATCCGTGGAATTTCTCGATTCATCACTTCTTCAACACGTTGTTTCTCTAATTGTTCAAATTCAATTCGCTCAAGCCCAAGTATCGAGTCCATAATTAATGGAGTACTAATCAGTCCCTGCAATTTATATTGTGGGTCTAAAACCGGTATTGCCGAATATCCGCTTTTTGTTAGAACTAACAGTGCATGTTCTAGACTATTTTTCACTTGAACATGTGCCACCCGCTCAGAAGGGATCATCAAATCTTTAATGTTAATCTCCAAAAACTCTCCACTGTGAAGATCTATCATAGTCGAAAACTCCCCATTAATGTTTTCATTCTATTTTATTCTATCACAGTTTCTCAGGCGATGCTTCATTTGAACATCCTAGATCATCCTAAAATGTTAAAATTTTCAGTTACCCTTTACTCGTATGGATATTTCTCACTTCATACTGACATTGCGGACACTTATAAATCACATTTTGATTCGACTGTGCTGTTAAAACATGATCCATCTCAGCAATGTATGAGCATTTTGGACATTTCACAGTTGGCAACATACCCCATCGCTCCAATCCATTTATTTAGTACGTGAATCTTATTCGATGAGCAAATGTCTTAATCAGTATACAATTATTGAATTAAATCAAAGATTTCAATTGTGATCATATCAATATTGTCAAATTGATAACGTTTCGGCTTTTCCTTTTCGTTATATACCTCTAGTTCAAACGTTTCCGTTTTAGGATGGTATGTAACCTGACATTTTCTTTCTCCATTAACCTCAAAAAAGCGTTGTGCAGATTCTCCAGTGCCCCCTTGTTCTTGAAGACTCTTTAAACGGGTGATAATACCTTGTAACTGTGACATATTCCCTCTCCTTTCACAAACAAAACCATGTATGATATGCAATACGCTTTATACTTAGGTTTCTCTTTTGACATGTTTCTATCCATATGTAATAATTTCAGAAAATTCAAGTTATTAACTTTACATGCCAATATTAACAGCATAAAATAAGAGATAGGTTTGTACAAGAAAAAGCTCTGAAATGGAGGAATTTTTTTTGAAAAACGTCGAAAAATTACTTGAAAGCCTTTACTTAATTGATGGCTATGATCTTAATATGAAGGAAAGAACAGGAACATACGTGTTGACGGAGCAAGAATTGACCATTATCGATACAAGTGCTAGCCCATCTGTTCCATATATTATGGATGGAATTAAAGAATTAGGCTACTCTCCTAACGATATAAAATACATCATTGTTACCCATATTCACCTAGATCATGCCGGTGGTGCAGGCCTCCTTTTGCAACAATGTCCTAATGCAAAAGTCGTTGTTCATCCAAAAGGGAAAAGGCATTTGGCAGACCCATCAAAGTTAATTGCTGGAGCAAAAGTAGTCTACGGAGATAAATTTAAACAACTATTTGATCCGATCATTCCAATTCCTGAGGAAAAATTACTAACAATGAATAACGAAGACATTTTAACAATTGGCGAGGAATGTTCACTAACCTTTTATGATACACCAGGTCATGCAAACCACCACTTTAGCATTTATCACCCAAAGCTAAATGGAATGTTTACAGGCGATACAACTGGTATATTTTATCAAGACCTTTTTAAAGAAGGGCTAGAGTTTTATCTTCCATCTACAACCCCTTCAAATTTTGACCCTGTAAAAATGAAGCAATCCATTCGTTTTTATCGTTCTAAGAACTTAAATTATATCTTTTTTGGTCACTATGGCATGTCACGGAACCCAGAAGAGGTTTATCGTCAAGTAACTACTTGGATTGATCCTTTTGTCGATGTTGCGATGTCAGCTTACGAACAAGAGATTTCTGTTAATGAAATGATTAATTTAACGACAGAAGGGCTTTTGGATCTGATTTCACGATATCTAGATAAATTGACTATTCCGAAAAACCACAAAATATATCAGATTCTGAAATTGGACAGCGAAGTATGTGCCATGGGATTAATCGATTACGTAAGTAAAATGAAGAAGTAAAAACATTTGCAGAAATCACTTTAGGAGATTCCAAATTTCTAACAATTTAGAATCTCCATTTACTTCGTTTTTTTTCATTAAAATAACTGATCACGCTTTATAATTTTCGTAATGAATGTCCTAAAATATTCCGCCGCCACTTTCATTTTAGCCCCATACCAAAACATTTCTCCATCGACTATCATTGGGGGCACATTTGGTATAAATTCTTGAAATTCCTTTTTGTGTTTCTCTTTAAAATGGAAGGGCTCGGTTGCTAAGAAAATATAGTCTAGCTGACTTTCCTGCAATTCCTCCTTCGTAACGGAAGGATACCTATTTTTCGAAGTTGAAAAAGGATTTTCAAAGCCCATTGCTTCCATTACCGAATTTATATAAGTATTGCTCCCCACTACCATATATGGGTTTCTCCAAATGACATATGCAGCTCTTTTCCCATTCACCTTTGGGATTGTATTAAATTCATTTTTAATCGCATTGATTAAGTTCTTAGCATTGGACTCGAAGTTGGTTATATTCCCCATATCTTCAATCATTCGATAGGAATCTTGAATCGATTGAACTTCAGCCACAAATACAGGGTAGCTTCTAGCTAATAACGCTACCATTTCCTTTGTGTTTTCTTCTTTTTCAGCTATGATAACATCTGGATTTAAGCTTTTTACAATTTCAATGTCTATATCTTTTGTGCCTCCAACAATGGTAGCATGTGCAACTTTATCTTCTGGAAAAATACAATAACGTGTTCTCCCCACGATCTCTTTCTCCAAGCCAAGTTCATACAGTGTTTCCGTAATTCCAGGACATATCGAAACAATTCTTTGAGGAGGGAAATGGTACCCAACCTTTCTTCCTAGATGGTCTTCCATTTTTTTGAGCATATTCACACCCTCTTTCCTTATATAAAGCCTCTTTTACATTTACGAAAACAACGCAGGTAAAAAAAGCGACATCCAATCATATCGCTTTTTTTATATAATTATACGACTAATCCACCGTCGACACTTAAAATCGTCCCATTTACATAATTTGCTTCCTCTGATGCTAAAAATAAGTAGGCATTGGCAATATCTTCAGGTTTTCCTAGTTTTCTTAATGGCGTTTTCTCCTCCATCATTTTGAGTATTTTTTCCGGAACTTTCGCTGTCATATCGGTAACGATAAACCCTGGAGCAACCGCATTCACTCGTATTCCTTTCGGTCCTAACTCTTTCGCCCAGCTTTTTGTTAAGCCTATAACCCCAGCCTTTGTCGCTGCATAATTCGTTTGACCAACGTTTCCATAAAGACCGACGACAGAAGAAGCATTCAAAATGACACCTGAGCCTTGTTCTAACATGATCGGGAGTACTGATTTCGTACATTTATACACGCCTGTAAGGTTGACATCTAACACTTTCTCCCAAGACGAATCCTCCATTTTGACAAGGAGACCATCAATTGTAATACCGGCATTATTAATTAAAATATCAATTTTTCCAAATCTCTGAAGCGTTGACTCTATCATTTTCTTAACTTGCTCACTTTCTGAAACATTGGCTTGAAAAAAGAGAATATCCTCGCTAATTTCAGATAGCTCAGTGGCAGCTTTTACGCCAGCCTCTTCATTAACATCTGTGATAACGACCTTAGCCCCCTCCTTTAAAAAGAGACTCGCCGTAACTTTCCCTATTCCATTGGCACCGCCTGTAATTAAAGCAACTTTATTTTTTAATTTCATCATTTCTCCTCCAAACAACTGTTTCTTGAATCATACCGGATTAACTTTTAAAATCTCTTTTATCAATAACCCGTTTTGCTTTGAACTGAGTTCTTTCTAAACTTCCTACTGGTAAAAGTTCAATGTTGATGGATACACCCGTTTCTCTTTTTAACTCTTTTCGTAGATGAGCGATGAGCTCTTGTTCATCTCGTATTCCTAATGTTTCACATTGAACGAGTACTTCATCCATAATCTGGTCACGGGTCACAATCATGACAAACTCTTCACCAAGTCCATCTGTTCTTCTAATCACATTCTCTATTAAACTAGCATAAACATTTACTCCTCGAACGGTTACCATATCATCAATTCGACCATAAATTCCCTTTGGCAAACGTGGGTAAGTGCGTCCACATGGACATGGTTCATCTGTCCATGTTGTTAAATCACCAGACCAATAACGAATCACCGGCTGGGAAGTCCTTTCAAGTGGTGTATACACAGGTACTCCTTCTCCGCCATATGGAACCATTTTTTTGGAGTATTGATCAACTACTTCTGTATACACAACATCTTGCCACAAATGTACTCCTGTTCGATGTTCACATTCTGTATTACTCATCCACGGTGTTACCTCAGCCATCGTACCCGAGTCTATACAAATTCCCCCGAATGTTTCCTCTATTTTTTTCTTCGTTGAAGGAACTCCAGCACCTGGCTCCCCTGAAAAGAATAGAATTCGAAATCCAAACTCTTTTGGATCAACACCAACTTCTCTCGCCTTTTCCGCTAAGTAGAGGGCATATGATGGTGTGCCATAGAAGACTGTAGGTTTTAGCTCCTTTAGCCAGGATACAGCCTTTTCTGTTTGCCCGCTCTGACCTGCTCCAAATGGAAAAGTCTTTGCTCCAAGTCTTTCTGCCCCAATTAGCGCTCCCCAACTCCCTATATATAAGCTTAACGGAGAAGCAATAAAGACTAAGTCACTTGGTCTCATCCCAAAGCTCCACATAATGCGTGCATGTTGATGAGCAATTCGCTCCCAGTCATCCTTACCGAAGGAAAAAACAGTTGGTTTGCCCGTTGTTCCTGAAGTTCCTTGGATGCGATGAACATCAGAATAGGGAATACACACATTCGAGCCAAAAGGTGGATATTGTAATAGGTCTTCACGTAATTCTTGTTTTGTAGTAAATGGTACTTGCTCAAAATCCTTCAAGGATTTAATGTCATTAGGATGGAGCCCAGCTTTCCCCCATTTTCTTTGATAAAACCCTGAATGTTCATAAGCATATTCCATTACATTTTTGAGCTTGAAAAATATTAAATCATTTAATTCCTCACGTGGTGCTGTTTCAATCTCTTTATACCAATATTTTTCATTTGAATCAGGGATATAATTCAAATCATATTTAGGCGGCCATTGCTTTAATAGTTTTGTCTTTAACATATTTATCTCCTTTCTTATAATTCACCTCTGAATCTAGTCTTATTTGATTCTTTGGAATAGGCACACGGTATCATGCCTATTCCATGCGGTTTACCCTATTTTTTTCCCTACATGCTCACGAATAAATGAAGCGATTGATTCCACCTTGGTCTCCGGCCCAAATACTTCAGCAATTCCGGATTCTTTTAGCAAAGGTATATCATCTTCTGGAATAACACCGCCCATGATAACAAGTGATTCTACTCCTTTTTCTCTGGCAATTTTGACCACTTTTGGCCCCAATGTTAGATGATTTCCGCCCAGAGTGCTTAATCCAATAACATCAGCCCCTTCTTGAATTGCCGCTTCTACAATTTGTTCTGGAAACTGATTTCCTAAATAAACGACTTCCATCCCTTCATCCCTTAACATTCTAGAGACGACAAGTGCACCACGCCAATGGATATCTAAACCTAACTTCGCCATAACCACTTTAACTTGCATGCTAATCCCTCCAATTTTTATAAATTAATGAAGCAAATCAATTTGATAGTTGACCTCTGTACATTTTGAAATCGACTCACGCTAATGGAAATTGCCATAATCCAAATTCTTCTCTAAAAACTTCTTCTATTTCACCTAATGTTGCATATTCCAAAACAGCATCCTTTATATAAGGCATTAAATTCACATCTTGATGACACATTTCTCGAATCACATTTAATTTTTCTTCAACTTTTTTGGCATCTCTTTTCTGACGAAGTCTCTCTAATTTCTCCTTTTGCTTCGCTTCCGCTGTTTCTGGATATCGAAATACTTCTACCTTTTGTCCGGCGTGGTCTTCACTCGGAAAATAGTTTAAGCCCACAATTTTACGAGTACCATTTTCAATCTCTTTCTGTGTTTGGTAAGCAAAATCTGCAATCTCTCGATGTAGCCAACCAGAATCAACACAAGCAACCAAACCGCCTCTTGATTCAATTTCAGAAATGTAATCACGGATTCTCTGCGCCATTTCCTTTGTTAGATACTCAACAAAATAGGAACCAGCTAATGGGTCAACTGTGTTGACGACATTTGTTTCTGTTTGAATAATTTGCTGTGTTCTAATGGAAATTAAGGCCGATTCTTCTGTTGGTGCAGAATAAGCTTCATCATAAGAATCAACGTGTAAGGACTGTGCCCCGCCAAGTACAGCTGCTAAGCCTTGAATGGCAGAACGTGCGATATTATTAAGTGGCTCTACTTTGGTTAACGTAATACCTGCCGTTTGGACATGGAATCTCATTAACTGAGATTTCATTTCTTCTGCATGAAAACGCTCCTTCATAATTTCTTGGTAAACAACTCGGGATGCTCGACATTTTGCAATTTCTTCAAAAAAGTCATTATATAGATTCCAGAAGAAAGAAAGTCGCTTGGCAAAATCATCAATTTTATTTCCTCTTCTTATTAATTCTTCCGATGTTGCAATTGCGTTTGCTAACGCACATGCTACTTCTGCAACAGCATCCGTCCCTGCTTCACGAAGATTGTAGCCATTATAACTGACTGGATTCCATCGCGGTAAATTTTTACTAGCGAATTCAATGGCATCACATTGTAGTCGGAAAGATGCTTTAGGCGGTAAGACTTCTAAGGAACTTCCAATTGCTGTTTCCATTAAAAAGTCATTTTGATTTGTTCCAGATAATTTTTCGAAAGGAATTCCTTTTTTCTCTGCCATTGCTGCAAACATCGCCATGATAACAACCGTGGTACTCGGAAGATGGGTAACGATATTACTTGAAATTTCATCAATTGGGATCCCATCATAAAGCGCTTCAATATCTTCTAAGGAATCAATGGCAACTCCTGCAGCTCCTACATGCCCCTCTGCTTCTGGATCATCCGAATCATAACCACGAATTGTTGGAAGATCCAAAACGACGCTCGTTCCAGTTGCACCATTTTTCAAGAGAAATTTAAATCTATCATTGGTGTCTTCAGGTGTTCCATATCCTGCAATTTGACGAACGGTAAATAATCTCCCTCTGTACATATTTGGATATACTCCACGGACATAAGGGGCTTCCCCTGATAAGCCAATATCTTTCATATAATCAATATCTTTCATGTCATCAGGAGTATAGAGAAGATTTACAGGAATTCCTGAGTCTGAGAAATATTCGCCATCCCCTGTTTTTCCTTTTACCGTTTCCTTCTTCCAGCGCTCTTTTTGTGCCTCAATCTCTTTTACGACTTCTTGATTAAATAGCTTTGTTTCCTGGTTTACGTTAGCTTTAGTCATCTTTACATCCCTCCGTGTTTTTCAATTAATTGGCCAACAATATAGGCTGATAGCGTATAAGGATCTAGCTTTCCATCTTTAACCTGTTGCCTTTTTATCTGTAAATCTTGTTTTCCACTAATATATTTTTCTACTTCTCTTTCAAGTGTTTGAATAATTAAATGATTAAATTTAGTGAGATTTTGATTTTTTCGCTTTTCATTCCAAATATTCGAACTTTTTATATAATCTTTATGCTTCTGAATCTGCTCGATTAATTCTGTAATTCCTTCATTATTAGTGGCAACCGTTTTTAATATAGGTTGTTCCCAGTTATCTTGCATTTTTTCTCTAACCATCAATTTTAAATCTCGTGCACTTTCATCTGCGCCAGGACGATCTGCTTGATTGACTACATAAATATCAGCGATTTCCATAATCCCTGCCTTCAGAGTTTGCAGTGAATCTCCTAATCCTGGAACATTAACCAGAACGACTGTATCTGCAATTTCTAGAACATCAAATTCTATTTGGCCAACTCCAACTGTTTCAATGATAATAAGTTCCTTTCCATATGCATCAAGCACATGAACAATATCTGCCGTTGTCGGAGCCAGACCTCCTAAATTTCCTCTAGTCGCTAAACTTTTGATAAATACATTTGATAGACCTGATAGTTCCTGCATCCTTGTTCGGTCCCCTAAAAGGGCACCTTTCGTAAAAGGGCTGGTCGGATCAACGGCCACAATACCTATTTCTAATCCTGACGTTGCTAATGTTTTACACAGTTTATTAACTAAAGTGCTTTTTCCTGAACCAGGTGGCCCTGTAATGCCAACAATATGGGCATTCCCTTTCCGTGAAGAGCTTTCCTTTAGAATTTCAATGCTTGTAGGAGTTTGATTTTCAACTTCTTTCAATAATTTACCTAACATGACATCACTTTTCTTTTCAAAATAAGACGCCGCTTGTTTCACTTCATCTAGCACCCCCTTTAATTATTCGTCAGATTCCCTCCCATGAAACTCTAGGCGTGATTTCTCCAAATGGGAAGCAATTAACTTTTCTCCTTCTTCAGAATTTTTAGTTTTTATAGCACGAAAAATCTCCCAATGTTCTGTTTGAAATCTTTTTAAAATATCGGGTGTTGTTGAGTACCTTCTCCTCGTTGCTATGATTTGCTCACCTAGTAAATCTGATATCACCTCTGTCAATAAGAGGAGCATTTTGTTCTTTGAAGCTAATACAATAGAGCGGTGAAATAAGAAATCCAACTTCGAATTTTCCTCCTCATGATCAGAGATATAATTTTTGTCTAATTGCTCCAAAATGGCTTCAATATTCTTTAAGTCTTCATCGTTTCTTCTTATCGCAGCAAGTCTAACAGCCGCCATTTCAAGAATGACCCTTGCTTCAAACAATTCAAATGTATCTAGTCCTCTTGAAATCGCAACGAGAGACATAATATTCTTCAGGTTCTCTGGATCCGCTTTCTTAATAACAGTCCCTTCCCCCGATTTGCTTTCAACGATTCCAATCATACTAAGGATTTTTAAAGCTTCCCTAAGGGATGAACGACTTATGCCCATGGAATCAGAGAGCTCAATTTCATTTGGAAGCTTTTGTCCAACCCTAAGTTTGTTCGTAATAAGTAAAGATTTTATTTGTTCCAAAACTTCCTCAAACTTCTTTTTCTTTTTAATTGTTTTAAACATCTGAACACCTTCATTTTTTGGATAGTATTAAAGTCAGATTGTCTGACTTTTAAAAATAGCGGGAAAAGGATATTCCCGTCTCTATAAAGTAACATTATTCCTTTTTGACTCAACTAGCTTCAATACCTTTTCAGTAATTTCTTCTAACGATGTATCAGGACCAAATAGATCATTTACACCCATTTGCTTTAGGGCAATAATTTCATCTGGAAGAATCGTCCCTCCGCCGATCAGAATTTTGTCTTCAATGCCTTTTTCTTTCATAAGTTTAATAATTTCTGGAAAAACTTTCATATGTGCACCTGATAGAAGACTGATTCCTATGACGTCTACATCCTCTTGAAGCGCTGTAACAACAATTTGTTCTGGCGTTTGCCTTAATCCTCCATATATGACTTCCATCCCAGCATCCATCAATGTTCTCGCAATTACCTTCGCCCCTCGGTCGTGTCCATCAAGCCCTGCTTTTGCAATTAGCACCTTTGTCCTCAATTCCAATCCGTTCTCCCTCCTATAACTATTAGAATTCTAAAATACCCCTGGATCGATGTATTCACCAAACACGTCTTTCAGAACTGCAATGATTTCTCCTTCTGTAGCATATACTTCAGCCGCTTCGATGAATAATGGCATTAATGGCTCCTTGGAAGATGCTGCTTGCCGGATTTTTTTTAGGATATGTTCGACTTTTTCGTTATTTCTCCGGTTTTTTAGTTGCGTTAGTTTTTCAATTTGCCTTTGCTCTGCTGCTGGATCAACCTTCATCAATTTTATATTTAATTCCTCATTTTCAATTTTGTATTTATTCACGCCAACGACAGTTCGTTTACCACTTGTTTTTTCTTTTTCAAGTTTGTACGAGGACTTTGCAATTTCTTGCTCAAAATACCCTTGTTCCACACATTTTACATACCCATCCCGTTTATCTATTTCATCAAAGTAGTTCCAAATTTTTCGTTCAATTTCATTTGTTAGTGATTCAACAAAATAGGAGCCTCCAATTGGATCGATCGTATTCGTCACGCCACTCTCTTCAGCAATAATCTGCTGAGTTCTTAACGCAATTTGCATCGCTTCTTCCGAAGGTACAGCAAGCGCCTCATCCATTCCATTTGTATGAAGAGACTGCGCTCCACCTAATACAGCTGCTAAAGCTTCTAATGTTGTACGAATGATATTGTTGAGTGGCTGCTTTGCAGTTAATGAAGAACCAGCCGTCTGACAGTGAAAGCGTAGACGTAAAGATTCTGGCTTTTTCGCACCATATTTTTCTTTCATTATTTTTGCCCAAACTCTTCTTGCTGCTCGGAATTTCGCTAATTCCTCAAAAAAGTCAATTTGAGATATATAGAAAAATGAAAGTCTTGGAGCAAAATCATCTACTTTTAAACCGGCTTCTAAAGCGGTGTCAATATATGTCATTGCCGCAGCTAAAGAGAAAGCAACTTCCTGAATCGCATTTCCCCCAGCATCACGAATATGATATCCACAAACATTAATTGGGTTCCAACGCGGGACATGATTAGAAGTAAAACTTATGACATCGCTTGAAAGCTGGAGCGCTGCATCAGGAGGAAAGACATACGTTTTTTGAGCAATATATTCCTTCAGTAAATCAAACTGCAATGTTCCAGCAAGCTTTTTCCAATCCGCTCCTCTTTTTTTGGCTAATGCCAAATACATAGCAAATAATATCGGGGCAGGAAAGTTAATTGTCATCGAGGTACTGACATTTTCAATATCAATCCCTTTAAACAGTTCTTCCATATCTTCAAGGGAGTCAATGGCAACCCCAACCATCCCTACTTCACCAATTGCTAACGGATCATCTGAACTTAAACCGATTAATGTCGGATGATCAAAATCTACACTTAATCCCGTTTGACCTTGCTCTGTCAGAAAGCGAAATCTCTCGTTTGTATCTGAAGGAGTACCAAAACCTGCAATTTGTCGATGTGTCCAAACTCTACCTCGATACATCGTTGGATATACTCCTCTTGTATACGGATAAGAACCTGGGAATCCTAAATCTTCATTGTAATGTAAATCCTTTACGTCTAAAGGTGTATATAATCTTTTAACTGGGATACCTGACAAGGTTTGGAACTCTTCTTTTATTTCCGCCTTTTTTTGCAGAAATGGTGCTAGTACTTCTTGCTCCCATTCTTCCATATTCGTTTTTATCGCATCAGAACGCTCACTTTTTCGCTCCTCTTTTAAATCCTTCACTCATTTTCCCCTCCAGTCTCTTAATTTCCCAATCATTCTTTCATTTAGTTCTTCAATAAATTAGGGAGAAATAAAGTTATTTCCGGAATATAAGTAACCAACAATAATACAACGATTGAGATTAATAAATAGGGCAATAAAGGTTTCGTTGTCTTCATAACCGAAACATTGGCGATTTTAGATGCCATCAGGAGATTTAATGCCATTGGTGGAGTAATTAAACCAATACATAAATTAGTTGTTTGAATAATCCCAAAATGCACCAAATCAATTCCCATCATTTGTACTAACGGTAAAAAAATAGGTGTTGTTATAATAATCGCTGTAATGGTTTCCATAAATGTGCCTAAAATAAGATAGATTATATTAAGAAGTAGTAATATAACAAATGTATTATTTGTCCACGATAGAATTGTTTCAGCTAAAAATGATGGGAGTCGTTCGACCGTTATAATGTAACCGAACACCCCTGCTAAACTGACCATAATTAAAATTACCGCACTCGTAATAGCAGATCGACCTGCTATTTGTAGAAGCTTCTTCCCAGTAATACTCTTATAATAAAAGAAAGCTGCCAAGATTCCATAAGCTACCGCAATGGCTCCTGATTCTGTTGGAGTAAACACACCTGAGTATATTCCACCCAATATAATTAGTGGCATTAATATCGCAGGTATCGCTGGAAGAATGAAGGAACGTGTAGGTCTATTAACTTCCTTGGCAGATGCACTTTCTACTTCTCCTTCGTCCAACCCATTGATATTCTCATTGATTTTATATTTTCTAATCATAAAATGATTAACGGTCATAAATCCTATTGCCATTAGCAATCCGGGAATAATTCCACCTAGGAATAGCATGGATACAGACACCTCTGCATTCAAGCCATATACAATCAAAGGTACACTAGGTGGGATCAATATTCCTAAAAATCCAGATGCCGCAGCTATTGCCACAGCAAAGCTACGATCATAACCCTTTTTCACCATTTCCGGAATCATTACACCACCGATTGCTGCAACAGTTGCAGCGGAGGAACCTGAAATAGCGCCAAAGAAAGTACTGGCAATAACCGTTAAATGGCTTAATGATCCCTTTATCTTTCTTGTAAAAATAGATAAAAAGTTTACTAGATGGTTAGAAATTTTGGCCTCCTTCATAATATCGCCAGCAAAAATAAAGAAGGGGATTGCCATTAAAGCAAATGAGTCGACTGCACCAAAACTTCTCGTAATAAGAACGCTACTATTATCAGCTAAAGCTACAAAAATATAGATTAATGAGGAGAACCCAAAACTATATGCAACTGGTACTCCTATAAGAACCAAAATGAAAAAGAATAGAAGTATAAGTAGTGCACTCACAATGTTCCTCCTTCTTTATTTAATTGTTTTGATTTGAATACAAGATAAAAAACATAAATCCCATTCAAAATCATTAGCAAACTCCCAATAAATAGTGCTGACATTGGCCAGACCATCGATATTTGTAATGCCGGGGTTACTTGCCCTGACTGCACTAATTGTGAGAGAACTTGATACGAAATATATCCGAATACAGAACCGAACAAAATGATAACAAAATGACGTGTTAAATCTACATACCGAAATATTGAACCCCCAAGAATGTGATCAAATATTTCTACATTTAAGTGTGCTTTCTGCTTTATTGCAACAGCAGAGCCTATATACACGGTAAAAACCATTAAATATCGAATTACCTCTTCAAGCCATGGAAAAGACATTTCCAGTACATATCTTGTTATAACCTGAGATAAGGCCATCAATGTCATAATGAGCAGAAATGCACCACAAATTCCTTCTAAATATGAATTCAGTCTGTTCATAGTTTTACACCCTATTCTCTATATTCAAGCATATCGTCAATTAGTTCTTGACCTAATTCTGGTGCTAACGCATCATACGTACCTTGAGCACTTTCTTGGAACCCTTTAATCGCTTCTTCACTCAATTCACTTACTTCGATTCCTGCTGCCTTCATTTCTTCACCTAGCTGTTTCGCTGTATCGCGACTGTATTGCCTTTGTTCAAGAGCCAAATCTACTGCCGTTTCTTCTAAAATTATTCTTAAGTCTTCAGGTAGTTTATTCCATGTACTTTCACTGATCATCACCGCTAAAGGAGCGTAAATATGGTTTGTAAAGGTAAAATACGGTTGGACTTCATGTAATTTTGAGCCATATGTTAAAAGGGTACCGTTATCCTGTGCATCAATTGTTCCTTGTTGTAATGCTGTATAAACTTCACTAAAAGCCATAGGAGTTGGTATTGCTCCTACTCTTTCGAACCAGTCTAACGATGGCTTGTTCTCGACAACCCTTATCTTAATTCCTTTTAAATCATCCACAGTTTCAATTGGACGTTTTGAATTGGACATAGCTCTCCAATCATTTTCCCAAAAAGATAATGCTAACATTTGCTTTTGGGAAATTGCTTCTTTCATCTTGTCTCCAATAGGACCATCCAAAATTTCATCCACTTTTGCATTATCAGTTGGAAAGATATATGGTAAATCCCATACTTGAAGTTCTGGGACAAAATTCCCCATCGCAATCGTACTAATTAAACCCATTTCAAGTGTTCCTTGCTGAATAGCTTCTGTCATTTCTCGATCTGCCCCTAACTGACTAGCAGGATAGGTTTCAACTTTTATTCTTCCTTCAGATTTTTTCTCTACTTCTTCTGCAAATAGACGTGCATACTTTTCCCATGGGTGCTCCGCATCTGCAGGACCAACATGACCAAGTTTAAGGGTGAATTGCTCATCTTTTCCTCCAGTTTGACCACTAGAAGAGTTAGAACTACAGGCAGTCAGAAACATACTGAAAATTAGAATAGACAACAATAGTATTTTTTTCATAACCAATCTCCTCTTTTTTTATATTTTGTCTTTCGTTTCCTTCCACTTTGAATGTAAGAGAACCTACATGTAAATGTCTAAAAGATATAATAATGCTGTAATGGAAATAACACTTACAAGAGTATTAATGAATGTTGCATTGGCAACTAACCCAGGCTTTGCTTTATATTCTTCGGCTATCATCGTCATCAAGACGGCTGTAGGCATTGCATTCTGTAAAATCAAAACCTTTGCTGTTAACGGATCGAAGGAACCAAAAGCTAATATCCCAATGGTTATGACCGGTCCACCAATTAAACGGATTCCTGTTATTAAAGCGATGCTACTGATGAATTTTCCTTTTGAGTTTGTTGACTCATTTTGTACTTTCGTTCTAGAAAGTTGAATCCCTAAAATGAGTAATACAACTGGTACCATGGCATCGCCCATTAGTTTAATAGGATCGTAGATAAAATCTGGGATTGAGATTTGAAATACGAGAACGATAATCGCTAATAAAGTAGCGTAAGTAGTGGGTAACCTTAAGATGTTCTTAACACCTTTTACCCAGCTATCTCCTTCCAATGATGCAAAATACACCCCCAATGAATACATCAAGATAAAATTAAGCACAACAATAATGACACCTATCGAAAAAGCTTCATCACCATATGCAAACATCAGAATGGGCAATCCAAAATTTCCGGTATTAGGGAATACGGTCGAAAGTAATGCAGGATTTAATATCCCTTTATTTCCAGTAATCTTCATAATAAATACCGTTATAACTGCGATGATAATCGTAAAAATCACAATAACTAATACTACTTTCATGATGCTTGTGGCCGAGAGATTACTTCTGACCAGAAAACTAAAAATTAAAGCAGGACTTAATACGATCATCGAAAATTTAGAGATAGGTGAATAATCTACTTTCACAAATCTCCCAAATAAATAACCTGCCCCCAATATAATCAATACGGGTACAATAACATTAATAATCAAGTGAACACCTTCTAATAGAAAGCTTTTTTATAGCTATTTTTTTAATTTCAAACTATGTTTTTCTCGGTCCCATGTTGTACTAGAATGCCCTTTATCCCTCAATACTCCTTTTTTTAATTTCTCATTTGGGGTCTTGGGAAGACTCTCTACAAACTCTATAAATCTAGGAACTGCAAAGTATGGCATATTTTTTTCACAATAAGAATATAACTCCTCATGGGTTAATTCCTTGTCAAATTGTAAAACAACAAAGACCTTTACTTCGTCTTCTGCACCTGCGCCATATTCTGATTTCACGGCAATAGCAGCGCTTTCTTTTACTTTTGGATGAGAATTGATGACGCTTTCAATTGTTTGCGAAGAGATATTTTCCCCACGTCTTCTTATGGCATCCTTTAAACGATCGACAAAATATAAATATCCTTCATCATCGATCCTTCCTAAGTCACCAGTATGAAACCATAAATTTCGCCATGCCTCAATCGTCTTTTCCGCTACATTGTGATATCCTTTCATCATAATTCCAGGGTATTTGGGTCTAACAACAATCTCCCCAATTTCACCGGGATGTACCCGTTCATCCGTTTCAGGATTAAAAACGGCTACTTCATACCAATCAAGAGGTCGACCGGCAGAACCAAGTTTAAGTGGTTCTTCTGCTCTCCGATAAGTAAACACGGAGGTTTCCGTCATCCCATACCCTTCGACACACTTCACCGCAAATCTGTTTTCAAAATCCTCCCCTATATCCTTAGGGGTAGGTAGTGCAAATACAATTCTTAATGGATTAATATGATCATTTTCTTGAACAGGTTGCCGATAAATGAATTCACACATAACACCTAAAGTATTCGTTACGGTGGCACCAACTTCCCGGACCTGTTTTAACCATTTCGAAGCGCTGAAAGATGACCAAATACTAACTCTAGCCCCTACAATCAACGCAGGTAACACTTGCATAAACTGAGCATTGGCATGAAAAAGTGGAAGGCAAACATAGTACACATCGTTACTATTTAGTTGACCAATATCAATAATTGCTTGTGCAAATACACCTTCAAGTCCGTATGGCATAATTACACCCTTAGACAAACCAGTTGTTCCAGATGTATACATAATCGCACCAGTATCAAAATATTTCATTCGTTGCGGTTGTTTAATTGGTTCTGAATCTGCTAACGTTTCCCATTGGATGAGTTCCCATTCCGGATTCATATTGAATTCAGGAAAGGCCCCAACAACTATGATTTTTTTTACATACTTTAATTGATCAGCCACTTCATAAAATCTCGGTAAAAATTGTTCATGGATGATCGCAACTTTTGCCTGACAATCATTTGCTTCATGTATAAGAAAATTCCCTTTATAGTGGACATTAATGGGTACCTCAATTGCCCCAAGAAAATTAATGCTGAACCAACTATAAAGGATCTCTAAACAGTTCGGCAGCATAATTAATACCTTTTCCTGTTTCTCAACACCGATTTCTTTAAGTCCTCCTGAAACTCTCAAAGTTTGTTGATAGAGTTCTTTGTAAGTAATAGGGGTATCATTTTCCCATTGTAATGCTTGCGAATTTGGACTTTCTCTCGCTCTCTTTGATAACACATTGGATATGATCCATGAATCTTTAACATGATTAAAATCAACATTTTTAAGAGTCATATTCTCCCCCCCAATAATCCATATAAACGAGTCGATATTGCAGCAGAATACAATGATCTAAAAGTTAGTCATGATAAAAAAGGTCATGTTCAAGCGAACCTAATACTTCATGCCCAGAGCTTGTAAGTAAAATATCATCTTCTACCATTACTGAGCCAAACCCCGGAATCATAAACTTTGGTTCAAGTGTAATGACAGCGCCTTCTGGTAACGGCTCTTGAAAACCTAATCCTAGAACTGGGTCTTCATCGAGTTCTAAACCTATGGCATGGCCAATATAGCTGCCACGATTATTTCCAACTCCCATAAAATGATCGAGGTATCCCTTTTGTTCTGCCAATTTTTCAGCATGTAGAAATAGCTCTTCCCCGGTAACCCCTGGTCTAACTTTCTCTATAACTGATAAATGTAATTCCACCAAGTGATTCCATAAATCTTTCTGCCGCTCATTAGGCTTTCCTAAACAATATGTTCTTGCCATATCAGCGTGATATCCTTCTTTACAAATTCCATAATCTACAACAATAAGATCGCCTTTTTGGATATTTCTTGAAGAAGCTCCCCAAGGCAATGTTTCACTTAATCCCACACCCGTAACAGTCATGGCATGGCCTGATACTTCCCATGCATTTGGACCAGAAGTAACAATCCCTCCTCCGGGTAAAACCGCATCCCATCTGCGAAACCATACTAATCCATCTCCTCCATTACTCCGAGCTGCATATTCCATACTTGCAGAAAGTTCATATTCCGTTACACCCGCTCTTAGTGAATGTAATATAGCCTGATGGCCTTTTTTCCAAAGTTCAATAGACTGTTTGATTGCTTCAACTTCAATTTTTTCTTTCACTAAGCGCTGTTTTTTTATATGCTTTGAAACATTAACTAACTTGAAATCAATCAAGTTTTTCCTCACACTTAAGCCAATATTCGTAGGCAATACATCATCTTGAACTCCGATTGTACTTCCTGTTTGAGGAGATATCCCTAATTCCGCCAACGCTTGAAGCATCTCTTTGAAGCTATTAGCTGGAATCAATTGCTTAATCCATGTTGCTTCCTTTGCCATTTCATGAGCTCTTCTAGTAAATAGAACCGGATTGCCGTCAGCAGGTACCCATAGATTAGATGGTTGGGCTGTTCCAGTATAGTAATATAGATCCCTTGAGTACATGATGAGTGCTGCTGTTATATCACTTTTTCTTAACCTTTCTTGAAGTTTTCGTACTCTTTCTTGAAAATGATTATTTTCCATTTTTCATCTCAACTCCTCCTGAAAATATAATTGGTAAATCTGTTCAACTGCTTCGCTAAGTTGGATCTCACCACTAAAAACTGTCTTTGCTGTATCATGAGCCTTGCCATTTTCAAATAAGCTGCTTAAATCTTTTAATAATTTCAAAGTTAATTTTTCTTTTATTTCGTTTTCTAATGTTTCAATTCTCTTACTATACAATTTTTCTTGTTGTTGTAAGAATTTCCAATGGTTTTCGCATTCCGCTACAAGGTCATTTATTCCATCGCCTCTTGTTGCAATCGTTTTCATTACTTTTGGCACCCAATAAGCATTTTGTTTCGTAAAATGCAAAGTAGATGTTAGTTGTCTAACTGTATGATCAGCTTCTGGTCGGTCAGCCATATTCACGATAAAAATGTCCCCAACCTCCATTACTCCTGCCTTAAAAGCTTGCATCGTATCACCTAAACCTGGAGCGGCAGTCACAATCACCGTATCTGCAATACCCACTATATCAAGTTCAATTTGCCCAACTCCGACAGTCTCAATGAGGACAACGTCATGACCCGTGGCTTGTAGTAAGAATGCTGCTTTTCTAACGCCACTCGCTAATCCACCTTGAACATTTCTAGTGGCCATACTCCTTATAAACACTTTTGGATCAGTACTATGTCTTTGCATTCTAATTCGATCGCCTAAAATCGCTCCCTTTGAAAATACACTGGATGGGTCTACACAAATCACGCCAACCGACATATCATTTTTTCGGTAATGGTTAATCATTTGGTCGACTATTGTGCTCTTTCCAGATCCTGGTGGACCCGTAATTCCGATAACTTGTGTAAATGCTTTTACTTTTAATAAATATTGTAAAAGTTCTTCAGAAAGCGGAGTGTTATTTTCTATCTCTGTTAATGCCTTTGCAATAGACAATATGTCGCCTCTACTGATATTTTCAAAAGATAAGCGCACTAAGATACCTCCTTAAAAATGTCTAATGGTCAGACAAATAATCTAGAAAATTTAATTAAAAAATTTGAAAATCTCGCCATAGTAATTGTTGAAGACTTTTATACCTAGTTTGAAAATATCGAAACTAATAAACCCCATGCATGTATCGCGTTTTCATGAAAGTAGAATACATATTGAATGTTAGTGTGAATGAGAGTTGTGTTTAATTGAAGTTCTATCGGTGAAGTGAACAGTTAATAAATCAATGTGTTCAAGATTATTAGCCCTTTCATAAAGAACTAACTAGAAAGTTAGATTGTCAGACAATATAAAGTTTTTTTATAAATTTTAGCAAGGATTTATTATTTTAACTCTTTTCATAATCCCTAATCTTTTTGAATGCGCTTTCAATATATTTATGAACCATTGAGTTCGCGCACTCTAGTTTCCTTGCAATTTCTGTCTTACTATAACCTAGAAAAAAATACATAAAGATCGCATCTTTTTGTTTTTCGTTTAAAAGTCTCATATAATTTTCTATGACCAGTTTATTTACTACCGCCTTTTCAATATTTGAATAGGCATCTGAAACAAAGGCATCATTGTTGATATTGAAACGATATGAACCTGCATCAAGAAAGATGCTAACTACTTGTTGCATCCCATATACTAAGTCAAATGCATCGCCTCGTGAAATTTTAAACTCGGTCATCGTATCCTCAATCGTTGGATCCTTTTGCTTTTCTTCTCGAAATTTATCATAGAACAATAAGTACTTTGGATAGAGCGCTCTTATTCTTTGACTAATCGTCATAGAATTGGAGTTATTTGAACGTGAAAATTCTCTAATTTCGCCCTGAATACTTAAAAACAAATAGCGTACATATTCATTTGGTGATTTCTCTAAATTTAGTTTTTTTATGCCTTTATATAAACCAATTAGGCACGCTTGGTGAAGGTCATCCCATTCAACCTTATGTTGTTGCATAAATCGTGCTGGGTTTTTCGTATATGCCTTAATCACATATTTGATAAACTTATCCACTTCCTCATGAGCCATTAACTCATTCATGTAGAGTTCATCATGTCTAGCTTTTAAGAGTAGCCCCTTATCCCTTAGAATCAAAATACCCCCCTCTTTCTTAATCCCTTTGCTTAATAATATATTTTCGGATTGTGTAAAAGTCAATATATTTTAAATATTATTTTTTATCAGTTTATTAAACATATATTCAAATTAGTATTGAAAACAAAAAAAATTTGTACTAAAAATATTATTTTTCAAAAACATAATTGTTGAAGCTAAATACTGTTCGTTCAATATGAAATCGCCTATACTTTATTTAATAAGATGAATCGGAGGAGAAAATTTTGTCGAACATCACCATCTACACTCAACCAGATTGTCCACCATGTGAGATTGCCAAGCTATTTTTAAATGAATATGGCTTCACATATGAGCTCAAGGACATTAAAAAAGATAATAAAGCTCGTAATGAGCTTATAAATAAGTATCAATCCTATTCGACACCAACCTTTGTCATTAACGGCGAAACCGTCATAACAGGATTTGAAATTGAAAAACTAAAAGAGGCATTGAACATTGAATAAATAAGAAAGAGGCTGCGTCAAAAAGCCGGTGGTAACGACTTTTTGATTCTAGTTTGGAGTGTATTTATTCCCTCGCAGTAGGAGGAGCGGTATGAAAATATAACATAACAGGAAAAATTCCGCTTAATGAGCAACCAGCATGAAATAGAGCCGAAATAACAGGAAAAATTCCTGCTATTCCTTCAAAAAACGCCAAAATAAACGATTTTGCCTTCCATAAGCGGAAAATCTTCCGTTATTTCCCCTAAAAAGGGAGTCCATTGAGGAAATAACAGGAAAAATTCCGCTTAAGGGTAAGAGATGTTGAAGCAAAATAGGGTCTTTTTAGACAAAGCGAAAATCGATTGGATTCTTGAAGGCTAATTGGCGTTTCCCTCGATTTTTTTGTACGAGGAAAATCGAATACAAAATAGAGAAAGGTGAATTTGAGTACCCTCAGGATTCACCTTTCTCATGATTTGAAGCTAGTTATGTCCCAGCCTCTTCATCTTCACCAATATATAGCTGTAAAGACAATTAACAAAAGAACTAATAAAGCAAATGCGAGATACGTAATAAAAACTGGATTACGTTGATAAATACCTTCCTGCACTCTTCCAGGAATGGCTGTATCAAGTTCGCCCTTGAGCTTCTTTTGTGTTTTTGTCACAGCAAGTGTATACCCTAAGCCAAATAGAACGATTGCCACTGCAATGATAGTTAAAATAAGCATATAGGTTGTCAATATTCTCACCCTTAAAGAATGTATTACTTTTAATATTCTCTACAGGCTGTATTATATTCGAGTTCATCTTACCAATTTACAACAATTCTAGATTGTCTAAAATGAATTCATAGGAAATATCTATAAATAAGAATTGTTTATCTTTTAAAGGATAAGAATAGGTCCGCACGCTTTCTCCTGTCTCAATATCACTGTACAAATCAGATAAAATCCCTTTCTTTTCTTTTGTCATTTTAAGAATATTTTCAAGAAAATAAGGTCTCCAGCTCCAATTTTTATGTAGATACTCCTGTTGCACGAGCCATTCACTATGACTTTTAAAAAGATTTGGGGATAATTGGAAACCGTTTTCGTCACAAATGTACAACCGAAAGGCGACATTCTCCATTTCTTTTCCTATTGCCTTCAATAATTCCTCATAATTCTCTATTTTACGATATTTTTGCAGCAGCTCAGATACAATTGTTTGGAATCCTTGGGTTTGTTCAAAAAGTGCCTCTAATTTTTTCTTTTCACTATCAATAAATTGCTGACATTCGTTTTTTAATTTCTCCTTTAAAATATCACTTTCCACAAATTCAGCATTCGGTTTTTGCAAATAAAAGCCTTGATAATATCTGCCACCGTTTTTCCAAGCATACTGCAGTTGGTACACCATTTCGATATTTTCAAATAAAAGTGTCGCACCAATTTTCCTTGCCAATAAGGAATAGGAATAAATAATATCCTGAAAACTAGGAGCAAGCCTTGTTGATCTTAACGCTTGTAGATCGACCTTTAATATATTGGGTGAAATAAGCCCGATTAAATCGATTTGGTGGCTATTATCCCCAAGCTTATCAAAGGCGATCTTAATTCCGTATGTTTTAAAGTAATTGATTAAATGCCCTATTCTTTCTGCATCATCTAAATGCTTATGAAAAGAAATTTCAATTACGATTCTCTCTATGCTGATCCCCTTCTTATCAAATTCAAGAAGAAGCTTAAGTAACTCTTCCTCTTCATCATATAATAGTAAATCAGCATCGCGATTTACAAAGAGCATGATCTCTTCATCAAGTGCTATTGATTGTTCAAGGGCTTTTCTTAAGACAGTATTATCAAGCTCCAGACGGTATTCCTCTGGAATGCTTTCATCTAGAAAAAATGGACCAAGACTAACATGTTCATCATCCGTTTTAAATCTCCCCAAAATTTCATAACCAATTACACGATGTTCATCAGCACTGAATATCGGTTGGAAGAATGGAACTACATTTTCTAAATTTGTTAAGATATCCAATGCATCCATTTACATCCCTCCTTACAAAATAAACTGTCACCTTAGAGAAAATTATATCATGTTCCCACATAAGTGAATATTTCTGTTTTCATTATCTCAAACAACCTATCCTTCTTTTTCATCCTTTTTTTTGTTAATATTAAGTGTACAGTAAATCATTTCACACCTTTAGGTACTATAAATCACGCTTCTATCATATGATTTAGGACAAACTTTTCATTCAAAAAAACTGTTGATAGATTAAGATATTGCTTCACTACCTTTCGAAAAGGTGAAGCCAAGTTGTGATGAACTCGGAATTTTCAAAGTTAGGTTGGTTTAACTATGTCCAAAAAAGTTTCAAGAAGGTCTTTTATCAAACGATTTCTAGGTACTGTTCTAACAGCAATAGGGTTATCAGCAGGTGGTTATGCGTATGCTGGAAAAATTGAACCCAACCTACTAAAAATTAATAAGTATCGAATTCCACATCCCGATTTTCCAGCGGGATTCAAGAGCTTAAAAATTGTACAATTTAGCGATACTCATTTAGGTTTTCAATACACATTGCAACAACTTCAAGAATTAATAGTCGAAATTAATAATCAGAAACCAGATATCCTTTTTTTCACTGGTGATTTACTAGACGAGCCCAATAAATATGGAGAGTTTGAACGAACGATTTCGATTTTAAAGGAGTTAGAAGCCCCGCTTGGAAAGTATGCTGTTTATGGAAATCATGATCATGGGGGATATGGTACAGATATTTATAAGAATATTATGGAAGAATCAGGATTTATCGTTATGTTAAATGAATCGATAAAAATAAGCAATGACGAAGATGCCATCTATTTACTCGGGATTGATGATGCCATGCTTGGCAGACCTGATATTCGTGAAGCGATCTCAAATGTACCTGATAATGCCTACAAAATCCTTCTATCTCATGCTCCTGATCTCGCAGATAGTGCTTCCAATTTTAATATTCAACTACAGCTAAGCGGTCATAGTCATGGCGGACAAATTCAAATTCCTTTTCTTGGTGCGTTAGTAAAACCTCCATATGGGGAAAAATACTATGAAGGATTTTACACAATTGGAGAACCATTTCCACTCACACTATATGTGAATAGAGGTTTAGGAACGACAAGACTTCCATTCAGGTTTCTTTCACCCCCTGAATTAACCGTTTTTACTCTTACTAGGGAGTAATGATAAAGGACACTCATCATATCCGAGTGTCCTTTTTCTTAATGAATGAAAATTTCCTCATTGCTATTAAATATATTGAATTCCACATCCTGAGCACTTATTGGTCGGGAGAATAAATATCCCTGGCCTTTATGGCATTTTGCTCTCATGAGAAAATCAGCTTGCTCTTTTTCTTCGATTCCCTCAGCCACTACTTCGATTCCGAGACTGTTTGCTAAATGGATTATGGTTGTCGTAATCGCTGCATCTTTTTCGCTATTAATGACATCTCGAACGAACGATTGATCAATTTTTAGGACATCAATGGGGAATTGCTTAATGTAATTCAAGGACGAATAGCCTGTCCCAAAATCATCAATCGATATCGTTACCCCAAGTTCTTTGAGACTTTTGAGAATCGGCGATGTTTCTGCCGTATCTTGCATAGCCCCTTCAGTAATTTCGATCTCTAAAAGGGATGGTTTAATGTCATATTTACGAATTGACCCTTGTATCGTCTCAACCAGTTTAGGCTGTAAAAACTGTTTAGGTGAAATGTTTATTGCAATCTTTATCCCGCTTTTTCCTAACTCTGACCATGCTTTAATTTGCTTACAAGCTGTATCGATGACCCAATTTCCAATTGGAATGATGAGACCAGTATCTTCTGCCAATGGAATAAAATCGGCTGGTGAAATCATTCCTAGTTCTTTACTATCCCAACGTATCAAAGCTTCAAAGCTCTTCACTTTCCCCGTTGAAAGATTGACCTGTGGTTGGTAGTACAGGATAAATTCATCACGAGCTAATGCCTTTCTTAAATGAGTCTCTAAAGAAACGATATGTGTTCCAGCTGAATTCATTTCTGTTCGATAAAACTGGAAATGAGCCTTTCCCCTTTCCTTAACACGAAAGAGTGCTTCATCGGCATTTTTTATAATCGTTTCCGCATCTTTCCCATCATGTGGATACATGCTTATCCCGATACTAGGTGAGATAAAATATTCTTGATAGTGTAGATAAAAGGACTTCGTAAAAAGGGAAAGAATTTTTTGAGCTAATAAAGTGGCCTCTTTTCTCGAGCCCTCAAACAGTATACTAAATTCATCTCCACCTAGGCGGAATACCTTTATATTCTCTTTGTTAAATTCACTGAGTCGTTCAGCTACTTGAATTAAAATTTGGTCTCCGGCAAGATGACCTAATGTGTCATTTAAGTACTTAAAACGGTCCAAATCAATCGAAAGTAAAGCAAACGTTCCTGTATTTTTATTTTCCTTAATCAGACATTCTAAATCATTTAATAATGCTCGTCGATTATAAAGACCCGTTAGATGGTCATGGAACGCCATATATTTAATGGTTTCCGCATTTTGTGCTTGCTCAGAGATATCTCTTGTAATCACATAAACACCATTAATTTTTGAATTAATTACAATCGGAATCGTTTTAAGATGAGTCGTTATACTATACCCTTTCGAATGAATCAAGCGACAATCTAAAGATTCTAAAGCAGCCCCAGAAGCTACTGTTTGCTGAAATAATTCAGTGAATTTCTTAACATCTCCCTCAGGAATTAAATCAAAAAAAGACCGTTGAGTCATTTGTTTCTCAGCATAGCCAGACAATTTTTGACCTGATGGGTTGACTTCTAAAATTTTCCCCTCTAATGATACTGTGAATACTCCATCTAATGTATGATCTACAATAGAACGATATTTTTGCTCTGCTTTAATTAAACGATTTCGTTCTTCCACTAATTCTGTAACATCTCTTGTTACAGCAACAATGTATTTAATCTTATCATTCTCATCTCGAACTGGTGTTAATAACGATTCTGTATAACCCATTCTCCCGTTAGGAAACATGATTTGGTCAGAGTAGGTAACCGATTCATTCTCAAAGTATACACGTTCATAAGCCTTCTTAATTTCTATGTAACGCTCAAACGGAAGGACATCCTCCATTGATTTTCCAATCGGATCTCCAATTATCCCTGCGTACTGTAGTCCCATCTCATTAACAAATAAATAATGAAACTCGGGACCCTCTTCTATCTTCATCACAAAAACCATATGTTTCACATAGTTGAAAATTAAATTATAGATCATTGATTCTACTGTACTATCATCAGGTATTAAGATCACATTTTCCTTTGAATTCCTACGAACTGGCCCCACCTTACCAACCTCATTCCATTGAAAAGGTTTTTATATTCTTGAAGTATCTCTTTTCTATTTCAAGTAAAAAACCTTGTTGTCTCTATCTATCATTTTTTCTGAATTAATGCATTAGTATAATATATTATAGCATTTTTTAATTGTTTGAATCAATTTCAATATTAAGTTAAAAACATAGAAAAACGAACAATTCACCATTTAAATGGGGATCTTTTGCTAGAAAAATCGAAAAATATAAATTATATTTAGAAAATTATTCGCTTCTGAATAGATTTCATGTTTTTCTTTTATCAAAGCTCTTTTCGCAAACATTATGGCTTTTGGATAGCAAAAGAGAAACATAATGCCTGATTTAGGGAGAGAAAAGTGACGTCTCACACTTCATGTATAGTACTATAACCGTGATATACAGGGGAAAACCGGCTTCTGTTTTTTTACAAATAACCACAATCTATCAATAAGTCATGAGATCTCTAGTTAGTTTTTCCAATATGAGAAGAATATATCAAACAGCATTTCCTTTTTTATGAAAAAAAGGGTATACTAATACAAGAAGAAAAATTAATTTTGAAAGGAGCAAGTATTTTGAATCGGGATAGGAATTATTCTCCTCAATTGGACCCAACGATTGATAACCTCTCACAAGCAATCTTCACCGTAAACCGTCATGCTAAAACTGCTCCAAATCCAAAGTATCTTTATAAGTTAAAGCATGAAGCATTAAAAAAATTGTTAAAGGAAGGTAAAGCGAAAAAAATGGGTCTTCACTTTTCTAACAATCCAAAATATAGTCAACAGCAGTCTGATGTATTAGTTGTCTGCGGCAAATATTCTTTCCACTTGCCTCCTTCAAAGAGCGATTTCACTCATTTACCTCATTTAGGAAAATTGGATAATAATGTCCGTAATCCAAGAGCACATCTTTCATTATCTGATGCGAAAAAATTGCTCTCACTATATACAGGATTAAAAGAAGATAATATCCAATTTAATCAAAAAAAGAAAAAGTATGAAAAACCAGTTTTTAAAAGACTCGGGGAAAATTACTTTTAAGTACTATTAAAACCTCAAATAAAGATGATAAAACGATCCCATTGTAGAGATCGTTTTTTTATATACATTATAGGATAAGCTCATCGATGAGCAGTACTAATTCAGCAATTTCCGGTTTGCTCACCTGTCCGTTGGCTCCCACCATTTGACCCTTATGTCTGAGATCTTCAGTGATTAATGATGAAAAAATGATGACTGGCAACTTAGAAAGCTGCGCATGTTCTTTTATTCTTTTGGTTAGATGATGACCGTCCATTTGCGGCATCTCAATGTCTGTGATTACTAATTGAACGGCCTCAGTCACATTTCTACCAGAGTCTAAAAGTGATTCTAAATAATTCAAGGCATCTCGACCATTTTCAAAGAATTCTACCTGTTGAAATCCCGCTTCAGAAAGGGTATCACTTAAAAGCTTTCGCAAAAGTGGTGAATCTTCTGCAACGAGTAATCTTTTTGTGGAACGCTCTCTTTCGCCTAATTTTTTGATTTGCTGGACATTAATTCCCGACTCAGGATTAATTTCTACAACAATCTTTTCAAAGTCTAATAATAAAACCATGTCACCATGTAGTTTAACTACCCCAATCACTTGACTATCTGCCCCTTGATACATTTCAGACGGCTTTTCAATTTGGTCCCATGAGATTCGATGAATTTGTGTCACTGTATGGACATGAAAGACCACTTTTTGCTTATTGAACTCGGCCACGATAAATTTATCTTGAACAGGGTTAGTTGATTTTGGAAAACCTAGAGCTGTTGCTACATCTACTACAGGTAGAACCTCTCCTCTTAATTCGATAATTCCTTCTACAGTTGGGTGAGCATGTGGAATTTGTGTAATCGCAACAGGATTTATAATTTCTTTCACTTTTATCACATTGATTCCAAATTTATTATTACCGATTGTAAATTCAACTATTTCTAATTCGTTCGTTCCACTTTCAAGTAATATCCCTTTGTTTGTATCCATTCTAGTTCTTCCTTCCTGTTTCATAAGTAACATATATGTATTACTATACCACGAAAAGAATAAAGAACTAATTCCATTTTTTAAGTAATTCGTAAAAATCGTGTTCTTTTTTTAGGCACAGCATCAAAAGAAAGATCATTATTGAGCATTATGTGAACATTTTAACGAACTTATAGACTTTTCTGGCGTTGAGGAATACAATTCAGGTGAACAAAAAAGTAAAGGAATAAAAGAGGTGCTATTGTAATTGAAGGGTACAGCCATTCTTTATAAAAAAGACCAGTCTCTTACCGTAATTGAAAATATCGATCACACGGTTTTTAATGAAATTCAGAAACAATGTGGGTGTGAGCAGTGTACATGTAAATATGATAACAAAGTTGTCAATTTCGGCAATGTTTCTCCAGTATTTTGGCATGAAGAAGAAATTGATTGGGATTACGGATATTAATCATTGAATATTTGATCTTTTCACCTCCCCCTGCATAATAGCAGAGGGAGGTTTTTTATTATTAGTATGTTCAGCCCATCATTTCTGAGCTTAATCTTACTCTTTGATTACAAAATGTAGCTCATTTTGCTAAAATAGAGATCATATTGGAGGTTGAAAATATTGGAACATTTAATTAATGATAAAGTTAAAAATATTGAAATATCGGGGATCCGAAAGTTTTTCAATTTGGTTGCCGGAACGAAGGATATGATTTCTTTAACAATTGGACAACCCGACTTTCCGACACCAGCGCATGTGAAAGAAGCTGGAAAAAAAGCAATTGAGCAAAACTTTACTTCCTATACCCATAATGCAGGAACGTTAGAGCTTAGACAAGCCGCTGCACAATTTGTTTACGAAAAATATCAGCTACAATACAATCCTGAAACCGAGGTGATTACAACGGTTGGAGCGAGTGAAGCGATCGATATAGCCTTGCGAACCATACTAGAGGAAGAGTGTGAGGTGATCTTGCCCGGACCAGTATATCCTGGATATGAGCCAATCATTCGCTTATGTGGTTCAAAGCCCGTATATGCTGATACGACTAATAATCAATTTCGCTTAACTGCTGAGATCATCGAACCATACATAACAGAAAAAACTCGGTGTATCGTTCTTCCTTATCCATCAAACCCAACGGGGTCAAGTTTAACTAAGGAAGAGATTATCGATATTGCCGCTCTTTTAAAGGATAAAGAGATATTTATTTTAGCAGATGAAATTTATAGTGAGCTTGTGTATGAGAGAGAGCATTTTTCAATTGGTACGGTGCTCAAAGAGAAGTCAATTATTATTAACGGTTTATCTAAGTCCCACTCCATGACAGGTTGGAGAATTGGCTTTATATTCGCTCCTGAACATATTGCAAAACATATTCTTAAAGTACATCAATATAATGTTTCATGTGCCACTTCTATTTCGCAAATTGCAGCAATTGAGGCATTAACAGTTGGGAAAGATGATGCACATGTAATGAAGGAAGAGTATTTAAAAAGAAGAGATTATATGTATGTACGACTTCAAAAGATGAATCTAGATGTGGTCAAACCAGATGGAGCTTTTTACTTCTTTGTCAAATTACCATCTCCCTATTCAAGTTCTTTTGATTTCGCCCTTTCACTTGTTGAAAAAGTTGGTGTTGCGGTTGTCCCAGGTAGTGCCTTTTCACCATTGGGAGAAGGCTTTGTCCGTTTGTCCTTCGCCTACTCAATGGAAACGATTGAAGAAGCAATGGATCGTATGGAACGATTTTTCAAGAAGGAAGAGATGTAAATGAAGATGAAAAGGTATCGAGTATATCCGCTCGATACCTTTAATACTATATTCGCAGGAAACTCCTAACACTTTCTTATTGACCTTTATACTTGCCGTTATTCTTGCCAGCTTTTTCTTTCTTCGCTTTATCCTTATGGATTTTGTTTGCATCAGTACTACCCATTTCATGAGCAAACTCTTCGTTTAATACAGCTGAATCAAAACCCTTTTTATTCTTTTGCTCGGCATCATTCTTTTTGTTTTTCTTTGCCATCCATAGTACCCCCTATCATAGTTGATGGTAAACCACTCATAGTTTAATCTAGAAGGGATAATCTATGTATTTTCATTTAAAATGGACTACTGCCAATATTTATATAACGCTTGTGTTCCACTATTTTCTTCACCACGTTCAGCTAATTCTTTGTACATAGACAAGGCTAGAGCGAGTCCAGGTGCCTCCATCCCCATATTTTCTGCTTCCTCAAGGGCAATCGACATATCTTTAATGATATGTTTAATGTAAAAGCCTGGTTCAAAATTTCCTTCAATCATTTTAGGAGCTAAATTAGAAAGTGACCAACTTCCTGCTGCTCCTGAGGAAATACTCTTTAAAACCGTTTCAGGATCTAGTCCAGACTTGACGGCATAAGCCATTGCCTCACTGACTCCGATCATCCCAGATGCGATGACAATTTGATTGCACATCTTCGTATGCTGTCCGGAACCAGCTTTACCTTGATAAACAATATTTGTTCCAAGTATATTAAAAATCGGTAAAACCTTCTCAAAGTCTTCTTCGTCTCCACCAACCATGATGGAGAGCTTGCCATCCCTTGCACCAATGTCGCCACCGGAAACAGGTGCGTCAAGCGCATGCATTCCTTTTTTCTTCGCTTCTTCATAGATTTCTGCTGCAAGACTAGGTGTTGAAGTAGTCATGTCAACTAAATATGTATCTTTGTTTCCATTCGGTATAACTCCATTCTCTCCTAAGTACACTTCACGAACATCTGTTGGATACCCGACAATGGTGATGATCACATTCGCCTTCTGAGCAACTTCTTTACTTGTATCTGCCCATTCTGCTCCTTCTTCAAGCAAACTTTTGGCCTTTTCTTTTGTTCTCGTGTAAACAATAACTGGATACCCTGCTTTTAAAAGATTTGTTGCCATGCTTTTTCCCATAACACCAATACCAATAAATCCAATTACCGCATTATCTTTTGTTAGCATTCAAAATCCCCTCCCTATTTTTCTTATTATTTTACCATTTAATAGAAGAGCACGGGAGTATTTAAAGAAGAAAAAAAGTCGACTGGCTAAATACCAATCGACTTTAAAAAGGGAGAAAATAGGTTTACCAAGTGCCTTGTTCACCTATACCCTCGTTTTAATTCAGTTAAACCTAGTTCTTTCTTGTTGCTGCTGTTACCATTTCAATGACTTCTTCAGTCGTTGATTTCTGTAAAGCTTCTGCAGCTAATTTCTCCATTTCAGTTTTGCTTAAACGAAGAATTTGAGAGCGAGCTTTTAAAATTGAAGTCGCACTCATGGAGAATTCATCTAAACCAAGACCTAACAGAAGTGGAATCGCAGTTTCGTCTCCAGCCATTTCCCCACACATACCTGTCCATTTTCCTTCTTTATGTGAAGCGTCTATGACCATTTTTACTAATCGTAAAATCGATGGGCTATATGGTTGATACAGATAGGAAACTCTCTCGTTCATGCGATCTGCAGCCATCGTATATTGAATGAGATCATTCGTACCGATGCTAAAGAAATCAACTTCTTTTGCAAACTGGTCAGCAAGAACAGCAGTGGAAGGAATTTCAACCATAATTCCCACTTCTATTTTATCTGAAACAGCAACGCCTTCACTTTGAAGTTTCGCTTTTTCTTCCTCAAGCATAGCCTTAGCTTGTCTGAATTCATCTAAAGTGGCAATCATCGGGAACATGATCTTCAGATTTCCGTACGTACTAGCTCTCAATAATGCTCTTAATTGCGTTTTAAAAATCTCTTTCTCTTCTAAGCATAAACGAATAGCACGGAAACCGAGGAAAGGATTCATTTCCTTCGGTAACTTTAAGTATGGTAATTCTTTATCTCCACCGATATCTAACGTACGAACGACAACTGGCTTTGTGTCTAAACCTTCAAGAACAGCTTTGTAAGATTCAAATTGCTCATCTTCTGTAGGAAGTTCATCTCTTCCCATGTAAAGGAATTCTGTTCTATATAGGCCTACCCCTTCACCACCGTTGTTGAGCACACCTTCGAGATCGTTAGGCGTTCCGATGTTAGCCACTAATTCGACTTGATGTCCATCAGCTGAGTAAGTATGTTCATTTTTCAACTTCGCCCACTCTGCTTTTTGTGCTTCAAAGTCTTCATTTGCTTTTTTATACTGTTCCACTAGCTCAGGTGTAGGGTTAATATGAACTTGACCATTTAACCCATCTACGATAACTAAATCTCCATTCTCAATATCCTTCGTTGCGGTCTTTGTACCAACAACAGCTGGAATCTCTAATGAACGTGCCATAATCGCAGAATGGGATGTTCTACCGCCAATATCTGTTGTAAAACCTTTAACAAATTGACGATTTAATTGAGCCGTGTCTGAAGGTGTTAAATCCTCTGCCACCACTACAACTTCTTCTGAAATCATGCTCGGATTAACAATTTTCACCCCAAGTAAATGGGAAAGAACACGCTTTGTGACATCACGTATATCAGCTGCTCTTTCTCTCATATATTCGTTATCCATTGATTCAAACATGGAAACAAACATATCAGCTGTCTCTTTTAAAGCAAACTCTGCATTTACTTTGTCAGATTTCACCTTATCCTTAATAGGATTTAGTAATTCTGGATCGCTCAGAACAAGAAGGTGAGCTTCAAAGATCGCTGCCTTATCTTCACCTAAATTTTCTTTCGCATTATTGCGAATCTCTTCTAATTCTTTTTTCGATTGGGCAATCGCAGCCTCAAAACGTTCAACCTCTGAATCAACCTGGTCAATCGTCTTCTTTTCAAATGTTAAATCAGGCTCAACTAAACGATAAGCCTTTGCAATTGCAATTCCACTTGATGCAGCAATACCATGTAAAAAGCTCATTATGCAGTTAACCCTTCTTTTTTCATAAGTTCTTCAAGGCTTTGGATGGCATTTTCTTCATCTCCACCTTCTGCGCTGATCGTAATTTCAGCTCCTTGACCAATTCCTAAAGACATAACACCCATGATCGACTTTAAGTTTACTTTTTTGCCTTTATATTCAAGTTGAATATCAGATTCAAATTTGCTTGCAGTCTGTACAAGTACTGTAGCTGGACGTGCGTGGATTCCTGTTTCAGCGATTACCTTAAATTGTTTTTCTACCATAATTCATCAAACCCCTTATCAATTTTAATAATGTTACATGTTTACTTTATAGTTTATATTACCATTTTTATAAAAGGTTTTACTACCTCCATTATTGTTTTACAAATAAACATGTTTCATGTACCTTCATGGAGCTTTTCTGTTTATTCGACAAAAAAAGCACCCAGTGAAAGAATATCAAAAACGAGACTATTATACAAAAATATCGCATTGATAAATGTGACAAATTTGTGAACAACGATACAAAAATTCACTATTTTTGCATTGATTTGTCCATAAATTATCTGTATGATGCAATTAATATATCAATAAAGGGAGCGCTTAGTATGCTTTACAGGAGAGATGAGTCCTTTCGTTTTACTTTTGGTAATCCGATTGAGGCAACCTTCAAAATTCTGAAAGTAAATCAAATTAGTGGAGGGTCAAAAGAAGGTCGGGCCCTACTAATGGATTTAAGCCCCAACGGTTTAAGAATATCTTCCCCCTTAGATCTACCGATTAATGAAAAGAACCTATTATTAGAAATATCATTCGTGTTAAATAAACAAATCATCTCCATTATTGCTGAACCAAAGTGGAAGAAACGAACATCAGCTCAATCTTTTTCCTATAGGCTTGTCGGTTTAGATGATGAGGAAACAATGAAAATAATTGTTAGTGAGTTAAAAGCGTTTTCAAAAAAAAATCACTATAATGACGATCATAGTTAAGTTCAATATATTGATATAACGTTACATATGACTACTTATTAAGTGGTTGAATTTTCTTTCAATTAATACAAAAAACAGATTCTCTATGGGATTTTTACATCTTTTTCTTTACGAATGATAGAATTTAGTGCAAACTGTTACTTATAATCATTCGACATTTGGGAGAAAAAGGAGAGAGGACAGTTGAAAAAAGCAGAAGTTGGGAATATCATAGAATTTCGAGACGGCCTACAGGGCGTTGTTGAAAAAGTAAACGAAAACTCTGTTATCGTGGACTTAACCTATATGGATAATTATCGCGACCTCGAACTGGAACAAAGAACCGTTGTCAATCATAAGAATTATAAAGTAATTAAGGAATCTATTTTGTAATAGCATAAGAATCTTTTCGCAAAATATGTTGTTTTGAAATATCAAGTTTTATACTACACAAATAAAAGATTAAAGTAGCGAAAAGTGCTATGCAAAAAAATGTGTGAATATGGCTTAAGATTTTTTTCATGGAAATTTTACGTAAACAGTATAGGATAAACACAAAACCCTAATGGTTTCACTGCCATAGGGTTTTTGTTTGCAATTAAAAGCGATCATTTTGAATTCTTTTCATCTGCTAATTCTTTAAATGTTTTGACTTTTCCATGTGGATGCTGGTCGCTTTTCCTCACATTCCATGCTCTCTCTTTCTCTTTTTTCGATTTAGTCAAATAATTGTCCTCCTTTCAGTTAAGCTTTATAATGAACTAATAGATTTACTTCTATTCAAATCACACACTTAAATTCGCTCTTGGAATACTTACTTAAATGTAACTATATATAGTTTGATCGGATAGAAAGGAGCGCTTTTGCATGACTATACCAAATTGGGTTAAAGATCATAGACTAATTCTTGGTTTTTTTCTTGCGCATCTTTTGATATTTTTCACCTTCCAAGATAAGAATATATTTTGGTATATTTTCACCGCAACGATGCTTTTTTTAATAAGCTACTCCATTATGCATGAAGAAATTGAAGACCAAGTTCCATTATTTACATACTTATCTCTCGGTAGTTTATCTGGGGTTATTCTTTTTGCTTGTTTTTTGTTAGGAAGTCTTCTTATCGATCTAGTTAATCTTCCTTTCGCAAAAGAAATCTCAAGGCTATATAATCGCCTATCCCCTACCGTTCTCTGGCATTATATTGTATTAATGCTCGTCATCATCCCCGGTGAAGAAATATTTTGGAGAGGTTTCATCCAAAAAAGAATCCAAAAGGCAGCAAATGTCACAACAGCGGTAATAGCTTCATCACTTTTGTATGCATCCGTTCATTTCTATTCTGGTTCATTTATGCTCCCATTTGCAGCACTTATCACTGGAGTATTTTGGGGATACTTATATGCATGGAAAAAAAGTTTACCACTGGTCATCGTTTCTCATCTCATTTTTGACTTATTTTTATTTGTGATATATCCACTAAATTAAAAAAGAGATCTTGAATCCATTCAAGGTCTCTTTTTTATTTGCTCCAACGGCTTCAGCCACAGTAGAATAATAAAAATAATACTGATATAACCAAAGATCGGATAGAGATAGGATAATAACGTACCATACTCAACTTGACTAATCACAAAGGCGATCGCAAGTATTCCCCCCACAATAACTAGACTTGGCAAGCGGAAGAACGTCTTGAGCTGTCTTTCTAATCCGAACACATTGCCAATAACAGAAGTAAAGATCTCACCATAAATGATTAAAATATACAATCCATGAAGTCCAGCCGCTAAGTTTTTCATCACCACAGCCATCGGTATCTCAAAAGCCTCAACATTTGGAAGCATCATCAATGTAAAATGACTTGATAGTAGAATGAGTGTTAAGGCAATGCCTCCAATTGTCCCTCCCCACTTCACCGTATCTTCATTCTTTATTTCTGCTGCTACAGGTACTAATACTGCCTGTGCAAGTCCTAAATTTAAAGCCGTATAGGAAAATGGAGATACAACCGACTTCCAGCCATCGTCAACATATGGAATAAAGAAAAGTTGGTCTAAAAAGTTTGGAAGCTGAAATGAAATAAACATTAAGATGAAACTGAAACTAATCATTAATGGAACCACTATCGTATTAACAGCAAATAACCCTTTTATACCGACAATTAAGACGATAATGGAAAGCGAGAGAGTAAGTAATAAGCCGAAGTTTCTCGATAACCCAAGTTGTTCACTAAATATCGCTCCTGCCCCTGATAACATGACTCCACAAACTCCTAATAACATGACTAGCATCATTATATTTATGATCGAACCAAACAGCCTTCCAAACAAAAAAATATTAAACTCTTGGTAGGAACTTGCTCCTATTTTTGCTGAAACTCTCATTAACTTAGAACCTAACGCAATAAAAATATAACCGCTCATTAAAATCCCTATTAACCCTATAAAGCCGAATCTCGTAAAGAACTCAACAATTTCCCGTCCGGTAGCAAATCCTGCTCCCACGATCGTACCCACATACACGGCTGCTATTTGGAAGGCAGCTCCCCAATTTGTCTTCATAAATTATCCTCCCTCCATTTCAATATATGAAGAGAAGGACAAACAATGACGAGCATTTTTCCATCTTCCATGAAAATCGGCTTTAAAACGGCTAAGTTCAATTTTTCAACAAAAACCTTGAAGCAAAATACTTGAAAGTCAAAAAAGGTCAAATTATAATAAAGACATGAAAGTCAAAGATAGTCAAAGTCAAATTTTTAGGAGGAATGTGAAATGCTATGTCAAATTTGTCAAAAAGAAGATGTACAAGTTCATTTAACAATGAATATAAATGGTGCGGAGAGAAAGCTTCACCTTTGTCAAAATTGCTATAAGACTGAAAAAGCTAAAATGGCTTCAGCTTTTGGTCCAAGCATGTCAGATTTCTCTTCTGTTAATCCAAATCCACTGGAAGATTTATTAAATAAATTCCAATTTGCAAATAGTCAGCAAAAGATGAGCTCAAATTCTACTCAGCATGGTGGAAAAGGTGGATTCATTGATCAATTTGGTCGTGACCTTACCCAAATGGCTCGAGCAGGTCTCATTGATCCTGTCATTGGTCGTGAAGAAGAAGTCAATCGAGTGATCGAAATATTAAATAGAAGAAATAAAAATAATCCTGTTCTTATCGGAGAGCCAGGTGTTGGTAAAACAGCTATTGCAGAAGATTTAGCAGCAAGAATTGCCGATGGAAAAGTACCAAATAAATTAAAGAATAAAGAGGTCTTCCTATTAGATGTCGCCTCTCTCGTAGCCAATACAGGTATCCGAGGACAGTTTGAAGAAAGAATGAAAAAAATCATTGCAGAATTACAAGAAAGAAAAAATATCATTCTCTTTATTGATGAAATTCATCTGTTAGTTGGCGCAGGTTCTGCTGAAGGGTCCATGGATGCTGGTAATATTTTAAAACCAGCATTAGCCCGAGGAGAATTACAACTTGTAGGTGCGACTACCCTTAAGGAATACCGCAAAATTGAAAAAGATGCTGCATTGGAAAGAAGATTCCAACCAGTTCAAGTATATGAACCAACACTCGTACATGCCATTGATATTTTAAAAGGTTTAAAAGAAAAGTATGAAAACTTCCATGAGGTTACTTTTTTGGATGAGGCACTAGAAGCTTGTGTAACATTATCTCACCGCTATATTCCAGATCGCTTCCTTCCGGATAAGGCAATTGATTTAATGGATGAAGCAGGTTCAAAACTCAATCTAATTTCGGACTACAGTTCTATAGAAAAAATTGAAAATAGACTCAAGGAAATTACCGTAGAAAAGAAAAAAGCTCTAGAAACCGAAAATTACGAATTAGCTGCAACGCTGCGTCAGGAAGAAAAAGAACTTGAACAAAAACTAGACTCAAATGCTAGTCAAGATCGTCCAATTGTTGATGTTAAACAAGTTCAAGCACTGATTGAACAAAAAACAGGAATTCCTGTTGGTAAACTACAGGAAGATGAACAAACAAAAATGAAGAACCTTTATAAGACACTATCTGAAAAGATTATTGGTCAAAATGAGGCGGTAGAAAGAGTAACAAAAGCAATCAAAAGAAGCCGTGCAGGCTTAAAATCAAAAAATAGACCCATTGGTTCCTTCCTTTTCGTCGGTCCAACTGGGGTCGGAAAGACAGAACTTTCGAAAATACTCGCACATGAACTTTTTGGTTCAAAAGATGCCATGATTCGTCTCGATATGAGCGAATACATGGAAAAACATAGTGTCTCAAAATTAATCGGCTCTCCTCCAGGCTATGTTGGACACGAAGAAGCTGGACAACTCACCGAAAAAGTTCGCAGAAATCCTTACAGCATTATTTTGCTAGATGAAATTGAAAAGGCACACCCTGATGTTTTGCATATGTTCTTACAAATTCTTGATGATGGACGTCTTACTGACAGTCAAGGAAGAATCGTAAGTTTTAAAGATACAGTCGTGATCATGACAAGTAATGCTGGAGTTGGACAGAGACAAGTCAAGGTTGGCTTTGGTCAAGATCATACAACGAAAGAACTCAATATTTTGGATTCGCTCGGTCATTTCTTTAAACCAGAGTTTTTAAACCGATTTGATAGCATTATCGAATTTGCTCCTCTAGAAAAAGATGCTTTATTAAAAATTGTCGACCTAATGTTACTGGAATTAAACGAGATCCTTAAAGAACAGAATATAACACTTACAATAACTGACGAAGTTAAACAGTTTCTTGTAGAAAAGGGCTATAATCCAACCTTTGGTGCCAGACCTTTACGTCGAGTTATCCAAGAGCAATTAGAAGATAAAATTACAGATATACTCATCGATGAACCAACTTGTAAAGAACTAGTGGCTGAATTTAACGAGGGGATTCTTGTTGTCAAACCATTATAAAATAGTAGAGCTCAATTGACGCAAAAAAATTCCGTCCTGGCACATGCAATATGCCAAAATCATTTATCCAATAAATGGTATGAAAGTATGTAAAGAGCCGCCAGTTGACATCTCGATTTTTCCCTGTCAAAATAAAGGAAAACACTGTACATTCTACTAATTGCACAGTGTTTTCCTTTTTTAATCGTTTTTATTTTTTGGGCTGTTGAGCTGGGAAGTAATCATTTATCGCATGATCTTTCTTCAAATACTCCCTAATATTAAATCGTCCTCTTTGTTATTTCAACTTGCGTTAATTTATTATCCTCAATTTCTTTTATGCGAAAATGCAAATGATGATATTCCAGTGTTTCTCCTACTTTTGGAAAATGGCCAAACTCTTTAAATAAAAAACCTGCTAATATATCCTCATCCTCTGGTATTTTTGTTTTAAATACTTCGTTCAAACGACGTATCCCGAGCTTTCCGTGACAAACAATGTGAGAGTCTGTCAATTCATCGATTAGCACTTCCTCATTTAAATCTGTTTCATCTTCGATTTCTTGACCAAGCATTGCCTCAATAATGTCTTCATGACTAATAATCCCCTTTGTGCCTCCATATTCATCTAAAACGATCGCAATATGTTTCTTTTCTTTCAGCATCATTTTAAATAACTTTTCAATGGAGAGGGCTTCAATAACGAATAGCGGTCTAGTATCAATGAACTCTTGTAAATCCTTATTTTCTTCCAATGACCATTCTAGTAGTTGTTTAGAATGGAAAACCCCCACAATATTATCCATATCTTCTTTGTAAACAGGATATCTCGTATAATTGTTGCTGATAACAATATCTCGTATTGATTCGTATGTAGAATCTAAAGGAATGCCAACAATATCCATTCTCGGTGTTTTTAACGCATCTCGTACATCCATATTATAAAAATCGATGACACCTTTAATTCTTTTTGTTTCTTCGTTTTTAAACGTTCCTTCAGTTGTAGCGATATCCACCATGGTCATTAGCTCTTCTTTAGAAATAGAAACTTCATCGGCATTGTCTTTAGCCATTAGTTTAATAATGAATCTCGTAAATTTTGAAAGCAAATAGGTGAGTGGTTTCAATAAAATCAGTAACCCAGAAATAACAGGGAAGACCAAATAGGAAACTTTTTCAGAAAAAGTTGCTGCAATCGACTTCGGTAGAACCTCAGCAAATATAATGAGCGCAATGGTTAGAATACCGGTTGCAATTCCAACATTAATCCCATATTCAATTGCCATGATGGTGACGAGGGTAGGAAGCATGATATTGGCTACATTATTACCTATTAAGATAGCTGTGATTAATTCATCAGGCTTTGAAACAAGCTTCAACAATTTTTGTGACTTAACATCTTGTTGATCGGCTCTAGTTTTGATCTTCATTTTATTAACAGCCGTCAAAGCGGTTTCACTTCCTGATAAGAAAAAAGACATTAACATGAAAAACAGGATTGCTATAAACAATTTATTTCCCTCCGTGATGTACACAATGGCTACACTTATCATTTGCATGTACCATTAAAATATTGAATTTCCCTTTATCATAACCAATCCTATTAAGAATAGCACGCAATAAGCTGAAAATGAAATGGCCAATAAAACCATATTATTTCAAAATGAAAAGAAACGAGGCTGGATCAAAAAGTCGGTGGTAACGACTTTTTGATTCTAGTTTAGGGTGTATAAATTCCCTCGACTTGTGGATAAAGTGTACGTGTAAACAGTTGGAGTGCCTGCGTGAAAAAATAACAGGAAAAATTCCTGCTATTCAGTCAAAAAATGCCCAAATAAACGATTTTGCCCTCCTTAAGCAAAAAAATCTTCCGTTATTTCCCCTAAAAGAGACTCCATTGAGGAGATAACAAGAAAAATTCCACTTAAGGACAAGAAATGGTTCGAGCAAAAATAGGCTCTTCTAGTAGAAATTTAGACAAAGCGGAAATCGATTGGATCTTGAAGGCTAATTTGCATTTCACTCGATTTTTTGTACGAAGAAAATCAAAAATCTTGCGTTCATAAAAATATAGAGAAAGGTGAATTTGAGTACCCTCAGGATTCACCTTTCTCATGATTTGAAGCTAGTTATGTCACAGCCTCGAAAATGTATAAATAGGAAGAAACGCCTTAAAAAGTGGAATTTGCAACTTATAGACTCTTATCATCAACGTTATTTAGCCAACTTTCAATTTCTCCTACAACAGATTGTACACAGCCCTCTTCAAAAGGAGAAATTAAATTTGCTTCTTTCACAAGTCCGGTAAATGGAAGCGATCCTCCTAATTTACATAGCTTTAAATAATCGCTCCATGCTTCATCATGATTTTCTCTTGATTTTTTCCAAAATTGAAAAGCACAAATTTGAGCCAATGTATAATCAATATAATAAAAAGGTGAATTATAAATGTGACCTTGACGCTGCCAAAATCCACCATTCTCCAAATACTTATTTCCATCATAATCTCGATGAGGCAAATACGTTTTTTCAATTTCTCGCCATGCTGCTTTTCTTTCCTGTGGTGTTGCATTCGGATTCTCATAAACCCAATGTTGAAATTCATCAACAGAAACACCATATGGAAGGAATAGCAAGCTTGAACTTAAATGGGAAAACTTATACTTTTCAGTATCTTCTTCAAAGAATAAGTCCATCCATGGCCATGTGAAAAACTCCATACTCATAGAATGAATCTCTGCTGCTTCATACGTTGGCCAGTAGTATTCCGGAATATCAAAATGGCGGCTAGAATAGATTTGAAATGCATGTCCAGCCTCATGAGTCAAGACATCAATATCACCGGAAGTACCATTGAAATTAGAAAAAATAAACGGTGCCTTGTAATTTTCAATAAAGGTACAATAGCCTCCACCAGCTTTACCTTTTTTCGCTACAAGGTCCATTAATCCTTCGTCCCTCATATATTGAAAAAATTCACCCGTTTCTTGCGAAAGCTCATTATACATTTTCTGCCCATTATCAATAATCCATTCTGGACTCCCTTTAGGGACGGCATTCCCAGAGACGAAGTTAAACCCTTCATCATAGTACTTAAGAGAATCTACCCCAATCCTCTCTTGTTGTCGTTTTCTTAACTTTGTGGCAATTGGAACGATAAATGATTTCACTTGCTTACGGAAATTCGCAACCATTTCTGCATTATAATCTGTTCGGTACATGCGGTAGTAAGCAAGTTCTACAAAATTGTTATAGCCTAGCTTCTGGGCAATTTCTGTACGAACCTTAACCAATTGATCATAAATTCGGTCCAGCTCTTCTTCCTGCTCAGCTAAAAATCCAAAGCGTGCTTCACTTGCCCTCTTTCTCATATCTCTATCTTTTGATTCAGTAAAGGGCTCCATTTGAGCTAGCGTTCGTTCTTCCCCCTCAAACATAATTTTTGCGGAAGCAATAAGCTTCGTATACTCACTTGAAAGCTTATTTTCCGTCTGCAATAGCGGAACCACTTCAGGTGAAAAAACTTTTAACTGTGCTTCTGCAAGTGCAAATAACTGTTTCCCCCACTTATTTTCGAGCTCTTGGCGAAACTTGGAGTTTACTAATGCTTCATAATATTTCGTGACAAGTCCATCAACTTGCGGCTCTAAATCATCCATCGCATCCTGCTCTTGTTTATAAAATTCATCATTTGTATCGATGGAATGGCGGATATACACTAAATTGAACATCGTTCCTAATTCATCACGAATTTCATTAATCTCATTCATTACTTCATTTTGCTCATCAGCCGTTTGTGCCTCGTTGAACTTTGTGATTAGTTCTTCCAAGCTCTTTTCAACCTCTTCAAAATTAGGTCTCGTATATGTATATTGATCAAATCCCACTTACTAGCCCCCTATTCAAAAAATTTTGAAATTACAAAGTAATTATACAAGAAATACGTAAATAAAACAAAAGCGATCCTCGTAAAAATAGGATCGCTTTTGTAATTTTAGGATACAGATAGTCCAAGCTTCTTTAAAAGTTCAATCGCTTCTTCTTTTTCTTCATTCGATAGTTCAGACATCAATTCATGAATTCGTTGTTCATGCCCAGGAAAAACGTTCTCTATAAACTTTTTTCCATTATCGGTTATTTGTGCAAATGTCACTCTTCGATCACTTGGGCAAGCTACTCGAACTAAATATCCTTTTTCCTCTAATTTGTCAACTACATAAGTAATACTTCCACTTGCGAGTAGGATCTTGCCACCAATTTGTTGAAGTGGTTGATCTCCCTTATGATATAGAAGTTCCAACACCGCAAACTCGGTAGGATTTAACCCGTACGTATTAATCAATTTATTGACATTTTCATTGACCGCTCGATAAGCACGAGATAAGACAATAAATAGCTTAAGAGATTGTTTAATTTCTTCTGAGTTCATATTCTCAATTCCTTTAAAAAGATGTAGTTTAATTGCATCCTTACACAAAGAGGTGCATGTTGGTTTCAATTAGGAAATGCGTCCTAAAATATCTTGATTTAAGACTATTATAGAAAAGACTACTATTCCATGTCAATTTCAATTGACACTCATCTCTTGTCATGACCACTAATTTCTTTGATACGTATCGGTCATGTTAGAAAAATTCATGCTCCCAACATAATTAATGCTATAATGATAGGGATATATTTTTTATCATTTTACTATGTTGAAAAATATTTAGTTATTTTTTGCAATTTCATGGCTGAATCTGGTAAAGTTTGTTTATTAATTTGTCAGCAAATAAAATATGAATAAAGCTTTGGAGCGCATTAATGAAAATAAATCGTAAATTAATGTTTATCTATATAATGGTCGTAATTATCCCTACCCTTATTGGGAGTACTTATTTTATTCAAGTCCGCTCAACCAATCATTTCAACGAACGAGTGAATGAAGCTAAATGGATTGCGTCGATACATGAATCACATTGGGACAGGTTTATAACTGGTACGGTAACCTCTCTTGAAATGATCTCCATGACAGCCAAAACATTATTCGATCATTTAGAGCAAATGGAGCCTTTACTGGAAAGAGCCCATCAATCAGACCCTCGTTATGGTGGCATTTATTTGATTGGGGAAAATGGTGAAATTATCGCCGGCTCAAACGAACATCTACATGAACGTAATGACATTGAAGAAGATTTAGTGAATGAAGTTATGAAAACGAAGGACGTCATTATTTCCAATAAATCATTCACGTTAGAGAATGGACAAATTGTTATCGCACTTGCTCATCCAATACTAGGGGATGATAACGAGCTAATGGCGGTGTCTTTAGCCCTACTTCGCATCGATTATGTTAAGAACCTGATGAAAATCCTCACACCTGAGTCTAAAATCATTGTCTTAACTGCAGATGAAAATATATTAATGTCCTTCAATACGAAGGAAGATGAGCAAATGGCAGCTCTTTCAGATGAAAAGCAATGGGTCACATACCCGATAGAACGACTGCCTTGGAAATTAAAAGTAAAGATAAATGGAACAAAAAATACAATTTTTGATTCTATGATGGTAATTAGTGCCTTTCTTATTCTTACACATATTTTATTTCTATTTATAAATTTTCTTATGCTTAAACGTCAAGCTGCAATTGAAAGAAAAGAAAATGAAGCTCAAAAACTTGAATTAGTTGGCACACTCGCTGCAAGTACTGCCCATGAAATTCGCAATCCGTTAACAGGGATTAAAGGGCTCGTTCAGCTTCTTGGTGAAAAATACGATGATCCAGATGATCGGATGTACTTTTCTATCATAGATAAAGAAATTGAAAGAATTAATGAAATTGTAAGCGAGTTTCTTATTCTCGGGAAACCAACAGCTCAGAAAATGGAAATCGTAGATATTTGTGATGTGCTAAGGGAACTATATCCCCTTATCCTTTCAGAAGCTACATTCAATAGAGTTCATCTCCATTATGAGGTAGGAACTGGTCCGGTTCTTGTCACATGTACAAAAGATCAAATGAAGCAAGTTGTTTTAAATATTACAAGGAATGCTTTTGAGGCCATGAAGGGTGAAGGAACACTTACTCTAGAAATGCGAAAAAAGGAGCATACTTGCGAGATTATCATTACTGATACTGGAATCGGAATCAATGAGAAGGTAATTGAGCAAATCTTTACTCCATTTTACACTTCCAAGGAGACAGGAACGGGTCTTGGTTTAGTGGTTTGTAGGCGGATTCTCCAATCATTTAATGGAGAAATTTCGATTACAAGTGAGGAGTATAAAGGAACATCTGTCACAATAATACTCCCGTTAGCAAACAAAATTCAATGATATAAGAGCTGTGCCAAAGGTTGTTCTAGACAACTTCTTGACACAGCTTTTTTTATTTTCACTCCCGCTCTAGTTTAATTTCCTTCATACTTCGAAACTTTTTTTGAAAAACCCCCCAATTCCTTTGCAATTTCTTGTAAGATATCATTATCACATTTTGAAAGAAGGGTATGAAATTGAGTCAAGCAGTATTAACTTCTCAGCTCTATAAAAAAGAATTGGAGAAGACAAATTACAAGATTTTGATCATTATGGGGATTTGTCATTTACTAAATGACTCGATTCAAGCTGTTGTTCCAGCCATGTTTCCGATCCTTGAAAAATCGATGGGATTAACCTTTACACAATTAGGGCTTATCGCTTTTTCATTAAATATGGTGGCTTCAGTCATGCAACCTGTCGTTGGAATTATGACCGATAAAAAACCTATGCCCTATGCTCTTCCAGTTGGCTTAACGTCAACATTACTAGGTGTATTAGGACTGTCCTTTGCTCCTTCATTTGGTTGGATCGTCTTATCTGTCCTTTTTATTGGTTTAGGTTCAGCCGTTTTTCATCCAGAAGGATCTCGAGTCGCCTATATGGCTGCAGGAAAAAGGCGGGGTCTTGCTCAATCTATTTACCAAGTTGGCGGAAATTCTGGTCAAGCACTAGCACCACTTATTACGGCACTTATATTAGTTCCACTTGGGCAAAGAGGGGCAGCGTGGTTTACCTTCGTGGCGGCCATCGCCGTTTTATTATTGGTGTATATCGCTACATGGTACACGAAGAAGCTACGATTTGATTTACAAGCCTTAAAACAAAAAGGGAAAGAAGCTATTTCTACGTCACAGCCACATGCAAACAAAATCATACTCTACCTTACTTTGCTTTTATTTTTGATTTTTGCACGTTCATGGTATGTCTCAGGTATGACCAATTATTTCGCCTTTTTTGCCATTGAAAATTACGGTTTTTCAATTCAAAAAGCCCAGTATTATTTATTTGCTTTCTTAGTGGCTGGAGCAGTTGGTACCTTTTTTGGTGGACCATTAGCTGATCGTTTTGGAAAACGAAACATCATCTTAATATCTCTTATCGGAACAGCACCGTTGTCCATTTTACTACCTTTTGCACCACCAGCATTTGCCTTTATTATTCTGGCTTTAACAGGATTTATCCTTATGTCTAGTTTTTCTGTTACCGTCGTCTATGCCCAAGAACTTGTTCCTGGAAAAATCGGCTTAATGTCTGGACTAACAGTGGGTTTAGCATTTGGTATGGGAGCTATTGGTTCAGTTGTACTAGGGTATTTAGCCGATCAAATTGGCATCATCTTAACAATGATTTTGACAGGGTTCCTTCCGCTACTAGGGATTTTGACATTGTTTCTACCTCAAGATAAAAAGTAAGGAAATTGGAAAAAGGGCATTTTGCTGAGGCCCTTATTTCCCTTCATTGTTTTTGAAAGCGTTTTATTTTTTCGAAAAATAGTAACAAAATTGAGCTACAATTGTCAGAATTGCCATATATAATAATGATAAGAGGTGTAAAATGTTAGAAGGGAGGAATTTCTTGTGCACTTCCCCAATCACCGGGAGTTTTATCAAAGGAAGCTAATCCCAATCAGTTCTATTGACGGTATCCCATTACCAGATGCTTCCCATTGGCTTATCGCATTACAAGGACATAATCCGGCAGCAGATACAGAGTTTTATCATTGGACTATCGTCCTTTATCAAACGAATTCGAATGGCTACTTTTTTCAGAAAAAGCCACTTTATGTCTCTGCGAGTTTCAATAACTTCCATCACGCTTGCCTGGCAGCAAATAAATTGGAAGAAAACATTCAAAACCACGATTTTAGCTTTATTCCCACTGAGAGTATTATTTAACCTCGCCACGACTCCTTTGCATTACCTTTCTTTTTAAAAATCCTTGTGAAAAACTATACAGACAGTATTAAAACGAAACATAAAAATGATAAAATGAGGCAAACTAACAATAACAGGCGAAGTAAAGGGAATTATCCAAACATATTCCAAATACTTTACATTTCACTTGTTATAATCTTTTCAATCATGAAAGGTGGTTAGTATGGAGCATTTTAGAGCTTTAGCGATTAAATTCATTGTATCAGTGGCACTTTTGTATATTATTTTAGGTTTGTACTATGGAATGACTTTTGGATCTGTATTTCTAATCACACTTATATTAGGAATCATTTCTTATATTGTCGGTGATTTAGGGATTCTTCCCAGAACAGGAAACGCAATCGCTACACTTGCTGATTTTGGACTTGCACTAGCAGTCATTTGGGTGTTGATATCACTACTCACCGCTACGACTAATGCATTTACAATGGCCCTTTTTTCAGCAATCGCTGTAACCATATTCGAATTTTTCTTCCATCGCTATATGAACAATATGAGAAGAAATCCAGAAGAGCGAGAAGGAAGTACTCGAAGAAGAAACTTACAATATCAAACAGAAGCCTCTGAAGAGTTCAACCCAGAGGTCAATAAAGACTACGAAAACAGAAGATGACAAATGGGGAAGCACACGGTTAAAGTGCTTCCCCATTTTTTAAGCTAATCTAAAGACGATCCCATGTCCACCTTTTGGGTATTCCCACTGTATATTTTGTTGTGGGCATCCGATTCGGCAACTGCCACACTCATGACACCCTTCGTAGCCAACTTGCATTCTTGTTCCTTCCCATTTATACACTTCAGCAGGGCAGAAAATCGTGCAGATCTTATCCGGACATGTTTCACGACAAATTTCATGGTCAAGAATCGTTAAATGAGACTTTGTGTCTGCTTTAAAGCGTGTTAAATACTGTTTTTCTTCAATTGTTTTAGTCGACATTATTTCACCGCCTTCCAAGCACGGTAAAGATCTTTCATGACGTTAAACGTACCCTTTTCACCTGTAAATCCTTTAATGATTTGTTTCTGCTTTTCTTTCTTAGGAGTCCCATCAACGGTGAAGAACTTGCTCATCGCTTGATTCATCATAGGAACATAGTCATTAAAATATTGTGGATGATGCTCAAATGTATGAGCTGCATCCTTATATTTTTCTAAATCTTTTATAATAAAACTCTCATACAATGCTTCACGATAGCGATTTAAACTCGCTTCACTGTAGTCTTCATTCTCATTTGCCTTGATAATCGCTTCTGCAGCCATTTTTCCTGAAGCCATTGCCATATTCGATCCTTCACGATGAATGGCGTTAACGAGTTGAGCTGCATCACCAATAACCAGCACTCCACTGCCTGCTACTTTGGGAACCGCATGAAAACCACCTTCTGGAATTAAATGGGCCAGATATTCAGCAGATTCTCCTCCTGCAAGAAGTGGTGCGACCATCGGATGATTTTTCAAGTAATCCAATAAGTCATAAGGCTTTAATTTCGCCTTTATCATGCTAGATAACGTCGTTCCTACTCCGATATTCAAGCTATCTTTATTCGTATAAAGAAAAGCAGTACCAAGATTTCCTTTCGTTGAATCCCCGAATATTTCTATCGTACACCCTTGATTTTCTTCTAAATTGAAGCGATCATTTATCTTATCCTTTGGTAAATTAATGACCTCCATCGCCGTTAGTGCCACTTCATCCGCTTTTAATTCCTTATGGAAGCCTAGATCTTTGGCAAGTAATGAATTTACACCATCTGCAAGAACAACCACATCAGCAAAAATGTCGCCATCTGGACGATCTGTTCTAACTCCTATTACTTTTCCATTTTCAACGATACATTCTGTTACGACTGTTTCATTTATTAGAAGAACCCCTTGTTCTACTCCTTTTTGAGCAAACCATCTATCAAATGGAGCACGCAAAACAGTAAAATTATTATAAGGCTCTTTCCCCCACTCTAGTCCCTTATATCCAAATGTGACAGTTGATTCTTTATCCATCATCCAAAAGCGCTGTTCAATAATCGGCCTTTCAAGTGGCGCTTCCTTCCAAAATTCAGGAATAATCTCTTCTGTCTGTTTCCGGTATAAGACACCACCCATCACGTTCTTACTCCCTGGGTATTCTCCCCTTTCAATTTGCAATACCTTTAGTCCACTTTTTGCACATGTATAGGCACATGCTGTTCCAGCTGGTCCTGCCCCTACAACGATCACATCAAATTTCTCAGACATAGCTTACTTCACCACCTTGTTCCACTCGTATTTGCTTCAATTGCTCAATTAGCTTCGGAACAATTTCATAAGCATCACCAACAATTCCATATGTAGCTACTTCAAAGATAGGTGCATGTGGATCACTATTTATAGCAATAATGAGTTCAGAATTTTTCATTCCGACTACATGTTGGATTGCCCCAGAGACACCAATTGCAAAATAAATTTTAGGCGTAACCGTTTCACCTGTCTGACCTATTTGTAATTCGTGTGGAAGAAGGCCAGCCTCAATAACATCACGTGTACCTCCGACACTCGCTCCAATCGTATTTGCAAGTTCATGAATTAATTGTAACCCTTTTGCATCTCCAATTCCTTTTCCACCACAGACAATGACATGTGCATCAGCTAAATTTGCTTTTTTTGTTATATCCTTCACCACATCAATGACTTTTGTTCTCATCTCTTCTTCTCTTAAAGAAATCTCTTCATCAATGATTGTTCCTTGTCGAGTTTCATCAAAGGGCAGCGCCTTCATCACTTTCGGTCTCACCGTTGCCATTTGTGGACGATTCTTCTTACATAAAATGGTTGCCATTATATTCCCACCAAATGCCGGTCGACTTGCTTCCAACAGTCGTTTATCGACGTCCACGTCTAACATCGTTGTATCTGCAGTTAGGCCAGTACTTAAATCAGTTGCAACAGCACTTGCCAAGTCCTTGCCGTTAGGTGTAGCACCATATAAAAATATTTCTGGCTTATATTTTCCAGCTAAAAAATTGACCCCTCGCATATATGATTCTGTTCGATAATTCTTTAATACAGGGTGATCGATTACATAAACAATGTCTGCACCGTACCCGATTACTCTTGATGAAAGTTTCCTAACTCCATCACCTAATAAAATTCCTGACAACGGCACTTCGAGTTTATCAGCAAGTTCTCTCCCTGCACCTAGTAATTCCAAGGAAACACCTGCAATCTCTCCATCACTCTGTTCAATGAACACCCATACTCCTCGATATTCTTCTAGCATTTTTAGTCACCCCAATCAACTTTCTTTACTTTTTTGTTCATCACTTCACATTTAAGAGTTCTTTTTTCTCGAGTAAAACGTCCATCAATTGTTTTATTTGTTCATCTGATGTGCCCTCAAGCATTTTTCCACCCTCAAGTTTCGGCGGAGTAAACATTTTACCTACAACCGTTGGCGAACCTTTCAATCCTAGCTGGGTTTTATCCACTTCATCTAAGTCACCGACAGACCAAATATTTGCCTTATATCTAGCCGCTTTTAACATCTTGGGTAAGGGTGAGTATTCAATCTGATTAATTTCTTTTTCAACTGTCAATAAACAAGGCATTTGTACTTGAATGACTTCATAGCCATTTGAAAGTTTTCTCCTTAATTGGACGAAGTTATTTGTTTGATCGACTTCAGTCACTTCGATCACATTTGTTACTGGAGGAATATCCAATCTTCTTGCAATGCCAGGGCCAACTTGCCCAGTATCACCATCTATGGCATGCTTCCCACAAATCACGATGTCAATTGGATGATCTTTTGCTATCTTTTCCAGCGCTTTTGATAAGGCATAACTTGTTGCTAACGTGTCTGCTCCTGCAAATGCACGATCGGATATCAAATATCCTTCATCTGCACCGATTTCGATACTTTTTTTGATAACTTCCGTTGCTTGAGGCGGTCCCATAGATAAAACAGAAACTTTCCCATTAGCAAGCGATTGCTTTAGTCGAACTGCTTCTTGTACGGCATGGGCATCAAATGGATTTAAAATGGCAGGAGCACTACGTCGATCAAGCGTATTTGTTTTTGGATTGATCTTAATAATTTTTGTGTCTGGGACCTGCTTGACACAGACAACAATATGCATGTGAAAAACCTCCTTCTTAGTTCGTTAAAAATTTATTTTGCAACGACTTCTATAACGAAGGCATATTACAAACAACTAGGAGACGAATGCGATTATAAACAAAAGTGTGTACTTGGTGTTGGATTTTACTGCATCGTATGTTTTCGATACGTGATGAAGGACTCGATGGAGTGTAGAAAATTAGATTGTTGAAGTTTCATTTTTATTAATACAGAATATTGAAATCGTTTACACTAATCATATATGAATTAATCAATATGAAACTATGATTTTTATCACATGCTATTTGAAAATTTACCCAAAAAAAAAGAAGACCTCCGTTGAGACCTCCATGCTTATTGCAAAGATTTATTTTTAAGCAAGCAGATGTACTTGTGGGAGAACGATCATCATTTGCCGAAAGTTCACTTTCAGCTCCTCCTCCTTTTTTTGAACATTGCTAGTTTGACATTGATATTCATAAATAAGCTGGTCTAGTTCTTGGCTATGCCTGATTGTATCATCGTTTGTGAATCCTTTTCTTTTTGCCGTTTCAATCATTTTCTCTCTCTTTTTTTGTATTTCATCCAGCATTAACCTATTTTCATATTGCACCTCATATCCCCCTAATCATAATCCCATAATCCGTTTTTATAGGTTCTATTTTACTGTATCTCTATTTTTAGAAAATACACCTTACACAGTTAATGCCAAATTTCATAGGAAATATAGCTTTAATAGTATCCTTGATGAATTATTACAAGAATTAATAGAAAAGTAAATAGAATCGCAATATTAGACAAAAAATTCCCCAAACTTAACAATTTGTTCAAATCTTTATTGAATTTGTCTAGTTCATTCGACATTTTTCTAATGCTTCTTCTACTTTTTATATGTCGCTCCCTCTAGTAAAAGAAGTTGCTCTTTTACATTTGTCCGCTTGCCAGCATAACCTGTTAAAGCTTTATCCTTTCCTATTACTCGATGACAAGGAATTAAAATAGGAAGCTTATTTGCTTTATTCGCTTGTCCAATCGCTCTTACCGCTTTCTCATTGCCCATTGCAATCGCCACATCTTGATAACTTTGTGTTTTTCCATATGGAATCTTATTTAAAATGTCCCATACTTTCATTTGAAATTGAGTACCTTCACCGTGCAGTGGCAGTTCAAATGCCTTTCTTTCTCCTGAAAAATACTCATGTAATTGTGTTACTGCCTTTTTCAATAATGAATGTTCTTCACTATAAGTAATGGTTCTTTTCCCCTCACCTTTACTAAAATCTTCCTCACGAAGATAAAGAGCCTTGATCTGATCATCTTCTGCCACAACAAAAAGCTGCCCGATGACCGAGTCATAGGTAGCATAATATCTCATTTCATCAACCGTCCTTTATTATAAATTTACTTCTTTATCGGTAATTTAATATGAAACGTTGTTCCTTTCCCTTTTTCACTTTCTACTTCAATTTTCCCTTTATGATCGTCAATGATTCGATAGGAAACCATCAATCCCAAACCGGTTCCTTTTTCCTTCGTTGTATAAAAAGGCTCTCCAAGCTTTTGCAACAGCTCTGAACCAATACCTTCTCCTTCATCTTGAATGGAAATATAGATATACCCTTCCTCTTCCTTCATGGAAATATAAATATATCCTCCACTGCTCATAACTTCAATCGCATTTTTAATGATATTAATGAATACCTTTTTCAATTGATTAGGTTCGCAATAAATAGGTGGAATATGGTTCTCCAACTCTAATTGAAATTGAACATTATGTAGCACTGCTTGTGGTCGTAATAATTCAATTGTTTCTCTCATAATTTGCACAATATCTTTTTCTAAATATTTCGTTGCCTGCGGTTTTGCCAATACTAAAAACTCATTTATGATCGAATCAATCCGATTCAATTCCGTTTTTATCACCCCAAAATACATTGAATGATCATCTGCAATTGTATCTTCTAATAATTGAATAAATCCTTTCAGAGCAGTCATTGGGTTTCGAATTTCATGAGCGATTCCTGCTGCCAGTTGTCCCACTACACTTAATGTATCCGATTTACGTAAATGTTCTTCTATTTGAAGCTTATCTGTAATATCTCTGAAGGTGCTCAAATTTAGATTTGAAAATACATTTTTCTTTGTAGAATACTCTACATTTAAGGGGACACCTTTTTCAAGAGTAATCGATAGTATACCAGCTGCATGTCCATTTAAATCAAGCTCCTTAAGATGTTCTTCTATCTCATCTCGACTCACTTGATTTTTTTCCAAGATTTCAAGAAGGGAATGCCCAACTAACTCCTCTTTATACCCCCTAAATAGTTTTTTACCTGCTGGATTTACATCGACAATTTCAAATTGATCATTCCATAGTAATAATCCTTCTAATGTTCCTTCAAAGATACTTCGAAATTTTCTTTCCCTTTCTCGTAATTCTTGTTCCATCTCATAACGTTCGGTTACATTCCGAAATATAGTCATGTGATGGTCATTTATAGAATGGAGTTTGGTTGTGAATTCTAGAATTTTCTTTTGTCCATTCGGCATGAGGAAAACAAGCTCATCCCGAATAGAATCCTTATTGTACATTTCATTTAGCACTCTAATCGATTTACTTGATTTACTATAAATGAAATCTTCTATTTTTTTATTTTTTAACTCTTCTTCACTACTTTCAAAAATTCTACATGCAGATTTATTTGCCTCAACGATTCCCTTTTCACTACTCCAAAATATGATTCCATCTAATGCCTCTACAAATAAATCCCGATATAGTTCTCCTTGTTTTTGCACTTTTTGATTAAGTTTTGGCAATTTCTCATCCTTATTCACGGCTACTGATTGTAATTCAACGCTATCTGACTGACTTTCCTTCACCGTTTTCCCCCCTTTGTGCAAAGTAGTAAATCATGTACGATTTCTTCCAAACAATCGCAATCACTTCGAATACATAAAGTGCTCCAGTTTGAAACCAATCTTCCATTAGTCTTCGACTATCAGGTAGACTGATTGGCTATAAATTACCAAAAGAAATATGAATATAGTTTCTATTCTACAAAAAAGGAGAAAAACCTCTCTACTTATGTAGAAAAATAGGGAAGATGATAATAGACGAAAAAGTCCGTTTCAATCGAAACGGACTTTTCGTCTATCTGTTATAGGAATGGATTATCGTTCTGTGCTTTTAATCGATTCCATCTTCTTTCAATTTCTTGCTCAAAGTTATCAAGTATTTCTTTATTTTCTTCCTTCAACAAATGTTTTGTTTTCCCCATATATTTTAACCAATCCGTTAGGGGAATTTTCTTTTTCTTTGCTTCAGGATGATACGTAATCGTCGTTTCTCCTTGCTCCACTTCATAAAGGGGAAAGAAATTACAATTTACTGCCGCTTCCATAATTGTATTTCCATATCGATCTTCTGATTTCCAATTTAGTGGACAAGTAATGAGAATTTTACCATATACCGTACCAACATTTTGTGCATACCACTGAGCTTTCGCTGCCTTTTTTACAAGGTCTTGAGGAAATGCTTCTGTTCCAGTAAACACATAAGGAATATTCGTCGATGCCATAATTTGAGCTGTATCCTTATGATGGAACGCTTTCCCTTGTTGAGCCTTCCCTACATTTGTCGTACTTGTCATATTTCCAATTGGTGTTGAGTAAGACATTTGAGAGCCCGTATTCATATAGCCTTCATTATCATATTCGAGAATAATCAACTTATGATTACGAAGGGCTGTTCCAATCGCTGATCCCATTCCAATATCCATACCCCCGTCACCGGTAATCATGACGAATGTGACATCGTCGGAAACCTCAATTTCCCCTCTTTCCTTTAACTCAATAAACGCTTCTAATGTACCAGATAAAGTCGCTGCACCATTTTGGAATAAATTGTGGATTGTCGTTTGCTTGTGAGATGTATGTGGATATGCCGTCGTTGTTACATATGCACATCCGGTTTGGAATAAAACGACGACATCTCCTTCAATCCCTTTAAAGAACAATTCTAATCCACCAAAAATTCCACAGCCAGGGCATGCCCCGTGACCTGAAGCAATTCGTTTTGGCTTCGATGTTAAAGCCCTTAAAGGTGGAATTTTCACCTTTAATTTATTGGTATCTTCATCTTTTGTCACTTGAATAAGGCCGGATTTATAGGCATCTCCGTATTGTGGATCGATTACTGGTTTTAGTACATGCTCAGCCTTACCAGGAACATGTCCATAATAATCGAATGGTCTTTTGGCATAGCCTTTGTCCATAGCGTCTAACGCCAGTTCAAAGAAATGCTCGGCATCATCGGCATAAAAGTCCTTTCCACCAAGACCAAATACTCTGCTTAATACAATCGTTTTATTATCTTTATCATCTTGAAGGGCCGATTTAACCTCATGCGTTAAGTTTGGACCATTCGCTCCATATGAGTCTGCTCTTTCCCCAACAAGCAGGGCTTTTACATTTTTCAACGCATTTCGAATCGCTTCAGCAGGAAAAGGTCTAATAATATTCGGACTAATGACCCCTGCTTTTATTCCTTGCTTGCGAAGTTTATCTACAACATCTTTAGCAGATTCTGCCGCCGAATTCAGAAGAAATAATGCTACTTCTGCATCTTCCATTCCATATAGATCAAGAACTGGATATTTGCGACCTGAGATCTTCGCATATTCCGCTACCACTTCTTGGTACACTTCACCAGCTGCATACATCGCTTCTGATTGTTGAAAATGGTTGTTTGTTAAATCTTCCCCATTCATATGTGCACCAATCGTTACAGGCTTTTTCGGATCCCTAGCAAAATGGTAGTCAGTTGGACATTCTCCTACAAACTGTTGGACAACGTTACGATCTTTGAAATAAGCAACTTTTCGCTTTTGATGGGAAGTAAAGAATCCATCGTAGGCAACAATTACTGGAAGACGTACTTTCGAATGCTCCGCAATTTTCAAAGCCATAATATTCATGTCATATACAGCTTGCGGCGTTCTTGCTGTTAAAATAACCCAGCCTGTATTTAATGCATAATAGAGGTCAGAATGATCGCCACGTATATCTAGTGGACCACTAATAGAGCGAGTTACTAGATTCATAACCATCGGGAAGCGCGTTCCAGACTGTACCGGAAGCTGTTCAAGCATATACATAAACCCGTTTGCACTAGTCGCATTAAATACACGTGCACCAGTTGCTGCTGCACCATAGCAAATTCCCGCTGACCCATGCTCTCCATCAGCTGCGATTAATTTTATGTTATGTTCACCACGAGCCTTCATTTGGTCTAAGTATTGTGCCACTTCTGTAGAAGGTGTGATCGGAAAGTAACCCATAATATGATAATTGATTTGAGCAGCAGCCATCGCAGCCATTTCATTTCCTGACTCAAACGTCATAACCTGTTCAGCGTTAACTTCTTTTAGATCTCTTTCTAAAATTGACATTAGGAAATCCCCCCTGCTACATATGGAAAGTCATGCTTTACCTGTTTTTCTTCTGCAAAGCCTATCGTTTCACGAATTTCTTTTAGTGCTGTAGTAGGACAAGCTTCCACACATTTCAAGCACCCTTTGCAATATTGATAATCGATTCCTTTAAGAAACATTTGCTTACGGCCACGCTTGTCTTCTCCCTCTCCCCATACGAAACAGTAATCAGGACAAACATTGTCACAGGCAGCACAATGGATACATGCATCTTGATCAAGCTCTGGTAAAAAACCTTGTCTTGAGCCACTTAAATCTTTCATAATGCTATTTCCCTGAGCTGTAATGATTCCACCAATTAATTGAGTTTCATACCCTAATGCTGGCTCAAGCCTACTAAAAGTTTTACCAACAGCATCAACAGGCGTTTCAAATGTACGGAATTGCACCTCATGATAGCCTCGGTCAAATGTGCGAATATTAGGCTCTACTAAATGGGGATATTTTTTTTCAAATGTCTTTCGAATAACAGAACGCATTGCATCTGGATCGAGAAAATCACAAATACGGAAAAGAGCTCCTAACATTGCCGTATTGACCTTTGTCCGCTCTTCAACAGCAATCCCAAGTGCATCAACGATTGCAAGCGTTCCATATTCGATCTGTAGGTCTTCTTTTATCGCTGAAAAATCCCTCGTTGAATTGACTAACACAATTCCATCTGAGTTTAGTCCACTTATGACATCCACCGTTTTGTATAGTGCTTCATGAAACACTCCAATGACATGTGGTTGCTCAATCGGACTATGATCGCGAATCTCCACCTCTTCATCACAGAAACGGATGAAACTTTTTACAGGTGAACCTTTCTTTTCAGACCCGTAGGACGAAAAGTTCGATCCGTTTAAACCTAGCCCTAACACACCGGCTTCTGCTAACATTTTCCCTGCTAAATTTGCTCCTAATCCACCGATTGATTCTAAACGTATTTCGAAAAATCCCAAAGAATTTTTCTTCGGTAAAATAGACATAATCTCCCTCCCTATATGTACTGTATGAATAGTAATTTGAGCTTTTTAATGCTCTCATAAGTCCCCACCTATTAGTTTAGATTAATTCTTTTCTGCTAGCTGTGATAAATATCAAACATAGCCAAAAAAATTTGAAACAGTTCTAAAAACATAGAATACGACGGCAAAAACGTTATATAACAGATTTATTTTTGTTTTATAACAGAAAAATGTTCGTTGATAAATTACAGATCCATTTTATGAAAAGTTTCGTTTTAAAGGATTACTCTTACTATCAAACTACCTTTTAAATAAAATGGTTTGCCTTAAATCAAGTAACTATTATATGGGGTTCTTTTTTTCAGGTTGGTGTCGGTGCTTGATGCACTCTTTTGAGTTTTTTTGATGATAATAAGCGGAGTTTTTCCTGTTATAGGCTTTGCTCGAGTTCATTGTCGGGGAATAGCGGAAGTTTTTCCTGTTATGCAGAGCAAAACCACCTATTTTCACGTTTTTGAAGTCAATAGGCGGAATTTTTCCTGCTATTTTAGCCTTTTTTATCGATATTTAGTAATTAACCGGAATTTATACGAAAATTGATGCTGGTTACTCAAAAAAAGCA
>NZ_HE978511.1:649488-755059 GCF_000311725.1 Robertmurraya massiliosenegalensis JC6
ATAAAAACACCAATATTCCGACGGCCTTTAATCTGTTACTAATAGTCTAGACAAAAAAATGGAAATATTATTCATTCGTGTGCTGTACACCATACCAATTTTCATACCTCGCGGTGACCATTAGGTCATGTTTGATTTTTCCTGTTATAGGCTTTGCTCGGGCTCATTGTCGGGGGATAACGGAAGCTTTTCTGATATTTATTAGAACCGATGCTTAATTAGATCGCTTAATCGATATGAACCAATTCTCTTGACCCCAGATGCCGGAATCAACATATTTTTATCGACTAATTGTGAAAGTATTTTTCTAACTGTCTTGTCACTTTGACTCAAATACTTTTCGACTTCTCTAGGGGATATTGCTTCTCCTTTTCGAATCGCAAACCGAAGTACTTCTTTTTCAACAAAGGATAAAGATGTCTGGTCGATTTCATCCCCTAACCATTGACCAATCACTTGCTGAACAATCCGTTGACATCGACGTGGTTCATCCTTCACTTGATCATAAGAAAAGCGGATTACGGTCCATCCATCAATCACCAATTGATTTTGACGATCCAGATTGTCTGAAAATTGCCATCTGCTTATGTTTTTTAGGTGAGGTCCGTACCCGTCAACCTCAAAACAAATCCTTATACCAGGACGAATATAAGCAAAATCCAAATACCTTTTGCCATCCTTGAAATCATCGACTTCATATTCTGGATGTAAATACTTGAAGTGATAAAATATTGGCCACCATATTTGCTTCAAAAACAGCATTTCTGCCTGTTTGTGGCCTTCTTGCAATCTCCGTAACCGTTCACCATTTCTTACCTGTAAGTGTGCATTTAAAAAGGATTGATATTCTTCTTCAAATCCCATAGGATTATCCCTCCTATCTTATGTTCATGCCACGTATTCTTCTACAAATAGATGCAACGAATCAATCATTTTAATACTTATTCATTTGAACTTCGGAAAGATTTTTAAAAATGAGTGTTAATGCGAGAGAAAAAAGAGGTTGAAATTCACTTAAGGAACACTATCAAGAAGAATATGAGGATAGAACTATTTTTATTTTATTAAAATTCTTTCATTTGTCAATCCATCTCCTATTATTATATCTATTCAAATTCCGATAAAAAACATTTCTTCTCAATTTAAAAGAGTAATACTTTGCTAAAAATCACATTTCGATTCATATTATTCCTCGTAATTTACATTGAATCGATTTTTGAAAATACTCGGCCTTACCTGTAATCGAGAAACAACAAAAAATATAATAAGCGGAGTTTTTCCTGTTATAGGCTTTGCTCGGGCTCATTGTCGGGGAATAGCGGAAGTTTTTCCTGTTATGCAGAGCAAAACCACCTATTTTCACGTTTTTGAAGTCAATAGGCGGAATTTTTCCTGCTATTTTAGCCTTTTTTAACGATATTTAGTAATTAACAGGAATTTTTCCTGTTATATTTCGCAACAGTCAACAATCAGAAGTCAGCAGCCCAACTCATACTCAAGACCTTAACTTTTCCCCCTACCAATGCAAGAAAAAAAAGAATAAGACGTATGCCACAATTCATACGTCTTGATCTTGTGTATAAAAAATTCAAACAGTCACTTATAGATCTTCAATCACGATATATGTTGCTTTAATCGGTCCATGAACTCCCACAACTAAAATCATTTCAATATCTGCGGAATTACTTGGTCCGGTGATGAAGTTTACACATGAAGCTACTTGCTCACCACTTTTCACCTTTTCACGGATAATTTTAGCAGCTTGTGTCATACGTGGTACAATACTGCTTTTCGGAACTAGAATGATTGATGTCGCTGGAAGGAAACTAACGGTTCTCCCCTTATCTTTGCTACTAAAAAGAACAGCAGTCCCAGATTCAGCTAGTGTAATATCACTTATTGTAATCCCAACATTGGCGTGATTGGCTTTTTCGATATTTTCTTTGCCCCTTGTGTAATCCCATTCATGAAGGGAAATTCCTTTTTCCGCCCATTCTTCCTTCATTAATGTAGATAGACCGAATTGCTCGAACCGTTCGTCTTTCCATGAAACGATCGGACCACCACCATAAGTTTCCACCACTTCATTCAAAGCAGTAGGCAAATGGCTTGTATCTGTCATAACAAAGTTTGTATGAATGTTTTTACATTGCTCCTTTAAAACCTCAACTAACTCATCTTGGGAAGCTCCCTTAAGAACTTCTTCTTGAGGATTATATTTCCATTCTGGACTTATAACTTCCGTCCTTCTTTCACGACCTAGACGATTTGCCAATTTATTCAAAAATGGATCACGGTTTTGAATCGTTCCAATCATTATTGTTCCCCTCCTTTAGGACGGTTCTTGAACCAATCACGGAATCTCTCTTTATTTGGTGTTGGGAAGTCACGTACCTCTGTCCAAGCTTTTAATGGACCTGGCCCCTTGGAAATTTTATCTCCATCTGAGAATGGATTCATCGCAGCTGGTGCCATTTTTGAACCAATCTTATACAAGGCTGGAGATGAAGCGCCAATCCCGAATGCTTTCATTAAAAGCTTCTCTGAAATTGGAGCTCTTCCTTCTTTTTCAACAATGATCTGTCGATGCTTATGAAGTAGATCATGTAGTGGAATCTTTACTGGACACGCCTCCGTACAAGCTCCACAAAGGGTTGAAGCATATGGTAATTCCTTATAATCATCATAGCCTCCTAATAATGGAGACAGAACTGCTCCGATTGGTCCTGAATAAATTGAGCCATACGAATGTCCACCAACATGGCGATAAACAGGACAAACATTGACACATGCCGCACAGCGAATACACTGAAGGATTGATTGGAATTCCCCACCTAGGATATCTGAGCGGCCATTGTCAACAATAACAAGATGAAACTCCTCAGGCCCGTCGACATCTCCTTCATCCTTTGGCCCTGTTAGAGTTGTTATATAGCTCGTAAGCTTTTGGCCTACTGCGCTTCTTGTTAGGAGGCTAACGAGAATTTCCATTTCTTCAAAAGTAGGAACTAATCTTTCCATTCCCATCACAGTGATCTGGGTTTTCGGTAATGCCGCTACTAAATCTGCATTCCCCTCATTCGTAACCAATGTGACAGAACCCGTTTCAGCAATGGCAAAGTTACAGCCTGTTATACCGACATCTGCTGATAAATATTCTTGACGTAGTTTTTCACGGGCATGTAAAGCTAATTCTTCTGGTTCATCAGAATGTTGGTATCCATGCTTTTCTTTAAATACGTCTCGTATTTGTTGTCTATTTTTATGGAGAGCAGGTACAACAATATGAGATGGTGGCTCATGGTCATCGACCTGTAGAATGTATTCGCCAAGATCCGTTTCGATAACTTCACAGCCTATCTTCTCAAGACTAGCATTCAAATTAATTTCTTCTGTTACCATCGATTTCGACTTCACTACTTTTTTAGCATTCTTTTTATTAATTACTTTTTCAATATACTCACTTGCCTCATCCGCTGTTTCAGCGAAAAAAACATGTCCTCCTCGTTTTGACACGCTCTCACTTAGTTCATATAAGTAGTAATCAATATTATCTAATACATGTTGGCGAATTTCTTCCCCATGAGAACGCCATTCTTCCCAGTTTCCTAATTCTTCTGCAGCACTTAGCCGTCGTGTTTGAAAACGCTCTTGGGCACTAGATACGGCACCACGCATAAAAGCATCTTGAATATTTTTATCGACTCTTTCTCCAAATTTTTCGTTACTGGTTTTCATTGCCATACGCAATTCCTCCTTTTGTCGATGCTATTCTTGTAGTTATGTCAAATTTCATCGACTATTAAGAACTTCAGCTATATGCATCACTCGAATTGGTTTACCTTTTCGATCAATTCTTCCACCAATATTAATTAAACAACCGGCATCTGCCCCAATTAAGATATCTGCCTCAGTTTCTTCAACACATTGAACCTTCTCGTCGACCATTTGTTCAGAAATATGAGACATTTTCACAGAGAACGTGCCTCCGAAACCACAGCATTTGTCTTTACCCGGAAGTTCTGTAAATTCTAGACCCTTTACATTTTTCAGCAATTCCATTGGCGCTTCCTTTACACCTAATAATCGGGTCATATGGCAAGATGTATGGTAAGTTGCTTTCCCTTCTAAGCTTGCCCCCACATCCTTTACTCCTAATACTTCTACAATAAATTGGGTTAATTCATACGTTTTATCTGCTAATGCCTGAGCTTTTGGCTCCCATACTGGGTCCCCCTTGAAAATATGTGGGTATTCCTTGAAAAAGTAAGCACATGAGCCAGACGGAGAGACAACATATTCTGCATGTTCAAATGTCTCGATCATCTTTTTCATGGCTGGTTTTGTATCTTCAACATAACCGCTATTATAGGCTGGTTGGCCACAACAAATTTGCGATTCAGGAAAATCGATCTCACAACCAAGTCTTTCTAGTAATTCAACTGTCGCCTTTCCTACATCACCTTGAAACATATCTACTAAACAAGTAGCAAAAAGGGTTACTTTCATTTTCCCCGCTCCTTACATACAATTTTGAAATTCACTTACAGTCAACTGGTCATCTGATGACTAAAAACTGGAAGACTTAATTTCTGTTATTTTTATACTACTACAAACATTTGTGATTATGAAAGAGTTTTCATAAAAAAATTCACAAAGGAAAAAATACCCAATAATAAGTCTTCATATTAAAAAAGGGACTTACCTCAATAGAGAATAAGCCCCTGCAAATTATTGAACTTCTTTTTCTTTAAAGTATTTCTTAAGGATATCCTCCACATTATCGAGATGTGAAAACATCGTCTTTCTCGCCTTTTCTTCGTCTTGTTCAAGGATGGCTTCGTATATCGCTACATGCTGCTCATACAACTTTTCAATAGTCGTTTGTTTTGAAAATAACCACAATCGCCGAGTTTCTTTTTGTGTCTCAAACAACAGCTCTGAAACTTGTGACATCAATCCAGATAATATCGGATTATGAGATGCTTCAGATAAGGCCAAATGAAATTTAAAGTCAGCCTTCTCTCCTAGCTCACTGTCCCCTTTTACATTTTTCATTTCTTCTAAAACTAATTTTAAAGCTTCTAAATCATGTTCGGTTCGTTTTCTCGCAGCAGCTGCAGAAATTCCCGTTTCGATCACTTTTCTAAATTCTAAAAGATTAGCAATATCTTCCTTATTCATAAGGATGGCTGTTGATAAAGGAAATATAATTTGCTTTGCTTCAAAGCTTTTTATAAATGTTCCTTCCCCCTGTCTCATTTCAACAAGTCCCATTGCTTTTAGAGCAGAAAGTGCCTCACGTATCGCCGAACGCCCAACTTGAAAGTTTTCAGCAAGTTGCTGAACAGAATCAAGTCTATCCCCTGGATTCAGCTGACCTGTGCGAATCATTTCATGAAGTGCTTCTGCTACCTCTTCATAGATTTTTTTTGCTTTTATTTGTTTATACTTCAAGTATTTCACCCCATCTAATCCCTTGAACCCATGACTTCATAAAACATAGATAGCTATTATATTATACTTAATCCTTGCTTAACTTAATAGTCCATTCCTATCTACTAACAAAAAATAAAAATAATTTAGAAAAAACGGTTGAAATATATCATTAGACCAAATATAATTTGAAACATCTAGTCATCAGATGACCGTATCATCTTGTTATACGAAAATTTGAAAGCGATTACTATTTTCGTAAAATGATGTCGATGATTTTTCAGATGAAGACTAGAAGGGGAATGTTTAAACTACTAAACTCACCATATCGCTCATAATGATAGCGTTCACATGGTGAAATTTGAAATGACTTAGAAATGGGGAGATTGGGGATGTTACTACTTGTTGCTTTAAGTGCGATTATTGCACCGTTTGTTTTTTTAGTTTTATTTAAAATGCCTGCAATTAAGGGAATGTCAATTAGTGCGATTATTGTTATTTTGTTAGCGCTTACCACTTGGGGTATGGATTCAAAAGTTATTCTTTCATCGGTTTTTCAAGGAACGCATAAAACGTTCACAATACTTTGGATTCTTTTTGGAGCACTAGTACTATTAAATACATTACGTAATACAGGAGCCATCACAAGAATAAATCAAGGATTTCAATTCATTTCAGCGGACATGCGTGTCCAAGCCATCATTGTCGCATTCTTATTTGGTGCTCTAATAGAAGGGGCTGCAGGATTTGGTACTCCGGCAATGGTGACTGGACCTCTTATGATCGCCTTAGGGTTTAGACCGATTGCTGCTGCAACAATTGCTTTAATTGCAGATAGCTCTTCTGTCATGTTTGGTGCTGTTGGGACTCCAGTTGCTGTAGGTTTAAGTAATATTCCAGGTGCAGATACAGCATTTTTTAATGAAGTGGGCCAAACGATTACTCTATTAGATCTTGGTGCCGGAACTTTCATTCCACTTATTCTCGTAAGTATCTTAACGAGCTTTTTCGGTGAAAGAAAGAGTATTAAGGATGCTCTCCCAATGATTCCATGGACACTATTAATTGGGATTGTTTATACTAGTTCAGCTTATTTATACTCCGTACTATTCGGTCAAGAATTTGTATCTATTTTAGCTGCTCTAACTGGCTTAGTCGTTGCATCATTAACCGCTAAAAAAGGCTTCCTGCTACCAAAAACAGAATGGAAAGGTGCCATGAAGGAAGGCTTCAAGGTTGATACATCAAAGTCAAGTATGGGACTTGTAACGGCATGGTCTCCTTATTTAATCGTAGTTCTTCTATTACTAGGAACTCGTATTCTGCCATGGTTAAAAGATTTTACAAACACAGCGATAGACCTCTCCTGGGTTGGGATATTAGGAATCGATTCTATCAATTCAGATTGGAAATTTCTTTATTCACCAGGAACGATTTTAACAATAGCAGCAATTTTAGCGTTTATCATTCAGCGTAAATCAACGAAAACCTTTACAAAAGCAGCGAAGGAGTCATTGTCTTCCATGAAGACGACGTCTATCTCTCTAATTGCAACTCTTGCAATGGTTCAGGTTTTCAGTAATTCCGGCTTGAATTCGAATGATCTTCTAAGCATGCCACAATACATTGCGACAAGCTTTGCCGATAATCTTGGATTTATTTGGATTTTCGTTGCACCTTTCCTCGGTGAGCTAGGAGCATTTATTACAGGGAGTGCAACGGTTTCAACTCTAACGTTCTCACCTATTCAGTACAATGTTGCAAATCAAATTGGTCTTGATACAAATATTGTGTTAGCGGTTCAATTAATTGGTGCAGCAGCTGGTAATATGATTTGTGTTCATAATGTTGTTGCCGCTAGTGCTGTTGTAGGTCTAGCTGGTAAAGAAGGGGAAATTATCCGGAAAACATTAATCCCTTGTATTATTTACGGATTATTAGCAGGACTAGCAGGATTTATTGCTTTATCTCTAATATAATAGAAGAAAGCTGTTCTAATTCGTTTTGTCGATTTTGCAATGGTCCAACTATCGACCATTCCGTTTATGGGTTACAACAATAATTTTGTAAACGCTGTTTTGTAATGATTGTGGGTTTTTCGTAAATGTCGGCCTCAAATGTGGTTTTAGAACACACATTAATTTCGCTTAATTGAGACTAATTTAACGAGTACTAATAGGGCTTTATTCTCCTATCTATGACTAAGTAGTAACAATGTTTGCGAATAGAGCCTTTGTAAAAGAAAGATCGTACCTGTCGAACTCCTTCGGCAGGTTTTTTAATTTTGGTAAAAGAACACATCACCCTTTTCTCATCATTTTTTGTCGCCGATGTCATCAATCATGTATACTAATAGAGTTAATTAACGTATTTCAAGGAGTTTGAAAAGACCATGAAGATTATCTGTACTACTTTAAACGCTAAATATATCCATACTAATATCGCCATTCGTTATCTCAAAGCATTTGCAAAACCTGAATTTGATATTGATATTGTCGAATTCACGATTAAAGATCCAACTATAAATATTGTGACCGACCTTATTCAAAGAAAACCGGATTTAATCGGCTTTAGCTGCTACATTTGGAATATTGAAGAAACCATTAAAGTAATCAAAATGATTAAAAAAATTGATTCTTCTATTCGTATTGTTTTCGGAGGACCGGAAGTCACTTATGATGTAGTTGACTGGATGGAACAAGTACCCGAGGTAGACTTTATCGTCATCGGTGAAGGAGAAGAAACATTCAAACAACTTCTGCAACAATTGCACAATAAAGAGATTAACTACACTGAAGTGAAGGGAATTGCTTATCGTGAAGACGGAAAAGTCCGCATTACGCCGCAAAGCAATAAAATCGATTTACGAGAACTCCCCTCACCGTTCAGATTTGAAGAGGATATACCACAACTAACCAAAAGGGTCACCTATATTGAGACAAGCCGAGGCTGTCCATTTAGCTGTCAGTTTTGCTTATCCTCGATCGAAGTCGGTGTCAGCTATTTTGACAGAGAAAAAATTAAAGATGACATCCGTTATTTAATGAGTAACGGTGCGAAGACGATTAAATTTGTTGATCGTACATTCAACATAAGCCGCAGCTACGCATTAGAAATGTTTCGTTTCTTAATTGATGAACATGTCCCAGGAACCGTTTTTCAATTTGAAATCACCGCAGATATCATGCGTCCAGAAGTGATAGAATTTCTCAATCAAGAGGCGCCAAAAGGATTATTCCGATTTGAAATTGGCGTTCAATCAACAAATGATTTTACCAATGAACTAGTAATGAGAAAACAAAACTTTGAGAAGCTAACCCGTACAGTCACAATGGTGAAAGAAGGTGGGAAAATCGATCAACACTTAGATTTGATCGCTGGCCTTCCGGAAGAGGATTATTTTTCATTTCGAAAAACCTTTAATGATGTCTTCGCTTTAAGGCCAGAAGAACTACAGCTAGGATTTTTGAAAATGCTCCGCGGTACTGGGCTAAGAATTCGGGCAGATGAACATCAATATATTTATATGGATCATTCTCCATATGAAATTTTGGGAAACAATGTGTTGTCCTTCCAAGATATCATTAAAATTAAGCAAGTGGAGGATGTTTTGGAGAAATACTGGAATGATCATCGGATGGACCATACCGTGGAATATCTTGTGAACCACTTCCCTACCCCATTTGATTTCTTTCAAGAATTTGGTGCCTATTGGGAAAGTCAAGGATGGGCGAAAATTGGACATCAACTAGAAGATTTATTTAAGAGACTTCAGCAATTCCTACAATTTATCGAGTTTAATGATCTCGAAACAGTTATTGGCTTAATGAAATTGGATTATTTATCAAAGGCTAAATACAAACCAAGAAAACCGTGGTGGGAACCAACATTGGATAAAAAAGAAAGAGCAGATATGTATCAGACCATTCTTCAAAAGCCTTCCATCGTTGGAGAAAATTTTGCCAACTTGCATTTAAACGAAAGAGAACTATATAAACATACCCTTGTAGAGAAGATACCTTTTGATTTAACGACATACTTAAATTTCGAAAAAATTGAAGCTAGCAACACCATCATGATCGTTTATTTTAATGCCGCTCAGGAAAAAGCGAATTTTTTCCACTTAAACAATGAAATAAAAGCTTTCTAACAAAAAATGAACACCCGGACGTTAACCGGGTGTTCATTTTATTGTTTCTTTTTCTTTCTGCCAACATCCTTTTTCTCCCTACTTGCAAAAGGAACCTCATAATTTTTAGCAGCGTTTAAATCGCCAAATTCATTTCCAAATTCCACTCTGCTAGCATCTTTTTTCTTCTTCTTACTCATTATTTTTTCCCCTTTCGTCCTTTTTTAGAATTTCGATTAAAGCCCTTCATATCATTTTCTCCATTAGCAAATTCTGCAGAGAATTCCGTTTCTTCTATATTTTTCTTTGGTGTTTTACTATGCTTTTCTACAGCATTAAACTCAGCTTTTCTTTTTGCCATCATGACTCCTCCTCATTGGAAAATCACTTATACAATCTTATTATTTTCATTATTGAAGTACATTACACTACCTAATATTTCATTCAATTTAGGAAAAATTAAAGATAACCAACTTAAAAAGGAGAGAAAGTACGTGAAGAAAAAGCTTAATAAGATTTCCATTGATGATACGATGCCCCATCAAATCAATTCACCAGACTTTAAAGATACAAATATGGAAATGGAACCACCCTTTGTGAATGATTACGGAGTAGTCATCGGAGACAGTCAATATTCTTCAGATCAATCACCCCTTGAACAGTGGAGTGATGAGATCGATCCGGCGATTATGTCCGGCGAGGAATGGATTCACCCAACGAATGATATCGGTTGGAATACTCGTGAAAACAGAGAGTTAATTGAAAACAAAAAAAAGCCTAATGCTTCCCCGTTTATGCATCCGACAAAGGATGTCAGCCACGGGAAAGATTAGGATTTACATAACTTATCCGATAATAACTCTTTCTTTTGGATAATGGTAATTGGTTTTTTCTTCTTTCCCACCAATCATAAAGAGAAAAGAAAGAAGTCCAATTCTACCGATAAACATCAAGATCATAATGACAACTTTTCCAAATGATGACAGGTCTGCAGTAATTCCCATCGACAGACCTGTCGTACCGAATGCAGAGCAAATTTCAAACAAGAGTTCTATTAAGGAATGCTCTTCCGAGATCGATAAAGCAACAAGGGATGTTGAACAAAGTGCGAATGCCAGCATCGTTACTGCTAGTGACTTTCGAATATCATCCTCATGCAGTTCTCTTCTGAAAATTTTAATATGTCGATTTCCTTTGGCAAAATGCCATAAGTAAAGAATATTTAACGCAAATGTCGTCGTTCTGATTCCTCCTCCAACCGAACTTGGAGACGCTCCTATAAACATCAAGCCACTCATTACGATTAAGGTCGCTTCAGAGAAAGTACTAACATCTATGGTCGATAGTCCGCCACTTCTAGTCGATGCGGATTGGAAAAAGGCATAGAAAAATGATTTGTGCCATGTTTCACCTACAAAGGCATAACGCCACTCCAATAAGAGAATGATGAATGTTCCAAAAATGAGTAGGATAAGAAACGTTAAAGACGTTAATTTAGCAAATAATGAAAAGCGAAATGCTCGCTGATGTTCCTTTCTTACTAAAAACTGCTTAACTTCTATCAGTACAGGAAAACCAATAGCTCCTAATGTAATCAAAATAATATTAATAAGTTGTACGAAATAATCTCCTGCATAAGGCTCTAACGATTGACCTGTTATGTCAAACCCACCATTTGTCGTCGAACTTATCGAAGCAAACAGACCATGGAAAAAGGCTTCCTGCCATGTTGAATAATAATTCAGGAAATAAACCCCTAAAATAATCGTTCCTATTAACTCAATCAAGAGGATAATTTTTAAAATATCTTTAATTAAGTTGACTAGTCCTGCTAAACTTGTCTGGTTTTGATCGACCATAATCAAACGTCGTTCTTTTAGTCCAATTTTACGTCCAAGCAAGAGCCAAAAGAATGTCCCTAACGTCATAACTCCTATTCCACCGAATTGAAGGATCGCCATTAAGACAACAATCCCAAATACACTATAGGTCTCTGACACATTAATTACCGTTAAACCCGTAACACTTACAGCACTTACCGCTGTAAAGACGGAATCAATGAAGGGTATTTCAATCCCATCTTTATGTACCGCAGGAATCCGTAATAATAATACGGAAATCGTGATTGCTAATGCGTAATAGCCAACAATCACTTGAGCTGGAGTTAGTTTTTTTAGATAGTACTTAATTTTTGTCCACATTTTTGTTCCTCTTTATTCAATTTAATCAATTAAAGAAGCTAATTGACCTAGTTCTTTATCTATTCCCCTATCATATAGAAATTTGTCCCATATTTAAAGCATTTACGAAAAATTTCCCGTTATTACATATTAAATTGATTTTTCTGCCTCCTGAAAGAAAATCGATTATACTTAAGAAAGGAGGAGTGCGAACATGTTATATAAGGAACTTGCAGAAAAGATTGTATCTGAAGTAAGAAGATTGTTAGATGAAGACATTATTGTTGTTGATATAAACGGAATGATTATTGCGAGTACGAATTCTATTCGGGTAGGTACATTTCATGAGGGGGCGTTATTGGCTTCTCAAAGAAAGGAAAAACTCATCATATCAGAAGAAGATCAAGCTGTCCTGAAAGGGGTTAAAGCAGGGATTAATCTACCGATTTTCTTTCAAGGAAATGTTGTGGGCGTTATAGGAATTACCGGAAAGCCTGAAGCCATCTCCCCATTTGGAGAAATCATTCGTAAAATGACCGAACTCCTTATTAGCGAAAGCTATTACACAGAACAGTTTGATTGGCAATCCCGTTCAGTGGAAGCCTTTCTTTTAGACTGGTTCTATTTAAAAGAGTGGAATGAACGTTTTATCGATCGGGCTCATTTATTAAATATTGACTTGAACATCAATCGCCAAGTGATGATTGCAGAGGTGACGCAAGATTCCGCTTTCTTACATCGAGATGTGTGGTTATCTATTTTATCTTGGCATGAAAAAGGAGAATCTGAAGTCATTTCTAGATGGGGCAATAATCGGATTATCTACCTCCTTTGCCCACAAAAACAAAAAACAAATTATAGTCGGAATAAAGCAAAACGGTTTCAACAATTTCTAACAGAGTGTTTGAAAACGGATGTGTCTCTTGGAGTAGGATTAACCATTTCACCGACTGAAATTACTCAATCGTATCATCAAGCGATTAGAGCACTTAACGCTTGTAAAACAAATCGTCATCTTATATTTGATGAAGATCTTGCCTTAGACATGATCCTTGATGAAATAAGTCAGCAAACGAAGGACGATTTTGTTCAAAGAACGATTGAACCACTTCTATCAGATGAAGAATTAGTTCTTACGTTAAAAACATTGATTGAGAATCATTTTTCACTAAAAAATACAGCACATACATTACATATTCATATTAATACCCTTCATTACCGCCTAAAAAAAATCACAGAACTTACAAATTTAAATCCTCGTAATACGGATGACCTGTTTGTTCTTTATTTAGCGATCCAGTTTTTAGATAACTGAACTGTTTTATCCTATATGGATAAATAACTAAAATAAATGGATATTCTCACTCTTTTTTTGTAGAAATATACATAGAAGATTCCCCCTCTATTTTTTATACTTATAGTGAGTATATAGCTTCATGTTAAATTGAAAGCGTTTTATAAACTAAGATAGTGATGGGGGAAACACGTTATGATGAACGAAGATATTAAGAGTAAAATCGTCTCTATTGTCGGAACTGAAAACTTCGATGATAGCAAGGTTGGCAGACTTACTTATTCTTATGATGCTACACCCAATTTCCAAGCTCTACCCGACGGTGTCGTAAGCCCGAGAAATACAAAAGAAGTTGCTGAGCTTGTAAAAATTTGTAATGAGCACCATATTCCAATCGTTCCTCGAGGATCAGGTACAAATTTATGTGGTGGTACATGCCCAACAGAGGGTGGAATTGTATTTCTATTTAAACATATGAATCAAATTTTAGAGATTGATGAAGAAAACTTAACGGCTACTGTACAACCAGGGGTTATTACTCTTGATTTAATAAAGGCAGTTGAAGAAAAAGCTTTGTTCTTCCCTCCTGATCCAGGTTCCATGAAATCCTCTACACTCGGTGGCAATATCAATGAAAACTCTGGTGGATTGCGCGGGTTAAAATACGGTGTAACACGGGATTATGTGATTGCACTAGAGATTGTTCTAGCTAATGGCAGTATCATTCGTACTGGTGGAAAGCTGGCGAAAGATGTAGCAGGCTATGATTTCACAAGACTGTATGTTGGTTCAGAAGGAACACTTGGAATCATTACGGAAGCAACATTAAAACTTGTCCCTATTCCAGAGACGAAAAAAACGATGTTAGCCCTTTATGAAGATCTTGAAGCAGCAGCTAAATCGGTTTCAAAGATCATTGCCAATAAAATCATTCCCGCTACTCTGGAATTTTTAGATCAAGCCACATTAAAAGTGGTGGAGGATTACGCTAAAATTGGACTTCCAACAGATGCAAAAGCCGTGCTTTTAATCGAGCAAGACGGTTCGCCTGAAGTGGTAGATAGAGATATCAAAAAAATCGCTGATATTTGTACAGAAGAAAAAGCCGTATCTGTACAAATTGCGAAGACAGTAGCTGAAGCTGAGGCACTAACGACTGCTCGAAGAACAGCCCTTTCTGCTTTAGCACGTTTAAAACCAACGACGATTCTTGAAGATGCGACAGTTCCTCGTTCACAAGTAGCGAATATGGTGAAAGCAATCAATGAAATTGCTGACAAATACGATTTAAATATTTGTACCTTTGGCCACGCTGGCGACGGAAATCTCCATCCGACCGTCCCTACAGATGCACGTAATAAGGACGAAATGGAACGTGTAGAAAAAGCGTTTGAGGAAATTTTTGAAAAAGCAGTAGAGCTTGGCGGCACCATTACAGGTGAACACGGGGTAGGGATTATGAAGGCTCCATATTTAGAGTTAAAGCTTGGACCTGACGGAATAGCTGCGATGAAGGCAGTTAAAGCAGCACTTGATCCAAATAACATTATGAATCCCGGCAAAATATTTGCCAAAGATAGCAGAAAACGTGTGGTGATTGGACAATGACAACCGTGCAAGAACAACAGATAATTCAAGATCAATTCAAAAATCGCATGGATGAGGATGAACTTTTAAATTGCATGCGATGTGGCTTTTGCTTGCCAAGCTGTCCAACTTATATTACTTCCGGCTTCAAGGAATCTCACTCTCCAAGAGGACGAATTGCCCTAATGAAGGCAGTCGTAGATGGATTAATTGAACCGGATGAAGATTTTGAAAAATCCCTCAATCAATGTCTTGGCTGTAGAGCATGTGAGCCTGTTTGTCCTTCTGGGGTTAATTATGGTCATTTACTTGAAGAAGCTCGTGACATTATTAATCAGAATAAGCGCCACTCACTCCCTATTCGTACAGTAAGAAAAGTTGTTTTCGAAGGGTTATTTCCACATCAAAATCGAATGCGAAACTTTACCGGGTTATTAGGATTTTACCAGCGTTCAGGACTGCAAAAAGTGGCAAGAGCAACTGGGGTAATGAAACTCTTTCCGAATAGCCTTGCAGCGATGGAACGTGTACTTCCACAAGTCCCTACGATGAAAGAAATGAAAAATCGTCCTCAATTTTTACCTGCTGAGGCACCTAAAACCGCAAAAGTTGCCTTTTTTACAGGATGTTTAATGGACACGATGTTTCTAGAAACTAATAATGCAACGATGAAGCTTCTACAGCTTGCAGGTTGTGAAATTGTCATTCCACAGAATCAAAACTGTTGTGGCGCTCTACATGGCCATAGTGGAGAAAAAGATGGTTCCAAGGAACTTGCGAAAAGAAACATTCAAGCATTCGAAAATTTAGAAGCTGATTTTATTATTACAAATGCAGGTGGCTGTGGAGCATTTCTTGTCGATTATGACCATCTCCTCAAAGATGATCGTGAATGGAAAGACCGTGCTCTTGCATTCAAAAACAAAATTAAAGATATTTCACAAATTCTTTTTGAAGTTGGATTCCATGAAAAGGTGAAATTAGAACTCCCTTATCAAATTGTAACTTATCAAGATTCCTGCCACTTACGCAATGTCATGAAGACCGCATCAGCACCACGAGCCCTTTTAGAAGCTATCGATGGGATTGATTTTAAAGAAATGAACGATGCCGAAAGATGCTGTGGCTCTGCTGGGATTTATAATATTGTTGAATCGGAAATGTCGATGCAAATCCTCGACTACAAAATGGAACAAACAAAAGCAACGCATGCCACAACCGTTGTTACTGCCAATCCTGGATGCTTATTACAAATGAAACTTGGCATTGAACGAGAAGGCTTAAGTGAAAAAATGCGCGCTGTACACATTGTTGATTTGTTAATGGAAGCTGTAAAGGAATAGACGTAATTAATTTGCCCAAAAGGAACTGAACATTTTCAGTTCCTTTTTTGTCGTTTCCTTTCATGTTTCTTGACAAATTTACCACTCATGGATTTGATTCCATTTCAAATACTATTTTTACAGGGATTTCTTATCCCTTATTTTAATAAAAAATGAAAAAGGAGTTGAGAAGAATGGCAAGAAGTAGTAATAAGCTTTTAGTACCTGGGATTGAACAATATATGGACCAGGTTAAATATGAAATCGCTCAGGAATTTGGTGTAAATCTAGGCTCCGATACGGTTTCTAGAGCAAACGGATCTGTAGGCGGAGAAATTACAAAACGACTTGTAAAACAAGCGCAGTCTCAACTTTCTGGGCAGCAAAAGTGACAGAAAAATTTCATATAAATGGAAATGAGTCCGACATCAGTTGTCGGACTCACCTTACATTTAACGATCATTTTTGCCATTATGGGGATTGCGACTATTCCCCTTATTCCAGTTATTATTTCGATTATTATTTTTAACCTGGTTATGACCTTGACCGTTATTCTTATGATTGCCTTTATATTGCTTATGATTTTGATTGTTTTTATTATTCCATTTTGCTCCATCGTTGTTTTTGTTATCCCAACTACTGTTTTTACCATGGTTAAACGTATTCGTTTTTTGATCTTTGTTAGATGGATCATTTACTTTGTTCTTTTGTTTTTCTTGAACATGACTTGGGGGCCCTTGCCCATTTTTCCTTTTATCCTCTTTGTTTCTATCATTCACTTTGCCACGATTTTCTTGCACTTGAGAATTTGCAGGTTTTTCTTTCACGTCTTTCTTTAATTCTTCTTTTGATTCCTGCTTTTGATCTTGTTCTTGACTCTTCTCTTCAACAGAAGGTTTTTGTTCTTTTTTCTGTTCAGACTTTAATTTCCCAGTCGTAACTCCATTTTCAATGGCGATTTTACGCTCTTCTGAAGTTGCTTCATATGAAGTTACTTTCGCTTGATCTTCTAAGATTGTTTTTTCTAATTCATGAATCGTTTTTTGAATTTCTTGTTCTGTTTTTTGCTTTGCTTCGCCTAAATGAACAGTACCAATCACAATTTCTTGTTCTTTTTCGATATACCCTTTTTCTTTAATACTTGTGACAATATTGGCCGTTACTTCGTGGATGTCCTTATGTTTCCAATTTCCCATTTCTTCAACAATTTCTCTTCCTTCTTCATTATAAGGAATGAGTTCAATTACCTTTAATTCATCATTAAAGCCAAGTTCAATACTTGGATTAACATCAATGCTCATATAGGCATATACTTCATTTTGGTTCAATGGAATAAATGTAAAAATGACAAACAAACAGGCTACCGCTACAGCTACCATTGATTTTCCTTTTAATGTCTGAAAAAAAGTTAAAGGAACACTACTTTTTCTTTTTTCATAGGTAGGAATCGGGATTTCCTCACCAATATCATGTTGCTCTCCATCACTTGAAATCTTTAAAAACTCACCATCAGGGGTTAATAATGTTAAAAAACGTCCATTCTTCTCCATAATGATACCTGTTCTCACGTTTCCAACACCCCTTTTATATAGTCTTTTAAATATAAGTAATCGCCAATCAATATTAATGAAATAGCCATGATATATTTGCGGTTTCTTTCAATCGTTTTTCTACTCACTTGCACCGCTTCTTCAAGCTGTTTTATGGGAAGTTTCTTTTTTTCAAGTAGATATTGTTTTAGCTCCTCTTGTTCCACTAAAGTTTGCGCAACCTTCATGGCATTTTTCCTTGCATCCGCGTGCTTAGGAGAGTTTTTCACGAGTTCATCAAAAGAAAGCTCATATTGTTGTAATACTCCCGCAAACTGGATAATTTCATTTTTTCGATTGGTCGCTTCTGTTTTTCTTTGATAATCATCGATGGAAAGCTGAGCTTCAACAGAGGAGTGTTGACTATCCTCTTCTTGTTCATCATTTATTTGCAAACTTATATTTTTGTATTTTGATTGCGAACGAATATAGTCAATAACCTTTCGCTTAATGAGTACATCAGCAAAGCTCAATAAAGAGCTTCCTTTAGAAGGGTTATATTTTTGTACAGCTTCATTAAATGCGATTAAGCCAATACTAAATTCATCATCCGTTTCTGTAATGTATCGCTTACAGATAGATGAAACTGATTTTGCAATAAAAGGTTTATAGGTTTCGATCAGTTCGTTTTGTAAAGTTTGGTCGCCCTGCTGTATGGATTGTACCTTTTCTTCTAATGATTGTTTCTTCTTTTTTGCCAAAAATAATAAACCAAACAACAGTCTCACCCCTTATAGATCACATATAATATAATACGATACATATGTCCATTTTTTAAGGGTTAGGAATTTGGAAATTTTTGCTGTGAATCAAATGCCTATGGTTTATTGTTATTGGCTGGCGTATCTCAACAAGGATTAATTGTTAATGGTTTCATCACCTCATATTCATTCAGTGGCCACTGTTAATATAGAAGTACGATTATCCAGATAATATTTATGGGGGCTGTAAATTCTATTCAAAAAAAAAAGATGACTATAAAGTCATCTTTTTTGTCATTTTGAATGGATGTAGTGTTAAAATACGTTGATTTCCACTACTCTTTATCTTTTTTCTGTTCATCCTTATCACTATCATTTACAAGCTTTAAAAGCTCTTCTAACATGGAAGCCATGTCTGCTTTACTATATTTTGCCGAATCTGTACTTGGCAGATGTTCTTCCATTGCTTCAAACTCGTCTCCCTCTTCTGCTTGTTCAACTCTTTCCTCCAATAAATAAGCAGGAATTAAATGTCCTTCAGGCGTTGCATACATTTTATTTAATCTTCTCGTTTCTTTATCAAAAAAGCTATAGACAATCGGAATGATAAATAGAGTTAGCAACGTACTGCTAATAAGGCCACCAATAACAGCTATTCCCATTGGCTGCATAATTTCTGCCCCTTCGCCAATTCCGATGGCTAACGGAATTAAACCTAAAATCGTGGTTACCGCCGTCATAAGGATCGGCCTTACTCTATCCTTAACCGAAACGATGATCGCATCATATGTCTTTAAGCCGCTTTCCTTTTTCTGATTTATATAATCAACAATCACGATTGCATTATTGACGACAATTCCAGCTAACACAATGATGCCGATCATTGCCGTTAACCCTATCGGTGTTCTAGTTAATGTTAAGGCAATCGCTACACCAATGACCATTAATGGAACGGTAAACAATATGACAAGAGGATATTTCAGCGACTCAAATTGAGCAGCCATCACAATGTAAATTAATACAATCGCTAAAGCTAGGGCCATAATTAAATCATCCATCGTTGATTCTAGTAAATCTCGATCACCACTATAAACGATTTCTGTTTCTTCATCCAAATCAAGATCTGCGATTTTCTTATCAACCTCTTTAGACATATCCCCTAAATTGGTCGTGTTTTTGTATTTCACAGTAAATTGAACCGCATTTTGTTGGTTGATTCTTTGAATATGGACAGGACCTTTCCCATTTTCGATCGTTACCACTTGGTCCAATGTAATATAGTTTCCATCTGGTTTTTTAATTAAAAGACCTTCTAATTGTGCTAAATCTTGGGTAACCTCTGGATCATATTCAACAAATACTCCATAAATATTCCCCGATTCATCAACCATTTGGGTTGCCTGACTGCCTCGAGTTACATCATTGACAACCATGGCAATTTGAGCGGGTAATAGTCCTTCATCAAATGCCTTTTCACGATCAATGGTCATTTTAATTTCTTCTAGTTCGTCCATTAAATCAGTCGTTAATTCAGTGACATCGTCTAAACCCATAACAGCTTCATAAATGCGGTCGACCGACTCGTTTAGACGTCCTTCATCTAAATCTCTCACACTGAACGTTAAGGTATTAGGACTAGACCCTGTAGACGACTGAAGATTAAAAGAAACTTCTGCCGTGTCATTGACAGAATGAGCCGCCCTTTCCACATCTCTTTTAACCTCATCAACAAAATCAAAGGTCGAAATCTCTCTTTCCTCTAGAGTTTTCATTTTTACATAAAGTTCTGCAATATTCGTATTTTTTGTTCCTCTAAAGGAGCCTTCTTGTGTCGTTCCAACGAGACTGACATACGTTTCAACTTCATCATGATCCTGGAATTTCTCTTCTATCGCATCGATCACTTTTTCTGTTTCAGTTAATGCAGTTCCATTCTCCAATTCAACTTTGACCGTGAAATAGCCTTCATCTGTACTTGGAATAAACTGTGTTCCCACAGTTGTTAGCCCATAGCCTCCAACTCCCAACAGTAAAAGAACAATCAGGAGAATCGCTGCTCGATGTCTTAGTGACCATTTAATCGATTGTTCCAACCATTTCATGGAAGAAGAATTTTGTCTTTTTTCTTCGTAATTATGTTTAGGTTCCTTTAACCATCTACTAGCTAACATCGGCACAACCGTTAACGCAACAACTAATGATGCAAACAAGCTAAATGAGATCGTTAATGCAAACTCGGTAAACAGTTCACCAATAATCCCTGTGATAAAGACAACTGGCAAAAACACTGATATCGTCGTTAAAGTGGAAGCGATAATCGCTGGTCCTACTTCCTTTGAGCCATCTCGAGCAGCTTCTTTCGGTTCCTTTCCCATCGATAAATGGCGATATATATTTTCAATCACAACAATGGCATTATCAACAAGCATCCCTATCCCTAATGCCAGACCACCTAATGTCAGGATATTTAACGTGAAATCGGAAAAATACATCAGAACAAATGTGACAATGACCGAGTAAGGAATGGCAACACCAATAATAAGTGGACTCTTTACACTTCTCAAAAAGAAAAAGAGCACGATCATTGCAAGTAAGCCACCCATGATTAAGGTTGTCGTAATATTACTAATCGCTAATTGAATATAATCCCCCTGGTCAAAAAGGACGTCTGATTCAATCTCTTCATATTTTTCCCTTTCGAGAAGCTTGTCCAATTCTGCGGTAAAACTTTTTGACACAGCTGCTGTATTGGCATCTGACTGCTGCATCACACTTAACAGCACCGAAGGCTTTTCATTCGTTCTCGTAATCGTGCGATCATCAGCGTTCACAAGCTCCACACTACTTACTTGAGAAAGAGCGACCTTTTCTCCATTTTGTGGATTCACGGTTACAGTCAGATTTTTCAAAATATCAATCGAATCAATTGTACTGATGATTCTGGTCGTCAATTCCTTTCCTTCTGTTAAAATGGTATCCCCTGGCATGGAAATATCATTTGATCGAATCACATCGACGATATCGCTTTGACTTAGACCATATTCCTGTAATTTTTCCTGATTTAATTCGACTCGAACTTCTTTAATTGTTGTTCCTGAAAGATTGACACTTGCCACACCTTCAACCTTAGAGAGCTCTAATTGCAGCTGATCAGCCAATTCTCTCAAGCTCTCTTTATCTGTATCTGAGCTAAGGGAAAGTTGGATAACAGGAAGCTGTGAAGGGTCAAATTTCATAAATCTTGGCTTACCAACATCATCGGGCAGCATCACCCGATCCAATCTTTCAATAACATCACTTTGAATATCATCAATATTTGAAGTCCAGGAAAATTCCATTAATATTAAATTGGCCCCTTCCTGTGAGGTAGACGTCATCGTCTTAATCCCTGGAAGTGTTGCTAATGTACTTTCAAGGGGTTTCGTTACTTTCTCCATGACCTCTTCTGGGCTGGCTCCTTCATAAGAAGTGACAACCACACCAATAGGAGGATTAATATCTGGAATGAGCTTTAATGGAATATTCAATAATGAAACGGCTCCTAGAATAATCACAAGAAGCATCGTTACAAGTGTAAAAACTGGACGTTTAATCGAAAAATTACTTATTTTCAATGACAAAACCCCTCTCTCTTGCAGAGCATAATAGAAAGTTTCAAAAGTTCAACAAACATCTTGTAAATAGCTGGTATTATAGGATTTTTATAGAATCTACTTATAACTATATAGAAGTCATTTTTTGGATGCAAGCAAGGAGAAACGAATGAATTCCACAATCCTGTGACATAAAATCATCTTAATAAAAAAAGCCAACAATGGACAGATGTTGTCGTCCATTGTTGGCTTTTGATTGCTCATCAATTCTTTACAATCGTTAATCCCGTTAAACCGTAGAATAATGTGATCAAAGGACATAGTAGACAAAAGAATGTGAATGGTAAATAGTCGATAGTAGAAACACCAAGTACTCCTGTTAAAAAAATCCCGCAAACTCCCCATGGAACCAGTGGGTTAATCACCGTTCCTGCATCTTCTAATACCCTTGATAAATTTTTCAAATGTAAGCCCGCTTTTCGAAAGGACTTTTCGAATGTATTACCGGTTAACAGGATCGATAAGTACTGCTCCCCTACTAAAAAGTTAGTACCGATCGCCGTTGCTACCGTTGTTGCAAAAAGAGTAGGAACTTTATAAAGAAGCTTTGACATCCCATCTAATAACGCTGGAATAACGCCTAATTTAAAGAGAAGACCTCCAAGTGCTAAGGCAAGCAGTACTAATGAAATAGAGAATAGCATGCTTTCGATCCCACCCCTGCCTAATAGCTGATCGATTTCCTCGACACCACTATCCATTGTATAACCTGAAAAGAGGAATTCCATCATCCCTTTGAATGTCAAATTTTTCTGAACGACAAAGGCGACAATCAAAGACGAGATAATTCCAAAAGATAAAGTAATAATGGCTGAAATTCGCTTGATTGCTAAAACAGCTAAAATCACAAATGGAACGAATGAGTAATAATGAACTAGATTTAGTTGCTGCAACGTCTCTTTTAAGCTCGTAATCTTTTCAAAGCTTGCTGGTATTTCCTGGGGAGATAAAATGGTAAAGAGAATAAGCGAAATGACAAAAGCTGGAATGGTGGACCAAAGCATGTTTTTTATATGTTCAAATAAATCAACCTTCACCACCATCGATGCCAGATTCGTAGTATCAGATAACGGCGACATTTTATCTCCAAAGAACGCACCAGATATAATCGCACCAGCTGTTATAGGAAGTGAAAGTTCTAAAGCACTGCTTACCCCGATAAAAGCTACACCAAGAGTTGCCGCCGTTGTTAATGAGCTTCCAATACTTATCCCAACAATGGCCGTTACAACAAACACGACACTATAGAAAAAATCTCCATTCACTAACTCTAGCGCAAAATATATGAAAGTTGGAATCGTTCCGCTTGCCATCCAGCTACTGATCAACATTCCAATAAAGAAAAATAGCATAACCGCACCTAATCCTGATTTCGCTCCTTCGATCATGCCATTTTCTAATTCCTTTAAACTTACTCGCTTGATCATGCCGAAGAGAAGCAAAAGGAAAATGGCTAGAATAATAGGAATATGAGGAACCGCTTCATATCGAATGATGGAAATACTTATCCCACCTAAGATCATAATCGTTATTATAATCGCTTCTAACGTTGTTAATTTGATAACAGGTTTGTCCTGATTCATTTTTATATTTCCTCCAAGTTGTACTTTACTCATATTTTCGCACTTAAACGCTTTTTAGCACTAAAGTAAATATTACTATTTTAATATATGTTTTTTCTTGCTCCTTGTCAACGTAAAAAAAGGCTATTTTCGCTCACATTGTTGCTATTTAGTCATAGATAGGCGAATAAAGCCCTATTATGACTCGTTAAATGAGGATCAAGTAAGCGAAAGATGCCGCACAAAAATAATGTTTGTTCTAAAACCTCATCTGAGGCCGGCATTTACGAAAAAACCACAATCATTACGAAAACGGCGTTAAAAAAAACGACTCCACAAAAAGAGTCGTTTTACACCGAATTATTGATAATCATCCATCGGGTTATATAACTGGATATCAGGATTTTTATCTTGGAACCATCGTAATGCGAATTCATTTTCAAATAGGAATGCCTTTTTATCATAGCGATCTTTCACAAGAATACTTCTCGCTGCCGATAGACTTTCATTCACTTCTTCATTTTCCACCCAACGGGTAATCTTTGAGCCTAGTCGCTCCATAATCACTTCAACATTGTATTCATTTTTCATACGGTGCTCAAATACTTCATATTGAAGCTGACCGACTGCACCTAATAAATACTCTTCAGTTCTTACATTCCGGAATAGCTGAATCGCACCTTCTTGTACAAGCTGCTCAATCCCTTTATGAAAATGCTTTTGCTTCATGACATTTTTTGCTGTAACTCGAACAAATAATTCTGGTGTAAACTGAGGCAATCTTTCATATTGAAATTGATTTTTGCCAATCGTTAACGTATCTCCAATTTGATAAGTACCTGAGTCATACAAACCAATAATGTCTCCACTAACAGCTTCATCCACTGTGCTTCGGTCATCCGCCATAAATTGGGTAGACTGAGCTAGCTTCATTTGCTTCCCGATTCTTGGGATATTAACCGTCATTCCTCTTTCGAACTTTCCAGAGCAAATGCGCAAGAACGCAATTCTGTCTCGATGTGCGGGATTCATATTCGCTTGAATCTTAAAGATAAATCCAGAAAAATCTTCAGACAGTGGATCAATTTCTCCTTCTGATGAATTTCTTGGTTGTGGTGAAGGAGCAAATTGCAAATAAGTTTCTAAAAAGGTTTGCACACCAAAATTCGTTAATGCACTCCCGAAAAATACTGGAGTCAAATCTCCATTCTCAATTCTTTCGCGAGAAAATTCGTTACCCGCTTCGTTCAATAACATAATTTCTTCAAGTGTTTGATCGTATAACCCAGACTCTTTAAGCGGATGCTCTCCTTCAATTTCGCCGTCTTCGTTTAGTGTGACATAACGTTTATCCTCGTCTACTCGGAATTGTTCAATTCGTTTATAGAAACGATCATATATCCCAAGGAATTCTTTCCCCATCCCGATAGGCCAGTTCATTGGATAAGATTCAATTCCCATCACTTCTTCAAGTTCGGCAAGAAGCTCAAGTGGTGTTCTTCCTTCCCGATCAAGTTTGTTTATAAAAGTAAAAATAGGAATTCCTCTCATACGACAAACTTTAAAGAGCTTCAAAGTTTGCTCCTCAATCCCTTTTGCCGAATCGATAATCATCACCGCACTATCGACGGCTGTTAATGTACGATACGTATCCTCACTAAAATCTTGGTGTCCAGGGGTATCCAATATATTAACTCGACGATTTTGATATTCAAACTGCATCACACTCGATGTTACAGAAATTCCACGCTGCTTTTCAATTTCCATCCAGTCACTTGTTGCGAATTTCCCTGTTTTCTTTCCTTTAACGGTACCTGCATCACGAATTGCGCCACCAAATAATAATAACTTTTCTGTTAACGTCGTTTTCCCTGCATCCGGGTGGGAGATAATTGCGAAGGTACGACGGGATAAAACTTCTTCTTTAAAATTTTTAGCCATAAGTGTTTGAGTCCTCTCCAATCGAATAACATTTCATATTTTGGCTGTGGTTAACGGTTGGTTTTTCGTTCATTCTTCGTTGTCACGAGGCAAAAAATCGTGTCTTCATCCATCCTATTGTCTCACATAGCCAATATTTTAAAGCAAACCATATATTTCAATGTATTCATTAAATTCCTGCAACGATATATTATATCAAATAGTTGCTTTTTTACATAGTGTTATCCAATATAATAAGTACAAACATTAATAAGCAGGTGAATACATGGATTCAATCACGCACACTTTGTTTGGACTTGCGTTGTACGGGACGGTTGACAAGTCTAATTTTGATTCTAGAACGAAGAAAGCCTATTTAACTACCGCCGTTGGAGCCAGTCTAATTCCTGATATCGATGTGATTTCACAAGTTTGGGATACCGAAGGTCTTTATCAAATGTGGCATAGAGGGATTACTCACTCCATCTTTTTAACACCACTTTGGGCGCTTTTTTTCTATTTAATAGCGATTCTTTTATTTAAAATCAAAGATAAGCGGATATTTTTCCTCGCTTGGTTAGCAGTATTTATACATAACACAAGTGACTTATTTAATGCTTGGGGAACCGGTTATTTAGAACCTTTTTCATCAATTAGAATTACCTTTGGTACGATTCCGATTGTCGATCTCATTTTTTGGATCATATTAGCAGTTGCATTTTTCTTATCTAGAAGAAAGAAGCACCGCTCCCCATTTTATTTTCGAGCGGCTTGGGGATTCATCGTTCTCCATCTAATCATCCAAACGACTCAAGGTTACATCATTCATAAAGATTACAAAGACGATTATGATCAGATCGCATTATCTGCTGACTTTATCCCATGGAACTTCACTGTCATTACAAAGTCAGGGGATGAGGTTATTCTGTTTCACGATCATCCATTTAAAGAAAAAGAACAACTCTACACTCTAACTTCATCTGAAGATGCAGATTTAGAGCAATTGTTCGCTGAGAAACCAGCGGCAAAAACGCTTGTTGAGTGGTCCCCATTTGTCGTCATCGTTGCTGATGAAGAGCGGATAGGAGTTTATGATCCGCGTTTCTATCGCAATGGTCAATCGTTTTTGTTTGAGTTTATTGAAACGAGACAATAATGGAAAAAGAGGGTCAGATGTAATGAAATTTCCGACGCCTCAAAATAAGGAGTTTCAAAATGCCATTTTCAAAGTTTTTAGGGGGAAGAATTTTAAAAACAGGGATTGCTGTCTTCATTACAGCTTTTATCTGTCTGGCACTAGAATGGCCAGCCATTTTTGCTGTCATTACAGCGATCGTGACGATCGAACCTACAGCATCTGATTCAATCAAAAAGGGGATCATTCGGTTACCAGCTTCTGTCATCGGGGCGGCCTACTCAATGCTCATAACTGCCTGGTTCGGGAATACGGCACTTACCTACTCCCTTTCTGCAATGCTGACGATTATTACTTGCCATAAACTGAAGTTAGACGCAGGGATCCTAGTGGCAACTTTAACAGCCGTGAATATGATTCCATTCACACACGACCATTTTTTTGATAGTTTCCTTGTCAGATTAGGAACCACTACGATTGGCTTAGCGGTCTCAACCTTGATTAATTTGATTATATTGCCCCCTCATTACTCAAAAATGATTGTTCATTCGACAAGTGATTTACTAAAAAATACAGGTGAACTGCTGGAACAAGTATTTGTTGAAGTTCCAAAGGTGAAAAAGAAGCGTGATACATTAAACCTCTTTCAACGCATTTTAAAAGACCTTGATAAAGCTGAACAACTCTGTCAATTTCAAAGGCAGGAGTGGAAGTATCATAAACATACAGAGGATGATATGAGGAAGGTTCATTATGAACATAAAAAGCTTCTTGTGTTAAGACAAATTCTCTTTCATATCGGTAATATCATTCATGCTCCCATTGACAATAGCAGTCACAAAATTAATGAAAACAAAGATATTAACGATGCAGTGGTCTCGATTTCATTGATGTTAATCAAACGGGAGAACGAAAAAATTCAGGAGCATGAGGCATTAATGAACAAACTGTTGTCCTATTTTTGGGAGTTGAAAAGTGAGCCTACAGATAAGCCTTCGAAAGTAAGCCATTTTACAGCTGAAACAATGATTTTATTTGAAATTGTCGCCATTAACGATCTTACAGAAGAACTTCGTTATATTGAGCAAAACGAAAGAAAAAAACATGTCAGTACGCTCGGGCTGAAAGCGTTAGACGAATAAAAAGAAGGCAAGCTTACGCCTGCCTTCTTTCTTCATTTACCACTTAAAGCATGCTGCTCCAACGATAATCAATAGAATGAATAAAACTACAATTAAAGCGAAGCCGCCACCATAGCCGGCACCAAATCCGCCGTAACCGTAGCCACCGTAACCACCATATCCGTATGGCATTAGATCTCCTCCTTTAATGTTTTTTTATTCATTAATAAAATCCGCCGTAACCCCAAGAAGCACCGATGATAATCAATAAAATAAACAGTACTACTAATAGGGCAAAACCGCCGCCATACCCGTATTCAGCTGACATATTTTAGACCTCCTTATTATGAGTCAATATATCCTATTCATTTTCATGAAAGATGGGAATAGACGAACGCACATTTTTTAGGTGTTATCATCACAAGACACCTGTCCATACAAAAAAACACAGACTAACTTTTTAGTCTGTGTTTCCCTTTTTCAATGGAATATATTCGAATATTTCCTTCGTTTCAAAGCTATTAACTAAGCGTTGCAGCCAATCATAATACTCTAGGGCATAATCCAATTTAGTCATCATTTTTTCTGCTTCGAGCCTTGTGTCGTCCTCAATGTCTTTTTCGCTCAATAGGTCCAATAATTCTTTCTTGGACTTTTCGATTGCATTGATGTTGGCTCCTACACCTGCTCGCCATTTTATTGTAAATAGATCGCTAAAGCTTTGATACCAATCCATTTCGGCACGATACAAATCTTTGCGCTCTCCTTTTTTCCAAACCTTTTCAACCATCTTTAATTCCATTAAACCTCTAACCGATGTGCTCATGCTTGTTTTGCTCATGCCAAGTTCATCTTTCATAGCGTCCAATGTCATTGGTTCATCTTGAAAGTAGAGAGAGCCATACAGTCTACCTACAGAGTCGGTAACCCCATATAAATTAATATTTTGAGCTATCGCATCGATTACTCTTTCCCGAGCTCTTTCCAGTTGTTCATTCCCACTCAATTTTTATTCACATCCATCTGAATCGTTTTCACCATGTACCAAGGAAAATTGATTATTCTATTACGTTAATGATAGACTATCATGTTTAAATTAAAAGTTAAAGGGTTTGCTTATATTATATACTATATTGATGAAACTCTATGTAGAGCCTGAAATAGCCTCAAAGGCCATTTCTCAGACTCATTCCTTTTCGTTTCTTAGTAAAAGAACCCACCACCGTAAAAAGGGAATGGTGGGTAATATGGGTAGAATGGTGGTCTAATGAGAGCACCTGCTGCTAAACCACCTAAAAAACCTAGCGGTAACCCAAAGCCAAACCCAAATGGTCTAAATCCAAAACCAAATGGTCTTCGAATAATACGAAGATCCTGATTAGGCATATAACTCCTATTAGGCACTTGATACACGTCATATTCCTCCTCATAAAAAATTGTGTTCCTCTTCATAGATTATGCAAAGAGGGAGTTAACAACTGGGTATTTAACTATTTGACAATAAAACTCCCCAAATAATCGATTTTTTTAGTTATTAGCAAATTGAGATAAGTAATGAAAATCAAGACGACTGTACTGGGATAACAAATAGGCTGATTTCTTTGCATCTGGCTTTCTAAGTGTATTTAATGCATTTATCATCTCATCCTTTGTTTTAATCCCAATTCCATGACCAAAATATTGTTCACGCCCAAGAAAAACAGCATTTTCACCAATCCAAACCGGATACAAATAATCTGGATTATGAAAATACAATACATCCCCTGGAATAAAATCAGTTCCTACTTTCGTAATAATGCGCAAATCTTCATCATAGCTCCAATCCCAAACCAAAAGATTAGGGAAGATTCGATTGAAGAATTCAACATTTATTGACTTTAATACGGCGTAATAATAAATAACCACAATCGCCGTTGAGCATTCAAAAGCATACTCATGCCCATTTACAAAAATATCCTCAATTGCTTGAGACGGTAAAACATTTGGGTTCAGTAAATAGCCCCCACGCGTTTTTGTCCAATAACGAGGGTTAAACTTTGAATCTTGAAAAACCTTAAATTCAACTGGACTGTAAGCCAACTTACTAGCTGCTTCAATAATATTTTTCCGAAGCAGAAGTTCAAAACGAAGTTGCTGCCAAGATGGATAATGATGCGAAGAACCACTTTTTTGTAATTCTTCATATATATTTTTTTCCAGATCACTTAAATTTGTCGGTGGCGGATTTTTTAATTCTGCCCCCATCATGATAATCATCTATCGTAACACTCCAATCTTCTCTCATTAGAAAATTTGAGCACATGATAAAACAACCCTTCTTTCCCTTTTATAATCACCATCATGACTCAAACAAGGTAATTCTACTATAGAGTATGCGATCTACAGGAAAGAGTTTTAGGCATTAGACATGGATCCCAGCTTAAGTCCATGAATTGTCTAAATTCAATGCAAAAGCAGGGAAAAAACTTGTCCTTCTCTTCAATGTTCATGCATACAGTAATAAAGGAGGGGATGTCATCATGTTTCAGTTTTTAGAAAAAGCCATTATTGGAATGGCCCTTTTAAGAATGTTATCAGGTAGTATTGAAATTTTTGCCGCACTGTTGATTTTAAAAGTGAACCAAGTTGAGAAAGCATTGGTAATCAATAGTTCTCTTGCTTTAATTGGCCCAATTATTTTAATTTTGACAACAACAATCGGCTTAATTGGAATCGCAGAGAAGATCTCGCTGACAAAAATGTTATGGATTTTTTGTGGGGTTGGTTTAATTCTATATGGGGTGAAAAGCTCTTAAGCGCTTGTCCCCCTTCATAAAAAATAAGACTCTACCTATGTGAGAGTCTTATAGTCTTGCAAGGCGCTCATAAACATCGTTTAAGTTTCTGCACCCTATTTTTTTGAGTTTATCAATATAAGAACACCATAATTTTGCAGCTAACTTCGCATCTCCCAAAGCATTATGACGGTTTATAACCGGAATCCCATTGTGCTCACATAAATCCTCTAATCTGGACAAGCTGAGCTCACGTTCTGCTACTCGATAGAGAAAGGATGTATCAACAATTCGATGCTTAAAAGGAGTTCGAAATAGCTTCCAGCTCGCATTTTGCAAAAAACTCTTCTCATGCTTGGCATGATGAGCCACTAACGTATCATTTTTCACAAACTCAAAAAAACGAATCATCACTTCAGATAAAGGGCTTGCTTCCTTTAGCTCTAAAGACGAAATACCAGTCAATTTTTCAATTTCCTCTGGAAGCTCCTGTTCATATCTGACAAGTGAATAGAAAATATCTTCTTCACATATTACTCCATTTTGAACCCTTATGGCACCGATCGATATAATTTCATCTCCAAGCTCTGGGTAAAATCCAGTCGTCTCAATATCAAAAACAACAACACGTAATTGATCAAATTGAGTATATAATGCCGTTTCTTGCTTTAGCTCCTTTTGCATCTGTCTTACAAATGCGATTTGTTGAGAGCTTTGAAGATTTCCCTCAGAAATCGATAACCTCCCTTGGATCCCTCTCATTAATTGACGAAATGATTCTAATGGCACTCCTTTTCACTCCTTTCCCCAACAGAATTAATGCATTATTAAATTCGATACATACTGGTGGAGTCGTTTGCCATCCTTCAAAATTCTCTTTATTTCTTTTTTCTCTTCTTTACTCAATGATTTAACACTTAAATAATGAGTATCATCATAAGTTTCAGCTTTGTATAGGGAATTTCGATATTTTAATAATGTCAGAAAATGCTTTCGGCTTTCCCGCAACACCGCACTATAGCCATTCATTCTTACCAAACTATTCATCCGGTCGATTGTGGAAGTCTCATATATCCCTTCTTTTATAGCTAATAGACGAATAGCATTGACATAGGGTAGAAAGGCTGTATATTTCAAGTTAATGGATCCTACATTTGTCCCGTGTTCCTCAACGATTATTTGTCCAAGTGGCCCAATACCATTTTTGATGTGCATGACGTTTTCCATCAATCTCTTTAACAAAGTAGGATGGGTTTTTTCGTAATCATAGAAAACATCCTTTAATTCACGCACAAGAAATTCGTTCCCTTGTAATGCTCTTGCATCATAAAATATTTGTAAATTACGAACGGTTTCCCATGTAGCCTCATCCATCCAAGTGAAAAGTTGTTGCTTCCATTTTTCCATGGACTTACACCAAAGAGGATTGGAACTCATCACATTGCCCTGGCAATATGGATAACCAACAATGTTTAAACCATGCGAAATTTCCTTCCCTAACTCTGCAAAATAGTGCTCATCTTCCAAATTTGAATTGACATAGACGATTCCATGATCCTGATCACTGATTGGACCTTGTTCAAAACGCCCCCCACTTCCAGTAATAAACCAGGAATATTCACATGGTGGCTCTCCTAGTTTCAGTCGGTTAATTGCTATTTCAAATACCTTTCCCATCGCTTCATCGTGAATTTCATTTAAACGAAATGGATCGGAAAAATGGGAAGCAATCATTTTCTCCTTCCAATCTTTGATTGTCTCGTATGATGGAGTTGCTATCGTCACCCAGGCACCCCCTATTCCTTGTCGATCATTAAACACGAAAAGCCTCTATAAAAAGAGGCCATCGCTTATTCACCCGTACATTTATATTTTATGCTATTTTATCACAGTTTAGCTTAAATTCGCTTGAGTTGAATCATCTTTAACTGTTTTTGAGGCTTCAAATTGCTCTGGATATCCATAACTTCCATGCTCACTGATATCAAGACCCATAATTTCTTCTTCTTCAGAGACACGAAGTCCACCCATAACTTTATCCATAATTTTAAGAAGGACGAAAGCAACAACAAACGCATAAATACCAGAAGCGACAACACCTAATGCTTGAACTCCTAATTGCGTGAAGCCACCACCATAGAATAATCCTGCTTGCCCCCAACCAATATCAGTAGATAATGCTGGAACTGCGAATAAACCGTTTGAAAGGGTACCCCAAACACCGACCGTTCCGTGAACAGATAATGCTGCAATTGGGTCATCGATTTTTGCCTTATCAAAGAACTTCATACTGAAGACAACCATAATTCCACCAATTAAACCAATTAACACCGCTGCCCAAGGCTCAACGAAACCACATGATGCTGTAATGGCAACTAGACCAGCAAGCGCTCCATTTAGAGTTGTTGGAACATCCGCTTTCCCTGTTAACATCCATGCTGTAAACATCGCTGCAATCGCACCAGCTGCCGCAGCTAATTGAGTATTAAGAATAACGAAACCTAAAAATCCGTCAGCTACTCCGAAAGTACTTGCTCCATTAAATCCGAACCAACCAACCCAAAGAATAAGTACACCTAAAGCCGTAAACACTTGGTTGTGACCAGCAATATTATTAGAAGAACCATTCTTATTGTATTTACCAATACGCGGTTTTAATATGATGGTTGCGGCTAATGCAGCCATCGCACCAGTTAAATGAACGACGGTAGAACCAGCAAAATCTTGCTTACCATGTTCAGCTAACCAGCCGCCTCCCCAAATCCAGTGGGCAACAACTGGATATACTAGAGCTGAAAACAATACAGCGAAAATGACATAAACCGATAGTTTAGCACGCTCTGCAAATCCACCAAACGCAATGGTTAAAGAAACGATTGCAAACATTACTTGGAAAGAAAAGTCTACCGCTGGTGTTAAACCTTCTTCTACTGTTGATGCATCTCCATAAAAGAAATTAGATAATCCAATAAATGCATTCCCATCACCATAAATAAATCCATAACCTACTGCCCAGAAAACTAAAGTACCAATTCCCGCAGTAAAAATAGTTTTACCAGCAATATGGCCTGCGTTCTTCATTCTTGTCGAACCTGCTTCGAGTAATATGAATCCACCAATCATAAAAAATACTAAAATTGCTCCAACAGCTACCCACAGGTTATCCATCAGTACGACAGCATCCAAAAATATTTCCCCCTTTTTTATTGTTATATCTTCTAACTTATTGATGTTAGGAAATATAACATCCTTTAATTAATACTAATTTTACCCTATAAAACACATATGTCAATATGCTTTTTGGATTTTTTTGAATTTTATGTTATAAAACCTTACACGCATATTATTAGTGATTATATCCTGTTGACTAACTGTTGTAATATGTGTATTATTTTAAGTAGTATCAATAACTACATAATGAAATCAGGAGGTATTTGCGTTGAAGTATATTCGCGAACCTATTAACGGGCTAACTCATTTAAGCGGTGCTATATTATCCTTTGTAGCCTTACTTGCAATGGTGATTAAAGCTGCTTTAACAACAGAAACAGCACTTTCGATCGCTGCAGTTATTATTTTTGGTATCAGTATGATCCTCCTTTATTCAGCTTCTGCCACTTATCATATGGTCATGGCAAAAGACAAAGTGATCGCCTTTCTGCGAAAAATTGATCATTCGATGATTTTTATTTTAATCGCTGGAACGTATGCACCATTTTGTCTAATTAGTTTAAATGGCGTAACTGGATGGGTACTCTTTTCAATCATTACCTTTGCTGCCGTATGTGGTGTGTTATTTAAAATGATTTGGTTTAATTGTCCTCGATGGCTATCAACACTGATTTATATTGTGATGGGCTGGATGGTTATTTTTGTAGCTCCTCCACTAGCAAAGGTATTAAGTAATACAGGACTATTTCTATTAGTTCTTGGCGGCATCTTTTATACGATTGGTGGAATTATTTATGCAACAAAGCCAAAATTTCTAGAATCCGAGCATTTAGGATTTCATGAAATCTTCCACATTTTCATCATGCTTGGCAGCACTGCACATTTCTTATCTGTTTACATGTATGTCTTATAGCTCTTAACTCGAATGGAAAGACAAAATTGATTATGGAAAAGAGCTAGAGACCTCGACACGAGAGCTTCAAGTCATAATTTAACATTAAAATTAGCTTCTCGATTTTAACGACTCATTTTACGAAAACAGTCCTTAATAAAATAGAAAAAGGAAGATGCTCGACTCATTCTGAGTTACACATCTTCCTTTATAGATCCGGAATTGTTTTTTACTTTTCCTTCATCATCAGTAGTTTTTGCTTTAAATTATTTTCCATGGTTGCCAATTCATATTCAGCCTGACGACGCTTATTTCTTCCTTCTTCTTGAATCCGCATCGTCTCCTCTAGAGTGGAAATTAAGTTTTCCTGCGTTTTCTTTAATGTTTCAATATCAACAAAGCCCCGCTCATTCTCCCTTGCTGTTTCAATTGTATTCGCTTTTAGCATTTCGGCATTTCGCAACAACAACTCATTGGTCGTTTTAGCCACTTGTTTTTGGGCTTCAACAGCACTTCGTTGTCTAATTAAAGTTAAAGCAATAGCTACTTGATTCTTCCATAATGGGATGGCCGTTAGAATGGAAGATTGGATTTTCTCCACTAACGCTTGATTGGTATTTTGAATGAGTCTTATTTGTGGAGCACTTTGGATGGTTATTTCACGACTAAGCTTTAAATCGTATAAACGTTTATCCAAACGGTCAGCAAACTGAATCATATCATTCGCTTCTTGATACTTCATTTGGTCTTGAGAGGCTTCTGCCTTTTTCTGTAATTCAGGGATGGTCTTTTCCCTGAGATCTTCTAGTTTAAGTTCACCAGCTGCGATATACACATTTAACGCATTAAAGTAATCCTTATTATTTTCATAAAGCTTCTCTAAATAATGAATATCACTTAATAACGTATTTTTACTCCGTTCGAGCTGCACACCAATTCGATCGATTTGAGCACCTGTTTTTTGATATTTCGATAATACCTCTTGAATGGAACTCGAAATTCGCCCAAACATTTTCGAGAAAAAAGATGGCTTCTCTGGCTTTAAATCATCCGGATTGACACTGCCTAATTTTTGCATCAAATTATGAATGATGTCCCCTATTTCCCCTACATCTTGTTTTTGTACATGTTCAAGCATTGAATGGGAAAAAGATAGAAGTTTTCCTTGTGCCTGTGAACCGTAAAAAATCATTGCTTCATGATTTTTTGGATCAATTTGTTCGGCAAGCTGATATGCTTTCGCTCGATTTTCTTCAGGGATAACGTCTATTAACTTCACTGGCTTTTTTTCATGAGAAGAAGCGGCTTCTGTTTGTTTTTGTTCTTCAGCGAATGGATTCGCCAACAAATCATCAAAAACAGGACTTGTATTTCCAAATAGAGAATCGTTTTTTTTGGTCATTTCAGTTTCCTACTTTCATCAAGAAATCGCGACTCTTTCAACGTATTCATATGATGTTTTGCTACATCAAGTTCGAGATGAAGTGTATCGAGATCATTTGCTAAAATTTGTTCCATATCCTTATCTAACGAATACCTCATTTCATCCATCGTTCTCCTTGTTTCTTTTAAAGCAAGATTAAGCTCAACATTTTTCGTTGGCTGAGTAGATAAGAAGGAATATTTTTCTGCTAACTCCACTAATGAATCTAAATGATAAAAGTAGAACTGTTCCGCAAGATAGAATCGTTTCGGTTCTTTTTTTGTAATTCGATATATTTTTCTTGTGACACGAGCAATCTCCATATTCTGCTTTAGCATGCTTACTTGTCTAACAGAAAACAATGCTTTCGTAAGCCGATTTATTTTTCTTTTTGCTTCGTCTAAATTTTTCTCAATATATTTATACTCACGCCTAGTAAGACCTTGGCTTTTAATAAAACGGTGTTTCATAATCCCTTTTATAAGGAAAAACACGAGCAAACCACCAACAATTGATACTCCAGTGGAAGCTAAAAGGGTTTGTTCAAAACCGAAATAACTAATTAGCCAAACGAATCCAGCCGTTGGAAGCGCAATAAACGACCGTAATATAAACGATATAAATGGATTCATTTTTTTATCGACTCCTAACATATAATCCTCTATTGTATTACGATTGGATCGGATAAAGGTTTCGAATTCCCTCTGATCCCATTCCTCACTCCATTCTTCTTATTGTTATCATACCAAAAGTTTGAAGATTTTCTATAGACTGAGTAAGTAAATGAATCTAAGTCTTAAGACGTATTTATCGGGATATTAATGATTATGTGGATGAAACGAAGGATAGTTCTAATATAAAAAAGAGGGACGGGCTGAAATAGAAAAAAGTCTAACTCTAATCGTGAATTAGACTTTTTGAGCCTTTTATAAGAACATACTCATATTCATCGTGGTGATGACGGATTGGTCTGGGTAGACTGCACGTGTAGCGATCTTCCATTGATTTTGCTCCCATCGGATTGTGTCATGTCTTTCTCCAAACATTTCTTCAATATCAGTTGTTGATCCTCTGCTTCTTTTAAAAAGAAAATAACTTCTTACCTTATATATAGTATCTTCATCAGTACTTTCAATATAAATATTGGTGATAAAATGCCTTTGTCTAGTTGCGGGATTTTCAACCCAAGCTGACTTCGTGTATAAACGATTGACTCTTGTTCGTAAGGAAATTTTAGTTTCCTCGAAAAAAGAGGAATCAACAGAGATATCGTCGACCCCAACCCCTTCAACAGTCTCGCGAAGAGGCATTCGATACTTAATGTCATCTGTTAGCAACTCTAACCATTCTTTATATTTTCGATTATCCAGGTAATAGGCTTCTTGATAATAGAGGTTTATAATTTCTGATTGTATTTCAGGAGAAACTTTGTTTTGTAAATGACTCATGTTCTCTCCCCCTTTACCATCAGATCCTTGGAGAGTAACTCTAGCCATTTTTCATGCATTCTTCTTGCCATCGCATCAATATAAGTAGTTGGATAGGCTGTTCCAGGACCAGGAAAATTCTCATCAGGTGTCACATGGCTATAACCCATTAAATAGTTGCTTACACTATTATAATTTAATTCCTTGTCCTTCATCATTAATCCCTTACTTACCTCTACTATGCGCGCCCATGTTTCCGTATCATCCTGCTCAAGCGTTCCCGATGGACCGAACGAACCTAAGTAACCTCTATACGCATCTTTCTTATATTCTTCAGGCATTGCCTTATCGATAAGGAACCAACACCAAACTTCAACTTTATCGGGTGATAATGGTCGCCACATTCTAAAATTTAAATAATTGTGTAAATGACCTTCTGTCCCATGAATCGGACTAACAAAAGAAAGATTCGGGTAAACACCTCCTACGAAAACGGTTACTTTTGATTGTATGTCTAACTGCTCTGGCGTTAAGTGCTGTTCAAACAATGGCCACATCGATTCGGGTGTTCCCTGAAATGGCACCCTCGCTTTTCCCGTCTTCGATGTAATGACATTGATCCCATGGGCGTTATCTAAGACCACTTGATGACCATAGCCAGCATACAATGGATCTTCAGGACTGATTCCCATTTCTACTGTAGAACGATGGGTTGTTTGCACATGATATGGGTCAGCTGCGAAATTCTCCGTCGTTGCCTTCCAATTTGCCTTTGCAACCCATCTTTGTGGTAAACCAATCACTTCCATTCCACCACTTCTACCTAGTAAAATATCAAGATACCATTTCATATCTCCTAAATAATCTTCAAGAGATTCTGCATTTGGATCTAAATTACCGAAAATCATCCCTTGATAGGACTCCACTTTCGGAATTGGTCGCAATCCCCACTCTGACTTATCCATCTCTTCCCCATACACTTTATTTCCTGCGACAATCCCAATCAATTCTCCATCCGTGTTATAACTCCAACCATGGTATGGGCAAGTAAATGTTTTCTTATTGCCACGATCAGCAGTACATAATTGCGTTCCCCGATGAGTACAAGAATTCAAAAATGCTTTAATTTCACCATTGCGATTTCTTAAAAGAATGACAGGATCATGAACCATCCAACGGGTCACGTAGCTGCCAGGTTCCTTAATTTCTGTTTCATGCCCTAAAAATTGCCAAGTATGACCAAAAATATGTTCAACCTCTAAATCATAAATGTCTGGATCTGTCAAAACCCATTGTGGCAGCAAACCCTCATCCATTTTCTCCTTTAATTGTTTAATTGCTTTTTCTTCAAGAGTCTTCTTAAACATAATGGTACCTCCTTTTTTAAAACCTTATCACTTAATCATCGCAGGCAAAAAAGTAACGATTTCCGGAAATATCACAAGAACAATCGTAAACACAATCATCGTAATAACAGCTGGAATAACCCCTTTAAAAATTTTCTCGATTGGTATATCCTTTACTACCCCACTAATAATGTAAACACTCAAACCAAGTGGTGGTGTCAATACTCCAATATTTAAAACCATGACCATAATAATACCAAACCACAGACCATCAAAACCAAGCTGTGTTATAAGAGGATAAACAATCGGCAACGTAAGGACCATAATCGCAATCCCTTCCATAAACATCCCTAAAACAAAATACACTAAGAGAATCATCGCCAAAATGACATAAGGTGATACATCCAGCGTCCCAACTGTTTGGGTTAAATACATCGGAATTTGGCTTAAGGCGAGAAATTTCCCGAAAAGCGAAGCGCCAATTAAAATGAGAAAAAGCATCACTGTTAAACGAATCGATTCATCTAATGAAGCTGTTAATTTTGACCAGTTTAATCGTTTTGACATTAACGTTAAAAAGAAAGCGCCGATCGCTCCGATTCCTCCTGCTTCACTTGGAGTAAATACACCAAAATAGATTCCACCAATACTGACAATAAATATAATCAGGAATGGCCAAATACTTTTAAGAGAAACAAATTTCTCCTTCATCGGTACAGTAATGTTTTTTCTTGGTGCAATCGATGGATTTAACCGAACTTGAATATTGATCATTGCCATAAACAAAAACGTTAAAATGATTCCAGGTATTAAACCACCAATTAACAGTGGACCAATTGGTTCATTAGTAAGCGCTCCATAAAGAATTAAAATGACACTCGGTGGAATTAAGATTCCTAACGTTCCCCCTGCTGCAACAGCTGCTGTAGAAAAAGTCGTTTTATAATTGTATTCATTCATTTCAGGGATTGTAATTTTTGCTAGTGTAGCTGTCGTTGCATTAGAAGAGCCTGAAATGGCAGCAAAAATCGAAGAGGCACCAACTGTCGCAATTGCTAACCCACCACGAAAATGTCCAATCCATTTATCGACAGCCTGAAAGAGGTCTTTTCCAAGTCCTGTATTCGACATAAACATCCCCATTAAAATAAACAATGGAATGACGCTTAAGCTATAATTCTTTGCCGTACCAAATGCCGAAGAACCGAGCTGAGAGAGGCCAACATTCCAATCAGATAACCATGCAACACCAAGAAATCCAACTAAAAACAAAGATAATCCTACCGAAACTCTCAATAGGATAAGTACCAGTAATAACCCAATACCGATCAAACCAATTACTTCAGGACTCATTTTTCTTCACCACCTTCACGATCCCCTTTAATGTATCTAGAAGATATGTGAGCATAAAACAAAATGCCCCTACCATAGCTAGAATGGAAAATATATATAATGGAAGTCCGAGATCGCCACTCGTCTCATTTCCTGCCCAAATTCTCATCGTATATTCATATAGTTGCCAGGTCGTTAATAAGAGCAATACAGTCAGGACGAATGAACTTATGACAAACAAAATCTGCTGCATCTTCAAAGGCATTTTATTGGTTAGAAAATCGATTTCGATATGATCTCTTTTAATTTGGGCGGAACCTAAACTAAAGAAGATCATGATGGCGACAATTAACCCAGTCAGCTCATACGTTCCAGTAATCGGCTTATTAAAGAAATAACGACCTATTACATCTGCCGTTGTTAAAAACATTAAGAAGAATAATAAAATGCTTGAAATTTTATGCAATACATTGTTCAAAAACAAAATAACGGTTTCAAATCGGCCAGTCTTCTCTTTTTGCAAAAGAGAGGCTTCGTTGAGAGCGGATGCTCCCAACGCTTGACCTTCATGAACTTCTACTTCTTGTTTCATATCCTCACCTCATCGTGTGAAAAAACTATTGACCTTGAATTAATTTCACTGTCTCATCGTAGATTTTTTGTCCATCAATTCCTTTTGCCTCCATATCAGATAACCATTTCTCAGTCACACCTGTGGCAGCTTCTTTAAATTTATTTAATTCATCATCCGGAAGCGTAATAAACTCAACTCCAGCTGCTTCAGCGTCTTGTTCTGCCAGCTTTTTCTGTTCGTCAAATGCTTGACCAGCTCGTTCAGCCATCGGAAGTCCTAATAACTCTTCCTCAATAAGCTTTTGGTCTTCTGCAGAAATCTTGTTCCAGCTATCCTTATTCATCACCACATAAAATAAACTTGTATTAAAGTTGCCAAGTGTTACGTAATCTACTAAATCAGCTAAGTTAAAATCTCGAATAGCTGCTACAGGAAGGACCCCACCATCAATGACTCCTTTTTGTAAGGCATCATAAATTTCTGGAGCAGGTAAGGACACAGGAGTGGCACCCCAAGATTCAATCATACTTCCTGCCTCAACAGAAGGTGTCCTCAGCTTTAAACCTTTGACATCCTCGAAACTTCTTACTGCTTTTCCTTTTGTAATAATGGCATATGGGTCAGCAGCGTGAACCCAAAGTGGTTTTACATCCGAATATTCTTCTTGAATTTCCGGAAATGTATCATACAGCTTTTGTGCGACAACACTTAATTCTGCACCCGTTCCATCTGCTAGAAACGGCAGCTGTAAGACTGAGTGAACGGTGAACTTCCCGGCATTATACCCATGTAATCCCCAGCCAGCGTCCATAATTCCCGTCACAATATTATCAAACGTATCCGTTGGTCCCCCTAGTGCACCACCAGGATAAATTTGAAAATTAACACGGCCATCGGTCAACTCTGCTACTTCTTTGCTGAATGGAGTCATCGCTCCAGAGTCCTGTACATGTTCTGGTGAATTCATATGCCCCATTTTAAGCTCAACTTTTCCACCACCTGATTCTCCATCAGCCCCCTCAGAACTACTTCCACCACTCGAGTTGGAACAAGCGGTGAAGACAAGCAAAAGTAAAATAAGTAGACTAAAAATCGACATTTTAACGCTTTTCTTCATTTTTCTATCCCCCTATCAAAATATTAAAAACGCTTACATTCACGAAAAATTTTGAATTAACGTTTTTATTTTTAATAATTCTTAATTTTTCGTTTTTAAATTATCCTTATCATATAGAGCTATAATGCTTTAAGCAAGATACGTGTTTCTATATATGCAACAATTTGAAAATTTTTTCTCTTTACCACTCAATTGGTAAACCTACATAGTTTTCTGCTAAATAAGTTGCACCAGCGATAGAACTTGTAACCGAATCTAACTCAGCTAATTGAAGACCGTATTCAAACGGTGTGTGTTTAAAATTACGGTGTAACATTTGCGTCATCCATGCTGAGAAACGTTGTGCTTTCCAAACACGTCTTGTACATATTTGAGAATATCGTTCCAATAGATTGAGTTCATTTTGATCGTAATATTGGACAATCCCCTTTGCTAACACTTGGACATCAGCAATAGCTAAATTTAATCCCTTCGCACCAGTTGGTGGAACAATATGTGCTGCATCACCGGCAATAAACAGCCGACCATATTGCATCGTCTCGCATATAAAGCTCCTCATTGAAACGATACTCTTCTGAATTATTGGACCATCATTGAGGCTCCAGCCATCCATATCTACTCGTTTATGTAGTTCCGTCCAAATGCGATCATCAGACCATTCGTCAAGACAATCTGTCGGATCTACTTGGAGGTAATAGCGCTGAATTTCTGGAGAGCGTGTACTAATTAATGCAAAACCAGTTTCATGATTGCTATAGATCAATTCTGGATGAGATGGTGCCGTTTCTGCCAAGATCCCTAGCCATCCAAATGGATAAACATGTTTGATTTCTTTCCGTTTTTTTGCTGGAATCGTTTGTCGACTTGGACCATGATACCCGTCACATCCAGCAATAAAATCACAATCAATTTCTTCTGCGACTCCGTTTTGACGAAAGTAGATTTTCGGTTGACTCGTGTCAATATCTGCAAGGGAAACATCGCTCACATTGAATATAATTTTCCCTCCTGCTTCCAATCGAGCAGCCACTAAATCTTTAATCACCTCATGCTGGGCATAAACGGTAATACATTTTCCCGTTCGTTTTTTCATATTAATTCGGTGTCTCATTCCATTAAACTGGAACTCCACGCCGTCATGCACTTGACCTTCTCTCATCATTCGTTCGCCAATTCCTGTATCATTTAACAAATCGACTGTTCCTTGCTCTAATACACCAGCCCTTATCGTTTCTTCTATCTCTTCCCTAGAACGATTTTCTAAAATAATCGAATCAATTCCTTGAAGATGCAATAGATGTGAGAGCATTAAACCAGCTGGTCCTGCACCTATGATCCCTACTTGAGTCCGCATCGTATCACTCCTACCTTAAATTAACCGTAAGCGGAGAAAAGGGAGACCCCTTTCTCCTATTTAATTGAAGCGTTTTCATTATGTTGCAAACTCAGCTTCAGCCTCAGCCACCAATCTCACTTTATCCTTTTCTCCGAAGGCAATTAGTGCATTCCAACTACCTGATGACTGTCCATCAGCAAAATAAGTTGGTTCCCAGTCATTTTCAACCATGCTTAATAACATTGCTAAATGCCTACCACCAGACTCTACTTTCGCCAGCCTTGCATATTGGGGAAGCATGTTATAAGCTCCCTTATAATCTTTATTCATGATAAATTCAATAAATTGTTTATCTAAGGCATGTTCAGAAACAGTTGGTTTATTATGTCTGCCTCTTACGAGATTATGGGAAAGGGCACCACTTGAAACAAAGACGATTTTTTTATCACTTTCTTTCAATACCTTAGCTATTTCTTTGCCCCATTGATACGTTTCTTCCAGACTTGCTGCTAACGTAACAGATAAATTGATGACCGGAATATCTTCATTTGGTACAAGATAGCGCAATGGGACAACTGTTCCATAATCCCATACGTAATAAGGGTCATTGACTCCTTGAACTTGTAGTCCCGCCGTATGACCGGCTTGGACAAGTTCATTTGCCAAATCCGAATCTCCAGGATAATGATAGGGGACATCTTTTATTAAATCAGGTGCTTCAAACGCAGTTAAAATCCCTTTATGTTCTTCCGTACAGTCAACATAATGGAAAAATGTTGATGGCCAATGACATGAAACTAATACAACGACATCTGGCTTAATTTCAGAAATTTTCTTGGAAACTCCTTTCATGTAAGCAACCATATCCTTTTGAAATTCTGGAACTTGATCTTCATGACAAATACTAGGTACATGCGGAGCGAGCAAACTAAGCTCTATTGTCATCTTCATTCCTCCTCTAATCTTTTATAATGGCTGTTCTTGCTTAGGTTGTCGGTGTTCCTAATACGTGAAGTTCTTTATAGAGTGCAAGGCATTTTCTCTAAAAAAACGGTAGCGATATTTGCAAGAATGCTATCATCCATTTCAATAACGTTTACGTTAAAAGCCTTTATCATTTTTCTGACATCGGTTTTCCAGCTTTGCCCCAATGGGTTTTCGGAATTTCCGTCACGATCACTCGTATCGTCTCCTTTGGAGCATCTAACGTTTCAGAAACAGTATTGGTAATATTCTCAATGACCTCAGCAATCTTTTTTTCCTCTCGACCTTCAATAAGCTGCACATTTATAATTGGCATTGGACGATTTACTTCCTTTCTATCATAAAATCAAAAACTTAATCAGTTACCTTAAAAGTCACTTCGCCTATTCCATCAAATTTCGCACTAACAAAGTCACCGCTCTTCAACATGACCGCACCGGTAATTCCTCCAGTAAGAATCATATCTCCCTTTCTTACCTTCTCCCCTTTTCTTGAGAGCATATTTGCAAGCATCGCAATTGAATTAGCTGGGTGACCAAGGACAGCTGCTCCTGCACCCAACTCTTTTATTTCACCATTTATTTTTAAAACAGCACCGACTAAATCAAGTTCAAATTGCTCTGGTTTTTTGAGTGATGAACCAAACACAACCCGTGAAGTTGAAGCGTTGTCAGCAATCACATCAGGTAAAGTAAAATTGAAATTTTTATAACGGCTATCAATGATTTCAAGAGCAGGAAGAACATATTCCGTCTTTGATAAAACTTGTGCCCCAGTTACTCCAGGTCCCTCAATATCTTCAGCTATGACAAAAGCAATTTCTGCTTCGACCTTTGGATGAATGAGGTCTTGTAAGGAAACCTTTCCACCGTCCTCAATCAACATATAATCGAATACATAGCCATAGATCGGCTCATTGACATTCATTTGTTGCATTTTTGCTAGACTTGTAAGACCCATTTTGGGGCCAATCATTCGCTTTCCTTCTTCTAACTTGATTTTAACAATTTCCTCTTGGACCAAATATCCTTCATCCACTGTCAAATCGGGTTTGAAGGTAGCCGTGACTTTTTCAACCTCACGCTTTTCGACTTCTGCTGCTACTAAATGTGCGGCTATCTCCTTATAGATGGTGCTACTCATCGTTATCCTCCTTTATATCACGAACGAAACTCAAAAAATCAAACTCTATTTAAATCTTTTGTCTTTTTCCCAGAAAGTTCTGCTGCCACATCAACGATCATATCTTCCTGCCCACCGACAACATTTCTTTTTCCAAGTTCAATCAGAATATCTCGAGAGTCAATTCCAAATCTTTCAGAAGCCTTTTGAGCATGTAAGAGAAAGCTAGAATACACACCTGCATACCCTAAAACAAGGCTATCTTTTGTAATCTCCTGCGGTTTTTCAAGGATAGGAGCAACGATGTTTTCTGCAATATCCATCATTTTATAAATATCAATCCCTGTTTGAATACGCAGCTTATCTAGTACTGATACAAGGACTTCTGTTTGCGTGTTTCCAGCTCCTGCACCAAGACAACGAATACTACCGTCAATTCGTGTTGCTCCTTCATCAATTGCTGTAAGTGTATTCGCCATTGCTAAAGATAGATTGTTGTGAGCATGAAAACCAACATTAACTGTTAAACTGTCCTTTAATGCCCTTATTCTTTCCTTAACCTCATGAGGCAAAAGTGCTCCGGCAGAGTCAACCACATAGACAGTATCAGCACCATAGCTTTCCATTAATTTGGCTTGTTCAACCAATTTAGCTGTCGGTGCCATATGTGACATCATGAGGAATCCAACCGTTTCCATTCCAAGCTCCTTCGCAAGTGAAATATGCTGTGGTGAAACATCGGCTTCTGTAACATGGGTAGCAATTCGGGCCATTTTCGCCCCTAATTGTGCTGCTTCCTTAAGCTCAGGCATCGTGCCGATTCCTGGTAATAACAAGACAGCAATTTTCGCTTTCTTTACGGAGGCAACGGCTGCCTCAATCAGCTCCATTTCATTTGTTTTCGATAAGCCATATTGTAAAGAAGAACCGCCTAAACCATCGCCATGAGAGACTTCAATATAAGGGACATTTGCTTCATCTAATCCTTTTGCTACTGCTACTATTTGCTCAACTGTAAATTGGTGACCGATTGCGTGGCTCCCATCCCTTAATGCCACCTCAGTAATCAATACATCTCTATTTGCTACCATTTTCTGCACAACTCTCCCTTCTAGCAAATTAGACACGAGCTACTTTTGCAATTTTATGTTTTGCCCATTCTTCTGCTACCTTCACTGCGGCCGCTGTCATAATATCTAAATTCCCCGAGTATTTAGGGAGATAGTCCCCTGCTCCTTCAACTTCAATAAATACTGTGACTCGATTGCCATCGAAAAACGGTTCTTGTCTTAATCGATAACCTGGAACATAAGACTGAACCTGCTTTGCCATTTCATTAACTGAAGCAACGATTCTTACTTTATCGACCCTTTTGCCTTCTAGTAAAACATGAATCGTATCTCTCATGATAATGGGTGGCTCAGCTGGATTTAAGATAATAATCGCTTTCCCCTTTTTTGCTCCACCAATTTTTTCAATTCCATTTGCAGTCGTCTGTGTAAATTCATCAATATTCGCTCGTGTACCTGGCCCCGCACTTCTACTTGAAATCGTAGCTACGATCTCAGCATATTCAACTGCTTGAACACGATTAATGGCATGAACAATTGGAATTGTCGCTTGACCTCCACATGTGATTAAATTAATATTATCTGAATTTAAATGCTCATTAATATTGACGGATGGAACCACAAATGGTCCAACTGCAGCAGGTGTTAAATCTAAAACTTGCTTCCTTGCATCCCTTAGAAGTTTCGCATGTCTAATATGTGCTTTCGCAGAGGTAGCATCAAAGACGATATCCGCTAGCTCTGACTTTTCTAAAAATCCTTTAATCCCTGTATCAATCGTCTCAAATCCCAATTCTCTGGCCATTTTTAACCCCTCTGATTGTGGGTCTATCCCAATTACAGTCGTTAAGGATAGAAGCTCAGATCTCCTCAACTTTAACATGAGATCTGTACCAATATTTCCAGAGCCAAGTATGGCCACTTTTACTTTATTCATGTGCCTCCCCCTTTAAAATATCATTAAAAATGAACACTGACCTGACCAAGATGAGCGAATCGAGCAGTAAAGGAATCTCCTTGTTTTGCCTCGACTGCTGCAGAAAGGGCACCTGATAAAATCACTTCACCCTCCCGCAACGGAATATCAAAATCTGAAAGTTTGTTAGCAAGCCATGCAACACAACTGGCCGGATTTCCTAATGCAGCAGCTCCAATGCCCGTATTCATGATTTCTCCGTTTTTCGTTAAGACCATTCCCACCATTTTCAAATCTACTTCATCTACCTTTAAAGGTTTACCTCCAAGAACAAAGAAGCCTGAGGATGCATTATCTGCAACCGTATCAGGAAGTTTGATCTTCCAATCTTGAACACGACTATCGACGATCTCAAGTGCTGGAACGATGTATTCAGTCGCTTTCAATACATCTAATGTCGTCACATTTGGACCTCGAAGTTCCCTGTTTAAAATAAATGCTATCTCCCCTTCTACCTTGGGTTGCAATACTTTATCAGCTGGTATGCGGCCACCATTTTCAACAGCCATACTATCGAGAAGATGACCATAATCAGGTTCATCGACTCCTAATAGATTTTGCATAGCTAATGAAGTAAGGCCAATTTTTTTTCCGACTATTTTTTGCCCTTCAGCAACTTTTCTTTGAATATTCTCAAGTTGAATCGCATATGCCTCGTTCATTGTTAGTTTTGAATCAATAGACGAAATCGGAGCAATCCCTCTTTTAGTTTCTTCCGCTTCTGCTAAGCTACGAGCAAATTTCGTTATTTTATTTAACATGTGTTCGACCTCCCTTTTAAAACTATAATTTAATTGTGATATTGGAAAGTTCTGAGTAAAAATCGAGACTATGCATTCCACCTGTACGTCCAATCCCGCTATGCTTCATTCCTCCAAACGGAGTTCTTAAATCACGTAAGAACCATGTATTTACCCAAATGATTCCTGCTTCAATTTGGTGAGCAACACGATGGGCTTTCTTTAAATCCGTAGTCCAGATGGTCGCACTTAATCCATAATGAGTATCATTCGCTTGCATAATCACTTCTTCTTCCATATCAAATGGTGTAATCGTGACAACTGGTCCAAAAATCTCTTCTCTTACACAGCGAGAATTCCGATCTAATCCAGTGATAATCGTTGGCTCAAGGAAGTAGCCCTTTTCAATACCGACTGGGCGTTTCCCACCAGTATGGATCGTGCCACCATCGTTTTTCGCTATTTCCACATAACTTTTTACACGATCATAATGTTCTTTACTGACGAGGGCTCCAACATTGGTTTCTTTTTCAAGTGGATCACCCACCTTTAATTCCTTCGTCGCCTCAACAAAGCGTTGCACAAATTCATCAAAAATAGGTCGTTCAACATAAATCCGCGAGCCACAGAGACAAACTTCCCCTTGATTAATAAAGCTCGAACGAATCGTAGTTTCAATAACATCATCTAAATCACTGTCAGCAAAAATTATATTTGGATTTTTCCCACCTAACTCATAGGAAAGTTTTTTTAGAGAATCAGCTGCCGACTTCATAATCGCTGTACCTGTTCCTGGTTCACCAATGAAGGAAATCGCATCAATATCTGGATGTTCTGAAATCGCGCCTCCTGCGGAGTTTGGTCCAAATCCATGGACAAGATTCACTACGCCATCGGGCACTCCTGCTTCTTTGCAAATTTCCATCAAAACGGTCGCTGTCATCGGTGTCCATTCGGCAGGTTTAATGACCGCTGTGTTCCCCATCGCTAAACAAGGGGCTAGTTTCCAAGTTAAAAGTAATAATGGGAGATTCCAAGGTTTAATGATACCGACTACTCCAACCGGCCTGCGATAAGCATAATGAATGGCTTGGTCATCTTGTTGATAGGCATCTGTTCCTACCGAAATCATGTAATCAGCAAAAAAATGAAAGTTATATGCTGCTCTAGGAATATCGATTTTTTTCGCTAATGCAAATGGCTTCCCTGTATCCAGTGACTCCAATCTCGCAAGCTCTTCCTGTCTCTCTAAAATTAAATCTCCAATTCTACGAATGATCTTTGACCGTTCTGTTAGAGTGATTTTTTTCCATGGACCATCTAGTGCTCTTCTCGCTGCTCTTACAGCAAAATCAACTTCTTCTTTTCCACCTTCGGCAACCGTTCCAAGCACTTCTTCTGTAGCAGGATTAATATTCTCAAATGTTTTTTTATTCTGGGATTGTACAAACTGTCCATTAATGAAGTGCAAACAATTCATTGCTTTTACTTTCGTTTCTACTTGCATGATGTGAGTCCTCCCTAACCTTATGTTTTTTCTATATTTTCTAAAAATTATGTTAACGCTTCCCTTTTACGAATACAATGTACGAATTGCTCTATATGCAACACGGGATATTTTTTATAAACTTTTTAACCGCATTAAATCAAGCTTCTAGTTATTTTAAATAAAAAGTTGAATTTTTAGAAAAATCCCTTTATTTTTATTTTCGATTTTGTTAAGATTTCCATTATAGAATCCTTGTTTACTATAAAGAAACTTGAAAGGGGAATGGTAAATGGCCATAATTGAACGTGATGATCATCATCTTTCATCGGTTAAAAATGCTCTCCGTATTCTAAAAAGCTTTACAACGGATGAACCTGAAAAAAAGATTTCTGATCTCTCAGCTTCACTTGGGCTTAATAAAAGTACAGTAAGCAGAACGATGAGTACACTTGCAAGTGAAGGCTTTGTATTTAAGGACCCCGAATCAAAAAAATATCGTTTAGGACTGTCGATTCTATCTTTAAGTGGCATCGTGAATAGTCATATGGATGTTTATCGAGAGTCCCAACCCGTGCTTATGAAATTAGTCGAAAACATTGGTGAAACGGCTCATATTTCTGTACTAGATAACCTTGAAGTGATTTATTTAAATAAAGTCGAATGTAACCATCCTGTCCGATTCTTAACACATATCGGCAAAAGAAACCCAGCCTATTGCACAAGTTCAGGAAAAGTTCTACTCGCTTTTTCAGATGATAAAATTGTTGAAAGCGTTATCAATAAAAGTCTTCAGAAATTTAATAAAAACACAGTAGCAGACCCTGAGCAACTTCGAACATACCTTAAAAAAGTGAGAAAAGACGGCTTTGCCTATAGTGTCGAAGAGTTTCTCGAAGGGGTTAATTCCGTTGCTGCTCCCATCTATGACTACAGAGGTAAAGTGATTGCCGCACTTACTGTGGTCGGACCAAAACAAAGAATCCAAACACATAAAATTCCCACGCTCTCCAAAAAAGTCATTCAAGCAGCGAAAGAAATATCCGAGAGAATGGGTTATCGAGGACACTAATAAAAGTGAGGAGTGATTAGCATGTACGATTTCCATACACATTTTATCCCTTCAGAAGTCTTATCTTGGTTAAAAGATCATCAACAAAAAGTCGATGCTAGATGGGTAAAAAAAGATGAGAACAAGGATGATTTTTTAGTTGTAAACGGAAAATGGGGTTTTGAATTGAAGAAAGCTTTCATAGATAGTTCGTTATTTTTAAGTGAACAAAAAGATGTTGGTGTCTCTCATTCTATCCTTTCACCGATCCCACAGCTATTTATGTATGATTTCACCGATGATATTTCTACAGAGGTTTCAAGGGTGTATAATCTGGCATTAGCCAATCTCGTAACCTCTCATCCTAATGAACTCTCAGCATTAGGAACCGTTCCTTTAACCAATCCCGTTAAAGCAGCAAAGATTTTAGGGGAAGCCATGCAGCTTGGCTTAAAGGGAGTCATTATCGGACCGGGAATTGAAGGCCATATGCTATCAGACCACTTCTTCACCCCGTTTTTTGAGGAAGCGAACCGGCTAGAAGCGATTGTCTTTATCCATCCTCTCCTTTGTGAGGAACCTCGTCTCAAAAGGAGAATGATGCCGAATTTAATTGGCGTTCCGTGGGAAACGACCGTATGTGCAACAGATATATTGTTAAGTGGCATGATTGACAAATTTCCAAAAGTAAAAATTCTCTTTGCTCATGGCGGCGGTTTTCTTCCCTACCAAATTGGTAGACTAGATAAAGGCTTTGAACAATGGGACTTAGTTTCACATAATTTGCAAGCCCGTCCATCGGAATACGTAAGCCGCTTTTGGTACGATACTGTACTCTGGAATGAGGACAGCATTGATTTTCTCATTAAAACCGTTGGGGAAAAATCGGTCGTTCCTGGCTCAGACTATCCTTTCGATTTATCAGTGTGGCCACCGAAAAACAGTAGTGACAAAGGGGTTCTTTCTCTATTAAACGATCATCCTATAAATATTTCTTAATTGTTTCACATACCGCAACAAGGACATTTACGTCCTTGTTTTTCATTTATATAATTTTACTATTCATACATTTATTCCCATCATCGAGCATTATTTATGAAAGCGTTATCAATTTAATTCAGAAGGGAGTTTGCATATGCAGGCAGTAGGTGTGATGGACAAAAGTTATATTAATGGAGTTTGGGTAACAGGAGAAAGTGAGCGTAGCTATAACGTTTTGAATCCGTATGATCGCTCCACGCTCGCAACTGTACGGCTTGCAACGAAGGAACAGCTTGAACAAGCCTTCGTAGTTGCTGAAGAAGCTCAGAAATTATGGGCAAAATCGTCAGTAGATGAAAGGAGAAACGTTCTCGAAAAAGCAATCGAATATTTTAAAGACAATAAGGATGAAATTGTTCAGACATTAGTTCGTGATACCGGTGGAAGCGTGTTAAAGTGCAATGTTGAGCATCATCTTGCTCTAGAGTTTTTAGAGGAATCCATTAAATATGCAGATGAAGTTCATAAAGTTCGTGAAGTGACAAATTCTGGAGATAAGCTTAATCATATCTATCGCCTACCTTTAGGAGTGATCTCGTCTATTTCACCCTTTAATTTTCCACTTAATCTATCCATGAGAACGATCGCACCAGCCATTGCACTCGGAAATAGTGTCGTTCACAAACCCGATATTCAAGTCGCTCTAGCTGGTGGATCGATTATTGCAAAAGCCTTTGAGTACGCAGGTTTACCTGCGGGTGTATTAAATGTGATTTTGACTGATATTGAGGAAATCGGGGATGAAATGCTAAGGAATCCAATACCAAAACTAATTAGCTTCACAGGTTCATCAGCCGTCGGGCGACATATTGGTGGGATCGCAGGTCAAAACTTAAAACGGGTTGCTCTGGAACTCGGTGGAAATAGCCCGTTTGTCGTATTATCTGATGCGGATGTTGACAGGGCTGTCAACGCCGCTATATTCGGGAAATTTATTCATCAAGGACAAATCTGTATGATCATTAACCGCATCATTGTTCATCAAGATAAATACGATCAATTTGTAAAGAAATTTGTGGAAAGAGCTAAAGCTATTCCTTATGGTGATCCGAAAGATCCAACGAATATTATCGGACCCCTCATCAATGAACGCCAACTTGAAAAGGCTTTCTCCTATGTCGAAGAGGCAAAGCGTGATGGAGCAACGATAGCTTTGGAAGGAAAACGAGTCGGCAATATTATGACTCCTTATGTTTTCACGAATGTTGATAATGCAAGCAAACTTGCACAAACTGAGCTTTTTGCCCCCATTGCCCCGATTATTAAAGCTGCAACTGATGAGGAAGCAATCGCCCTTGCTAGTGATACTGAATACGGGTTAAGCTCAGCTATTTTCACAAACGATTTACAAAAAGGAGAAGAACTCGCTCTTCACATTGATGCTGGTATGACACATATTAACGACCAAACGGTTAATGATGCTCCACATATTCCATTTGGGGGCAATAAAGCGAGCGGATTAGGTCGCTTCGGGAATCCTTGGGTTGTCGAAGAATTCACCGTAACAAAATGGGTATCAATCCAAACGAAAGAACGTCAATATCCATTTTAATTCGAAGGAAAGTTTGCTTGCGCAAACTTTCCTATTTTTTTCGCTGTTTTCGTAATGATTGTGGTTTTTTCGTACATGTCCACAGGATGACATTTGAATAGGCCTTTATTAATGTTCAAATGTATACATCATCCAGAACCCTATATCCTCGAAACCGATTCGTTTGTAAATAGCGCCTGCAGCAGGATTATCATAAAATAAACAGAGCTCTTTTCCCTCTTCTAGAAGGGTACCACACAGTTTTTCCATACAAGCAGTTGCATAGCCTTTTTTCTTATAGTTCTCTAAAGTCGCTACTCCTACAACCATTGCTGACATAGAATTCTCAGCAGCGGTGGAAGCAGTCGAAACCATTTTTCCACCTTCTTCTATATAAAAAGAACGGGAAGATCCATCCTCTAAGCCTCTGCGCTTTCTTTCGACTGTAATAATAGAATCTGTAAACTCTGGAATACGATTGAGCAAGTCCACCAACGCTTCAGCATCATTTGGCTGTGCCTGTTTCACGTTAGACACATCGGCTTGATTCGATTGGAGACTTGTACACTTCGCATAGTACATTTCTCTTTTTCTTACAAGCTTTTTTTCGAGAAAGGGCTCAATCTTTGCTGTTATTTCCTTTAACCCCGACATCATAAAGAAATCGGGATCTTGATCCATGATTTTAGCAAACCCTTTTGCGTCAAATTCTGCCTTTGCATACGGAATATAATTATTTTCATATTTTAATAGAACGGCAATTAATTGTTCATTTGTATCAAAATCTCCCCATATCTTCTGAAAATCTTTGTCATATCCATAGGCCTCAATATCACCAATAATAAAAAGATTTTCTGCCGCTGCTGTTTTTAAAAGTGCAAAGCATCGTTCGTGATCGTCTCTTGTTAACTTTCTAATCATGTTCCTTTCCCCCTTTAATTTTTCTATTTTACCTCAAATCATGGGGAATAAGGAAGATTTTTCCGAGAAAATGATGATATAAATACCTATCGTGAGTTTGTTGTTTCCGTGTAAAATTGGAAAATGCATTCGGACACCCTATGTCGGTTTCTTGCTTACTTTTTTCTGAATACACCTCTAATTCGGATTCCCTTTTTATCACTTTAGACTCACCTACTTTACGCAAAAATAAAAAATGGCACGCAAATTCTAAATAGAATTCACTCGCCATTTAAAAAGTTTACCCTCAATCATTAATGGTGGTGGTGTCCATGACCTTCCTTTGAAGGGTTGGTGATTTCAAACTGTGGTTCTGGGACGAAGAAATATTTAATCCAAACACCATCTAAAAATTCCTCTCGTTTATCAAGAAGAATATCGATTCCTTTGTCCGTTTGAACAATTTCATCATGCTCTGTAGGGGTATCAAACTTTAAATCATAATGAGCGTGATCATCATGCATATGAGTGATAAAGACACGAATCATCTTTCCTTCTGCTTCTTCATTAGTTAGCATATCTTTCAGGACTTTTGCCGCATTTTTGTTGATTTTGCACTTCATAAAAATTCCTCCACTTACAAATAAGTTAATCGCACGTTTACATTATACAAGGAAAGTTTCAGCATAGATAATGACAAGACTCGAATCATCTTAGACAAGATATAGAAATACGCAGAAGAAATGAGCAACACTTCCTCCAATAACAAACACATGCCACAGGGTATGATGATATTTAAATCCTCTCCACACATAAAAAACAGAGCCGAGCGTATACAATAATCCACCAAGCACGAGCAATAGAATGGCATTTTGCGGGAGATTATTCATTAAAGGTTTCCAAGCAAAGACAATTAACCATCCCATCAATACATACAACAATGTGGAATAGAGGACAAATTTTTTCACAAAAAAGGATTTAAAAACAGTTCCAGCAATAGCTAGACCCCAGACGATGCCGAAAATTGTCCATCCCAACCACCCTTTAATCACAAGAAATAAGAATGGTGTATACGTTCCTGCGATAAAAAAGTAGATTGCCGAATGATCAAATATTTCAAAAACATCCTTCGCTTTGCCTGATGGTAAACTGTGTAACATTGTTGAGCAAAGATACATGAGAAGCATTGTGCTACCAAATAACGTAAAGCTAACGACATGCCATGCATTGCCATGAATGGCCGACTGGATAATCAAAAAGACTAACGCAACGATACTTAATATTGCACCGATTCCGTGGGTAATGGCATTTGCAATTTCTTCACCTTTCGTAAACGTATGGGTTTCGCTCATTTTGTTTCCTTCTTTCCTTCTTGTTCTTCCATAATCTCATCAACAAGCTTTTCAGCCGCTCTTCGATATAAGTTACTTATATGAGCGAGCGAAGTAATAAGCAACACTTTATGCAAATAATCAGGTGTATCTGTCTCAAGCTTTGCAATTTCCTTGTCAACTTCCGTTCGTCGCTCCTGAATATCCCTTTTAAAATTTTCCGTATTCTCTTTACTGAGCTCTAAATAGCCTTCATAAAAACGTTCTAATTCAAAGCTTTCCTCTTCTACCATTAATTTATTTATTCCCTGAAAAGTCTCTTTAATATCATTAATCGAGAGTGAGCCTTTTAATTGATAAATTAAGCTGATTAATAGTAAATGATCTTTTGAATACTTTTTATTTTTATTGGAAAAAATAATTTTGCTTTCGCATAATTATTGATCATTGTCTTCGTAAGGATTTTCTCATCTTCATTTCGTTTCGTCTCTTTAAAGTGATTCTCGAACAACTGAATCACTTGATCCATATATAAATCAATCTCTGGAATGTCAGTAAGTGATATTTCATTTTGAAGGTCAAGGCCTTCAATATATTGATCTAGCTTTCCCATTCACGGACCTCATTTCATCTAATATCTCCTTTATTTTACCCTAAAAACCGCTTGATGTAAACTCAACACCATATAATAAATCAACAAATTAACAATAAGTAGTTTTAAAAACCACTTATACTTTTTTAATTAAAAGTGTTAAAGGGAAATTCTGTCCAATTTCTTTGAATAATGTTAAAATATTAAAAAGTTAAATAATTATTCTTAGTGTTATTTGAAAGCGAGGGAATTATGTTGGCAGAAATGCGTAGTAATATGATCAAAAGAGGATTTGACCGTGCACCCCATCGAAGCTTACTTCGAGCTGCTGGTGTAAAAGAAGAAGACTTTGATAAACCTTTTATTGCCGTTGTAAATTCATATATTGATATTGTTCCAGGACATGTGCATTTACAGGAGTTTGGAAAAATTGTCAAAGATGCTATTCGTGAAGCTGGAGGCGTCCCATTTGAGATGAATACAATTGGAGTTGATGATGGAATCGCAATGGGACATATTGGGATGCGCTATTCATTACCAAGTCGCGAGATCATTGCCGATTCAGTTGAAACTGTCGTAGCCGCACACTGGTTTGATGGGATGGTTTGTATTCCAAACTGTGACAAAATCACACCAGGGATGCTAATGGCGGCACTCCGTGTAAACATTCCTACTATTGTTGTCAGCGGTGGACCGATGAAAGCTGGTGTAGATAGCGAGGGCAATGCTCTTGACTTAACCTCCGTATTTGAAGGGGTTGGGGCCTTCCAATCTGGTAAAATTGATGAAGCTAGATTAACAGAAATCGAACAAGTGGCATGTCCTTCTTGTGGTTCGTGTTCAGGAATGTTTACAGCAAACTCGATGAACTGTTTAGCAGAAGGTCTTGGTCTAGCCTTACCTGGAAACGGAACGATTTTGGCTGTTGCGGAAGAACGAAAGGAATTTGTGAAAAAATCCGCAAAGCAATTGATGACATTAATCGAAAAAGACATCAAGCCGCGTGACATCGTGACTATTGATGCCATCGATAACGCATTCGCATTGGATATGGCAATGGGCGGTTCCACGAACACCGTTCTACACACATTAGCCTTAGCGCATGAAGCTGAAATCGATTACTCCCTTGAACGTATTAACGAGATTGCGGCTCGTGTCCCACATCTAGCTAAAATTGCACCTGCTTCTAACTATCATATTGAAGATGTTCATAATGCTGGTGGTGTAAGTGCCATTATCAATGAAGTATTAAAGAAGCCAGGTGCCATGAATGGAGACTGTTTAACTGTTACAGGGAAAACATTAAAAGAAAATGTCGCAGGCTGTGACATTCTCGATAAGGATGTCATCCGTCCTTTAGATAACCCTCATTCAGAGAAAGGCGGATTAGCAGTTTTATTTGGAAACCTTGCTCCAGAAGGATCGGTCATCAAGGTGGGAGCCGTTGACCCTTCTGTCGGTGGTTATCATAGAGGCCCTGCCATTTGTTTTGACTCGCAGGAGGATGCATTATCTGGCATTATCACCGGAAAGGTAAAAGAAGGCGATGTAGTCGTGATTCGCTATGAAGGTCCAAAAGGTGGTCCAGGAATGCCTGAAATGCTTGCCCCTACCTCCCAAATTGTTGGTCGCGGATTAGGCGCTAAAGTTGGACTTATTACAGATGGACGATTTTCTGGTGCTTCTCGAGGAATTTCCATCGGTCATATTTCACCTGAAGCAGCAGAAGGCGGGCCGATTGCCTTCGTCGAAGATGGAGATATCATCGAACTCGATTTGAACAATCGGAAAATCATCTTAGAGATTTCTGATGAAGAATTTGAAAAACGGAAAGCAAATTGGAAAGGTTTCGAATCTAAAGTAAAAAAAGGCTATCTTGCCCGCTATTCAAAACTTGTCACCAATGCAAGCACAGGTGGAGTACTAAAAGTTTAAATAGTTGTTCAAATGTGTGGCTGGGTCAAAAAGTCAGTGGTCACGACTTTTTGATCTAGTTCGGAGCGGATATATTCCCTCGCAGTTGGCATATCGGTATGAAAAGATAACAGGAAAATTTCCGCTTAATGCCTCAACCATCATGAAAAAGAGCCGAAATAACAGGAGAAATTCCTGCTATTTCCTCAAAAAATGCCAAAATAAACGTTTTTGCTCTCTGTAAGCGGAAAATCTTCCGTTATTTCCCCTAAAAAGGACTCCAATGAGGAGATAACAGGAAAAACTCCGCTTAAGGGTGAGAGATGTAATAGGGTCTTATAGGAGAAGTATAGACAAAGCGGAAATCGATGTCGATTCTTGAAGACTAATTTGCATTTCACTCGATTTTTTTGTACGAGGAAAAATTCGAAGGTCTTGCGTTAAGACAAAAATAAAGAAAGGTGAATTTGAGTACCCTCAGGATTCACCTTTCTCATGATTTAAAGCTAGTTATGTCCCTGCCTCTTCATTATTTATTGCTGTTTTCGTAATGATAGAGGTTATTTCGTAAATGTCGGCCACAAATGAGGTTTTAGAACACACATTATTTTCGCTTACTTGCTCCTTATTTAACGAGGAATAATAGGGCTTTATTCTCCTATCTATGACTAAATAGCAACAATGTTTGAAAAAAAACCTTATTTATTATGAATCCACTTATAATTTGAATTCTGCGACGGTTTCCTGAAGATGTTCAGCAATTGAATTTAGTCCATTAGCCGATGCTAGTATTTGCTGCATGGATGCTAACTGCTCCTCTGTTGACGCAGAGACAGATTGAGTATGTTGCATCGATTGCTGTGCTATTTCTGAAATTCCGCTTGCCGTTGCCGACACTTCTTCAGCACTAGCTGACATTTGTTCAGCCGTTGCTGCTGCTTCTGCTATTTTTATCTCCATTTCTTCCATTGCCTTCATAATCTCTTTAAAACTATCCTCTGTTTTCTCAACAATTGACAACCCTTTGGAAACATCTGTGTTGACTTGTTCCATCGATTTATAGGTTTCATTCATCTCATTGTTGATCGCATGAATAAGTTCTGAAATTTGTGTAGAAGATTGCTGTGCTTGAACCGCCAGTTTTTGCACCTCTTCAGCTACAACTGCAAAACCTTTTCCATGCTCCCCTGCCCTCGCAGCTTCAATTGCAGCATTTAGAGCTAATAAATTCGTTTGATTTGCAATGTCAGAAATCGTATTCGTAATGACACCTATTTGTTTAGAACGCTCATCTAATAGTTTAACTGCTAGACTACTCGCATTCACAGACTGATGAATCGTTTCCATCTGCCCAACTGTCTCATTAATTAGCACTCCACCTTGCTCTGCATGTTCTCTAGTTTTTTGGGTTGATGCAGAGATAAGAGAGGAATTTTCGGCAAGATTATTAATCCCGATGGTCACTTCATCCATCGCACGTGCACTTTCCTCCACATTCGTCGCCTGCTTTTCAGCCCCTTCCACAACCTCTTGAATGATATGGGTAATATGCTCAGTTGCCGCTGTTGTTTGCTGTGCCCCTGCTGTTAATTCCTGCGATGATGCAGCAACTTTTTCTGAATTCTCAATGACTTTTTGGATCATTTCTCGTAGATGGTCTTTCATTGAATTATAGTTTTCTGATAGAAAGCTTAGTTCGTCACCTTTCTCATCTTTAATCATTTTAGTAAAATCTCCGTGCTTTGCAGCCTCTAATGCAGACGATATTGTGGACAATCTTTTCGTTAACCCCCTCGTAAAGATATAGACTACTACAATTGATAATCCGACCATTACGATAAGGACAATAATAAATATTTTCATAAACGAAGTGAGTGTTTCATCAATAATTTGTTGTGGTGCCCCCACATAAAAAATCCCAATCGTTTCACCATTTTTATCATGGATAGGTGTGTATCCGGTTACATAATTATTGCCAACAACATTTGCCTCACCGAAAAAATCCTTATTTTCTTCTAACACAGCTTGTGCGACTTCCTCTGATACCTCTGTTCCGACTGCACGCTCGCCATTGTTCATCACATTTGTTGCAACTCGGGTATTCCCTTGAAAAATCGTAACTGTGTCACCCGTTTGTTCCCCAATTTCATCAACAATTTCAAAATTCCCACTGATCTGAGTCTCACCCTTGTAGAGATTTCCATCTTTTATCGCCCAATCTCCTGGAAATTTAGCATCAAGATAACTTTTTCCAAGATTTAAATCTCCTCTAGCCTTTTCCAAAGCGAAATCTTTGATTCCTTTTGTTACCTGCTGTACGACGACTCCACCAACCGCAATCGCCAAAAACATCATCATAATTAAAACAACTACATTAATTTTTGGACCTAGTTTCAATTTTAATCTCATCTGCCTATCTCCCTTATGACTCATTGTTTTATCCACATAGTATATATTTTGCAACGAGATCCAGCTATGACAAATTTCACACATTCGGAAGAAACCATGAAAAAACACCTGGATTGTTATCCAAGTGTTTCAATCGTTTCTTTTTGAACGATGTGCCTCCGAACTGCCCAAAGTGTCTCGACGATAAAATAGAAGAGGAGAAATGGCCATGTAAACACGAGAGGCTGCACCAGAAGTTGACATGACTTTTCCACCACTGGATGAATTACATACACGCATACTAATGATAGTAAAAGCCAGGAGAATGAAAACTTCAAACAAATATGGCCTTGAAAATTCCATTTTTCTCTCGAATAATCCCACCATTTTTTGTGGAAATAGGTGTCTAAAATTAGTCCACTAAAATATTCTACCGCTGTTGGGACGATAAAACATATAAGTAGAACCATTTTCCAGTCGGTGTCTGGTGTTATGAAAGTAATTAGTAGAACAGGAGCAATGCCATACATTGGTTTAAATGGCCCTAACAAGAAATTCTCTTTAAAAAATACCCCTTTTGTTAAATAGCTGTGGGTGTTCTCAATCAACCATCCAAATAGCGAATATATAGTAAAGAAATAGATGATTGGTGCTACTAAGATTGAAATAGAACTCCAATTCATTGATAATTCCATTGTGCATCCACCATAATTAAATATTTATTTCCTTTAGGTTTTGCACAATGTTTTAAACTTATTCTCCTTTAAATTGTGGCGACCTACCTTCATTGAAAGCACGCAGAGCTTCGAGCCGATCCTCAGTTGGAATGATGACCTCATACGCCTTCGATTCAATGGCAAGACCAGTCTTTAAATCAACATTACTTCCATAATTTATTGCATATTTTGCTTGGGCAACAGCAAGAGGTCCATTTTTTAATATTTCTTCAGCTAATTCAATGGAACTACTTATTAATTGCTCACGTTCTACTACTCTTGTTACAATTCCGAGCTCATATGCCGTATTGGCATCGATTTTTCGTGCTGTTAAAATTAGCTCCTTTGCTCTCGCAACTCCTATTAATCTTGATAGTCTTTGCGTTCCACCAGCTCCTGGGATAATGGCCCAGCTAACCTCCGTTAATCCTAATTGAGCACTTTTTACGGCATAACGAAAATCACAGGCTAACGCCAATTCAAGTCCTCCGCCTAAAGCATAACCATTAATTGCTGCAATTGTAGGCTGTGGAAGTTCTTCAATTTTTGTAAAGACATCTCTGATCTTTTGAACATTTCTACGTACTTGTTGTTCATTCAAGTGCCTTCTCTCTTTTAAATCGGCCCCGACGCTAAACGCCTTTTCTCCAGCTCCAGTAATCATGACAACTCGAATATCTTGATTAAATTTAGTTTCATCTACAATCTCTTCTAATTTATGTAAAGTCTCATAATCAAAACAATTTAACTGTTTGGGTCGATGAATCGTAATGAATGCGATTTTATTATTTGTTTCATATTTAATTTTTTCCATCTTAATCTCCTCCCTTTATCACCATCATACTGAGGTGATATCGAAAACATTCACATTAAACTATTTTGTTGAAATAATCCAAAAAATCAATTAATATTCTAGTATTAGATTCCCATTATTGATACGTTTAAAATCTTGAGAATGGAGAAACGGAATGAATAAATGGCTCTACTCAGGTTTAATTTTATTAGCCACTAGTTTAATGGGTTCATCCTTTGCAATTGGCAAGATGGGTCTCGCCTTTTCGTCGCCTATACTTTTAGTCGCCTGCCGTTTTACCCTTGCCGGGCTTGTTATGGCTCTTTTTGTTAAGCTATTCCATCGCATTCATCCGAAGTCACTTAAATCATGGGGGAAAATAATAGTCGTTGGATTATTCCAAACGGCAGGGGTAATGGGATGTATTTTCTTAAGTTTAAAGACGATTAATGCTGGTGAGTCCTCAATCTTGACGTTTACAAACCCTTTTTTAGTCGTTTTGTTTGGAACCGTTTTCGTCAAAACCAAGTATCGAGTTTTACAATGGATTGGTGTTAGCGTTGGTTTTATCGGTGTCTTTATTACCCTTGGCATGAGCCTTCAATATGAAATAGGGACGATCCTTGGCCTTTTTTCTGCAGTAAGCTGGGCGATCGCAACACTCTTGATTAAAGCATGGGAAAATGAATTCGACAATTGGGTTTTAACAGCCTATCAAATGTTATTTGGCGGCATTGTCTTAATTATTACGAGTTTGTTATTTGAAAAACCTCACTTTATCATTACCGGTGAATCGATCAGTATTTTATTATGGTTAGCAATTATGGCTTCCGTCGTTCAATTTGGCAGTTGGTTTACTGTACTTCGAATTGGAGATCCGGGAAAAACAAGTGCGTTTCTCTTTTTAGCCCCTTTTTTCGGAGTTTTATCCGGATGGATACTATTAAATGAGCCATTAACATATAACCTGCTAATTGGTGGTTTCTTAATCTTTTTAGGAATTTTCCTCGTTAATTGGAACCCTGCTGCCAAAAGAGAACTGCAGTTAAAGGGAGCCTACAATTTAAAAGAACGTGAAATGTAAAAAGGCAGGAATCACCAAGGATCCAGCCTTTTTCTTTTATGCTCTTAGTAAAGTTTCCGCTAGCACGGAAGCTCCTTGATTTAATGCTGATTTATCAAAATTCATGTTGGGGTGATGAAGTCCTGGCTTCAGATCTGCACCGACTCCAATCATCGAAGCTTTTATTTGAGGCTTTTTAATCGTATAGTAATGAAAGTCGTCTCCACCAGGTGTTATGATAGATGGAGCAAATGCTTCTGGCCCTAGTAGAGCCTTAATCGCATCTTCTGCAATTTCTTCTGCTTCTCGTGAGACCTCTGCCGCTGGTGTCAAACTCGTCCATTCCCAATCTATTTTTAGATCAAATAAAACTTCTAATTTATCTAATATATGTTCCACTTCTTTACGAATCGCTGAAAGCACGTCATTTTTTTGGGCCCGAACGTCAACTGCAAATTCCGCTGTACCTGGAATGATATTGATACTTTCTCCTCCTGCCATAACCTTCGTCAATTTAACAGAGCACGCTTCAGATGGATCCATATAAATCGTTTTTAATAATTGATGCAGAGTTACGATGACATCAAGAGCATTCTGTCCTTGATGAGGGCGAGCGGCATGGGCGTCGACTCCTTCCACTTTTCCGATAAGGGAAACATGTGCACCGTGCTGAATCGAGGCAGACACCTTTCCTAATGGAAGCTCTTCAATCGGACGAAGATGAATACCAAAAAGATGGCTAACATCATCCATTACCCCTTGTTCAAGCAATGCTAAGGCACCTTCGCCGATTTCTTCAGCAGGTTGAAAAATGTAGCGGATTTTCTTTGTTAGCGGTTTATCTTTCAAGTGTAAAATGGACCCTAACACCATCGCAATATTGGCGTCATGACCACAGGAATGGTTCCCTTTCCACACTCCATCAACTTCTTGCCACAAAGCATCGATATCTGCTCGAACGGCAATAACTTCTTCTCCTTCCCCGATTTCGGCGACAATTCCTGTCATATTCGGCAATCGTTTGTAACGAACACCTTGCTCGTCCAAAATACTAGCAATTTTATCCGTTGTCTTAAATTCCTTCCAACCAATCTCCGGAATCTTATGAAACTCCTCATACCATTTCAAAATTTCTTCCATCGTTTTTGCATCTCCAATCTACACTTTAACTCGATTATCTATTGATCTTATAGATTTTTTCTAAAAATTTCAACTATTCGTTTTTTGTATAATAAAAAAAGAACGCATTCCAAATGGGAGGATTGCGTTCAATTATAAAGACGCTCCATTTCCTAAAATAGAAACCAGTTTTTCAAATCTATACATAATGATCTACGCAAGATCATTGTGAAGTAATTTCTCAAAATACCTAATCTGTGTACACCTCCTCTTTCGTATGAAAACCATCTGCGATGACCGTTTCATCAATATTAAGTTTATCCACTGGGATTGGTGGGAGTAGTATGGAAGGTACCTCTATTTTTCCATTATTTATTTTGCTATCCGTTTCAATGCTCTCCCCATTTGCTAATCGGACTGCAACTTCTGCTGCAGCTGTGGCAAGGGCTCTAATTGGCTTATAAACGGTCATCGTTTGTGTACCCTCTACAATTCTCCTAATGGCTGCTAATTCTGCATCTTGACCAGCAACTGGAACTTTCCCTGCAAGACCAAATTGTGAAAGAACTTTAATCGCTTCTTCTGCTGTTGCATCGTTTCCAGCAAATACAGCATCAATATCATAATGATTCGCCTTAAGTGCTGCTTCCATGTTCTTATAAGCGTTAACAGGGATCCAATTTTCCGTCCATTGATCGTATACGACTTTAATATCCCCTTTATCGATGTACGGCTTTAAAACACGAAACACTCCTCTTTTTAAAAGATGAGCATTATAATCCGTATCCGCTCCACCAATATAGACATACTTCCCTACTGGAGCAAGTTCTGTAATAACTTTAGCTTGTAATTCCCCTACTTTTTCATTATCAAATGAAATATATAAATCAATCTCAGCATTTTTCACTAGCCGATCATAAGAAATAACTTTAATGCCAGCAAGATGTGCTTTTTGTACAATTGCTCCTGCAGCCTCTGCATTATATGGAACCATCACCAAAATATCTACACCTTGTTTAATGAGTGATTCTGCTTGTGTGATCTGGAGAACCTCATCACCATTCGCCTCCATGATTTCCACTTTAGCACCAATCTCTTCTACTGCCTCTTTAAACATTTTTTTATCCTTTAACCAACGTTCTTCCTCCAAAGTATCCATCAAAAAGCCAACTTTAATTTCATCCACATCCTGATGAACATCCTCATCTGAAGGAGTTGTTGCTGGAATCGTCTTTTGCACCGGATTCTTCTCGCAAGCGGAAAGTAGACTTACGCAAATAATGAAAATAAGGAAGAATATTGGTTTAACGATTTCCCTTTGCATCCATATTCCTCCTTAACGATTGGTATGAAGTACGTTCTTTCTATACTCCTTAGGTGACATATGGCAAATCTTCTTAAATACTTTACTAAAGTAATTGGGCTCATGATAACCAACTTCATACGAAATCTCTTTAATACTCTTCTCCGGATCACACATTAAGCTCTTCGCCTTTTCAATTCTACATTCGGTTAAAAAATCGATATAATTAATCCCCAATTTCTCTTTAAACATTTTACTAATATAAATTGAACTTAATCCTACCTTCTTCCCTAATGACTCAAGAGAGATATCTTCATGGGAGTGGTCGATGATAAATTGTTTGACTTGCCTAATCGTGGCTGCTTCAAACTGCTCATAATATTCTGCATGAGTTTGTTTCATTTTCTCAAGAAGAAGATTAACCTCTGTTCGTAACTGGCGGTAATCTTGAATTTTAAAGGAATATAAAGGCGTAATCGTTTGAATACCGATTTCACGCATAATTCTTGAGATAAACCATAATACTTCCACAACTCTTTGCTGCACCTGAACGATATCAACCCCTTCTTTTTCATGTGCTTGAATAAATCCCATTACGTTTCCCTGAATCTTTCTCCATTCCCCCAGTCTAATCTGATCGGAGAAGTCTTTTTCACGAAAAGCTAATAGATTCATACCGTCGTCTGCTAGGGCGGGGACATCTGAGTAAAAACGAAATTTTTGTGGAAGTTTTGTCTCAATTGTCGCTATTAATGAGTCCTGATAGGATTGTTTTATTTTTTCCAATGAATGCACGACTCTCCCTATGCCAATAAACCATTGCTCTTGATTTGATTTCCCAATCGAGAGAATTTCTCGGGCGAGGAAAGTTGCTTGGGAGCGAAATGTTTTGGCTGGATCTCTAAATACAATGATAGGCAGCTGATTTCCATATAAAGCACCTACCCAACAACTTCCAACTTTTCTTGCTTTATCTTTGATAAGGGAGTATATATTCTCTTTTTCCTGAGGGATTAACACACATATTACGAACATTTCATTCGTTGATTTAATATCCAACATTTCAACAAGCATATCTAGATGAACTTCATGCACATGATCGAACAACAACTGGGTGACAATATCCGTTTCCACAAGTGCTAAAGCCTTTTGATATTCTTGCTGTTTCAACCTATTTTTCTCTTCCAGCTCTTTTTCCACTTTGATTTGTTCGATTACTTTTCCCACTGTTTGTAATATATCACTCGCCTTACTTGGTTTTAATATATAATCTTTGACACCGAATTTTATCGCAGCTCTCATATACTCAAACATGTCATAGGCAGTAACCATTATAAATTTGATTTTTGGAAACTTCTTTTTGATGACTTCTATCGCTTCTAACCCACTCATCCCAGGCATTTTTATATCCATTAAAATAAGGTCAGGAGAAACTTTATCGACCATTTGAACAGCGATATTCCCATTTTTCGCTTGTTCGATTACGATTTCTGGATATGCTTTCTGTAAAATCGCTTTCATTCCATCCCTTTCAATCTGTTCATCATCTACGATTAGGAGCTTCGTCATGTTCTATCACTCCTTTATTTATTTTTATCGTTACGGTTGTACCGTTTTTTTCGATACTTTTAATTGAAATGACATCATGATATCCATAGAAAAGTCTAAGCCGTTTTACGACATTACTAAATCCGATCCCTGTAGAATGACTTTCTGATTGAATCTGTTGTTCATTTAAGATTTGTTCCATTTTTGATTGCGACATTCCCATTCCATCATCTACAATGTGCACGTTCACCCAATTTGCTCCATCCTCAATTTTTAATAGAATCGTTCCTCCTTCTTCACTTGGCTCTACTGCATGGATCACAGCATTTTCAATAATTGGCTGTAACGTTAAAGCTGGAATCCGAACATGAAGACACGCCTCATTTATTTCAGTGTGAAAGATTAAGCGATCTGAGAATCTTGCTTTTTGAATATCCATGTACTGCTTTAATACTTCCACTTCCTCCAAAAGTGTAACAGAGCGATCTATCTGTTTTAAGTTATAACGAAGTAACCCAGCGACACTCACAAGTAGATCACTTGTTTCTTCTGACCCTTCTAAATACGCCTTTTTTGATAATGTATTAAGCGTGTTAAATAAAAAATGGGGATTGATTTGGCTTTGTAAACTACGAAATTGGCTCTCTTGTAAAAGTAATTTATTTTGCTGTAACTCGTGTTCAAGCTGTGCCTTTTGTTTCATTTCTAAAATAAGATTATTAATATTGATGCGCATGCGATCAAATGTTTTCGCAAGAAATGATATTTCATCATTCGCATCAACATGTATTTTCATGTCAAATCGTCCATGTGACAATTCATTCGCTGCTTCTGTCAACTTCTGTATCGGTCTAGTTATGCTTAAAGACAGCCAATACGTGATGATTAATAACGCAATCGTAATTAACAGGATGAGCCAAACGCCCAGCTTGATTAATTCCTCTGACTGTTCGATAATACTGCGATAGAAACGGTCATATGTTGACAGTTCTGTATCTAACAACGTTAATTTCATTTCCGCAATATAATTTGAAATTCGATTAGCTTCAGAAAACTCTTGTGTCACGGACTCTGGATCATTGCCATTATTGAATAAAATAAGCCGATCCGTTGTCTCAACTAAACTATCAACAAGATTGATATAATTTGTTAATGCAAACTGATTCTCTTCATTCCGTAAAGGAAATACCTCATACTTTGCTTGCTGAATCTTTTCCTTGCTGAAATCAAGTAGCTTTAAATTTTCATCTGACGGTAAGAGCATATAGTTATTTAAGTGGGTGATCATTTCTTGACTAACTCGTGTCACTTCATTCATATTTAAATATCTCTGTAATATTTCGTTATAGTGATGCTGTGTTTTGTAATTGTAATACGTAAGGGCAATCCAAATACTCGCCATAATAAATAAGACAAATGTGGTCAGCATTAATATTTTCTTCTGAATACTAATCATTGTAGTCCGTCGCTCTCGCAATTCGAATATTGGTAAAATAGCCATCAATTTGAAGTGGCATGGTTTCTCCTGTGAGCCACTCCATAATCAACTGAACACTTTTTTCCCCCATCAACTCAGGAGATTGTTCGATTAAGCCATCAATTTTTCTTTCTTGGAGAAGGGCTATGGAATCTTGCCCATCATCAAAGGAATAAATATAATACGGCTCAACTTGTGAACGCTTACTTATTTCTTGTACTAATGCTGATAAAATATCTGAATTTACCGCAATAATGGCGTCAACATCTGGCCATTTATTCAATACATCCTGTGTAGTAGCGATTACTTCTTCCCGGGAACTTGCCGTTTCCGCATCAACAAGCTCGATATTCGGATGCTTTCCCAATATCTCCTTTATTCCTTGTAATCTCTGTAATTGATAGAATTCTTCTTCGCTATTATAGGTAAGTAGTACTTTTCCCTTCGTTCCCATATCATGTAATAATTGTCGAGCAAGCATCTTTCCTGCTCTTACTTGATCAGAGCCTACATACGTTCTTCTTAAGCTTTCTTGAACAGGTACATCGTTTGCGACTGTAATGACAGGAATTCCATAAAAAGATGCTTTCACCTTTGATAAATATTTAAATTCATCAGAATCAAGCCCTTGTGCAATAATTCCATCTACTTTTGAATGAATAGCAATTTCGAGTTTCTTTAGAAATTCCTCACGATTATTTCCATAGCTACCCCAAATTTCTAGTAGAGCTCCTTCCTTATGTGCCTGTTCGAGCGCACCATTCCCCACTTTATTCCAAAAAGGGGTTTCTGTATCTTGTGTGATTAGGACAAGCCTTTGCTGCATTTCTTTCTGTTCTACAAACTTGGGCATTTGTCGATCAGACCGAAAAACAATTTCAGCCGATACAAATGTAAGATAAATTAGGAAGGAGAATACTATAAACAGTAAAATAAACCCTATCTTTCGCAAAAGTGGTATCTCCCTTCAAGCTTAAACACCATTGATAAAACGCTTTCAATTGAACATTTTAAGGATGATCTCTTTAAGCGTTTGATTGGCCTATTTACAAGAGCTTTTTTATTCTCATCATACCACTAATTGGTAATTGTTCAACAAAAGATATAGCTAGATTTCTATTTTCAAGCTATCTTCAGCGAAATGAGAGAATGTAGGAAAAGAGCATCCTCTTTTGGATACTCTTTTTCCTTCGCTAAACTGCTCCTCTATCGCTTCTTCCTTGTCATTACATCAAAAATAACTGCTCCAGCTAACACGCCACCTCTTATCATATATTGATAGGAAATACCAACCCCTAACAAATTCATTCCGTTTGTTAAGGAAGCCATAACGATTGCACCAATAATGGCTCCCGTTACTTTCCCAACTCCTCCTGCCGATGAAACACCACCGACATAGGCCGCAGCGATAGCATCAAGCTCAAACAGCGTTCCTGCAGTAGTTGTAGCAGATTGTAATCGAGACGTGAATAGAATTCCAGAAAGAGCAGCCAGCATGCCCATAGAACCAAATACAATATAGGTAATTTTTTTAACGTTAATTCCACTTAAATGAGCCGCTTCGGGGTTACTCCCCACAGCGTAGACATGTCTCCCAAGCACGGTTTTGGTAGACAGGAAATGATAAATAATTACCACTAATAACATAATAATAATGGTCCACGAAAAGCCATTATAACCAGCAAGAATCCATGTAATATAGGCAATAATGGCAGAAATAAAGACTAATTTTAAAATAAAGATATTTTTTGAGACTACTTCAAATTGATACTTAATTTTATTTCGACGATTCGAGATTTCGCTATAAATATAAAGAACAATTCCCACTAGACCAACAATTAATGATAGGAAGTGCAAACCATTTATTTGAAAAAGAGCAGGAATATATCCATTTCCAATGGCATTGAATTTTTCATCTTGAATGATTATCGTTCCTGTTTTCTCTGTTACCTGCAGGAGTGCACCTCTAAATATAAGCATCCCTGCTAATGTTGCTACAAAAGACGGTATTCCAATACTCGCAACAAGCACTCCATTGAATAATCCTACCACTATCCCTAAAAGGAGAATAACCGGTATCGTTATAAACACAGAAACACCAGCTTGTGTCAGAAGAATCGCTGCAATCGCTCCTAAGAATCCTGCTGCATATCCTACCGATAAATCGATGTGACGAATGACAATGACTAATGTCATTCCAACAGCAAGAACAGCAATATATCCAGCAGAATCGAGGAGATTACTAATGTTTCGAGAAGACATAAATAAACCATTCGTCATAATCGTAAATGTAAGAATAATAACAACTAAAGCAATGTACATACCGTAATCACGAATATTATCCTTAATTAAGTTTTTTGCTTCATTAATCGTATTCAATGCTCTAATCCCTCCTATTGCGTCGCAAGTTGCATAATTTTTTCTTGAGTAGCTTCTTCACCTGAAAGTTCTCCTTTTATCTCTGCCTGTGCCATCACATAAATACGATCACTCATGCCCAACACCTCACCTAATTCTGAAGAAATCATGATGATACTCATGCCCTCACGTATTAATTTGTTCATAACTGAATAGATTTCAAATTTTGCCCCGACATCGATGCCACGAGTCGGTTCATCAAGTATTAAAAGCTTCGGATTTACAAATAACCATTTTCCTAGAGAGACTTTTTGTTGATTTCCACCACTCAAATTTCCGACGAGTTGTTCAACAGATGACGCCTTAATATAGAGTGATTGCTTGTATTGATCTGCCACTTTAATTTCTTCATTTTGATTGATAAGCCCCTTGGGAGAGATTCCTTTCAAATTGGCGGCAGAGATATTATTTTTGATATCTTGACTTAGGAATAGTCCATCTCCCTTTCGATCCTCAGTAACGTAAGCGATTCCAGCATGTATTGCTTCACTTGGATGTTTGAAAGTATGGGGTGTATCATTAAATAAAAAATCTCCTTTAAGCCGATATCCTTTCGAATTTCCAAAAATGCTCAGTGCAAGCTCTGTTCTTCCAGAACCCATTAATCCTGAAATGCCAACAATTTCTCCTTCATTCACATGCATTTGAACATTTTTTACGACGTGACGTCCTAACTGGGGATCATAAGCAGACCAATTATTTAACTCTAAAATTTTCTTGCCGATTTTTTTATCTGGTCTTTTTGGATATATATCATTTATTTCTCGACCTACCATATTTTTGATAATAACGCTTTCGGTCATTTCACCATTTGCACCATCGAGGGTACAAATGGTTCGGCCATCACGTAAAACGGTCGCTCTATCTGCAATATGAATGACTTCCTTTAACTTGTGTGAAATCATGATGCAAGTGATGCCCTGTAATTTCAATTCTTTTAATAGCTTTAGGAGATTCTCACTATCATCTTCATTGAGTGCTGCAGTCGGTTCGTCTAAAATGAGAAGCTTAACATCTTTACTTAACGCTTTGGCAATTTCGATTAACTGTCTTTTTCCGACGCCCAAGTCCTTCACAAGGGTATCTGGATTCACATCCAACTTAACTTTGTTCAACAGCTCTTTTGCACGGACAATCGTTTGATTCCAATCAATAACCCCGCCGCGCTTAACTTCATTACCAGCAAAAATATTTTCATAGACTGTGAGATCTGGAAATAACGCCAGTTCTTGATAAATAATGGCAATCCCAGCTTTGACACTATCGCTAATTTTATTGAAGGATTGAATTCTTCCTTCAAACACGATATCACCTTCATATGTTCCGTAAGGGTGTACGCCACTTAAAACTTTCATCAGAGTAGATTTCCCTGCGCCGTTCTCACCGATTAAACAGTGAATTTCTCCTTTTTCTACTTTGAAATTGACATCACTCAGTGCTTTAACTCCACTAAAATCCTTTGAAATTTGATTCATCTCTAAAATATACTTCTGCATCTTTATCCCCCCTATCAATCCCTTATTAAATGGGAAAAGTGATAGACGAATCTATCACTATCCCTCATTCCTATACAGTCTTTATCATTCTTAAAGTCCAGTAAACTCACTTGCTTCATAATACTCAGAATCAATTAATTCTTTTTTGACGTTTTCCTGATTAACGACGATAACATCCGTTTGTTTTGCTTTTACTTCAACTTCACCGTTATCATAGGTACCTGTTGTTTCTGGTGTATTTCCATCAAGAATATCTACAGCCATGCCCATTGCATCTTTAACTAGCGTTCGAACATCCTTAAAGACAGTCATCGATTGCTTACCATCTATAATGTATTGAATAGAAGCTTTCTCTGCATCCTGGCCTGTGATGATATAACTTGAAATCTCTGAATCTGAAGCAAATGTGTCCGCAATGGAACGTGAAGTACCATCATTTGGAGCAAGAATCGCTACATCCCCTTTCATATCTGCTCCTGCAGCCGTAAGATGGGTTTGTGCCTTGTTAATTGCTTCATTTGGATCCCAATTTGTCGTTACTTGACCAAGAATTTTACTCATTTCATCACGAGTAAGTTCTCCTTTATCCTGTAAGGCGATCGCTTCACTTGAATTGGCAATTTTGAATGTACCGTCAGCAATTTTCGGTTGAAGAACACTCCACGCTCCTTCAAAGAATAAAAAGGCATTATTATCAGATGCAGCTCCAGCATACAGATAAAGAGGCACTCCCGAACCATTTGTCTTATCCACTAAATATTGTGCTTGTGCCGCTCCAACCGCAATACTATCGAACGTAACGTAGTAATCGACTGCATCAGTATTTGTGATTAAACGGTCATACGCAATGACTGTCACACCATCATCTTTGGCTGCTTCAACTGCAGCGCCTGCAGCTTCACCATCATGTGGACTAATGATTAGAACATCTATCCCTTTGTTTAATAAGGTTTCAACATTTTCTTTTTCTTTAGCCGAAGAACCTTGGCTGAATAGAATTTCAGTTGTATACTCAGAATCTGAAAGTGCGTCCTTAAATCGTTGTTCATCTTGCACCCATCTTGGCTCATCCTTTGTTGGCAATACAATTCCTACACTAACTCCTTTACTGCTTCCCCCACTGCTGCTGCTGTTACAAGCTGCCAAAAATGCCACCAGCAGAAATGTGACAAATAATAATGAAATGACTTTAAACCCCTTTTTCATAATGAAACCCCTTTCAATCGAAAGTATTTTATTTACAAATTGATTATATATTGAAAAAGAACTTTTGAAAGCGCTAACAAATGGTAATATTTTGATTACTTCCTATACTTTTTTATCCTTTTATTTAACATCTGACCAAAAAAAGAGTTAATATAATAGTTGAAAGCAGAGGAAAGGATGAGGATATATGGAGCAATTAATGTTTATCGAAACTGGAATGGGGATTGATGTTCATGGTCAGGACATCACGACAGCTGCTGTCAGAGCGATTAAAAATGCCATTCATTTTAACTCAATGCCTGGCATTCGTACTGTTTTACCTGATCATAACCTAGATAATATGAAAGTTAATGTAAAGCTGGCTGTACCATGTGATAAAGATAAATTGGATATGGAAACAGTAAAAGCGACATTGCCATATGGACAAGTAACCGTTGAAATAATGGATGGCGGTATGTTAACAACGAGTGGAATTGTCCTCGAGGAAAAAGGCGACAAAAATGATTTGATGTACATCGTTGTAGCTTCAGTTGAGGTTGGATATTAAGAAGAGGCTAGGACATAACTAGCTTCAAAATCATGAGAAAGGTGAATCCTGAGGGTACTCAGATTCACCTTTCTCTATTTTTGTATTCGATTTTCCACGTTCAAAAAAATCGTGTGAAACGCCAATTAGCCTTCAAGAATCCAATCGATTTCCGGTTTGCCTAAATTTCTACTAGAAGACCCTATTTTGCACCAACCATTTCTCATCCTTAAGCGGAGTTTTTCCTGTTATCTCCTCGATGGAGTCCCTTTTAGGGAAAATAACGGAAGATTTTCCGCTTATGGAGGGCAAAATCGTTAATTTTGGCATTTTTTGAGGGAATAGCAGGAATTTTTCCTGTTATCTCGGCTCTTTTCATGATGGTTGCTCATTAAGCGGAGTTTTTCCTGTTATGTTTTCATATCGATTCGCCAAATGCGAGGGAATGTATACACTCCAAACTAGAATCAAAAAGTCGTAACCACCGACTTTTTAACTCAGCCTCTTTTGATCACAGTTTCTTTTTAGGATAAGCTAGTATCAACCTTAGAATGCTAATAAAAGTTAGCAGCATTACAATCACATTGACAATGATCTGATTTCCTAGCATTATATAGGCGAACACAAAAACGAGTATTGGTTTAGTTAGAGTAAAGGCAATCATTTTCCAAAGGAGTTGAAATTTCAGTTTTCGCTTTAACGCTTTTCCCATTAGGACAGTAAGAAAGGTTAATAAAGAGATTCCGATTAAAGCATAGAATATCATAAAAAAAGGATACAAAATAAGGACTTGGGTAATATAAAAGTCATTAGGTCCTGTCGTATTTTTCTGCAACACCGTTAACTCCAATGGAATGATCAAAATGAGCAATAAAACGAAATAGTATAAAAAGGTATTTTTCATCTGGAGACGATTTAAACGTAGCATGGCATCTTTTTGCGGTAACAATAAGCAATCTTTAAAAATATGAAATAGCTTCAAAATTCCCCAACCACCATTTCTTCACGACAATGATTCAATTTTTGTCTATCTCTAATATTCTTTTCGCTTCGAGTTTATCTAAATTCATTTGTTCAATTAACGGATCCAGACCATTAAATTTAATTTCCTCACGTAAATAGTGTAAGAAGGAGACAGAAATAGTACGATCGTATAAATCACCACTAAAATCGAGGAAATGGACTTCAATTAAATAGTCTTTTCCTTTTACAGTCGGACGATAGCCGGCACTAATGAGAACATTCCATTGGCCTTCTTTTGATGATTCTTCATGAATAACAGCCTTCCCGACATAGATTCCTGCCTTTGGAAGTACATATGATTCCTTCAGTTGCATATTCGCTGTTGGAAAACCGAGTTCACGCCCCAATGCCTGCCCATGAACAACTAGGCCAGAAAGAGTATATGGGCGATCTAATCGTGCGTTTGCTTCCTCTATATCCCCATTTTCGATCAGATAACGGATAGTACTACTTATTTCATTCTTCATAAAAAAACCCCACAATGATATATCATACTTTTTATATAAATTAGTATAAAAATAGTATAAACACTTAATATGTTCGACAATTAATTAGACCATATAAGTGTTTTGAAAGCAAATGATCGAATACGGATAGCTATGGAAATATAGAAGAGACTGAGATCCATTAAACTTTAGATCCCAGTCTCTAAATTTGTTCTCATCTCATCTTATTAAGGTTCTTCGATGAATCGTTACTCCTCAATCAACCCTTTTTCTTTATAAAATTTTTCTGCACCTGGGTGAAGAGGTACACTCGTATTAGGGGCTATTTCTAATGTTGAATCTTTCATACTCGCATGTGAAGCTACAAATTCATCATATTTCGTTTCGTAAAGCATTTTTGTAATTTCATATACAAAATCATCGTCTAAATCAGGGTCCACATTAATTTCATTAGGTGCACTTATTACATTTACATCTTCATCAATACCTTTATACGTACCAGCAGGTATTGTAGTCTCTGTGAAGTACGGATACTTCTCTCTAATCTCGTCAATTTTTTCTGTTTCAAATCCTACGAGATTTATTTCATGTGAAGTAGCTAACTCCTGTACATTTCCTGAAGGCAATCCTACAGAAATAATAACCGCATCGACATTTCCATCAATCAAAGCGTCAGAACCCTCAGCAAAATCGAGATATTCTGCTTTCATGTTCTCATCAAAGATCAAACCATAAGCTTCTAGAATCAACTTAGCCTTACCAGATGTTCCTGAACCAGGTGCGCCAACTGCAACCTTTTTCCCCTCTAAATCAGCAATGGATTCTATTCCGCTATTTTTTAATGTCACTACATGGAAGGGATTAGAGTAAATTTGCGCTAGTCCCGCTAATTTTATCGGTTTATCCGTAAAAGCTTCTAATCCATGGTAAGCATTATAACTAGTATCTGCTCCAAAAAAGCCAATTTGTGCTTGTTCTGAATCAATTAAACGAGCATTTTCCTGAGATCCCCCACTTGCTTCCGCTGTGAAATTATAGCCATCCATCTGACTTAAAATAGATGCCATCACACCACCTACTGGATAATAGGCACCCGTAGTTGTCGCTGTCACAATTTTATATTGCTTTGTATCTCCTCCAGAGCTAGAAGATGACTGGCCAGAGCAAGCTGCTAATATACCACTAAATAAGAAAGCTACGATAAAAATGAAGACTAGTTTTCTGTTCACTAAATTCTTCCCCAATTTATTCCCTTCTCTCTTCGTTTTTTTATTTTTTCTCTTTCTTTGACAACGCTTTCATTATGAATAAAAAATACTATACTTCAATATTTGGATATTCTAAATTTAGATTTTCAAAAGGAATCCCTTTTTTCTTAAGCTGGCTTTCAATAATATTACTCATAATCGACTTCGAAACAATACAATCAAGGCAAGTCTCATCTTGTATGACTAGTTCCATCGTAATATTTTCTGAATCAACATTACGAACTTGAAGATCGGCCCCGTCTGCTTGAAGCGTTTTTCTAAACATCTCTAATGCTTCTAATATTTCTTCCTTCATCCATACCCCTCCTAAATATTTATACAGTAATAACATAGCAAGTTTAATGCCAACTTTTATCTTTCGGAAAATTCATTAATAATTCTTAATTATCAATCATCTAGAGAAACAGGGAATACTTAAGAATATACTCCCTGTTTAAAAACTTAACAAAATACCGTTTCCGCTGTAATTTTTATTAACAACCTAAGAGATATTTTTCTCACTCATTTTCTCTGCCTCTTCACCACTCATTTTTGTAAAAAACATGCCTGTAAAGATCACTGATCCAATAAGATAGAAAATTGAACCAACTCCAGCTAACACTCCAATTCCTCCAAAGGCAAATGGAGCTGTAAATTGAGAAATTCGGTTAATCGTTAACCTCAGTCCTAATACCTCTCCATGTCTCTCCGTTTTACTAACATTAAGTGCAAAGACGAGGCTTAATGGCTGCCCTAATCCTAGACCCATTCCTAAGATGGCACTAATGAGTAATAGCATATAAATTTGCGAAAATAAGGGAATGAGTATGAAACAAATCGCACTGATCAGTAAGGTCGCAGTAAGCACCCTCCCTCTGCCAAAACGATGGACCAACGGAAATTGAAAAATTCTTACAAGCATTGCTGCTGCAGCACTGACTGAAATCATGATCCCGATCGTACTTGGTCTGAACCCAATATCAGTTGCATAAACGGGGAAATAGGCAACAAAAAGATCTTTTGAACTTAATACTAAACCTGATGTAATCATTGCTTTTCGCAAATTACTATTTGTCAGGAGAGAAAGGGTGCTCTGTTTGTTTGGTACAGGCGATTCCAACTTTTTCCACGAGGTTTTTGGCAATGCCGTTACGATGACAATAACGACCATAAGGAAGATAATACTAACTGAAAAGGTTTCTTTAATCCCAAAATGTTCATAAATAAAACTCATTTGTATCGGTCCTATGAACTCTCCAACAGCTCCCATTAAACTAAAAAGTGCTATGAGTTTATCACGACTTCCTGATAAATTCCCAATTGTTTTCTGCATAGAAATAAGACAGCAAATAACAGAACAACCGATCATGAGTTGGGTAAAAAGTAAAGCGTAATAAGTAGGAAACATAATCGGTGTACTGACAGCTAAAAGCATGCCAACTGCACCAAATAGAGTTAATTTTTTCGCACCGATACGATCAAGTATTTTTCCAATTTTAATGGCTAATAACATCGGAAGAAAAGCATATGCAGAGACTAAAATTCCAATTTGAATAGATGATGCTCCTAAGGAATCGGCATACAAAGAGACAATGGGCTTCGTTCCTTGTAAAACGATTGATACGATTAGTTGGATTCCTAGAAACATCCATAATTGCACTGTTAAGGACCCCTTTTTTTAGTCTAATATCAAAATCAAATTCATTTTCTTCTGATTAAATTAACAAACTTACCTTCTTGCACAATTTCTCCATGTTCATTCCTAACTAAAATAGAACGTATGAGAATTCCTCTATCCTTTTTTGAAGTCTCGATTTTATTTTCTACCCGAGCTTCAAACTGAATGCTGTCTCCAATAAAAACAGGTTTTTTAAATTTCCATTGGATTTCTACGACTCCTAATGATGTTCCCTTGAATACACCTAATCCATAATGAAGTCCAGTCACTTTGGAAAGAACCAACATTCCATGAACAATTCGCTTTCCATATGGAGTTGTTTTCGCAAAATTCTCATCAAGATGTAAGGGATTCATATCTTCTGAGATTTCCGCAAAGCGCTCCACATCTTCTTCCAAAACTGTCCTTTTCTCACTTGTGTACGTGTCTCCTACAAGAAAATCATCCCAATACTTAGCTATCTTCATCCCTTTTCCTTGATCATAAATGTAGCGACACCCATTGCAATCAATTTTCCTTCATCATTGAAAACTTTTGATTCACCTACTGCTATCGTTTTTCCTCGTTGCACTATCTCTGCTTTGCCTATTAATTTCCCTGAAATTGCTGGTCTTATATAGTTCGTTTTCAACTCAATCGTAGCAGAAATTTCTTCGTCTTTAAGTAGGGAACGTATAGCACAACCAATGGATGCATCTATAAGTGTAGCAATGACTCCACCATGTACATGCCCCCTACGCTGCAATAGCTGAGGAAAAATATTAATTTCCACCTCACCATACCCATTCTTTGAAACGACTTCCTCCATGTTTATATAATCCCAAAAGGGACTTTGCTGTTTGAGCGATTTAGTCACGTAATGCCCCCCTTTACGTTAACGTCTCCAGAGTAACGCCCAGTTCTGAACCAGTTTCACGTAGTTCTTGATACAATGACTTTGATAATGGAATTCCTTCTTCTCTTCGAATCGCTTCTTTTTCCCTTTCAATTTCACCAGGTAAATAAATTCTTTCAATTCCATTCATCTTTTGAACCTGACGTATTTGCGATATATAGTTATCTACTTTTTTCTGATACTCTTCAAGTGATTGGAATAAATCAGGCCTCATGACGATAAAACAATGTCCCACCTCTTGCCTCTTTGATTCGAACATTGAAGCAATATAAGGTCCATAATTCGCTCCCGTAAAAATTCCAGACAAAAAGTCATTTAATAACACGATTCCATATCCCTTTGGTCCTGCCATTGGAAGGACTAACCCCTGTAATGCTTCGGTTGGATCTGTTGTTCTTCGGCCATCATGTGTAATCGCCCAATCTTCCGGAATTTTCTCTTTCATTTTCTCAGCAATCCTAATTTTTCCTTTCGCTACTACACTCGTTGCCATATCTAAAATGATGGCATCTTCCGCTCCAGCAGGAAGACCGTAGCAGAACGGGTTTGTTCCAAAGAATTTTTCTTGCCCACCCCATGGTGCCATGGATGGAGAGGCATTTGAAGTTAATAAAGCGATCATATTCTCATTAACTGCATATTTTGCATAAGCTGCTAACATCCCACAGTGATTTGAATGCTTAACTCCAACAATTGCAATTCCAGTATTTTTTGCTTTTTCTACCGCAAGTTCTATAGACGCTTGTGCAACTAATATACCCGGTAGGTTATTTCCATTGACAAGCGCTGCTGCTGCTCCCTTTTCCTCGACTTCGATCTTTCCATCAATCGTAACAAGTCCCTCTCTCATCCTCTTTGCATATATGGGGATTCTACTTAATCCGTGTGAATCTACACCTCTTAAGCTTGCTCCTACAAGATGATCAGCAATTGTTTTTGCATCTTCCGAACGTAATCCAACTTGCAAAAATATTTGATACGTAAAGTCATTTAATATTTCATAGGAAAACACTTTATCTTCATTCATGGATTATCCTCCATATGAAAGACCTGTTTATAAAATAAAAACAATTCATCTTTTGTATTGTTTAAATCCTTGTTTGCGCTCTTTTTCTTTTCAGAGATTAATTGCAATAATTCTTTTGTTGTTTTTGTCATGACGGGTTCCATTCCTAATTGAGACACATAAGATATGGCCTCTTCCATTTCAATCACTCTTCTCTGTGCATGTTGTTGAGTTCCTGTTAAGAAGCGGTCTAACAGCCGATCGAAGGACATTGTATTCAACGTTTCTTTTAGTGATTCCATAACGTTTTCATAGCTGTCTTTAGAAAGTTTTGCCGCAACAAAGGTTTCAATTATTAGCGCTGCAAATCCTTTCATAAAAAGACTACGAATCATTTTAATGCTTGAAGCAGTACCGGGACTCCCCTTTATAACTTCGATATTCATTCCTAATGGCCGTAACACATCTGCTACCTTTATAGCGCTCTTTCCAGAAACGAGGATAGGAACTTCGTGTTTAGTTTGGGGAAGTGGTGCCATTAAGACACCATCAATAAATGATTTCCCCTTTTTATTAAAGAGCTCTCCCATTTCTTGCATGATGATAGGACTAGCACTATTTAAATCAATATAGAGATGAGCATCGGTTAAAAATGGCAACATTTTTTGGGCTGAGTCTACTGCTACATCTGCTCTCGTCACATTAAAAATGACGTCACTTTCATTCGCTAACTGCTCTTCTGATTCCATTAACATAACACCTAGTTTATCTGCTGTTTGCAACATCGCTTGCGAAACATTACGTCCTTTATAATGGTAGGCAAATATTTTTATATGCCCTTGCCCACCTAATCCCTCTGAAATCGATCTTGCTACTTCTCCGAAACCGATGAACCCGATCTTCAACTCCGTAACCATTGTTCAATTCAGTCCTTTATCAATGTCTAAAAGCTGAGCAGGGTTTTTCTTAATCATCTGTTCAATTTCTTCTAATTTAAATTCTTCCTGCAAAAGAGTTTGAACCATATCTTGGAATCCTTCCAATGGTGTCGGATTATGAATTTGACCAAAATCCGTAGACATAATACATTTCTCGACCCCTACCTTGCGAATAGCGGTAATATAGTCTGTTACTGGAAGCTGGGAATGCTTTGGCATCGTTGCTACCCAACAGTGATCCATATAAGCTCCGAGTTTTGAAAGCTCGATTTGGTCTGATAGCGAAAGTCGAGTCCCTACTGATGGAGTCAAAGGATGATTCACAACTAGTTTATTAATCCCTATCTCAATGGCTTTATCAAATAATGTGAAGATTTCGTCTCGGGAAATATGTCCAGTTGCTAAAATCATATTATTCTCCTTTATAATCTCTAGCACTTCAATTATTTCTGGAAGTAGCTGACCGTTTTGATCGACAATCATTAGACCATTCCTAATTTTATGTTTCTCTGTTTCCATATAATGAGGATCATTTTTAGATGAATAGGTTGGCATCCAAACGATTTTTGAACCCATTGCCGCTTCAATTGCTACAGCTTCTGGATTTATACCTCCAACGCTTGAATCAAGTGTAATACCGCCAATTGCTCTTGCACCATCACAATGTTTATTCGCAAGTTGTGCGATCGCACCTGTGCCAAAGCTTTTGTTCTTGAGCACAACAGCTCTCATTCCTACTTCCTTTGCTTCTTTTAAAAGTTCAAATGCATCGTTCTTTCGTTTCGTTAATCCATCTGGTGCAAAGTGCACATGAAATTCAACCGCTTGATTTAAAAGTTTTTTAATGGTTTCGTTATAGATTGTCATTCCAATACCTCTTTTACTTGGTTATTGTTATTAACATTCGTTACTTTAGGTTTTCTAATTTGGATTAAAAAGAGGGCAAGACCTATCAATAAAACTCCAATTAAATCGGACATTAATCCCGGAATAACTAATGTAACCCCGCCACTAAGCAAAATGAACCTTTCAATTATGACTAGATTCTTTCTGAACCATCCTGTTGAAGCTGCTCCCATTGCAATTACTCCCACTGACGCCGTTATTACGCTATAGATAATCGATGGTAATGTGCCTTCTCCCATTAGCTCAGGACCATAAATAAACAGGAATGGAATGATAAACGCTGGAAGTGCGTACAAAAATGATATCCACCCCGTCTTAAAGGGTTTGGAATCTGCAATCCCAGCGGCTGTAAAAGCTGCTAATGCCACAGGAGGTGTAATTGGTGCAAAACAAGAATAATAGAATACAAACAAATGGGCAGCAAGTAACGGAACACCTAATTGAACTAATGCTGGTGTAGCTAAAACTGAAAAGACGATATACGCAGGTGTTGGTGGAAGCCCCATCCCAATAATTATGGCTCCAATCATCGTTAGTAATAGGGTTAAGAATAAAGAGTTTTCACCTATAGCTAGGAGAACTCCTGATAGCTTTAACCCTAATCCGGAAAGCGTAATAATCCCAACAACGATTCCAGCAGTACCGCAGGCAATCGATACAACAATCATACTTTTTGCTGATGTCACAAGGGTATCAATCAATGTTCTGATGCCCATTTTCTTATCTTTCGTAAAAAAACTAACAAGAATCACCGCTACGATCGAATATAACGCTGACCTCGTAACTGACATTTTAGCGAAAACTAAAAAGAAGATTAGTACAAACAACGGAAGCAAAAGCAAAAACCCTTTTTTAAGCGTTTCTTTAAGGTCAGGTATTTCTTCCTTTGATAAACCTTCTAACTTATTTTTGGCAGCTTCAAAATCAACAACCATATATATCGATAAGTAATACAATAACGCTGGAATAACAGCTGCTGTTACGATTGCTGAGTATGGCAACCCAGCCATTTCAGCCATGATGAAGGCACCAGCTCCCATAACCGGTGGCAAAATAGAACCTCCAGTTGATGCAACAGCTTCTACGGCACCAGCAACTTCTTTTTTATATCCCACTTTCTTCATTAATGGGATCGTAAATACTCCAGTAGTCGTAACATTCGCAACAGGACTTCCGTTCACAGAACCCATTAAGGCGCTTGCAAATATCGCAACTTTGGCTGGACCTCCTCTTTTTCGTCCACCAATTGCCATGGCTAAATCAATGAATACTTGACCTGCCCCTCCCTTTTCGAGAAAGGTTCCAAAAATGATAAACATCGCTACAAACGTAGCCGCTGCTGCAAGGGCTGAACCAAAAACTCCCTCGGTCGTTAAAAACATCGTTGACATGAGTCGAGCTAATGTGTAGCCTTCATGACCAAAAAAGCCAGGAACTAAGTATCCAAAAAAGCCATAGGCCAAAAAGATTCCAGCGATAATCGTTAATGCCCATCCTGTCACACGTCTACATGCTTCTAACAGAAGTACAACCAAAATAAGGCCAAAAATCGTATCAGCATGATTCACATAGCCAATTCTACTTTCAATGGTTGGATACGATATATATAAATAAACAATGGAAGAAATGACTCCCACTATCGCCATTACATCGATAATTCGGAGTATTTTTTTATTTTTGCTAGTTGGATATAGTAAAAATACCAGTAGCAACATCAATCCTATGAAAATTCCACGCTGAAGTACGGGTGTGAATTGTCCAAAGGTTGCTGTGTAAATGGTGAATAACGAAGTCGCCAATGCGATAATGAAAACGATCTTTTTTACCATATTGTCCCCTCACTTTCTACAGTTGTTCCATTTCTAACCGATCCCCAATCAAGCATCCATCATGTGCGGAAATATCTCTCATTTTATTAAGCTGTGAACAGTCCCCTACTACTTCAAGACAGCCTTTTCTTTATAAGCTCTCACTCTATTAACTTTGTCACCGTTCGACTCGCTGCTCCAAATGATGGCATAAACGTTGTGTGCGCTCCATCTCCACCAGCAACTAGTATTTTGATGTCTTCTAAATAATCGACCACTGGAACTGAATAATATTCAGGAACATTTGCAAACCACTTTTCTCTTCTCTTAAAGAGCTGCTGCTTCCTCGTTTCCTCAGGGAACATACTGATTGGAACACGTGCCTGATCATAAAGAAATTTTTGAACATCCTTTTTAGAATACCCACATTTTTCTATGAGTTTTGCATGTTCTGGAGAAAATACTAATAAGACTTCTCCCCCGATCGTCATATTATTGATTCCTAACGGTGTCATCGAACCTGCAATCATAATCAATAAATTTTGGGCATTTGTACTTGTTTGCTCAAGAATATTATGGGTGCCAGCTACACCGAATACACTCACCGTACTTTGTTCAGAAGTGTATCCTAAATCAATATGATGGGCGTTCCATGGATTATCCTCTTCATTTTCAGCTATACAAAAGCTAATTTTTCCAGGTTGACCTTGTGTTGCCCTATCCATTTCACCTGGCAATGCTCCCCCAATATTTAGCATACATAGTCGAATCGCTCTGCCAATTGTGAGATTAGCCATATTCCCTTGCCCGAATACATTTGCTTTACTATTCATTTTTAATTGTTTAGCGATTGGACCATTCACAACAATTAATGGCGTCACCGGATTCGTAGTTGCTTGGATTGCATATAGATTAAATTTTTTATCTAATAACGCCTTCACAGCTGTTAAAACAACTGGAAAATATTCTGGTTTACAGCCTGCCATTACTGCGTTAATCGCGACCTTTTCCACTGTTGTGACTGCCCATGAAGGTGGAAATTCACCAAGTGAGTCATTTGGACTAAGTGTAGTCTGTTCAAGCATGGCTTTGACTCGATCTGGTATAGGAGCAATAATCGGCAAACCATCTGACCATTTTTGCTCGTAAAAATATTCGTTAACGCTCTCGAAGAAATCAAGCGGTCCGGCGTTAATTTCAAATGATATCGGTTCAAAATCTTGTTCATGAGAGCATTCATCTGTCTTCATTGAAGTTTCAGTCAAAGCACTAGCCACTTCATCGGCAATAGTAAGCCCATACTGGTATGCTTGCTCATCTGAGGAACTACCGAGTGGGTGTGGAACTTCTTTAATGACTAGATCTGGAAAACCTTTTGCTTCTGCTTCCATTGATGCTAACGGCTGGAACACTTCCGAGCATATCGTCACAGTAGGAATTCCTAAAGTTTCAAACGTAATCGAATCATGGACACTCCATGATGTGCAGGATCCTCAGTCACCGACTCCAGTAATCACAGCATGATATTTATCTTGGATCTCTTGCACCACTATCTCTGGCACTGCTGTAGGAGTATCTATTTTCTTAAATACTTTTGTTCTAATACCTTTCTCTTCAAAATAATCACGAATTCCATTCAGCACTTTATCAGATTGGGGTTTTAAGTTATCAAGAAAAGCGACATATTTCCCTTCAAGCTGTTCAAGCTTGGAAACTTCCTTTTTATCTTTTTTCACTGTCACAGCAACAGGGTTCAGCACATCTATTTTTTTCACTTGCTCACTCCCTTTGAATGTTTGATCCAACCTTTGTAATCGGTTGCAATATTGTTGTTATGAAACGATTTATAGAGAAAATCAATCTCCTTTTCTATATTGAAAATATTTGCGATCATTTCTTCTGTCTTTTCTTCTCCAATAATTGATTTACAATTCCCATAGAATTTCGCTGCTAATTGAGCATCGTCTAACGGGTGTGATGGTTCACCTAATGGATTGTGAATTAACTCCATTAAAGTCGATCCGTCTGCAACATTTATTTCTACTTTTGCTGCTCTTTCATTTGGATACACTGTTTCTGCGTATTCATCGATATACACTTCTACTTTACTGGCCAAATTTCTGCATTGGCTTGTTGAATTCTCAGGAGCAAAATGACCAATTTCCAGTGTTGGATATAACAGAGCAAGTGCTACTGTATACGGCAGGCTCATTTGTGCATCAAGGAGTGACTGACATTCATGATGTCGATGCTTATAAGCAATACTATTTACCCCTACTCGAATACGTACAATATCCTCTACCTTAATTTCATTCTTTTCTTTTAACTTGTAGACTGCATCTACTGAAGAATGAATATGTCTGCAACATGGATATGGTTTAAAGTAAATATTCGAAATCTCAAAGGTTTTTCCTAAGTTTTGTAATAATCTTTCGCTTGAAATATCTGCGCCAGCAAAAGCTTGAAAAAGACCATTTTCAGATTCTAATACCGACTTTGGACCCGTCAACCCGTTAAGCGAAAGTTCCACAGCCAATAGTGCATCTCGAGCAGCCTGACCAGGATGAATTCGTTTTACCTCTGCTCCCGTGCCTAAGAAAGCAAATATTCCACCAGCAAAGCTGGCTGCAATCCCAAAAGCATTTTGAACTTCTTTTTTATTAAGTTCATTCAGGACACAAAGGCCAGCAACAGCACCGAATATCCCCGCCACAGGTGTATTATGAAACCCTCTTTTCCGTGAAGAAGGATGAAGAGCCGAAGAAATTCTCAAACAGACATCGTATCCAATCACAATCGCCCTTGCTAATAAATCGAAATTTGGTTTTCCTTTCTCTGCTTCTGCAAGGAGAGGTGGTAAGACCACTGTACCAGGATGAATCGAGCCTTTCGTATGTCCATCATCTAAATCTAGACTATGAGCAATCGTTCCGTTTATAAAAGCCGCATTTGTTTTTGATAGTTTTTTCTTATGGCCAATGACATGATAGTCCCCTTCTCCTTCTAATTCCAGTAATGTTTGAAAGACCTGTTTACTCACAACTGTTTGCGAACCTGTGATAGCACAACAGAAATAATCAAGTAAAACCCTTTTCACTTGCTGGAGAATATCTTCTGTCAACGTCATCTTTTTATAGTTAGCTACATGGTTTGCTAACTCTTCTGTCATCGCTCTCATTTTCATACAACTCCTCATACGCTATAAAGAAAACCATTTGAAAACGCTTTATCTACTATTTTGAAAAAAATGCCGCAACAGCATCCTTATGTTCACTACCACCCTTGATGATGGTTTGAGTATCGACTTCTTTTTCTAATATCTCTGTGAAACTTGCATTTTGATAACGATTGATAAGCAATTTCGACAAAATGAAGGATTGAATGGGCCCATTCATTAACTCATTTGCTATCTCATTTGCCTTTTCAATTAATGAACCTTCCGTCACCACTTCATGAACAAAACCAATTTCACATGCTTCTTGAGCAGTCAATTTTTTCCCTGACCAAATCCACTCTTTCGCTTTCCATTCACCAACCATTCTCGGGAGATGATAATGAAGTCCCAAATCAGGGATTAAACCTACATTTTTAAAGGATAGAACAAATTTGGCATTTTCTTCTGCAATTACAATATCAGAAGCAATCGCTAAGCTCATTCCAGCTCCTGCTGCATATCCTTGTACTGCCGAAATGGTTATTTTACGTAAATCACGAATTCTCTCAATGATTGTTGAGGAGACTTCCATCCCTTTTTTCACTTCGATCGGATCATATTCTGCTTGCATCGCCTTGACGTCTCCACCTGCACAAAACGCTCTTCCTTTCCCTGCAAAAATAACCACTTTAACATTTGGTTCTTGTTCAATAAGATCTAATGCGCCTTTTAAATCATCTTTTAACTTCTTACTTAATGCATTTAAAGAGTTCGGTTCATTGAAGAAAATGCTGGCTACTCCGTTTTCAAGAGTCATTTCGACACTCTTCTCCATTGATTTCACCATCCTTGCACAATGGAATATTTTGGCTCATATAGCGAATATTCGTAAAATTCTTCTTAATACTTTATAGCAAGAAGCGTGCTAATTCACCAGTTATATTTAAATACGATTAATTTAACACATTTTGCATAGCGAAATTAAATAATAGTTTAATTTTTAAACATATTTAAAAATGTCGTTCATTTTCCGAACACCTTGTTCCCAAACTCATCCGTTCAATTTTTTCCACAATGTCGTTCTACTGATTCCAAGCTTTTCGGCTACTAATGTTCGATTTTGGTTGTATCTTTCTAACATGTTCTGAATAACCTGTTGTTCAATTTCTTCCATTGTTCCTAATTTAACGACTAGTCCATTTTTCGTCTGTTGCTTATCGGTTTCTGTTTCCATAAAAATTTCATGAATAAATTCTTTGCCTGAAAAATTTAAGCTTTGTTGTCTTAAGTGAAGTCTCTCGATAATATTTTCTAATTGTCTAATATTTCCTGGCCAATGATAGGAAGTAAAGAAGGTGCGTAGTTGCTCTGGCAGCTCTTCAAACATAAAAGTAGCTCCCTGTTTCTTTAAAAGTGCATTCACTAATAATGGGATATCCTCGCTTCGTTGAAATAATGGAGGAATTTCAAGATGGAGGACGCTTAATCGAAAATAGAGGTCAAGTCGAAACTTCTCTTCTTTTACTAAATCCCATAGTTTTCGGTTTGTTGCGGCAACAATCCTTATATCAACAGGTGTCACCCGGTCTCCGCCAATTCTCATAACTACTTTTTCTTGTAACACTCTTAATAATCTCGTTTGTATATGAGATGGGATTTCGCCAATTTCATCCAGAAAAATCGTTCCTCCGTGAGCCAGTTCAAATAAACCTTGTCTACCACCCTTGCTAGCACCTGTAAAAGCCCCTTCCGCATACCCAAATAATTCACTTTCTAAAATAGATTCAGGTAATGCAGCGCAGTTTACAGCAACAAATGGTCCATCTTTTCTTTTACTAGCATTATGTATACTCTGTGCAAATAACTCTTTTCCAGTTCCACTCTCGCCAATGATGAGGACAGTCGAATCGGTATTGGAATACTCTTTTGCTAACTGAATAATATCTTTCATTTTTTTACTCTGATGAACGATGTCAGAAAATGAATACTTAGCTACAAGCCCTTTTAAATGAAGCTCTCTTCTAATCTTATTTTCTAATTTTTGTATTTTACTAACTTCACGAAAAGTGATAACGGTTCCAATTCTCTTATCCTCAACTAGAACTGGTTCAAACGTGACATTCAAGTTTTTTCGTGTGAAATTCCCACTGCTTAAATAAATGTCTTTTTCACGTAAAAAACTTGGTAATTGCACATCGGAAATTTGTTCCATATTCTTTCCAACTACATTCTCAGCCTTTACATTCAGGATTTGTTCAGCCGCCGGATTACACGATTCAATTTCTCCATCTCGGTTTATAAAAAGAATCCCCTCTTCAGATGCATTAATGACCGCATTATGACGTACGGCCTTTTCCTTCAGTAAAATGCGATCCTCGGCTACTTTATTGGCTAAAATCAGAGATCTTTTTATCGTTCTTTCACTTGCGGTCAAATACATACTCTTCATACCATGCTTCTTAGCAATTTGAGCTGAGCGGATTCCACCACCAAGGACCACATCAATTCCCATTTCTTTTGCAACTTTTATCTGCTCTTCTAGTTCTTGAGCTGAATTATATGGTAAAATCGTTACCTCAAATCCAATCACCTTCATCATCTCGTCAAAATCAAATAGAAAACCTTCTTCCGGATATGTAATAAAACACACCCTCTCACCCAATTGTCTGGCGCGAATAAATCCTTGCAAAATATCAAATTGATCCGAATCGTGGTTCACAACCGGTAAATCTACCATACTCTTTACTGCCCGTGCCGTTCCCGCCCTACTAATCACCACTTCATAATTTCCGTAATCAACCATCTCTTTTACTTTTTGAGCTGCTTCAGTCAAAATCCCTTCAATGACTGTCACCTCAATTTGAAGATCAGTAGAAACCTTTTGGATCATTTCAACTAGCTCTGGATAACCAGCTGTCATAATAAGCCTAGGATTCATCAAAAAATCTCCTTTCTTTGTTCAATTCACTATACGATTGTAGATGGAAAAATGGTCATCAAACAAAATTAACGTTTGAATTTTAAACGATGTGTCCATTTTTCTAACTAGTTACTTGTACATATTATCATATTATTAGAAAATTTAATATTTTAAATTTGTGTTCAAAACAAAAAATATAAAGGCTAGGTCAAAAAGTCAGGGTCACGACTTTTTGATTCTAATTTGGAGTCGATAAATTCCCTCGCAGTTGGCGTATCGGTATGAAAACATAACAGGAAAAATTCCGCTTAATGAGCAACCATCATGAAAAAGAGCCAAAATAACAGGAAAAATTCCTGCTATTCCCTCAAAAAATGCCAAAACAAACGATTTTGCCTTCCATAAGCGGAAAATCTTCCGTTATTTTCCCTAAAAGGAAGTCCATCGAGGAGATAACAGGAAAAATTCCGCTTAAGGGTAAGAGATGGTTGGAGCAAAATAGGGTCTTCTAGTAGAAATTTAGGCAAACCGGAAATCGATTGGATTCTTGAAGGCTAATTGGCGATTCACACGATTTTTTTGTACGAGGAAAATCGAATACAAAAATAGAGAAAGGTGAATTTGAGTACCCTCAGGATTCACCTTTCTCATGATTTGAAGTTAGTTATGTCTAGAGCCTCTTTACACTACACTTGTAAATTTTCCACTATCGTACTTATTCCCAAACCACCAGCAATACATAAAGTAACAAGTCCATACTTTTCACCACGGCGCTCCATTTCATGAAGAAGCTTTGTCATAAGGATTGCCCCAGATGCACCAATTGGATGTCCTAATGCAATTGCACCACCATTGACATTGACTTTTTCCGCATCTATATTCCATTCCTTTAAAACTGCTAAGGATTGAGCTGAGAACGCTTCGTTTAGCTCAATTAACCCAATATCATCAAATGTGAGTCCTGCCATCTGTAATGCTTTTAATGTAGCAGGAACAGGACCGATTCCCATTTGCTCAGGTGCAACTCCAGCCACCGCCTGAGCAATGACTTTTGCTTTTGGCTTGATCCCAAGCGTTTTTGCAGACTCACTAGACATAAGTAAAAGTGCAGCGGCACCATCGTTTCTTCCACTGCTATTTCCTGCTGTGACCGTTCCGTTCTTCTTAAATACAGGAGCAAGTTTTGAAAGCTTCTCTAATGATGTATTTCTCGGATGTTCATCTGTATTAAAAATTATTTTATCTTTTTTTCTAATGATCTCGTAATCAACTATTTCCTTCTGAAAAATACCTTTCTCAATCGCTTGAAGGGCAAGTTGTTGACTTCTTAAGGCAAATTCATCTTGTTCTTCTCGTGAAATATCGTATATTTCAGCAAGATTTTCTGCTGTATACCCCATGGTTAAATGCCCATACTGTTCTATCGGCTGAGAGCGGGGCTGACTTTCTGTATTTGGATCCAAAATTTCTCCATTCCCTGATTTAAAACCAAAACGTCCATGACGGATATAATAAGGAGCTGTACTCATACTTTCCGCCCCTCCAGCAATAATACAATCAGAAAGACCACATTGTATTTGCTGAACTGAATTATTAATCGCTTGGAGACCTGAACCACATTGTCTATGAACCGTGTAAGCAGGAATTTCAACTGGAAGTCCTGCCCTTAGCGATGCAACTCTTGCTAAGTTCGGTGTATCCGTACTTTGCTTTCCATGACCCAAAATGACTTCCTCGATGCTTTGCTTTTCGATTCCGGTTCGTTCAATAATTCCATTGATTACTTTTGCAGCTAAAAAATCTACTTCAACATCTTGTAGACTTCCACCTATTTTTCCAATAGCGGTACGAACGGAATCGACGATGACAACATCTCTCACTTAACTCCCCCCTTTTCATCTGTATACGTATAAAAACCTCTCCCCGATTTTCTCCCAAGTCTTCCAGCCTTAACATATTTTATTAACAGAGGGCAAGGGCGATATTTTTCACCAAGTGTTTGATAAAGGTATTCCATATTACGAAGACGAGAATCAAGTCCAACCAGATCTGCCAATTCTAATGGACCCATCGGATGATTTAAGCCTAACTTGAGAGCTTTATCGATGTCCTCAGCCGAAGCGACACCCTCCATTAGCATATTCATTGCTTCATTACCAATTAGGCAATTCATTCGACTCGTCACAAAACCAGGAAATTCATTGACTTCAACAACTTCTTTTTTCATTGTCAAGGCAATGCTCTTCACTTTTTCATACGTTTCATTAGTTGTATCTAAACCCCTTACAATTTCTACGAGCTTCATTTTATGAGCAGGATTAAAGAAATGCATTGCCACGCACTTTCCTGGACGAGAGGTTTGTGCACCAATTTCTGTAGGGCTCATGGTTGATGTGTTGGTAGCCAAAATCGTATGAGGCGGACAAATTCGATCAAGTTCCTTAAAAACGTTCATTTTCACTTCCATTTTTTCGATCACTGCTTCGATAACAAGATCTGCATCAGATGCTGCTGATTCTATATTTGTGGTAAAGGACAATCGGCGCAGCGTTTCATCAGCTATATCTTGGTTCACATACCCTCTTCCTACCGATTTTTCCAGTTCTTTTTGGATATAGGCTTGTGCATCGTCTAGCACGTTTGCATGCAAGTCTTGTAAATAGACATTATTCCCTGCTAATGCAGCTGTGTAGGCAATGCCACGCCCCATGACTCCTGCTCCAATGACAGCAATATTTGACATCTTTGTCCCTCCCCTTATCGATGTTCATTCCATCATTTTCATTATTTGATAAGATCGTAGATTCCCATTGTTTTAAAACAATTTTGAAGAAGCACGGTGAGTCTTTAAAATTTCACTATATTTAACAAGATAGTCCATTACACTCACAACTCGTTCCGGAGTTGGGTAAACGGGAAAATTTTCTGTGCTATATCGCGCCATCGCCTGTGGAGCAATCATGTCTGCCCCTAGTCTGCCGACGACTAATGGTTTATCATGATTTTTAAATACATCAATTAATGCATTGGCGATAATCGTTGCCCCTGGGTCAGCATTCGTCGTCAGCATAACGATCACACCATCAATTTCTTCATCCTCTATCAAGGTTTCGACGACTTTCTTGAACATTTCCGGTTTCGCAATCACTTCTGCGGTAACATCGACAGGATTTTGCGCTGAGCCAAAGGGCGGGATTAATTCTTTAATTTTGTCGGCAGTATTGGTTAGTTCAGGTACTTCTAAACCGCGTTCAGAACATAAATCAGCAATAATGCTACAAGCTCCTCCAGATGCTGTAATCACACCTATCCTCTTCCCCTTTGGTAATGGCTGTACCGTAAATGCACGTGAGACATCGATAATTTCATCTGAGCGTTGAATTCTCAAGGCACCAAATTTTTTGAATGCTGCCGAATAAACTGCGTCATCACCTGCAATAGACCCTGTGTGAGATTGAACGGCTCGTTTTCCAATACTTGATCTCCCTGTTTTATACACTAAAACAGGTTTTTCAGCTATTAATGCTTTTGCCATAGCTTTTTTGAATGCTTTTGGATTTTTCAGACCTTCCATAAAAACAGTAATGACTTTAGTTAATTCGTCTGCTGCTAATACTTCAACAAAATCAGCTGTTGATAAATCCGCTTCATTAGCTACACTAATCCAACGGCTAAATCCCGCTCCTTGCTCCCATGCTCTGCTTAGTAATGCGCTCCCCATGGCACCACTCTGTGAGACAAATCCAATATTCCCCGGAATCTTAACATTTGATTCAAGTGCTGCTCCAAACGCTGTATAAATATTAAGACTTGGACTGGCAATTCCAATTGAATTGGGACCAAGGACACGAATATTGCCCTTTTTAGCGATAGATAAAATCTTTTCTTGGAGAACTTTCCCATCTTCTCCGATCTCAGCAAAACCAGATGAATAAATAATCGCTGCTTTAACCCCTTTTGCGACACATTCCTCCATGACACTCGGAACATGATTTGCCCCAACAATAATACAAGCTAGTTCCACTTCACCCGGTATATCCAAAAGACTTGGAAAAGCTTGATATCCCATAATTTGATCAGCTCTAGGATTTATCGGATATAACTTCCCTTTATATCCATTTTCGATAATATATCTTAGAAGTCTGCCACCATTTTTCTTCTCGTTCGTAGATGCACCGATGACCGCAATGGAAGTTGGATTAATCATGTGTTCTACATAGGATAAATCCCTTTCTTTCGCTTCCCCCATTGATGGAGTACCCATTAGGATCCGCACATCACAAATAGTCGCTTGATCCCCATTAAAAATAACCGGATTTAAATCTAATTCTTCAATTTCAGGCGTTGATTCTACTAAGTCGTTAAGTGATAAACAAATGGAATATAATAATTGCTTATTAATTCCTCTTTTTCCTCTATAACCATCCAAAATCGGATACCCTTTAAGCTCTTTCAACATTTCTTTTATGTCTTGAACGGTTACGGGCATCATTCTCATGGAGAAATCCTTCATGATCTCTACAAGCGTGCCACCAAGTCCAACAATAAGTTGATGACCAAAAGTGGGATCTTTTTTGATCCCTAACAAGAGTTCTGTTCCTTTAGGTGCTAGCTCTTGTACAAGTACTCCTTCCATCTTCGCTTCTTGGTTGTAGTTTAAAGCGTTTTCAATTATTTCATTATATGCCTCAACTAACGCTGTTTCGTTTTGTATAGGTAATTTAACAATTCCTGCTTCTGTTTTATGAATGATATCTTTTGACATTCCTTTGAGAACTACGGGATAACCGATTGCTTCTGCAAATTCTTTTGCTTCTGCCTGAGTGGTGGCTAATTTGGACTTAGCAATAGGTAACTCAAATTTTCTTAGCAGGTCCGCCCCTTCAAACTCCATTAAAAAATGACTAGCAGGAGATTGAGTATCAGCAGCTGTCGATTGAATAATTGTATTATTTTTAGCCAATTCATTTCCTCCTACTCTTGATTATTTTCTTTGACTAAATCTCATTCCAAATACTTCTTCAGCAATTTTATTCTTCATCATTTCAGGTGTCCCACCTGCAATCATCCATCCTCTTACTCTTCTAAAAATGTATTCTAGCGGGTAATCAGTCGAATACCCATATCCTCCGAAGATTTGGACAGCTTCATTTGCTACTTCAAATGCGGTTGTATTGATATATGCCTTTGCCATCGATGATTCAAGTGGACTTGGAGCCCCTTTATCTGCATTTGTTGCTGCACGATAGAGCAATAGTCGTCCAGCATCCAACTTCATTTTCATTTCCGCCACTTTCCATTGGATACCTTGAAATTCAGCTAATGGTTTCCCAAATTGTTTTCTTTCTTTCGCATGTTCTACCGCTAAATCAAAAGCAGATTGAGCAAGTGCTAGAGACCTAGCAGTATTCCCCATTCTTTCAATATTGAACATCGTAAACAATCTTCTAAAACCATCTTCAGGCACGAGGATATTTCCAACAGGAACCTCACAATCTTCAAAATATAGGGCACAATGTTCTTCACCACTCATATGAGTCTCCGTTTTTCCAACTGTAAATCCTGGCGAGTTCCTTTCTACTAAAATCGCACCAGAGGTTTTAACACCTTCACCGAAACGTACCCAGACAACATAGTAAGAATTATGAGGACCATGTGTATTAAAAACCTTTGTACCGTTTATAATAACTTTGTCTCCCTCAATTTTTGCTCTTGTACTTAAATCCGTTACAGCAGAACCTGCATTTGGTTCAGACATTGCTACAGATATCAATTTTTCTCCTCCTAGAATTTGCGGCAATACTCTTTGCTTAAGTTCTCTGCTCCCATAAGCAGCTAATTGTCTTATGGCACCAAAATTCCCCACCTGAAACATATCCGCTGTATTTGGACATACCTTTGCAATTTCTTCCATGACAATAATGGCATCGATTAACGGCAAACCTTGCCCTCCATCCTCTTCAGATAGAGTCATGCCCATTAATCCATACTCCGAAAGGATTCTTGCATTTTCCCATGGAACTTCACCGTTTTTTACCCATGTATATGCTTTTTCAGAAAATTTTTCTTTTGCAAAGTTTCTCGCCCATTTCTGTAATTCTTGTTGTTCTTCTGTAAGATTAAAGTCCATTTGTATTTCTCCTCCCATTCATACGGTTTATATCTTGTAAACACTTTCATTTCTTGCATGAAATGTGCCAATATTTAAAACTCGTATAGTAAGCTTTCAACGTTCTCCAATTTTTTCTTGTTTATTAATTGAACAGTGACGTTCTGAAACTTTACATATTATTCCCCTTTAAAATTTGCTTCTCTTTTTTCTAGAAATGCATTTATACCTTCACGTTTGTCTTCCGTGCTAAACAAAATGGATTGGGCAAACTTCTCCAGCATCAGAGCTGTTTTTAAATCAGCATCAAATCCTTGATTTATCACCAATTTAGCTAATGTTAATGCAAGTGGTCCTTTCTTTACGATCTTTGACGCTAAATCCTGTACAGCATTCCACAACTCTTCTTTTGGGACAACTGTTGACACAAGGCCGATCCGTTCCGCCTTCTGGGCAGAAATTATATCACCAGTTAATATCATTTCTACTGCTCTACCTTTGCCAATAATTCTAGCTAATCTTTGTGTTCCCCCTGCTCCCGGAATAATGGATAAGTTCAGTTCTGGCAGTCCAATTTTTGCATGCTCAACTGCGATTCGTATGTCACAAGCTAAGGCTAACTCACATCCTCCGCCAAGGGCATATCCATTAATCGCAGCAATCGTAACTTTGCTGCTATTTTCAATTTGTTGAGCAAGCCCTTGATTTCCTGGAAGTAATGCATCTTTTGGCTTCCTCTCTTTTAATTGCTTTATATCAGCGCCTGCAGCAAAAGATTTATCTCCTTCTCCAGTAATGACAATCACTTGCACAGACTCCTCATTTTCCCAACGCTCTAGTACATCCCCTATTTCTTGCAGTGTGGTGGCATCAAGAGCATTTCTCACTTCAGGTCGGTTGATTTTAATTACACCTATTTTCTCATCAATGTCCGTCAATATATTTTGGTAAGTCATCATACCCCTCCCTCTATTTCTATACATAACTGATTATGCAAATTTTGTACCAATATGAAAAAACGGAACCCATTTAGGTTCCGTTTTCCGTTAGAGATGCCGTTATTTTGCACCATGTTGCTGCGTTACTACTACATCTTTCTTTCTATAGAGATAAAATACAAACCACCTTAAAATAGGCGGAACAACAAAAAAGATAAAGAACAAGCGAAATAATTGATAACCAGCAACAATGGAGAGGTCGGCGTGAATTTCAGCTGCGATAATTCCCATTTGGTCCATTCCACCTGGGGCAAGGCTGAGTGTACTCGTAGAAAAAGGAATATTTTTTAAATGGGAAAGGAGCCAACTCATCCCCCAGGAGCCGAGTAATAATAAAACCCCTGAACTAATCGCAACACTAATCATTTTCATTTTGTATTCAATTTCTTCTAGATGAATTAATAATCCTATGTAAGCTCCAATCATCAATTGAGAAACATCCAACACTGTTGATGGAAGAGTTGGGCCAAAATATCCACATAAGCCAATGACCGCTGTTGCAAAAATAGGACCAACCAAGAACGGAGTAGGCAATCTCAATTTTTTGGCGATAAAAATAGAAAGGAGCAAGATTGGGATATACACGAGTATATCTGGGAATAAATCACCCCAGCGTACCGTTGGAGAATGAATGATGGTTGCAGAAACAGCCTCTTCTTTTGCCACAAATGGACTGAATACAAACAGTGGGACAAAAATAATAATCAGGATTAATCTAGATACTTGTAAAAATGTGACAATCGATAAATTAATATTTTTTATCTCCTCACCTAAAAGGAGCATTTGTGAAAGTCCTCCCGGAATACTTCCAATCAAAACGGATGGAAAATCTAATTTCGTCACTTTCGAAATCATGAATGCCAGCCCTACGCAAAAGCTGATGACAATGATTGTGCTTAGGAAAATGGATGGAAGCTGTGCAATAATTAATTTTATTGCCTCTTTTGTAAATGATAGTCCAATAGAATAACCGACAATGATGATCCCAATATCCCTCATTTTTTGAGGCCAATATAATTTTAGTCCAAGACTAGAAGCGATTAATACAGCAGCCATAGAACCAAGTAACCATGGAATCGGAAGATGAATGAAGAAAGCAATCGTTCCGCCAATTATCGCTATCCCTAAAGTCTTTAAAAGTAAAAACTGTGTGGTGTGATCCATATTTTTTGCCAAAACATCATGCACCTCTTTAACGCTAAAAAGTAAACTACATTTCCTAGTATATGGCAAACAAGAAAAGGATACCACCTATAGATATTATCTCTTGACTATTATCCTAGTTTTTGTACGAGAGACGGAACCGAATTTTAGGAAATTTTGTTAGAATCACAGAACATTTGAAGGATTATATCTATAATTGTAGAAATTAAGAGAAAGAGATCATATATGTTTTGGGGGAGGGATTTTATATTTTGCTTGAGAACATTGGTCACATACTATATCATGTATTACTTGTGATTTTTCCCATTCTGCTATACTACTTTCTGGCCATTCTCAAAAATATCTATACAATGCAAACACATAAAGGTAGGATATTCGCATTAGTTGTCTTGATTCTCCTATTAACGATTTCATTTCCTGTGTCTTATGCTAATGGATTCGTTTATGATTTTCGTATTATTCCGATTATAGTTGCCTTTATATATCTTGGCCTGTGGCAAGGAATTGCGACCATCCTTATTATGCTTCTATATTTACAATGGTTAGGACAATCTCATATATTCATCACCCTTTTAAACTATGCCATCATGGCAATTATTTTAAATTTTTTAAGCAAAAAATTTAAAACGCTTCCCTTAAAAAAGAGCCTTTTGGCAATCAGTATTGTCTATTGGATCGTTACACTTACTCGGAGTTATTCATTAATTCATAATAAACAATTTGACCACATTTTAACGATGTTCGTTTTTTCCTTTATTACATGGTTTACCTTAATACTTGTTTTCGTTCTTATCGAAAATTTCAAGCAACAAATCAAACTACATCGGGAATTGCAACGTTCTGAAAAACTTAACATCATTAGCCAACTTGCTGCATCTGTTGCCCATGAGGTTCGAAACCCAATGACTACTATCAATGGATTTTTACAGCTAATGAGGAAGGATGGAAATATCACTGAACAGCAACGTACATATATTGATATCTCTTTATCTGAACTACATCGAGCCCAAGACATTATAAATGATTATCTTTCATTAGCGAAACCAAATGACAAAGGCTCTCACCTTGTTAACATTAGTGAAGAATTATCAAAAACAATCGAACTAATGACTTCTTATACGAATATAAAAAACATCGAAATCAACTCTATAATAGAGCCAGATCTCTTTATAAAAGGAAATGCTGACGAGATCAAACAAGTTTTTATCAATATCATTAAAAATGGCATTGAAGCCATGAAACAACGCGGTAGACTTATTATCTCGGCTTTTTCGGCAAATAGACATGTCATCATTAAGATCTCAGATAATGGTGAAGGGATGACGAAAGAACATCTTTCGCGCGTTGGTACCCCTTTTTATTCAACGAAAGATAAAGGAACTGGAATCGGCTTAACCATTTCCTTTCAAATCATTGAGCAATTAAAAGGCAAAGTTTCAGTCGAAAGTGAGCTTGGTCTAGGTACAACTTTTATCATCATACTTCCAATATATGAGCTCGAGACGGATGATAAAATCGTGACGATTCCGGTCTAAACAACTTAGATACATTGAGAGAGCCTCCGAATGGAGACTCTCTTAGTCTTTTATCTAGAAGAAACGGTTTTAGTATAGCCCTTCTTCGCATTTAAATTCAACAATTCTTTTACCATGAACAATGGTCCACCAAGCACAAATAAATATCGAGCTTCAACCACTTGTTTCATAAAGGCAGCGAAACGGCCGGTTATTTTCATTCCAAAAACATTCCCAACAGCTGCACGGCTTCCAATTGATGCCACCGTTCCTTTATGGCTATACATGAATGGCTGTAGGGCATGACCGCGAATCGCAGCTGCTAGATTTGGTCCACACACTTGCGCTTGTTGGATCGCCACTTGAGCTGTTGCGGCTAGTGGAGTTTGATCGTCATTCACACAGTAGGACGCATCTCCTACACAAAAAACACCATCCAGTTCTTTCACGCGTAAATATTGGTCGACAGGAATTTTCCCTCTTACGAGATTTAGATTCCATTTTTCCAAAAGTCGATTAGCCCTTACTCCTCCGGACCAGATTAGTGTTCTTGCAGGTACTTGATAACCATTATCAAGAATAACTGCCTCACTCGTACACTCAACAATCTTTGTTGAAGTTACCACTTCGACGCGATTCTTTTTTAAATAGGATGTTGTGAAGTCAATTAACTTTTGATCAAAGAACGGCAATATTTTATCAGAAGCTTCGACGTTTACAATTCTTGTATTCTCTAAAGGAATCCCATGCTTTCTACAAAGCTTAGGCAGTTGATCAATTAACTCCCCAACCATTTCAATTCCGGTAAAACCAGCTCCCGCCACGATAAATGTAAGACGAGATAAATCTCTATCTTCAGCATACTTTTCAAATTGATGCTGAATATGATGTTGAATAGCCTTAGAACTTCTAAAGCTACGAATCTTAAAGGCGTTTTCTTCCACACCAGGGATACCAAATGTATCCACATCAAATCCAAGTGCAATCAATAGATAATCAAATTCTAGCGTTTCATTATTTTCTAAAATCACTGTTTTGCTGTTAAAGTCCACGTGATGGACAATTCCCTTTTTAAAATTAACGATATTTTTCTTCAGTAAATCTGGGATGTGTAGGGCAACTTTATCATCTAACGCTGTACCAGCACCTGTCTTATGCAACTGGGTTGATATATAGTGATAATCATGCTTATTAATCAAAGTAACTTCTGCTTCGCCATTGTTTAGTGTATTTTCTAGCTCTCTACTCGTAATAATACCACCATAGCCTGCACCTAAAATAATAACCTTTGGCTTTTTCATCCGACTTCATTCCCTTTTGTTTAGTTCTGCTATTGTGAACTTTTTCACATATCTCTCCAAAAAAATAGTTTTGAATGTGAATATTTTCACATAAATTAAAACATAGTTAGATGATACTTCACATCTCAAAAAATTTCAAGAGGTTTTTGAGTATTTATTATTGAAAACTATAAATCTTTTAATTTTCCTTCACTCTTTGCTTAATAAATCCTGAGATAGCCTAATCATATCTCTACACCAAATATCATTTTCAAAAATTTTATCCACATAATGTCTAGTAAAAAAGTCACGATCAACGCCAACAATTCTAAAATTACATTTTTGGTATAAGGCTAATTGACCAACACTTGAATTCCCAGTGCCAACTTCCATTGTTTTATAACCTTGTTCTTTTGCTCTCTTAATTGCATCTAACACAAGTAGTTTCCCTATTCCATTTCCCTGTTTACTTTCAGCTACAGCGATATTAACCAATTCTACTGTTTCTGGTCTCGTTGGAAGAAGGACATATGAACCAATCATTTCTTGCTCTTTTTCCGCTACAAAACATTCCCCTCTTTTTACATAATCTTTTACTAAATCTGACGATGGATCCGCAAGTAATAACAGTTCCATCGGTGGTTCTTCGTTAATCGATAATTTTCGAATTTGCATGATTTCCTCCGTAATCAATAGCCTTTTATCAAATTTCAGTATACTTATTCTAATTCTAACTATCTAACCTATTATATATTTTCCATGAATAGCTCCAGAAATCATCCAAGTTTCTACTATTTATTAACAAACACGTATCACAATCTTGCCAAAATGGCTCCTGTTTTCCAATAGACTCTGTGCTTCAGCTATTTTTTCCAATGGAAACACTGCGCTGACTTGAGGATTTAATTTCTCTTGCCAAACATAATCTGTTACTTGTAAAAAATCATCCCAATTCCCCATCGGTGCCCCCAATATTTGGCGATGCCATTGGTAAATTTCGCGAATACTAATCTCAGGAAAATCACCAGCAGTCGCTCCAGACAACACCAGCTTTCCACCCATTTTTAAACTATTCAAACTTTTGGTAAAAGTAGGTTTCCCTACAGAATCAAAAACCATATCAACCCCTTCTTGATTTGACCATTCCTTGATCTCACTCATCCAGTCTCCATTAGAATCAAACATAGCAACTGCCCCCATTTCAAGACATCTCTTTCTTTTCTCCTCACTACTTGCAATTCCAATAACTGTCGCCCCTGCAGCTACTGCAATATCTAATTGCGCAGAGCCTAACCCACCAGATGCCCCAATGATTAATACCTTATCGGAAGGTTTAATTTTGCCTACATGAACGACACCTCTCCAAGCTGTCGTATACACAGCTGGAATGGCTGCTGCCCTTTCCGATGATATATGATCAGGTATTGGAATAATATTTTTCGCTGGTACCACAACGTATTCGGCTAATCCTCCCCATAAATGTTCACCTACTATTTTATAATCTGGACACATGCTAGGTTCACCATTTCTACAAAATCGACAATCTCCACAACCAAAAGATGGATTTACTAGCACACGTTTCCCTTTTTCTATTTTATTCGATGAATTTAGTATATTTGGACCGTATTCTACCACATATCCAACAATATCAACACCTGAAATATGGGGTAATGTTAACTTTGGTACACCGGGTCCTTTAAGACCTTCTCTAGCAAATATATCGAGATGATTTAATGCAGTTGCTTCTACTTTAATTAAAACCTCCTGCTCTCCTGGTTTCGGGATTGTCATTTCCTCTATGTTTAGAACTTCCGGTCCACCATGCTGACGAATCACAACTGCTTTCATTTTTTGGGGGATCCTCTCTACAATTTCTTCTATCCTATTTTTCATCTAACATCCTCCTCATCACAAAATTACATAGATGGTTATTTTCCTCAATTGCTCTGCTATCTTGTTGAATTTATTTAAAAGAAAAAGCTAGAACAGCCGTTAGAAACTCAGCATTATCTAGCTTCACATTATCTGACATTTATTTTGCGTCTTGTAGGAACCCTCTAACTAGTTCCAAATATTTCTCATTCTCTTCATTCTGAGGAGAATGACCGCTATTTTCAAAGATAACTAGCGTTGCATGAGGAATTTTCTCAGCAATCAACTCAGAGCAAATTACCGGAGTAATCCAATCATGTCTTCCCACTGTTACGAGCGTAGGGACCGCTATTTTGTGTAAATCTGGAACTAGATTAAAATTCGGCTTATTATATCTGAATGCATAATTGTGAGTTTCATAGCGATAATATATCGAATCGATCCTCTTTTTGACTGCTTCTTCATCAAACTTCACTGTATAAAGTGGTTGAATTGCAGCAAACATTTCCTTTAATTCTTCATTAGACTCTACTTTTCCATCAAAAAGCTTCCGTATTCCCTCTTCCGTTATCCCTGGTAAATTACTTTCTAGAGCTTGATCAACAGAGAGATGGTCAAATTCACTGTTAGCAGATGTATCACGTAATAATACATGGGTAACATTATCAGGATATCTTAGGACGTATTCAAGTGTGAGAAATCCCCCATAGGAACCACCTAATATTTTAATTGGACCCCCTACAAGTTCTTTTCTCATTGCTTCTATATCTGCTGTCCATTGTTCATGAGTAAAAGGTGGTTTTCCCTCTGAACGTCCAGAACCTCTCATGTCCATAAATATGAGTCGATATTGGTCCCCAAGTGGTGAAAATGCTTTTATATCACTTCGACAATCTCCTAATCCTGGGGCGCCGTGAATAAAAAAGATCGTTTCTCCATCAGGGTTTCCATGAATTTCATAATATAATTGATTATCATTAATGGTTATAAACAATAGAATTTTCTCCTCTCATTATTTCTTTACATATTTGGGATCGAGAGCATCACGCAAACCATCACCAAGGAAATTATAAGCAAGAACAACGATTGTAATTGCGGCTCCTGGTAAGATTCCTAAAATGGGTGCTGTCCAAATATATTGTTGTGAATTCTGCAACATATTCCCCCATGTTGGTGTAGGCGGTTGAATCCCCAATCCTAAATAACTAATAGCACTCTCTGTTAAAATTGCTGCTGCAATCGTTAATGTACCTGAAACAATAATGGACGGAACGATCTGCGGAATAATGTATTTAGTAAGAATTCGAATACTTCTTGCACCTGATGCATTCGCCGCTTCGACAAACTCATATTCCTTCCACTTTAATGTTTCACCATAGACAACTCTCGCAATTTCCATCCAACCGCAAAGTGCAATAACTATAACGACCATTACTGGACTTGTTCCAAGAACGGTTAACGCTACGAGGACAAAGAAGAAGTTAGGAATTGCCATCATCGCCTCAGTAACTCGCATTAACACGGCTTCAACAAATTTGCCAAAATAACCAGCACAAGCCCCTACTAATGTCCCGATAAATAAAGCGAATAGCATAGCTGCTAAACCTACTAGTAATGTAACTCTTCCACCATGGAGCATTCTTGCAAAAACATCTCTACTGAGATCATCTGTTCCAAAAGGATGTTGCAAAGACCAACTAGCTAATGAACCAGCTTCTTGTAATTCTTCTGGATTAACGGTCCAAAAAATCGGACCTAAGAAAACTACCAAGTGTAGGAGAACGAGGAACCATAATGAAAAATAGGCAATTTTATTTTGCCTCAATCTAGTAAATATGGTGTTTTTATTCTGTTTTGATTTTGACATTGTATTGCTTCCATAATTCTGTTTCGTGGATACCTCCATTTTCTCACCCCCATTATCTAGACCGTATTGTCAAAACTTTTATAAGAAATAGGCTATAAAATACCTTGTTGGAGGGCTTTATAAGCAAAAAAATTGCCACCCCCTGAAATCTAAGGATAATTGAGGTTACCACACACCCAAATATCTTAGAATGGAAGTGACAATTTGTACCCTCAAATTATAACCTATTTATTATCTTTTATAAACTTTCAAGAACAATTAATTCGAACATTACTTACCCTATTAATCGGTAAAAGTATGTTTGATAAGCCAACAGAACAGCCGGTGAATAAACCTTATCAAAAACTCCAGGTAGATGATCTTCCCATCATTGAAGTGCCAGAAAAGCTTGATTATCAAGTCCTTCTCGCTGAGTACCTAGAGAAGAAAGGTAAGTCTCTTAAACCTGTTCAAAGGCGTAAGAGTTCAAAAGTTACAGTACCTAAATCTATGTTCTGTCCAAAGTGTGGTGCTCCATCAGATTACTTGTATGCCAACAATGGAGACAAAGGTCAGTATCAATGCAAAGTCTGTACCTGCCTTTTCAGCGATAAAAATCGTTTTTCAAAAGAGGCTATTCTTAAGTGCCCTCATTGTTCCAAAACTCTCGAGAAAATTAAAGAAAGAAAAGATTTTCATGTGTTCAAGTGTAAGAACAATGACTGTTCTTATTATCAAAAGAAGCTAAATGGGATATCTTCAAAAGAGAAGAAACGATTTAAAAAGGACCCTCAAGCCTTTAAATTAAGATACATTTACCGGCAGTTTTATATCGATTTTCAACCGTTATCAAAGGAATCACCAGAGTTGCCAGCCGTTGACTTATCAAGGATTTATGCATCACCACATACATTAGGTCTGATCTTGACCTATCATGTAAACTATGGTCTTTCGG
>NZ_HE978511.1:756120-795984 GCF_000311725.1 Robertmurraya massiliosenegalensis JC6
AACTTTTGACACTACCATCTAGACATTTTTAACTCGTGGATCGATACGTGAATAAATAAGGTCCACAAACAGATTACAAAGTACAACAACAATGGTAATAACTACTGTGACTCCCATTACTAGAGGGTAGTCTCTGCCTCTCGCTGCTTCCAAAATAAGAGTTCCAATTCCCGTCCATCCAAAAATTGCTTCCGTGATAACAGCTCCACTTAAGAGACGTGGGATAAGTACTCCAATGATCGTAACAACTGGTATAAGTGCATTTCGTAGCGCATGTACATATAATACGATCGATTCCTTCGCACCTTTTGCACGAGCTGTACGAATATAATTTTGGGATACCACTTCTAGCATGGAAGATCGAGTAAAGCGAACAATATTGGGAAGTACCGTAGTAGTTAGAATTAAGACAGGCATGATTAAATGAGAAATCCAACCCCATGCATTAAAATCTGCTCCACGAGCGCCAACTCCTGAAGATGGTAGCCATCCAAGATTAATCGAGAATAAAAGAATAAGCATGAGCCCTAACCAAAATGCTGGAACCGATAAACCTAAGACACTAAAGAAATTGATCACATGATCCTGCGCTTTCCCCCGCTTTATCGCTGATATGACACCAAATAAAATCCCAATCGTAATGGACAGAATAATCGTAAATACAGTTAATTCAATCGTGTATGGAAGGCGATCAGCAATCCGCTGAATGACCGGCTCACTAGATGTAAAGGATACGCCGAGATCTCCCTTTAGAGCATTTGTTATCCACTCAATATAGCGGATGTGTATTGGCTGGTCTAGCCCTAATTTTTCCACCATTGCTTGCCGTTCTTCTGGAGATGCATCCATTCTCATCGTGCTTGCTGGTCCACCAGGAGCTAGATTGATTAGAAAGAAAGTGATGATTGTAACAATCAATAGTAAAATCGCACTTTGTCCTAATCGGTTTAATAAAAATCTCAGCACTTCATCTCCCCCTGATTATTTCTTATTTGAATAGAAGTGTGCGTTAAGCACACCTCCATTCATTAAATATTTGATTATTCCTCAATATACCATTCATGAATATAATGAAGTGCATCTCCGAATGCTAAATCTGGCACACCTTTAAGCTTATCAACTCGAACTTGCGCTTCTTGTGGGTACCAAAGGAAGATATATGGTAACTCTTCCGCCATTAATTTCTGCGCTTCGATATATATCTTTTTCCTCTCTTCCACATCGCTTGTTTGAGCTCCTTGATCTAAAAGTTTATCTAATTCAGGATTTTGATAATGTGGAATATTGTTACCTTTCACATTTGCCGAATGCATATACGCCGATAAATCAGGGTCTGCAGGATATCTCCACCAATTTAAACTCATTTCATAATTACGATTGACGACAACATCCTGAATCATTGCATTCCATTCCATTGCATTTAGTTTGACATCAAGACCAGCTTTTACGAGATATTGCTGTACCATTTGTGAAACAGCTTCTAAATCACCTTGAATACCAATTTTGAAATCAATTGAAAATGGTTCGCCATCTTTATCGACGATTCCATCTCCATCTGTATCCGTCCAACCTGCCTCTGCAAGAAGCTCCTTGGCCTTTTCTGGATCATAATCGTAACGTTGTACATCATCTGTATAGTATTCTTCAAGAGCTGGAGCAATTCCGGCATCTGCTATCGTTCCATACCCTTTAAGTACCGTATCGATAATATTTTGACGGTCAATGGCATGTAGAATTGCTTGTTTCACACGTTTATCCTGATATTTTTCGTCTTCATGATTCACAATGATCCAAAAGAATCGAGGGGTTTCTCTACCAAATACGCTTACCCCATCTGCTTGCTCAATTCTATCGAGTGAGGCTAAATCATCAAGAGCAAAAATAGATAGTTCACCACTCAAAATTTGTGCAACATGTGTGTTCACATCTGGTAATACTTTATATTCAACCTCATCTAACAAACCAATTTCTCCATAAAAGTCATCATTTCTTTCTAATACTACACTTTGGCCTGAATTATAACTCTTAAGTTTATATGCACCTGTTCCAACCGGATTCTCTTTATTAAAGGATGTTAATTCCCATGGATCCTGTCCTTCAAAAATATGTTTCGGCACAATCTCCGTGTTAAAACTTAAATAAGCTGGTAACGCTGCTACTGGGCTCTCCATGATAAACTTAACTTCATAATCACTAACAACTTGAACTTCTTTCACTTTTTGGAAATAAGATGAATTATTAGCACCTAATTCATCATTTAAGACAATTTCATTAAACGTGTAAGCGACGTCCTCAGCTGTAAATGGTTCGCCATCATGCCATAAAACATCATCTCGTAAATAGAATGTCCATTCTAGCTCATCCTCAGATGTTTCCCACTTCGTTGCCAAATCTGGAGAAGGTGCCAAGTCTTTACCAGGCTGTGTTAATCCAGAGAACAGAACTCGGTTAACAACATTGGATTCAGCATAGGCATTTGGATGCCACGGGTTAAAAGTTGGATCAGCTACTATAGGAATGGAAACTCTTCCGCCTTTTTTAGGGTCGCTAGTTCCGCTTCCTTCCCCACTTGATTGTTCACCACCACTATTTGAACTATTTCCCCCATAAGAACATCCTGAAAGTAGGAGGAAAAACACCAACATGATACTAAAAAATCTCCATTTTCCTGTTTTCATTTCTATCTATCCCCTCGAATTAAATTATTTAGCCCAAGTAGCTTCAAGCACTCTTAAAATATTTGCTCCTGCTACTTTTCGAATATCTTCGCGACTGTACCCCTTTTTCACTAACCAACGAATAATGTTAGGGAAACATTCAGCCGGATTCTCAAGTCCTTTTACATACTCTACTTTTGGATAGCTATTTGTTCCGTGAGAGCTCTTAATTGATAGTTGTCCAGATAATAGGTCATGGATGCCGACATGGTCACCAAAAAGAGTGTCTGGACCAAAAGCAACATGCTCAATTCCTACTAAGTTCGCAACATACTCAAAATGCTCCATATAAGATTCAATACTATGAGCAAGATTATTCTGGGTAATGGTTGTGTGCGGGGCTGCTTCTATCGCTATAACTCCACCTTTTTCCGCGCAGGCCTTAATCACATCATCCGGCTTTAATCGTTTCGTATCCCACAATGCTCTTGCCCCAGCATGATTAATCGTAACTGGCTTCTCACTCGCTTCAATTGTATCTAACGATGTTTTATCACCTGCATGTGAAACATCGATGGTGATCCCTAATTGATTCATACGTCTAACTGCCTGTTTACCAAAAACCGTTAATCCTCCATCATTCGGTTCTCTTAAACCTGCACCTAATTGATTGGCTTCAGAATATACAACACCCATTGTTCTAATTCCAAAACCATGCAAGATATCTAGTCTATCAAGTTCATTTTCAATCATGGTGCAAGATTCTAGTGCCCCAACAAAAGCAATTTTCCTTTCTTTTTTGGCACGATATAGATCGGAGATCCGCTCCGCTTTAATAACCATATCTTGATGGGCTATATCACTAAAACGAATACCAATATCATGAATAACATCTGACCATTTCCAACCAGCTTTAGACGTAATCATAGCTGTTCCATCCATAAAATTCTCAAAAATAACATCTAAGCCTGATTGACTCAAAGCCTCAAAACCAGTCCAATCTCTTCCATGATGTCTAAATTCATAAAACTCTTCTAGTTTCTCTGGCATTACAAATGTATGCTCATGCATGGAAACGATGTAATCTTCTTCTAGTATTTGTTGAACGGTCTCCTCCTGATCTTCTGAAACAGGGTATGTATAAGGTTCTACACGATCATTTTCTTTTGATAATGTAAACTCCTTATAGTCCACTCCTGGTTCTAAATATTGAAACGATTTATAACCATCGTATACTTTTTGATTTCCTTGCTTAATTGTCTTTGACATGTAAAAAACCCCTTTACTTTTTTATAAATCCGAAGATTCAATTAATTTAATTTGCTATTTTTCTTTTTCCTTATTAAACATTTCTAATGCTTCTTTCAAGGATTGACCCTTTTCTAGCGGAAAATGACAGGCAACAAAATGGTCCTCACGAATCTCTTTTAAAGCTGGAGCTTCATTTATACATTGTTCTGTTGCTAGTGGACACCTCGTTCTAAAGCGACAACCAGATGGTGGATTAGCTGGGGACGGTACCTCCCCTTTTAAAATGATCCTTTCTTTTCTTAAACGTGGATCTGCTTCTGGAACAGTAGATAGTAAGGCTGCTGTGTATGGATGTGCTGGACTATCGAAAATATTGTCTGTCTCTGATATTTCTACAAGCTTCCCTAAATACATCACTCCCACTCGATCTGATATATGCCTGACCACATTAAGTCCATGTGCGATAAAAAGCATTGTCAAACCAAGTTCTTTCTTTAGCTTCATTAGCAAATTAATAACTTGTGATTGCACAGACACATCTAACGCAGATACAGGTTCATCAGCCACAACAAATTCTGGATTTAAAGCAAGAGCACGAGCAATCCCAACCCGTTGTCTCTGTCCGCCTGAAAACTCATGGGGATAACTGTGGTATCTACTCGGATCAAGACCAACAAGTTCGAGCATTTCCTTAACTTTTGCCTCTTTTTCTGAACCACTTGCGATTCCATGAATTTCATACATTTCACCAATAATTTGACCGATTGTAAATCTAGGATTTAGAGAACCGAAAGGATCTTGATAAATAATCTGAATTTCTTTTCGTAGTTTTCGTAGTTCACGACTATTTTGCTCTAATATATTCATATTTTTATAGAATACTTTTCCCTCAGTCGGCTCTTGTAAGCGTAAAATATTTCTTCCTAATGTAGACTTCCCACACCCCGATTCTCCAACAAGTCCTAATGTTTCTCCCTTGTAAATATGAAAGGAAACATCATCAACAGCTTTTACAATTTTCCGTTTGCTTTTAAACATTCCACCTCCTTTAATTGAAAAGTATTTTTTCAAATTTTCTATTTTGAGAAGTGGTTCTTTGTCTGCAACTGTATCCCGTCGACTATGATTCAATGGAAATTCCTCCTTCCTCTTCCACATCAAGAAGATTGTGTTTCAGAAGATAATCGACATGCCAACACGCCACTTGTCTATCTCCTCTTGCCTCCATTTCAGGAGCTTCTTGATGACATTTTTCAGTCGCAAAGGGGCATCTTGGTGAAAATCGGCAACCATCAGGTATTTCATTAAGACTTGGAATGGAGCCGCTAATTGATTTCAATGGAACACCTCTTTGACCATCCATCTTAGGTACTGATTCTAGTAATCCCTTCGTATAAGGATGTAAAGGTTGTTCAAATATATCAACTGTGTTCGCAATTTCCATTATCTTTCCTGCATACATAATGATAATCCGATTCGCCATCTCCGCTGCTACTCCAATGTCATGAGTGATGAGCATAATCGACATATTTTTTTCTTTTCTTAAATTCCGTAGTAATTCCAAAATTTGCGCTTCAATAGTCACATCAAGTGCAGTTGTAGGTTCATCGGCGATTAATAGTTCCGGTTCAGACGCTAACGCCATAGCAATCATGACCCTTTGCCTCATTCCACCGGACAACTCATGAGGATATTGTTTTAACCTCCCTTGAGGATCTGAAATTCCAACTAGCCGCACAAGCTTTTCTGCCTCTTTCCATGCTTCTTCCTTACTTATTTTGTGATGAAAAAGAATTGCTTCCGAGATTTGTCTACCAATGGTAAATACAGGATTAAGGGCAGTTAATGGTTCTTGGAATATCATTGATATTTTCGAACCCCTAATTTTTCTCATTTGATCAGCTTTTTTAGTCGTTATACTCTCACCGTTAAATGAAATATCTCCAGCAAGAATTTTTCCATTTTCAAACTCAACTAGCCGCATAATACTCATAGATGTAACACTCTTACCACTTCCAGACTCACCCACAATACACACAGTTTCTCCTTTCTCTATTTCAAAGGAGACACCATCGACTGCTCTTACAAATCCATTTTTTCCTTTATATCCAACAACAAGATCTTTCACTTCTAGAATCTTGTCCATAAAATTTCCTCCTTCCTCTTAAGATAGATGATTCATTAAAAACTTTCTTCTCGATGGAAAAAAAGATTTTCTTAAAACAGTGCTCAATGATTGATAATTTTCCTGTAAGCTTATTAACATTTTATCTGTCTGTTCGATCGTTACTCTATACTTAGGTCCTGCAACTGAAATTGAACCGAGAATATTTTTTTTATGATCGAATAAAGGAATTGATATAGCTGCAACATCGTTAAATGTCTCTCCTGATGTATAGTACCATCCTTGATGTTTTATTTTTTCTAGTACATTAAGAAATAGCTCCTTTGATTCTATTTGTTTTGCATGATTCTTCAATCCATCTTCAATTATTTGATTTTGAATTTCCTCAGGTAAGTAGGCTAAAATCACTTTATGTGAAGCCCCAATATATAATGGACTTCTCTTACCAACTGATTCTGCGAACCTCACTTGCTGCTCGCTCTCTACAATTTTCAAAAAAACTCCCTCTTCATTATCAAGGATCGTAAACACGACACTTTCTCCCGTTACTACTGCGATTTTTTTCATGATCGGTTCTATTAATTCTGTAAACTTTAGATGTTCTTCTACTACATTACTAAGTTCAATCAACTTAATACCAAGTTCATATTTTTGTGTATCTGGATTATGAAAAACATAACCTTCTTCCTCTAAAGTACTGAGCAAGCGATAGACAACTGTGTGATTCATATCTAAATGCCTTGAGAGTTCCCGTAACCCCCATGATGGATTCTCAAATGTAAAGGAGTTGAGTACATATAAAGCTTTACTAACTGTTTTTGAGGTCATTAGTTCTCACTACTTTCTGGTTCTATAATCGAACCACTGTTACGTTTTTTGTAATTTGTTATAATAATACCACTTTTTGAATTAATATCAATATTAATTATTAGAATTTTTTATATTTTTTAAAAAACTTTGTCAGAAACTTTGACAACAAACGCTTACATTTCTATTTAGATACTTAAATGCAAAAAAAAAAGATTACATCTCAGCTTTTGATGTAATCTTTGCCTTATTCAATTCAACAAACCTCGCTATAAATGCCCCTACAAGAAGTGATATAACCGGTGCACTGATACTCATAATTGAAATATTAGAAAATGCGATGATAAAAGCAAAAGCTGTACTCGTTTTCATAGATTCCTTTGAGAAGCTTTGATATAAACTATTTCCAAATACACCAATTAAGGAAAAACCGACAATGATCGCAATAAATTCTTTTGGGAGCGCTTGGATAAAAGGAATCAGTTTCCAAGAACAAAGTCCGAAAATAAACAAGAGCACTCCAGCCACAACTGCTCCCATATACCTTTTCTCTTTCGGTCCAGCTTCTTCCCCTGAACAAATGACCGTAGCCATTCCAGCTGTATTAGCTGACTGACCACCAAAGAAACTGGTGATGACTGTGAAGATCCCGCTTAAAGAAATGAGTTTATTGATCGGAGTTTGGTAGTTTTTTTCTTGTAGACCACCAATGGCAACAGCTGCATCATTACTTAATATAAGTAATGCAAGCGGAATCGAGACGGAAAGAAAACTAACCACGTTGAATTCAGGAATTTGGATTTGAGGGACTAAAAATCCGATTGAGCTATCAACTATTTTCATTGGATAAAATACGAGCATGATGATGAATCCCACAACGATTGCTGCTATAACAGGCGGAATCCTAGTTTTCCATTTGCTAAAAATAAAAAAAGTGATCAATGATAGACTGCCGATCAACCACAATTGATTGGTAGAGATAATAAAATTCACCATATATTTCATAATCATCCCCGCAAGCATAGCGGAAATGATCTCTTTTGGAACTAACTGGATAAACTTAGAGAACACACCTAAAGCTCCAATTAAAAACATCAATACTCCTGAAATTAAGTAAGCCCCTATTAGCTGGTGGAAAGTAAACTGTGGTGTCACCGTTACAAGAAAAGCAACTCCTGTAAGACTATGTCCACCAACAATCGGTATCTTATAATGTAGTGGAAGGAAAATCCCGAATAGACCTCCAAAAACATATACAGAAAACATCCATAATGATGTTTGAAAATCTGTAAATCCTCCATTAGCTGCTGCTTCCAATATTAATATGGATGGTCCAGTAATGATAAAAATCCCAGCAATCATGCCACTTGCCATATTTTGTGGATTTAGATCATTGATAGGAAACCACGATTTCGAAAGTGTATCGTTCACATCTATTAATCTCCTTTTCATCATTGCCAGTTTGGGGATTTAGATAACTCTACTAAAGCCATCATCACATTGAGCATAAAGATAGCCAGAACAATTGGCACCGCAAGTAAGACATTTCTTCCTAATTTCATTCTTATAACAGCTGCGTAATAGCCACAGACAAATAAAACGATGCCCGAAACAAGCAGCATAAACAATAAAATGATAAACATCGGCTCACTCCTATATTTATGAATCATCGTAATCTATTTAGCTCTCAATCTTGCCATTTAGTCCTCCCAATAAAAAATAGCATCCATAATGATATAATCTCCCGGTTCCTTGTATATGGTTGGAATTTTTGCTTGAAATGGCAATGGTGCGCAAATCTGGTCAAATTCAAGAAGAGCGTATTTATACTCTTCTAATGCTCGTTTTAATTGTCTTCCGAGATCATGAAATTCTTCTCTTAAATACAATTGATTTGAAGCACTAATGATCGACCCGTATCCACCGCTTAATACTTCATTTGATTCGATCCGTATCGTTTTTGAACGATCATCTTCTCCCATGATCGCAACAGGCGCTAACCGACAGATATCAATGATAATTCCTTCTGTCTTTTCCTTTCGAATTCCGTATTTTTCACTCTCGACTGTTACATTATTTTTCGTATAGCAAAAAAATTCAACAAAAGAAGCGTATCCACTTCCAAAATGATTCCATTCTGCTTCACAGATGATATGAGGAAGTTGATTAATTCGATGGAATAACCTCCTGATATGCGCTTCGATTTCTTGCTCATTGCCAGTATCATAAGGAAATTTATCCCCAATCGCTTTCCCTGCAATTAAATCTTGCAATTGCTCATTCGTAAACATTTGATTATATTCACCTCCATTTTAATTTCCCTACTACTTTCACTTTTTTAAAGATGTAAGAGCTTCTGCAAATCTCCTAACACCTTCCTTAATCTCCTCTTCCCTCGCTCTCGCATATGTAAAGCGGACATAACCATTTCCCGATCCCATTACAGAACCTGGGACGTAAATGACTCCTCTTTTAATGGCATTCTCTAGTAATTTCATTTCGTCTACATCTTTTTTAACTTTGCACCATAAATGTATTCCACCATGAGGGATAGTAAATTCCACTTCATCATGTACATAATTATTCAAGCTCGTGACCAACTGGTCACAGCGACTTTCTAACTTTTTCTGCAACTCATGTATATGAGTTTGAAAATACCCATAATCCAAAAACTCATTAGCTAGCCATTGCGAATAGCTAGCATGTCCAAAATCAACTTGTTGCTTCGCATCAGCTAATCTCTCAATCACTGCTTTCGGACCAATGATCCAACCTATTCTTAATCCGGATGCAACAACTTTAGACAATGAGCTAATATAGAGAACGGTTCCATTAATGTCATCTGACTTTAAAGATTGAACTTGCTGCCCTTGAAAGGAAGTTAAGCTATACGGATCGTCCTCAATAATCGGAATTCCTTGTTCTGACGATAGCTCTAATAATCCTTTGCGATTTCTTGAATGAAGTGACGTTCCCGTTGGATTTTGAAAAACTGGATTTAAAAAAATCATTTTAATCCGATGTTTCTTATGTAAAAGCAAGAGTTCATCTAAATTAATCCCATCATGATGAACAGGTAATGAATACGTTTTGACCCCTGCAGATTGAAAAATAGGCAGATTATAATGATACGAAGGATCTTCAATAACCACTGCATCCCCAGGTTTTAGCAAGCATTGCACAACTAAATGCAGCGCCTGTTGCGCACCTGAAGTGATAAGTATACATGAGGGATCTGTATGTATATTGCGATAATCCAACACATGCTTTGTAATGGTAGAACGTAAGATCGTATTTCCCTGTGGATGATCATAACCAAGTCTTCCAACAAAGGAACGAGACGAAGTAATTTCATTTAATTGATTTCTAGGAAAAAGATCTTCCGATAATTCACCACTTGCAAAATTAATTAAATGCTGTTCTTCCATCTCCTTACGTATTCTTTGAGTGATAGGTAAATTAGGCAAAAATGGACCTGATTCAATATATCGATTCCAGCTAGGAATTCGTTTCTTTGTGATTCCCCAAATATCTTTGCTTATCATCGTTCCACTTCCATGAATCCGTTGAACCAATCCAACTGATTGAAGTTCATCGTATGCTGCAACGACCGTACTTCTGTTCACTTTCAATTCTTTTGCCAAGGCTCTCTCTGATGGGAGAGCTTTATCGGAAGGAAAAACCCCATTTGCAATGCTATTTTCAATATAATCAGCAATTTGTTTATAAATTGGTTTCTTAGAGGTTCGATCCAGTTCCCACTCCATATAACGTCATTCCTTTTTGCAGTGACTTGTTTTCATTATAACCCTACCTGATAGAGAATTTATGAAGAAAGACTTATATACACTCCAAGTGCAATAAGTGAAAGCAGAATCACCACTCCATATATTAAGGTTAAGTTTTTCGTATTTTTCTTGGTTGCTCCCCGATAATCTTCATCACTCTTTTTCGTTAGCGACAACGTCCCTACGAGAGCAATCACTAATATTAATAGAACAACAGCCATCCATATATTCATATTCTACCTCCATACGAACGATCTTCTTTTTTGATCCGTTCAAATATTCAGTATAAATGAGAAGAGTCAACTTTTCACCATCCATTTCCTGTTGAATTAAGCCATCCACTTGTGGGTATTGCGATGATAATGAAGAAAAGGTGCCTCAATCTATGGGAATGAAAATGGAGAGTGCCATAATCAAAACCACCAGTTCACACTGGTGGTTTGTAAAGACGATTAGATTACACATGTTCATGGTGATGATGATGTTCGTAACCATGTTCTTTCGCATATTGACGGAAATTTTCTAAATCATCCATTCCTGATGAAGTACCGTCTAACGCTTGATTCATTCGTTCTAGCAATACCGTTTTTAACTTTGGATGGTAACCAAAATACTCCGCAATCTCAATCGTCACTTCTGGAAATGTCACTCGGTACTGTTGCGCCATTTTATTCATTCTTTCCATTAATATTCCCGTAAACAAGAAATATGGCAGCATGATGATCTTTTTCGCACCTAATTTAACACAGCGGTTGATTCCTTCATCTACACTTGGAGTTGTTACACCCATAAAGGCACTCTCTACGATCGGCACATTTAATTGTTCCCATAAAAGCCGACTGATTTTATAAAAATCCCCATTTGCATATGGATCACTTCCGCCTCGACCAATTAATAGAATCGCCGTATCCTCATGCTTCTCCTTCACATCTAGTCCAACTTCCTCGAGTCTTGATTTTAAAATCTCAAACACTTCCTCATGAACTCCTATAGTTTGTCCGTAAGTAAACTGTATATCTGGAAAGTGTTCCTTTGCATGTTCAATTTCTGCAGGAATATGAAGTTTCGAGTGACCTGCATGTAAGAGGATAATCGGAATAACATGTATCTCATCTGCGCCTTTTTCGACACATTTTTGGATCCCTTCTTCAATATTTGGTGAAGCAAATTCTAAAAAACACGTTTCTATAAGAAGAGTTGGATCAATATCAGCTCTCATCATTTCAACAAATTGCAGAACCTCTTCATTCCCTGCCTGTAATCTACTTCCATGCCCAACAAATAAGACTGCTTTTTTCATAGAACTGTTTCCCTTCTTATATTTATTAATTCCTTTAATCCGATTTTCGCCGCGCTTTCGTTCACCATTCTCCATTGAGTAAATAACGGCATCTCTGTTTGCAGATTCATGAACGACAGCACGTGCAACATCCTCATCCTGGACTGAATACCACGTCCCTTTCGGATAATCAATGACTACACATTTATCCTTACAGCGACCGTTACAGCGTGTTCGTGAAGTATGTATTTTCTCATCTAAACGATGGATGCGAATTTCGTCACGAATTTGTCCAGTGACATCTTCTGCACCTGCTCTCATACAAGTAGCTCCATTACAAATCATGATATGACGTTCCATTTGACTCAAATTCCAAGTGGTCATTCGATCCCTCCATTAAGTACATATTTTTGATCTTCCTATTCAAATACCTCTGGATAAAATCCTTTTGCCAAAATGTCCAATGCCTCGGCAACACGAACCCCCTCTGATGCTGCTGATAATGGCAATATGACAAAGTGCTCGTTTTGAACAGCAGGAGTTTGGCTCAATGCTGGATCATTCTTTAAGAATTCTATTTTTTGCTCAGCAGTAGTTGTTCCATAATCAATCACTACGATCACATCTGGCTGACGCTCAACAGCATCTTCTTTTGATACCGTTGCCCAGTTGCCCTCTATATCAGCAAAGACATTATTTCCACCTGCCATCTCCACAAGCGTATTCATGAAATTTTGGGTCGCTGTAAATACGTCAGTCTCTCCGCTATCGAAAACTAAAACATCCAGTGGCTCCGTTACTTCCGGTAGTTGTGAGGTAATCTGTTCAATCTCTTCATTCATTTGATTGATCAGCGCTTCACCACGCTCTTCGATTCGAAATATCTTCGCAATATTGCGAATATCACTATAAATATCTTCCAACGTGGGACCAACTTGAACAGATGATGATTGGAGATAGCTATTAATCCCTAATTTCTTTAATTCTTCACGTGTTGCAATGTTTTTTTCATTAAATGCACTCGCCCAGCCACCATATAAAAAGTCTGCTTCAACGGCAACAATTTCCTCTTTTGATGGATATTGCTCAGACAGAACTGGAACTTTAAGATACGCTTCTTTCAAGGGTTCATAAATCTCATTATCTAAATATGCCGTTCCGACCATTGAGTCTTCTAACCCTAAGGCCAACATAATTTCTGTTACGTGTTGATTTAAAGAAACGGCCTGTTTCGGAATCTGATCATACTCGATCACAAAACCTTCATTATTTATGACGACTGGTTCTAATTTCTCATTAACTGCTTCTGTATCCACTTCTTCACTTGAACACGCAACCAACATCATTACTACTGTACAAATAAGTAATACGCAAAATCTAGTAACCTTCATTTCTGTTATCCTCATTTCAATTTACGATTTTCGTATAGAAAAACAAATGCAGTTTCTCTGTAAACGGATTTTTAGAAATTAATGCATGAACATGAAAAACTTCCTCTAATAACTCTTTCGTCAGCACTTTCTCAGGTGTTCCTGATTTGAAAAGTTCGCCATTTTTCATCACTAACAACTCATCACAATAACCAGCAGCCAAATTTATATCGTGCAGAGCTGCTATGATCGTGATTGGCAAATCTCTTACTAAATCCATCAATTGGTATTGATGTTCGATATCTAAATGATTGGTTGGCTCATCTAAAATTAATATATTTGCTCGCTGGGCTAGTGCTCGCGCCAGCATAACCCGCTTCTTTTCCCCACCAGATAAGTGGCTAAATGAACGATTTTCTAGATGGATAATATTAGCTAACTGCATACTTTCCTTGACAATTGAGGAATCCTCATCATTATCACGAGAAAGCCATTTTTTATAAGGGGTTCTCCCCATCATCACTAAATCTTTTACAGTAAAGTCAAAGAGCATGGGCGTTTCTTGACTAACAACTGCAATATTTCTTGCAAGTTCTTTCTTGGCCAATTGGACAATGTCTTTTTCAAAGAGAATCACATCTCCGCTTGTTTGCTTTAAATGGCGATAAATGATCTTCAACATCGTCGACTTGCCACTTCCATTTGGACCAATGATGCCAATAAATTTCCCTTGAGCAATTGAAAAAGAAATATCGTCCAATATTTGCTTGTCCGAAATTGAATAAGAGATATTTTGTACTTGAAGCATGATTATTCACCGTCCCCGAAAGAATACTGTTTGCGCCTTAGCATCCAAATAAAAAAGGGACCACCACAAACCGCCGTAATAATTCCGATCGGCATTTCTTCAGGTGCTATCACAATTCGAGCCACCATGTCTGCCCAAACTAAAAAAATAGAACCCACGAATGCGCTAATCGGAAGAACCCATTTATAATTGGAACCGACTAACATTCGAACTAAATGAGGAACAATTAAACCGACAAAACCGATGCTTCCACTTACCGCAACTACAACACCTGTTAGCAATGATACAAAGACAATGATAAAAATTCGAAAACGATCAATATTAATGCCAAGTGTTCCAGCTGCTTCTTCTCCTAAAAGCAATGCGTTAAGCTGTCGATAATTCATCAATAGGAGTACAAAAACCACGATTAATGTAACAAAAGGAATCCCGATATTTGACCATTTCGCTCCTGCCAAACTACCAAGCATCCAATGCATAACCGCTTGAATACCGCCTTGCTGCTTTGACATCATCAGCATAAAATTAGTGATCGCAGAAAAAACCATTGAAATCGCAATACCTGCCAAAAGAAGTCGAATCACAGAGGTTCTTCCATTCACTCGTGCCAATAGAAACACAATGATAACAGCGAAGATTGCCCCTATAAATGCCGCAAAAGAAAGGGCATAAATCCCAAGCGCACTAAATGCACCTAGTAATATAACCGCTGTTGCTCCTACAGATGCCCCTGAGGAAACTCCTAAAATATAGGGATCTGCAATTGAATTTTTCACTAATGCTTGAATCGCTGCACCACAAATAGCGAGAGAAGCCCCCACAAGTGCCGCTAATAATACCCGTGGCAAGCGGATTTCCCATATAATGATCGCCTGTGCATTTGAAGCGGATGTCTCGATTGGAATCCCTAATTTCACAAAAAGAATTTCCCATACAACTTGAGGTGTGATCCCGACAGAACCTAGCATCACCGCAAACGTAATAGAAATAAGCAGGACTCCTACCAATATCCATAGTAGTAATGTAAAACGAATTTTTGTCATCTAGGAACAGAGCGCCTCCTTATTCTTTGCTGTTTTCGTACGGATTGACGTTTTGGATTGACTCTCGTGCCAGTCATTCCGTCCATACTGGGCGTTCAGTACGCATAAAGTCAGGAGCTCTTTTCCAGTTTTTCAATAGAATATTGTGTCTATATCCTATTGTCCAAAAGCAACTATGTTTCGAGAAAAGAGTCATCCTTTTGCTTTTTCAAAACTCAAGACCTTTTAGAGCATTGATGTTTTGGTCAGTATAATAATGCTTAGTCGCATCAATTGTTGACACTAGATCGGCTAAAGCAAGTATCGAAGGATGAGCATTGCGACCTGTAATCACAAGATGCATGTTTTTCGGACGCTCCTGAATAGCCGTTAATACATCTTGCAGTGGCAATACATCATCAATTGGAAACCGGGTAATCGACAACGCATTATTCAACTCATCTAACACTACTAAGTCCGTGTTTTTGTTTTGAAGCTCAGCTTTCACCGTTTGCCATGCTTTAAATAGGGCAGTGCGATGCTCCTCAGGTGTTTTCGTCCATGTAAAGCCAACTCCTAATTGCACCGGTTCAACTCCTAATTTTCTTAAAGCAATTTGCTCTCCATATGTACGTTCTGGTGATTTAATAAATTGATAGTACTTCACCTTCATTCCGCGACCAATGGCACGTAATGTAACCCCAAGTGAAGCAGTTGTTTTTCCTTTTCCATCACCGGTGTAAACCAGTACCATTCCTTGTCCCACCTAATAAATTCCTCCTTAAAGCCACGTTGTTTTTTCGGTAAAAGGGGTACGTTTTTTGGGGGTGGTTATATCTTTGGCGGGATAACCAATGCATAAAGTTCCTACTAATTGCTCTTCTTTTGTCGCACCTATAAAAGAGTGCAATTCTGTATCATGAACTAAACCAACCCCACGAGTACGCCAAACCATTCCTAATCCTACATGTTCAGCCATTAACCACATTGACATAATGGCACTACTTACAGCAAACGAATTATCTTTTGTCGCTCCTTCATCTCCAGCCACAACTGCGGAAGTTACGACAATAATTAACGGCGTATTTGTTATCGTTGCCATTGAACTCTCCACTAAATGCGGTTTTGTTGGGAACCGATTTTGAAGATATTTTAATGCCACTTTTTGATAATCTTTTAAACTAGCACCTTGTAAAATATAAAAATGCCAAGGTTCCCGCATTCGATCATTTGGGGCATAGGTTGCTGCTTCAAGTAGCATGTCAATTTTGGAACGTTCCACTTCTCGGCTTTCGAATTGACGAATGGCACGTCGTTTTTTTAATACGTCTAACATAATTCCTGCTCCTTTTCTGTAAACCAAGCAATTTGCTCCCTTACACGGACAACATCACCAACTAAAATCATCGATGGATTTGAGATTCTATGTTGCTGTATATCTTCAGCAATTGTGGAAAGTGTCCCAGTAATGGTCCGTTGCTTTTCTGTAGTACCCCATTCAATCACAGCAACCGGAGTTGTGCCACTTTTCCCAAACTCCGTTAAGCTTTTTGTAATATGGGCAATATTGCCAATGCTCATATAGAAGGCAATTGTATCTATTTGCGCAAGTGCGGACCAGTTAAGAAAATCTTCTCCCTTTTCTGCGCGTCCATGACCTGTTACAATGGCGTAGCTTGCACCATAATCACGATGTGTAACAGGAATTCCTGCATAGGCCGGGGCAGCAATTCCAGCGGTTATTCCAGGGACGATTTCAAAAGGAATATTCGCTTCTCTTAAAATGGCCGCTTCTTCAGCTCCACGTCCAAATACAAAAGGGTCTCCACCTTTTAGGCGCACTACTTTCCTCCCTAGATTGGCTTGTTCAATGAGAATACGGTGAATTTCTTCTTGAATCAGCTTATGCTTGCCCGGTTCTTTCCCACAATAAATAAATTCAGTGTTCTCCTTCGCATGTGCCAATAACTCTTTATTCACTAAACGATCATATAAAATCACATCTGCTAATTGAATACACTCTAATCCTCGGATCGTTAATAATTTCGGGTCTCCAGGACCTGCACCTACAATATAGACATATCCGCTCACTGTCGCTCTCCTATCTTTTGTTGTAGCCAGGCCACACATTTTTCCTTCTCTCCTTGCTCAATCCACTCCAATAGTTGTGGCTCAAGCAGTTCCCCTAACATTTGTTTCTTTGTATCACCTGAAAACAAGGACAGTATTTCCTTGCGGGCATCCTTAAGAAAGGCAACATACTCTGCATAATGTTGACCAAATTGTTCCTCTAAGTCCGCCTTTATTTTACGTGTTAAGCCTGGACTAGCTCCAGATGTTGAAACAGTGACAACAAAATCGCCTCTTCGCACAACAGCTGGATTGATGAAATCTACACGACCTTTTGCATCGGCACGGCTCAGAAGCTGCCAATGCTGGGTCGCTTCTTCAACCGCATTATTAACCTCCTCATTATCTGTAACGGCAAAAATGAGTGATGCATCATCTAAGTCCGCTCGTTCAAATGCTTTCTCTTTCCAAATCACAAGCCCTTCTGTAACGTAGCGTTGAAGGGTCTCTGTTAGCTTCGGACTGATCACTGTTATATTTGCTTTTGTAGGAAGTAGTGCTTCTACCTTTTGGCGTGCAACATGTCCACCACCAATAATGACCACTTTTTTAAAGTCAATATTCATGAGCAAAGGGAAATAGTTCATCTATCTCACTCCCAAACTTATCTATTTGATTCATTTCTTTCTCTTACTCCACTATAGAAAGGGCCGTATTTAGCCAATTCTCAACTAACTCTGGATTTGAAGCAAAATGGAAATGGGTGTATCCAGCGACTAGATTTTTATGCAAATAGCCTTCATGTTGAGTACGAAAACGACTTTTATTAACATATGCAGGTGAACGGTATTCTCCTTCAAATTGGGAATAATGAAATTCATGTCCTTTTGCCCTGTCCCCTTTTCCTATTAAAAAATTTCCGTCTACACCTGAGATTTCTCGATATCCAAGTGCTGCTAACTTCTCTTGCATCCGCACACGTCCACGTATCATCCCTACCATCGGATACGTTTTTCCACTACGGTCGATTATCTCCTCTGTTAAATACATGAAACCACCGCATTCCGCTAATGTCGGCAATCCTGATTCTATAGCCGAGCGAATGGACTGTTTTGACACTTCGTTCTCTGCTAAGCTCGCGGCAAATTCTTCTGGAAATCCGCCACCAATGTACAATCCTTGCGCTATTTTCGGAACCTCTTCATTTTTTAATGGGGAAAAGAAATGCAAGATTGCCCCATAAGCACGCAGTAATTCAAAATTTTCCTCATAATAAAAATTAAAGGCTGAATCCTTCGCTACTGCAATATGGACGCCTTTCCTTTCTTGTTGGACATCAAAAATCGAAGTAGACATATCAATTGAGTTCGCATCCGTGATTTTTAGTAAAAGTTCGATATCAACGGTCTCTTCAATTGCTTCTGCAAGACGCTCAAAATAGGAATCTAAATCCCCCCGTTCAACTGCAGGAATTAACCCTAGATGACGGCTTGGCATTGGAGCAACTGCTCCTTTTTGCAAATAACCAATAACGGGAATCCCGCATTCCTTTTCGATCGCGGTCTTAACAATTTCAAAGTGACTTTTACTGCCTAATTGGTTACAGAGAACACCTACAATATTACAATTATCATCTAACATTTGAAATCCCTTGACAACGGCAGCAACACTTCTTGCCATACTTGCGCCATTAACGATTAAAATCACTGGACTCTCAGTTATTTCACTGATATGTGCTGCTGAGCCTTCATTTGATAAAGGAGATTTCCCATCATATAACCCCATAACGCCCTCAATTATAGCTACATCCGCTTTGTGACTAGCTCTTGCAACAATGGAGCGAACAATTTCGTTGGACATCATGAAACTATCAATATTTCGGGAAGGTCGCTTTGTGACAGCTGTATGAAAGGTAGGATCAATATAATCAGGACCACATTTGAATCCTTGTACAGTTAAACCTCGCTTCATCAAGGCACGCATAATTCCGATCGTATAGGTTGTTTTCCCTACACCGCTCCCTGTACCAGCCAATACAAACCGATTCATGTGCAGTCCTCCTCAAAATTTATCCGCGCAACTGATATTGTTACATTTCCACTTTTCTTTTTTTCTAATAATAACGACTTCGCACGTGCATAGCGCATTGCTGCAGGTTCACTAACTCCATACGCACCTGTGTATGTAAACACCGTTTCAGATGGGTTGTGCATCGGAATTTCATTGAGCTCAGTAGGGGTATACGTAATAAATGACCAATTATATTTTGTTGCTAACTCCAGCAACCCTTTTTCATCCTTCTTTAAGTCAATCGAAGCAATAGCCTTCACACTTTTTTTGCTGACCTTTAATTCAGCTAACGTTTCATCAATCACTTGTTCGAATTCCTCAAGGGTTGTCCCTCGATTGCAACCAATGCCTAAAACGAGCGATTTCGGTCGATACAAGACGCCATTTTCAAGCAAGCTCTTTTCATGGGGCTCAATTAGACGATCGGTAATAAGTAGAGTTGCCTCAGGCTTCGCCTGAATCGCTTTCGTAGTTGACGGATAGACTTTTAGATGAGATGGCATCGGATAATCGTACGTCCACCAGTTTTTTTCACCTGTCTCTTGAACAATTGCGACATGTTCTTCATTGACAACTGATGCACTTACAGGGGTTAATTTCTCATCGCTCTCCCATTCCCAACCAAACTGAGCTCCGAACAAATCAACTGGGATTGTTTTTTGAACATCTGAAGCAGTTGTAATAACAGGGGTTGCACCAATTGCATAAGCAAATTCGTAAGTTAAGGCATTGGCACCACCAATATGCCCCGATAATACGCTTATCACATACTGTCCTTTATCATCTACAACAACTACTGCTGGATCTTTCTTTTTATCGATCAAAATGGGAGCAATCATTCTTACTACTGCCCCGAGTGAAATGATGCAGATAATCCCTTGATATTGTTGAAACAACGCTGGTAATAATAATCGAACTGTACCGTCAAACAGTTGAATTCGTCGTTCTTCTTCATCCCCATAAGCAAATTTCTTCATATAATAGAGGTCTGCGTAAGGGAATATTTCTATATACTTTCTCGCATGTTCTACGCCATGTTTCGTAATAGCAACGAGAGCATATGGTTTTCGCTTTTCAACGCTAGGGTTCTCTCCTTCACGCAAATTAATCATTGCTCTGCACACCTTTGCGAAAACCATGTGTAAAGGTTTTATCATACAGTCTTGAACGAAAATCCTTTTCATGAATATTCGGATCTAACGCCCAGCCTGCTAATATCATCGCATGTTTCCGAATTCCATTTACACGCATCGCTTCATCTAATTCGCTTAAGGTCGTACGAACGATTTTTTGATCAGGCCATGAGGCACGTTGTACGACAGCAATGGGTGTATCGTCTGCCCAGCCAGCTTGTTGCAATTCCTTCGTTATTTTTTTCGTTAAAGTAGCACTTAAAAACATCGCAATCGTGCAATGATGTGTTGCTAGTTCTTGCAGCTTTTCCCGTTCTGGTACAGGAGTACGCCCCTCCGCTCTTGTTAAAATAAGGGTTTGGGTTAAATCAGGAATCGTCAGTTCAGTCCCCACTGCAGCTGCAGCAGCAAATACGGAACTGACACCTGGTACAACTTCATATGTAATCCCGTGTTGCTTAAGTAAAGCGATTTGTTCCATTGTTGCTCCATACATGGCTGGATCACCTGTATGGAGACGAACAACCATCTTTCCTGCTTGTACACGCTCGACGATACAATCGATCATTTCTTCAAGATGCATTCCGGCTGTGCGAATAATTTCTGCTGAAGCTTTTGCTTCTTGTACTAATTTTTCACTCACAAGCGAGTCTGTGTACATCACAACATCCGCTTCTTGAATGAGTTTGAACCCTTTTACTGTGATTAAATCCGGATCTCCTGGACCTGCTCCGATAATCCAAATTTTCTTCATTATTTCCGCACCACCATACATGATAAGTAATTTAATTCCGCACCTCGAAGTTCATTGATATTCCAAATAACCTCTTCTTCAGAAGTAACTTTTGTAACGACATGAGTCCTATTTAATAGATTCATTTCCTCTAATAGATTCAACATATCATCGATGACTTTGGCTACTTTAATAAAGACAATAGAATCATGTGTTTCAATGACTCTTCTCATCTCCTCCATATCCTCTGTTGCAGGGATCATCGCAACATATTCATCGCCATCCGCTAATGGAATTCCTAAACGATTGGCTGTTCCATTGAACGAAGAAATGCCTGCGACGGTTTCAATCGCAACTTCCGGATATTTGGATTTCATTAAATTCATAATATGAATAAATGTACTGAATAACATCGGATCTCCTTCTGTTACGAAGGCAACATCTTTTCCTTGAACTAAATAACGATAAATGGCATCTACTGCCTTTGCCCATTCGACCCTTAAAGTTTCTTCATCTTTTGTCATCGGAAATACTAACCCAAGCATCTCCTTTTCATTTGGGTTAATATATACTTCCACGATACGATGGGCGTATGATTTACTTCCTTTTAATTTTTTCGGGTAGGCAATGACTGGACTTTCCAGTAATTTACGAAATGCTTTAACCGTAATTAATTCTGGGTCTCCTGGACCTACTCCTAAGCCATATAAAGTTCCTATCGACATCATTCTGTTCCTTTCCTTGCACTCACAATAAAAATCGGATTTAGCGGTTCAAAGCGAGTCAAATTTAATATTGGTTTACTCCTCGAAATTTGCACCTGTGTAACTGACACTTCACAGCCTAAAGCTTTCAAATGATGCATTGCTTCTGCCAGATTCTCGATTGTGGCAATGTTCATGACAAGACGACCATTAGGCCGTAGTCGGGAAATGCATATCGCCAGTAGTTCTTCCAGCTTCCCACCATTTCCCCCAATGAAAATGGCATTTGGATCAGGAAACTCATTTAAACGGTCAGGTGCTTTCCCTAATACTGCTACAAAATCAGTTCGGTGTTTCAACTGATTGTCCAAGCAGTTTTTTAAATCATGTTCATTTTTTTCAATGGCATATACTTCACCTTCACGTGCTATTTTTGCTGCCTCAATGGCAACGGATCCCGTACAAGTTCCGATATCCCAAACAATGCTTTTTTCTTTAATCTCTAATTCTTGTAAGCTAAGAATTCTAATTTCTCTTTTGGTGATAAGCCCTTTATCAGGTTTTCGTTGGATAAAGGCATCATCAGGAATACCTATGGAAGATCGCTCTACTACGTAATGTTGCTTTAAAATAACGACATTTAAGGTTGAAAAAGTAGTCGTTTCCATCTCATCCAACGTCATATGTCGATAGCGTTCATATTGTCCTTGTAAATTTTCCGCCACGAAAGCATCGTATTCAGTCATCCCGAAACGTTTTAAGTATTTTGCAATCATTTGTGGAGAATTTATTTCATCTGTTAAAATCGCTATCTTTTTTCTACCGTCAATTCTTTGAGCTAAACCTTTTATAGACCTTCCGTGTAAACTGACGATAAATGCATCCTGCCAGCTTTCCTGCATTTTTGAAAAAGCAAGTTGTACGGAGCTTGTATAGGGATAAATTTCGATCGAAAGCTTTTTGGCAAGCACACTTCCCAGCCCAAAAAACAGCGGATCTCCAGAAGCTAATATGACTACATTTCGCTTTTCCTTCTGAAGCTCAGTTATCAGGGAAGATAATCCTCCCTTGACGACTTTCTTCTCTTTCTTAAATGATGGAAAAAAATTCAAATGGCGTTCTCCACCGACAAGCACCTCACATTCCTCAATCCATTCTAAATATTGGGGAAGCAATCCAGCAGCTCCATTATCACCGATACCAATCATTTTCATCCAGTTCGTCAATATTCTCAGCCTTTCCTATGCATTCTCCGTCTAAAGTATATAATGTAGTCGAAACATTAATAGTAGTATTAATGTGATTAATTGCATGATAACAACAGTTCTTACAAAGTGCTTCAAAGAATGCGTGATTTTCTTTCAGCAAATCAGCAACCTGAGATGCTGTGTTCGCTTGTAGAATTTCTTTTTGAACAGCTTCATTAACCCCAACTTTTTTTGCAACACCAGCTAAAAACTCAAAGCTAACAGGGGCACTTTTTGAATGGACCATCATAATCCCCTGTGCGATCTTCGAAAATTTCCCGATCATTCCGACTAATGAAACATTAGCAATTTTCTTTTTCGCAATATGTTTTAACGTAAATCCAACAAAATCCCCCATTTCAATAAAGGCTTCTTCTGGTAGATGGGGATACTGCTTCATCGCATATTTTTCACTTCTTCCACCTGTCGTAATGACCACGTGATCACATCCGGCTTCCTTTGCCACACTAATGGCTTGGACAATGCTTGCCATATAAGCAGAACTTGAAAATGGCACAACAATTCCTCTTGTCCCTAAAATAGAAATGCCACCAATAATTCCTAAACGGCCATTTAATGTTTTCTTTGCAATTTCTACACCATCAGGAACAGATATAATGACTTCAATGCCCGTGTCTAACTTAAATTCTTTTATGGCTTCATTTACTACTGACCGGATCATTTTACGCGGAACTGGATTGATCGCGGCTTCACCAATTGGTACTGGTAATCCTGCTTTTGTTACCCTACCTACACCAATTCCTCCATCTAAATGAATTCCTTTTCTTTTCGTAAAGCGAACCGTACTTTGAATTCTTGCTTGATGTGTTGCATCTGGATCATCTCCAGCATCTTTAATGGTTTCACATAGCACTTCATTTTCTGACACTTCAAATCTCGTCACGTTAAATGATGCGAACTGACCAACTGGTAAATAAATCATGACTTCCTTTGGGACTTCTCCTGTAACAAGTGCTTGCAGCGCCGCCTTTGTCATTGCTGTTGCACAGGCTCCAGTCGTGTAGCCATGACGCATTTGTGAAGGTTCTTTCTTATTTCGTTTCGTTTGCGCGCTCATCAGCCATAATTGAGATGGCATTAAGTGCTGCTACAGTCACTGTGCTGCCACCCTTTCTTCCTTTGTTTGTAATAAATGGAATTCCTTTTAGAACAGCTAACTCAGCTTTCGATTCTGCTGCTGACACAAATCCAACTGGCATTCCAATAATTAAATCTGGTTTGGCTTTTCCTTCCTTCACTAATCGAATTAACTCCAACAACGCAGTCGGTGCATTTCCAATAGCATAAATCCCTCCTTCATGTAAACGCACCGCTTTTTGCATCGAGATAATTGCGCGTGTAGTCCCTTGAGCCTTTGCTTCCTTTGCCACATCTTCATCAGCAATATAACAGTGTAAATCACCACCATGTTTTTGAAATCGTTTACGTCCTGATCCACTTTCAATCATTTGCACATCTGCCACAACATGACGGCCGGAAAGAATGGATTGAATACCAGCTTCAATCGCATCAGGAGTGAAAATCATACTCCTTCCTAGCTCAAAATCTGCAGAGGCATGGATCACACGTCTAACGACTAACCACTGCTCATCTGTAAAAGGATGGTCACCCATCTCTTCCTTAATGATCGCAAAGCTGTGATCATAAATCTTATCTGGATCTACCGTAATGGGGGTAAAGCTTGTATTAAAGTTCATGTTTGCCATTAACAAAACCTCCTAATAAATGAGTAACTTCATCAAAATGAGTACAATAATTTTCATAGTGAATAGATGGACGCTTTATTAAAATGATCGGAATCCCTAATTTTATCGCCGCTGTCATTTTTTCATCAACAGAACCTACTTTGCCGCTCTCTTTCGTTATCATTAAGGTCACTTCATATTGCTCATAGAGTGATTGATTTAGAGAGTGTGAAAATGGCCCTTGAATGGCAATGATGTCCTTTTGTTTTATCCCTAATCGGTCACACTTTTCCATATTTTCCTTATTCGGGAGCATTCTACATACAAGACGAATATCATCCTTCTTCAAATACTTTGTAAAGATGTCTAACGTTTTGCTCCCAGTCGTTAACATAATCGTTCCTTTATGGTTTTGAGCCAATTTTGCCGCTTCCTCATAACTGTTCACTTCTGTAATAAGGGCTGAGTGATACTGTTCTTTAGGCCGCTCATAACGTATATAGGGGATACCGCAAGCCTTTGCTGCAGCCATCGCTGTTTTTGAAGCTTCCTCTGCATACGGATGAGAAGCATCAAGCACAACATGTAGTTCATGTTTCGCAATAAGTCCCTTCATATCATCCTCAGTTAAACGTCCCACGTGATAGGAAATATTGTATTCTCTCAAACTATCAGCAGCAGATTCGGTCACAACAGTTGCTAAGAGGGGATACCCTTGATTTCGTAAATGAATCGCTAAAGCTCTAGCGTCACTTGTACCTGCTAAAAATAAAATCATCACTTCCTCCTAATCTCCACATGGTGCCGGTTCGACTTCAATTTTCGAACTCATATCTTGATAATGAAAATGCTGAATTTTTTTCACTCGTTTAAAATATTTAAAGAGACGTTCATTTGGGTGAGCATTTTCCTTATACTCATCGATTATTCTCTTAAGTAGTGGCAATAATTCATCTGGCTCTATCCCTTCTGCAACGGGTTGAGCAGCATGCGCCGTACGTCCCACTGGCTTTGAGCCAATAAATAAATCAAATTTCTTCTTACGGTAGACGATACCTATATCATCAAATACGGCACGATAGCAAGCCATTCCACACCCGTTGAAGCCTATATGTAATTCCTTTGGAAGTTTTAAACCACCCAGTTCAGAAGCTATTTCCTCAGCATATGGGATAGATTCCGCTTTTTCACCGTAGCAAAAGTCACATGCCTTTATATTTAAGACATCACCTATTGGCATTACGATTAAGCCGCTATGCTCCAGTTGCTCAACGACCGATTTCGGCTCTTCTGTTGGGAGCTTCACGATAAAACGATGATCTGGAGTATACTCTAGTGTTCCTTTCTCCCCAATTATTTCTGCCAATAGACGCATTTGCTCAGGAGTGATAAATTTATTTGCGACTCCAGGAGTAACTGCAAATTCAAAAATATTTTCAATCGGTTGTTGCACAAATATAGGATTTTCAACCTCTGTTTTGGTCACCATTGATACGGCCATTAAGGCTAAGTTCAATGAATTCGTTTTTTTTTGCTTTTTGGCTCAGTAATCTTTGCACTTTCTTTATCTTGCTCTAACGCCCAAGGTTCTGCCTCTTTTTTCAAGCGTTGATGCGGCTTTAAGCTCTGTTTTTCTTCACCTAATGTATATTTTCGTTGATACCCACGTGGAGTAATGATTTTGTTGTCGTAAAAAAAGGTGGATGAATTCCCAATGATCACCGTTGTCAGCATCCCAATTTCATGCTCCAGCATTTCAGCTAAATTGGTCAGAACGACATGCTGGCTATCACGATATGCACTTTTTACTAATCCAACTGGTGTATCCGGCGACCGATATTTCAATAAAATTCGTTGGGCTTCAACGATTTGCCGTGTCCTCCGACCACTTTTCGGATTGTACAAGGCGATGACAAAATCCGCCATTCCAGCCGCTTCAATTCGCTTTTCGATAATCTGCCAAGGCGTCAAATGATCACTTAAACTAATCGTGCATGCATCATGCATGATGGGGGCGCCTAGTAAACTAGCACAAGAATTAATCGCCGAGATCCCTGGAACTATTTCTACTCCAATCCCCTTTTCCTCAGTCCACCCCTTTTCAATTAGCACCTCGTATACGAGTCCCGCCATTCCATAGACGCCAGAATCGCCACTGGAAATCACCGAAACCGTATGTCCAGCTTCTGCTTGCTTTACTGCTTCTTGCGCCCTCGACACTTCTTCAGTCATTCCTGTACTTACAATCGATTGTGCCGTTACTAAATGTTCGATTAGGTCAACATACGTTTTATAGCCAATAATGTAATCACTTTGCTGCAGTGCATAAATTGCTCGAGTCGTAATATGTTCTTCAGATCCAGGACCAAAGCCAACAACATAAATTTTTCCTAATTCCATTCGTTAACCTCCAATATAATAAAAAAATGCCTGCACTCCTTTTCAAAGGAATACAGGCATTTTAAGATACAATAGATTGCTTATTATAACTTAAACACAAAAACAATAGAATTCTACTGTTCCGCCTATACTTCTCCCGCCGAAAAGTAAAGTGTCGTTCAAATAAGCAGGTTTCCTGACTTAAGCTTCTTCTTACTCTTACACCTTCCCGATTTCTCAGTGGTCATGTAATTTCATCAGCTCTTACAGTAGCGGGGGCTGTACTAGATTTTCACTAGTTTCCCTTTTACCTCACGTTCGTGAGCACTTATTTAAATTGAACTATTAAATTGATTTTACTATATCATACAATTTAAACTGTGGGCATTCATTTTTTAAAATATTTATAAAAATTGTGTGAATGACTTCCTTAAACTTTTTGCAATAGAGCCGTTCTATCAAAATAGGATGATTTGAACGTTTCCTGACAATTCTAATCGTATTTAATTCGCTCCTGATGAAGATGCAGCTGCAGCATGGTCAGCCTTCACACAGTCAATCGCAATAACGAGGGCAATAACTATAGTCTCCGTCTCTTCATCTAGTATTTCAATCTTGTAGCTGTCTCCCCAAGTAAACCATTCCTTACTTACTTTTCCAATGAACTCACCATTGCGAATGACTTCAAAATTCATATCCCACCAGTTTCCGATGACCTCAATACCTGCTCCTTCTATCGTATATCGAGCCTTAAGAAAAGAAAATTCCTTCTTTATTGTTAATACCTCGTTGCCATTGACCTCAACATAAAACTTTGGTAAAAAACTCATTACTTTTTTCGTGATGAGGGCAACCTCCTCTCTTGAGGATTTCATAATGGAGAAAGTCTTGGGTATCTTCATAAAACTCCCCTCTACGTAATAAACATCTCTTTCCTCCTCATCTTTTACGGTGAATTTCTCATTTAGACTAAACACCTTCTGCTTGATGTATAACTGTTTCACTGTATAAATCACCCCTATTACTCTCTTTTAGTTTTGATCTTATTAGATAGATCTTTCTGCTGATAAACTATACGATTCAAAAACATGGAAAGATTCATTATTATCTGAAGTTCATCTTCGCTTAAAATTAAAAAGGAAAACAAAAATAATTTGCAGATTTTTGTTTTCCAAAGCATTGAAATTCATATATCATATGTATGAAATAAATAGTTTTCGTTATTCATTCTCCTTAACACCTGCATACTGTTGCAGGACTTCAAACAATTCTATTTTTGAGCGAGGATAGCTTGGCTCTTTTTTAGCTCCTTTTATTTGTTCAAACACTTCAAGTATCCATGGTAATCGCAAATGGCTTTTAGCTAATACTTGGGGATCTTGAAACACCTTAATTGGGACATTTTGAGCAATTAAGCGTCCCTCAGACAACACCCAAATTTCATCAGCCCATTCGTAAGCGAAATCAACATCATGGGTAGAAACTAAAATCGTACGATTCTCCCTTGCTACTAAATGAAGCATATTTACCATTTCTTTTGAATAATAGGGGTCCAATCCTGCTGTCGGTTCATCAAATATCATTAGCTCCGGATTCATTGCTAATATCCCAGCAATTGCCACACGTTTTTTTTGACCTACACTTAAAAAATGTGGTGGTTTCTCTTGTAAAGGAAAAGTATCAGTCAGCTCCATTGCTTTCTGAACGACTGTTTCAATCTCTTCTTTCGATAATCCCATATTCCGAGGACCATATTGAATATCTTCATAAACACTAGAAGAAAAAAGCTGTGTATCAGGATCTTGAAAAACAATTCCAACATCTCCACGGAGCCTATTTTTATCCTTTCGTTTATATGAAAACTCCTTCCCTTTATAAAAGAGCTGTCCTTTTGTTGGAGTTAAAATCGCATTTAAATGGAGCAAAAGAGTTGATTTTCCTGCTCCATTATTTCCTAGTAGCGCAATCTTCTTTCCTTTTTTTATTTGAAGGGAGATATTATTTAATGCCAGCGTTCCATCTGGATATCGATAAGATACATCCTTTAATTGAAGAAATGACTGTTCCATTTTTTTCAACTCCTCTTATTCCAGAATAACTGGCACATCGAACGATTAGAAAACAAATGTAACGATACTGACGATGATAACGAAACAACCAATTCCCAACCAATTTCTTTTGTTATAGCTCTGTTGAACTTCAACTTCGTGGAAATCACCATTATTGCCTCGTGAATCAATAGCTCGTTGGACATCTTGTGCTGTTTTCAAAGATTTAATAAATATACTTGTAATTAATTGCGCTAACGAAGAAAAGCTACGTTTCATCCCCCGATAACCAAGTCTACTCGTCTGTGCAATCCGAACTTCATTCATATTGTTCATTAAAACAAAAATGAAACGATATATGATTACAAATAACTCAATAAATAAAGAAGGTAAACGTATTTTTTGAAGCAACCAAATCATTTGTTGAATCGGAGTCGTTAATATAAAAAAATACATACAACTAATCCCCGCCATTGCCGATAAGAACAGCTCAGAAACTCGTTCGGCCTTACCTGAACTAATATAAATTCTCCAGTTCCCTATTTCCACTTGAGTAAGCACGTCTAGCACCTTCAAGTCTATCGGAGTAACTGAAAAAAGAATCACTAGAATACTTACTAGCAAAAAAAAGAAAGGGAATAGCAGTAATTTCAAATAATAGAATAATGGAATCTTTGCACCTATTAAAAGAACCATACTCATGAGAGCGAAAACCAAAATCGAACTGGCCGGATTTTTTAATAGCAGTGAAAGGAAGAGAAGGGAAGCAGCAAAACTTCCTTTCTCTAACGGGTGAACATGTCTAAGTGCATTACAATAAGCCATTTGGTCAATGGGCAACATCTTTTCTTTTCACATTCGCTTTATATTTCGCTTTCGAATAACCAAAAATATACCCAATAATTAACGAACCGATAACCGCTTGCAAGACAAATAATAGACTCTCTGTCTCACCCCCTGGCGGCTCCCATATCGAGCTAAACCAAGGTTCATAGTCTGGGGCAATCTCACCGATCTGCTCTTCTGCTTCTCCATCAGCTCCACCAAACTCTGAGTCATTCACAAGGTAAAGAGGAAATATTGCTAAAAGAACAACGAGTAGAAATAGAAATCCGTTCTTCATCATCAATGCACCTCCTTATGTAACACCTTTAAGAGCTTTAATTCTTGGGCATTATATTTTCTAATCATGTTCATGACCATAACCGTTAATAATCCTTCACTAATGGCAAGAGGAACTTGAGTAAGGGCAAAGATACTAGCAAATTTATTGAAAGAAGCAACTATTCCACCAACCTCACTTGGAAAAGCGAGGGCTAACTGTAATGAAGTAATGACATAGGTCCCTAAATCACCAAACATCGCTGCAAAGAAAACGATAAGAGAAAAGGACCATTTCCACTTTGTACCCAATTTAAAAATAGCATAGGCAATAAGGGGACCAACAACAGCCATCGAAAAAGCATTTGCTCCCAAGGTTGTAAGGCCACCATGAGCGAGTAATAAAGCCTGAAAAAGAAGAACGTTTGTTCCGAGTACACTCATAACCAATGGACCAAATAGTATCGTTCCTAAACCGACCCCTGTTGGATGAGAGCTGCTCCCAGTAACAGATGGAATTTTTAAAGCTGACAAAACAAAGGCAAACGCCCCTGCTAGCCCTAACATCATTTTCACTTCAGGATTCTCTTTCACGATTTTTTGGATTGACCTCATCCCAAGAACAAGGAATGGAATTGTCACAATCCACCAAAAAACAGCCCATCCCACCGGAAGGAATCCTTCCATAATATGCATCGCATAGGCTGGACGAGAAGAATTAAGCCAAAAATAACTGACAAAAAATAAAATAACAACTGCAGGTAACAACATTGATTTTTTGCACATCATACTTCCTCCTCTTCAAATTGTACAAAAAAAAGAGCACTCAAACCATAGGTTCGAATGCCCAGAATATTTTTTGTGTTACGATCCGTCAAACTTAGAAAACACAAAACATTATGTATTCTTGCAAACACCTCCCTATTATCCCGTAGGTTTCATTGTGTTCATTGACTAGGCAGGTCTCCTGACTTATCTTCAACACTTCCTGCGCCTTCCCTTCTCTATTAAAAGAAAGTGGCAACATACAGGTCGCTTCGAATTACAGTGGCGGGTACCGCGTCGGAATCACACCGAACTTCCCTCTTAAATTGGATAAATATACATCCAATACCTATCAATGGAAACTATTAAATTATCTTCAGTATAAATTCACTTGAAAACGTTGTCTAGTTCTCTCTGGAATAATTTGTGACGAAAAATCAAATTAAATCCTTACTACTAGTCTCTCAAAAATTACCTTCCCATCAAAAAAACCATATACTTATTTGCAAAAACCTTCCCCCAGTTGGAAGGAAGGTTTCTAATTTCATGCAACTAATTTTTCAAACGTATTTGGTCCAGCAATTCCATCTTGGGCTAATCTACGATCCTTCTGAAAGGCAATAACAGCTAATCGAGTATTTTCACCAAATATGCCATCGAGACCTTGGGGGCTGTAGCCTAAGCAATAAAGCATCCCTTGTACGATATAGACAATATTTCCTCGATCACCTTTACGAACCGAACGGAAAGCTGATTTTGTCCTTGGTCCCCAAATCCCATCTACAGTTAGCTTAGCATTATATTGTTTGTTAAGTTCCGTTTGTGTCGCTCTGATGGCTGCAGCCTTTGTATTTGGTCCATAGATCCCATCTACAGTCAAACCAGTACGATAATTTTGATTTAACCATTGTTGAAATGTAGCGATTGGATTACTACTTGTTCCCGTAGGTCTAGGTGCTGGTGCTGGTGCTGGCGTCGGTTTAGGAGCTGATTGCGTCTTTTGTCTTAAATTAAACGCTTTAACCAATCCATTTACATGACCTTGTGCTACTTTATCCAAAAATGCATTCGATTTTAACTTATTGGCATCAGCTGTGCTGTCTATAAAGCCATTTTCCGTTAAAATTGCCGGCATACTAGACTGTCTTAATACAGCAAAATTGGCCCGTTTTTTCCCCCTGTCCCTCATGTCAACCTGACTTAAAATCGCTGAATGAATCACATTTTGATGAGAAATCGAGGCACTGCTTGAATTGCTATGAATAAACGTTTCAAAACCAGTACCTCCACCACTGTTTATGTGGATAGACATAAAATAGTTGGCCCCCCAAGAATTAGCCATATTGGCTCGTTCAGATAGGGATACAAATATATCTTTATCTCGACTTAATCTTACTTCCGTATTTTCATAATTTAAAAGTAAACTTCTTATCCTTAAGGCAATCGCTAAATTCAGATCCTTTTCTCTAAGTCCATTTCCAACTGCACCAGAGTCAGATCCACCATGCCCAGGATCAATGAAAAATTTAACCATATTAATCACCTCTTATTCCATTGTATGCAGGAAAACGCCTAATGAACGGGCTTGTTATTTTTTACCAATAATTATAAATCTGGTAAAGAGTGCATCTTCTACACTTACATATTTATTCATTTATCCAAAATATTTATTCTAAGACTCTAGTTTATTCATTCTTCCCGGTTTTCGAACGGATGGAGGTTTTGGATTAGCTCTAGTTCCAGCCATTCAGTCTCATACTAGGCGTGCAGTACGCATAAAGTCAGTAGCTCTTTTTTAATGTTTCAATCGAATATTATGTATTTATCCACTTTTTAATACTTAAGTATTGTCCTAAAGCAACCTTGTTTGAGAAAAGGACTTATTTCTTTGAACATTTTGTGAAAACGCCCAAATTATTATCTACTTTTAGGACCAGGCATTATATTTGTCACTATTCAACAGTTCCCAATCATTGAATAATGAGAAAGAAACAAATACATGAGAAATGGGGTTTTCTTTTTGAATTTTCCACAATTAAAAATTGGACATATGGTGCCGAAGTTTCCGATCATACAAGGGGGTATGGGTGTAGGCATTTCATTAAGCGGACTTGCTTCTTCAGTTGCGAATGCAGGAGGAATTGGCATTATATCTGGAACTGGGATTAGTATAGAGGATTTGAGATTTCATATCAGAAAGGCGAGAGAATCAATCAAGAATAAAGGATATATTGGCGTCAATGTTCTGTTTGCCATGAATGATTTTGCTGAAAAAATGAAAGTTGCCATTGAGGAAAAAGTTGATTTCATTATTTCTGGTGCTGGTATATCAAGAGATATGTATGCTTGGGGGAGGGAATCAGGCATACCTGTTATCTCAATTGTCTCGACAGCAAGGCTTGCAAAAATGTCCGAGCGACTCGGCGCATCCGCTGTCGTTGTAGAGGGGCATGAAGCTGGCGGACATCTTGGAACAGAAAGACCTTTATTCGATATTTTGCCAGAAGTTGTTGCAGCTGTAAAAATCCCTGTCATCGCTGCTGGTGGAATCATGACAGGAAAAGATATAGCCCATGTGATTCAGTTGGGTGCTTCTGGCGTGCAAATAGGAACACGATTTGTTGCAAGTCATGAATGTGACGCCCCTTTATCCTTTAAAGAAAAGTATGTTCGTGCAAAACAAGAAGATATCGTTATGGTAAAAACGACTGTTGGGTTGGAAGGACGTGCGATAAAAAACCATTTCACCTCTCAAATTGCCGAAAATAAAAAGGTCAAAATTAAGAAATGCATTGATTGCTTGAAGAATTGCTCGTATCGATTTTGTACAATGGATTCCTTAGTCACGTCGATGAACGGGGATTGTGAAAATGGTCTCGTGTTTGCAGGAGCAAAAGTTGCAGAAATCAACGACATTCTTCCTGTGCAAACAATCATCAACAACCTTGTTGCTGAGTATGAAAGCTGTCAATTGGCTTAAAATTTCTATTTGGAAAAGGAGTTACCCTTGAGCCCCTTTTCCAGCCTGCTTTAAAATTGCTCATTAGATGATTAAGCTCTACATAGTTGTTATCATTTTGCATGATGTGGTGGGATAACTGAATTAATTTGGGGAAATATAAGACCACTTGATGTAATATTCTTGTGAACACTTATACTGTCATTACAGTAAGTGCTGATACCTTCAATGTTATTGTATTCCCTCTATACTTGATAGCTTTTCTAATAGCATCTCCAGTTCATTCCGAATTTCTTTAATAGTTTGAAAGTCTTCTGTCTTAATTATCTCTTTTTCTTTATGATTTATTTGAAGTTGGTCTACAAATTCAGGTGGTGCATTCACTTCTTTCTTTACTTTGATCATTTTCCGATATTCCTCCACACCCAAATATCTCTTTTCAGTTATTAGCTCTTGGGAATTCTTAATTTGCAGTTGTTTTCTGTATTCTGAAGGCGTTTTACCAAAACTTCCTCTAAATGCTGTATTAAACGATTTCACATCTGAAAACCCATATGATAATGCGATATCAGCAATTTTTTCGTCCAAGTTAACTAGAGCATAAGTAGCCTCTCTTAATCTTATCCTAGTCAAATACTCATAATAATTAATTCCGAGATTAAGTTTTACTATGTGTGAGACATAACTTTTATTATATCCTGATACATTCGATAACTCCTCAAGACTAATCTTATTCCTGTAATTTTTATTTATATATTTGATTATTTTATTTACAGCATTATTTTTCTTCATATTACTTGCCATTTCTGTTGAAGTAATCTCTTTTGGCGGAAAATAATTAACTAAATTTGATGTAAGCTGGTGAAGAAGACTTTCAAAGTGTAATGTTTCTGCTGGTGTATTACCTCCGATAAACTCGATCATCTCTGCCACTATTTTTCTTATTTGGATAAATGGTATTTCACTTCTAGTTTGAGTACTAGACATACAATCAAATTCAAGCAAATGGTAATCACTATAATAAAAACTGAAGTAAATAGGATGGAGATGAATGACCATGGCGACAGAATTTGATTTTCTCGCTAGTGTTGCATGCCCTACATTAGAATTGATAACGATTATATCATCTTCTTCTAGTATATAATTCCTACCATTTATACTAACTTCAATTTCTCCCTTTAACACAATTAACAATTCCATAGCTTCATGCCAATTGTAATGATACGCTCCAATATAGTATACGTACTGCTTGACATCAATGTCTCTCTTGTTATTTTTCCAGGTATAGTACATTTGCCCCATTCTTAGACCATCTCACTTATGATTAGTTTTATAAATAGAATTATATCAAACATACATTCAATTCAGAAAAAATCCCAAGGTGATTAATTGCATTGAAACACAATATATTATAGATATTCCTAAATCAAACAAACAAGGCCCCTACAAAAAATAGGAAGCTTCCGGTTTGTCTAACTCGATCCAACCAGCTCTCACCCATAAGCGAAATTTTTCCTGTTATATCTGCAACGGCGTCCCTTTAAGGAGAAATAACGGAAGATTTTCCGCTTACGGAGGGCAAAATCGTTTATTTTGGTATTTTTTGAGGGAATAGCAGGAATTTTTCCTGTTATTTTGGCTCTTTTTCATGATGCTTGCTCATTAAGCGGAATTTTTCCTGTTAATTTTTCATACCGATACCCCAACTGTTAATACCACAAGGCGAGGGAATTTTTTAGTTCATGGACAAAAAAAGACGTAATATACAATAATGTATACAACGTCAATAAAAGAATTCCATAGAAAAAATACCCATTTTACTAAATCTATATGACATCATTACTTAACTTTCCTATTTTCTCCACTTCAACTACTACCCTATCTCCTGATTGCATAGGGCAACTTCCTGAAGGTGAACCAGTAGCAAGAATGTCACCTGGTTCTAGTGTCATGACCTGAGAAATCCAACTAATTAGGAAAGGGATTGAAAGGGACATTTCACTTGTACTCCCCTTTTGAACTACTTCTCCATTTAAAGTGGTAACAATTTTTAAGTCGGTTGGATCTAATCCAGTCACAATATACGGGCCTAATGGACCAAATGTATCAAAACCTTTACCTCTAGTAAACTGGGGGTCTGATCTAGTAAGGTCTCTTGCTGTTACATCATTAAAAACAGTACATCCAAAAACATAATCCATCGCTTCTTCAACATTTATATTTTTGCCTTGTTTCCCAATTATAAGGGCTACTTCTCCCTCCATTTCAACCTGTTGAGTTAGTTCAGAGGATGGAAGAATGATTTCCGCCTGATCGGGAATAATAGAAGAGACAGGTTTTAAAAAGAGAAATGGTTCATTTAAGTTTGCTGTTCCTCCAGTCTCTTTGGCGTGTTCTGCATATGTCCAACCGAAATTAATTAGCTTTGAAAGAACCACTGGCTCCAAAATTTTAACATCTCTATAATTAATCGTTACATCATCATATTTAATTTCATCATTTACAATCTCAGTAAAACTACTGGTCAATTGATGTATTACATCGTTTTCAACAATACCATAATAGATTTTATTATTATTTTGATAACGAACAATAATTTGTGTTTTTTGTAATGTCTTCATTTTTCACGAACTCCTCCACTCACTTAATGAATCTTACCTGCTCGCTGATTAGTTCGTATTGTTCTTCTTTCTTTCTATTAAAATCAACTTTATTTTCTTCAAAAATATTATTTCCTTCTGCATCAATGGATACAATAAGAGGTCCGAATTCTTTCACTTCACAAACCCAGAGAGACTCAGGCATCCCTAAATCTTTCCAATGTACTTCTTTGATTTGTTCTACCTTCTTAACCCCATAAACCGCATTTCCAGCTGGAAACACAACATGCAAAGCTTTATGAGTCTTACATCCTTCTTCGGTATTTTTCCCCATTCCGCCTTTTCCTACAATTACTTTAACCCCCGTTTCTTGAATAAATTCCTTCTCGAACTTTTCCATTCTCATACTCGTTGTAGGTCCAATTGAGACTATTTCATATTCTTCGTTTCCAAGGCTTCTCACGATGGGACCAGCATGAAAAATTGCATTTCCCTTTAAATCAACAGGTAATGGAATTTTTTCTTCAATTAGCCTTCTGTGTGCTACATCCCTGCAAGTGACTAAAGTTCCTGTTAGGTATATAATATCCCCAGTATGAATATCTTTTAAATCTTCATCTTTTATCGGTGTGGTTAAGACCTTTTTGTTCATAGTTTTACCCCCTCATGTGTATCAATTTCATAATTTAAATTACTGTCGAATGTTATTTTTCCTCTTCTATGAGACCAGCATCCAGTATTAATTGCTACTCCAATTGTAGAAGGGTGTCTTGCTGTATTAACTACATTTACACCCATAAGTGATTTTGAACCTTTAAGTCCCTGAGGTCCTAAACCAATAGCATTTATTCCGTCCTCAAGGAGTTGTTCCATCTTAGCGGCATTTTCATTTGGATTTTTGCTACCCACAGGTCTCATCAAAGCCATTTTTGAATTCATCGCAGCAGTTTCAACGGATGTTCCGATTCCAACTCCGACTAAAAGTGGGGGACATGCATTAAGACCATAACTTGTCATTCGATCAAGAACAAACTTTACTACACCTTCATACCCTTCACCAGGCATCAGAACTGTTGCCATTCCAGGGAGCGTGCATCCTCCACCTGCCATATAAGTATAGATTTCCACCTTATCACTGTCTTCTTCGATTTCCCAAAAGATACTTGGAGTACCTTTTCCTATGTTTTCTCCGGTGTTGTATTCGTCAAATGTTTCCACTGAATTGTGCCTTAATGGTGTTTCTTGTGTTGATTTATAAACACTATTTCTTAAAACACTTTCTAGCTGCCCGATCAGCGGAAAATTCTCACCACACTTAACAAAAAATTGAAGAACTCCAGTATCCTGACATGATGGCCTCTTTAACTCGTAAGCTAACTTCTGGTTTTCTTCCATAGTTTCATAGATTATTTTAGCAAGCGGATTTGTTTCTTCTTCTTTTAATTCTTTCAATTTATTTTCAACATCTTTAGGAAGCTTATAGCTAACAAGAGATATAAACTTCGACATGATATCTGTCAATTTTTCTTTTTCCTGTACTTTAGTCATCTTATTTCTCCTCACTCATATTATTTTTATCAAGGATAGAAAGGGAAGAAAATAGGTAATAAAATCATCCCTACTATTGTTGATATTACAATTAATGGGGCGCCTACTTTTACATAATCTATAAATCTATACCCTCCTATACTGTAAACCATTGTATTTGCTGGCATCCCTATAGGAGTAGCATAAGCGCAAGATCCTCCGATCACCGTTGCCATTAATACTGCTCTTGGGTCAGCACCCATAACACTTGCAATAGAAAGACTAATGGGTACTAACAAAGCGGTAGTTGCAGTATTGGACATAAAGTTTGTCATTATTGCAGAAAGCATGAAAATGACAAAAAGTAAAATATATGGTGAGGGATTCTCACCTAAAGCCCCCACTATTGAATTTGCTAATAAGTCTCCTGCACCAGATTTCACCATTGATTGAGCCAACGCAAGTGAACCTACAAATAGTAAAATTGTGTTCATATCAATTGACTTCATCGCATTCTTTTCAGATATTACTTTTGTTGCTACTAGAACCATCGCTCCAATCCAAGCGGATACATATAGTTTAATTCCAATTTGCTTCTCAAATACCATTGCGACAATAGTCAAAATTAATACAATTAATGCAACATATTGTTTCCACTTTGGCACACTTGAGTAATCCACCTTTTTACTATAAATTGAATCATCGTTAAGAGGATCCTCTTTTCTATCAGGGAGAAGCTTATAACCAATCAATCCAAAATATATAATTCCAATAATAAGCATAGGTAAACCAACTTTTGCATATTCGAAAAAACCAAATTCCATCCCTATTTCCTGAAGTGCAGACTGCGCTATCAAGTTACCTGGGGCACCAATTAAACTTAAGTTTCCACCCATTGCTGATGCTAAAACTAGTGGTAAAAGCAGTCTTGACTTAGAAAAGCCAGATTTTGCAGCTAATCCAATAACTACTGGTATAAGAACTGCCGCTGTTCCAGTGTTTGAAAGAAAACCGGACATTAAACCAGTAATTATCATCACTGCAATAATTAACTTTCTTTCAGTTTTAGCAAATTTAGTAATAGCCCCCCCTACTTTCTGTGCCATTCCAGTATCAAAAAATGCAGCACCTACTATAAACATCGCCATAAAGAGTAAAACATTACCATCTACAAAACCAGCAAATGCTTCTGTAGGATCAAGAACTCCAGTAACAGTTAAACCTATAGCAACAATCATGGCTGTAATAGAAAGAGGAATTTTTTCCCATGCAAACATAATAACAGCAAAGACCATGAAGATTAGAGTAATAATTGAAGGACTTATCACACAACCCCACCTTTCATAATTTTCTAGAAACCCACCTTATTAAGAAAACGCTTTCTTTTTAACATACTAATACATTGTAAACGTTTTCTCTATTCGTTTTTTTACTTCTATTTTCGTATTCATCACTATTTTCTTCAAATTTTTCTATAGACGTTTGTCAAAAAACTAAATAAAAACCCCATTCTTTAAACCTAAATATATCTTGTGAGCTTAGGTAACTGGGTTATTCGTTCGTTATTTTGATCCTGATTATTAAGTTTGATAGATAATCATTCTAAAAAAACACCTTAGGAATAATTTTAGAAAAAATATTTTTTCTTTTTTGATTTTTCTAATATCTAATCTTTTGTTTCTATTTACTCAACTTTCGCACCTTGAAAATCGCCC
>NZ_HE978511.1:797410-804808 GCF_000311725.1 Robertmurraya massiliosenegalensis JC6
TATCTAATGTCATTTAGTTTTACGCAAAACATCCTAACTCTCATAATATTGGAAATAAGTTGGTTAATGATAAATTAAACAAGGGAATTTTTTGTTAGGCACCCATAAAAATTCATTACGATCATTGAAATTCAAAATCTAGAACCGTGGTTGAATATCATATGCAGTTGCAATAACTAATTCAAAAGTGTATCATCACTTGATAAACCGTCAATGCTAATACAAATACTTATTTGTTTAATTTCAACATTCATATGTACTACTATTGAGGAGGATTTAAATGATAAAACCACATCAAGTGGATCAAAATAAAGTTAATAGATTATGGATTATCGCATTTCAAATCTACTCAAATATTTTGTTAATCTATACATTTTATTTGTTTTTTACTGGTGGAAATGGAGGCATTCCATTTATTTTACTTATGCTTAGTTATTCCATATTTTTCGGAAGTCTTCGAATGTTTAAATTAAATAAAAATAAATTTATCACATAAAACTTCTTATAATAAAAAAAGGGAATATCCTCTCAAACAGGATTTCCCTTTTTTGTAAATTTCATTTATGGTTTAAATTGCTGTGTCACGATTCCCTTCCCATTTGCCACTTGAATTTCTGCATGTGCTCCATTTATAAATGTGATTTGGGGTGGTACATGACCACAGTCTATGTCATAAACAATCGGGATTTGTAGTTCATTTGCCATATCTTCATATACATCTTCAATCGTGTATCCTTCTACTGGAGTGTTCGCACTACTTCGGCCAAAAAGGATAGCGGCACAGCCGTCGAACCAGCCTGCCAGCTTCATTTGCATCAATGATCTTCGTACGTCTGCTGTACTCAATTCACAGTTTTCTAGATACCAAATGATTGGTTCATTCGATACATAAGTTGCTCTAAATGCTCCCACATCTCCATATGGCGTCCCGATCAAATGGCGGATGACATCAACACAACCACCAAGAAGGCGCCCCTCTACTGCAACTGGTTGATTTCCGACAGTTTTCCAATACGTTTCTTCACTTAAATGATATACACAAGGAGATGGGTTTTCATGATTCCACTTTTTTTGATAAAGCGGGGAAGATTTTTGTGTGATGGTTTCTCCCACTTTAGTGGATAACACTGACTCCCACATCGCTGTCGTTTCATCGGAATATTCGCCTCTTAAATCTACTAAATTCGTTCCATGAGCTGTTGCCATACCCGTCTTTAGGGTGATTGCTAATAATAATACACTAATGTCCGAATAGCCTAAAATCCACTTTTCTTCTATCTTTCTAAAGTCAATGTGTTCAAGAATTTCAATTAAAAGCTCTCCACCCCATGGCGGGATGATGATGTCAATATCATCTGTTTGCATCATTGAATTTAATTCATTTGCTCGTAAGGTAGCAGAAGCGGATTTTGCCTTATTTTGATTCCAAACTGTCGCCCCAGAAATCATCTCATATCCTTTTTTCTTCAAACGCTCAAAAGCTTGATATACAATTTCACGAAGATTTTCAGGGACACCTGATGATGGAGCTGTCACACCTATTGTTGCTCCTTTTGTTAAAATAGGATAGCGGATCATAAGAATTGAGCACCTCTTTTTATCTTTTAATTATTTTATATCTTAGCATAAACGAGAGTTTAATCAGCTTATATTTCTTGTTAAAAAACAAGAAATTTTTATCAGCAATAACCTGCTTATCGTCCCAAAAGAGAAATGATCAGAGCCTTATAAAAATGCCATTCATGCTAGATAAGTATAATCTTTGTTAAACTAAAGAATAGAAAACTGAAAGAAAAGGAGTTTATTAACTATGTTTATTCTCATTCTACTGCTCGCCATGCTGCTATATGGTGGGATTGTATACTACATAGGCTGGGTGGGATATCGCTGGATTCGACCAGAAACATCAAGCCGGCGTTTTAAAACTCTATACATTCTCATCCTTGTATTTACAGCTAGTTCATTTATTGTCGGTCGTATGTCTGGGCTCACCTTTTTGAATGTTATTGGAGCTTACTGGATGGCATGCTTTTATATGCTCATACTTTTAGTCCCGCTTGCTCATATTACGGTCATTCTTTTACGCCTTACTTCATTACCAAAACATAAGACACAGAAATGGGCAGGGTTTGTCACCTTAAGTTTACTCGTATCCTTTATGATATATGGTGTGTATAACGCATACAGCCCTGTCGTTCGAAAATTTGATATTACGATTGAAAAAGGAACTTCATCACTCAATACCTTAAATATTGTCATGATAGCGGATACACATTTTGGCTTGCTTTCAGGGAAGAATCACGCGGAGCGACTCGTAAAAGAAGTTAACTCCATTAGCCCAGATCTCATTCTCATCCCTGGAGATCTCTTTGATGATGATGTTCAGCCCTTCCTCGACCAAAAGATCGATCAAATATTATCTAAGCTCCGAGCACCATATGGAGTCTACGCTTCCCTTGGCAATCATGACAAGCACGATGGAACAATGCAAGAGTTAATCGATTCTTTGGAGCGTAGTGAAATCCAAGTTCTTTATGATGAAACCTTGAACGTTCAAGATCAATTTACACTTATCGGTCGTAAAGACAAAATAGATCCGGAAAGACTTTCTTTAAATGCACTCATGCATGATGTTGATCTTTCTAAACCGACCATTTTATTGGATCATCAGCCTTATGATCTTGACATCGCTAAGCAGGAAGGCGTTGATTTAATGGTGTCTGGTCATACACATGGAGGTCAAGTCTTCCCTGGTAATCTAATCACCAATGCGATGTATGAAAATGATTGGGGACATTTGCAAAAAGAACAAATGCACTCCGTTGTAACATCTGGTTTTGGGTTTTGGGGCCCGCCTATTCGAATAGGCACACGGTCTGAAATTGTTACGATTCAAGTCGAATTTGAGTAACTACTATAGTCCGTCACTTTTTTTATAGTTGATAACAATTGTTTACCCATTATGATTTCAAGAGATGGGGCTTATTCCTCTCCCATCTCTTTATACTCTCTTCAGAAATATTTACCTTTTTGATGATACTCGCGTCATATCAACTCAAGTCTGTATCTTCACTTCTCTATCTGCCATTCATTCTTAAAAGTTCTGCTGTGGGTTTAATTAACTCAACCGATATTCATTCAGACACATTTTCGACACAATTCTTTATCAGTAGAAAATTGACAAATGACACCGTGTCATATATGATAAACAAAAAAACAGATGACATCATGTCACATCAGTAAACCTCGGAGGTAATACATTGCCAAAACAAACCTTTTTTAACCTTTCTGAGCATAAAATTCGAACGTTAATTGAAGCTGCAGAAAAGGAATTTGCGAGAGTACCTCTATTTGAAGCTTCCATAGCAAATATTATAAAAATGGCAGGAATTCCAAGGGGAAGCTTCTATCAATACTTTGAAGACAAAGAAGATCTTTATTTCTATTTATTAGATGAAAAACTAAAAGAAAGTAAAAATCATTTTCTTTCCTTATTAACGAAACATAATGGCGATCCCATTCGTACTATGGAGGAATTGTACTATCATTTTTTACTCATTTTACCGGATGAGGAGGAACGAAATTTTCTAAAAAATGCCCTTTTGTATACAACAAACAAAGTAGAAAACTCATTTACTAATATGTTTGATGCTACTCATGGCAATAAGCATATTAAGGAATTTCTAGAATTAATCGATAAAGATCAATTAAATATTAAAGACGAGAATGAGCTACTACATATCTTCAAAATTATCATGGCAGTTGCCTTTCATAATTTCATCGAGAAAATAGTCAAGGGTTTAACCGATGATGAAGCGATGGAAAACTTCAAAGTTTGTATGAATTTAATCAAACACGGGATTTACAAATAAAAAGATATGAGGAGAATGCGAAGTGACGATTACCATTTATGGATTAGATTGCAAATCTACAAGGAAGGCAAGGCAATGGATGAATAAAAATGAAATCGCCTATTGTGATCGGAACATCATAAAAGACCCTCTAACGATAAGCGAACTTCAAGAAATCCTCCATATGACGATAGATGGAACAGAAGATATTATTGCCACTAGATCCAAAGTCTATAGTGAGATGAATTTAAATTTAGAGGAACTGTCCTTACTAGAGCTACTTGAAATTATCCAGAAGCATCCACGATTATTAAAAAGTCCCATTATCAAGGATGAGAAAAAACTACTGGTTGGTTATAATGAGGAATATATTCGCCAGTTTCTACCTCGAAAAACACGTAAAGTCGAATGGTTACAATTGCAGATGAAAAATAACTTCTTATTCGAAAATTAACGATGAAACTCACTTTCTCTCGTTAAACATATTCGAAGATGCATCCATGCTAATAAAAGCAATCATTTCAGTGTCCTCTTGCTGTGATGATTGCTTTTTCACATTTCCTTCATAATCGTGCATCACCTCTATTTCCATATTTTTTTAGAATATTTACTAATTGGACATTCATTTCATCTGCAGTTTCTTGAAAGTCATGACGAGACCATTCAATTACTAAACCCAAAATGGCATTCGCTGAAAAAGATAATAAATAGTCATTGGGTATTCCGTGGTGAACCATATTTTTATCCTCAACAAAAATAGAGCGTATCTCATCAAATAACATATAGTAATACTCTGTTGAAACTTCTTTAGAAAAAATAATTCTATAAAAATCCTCGTATTTTTTTATATGGTGAAATATCCGAACCGTTTTAGGATCTATATTTTCCACATCAAAGAAGTCAGTATGACGATATGGTTCATGATACGATTCTTTTAAATCTAGCATGATCTCTCCAAAAAACTCCTTAAACACATCATCTACTTCTCGATAATGAAAATAGAACGTACCTCGATTTATATTTGCTTCTCTGCATAGCTCCGTTACTTTTATCTGACTTAACGGTTTTTTCTTAAGTAGATTAGTTAATACTAAATGAATATTATGTTTTGTTTTTAAAACGCGTAAATCATTTTTATTCAAAAAACAACCTCTCCTTTATTAGACATTTTTTCACTTTATGTACAATATTGTGCAGTTCATTATTTTTTGTTTATTGAAATCGATTACAGCTTAATATTATGATTTTATTTAACAAATGTACAATCATTTTTAAGGGGAGTTGTTGTGCATTTAATACATTCAAGGGGGATTTTTGTGATGCGATTGAAAGATAAAGTCGCCATTGTAACAGGTGCAGCTTCAGGTATGGGAAAGGCCATTGCCGAACTTTATGCTAATGAAGGAGCCAAAGTCGTTGTTTCCGACTATAACTATGAAGGTGCTCAAACAGTAGCAGAAGCAATTACGAACAACGGCGGAGTTGCTATTGCTAACCGTACAAATGTAGCTGAATTAGCAGACTTGGAAAACTTATTTGCTGAAACGAAAGAAGCATTTGGTAAGCTCGACATTTTAGTGAATAACGCAGGTATTATGGATGGAATGGAACCTGTCGGAGAAATTACGGATGAAAAATGGGATCGCGTTTTTGCTGTTAACACGACTGGTGTTATGCGAGCAATGCGTATCGCAACGAATCTCTTTTTAGAACAAGGTCATGGTGTTATTGTCAATAACATTTCTGCTGGCGGACTTCGTGGCGCCCGTGCAGGTGCAGCCTACACTGCATCTAAGCACGCCGTAACAGGACTAACGAAAAACACTGCTTATATGTATGCCCAATCAGGCATCCGTTGTAACGGGATCGCCCCTGGTGGTGTTGAAACCAACATCGGTTCAACAATGACCAATATTTCAGAGTTCGGAATGGGTCGTCAAATGACCGGAAGTGGAACAATGCCACGTGTCGGACAACCAATGGAGATTGCTCAACTAGCTCTTTTCTTAGGTTCCGATGAATCAAGCTTTGTCAATGGACAAGTCATTGCCGCTGATGCTGGCTGGACAGCTTACTAATAAATCATGAACAAACCCCTGAAGAATATTTCAGGGGTTTATTCGGATTAACTGGATTATCCGTATGAAAAAGACTCTTGCCATCCTTTTTTAGGATTTGACGTATAACATGAGTGTGTTAATTCTAATTCCCTTACTACCTCTTACATGACCTCGATTGTTTACATCTATAATATGAAGACTATAGGAGCGATTTCCTACTTGGATCATTTTCATATCTGATTTTAAGTGAAAGAGAGATTAGGTATATTGAGCTTATTATAAATTGATAACATAAATGATTAATTGTATTATGTTTAGAGATAAATAATCTGAAAAAAGCTTAATATTGGAGCGATGAAAATGAAGTTAGGGATAATTGGGTTAGGGGACATTGCAAAGAAAGCATACCTACCAGTACTTTCAGAAAAAGAAGGTATTGAACTCGTGCTTTGTACTAGAAATGTGGAAACATTAAAGAGCTTATCAAAGAAATATCGAATTCAAGAAACAGCACAATCTGTTCAGCAACTAATCGCAATTGGGGTCGACGCAGCCATTGTGAGCACTGCCACCGAAGCCCATTTTGAAATAGCGGAAACATTACTTAAGAACGGGATCCATCCATACATAGACAAACCCATATCGATGAGCTTTCATGAAACTGAAAAAATTGTTCATCTTGCTAAAGAGAAGAATCTGATCGCAATGGTAGGTTTTAATCGAAGGTTTATCCCGAAAGTCAAAGAACTGAAAGAAAAAGGAAAAGCTAACTTGATTATCATGCAAAAAAATAGATACTCAGCTCCTGATTTTGTTCGAAGATTTGTGGTTGAGGACTTTATTCACGTTGTTGATACACTGAGATTTTTGATGGACACCCCCGTCGAAGAAGTCAAGATTGAGTATCTTAAAAATGGGGAATTGCTTGATCATTTAGTCCTTACACTTATTGGTGAAGGATGTACCGCTATTGGGATCATGAATAGAAATAGTGGAGTCACAGAAGAAATCATCGAATACATGACAGGAAATGATAAATACGTCGTAAACAGTCTTGTCGAAACGACTCACTATCATGACAAAGAAATAACCATTTCAAAATTCGGAGACTGGGAACCAACCCTTTATAAACGGGGCTTTTATCAATTACTAGATCATTATATCGATTGCATTCAACATAAGCACACTCCTGAACCATCCATTGCTGATTCACTGATTACCCATGAGATTTGTGAGAGAATTGTCGAGTATATTGAATCAGATGCTTAAATGAACGATAAGCCAGCTCATTCAAAATCAAAAATATATTAAAGGAAACTCTTCTGATTGATAAAAAGAGAGACAGTTGGTGATGGATCTTAAAATTATACAATCTATCTATTTGCTTTATTTTCCTTTAATTATTCTATTTACCAGATGTTGTACAACAAAAAGAAAGTTGCTTTACGAGAATAAGGCAACTTTCTTTTATCTTTTTTCAATGATTG
>NZ_HE978511.1:805920-829534 GCF_000311725.1 Robertmurraya massiliosenegalensis JC6
ACCAATCATAATATACGTTATTTTCCCAATTGCCTCTGAATGATCATGCCATGCTTTGTGCGTGAAATGAGTATCTGTAGACACAGAGTATACTTCAACGCCAAGATCCTTTAATGTTGCATATTCATTTTGAAGATCTTCAAGCTCAGTAGGGCATACGAACGTGAAATCTGCAGGATAAAAGCAAACAACACTCCATTTCCCTTTAAAGTTTTCTTCACTTACTGTGATAAAATCTCCATTGTGATACGCTTGCGCTGTGAAAGGTAATACTTCTTTTCCAATTAAAGACATGTTAAAATTCCTCCCTTAAAAATACCCAAAATCCCTTTTAAGGATTTTATTTATAATAATTATTATTATATAGTTATCATCATATAATAATTATTGTATGTCAATTAAATATGATTTATTTCACAATTTTGTCACAAATAATCTAATGAAAACCCGCTCTTCATTAACAAACTCCAGAGTGAGACAAAACTAAAATGATAATAATCCCCCAAAATAACAGTTGTTTCATTCTTATCATAAGAAAATTCCAGCCATTTGCACTATCCAACCACCACTTATTTTAACCATCCACTTATCGAAGAGGAAAATGTAAATTACGGACAAAAAAGCTCAAATCCTTACAGTTTAAGGACTTGAGCTTTTTTCAGTTCCAGATCTCCTATCTTGAAATCCGCATCACCTATTTAAAGTTATTAAGTATGAGTATGAAAGGATGTTAGGTATAAATAATCAATACAGTTCCCTCTGTTTGCGGCACAATTATTATAAGCAGAAAACCTTCTATCCAAACCGGTTTATAGAATATCGCTCAATCGGGATAGATGTTTCTCCATCAACGATTAATTCAGTCATCAGGGTCCCGATTAGCGGACCTAGTGTGACGCCGCTATGTGTAGCAGCTACATAGAGGTTTTCATGATTTGGGATCTCTCCTAAAATCGGAAAACCATCTTCAGGCATTGCTCTAATTCCAGAGAAGGCACGGACGATCTTTGTTTTTCTAATCGCAGGAACATAATGCTGAGCTAGATTAGCTGTTTCTTGTATATGTGCATCCTTACACACCTACTTATATGTTGATAGTTGATAGATAGCTTTCGTTAAACCTTCTGAATTGCTCTTAAAGGATTATACGGTGATAAATCTAGATCAATTTCGTTTTCAAGAGCTATCTCTCCAGCCAACACACCAACATAAGGTCCCATTGTAATACCTGATGCACCTAACCCCGTACTAATGATGATTCCTTCTAAATCAGGGATCGTTCCAAGTAATGGCAAAATATCAGGACTTGCTGGTCTAAATCCAATTCTCATCTCGTGTAAGGTACTATCTGCAAGACCTGGTGCAATTTCAAGTCCTGCTTCAATGACTTCTTTTACACCGACAGCTGTAAAGCGATAATCAAACCCTGTTCCGTCTTCTCTTGTTGCTCCAACTACCACTCTTGAATCATCAAAGGCAAGCATATAATAACTATTTTGTGGAAGCACAACTGGCCATTTTGATGTATCGACATTTGATAATTTGAAATGAATGATTTGTCCTCGTTGCGGTTCAATGGGGATCTCTACTCCTAATGGTGCCAGTAGCTGTTTCGTCCAAGCACCCGCTGTCACAATTACCTTGTCAGCAGCGATCATTTCTCCATCGACTTTTACACCCACTACCTTCTGATTTTCAGTAACTAATTCAGCTTCCCCAGAATAACGAGTTACTCCATGCTTGCTAGCTGCTCGTTGCATAGCATCTCTTAATGAGCGACCATCCACTCGAGCACCACCGGTCACATGTACAGCTTTTAAATCCTCGTTGATAGGAGGAAAAAGCTCTTTAACCTCTACTTCATAGAGGCGAGTTACTTCACCGACCTCTGGTATTTCCTTCTTACGGTCGAGAATTCTACGTTCAATCACATCTAATTCTTCCTCACTTTTACTAACAGCCATCGCACCAACCATACGATATCCTAAATCTTCCTCCCCATCGTCCTGTAGAGCAGAAACCAACTGAGGATAATAGAGAGCACCATTTTTGGCGATCGTAAACCAATCCGGATCTTCTACTCTAGTAATCCATGGACAAACAATCCCAGCACCTGCAGCAGACGCCTGCCCTTGATGAGCTTTATCTACTACTACTACCTCAATTCCTTTTCTGGCTAAATGGTATGCTGTGCTAGATCCAACAATACCTGAACCTATAACGACTACTTTCATTTTATTCACCCACCTATATTATGGTATATATTCTTGTTTTTTCAGGAAAATTCTTCACAAAGAATTCTAGATGCGGACTTCCCACCTCTTCTTCCCCTTCAAATATGAACTTAATATTCACCGGAAGTTCGTCATACACTTGCAAAAAAGCGTGCACTGCACAAATTCGCGCAATTAAATTCCCTTTATTGTCTGCAACCCCTCGAGCAAATATTTTCCCTTCACGTATTTCAGCTTTAAAAGGGTTACTAAGCCATTCCTCAATAGGGTCTTCAGGTTGTACGTCATAATGGTTATAGAAGGTAAGGGTTTTTTCTTTCCCGCTATTGATTTCACCATAAATAATTGGATAGCCATTCGTGTCTATCTCTTCGACTTCTGCGTTAATCTTGTTTAAAAAAGATATAACAAGGTCTTTCATTTCAGACATTCCACGATTTTGCGCGGAAACGCTGGGCTGATTACAAGCTTCAATAAGCCAATCTGTATACTGCTGTGCATTCTCTTCAATGCAACGAAATACTTTTTCCAACCCTTCTTTCCCCTCCTTGTATATGGTTCGTATTTATATAAAAATATAAAGTTATAACTTTATATCTTTATCAAAGAATCATTACTATGAACAACCACAATTATAATTTCACTTCAACGAAGTAACGGGTTTTATCCTGCTTAATAATAAATTTCGAATACTCAACTGCTTGTTCACCCTGTGTGAACGTGTATCTTTCTATCACAAATAATTGTTCACCACTTTCGATATTCAAAAGATTTGCCTCATACTCTGAAGCGATAATAGTAGAAAAATATATTTTGGCCTTACCCAAATACACTCCATATTTATTAACAAACATGTTATAGATTAAATCATCATCAATTGCTTGTTTCGTCAAGCTCGGAAATATAGAAGTAGGGATGTGAGTATATTCAATCACAACAGGATTGCTATCCTCAATTTTCAATCGATGAATACGATATACTTTATCACTTGGTTCAATATTTAAGGCAGTACCAACCGAATGGCCAGCATCTAATACTTCAAAGCTTAACGTTTTATGAGGATGAGATTTTTGGTCGCTAGCTTCATTTCTTAAAGTGACTAACTGAAAAATATCTTTATCTTCTCTCTTACTAACAAATGTCCCTTTTCCCCTCTGCCTAAACAATAGACCTCTGTCAACTAAATCATGTATAGCTCTTTTAACCGTAATGCTACTAACCTTTAACTGCTTCGCTAATTCTCTCTCCGCTGGAAGTTGGTATCCTTCTTCCCAATTTCCCTGAATAATATTTTCTTCTAAGTAGTCCTTTACTTGATGATATAGTGGCGTTGGTAAGTCTCTATTTAATTTCATCGTTTACTCCTATATTAAAAGTTATAATGTTATATTTTTTGTTTTTTATAGATTAACAACACTAGAAAAAGAAATCAAGATATTTTTTGAAAATTTAATTTTTATTTTTATACCGTTATAATATTAACAAACAAACTAGGCATTATCCTTTCCTTCGCTTGGAAATTGTAACCACTTACCATATCTAGGGCAGAATTAAACTTTAGAATCGAAAACAGAATCTCAACTAATGTGTTGTATCGGACGATGGTGAATACTGAACATTAAGGTAATTTACTCCATATATTAAAATTCAAGGTATGAAAAAAGCACCCGTAGAAGACGACCTTTTCAAGTTTCCTAACCACAGGTACCTCATAAAAACTTATCTTTTGCAAAGTGCTTTTTTTTATTCTAAAGTTATCAAATCATTTATTACAATAACTATTTTGTAAGTTGTATCTATTCTTGTATTATGTCAGAACTGAATTGCAGAAAATTTTCAAAAAATAGGTGCTGTATATTATCAAATCTAATTTGACTCATTTGTTTAATCAACGGGTTGATATATTTAGAAACTACTTCTTCCTCAAGATTTGACAATAAGTCGTACAACTCTTCATCCTTCTCTTTACTCGCCACAATCTTTTCTTTTAAAATTGAACCTAAAAAAGTGGTTAAACAACCTATGTGGTCTGGATAAAGATTTCGTTCTAAAGGATAGTAGAAACCCAACTTTTCATACATAGCTATAAGACAAAGAAGATTACTTTTCCCCTCTTCACCTCCGTCCTTCTTATTCGTATAAGAAGAATAATATGGTGAAATGAAATAATCTCCAGGGATCTGAAAATGATTTTCATGCCAAAGAGTAACACTTTCTCTTTCATAATGTGCGTGGAAAGGGAAATCCCCCTTCATCTTACTAGGCATTTGCTCGAATATCTTTTCATATCTATCCCAATCTCCCAGCCAAACTGTTGCAAGAATATTAGTTAGTACTAGTAAACCACTTTGTTCCTCAATACTCGCAATCATCTATCTCACCTTCCTACTCAGATTTTTTTAATATCGACGAAAACATCTTGTTGGGCAGGACCACCTACCAGGAGGTCAGCTAGAAAACCTTCATAATAGCTGTCATCCTCGTCGGCGAGGGCATTTACAGAGAAACCTTGACCTCTTCTTCTTGCATATCCAGATTCTTCATGCATGGGTACATTCGTATCAAAAGGTAAATGGCTATAGCGTTCCACTGGTTTTTGTTCTTTTCCATCAATTTTTTCTACTACTGATCCGTATGCAAAATGACCAAAGCTAAAATTTGCTCCTACGACTCCTGGCATAATTCCAGGTGTAACAAGAACACGGGCTTGTTCCTTCGCACTTGAGGATATAATTTGCACCTTATCTCCAGTTGTAATCTCCTTTATCTTTGCATCAACCGGATTCACCCATAAATAATTCTCATCTCTTACTTCACGTAACCATACATTTCCTTCATTTCGATGTGTTCCCATATTCCTAGATTTCCAATTGATAAACTGTAGAGGTTTAGTAGGTTTGTACACTTCTCCATTATATTTTCTGATTTGATCTGCAATTGCTACTCCTTCAAAGAATTCACCTGTGTAGGCACTTTTAAAACCTGCTGCCTTTTCATCATAAAAGTGAACGAGATTTGCCCATTGATATTTAATATGTTGACCTATATGTTCATCTCCCTGAGGTTCATACCTTCCGCCACGATTAAGAACATATACAACTTTTTTCCATTCTCCTGGTTTCACCGACTTTTTTAACTTATCAATATCAAAATATTTACCAAGAGCATTTTTTCTCGCTTTTTCAAATATTGCTAACTCCTCAGCATTTGCATCTTTTACTGGTTTTTTTCCATCGAAAGCAATATTTGCTACCATTTTCAAATAATAATCTTCTGAACTATGACAGGAAGAACCGTCTGGAAAGGCGTTTTCACCAACCCCTGGCAGCCCCATTCCCTTCAGTAAATCAATATAGACCTGTTCTGTAGGTCGGGCATTTGGTACAACACGTGTTACAGGTTGTATAATGCTTGCAAATTTATATTTTAATATAGGAAAAATAGACTCTGTATTCCAGCTTTCTAAATAACTTAAATCAGGAAGGATAAAGTCTGCATACTTGCTAGATTCTCCAATTACAATATCAGATGAAACAACAAGCTCAACAACCTTTTTATCCTTCAGGAATTTTCCTTGCATGTCGGAACGTGGTCCAGACATAATCGGCGATGTACGATTCATTAGGATGGCTCTAATTTTATACGGATATCCTTCAGCAGAACTAGGTAGGACATCATGAATCAATTTGTTTCCAAGTGGATACCATGGTCGTTTCGCTGGGTAACCATCTTCAACAAAAAGAGTTGTTTTTTCATATGGTGTTTTATGCCTTGTAACGGGAATTCCCCATGCTTTGTTAGCATTAGGAACACTTGCTAAGTCATAACGGCCTTCCGTGTTCTTAAACTTCGCTCCAAGGGAGGTATCTCCACCAACCCAATCATGATTTCCTACCAAATGATTCAACATATTTATAGCTCGACCACTATAATACCCGTTCGTATGCATGGCTGGTCCACGATAGGAATGAATCCCTACCTTTTTACCATGAGAGGTAAATTCCTTAGCAATTTGATTGATTGTTTCTACTGGGACATTCGACATTTCAGAATACTCTTCTAATGTCTTTTCCATGACTTTTTCTTTAAAAATGGTAAATACAGATTTAACTTGAATTCCATTAATAGTCGTAGATACTTCTAAGTCCCCATAACCAGCTTTTGAATGGATAACAGGAACACCATTTTCGAGTACAATAAATTCATCTTTTCCGAGACCTAAATCTGTTGCTCTTAAAAAAGGCCTTTTCTTATCACCTACATTCACAAGATAAGTGGCATCGCTCCATGTTGTTTCATCATCAGCATTTGCAGATACTTGATTGGGGTTTTTCAAGTATGTTTCATCATAGCGGCTATTTTCAATAATCCAGCGACATAATGCCATCGCCAGAGCTCCATCCCCTCCTGGTTTTACTGGAACCCACAGATGGGCTTTTTCAGCTGTTTTGCTGAAGCGTGGATCAATAACGACCATCTTCATACCACGGTCGATGGCATTCGTAATTTGTGGAGCAAATGTTGTAGGTCCGCGATTGGCAGTTAAGGGGTTTGTTCCCCAAACTAAAACGTACTCTGCCTTCTCATAATCTGGAATCATCCGTTTCTTCTGCTTGGTTGTATCAAATGAGCGAACATTTCCCATTACACTAGTGATGCCACAATAACCGCCATGATCATAATAACTCGCTGTACCGATGCTTGAACTTGCTAGACGCTCAATGAAATCTCTACGGTGACCAGCCATAACAGCAATTTGATTTGCTTTCGGACCAAGGTCAGGATGGTTCGTATCAATCAATACTTCCTTATATTTATTATCAAATGCAGACTTCTCCATCTCACCTGTTTTCACCTTTTCCCAATCACTCATAACCGTTTCCTCAGGTGCATAAGCCCAAATTTGTTTTAAACCAGGTGTATTTAAATCCTTACTTCCATCTAAAATTTCTTTGTATGCTTCTTCCCATGTAACCGTCTTCCATACACCACTGCCTCTTTCTCCCACACGTTTTAATGGGTGTTGAATTCTATGGGTGTCATATGAAGTTTGTATACCTGCCTGACCCTTCAAACAAGTACGTGCCCCCCGGAATCCTCTGCCTCCTTTTGCAATATCTCCAGTCCCTTTGACTGCTTGTTTTACTGGAGTGTCATAGTTAATATGGCCGTATGGTACCATTCCAATTGGACTATACTGATTTCCAGCAATTTTACGTACAATAGATGAATAGGCTCCATTTGCACTTCCAGCTACTATAAAGGCTTTAATCGTACAAGTTGCATTACATTGCTGACAGGATGTAAAAATAACATTTTCAGCTGTATAATCTTGATATTCTGTACCAACTCCATGTAGATCGTCTTCCCATACCCCATTTATTACTTGCTTAACCGGCCCAATAAATGCTGGCCCAACTACAGCTACAGCTCCTATTGTTCCTAAGGCTTTTAGAAATCCTCTACGATTCATCTTATCCTTACTCATGTTTACTCACTCCATTTTCCCGGGAATAAAGTTCATCTATTGGCAGCAGTTTCTCACCTATCGTGTAAATCATTAAACATAGTGCAAGAAGTCCAAAAGTAGTTGCCCACTCTGATAAGTTCATACTATAGTGGCCAAAAGGCAAGCCTTCTAGCTTAGGCATAATGAGTGTAGGGATAACCATATTAAATCGAACACCCACTACCCCAATAAGTACAATAATTGCTGATGCAAGTAGCCATTTGATTGACTCCTTCGTTTTTTTAAGCAAAAGTAGAATCAATGGAATGACTAAAGCAAATCCCATTTGTAGGAGCCAGAAAGTCCATGAATATGAGCTAGTCATCATCAGTTTTATCGTTCCTATCTCTTCATGTTCTAGCCCGTAGAAACCAACGAGAAATTCATACCAAACCATAATGATCTCGATCGCAAGAAATAAGGCAAGCATACTACCAAGAGAATGAACCATGGAACGGTCGATTCCCTCTTTTTTTACTTTACATTTAATGACATAAATAGCAATGGATAAAGCTGTTCCTGAGACGAGTGCTGAGACGATAAATATTAACGGGAACAAGGCAGAATTCAAATAGGGCTGAGCCTTGGCAACTGCAAAAATAGACCCCGTTCCACCATGAACACCCAAAATCGCAAGGGGAATACCAATTATCCCCAACACCTTCATTAGCTTTTTGTCTTGTCTATAATCGCTTTCGGTATACTCCTTTTTCTTAAAAACTAATATTCTTGCAATATTCCCTTTTAAACTGTTCATCTTTGATAGACTAACTAGATCCATTCTCATCGCAAAATATAACTCTGTTAAGAGCAAAATAAGGTATACGATGTAGAAATGGATTTCCCATGACATTGTACTTGTAACATTCCAATAGATAACCGCATTCATCATATGATCTGGACGACCTATATCGAGGGATATGAAAAGTATGCCTGTCATCATACATACGATCGCTGTTAATAATGCCGAGCGTCCAATCTTCTCAAATTTCTCCATTCCGAAGCCGTATATTAGTGTAGATAATAGAAAAGAACCCGCACTCAGTCCAATAAAATAAATGTAGAAGGCAACCCAACCTCCCCAAGGAACTTGGTTTGATAAATTTGTTGAAGACATCCCTTCCATGAAATAGCCAGTAATAATAAAATACACACCAATCGCAAAAACCAACAAAAGAAGTATCCAGTAAATTTTTTCAAGCATACCTTTTTTTCGCTGGTGCAATTCTAAATCTTGATTAACTTTTGCATTTACACTCATTTATTCCAACTCCTCTTCTTATTCATAGAAGCTTTACGCAACTTATCTTAAATAGTAAACCCTTGGTTCAGTTCCTAGCTCCTCTTTCAGCCTGAAAGCACGCGAACTAGCTGCTAGCTTTGATACAACACTATTCGGATCATTTAAATCTCCAAAATACCGAGCATCTCCTATACAAGTTTCTACACATGCCGGTTCTTCTCCACGCTGTAGACGGTGATAACAGAAATTACATTTCCTCACAGTCTCCTCCGGTATAGCCCCATTTTTCCTCTTTCCACGATCCATTCCATATTCTGGACTTGTTATATCATTGTAACCAAGCATTTCGTCCTCATAGCTATTTCCAAAATCATATGATCTTGCACCATAAGGACAAGCAACCATACAATAGCGACATCCGATACAGCGGTCATTGTCGATTACGACAATTCCATCCTTCATCTTGTATGTCGCCCTTGTTGGGCAAACTTGGACACATGGTGGTTTATCACATTGCATACAAGGTCTTGGTAAATTAGTAACGGAAATATTAGGAAATTCTCCTTTAATCGTTTCAAGGACAACATTATAAGACATCCCAGGTGGAGTTCGATTTTCTGCTTTACAGGAAACGGTACATGTGTCACATCCAACACATTTCTTTAGATCGATAACCATTCCCCAGCGCACGCCAGACTGAGAGGCATTCGTTTTATTTGGCAAGGTTTCCTCACTCGTCATTTGCTCTCCAAACTCTTGAAGTAATGAACTCGAATAAGCTTGGTGAAAATCTTTAATATCAAGATCACCACTAATTACTTTTCTCGCATCTTTTGCCATATTCTTTCCTAAATCTGAATCATATCGACTCGTTTTTAACACTTGATCTGGGTTTGGCACAAAACCATCTGCTAATTTGGAATAATCCTCTGGCTCTAAATCATTTTTTCTAAATAACATGATGCCTACATCTCCTTCATATTTTTCAGTTCCGTTTTTGTCTCCTTCATTTCATCTTGAACAGTTTCTTTTGACAGTTCACTTGCTGATTTTTTAAACTCTTTAAGAGTCTGACCAACGGCTCTTCCAATTTCCGGGAGCTTCTTCGGTCCGAAAATAATTAACGCTAATACAAGAATTAAAATAAGACCAGGGATTCCGATATTTGACAACATCTTTTTCACATCCTTTACTATGTTAATCACTTCACATATTGCAAGTAGCGTGCCAATTATAAAACCCTTTATTTATTAGCAAGAAAAAACACCTAACATAAGGTTAGGTGCAGCTACTTTGCCAATTTGTCTCACTACGTTCTAATTTCATTGTCAAATTGTCATGATTTCATTAAATTAAATTGCTCGATTTTGCGATAAAGATTTCTAACACTAATCCCCAACTGCTCAGCAGCTTTCGTCTTATTCCAGCTCGTTTCAAATAAAATCGTCTCAATATGAGCTTTTTCAACATCCTCCAAACTCAATAATACTTCTTCCCGTTCACTTTTCTTCCTTTCATGATTACCTATAAAGAGATCAACTGGTTCAATGATATTCGTCCTTGCTAATAAAATTCCACGTTCAATCAAATGATGTAACTCTCTCACATTTCCTGGAAAAGAGTATTGTTTTAGCTCGTTCATCGCCGCTTGTGATAATCTCTTTTCGCAGTTCTTATTTTCTAAAAAAAAGTCAATTAATAAAGGGATATCTTCCTTTCTTTCCCTTAAAGGAGGAATCACAAGTCTCATTACATTCAATCGATAAAAAAGGTCCTCACGAATATTTCCAGCAACTACTTCCTTTTCCATATTGGCATTCGTTGCCGTTACTACTCTCACATTTACTTTTCTTTCTCTTACATCTCCAACTCTTCTAAATTCCCCCGATTCTAGAAATCTTAGAAGCTTCACTTGGAGAACAAGTGGCATCTCCGCAAGCTCATCCAAAAATAAGGTTCCACCATCTGCTGCCTCTACTAGGCCTTTTTTATCTTGGTTTGCTCCAGTAAATGCTCCTCTAATATGCCCAAATAACTCGCTTTCAAGCAGTTGTTCAGGGAGGGCTCCAGAGTTTACAGCAACAAATGGTTCATCACAGCGAGAGCTCCAGAAGTGTAAAGCTTTTGCGAATAGTTCCTTACCTGTACCACTCTCACCTTCTATAAGGACTGGAACCATACTATCAGCTATACGCTCAGTCAATTGAATGACATTTTGAATGGTGCTACTTTCACCAACAATCTGAAACTCATTTTGTTGCCTAATAATCTTTCTCATACTATCGTTTTTTTCTATTAATCTTTTATTATCCCCTGCCTTTTCTATTATGATTTCTAATTCTTTTAAATTATAAGGTTTTGTAACATAGTCAAATGCCCCCTGTTTCATTGCTTCAATTGCTGTTTCGATTGTTCCATGACCTGTTAATACAATGATTTCAATATCTGGCTGAATTTGTTTTGTTTCTTTTAAAAGCGTAATCCCATCCATTTCCGGCAATCGAATATCAAAAATAGCTATATCAAAATAAAACTTCTTTAGTAGAGGTAAAGCATTTTCTGCACTTTTCGCTGAATGAACTTCATAACCTTTTCTTGTCAATCTTTTGACGAGTAACTCAAGTAAATCTTTCTCATCATCTACTACTAAGAGTTTTGTTGAACCCATCATTTTTCCTCCTTCAAAGGAATATAAATTGTGACTTTTGTTCCTTCTCCCAGTTTACTTTCAATTTCCAGATTTCCCTCGAATTGTTTCACAATCCCATAACAGACAGAAAGACCAAGACCCGTACCTTTTCCGACTGGTTTTGTTGTGTAAAACGGATCGAAAATGTTTGATAGATTCTCAGGAGGAATTCCGGTGCCTGTATCTTGAAAAGAAATATTCATATGATTGTTTTTCTCAAATACATGAATCATAAGCTTACCACCATCTTCCATCGCATCAACCGCATTATTGATGATATTCACAAACACTTGCATAAGCTTTAAACTATCCCCTTCAAGTCTTGATAACGGAAAGTCAACCGTCCGTTCAATAACGATTCTATTCTTCTTCAGTGTGTGTTCAATCAATTGGATACTATTGTACAGCGTTTCTTCCATATCAATAAAGCTATAATTCCAATTTGATTTCCTTGAAAAGTTAAGTAAATTACTTGTTATCCGTTTGCAACGTTTTGTATTCTCGATGATTTTTTGTAAATAATCTTCCATTTCCTCTTCTTCTAAATCCTGATCTTCCGTCTGTAATCTGTCATATAAGTCTTCAGCAGACACACTTATCGTTGTTAAAGGGTTATTCACCTCATGTGCAAAACTTGATGCCATTAAGCCTAATGCAGATAGTTTATCTGTCTGAATGATTTTTTCTTCCATTTCTTTTTGTTCCGTAATATCTTCGATTACTACTAAAAACTCTCCTTCACCTTCAATTGCATGATTGAGAGGATAGACACGATGATGAAATATTCTTTCCATCCCCTTTTTGGATTTGTGCTTCATGATTTTACTATAGTTCTCATCCCTGAGATCGGCATCTGTAATAGGACAATCAACACAAGGACTCTCATACCCGCCTATCACCGAATAGCACGGTAAATGAAAATCTTTATGGTCCATCCACGATTTTAAGGTTGGATTCATCCATGTAATAGAATAATCCTTTGTGACTAGAGCCAATCCAGCTCCAATTCCTTCCACCACCAGATTTAGCCTTTCTTTCTCCATTTCTAGTTGTAGAGATTTGGCGTGTAACTCCTCAGCCATCCTATTAAACGTTTGAGCAAGCTTTCCTACTTCATCCATTTGTTTAAACTCGATTGGTTCTATCTTTTTTTCAAGTTTTAATTTCTTCATTGCTCGATCCAATACAAGTATAGGCTTTGTAAAATATAGCCCAGCATAAATACTGATTAAGCTAATTATGAGTGTACTTAACGCCACAGCAGTAATTCCATTTTGGAACATTTTATTAATTGGAACGTAAGCCGTGCCCTTAGGCTGTTCCATTACTAACGTCCATTCCAATTCATTTATATTCGTTTTTGTACTAAGAACATCGTGAGTTTTTTTCTTAACCGTTTCTTCCCATAACTTACTGTAGTCCTGATGAGCAATAATCCTACCGTCCCTATCGAGTAAATATAAATAAGAAGTAGACTCCTGTCTTAAAGATGATATCTTTCCAATAATCTTCTGAAGTTGCATGCTAACACCAATCCCATATCGTTCTCCATTATTGAGGAATGGGATTGCTAGCTTAATAATTGGTTGTCCAAAATCATTGAACTCAACATTTCCATATGCTCGATCTCTTGTTTGAAAATCTGACCACATATCATCCGTAAACCAATTTTCATCTTTTTTAGGAAAATTAAGTTGGTACCTTGAGACTCTTTCTACCACTAGCCCCCTATTGTCCGTAATGACCATTTCTTCAATCGATTCATTTTGTTGCAATATTTTATAAAATCCCCTTTTTTGACCACCGAATTGCGATAATGCTGAAAACATTTGAATCTGTTGAAACGTTTGACTGAAATCAAGCTTTATCTCATTTGACAGATTTTTAGTCAGTAATTCTTGTTTCTCACTAATTCTCTCCTCTAAATCTATTTTTACCTGTGTATAATAAAAGTAACTGATAAACAAAAGGGGGATGGTAGACATTAAAACACCAAAACCCAACACTTTATTTCGAATTGATTGTGAATAAAACCAGGTAAATAAATGGGGATTTTTCATTTTTTCTCATCCCTTTCTACCTGATTAATAAATTCTGCTATATTGATTAAGTTAGCATCAATGGAGATGTTTAAATCTTCAACTACTTCCCTATTAATGAGAAAACGAACAGTGTCAGGCAATTCTATCGGTATTTGACTCGGTGAATTTCCCTGTAGAACTGAACTTACGAACCGCGCAGATTGATAGCCCTGCTCAAAAAAACTTGTTCCATAGCTTGCTGTATATCCAGCTTTTACCTCATTCTCATATATCCCCATTACGGGAATATGATAATTATAAGATAGTGCCGTAATCTCTCCTGTTAACGATTCGATCCGGAAACTTGGTAATATGAGTATTGCGTCATTCTCTCTTGTTGTATTTTCAATCTCTTTCTTATAGTTTGGATTTGTTATATCAAATAGTTTCAGAGTAATCGAAAGTACATCTGCTGCTTCCTCTATCTTTTGCAGACTTAACTTACTTACAACGACATCTGGATCATAAAAGATCAGAACTCTCTCAATGGAAGGGATGAGCTCACATAATAATTCCAGTCTTTTACCAGATAAGCTAGTGTGATAGTTATTTATCCCCGTAAAATTCCCACCAGGTTTCTGATAATCATTGATAATTCCCATCTCCATAGGAGCAGCAACGCCTGCAAAGACAACAGGAACATTTTCTCCTCTTCTCTCCATCTCCCTTTTCAACTCAGTCGTTTCAATTCCACCTAAAGTAACAATTAAATTTAGATCCGTTTCTAAAAGTTCTTTAATTTTCTTTTCCAAAGAAATAGTATTATCAGCAGATTTGACAATAAAATCAAATTGATTTAAATCATACCCTAGATCCTCTAACCCACTTTTTAATCCATTATATTTTTCATTGCGTTCTTCACCTGCCATCAGAATTCCAACCTTAAAATGAACTTCTTTATCAAAGCTAAAAAAACTATACAGGATAAAAGAAAGTGTAAAAATGATTAAGAAAAATAAAAACCATTTAGTTTTCATATAATCACACCTTTTTAACTAGCTTTTTCATTTACTATAACGAATTTTTCGAACTTATTTACCGCCTAAAAAGTATAATCTTATGAACGTTTCATAATTTTTCCTGACAACAAAAAGTCCAATCCCTTAATTATAAGGAATTGAACTTATAAATAGCTTGCCTATAGACGTGAGACACGACCCCACTTGTCATTTTATTCTTGTTTTTGTCACACAAATTGTATAACATGTGCTATACCATTATATAATTCTCCCTCATATAGAATCGCTTCGCCCATGCAAACCTAAGGTCTAAAAAAAGGTTACTGAAGTCTTTTTACTTATACTCGAAGCACCGTAAATTGTCCGCCAGCGAATAATGTTTTAATATAGTCTACCTTTGCATCATTAAAGTAAACCTGCTCTCGTTTATTTACTAAAAAGCAGATTCCATCTTGCTCAATGATTTCATCATTTTCTAAAGCCGACTCTTCCAGAGTCAGACGAAGCTGTGGCCCCTCTCAACCGATTCCCATTGAAAAGCGGATCAGTGGTTTTTTCCCCTCATCGATGACATCCTGAACTTCACTTGTAATTGCTGCAATTGCTGCATGTGTAACCTTAACCATGTTTATACCTCCATTATAGTAGTTTCTTTTTTCAAATGTTAAACATATCTGTAGATTAGCAGAAAAATGAATAATCTCGTCAAAGCGATTGCGTTTAAAAGTGCACCTTAAGCAATTGCTGCTCCTTCAATTGATATCTTCAGTTAATTGCTTCATCATCTCTTTATCCATAGGCCCTATCATTTTTTTTTGAACAGTCCCTTGAGAGTCAATCACATAGCTTGTCGGAATCGTTATCGCTTGGTATTGTTCACCCACATCTCCATCTTGGTCGAGTAAAACAGGAAAAGTCACATTCCTCTCTTTTATAAAGTCTTTTACATTTCCTGGCTCTTTTTCTGATTCGGTCAAATTAATGGCGAGAACTTCTACTTTTGTTTTGTCTGTTGAATCATAGAAATCTTGCATATGTGGAATTTCGGCTTTACAAGGAGGACACCAACTTGCCCAAAAGTTTACAATCACTTTTTTTCCATGCATATCAGAAAGCCTTACCTCTGTGCCATCTACAGTCTTTAATTGAAAATCCGGTGCTTTATTCCCTTTTTGGAGCCCAATTACTACTGTCTTTGTATCAGCAGTAGTAATCATTTTTGGCTGATCATGATTCAAAAGGAGATTTACTAGAAAATATCCACTCATAACGGCAAAGGCAAAAACAACCGTGGTCTGCAGAATCACAAAGTTTGCTATCTTTAATTTTCTTGTCTTCATAATAAAATAGACTAGAGCACCGAATATACCTAGGATCAAACCCTTCATACCACCAGTGAAATACAATAAAGACATTGGACTTTCAATAACTAATTTCGGCTCCAACAACAGTAAACTTCCTTTCCAAATTACAAAGGCCCAAAAAACACTATTTAATGTCAGTTCAAACAATTGCTTTCTAGTTTCTTCTTTTTGTGAACGTCGCAACCATAGTTTCAAAATAATAAAACCGACAACAATCGCTGTACCAAGAATTATCCATTTTATCATAATGGTAAAAAAACCAATTTGGACAACCTCTATTTATATCTCCTCCTTCTATATTTTGAACATTTGTCAAAAAAATCTATTTATATTGGACGTTAAAAAATCCAACTGACCACTTTATAAATCAGATAAGCGACTCCTACCAGGAGCCATACAAAAGTTCCAGGTCATATTGGTAGAGGTTATTTAACCTGCTTTCCTTTCCCAGAAACCTTCTTCCGGCTAATTCCTCAAGAGCCAGTATTGATACAATTCTTAGTCTGTCTTTCTTGATTGGACATCCTAAAACCTCCTGAGCATATTTCGACATTCAAATTTGCTTGATCAAAATTTCCATCCCAAACTAATCCCAATTACCCCAATGGGTATTCTTTATATAAAATAAAAGAGTTCGATCCTTTCTTATCTGCTTTTCACCAAGAGTTCAACTGCTTCCTTTACAATCTCTTCCATACTTTTTTCTTCCTGATGTTCTGCATTCTGAACACATTCTACTAAGTTTGTGCTAACGATCACACCAATTGTACGATCAATGGCTGTTCGCGTAGCAGAAAGCTGTGTAATGACTTCTTTACAGTCCTTATTTTTTTCCATCATTCTTAAAATACCTCTTACTTGTCCCTCAATCCGTTTAACTCTATTTTTCATTTGATCATTGTATTCCATAAATCTAGCCTCTCTCAAAAGGAATATTGTAAACACCCTCACTTTATACCCTATCGGGTATAAAGTCAACCAAAACAGAAGGACAGCCCTCCTATTTTCTTCGAGTATCGAAGGAAATAAAGGGACCGTCCCAATGATTTTTATCCTACACGCTGATGATGTTCATCCTTAAAAGTCTGAACGTTTTTATTTAATATTATATCCTTTAGCAACCCCTTGGCGAGCTAGTAATTTTCCTGTCACTTCATAAATGCTAATTCTAGTATTTATGAAGTATTGCATCTATGATCGGGGAACTAGTAATCTTTAATTCTGCTCCAGTGAATTCAGTGCGTAGAAATCGGCTTCGCTCCGATCAAGTTCCTTGTCACGAGTTCTACTATTCCTACAATTATGTTATCTAACTTTTGTTCTTTTACTTGGTATGTGAATAGTTATTTTACACCCTTGGTAGTTTTCTACATTTAGCTATCATTTCAAAAGGGGTGCCGCAATTAGCGAACCCCCTTCATTCACGAGTGGGTTCATCATGAAATCAAAAATAGACGATACTTTATTTAAAAGTTTCGCCCATAAAATAAAATTAATTGTATTAGTTGGTATCTTTCTTTCCTACTAATACGAGTTATTTCTAATGCTTTTTAAAAGCAAGTGAAAGATTGAATTTGTCGTAAGCTTATTCCGAAATAAACCCATCTAAATCCATCCCAACGCCAACCAGCGACAGAGTTTCGCCCAACAAAAATAGGATAGAACCAAAATTGTTGAAAACCTCTTAGCCATACGTACGTAAACCTGAATAAACATCCTCTAATGCTGCCAGGATCTACAGCAAATGCTTCAATTTGTTGTGTTTGTGTAGGCACGAACGATGGCGGTGAAAAGGTTGGTGGTCCTCCCCCCACTGGACCTTGACTAGGTGGCCCAAACGGCGATTGAAATCCAGGCTGCCCTGGTGGCATTAATAATTGAGGGGAAAATTGGCTAAATAATCTTTCATCTGTGTCTTCATTGTAACTGAAGTCTTCTTGGCATGAATTTGTGGAAAGATTAGGATTATGATAATACAGATTTACATTACTTGGATACATACGATACACTCCTATCTTTACTTTAGTTCACGTCATCATACTCCTAAGACATTAACCTAGAAACTTGTTTCCTGAAAATGTGTCTTTGCCTAATATAGTTCATTTTAATAACTCTAACAAATTGGAGGAACACTGTGCATTTCATTAATTGATTCCATTCACTACATAAAACTATTTATAACTTTATGGGCATGCACCTATTCTTATTGGTATTTACATACATATTGTAAACTAGATATCACCTTAATTTTTGGTGGATATATGGTACGCCGCTTGTCTAAATGGAGGTATGGGAAATGACTAATTTTATTTCTTTTCAAGGGACTGTAACATCAATTAATGATTTGATTATCGGAGAAAATGGAGAAGGTTGTTATAAATTAATAGCTGTTGAAAACAGTTCAGGAAATATGGTGAATTTCTTAGTTTTACCTACCACTTACTTTGTGAACCATGAAATCGTGACAGTTGGAGACAGCGTAACTGGATATTATGATGGAAATGCACCTGCTCCCCTTATTTTCCCCCCACAATATCAAGCACTTGTCATCGTAAAAGATCGTCCTGACCAAAATGTAAAAGTTGCTTATTTTAATGATCAGTTAGTAAGCACTGACGGACAATTACGATTAAATCTATCTCCGTATACGCAAATCGTTTTAACAAATGGGCAACCGTTCACAAGAAATCTCACTAACCGCAATTTAATCGTTATCTATGGACCATCCACGAAAAGCATTCCTGCTCAAACAACACCCTATAGAATCATCGTTTTGTGCTGATGGAACCAGTCGTAAAACAGGACCGAATTATTTCAGTGGAGATTGAACATTTTCCGTATTTGAACCAGATAAAAAATAGCTTTTCCAGCGGGAACCTGGAACCCAGTTATCCAATAAGATGTTACTATCTTATCTAATTTGTATTTTTGAGATGTTGCTACAGTAGGAGCGTGTAAAAAGTGGGAATTATTACTGGAAAAGCTTTTCTTGATCGTTTGAATAAGTTAGAAAACGAAATTTGGTTTAACGGCAAAAAAGTTGTCGGGAAAATTTCTGAGCACCCTGCCTTTAAAGGAATTCTTAAGGAGAAGGCTTCCCTATATGATTTACAAAATGATCCCAAACTAAAAGAGGAGATGACTTTCTTTTTACCTGAACATATAGAGCCAATTGGCCTTTCTTATATGCAACCAAAGACAAAAGAGGATCTAAAGAGAAGAAGAAAGATGATGGAATATTGGGCAAGATTCACTCATGGCTTGATGGGAAGAAGCCCTGACTATATGAACACAGCAATAATGAGCTTAGCCTCCTCCGCCGCTATCTTACGCGGCAAGGAAAATTGCTTCCCTGAAAATATTCAATCCCTATATAAGATAGCCATGGAACACGATCTATCGTTCACACACACATTTATAACTCCCCAGGTGAATCGCTCCCAGTTCTATTGGGAAGCTCCTGAGAATCCGATCTCCGCAAAAATCGTTGAACGAAATGAACAAGGATTGATCATAAAGGGTGCACGCCTTCTTGCTACTCAGGGCGGCTTAACCGATGAAGTACTTGTCATTTCTGCTCCAAGATCATTTTTTGATAGTGATGGGGAGTTCGCCTTTTCGATCCCTTCTAACACAAAAGGTCTAAAATTTATTTGTAGAGAATCTTTTGTAGGAGGAGAATCTGCTTTCGATCACCCCTTAAGTACACGTTATGAAGAAATGGATTCCATCGTTGTCTTTGACAATGTGTTAGTACCATGGGACCGTGTATTTTTTTATGATAATGTAGATGCAGTGACAGATTTTATGAATCAAAATTCATTTAACAATTTTGCCTACCATCAAGTAGTAACCCGACAAATTGTAAAAACAGAATTTATCCTTGGGATTGCTCAACTCCTGATCGAGACGATTCATGTTGGTGACTATCAACATATACAAGAAAAAGTTTCGGAAATCATCATAGGTCTAGAAACAATGAAAGCTCTGTTGGAGAAGTCAGAAAATGATGCAGAATTGGATAAGTGGGGTTATATGCGTCCCAGCCCGATCCCATTGCAAGTCGCCAGCAATATTTTTCCTAGAATTTATCCGCGTTTCAGTGAAATTATACAATTAATTGGAGCTAGCGGTTTGATCTCATTACCCACCGAAAAAGCTTTTAATTCTGAAATCAGGGCAGATCTGGATCAATATCTTCAGGCAGAGGGTATGAATGCTGAGAACCGAGTTAAACTGTTCCGTTTAGCATGGGATCTTACAATGAGTGCATTCGGAACAAGGCAAACCCAATATGAAAGATACTTTTTTGGCGATCCCATTAAATTATCCAGTAGACTATACAAAAATTATGAAAAAGATCAGCATACTGCTGATGTCATAAATTTTTTGAATCTCAAAAATTAAGGAATGTGCTCTAATTTTCCGTAGTACGGAGTACCATCACCCTTCATCAGTGCAACGAAAAAACAGGCGTTTCTACTCCATTAGAACCTCCTGTTTTATTTTATCATGAAAACTTATTTTCTCAGAAACCGCGTTTATTCACCCTGAGCTACGAGTACTTCCCTAGCACAGCTTTTCTTCTAACCTCGCAATAAAAAAGCGACGAGTAATGCTCCATCTATTAATAACTAAATTTGATACTTAGATTTCGATTCTATGATAATATAAATATTAAGAAAATTTCAAAATGAAGAAGGAGAGTCACTCATGGCACAACAATTAAGTCACAACTATTATAAAGAATTAATTGATCTACAGGATGTTGAGGGGTTAGAAGCTCAAATTCAAAGCTTACTTGATGTTCCAATTGAATCGGTTTCTGATTTAGAAAATTGGTTAAAAGAGGAAAGGAATGTAATGATTCAAATTGAAGAAGCGATGACAGGTCACCAAGTGGACTTCCTTCGAAACACTGAGGATACAAAAATTAAGTCTACTTATCTTCATGATCAGCAAGTCGTCCAACCTCTTTTAATGAAATATGAAGCCAAACTGAATGAAAAATGCTGTAATTCTCCTTTTTTTCACCAATTAGAGGACAAACGTTATGGCCTCATGCGAACAGTACGTGAATCCAAGATTAAATTGTTCAGAGAAGAAAACATTCCATTGATGGTAAAAGAACAAGAACTTGCTACTAAATATAGTGAAATTATGGGAGGCTTAACCGTTGAGTGGGATGGTGAGGAAAAGCCTTTCCCGTTTATCCAATCCCAGCTCGATCATCTAGACCGAGCCGTTCGCAAAAAAGCTTTTAACAAAATGGGGACAGCCTTTCGTCAAATTAAGCCAGAAATGGATGCCCTCATGAATGAACTCATTCAAGTCCGCCATCAAATTGCTTTAAATGCGGGATTTGATAATTATCGCGATTATATGTTCGTCGTCAAAAATCGTGAGTATTCGGTCCAAGATTGCTATGACTTCCATGAAAATACAGAAAAACATATTATCCCAGCATGGAATCGACTCGCAGACGTTTTTAAATCCAAACTTGGTGTTGATACCTACCGCCCTTGGGACAACACGGCTAAATTGATGAAAAATCCTCCATATGCCGAAGTCTCTACTCTTATGGATGGTGTCTCAGAAATGTTAGGTAAAACCGATCCTTATTTTGCAGAGCGATTTGATTATATGAGAGAGAATGGGTTACTAGATCTTGGTGATCGAAAAGGAAAAAGCCCAGGTGGTTTCTGTACCTTCTTACCTGTCTCTGGGGATACCTTTGTTTTTGCAAACTTTAGTCCATCCTTTTTCTCACTAATCGCCTTAATTCATGAAATGGGCCATGCGGTAAATGGATACCTTGAGTTTTCCGAGCACGGGCCTATAGAAGACTACCAACTTCGATCGGAAGTAGCTGAGTTGTATTCTCATGGAATGGAATTGCTCTTATTGGATAAGCTTGATCGTTTTTATCCAGATGATGAAGACTTTAAAAGAGCGCAGAGGGAAGAACTGAGAAGAGCCTTTACGATGTTGTTCGGTCCATTATCAGGAGATCTTTTCCAGCATTGGATGTATACGAACCCTAACCATACGGCTAAAGAGCGTGATCAAAAATACTTTGAAATCTCCAAACGCTATGGGTTAAACCCTGTCGACACTACTGGGTTTGAAGAAGAAATTGGGATGAGCTGGGCAGGCACCATTCATTATTTCCAGTATCCTTTTTATAATATTGAATACTCCATGTCGATGCTTGGCGCTCTACAATTACTTGAGAATTATCAGAAAGACCCAAAACAAGCAATTGAATCCTTTAAAAAAGGTGCGAGTGCGGACTACAATCAATCCATTGCAGCCATTTATGAAGAAACTGGTGTCAGCTTTGATTTTTCTGAACCAGCCGTTAAACGAATGGGTGAATTCCTAGAAAAAGTGATACAAGATATTCATTAACGCATGGGGACACGTAATGCTCGTAACAAGGCACAACTAGTGAGATTATCTAGTTGTGCCTTTTGCATTACTCATTAAATTATCTATCTGAAACCACACCAATTGATTGAGAAAAGAAAGCATGTGGAGCTACTATCCTTACAAATAAGCCGCATGTAACTAAACAAGCTCGAGCCCTTAAATTAACTCTATTGCATTTGCCATTTTCATTCCAATCTAGCCCGTTTGAGGAAGATTCAACATGTCTGATATCTCATTTGTTTACAGATGGGCAAGAATATTGACTAACTTCCCGAATGGATCTCGTACATAAAAGCGACGAACCCCCCATGGTTCTTTAACTGGTCCATACTCAATAGGAATCCCTGTTTCTTTCATGCGGATAAGTGCTGTATCAAGGTCATCAACTTCAATTGATAAGTCTGGAGTTAAAGTTCCAGATCCTCCCTCAGAAAGGAAACTTATTTCAATGGGCATTTTTTCATGTGAACCGTAGGTTGCAATAAATCCGTGGTTCATTAATTGATCAAGTCCAAGTATTTCCTCGTAGAATTGTCTTGCTTTAGATATGTCCCGTGTCTCTACATTGGCAACAATTCGCTTCACCTTTATTATTACCACCTCCAAGTAACTAATATTTTCTATTTACTACAAGCTTACCCTTGTTAAATATCTAACTTCAACAAAACTAGACGATAGTCCTTCTTGGATCATCTTTACATTCCTAAATAATTTCATTCTAAGAGAAACTTGGACTGGTGATTACATGAACCAACTCCATTCTCTTTTTTCTTATTTCCCCGTACAAGCTATAACTAATCATGACAAGTTGGCCGGTTATTGATTTCAAAAATAGGTTGAAACCGAACAAAGATCAATTAGACATCTTGTAAAAGGGCTTTTTCTTCGGTTCTATGGATTGGCTCTTTAACCTATCTATTATCTGAACAGTCCCTACAGTATTCATATCGGTTCCATGTCATTGACAATTGCCATTGCTGCTATTATACTTTTAAAATAACTTATATAATAAAACCTATTTAGGACGTGGATTTTTCTAGAGTTAGCTCTATTTTCGCCACACAACTGTCAACTGACAATTGTGTGGCTTTTTTGTGTAAAGG
>NZ_HE978511.1:831213-927522 GCF_000311725.1 Robertmurraya massiliosenegalensis JC6
TGTGTAAAAAAGGGGGAGAAAAAATGAAAACTTGGCAATATGCACTAATTGTTTTTTTAGGTGGATGCTGCTATGGGGTGTTGTCTACATTTGTCAAGCTTGCTTATGCAGCAAATTTTTCGGTGACAGTAGTAACTGGTAGCCAATATTTATTTGGGGTATTACTTACCTGGGTGTTAGTTTTGTTTACAAAGAAGCAAAAAATAACTTTAAAGCAAGCTTTCAGACTACTATTATCTGGAATTCCGTTTGGTTTGACTGGTGTATTTTATTATCAAGCGCTACAGACGCTAAATGCATCACTAGCAATCATTTTTTTATTTCAATTTGTTTGGATCGGAACGCTTTTCGAGTGGATTTTCAATAAGAAAAAACCAACAAAAGGGAAAATCACCTCAATTTGCATTCTTATAATTGGCTCACTTCTAGCAGCAGGCTTAATTACAAAAAGTGAAGTTGTACTATCTTTGCAAGGGTCTGTTTGGGGGCTACTTTCGGCTTTGACGTTTACAACTTTTATATTTCTAAGCAGTTCTGTCGGAAAAAATACTCCACCTGTCATGAAAAGTGCTTTCTTATCTACTGGTGGATTAATGGTCGTGCTTATAGTATATCCACCAATGTTTCTATTTGATTTGCCTGTCTTAATGGGGATAGCGCCATATGGTTTATTACTCGGCTTGTTTGGAGTTGCTTTACCACCACTTTTATTCTCAATTGGAATGCCTCATATCGGGCCAGGGCTTGGCACAATCTTAACTGCCTCTGAGCTTCCAGTAGCTGTAACATTATCTGCATTAATCTTAGTTGAGTATGTAAGTTTTTCACAATGGCTCGGAGTTGTCATCATATTAATTGGGATTGCCTCGAGCAATTTGACACGAAAAGATAGAACAGAATCCGTTAGTATACAAAAGAAATCCGTTTCGTGATGGAGCAGTGCCCTTATGGGTACTGCCCTTTATTGTTACTGATATCTTTTTGAAAAACAACAACCTCTATATCTTCATTCACATTATTCAACAGTAGATTTCAAATTCATTCTATTTACCTTCCCCATTATTCGTTTTTATCTTCATGTTTATAAATAATAACGATCGTTTAGGAAAACCTATTCTTAAAAAAGAAGACAGGAAGTAAAACAATGACAGAAAACCCAGAGACACACAACAAGACTTTATGCATGAGTGAATACGACGTATTGAAACGAGTAATCCTTTGTCAGCCACAATACATGACGATCCGCGAAGTAATTAATGAGACGCAGGAGCATTTTAAGAATGAAGGTATCCATATTGAACGTGCGCTCGAACAGCACGGGGAATTTGTCAAAACACTAAAGAAAAATGACATCGACGTTATATTATTGCCTTATCATAAAAAGTATCCTGAGCAGGTCTTTACTCGGGATATTGGATTTACATTAGGGCAAACAATCTTTGTTGCTAAGATGGCAACGGATATTCGTGCAGGAGAAGAAAATGTTTTAAAACAATGGCTAGAAGATGAAGAAATCTCTTATTATAATTTAGCAGAAGAACGGATTGAAGGCGGAGATGTTGTGATTGATCGAGAAACAATTTACGTAGGCTTGAGCAATCGGACGGACCAAAGAGCCGTTGAACAATTACAGCGTCTTTTAAGTCAATTCAATGTTATTCCCATCCCATTTAAGGAAAAATACCTGCATTTAGATTGTGTATTCAATGTAGTTTCATCTGAAGTTGCCCTTATTTATCCAAATGCCTTAACGAAAGATGACATCGAACTTTTTGCTTCACGATATGAATTAATTGAAGTGTCGGAAGAAGAACAATTTCAACTGGGAACAAATGTATTGAGTATTGGCAACAAACGGGTATTAAGTTTGCCGGTCAATAGGAATGTAAACAAACAGCTTCGTAACCGAGGATTTGAAGTTATAGAAGTGGATATCACAGAAATCATTAAATCTGGCGGCTCCTTCCGCTGCTGTACACTCCCAATCTTACGAGAAATGTAAAAATAACTACATAAACAACCTACAGACCGCTACAAGGTGAGGTTGTTTTAATTTTTAACTATATGTATGAAGAATTTGAGCAATTTAAATAAACGGTGGATTAATGTTTTCTCTACTTCATTTAATTTAGAAATTTTTATTTCGAACTAAAATTCTCTGTACATTAAAAGGCCCAAACCTTTGATACACAAAGGTTTGAGCCTTTTTAATAGATGACCTGTGAGGGACTTGAACCCCCGACCCCCACCCTGTCAAGGTGATGCTCTCCCAGCTGAGCTAACAGATCGTTTGATGAAGTATAGATATTATTATACTTGTCTAAAATAATTTGTCAATAGGTTTTATTTTTCACAAAACTGGAACGTATATTCTAATTTTCTTGAATAAAGAACATAAGTTCGCATATAATAAGAACAAGAAGATGCAATTTGCATTTAAACAGAAAGTGGTGAAACTTCATGAGTCATTTACTAACGAAATCTCTAAATGAGCAGATTCCTGTTGAAATGATTTATATTTCTTCTTCCAATCAAATTACACAACGAAAAATTATTGTGAAAGAAATAATCGGGTCAAAAATCCGAGCATATTGCTATTTACGAAAGCAAACTCGTATTTTTAAGTCAGAGCAGATTTTATCCGTGATGCCCGTACGGACATTTCAACGAGAAATTAGCTAAAAAGGAAGCTCTCATTCAAATCGAGAACTTCCTTTCTTTGCATTAATTAGTTTGCCATTTCTGGTTTTGCTTTACCTTTTCCTTTAACAAAAAATTGTAAAGCAACTAGGATCAGAAATAACACCATTCCGATAACATCGGACATTCCCTCAGGATAAATCAACATGAGACCACCGACAACCCCAAGAATTCGTTCTAGCCAGTGTAACTTTCTTTGCCAGAATCCGATAATCCCTGAACCAATGGCCATCATACCAGCAATCGCTGTAAAGACAATCCAGATTAGATGATACCAAACCGTATCGATCATCAGCAATTCTGGTGAGAGCACAAACATATATGGAATGATGAATGCGGCTATCGCCAGCTTTGCCGAGTTGACCCCTGTTTTGATCGGTTCTCCTCCTGACACCCCTGCTGCAGCAAACGCTGCTAATGCAACTGGAGGCGTTATGTCTGCGACGATTCCGAAATAGAATACGAAAAGGTGAGCAGATAAATCAGGAACTCCTAGTAAAATGATAGCTGGAGCTGCGATCGTAGATGTGATGACATAGTTTGCTGTAGTTGGTGAACCCATTCCTAGTACAATACAGGCTACCATTGTCAGCATTAAAGTTGGAATTAAGGCACCGCCTGCTAAGTCTAATAAACCATTCGCAAGCTTTAATCCTAAGCCAGTTTTTGTCACGACTCCGACGATAATCCCCGCTGCGGCAGTGGCTGCAGCAACGCCAAGGGCCGTTCTTGCGCCATCTACTAGTGCATTAATCATATCTTTAAAGCCAATTCGAGTTTCCTTACGAATCGCACTTACTAAAATCGTGATCACGATCGACCAAAGAGCAGCACGCGTGACACTCATTCCAGTCATTAAAAGAACAATAACTGCTAATATCGGTGTTAATAAATAGATCTTCTTCAACACTTCTTTACGATTTGGCATTTCTTCTTTCTTTAAGCCTCGTAATCCAATTCGCTTTGCTTCAAAGTGTGTCATGATCCAAATTCCAGTAAAGTATAATAGCGCAGGAATCGCAGCAGCTTTAGCGATTTCCCAATACGTAATTCCACCGATAAATTCCACCATCAAGAACGCAGCTGCTCCCATGATTGGTGGCATTAACTGGCCTCCTGTTGAAGCAGCTGCCTCAACTCCACCAGCAAATTCTTTCTTATAACCAAGCTTTTTCATCATTGGAATGGTAAATGATCCGGAAGTAACAACGTTTGCCACAGAACTTCCGCTAATGGTTCCTTGCAAGGCACTGGAGAAAATCGCAACCTTCGCTGGACCACCTGTTTGCTTTCCTGCAATCGAAACAGCTAAGTCATTAAAATATTGTCCTACTCCCGTTTTCACTAAAAATGCTCCAAATAATAAGAACAGGAAAATAAATGTAGCGGACACGCCTAATGGTGTTCCCAAAATCCCTTCTGTTGTATAGAACATTGTTTGAATTAAACGTTCTGGTGACAACCCTCTATGTGCTAAGAAACCAGGCATTTGTGGTCCATAAAGAGCATATAACAAAAAGAGTCCTGCGATAATCGTAATCGGCATTCCAACAGCTCGCCTCGTTGCTTCAAGTACGAGTAGCACCGCTGCAACCCCAACATAAAAGTCTAACTGTGTAATAATTCCGACCCTTGAAACTAAATCATCGATCATCAGTGGCCAGTAAGCACCAACGACGATGGCGGCAATCGCCAAAACGATATCGTACCATGCTGGTTTTGTTTGAATTCCACGATTTTTCTTTCTTGCTGGAAATAGCAAGAAGATAAGAGATAAAGCAAATCCTAGGTGGATAGAACGCTGTAATTGAGCCGTTAACACACCAAAGATTCCCGTATACAACTGGAATAATGAAAAGGATAATAACCCAAGAAAAACGATCCACTTAAATATTCCACTTAAATTTCTCGTATTCGATTCAGGATCATATTTTTCTAGTAATTTCTGTTGTTCTTCCTGTGACAATGTTTCCCCATTATGACTCAATGATGTTCACTCCTTTCAATTGCTGAATAACGCTCAGCTTCCTCATTTTAATACGCACCCATGTCCCTGGTTCTATATAGTCTGAAAGAGAATATTCATTGGACTGAAAGATCACTCGATGATTTGCTCGAACCTGACCGGTGCGAAGATCAATATAAGGAAAAGTTTGTTTCATATTTCTTATATAATATTTCCCATCAATCTCTTCAAAAGTCTCACCTTCTGAAGCATTAGACGGCATTCCGATTGCAAAATCTTCGAACATCAATTCATATTGTTGAATATTCCCATTTTTTATAATCTTGTAACTTTCGAGAACGTCAGAAAGATGGATCGAATGGGTATATTTAATTTTAAAAGCTTGTTCCTTTTTTAAAGGGATGTAGGCAAGTACTTCTTTTGTATTTTCGTATTCAAATACGAGTACCTGCTTAAATGGAATGAATACAAGAATTGTGATGAACAAAATTATGAGGGGTACTAAAAAGATGATACCTTTTCTGTGTTTCTTTTTCACGTAAACCCCACCTATAAAATGGTGTCTTTTTTAGAGAAAACTGTTCTCTAAAAGATAAGTTGACCGGCTAATGAACCTCGAAAAGAGATTATACAGCCGGTCATTTTTTAAATTATTTGAAGCTGCTAAACAAAGTCCTATTTAGCTTTAGTATCCTTTTTCATCAAAATACTTTTGAGCACCTGGATGAATCTCGATACCAGTACCTTCTTTAGCTTTAGCAGGATCAATTACTTCCGCTTTTGCATGTTGTACTTTATCTAAGTTCTCAAAGATGGCCTTTGTAATTTGATAAACAGCATCTTCAGACAAACTATCCACAACTGCAAGCATGGCTGAAACCGCAACCGTTGGAACAGGATCTGCTAAGCCGTAAGTTCCAGCTGGGATTTCATCATTGACATAGTATGGATATTTTTCCTTTAATGCCTCAATCTTGTCTTCGTCAAGTGGCACGATAACAACATCTGAAGTAGCTGATAAACCTTCAACAGCACCAGCAGGTGAACCTGCTGTAACAAATGCAGCGTCAATTGCTCCATCTTGGATTCCATCAGTAGATTCAGCGAAATCAAGATCTTGCTTTTCGATGTCGTCAATCGATAATCCATACACTTCAAGAATTTGTTCTGCGTTTAACGCAGTTCCTGAACCAGGAGCACCGATGGAAACTTTCTTACCCTTTAAATCTTCAACAGATTTAATACCTGTTTTTGCAGTCGTAACAATATGGATGGTTTCAGGATATAATGTACCAATTGCTTGGACATTTTCTACTGCATTTCCTTCAAACATCGCTTTTCCTTCCGCTGCGTAAGAAGCAATATCAGTTTGTGTAAAGGCAATTTCTGCATCACCATTTTTTAATGTTGTCATGTTTTCAGCAGAAGCACCAGATGTTTCTGAGTTTGTATCAATACCAGTTTCTTCTTTAATAATACTCGCAAACGCCCCACCTAGTGGATAGTATGTACCACCAGTTCCACCTGTTAAAATACTCATGAAATCTGGAAGATCTGCGTTTTCTTCACCAGCTTGATCACCTGAATCCGTTCCACCATTATCAGTGCCATTACCTTCTTCACTGTCTCCACCACCACATGCGGCTAAAAACATTGATAACGCCAACATTAAAACTGTCAGTAAAAGAAATTGCTTCTTTTTCATTCGTTTTCCCCCTTTTTTTATTTAGAGTTAATCGATTTTATTTTATCACAGAATTATCTATTATTGTCAACTTATATAACACACCCCCCTCATGATCCAGCTCTAATTCTTTTAAAAATGTATTTCTCTATCAGCTATGGTACAATTTTCTGTAATTACTTCTGAATTGTTCAAGGTAAAAAAAGGAGGGACTCGCATGGAATTTGCCAAAGGGAGAATTACAGAAATTTCATTTGAGAGTAAGGAGTTACATGAAACGATTCCAATCTTAATTTATCTACCAGCATCATTCTCCCCTTTATATAAATATACATTAGTCATTGCACAAGACGGAAGAGATTACTTCCAGCTTGGTCGTATTGGAAGAACAACTGAAGAACTTCTAAAGAATGGAGAGATTGAAAATATCATTGTTGTCGGAATCCCCTATCATGATGTAAAAGACCGACGCAAAAAGTATCATCCAAATGGAGAGCAAAATGAGGCATACATACGTTTTCTTGCTAGAGAGCTTGTGCCCTTTCTCGACGAACAGTTTCCTACCTATCAAATGGGCCAAGGGCGTGCGTTAATCGGAGATTCGCTTGCTGCAACTGTCTCATTAAGAGCGGCATTAAAATTCCCTCATACATTTGGAAAAGTGATGCTGCAGTCACCATACGTCAATGAAAAGGTCTTAGAAGAAGTGACAAATTTTGACCAGCCTCATTTACTATCGATCTATCATATCATTGGCAAGCAAGAGACTGAAGTGAAAACAACAGCAGACAAAATAGAAGATTTCCTCACTCCGAATCGGGATTTGAATGTTGTGATTGAAAGTAAAGCCTTTCCATACTTTTATGAAGAATTCGAAGGAAGTCACACTTGGACCTATTGGCAACCAGATCTAAAACGTGCCCTTAAGTTGATGCTTCCTACCTAATTTTTAAATAGAGCAAACATTCTATTTGAGAAATGCCCCCCATTGTTTGCTATAATAAAAATATGAAACGTTTTCAAGAAAATGGTAGTAGCGTATGTTCCTGATAAATGATCAAATTTTGGAGGTTATGCAATGAAATACGGAATTGTTATTTTCCCATCCAAAGCTTTACAAGATAAAGCAAATTCTTTTCGAAAAAGATATGATCCACATTACGCCTTGATTCCCCCTCATATCACGTTAAAAAGTACGTTCGAAGTGAATGATACGGATATCAAGGAAATTGCTGAACAATTACATCAAACCGCACAAAGATTTTCACCTTTTCAAATAAAGGTAACGAAGTTTAGTTCATTTCAACCCGTTAATAATGTCATTTATATGAAAGTGACGCCAGAACCTGAAATTGTCGATCTTCAAGAGGCAGTAACTTCTATCGTTGGCAATAGCACATCTGAATATGCGTTTGTTCCACATATCACGGTTGGACAAAATCTCTCTAATGATGAACATTCAGATGTATTTGGTTCACTAAGACTTCAAGCAGTCAATCACGAAGAAACAGTGGATCGCTTTCACCTTCTTTATCAGCTTGAAAACGGCTCTTGGACCGTATATGAAACATTTCGTTTAGGAAAGGAATAGAGAATCTTGAATTTAATACATGTAACGAATAATGAAGAATTAGAAGAAGTTTATAAAGTTCGAAAAGTCGTTTTTGTTGATGAGCAAAATGTACCTCTAGAAGAAGAAATTGATGATCTTGAAGAAGAATCGGCACATTTTCTTCTTCAGGATGACAGGGAGTCTATTGGTGCTGGACGCTTTCGTGTCGTAGAAGGTTACGGCAAAGTGGAAAGAATTTGCGTCCTCAAACACAAGCGCAAAAGCGGGGCTGGACGAGCCATCATGGAAGGCATCGAAGCATACGCAAAAAAAGAAGGCATCGAAAAACTTAAACTAAATGCCCAAACACATGCCATCCCTTTTTATGAAGGTTTAGGATATGATGTCGTATCAGAAGAATTTCTTGATGCAGGTATTCCTCATAAATCAATGGTGAAATACATTTTTGAACATAAAAGAGCTTAAAAGGCTCTTTTTTTTTATATTTCTCCTTCTTGTTTCTCATACTAATGAATGATTATGATGGGGAATGAGGGAATCTCGTGGATGATTATATACAAATTCTCGTTGAACTGATTCTAGGATATATTGCTCTATTCGTTTTGACCAAAGTAATGGGGAAGACACAAATTACACAAATTACCCCTTTCGACTTTATCTCTGCCTTAATTTTGGGAGAGTTAGTTGGAAATGCTATCTACGATGATGACATTAAATTTCAAAAAGTCATCTATGCTGTCGTCGTTTGGGGGCTTCTCATTTTTTTAACAGAAGTATTAACCCAGAAAAAGAAAGGGCTTAGAAAATTATTAGAGGGACGGCCAACCATTGTCATTCGCAAGGGAAAAATTGATTACGTTGCATTGAAGAAAACGCGCTTAGATATCAATCAACTTCAACATTTGCTTCGCTCAAGAGAGATCTTCTCCATTCGCGAGTGCGAGTATGCCATTTTAGAAACCGATGGCTCCATTAGTGTATTAAAAAAATCTGGCTATTCTAACGTCACCATTCGAGACATGAACCTGCCTCACTCACCGGTCAAGTTGCCCGTTACATTAATTTTAGATGGAGAAATTGAAAAGGATAATCTTCAGTTCATTAAATGGGATGAAGACAAACTTTTATCTGAAATAAAAAAATTGGGATTTCACTCCTCAAAGGAAGTCCTTTATGCCGAATGGCAAGAAGGAGAAGAATTACTTATTCAAAAGTACTAACTTCTCCTAGACTACTTCATTAAAATAACGGCCTTTGCCAGTGAGTTCGCTATAAATTTCTTCGACCATATTTTCTTTTGCTAGCTCCTGAACCGAGGAGCTATTTTTATTTAATCTTTTCCTTAAGTTTTTCCCTTTATCAAGTCTCTTCTCTTCACTTGTGTTGGCTGTAGCTCTTGTTCTCCCAACGGGAAAAATCTGAAACGGATCATAATTCGTTTTTACTTCTCTTTCGGCATACTGCGTATATTGATAGTTCGTTGTAGGAGGGATATAACCCATATTAATCACCTCTTTCAATAAAATTCACGAAAACCTCTTTAGAATATATATACGATTTGTTATGATAAATTTTGTCTGTACTTTATAAAAATGGACATGAAGAAAGTTAGATTAAAGGGGAAAATGATGAGAACAGCTGTATTAGAGAACAAGTTAATCGCCACAGAACAACTAAATAGAGAACATTTTCAATGGGTTCATGATGAAGGAAAAAAAGGGAAGCTCCACTGTCCAATTTGTGGTGACCCTGTTCGCTTCTACTTAGGCATTGAAAAGCAGCCTCACTTTTTCCATATGACCAAACATACAAACTGTCAGGAACCAGAGCTGCCAGAACGCGAATCCACTAAAGATGAAATGGAATACGTAGAGCGGAATGGATTTAAAATTCCCGTTTCCCGCACAATTACAACGGTCCAACAGCAAACAGAGTTCAAATCTCCTCAGCAAGTCAAAACGGCTCCAATATTTATAAAAGAAACGAAAGCTGATCTCTCAACATCTAGTTCTTATATTCAAACCTTGAAAGAACACGGTTTTTCCCTAGATGCCAATCAAATGGAGGCCGTCTCCCATATGGAAGGAGCATTGCTCGTCCTTGCCGGAGCCGGAAGTGGCAAAACGAGAGTATTAACGGCGCGAACAGCCTTCATGATTCAAGAGAAAAATGTCGATCCGCGCTCGATCATGCTTGTCACATTTACCGCTAAAGCAGCACTGGAAATGAAAAACCGTTTAAAACAATATCCAGGCGTCAATCAGCAACAAAGTCAGTCTTTATTGGCTGGTACATTTCACAGTATTTTTTATCGCATTTTGTCTTTTCATGAGCGAAATAAATGGAGTTCTGAAAAATTATTAAAAAAAGAGTGGCAAAAGGAACAAATCATAAAATTGGGTGGTAAGGAGTTGGCGTTAGATGAAAAGGAATTTGCTTACGATCTAGCATTGCAACAAATTGGATTTTGGAAAAATTCATTAGTCCTTCCTTCGCAAATTAAGCCTGAAACCCCATGGGAGGAAAAGGTCGCCTTTCTCTTTCAGTTTTATGAACAGACGAAACGTGAAAAAGGCTTATTTGACTTCGATGATATGCTTCTTGGTTGCTATCAACTTCTTCAAGAGAACCCTTCCCTTCTTGAAAGTTACCAAAAGCGTTTTCGCTATTTCCTTATTGACGAGTTTCAGGATATCAATAAGGTGCAATACGAATTGATTCGCATGCTATCATCTTCGAAAAATATTTGTGCAGTTGGAGATGACGATCAGTCTATTTATTCATTTCGAGGCAGTGACCCTCATTACCTGCTTGATTTTGAAAAAGATTTTCCGAATTCAAAGCTCATTGTCTTAAGTGAAAACTATCGCTCAAGTCATGAAATCGTGACAACAGCTAATACGATCATTAAAAAGAATAAAGAGCGTCGATATAAGGAAATGCATGCCCAATTTTCTTCTGAAAGATCCCCTGTTTTATTCTTCCCTTATGATGAGGAAGAAGAAGCAACCATGATCGTTCAAGATATTCAAGAAAAAATTGAACAAGGCTACGAGCCCCGCGATTTTGCGGTTTTATTTCGAACCAATACAAGCAGCAGGGCGATTTTTGAAAGATTAACCAATTCCAGTCTTCCGTTCAAAATAGATCAGGATGTGGAACCATTTTATGAACGCTTTATCGTCAAAGGAATGCTTTCTTTTCTCAGGCTTGCCTTAAATGAGGATGATCAAGAGGCCATTCGCTCCATCCTTCCCGTCCTTTTCGTGAAAAATAATGTACTCCAGGATTTAAAGGCTGAGAGCATTCTTAACGACTGTTCTTTACTTGAATGTGTCAGTCAATTAAAAACAGGCTTTGCTTTTCAGGAAAAGAAGTTAAAAAAACTAGTTCCTGTCATTCGTTCTTTGCATCAGCTATCACCACTCACAGCAATGGAAATCCTTGAAAAAGAACTAGGCTATGGGGACTTTATTAAGAAAAGAGGCAATGAAGGAAATAAGCTTGACAAGGGTTCTGACGATGTTCGTGATTTAAAGGTTGCCGCACGTGGTTTCAAAACGATTCTTGAGTTTTTAGACCATGTTAACCATATGACAGCGATGAATAAAGAAATGAAGAATATCAGTAAAACACTAAATAATGCTCTTACTTTGAGTACAATACACCGTTCAAAGGGCTTGGAGTATAAAATTGTTTACGTGGTTAGTACAGTCGATGGAAGTCTCCCCCATGATTTCGCACTCGATTCTTTCCGCAACGGTGATCTTGCTCCTTTAGAAGAAGAAAGACGCTTGCTATATGTCGCCATCACTAGAGCAATGGAACAATTATATCTCTCTGTCCCACAAAAACGGCGCAGCAAAAGTGCTCATCCTTCTCGTTTTTTAAGTCCAGTGAAATAGACAAAAGTCGCTCCTATTTTTGAGCGACTTTTTTGTACTATCTCTTGTTAAGCATTTTTGAAATCGTATTGAAGTCCAACTGCTTCCCGTCACTGACAATTGACTTAACAATTTTATCCTCTGTTTCCTTATTTACTGGTTTATTCGCAATTTGTGATACTCTTCTGATCACGTTACGTACCGTTTTTTCATCCTTGAAGTTTGCCCCTTGTAACGAATTAGCTAAGTCAAAGACATCCTTCATATTTACGCCCGTCTTCTTTTCGATATTTTTAAAGAATTGATTATCCATTTTGTGAAACTACGCCTCCTTTTTAAGCTACTTACATTTTATGAATGTAGTTACAGAAGGGTGATATGAAAAGTAAAAGAAAGGCATATTTCATAGATTTATAGATTTCATCCATTTTGCTTAAAAGCTATTTAATAAGCCAGCCACCGTCCACAAGCACATCACTACCTGTCATATAGGATGCTTCATCGGATGCAACAAAAGCAATGACATTGGCAATTTCAGAAGCTTTCCCTATTCTCCCTAGAGCTGTATTTTCCTTAATCGTCTTCACAAATTTCTCATTTTCCAAGCCTTTCTCTGTTAAAGGAGTATCGACAAATCCTGGAGAAACGGAGTTTACTCGAATCCCATATGGAGCTACTTCTAAGGCAAGTGACCTTGTAAAATTAATCACTCCTGCTTTTGCTGCACTATAATGAGGCATAAGAGCACCTGCCTGATGTCCAGAGAGGGATGCTACATTTACAATTGCACGACCCTGTAAACCATTTTCTTCTTTTGCCTTCGTGACCATGAAATTCCCTAATATTTTCGAAACAAGAAAAACACTCCTTAAATTAGCATTTTGAATATAATCCCAGTCATCCTCCGTTGTTTCTAGTATTTTTGAATTTTGCAGACCACCTGCGTTATTTACTAGAATATGAAGATCTCCGAAATGAATACGGACATAGTCAGAAAGCTCTTGTACATCTTCCTCATCTGTTACATCCGCTTGAAAAATTTCAGCCATCGGTATTCTCTTCTTTTGATTAATTTCAGCCGCAACCGCTTCCAACTTAGATTTCGTTCGTCCCACTAATACAACTCTTGCTCCTTCTTCTGCCAGTTTGAGCGCAACTTCCTTGCCAATACCACTTCCTGCCCCTGTAATGAGGGCAATCGTTTGAGAAAATCTCATTTTACCCAGCACCCCTTTTATAACCAATTTTGTATCTCTACTATACTCCTTTCATCAAATTATTCAATTATTTTGCTGAAAATTCATAATATTCATTCGTTAAATACAAATAAAAGAAATGCCGCTTCTGTATGAAACGGCATTTCTTTCTTTTTTCATTAGTTATAGAAGCTAGCGCCTACTACGATTAATAGGATAAATAACACGACGATTAAAACGAAAGATGATCCGCCGTATCCACCTCCGTAACCACCGCCATAGCCATAGCCACCAAAGCCACATCCGAAGCCCATATATGTCACCTCGCTTTATACGGTCTCACTAGTAACATATGTACAGGACTTAAAAAGTGTATAGGCTGTTTAATAGATTCCGCTGATGTAATATGCTCATCCTTTTGGTTTAAAAATTAACGCCCCGATAAAAGCAAAGACAATCGCAGCAGAAATTCCAGAGCTTGTTACTTCAAACATCCCTGTTAACACTCCGATTAAGCCATGTTTTTCAGCTTCTTGTAATGCCCCGTGTACAAGCGTATTGCCAAAATTCGTAATCGGAACAGTTGCTCCTGCACCAGCAAAATCTGCCAATGGTTCATATAAACCTAAGCCATCAAGTATGGCGCCGAAGACGACAAGCAAGCTTAATGTATGTCCCGGCGTTAATTTTGCCACATCAAATAGTAATTGGCCGATTACACAAAAGAGCCCTCCAACCACGAATGCCCAAAAAAACATTGGTAACAAGAAGATAACCTCCTTTTTTTCTTATCCATTCATTTCTATTGATACTGCATGTGCTATACATGGAATACTCTCATTTTGCTGATAGGTTAACGGGGATAACAGCGCTCCTGTCGCTACCATGAGAATTCTTTTATAGGTACCTTTTTGCATTTCATTAAGAAGATGTCCATATAAAACGCTGGCAGAGCATCCAGCTCCACTCGCTCCAGCTTGAACGGGCTGTTCATCGTTATAAATCATTAAGCCACAGTCCTGAAATTTCTCCCATTCGATATTTAAGCCATTTTTTTGCAGTAACTCAAACGTGACCTCTCTGCCTATTTTTGCAAGGTCACCTGTAACAATTAAATCATAATAAGAAGGATCCAAATTGAGATCATTAAAATGAGCAGTAATGGTATCTGCCGCTGCTGGTGCCATCGCTCCGCCCATATTGTAGGGGTCTGTCATTCCTAAATCAATGACTTTACCCAAGGTGGCAGAGGTCGTAACAGGCATCCCTTTTTCATTTTCGTTTTTCTTCACTAATGCAGCCCCGGCCCCAGTCACCGTCCATTGAGCAGTTGGTGGCTTTTGTCCCCCATACTCTGTTGGATAACGGAATTGCTTTTCTGTCGCAGCATTATGACTGGATGCACCAGTTAAGACGTAATCAGCCCCTTGATAATTAATGAAAAAAGAGGCAAGTGCAAGTCCTTCCATTGACGTGGAACAAGCACCAAAGATCCCGATATACGGTAATTGAATTGTTCTTGCCGCCATACTCGAAGGGGTAATCTGATTAATTAAATCACCGGCAATAAAAAATTGTACATCCTCTTTTGTTTTATTGCCTTTTTGAAGAGCTGTTTGTGCCGCTTCTTCCATCAATACACGTTGGGCCTTTTCATAGGAGTCTTCCCCCATCCAAAGATCATCATGAATAATATCAAAGTCTTTTGCCAATTTTCCTTTTGCTTCAAATGGACCAACGGACACTCCAGTAGAGGCGATAACCGGTTTGTTCGGAAACACCCAAGACTGCTTTCCTCTACGCATTAGATCACCCCCCATTTCATGAGTAGGACTTTGATTAATGCGACAATAAAAGCAGAAAAAACACCGAATAGAATGACCGAACCTGCTAATTTAAACATATTTCCTCCTACTCCTAACACGAAGCCTTCTGTACGATGTTCAATAGCTGCCGAGATGACCGCATTACCAAAACCAGTAACAGGAACCGCGCTACCAGCACCTGCAAATTGACCAATATGATCATAAATGCCAAATCCAGTTAGAAGCATGGAGATAAAAACCATCGTTGCCACAGTCGGATTCCCAGCCGTTTGTTCAGTGAAATTGAAGAAATAAATATAAAAATAGGTAATCGCTTGTCCTACTACACAAAAAAGCCCACCAACAATAAACGCTTTTATACAATTTTTTAATACCGGTCTTTTTACTTCATGTTTTTTTTCTAGGGATTGATATTGTTGTTGTTCTTTTGTCTTCTCCCCCATGAACTAAGCCCCTTTCAAGTTAACTCTTTCTTCATTTTGATAATTTCTTGAAGTTTTTTCTCCGCTTTTTCTTGAGAAAAATTCGGATCTTTTAAATTATCTTCAAGCTCCACTGCCTCAAGGAATATCTTATAATCACTTGAGACAATGAAATTTTCATCAGGGTATTTTTCCTCAAGCTTTTTATTCATTCTTTTTTCAATGTCCTTCATATGATATCGATGTAAATGTCTTACTTTATAGGCGACGAGGATATCCTTTTCCCCTTTTAAGACAGAAACATCATAAAGCTCCTTAAACCCTTCAACGTCTTGCTCAATGGACTTGACCAAATCCATTTCCTTTTTTGTATTTCTTTCAAAAGAAAGTGGAGCAGGATTTGTTGTTTTTACTAATGCAATCCCACTTCCCTTCGGTCCATCATTGTTGCATGCACATAAAAACGTGACCATAACGAGAAAATATGTAAGCAGTATTTTCCTCATTCCATCCCCATCCTCTACATCATCTTATATTGTTTTTATTTTCCACGACTTCCCCTTAATTTATGAATCGTTGCACACTTCCAATATCTGTAACATTAAAAAAGCCTGCTAATATCCATTAGCAGACTGTAAATAAAGTCTTGTTTTATCTTGTTTTTTTCTTTCCACAGCCACAACCTTTTTTTCTTTTCGTCGGTTTCGGTTGCTGTTTTTTCAATGTAAGATTTGGGTTCGTACTTTGTATTCTCATTCATTCTCTCTCCCATCATAAATGTATTTCACCACGTCTAAAGGGGCCTTATATCGAGCATATGTGGGTACCACTATGATAATCTATGCAAATTTGCAATGCCTGTATATGTGCATGACCTAATTTCGAAAAAAAGTTAGGAATTCTTTCACAAATAACGCTGAATGATCGTTTCGATAATAGCGGCAATACCAGCAACTGCTAAGATGAGGAGAAATGGAGTGGCAAATGCTGGCCATTGCAGATAAAAAAGACATAATCCTGCCGCAGACCATATTCCCGTACACCAATAACAACTTAATAATTCTCCGATAAAGTGATTGATTCCCCCACTTTTTGGAACATAGTAAAGTTCTTCCTCCCCATTTTCATTTACTTCAACCTCTTCCACAAAAAAAGGACTTCTGATAAATTCCGTAATTTTGTCAAAGACAATTAAACGGGTCAGACGAAAGCTAGCAAGTGAAATAACGATTAATTCCATCCAGGATATAAGCATTTCATCCATCCTTCAACATGATATTTTCCCGCCTATTTTTAGGAAATAAGGCGTTTGTCCGTTACCCAAATGCCTCTATAGCAATATGTTATTAATGTAATATTACTTCTAAAGAAAATAAGGAGGAATAACGAATGGGTTGTGGAAAAAAAGACGACGTACTAGGCACTAGCACTGGCAATTGTGTATGCGAAGTTGTCCGCGCTATAAAAGACATCCAAGATGCTGCCGAAGATGTTTGTGAATGTCCTACTAACTGTTTCCAGGAACCACTTGGTTCTTTAATTAAACCGGGTAAAAGACAAAGAGTAGATACTCGTGTCTTCTCATTAAAAACAGCGGATGGGTCTCCTTTCCATGCATTCTTCAGACATGACGAATGTGCATGCGTATCCATTTTTTTCCGAGTTGAAGAGGTCTTTGACAACTGCTGTGCAACATTACGTGTCATTAAACCGGTTAAAAACGGAGAAGCAGTAGATTTAACTCATGGTAGCTGCATCGATTTAGGTAAGATTTGCCAAGTAGAAGGCTTTAGAGCAACAAATGACTGTGTTACTGTTGACTTAAGCTGCTTCTGCGCTATCCAATGCGTTGCTGATGTTGACTTAGACATTTGCGAAGACTAATGATTAAGATGGCATATGGATTTGTTGAAATGAAGTGTCTAGTCTTTAGGCTAGACACTTCTTCCATTTCATATTGAATGCGTTTTTTTACAGACCGACCATTCTTACTTCCACCAAATCTTTAATAAGGATAGTAGATTCTGTTTGATCAAAAAGCTTAACGATTACTTCTCGATTGTTCTTCTCCTTCAATATCCCACGTACTGCTTTCCCTTCCGTTTGAAACAAACACGGCACTGGTGGCAATTGTCGAGGAAAGTTGGCTAAGTAATCTAGCTTTTCTTCTACGTCCATTTCTTTAAATGGCTTCAGCCTTTGAAAAGAAAAACCATGTTCATGTCCCTTTGCTTTCCTTTCATAGCCTTCGATTGTTTGCTGTACTTCCTTAGCTGATAATCCTACTTCATCATGACTTGGTGCTCCAAAGATGGCTTCCTCTTCTTGCTCAAACGAACCTTTACTTCTTCTTTTCTTTTCCCCACCTTCAGCTGGCATCTTTTCTCCGCTAGGTTTTGAGTCATTCTTCATTGCTTGTTTTAAAGAGAACGTTTCCTGCATATTCCCTTTTAGCGGTTTAAATGGTGACTGCTGTATAAAGAGTAGAGGATCCTTTTTCTTCTGTTCCTTGCTCAAAATATTACACCTCCACATACAATTGATTCATTTTATATGTATGCCAAAGCGTTGATTTCGTTTCCAAGAAAGAAAGATAGATATGAATGTAACAATTTCGCTGTTACATCTTGTTCGTATGAACAAAAAAACTGCACCCTCTGTTTGTCAGAACTTGTCCAACAATAAGGTGCAGTCAGCCTTTAATTATAAAATATGGAATCCAGAATCAACATGAAGGTTTTCTCCAGTCATTCCTCTTGATAAATCACTGAAAAGGAATAATGCTGTATCTCCAACCTCTTCAGGTGTTGTCGTTCTACGTAATGGAGCGCGTTCTTCAATCTCTTTTAAAATTGAATTAAAATCACTTACCCCTTTTGCAGAAAGGGTACGGATTGGACCAGCAGAAATGGAATTTACACGAATTGCTTGTGGTCCTAAGTCATTGGCTAAGTACTTCACGCTTGCGTCCAACGAAGCCTTCGCAACGCCCATCACATTGTAGTTTTGGACGACTCTTTCCCCACCTAAATAAGTAAGTGTAACAATGCTTCCGCCTTCTGTCATGTACTCTCTAGCCACTTTTGCTACTGCAGTTAGCGAATAGGAGCTAACATTATGAGCGAGTAAAAAGCCATCACGTGTTGTATTCATATACTCACCTTGTAATTCTTCCTTGTTCGCAAACGCGATACAGTGAGCTACCCCGTGAATGGTTCCTACTTCAGAATGAATCGTTGCAAAGCATTTTGCAATGTCTTCATCAACAGTTACATCACAAGGTAAAATAAGAGATTGATTTCCCTCTAATGTGTCCACTAATTCTCTTACGCTTTTTTCAAGTCTTTCCCCTACATATGTAAAAATCAATCTCGCTCCAGCATTGTGTAATGAACGAGCAATTCCCCAAGCGATGCTTCGTTTATTTGCTACTCCCATAACCACTATATTTTTTCCTTCTAATGAAAGAGTCATTTTGTTACCTCCTGTATCATTATTACAAGTTATTAGAACCTGATACTAATTCTAACTGATTTTTTCCAAAAAGAAAAGCAGCAATACCAATTTCTCGTATTACTGCCCTTCTCTTGTCCCTTACAACATTTCTAATTCTCGTTTTAATTCATCGACATATTCCTTAGTCCCAGTAACAATGAGACGGTCATTTAATTGTAATTCTGTATCTCCATGTGGAACGATAGAATCCTTGCCACGGAAGATACGGACAAAAATGATATCGCCGGTAAATGGAAATCTTCTCACCGTCATCCCATCAAATGCTTCGTTCAACAAGCGAATTTCGTATAAGGCTGTATCTTGATTCGTTAAAATATTCATCACTCTCGGTGACTCAATCAATGCACGTAATAATGCCTTTGAAGAATTAAAAACAGAGTAAACCTCTACCCCTTTTTCTCTCAGTCCTTCTTCTAAGTCTGGGCTTTCGATTCGGACGATCACCCGTTCAATGCCTTTTTCTTTGACGGCAATCGCAAGTGTTGCATTAATTTTATCATCACCAGTTGAAACGACCACAATATCAGCAGAAAAGACTTCCGTATTTTCTAATGCAGAAATGGTAAAATCCCCAATTTCATTTACCTCGAACAATGAATCTGCAATTTGCGATTCAGATTTTTCCTGCTTTGTATGATAAATAACCGTATCATAGAGAGAGGATTTAAGCTCTCGTGAAATGGGTAATGTTAATTGGTTTGCCCCAATAAAAGCGATTTTTAACTTCTTCTCTGTAACTGTTTCTTTTGGCATAAAATTTTTAAAGAGAATCGGTGTTAAGACACATGAAATAACAGCTACCAAGATGAGCGTTCCACTCATTTCAGATGTGATCACACCCATTCTCTCCCCAATCGTCGCTGCCGCAATGACTAATGACAAAGTGGAAGTTAATAGAAATCCAGCAGCAATGACTGTTTTCGTATTAAACCATATTTTCAATACAGCAACTGGGATTAATTTTGACACTAATAAAGCAATTAAAAGAAGCGGAATGAGCATCAGCATCTTCGGATCGCCAAATAACTGCCAAATATCTAAGTCTACCCCAACCATTACGAAGAAGATCGGGATTAAAAAGCCGTATCCAAAGGAATCAAGCTTATGTACTAACTCTTGATCTGGTGCGAGCAGTGATACTAGCACACCCGCTAAAAAGGCTCCTAAAATATTTTCCGCACCCACTGTTTCTGAAATGGCTACAAGTAAGATAATGAGCGTAAACACAGCTCTTGTCCCAATTTGAATGGTACCTGTAGACATTGCTTCAAGTAGCTTATTATTTTTGAACCTCTTTCCAACAAAGAACAGCAACATTCCTGCCGCAAATAATACGAGCAATAACCATGTATTCCCTTGTCCCCCATCATAAAGAGAAACAAAGACAGCCAGTAACACCATTGTTACTAGATCGGCAATCACTGCTATTAAAAGGATAATTTGTCCGATCCCTGTTTTCATCAAATGTGCTTCTTTAAGCGTTGGCACCACGACACCTAATGAAATCGTAGAAATGATTAACGTCATTAGAAAAGCATTTTCAATAATGCCAGCGAGTACAAATAAATAAGATAGACCATAAGACACAGCGAATATACCGATAAAGACAATCGACGCAACGAGAAAGCTGTTTGGCTCATCTTTTCCATTCGGAAGCTTTTCTTTTTTCTTTTTCCCTGAAAATGCGGAGAAATCAATTTCCAAACCACTTAAGAACATTAAAAAGATAAATCCAAGTGTTGATAACGTTTCTAGCCACATATCATCTTGAACGAGATTAAATCCACTTTTTCCTATTACAAGTCCCACTATAATTTCCGCAACAACAACGGGTATAAAGGCTAGCTTTAACCGATGTAAAAACAGCGGTGTTAAAAATGCGACAATGATAACAATAACTAAAGATGCTACGGACGCACCATGTTCCATTTACACTCCCCCTAAACATTTAAAATAATTGAATGGCGCCCCCATTTATTCTCCACTTTCTTAAAAAAAGAATTTTTAATGTATGGAACCTTGTGAACGTTCAAACATATGACTGATGCATGTATAAATGTTACTAAAGCTTTTACAGATGATGCAACTATTTAGGTTGTTACATTTTACATTGCTTGTTTAGTTACCCTTATTTTCTTATTTCATTTATGTATCTATTCGTTTTGTTCATACTATCTAGTAAGAGCTTTTTTTAAATAAAGGAGTACGAAGATGAATATTGATATGATTGGTGACATTCATGGCTGCTATCAGGAATTTAAAGAGTTAACAAAAAAGCTGGGATATGATTGGACGGAAGGATTTCCCGATCATCCTCACAAACGAAAGCTTGCCTTTGTTGGAGATTTAACCGATCGAGGTCCCGAGTCATTAAAAGTGATCGAAGTCGTCTGGAAACTTGTCATGAAGGAGAAAAATGCCTACTATACGCCAGGCAATCATTGTAATAAACTATACCGGTATTTTCTCGGCAATAAAGTTCAAGTCACCCATGGTTTAGAAACAACGGTAGCTGAATACGAAGAGCTTGATAAGAAGGAACAGCAACAAATTCGCAGGAAGTTTATCGAGTTATACGAAGAAAATCCGTTATATCATGTATTAGATAATGGGAAGCTTGTCATTGCCCATGCTGGAATTCGTGCTGATTATATCGGGAAATATCACTCAAAGGTAAAAACCTTTGTTTTGTATGGGGATATAACTGGCGAGAAACATCCAGATGGCTCTCCCGTGCGGCTTGACTGGGCAAAACTATATCAAGGAGAGGCAACGATTGTTTATGGTCATACTCCAGTACGTGAGCCTCGTATTCTCAATCATACATATAACATCGATACTGGAGCTGTTTTTGGTGGCAAACTTACGGCTCTACGATATCCAGAGATGTCGATCGTATCTGTCCCATCTTCAATGCCATATATCGCTGAAAAATTCAAAGAAATCGATTAAAGAAGCTTTGTCATATCTTCAGGAAGGGATGATTGAAAAAACAAAGGTTCTTCCTTTAGCGGATGGATAAAAGATAAACTCCGACAATGCAGAGCTTGGCGAAACATTTGTCCGACAGCCCCTCCGTACAAATCATCTCCTATTAACGGATGACCAAGATGAGATAGGTGGACCCTAATTTGATGTGTCCGACCTGTCTCTAACCTAAGTCTTACATGGGCGAAGCTTTCTTGTTGCTGCAATACTTCATAATGCGTGCAGGCATATTGCCCACCAACTTGTACTTCCCTTTCGATAATACTATCTTTTTTTCGTCCAATCGGTTCCTCTATCGTCCCTTTTTTCTGTGAAAACACACCTGTTGCCAAAGCCTCATACGTTCTTTTGACAAGTCCCTGCTTTTGCTGCGTACTTAATAAATGATGAATATGACGATGCTTAGCTATTAAAACGAGACCAGACGTATCCCGATCGAGTCTTGTGACAATATGGACAGTTGCAACATGGTTCATTTTCTCATAATAGCCGACAATTCCGTTGGCAAGACTTCCAGTTGGATGCTCTCTTGATGGAATCGTCACAATTCCAGCCGGTTTATTGACAATGAGAACATACTCATCCTCAAAAACGATCTCCAATGGAATCTCCTCTCCAGCGAGAGACTCACTTCTATTTTCATTTGGAAACTCTACTGTAAGGCGGTCTCCTTCTTGAAGCGGCTTACGTACCGTGACCTCAATATCATTCACGGTAATCCGTCCACCAGCAAATTTAATATCTGTTAGGGCCGCTTTTGAGATCGATTTTTCCTTTAAAAAATCTCTCACTAACTTTCCTTGATTCACGCTTTCTATTTTCCAATGAAGGGTAAACCTGGACAATGTAATGGCTCCTATCTAAAAAAAAGTCTTCTCCGTGAAGAAGACTTTCCATTAATCTGAAATAAATGAATCGCGCACCCGTTTCCAAAAAGGAAATGGTCTAAATCTGGCAAAGCGAATTTTTTCATCTGCTACTCGAAACTGAATCGACTTTACATCCTTATGAAGCAAGGTTAAATGATCAACCGTAATCTGAAAATCTGCTCCGTTAACAGGCTTTAGCATACAAGTATGATGGGCAGGTAACACAAGTGGAGAGCCAACCGTACGAAAGACTCGATTATTTATCGAAGCCATTTCCGCAAGCTGTATCGCCGGTATGGAAGGATGTAAGATCGCCCCACCTAATGCTTTATTATAGGCTGTACTTCCAGATGGAGTTGATAAACAAAGGCCATCGCCTCTAAATCGTTCAAAATGCTGCCCCCGTATTTCTACATCCATCACTAAAGTGGCATCCACACTTTTAACCGTCGATTCATTTAAAGCTAAGTAGCGATTTTCCTTTCCGCCATGGGAATAACGAATGATCACCTCAAGAAGAGGATATTCTACAACCTGAAATGGCGTTTTCGCAATGGCGATCACAAGCTTTTCGATTTCATCTGGCAACCAGTCAGCGTAAAATCCTAGATGGCCTGTATGGACCCCAACAAACGCTGTCTTATGTAATCTACTTTTATAGCGGTGGAATGCGTATAATAGGGTTCCATCACCGCCAACAGAGATGACAATATCAGGATTATCCTCATCATAGACGAGCTTGAAATCGAGCAAATAGGATCTCATCTTATGCATCAATGTATTTGATTTTGAATCCCCTTTTGAAGTAATGGCAAAATTCATTTTTACTGGCTCCTCTTTTGATAGGATTAGTGCTTTCGCAAAGCCTTAGTCAATTTCAAGGTAATTCCATTTATTCCTTGCCTCACTTACCGTCGTGCTTTAGTTCTTTTTTTCTTGTAAAAAAAGCTTGAGCATCTTGGATTTCTCCACGAATAAGAGACATTTCCTCATCCAAGCGAAAAGCCGCCTCTGCTGCTCTTTGTAAGCGATGGAGGATATCCTCTGGAAACTGCCCTTTATATTTATAATTCAACGAATGTTCGATCGTCGCCCAAAAATTCATCGCTAACGTACGAATTTGGATTTCAACGAGAATTTTCTTTTCGCCTGAAATCATTTGAACAGGGTACCGAATCACGACATGGTAAGAGCGATAGCCACTCGCTTTTTTATGAGAGATATAATTGCGTTCCTCTACGATTTCAAAGTCATTTCTTTTTCGAAGTAATTCCACGACGGGCTCAATGTCATCAACAAATTGACACATCATTCTTAAACCAGCTATGTCTTGCATTTCCGTATCTAATTTATCTAAAGGGATCCCCTTCTGGTTCGCCTTATCAAGTATACTAGCAATCGGCTTTACTCTTCCTGTAACAAACTCAATAGGTGAATGATTTGAAGTTAAGTCAAATTGCCCACGCATTCCCTTTAATTTGATTTTCAATTCGTCCACCGCTTGCTTATAGGGTGCTAAAAACTGATCCCAGTGCTTCACAGTATGTCTCACCTCATCCGATATTTTTCTACTCGGAGTGCTAATATAGGACACTCTCTTTCTCTACTTGACGGATGAAGAATAGAAGACTTAAAAACAAGCTTCTACCTTCGTGACCATTTCTTCACCATAGTTGCCATTCCCTTTTATATTCTCAACCAGATATTCCAATTCATCATAAAAAGAGGAGAGTTCACATTGACCAGAATCATTTGTCAAATATACTGTGTACTTTTCTTCCATGCCCTTTTTTAATAAGGTCCAAATCTCTTCTTTTATGCCTAAATATGTATATTCATCATCTTTTTCAAGCAAGTAAATAAAAGAAGTCTCATCTGAATCGACAAGCATTTGCCCTAAAGGCTGTAATGGTTCAATCTTAATTTCTGGGTTTACCTTCAAATAAAGCTCTTTCTCATTTTTGATTGTAGCACTAACTACGTTTATTTTTTCTCTCATATCTTCAACTCCTATACAAACATATTCTATCATAAACGAAGATTTATCACATAATGGAACAAACATGTTATTCTTGTATTACATCTGCAAGGAAAGGTGAAAGATATGTCGCAAAACATTGAAATTGAATTTAAAAATCTTTTAACAGAAACAGAATTTACCCTTTTAAAAGAGTTCTTAAACATAGACGAGTCGATGTTTGTAAAGCAGGACAATCACTATTTTGATACGCCTCAATTCTTATTAAAAGAAAGAGGATGCGCTTTAAGGATCAGAGCCAAAAATGGGAAATATGAATTCACTTTAAAGGAACCACATTCAGAAGGTTTGCTGGAAACGAATCAAATTCTGACCGCCCCTGAAGCGAAAGAGATCCTTGAGAATCTCCATATAAAAGATGGTCCTGTTAAAGAACGATTAGTAAGCTTACACATCCCTTTAGAACAGCTTACATTATTTGGCACACTCACGACTGAAAGGGCTGAAAAGGTTTTTGAGGACGGTTTAATCGTTTTAGATTATAGTACCTATTTAAATCAATACGATTATGAGTTAGAATATGAAGTACATGATTATCAATTAGGCAAGGAACGCTTCGAAAGGCTTTTGAAGCAGCTTGATATTCCTCAAAGACCTACTGATAACAAGATTCGCCGCTTTTATCAAGCAAAGTTTAAAGACTAAAACGAACCATTCTTGAGGAGAATCGTTATGATGAATGTAGAACAATTAAAGATCATGCTTCAACTTCAAGCATTACAAAACTTTAATAATACGTCTTCATCTTCGTCTGGAAATTCTATATTTCAAGAAATGATGAACGAGTTATTTATAAATAGTCAACAAAGCCTTTTAGGAAATGGGATGACTGACAGCAGTAATAGCACATCGTCTCCTTTTACGATGTCAACTTCCCTTCCACCCATTCAACTCACGAAGTTGGCACAAGCAACAGGAGAAAAAACGAATTTTGATGAGTTGATTGAAGAAGCAGCAAATACGTATAATCTTCCTGTTGATCTGATTAAATCCGTCATTAAACAAGAGTCCAATTTCAATTCTAATGCTGTAAGTTCTGCTGGTGCTTCTGGTTTAATGCAATTAATGCCTGGAACAGCGAAACATCTTGGTGTATCTAACGTATTTGACCCGAAAGAGAACATCCTTGGTGGAAGTAAATATTTGCGCCAAATGCTCGATAAATACGATAACAATGTAGAACTCGCTTTGGCAGCCTATAATGCCGGACCAGGCAATGTCGATAAATACGGTGGTATCCCGCCATTTAAAGAAACACAAAACTATGTAAAGAAAATTACAAGTCAATTTTTGGCTTAAACATACCTGTCTGAATTTCAGACAGGTTTTTCTTATGATTAACCTCTTTTTTCATTACGCTCCTTTCGCAAACATTATTGCTTATGGAAGCGCCGCGCAAATACAATGTATATTCTAAAACCTCATTTACGAAAAAACCACAATCATTACGAAAACAGCGTGATGAAAACAACGTTTATTTAAAATGTTCCCTTATTGCACCCTCTTCAAGCCAATTGTTTGAGATATGACAAACTCATTGTTAAAATAAAGTAAGCTTACGAAATGAATAGTACGTTGGCACCTATCTTTTTTCATTACCATATGCTATATATTTTCTTTTATATTGACATTGAGTAAATGATTAACACAGATTAATTTTGGCTGGTACAAAAGTCATCTTCAAATAACCATTTTAGGCATGAAGCCAAAATTAAAAGGAGTTTTCACTATGGACAATATGCCTACACCTTTCGAAGCAATTGGTGAAGAAAAATTAGAGAGGCTAATAGATGCCTTTTATAGCCGAGTAAGTGACCATCCTGAGTTGGCGCCTATTTTCCCGGATGACTTATCTGAAACAGCTCGAAAACAAAAGCAATTTATGACACAATTTTTAGGCGGACCACCTATATATACTGAAGAGCATGGGCATCCTATGCTTCGAGCAAGGCATATGCCATTTAAGATAACGGAGTCAAGGGCAAAAGCATGGCTTTCTTGTATGAATGAGGCCATGGACGAAGTAAATCTTGACGGAATGATTCGTGAAGCATTTTTCTCAAGGCTTGTTTTAACGGCACAGCATATGATTAACACCCCTGAAAAGGAAGACATGAAAGGTGAAGACTTGTGAAAGAAAAAATTTTTACGACATCCAATTCTCATCATTGTCATGGAGCCGAAAAAAAACCAATTGAAATCTATATGTTCATTGATCCATTATGTCCAGAATGTTGGGCCCTTGAACCAATTCTAAAAAAACTACAAATCGAATATGGACGCTATTTTTCAATTAAACATGTATTAAGTGGAAGGCTCGCAATGCTGAATTTAAATAAAAAGCAGCATTATGAAAACATAGCTGATCTTTGGGAAAAAACTGCGACTCGCACCGGAATGTCTTGTGATGGCTCTTTATGGTTTGAGAATCCCATCTCCTCTCCACATATTGTCTCAGTTGCAATTAAGTCCGCTGAATTGCAAGGGAGAAGAGCTGGTATCCGCTTTTTACGAAAAGTTCAGGAGTGTCTCTTCTTAGAGAAACAAAATATATCCGATCTAGCAGTTTTACAAGATTGTGCACAAGATGCTGGTTTAGATGTGGAGGAATTTATTTCTGATGTCCATTCAGACAGTGCGGCAAAAGCATTCCAATGTGATTTAAAGATCACATCAGAAATGGAAGTACAGGAAATCCCCACACTCGTTTTCTTTAATGAAAATATCGAGGAAGAAGGCATTAAAATTACTGGGGTCTACCCTTATCAAGTATATGAACAAATTCTAATTGAAATGCTTCCATGCTCACCCGAAAAATCGTATCCACCACCGATCGAAGACTTTTTAAAATACTTTAAGCTAGTAGCATCTAAGGAAATTGCAGTCGTTTACAGCATGACCATTCAAGAAGTGGAAAAAGAAATGAAAAAATTGAAACTCAAGCAATTAGTGGAGCAGCTCCCTGCGAAGTATGGTGTCTTTTGGCGCTATCTTTCGAAATAGACATGATGAAGAACGAAAAGACCGTGTAAACCTCATGTTTACACGGTCTTTTCCTATATAAAACGAACAAAGGGGATGGGAGAAATTTTTCACGGTCAAACAAGGGGTATGTTTGCTTGTGATTAACTTCACGACATAAATATAACACGCTTTCGCCCATTCAACAATAAGTTTGTGTCTCCTTTCACAATATTGTCAAAAACTATGTATACTACTCCATTTTATAGAATATGATTTAATAGATCAGTCTGTACAGGCTATGCATGATCTGTCTCACTGCATTCTAACATAGGGGAGTTTTCATCGTGAAAAAGGTACAAGTTTCACTCATGCTGATGTTTATCTTATTTTCCTTTTGCTTAAATATTCTTGGTCTCATGGATTTAGTATCTATCTTTATTACCGCTCCACTTTTATTTGTATCCTTGCTTATATTTGTTATTTACTTAAACGAACGAAATCGTTTTCGAGGGTTCTGATAGAGATTTTTCGTGAAAATTATGTTGATTGCGTAGTGATTAGTTCCAATTACTTCTGGCTGAGGCTTCCTCGGGTGCTGAAAAATCGACTTTAAGTTCATATATCGGTCTTTTGGATTTTTTTGGTCTAGAAAGATATCGATCTAACAAAAAAATTCACACACCAAAAGAAGATGACCTCTGCAAAAGAGCGGCCATCTTCTTTTTCATTATCCTAATAAGCTTTCCATTTCATTTAGCTTCTCTTCAAATACTTTTAATGCTTCTTCAATAGGCTCTGAGCTTGTCATATCAACTCCAGCCTTCTTCAATACTTCGATTGGATAATCGGAGCTTCCAGACTTTAAGAACTCAATATAGCGCTCTACTGCCGGTTGCCCTTCTTCTAAAATTTGCTTGCTTAATGCAGTGGCAGCACTAAAGCCAGTTGCATATTGGAAGACATAATAATTGTAATAGAAATGTGGAATTCTGGACCATTCTAAGCCGATTTCCTCATCAATCACCATGTTGTCGCTACCGAAGTATTTCACGTTTAAGTTATAGTACTCCTGTGTCAACATTTCGGCTGTTAGCGGCTCATTGTTTTGCGCTTTTTGATGAATTAAATGCTCAAATTCAGCGAACATTGTTTGACGGAAGACCGTTCCTCTAAAACCTTCTAAATAATGATTTAACAAGTACAAACGCTTCTGCTCATCATCAATCGTTTTTAATAAATAATCATTTAAAAGATTTTCATTACATGTTGATGCTACCTCTGCAACAAAAATCGAATAGTTTCCGTACGGAAAAGGCTGCGATTTTCTTGTATAGTAACTATGAACAGAATGTCCAAATTCATGAGCAAGAGTAAAGAGATTGTTGACGTTATCCTGCCAGTTCATGAGAATATAAGGGTTTGTTCCATAAGTACCTGAAGAATATGCTCCACTTCGCTTCCCTTTATTTTCATGAACATCTACCCAGCGATTTTCAAAACCTTCTTTAAGAACATTTAAGTAATCTTCACCTAATGGTTCAAGACCTTTTAAAATAAGATCTTTCGCTTCCTCATACGGAATCTCCATCTTTACATCTTTAACCAAAGGTGTAAATAAGTCGTACATATGAAGTTCATCAAGACCTAACACTTTCTTTCTAAGCTTTACATAACGGTGTAAGAGCGGAAGATATTTATTAACCGTGTTAACAAGATTTTCATAGACTGCTTCTGGTATGTTATTCGCAGCTAATGAAGCATGTCGAGCCGAATCATAATGTCTAATTTTCGCATTAAAATTATCCTTTTTCACCTGGCCGCTTAAAGTGCTTGAAAACGTATTTTTGAACTTTCCATATGTTCCATACACCGCTTTAAAAGCATCCTCGCGAACACGACGATCCGTGCTTTCTAGGAATCGAATATACCGACCATGAGTCACTTCAACTTCTTCCCCATTTTCATCTTTAATGCTTGGAAATTCTAAATCGGCATTATTGAGCATGCCAAATGTATTGCTGGAAGCATCCATCACTTCTGAAGCTTCTGCTAAAAGACTTTCCTGTTCCGCAGACAATACATGTGGTCGTTGTAAATTGATTTCATCTAATGCATGTTCATAGAGCTTAAGCTCTTCTTTTTCCTGTAAAAAGGATTGTATTTTGTCTTCCTCGATAGAAAGAAGCTCAGGCACAATATACGCTAGGGCACTTGCAACCTGGGAGTATAGTGCTTTAATACGTCCATCTAGCCCTTGATAGAAGGAATTTGTCGTGTCTTGATCATAACGCATATGGGCATATGTATAGAGCTTGCTAATTCGTTCTAAAATTTGGTCTTGCTTTTGCAATGCTTCATATAAGGTATCAGCACTTTCAGCTAGCTTTCCTTGATAAGCACTAACCCCAGGAATTAGAGCTGAAACTTCTTGAAATTCCTTATCCCAAGCTTCATCTGTAGGAAAAATATCTTCAAGTCTCCAAGTATCTTCAACTTTTATTTCACTTCGTGCTGGAAGTTTTTTAACTGCTGTTTCATTCGACATCGCACATCCTCCATTCGACAATTATTTCGCAATTCGAAAAATATTTTTTCTTCTTTATTCTATCTTAATAAAGGTCATTTCACAAATAATAACCCAATCTTTTAAATTGAATGATGATTTTCCATTAGGCTCTTTTTTTAAACTTTATTGTTTTTGGAGCAAAAACTAATGAATGTGTATCACAACTGGTCGAAAAAACAATGAACAAAGGGTTTGCAAACCAGTTGCGATCCACTAAATAGCTATTTCACAATAAAACCTGCTGTAAAATTTTACGAAAACTGTTGATAAAATGTCTTTTCCGCTTGCACCCATTCTTCCATATTGTTCGCTATTTTCATCGATTTATCTATTTTATAATGATGATTTTTTATTTTCTTTAAAATCCCATTCATCGACAATTGTTCCAAGTATTCTTCTATCACAAAAGGTAGCATATTTCGAGATATAGTAGGTAAACTTCTAGTGATGATGTGTCCCTCTCTCTGTTTTTTTAAAATAGTCGTATAGATGTCATGAAAATAGATTTGTTTTCCTCGGTCTTGTTCGTGAAAATGGTCAATGAATATATAGGTTTGCCAAATCAATGGGGGTGTCTCAATTGCCAAGCTTCCTTTCAGGGGGATTCCAACATATGGAGGTAGATAATAAGGATTAATAGAATTTGCATAGAGTTCTGTTAAAAAATGGCTATGAAGAGGACTACCTAGGAGAGTTGCTTTAAAGCGATACAATTCGATTGTCCAATCATGGATGGGTGTGAATTTTGGAATGGGTGGTTTCAATAAATCACTGATTTTCATTTTCTGCAACGGACTGATCGAAAAGTGACAGAAGGCCTTTCGCGTGGAGAGCGTATATACATTATCCATTTGTATATACTGATTGGTTTGAGGACAATAGGCTGGAAGATAAAATTGCCGGAGTCTATTTTCTTTTAAGAATCGGTAGTGAAAAGCGGTTAAAGATACCTTATTACGATGTTTTCGCTGAATATTCTTTCCACCCAAGATCCAAATCGGTTCAATCGCTATTTTTTCATATCCTTTCGTTCGCTTGCGAAATACCTCATCAGAAATAGTCGAGCATTGAAATTCAATACAATACTTTTGATTTTCATATTCAAAAGCGATATCTGCACGCTGCTTAATCTCATGATAGTAGCATTCGAGTTCAACTGATAACCCTTGTTTCTTTAACCACTCATAGAGCTTTAATTTTCCAGTCATATGATACTCAGATTCTCGTTCATATTCTTCCGTACAGCTAGAATCTTTAAGATGAGCAAAATGGTAAATTCGCTTTTCTCCTAGTTTCAATAACACCTCTTCACCACATGTTCTACAATAAAACACCTCCTTCTCCCTTAAATTCTGCAAGTATCGTTTATTCTTTTTTTCAGCTAGTGATATTACTTCACCCGACTGGAGTTTTGCTGTAAGCACGCATATCTCCTCTCCTTTCTCCATAAGCATTTCTCTATTTGTTGGAAAAACCCTTCAAATTCTCAAAAAAAAAATCCCAAACAAATGGGATCCTTTCTAAAGAAACGGTGACATTAGCCGTGATAATGATTCCAATACACGATAACCAAGATGTCTTTTGTTAAACTCTTCCAATTTAATTAAACTTGCCTCTTTTAAGTCTTTTTCATATTCTTTCACCAGTTTTTGCGTGCTCCCTGTATGATAGAGAAAAGCGTTGACTTCAAAATTCAAATGAAAACTTCTCATGTCCATATTCGAGGTACCAATGGAAGCAATTGAATCATCGACGATCATCAACTTACTATGCATAAATCCCTTTTCATATTGATATATTTTCACCCCTGCTTCAAGAAGTGCAGGAAAATAGGAGCGGGAGGCATGAAAAACGATCCGTTTATCAGGTCTATTTGGCATTAATAATTTAACATCGATTCCACTCAAAGCGGCAATTTTAATCGCACTGAAAATATCCTCGTCTGGGATAAAATAGGGCGAAGCAATCCAAACTGATTTCTTTGCTGAGGTAATCATGGAAAAAAAGATATTTTTAATGACACTGTATTCTGTATCAGGGCCACCTGCGATAAGTTGCACACCACCATGGTGATTCTCAATTAAAAGCGGAGACAAATATTCTGCCGTCAACAAACTCTGATTTGTCATATAATACCAATCCTGCAAGAAAATAAGTTGTAAGGAACGTACAGCTTCTCCCCTCACCCATAAATGGGTATCGCGCCAATGCCCAAAATGCTTGCTTCTACCTAAATATTCATCACCAATATTAAGACCACCTACAAACCCTATACTTCCATCAATAACTATGATCTTACGGTGATTCCGAAAATTAAACTTATTGTTCAATACTGGTATTCGAACCGGACCGAAGGGGATAATTTCAACACCTGCTGCACGCATTTCCTTTATGTAGCTTTTTGATAACATCCAAGAACCGACGGCGTCGTAAAGGAAGCGTACCTTCACACCTTCTTGAACTTTTGAAATTAAGATATCCTTTATCTTTTCCCCGATCTGGTCATTACGAACAATATAATATTCGAGATGAATGTGGTGGGTCGCCTCTTTTAAAGCATGGATGATCGCTCTAAAAGTCTCTTCACCATTTGTTAAAATTTTCGTTTCTGTTCGAAAGGAAATCGGGCTATTTCCTAATTTATGAGCGAGATAGAAGAGCTTCCTTTCATCAGGTGCCATTTCTTCCACTTTTTCAACAATCGAATAATCAATATCTCCTTCGATTTTAAGAAAGGTCTGTTTATCGAGTAAATACTTTTTGCGAAACATTTTCTCCTTACTATGGTTTCTCCCAAACAATAAATAAAAAATAAATCCGATAAGCGGAAAACTACCCAACACCACTAACCAAGTTAAAGTTTGACTTGGATGACGATTTTCTAAAAAGATGACAAAGCCAATAAAAATGACAGAAAGAGTCGTAATGATGCTAATATAGCCTAATATTCCTCCTTCAATATGATCACGAAATACATAATAAAGTAAGGATAGAATACATAGAAAAAAGAGGACTCTCACCGTATTTTTCAAGTGCCTTCACCTCCAAGAAAACTCCACCCTTTTCACTCTAGCCTTTATCACAATTAGCTTCCGGCTTTGGTTTAAAAAGTGAAGGGGCAAAGGTAAAAAAATACCGATCTCATAACTGAAATCGGTAGTAGTTAATTAAAATACTTACGTAATTCTTTAAAAACATCTTCTGAAATGATTAACTTTCCATATTCTTCGACCCGATGAATGGTTACCTGAGTTTCCACTCCATACTCTAGAAGCATGCTTAAGCTATCATCAACTTCGTCTTCTTCAAACTCATCCTCGTGAAATTCAACGTATAGATAATATTTTCCTTTAAAAGAATAAAGTTTAGTAACGACTTCATCAAGTATATTTCGATTTGCTAAAGCAATCAAATCCTCAAAATCATTGAAAGCAATTAAGAACTCCAATGTACCGTCGAAATTGTCGTTATCATCACCCTCAGTACTTTTTGTTGTAAAATGTTGATCGAGTAATTCTTCGATTCTATCGTCAACCGGAAGATCCTTCAATTTATCCTCTGGAATGGGTAGTTCAAATTTCTGTCCATCTTTGGATACTTGCGCTTTTGTCACAAGCACTTCAAGTCCTTTATCTAATGCTTGTACTTGAATCCAAAGTGGGCCTTCGATCATAAATTCTTCCTCTTGATGAACCTCATCCATCATTTCCCAGAACAACTCTTCACTTCGTTCCCGGTTATACCAAATTTCTTCACGGTCAAAACCGCGCTCTTCTATATCAAGGTATGAAATGTAAAACTTAACTGTATGATCATTAATCCGTTCTATTTCCATCAAGTAACCTCTCCCTTCTTGCATTATTGGAAGGGAATCTATACCCCCATGCAGAAACATGTTACCCTTTATCCAGCAAATGAAATTGTTACCTTGTACTTATATTTTATGATAAAAAGAAGATAAAGGGAAATAAAATATGATGGATTTCTAAAAACCATTATATGCCTAGTTTTCCTCAAATAATCAAATAAGAAACCTTATTTGTTGTATCTTAACAAAAAAATTCATTCCTCACAATGATTTTAGCTTGTTAATACTGTTGGAAAAAGCACTGTTCGCAATATTGTTGATTTTTAGAAATAATTGGATGTTTCATCAATAGACTTTTATAAAAATAATGTATAAAAAAACCTTCGATACCAATGATCGAAGGTTAATTATTAGTTAACAAGTCGTCTAGCCTCTTGAAGTTGAAATGTCCGCACCTTTCTAGGTAGAAAACGGCGAATTTCATCTTCATTATACCCCACTTGAAGACGCTTTTCGTCTATAATAATAGGACGTCTTAATAAACCTGGGTTATCCTTAATGAGCTCCAATAAATTTTGTAGTGGCATTGTTTCCAAATTCACATTTAATTTTTGGAATGTTTTAGATCTAGTTGAAATGATTTCATCTGTTCCATCCTCTGTCATACGAAGAATTTCTTTAATTTCTTCAATCGTCAAAGGTTCGGAAAAAACATTACGCTCAGTATAAGGAATTTCATGTTCTTCAAGCCAAGCCTTTGCTTTACGGCAAGATGTGCAACTAGGTGAAGTGTATAATGTAACCATTTTAATTCACACTCCTTCAGATTCGACAAAATCGAAAAATCTATATTAGATTCATTCTCATTTGAGTACTAAATTAAAATTACTATAAATAAGTAATTTCTATTATTTTATTATACACTAATTCTCACTAAAAAGGTATAGTTTTTTGTGGAAAACTTTTGATTTAAAGCCTGTTTTATAGCACTCTCTATATAAGACGTATGAGTTGCTGAAAAGTTTCATTTTTTTATTAAAACAACAAAAATTTTTCTAGAAACTCCTTCTCCTGTTTCATTCTTAATAGCCTATTCTCAATTAAATTCATGAAAATGAAAAAGATCGTTTTAAAGATCCCTTAGCAGATCTTCTCGATCCTTATCGTCCTGAAATGTTAATACTTCCTCCACCGGTTGATAAGAGGAACCGTAAATTTCCTTGTCTTTATACGTATGAATCCACTCATATGTTTTTCGCATTGCTTCATAAATCATCTCTTCGCTTTCACCATTCGGAGCCCAATATAAAATTTCCATCTGGTTAATTTCTTTCGTCGCAAGCGATCTTCTCCGATATCCAATCGCTTGTGAATGTTGAAATCCTTCTCTTTTATAAAAACGCAACCGTTTCTCAGAATCACTATCTTCATAATCTACAGGTTCCACTTCAAGAATGATCGGTTTGCCTTTATTTTTTAGCTTTTCTAACAGTTTATGTCCAAGACCTTGACCCCTGGCATCCTTGGAAACGAATAAATAATCGATAAACACAAAATAATCAAACTCAGCATACATTAGAACATGTAGTGGACTCTCATCCTTATGATAAACCTCTGAACGTTCTTTCAATAATGTCTCCATATGTTCCTTTGATTTCATTTCCTCTATCGGAAAGTACTGATTCAGCTTTTCATACCAATGCATGGTTCATCTCCTTTTTTAAATTATTTCCCTTTTTTCAACTTTCCCTATTATTTTTCCAATAAACCCTTTTTATTACGTCATTATTGAATTTTTCTCTTTTCATTGATAAGAACTTCTTTTAAAATGAAGTTAGGGGATATCACTGTTTTTTTAAATAGTGAAATAAAAACTGGGGGTTTATCATGCCTGGGTACATAATGGACTTAACAATTGTTGCAGTTCTCATTATTGGAATCACAGCATTGATGGGTGTTATTTTAAATGGAATCGGTACCAAAATCTTTGGTGGTAAAAATAAGTCGGAGTTCGTTGATAAATCAGAAAAAATTCAAACTGGCTGGAAAAGTGTCGGTGGATTTAAGAAATAAGCTGAGGGCTACGCTGCCTTCAGTTTTTTTGTTTGAAATATAATGTCCTCATGAACTCTCTATGAGGACAAACTTCCTTTGAAACCCTTCGACTTTGTCCTCATGAGCACTCCATGATACATACCATTACTTAGCAGCCTCTCCAAATGCTCAAAAAAAGAGTATCCATCATAATGGATACTCTTTTGGCATAAACGCCCTAAATCACAATTTTAGTTATTCGGTGTGTAGTCTACATTTTGGCTATAACTATTTCCTGCATTCCATAGAAGGAATTCATTTATTCCTTGGTCATTTAAAGCCTTAATCTGAGCTTCAACCTCAGCTTTTCCATATTTCTTATAATTGCCTTTTCCTAACCAAGTTGCTGTAAAATCCTGAAGCCAAGGTCTAGATACGGGTGGATTTTCAGCTTTGGAAAGAATATTGGATTCAACCTTTGCATATTCGGATACCAATTTATATGGCTCTAAATCAGGCTTACTGATACCAAAATACGCTGTCCAGTGACTCGGATAAATCATCGATGAAATAACATCAATATGCTCTACAATTTTAGAAAAATTTTGTCCAATGCCCGGTGCCTCTGGCAATGTAGCTGTGTAACCGAAAATATCAACGGATACTTTTACTCCATATGGTTCAAGTTTTTCTTTCGCATATGCGACAAAATCTGTTACTGCTTGTACTCGTTTTTGTGAATTATCCAAATCTAACTTTTCATAATCTCCCATGGAATACTTCAAAGAATTATCTCTCGTTTCAAATCCTTCAGGAAAACGCACATAATCAAATTGGATTTCTTGGAAGCCCATTTCTGCTGCTTCAATGGCAATTCCTACATTATAATCCCACACTTCTTTTAAAAATGGATTAACAAAGGATTCACCACGTCCGTTTGTCCAAACCTTTGAGCCCTCTCTAAAAGACAACTCTGGCTTTTGTTTTGCCAACGCTGTGTCTTTGAAGACAACAATGCGAGCAATCGGATAGACCTGCTTTTCTTCTAACGTTTTAAGCATCTGCTTTGGATTCTTAATATACGGTTTTCCTATGTTTTTGTAAGAAGATGAATCATCAGGCATATAGGTAAGATATCCCCAGTCATCTTTTATATCAATCACCATTGAATTCAAATCGGTTTTTTCAGTAAGACTCACCAACTGATTAAACTTACTCCCTCCAGCAGAGTGACCAGTTACATAAATGCCTCTGACTGCATCAGGATACTCAAAATGGTAGCCACTGTTGAATTCAAAACGCTTCATTTGTTCGGGTAAATTTTTCACTAAAGACACATGTTCACGCACAGATTGATACTTTGGAACATGTTCTGTTCTCTCTTTTGCCATCGGGACATTGCTTCCAATAAAAAAACATAAAACGGTTAAAACAAAAATAGTACGAAGAAATTTCATTTTTATCCCCTTTTCCTCGCTGACTTTCCCGTAAGTGAGGAGTTCTCATTCTATTCTTATTTTAACGCTTTTCTTGGACTAGATCATCTAACTTTTTTTCATTTTTGTATATTTTACGAATAGAATGGGCACTCCCATAAGAGCTAAATAGCGCTTAAAAAGTGGGATTCCTTACACCCTTATTTTAAGTAAAACTAATTCATTTTAACGTGGTTGTTTTCCCTTCCATTGTTTGTTTTTGTCAAATTGCAAAAAAACGGCTTTCTACCCCCAAAATTAAAAACGATCTCAAATGGTGAGATCGTTTTTTATTATTTCGCATATTGAGCTTTGTATTGTTCAAATTCCTTTAAGGAACATTGAACAAAATGTCCGGGCTTCACTTCACGGAATTGGACGTCATCTTGCTCCGTATATTGATGAACTTTTGGATTATAGGTTTTACGCTTACGATTGCGTTCATAATTTGGATCTGGTAATGGAATCGCAGACAATAACGATTGTGTATAAGGATGAATTGGGTTGTTATAAAGATCATCTGCTGGGGCTAATTCCACTAATCTTCCAAAGTACATAACCCCAATTCGATCACTAATGTATTTTACCATTGAAAGATCGTGTGCAATAAATAAGTACGTTAACCCTTTTTCCTTTTGGAGCTTTCTCATTAGATTGACAACTTGCGCTTGAATCGATACATCAAGGGCAGAAATCGGCTCATCTGCAATAATGAATTCTGGTTCAACTGCAAGGGCACGAGCGATACCGATACGCTGTCTTTGACCACCTGAAAATTCATGAGGATAACGATTTGCATGCTCCTTATTCAAACCTACTGTTTCTAATAATTCCACCACACGGTTCATGCGTTCTTCTTTTGTTTTTGCTAGTCCATGGATATCAATACCTTCTGCAATGATATCAGATACCTTCATCCTTGGGTTTAAAGAAGCTTGTGGATCTTGGAAAATCATTTGCATACTACGGTTGAATTCCTTCAACTCTGCTTTTGATTTTTTTCCATGAACATTCACTCCGTTGAAAATTACTTCCCCATCAGTCGCATCGTAGAGACGAATAATCGTTCTGCCCGTTGTCGATTTTCCACAACCGGACTCTCCAACTAAGCCCAATGTTTCACCTTTATATATATCAAATGAAATATCGTTAACCGCTCTAACCTCATTTGCTTTTCCAATATTGAAGTATTGCTTTAAATTTTTGATTTCAACTAATTTTTCTTGTGTCGCCATTTAGTTTCCCTCCTTCATTTCAAGGAATTCCCGCTGACGTCGTTGTACAGCTGCAGGAGGCTCAAACTTAGGAGCATCTGGATGCAATAACCAAGTAGCAGCATAATGTGTATCTGATACTTTGAACATTGGTGGCTGCTCTTCCAAATCAATTTTCATCGCGTATGCATTACGAGGTGCAAACGCATCACCCTTTGGTGGATGAAGTAAATCTGGTGGCGTACCAGGAATTGCATATAACTCTTCTTCCTCTGTATCAAGGGTAGGCATCGAGCTAATTAGTCCCCATGTATATGGATGTTGTGGGTTGTAAAACACCTCATCAACAGTCCCAATTTCAACAATTTTCCCACCATACATAACAGCGACCCGATCAGCAACATTTGCTACAACCCCAAGGTCATGGGTTATAAAAATAATCGATGTATCAATTTTCTTTTGTAATTCCTTCATTAATTCAAGGATTTGTGCTTGAATCGTTACATCGAGTGCTGTTGTTGGTTCATCAGCAATCAATACTTTCGGATTACAAGCAAGAGCAATCGCAATAACAACACGCTGACGCATTCCACCTGAGAATTGGTGCGGATATTGTTCAAAGCGCTCTTCAGGGTTAGGAATTCCAACTAGATCTAATATTTCAATAGCTCTTTTTTTCGCTGCCGCTTTACTAAGCTTTTGGTGTTTAACGATCGGCTCAATGATTTGCTTGCCAATTTTCATCGTCGGATTTAATGATGTCATTGGATCTTGGAAGATCATTGAAATGTCTTTTCCACGTACCTTTTGCATCGATTTATCTGAAAGCTTGGTGAGATCTTTACCTTCAAAAAGAATTTCGCCTTCTTTTATTTTTGAGTTGGATTCAGGCAATAAACGCATTATCGCTTTTGTCGTGACTGACTTTCCTGAACCTGACTCTCCAACAATCGCTAAAGTTTCCCCTTTGTGTAAATCAAAATTGACACCGCGGATTGCCTGGACCTCTCCAGCAAAAGTATGGAATGAGATATGCAAATCCTTCACTTCTAGTACTTTTTTCATTTTCTTTCACCTACCTTTTCTAATCACGCATTTTCGGATCTAACGCATCACGTAAACCATCAGCAACTAAATTGAAACAAACCATTATTAAACTGATGACAATCGCTGGTATAACCATTTGATATGGATAAAGCTGCAACACCTTAAATCCATCATCTATTAATGTTCCTAAAGAAGCATGCGGTGCTTGTAATCCTAGACCAATAAAGCTTAAAAATGCTTCAAAGAAAATCGCATTCGGTATCGTAAACATCGTATTAATAATGATAACACCCGCTAAATTCGGGATTAAATGCTTACTAATAATTTTTCCATTGGAAAGCCCTAACGTACGTGCCGCCAAAATATATTCTTGGTTTTTTAGCTTTAGTACTTGGGCACGCACCACCCGGGCCATTCCGACCCATCCGGTAATCGTTAAAGCGATCGTAATCGAAAGAATACCAGGGTCAAGTACAATAATCATCAAAATCACGACAACTAAGTTCGGGATTCCGACTAAAATCTCTGTAATCCGCTGCATGACATTATCGGTTCTTCCACCAACAAATCCTGAAATAGCCCCGTAAATAACACCAATGACCATATCAATGGCAGCTGCTAAGAAAGCGATATATAAAGATACTTGTGTACCTTTCCAAAGGCGAGTAAAGATGTCACGACCAAGACTGTCCGTCCCAAGCCAATAATAAGCATCTACTCCTTTTGCTTCATACGCATCATACTTATCGCCGTTTTTTCTCTCCAATTCACCATCAAACGGCAACCAACTTACATTTTCCAAAGCTGGTACACGCGGTGGTAAATTGTTGTGTTTAATATTTTGCGCATCATACGTGTGACCATTTAAGTGCGGGCCAATTAACGCCATAATCGTTAAGATCGCTAAAATAATCATACTGACGATTGCGCCTTTATTTTTCTTCACTCTTAGCCAAGCATCCTGCCAATAGTTTAGACTTGGCTTTGAAATTACTTCACTTTTCGTCGCGTCCATTTCAACGGGTGAAAACATTTCTTTTGCAATTTTTTCTTGCGCCATTACTTTTTCCCTCCCGCTAGACGAATTCGCGGATCAATCACACCATAAAGGAGATCTACGATTAGAATAACTGCTACAAATAAAGCAGCAAATAATAAAGTAGTACCCATAATAACTGGGTAATCATTTACTTGAATCGATTTAACGAACTGTTCACCGATACCAGGGATCCCAAAGATTTTTTCAATAACAAGTGATCCTGTCATTAAGCTAACAACCAATGGTCCTAAAACGGTCACAACTGGAATAAGTGCGTTTCTTAGTGCATGTTTGAAGGCTATTTCAAACCAGCTTGCCCCTTTGGCTTTCGCTAGCATAATATAATCCGACTCTAATACTTCAATCATTTCCGTTCTCACAAATCGTGCAGCAGTTGCGAGTGGGAACATCGCAAGTGCAATTGTTGGCAGTACCGTGTATTCAGGCCCACGCCAAAAAGCAACCGGGAACCAGCCAAGTTTAACGGCAATGTAATATTGGAGCAACCCAGCAAATACAAATGATGGAATTGATTTACCGAGCACAGCAATAAAGGTCGAACCGTAATCAAGCCATGTATTTTGATATAATGCTGCAATTACCCCTAAAATGATCCCTAACACCGTTCCAACAATCATGGCTTGTAATCCAAGTGTAGCGGAAGGTCCAATGCTATTCATTAAAATATCTGTTACCCCAACATTGTTAAATTGAAAGGAAACACCTAGATCTCCTTTTAAAAGGTTCAGCATATAGGTCGCATATTGAACTGGCACTGGCTCATTTAAGCCGTACTTATCAATCATAATGCTTAGCTGTGTATCAGACAGTTTGTCCGCATTAGCAAAAGGCGTACCCGGAATAATTTTCATGAGGAAAAAGGTAAACGAGGCAATTAATAATAGAGTTATCACCATGTAAATAATACGTTGAATTAAATATTTCGCCATCTTGTGCACCCCCTAATATTTCAAAATCTCAAAAAAATTTGATAGTTTTCACGCAAAGGGAAAAGAGAGTATATTGAAGAACAATATACTCTCTTTTTACAACAATTTAAAATATTGTTATAAACCCTATTATTTAACTGAAGTCCACTTAAAGCTGTACTCAGGTCCTACTAAGTGATAAGTAAAGTTATCCACTTTGTCACTTACAAGTAGGTTTGAAGAACGTTGATAAAGTGGTGCAATTGCTGCGTCCTCTTCAAGAAGAATTCTTTCAGCCTCTGCAAGAGCTTCATAGCGCTCTACTGGTGATTGAGCTAAAGTAGTTTGGGCATCTTTAATAAGTTGGTCATACTTTTCGTTCGAGTAATCCATCTTATTATTTCCGCCACCAGTTAACCAAAGATCTGAGAATGTCATTGGGTCTAAATAGTCAGGTCCCCAACCAGCCATTTGCAGATCATAATCTTGGGCATTTTCACGGTCTAAACGTACACTGAATGGTACACTTTCAACTGTAATTGTGATTCCAGGAAGATTTGTTTCTAGCTGATTTTTTACATATTCAGCAGATTTCTTAGCCGTTTCAGTATCATCAGTTAAATATCTTAACTCAACAGTATCAGTACCTAGTTCTGCTAAAGCAGTCTCCCAAGATTTTTTTGCTTCTTCAACATTGTAAGGTAGTAATTCATTTCCGTTGATCGCACGGAAATCTTCACCTGTTTCATCATTTGTAACAAATTCATTTGGCACAGCGTAATTTGCAACAATCGAACCGTTTGCTAATACACCATTAACAAAGTCTTCTTTATTAATCGCTTGAGCAATTGCTTTACGGGCATTTACATTCTTTAAAGCATCGCTATTTTTTTGGTTCATTTTTAACCAGAAAATAGTAGGCTCTAACCATTTAACTAAGTTTTCGTCACCCTCATATTGAGGTACAACATCAGATGAAAGCTTTCCTGTGATATCAACTTCACCTGTCTCAAATGCATTAGCTGCAGCTTGAGAATCCTTTAATACGTTCCATGTAAGCTTTTCTAATTTTACAGAGTCTGCATCCCAATATTCTGTATTCTTCACATAAGACCATTCAGAATCTGTGCTTCCATCCCACTCAGTTAGAGCAAATGGACCATTGTATAGTATTGTATCTGCAGTAGTAGCGTAGTTTTCACCTTGTTCTTCAACAAATTTTTGATTTAATGGATAGAACGTCGGGAAAGCCATTAAAGATTTAAAATAAGGAATTGGTATTTCTAAAGTTACTTCAAGTGTCTTATCATCTACGGCTTTAACACCTAAAGTTGTAATGTCATACTCTTTCTTTTCTGCCGCTGCTGCAGTAATATCAGCTGCTCCTTTAATCTTGCCATCCATCATATATGGACCATATGGAGATGCCATTTCTGGGTCAATCGCACGCTGCCAAGCATAGACAAAATCATGTGCTGTAACAGGATCACCGTTAGACCATTTTGCATCTCTTAATTTGAACGTATACACAGTACCATCTTCGCTTACTTCAGGTTCACCTTCAGCCATACCTTCAACTACTTCTTGATTTGGATCAAGACGGTACAAACCTTCATTCACATTGTTTAATGTCGTAAAACTCACTGTATCCTGAGCCATTACACTATCCATGGAAGGAATAGCTTGTGACTCCAACATTGTTAATTCTTGAGCTACAGTTTCATCAGCAGCCTTTTCATCTTCTTTACCAGCATTATCTCCGCCACCGCAAGCTGCTAAAAATGTGCTAATTGCGAGTACTAAAGATAAAAGTAGAAAAAATTTCGACTTTTTCACTAGTAGACCTCCCCTTCTATATTTTCAGAAAAATAGTTACAATGACTATTATACAGATAATATTATTTTTGTAAATTATTTTTGTAAAAAAATTTTACATTACAGAAATATCTGTATTTTATGTTTATAATTTTTTGTATTTTTTTACAAATACTGTTATATAAGAGTTTATATGGTTTTTAACAATTCATTTTACAGATCGCTGTATAAATATTATCATAAATTGAATAGTATTTAATTCCGGAGTTGATATTTTGAAAAATCAAATCACGAAAGTTCTTCAATTATTTTTAATATCTAATATGATTATCTTCCTTCTTTCCTTGCTAATGTATCGGTCAATCTCTTTGTTGCTCTATATTAATATCTCTTTTTATATAGGTGCTTTATTCATATTTGTATCTTTACTATTATTAACCATAAAAAGCGGTTTTTTCGATCAAGTGACAAAGTCCTTTCGAAAGGTGTTTGCAGGGAAAAACACGACAAAGAAAGAGATTGAAGAAATGACATTGCCGTCGCAGAGCATTTCAATTCAGGTCCTTCCTTTTCTAATGAACGGACTCATCATCCTCGCTTTTATGATGGCAGCATTATACATTCACTACAATTTTTAGTCAGCTTTAAAAGAAACTGATTAACTCCTTCTATAGTTTTAAGACGAAAATAAAAATGGTATAATTTAATAATCGAGTAATAGGAGGAAACATGAATGGAAACCATTTTTTCAGGCATACAACCAAGTGGTACAATTACGCTTGGAAATTATATTGGGGCGTTGAAGCAATTCGTTGAATTACAGGAAGAATATAACTGTTATTTCTGTATTGTCGACCAACATGCCATCACCGTACCCCAAGACCCAGTACAACTACGAAAAAACATCAGAAGCCTTGCAGCTCTTTACTTAGCAGTTGGAATCGATCCAGAAAAAGCGACGCTCTTTATCCAATCAGAAGTACCAGCTCACGCACAGGCAGGCTGGATGCTCCAATGCGTCACATATATCGGGGAATTAGAAAGAATGACTCAATTTAAAGATAAATCACAAGGTAAGGACGCTGTTGTAGCTGGACTACTTACATATCCACCATTAATGGTAGGAGATATTTTGCTATACCAGACAAATTTAGTTCCCGTTGGCGAAGACCAGAAACAGCATTTAGAGCTCACAAGAGATATCGCTGAAAGATTTAACAAAAAATATAACGACATTTTCACCGTACCCGAAGTACGCATTCCAAAAGAAGGCGCTAGGGTAATGTCTCTTCAAGATCCATTGAAAAAAATGAGTAAATCCGATCCGAATCAGAAAGCTTTTATTTCATTATTGGACGAACCAAAACAAATTGAGAAGAAGATTAAAAGTGCTGTGACAGATTCAGAAGGTGTCGTAAAATTTGATAAAGAAAAGAAACCAGGAGTCTCTAATTTATTGACGATTTACTCCATTTTCTCCAATAAAAGCATCGCTGAATTAGAAAAGGAGTACGAAGGAAAAGGTTATGGTGATTTCAAAGGTGATTTAGCTAAAGTTGTTGTTGAAGCACTCGAACCAATCCAGAAGAAATACTACGAATTGATTGATTCTCCACAATTAGATGAAATATTAGATCGTGGAGCAGCAAAGGCTGATGCTGTTGCAAGTAAAATGCTCAAGAAAATGGAGAATGCCATGGGTCTTGGGAGAAAAAGAAAAAGATAACTAAAATAACCGCTTGCCCAATCGGACAAGCGGTTATTTTAGTTTACCCTAGGACCGTGCTCCATCTCCCATAATTTTTCGAAGAAGGGTTGTCCCTTAATTATATTTTCACAAAACTGTTCATGTTTATGCGTCCAGCCATAACGTGTTTCTTCATATAATTGCTGCCAAACTTCCTCAAAGTCCCATTCTTGAATTTCTCCATAACGCTCTGGACACCATTCCGTATACCAATAGCGAATTTCCGCCACATTGTTACAAGCACGAAGTTGATCAAGTGCCATAAACAACAGTTGTTTAAGCTGCCGTTCCTTCCTAGTTAAGCCGTTCATTAATTCAGGCGCCGGTGATAAAATGTGAAATTCCTTTAAGGATGTAGAAAGGTTAAAGGAGTAATCAATTGGCTCATGATTTTCGATCATTTCATATACCAATTGCTCCTGCCTTGGAATCAGTCTACTTTTTCGGATCGGAATGTTATATCCGATCGTATCAACGACAAGAATGTTCATGCCATCGGTTACAATAAAGCAATACTCAAGCTGAATCCGCTCATGATTTTTTCGCAAATACGCCTTTTGATAGATGTCATCTAACAGCTGCTGTGGCAATTCTGCTAAGTCATTTTCTATGTAATTAAATAACACCGAACTAACTTTCAATAATGGCACCTGATCGAGTAGCTCTACACCGTCATCCTTACGCCATTCATGGAAGTGACATACATTATATCCATTCTCTTCACCTTCAAACCAATTGACCCAAACATCATGAAGATATAACATGAATCTACCCCTCACTCCTTCAATCAAATACGCCAACACATATAAATGTGAAGTACTTATGCTGAATAAAGTTAACTATTTGTCACTCAGTATGGGCAGTCATAGGTCAATTTATTCCCAAAAATCCCACCTTAAACCAATTTCCTTATATAAACCATTTTCCACCCCTTCATAATTCATCAACCCAAAAGAAAAAGAAAGGATCCGCAAATGCAGATCCTTTCTGAACAAATTAGTTTATTCGGCTTTAAGACCTTCTTCTTGTGTTACAGCTAGGTCCTGAAGATTAGCCCAACCTTCTTCAATTGAGTAATTTTGAACACGGTTGTTCACCGGTACTAAAATGGAACGGTATAAAGTTGGGAATACTGGTACTTCATCAACCATTAATTGTTGCCACTTATCGTATACTTCTTTACGATAGTCTACATCAAATGCTTCTTGAGAAACACCATCCGCTAATAATGCATCATTTTCATCACTTGCATAGCGTGAGAAGTTATAAAGTGCATCACGGCCATATAATCCCCGTGGGTCTACGTCGATACCAACACCCCATGCAGCTTGATAAATATCAACAGCTGGATCATCATCACCATTTTGTCCTACTCTCTCATAGAAAGAGTTAAATTCTTGTAAACGTCCATCTAATAATTCAACCTTAAGACCAATAGCTTCCCAAGCTTGGATATAGTATTGTGCAAGTGGTTCAGCAGTATCTCCACCAGACATTGAAGCAAAGTTAATTACTAACGGTTCACCATTTTTATCTTCACGGATTCCATCACCATCAACATCAGCATATCCTGCTTCATCAAGCAATTCTTTCGCTTTTTCTGGGTCATACGTAAGACCAGCATTTGAATCATCATGGAACTCTGGGTGCGAAGGCGGGATTAACGTCGTCGCATTCCAACGAAGACCATGATAGAACTTTTGACCAACTGTATCATTATCTACTGCATGCCACATAGCTTGACGTAATTTCACGTCACCCATTTTCGCATCCGGATTCGGTTTAACTACTCCAGCTTCTTTATCCCAAGTACCTAATTTAAATCCAATATACGTATAAGCACGGTCAATTTTACCTAACCATTCAACGTTTGATAAATTAGCATTTGCTGGGAATTGATCTACATCAAATGCGCTGACTAAATCTACTTCACCTTTTTGTAGAGCTTGAGCAACAACACTGTTGTTGATTACTTTAATTGTTACAGTGTCAAGTTTTGGTTCTCCACGCCAGTAATCTGGGTTTTTCTTTAAGACAACCGCTTCCCCAGGAGTGATGCTGTCAACAATAAATGGACCAAAACCGATTGGCTTTTGACGCACTTCTGGAGATGAAGAAATATCAGCTACTGCCATATCACCAAAAATATGCTTAGCTAAAGGATATGTCCAAATACTTCCTGTTACTAAAGAAGGTGTTGATTCAATGTATGTGATTTGTAATGTTTTGTCATCTAAAACTTCAATACCTGAAATCGTATCAGCTTCACCTGCGTGATATGCTTCAACTCCTACGATATTTGTGAAATCGGATCCGTAACGAGGACCGTCATAATCTGGATGAGAAATAACTTCGTGAGCAAATAACCAATCTTCAGCCGTTACAGGCTCTCCATCCTGCCAGTTTACATTGTCTTTAATTTGGAATTTGATGGTTACCCCTTTATCAGCCACTTCAGTAGCCTTGTCAGCAGGTAATGTTGCAAGTACATCTGCAGATACTTCATCTAATGGCTCATAAGTAGCAGCACCATCATTTGTATACACATAGTTAGCATCCCAAGTTAGTAAACCTTCATCAAACCAAGATAAAATTTGAGCATCAGGGTCACCAGAATAGAAGTTCCAGTTTAAAGTCCCTTCAAATGCTGTATCAGAAACCAATCCGAAGTTAAGATTTCCACCTTCGATAGCTTCTCCTTCATTTGTTTTTACTTGGCTGAAATCATCGATGGAATATTGTCCATCCTCTTTTTCTTCTGTTTTCTTCTCTGTATCGTCGCCGGAATCTTTAGTAGAATCCTTTTCGCCACCAGAGCAAGCAGCCAATGCAAGTACAAGTACTAGCATCATCGCTAATAGAAGTTTGCTAAATTTAGCTTTCTCCATTCTTGTTGCCTCCCTTTTATCCTCTTCTTTGTCTTGCGTCAGTCGCACGCTTTAGCGCTTGGCCAACATTATTTATACTTAACATCAAGACTAAAATTAGTAATGATGCAGGTACCCAAACCCACCATCTAAATTCAAGTGTTTGCGGGTTTCTTGCATAACTTACAAGAGTCCCTAAACTTGGTGTACTCTCTGGAAAACCAAACCCTAAAAAGGATAATCCAGATTCTAACCCAATATTTGCCGCCAAATTCAATGTCATCGTTACGATGATTAACGAACTTAAATTTGGCAGGACTTGCGTAAACATAATTTTCAAATTTGATGTACCAAGCGTTTTAGAAGCTTGTACATAATCTAGTTCTTTTTCCTGGAGAGCTTTTGAACGAATTAATCGAGCAATCCCCATCCACAAAAATGCGGTCATGATTAATGAAAATGATAGGATGCTATACTTTGGCACAATCGCAACAAACACGATAACAATCATTAAAAAAGGTAAAACTTGGAAAAAATCCAAAATTCTCATCATAATATTGTCAACAGTTCCACCAAAATACCCTGCTACCAATCCATAAATAATACCAATTACTCCTGTCATTAACGTTACCAGAATCCCTATTGTTAGAGAGTTACGTGTACCGATAATTAACTGTCCAAATACATCTCTTCCACCATAGTCAGTCCCAAGAAGAAATTCCTCGGAAGGTGGTTGATGAATGGAGAACAAGTCAACCTTTACGATTTCTCTCACATCCAGTAAAACCGAAGCACCATATACTATAACCATTATGATAATGAGTAGAATTAATGAACTTAATGCTAATTTATCACGTACAATCTCTCGTCCTATAATTCTCCAACCAGAAGGACTCTTTACCACTTCATGTTCTTTCTCAAGTTCTATTTTGTTCGTTTCCATTTTGATCACCTCACAATTTACGATGCTTATTTAATCCGAATACGCGGGTCAACTAGACTAAGAATAATATCTGATAGTAATGCCCCTAGAATCGACAAGATTCCAAATAATAGTACAAGAGAAGTTACAACACTATAGTCACGCATTAATATAGAATTATAGAAAAGTTGTCCCATTCCTGGATAACCAAAGATATTTTCAATAAAGATTGAGCCTCCGATCAATCCAGTAATTTCATATCCAAAAAAAGCAGCAATCGGTAACAGTGAGTTTCTTAAAATATGACGATTGTATACTCGAGATTCTGAAGCTCCTTTTGCTCTTGCTGTTAAAATAAAATCTTTTTGTTTTGTATCAATAATTTCACTACGTAAGTATTGAACGGTCGATACCGTAGTAATTAAAGCCATAGAAAGGGCAGGAAGCAACATATGATAAATCTTACTCATCACATATTCAAACGTCCCTGGAACCAATCCTGGTTTGACACTACCACCAGTAGGGAACCAATCCAAATAGAAACCAAAAAACCATAACATCACCAATGCAAAGATAAATAACGGTGCTGCAAAACCAATGTACGTATAGCCTGTAATTAAACGATCGGCCCATGAATCGTTATAACGACCACTTGTTATTCCAAGAGGAATTGCAATTAAATATGTTAAAAACAGCGTTAACACAGATAGCCAGAATGAATTAATAATTCTTTGCCAAACCAACTCTGTAACTGGCATTTTAAAATGGAAGGACTGACCTAAATCCCCTGTAAATAATCCCCCTACCCATCTAGTATATTGCTCATACCATGGGTCATTTAATCCTAATGCTTCACGTTTTTCAGCAATTGTATTTGGGTCTATATTCGGGTCTATCATTCCAGTTAAGGCATCCCCCGGCATCATTTTCGCTAGAATAAATACAATAAGGCTTAGTAAAATCACTTGTGGAATCATAATTATGATTCGCCGTATAGAAAATTTCCACATAACAATCAACCTTTCTCAGGCAAAGCCACTAGATGTGTATCGGATACGGGCTGCAATGGATAGGCTAAGCCCTCGTCATCAAAGTATTGATTATATGCCTGTTCATACTCGTTCTTTACTTCTTGTCTGAATTGCAAATGCTTGTCTCGATTTCTCGGATTGATATCTGGAATCGCCGCAACTAGTCGCTTCGTGTAAATGTGTTGAGGATTATTAAAAATATCCTCTTTAGTCCCAGCCTCTACGTATCTACCTTTATACATGATGCCAATCTGGTCACACATATGTTTGATAACACCTAAGTCATGACTTATAAACAAATAGGTCAATCCTAATTCCTGCTGTATCTCCTGCATAAAGTTCAAAACTTGAGCTTGCACCGATACATCAAGTGCTGATACTGGCTCGTCCGCAATAATGAGCTTTGGTTTCAACGCAATCGCCCTTGCAATTCCAATCCTTTGTCTTTGACCACCTGAAAACTCATGCGGATACTTGAGGATACTTTCAGGACTTAATCCGACTAGTTCCAATAATTCTTGGACTCTCTTCGTCTCTTCTCCCTTTGTAAGTTTTTCATAGTTTCGTAGCGGTTCAGAAATGATATCAATTACACGTTTTTTTGGATTTAATGAAGAATATGGATCCTGAAAAATCATTTGAATATCTCTGCGAACATCCTTACTTGCACTTGCTATATTCGTAATATCTTGTCCCTCGAATAAAACTTGTCCAGAAGTAATCTTATTTAATCCAATAATGGCACGACCAGTCGTTGTTTTTCCTGAGCCAGATTCACCAACCAAACCATACGTTTTGCCTTTTTCAATCGATAAATTGACCCCATCTACCGCTTTGACATGGCCTAGCGTCCTGCCAAAAAGGCCTCCTTTAACAGGAAAGTGAACCTTCAAGTCCTTTACTTCAAGATATGACATGCTGCTTACCCTCCTTATCTCCATCAGGAAAATGAAAATCCTTATAGCAGGTGCAGCGAACAAAGTGACCAGGACTTACTTCGTGCAATTCTGGATTCTTTTCATGCGCAGAATCTGGAATCCACGGAATTCTCGCACCAAAGCGACAACCCTCTCTCGGCAGGTTCTGCAATGCTGGAACCACTCCCTGAATGACATGCAGTGTTGATTGTTCTTCCGTTGTAGGTACTGAATTCAAGAGTGACCTTGTATACGGATGTAATGGATTTTCAAATAATGTATAGACATCAGCGATTTCAACGATTTGACCTGCGTACATAACCGCTACTCGATCAGCCATTTCTGCAACTACCCCTAAATCGTGGGTGATAAGAATAACGCCCGCTCCTGATTCCTCTTTTAAATCCTTAATTAAATCAAGAATTTGCGATTGAATCGTAACATCAAGCGCTGTTGTTGGTTCATCAGCAATCAACAACTCAGGATTATTAGCGATCGCCATGGCAATGACAACCCTTTGTCTCATTCCACCTGATAATTCATGAGGGAATTGATTAAAAACATGTTCAGGGCGAGGGATCCCAACTTTATTCAATAATTCTATTACTTTAGTCTTTCTCTTTTCAGCAGACTGTGTACCGTGAATCAGTAGGATTTCTCCAATTTGTTCCCCTATAACCATCAGTGGATTTAAAGCAGTTAAAGGATCCTGGAAAATCATTCCCATGTCCTTCCCACGCAGTTTATTTAATTTGTTTATCGGTAAGTTCGTAATATTCTGACCTTTAAAAAGGATATCTCCTTCAATCTTCGCTCTACTATGAAGATTCATGATTGAAAAAGCTAAAGCACTTTTTCCACATCCAGATTCACCCACAATGGCGAGTAGTTCATTTTTATTTACGGATAAAGATACTCCATCGACCGCTGCATAGTAGTCATCTTTTATTCGAAAAGATGTTCTAAGATTATCTATTTTTAAGATTGGCTCGCTCAAATTAATCCCCCTAACCCTTCACATGAAACTTATATTTGAATAGTAAAATATAGATTTAGACCCAACAGTTATTTTTTGAAGGCACATTTATAATCTTTCGTGTACCGGCTATTCAAATTATTCTGTTTATTCGTTTGTTTGATTAAAATATTATTACAATCTTATTTAAATAGCAAGAGTTTTTTTACAATTATTAAATTTCTCTTAATTGGTAACTTTCTAAAATCCCTTTAAATCAATCATTTCCAATAGATTCCATTTATTTCACTTTATGAAATATTCGGAATTCGAATAAAAATTTACTTTTGCGGAAAAACTTCCATCTTTAGGAATTACTTTTGTAAGGTGATATCCAATTGCATATCCTAGTAATCTTGGATATCCTCTTCCTCCGAATAAAATTTGGTCATGAAGCCCTTCTTCTCTTTTGGTTGCGATAATTTCATTTCGGAGTTCATCCCAATATTGTTCTAATTCTTTTTCAGAATAATACTGACACCATTTTGCCAGATATTTTTCTCCGCAGTAATACTCCACAGCGTGTTCAGCTAATCCTTCTAAAATAATCGAATCTAGTAAAGTATATTCCTTCATTTTTTTTCTATGTTTATTGATTCTACAAACATGGTGATATTCATGGACAAATAGGGCTTCTATCTCTTTTATATCTTCTAGTGGAGAAAGAAAAAGGAAGATGCTTTTTTTAAAAGATACCCCACCTTTATCTGCAAAGTTGCTTTGAATAGGAAATATATAAATTTCAACTTCAGGTCCTTTCCACCGTTTTTGATATTTGCGGAAAAGCCTTGCTACTTCTTCCCAAACCTTGTTCTCTTGAATGTCTTGAAAATATCCCCATGTTCGCCGATTCGGCCTATACATACCAAACTGGACTAAGTAAGAATATAAGAGGGGTTTACTTGAATCGATTTGTCGACATATTTTTTTCGGGTCATCAAAATTCTCCTCCAACCATTTATCTGTCCGCACTACTCCCATTCCTCCACCTCCGTTTTTTCTTTAGTTTATGAATTTAAAATGCAAAAAGAGACTGCAGTTAAGCCTGATGAATCTCGACTTAGTAAACTGCAGTCCCTTTAATTATCGGATCCTCCGTCATAATATCCGCTTTTAAGATGCCTTTCGATTTGCGCTCTATCTGTGTAAGCTAGTCGTGTTATCGTAACCGATACAAAAATCAACATAACATAAAAATTTGATACATTTAAAAGAACGACTCATGAAACATACTGTCTCTAAACACAAAAAAAGGACGCCCTATCTAATAGGACATCCTCTTGTCTCTCTATGATGACTATTCATACTTACGAAAAACGATGGTTGCGTTGTGGCCGCCGAAGCCTAAGGAATTACTTAGGGCTGCCTGGACTTCCTGCTTTCTTGCTTCATTTGGTACGTAATCAAGATCACATTCTGGATCTGGTGTTTGCAAATTGATCGTTGGTGGTAATACTGCATCTCTTAAGGATAGAACTGTGAAGATCGCTTCCACACCACCAGCTGCACCTAACAAGTGACCTGTCATTGATTTTGTTGAGCTCACTGCTAGTTTATAAGCATGCTCACCAAACACCTCTTTGATCGCTAATGTTTCAAATTTATCGTTATAATCCGTGCTTGTACCATGGGCATTAATATAACCAATATCCTCTGGCTTCAATTCAGCATCCTCGATCGCCATTTTCATTGCGCGAGCTCCGCCTTCTCCTCCAGGTGCTGGTGCAGTGATATGGTAAGCATCACCCGTCGCACCATAGCCAACGATTTCAGCATAAATTTTTGCACCACGAGCTAACGCATGCTCTAGTTCCTCAAGGACAACAATTCCAGCTCCTTCTCCCATGACAAAACCGTCTCGATTTAAATCAAATGGACGACTTGCTGTACTTGGATCTGGATTAGTTGACAATGCTTTATTGGCACAGAATCCAGCCATCGCCATTCTCGAAATTGGCGCTTCTGAGCCACCGGTTACCATCGCATCCGCCGCACCTCTTTGAATTACTTTAAAAGCATCTCCAATGGAATTCGTACCTGTTGCACAAGCCGTAACTGTACAAGAATTAAATCCTCTTGCACCCAGTGTGATAGAAACCTGGCCTGCTGCCATATCTGGGATCATCATTGGTACGAAAAAGGGACTTACTCTTCGATAACCTTTATTTAAAAATGTTTCAAACTGATTCTCGAAAGTTTCCATTCCGCCAATCCCTGAACCGATCCACACGCCTACTCGATGAGAATTGTCATCATTAATATCAAGACCAGCATCCTTCACAGCCATTACTGAAGCTGCGACAGCATAGTGAGTGAAACGATCCATTTTTCTAGCATCTTTTTTATCAATATATTCTTCTACATTAAAGTCCTTCACTTCTGCGACAACCTTCGCAGGGTAATCATCTGGGTTCAATCTTGTTAAAACTCCGACACCAGAGACTCCTTCTTGAATCTTTTTCCACGTTGTTTCCGCATCATTTCCGAGTGGAGTTACGGCACCAATTCCTGTTACAACTACTCTTCGTTTCGTCATTATTTCCATCTCCTTTGCACAAAAAATAGGAATTTATTTTCCCCATCTTAATGCTATCGCGCCCCAAGTTAAGCCACCGCCGAAGCCAACCATAACAATAACATCATCATCCTTGATTTTTCCATTCTCCAGCTCTTCGACGATTGAAATCGGAATCGAAGCTGCAGAAGTATTTCCATATTTATGAACGGTTTTTGACATCTTTTCTAACGGAAGTTCCAATCTTTCTCTAGAAGCTTCCATGATTCGAATGTTAGCCTGATGAGGAATAAGCATATCAACATCTTCCTTCGTTAATCCTGCTTTCGCTAACACATTTACACTACTTTCACCCATCTGACGCACAGCAAATTTAAATACTTCTCTACCATTCATAATAATATATTCGTCTTGATAGAGGAATTTTCCTCCTGTGCCATCAGCTCCTAATTCAAATGCTAAAATTCCACGATTATCAGAAACTTGGCCAATTACTGCAGCACCTGCACCGTCACCAAACAATACAGCCGTCCCACGATCATCCCAGTCTGTAATCTTCGATAATTTTTCTACACCTACTACTAGGACATATTTATACGTTCCACTTTCAACAAATTGCTTTGCTGTCACCATTCCATACATAAAGCCAGCACATGCAGCACTAATGTCCATTGCTGCTGCATTCACTGCGCCAAGTTTTTCTTGAATCCTGCAAGAAACAGATGGGAATGGCGCATCTGGAGTAACCGTTGCAACTAAAATAAGTCCAATCTCTTCTGGAGAAATGTTAGCATCCTTCATTGCTGCTTTTGCAGCTCGGTATGCCATATCAGATGTGTCAATATCATCATCTGCTATTCTTCTTTCTTCAATTCCTGTTCTTGTTCTGATCCATTCATCAGAGGTATCCATTTTCTTTTCCAAATCAGCATTGGTTACGATATTTTCTGGAAGATACCTACCTATTCCTACAACTCCTGCGTTCATCCCTAATCTCCTTTCATCTTAAAAAAAGATGTAAGATTTTTAATAACTCCCACTTAGATGGGATATTTCTTGTCTCATCATTTTTATTATCAATTATTATGACTTGGTACTAATTATTTTATCAAGAGAGATTCAATCGTGCAACTTTTTTAATTTGATCCTTTATCTTGAGTGGATGATTAAGAGTTATGACACCCTCTCTTTCTTTCATTTTCCACATTTGTCTATACAATTATTAATTTGAGGAATAAATTATATCGAGGGAGGTGCCTTAAAATGGCGGAAGACAAAGTACAACGTGAAGAAGTTGATCGTTTCTCAAGATTCATGTTTGGAGAACGTCACACTTCCTCTTTCGAAGAACCGGAAAAAAGGGAAAAAGAAGATTGGGACTGGATTCTTGGTAGTAGGGAAAGTCATACAGAAGAAGAGCAGAACAACAAAAGTACATTAAATGGATTTAATAAAACGATTGATGAGTTTTTACAAAAAGTAGACTATATGGAAGTGATGAACCATATCGATACACTAATGACTTCAACAAAGGAGTTAAAACCATTATTAACTAAGCTAAAGCCACTCCTAGAAAATTTTTTATCGAAAAAATAGTGGATAAAAAAACTGCCTATCCATTGAACAGGCAGTTTTCTATTGCTACTTTGGTAATTTCCCCGTTTGCTTATACGTCTCGATCTTTTCATTGAGAGAATCGATATACTTTTGATCCACAAGCGGGCTGAATTCTCCTAACGAAATGACATCATCCTGAAAATCAAAAGTAAGATTACCAGATTCTAGCTTCCCTTTGTTAAACTGTTCAGCGACAAGTTCATATAATGTGTCAACATGTTGGACAGTACTCGTCAATACTGTTGATTCACCTAAATCTGACTGATCAGAGATATAACCGATTGCATAGAGACCTTGTTCTTTAATTTTTTCAATGACGGGGACATTGTACCCATCACCTGCTGGATAGATGACATCAATATCTTTTGCAATCATATCATCTAATAGCATTTGTGCCCGTTCCACATCATCCCACTGCCAAACGTATTGGATATCGACCTCTACATCTTTGTTCTCAAATATGGCCCCTTCATAAAAACCTTCTACTTCTGGTTGCCACTCGTAGGCAGCGATAATTCCAACATGATTCGTTTTTGTCATATGTCCTGCGAGCATACCACCAAAAAAGCCCATAGCGTATGCATCGAAGTTCAAGCTTGTCGTATTTTTTTGCGTTGCGTTGCCATTGAAGCTGACAAAGTGAATATGAGGATAGTCACTTGAAAGCTCGCTGAAATACTCCGCATACTCATTGCCATGACCAAAAATAAGATTCACACCTTTTTGGTCAAATTCTTTGACTGCTCTTTGAACGACTGCTTCTGAATTCATTCCTTCTTTATAGTAAACATCCACATTGAAGCGCGATTGGATTTTTAACATACCTTTATAGCCCTTTGTACCCCAAACCTGATCATTAACAGTTTCAGGCACTAACAATCCTGCTTTTTTTAATTCGCCTGTCCCTAATGTTTGTCCACACGCTGAAAGCGTAAAAAGGCATAAAAGAATCATCCCGAAACAAGCTAATATCCTTTGCATTCTTTTTCCGCCTCTCAGATAAAATAGAGGATCAACCTTTCGTCCTAGTCGAAATGATTTAATCTCTTTAATTCTACATTTATCCGACATAATTGGAAAGAATTTTTTCTTGCTCTTAATAATCATTGAAAATGTACGAGTTTTTGTTGGTTTTTTATACCAGTTTCAATGGATGTTTCTAGTGGAACGACCACTTCAATTCCTTCACCATCACTTCGGACATCCCTAACAGGAACATCCTTAATGTTTAAATAGTTTGCACACTCTTCCCAACCATTTATCTGATCGTTTCTTAATAAATAGCGTTCCTTATCGTCATCCACTAGCTTTAATACTTTCCTAACCATATCTTCTACGTACAGTGCATCTGCTGTCCATTCTCTTGCACTCAGGTTCCATTCGTCTTTTTTCTTTGTTAATGCTTGCTGAAAAAGAAATACATCTGTTTGCCATGGTCCAAAGATCGTCGGCAAAAGAAACTCTTGAACATCCTTATCGCTTCGAAGCAATGATATATACTTTTCCAATTTCACTCTGTTTTCTTTAAATGGATCATTTCTTAATGAAAGTGGGAGTAGAAAAACGATTTTATCGCTATTTTTCATGAGCCACTGATAATTTTCATCATGGAAAAGCGAATCTTCATATCCTCTCATAAAAAAATCATAATAATCGACCATTACCACCTCATAATCATCCGTGTTTCTGGTGAGAGCATCAATACTCTTCTCCTCAAAATTTGCATTTCTGCCAATTTGTAACCGCTTTTCTTCTATTAAATAAGACGCTTCGTCACTCATTTGATGATGAATCCCGAGCACCTCTACTCCTTCTTCAAGCAACTTTTTTGTAAAATGGAATCCTAAAAATTCAAATGTACCAATAATCATTACCTTGTCCATAACAAAAAGCCTCCCTCAAGTAAACTCTTACTCCATCCTATGCTTAGGGAGGCTTGATTATTTCATTCGATTAAAGAAGGCTCATACTGCTTTTAAGGAATACCTTTATAAGACTACTTCATGTGTTTTCATAAAAGTGATCATATAGTAGTCCATCTGTGGTTTCTTTTCTGGGAGAAGGTAACTGATTGTAATCGGGACATCTTCATTCTTCCACATGACAGAAAGATTTTTTAGTAAATTCGATTGTTTATAGGCGCGATTGCCTGAGAGAACATGAATGATCTTAGTTGGAATATCTGAATGAAACTGAGGACTCTCAAATTCAGGCTTGCTAATAATTTCGATAATTTGTTTGCTCTCCTTATCAAACGAATATGACAGCTCTCTTAATAGCTTTTTATAAAAAAACTTATGCTCCTTTTCCTGTTCTAAATGATGCTTCAATGAAAGGACGGGGTTTAATAGGACAATGGAGCGAATATTTCCTTTCATTTCTTTCATTAGCTTCAGTGCCACCAAAGCCCCCATTCCTTCAGCTAAAATGTGAATTTTGCTATTAATGATTTCTGTTCGGATTATATATTCATATAGGCGTTTGGCCAGATTGACGGCTTTATCACTACCCCAATTCTTTCCATATAAATTTGAATAGAAAACGGTGTATCCCGATTTCCTAAAGCTTTCAATTAACAATTGCTTCCCTTCATTTTGAGTCCAAAAACTTGATTTCTCATCAACAAAATGACGTTCGTCACCAATAATAAGGATACCGAAACCAGTTGGTTTTTCGGGATAATGAATCATATTCCATTCGGTATCCAGTTTAAAGTTTCGGTGCTCCATGCGAAAAACTCCTTCTATGAATTTACTCTTATTAATGTATGAAGTTATGTCTAAAGTGAAAGGGAGGTTCGCCCATATATGCTTGATTTCTTTTACGTTTTTTATCTTGTAAGCGGTACAGTTCCTTTTAAACCAAGTTTTTCTTTATCAATTGGAGTCGCTATGGTAAAATGAAAAAGATGTTAAAAGTAAGAGGTGATTACGGTGAAATACTTTTGGACTTTATTCTGGACATTAGCTCTAGTTCAAATGTTAACGTACGTAGCAAGCTCAATGATCGGAGTTCCTTTTGATTTTGTAACTGGTGCCGTCTTAGGTGTAGTGGCTACCATTGTTATCTTAATCTTCCCTGCCATTATTCCAAATGAACCAAGTGGCAAAGAAGGCGTACATTAAAGATAATATGTAGTACGAAATCAAGTAAGAGGCGTAAATATCGGTCTTTTTGGTATTTAAGAAAACAATGTAAATTAGAAATGCTGGGGAAAAAAAGTCATCCTGACTTTATGCTAGGATGACTTTTTTGTTTGTCCATTTATTTTGATAATTTGATTGTATCGCCTTCAAGGACAATTTGTACACGACTATTTTCACCGACATCGCCTGCAATGATTGCTCTAGCCAGCAATGTCTCCACATGACGTTGGATAAATCGTTTCAACGGCCTTGCCCCATAGACTGGATCAAACCCATTTGTTGCAATATATTCCTTCGCTTCCTCTGATATGCTCAACTGAATCTGTTGATCCTGTAATCTTCTCTGCAATTCTGAAATTAATTTTACGACAATTGACTTTATATTATTCAATGTTAACGGTTTAAAGAGGATTGTCTCATCCACACGGTTTAAAAATTCCGGACGGAAATGACCTCTTAATTGAGCCATAACTTGCTCCTTAACTTCATCTGATATGCTTTCCTGATCTACTTGACCTTCTAATAAAAAATGGGAGCCAATATTTGAAGTCATAATAATGACCGTATTTTTGAAATCAACGGTTCTTCCTTGTGAATCAGTTACTCGCCCATCATCTAGCATTTGCAATAAAATATTGAACACATCTGGATGAGCTTTTTCAATTTCATCAAGTAAGATAACGGAATATGGCTTTCTGCGCACTGCTTCTGTCAACTGTCCACCTTCTTCATAGCCAACATAACCTGGGGGTGCTCCGACAAGCCTTGATACAGAGTGCTTCTCCATATACTCCGACATATCAATACGGATAATCTGCTCCTCACTATCAAATAATGATTGCGCCAATGCTTTAGCTAATTCGGTTTTTCCAACACCTGTTGGCCCAAGAAAGATAAACGAACCAATCGGTCTGTTCGGATCTTTAATTCCTGCCCTTGCTCTTAGGACTGCATCGGAAACTAAGGAGACGGCTTCATCTTGTCCCACAACTCGTTCATGAAGAATTTGTTCTAGTCGTAATAACTTCTCTCGCTCTCCTTCTACCAGCTTCGCAAGAGGGATGCCTGTCCATCTTGCCACAATATTCGCAATTTCCTCTTCCGTTACTTCCTCACGAAGAAGCCTTTCACCGGCTTGCTTTTGCACTTCCTCCTCCAGTTCTTTTAACTCTTTTTCTAGTGCTGGGATTCTGCCGTGACGTAATTCAGCCGCTTTATTTAAATCATATTGATTCTCTGCTTCCTCAAGTTCTCTACGTAATCTTTCCAATGTTTCGCGTTTCTCTTGCACTTGATGAATACTTTCCTTTTCAGACATCCACTTTGCTTTCATGGAATTCGCTTTATCACGCATATCAGCAAGTTCTTTTTGAAGTGTGGACAGTCTATTCTTACTTTGTTCATCTTCTTCTTTTTGTAGTGCCGCTTCCTCGATTTCCAATTGCATAACCCGTCTTGTAACCTCATCTAACTCTGATGGCATCGAATCAATTTCAGTTCGAATCATAGCACATGCCTCATCGACAAGATCAATCGCTTTATCAGGTAAAAAGCGATCAGATATATAGCGATCAGATAATACAGCAGCTGTCACTAAGGCACGGTCATGAATATTTACCCCATGGTGAATTTCAAATCTCTCTTTCAATCCACGAAGAATTGAAATTGTATCTTCAACGTCTGGTTCTTGAACGAGTACTTGTTGGAAACGTCTCTCAAGAGCCGGGTCCTTTTCTATGTACTTGCGATGCTCATCCAAAGTCGTTGCACCAATACAATGCAGTTCCCCTCGCGCTAACATTGGCTTTAACATATTACCAGCATCCATTGCTCCTTCTGTTTTTCCCGCTCCAACAATGGTATGAATTTCATCTATAAAAAGGAGAATCCTTCCTTCGCTCTTTTTAATCTCATTTAATACAGCTTTTAATCTTTCTTCAAACTCTCCTCGGAACTTAGCTCCTGCAATAAGGGAACTCATGTCAAGAGAGAAAATTGTTTTATCCTTTAAGCCTTCTGGAACATCTTTACGTACAATTCTTTGAGCCAGCCCTTCAACAATCGCTGTTTTCCCAACTCCAGGCTCACCAATTAAAACTGGATTATTTTTCGTTTTTCGTGAAAGAATTCGAATCACATTTCGAATTTCCCCATCGCGGCCAATAACGGGATCGAGTTTTCCAGATTTCACTTCCGCCACTAAATCTCGACCATACTTTTTTAGAACATCATACGTTGCTTCTGGATTTTGTGAAGTCACCCTTTGATTCCCCCTTATTTCTTGGACCACTTGAAGTACTGCCTCATAAGTGATTCGTTCTTTCTGCAAAATTTCCCCAATCATTGATTGTGTATAGTTCATCGATGCCAATAATACATGTTCAACCGAAATAAATTCATCTTGAAATTTTTCCATTTCCCTTTCAGCCTCTGAAAATAGCCGATGCAACTTATTTGTAATGTAGAGCTTCCCTTGCTCCACACCACTACCAGACACTTGAGGCTTCTTATGAAGTAATTCTTTTAAGTCATTCTCAAATTGTTGGGAAGGGAGATGGACTCTATCCAAAATGGCAGCGACAAGACTGTCATCCTGTTCGATTAATGCAAGAAACAAATGGTCTTCGTCGACCTCCTGATGTTCTTTTGAAATCGCAATAGATTGGGCATTTAATAAAGCCGTCTGCAATCGTTCCGTCATTCTGTTCAGATCCATGTCATTTCCTCCTTTGACCTTCTTTGACCTTTTACTCCATTATAATCCATTTTTTCCATATGTAAAGCCACCCCTTGAAGAGGGTGGCTTAGTTTGTTTTTACAATGTTTTACCTGACAAGGTCAACCTGAATCTCTCGGTTTCGTTTTATACATCCAATGGCGATTATGATTTGAGTTTTCTGGAAAACGATCGCCTGCTTTAAGTCTAATTTTTTTTGGATTCATTACGCCATCGCCTTCTTCACCTATTTCCACATATATCCCATTATTCGGTGCTTTCTGACCGGCACGAAATTTATGGCTCTGTCCCATACATACACTCCTTTCCTTCTGTTTAACGTTATTATTTCCGTTGATAGATCTTTCATGAATCGAAAATCAAATGAAACTTTCTTTTTTTCTCTTTCGTCTATACATAGCGTACACGTCGATATCAGTTGTGATATAGTAAAGATTGTGAATTTGTTTAAATCAGGAGGAACATTATGGATTTTTTTGAAATAGTAAAATACTTTCTACTAGGACTTTTTCAAGGTTTTACTGAACCCATTCCGATTTCATCAAGTGGACATTTAGAAATTGCAGGGCATTTCCTCAATGTAGAAATTGAAGGATTAAGCTTTGCCCTTTTAGTCAACACAGCATCCTTAATCGCTGTCCTGATTATTTATCGCAAAGATGTATGGAGATTAATCGAAAACGGCCTTGCCTATATAACAAAGCGTGAAGAATCAGCTAAATCTGATTTCCGCTTTATTATTTACTTAATTATTGGGACAATCCCAGCTGGTGTTATTGGCATTTTGTTCGAGGATTATATTGAAAAACATTTAACAGGTGTAAAAGTAGTCGGAATAACATTGTTAATTACAGGGGTTGCGTTATGGCTTATTCGTAATTTACGTGGACGGAAGAATGATGCAGATCTTTCTATTCGTGATGCGCTGATTGTTGGACTCGCTCAAGCTGTCGCACTCATCCCAGGAATTAGCCGCTCTGGAGCAACAATCGTCGCAAGCATGGGATTAGGAATGAAACAAGAAACAGCGTTAAGATATTCCTTCTTATTATATATCCCAGTGAGTGTCGGCGGCATGATTCTTGGATTTAAAGACATATTAGCAGACGAGAATCTCGCACAATTGGCATTACCTTATACATTTGCTTTCTTCGCATCATTAGTTGCATCCTATTTTTCACTAAAATGGTTCATGAATATCATGGCTCGAGGAAATCTCAAATATTTTGCGATTTACTGTTTTATCGTCGGACCGTTAGTATTCTTCTTATCGTAAACGCAAAAAAGCCTACCAACGATTTTGTAGGCTTTTTTGCTCTTTACTGTAAAATTTCAACTAACAATGCTTTCTGTACATGAAGGCGGTTGCCCGCTTGTTGAAATACAGAAGAATGGTTCCCATCAATCACTTCCCCTGTCACTTCTTCTCCTCTATGTGCCGGCAAGCAATGAAGGAAGAGATAGTCATCCTTTGCACCAAGGACCAACTTTTCATTCACCTGAAAATCTTTGAAATCGATGAGGCGCTGAGCATTTTCTGCTTCTTGCCCCATACTCGTCCAGACATCTGTATAGATAACATCAGCTCCGGCAACTGCTTGGGTTGGATCGCTTTCAATCGAAATTTCCCCACCATTTTCTAAAGCGAATTTTTTAGCAAGTTCGGTTACTTTCTCATTCGGTTCATATCCGATAGGTGTGGCAACAACAAGGTTCATTCCTACTTTTGCAGCAGCGATCATTAACGAATGAGCGACATTATTCCCATCACCAATATAGACCATCTTAATCCCTTCCAATTTTCCTTTTTCTTCTTGAATCGTTAATAAGTCAGCCAAAGCCTGGCAGGGATGATACAAATCAGTCAAACCATTAATAATTGGAATGGTTGCATGCTCCGCTAGCTCTACCACCCGTTCGTGAGATAAAGTTCTTATCATCACAGCATCAATATAACTGGATAGTACTTTTGCTGTATCTGAAATTGGCTCTCCTCTTCCTAATTGCAACTCCTGACCGTTTAGATGGATCACTTGACCACCTAACTGTAACATTCCTGCTTCAAAGGAAACTCTCGTACGGGTTGAAGGTTTATCAAAAATCAAACCTAAAATCTTTCCTTGTAAAATCGGTGTTGGTTCTCCAGATAAATATGCCTTTTTCAATTCTTTCGCTTTTTTAAGTAACGCTTTAATTGTTGCTGGAGAATAATCAGCTAATGTTAATAAATCCTGACCTTTAATACTTGTATTTGCTTTTTTTGCCTGTAATGATAACATTTCCTAAATTCACTCCCTCACACATATAGTGACTCTCTTTAAGCTTTAATTGCTAATGAAGAGTGCCAATCTTCTATCGCTCTTACATCAAAGTTCTTGACTTTTAATGCTTGATTAAATGCTTTCAGGCTCTCTGGCTCAGTAAAATTAATGATTCTTTTCTTTGTAGCAAGCTCCCGCAAGTGTTTATCTTCCTTGTCTTGACTCGGATTATAGTAAGCAATCGTTGCTCCCTCTAAAAATTCAGCATCTGCAGAGAAAACAAGTTCGAAAGAATCATCTAAACCATCAAGTTCAACGCTTTCTTTTGCCACAATTCTTCCGGCAGGTCGAATCGCCTGATGGAAGGCTTTACGCAATGCTTCTTCTTCTGTTTTCCCAAGACTAATTCCTTCCCCAGTCGATCTCATTTCCGCACTAACCTTTGAATCCAAACCTTTAAGGGCGTAATTGGAAAAGACCGGATACTTAATACAGACAAATGGAATTGTCATCAAATTATGGTCTACATCAGCTTTCGACATTTTATATTTCCCGAGCAATACTTTTGTCGCAATTTGTACTAACGGGATTCCTGTGACTTTACTAACGATTGGTACCGTTCTGCTTGCACGAGGGTTAACCTCGAGGACATACACTTCTTCATTTTTAATAATAAATTGGATATTCATAAGCCCTTTATATTGAAGGAATTGAGCAAGTTTTTCCGCAAACTTTACAATCTTCTCCTTCACTACATCTGTTAATCTTTGTGCAGGAAGGACTGATAAACTATCTCCTGAGTGAACCCCTGTTTTTTCGATATGTTCCATGATCGTTGGAATGAGGACATATTGCCCATCTGTAACAAGGTCTATCTCAGCTTCTGTTGCATGAAGAAATTCATCTACTAAAAATGGAAAGCGTGCCTGACCTTTCTTCACATATTGCTTTAATTCCTCCTCATCTTCAATAATTTCCATCCCCTTACCACCTATAACAAAAGATGGTCTTAGTAAAACAGGATAACCAATCTGCTCTGCTACTTTCACCAATTCCTCTGGATTGTGGACAACATCGCCTTTTAGATGCGGAATTTCCAGTTTTTCTAACAATTGATAAAAGAGTTTCCGATCCTCCAGTAAATCAATGACGTTCGATTTTGTTCCCAATATATTGACGTCATATGCTTCTAGCTCCTGTGCTAAATTAATCGCTGTTTGCCCACCCAACTGAATAATACAGTCTGTTATGCCTTCAGCATCAATCACATTGAGAATATCTTCAATTACTAAAGGCTCAAAATATAATTTATCAGCTGTGGCAAAATCAGTACTAACCGTTTCAGGGTTGTTATTAATCATTATCGTTTCTATTCCAAGCTCTTTAAGGGCAAAAACACCGTGAACAGAACAATAATCAAATTCAACCCCTTGCCCAATACGAATCGGACCACTGCCAATGATTAAAACCTTCTGCTTAGAAGATCGGATTTGTTCATTTTCTCCAAAATAAGTAGAGTAATAATAATTAGATTTCGCCTCAAATTCGGCTGCACATGTATCAACCATTTTATAAGAAGGAATGATTCCATAATCTTTTCTTTTTTGTCGAACAACCTTTTCAGCAACGTTCCAACTCTTTGCTAAATAGGCATCACTGAAACCTTTTTCTTTGAATAGCTGAAGTTCACTACTGGAAACTTGTTCTAAATTGGTGGATGCAATCCTATCCTCAACTGAAACAAGTCGTTTTAAATAGGATAAAAAGAATTCATCTACCTTTGTGAGTTCATGAAGCTGACTGATTTTATCGTCTCTACGTAATAATTCTAAGAGAATAAAAAGTCTCTCATCATTTTGTTGCAGGAGCTTCTCCACTAATTGTTCAGAACTGAGACTTGCTAAACCAGGCAACTGTAGATCTTGAACATCAATCTCTAAAGAATGAATTGCTTTTAATAAAGCCCGTTCAAAGCTACGATCGATGCTCATTACTTCACCAGTTGCTTTCATTTGTGTGCCAAGTTTTCGTTCGATATTTGGGAATTTATCAAATGGCCATTTCGGAATTTTGACGACGACATAATCAAGGGCAGGCTCGAAACTTGCAAATGTATCTCCCGTAACTGGATTGATGATTTCATCTAACGTGTAACCAACGGCTAACTTCGCTGCCATTCGGGCAATTGGGTAACCCGTTGCTTTCGAAGCTAGGGCGGAAGAACGACTTACGCGCGGGTTCACCTCAATTAAATAATAGTTTTTACTGCTGGGATCAAGGGCGAACTGGATATTACAGCCCCCGATAATGCCCAAGGCAGAAATAATTTTGATGCTGGCTCCGCGTAGCATTTGATACTCATCATCTGTTAATGTTTGTGATGGTGCTACGACAATTGAATCGCCTGTATGAACACCGACAGGATCGAAGTTTTCCATATTACAAATCGTAATACATGTATTTGCCCCATCTCGCATTACTTCATATTCCACTTCTTTATATCCTGCTATGCTTCTTTCAACTAAGCACTGGTGAATGGCACTTTCCTGTAAACCACCTGAAACAAGTTGGGTTAGCTGCTCTTCATTGTCGGCAATTCCTCCACCCGTTCCACCAAGGGTATAAGCAGGTCTAACGATAATCGGAAAGTCAATTTTCCTAGCAAATTGGAGCGCTTCCTCGACCGTATGAACAATTTCACTTTCTGGTACAGGCTCACTTAGATCCTTCATAAGTTGACGAAACGCTTCTCGATCTTCACCTCTTTTGATCGATTCAATTGAACTTCCGAGCATCTTCACACGATACTTTTTTAATATCCCTTGCTCACTTAATTGAAAGGCAAGGTTTAGTCCAGTTTGACCACCCAATGTGGCCAAAATCCCATCTGGACGTTCCTTCGCAATAATTTTCTCCAATACATCTACTGTTAATGGTTCAAAATAAATGCGGTCAGCAAAATTTGAATCGGTCATAATAGTGGCAGGGTTATTATTCACAAGAATCACTTTGTACCCTTCTTCTTTCAATGCAATACAGCCTTGTGTGCCTGCGTAATCGAATTCTGCTGCTTGCCCAATGACAATAGGTCCTGAGCCGATGACTAGTATAGTTTGTATGCTGGTGTCTTTAGGCATATAAAGCGGCACTCCTCTTGTTTTCTGTTATCGTCTGTAGAAATTCATCAAATATATAATCCCCTTCAGAGGGTCCTGGGTTCGCTTCAGGGTGGAATTGAACCGTTTGTAATGGCAATTCCTTATGGGTTAAACCTTCCACGGATCGATCGTGCAAATGGAAGAATCTCCCTACAAGTCCTGTTCCCTTAATGCTTTCCTCATCCACCACATAGCTGTGATTTTGCGATGACATAAATACTTTGTTTATCTTTTGGTCTTTAATCGGATGATTGGCTCCCCGATGACCAAATAAAAGCTTCTTCGTATCCCCACCTAACGCCAAAGCTACAAGTTGATGCCCTAAACAAATACCAAGAGTCGGGAAATGTTCAACAAGCTGACGAATGGTCGGTAATAGCGGTTGTAATTGCTTCGGATCTCCAGGACCATTGGAAAAAAGAACTCCATCAGGTGCGATTGCCGCAATTACTTGGAAAGATGTATTATAAGGCACTACCGTTACTTGGCAGTTTCTTGCTAACAAGGATGCTAAAATCGAATTCTTTGTTCCGAAATCCAGCAACACAATATGGGGATTGCCTTGCCCATAGGTTTTAATTAATTTCTCTGACACGTATGGTACCTTATCTGTTTCTAATGTTCGCTTACCTATCGTGCTCTTCTCATCACTTGTTGAAATTCGTGCAGGCATAGAACCATGAGCACGAATTTTTTTGACAATTGCTCTTGTATCAATATGGGATAACAATGGAATTCCCCACTTTTCCAAATACTCTTTTAGAGAATACTCCGCTTGATAATGAGAGGCTTCCGCATTTGCTTCATAAACAATCACACCAGCAACATGAGGTTTCTTACTTTCAAAGTCCTCTTCATTGATGCCATAGTTGCCAATCAGAGGGTACGTAAAGACAATAATTTGATCCTTATAACTTGGATCAGTCAGTACCTCCTGATAACCCGTCATTCCAGTATAAAAGACAACTTCCCCTTCTATATGTTGAGTGGAGACATTCGTATTCCAATTCCCTTCATATACGTCTCCGCTTTGTAAGTGTAAATATCCCTTCATGTCAAACACCTCAAAATCATTTGTATATTTATTTTCCATAGTTAATATTTATGCATTTTTATTATTAAAAATTCAGCCTAAATGGCTGGTTCAGTTATCTCATTAACGACTTTTTTCAATCCCGCAATACATTGTTCAATTTCATGAATTGATACAGTTAATGGTGGTAATAGCCTTAGGACATTTTCGCCAGCTGGAAGTGCGAGAATCCCTTCCTCTCTTAACTCTGGTAAAAAAGGTTGAATCGACTGTTCGAATTCAATTCCGATCATTAATCCTTTTCCACGTACTTCTTTTATGAGACGATTTCCATGAAAAAGTTTATTTAATTGGGAAAGCAAGTACTCCCCTTTAATTTCAACCTCCTGTAAAAAAACCTCATCAAAAACAATTCCCATTGTAGCAATTGCAGCAGCAACACTAATCGGATTTCCACCAAACGTAGAACCATGGCTTCCAGGACCAAAAAAGGGTTTTAAATTTTCCTTGCCAATGACAGCACCAATGGGCAGGCCACTTCCTAACCCTTTTGCTGATGTAACGATATCAGGGCTTAGACCGAAATGTTGGAAGGCGAATGGTTTTCCTGTTCTTCCGATTCCTGTTTGAATTTCATCCATAATTAGAAGAGCCTGATGCTCATGACAAAGTGTTTCCACTGCCTTTAAGAAATCTTGCGTCCCAACATGGACTCCTCCTTCTCCTTGAATGACCTCGAGCATGACCGCTGCTACCTCATCATCCAATAAATCCTTAAGAGAGTCGATGTCATTAAATGTAGCATAGGTGAATTTTTCTAACATCGGTCCAAAACCATGTTTGATTTTCTCCTGTCCTGTTGCAGCCATCGTTGCAAATGTACGTCCATGAAATGATTGCTTAAAAGTAATAATTTTTGTCTTACCAGTCGCTTTTCTCGCTAATTTGATCGCAGCTTCGTTTGCTTCTGCACCACTATTAGCAAAAAATACAGCATCCATCTCAGCAGCGGTAGCCAGTATTTTTGCCGCCTGTTCTTGCTTCTCCATTGTAAAAAGATTGGATACATGCCAAAATTGATCCAGCTGATTTTCTATTGCATCCTTCACCACTTTCGGTTGATGCCCAAGATTACAAACGCCAATTCCAGAGGTGAAATCTAAATATTGCTTCCCCTTTTTATCGGTTACGTAACTCCCTTCTGCAATTTCAGGTTCAACATCCCAGCGAGCATAAGTTTGAAATAAATAGCTCATTTATATAACCCTCTCCCTACTAAGGATTTTTGTCCCAAACCATTTTTGATTCCTATAAAAGTTCTTTTTCCCTGCAACAATTCTTACGCTGTCCATTCCTTTTTGTAAAGCTGACAAAGCAGAGGTTACCTTTGGAATCATTCCGCCATATATGTCTCCTGACTTAATATAATAATCAATCTCTTCAGCTGGGAGAACTTCCTTCAATGAGCCATCGATGATGATTCCCTCCACATCCGTAACAAACAAACATTGCTCTACTTCAAGAGCATTAGCCACTGCGGCAGCTGCATAATCAGCATTAACGTTAAGCTTTGTTCCATCAGCGCTAATGGCGATCGGTGTAATGACAGGGATGATTCCTTTAACTAAAATAGACTGTAATAGTTCACTGTTTACCTCAGTTATCTCCCCGACAAAACCGAGCTCTTCCCTATTGATATAAGACCCCTTAAGTAAACCAACGTCGCTGCCATTAAGACCAAGCGCTGGAAGATGATTCATTTCTAGCTTTTGCACAAGCTTCCGGTTTGTCTGGCCTGATAGAACCATTTCAACAACCTTTAAGGTCTCTTCCGTTGTCTTTCGTAATCCGTTCACATATTCAGGTTCAACATTCAATTGCTCGAGCATCCGATTGATATCTGGGCCCCCACCATGTACGATCGCAATTTGATAGTTTTGCTTCTTCAATTCTTGAAGACTTGTAAAAAATTCTGCTGATAATTCCTCTAGCGTACTGCCACCACATTTTATTAAAATGGTTTTCATGTTTTGCTCCCCTATGTTCGATAGCTCGCATTTATTTTCACATAATCATAAGATAAATCGCATCCCCATGCTGTACCAGCACCATTTCCCATATGCATATCAACGAAAATTTGGATAAAATCCTCTTTTAAGTATTCTGTCGCTTTCTCTTCAGAAAATGGGATGATTTCACTTTTATCAAGCATCTTCACTGTACCTATCGAAATCGTAACCTGTTCTGTCTTTGCTTTCGTATCTGCTTGCCCAATCGCTCCAATGATTCTCCCCCAGTTAGCATCTGCCCCAAAGATGGCCGTTTTCACTAGATTTGAACCAACAATTTGCTTTGCGATCTTACGTGCATCATATTCATCGAATGCCCCAGTTACATTAACCTCTACAAGTTTGGTCGCTCCTTCTCCATCTTTTGCGATCTGCTTTGCTAAGCTTTCGCAAGTGTTATTTAGGAGTTGAACAAACACGGGCCATTCGGGATGTTCTGGTGACAAAGATTGATTTTCAGCTAAACCATTCGCCATCACTAACACCATATCATTTGTTGATGTATCTCCATCTACTGTAATTTGGTTAAATGTATAATTGGTTACTTCTTTTAGAGCCAGCTGCAAATTTTCAGAAGAAATATGCGCATCAGTCGTAATAAAACCAAGCATCGTCGCCATATTTGGATGAATCATTCCAGAACCTTTTGCTGCTCCCCCCATATGAACCATCTTTCCATTGATCTCCGCTTTAAATCCGCATTTCTTCATACATGTATCGGTTGTTAGAATAGCCGTCTGAAAATCTTCCGCATGCGCTGAAGCCGTGCCTAACTGAATTTGCTCGATTCCTGCTTTGATTTTATCCATTTTCAAATATTCACCGATGACTCCAGTTGATGCAACAGCGACTAAATGCTCCTCCACTTGAACCTTTTGCGCGGCAAATTCTCTCATCTCATAAGCATCTTTTAAACCTTGCTCCCCAGTACAAGCATTGGCACAAGCGCTGTTAACAACTAATGCTTGAAGCATCCCGCTATTGGTTAGACTATCTTTTGTTACCGCAATTGGCGCTGCTTGAAAATCGTGCAATGTATATACCGCCGCACTATGAGCTGGAACCTCACTATAAATTAGGCCAACATCCTTTTTGGCGTATCGTAGTCCAGCATGTGTACCACCGGTGTGGAATCCTTTCGGTGATAATATGCTCCCATTCTCGATTTCTATTATTTTTGACACTTTTGTAAGTGTTCCCACCCGTGTTTCCTCCTTATGTTCGTTTCATCTTTTTAAAGCATTTCAACTAATTACATCATGGATATAGTGGCAGTATCTCTAGACCGGTTGTTTGATTCAATCCAAACATGAGATTGGCATTTTGAACCGCTTGACCTGCTGCCCCTTTCATTAAATTATCAATAACGGAAACGATCGTTAATCTCCCTGTTCGTTGGTCCACATTTACACCAATATCACAGTAATTCGAGCCTTGAACTTCTTTAACAGAAGGATAGGTTCCAAGAGGCCGAATGCGAATAAACGGCTTTTCCTTATAAGCTTCTTCATATAAATCTATCATCTGCTCTGTACTCCAGCTAGATCGGAGTTTGACATAGGTAGTTGTCATGATCCCTCTTGTTATGGGTAATAGATGGGTACTAAATGTGATCGGCTCTACATTCCCATTCCACTGAAGTAATTGTTGTTCAATTTCTGGTGTATGTTGATGTGCGTTAACTTTATAAATCTTAAAATTTTCATTCACTTCTGCATATAAAGAGCCTTTTGATAAAGCCTTTCCAGCCCCAGAAGTTCCTGATTTGCCATCAATGATTATCGTATCAGGGATGATTAATTCTTCTTTAGTCACCGGCGCAAGACCTAATAGTGCTGCAGTAGCATAACATCCAGGATTAGCAATAAGCTTTGCCTCACTTATTGGTTTTTCATTCCATTCACTTAATCCATATACTGCTTCTTTAACAACGGAATGATTGGCTGTCGTTTTTTTATACCAAGTTTCATATTCACCTTCCGTTTTCAAGCGAAGATCACCTGATAAATCAATGACTCTTATATGTTGATTCGAAAATTGCTCAACTAGTTTACTAGAAACCCCTGAAGGTGTGGCAAGAAATACGAGATCACTATTTTTTGAGATTTCTTCTATATCAATCCTTTCCATTTGATTCCCGATAATCTGAAAAAGATGCGGGTACTCATGCCATATTGGAACTTCATCCTTCGTGGAATGAATGGAATGTATTTTGAATACAGGATGACTATGCAAAATCCGAAGTAATTCAACACCTCCATATCCTGTCGTTCCTATAATAGATATCTTCATCCTTAACTCCTTCCTCATTACATTTATGTATATTTAATCACCAATATTTATTTTTATAAATTTTATGTTGTTCTTATTATAAGAACTCACATCATTAAAAGCAACCCGTTTTTTGAAATACAAGGCACTTTTCTAAAAATTTGTGATAATCAAATCGTTCAGGTACAAGAAATAAACAAATCACCTATACTCTTTTTAAAGAAGAATAATACAGCCATAGAACGATATCGGGGCGTTTAAATGTCGGCTTTTGGACATTTACAAAAAACTATTTACACACATAATGAAAATATGGGTCGTATAGACTGTAAGTGCTTTTAAATTGGTTGACTACACCTATTTTTATTTCTAAACTGTTGGTAGGGAGAGTTTTTTGCCTCAGAAAAGGGGGTAAACGCATGCAAGCTTTTACGAAAATATCCACCGAACTTCAATCCCTTTTAGAAACAGTCCATCATATTCGTAAAATCGAAAAAGGGACTTATCTTTTTCAAGAGGGTAGTAAGGCGAATGAACTATTCGTTGTAATAACTGGTAAGATTCAAATGAGCAAAATGATTCCAGATGGTCGGGAACTTACGTTGAGGATGGCTTCAGAAGGAGACCTCATTGGTGAACTTTCCTTATTTTGCTCTGCCCAAGCACATATGCAAAATGCTAAAGTGATCGAAAGTGGCGAAGTGGCCGTAATTTTTAAGAGTGACTTAGAAAAGAAACTCGGTGAAGATCATTCGATTGCGTTAGAGTTTATGAAATGGATGAGTCAGGAACATCGGAAGACACAGACAAAGTTTCGCGATCTTGTTTTACATGGAAAAAAAGGGGCTCTATACTCAACTTTAATTCGTCTTTCCAATAGTTACGGTGTCCATACGAAAGAAGGAATTATGATTGATACCCCAATGACTAATCAAGAATTAGCCAATTTTTGTGGGACTTCCCGTGAGGTGGTTAATCGCCTTTTAAGCGAATTACGCAAAACGGAGATTATTAGTATTGATAAAGGAATTATTACGATTCATGATTTAGATTATATAAAACTAGAAATTGATTGCGAGAATTGTCCTATTGATATTTGTAATATTGAGTAGCGAAAGATTTTGCAATGTAAAAAGGATCTCAATTTGTGTTGAGATCCCTTTTTTAGTCTATTCAAATGTATGGCGATATGGTGGGGCGATTTTCGCTCCAGGGTCTGAGCCTCTTCCACTTATAGGTCTTAATTTATAGCAAGGACTATCACTATAAAGAAGAGCGCTGCGTTGACGATTTCGAGTATACCTACTTGTTTCATCGTATACGGCTTCCCGTAAAAGTAGATGGCGCGGATTAAGCTTGGGATGTAGGATATGGCGACGATCCAATATCCGATGATGAGAAAAGCGATGGGAACGATGGCATGATAAATCCAAGAAATCCATTTGTAAGTGACATTTTTCTTTTCACGAATCATAGTTTTCACATAAAAAGTGGAGCCGACAAAAAAGAGGATTGATGTGATAAACACAAGAATCGTTCCCGAATTCATTTCCCCATTTGGTAGGAAGCCACTGGCCAATCCCCCGATTGCAAAAACAAGAATTGCACTAAAATCATTCCATAAATTACGGTCTTGCTTCTTTTTTGAAAAATAGACGTTAATGACAAAAAACGGGAGCATCAATAGTCCAAAAACAGCTATACTGGGTCTTGCCCATAAAGGAATCATTAAAAGTAGTAATGCGGGAATCAAGTAGATCACAGTCCACTTGCGGTAAAAGGAGACTTTCTTGCCTTTGACCATTTGGAGCATCGGAAATGTAGCCAAATATAATAAAAGCCATCCCATAAATAAAGGGATCTGTTGCCATCTGAACCCAGATGCTACAACTGAGAGCCAAAACGGTATGATTAACATGGCCCATGCACCATGCTGCTTCGGTAAGAATAATTTCATAAAAAAACACTCCTTCTCTTTTCCTATCTTAACAATAACGATAGGAGAAATGAAACGGAGTGAAAGACATCACTTATTTTGGTTTAGTCACAAAATTTTCATTTAAGACCTGTCCGAATTGATTTCGACCAACTTCGTTTAAAAAGAAGTTTAGGTCCTTGTAAAACTCCAATATATTTTGAAAAAGACAATGCTAATAACATCGTCAATAATAATAAGAAATGTGTCTGTGAAAGAATGGAAATACTTCCAATTAAATCGAGATCAGGATCCAAGATGACTAAACTTTTTACCCAATAAAATAGTTTTTCTGGATCGCCGGTTATACTGTAGAATACAACTACACCGATGCCTGAAAGAAGACTTAAAGCCATCAGTACAAGGATGATTCGATTCACTACTGAACCAAGTTTATAAAGGAATTTCATTTCCTCTTGGACCGAACGCCCATTAACTCGCCAGATAAGTGCCATCCCCAAGACCGCAACGACCACATACGGATAAATTAACCAAATTATAATTTGTAGCAAGTCCATTCTTCTCTCTCCCCACTGCTCATAAAAGCCCTTACATCAATATTAGTAAGAGAGAGAAAAGAATTCAGTGATAAATGTTACGTTTATGACAATTTAATTAACATTTTTCGACTATTTTTTGAACGAAAGATAATTTACTAACCATTTAAGTCCTTCGGGATCATTGATGGTAAATTTCTTAAGTCCCTGATACTCTTTCGTTTCGTTCATAAGTTCCTTGTCCCAAAAGAAAATAACCTTACTATTTTCCAACTTCATTAATAAATCGAGATCATCCCTTGTACGAATCAGTACCGCTTTTGGGTAAGGTTCTCTCTTATGCCCTTCAATCAAGATAATATCAGGCTGAAAAAATGAGAGGAGCTGCAACTTTTCTGGAAGAGACCACATTTTCCTTTCAGCATGTAATAGCAAATGTCCATCACCTTCTACAAGTGAAGCAACGGCACCTGCTTTTAAATGTTGATGGGAGTCCTTGCCATCTTGAAAATCGGGTTTCCCACCATGTCCGTGGTGCTTTAAGGTCACGACAGAGAGATTACTCTTCTGAAGTTGCTCAAGCAATTTTTTAATAAAAGTTGTTTTTCCACTATTTTGATATCCAGCGATTTGAAAAATCGTCGCTTCTACCACGGCCACTCGCTTCCTTCATGGTCTTCAAGCAATAATACATCCACTTCGTCGCCAGCCATAAAACCTCTAGTCCCGCCAGGTAAGACGGTTAAAGAATTGGCGCCAGCAAGACTCATAACAATATTCGATTTATCTAACCCACTCGGTGTGACAATTAGTTTCCCATCTTTAACAGATAAACTGCTTCGAACAAATCGGGTGAATGGGTTCGCTTTTGAAAAATCAACATCTAGAACGGCTTTTTCTTTCCGCAAATGCGGTTTCGGTGAATACAGCATTTTTCGAATAACTGGTCTTGCAAAAAGTTCAAACCCGACATAACAGGCAGATGGATTTCCTGATAAACCAAAGAGAATTTTGCCGCCAAATTGGGCAACTGTTGTCACACTCCCAGGACGCATGCTGACCTTATTAAATAACACGGTTGCATCAAGCTTTTCATAAATAGCAGGTAGATAATCGAAATCTCCAACTGAGACGCCACCGGTCGTCACAAGCATATCAACTTTATCTATCGCTTCCTTCACTGCTTCAAAACAAGTATCAAAATCATCAGGTAAGGTTCCAAAATATTGAACCTCAGCACCTGCGCGTTCAATTTGGGCACTAATCATGTAAGAATTGCTGTTCCTAATTTTTCCTGGTTGTAACGGCTCGTCTACCGCTAATAATTCTGTGCCTGTTGCGAAAAGTCCGACTTTTGGTTTCTTCGCAACACGAACCTTTGCATAGCCAAAAGTGGCAAGCATCGCTTGAATACCAGGATTTATTTTTGTTCCTTTTTCGACTAAAACTTCACCTGTTTTTGCATCTTCCCCACGGCGAGATACATTTTCACCAGGTTTGTGCTTTCGCTTTGTGCTCATATATGCCTTGCCATCCTTGATATAATCTTTGGCAAGTTCAAGCATGATCACACAATCGCATGAAGATGGCATTTGTGCACCAGTCATAATTCTGACCGCTTGAAAAGGGCCTACAACCTTATCGGAAACAAGCCCTGCTCCGATATGATCGACTACCTCAAATTCGATCGGGTTCTCTCGATTTGCCTCCTCTGTATCGATGGATCTTACAGCATAGCCATCATAAGGTGCACGATCAAAATGTGGAACATCATTCGTTGCAAGGAGATCTTCTGATAAGTAACGGCCGTAACTTTCATTGACAGATACATATTCAGATTTTCCTTCTATCCGATTTGCCATAATACTTGAAACTGCTTCCCCGATAGGGATTGGTTTTCTGAATTCTACCATTTCAACCACTCCATAAATGTACGTTAATTTCATTTTGACACAGTTAACCTATGAGAAACATCGATAACTGTATATACTCTATTATAAGCGTACATAAATATGTTCTACAGGACAAATATCACAATATTGTGATGTTCTAGTTTTCATTATTCTCACGTTAGTAAATTTGTCATCCCTATGCTTGTATCATTCCCTGATTTTTCAACTGACTCACTCCGTTTGCCAGCTTATCATCGACTACTTGCGCATCTTCGATATGCTTCACAATTAGCCCTTCTATTTCATCAAAAATTCGACTGGTTAAGTTGACTTCATTTAACGTATTTTCACAATAAGTATTTTGCCTTACTATAATCGCACTTGCATTATTCACTTTTGCTTTTACGTCTCCAATAATTTGTGTCACTTCATTCATTTTTTCAGTTGTCCTTTCACTTAAGGCAATACCAGTGTGGACAAGTTCAAAACATTCTTTTGTATTTTTTACGGCCCTGCCAATATCAGCTTGAAAACTTTTTGTTAGTTCCATAATATTATGTGAACTTGCTGACGTTTCTTCTGCTAATTTTCTCACTTCCTCAGCCACAACAGCAAATCCTTTTCCATATTCACCTGCCCGTGCCGCTTCAATCGATGCATTTAAAGCTAGTAGATTCGTTTGTTCTGCAATTCCTTTTATTAAAAAAACGATGTCATCAATCTCTTTGGAGCGCTCTCCAACCGTTAAAATAGAATCCATATTTGTTTTAATTTCCCCGCCAAGATTTTGCATAAGTCCTTCTAAATCTTTGACGATGCTTTGACCTTCATCTCCTTTTGCCATGAGAACATCGGCGGATTCATGTAATTCCATTCCCGTTTCATTTAATTGATTGGCGCACTGTCTCGAGCCATTTACTAACTCACTTACCGTTTCAAAATGCTCTTTAATTTGTTCCACTAACTTTCCAAGCATACCGTGTTGATCATTCACCGATCCATGCTGTTCGATTGTAGTAACCAATTCATTTTGAAGCTCGCTCATAAATAATGCTATCGCTTCTTCCTTCTCAACTACTTCTTTTTTCAAATGATTTATTTCACTCATCAGTTGTTGATTCTCAATTCGTAATTTCTTCACCTGGCGATTTTTAAACATCTTTCCTTCCCCCATACCTTTCATTAGCTCTTTCATTCAATCTTGTCATATTATGAAGTTCACTTTAGTGATATAAGTCACATAGTTTCCGTTATAAGAAAACAAAAAGCTGACTGCAAAAAGTCTACTTTCAGACTTTTTGAGCCAGCGCTTTTATCCGCCTATATAAGACATTTCGATTTTTTTACGATTGGCAACTGTTTCTGCTGTTCTCAAATCAGAGTAACGATCATCTCTTCCATTCCAAATTTCACAAATTCGCTCGGCTAGTTGTTTATTATCAACACCAGTGCGCATAAAATCTCTTAAATCATGGCCATTTCCATTAAATAAACATGTATAGATTTTCCCATCTGCTGAAAGTCTTGAGCGTGTGCAACTTGAACAAAATGACTCTGATACTGAGGTGATAAAGCCAACGTCAATATCTGTTCCCTCGTAGCGATAACGCTTCGCGACTTCCCCATAATAGTCTGGATCAACTGGTTCTAATGAGTAATGTTCTTTCAGAATGGTATAAATTTCTTTTTTTGTAACGACATCATCCATTTTCCAACCATTGGAACTACCTACATCCATGAATTCAATATAGCGTAACTGCAAGCCATTATCCTTACAATATTGGGCCATTGGGATGATTTCTGAATCATTCAAGCCTTTTTTCACGACCATATTTATTTTCACGCCTAGTCCTGCTTCTTGTGCAGCCTTTATCCCTTTTAGAATTGGCCCTACTCCTACATTTCGCCCATTGATTTGGCCGAATAACTCATCTTTCAAACTATCTAAGCTAATATTTACACGTTTTAGTCCAGCTGCCTTTAATTCCTTTGCATATTTAGGTAATAGAACTCCATTTGTGGTAAGTCCAATGTCCTTTAAGTTTTCTATTTTAGATAGCAACTCGATTAAGTACGGAAGATCCTTTCGTAACAAAGGTTCCCCCCCTGTTAAACGAATTTTCTCGACACCTAATTCTACAAAAAGCTTAGCTAGTCTTTCAATTTCCTCGTAAGACAATAATTCACTCTTAGGTAAAAACGCAAAATCTGGACCGTAGATTTCAGCTGGCATACAATACTGGCAGCGGAAATTACATCGATCTATTACAGAAATTCGCAAATCTCTCAATGGTCTATTTAGTTTATCTTTCACCTTCGCCAATCCCATCAACTCCATAATATAGAGTGTTTTTCTATTATATTAACAATTGCTTAATTCGATTACTGTTACCTTTCTCACTAAGAAACGCTTCCTATTGCTATTACATCATAAAACCTAAATTTATAGTGCTAAATTAACTTATTGTCATAAACTTGTCATCAACTTGTTAGTTATTCCTATTTTAACACTTTACTTCCTTTTATGCATAAATATCCCATAGTTAGAAAGCTGGTTTTTAATTTCCACTATTTAAAACGTGAACATATTGTTAAATATTATGTGATTCGATTGACACTCCTATATATATGGGGCATCCTTATGGGACAAAGGATTGTTTCTATATCGATTATCGCACATTTATATTGAAATAAAGGGGCGAGTCAAATGACTAACCAATTAAAAGCAACGCATTCTGTAGAATTAAAAGAAATGCTTACTTTCGCCGACAGACGTTTTCAAATAGAAAAAGGGATGTATTTGTATCAAGAAGGAATGGTGGCCAATGAAATTTACATTATTCATTCTGGCAAAGTTCAAATTAGTAAAATTTCTGCAGACGGACGGGAATTATCCTTACGTATATGTGGAGCCAATGACATTTGTGGTGAGCTATCACTGTTTACAAACTCCGCAAAATACATGTTGAACGCTCTTGTCATCGAGGATGCAGAGATTGTGGCCATTAAGAAGGATACCCTCGAAAAAGAAATGTTACAAAATGGTCCACTCGCTTTTGAATTCATGAAATGGATGAGTGATCACTCTAGAAAAACACAAACGAAATTTCGTGATCTTGTGCTTAACGGAAAAAAAGGAGCCCTTTTTTCAACTCTTATTCGAATGACAAACAGTTACGGAGTTCATTTATCAGATGGGATATTGATCGACTTACCGTTAACAAATCAAGAACTTGCCAACTTCTGTGGTACATCTCGTGAAAGCACAAATCGCATCTTAAACGATCTAAAAAAAGAAGAGATTATTTCTGTGCAAAAAGGGAAAATTCTCATCCATGATTTGCAATACTTAAAAGACGAAATTGGTTGCGAAGATTGCCCTGTCATCTATTGCAATATCGAATAGAGTGAGCTTAGCCTCACTCTATTTTTGTTTTAGTCTTAATGCTTTCGGGATATAAACACAGAATGGCTCACTCTCTAAATAGTCTCCAGTCATTGCGTAAGCACGTGAACGAGAACCACCACATACATATCTAAATTCACAAACTCCACATTTACCTTTGTACTTATCAGGATTTCTTAGGTCTTTGAAGATCGGAGACTCTCGGTATATTTCTGATAACGGCTGTTCTTTCACATTTCCTGCCTTAATTGGTAATAGTCCGCTCGGGTAAACATCACCAATATGTGAAATAAAGACAAAACCATTGCCATCATTGACTCCTTTTGGTGCTCTTCCTAATCCATCAATCGAGCCTGTTAAACCTTGCTCGGTCAAAGCATCTAAATATCGAATATCTTCTGCTTGCCCTTTTGCTTCTCGCATCTTTTGTTGAATGAAAACTCTGCGATAATGCTGTGCAGCGGTCGTTTTAATATCAAATTTTACCCGTTTGCTTAAATCGTGAAGCCAGAGAAATACCTTTTCATGTTCAACTGGTGAAATCATGTCGCTTTCTTGTCCCCTACCAGTTGGTACAAGGAAAAAGACACTCCATAAAACGCAATCTAGTTCTTCGATCAACTGGGCCATCTCATTTAAGTATTCGACATTATAACGTGAAATTACCGTGTTGATTTGAATTGGAATTTCCAGTTCGTGCAAATATTTAATTCTTTCCATTGTTAAATCAAAGGAACCCTCTGTCCCTCTAAAATGATCATGAATTTTTGCATTATGTCCATCCAAACTAAATGCCCAGCGTGATAACCCTACTTCTTTCGCTTTTTCAATCGCTTCTTTCGTCACATTCGGGGTAGCACTTGGAGTCATCGATACACGAACACCTTTTTTCACCGCATACTCAGCAATATCAAATACATCTGGACGCATTAATGGATCTCCACCCGTAAAAACGAGCATTGGATTATTCATTTCATATATTTGATCAATTAACGTTTTCCCTTGCTCAAATGTAAGTTCACGTGGATCTCTTTTATATTGCGCTTCTGCCCGACAGTGTAAACATTTTAATTGACATGCCCTCGTTAGTTCCCAAATGACGATAAACGGGTCTTTATGAAAGTCTCTAGTAAATGTCACTTACAAACGACTCCCTTCCAAATTCAATAGGCTTTTATTTCTCTTTTTGTCTAGCCCTTTACGAACAGTATAATCTGTCTGAAAGAATAAAAAAGTGAAGGAGATCACAAATAAGAAAAAAGTAGGGAGCATCCGATGTGTCTAATCTCTGCTCCAACCATCTCTCAGCCTTAAGCGGAATTTTTCCTGTTACCTCCTCGATGGAGTCCCTTTTAGGCGAAATAACGGAAGATTTTCCGCTTATGGAAGGTAAAATCGTTTATTTTGGCATTTTTTCAGTGAATAGCAGGAAATTTTCCTGTTATATCGCCTCTTTTTCATGATGCTTGCTCATTAAGCGGAAATTTTCCTGTTATTTTTCATACTGATACTGCTGTATACGAGCATGAAGTTAAGGGATTTTGTAAATTCCCAGACAATGATAAAAAAAATGAAAGCAAGGTTTCCCCTGCTTTCATTTTGCTATGTTTTAGCGAATTCCTAATGCGATTTTTGCGTATCTTGACATTCTTTCTTTTGACCACGGTGGATTCCAGACGATATTGACTTCTGTTTCTTTGACTTCTGGGATTTCAGCTAGAGCCGCTTTCACTTGGTCAACGATTGTTCCAGCTAATGGGCAGCCCATTGAAGTTAGAGTCATTGTCACGGTTGCGAGTCCCTCTTCAGTTAATTCTACATCATATACTAAACCTAAATTTACAACATCTATTCCAAGCTCTGGGTCCACAACAAGCTCTAGTGCACCCATCATGCTATCTTTTAACTCTTGATCCATTTCGCTCACTCCCTCATTCCTATTTTGTTCCTCTATCTTTCATCTTAGACAAAGAATTCATCGTTTTCAAACGATAACCTTATTCTACTCATTTATTTTAATCATGTAGTGATTTTCATCATCGCTTCATCCTTTACATACCGTTCAAACCAATCGACGAGCTTAAGCACTCCATCTCGGCTTACTTTATGATCTGCCTTTTCATCTGTGATGAAGTGGAGCTTTTCTGGACTATTCTTATAAAGAGGTTTGATGCTTTCATAAAATTGGTATGTATACGTATAAGGAATGACGGGGTCTTTCATTCCATGCCAAAAAAGTAATGGTCTCCCATTCAGTGCTTGCGTATGAATGCTCAGATCATACTTTCTTAAATGCTCGAAAATCGCTTCTTTTTCTTCATCTGAAAAAGGAAGTTCAACCCCTTTTTCTTTCAATTGTTGCAATTGATATTGGGAAAACTTTTCGTAATAGGGCATCCCCATTAAACTCACAGCCGCCTTAATCCACGGATATTGGGTCAATGCTCCTAAAGTGACAATAGCACCCATTGATGTCCCTGCCAAACCAATTTGCTCAGGAATAATTTTATCTTTACTTTCATAATACTCTTTTATTACCTGAAGCTCATCTATCGTTTTCGTAACAATCTCCCAAAATTTCACATTCATTTCCAAAGAATTTAATCCGGCTTGCCTTTCACCATGGTAGATCGATTCAGGTAGTATGACTCGAAATCCCTTCCTTGCTAGGTAATAGGCGTAATGCAAATTATTCTCTTTGACGCTTTCAAATCCATGTACAAACAGAACAAACGGAAGAGAATCATTATTTTTCTCTTGGTCCACGATATGCAATAATGGTATTTCTCCGATGGTTTGATTCTCAATCATAATCAAAGCAGGGTCCCTCCAAACAAAATCTAATTCGTTTACAAAGTATAGCGAAAATTGGTAACCTATAAATACTATTCTTTAAACATTTTCGTAAGGCACATGTCAGTTTTTAAACATTTATGGGAAACCAAACATTCCAATCGAATGCTGTGTTAATCAAGCCTCAATGATTTTTGTAAAGTTTTCCTATATTTTCAGTGTATCATGTAGACTTAGAAATTCCTAAAGCTTTACACTAAGAGTACGAATTGGCAATTATGTGTACAAATACAACATCAGTATGAAGGAGACATTTTATGGCTGAAAAACATTTAATCGCATTAGATCTAGATGGCACTTTGTTAACAGATGAAAAGACCTTATCTGAGGCAACGAAAAAAGTGATTACGAAAGCTAAAGAAGATGGCCATGTCGTGATGATTGCAACAGGCAGACCATTCCGTTCTAGTGAAATGTACTACCATGAACTAAATTTAAATACACCGATCGTAAATTTTAATGGAGCATTTGTTCATCATCCACTTTCAAAAAATTGGGGAGTGTACCATAATCCACTCGATATCAACGTGGCTAAAGATGTAGTAGATGTTTGTTATCAGCACGAGTTCCACAATATCGTTGCTGAGGTCATTGATCAAGTCTATTTCCATTATCATGATGAACGACTTCTGGATGTATTTTCAATGGGAAATCCATCGGTTACAACGGGTGATCTCCGTGAATTTTTAACGGATTCCCCTACAAGTATGCTTATCCATACTGAAGAAGAGCAATTAAAAACAATACGTTCTCACCTTTCCGATGTTCACGCTGAGTTTATTGACCACCGAAGCTGGGCCGCTCCATGGCATGTGATTGAAATTGTTCGCCATGGTTTAAATAAAGCAATCGGAATACAAAAGGTGTCCGATTATATGAACATTCCAAAGGAGCGAATCATCGCATTTGGGGATGAAGATAACGATTTTGAAATGATTGAATATGCCGGCCGCGGAGTCGCCATGGGCAATGCCATTGACCAATTGAAAAATATTGCGAATGATACGACTTTAACGAATGAAGAAGACGGAGTTGCCGTTTATTTAAATGACCTTTTAAATCTGAAAGCACTATAGGTAAAGTGCTAAACCAAAAAACGGTTAGATTAACCAGAATGTTCCCCTTGTATCAAGCAAGAGTTGGAGCATACTAATGACTGAGGCAGCAATGACTTGAACTTTCAAGACGTGCTGTTTCACAAGCTCAAAGGCTGGAGGGATTGCAATGGGTAGAAGTAGCAAATCGAGACGTTTTGTACAACGTGGAGTTGACGCTGTTTCGAAGCATGATGAACGCATTCCTTATCACACCACCTATGCAGAGGCAGAGGCTCAGAAGATGGCAAATGTAAAAGACTCCTCATTAGGAGGAATTTAAATGGCAAATCGTCTTTTTATTGAAGCAAGAAATGCAGTAGACCTTGCTAAAAACGCGACTGGTAGTGGACAATATACGGCTATAGATCGTGCTAGAAATGCCATTTCTTCTGCATTTGCCAATTCGACTATGGCTGAACAACGACAATTAAGTCAACTGCAAAATGAGCTTGATCAATTAACATAAAATAAAAAGCTGGCCCTAGCGCCAGCTTTCTTATTTTTGTTCCAAAACGACAGGATAGGAATGAAGAATTCTTCCATTGTCATCTTTTTCATATAAATGAAGGATGAGAGTAGCATTTTCAGGAAGCTTCTCTGGCGGAAGTTTGATGTTAATTTGAAACTGAGCTGATTTTTTCGATAACGACAGTACGGTTTCGGTTATGTATTGGTAATGTCCATCTTCAACAGTATAAAAAATCTGCCCTTCCTTCGTATTTGCCTCTCCTGTAACTGTATAGCTTCCTCCTTCCCCTTTTACCTGCACATTTTGAAAAATACTTTTTTCAGATGCCTCCTGCACATCCCCTGATACGAAATTCACTAAAAAAGGAATGAAGAATAAATAAGCTATTTTTTTTAGCATCGCATGTCCTCCTATTCATATTTGGTCTTTTACGAAAAAAACACAATCAATGCATTTATAAAAATATACAAGCCGTTTTCCTTTTTCATTCGTATTTAATCTCTGCGAAAGAATCCAAAAATACCCGTTGTTTGTACAATATTGGTGAAGGCATGTGGATCGACTTCTTTAATGATTTGCTCTAGTTCAAATAACTCATATCGCGTGATGACGATGATGATCATGTCCTTCTCTTCTTTCGTGAAAGCTCCTTTTGCCGGAATCATGGTAATTCCTCTAACCATTCTCGAATGAATTGCTTTTGTTAGCTCCTCAGATTTCTTTGTTACAATCATGGCAGTTAGCTTTTCATGCCTTGTATGAATGGCGTCAATGACTCTCGTAGAAGCATAAAGTGTGACAAGTGTATACAAAGCCTTTTCCCAACCGTATAAAAAACCTGCAGTAACAATAATTAATCCATTTAAGGTGAAAAAATAAGTTCCAACAGGGCGGTCATTCATTCTAGAAAGAACCATGGCGATAATATCTAAACCACCGGTAGAGGCGCCCCATTTCAACGTAAAACCGATTCCTACTGCGGATATAACACCTCCAAAAACAGCATTTAAAAGAATATCTGAGGAGAGCTGATAAATTGGAATTATTTCTAAAAATATAGACATTAACGCGACACTAATAAAACTATATAGTGTAAAGGATTTCCCCACCTTTAGCCAACCTAAAAGAGTGACAGGTACGTTTAATAGAAATAACAGAATTCCGGTCGATATATTGCCACCAAATATACTTGAGAGTAACTGTGCTGTACCAGTGAAGCCACTTGCATACACATTTGCAGGAATTAAAAATAAGTTCATCGCAATCGCATTTAATAAGGCCCCGATAATAACGACGATAATTTTTTTCGCATGAAGCAGGATGATCATCTCCCTTTTCATTATTTGTCGAACGTATACTTCTATTATTTCATTTCCCTAATTTCTTTAACCAAACCTTTTCGTCGACCCATTTTACTAGTATTGATTGAGTTTTTCTTTTAAATTCTATAAACTAAAAGAAATGACTTGAAAGCAGGTGTGGTCTATGTCAGTAAAAATCTTAGCTGACAGTGCTTGTGATTTGCCATTAAGTTTTTACGAAGAAAATGGCGTCACTCTTTTTCCTCTTGGAGTGCACTTAGGTGAACAGGAGTATGAAGATTTACTTACGATCGATCCTTCGACCGTATATAAGGCAATTCGCTCAGGGGAAATGCCAAAGACTTCTCAAGTCTCCCCTTTAAAATTTGAGGAATATTTTAAAGAAATGGCAAAGAACAAAGAAGAAGGGATCTATATCGCCTTTTCATCTCAGCTATCTGGTACTTACCAAACAGCCGTTATGATTCGCAATCAGGTGAAAGAAGAATTCCCCGACTTTAACTTAACGATTATAGATTCAAAATGTGCATCTTTAGGATGTGGATTGGTTGTCATGGAAGCGCAAAAACTTGCTGCTAGTGGTGCCTCCTTAGAAGCAATCGAAAAAGATGTTACATTCCGTTGCGAGCATATGGAACATTTATTTACCGTAGATGATCTCAATCATTTAGCCAAAGGCGGCAGACTTTCCAAAGGCTCTGCATTTTTGGGTGGACTTTTAAACATTAAACCTTTATTAAATATGGAAAACGGCAAACTTGTGCCAATCGAAAAACATCGTGGACAGAAGAAGCTTCTTCGTAGAATTATTGAAGTAATGAAAGAGCGGGGCCAACAGTTTGAAAAGCAAATTGTTGGGATTAGTCATGCAGATAGTCTTGATTTAGCCCTTGAAATGAAGGAACAAATTAAGACAGAGTTAAATGTTAAAGATGTAGTCATTACTGAAATCGGTGCGTCTGTTGGTTCGCATACTGGACCAGGCACGATCGCTTTCTTTTTCCTTAACGAGTTACCAGCTTAAAACTGGCAAATTTTGAATTACATACTCTTTTTCAAATGACAGAAAATAAAATAACTCTTTAATGGAAAGGAGTATTTTTTGTCATGCCTCATACTTCTGATAACGATAAGAAAGCGCAGGATAACAACGCCTTGCGCCATGAGAAAAATATGATGAGAGAAAAGAATCGTAAAGCCGGTAAAAGGCAATATTCAAAAAAAACAGACCATCTTTAAGAAGCTCTTTTCGCAAACATTGCTGCTTTTGGAAAATAAAAAGTTCATAAAGAGGAGACGAAAAGTGCCGTCGCACATTTAATGTATAGCAGTAACAGTGATAAAGGGGTAAAAACCGGCTTCTGGGTTTCACGAAAAACCACAACCTATACGAAAACAGCCTTAAGTAAAAAAGCTGCCCTCAAAATAGTTGAGGTGCAGCTTTTTTCAGATATCGGCGAAAATCGAAGCCGTTACTCTTTATTGCTCTCTTCCTTCTTCTCATAGGTCCAGCCATCCTCTTGATACACAAGCCCGTCTTTCATCAGCTTTCCAAGCGCTCTTTTAAAAGCACCTTTACTTAAGCCGAAACGTTCCTCAATATCCTCTGGCATGCTCTTGTCGCCATATGGCATCGCACCATTTCTTGACTGTAGATAAGAATAAATTTTCTCAGCATCTTCCCCCAGCGCTTCCTGCTTACGAGGCGTTAAAGAAACATTAATTGTTCCATCCTCTTTCACATCGATAATCCGACCATCTACTTTTTCACCAAGACGTGGTTCAGAACTGCGCTGTGACTCATGAATAAAGCCTTTAAAGCCTTCAGCGGTAAAAATCCAGCTTCCCACCTTCGCCGTACGATAAATATGACCTTGAATATTTTTATTAAAATCAGCACGTGTTGCCTGAATCCTTTTTTCATCAATAATCGGATCGGTTGCAAGTTTAACGTAAATTCGATTATTACGATTCACACGTAAAGTAATATAGAGTAAATCCCCTACAGCTGGCCACACAGTTCTCTTCGTTGGCAAGTCTTCTTCCCCTAAAAGCATATCTTTGTTGATGCCGATATTCAAAAATACTCCGAGTCCTGGCTTTGTATCACTCACCTGTGCCCAGCCATACTCACCTACTCGAATTTCCGGAATCGCCGTCGTCGCCGCTGCCCGACCATGAGAGTCCGCATATAAGAAAACCTCTACCTCGTCTCCCTCTCTCAGTTCAAGATCTGTGTCATTTTCATGTAAAAGAACATCCTCTTCACCATCAGTTAAAAAATATCCGTATTGGGCATATCTTGCCACCGTTAAAGTTACAAGCTGTCCAACGTAATCATTTAAAGCCATTACATACACTCCTCTATTTTACACTTCATACGAAAGTAGTCTTTCCTAAAGTTGTTTGAACTGCTATATTTTACTATAATGGTGCCAAGAAGGGAAATTATACACGTAATTATAGGAGGGCTCATAATGGCAAAGGATAGCTCATTTGACATTGTTTCAAAAGTAGATTTTTCCGAAGTAACGAATGCAATTAATATCACAATGAAAGAAATTTCGACCCGATATGATTTTAAAGGCAGTAAAAGCAAAGTAACGCTTGATAATGAAGAGCTTGTGCTTGTTTCTGATGATGAATACAAGATGGATCAGCTTAAAGATGTTTTGCTTAGCAAAATGATCAAAAGAGGGATACCGATTAAAAATCTTGATTATGGAAAAATTGAAGGTGCTTCTGGTGGAACGGTTCGCCAAAGAGCCAAGCTTGTACAAGGAATAGATAAAGACAATGCTAAAAAAATCAATACCCTCATTAAAAACAGTGGTTTAAAGGTAAAAAGCCAAGTACAGGATGATCAAGTCCGTGTTACAGCGAAAAGTCGTGACGACCTACAAGCGATTATTGCCGCTGTGAGAGAAGCCGATTTATCGATAGATGTTCAATTTGTCAATTATCGTTAAATAGTTGTCATTTAAAAAAAGATGACTTATAATGAAACAAACTTACATATATAGTGAGTGAATTTAACGTATAACACAACATATAGTATCAACCAATAAATAAGGTGTCTAAAATAGACGTAAAAGGGAATCTGGTGTAAGTCCAGAACTGTACCCGCAACTGTAAGTGCGACGAAATAAGGAAAACCACTATCTTTTAGATGGGAAGGCCTTAAAGTAGGAAGAAGCACGAGTCAGGAGACCTGCCTTTTTTATCGCGTCATTATCTTCTTCGGGAGTTGGGAAGGTAAAACGAAGGTGTTTAAGCAAAAAGAGGCAGCCTCTTTCGTCTTAAAAATCATGCGTTTTAACCCATCTTCATTTCATGAAGGTGGGTTTTTTAATGCCCTTCCTCTCACTCGAAAAATAAAGGGAGAGGTTTTAAAAAATGAGTACAATCGTAACAAAAAATGAAAGGGTTCTGGATGCCCTGACCTTAGTGGCCAAAAAATACAATCTTCAAATCGATGAAATCGAGCAACAGCAATATTCAACAGACAACGCTTCATTCAAACAAATGGTCCTTCAGTATGCACTAAACCGGGTCGACATGGTCGAACCAAATTGGACCTTTCTCGCTGCCCAAATGCTTCTGCTCGATCTTTACGAACAAGCAGCAAGTTCTCGCGGCTACGACCCAAGCCAAAAATACGGTGATTTCTATCAACTCATTCAAAAATTAAGTGATATAGGCATTTACTCAAAGGATCTCCTTGAATCCTATAATCAAAAAGAGATTGAGCAATTAGGTCTGGAAATCAATGCTGAAAATGATTCCTTATTTACATACATGGGGTTATTCCTCTTATCTGACCGCTATTTAGCAAGGGATTATAATCAAAATGTATATGAACTTCCACAAGAACGGTTCATGATCATTGCCATGACTCTAATGAAAAACGAACGAAAGGAAAAACGACTTTCCTATGTAAAAGAAGCGTACTGGGCTTTAAGCAACCTATATATGACTGTTGCAACCCCTACCCTCTCAAACGCCGGAAAAAGCTTTGGTCAGCTTTCCTCCTGTTTTATTGACACCGTCGATGATTCACTTGATGGGATTTATTTAAACAATTGGGATATTGCTAGATTAAGTAAAGATGGTGGTGGGATCGGAATCTATTATGGGAAAGTGAGAGCACTAGGATCGGATATTAAGAAATTTAAAGGGAATTCATCTGGAGTCGTCCCATGGATTCGTTTAATTAATGATACGGCCGTTAGTGTCGATCAACTAGGCCAACGCCAAGGTGCTGTTGCGATCTATTTGGATATTTTCCACAAAGATATTATGAATGGTTTTCTCGATTTAAAAACAAATAATGGCGATGAACGCAGAAAAGCCCATGATATTTTCACCGGCGTTTCAATTCCTGATCTTTTCATGAAAAAGGTTGAAGAAGTTGATGAAAACGGAAAAAGCATCGGAGAATGGCATACATTCTGTCCTCATCAAGTGAAGCAAATCATGGGCTGGAAAGACGAAAATGGCATTCCACTCGGACTAGAGGATTTTTACGACGAAACAGATAATCCATTTTTCACGCAAAAATATGAAGAGGCCGTCAACCACCCTCTTCTACCACGAAAAACATACCGTGCGATGGATATTATGGTACGCATCATGGTTGCTCAACTTGAAACGGGCACACCTTATATGTTCTACCGCGATGAGGTCAACAGACAAAATCCGAATAAACATGTATTAGGACATGGAAGAACAGCGATTTTCTGTAGCAATCTTTGCACAGAAATCAGCCAGAATATGTCTAGTACAACGATTCAAAAAGAATTTACAGATGCAGACGGAAATATCGTGATCATCAGAAAACCAGGAGATTTCGTCGTTTGTAATCTCTCATCGATCCATTTGCCAAATGCCATTGGCGCTGAGGTACTTGAGCGTTTGATTTCAATTCAAATGAGAATGCTAGATAACGTGATTGATATAAATGATCTTTCTGTTAAACAAGCAAAGGTCACAAATGAAAAATATCGAGCCGTTGGACTCGGAACATTTGGTTGGCATCATCTACTCGCTTTAAAAGGGATCGAATGGGAAACCGATCAAGCGGTACAATATGCAGATGAAATCTATGAAGAGATTGCCTTCTACACGATTAAAGCGTCAATGGAATTGGCGAAAGAGAAAGGTGCTTATTCGTTATTTAAAGGCTCTGAATGGGAAACAGGAGACTATTTTGCTCGAAAAGGATATACCTCTGCTAGATGGAATGAGTTGCAAAACAACATTCAAGCATACGGAGTTAGAAATGGTTGGATGATGGCTGTCGCTCCTAACTCTTCAACCGCAAAAATTGGGGGCTCAACAGACGGGATCGACCCATTATATGCCCTAGAATATGCAGAAGAAAAGAAAAATTTCAAGTTTAAGGTTACAGCACCAGATCTAAACCATCATACCTATTATTACTATCGTAAAGTTCGGCATGAACTGGATCAGACATGGAGCATTAAGCAAAACGCAGCAAGACAACGGCATATTGATCAAGCCATCAGCTTTAATTTATATGTACGTCACGATATTAAAGCGAAGGAACTTTTAACACTACACCTTTCTGCATGGAAAAATGGTGTCAAAACAACCTATTACGTGCGCAGCACATCACAAACCGAGATTGAAGAATGTGAAGCATGCCATAGCTAAACTTAGAGTGGAACCGAAAGCTAGAGAGGAATTTAAAAACAGCATGGAAGGGAGTCCTCTTTTTTGAATCATACATTAAAAAAAATCAAATTATTAAATCCTGAGTTTCCAAACAAATCGACAGGGATTATTAACGGGAAGGCATCTGGAATATTAAACTGGAATGATATTGCCTATCCACAAATGTACCGCATGTATCAAACTTTGTTAGCGAACTTCTGGAAGGCCCAAGAAATCAATATGCAGGATGATATTAAGCAATGGGATCATTTAAGTTTAGTCGAAAGGGATATATTTTTGCGCGTTAACACTCAGTTAGCATCCCTGGATAGCCTGCAAACACCAACGATGACTCAAGTGATGGATTATGTGACCGATCCGAGCTTTAAAGCGATTTTCGCTGTCATTGCCCAACAGGAGGCAGTTCATAATGAATCATATTCGTATATTTTAAGCTCCTTAATTCCTTTAAGTGAGCAAATTGAACGCTTCAATCAAGCAAAGGATGACCCAATTGTTCGCAAGCGAAATGAAATCATTTTAATCGCTTATGAGAACTTTCGCAACGAACCTACTCCGCAGAATCTCTTTCAATTGGCGGTTCAATCGATTAATTTGGAAGGAATCTATTTTTACGCAGGGTTTGCCTTTTTCTATCATCTTGCAAGGCAGCAAAAAATGTTGAAAACTAGTACGATGATCAGCTATATCCAAAGGGATGAAATGCAACATGCCTACTTCATCGCCCAATTCATCCGGATTTTACTTACCGAAAATCCAGAGCTCAACACGGAGGAAAATATTCAATATGTTTATGATTCAATTTCAACAGCAGTTGAGTTAGAAAAGGAATGGGCAAGACATATTTTACATGAGATTGATGGGATTAGCTTAGAAGAATTCGAGGGCTATGTTGAATACTTAGCTAATAAACGGTTTAGACAATTAGGTTTAGAGAATCACTACGAAGGCAGAGATAATCCAATGCCATGGATTCATGTCTTTAGTGATGAAATGATGAACGAAACGAAGTCTGATTTCTTTGAACAAAAATCAAGGACTTATACGAAAGTCACTGAATCGAATGGCTTTGATGAGCTATGAAACTAGCAATCGTTTATAGCTCTATCTCAGGAAATACGGAGGAACTCGCTCAATTGCTGCTGGAACATTTTAAAAGAAAAGGACTTGACGTTAATTGTTATCGAGTCGAAGAATTCCCAATACATTCCATCTTGAACTTTGATGGTCTTCTAATCGGGACTTATACTTGGGGTGACGGCGAAGTGCCGCTAGAAATGCTGCCACTTTTGCACGAGCTTGCGGGAAATTCACGGAAAAATCTCGTGACTGGGGTGTTCGGTACTGGAGATCGTTTTTATCCTAAGTTTTGTGGGGCAGTTGATGCCTTTCGCGACAGCTTAAAGTATACAACCAATCTTGCTGTTACGTTAAAAATTGAACTCTCACCTCAAAATGTCGATATGGAAAAAATAGGCGTTTTCGTTGAACGAATCGTTGAGCGATTAGGTGTTCCAGTTTAAAACATAAAAATGGAGAAAAACGGGATTGTTTTTCTCCATTTCATTTATTGTTTTCGTGCCCTTTTTTTGACCATCATAAGAAAAATGATAAACAGGACAACAACACCAGCGGTAGCACCTATAAATGGATAGTTAAGTCCTGAATTATCTGCAAGCACATAAATTTCAGCTAAATCTCGATCAATGATAATCTGATAACTTCCATCCTTACTTTTAACCAAATCTCCATTCAAGAGACCGCGAAGTTCTTGTTCACCCTCTAGTTGCTCAGTCAACGTGACAGATTGCGTTTTACTTGTGTTATTGATGGCAATGACCGATGTTTCCCCTTCGTACTCACGCTTATACACCATCATTCCATCTTGTTCATACAGTACGTCCATACTGCCTTTCGTTAACGCTGGAACGTCATGACGAATTTTTGCGATACTTGCAATATAATCAACTAATTCCTTTTCCGTACGAAAATCCATCTGCCTTTGATTATCAGGTTCTTCCCCGCCGTCTAAGGCAATTTCACTTCCATAATAAACAAAAGGAATTCCAGGAGTTGTATATAAGTAAGTTAATGCCATTTTCCACCTTGGACCAGGATGTTCATTTAGCACCACCGAATCCCTTGTAAATCGATGTGTATGGGGATTGTCCATAAATGTAGTCAGCAAATACGGATTTTCATAAAGTTCTTGATTTTGCTCTGCCAGCTCAATAATCGGTTGCAAAGTTTGGTCAGGCTGGGAAAATCCATTTCTTAGCTCTTCATTCGAAATATAATCTACGAAGCCATTAATCCCTGTCTCCTGATATTGTTTTACAACAGCAGGATCCTCTGTCTGAATGTCCCCTAGTAAAAAGAAATCTTCTTTCACGTCTCTCGTTTTCTGGGAAAACTCTTTCCAAAAATCAACTGGCACATGCTCTACGGACTCAAGGCGATAGCCATCAATATTGGTTTCATCGATCCACCATTTTGCTACGTCTACAAAGTATTTTTTTACTTCTGGATTCTCCTGATCTAAAGTTGGCAGCCCATTCACCATTTCTGGAAGAAACCAGTCCTTTTTATCCACTTCTGTTAACCAAGCGTGATTCGGCCCAACATGATTCACATTGAAATCAATGATCATTTTCAAATCGAGCTCATGAGCTTTTTGTACAAGCTCTTTAAATGTTTCAATGGAGCCAAAATGTTCCTCTGTCTTGTAAAAGTCTTTCGTCCAATAGCCATGATATCCATCATCTTCATTGTCAAAAATAGAAGAGAGGCCAATCGTCGTAAAGCCCATTTCTTTTATATAATCAAGGCGGTCCATAATTCCTTGGAAATCACCGCCATGATAGCGATTTGGATCATTGGCATCGACATCAAAATCGATCGAAAAATCACTATTATTAAAACGATCAATCGTTATGTAATAAATAGATTCATCCTGAAAACTGTGCTCTTCTTTTTCTACTGCCCCTACTGGTAGTCCACAAAAAAGAAGTAACGGGATCAAAATGAATAAAATAGACTTTTTCACTCACCGTTCCTCCTAGCATTTTCGGTTTTATATCCCCCGTTTATAAGATTATCGTTAAGTCTAGTTGCCCGTCAACTTTATTCACCTACTAAAATATGCTACGATAGAAGCGAATAATATAGAAAGGTTGTGAGCGATTGATCCTAAAGCCCCGTATCGAATCCCCCGAGTTATTAATTCTTCGATGTTTATCTCCACGGAAACAGTTAGTAGAGAAAGACCACCATTACTATGAAAATCTCGAAAAAGGTTTTGAAGGCGAGAAAAAGTTTGATGAATTACTAGAAACTTTTACAGAAGACTGGCTCTTTTTAAATGGCCTTTTGCTCGAACACAATAATTCCCTTTTTCAAATTGATACCTTAGGCATTTCCCAAGAAGGCTTGTACCTTTTCGATGTAAAATATTACGAAGGTGATATGTCCATCGACGGAGAGCTTTGGAAATATAGCAATGGTACCGTCTTAAAAAATCCGCTTCATCAGCTGCAACGATGCGAATCCCTTCTAAGTAGATTTTTGCAGGATAAAGGGCTGCATTTTCCCATTAAGGCTTATCTTGTTTTTAATCATCCCCACTTTACTCTTTATGGAGCTCCACGAAATCCAACCATTATTCTCCCAACCCAGTTACAGTATTTTATGAAAAAGCTGAAGTCCGTTAAATCCGTACTGAATAGCAGTCATAAAAAGCTAGCTGATATGATTTTGACGGCAAATCTCCCCAGTTACCCAAATGCTTATATTCCGAAATATGAGTACTCCGATCTAACTAGAGGGATTATATGTTCTAGCTGTGGGTCATTTTTAAAATCGAAATCTCATTTTGGAAAATTAACATGTCAACACTGCCTTCATGTAGAACAATTAGATTCTGCGGCTTTACGGAGTTTACGAGAATTTCAAATACTCTTTCCAGAAAGAAAAGTGACGACAAATGCGCTATTTGATTGGTGTAGCCCGATATTGAGTAAGCGACAAGTACAAAAGGTTCTTAGTGAGAACTTTGAACGAAAAGGTCATGGAAAATATTCATATTATGTTTGATTTTTTCAGGAACCGCCCTCGGTAATTCTAGCTGGGGGCATTCTTTCTGCTGTAACGGAGAATTTATTTTAATGAGGATACTTTTTTTCTGGAAAAACAAATCGGGTTTCATGTAACATACTTTCTCTTTCAAACTGCTCTTCTCTTGTC
>NZ_HE978511.1:927867-988907 GCF_000311725.1 Robertmurraya massiliosenegalensis JC6
TCATGAACTCCTTCATGAAACATACTTTCCCTACAAATCCGCTCTTCTCTTGTCTCATGAACCCTTCATGAAACATATTTTCCCTACAAATCCGCTCTTCTCTTGTTTCATGAACCCCTCATGAAACATACTTTCTCTACATAACCGCTCTTCTCTTGTCTCATGAACCCCTCATGAAACATACTTTTCCTACAAATCCACTCTTTTCTTGTCTCATGAACCCCTCATGAAACCTACTTTCTCTACAAATCCACTCTTCTCTTGTATCATGAACCCTTCATGAAACATATTTTCCCTACAAATCCGCTCTTCTCTTGTCTCATGAACCCTTCATGAAACATATTTTCCCTACAAATCCGCTCTTCTCTTGTCTCATGAACTCCTCATGAAACATACTTTCCTAGAAATCCGCTCTTCTCTTGTCTCATGAACCCTGCATGAAACATACTTTCCCTACAAATCCGCTCTTCTTTTGTCTCATGAACTCCTCATGAAACATACTTTCCCTACAAATCCGCTCTTCTCTTGTTTCATGAACCCTTCATCACCCCAAAAACTCAATCCACCAAAAAAAGAACACCCACATTCCCACTGTGAGTGTTCTGTCCTCAAACATTCAACTTACTATTCCACTATTTGAATATTGTACTCTTCAAACCAGAAGTGCAGCTGTACTAAATAAGCGAGTAGCTGCGGTCCTGTCATTAACTGGCCAAACCATGGCTCTTTGAAGGCTGCACCCTCAGATTCAATAATGGCCTTTAGTTTTTCCTCATTGAAGAATTCGTAGAGGACGGAGCTGCGATTTTGCATGATGTCTGCCAGCAGATTCTGAACCTCTTTCGTATATTTCGGATTGTGGGTTTTCGGATATGGGCTCTTTTTCCGGTAAAGAACATCATGAGGTAAGATTCCTTCCAGTGCTTTACGCAACAAGCCTTTTTCCCGGTTTCCGTACATTTTCATCTCCCACGGGATATTCCACACATATTCGACCAAACGGTGATCGGCGAATGGCACCCGCACCTCGAGGCTTGCTCCCATGCTCATGCGATCCTTACGATCTAGTAAAGTCGTCATGAACCAAAGCATATTTAAGTAAAAAAGTTCTCTGCGGCCCGCTTCAAGTGGACTTTCCCCATCAAGCTTCGGCGTCTCCGCCACAGTCGAATTGAACGCATCCATCATATACTCTTTTAAGCTTAATTTTTGTTGCCATTTATCCTGCAACAGACTTTGGCGCTCATGGATGGAACGCATCCACGGGAAGCCTTCTCTTTTCAGATCGTCTGGACGATGAAACCATGGGTAGCCACCAAAAATTTCGTCTGCACATTCACCAGAGAGACCTACGACAAACTCTTTTTTGATCTCACGACAAAACCATAATAGCGATGAATCAATGTCAGCCATCCCTGGTAAATCCCGAACCTGAACCGCTTCTTTTAAATGTTGTGCCAGTTCCTCTTGCGAAATGACAGAATCATGATGGATTGTTTTAAATTGCTCTGTCATCTGTTTAATATAGGCCGCATCTGAATTTGGTTGGAATTCATTTGCCTTGAAAAATTGGTCATTTCCCTCGTAGTCGATCGAATAAGTGTGAAGAGGCCCTTTACCTGTTTTTTCATATTCCATCGCGGCAATCGCCGTAATCGCACTTGAATCGACTCCCCCTGATAAAAACGTACAAAGGGGAACATCGGATACAAGTTGGCGCTCAACCGCATCTGTAAATAAAAAGCGGACTTTTTCAACCGTTTCGTCGATTGAATCTTCGTGCTTTTCACTTTTCACATTCCAGTAACGCCAAATTTTTAATCCGTTACTAGCTGAAAGCGTTAATGCATGGGCTGGTCGTAATTCACGAACACCTTTAAATACGCCGTTCCCAGGTGATCTTGAAGGTCCTAATGCAAAAATTTCAGATAAGCCCTCTCGATCAATTTCTGTCTTCATATCAGGATGTGCAAGCAATGCCTTTAGTTCCGATCCAAAGATTAAACCTTTGTTTAATTCTGCAAAAAATAAGGGCTTGACGCCTAAGCGATCTCTGCCAATGAAGAGTTTCTGTTTTCGCTCATCCCAAACAGCAAAGGCGAATATCCCATTAAAAAAATCAACGCATTTTTCTTCCCATTCTATATAGGCAGTTAACAGAACTTCTGTATCAGAATGACCTTGAAACGAATATCCTTTTATTAGGAGCTCTTTGCGAATATCCTCTGTATTATAGAGCTCACCATTGTAACAAAGAATGTAACGGTGACCATTTTTCGTACGTACCATCGGCTGTTTGCCGCCCTCTGCGTCGACAACGATTAGCCGCTTATGTCCGAAACCTACATGTGTGTCTGTCCATATATTTGTATCATCAGGACCGCGTTTTGCCAGAGTCTCCGTCATTTTTAGAACTGTTTCTTTTTCACTTGATATGTTTCGTTGAAAATCAACCCATCCGGTAATTCCACACATTGTCATCATCCTTTCTAAGCTGAACGTGTGTCTTTTGTTGATTCTTTAAGCAGCATTTCACCATGTACGTGTAAACATCATATGCTGGGCTCTTAAAATGGTTAATTGTCCTAATTAAGACAGTTTTGAAAAGAAGGGCCCTTTCAAGTTTAAAATAAATTGAAAATGTCTAGAAAGGATGTTGAGAAGATCCTTTTTGAACATATCAAAGGGCCTTACCTTATTACATCATATGAGCAGACTGCAGTTATTATCTTTGGAGGTTAACGATGAATAGACAGCAACGATCTAAACTAATTGAGTTCCAAATTCGTGCCTATATTGAGGGGACAATTGAGTTTATTAATGACCAGTGGGTCTTTTTTGAAAATGAATCTGAAGAAGCTTCCTTACTAGAAGAATATTTGCATCAGGAACTCGAAGTGTTACGTCATTCTCGCTGGAGAAAAGGAGTATTGATTGAAGACGGAAAAATGACCTTAGCTGATGAGACTCTTCTTCTAAAAAGCAATGACACACTTCGGATACGGAAAAACCTCATCTATTCATTAGAACGGTTATTAGAGGAGATCTCAGATGATGCCTTTTATCAATTCATCACCCATTTAAATTCTCTACACTTCTCAGTTTATGATTGTATTTACTGTTATAATCATCTTACTTTTCTCAAAGGAGAAGAACGTAAAGAGGGTGTCAATTTTATTATTTTCGACAATCAAGAAGACATTTGTAGCATCCAACACCACTTTTGCTATTATGAAAAGAAAAATGATCGCTTCGAATTTACTTTAAACAATGGCAAAAGAACGATTATCGAGAAATTATCTTCGTAAAAAAAAAAGCGTCCGAATGAAGACGCTTTTTTCTTATGACGTTACTAACGCTTTTTCAAAATCATCAGTTGTCAGTGGTCGATGAAGATAGAAACCTTGGGCGTAATGACATTTTAAATCTTTAAGAAGCTTAATTTGTTCCTCCGTTTCAACGCCCTCAGCGACGACCTTCACGGCTAGTCCATGCCCCATCGTAATAATGGCTTTGACAATGGCGATATCTGTTGTCTCAAGACTTAAGTTATTGATGAAGGAACGGTCAATTTTCAACGTGTTGATTGGAAGATCTTTTAAATAACTTAATGAGGAATAGCCCGTCCCAAAATCATCAACCGAGACACGAACACCTAGCTCCTGCAATGATTTCATCACTTCTATACTATGATCAATATTGCGGAGCATTGTACTTTCCGTTAATTCAAGCGTTAAATACTTCGGTTCTAGCCGAGCATCCGCTAACGCCCTTTTTACTTCTTTAACAAATTTTGTTTGCTGAAACTGATTCGCCGACACATTGACAGAAACGGTTAACTCTTTTAATCCTAATTCCTGCCATTTTTTATTCTGTTTACAAGCTGTTTTTAAAACCCAACTTCCGATTTCTTCAATTAAACCCGTTTCTTCTGCTAATGGGATAAAATCGCCTGGAGATACCAACCCAAGAACTGGATGGTTCCAACGAATAAGCGCCTCACTTCCAAATAACTTCCCTGTATTTAAATCGATTAATGGTTGATAACAAAGAAAAAATTCACCCTTTTGTAAGGCTTTTCGTAAATAGCTTTCTAATTCTAGGCGCTTAAAGGCTTCTTCATTCATTTTCTTAGAATAAAGGGTAATTCGGTTTCCACCTGGATATTTGCCACGATTCATTGCAATATCCGCATTTTTCAATAATGTAATTTCGTCTTTCCCGTCACTCGGATAAAGACTAATTCCGATGCTTGCCGTAATATAGAATTCCTTTTCAGAAAAATGAATAGGCTCTGTCACCTTGCGAAGAATCGACTTAGCCACTTTAATAATTTGTTCCATGTCGACATTTTTGGAAAGTAGTAAATTAAATTTATCGCCGCTAAATCGACCTAAATAGGCACCACTTGGGATCGCTTCTTGAATTCTATCACTAATTTCTTTTAAAATTTCATCGCCCGCATCATGTCCTAAACTATCATTGATCATTTTGAAGCGGTCGAGATCAATTGCTAGCACTGCGATTTGACGTCTTTTCTTTTTTGCTCTTTGCAATGTTTCACCGAGCTTTTCCGTAAATTTTATTCGATTCGGAAGTCCGGTATCTTGATCATAATACGCAAGCTGAACAATTTTATCCTCAATTTTCTTTTGCTCTGTAATATTACGTCCAATCCCATATATTCCAACACATTCGCCATTAATCGTGATCGGAATATTTTTTAAATGAAAAAGATTCTTGTCTCCATCTTTCGAGTTAATTTCAATATTGTAATATTGCTCTTTCCCTTTTATTGCTCGGAAAAAATGCATGCGAACGCGCGGAATATCTTCCCTATTAATATATTTTAGTGCTGGTTTTCCGAGAAGTTCTTCCTCCTTATAACCAAACATCATCTCAAAAGCTGGGTTCACACTGGTGAAATTCCCTGATAAATCGGTAGAATAAACAATATCTGCATTGTTATTAAACAGAGAACGATGGTATTGCTCAGAGACCCGGAGTTCGCCATTTAATTGTTCGATATCCGCTTGTGAAGCTCTCATTAAATGCGTTAAAGTAGCCACCGTTTTTAATGGCTCAGAAATTCTGTACTGGATGGGCCGAGTCTTTTTCTTTTTTTGAACCTTGTTTTCAGTTAGAGTCAAAAAAGTAAAGGATTGATGTGCTAATTTTGCTTTTCCATTTTCATAGGCAATTTCTCCGTTTGCATAAAATCCACTTGTTGGTGCGAGTGAATGAAGAATTCGTAACTCTTCATCTGCAAATCCGTGTAAAACCCTTCTCCTCGAAAAACAATTATATGTAAAAATCGCTTCTACATTTCGTCTCCCTAATTCGTTCATTTCTCGAACTGACTCTTCCACGCTTGCCCGTAAATCAGGATAGGCAAAAACAATCGTGTCTCCTTGTGAAAGCGGATGATTCATTTCAATTGCACCATTATCAAGGATTTGCGAAATCCGAATCGGCTTTGTATCCCCTTTAGTATTTAACATAAAGATAAATTCTTCTTTTAATCTATCAAAATCATTTATAAAGTCATGGCCTAAGTAATGTTTTAAAATTTGAAGTGGTTTTTTCTTATCAATAGCATAGATCGTATTTTTGCTTGCCTTTGTAATCGTAAAAGATTTGCCGATTTTTTGAAGCTTATCATTCACAAAAGTATCAATATGTAAATCTTCGTTGTTTAGTGAAATCGCCACAATCCCATCATCGCTTTGGTTTTCTCCATAAAAAACAAAGCCTTCACGACAAGTCGAATCCCCTTCTGCAACACCACCAGCAATTGCTATGTCAGGGCTGCTATCATGAAGGCCATTTAAGAGGTCTGGTAAATAACCAGCATGATTAGTCGAGAACAAAATGACTGCTCTCGTATCAAAGCTGACGATCTTATTGGAAATCATTCTTCCCAACTCTTCAATGTTGGAATAATCATCAAATCGAAATATTGAGGAATGAAGTTCAGTCTTCTCGAAAACAGTAAAACTGATACTAATGTTTTCTTGAAGCGTTTCACCATGTACGATGGAAGCTGATGCCGAACATCCTAAAATATGGGCCAATGGAAGTTCCTCATGCAAGTATCTTTGAATAAATCCAACTTCTTCTCTGTCCTTTAAATTTGCAAAGACCTGTATAAAAATGTTGGGATATTCGTATAATCCGTTATATTCTATAAATCTTGTTAATTCAGTTGCATTTTTATACACATACGAAAAAGTTTTTATCATAGAAACCACCTGGGACGTTTTCTATACTACCTATAAATAAATAGTCCCTTTTAAAATAACATATTTAAGAGGAAGGATAAATTAAAAATAAAGAAAAAGCTACCATTTTGGCAGCTTTTTTCAGAATTTGTCGATAATTTGCTGTTTTTTCATTAAATTACATTGGTAAGCTGTAGCCTAAATAAAGGACAGCCGCCACAGAGACGATTAATAATAGCCAGAAAATAGATGTTTTCTTGCCTTTTTTTGTTCGTACTAGAACCATTTCCATAAAACCAAGAACGAGAATTCCAAATACAATTTTCAAAATCGTCTCGACTAAATAGGATGAAATTAAATAATGAACGAACATTCCACCAGTCGCAAAGGTAATTAAATAAAACAGACGTAAAATCATATGGACAATTTTTTGTCCCTTTTCTTTCCCCGCTTTTTGAAGCCCAAACGCTACTAAAAATAGGACTAATGTCAAAGCCCAAGCCGTAATATGCATATGTATGGACATGTACTTGCCTCCTAAAGGATAACTTCCAGAATATCTTAACATATTTATACTGGAAATTGTAAACGAGAAGGGTCCAAGTCATCAATCTTCCTGTATTTGATTCACCAGTGTCCCAATTTTCTCGACAGTCACTTCCATTTTGTCTCCAGCTTTTAGAAAACGAGGTGGTTTAAAGCCCTTTCCAACACCAGAAGGCGTTCCGGTCGCAATAATATCCCCTGGTTCCAACGTTAATCCTTGCGAAAGAACAGAGATGATTTCTTCAATTGGGAAAATAAAATTCTCTGTATTGGACTTCTGTCTCACTTCATCATTAATACGTGTTTCGATACTTAGTTGATTTGGATTATCAATTGCGGATGAATGAACAATCCATGGGCCCATCGGACAAGAAGTATCCAAGCTTTTACCGATAAAAAATTGCTTATGTTTCGCTTGTAGATCTCGAGCTGTTACATCATTAACAATCGTATAACCAAATACATAGTTTAACGCATCTTCTTTCTTAATCTTTCTACCTTTTTTGCCGATTACAACCGCTAATTCACCCTCATAATCAAGTTGAGAAGTAATATCTTCATGAGGTAACACGGACTCATTTGGTCCAATCACTGTTGTAGGGGCTTTTGTAAAAACCATGATATGTTCGGGAATATCGTCCTTACTCCCCATTTCAATTGCATGTTCCTCATAGTTTTTCCCAACACAAAAAATATTTTTCTTCGGTCTCGGAATTGGAGCTAAAAGAGAGACCTCTTCTATATTGATAAACTGTTCATCTGTAGATTCCTGAAATCTAACCATTGCCTGCTCAAAAAAGCCCTCTGTTGCAATGCATTCTTCAAGTGTTTCTTCACGATTTAATGGAAGAACACGACTCTCTCCTTCATCCATAACCCCTACGAAAATCCCTTGTGAATCTTGTGCTGTAACAAATTTCATACCATCATCTCCTCTTATTATGGTTTCTTCCATCTCTGTATTTTCTGATATGTGATGCTTCTCCATAACCATTCCACTGGACCAAACTGATGCGTTTTCAGCCAATACGAACTAACAATAACTTGCAAGGCAAAAATGAAAAAGACGAGAACTGTCCCTGTAAAAGCGGATATTTGATTGTAAAATCCTAGTCCGTAAGAATAGAATAATAGCGTCGAGACGATAGATTGTAATAAGTAATTGCTCATTGACATTTTTCCGACAGGTGCTAAAAAGCCTAATAATTTTCTTCCTTTTATCGTATCTGCTAGTAACGCAATCCCTACTGCATAAGCAACCGCAAGCATTGGCCCACCAAAAGAATCCTGGATGTATTCAAAGGTGAGTCCACCATGAAACAAATATGGACTAACTTTAAAAAACAGTCCGATTATGATAAAGAGGAAAAGGCTCTGCATGAATGGAGTCCGTAATTCTTTAGCCCGTTCTATCCATTTTAACTTGGCCGCACCTCCTCCGATTAAAAAGAAGGCAAAAATCGAAAACAGCATAAATATTCCATTATCCACGTTATTGACCAAATACCAATCGTTCCATCTTTGTGTAAAAATATCTACAAAACTGCCAGTTTGATACACTGCGATAGATTGCTCAGCCATTGCTGTGTCATATATCGAAGAGCCATCTATTTCTGGAACAAGCAAGGTGGAAATGATAAACAGAATTGATATAAGGAAATTGGGGATAACCCACAATAATCCCCCTATCATAAGCATCCATTTTCCTGATACTTTTAAGAAAAGAAGCAAGAAAAACCCAAAGATCGCATAATTGATCAAAATATCCCCATGCCAGATGAGAAAAGCATGGATCATTCCGATTAGAAGGAGCATCATTAACCGCCTTGTTACAAGTGGGTAAAATGCCACTCCTTTTTTCAGCGTTCTCTCATATAATAAAACTAAACCATATCCAAATAGTAAGGAAAATAAAGGATAAAAACTTCCTTGTACAAAAATATCAATCAAGACATATGTCCCTTTATCTAGCGGAGAATCCCACCAAGTTGCGGGGTCTAAATAAAGCATCGGGGAATGAAAGGATAGCATGTTAACAAGAAATATCCCTAATATAGAAAATCCCCTCATCATATCTAAAGATATAATTCTATCTTTTTCTAAAGTATACATAATGGCTCCCTTTTATCTTCGTCATGTACTTCAAATTATAAATGGAAAGATATGGACATGCAATTATTCACGCGCTTTACTAGCTTAAAGGAGCCCATTAAATGATCATTCTACTAGTTTACAAATTTCCCACCTTTTCCTGTTGATTCCCAAAAATTATTTCGTAAAACGACTTTCTGGATTTTCCCTGATGCCGTCTTAGGCAATTCTGAAACAAAACTTACGCCTGTAATCGCTTTAAAATGGGCTAATTTCCCCCTTGAAAAAGCAATTAAATCTTCTTCAGATACACTTTTCCCATCTCTAAGAACGACAAAAGCATGTGGAGTCTCACCCCATTTTTCATGAGGAACGGCAATGACAGCTGCTTCTAACACATCTGGATGATCGTACAGGACTCCTTCTACCTCAATCGAGGATATATTTTCACCACCGCTAATAATGACATCTTTTTTCCGATCGACGATATCAATATGACCATATTCATCAACGGTCGCCATATCGCCTGTATGAAGCCACCCATTTTTAATCGTTTCCATTGTCGCCTCTTCATTCTTCCAATATCCTAGCATGACTCCATTGCTTCTAACGATTACTTCACCAATTTCTTTGCTATTATGGGCGACTGCTTTTCCTTGCTCAGAGATGACTTTCACTTCATTGCCAATCATCGATATTCCCGCTTTCGATTTGAATCGGTATTGTTCTTGAAGTGGCTGCTCCTTTAAATGGGAACGGATCATCGATATTAAGCTGAGTGGAGACGATTCTGTCATTCCGTATACTTGAATAAATCCCCAGCCGAGTTCTTTTTCTACTCTTGTAACAAAGGCCGGCGGTGGAGCTGATCCAGCAATGACAACTCTAATCGACTGTTCCAATTTAGGTGAATGTTTTTCATAGTATTGAAGCAGTGAGTTTAACACTGTAGGAGCCATATGCATAACCGTTACCTTATGCTTTTCTAATGCGGCAAAAATCGTTTCTGGTGTCGTTTTTCGAGAGCAAACTTGGGTCGCCCCATTTGCCGTGTAGTAAAAAGGAGATCCCCATCCATTTACATGGAACATGGGCAAGACATGTAAGAGAACGTCCTCATCTGTCACCTTCAGATGATGCATTGAGCTAAGAGCATGTAAATAATTATTACGATGGGTGAGCATAACCCCTTTTGGATTTCCAGTTGTGCCACTTGTATAGAGAAGGCTGCACACATCATTCTCATCAATTTCAACGCGGGAAAAACGAGCTGAATTTTGTTCAGAAAGCCAATCGTCATAGCCTAACTCTTCCGTTGTATCATCCTTATAATGAACAATAATTTTCTCAACAGTTTGCAATTTGTCCTTAATTGGCACAATAAGGTCATATAAATTTTGATCAACAAACAACACTTTAGACTCACTGTGATTTAATATAAATAAGTAATCATCTGGTTTTAAACGTATATTTAACGGGACCATAATTCCACCAAGCTGAAATACACCGTAAAACCCTTCGAGCATTTCAACAGAATTGGGAGCTAAATAAGCAACCCGGTCCCCTTTTTGAATTCCCAACTTCTGAAGACCATGTGATAATCTTTGGACCCTTTCATTTAGCTGTCGATATGTAAAAACTCTTTCATCACAAATGATCGCCTGTTTATCTCCATACAACTGAACGGCACGATCTAAAAATTGAGGCAACACTAATGGCACATACATCATTGAATCCCCTTTCCTTTTTCTAAATATTCTTAATTGATTTTATTTTAGCATGTTCTGTTGGATGAGACGACGTCTATTTTTATATTGGGCTTTTTTCTCACATTTGCCCATAAAGTACATAGGATAAGGAAGGAAACTTAATTACAAAGGATGTTGCATATGCCAGCTATTGTTGGGATTGCCCAAGTCAATGCTATCGGAACAAGCTCTGTCTTTAATATTGGGGATGTCTACAAAATCATGCCCATTGCCTCTGTAAAAACCTTTGCAGGTGCAGGCTCATTTAATACGGGAGATGTTTTAGAGGTTCATAATAACTATAGCTCAACCAATACGTTCGATCAGGATGTTGCTGATCAAAGTATTCTTTTCAATAATTAGGAGAACTCTATTAAGGTGTGATTCTATGAATTTTTACATTCAACAATCGATTGTCATAAATAATTTTAGAGTAGGGAGTCTTGCTAATTCCTGTGTACTTCAAATTGGAAGTGCTGGGATTATTAAACCATCCAGTCATTTGTATAATACTGGTGGCTTTACAGAACCTGCTCCAGAACCGCTTAAGCCAGAGGAAATTGAATCAGACTATCTACATGTTCCTTCCGTACCCTTAGCACCTCCAGCAGGAGGCGGTGGGACGATATGAACAGCGAATTTTATTCGTATTTGGAGAAACTCCATCACTTTGTAGAGGCACAGGAAAAAAGAATTGTTGCGTTAGAAAAAAAGGTCAAGAATTTAACAGATGAATTAAAGGACGTTCGCTCGAAACCCCCTATACATGTAGGAACAATCGAATATAAATTTGATCAATTGAAGGTTGAAACATTAGAAGGCACTTTAAATATTGGCTTAAATCCATCTGACTTAGAAGGAATAGAGGATTTCGAAGTTCAGAACAAACAGCTTGCGACCAATCCTTCTATGAAAAAAAAGTGGAAGCCACTAAGAGATCTAGAACAACGAGTTGAAGAGTACTTGGATAAAGATTTACCTTCTCTAATTAAAGAATATGAAGAACAATTGCAAATAAAAGTAGATGATTCTTATCATGATTTTATTAAAAATGACCTAAAAAAACAGCTACCTGCTCGCATTGATCACTATCTTGCACAAATTCCTGAGAAAGAACGTAGCGACGAAGCTTCACAAAAAATGACTGATGGTATTTTTGAACAAATGAAAAAAGATATAGGGAACGCCGTTTTTGCCTTTTTAAGCAATCTCCCTAACGCTTCTACTCGAAAGGATGAATAATCACATGAATTTACAAGTTCATAATGGAGAATTTAAGATAGGTACTATGCAAGTGGAGGCCGTTTCAAGCTCCTCTCTTGTTTTAATTGGAGATGCCGAAACCATTCAACTTTCTTCTATTTTTGATACACCTGCAGAATCTCTCATTATCGGTCCCTATGTACCATTGAATCCTCAGGGGTAATGACGACATGTTGAACAAAAGGACCTCTTCTGTTGAGCGAATTACCATTAACTCCTTATCAATCGTTTCCACCCTTGAAATCGGAGACTCTTCTCAAATTCAGGCATTTTCTCGTGCCATTGCTGTTCAACGTGAACATGAAATTTTCTTTGGCAACGAAATGAAATTTACCAATTTTGATATTTTTACAGAAACGATCCCAATGGAACCTATATTCGAAGAGGTTTCCTTTGAAACTTTTACAATAAATCCAATCATCAAGGTGGGCTTTATTGATATAACCGGGGTTTCGACTTCTTCAATTGTTCATATTGGAAATACGAAAAATGTCTATATGGAATCAAGAATTAAGCATATTCGCCATCTTCATGATCGTGGCCAGTAACATTATTGTTTAAAAAACATACTATTTTAATAGGCATTTAAATCGATTTCATAATATACGACGATCCATTAAAAAACGAAAAAAATAACTTAAATGTGCTTGTTACTATATCGTGGGTGAATCAGCTCATTTATCTTGACTATGTTCGTTTTTCACCTTAACGTGCACCATTAAATTTGCAAATGAAATGTTTATTCCATAAAGAAAAGGGTGTTTGGTATGCCTGCAATTGTAGGACCTGTTCAAGTAATCAATTTAGGTGGGGGAGTCCTTCAATTTGGAGATTCCCTCTTTATTTCTCCAAAAAGTGCCTCAAAATCAATGTCAGGCTCTGGAGCTGGGAACACGGGTGGTTTTATCATTACAAATAATCTGATTAGCGCTAGCAACACATTAGATACGAATCTTGTCGATCAGCCATTAGCCGGCAATAATTAAAGTTCTTTTCTCAAACATTGATTTGTACACCTCCAAATCGAAAAGTCCTCATGCTTGCTAATTGTGCATGAGGACTTTTCATTCAAATCATATCTTCAAAACATGCCCGCCATCAAAGAAAAATAAATAGCGCTCCACTACTTGCTTCTTCATAATTTGTTCTAATGCTTGTGTATAAAGATTGAGTTGGACGCGGTACCGTTCTTCAAGGATTGGCTTCGCTTGTTCAAAGCCGCCTTTGTAGCGATCATGAATTCTATCTGTTTTGTAATCGACTAGCACTAAACCTGCTTCATCCTCAAATACACAGTCGATAATCCCTTGAACAAGAATCGGTTCATTTCCACTCTTCCAGTCGGAATAAACTGTGGAAGCTAAAAAAGCAGCACTGAACGGAACTTCTCGTTGCAGAGAATGTGCCTCTAGCATTCGCATCCCTAGCTCTGAATCAAAAAATTTCACAATTTGTTCTACATCGACTACTTGTTTCTGTTCTTCAGTGAGTAGCTCTTTTACCACCATCTCATCAAGTTGAGCAGAAACTGAATCTACTGTAATCGCTCTTTCCAGATTCACATGCTGCATGACCATATGCATTGCAGTTCCTCTTTCAGCTGGTGTAATCGTTTTTTCTTGCATAAAACGAGGTCGATTGAAAACAGGCTTTGAAAATGTGAGCAAATCTTTCCCACTTTCTTCGTCAATCATTTCCCATTGACGTTTCATCTCAGAAACCGATTGTTTGGAACGATGATCTGAGGCACTTTTAAATTCATATTGCCAACGTAACTGGTCTTCAATTCGCTCTTTCCAGTCGGACTGGACATCAACTGGCAGTCCTTTTTCAACACGCTCCATTAGATCGTCTTTTGCACCCGTTTGCTCTTCTTCATTTCCTATTAAGTCATTCGCCTTCCATACTTCTATTTTCCAAGAAGAAGGATGGCTACTAATTTCTGTGGGAACAAGGGAGTCAAGACTTACATCATCACGAAGCACTGCCCCATCTTGATGTCTAATTAAAGCAGGTCCGATCCAATCTAAATAGCTTTTGGCTGAAGCTCGATCGTATTCCTTTAACAACCATTCTCGATTTGCTAACTCCTTAGACCACTCAACTAGCTTTTTATCTAATTCTTTCACAGACGATAGTAAAAATAATTTTTCCTTAGCCCGGGTGAGTGCAACGTAGAGCACCCTCATTTCCTCGGCCAGCATTTCTAGTTTCTTTTTTCGCTTAAAAGCAAGCTGTGGAAGGGATGGATAGGAAATTCTCTTCTTTGCATTAATATACTTAGTCGCAAAACCGAGGTCCTTATCAAGCATCTGTGCCTTGCGCAAATCCATCATATTAAATTGGCGTGCTGTTCCTGCAATAAATACAACGGGAAACTCCAAGCCTTTACTGCTATGAATCGTCATCATTCGAACAACATCTTCCTGTTCACCTAAAGCACGAGCGGCCCCGAGGTCATCTCCACGATCAGTCATTCTCTCAATAAAGCGTAGAAAACGGAACAACCCTCGAAACGAAGTACTTTCATACTGTTTTGCTCGATCATACAAAGCACGCAAATTGGCTTGACGTTGCTTTCCACCTGGAAGTCCACCGACAAAATCGTAAAATTTCGTATCTCTGTACAATTGCCAAATTAACTCAGCTAAGGCTCCTTGTCTCGCTTTCTTTCTCCAACTTAGAAGACCTTCCATAAAAGGCATTAGCTTACTTTGGATCGCTTCTGTTGCCTCTGCTGCTCGTTGCTGGCAAAAGAACTCCAACGCTTCATAGAAGGAACCATGTTTCTTTTGAATCCTTACTTGAGCAAGCTCTTCCTCATCCAAGCCTACGATAGGAGAGCGGAGGACAGCTGCCAATGGAATGTCTTGATACGGATTATCAATTATTTTCAAAAGAGACATCATAATGGAGACTTCTGTCGCCTCAAAGTATCCAGTTGAAAGATTCGCATAGATAGGAATCCCTGCTTCTTTAAACTCCTCCATAATTTGTGGTGCCCACGTCATTGAGCGAAGAAGAATTACGACATCTCGATACATCATTGGTCGAGTCGATTTTGTTTTTCCGTTGTAAATTTCTTTTCTCTCGGCAATCATTTCTTTAATTTTTCTGGCCATCACTCGAGCTTCTAATTGCGATTTCTCAAGTTCAGCTGCATCAAATTGGAGCTCGCTCGACCCATCATCATCCGCATCGGAATCATCTTTACCCTCTTGCTCGATCAAGATCCATTCGATCGGATGCTCCGTTTCTGGATAGCTGGCACCTTGTACGAGTTCTGCCGCTTCATCATAGTCAATTTCACCAACCGTTTTTCCCATCAGCTGTTTAAAAAGAAAGTTCGTCCCGTCTAATACTTCCTTGCGACTACGGAAATTCCGCGCCAGATCAATTTTCAATCCCGTACCTTCACCATCTGAAGTAAAGCGTAAGTATTTTCCTAAAAATAAATTCGGTTCAGCAAGACGAAAGCGGTAGATGGACTGCTTCACATCCCCTACCATGAACATATTTCCATGCTCTTCCCCTTCTTTCGTAACGAGCTGGAGAATGGCTTCCTGCACCATATTCGTATCCTGATATTCATCAACAAACACTTCTTTAAACTGATTGCGATACGAAAGCGCAGCATCGGAAGGAGTAAGTTTCCCCTCTTTATCTGACAAAATTTGCAAGCACAAATGCTCTAAATCGGCAAAATCGACTAATCCTTTTTCCTTTTTCACTTCCGCAAAGCGGCCAGCAAAGCTTTCCACTAGCTGAACGAGGGTGTGAATATGGGGAGCCATTTCTTTTATATCACGGATAAAGCTTGCTGGCTTTCTAGAAAACAGCTCATCTTTAACGGTTTGAACGATTTTTTTCGCCTTATCACGTAGCTTTTGCCCTTTATCAAGAAGTTCTTTATCATACTCATCACCACGGCACGTTTTTGCTCTTGAAAAGGATTCTGCCTGCATTCGTAAATAGAGCTCGTCCCACGATATTTGTTTTGCTTCAAGAAGGCTGTCAACGATTCGAATATCGTCAATGAAGTTCTCTGCTCTCGGGGCAGGTCCCCCTGGTAGCTTCGTTAATTGTAAGCCGCTTTCTAGTAAGTCCTTCGCCCCCTTTAATTGAAGCTCGATATCAAACAGGAGCACATCGACAAACGGCAGTTCTTCAATCGTCATTTCTTCATTTACAGCGTACATTTCCTTCATCGATTGCAAATAGGCACTTGGAGCTGGATTCGATTGGGCAAAATCATAGATTTCACGAATGATGTCTTGAAGAGCGACATCACTCCGATCATTTGAAAACGTATCAACTAACTCGAAAAATGGCTCATTTCCCTTTTTGCCATACTCTTCTTCAAAAAGCTCCTCCATTACTTCATCCCTTAATAACTGCGCTTCCGTTTCATCAGCAATACGAAAGCCTGGATCAACATCAATCTGATAATAATATTTACGAATCACCTCTAAGCAAAAAGAATGGAGTGTCGAAATCGATGCTCGATTCAACAGACTTAGCTGTTTGCGAAGATGCTTGGAGGAAGGATTGGCATTAATCGCTTTTTCTAATGCTTCTCCAATTCGATGTCTCATTTCTGCGGCAGAGGCGTTTGTAAAAGTGACGACTAATAGTTGGTCCACATCTATCGGATCTTCCGTTGAAATAATCTTATTAATCATTCGTTCAACTAGAACGGCCGTCTTTCCTGAACCAGCAGCCGCTGCAACGAGGATATCCTGACCACTTGCCCATATCGCCTTCCACTGATCATCAGTCCAGGTTGCATCAAGCGGTTTAGTTGGTATCTTCATCGTTTCCCTCCTCCTTTCTCATCATCTGTAAAATGTCTTCTTTCGAATGGGCTGGAAGATTACGATAATCATTCGCTTCTAACGATTCATCAAATTGACAAACCGATTTAAAGGAGCAAAATGTACATGGCTTGCGATCTTTTAGCTTATATGGGGAAATTTGCACATCCCCACCTGCAATCGCATTTCCTGTTTTCACATAGAAATGACGAACATAACGCCTTAACTGATCAAATTCATCAATACTTGCCACCTTTGAACGCTTCGTCAGTGTCCCATCCTTCTTAATTCCTGCTGCAATAATGGAAGAATCACCTGTTTCAATCGTTCTATCCATCATGCGGATTATCTTCTCTTCTCCTAACACTAAGCCGTTCATTTTAAATTTCTTAAACAACTGATCATCTAGCTCATCTAGAGTTAGCATCTTACTCGTATTGACAAGGGGATTGTGAACATGGAAGTAAAGTACTCCAGCGGGGTCTGCTTCTTTCCCAATCAACACTTTTGAGTTCGTTATCACAATATCGAGATAGGTTAGCATTTGCAAGGCTAATCCGTAATACACTTCATTTAAGTTCACATCTTTTGCACTCGACTTGTAATCCATAATTCTAAGGAATACACCTTTCTCATCCTCAGCCTTATCCACTCGGTCAATTCGACCGATGAGCTCCATCTTTGTTCCGTTTCGCAAGGAGAATTTTAAAGGTGGCAGCTTCTGCTTTGGTCCAAAACCAAGTTCAAGACCAACAGGGGCAAAGCCACTCGCCTTTGCATGCTCTTGCAAGACGAGCGATGCTCTTTTAATAATCTCTTCTAATTTTCTTTTTATATAATGATGACGATTCGAGCTTAACAAAATTTCATGCTGCAGTTTAGGTGCTAAAAGTTCAACCGCTTCCTTTGCTAGCTTTTCAATCTCCTTCTGTGTCATACTATCCCATGACTTTTCCCCAACCATCACCGTTTCCACGATGTATTTGAGGGCACCATGGAATAATTCCCCAATATCTGGTGCTTCTAAACGAAAAACTTGTCGTTCCCTCAGCTTCAAACCGTGTTGTGCAAAATGGGAAAATGGACAAGAGGAAAATAACTCCATTCGCGAAACACTGCCTTGAATGACGTCAGAATACAATTCTTTACTCGTATCCTCTGAAAGCTGGGTGGACTCATTTTTAAAATTCAAGCTTTGAAGAACTTTTTTTGCCCGCGCGCTCCAATTTGGATTGGTCACATAAAAATTGTACAGATCCCACCACATTTCATATATCGGGTAGTTTCTCTTTTTCAGCTGTAGTTGTGTGGTTAAAAGAGATAAGCCTGTTTCTTCATGGGAAATATATTCTAGTTGTTCCAGTTCAGAAAGCTCTGAGATTTCTTGAATATATTGCTGAGACTGAATTTGTGGGAACATTTCTATGAGCCTATGAATATACAATGAAGGCATTAATGCTTTCCCATCATCATTCGCCAAAGGATAGCTCACATATATACGATCCGATGCGGTCGTAAAGGCATTATAAGCGAGAAATTCCTCATCTAATAATTTCTTTCGACTGCTAGGAGCAATCTCGATTCCTCGAGTCACTAATCTCTCCCGCTCCTCATCCGCAAAAAGGCCATCCTCAGAAAACTTCGCAGGAAGCACTCCTTCATTTAATCCAATCACAAACGCAATCTTAATATCTGTCAATCTTGATTTCTCTAAATCTGCTACTAGTACTTGATCGATAGCAGGTGGCACAAGCGAAAAACGGAGTGATTCCATCCCTGCATCAAGAATAGCAGCAAACTTTTTCAAGGGAATCTCCTCTTCTCCTAGCATTTCCACAAATTGATCAAGCAGATCAATGATTCCGTTCCAAGCTTGGTCATGCTCCCGTGCTTGAATTAAATTCCCTGCTTCTTCCTCTTTTAATTTCCAGTTTTCTAATTTTGCTGGAATATCAAGTTCTTCTAAAAATTGATATAAAGCTCCACAAAGCTCTCTTCCAGTCACTGCTTTTTTCAATCGCCTAGTTAGGCGCAGAATGGGATCAGAGATCATCGTCCTCAATTGATGCAACTCATCTTCTCTTTCCTTTTCCACATCCGTCTGCGCAACGTTTTCTAACTCTAATCCTTTAAAGCGACGATACTTCCAACGTTCCTTTTTCGTCCACTTACCCCCTTGAATTCCATGTTCAAGCACATAATTTTCAAGCTGATCCATTTTCGCTCGAAGCCTGTGGGGGTTTGCTTTTTCTGGAAAAAGAAGTTCGGTTTTGACAGCACGAAAAACAGGTTCATATCTCCAAAAGCCATTAATCACTTCTAGACTTGAGCGAATCAATTCCACTAAAGGATGGTTCAGCATCGTTCTTTTTTGGTCGATGAACACGGGAATCTCATAATCAGTGAATATATTTTCGATGAGATCGTGATACTCCTGACCATTCCTTAATAAAATGGCGATGTCACGATAGCGATAATCCTCTTCTCTCGCTAGCTTGCGGATTGTTCGAGCAATTCCTTCCACTTCCGCTCTTCGATTGACCGCTTGTGCTAAGTGCACCAGTGGTGTCCCTTCATAAGAAACTGAAGGACGATGGTCAAAAAAGGTTTCTACATGCTGCAGCGAATCGTGAGCTAATCTAAATTGTTCCTGAAATAAGATTTCTTCTACCTGTAGTCCTTCTACCTTAGCCATTTCGTATAAGGTCTGGCACGTTTCTCCCGACATACGAAAAAGATGAAGCTCATCTGGAGCTTCATGATGAAATGGCCTGTCTAAAGTTAAGGATACCGTAATCTCCTTGCAGTGCTTCATTAACTGTTCGATAATCATGTACTCCTGTGGGGTAAAGCTATAGAATCCATCGATATATATACTAGCGTTTTGCAAATAAGTCGATGACGCTATTTGCTCCCCTAACAATTTCAAATAATCCTCTGAATCTATATATTTATCAAACATGGCATCTTCAAATGCTTGGTATATGATTTCTAAATCATGCAGCTTGTCCTGCAATACTTTTTCATTTGAGTCATTTGCGACTGCGTTTGTCGCTAATTCTTCCGGTTTAACAAGATATCGTTTAAACTCGGTTAACAACATCTCCATTTGCACAATAAAACCGTTTTTATCTGCTGCTTTTTCGAATAGCTTTAATTCTTCCTTTTTATCTTCAATAATTTTTCGAATCAGCATGCTAACACCGACGCTATTGATATGATAACGGCTTATTCCACCAGTTTCCTGAAGGATTCTCCAGGCTAAGCGAGAAAAGCTATAAACTTGAGTTCGAATCATCCCACCTAAATCAGGGGTTGAAATTAATTTATATTCTGATAGAAATGTCATTTGCTCAGGGACTAAGTAAATGATCGGATCCCCATTTGGATCATGTTTCATTTTTTCCTGCATCTCATTTATGCAAAAGGTTGTTTTCCCTGTACCTGATCTACCGATTAAAAGTCTTATAGACATTTCTTACCCTCCCAAAAACCCCACTCTGCTATTTCACTTATGAAGTCTACTCACATCTTACCATAAATTTAAGGGGTTTTTCGTCTTTCAAAGACTGACACTTTTTACATATTTTTGGCTTGTCCTTTTAATACACTTTATTCATCCAGCACGGGGGTTATGAACAAAGCTCCTACAAAATGTAGGAAGCTTCCGGTTTGTCAGTCGATCCAACCATCTCTCACCCTTAAGCGGAATTTTTCCTGTTATCTCCTCGATGGACTCCCTTTTAGGAGAAATAACGGAAGATTTTCCGCTTATGAAGGGCAAAAGCGTTGATTTTGGCATTTTTCGAGGGAATAGCAGGAATTTTTCCTGTTATTTTGGCTCTTTTTCATGATGGTTGCTCATTAAGCGGAATTTTTCCTGTTATTTTTTCATGCCGATATTCCTACCGTTTATTCGAACATGAAATCGAGGGAATTTATAAATTCCTAAAAAACACAATAGAAGCTGAAACATTTAGTTCAGCTTCTGCACTCTTCCCACTTGTCCATCCATCAATCGCACCTTAATTCCATGGGGATGATAGGTGGAATTGGTCAATATGTCTTTCACAATTCCTTTTGTTAATTTTCCCGTTCGTTGGTCCTTTTTTAGGACAATTTCAACTTCTAGTCCTGTATGAATATTCTTACGATAACTGCCTTCCGTCATGTTTTGCACCTCGTATTTCCACTGTCTTTGTTAACCATACTACTAATGGTATAATGAATCGAATTCAAAATCCAATTTTAGTGGAGGCACCATGTTATCATTTGAAGAAAAACTGCAGATTTGTGAATCCTTCCCTCAATTAACACGTCACAATGTATCGCTTGGACGCGTTAATTTCCATTATGAAGAAAGTCTATTTGAGAAAAAGAGTGTGGTCTATCATTTACATCCTAACGGGAACGGTTTTGTTTATGCACAATTCCTTGAAGATTACAACCCAGACCATAAAGGAATGGTCAATATTCGTGATTTTTCAGCACAAGAGCTACGAAAGATTATCGAACAAGCGATTCAATCACTAGCTCCGAGATCAACGGTCGAATCAGCTATCGTTGGTGAATCGGAAGAAGAAGAGTATTGGATTAATGACGAGCATTTCACGCTCATTCTCGTATATGAAGATGAGATGTGGAACGTCTATGCTGGATTAAATCTTGATGGAACCTTCCCTTCCTATAATGAAGCTGCACAATATTTAAAAGAAGAAGGATTTACATTAAAATAGCATCCCTCTCTTTGAAACAACCTACCTAATCCTTCAACATAGCATATTGTAGGGTAGGTGGTGATTGTAGTGGAAATTCGATTAAAATTAACGGCTGTCTTACTGACCATCACCGGAATCTTTGTGGCCAGTAATATTTATACACTGATACCTATCTATGAAAACGTTTCTAAAAGTTTACACATTCATGAAAGTCATGTCGTCCTTGCAGGAAGTTTATTTTCCCTCTTTTATGCAATCGGTCTCCTTTATTTCGGACCGGCTTCCGATCGATTCGGGCGAAGAAACGTTATCATTGTCGGAATGATTGCAGCGACTTGTTCAACCCTAATGGTCGGATTGGTAGATGGGACGTTCAGCCTTTACTTTGCCCGTTGTCTTCAGGGCTTAACACTTGGCAGCTTTGCCCCAGCTGCCTTTGCTTTAGCGTTTGATCTTTATTCAGAAAGAAAAAGGACACTGCTTCTTGTCTTTATTAATACCGGTTTTCTGGTGGCCGGAATCCTTGGTCAATTGCTTAGCTCGACAATTACAACTCTGTTCACATGGAATATGGTCTACTATTTTTTTGCAAGTTGTTATTTTGTCCTTTCTGTTCTTAGTGTACTTATTTTACCAACGTCAAAATTGCCATTACGGGAAAATCGGTCTGTTGTTTCCATTATGACTTCCTTACTTATGAATAAGTCCATCATCAAATGCTACGGGATCACCTTCACTCTACTATTTTCCTTCGTTTCCCTATATGATGCTATTGGGCGTTTTTTGAATGGCGCATCTGAGCAACTTTTTAGTTTACGTGCAGTGGGGCTGACAGGAGCGATTCTTTCCTTGTTTACCGGAAAAATGATTGAGAAATTCGGCGTAGAACGCACGATGTTTACTGGGTTTATCATTGGCATCAGCAGCTTGATTTCGATGAGTATATTTCATAGCCTATTTGCGTTAATGCTTTTGTCAATTTTATTTGTCGCATCGATCTCCCTGCTCATTCCCACGATCATTACATTGATCGGTACTTTAGGAGGCGTTCATCGAGCAAAAGCACTCACACTGTATTCCTTTGTTCTTTTAGCAGGCGCAAGCATTGCTTCACCTGTTGTATTGCTCTTAAATTTCCAACTCGTGCTCCTACTACTTGTGGGACTATTTGTCATTAACTTTATTCTAGGAACGTTTCTAACGCAAGATTTAATACAAGAGAAAAAACAGGTTAAAATGAATGCATAAAAAAATCGAGCTGAAATGAAAGCTCGATTTTTTATGTAAGATTATGTTTAAAAAGAAACGTCCATATGATCAAGCGGCCAATAACGTAAATTCACCTTGCCTACTACTTGCTCGACTGAAATAAAGCCGAATTGGCGACTATCCCAACTTCCTAAACGATTATCCCCTAACACAAATAGCTTTCCTTCTGGGACAACTTCTTCACCAGTTTTTTCAAGTAACGTAAAATCTTCTGTAAGCCTTCTCGCTAGCCCTTGATAGCGATATTTATCTAAATACGGTTCATCTACCTTTTTCCCATTCACATAAAGCTGGTCATCCTTATACTCTAACGTGTCTCCAGGTAAACCAATGATCCGCTTTACAAAGTCTTCTTCCTCGTTAGCATGAAAAACAATGACATCAAACCGGTCTAAATCTTCCATTTGAAAACCGATTTTGTTCACAATCAACTTATTTCCATCCTGGAGAGTTGGCATCATGGATTCCCCTTCCACGACATAATTCGAAAAGAAAAAAGCACGTATGAAAACAAAAATAATTAAGCCGATCCCGATTGCTTTCATCCATTCTAACCCTTCTTTTTTCACATCTTCTAACAAAGCGATCTCCCCCATCCCATTGTTTGTCATACACATTCTTATGTGCGTTGTCTTTCCTTTTTAACGCCATTGTTTAAGCGAATCTCTATTTGTTTTCCAACTAGCCAAAGGATAAAAATAACAACTCCTACTATCGCAGTTCTTGTAGGCTGTGTAATAAGGGAGCGGATATCATGACCGACAAAGCTGATCATAAAAACCATCACCATTTTCCCCGTAAATACTGCAAGCATGTATTGATAAATGCTTATTTTCGATAAACCAGCGACGATATTGACAACAGCTGATGGGGTAAAAGGAAAGCATAATAACAAAAATAGTGGGCCAAACCCATGCCTTTCCACCCATGCTGTTAGCTTTTGCACCTTGGGGTTTCTCTTTAAAAAGGCAAAGAATCGTTTCTGTCCAAAACGCCTTATTAATAGAAATACAAGATATGCCCCCACTGATGCTCCTATCCATGAGAATAGGAATCCAAACCACAATCCAAAAGCATTTGCATTTGCCATCACAAACAGAACTAATGGTAAGAAAGGAATAAATGCTTCGACCATTGGTAATAAAATTCCTGGTATTGGCCCGAAGGATCGGTACTTTTCTATGATTTCCATAATATTTTCTAAGGTTATCCATTCTTTTAATACTTCGACGTCCATTAAGTATCTCCCTTTTTATTCTGCAAGGAATTCGTGAATTGCTTCTTTATTTTTTTCTGTATCAATAGACAATACTTCCGCCCCGTTGACATTCGCATTTTCCCATGATTGATCAACTGGGATGGTGAGCGTATCAATGTTACGATTCTCTTTGGAGAGGAAGTCCTTTCCAATATACAACATATCTCCTGTATCCATGTTCGTATTGATAAACGGTGTGACGACCCCAATTAGTTTTGGCAGCTTGGAGATCGTTTGAATGTTTGTAAGCTGTGAACCAATTTCCTTGACCACTTTTTGCTGACGCTCTACTCTCCCAAAATCTCCTATAGCATCATGACGAAAACGAACATAGCCAAGTAAATGCTCTCCATCTAAGTGTTGAAGGCCTGGCTGTAGCGTCACGCCAATATTTTGTGACATTTTCTTTTCAACATCGACTTCGACACCGTTTGGAAAAGCTTCATCTATTAGTTGAACAAATCCTTCAAAATCTACAATCGCATAGTATTGAATATCTATGTCGAAGTTTTCTTTGAGCGTTTCCCTGAGGAGTTCTGGACCCCCAAGGGCAAAGGCTGCATTTATTCTGTTTTTGCGATACCCAGGTATGTCAACAAAAGAATCTCTCATAACGGAGATTAGCTTATATGTACCTTTATCTGGATGGTATCTAGCAATCATAATCGTGTCGGTCCGCGCTTGTTCTTCTCCACGAGAATCACTCCCTAGTAAAAGGACATTCGTTCCACCATATTCGTCCTGTTTCCCATTAAACTCGTATTCCTCTTGTAAAATCGGATTCCCCTCGGCCTTTTCAGAAGACTGGGACACTCCTTGCTGATATTGAAAATAAGTGTATCCAAGTGGTACTGCAATTAATAATAAAAGGAGTAGCAGGATAACCCGCCATTTTCTTTTTTTCTTTTGCTTTTGTTTTTCATATCTCATCTAATAAACCAGTCCCATCAATCAACAAATTTCTACTATATTAGACACTCTTTTCTTCTAAGAAGTTTCATAATTAAAATATGTTCTTTTCAGATTGCTGTTTTCGTATAGATTGTGGTGATTTGTAAAAACCCAGACAACAAGTTTTTTTCGAAAGAAAATAAACAATGTATGCGAAAGGAGCCTTTCAGATAGACCATGCTCCACTACCATCTTTATTTAAGAGTATCAAAAATCGGTAATATTTTCTATTTTAATTAGCTAGGATGGTTGCAAGAATCGATAAAGAGAATGAAAGAACCGCAAAACATGATGCTTTGCGGTTAATTGTTCTTCATTATTTAATATACTCTTTAAACCAATTTAAAATGTAATTTAATCGAGCAATTCTTAAACTTGGTTTTCCACTTCGCGATAATTCGTGATTAGATTCTGGGAAGCGAACAAATTTTGTTTCCTTCTTGCGATGTTTTAAGGCAATATATAATTGCTCAGCTTGTTCAATTGGGCACCGGAAATCTTTTTCACTATGCAAAATGAGAAGCGGTGTTTCTACGTTGCCAATGTATGCAAGTGGGGAATGCTTCCATAATGTTTCTACATCTTCAAGCTCACTCTTAATTTGCCATGCATTGAAATAGTAGCCGATATCGCTGACCCCATAAAAGCTAATCCAGTTGGAGATCGAACGTTGGGTGACTGCTGCTTTGAAGCGATTTGTATGGCCTACAATCCAGTTCGTCATGAAGCCACCATAGCTTCCACCTGTTACCCCTAATCGATTTTCATCAATAAAATTGTATTTTTCTAATGCATAATCGACTGCTTCCATTAAATCTGCGTAATCTCTGCCACCGTAATCTCCACGTACCGCATCGACAAATTTTTGTCCGTAACCATGGCTGCCTCTTGGATTGATGAAAAGGACGGCATATCCTTCTGCTGCAAGCATTTGAAATTCGTGGAAGTAGGAATTTGCGTACATCGCATGCGGCCCACCATGAATTTCAAGAATAAGTGGATATTTCTTCCCTTCTTCAAAATGGGCCGGCTTCATTAACCAGCCATGAAGATCCCAATCATCCTTTGATTTGAATTCAATTTCCTCTACTTCTGCTAATGTTACTTCATTAGCATACTCGTTATTTACATTCGTTAATTGAGTAAGTTCTCCTGTTGGAACGTCGAGTAAAAATAATTCACCTTGTAATGTCGGCTTACTAATCGCCACAACTGCTCGATTTATTGCTCCGCCAGTTGTTATACCGTAGACATGCTGTTTATCTAGTAATGCAGGATATATCTCTCCTTTTAAGGAGCCATAATAAACAACCGTATTCCCATGATCAGAAGCTAGGAAATAGAAGCTCTCATTATCTTTTGCCCAAAGTAATCCTGGTGAAACCGCTCCTTGTTGAAAATCACCAATCGCAAAATCACCAATTAATAAATCCGATTCCGCTGTGAGGCAAGTTAGTTCCTTTTGTTCTGTATCATACACCCAAATTTTCATTAATGTTGCATTCTCAAATTCCCTTTCATGGCCAAGAAGTCCAATATACTTTCCATTTGGAGACCATGTAACCCCACCGAAGAATCCTGTGCTTGGTGTGATTTTTTCAAATTCCTTCGTATGTAAATCAAGTAAATATATATCATTTATAAAGGAGAAATCTAAATTCTCACTGAAGTCAGCTGATACCGCTAGCGATTTCCCATCTGGTGACCAGCCTTGTAGTTGATAATCACGCTTACCTTCTGTTACTAGTTCCACTTTCCCTGTAGCTATATCAACAATGGCAATTTGTGAATATTTTCCGTTCCAAAAACCAGCAGAATCTGATTTATATTTCATTTTATCCACTTCAAGTGGAACTAATTTTTTTTCTTCTTTCTTTTCCCCATCTTCTAATGTTCCATCTGCAGTTAAAGATATGTTGAAGGCGATTTTCTTTCCATCTGGTGACCAGACTGGATTAGATGCACCATAAATAGAATTTGTCATTTGGCGTGCTTCTCCGCCATCTACATGTATAACATAAATTTGATTTTTTCCACTACGATTTGAAACAAAGGCAAGCTCATCCTCTGTAGGTGACCAGCGCGGCGAATGATTGCGATGATCTCCATAAGTCCATTGAACTGGAGCTTTTTTTTCTTCAATATTTATGTAAAAAAGATTAGATACATACTCATCTTTTTCTTCTGAAATACTCGTCTCCACATATACAAGATCTTTTCCATTTGTACTTAAGCGTGGGTCTGCAGCTGATTTCAATTCGTATAAGTCTTCCGCTTTTAAATACCTTTTCGACATTTTAATCCCCTCCATATTTCAATCTTTTATTTATTTCGATAATTGAAATAAATACTCCTTCTTTTTATCTTCATTTTTTTACAAATAATAAAAATAAACCAGATTCGTACATACGTTCTTGCCAAATGCATATACTTTATATAAAATAAATACGAACATACGTTTGAAAAGGGTGATTGATGTATGACTAGAATCCCTGAAGAAGATCGGGATATCATTGAGAAGGCGATATACTTGCCCATGGTCCTCACCATTTTAAATCGAGATTTAACGATTATTAATCAAGGTCCCTTTAAGCTTAAACAGCCCTATTTAAATCTCATTGAAAAATCGATGAAGACCATCCAAACGGAATTAGCGCAAGTAAAAAAATATATGAAACAAAACAATCTAAAAGTATTTGAATTAAAAAGAGATGAGGCGTTTACTATGTATACGTTTCTCTACAAAGGCTATGAGGAACAACATAATTATTTCAACCCAAGAATTCGTAACAAAGTTCAAGAACTACTAGAGTTCTATTTGACGCATCTCAGTATCTAGTATACAGTACGACTTACCAGCTATACTGTTCAGAATCTTCAGCAGCGGCTCGCTGCTTTCGTAACTTGTTCGCATAAACCGCTCTCGGAATTAATTCATCATCGTTTTTTGAAAGCTTTGACTTTAACATCATCGTACGAATTAACTGATTTTCAAAAGAACGAGTTGAAATGTGGAGGAGAATATAGCGATTGTTTTGAAATTTAACAATCGTTGTCCCGTTAATTTTTCCTTTTTTGTAATCAAGAACATGATCGTGTGCCACCCATGCACATTGAGGATTTTCAGGCGATGCTGTTGGGAAAAGGTAGATAAGTGGGGAAATCGCTATGGGGACTTTATGAGTGGCCCCGATGAGTTTCTTGGTTGCTGCTTTCCTTCCTTCATAATTAGAACCAAAACCATAACAGCTTTCTTTTACCAGATCAAAGGGTTTAAATGGAGAAATCGTTTCCTCCTCAAGCTCGTAAACTCTCGAAAAAATTTTCGTCCCGTATTCCATTGGCATCACAATCGCAGTGGAAGAGTTGATTTCATACTCCTCAATAATTAACCTTTCATTTTCCATTATTTCATCTCCTTCAATTAAATCTCTGGCACTAAAACGATATGCTAAGCTTGGAGCTAGGTCCAAATCCCTATCTCAGCAGGTGCATTCCAGTGCAAACAACCTATCCATTTTCATCATAACCTTCAATTCATCGCTTTTCTATAAATTACCAAAATGTTCAAAAATTAGTCATAATTTCCTGCGAGGAATATTTTTCTAAATTTTTAAAAAATTCAGTTGATAACTATACAGAAATCCTATATAATATCAAAAAGGCATCAGAGGTGATTTCGATGAAAGAAAAATCTTACACAGAGTTAATGAAATCCGGTGCAATGAATCCCAAAAGGGCAAAAGAAGCATTCATGGTAAACTTATACGTCGATATGATTTTATCTGAAGCACTGTTAAAATCTGAAAAGGAAAAATTGTCCTTACAAATCGATCAGGCCATTGATAAGAAAGATAAAAAAACCTTCCTGAAGCTCTCTACACAGTATATAGAGCTCAACGAAAGGTTCGGAACTTAATATTTATTTCAATTCCCCGCTAAAATGAGTAGCGGGTTTTTTTTGTTTTCAAAAAGAAGTGCGCCTTTTTGGGTTTCACATCAAAAAAAATGTGCGGATTCGGACTCGTCAGAACCTTTCCTCACAAGACTGTCCGAATACGCAATAGATTTGAACTCATCAGATCCCTTACATTAAAAGGCTGTCCGAATAAATACACCACAATTCGGACAGCCCCATTCTTTAATCCTCGCTCTGATTTCGCTTCTTAAGCTCATACTCTTCAATCATCGTAATTCGTTCTAGCATCGTTGGATGGCCGTAGCGGAAGATTTTCACTAACAGCGGCGGATTCACTTGGCTAAGCCCTGCCCTGCTTAATTCCTGAAAAGTCCCAATCGCCGCCTCTGAGTTGCCTGTCATTTCAATCGCATAACGATCGGCCCTCGTCTCCTGATACCTAGAAACAAGATTGGAGAATGGGCTTGAAACGAACATTAGCATCGACAACAGCATGAGAAAAAGTGGGAAAGAGCGGATATCATGCACAGAAGGAATTTTCAATGCCTCTCCCCATCTGTTCACAATCAAATGCATGAAGCGATGGACCAAATACAAACCTAGTAAAGATAACAGCATGTACCCTGCTATCCCGATATAAAGATGCTTTTCCACATAATGGGCCATTTCATGAGCCATAATAAATAAAATTTGGTCATCGTTTAAGCGATTTAAGGTTGTATCCCATAGTACAATACGAGAATTTGAACCAATTCCGGTCACATATGCATTTAGCGCATTCGTCTTCTCTGCCATATTCACTTCAAATACATGCTCTGAAGGAATATTTGCCTCACTTGCAAGCGCTAAAATTTTCTGTTCTAACGCTTTATCCTTTAGTGGATAAAAATCATTGTATAAAGGATCAATCACGACAGGCTGTAGGAACATCATGAAAAGAGTAAAAGGAACCGACATTAACCATGCATACAGCCACCATCTCTTTTGGCTTTTCTTCATAAGCCAATAAAGAACAGCAACAATAATGAACATCGTTCCAAAATTAATCCAGAAATCAATCAACTCGTCCTTCATCCATGACGAGAATGTTTGGGTTGAAATATTATACGATTTTGACAAAGAATAGCTAATATAACTTAATGGAAAAGTAGCTACAAAAGCAAAAAAAGTTAACCAAATCGTATAGATGGCAGTCTGAACAATTTTATACTTTGAAGACTGTCCTGCCCATTTCTTAATGGCACCAGAAAGTCCTGCCAAAAGAACAAATAAGTAAAAGAGCCATTCAAAAGGCGTGCTCAAGAAAAATAATAAGTTCCTTATTTTCGAATACTCTTCGCTTAACATGAGCTCTCGTCCATTTAAAAATGTTGCCGGATCCGCTTTTGTCCCTTCATATTCAAATGGCAAGCTCGCATCAGCAAAATAGAACAAATACCAATAAAAAAACAGGCCATAGAGAATATAGGCAATGATTCCATATAGACCGATTTTTCTCGCCATGACACTCCCCCTTCACGTTGTATAACCGTTATTAGTACAACCCCTCTATTATCATTTTAGTAGCAAAAATAACATTTAGAACCGAGACTTTCCTATTATCATCTCAAAATTTTCAAATCATACGTTAAACAGCCTGTAAAGGAATAACATTTTTCCGCCTAAAAAAATAAAGAATAGAGCGATAGAACAGCAATCGAACCTAAGACGACAACAATCACATTAGCACCGAGGAAGGCAATCCCAAACGCCACAACCGCTCCCAGCACTCCATACCAAATATCCTCTTGTATAAAAAGGATTCCTGGAAAAATCAGTGCTCCTAATGTTGCATAAGGGACGTTTCTTAAAACGCCTTGTAAAAATTCAGGCAACTCCTTCCCACGAAAAAGGACAAATGGCAGCATCCTCGGAATGAAAGTGACAACTCCCATGCCAATAATCATCCATACGATCTCACTTTTCATTCTTTATCCCCCTTTGTTTCCCCTTAACAAATACAATCCATTCCACTATGACCGCAGACAGAAGCGTTGCGACAACAATCGCCCAGCCTGTTGATAAAGCATTTGTGACAGTAAAAATGGTATTAAATATAGCGGCTAAAACAGCCAAATAGACCACTTTCATTCCCTTTTTCATAGAAGGTACTAGCAGTCCAACAAACATGGCATAAAGAGCTACTGACATTCCTTCTTGAAACGTTTTTGGTAGGCTTGAGCCTACGATAAAGCCAACTCCAGAAAAAACACCCCAGCTCAAATAGGCAATCATGTTGAGACCAAACATGTAGCCAGCTGAAACAGTGCCTTCTTTTACAGCAGCAACCGAAAATGTCTCATCAGTAATCCCAAATGCATAGCCCGCCTTTATTAATGGTGGCTCCTCTTCACTTTTTTCATTTAAGGAGGCAGACATCAAAAAATGACGGATGTTCACAATAAACGTCGTTAAAACAATTTCAAATGGACCAGTTCCTAAAGTTAATAGACTTAGAGATATGTATTGAGCCGCTCCTGCATAAACGACTAGACTCATTAAAAGTGTCTCTCCAAGCGATAGCCCAGTCGTTTTCGCTAATAGACCAAATGTTAAAGCTACTGGAAAATAACCAATTGCAATCGTAATCCCTGCTTGAAAGCCTCTGCGGAATTCAGTTCCTGATTTATTTAACGCCATTTCTGACATACTTTCCAACCTCCTGCTCTCCAATTTGTTGCATAAAATCTTCGAAATTGATAAAGTATATTATACATACGTGCGTTATATTATACAATAGCATAGGAGGAAAAATGGAAAATATTCAAAAAAATATTGGAGATAATTTAAGGAGTATCCGAAAAAATCGTGGTTACAGTTTAGATCATGTTGCAGAATTAACAGGAGTTAGCAAGGCAATGCTCGGTCAAATTGAAAGAGGCGATTCGAACCCGACCGTTTCAACTTTATGGAAAATTGCGAGGGGGCTACAAATTTCCTTCTCTTCTTTAATTCAAGAGGAATCCTCAAACATTATGGTCGTCAAACATGGGAGTATCATTCCCGTGACCGAGAGCGATGGCAACTATCGAGTCTATTCCATTTTCCCATTTGATCCCCGAAAAAAGTTTGAAATTTTCACCGTGGAGATTGAAGCTGGATGCACTCATGTGTCGGAGAAGCATAATGAAGGACTTGAAGAATATATCACAATAATCAATGGCGAACTCGAATTATCAATCGGCGAGGAAAGCCTCCATCTCGTACGAGGTGACTCCATTCGCTTCCTTGCCAATAAAACTCATACGTATAAAAACAACACAAACGAACTCACAACCTACCAATTGGTCATGCACTATCCATGACGTAACGAAGTGCTGTCACAAGAGTCTTAACAGCACTTCATCTCATGAGATTAAATTAATACCGCTCTATCATTGCTCATTTTTTCTCCGCGAATACGCTGGAACTCCTCAAGCAGTTTTTCAACCGTTAACTGCTGCTTTTGCCCTTCATTCGCTTGAAAAATAATTTGTCCCTTATCCATCATAATGAGTCGATTTCCAAGCTCCAATGCTTGCTCCATATTATGCGTAACCATTAAAGTCGTCAGCTTAAACTCTGCAACAATTTCCTTCGTTAAGTTCGTAATCAGCTCTGCCCGAGATGGATCAAGCGCTGCAGTATGTTCATCTAATAGTAAAATTTTCGGTTCGGTAAAAGTAGCCATTAATAAAGATAGAGCTTGGCGTTCCCCACCTGAAAGAAGGCCGACCTTTGCCTCAAGACGATTTTCTAATCCTAGGTGTAGAATCTCGAGCTTTTCTTTAAAAAATCCCCTTGTCTTTTTCGATACACCACTACGTAGACCACGTGTTCTTGTTCGTGCATAGGCAAGTGCTAAGTTTTCTTCAATCGTCATCGATGGGGCTGTACCTGCCATTGGATCCTGAAAGACACGACCGATTAATTTTGAACGCCTATGTTCTTTTTCCGTCGTGACATCTTTGCCATCAATTTTCACGAGTCCAAGATCAGGTATAAGCTTACCAGAGATCATATTCATTAACGTCGATTTGCCAGCGCCATTGCTTCCGATCACGGTTACGAAATCGCCTTGCTCAAGGACGAGATTGACATGGTCGAGAGCCTTCTTTTCATCAGGCGTTCCTTCATTAAATACTTTATAAATCTGATTTAATTGCAGCAAGGCTTTCACCACTCTTCTCTTTCGCATTTATTTTTTGTTTTGATGCTAGTAAACGTCTTTTCTTTTTTTGCTTTTCTCTTTGTAAGTCGATGAGTTTCGGAATGACGAGGGCAGCCACCACAATAAAGGCTGTAATGAGCTTCATATCCCCTGTCTCCAAAAACTCAACCCTTAAAGCGAGGGAGACAATGATTCGGTATAAAATCGCTCCACCGATGACAGCGAATGTGGCTCTCACAATCGTCTTCGCCCCAAAAACAGCCTCCCCGATAATAACAGATGCGAGTCCGATCACGATCATTCCAATTCCCATCCCTACATCACTGAAACCGCTATACTGACCGACTAAGGCACCAGATAACGCAACGAGTGCATTTGAAAGACCTAGGCCAAGAACCTTCAAATGATCCGTATTTGCCGAAAAGCTACGAATCATCGTTTCATTATCACCAGTTGCGCGAATGGCTAAGCCAATATCAGTTTTTAAGAAGCGGTCGATTAATACCTTCACGACAAACGCAAGAATAAGCATAATGATTAGGATGCCCCATGTTTTTGGAATAAAGTTTGAAAGTCCGATAGAATGAAATAATGATTGCATCGCATCATCGATTTTTAAACTCTTCCAAAAATCGGTCATTTGTGTGATAAGTGTATCTTGATTCAACATGGAGATATTCGATTTCCCCATAATTCTCAGATTAATTGAATATAAAGCAATCATCATTAAAATTCCTGAAAGCAAAGGATTAATTTTCCCCTTTGTATGGAGAAGACCTGTTATACATCCAGCAAAAAAGCCTGCAATCGTCGCCAATAATGTTGCGAGAAGAGGATTTGTTCCTCCAATAATGAGAACAGCCGCTACTGAAGCTCCCGTTACAAAGCTTCCATCCACCGTCAGATCAGGAAAATCTAGTATTCTAAATGATAGATAAACTCCCAAAGCCATAAGGGCATACATTGCACCGGCTTCAACAGAACCAAAGATAGCAGTAAACATAAAATCTTCCTTTCAATGAGTGCTCTACATGAAAAAACTTCAGGGCTTCTCCAATTTATAGAAGCCCTTCAAGTTACTGACTTACTTACTCTAAAAATTGAGCAATATCATTCCATTCTTCTTTCAATTCAACGTTCATTTCTTCTGCAGCTTTCTTGTTGATCACAAGATTAACCTCTGTTGGATATTGTGCAGGTATTTCAGCTGCAGTCTTTTCACCTTTTAAAATTTGAACCGCCATTTTTCCAGCTTCATAGCCAATTGCTTCATAAGAGATACCAAATGCAGCAAATGCTCCTTTTTCAACGGAGTCTGTTTCACCGACGAATAGTGGAATATCATGTTCATTTGATACTTGGATGACAGCATCAAGCGCCGATACTACAGTATTATCGGTAATGATGTAAATAGCATCTACCTTTCCAATTAAAGACTCCGCTGCTTGTTTTACATCTGCTGAAGTCGCCACCGATCTTTCCACTAATTCAACATCTGTACCTTCTAATGCCGTTTTCATTTCTTCAATCTGTACAGTTGAATTTTGTTCACCTGTGTTATAAATCGTTCCAATTGATTTTGCTCCGTAATCTTCAACAATGAACTTAACCGTACTTGGAATAGCATCTGGATACATATCACTTGTTCCTGTCACATTGCCTCCTGGCTCTTCAAAAGATGCAATTAACTCTGCTCCAATCGGATCTGTGACAGATGTAAACACAATCGGAATATCAGTCGTTGCATTTAAAGCACTTTGTGCCGTTGGTGTTGCATTAGCAAAAATCAAATCCACTTGATCGCCCACAAAGTTTGTGGCAATTGTTTGTGCATTTGTAATTTCTCCTTGTGCATTTTGATCATCATATTCAACTTTTAATCCCGCTTCCTCAATTGCTTTTTTAAATCCAGCCGTTGCAGCATCAAGAGAAGGATGAGCGACAATTTGGGTAACTCCAATTTTATATGTTTTTTCAGAATCCCCACTTCCTCCTTCTCCCCCATTAGATTCTTCTGAAGAACCACATCCACTCAAAATAAGTGCTCCGAGCATGCCAACAGCAGCTACCGATTTCAACTTTTTCAACATTGTAATGTTCCCCCATTTTCTTATACTTTTGTGCTTTTTAGCTTTTATGCTTTTATGTGCTAAATAATAATATTTAACTAGAATTATATAATCACCTTCTATCGTATTTCAAGTCTTTTTCCATAAAGTTAAAAATTTTTCGAAAATAATTTCTTCATTTATTTTATTAGCAAAGAAAAAGTCCAATCCACTTAGGGATTGAACTTTTTTCCACTTTATCTATTCAATACTTGCTCTTTAAGGGCTCTTCTTAAAATCTTCCCTGTTGTATTTTTCGGTAGCTCTTCGAGAAATTCAATCGAGGTTGGTGTCTTATACTTTGCTAAATGCTCTCGGGCATAGCTGATGATTGCCTCTTCCTTTAAAGCTGGATGATTCGTAACAACGTACGCCTTAACCGCTTCTCCTTGGTTCGGGTCAGGAACACCGATGACGGCTACTTCGACAATTTCTGGATGATTATATAACACTTCTTCCACCTCACGTGGATAAACATTATAACCGCCTACGATGATTAAATCTTTTTTCCGGTCGACAATGTAAAAATAACCATCCTCATCCATCGTGGCCATATCCCCTGTATAGAGCCAGCCATCGCGAATCGTTGCTGCTGTTTCCTCTGGCATTTTGTAATAACCCTTCATAACATTTGGACCATGAACAATTAATTCTCCAGATTGTCCGGCAGGTACCTCTTCTCCAAGCTCATTCACTACTTTATTTTCCACATGAACGATCGATTGCCCGATGGAGCCAGCTTTTCTTGGTCGATCTAACGGATTAAAGCATGTGACAGGTGCTGCTTCAGAAAGACCATAGCCTTCAGAAATAACAACATTAAATCTTTCCTCGAAACTATTTAATAAAGCTACTGGCATCGCTGCTCCTCCAGAGATGCATAGTCTTAGAGACTGCAAATCTTTCGGATCTCCCTCTGTAAATTGATATAAGAAATTGTACATCGTTGGAACGCCAGCAAATACAGTCGGTTCATATTTTTTTGCCAATCTAAAAATTTCCTTTGGACTGAACTTTGGATCAATGAGAATGGTAGCACCACTTAGCAAAGGAGCGTTCAAACAAACGGTTAAGCAAAAAACATGGAACATTGGGAGTGTCGTAATAACACGATCGTCTTCATTCATATGAAGATACATGCCCACATCTCTTGCATTTGAGTAAAGATTATGATGTGTTAACATAGCCCCTTTTGGTTTTCCTGTTGTTCCTGAGGTATATAGAATGATTGCTACATCTTCTTCGTCTAACTCAGGCCCTTGAAAGCTTAATTCTCCTAAAGCAACGACTTCTGTAAACGATTTCAATTTCGGATATACAGATAATTGAGTCACATCTACATCTGATGCTTTCCCCTGTGGAGTTTCGCAAACAATATAGTTTCTGACACTTGGAAGTGCAAGATGCATTTTCTCTGCTAATGGCACTAACAAATCAAGGGCAATCACTGTTGTAACGTCCCCATTTTTTAAAATATAGCCGATTTCGTCAGGTGTATAAATTGGATTGATCGGAATGACAGTTGCACCTAGTCGCAATGCTCCGTACATGCCAATGACAAAAAACGGTGAGTTCCCAAGTAACAGTCCTACATGATCTCCTTTTTTTACCCCTAGCTTTTCCAATCCCGATGCAAACTTTGTGATCGCTCCGTCTAGCTCAGCATATGTACTTGACTGATCCATAAAATAATAGGCTGGCTTTTGAGGCAATCTTTTCGCTGTTTCATGCAGTTGAGAAGATAAGTTCATCTACTCCATCCCCTTTGTTTAATGTGAAGAATTTCCCGAAAAAAACTTCATAGAATAACTAGGAGCAGTGTATCTTCATGTTGCTATCCATAAACCGTATCAATTTGAGAAATGTTCACAAATTTTTAATAAATCTCACATATATTATAGTAGAAGAAAATATTTCCTTCAATAGAAAACGCATACATTATCGAATTTTTAAAATATTAGAATAGAAATTTACTCTTTTATTTTACATATTTCCATATGTTAAACAGTAAAAAATGTTTTTGCAGAAAAAAACGATGCCTGAAAGACATCGTTAGTAAATTAATTGGCTAAATTCTTCTTTTGTTATATTCCCAAAATAATGCTTAATATCAACATCTTCTAATGCCTTTGCGATCTCCGCTTTTTCATAGCGAATTCCACTCAGTTTTTGTTCAATATCAGCGACATCCCCTACACCAAAGAAGTCACCAAAAATCTTGCAATTCTCGATCAACCCTTTATTGACCTCTAAGCGCACATCAATGCTTCCAACAGGGAAACGATGGGAATGTTGAAGATTAAATTTAGGTGATTTCCCATAATTCCAGTCCCAATTTTGATAACGTTCCTTTGAAAGTTGATAGATGTTTTCCCAATCTGTCTCTGTTAATACGTACTCTTCTATATTCTCTTTTCCGTCAAAAATATACTCAAGCAATAAAGCACGAAAATCCTCGATCGAAATTTTTTCAGTGAGAAACTCCGAGATATTTGCAACCCTACTACGAATTGATTTAATCCCTTTTGATTCAATTTTATCCTTCTTCACCTTCAGTGCTGCGACGACATTGTCGATTTCCGAATCAAGCATAAGGGTTCCGTGACTGAACATTCTTCCACGTGTAGAGAATTGTGCATTCCCAGATATTTTTCTTCCTTCTACCAAAATATCATTTCTTCCGCTAAGCTCCGCATTTACGCCAAGCTTATGTAATGCTTGTACAACCGGCTCCGTAAACTTTTTAAAGTTATGAAAGGATTGTCCGTCATCCTTCGTGATAAAACTGAAGTTTAAGTTTCCCAAATCATGATAAACAGCTCCACCACCAGAAAGTCTTCGAACGACCTTAATGCCGTTTGCTTCAACATACTCTGTATTAATTTCTTCAATTGTGTTTTGATTTTTCCCAATGATAATGGATGGACCATTTATGTAAAAAAGCAAATACGTCTCATTAATGTCTAAATTTTTCAAAGCATATTCTTCAATAGCTAGGTTGATTTGAGGATCAGTAATCCCCTTGTTATCGATGAACAACAATTTCTTGTCAACTCCTTATAAGGTTACCATCTTCCCGAATTCAGCTAATGAAACAGGTCCAGAATAGATTTCTCCTGCTTCACTAACAAGTTTTTCTAGCTCTCCATATTGAGGCAAATGGGTCAGAATCACTTCCTTGACATTTGCAGCTTTCGCTAGATTTCCTACATCGATACTATTCATATGTCCTGCATTTTTTCCATCTTGCTCTTTAAAAAAGTTACATTCAGCAAGCAGCAAATCAGCATCCGCTGAAAAAGAAATAAACTCGCTCTTATAGGAAGTATCAGCTGTATAAACAAGTGTCTTTCCGTCCGCTTCAATTCTCATCGCAAAGCATGGAACCGGGTGATTGGTCCTTAAAAATTGTACCTTAAAAGGTCCTACATTTAAAGTTTTTTGCGGGCCATAGACGATTCCTTCGGTAACTCCTGTATGGGTTAGTTTATTGAATTCCGCTTCGTCAAACTGGTGACCATAGATCGGAAGTGTTGCTGGTTTTTCTCCTAAAAATCCTTTAATTAAACGAGCATGCTGTAATACACCTATATCAGCAATGTGATCAGCATGATAATGAGAAATAAGAACTGCATCAAGCTCCTCCGGTTCGATAACGTTTTGCAGTTTGGCTAAGACGCCACTCCCGCAATCGACCAATAATTTAAATCCATCGTGCTCCAATAAATAGCCTGTACTTGCTTCATTTACTTTTGGATAACCACCCCAAAAGCCAATAATCGTCAACTTCATCAAATCTACCTCCTCTAACTGCCATTATATAAGATATTTTAAAAATAATAAAAAAACTGTATTGACACGCACAAACTGTTATAATACACTTATATTAATAACAAACCTGTTTCAAACACCTAAATCCAAGGAGGCTATTAACATGATTGAAAGCATCGTTGAATTTTTCAGTAATTTGCCAGCCAAAGAGTGCAGTGACTGTGGAGCGAAAATCGAGGAACAACACGAGTGTTATAGCAATAAATGTGATCATTGTCTAGGTGTTACAAATTTATAAGGTTTCTTTCAAAATGCACCCCGCATTTTGTTCCATATTCCCTTCCAAATTTAAAAGCCAGTTGTCTTTTTGACAACTGGCTCTTTTTTTACTCCGCTTTTGTAAGGATTTCAAATTGACGTTTATGCTTAAAGCGGAAATATCCAAGACTCCCAACAATAAATAACATCATAAATCCGATTAAAACAAATAAATTTTGCCACATAAATGCGTAATCTCCACTTGAGATGACCGCCTTCAAACCTTGAACTGTGTACGTCATTGGCAAGAAAGCATTAAAGTGTTGCAGGAACCCTGGAATTAGTTCTAACGGGAAAGTTCCAGCACTTGTTGTCAATTGGAAAATTAAAATTAAAATGGCAATGAACCTTCCTGGATCGCCAAAAGCTGTTACAAAGAACTGGATTAAGGCAACAAAAGTTAGACTTGTCACGATGACAAACAACAAGAATAACGGAATATTTTTCACCTCTAATCCTAATGCTCCCATTAATACGGCCGCCGCAATTAGCCCTTGAATAATACCAATTCCGGAAAGAATCGCAAATTTACTCGTAAACCAAGACCATGCATTTTTCGGAACAGCAGCTGGTTCTCGCAATGGGAAAACGATGGAGAGTAATAGGGCACCAACGAATAACCCAAGTGATAAAAAGTATGGTGCAAACCCTGTACCATAATTTGGTACTTCATTGATTTTCTCATCTTGAATTTCCACTGGATTGGCCATCATATTAAACGTTTTATCATTGGCATTAACAGATGATGCTTCTAGAGCTCCTTCAGTTAATTTACCAGCTAATTCATCGCTTCCATCTGAAAGCTCCAATGTACCATCTGCTAGCTCTTTAGCACCTTCTTCTAATTGTCCAGCACCTGTCGTAATTTTATCGGTTCCAGCGCTTAACTCATGAAGTCCACCAGATAAAGTCGATGCTCCATCGGCTAATTGATTCGCTCCCACTTTCGCTTCTGAGAATTTCTGGGCGAATGTGTCCATACCTGATTGGAATTGCTCATGTCCTTCAACAAGCTTAGTCGCACCTTCTTCGAGCGCATTACTTCCTTCAGCTAGTTTATGAACACCTGCTTGTAACTCTGTTTGCTTCTCCGTTAAGAGATTAAGGTTACTAGAAAGATCTCCAGCTCCAGTTGATATTTGACCTGCAGCCGCCGCCAATTCTGAGGTTCCTACTGTTAACTTATTTAAAAGTCCCTCTAATTCCTTCTGTTGAGTAGGGTCCATCATAGAGATAACTCCTTCAAGGTTCTGTTGGAGCAACATCATTCCACCACTCACAGTTTCTGCTTCTGTTTTCCATGCATCTAATGATCCTGATAAATTCTCTGCTCCAGAAGCAAGTTGTTTGGTACCTGTTGTTAGTTCAGGCAGTTTCTGATCCATTTCAGCAATTCCGGCTTTTGCTTCAGAAATTCCTTTGGCAAGCTCTTTATTGCCTGCTGTCAATTCCTCTGAGGCAGTCGATAACGTTGTATGACCTTTTTCTAATTCACCCAACCCTTTATTTAATGATTGGATACCCGTTGACAACTCAGCAGAACCAGAATCAGCACTTTTCATTCCTTCATTAAAAGTAATTGATTTACTAGCCAATTCTGCTAAGTGAGTGTACAACTCGTTCGTACCATTTTTTAATTCAACTGAACCATCATAAATTTTCCCTGCACCATCACTTGCTTGCTCAAGACCAGATGCTAACTCATCAATGCTTGAAAACACAGTTTCTGCGTACGTCTCTGTGATTTTTTCCGATATAGAAGCTTTAATTTTCTCAATTGCTGTTCCACCAATTTGTGCAGCAAGGAAATTATAGCTTTCATTCGGAACATATTTTAGTTCTAGCTTTTGTGGATCATCATCCATCAAAGTTGTTGCATTTGTTGAAAAATCCGCAGGAATTTCTACAAGCAAATAATAGTCTTGTTTCTCTAATCCTTTGTATGCCACTTCTTTGCCAAGAAAGTCAAACTTAAATTCTTCACTATCCTTTAACTTATCAACAAGCTCTTCCCCTAGCTTCAAATCCTTTTCCCCATAAATCGCTCCCGTATCTTCATTTACAATTGCGACAGGAAGATCAGCTAGATGTTCATATGGGTCCCAAAAAGCCCATAGAAACATTCCACTATATAAAATTGGAATAAATAATATTGCAATCACCGGAATTAAGAGCTTTTTATTTTTAAATAAAGAACTTAATTCTGCTTTCATTAAATTTCTCATCCCCAACCTCCAAAATAATTGACCATTTTGTTCATTTAGTCATTTCTGTAAAAAAATCAAGGATTATCTATTTGGATAACCCTTCAAAGATATATTGCTCTAAGACCTTCGCAATTCTTTCCTTTTCCAATGGCTCGTGATTTTTTTCCCAGTCAAAAATAAGAGCGATGTATAGCTTTAACATGACGAAAGAAGTCAGCTCAGGATCACATCGGTTTATTTCCCCTTTATCAATTGCCTTCTCAATTTTCTCTTTAATGAAATTCAAGATAGCTTTTTCGATTCGCTCCATGACGTCCATGACAGCCGGGGTACGCATCTCTTTGCCTTCCTGAAAAAGCTTAATTGTGAGCTGATGCTCGAGGCGAAATTCCAAGATGCGATAAAGTGCCCGATGAACGTTTTCTTGAAAAGTTAACGAGCTGTCTATGGAATCCTGCGCAGCAATCTTCATCTCTTTAATTAGACTGTTTGTAATCTCATCAAAGAGCTCTTCCTTTGTTTTAAAGAAAGTATAGATCGTTCCCTTTCCAACATTGGCGATCTTCGCCACTTGATCCATCGTTGTCGCTTTAAAACCAAATTGTGAAAAGGATTTCGTTGCAGCATCAACAATCATTTTCCTTCTGTCTATGACCATTTCATCACTCCTTTTTGACCAAATGTCCAATTTAGTCATTAAGTACAATTGCTATTTTACTCCATTCAAATCATTTGTCAACGAAAAATTATAAATACCCGCAAGTATAGAAAGATACTTATGAGAGAAGAGAGTAGAAGGAGTAGTAATATCATAATGGGACTTAGCCATGTAGATAAAAACAACGTGATCGGAGCAAGAAATCTCCCAATCGTAAACTGTAAACTATTGGCTGCCATATACTTTCCCACTGATTCCGGTGGAGCATAGTGACTCACAAAACTCTCCATGACTGGTGAACGAACAATTTCACCAAAGGTAAACATAATGGTAACGATAAACAAATACCAAATATTCGTATTCAATCCTAAGGCAAACATGCCAACACCTGATAAGAAAGAAGAAAGGATAAATACATCTCTTTCCCGCCAATTTTTCAACCATTTCGTAACAGGTAAAATAAATAATACAAATAAGAGCCCGTTTAAGCCTAACATCCAGCCAAAAATGCTTTCACTTGTGAAAGAAAAATTCAGAAATGGTTGGCTAGGAACATAGTTGATCACATAGTATGGCAAATAAAGATCCAACTGCATGATCGTCACGATGGCAAAGACGCCCGCTGCTATGTAAAGTGCGAATATTTTATCACGTAAAATCGTTCTGTAATCCCCCCATTGATTGTTCAATATTTCCCCAATCTTTGGATTCTCTTGCATATCCAATTTCGTTTCATTAACGATAAAATAAATCACCACCGTGTAAGTAAGAAGGATGAAAGAGCATGTCCATAAGAGCTCGGAGCGGTATTGAAAAAAGAATATTGCTCCAAGAGCAGGACCGAGAACTGCACCTATATTATTGGCTGTCGAAAATGTGGCAAAGACTTGACGTCGATCTCTTTCCGGAACTAAATCAGCGACCATCGCCGCACTAGGAGGTCGATAAATCGCCCCACCGATACTTATCCCAATAAAAGCTAGATAATCCACCCAAGGAGAAAAGGACAAAGCAAACATAATAAACATGACGCCTTGAATAGAAGAGCCCATTAACATCACCGGTCTTCTCCCAAAATGATCTGCTAGGCTTCCACCGATAAGACTTCCTATTAAGCTAACAAGTGGAGGAATTGTCATTAATAAGCCAGCCACTGAATTTCCTAATTGCGAACTGAAATAAATCGCAACAAAAGGAAAATACATCCAATAGAGGAGATGAAACATTCCTTCTCCCAAAAGACGAATCTTCAAATTTACATCCCATTGAAATACCTTCATCAAGTCACCTTCTTCCCATCATTCCTGACCAGGTTCCTTAAATATAAGAGAATTTCCAGCTAAAATATAGACTATTTTTTCATAATTCTGTATACTAATAATATGGAAGTCGAGAAATCCTGATTTTTACTTTGAGTGCACCACAAATCGAACATTCGTTCCATACAAAAAGACCAAATCCATTTTTACAAAGGATTTGGTCTTTATTTTTTTCACTATTTTCGCAATGATTGTGGTTATTCGCTTACGAAAATGGTCTTATTTTCAAAGTAAAAACTGTTTAACTTTCTCTACAGCCGCTTCTCCTTGATCAATACAGTCAGGTAGACCTAGACCTTCGAAGGAAGCACCTGCAATGAAGACACCTGGCAACTCACGTTCGACTTGCTCTGTCACTTTAGATAGTCGCTCCTTATGCCCTACTGTATATTGAGGCATGGCGTTCTTCCACCTTGATACGACCGCAAATTCTGGTTCCATCGTAATATTCATGGTTTTATTCATATCTTCAAGGACGATATTAACGATCTCGTTATCTGACAGTTCAACGATCGTTTCATCACCAGCACGTCCAACAAAGCAACGTAATAGCACTTTATCTTCTGGACAAGAATGTGGCCATTTTTTATGTCCCCATGTACATGCGGTAATCGTGAAATCACTATTTCGCGAAACAACAAATCCTGTACCATCAATATCCTTCGCAATCGCTTCTTTTGGAAATGCTAATGCCACATTGGCAACAGATGTAGATGGAACTTCTTTAAATGAGTTGAAAAAGGCGTAATCAGAAAATATCGTTGGTAACACTAGATGAGGGACTGTAGAAACAATACTGTCTGCGAAAAGAATTTCGCCACTATTTAAGCTTAATTCATAGCCAGTAGATGTTTTCTTTACATTCTCCACCTTTTGTCCTTTTAAGACAGTACCTGACTCTAAACGCTCTTCAATTGCATCTACAAAGCTTTGCAGCCCACCTTTAGGTGTTACAAACATCCCTTTTTTACTCCCTTTAGACTGAGGACTCTTCTTTGGCGCAGGTGTTGCTTTTTTCATTCCAAGGACAAGACTCCGATACTTCTGCTCCACCTCATAAAATTGTGGAAATGTTGACATCAAACTCATTTGGTCAATATCACCAGCATATATTCCTGATAATAATGGCTCAATTAAGTTCTCTACCACTTCATCGCCAAGCCTACGTCTAAAGAAGTGACCAAGCGATTGATCCTGAGCAGGATCCGATTTTGGTAAAACAAAATCAGCCGCTGCTCGCATTTTTCCTGTAAGAGAAAACAAACCAGTTGTAATAAATGGTCCAACTTGGGTTGGAATTCCCATAATAGAACCACCAGGCATTGGATGGAGTTTTCCTTTTGCTAGTACATACGATTTCCCAGCTGTGTTGCTTACGAGTGTATCCCCAATTCCTACTTCCTCAGCAAGTCTGGAAGCACTCTTTTTCCGTCCTAAAAATGAATCTGGACCCCTTTCAATCACAAACCCATCTTTAACGACCGTCTGAATTTTCCCACCTAATCGATGTGCTGCTTCAATTAGTATAACTTCTAGTGGTAAGTTCTTCTCCCGTGCTTCTTTCTGTAAATAGAAAGCAGTTGTGAGTCCCGTAATACCTCCCCCAAGTATTACAACCCTTTTCTTTTTCTCTGACACAGTAAATCGCCTTCTTTTCTTTTGATTGATTACTCAGTTTGCTGTATCAATAATCATTGATTTAAGACTTTAATAAATCAAGCATTGCCGTAGCCATTGCATCAATAAATAATGGATCAGTATTTGGCATTTCAGGGCGATAGTAGCTTACGCCAAGCTCTTCTGTAATGACCTTACACTCATAGTCGTTATCGTATAATACTTCCAAATGCTCAGCCACAAATCCCACAGGAGTGTAGACAAATGCTTTAAATTGATGTTCATTATACAAATCTCTCGTCAAATCTTGCACATCAGGCCCTAACCAAGGCTCTGGTGTATTCCCTGCACTTTGCCAACCTACATAATAATTTTTTACTCCAGCACCTTTGGCAATTAAGTCGGCTGTTTCTTGTAGTTGGTGTGGATATGGGTCACCTAATTGAAGGATTTTTTCAGGTAAACTATGCGCTGAAACAATCAAAGCTGAATGGCTTCTCTCATCCTCTGACATGCTTTCAAATGTTGCTTTCACCTTATCCACCCAATATTGGATGAATTTAGGTTCCTTATACCAACTCTCCACTGATTTAATTGTAAGACCACCAAGCTTTTCCGCTTCTTCTTTAGCACGTCCATTGTAAGACTTGATGCTGAATGTTGAGAAGTGAGGAGCTAATACAATACTTAGCGCTTCTGTAATCCCATCCTCATGCATTTTTTTGACCGCATCCTCGATAAACGGCTCAATATGCTTTAAACCAATGTATAGCTTAAATTCCACTTCATCTTGAACTTCGTTTAAATGCTTTTGCAGTGCCGCAGCTTGATTATTAGTTGTTTGAGCTAGCGGAGATAATCCCCCAATTGCTTCATAACGCCCTTTTAAATCCTCTAGCATTTCATCTGCTGGTCTACGTCCATGACGAATATGTGTGTAGTAACGTTCAATATCTTCTTCTTTATATGGGGTTCCATATGCCATAACAAGCAAACCCATTTGTTTTTTTGTCATTTCTTTTGTTCACCTCATGTTTTACGTCTCTAAATATCAAATGTTTTGCTTACTTGCAGAGTATTCATGTATGAAAGTAGTAAGCTTTTTTAAAGTTTCTGGATTTACTTGTGGAAATACTCCATGCCCAAGATTAAAAATATAGCCTGGTTGCTTCATCCCTTGATCCAAAATTGCTTTTGCTTTTTCCTCAATCACTTCCCAAGGAGCTAAAAGGATCGCTGGATCTAAGTTCCCTTGAACAGTCTTATTAATTCCCAAGCTTCTTGCTTCTTCTATCGGTAAGCGCCAATCTAATCCCACTACATCTAATGGTAAATCATGCCATTCAAGTGCTAGATGGCTTGCTCCCACGCCAAACATAATCAACGGAACATTCTCTTTACGTAATTCTGCGAAGATACGATTCATAACCGGTTTAATAAACGTACGATAATCAGCTACATTTAAAGCCCCCACCCAAGAGTCAAAAATTTGTATGGCTTTTGCTCCTGCTTTCACTTGCGACTTTACGTATGTAATGGTTGTACTTCCAAGCTTTTCCATAAGAGCAAACCATGCATCTGGTTGAGAATACATAAATGCTTTCGTTTTATTATAATTTTTAGAAGGTCCACCTTCGATCATATAACTTGCTAATGTAAAGGGAGCTCCAGCAAATCCAATTAACGGAACGGAAAGCTGTTCTTCTGTTAAAAGCTTAATTGTATCAAGTACATAAGGAACATCTCTCTCTGGATTGATTTCCCCTAGTTTTTCCACATCTGCAAAAGTTTGAATTGGATTTGAGATGACGGGCCCAATACCCGATTTTATTTCAACATCTACCCCAATCGCAGGTAGTGGTGTCATGATATCTTTATAAAGAATTGCAGCATCTACATTATACTGTTCAACAGGTAGCCTTGTTACATACGCACAAAGCTCTGGTTGATGTGTGATTTCAAATAGAGAGTACTTCTCCTTGATCGCCCGGTATTCTGGCTGTGAACGGCCTGCCTGCCTCATATACCACACAGGCACATAATCCGTTTTCTCTCCCCTTGCTGCTTTCAAAAATGTTTCATTGATTGCTTTGACCATGAAATGAAGTCCACCTTTCAAACCCATCCATTCTTAAATAAGAGAATAGATTATTTTATACTCATTCTAATATAGCGTTTTCTACTACTGTTGTATACAATACCGTTCGAACTGTCAAAAAATAGACGTTTTTATCCTATATCACTTCAAATTGATTTCGATAGGACTCATAATAGAATCCTTTTTGAGAAAGAAGCTCTTCGTGCGTCCCTCTTTCTATAATCTCTCCATTCTGAATGACCAATATGACATCGGCATTCTCAATCGTTTTTAAACGATGGGCAATGACAAAACTTGTCCGACCACTCATTAAATTGACAAGACCCGTTTGAATTTCAATTTCCGTTTTCGTATCAATGCTTGAGGTCGCCTCATCGAGTATTAAAATACTTGAATCCGCAAGAATAGCACGAGCAATGGCAATAAGCTGCTTCTGTCCTTGACTTAAATTATTTCCTCCAGAAGATAAGAGTGTCTCATATTTCTTCGGTAAATGCTTAATAAAACGATGGGCAGAAGCTGTTTTAGCAGCACGAATAACCTCTTCATCCGTCGCTTTTAAATTTCCATAGCGAATATTTTCCATAATCGTTCCTGAAAAAAGAAAGGTGTCCTGTAGTACAAGGCCAATATTTCTGCGTAGATCTTTTAAACGATATTCTTTTATATTTCGCCCATCGATCATCACACTTCCCGCGTCAACATCATAAAAGCGTGCGAGCAGGTTGATCATTGTTGTTTTTCCGGAACCTGTAGGACCAACAATGGCAATCGTTTGTCCGGCTTTCGCATGAAGGGAAATCTCTTTTAAAATGATTTTCTCTTTTACATATCCAAAAGAAACATGTGAAAATTGGACGTCCCCTTTAAAAGTTTTAACAGGAATCGCTTTTTCCTGTTCTCGCACTTCAGGCACTTCATCCAAAATCTCAAATGCTCTTTCAGCCCCTGCAATAGCAGCTTGAAATGTATTCAGTAGACTCGACATTTGGTTAATCGGACGGAAAAACTGCCGTGAATATGTCACAAAAGCAGCAATAATTCCAACGCTGGCCAAATCATTTAACGTTAATAGAGCACCAGAAGCAATAATAAAGACTAATCCAAGATTATTAATGAAGTTATTAACCGGGCCTAAAAAGCCAGACACAATATCGGCTTTTGTTGATGACAGTCTTAGTTGTTCATTGACAGTCGAGAACTTGCTGTACACCTTTTCTTCTTTTCCGAAAAGTTGGATCACTTCAAGACCTGTGATCGATTCTTCAATGATTCCATTCAGCTCACCTAAATCACGCTGTCTTTTAATAAAATTTCTGCTGCTATACTTGATGATTCTTTTCGTGGAAAAAATCATCACAGGAATTACGCATAAAGTAATAATTGCCATCAACCAATTCAAGGACAGCATGGCAATTAGAACTCCGGCAACGGTTAATATAGCTGACATGATTTGAATAACGCTCTGACTTAATGCGTTGTTCAGTTGATCAATATCATTTGTGACTCTGCTCATAAGCTCCCCTTGACTTTTCTTATCAAAAAATCTCAAGGACAAGCTTTGTAATTGATTAAATAAGTCCTGTCTTAATTTACGAATCGTCTTAAGTGAAATATTAATCATTAAATAAGACTGGAACCAGGTTAAGATAGAAAAGACAATATACACTACAGCAAGAATCATGACCATTTTAATCGTACCACTAATATTTTTCGGAATGATATATTCATCAATAACGATTCCAATCATATACGGTCCAACTAGCCCTAAAAGAGTCGTTAAGATTACTAGTACAATTGCAAATAGAAGTGAAAGCTTCTCCTTCTTCATGTACATCCAAATTCTTTTTAATGTTCCTTTACGATCCTTTGCTTTTACGACAGGTCCTTTAAACTTCCCCCTGCCTCCTGGGTGCCCTCCTGGAGAAAACTTAGTCGCTTGTTGATTCATGGACGACATCCCCCTTTCCACCCTGTGTGAAATAAATCTCTTGGTAAACGGAATTTTCCTTTAATAATTGATGATGTGTTCCATTTCCAACAATTTTTCCGTCTTCTAAGACTAAAATCCGATCTGCCTTCTTAATGGAAGAAATTTTAGAAGAAATAATAAAGATCGTAGATTGAGCAAATTCATGATTTAACGCATGCAAAATGCTCTTTTCTGATAATGCATCGACTGCAGACGTTGAATCATCCAAAATGAGAATCGAAGGCTTTCGAATAAATGCCCTTGCAATTGATAGTCTTTGCTTCTGCCCTCCGGAAAGATTATTGCCCCCTTGGGATAATGGATGTTGATAATGGTCATCGAGTTTTTCAATAAATTCAGAGGCATTAGCAGCTACTGCTGCTTCAATTATATCTTGTTGCGATGCATCCTCTTTCCCATACTTTAGATTTTCTTCGATCGAACCTGAAAAGAGCATTGCCCTTTGAGGAATAAATCCGAAAGCTTGTCTCAACTGTTGAAGTGAATATTCTTTAATAGGTTTCTTATCGATAAAAATATCACCGGCATCAACATCATATAGACGAGGCAATAGTTTCATTAAGGTCGATTTGCCACTTCCGATCGATCCAATAATTCCAACCGTTTCTCCTTCCTTCACTTTAAAGGAGATATCTTTTAGAACATACTCACCATTTTTACTATAGCTAAATTGGACATCTCTAAACTCGACTGCCCCCTTTATCTTTATATGTCTACCAACTTCTTGGTCGGCAATCTCCAGCTCTGTATCCAGCACACTTTTGATTCTTTCTGCTGAAGGTACTGCTCTTGAGATCGACATTAATACATGACTACTGCTAATCAACGCATTTAATGTAATCGTTAAATAGTTGATAAAGGCAAGGATTACCCCTACATTTGTCGTCCCTTCCTCTACTTTAATTGCTCCCATCCATAGGGCTGCGACAATCCCGATATTCACAAGGAACAACATGACAGGCATAAGCCCCATCATCATTTGACTAGCAGACATATTCATCTTTGTTAGAGCTTCGTTTATATGAGAAAAATTATTTTTCTCATATTCCTGTCTCCCGAATGCTTTAACGACTCGTATCCCAGCGAGATTTTCTTGGAGCTTCGTATTAATTTTGTCGATTGCCTCTTGTACTTTTCGAAAAAGAAATCCCGCGTGCTTCATAAAATACCAATTAACAATGGCCAATAATGGAATTAAGACGAGAAGGATTGGAAAGAATTCTCTTGCTGATACAAAAACAATAAGAACACTTCCAATGAATAAAAGAGGACTTCTAACAAGAATTCTTAAAGTCATCATCGTGGCTGCTTGAACAGATGTGACGTCGTTCGTAGCAATCGTGATTAACTTCCCTGTACCAAATTTATCTTTTTCTCCTGCAGAAAATTGTTCCACCTTTTTGAATAGATCTTGACGTATATCAGTAGCAAAGTTGACTGCTGCCCTTGTACTATAAATGGAGCAGCCAAGGCCACCGATCAAACCAACAACCGCTACAGCAAGCATGAGCAGGCTCATTTTGATTACGTAGGATTGATTGTCTGCCGCAATTCCGTTATCGATAATATGCTGCATAATCATCGGTTGCAGTAAATCCATCGCCACCTCTATGCACATAAACAACGGACCAATGATGGTAAAAAAAAGATAGGGTTTTAAGTATTTTAATAGATTCATTAATGCTCGCATATGACTAGCCTCTTTTTTATATAATTAAAAATAACACCTGATATATTATAAGCTTCATTTATTTGAAAAACAATTTAGGTACGTCGATTACGCAATGGACAAGTGCACATTTTAAAAAACACAGAACGTGATAATAATTTGGGACACAAAAAAAACTCCTACAAAATCTAGGAAGCTTCCGGTTTGTCTCATTCGCTCCAACCATCTCTCCCTCTTAAGCGGAATTTTTCCTGTTATCTCCGCATTGGAGTCCCTTTTAGGGAAAATAACGGAAGATTTTCCGCTTATGGAGAGCAAAATCGTTTATTTTGGCATTTTTTGAGGGATTAGCAGGAATTTCTCCTGTTATTTCGGCTCTTTTTCATGATGCTTGGACATTAAGCGGAATTTTTCCTGTTATTTTTTCATACCGATCCTTATACGAACATTTATCCACAAGCCGAGGGAATGTATAAATTCCAAGACAATGAAAAAGCACCCTATAAAGAGCGCTTTCTCGTCAAAAGTTCAAAATTTCGCCTTTTTCTATTGTTTATTTTTAATAACTCCATTGCGATTGGCATAGACAGCAGCTTGGGTACGATCAGCGACATTTAGTTTACTTAAAATATTGCTAACATGGGTTTTAACCGTTTTTATGCCAATGAATAGTTCTGAGCTAATTTCTTGATTGTTCATCCCTTCACCGATACACATGAGCACTTCTAATTCTCTTTCGGTTAGCTCATCATGAGGCTTTTTCTCTTTTTGTCTTAGTCGGGTCTTCATCCGGTTCGCAACTTTTGGTTCAATCACTGATTCCCCTGAAACCGCCTTACGAATCGCTTTAACGACTTCTTCTGCTGTTGCTGTTTTCAGCATATAGCTAAAGGCTCCAGCTTCAATGGCAGGGAAAACCTGTTCATCGTCATAAAAACTAGTAATGATAATAATTTTACAATGAGGGTCATGCTTTAATATTTCTTTTGTTGCGTCAATTCCTGTGCCATCTTCCATGAGTAAGTCCATCAACACGACCTCTGGTTTTTTTTCACGTACAAGCTTAACAGCTTTATTTCCACTACATGCTTCTCCCACGATGTCTATCTCCGGTTCCGTTATTAAATAAGATATAATCCCTTTTCTAACCATTTCGTGATCGTCAACAACTGCTACTTTGATCATTCCTTACCCCTCCCTAGTAGATGGTATGCGAATATCGATATATGTACCTTCATTTTCTTTTGAACGGATATTAAAAACTCCACCAACCTCTTCACATCGTTCGCGCATCGTTTTGAGCCCATAGGTTGCTACTCGCTCAATCGTCGGATCAAATCCTTTGCCATTATCCGCAATATACAGATAGATATAATTCTCTTCCTCTGTTAAGGATATCGTGATTTTAGATGCTTCCGCATGACGTAAAATATTTGAAAGAGCTTCTTGAATAATTCGGAATAAGTGTTCTTCCGTTGCCTTTGAAATATGGACGATTTCATCAATGCTAGCTTGAAATTCTAATTTCGTTTTCCCTTTTAAATCTTGAATCAGCTTAATCACTCCATCACAAAGACTATCATTGCTTAACTGAATTGGTCGCAAGTGTAGAAGCAATGCCCTCATCTCACCTTGTGCATTAGCGGCGATTTTTGAAATCTCTTCTAGCTGCACTTTTGCCTTATCACGATCATTCTCAAATAGTCGTAAAGTGGCCGATGACATCATACTTAAAGCAAACAACTGTTGACTAACAACATCGTGGAGATCTCGAGCAAGTCTTTGTCTTTCTTCCATCACGACTGCAGCATGTGCTGACTGTGCCAATGATGTTTTCGTGTCTGCCAGCCTTTGCAATGAATGCCTTTGTTCTTCAATATAGTCGGCTAAATGGTTTAGTTCTTCTGAGATGACCCCGATTTCATCCTTTTCATGTTCGTTCCCTTTGATGCGTCCAGAAACCTTTCCACTTCTTAAAGAAGAAATAAAAAGAAGGATATCGGTCAATCTTTCTTTAAGAACAGAGCTTGAGCGAAAGGCGAAATAAGCACCAACAAGTAAAAAGATGATAAAAGAAATGAACGAAAACCAAAAGGTCATTTCAATCGTTAACGTTACAAAGTCTTGATTAAACAGCAATATTTGAAATCCAACAAACAGAATTAATGTGTTTATAAAAGCCATCATCAAAAAACTTTGTAAAAATGAAAATCGAATACTCGTTAATTTTTTCATCACTTTCGCCCCTACACCTTGTCAATTCGGATAGAACCAATCTGCACTTCGATTACGATCTTTAATTTTTTTATTGCTTCATCATAGTCATGTGATTTATAGTTCATTCCTCTATTTATTGAATCATCCTTTATATCAAAAATCCGAATGTCGCCAATAAAACAATCGACCTTAATATTTACTGGAATATTTTCAGGAATAATCATTTTCACATCCCCAATCCATCCATTTATGATAATGGGAGTTTCCCGATCAGGGATGAATGCTTTACTAAAATCAATGAAGTAATCTCCAATTGAATTGCTAAGTTCAATTGGCTCTAATGACCAATTGCTCTCTTTATAGCTGATACTCCCGATCAAACTATTCGTTTTCCGTGTTTTTATAAATTCGATTCCACTGTCTTTCTTGAACTCCTTATCTTTCGATGATAAGTCTATACCAATTTTCAATATACTTTTCTTAAATAATAGGGATAGGGAAACAAGAATGAGCAACACAGGCCATAGCTTCCAAACATCCTTGAATGCAAAGGTAATGACTTCAAATCTATCCAAAATTAATAGGGAAGAGAATAATAGCAATAGCGTGCTAAAAGTGAATTTCTTTCTTCCTCTACGCAGGAGATTTTTTAATAACATGCTTAAACCAATGATAAAAAGAAAAAAAGGATAAAAAACGACAAAAATTTCTTTTATTTCCATGGAAATGACACCAATGTTGATTAATAGGAGAACAACTCCTAGCGCTAGTAAAAATAAGGCAAATAAAGTTTGATTGATGGATTTATACTTCACAAGTTTTCCCTTCCCCTTCTACCATGTAATTCTCAAGTAATCTTAATTATTAGTTTACTATTTTTTTATAAATAAGGCTCCTTTCACAAACATTGTTGCTTTTGGAAAATAATTAAGAAACAAAATGCCTGATTTAAGAAGCGAAACTTCATGTATAGCCATAACCGTGATATAAGGGCAAAAACCGACCTCTCGGTTTTTACATATAACCACAATCTATACGAAAACTGGATTAATAAAAACAATCTATAGATGTTTTTTTCTCCGTCTAGAGGCGGAGTTCTTTTTTATGCTCCTTCGCACTCATTTCATTTTCCAACATATTCTGTTAAGACATTCAGGGCAAATGCCCAATTAACTGATCATTAGGAGGAATGAAAATGGGCGTTGAATTAACGGCGCTACATTGGATTTACGTCTTGGTCATATTCGTGATTATTGGATTTATGATCATGCGGCGTGATACAACACTCGTTTGTATTGTTGGAATCTTTCTTATTGCGATAACTGCTACAGGTTCTATTAGCACTTCTGTCAGCAGTATTTTTACAAGCTTTATCTATGCGATAACTGAGCTTCTTCCCACCATTCTTGTCATCTCGATCATTGTCGCAATGAGCAAAACGCTTACGTCCACAGGAATAAATGATGTCATGATTTCACCCTTTGCAAAATTCATCCGTACTCCTGCGCTTGCTTATTGGACGATCGGTATTTTAATGATGGTGATTTCTTGGTTTTTTTGGCCTTCTCCAGCGGTCGCACTTTTAGGTGCTGTCTTACTTCCGGTTGCATTGAGGGTCGGCTTACCAGCTCTTGGCGTTGCCATGGCAATGAACTTATTTGGACACGGAATTGCTTTATCTGGAGACTTTATCATTCAAGCTGCACCAAAACTGACAGCAGATGCTGCTGGGTTACCTGTTAGCGAAGTGATCCAAGCCAGTATTCCTTTAGTTGCTGTCATGGGTGTGGTGACTACGATTGCTGCCTTTTTCTTTTTAAAAAGAGATATGAGAAGCGGAAAATTAACAGTTGAAACGGACACTAAAATTCAAGAACAAGCATCACAAGACGAAAAAGAAAACCTGTTGAGCACGAACCAAAAACGCTTTTTTGCCCTATTTGTCCCTTTACTGTTTCTTTTGGATGTAGCAGCAATGTTTGCTCTTGACTTATCTGGAGGAGATGCGACAGCACTTGTAGGAGGAACTGCAATATTTATCCTTCTCATGATCACCCTCGTTAGTCATAAAAATAAAGGCCTAGAGAAAACTACCGCTTTTTTAGTGGAAGGGTTTCAATTTGGGTTCAAAGTGTTCGTCCCAGTCATACCAATTGCTGCTTTCTTTTACTTAGGTGACGCTGGATTTTATACCATTATCGGCGAGTTTTTACCTAGTAGTTCAGAAGGAATTGTCAATGATTTAGGGATAGCTCTCGCATCGATTGTCCCTTTAAGCAAAGAAATCGGAGCCATCACATTAGTAACCGTTGGTGCCATAACAGGATTAGATGGTTCAGGTTTTTCAGGCATCTCTCTCGCTGGCTCGATTGCCAATCTATTTGCCCATTCGATCGGTGCAGGTGCTGCCACCTTAACTGCGCTTGGCCAAATTGCCGCAATTTGGGTTGGCGGTGGAACTTTAGTTCCTTGGGCGCTGATTCCTGCAGCTGCCATCTGTAATGTTGACCCATTTGAACTAGCGCGAAGAAATTTATTACCAGTCACCATCGGACTTGTTGTGACGACAATCGTAGCGATGTTTTTAATATAGACAAAAGGCAGGCCTCCAATAAAGTTGGAGGTCTGTTACTGTACGGTTCGTTTGCAATTTAGTACACTAATGAGTAGCAAGCCGTATGTTATTTGTGGTGATGGTAAAAATAGTAAAGCGATGATTTCAGGAGATGGAGGAATACATATGACAAAATATACTGGATTTGTTGGTACATATACGAAAGGTGATAGTAAAGGAATCTATTCTTTTACATTAGATACCTCCCTTTCTAAAATAATGGATGTTCAAGTAGCTGCAGAATTGGAGAATCCCACTTATTTAACTGTAAGCGAAAATAATCAATTCATATACTCGGTTGTTAAAGATGGAGATGAAGGTGGAGTGGGTGCCCTTTCACTTGATCCCCAAACTGGAAAGCTTACTCATTTAAATAAAGTAACGACGGCAGGATCACCTCCATGTCATGTAAGTGTTGGTAAGGAAAATAGAAACGTCTTCTCAGCCAATTATCATAAAGGGACGATTGAATCCTATTTAATAAATGAAGATGGAACCATTCTTCCTGCTACTTCTGTTGTGGAACACCATGGTTCTGGTCCAGATCCACGTCAGGACAAACCTCACACCCATTACTCTGCCTTCACTCCAGATGAAAAGTTTGTCATTGCAGTGGAGTTAGGGGCTGATAAAATCTTTAGCTATGAAGTTTCAAACGGTGTCTTAAAAGAAATCAATCAACTAACTGTAAAATCAGGAAGCGGTCCTCGTCACATTGTGTTCCATCCGACTCAAAAGTTCGCTTATGTGATGACTGAATTCAGCTCAGAAGTGATCGTTCTAGCTTACAATGATATGGACGCCAGTTTTACTGAAATTGAGTATAAATCTACACTACCTGAAAGCTTTTCTGAAAATAATCAAGGAAGTGCGATCCACATTTCCTCTGATGGAAAGTTTATATATGCAGGAAACCGCGGCCATAATACGATAGCTATCTTCAAAGTAAATGAAGAAAATGGAACGCTCACCTTTGTTGAACATACAAGTACTGAGGGAAATTGGCCGAGAGATTTTGTCCTTGATCCTTCTGAGAAGTTCATCGTTGCTTCGAATCAAGAATCAAGCAATCTCGTATTATTTTCTAGGGACGCCCAGACAGGAAAACTAACACTTATACAATCAGATATTAACGTTCCCGACCCTGTTTGTGTGAAGTTTTTAAATGATGTGGGATGAGCGATATCGCTCATCCTTTTTTTATTTTCAGTCATACGTTTCACCTCTGCTTAATTTAGTCATTTATTGGATACTTTATAAAGTGAATCAATTTCATAGTGTACTTCTCAAGTTAAAAAACAAACGATATACTCGAAACATTATAAATAGTAGCGTTTGCTAGGACTTTCGCTACGTAATGCTAAAATATTCGTTTTTTAATTTACCTTCGCACATTGTGAAATCGACTAAAAGTATAGAGATTATATAAGATTGAGGTGTAAACATTCATGACATCAAAACACAAAATATTTAACCTTGTTATCCTCATCATCCCATGGTTGTCTTTATTATTTTTTGGTAAGCGTGATTTTAAGCGGTATGCTGTTTCAGGAGTGACAATCGCGATTTTTGAGACGGTAAATCATTGGTATGGACATCATAAGAAATGGTGGAAATTCTACTCAAAACCGAGAAAATTTTTTAGAGACGAACTTCCCTTTGATCTTGGAATTTACATGCCCTTATCCATGTGGATATTTAAAATTTCACGAGGTAGCTTTGTAAAATTTGTCATGATTAATGCGGTAGCAAATGCTCTTTTTGCGTTTGTCGGTATGGGCTTGTTAAAAAAGTTTAAAATTGTCGGTCTCTATCACTTTAGCCGCACTCAATTCTTTCTCTACTTACACTACAAAGTTTATATCTTATATTTAGTGCAGTACTTCGTTGATAAATGGAGAAATAGATAAGGAAGCAAAGCTACGCTTCCTTTTTTTCGTGCCCCAAAATAAATCGTAAGCCTTCTTTGAAAACTTCTGTTATAATTATCAAAATAGACAAAATTTTTATTTAACAAGGAGTGTTGAGAATGATCAATGAGTTATTTTCAAAGCTAGAAGGTTATTATGACGAAATGGTCTCGATTAGACGCTATTTGCATCAAAATCCGGAACTCTCTTTTCAGGAAGTCAATACAGCCAATTACATTAAAAGCTTTTATGAAAATTTAGGAATTGAAGTAAAAGGCCATGTTGGTGGGAATGGTGTTGTAGCAAAAATTTACGGTGGCAAGCCCGGACAAACGATCGCCCTTCGTGCCGATTTCGACGCTCTTCCAATCCAGGAAGAAAACGATGTACCATATAAATCTCTTAATCCTGGTGTCATGCATGCTTGCGGGCATGATGGTCATACGGCGACACTACTGGTGCTCGCAAAAGTCTTACATGAACTAAAGGATGAGTTGGAAGGTACATATGTCATGATTCATCAACACGCTGAGGAGTATGCTCCAGGTGGCGCCATTTCCATGATTAAAGACGGATGCTTAGACGGTGTTGACGTCATTTTCGGAACCCACCTTTGGGCAAGTGAGCCAACTGGGAAAATTCAATACCGAACAGGCCCCATTATGGCTGCCGCTGACCGTTTTGAAATCCAGATCCAAGGTCAGGGTGGACACGGGGCACAACCGCATAGAACGAAGGATTCTGTCGTTATTGCTTCTCAACTCGTTCTTAATCTACAACAAATTGTTAGTCGACGAGTCAGTCCAGTTGATTCTGCTGTCGTAACGGTTGGTTCTTTTGTCGCAGAAAATGCCTTTAATGTCATCGCAGATAAAGCAAAGCTTGTCGGAACCGTAAGAACATTTAAGGAAGATGTCCGTTCATTTATTGAAAATGAAATTGAAAGAATTGTAAAAGGTACTTGTCTTGCTGCGAACTGTGACTATTCTTATGAGTATGACAGAGGATATCCAGCTGTTGTGAACCATGAGGAAGAAACCGACTTTCTCGTCGAATGTGTCAAGAGTATCCCATCGGTTCAAACAGTCGAAGAAGCAGATCTACAAATGGGCGGAGAAGATTTTGCTTACTATTTACAGCATGTCAAAGGGAGCTTCTTCTTCACAGGGGCAAGACCTGAAGGCGTATCTATAGCCTATCCACATCATCACCCTAAATTTGATATCGATGAAAAAGCATTGCTAGTAGCAGCAAAAGCATTGGGGTCAGCTGCTTTAACGTATATGCCGCAGAAGGAAGAAGTTTCGTTATAATACAAACAAAGAAGAGAACATGGTGTTCTCTTCTTTGTTTTATCTATTTAATTATTTTTCAATCTCTACAATAATCGGTTCTAATTCAAAGATTTCTATTGGTGCTTTACTATTTTTGTGCCGATAAATTCCATACTCATCTCTACCATCTGCCATAGAAAGTTCTGCAATAGGTGTAATAATTAAACTTGATGCGTCTGGATCAAGTTTTTTTACTGTAATGGAATGGTAAAGAATCCTATTGCTATCCCCTTTCACAGAGCTATCCAAATAAACATTTCCTAAGTTATCCCTAACCTCTTTAATATCTACAAATTCAAAATCCCATTTTCCATCAACTTCTTCTGTGAAAGATGTGTCGTAATTTATGATGAAAGACATAGGGGTGTAGGTTATCCTTTCGAGGCTGAAGGTAACTCCATCACGTTCACTTTTTAGTTCAACTACTTGCTCATGGTTTTTTATCGCCTCTAGATCAAATTCAAAATTCCAAGTTCCAGTGATTTCACTGCCACTTTCCCGATCCGGTGTGATAGCTTCAATCTCGAATCCAAAATTCCCCTTTTCTAATCCTTTACCTTGTAAATTTAACTCTCCAGTTGTCATACCAACGTATTTGTTTTCATCTGTCTTTTTAACTTCTTTTTTAAACCCTCCAAAGAAAGTATGACTAAAATTTATTTTAGGAACACCAATAATCTCAGGAGATGGACCAAGGTCTTTATCACTTTCAATCTCATAGGTTACGTACAATACTCGCCCATCAAAAACAGCCTCATTAATCGTTACTTTGATTCCCTGATCTTCTTTTACAAGATTAAACTTATTCGCATTCGCATCATATTCTTCATATAAACCACTATCGTTAAAGAGCTTAAAAATTCCCCCTATTACAGGGATTTCTTCAGCAAAGGTGGTGAAGGATAGTCCAAAAAGGGAAGCTGCAGAAACTCCTATCGCAATTGAGGCAGCTGTCATTGTCTTTTTCCATACTGAAGGTTTTCTGCGTTTCATTCTTTTTTTCAATTCTTTTTTAACTTCTTCTCTTTCTTCTTGACTTACCTTTACATCCTCAAATTCACTTATATCTAGATCAATATCATTTAAAAGTTCATAAATGTCCTTCATATAAATATCTCCCATCTTTACTAGAGATTTCATTTTTCAGCTTCTTTTTTCCTCGATGAATTCGGTTATTAACGGCTGATTTAGTCATCGTTAGCCTTTCAGCAATTTCTTCTGTGTTATAGTCCATCAAATATCTCATCATAAATATCTTTTGATCGGTTGGCTCTAACTGGCTGAGCAATTCCATTAGATCATCCTCGTGTTCCATTTCCATTGAAAGTGGAAGAGGGATTTTTATATGCTCTAATGAGAGTTCCTTTTTCTTTACTCCCCTTCTGTAATAATCAATCGCTCGATATTTGGCAATCGCACAAATCCACTTCTTAAAAGCAATAGGATCATTGCCACGAAATTTTTGTGCATTTTGCCAAATTGATAGAAATATATCATTTACACATTCACCAATCATCTCTTCTTGATGAAGTGGTCCAAGCACTTTGTGCACCATCCCTTTTATAAGCGGGAGGTAAAGATCAACGATATATTCAAGAGCGTCTTCCTTCCCAGCTTGGAGACGTATGATAAAATTGGATTGATTGGATTTCATAGATTTGCTCCTTCACCTTTTTGTAAAAGCTTTTACACTATTAATAACGAAAGGAATAAGGCTATTTTCTCATAGATTGAAAAGTTTTTATAAATTTCTCAATTATTTCGCATTACGAATTTTTTATCCAAAGATAAGCAAAGAAGAAAAGGAAGAAACCAGGAGGAGAACCGATGGCAGTGAGAGTATGTGCGCTCATCATCGAAAAGAAAAAAGACTGTTAACTACATAGAGGGCCAGAGTTTAGAAGTATACAATACTGACGATTTAACTAGTAAAAGGGACATTACATAACGTAATGTCCCTTCAGTTTATCGACAAAAGGCATCGAGATTCGATTCCTTTTGTTCATGAGGAGAGATATTGATATGAGCAAAAGAAAAGTATGTCTCATGAAGATCTCATGCGACATAAGTTTGATGGGTACAAGTGATAAGTTTGTCTCATGAAGGGCTCATGCGACATGAGTTTGATGGTTACTAGCGATAAGTTTGTCTCATGAAGGGCTCATGAGACATGAGTTTGATGGTTACAAGTGATAAGTATGTCTCATGAAGGGCTCATGC
>NZ_HE978511.1:989554-1001573 GCF_000311725.1 Robertmurraya massiliosenegalensis JC6
AAGTAAAAAGTATGTCTCATCAAGGGCTCATGAAACATGAGTTTGATGGTTACAAGTAAAAAGTATGTCTCATAAAGGGCTCATGCGACATGAGTTTGCAGGTTACTAGCGATAAGTTTGTCTCATGAAGGGCTCATGAGACATGAGTTTGATGGTTACAAGTGATAAGTATGTCTCATGAAGGGCTCATGCGACATGAGTTTGCAGGTTACTAGCAATAAGTTTGTCTCATAAAAGGCTCATGAGACAAACTCGAAGATCTTCGTGTTTGTCTACAGGAAAAGGGACATTACATAACGTAATGTCCCTTCCTAACCTCAATAAAATTTCGGAGCATTTGCTAATATTCGGATTCGATAGGCATTTTTCGCTACTTCACCTAAGTGCTCCATTAAATTGTAGTTTGCGTATGCACCAACGATGGCGCCAATTCCTGGAACGAGCTGAAGCATTTTTACAAAATCAATATAATCACGATATTCCTGCTGGAACTCTTGCCAATCCATATCGATGATCTCTTTCTTCCGCTCCTCCCAATTTTCAATAACCTGAAGCGTTTCTTTCCTCTTCTCCTCACTGGAAAAAGCGAGTTGAAATATATGAAGGATAAATAGTCTTTCCTCATATTCTTTCGTATCAAAACCATAGACGGCCGCCGCTTCAAAAAGAAATTTCATTTTGATCGATAATAATAATGGAAAATCAGCTAAACCGAGAAGAATGCCGCCTGCTCCTGTTCCCGCACCTTCAACCGTCGCTGTTTTTTGATAAACGGCAATTTTTTCGGTGAGCTTTTTTTCTCGCTCCTCCAATGATGAATTTCTTGTCATCTCCATTTTCGTTGTAAAGCTGGAACCTGCTACTGTCATTTTCACCATATTTTTAATGCTATCCGTGATGACAGTATGGACTTTTTCTGGGATTTTTTCATTTATTTTTTCCTGAGCTTTTTTCGATACGCGTTTAATTAAGTTGGAGCGTTTCAAAAGCTTTCTTTTCCATTCTTGCACTTCCTCATAAGCTTTTTGCTCGTAATGATTCATATAGGATACATCCTTTAACAACGTGATAATATAGCATACGACTATACACCCAATTAGTTTCAAGTAATATCCACGATCCTATTCTCTATACAATCGTTTTTCTTCTATAGAAGTTTACAAAGACATAGCTGAAGACCAGTCCTGCGCCAATTGATATAAGACCAACAAGCCAGTCTTCCTTTAAAAACAATGGGAATGATAACAATAATGTTTGAACCATCAACACCTTTGTCAAAAACCCTTTGAATGAGCTACTCTTCAATGATTCCGCTACAGGATATAATTGAATCCAAATTTTATTTTGATGATGATTCCATAAAGGGAATAATTGAAAGCCTGTTAAGAACAGGAATAAAAGAACAAACAATATTTGTCCATTTCCAAAGGTAATAAAATAAAGAGCGAGCATGCCAATAATCGTTAAACGTATAAAAATCCCTAAATAATCTCCACCTCGTATAAACGTATGGACGTATAAATGTGTATAAACGCTCTCATGCTGATACTTCAAAATGCCAGAAAGCCAATCCAACCACTTTCGCCTTTTTACCTGGTCTCTTAGCTTCGGAACATCTGTGAACATATTCGCCAATCGATAAAAGGACATCATCCTTTTCTCTTCTTGTTCTATTAAAAAATCCCATTTGAGCCCCATCTGTTTTGTTTGCGAAAAATAAAAAGCGTATAGCAGAGCGTAAATGACAATAATCGGAATAAAAAACCAAATCGTCGCTTGCGAGAAGAGTAAATAAAGAAATGCTCCATTGACAAAATAACGAACAACAGAGTCAATGCGATGGACAATCACATCCACATATAATTGCACTCTCCAACGAATGATGATATTCAAACCTTTTAGCAGACTCATGAGCATTAGAAATAAGAAGAAACCACTATAACTCCCTTCATTTACATGAGCATACATTGGCATGAAAACGCCTAACCCAATGAATAACAAATATAGTTGAACAAAGAAGCTTACAATCATAGAACGCTGAAAATATGACTTAAGTCTTTCCTCAAGAGGAATGAGAAAAATCCGGTCAGCTTCTAATAAAAAAGTAAAAATAGGGCTGAAAGTAATCACTAAAGCTAAAATAATCGCCATTATGAGCGCTACTGGAAAATCTGTGCTTAATCTACTTATCCATTCCTGATAATAGTACGCAGCTGTTCCAATTAAAAACACCAAAATAATCACAATATGTCCGTTAAAAATGTAACGAAAATACTTCCCTAACTCCTTAACTGTATTCCCAAATCTCTGTTTCCAAAGAATCTTTTCCTCAAACATAGTCTTCTTCCTTTGTTAACTGGATGTATAAGTCATCCAGTGTAGCATTTGGCATCGAAAATTGCTCTCTTAACTCCTCTAACGTTCCTTTTGCTCTTACCTGTCCTTCATGTAAAATGACAAAGCGATCACAGTAGCGCTCTGCGGTTGCTAAAATATGAGTGGACATTAAGATCCCTGCTCCCTCATCCTTCATTTTTTTCATTAGGTCAAGGAGTGACTGAATCCCTAGCGGATCCAATCCAACAAATGGTTCATCGACTATGTAAAGGCTCGGTTGCACCAAAAAGGCACACATAATCATCACCTTTTGTTTCATCCCTTTGGAAAAATGGGCGGGGAACCATTTTAAACGCTTATTCATACGGAATTCCTTTAATAAATCGTCTTTTCGCTGTTCGAAAATATTTTTATCCAACCCATAAGCCATCGCCGTCATTGATAAATGCTCTTCTAATGTTAATTCATCATACAAAATCGGGGTTTCAGGAACAAAGGTAAACTCTCTTCGGTAAACTTCTTTATTTTCCTGAATTGACTTTCCATTGATCTCGATATTTCCTTTTTGTGGTTCCATCAATCCAATAATATGCTTAATCGTCGTACTTTTTCCTGCACCATTTAAACCAATCAATCCAACTATTTCATTGCGACTGACTTCAAATGAAACATTTTTTAAAACAGGGTTCCGCGTATAGCCCCCTGTTACATCATTAATCTGTAACAATGTCATCATCAACAACTCCCAAACGTAGTTAGCCTCATTTTACCAAATTATTTTACTAAAAAATAGAAATAGCTCTATGCATATTTCACACTCTAAAGGACATGATAATATTCGAAGGGGAAACAAAGAGATGATATTAAAAACATCATCATAAATTTGAAGTGGGGTGTCTGTCGCAGGCATATAACACTCAAAAGACGTTTCCTATGTTCAATATAAGGGGATGGTTGTATTGGACTATCAAGTTCATGTAACCAAATGATCTAACGTTACACACATTTATAAAAATGGGGTGTTGACGAAAGACTATCTACCTGCTTTATACGTTGATGAAACATATAAAGAAATAAGGGGATGGTACGCTTGAACTATAGATCGATTTCTCACTAGATAACAATCATATAAATGAGGTGTTTATCAAAGAGAATGACCCGAAAAGAGAACAAGGAATAGTTTTCCCCTTCACACGGCGGGCGGGATTCCATGCGGATCCTGTCCGTTCTTTTTTTTATTTTGTATGACTCTTGTGGTAAAATATACTAAATAAATATGAAAGGAGCTTTGTCATGAGCGATTGTATATTTTGTAAAATTATCGATGGCGACATTCCAGCTGCAAAAGTATTTGAAAATGAAAACGTCTTAGCATTTCTTGATATTAGCCAAGTGACAAAAGGACATACCCTCGTCATTCCGAAAGTACATAAAGAAAATCTGTATGAACTGACACCAGAAATTGCCGCAAATTTATTTGAAGTAGTCCCGAAAATCGCTAATGCCTTAAAAGCTACATTCGAACCTATTGGATTAAATCTTCTTAACAACAATGGTGAAAAGGCTGGACAATCGGTGTTCCATTATCACATCCATCTCATTCCACGTTATGGTGAAGGCGATGGCTTTGGAGCGGTTTGGAAATCACATCAAAGCGAATATAAGCCAGAAGATTATCAGCAAATGGCAAGTGCTATCCAAAAAAATCTATAAAAATAAGGCTTCTCAGTTTCTATCTGAGAGGTCTTTTTTTATCGCAATGATTGAGCTTTTTTCATAAATGTCCTGCGATAGGAGTTTTTTTGATTATTAAGAAAATATTCATTTACACCCTCTTTTATATTCTGTAGAATTTATCACATAAAACTTTCCTTCTTTAAAGCAATGTTGTGAAAATACTATGTTAGTGGAGGTTTCTAAAAATGACGCGAGCACTGAATTTCAATGCAGGACCTGCCGCTTTGCCTGAAGCGGTTCTCCAAGAAGCACAGAAGCACTTATTAAATTTCAATGGTACAGGAATGTCCGTCATGGAGTTAAGTCATCGTAGCAAGGACTATGATGAGGTACATAACGGTGCCAGAAATCAACTGAGAAAATTGCTAACGATCCCAGACGATTATGAGATTCTTTTCCTTCAAGGCGGGGCAAGCCTACAATTTTCTATGATCCCGATGAACCTATTAACGGAAGGAAAAGTTGCTCATTATGTTTTAACTGGTTCTTGGTCTGAAAAAGCTCTCAAAGAAGCAAAAAAGCATGGAACTACTTCCATTCTAGCTTCTACAAAGGATGAAAATTATCGCTCCATTCCTTCTTTAAGAGTTGAACCGTTTAATAAGAATGATGCTTATATTCATATTACAAGCAATAATACGATTTATGGTACAGAGTGGAAATCCTATCCTGATGTATCCGTTCCACTAATTGCTGATATGTCCAGTGACATTCTTAGTAAGAAGTTAAACGTGGAGCAGTTTGGACTCATCTATGCAGGTGCTCAAAAAAATCTAGGTCCTTCTGGCGTAACAGTCGTCATCATGAAAAAGGATTTAATTCAGACACCTGCCGAAAATTTACCCACTATGCTTAGCTATGAAACCTATAGCAAAAACAATTCTCTTTATAACACCCCTCCTACTCTTGCGATCTACTTGCTTAAGCTTGTTCTCGATTGGGTCGAACGAGAAGGTGGCGTAGAAGCAATGGAAAACAGGAATAACGAAAAAGGGAAAATTCTCTATAATGTTATAGATGAAAGCAATGGTTTCTATTCCGGTCATGCAACACATGATAGTCGTTCCAATATGAATGTCACGTTTACATTGCCATCTGAGGAAAAGACGAAGGAATTTTTAAGCTTGGCGAAAGAAAAAGGATTTGTCGGCTTAAATGGTCATCGTTCTGTTGGCGGATGCAGGGCTTCCATCTATAACGCTGTTCCTGTTGACCATGTCGTTCAATTGGCTGAGTTTATGAAATCGTTTCAAAGACGTCTTTAGCTTATAGACGAAAAAAATGTTTATGATATAATAGGAGAAAGCTTTTCGCTACAGGCAATGAGTGCACTGTAGGAGAGGCAAAGTTAGATTAGTAGAGATGAGGAGAGATGAGAAATGAAAACGAAGAATCTTGTTGCACTAGCCCTTTTAGTTGGGATGGGCGCTGTATTGCATGCGGTGATGCCCGGTATCGTCTTTGGAATGAAGCCAGATATGATGCTAGCGATGATGTTTTTAGGAATTGTTCTATTCCCTGATAGAAAGAGTGTTTTACTATTAAGTATTGTCACTGGTGTCATCTCCGGATTGACAACAACTTTTCCAGGAGGACTTATTCCAAACATTATTGATAAACCGATTACAGCCTTTTTATTCTTTGGACTATTTTTAGCTCTTAAGAAACACCGTTCTAACATTGTCAGTGTTGCCGCTTTAACAGCATTAGGTACAATTATTTCGGGCATTGTCTTTTTAGGATCAGCCTTTTTAATTGTAGGTTTACCAGGGCCTTTTGCAGCACTTTTTGCTGGAGTTGTATTACCAGCAACAGTTGCCAATACAATCGCCATGGTTGTGCTTTACCCGGTAGCCATAACTGTTGTTAAAAGAACAAAGCTTTCAACTGGGCAAACAGTCAGCAACTAAAAATTTGGAACCCATTCTCTGGGTTCCTTTTCTTTTGCTTCTTTATTTTAAGGCTGCTACAAACATTCCTAACACTAAACAGATGACTCCTGCTATTCCTAAGGCGAGGGCTCGTCTCTTTAAAACTTTCTTTGGTGGATAAAAACCTGGCTTTTTAATTGACAATGTATTATAAATGGCCCCAAAGACTAAGACCATGCTTAAAGTGAATAACCCAAAGATAACACCATCCAACCATCCTCACTCCTTTACCTCCAACTAATAAATCTTCATGACACCTTGCTTATCTTTTCTTACATTCCCTTAAAAAAGGTATAATACATATATATGCGATAATTCAGGAAGCTATGAAGCCAATAGTCGGAGAAAAAAAGTTATTAGAAGAGGTGACTGTAATTGAATAAAAAATCATTACTGATGGGGTTTTTAATTGGAGGTATTTCCGCTGGAGTTGCGACTTTACTTTCCGCCCCTTCTTCAGGCAAAGAAACACGAACATACATGAAAGAAAATACACAAATATGGAAAGAACAGATACTCGAATTAACATCGGATCTAGATAGACTCAAAAGTTCCTTCACCGTACTTACGAAAGAAGGAAAGGATGGCATTAGCTCCTTTATAAAAGATGTTAAAATACTCGTCGAGACGTGGAAGATTGACATGAAGCCTCATGAAGAACAACTGAAAAAAGAGCTACAGACGCTACAAAATTCCATTCAGGAATTAGAGTCAACAATGAAATAATTAAATTCATGACAAAATCCTTCTTTTACCAGTATTTTTTTTTACTAAAAAGAAGGATTTTTATATGTTAAAGCAGAAAAGTAATATATTATAAAAATGTTCATTTTACGGTGAAACATTTTCTGCTTCCATTCGTATTTTATATAAATACAAAATTTGAAATACCATCCAAGAGTTTACTAAAATCTTCTAATTAATATTTCCATTAAAACCAAATATTAACTTTGTTTAACTTTTTGTAAAAAAATTTCTAAAAATTTAGTATATTTTTTCTTTATTTCTTATTGTTTTCTTGGCATAATGAAATAAAGAATATTAAAGCGGGTGAATGTTGGGGATGACAGAGAAAAATTATACAATGAAAGAAGCGATGATTTTTAGCCAAAGAATAGCACAATTAAGTAAAGCGTTATGGAAGTCGATCGAGAAAGATTGGCAGCAATGGATTAAACCAGCAGATTTAAATATCAATGAGCATCACATTCTATGGATTGCTTATCACTTAAACGGTTCATCCATTTCAGATGTCGCCAAATTTGGAGTGATGCACGTATCAACAGCCTTCAATTTTTCGAAAAAATTAGAAGAAAGAGGCTTGCTTGAGTTTTCTAAAAAGGAAAGCGACAAACGAAATACGTATATCAAATTAACAGAAAAAGGCGAGGAACTTTTGCTAAGCTTAATGGAAACCTATGATCCAGATAAAAATTCTGTTTTTACAGGTGCTATGCCTCTGAAGAATTTATATGGGAAGTTTCCAGAAATCGTAGAAATGATGGCCATTGTCCGCAATGTATACGGCGATGATTTTATGGAAATTTTTGAAAGGTCCTTTGAAAATATCGAGAATGAATTCGATGATGAAGATGGGACCTTAACAAAAAAAGATCCTTCCAAAGAATTAGTGTAATCTCTTTTAAAGGATCATTTCACAAATTTTTTCAATTCTAACATTAAAGGTAAATATAATTTTTGGCGGAGACATGCTTCAATGACTTCCTTTGCATCGAGGTTTGGATGCAAGGAATCCTTTAAGTTTCTATAGAGTGATTCAAAATAAACAAAACCCTCCGCTTGTTGCTCTTCAAGTGCAATGGTTAGCTCCTCACACATTGCCAAAAAGCGTTCGACGTCCTTTCTACTTAAAGACTTTTCGACAATTAATTTATAGAACTGATCATCGCTTTTGGATATCATCATCAACAATATTGATTGATGATATTCAAGGCGATTGATTTTTTCTAAGAGTGTATCAAGGTCCATAAAAAAAACCTCTTTCGAGTATTTTATCGATATTTGGACAAAATTTGATCGTATGTCCGCTCTTATTTTACACATATCATAACTAAAAATGAAATAAGAAACCTATTGATTTTTTTATTCTTTGATCGTAAAGTATCAGAAGTGAGATCATGATTCACATTTCACATCGACGAATTATTCTACTAGCTCCTTTTGGGGGATGATACTTTTGAATTGCTGGAAAACAATAAACTACACAAAACAATACGGTCCTCAAAGACTATTTATCATATCCTTGATGACGATGTTACTTGCATTTATTATATTATATATGACAATGTCCCATTTACTAGTGCCGACTACTCTATATGATAATCATATTGCCGTATTAGTATTCGGCTTGCTCTTAACATATCCACTCCATAAATTTTTGCATTTTTTACCAATCGCTCATCTTGGGCCAAAAATCAAAAAGAAAATTGAGTGGAAATATGGAATTTATCCAATTATCGAAATTAGAGTTCATGAGCCCATTGCCAAATCCTTATTCCTTATTGCCTTGCTCATGCCTTTATTCGTCATTACAACTTTCTTAAGCCTATCACTCTTTTTATTTGAACATTATGTTCACTATATTACGATTTTAATGGCTTACCAGATTGGATTATCTGTTCCAGACTTGCTTCATGCAAGTAATATTGTAAGAGCTCCGAGGAATGCGTTTATTGAAGAAAATGAAGATGGCTTTGAAATTTTAATTACAAAGCATCAATAATGCTTTACTGATGATTATGCCTAAAGGAGGGATTTTGTGATCATCTCCATTTTTATTATTTTTGCTATATTTATATTGTTTAACATTAATAAACTAACAAATTCCCTTTGCTTGCAAAAAGAAATCCCTGAAGAAAAGCACGCAAAGATATTTAGAACCATTAATGTATTAATTACCATCCTTTTAGTATCTTCATATATCGAAATTTTATTCACTTAAAATCGACTTAGGTAAGAACAAAGCTCCTACAAAATGTAGGAAGCTTTCGGTTTGTCTCATTCGATCCAACCATCTCTCACCCTTAAGCGGAGTTTTTCCTGTTATCTCCTCAATGGAGTCCGTTTTAGGGGAAATAACGGAAAATTTTCCGCTTATGGAGATCAAAATCGTTTATTTTGGCATTTTTTGAGGGAATAACAGGAATATTTCCTGTTATATCGGCTCTTTTTCATGATGGTTGCTCATTAAGCGGAATTTTTCCTGTTATTTGTCATACCGATACTTCTACCGTTTATACGAGCACTTATCCACAACTCGAGGCACTATGAAGAAAAAGAAGAACATGGCGTGTGCCTTGTTCTTCTTTTAATATTTATATTATTGGAATTGTCAATTTGCTCTAGCGGCTAAACAAGCTACCGCCACTTTTCTTATAGCCATGCTGCTCCAACAATGACTAATAGAATGAACAACACAACGATTAAAGCGAAACCACCACCGTATCCTGCTGCACCCATTATAACACCTCCTTCCAAGATAAGAATTGTCTAAATAATCCCCCTACCGTACTGGCAAGTAATCTGTTTTTAAGTGGTACATAGACCATTGAATTGTTTGGATTCCCTCTCATCTTGTAGAAGAGAACTTAACTGCTTACACTTTATCCTATGTATTAGTCCTTATTTTGGAATAGGTATACTGCCTATTTTTGAGGATAACCTATTTAAAAATTGGCTATGGTTTTGCTTTTGTTCTTTTTCCAAATTATGATATAGTATACTTTGTGGTAACCAGTGATACATTTTCAAATAGGTTTTTTTATTATGATGGCAAACGAATAAAAAACAAGGGAATGGTTTTCATCTATCCAATGAAATGTAGTCACATCAAGAAATTTAATTTATAGGAGTTGTTTTAATGAAGAAGTGGGTCCTTTCCCTATTTTTACTTGTAGGTATCATTACTTTAGCTGCATGTAACAACGGGGGTAATTCTGAAACAGTCGCAGAAACAAAAGCAGGCAACGTCACAAAGGACGAGCTTTATGAAGCAATGAAGAAGTCCTATGGACAAAATGTCCTTCAACAATTAGTGTATGAAAAAATCTTATCTGACAAATATGAAGTAACTGACGAAGAACTTGACGCAAAATTAAACGAAGTGAAAGATCAATTAGGTGCCAACTTTGAAATGGCGCTCATGCAATACAATATGACTGAAGAAAGCTTCAAAGACAGCTTAAAGTTAGATCTTCTTGTCGAAAAGGCCGCAACTGCTGACATGGAAGTTACGGAAGAAGAAATTCAAGAGTATTATGATAACTATAAGCCACAAATTAAAGCACGCCATATTCTTGTAGAAGATGAAGCTACAGCTAAAGAAGTAAAAACGAAGCTTGATGAGGGTGGAGATTTTGCTGAATTAGCAAAAGAATATTCTACAGATGGCTCTGCTGAAGCAGGTGGAGATCTTGGATGGTTCGGTCCTGGAATGATGGTTGAACCATTTGAAGAAGCTGCATATGCACTTGATGTTAATGAAATTAGTGAACCTGTTCAATCTGAACATGGTTTCCATATCATCGAAGTAACGGAAAAAGAAGAAAAGAAATCTCTAGAAGACATGAAATCTGAAATTGAATACGAAGTGAAAGTGTCAAAAATCGATAACACGATGATGCAAGAGGCACTTCAAAAAGAATTAAAAGAAGCAAACGTAAAGATCAGTGATAAGGAATTAAGCGGCTTTATGCAGACAGAAACTCCTGCAGATGCTGGGACTGATGCTGGAACTGACACTGAGACAGAAACTGAATCTGAAAAATAATATCTCTTAACAAAAAAGCAGTCTGAACACATGTGTTCAAACTGCTTTTTTAACCTTCTAGATGACCAGCATTTTAACCAAAGGAACGACTTCCGCTCTTTTCTTCCTTTTCCTTTTCCAAGCGTTCCATATAGACTTCGCCTTCTTTTTCGATTAGTTCATTTTCTTTTTCTCTTTCTTCTTTGCCTGTTTTAACGGCCATAAAGGCACTGATCATAATTCCTCCAACAATCAATAAAATCCAAATAGGCACATCCATTTTTTTCTTTCCTCCATTACCGTAAATAGATTTGTACAAGCCTCTTTGATTTCATTGTATGCATGAGTCGTAAAAATATGATGATGCTTAGCGCAATTAAAATAAAAACGGCAGACATTTTCGATCTTTACCCGAGTTTGTCTACCGTTTTTATATTCATTCTTAAAAGGGCATTGCTTAATTGTGAAAGTTAGGTTTATAAAAGGCACGGTTGTCTAGTGCAAATACTCTGTCCGTATATTCTCCTGGTTTGACCCGTTCGAGCGCTCGGTCAAGCATATTCATTTTGGCATCAATATTGTCAATATAATGGAGAATTTCTGCTTCTTTAATGAGTGGTGGCTTTGGACTTCCCCACTCCGCTTTTCCATGATGGGATAATACTAAATGTTGAAGGACAACGACTTCTTCTCCAGAGATTCCAAGCTCATCTGCCGCCTGTACAATTTCAGATACCATAATATTAATGTGGCCAAGTAAGTTTCCTTCCACTGTGTAAGTGGTTGAAATCGGACCTGATAGCTCTGTTACCTTCCCTAAATCATGGAGCAATACGCCCGCATATAGCAAATCTTTATCAAGGCTTGGGTACAGATTTGCAATCGCCTTCGCTAGGTCTAGCATGCTGACAACATGATAAGCTAATCCTGAAACAAACTCATGGTGATTTTTGGTCGCAGCTGGATACTCTAAGAAATCATCCTGATATTTTTTTAGTAAATGTCTTGTGATTCTTTGTATATTCGGATTCTTCATTTCGAAGATATATTGTGTAATTTTGCTTAACATTTCTTCCTTGCTTACTGGAGCTGTCAATAGAAAGTCTGAAAGATTAACTCCATCTGTCGAAGTGGAAGGACGAATTTGTCGAAGTCTTAACTGGTTTCTTCCACGATAATTTTGGATGTCACCTAACACCTTTACAATTTTCTCCGCACTATAGTTCTTTTCATCTGCCTCAGATGC
>NZ_HE978511.1:1001872-1019847 GCF_000311725.1 Robertmurraya massiliosenegalensis JC6
ATCCCATAGCTTTGCTTCTATTTCACCGCTTTGATCCTGCAAAATGAGGGTTAAGAAAGGCTTTCCATTGCTAGCAGTACCTTTTACAGAACTTTTAATTAGCAAAAACTTTTCCACTTGCTCCCCAACATCGTGCTGCAAAATACCTTTACTCATATGAACAGACGCCCCTTTCTATGAAACTATTATATCATACGTGTACGAGTTTCTTTCGCTAAACTATTGAATTGAGATCGTTCTAGTATCACTTACAAGCTTGTCCATTTTCAGGATTTCCTTTTCGTGAAAATAATTAAGCAAATGCTGATGGCATGTGAAAAAGAGAATTTGATTATTTCTCATCCCTTTTACCAACTCAATTATTTTCGATGTCCGAACATGGTCAAAATTAACAAAGCTGTCATCAATCATGATTGGAAAAGGATATTTTTCATATATTGTCGTTGCGAGTGCAAGACGTAAAGAAACATACACCTGCTCTGTCGTTGCCTGACTTAATTCATTCGCTTCGAAGAGGATATGATCCTTCCTCTCAATCAGAAAGCCATTTCCTTCCGGTTTAGGAAGAATTCTTAAATAATTCTCTTCCGTTAAAAAAGACAGATATTGCTCTGCTTTTTTCAACATTGTTGGAAGTCGTTCCTCTTTAAAGCGGTTGACCGTCTTTTGCAACATTTCTTTTGCAACTATGAACTTGGCCCAACCCTTTGCTTCTTCATCTAGCGCAGATTGCAGTTGTTTATATTTATGAAGAAGTTCACCATAAACCCCACCGTCCTCAAGCAATGAAATTTGATGTTTTACTTCTGCCAAGGACTGTTGAAGCCCTTGATTCTCTTCTTCTAAGTGCTGTACTCGCGAAATCGTCTCTTCCCGTTCGAGTGCAGGTTCAATCAATTTCATTTCTTCTATCTTTAATGAAGATAACTGAAGATGCCTTAATAGCTCTTCAATCTTTAAAGCTATTTGCTGGCTCTTTTCAACATCCTTGCCCTTAAGACGATACTCTTCTTCAGATGTGACTTGGGCCACCTCAAATAAAGCCACCTTCTCCATATTGAGATGGTCGTATTCTCTTTTCACATTCTCCAGTTGCTCAATTAATTCCTGAAGCTTTTCCTTCATCGCTTCATGTTTTTGCTTTTTGACCATTTCCTTTCTTAGCTTTTCTTTTAACAAAAAGGCTTGCTCATCCGTAGAACATGCCATATCTGAAAGAAAGAGTTTAGTTAATTTCTCTAGGCTTTCTTCAAAACTTTTCACACTTGTTTCTTTATTCACGAATTGGGTGAGAATATCTCGTTCTTCCCGCTTAAGTTCCTTTACCTTTGAAATTAAAAGAAATGCCTCATGTACATGATTTAAAGCTAAATCCTCTGGAAGAAAAAGTTCTTTCCCTAGTTGTCGTAATAACCTTCCATGTTCCTTCACTTCTTGCTCCCAATTCTCATATGCTTGTAATACTTTTTCATATTGAGCATTCTGTTGTTCCCATTTAATTTGCATGATGGTCAGTTGATCCCTTAAAGCCTGATCCCGTTTTAATTGCTCTGTGACGAGGGTAATCTCAGCTGAAGAATAACCACTTAATTCGTTTTGAAGTATAGCTTCTTCTTCCTTTAAAGAATGCAGCTCCACATCCATCTCTTTTGGATCGTTCTTTTTGCGAAAGAACAGCATATAAGCAGAAAAACAAACACCAACAGCTCCGATTATCGTTAGACCCCATTGGTCTTGGAGCAATCCCCAAATCATGAGCATCACAAAGAGGGATCCAAGAAAAAGAAATTGTAATCGATTGTACTGAAGCTGTTCCTTCTCTTTTTTTACATTTAAGTTTAAAAGATGAATTTTGTCTCCTATGCTATGAAGCTCTCTTTCTAGTACATCCTTTCGTTTCCATCTTTGTACCTTCTGCTCGTTCTCCTCGCGAATTCCCTCAGGTAATAATTCCTCTTGAAGCTGACCGATCTGATGCTCAAGCCTTTCCATCTCCTCTTGCTCTTTTAAGAATTGTTCATCAAGTTCTTGTTTTCGTTCTTGAAGGCGGCCTTGTTTTTTTTCAGCACTTGCCGTTTTCTCCTTCATGAATATGCTTGTGTTCACTTGACTTAATTGTTCTTCATCAAGTGAAAGATGGAGCATCGATTCTAATTCTTCTATTTTTTCAGTAGTCTGTGTTCGCTTTCCTTGCCATTGCTCCATTTCTTCCTTCATCTGATGATACAATGTCATCTGTTCAAGCACTTTTTGTATCTCTACCTCGTTTTCAAGTAGCTGTCGATTAGGCTCATGGAGGAGCAATTCTTCTTCCACTTTCATTTTACGGTCTCTCAGAGACTTCATTTGCCCTTCTAATGGAATTAACAGCTGTTGTACTTGATTAAGCCGTGAAAGGCCGTCAGTTGGAAAAGAACCGCCATCAAACTCTTCTAATTGTCTTTGCAAGAGCTCTCTTTCTTTGACGATCGGTAAAAGCTTTTCCCATTCTTCTAATTCTTGCATCTTCTTCTGAAGCTTGTACATCTCTTTTTGATTTGCTTGAATGCTTTCCTCAAGCTGCTCCCTTTGCTTTAGAAGCTCTCCGTATTGTCCATTTTCTTGTTCTGCCCTTTTAAGCTCTTGATGAACTTCCTTTATTTCCTTTACTTTTTCATTAATCGATGGCTTCTTTCCATTCGGTTTGAAGCGACGCTCAACCTCTTTAAGGAGTTCAGCCTCTGCAGTTAATAAACGCTCTGTTCCAACTGTACCAGTCGAAAATAGAAATCTACCTAAATCCTCTCCCTTTAGTTGATGGATATTTTGTAGACCATGTATGTTAAAAGAAAAGATCGACTGATATAAACCTTTGTCCATCTGAGATAAAAGCTCTTTCAGCTTTTCCTCTCCTCCTGTTGTTCCATCTGCCAATACGACCGTTACATCACCAATAGCCTTTCCCTTTACCCGTTCAATCGTCACGTTGCCTTCTTCAAGCTCGAGTACCAATTGTCCACCATATTTAGAGCCTTTTTTCGGCTCATAGCGTAGTTCATTTTGCTGTTTTGTTGGAAAGCCAAATAATACACTGTGAACAAAGGACATTATCGTTGATTTTCCGGCTTCATTTTCCCCATAAAACACTGTTAAATCTTGAAGATCAACGACGCTGGTATTTTCTAATTTCCCATAGCCATATATATGTAGTTCTTTGATTTTCACATCTTACACCTCCTTCACTGCTTAAGTAGCTTTTCCATTAAAAGAATTTCTGCATCGGCAATGATTTCTTCCATGTCACTTTCAGATAAAACGGATAAATACTTCCTGGCAAGATGATGTTTATAAAGTAAAGCTGTGGCTTCTTCTATTTCTGTAAAACTTTCAATCGTTTTAAATAGTTCTCCATAAAAATCCGATTCCTTTGCTAACTCTTTACGATTCCAAGATACTTGTTCCTCAGCCAAAAAACGAATAACCCACACAAATGATTCCTCATCCTTTTCCCCTTCTTGCAGTACATCCAATAAGTCTTCCAGCAAATTAGAATCAAGTGTATTTAGATTGGTCAATTTTATTGTTGTAAGAACACCCCGTCCTTCCATTCTCGCCCCATCCATTTTCTCAACACATATACGATATAATGAATCAAAATCGGAAATATCACTGGCATCGATTTCAAGTTCCATCCAAATAATTTCACTCGTTTCAATGAAGTCTAGTTTTACATCCGATTCCTTCAGTTCAACCACATAACACCCTTTCATGCCTTGCTCGTTCTTATGTCTGCCTTGAATGTTTCCCGGATAGATAATCGGTGGTTCTTCATGAAGAATCGTTCTCTGGTGAATATGCCCTAATGCCCAGTAATGAAAATTCTTTACGAGTAATTCCTTCACCTCGAAAGGGGCATAATTACCATGATTAGCCCCGCCCTCTATGTTCCCATGGAGAATTCCAATATGAAAGTCGGCTCCTTCTTCTCGCTTGTAATTTTGAATTTTTCTTTCATACACATGTCTTTCTGGATAGCTGAAACCGTACAAATGAACCTTTGTTCCATTTTTTGCGGTAAAAACTTTTGTTTTGACATCCTCACCAAAAATATGAACATGACTAGGAAGTTCTATTTTCGTCCAGTTTCCTCCTAGATGATCATGGTTTCCATGAACAATAAAAACCTCCATTTTCTCTTTCTGTAATCGTTCTAACTGTTTTCGTAAAAACACTTGAGCTCTTACACTTCGATCTTCAAGATCGAATAAATCTCCAGCTAAAATGACAAAGTCAACTTGATGTTCAATAGCAGCACTTATTAAATGCTCAACCGCTCTAAAAGTACTTTCCAGTATTCTTTTAAAAATAGCGTTCGGTAATGCCTGCAATCCAAGCATCGGACTATCGATATGTAAATCTGCTCCGTGGATAAACTTCACATTTTTCATATTCATTCCCCACTCATACTTTTCCTTTATTTTACCACAAAAGCGAATATACGTTCTAGTGCAAGACATATAAAAAAGCAGACCCATAAATGAGCCTGCTTGAAAGTTCGAATGAATTAAGCTTTGTTAACGTTAGCAGCTTGAGGTCCACGAGCACCTTGTTCTACGTCAAAAGTTACTGCTTGACCTTCTTCAAGAGTTTTGAAACCTTCGCCTTGGATAGCTGAGAAATGAACGAATACATCTTCTCCGCCTTCGCGCTCGATAAATCCGAAACCTTTTTCTGCGTTAAACCATTTTACTTTACCATTTTCCATGTATGTTGCCTCCTATGTGCGTTAAGCGCACAAATGTATTACTATTCTTGCTCTTCCAGGCGAAAATATATAATTCTTCCCTTAATTTCTGAACAAAAATAATTCTTACTTAGAATAACAGAATAAAATGGAAAACGCAAGTAAACTTACATATTCCCATAAAATAACTTTTAATTTTTATCTGACTTTGTTAACTGTAACGCCTTTTTAATGTCTTTAAAGGAGCTTGTTTTTCCGTACAATAATACTCCGCCTTTGTATACCCTTGCACCAAATATAGCTAACACGATAATGGAAACAAGTAAGATCACAATCCCAAGAATCGGTTCCCATGCTGGTAGAGTTAACATCCCAACACGCATGAACATAAGCATTGGCGTGAAGAACGGAATATAACTCGTTGCAGTGACAAATGACGCATCCGGCTTTCCAAGACCAAACATAGCAATCATAAACCCTGCAACAACGAGTAATGTCATAGGTGTAATCATCTGTTGAATGTCTTCAATTCTGCTGACAAGCGATCCTAAAAATGCCGCTAAAGTGGCATATAAGAAATACCCGAGAATAAAGAAGATAAAGGCATAGATGATCGTTGACACTGGAACATCACCGAAGCCAAATGCGTCAAAGAAGCCACCTTCCATTGAATCAAGATTTTGCTTAATAGAGAAATATCCGACTCCTAAAAGCAAAGCCATCTGAGTTAAGCTTAATAATCCGATCCCAAGAATTTTCGCAAACATTTGCTTAATCGGGGATACACTTGAAATTAAAATCTCCATCACACGAGAAGACTTCTCTGTCGCTACTTCCATTGCAATCATATTCGCATACATTATGACGGCAAAATAAATGACAAACAACAGTACATAAACAAGTCCTCTTGCTTGATTTAATTCTTCTTCTGTTTTCGCATTTTCCGCTAGTGCCACTCTTTCCATCGGAACAGGCTCATAAAGGGCTGCAAGTTGTTCCTGCGATAAATTAATCTGATTTGCTGCCATTTGCGTTTTGATTTGCTGTAATCCTGATTGCAATGCGGAAGAAGAATTCGTATCAGAGATACTCATTGACTTATATGTCGCTACTGGTAAACTGCCTTCGTCAAATTCTAATACTAGTAACCCACTATACTCTCCTTCCTCAACCGCTTTTTCACCATCTGCAAGTTCTTTATCATATTGTTCTAAAATAATTTCACTATCCATGACGTTTAACTGTTCTTGAAGTGGTTCTAACAGTTGATTGGTTTCATCCATTACAGCAATTTTTTCTTGGGCATCCTTATTAAAAAACTCAATAATATTAGTCATATTTGAGAGACCGACGACAATCGCTAATGTCAATATCGTCGTCACAACAAAGGACTTCGTTTTTACCTTACTCATATATGTGTGTGATAAGATAATCCAGAAATTATTCATAAGAAGCACCTACCTTCTCAATAAAAATATCATTCAAAGAAGGCTCTTCCAGCACAAATCTTCGAACAAACCCTTTTCCGACAATATCCTTTAAAATCTTTTCTGCCACGTATTCACCTTCAATTTGCAAATGAACCCCTTCTGGTGTTCGTTTAACTTTCGTAACACCCGAATAGTTCTCAAAGCCCATCAAATCAAAGTCAGCATGAATGACTAAATTTTTCTTACCAAAAGCCCTTTTAATCTCTTTTAGGGAACCATGAACGACCGGACGCCCTCGATGCATAATACATAGATGCTCACACATCTCCTCAACATGCTCCATACGGTGACTTGAAAAAACGATCGTCGTTCCCTGTTCCTTAATTTCAAGGACGGCTTCTTTTAACTGCTCAACATTAACCGGATCCAGTCCACTAAAAGGCTCATCGAGAATAAGCAACTTCGGTTTATGTAAAACAGCGGCAATAAATTGGATTTTTTGTTGATTTCCTTTTGATAGTTCCTCCACACGCTTATCTAGATATTCAGGTACCTTAAAACGTGTTAACCACTTCTTTAATTCCTCTAATGCTTCTTCCTTATTCATTCCTCTGAGTCTAGCCAGATAGACCAATTGATCCTTTACTTTTAATTTCGGGTAAAGGCCACGCTCTTCAGGTAAATAGCCAATAATTGGGCTTGTTTCATAATTAATTGGCTTTTCATTCCATGTAACCTTTCCTTCACTTGATTCTAAAAGTCCTAATATCATTCTGAAGGTCGTTGTTTTCCCTGCACCATTGGCACCTAGGAAACCAAACATTTCCTTCTCCGGAATCGCAATTGAGAGATTATCGACGGCCGTAAAACTTCCAAATCGCTTTGAGACATTTTCTAATTTTAAAACCATTTTGCTACCTCCTCTTCTCACTTAGTGTATACGATATAAGAGGAAAAAAGGTTCATTTTCTCTCACTTTTTCTTTTTGCAATATTTTTATTATTATGTGAAAATAAAGTAGTAAAAACGCTATCAAAAGGTTTTACATCACTATTTTTATGAATCGAGGGGAATCTTGAACATGAAAATCTATAAATTGACGGCATTTGAAACAAATGGGGAGAAAATTTTAGACGAAGCATTCGAAGCAAAAACGGATGAAGAAGCAAAGCAAATCGGAGAAAAGATGTTAAGTGAAAAAGGAGCACTTGAAAAAACACATCGTTGCACTTCTCCAAGCGGACAATTGTTATTGTTTCATATGTAGAATAAATCCAATCAAGTGTTTTTAGCATATAAATTTTAATTAGAAAAAGGATAGGGGAACAGAGATTTCCACCGTTTTCCTATCCTTCTTTTTTATACTACGCCTTAAGCCTTCATTATTTTTACTTACCATGTACTAAAAATTATCAGCCTTCCCTTAATTCTAGCATCACTTCTTTTAATACCCCTAAACCTTCGAGAAGTTGCTCATCTGTAATGACAAGAGGGCTTAAAATACGAATGATATTGCCATATAAGCCAGCGCTCATTAAGATTAATCCTCGCTGGTGGGCATTCTGAAGAATTTTCCCTGTGAGCTCCTTATTTGGTTCTTTCCCACTCCGATTCTTCACAATTTCAATCGAGGTCATCGCTCCTAAAGTTCGAACTTCACCAATGAACGGAATATCATCCCGAATCTCCTGGAAAAATCGGATTATCGTCTCCCCTATTTTATTCGCTCTCTCTGGAAGATTCTCTTTTTCCATCATTTTAATCACCTCAAGGGCAGCCACACAGCCAAGGGGACTTCCGCCATATGTTCCACCTATCTCACCACTTAAGGGGGCGTCCATTATCTCTGCTTTCCCCGTCACAGCGCTAATCGGGAGACCTGCGGCAATTGATTTGGACATCGTCATTAAGTCTGGGATGACTTCAAAATGCTCCATCGCAAACATTTTCCCCGTTCTTCCAAATCCAGTCTGAACCTCATCGGCGATAAAAAGAATGCCATATTCTTCACAGATTTGTTTCACTTTTTGAATAAAATTTTTCGAAGGGATGACAAATCCACCTTCTCCTTGAACCGGTTCCATAATCACCGCAGCGACTTCTTCAGCTGGTACCTCACTTAAGAAAAAAGTCTGAAATTGCTTGAGGATTTGTTCATCAACTTCATCCATCGTCATCCCTTCTGGTGCACGATAGTAATAGGGATAAGGCATTTTATAGGTATCTGGTGCAAATGGTCCGAAACCATTTTTGTACGGCTTAACTTTACTTGTTAAAGACATGGCCATATATGTTCTACCATGGAAGCCTCGTTCAAAGGAAATGATCGCTCTTCTACCCGTGTACTTTCGAGCTATTTTAATGGCATTTTCAACTGCTTCTGCTCCACTACTGAGAAAAAAAGTCTTTTTCTTATGCGCTCCTGGAGTAATCTCATTTAATTTCTCTGCTAACTCAATATAAGGTTCATACATCATGACATGGAAGCAAGGATGTAAATATTTCTCGATTTGCGTTTTTAACGCTTCTACAACCGTTGGTGGACAATGCCCTGCGTTTAATGAACCAATCGCCCCGCCAAAATCGATCAATGTATTCCCATCGACATCCGTGACTAGAGCTTCTTCTCCTTTTGCAATAAAAGATGGCACCGTATTAAAAGGACCTCGCGGGACATGTTCTCCTCTTCTTTTCAGTAACTCTGTCGCTTTTGGTCCTGGAATGGCCGTTACTAAATTAATTGATTCTGTTTTCATGGGCATAAATAATCCTCCTTATCTATTATTCTGCTACATTCGAATGATCGATTTCACACCATTCGAGTAACGTTAAGGCGATAATTTCTGCTGCGACAAATACTTTATCGAGTTCAATATATTCATTTGAAAAGTGAGCCATCTCTGTCACACCAGGACCAAAGACAATGGTCGGCGTATCCGCTACATTCGTTAACAGACCGCCATCTGTCCCCCACGGAGATGCCTCAATAACAGGCGGCTGTTCTACTACATCTTCAAACTTAGCAACGAGAATCTTCATCAAATCATGTTCTTGGTCAATCGCACCTGGCAGCCACTGTGCCCCAAACCATTCTAATTTTGGTGGATATTGTTCAAACCATGTGTCAAGATTCTTTAAATCTTGCAGCCACCTTGCCATTTCCGCTTTTGCTTCGTCCATCGTTTCCTCAGGTGAAACACCCATCCGTCCTTCAATTTGTACTAAATCAGCGACAGATGACGGCCAATCTCCACCTGAAATTTTCCCTATATTAATCGGGAAGGGAATCGGAATTGATTCATAAAGAGGATCGGTCACCCGTTCATTACGAATTTTTTCAAGTTGTGAAATATGTTGAACAACCGTCATGCTTTTTTCTATCGCACTCACTCCTTCATAACGAGTCCCTCCATGAGCTGATTGACCTTTAATCGCAATTCGAAACCACATAGAACCTTGTTGCTTCGGAAATACCTTCAAGTTTGTAGGTTCAGGAATAAGAGCAGCGTCCGCTTGATAGCCTCGTAAAATTGTCGCTAATGTACCCGCACCACCACTTTCCTCTTCAATGACGCTTTCGAACAACACATCTCCTTTTAATCGAAATCCTAATGCTTGAATCGCTTGAATGGCCAAGAGAAGAGAGACATTGCCACCCTTCATATCGGTCGTACCACGTCCATACATTTTTCCTTCCTTAATTCTCCCGCTGTAAGGGTCATCTTTCCACTTGTGCAAATCCCCTTCAGGAACGACATCTACATGTCCATTAAGAATAATCGAACGCCCTCCCCCTGTACCTTTTAAGATGCCAACGACATTAGGACTACCTGAAAATTCCCTTCTTGGTGATGTGAAAAATGGATGATTCACCAATTCCTTGAAATCAGGATCCCAAACATCTACCTCAAGCCCCATCCGATATAGCTCCTTCATCACCAGCTCTTGCACATCTCTTTCATTTCCTTGTGTACTATTTGCTTGCACGAATTGTCGCAAAAGAGCAATGCCTCTTTCGTGATTATCCGCAAGCCATTTCTTCAACTGCTCCTTATTCGCTGTCCTCATCTTTCTCCTCCTTCCTAATTAATCTCGCTCCTGTTTTTTCTCTCACATCTTTTTCTGTAAAGGATTCCATCACTTCCTTTAAAACCAAGCCTTCTTCTGTCACTTCCATTACCGCCATATCAGTAATGATGATGTCTACACATCTTCTTGCCGTTAAAGGTAACGTACATTCTTGTAAAATCTTCGGTTCTCCAAGTTTATTGACATGGCTCATTAAAACAATCACTTTTTTTGCTTTCTCAGCCAATTCCATCCCACCGCCGATCCCAGGAACTTTTTTCCCTGGGATGACCCAATTGGCTAAATCCCCCTTCTCACTGACCTCAAGTCCACCTAAAATGGTGACATCTAAATACCCTCCACGAATCATGGCAAACGCGGCAGCACTGTCAAAATAAGATGCACCTGGAATAATCGTGACAGGGAACCCACCAGCATTACAAAGCATCCCGTCCTCTTCCCCTTTTATAGGTGAAGGTCCCATCCCTAGAACGCCATTCTCAGCATGAAATAAGACGTCCATCTCTGGTGGGAGAAAATTAGGCACAAGAGAAGGAATCCCGATCCCTAAGTTAACGATCATCCCATCTTTTATTTCTTTTGCTGCACGACGGGCAATTCGATAGCGCACTTCTATTCCCATGCCCATTTCCAATCAACCCCTTTGCTTTGTACAATGTAATCAACGTAGATGCCTGGCGAAATAATACATTCGGGATCCAGTTCACCTGGGGCTACAATTTCATCGACCTCTGCAATTGTGATTTGCCCCGCTGTTGCGACTAGTGGATTGGTGTTTCTAGCACTTTTGTCATAGACAAGATTTCCGAAAGTGTCGGCTTTTTTGGCATGGACAATCGCCACATCCGCTCGAAGAGGCCTCTCAATTAAGTATGTTTTTCCATCAATTTCTATCTTTTCTTTTCCATTGTCGATCATGCTCCCAATTCCAATATCAGAAAGAATCCCTCCAAGTCCCGCACCACCAGCCCGTATTCTCTCCGCTAATATCCCTTGAGGACAAAACTCCACCTCCATCTTTCCTTCAACCATTAGTTTCCCTGCACACGGATTAGAGCCTATATGGGTTGTAATTATTTTTTTTACACGTTCAGCACTCACCAATCGCCCAATCCCAATCTCAGGAAAACCAGCATCATTTCCAATTAGGGTTAAATCTTTAACCCCCTTTTCAAGAATTCCATTAATTAATGAAGGCGGATTGCCCACTCCGCCAAAACCGCCAAACATTAAGACACAACCATCATTTATAAAAGATAACGCATGTACCAACGTCGTCACCTTTGACTTCTTTCTTACTCCCTGTTCCATATCACCCCTCCATTCCTTTAACTGATTGAATCGTATCTGTCATCAAGTGAGAAACCATTTTGAATATCGTCCAAAGTCTCTTTAAAAATCCGCACTAATTGATCAATCTCTTGCTTATTAATGGTCAGCGGTGGCGAGATAATGATAGCGTCCCCTGCTCCTCCTTCTATCCCCGCTGAAGCTGGATAGATTAATAGCCCCTTATCCCTTGCTAACGTGACAATCGCATTCGTTAAATCCAGATCCTTACGAAAAGGAAATTTACTAAAATAGTTCTTTACAAATTCAACGCCAATCATTAAGCCCTTTCCTCGTACATCGCCTATAATGGGAATATGTTGGGCTATTTTTTGCAGTTCTTTTAGAAGGTACGCCCCATTTTCTTCTGCTTTTGCCACTAGATTATGCTTTTCGATATACTCTAGAACGGCTAAAGATATAGCTGCTGATTGTGGATTGGCACTATATGTGTGACCACTCATAATGACCTTTGAACCTTGGCGAATCGGTTCCATTACTTTTTCACTGACAAGTGTAGCCGCAATCGGGGTATACCCAGCGCTCATCCCTTTTCCTAATGTGATGATGTCTGGCTGCACTCCCCAATGTTCCATCGCCAACATTTTTCCAGTCCGTCCGATTCCTGTCATGACTTCATCGGCAATAAATAGAATGCTATATTTGTCACAGATTTCTTTAATGCTCTCGTAGTATCCATCAGGGGGAATAATGACAGCTCCAGCCGCCCCAATAATTGGTTCTGCTATAAATGCTGCTATATGCTCCGCCCCGGTCCTTTGAATCGCCGTTTCAAGCTCTGTGGCACATTTTAACTGACAGCTTGGATACGACTCATGGAAAGGACATCGATAACAATAAGGGGCTGGTATCGTTGGTAAATCATCTAGAAGGGAAACGAATCTTCTTCTCCGTTCTGAATGCCCTGATAGAGATAATGCTCCCATCGTGATCCCATGATAACTAGTCCATCTAGAAATCACTTTATTCTTCGCCTGCTTTCCTTGCTCTTGCCAATACTGAATCGCAATTTTCATCGCTGTTTCTGTTGCCTCAGAACCACTGTTAACAAAAAAGGAGCAATACCCTCCATCTTTAATAAATTTGATATCACTCAGTTTTTTAGCTAACATTTCCGCCTCTTCAGTTGTAAATTGTGAACGATAGACAAATGAAATTTTCCTTGCCTGTTTAATCATTGCTTCAATTATTTCAGGAACGGCATGACCAATACTTGCCGTTACAGCGCCTGAAGAACCATCAATATATTGCTTATTGTCATCATCGTAAATATAAATTCCTTTTCCATACACGGCTGTAGGATAATGACCATCTAATAATGGCTTAATTAAATATGACTTATTCATAACTATACTCGCCTCCTACGGGGAGTTTGTAATTTTCATTTAATTCTGATAATAATAGTTTATTTTAAGAAATGACGAATGGATATACGCCAAACTAATGAAAATTAGTGGTCGTTTATTATACAATATGTATAAGTACTTCCATTAAATGTTAGATTGGTGGGTTGCAATCAATGAGCATAAGTGTACATGAAGCCATTTCTCTTCCTGCGATGAAAGATGCCAAAATAAGGGGCGGAAAAAATGGCCTTGATAATCCAATAAAATGGGTAACAATTGTTGAAGTGATCGAAGACATTAATCGGTTTCAAGAAGGAGAATTTTTAATTACGACAGGCTATGGTTTAAACGAACACAGTTCTCATTTTCAGAGATTACTAGCGATGAACCAGCTCTCAGGGGTCGCCATCTACAGCGGTTTTTATCTCCAAGAAATTCCACAGGTCTTTATTGAAATCGCCAATCAGCACCAATTACCACTTATTGAGCTGCCAACACATCTTAATTTTTCAACTGTCACCAAAAGCATCCTCCAACAAATCTTAAATAAACAAATGGAATTATTAAAAGAAGAGGCAGTAAAGCAAACTCAAATTCGATTACGAGGGGAATTTTTAGAAGAAATCATTAATCGAAGCTTTCAATCCTCTTCGATCATCATCGAAAGAGGGAAAACGCTCGGATACAATCTCTCTCTCCATCACGCTGTCCTGCATATTAAATTGGATCAATATACGGACAATGAGCTTTTTAAACGTTATGTTGAAGTCCTTTATAACGACACTTTTTCCTATATGGATAGAGCGAATAGACAATTTCTGCTCCGGACGAGATTAGATGGACTGATCATCCTTACCCAAATCAAGGCAGATAAAGATGGAAGCTATAAACATGATAGTCTAAAGCTAACGAAGAATTTACTTGAAAACTGGAAACGCCGACATCCTCATATTCCTATCACGATCGGGGTTGGAAAACCTTATAAGAATGTTAATCAATTAAGTGATAGTGCCAACGAGGCCAAGTATGCAGTCGATTTATCTGGTCTTTTATTATCGAAAAAGGAAATCATTCATTATGACGATCTCGCAACCTTTCACTTATTGCTACAAATGAAAGAACTCGGGATCAGCTTAGAGGATTTTTACAAGGAGAAAATTGGTAAATTATTAAACCGAAGTAAACAAGGAATTGATTACATTCAAACATTAGACATGTACTTCAAATATAATCTTAATCTACAAACAACAGCAGCTCATCTTTATATCCATCGCCATACGTTAAAATACCGCCTTCAGCAAATAGAGAATCGAAGCGGGTATGATTTAAGTTCTGCTGATGAACGGTTGACCCTTCAACTAGCACTTGCCGCCTATAAACTTGAACAATATTATAATCCGTAAAAATAGGTCAGGAATAGATTAATAAGCTTCTATTCCTGACCTATAAAGTAATTATTCCCCTGTAAAATTCGGTTTTCTTTTTTCTATAAAAGCGGCGATTCCTTCTTGATGATCCTTCGTTTGTCTCATTGCATACTGTCCGTTTTTCTCTAACTCTAATAGTTTTAGAAGCTGGGGGCGATTTTTTTCTGCGAGAATCTTTTTCGTTTTAATCATTGCTTTTATTGGCTTGGATAACCAATCGTCGATTCTTGCCTGAAGTGCTTCCTTATAATTAGGTGCAACCTCATGGATCAAATTCAGTTTTATCGCTTCTTCAGCAGTTAGTACCTTCCCTTCCCAAATAAGCTGTTTCGCTTTATTCTCGCCCATTCTTTTTTCGAGGAAGAAATGTGCTCCACCATCTGGGATAAGACCAATTCCGATAAAATTCATAGCAAGCTTGCTCTTTTCATCAGCAATTATGTGATCAGTGGCTAAGGCAAGGCTAAATCCTAATCCAGCAGCTGCTCCAGAAATAGCACTGATGGTCAACATTGGTAAACTATGAATCGTGACAACCAATTCACTAATATTGTCCATCAGGAAGAAGAAATCGTTTTCATCTCCTTCCAAATTAAGCATCGTTTTGATGTCTCCTCCAGAAGAAAATGCCCGTTCATCTCCTGTAAAAACGACAATATCAATCTCATCCGATTTACTAATTTCCTTCAGATTACTGGTCAATTCCTTAATCATTTCTACGTTTATCGCATTTAGGCTTTGAGGACGATTAAATTGAATCGTGGCTACTCGTCCTTCCACATTCACATTTAACGTATTGGTCAGAAACCCTGTTGTCATTTCCATTCCCCCCTCCGATAGTTCCTCATCTCCATTATAAAGGCAATATAAAGAAAGGATAAGTATTTTTTACATTATTTTAAAATTACTTAATTTTCTATTAAAAAAAGACTCTTTTTATACGAAAATGGATTCTTATCTATTGCGGTGTCAGAAAAGACATGGGGTTTCGTAAACATTGTTGCTAGGGGAATAAAGCCCTATTATTACTCGTTAAATTTGGTTCAAGTAAACGCAAAGTGCCGCGCAAAAATAATATGTGTTCTAAAACCTCATTTGAGGGGTAAATGTCGGCCTGTGATTTTTTCGTAGAAAAAAATTTGGACATTTACGAAAAAACCACAACCATTACGAAAACAGCGTAAATAAGCTAACCTTTTTTTGATCCGTTACTTCAACTTTTCACTCACGACAAATCATAAAAATCTGTTAAGTTATTCCTATTATCCTACTCTGAACGTTTTTCAAATTTACGAACATAGCTCCTACAAAATGTAGGAAGCTTCCGGTTTGTCTCATTCGATCCAACCATCTCTCACCCTTAAGCGGAATTTTTCCTGTTATCTCCTCGATGGACTCCCTTTTAGGAGAAATAACGGAAGATTTTCCGCTTATGGAGAGCAAAATCGTTTATTTTGGCATTTTTTGAAGGAATAGCAGGAATTTTTCCTGTTATTTTGGCTCTTTTTCATGATGCTTGCTCATTAAGCGGAATTTCTCCTGTTATTTTTTCATGCCGATACGCCAACTGTTTTATGCGAAAACGTTATCCACAAGTCGAGGGAATTTATCCTAGACAATAAAAAAAAGAGAAGCCAGATTTGGCTTCCCCAATCTCAATTCTTTTGTAATTCCTCTTGAACTTTATCTCGTAAAGCACGTTTGAGAAATTTACCGACAGATGTTTTTGGAATTTCATCTAAAAATAAGACATCATCTGGCAACCACCATTTGGCAAATTGCGGTTTAAGAAATTCTAACAGTTCTTCTTTTGTGACTTCAGAATTGTCCTTTAATACAACACAGGCAATAGGTCTTTCCTGCCATTGTTCATGTGGTACAGCTACAACAGCCGCTTCAAACACTGCTTCATGAGCCATTAATGCATTCTCTAGGTCAACAGAGGAAATCCATTCTCCGCCACTTTTAATTAAATCTTTTGTCCGATCGACAAGCTTGATAAAACCTTCCTCATCAACCGTAACAACATCACCCGTATAGAGCCAGCCGTCCGAAAAAGCTTCAGTGGTTCTTTCATCGTTATAGTACTCTGAAGCAATCCACGGGCCACGAAGTGCGAGTTCACCCATTTCTTGTCCATCCCAGGAAACTTCTCCGTTCTGCCCTACTACTTTCATTTCTAATCCAGGGACAAGTATTCCCTGCTTTGCTCGTATATTGAGTCTTTCCTCATAGGATAATTCTTCCTGATAACTTTTTAACGTGGAAATAACTGCAAGCGGACTTGTTTCTGTCATTCCGTATCCGTGCATAAATGGAATATTGTATTTTTGTTCAAACGCTCTAATCACCGATTTAGGAGCAGCAGAACCACCACATAGAACAGCTCTTAAGCTACTTATATCATATTCTTTTTGTTCTAGTTCTTTTAATAATCCTAGCCAAATCGTTGGTACTCCTGCAGAAAAAGTAACTTTTTGCTGTTCGATTAACTCTGCCAATATCTTTGGGGTAAAATATGGTCCAGGCATTACTAGCGTGGAGCCAAACCAAACTCCTGCAAACGGAAGCCCCCAAGCATTAGCATGGAACATTGGGACAATCGCCATTGCTACATCTCTCTCGCTTAATGAGGCACTATCGGCCATCCCCAGGGCCATACTGTGTAAAACTGTACTTCGGTGCGTATAGACGACACCTTTCGGATTTCCTGTTGTGGCAGATGTATAGCACATACCTGCCGGATCATTTTCATCGAGATCCTCTGGATACTCAAAATCATCACTTCCATTACGGATTAACTCTTCATAATCGTAAACAGGTGAAAGACTTGTCTCAGGTAGCTTCGCTTCGTCTGTCATGATGACAAATGCTTTTACAGTGGAGAGTTCACTTTGACATTTTTCAATTAATGGAACGATGTCCGCATCAATCAGTAGAATTTTATCTTCTGCATGATTAATAATATAGGAAATATGATGGGGTGCTAAGCGAATGTTGATCGTGTGGAGGACAGCTCCGCTACATGGTATCGCAAAATAGGCTTCCAAATGACGGTGAGTATTCCATGCAAGTGTACCAACCTTATCTCCTTTTTGAACACCCAGCTTTTGAAGGCTATCCGCTAATCTTCTCGTTCTTTCTGCCATTTCTTTATAGGTGAATTTGGCAATTCCTTTTGTGGTACGGGAGATAACCTGCTTTTTCGGAAAAAATTTCTCTGCTCTTTCAATCATTTGCGTCATCGTTAAGGGGGTTTGCATCATCACTTTTATCTTCCACCTTTCAAAATTAAAACGCTTACATTTAGTTGCTTGTAAATGTTTATGACTACCTTTTTAAAAGATTCTTCATTTTGGGAAGAAATCCTTTTTTTGTTTTATAGAGATTTTAAAATCTAAATATCCTACAGATCTTCTTAGTATAAGCAAGAAGCCTTTTTGCTAGATTCGTAAAGATTCCGCTGATTTCCGCTTCTAGGCGCTTTCTTTCCGGGGGCAGGCGGTGAACTTCCCTGGCCCTCCGCATGAGACACAATTCCTCTATTAAACTATTCAATTCTTGTCTCATGAACCTTCTATGTGACATACTTTCACCACAAACGGCTCAA
>NZ_HE978511.1:1020328-1025062 GCF_000311725.1 Robertmurraya massiliosenegalensis JC6
CCCAACAAAACGGCTCAATCTTTGTTTCATGAACCCTTCATGTGACATACTTCCCCAACAAAACGGCTCAACCTTTGTTTCATGAACCCTTCATGTGACATACTTCCCTCGCAAAACCGCACAATCTTTGTTTCATCAACCTTCCATGCCTCAAACATCCCTCTAAAATCCATCAATGTATAAAAAAACTGCCAACTAAACTCTTTCTTTCTCGAGTTTGATGGCAGCTCTTTCTTGATTATTTACTCACAGTCTTGTTCTTAAATATCTTATTCAAAATCTCGATCTTTTTGTTTGTGTATTCTTCAAAGCTGTCGTTGTAGGTTTTCGGGTCTTTCGGGTTAGAAAAATGGTTGATTTTCCCATCCGTATCAATAAATTTGCTTGCCGCTCCACAACCGAGTCCAATAATCGTTTGTTGTTCTTCCATAATCATGATGTTATAGATGCTTTCTTGATTTGGCAAAGAGTAACCGACATTTTCTAGATTACCTAAAATGTTTTTTTGTCTGTATAAATAATACGGTGAATAGCCATGCTCCTTCGTCCACTTCTCTCCTAGATCCATCATCTCAACGATTTCTTCTCTACTTGCTACTTTATAGCGCGATTTATTTCTCGTCATTTCAGAAGCTCGTTTAAAGGATAAAGTATGAATGGTTAAGGACTCTGGCATCAGTTTCTTCGTTTCATCAAGGGAATGTTGAAATTCAGAAACCCCTTCACCAGGTAGGCCAATAATCAAATCCATATTAATATTATTCATCCCCATTTGCCGCGCAAGATGGAATTTATCAATCGTTTCCTCTACTGTGTGGTGACGCCCGATCGCCTTTAAGGTTTCTTGCGTATACGATTGAGGATTGACACTAATGCGATCAATTTTCCACTTTTTCAGAACTTCCATCTTTTCTGGAGTAATCGTATCTGGCCTTCCTGCCTCTACCGTTATTTCACGAATATTTTCTACGTCTGGAAATGAAGTGTACATTTCCTCATAGAGCATATCCATTTCTTCAGCAGTAATACTCGTTGGAGTTCCTCCACCATAATAAACAGTCGTAATTTTAACATTGTTTTCCTGCAACCATTCACCGATTTTTCTCATTTCAAAATGGAGACCACCGAGAAAAGAATGAACGGATCCTTGTCTTCCATTTATCGCATAAGCCGGGAAGGTACAGTAGGCACATTTCGTTGGGCAAAACGGAATGCCGATATAAATACTGACTTCTTTTTGCAATTCATACAAATCTGGAACTACAGCTAATTGGCGATTAACAATCGCCTGCATCAGTTCAATTTTTTCATCGGTGATTAAATACTCGGACTTTAGTTTTTGATGAGCTTCCTCTCTCGACATTCCTTGCTGAAGAGCTTTATGCAATAATTTCGTCGGGCGTATCCCTGTAAGGATTCCCCACTTTTGCACCATTTTTGTGGCGTCTTGTAATACAGATAAATACACATGGGCTACTGCATTTTTAATAACCTTAAATTGTTCTTTTTCGGAAAGACCATCAGGAATCTCTTTTTTATAAAAAGCTTTAAAGTTTTGATCATTTTGCTTAAGGGTAGCTTGAACTTCTACTTCCCCCCCAACCTTCAAATTAAAATCAATGAAAATATGGGGTTCCCCTGCTTCTTCCTCAAGAGATATAGTCGTTTCTTCAAAAAATAGATTGGCAATTAACTGAAGCGGCCTTGCAAATCGTTCATCGTTTAGGCCATTTATGTGAATATGCAAAGTTTCTCTCTCCTTGTTCTTTCGCATGACAAAATTACTTTTAGTGTACAGAATCGAGCAATCGAGGTCAATTGGAAGGTTCTTCATAAAGCGCTATTTTCCAATTACTTCATTATGCACTAAAAGTGAAAGGAGCCTTCACAAAAGAAAATGGACTGCATCATTAGCAATCCATTTTCAAGAGAATTTATCGAATGATATTCATCTTACGTAAAAATTCAATCGGCTGTTGTTTGCGGAAGTGCTCCTTCACCATATAGCCGACCCCTTGTTGATTATTAGAACGGGTAATCCAATCAGCTGCTTTCTTTACTTCAACAGGTGCATTCCACATCGCAACACCAAGTCCTACTGCTTCTATCATTTCAAGATCATCGATCCCGTCTCCGATCGCAACCATCTCATTACGTTTGATCCCTAATTGTTGACCTAAATATAACAATCCAGTCAGTTTTGATACACCTCGTGGAACAATTTCCATCCGATAATCATTCAGTTTTATCATATCAACTTCATTAAACATTCCTTTTATCGCTTTCTCAGTATCAGCAAGATCATTTTTTTCTTCAAAATATATTTCTATTTTCGGTGGTGAGATTGGTTCATCGATAATTGTATCGCTTATCGAGTCGACAAATTGATGTGGATAATGAAGTGGATCTCCTGAATTTACGACCGTCTTTGCGAGAAGATTATTATTTATTTTTAGTTTATTAGCCAAAGAATATTTTTCATGGACGAGTCTTATTTGACATTGAAATCCTTCAAGAAGTCTCACAATTTCAAATGTAACATCCTCTGAAATTCTTTTTTCTAAAACGGGTTTCTCTAATTCCTTTGCCACATACCCTCCACGATGAGTGACAAGAACTGAATCTTCTAACTTTAATGCCTTCGCTACTTTTTTTGCTGATTGAAAGCTTCTTGAAGTGACCAATGTTACGTAAATTCCCTTATCTCTTACATAATCAACCGCTTCCCTTGTTGATTTATGTAGTCTTCCATTTGATTGCAAAAGTGTGCCATCAATATTCAAAGCTAACAGCCTATATATCACGTGAGTGCCCCCCCTGTTCTTAGATGTCCTTGCCGTCACTTTCGTAAATGGCTACGAAAATGTTGCCTAATACACTTTTATGAAAAAGGGCGTCAAAATAGAACAAGCAAGAAGAACATTTGCCGTCCACTCTAGAATTTTTCATCTTTTTAAACATGAAAAAATTACCACGTTTCATCTATGAATAATTAATTTCATTTGATACATAACTAGAAATGTAGCACAAAAAACAAATACACCAAGGAGATGATTTACATGGCAAGAAACAACAGTTCAAACCAGCTTCTAGTATCAGGAGTACAACAAGCAATTGATCAAATGAAATTTGAAATTGCATCAGAATTTGGCGTAAATCTTGGCCCAGAAACATCTTCAAGAGCAAATGGTTCAGTTGGTGGAGAAATTACAAAGCGTCTTGTACAAATGGCTGAGCAACAGCTTGGTGGCAGTAAGTTTTAATTGATTTTTGGTAGCATATAAAGGGCGCATGAACATTCATGCGCCTCTTTTACACGATTCACTCTTGCCAGCTTTTTTTCCATTCTTCTACTTTTGCATTGATTTCTTCACTTGCTGCCCACGTTTCTTCATCTTTCTTTTCTTTTATTTCTTTAAAATGGCTTTCTCTTATCGCACTCATTTGATCTGCCATATCAAGAACATAGCTCTTTGCCTCATGACTAATCAGCTCTTTGTCACTTAAAAAGTAAATAGCATTTTTAATACGGCCCTTCTCACGGTCTGATGCATAATAAAGTGGGTTATAGATATTATTCATTCTTTGCATTGCATCTACTGTATCGTTTAACGTAACTCCTTGGGTCCAGACAATTTGACCTAATGTTGGACGCCATTTCTTTAACACTTCTGTTTCAAGCTCACTTTTATCACGAACCGTTGCGTAAATTCCATCACCTGCATCGGCTACTTCCTGTAATTGTTTTTGCCCATCATCATCCACATCAAAGCCAATAATGTTAACTTTCGCCTTTATATTGTTTTCTTGTAGCTTTTTCGCTGCCGCAATTGGGTCCCCATCACATGTTTCAATCCCATCACTGACAATATAAACAATATTCTCATAATCATTGCTATTATAGCCTTGGAGAATTTCTCCCGCCTTGTCAATTGCTCCAGCTAAAGGAGTCCAACCACTCGCTTGAAAAGAGTTTAGCGCTTTTTCAAATGCGGCTGTGTCATAGGATTGGAGTGGATAAACCGACTCAATACTTGAACACGACAATTGCTTATCAGCGTCATTACCAGTCCCAATATGGCCATATACGATAAGGGAAACATCCACATCTTTATCAATCTCCTCGACAAACTTGCCGATTGTCTCCTTTGCCAGTGCCATTTTATTGCCACCAGTAACTTCCGCTTTCATACTTCCACTGCCATCGATTAACACGTATTGTCAAAACTTTTATAAGAAATAGGCTATAAAATACCTTGTTGGAGGGCTTTATAAGCAAAAAAATTGCCACCCCCTGAAATTTAGGTAATAGTGAGGTTACCACACGACACTAGAATCCTAAATAAAGGAAGTGACAATTTGTACCCTCAAATTATAACCTATTTATTATCTTTTATAAACTTTCAAGAACAATTAATTCGAACATTACTTACCCTATTAATCGGTAAAAGTATGTTTGATAAGCCAATAGAACAGCCGGTGAATAAACCTTATCAAAAACTCCAGGTAGATGATCTTCCAATCATTGAAGTGCCAGAAAAGCTTGATTATCAAGTCCTTCTCAGTGAATACTTAGAGAAAAATGGGAAACCCCTTAAGCCTGTTCAAAGGCGAAAGAATGCAAAAGTATCTGTTCCTAAATCCATGATTTGTCCACAGTGTGGTGCACCGTCGGACTATCTTTATGCCAATAACGGAGATAAAGGACAATATCAATGTAAGGTGTGTGAGTGT
>NZ_HE978511.1:1025788-1064042 GCF_000311725.1 Robertmurraya massiliosenegalensis JC6
AAGACCGCTGAAACAAATGATTGAGAGACTAAATCGTACCTTTAAGGGCAATTATCGCTCTACTCATGGATTCGGCTCTGAACAGGGTTCCGTTTCTTACGTCACCTTATTTACGGCTTACTTTAACTTTCTACGCCCTCATGCCGCATTAGAAGGGAAAGTGCCTGTGGTGAATCCTGAGCTTAAGGGTCTTCCTACTATGCCTGCACGTTGGACAAAGCTCATTGGATTAGCTCAACAATGGATAGTGGAGCAGAGAGCCGCCTAACTTTTTGTTTAGCTGAGCCCTTGGCTAAATAAGCAATCGGCGGAGCGAACTCTTGACAAACCGAACTGGCCAATGGTTTAAAATGGAAAGAACCAAGGGCTTATTTGGCATGCCTTCTTTTTGTCCCCTTCGCCCTTGTCAAGGTAAAGTCAAACCATTGGCGTGTTTGTCAAGAGCGATTGCGAGGCCTTCCCACCTAATAAGTAGAAAAGAACCTACACACCTAGTTAGTTTTCATAGATCTTTTGACACTACCGATTAACACAACGACATTCCTTTTTCTCTCTTTCGTCTCTACAGTATCCTCACCCGTTGGTAGTTCAGGCATTTCAAAACCATGTTCATAGTTCACTAACTTATCATAATAATCTTCATAGATAATCATAAACCTCATCCTTGGTTAACTCTTGATGTTCTTCAAAGTATGTAAGAAGTTCTTTCTCGATTATAGCCTTAAATTCAGAATCGTAAAATTTACCATAATCGCCAACATTCCACCCATGGCCCACCTCTAATTCCTTATCCAAATGTTCTTTTACTAATATACCTTCTGATTGTTTTATCATTGTTTCTACTGTTGTCGGCGCTTTTGGAATTTTAACTGACTCCGTTTCCTTTTCTTCTTCTGTATCTGCTACTTTCACCTCTTGTTCTTTTTTCGGTTCTTCTGTTTGGGTTTGATTCGAACAGGCTATCATGAGCAGCATGGATGAAAAGAACAGAAGTAATCGTAATTTTTTTCTCATCGCTTTCCTCCTCTCTTTTGTATAAATAGGTTTACGATAGATAAACCAAGTTAGTTTCTGGGATAATATTCCTGTTTTTTATTTCCAAATAGGAAAAATGGCATAAAAAATCCCGCTAATTAGAGATTAGCGGGGAATAATTCTTATTGTCCAGCTCCGTAAAGCTCTTCAAGAGGCTTCATGATGATTTGGTTTAATTCATTAATAATAACGCTCATACGTTGTTCTGCTTCCATCAGCTTCCCAATCACTTCATGCTGCTGTACAAGAGCAACTGTTTTTTGGGCTTGTTCAACCTCATCTTGTGTGATCTCTTCACCCATCATTTGCTTCTGTTGCAATTGTAATTGAATGTTACGGAAATTCTCGAACATGTTTCGAGCTGTTTCATCTGCATTCACAAGATCATACATTTTCTTAAGATCGCTTAATTCATCACTATTGCGAATTGCTCTTTCTAGCTCATATGCTGCATCATGTAAATTTACTGCCATTTTAAATATCCACTCCTTTTTTAGAACTCAGGTCCTACTTCATCCATAGGCTTCAACTATGAAATGTCAATCCATACAACTATAACAAACTATGAAAGAAATTGCACATATGTGTGGATCGCTCTCTTTTCCATAACATACTAAAAGCCATGTTTCCATTTCGATTAGCCAATGACGAGGACAATGATTCCTTGAAGTAGGCCGATTGCCCCACCAAGTAATGCTCCTAAATAGGTGATCATTTTCAATTCTCGTCTCGTAATAAGAAGAACCATTTCTTCCAACCTTTCGACCGAGAAAGATTCGACTTGTTCACGAACGACGTCAGCTAGATGCAATCTTTCCATCATCTCTTCCATTTTATTTGAAAGCCAGTTTCCAAGCATGAGCACTGCTTGAGGGGCGATATTATCAATTATTTTATCTCGATAAGGCTCAGCCAAAACAGCAATAGGTGTTGCTAGGATTCGATCAACACGAATAACCTTCTTAACTGTTCTCTTTATCGTATTTAAAAGTTGTTCCCTTCCGAACTGTTCTTCAATTGTTTCAGCCTGCCATTCTAACACCTTATCCCATTCTTTTCTTAAAAGTGTTGTGACAAGCTCTTCTGTGCCTTCATTATTTAAAAACTTCAATAATTCCTTTTGAATGATTCCCGTCAGGCTCACGTTTCCCAAAAACATTTGCATCATGTTTCCAAGCATCCCGCCGCGTCCTTTCACAAAATCATCGACCATTCTTTCAATCCGAAGTTCCCCTTCTACACTGGAGAAATACTCTACTCCCTTTTGAAGAATATAGTGACTAATTTGCGGGATTTTCGAGTTCATTTTCTCTAATAATTCCTCTGACAATATCGATTTAATCGGAACTTCTCTGTATTTTTCCATCAATTGGTCATATTTGTTTTCAAGAAAACGTTCAAAATTCTCTTCAATCCACTCTTGCCCATTTTCATATCCAAGCTTTGAAAACAGTTCATCAAGATTTTCTTCTCTCGATAAAAGTTGTTCCAGCTCCTTTTGAGCCAATTTTGTCATTTCTTGCTGAAAGCTTTCATTCATAAACTTCTTTTGAATGCTTTCTGGCGTTAACAGATGTTCTACGACCATCACTCCGAGCTGAGTAGCCAATTCATCTCTACGTTTTGGGATAAGTCCTGGGGTGAACGGGACTCTCCAGCTACCAATATAGATTGGTTTGTATGGGCGAAAGAGCATTTTTATCGCAATGGAGTTTGTAAATCCTCCAATAATCGCTCCAATGACAACCATTAACACAATAATTAAAACTGTATTCATATTCATCAACCTTCCATCCTCTTCTAAAAGGGAGCCCTTCTGCCTAGAATAGGCACAACTCAACGTTTTTTTTCATACGATACTCATAATCAGCTTTTGCCTATATGAAGTAAAAGAACATATATCCAATATGGCTATTATATATGGAGCTACAAAGACGAGCAAATGAGGAATGCTTATGTCATCAACTTCTTATCTACCTATTACGATCATACCGACCAAAACGTTTCATGATCCGTACAATACGATTTTTTTCTCTAGCTCCTTGCTGAATTTTTGGGGGATGAAACCCGGTCAAGAAGTCACTCTCTGTATCGGTACGAAAGCAAGACTTGTCACTGTTGATACAAAAGCTTTAGAGAAAGAGCAAATTCTGATCAATGAACAACTGCTCTTAGAATTCCCCTTACCACTCAAACGTCTTTCATTTTTAAGCCAATTCGATAAAAAACAACAACGTCTGTTCATAGGGCCCATATTTGCGCTAGTGACCGAAATTCATGAAAGTGAAGAGAATGAGCCGAGTTTTCGATCCATACATTCATTCGCTGAGGAGCTTCATTATACCGTCGAGACGGCTGGAGGATTATTTTATATATTTCATATTAAAGATTTTTCGCTTGATGAAATGAATGGTTATTTTTACGACAAAGATCACTGGAAAAAAAGTAAATTTGTCTTACCTAATGTCATTTACAATCGAATCCATTCTCGAAAATTGGAATCGAGCTCCTTTTTTAAAAGCAAGATGGAGGAAATCAATCTAAAACAGATTGCTATTTTTAATGAACGCTTCTTATCAAAATGGGAAGTCCATAATCTTTTAATTCAAGAAACACATTTACATCCATTCCTACCGGAGACAGCTTTATATGAAAGTCATACATTCCCGGCCTTTCTTGAAAAACACAAAACTCTTTTTATAAAACCATTGAATGGCAGTCAAGGACGGAATATTTTCAAAGTTTCCCTTGAGGACCATCATATTCTCGTAAACACTACTTCGATAAGGGAGCATGAACAAATAAAAAGCTTTCAGCATATAGAAGAGTTTATAAATTGGTTTCAAAAACGTCAAAAACAGACCCCGTTCATTATGCAGCAAGGAATTCCGTTAGCAATGTACGTAAATCGGCCACTTGACTTTCGAATCCTCTGTCATAAGGATCACAGCGATTCATGGAGAGTGACCTCGATTGTCGCAAGGGTTTCCGCTAAAACCGAATTCGTCTCAAATCTAGCTCGTGGTGGAGAAATGATGAAGGCTGCCAAACCTTTAACCCATTTATTTGACCACCAGACAGCCCGATCCCATATATCATTTATGAAGGAACTCTCTATAGAGGTTTGTAAAATCATCAGTCAATCCTCTCAAGGAATCGTTGGTGAACTTGGGATTGATATCGGCATTGATTCGAACGGAAGGATTTGGATTATTGAAGTCAATTCAAAGCCCTCGAAAAACATGGAAGAACAGCAAACAAAAATCAGACCATCAACAAAGGCGATCTATGAGTACGGAACAGCACTCGCTTTCCAGCATTTAAAAAGGAAAAATGAATAATTTTCATATAAAATTTCATAAAAAAACACAATGAAAACAGCTTGAGAAGCAATGACTGGGGGAAATGAACATGCCTACTACTCTTGGAATAATGACGTTAAACTTACAAAATGAACAGGGGTATTTTACCGAAATGGCAAAGCGTGCAAAACATTTTAATATCGATTGCTACCGCTTCATCCCATCTAATATCAATCCTCAATCCGAAATGATTCAAGGTGAGGAATTTGACAGTAACCAAGAAATATGGAAGAAAAAACTTTTTCCACTTCCATCGATACTTTACGATCGATGCTTTTATGGTGATGATTTTCATTCAAAGCAATGTAAAGCAATTGTCGATTGGCTAAAGACAAAGAAATCCGTTCACTTTCTCGGTTACGGATTGCCTAATAAACTGAAACTTTACGATGTCTTAAGTCGTTCATCCCTATCTCCCTATTTGCCGAAAACCGTTAAAGTAACATCTCCAGAAATGGTGCACCGACTCTTACAAACCATGAAAGCAATCATTATAAAGCCCATTAATGGTTCACAAGGAAACGGTGTCTATTATATTGAAAAAACCGAGAAATTTTGGATAGTGAGGACAGATAAAACAGAAATTCAGGCTTCCCGTTCTTTCTCCGATATGTCACAGTTTATTCTTTGGCTCGAAAGACTTCTTCTAAAAAAGGAATTTATTCTTCAGCCTTATTTACCTTTATTCAATGAATTTAATCAGCCCTTTGATATCCGTTCCCTTTTACAAAAGGATGCAGAGGGTGAATGGCTTACTGTTGGGAAAGGCATCCGCATGGGAAAAGTGAATGGCATTATCTCAAATTTAAGTGGCGGGGCATCAGTAGTTGATTTTGAATCTTGGCTAAGAGCGATTCCAATTCAAAAAAGAGCATTTATTAAGGAAGAAATTGAGGATATTCTAAGGAATCTTCCCCTTATTCTCGAGCAACATTTTCCACCCTTATTTGAACTTGGGGTTGATATAGGGATGGCTCGAGACTACTCTCTGTGGATTCTGGACGTCAACTCCAAACCAGGGCGAAAAGTATTGTTGCAAAGTATGCCTGAATCAAGCGACTACCTTTATGAAAGCCCCTTACTGTACGCAAACACCATATTAAAAAGGAGCAAATGGTCTCATGAGAAAACATTATCAGATTGACATCATGGAGGATGCCAAAAACATATTTTACCTTCCCGCAGATATTCAAAAAACGAACGTCCAAAAAATCGCTTACGGTACTTTTTCAGTCGAAGTTCGAGGTATTCGTCATCCTAAGGGGCAGAACAGGTTAGTCATTAGCCAAGACATCGCCACAAAGTTAAAGCTACCTAATCTACAGACACCACTCCATCTATTTCTACACGATCAAACGCTCTATTTAGGACCACTCGTTGGGATCTTTTCATCTGGATTTACTCCGTTTCCATTAAGACCGATCGGCGAACGTTCCTTGTTTTTTTCTAAGCTACTTTCTGTAGAGAAATTAGTTGGGGCACACGCCTTCATCTTTGGGGAAGAGCATATCAACTGGGAAAACGGAACGATCGAAGGTCTTTTCTATTTAGAAAATGGCTGGGAAAAGATAGAGGTTCCTTTTCCAAACGTGATTTACGACCGCCTTCCAAACCGTCGTAGTGAAAAGAAAGCCATCCTCTCAAAAATAAAAGATAGATTACAAAAGGAATACTTAATTCCGTGGTATAACCCAGGATTTTTTAACAAGATGGATGTTTATGAACGCCTTCAACAAGATTCTGCAAGCTCGCTTTATTTACCTGAGACCCATCCTTTCACTTCTTTTTCTATGATTGAAAAAATGCTTGCCGATTATGGGCATGTCTACATTAAACCAATCAACGGAAGTCTCGGACTTGGCATCCATCAAATCATCTATGACCGTGAGTCTCAAACTTATTACTGCCGTTATCGGGAAAAGAATGGCGAAAACAAGTTGAGGAAATATCAAACGCTCGAAGCGCTCTTTAAGCATGTATTTAGAAACCGCAACCTCTCTCATATGCTTGTACAACAAGGAATCCATTCGATACGAGTCGATAAGCGAACCGTTGATTTTCGCATTCATACGAACAAAGACACGGAAGGAAATTGGCAAGTAACAGCCCTTGCTGCCAAGGTCGCTAGTCCTGGAAGTGTGACCACCCATATCAATAATGGTGGAGTTATTAAAACCTTGGAAGAATTATTTGCTTCTCCCGAAAAAGAAAAAGAGGCAGTCAAGAAATTAAAAGAAGCTTGTCTAACACTGAGTCATGCGTTAGAGAATTATATGGAAGGAATCATCGGAGAAATTGGTTTTGATATGGGGATTGATCGAGACGGAAATGTCTGGCTTTTCGAAGCAAACTCTAAACCAGGACGCTCTATATTCAAGCATCCTCATTTAAAAGAGTTTGATCTTTTAACAAGAAGACTCTCATTAGCCTTTTCAATCTTTCTAACAGAACAAGCAATCATCAATCCTGAGGAAGTCTTCAAATGATCGTTTATTACGATGCTCGAACTGAATCGTGGTTTCATACGGTCCAACATCAACGATATACGTTTGGTTCTGAGGAGATCCCTCTATTATTTCGAGAATCTCCGACTCCCACTTCCATTCCCTTTACGGTAGAATCAAGTCAGCTCAACCTTGGCCCGCTTGTCGGTATATTAGCGGGCCGGAAAGGGAAGGAATCCGTCGTTGGAAATGGCACTCTTTTTAAAAAAATACAAGAAAGCATGGCCGAACATCATGGTATAGCGTTCATTTTTACATTAGACGATATCGAGCAAAACAGAATAAAAGGTCATGTATATTTACCCGAGAAAAAGAGCTGGTTCAAAGTGTATAGTCCGTTTCCCCATATTGTCTACAATCGACTACCTTTTCGAAAACTGGAAGAGTCAGTTAAATATCAATCAGCACGCAGGCTCTTTCAAGAAAAAAAGTCTGTTTTTTTAACCCTTCTTTTATTGATAAGTATGAGCTCTATAAAATCTTAAAAAAAGAGCCTACACTAGAGAAGTTTTTGCCTAAGACCATTCTCGTAGAAGATAAGGAAATGTTAAGAAATTTCTTGGATAAATATGAACAAATTTATCTAAAACCAGCTAACTCAGCAAAAGGAAAAGGAATTTTCAAAATACGTAAAAACGCTGCAACAATTGTTGTGACTGAGTATTCACGCAAACTGTTCTTTCCTAGCTTGGAAGCATTTTGGACAGAATATGAGAGTACCTTCCTAAAGAAAAATTACATTGCTCAAGAAGAGATTACTCCTCTTTTATATGAGGGAAATCGATTTGATTTTCGAATTCTTGCCCATTTTGATGGTCAATCCTACCAAGTTTCGGGTGTGGGAGTTCGTCAATCTGGAAAGCAAAATGTAACAACCCATGTCCCGAACGGAGGAAGAATACTTGATTTTAATGAAGTAAAAAGACCTGGAGATGAACAGTTTATAGAGAAAATCGTCAATCTTTGTGGCGAAATTCTTTCACAGCAATTAGGCTTTTTTGGAGAGTTTTCGATCGATGCAGGGCTGACAGACAAAAGAGAATATGTCATTTACGAAATAAATTCTAAGCCCATGAGTTTCGATGAAGAGCATATTGAAAAAGAAAGAATTGACTCTTTAATGGCTTTATTTTATCAGCTTTTTAGATCGCAGCTATTTTCGGATTAGAAAATAGCTATTTTTTTGCAGTCGTATCCCCCACCCTCATGATAAAATGATTTTAAGACAGTTGTTAAAATGGAGGGTTCCGGCATGATTACACATTTTCAATTCAAATCTTTATATGAGCATCAAGAAATACCTGGATGGAGATTTTCTTTTTACTTTGATAAAGTGAAATATCTCGGTACTTATCTGCCAGATGGAACGATTGAATGGACAACCCCACCAGCATCAGAAAACAAAGAAATTATCACGAAACAAGTTCATGAAATTATGACCTTTCATGTTTATGACCATTAATAAGCGGTTTGTTCAACCGCTTTACTCCTGAATAAATACTACTTCAACCGTTCCACAATGTGTACATTTGAGAAGATGGGGACATTGTTCATGATGATAATCATTTGCATAGCCATCCTCAAGCTTCATTTGGTCAATCGGCATGTACGGACTATAATCATCATAATAATCCATCACTCTTCCAGCATCTTCTAATAGAGCCCCACATACACCACATGTTTTTTCTACATTTTGAAACCCATTGCAGATTGGACATACTCCCATTTCATTTCCCTCGACTTTCCCTTTAAGAACTTGATGTAATAGCTTATTAATAGTGTGTGTTGTTTTTTCACTTGTATAAGCGATCGATTCGTTCATCAAAAGGAAAAAATTCCCGCAAAAAATAATCGAATAAAACGGTTCAAAGATTCCATACTATAAGTAAACACCGAAGCACCAATACAATTCACTGGGTTAAACCAAGTAAAGGTAGCAAGTTCACTTGCTTGCTGGTGCAATTCCAGCTAACCCAACCATTATTCAAAAATCATGAAGGAGAGTGTACATCAATGGCTAACAACAATTCTTCAAATCAACTTTTAGTACCTGGGGTATCTCAAGCACTAGACCAAATGAAGTATGAAATCGCTAACGAATTTGGTGTAAACTTAGGTGCTGACACTACATCTCGCGCTAACGGTTCTGTTGGTGGAGAAATTACAAAGCGCTTAGTTCAAATGGCTGAGCAACAATTAGGCGGCAGCTTCTAATAATTAGTATGTGAATAGATAGTACAATTTAATAAATATGGCTTTAGCCCCCTTCTTCATGAAGGGGGCTCCATTTTGTTGGTTATTTTTCTACGTTTGTCAGTGCGTTGCCGATAAAGTATACGAGGATCATCAAACTTGCAATGGCTAATGTAACACTTAATTCTTCCATCTTTTCTCCCCCTTTTTGCTATGTACTTATTCATTTTTAAAGTACCACAGCAAAAGGGAGAGGCTCCGTAACATTTCGCACTATTTTGTGTCAATAATTTGTATTTTTGTTGAACATTTTTCAAACGACCTGTGATTTACATTACCCCGCTTTTGTCGACTGCCCTTTTTGTAATTGATACATTTGGTAATACTTTCCTGCCAATTCCATTAGCTCATCATGGGTTCCACGTTCTACGATTTCCCCTCTATCTAACACGATAATTTGGTCAGCATTACGAATCGTCGATAATCTGTGAGCAATGACAAAAGTCGTCCTTCCCTTCTTCAAAACATCCATTGCCTCTTGAATGATGACCTCTGTTTCTGTATCAATACTTGAAGTCGCTTCATCCAATATTAAAATAGCTGGATCAAAGGCAAGGGCTCGGGCGAATGAAATGAGTTGTCTCTGTCCACTAGAAAAAGTACTCCCTTTTTCTAGAACAGGTTCATCAAACCCTTGTTCTAAATTCCGAAATACTTTATCTGCACCAACATCCTTCAACGCCTTTTCAACTTTTTCCCTTGAAATCGAAGGGTCATCAAGGCTGACGTTTGAAGCAATTGTTCCGGTAAATAAATAAGGATCTTGAAGAACAATGCCCATATGTTTACGTAACGTTTGATGAGGAATATCTTGAATATTAATTCCATCTATAGAAATTGAACCTTTTTGACAATCATAAAAACGAAATAGCAAGTTGATGATTGAACTTTTTCCTGAACCAGTATGACCGACAAGAGCGACAGTTTCTCCCTGTTTCGTCTCAAAATCGATATCCTTTAGCACATATTCATCTTCCTTATAACCGAAATAAACGTTTTGAAAAGAAACATTTCCTTTGTATCTTGGAATCATTTGATCAACCACGTCAATTCCCTCTTCATCTAAAAGCTTGAAGACTCGTTCACCTGCCACTAATGCTTGTTCTAAATTAGCAAGCTGATTAACAATCCCTTGCACCGGTTGGAAAAGACGAGTGATATAATCGACAAACGCATAAAGCATCCCCAGCGAAATAACAGAGCTCGCACTTAAGGCTTCTCCTCCAAAATACCAAATAAAAGCAACAAACACGATATTACGTAACACACCCGCTAAATTATGGGAAGTTAACGAGTTTAAATTAAGAAGTTTATTTTGGAATGTAAAATGTTCATGATTTAACTTTTCAAAATCAGCCTTAATCTCTTTTTGACGATTAAAAGCTTGAATCACGTTCATCCCTTGAATCGATTCATTAACCATCCCATTAATATCACTGTTTCGAGCACGAATGACGCGATTATACTTGGAAGCAAACTTGCGATAAAGAATAATCCAAGCATACAATATCGGCATCAGCAGTATACAAATAAGAGCTAATTTCACATTTAAAATAAACAGGGCAACATAAATACCTGTAATGTAAATGATGCTTGTAAAGAAAGTCGAAAGTACAGTTACATATAGTTCTCGAATCGCTTCCGTATCATTCGTAATTCGGGCGACGACTTTTCCTGCTGGAAGATTATCAAAATACTGGATTCTCAACCTTTGAATTTGAGCAAAAACGTCTTCACGCATTTTCTGAATGATTCGATTGGCGGTTTTCTGCAACACATATCGTTGACCATATTGGAAGAAGGCCGCAATAATGAGTAATCCAAAAAATAAACCTAATAATTTCAACATTTTCGGCACTTCTGGCAAGTAGAATTGCAACAGTTCAGCACCACTAATCGCCGTTGCCTCATAGGTTACACTTTGTGAGCCATTTGCTATCGTAAGTAACCCCTTCTCAAAGGTACGTCCCCCGTCGAATTCAATAGTTCCCTCCACGAAAACAAAGCTCCTATTTACCTGGAGAATCCGTGCACTCCCCAACCTAACATCGTTCACATCAAGATAGTCTTCTCTTTTATAAAAATGTCCATTGTACTCAACCGTATCTTTTCCACTTTCTGTTTGAACCCAATTCGATTCAATTCCAAGCACATGATTATCGATTAAATGTTTGGCAATGAAGGGACCAGACAAATCAGTCGCAACAGATACAGTGAGCATCAATAAAGCGGCAATGATCATCTTCTTATAAAGAAGGGCATAATCCACTAAGCGTCTTCCCGTTGTTTTCATGATGATACTACCTCCCCTTCAATTGCTGATTGCACCAGCTGTCTATCGTGTTGCTCCTTATACCAACCATTATGCGCAAGCAATTGCTCATGAGTCCCTTCTTCAATGACTTTTCCATCATCGAAAACAAGAATTCGATCTGCATGCTGAACAGCAGACATTCGATGCGTACTAATAATCGTCGTTTTTCCAGAACGCTCTTGACGGATATTTTCAATGATTTTTTGCTCCGTTTTGGCATCAACAGCAGACAAGGAGTCATCGAGAATTAAAATTTCTGGGTTCTTAATAAGAGCTCGGGCAATTGAGATTCTTTGCTTTTGTCCTCCTGATAAGGCAACCCCTTTTTCTCCAACCAGTGTTTCTAATCCTTCTGGCAACATTTCTAAATCCTTTTTAAAATCAGCCAACTCAATCGCTTTATTTAGTTCCTCTTCAGTTGCTCCTATTTTTCCAAAAAGGATATTTTCTTTTACAGACTTCGAGAATAGAAAATGATCTTGAGGAACATATCCAATCCATTTCCTTGTATCCTCTAATCTTTGTTCATCCAGTGAAACTCCTGCTACTGTAAGCTCTCCTGAACCACTTGGATATTCTCGTAAAAGCTGCTTAATAAACGTCGTTTTTCCACTTCCTGTCTTTCCAACAACACCTAGCGTCTCTCCCCGATTCAAGTTCACTTGAACATGCGCTAAATTTTCAACCTTTGATGAAGGATATTGAAATGTCACATCCTTAAAATCAATTGATCGTGGTTCTTCTACATTTGTTGGATTTTGCGGATTCTTCACATCCTGCTGATACGCCAATGTTTCCTCCACTCGATCTAGAGACGCATTTCCTCTTTGCATGACGTTAATTAGTTCACCAAATGCAAACATGGGCCAAATGAGCATCCCTAAATACACATTAAAAGAAACAAGCTCTCCTAAAGTAATCGTTTGATGAAAAACGAGATAGGAGCCATAACCAAGTCCAATAATATAACTTAATCCCACTAAAATATGAATCGTCGGATCAATAAGGGAGTCAATTTTAGCAACCTTTATATTTTTCCGATACACATCTTCTGTCATCGTATGGAATCGATTCTCATCTGCCCGCTCCTGCACATATGCACGAATCACGCGCACACCTGCGACAGACTCTAACACTCGATCATTTAGTTCTCCAAATGCATCTTGTGCCTCAGTAAATCTTTTATGAATCCTATCACCATACACCTTCATTAACCAAGCCATTATCGGCAATGGAAGAATCGCTGCCAGTGTCAGCTTCCAACTCACCAAGATGGCCATTGTACAAAGAATCGTTAACATAAACACACTGGAATCAATGAGGGTCAAAATGCCAAACCCAGCGGTAATGGATATTGCCTTTAAATCATTGGTTGCTCTCGCCATTAAATCACCCGTCCGATTTTTCTCAAAAAAGGTCGGTGTCATTTTTAATAAATGATTCATAAATCTAGAGCGAAGCTTCCTTTCAACGAGGTAGGCACCACCAAATAGCTGGTACATCCAAATATAAGTGACCCCGTAGGAGACAACGGTGATTACAACAAAGATTCCCATATATTGAAAAATCTTTTCACTTGTCATACTTCCAACATGCATATCGTCAATTGCCATCCCCACTAGTCTTGGTGGCATCACATCTAAAATTCCTACAAAAATGAGTAAAGTGATCGCAACTGTGTATCTTTTCCAATTTTCTTTAAAAAACCAGCTTAACTTCTTAAGTATTGAGAACAAAAAAACACGCTCCTTTCATCTGTCAAAAACTTCACTAACCACCTTCAAGCTCCACCGTTGATACGATTCGGACAATTTGCAACATATTCATTCCTCCTTATCATTTTAAAAAACTATAGTAAACGAGTTACCTCGTTTGCTAAAACAACTATTAGTAAACGAGTTACCTCGTTTGCTAAAAATGGGATCAAAAAAAGGCATATCGAACTCATGCGACATGCCTTTTCTCATATAAGTGCACACGCTACAGGAAATCGTAGACCAGTGCCTTTAATTAAAGATCAATAATATTAGATCAAATACTAGGTATGGTTACGTTTTGGTTGTATTTAGTTTGAGCTTGAAGTTGAATTCTTACAATCATGTTCGTAACCTCCTACCTTTTCATATTTTTTCCACTTTGTTAGCTTATCACTGTAAATATTAAAAGTCAATTCCCATTTTTCTAAAAAGTCACAACCTATTCGACGTAAACAGCTGTTCCATATGCAATAATTTCTGAAGCATTTTGCATAACAGTTGAGCTTTCCAGCCGAGTAGCAATAATCGCATTCGCACCCTTTGCCCTTGCATCTTCCACCATACGGCCAATTGCTTTTTGACGAGCTTCATCCATCATTTCGGTGTATTCGCTAATCTCTCCACCGACAATTGTTTTCAATCCTGCTAAAATATCTTTCCCTATATGCTTCGATTGGATCGTATTCCCTCTTACAAATCCTTTAAGTTCCTTCACTTCTTTTCCTGGTACAAAATCAGTAGTTACGATAATCATTTTCATCATCCTCCTCTTTCTCTTTTATTCTTTCTACAATTAAGACAATAAAGATCGCAAGCATCGCTAAGCCCGACAAAATAAATATTAAGATTCCGGCAGTAATGTTGAAAAAAAGGATGCCGAAACCAAGTAGTTGCCCAAGAACGCTTAAACTTAATAATAATTGCTTTAGTTTCCCCATTTTCATCAGTCCTTCGATTTCCTTCACCTAATAGGTAGTTCTTATTTAGTCTCCACTTTTACATACGATCCTAGTTGGAGAATAGGTTCAAATTTTATAAAAAAAAAGACTGGGACATAACCAGCTTCACCTTTCTCTATTTTTGTATATGTTAATTTTGCCTTAGCGCAAGACTTTCGATTTTCCTCGTACAAAAAAATCGAGGGAAACTCAAATTCGCCTTCAAGAATCCAATCGATTTCCACTTTGTCAAAATTTCAACTATAAGACCCTGTTTTGCTCCAACCATCACTCACCCTTAAGCGGAATTTTTCCTGTTATCTTTTCATACCGCTCCGCCAACTGCGGCGGAATTTATACACTCCAAACTAGAATCAAAAAGTTGTTACCACCGACTTTTTGACCCAGCCTCTCAAATAAAATTAAGCTTTACTTTCTTTAACCTCTGCTAACATAATTTCATTTTCTCTTGTGTATTTTGGAAGGGTGAATAAATAAAATACGCCAACTAAAATGATACAGACTCCAACTAGCCAATAAAGAGCGTCGATTGATAAAAATGTTGGAAAACTAATGGTGACAAATCCTAATGTTATTGATTGGGAAAGCATCATAAGTGGAGTGATCATCCCTTGTACCCTTCCCATCATCTTTGGATCGACGATGCTTGGCATCCAACCGCCAATTCCAATATTAACGAGCGGAAGTGCTAAAGCAGAGACAAAAATGACGGCCATAAATAGGATAATATGATTCGGTATGGATGATGCGATGACAAACACTCCTGTAATAAAGAGGCCAATAATAATTAAATGATACAATTTTATTTTCTGACTTAAAAGGGAGGCAATGAGACTTCCAATTAACACACCAGCTCCAAATACAATGCCAATGATAATTGAGAATTGTTCATACGTATCAGGTGCAAGCTTAAATTTAAGCATAAAAATCGGCATGACAGAAAAACCGCCATTTACAATACCAAGGACAAAGAAGCCAATTAATAAAGTTCTTAACAGCTTATTTTTCATAATATACGAAAAACCAGATTTAAAGTCTCCGATCATCATTTTACTAGTTAAATCTTTGATGCGATGTTTTCCATTAGGCATTCGAACGAGATCACTGATTTTGCATGCTCGAATTAATAGCGCGCTGATCACAAATGATAAAAAATCCACTACTAATGCTCCATATACTCCCACCGTCCAGTATGCAAAAACACCCAGACCATTCCCAAATAACATAAACAAACTCATAACGAGTTGATTTAACCCTGCAGCTGTCGTGTAATCATCCTTCTCGAGTATTCCTTGTACCATTCCATGTTCGGCAGGAAAAAAGAATTTTTGCACAGCACTTCGAAGAAAGAGGACGGCAAAAATGAGAGGCATCCAACCAACATAAATCGTAATGATTAAGGATAACGATAAAAGGGCACTAATCCAATCACAGTAATAAGCTATTTTCTGTCGGTCCATTCGGTCAGCTAATACTCCCACCATAAAAAAGACGGCCAATGTTGGCAAAGAGTACATCAGTTCCGTAATCGAAGCATATGCAGGTTGATCAGTAAACCGATCCAATAAATAAAACATAAACGCTGTTAATCCAATTGTGCTTCCTAACTGTGAAGTGAAATTCGCCAAAAACAAACGCATGTAATTACGGTTTTGAAAGATTTCTTTAAATTTCTTCATCTCGTTTCTCCCATCAGCTTTTTATATCTCTATGTTAAGGGAGAATTTTTCTGCTATTAAGAGACCGATGATGGTTTCTACTTCCGTCTCCAGACGGAAAAGAGGTGGTTCGCTAATCCTTTGCTAATTCGTGAAATCTTTCTAATGAGGCTTTCTCATCCGTGCTACTGAAGATTCGAAAATACTCTTCATCAAGTATTCGAAAATGTTGGCTAAGAATATTTTGCTGGAGAATGAAGCCATTTTTCTTCGCAATTTCTCTCCACCAAATCTTTCCACCTAAAGTTTTTTCTTTGCGATAATCAATTCCGTCCCGCGCTACTGTCTCAAGTACTTCAAGTGGTTCATTTCCAAAAAGATACTGAACCGTTTCCGTTTCACGAAAAAGGGCTGAAATCGTCACAACTGTTGGCCAGTTGGCATACATTCGCCCTTTTTCAATTTGGACTAACGTCTTTTTCGATACACCGATAATTTCTGCCATTTTATCCTGTGTATAGCCTGCTTCTGTCCGAATAAGTCTTAATTTTTCAGATACCTTCAAAATAATCTCTTCTCTTGTCACCCATCGTCATTCCTTTACGCAGATTTCTCTAAATTTGTTGTTTTCATAAATGTCCAAAGGTCGACATTTACACCCCACACTTAGTTCAGAGGACAAATTTTTCTTGCGCAGCACTTTTCTTCGTTACAATGAAGTAAATTATGAATAAGACCATTCTTAGCAATGAGATACTGATTATAACCAAGTAATAGAAAGTGCCTTCCTTATGTATAATTTGGTGTAAATTTACACTATATACACCTATTATACAAGATAGGTGACCTGCTATTCAAGGGAAACTAGACTTGTTTCTCCTTTCCCTCACAACATGAACTACTTGAACATGAGCTTTTAATCTCACAACTTGCGCATTTCCCTTGCTTTGACCGTTTAATAAATCTCCAAAGCGCCCAGCTTGCATATCCAAATATAAGTCCACCAATGACCACATTTGCCATCATTTTACCGCCTTCCTTTATGGATTTACTGGATGTTTTCGCACTAAATTCGTGAAGTAATGAGCATTCATTCGTTTTCTAAAAACCGACTAGACTTCCAATCTGATAAATGACTAGAGAGAGTACATAGGCAATAAATAGAGCATACCCCATCGAAAAAGCGGTCCATTTATACGATCCTGTTTCTTTTTTGATCGTCGCAACTGTCGCTAAACATGGAATATAAAGAAGAATAAAGACCATAAAGCTGTACGCTGCAACAGGTGAAAAGCTATTGATCAATAATCCTTGTAAGCTTGCTTCATCAGGAACAAAGTAAATAATATTCATCGTTGAAATAATTGCTTCTTTTGCTAAAAAGCCTGTTAAAAGTGATGCTCCTGCCTGCCATGTCCCAAATCCCAAGGGCGCCAATAGCGGTGCAAACACGCCACCAATCATCGCTAAAAAGCTGTCATCCATCTCTACATTCACACCTTGAGGTCCAGCGTAAGACAATAACCAAATCAGGACTGAGCCAGCAAAAATAAAGGTACCTGCCTTTTTAACAAAACCCTTCCCTTTTTCCCATGTACTCTTCCAAAGAGCTTTTCCTTGTGGAAGTCGATATGGTGGAAGTTCGATCACGAAAAAGGATGTTTCACCCTTTAAAATCGTAGCTGAAAATAATTTCGCCAAAATAAGTGCAACAACAATGCCAAGAATATAAAGTGATAATACAATAAGTGCTTTATGATAGGCGAAAAAAGCTCCAACGAATAAAGCATAAACTGGTAATCGAGCGGAGCAAGACATTAAAGGTGTCAGCAATACGGTTAACATTCTTTCTCTAGGTGTTTCAATTGTTCTCGCTGCCATCACACCAGGCACATTACATCCAAATCCAATCATCATCGGAATAAAAGCTTTTCCGTTCATCCCAACCAGTTCCATTAATCGATCCATCACCAATGCGACACGAGCCATATAGCCTGAGTCTTCCAATAATGAAATAAAGAAGAACAGAATAAAGATCTGTGGTACAAAGACTAGAACTCCTCCTACTCCAGCTACGATGCCATCAAGCACTAAAGCATGGATAAAGGATGAGGCGCCGATAAAGGTTAAAAAGTTTTCAAGTCCCGATGTGATTGGTCCTGAAATCAATCCATCAAGTAGATCAGAAAGCGGAAAGCCAAGCCAATCAAATGTAAGCATGAACAAGAAATACATAACAACAAAGAAAATCGGCAATCCCAACCATTTATTAGTAATAATCATATCGATTTTTTCAGAGAGTGGTTGTCTATTTTCTCCTTGTAAATAGGTAGACTTTTGTAAAAGCTCCGAAATCGCTGCTTGTCTTTTCCTATAAATATATTGTTCTATCGTTCTTTCCTGCTGTTGTAAAAGTACTGCTGTTGTTGTTTCGTGAACAAAGGCCTCTAACACTTCTTTCTCAATAAAATCTTGTAAATACGTTCTGACATCTTGATTTCCTTCTAATAATTGCAGTGTTAACCATCTAGCAGAATGCGGTGATTTCCCTTGAAGTAATTGCTCGAATTGACTAATTGCCGCATTCATTTCGTCGCCATACGGTACACTGAAATGACTAGTGCCTTCCGTTTTGACGGTTGTCGCCATTTCGGCTAGTTCCTCACAGCCTTTTCCACTACGTGCGATAACTGGTATTGTTTTAGCACCAAGATGGGAAGAGAGTTTGACCACATCGATTTCAATTCCACGTTTTGATGCCACGTCTACCATATTTAAGCCAATTATGATTGGCTTACCGAATTCAAGAAGTTGAATCGTCAAATGTAAATTTCGTTCTAATTGGGAAGCATCGACAATGTTTAGCATTCTATCAAATGAATCATGAAGCAAAAAGTGGGTAACGACTCCCTCATCCTTTGATAGTGGATTAAGTGAGTACACTCCTGGCAAATCAATTAAAGAAGCTTTTCCCTTTTTAAAAACTCCGACCTTTTTCTCTACCGTTACGCCGCTCCAGTTTCCAACATATTCATAAGACCCCGTCAAATGGTTAAACATCGAAGTTTTTCCTGTATTTGGGTTTCCTAAAAGGGCAATATCCATTATAATCCTTCCACCTTTATCGAATATGCTTCACGACGTCTGATTCCAACACATTGCCCACATGATTCAAGCATAACTGGTCCACCAAAAGGCATTTTGCACTTGATACATATTTCTGAACCTTCTGTTATGCCTAAATCAAGGAGACGTCTGCGAACTAATTGATCAGCACTTGAAATATCAATAATCTTAGCTCGTTCACCTGTTCCTAACTTCGACAACATCTTAATCACCTAATTTCATTTAATTGAGAATGATTCTCTTTCGTTATAGCACGATTTTTTCAATAGAACAGTGTGAAAAGTCACTCCAATTAGACTAAAAACCTTTAAATCACTCCAATCCTTATGAGTACTACATGTTTGGGTAATATGGAATTTTTTTGAACTTTTCATTTATCCAAGATTTTTCTTTTCAATTCGACGCATAGGATAGTCATATAAAGGAGGAGACGTATGTTTACTATGAAAATTGATCATGAAATAGAATTACAACTGCTCCAGCCCCATCATGCTGACGAGTTTTTTCATTTAATAGATTCAAATCGTTCTTATTTAAAAGAATGGCTTCCTTGGGTAAATGAAGTGATCTCCCCAGTGCAAACCCATCGGCTTATTTCACACTGGATCATGCAATTTAGTGAGCAATCCGGATTTAGTTTAGGGATCCGTTACAGAGGTAGATTAGTTGGCAACATCAGCTCGCAATTTATAGATTGGAATAATCGTCAAACATCGATAGGCTACTTTATTGCAAAAGATGCACAAGGTCACGGAATCATGACCAAAGCTGTGCGAGCTGTATTGAATTATTCCTACTTTCAATTAGGTCTTAATCGGATTGAAATTCGTTGTGGAGAAAAAAATGCTAAAAGTCGAGCTATTCCAGAAAGATTAGGTTTTACGTATGAAGGCTTCGTTCGAGATGGAGAGTATTTGAATGGACGTTTTCATAATTTACTTATGTATAGCTTGCTCGCACGGGAATGGACTAGACAGTAAAGGTAAAGAGGAGAATGCTTTTTTACCATGTGATTTGAGCGTACGATTTTTGTAAGATCTCGATATAAAAGCTCTCATTCTCTAAGTCTGTTAAGAATTTTAACAGATTTTTTTGTATTTTCTAAGAAATTTCCAGAGAACCGTTCATATTCATGGCAATTTATAATAAACTAAAGGTAACATATTTTTTCATAACCACAACGTTTGACTGTATGGTTTTGCATCCTTTATAATCATATAATAGGAATAGATTGAGGTGATATGATGGGGCATTGTATCGTATTGGCGAACTAGCAAGTATTGCACATGTATCAAAAAGAACGATTGATTATTATACAAGTATTGGACTTTTAAAAGCTCAACGCTCAAAATCCAATTATCGGATTTACACAGAACAAACTTTAGAGGATTTACGGTTTATTGAAGAATGCAAAAGTCTTCATATTCCACTTGAAGAGATTAAGAGAAAACTAGAAATTAAGAAAATAAAAGAAGTCCAAGAAGGGGAACTAAAGAAACATATCCTTTCGGTAACACAGCAAATGAAGCAGCTTCAAATCGATTTAAATGTTCTCATTCCATTGATCGAAAATCTTGAAAACGGTCAAGCGGAGAATTATTCCAAGTTGCTAAATACTGAAGGTGAAGTGTTATTAAAGTCCCTTTCCGAATTACATGGTTAGACTAAATTTTTGAATTTATTGGGAGGTGACTCCTTACTCGTTTCTTGCGAGATAAGGAAATTTATTTGGACATATTTAACTTGGTTTTATTAGCCATTTTGATTGCTTTAACGGCATTTTTTGTCGCTTCAGAATTTGCGATCATTAGGATAAGGAGCTCAAGAGTAGAGCAGTTAATTGATGAAGGAAGTAAAAGTGCAATTGCTGCGAAAAAAGTTATCACTCATCTTGATGAGTACTTATCGGCTTGTCAGCTTGGGATTACTGTTACAGCTCTAGGAATTGGTTGGTTAGGAGAACCGACTATAGCAAAAATGCTAACTCCTATATTTACGGAGTTTAATATTCCTTCTGCTTTATCCCATGTTGTTTCAGTCGCGATAGCTTTCTTATTTATCACATTTCTCCATGTGGTTGTTGGTGAGCTTGCTCCTAAAACCGTTGCTATCCGTAAGGCAGAACAAGTCACACTTGTTGTGGCGAGACCACTCATATGGTTTTACCGCCTGTTTTATCCATTTATTTGGACATTAAATGGGTCAGCACGAATCATTGTGGGATGGTTTGGTTTAAAGCCTGCTAAAGAGAGCGAAGAAGCACATTCTGAAGAAGAACTTAGACTGATTTTGTCTGAAAGTTATAAAAGTGGTGAGATTAACCAATCTGAGTTTAAGTATGTAAACAAAATCTTTGAATTTGATGATCGAATCGCAAAGGAAATCATGGTTCCTCGAACCGAAATTGTTTCCTTATCAAAGGATGACACGCTAAAGACATTTTTAGAGGTCATGTATGTCGAAAAGTTTACCCGTTATCCTATCATTGATGGAGATAAAGACCACATTATTGGCCTGGTAAACTTAAAAGAAATCATGACCGATTTATTAAATCATCCTGAAATTGCCGCACAGACACTAGAATCCTATATTCGACCAATCATCCGTGTCATTGATACAGTCCCTATTGGAGACCTATTGGTCAAAATGCAAAAGGAGCGTATTCATATGGCCATTTTAATGGACGAATATGGCGGGACATCTGGTCTAGTTACTGTTGAAGATATCATTGAAGAAATTGTTGGTGAAATTCGCGACGAATTTGATATGGATGAAATATCTGAAGTACGTAAGATCAATGAAGACCATTACATCCTTGACTCTAAGGTACTTGTCAGTGAAGTAAATGATTTGTTTAATCTCAATATTAATGATGAAGATGTGGATACCATCGGAGGCTGGATTTTAACAGAAAATTATGAAGCCCAAGAGGGTGACACAATTGAAATAGAGTCTTACTCTTTTAAAATCATTGAGATGGAAGACCATCATATTAAATATATTGAGGTAACACGATTAGCTGAAGAAACGGGTGGGAATATTGAACAATTTCCCTTAACCAATTCTTCCATCGTTTCATAGAAATTTACAGAGTACATTGAAAAACCCATTTCTAGTTCCTCTAGAAATGGGTTTTTCCCTTTTTTCATGACTACTAAACCTTTTCTTTTATATAAAACTCGCATTTAAAAATATGGCAACTTCCCACCTATAAGTAAAAGACAGATGAAATATCTCTCACGTAGTTGGATAGCCGTCTAAATCGATTTTTTTCCCTAGATTTCGGTTTAAGTACAAAAATGATCTTAAATAACAAAAGCTCCTACAAAACGTAGGAAGCTTCCGGTTTATCTAATTCGATTCCAACATCTCTCCCTTAAGCGGAATTTTTCCTGTTATCTTCTCAATGAAATCCCTTTTAGGGGAAATAGCGGAAGATTTTCCGCTTATGGAAGGCAAAAGCGTTTATTTTGGCATTTTTTGAGGGAATAGCAGGAATTTTTCCTGTTATTTCGGCTCTTTTTCATGATACTTGCTCATTAAGCGGAATTTTTCCTGTTATTTTTTCATGCCGATACTCCTACCATTTATCCGAACCTTTTATCAAACACTTATCCACATGTTCCAGGGAATTTATAAATTTCTGGACAAAAAAACTGAATCAAAAAGTCAGTACATTCGACTTTTTGACCCAGCTCCATTATTTCTTATTTAAAAACCATTGCTGCTTTCACTGCTTTTTTCCAACCTTCATACAATTCTTCACGATTCTCTTCTTCCATTGTTGGTTCAAATTTACGATCTACCGCCCATTGCTTCGCGATCTCTTCTTGGCTTTCCCAATAGCCAACTGCAAGTCCAGCTAAGTATGCAGCTCCAAGTGCAGTTGTTTCATTAACAATCGGTCTTTCAACTGAAACATTAAGAAGGTCACTTTGGAAATCCATTAAGAAATTATTCTTTACTGCTCCTCCATCTACACGGAGTTTCTTCAAAACAATTCCTGAATCTGCTTCCATTGCAGATAAAACATCTTTCGTTTGATAAGCAAGAGATTCAAGAGTTGCTCTAACGAAATGTTCTTTTGATGTTCCACGAGTTATGCCAAACACAGCTCCACGAACATCACTATCCCAGTAAGGAGTCCCTAATCCCACAAAAGCTGGAACTACATATACACCATCTGTTGATGCAACCTTTGTTGCATATTCCTCGCTATCTTTCGCATCTTTTAACATTCTTAAACCATCACGAAGCCATTGAATAGCAGAACCGGCGACAAATATACTACCTTCTAAGGCATACTCCACTTTTCCGTTAAGACCCCATGCAATCGTAGTAAGGAGACCATGTTCAGATTGAACCGCTTTTTCACCTGTGTTCATAAGCATGAAACAACCGGTTCCATATGTGTTCTTTGCCATTCCTGAATCAAAACAAGCTTGCCCAAACAACGCGGCTTGCTGGTCACCTGCTGCTCCTGCAATCGGAATTTCTTTTCCAAAGAAATGATAATCCACTGTATGTGCATAAATTTCTGAAGAAGGACGAACTTCTGGAAGCATCGCTTTCGGAACTTCAAGGATTTCCAATAATTCTTCATCCCATTTTAATTCATGAATATTATACATTAATGTTCTTGATGCATTAGAGTAATCTGTAACATGGGCTTTACCACCAGATAATTTCCAAATTAACCAAGTATCAATCGTTCCAAATAGAAGTTCTCCACGTTCAGCTCTTTCACGTGCTCCCTCTACATGGTCGAGAATCCACTTTACTTTCGTTCCAGAAAAATATGCATCAATAAGCAGACCTGTTTTGCTACGGAATAAGTCAACGTGGCCTTTTTCCTTAAGATCTTCACAAATATCGCTCGTTTGTCTTGATTGCCAAACAATTGCATTATAAATTGGTGTACCTGTTTCTTTATCCCATACGACAGTTGTTTCCCTCTGGTTCGTGATTCCAATACCTGCAATCTGTTCAGGTTTAACGTTGGATTCAGAGAGTACCCCAGCAATAACAGATAGAATCGAACCCCAAATTTCATTCGCATCATGTTCTACCCATCCTGGACTTGGGAAATGCTGTGTAAATTCCTTTTGGGCTGTGTATTTTATTTCTCCCTTTTGATTAAATAAAATGGCGCGTGAGCTTGTTGTTCCTTGATCTAATGATAAGATGAATTTTTCCATTTTTAATTCCCCCATTTTAAGCTGCTTGATTTGTTTTATCATAAATTGTTGTTTGGTTTTTACTTGCAACAAAAGCAATTGCAAGAACTACTACAGTAATAACTAATACGATCCATAAAGCCGTTGTCACTGTTTGTAAGAAGACTGCTTGATAAAAGACTGCACCGATACTTCCACCTAGTAGTGGGCCCACTACCGGAATCCATGAATATTTCCAGTTAGAACCACCCTTCCCAGGAATCGGGAGCAATGCGTGAGCAATTCTTGGACCAAGGTCACGGGCAGGATTAATCGCGTAACCTGTAGAACCTCCCAAAGACATACCGATTACAACAATGAGTAGACCGACAGCAAGTGGATTTAACCCTTCAGTAAAATTATTTGCTCCTATAAATAATAACCCAAGAACAAGTATAAATGTACCAATGATCTCACTTAACAAATTTGAAAAAGTATGTGGAATGGCTGGTGATGTTGCGAATACACCGAGTTTTGTACCTGGATCCTTTGTCTCTTTCCAATGTGGTAAGTAGTGTAAGAATACGAGTGTTGCTCCTAATATGGCGCCAATAAATTGGGCAACAATATAACCAGGAACATCAGCCCAAGCAAAATCGCCAGTTAAAGCCAGTGCCAACGTTACAGCAGGATTTAAATGGGCGCCACTTACCTGTCCAACAGCAAATACCCCCATTGTTACTGCAAGTCCCCATGCAAGCGTTATAACAATCCATCCTGCATTTTTTGAATAGGACTTTTCTAAAGAAGAACCAGCCCCAATCCCAGCACCCAATACAATTAAAATCATGGTACCGATAATTTCTCCAATAAATGGTGTCATCCTTTTCTCTCCTCACTAATAAAATGTAATCGGTTTACTTCGATGACGAAAAAAAGGAGACACGACAGATCACCCTATTATCTAATAGGCGCTGTGTGAGTCTCCTTATCTCCATCACAATTGCATTAACTTATAGCATTAGTATACGTATTCTTGAAAGCGGTGTCAATAATAGATTTGTAGATTTTTGGATAAATGTTACAAAAAATTGACAAACAACATGCGGATATTGAAAACCTTTTCTTTCCATTAAATTGTATTAGCATTAGGCTACTCTAACCAATACATAAAAATTCCGCACAGAAAAAAGATCTGAGCCATTCACTCAGATCTTTCGTACTATGATTTAGAAGAAACAAGCGAGTCATCTGCCAGACTCTTAGAGTAGGATTCTGCTAGAATTTGCATGGGGTGTATAACCGTTTTCGGTGTCAACTGTTCTAGTTGATTCTTACACATACCACATTCTGTTACTGTATAATCGGCATTTGCGTCTGCAATGGCATCAGCCATCGTTTTACCAATTTTCATAGAAATATCATATTTTTCTTCTTTGAATCCGAAGGTTCCACACTGACCACAGCATCCTGCCGCAACATCTTGAATTTCATAGCCTGGAATAAGTCCAAGAATGTCCATAGCAGGGTTACCTATTCCTTGACCTTTCATATGACATGGTGCATAATAGCCTGCTTTCACATTCATTGGAGCAAAATCCGTATTCAGCTCCCCACATTCATGTAGAAGTCGTAAATATTCATCAGCGTCATACACATGCTTTGCTAGCTCGATAGCGCCCTCTGATTTCAAATAATTGACATATTCTTTTTTAAATGCAAACGTACAACTCGTACATGTTAAAACAATGTCATACCCTTGCTCTGTATACTCAAGCAAACTTTCAATATTGTAATTTGCGTTCTTGAGCCCTTGCTCCATTTTTCCGTTTGCAAACATAGGAACTCCGCAGCATTTCTGCTTAGGTACAGCGACTTCAATGCCATTATATTTCATGACTTCAACAAAAGAATCTGCCACCTCTGGTGCATTGTACGTAGCATAACAGCCAACAAAATAAGCAACCTTACGCTTTGTTTGAGCGGTTGTTTTTTTGTATTTTCTTTTAAAATTATTAAAACGATACTTTGGAAACTTTCGTTCAGCAGGAATACCCATCACCAATTCCATCGCTTTGCGGACTGGCTTCATCGTCATCGCAACATTCGTAATCGGGGCAAAAGCTGAAGCAGCTATTCCAACCAATTCTGCATTACTTAACACCTGATCGCGAAGTTTTGTTCCTTCAATATCAGCATGGATTGCCTTTGCATAAGCAGTTAATGTCGAAACATGGACATTCTCTGGACATGAGATATCACAATTCCCACATAAAGTACACAGCTCAATTCGCTTGTCATCTATCATTTGTTGATTATCTGTAAGCCTTTTTAACTCTGGACCTAAATGCTTCGGTCCACCAAACTCCAATGAGACGCTTGAAACCGGACAACTTACTGTACAGGCATTACACTTGAGGCAGGCATCAAACGAACGGTCTAAGAAGCTGTAATCAAGCATGTTGAAGCCCTCCTAATTTCATATTTTCGTTCAGTTCTAAAAGAGTTTCATAGCTCGATAAAATCGAAAAGACACCGCCCGTAATTCCGTGTTGAATCACTTTTGTCCCATTACTTGCACCGACAAGAAAAACATTATCAGGACAGTTTATAAAACGGGCAAAATCATCAAGTTCCCTACTAAGTACTTTATCTTTAAAGCCTTTTGCAGTTTGCTCAACACCACCACCTAAAATACCACCTGTTGCCAATACAAATCGCTCAGCCTTTATCTTCATATTTGTGCTGGTGATCACAGATTTGACAACATTATTCTCGACTTCTGCATCTTCAATGGTCGTGTTCTCATAAAATCTTACTCCAAGTTTTATCGCTTCTCGTTTTAAATTTTCATGCAACCGAATTGCTGTTGCGTTTGGTGGCATCCCAGAAGCTTCAGTAACAGCTGTGTTTAATTCTCTAGTTAACTGTTCTAACACGGCCTGCCAATTGTGGAAACCTAATGAGGCTGGAAAAATAAAAAGATCTGGCATGGCTATTTGTTTATTTGCCATCTCCTTCTTGATTTCATTTACGACATTCTTACAAGACGTTTCTTCATCAAGTAAGTGAGCGGCATCAAGTTGTGACATCGTTCTGGATGAACTTTTTCCGAGTGAGATGGTTATCGGATCAATTTTCAATAGAGGTCTACTTTTTTCTAGATTTCCCTTTATATACATTGGAAGGAAATCAACTACCTCTTCAAAGCCAACGATCACGACATGCCCTTTGTCAGGTATTGGTTTGACTGTTTGAGGATAAAAGGCGGTTTTCTTAACATGACCGGAACCAGTTACAATGGTAACAAGGGTCTCTACATCGCCTTGATATGGGTATCCAATGCGCTCTGTTACCTGAAAGAATTTCTTCATTGCTTCATTAATATTTAATCGTGAACGACTATCTAACTCATATTTTGAAATTAAGTCAGTGAATGTCCCATCTTGTCCAGGGATGACATCCATTACGCCTGACGATTGAATAATTTTTCCTAAGCCTGAGGAAACGAGTGCGACACGTTTTCCTTGCTCACGACTCCAAATGGCTGTTAACAACCCGGTTAAACCTTGTCCGACAATGACTTCATCATACATGTTGTTCATCTCCCTCTTTTAGACGTAATGAAACATTGTAAATGGCATCCATTAACTGAGCCTGTTTCGCTGTCTCTCCCGTTGCCACAACCGCCATGCCCTTTTTTCGTTCATGGAGTGCATCGTTCAATGCCCAAGATACTTCATCCGAAGTTGCTACTCCTTTTTCCACTGCTACTGCAGCAGCTCGAAAACTACAAAATGTCCCTTGACAAGGGCCCATCCCTAAACGTGTTCTTCTTCTAATATCACCAAGATTAAAATGTCCATCTTTTGTTAACGTCGATTCAATTTCTGCCCAAGTGACCTGTTCACATTCACAAATGACCGTTCGATCCATTTGTTTCTCTTTTAATGACTGCTCAATTTTTGTAGCCTTTGTTCCCGCCCAATGAAACAATTTTGTTTTAGCTGCAGGTGCCATATCGACTTCTTTAAAGAAATTACTAGCTTCACGATGAGGGACGACCTCTTCATCTGTTGTACATTTAGTCGACATATTCATTTTTTCACAGACCATGTCTACTGTTTTTTCTGCCATAAATCGGAATGTCGTTAACTTCCCACCTGTGATTGTCATAAATCCATCGACACCATCTCTTTTTTGATGGTCTAATAAAGCAATTCCCCGTGTTACTGACCTACCACTATCATCAGCAACACTGGATTCTTGATAAAGAGGACGACTTCCACTAAACGCGCGAATGAGGCGCATCTCCTTTAAATCTGGAATAAGTGCCAGACCCTCCTCGATCATTTCTTCCAACTCTTGACGATTCAAGCTAAAGTCATTCGGATCATCAACATTGATCCCCGTTGTTCCAAAAATGGTTACATTATGGGCGGGAACAAAAATATCTGCATCTCCTGGAAGTCTTAATCGATTGATTACCTGTTTATTGAAACGATGATTAAGGACTGCAAGCATTCCTTTATTGTTGATTAGATGTAAGGAAATCCCCGCCATCTCAGCCATTTTTGCTCCCCATGGGCCCGCTGCATTAATGACGATGTCCCCATGAATTTCCGTTTCTTCACCTGAATAACGATTCCTTACGATAACACCTGTGACACGATTCGTTTCTCTAATCACATCGATGACTTCATGATAGGTTAATGCTCTCGCACCCCTTGACACGGCATCTGCCACCACATCTACTACTAGAGTAAAGCAATCAATAGAACCATCTGGTACAGAATAGACGGATTGAATGTTTTTATTTAAATAAGGTTCATCTTTAAACGCCTTTTCAAGGGGAATATTCGATACAGGAATCCCCACCTTTTCACACGCTTTCACCCATTTCTGAACATAGGCATCATCATCTTCTGGCACCTTTGCAAAAAGACCACCTGTTTGCTCGACTGAACCAGGAATGGTTTTTTTTATAATCATATTTTCTCGGTAACTCTCAATCGCAGCTTCCTCATCTCTTACCGCATACCTAGCTCCTGAGTGAAGGAGTCCATGATTTCGAGAGGAAGTTCCATGGCCAAGATCCCGCTGTTCCACTAAGATTGCTTTAATTCCACGGACTGCTAAATCTCGGAGAACACCTGCTCCTGTTGCACCTCCGCCTACGACAATCACTTGAGTTTCAATCATTTTTCTCATGCCATTTCCCCCTTTATTTATTAAGCTCTTTTCGCTAACATTGTTGCAACCTATCAATAAAATCTAATAGAAAATCGTTTTATTTATCCTAGCAAGCATACAAACAACAGAGAAAAGAGCTTGCTTATTCCATTCGTGGTACTACGCTACGTATAAATCGGAATGGTTGGATTAGGACCATTCTAAAAACCATAATCCATATGAAAACAGCCTTATTAAAAAAAGAAACCGCAAAAAATCTGGTGGTATAAGTCATACTTATCCCTAACAGATTTCTTGCGGCTTCTCCAATTCTCCAGCCAACTATTATATTTTCACTATAAGAATACTATAAATTCCAGCGATAATACGGAGGATTTCATGGCAATATTGTGAAATGGTTCTGTTGTCCAAATTTCATCCAACTAATCATCCAATTAGGAGAGACTCGAATGATGCACCACATTATTTTTTTCTCTAAATTTATCATAATTTAACAAATTTTGGGTACCATAACTCTCGTGGTTATTTTCTACATAAAGGAGAGATTCAACAGTGAAAAAAATAAGAGTTCTAATAGCGATCCTTTTCATTACGCTTACATGGGACCAGTCCGTACCTGTTCATGCAGAAAAGGAGCTTTACAAACATGGACATCACCACAAATTGATCGAACATGAAAAAGCAGAGCAGCTAAGAGAAGAAGGTTATTCGAAACAGGATATCTTCATGGCAGCGATGTTAAGTAAAAAAGCAGAGAAAGACATTGATGACGTTCTAGCTCTATACAAAAAAAATGAGTCTTGGGAAAAAACAGCTACAGAACTTGGAATCGATATGGAGGAATTTAAACGAATTGATTCGATGCGCCAATGGGAACAATTTGTTAAGGAAAATAAAAAGGAAGTAAAAGCTTATTTAGCCGGATACGCAAATAAGACGGAAGCAGAAATTGATGCTTATATGAAAGAAGGAATCCCATTACGATTTTTAATTGGGGCTGCGGCAATTGCAAAGCTTAGTGATAAATCCATTGATGAAATCATCACTTATAAAAAGGAAGACAAACCTTTCCATGAAGTGATGGAGACACTTGATATTAGTAAAGAAGAGCTTCATAAAGAACTTAAACAGTTTAAGGAAGATGTGAAAAAATCAGTCGAAAAAGACGATTAACTACAAAGAGGCTAGCCGAAAGGTGGTAACCAACTACTCATTCGGCTAAAGCCTCTCCATTTTATATAAAAGGTCTAAAGAAAGACCTATATTTGGAACATCAGCTAGCTTGAATATTATTTGCTAACGTCATTTTTTCTGTCAATAACTTTCCTTCACGATAAATCTTTAATTCTATCTCATCGCCTACTTTTGCTTCAGTATATAAATATTTTCGTAAATCATTGGATGTCTCTACTTTTTGATCATTAATTGCCACGATCACATCTTGTGCCTTAATACCTGCCTCAGCTGCCCCTGATGCTGGATCCACATATGTCACCATCACACCACCAGTGACATCATCCGGAAGATCCTGATAATAAGCGGATGGAATTTCATTTAGACTAGCCAAACTAACCCCCATATATGGTCGACTAATCTTTCCTGACGAAATAATTTCATTTACAATTGGAACGACATCATTACTAGGAATGGCAAAGCCAAGTCCTTCTACTCCGCTTTCGGAAATTTTTAAACTATTAATCCCAATGAGCTGTCCTTGCGAATTAATCAAAGCCCCACCACTATTACCTGGGTTAATAGCTGCATCGGTTTGGATGACATTTAGATCCCATTCACCAGCAGAAGTGGAGACTGAGATTTCTCGATCAACCGCACTAACAATCCCTTGTGTCACGGTTCTTGAAAATTCTAGTCCAAGTGGATTTCCAATCGCTAAGACTTGTTCACCAGCTCTTAAAGTGGATGAATCTCCGAATGAAAGTACATTATCTGCATATTTGCCATCAATCTTCAATACTGCTAAATCAGTAAGTGCATCGGCGCCAATTAACTGTGCTCCCACTTTCTCCCCATTATGAAGAGAAACTTCAATTTCTGCTGCTCCTTCAATGACATGGTTATTGGTAACAATGTATGCCTCATCATTTGTCTTCTTAAAAATAACACCTGAACCAGAACCGCTTTCGACCACTTCTGAAGTTCTAGAAAATGGATTGTTCTGTTGCTGCTTATTTACAATTCCTACGATAGCTGAAGATGTTTTATCAACAATATCTGCTACAGATGCAGAAGCATTAGTCGTGGAAGTCGGAACAATATTTACTGCATTCCCCTGAGAAGAAGCTTCAGCAACTGCACCACTTGAAACTGGCTGATAGTATTCTTGGAAAAAATCCGTTTGTGGAATAACGGTCATGGTTAATACTGAGCCAACAACCCCAGCTGCAACCATTCCGAAAAATCCCTTTAGCTTTGGTTTTGATTTTTTATTCTTAGCAGATCGATTTTCTGCTTCTTGAATCTCTTCCTTTTGAGATTCGACGACTGGAGTTTCATCCTCATGAATCGTTTCTTCATGCGTATCCACTTCTTTCGTTTCGACCTCATGGTTTTCGTCTTTATGTAAATCACTCATTCTAATTCCTCCTCAACTTCTTACGTTGAATTCATTTTATCCCGAAAATATGAACAAAAAGTGACAAAACTTTTAAGAAGAGTGGAATGAATTAGGAAAATATGATGAAAAAGGCTTTGGACCATTTCCAATAACTCCAATCCTTACCAAAAGCCATAAAAAAAGAACCACATGTCTGTGATTCTATCATTTTGCTCCTTATTGATAGGGAATGTGAATGACGAACTTTGTTCCCTTACCTTTTTCACTAAATACCTCAATTGAACCTTGATGCAGATGAATTAACTGTTTTACAATCGACAAACCTAAACCAAATTCACCGTACGGGTTATTCGTTCTTGAAATTTCAGCTTTATAAAATCTGTGCCAAATCTTTTCAATCTCCATCGTATCAATACCAATACCAGTATCTTCAATTTCAATTATCGTCTGATTTTGCTCCATTTTTCCCCGTAACCAAATATGACCATTCTCGGTAAATTGAATACTATTTTTTGTAATATTAATTAAGATTTGTATCAGCCTGTCATAATCAGCCAGAATTCGAACATCTTCCTCAACTTCAATCTCAATGTGATTGTCTTTCTCAGCTGCTTGTAAATGAAGCTGTTCTTGAATAATTTCAAATACTTCTTGTAACTGTACATCTTCTTTATTTAGTTTAATTTGATTGGACCTTATTTTATCGTAATCAAGATTTTCATTGACTAAGCGAATCAATCTCTTTGTTTCTTGACTAACTAAGTTAATGCCCTTTTCTTTTTCTTCTTCAGCTATCATTCCGTTTTTTAATCCTTCAATAACTCCACTAATTGTCGTTAATGGTGTTCTTAACTCATGGGAAACATCTGACATGAAATTCCGCCTTCGATTATCGAGACTCTCTATTTCCTCAGCAGCGGTGTTTAACTTTTTCACCATATGATTAAAATCTTGAGCGAGTTCTCCGATTTCATCAAAGTTTGATGGCGGCAGGTTAACAGAATAATCACCTGCTGACACCATTGAAGTCGCTTCCTGTAGTCGTTTAATCCGATTGACATGAACTTTTGATAATAACCAACTTGGAAGAATAGCGAGTGCAAATGCTAACAATGCGGTAAAAAATAAGTATTGATTGATTTGACTAATCATTTCTCTAGAGCCACTAATGGGGGAAGTCAACAAAATAACTCCTATTAGCGTATCATTCATGATATATGGAAGAGCCAATAACGTAACTTCCTGATTCGAATGTTTAATTTTATTTCTTACAACATGTGGATTACCTTCAGCAATTTGATCTAGCACTTCGTCTACAAGTTTCAAGTTCCCGCTTGGGTAAAGAAGATTCCCTTCTTCATCAAAAATACTAAAGCTAATTTTTCTTCCTTTTAGAACATTGCTATATTCATTCACGATATTTGTGGCAGAGCGTGTCCCCCTTGTAATATCGGTAAGAATATTTTCCCCATAGGATACGAGCTCGTCTACCGTATCTTGATAAACTAACCGTTCAACATAATGGGCAAAGACAATACTCATGATTAGGAAAGCCACTAAAAGGACACCCATATGACTAATAAGTTGTTGATATAAATATTTAATTTTCACTGGTCTGGATCGTTTCATCGAACTTATACCCTACTCCCCAAACGGTATGGAAAAATGGTTGGTGATCGGTACCGATTTTTTTTCTGAGTCTTTTGATATGAACGTCAACCGTGCGCTCATCTCCATAGAAATTATAACCCCACACGCGATCAAGAAGCTGTTCTCTCGTGAACACTTGCTTAGGATGCTGAACAAAATAGTAAAGAAGGTCGAATTCCTTTGGGGTCAAATTAGAGATAGCCTCTCCATCCAAATAAACTTCCCTTTTTTCCTTGCTAATTTGAAAATGCTTTGTAACCAATAAACCTTTTTCTGCCTTCTCAACAGGACCGGCATGGACTCTTCTTGTAATCGCGCGAATACGGGCCATTAAAGCTAGTGGACTAAACGGCTTTGTTACATAGTCATCTGCACCCATTTCTAAACCAAGAACTTGATCAGACTCACTATCTTTTGCCGTTAGCATAATGATTGGAATCGAATCTCCTTCAGCTCTTATTTTTCTACAGATGGTGACGCCATCCATCCCTGGTAACATCCAATCAATAATGAGGAGATCCCAATTCCCTTCCTTATATCGTTCGAATCCTTTAAGTCCGTCATGGACATATTCACCATTTATTCCTTCTTTTGAAAAAAACATATCAATCATTGAACAAACACTTTCATTATCCTCTATCACTAAAACATTCATGTTTTCCACTCCCAAAGAACGGTTTCTTCTGCTGCAATTTCTCTCTCAAACTTAACATAAGACTATTTTGTTATTTTAGCAACTCTTTGCAAATATTTTATCTTTATTTTTGTGAAACACCCATAGTTTTCACATTCAATGCGAAGTATATAGTAACGATTTCAAAAAAATAGGTTTGAATACACAAAAAACGGTGAATAAAACAGTATCGAATAAATAAGGAGGTCACATTCATGATGAAAACAGACATCGACCAACTACTTGAAGCAACAGAAGACCTAGATATGGATGTCAATCACCTTATTCTAGGAGACTTTGAAATCGATTGGCTATTAGAGTACACTCAAGATGGATCAAAAAAGAGCTACTCATGGAGTAACCCTTACTTGTTGACTAGCGCTAGTAACAGAAATCGATTCAGGACGATCTGACAAAATTAATTGGAACGGTCCCTTTGTAGTATGAACTGTAACAACGAAGTGTTCTCCTTCTACTTGGCCATTTTGAAGAACACTTTGAGGACGCATATTTAATTCTACTCCTTCGTTCGACATATTTACGAGATAGATTCCATTATGTAAGTTTAAAAATTCACTAATAGAAGCTTCTGCAAGCTCATCCATTTCTGTTAACTCTTCTTCAGCATAGGCAGATGCGATATAAAGAAATGCACTCTTATCAGCTGATATTCCAGTAAATAGTGGAGCTTCCCCAACTACCTCTTGATGAACGAGCCATACATCATCTTGTCCTTTTTTCGAGTCATCTGCAAAAAACACCTGGTCGTCAATAAAGCGGATCATATTTTTTGCGAATAGAGATAAGTACTTACTATATTTCTCAACTTTCGCTTCATCTTTATTCTTTAAAATGAGTTTAACAAGTTCATCGATATCTCCACGCTTAATTGCCTCAAATTTTTCATCTGATAAACTATAACCTTTTTTATATTGATCCAAGGCTTTAGAAAATGATTCAATCGACATATACCCTTTATCAACTAATGCTTGGGCTAATAATAGATGATTCTGCTTTTGAACACTTAACATGGATTCTACTTGTTCATTCGTTAAGTAGCCGAAATCAACGGCAATTTCACCAAAACGTTTGTCTACTTGCTTTTGCTTTTCATGGATTTCTTCTACCTGCTCAGGGGTTAAAAATCCCTCATCAACCGCAAGAACGCCAAACTTCACATGAACTGTTTTTTGCGCATCAAGGGCGTCGATAAGCTGAGTTCTCGTTAATAACCCTTCATTCAATAGATAATGGCCAAAATATTGACTAAACATTTACGCTTCCCTCCTTCAAAATCTTTTCAACGAGATTCGTTATTGCTTCTAAAGAGATCGGCTTTTGGATAAAATCATAAGCCCCTTTTTCAATTGCCTTCTTCAAATGTTCTTTTGTTCCAGCTGATGATGCCATAACCACTTTTGCATCAGGATTATGTGTAATGATTTCTTCTAATGCTTCAATTCCATCCTTTTCAGGCATGACAATATCCATAAAAATCAAATCTGGATTCTTTTCTTTAGCCAACTCAACCGCCAATATTCCATTTTCGGCTTCAAAAATGTCCCCACATTTACATTTTTCCAAAGTGCCTCTAAGTTTTTTACGAATTAATACAGAATCATCACAAATCAATACATTTAATGGCTTTCCCATACTCTTTAGTCCCTCTTTTCTTAAGCTGGATATTCTACTTTTTTCAACAATTAATTTTATAGTTCTACAGACCTATGACAAAATCCTCTATAATTTTGAAATTTTTACACTCTTATGATCAACAAAAGAGATTGTCGATCCTGACAATCCCTTTTATTTTTCTATTAAAGCATTACCTTCTAATACATCAAATGTGGAGAATGCGCCCCCATCACGAATTGGAGCTTATATGCCTGACTGCCTTTCATAATTTCTGATGAGCATTCCATTTGCTTTAATCATCCCAAACTTTTCATAATAAGGCACCAAGCCATCATCACAACATAAATCAATCATATAAATATCATTTAGTTCTGTTAACATTTGCTTTACCAATTCCTGACCAATTCCTCTATTTTTGAATGCTGGTAATACTTCAAGGAACGGGATATAAGCAGACAAGACTCCATCGCTAATGGCAGTAATAAATCCAACTACTTGATTCGTTTCAACATCATAGGCAATAACCACTTTGCTACTGTTCTTTAATAGCCTTAAATGAGTTTGTGGGCTTGGTGGATTTGGCCAATCCACAAAAAAGCCAGCTAACATCTCAGAAGAAATACCATCAAGAGATTTTTTGTATAACATTATTTATCAACTCCTAATTTAAATTTTGGTAGTTGATAAGGATCAATAGAATAGTAACAACAATTAAACCTCCACGCTTTAAAGTTACTATAAAAGATTCGACTACAATTTTGAAAATCCTTTTTTTTAGAATTGCATAGAACATATTTATAACTAAAAAAAGCCAGCTTCAAGGCTGACTTTTTTATTAGCTCATTGATTTCCGATATTGATATTGCTGCCATTGGAATCGAATATAACATCCGACACAAAATCCAAGAATCGCAATAAAGGCTGCCAATGCTACCATAATTGTAAACATCCATCCAATTACTTCCCAACCAAATACATAACCACCAAACCCGATCCCTAAGCAAATAACAGATATCACTTGATTAAATTGCTGTTGTTCAAAATCTTCAGGGATATATGCCGATGGTTCTTTCCTTAAAAATCGGCTTCCTACAATTATTATTGGATTTACTTTAAAAATGAGCCCCATGAGTCCACAAAGTAACGGAAACAACAAAATAAATTCTTGCTGTGAGATCCAAGTTAAAACAACACTTAGAACGATAACCCATTGATTTAATCTTACAAGCGGCCTTGGAATTGATTTAGGTTTTTCATTCATTCAAAACCCACCTATCATATAAGAATTATAAGTTATAGTGAGTATACTTGATTTAATGATATTTGTGAAGTAAAAGAAGTTCAAAAACGCAAAGAAAAAAGGATGTTCTAGTGATAACCTAGAACATCCTTTTTAGGAAGCGGGTGATGGGAATCGAACCCACGACAACAGCTTGGAAGGCTGTGGTTTTACCATTAAACTACACCCGCATATTTATTGAGATAATATTTATTTTTATTCACCTTATTTTGGCCTTACATGCCTCTAACTCTTATAGCAAATTCGAGGATGCCTTGTCGTCGAGGCAACTCGCAGTCGATTCACAGATGCTTTGCTCGTGGCTGTGGTTTTACCATTAAACTACACCCGCATATTTATAGAAATTTTATTAAGTCTTGTTTCCCATTTTTGGCCTTACATGCCTCTAACTCTTATAGCTAATTCGAGGATGCCTTGTCGTCGAGGCAACTCGTAGTCGATTCACAGATGTTTTGCTCGTGGCTGTGGTTTTACCATTAAACTACACCCGCATATTTATAGAAATTTTATTAAGTCTTGTTTCCCATTTTTGGCCTTACATGCCTCTAACTCTTATAGTTAATTCGAGGATGCCTTGTCGTTGAGGCAACTCGTAGTCGATTCACAGATGTTTTGCTCGTGGCTGTGGTTTTACCATTAAACTACACCCGCATATTTATTATTGATAATTCTTATAAGGAAATGGGGCGATCGATGGGAATCGAACCCACGAGTGTCGGAGCCACAATCCGATGCGTTAACCACTTCGCCACGACCGCCATTATTCTATTATTAAACTATACCCTTGCTCGGTTAGCTCTATACTTTCGCTACCGCGAAAACTTAATGAAAGCTATTTTACTTCGCTACGCTTCGTAAATAATGGTGCCTTATTTTCGCTATCGCGAAAAATCAATGAAAGCTATTTTACTTCGCTACGCTTCGTAAATAATGGTGCCTTATTTTCGCTATCGCGAAAAAAGGTTGGTGGAGGGGGACGGATTCGAACCGCCGAACCCGAAGGAGCGGATTTACAGTCCGCCGCGTTTAGCCACTTCGCTACCCCTCCAAATAAAAAGTGGCTCAGGACGGAATCGAACCGCCGACACATGGATTTTCAGTCCA
>NZ_HE978511.1:1064670-1122692 GCF_000311725.1 Robertmurraya massiliosenegalensis JC6
ATAGCTTTCCTCTGCCTTTTTCGACGTAAGGAGAAAATAGCTTTCCTCTGCCTTTTTCGACGTAAGGAGAAAATAGCTTTCCTCTGCCTTTTTCGACGTAAGGAGAAAATAGCTTTCCTCTGCCTTTTCAATGTTAGGAGAAAATAACTCTCCTTGAAAAAGAAAAATAAGGAGGAAAGGGGATTCGAACCCCTGCGCGGTTTGACCCGCCTGTCGGTTTTCAAGACCGATCCCTTCAGCCGGACTTGGGTATTCCTCCATAATAAAATATAAATTTGGTAGCGGCGGAGGGAGTCGAACCCACGACCTTTCGGGTATGAACCGAATGCTCTAGCCAGCTGAGCTACACCGCCAAAATTATATGTTGAAAATAATTTTTGCTTACGCTATTTCAAGGTACATTATTTTCGCTTTCACGAAAAAATGTATATGACCCGTACGGGATTCGAACCCGTGTTACCGCCGTGAAAGGGCGGTGTCTTAACCGCTTGACCAACGGGCCAGACTTCAAATGTTTTTCAAAACAGCTATATCAATATAACACCTCTAAAAGGAATTCGTCAATGCTTTTTTCATAAAAAATTTTATCCCTCAAAAAACATTCTTAAATTAACTCTTATATCAATTGAAACAGACTATCTCAATGTCATATACTGTAAATAATGGAGCGGTTCCTAATTTCCTCATTATAACTTAAGGAAGTGATGCAAATGAAATATGTCAAAGCTATGTACTACACAATGACAATTATGCTCTTTGTTAATCTGGCAAGTGAATATATATTTAAAAGCGAATATTCTGCCATCGCTGCTTGGTTATGTACGATGCTGTTCCTACTAGGAACCATTTTCTTTGTGAATGCAAGATTCTTTTTACAAAAAAAGAAAGATTATTAAAAGAACAAAAGCGCAAGCGCCTTGAATATCGCCGTACATAACTGGAAGGGCCTCGACTGAGATATAGGAAACCTGAATTGCGATAGCAATTCTTGGTTGACTTATCGTAGGGAGGGGACCTGAAGTTTGTTAGGCGATAGGCGCTGAAGCTAGACGTAGATACACTTCGTAACAAAGTTATACACAACTGCGAAATCTATACTTTCCTAAAAAACAAAAAGAACTACATTTAAGTAGTTCCTTCAAGCAGATTCGATAATGATGACGTCTCTAATGTTCACAAGCTGGACGTCATAAGCGAGATTCGCATTTCGAATTTCTATCATGCCATTATTGTAATTAAAGATGACCGTGTACCTCTCTTCATTAAACATGACGTCTTTACCTAGCACTTGTTCACAACTCCATCTCTCTCAATAGATAGCATATACATCGTATTAATGCATAACTCCAGGCTCTTCCTCATTTGGGTGAATTAGAGCATCTGGGCCAGCAGTATAGCTTCCAAAGAATGCAAGTAAAACAATCAGTAGTCCGCTTAGGAATCTTTTCATAATTCCCACCTCCTTTTTACATGAATTTTATCATGTTAAAAGAAAGGATGAATTTTCTGAATTTCTTGATATAATAGGGTAAATAGAGTGTTTTCTCGCAAATTCAGACGTTTTTATGCCCCATGATAAATATAGTTATATTCGGAGTGAATTTTATGGCAAGATATTTAGGGCAACGAATTAAAGAAGCAAGGGAACGCCTTGGATTATCCCAATATGAAACAAGCAAAGATATATGCACACAGGCATATATTAGTAAAATTGAAAATGGAAATGTATTTCCGACAGCAGATATTTTACTTAAGCTTGCCGATCGATTTAGTGTGGATATTTCGTATCTCCTAGATATATCAAGCATCCCTAGACATGATTATGTCATTGATACATTTTCAGAAATTAGAGAAGCGATTAATAATCGCAACTATGAGTTGGTACGTAGAATTATTAAGGCAGAATCAGATAATGAGTTATTTCAGCAAAGAAAATTATCTCAATTCTTGAAGTGGCATGAAGGAATTTGTTCCTTTCAATTAGATCACGATCTTCAACATTCCATCCAATGCTTTGATGATGCACTTAATTTAACTGCCTCAAATAAAAAACTCTATTCTGAACGGGAAATCGAAATCTTAATTAGTAAAGCAAATATCTATAGTCAATGTCAGATGCTAAATGAAGCGATAAACGTGTATAGTGAGGCAATGGAGCACCTCAATAAATTTACAGAAATCGTTAACAAACATGTTCCTGTTAGACTGAACTACAATTATGCTAGAGTCTTACGTTTAACATCTCGACATGCAGATGCCATTCAATTTTGTGAACAAGGACTAAAGCTTACTGAAAAATATCAGCTTATGTATTTAAAAGGAGACTTATACTTCCAAAAAGCACTGAGTTACAAAGCCTTAAACGAAATTGAAAAATCCATGGAGTCGTTTAATTTAGCAGAAATGGTGTACATATTGGAGAATAATCAATCCGCACTTCAGATGGTTAAAAACCACTTAAAGCTATTAAACGAGATCATATCGATTAGTGACCGTCAGGAACCACTCTTTTTATAAGGCTTTGTTCGTAACCATTGTTAAATCTGGAATCAGCAGAAGAGCCCAGCTAAAAAATAGAATTCCCTCCACATAATAGGAGATTTTTCTCTGCATAAGTAAAAAATCTCCTGCTAGTTTCCCTAAACCATTACGTCTAAAATATCCTTTAAAAAACACACTTGAACGGAGTATAAAAATTTATACTCCGTAATATGCAAAAGACTTACAGATACTTTCGATGGACTCCTTTTCCATCGTACGTAAATAGCATATTTCTATCCTCGATCATCGTCTCGATATGAACGCCTCTTCCCCATAGCTGATAAATATAAGGCATCACCTTTTCTAAGTATTTCAAATCAAGTTCGATCCCTTCAAACCAATGTTTAATGTATAACTCCCCATTCTTCAAATAATCTCCATCGGTGACGGTTAAATAAGGGAAGCCTCCATTTACTCGCATATTTACAAGTTGATCTCTTACTTCCTGCCAGCCTTTATCAACAATTTTGTAATCACGACCTTGTTTTTGAAATAAATACATGTCTTCGCGCATAACAAGGTCTTTTGTTAAGTAATTTCTTAAAAATGAAATGTCTGACTCAATCTCACGTACTTCAAACATTTTTTCTCTACCGGAATTCTTTTTAACTCCACGCTCTTTCATTTCCTCTGTCGGATTATTATAGCGTTCCTCAATATCTTCAAAGATTTTCAACCCTAAATAGTAAGGATTGATTCCCGTTCTGGATGGCTGCACAACTCCAGCATTAAGCTTAGCGAATTCTAATGCTTCATCAGAGGTCAGATCCATTTCTCGCAAAATTCTTTGATGCCAAAATGACGCCCAGCCCTCATTCATGATTTTCGTTTCTAGCTGTGGCCAAAAATAGAGCATTTCTTCTCTCATCATTGTGAGAATATCACGTTGCCATTCCGTTAATTCGCGGCTGTAACTCTCAATAAATAAGAGGAGGTCCTTTTCCGGTTGTGGCGGAAATTTTCTTTTTATTTTTTTCTTTGAGCTTTGCGGTTCATTTTTTTTATCTAAATTCCATAAATCATCATAGGGACTCGCCTTAAGTTCCTCTTCTACTTCAAACTCTACATCCGCCATGGTCCATGAGAGCTTTGGTCGCATTAAGGACGGGTCAATATGTTCTTCAATCGCAAGTACGGCATCAAGAAATTCTTCTACTTCTTGTTTCCCGTGATCAATTTCATATTGACGAATCCTTTCTGCCGTAGCAGACATGCTCTCCACCATATCTCGCTTCGTGTTTTCAAAGCGCATGTTATTTTTAAAGAAATCACAATGAGCCAATACATGGGCTACAATCAATTTATTCTGTATTAACGAATTAGAATCCAATAAAAAGGCATAACAAGGATTAGAATTAATTACAAGCTCGTATATTTTGGAAAGTCCTAAATCATAATGAAGCTTCATTTTATGAAATTGTTTTCCAAAGCTCCAGTGAGAAAATCGTGTTGGCATTCCGTATGCGCCAAATGTATATATAATATCAGCCGGACAAATCTCATACCGCATCGGGTAAAAATCGAGACCAAATCCTGAAGCAATTTCCGTAATCTCATCAATCGCATATTCCAGCTTTTTACGCTCTTCCTCTCTCATTCATTTTCCTCCTTCTTTGTCTTATCACCAATGTATGAGACAAAATCAAAAATGATGAGTTGTAGCGTAAATCGATATGAATTTTTTAGGAAGGCCCATTATAGCTGTCCACCATTTTGCTGATTTTTACACAGGTAAATGCTGAAAAACCTCTATAACCAAGATGACCAACATTTACAGAGAAATTTTATAGGCTCATGACACACACTATTAGCAACTCCTTAAAAAAGAGGAGATGAGGAAAAATGGATATAGTCGATTATGATCGCGCCCTATATTACACCCATCGTTCTGAATGGGACAATTTATTAATTTTGATGGTTAGAACACAAGACCATTTTTTATCAAAGAAAATTGAACACTTCTTACATGCCTACAATTTCGAAAAAGACTATATGGTCATTGAAAAACACTTATATTCATTGTTAAGATACATCGACCATGCCAATAGCCACCTGGAAGATCATGAAGAACTGACTGCGAAATGGATGTAAAAAGAATTCCACCAAAAAAGACACGGTCAAAAGGCCGTGTCTTTTAAAATTTAGCTATTGATTCATTCTTTCCTCAACAACATTCATGAAGCTCTCTTCTAAACCCTTTAATTTCGCTTGACTCGCTTCTAATGCGTTGTCTTTAACACTGAAATAAAACTTGATCTTTGGCTCTGTCCCAGAAGGTCTTAGACATACCCATGAGTCATCTTCAAGAAAATATTTCAACACATTTGACTTAGGAAGGTCGATATTTTCCTTACCTTTTTCTGTTGTACGAATACCTTCTAAATAATCCTCTTGTTTAATGACCTTTTGTCCACCAATTTCTAATAAAGGCTCATTTCTAAACGAGGTTAACGTTTGCTGAATACGCTCTGCTCCAGATTTCCCCTTTAATGTTAAAGAACGAAGTCCTTCTTGATAATAACCATATTTTTCAAATAAAGAAAGTAATGCTTCATATAAAGACATTCCTTTCTCCTTATAAAAGGCACAAACCTCTGTCGCTAAAAGGGTAGCTTGAACGGCGTCTTTATCTCGTGCGAAATCTCCAACTAAGTATCCGTAACTTTCTTCATATCCGAATAAAAATTTGTACTCGCCACTTTCTTCAAACTGTTTAATTTTTTCAGCAATAAATTTAAAACCTGTAAGAACATCAATCGTATGGACACCAAAGGATGATGCAACCACTTTTCCTAGTTCAGATGTGACAATCGTCTTCATCATCACGCCATTTTTCGGAAGGGTGTCTTTTCTAGCCTTCTCTGTCAGTAAATAGTGAAGCAATAAAGCTCCCGTTTGATTCCCAGTTAGTACTGTATACTCGCCCTTCAAGTCCTTCACGGCAATCCCTAGGCGATCAGCGTCTGGATCGGTGGCGATTAAAAGATCTGCATTCAATTCTAGACCTTTTTCAATCGCAAGGGTGAATGCTGCATGCTCCTCTGGATTCGGGCTTTTTACCGTAGAAAATTGTGGATCAGGTTGCTCTTGTTCCTTTACGACTGTAACATTCGTATAGTTTAATGCTTCAAGCCCTTTTCGCACAGGTGTATTCGCTGTTCCATGTAATGGCGTAAAAACAATTTTAATATCTGATTTTTTTCCTAAATCATTTTCAGATATTGTAACCAGTTTCTCTAAATAGGCCTGGTCTACCTCCTCACCGATTATTTTAATAAGTCCAGCATTCCTTAGTTCCTGTTCATCAGATACTACAATACGAAGCTCATCCTCAATTTCATTAACCTTTGCAATGACTACATCTGCATCTTTCGGAATTAACTGTGCTCCGTCAGGTCCATACACTTTATAGCCATTATATTCAGGTGGATTGTGACTTGCTGTAATAACAATCCCTGAAAATGCATGTAAATAACGTACGGCAAATGACAGCTCTGGTGTTGGCCTTAACTCATCGAATACGTATGTTTGAATTCCTCTTGTTGCGAGAGTTTTTGCCGCTTCCATAGCAAATTCTCCCGACTTATGGCGAGAATCATAGGCAATCACGACACCTCGTTCTTTCGCTTTTGCACCATATGTATCAATAAAAGACGCTAAGCCTGCAGAAGCTTTTCGAATCGTATATAGATTCATTCGGTTTGTACCAGCTCCTATTTCTCCACGCATGCCCCCGGTCCCAAATTCTAAATTTTTATAAAAGGCATCTTCTAATTCTTGTTCATTTAAAGTAAGCAATTGAGATTTCAACTCAGCATCCAGTTCAACAAATTGGAGCCATCTCTCTGCTTGTTCTTTCCAATCCATAATATCCCCCCAGAATTTAAAAATGGAAGCTCTATCCACTTATTATATCTCAAACCATATTTTTATGGTCATCATTTTCATAAACTCCGTGAACAAAATGTAAATAATTACTTAATCTTAATCGTTTAATTTGAAAAACAATTGTTTACATCATAAAATAATGAGGACTAACTTTAAAGGAATTGGTGTTATGAGCGAAAAAAAGGATCAAAGGGAATCATTTATATTTATTGCTTGGGCAGCATCAGTTATAGCCATGTTTGGGAGTTTATACTTTTCTGAAATACGCCAATATGAACCATGTGAATTATGTTGGTATCAAAGGATTTTGATGTACCCATTTGTAATCATTTTAGGGATTGCCACGATAAAAAAGGATTACCGCATCTCCCTTTATACAATGGTATTATCAGTTTTTGGCGCCGGAATATCTTTGTACCATTACGGGATTCAAAAATTTTCTTTCTTAGCTGACACCGCCCCCACATGTGGTCGTATTCCTTGTACAGGAGCCTACATAAATTGGTTTGGATTTGTGACGATTCCATTCCTAGCCCTTACTGTTTTTGTCATTATCTTTGTTTGTAGCTTTATGATATGGAAGAAAACGAAGGAGGTTTCATAATTGAAAAAAGTCATTATCTTTCTTGTCATTATTATCGTACTATTCGCTGGAGTGGCCATCTTAACAAAAATGCAAAATGAGGAAAAAGTATCAGAAGATAATAAATATAAGAAAGATACTTTGCATCCTGAAACATTGGCTCAGCTAGACGACCCTAACTATCAAAACCTGATTTTACCAGAAGATTTAAAAGCTAAATTGGACAATAAAGAAGATGTAACCGTATATTTTTACAGTCCCACTTGCTCGCACTGTCAACGAACAACTCCTGTCGTAGCTCCGCTTGCTGAAGACATGGGCATTGATTTAGTTCAGTATAACTTATTAGAGTTTGATGCTGGTTGGGATCAATACGGAGTATCCGAAACACCAACAATCGTCCAATACCGCGAAGGCGAAGAAGTCGCTCGCATCGTTGGCTACAAGGAAAAAGAAGTTTTCGAAGATTGGTTTAATCAAAATAGTAAATAAAAAAACGAAAACGAATCTCATGTTCGTTTCGTTTTTTTTATTTTTAGATCAGCAACTCATTGGCTGCCTTTGTATAGACACTAAAAACATCATCTTTTTTTCTTTATCTTGCTTTGCTTCAATAAATTGTTCAAAATCAAATGGGAAAAATAATCCATATTCCTTAAGAATGCCTACATTTTTTTGGAATATCCCCTTATGCTTTAGCTCTAGCGTATGCGATTCTAAAATCGAAATTAACGTTTGTAGGCTTGTAATAACTTGATAAGCCTCTTTCAAAGTACCAAAGTACTCAAAATGTCTAGTTGAGGTATGTAGCACCTGCAATCCTTCAAATTTTTTAATTTCTTTGTCAGAATAGTAAAGAGGAAATACCTTCTGATAAAACGTATTTACAAGCTCTTTAATCATTTCTTCTTGATCTGGTGTTGATGCAAATACAACCTTCACTCAAAAAACCACCTTTAAAAACATGTTATCGATTTTTTATATACGATAAGGATAACATACGTACAAAGGCTTAAATCGTGGTAATTATCGCCAAAGAAAATAGGAAATACAACTGATTCATTTTCTCAAAAATTGACTACAATGATTGAAATCTATATATGAAAGGTGATCGACATGATTATTTCTTCAAAAAAAGGCCAATGGTTTGAACTGATCGTCCCTTCTGAATGGCAAGGACTTACAAGTGAGCAATTATTTTCAAAGATATGGCATGCACCCAAAAAGCACACTCACAGCTTACGAATGAATAAAGAAGTATGGCTTAACGGTCAGCCCGTTATTTGGACAGAGCCATTAAATAAAGATGACCGTCTTCGAATCAAGCTTTTTTCAGATGCTGATTTCGGGATGATTCCTAGCTATATGGATATACATATTCTATATGAAGACGACCATTTATTAATTGTAGATAAGCCAGCTGGAATGAATACGCACCCAAATGTTCCTGAGCAAATGGATACTTTAGCAAACGGGGTCGCTTTTCATTTACAAGCTAAAGGAGAGTTTCGTCAAGTTAAGCATATCCATCGCTTAGACCGGGATACATCAGGTGTTATTCTTTTTGCCAAACATCCATTTGTCGGTTCGCTCCTAGACAAAATGCTTGAAGAACGACAAATAAAACGTACCTATACGGCTCTTGTACAGGGCAAAATGCCGTTTAAAAAAGGAACGATTAATGAACCGATCGGTAGAGATCGCCATCATCCAACAAAACGAAGAGTATCTCCAAGTGGACAGACAGCCATTACCCATTATGAAGTCATCGAGAACCAAAAGGATATATCCTTAATCCAATGTCAACTTGATACAGGTCGCACCCACCAAATTCGAGTCCATCTCAGCCATATTGGACATCCCATTATTGGCGATAGCCTATATGGGAACACATCTGTTAAAGAGCGACTTTGTTTACATGCAACCGAACTCAATTTCGTTCACCCTCTGACTCTCGAAACTATTCAGGTAACTTCACCAGCGAACTGGTAGTAGGAGAAGATCAAAAGGACGCCCGTTTTTTGTGGACGCCCATTTATATAAACGGCAGCTAGCCGAAATTTTTACAATCTAGTAGCCATTTCATAAGGAGAACATTTACCATAGAACGTAGTACGATATGAAATCGACTTAATTCCTGCCTTATGTTGTTGTTACTCATCTCTTCCCGCGTAAAATTCGTCCTAAACCCAATTTTAATTGTCCTCTGAGATTTGGGCTTTTACTGAAATAATTTATTTTACAGGAAGATGTAAGGGGATTTTCTGGCGGCATCACGGTTAATTTTTGATAGTGAAATTAGCGGAGTTTTTCCTGTTATAGTCCCTGCTCAGGCTCATTGTCGGGGGATAACGGAAGATTTTCCGGTTATGCAGAGAAAAACCACCTATTTTCACGTTTTTGAAGTCATTAGGCGGAGTTTTTCCTGTTATTTAAGCCTTATTTAACGATATTTGCTAATTAACCGGAATTTTTCCTGTTATTGCTTTATATTAGAAGCTGTCTTCGGAGAAATTAAGCGGCGTTTTGAGACCGTCGATTAACAACGTGATGTCATGACAGAAAAGACGTATGCTTACATACGTCTTTTCCTTCTTGTGTCCATTAACTTGTATTCGCTTGAAAACGGAATTCTTTGGAATCACCCTAAAGTTCTCTTTGTAAAATCTTACATTGGAAGGTCAGGCTTTTCTGCCATTGGTATTTCGCCACTCATCGTTTCTAAGAAAGCAACTAGATAACTAACTTCTTCCTGTGTAAGGTTTAGTGGTCTCATCAACTCACTCTTATTCCCATGAGTTCCACCACCAACATTGTAATAATTAATAACATCTTCTAACGTTGCAAGACTTCCATCATGCATATATGGTGCTGTATCAGCAATTCCACGTAATCCAGCAGTTCTAAATTTACCTTTATCTCCATCATTTCCAGTTACAGCAAATCTTCCGTCGTCTCCATCCATACCAAGATTATGGTAGTTGTGATCAGATAACATTGGACCTGCGTGACATGAAATACAGCTTGCTTTCCCTGTGAATAACTTCATTCCTTCTTTTGCTTCTTCAGAAATTGCATCATCATCACCGGCAAGATACTTGTCAAATGCAGTATCCTTTACAACGATAGTTCTTTCAAATGAAGCAATCGCTTTAGCGATATTATCTGCGGTAATTTGGTCATTAAAGACTTTATTAAATTCATCTACATAACCTGTTTGATTTAATTCTTCAATTAACTCATCAAGATTTTGATTCATTTCGCCTTCTGCTTGAATTGGACCAAGTGCTTGTTCTTCTAGGCTACCTGCACGTCCATCCCAAAAGTTTTCCTTATAATAAGCTGAATTGATGATTGTAGGACTGTTTCGATGTCCAGCAAAACCTTCAAATCCAATAAATGTAGCTAATCCGTCACCATAGCCTGCCCCAGGAGCATGACATGAAGCACAACTTAATTTATTATTTCCAGATAGTCTTTCATCGAAATATAACATTTGTCCAAGTGCAATTTTCTCATCTGTCATTTCATTATCCTCTGGTACAGGAACTTCAGTAAGTGGTTCAAACATTGCTTTAGCTGCTTCTAATTCTTCATCTACTTTAGGTTCAGTTGTTGCTGGTTCTCCTCCTCCAGTTGCATCGCTTTTTTCTGGTGAATTGGCTTCATTACTACCACATGCTGCCAACAACAATAAAGCGAAAAGAAGAGTTAAGAGTAGCTTCATCCTTTTCATTGTAATACCCCCAAAATAATTTATTGGCTGAAACTATTATGTCGCGACTTTCCATTAATTCCATCCAATTACATTTATTATATAATTAGATTAATTATTATTTTCGACTTATTTTTGAATAAAATGTGAAATATATCACAATGCAATATAAACACGTTATTACTGTTGTTAATACCATTAATTCGTTGTTGAAATGTCAATTTCGATCATTTTAATACAGAAAAATAGTGTATCATTTACATGAGTCCATTTCACAATGTACGAAGAGAAATTAAAAACCGGACTTTTTTATTCGAACACATCCTACGATTCTAATATTGATACTGTTTAGAGTTACATTTGTTCGTTTTTTAACTTGAGAAGCACTATTATGAAATTGTTTCACATATAAACTATTTTTGGACGGTGATGAAATGCCAGATTGGTCTTATCATCCACTTTTTAAACCTTGGCTATTTCGACTTCCAGGAGAAAAGGGAAGAGAATTCATTCATAGAGGAATGAGCTTTATTTCTTCTTTACCTGGTGGTTCTGGTTTTATTGAATTTCTCGGTCATATGGCACCATCTCCACAGTTAAAAAAGGAGTTAGGTGACATTTCTATTGCGAGCCCGATCGGATTAAGCGGTAAAGTTGATCCTCTTTTAACAGGAACGAAAGCATTTTCTCATCTTGGTTTTGGTTTTATTGAAATCGGGCCTATATCAGCTTCCCAAACTAGAGAAAAGACTAGAATAAGTGCGAACAAACAACAAATTTATTATCCTTTACCATTTGAATCACTTGGAATGGAAAACGCTATTGCTAAACTAGAAAAACGAACATCTGTCGACATTCCCTTCTTCATTCGAATTGGAAAAACCGATGACTTTCAGCAATTACAATTCATGATCGATTCATTACTACCCTTTGCTGATGCATTTATACTTGAAGACCTATTAAATGAAGATGAACTAATTGACATTAAACGACATTGTGCAGATACAAAAATCTTCCTATCTCTTCCCCATTTGCTTTTGAAGGATAGGGTGAACGAAATTTCTGAACTACAGAGATTAAAATTAATCGATGGACTTGTTATAGAAGAATCATTTGTAAAAGAAGAAACATATCAATATGCACCTCGAGAGCAAACTCAGCACTTGGTTTTAGCATTAAAGCAGATGAAAGAACGTTCGGCAACATTCCCCATTATCATCTCAGGAGGGGTATATGAGCCGAAAGATGCCCTTATATTACTAGAAGTTGGCGCTGACCTTGTCATGCTATCTAGTGGTTATGTCTTTGGCGGGCCAGGACTTCCAAAACGAATAAATGAAGCTTTATTGGATCAAGGTGAGTCGGAACAAATTTTCAAAGGATGGGGATGGTACTGGTTATTTGGATTCTGCATCTTTCTTGGTGGATTATTAGCACTCATCTTTAGCATGACTTCCGTAATACTTCCTTATGATGAAGTCTTTTTACAAATGACGCGAGAGCAGTTAATGGCATTGAATCCAAGACTCATTAACTTTATGGCCCATGATCGAATGACATTGGCAGGGACAATGATCTCGGGTGGGATTGTCTATATGTGTCTAGCACGCTTTGGTGTTCGGTATGGGCTTCATTGGGCAAGGAAGGCGATTAATCTTGCCGGTGGGATTGGTTTTCTTGGAATCTTTCTTTTCATTGGCTATGGATACTTTGATTGGCTCCATGGACTATTTTGGGCTATCCTCTCCCCCATTTTCTATTTAGGTTGGAAGACAACAAAAGGATTTCAAGAAGTTTCACGTTCACGAAATAGAACCAATCATTCTAGTTGGGAAAAAGGAATATGGGGGCAGCTATCGTTTACGATTCTTGGATTCTCCTTTCTATTGGGTGGACTTGTCATTTCAACCATTGGTATCACCAACGTTTTTGTTCCAACAGATATTCTCTATATTTGCATGACACCTGAGCAATTACACAACATCACTAGTAAATTAATCCCGGTCATCGCCCATGATCGCGCTGGTTTCGGCGGAGCACTCATCAGTGTAGGGCTATTGGTTCTTACACTTTCACTCTGGGGGTTCCATCAAGGGCAAAAATGGGTTTGGTACACATTCCTCTTTGGAGGAATCCCTGCTTTTTCAGCAGGTTTAGCTACTCATTTTGTCATTGGCTACACAACTTTTATTCACCTACTCCCAGCATACTTTGCCTTATTTTTATTTATTGTAGGTCTTCTCCTCTCAAGGGAATTTCTATTTGAAAAAGAAAGGAAATAAAAGAGGAACTGCATGTTCGCAGTTCCTTTCTTTACACTTCCCATAATGCTTTCGTTATTTTTCGAATAAGTTTTGGGAGTATGTTGAAGCTATACGGCTTATAGACACGCTCCGTCCATTTGTGAGCACCCTTCCCATACACCCCAACATTGATCGAAGGGACATTTAATGCTTTCATCGATTTTAATGGGATCGGAAATAGTGCTTCCATCGCTGGAAAATTTCTTTGAAGCGAATTAATCTCATCTTCCGAACCATTGAATGAGAGGAAACTACCATCGGACAAATACGGAAAATACTTTTTTAGCTTAAAAGACTCACCGGTTCTCGCGGCCTCTTTTTCAAGCACAACCTTTATTTTATTTGAAATAGCCATTCCTCTTTTATTGTTCAAATCCAAATAATTCGCTGGTAAAAATGGTGGGGCATAAAAAAGAATCACTCTCGGTTTCTTTTCAGGGTCTAGCTTTTGAAGGGCATCTACGATTAAAAACGCGATCTCTCGATCATCCTTATCCCTATTTTCGATTAACACTCGCTCCATTTCTGCCTCAACGGGAAGACCTTTTTCTATTAGTCCTTTTAGCATTCCTTCAAGTGTCATCACTTCTAGTGTCCAGTCTAAATCTCGAGATGGCAAATGATTCATATCTACAAATTTTTGATAACTTATTTTCTGACGGTCAGAGAATGTTCGACATGTCTCCTCTGCTATTTGAAGCAATTCATCCATAATTTTCGCTGGTGATTTCTGATAAAAAAAGTAATTAAAATACATATGACAGCTTAAAGCTGTTTGCACATCATACTGCTTCTTATCATCTCGCATATACAAGCAACTTGCCGGAAGAACAAGCTCACCATCTACTTTCTCAATGAGATCAATATTTTGCCCAATCCGTATATTCAGTTCTGAAGCAATTATTGTTGGGTCAATTCCTGATAAACTCTCCCCAACATGAGCTTCCCGACCGAATATTGAAAAACAAGGGAGCAACTTTCCCGCGGTACCTGTATAAATGTATTTATGATAATCCGCTGTATATAACGGGGAAATGAGATCATCATTTATCGCCGCAATATAATCCAATCCATGTTCCTCTTTCAGTCGGAGTAACACTTTTGCAGCTCCCCTGACCCCTGCATGCTGGCTTTCTTCGTCAGGATTAAACATGACAAGTAGATTCCCATCTAGTTCATCTAGATTCTCTGAAAAATAAAGTAAGTTTGCCAGATGAATTGCAATCCCACTCTGCATATCAAGAGCGCCTCTGCCAAAGAGCCAGTCTCCAGATTTGGCATCCTCCATCACTTCCGGATCCTGTTCATAATTTGAAAAATAGGTAGTTAAGGCATCAGAGTTATGGGCAATGGATTGAAGTGCGCCAAAATCCTCAGTCCCTACCGTATCGATATGTGCATAATAAATGATTGTTTTCTTCGATTGGTTCGGTGTTTTAACAAACGCAAAGATATTTTTCCTCAAAAAGCGATCTTTTTCAATCACTTCACACGAAAGAAATTGAGGATTCTTTTGAAAATAAGGAAAGTCTCTTAACAAATCCATTAACCAACTTGTTTTACGCAGCTCCCCATCCGTGCAGCTGTAACTCTCCATTTTTATGAGCTCACGGGTTAAAATTTCAACTTGTTCTTCACATGTTAGGCTATGGATTTCCTTAAACAATGTGCATCCTCCTTACGCTTTTTCAAAATAGGAAAATAAAATGAGCGATTTAATATCAAACTATCATTATAAATATGATAAAAATGTAAATTATTTCGAACATTAAGACATTGACTTAAATCAATAATATTCAATTTTAGCCTTGAAATCTACCCCTAAAACGAATATTATAGAGAATGTGTTTTTAAAATGTTCGTGTTTTGGAGGTCAACATGTTTAAATTAAAAGAGCATCAAACGAATGTTAAAACAGAGCTTTTAGCAGGCGTTACAACGTTTTTAACGATGGTCTATATCGTCGTCGTAAACCCAATTATTTTAGCAGATGCTGGGGTACCATTTGATCAAGTGTTCACAGCTACCATCATTTCAGCAGTAGTTGGGACATTATGGATCGGATTATTTGCTAACTATCCAATTGCCATTGCTCCTGGAATGGGGTTAAATGCCTATTTTGCCTATTCTGTCGTCGGTAGTCATGGAAATATTGATTATATAACAGCCTTTGCTGCTGTTTTTATCGCCGGGATTATTTTCATCATACTATCTTTAACGCCTCTAAGAAACATGCTTATTGAGGCGATTCCTGAAAATCTGAAGTTTGGAATTAGCGCTGGTATTGGACTATTTATAGCCTTTATCGGATTACGTCTGACCGGCATTATTACGGCCCATCCAACAAACTTGGTTGCTTTAGGGAATTTACGTGAACCATCCGCTTATTTAACGCTAATTGGACTCGCTGTCACTTTAATTTTAATGACATTACGTGTCCATGGAGCTTTATTTTTTGGGATGATTATTACAGGATTTATCGCTTACTTCATCGGAGAGCTTTCCTTCACAGAAGGATTTGTTGCACTTCCTAGCTTACCTGAAGGACTGATTGTCTTAAATCCAATTGATGCACTTGGAGAAGTCTTCTCTCACAGCCTATATGCTGTAGTCTTCTCCTTCTTGCTTGTAACGATTTTTGATACTACAGGTACGATGGTTGGTGTTGCTCAACAAGCTGGACTTATGAAAGGAAACAAATTGCCACAAGCGAAAAAAGCATTGCTTGCTGATTCAATTGGTACAACGGTAGGTTCGATGTTTGGAACAAGTCCGACAACGGCTTACATTGAATCTTCAGCAGGTGTCGCTGCTGGTGGGCGGACAGGTTTAACTTCCGTAACAGTTGGGGTACTCTTCATTCTAGCTGCATTCTTTGGTCCACTTGTAAGTGCAGTATCCGGATTATCCGCAATAACTGCACCAGCGTTAATCATTGTTGGAAGCTTAATGATGGGCTCAATCGCAAAAATCAAATGGAATGAGCTCGATGAAGCTTTCCCAGCGTTTCTGACAATCTTAGCAATGCCGCTTACTTCAAGTATCGCAACAGGAATTGCACTAGGATTTATCTCTTATCCTCTATTAAAAGTAGTAAAAGGACAATGGCGTGAAGTTCATCCTGTCATTTACGTATTTGCGGTGTTATTTTTCTACCAATTAGTGTATTTGCCACATTAAGAACCTTCTTTTGAAGGTTCTTTTTTTACTTCCATGATAAAATTGAGGTAGTTATACATTATGGAGGTCGAAAATATGGGATTTATTGAGATTTCTAAAGATTGTATCGAAACCGAGCATATCTGTTGTGCTTTAGGCGCCAAGCAATATGAGGAAGCTGTACGTGAGAAAAAGAAATGGCTTACTGAACGCATGGATGAAGGACTAGTATTTTATCGTTTAGATGAACGGGCAAAGGTATTTATTGAATACTTACCAGCCGAGAATGCATGGGCTCCAATTGATGCACCCAATTATATGTATATTAATTGTTTATGGGTATCCGGGCGACATAAAAACAACGGCTACGGAAAGCAATTGCTAGATTATTGTAAAAAAGATGCGATGAATCGAGGAATGGACGGAATTGTACATATTGTTGGAAAGAAGAATTATCCCTTTCTAAGTGAGAAACATTTCTTCGAACATCACGGTTTTAAAATAGTAGATGAAGCAGATCCATATTTTCAATTAGTCGCATTAACATGGAATCCTGAAGCTCCTTCCCCTATATTTAAAGAGCGTAAACATGAACTTTTGGATCATAAAGGAATCGCCATCTATTACACCGCACAATGTCCATTTGCTGTAGGGACTCTAGATGAATTAAGAAAAATAGCAAATGAGCGAAGAATTTCTTTTCAAACGAACCGAATCACAACAATGGCAGATGCACAGAACTCACCAACGATATGGACAAGCTTTGGTCTTTTTTATAATGGCAAATTTATCACGCATGAGATGATGAGTCCAGCGAAATTTGATAAGCTTCTCTCAAAACTTTCACAAAAATAAATCGAGTATAAAATCGTCATGATTTCATACTCGATTTAACCTTACTAAGCCACATTTTCACCTGTTGATGCAATCCATATTTTAAACCATTGCTGACGAGTCATGTTGATTTGTAGGGCATCTACAGCTGATTTGATCCGTTCGATTTTACCTGAACCAATAATGGGCATGATGTTTGCTGGATGAACAAGTAGCCACGCAAACATCAGCTTATCCAGTTCTGAAACATTCAATTCTTCTCCTACCTCTTGAAGCGCCTTTTTCAAGCGCATCGACTTTTCATCCTCATTTGAAAAAATCGAACCTCCGGCTAGTGGAGACCATGCCATAGGAGCTACCCTTTTTTGCAAGCATTGGTCAATCGTTCCGTCGAGAAATGTTTGCAAATAAGACACAGAAATTTCTACTTGGTTTGTCACCAACGGAAATGGAAGATAGCTCTCTAACATCGCAAATTGAGATGGAGTGAAATTTGAAACCCCAAAATGCTTCACTTTTCCTTCTTCCTTTAATTGAATGAAGGCATCTGCTACTTCACTAGGATCCATGTACGGATCTGGACGGTGAATGAGCAACACGTCAATATAATCAGTTTGTAGATTTTTCAAAGAGTTCTCTGCACTCCAAATGATATGTTTTCTGCTCGTATCATAATGTTGAATTTCATGCTCAGGACGTGCCTTTGATACAAGTTTAATCCCACATTTCGTGACGATCTCCATTTTGTCTCTAAGCGAAGGCTTTAGCGCCAACGCCTTGCCAAAAAGGGCCTCATTTTGATAACCACCGTAAATATCAGCATGATCGAATGTCGTAATTCCCAGCTCTAGGCATTGCTCTATTAATGAACGAATTTCTTCATCGCCAAGTTTCCAATCATTCAATCGCCAAAGTCCGTGAATCATTCTTGAAAAATTTAAATCATCTGTCAGTTTGACTCTCTCCATATCTCTCACCTTTTCTTATGTATTTTCGTTACGCTTTAAGTGCTTGCGTCTTATTTGTACATTGCTCCATTGCCTTTAAAACAGCGGCTCTGAATCCATTTTGTTCAAGTGAAGCAACAGCTTCAATCGTTGCACCACCTGGTGTGCAAACTTGATCCTTTAACTCTCCTGGATGGAGTCCCGTTTCCAAAACCATTTTCGCAGCCCCTAATACCGCTTGAGCGGCAAACTGATATGCTTGCTCTCTTGGGATGCCATTCCTCACTCCACCATCTGCCAAAGCTTCAATAAACATATACACATAGGCTGGAGAAGAGCCACTAATCGCCGGAATACTGTCCATAAGCTCTTCTTTCATCACTTCAGCTTGTCCAAATGAACGAAAAATTTCCAGTACACGATCTACTTCGTCACGATTTACTCTTGCGTTGACAGCAAGTGCACTCATGCCTTCTCCGACAAAGGATGGCGTATTCGGCATTGAACGAATCGCTTTTATCGCCTGCCCAAACTCCGCTTCCAACCATTGTAAAGTGATTCCCGCTGCAACCGTAATAATCACTAATTCTTCTTTTATAACTTGTTTAATTTCAGCAATCACTTCACTGTGTATATCTGGTTTCACAGCAAGAAAGAGAATATCGGACCAGCGAGCAACTTCTCGATTATCGATAGTCGTTTTAATTGAAAACTGATTTTTTACCGTCATGAGGGTATTCTCTGTTTTCGCACTTACCATCATATTTTCTGTAGAAATCGTTCCTGATGATAACATTCCTTTAATCATCGCTTGAGCCATTTTTCCACAGCCAATAAATCCGATCTTCTTCATTTTGTTAAAACTCCTTAATGTATCAACCTTATGATTCTCTTAACACTATACAAAAAAGTCTCTGAAAACTCCAGAGACTTGAAATATGAGTAAAATATAAATTTAATGAAAGAATAGCAATATAAGTACTTTCTGAGGTGTTTTTATGGAATTCATAGATGTATTAAAAATTTTAGGTCGCATTATTACGATTCTCCCTTTATTGTTAGTGGTTACATTAATAATGGGAAAACGTTCGATTGGAGAGCTCCCTGTCTTTGATTTTTTAGTGATTATCGTCTTAGGTTCTGTAGTGGGAGCGGATATCGCTGAACCAAAAGTCAATCACTTTTATACCGTTATTTCCGTCATTGCGATTGGACTTTTGCAAATTACCGTCTCCTTACTGAAAATTCACAATCGAAAAATAGGCAAACTACTCACTTTTGAACCGACCATCGTCATTCATAACGGCCAATTTTTAATAGAAAACATGAAAAGAATTCGATACTCCATCGACAATGTCCTCAACATGCTACGTGAACATGATGTATTCAATGTAAAGGATGTTGAGATTGCCATCATTGAGGCAAATGGAAGCCTCTCTGTCAAACTTGCGCATCCGAAGGAAACCGCCAAAATTGAAAATATCCATACAATTGTTCCAGAGCAAGGGATGGAAATACCTGTTATTATAAATGGAATCCTCTATAAGCAAGTGCTACGGTCCTTCCATTTAGATGAGAAATGGTTGGAAAATGAATTGAAGAAAAACAATATTTACGATACAAGCTCAGTGTTTTACGCTGCAATCAATCAAGCGAAGGAACTCCATATTTCATCTAAAAAGAAGACGTCAACTGGTCAAGCACCACTCATCCTACACTAATCTTCCATCGGAATACGAAGCGTATCTCCAATGGTCAGCTGTTTCGGGTCTCGATGCTTGTTAACCATGAAGATGGACATAATGGGGATATTCAATTCTCTGGCGATCGAACATACGGTATCACCTCGTTTAATTTTGTATACCTTTAACATGCCTTGAGAAGTTGTTTTCTTTTCCAAAATGATCACCACCATAGCTTAAAGTTATTCAATAAATACCCCGCAATTTGGGCGTTAAACGCGGATAAGCCTAGTTTTTTTGTGACCATTTTGGAATAAAACAAAAGAGGATTTTCTAAAAGTTAGCTGTCTGGAATGGGCATGGACAAATACTTCAATGAGCTAGAGCGAGGATATAGAAGGATAGGGAAAATAGCAGGAAAATTTCCGCTTAATTTGCGATTCACACTATAAATAACGATTATAAGCGGAGAAATTCCGCTTATTGGCGCTAAAATCGGAAAAACAATCGATTTTTCACTGTATAAGCGGAAAAACTTCCCTTATATTCCCCGAAACGAACTTCATTTTCCAGTTAACCGGAAAATCTCCTGTTATCTAAAGTTTATCAACAGACTGAATCTTAAATTTATTCATATCTTAAAGCTTCAATTGGATCAAGCTTTGAGGCTTTGTTTGCTGGTAGTAGTCCAAAAATAATTCCGATCACCATCGAAAAGACGATCCCGCCAACGACCACCTGCCATGAAATAAGTGAAGGCCATCCGGCAAAGAAAGCGACAATACTTGAAACGCCCCAACCGAGAAGAATTCCAATGATTCCACCAATTAACGTTAAAATAATCGCTTCGATTAAAAATTGTGTCAGCACTTGGTTTCTTGTTGCTCCTAGTGCCATACGTATTCCTATCTCCCGCGTCCGTTCTGTAACAGACACAAGCATAATATTCATAACCCCAATTCCACCGACAAATAAAGAAATTCCAGCAATGCTCCCAATGATGATCGTCATAATTCTTGTAATTTGCCCGATTCCTTCAGCCATTTCTTCCATATTGATGACCATATATGAATCCTCTGTATTGTGAAGCTGATTCAATTGAAACGTCGCTTTTTCCCCAACGGTCTGAATATGATCCGCTGAAATTGCTTGAAGGGTCATTTGTGTGATGTCATCTTTTCCGAAAACCATTTTCCACGTATTAAAAGGCAGATAGACATCCATTGAGCCAAAAGCAAAAAGACCAGTTGGCTTCGCAAGTACACCGATAATTTCAACCGGTTGATTATCAATTCGAATGACTTCCCCTAACGGATTTTGGCCTTCAAAAAATTTCTCTTGCAAAGAATAGCTGATTAAAGCCGCTCTTCGTCCACTTCTAAAGTCTGATTCAGAGAATCCTTGGCCCTTCTCCATTTCTAAATTATTCAGATCCATATAAGCTTGGTTAATCCCAAAAACAGAACTATCTCCTGTTTGCTCCCGATAACGTATAGGCGAATATTCAGAACTTGATGCAACCACTTGCTCCACTTCTGGAATCGCCTCTAATATTCGAATATCTTCACTCGTAAATGCAGCGTCATAAAGCACGCTTGGGTTCGCCTGAATCTCTTCCTCACTTGGTTGGTAATATAATTCAACGGTGTTTCCTGGCCCTGTAATTTGTGATTTAAGAACAGCTTCACCACCTTGGCCGATGGCAACGACAATAATAACAGCACCAACACCGATAATGATCCCGAGCATCGTCAAAATAGAGCGGAGCTTATGAGCCTTTAATGAGCTTAATGCCATTTTCATATTTTCCATCATACTCATAAGCTTTTACCTCCTCCTGTCGTTGGCAACAATTGCACCATCACGAACAGTGATCGTACGATTCGTATACTCGGCAACTTCTTGTTCATGTGTTACTAATACAACGGTGGTACCTTCCTCATTTAGCTTAACAAATTGTTCCATGATCGACACACTTGTCTTCGTATCAAGCGCTCCCGTTGGCTCGTCTGCTAAAATGATTTGCGGTTGATTAACGATCGCTCTTGCAATTGCAACACGTTGTTTTTGTCCACCTGATAAAGCGTTAGGCAAATGCTCCATCCTGTCGCTAAGACCGACTTTCCGGAGGGCCTCTGCTGCTCGTTCAAGCCTCTCTTTTTTCCCAATTCCACTATAGATCATGGGCAATTCTACATTGCGGAGAGCCGTTAACCTTGGCAATAATTGAAATTGTTGAAACACAAAACCGATCGATTGATTTCGAACCCGTGCCAAAGCGGTATCCTCATAATCGGAGATATTTTCACCGTTTAGCAAATACTGTCCACTTGTTTGCTTATCCAGACAACCAATGATATTCATTAAAGTCGACTTTCCGGATCCTGATGGCCCCATAATTGCTGTGAATTCGCCTTCCTCAATCGTTAGTCGGATCGATTTCAATACATCCATTTGTTCCTTCCCGACTGTATACGATTTTGTCACATCCCTTAACTCAATCATTCGAGCGTCACTTCCATCCCATCACTCACTTTATCTGACGGGTTCAATACAATCGTATCTTCAGCTTTAAGACCTTCTACGACTTCCATTCGTTCACCAGATGTAAGGCCAATTTCAATCTCTTGTTTATGGGCAATGCCATCATTTACTAGATAAACAAATGATTTATCATCCTCATAGACAACCGCTTCAGAGAAAATAACCAATCCTTCTTTTTCTTCGGTTTCAATTTCCATAATCAGTTGGAAGCCTGGTTTAAGTTGTATTCCATCGTTGATCTGAACGATAATCGGAAACTGTACTGCTTGATTCTCCATCGGGTTTGCCAACCCCGTATTCTGTGGAACACTTGCCACATCTATGATTTCCCCCTGCCATTCTTCATTTGGGAGAACATCTGATTTTATCGTAACCTTTTGTCCATTGCTCACCTTTAACACATCATACTCTGATAAAGAACCAGTGGCGATCATACTATGTAAGCTACCAACTTGGACAAGCGGCTCCTGCACTTCTGTTACAAGTTCTGTTGCATTCTCATTTACCGCTAAAACTGTACCCTCTACCAAACTTATAAGTTCAAAATCTTTTACTCTTTCTTCAAGTGCTTCTTTTTGTAAAAGAGTTTGCTTCAAATCCAAATTCGCTAGCCTTAATTCCATTTCATTTTGGTCATATTCGGCAGCCAATTGCTTTTCTGCTTCTTTTTTACCGATTTGTTCAGAAAGATCTTTTTTCCTACTATCAAGATGCTCCTTTTGCTTTTGTAGTTGATTGATCCGCAAATATCCAGATTCAACAGATATTTTATTCTGTTCGATTTCGAGAACCAGTTGAGAATCATCAAATCTGACTAGAACATCGCCTTTTTTAACCTGTTGTCCAACTTCTACGAGAATTTCTTCGACCTTGCCAAGTTCTGGAGAAGGAAATACATTTTGTTCCTCCTGAAGCTCTAAAGTCCCTGGCACCATTAAGGTGGAAGAAATTTTTTCTTGTTTCACTTCCATTACCTCGACGGCAAGTGGCTTAGCAAAAGCAGTTCGATAAGCACTTACCCCTATCATTATGATGATTAAAGCGGCAACACCTATGCCAATCCAGATTTTCTTTTTCATTACAGTCCCGTTATCCCTTCAAGCGCCACTCCAAGTAGAGCAAAGCCCAACGAAATAGCAAAGAAGATAATGGCGATGATCCATGAAGCCGTTTTTGATAATTGACCCACTTTATACAATCCAATAGCAGTTAAAATTAATTGCCAGATTGAAAATACTTCGAATGATGCAAGTATAGGAGAATCACTATTAAATAAACTTCCTAGACTTGTCACATAAATGCTTGGATCTCCATTAATGCTTATTTGAATAAGTGTATTCAAAAGCATTCCTACAGCTCCAATTAACGCAATATACGTATTCATAGAGAAGAGCTGTTTAAATGTCACATTTTTACCGGCGATTTTAACAATGATTAAATGAATAACAGCAGAGATAAGGATCCCTAATAAGGCGACTATAAATACGGATACAACGGTTAGCGCTTTTGTAAAACCTAAGATTTGTTCTGCATCTTCAAGTGAAATACCTGGAACAACAAGATCTTGGGCTGTGAGGTTTGTGGCCAAAATTGCTGAACCAATGATGTAAAGAAGCGTAATAATGCCTAAAGCTCCCCAAATACGTGGATTTTCACGTATTTTCCCAAGCTGTTCACCCGGGCTCCAAAACATCCCAACTAGAGAAGGCTTTCCACCTTTACTTGAACTAATCTCTTTTTCCATAATCAAACACCCCTATAAAAATTATTTGTTCTTAACAACTTTTACGAGGTGTTTTGGAAAAAGTTTCATATATTTATTAATTTAAATCGCTAGGATAGACGACTCCCATTTGCTTTCTTGCTTCATCGAGAATTTCCATCACCAGTTGTGATGTCTCAAACGAATTAATGCTTGATTGATATTTTCCGCTATTTAAAAGCTCAATAAATTCCTTCGTTTCATAGTACATCGGATGATTGGATTGTTCGACAGCAATATCTTCTATACGCCCATCACGATAGCGTATTTTTACATCCTCTGGTGGATTAAGCTTATCTAAAACAATGCTTCCTTCTTCTCCTTGTACTTCGGAAGGCAAATAGGAATTCGTTATTTTAGAAAAAAGAATGACAACATCCTTATCATCGTATTGTAAAATTAAGCTTCCTTCTGCATCCACACCCGTCTCGAGTATGAGGCCACTTGCCTTTACTTCATTCGGCTTTCCAAATAAATAAACAGCTGGGTAGAGACAATAAACTCCAATATCCACAAGAGAACCGTTTGAAAACTCTGGCTTAAATGCATTAAGGATTGTGCCTTCTTTATAGGCGTCATAGCGAGAAGAATACTGGCAATAGCTTGCAACATATCGTCTGACTGGCCCTATTTTTTGCAAATTCTTTTTCACCTCTTGAAAATTCGGCAAGAAAGTCGTTTTTAATGCTTCCATTAACAGCACATTTTGTTTTTTCGCAGTTGCGATCATTTGTTCAAGTTCCCTAGTATTGGATGCCATTGGTTTTTCACAAAGAACATGCTTTTTGTGTTCCATCAAGTGGATCGCTTGCTCAGCATGGAAAGAATTTGGGCTTGCAATATAGACGGCATCTAGCTCCTCACTCTTTGCCATTTCTTCAAGATTGGTAAAGATAAGGTCAACGCCATATTTCCCGGCAAACTCCCTCGCTCTTTCTGCTGTCCTTGAATATACTGCCACAAGCTTAAATTCTGGATGTTGACTTGCTGCACTTATAAATGAATCTGTAATCCAATTCGTACCTATTACTCCAAAACGGATCATAAAAAAATCCTCCTTTTTTTCTCTATGTATGCCCATTTATTGTAACTGAAAAGAAGAATATGAGAAAATAATAGTATTCGGGTTCTATTTAGGAGGAGAGAAATCGTGGTTAAAGATCTACAAAGCACAGTTGCATTACATAATGGAGTACATATGCCTTGGTTTGGATTAGGTGTTTATAAGGTGACAGATCAATCTGAAATTGTCGAGGTCGTATCTGCTGCTTTAAAACACGGATATCGACATATCGACACCGCTTCTTTCTATCAAAATGAAGAAGGAGTTGGAAAAGGAATCCGGGACTCAGGGATTTCACGTGAAGATATTTTCGTAACCTCAAAGGTTTGGAATGATGAGCAAGGCTATGAAGAAACATTAGAAGCTTTTGACAATAGTTTAAAAAGACTTGGTATGGACTATTTAGATCTCTATCTCATCCATTGGCCAGTCGCAAGAAAATTTAAAGAGACATGGAAAGCTCTCGAGAAGCTCTATAGAGAAGGTCGTGTAAGAGCGATTGGAGTCAGTAATTTCCACGTGCATCATCTGCAAGATTTAATGAAGGACGCAGAGATTAAACCGATGGTTAATCAGATCGAATATCATCCGCATTTAACACAGGAAGAAGTGCATGCTTTTTGTAAAAAAGAAGGGATTCTATTAGAAGCTTGGTCGCCTCTTAAACGTGGAATCTTATTAGATGAGCCTGTACTGATTGAAATTGGGCAAAAATACAGCAAAACACCTGCACAAATTATTTTACGATGGGATCTGCAAACAGAGGTGATCACGATTCCGAAATCATCCAATGTAGAACGTCTAAAAGAAAACGCCGATATTTTTGATTTTGAGCTAACTTCTGAGGAAATGAAGCAAATTAGTTCATTAAACAAAAATGATCGAGTGGGCAAGAATCCAAATGATTTAGATCAAAAATAAACCTTAGCGAGATTGCTAAGGTTTTCTTTCTACTAGACTGTTTTCATACGGATTGTGGAATAATCCTAATGCCTAATATTTATGTGAGATAATTCCATGGATAAAATGAAATTCTCTTTTCTATTGCTGCCAGTACAAATAAAGATTTTCTTTTTAGATTATAGAATCTTTATTATTTCTTAACCGTCAATAATTTACGTCCACAGGCACAAATACTTGAATGCTTTAGCTGAACCATTTCTTGGTGACAAGTATCACAAATTTTTTTGACCACAATGTTCAACTCCTTTGAACTAAAATTTTCCATGTGCTAAATTAGATTGATTTTATATCTTAATTAGAATTATACCAATCTAGAAATTAAAGTCAATATTTATTTAAAATAATTACAAATAAGAGAGTAACCCATTCATCGGTTACTCTCTTATTAATGTTAAAAAATGAGATAGAATTCTAGCAGTTAATCCCCAAATGACTTTATCTTCAAAATAATAAAAGTGCTCCTCCATCCCCCGAATTTGCCACTTATATTTTTCTCCACCTACGATTTTCTCGTAAGGAAAGGATTCCTCAGGTACAGGCTTAAAATGAATGTGATAAATATCAGGTTCAACCTTTTGTAGAAAAGATAGTGGGACAGTGAATATTTCTGCAACTTCTGCTTTATTAATAGAGAATGGAGTAGCATCTTTAAGGAAGCCAACAAACGGATAAATCGTGCTACCAAAAGGATTGACCACAAAGTCTAGAGGAAAGACTTTTTCAATACTGGTCTCTTCAATTCCTAATTCTTCTGAGGTTTCTCGAATCGCTGTATGTCTTTCTGAGGGATCACTCGGGTCCACTCTTCCGCCTGGAAAACAGATTTCTCCAGGTTGTCTTCTCATCTCATAAGAGCGGACTTCAAATAAAACATGGAGCTCATTATTTTTTTCAATGATGGGGAGTAAAACGGCATAATTTGAATATTTGTCTCTTCCTAAAATCCCAGGCTTACGGTCTTGGAAAATATCATTAAGTTTATGTTTATCCATATATCCCCCTTTGCATCTTTTACGATATTATCTCTATTATAGCCTCTACGACTAACAATCATAAAGCCTGATTTACTTTAAAATTAAGAAAAAAGCTCCTACAATATGTAGGAAGCTTCCAGTTTGACTAATTCTTTGATCCAAAATCTCTCACCCTTAAGCGGAGTTTTTCCTGTTATCTCTTCAAAGGAGTCCCTTTTTAGGAAAATAACGGAAGATTTTCCGCTTATGGAAGGCAAAATCGTTAATTTTGGTATTTATCGAGGGAATAGCAGGAATTTTTCCTGTTATTTCGGCATTTTTTCATGATGGTTGCTCATTAAGCGGAATTTTTCCTGTTATTTTTTCATACCGTTATTCCTATTATTTATACGAACACTTTTCCACAAGTCGAGGGAATGTATAAATTAATCATCGGTTATATTGGTTCCGTAAAAAATCTCATCCATTTCTATCACGAGCTTTTCTGTGATTTGTTCCTCTTCTTCGACTGATAAGTCTGCCTTCGATTGATGAAACAGATAGTTCGCCAAATCAAATTCCTTTAGCTTACATTTTGTATGAAAGATATTATCTTGATAAACATTCACATCAATCATATGATAGAGTTTCTTCACTTCATCGGGAATGTAATTTTGAATTGAATTGATTTCATGGTCGATAAAAAGCTTATGCCCGGTAATATCTCTTGTGAAACCTCTTACTCGATAATCCATCGTCATCACATCTGTTTCAAAAGAATGAATGAGATAATTCAACGCCTTTAACGGAGAAATCTCCCCACAGGTGGACACATCGATATCAGCGCGGAATGTGCTAATCCCCTCATCCGGATGTGACTCAGGATAAGTATGAACGGTAATATGGCTTTTATCCATTTGTGCTACTACAGAGCCAGGAATCGGACCTGGAGATTCTTCGAACGCTTCCGTTTCAGCTTCATCAACAGGACCTTCTGAAACAAGGATCGTCACGCTCGCTCCTTGAGGAATATAATCCTGTTTCGCTACGTTTAGAATATGGGCCCCAATGATTTCAGCCACATTTGATAAGATGTTTGTCAGGCGCTCCGCATTATACACCTCGTCGATATATTCAAGATAGGCCTCTCTTTCCTCTCTCGTTTTCGTGTAACAAATATCATACATATTAAAACTCAATGATTTCGTTAAATTATTAAATCCATGTAGCTGCACAATTTGCTTCGGTGTTAGGTTCATGGCCAAATCCCCTTTACGTTTATGAAAAAGTTCCATGTTCTTATATTTTTTTGAAATGACAATATTATGCGTAAAAAAATAGGAAGGAAATCATTTCAATCATGATAATTTAACCAATAACAGCGCAAAATATAACGAAAATAAATGAAAGGATGAGATTGATGACCAATCGGAACGATAACCGCGAACGAAAAAATAAATATCCAAACAAGAAAAATGAGACAGAATTCTCCAAGGACATTACTATTCGTAGTGAAAAGACGAAGAAGGATTTAAAAGAATAACATTTCCTTAGGACCCTATTCTAAAGGGTCTTTTTGATTTTCCCATGCCTTAAGAAGGAAATCAATTGCCACGTATGGAATGTATACCATTAATACGAGAAACAGGGGGAAAAGCATTGAAATACGATGTGATTGTTGTTGGGGCTGGGTTGGCAGGTTTAGTTGCTACATCTGAATTAGCTGAAGCAGGAAAAAAAGTTCTCCTCCTAGATCAAGAACCAGAAAGCTCACTAGGAGGACAAGCTTGGTGGTCCTTCGGAGGACTATTCTTAGTGGATTCGCCTGAGCAAAGGAGAATGGGAATTAAGGATTCTAAGGAGTTAGCGTGGCAAGATTGGCTCGGCACTGCTGGTTTTGATCGAGAAGATGATGAAGACTATTGGGGGAAAAAATGGGCTGAAGCTTATGTTGATTTCGCTGCAGGTGAAAAAAGAGAATGGCTGCATCAAATGGGCGTTCGTTTTTTTCCAGTTGTCGGTTGGGCCGAACGTGGTGGATATTTAGCCGACGGACATGGTAACTCAGTTCCTCGCTTTCATATTGTCTGGGGTACTGGTCCTGGAATTGTTAAGCCTTTTGAAGAAAGAGTAAGAAGAGGAATTGCTAATGGACTTATTGATTATCGACCACGACACCGAGTAAATGATCTGATAACAGAGAATGGAGCTGTAATCGGAGTAAAAGGTGATGTTCTTACGCCGAGCGATGCAGCACGTGGAGAAGAAAGCTCCCGAGAAGTGGTGGGAGATTTCGAATTTCATGGTAAAGCTGTATTAGTTTCAAGCGGTGGAATTGGCGGCAACTTCGAGCTCATTCGGAAAAATTGGCCTTCTCGTTTAGGAGAAGCTCCGAAAAACATGATTTCCGGAGTCCCAGCCCATGTTGACGGACGAATGCTTGCCATTACCGAACAAGTTGGTGGAAGAATTGTCAATCACGACCGGATGTGGCATTACACAGAAGGAATAAAGAATTGGAATCCTGTCTGGCCAAATCATGGAATTCGTATTCTTCCAGGTCCTTCATCAATTTGGTTAGATGCAAAAGGAAATCGCTTCCCTACACCTATTTTTCCAGGATTCGATACATTAGGCACGCTCGAAGCAATACAACAGTCTGGCTATGATTATTCTTGGTTCATTTTAACCGAAAAAATTATTGAAAAAGAGTTTGCCCTTTCTGGTTCAGAACAAAATCCGGATTTGACTGGAAAAAGTATTAAGAAAGTGTTATCGCGCATTCTTCCAGGACCGACATCACCTGTTAAAGCCTTCATGGACAAAGGGGAAGATTTCGTCATCGCCCACTCGCTACCTGAATTAGTAGAAGGAATGAATAAAATTACAGGAGAGAATTTACTTGATCTCTCATATATCGAAAGACAGCTCGTAGCACGAGACCGGGAAATGGATAATACCTTTACCAAAGATTTACAAATTACCGCTATGCGAGGAGCGCGTAATTATATTGGAGATAAGCTCATCCGCGTGGCAAAGCCCCATAAACTTTTAGACCCGAAAAATGGTCCGCTAATTGCAGTTCGCTTAAATATTGTCAGTCGGAAAACACTCGGTGGCTTGCAAACCGACCTCTCTGGACGAGTGTTAGCTGAAGATGGAAACCCTGTTTCAGGTCTCTATGCAGCCGGAGAAGTCTCTGGATTTGGCGGCGGTGGCATCCATGGCTATCGCTCGCTAGAAGGTACGTTTGTGGGTGGCTGTCTTTTTACAGGGAGACAAGCTGGACGTGCGCTTTTGAAGGAATTAGATTAATTAAACACAAAATCCCTCTCACTTCATGTGAGAGGGATTTATTCTGACTATTCTTTTTTGCAGAGAACCATCCACTCATCAATTTGATGGGATTGGACTTTACCATCGGCTATTTCGATGGAGAAGTACTCTTTAATCTCCTCAGATGCATTTAACAATAGTTTTTCTACCTCATCCCTTTGCTCCTGGCTTTTAGTAGTCACCTTAACCCATTCTGGAAATATAAATTTCTTTTTTCTTTCTCGGGATTGAACTTCTTCTAGAGCATTGCTTTGTAAAAGTTTTTGCCACTCTGACATAGATAGACAACGGACATGACTAACATCTCTTGATTTCTCTACTTCATTCATAAATGCACCCTTTTTCGTATCCTCTGGGGCAATATTATCTATTAGAATAAACTTTCCGTCTGGCTTAAGCATTCTACTTACCTCACGGATAAAATCATCTGGATTCGGAAAATGATGTGGGGCAATCCGACACGTCACTATATCAAATGATTCATCCATAAAAGGAAGTGACTCCGCATCTGCCAGTACATAGAATATATTTGGATATTGTGTTCTTAGATGATTCGCTGTATTTTCCAACATTTCTTTTGTTAGATCCGTTGGGTCCAGGTGGTGCGATTATGCGTTCTGCGATTTCAATCCACGCACCTATGTAAGGTGCGACGACAAGGATTATGCGGAAACTGTTAGTGCTAAAAGCATTTCAATCCACGCACCTATGTAAGGTGCGACGTGAAAATCTTGTTTTGAATTTAATGGCTGATAATTTCAATCCACGCACCTATGTAAGGTGCGACGATAGATGAGTCTCCTTTCAAAAGGGAATACATCAATTTCAATCCACGCACCTATGTAAGGTGCGACACTATATACGCATTGAACATGCTCCACTTTGCGATTTCAATCCACGCACCTATGTAAGGTGCGACCCGTGACCGTATTGGATTTAGCAAAGTACAAACGATTTCAATCCACGCACCTATGTAAGGTGCGACATCTATTCGCTCAACAAGTATTCGGGAACGGTACTGATTTCAATCCACGCACCTATGTAAGGTGCGACGGTCCAGAAGGGCAATTACGAGCATTTGACAGAATTTCAATCCACGCACCTATGTAAGGTGCGACACGATGATCGCTAATGTACGCCGGGTCCACGACAATATTTCAATCCACGCACCTATGTAAGGTGCGACGCGAAAATGTGGCGCGTGCTTCATAAAATATACATTTCAATCCACTCACCTATGTAAGGTGCGACCTGCCGACCGTATACACTTCGAATCTAGCAATCATTTCAATCCACGCACCTATGTAAGGTGCGACCGCTTTTATCGTAGACGGATGTAACAACAAGTCCATTTCAATCCACGCACCTATGTAAGGTGCGACGTAGACGAACATAATACCCTTTTGGAATTAAAAGAATTTCAATCCACGCACCTATGTAAGGTGCGACCCTAATGGGTTATTCCATGTATTATCGAAAGCAATAATTTCAATCCACGCACCTATGTAAGGTGCGACAGATAGCAATTCCACAAAATAGCTTTCTGTGAATTTAATTTCAATCCACGCACCTATGTAAGGTGCGACTCGTAGACCGAGAGCTGACCGAAATGGAATATAGCATTTCAATCCACGCACCTATGTAAGGTGCGACCGGAAGTAATAACATTCGCGAAGGAAAGCGCGTATTTCAATCCACGCACCTATGTAAGGTGCGACTCGCAATCAGTTGCGAGTCGAGCGGATGGATGGCATTTCAATCCACGCACCTATGTAAGGTGCGACTTAAAACTACTTAAAGGTGATCCGATTGAAGTTACTATTTCAATCCACGCACCTATGTAAGGTGCGACTCAAGATGGCCTTAGATAAGAAAGTAAGTGGTGGTATTTCAATCCACGCACCTATGTAAGGTGCGACACGGGTTTAAGTTTTGGAGTAAGGACCAGGAGCCTAATTTCAATCCACGCACCTATGTAAGGTGCGACGATGATACAATCATCGATGAATTTGCTGGAATTGGTATTTCAATCCACGCACCTATGTAAGGTGCGACAGTATTCGCTATCTGATATTGTTGCAGTTGAAAATTTCAATCCACGCACCTATGTAAGGTGCGACGTTGCATCCTCAAAGTACATAGTACTCATCTTTAATTTCAATCCACGCACCTATGTAAGGTGCGACCCAACTCGGTATACACATCAATATCAAACCTTCCAAATTTCAATCCACGCACCTATGTAAGGTGCGACATCCTCAATACATTTTGTTAAATAGTTTTGAAGTATTTCAATCCACGCACCTATGTAAGGTGCGACATTATTGGGGGCTATTATCTCGCAAGGGAGCAGATGATTTCAATCCACGCACCTATGTAAGGTGCGACAGCATAGCCCCATCTTCTTGCGAATCTAACCACGACCATTTCAATCCACGCACCTATGTAAGGTGCGACGATAAAAAGTTTGATTTTGATTTTGCGGATTTAATTTCAATCCACGCACCTATGTAAGGTGCGACATAGGAGTGTCTCAAGTGATTTCGTATACAGCTAAATTTCAATCCACGCACCTATGTAAGGTGCGACGCATTTTGGCTGTCGGTTTTGCCAGACGTCCTAAAATTTCAATCCACGCACCTATGTAAGGTGCGACCTTGTGGTGGCACTAATCAAAAAGACCTTTGCATTTCAATCCACGCACCTATGTAAGGTGCGACGTGCTTGAGGATGGAACACTCAGAGCCATCGAGAGCATTTCAATCCACGCACCTATGTAAGGTGCGACGTGCTTGAGGATGGAACACTCAGAGCCATCGAGAGCATTTCAATCCACGCACCTATGTAAGGTGCGACGATTTATCCATTAATCCTGATGATTATTTTACTATTTCAATCCACGCACCTATGTAAGGTGCGACAAGCTGCAAGAGCTTCAGGTGCTTGCGTGGTCTGATTTCAATCCACGCACCTATGTAAGGTGCGACTTTGGGAACCCTGATAAGATTGAATCCAGTATTGATATTTCAATCCACGCACCTATGTAAGGTGCGACCCTTAATAGGTTTAACCGTACCTATGAACGTAATTTATTTCAATCCACGCACCTATGTAAGGTGCGACACTTCATACACTTGTTTCCTCTCATCCTTATAATCATTTCAATCCACGCACCTATGTAAGGTGCGACCGAATACTTCTTGTAATCCCCTCTCACTCGGTAAATTTCAATCCACGCACCTATGTAAGGTGCGACGTTTACATCACTCACATTCTCCTTATTACATTAGACATTTCAATCCACGCACCTATGTAAGGTGCGACATTAATGGATAATAGTATACATAGTTTTGATGTATTTCAATCCACGCACCTATGTAAGGTGCGACAGAAAAGGAAGGAGGGAACGAGGGTGAGTAAACTATTTCAATCCACGCACCTATGTAAGGTGCGACATCGTAAACCGTGAATTTTGCATGAGGATTGAGGACATTTCAATCCACGCACCTATGTAAGGTGCGACAGATTGACTCTGAAATACCCATCTTTATCTTCTTATTTCAATCCACGCACCTATGTAAGGTGCGACAAAACATGCCTTCTGTAAACGAGGTGGAAAGTAGATATTTCAATCCACGCACCTATGTAAGGTGCGACCAAAAGTTCTTGTCGCTCTACCCTACTCGTGGTAATTTCAATCCACGCACCTATGTAAGGTGCGACGAGGTTCTTTCATTATTACAAAAATCGATTGTAATTTCAATCCACGCACCTATGTAAGGTGCGACGTTGATCGAAGCTAATTATAAGCTCGGTGTTATTATTTCAATCCACGCACCTATGTAAGGTGCGACCTCTTTTTTCTTTTTCAAACGAACTGCTGTAAGAATTTCAATCCACGCACCTATGTAAGGTGCGACGGTTATGCTCAAGGATTATTCGATACCATCATGGAAATTTCAATCCACGCACCTATGTAAGGTGCGACGTTGCTCGTGTTACATACACTGCATACGAAAACGATTTCAATCCACGCACCTATGTAAGGTGCGACGATAACGGACCATATAACACTAAATAATTTTCCATTTCAATCCACGCACCTATGTAAGGTGCGACAACGATACAGAAGATTATATTCAGTATCGAGTTGATTTCAATCCACGCACCTATGTAAGGTGCGACTTGTGACAGTCATTACATAACAACAATCCATTTATTTCAATCCACGCACCTATGTAAGGTGCGACAGACAACTTAGTACCGATTTGGAAAGTGCAGTTTATTTCAATCCACGCACCTATGTAAGGTGCGACGTTATATGGCGTTTTACATACGGATACCGCAGAAAAATTTCAATCCACGCACCTATGTAAGGTGCGACCGGTCATAAATACGGTTTGTTAACTGTATTAGAGATTTCAATCCACGCACCTATGTAAGGTGCGACCAAAAGACATGGAGAAATGTAAGAGATGCATTTGGAATTTCAATCCACGCACCTATGTAAGGTGCGACAAGTAAACACAAGGTAGGATTTGTTGAATAGAAATTTCAATCCACGCACCTATGTAAGGTGCGACAAGCAGCCATCAAGAGTATTAGTTATAGGCAATATCATTTCAATCCACGCACCTATGTAAGGTGCGACGTTCTTAACTTCAGCTTCAGCTAATAAGTCCTTAAGTATTTCAATCCACGCACCTATGTAAGGTGCGACTCGGAGTATCTGCCGGACCTCTTTTTATTTTGCTATTTCAATCCACGCACCTATGTAAGGTGCGACTCCGTAGAAGATTGAAAGGGTGAGAGTATGTTTATTTCAATCCACGCACCTATGTAAGGTGCGACTCTTCGTTTCTGCTGTTCCAGTAAGAGATTCGCTAATTTCAATCCACGCACCTATGTAAGGTGCGACTCCGTAAGACCGTCTCTAGCCCATCCTTCAATCAAATTTCAATCCACGCACCTATGTAAGGTGCGACACTGCATTCTTCCGTTTATCTGCTTCATCTAACTCTGATTTCAATCCACGCACCTATGTAAGGTGCGACCAGCTGATCACTCGAAGTCAGTTGGCCCGAATAAATATTTCAATCCACGCACCTATGTAAGGTGCGACTTAAAGGAATTACCTGAACTTGGGTACAAAGTATTTCAATCCACGCACCTATGTAAGGTGCGACTATAAAGACCTATTAGATGCAGGTGCCATAACAATTTCAATCCACGCACCTATGTAAGGTGCGACTTTGTTTAAAGCATTAAATATAGAATCTGACGCAAAATTTCAATCCACGCACCTATGTAAGGTGCGACGCGGTGGCGGATGTTAGTGGGTCTAAGTCTAGATTGATTTCAATCCACGCACCTATGTAAGGTGCGACGGTACTAAGGGGACATCATCAGTAGAAACAATAATAATTTCAATCCACGCACCTATGTAAGGTGCGACACTAGTGGCAATTTATGAGTTTTACATAACTAAAAATTTCAATCCACGCACCTATGTAAGGTGCGACCTATATAATGTACAATTGATATGAGGTGATTATATATTTCAATCCACGCACCTATGTAAGGTGCGACGCTGGATACATGAAGTTGCTTACAAACCAGATTCAATTTCAATCCACGCACCTATGTAAGGTGCGACAAACACCTGCTCAATACATTCCAACGGGATTTAGTATTTCAATCCACGCACCTATGTAAGGTGCGACCGAGTTTGATAAAAACGCTATAAAGGTAATTATTATTTCAATCCACGCACCTATGTAAGGTGCGACAAAGACTTGCAAGAACAATTTTGGAGGAATGCTATTTCAATCCACGCACCTATGTAAGGTGCGACATGTTTGCTGTTAAATTATATGATTTGGGCAAAATTTCAATCCACGCACCTATGTAAGGTGCGACGGTGGTATTGTTGATAAAAGTGTTATTAGACAAATTTCAATCCACGCACCTATGTAAGGTGCGACTACAACTCAGGTAGTCATAAAGGTGGAATGTTTATTTCAATCCACGCACCTATGTAAGGTGCGACACTTTTCATTTTGCTAGTGGTATTGTTGTGCCTATTTCAATCCACGCACCTATGTAAGGTGCGACCTTATTCCCTTTGACGAAATAGACAGACTTAAAGAAATTTCAATCCACGCACCTATGTAAGGTGCGACGGATATTATTCAGAAGTAAACACAAGAGTAAGTATTTCAATCCACGCACCTATGTAAGGTGCGACAAAAATATAGGCTCGTTCACGCTCATTAGTAAGCATTTCAATCCACGCACCTATGTAAGGTGCGACCTCTTTATTTTTGTATTGGGAGGTTGAGTAAATGGGAATTTCAATCCACGCACCTATGTAAGGTGCGACAATAAAGGATAAGAATTTATTTTATCAAAATTTATTTCAATCCACGCACCTATGTAAGGTGCGACTAGCCCCTTCTTAGATTTCTTTTATACGAAAGGAATTTCAATCCACGCACCTATGTAAGGTGCGACTATACTTCTGGCAACACTTCTTGTAAATGAGCTAAATTTCAATCCACGCACCTATGTAAGGTGCGACACGATTTGAGGTTATTCCCGACATTCCAATACCGATTTCAATCCACGCACCTATGTAAGGTGCGACGTTTAACGGATGAACAACTTGATAAATTGTATAAGATTTCAATCCACGCACCTATGTAAGGTGCGACAAGAATGCATTTTAGGTGGTGATTAAGATTGGAATTTCAATCCACGCACCTATGTAAGGTGCGACGTATATAAGATTATCGCTCGTCATACTTACATGGGATTTCAATCCACGCACCTATGTAAGGTGCGACGGTGATATTCGTCAGCCGATGATTATAATATTCCCATTTCAATCCACGCACCTATGTAAGGTGCGACAACGTGAAGCAGACTTCATAAATGTGGTGGTATGGAATTTCAATCCACGCACCTATGTAAGGTGCGACAGCAAGCCGTACCTGAATTAGAGGGTATGAGTGATATTTCAATCCACGCACCTATGTAAGGTGCGACACGGACTGACGATTATACGCAATGGGTCGTAGGTGATTTCAATCCACGCACCTATGTAAGGTGCGACACAAGCTTATATAGTGTTTGACCGCTTGCAGCTAATTTCAATCCACGCACCTATGTAAGGTGCGACATGATTTATTCGTAGCAGCTAGGGATGATTGAAGAATTTCAATCCACGCACCTATGTAAGGTGCGACTAAATGAATTTAATTCTGTAAGGAATCAACTTGCTATTTCAATCCACGCACCTATGTAAGGTGCGACTAGTAGGGGGCAAGAGTTTACTGGGTTTGTTCTATTTCAATCCACGCACCTATGTAAGGTGCGACATTTTTTTGACGTATCAACAGATTATTTATTAGGTATTTCAATCCACGCACCTATGTAAGGTGCGACGGAAAAGAAATAAACTAACATCGAAACAACTCGGTATTTCAATCCACGCACCTATGTAAGGTGCGACAAGGTTTACCAGTTAAAGACTCGCATCCAGGAGATTTCAATCCACGCACCTATGTAAGGTGCGACATGGAGGTCATGGTGACAGAAAGCTTTACTGGAATTTCAATCCACGCACCTATGTAAGGTGCGACGCTGAATTTGCTGTACTGGACGAATTGCACCAATAAAATTTCAATCCACGCACCTATGTAAGGTGCGACAAAGGAAAATCGATAAAAAGTGCTTGGTGGGTCGAATTTCAATCCACGCACCTATGTAAGGTGCGACATGATGCGTGCAGGCTTGTTGTTAAGGCTTCGACATTTCAATCCACGCACCTATGTAAGGTGCGACGCTTTAGCGAAACATGCTGGAGCTTTAGCCGAGATTTCAATCCACGCACCTATGTAAGGTGCGACTAGTAGGGGGCAAGAGTTTACTGGGTTTGTTCTATTTCAATCCACGCACCTATGTAAGGTGCGACATTTTTTTGACGTATCAACAGATTATTTATTAGGTATTTCAATCCACGCACCTATGTAAGGTGCGACGGAAAAGAAATAAACTAACATCGAAACAACTCGGTATTTCAATCCACGCACCTATGTAAGGTGCGACAAGGTTTACCAGTTAAAGACTCGCATCCAGGAGATTTCAATCCACGCACCTATGTAAGGTGCGACGATTGACGCCCTTTATAAAGAGCCGATTATGTGGAATTTCAATCCACGCACCTATGTAAGGTGCGACTATATCAGGTTTACTGGAACATGTTTAATGTGTTTATTTCAATCCACGCACCTATGTAAGGTGCGACAACCTCTGCGCTTTAAGTTTCACTGCGTCTATAATTTCAATCCACGCACCTATGTAAGGTGCGACAATGGACTTTATACTGACCTTGCCCCAACTTTCCTATTTCAATCCACGCACCTATGTAAGGTGCGACCCGCAACCGGAATATGTGCAAAGTCTTGGAAGTGAATTTCAATCCACGCACCTATGTAAGGTGCGACGGTTAGACAAGAGTGGGAAAACAACAGAATGGTATTTCAATCCACGCACCTATGTAAGGTGCGACACGAAAAACTAGAAGAGGAACTTTACCTCACCGAAATTTCAATCCACGCACCTATGTAAGGTGCGACTAGCTTCAAGTAAAATAACCTTTTCTTCCCTCGTATTTCAATCCACGCACCTATGTAAGGTGCGACCTCCGATCTTTGTTGATAATGCAGAGTCTGTAACATTTCAATCCACGCACCTATGTAAGGTGCGACGAACCTACATGCTGGAATGGATGACCTAACTCATATTTCAATCCACGCACCTATGTAAGGTGCGACGTGATCGTAGTTAGCGTAATTGTCCCTAAATTTTTATTTCAATCCACGCACCTATGTAAGGTGCGACACCATGGCACTCTGGACCAAACGGCATACCGTCAATTTCAATCCACGCACCTATGTAAGGTGCGACTCGATTCGAAAAATCGTACGGTGTTTAGTCCACAATTTCAATCCACGCACCTATGTAAGGTGCGACTTCAAGCAAGAATTGATCATTAATGAGTCAGTAATATTTCAATCCACGCACCTATGTAAGGTGCGACTTGTAAGCGTTCCTGAATTCTTTCCACGCTTTCATTTCAATCCACGCACCTATGTAAGGTGCGACGCTCTTTACGATACACATTTGCTAAAAGTTGTTATTTCAATCCACGCACCTATGTAAGGTGCGACGTAATTCCTCAACTCGAATCGACACGATGTTCAGAATTTCAATCCACGCACCTATGTAAGGTGCGACTACATTGGTCCGTAAAAAGAAAGAAATAAAAGAAATTTCAATCCACGCACCTATGTAAGGTGCGACATTTTACAAAGTGAAAATCCTAAATACCCACCGAATTTCAATCCACGCACCTATGTAAGGTGCGACAATAAGACGGTAGCAACGTCAATAAATTAAAGAATTTCAATCCACGCACCTATGTAAGGTGCGACAATCGATGAGGTCTTTTAAATCTCGCTCGTTAAATTTCAATCCACGCACCTATGTAAGGTGCGACATAGCCGTCACAACCTAGACCGTGAGGACGAAAGAATTTCAATCCACGCACCTATGTAAGGTGCGACCATAGCTTCATCGACACCGTTGATTCGTAAGTGGTCATTTCAATCCACGCACCTATGTAAGGTGCGACTGCAAGTTTGGCAGGATAAAGTAACGTGCCTTGCTTATTTCAATCCACGCACCTATGTAAGGTGCGACGCAATTGTTATTCTCATTCTAACTCGGTGGCATATTTCAATCCACGCACCTATGTAAGGTGCGACAAAGAACCAGACCCTGACAATCCAACCCCACAAATTTCAATCCACGCACCTATGTAAGGTGCGACATGTAGTCGCTCGATTGGTTAGAAAAGCAGATGATTTCAATCCACGCACCTATGTAAGGTGCGACGTTAGGCTGTCGGTTACTGGTTCATTGTTTACTAAATTTCAATCCACGCACCTATGTAAGGTGCGACTCGAAATCCCTCCCTGGTCTTAAACGTGTATCTTATTTCAATCCACGCACCTATGTAAGGTGCGACGCGACATTCATTGCTTCTGCTACGTCTTTTGATTATTTCAATCCACGCACCTATGTAAGGTGCGACATCAATAACGAAATACTAATGCTTTTGCGAAAAATTTCAATCCACGCACCTATGTAAGGTGCGACTCTGAGCTAACAAATTAATATCTGTAGAGATAGGAATTTCAATCCACGCACCTATGTAAGGTGCGACGTGCTTTGTCTCGCTGGAATCGAACGATTCAATTATTTCAATCCACGCACCTATGTAAGGTGCGACCTATCTGTGCAAGTTCAGTCTTTAAGGAATCCAATGATTTCAATCCACGCACCTATGTAAGGTGCGACATTCATGATCATTCGAACAAACATAGACATCTAATTTCAATCCACGCACCTATGTAAGGTGCGACGATATTGATCTGCTTTTACAAGTTATTACTCAATTATTTCAATCCACGCACCTATGTAAGGTGCGACTATTTCAAAGTGTTTTGAAGAATTGGATTTAAAAGATTTCAATCCACGCACCTATGTAAGGTGCGACGATATTGATCTGCTTTTACAAGTTATTACTCAATTATTTCAATCCACGCACCTATGTAAGGTGCGACATAATCAACATCTACAATATACTCAGGATTCAAGATTTCAATCCACGCACCTATGTAAGGTGCGACTACTACTGTTACTGAAGTTTTAGCTATATTTACTATTTCAATCCACGCACCTATGTAAGGTGCGACGTTTCCCCTATTTTGGATCGTGTTTCACCTTGCGGTATTTCAATCCACGCACCTATGTAAGGTGCGACTTCATGAACGTACCGAACGTGACAGCTTAAATTTATTTCAATCCACGCACCTATGTAAGGTGCGACATTAGGTATTGTTGCTTTTGTAATGTGGCTAAGCAATTTCAATCCACGCACCTATGTAAGGTGCGACACGTTCAGCAGCTGACTTAATTTATGACCAAATAATTTCAATCCACGCACCTATGTAAGGTGCGACGATAACGAGATAGTTTTACCTGAGGGCACACCAGCAATTTCAATCCACGCACCTATGTAAGGTGCGACATGTTTATCTTTTGGACTATTCTGGTTCAGATAGATTTCAATCCACGCACCTATGTAAGGTGCGACAAAAAGCACCAACTCAAACAAAAAGAGCTAAAGCTTATTTCAATCCACGCACCTATGTAAGGTGCGACATAAGCAACGATATTTAATGTAGTTGGATAGAGATTTCAATCCACGCACCTATGTAAGGTGCGACGATCTTCACTAGATCTATAATGCGGATCTTCGTATTTCAATCCACGCACCTATGTAAGGTGCGACGAGAAATCCCTGTAGCTTCTACAATTTGTTTAATAATTTCAATCCACGCACCTATGTAAGGTGCGACGGATTTCCTCCCTTGCTGTCGAATTAGGACGATTATTTCAATCCACGCACCTATGTAAGGTGCGACTGGAATACGCCGCATATGCCGCTACTAACCCAAATTTCAATCCACGCACCTATGTAAGGTGCGACATCTTACCGACTTTATTTTTCATAACCCGTGAAGGGATTTCAATCCACGCACCTATGTAAGGTGCGACGTTGCTGTTATGGTGCCGAGGTAATGACTTAAGAATTTCAATCCACGCACCTATGTAAGGTGCGACAGTATCCAACCGATACGCATACGAACTTATGAAAATATTTCAATCCACGCACCTATGTAAGGTGCGACGAAAATGATTTTGTCTTACACAACTCCATAGACATTTCAATCCACGCACCTATGTAAGGTGCGACGCGTCAAAAATCGTTTGGTCGTCACCTTCGCCCTGAAATTTCAATCCACGCACCTATGTAAGGTGCGACATCAAAAGTTGAAGAGAATCTAGAACGTATAAAATTTCAATCCACGCACCTATGTAAGGTGCGACTTCAATGACCTCTGCTTGATATGGACATTCCAACAATTTCAATCCACGCACCTATGTAAGGTGCGACGTGCTTCCAGCAAAAAAGGATTAAAGACTTCATGGATTTCAATCCACGCACCTATGTAAGGTGCGACGATTTACACTTTGCACCATTTACGCAAGATACGATTTCAATCCACGCACCTATGTAAGGTGCGACTAGAAGATGCCATTAAAGCACGACAAGCAGGAATTTCAATCCACGCACCTATGTAAGGTGCGACTTTTGAATATCAAGATATGACTTTATCGGTGAAAAAATTTCAATCCACGCACCTATGTAAGGTGCGACGGATTTTCCGGATAATCCCAAGTAGATCCTTACCATTTCAATCCACGCACCTATGTAAGGTGCGACTAGTAAGTTTTCTACCAAATGACATTCCACCGTTATTTCAATCCACGCACCTATGTAAGGTGCGACCTGTAGCTGCAGCGCTAACACCCGTTGTTGTAGCCATTTCAATCCACGCACCTATGTAAGGTGCGACTTGAGCTAGAGTATTTGTAAGGGTCAGGGCAAATATTTCAATCCACGCACCTATGTAAGGTGCGACTGCTTTGTCTCCTTCTTCGATTTGGACCTTTCGATTTCAATCCACGCACCTATGTAAGGTGCGACAATGGTGTCACTTGGTAATCCATTGAGGAGAGATTATTTCAATCCACGCACCTATGTAAGGTGCGACTACTAACACAGACGTATGAGCCAGCAATCCTAATCATTTCAATCCACGCACCTATGTAAGGTGCGACCCTAGTGCTAACTCTTTAGGTTGGTCGATGGAAATTTCAATCCACGCACCTATGTAAGGTGCGACGAGAAGCGGTCCGAGCAAAAGGGGCAGATGCACAAATTTCAATCCACGCACCTATGTAAGGTGCGACAGCGATTTTTTAACAAACTAACACTATATATAGATTTTTATTAAAAAAACCACTATTTCCTTTATTAAATGAAAGGACAATATTTATAATGATTCTAAATAAACAAAAAGTTCTAAACGAAATTAAGTGCGAATCCTCCTAGTATTTCATGTACACTTCACATTCGCACTTATAGAATCATGGTACCCTCTATATCTAGTGATTCCTTAATTCCAATATGTTGAACCTTGGTTTTATAGTTATTCCCTAATCGATAGAATCGAAGGCTATCCGTACTCTCATCAATAATACCCATCAACTCAAATTTCAAAGACTCGAATTGTGTTGAATCCAAAACACATTCAAATACTGAATTTTGAACTCGTTGACCATAGTTTTGACATACCTTTGAAACTTTTCGTAGCCTTCTCTGTCCCCCAACACTAACTGTACTAACATCATACGTTATTAATACAAGCAAATGATCACCTACTTCCAGAAAAATGGCGGATATTCATCCAAATCTTCTCGCAAGTATCGAGCTAATAAAATCGCTTGTGCATGTGGAACTAATCCCCAAGAAATTTTTTCTCCTAAATACGGATGTGTGATTTGTTCCTGTTTTCTTGCCTGCCATTCAGATAAAAATTTCTTTCTTGCTTCATCCGTCATGATCACGGCACCATTTTCCTTCTTTAAAAAATCGTCCTTGTTCATTATCTTTTTATTAACGAGCGACAACACAAATCTATCAGCAAATGCTCCTCGTAATTCTTCCATCATATCCAATGCTAAGGAAGGTCGCCCAGGTCGATCTCTATGTAAGAAGCCAACGTAAGCATCCAAACCTACCCCCTCTATAGCAGCTGCCGTATCATTGGCTAACAAGGAATACGAAAATGATAGCATAGCATTAACATTATCAAGGGGAGGTCTTCTTGAGCGAGAATGGAAAAAGAAATCCTCTTTTTGCTGTAAAATCATTTGATCAAACAATTTATTATAGCCAAGCGCTGCCTGTCCTTCCCAGCCCCTTAGCATTTCCAAGTCTTCACACTTTCTAACCTCTCGAATAATAGCAGATAAATACTGAGATACAGCCTTAAATTTCGTTACATCGACCCTAAGTGGATAATCTCTAGTCATCCTTTCAATTATCCACTTATTATTATAAATCTTGCTCACAATGAAATTCCTTGCTACCTTTGCTGAAAGTACTTCATTATCAGAAATACGGTACTGGATTTTCCTCAATACCACATTGCCTTTACTTTCACCCGTTACTCTTGCTAAAAATCGGCCATTCCTCGTGAAAAATGTTAATGAGATATTCTTATCTGCACAATAGCCCATAAGCGCAGGACTGGCACCAGTATATCCAAAAGTAGTAATTGCTTCTAGATTATGTAAAGGGATTCTAGCTAGTTTTTCATCTTCCTTTTGGATAACAACGTTTTCTCCATTTAAAGATAGATAGACATCAGGCTGCGTAACATAAAGAGTATTCAGTAACTTTTTCATTCATTCACTCTCCCCTCAATATAATTTTTCACGGATCGTTTGCTCATTATGGATGGCATACAAATATTTTGAAGGGAGCACTGATTGCAATATGCACCAGTTTTAACTTTAGGTGTGTGTCTTCTAGTATAGTAATCTAGCATTTCAATAGCTGTATTTCTGACTATATTTTTCTTTTCCTCTGTTATTGGAATCTCTACCCTATGTTTTATCTCATTGTAATACAAATAGCCTACCTCAACTTTACATAGGAGCATTTCCTCTATGCACATCGCTTGAGCAATTAATTGTAAAACATCAGAATCGTTTGACTTTGGTTTTCCACGCTTATACTCAACTGGATAAGCCCTGTATTTACCTTCTAAACCATCAATTTCAACACCATTTACGGAGTCCTTAACAAACTCCACAACATCACATACTCCAGTGATTTTAAGCTCATTTGATCTTATTGGCATGGCTCGAACAATCAATTTATCTCCACGTTTCTCCCTTATAAAAGGCTTGTCTGCTTTTTGGTGAAGATGTTGCCCTTGAACGGTTCGAACATTTTCTGCCCATTGTTGCTCAATATGAATCAAAGCCCACTGTCGCTTGCAAAATTGGAAATGTTGGATTCCGGAAAGCATCAAATATTGTTGTTCATCTTTATAGTCCATCAATGCTCTCTACTTTGAGGCCCTCTAATTCATAAACTTCTAAAGAATAATCTTCAAAGGAGTTTGGTTTATCAACTTTTGATTTAATATCCAGAGAACGGTGTACTTTAGCAGCAGAATATTGTCCTAATTTTGAATTATGTTCCCACCAGAGCACCTTATTCACTTCCATACTCCCATCTGGTCTTGCTGAAGAAGAATCATTTTCAAATAATGTTACTAATGCTTGTTTTATCTTATCTGCATCCTCATATGAAAAACCTGTTTTTTCAGCAAGTTGTGTATTTATACTTCCATAAAAAACATAAACCCCAAAATCAACTCGATGCTTCATTCCCATTGTATCGGATGTTTTTTTATCAGGATCTTTAGTATTCGTTGTGGAATTTACACTTTTCGTAATTTGCATACTTGAAATATCGATTGGTGACAAGCTAACTGCTGTATGAAGAGATACTGGTCCTCTTATACCAATTGAAATCTCTGAACCACTAAAAGCGAAAACTTGTCCAAAACTACGAACATCCATCCACGACTCACAAGCTATCTTTTCATAAAGGAAATTATCTTTTGTCTTACCCTTCGAATACTTAGTCAATTCCTCATTTGCATCAACGCGGTCCTTTATGCTTCTATATCCATCATTACGTCTTTCATCAGATTGCACTAGAATGGACTCTCCCATATCCTGAAGACGATTCCTCAGTTTTCTTTTTAAAGCAACATCAGAAATTTCCCCATAACCGTCATAATTTTGTCTTGGTCGGTTTCCATTTAAAGGGTCACCATTGGGATTGGCATTGCGCACAGTTAAAACAACAGCAAAATCAATTTTGTGATCTAATATAGACATAGTTTACATCTCTCCCTTTTCTTCATCTTTTTTCTTTCCTTTGTATAGTGCATGGCGCTGGCTATAAAATCCTAGTAGGTACATTCCTGAAAGTGGTTCATCTGTAAATTCATTAGGTTTCATTTTTGAACCTACTTCATCTAATAAACTACTTAAGTAATTTAATCGTGTTCCTAACTTTGCTTGATAAGGCTGAATACTTGCTTGAATGACATTCCATGTTCTGAAAGGATGCCGAGAAAATGCATTCATATACCTTATTGCATTTGTTGAACGTTTTTCATCATTATCGAGGGCCGTTCTTTCTAATACGTCTGCAATTGCTAGCATTCTACCAAATAAATAATCACGATTATCATTGTTTTTATCTAAAGCCACATCTATCTCCTCCTTTTCATATGTTTTTCTTATTAATGCACAAGCAATGCTAAGAGTCTTTTCCCATTCCCACTTATCCATAGAAACAGGATTAGAAGCCCTATTAAAAACACTCTTCACTATATCCAATGGTATAGCTCTTCCATCTATAATAGAAGGTAGCATTCTTTCAACTAGCCCCTTTATTACCTTTTCATTTACCTTCAATCCATAAGCGGCAAAGGCAATGTCCTTAGTTGCTGGGGCTCCATGAAATTTGATTCCCTTTTTATATTGGTGAAGCCAATAGCAAGTTTTATGCCAATTCTCTATTCTGTTCAAGAATAGATCTTTATCCATATCACGATAATAAACCACTGACATTCGTCCTGGAGTAGCAGCGTCAATGATCATGATTATGACGCTAGACTTATACTCAAGACTATTTCTATAGCCTGAAATTGCCAATTGCACTTGGCTTGCAAATTCCTTATGAGTTACATCCCCCAATAGCTCCGATTCAAAATCATCATATAACCCTAGAGTTTCAGAATCTTCATAAGGAGATGGAATTTCTACATTATCTTTTCCCCATACGAGGAAAACTTTCCCATCAATTGTATAACCCTGTTTAGCGATCAACCATTTCAAGGCATTATGTGCTTTTTGTGAGACTTCATTACTAATGGAAACTGCTTCTCGAGTAGTTTTAAAACGACCAAAGTATGTTAATTTACTATTATTCTTACATATTAATTTGGCCATATCACCAGGACGACGAATCCCTGATGCATGTTTCTCTGTTGACGGTAAAATTTTCCCAGTCACATAACATAAATCCATATCTTCTAAGGAGTCTTCATAGAAACTCGTAAAAGATTTATGTATAGATGAATCTCTCCACAACCTTAATTCTGGTTCCCCTACTGTAATAACAGAAAATCGAACAAAGGCCTCACTTTGATCTGAATTTAGCACCTTAAACAATGCTGGTTTTTCTCCATATTTTTCTTTAATACTATTACTCCATTTTTCAATAAATCTATTATTCTCATCAACATAAATAATTCCTTCATTGACTAAGTCTTCAATTAACCTACTCTTCTTTACGTAGGTATACACGCTCTTTACCTTTGGGTGGCCATATTTAGAATCACACCAACTTTTTAATTGAGTCATATAATCAGAGTGTGGGTTTCCTTTTTTTGCTACACCACCATACTTCAAATAATCTCCTGCAACGTAAACCAACTTATCAAATAAAGGATGCGGTGCTGGCGCACTTGTCCTATTTGCTGATGCATCTGTACATGGAACAATTGTGCTTGCATCGCTTTTCTCTACTACCTTCGCAGAGATAAAATTACCATTAATATCTAAAACAACTTCAATCTGGGCACTTTGAGTAGTATGAGCAACCGGAATAAGAGCATATTCTTGATCAAACTTATTTTTCTCAAATTCTCCTATAAATTTATTATTTGAATTATATGTTTCGTATAGATTTCTTAACCATGTCATTTAATCACCCCTTTTGTGAAAAACCTCTTCATACAGTACTTCAATATCTTGTATATTAGATTCGTCAAATTTCTTTGGTGACATTTCTCCAACTTTCCGAACCATGATACATTCATCTGGACGAATGAATTTTATGACCCCAGCTTTCATACTCGCCCTCCATAGCCGTGTTTCAATATTTGTCCTACCTGTTTCATCTGGATAATTCAGACCATGAACCATTACACCAAAGTCAATTTCACCTGGATATTCATCATAAAATCCGACTCCTTCATCAAATACACATGATTCAACATACCCTTGACATTCTCTAGAACCAAGAAAAATATCTCTTCTACCTCCGACTTCAACAGCTCTCTTAGCAATACTAAAATGTTTATTTTCATTTCGATCAAAACCCAAATCTTTTCTATGTGGATTAAATACAAAATGTGCACGGACTTGATATTTAACGTCTTTCAAATAAGTATAAAATGCCAAATCTCCCTTTTCATCTTGATATTTTTTTAATCGAATCCCTTTTGATTCTGTTTGAATTGGATTCATTACACGCACTTCATCAATTATCCACATTATTGTAGGCTTCCAGTAAATTGATTCAACAATTCCTTTCAAACTTTGATACGTAGGGATTTGATAGGACATTTTCTCTCCTCCAATTTTTGTTAATGGATCGGTGAATAATGCATACCTACCTGATACTTCAAATTCAATTTGGTTTCTCAAACTTGCACCTCCAGTAATCAAAATATTTTCATATCGATACTTTAAAAAATAAGAAACATAGTTTCATTATTACTAAACTTCTATTTTCATCCCCATCTATTTTGAAAACTTTCTATTATTCAAGAACTCATCTTTATTAAATTGATGAGTTTTTGTTTTAATACATTTCTAACGACCAAATTCCATTCCCTTTAGGGTCAAGACCCATCGCTTCACTGTATGCCACCTCTTTCAATGCATAGACACTTCCGTGAAATAGTAAATCAATATTTTTTGCTTTACTTAGTTCCTCTAATTCCGGTGAATAGACATTAATGATATATTGCTGGGCTCTTTTGAGAATAGAAGATAATTCATTACTATCTACTTCACCATTTAATTTTGAAATAATTTCTCTTGCTTCAAAATTATAAGGAACGAGCACCGACGTTGTGGGACTATCTATAACTTGAAAATACTGCTCTGCTATAGCAAATGACTGCCTACTAATCAATGGAAACTTCGCATTATTCTTATTGAAATATGCGGAAAAATAATCTTGATTGAAATTTAGTAGATCAAAGAGGTTTTTTTCTATGGTTGGGATTGGATAATCTAACTCATTTTGAATTTGATAGTAATAATATTTAAAATAAATATTGATCGCTTCTTGTGATAACAAATCATTGCCGAACATTTCAGGGTTACCCTTAAATTCTTCAAGTACACGAGCAGTCTGTTCACTTCCAATTCTTATTTCCCTTAACTTGGTAAGGATTTCATCCGCAGACTTAATAATATAGACGTTTCGAATAACATCTTCTCCGTGTCGATTACATCGTCCTGCTGCTTGTGCAATGGAGTCTAATCCCGCTATAGATCGAATGACACTTTGAAAACTTATGTCTACCCCTGCTTCAATTAATTGCGTACTAACACAAATAACTCTTCTTTTTTTAGAGAGAGAATCTTTTAGTCTCTGTAATATGTTTTTACGGTGTGCAGGGCACATATTTGTACTCAAGTGAAACAATTCGTACTCTTTATGTTCTTTAAGTTCTTCAAAGAGTTTTCGAACAGCTGTTTTTGTATTTAGAATGACCAATACATTATCCACTGTCTCCATCTCAGTTAAGATGAAGTTCGTTAATTCAGGAGCATTCATTCCACTAGGAGTTGTTTTATCTATTATATTGACACGCTTAAAACTCCTGTTTACCAGATTGATATCCTTAATCATTTCTGCATCCGTAGAAACATGAAGTTTATTCTCTACAAAATCTAGTGCCGGCTGTGTAGCTGTACACAGTACAATACTAGAATTGCAAAAACCATTTAGAAAATTAAGGGCTTCATTGAATAATGAAATACACTTAATTGGTACAGATTGAACTTCATCGAAAATAACAATAGAATTAGCTAAATTATGCATCCTTCTAGCATTTCTTGTCCCTCTTGAGTAAAAAACGTTCAAAAATTGGACCATAGTTGTAAAAATAATCGGACTTTCCCAATTATCTCTAGCAAGCTTAAGTTTCTTCGTCTTTAAATCATAATCTTCATTTTCATAACCTGATTCTTCTATTACATTGGAATGATGTTCTAATATAAATTCATCATTTTTTAAAATATCTCGTACCTCTTTTGCATTTTGCTCAATTATGGTTGTATATGGCACAACATATATTATTCTCTCCTTTTTATATTTAACTGCATGCTTCAGTGCATATCTGAGGCTAGCAAAAGTTTTTCCACCACCCGTAGGGATTGACAGTGTATAGATCCCCGATGGATGCGAAGCAAACGCTTCACATTGTTCCGACATTTCATTTCTTAATTGATTAATAGGATGACTAGCTGCTTCCGACACCTGAAACGATGTTATCCTTTCCATTAATGAATAGTAACTCTCTTCAAAAAATACATCAGAATCAAATGCTGATTCTTCATTTTCATCTTCTTCAAACACTCTAGTATTCGTTCGATCGGCATCAATCAAAGCACTGAATATGTATTTGACAATAAGTGAGAATGTGAACGGCTTCAGTTTATCCTCTCTAAACTTTTTCAAAAGATGAACGACCTCATTCTTAGCTTTTTCAAAATAGTCATCAAAGTTCGATTCATCTATTTGTACATTAAAAAAGGTGTCTCTTGCATTATCGAATTCCTTAATATCTTTCTCTTTAACTCTGTTTAAAAAAGGTGATGTTAGATCAGATGAAAGGAAGTCTCTTAACCCACTATGATGGGAAATGATGCACATGGCCAACCATTCTACCGTAAGTTTGACTATGGGATCTTGAGCATCATCATAAAATTTACTATAGAGTAACTTTCCACCAGCAGTAGAATGGTCAACAGAGCCCCTTGGTGGAGGATTATCTGGATTAGCAACTGCCGCTTGAATATAATCATAAAATTCTTCTGTGCTTTTTCCTAAATCATGTAAGAGTCCGGTTAGGCCAGCCAAATGCTGTAGTCCGATTTTCCCTCCAAATTGTTCACATAACTGACGTACTTCATCCAAATGTTCCCTTACTGTTTGTATCTTCCCATCCTTTTCACGGATATGTGCAATATACTCCATCCGTTCACCTTCCTTTTATTTCTTATTTACACTCAATAAATCAGCATTGTTGAATTTACTCAGGTCAAAATCAATACAGTACTTTACTACCATTCTGGAATTCATCTGGAAAAAAGTCAATTAAATTCCAAGTTTAGACAATTTAATTTCATAATTTAAACTCAGCTAGAATTAAATTTATTTCTTGCTTATTTGCTATTCTTCTTTCCATATCAGTAATTATAAATACAGGACTGACAAAAAGTGTCAGGGAACAAATATTCTTTTAAAAAAAAGCAAAAAAATAGAGTCCCTTAAAAAATAATCAAGGCACTCAAAATGACTGTTTTATATACTTTCTACTTTTGATATGTTTTTACCATTTCCTCAAATTCACGCTGCAACTCTTTACGTATGGTCGCTGGTTCTATTACTTCTGCACTAGTTCCAAAAGAACGAATCCATCTTAAAAATTCGAGCTTACTCTTCACTTTTGTTTTAAGTAAGAGGGAGCCATCCTCTTGCTCTTCTAATATTGTGTCTGTGTAAAAATCGTATTCATATATGTATCTACTAATCTCTTTTTGGAATTTAACGATGAATGAAATTGGCTCCATTTCTTCTGCAAATATGGACCATCTATTTGCCAGAAAATCAGAAATTGAAAAGCTTTTTGGTATCTGATAGTGCGCTTCCGTTAATTGAATAGACCGAACTCGGTTTAGGCGAAATACTCTTACCTCTTTTCGTAAATGACAGAAAGCTATAACGTAAAGCTGACCACCTCGTGGTATAAGATAATAAGGATCCAATTTTCTATATGACATTTCATTCCGATGCATTGAAAAATATGATACTTGTATCGAAATATTTTGCGCAATAGCTTGGACTAAAAGCGGCATAATTTCTACATGATTTGAGTTATAATATTGATCTTGAAATAATATCCGCTCTCCAATTTGAGCACTGATTGGTTGCACACTCTTATTGTTATGTACCTTTCCTCCGATTTTTTCTAGACCGGAACGATAAGCTAAATAATGGGGATGCTTTTCTGAAGTAATGTTCCCCGAAACAAATGGGTAAAGAATGAGTGCCATCCATTCTTCAAAAGTTAAATTTTGTGGTGATTCTACAGGTTTACTAATAAGTTTATATCCTTGTCGACCTTCATTTGTATAATAGTAACCAATCTCTTCCAACACTCTCATATCTCTGTATATGCTACGAATTGATGTCTGACAATGTCTTGCCAACTCTGCTGCAGTAACGGTTTCATGATTATCTAAATAATTTACAATATAAAATAATCTTTCTGCTTTTTGAGAACGCAAGCGGTATTCTCCCCCCTTAAATAATTTCTATTTGCTTCCATTTTATCACTTAATTAGAGCTAAGTTGGATAATTTTTTCCATAATTATCTTCCTTAAAGACAGACCTAGCAAACCACAAAAAGAAGCACACAGAACAAAGCCCCTACAAAATGTAAGAATCTTCCGGTTTGTCTAATTCAATCCAAACATCACTCACCCTTAAGCGGAATTTTTCCTGTTATCTCATCAATGGAAGCCCTTTTAGGCGAAATAACGGAAGATTTTCCGCTTATGGAGGGCAAAATCGTTTATTTTGGCATTTTTTCAGTGAATAGCAGGAATTTTTCCTGTTATGTCGGCTCTTTTTCATGATTCTTGCTTATTAAGCGGAAATTTTCCTGTTATTTTTTCATACCGATGTTTCTACTGTTTATACGAGCATTTTATCGAACACTTATCCTCAAGTCGAGGGAGTTTATAAATTCCGGAACAACCAAAAAGGAGTCCATTAAGAACTCCTTGTCGGAAATTATGCATACATCTTATCTTCCTGCTCCTTTTTAAAGAAGCTTCGCATGGCGTGGAATACATCGGCTTTTTGCTTGAGGATGTAGTATCGGAAGTCTTCATTTTTGATGTTTTTATACGCAGACATGAGGGTTGAATGGCGGTTGTATTGGTTTACTTCTCCATATCCAAACATATTGGATACCTTCATAATTTGTTCTACAAGCTTGACACATCTTGCATTATCAGACGTTAAATTGTCTCCATCGGAAAAATGGAATGGATAGATATTATATCTGGTTGGATTATATTTCGAATCAATTAATTCTAATGCTTTTCGATAAGCTGAAGAACAAATCGTTCCTCCGCTTTCTCCCTTTGAGAAAAAGTCTTCTTCACTGACAACTTTAGCCTCTGTATGGTGAGCAATAAATTCAATTTCAACCGTTTCATATTTTGTCCGTAAAAATCGGGTCATCCAGAAAAAGAAACTGCGTGCCATATACTTTTCCCAAATCCCCATACTACCACTTGTGTCCATCATCGCTAGAACTACCGCTTTTGAATCAGGTTTTACAACCTCATTCCACGTTTTAAATTTCAAATCCTCACGATAAATAGGATGAAAGCTTGCCTTTCCCGTCATTGCGTTACGCTTAAAGGCCGTCATCATCGTTCGTTTCTTATCAATATTCCCCATTAAGCCCGTCTTTCGAATATCATTAAACTCGACATTCTCAACAACGACATCGTCTTGCTCTTTTCTTTTCAAATTCGGAAGCTCCAGCTCCTTAAATAGCGCCTCCTCAATATCCATTAACGATACTTCTGCCTCAAAATAATCTTCACCAGCTTGGTCTCCTGCACCTTGACCTTTCCCAGGTCCTTTTTGGCCACTTGAACCATCACGCGCAACCACGTCACCAACCTGACTATCCCCATCACCTTGGCCAACATGTTTGTTCTTATCATAGTTGTAGCGAATTTTATATTCATCCAATGAACGAATCGGTATTTTAACCACTTCCCTACCATTTGACATGACAATATTTTCTTCTGTAATTAGATCCGGTAAATTATTTCGAATCGCTTCTTGGACTTTTTCCTGGTGGCGTGTTTGATCATCGTGGCCTTTGCGGTGGAGGGACCAATCTTCCTTCGAAATTACAAATTGATGATTGTTAGCATCAGTCATTTTAACCCCTCCTTATTTTTTTGTTCTTATAAGTTCACCTTAGAAAACCTTGACGACTCTCCCATTTGGCCTACTTTTCTTTTCTCATTCATCATGGCATCATCATAATAATAATTAATAAGATTCACACAATTTTACTTTCTTGCATACAATATCTCGGATGTCTCAGTTATAAAGTAAATTGGTGATTACTCTATCCTATGCAGTAATTATAAATAATTTACAAATTATTTCGACAATGACTAAATAGCCTAAAAAAAATGGACAAGCTATTGGACAAAATATCCGTAACTTTTTGACTCTCTTCACTTTAAAGTCGAGCTCATGACGAGATTATGAGGAACCTCTTCAATCTTCCCACATCATAGCCCGCTTTCAACCTTCCCAATTAGATACAAAAAAACTGACAGAACACTCACGCTCTGTCAGTTTTCTATTTTTAACGATTGAGTAAACTTCCTACATATCGCAAAAGTTCGTTTGCTGAAGTGGAATTGTATCCGTGTTCATCAATCAAACGTGCTACCACTTCATTGACTTTCTTCAGTTGTTGCTCATCTGGTGTCTTGGTGGAGGTCGTGATTTTCACAACGTCCTTCAAGTCAGCAAATAGTTTTTTCTGGATGGCTTCACGCAATCGATCATGTGAGTTATAGTCGAACCTCTTACCTTTACGGGCATAAGCGGAAATCCGAATTAAAATTTCTTCACGGAACGCTTTTTTCGCATTTTCAGAGATTCCAATTTGCTCCTCAATTGATCGCATTAGCTTTTCATCTGGATTAATTTCTTCACCTGTTAGCGGGTCACGAAGCTTAATTTTGTTGCAGTAAGCTTCCACATTATCCAAATAGTTATCCATCAAAGTCTTAGCCGATTCTTCATACGAATACACAAATGCTTTTTGCACTTCTTTCTTCGCAATATCATCATATTCCTTACGGGCAACAGAAATGAAATTTAAATATCGCTCTTTTAATTCATCCGAAATGGAAGGATGCTGATCAAGCCCTTCTTTTAATGACCGTAAAACATCTAATGCATTGATGGACGTCATTTCTTTTCGAATGATAGTTGAAGAAATACGATTGATGACATAACGAGGATCAATCCCGCTCATTCCTTCATCATTGTATTCCTTTTTCAATTCTTCTAAATCAGCTGTATTAAAGCCCTCGACATTTTGACCATCATAGAGCCTCATTTTCTTAACGAGGTCGATGTCCCCTTTTTTTGGTTCCTTTAATCGGGTTAAAATCGTGAACATCGCAGCAACCTTTAATGTATGTGGCGCGATGTGTACATTTGAAACATCACTTTCTCGAATCATTTTCTCATAGATCTTCTCTTCTTGACTAACCTTTAAATTATACGGAACAGGCATGACGATAATCCTTGAATGTAAAGCTTCGTTTTTCTTATTTGAAATAAATGAACGATACTCGGTTTCATTCGTATGAGCCACTATGAGTTCATCGGCGGAAATTAACGCAAATCGGCCCGCCTTAAAATTGCCCTCTTGTGTTAATGATAATAAGTGCCATAAAAACTTCTCATCACATTTTAACATTTCTTGAAATTCCATCATCCCTCGATTTGCTTTATTTAGTTCCCCATCAAAACGATAGGCACGAGGGTCTGATTCTGACCCATATTCAGCGATGGTTGAAAAATCAATACTTCCTGTTAAATCGGCAATGTCTTGAGATTTTGGATCAGATGGGCTGAACGTTCCAATACCCACTCGTTTGTCTTCTGAAAAAAAGATTCTTTCGACTATTACATCTTCAATCCGTCCACCATATTCTTTTTCCAAACGCATTGTATTTAGAGGGGAAAGATTTCCTTCGACTCGGATTCCATACTCATCAAAAAAGTCCTGGCGTAAATGATGCGGAATTAAATGTAATGGATCTTCATGCATGGGGCAGCCTTTAATCGCATAGATAGCACCGCGATCTGACCGAGAATACGTCTCCAAACCTCGTTTCAGCATCGCAACCAACGTCGATTTACCCCCACTCACAGGACCCATTAATAATAGAATTCTTTTTCGTACGTCTAGTCGCTTTGCTGCTGGATGAAAATACTCCTCCACTAACTTCTCTAAAGATTCTTCCAATCCAAACAGCTGGTTGCTGAAAAATTGATATTGATTCTTCCCATCAACTTTTTCTACTCCTGCATCTTTTATCATATTGTAAACGCGGGAATGTGCTGACTGGGCAACCCATGGCTGTTCTTTAATGATCTCTAAATATTCTGCAAAAGTACCTTCCCATTTTAATTTTTCTTCTTCATGTCTTTGCATCTCAATTTTTTTAAAATATCCATAAGGACCCTCCCCTGTAGCTTGATCAGAGACGATTAATATAATCTATGCGAGCTATCATTCGAACATGCGTAAACAAGAGTGAGTTTTGATAACGCACTAGAGAAAAGTCCCTTACCTAGCAGAAAAATGACCTGTCAAAAAAAATCCATACTTAACATTCACACTTTTAATTGAATAGGCTATAATAAACCTATATGTTATTTTTGAGAATAATTTATGATGATAAAATTTAATTTTAAGGGGGCATACATAAGTGAAACTAATTCTAATTCTTGGGGTTATGGTTGCATTCCTATCAGCTATCTTCACAGCTGGCTACAACGATAAGCCAGGTGCGAATAAATAATTTTTGCTACATACAAAAAGCTGCTGAAGCGTTCAGCAGCTTTTTTCATTACCGTAATTTCAATTTTTGTCCTTCAACAAATTCCTTCATATACATGCGGGATTGCTTTTCGAGCATCGTACCCATTTGTTCTGTCCATGTATCTTTTCTTTTGCCGCCGGTTCTTTCTTCATAATATTTTTGAATGATTTCATTATATTCTTTCAGTTCTTCTAAATAGGTTTGTTCCTTTTCTTCATACGTATTTTCGTGATACACATGTTTGAAAGGTAATCTAGGCTTCTGTCCAGATATTTTCTCTGGGTAGCCCACTGCTAAACCAAATAAAGGTATCACTCTTTTCGGTGTCTTTAATAGGTTCACCACTTCATCTAATTGATTGCGAATTCCTCCAATGTAACAAATGCCCAGCCCCATCGATTCAGCTGCAAGTGCTGCGTTTTGGGCTGCCAATGAAGCATCTACGAGCGCAACCATAAATTTTTCTGTACTTTCAATAGAAGGTTCAACATCCCTTCCTTCTAGATCTCCAATCAACGTATGTCGATATAGGTCTGCACAGAATACAAAGAAGTGACCATTATGCTCTACATAGGATTGCTGTCCTGCAATCTCAGATAATCTTTTTTTCTTCTCTTTATCCGTTACGCCAATAATGGAATAGGCTTGAATAAAGCTAGAAGTTGAAGCAGCCTGAGCACTCGTGACAATTGCTTCAATTTGCTCCTTCGTCAATGGCTTATCCTCGAACTTTCGAACCGAACGATGGTTTAAGATTGTCTCTATCACTTGATTCATTCAAATCGCCTCACTTTCAACATAATCTACTATTATTCAATCAAATATGCAGGAGAGTTACAAATATTAGAACTTTGAAAGGAATGTGTAAATACGCTTATTCTTGTCCATAAATGTAGATAAATCATCGTTGGAGAAGAAG
>NZ_HE978511.1:1123855-1201581 GCF_000311725.1 Robertmurraya massiliosenegalensis JC6
GGTGGAAAAATTATACTTAAAACCCATATAAAGTAACTTCTATATACCCTTGTGGATATTTTTGCAATGCTAATGGAGAAGAAGGGATTATTTATGGAATCAAATTTTACAGTTCGAAATTTGTGGTCAGGAATTCTTTTTGGTCTCGGATTGATAGCTTTTTTGGATGAAGCTGTTTTTCACCAAATCCTACACTGGCATCATTTTTATGACAAAAGTTCACTTTCAATTGGCTTCGTTTCTGACGGTCTCTTCCACGCATTCAGTTGGTTTGCGACCATTGGTGGTCTTTTTCTACTTGCGGATTTAAGGCGTAGAAATGCTTTTGTGTTAAAAAGATGGGTAGGGGGTGTATTTCTTGGGGCCGGTGGGTTCCAATTATACGATGGGACGATCCAGCACAAATTAATGAGAATTCATCAAATCCGTTATGTAGACAATGTCATCTTCTACGACTTCACTTGGAATATCATTGCGGTTATCATGGTCTTCATTGGTATCTTCCTTATTATAAAAACAAAGAAGTCATTAAGAGGTGAAATAGAAAATGCACAATGAAAATGTTCTTCTCCTTGTTCTACCATTTATATTGTTAATAGTGGGTTATATATTTGCTGTCCTACGTTCCAACCAGTACACTAAACGCTGGACATTATACCGTACTAGTTCTTGGATTTTAGGGATGCTTTGTATCACTGCAGTATTTATTGGCCCTTTAGCAGAACTTGCTCACACAAATTTTACAGCCCATATGCTAGGACACTTACTTCTTGGAATGATTGCTCCGCTGCTCATTGTACTATCGGCGCCAATGACTCTTCTTTTACGCTGTCTTCATGTAAAACGAGCTCGTCAACTATCATACTTGCTTAAATCGACTCCAGTACGATTAGTTCATGATCCCCTTATTGCTTCGGTCCTTAATATGGGTGGGTTGTGGCTTCTCTATGCAACAGATCTTTATTCAGCTATGCATCATCATATATTTCTATTTTTGTTCGTCCACATTCATGTATTTCTTGCAGGCTATCTTTTTACAGCATCTATCGTTTATTTTGACCCAACTCCACATAGAACAAGTTATATCTATCGCACGATTATTTTGATTCTTTCCTCAGCAAGCCACGCAATTCTAGCAAAATACCTATACACTCATCCACCAGCAGGTGTACCAAAAGCCCAGGCAGAAAAAGGGGCGATGCTTATGTATTATGGAGGAGATGCAGTCGATATAATCTTGATTATCATCTTCTGTTTTCAATGGTACAAAGCTAGCAAACCAAAAGCAGAGTTCCTTAAAAAAGGTGTAGATGTTTAAAAAGCGATCAGAGATATTTTCTCTGACCGCTTTTTAATACGAATGACCACTTTATTTCAAGTGCAAATAATTCTGTTGTCTTAATGCTTCATAAATCAAAATAGCAGCCGTGTTCGAAAGGTTTAACGAACGTACATTTTCGTTCATTGGGATTCTCAGACATCGTTCTAGGTTTGCCTCAATTAAATCCTTTGGAAGACCTGTCGTTTCTTTTCCAAATAGAAAATAATAATCTTGTTCCTGTTGACTATAATCAAAATTTGAATGCGGCTGAGTTCCAAACTTAGTTAAATAGAAAAATTCCCCTCCAGCATTCTTTTCAAAAAATTCATCTAAAGAATCGTAATAGACAATATTGACAAATTCCCAATAATCTAATCCTGCACGCTTTAACATTTTATCATCTGTTGAAAATCCTAATGGGCGGATTAAATGGAGAGTTGTATCTGTTGCTGCACAAGTGCGGGCAATATTCCCTGTATTTGCTGGTATCTCTGGTTGATATAAAACGACATGCACTGCCACCAAAATTCACTTCCTCATACAATTTACTCAATTCGTTCGTCCATTTTTGCTTTTTGTAAAAACATAAGTTTTCTAAAAAAAAGACGTATGTGAAAAGAGCCTATTTATTCTATGAGCTATTATATCACTTTTTTACACTTGAAGAAATTTCAATTTTGGTCATCTTTTATATGAAGAAATTTATATTTAATATTGGGTGTATACGCTGTCGAATCCTCATAAGCCCAGTACCTCATTCGACTATTTGCCGTATTGGCATTAACGAGGGGCATGCCATCTCCGTCCTTAGCCGTAACAATGGTGGTATGATCAAATCTGCCATCCCCTTGAAAATCATAACAAATAACATCCCCGTACTCCAATTGCCCGGGTTCTGATACTTCTTCAGCACGCAAGCCTCTTTTGGCATTCGGTAAGTACCACCTGAAAGAATGAGCCACCGTCCACGTATAGCTCCAATTTCGATTTTGCATCCACCAGCCATTACTTCGATTAGGATAGCCGACCATTGGAGCTTCGCCAGCATGAAGACATTGTGAAATATAATTCGTGCAATTAACATCAAACTTTTGATAGGCAGGATTAAACTCATTCCACCATCGCTCCGCATATTTAACAGCCTTCAGTCGATCATATTTAAAATACACACGTTCATCTCCATCGGTCACCTCACCAAGTGTGAAAGCAGCGCGATGATCAGGTTGTTCAACATTTAATTCCTGATCCTCAATCAGAATCCCCTTATAAAATTCAGCCACCCGTTCCTCCACTTCTTCCTCGACATATATATTGCCTTTATGATTAATTACATATTGAAAATGAGCACGGTAAAAAGCTTTAGGAGTCTCTGCTTCTTCTGATATACGATCGATTTTTCCGGTCGCATGGACCTTGACGATCTCTCCTTTTCTTTTCGAAACACTCTCTTTCTTCTTCTCCATTTTTTCGCATATGATATTCCTTGAGTTCGTAACACATTGATTCACACGTTTCATGAGATGTTCTTGCAGTTGTTCCTTCATGTTGCTCCCTCCTCTCACAACATATATATGAATAAAGATGTGAAAAGAGAAATTAAAAAAAGGAACTCAACCGAATGAGCTCCTTCTAACTAAATCATTTCATTATTGCATAGCAATCCAAACACTTTTTACTTCTGTATAGTTATTAAGTGCGTAGGATCCCATTTCACGTCCGATTCCCGATTGCTTATATCCGCCAAACGGAGAAGCTGCATCAAATGCGTTGTAGCAGTTCACCCAAACAGTTCCTGCGCGAAGATTATTAGAGATGTAATGTGCTTTGGCAACATCTCGTGTCCACACACCTGCAGCTAAACCATATTCACTATTATTTGCACGATTAATTAACTCGTCTATATCATCATATGGCATAGCCGCAATTACTGGTCCAAAAATCTCTTCTTTAGCGATCGTCATTTCATCTCTAACATCAGCAAAAATAGTTGGCGAAACAAAATAACCTTGATCCTGTGGTTTGTTCCCGCCAGTTACAAGTTGAGCGCCTTCACTAAGACCTTTTTCAATATAGTTAAGCACGCGATTTTGCTGCTCACTTGACACAAGAGGCCCGATTTCTGTATCGGCATGAATTCCTGCGCCTTGTTTTATCTTTTCTGCATGGGAAGCCATATCCGCTACCACGTTATCGAAGTCTTTTTTCTGAATAAACACTCTAGAACCGGCACAGCAAACTTGTCCTTGATTAAACATGACTCCATTTAATGCACCTGGGATTGCTTTTGTTAAATCAGCATCAGGAAGAATAATATTTGGTGATTTCCCTCCTAATTCCAAGGTAACTCTTTTCAATGTTTTTGAAGCATTTGACATAATCAACTTCCCTACTTCAGTTGATCCAGTGAACGCAATTTTGTCGACTAATGGATGATCGACTAATGGTTGACCAGCAGTTTCACCAAAGCCAGGAACAACGTTGACAACCCCTTTTGGGAATCCAACTTCATCAATTAATTCGGCTAAGTAGAGCGCCGATAGTGGTGTTTGCTCTGCCGGTTTAAGAACGACCGTACAACCAGTTGCTAGAGCTGCACCAAGTTTCCACATGGCCATTAGAAGTGGAAAATTCCATGGAATAATTTGTCCGACCACCCCTACTGCTTCGTGACGAGTATAATTGAAATAAGGTCCGCTAACAGGAATGGTCTGTCCAACAATCTTTGTTGACCAGCCAGCATAATAGCGCATATGTTCAATGGCTAACGGGATATCTGCGTTCGTCGTTTCACGAATTGGTTTTCCATTATCTAACGTTTCTAACTGAGCAAGTTCTTCACGATGCTCTTCCATTAAATCAGCAAGCTTATACATAAGACGGCTGCGTTCAGCGGCACTCATCTTTGACCAAGGCCCTTCATCAAAAGCTTGACGAGCAGCTTTTACCGCAAGATCAATATCTTCTGCCTCTGCTTCGAAAACGGCAGCTAGCACCTCACCTGTTGCTGGATTGTAAGAATCAAACGTTTTTTGAGACTTACTCTCAACAAATTCTCCATTAATATAAAGCTTCTTCTTACCACTCAAAAATTTTTCTACTTTTTCTTTTAACCCTACTGCAAGTTGACTCATAAAATTCCTCCTCTTTAATTAGTATTTTATGTAGCACTAGTAGTAAAATGGGTAATCCTGTAAGCGTTAACACTTACAAATGAATCGTAACACTATCAATCTTCCAGAATCAATGTTTAAAATTCTAAAAATTCCGATATTTAATGACATAATATACTACTTTTTTCCAAAATTCAGTATAAATCGAAAACATTCGTGAATTTGGCAACTCATGATCAATTAAAAAACATGACTCATAAAAATCTCGTGAGTCATGTTTTTAGTTAAAGTAAAATTAATGTTTAATTAATCGAAGCCCTTTTTCAATCTCATTTACCACATCAGTGTCCGTTTCTTTTTCCTTCGCTTGAAGCAACTCCTGCTCTGCTTTCTCTCCACCGATTTTCCCAAGTGCCCATGCGGCAGTCCCTCTCAACACCGGCCTTGAATCTTCCTTTAACATAATCGTTAAATCATCTACCGCAGTTTCATCCTTAAAATGGGCAAGGGCAATGACCGCATTGCGTTGGATCGGCTTCTTCCCTCGCCACGAACCAGAAAGTTGACCAAATCTTGCTTTAAAACTACGGTTGCTCAAATACAAGATTGGCTTTAATAGCGGTTTAACGACCTCTGGCTCAGCTTTCATTTCATCATGAAATTGATAATTTTTCCCTTTATTTTCAGGACAAGCTGTTTGACAAGAATCACAACCATAGAGACGATTACCAATTTTATCGCGAAATTCATCTGGAATAAAATCCTTTGTCTGTGTCAAAAAGGCAATGCAGCGTTGAGCATTAATTTGACCACCTTGAACTAACGCTCCCGTAGGACATGCATCAATACATTTGTTACAATCACCACAGCGCTCCTCCATTGGTTCATCTGGTTCAAAAGGGAGATTGGTTATCATCTCACCTAAATAGACGTAGGAGCCGAATTCCGGAGTGATAATCGCACAGTTCTTCCCACTCCATCCAATACCTGCTCGCTCTGCAACAGCTCGGTCTACTAATTCTCCTGTATCAACCATTGATTTACATCTTGCCGCAGGAACTTTTTCCATAATAAAGTCTTCTAACTTTTTCAACCGTTCTTTTAAAATAAGGTGGTAATCTAAGCCCCAGGAAGCTCGACAAAAAAGACCACGACGTTCGCCTTTTTTACTAGTGACCCGTTCACTCATTTTTGATGGATATGCTAATGCAATCGAAATAATAGACCGTGGTTGCTCCATTAATAATGAGGGATTCACTCTTTTTTCAATGTCGGGCTCTTCAAATCCAGATTGATAGCCTAATTCCTGCTGCCTGAGTAAGCGATTTTTCAGTCCATCAAAGGTGTTTGCAGTCGTAAATCCGATTTTATCAATGCCAATTGTTTTGCTATATTCAATAATTTCATTTTTTAATTGATCGTAATTCATTCATATCCCTCCTTTCTTAAAGGGATTTATATTTAAATGAGTTTCTTATTTGTGAAAAACCATATCCACTATGATAAACTATTTTCATGAGTTTTTGGAGGTGGAATGCTTGGAAATTACTCTATCACCCCAGTTATACACGCTTATTCCAAATTTTAAAATCGGAGTCATTCATTATCACAATATTGAAGTCGGTACCTCTCCTCAAATGTTAAAAGGAAGATTACAGCTATTTCAAGAATCGATTTTCTTTGATTTGGAAGATAAAAAAGTAGAGGAAATAGAAGAAATTAGTGAATGGCGCAGCATATTTAAAGAGACAGGACAAGATCCGAATCAATTTCACCATTCAGCAGAAGCACTTTATCTTAGAGTCCAAAAGCAACAATTTCTTCCTTCAGTTAATAGTGCAATCGATTTAACGAATTTCTTTTCCTTACAATATAAAATTCCATTAGGGATTTATGATTTAGGGGCAGTTAATGGATCGATTAACGTACGTATCGCAGAAGAGGGAGAACACTATGAAGGGCTTAACGGAAGAGTGAATCACTTACATCAATTGATCGTCACAGTAGATAACAACGGTCCTTTCGGTAGTCCTTATGTTGATTCTACTAGAACTTCTGTCTCTGAAAAGACAAAAGCTGCGGTCCAAATCATCTATTTGAGACCATCCATGGAATTATCCGAAGCAAAACTGATGGTAGAATCGTTACGCAACATGTTCCTTCAAATCCATGGTGGTGAAGCAAACATGCAGATCTTACACGAATCTTCCTTATAAAAAATCGGAGCCAATAGCATTTGCTATTGGCTCCATTTTTATAGAAAAAGGGGTAAATCTGGTTATTATGTTCTCACCTTAATAGACGAATGAGTGGATAAAAAGTTTCAACTTTTTTTATTTCGTCACAAAATAAAAAACGCAATACTTCGTTCTTTTCGATACGAAATACTGCGTTATATATGTATTGGAGCGGGTGATGGGAATCGAACCCACGACAACAGCTTGGAAGGCTGTGGTTTTACCATTAAACTACACCCGCATTTTTATTGAGATAATATTTAATTTTATTCCCTTATTTTGGCCTTACATGCCTCTAACTCTTATAGCTAATTCGAGGATGCCTTGTCGTCGAGGCAACTCGTAGGGAATTCACAGATGCTTTCCTCGTGGCTGTGGTTTTACCATTAAACTACACCCGCATTATATTATAAATTGTATTTTTTTAGTTTCCTTACTCTGGCCTTACATGCCTCTAACTCTTATAGCTAATTCGAGGATGCCTTGTCGTCGAGGCAACTCGCAGGATATTCTCGGATGCTTTGCTCGTGGCTGTGGTTTTACCATTAAACTACACCCGCACTAATTAGAAGGATTTAGTTTATTCTATTAGCAAAAGTTAGAACATAGAACAATATATCACTATTTTTTTTGACCGTCAAGGGTTCATAATGGGAGTCTGTCGAAAAATAAGAGGTTTTGTAGTTATTCCTGCGATTATTGAAAATATTTTGACAATACTCTAAAATAAGAAGTGGATACAATTACATAGGTCTAACGGAGGATATCCACATGATACTACTAAAAGGTTTGCTCCTAAATCTCCTTTTTATTTTACTGATTGTTTTATTTTTCAATATGATAATAGTGAATAAGCAGAAGATGCTCTCACTTAATTATCAAAGAGGGACTCTTGCACTCATCTCATCCTTATTGATTATTCTAAGCCTATTATTATCAATCCCTATTGAGGAGAATTTTGTTTATGACCTAAGATTTGTTCCATTTCTATTAGGAAGCCTATATGGCGGAAAAAAAGTAACACTTTGGTTAGGAACATTGCTCATTTTAGTACGGATTCCTATCGGTGGTGATGGAATATGGTTAACAATCATTCTTGTAATCTTCTCCACCGCCGTGATCCTCGGTCTCTCTCAATTATTTGAGAAGAAATCAACGAAATGGAGATTGTACTTTACAACTAATTTTGCGTTCCTGTATTCCATTTTTGCTTTCTTAATTCCTTCTTTTTACTATGGATTTCAAGAGATACTTACTTTTTTCATATACTCTTTTGTGCTTACCTCTTCAACCTTCTTTGTCACGTACCTGTCTGAATTGCTACGCACCACATATATATTACAACTAGAAGCTATAAAGAACGAAAAAATGGAAATTGTGAGCCATCTAGCTGCGAGCATCAGTCATGAAGTTCGAAATCCATTAACATCGGTAAAAGGATTTCTTCAGCTTATTCTTGAGCATAAAGGGATTCCAGATAGTTGTAAAACATACGCCTCACTCGCTTTAGATGAGACAAGCCGTGCAGCAGACATCATTAATGACTATCTTACCTTTGCAAAACCGCATCCTGAAGTGCTTCATGTTCTTGATATTGAAAATGAAATCTTAAAATGTAGAGAAATCATTACACCGCTTTGCTTAAGACACACGGTAGAAATGAATATCGTCTTTTTTCATACAAAAAGAATCCAAGGAGATCCACATAAATTTCGTCAAGTTCTACTGAATATTTGCAAAAACTCGATCGAAGCCATGCCTAACGGCGGAACCCTTTCTATTGTCACCGCTACCAAGTTTAATAAAACATTCATCCATATTACCGATACTGGTCAAGGGATGAGTCCTGAACATCTTGCCCGCTTAGGTGAGCCTTATTTTTCCTTAAAAGAGCAAAAAGGAACTGGACTTGGCATGATGGTCGTCTATCGAATTGTTGAAGGTATGGGTGGTAGCGTAAAGGTGAGCAGTGAAGAATTGGTTGGAACTTCTATTACACTTAGCTTTCCAAGTATCGCATAATTGAACAAGCACGAAAAGGCAGCGAGAGCACGAACCTCGTTGCCTTTTATTCATAGGATGAGTTAATTTCTAGGTGCAAATAACATGACTGAAACGCCGATAAGACAAATCACTCCGCCTAACCAATCGTATAAATCTGGTGTTTTCCGATCAATTCCCCACCCCCATAAAATGGATAGAACGATAAACACTCCACCGTAAGCGGCATACACCCTTCCGAAGGTCGGAAAAGACTGAAACGTTGCGATTACCCCATAGAGTGCAAGTGTCAACCCACCAATAATACCTAAATAAAAGGATTTCCCCTCACGTAGCCATAACCAAATTAAATAACCACCGCCTATTTCTGCAACTCCAGCTAATAAAAATATTATAAATGCCATCATACTTACTCTCACTCTCTCCTTAGTTCATTCACTTCTTCATCTCCCATTATGACAGAACCGTGAATAATGAAAAACGTATTGATTTTTCTAACAATAGGTTATAAAATATGTACTGAGTATAAATTGTATATACAATTTATACTCAGTACATATTTTATAAAAAGAGGAGCTCAAAACATGATTAGAATTGCATTTTCCTTTGCTGGTGGATTTGTTCTTATATTCGTTGAAGCATATATTGTCTTGTTAATAAAAGGGTACCACTCTATCGATTTCGGAGGGATACAACCATTCTTTAATGTATGGATTATGAACTTCTTCTTTCTCTTCACGATCCTCACCCATATAAAAATGTGGATGAACGAAGAAGGCAATTCTAGACGAACCATTCGCTAGATTCATGTAACCACTAGAAAAATTTTCAAAAAAGTATATAGTAAAAGTAGAGTGTTTTTGTAGAAATACTCATTTGTACTTTAATAGAAAAAGTGGTGGTAAATTTGAAAATTGGACGATCTGCTAACAAAAAACTACAAATGGAAGAAAGAATTTACGATGCAGGCATGACTCTTTTTCAGGAAAAAGGAGTAGAAAATACAACACTTCAAGAAATTTGTGAATTAGCAGGTGTTTCGAAAGGAACCATTTTTAATTATTTTTCTTCTAAAGAAGATATCGTTGCGAAATTTGGTCAAAATCAAATAAAAGTATTAAGAGAATTTGCAGAACAGCTACCAGCATCTATGAACACAAAGGAAAAAATCATTGCCGTTCTAATCGAAGATATACGAGGAGTCAAGGAGTCTGCCTTCAGCGCAAAAGCCGCCTTAAAAGGGATTTCCGAAGGCGGAGAAAAGGTCTATCAGTTAGAGTCGAAAAATAGAAGTGATCTAGCTAGTATTTATGAAAGTATTCTAAAAGCGGGCAAGAAAGAAAAAAGTGATTTGAATACTGCATTAGTAGCCGACCTTATTGTAAGCACTTATTTCCATGTCCTCAATAAACATTTCTACCATAATAATCAATTAGATATGCTTGAAACGTCTATTATTGATTCCGTTGATGTGCTCTTTAATGGAATTAAATCACATATAATCAATTAAATTAACTCGGTACTTAGCTCATGCTAAGTACTATTTTTTATGCTTACCAAATAATTTGTATACTTCGAAGGCATTACCATAAAATAAGTCAAGAAAAGATATGAATCATACATCATTGGAGGTAAGCGTTTTGGGAAATTCCAAGAATAAACAAACCTTAACCGCTGCAGAAATATCCGCTCTTTGGCTTCAATATTTAGGCGACAGCATGGCTATTTGCATTTATAAGTATTTTCTTAAAATTGTTGAAGATAATGAAATTAAATCCATTATAAAACTATCCTTGTCGTTAGCTGAGAAGCATATTACCAATATCAAAGAATTCCTAAAAACGGCCAATTTTCAAATCCCAGTGAGTTTTACTGATGATGATGTAAATCTAAAAGCTCCACGTTTATTTTCAGATCAGTTTCTCCTTTTCTATTCCTATATTATGACCTTACATGGATTAACTGCGTATAGTCTCGCCATTACCAATTGTGAACGAGAAGACATCCAGAATTATTATTATGAATGCGTTAAATCATCTAAAGATTTGTTTCAATGAATAGTTAGGTTGGCTGAGCAACAACCGAAATTTTCGGCAGTCCCCACTATCCCTACCCCTCAAGGAGCTGAGTTTACTGAAACAACAGGCTTCATCTCTAATTTGGTTGGGGATAAAAGACCACTCAATAGTTCTGAAATCAGCAATCTATTTTTTAATTCAAAGAAAACTGGTTTTATCCGATCACTGAGTCTTGCTTTCAGTCAGGTGGCAAAACAAGAAGATGTCCGTGAATTCATGTTAAAGAATGTGAAGCTTGCTGGAAAAGATGCAGACAGCTTTAATCATATTTTAGAGCAAGATCATTTACCCATTCCGGAAAAATGGGATGTAGATATCACTTCATCTACTGTTAGTCCTTTTTCAGACAAGCTCATGATGTTTCACGCAGCTTTACTGGTCAATACGGCTCTTTCCTATTATGGAGCATCACTAGGTGCGAGTTTGAGAACCGACATTATTTTAAATTACAGAAAAGTATTTAACCATGCCATGCAAGCAGGAGGCCTTTGCTACAATATTTTGGTTAAACATGGATGGCTAGAGAAACTTCCTGAAACCATCGATCGAGAATCTTTAGCAAAAAGTACGAAAAAATAAAAAAGCATCTACAAAATGTAGGAAGCTTCTGGTTTGTCTTATTCGATCCAACCATCTCTCACCCTTAAGCGGAGTTTTTCCTGTTATCTCCTCAATGAAGTCCCTTTTCGGGGAAATAACGGAAGATTTTCCGCTTATGGAGAGCAAAATCGTTTATTTTGGCATGTTTTGAGGGAATAGCAGGAATTTTTCCTGTTATGTCGGCTCTTTTTCATGATGGTTGCTTATTAAGCGGAAATTTTCCTGTTATTTTTTCATACCGATATTCCTAGAACATAAAATCGAGGGAAGTTATAAATGGCGAGACAATAAGAGGAGGCAAAGTCGCCTCCTCTTATTCATATAAACCGTATGTTCGATTGACATCCTGGATGAAAATAATTCCATTTCCAGGCTCATCTATTTTGAGTTTCTTTCGAATCGAAGAAACTATTTTCTCCGTACTATCTATTTTCGATAAAATCAAAACCATTTCTTTTTCAGGTTCAATATCCATTGAAAACAGCTTACTCGTTTCATGGATACCCGAACCTCTTGCATTGATGATCGTCCCACCTTTAGAGCCTGCTTCTGTTGCTGCATCAATCACGTCCCCAGCATTCCCTTTTTCCACAATGACCGTAATTGCATGATACATAGCGTTTTCTACACCTCCACCTTCAATTAAGTTCTCACTTTTACAACTACTTGCACCAATGACACGACCGACAGAAGTTGTAAAGGCTATCCCATGATTCGGCTTTGTGAATTTAAATTTATGAGCCAGCTGTTCAATCGCTTGATTTATAGTATTTGTGTTAGACACCAAGATCACAATTTCTTTTCTTATATCATTTATTGCTAACATTTCCAAGAGGCGGTTTTTGATCGTCCCTTTTCCTAATAAAACAGTACCACCTGAAATACCGTGTTTTTTTGCTGTCTGCATGACTTTACTTCCTTTTCCGAAGTCAACAATTATGCAAACTTGTTCAAAGGTATTGATATCAGAACTACTGGACATTTTTCACCACTCCTCTCTTCTTTGACTTTAATTTAAAAATGAATCCGACGATTTGTAAAGTAATTAATGGCGTTAATGCGACCATTGCGATCATCCCAAATCCGTCAACAAGGACATTAGCTCCTTCAATCGCTTCAGCAGCCCCTTGCACAAATGCCAGTATGAAAGTGGCGGTCATTGGGCCTGATGCCACGCCTCCAGAATCAAAGGCTATCCCGACAAATAGTTTTGGAACAAAATACGTCATCCCAATTGCCAAAATATATCCTGGCAGGAGATAATGCCATAACTGAAGCTCAGGAATAAGAATTCGTAACATCGATAACGCAACGGCTACTCCCACTCCAATACAAAGGGAGAATAGTACAACGTTTCTTCTCACATATCCACTCGTAACATCCTCTATTTGATGTGTTAATACATGGACAGCCGGTTCCGCCAAAATCGTCACAAGCCCTAGAACAAAGGCTACAACTATAAGATATGCTTTATGGTCCAAAGAGGCAATAGACTGACCAATCGCTCTTCCTACATCCATAAAACCTGCATTCACTCCTATTAAAAATAACACAAGACCAATAAAGGTAAAAACTAATCCAGTAACAATTCTTCTAACTTCTCTTTTGGACATTTTAAAAGAGAACTTCTGAAATAGGAGAAAGAGAATGAGCATCGGAAGCAGAGCGATAATAATCTCTTGAACAATGATCGGGAATTCATGCAAAAAAGGACCCATTATCGAAACATTTTGCTCATCATGCAATTCCAAACTACCAGATATTTTATCCGATTTTGAAATAATATTCATGATCATAACGGAAATGATTGCCCCTGTTGAGGCAATGGCTACAAGTCCAAAGCTATCCTTTTCAGATGCCTTACTATCCTTTTTCATCATTGATACCCCAAGAGCAAGAGCTAAGATGAAAGGAACTGTTAATGCACCAGTTGTCGCACCAGATGCGTCAAAGGAAATCGCTAAAAATTCCGGGGTCGTAAAAAAAGATAAAACTAAGATGATTCCATATAAAATGGTAAGTAATTTATATAAGGGGAAGTTAAAAACAATACGTGCAAGACCTGTCGCAATGAGTGCACCAATTCCAATTGAGACAATGATGACGATACTCATCTTTGTAATAAGACCTGATGTTACAAAGTCCACTTGTCCTGCGAGAATATGTAGATCTGGTTCAGCAATGGAGATAAAGAAACCGAGTAGCAAACCCGATATCACCACAATCCAAAACTTATTTGTTTTGGCAATTGATTTCCCCATTAATTGGCCAATCGGCGTAATTCCAATGTCGACACCAAATAGAAAGATCGATAATCCAAGAATAATTAAAATAGCTCCTATCACAAATCGTATCAGCAATGTTGAGCTATCAAGGGGCGCTAACGTAAAATTTAGAATCAAAACAATGGAGGTAATTGGGAGTACTGCGTATAATACTTCTTTTAATTTGGAAATAAGAACACTCAAATAGAAATCAGTCCTTTCTTTTTAAAACTCCGAACAAGCAAATAATTCAAAAAAAATAACCCTTCTTTATTATCGCATAAAGATGGATTATTTTGATATTATTAATCCTTCAAATTTAAACTTAATATGTTTCAGGTAAATCTAGTATCCAATTCATCCACCCCATAATCGTGGAGGCTCTTCTGAAGTAGGTACTTTCCTTTTGAACATTATACAAATGACAGTTTTCCATAATGTCTACCACTCGAGATTTCTCAGGTAATGTACCTTTGGCGAAATACTCAGCTAATACTTGTTTAAAAGGTTCATGTGCAAGAATCTTATTCGTCAGACTCAAAAATTTATCCTTTGTTTTCTGCCTCATAATATCTCTACCCGTTTGGGTCAAACGAAACATCACTTGTTTATTCTCATCTTTGTAGGTTTCCATTAAACCAAGATACATGCCGGCCCTTGTATAATAACTCGTTTGCCTTTCGTCAAAAGCATAATTCCAGGTAATCTGGTCCTTACTTAAATCATTTTCCACTAACAGGCCTAACAAATCGACGACTCTCGTAAAAGAATCTGCCTGCGGAAATGGAATCTCTGGTTCAGGGATGGTTTGGACAGCACGAAACACTTTGATAATGTCGTCCAGTTCGATTCCTTCATGGGCGATAATAAAATCTTTCTGCTCCACTAGCCTTAATGAATTGTACCGTTTCGGATCGGTAAACTCGTAGACAAAAAAACTAAAAATATCATTTGAATAGGTAAAGAACACAGGTATTACTTTCTTATGAGTTTTTTCCTGCCATAAACGATAGGGATAATAAAGTTGCCTTACCAAGAAATCATCGACCGTTTCATTCTTCGCCTCCACAATCATAAATTGATTTTCGCTTTCATAGCCACCATCAATCTCGATCTGGGAGTTTTTTATATGAATAAAGCGTTCCATTCCCTGTTTTGTTTGAATGTTAAAATCAAATTCCTTCGATGACATTCTTCCTGAAATCGTTTGATAGGATGACTCACCAAGGACCATTTCCATCATCCCAGTCACATGTGCACAATGGAGAGCCGAACTTTCTGAATATAGATTCGCAGGATCGATCGTTGTTATCATACTCGGAAAATCAACTTGAACCGGTTTTAATCTTGGATTATAACTTACTTTTTCATAGACATTAAACTCACCAATTACATAACTAGAGCGAGAGATTGGTAAAATAGATAAACCATGTTCTTTAAACAATTTTGGCAAGTGGCTAAAATGATCAAACTTTGCCATCAACCTCGGTTCTCTGACCTCTTTAATCTCTTTCGCCAGAATTTCAAAGAAGCCATTTTGGTGAACTTTATTAAGGATTTGGTGCCGTTCAAATAAGATCTCCCAAGCTTTATCTGTTTTCGTTTGGCTCATAATTCATCACCAACACTTCATCAATTTTTCCCCGTTTCGATGCGACAGAGTTGATGCTTCTCGTTGCTGATACAATTTCAATATGGAAATCCTTGTAGATATCTTTAATAAAATCAGTCGCTGAATTACTTAACAAAAACTTGCAGCCTTTCTTGTCAAGCTCCACACATAGATCCCTCAACCTAAGTTGGTCTTCTCGCTTGAATCCATCTAAACTATAGCTTGTAAAAGAAGAAGTGTCTGATACTGGATCATAAGGCGGATCGAAATAGACAAGATCTCCCTCTTTTGCCGACTCAACCACCTTTGCAAAGTCAGTATTTAAGATCGTAATCTCACTTATGCTTAAATAGTGATGAACAGCACGAAGCACCGGTTCATTTACAATTTGTGGATTTTTATATTTCCCAAAAGGAACATTAAATTGCCCTTTACTATTCACTCGATATAACCCGTTAAAGCACGTCTTATTTAAATAGATCATTCTAGCTGCTTTTTCCACTGAGGAAAGCTTGTCATACTCTTCTTTATTTCTATCCAAATGACGAATTTCATAGAAATAGTCGCTATTATTTCCATTCTCATGCTTTTTCAATTCCTCGATCAAAGCATCTACATCATTCATAACAACTTGATATACGTTCACAAGTTCAATATTTATATCATTAAAAATAGCCTTTTTCGGCTGTAAATCTAACAGTACGGCCCCTGCTCCGATAAAAGGTTCAAAGTAAGTACCCATTTCTTCTGGAATATATTCTCTAATCTCAGGAAGCAATTGGCGCTTCCCACCAGCCCATTTCAAAAAAGGCTGAGGTCCAATGCTTTTTACTGCTTTTGCCATGTTGATTACAACTCCTCAAAATACGAACACAAATTCTATACCTTATCATATCATGAACCTTTGAACAAAGAAATTGGAAATGTTACGTGCTCATTACAAGGGAATATTTTGTGTTCTTGACTCCCGTCTATGATTTAATAAAAGCAATAGGGAGATGAGAATAATGGACACGATTTCAATCAAAGAAATGAAAACCATACAAGATTGGAGAAATGCTTATCCTGTAATGAAGCAACTTCGAACCCATTTAGACGAAGAGGCCTATCTTCTACTAGTTAAAGAGGCGCAAGAACAAGAAAACTATAAGATGTTCGCCCTTATCGAAAATGAAACAATCGTTGCAGTTACTGGGTTTATGCCGATGATTACCCTTTATAATGGGAAATTCATCTGGGTATGTGATTTAGTAACCGATATTCATCATCGTTCCAAAGGATACGGAGAAGTCCTACTCCACCATGTACATCAATGGGCAAAAGACAATGGATACGACGTTGTTTCCCTTTCCTCAGGGTTACAACGACTGGACGCGCATCGCTTTTATGAAGAAAAGATGGATTATGATAAGGTTAGTTATGTCTTTTATAAAAAGCTCTAGAAAATGTTCAAAAAAATGACAAGTGAAAATACTTGTTGTCCAATCTTCAGTCTGTTATGCTTTTTTTAATTGAATAGGATTTCCTTCGGGGTCGGGTGCAATTCCCAACCGGCGGTGATGAGGTATAGCCTCTTAGTCCGTGACCCGGGTTCATTAATTTGAAAACGGTGGATTTGGTGCAATTCCAAAGCCGACAGTAAAAGTCTGGATGGGAGAAGGAATAGATATTTGTTCAAAAAATGCTGTTTTTGACGCTTATTTGTGTTGCTTTTTTTCTCCCTTACTACTGTTAGTAAGGGAGTTTTTCGTTTTAATGGAGAATTTAAAAATAGAAAGGAGCCATTTATAATCTGCAATGAAAGATTGTGAATATATGAACATAGCTATTTCATTGGCGCGTGCAACTTTAGGGCAAACAAGTCCCAATCCGAGTGTTGGGGCTGTGTTAGTGAAGGATGGTAGATTAGTAGGGACAGGTGTACATTTTAAAGCGGGTAAGCCACATGCAGAAGTTCATGCAATTCAATCTGCAGGTGATGATGCCAAAGGCGCGGTCATGTATGTGACCCTTGAACCTTGTAGCCACTATGGAAAAACCCCGCCTTGTGCTGAGTTGATGATCCAATCGGAGATTAAGAAAGTATTCATCGCAACGCTTGACCCTAATCCTCTTGTTGCAGGCAAAGGGTTAGAAAAGCTTGTTCATGCTGGAATTGAAGCCGAAGTAGGTCTATGTAAAAAAGAAGCACTACAATTAAACGAGAAATTTTTTCACTATATCCAAACAAACACTCCATTTGTAACGATTAAAGCAGCTATTTCATTTGATGGCAAAACAGCAGCAAAAACTGGTGATAGTAAATGGATTACTTCTCTTGAATCACGTCAAGATGTCCATAATCTACGTCACGAACATGACGGAATTTTAGTAGGAATAAACACGATCCTACAAGATAACCCTCTTTTAACCACCAGACGACCCCAAGGTGGAAAAAATCCCATTCGAATTGTTTTAGACTCGGAATTAAAAATACCGACGTCGGCAAATGTAATCCAAGATCGCTCAACAGAGACGATCATTTTTACAGGAAATCACTTCAATATTGAACGCAAAAAAGAGCTTGAGGATCTAGGGATCACCATCATTATTCTAGACAAGCCTTATATTGAAGTGACAGAGGTTTTGAAGAAGCTAGGTGCACGAAAACTTATGTCTGTTTTAGTAGAGGGTGGATCAGAAATACACGCTTCATTTATCGCAGACAATGCTTTTCAACAGATCATTGCCTACATCGCTCCAAAAATAATTGGAGGCAAAAAGGCGCTCCCTTTTGTTGGTGGACTTGGTCCTGAATTTATAAAGGATGGAAAAAACCTTCAGTTCACAGCAGTAGAACAGCTTGGGCGAGATCTAAAAATTACCGCAAAACCTCTTAACAAGGAGGAGAACGAATAATGTTCACCGGAATCGTAGAAGAGTTAGGAACGCTCCAAAACATTCAACCTAAAGGAAAAACACTCATTCTTACGATACAAAGTCATAAAGTGCTAGAAGGTTTAAAACTTGGTGATAGCATTGCGGTTAACGGTGTTTGTTTAACTGTAACTTATTTTAACGACACCTTCTTCCATGTTGATATCATGCCTGAAACATTTAAAGATACATCTTTATCAAAGCTTAAACAAGGCTCACTTGTGAACCTTGAACGTGCCCTTCTTGCAAATGGACGTTTCGGCGGTCATTTCGTAACCGGCCATGTAGATGCAGTCGGAAAAATCAGCAAACGTGTGCAAAAGGAGAACGCCATTTATATCGACATCACTTTTCCAAAGGAATTCCATCACCTTGTTTTATCCAAAGGCTCGATTGCCGTTGATGGCACATCGTTAACGATATTTGGGAGCGACAAAACTAGAGTAACAGTATCGCTCATTCCCCATACGGCAAAGGAAAGCGTCCTTGGTTTAAAACGAGTCGGAGAAGAGGTCAATATCGAATTCGATCTGATTGGAAAATATTTATTCTCTTTTATCCAATCAAAAAATGATACGTCTATTTCAATGGATTTTTTAAAGGAAAACGGGTTTATCTAGATAGGAGGTTAATAGATGTTCCATCCAATTGACGAAGCATTACAGGATTTAAAAAAAGGAAAAATGGTTATCGTCTGTGATGATGAAGATCGAGAAAATGAAGGAGATTTACTTGGCTTAGCTGAATTTGTGACGCCAGAAATGATTAATTTCATGGCAAAAAAAGGGCGTGGTCTCATATGTGTCCCTATCTCCGTACCAATCGCAGAGAAACTTGAACTTCATCCAATGGTCGATAAAAATACAGATAATCACGAAACGGCCTTTACTGTCAGCATTGATCATGTGGAAACAACAACTGGGATCAGTGCTTTTGAACGAGCATTGACTGTGCAAAAAATACTTGATCAACAATCTAACGCAAATGATTTTAGAAGACCTGGCCATATCTTTCCCCTCATCGCCAAAGAAGGTGGCGTTTTACGCCGAGCCGGACACACAGAAGCAGCAATAGACTTAGCACGACTTACAGGTTCTAAAGAAGCCGGTGTGATCTGCGAAATCATGAAAGATGACGGAACGATGGCTCGCGTAGATGAACTAAAAAAAATGGCTGAGAAATATGATTTAAAAATGATTACGATCAAGGATTTAATCGCCTATCGACTTGAGCATGATTCATTAATTGAACGGGAAGTTGCCATTCAGCTTCCAACGGAATTTGGGGAATTTGAAGCGATTGGATTTACAAGTAAACGAGATAACTTGGAACATATTGCACTTGTAAAAGGTGACATTTGCGAAGACGAGCCCATTCTATTAAGAGTTCACTCAGAATGTTTAACAGGAGATGTATTCGGATCAAATCGCTGTGATTGTGGCCCTCAACTACATGCTGCGCTTTCCCAAATTGAGAAGGAAGGACGTGGAATCCTTCTTTATCTGAGACAAGAAGGAAGAGGCATTGGGCTAATAAATAAATTGAAAGCTTACAAACTACAAGAGCAAGGCTATGACACGGTTGAAGCAAATGAGAGATTAGGATTTCAGGCTGATCTACGAGATTATGGAATCGGAGCTCAAATCTTGAGAAATCTCGGTGTTCGGAAGCTACGTTTATTAACGAATAATCCACGTAAAATGGCTGGGTTAGCAGGTTATGGGTTAAAAGTTGTGGAACGTGTTCCCCTGCAAATACCAGCAAAAAAAGAAAATATACACTACTTAAAAACGAAGCAAGAAAAACTAGGACATTTACTATCCATGGATTAACTTGAACACCATTAAAATTTTTATAGGAGTGAATCGATCATGGCAAAAATAATTGAAGGCAATTTAGTGGGTACTGGATTAAAAATTGGAATCGTAGTTTCTCGTTTCAACGAATTTATTACGAGTAAACTACTAGCCGGAGCCGAGGATGGATTAATAAGACATGGTGTTAAGGATGAAGACATTACCATCATATGGGTACCCGGAGCTTTTGAAATTCCCCTTGCTGCAAAAAAATTAGCTGACCAAGGTTTCTTTGATGCGATTATCACCCTTGGAACAGTCATTAGAGGCGCAACACCTCACTTCGAATATGTCAGCAGCGAAGTCGCAAAAGGTGTCGCCGCTACTGGAATGCAGAGTGGTACTCCGATCATCTTTGGTGTTCTTACTACAGATACGATTGAACAAGCGATTGAAAGAGCCGGCACAAAAGCTGGCAACAAAGGCTATGAAGCAGCAGTCGGAGCCATTGAAATGGGAAATCTTTATACGAAATTTAATTAGGCACTTAAAGGAAAATGCAGAAGTGTTATACCTCTGCATTTTCCTTATTAATTAGCCATTTTTCATACTTTTCAAATGATGCATGATGGGCATTTCTTTCCGTCCAAAATAGTCGTGCAGTTCAACATACAGTTTATAAAGCACATTATAGCGTTTCACATTCTCTGGAATCGGTACAAAAGTTGTTTCTTTGACTTTTGCCATATGTTCTGCTGCTTCTAAAATAGTATCGTATCCGCCATTTCTCTTTCCTGCAGCAACCGCTGCATACATCGCAGAACCTAACGCAGTCGTTTGCTTTGAATCAGCGATCTTAATTTCCCTGTTTGTCACATCTGCATAAATTTGCATTAGCAAGTGGTTTCGTTGGGGCAATCCCCCTGTAGCAAAAAGTTCATTGACCTCAACACCCTCTTTTGTGAAAGTTTCAATGATCTTCCTCGTACCAAAAGCCGTTGATTCCAACAAAGCACGATAAATTTCTTCCGGTTTCGTTGACAGCGTGAGACCCACGATCATTCCAGATAAATTTGCATCCACCAGCACAGAACGATTTCCATTCCACCAATCAAGTGCAATTAACCCTGATTGTCCTGGACGATAAGCTAACGCCTTTTTCTCTAATAATTCATGCGTACTAAGTCCTTCTTTTTTTGCCTCTTGGATAATGTAATCTGGCACTCCATGATCAACATACCAAGCAAACGCATCCCCGACAGCCACTTGGCCAGTTTCATAGCTAAAATAGCCTGGAATAATTCCATCTTCTACGATTCCACACACGCCTTCAATCGCTTCTTCTCGCTCAGTAATTAACATATGGCAAGTAGAAGTCCCTAATGCCATCACCATCTGTCCAGGGTTAACAGCCCCAACCGCAGGTACACTAGCATGGGCATCAATAACACCTATAGCTACTGAAATACCAGGATTCAGCCCTAAACGCTGAGCCATTTTATCATGAAGAAATCCTGCCCTTTCTCCAATAGATTGAACAGTTCCTCGCATTTTTGTTACGAAAATATCTTCTAACCGATTATCCACTGCTTTCAAGTAGGACTCATCTGGGTAGCCTTCTGCTTTACTCCAAAATGCCTTATAGCCACATGTATTGCTACTTCTAACTAAATTATTCGTTAATTGGTATGTTATCCAATCAGCAGCTTCAATAAAGAGATCTGCCGCTTCGTATACTTCTGGAGCTTCTCTTAAAATTTGCAAAACTTTAGGAAACATCCATTCTGATGATATTTTCCCACCGTACCTACTTAAAAATTTCTCATTTCTTTCAGTAGCAACAAGTGTAAAATTGTCTGCTTCTTCTTGGGCAGCATGATGCTTCCAAAGCTTGACCCAGCTATGTGGATGTTTCTTCCATTTGGATTCATAACATAATGGTTTTCCCACCTTATTTAATGGGAGAATCGTTGATGAGGTAAAATCGATTCCAATTCCAATTATTTTCTCCGGTTCAACATTAGACAATCGTATTACTTCAGGAACAGAGCGATACAACACCTCTAGATAGTCATTCGGATCTTGTAAAGCCCAGTCTGCTTCTAAACGTGTTCCATCTGGAAGAAATTCAGTCATTACACCATTATTATAAGAAGTAACATGGGTTGCAACTTCTTCACCCGTGTTGACATTCACAAGCAAAGCCCTTCCAGACTCTGTTCCAAAGTCCACTCCTATTACATAAGATTCAGTCACGAGAATATTCTCCTTCCTCATTCAGTCCATTATTTATATAATGGTCCAAATGTTTGACATGCTCGGTAATCTGCACTGGTTAGATCATCTGTTCCAAAAGCACTCCATGCACTTGGTCGAAAAATTCGCTCGTCATCCACATTATGCATAGAAACAGGGATTCGTAGCATGGATGCAAGTGTTATTAGCTCACCACCAATATGTCCATAACTAATGGCACCATGATTGGAACCCCAATTGTACATAACAGAATAAACATCCTTAAATGCGCCTTTTTCAGTCAAATTGGGAACAAACCATGTTGTTGGCCAAGTAGGATCCGTTCTTTTATCTAACACATCATGCACTTCATCTTGCAGTTCCACTGTATATCCTTCTGCCAGTTGTAGGACAGGACCTAATCCATGAACAATATTAATTCTTGCCATGGTTACAGGCATTTCCCCGCGAGTTGTAAAATCAGTAGAAAAACCACCATCACGGAAGTAATCAACGGCTTGACACCATTCAGTCGCATCTAAGCATTTTTTCACTTCTTCATCTGTTATTTCCCAAAATGGCTTCATTGCTGGTAAACCGTTTTTTTCTTGCTGACCTGTGCCATCCAACGCTGCCGGTCCTGAGTTAATCAAATGAATAATTCCATTTGCTGCTCTGCCAAGTAGTTCCTTACCAGTTACACGTTTTACTGATTCAGGACTCCAATACGTTCTTACATCCGCAAAAATTTGTGCGGCATTTGTTATTAGATGTCCCAATAACATTGTTGCACCGTTAAGGGTGTCATTTTCTGTAGCTACGATATAAGGTTCTCTGATTCCGTTCCAATCAAACGAAGAAGACAGAATAGCTTCCATCACATCGCCAGTTGGCATAAAATCAGTCCATGCCCTTTGCCCTTGAAACCCTGCAGCAATGGCGTTGTGTCCGAGTGATTCTTCAGGAAAGCCTTTTTTCGCTAGCTTAGAATTGCCGACCATAAGATCTCTAGCAATTAACGTCATTTTCACAACCGTTTTCCAATCTTCCTCTTTCTGTTCTTTTGTTCTCTGTAACTCAGGGGGATTTACATTTTGGCCTTCTTTTAAATTTCCTTTAACCCAATTCAATGCTTGTTCAAATTCAACTTCATCATATATATTTAATTCCATTCTTCGAATAAATTCGCTCATATCGATATATTCATTTCTCATCCCAAGATAATTTTGGAAAAAAGATTCATCAACGATACACCCTGCAATCCCCATTGATACAGAACCCATCGATAAATATGATTTCCCTCGAATGATCGTAACGGCTAAAGCTGCTTTTGTGAATTGCAATAATTTCTCCTGTACATCTTCTGGTATTTCAGTATCGTTCATTTCTTGAACATCTCGACCATATATATTAAAAACTGGTAGACCCTTTTGATTGTGAGCAGATGCAGCCGCAGCTAAATACACTGCTCCTGGCCTCTCTGTACCATTAAATCCCCAAATTGCTTTTATTGTTTGTCTATCCTGATCCATTGTTTCTGTTGGATAGCACCATGAAGGAGTTACCGTAATCGTAATATCTACTCCTTCTTTTCTAAATTTCGTCGCAGCCTTTGCCGCCTCTGCCACTCCACCTATCGTTGTATCAGAAATAACACATTCAATAGGAGAACCATTGGGATAGTGAACGTGCTCACTTAAAAAAACGAAACTGATTTTGCCATATTCATTGTGACTTCTTCCAAGGATTCTCGAATCCCCCCTTGACGTCCATCAATGACTGGTCGAATACCTATTTTTGGAAAATCTCCTATCCATCTATCAGAACGCTCCATGTTTATTCCTCCTACTATTCTCTCTATTTAATAGAAATTTTGATTCCCATATTTGATTTGGTACTCCCAATTTCTATAACAACAAGTAATCGTTTTTTGTCATTATTGCTGTTTTGCCAATTCATTCAATATATTTTCAGGTCTTCTCCCTTGTAAGAGTGCGATGATCGCCTCTGCTGTCAATAATCCGACAGAATAGTATGTTTCATATGTTTCTGCTGCAGTATGAGGAGTAGTGATAATATTCTTTAACTCAAATAAGGAATTTGACGGATTGACTGGTTCCTTCTCATACACATCAATTGCAGCCGCACTTAGATTTCCTGTACTAAGCGCATCATATAGAGCTTTTTCATCCACTAGTCCACCTCTAGAAGTATTGATAAAATAAGACCCTTTCCTCATCTTCTTGAACTTCTCTTCATTCATAAAATGATGGGTTTCTTTCATATATGGCAAATGCATACTTACAATATGTGAGTTTTCTAGTATCTCCTCATAAGAAGTAAATTTCACATTATACTTATCTGCTATTTCTATATTCGGATATTTATCATAAGCAGTGACAGATACATCAAAGCCTTGTAATTTTTTTGCTACACTCTGAGCAATATTGCCAAATCCGAGTAACCCCACTTGTTTCCCTTTTAGTTCAAATCCTACAAATCTCTCCCATTTTCCTTCTTGTGTTGAAGCATGGAGATTAGGTGTGTTCCTTAATGAATTTAAAATCAGGTTAACTGTCAATTCAGCAACTGCATTTGAATTGAGCCTTGGAGCATTAGTCACTTTAATTCCATATTCATTCGCTTTTTCTAAATCGATATTGTCGACTCCAACTCCAAATCTAGAAATAATTTTTAATTTAGGAGCGATCTTAAATATCTCTTCATCCCATGTATCAACACCTGCTACTACAGCATCAATATCCGAAATCACCTCTTTTAATTCATCAAAAGCCATCGGACGGTTATGGGGATTTTCGATTACTTCGCAGCCATTCTCTTCTAAGAAGATTTTTGCTTCTCTACACAACTCCGAATAATTTGTTGCCGTTACTAAAACCTTTTTTAACTGTGTCATTTTCAAATCCTCCAAGAATGTGATTAAGGTAAAAATACATTAATTTGAGGCAAATAAGTAACAATCATTAATGCTAAAACCATCAAGAAAAACATCGGAACTACTGCTTTGCTAACTTCCCAAATAGACAGCCTCGATATTCCTACACCAACGAATAATGTACCGCCAATTGGCGGAGTGATAAGGGCAATAGCAAGATTGACTACCATAATAATTCCAAAATGAACAGGATCTACACCAATTGCTCCCGCAACTGGTATCAAAATAGGTGTTAAAATAATGATAGATGCGATTACATCCATAAACGTTCCAACGAATAGAAGAAATAGATTAATAAGTAACAATAATACGATTGGGTTATCAGAAATACTTGTAATGGAGGTGGCAACTGCCTCTGGAATGTTTTCAATGGAGAGGATTCTTCCAAAGAAGGTTGCTGTACCCGTTATGATGAGAATAATAGCTGTTGTTAACGAAGCATTGCTAAATACTCGGAATAAATCTTTAATCTTTAATTCTTTGTATACGAAAACACCGACTATTAAGCCATAAACTGTTGCTACCACCGCAGCTTCTGTCGGAGTAAAGATACCTCCATAAATCCCACCGAGAATAATAACCGGCATTGCCAAAGACCATGAAGCTTCCACAAATTCTCTAATTATTCGCTTGAAAGAAAGTTTTTGATTTTCCTTTGGATATTTATGAACTTTTGCGTGAAAATAGCTATAAAAGATTAATAGAGCACCGACAAGCAAACCTGGTATAATCCCCGAAAGGAATAAATCACCTATCGACGCAGATGCTGAGACACCATAAATGACCATTGGAATACTCGGTGGAATAATTACCCCTATCGTACCAGCAGCTACAATGATTGCCGTTGCAAATTTTTTATCATATCCTTGTTGAACCATCAATGGAATAACCATTCCACCAATTGCCGCCACTGTTGCTGGGCCAGATCCAGAAATAGCTGCAAAAAAGATACATGTCACGACTGTTGCAATTGCTAATCCACCTGTAATATTGCCTACAAAAATTTTGGCAAATCCAAACAGTCTTTTGGAGATTCCCCCTTGCCCCATAACTTCCCCAGCAAGTATATAAAAAGGGATTGCCATTAACGGAAATGAATCTGCAGACGTCACAAGGCCTTGCACCAAATATTGCGGTGAAACCGAACCACTATAAAAAATAGTTACAAGACTTGCAAGCCCTAGTGAAAATCCAATGGGAACTCGAATTAGCATAAAAAATAGAAATGATACAAATAAAATCGTTGCAATCAATTTATTCTCCCCCAATTACCTTCTCATCAGTGAGAACGGAATCCCAGTTTTTAATAATGTAACTTGTATTCTGAACAAGCCTTATGATTGTCAGTAGCATCCCGATCGGGACAGAAAGATAAACCCAGACCATGTTTAGCCTCATTGCGGCACTCGTTTGGCCAAATGTTGCCAACTGCTCGATTAAAAATACACTATAGTAAATAACAGCAAGTGCAAAAATGCCAACTAGTACGTTGGAAACGACTAATAGGATTTTTTTGAATGTGTCAGGAACTAAATCAAAAGCAATATCTAATGTAATATGCCTTGCTCTTTTTACACCGTATGCAATACCGATATAAATTAACCAAATGAAACAATATCTTGCTAATTCTTCTGACCATGATAAAGAGTTTCCAAATATAAACCTCATACAAATCTGTAACGTAATCGACGTGAGTGAGACAGTCAGTAAAGTGACTAATATCCATTCTTCAATATGTTTGTCAATTTTCTTCAAAATGCTCATATACTTACCTCCTAGAGGTTTTATTATCATGAAATATGTAGAAGGAAGACAATCGTCTTCCCCTGACATCATTTTCTCGATACCATTATTGTTTAGACGCTTCTAAGAATGTATCGACTACCTCTGCACCGATATCATCTTTAAATTGGTCATATACAGGCTCAACAATTTGTTGCATCTGCTTCAAATCGTCTGTTGAAAACTCATAAACTTCCATTCCCTCTGCTTCTAATGCTTCTCTTGCTGTTTTTTCCTCTTCTTGAGCTAACTGACGGTTATATTCAATCGCTTCTTTCACCACACTCGTGAATACTTCTTGTAAATCTTCTGGTAAACCATCGAAGAAGTTTTTATTGGTGATGATAACGTTTGGAGCATATACGTGATTCGTAACTGTTAAATACTTTTGTACCTCATAAAATTTATTCGCAACAATTAAACCAAATGGATTCTCTTGACCATCAACGGTCCCTTGTTGTAAAGCAGTATATAATTCCCCAAATGCCATCGGCGTTGGGTTCGCCCCTAAAAGCTTCCATGCTTCAATGTGAGTTTGATTTTGCATCGTCCTTATAGAAAGACCTTTAATGTCTTCAATTGTTTTAATTGGTTTTACATTGTTGGAAACATTTCGGAATCCGTTTTCAAAATAACCTAAACCTTTGAAACCAGAATCTTCTAAATTCGTGAGGATCATCTGACCTGGCTCCCCATCTAATACCCTATAAGCTGTTTCACGATCAGGAAATAAGAAAGGCATATCTAAAATGGCAACAGATTTATTAAAACCACCTAAAGCAGCTGGTGACGGTGAGGCTAACTGAACTTCACCCATTTGCATCGCTTCAATGATTTCCCTATCTTCTCCCAATTCTCCTGCGACATTTAAGTCGACCTTAAATTTCCCATCCGATTCTTCCTCTAATTTATCTTTTAAATAGTTAAATGTTTTTGTAAGTGAATGCTCTGGTCCAACAGCTCCACCCGCAATCCGAATTGTATATTGATCTTGTTCATTGCTTGAATTTGATGCATTATCACTACCACAAGCTGAAACAAACACTACAATTGCTAAAGATAAAATACTTAGTAACACTTTTTTCATCATTGACACCCCTTATTTTTATGATTTACCCGATTACACTAAGTTCTTGGTCTATCTCAACCAAATTCTTTCTTAACTTTTCAATTTCTTCATTCGTAATATCTAGCTGTGGCCCTTTCATATAACCTGCATCAATACCACGCATTTTTAACGCTTCTTTAAAATATGACATATTGCTTCCATTTCGTAAGACATCACAATATTTCGTTGCCAGTTTCTGAAGTTCGCGTGCTTTTCCTATATTCCCTTCTTGAAAAGCTTGATAGAGAGCTACAAACGGCTCTGGATAAACACCAGATATTCCTGAAACAGTACCAGAACAACCAAGTGCAAGAGCTGGTAAAAATAAATGATCTGGACCAAAGACGACATCAAAATTTCCTTCAATTACATTTAAATACTTACTTGTTAAAGTAAAATCTGGGTAGCTATATTTAATACCTACAATGTTTTTGCATTCTTTAGCCAGTTTTTCAACCACTTCTACTGAAAGTTCATTAGCTGCACATTGTGGAATGCTATATAGATAGATTGGAAAATTATCTGGTAAACTATTAGAAATTAATTTATAGTAGTTTTCCAACTCACGTTCATTTGCTCCAAAATAAATTGGGGTAACTACACCAATGCCATCTGCTCCGATGTGAAGTGCATGTTGTGCGAGTTCCAATACATGTTCGACTTGGATATCTCCAACATGTATGTAAACCGTTACTCTTCCCCTCGCTGTATTGACAACTGTTTCTGCAATTGCTTTACGTTCCGAAACCGATAATTTCAACATTTCTCCTGTAGTACCAAGAGGATAAAGACAATGCACACCTTTTGAAATAAGAAATTCTGTTAACTTTGCCACCTGTTCTAGATTTACGCTTCCATCCTCGTTAAAGGGCGTGACCATTGCTGTAGTAACTCCATATAATTTTTTCATTATTAACTCCTTCATTCTAACTATTTTGATATTTCTTATTATAATTCTATTCTGAAAACTACTCACCCCCTCAAAGATAGAAAGTTGCCTTCTCTTCTTATTATTTTGTTTACTCAAAAGGGCAACGCTGACTAATTGTGAGAGGGCTTTCATATTGTTGCAACCGCTTACTCGAGAAACCTCTTTTAAATTTCAATCTTAAAACAAATGCTATAACGTTTTAGCAAAACCAAAAATATTTAGCCAGCTTTTTACTGGCCAATATTTTCATCAACCTTAAATCATGATTTACTACTTTTTCTTTTAACAAGTTCTGTCTTGAATTCTAAAGATCCCGTTGTCTCCACTTTATGATTAATAAGTTCCATTAACTGATTGACGCATGCTACTGCCATTTCTTCTACTGGAAGGTGAACCGTAGTTAATGGCGGATAAGTATAGGCTGTTTGTTCATCATTATCATGACCGATAATCTCCAAATCTTCTGGAATTCTTATTCCATGTTCATGACAAGCAAGTATTGCACCTACAGCCATGGGATCGCTTAAGAAAAACAAAGCAGTCGGTAAATCCTTAGATCTTTTCACTAAAGATTGAATAACTGAATATCCGCCTTCTTCTGAGAAATCTCCTCTTAATATTTGAGAGTTAATCATCCCAGAATTTTTCACAGCCTCTAAAAAACCTTCTTGTCTTAAATCGACTGCTTGTGAAGATATTTCAGGGACTACGATTCCGACACTTTTATGACCCTTGCTCGCAAAATATTCTGCAACCTCTATCCCGGTCAATCTGCTATCAACATTCACTGTACAGTATTTTTCAGAATATCGTTGATACAGGACGATAGGGACATTTAAATTTGTTCTTTCTAAATACTCAAGGTCTTCCTTGGATGCGTTTGCAATAATGGCACCATTAAACCTCGTACCAGTGTGCAAACTTTCTACCTCATGGATTTTCCCATTTTCATATGGCTGAATAAGTAACTCAAACATCCCATCCTTGAATAAAGATTTCTCTTGAATTCCTTGTAAAAATCGGCTGATTAACGATGCCCTTGCATCGAGAGTCCACAATATGGTAATAACAGGGATTTTCTTCTCGTCAGAATTTCGTAATCTTCTTGCTGATATACTTGGTAAATAACCTAACTCTCTTGCTGCTTCCAAAACTCTTTCTTGGGTTGCCACGGAAATTCTCATTTTATCCCCTTTTCCATTTAGAATAAAAGAAACTGTTCCGACGGATACCCCTGCTTTTTCAGCAATTTCACGAATAGTTGCCATATATTATATTCTCTCCAACTTTTAGCTAAAACGTTTTAGCACTTCTTAATAAAAAGAATAATCTGTCATTTGTTATTTGTCAATGATTTTTCGCAAAATATTTCGTTATTTATCTCCTATAACATGAAGAAAAGTGCTAGCTTGTATGAGCTAGCACCCTTTTTTGTATCACTTAAAAAGTTCCAGCAAACGAGCCCAGAATCCTTGTGGTTCTTCTTCTATTTCTTCTACCTCTTCTGGTTCCTCGTATTTAATGCTTTCCGTTTTTAGAACAAATTGGACAGAATTGATGTTTTCGTTTTCTGCTGACACGAATGATACTGGTTCAAAGTCAGACTTGTCGTACTCTGCCATCATTTGATCGACTTCTTCTTTCATTTGCTCAGGAATATCGCTTGTCGCATCTTTCAGTTCCCCTGTACCGTCGTGAAGCTCACTGACACCATTTTCTAATTCGCCAGTTCCCGTTGATAAATCAGCAATACCGCTATCGAGCATATCGTAAGAGCTAGATAACTGACTTACACCACCTGCATAACCGACTAATCCAGAGTGGAATTCTTTATAATTTGTGGAAAGATCGCTAATTCCTTTTTGTAAAAGTGCAAATGAATCTGTCATTTCGTTATTTTCTAGAGAAGACGAAATACCCTCTGCCATCGTTTCAAGATGGGTAGCTATCTCTAGAAGACCGCCGCTTACCTGTTCCAATGTTGAATTCACCGCATCAAAAGCAGCTTTTACAGCTGAATAAGTCCCTTTTGCTTGAAGTGCAGCAGAATAAGTATCAATTAATTGGTTTAACACATTAGGGTCAGCATTGCTACCATATAGCTCTTGAATTTGTGTTTCAGAAATCTCAGGAGCTGGAATGGCATTCATCGCACCGTCTAAGGCTTGATATGAAGTAGCGTAGTTTTTCTTTAACGTCGAAAGTCCTGTTGACGTTTCTTTTAATCTTCCCGCTATTTGGAGAAGTCCATCTTGAAGCTCATTTAACCCCCCAAGATTCATCTCTTCTGAATTACCACTTAACGCTTGATTCAACGACACAAGAGCTTCATCAATTTGCTTAGAGGCACCAATTAATTCAGAAGATGAAGCAGAAACTATCTTCATTCCTTCTTGATATTCTGCAGAACCCGTGCGGAGCTCTTTCACTCCTGAATTTAATTCTGAGACACCTGATTCAAGTTCCCCAACCCCATTATGGACCTCTTCTATCGCATCTGTTAAAGATTCCATATCTCCGACCATTTCATCGATATCTGGGGAATCTATCGCCATTGATGACGGAACTGCTGATATATCAATGCCTTCAAGTTCAAAACCTTGAACATCCGCTTCAACAAGTAAGTCTTCTTCTTTTTCAGGCATGACTGTAAAAGTTATTTGCTTGTTTTTACCCGCATTCGCAAGCATCCCATCTGGTGCCACAATATTACGATAGATCTCTAAATCTAAAGAAAGTGAAACCTGCAATAAATAATTTTGGAAAAAGACAGGGTCTACTTCCTCATTAGCAGAAGTCTTAATTCTGATTTGTACATGCCCGTCTTTTCCCGCAAGCTCTTCTGGGGTCATCTCTTTTCCATCTAACAGATACGATACGGAAACATCCCATGGTAACGGTTGTTCATCAATATTTCCTTGATAGTAAAATTTTCCCTTAGGAGCGGTAAATTCAACTGCATCATTTTGCTGATTGAGTTCGGCTAAATCCGTTAAATTTTTCAAATTAGAATAACGCCCGAAATCAATGACTGTCCCCTCTTTTTCTACGTCCAAAATGTTGACGACATAGATCTCTTGTCTTTCCCCCGTAGCGCTTAGCTTTGCATAGACAACTTCATCCTTTGAAGAGACAGTTCCTTCCTGAGAAGAAACATCATCTTCCGACTTACTTGTATTTGTAGCAGCCGTCACAAGAAAGGAAGGAAGCAATAAAAGAATCGCTACAAAGACAAATAAAATTTTCTTTATTCTCCTCATCATCATTGCTCCTTATAAAAATTTGCTTTCAAAGTAGTCTTCATAATCAATTTATCAAAAATCACCAGCATCGCCGGTAAGAAAAATACGACTAAAATAAACGCAAGCAATGCTCCTCGACCTAACAATAGCCCAATAGAGGCAACAATTGGATTGGTCGACGTGATCCATAAAATGAAGCCGACACTCGATAAAATCGAAGCGGAAATTCCAATCGAGAATATTTTATCATCAATCGTTTTCCGAACGGCTTGAATAACCGACATTTCTTTCCTGTACTCTTTATATGCATCTGTCAGCAAGATCGCATAATCGACTGTCGCTGCGAGCTGAATAATGCTGATCAATAAATATCCCACATACTGAAGTGGTGAATCTGTAAAATACGGAACCGATAAATTAATCCATACAGAAGTCTGAATGGTGAGAAGCAATATGATTGGAATCGAAATCGAACGGAATGTGACAATTAGAACCAAAGCAACAGTTCCAATCGTTAAAAGGTTAACTAACTTATTATCCTTTTCCACTGTCGTTTTGATGTCATACAAGGTCACGCTTTCCCCAACAAGATAGACATCTTCATCATAATGCTCATTAGCTGCCTCTTGTACTTTTTCGATTAGTTGAAACGCTTCTTTTCCTTCATTTTTTGTTTCGGTCTGCAAGATGATTCGGCTATAATTCTCAGAATAAAATTGTTCCGTAATAGATGGATCTAAGTACTCAGGAGGAATCGCTGCACTGACAGTATTGACATAAGCAAGCGCACTCGTCACATGTTTGAGTTCCTCAAAATCATGCACAAGCTCCTCTTCTTTGGCAATGTCCCCTTTTGGAACGAGTACTACAATTGGTGTACTCTCACCAAACTCTTCTTTAATTTTAACAATATCTGCCCCCGTCCTAGTTGACTCCGGTTGCTCCCCAATGCCATAGGTAAAATCTGTTTTACTTTGTGCCAAGAAGGCTGGGACAATCAATAGAAGAACAAAAATAAAACTGAACAGCCTAATTTTGACAACCCCATTCCCCATTTTTTTAAAGCTAGGAAGTAAAGGTTTGTGCTGTGTTTTATCAATCCATTTAAAGAAAAGAAGCGTAAGTGCTGGTAAAAATACCATGACACTTATGAAGCTTAATAGAATACCTTTGACTAAGTTAATCCCTAAGTCTGAACCAATTTCAAATTCCATAAAGGACAGTGCGATAAACCCAAAAAAGGTCGTTGATGCACTAGCTGCTATCGCTGAAAATGACTTTTTCATTGCAAGCTCCATCGCTTCATGTGGATCGGCAACTTTTTTCCGATAATCTGAAAAGCTATGAAGTAGGAAAATCGCATAATCCAGTGAAACAGCTAATTGTAGAATAGGTGCCACTGACTGGGTAACGAAAGAAACTTCCCCAAGAAAATAATTCGTTCCCATATTAATTAAGACTGATACACCGATAGCCGTTAAGAAAAACAGTGGCTCAACCCATGAAGTAGTCGATACGACCAAAATGATAATGATAATTGGAACTAATAACATGGCTGCAAACATTGACTCTTTCCCAGCCATCGTTTGTTGCGTTGCTGTATTGACCGATTCACCGGCAAGAGCATTTTCTTCCCCGATAAGGTCATAAATGGCCTGTGTCACTTGGACTTCATCACCTGGACGGATACTAAATAAATATAACGCTGTGTCATTTTTATAGTAGGTTTCCACCGTATCCGGCTCCGCCATTTCGAGCGGTGATTTTATATCAACCGCATCATCTAACCACGTCACATCAGACACGCCATCAATTGCAGACAGCTGTTCTTTAAAGGTAAGCGCTTCTTGGAGCGTTACGTCTTTAACCATGACACGATTGGATGGAACACCACCCTCAAATTCCTGTTCCATAATGTCCAATGCGATTGTTGAGCCAGCATCCTCTGGCAAATAATCTTTCATATCGTAATTAACCGACACAGTAAAGAGTGCAAAGGTAGATATTATGGTCAGGATCATAAATGTAATCGCAACGGATTTTTTATGTTTGATAATTCGTGCTGCAATATTTATCATCCCTCACCTCTCTTGCCATATTTTTATATTCACCATATCATTATAGAAACATGATGTTGCCTATTCAACAATCAGTTTAACAACATCTGTATTTTTTCCAACAAATTCATCAAATTTGTTGTTTAAATCAAAAATTCAAGGAGATCTCACTCATGAATTCCAAATTAGATCGACGCAAAAAATATACTCGCATGGCTTTAAAGGATAGTTTGATCAAATTATTAAAAGAAAAACCAATTTCTTCTATTACGGTAAAAGAAATTTGTGAGCTTGCTGATATCAATCGCTCTACTTTTTACGCCCATTACCTCGATCATTTCGACCTCCTTGATAAAATTGAGGAAGAGATCATTCAAGATATGGCAGGTTACCTAAATCAATGCGCCCATGAAAATGATGAGGACGATCTCCAATTGATTGAAAGATTGTTAGAGTACTTCACTTCTAAGCACGAAGTTTGTCAAATACTTCTAAATGAAAATACGGACACCACTTTCCAAAAAAAAGTGAGCACCTTTGCTCATCAAGCCTTCATAAAGAACTGGAAAGCAGCACACACACTTGATCCAGAGCTTTCTGATTACATAAGCACCTTTATCATAAGTGGGAGCATCGATGTGATTCGAAAATGGTCAAATAACGGAATGGATAAAACACCGAAGGAACTAGCCGAAGTCATTAATAAGCTAATTAAGAATGGATTTTCGGGCTGGCTATGAAAAACACGCTCAAAAATTTTGGCTGAGCGTGTAACAACACAGAACTATACTTTTCTAAAACGGAAAATCATCACCGGCGGTAGTTCCAGCCACTCTTTTTCGGCCATTAGTATTCGTTATTGATGGTGAATTGTCCTGTTAATGCACTGGAATTAAAATCCTTCACCTTTTGAATGTAACAGTTTTGTAATTTTTGTAACATTAAAAGTGGAATTCAAATTTTTCCCCATTGCTCATTCTTCGTTCTTCGCTCTCTAGACTTTTAAAGCTCCTACTTATCCTATCCTACTAAAACTGTTCTTTCCATCGATTATCATCCTCATATGTATCTCTAAAGTGATTACAAAGCTAACCTAGAACAAATCATTCAAACTAAAGTTCATCTTAATTTAATCCATCTGTAACGTAAAAGGCTTCCATCTTTAGTACGATTATCTTATAGAAAGGTGGGCACATTCATGAAAGAATCCATTCAAAATTACGAGGATCTATTACAAATGTTGGATGTTTTATTACAGGAAAATACACAATTTCATTGGAATGATTTTTATTCGGATCGCAAAAAGAAAATTCCCTTCTTCGTTTCATCTCCTGATGAAAACCTCGTGAGCTATTTGGAAAAGGGATTTTTCGATTCTGGTCACGTACTTGAGCTTGGTTGCGGACCTGGTCGAAACGCAATTTATTTTGCTGAGCAAAGCTTTACCGTCGATGCGATCGATTCTTCACAAAAGGCAATCTCTTGGGGACAAGAAAGAGCTTCTGAAAGGAACGTACAGGTCAACTTTATCCAAAAGAATATTTTTGATTTCAATTATGCTAAGGAATCTTATGATCTAATCTATGATTCAGGCTGCTTTCATCATATTGCTCCACATCGAAGAATGAATTATCTTCAACTGCTTCATATGGCTTTAAAACCTAATGGCTATTTTGCTCTAACCTGTTTTATTGAAGGTGGTGAACTTGGTGGTGCTGCTATAACTGATTGGGATGTGTACCGATTACGTAGTTTACAAGGTGGGCTAGGTTTTAGTGAAGAAAAGTTGCGACAAATATTTAAAGATTTTGAGATGGTAGAAATACGTAAAATGAAAGAAATAGAGCAGCCACATCATCATTTTGGAGTATCTTCCTTATGGGCTGCTCTTTTTCGAAAGGGAAATTCATAACCTATCTTGCTACCAACGAAGACCGATAATTAGTCTGCGTAATCTCGCCAGGCCTAATTTTCGTTTTCATATATAGGTCATCTAAATTTGTTAATTGGAAATCATTCGTCAGCTTTAACATAATAGAAGCACAGGCTCTAGCATCATCTAATGCATGGTGATGATTGAAAGAATCAATTCCTAAATACTTACATAACGCATTTAGTTTATACGTCGGTAAGCCTGGCATGATTCTTCTTGAAAGTTGATACGTACAAAGAAATTGATGATAGCTAGGCTTGACCTTGTACCTCGAAAGGCTGTCACGGAGAGCATATCCATCGAACGACAGGTTATGTGCAACCATCATTTTATTTTCAATTCTATCTCTTATAGAATCATAGAAATCATCAAAGGTTGGAGCCCCCATGACCTCATCTGGACGAATACCGTGGATAGCTATATTCATTCGATCAAAATGCTCTTCAGGGTCGATCAATTGGTAGATGGAGTCCGTCATTTTACCATTTTCCACAAAGATCATTCCTACTGAGCATATACTATGTCTATTTCGATTAGCTGTTTCAAAATCAAACGCAATAAAATCTTGCATGGTTAACGCCACCTTCGTTTGGTTCAATCATTCTCTTTAAGTATAAAACAGGTGAAGAATAGAATACTAGGATTTTCTTTATCCATGAAACCCCTCCATTTATTGTACTGAGCATTTACCTTAAATCTCACTCCTTGATGATTCGTTTAAACCTTCATTATCGACTTGTTCCCTATTCACACTTAATAGGTATATAGAACTAATATCCATATATCTATTAATATGACGTGTACGCTATCCGCCTAACTATTAAGTCTTTCCACCTACTAAAATGGACGAAAACTTCATTATTTCTAGGTGTCTAAACCTACAAAAAATTCATATTTAATATTGCCATAAAGCATTGGAAATTGTCGAAACATCCTATATCATGTTGAACTAGATTGAATATTGTCGGAAGCTCAATAGACCTATATACCTAGAAAAAAAGGAAAGTGATGTAAATGAATATTGTTAAGGACTTCTTCACGAAAACGATTAAAAGAAAGTTAATAAGCGTATCCATTCCTTTATTGGTTATTCCTTTAATCATATTAGGTTTTCTTAGCTATGAAAAAAGTAGTAGTAGTTTAGATGAACTTGGAAAAACAAACTTAAAAAATAGTGTCGAACATACCCTTGAAATCATGGATGTACTAAACAGCCAAGTGAAAAGTGGAAATCTTTCACTTGAGGATGCCCAGGAACGAGCAAAAGTTTCGATTCTCGGAGAAATGCAAGAGGACGGTACAAGACCTATAAATGAAAATTTCCATTTGGGTGACAATGGTTATATATTTATTGCTGATAGCAAAGGCAATATCGTAGCCCATCCATCTGTAGAAGGAACGAATTCTTGGGAAAGTGAAGACTCAAATGGAACAAAATATGCCCAAGAATACATTGAACAAGGGTTAAATGGCGGTGGATTTACTTATTATGAATACCCACTTCCTCAAAATGAAAATGAAATCGATGAAAAGGTTACATATTCAGAAGCTTATGCAGATTGGGATTGGATTGTAGTCGCAAGCACTTATATGTCTGATTTTAATAAGTCGGCAATGGAAATCTTAACACTGAATATCATCACCATTTCTGCAACCATTATTATTGGTACCTTGCTCATTTGGCTTTTTGCCAATAAATTAACTGCTCCTATCAAACAAGTAACTGACCATATGGTACATATTGGAGATGGGGATTTAACACTTGAGCAATTACAGATCGCAACAAATGACGAAACAGGATTGCTAGCTAATGGCATAAACGAGTTACAGCGCAAACTGAAAGATATTATAAAAAATATTTCTATTGCCTCGCAATCGCTCTCAGGTCATAGTGAAGAACTAACGCAATCCGCAAATGAAGTTCAAGTAGGAACAGACCAAATTGCAAAAGCAATGGAGGAAATTGCTGCTGGAACAGAATCACAGGCCCATCATGCTAGTTCCCTTTCCAATTCAATGGGGACCTATGTAGAAAGTATTGATACGGCGAATACAAATGGAGATAGAATTTATCAATCTTCGAATGATGTTTTGCAACTGACCGAAGATGGATCCCAATTGATGACACAATCCGTTAAACAAATGAGCAATATTGATCAACTCGTACAGGACTCAGTTACAAAAGTCAAAAAATTAGCCACTCAATCGAATGAAATATCAAACTTAGTTACAGTCATTCACAATGTAGCTGAACAAACCAATTTGTTAGCACTTAACGCAGCGATCGAAGCAGCTCGAGCCGGAGAACATGGAAAAGGATTTGCTGTGGTAGCAGATGAAGTGAGAAAACTTGCTGAACAGGCTGCAAATTCTGTTAAAGAAATTACAGAAATTGTTGAAAACATTCAAAATGATACATCTGAAGTGGTCCATTCATTACAAAGTGGATATTCGGAAGTCGAAAAAGGCACGAAACAAATTACAACAACTGGGGAAACCTTTGAAAAAATTAATGATGCTGTTAATGCAATGGTTACAAATGCTCAAACCGTTCGTGATAATTTAACAATGATCAAATCTACAAGCGCTGAGATGAATACCTCGATTGAAGAAATTGCTTCTATTTCTCAGGAATCGGCAGCAAGTGTTGAACAAACTTCAGCTTCTGCTCAGCAAACAAGCAGTTCAATGGAAGAAGTTGCCTCAAGCTCTAATGAACTAGCAAAATTATCAGAAGAACTCAATGCATTAATAAGAAGATTTCGAACGTAAATGAATGAAGGGTAGTAAAGAAATAGTGCTCTTTACTACCCTTTCTTTCGTACGATAGATAACTAGAACTTGGAATTTATACAAAATAAATGAATAATAGAGGAAGTGTAAATATGAATTTTTTTCCTTAATCTCCAAAAGATAATTTAGGAGTGTGTGGTCATGACCGTAACAATAGTTAAAAAACCTTCTCTCATCACAGATATATTAATCTACATCATACAGGATCACTTTCCAGACTTTATTTTGAAAATATATGACCCCCATTTTCTAGAGATACTAATAAAAAATGAAAATATTACAGATATCATTCTCATTGATGTTGATATCGAAACGGATATCACCTTTCTTATCCAACACTATAAAAACCTAAATCGAAAAGTTATGATTTGGACTGGCAATATCTATAACTATAAATTAATCGATTTTTTTAGATTAAACTTGGATGCCTACTTATATCACAAAATGGAAAAAGAAGAATTAATTGATGCTATCGAAATGGTTTTAAAGGATGAAAAATACGTTCATCCTCAATTGGCGTTCATTCTTTTGAATGATTACTATCACTTAGTCAATGTTCAATTTAAGAAACCTGCTAAACTACTAACTTCTCGGGAATGGGAAATCCTTGAGCTTTTAACTCAAGGGTATAAAAATGAAGAAATTGCACAAAAATTATCCTTATCTATCAAAACTGTTAGAAACCATGTGAATTCTATTTTTAAAAAACTTGGGGTAAAAGATCGAACAAACGCTGTCATAAAGGCTTTTAGACACAGATGGTTTTATTAGGGTAATTTTTTTCACGGAATTTATTATGATGAGGTGAAAAAAATGAAACATACTAGCGACTTTTCTTTACAGAGTATAAAAATCAATCATTATATCCAACCGATTACCAATTTAACAACGAATCATGTTATCGGATACGAATTCTTGCTTCGTTCAGAAACGATTAAAAACCCGGAATTATTATTCCAAACCGTTTCACATCCAAATCAATTACTTGAACTAGATATGAAATCCATTTTTAAAGCGATTGAAACGATAAATTCTCATTATACATTTTTTGAAAATAAGTTGTTGTTTCTCAATATTTTCCCTGCAACATTAATGGAGAATAGTTTTCTCCAAGGATTATTAAACATCCTCTCGAAAACAACTATTAAGACAAGTTCCATCGTCTTAGAAATTAATGAATCAGCAAATGGAAGCAATATTTCTGCATTAAAAGAAGTGATATGTCTGTATAAAAAGCACGGATTCATCATTGCACTCGATGATGTTGGCAAAGGAGATTCAACGGTAATGGCTCTCCTTGAAATCGAACCTGACATTGTAAAAATTGATAAATATTTCTCGATTGATTTAGCAAATTCTATTAAGAAACAAAAATTGATCAGTCTACTCATTCAATTTATTGATCAGGATGCAACAATCGTATTAGAAGGAATTGAAACGAACGAAGATTTAAAGATGGCAAAAAGCATTGGGGTTCCTATTGCTCAAGGGTATTATTTAGGGAAACCTCTACCTCTAGCATCATACTCCTGACACTAAATTGTAAACGATACCTACAATGACAAGATTTTGCATTGTAGGTATCGTACGAAAAATCATTATTTCAACCCTCAATATCCCTACGTCTAAATCCAATGAACCCAATAACCGTAAGCACTGCTGCAATCACGGTTAATACGAACAATGGTAAGATTGAAAATTCCTCCATTGGGGTTTGAGGGATATGGCCAAATGGTGAAAGGTCGCCGACCCAATCTGAAAATTGGAAGATATCTCCTAAATATAAAACAACAAAAGAATAGAAGAGATACGCCCAAATCAGACTTGTGAACTTCGGGAGAATTCCTGTGAGCAAAACAGCTAGACCCATCATCACAAGCATCGCAGGATAATAAGAAAAGGCATTCCCGAAAATTAATTCAGCTGACAGTCCACCTTCGACCACTGCTGTTCCTGCTGACCATAGTCCAAGTGCCGCAAGAAAAATCATCACAAAGCCATTGACGACCGCAATCAGTAAATAACTTCCTAAAAGAGTGGTGCGTGAAACAGCACGACTAATGAGATGAACCATTCGTTCCTTTTTCTCTTCCCCGCGTAGTTTATTCATCGCCATTACTGGAGGAATCGTCGCAAACAATGCAATGACGATCATAAGCATCGGAAGGAATCTTTCAAGCATCGATTCTCCTTCTTCTAATTGTAGTAATTCTACCATCGCTGCATTTTCTCCAAAGAATGAATCGAGGTCTCCTAACACTGAACCATAAGAAGCCCCTAATACAAACATCCCAATTGCCCAGGATATAATGCCCGTACGCTGTAATCTCAAGGCTAAACCGATAGGACTTTGCAAAAAGCGAGAAGCATATTTTTTTCCTGGCTTAGAAGGCAAGAAGCCCTGACCTAGGTCACGAATTGCGTTCAAATAATAGGCTACGGCAAACAACACCAATGAAGCGACAACCATTAGAATCATCGGTCCCCAATTATTCGCATCATACACAGCAGCCTTTGAGACCCATGCTAAAGGGGAAATCCAAGATAGCGTCTCATTTGTCACATCTGTAACCGCTCGGAAAAGGTAGGATAGTAAAAGGAAAGTGATCGAGTATCCAATCGTACCGCGTGAGCTATCAGATAGCTGGGAAAAAACCGCCGTTACACCTGCGAAAAATAACCCAGTTGCTCCAAGTGCTGTTCCATATAAAAGAGAACCTTCTAAATCCATACTCTCCACTCCGAGCGCATAGAGACCAAATCCATTGATTAAAGCTAAAGCAATACAAGTAAGTGAAATAATAATCAATGTCGCATTCAAATAAGAAAGGCGACCGATCGCAAGAGAACGAAGGATTTCCAAGCGCCCATCCTCTTCATCCGCCCTTGTGTGACGGGTGACAAGCAAAATACTCATTAAACCGACAACGGCCGCTGTCATAAGGAGCATTTGATGAGCGGTCATGACACCAACTGTATAGTTCTCTAAATTCGCTGGACCTGTCATCGCCGTCATCGCTGGATTGGCCATCGTTTGGGCCATCCCCGCTCTCTCCTGTTCAGAACCATATAATTCAGCAAGTGAAGGCGGAACAATGATGGTAAAAAAGGTTAGAGCCATCACCCAAATAAAAATACGAACTCGATCTAGCCGAAAAATAAAGTGAGAAAGTGATGCCGTTTTAGCAAGTAAATTGTTGGACATTATCTCTTACCTCCAACTCCTTCATAATGGCGCATAAATAAATCCTCTAATGTAGGTGGAGCACTTTCTAACTTCACAATTCCAAATGGGCTAATATGCTTGATGACTAAGTCCATTTTGTCACTATCGACTTGGAATGAGACTCCAAGTTCGGTATCTTCCACTTCATGAACCCCTTCAAGATCAGCAAGTCCTGTAATCGGATCCTTCGTTTCTACTAATATTTGCGTGCGTGTTAAATGGCGCAATTCTGCCAATGTACCAGACTCAATAATCTTCCCTTGACGAATAATGCTTACTCGGTCACAAAGCTTTTCCACCTCGGATAGAATATGACTGGAAAGGAGAACACTTTTCCCTAGTCTTTTTACTTCCATCACGCATTCTTGAAAAACTTTTTCCATTAATGGATCGAGTCCTGATGTTGGTTCATCGAGAATATAAAGGTCCGCATCGGATGAAAAAGCTGCGACTAAAGCAACCTTTTGCCGATTTCCTTTTGAATAGGTTCTACATTTTTTCGTAGGATCCAAATCAAATTTCTGAATAAGTTCCTCCCGCTTTGAACCATGATCAGTGCCATTTAATTTCACAAATAAATCAATGACCTCTCCACCAGTTAAATTCGGCCATAGATTCACGTCTCCTGGCACATAGGCCACTCGCTTATGAATATCAACCGCATCATTCCAAGCGTCCTTATCGAATATTTTCACCTCTCCACTTGTTGCCTTTAAAATTCCAAGTATAACGCGGATCGTCGTTGATTTTCCCGCCCCATTCGGACCGATAAAGCCAACAATTTCACCACTATTGACTTCAAGATTTACTCCATCTAAAGCTGTAAACTTTCCAAACTTCTTTGTTAAATTGCTTACTTTTAATAAGCTCATCACCTATTCCTCCCCATCTTTGTAGAAAGATCGCTTGAGAATTTCCATATAACCATTCCATTCATCCATTAGCTCCATGCCTATATTTTCGAAAGTCTTTATTTTCTCCATTTGAGTTTCAGCAAAACCCATCATCGTCCAATTAAGAATTTGCAGGGCTTTTTCCGGACTCACATCTGGACGAAACTTCGAGAAATCGATATTTTCGTAGATCCTATTTAAGGAACTATCAAGAATACTCCCCATGATAGGGGAAATTTCATTCTTAACCTCAGCAGCATCCTCAAGTTGTGTCGATTTAAGAAAATCAAACACAAGTGGATATTTCTGTTGAATTTTCAGCTTAATAAAGCCAATTTGACTAAGGCGTCTAAACAGATCCCTTTCGCCGATGTCTACTTCTGCAAAAATCACATCGACAATTTTTAAAGCGTTTTCGATCAAATACAAATATAAGTCTTTTTTGTTATTAAAATAATTGAATAGTGAACCTTTTGAAATTTGTGCATCCTTAACGATTTCATTCGTAGATGCCTTTTCATATCCACTTTGGACAAATTGTTTCATCGCTGCATTTATAATTCGAACTTGTTTTTCACTTGGCAAACTGTGAAATTTTAAATGATTCATTCTTAACTCCTTTCTAATAATTGACCACTTGAGTCAAATTTAACACGAATGACCATTGTGGTCAATTTTATTTTTAGGATAATCTAACATATGTCATAATAAAAGACCCTCTCCATAATGGAAAAGGTCTCCTCTCTTATTTTGCGTTTTCATCTGTTTGGTGAATCCCAAAAGTATTTCCTTCTGTGTCCACATAATATCCTTGCCAGGCCATTCCTGGTAGAGCGTGCTTTGGCAACGCTACCTTACCACCAAGTTCAAGAATTTTTGCTTCAGTAGAATCATAATCTTCCACTTCCATTGTGCATGCAAAACCATTCATCGCTTTACCTGGTTCTGGTGGAGGTCCTTGACGTTTCATGAGGGCTCCATTGATCCCTAGCTCACTGTCTGGTCCTGTCACAGCGCCAAAATATGGGACTCCTGCATAATCGCTCCAGTCTTGAAAGGTCCACCTAAATACTTCTCCATAAAAATTCTTCGCCCTCTCCATGTCATTCACATGAATTTCAAAATGAATTAATCGTCCCATCATTTCCCTCCTAATAGATTGATACCTTATGTATTCTCCTAATCATGTTTGTACTCCTTTTAGTATCGGAAAAAAACAGATCGGATAAACCCAATAAACATGGAGTAAAACAAAATGACAAACTTGAAGGAGATTTTTAATTCCAAAACTTCTTCGATACTCATTAACGTAACAAGAATTTAGTTATATTCGTTATAAAGAGGTGAGAAATAAGGATTGTTCGACTAAACACTCTATTTCTTCTTCTGACGATATAAATCCATCGTTTTGTATCCTTGCGATAACACTTCGACCATTTGCTCTTGACGCTTTTCTCTCGTTTTTGCTTGTTTGGCTGAAAAGACATACCTTGCCCAATCTTTTTTGTAGCCTGGAGTTAATGCTTGATAGAAATGTAATTCAGTTGAATGTTCCGATAATAGCTTTTCGATATCTTGAACATTGTCCTCATAATCTGCGACACACTGACTAGCCGGTGCAGATTTTTGAACCTTCTTTTTCTCTCGCTTCAATCCAACTACTGTGAAGACATCATCCATACTAACCATCCGAGCAAATTTCACATCACTGTTGTCCACATAGCCGTCGTCCCCAACCTTCATCGCTGGAAAAATATCATCTCGATGGACATACGTTTCATATCGTTTATTGCCCTTTTTCGGATAGGCAAAAAATAAGTACCCTTTTTCAAGCAATTGCTGTTCTCGAATGATTTTACCCGTATATTCCACCATTTCCTCAAGCGTTTCCACAAAAATGAAAATCGCATCATGCTCTCCAGTTAATTGATTCTTATAGCCAGCAAACAAGTCATAATCATTCGGTTGATTCAATACTGCTAGATTTTGATACTTTTGCAGATTCAATTTATCCATGATTGTCATCTTTTTCTCCTTTTTCGAAGGTAATCAATTAGCGGATCTAAACCTTTTATTTACCTATCTGCGATCATTTTATCAAAAAATTGCTTCATAAAGAAATGAGGCTGAATGCAAAAAGCAATCAGCCACCACGTTTCTTAGACATTTTCCATAACGTTAATAGAAAGAAAATCATCCCGATCATCAATAAATATAATAAACTATGCCACCACATGACGACAAAGTCTCCAATTTCAAACAAAGAGCCCATCGATAAGCGGAACTCCTCGATCGCTGATGCTGGAGCACCATCAAATACGACTTGTTCAGACGGTCCCATCATGATCTCACGAAGCATCATTGCCGCATGGGAAGGTGGAAAAATTTTGACAATCATTTGGACAACTTCAGGCAAACTCCCAATCGGAATATAAATTCCTGTTAAGAAGCCGATCAAGGTTCCAATAATTGTTGCAGCCGCCGAAAAAGCATTGGAACTTTTGAAAAATGAGACAAAATAATATAGAACAAAGACAGAGAAAAAATCATATAAAAAGATAATGCCCAATACTTTTACTAATGCAGACCAACTGAGCAATTCTCCTCCATTAAGGACGATATATACTTCCGCAAAAATGAGAGTTATCAAGGTCAACAACAAACTGATAACAAAACAGCTTAAAATATAGCTCCCTGCTAAACTACTTCTTTTAATTGGTGAGGCATAGAAGTCTTTATCGATTTTCAGTTTCCGATCTTCTACCATGCTGCTCAACGCACTTATCCCGGTTGTAATGGGAGCAATCGCGATCACTCCTGCCATCAGCCAAGAATCAATTAACGTTCCAGCCTCTTCTATTCCCTCAAAATTACTTTTCATCACATCTCCCAAAAACAATAAATATAAACCGATTACAATAAGGACACTAAGAAGAGAGAAAAATACTCCAGCCTTATCCCGAAAAAACACCAACAGATTTCTTTTCACCAAATGTCTCATTCTCTTAACTCTTTTCCTGTAATCGTAATAAACGCATCATCCATCGTCCCCTTCACAACCTGAAACCCAATGATGTCTTCCTTACATCGTTCTAAAATGGGTAATGCCTCCATCGTTGAACCTAATTTAATCGTTAACGTATCTACTTTCAGTGCATATTCGTAACCTTCTGTTATCAACATGTCTTCTACTTTCTCTAGATTTGCCCCATGGATTTCTAGATAATCTGAAGTATATTTTTCTTTCAAGTCTGCTGGTGTTCCCTTTGCGACAACTTCACCATTATCAATGACGACAACATAATCTGTTTTTGCTGCCTCCTCCATATAATGAGTCGTTAGGAAAACGGTCATCCCCGTCTCTCGCTGAATCTGCCTAATCGTTTCCCACACCCGCTGTCTTGTTTGCGGATCAAGTCCGGTCGTTGGCTCATCTAAAATAAGTATTTTGGGCTTATTAATAAGTGCTCTTGCAATATCTGCTCTTCTCTTTTGACCACCAGACAATTTTCCATAAGGCTGATCTAAAAAGCTTAACACTTCCGTATGTTCGATCGCATATTCCATTCTTTTCTGCAGCTCGCGTCCCTTTAGTCCATATAGGCCACCACGACACATAAGGTTTTCTTTAACAGTTAGGAGGTCATCTAATAGACTTGCTTGAAAAACAATTCCCAATTCAGAACGGATCCCGTTATCATCTTTTCCAAGCTGATAACCATTAATTGCCACACGACCACCATCTGGTTGTAATAACGTACTAAGAATATCAATTGTCGTTGATTTCCCAGCTCCATTCGGTCCTAAAAAAGCGAACAGAGACCCTTCTTCCACATAAAAATCAATTCCTTTGACCGCTTCAATACTTCCATATGATTTCTTAAGACCAGAAACTTCAATTATTTTCTTCATCGAAAACCATCCTTTTTTCCTAAAAAAGGAACAAAATCATCCATCTTCCATTTTCACTATAGCACAAGAAGGGACCAGGAAATATAAATTATTTATGAATTTTCTGATTAAAAAAAGACATAGAAAAGGCAGGTGAGCCATAGCGGCTACCCTGCCCTTCGTTTTACTTACCGTTTTTCTTTGATACATCTACAATTGTTGGTTTACTCTCATTTCCAGCAGCATCTGTAGCTGTGAAGATTAAGAAGTTTTTATGTTTTTGTTTTGGTACACGAACTTTGAAAGTACCTCTATAATCTGCTACCGCTGTGCCAATCTTTAGATTGCCCATCATAACTTTAACCGTTGCACCTGCTTCCGTTTTTCCCATGATCAAGATATCGTTATGAGTCACAGGATTCACGATTGGCGCAGCAGGTGGAGTTACATCAACCACTGTTACAACGGTTGGTTCGCTGACTTTACCAGCAGCATTTGTTGCCGTCACTTCTATTTCCGTACCAGCTGCTTGCTTTGCAATCTTAATGGAGAAGCTTCCGTTTTCAGATACAATTCCAGAGCCAATCACCTTTCCATTAACAGATACGTTAATCGTAGCGCCTGCTACTGATGTTCCTGTTACTTTTGTTGATTGGTCTGTTACTTCATTTACGTTTGGTGCTTCTGGGACGGGGCTTTCTTCTATTTCCGTTTCTGTCACAATTCGATCTTCAACCGTCGGAGAAACCGGATTATGCGCTTCAAGATAAGAAGTGAACACTTCAAAATCAACGATGTAAAGCTCAGTTATACGTCCTTCATCCTTCGCTGTTTTGAACATCGAGTAGCCGTCCCCACCATCAGCTGTAAAGGCATTGGTTGCCACACGATAGATGCTATCCAATTGAAGTTTTTCATAACCATCTTCAGTTAAAGCTTCCACATACCAAACGCGTTCGCCAACTGGTTTTTCTGGATCATATTTAAACTTCAACCCTGACACTTGCATAAAGCCACCAGCACCTGGAGCACTTACACTATGTTCGAGAGCAGCGAGAATTTCTTCCCCTGTTAAGTCAAGTGTGACGAGATTGTTCCCAAATGGTAAAACGGTTAAGACTTCACCTAAGGTAATATCACCTTCATCAATTGAAGCGCGGATTCCACCACCATTTTGCATCGCAATATACGTCGGGATCGACTCATTTGCTTTAGCAGCCATACCATCGGCAATTAAGTTCCCTAAATTCGTTTCCTTACTACGAACATCATCACGTTCCCCATTTAATGGAACTGTCGTACTTCCGACAACTTGCTTTTGAAGTTCTGTTAATGGCTCTTTAAATTCCTCAACTTTTTCTAATGCATCTGGGTCTTCTGCATACTCACTTAAGGCCTTCAATTCACCAGCAAAATCGGCAATGACGCCATTTTCATCAAAAGTGACATCCAGGACTCCCAGGTAATTTAAATACTCATTTGCCTGTACAATTAACGTAGGCTCTTCCTTTTCCACGACAACCGGTTCTTCCAGTGTCGTATGGGAGTGGCCACCAACAATGACGTCAATCCCATCCACTTGTTCAGCTAAATTGACATCCGGTTGATAACCTAAGTGAGACAAGGCGATAATTTTATCAATCCCTTGTGCTTCTAAAAGGGCAACAGTCTCATTCGCCTTTTCGAATGAATCCTCAAACACGACATGTTCTCCAGGGTTCGCTAGGAATGTTGTATCCTCTGTCGTTAATCCAAAAATCCCTACCTCTTCTCCGTCGACTTCTTTAATAATCGCTGGGAAGATTTCTCCTTGTTCATTATTCCCACCAATTCTATCATTGAATAAAGGTCCTAACTCAGGGTCATTGGTCATGTCAATATTAGACGAGACGATTGGGAATTGAGCTTGAGAAATAAAGTTCGCTAATGTCGCAGAATCCTTATCGAACTCGTGATTTCCAAGGGTCATCGCATCAAAGTCTAATTGATTCATAAAATACAGGTCAGCTAAACCTAAATACTGTCTGAAGTACAACGTTCCTGAGAATACATCTCCTGCATTCAACAAGAGACTATTTTCCTTTTCCGCACGTAATTCATCTACCGCTGTAAACAGTCTTGGGAATTGTTCTACGTAAGCATGTGTATCATTTGTATGGAGAAGGGATAATGTAAACGGACCTTCTTCTACCGCCAAATCAAGCTGGGCAACTAGTGCATCGTGGTCACTCGCACGTCCATGCTCTGCCATATAAGGAGAGTTAAAGTTAACGATATCAAGTTCTGCCCCTGCAGCTAATCGATTGGATACTAAAATATGATCCAACACTTGCGCATTTCCTTGATAGTTATATGTGTAACGCTCTGTTTCTGGTAGAGTTTCAACTAAGTTTGTTAGTACATCCCCTTTTAAAGCTTGAAGTGGTGCCGAAAACTCAAAATCGTTTAAATCGCCAAGTACGACGACATTGGCATCTGCGTTTTGTTCTTTTATATCAGAAACAAAGTGGTTCACAATCGTCGCTATTTCAATACGTTGCGCTTCACTTCCAAGGAAAGGTGGTTGATTTCTTCCGAATAACGGTTGGTCCCCTGTCTTTGAATTAAAATGATTGTTAATGACAATGACTTCTTCCCCTTGGAAGGTAAACTCTGCTGCTAATGGCTTACGGCTGTTATTGAATGCTGCATTCGTTGGGTCAATACGACCTGGGTTCAATGTAAGTGAGCCATTTTCATAGGCAACTGCGGTTGTTGCATCTCCTTTTGGAGCTTCATTTAACGTTACACGCTCAGGATTATACAAGTACCCGACGCGGATATTTCCACCTGGGACACCACCGTCTTGTTTATCCGCTGGAGCAATTTCGGTCCAGGCATACGTCGCTCCACCAAAACCTGCAATCGCATCACTTAACGCCTTATAGTTGGCGTCTGCTTTAACGACACCATTATCTGTTTCTCCACTTTCATCTAGCACTTCCACTAACCCAATAATGTCTGGTGAGCCTAAATTTTCGACCATCGATTTAGCTAACTTATCGCGCTTAGCTGTATCAGTTGCGACAAAGTTTTCAATATTGTAACTAGCGACTGTAAGCTTATCCTCTTCTTTTTCGATTGTTGTCACTTCATTCGTTCTTTCACGCTCAACAAGCTCAGGTAAATCAGCTGCTTTTGTTAAAATTTTATAGTTGCTAAACGTGTAGCTCACAACGCCAGTCACGGTTCCATCAAAGGAATCACCTGCTTTTGTCACATAGCTACGGTCATCTAGTTGAAGAAGCATTTTCTCAGGATTCTGATTTTCTTCTGTTAGAAGAGGAATTCCTTCTTTCGTATAAGCTTTGCCCTCAACTTGTCCGGTAATAATCGGAACTTCTCCATATTTTTGCGGTCCAGTAACAGTTGGATTTTCAATGGAAACAAGCATTCCTTCAAGACTTTCGTAAAAATCAATGCCATCTTCAGAAGGATCAAATTCAGCAAATTGATCATTATCAATTACAGAAGTCGGCGGAATCACATCACGCCCAATTACGATAGGTTCAGGAAGTTCATTTCCACTTGATGCTTTCGTAATCCGTCCATTTTGCGCATTAATCTCTGTCATCGCTAAATCGGTTTGAAGCTTTTCATCATAGCCGTCTAATACCCATTCTTTAACGAGACCTGAAACATCCACCCGATCACCAACTTCAACACCATGTGACGGCTTATAGACAAGTAAACCTTCTGCTGTATTTGGATTGTCGTCTGGATTTGGATCTTGCATATAGAAATTGCTACTGTCTACTACATAGGTAACAATCCCAGGTACATCAACAACATTTTGATCTTGATAAGGCGAAGTATGGGATTGACCTTGAATATCATGAATTTTAAGCCCTGTCACACCCTCAATCGGTCCTTCTTCTGGCGGTTCAGACGCTCCATCAAAGGAAATGGCCGTTGGCGATTTAAGGCCAGGTACTGAGAAATAAGCTTCAAGAGAACCAGATATATATACCTTTTCCCCAATAATCGTTGGATTTGTTGCTAATCCAAAAGTAGATCGAAAACTACTAGGAAGCTGAACGGGTAAGATTTTCGTTGCATCTCTTTCGGTCGGACTATCGGCAATGGCAAAGTTTGTATCTGCTGAAAAAGGTGCCTCAAAATCATATGTAGCTTTGCCACCACCTCCACTAGTTGTATAACCTACTATGTAGCCTACCACTGTTGCTGTTCCAGAATTATTCTCGATAGCTTCTGCCACCGTGATTGTCTCAGCTGCCTGTGTTCGATATGGGAGAACCATACTTAGCAACATGACGAAAATGGTCGATAAAGCAACTAATTTTTTTCTAAGCCTTTTCAAGTGTTTTCCTCCTCTAACCTCTTTTATAGCCCCTTCACTTCCCTCTACCATTTTAAACCTATTCCTCCTTTCCCTATTATGGTAGGAAGCTTGAGATCTTTACTACCAACTTACCACGACTTCTAGCCTTTTCGTTCTTTTTAACGAAAATTTAACCAATTAGAAACAGGACGTTAAAAATTTTTACTTATTTTATCGAATTTTCAACATTCTTCTGCTAATTATACTATTTATTTTTTGTTCTTTAATGAGATTAAACTCCCAGTCCTAAATTCCTTCTTGGCAGATATTTTTTATTAAAATGACCTTTGGCATATGCTTTAGTTCTTATATATTGTCAGTTCTTCAGTAATATTATTTGTAAAATTCGTTAAGTTTCATTATATACATATGATATAATCCCCTTAAATGGATAATGGAGGAAATTATATGCTAGAAAGGAATAATCCGATTGCCACAGCACTATTTTTCGTAGGGATTTTTATCATTGCTTGTAGTGCTGTATCAGGTCTACTTTATGGCACAAGTCTTGACTACTACTTTCTTGGACAACTACAAAGTATGTTAGGCTGGTCCATTTTTATTTCAGGAATTATTTGTGGACTTGTCTTCCTAGGCTTCTCAGAAGTTATCAAACTATTGCAAGGGATCTACAATCAAAACGAAAAACCACCAACAGATGAAAAACATGAAGTAAAATTGGCTAAATCACCGTCAGTTAAATCAATCATTACCGACCACATCTTCCAAGAAATCACTGAATTCTATCAAACCCAAAATGTGAAGGTCGCAGACATTGAGGAAACCGATCAGGAATATTTCTTTAAAGTCACATTAGAAGATGGAAGTACAGAATGGGTTGAGTTGGGTGGATTTAAACCGATTGTTCATTCGAAGAAAGATAAATAAACTTTTCCAAACAAAAAACTGTGTGAGTGAAAATCCTCGACACAGTTTTTTAATGCATTATTCATGCGAATGGTGAAATTATCAATCATAGTCCTCATAATCCTTTTTAAATAATACCTCTTTTGGGATTTGAAACCCTCTCGATCCCCGTATGTCGACTTCCTTTTTTTCGGCTGGATAATACACAATGAAATTATGCTGATTGATTTTGGCCAATCGTTTTGGCAACACCTCAAGCTCTGGATGCCACGCAATCGTTCCTCTTCTCGCACTCAATATGATCACCAAATCATCTCCATGAAACTTAGGCACATACTCTGTTTGTAAGTTGAGCCAACTATTCACTCGCCTTAACTCAAAAGGTGGATCTGGCGTTGTTTTCTTTATGTGCATTTCATACGTTTCGATAGAATCATTAAGTACGAGAATGAACAGAGAAGCACTTAGTCGACTGGTCAATACTTTGATCCTCTGGAATGCTTCAATAAATCCTGGTTTATGGTCTGATCCGTAGGGAATGATTAAAATAATTCTCCTTGTTGGTTGTACAGGATGCCCTAATTTTGAGACTAAAACAGCTTGATTCGTTTGATCGACAAAGCGATCAATAATACTGCCAAATAACCTGTTCGTCTTCCTTTCAGCATCCCAGCTAATCACAACCATACTAATCCTTTCTTCTGTAATCGCCCTGATGATTCCATTTGCGACATTCCGATCTACACGAGTGATCGGACGAACAGGAATCTCAGCACCGGAGGCATACATGACCGAATGACCAAGCATTTTTTCTGCATGTGCGACCTCTTCTTGGACTTTTCTAATGTCTTTCTGCACAACGGTTAACGTATATAAGGGCTGGTCATCCGTATGAGAGCCTTTGATTAAATTCGCTAAATCGATCAATGACTCCATTGTCTGTGGATTTGCTAACGGGATCAAAATTCGTTCTGGTCCTTCATGATATTCGTTCGGTTGCTGATCCTCTTGCAGTGCTAATTTCCTGCCAAACTTTTCAACTAAATAGGGTCCAACCATACAGGTTAGTAAAATCATGATGATGACCGCATTTACAGTTGCTTGATCGAGCAGTCCCACTTCAAACCCAACTAATGTAGAAGCCAGGGTAGCAGCAGCTTGCGGAATCGTTAATCCAACTATGACATTTCGCTCTTGCCTTGAATATCGATAAATTTTACTAATCATAAATGGTGCAGAAGCTTTCCCAATAAATACGGAAAAAACAATCGCAGCTGTAACAATCCACGCCTTTGGATTGTTGAAAAGGACACTTAAATCCATTAACATTCCTACTGATAATAAAAAGAATGGAATAAATAAGGCATTTCCTAAAAAGCGAATACGATTCATCAATGTTCCATGTTCAAGAACAAAACGATTTAAGGCTAACCCTGCCAAAAAAGCTCCGATAATCGGTTGCATCCCTGCGACAATTGCCAAAAATCCTGAAACAAAAAGTATCACCATCACATACGAAAAATTGGCTACCCCTTCATTTTCTGCATTTCGGAAAAACCATCTAGATAATTTCGGAGTTCCCCATAGAATGATGGCAACGAACACCATTAACGATAGAATCATTTTCACCCAAAAATAGACGGATAGTTGACCTGCGGTAACACCTGTGATGATAGCTAACACCAACAAAGCGAATGTATCTGTAAGAAGCGTCCCTCCTACCGCTGTTGTAACTGCCTTATTTTTCGCAATCCCCAAACGACTGGCAATTGGATAAGCCAGCAATGTATGAGAACCAAGAATAGAACCAAGGAGGATGGACGCCGTTAAACGATAGTCAAATAGAAGACCTACAGCTGTTCCTAAAAGGAGTGGAATTGTAAAGGAAAGCGAGCCAAAAAGAATGCTTCTCCTGCGATATTTTTTAAATCCATCAATGTCTAATTCCAAGCCAGCAATGAAAATAATGAACAGCAATCCGATCGTCCCTAACAAGACAATCGTTTGATCCCTTTCTAACAAATGAAATCCATGAGGACCAATCATGACCCCTGCGATAATCGGACCAATAATTCCTGGAATCTTCATTTTTTTCATCAAAATTGGCGTTAAAAAGAAAATCACCATCGCCAAGGCAAAAATAATCACAGGCTCATCAATCGGAAGACGAATCAAAAAATCCCCCCTACTTTTTATGTGAAAGCATTGATGTCTAAATCAGCATTTAGGAGATCATGTACGTTTGCATATGACATTGTATGTGCTTGGGTTGGGAATATGATTGGGAATAAGAGTGGGAAAAGTTAGGTGGACGCAGGTGTGTGCGGTTACATCGTGATGGTTTGGGTGTTTTTGGGGGATCAGAAAAAGACAGGTTTTTTGAGGACCTATCTTTTTTGTACGATATGGTTAGCCAAAACGCTCTACCATCAAATCTATAAATAATTCCATCATTCGATTCATTTTCGAATTCTTATTAACGATAAAACCTACTTCCCAAACGGCAGTGGGCACATTTATAGGAATACAAGTAATTTCACGGTATGAATTTATATCTGTTAAACTTCCAATAAAGATGAATATCCCTTTATTGAGAGTGACAAATTCATAGGCTAGATTTAAATCATGGCTTAGTTTACTGTAAATTTGAGGTATAATGTTTTCCTTCTTAAAATGTTCCATGACGACCTCAGGTAAACGAAAGGTATCATCAATCAATATCAGCTTTTCATTATTAAGATCCGAAAAAGTAATGTTTTCTTTTTTAGATAAAGGGTGCTCATTGTTAACGACTGCGACAAGTGAATGCTTCATTAATGGATAATAAGAAAAATGGATATCATTTCTTGGATTAGCTGTCAGAGCTAGATCGAGGGTACCTTCTGACACCTTTACTTCACACACTTTATCGCTGTATTCAAATATGTCGATATCGACTCCCATTTCATCCTTCCCAAGCTCTAATACATCTTTTCCTTTTATGATTCTTAATATTCCGGGAGAAAAGCCTACTTTTAACCTTTTCTGTTCACTCTCTACTTTACGATGAATCTCTTCATGAAACTGATCAAATTGCTTAATTAGTTCATCCGCCTTTGAATATAGAAATTCTCCAAAATCCGTAAGAGTCACCCCGCGCGAATTTCGATAAAATAGTTTCATTCCCATCTGCTTTTCGATATTATTTATTGTCCGACTAAGAGCTTGCTGTGTAATAAAAAGCTCTTTAGCGGCCTTTGTTAAATTCTTCGTTTCACATACTTTTAGAAAACACTTTAATTCAGCAATATCCATTAGGCGTCACCTCAAACAAGAAAAGAACTTGTACCCATAGTATACAAGCTCTTAAACTGTCACGGCGACTTAACTAATGAACATTAAGCAACATTATACTACTTTTCCACTAATCCTATAATGCATATGCATTCAGATAACCTGTTTCCATTGCATCTCTAATTCTACCTGGCTTTGCTGCATCTCCTAGTATTCTAACATTGTCAAAGTTCGATTGGATCTCTTCTACTAATTCAGTATTTGGCTTTGTTCCAAGTGAGAGAATAATATAATCAAACATAAATTCCTTCGTCTCTCCTGTATCAAGCTCCTCAAAACTTGCCTTCCCATGATCAAGTGCTAATAATTTATGCTTTGGATACATCGGAACACCCAATGGTCCAAGATGGGTCATGACATCAATCAGACTCTGGAAATATAATCCTGGGCCAATTTGATCGGCCATTTCAAAGAGGCTAACCTTATTTCCTTCTTCCGCTAATAAGTGAGCCACTTCAATCCCCGTCATTCCTGAACCAATCACTCCGACTTTTTTATTCTGCAGCGATACTTTTCCACTTAATATATCAATTGGTGTCAATATTGTTTCTCCATCAAAACCTGGAATGAAATGTGGAATGACGGGTGCTGAACCTTGAGCAATAAATACCGCATATGGGTTCAATGCTTTAAGCTCCTCCAATGTGGGTGCCGTATTAAGTCTGACATCGATATCAAATTTTTCTACCTGAGCTTTTAAATAATCGATGAGCCAATTGATTTTTTCTTTGTTTGGCGGCTTACTAGCATACTCTAACTGTCCACCAAGTCGATTAGTTTTTTCAAAGACAATAGGTTTAAATTTTCGTTCTGCCAAGATTCTTGCTGCCTCTAGCCCTGCTGGACCTGCTCCTATTACCGCCACGACTCTTCCTTTACCATCTTCTCGGAAATCGCCAAACTCAAGCTCCCTTCCAGCTTCAATATTAATTCCACATTGACAAGGAATTGGCGTTTGATCTGCTCCCATTAACGTTTCCATACAATGAAGACATGAAATACATTTTCTTATTTCATGTATCCGTCCCTCTTTTGCCTTGTTAGACCATTCAGCATCAGCAAAATGCTGTCTTGCGGACCCAACGAAATCAAGTTTTCCTTCGGCAATAATTTGATCCGCATACTCAGGGTCCCTAATAACAGCTACCCCTATAACTGGAATGCTAACTTCTTTTTTCACAGCTTCTGATAAATGAATTTTCCAGCCTTGCTCGAAAGAAGTAGGTTCCCACGCTGTATTCATCGTTTCGTAAGTTCCTGAACTCACATCGATCGCATCGACTCCTAATTGCTCAAGGCGCTTGGCAATTTTCACTCCTTCTGGAAGTTGCAGGCCATCATCAGGAAATCCAACAGTATCTGCAAACTCCTCAACCGATAAACGAACGAGCATTGGAAATTCTTTTCCACATTCATTTCTGATTCCTGTCACGATTTCTTCTAAAAAACGCATTCTATTTTCTAAGCTTCCACCGTATTCATCTGTCCTTTTATTTGCACGAGGACTTAAGAATTCATGAATTAAATAGCCATGAGCACCATGGACCTCAACCCCATCAATACCAGCATTTTTCAATCTTACAGCCGCTTTAATGAACTTCTCTACTAGCTCTGAAATTTCATCTTTTGTCATCGCGGTAGTAGGCTGATGAACGGTTGGGCATTCAATATCACTAGGTGCCATCATGGGCAAATTTCCATTTAAAACACTGATTCCTTGTCTACCAGGATGATAGATTTGCACAACAATCTTACCGTTATAGTGATGGACTTCGTCCGCAAGCTGTCTAAGTCCTGGAATAAAACGGTCATCTGCAACAGATATTTGATGAGAATTCCCTCTCCCTCTTTCACCATCTACAAATGCACATTCCGTTATCACTACGCCAACTCCACCTTTAGCCCTCGCCCCATAAAAAGCGATATCCTTATCAGACACACTACCATCGGGATTTGCTAAATAATTCCCCATCGCAGTCATCACTATCCTATTTCTCGTTTCCATCGTTCCAATTCTTCCTGAAGAAAATAAATGTTTTAACATACCAGACTCCTCCTTCGTTATATTAACTTGTGAAAATATTCACAAGTTGTATTAAAAAATAAAAAGCAATATCGTTAGCAATTTTGAAATAGTTGCTTCGTATCACCTTCTATCTTTATACTAGAATCTTTTGTGGGATTTTAAAAACAGTTCGCGGTTGTGGGAGGTACAAGGAAATGTGGTGGCTAGTTTTTTCGTACTTCCATATTTTCGAAGTCAATGATTAATTTATTGGCAAGAAAAAATCACTGCCGATGATTCCCTCAAATCCGTGCATTTCTCTGACATCACAAAGTTGTATAGTGAAATTATCGAGTTGGAACTCATCTATTGTCATGCCTCTCACTTTTTGCTCAATGCAAATTTCCGTACCGTCAATTTCATACATTTTACGAGTAATGGTATTTTCTAAATCAAGCATAAGCTCGATTTCTTCACATAAGTCCGTATCTAAAATGGTCGAAGAACATCCGGTATCAAGTAAAATATTACTAAAAGTCTTTTTTATTCCGTTGTATTCAATCCTAACAGAGACTAAAGGCAAATGATCTGCCATTTCAAATTTCATACTCTTCTCCGCACCCCAATATATGGTTGCTCAATTACCTTTATTTCCTTATTATTCGTGTGAAATATATATAATTCACGACTTTGATTTTCTGCGTGTAGTTTTTTATACTCTTTCCATGCTGCATTACCGTTCTCAAAATCATCGATTAACGACATTTCTTCGATAATTCTCTCTTTTCCTCTTGTTTCAGATTTAATTGCTTCTACTAAGACACACACCTCTCTGGAAAATGCTCGCGAACTTCAGACCATTTCATTAACATCCACTCCCAGATTTATATCCTTGTATAAAAGGAACTAATATAATTATTATCTCATATATGTATGTATAGTTTCACCTTCAGTCACTAATTTGAAAAGAAGGTTTCTTACACTTCACCTTTCTAGTTTGACAGGTACGTCCTTTGATAAATTGAATTTTACATCATTAAGTCTTTACCAAAAAGGTAGTCACTGCTGCAACTACCCTTTTAAAAAGTATCTTACAACCCTAGTAGAACTCTTTCCACTAGGAGTATCTCTTATAATTGTAAATCTGAACACTCCTAATGACTCCATTGCTCCACAAACAGAGGGTAACCTATCTCTCAAACCCATTTCCTTATGTATATCACCAGATCTTAGGTCGATGTAATCTTCTCCACTATCACGAGCAATGCTCAATTTAGAAATGACGTACTTACGAATTTCTTCTGTTAATCCTTTACCGACTACTATCCTTCCATTACTATTAATCGGTCGGTAACTTATATTTGAGGTTATCTCAATTTTTTTGCTCGATTTGTATTGGATTGCAAAGTCGTTGATACTCTTCAAGGCATCCAAGTGCATACTTAGGTTGTCCATCATAAATCCAATCTGCCAGAAGAACATATCTAACAACTTCATAGGTGTGTAATGTACCCCGTCATTACTGAAGAGCTTCTTACATTTCTCAAATTCTTCAATATTTTGATTATAAAAATCTATTAATTCCTGCAAACTTGATTCATTAAATTGCGTTCTAATTTCAAATAATGATAAAGCCTCTTTGAAATATCGATCATATGCAGGAACATTTCCATATACACCTAGTAATATCTTTGAAGCCAAAGTATCTGTTACATTAACAATTGACGGTTCACCGTTTATTTCATGAATATTGTCTTGATAAGCTTTTTTAGATTCGTTTATAAGATTATTAATATCTGCACTATAGTCATAATCGAATGGCTGACTTTTATCAAAGTAATGAAAATAACTTGGATTCAACACTATCTTTTTCAAGAAATGTAAATGAACCTTATAGTCCTTCTGAAGTAGAAATGAACTCCCCCTCAGCATACCCCAACTAGCAAGATAGAAAGCTAAATGAAGACTAGCTTGATCTAATATTTTTTCATCTTTTAAATTATGATAGTTTTGTGAGAAAAAATTATAACAATGTTCCCATGACTTGAATCTATGATTGCTATCCTTGATAGAAAGTTCATGATATTTATAAAGCGTTTCATAAATCATCCTAATTCTCCTTTACTGTAATCAATATTAATTGTTCATCTGATATCTAGCAGGACCTCTAAATACTTCTTTCACGTGCCATGTAAAAATAAGTCTTTTGGTTAGTAGCTTGGGTGTATGGGTTCTTTTATTTTTTGCCCATGATATCGTATTAACCACTCATCAAATCCATGTGTACCATGGGCTCTTTCTGATACAAGCATTTCCTTATTTTCGAAAAAAAGTAAATACGCCTCTATCAAATAGCTTATGATGCATCGTGCACAAGGCCAGTCCATTTTCCTCTACATCTGGACCTCCAGCTTGATGCCACTTAATATGCGCAGCTTCCACGCCTACTAAATTTTGTCCATGTCGAACATTGAATCCACAAATTGCGCAACTATATTCATACGCCTGTAAAATTTTATTTCTAAACTTCGGATCCCTCTGTTTTTTTCTAATATATTGAAACTTTAAACCTACTGCATTCAATATTTCTTCGTGAAGAGATTCAGCAAAGTGCCCATGTAGAATTACATCTGCTACCTCTTGCATAAGAGTTAAATCATTTTCAAGTAGTTCCAATATCTCGTCTTTAAAACTTCCAATCACATTATTCTTTAGTAAAAGTGAATCACTATAATTCGTACTATCCACATCACTAGATAAGTCCCAAATTCCATCATTATAAAGACGAACAAAAGGATGCTCTGGGTGATACCTTTGTCTTTGAGGACCGAACTCTATTAATAGATTTTTCAAATCATCTTTAATTTGCTCATACGGAAGATTAGTTTTTGAAAAGATGGCTATCAATATCCTGGAGTCTCCACTTTCCAAAAAGATACCGATGGTACCATCTCTCATGTCGCTAATGCCCCATTTGGACCTGGGGATGAGTTCTGTTCTGTCTGGTACTTATTTGATTTGCTTCCATCTGGTCAAGAAGGCTATCATCCGAAACGGAAAATCAATTAAAATTCCGAGTTCGATTTGACTAATAATATCGCTATCCAAGTGAACAACCAAACAGAAGCAGCTGCTTTCTATTCCAATATACTTGGAATGACTGAAGTCTTTACGAACAAATCAGAAACAAATACTAAGAAGGGTAGTCCCAAAGACGACAACCCTTCTACTTTAAGTTATAATGCCCTCTCCAACTTCTCCAAAAACCCCTTCAACACATGGGCCGCTGTGACACAGTCATTCAAACTCGTCCATTCTTTTGGATTGTGGCTGATTCCGTCTTGGCTGCGGACAAAGAACATGGCGATTGGGATTTGTCGTCCAACAATCATAGCGTCATGTCCTGCACCACTGGGAATATAAATGGGCTCAATTCCATTTTCCTTAAGTGACTCTGCTTGTAGCTCTTGCATTTTCCTTTCTACAGGAACTGGAGCAACGTCTAATGTTTTCTCCCATTTTACTTCTACATGATGAATTTCGGCAATTCGTTTTGCTTCTTGAATAACTAAGCCAGCTAACTCTTCTAATGAATCCTTATGAATGTCGCGTACATCAACACTAAGTCTTACTTCTCCTGGGATTACATTGCTGCCATTTGGAAAAACATGCACCTGACCCACTGTCGATACAGCCGATGAACTAACCTTTTTCGGTAATGTGCTGTTCATTAGAATAAATTCACCTGCTGCAACTAATGCATCTTTGCGGTCATTCATTGGGGTGTTACCAGCGTGTCCTGCTTGTCCGATAAAGGAAAGTTCTAAACCAAATAGTCCAGAAATTCCTGTTACGATTCCTACTGGTTTATTATTCTTCTCAAGCTGTTTCCCTTGCTCAATATGCACTTCAACAAAGGCGGCTATTTCATTGGGGTCTCTTGATGCAGAGAAAAAAGTATCGGCAGAAAGCCCGTTTTTTTCTAGTACCTCTTCAAAAGGTACTCCTTCATAATCTTTTATTGGCAAATTAGCTAAATAGCCCATCATTGCTTGACTACCGGTAAGACCAGAATTAAATCTTGAGCCTTCTTCATCGGAAAAAATCACCATTTCAAAGGATCTAATTGGTTGTACATTCGTCGCTTTCCATGCTTCGATCGCTTCCAATGCGGTAAGAACACCTAACACACCATCGAAATGCCCGCCATTTGGAACTGTATCAAGATGTGAACCAGACATAATGACTGGAAGCTCATTTTGTTTGCCTACTAATCTACCGAAAACATTTCCAGCCATGTCTTCTCTCACTTCAAGCCCTGCCCCTGTCATCCATTGTTTGACAAGCTCTTTTGCTTGCCTTTCTTCATCGGAAAAGCCGATTCGACATGAGCCTAAATCATTTGTCAATCCAATGTTGGCTATCGCTTGAATTCTCGAAGCAAGTCGTTCTCCCTGAACCCCTGAATAATCGAGCCTAAAATCATATTCAGCTAAAAGTCTCTCCTTAATTTTACTCATATCCTCTTCTCCTTCTCCTAAAATGAAGAAAAGACTGCCAATATTTCTCTTCTAGCAGTCTTATCATTTCGTTGTACTCGTGATTTTTCGTAAATGCACGTGGTTATCTCGAATTTATTAATTTTAGGACCTGATATACAGCCAATCCATAATATGAATGTCTCAAATATTCATTCAAACACCGACATTTACACCCACACATTAATTTCACCCGGCATTATTCGCTGGCCGCTCTTGTCTATTTTAGCAACAAAGTTGACGAAAAGAGCCCTCTTCTCTAGCCGTTCACTTCTATTTTTCTACTAGTCAATTCTTCTAGTTTTTTGATGTCCATTTCAATTCCTAAGCCAGGTTTATCTGACAAGGAGATGAATTTCTTCGTGAAAGGCAATTGTGCGACATCTTTTGAAAACATTAATGGTCCTACAAGTTCATGGCTTTGAATGGCCTTTTTCGCTGTTGCCAGATGTAGTCCAGCCGCTGAGGCAACGGATGATTCGACCATTGAGCCGACCTGACAGGTGATTCCTGCCATCTCGGCGATATGAACAAGTTGACTCCCTCGGTACAGTCCGCCACACTTCATCAGTTTAATATTGATTTTGTCGGCCGCTTTTTTCGAAATGACCTCTCGCATTTCTTTTAAACTATGAAGTCCTTCATCAATCATCACGGGTATAGTCGTTTTGGCTCTCACTTCTACTAAAGCGTCAATATCATGTGCAACGACAGGCTGTTCGATCCAATCCATGTCATATTCCTCTGTTTGACGAATAACGGAGATAGCTTGAGCTGATGTGACCCAACCTTGATTGGCATCCACTCTAATGGAAAAGTGTGGGCCAACAGCTGCTCGTACGGCACGGATTCTTTCAACATCCTTTTTTGCATCTGTTCCGACCTTTAGTTTAATAGAGGCATAGCCTTCTTCTTTGGCTGCTTTCGCTTGTTTTGCCATTACTTCCGGTTCTAAAATGCTAAGAACTTTCGGGACTTCAAGCTGATTGTGATAGCGTCCACCTAATAAATCATAAACAGGTACTCCTGCTTTTTTTCCCATTAAATCATAACAGGCAATATCAATCGCCGCTTTAGCAGAAGTGTTGCCATACAATAATTGAGCCATTTTTTCATGAATCGCTTCAATTTGAAAAGGACTTTCTCCGATCATTCCAGGCAATAGAAATTTCGTTAAGGCACTTATGACTCCATCGAATGTTTCACCTGTCACATGTTCATCAGGTGTCGCTTCGCCATATCCAACGAGTCCGTCATCTGTCCGTAATTCTAGAATGACCGACGGCATATTCTCGTACGTATGATAGCTAATAATAAATGGTTCGATAAAAGGTAAATGAATACCATAGACTGTCGCCGAGATGATTTTCATAAAATCTCTCCATTATTTAAGTAATGTACCACTGCATCTGATAACAGCTTAACGGTCGGTACGAACATATTTTCATCCAAATCAAATTTGGGATGATGGTGACCATATGGAAGGTCTTTATTGCCAACCCCAATGAATGTATACATTCCTGGAATACGGTCGGTATAGTAGGAAAAATCTTCGCTACCTAATTGTGGATCCATTTCCACCACAGTTGATTCACCAAATAGATCAATCGCTTTTTCTTTCATAATCGCATACAGTTTTTCATTGTTTGTAACCGGTGGATCTCCATAAGAGTAGTCAAGCTCATATTTAGCACCGTAGGAAAGACAAATTCCAGCGAGGATGTCTGCTAGTCTCTTATGAACCTGCTTTGATACATGTGGATTGAAGTGACGTACGGTTCCAGAGAGAGTGGCTTGATCCGGAATGACATTATAGGTCGATCCTGATTTAAGCTCCCCAATACTAATAACCGCTGGTTCGATTGGATTTAATGACCGGCTTACAATCGTATGGATTTGCATGATCGCCATCGCAGCGATTAAGGTTGGATCGACAGTTTCATTTGGCATCGAACCGTGACCACCTTTTCCGAAAATGCGGATATTGAATTCATCCGCCCCAGCCATTACAGGACCTGACCGAACACCAATCGTGCCTGCAGGAAGTGGTTGCCAAAGATGGTACCCGAAAATCGCATCGACTCCTTTTAGACCGCCAGCTTCTACCACTTCACGGGCTCCACCTGGAATTGACTCTTCAGCGTGTTGGAAAATAAAGCGGATGGAGCCATTAAATTGATGCTGATTCTCTTTAAAGAAATGGACCAAACCTAGCAAAATCGCCATATGTCCATCATGTCCACATGCGTGCATCGTGCCGTTATTTTTCGAGGCAAAAGGAAGTCCAGTTTCTTCATTAATCGGTAAAGCGTCCATATCTGCTCGGAGGGCAACCATTTTTCCAGGAGCCCTTCCTTCAATCTCAACGGCAACATCTTTTCCCGAAAAAGAAAATGGTTTCAATCCTAATAATTCTAGTTCTTTTTGAATGAATCCCCGCGTCTTCACCTCATGATGAGAAACTTCAGGATATTGATGAAAATGGCGTCGGTACTGTACCATTCTTCCTTGTAAGATTGACCAATCCATTGTAAGACCTTCTTTCATTTCTATTGGATCACTGATAGCCAATTAGGTGAGCCACTAATACAAATATTGCACCAAGAGAGTAATGAATTAAGATAAGCGGCCAAATCCATTTGACCCATTTAATCCATGAAATTCCCGCTAAAGCTAACCCCGCCATGAAATAACCAGATGTTGGCGTGAAAATATTGGAAATTCCATCACCGAATTGAAACGCTAATACAGCCGTTTGTCTTGTAACTCCTACTAAATCAGATAATGGAGTCATAATTGGCATCGTTAATGCTGCCTGTCCACTTCCTGATGGAACAATAAAATTGATTAAGCATTGAACGACATACATCCCTATCGCCGATAATTGTGATGGCAATGCGCCTACTGCGTTGGCAAGTGAGTAAAGAATTGTATCCATGATATTTCCATCTTGAAGAATAACGAGAATTCCATAGGCAACCCCTACAACGAGCGCCCCAAGGACGAGGACTTGACAACCGTTAACAAAGGATTCTGCCATCTTACTAAAAGACATTTTTGACACTATACCAATGGCAATTCCCATAAGTATGAATAGTCCGGCAATTTCATTTAAATACCAGCCAAATTTTATAACACCAAAGGCCAAAGCAATAAGGGCAATAAGTAGAATCGCAAAAGCTGCTTTATGTCTTCCAGTAAAGGCGACATTTTTCTGGCTTCCTAAACTACCAAGCACTTCTTGGCTTTCATTATAGACTAAGCTTAACTCTGGGTTTTTCTTCACCTTACTTGCATAGCGCATAACATACCAAATACTCGCACCTAAGAAAATAACTAAGAAAATGATTCGTAAAAGCATGCCTGAAAAAATCGGAATTTCCGCAATACCTTGGGCAACACCCACTGTAAATGGATTCATGAAGGCTGCCGTGAAACCAGCTGATGTTCCAAGTAACACAATGGCTGCCCCAACGATCGAATCAAAGCCGACCATAATGACTAGTGGGACAATAATTGTTATATATGGAATCGTTTCTTCCGCCAAACCGAGCATCGCTCCGGAAAGTGCAAAAAATGTCATCAGGACAGGAATAAGGAAATGTTCTTTTCCATTCAATTTTCCTGTAATACTATGAACCGCCCCTTCAATCGCTCCGCTAGCACGTAATATTCCAAAAGAACCACCGACAATAAAGATGTAAAAAATAATACTTGCAGATGATTCCATTCCTTTATGAATCGATTGAAAGATTTCGAGAAAAGAGACAGGTGTGCTATCGAGGGCATGGTAGCTTCCATCGACCACAACCGTTCTTCCTTGTTCATTTTCAACTCGATCATACCCACCAGCGGGGACCAAATATGTACTGATCGATGCAATAATAATAACGGAAAATAAAATGACAAATACATGGGGAACTTTCCATTTTTGCGGCGGAACCTCTGGACTAACTTTTTCGATGTTTGCTGACATGATCTTCGCTCCTCTTCACTATTCGAATTCTTGCTACTGCCTTTTTCGTCGTTAATATGTCGCTTTTTAAAAATGGAGTTCGTTCCTCTTCTTTTTGTGTTGCACCAATCTAACGTCGCTAATATGTCGCTTTTTCGTGTGATAACTCCTTTCCTCACTACTTTTTCGAATGTTAATAATTTTAAGTTAATTATAAATATACATTTTCTAGACTGTCAATACAAAGTTCCCATAAGTGAAATGGCTATTTTACTAGAAACGTATAGATGCCCCTAGGTCTTCCGTATTGATAAAGCTGTTCTTCGCCAATTTTATAAACGAGTTGTAGATCGATAAGTTTTTTCAATAATCGTTCAGCAGAGCGCCTTGTAACGGAAAAACTATTGGCAAGATCCTCTGTTGTAAATTGGTTTTTCGGTAATGACTCCACAAAAGACAAAAATTGATTCAGCTTCGCAACGCTCACCCCTGCTTTTTTGGCCCATTCTTGAATTTGTTTATCGTAGCTTTTTAATTGGTAGGACTTACTCTCTTTTTCCCCCAATGGCCCAATAAGTGTTTCAGTATCAGTGACAATAAAGGCAATATTGGTTCCTTCATACTTTTCCGTATGCGACAAAGCAATTTTCGCATTACGCTTCGCCTCATTAAGTGTTAGTCCAAACCCAACCCCTAGTTTCATTGGGATCTTCAATTGATGAACGGGAAAAACTTGATAGTATCTTGTTGTCTGCTCCAGACTTCCTCTCGTGCTGTAAAACGTCAATAGCCCATTCTTCAAATATCGAGTCGAACTTTCAAACTCTTCATCAATATATTGGAAGAGCTCTTGGACCACATTTTCCGCTAGGGTCTCTGATTGTAATGAAATATAACCAACTGCCATTTGCGATTGCCTTGCCTGATAGATATTGGATTGAGCGATTGCTTCGTCCATCGCTTCTAACACATTTTTCTTTGGGTCAATCAATTTTCTGCAAGGGATGCCTTTTGCTTGTAACCCGTCATAAACGGCATGAATACTTGTTAAGGTAATATCCACTTCTCCTTGTTGATGAAGGTGCTCATGGTACGCCATAATCTTATTCGTTGAAAAATGGGCGGATGTTTTTTTATCAAAAATGTATGGATAATCGATCAGCCACATTAAATCTTCTTGAAGATGCACATCATGAAGGCACTGTAAAAGAATAGAGCTATCTGGGATATCAATGGAGATTCGTTCGAGTCTGTAGCCCTCATGGTACAGTAATTGAAAAAGGGAAATGGAAAGCATGTACTCGTTTATTGGGATATACAAGCATGGTTTCTTATAAGTTGTTAAAATCTCTTGGGCAAAATAATAGGGTAATAGACCTGAGAACAGAAGCACATCGCAATAGATTGCCTTGTCAATGTCCTTTACGACATCTTCAGGTTTGTTATAAATGAATGGAATTAATAAAATATCGGTTCTGTCTTTCGTGTATGCTTGGGCTTGCTCCACCATTGCTCTAGATCCAAAAAACGCAATTTGTGTCGGCACAATATCACCACCTTTGTTTTTATTAAGTTCATTGTATAATTTTTCATTGTTGAATTATAGATTTTTTTTGGATGTGAATTTCATGTCTATCAGTTTTGGCTCTCGAGCCTCGAGATGGTGCTAATAAATAGCAGGAAAAATTCCTGCTATTAACGAACTGCTATTCCAACTGGCAGAAATAACGGAAGAAATTCCGCCTATTGACTCGAAACATTCATAAATCAACGTTTTTTCACTTCATAAGCGGAAAAACTTCCCTTATTTGCCCGAAAAACACGCCCATAAGGAAAATAGCAGGAAAAATTCCTGCTATTAACGAACTGCTATTCCTTGGCTGATTTTAGAAACCATATTCAATCTGGACTTTATCGAAAAGCTGTACCCTACTCGTTAGCAGGTACGGCTTTTATCGTTTTCACATCACACTAAAAGTTCTATCTATATTTTTAATGCAATAATCCTGATTCCTTTGTTTTTTGTTTGAATTTTTCTGTATGCTTATTGATCGTTGCTTTCAGAAATACTCCTATGACGAGTGCGATTGCTGGGAATATCAAAATATAAATAACATCGTCCAATACTCTGTCCCATACCATTCCCCCAACCGCTTCACGAAGTAATCCAACTGCATAAGTGAAAGGTAAAAATGGGTTAATAAATTGGAAAAATTCAGGGAGCAAAACAACAGGGTAAGTCCCCCCTGAACCAGCAATTTGTAGTACTAATAGAACAATTGCAAGAGCCTTGCCTACATTCCCAAAAACAGATACTAATGTATACACAATGGCCATAAATACAAAGCTGCAAAGAATGCCAAATAAGACAAACCAAATCGGCTCCTTTGTCTCCACTTGCAGTAATAAAATATTCCCAATCGTAACAATGACAGTTTGCAATAAGCCTATACTCATAAAAGTGAATAATCGTCCAAAATATATTTGTCTATCTGTATAATTTCCTTTTTGATGGACCTCTGTTGATAATAAGGAAATTAACAACAAACCACCAACCCATATGGCTAATACAGTATAAAATGGAGTCATTCCTGTTCCATAATTAGCTATCGTAAATAATCGATGTTCATTAAGAACTACCGGCTCAGCAAAAAAGCCTCGCTCTGCTTCGGGATCATTTTGCAATAGCTGAATGATTTCATTTATATCCGTTTCACCTTGAATGGTACGTACTCTTCCAGCCAACTCATTTACTTTTTCATTTATATAAGGAAATTCTCCATTAACATCATGCAGGATTCCCTTCGCCTCAGATAAGTTGCCTTCTGTTCGTGATAACATTCTTTCCACTTCTGGAATCGTAGATTGAATATCTAGAAGAATGCCGCGTGCATCTGTTAAAGTATCTGTGGCATTCGTTACCCCAGCTCTAATTCTCGGTTCTATCGTCTCATTATATTCCTTAACAAATGCATCTACTCGTCCAATTTCTTTCACTGTCCGGCCTTGTAACTCAGCAAAAATTGCATTTATTTCCTCTTGTTTTTCTTCTAATAGCGAATTAATGGTTTGAACTTGATTTTGTAACTGTTTTAAATTCTCTCTTATTTGAGTCAGCTCACTTAACGCATTACGAATCGAATCTAGATTTTGATTTGGTTCCCCTTCCTGCTCATCGTTGTTATTTTGTTTTTGATATTGGTCAAGTGCCTCCTCAATTGTATCGATAGATTGGAGCATTTCATTTATTTGTTCATTTAATGAATCATTTAATTGCTTTTCTTTTGTAAAATCAATTCCCGCACTATTAATAGTTTCTTCAAAATCCTCTACTCGTGCTAACATATTTTGAATTTTCCCTAAATCCTCTTTAACTTTTGGAGCTATCTCATCCAAGCGCTTTTCAGCTTTTTCGAGAAATTGCGCCGTTTCATCGATAATTTGCAATCCACTTTCTGTTGCCTTTCTGGCTCTAGTAGTAAGACTATGTGCCTGTTCAATCAAACCATCTGCTCGCTCGGCATCTTCAGTCGTTTCAGTCAGGATTTTATGAATTTCCGGCAGTTTCTCTTCCAACGTAAAAATATAATGTTCGAAGTTTTTTATGTCAGGCAAGTTTTCTTTCAACTCGATCCCTAATTCATTAAATATCTCAAAAATAATCCCATTAACTGTTGATATAAATTGACTGGTAACTTGTTCAACAATCACACTTGCCCCTTTTTCTGTTATTTTGGGTGCTATAGCGTTAATCTTTTCATTCACATAGTACTCTACACTTGCTTTACCTGGATGGTCACCAATCACTGTTCCTAATCTTTCTGAAAAATTTTCTGGGATAACTAATACAGCATAATAATCTCCATATTCTAATTTATCCATTGCCACTTCACGATTTACAAAACGCCAGTCCATTGATTTGTTTTCTTGTAATGTGTCTATGATTTCATCTCCAACATGAATCTCTTGATCACGTACTATGGAGCCCTTGTCTTCATTCACAATGCCAATAGGGATTTGGTCGGTTTGAGCGTATGGATCCCAAGATGCTTTTATATTCAACCAAGCATAAAGGGATGGCAGTATGACTAATCCAGCAATTACAACAGCAGCTGCCCAGTTTGTACGAATATTTCTTATGTCATTAATGAATATATTCCAACTAGCTTTCATACGAATACTCCTTGTCTTAAGATATTGAACGAAAGAAATCTCCTTAATTAGATATCATACCCATTCTTTAAGTTCATACTTAAAATTGTCAGGGTTACCATCTCTCAATACTCTTAAAATCGTTTATCGATATAAAACGATAGTTGATAGGCAACCACAACTTCTTTCTACATCCTTATTTATTTAAAAAAAGCAGATAAAGGAATAATATAAAATATGAGGAAAGGAGCATGTTATCAATGCAATTCTATCGTGAGAGTAAAGAAACGGTTCTCGAGCATTTGCAAACAGCAGAAAATGGGGTAACCCAGCAAGAAGTACAAAAACGATTGGAAAGAGACGGCTATAACGAAATTAAAGGGAAAGAAAAAGTACCAACGTGGAAAATATTTTTAGAAACCTTTAAAGATTCGATGGTCATTGTCCTTTTAATTGCGGCTGGGGTACAGTTAGCCCTTGGAGAAGTAGTTGAGTCGATCATTATTTTTCTTGTTCTCATCATTAATTCTGTTATTAGTGTTGTCCAAACGAAAAAGGCTGAAGGCTCACTTGAAGCGTTACAGAATATGTCTGCTCCAAGTGCGAAAGTCATTCGGAATGGTGAACGACAAACAATAGCAGCTAGAGAGCTTGTCGTCGGGGATATGGTCTTACTGGAAGCAGGTGATTATGTACCTGCGGACGGGCGGATTCTAGAAAGTGGTTCGTTAAAAGTCAATGAAGGAATGCTTACTGGTGAATCAGAAGCTGTCGAAAAAAATGAAGAAGCGATTGAGCAAGAAGTAGCCTTAGGTGATCGCCGAAATATGGTGTTTAGCAGTTCCTTAGTTGTCTATGGTCGCTGTACATTCGTTGTTACCGGTACGGGAGAACAAACAGAGATTGGGAAAATAGCTGGCTTAATTGCAACGGCAAAAGAGAAACAAACACCATTGCAGCGAAAACTAGATGTATTCAGTAAAAAGCTCGGCATCGGGATTCTAATCCTTTGTATTCTCATATTTTTAGTAGAAGTTGGCCGAATCTGGTTTGGCGACAGTACAGAAGATATGACAACCGCTATTTTACACTCATTAATGTTTGCAGTAGCCGTAGCTGTTGCGGCGATTCCTGAAGCACTATCATCAATCGTAACAATTGTATTATCTGTAGGTACAAATAAAATGGCAAAACAGCATGCGATCATTCGCAAATTACCAGCAGTCGAAACATTAGGTTCCACCAGTGTCATTTGTACCGATAAAACAGGGACACTAACGCAAAATAAAATGACGGTTACGAATTATTTCATCCCCAATAGCGGGAAAAAGGACTCTCTTCCAAAAGCTCGTGAAAATTGGAGTTCCGAAGAAGAAATGCTTTTTAACATTATGGTGCTTTGTAATGATTCTTATATTAATAATGAAGGAAAAGAAGTCGGGGATCCAACAGAAGTAGCTCTGATTAATTATGTGCATCACTTTGAAAAAATCAGACAGCGGTACAGACGAGAAGGAGAATTACCATTCGATTCTGACCGAAAATTAATGTCGACGATCTACACCATTAATGGTTCTAGGATGCTTCTAACTAAGGGCGGACCGGATGTTATGTTTAACCGTGCTAGTTATGTGCTCATGAATGGAAAAGAAGAAGCTTTAACAGATGAGTTATTACAGCTTTTTCAAAAAACAAATGAAGATTATTCAAACCAAGCCCTTCGCGTCCTTGCTTATGGATATAAACAACTACCGACTGACAAAAGCACGATTAATCACGATGATGAACATCATTTAGTATTAGTCGGTTTAACTGCCATGATCGATCCACCTCGTGAGGCTGTCTATGGGTCCATTGAGCAAGCCAAGCAGGCCGGCATTCGAACGGTTATGATAACAGGCGATCATAAAACAACTGCACAAGCTATTGGGAAAGACATCGGACTTATGGGTGAACATGATATTGCTCTAACAGGTCAGGAACTAGATGCGCTGTCTGAAGCAGAATTAGACGAGAAATTAGAACAGATTTCTGTCTACGCACGTGTGTCCCCAGAGAATAAAATTCGGATTGTTCGTGCTTGGCAAAAGAAAAATAAGATTACGGCTATGACTGGTGACGGAGTCAATGATGCTCCAGCACTGAAGCAAGCAGATATCGGCATCGCCATGGGAAGTGGGACTGATGTTGCCAAGGATGCATCTGCAATGATTTTAACAGACGATAATTTTGTTTCGATTGTGAACGCCGTTAGTGTCGGCCGTACCGTATTCGATAATATTAAAAAAGCAATCGGTTATCTATTCGCTGGAAATTTAGGGGCAATTATTGCGATTTTATTCGCCGTCATTATGGGTTGGTCCAATCCTTTTACCGCCCTTCAATTATTGTTTATTAACTTAGTGAATGATTCGTTACCGGCTATTGCATTGGGAATGGAGAAATCAGAACCAGGTGTCATGAAGAAAAAACCTCGTAAAATTGATGAGGGGATTTTCGCTGGCGGCACGATGCGAGCGGTATTAACGAGAGGAACTCTAATCGGAATTGCCGTTATCATCGCTCAATACATCGGATTGCAACATTCAGCAGAATTAGGTGTGGGAATGGCCTTTTCAACTTTAATTCTTTCACGGACCCTACAAACATTTGCTGCACGTTCAACTACACAAACAGCAATCGGAGCGGGGTTATTTAGCAACAAATATGTAATCGGTGCTGTAGCATTAGGTTTTGTTCTGTACGGGATTACCCTTTTACCATTTGCTCGTGAAATCTTTGCCATTCCAGTTGTATTTGGCTTTGAAGAGTGGCTCATTGCATTCGGACTTTCCTTAGGAGCGCTTATCTTGATGGAAGTTTTAAAAATAATTGCACGACCAAAATAAAAGACTTACAAAAAATGTCAGGTACCATTCGTGGACAGCACATCCATCGTGGTACCTGACATAGGCTTATGAATTCATTAATTTCACATGCCGTAATACGTACTTTAAGGAAGTCGTAACAGCAAAAATAACCATTAAAACTAGCGTAATCGTCGCACCTGGTGGAGTTCCTAATTGATAGGATGCGGTTAAACCACTTAACATCCCCACTAATGCAATAACCATCCCTATCAAAATGACTCCATTGAAACTTTTGCTTAAGCGTAGGGAAATGGCAGCTGGTAAAACAATAATCGCTGAAACAAGCAAGGCCCCGACAATCGGCATAATGACTGCGATCGTGACACCGGTTAATACATTAAATAAAATCGACATCGTTTTGATCGGGAGTCCAGCAGTAAAAGCTGTTTCCTCATCAAAAGTAAGAACATACATCGGTTTCCGGTAAATGAAATATAATCCTCCGATTATGACCGTTAATCCTAGTAAGAGCCATATCTGTTCTTTACTAATCGTAACAATGGAACCAAATAAAAATTGCGTAATACTTAATGTTGCGCCACCATCACTTATTCCCATAAGAACAAGCGCTACTGCCATTCCTACAGACATTAATATGGCAATCGAAATTTCTGAGTAGGTACGATAGATTTGACGCAAAAATTCAAGTAAAATCGCAATGACGATCACCACTAAAATATTGGTCCAAGTCGGATTAACACCAATTAATAAACCTAGCGCTACACCTGCTAATGAAATATGGGATAATGTATCAGCCATTAAAGACTGTCTCCGTAAGATCAGAAACAAGCCTAAGACTGGGGCAATTAATGAGATAAGGAATGAGGCTTGGAAAGCTCTTTGCATGAATCCATAGAAAAACATCTCCAAGGGGAATCCTCCTTCCGTATCAGCTCAATATGCTTATTTGCGTAATGACGAATCTCTTCATGATCGTGTGTAACCATTAAGATGCCCTTACCATGTTCCTTGCTATTATGCTGCAATATTTGATAAAAATCATCTCGAGAACGTACATCCATTCCAGTTGTTGGTTCATCTAAAATAAACAAATCAGGATCGGTTGCGAATACTCGAGCAAGGGAAATTCGCTGTTTTTGCCCACCTGATAATTCTCCAATCTTTTTATGACGCATCTCCCACATTCCCACTGATTCAAGCGAGCGACGTACATGCTCTTTATCTTCTTTATCTAATCTTTTAAACCATTTGCCTCTTTGATAGCGACCGGATTGTACCAATTCAAGGACAGTACTCGGGAAACCAGCATTAAAGGACGCAATTTGCTGCGATACATAACCAACAACAAGCCTCTCACCAAGGCGATTTTTTGGTGAGAGGTGGACACTTCCTTTTGATGGTTTGAGTAGCCCTAAAATATTTCGTAGTAGTGTTGTCTTAGCTGCACCATTTTCTCCTGTCAGCATCACAAAATCTCCTGGGTCTACCTCAAATGAAATATTTTCCAAAACCGGTTCTTCTTCATAATGAAAGGCAAGATTTTTCACTTCAATATAGTGCACAGTAAAGCGACCTTTCTATGATGGAATTCTTTCTACTAAACATTCATTTTTTAATAGGAACAAGTGCGACTATTGGACACTTAACTGTAGTGCTTTCAAATTTTCACGCATTGCATCTAAGTAGCCCAAATCTTTTTCTTGTAGTTCTTTAGATAATACCTCTAAATCATACAAAATAGCAGTCTCTGTTCCTGTTTCATTTGCAACTGTTTCAGCAATGGCGGAATTAGCTCCCTGTTGATAATATATCACAGGCACATCATTTTCTTCTACTAGTTTTCCAATCTCCGCAATCCGTGATGGGCTTGGTTCCACTTCTGTAGACAAGCCACCAATGGCAATTTGTTCTAAATGATATCGCTTAGCAAGATATCCAAACGCTTGATGTTGTACGACAAAAACGCGATTGCTAGCATCTTTAAGTGCAGCCTCATATTCTTCATCTAACGCTTGAAGCTCTTTATTGAATGCTTCTGCATTTTTTTCATAAACATCTTTTCCATCTGGATCTGCTTTAATAAGAGCATCACGAATCACATTCACTTGCGCTTGAGCCAACACCGGATCTAACCAAATATGTGGATCATGGTTTTCATGATCATCTATCACAACAGACACTGGTTCCGATTCTGCATAGGCATTATGATCGCCATCAAATAGTACGGCCCGAACCTCGAAGCTTTCACCTGTCGTTTTATATTCAAAATGGTTGCTTCCTTGTCCAGACACGACTTCCCATTCCTCATCTTCACTTCCACGTGTATACCAATGCCAATGATCAAACTCGACTTCTTCTCCGAGCTGAGCCTCTAAAGTCACGACATCTCCAGTATGATAATGATCAGCCAATCCAGCGATTTCTATCGTTTTGGCAGCCTCTTCACCGTTTTCATGACTATGTTCATGCCCTTCCTCTTCGCCACTTTCATGACTATGTTCATGGCCTTCTTCTTCACCACTTTCATGACTGTGATCATGACTTTCTTCTTCCCCATGCTCATGGTCAGCATCTTCGCCATGCTCATGTCCATGATCATTAATGACAATTTCTACTGGTTCTGACTCTGCGTAAGGATTGTGATCCCCATCAAATAGAACTGCTCGTAACTCAAAACTTTCTCCAGAAGCTTCATATTCGAATTCAGGCCCTCCTTGATTCGGAACCGCAGCCCACTCCTCGTCAGCACTAGATCTTGTGTACCAGCGCCAATGATCAAATTCAGTTTCATCCTCTAATTCAGCCGTTAATTGAATCATATCTCCAGTATGATAATGGTCCTTAACACCATGAATGGACATGCTGTGAGCCGCTTCCTCGCCATGTTCATGATCTTCGTGAGCATCTTCATCATGATCATGATCATGGTCATGCTCTGCCTCAACTCCATCAGCTGTACGAGCGATGACTAGATCATCATTCTCAGTCGTTTTTAATAAGCTCTCAACCCAATGTTCCATTTCTTCGCTGCTATAGACAAACACATCAGCCTCATTAACACGTGCTACATCTTTTGCACTTGGTTCATAATGATGCGCATCTTCCCCAGCCGATACCATTAACGTTACATCTGCTCGGTCCCCTGCTACTTGCTGAGCAAATTCATACATAGGATAAAATGAAGTGACAACGGAAAGTTTTTTATCCTCAGTTCCTGCTTCTTCATTCTGACATCCATAAAGAATCATTGAAAAAATTAAAAGAGTCACTAAACATATTTTTTTCATCTTTGTTTTAACCTCCAACACTAGACTTTAAATCGAAGTAATTACGATTTAAAGTCTAGTATTCTCTTATACTTTCTTAAATTAAATACCGGGTAAACTATATCAATATTAATGTGCTAACATATCTCGTACTAAACCATCTGCATCCAACTTAGCAGGATAATACGTTGGCCAATTATCCAACTTTCCTAGCAATTTGTTTCGGTCATCTCCTGCATATAAATGATAGTGATAAGATTTAGAAGGGAAAATATAGTGATCACTGAAAAGAATATAATTAGGCAATACATCAGGTCCATCGACTAATTTAAATGCAAAGCGCACTCCTTTTTTTCCTTCACCTTTATCAAGTATTTCAAATCCATCATTTGCATATGTTCCTGTTGTCTCTTTTCCATCCTCATAAAAAGTGACAGTATCACCTTTAATAACTATTCGTTCAACCGTTGTTTTATACGCAGTTTCATAATACTCTTTGTATTCTTCAGCTGTCTTATCCCCATTTACTTCTGCCTTATGTTCAAATACTTCATCTAAATCTCCAGATAATAGATAAGGATAAACCGACTGCCAATCACCTTCCCAATCAGACAGTTCACGATCTTTTACTTGACTATCTTCAAAATAACCTTGATAGATTTTTTTGCTTTCTTCATCATTTCCATGATGGTCATCAATAACGATTTTAACAGGTGCAGATTGTACGCTAGGATTATGATCGTCATCAAATAAAACGGCTTTTAATTCCAATCCATCTATCGTTGCCTCGCCTGTGAATGTCTCTGTTTCTTGTCCTGAAACTGTTTCCCATTCATCACTTGCACTTTCTCTACTGTACCAATGCCAATGGTCATGATCTGATTCTTCATCTAGCACGGCAGTTAACTCAATCTTATCACCCGTATGATAGTGGTCACCAAGTCCTTCAATTTTTATTCCTTCTGGTGCTTCATTGTCATGCGAGTGTCCTTCATCATGCTCATGATCATGTTCCTCTTCTTGATGTACCTCTACATCTTTTTCTTCTTCTCCATCTACTTTCTCAGCCTCTTTTCCTTGACATGCCGTCAAAAGTAAACTGAATACCAATAAAATAAATAAACCCCAAAGTTGTCTCTTCACTTTCTTTCTCCTCTCAAATACATTATATGTAAATCGTAATTATTACGTTTTATACCGTACCACTTGCTGGCTAATTCTGTCAAGGGATATTTATGATTGTCTTAAAACCAAATCTTGTAAAACGTTATGTATAAAAGGATCTCATTATACGAAAATAAAAAGGGATGTCCTCTTCTCATTCGGTAGAAGATGATTTAATCTATAGTAAAGATTTTTATCTTTCAATAGATGTGC
>NZ_HE978511.1:1203170-1249335 GCF_000311725.1 Robertmurraya massiliosenegalensis JC6
TTTTATAAGTATGAGGTGACCAGATGAATCCTATGGTGCGGTTAGAATTGCACAAGAATTAAATAAAAATGGAATACAATCATTTGCGGTAGCTACATTAGCTGAGGGTATTCAGTTAAGAAAAAATAAAATCAAAGGGGATATCCTCGTTCTAGGTTATACAAACCCAGAAAATATCCGTCTCCTCAAAAGATATCGATTAACACAAACGATCATCGCTTTATCTTACGCTCGTGAATTAGATACGTACGGAATCAAGATAGATGTTCAGGTAAAGCTAGACACAGGCATGCATCGTTTAGGAGTCGAGGCAACACAGCTGACTGAACTAAAAAGAATTTATCGCTGCCACCACTTAAATATAAAAGGTATTTACTCACATTTATCCGTGTCTGATAACCTAGCTCCAGATGATATAAAAGCTACTAATGAACAGATTGCGAAATATGATCAGACTATTGATTGGCTCCAATCCCACCAATTTCGCACTGGAAGAAAACATATTCAAGCGAGTTATGGGGTATTGAATTACCCTCATTTACAGTATGATTATGTTCGCACCGGCATCGCACTTTTCGGTGTCTTAAGCACCAATGATGAAGTCCTTTCCAACGTGGAACTTAAGCCTATATTAACCATTAAAGCAAGAGTTGCAATGGTTAAAAAAGTTCAACCTGGTGAGTTTGTCAGTTATGGTAGATGCTATGCTGCAGAGCAGATGCTGAAAACAGCGGTTGTCACGATTGGCTATGCGGATGGTCTGCCAAGAAACTTTAAAAATGGGCATGTTCTAATTCAAGCTCAAAAAGCGCCTATTATTGGGAGAATCTGTATGGATCAACTCATTGTCGACGTATCCAACATCGCCAATATCCAAGCAAATGATATTGCAACGATTATCGGCACAGACGGCGCAGAAGAAATTACTGCTGAAGATGTTGCTGAAAAATGTAGTACCATTACGAATGAACTATTAAGTAGACTTGGTTCACGACTAGAGCGTGTTTATAAAAAGGAAAGATAGATGTTATTGGATAGTAAACCAAGTGGAACATCATACTGTTCCCTTCGATTAGCGGATTTAAAGAGGCAAGGTTTCGTTAAGAATACCTTGCCTTATCCAATACTGTTTTATCTTAGTAGTCTAATTGACGTAAATACAATAGAATTTCACCTTCATCTAATTTTTTCACAATATATTTTCGTATTCTACTATCAATTTGCTTTTGCTGTTTACTTCCATCACTAAATTTATTGATTAACTGATAGAGAATCTCACTAAAGATCCCAGCTCCTCCACGAAAACCCAAATTAAATCCCAACTGTTCATTTTCAGATAACGGCAATTCTGTTTGTTCTATAAAATCCTTCATGTAGTCCTTGGTTATTAAAATATATGATTCCTTGTTGTTTAATCCGCGAAGAAGTTCTTCAGCATTATTCGCTACAAAACAGCTGTCTTCATTCTTCATTTTCATGTCCTCCTATAAAAATTCTATCCAAAGAAAAGGTCAATGACATTAGAAACACCAGAAGCATTCATATTATAGAATTCAGAATACCCACAGTTTGTACAATAAACAACTGTAAACCGATTATGCTGAATATCGAACATCTTAGAAAGCCCTGTTCCAGTTGTTGCAATCTCCTTCGTCTTAGCCTCTTGACAACCACATTTCACACAGCCTTTTTCCTTCATTATCGATTCCTCCCTTATTAATATTTACGTATGAGAATAGAGAAAGTTTTATATTCTGCCAAATGATTGGAATTTTTTTAATCGTAACCTTGTTTCTAATCAGTTCTCAATAAAGAAAAAAATGTTCATTATTTTGAAATTTTAAGAATAATAGAGATATTTGGTGGAAATTGGAGTATTCCGTTCATTATATTGAACAAATCGTTCTTTTTGACGTTTTTCAAAAGGAGGAATTTGTTCTAAACTACGCTTAATATGTTCGTTATAAAGAATATATTCCGATGACGAACAAAAAGGAGGGACATTTTCACTAGAAGAGATAGATTCATCTACACCAACAAAGAAAAAATACATACTCAAACTTAATGAACATGGAAGGAAAGGTGAACTTGAAGAAATTTCTCGCTTTTTTTATAACTTGCTTCCTGTTGTTAAGCTGTTCGCCCATCTATGCTCATACAGATTCGGGAGAAAGACTCCAAAATATATATCAAAATCTTATCCATACGAAGCAGGAAAACGTGGAAAACATTGTATCAGATGAGACGAGTCGCTTGAAGGAGTCTTCAATCAAAACAATAGGAACATTATTCAAGGAAACAGAAACAGCACTTACTGATTTTTTATTTATTTCATCTACTGATGCACAGAAGGACATTGAGAATTATAAAGAAAGTCATCAAACGCAATTAATGAAAACAAAGAATCAATTATTAAAACAAGACTTCCAAGAATTTTCCCAAGAAAAAAGCAAAGAGATTGATATTGAAATTTCTCAGGATATTGAAGGATTTCTAGAAGAAATTCTATCAAATTAGGTTTTCATGAATAACAAATATAAAAATCAAATGGCGAAAGGAAGTTTTTAATCATGAACGTAAAAGGAAAATTAGTAGCAGGAGTCGTAACGGTTGGATTGGTATCAGGTATAGGGATGGCATTCGCAAACACAGATGCAGGCGGCGCATTAAAAAACTGGTATGATGCACAGTTCAATAAAACTGTGGAGTCTGTTCAAAGAGACGTCGGGGCATACACTCAAGGGAAAATTCCTGGTTTGTTAGACGAATACAACACTAAGAAAGCAGCTGGATTAACAGAAATTTCTCAAACAGGTGATTCAGAATTAGAAAGTAGTTCAAGTGCAATTGAACTTGCGAAGAATAGTCACATTGAATCATTAGAAGGTTCAAAGAAAGAAATCTTGGGGCAAATGGGACAACAATTTTATCAAGATGTATTTTTAGAAGGTTTTTATAAAATTCAACAAGCTAGTAATGAAGCATTCAACTATGCAAATCGTGACTTAAGCACACAGACAGGAAATGCTGGAACTGAAGCAATTAATTCTGTCACAACAGGATTAACAGATGCTAAAGAAAGAGCTGTTTCAGAATTAGAAGAAGCGATTAGGCTCGCTAAAGAAGAACTTTCTGCTTCATTAGATACTGCGGAAGAATATACAACTCGCAACCTTAAAAATCAAGTAGATTGGCAGATCGGGGATTTACAGGAGCAAGTTGAGGATATTTTAGACACACTTGTAGCAGAGCAACAAGCATTGATTGTTGCAAAGGCAGACGAACTTGAAGAAGATGCAAAAGCTAGCTTAGACACATTGGTTTCTGGAATCAATAATTAATAAATCCAAGTTAGGACCTAAAAACTTAGGTCCTAACCTTTTAGCAAAGGAGGATGCCCAGTGTTTAATCTAAAAAGTAAAAAATTCCTAGTTGGAGCTCTTTTTTTAATATTAATAGTAGGAAGTAGTGTCAATGTTGCTTTTGCCGGACAGGATATTCATTCTCTATTATCGAGTTGGTTTCAGACTGAACGTTCGAACTCAATTGCAGAGATTGAAGAAGCAGTTGCGATAGAACAAGAAATTCAAACAGAGCGGTTAAAAGAAGAGTTGCGGTTAGGAATAGAAAATGCAGAGCGCCAATTGGAGAATTACACCGATAAGATGAAAGCAAACAGTATTTCAGAAATTCAAAAGCATGCAGACCAACTTGTCAACTCTATTGAGATTGACCAGTCAGAAGAAAAAAATAATGTTACTAGTCAATTAGAAGCCATTATTCAAGATGCAAAAAATAAGATAGACGCAATCGCTTCCCAACCTGTGGTCGCCCCAGATGGGGATAAGGATACTTCAAAATAAAATGATGGAAGGTGTACGGTGTATGAGATTGGAAGTGGACTTACATCCTATTAATGCAAACCAATTAGAACTGGAAAAAACAGAAAAGAAAAAAGGAAGTTTGTTAAATTGGCTAGGATTTCTCTTCATTTTGGCAATTATCTTTTTCACCACACATTATGCGATTGGAATAACCGTTATAAGTGGTCAATCAATGGCTCCCACTCTTAATGATAAAAATATTACGTTATCCAACCAATTACTATATACAATTGAAAGAAACGACATTGTTATTTTTCAAGATAAAAATGGCTTCGATGTCATTAAGAGAGTGATCGCTTTACCCAATGAAACGATTGAAATTAAAGACGGCTTGGTTTTCGTGAATGGACAGCCAATAGAAGAAGAATACATAGTTGGAACAGCAAATGATATGGAAAAACAATTGGTTGCTGAAGGCTCCTATTTTGTCATGGGTGATAATCGAGAACCTGGAGAAAGTCTTGACAGCAGAAGTTCCGACATCGGCACCATACCAGAGGGAAAAATCAAAGGAAAGATGTTATTTTCATTTGGGATGTAGGTCCTTCTCGATCATGGTAATAAACAAACAGAAAAATTCCCCTTGTTAGCCAAAAAAATTCAACAACAGGAGATTTTCCACTGCATTAGCGGAAAATCTCCTGTTTTTGACCACGATACGAGTTCCATTGTTACTTAATAACCGAAAAAATCCGCTTAATTTATGTTTGCTGGATACTTCTTAATCTTATAGTCCCACCCACATCACGTACTTTTTAATTTGGATCGTGACAAACATCTAATCCAAACAGAGTCTGGTCCAACTTTTCAAAGTGTAAAATACGTTATTACAGAAAGTAGAGCTGATGCTATACTCATAGCTAACAGTGGTTTTAAAGCTTTCGTTCGTAGGGCTTGAAGGCTAACATTTAAACCGAGTCCAACCATCGCCATGGTTAAAATAAAAGTTGAAACAAATGAAACATTGTCTAAGAACTTTTGAGTAACCGGAATAATATCCCCCAGTACATAACTTCCAAACACACTCATTATTATAAATCCGATTAAGAACCAAGGAAATGCGATCTTTGCATCAAATTGATTAATTTTTGATTTATGCTTTATCCAATATATAAATATAAAGCATAATGGAATGAGAAGAAATACTCTTCCTAGTTTTGCCAGTAGACCAATCGCCAATGCATCTCCTCCTGCTGGCGCCGCCGCAAGGGCAACATGGGCAAGTTCGTGTAAGCTTATGCCAGACCAAATCCCATACTCAATATCTGTGATAGGGAGAATGGGGCGTATCATCGTATAAATTATGGAAAAGATTGTACCCACAAGAGCAATAATGCCGACACCAATAGCCGTATCTTCATCCTTTGATTTAATAATTGGTGCAACTGCGGCAATGGCAGCTGCTCCACATACACCTGTCCCCACACCAACTAGAAGGGAAATCATATTATCAGCCTTTAATAATTTGGCAATCCACATGGTTAATAAGATTGCCATTATGATAGTAGCTGAACCTCGAACTATTAATCCCAGACCGTCCTGTAAAACAATATTCATATTTAGTTTTAATCCGTATAAAACGATGGCAAGCCGCAATAGTTTTTTTGAAGAAAATTGTATTCCCTCATCTAGTAATTCGGGATATCCACGTATTTGTCGGTATATAATGGCAATAACAATTGCACTTGCTAACGGTCCTATAAGTTGAAATCCAGGTACTTTAGCTAATAAATAGCCTAAGACCGCAATTAAAAAAGTAAATCCAATTCCAGCTATCCACATATATTTTGGATTAGGATTTCCTTTTTGTTGCATGCTAGGTTTTTCTTGTAAAGGCTTTCTAAGTGCTGATTGTTTTTCCATGTTCATCCTCCATTTTTGTCGTATCTTTCATTGTTAACGAATTCTAAATCTTGTTATAATTCAAAAATATAGTAGAATAAACTATAAGTAAAACGAATTATTTTTATTAGAACGATAACAAAAACTTTTCATTGAATTTTGGAGGTGTTTCGTGGATCATCATCTTGTTACCTTCGTTACAGTTGCTGAAAAGAAAAATTTCACCCGTGCGGCAGAGGCTTTACATATCACGCAATCTGCTGTTACCTTGACCATCAAAGGACTAGAAAAAGAATATGGAGTAAAATTTTTTGACCGAACTAATAAATATGTCCGTTTAACGAAAGCGGGTGAGGTTCTATATCATCAAGCTAAAGAAATAATCAATAAATACAAACAAACCAAAAGATTGATTGACGACTTGTCCAACTCCGTAGAAGGCCAGTTATTTATAGGGTCTAGCTTTACATTTGGGGAGTATTTGCTACCCCGAATTGTTTCGGAATTTAAAGAGTCCTACCCTCTTATTACACCTGATATTTCGATTAGAAACTCCAAGCGGATCATTACTAGACTCTTGCGACATGAATTGGACGTTGGAATAGTAGAAGGTGCTATCTCACATCCTAACCTAGTTATCCAACCTTTTGCACAGGATGAAATGCTGGTAATTACATCTCTTAAACATCCGTTTGCCTATAAAAATGAAGTCTATTTAGAAGATTTGAATTCAGAAAAATGGATTCTACGTGAAGATGGTTCTGGTACGAGACAAACGATTGACCGTCTATTTTCTTCTAAAAATTTTTCTCCCAATGAGATCATGTCCTTTGGGAGCTCTCAGATCATCAAAGAGTCCGTAGAGGCAGGGTTAGGGATATCAATCATGTCCAAATATGCTATCCAAAAAGAAGTCACATTAGGTACCCTCCATCCCTTACGAATCAAGGACAATCCAATTGTGAGAGACTTTTCCTATGTGATTCATCAATCAAAGTTCCACACTCGAATCATGGATACCTTTCTCGAATTTCTTAATACCTACCCGTTTTCTAACTTTTCCAAAGCGTTTGACTCATAATCAATTGCTCCTCTTCAGTAAGCGTTAATCATATAATTCTACTATTTTCTTATAATCGAAAGCCTAGTGTCACAAAGACTTTGGCTTTAAAAGTAAATCTTTACAACGTAAGAGCCCTTAGATTTGATATCCTAAAGGCTTTTTGATGGGTAAAATTTCTTGATAATCTAATTTATTCTTGTTGCTTAGATTGATAGCTCTCTTTCACTTTACATAGGACCCCAATTAATTAATTGTCCTATTGCTAATGCAATTGCACCTAAAACGAACCAAATCAGCATAATTCTCCAAATAAATTTTAGCCAAGCGGAGTATGGAACACCACCAATAGCTAAGCTTGCCATTAGAATACCAGAAGTAGGAAATAGACTATTCGTGAAACCATCCCCTAACTGAAATGCTTGAACTGCGACTTGGCGATTTATATCTAAAATATCTGCTAATGGTGTCCAAATTGGCATCGTTACAACAGCTTGACCAGAACCAGATGGAACAAAGAAATTAAACAATCCATTTGCAAATAACATTCCTATTGCTCCTGTAATGGGCGAAAGTGGTTCCAACGTATTAGACATAGCAAGTATAACAGTATCTAATATTCTTCCATCCTCTAATATAAAGACTATAGCCCTCGCTGCTCCTACTACTAAAGCACCATAAACTAAATTTTGTGCACCTTCCATGAAATTATTTACAATTTCTGTAGAATTCATTCTCGCAATAATCCCTGCTCCAATCGCAATTACTACAAATATCGCTGTCATGTCATTCATACCAAAATCATAAGTCAGTGAACCATATACATAAAAGGCAATTCCAGCTACGAAAAGCAATAAAATTAATGCATGTCTAGTGGTAAACTTTTGATCTTTGTTTAAACTTGTTTCCTGATCCTTATTTGAAAATTTTTGTTCTCCCATAAAACTCTTCGAAGGATCTTTCAAAATTCTATTACAGTACCAGATCACATAAATTATGGTTGCTACCGCGAATATAACATACAAAATGACACGATAAGTTAATCCTGAAAACATAGGAAGTTCTGCTATTTCTTGTGCAACTCCTAATGTTTTTGGGTTTAAAAAGGCAGTATTAAAACCTGCCATACTCGTTAAAAAGACGATTGCGACCCCAGCAATTGCATCGAGCTTTAGAGCTTTAGCGATCAATATCCCGATAGGTATAAATGCAATCGTTGCATTTGAGGAAAAACCAGTAGTACATAGAAAGGAAAATAAAATACCTAATATGGTTATTAAAACAAACTTGCGATTTTCTAATTTGTTTATTAACGCCATAATCCCTGCATTAACCGCTCCTGAGGCTTCCATTACTCTAAAAGCTCCACCGATGAACAAAATTAATATAATAATATTCGCAGTGTCAATCATTCCAAGTGGATACGATAAAAAGACATCTGCTATACCAACTGGAGTTTTCTCTACTTGTTGATAGCTTTCAGGGTCTACTATTGTAATACCATCTTTCTCAATTCTCTCAAATTCACCTGCAGGAATCACATATGTGGCAATCGCACATACGATCATTAATAAAAACAAAACTACATACGTATCCGGCATCATTAATTTAAATTTCTTTTTTGGCTCTGGTAAAATTCCTTTAAAAATTGAGGGGGTTCTTCAAGATTATCTCCTGTCATTTCATGCGAATGAATACTAACAAGTACAATATCGGCTTGCCTTTTTGCTTCAGAAATAGAATTTAATATCCTATTCATATCTTCCTTATTAACTGTGGTAACTTGTCGTCCTTTTTCACCAATCCTAAAATTGTATTTTCCAAATGAAAAGATATTCCCAACGGTTTGATTCTCAATTCCCAATTTTGCATGTAAATTACGCACTGCATTAATATCAGTTTCACTTGCAATGTCTTTTAATGCATCCATATGCTCCCTAGTAACCTCATAAACTATCTCGTGACGAAGAGGATTAATACCCGGTCTTCCTATAATATCCGGGCGCTGTTCCCCTGCCCTCCAAGATTCATAAAAAGTAGAGGTGGCAGAAATAATCGCTACTCTCCCCTTTTTGGTCTCTAGATACCTAGGTTTACTTGCCTCAGCTAAATTTTCACCGGCACCAGCATGAACAAATTGGTTTTCATTTAGATATTTTTCTGTTGCTACAAGACCACCAATTGAAAAATCTAGTGTATGATTGGTTGCCCAAGCAAGAAGGTTAAATCCATATTTTTTTAAATCATGTAATACACTAGGATGGGAAACAGCCCATGCCCCGCCACTTTCCGCAGATGGATACCCCTCAAAATCATGTACAGTAACTTCTAAATTGGTAAAACGCACATCTGCTTTCATGAGAACATCGGATATCACTTTTGAGTTATAATCTTCATCTGGCAACCTACGGGTGATAAAGCTATCACCCGTAGCCGCAATTGTAACTTCTTCTCCCATAATCGCTCCCCCCTTAATCCCCATGCAGTTCTCTACGTGCTATTCTTTCCAAAAGATTAACTGATGGCACTAGAACTTGTTCATCGATATCAAACGCTTGGTTATGATGTGGTGCAGGAATAGGAGTTCCAATCAACATATAGGTACCTTTTCCGCCATTTTCTTGAACCTTATTTATAAGGAAACTGGCATCTTCACTGCCTCCCCCCTTATGGTAATCAAGTATACTGTGAAACTCTTCTATATATTCAGCTTCTTCCTTAACAACATTAATTAGGTCCTCATCACAAGAGAATGTTATTGCACTTCCGATAACTTCTGTTTCAAAACCAAGTCCGTGCATTTCGGCACTATGCTCGACTATCCTCTTCACTCGTTCTTCCAATTCCGCATTAACGGTTGCAGACGTTGACCTTGTTTCAATTAACATTTTTGCATATTGTGGAACTATATTTAGTGCAGCTCCTCCTTCTAGTAATCCAACGTTCACTCGAGTTTGTTCAGAACTATGTCTTGGTAGGCTATGAATATTTAAAAGGGCAGTTGCAGCTCCTATCAAAGCATTTTTCCCTTTTTCTGGAGAGGCACCAGAATGAGACGGAACCCCATAAAAATGGGCAACCATCTTTGTTGTTGCAAGCCATTGGTTGGAACCACCACTGATTTCTCCTAATGGGACATCTAACCCTAAATGCAAACAATAGATTTTATCTATGTCATTGACGATACCTTTTTGTACCATGGAGTAGGCTCCTCTGCCTCCTTCCTCAGCAGGTTGAAAGATTAATTTTAGAGTTCCAGAAAAATCACAGTTAGCCATTTTTTTCGCAAACTCAAGCCCAATTACTGTATGACCATCATGTGCACAGGCATGCATATTCCCTTTATATTTTGATCTAAAATCATGTATTTGAGGGAAATGTTGTTCGTCAGAACTTTCTTCTACAGGAAGGGCATCCATATCAAACCGAAACCCAATAGTCGGACCAGGCTTCCTTCCTTTTAGTACTCCTACAACAGCGGTTAGTCCTCCCTTCATTCTCCTAATAATATTCGGATTCGCCCCATCCTTAATGGCTCTTTCATACGCATGATCTAGTTCTTCTTCGGATGGAACACCTCTGCGAGAACCCTCATCCAATGCATCTTCACCATATAAAACTTCAAATTTAAGAGATTGCAATATTTCTACCACTTTAGTTGCTGTCCAAAATTCTGTAAATCCAACTTCAGGACGTTGATGAAACTCACGCCTTAATTTAATTACATCTTCCATTTTATCCCCACCTTATCAACTTTTTATTGTAAACGCTTTCTAACATTTTCTCTAAAAATCCCAGAATGAAAGTGGGATTTTGCATTATATTTCGTACGTTGCGATTACTTCTATTTCTACTAAAGCGTCCTTTGGAAGACGACTAACTTCAACTGTGGCCCTTGCTGGTTGGTGTTTCGTAAAATACTTTCCATACTCTTCATTTATCAAATTAAAATGTTCCATATCATTTACAAAGATGGTTGTTTTAATTACATGTTCAAGTGTCAATTCTTCCGCCTCTAATATCGCTGATATATTTTTTAACACTTGGCTTACCTGAATAATAACATTAGGTTCAACAAGGTTTCCTGTAATTGGATCCACAGGTAATTGACCAGATACAAATAATAGATTATTCGCTTTTATCGCCTGTGAATAAGGACCAATCGCTGATGGTGCTTGTTTGGTAAAGATAGCTCTCATACATTAACATCCCTTTCAATTAAACACATTTCTTAATGATTCATTAAATTTTTCTTTTCTCTTATTATCTTATCTGGCTTCTGCAGTATTTCCGGCTCAATATTAACTGTATTTGGATATTTGATTCCTGCCCCTGTGTTCAATACTACGACCGTATCATTTTCCGAAATCCATCCTTTTTCCCTTAATCTACGAGCTGCAACAAATGCTGCCGCACCTTCTGGACATATAAAGCTCCCTTCTAAATGTGCAATCCTTTCTTGCTCTTGAATCATTGATTCATCGCCAATTGCAATGGCACATCCACTCGTATTATATATAGCGTCTAGTACAAGGAAATCTCCTAGTGCTTTGGGCACGTTGATCCCGAATGCGAGTGTTTCAGAGTCATCCCAAAACTCAGATTCTTTTTTTCCTTCTTCCCAGGCTTTAACAATAGGAGCACAACCCGTGGATTGAACAGCTACTAATCTAGGCATTTTTCCTTCTACCCACCCTAGTTCCTTCAATTCTCTTAAGGCCTTATAAATACCAATCAGACCAACTCCACCACCAGTTGGATATAAAATAACATCTGGTATCTCCCAATTAAGTTGTTCTACTATTTCAAGCCCCATAGTTTTTTTACCTTCTATTCGATAAGGTTCCTTTAATGTAGAAGCATCATAAAGTTGATAATCTTTTACTGCCTTACCCACAATTTTTCCTGCATCACTTATTAACCCATTAACTAAATAAAGATTTGCTCCTGATAATGCCACTTCATTCCTAGTAATCTTAGGTGCATCGTTCGGCATGACAATTGTTGTTTTCAATCCAGCTCTAGCGGCATACAGTGCCCAAGCAGCTCCGGCATTTCCATTAGTTGGCATGGCTAGTTCATGTACTCCTACCTCTTTTGCTTTTGATACACCAACAGCAGCACCCCGAGCTTTAAATGTACCGGTAGGAATTAACCCTTCGTCTTTCATATAGAGTTTTTTTAAGGACATATCTTCCCCCAACTTCTGCAATGGCAATAAAGGAGTCATTCCCTCCCCCAGCGAAATTACATTTTTTTATCTTCGACAGGAAGCATCTCGTGATATCTCCATAATGAAGCCTCCCTATTTTTTAAAGTCTCTGGTTTGAGATTCTCCTTTATACTTTCTAAATCATAATTAACTAATAACGGAGAACCGCATGTACACAATTGGTGTTTCTTTTTTGTATCAAAAGTATTACCACATTTCGGGCAGTAAAGATGTGAGACATAACTATACTTCATTTAATTCACTCCTATAACGATTTAACTTAGACCCGTAAGATGTTGAAACATCTTGTCTTAGTTCTTTAAATTATACAATCAGTTATTTGAATTGTTAAATGATTCATTTTTATGTGAATAATAAGAAAATTTAATAGTAAACTAGGATAATACTTAAAAAGTGCCTGTCATCTCCCATACTTTGTCGATATAACTTCGACATATTTCGGGTAGTGACAGGCACCTAAAAATATCGATCTAATAAACAAACAGAAAAATTCCCCTTGTTAGCCAAAAAAAATTCAAAAACAGGAGACTTTCCACTGCATTAGCGGAAAATCTCCTGTTGTTGACCACGATACGAGTTCCATTGTTACTTATAACCGAAAAAATCCGCTTAATTTATGTTTGCTGGATCTTCTTGATTAAGGACAAGACATCTTATCCTTTCTACCTAACACCGACTTTATGCACCACGAGTAATGATAAACTCAATTATTTCTTCAATCGATAACCAATTACGATGGCTGATTGAAATACCCGCATTCTCTAACTCACGTTCCAACAACGACACATCATCAGTTACGATTTGGAGAAGAGATTCGTCCACCTTCATCACATGTGGATGATTCTTCAATGTTTCTGGAAGATGGGATACCCAAAGTCTTGCCCACTTTTCATATATTTCATCTTTTTCAAACGTAGTAATAATTTTTCCTTGATCCAAAATCGTAATATAATCACATAATTGCTTCACTTCATCATTATTATGGGTGGCTAGAACAAGACTCCTATCCCCAGCCTCCATATACTGCATCAAATCTTCCTTCATTTTCCGCTGTGAAATGATATCTACCCCTGCAGAAGGTTCATCCAATAGCAATATTTTCGCATTATGGCAGATGGCAAAGATAAACTCTACCTTTTTCTTTGTCCCTTTTGAACACTTCTCAAACTTTTGCTCCACATCGATACTGTATCGTTCAAACAAAAATTTACAGTACTGATGGTCCCAGTTCGGATACCAATATGAAATCAATGAAGATAATTCTTTAATCGAGTAATACCCATATGGATCAAGTAATTCACCAGCATACCCTATTTCCCTCTTAATGTCAGTTTCTTTTTCAGTCATGGCTTGCCCAAAATAGTGAATCGACCCACCATCAGCTTGAAGGAGATTCATCATCATTTTGAAAAGAGAAGATTTTCCAGAACCATTCGCCCCAATCACGGCAACCGTTGTCCCTTCATCCACCTGTAGATCGATTGGTCCTAACGAAAACTTCTGGTGATGCTTTGTTAACCCTTTTATCTCAATCATTGAGGTACTCATGTTTATCCCCCCATTATTATCCATGAAAATGTCGACTTAACACATCAGCAAAAATCGTTGACAAATCATCCTTCGTACACCCAACTTGTCTTCCTTGTTCAATTGCCTTTTCAAATGCATCATACACAACTTTTTGCTTCGTTTCTTCCTTCTGCACCTCTTCAAGCGCTTTTACAAACGTCCCTTTTCCCTGAACGGTCTTAATATAACCACTATTCTCTAGATTTTGATAGGCTCGTCTCGTTGTAATCACGCTGCATTGTAACTCACTAGCCAAGACGCGAATGGACGGGAGCGATGTTCCCGGCGCAAGAGATCCACCTACGATAAGCGCTCTTAGTTGCATTTCGATTTGGTGATAGATCGGTTCTCTACTTTCCTCTGAAACATGAATCGGCAGTTTCATTGCTTCCCCGCCCCCCTTACCAGTAATCTTTTTTTGCTAATCTCATGATCAGTAATTTATTCCAAAACATTGAACTACCAATACCGATCAATAGGGGAATGACAGCAACTAACCAGCCATGATTCTTAATAAGGAGCAATACCCATTCAACAAACCCTTGCTCCATAAATATATAGAAAAGAAAGATGATTAAGAGATAGACCAAGACTAAAAACCAAGCAAAAATATGTAGTATTTTCCCGTTTGTCCCGTATTCAATAACAGGATTCATTCCTCCTATTGCTAACGCATAACCGAACCAAGACAGGATAAAGATCCAATACTCCGAATGCGTCACATGATTAAAGAAACTATCAGTTAAGGTAAATGTCATGACAACATAAAAAGTCACAGACATGACGACAAAAGTAATCATCATAAATACGATTCGACTTAACGCCAGAATAGGAATTGAAATCGGCAATGTACGAAGGAGAGCCATTCTTTTGCTAAATGGGTCCTCCTTTATCGTCTGAAAAGATAAATAAGGTCTAGACATAAAGACCACTGCAAACGATGGTGTTAGTATGATAAAAATAATATCCGATACAATATGATTATAAAACGGCGATTCTGCCACAAATAAATTTTGGACAGACTGCTCAAGAACATTTGCAGAAACGAGTCCCATAAAGATGGTAACGATGACTGTAAAAGCCATCGCTATCCATTGTGTCTTTAGTTCATTTTTCACTAACCAAACTACTTGCTGAAACAAACCATTTCCTCCTCTTAGTTAAAAAGATTTGGGCGATCTGCATAGCCTAGGAAATCAATACCGAAATGAACCAATAGAGCAAAGACGATACACCAAATCACAATACTTGCAATCATCCAATAGGCCGTTTTCTTCTTTGTTCCTCCTAATGTCAGACCCACAAACGCAGTAATGTGACTTCCAACTACTAAAGGTCCAATAAGCGCTAATCCTGGCAAACCATACTTGTTCCAAAGATTTTGTGCACGAACCATCCGTTTCCCAGGTTCCTTCTCTTCCCCACCTTTTCGCTTCCTTCTCCATTCTTTAATTTTATCCACAAAAGCAATTAATAATAATACCGTTGCAACATTACCCACAATCGCAATAATAATAACGGCTAACGGAGACAGCCCCGCAATCATCGCTAACGCAGTCACCCCATACCCTTCAAAAAACGGCGCTGCTGCAAGTATAAAAACAAGGACATAAGCCCACAAATATTCCAATATATTCATTTTTAAATTCCCCCTATAGTGTTATGGTGTTTATATGAATATACACAGTGTAACACTGTGTATATATTGTTGTAAAGGAGGAATTTAGAAATTAGAAGGTTTGAGCTATTACTAATTTCACATATTTACTAAGAAAAAGCAGGGATAGTCTCAGTGTTTTCTGGGATATAGACCACTCTCCTCATTATCACACTAATAAATAGACGGAGAAATTTCCCTTATGTTGCAATTCTCATTAAAAATAGGATAAATAGAAGGAAAAATTCCGCTTGTTAGCTAAAAAAAGCAAAAACAGGAGATTCTCCACTGCATTAGCGGAAAATCTCCTGTTATTGACCACGATATGAGTTCCATTGTTACTTATAACCGGAAAAACTCCGCTAAATTTACGTTTGCTGGCTCTTCTTGATTAAGACTCTTTTAAATAGACAGTCCCCCATCAATCGTGATATTGCTCCCGTTCATGAAGGCCGCTTCCTCGCAGGCTGCAAATAAGATCGTGTGGGCAATTTCGGAACTTTTTGCGAGACGGTTCATTGGCTGTCTTGCTAAGTACATCGCAAGCATGGCTTCTGGATGTTCGGCATTATCAATCTTTGCTTGAACACCTTCAGTAATGGTCGTCCCAGGTGAAACACAATTGACTCTGATGTTATCATCGAGACAATCCATGGCAATCGATTTCGTTAATGCTAAAACGGCACCTTTAGATGCAGAATAGGCGCTTCGATTTTTGTGCCCTTTTTCAGCTGCCACAGAGCCTACATTTACAATCACTCCGCCACCTTGTTTTTTCATTTCTTTCACCACATACTTCGATACTAAAAAGGTTCCTTGGACATTGACCAACAACGTCTCTAATAAATCCTCTTCCGTAGTCGTTTCGATCGTACCTGGTAAAACAACTGCCGCATTATTAACGAGGATATCGATCCGACCATATGCATCAATGGCTGCTTGGACCATTTTCTTTATATCCGCTAGCTTCGATACATCTGCCTGTACAAAAATAGCATCAAAACCTTGTTCTTTTAAAATCTTTAACGTTTCTTCTCCTCGCTTACTACGAGAATTAACGATCACCTTAGCCCCATTTTGAGCGAATTGAATAGCCGTTTCTCTACCAATTCCTGCTCCTGAACCAGTTATTAATACAACTTTATTGGTAAAGTCCATAGACGCCATCTCCTCTACAAAAATTGATATTCTCCTTCCCCGATTGTGATCGTTTTTCCTTTAAGGTCAGGATTCGCTGTTTGAAAAATAAGTTTTTGCAGTCGATTCAGAGTCCCTTTTTTAAATACGAAGGTTTGGTCACCGACGATTAATTTTGCAACTTCTGTACTCTCATTTTCAAATCCAAACAATTCCTGCCAATGCTTTGCCACAGCTACTGGATCTTTTACATCAAATACGGCTTCCACAATTTGCACATCACCGACTGGATGTTTCTGAATAATCTTTGAGTCTATTAATCTTTCTCTTCGTTCTTGATCGGTTCCCATCCACTGAATGACAAATGGATATGGCAATCCTTGATAATCACCGGCAATCGTCATCATTTTCCATTCGATTAAATTCCCTTGTGCATCCAAACGTTTTCCATCCATAATCGGAGACATATCTAATTGGAATGCCGATAACTGTTGCCTAACCGCTTCAATATCATCCGTTCTTAAAGCAACTCGACTCAATTCCTCTCGGGCCGGCAATAATTTAACCGAATCCCGCACCACATCATTTGGCTCTTTCACATTCTCTGCCAACGCACGGTCCTCAACACCTAGAAACTCAATATAACAAAGATCAAAATAACTTAACGCATTATAAGTTCCCCATTGCTTATGTGAACCACCGCTAAATGCAATTAATCCCTCTTCTTTAAACCGATCTATTGCTTTTTGTAGGTCGTTAACGTAGTGAACGGTATGATCCCATTTTATTTTAGCCATTCAAGATTCCTCCTTACTCTTGTCCCAATTCTGTCGTTCGATTCACTGCCTTGAGTACACTGCGTTGCAAACCAGCTGCAAAGTCTGAACGATTCAACTCATGAAGGGCATTAATTCCAACGCCGCCTGCAGAATTATTAATATCTAATAGCTGACGAGGGTGCTTGCCCGATAGCTTGAGCATTTCAACAGAGCCAACAACATTCTCCAACACGATATTCCATGCTTGTTCACGGGACAAACCAGCCAATACACCAGCGTCCGCAAATGATTCGATAAAATAATAGACATAATTTGGTCCAGCGACCCCGAATCCTGTAAAAATATCAATCAATCGTTCTTCAACATACATCACTTTTCCAAAGCCGTTTAAGAACTCATCCACTTGCTCTTTTGAGGCATAGCTATTTAAGGCCACTCCGCTATATCCATACCCAGTATCAGTCAACGTATTTGGAATGACACGGGCAATTGCTCGTTCCTCCCCTATAAAGTTCGCTAATTTTTCCATCGTCACACCCGCCACAATCGAAACGACAACGGCATCTTTTCGGCTATATTCACGGATTTGCACTCCTACTGATGCCAAATCATCTTGTGGGCGAACCCCAATGACAATGATGTCTGCTTTCTTCAAAGCTTCCATTTGCTCACCACTTGCCTTTACCTGATAGGTTTCCATTAAATAGGTATTTCTTTGTTCGGAAATATCCGCAACCGTAATTTCATCCTTATTGACCGTTTCGTTTGCCAAAATAGCACGAATAATTGCTTCAACCATTTGGCCTCCACCGATAAAATGAATCATCTCATAACCTCCTACTTTATTTTCAAAATAGAAATAAGTAGGGACCATAACGCCCCCACTTATGACAATCAAAAATTAATTATTTTCCCAAGCTTCTGGTAAAATAAATCCATCATATTTTTCTTGAGATAAAATATATTCTTCGAATTCAGGCGATTCATAAGCCGCTTTTACATCCTTCGCCCATTGCGTATCTAAATTTTCCTCTAATATTGATACGATAATGCGATGTTCTTCTGGTGTATTTTCAATTTTTAAAGCATCCGATATTTTCAAACCAGCATCGGCAATATAATTCCCATTCACCACACCAAAATCAACATCTTTCAATGAAACTAAAATTTGGGCTGGATCTAGTACTTGTAACTTAATATCATAGTCAGCTGGTGATACACTATTTAAATTGAAGTCTGTCGTTCCAGCATCATCAGCAATCGATACCCAACCAAGCTCCTCCATGATTCGTACCGCACGTTCTTGGTTAACAGGATCATTAGGAATCGCTACAGTTGAACCATCCTTAACCGCATCAAGAGAATCATGATTTTCAGAACGCAAACTTTGTGGTGCACCTGGAGAGAATGCTAGTCGGGTCATCTTAATTCCTAATTCTTCATTAATGCCTTCCATATAGGCAGTACTTTGGAACACACTAGCATCAATTGCTCCTTCAGCCATCGCTGGGTTTACTTGCATATTTTGTGAAAATACTTTTACTTCGACATTGTAGCCTTTTTCCTCTAAAATCGGTAATATTCCATTGCGGAATTGCTCCTCATAAGTCCCGACCCCAAACCCAAATACAAGGTCTTTTTTCTCTTCACCACTATCACCGCTAGACTTATCACTTCCACAAGCAGCCAATAGCAAAACAGTAAATAATACAAAAATTGACAACAGTTTCTTCATTATAATTCCCCTTCTTTTTCTACTTTTTTATTGGTAAATCATCATACCCACTAAAAATTACAAAACACTGTTTCGTAACGTATTTAACGCACCTTCTGTTGCTTTCACAGAAACAGCACAGTTTGGCACTAATAAAAAGGATTGACCATCCATGATTTCTAACGCTCTTTTTGCTTGTTGCTCAATTAAAGCATCATTCATCCCATCAAAAATTTCGTGATCAACACCGGCTACTTTCGTTTTTTCTAATGGAAGCTCTAACCCTGGATTTCCCTTTGCTTCTGTATCCCAGCTAATCCCTTCAACCGGATAGTCATCAAAGCGGGCAGGCTGTGCATGCGCACCACATGTATGCAGAATTCGTTTTCCTTTTTTCATCGCATTTAAGACGATTAAATCATATGGACGAGAAAATTCATTAAAGGTCGCTTCATCAAATAATTGTGGATGAGCTGTACCAGTTACTGCGTAGAATACTCCATCTACTCCGACCGCTTCTAATGCCTCCACATATTTCGCCATTGTCAAAGCAATCGCATGTAATGCTTGATGTACTCCGGCACGTTCAGACAATAATAGCTTTTTAAAATCAAGAGGTTTTTCACTGCCATACATCGTTTGATTAACATATGATGAATTTCCCGTTAAAAACATTAAGATCGTTAATGGGGAGAACATCGTTTGAATAATGGGCGTTTCTGGTAACCCTTCTCGAATGTATTGTACAGCCTCGAGTTGTTCCTGAAGTGGCGCAGATGTTGCCACTTCAACTTCCTTCACATTCCAAATATCCGCAAAGTTTTGGATGATTGATTGACTTTGTCTCGGAAACACCCAACGATAATCATTGAAATCATATTGATTACCAAAAGCTTCTGCTAAATAGGTAGCGCGTGGATTAATCTTAATCCAGTCCCAGTCATACTTTTTCGCAAAATCAATCGTTGCTTCTGCCAAATCAATTGCTGATTGTTCTTTGTCTAGAAAATGATGCCAACCACTTACAATCGAACGATCTGATTTTTCTCCGTTTAATATTTGTTCGAATCGTTGTTTTTTTGAGATACTCATAGACGAATGAACTCCTTTTCTCTATTCTTTTCTTGCTTTTCGAGCTAACGCATTACCAGATGATTGGATGAATTGTACGAAAACGACCAAAATGATTACGGTAGTGACCATCGCAAATGTATCAAAACGTTGGTAACCATAGACAATGGCTAAATCCCCAACCCCACCGCCACCAACTGTTCCAGCCATGGCAGTTGCACCAATTAATCCAATCGTTGCTGTCGTGATCGATAGAATAAGAGAGCCAAATGCTTCTGGTAATAAAAAGTACCAAATAATTTGAAACGGTGTTGCTCCCATTGATTCTGCTGCTTCGATAATTCCAGGGTTAACTTCTAGCAACGAGTTTTCGATTAATCTCGCAATAAATGGCGATATAAAAATAATGAGTGGAACAATGGCGGCATTCGTACCTATCGATGTCCCAACAACCATCCGCGTGAATGGAATGATCGCAACCATTAAAATGATGAATGGCAATGAACGAACAATATTAATAATCGGATTCAATATCGAGTAAAATATTTTATTTTCGATAATCCCGCCAGGTCTTGTCACAACAAGTGCAATTCCTAAAGGGATCCCAATCAATGAACCAACTAAGAGGGACATTCCTACCATATATAACGTATCAATACTTGCTTGTATGAATTGATCTAACGTAATGACGGTTTCAAACATTATTCAACGACCTCCTCAATACCTGCACCTTTTTCCCTTAAATATTGTAAAGCTCTCTCTATTGCAGAAGCATCCCCTTCAAATTGCATATACATAATGACAAGAGTCGTCCCTTGAATCTCGGTCATATTGGCAAATAAGATATTCACTTCGACGTCATAATTTTTCATCACTTGCTGAACAATCGGTTCGGAAGCAACTTCCCCTTTTACTTCCACTCGAAAAACTCTACTATTTTCTGTCTTCTTTAACGAGCGCTTCACACTTTCTGGAATACTATTATGAATCACCGTTTTCACAAAATTCTTTGTTGTAGGGTGCTTTGGATGTCCAAATACATCTAACACAGAGCCTTGCTCAATGATTTCTCCCGCTTCCATCACAGCGACACGATTACACACTTCCTGGATTACGGACATCTCATGGGTGATAATCATAATCGTAATGTTATATTCCTTATTCACTCTTTTTAGTAACTGCAAGATTGATTGCGTTGTTTGAGGATCAAGTGCCGACGTTGCCTCATCACAAAGTAATATTTTCGGATTCGATGCCAATGCTCGTGCAATCCCAACCCGTTGTTTTTGCCCGCCGGATAGCTCTTTTGGGTAACTTTGCGCCTTTTCACTTAAGCCGACGAAATCAAGTAATTCCATCACCCGTTTCTTGATCTCTGCTTTTGGTCTTTTCGTTAACACAAGTGGGATAGCAACATTATCAAAAATTGTCTTTGACTCTAGTAAATTAAAATGCTGAAAGATCATCCCGATCTGTTTTTTCATAGTCCGTAATTGACTATCGGATAGGTTTCCCAACATTTGCCCATCAACTGTTACTTGTCCTCCAGTGGGACGTTCTAAATAATTCACAAGTCGAACCAATGTACTTTTTCCAGCACCACTATAGCCAATCACACCGAAAATATCCCCTTCTTCGACCTTTAAATCAATCCCTTTCAAAGCTTCCGTTGTCACATTTTTTCGTTTATATGTCTTGTAAACACTCTTCATTTCAATCATTGTGATCCCCTCACTTTGCTTATCTATCTTTATCTTCAATCCGTTTTAAAACATCATGTAAGCTACTAAGGATGTGATTTTGCATAGCTTTTTCTGCAGAGACGCCATCTTTATTTTTGATATACTGGAGAATAAGGTTATGTTCCTCATCAGCTTGATCATTCCATTTCCCATACATCGAAACGAAATGACAATAGCGATTTGCATGATCTTTAATCATATTAAGAACTCTAACGGACGTATTTAGTCCACTTATTTTCGCTAAATAATCATGAAATTCATTTCCATATGAGACAAATTCCTGTCCATATCCTAAGTGAAAAGATTGACGCAGCTTCTCCAAGATTTCTGTAAGAATCTCGATATCGTGCTTCATCGCATTATGAGCAGCATTTTTCGCAATGCTCCCTTCAAGCATGCTACGAATCATAAAAATTTCTTCTACTTCCTTTTTTGTAATTGAAGCAACTTTTAGTCTTCCATTCGGTTGCCTTACAAGGAACTCTTCCATTTCCAACATTTGAACTGCTTGTCGAAGTGGTGTCCTACTTATCTCCAACATATTCGCTAATTCTTCTTCTCGAACAACTTGATCTGGCTTTAATTCACCATAAATAATTTTCTGTTTAACTTGTGAATAAGCAACATCTTTCGTTAATCGGCGTTTTTGGATTAAGCTCATCCCCTCTCCCCCTTGGAAGCACATTCTCTCGGTTAAAAAGTAAAATAGAATTCTATTAACTTCTGAAACATTTGTATAATTGTATACAATTATTGAATTTAAAAATTATATAGCCACATTTAGAATCTTTTTTTAACGAGTTCAATTAATCTAAATCCCTAATAGGCTATGAACAGATATTACTTTAAAAATTATGAAAATTCTATTTGGTTGCAAGGTAACTTAACAGTATTTTTTTCTATGTAAACTTAAAAATCATTCGTTTATTAATAACAATTCCTATGAGTTTAATCGGTTTAAAGGATTATAAGAAATACTATACCATATAATGGGGAATATTCAATAAATAGTTCTTGAAATGGAAAAAGAAATGTGGAGAATTCGTGAAAAAAGACAGCTCCAGTGCTCCAAAGTGAAACACCGGAACCGTCCCTCTGTTTTTTGTTTTTTGTTTTTACTGTTTTATCAAACGTAAAAAAGCAAGGTAGGCTTGGTCAAGATAAATGTCTTTTCGGTGGATGAAACTGAAATCGACTGTTTGCTCGTCAGGAGGAAGTGTATGAACCGTGAGCGTTCCTGCTTTGATTTGCTGGCTAGCAAGGGCTTTGGGGAGAATCGCCATCCCGAGACCTGCCTCGATGCAATGCAAAATCGCTTCCAAGGTACTGAGCTCCAACTGGTTGCCTGGAGAAATTTTCTTTCTCTCAAGCCAGCGGTCAAGTCTTGTTTTATACGGACAATGAAGACGTGTCAATATATTTTTAGCACTGAACTCAATGTCTTGCTTTGCATTTGAAATAATCACGAGCTCCCCTTGAAATATTGGAATGACTTCCAGCCGGTTGTCTGCAATCGGTCCAATGACAAAAGCTCCGTCAAGCTTATGTGCAAGCACATCCTGAACGAGCTGAGTAGTTAACGCAACGCGCAATGATAGCTCGACATTCGGAAATTTCTCATTATAATTCACCAACAACTTTGGCAATAGGGTCGCAGCGGCTGTTTCATTTGTGCCTAGAGTAAGTGAGCCATGAGGTTGTTCTGAGTCCTGGATCGCTTTTTTTGTTTCATTGACAAGCAACAAAATTTCCTCGGCTTGTTTTAATAATAATTTTCCCTTTCCCGTCAAACTGATGCCGCGTGGGTGACGATAAAATAGCTGGGTGTTTAGCTCCGTCTCCAGCTTTTTCATTCTTGCCGTCACATTCGATTGGACATAGTTTAGCCGTTCCGCTGTTTTTGTGATGTTTTGTTCAGCAGCGAGCGTTTTGAAAATAAGCAGATCCTTAAAATGCATCTTTGACTCTCCTTCACAACAATCATCAAAATAAGTGATTGAATCATTCAAAAACAATCATTTTTAATTATATATTAAAAGAGTTAAACTGTACTAAGCAAACTATTAATTTGAGAGGTGATTAGAAAATGAATGATTGGCAAAATCTTCAACAAGCAGGACTTACTAAGCAATATGCAACAGTAAACGGTATTCGGATTCATTATGTGGAAGCAGGAAATGAGCATCATCAAACCGTCGTCCTTTTACATGGCTTCCCGCAAAGCTGGCTGATGTGGCGTTATCTCCTACCTGAATTAATAAAACGCTATCATGTCATTGCTGTTGACTTAAGGGGCTATGGCGATTCGGAGAAACCTGCGGGAATCAACGGCTATGATAAAGGAACGATGGCGCGTGACGTTTACGAATTGCTTGCTTCAATGGGGATTCAAAAAATCTCACTCATTGGCCATGACCGCGGCGCACGGGTGGCAAGACGCTTTGCCCTAGATTATTCTGATACAGTCACTGCACTTAGCCTTATAGATATTCTTCCGATGGAATTGATTTATGATCAGCTTTCTGTTGCCGATGCTGCAAAAAAATATTGGCACTGGACATTCCAACTGGTGCCTAACTTGCCTGAAGCGTTAATTGAAGGGCGCGAAGATGTTTATCTTCAGTTTTTATTTAACCGCAGCCCTGAACTGCTCGAGAAATTGAAGAGAGAAGGAGTTTGGCAGGAATACCTCCGAGTCTGGAAGGAGCCTGGCGGTTATCAATCTACGCTTCATGATTATCGCGCCACTTATGAAGTCGATTTACCAAAGTATCGGGCTGAGCGTCAAGTTCAACGAAAACTGACACAGCCTTGCCTGTTATTATGGGGAGAAAACGGAAATTTAGCTAACCTACCCGTTCTTGATTACTGGAAAGAAGTCGCAACAACCATAAGCGGAAAAGCAATTGCCAACTGCGGTCATTACGTACCCGAGGAACAGCCCGAATCCGTACTGAAAGAGCTATTGCCATTTTTGGAGGAAATGCAGGGACGGTTCTAATGTTTCACCGAGATACAAGAAACAAGATTTGGAAACCGCTATATGTTTCCAAATCTTGTTTTAGCAGTTACAAATGTAAAAAAGAAACATTCTCTTTTTCGGGAAAGAACCATGTTTTTTTGATAGTTTCTCCATCAGTCAATTCCACATGCTCTGATAAACGATTAAACTCATGGTTTGAATTAATAATTTGGTCAAGATTTACTTTGTTGAACTCAATTACCGTTTCACTCATTCCTTTTAATTTTGAAACAGTAGAACCGTCCCTCTTTTTTCATTCTTTCGTAAGCTTCTGTAAAGATTGTTCAATTTCTGTTAACGATTTGCCAATACTTGATTCAACTGCTGCAACATATGCCCCTTCTATTAATGGCGCATTCGCAACTTTAATATTTTCATAACCGCAAAGTTCTATCGCAAGCTCAGCGTTCATTCGCGCACTGCCCAAATCATAGAATAAGAGGACACCTTTTTCACTATAACTTTGCGTGATCGCATTGTTAATCTTTTCAACACTTGTGCCGATCTCATCATCGTCTGTTCCACCAGCGATTTCAAGTGGAACATTATGAACGACCTGTTGAATAATTTCCTTTATGCCTGCTACCACTTTTGAACTATGGGAAATTAGAACAATACCGACATTTGACATCTCGTTACTCCCCTTCCTCTAACACTTCTGCTAAAGAAGCGAATAAATAGTAAGAGGATACGGAACCTGGATCAAGCTGGCCGATTGAACGTTCTTTTAAATAGGCTGCACGTCCCTTTTTCGCCATGACTTCTTTAGTAGACTCCATCGCATTTTTGGCTACTTCCTCTAATTGAGGACCTTCTATACCAGTATGTTCCTTCAAAAAATTTACAACTGGGGTCCATACGTCTACAAGGGTTTTATCACCTAATTGAGCTTTTCCTCTTTGAAGAATACCGTTAAGTGCCTCTTCAAAGGCATCTTCTAAAGCTGGCTTATCAATTGGTTCCTTCCCTTTTACAGCCATAGACATTTTTAAAAAGGCTGTACCATACAGGGGTCCTGAGGCTCCGCCAACTTTAGATAAAAGCGTCATCGCCACATCTTTTAATAAATCTGATACAGAATTGTAAGATGTAGCGCTTGTTTTGCTCATTACTTCCTGAAAACCACGGGACATATTAATCCCGTGATCTCCATCGCCAATTGCTTGATCTAGTGAAGTTAAGTACTCTTTATTCCTTTGAATCTTTTCATTTGTTTTTTCCAGCCAATTTAAGACTTGTTGAACAGCTAATTCCATTGCCTATTCCTCCTGTTCATTCGTTGCTAAAAAGCTGGGGATTTGGACTCTGCATCAAGCAATTCTTTTAATTCCTCATCAAGTTTTAAGAGGGTTACAGAGCATCCAGCCATTTCTAAACTTGTCATATATTCACCAACAAAGGTTTGATAAATTTGGATACCCTTTTCATTTAAGATTTCGTTTACTTTTCCGTTCACGATATATAGTTCCATTTCTGGTGTAGAACCAAGCCCATTTATCATCACCGCTACTTCATCACCACTAGATAGATTCATATCATCTAATACTTTTTGCGTTAACTCTGTAGCTATTTCATCTGCTGTTGCAATTGCTTTACGTTCTGTACCTGGTTCTCCGTGGATTCCCATTCCTACTTCCATTTCATTTTCAGCAAGTTCAAAGCTTGGTTTTCCAGCAGCAGGAACCGTACATGGACTCAAGGCCATTCCCATTGAACGAACATTTGCTACCACTTTCTCAGCAACTGTCTTTACCTCTTGTAATGATCCGCCACTCTGCGCTTTTGCACCTGCCATTTTATGAACAAAGATAGTCCCTGCAATTCCACGACGTCCAGTAGTAAATGAGCTATCCTCTACCGCAACATCATCATTCACGATAACATGCTCCACTTCAATTCCTTCTGCTTGTGCTAATTCTGCTGCCATCTCAAAGTTCATGACATCACCAGTGTAATTTTTAATAACTAAAAACACACCAGCACCGCCATCTACTGCTTTAATGGCTTCAAAAATTTGGTCAGGAGTTGGGGAAGTAAACACCTCTCCACAAACAGCCGCATCTAACATTCCTTCACCTACATAACCGGCATGTGCAGGCTCATGTCCACTACCTCCACCACTAACTAATCCAACTTTTCCAGTTACTGGGGCATCTTTCCGTACAATTACGGTAGTATTTGGAACCAGTTTGAAGCTACTTGGATATGCCGCCACTAAACCTTTCAGCATATCTTGCACTACTAAATCAGGGTCGTTAATAATCTTTTTCATCATGATCCTCTCCTTTGATAACTTCACGAAAAAGTTACCATATTTTATGAAAAATAACCCTCCACAAGCTTCATTCTATTACAAAAATAATAATAGAACTACTTTAAAATTCTAACTTTTATGAAATATAGGTGAACTTTAATATTTATGATAAAAACACGCAGGGACGATTCTAGTGTTTCACCATGAAACACCAGAACCGTCCCCCTGTTTATTTTGAGTTTCAGAAGATACTGCGGAGATGGTCTCTTGATAGATTTTTTTCCTATCAGGCTCTTCCAAGAAATGCATACTGATTAAATCGATGAGGAATAGTGCACTCAAATCAAGACCAGTTGATAAATAAGCATTGCGAACAGGATGGATGGTCCATAGCACTTCATCCGATAATTTTGTAAGATGGGTTTGGTCATAAGCCGTGAGCGAGATTAACTTAACATCTTTTTTCTTCGCTTCGTTAACAGATGTAATTAACTCCCGAGTTTGCCCTGAACGTGAAAAAGCTAATAGCAAATCACCTTTTTTTAATAAAGTGCTTCGAATGATCATTAAATGTGGGTCGGTCACAGCTTCACTGGCAAAACCCATCCTACTCAATCGATAGTTTAATTCTTGTGCAGCAAGCCCTGAGCTCCCTAAACCATAAATAAAGATCCGCTTTGCATTCGTTATTAATTTTAGTGCATTTGTTATCGATTCGCGATTGTTTAAACTTTGTATATCGCGGATTACATCCATATATTGATTTCTTATTTTGGAATCCATATCTTCCGTTTCTTCACGGTGTGTTTCTCTTGCTAGTTTCATTTTTAACTCGACGAAGTTTTGGCAAGATACTTTTCTACAGAAACGAGTGATCGTCGCAACAGATATATTCGTCTTTTCTGCTATTTCTTTAATATTGCGCTTTGAAGCTTCTGATGGCGAAGAAAGCAAATAATCTGCTATGCCTTTTTCTTTATCGGAGAAGGAAGAATATTTCGATTGAATTTCCTTCAAGAGCGTAACCATAGATGACTCCTTCCACCTAAATGATGGGTCATCAACCCCTCTTTATTTCTTCGACAAAGCGACTTGTGATTTGCTGTGGTCTTGTGATCGCTCCACCGACAACTACCGAATAAGCCCCCAAGTCAAGTACCATTCCCGCCATTTCAGGAGTGATAATATTTCCTTCAGCTATAACAGGGATTGAGACATTTTTTAGGATTATTTTGATAAATTCAAAATCATTCTCGTATAGTTTACATCCTTTTGTCTCATTTGTATAACCATAAAGGGTTGTGGACACACAATCAAATCCCAATCGTACTGCTTCTAATGCATCTTCTAATGAAGAGATATCTGCCATTAATTGAATTTTAGGATGATATTCTTTTACATATGAAACTAAATCAGCTAATTTCTCTCCATTTGGACGCTCTCTTTGTGTTGCGTCCATTGCAATCATTTCACAACCTGATTCAATTAATTCATCGACTTCCTGTTTTGTTGCCGTGATAAAGACCTCACTATTTGGATAATCTCGTTTCACAATTCCGACGACAGGTAAATCCACTTCTTTTTTTATTGCGATAATATCTGGCTTCGATTCTGCCCGAATCCCTACTGCCCCACCTTGCTTGGCAGCTAGGGCCATTTTTGACATGATGAATGAGCTATGAAGTGGCTCATTTTTCTGGGCTTGACATGAAACGACGAGGCCTTTTTTTATATATTCTAACATTTATTTACTCACCCACTAGTTCTGTTTTCTATCTTGTTGATGTGCTCTATTGTATCCTATACAAATTCAATTTTTAAAAAATGAAATAGTGGAGGTAGCTTAGAACATGACATCGCTACGACTCCACCTATTAAGCTTTTAAACTATTTTACTTTGTTTATCTCATTCTTTAAGATTTCTGCAAGGGCTCCGTATACAACTTGAACACCTGAGCCTTTCTTAAAGAGCCCCTTTGCCTTTAGTTCATCTTTCCAAACGGAATCATCGGCAACTTTATTAATATCTTTGACCGTTACTCTTAATCTCGTAATACATGCATCGACATCCACTAAGTTTTCTCTTCCGCCTAAGGCTGTAATAACATCCTCTATCGCAATGTCTTTTAATAATGCATCTTTTTTCGTATATAACTTATTCTCAGATTCCTCACCACGACCAGGAGTTTTTAGATTCAATTTTAGAATAAGTGTTTTAAAGATAAAGTAGTAAATGAGTGCTGTTGGAATTCCAAGAATAAGAATCCAAATATAGTTCGTTTTATCATTCCCTTGCAGGAGACCGAATAGTGTAAAATCAATGATCCCTCTTGAGAAAGTTACCCCTACCGATACATCTAAAGCATATAAGACGGCATAGGAGATCCCCTCTAAGATAGCATGGATTCCGTAAAGTAATGGTGCTACAAAAAGGAATGTAAATTCAATCGGTTCCGTAATCCCTGTTAAAAACGATGTTAAAGCTGCTGAAAATAGAATACCACCGACAATTTTCTTATTTTTGCTATCAGCTGTTCGATACATTGCGAGAGCTGCTGCTGGGAGACCAAACATCATGGGTAAGAATCCACCAGTGAAATACTTCGTTGCTTCAGCTGAGAATTTTGTAACTGTCGGATCAGCCAATTGTGCAAAGAAAATGCTTTGTCCACCTTGTACCACTTTCCCTGCCACCTCTAATTCTCCACCAAGTGGGGTGTACCAGAATAATGGATATATTGCATGATGAAGTCCAAAAATATTGAGAAGTCGCATTAATGTTCCATAGAAGAACATTCCGATCGGGCCAGTTCGTCCAAAGAATTCTGAGAAAGTTGAAATACCAATGTGAACATACGGCCAGATAAATGGAATAATAACCCCGATTACGCTAATGGCTAACACAGAAATAATTGGAATAAATCTAACTCCTGAGAAAAATGAGAGTGCTTCTGGAAGCTTCTTGTCATAATATCTGTTGGCTAAAAAGGCTACCAATAAACCAACAATAATTCCACCAAGTACGCCGATTCTAACGGTAAAAAGTCCAAGTTCATATCCATATACGTTTGCCTGTTTTGCCGCTTCAACTGGATCTAGACCTTGAGATAAGAAATGGTCAACAGTTGCCGTTTCTGGTGTATGACCGAGAAAACCTAAAATGGTACCAATGATCACATGCATGACCAGAAAAGCGATCGCAGCTGATAAACCTGCTGCCCCTTTTTCCTGTAATGCTAAGCCTGAGGCAATTCCGACTGCGAATATCAATGGCAAGTTAGCAAAAACAATATTCCCAATCGCAGACATCGTGCTTAAAATATAAAACAAAAATGTTCCTTCTCCTAGGATTCCAGTCAACCCATAGGTTTCTACCATAAGGGGGTTGGTAAAAGCTGCACCAACACCAAGCATGATCCCTGCTATTGGCAAAACAGCAATCGGAATCATAAAGGCTTTTCCTAAACGTTGCAGTTTCTCAAACATTCTTATCCCTCCATTTAACAATCAAATATTGACCCCATGATAATTCTTTTGAATTCATGAAAATAATTATCATAATATATTTATTATGTAATTTATTTTCATATTTATTATATAAGAATTCTAGATTAATATGCAATCAATTTTTAGAATTGTTAAATTAAATTAAAAACGCCTGCCACCACACTTACTTTGTCGCAACAATTTCGACAAAATATGCGTGGTGACAGGCACCAAGTATTATGTATAAAGGGGAATACTTTTGGGTTATACAACCAGTTTATTTATCTTCTAGTCAGTAAATTGATCCATCCGATTGTGGTAGCTTCATTCGCTTTTTCATATGTTTTCTCTTGGAGTTGCTGCATCAATTTGATTTCTTGGATCTGCTCTTCATGTCTTCTTTCTTGTTCGTATAGATTAATACATTCTTTTAAGTTATCTGCACGCTGATTAAGCAAATATCTTTCAAATGCATTTAAAGCTTTCGTATAGCAATAATCCACTGGAATGACTGAGTTGTTCTGAATTTTATCTATAAATGCTTGTTTCTCCAGTTCCAACTTTTGGGCCTCGCCTGATTTAGCGATCTCAGCATTCTTTTTCATTCGCTTCTTATTAATTTGATTAAAAACATATGGATAACTAAATGCAACACCGAATATTAGGATATAAGCGATTATTGTTGCAATACTATCGAGTATCGCTTCTGATAGTAGTGCATATAAGATGACATCTAGAAATGAAAATATCTTTAGAATAAATGATAGCAACCAAACACCAAGCGACCAGTATACAATAAAGGCAACTACATGTCCTATACATCCCAATTGAATTGATGATTTATATAATGAATTCAAATGACTATAAATACTTTGTAGCCTGTTAACGTCATTTCGTGTTTCTGCAATATTCCGTAATAGACTTTCTTTTTCCATAGTAACCTCCGATCTTTATTTTTAGATTTCCTGTTTCAGAAAAATCCCCCTTTTTCTTTCTTATTCGACATATAATGAGTTATTTCCTGCTACAAAAAAAATACGCAATTTTTTGCAAAAACACGCAAAAACACGGGGACGGTTCTGGTGTTTCACCATGAAACACCAGAACCGTCCCTCTGTATTTTTTTTAAAGGTTCACTGATACTGGTACAAATTCGAATTTTGTCACGTCAACAAGTCCTAAATCGGTGATTTTTAACTTTGGAATCACTGCTAAGGACATGAAACCTAAAGTCATGATTGGATCGACATTTTCTGCAATTCCCAATATTTCACGAGCCACTTTATTGACGTTGCTTTGTTGTTTAACGACTTCTTCTCCAGAGAGATTACTCATCAGTCCACCTACCGGTAAGGCCATGCTACAAATAACTTCACCGTTGTTGACTAAGACCACCCCACCGTCTTGTTTTTTCAGACTCTCTACGGCCACTGCCATGTCTTCATCATTCGTTCCCGTCACAATCAAGTTATGGGAATCATGGGCTATGGATATCCCAATGGCACCTGTTTTAATTCCATAATCCTTCAATAAACCAACGAATACATTTCCCGTGTTCTTATGTCGCTCTATAACGGCGATTTTTGAAATTCTCTTCTCCGGATTGAACACAAACTCTCCTGATTTATCGCGTTCCACATCAATGATCGCTTCGTTAGTCAATGCTTCCGTTTGAATTACTTCAATCGCCCTTGCTTTATTGGTTTCCAATTTAAGGCGAAGCTTCTCTTTTATAAAATCGCCGATATGGACACTAGATTGAACAGCAGAAATATCTGCTCTTGTAATGGGGAAAATATACTTTCCTTCTTTTGCGACAAGCTTACCATCAATATAGGTTTGTTCTACAACCAGCTTTTCTAGATCACTGAAAATAACCAAATCGGCTTTTAATCCAGGGGCAATAGCTCCTCGATCATCAAGTTGACAGCATTGTGCTGTATTAAGGGTAGCCATCTGAATCGCTTGGATCGGGTCCACCTCTTCTTCAACACAAATACGTATGGCATTGTCTAAATGCCCTTTTTCTAAAATCGTTTTTGCTTGAACATCATCCCCGCATAACACGCAGCGGCGAGCGTTTTGAGGCGTAACCCCTTTTAGCAATGTGCGTAAATTCTGGGTAACAGATCCTTCTCTTAGAAAGACATACATCCCACGTGAAATACGGGCTTGCATCTCTTCAATAGTCGAACATTCATGGTCGTTCTCCACTCCTGCCGCAATGTATGCGTTAAGCTCTTTTCCACTTACCATCGGACTGTGTCCATCGATTCGTTTCTTTAGATTTTTTGCTACTAGAAGCTTGTCTAAGACACTATCCTCGGCCCCAATCACACCAGGGAAATCCATAAATTCAGCTAGTCCCTCAGCCAGTCCTTCCTCTAGTGGTGCCACCATATCCGAAGCCGTTAATACCGCTCCTGCATTCTCCATATTCGTTGCCGGCACACAGGAGGGGAGCATGTATTGAATGTCTAACGCCGTATGTTTTGCCGCTTCTATCATATATTCCAACCCTTTAAGCCCTGCAACATTGACGATTTCATGTGGGTCGGCCATGACCGTCGTCGTTCCATGAGGGACAAGCAAACGGCCAAATTCTTCCGGAGTCACATAAGAAGATTCGACATGAATATGCGGGTCAATAAAACCTGGTGCAATATACTTCCCCTTTACATCAATAACCTCTTTCCCCTCATATATCTCCCCAATCCCGGCGATTTTTCCTGCTACAATCGCCAAATCTCCAGTCAAAATCGTTCCTTGATAGACATCCACGATCTTCCCATTTTTCAAAACTAAATCTGCTGGTTTTCGCCCTGCAGCTACATCAATTAGGTGTGCCAATTCGCTTTTTTTCATCTTGTTTTCCCCCTATTTCCGTAAAATAAAAAAATCGAAGAACGACAACTCCTTCATCTATGAGGAGCAAGTTCTTCGATGTATATGTCGAAAAAGAATAGGTTACAGACTATGAATCTATTCCTATTCATTGCTTCCCATAGTCAGTCCATTTACGGTGAACCGGTAGAAACTCGCAAGCCATATCCTTGCTATTATATGAGTGAACTTTATATAGTTTTTGAATAAGTTGTATTATAGCATGGTTTATTGAAATTCAACAGAAATGAGATACTCTAGACAAGGGTTGAGCATTTATTTTATTCCCCACTAGCATGAACTTTCAATCTTTTCACCATATAATCATAAGTATGACCATTAATCTGTATCTCTTTATCTTCTTGATAACCTATACGATTGTATAATTTTTTTGCATAGCGATTATTCTTAGCGACGTTGAGAGATATTCGTTCATATCCCTTCTGTAGCGCTAATTCTTCAGCCTTCCACAGCAATTTTGTCCCAATTCCATAGCCTTGAAACTTCGGTGAGACAGAAACCGTATCAATATATAAATCGCCAACATCCGCCTCTTGGTCAAAGAACATGTTCTGATTCCTTGTTTTTCTTCTTAAACGTTCAAGTAGAGGTTTGTCCAATTGTGAGGCAGCTGCTCCCGAATATGTCAAGATCATTCCCGTGACCTCATCAAAAACTTCCGCAATCCATACATTTTGATAACTAACACGATTGTTTTCTTCTCGAAAAAAGTTGGAGAGGGTCTTACGAATATTTTCCACCTTTGTTTGACCTGTTAACCGCTCTGCAATATCTCCAATCGCAAGATGAATTAGCTCTACCACTTCTTTAGAATCATTTTTGATAGCTTGTCTAAACTTCAACTCTTTCGGGATAATTTCTTCCCATCGAAGTCCAAATGCTGCACGCCATCTGTGTAGCCAGCGATAAAATAAAATTCATCGTTCATATCATCTTCAAAATCATCGCGCTTGAATCTTTTCTTTTTCATTATTACACTCCGATTCATATATGCTTCTATTTATTATAGCAAAATTCAAAAGTTAGCTAGTTTTTCTAACTTTTGAATTTTAATTATTTCTTATGTCATTCTCTCTGACTAACCAGAAGCAATTTAAGTCCGGGCAAAGTTATGAACCCGCAAGACTGTTTTTTAAGGGGACATTATTTGCTCATAAAAAACCTCAAAATTCGTTTTCATGACTTTTGAAAAAATCATAGTATGTCCGGACATTTTCTAATTCCGTCCAGCGTCTCACCTTAACAGGAGTTTCATCAAGATTATATATTTTTGCCTCCTTCATGGATAACAGAAATGGAGAATGTGTTGATATAATAAACTGACAGCCAAAAAACCGGGCAGAGTCTTCAATAAATTTCATCAATTCCATTTGGCGTTTTGGAGAAAGACTATTTTCTGGCTCATCCAAAATATACAATCCATTTTCGCCAATCTTTTCGATGAAATACTTAAACGCACTTTCCCCATTCGAATATTCCCTCACATTATCCATCAATTCATTTCTAACAAAACGAGACTGTGTTTTGCTTCTAGCTGTGTTTACTTTAACTAACTGCTCGTAATCTGCCATTGATTTCATCTGAAAATGGGAATACTTCGCATCCAAATACTCTTCAAAAAGTTCTTCCCGTTTTTGGTCAATTCCCTCATTGAGATTCCGGATATTCAACATGTAATCAAATACATCATCACTCGTAATAATCCTGCTATTTTCAGGAATATTCGTTTTAAGCTGCATCTCGCACATATTGACATAATCAGGATAGAAATTAGATTTATTATAGATAGAATCTCGTTTGATTCCTGTCTTTTCTGCTATCACATTTAATGCAGTAGATTTTCCTGAACCATTTCCACCATATAAAATCGTCACTGGTTCAAATACAATCGAGTCAAAGCCATTTCTTGATAAAATCTTAAATGGATAATACGAGTCATAGCACGTTCTTTTTATATCCATGAAAAAGTCAAATTCCATATCCGCATTCGGAAATGAAAAATCATGTAAATAAACCATCCTTTCCTCCTTAACAATCGAATCTCATTTCTTCCATTATAATAAAGATTAGATTGACTTTGTGAAAAATCACTAGATTAGAGCCAATTTTATCTCATGACTTGAAATAGCTGTTCCCGTAGCTTCAAATTAATAAAAGCTAATAATGGAAAAAGTGAACCATTTACTATGATCATGATTTTTATATAAAATTAAATTGATTAGGAAAAAGGATCCAAACAATCAGTCCGAGAATTAAACTTCCCAGATTAAGGAAACTATACATCTTTACTCCCCATCAAATTTTTCTCCCTTCATTATTGAGTAAATAGATCAGAAGAATGATAAATAAAAGGAATGGCACAGTCCTTTAAAGGTGTATATAAACTAAAAGGCTTTTATAATTGTTTCTTGCGTAAATTCCTCAGTAAAGAGTTTATCTCCTGATACATATAGCAAATATTTAAAATAACTGTTTAAACTCATCCAATGATTATCCTCCGTTCAAAAAGTTCAGTATATTAGTGTCAAAAAAAAATAGGTATTCCCTATCTCTCATGATTACTATTTTGATAGTAGTAACGAATACAATTGAGGTAAAAGCTGGAGACGAATAACAGATAACATTCATCTTAAAATGACCTCTTTTTTTGGAAAAATAGAAAGACGCCCGTGCGTGGACGTCCTTTAATTAAACTTTATAATTCAGATAAAATTCCGTTCATTTCGATTTCAAATTTCTTCGCAAGGTCTTCATTTTTGAATTCAGATTTCGCACCGCTACTATTGACCATTCCCCAAGCCTTTTTTTTCCATGTTTCAAACGCTTCATACATGCCCAGTTCGTTTATTTCTTTTTCGAAATAGTTCACGTAAATATTTATATACTTTTCAGAAATTTATTGCTATCGAAGTGCTTCCTGACTTTTTTCGGTGCAGTACATATCAGGTACCTTTCATTTCATCGATTACATCAATTTTCTACTACTATTTTTCCAATCATACTTCCTGTTTCCACTAATTTATGTGCTTTTCGTAACTGTTCTGCATTAATCGGTCTTAGGGTTTCTGTTAGGGTTGTTTTTACTTTCCCTTCATCTATTAGTTTACTAAGTTTTGATAAAAGTTCATGTTGTTTTATCATATCTGTCGTTTTATACATGGATCTTGTGAACATAAATTCCCAAGCAAATGTTACACTTTTATTTTTTAAAGCTGTGAGATCAATAGGATGATCCATCTCTACAATCGAACAAATTCTTCCTTGAGGATAAATAATATCGGCCATGTTTCCCCAATGTTGCTCTGTCTCATTCAAACATAAAATATACTGAACACCTTTGATACCGTACTCTTCTAGTTGAACTCGAAAGTTTTCATGATGGTTAATGATATAATCAGCGCCTAATTTGTTCACCCACTGCTTACTCTCTTCTCTGGATGCTGTAGCAATAACTTTTAAACCTGCCAATTTAGCTAATTGAATAGCTATAGATCCAACTCCCCCAGCTCCACCGATAATCAGAATGCTGCTAGTTTGATTTTCCTTATGATTATTTATATCAATCATTAATCGATCAAATAAACTTTCCCATGCTGTGATTGATGTTAATGGTAGAGCAGCTGATTGAGCAAAATTTAAAGATTTTGGTTTTAGTCCAACGATTCTTTCATCAACTAAATGATATTCGCTATAAGTCCCAGGTCGTGTTAGGTCCCCAGAATAAAAAACTTCATCTCCTGGTTTAAATATTGTACAATCTGGTCCAACTTCTTCCACAACTCCACTTGCATCCCAACCTAAAATCTTCGGTTCTGTTTCTTCCTTATCCTTTGGAGCACGAACCTTTACATCGACCGGATTAATCGAAATAGCTTTAATTTTAACAAGGATATCTTTGTTTGTTGGTGTAGGTTTTTCAATTTCGACATCTAGCAAACTTTCTTCCTTTTCAATGGGTAAATATTTGTATAATCCAACTGCTTTCATTTAAAGCCCTCCTTTTTGATTCATGTTTATTATAAAAAATAAATATACTAAGGGTAAGTACGCACATTCTTGTTATCAGGTATCACCAATGTTACTAGCACGGAAAGAAATGAAAAGAAGAAGTATTCTTATTCTTGTAATCTGATATGAACTATGTTACAAATTTAGGAAAGAATGAAGACAGTTAGAAAGGTATGAGCACGGATGAGAAATCGAAAGAAAGGTTACGGATGCCCCGAAGGTTGCCCGGTTGAAGGAACGCTTGATGTAATTGGCGGTAAATGGAAAGGGGTCATTTTGTTTTATTTGTTAGATGGGAAGAAGCGATTTAACGAATTCAGTAGATTGATGCCTGGTATTACAAAACGTATGTTATCACTGCAATTACGAGAACTTGAGGATGATGGAATTGTTCATCGAGAAGTTTATCCTGAAATCCCGCCTAAAGTTGAATACTCATTAACTGAATTCGGTAGGACACTAGAACCCATTATTTCTCTAATGAATGAATGGGGAGAGAATTACAAAGAATATTTAAAAGAAAACAAACAAAAAACAAAAGCGATCAACAATAAAAATTAGACTCCTAGGCTCCTAGAAAAAATATAGGAAGCGAGCTTTACTTTGTTATTCTATCAACCTCCAAATTCCATAAATATAAAAAATCAGATTATAGTCGCCTAAACGGTGGCTATTTTTTTATGCTTTTGATTTATGTTTCAGGCGAGACAAATATTAATGCTTTATGAAGTAAACTTTCAACCAATTAGTATAAATATTAAAGCCACCATAAACACGATTTGGAATAATTTTGTGTATAAAACAGCAAAAAGAAACATAAAGGCAAACAAAAAACGCCTACCTACATTACTATAAATAGACGTTTTGAATGTTGAATATTACTCAATTCTCTGGCTTTTCGTTTTGATTTTAGTGATTCGATATTGTAAATTAATCGAACTATTTATTACTTTATTGACTTCGATTTTCAATCTGATGAATCCAATGAAGGTCTGCTTCTAGTCGTAATAGGGAACCTGTTATTAATAAATACCGATGTTCATCCCCTTGAATGAGAAATTCGGTTTTTAATTTTGTTAAATCCATAACGTCCTTCATGATTATTGCTTTTTGCTGATCAAGCATTTGCCTTTCCTTGCCGTAACCAATTTTACGAGCACAGCTCCATTTAAAATGAAAATCATCTTTCGTCGAATAATGTGGTATAGGTTCGAGTAGCCATTTTTCAAGTTCTCTTCTGCCTTCTCCGGTAATTTCATACAGTTTTCTTTCTTGGTCATCTGTTCCAACCGATGAAACGAGTTGATCACGAATAAGACGATCTACAGTAGTATAAATTTGACCTGGATTGATCTTCCCTTTAATTCCAAGAAAGGCCTCCAGTTCAAGTTTTAATTCATATCCGTGAGTTTTTTGTTGATAAAGCAAAGCCAATATTCCGTATTTAACCGACATACATTCTAACCTTCTTTAAGTGCTGATATTATATCTATTTTACTTGCTGTTGTACTAGAAATCCAAGAAGCAAAGAGGCTTAAGAATATACCCGAAACGAAAGCTAATATCATGTTCCCTATTGGGATTTGAAAACTTACAAAATCTCCAAACATTTCGGAGTGGCTTGCAACGTATAGTAACAGTATTCCTAGAAGAATTCCTCCGGTCACACCAGAAATTCCGATAAGTAAACCTTCACTGGAAACCATCTTGCGAACTTGTTTTTTCGTAAAACCAATTGCTCTCATGGTTCCAATTTCTGATCTCCGTTCAAATGTGTTCATTAATAACGTATTAGCTGTACCGATGCTGGCAAGGCCGATAACCAGAATGAGCATAATTAATATTAATTCATTCATTCCAGTTAATGCAGATGTCGTTGATTGTATTTCATCTTCGACCGTCTCCACTTTAGATAGATGCTCACCAAAATCGAGCCATAGTTGATCCCGTAATGAATCCCCTTCACTTCCATCCTTTAATGTTAGAAGCATCGTGAAACTATTCGACCAACCAAATTCTTGAGGGAAATGTCGCTTATCCATAAAGGCGACATAGCTAGAATAATTCGATGTTTTTACAGAACCAAGTACCGGAAATTCTTGTGGACCATTAGGGGTCTGGATAAATATTCGCTCCCCTACATTACCTCCCCATTCATTAAAAGCCCTTTCTCCAAGGACAACAGAGGGTTCCTTTTTTAGCATATCATATATATGCTCACTTTCCTCTTCAAATAAGGAAGGTCCTGCTTCATCGATAGCATAAACGGAAAATTGCCTGCCCTCTCCATCTGTTGTTTTCCATGTTATTGGTGTTGCTTCCATTAGTGGCTCCACATCAGCAATTGAACCATAGCCTAGAAGTGTTTCCATATCCTGCTCAGTCCAAGGTGTTTCGGATGTAATCCTTATATCTCCTCCATACGTATTTCTAATTTCGTGCTCATATCCCTCTGGAGCAGATTCAATTACAGCACTTAATAACAAGATAACTGCTACCCCAACCGCTAGAACAGCCGACGTATTCGCATTTCGATTCAACTGTTTTTTTAGACTGTGAGTGGCTAGGCTACCAGCATAGCCAAACATGATTTGTAAAACAGGTCTTGAAATCGAACTTAGAGCGAGAAGAAGCAAAGGAAATAATAGTATAATGCTAGCTATTATAGCTACATAGGAAAATGGATGATCAACAAAGATAAACACTAATAAACCAATCCCAATAATAGCTCTTATTACGAAATATCTAGTAGTGGATGAAGCTTGATCTTCATTTTTCAAAGTCAATAATACTGAGGTTTTTCCTGCGTAATAAATCGGTACTAATGAAAAAATAACAGGAAATATAATCCCGCTCATCACAGCAATGATTGTAGGAATTTCCCAATTCAACGTGTAAACCATGTCAAATTCAAACACACTAAGCAGCGTTTTCATAAACAAATCGCCAAGCCAGATTCCTATCGGCACTCCAATTATAGTACCTAACATGGATAATAGGAGAACTTCCACCAGAATTAGTTTGGAAACAGAACTTTGGAGATAGCCTAAACTTTTCATAATCGCAAATTCCTTTTTTCGCTCTGTAACACTCGTATATATCATGTTAAATACAATAAATCCACTTATAAATATCGATAATGCTGCTATTAAATAGAAGAAAGTGTAGAGTCCACCGATGTCATTGCTTTGTAGGTCATCCGCAACTACCGGCTGAATATATACACTGGAATCACGATATTCCTCTTCTAACAAATGAAAAAGCTCTTCTCCGCCTGCATTCGTTTGAAATCGAAGATATGAAATCTCATCTTCAATCCCAATCCATTCTCTTAATAGTTGGAGAGGCGCCATCACACGAAAACTCATTTGCTCAGCTCGTTCCCACGTACTTGGGCTTGCGAGTAGTTGTGTATATTCTACAATAGCAGAAATTCTAGCCTCACCTAGATTAGTGAAGCTGATCGTATCTCCTACTTTTTTATTTAGTAGCTCAGCTAAAACATCTGGAATAACTAGGCCCTGATTATCTAAAGTCCCCTCTGTTACCGGAAGTTTTAATAATGGGCTATTTTGATCATTCACACCTGTTATCCGAACAGATCGCTGTTGGAGAGATAAATCCCCCTCCACCTCTAAAAACGCTTGTTTATCAAGGGCAATCAATGTATCGGTTACAGAGGAATGAGTTAGGATTGTTGAAACCTCAGATTCTGGATACGTATGTTCATCACTTAACACCCAATAATCTGCATTTGCAACATACATTTGTTCATAGTACTCGAAGACATCATTCGTAGTCCGCTCGGCAATGAGCATCGATGTAACAAATGCTACACCTAAAGTAATTCCAAGCATGGAGATGAAAAAACGTTTCTTGTTTTGGGTAATATTACGCCATGAAATTCGCCACATAATTAGTATAGTCTCCATCCTTTCTAGAGATTATCTGATCAATAACGCCATCTTTAAAAAGAATAATACGATCGGCAAACCCCGCTGCGAAAATATCATGTGTCACCATAATAATCGTTTGCTTATTCTCTCGGTTGAACTTAGAAATTAAAGTAAGAATTTCTTCTGCACGGCTTCTGTCTAAGTTACCGGTTGGCTCATCCGCCAATAACACAGAAGGATGATTGACTAGAGCTCTAGCTATCGCTACCCGCTGCTGCTGACCACCACTAAGTAAATTCGCCCGTTTCTTACCAAGTCCTTCTAGCCCAACAGTATCCATCAAATTTATAATCTGTTCAGACTTTTCTTTTTTCAGACTACCATCCGCATGGAGAGGAAATGCAATATTTTCTTCGACTGTCAGGGTAGGCAGTAACTGATAGTTTTGAAAAATAAACCCTATATACTTTCTACGAAATATGGTACGTTCTTTTTCGGTCATATTACTTATCTTACTATTACGAATCAATATATCTCCTTCGGAAGGAAGATCTAGACCACCTAAAAGTTGTAACAATGTACTTTTTCCAGAACCACTTGGGCCCATAATAGCTACAAATTCTCCTTCCTCCACTTCTAAATCTACCCCTTTTAATACTTCTGTTCGCTCCTGTCCCTGTACAAACTCCTTTTTTAAACCTTTTACTTGAATCATCTGTTCATTCCTCCCATCTTCACAAAAATATTATATACTAAGTATATACTTTCCGAAAGTGTAAAACCAAAAACAATCATAACACATAGTTAAGTAAATAAAAAACACTTATAATCATCATATACTAAGTATATACTGATTATAAGTGTTTGATTGTATTTTCCATCATTTATTACATTTACTCTTCATTTGTTGTTCCTCAGTTGATACTCTTCTGTCTTGGGGGCCAAATGAAATAAGAAATGGTGACGACAAAATCAATCCCTAAAGCAAGAGACCAAATCTTCCATATTTGAACTAACGCTTCCGTTCGTGAAGCATCGTTGATAAAGTATATGATAGCCACTAATGCTCCGGCACCAATAATATATGAAAGTATATGTCTTCCGAAGCCTTTCAAATAGTGAATGGAATAATCAATACCATAGCGTTTAACTGGTTTCGGTCCCTCTTTTGTTACATAATAACGAAACCTTTCGTCTGCCCACTTGATCATACTTTTTCCAAAGACAATCGAAACACCGATGTAAATCGCAGCAATTCCATGGGCCATCGTGGCAACTGCCCCTCGATATAAATCCACGCCTGTAATGACTAATAGTAATAAATCAATAACTGGGGTTAAAGCTAAGAAAAACAAGCCTAGCCTATCTTTCTTAAGAACATATCTTACCACTAATCCTAATATTATAACCAACCAAAACGCAATTTCACAAGCTACAATCATCCAAGCAATAAAATTCAAGCAGGGCAACTCCATTCTCATTAATATTTCCGACATGCACGATTATATCTATTCCTTTTCTGTTGAGTTAATTATTTTTCACGCTGATATCCCCAGATTTTGTTTCGATATCCAACGTAAACGTTCCCTCACCAGAAACCGCATCTATCTCTTTTCCATTATCTGCTTCATCCAATGAAACAGGGAAAGCAATCGTGTTATTTCCGCTTGCCGTTTTTGTTTTTAATTTCATATTCGGATTATCTTCCTGTATCACAATATCAACATTACCACTTTTCGATACGACTTTCACATTACTTTGAAACTCAGTAAATACTAGAGATACATCACCACTTTTTGTTGTAAATTCTAAATTATAATTTGCAAGCAGTTCGGAGCTGATATCTCCTGAGTTCCCTTCCATCACAACGTCTCCGTTAAAATCGGTAGGAATGATAACCTTAAATTCATCACCTAGATTTACTTTTGGACCAAAGGGTAGCAAACTTTTCTTTACACCTATCGTAATTTTCTCACCACTCTGTTCCAATGTTACCCCACGTCCATAATTAGCTTCCACATCCGGCTGATCCTCGCTTTCTATTATTATATCATGGCTTCCTTGTTCAATATATATCGTATTCACATCTTCCAAGTTAGCTATTTGTGTTTCCTCGCCATCGGATGCACAACCCATTAGAAGCAGCATAACCAGGAGCATAAAGGCAATACATAGTTTCTTCATCTGTCTATTTCCTCCCACATAATATACCAAAAATAACAGCATAAAAAACAAATAGAAATATCGGGACTGTAGAGAAAGAAAGCAAATATAGAACGATAGTAAAAGAAGTATCACTCTCGTCATACCCGACCAGAACATCAACTTCGTTTTATTCATCCGGTCCGCAATAACACCTCCAATAAATAACATCATAATTTGAGGTATACTGGAACCGATCATAACCATTCCAACTGCAGCCTCTAAATTTAGAACTCTTACAATATACCAAGATTGCGTAAACAAGAACATCGATGCACCAAGGCTTGAGAAAATACTTGACTTAATGTTCGAGTTAATGCGATAGCTCCAGGATATATTCAAGATACTGGAATGGTGCACCGAATACCGGAGGATACGATGACCGAATATAAAAAGAAGATTGCGATGGGACGTTTAGGATCTCCAAATGATATTGCCGAAGCTGCTTCTTTTTTGGCATCTGAGAAAGCAAATTATATTACCGGTCAAACATTAGTAGTAGATGGCGGGCTTATGTAATCGCAAATGAAGGAGGGATAGACATGAAAACAGCTATATTATTTCCACCATTAATGAAATTAAAAAAGAATGATTACAAAGACTTTTATAAAGAATTTCCGGAAGTCCGTAAGAAATTTACCGAGGCCAGTGAAATTTTAGGTTTCAATCTGGAGGAAAAGTTCTATTCAGATGATGAGGATATCATCAATGAAGGAGTCGTGGCAAGATGTGGCACGGTTACGATTTGCTCTGCTGTTCATGAAATGGTGAAGGACACCTTACCAAAGGCTGACTATTACCTAGGTCCAAGCCTAGGCCTAATTAATTCCATTCATTGTAGCGGGAGAATGTCATTTGAAGATACTTTGAGGATGGTCAAAGCAATGGTTGATATCGAAATAAGTGAATTCCCCGATAACCGGTACGGAGTTTACTTCTTCTATAATATCGATAATAATCTGCTGTTAGAGTACATGGAAGAATTTCGACAGCAAGGTGGAACATTAGAACCTATTATGTTCGGGAATTCTACACAAATGATCGTAAATGGCGACTTTGACAGCTTAGAGAAATTGAGTACGAAAGCAGCCACTCAAGGTGGATTAGGGGTAATTGTTCCTTATGGCCCCCCCTCTCATTGTAGATTAATGGAAAATGTTGAACGCAGATATATAAATGAATATGCCCCTTCTGTAGCAATAAAGGAAGTAGAGATGCCATTGTTAAGCAATGTAACTGGTAAAGAGATTACCTCCTCTGCCGAAATTAAGGAGGAACTCATTAAACAATATACTAATCCAGTCCAGTGGTATGGATCATTAAAATATATTTATCGTCAAGGCGTAGAAAAAGTAATCGTAATAGGACCTGGTCAGTTTATTACCAAGTCACTAAATTTCACAGATATCCCCTTTCAGGCAGAGCATTTAGTAACAACAGATGCCATAAAAAATAAACTAGCAGTTCGTACCTAATTATTTCTTTAATTTTAGATTAAAACGAAAGGAGGAGTTTAAATTTGAGTATAATCACTGAATTAAAAAGAGAAGTCAAGTATGCAACTGGCCTTAAAGTTCCAATTAATATTCAAGGTATTGGATTTCAAGTACCAGAAACTGTGGTCACAAATAAAGAAATCATCAAAGGTCTTGATACAACAGAAGAGTGGATACAAACAAAGACAGGTATTCAAGAAAGGAGGTTTTTAGAAGAGCCATATGTTACCTCGGATTTATGTGTAGGTGCCTGTAATGAAGCATTAATAGATGCTGGAATAACTGCAGAAGAGGTTGACATTATTATTTTAACCACTGTAACTCCAGATCAGAGCTTGCCTTCAACTGCAATGATACTAAAAGATAAATTAGGGGCAGTAAACGCGATTCCATATGATTTAAACCAAGCTGCCTGTGCAGGTGGAATTTATTCTATCTATTTAGCTGCTCACCTATTACAAAGCGAAAATATTAATAATGTATTAGTAGTCGGTGCCGAAGTACTATCTAGAGTCACTGATCCAACAGACCGTTCAACCAGAGTATTTTTTGGTGATGCTGCTGGAGCAATGGTTTTACAAAAAACAAAGGATGGCTATGGTTTGCTATCATTTGATTTGCAAGATGAAGTAAATGATGCTGTTCAAATTCCTGGGGGAGGAACTGACGCTTTACGTTCTTCCGGTATAGATGCAACTGATCTATTTATTAAAATGAACGGAAGAGAAGTATGGAATGTAGCGACTCGAGCAATTCCCTCTTCGATTCAGCATACAGTTCAATCAGCTGGACTAACGATTAAAGATATAGACCATTTTATTATTCATCAAGCTAATCTTAATATTATTAGAGAAGCATTAGACACTTTACAAGTTCCATATGACAAAACAACCGTAACAGTGCAGGAATATGGAAATACAGGATCGGCCACTATTTTTTCAAGCATTTATAAAGCAGTCAAAGAAGGAAACGTTTCTGATAACGACTATATTGTATTTTCTGCAATTGGAGCAGGCTTTTTATGGGGTTCACTTTGCTTTAGATATATTCATAATTAAAAGGAGAGGTTATACATGATTACAAGAATAAAAGAAATTTATTTGGAGTTATTTGACATTTCTATTCCTCTTGACGAATTAGATAATAATGTAGACTTGTTTGGACCAGATTCACCATATGGATTAGATTCAATGGATGTACTTAGCTTCA
>NZ_HE978512.1:0-39902 GCF_000311725.1 Robertmurraya massiliosenegalensis JC6
CCTGACATCTTTATGACTTAACTATTTTTAAAAATAGAGACATAACAATTAAAATTATTGCATTAACCCTATTGCTTTGTAATATAAATAGGTCTAGGCTTAATCCTAGACCTTTCCTTTATTCAATTACTTTACTTCAGGTAGACTTCGATTTACTTTAAGATTAATTGTTTTTTTCAACTTCAACCTGCAATTTACTTACAACTGAGTCCCAAAGCTTAGAGTCTTCTTTTGAGACGACACTTCCCTCTCTAGTTGCTAAATCAAGTTCTTCATTTCCCTTTAAAAATATAATATATTCCTTTCCAACTTCTATACTTGAAGGTAAAGAGAGTGGAAACTTCTTATTAATCTCGCCCTTATATTCATCTAATATTTCTACATTTACATTCTTAACATATTTATTTTCAGCAATTATTTCTCTTGGAATAATATGCAAAATGTGCCCAGATACATTGATTAACTCTTCTACACTATTAGTTTTTTCAATAATATTTTTTTCTGGTACACTTTTTACTTTGACATTAGGTGAACTGGCTATAAATTTCTCTAATTCATTTTTACTTCGTCCTTTAATGAATTTTTTACTATCTTTAGTTTCTACTATCTTTCCGTTACTCACTTCAAATGCATGAGTTCTAATTACGTTATAAACTGGTCTAGGATACAATTCATCTTCCCAATATTCTAAGAAAAGTAGATACTCTTTTCCAACCTCTAAAAAATCTTCATATTCATATACATCAATGTAATCTGACTCTGTTTTTCCTTTAAGTTCCTTTGTAATAAGCACATTTATTTTTTTCGTTGTTCCATCAAAATCCTCTATGCTTTCAACTTTTCCATATACAATGTTATGTGACAATTCTATTAACTGGTCCAAAGCTTCTATTTCAAAAGCATTTTGGGTTTCTATTTTTGAATCACTATGTTCCATAATTGCAGAAGATCGACTTAAGTTACAACCAGTAATTAATAGCAAAGAAAAAAGCAAAACTATCAGGAATAGGATACTTTTTTTCATACATCTCACCCCTTATTGAATTTGATTTAAATGAACTTTATCATTCGAAGTCAATGTAGTAATTTCAGTTGCTGCTCCATACATAACAGTCTTACTGTTTGAGGAATGACCGAAATATCCTAGCGCATGCCCAAGTTCATGTGTTGTGGTATTTTTATAAGCAGCAGCTGTTCTATTACCAGTTACTAAATAAACGTATACTGGACCACCTATTTTCTTACCTGATTTAGGATACTTACCCTGATAATACCAGTAGCTTTCTGAGAACTCAGTTGCTGGTGATCGTTTAGTTAGTCCTGTATCTCCAGTTTGTATGCCAACTTCAATTTTTTTAATAGAATTATAGGTTCCTGAACGAACTCTAATATGAGAACTATTAAAATCACTTGTATAAGAATTCGGGACCCCTGCGTTATTCCATTGAGATCTAGCATGAGTGACATGGCCATCCAGTGTAAGTTGGGTCATACTACTATCCAACGTGCCGTACCAAACTTTTGGTGTAGTTCCCCATCTTCCTATTTCAGAAGAGTTTGTATACCAATTTTGTATGTTGCCTAATCCTGCAGCAAATACATTTCCAACACTTATCACTAATAATAACAGTGATATAACTAGTACCTTTTTCTTCAAATCCGTGCCATCCCAAATTATTAATTTAGTTACATTTCTTTGTTGATATTAAAAATTTTCAATGCAAACTATGTGCAACTGAATTAATTATAACATTATTTTATATTTTTGGATATATTTGTATTTTCTAAAAAATAAGTCTATTAAAACATACCCAAATCAGATAGAGCTATAATGTTATATCTATGGAACATTTAAAAAGACCTCTACAAGTTGTCTTTTTTAGAACTTATTCAATTACCATATTAAACCGTTATTTTCTTACATTTTCTGTGTTGAAGTTCTGCTTCATGTATGGCCAACGTAGGCTATTCTTCATAAAGGAAAATAGCCTTTCACTTGTTCTGCAAAAGTTTGTAGAAAGTCATTATTTGCCACTTAAATTATTACGTTGCTATTAAATAAATAAAAAATGATTTCCCAGTAATCAAAGAAATCATTCCATTTGTTGTATTTGACAATGTTTCTATAAAAATATGATCTTAGGAATAGAATTATTTTTTCAACTTTTAATAGTTTACATGGTTTCTATACCTTTCTCAGATTAGCCAACCTTCACACTGATTGTATAATCTACAAATCTCTTATCCATCAAATATTTTATCACTTATTAAAGAGGTCATGCTAATAGTCAAATTTCCTCATCTCAATTCCTAGTTATTCTAATATCTTTCTCCTAGGTTCAATAAATCCTGGGCAAATACTAAAATCTATATATTTTTCTATCTGGATTACCCTAGGATAAATATCATTCCTAAAAGACTAGTAATAACTTCCTTTAAAACCTTACATCTTTCTCGATATGTGCGCTCACTCTTTCTTCTTGAAGCAACAACATTTGCTTCTTTTATTGAATTAAATATTTCTGGGAAAAATTTAGTAAAGTGTTGTGATTTTCCTAACTCTTTTAATATATCTTTTATATATATTGGTTCATCTGAAATTGAATGTAATATTGCTAGTAATTTTTCTTCAATTTCTTTATAATCATCTGTTTCAAACTTTTTATATTGGGGAAGGCTTTGCTTTGCTTTTTTAGTTCGTTGTTTCATCAAATACTTGTTTTTCTCTATAATTTCATCAGTCAAATTTTTAAATCTCTTTGTCAAAAATTGAGAAGATACTCCTAAACTACTTGCAATAATATTAATCGGAGTCAATTCATTTGAATGATCAATCTTTTTTCAAAACTACAATTTATTCATGCTAGTATATAATCTCGAAATAAAAAGTGGTTATAGTCGAAATATAAATAAATCAAAAACTCTCGCGATATTTTAAAGCATAAGTTTGTCACCTTTACTCTTAAAGCAAAAGTATGTCACCGTGACATTTTTATGGTTTAAGTCACACAAGCTGTGATTTTACCCATATTTCTGCCAAAAATTTAACCATATCTCTGCCAACCCTTGATATCAATAGAATATTATATACTCAAACTAAAGAATATAATAGAAAACCAAATAAAATTGCAATTTTTTATATTGTAGCTTCAGATAATGCAATATTTTTGGCATTGATATAGTTAAAAATTATACTTTTGGCATTTATATAGTTAAATACTTTTTAAATATATTGGAAAATACTTTTTGAATATTACCTATTTGATTTCAATTTTTGTATGAGGCCCCTTTTTTCTCACCACTCCCTTTTCTTTACATATTTCATTTAATAATACTCTGTTCGAATGGTTCCAAAAGTATGACGTCTTTCCCAATTTCCTTTCCACACTTTTTTGTGAAGGATATACGCCGTTCTCTAGCAAATGAGTTACAGCCTCACTTATTGCTTTCTTTTTCTCCTTTTTATTTTCACTCATATAGTTCTTATAATTTTTTATTATGATATTACATTCGTTAGGTAGTTTTGTTTTTAAAGTCCTAGAATTTTTATAACCAAACGACCTAGCAACCTTTGCTAAGGATGGTGGTGGGTTATCTTTATCATAAATAATTTCTATAATCTCTTTACGCAATTCGTCTATGTCATATTTTTTATGTGATTTATACCTTAAGTTATTGTCATAAATAAACTCAGGGAGCTGTCTAAGGCAAATATCCAACTCAATCTCCATCAGTAAAAATTTCTTCAATTTTATACCTGTTACATAGCTAATTTTTAATAATGAAATTAGGCCAATCCTTTGTTTCCCCTTGTCCCAGTTATAATATAATCTATTTGGTATTCTAACTAAATTAAAGAACTTTGTTTTATATATGGAGTACTTTTCAAAAACTTCATCAAAAATCTTATTGAAAAACTTATTAACATTATCTTCATAATTAACCCAAGTCTTCTTAATCCTATCCCTTTCATAGTTATTCAGAAGAAGTAAATCTATTATATTTTCAATTATCCATTGCTGCCATTGTAAATATTCCTTTGAAACTTCAATAGTTTTATCATTCTTTGTGTAGCCTAGCCATGAACCACACTTATAACAATATCCTATTGTTCCATTTCTGGATAAGTGATACTGCTCTGTGTTACACGATAGACAACTACAAATTAATTTACAATTATGTACATGACAAATTTCAACAATATCCAATACCCACAATAACTTGTCAAATATCGGTAGTTTTCTATCTTTTGTTTCTTGATAGCAATGGGGACACCAATACTTACTCGAACTAACTTCATAGTTAGATAGAAAAGTACTAAAATCTAACAGTGTATGTCCTTCCAATGTGCTAACAGTTGTTAACTCCTTTAATGCACTAACTAACTCCCATGCTCCTTGATGAAAATTATTGAAGGAACTGGATTTCTTAGGAACCAATCCGTCGCGGGGAAAAGTTTCCTTACCCAAATACGGGTAGATGATCTTCCGGAAAAATACTCCTGCGTTCAGATTGTGAGCATTTATCAATCTAGTTAAGTAGCTAGTTAAACTCTCAGCATCTGCCGTACCAGTACCAATTGGAGATATGTTATATAGAACGCTTCTAGATGGCAATTCTGGCAGTGTAGTGTTAATGGTCTTCCCCTCCCTTTCCAAATTGTCAATAATATTTTCTAGTATATAAATAAAACCCCAAGTTTATGGGGCTTACTTACAAATATCTTTTGGTTTAAAGTGCTTCATTGATTTCATTCACACCGACATGGTCCCTTTGGGCTTTTCTTTCACCAGGTTTCTTATTTTTCTTATTTTCCCCCTCCGTTTTTACTTCATCTTCATCTGTTCCATAGGATTCAGTCTCTTCAATAAGCCCAAGTTGTCTATATAGCTCTTCTTCTTGATTTACGGATTTTTCGTATTTCTTCTCTCCTTCAGTAGCCTCTTTAAGTAATTTAATGCTTCTTCCTGGCGTAAGTTCATGACACTTAAAATCCTCAATTTCTAGCGTTTTCTTACTTGGATTGTTTCTTGTAGAGGTCTGGTACGTTGAATATAACCAATCCTTTAAGATTCCGATACATCCTATAGAACGGCTATAGAAATAATCCCAATTAGTAATTAAATCTGGTTCTTCTTCTAACGGCAAGTGTTGTTGAAAGGCTAATAATACATTTATAAAAGACTTTAATTCATCTTTATTTTTTGCATTATACCTTTTTATATGAACATCTTTACCTCTCCTTATTGTCTGGCCATTCAAATCTCTATAAGTAATTAAATCATAGTTGCCAGATAAAACTATTGGAACGTTTGTCATATTAGCAAGTGACTTCAAGATATTTATCTGATTTCTAAGTTTTCTACTATTTGTTGTCATGCTAATATGCTGAGCTTCATCAATAAAAAAAGCTATTGGTTTTCTAAAAATCAATACATTTTCTAATGACCGTCTAAGTGCAGCCTTGCCATCATTTTTTAATTCTCTGTTTTCCACTTTTTCCTCAATGCTTATCTTATAATCGATTAAGGGTTCCTCAGCCATTACCAAACATCTGTAATAAAAATCTTTCCAATCAAAACTTCCGCTATCTGGTGGTACAGCCTCAACAGTCAACGTTGGAAATAATCCCCTATTATTTATGTAGGTTTCAATATTATCCTCTATCAATTTTTCCTGTACTTTTTCAATTAACTTTGTTTTCCCTACCCCAGAAGTTCCATAAACTAGGATAATGGAATTTTTACTACCATTATTTATTCTATCTAACAAACCCTCATAAGCCTCTTCAAATGCAGGATGAGAAACAGTGTACTTTCTAAAGTACTCATGCCTATCAGATAAAGACTTTTCTAAAAGTTCCCTTGGAAATTGCTGTACCATGTTATAACTCCTTGTATATCATAAACGAATTCTGTTCTTTCATTTCGTCAAGTATACTCTTAAATAAAGGTTTCTCATTTGGCTTTACGGCTTCCAATTGAGTCTCATGCTTTCTTTCTTTTGTCCCTTTTTTTTGAACAGATTTACTACTTTTTAATTCTTTAGTATTTGATTTTCCTCCATCTATTACAGTTAGAGAGTTCTTTACAGCCTTATCTCTTAATCGCTGTTTCATTAGAACTTCATGCTCTTCTACACTTTCCATAAAATCAACAATCTGAGAACTAGAAATATCTTTCTTCAATCCGAGTAATTTCTTTCTTTTTCTCAATTCTGACGTAACCATTTTAATTTCTTTTTCAGTGCGATTTTCTAATACTGCATAATGTTCTGAAGTTAACTCCGCCCAGTAATTATTAATATAAGCATACGCAATTCCCATATTAAAAGGATCATATCTAACAGGAATTGATTTACCTTCTACGTCTGGATGAAGGAGAATCTCAGAATAATAATAAAAATAGTTAATTTTTACACCTTGACCAGCAATAACCTTAGCCGTTCCTTTTCTTGTTGAAGGTAAAGTTAGCATTTTGAATATTTCGTCATATCTAATAAACGTATTCTTTCGTAGACCAGTTTTTGCTATTCTTTTCACATACGTTTCTCTAGGACTTTCACCAATTGTACTATGTGGGGTATTATCATAAACTTCGTAATACCATCTTTCTAGCATAAAGTTTAAATCTTCTAAAGTCCAAATTGCATGATTTATTGGATTTACCTCTTTTGTAACTTGTCTAAAGTTTTTCATTATTTTCGTATTTCCTAACAAGTTATGGATAAACATTTCATTTGTTATCCCAAAGTGTCTTTCACAAACAGTTCCAAAACGTGGTTTAGCTCCAGGTCTCACTTTCTTCCTCTTACCATACCTTGCAAGTAAAGTATCAAAATATACACTTTGAAAGTCCTTACCTCCATCTACAACTATGGTATCAGGTAGTCTAGAATGCCTCTTTACACATTCCCTCATGACCATCATACAAGACCTATAACTAGGAGGATCATATGTCAAATAATAGGCCATTATTCTTCTTGAAAATGCGTCTATCATTATACTTACCCAAGGTTTTCCAAGGTTTTCTCCTGTTTCTGAACAAATTAATTGTATATCCAGTTCTGTATGATCTATATGGCATATTTCAAATGGTCGATCTCCATGCCTTGGGGTAGTCATACTCAATTCATAATATACTGGTTCAGTTTTGTATGCTGCTTTTGGCCCCTGCTTCTTTAGTGTCTTAATATGAGTAGAACGTTTGTCCACTTCCTCTAAAAAGGTGTTAAAGCTTGGAACAGAATATCCTTTGTTCTTACACTCCTGTTTAAAAGTTCTATAAACTGTAAATGCTTTCTTTTGTATAATAGTTTCGTAATCATTAATAATGTAATCTTTCATTAAATCAATTACTTCTTGTTGAAAACGACGTACCCTATTTCCTTGATTCTTTCTGTTAGAGATCAGGCCCACATATCCATTCCCATAAAGGTTTTCCGCGTCACGGTACTTTTTAAGCCAGTCTCTTATAGTCCTTTCTTTTGGTTCAAAGTCAGAGTAATTTCCACCGTTTAACATACCTTGCACAACATAGTATCTCTTATTGGCTTCTTCTAAATCTTTTTCATTTGCACTCTTAATAATTTTGTTAATTTCTAGTTCCTTCTCAGTTTCAATGTGTCCGCTTATTCCTTTTATTGAACCATCTTTGATTAAATTTTCAAAAACTAATCTAGGCAATTCGGATACTTCTTCATTATTATTTAATAATGTCAAGACATTTTCACCAACATTAATTATCGTACAAACATTACCATCCCAATTGACCTTTCTACCTATTTGAATATCAACATTACTTGGCTTTAGTAATATAGGTTTAAAAGCTACTTCAAGATTTTGATAGGCATCAAAGGTTTGCTTATTTAAGAAGATAGGAAATTTATCAAAATCAATAATCAAATAATTATTAATATCTACGTAAATTTCATTGATAGCCATTAGAGAATAAATATCATCAGCAGAAAAAGATGCCTGATCTTTTAGTAAATCTTCTAACATAATAGATGGCTTATTATTTATTAATTTTTTTATTATTGATGTAGCCTCAGTAGATACATAAGGAATTTCATCTAACAGATAGTCCTCTAAAAATCTTATATTTCTTTGATAAATCCAGTTGATACTCTTTGATGATCTTATTCTGAAGGAAAGACCAAATTTTTTTGGCATATTCCTCTGCAGGAGGGCATCTCCATTCTCCATTCTCGTCCAAGCAGTATCGATTTGAATTCTTTTGGGATAATTTTATTAACTCATCCTCGGTTTTCCATTCCTCCCATCCTATCCAGTCCTTTTCAATGGTAAAAAAATCAGGAGTATAAATATGACCCACAGTTTTTTTCTTTGAATTTTTGGGTAAATCATACTTTATAGTAAAGGAAGGTGGTTGATCGTAGTATTCAAGAACATTAGGATCATGCTCTTTCTCGTAAATGCCTGCTAATTCTAATTTATGACTTTCAAACTGTATAGTGACTCCCATTTTTTTGCTAGGGTAGAATCCATAGACATTTTTTCCATTGCTTTTAACTTTTCTTGATGGTTGGGATTTCCTTACATTTCCAATGATTTTAAAGGCTTCATTACTAATGTTATTCTGTTTCAAACATTCTTCAAAAAGTACATTATCCATCATGTTCACCACCATGAGAATTTGGATATTGAATCCTTAGGACATCTTTCAACACAGACTGCTATATTCCCTTTTTTTAAGATGGATTTTTTGAATTTTTATAATTTTCTATATTTAACCTTTTTATCTAATAAGATTATTTAAGCTCTATTATTCACAAATATGATTAGATTCCTCTTTCCTTTTGTACACAAAATACTACATTTTAGTATTTTAGCTACAATTTGTATTTGATATGTCAGTAATTTAATCGAGGGAAATTTTTAAATACTCGTTTTTTAATTCAATCCATTTCTCTCTTAAAAAACTTTCTTTCACAAAATACTTATGCTTAAGCAACTCCTCAACTACTCTTCTGCTCGGATATTCTCCACTGTTAATCAGCTCGGAGACTATACTTTCTAACCTTATATTAATTTCTTGTTGCCTTTGCATTTTCTGATGCTCCAAATAGTACCTATGATTTTCTACAATTATTTTGCTCTCTACTGGGAACTTGCTATAAAGTAATTTTCTATCGCAGCCTATTATTTCAGCAACCCTCTTCAAAGAATCTGCTCCATCGTTCTTAATCCTATCATCCAAGATTTCCTTAATCTCTTTATAATCAAATTTAAATCTAGACTTTGGAATAACTACTGGGGATTTAGTGTCTAATATTATCTCAGATGGAATCTCTTCAATTCCTAAAAACTCCAAGACAGATAGTTTCAACATTAAACAAACTCTAATTATATTTGGAAGAGGTGCTAAGTTAATACCCTTGATCCAATACCTTAATGTTGTTTCTGGTGTAGATAATAGTTTTGACATTTTCCCAATATTTCCGTCAAAGAATATTTTAGATATCTTTTGAAATGAATCGGCTATTACATTTTTGTTGAATTTTAAGGGTTCATTTTTTGAGCTATAGGAAATCATTTGTCCAACTAGAGTAGATTCTTGTATTTCCACCTGACTAGGTTCAATACTAGAAAAACTTCCATCTCCTAACCAGGCGTAACAATACTGACAATATCCTGGTTTTGTCTTCCTTGAAAGAATCTTTAGTGTCTTTGAACAATTATGACACCTGGATTCAAGGTATACTTTGTGTTTGGGGCAACAAAGGACAGTCTTTATACACCATAATAATTGGTCATATATAATTTCATTTTTTTTCATTTTTTCATCCAAACATAAAGTACACCAAGCTTTATGGTCTTTCATTAATCCTCTTGTAGGTAAAGTATTTGACCAGAACACAAGCGTCATTTTTCGTATATCGTCTCTTAGATTTAGTAATTGAACGACATTAATAAAGTCATTTGCAAGAGTACCGATTCCATTTATTCCGGTAGCAGAATCAAAAAATCCATTTCCACCTCTTTTTGCTATTTCAGTAATATAATACTTATCTAAATATGGAGATAGTAATTTTGATACAAAGTTTCCAGTTGTAAGACAATGGTACAATGACAGACGGGAAATATAACTAGTGAGAGATTCAGCATAAAAAGTTCCTAATCCTATTGGTTCGATGTTATATAAAGTTGTTCTGGATTCCATCTGACCTCCATCAAACTTTTTTGACCTTCAGTTATTAATTTATAAACTCTCCATTTTAATAAGTAATTATTAAACTTATAGAAATTCCTTTTATTTTCTTTAATAAAAACGCTTCATCATGGAGGGATTGATACTTTTAATAACCCGTTTCACACAGTTCTAAATAGTAAAACTCGAGCGAATTATTGATGACATAAAATTATCTGAGTGACCCAAATAGCATCTGAAATGAGAAAAATATGAGGAGTAATTAAAAAACAAAGATGAAATAATAGCCACATTAAGAAGGTTTATCATATAAAGAATGGTTGTGCATAACCTATTAACTTTAGCTATATTTAGCTATAATTAAAAAATAAGTAGGAATTAGAAAGTAAGGTGAGAAAAATGAACACAGAAGTAAAGAGTCAAAAAAGTTTCATCGAACTGATTAGAGAAATTGATAAAATACCATTAATTGTTTACCACCCATGGAATTTGAATAATTGTTTTATATTTTAAAGATAATCATAAGTTCTACAGAGAGTTAGAATTCATTGACAGAAAAAATGCTATATCAACTTTCGAAACAGCTAAAAAGACTCGTCCAAATGACGAGTCTTTTATTCTCTAATACTTGATCTTGCTCTCCGTTTTTTTCCATTAAGCCCCTTAATAAATAAAAAATAGTTAATCATTTGCAACGTTTGTTTACAGCCACAAGAATATACCACTTCTGCCATGTTTTCCCCAGCGATTAAGGAAGGCACCCATTATTTGTGACCTTCATCTAGAATGAAACAATTTCTGCTAAATTAACTAACACACTTTACTGGAAAATATCTTCCCCTTTTTAAAGTGAATTGCATCCTCTTATTAACAAGGCATCTGTTAATCATAGTCCTGATTTTATAGGGGGAAAGTAAATAACAAAGAGCCAAAATATACATTTTAATGCATAAAATAATGTATATTCTGGCTCATCTTAGATATTAGAGTTGTTGAACTAACGCACCCGTTTGTTTAAGTGAAATATTTCACAAAGTCAAAAAAAGTATAAAAGTAAAAATAGGTATTACCCCTTTGAAGTAATATCCATTACCTAATGTAGTTTTTTTATTTATTAATTCCCACTAAAACATTCACAAAGGAAGATTTAGTTGCCACGAAACTCCGAAGCGGTCATTTATCCAACCAAACTTTTTACTGAAACCATAATCGCCTAATGGCATAAGTGCTTGTCTTCCTTCACCCAGTTTTTCATAAAGATTGTCAAGTTCTTCTTCAGTATTACAAGTAACAAAGATTGAAAAAGATGGTGTAAAAGTGAATTGACCTCTATCTTGAAGGAAAAGTTGTTCGAGCAAGCAACTTGCATCGAGAATTACTACCAATATTTGAGGGACTCTTTATTACAACTAACCCTGCTCCTATAAAATACGCTTTGAGAGTAACAGGAATTCCAGTAGGAACAGTAAGATTACCACTAGTCCAAGTAAATGAAAATGAGAGAGATATGATTAATTCCCTCTTAGAGGAATTTCAAGAATACTTGATAAAGAAAAAGTAGCTTTCTATTCGAAACAAGGGTTGCCTTTATAGGCAACCCTTATCATTATGTGAATACCTTTAATAGTCACCCCTTTGTTAGGTTCCAAATATCTCTTAGTACGGGCATCTCTTCAAATTCTTTCTCCTTTACTAACTCCCACTTAATTCCTTTAGGCTTTTCATAAGGAGTATTTGTTTTGATTAATTCTGTTTCGGTTGCGATCCAATCAACAGATAAATCATATGGATCAATAGGGATATCTTTATTAGTCAATTGGGTACTATGAACCGTGCCTATGACTGGTACAGGAGGATTTCCTAGTTCTCTTATAATAGCATACTCCCTATCAGCATATCCTTCTCCTTTACCTATCCGCCTACCATCCCGATGCAAAGCAACAGAACCAACTATAATTAAATCGATTTGTGGCATTTCCGATAAAGGAATTTCTTTTCCGTATGATTTAATATGAGATAGACTTGCAGCTTTACGTTCTTCTCCTTCTGGTACCCACTCAGGCTTTACAATAATAAACCCAGCCCTAAGCCTAGGGGTAGGAACCAGTAATGTCTTCCTATCTCTTAAAATTTGTGCCCTAATTGGAAGCTGTGGTGCATCTGGATTAACCTTAATGACATGAGCTTTTCTGTATTCAGACATGGTTGTAACAAATTGAGCAGCTTTTTCTGATCCTTTAAAATTAGGAATTCGATTTCGTAAAGGGAATGGAAAACGGCCAAGTTTTCTTTCCGTTAGAAGCTCCCATATTTCCTCACGTATTTCTTGTTTCGATAACATCTATGATCTTCTCCCTACACTTTTTAACTCTTTATACTAATTATTTCCAACAGTTTCATAATATTACTTACTATATCGCAGTTTATTTAATCTGTTTCATTCTTATAATATTGAGCCATGTACTTTTTTGTCTCAACAGCAGCATAGGCTTGATCCTCTCTATACCAATCAAGAAAGACTTTAGCAATCAATATGCCATAGATTATTTCTTGTATGCCTTTCATGATAATCCCACCTAATTGCTGATCTTGAATTAGACCCAAAGGATTAAATAATTCAATCAATTCTGGTCCTAAAACTCCTAAGTTTGAAATTGATGATGGTGAAGCACATAAAGAAAGAGCATTAACCCAGGATTCCGGCTCCGAATAGGTGCTATATAAAGGAGTACTGGAAAATATTATTAGGGCACATGCAGGAAGCATTAGTGCACCATTGGCAAACATATAGCCTGTCTTCAAAAGTCCTGACATATCGTAACCCTTCTTATAGACGCCTAAAATTGGCCAATACATAAAAGTGGCTAAAACAAACAGTATTGAATGGATTGATGTGTGATACATTGTACTTGTCTTAGAAAAATCTAGGATCATTGGTATATGGTACAAAGAAAAAGCTACATTAAAAAATAACATAGCAGCAATAGGTCTAGTAAATAATTTGAGAACTACTTTCAAAAAAGGTCTATTCAATATAGTTTGCCAAAACCAAAATGGTATCCCTTTTATAAAAAGTATTGGCAGGACCAGAAGTAAGAAACCCATTTGAACCATGTGAAATGTCAACATCATATGACTCAGTAAATCAATAGGGGAACCTTTAATAATATACAAGATAATCAAGAAAGTAATAAAAGACAAAACCTGGCTTTTTTGTACCGGAGTACTCCTCTTAAAAAGAAGTCTATATTTAATTGTTAAAAAGTAATAACCAATAAATACAATTATGAGACTTAAACCAAAAAAGGGACTCCATAATGAAGGAAAATCAAACAGATAGAATATAGACAAAATATCAACCCTTCTTACATTTTTTTAACCTTAGAATATTCCTTCCTCCACTCATAATCTCATACTGATAAAATTTTTAGAAAAATATAAAAGAGCCAGTAAAATGGCTCCAAATACAATTATGCCTTATGAAAGAAGCATCCTATTCCTTTTTCCATTATCTTGCATTTTTATGATTAATCACTCTGGAGAATTTTTGTGTCATAGTTAACTATTTAAAAATTCTTCATCAGCTCTCTCACACCCCTTAATTATTGCATGTGTTGCCCAAATACTCAAAATACAATAACCAAAAGCAAATAGATATGCAAAGAACATTCAAATCCCCCCTTATTTAATAAAAACTTCAAAGCTAGTTTTTTACTATATGTCGTTTAAACTAAATTGGGGTATGATAATTCTATTCCACCAGGAATAAGCCCTCTTTATATCTAAAAATATATTAGAACAGTATCTTTTTCTAATAGGGTGTTTATTCAATGGTATCTTGGTGTAAATAGAAAGCCCCCCCTTCTATAATAAGAAAAACAGCGGAAAATGAACCATCCAACTCCTAGGTATTTTCACCATCCACTTAAAATTGAGACAGTTTCACTTTTGCTATATAAATAATAGCTATAGATAAATGCTAATACGGAATCGAGCAGAAAACTGAGTTCTTAATTCTATCTTAAATAGAATTAGGAACTCAGTTTGAAAATTCCCTTAAAACTAAATATCCCTTATTTATGTGAGTTCTCTCCTTAATTATCAGTAAAATAATAGCTCTAATTGCTTCACTGTAGGACTCAAATTTTGTAAAAAATATGATTTTCTCAACCTTCTAAATGAATCATTTCCATTGAGATAAGCTTTTCCTCCAGAATAGAGCATGTCTACATGAACTACTCTTGGTGTCAACTTAGCTATTTCTAATCGAGTTAATAAGACATCTTTTAGGATAATACTTAGATCAGAGACCTTAGCATGTTTATATGTTGTGTCACGAATGGACTCAATGTCTTTAATCAATTCATCTGGTTGAGGTTCGAGATGTTTATAAACTTCAACATCGTTAGGATGGAAATTTAAAATTGTTTTTATAGAAGCCTTTGAAACTCCTAACCCTAAAGGTATTTGGTAGAGTGCTAAAACAGGAAGGACTTGCTTTATAAATTCGTCTGCCTCTTTAGTAATAATCCACTTGTCTGGCACAAACACATTGTGAAAGTTACAAGAGTATGTTGCACTACCATTTAATCCAACAAAATGCGTTTTTCTTTCCATGACAAGACCATCTAACTTTACAGGAATTATACTTACTACTCGTTGTCTATGACTCACAGAAGCAAGAATAACTATCCAATGATTGTTTCCCAAATTTGAGACATTCGTTAAACTACCTGATATTTTATACCCACCAGCTATTCTCTCAGCTTTTAGGCGAACAGGTTCTAAACCTGCATAATATTTTAATGCGTTAGACAATCCTGTTCCACCGAACGCTTCACCCCTTTCCAATATAGGTAAAAGCTCGTTCTTAATATAAGGATTGTTGCTCAGCCTTACAGAAGCTAAAGTTGCCAAATGACACCACAGTAAAAAGGCAGACGTCATACAATATTCTGCGGTTTCTTCTATTAAAGTAATTTCTTTTAGACGTATAGGGGTTTCTTTTTTAGTTACTGAAGTGAAATATCCAGACAGTCCGATTTCTTTCATAAACTCTACCGGATAAAAGGCCTCTTCATCTATTTTTCTGACAAATGGTAATAGTTTTTCATTGATTATTTGAATTACTTTATTATCTTTCGAAACAAATTCCATTTTTCTGTTCTCCTATCCTACATCTGAATTACTAAAGAACTAGCATTAAGCTGTTATTTTTTCCTTTTTGTCTATATTGGATTGTGTTGACTCTTCAATGTATTTAGCAATCAAAGCACCAATTAATAATGAACACAATGGAGCACTTATATTAAAAATCGAGATATTAGAAAAGGCAATTAAATAAGCAAATGCTGTGCTAATTTTCATGGATGGTTTTGAAAAACTTTGATGCAGACTATTTCCGAATACTCCAAGAAGTGAAAACCCGACAATAATCGAAATAAAATCCTTGGGCAACATTTGTATGAACGGAATTAATCTCCACGAAAACAGACCAAATCCTAATAGTAAAATACCTGTCACAACCGCACCCATATACCTTTTTTCCCTTGGTCCTGCCTCTTCACCCGAACAGATAACTGTAGCCATTCCTGCTACGTTAGCCGACTGACCTCCAAAAAAGGCTGATAGGATCGAGAACAATCCACCCACAGAAATGAGTTTATTTATAGAGGTTCGGTAGTTGTTTTGTGCTAATGCCCCAATCGCAACTGCAGCATCATTACTTAAAATAAGAAGAGCGAGTGGTATAGAAACAGAAAGAAAGCTAACTGTATTGAACTCTGGCATTTGAAACTGTGGAGTAAATAATTCTGAAGTAGAACCGTGACTACTCAATGGATAAAACACAATTAGTGTAATAAAACCGACTAAAATTGCTCCTATCACAGGTGGAACCCTTGTCTTCCATCTATTTAATAGAAAGAATGTAACCAGAGAAGCGCCTCCAACTAGCACTAACTGGTTAATAGAGCTGACGAAATCCACCATGTATTTTGTAATCATACCCGCTAACATAGCAGAAATTATTTCCTTAGGTACTAAATTGATTAATCTTGAAAAGAGACCTGTATACCCAATAATTAACATTATTAAACCTGAAACAAAATAAGCACCAATTAATTGATTAAAAGTAAACTGAGAGGTCATAGTTGCAAGAAAAGCAACTCCTGTTAACGTATGTCCTCCTACAATTGGGATTCTGTAATATAATGGAAGAATAATTCCCAATATTCCTCCAAAGACATACACAGAAAACATCCATAATAGTATCTGTTCATTCGTATATAAACCGTTTGAGGCGGCCTCTAATATTAAAGCAGAAGGTCCTGTAATAACAAAAACGCCAGCAATAACCCCACATGAAATATTCTTACTATTTATATCCCTTATGAAAAATAAACCCTTCTCCAATTTGTTTTGTTCAGTACTCCTATTCATATATAATCCCCTTTATTAAAATAGGCCAGCCTTACAAAGGATTTTACATTCTACTAGTATCTTACTTTGGGTAAAACTCTCCTTATATTACATGATAATGCAATGTAATCTTTTCATCTCCATCCATTTGAACACCTTTATTGCCATCCATTTATTAATTAAAGAATCTAAAAGAAAAAATGGCCTTACTCAACGAGAGTAAAGCCAAGAATGGACCATATTAAGGTTTATTTACTGCCAGTTAGGTGAATGTGATAATTCTACTAAAGCCATGATTACATTGAACATAAACAGTGCAATAACTATTGGTGCAAAAAGTAATGCATTTTTTCCTAATCTTAATCTAATAACAGCTACATAATATCCGCAAAAAAACAAAACAATACAAGCAGCGATGAGCATAGTAAGTAAAACAATGTACATAGAAATCACCACTCTCCAAATTTCAAGAAAACCTAATAAAATATTAAAATAGAAATTACTAGAACTTGATAAGAATATCTTAAACTTTCCTTTACTTCTTCCACTCAATAATGCCCTTTTTTTCCTCATTAACTTCTAACTTAAAAACATCAGGTCTAGCGTAATGACCAACTACGTCAAAATCGAATTGGCTATAGGCAATTTGTTTTAAATCGAGGTCTGCAAGAATAATTTCTTCCTTTCCCCAAACAGGTTCAGCCACATAATCTCCAAGCGGTCCCACAATCGTACTCCCTCCGTTAGACATGACTTCTGGAGCGGAGTCCAAATCACCATAACAAGCTAAATCTGTTGGATACATTTCCTTAGTTACGAATTGATTACATGATAAAACAAAGCATCTACCCTCCATCGCAATGTGGCGAATAGTAGACTGCCAAGATTCCCTTGCATCTGCAGTTGGTGCAATATAGAGCTGAATTCCTTGAGCATACATCGCAGCTCTAGCTAAAGGCATATAGTTCTCCCAACATATTAGTGCACCAATTTTTCCATATGGAGTTTTGAATACAGGCAAAGTGCTCCCATCACCTTCACCCCAAACAATTCGCTCAGCAGCAGTTGGTTTTAATTTGCGATGTTTACCCATGAGAGAACCATCAGGTCCAATAAAAATTACCGAACAGTATAGTGTGCCTCCACTATATTCTTGATCTCGTTCAGTTACACCCATTATAAGGTATACTCCCGCTTCTCGGGCTGCTTCCCCAAGTTGTTCCGTTTCCTCTCCAGGAACAGTTATTGAGTTCTCCCAATATCTGTACCAGTCTTTCCTACCCTCTTCCGTTCGGTTTCCTATTACTGTACCAAAAGATAACCCTCTAGGGTAAGCTGGAATAAAAGCCTCAGGAAATACGACAATTTGAGCACCACTTTCCCCAGCACTTTTTATTAAACTGACTGCTTTTTCAATAGTAGCATCACGGTTCATAATTATCGGTGCTGCCTGAATAACTGCAACTCTTACACTTTCATTCATAAAAAGCCCTCCTAATAGACAATCAGTCGTCATAGAACACGCAAAAGAGTTTTTAAAAAAATAGAATCGTCAAACTATAAGCCAAATATTTTTACTGCAGAACTAGTACCTATCCTTGAAGCGCCCGTATCAACCATTAATTTTATATCATCCTGATTACGGACACCACCTGATGCTTTGACCCCTACCTTTGGCCCTACCACCTTTCTCATTAGGGATACATCTTCAGCAGTTGCTCCGTGCAAAGAAAATCCCGTTGATGTCTTAACATAGTCCGCACCAGCATTTACAGATATTTCACATGCTCGTATTTTTTCTTCATTAGTTAGAAGACACGCTTCAATAATAACTTTCACTAACGCCTTTCCTTTTGCAACTTTCACAACAGAACAAATATCCTTTTCCACTAAGGCATAATTTCGATCTTTTAATGCACCAATATTAATTACGGTATCAATTTCTGTAGCCCCATTTTCTATTGCATTTTTTGCCTCGAAAGCCTTAGTTTCTGGCGTGTTAGCTCCTAGTGGAAATCCTATAACCGTACACACATTCACATCAGATTCTTGTAATAACTTAGCTGATAAGCTAACCCAAACAGGATTTACACATACAGAAGCAAAACCAAATTGCTTTGCTTCCATACATAAGCTGTAAATTTCCTTTTCGGTGGTATCCGGTAAAAGGAGGGTATGATCAATCAATTCTAAATAGTTCATTTCACTCACCATTCCAATCTATTTAATTGCTAAATGCTCTTTAATTACACGTAGTTGTTTTAGTTCAACATCTTCTGCCCCTTGTACAGGTAGACCAGCTTCGATATTTTTTTGTGTATATACTAGGTTCTCCTGGGTAATTATTTCTCCCGGGATGAAGATAGGAATTCCAGGAGGGTAAACCATCACAAATTCTGCAATGATTCTTCCAACTGACTCTTCAAAAGGAATCACTTCTGTTTCGGAATAAAAAGCATCTCGTGGTGTAACCGCTAATGAGGGTATTTCAGGCAATAAAACCGAACTATCGATATCTTTATTCACAAGATGTTTATACTCTTTTGATAGTTCCGTTAGAGCATGCAAGAGTGTTTCCAAATCATCTTGAGAATCCCCAGGAGTAATTATACATAGAATGTTATACAAATCAGATAATTCTACTTCAATATTAAATCGATGTCGTAACCACTTTTCTACATGATACCCAGTAATTCCAAGCTCCTTAACCGAAATAAGCAGCTTAGTTGGATCCATAGAAACAGCAGCACTAGAATCTAGTACTTCTTTTCCCATACAATATAAATGATCAATCTTATTAATTCTTAAACGGGTTAAATCTGCTTTACGAATAGTTTCTTCAAGTAAAGCTTGCCCTTCAGTCGCTAAGGACTTTCTAGCAACATCTAGAGACGCCAATAATAAATATGAGGTAGAAGTTGTAGTAAGCATACTTAAAACAGACTGTACTCTCTTAGGAGATACCAACTTTCCACGTAAGTTTAGTATTGAGCTTTGTGTAAGAGATCCCCCTAATTTATGAACACTTGTAGCTGCCAGGTCTGCACCCGCTTCCATAGCTGACAATGGCAAGTCATGATGAAAATGAATATGAGCACCATGTGCTTCGTCAACAAGTACCGGAATACCCCTTGAATGTGCAATATTTACGATTTTCCTTAGGTCTCCCGATACACCATAATACGTTGGATTGATAACCAGAACTGCTTTAGTATCTGGATGAAGCTTTAATGCCCTATCAATAGAATCTGGTGTAATACCATGAGAGATTCCAAAGCTGGAATCTACTTCGGGATGAATAAAAATAGGAATTGCACCTGAGAAAACAATGGCACTCATAATTGATTTATGAACATTTCTAGGAACTAGAATTTTATCCCCAGGTTCACATACAGACATAATCATAGCCATAATAGCTCCACTTGTTCCCTGGACTGAAAAGAAAGTATAATCTGCCCCGAAAGCTTTAGCAGCTAATGTTTGAGATTGTTTAATTATCCCTTTTGGCAGATGTAAATCATCTAGAGGTCCTATATTAATTAAATCGATTGATAATGCATTATCTCCTATAAATTCCCTAAACTCAGGTGCCATACCATTACCTTTTTTATGTCCAGGAATATGAAATTGGATGGGATTATTTTCCGCATGTTTTACTAAGGCTGTAAATAATGGAGTATTAAATTGGGTATCCAATTTTCTCACGTTGATGGTCGGTTAAAGCCTTCCAACTTTTCCAATCAATTTTTCTAAAATCGATTAGACTGTACCATCCTTCTAGTGTTTCTGTTGCATTAGACATTATATTAAACTCCCTCTTTTAATAGATCTTGTATACCTTGGTGAATGAATTCAAAAAGTTCCTCTAAGTACTCTTCTTCAACCGAAGAAAAGGCTATTCGTAAATCTGTAGAATTTATTGATACAGTACCTACTCCATACTCATTTAATAAATGAATTCTTAATTCCTCCGCATTAACTTTTAAAAGTTTTAGGCACATAAAATAACCTGAGTTAAAGGGATAAAAATTCCAACTCCGCTTATATCTTTCTCTTCTTACAATTTCCTTTACACGTTTCGCTCTTTTCTTCATAACATTATATTTTTCGAGTTTTTCTTTTTCAAACTCACTAGATTGTAATGAATGTAAAATTATCGTCTGAGAAAGATGGGAACTACTAGAAATAGTCCCACGTATTAGACCTTTGGTTTTTTGCTCTAATGCTTCAAGAATAGTCTTATTTTCTGCTGCAAAGGTTATAAACCCTACACGTAAACCCCAAACATAATTTTCCTTAGTTGCCCCGTCAATTTTTATAGTCAATATCCTAGGGTGCAAACCAGCTATTTTTCCAAAAAGAGACTCCTGAATAGAGTTTTCATAAAATAGTCCAAAGTATGCATCATCTAGAATCAAGACTATATTTATACCAGCATTTGCGCCTTCTAATAGTGCTGAAATAATTCCTTCGACTTCCCTACCATAAGGAGTATAACCAGTAGGGTTATTAGGAAAATTAAGAACCACTACTGCCTTGCCAGAATCCTTTTGTCCCATTACGCATTGTCTAAAAGCCGAAATATGAAACTCATCATCTTCATTAAATAGTGGAAAGGTTTTAAGTACTCCTCCCCTTCGGATATGAAATATAGTTTGGTAATTTCCCCAATACTTATCTGGCACAATAATGGAATCATTTTGATCTACGAACATATCTGCTGTTGTACTTAAACCATGTGTAAGCGCATTGGTGACAATTGGATCTCCCATCGTTTTACTTTGTAAAGATGGATTTTCCCTTAGGAGCTTTTTCTTCCATTCATTACGTAATTTCTGTTTTCCTGAAGGTGGTGCATATGGATATATATCTTCAGGTGAGTAGTCATTTAGATTCTTTTGTATATGTTTAAAATGCATAGGATGTTTTTTATCTGTAGCTATTCCAATAGTCGCATTAAATCGAGTAGCCAATTTGCTGGCTTCAGCACTCTGACTTAAAATACCCTTTGGATAATACAAATTTCTACCTAATTCAGATAACATTTGATAAACATTAGGGTTATATTTGAGAATGGTTTCATTTAATTGTCTTGCTATCTCATTCATATACTATCTCCCCTGATGCTTTTTCCAACTTCTGCAAAATACGACAAACTGCTTCTATCAAGATTTCATTTTCCTCTCTTGTACCTATAGAGATACGAAGATAATTAGGAATCCCCCAAATTTCACCATGCCGTACGATTACTCCGTTTAAAAGAAGTTGTTCATATACTTCTCTCGCATTAGATCCAAAATCAACGAGTATGAAGTTACTCATACTTTCCACATACCTTAATCCTTGTTCACTTAGTGCTTTATATAATTGCTCTCGACCAGATGAATTAACTTCAATTGATTCGTAGACATGCTCGTTATCCGTTATTGCAGCAGTTGCTGCGGCAAGGGCTAAACTATTAACATTAAAAGGTTCTTTCACTCGAATAATATCTTGAATAATAGATTCATTTGCTACACCAAAACCAACTCTCACACCAGCTAGTCCAAAAATTTTTGAAAATGTTTGCAATACAATAATGGGGTATCCATCGCGAACAAATTCTAAGCCAGCCGAATAATCTTGATTGGTGGCAAAGTGGCTATAGGCACTATCAAACACAACTAATATTGTTTTAGGGACTGAATTTAAGAGCTCTACTAACCTTAGTTTGGATAGATAAGTCCCCGTAGGATTATTAGGAGAACATATATATATCAATTTCGTATTTTCAGTAATTGCTGTGAGAATAGAATCTAAACTAAATTGGAAATTTTCATCAAGGGGAACATGAATGACTTTAGCACCCATTAAATGTGCACCAAATTCATACTCACTAAAAGATGGGAATGGTACTATAATTTCATCTCCCTCTTCTAGAAAAGTTTCAGATATGAGAGTAATTAACTCATCTGCCCCATTGGTTACTATTAATTGATTTGAAGAGATTGAAAGATTGTTAGCGATGGCACTTTTCAAATCCGCTCCATGCGCATCGGGGTATCGATTAAGACCAAATAATATGTTTCTAATTGCTTCAACAGCCTTTGGTGAAGGACCTAAGGGGTTTTCGTTCGAAGCTAATTTGATTACTTTGTCTATTCCTAATTCTTGCTGTACTTCCCACAAAGGCTTGCCTGGTGTATATGGTATAATTCGATCCAGTACTTTTCTCTTCTTAATTCCATTACCGTTACTCACCTTCAAATCATCTCCAATCAGGTACTTTCTTAAAAGTCTGTAAAAAGTTTGTGAAAAAAGTAATATTATTATTATTATTGTGAATCAATTCACACAATTAACCATAATCTTGTTATTAAACCCATTTCTATCATAAAGAATTTTAACTTTTTTTAATCATCCACTTCAGCGGTTTTTTTCCCACCCAATTAAGAAAAAAAAGAGAACCTTGAAGTAAATCAAGATTCTCCACTTATCTTGTAGAATTTAATGCCTCAGCAAACCTTTTTATCCCATTATGAATTGTTTCCTCATTCTCACGAGCAAAAGTAAATCGAACATAACTTTTTCTCGAACCCATCGTAGACCCAGGAACGTAAATTACCCCTTTCTTAATCGAGTTTTCTAATAGTTTCATTTCATCTACATCTCTCTTTATTCTACACCATATATGGATACCGCCTTCAGGAATGGCGAATTCTACCTGGTCATTCAAAAAATATTTAAGGCTTGTGACAATTTGATTTCGCCGTTTTTCTAATTCCTTTACTAGTTCTTTGATATGATTATTAAAAAATTCTGATTCAATAAAGTCATTAGCAATCCATTGGGTGAAACTAGCATGTCCGAAGTCAATTTGTTGTTTGGCATCTGATAACCTTTCAATCACCGATTTTGGTCCAATTATCCAGCCGATTCTAAGACCAGAAGCAACGACTTTGGATAATGAACTAATATATAGAACATTTCCGTGAACATCCAATGATTTTAATGTTGGAATAGCCTCTCCTTTAAAAGACGTTAAACTGTAGGGATCGTCTTCAACTACTGGAATTCCATGTTCAGAAGAAATTTCTAATATTGTTTTAAGCTGGCTTTCTTTTAACAAAGTACCTGTTGGATTTTGAAAAGCCGGATTTAGAAATATCATTCTAATACGATGTTTCTTATGTAGTTCTAACAACTCGTTAGGGTCCACACCATTTTGATTAACAGGTAAAAAATATGTTTTTAGCCCTGCCGATTTAAAAATGGGTAAATTATAATGATAGGAAGGGTCTTCAATAACCACTGAATCACCAGGCTTTAATAAACATTGAACGACTAAATGTAATGCTTGTTGAGCTCCTGATGTAATAAGAATGGATGAAGGATTTGTATCTATATTCCGGAAGTTCTCCACATGCCTTGTAATTGTTTTTCTTAAAATTGAATTACCTTGAGGATGGTCGTACCCAAGTCTCCCAATAAAAGAGCGAGTAGATGTAATTTCCCTTAAAGACATCATAGGAAAAAGATCCTCTGATAATTCCCCACTTGCCAAATTAATTAATTTTTGCTCTTCCATCTCTTTACGTAATCTTTGTGTGACAGGTAAATTAGGTAAAAACGAACCTGCTTCTATATATCTATTCCAGCTAGGAATACGTTTTTTTGTTATACCCCATATATCCTTACTAACAGTGGTGCCACTCCCTCGATTTCGTTGAATCAAACCATTTGACTCTAGTTCATCATAAGCGGACACAATCGTACTTCTATTTACATTAAGCTCCTTAGCTAAGTATCTCTCCGAGGGTAGTGGTTTATCGGGTGGAAAGGTACCATCTGCAATTCCATTTTCAATGATTTCAGCAATTTGTCTATAGATTGGCTTTTTTGATTTCCTATCAAGATTCCATTCCATTTATTTGCAGTCCTTTTATGAAAGTATTTTAGTAGTGCTCCCAAGTTATAGTGAAGCTTAGCTTAACACCTCTTCTGGCCAACATAACTTTGAGCCAAATCCCTAATTAAGGTGACTGTTGGCTTCTAATTTTTCTTTTTATTATTGGTTATTTATTACTCAAAAAACTAGTTAATCTATAATGGATATGCTTATATATCATTAATTGAGATTTATGTACAAACCTAATGCAATTAAAGACAATAGTATAACCACTACATAAATTAGAGTTAGATTTGTTGTGTTTTTTCTAGTGGATTCGCTATATTTTTCATCACTCTTTCTTGTAATCATCAGGGTCCCGACCAAAGCTATAATTAGAATGACCAAGACCAAAACTATCGCAATATACATACTCCACCTCTTTAAGCCAAATTTATAATAATTCTTTAACTTTTAATTATAAATTACATTCACAGTTTTTCACCGGTCCAATATTGAATATATATAACCAACCACTTTTTAAAATTCCCCTATTTCCTCTACTTCTAATCTGAAGAAAGGAAGTTAATCCTGGATTCTTGAACCTAGAGAGACAGCAATGCGTCCACAAATTTTTTTTTTACTTTTTGAATAATTTGTGACATATTTCACATTTTATTGCCTTTTTATTTTTGTGTAATTATTATAGAAACCAATTGTGAATCAGTTAACATTTAAACCCATTCTACTTTGCTTAAGGAAAGGAGCTTATGATGATAAAAAAATGGTCTCATTTTACACTCATTTTTACTATTGTCACAATGCTAACAGGATGCGAACCTTTATTAGTTTTAGACCCTAAAGGACCTCAAGCTGAAAGGCAAGCTCGTGATATTCTGTTATCAATTGGAATTATGTCAGTTGTCGTTATAGTTGTGTTTGCCATATTGATTTATATCCTAGTAAAATATCGAGATTCGAAACAAAATGATGATTATGAACCTCCTCACATTGAAGGTAATCCTTGGGTAGAGGTTATCTGTGTTGGGATTCCAGTCTTGATCGTTGCCTACTTGTCATTTGTATCTGTTCAAAGTAACTATATTGTTGAATCGGTACCACAAGGAACCGAAAACCAAGAACCATTAGTTATTTATGCTTCCTCCTCTGATTGGAAATGGCACTTTAGTTACCCGGAAGAAGGGATTGAAACAGTTAACTACGTGAATATCCCTACTAACCGACCACTTGAATTTAGACTTTACTCATACGGGCCAATTACAAGTTTTTGGATACCACAGCTTGGTGGACAAAAATATGCAATGTCTGACATGCTCACCACTTTACATCTAGCTGCAGATGAAACAGGTGAATTTATGGGACGTAATGCAAACTTCAGTGGGAAAGGATTTGCAGAAAATACCTTTCAAGTTGAGGCAATGTCCCAAAATGATTTTAGTAAATGGATAGAGGAAGTTAAAGAGAGAGCTAATCCTCTAACTGAGGAAAAGTTTCGTGAGCTATTAAAACCAGGTCATGTTGGCCGTTCGACATACGTTGGGACTCATTTAGAGTTTATGCCTCCTCCAGGTAAACATAGTGACCATTATAAAAAGTCAGTTGATTCCGACCAAGATTCACATCAAGACCATAGTAATCATTAAGTTTGAGAATTACATGTAAACATTATATTTACCGAAAGGAGTTTTTAATCGGATGAAATTTTTCGAACGCTTTGCTATACCTCATCCTAGTCCCGCAATCTATGCATCGATGATTGCTATCGGACTAACTGTTATAGCTATTATCTTTGGATTAACATATACCAAGAAATGGGGCTATTTATGGCGTGAATGGTTAACCACCGTTGACCATAAGCGAATTGGAATCATGTACCTAATTTCAGCATTACTGATGCTTTTTCGTGGTGGAGTAGATGCTATCATGATGAGAGCACAACTTGCTGTCCCTGATAATACTTTGCTAGATTCGCAACATTATAATGAGGTGTTTACCACTCATGGTGTAGTCATGCTCATGTTTATGGCAATGCCGTTTATATTTGCCTTTATGAACTACCTTGTTCCACTACAAATTGGAGCTCGAGATGTAGCATTTCCAAGATTAAATGCAATAAGTTTCTGGCTTTTCTTTATGGGCGCAATGTTATTTAATATTTCTTTTATAATCGGCGGTTCCCCCGATGCAGGATGGACTTCATACTTTCCACTTGCTGGTAACGAATTTAGTAAATCAGTTGGAACGAACTATTATATGATATCTTTACAAATTTCTGGGCTTGGTTCATTAATGACAGGGATTAACATGATAACGACAATTTTTAAAATGAGAGCCCTTGGTATGACTTTAATGAAAATGCCGATGTTTACATGGTCCACATTAGTGGCAAATGTCATTATTGTTGCAGTGTTTCCAGTTTTAACTGTTGCACTTGCAATGGGAACAATGGATCGACTTTTTGGCACAAACTTTTTTACTACAGTAAATGGTGGTATGGATATGTTATGGGCTAACCTCTTCTGGGTCTGGGGACACCCTGAAGTCTATATTTTAATTTTGCCCGCTTTCGGATTATATAGTGAAATTATTTCAACATTCTCAAGCCGGAATTTATATGGATATACGTCAATGGTAGTTTCCATGGTAAGCATCTCACTTCTTTCATGCTTGGTTTGGGCTCACCACTTTTTTACAATGGGACAAGGGGCAGCATCAAACAGCTTCTTTTCCATAACCACAATGGCAATTGCTGTGCCAACAGGAGTAAAAATTTTTAACTGGTTGTTCACAATGTGGAAAGGCCGTATTCGTTTTAATGTTCCAATGTTATATTCAATTGGCTTTATACCATTGTTCACCATAGGTGGAGTAACTGGAGTTATGCTTGCGATGTCGGCTGCTGATTACCAATATCATAATACGATGTTCCTAGTAGCTCACTTCCATAATACGATTATACCGGGTGTTGTTTTTGCAATGTTAGCTGGACTCACCTATTATTGGCCAAAAATGTTTGGGTTTATGTTAAATGAAAAAATTGGAAAATGGGCATTCTGGTTCCTTTCCATTGGTTTTGTCTTGGCATTCTTCCCGATGTACCTTTCTGGGTTAGATGGACAGGCACGTCGTATGTACACTTACTCAGAAAGTACAGGATTTGGAACAATGAATATGATTTCATTTGTCGGAGCAGGATTAATGGCATTGAGCTTTGCTTTAATTGTATACAATATTTACTATAGTGTTCGATACTCTCCAAGAAATATTAGTAGTGATCCATGGAATGCTCGGTCACTAGAATGGGCAACCCACACACCAGTACCAGAATATAATTTCGCCTTGGCACCACATGTAAATTCCGATCAAGCTTTTTGGGATTTTAAAAAGAATGGGCATGCGTTATTTGAAGGTAGCGTAGAGAAAATTCATTTACCCAATAATAGTGGTTTACCATTCGTCATGAGTACAATTTTCTTTGTTTGGGGCTTTGCATTTGTCTTTGCTATTTGGCCTCTTGTTATATTGTCAACAATCGGCATTTTTGCCTGCATGACATACCGCTCATTCGAAAAAGACCATGGGCGTTATATTTCGGTATCTGAAATTAAAGATACAGAAAAGAAATTAGGAGGTATGAAATTATGAACCTAGAAAGCTCTCAACCTCTTGAATATAGTACGAACCAAAATCAATATAATATATTTGGCTTCTGGATTTTCCTTGGAGCTGAAATCATGCTATTTGCAACATTATTTACGTCCTATTTTACTTTAGAGCATCGGACTGGTACTGGTCCTACAGGCGCAGAAATTTTTGATATCACCCCGGTATTGATTGAGACATTTATACTATTAACTAGTAGTTTCACTATTGGTCTAGCTGTTCACGCCATGCGCCTTGGTAGACAAAAGGCAATGTTAGCTTTCTTCGGGATTACGTTGCTTCTTGGTTCAGCCTTCTTAGGTGTTGAAATCTACGAATTCGTTCACTATGTTCATATAGGTGCAGGTTTGCAGACAAGTGCCTTTACAGCAATATTATTGACTACATTAGGAACCCACGGTGCGCACGTTACATTCGGTTTAGTTTGGGGAATAATTATTATCCTTCAAATAAAAAATAGTGGGTTAACTGCAGAAAACGCTGGTAAAACATTTATTTTTTCATTGTATTGGCATTTCTTAGATGTTGTTTGGATCTTCATTTTTAGCTTCATCTATTTGAAAGGATTGATGTAAAATGAATGAATTATTTCCGCGTAAGCAAGTATTGGGCTTTGTTTTTTCATTAGTTCTTACTTTTGTTGCTCTTACTGTGTATCTTTTTAATCTATCATTTGCTGTTGGTATCACAATTTTGATTATCACAGCACTTGTTCAGGCCACCCTTCAGTTAGTTGTCTTTATGCATGCAGGTGAAACGGAGGATAAAGTTGCCATTTATACCAACGTTTATTTCATGGTGTTAATTGCGCTCATTACTATTTTTGGTACATTGTTTATATTCCTTTGGGATATGTAAATAGATTTATAAATACCTAAATTTAATAGAATTCTATATACTAATTACAGACAATACAGTTCCATCACTGCTATATTATTACCAGTAGTTAAGATGGAAAATAACACTTGTTAGCAATACGTTGACCAATAAGAAAAATTAAACACTTTTAAATATAAAAAATCCTAATCACTCCGTGTTTTTATCAATGAACTGCCCCGTAAATGTTAGACACCATTCTAGCGTTTACGGGGTTTTTTATGGCCAAAATTACAGCTAGAGAAAGAATACAAATTGTTTTACTTATGTACATGAGAACGAGTCTATCAAGGCGATTGCGCAGGAAGCAAAAGTATCCCTTAGTATTGTAAGTGGATGGATTCGACTTTACAAACAACAAGGTATAGAAGCTTTTCAAAAAAAATATAAAAGCTACTCTTTACAGTTTAAAATTGATGTACTGAATTATATGAATGAAACGGGTACATCATCTTACGATGCTGCTACTATATTCAACATTTCATCTCCTAGACTTATACGATATTGGAGAAGTAAATTTGAATAAGTTGGAATTGATGCCCTAATACAAAAAAAGGAGCGTCCACCAGTGAAAAAGAAAGCAAAGAAAATCGATTTAAAAAGACAAGTACCTGCAGAAGGGTCAGTGGAAGCACTACAAGAGAAATCTACCAATTAGAACTTTCCATATACCCAGCCTGAACAGCTATTGCTGGAGACAGGTGATTTAATGTTTTCTAATCATATAATTCATTACACTAACCAGTTACGGTCTGGCTTACCTTCTCTTCCATTGAGTCTATATACGCAAATCTCATCATTGTAAACTATTATTCCAAAACAATTCCACTAAATCCATCTCCAATAATCCCCATATCATTCACGTCTAGTAGAAATTTTGATTGATTTTAACTCATCTTTGACTCACACTTCCAACAATTCTCTAGTTTCAACTTCAACACTAAATCCTATACTTTTTAACTTTTCCACCAAGTCCTTAGAAAAATCTTCAACCTTGGACTTTTCAATAAAAATAGTTAAATTGCTTCTTGCTCTTGAACACCCTACATAAAAAAGCTTATAAGCAGAAAGAACTCCATATACAGAACTTTCTTTAAAACATTTTTTAATATTTGTAACATTAGGTTTTAGAAGGTATTTATTATAAGAGTCTTCACACAGGTCTTTAAATATAAAATTCCCCTCAAAGTGATTGCATAATTGTTCTACCCTTGTTTTTAAGTAAGTTGCATATGTATCGTAACTTTCTTTATTTAAATCAGATATTTTGCATCCCAAATGATTAGTTGTATCTCTGATCCATTGAATATAATTATAATAGAAAGTTTCTAGGGTATCTAAAGATAGTTCCTTGATAGTCCATAGCTTCAAAAACTTATACAAATGAACTACTGGTGTTCTATAAGAGTCTTCTGCAATAAAGAATACAGTTTTATGACTTTCCCCTTTTACACCATGCTGTGTTGAGACTGTTGGATCTTTCAAATAATTTGATAGTGCTTTGAATTCACTTAGTTTTACTGCTAAAACTTCCATATATTCATTGTCTATGTTATCTATGTAGCTATTTTTAAAGATATCTAATTCCTTCAATAAATTTACAAATTCATTAATTGAGATTTCTTTTTGATAAGCGTCATATATCTTACTTAATAGTTTGCACAAATTAACTCTATCTTGGTGGCTCGTAATTGTGCCAATACTCTTATTAAATAAGTTGCGATTTGCTTTTATAAATTGAATTATACTTCCAAGATTAAATCTTTCGTAATGATCTAACACTTCACCTACTACAAAAAGCAGCTTCAAAAGGGGATCTGAATTTTCATTAGTATTATCAGATAAGACATCAGTAGCACTAAGTTGTTTTATATATGAATATCTATCCAACTTATTAAATTGCTTATATAATTCACCTGCACCAATCGAATCGAATCTTTGTTGGTTTAATAAAAATAACAATAAAGCATCCGGATAGTTTGAACACTCGCTCTTAAGCCTTTCTTTAATGTCACTGCACATTATTACTCTTGGTGGATGGTCTGGTTTTAGTTCACGGTTTCTGTCAGAGGGGTCTTGTTTGAATTCTTGATTATTATATATATTGTTTAACACAGAAATGATATCTGGTATTGACCGGTGGTTGGTTTCTAATTTTATTGTAGTATTTAGAGTTTTTAATTCTTCTTCAAACGACCCATCATAGTTCTTATATATTTGTTGCATTTTATCACCAAGAAAATAGAGGTTTGAATTAGTATTTAGGCATGCATCATAAAACATTCTTAATACACTAGAAGCTGAGTCTTGGTACTCATCGATGAAAATTAATTGATATTTTTGTGTTAGTCTCAACTTAATCTTTGGAAACTTTTCAAACACTTTTTCTGCGAATATTAGCAAACTATCGTGGGATATCCCCCCATTATAAAGGTGATTGGCAGAAGACTCGTTATAATAAATGGCGCCTATATTAGCCTTGATAACTTCTATTGATAACCCCCCGTATTTATCAATATATTTTTGATTTCTGATAGATATATACTCTTGCCCGTTGTTATTCTCTATATTTTCTCTGATTAAATCTCCAAATATTTCAAAATATAAATCCTTCATTTCATTTTTACAAAAGTAAAATCTCAAAAATTTGTAAAGAAATGAATGAATTGTACTGATGTCAATCCGTTCTTCATTTAAGCCTTTTTTTAGCTCTTCTGCTGCTCTTTTTGTATAGGTTATACAAAGTACATTGTCTTCAGGATGTTTTGTCGTATGGTTTACAATCATTGATTTTATTTTTGTTGTTTTGCCACTACCTGCTGGGGCATTAACTAGAAAGATGTTTTCTACTATTTTTGCAGCCAATCTAATCCCTCCTTAATATAATTTGGTAGCATCTTTTCTATCAGACCATTTAGAATAACAGAATACATAAAATCAGTCTTTCTATTTTCTGTATGTCTAACAATATCTCTAATACTATATTTTTCATCTATTGCTGAACCATCTTCCTTGGAATTTACAGAATTTGGAACAGTATATTTTAATTCATCTATATCTCTATTTTGGATCCAAAAATTTCTATCTTTTTTTTCTAGCACATCAAGTTTGTAAAACTTTGACAGCATAGCTTCTTCTAATGTCCGAGCATACTGCTCAACTTCCCCTTGATAACTAACAAGAGCAAGCCCCCCGAACAATTTATTCTCACCTTTTTCTTTCCATTTATATAAATCAAGTACTGTTGGAGATTTTATTCCTGTTGCCTGATTATAAAAGCTGTTAATTGTTGCATTTGTTGTTTCAGACTCTATTACAGCTCCTGCAGTTACTGCAGTTTTTTTGTAATCTAAATCAGTTAATATAAGAGTTTTAATTTGCAGAAAATTAATTACCTTACTATATTTATGTGCGTATGCACCACCCACCTGTACATATGCTATGTACTTCTGATTGAGCTCTTCATATGTATCTAAAGTTAATATCTTTCTAATAAGTAATCGTTCTGTATCACCTTCATAAAGAATAACTCTATCTGCAAAAACAATTTCAGAAAATCCGATTTCATAAAACCAATCATAAAATGTATCTAAAGTTGGATCACCACTCAAGCTTTTTTTAAATGTTGAAAAGTCATAAATTTTACTTTCCAAATTGTCCAAGGATCGTGAAACTCTAAGATTTTTCATTTCTGTTAGACGTACGATTTCCCCAGAATGAGTAGTTATTAAACCCTGTATTTTCTTTTGAAGATAGTAATCTTTTAAGTATTTTCCGAAAATTCTTTGCATTTGAGGATGCATATGTGATTCCGGCTCCTCAATAATAAAAAGGTTCACTAGTAATGGATTTATTTTTCTTTTATATGTTTCAAGCTGTAAAAGAATATAAATCATATTGCTATAACCTAACCCCTGAGAAGCCTCATTGAGAAAATAACCTTCGTACTGGTATTTAGTATTAGTTATTTGATTAAGCAGAGAGGTTATTGTTTCCTCATTAATATCTACATCAAGAACCAAACTTCCCGTATTTCCTCCACTTGCTTTAGCAATAGTTTTGATTGCATTGCTAAGACCTATAACAGAAGCATCTCTAACCTCATCAATAATTTTCGCATCTTGAATAGGACTGAGTATTTGATCTGGCAAGTCCTCTAGAAGAGCACTTAATTTTTCATTATGAGTTGCTAGTTGAACCATATTTTTACTTAAACTTTTAAAGTTTCCGTTATTCTGATCATCAAGCGGTCTACCTGCATTTATATATTTATAATTAAAAAGCCTTCTAAAAGCTTGTACTTCCATCTCTACTCTTTCTCTATACTTGCTATCGCTAAAGTAACACCTTTCAACAATACTTGCTTCATAAACAGACAATATTACCTCTTTAAACTGCTTAACCTTTGAAGTTGGATCATCTAAAATTTGAATTTTTTTATATCTTGCAAATAATCTTTTGAAATTATCTTCTAATGCTTGTCCAAAAGATAATCTAGTTGGCTGAAATGAATATTCAAAATAGAAGCTTCTATTATCAGGATTCAAATCCATAATAAAATCCGCAAATTTTCTAATATCCTCATTTTCACTATAATCTATTCTAAATCGTACAGATGTCGAAGGAATTATTAGATTACTGAATTGACTAGACGATTCAGTACCAAATAACTCCGTTACAATTGATTCTACTGTTGATAATTGGTCCTCTCCTTTATTAAAGCAGTATATAAAGATGTCATACACTTTATCAACCCACTGATTTGACAGTTTTACTGGAATGTCGGATATATAAAAAGGTGTTTTACCGTTTTGCATTATAGAACCTATTAAATTTATCATAGACGTCTTCCCACTATTATTAGCACCAGCTAGTAAAGTAACGTCATCAACCATTGAGAATGATTCATTTTTAAACTTTCTATAATTTTGTATGGTTATTTTTTTTAAAAGCACTACAACATCCCCTTACTGTTTATTGCAAAATAGAAGTGCAGAGCTTTGCAAGAGAAAACTGCAGAGTCCTGCACTATTTTTATAGGCAAATAGAAAAAAAGACTTGCCAGTCACCCCAAGTCCCTCTACTGTAATTGGTGTCGAATCAACTTAGAGTGGAGGATCAGAAAGGATGCTAGCAATGTCTGAAATTAATTGTATCAAACACTTAAGAAACAACAAAGGGTTATCTATTACCAAAATTCAACAAACATTAAAAATTAATTGGAGAACGGCTAAGAAGTATGCAGATAAAGACCAAATACCTACAACAAAGGTCTCTCCTAAAAAAGGGATGATGTATGAAGAAAATTGGGGAGAGATTGTATCAGATTGGCTATTTGAAGACTCTAAATTAAAAAGAAAAGAAAGAAGAACCAAGAAGAAAATGTTTGAAGAGCTGCAGGAACTAAGATTCAAAGGGTCCTATCGGACTCTATGTTATTTCATTGAAGATTGGAACAATACACACAGCCATGAAAAAGATAAAGGATACGAACGCTTAGAGCACCCGCCAGGGGAAGCACAAGTAGACTTCGGAGTAATGGGAGCAGTTCAAGATGGAGAGTTGGTAGATGTACGAGCTCTAGTTATGTCCTATCCACATAGTAATGCTGGATTTGCGGTGCCTCTTCCGTCTGAAAATCAAGAGTGCTTCCTTCATGGACTTCAGTTGTTGTTCAAACAGGCTGGCGGCGTCCCAATGAAACTGAGAATTGATAATTTAACTCCCGCAGTAAAAAAAATACGGACAAAAACAGAAGAGGTTCAACTTACTGATGAGTTCTTGGCATTTCAAAACCATTATGGCTTTGAGGTCCAAGTATGTAATCCTAGAAGTGGACATGAAAAAGGAAACGTTGAAAACAAGGTTGGTTACATTCGGTATAATTTCTTTAATAAAGCTCCCGTTATGACTAGTTTTGAGGATCTAACAGTTCAGTTGGAGAAGCAATTAATAGAAGATCGAAATCGCCTACATTATGAAAAGAACGTGTTAATAAACGAGCTTTGGCAGAATGAAAAAAAGTACTTACTTCAGTTACCAAATATAGAATACCCAGTGTTTAAAGAAGAGACCGGTAAAGTAAATAAATACAATGAAATAAAAATAGATCAAGTGCTTGTCCATGTTCCAAAAGCGTCGAATTATAGTTTGCTTTACGTTCAATTAACATGGAACACAGTCAAGGTTGTCTCACCTGACGGTGAGATTTTATTAGATGATTATCGACCATATATGAAAAAACGAAAGGCTCTTCCTTGGATGTCCATCTTAAAGACATGGATTCATAAGCCTCGTGCAGTCTCGTATTCTCGGTACAAAGATTATTTACCCGGTAGGGTTAAAGATTACTTACTTGTAGATCACTTGGCTATTAGAAGAGAGCGTTTAAAGGCAGTAGCTGGTTTACTCATTACGTATGATATGAAACGCATAAACGAGGAGTTTTATGAACTTATCGCTGAAGAAAAATTGGGAAAAGAAGAAAATCCCTACGAGATTAATTGGGAAGAATATGATTCCTTGACCTCAAAGAAGGAGATTAAGCTATGAGTAACTACCTTCGAAACAAGTGCAAATCATTGAGATTAGCATATATAGCCGAGGTCTATGAGCAAATTCCATTTGAAACAAAAGAACAATTCCTAAACGATTTATTAGATGAAGAATTAAGATTAAGAGAAACAGCAAAAGCTCATCGTCTGATTAAGAAAGCTAGATTCCTGGATAAAAAGAATTTAGAAGAATACGAATGGACAGAGCAAATTCATATGCCCTCTCACCTTAATAAAGAGGAGTTACTGCGGCTAGATTTTATAGGAAGAAAACAAAATGTCTTACTAGTTGGAACGCCAGGAACGGGAAAAACGCATCTAGCAACTGGCTTGGGCAGAAAAGCTTGTTCAATGGGATACGAAGTTGGATTTTATCGTGTCTCACATCTAGTGGAGGAATTAGAAAAGGCATTAAGATTGAACCGTCTCTCGTCATTCAGAAATAAAATTCAAAAACTAGATTTAATCATCCTAGATGAAATGGGGTATCTTCCTTTTAGTAAAGAAGGTGCTGAGCTATTATTCCAACTCATTTCAGAGTGTTACGAACAAAAGAGTCTTATTCTTACATCAAATTTAGAATTTAGTCAGTGGAACCGGATATTTGCCGATTCTAGGCTAACAGCAGCTTTAGTCGATCGTTTAATTCATCACGCACACATTATCACTTTTCAGGGGGAAAGTTACCGGCTTTCAAATGCTTTGTCTAAAAGAAGGTAATTTCCCTGGGTGGCAAAAGTCTGCATTTTTGATTGCATAATTCTGCACTTTTCTATTGCAAAATACACCTAACTACATATTTATGTAAAAAGTACTATATATTTGCCTTCCAATTTCTAAAATCTAATAATATCCTACCAATAATTTACTATATAAGGTAGATCAATACACACTAAATCTAAATAAAGTAAAAAAAGAATTAATAGACTGAATCTATTAATCCTTTTTACTACAAAACAGAATGTTTACTTTAATAATCTAGTTGTAAAAATTTGATAGTAATCACCTATTTATTTTATACTTAAATGAATTTTTACATTTTTATAAAACCTCATTTACTTATTGTACGAACCACTCCGATTAATCCAAAACAACGTCTTGGACTATTCTTCCACAATCTAGCCCGATTGTGGAAGAATAAAACATCCCACATATACAGGATGTTTAATCAAACTTTATTTTAAATAACCGTAATTTTTTACAAATAATCCTTTTTATAAAACTACATCTGTCAATTGGTATAACATTTTTTCAATAATAATTATTTCTTAATATTTTCTAATAAAAGAAAATTATAATTCGTTTAAGTATATTTTTGCCGAACCTTTTTTTAAGTATACCATTGCCACAATGGCAAAAATATCATTAAATTCACAAAAATGCGACTTTACCCATAATTTTACCAAGTGTTTACCCATATTGTTGCCAACCCTTTATACATCTACCTTTAGCAGCGCTCAATCCATAGAGTATAATTTAAATTTTTAGGTTACATCTTTCAATCCCTCAAAAAAACAGAAAATTACAACTCCCGGCAATGATATCCTTCTTATTTAAACTTTAGGCAATAATATGTGTATTTGGATTAAATTTGTCATTTTTATAAAAGACTTGTTGATTAGGCGATGTTCCGGACGCTAAAGTATCGACCTGAATTCCCGTACAAGGGATTTAAAACACTTGAGGCTGCGCGTGAATGGGCATTAAAATTTGTGAATTGGTATAACTGTGTGCATTTACATAGTGGCATCAATTTTGTGACGCCGGAGCAATGCCATAAAGGCGCCCATATTGATATCCTTGAAAAGCGCAAGGAAGTATATGAGTTAGCGAAACAAAAGCATCCAGAACGTTGGACACGTTCAACCAGAGACTGGAGTGCCCATGATTCGGTCGCTTTAAATCCTATCAAAGAAAAAGTAGAAAAGGATGAAACAAAATAGCCACACTGCGGCCAAGCTTAAAACTACCCTTTTCCTTCTCATCAAAGAACAGAATTCATTCTGTTCTTTGATGAGAAGGCCACCAAACGAAGCGCGGTAGTAACCCCGAACATTTTACACTAGCAAACAAGTGAAATGCGACAACTATCTTGACAAACACCGGAACAATTGTTCAGATATGCTCGTTATTGATTTAGATACTATGTTTTTTTCAGGATTTATAAAACTTTCAGAAGAACTATAAGATACCAAATCCCCTATAAGAACAGCTGCTCTATAGATTTCTTTACTAGACTTTAACGCTACTGGAGTATCATTTATACCTAACCAACAATAACAATGCTGACAATACCTGGAAGGGTTTTTCTTGAAAGTATTTGCATTGTCCTAGAACAATTCGGACACTTTGTTGCTAAATTTATATTGTGATTTGGGCAACATTGGACTGCTTTTATATACCATATTAGTTGATCATATATTGGTTCTTTAAATATAGGTTTTTCTTGATAACAGACTCCACACCAAGCCTTCTCTGTCCTCATTAATCCTCTTGTTGGCAGGACATTCCTCCAGTTTATCAGAGTTGTCTTTTGTAAATCAGTCCTGAAATTAAGCGTCTGAATGACATTTATAAAATCTATTGCTAGTTTACCTATTCCATTAATCCCACAGATGAGTCATAAAATCCGTTCCCTCCTCTTTCAGCAATTTCTTTAATGTATAATATATTTAATTGATGGGAAAGTAGTTTTGATATTAGTGTACCTGTCAATACACAATGATAGTTGGCTAATCGAGAAGTGTAACTAGTTAAAGATTCAACATATGGTGTACCTAATCCGAGTATAATTCCTATAAAAAGGATATTGATGTAACAAATTATTTTCGGGTACTTTAATTACAAATTACTCCCCCAAACCGTGGAGTTAATAAAATTCTCTTAGAATCGATTCTTGGTTTCTAAACCTGCACAAATTCTACACACTTTTAATGTAAACTAACTTTATATAAATAGAATCAAGGTGAAAACATTGAAAAAACTTTCTATAAAACTTGGAATCCTTTTTTTCTTGATCATTTTTGGTCTAATGACGTTCATGTTCTTCTTTTTACATATGGGAATCACCGATACAAGAGTAGAAGAGGAACTGCTGTCCTTACAAGCAAGAGGGAATTCTCATAGAGCTATTTTGGAAAAACACTTCGATAACGAAACAATTGACCACGTTGTCCTAATGGAGTCGGAGTCTACAACAGATGTTGTTATTGCCAATCAAGAAGGAAAAGTAATGGGCTCTTCCAATCCTTCTAAATCAATAGAAGAATACTTAATTGTTCCCGATGCTATTTCAAAAGAGGGGCAAGTCTTAGAAGGAAATTGGGAAGAAGAACCTTACATATCCACCATTAGCCCGGTATATGTAAATAATCAGATAACTGGTTATGTATACATGTTTGAAAATACAAAGTCCGTCCATACATTGATGAAAAGCTTAAATGAACATTTCCTCCTTGCCGGGTGGATATCAGTATTTTTCACTCTCATAATTATCATATTTCTTACAAGAGGAATTACAAAGCCCCTTATTATCATGAAGGAAGTAACCTTCCAAATCAGTAAGGGGAATTTTTCAGTTTCTTTACCCAAAACCTCAGACGACGAATTAGGTGAGTTAGCAAGGTCCATAGAAACACTTGCAACTGAGTTAAACTATTTGAAGCAACAAAGAAGTGAATTTCTTGCAAGTATCTCTCATGAACTACGAACACCATTAACCTATATCAAGGGATATGCCGATATTGTGAATAAAAGGAATCTTAGTGATGAAGATAAAAGAAAATATTTAAACATAATAGCCGAGGAAACAAACCGCTTATCAGTACTTATTAAAGAATTATTTGATTTAGCTAAAATGGATCAAAATACATTCGTCATTCATAAGGAAACGATAGATTTAAATCTTTTTTTTAAGAAAATGGAGCAAAAGCTGGCTCCCGCATTTCTTGAAAAAATGATAGAACTCAAACAAGAGTGCGAATCCAATTTATCTTTAATGGCAGATCCTTTAAAATTAGAACAAATTTTATTAAACCTATTGGACAATGCTATGAAGTATTCTTCAGAAGGTTCAAAGGTTGCATTAAAAGCATGGAAATATAAATCTTTTATACACATCACCGTTGAAGACAACGGAAAGGGAATTCCTGAAAAAGATCTACCTTACATATTTAATCGATTTTACCGTGTTGATAAAGCAAGAACTCGCTCTCTAGGAGGGAGCGGTCTTGGCCTTGCCATAGTTCAAGAACTGACCCATGCACATGGTGGAAAAATCTTTGTGACAAGCAAGGAAAATTCGGGAACAAGGTTTGAACTTATCTTTGG
>NZ_HE978512.1:40730-62119 GCF_000311725.1 Robertmurraya massiliosenegalensis JC6
CAAGTACAGACTTTGCATTGATACTGACCTTTGTCTCCATTGTTGGCATACAAGTAATCTGATGGAGCACCACACTTTGGACAGAACATAGATTTAGGTACTGTAACTTTTGAACTCTTACGCCTTTGAACAGGTTTAAGAGGCTTACCTTTCTTCTTTATGTACTCAGCGAGAAGGACTTGATAATCAAGCTTTTCTGGCACTTCAATGATTGGAAGATCATCTACCTGGAGTTTTTGATAAGGTTTATTCACCGGCTGTTCTGTTGGCTTATCAAACATACTTTTACCGATTAATAGGGTAAGTAATGTTCGAATTAATTGTTCTTGAAAGTTTCTAAAAGATAATAAATAGGTTATAATTTGAGGGTACAAATTGTCACTTCCTTTATTTAGGATTCTAGTGTCGTGTGGTAACCTCACTATTACCTAAATTTCAGGGGGTGGCAATTTTTTTGCTTATAAAGCCCTCCAACAAGGTATTTTATAGCCTATTTCTTATAAAAGTTTTGACAATACGTTATCTTTAAAGGGGAGTAAACCATGAAGACAATTTTACTAATTGATGATGAGACCATGATGCTTGATTTATTATCCTTGTATTTATCTCCAATGTATAACTGTATTAAAAAGGAATCCCCCTTGGATGCACTGAGATATCTGGAATCAAACTCTGTGGATCTTATATTACTAGATATCATGATGCCCGAAATGGATGGATGGCAAGTATGCCAGGAAATTCGTAAACATTGGGATACCCCTATCATTATGCTAACTGCTATGAGTGAAAAGACAGATATCGTAAAAGGGTTAAAATACGGATCAGATGATTATATTTCAAAACCTTTTGATGAAGAAGAACTGATTGCTAGAATCGAAGCTGTGTTAAGAAGGCAAACCAGCAACTCAAACAAGGTATTTTTTCATGGCTTAGTTTTAGACAATGATTCGCATCAGCTTCAATACAATGAACAAAATGTTCCATTAACACCTAAAGAATTTTCCATGATGAATCTCTTTCTTAGCAACCCAAACAAAGTATTTACGAGAGAACATTTAATTACAAACATTTGGGGCTATGAAGTCTCCACTGAAGATCGTACCATCGACTCCCATGTTAGAAATTTACGGGATAAGCTTCGAAAGTCAGATTTTCCTGCAGAGGAATTTTTACAAACTGTCTGGGGTGTTGGCTACAAATGGACTAGCAAGGAATAACCTAAATATATGTTAGAATTATTTCCAGAAAATCCACTCATAGCTAGCTTAATAAGTATCTTACTAAATATTGCTGTTGCTATTGCTGGCATATTCCCAAGTACCTTTATAACAATTGGAACAATTAGTATTCTTGGTTTTAACTTAGGAGTTATTATATTAATTCTTGGAGAAGCTGCTGGTGCAATTATAAGCTTTACCCTCTATAGAAGGGGACTTCATAAATTATCCTCCTATTCTAAATTTAGTAAAATAGATAATAAATTTTTGAGAAAATTAAAAGATTCAGATGGGGTTCAGCCTTTTTTGTTGGTGATTCTTTTAAGAATACTTCCGTTTATTCCGTCCGGCATTGTTACTCTTGTAGCAGCATTTAGTAAAATCGGGACGTTTCCTTTCATAATCGCTAGTACATTCGGGAAAATCCCAGCCATTATAACTGAGGCCTATTCTGTTACATATTTTCTTAACCTTGGGAGAGAATTACAAATTTTGATAGTATTAGTAGTATTGTTTGCATTTTTAATCTACCTAATTTTGAAGCCTTCCTTCAATAAGTAGTATTAAGTACCCTGACAAAATACTACAAGCATAATTATTAACAAATGCTCAGATAAATTCTGAGCATTTTTCAAGTAACCCTTTTTCTATAGACAAAAACAAAGGAGTAGCCTACCCCTTTTGAGATGGCAATTTTCAACCACCTTCTATGCATGTTACAGAGGAACTGCCGACAACCGAGTTCAATTCTTGAAGCAATGAAACTAAGAGTTCATTTCCAACTAAGGTTTCTAATGATTGTTTTGAATGCATCGGCAAGATATACTTTTTGAAAACAACTGCCGTTTCACCCCAGGCATTAATAATTCTTTCTGGAGACATATTTGATTGTATAACCATTTCAGCATCCCCTTTTATTTTATTATTATCATAATTTAGTACTGTTGCTATTTCTTATTCAATTTTAAAAAGAATTTTATTAGGCTCTACATGGACGTGTACATCGTATACTCCATATTCTTTCATCATGACTTTTTCAACATGAGTAGCTATGTCATGTGCCTCTGTAATATCTAGCGTCGAATTAACAAGAATCACAACATCTATTACCTCGTTATTCCCGTAGTTTCTCCCTTTAATTTCTTTTATTCCTTTAACTCCACCGACTTTTTCAATTACTTCCTGATAGAGTTGAAGTTTTCTTTCATCAAACCCATCTGAAAGATCATGAGAAGCTTGTTTAAAGATATCCCAAGCTGTTTTACAGATTAATAGTCCTACAATAATAGCAGTTACGGTATCTAGCCAAGGCATATTTAATTGAGAGCCTAATATCCCTACTGCTGTACCTATACTCACCCATGCATCTGAAATGTTATCTTGTGCTGCTGCCATAACGGCTTTGCTATTAATTTTAATAGCTAATATTTTGTTATAACGATAAACAAAATACATGACTATACTTGAAAAAACACCTGCATATACTGCCATTATATCGGGTGCCTCTTTTTCTCCTTGAAATATAGAGATGATAGCATCAGTCAACACTTGTAGTCCCACTGCTACCATAATAAAAGAAGCGACCATTGATGCAATTGTTTCACTTTTCCAATGTCCATAACCATGATCTTTATCAGCTGGTCTTTGTGAAAGTTTAAGTCCGATAAGTACGGCAATAGATGCTATGATATCGGTTGAATTGTTTAGACCATCTGCTCTTAAAGCAGCTGAGTCACTCATATATCCTATAACTAATTTAATGATAGAAAGACATATGTAAGCAATAATACTAATGATTGCCCCACGTTCTCCTAATTTAAGATCTTTATATTTTTGCTCTACCATACTACTTGTCCCCCCATTAAGCACAATGAATATGATATAACTAAAAATACGGATGGGTCTAGAGCAACCTTTTTGTATTGGTTTATATTAGTAAGTGATTTTCAAGTAAGTTGCCTATAGGAAAAACTCTCTAATCATTTGCATAAAAAGTAATCCCCTTTAGGTAACAGACTTCTATTCTTTAATCTGTCTACCTTTAGAGGATCATACTAATAATTCTCTTCTGTTGTAGTTATACTTGTAGAAAGATGCATATACAAGCTTTTGTATACAATCCCTAGTCACTCATTTTGGACATGAAAATACTTTTGCAATGTCTGCATTTGCATTTCTTTACTAACTCTGGGAACAAATTCTCCATTCATCTCTTTTATAAGGGTGTTATACATCATCTGCATGGTAATGTCTTGATAAGACATTTGCAGATGGACATTTTTCACATTGGAATCTTTCATCATAAGCGCGGAATTAAAGTTATCGCTTCCCATCAATTTTGCGGTGGCCCTTGCCTCTAGGGCTATGTCCTTATCAAATTCAGATAGTCTGCCAGCTCCCATATTAGAAAGAGAACTTTCCATATCTGGCAAATCGACCACTTTGTTCCGTTCTGGATCAATAAGAGCTAGCATGGCAACTACGTGATTTCTCAATACATTAATATTTAGTTTAAGCAAATTTTGCAAAACAGGATTACTTGCTGATCGATAGTACATTTTTAATTTATTAATTACGCCCTCGTGGGTGCTCAAATGTTCAGCAATAATTCCCAGATCTACCGCAGGTAAAGTCATTACTATTCCCCCTTACTGTCTTTTATCAGACTATGCACTAAAATGGGAATGGTTCATTGTCCTAGCCTTAATCAAGATTGGCGACGGCTAACATGAGTTGAGAAATAAACGTTCACTGTGGTCCCAACATTTAACTCACTCTCTATCTCAATTTCTCCTTGGTGGGCATCAACAAGTGCTTTCACAATAGAAAGTCCAATTCCGATTCCACCCGTCTTTCTATCTCGGGATTTATCACCCCGGTAGAACCTTTCAAATAGATACGGTAGATCTTCCCCCCGTATTCCTATTCCTTCATCCTTTACAGAAAATCCAATTAAACTCTCTATCTCCACTATGGAAATCACTACATTTTTTCCTGCATGAGTGTATTGGAGAGCGTTATTTACTATGTTTGTTAATATTTGAATGACACGATCACGATCAGCTTGAAACCAATATTCTCTTTCTGGTTTAATAACTGTAAGATTAACCCCTTTATCGATAAAGGATGGTTCAAACTGCGTTTTTATTAAATTGAGAATACTAGTAGCTTCTACGTCTACCTTCTGTAATTTAATTTGAGGATTCTCGGCTGCTAAAAGTTTTTCTAATTCATTTACTAGACGAACTAACCGCATTAATTCATCATGGCTCTGCTGAAGCCTCACAGGAGTGGGTTCCCAAATTCCATCTTGATACGCCTCAATTTGACTCCTCAATGTAGCTAGAGGTGTTCGGAGTTCATGTGCAAGATCTGCAGTAAATTGTTTTCTGAGTGTCTCCTCTTTAGAAAGTGCTTCTGCAAGATTATTAAAGGAATCTGCTAACGGTTGCATCTCTTTTGACAGCTTATCGAGAGTTACTCTAGTGTTCCACTTATGTTTTTGTATGGCCTGAATGGCTTTAGATAGCTTATCGAAGCTAGTAGTCAATCGCTTAGAAAACAAGATACTAAATACGAACGATAGGATAATAGTAATAAGAGCTCCTATATAGATATTTTTCTTGATTGAATTGAGAAATGAAAAATCCTCATCAAGAAAACTGTCAGGATAATAAACTTTTATGCTTCCAATAAATTGCTGCTCTATTGATAAATCGTAAGTGAAAGATAGATACTCGACACTATTCGAAAGGGAATCAGATTGCTTTCCCATGCTTTCCATCATTCCGAGCATCATCTTAGTATTAGCTAACAGTTCTCCATCTTCATCGTAAATCTGATAAAATAAATTCTCTGTCATGGCCTGCTCATGTAGTAAACCCATTATTTCATCATCTAAAAGACTTCCCGATTCTGTATACTCACTTATTACCTCATCTTGTAAAAGACTAATGTCTTGCTCCCGGTTCTTTCTTAAGTAATCTGTAAAGTGATCCTCAAATCCCCATAAGATTGAAAAACTTGAGAGTAAAATTCCACAAAGTGAAACAACTAGGAAGTAAGATAAAATTCTAGAACGTAATGTTCGGTGCATCTGGCTTTCCTCCAAACTTATAGCCCATACCAAAAACAGTCAAAATGTATTCAGGATGTCGGGAGTCATCTTCAATCTTCTTTCGCAAATTTTTGATATGAGTATCTATGCTTCGTTCATAGCCCTCAAAATAGACACCATCGTCCTGTACTTTTTCTAATAAATCTGTCCTACTGTATACACGGCCTGGAAAACTTGCCATTGTGAAAAGAAGCTTATATTCAATCGGTGTCAACGCAAGCGTTTGACCGTTTAGTAGCACTTCTCTTTTCAATGCATCAATTATCAGAATCCGGTCATTGAAAGCGAGATGATTTGTAGGTTTCTTTGTCCTCCTCAATAGTGCTTTTACTCTTACAACCACTTCTCTAGGACTGAACGGTTTGGTTACATAATCATCTGCACCAATCACAATCCCATTTATTAGGTCTTCTTCTGCTGATTTTGCTGTCAGCATGATGATAGGAATATCGCTTTCTTTTCTTATCAACCTGCAAACCTCTTCTCCAGATATATCGGGCAACATCAAATCTAAAATAATCATATCCGGATTATGTTCCTTTGCTCTTTTGAGTGCATCTATTCCATTTGAAGCAGAGATGATATTCCATCCCTCTTTTTCAAAATAAGCTTCTAAAACTTCTAAGATCACTTCTTCGTCATCAACCATTAGAATTTTCGTCACGTCGAACCACTCCTTGTACGTATTTTAGCATCTTCTAAAACGGAAAAAGAAATCTTCACAACTTCCACATAAGTTCTCCATAAGATCTCCATTAGCTAAAGTTATGATGGAATCAAGAAAGGAGATGAATAAAAATGAAAAAGAAATTACTAGTTGGAATTTTAAGCAGTGCGTTTATTTTAGGTGCTGGGACATTAACCTTTGCCCAATCGAATGGTGAAGGAGAGGGGTGGTTAAATTTTGATCAGATGCAACCCCAGATTGAAGAAATGCATCCAGATTTAACAAAAAAGGAACAGAAAGAGATGTTTGATGCCTGCCACGGAGAAGGCGGAATGATGGAAAACTATAATAGTGAAAACGCAAAAAATATGATGAATCAATTCTAAATTAAGAGGTGATTCCAAATGATGGGTGGTCATGGGATAGGAATGATGGGATTTGGACTTCTAGGATGGGTGCTCAACCTTCTCGTAAATGGAATCGTTGTATACTTTGCGGTCAAAATTGCAATAAAAAATACAAAACTGTAATTGTAAAAGGGAAATTTAAGTGAATTTTCACGGTTCAACGTGGTGAAGGGTTTGTTCTCACCAATCATTTATTAATAGAAATAGTCTTCTACTTTTATGTAGATCTCCTTAGCTATAAAGCTTGATAAGGGGACCTTCCGATATAAATACAAAAAAACGATGCACTTCACAATTTGATATGGAAGCGCATCGTCTTTTTCATTATGCTGTTCAGTGATGGAATGTCTAGGACAGTCATTCCGACATCAAATTCCTATTTCGAAATTCCTCTTTTTTATAATCACACAAATTCACAACTGCTTAGGTGATATTGTATTATTTTAACTGCATAGTTGTAATACAAGTGCCATCGCTTTCGAAGGTAGAAACCTCTGACTCTACCCTTTTTCCGTCGTGAGTAATCGTTATACGGTAGGTTTTATCTCGTGGTAGCCATAAATCAATGAATCCATTAGATTGAGATTTTAATGTTTCATCCAAAGTTACGTTTCTTTCCATGTCTTCAATATATACGTCAAACTCTTTTTCCGACAATTCTCCTTGACAACCTGTCAAGCTATGGTTAGTTCAGGGATGGGTTTCATTGACGTAAGGAGCAATAGAAACAAAGAAGTCATCCTCAGGTAAGTCATAAGTTAACTCACTTTCATCGCTGTCGGTTACAATGAGTTGTTTTGACGTAATTGAGGCGGACTTATTTTTTATATTGCCTACACTATAATCTTGCACCAGTTCCTTAATGTTTTCCGTTTTTGCTGGTTGTGTTCCATCATTATCGTTTGAACATGCCCCTAATAGCAATGATAAACCAATAAATATAGGTAACATGAATTTTTTTCTGCTCTTTCTTAGCACTTTATGTAATCCTCCTTTCATAATCAATGATTAATATACTCAGAAAGTGTGCAGATTTTCTGCATTTTATTTTTCATTTCTATGAGAAAGAGACTTTTCAAAAACAGAATGCTGGATTTCTTTATCCCTTCTCGGTGATCGTATCAAGAACTCCCATTTAAATTAGACAGATGACTCTAAAGTCGAAAGAGAAATTTAAAAGGAGTAACCTACTCCTTTTTAGTTGGCATTTGTCAGTCACCTTCAATACAAGTAGCAGTTGAACTTCCAACAGCAGCATTTATTTCAGTAAGAAGATTAAAAAGCATCGGAAGTACTCTCCCATGCTTAATACTCTTAGTTTTTTAATGTTCCTTTATCCATTAATGTTTCCCAATTCTGACCGCCATCTTCACTGATGAGAAGGGTATTTTCAAATGTAACCACTGCTAACTTTTCTGTTTTCTCTGGATGAATAGCAATGTAGGCAACAGCATCTTGTCCAAGGTTGAGACCTAATTTTTCCCAATTATCTCCATTATCATTGCTGATCATAATCCCAGCATCATTTTCTAATATAGAGTAGCTAATTAAATCACTAGTGTCTGGAATAGTGCTCAAAGCTGTAATTAAACGTGTACTATCGATACTATCCCATGTTTTCCCCCCATCATCTGAACGCAATACACCTTCATTCGTACCTGCAATCAATACATTTTCATCATTTGAAAGTGAAACGAGTGAATAAATCCCATGCAAATCTTTAGGCAACCCAGTAGAATCTATTTTTTCCCATTTTTCACCTTTGTTGATACTCTTGTAAATTCCGGGTTCATAATTGCCACTTTCCATTTGAATAACGCCAAATAATAAATTAGGATTTGTATCGTTTGAAGTTAATACATGGAAATCCACTTCTCCAAGTAAAGATTTAGATTCCCAATTATCCCCATTATCTATACTCTCCATTAAACCAAGAGGATTAGGAAGATCAGAATCGGGTCCAGGATGACCGCTTGTGAGCATGGTCCCGTCAGACTGTACATGAAATCCCATAAAATCAAAATCATTATTTCCTGTATAAAACCAATTTTCCCCTTGATCTTTAGTCTGAATCATTCCTTCATGAGAAGCCATATATATGGAATCATTTTTTGTATAAGCAAGTCCGTGAATATGTTCTACTTTATAACCGTCTTCAACAGTTTCATTGGTATTGTCATCACTATCAGAACTGCAAGCAGACAAAAGTAACCCTGCTGATATTATTCCAGTAAATATTTTTAATTGTATCTTCATTTTGTTCTCCCTCTAGCATGTTGTATTGGTTCTAGCTGATTCCAAATTTAATATACAAATTCAGTTTACATTAAGAAAGCATATTATGTGGAGTTTCCCTATTTATTTTTATTTGGACTCAATATTAACTGTCTAAAAATCGAACCCATTAAGGATATACTATTATCAATTCTAATTTCTGAAGTCTCTATGTTTCTTAAAGTTTCTCTATTAATATTCGCCCCCCACAGCCTTACAGTTAACGGGTTTAAAACATTCATTGTCAACCCTATTATTTTATTCTCACTTCTCATATGTTCTAACATATAGATTTTTCCTGTTGGTTTACAAACTCTACGTATTTCCTTCAGACCTTTTATTGGATCCGGAACTGAGCAAAAAACACATGTCGAAACAATAGAATCAAAAGTGTTATCTGGAAAGGGCAAGTTCTGAATGTCTGCGTCAATCAACTCAATAGGATATGGGAAATTTCCCCTTTTCACCTTTTCATTTGCATGGTTAAGCATTCCACTACTAAAATCCACACCAGTTAGTGAATGAATATGCTTCGGATAATAAAGAAGATTAGTACCTGTCCCAATTCCTACTTCTAGAACTTCCCCCGAAACTTGAGAAAGTAAATTGAGTCTCCATGTATCTTTTATCATTTTATCCATAACCTCATAAATGCTAGAAATACGGTTATAACGTCTTTTTATTACTTCACTTGTATTCACCCTCAAAAATCACATCCAGTTCTCTAGCCCGTTATAAAAGTTCTTTACCTGAAAGTAATCAAAAAAATGGCATGCTCAACATTTATCCTTCTATAGATTGTTCTACCAGAACTTCCTTAGACGAATTCTCTTTTTCTTAATTCTGAGGAAGATAAAAGAGCTGACAATTCCTATAACAACAATAAAGGTAACAGAGTTTAAAGAGCCAAAATTTCCAGCTTTTTCTTCTGTCATTTGTTTTTCTTTTTTTATTTCAGGAGTTTTCATTTCCCTAATGGGGAATGTAACAATTTTTTCTTGGAATTGGTTTTTAATTTCAAGAAGACCTTCTTTAGTGATTTCCTCTGTGATTTCTTCATTATTAGTAATGGGAAAAGAATACATTTCATTTGTAATAAACTTTTTACCATTTAGAGAATATTCTTTTCCCTTTGGAATAGCAACTAGTTCAAAATTGTTAAAAGCATAGTCAAGTAGTTCGACTGTATCATTATAAATAATATCTTGTGACTGCCCCTTTAAAACAACAGCAATTACAGACATATTTCCCCTTTTTGCAGTAGTTATTAAAGTATGTTTTGATTCGTCAACATACCCAGTTTTCCCTCCAGTAATCCCCTCATATGGTCGCTCTCGCATCAATTTATGATGATTGTAAATTGTGGTATCCCATACCTCTCCATCCCATTTTAAATCTCTTATCCCAAAAATCTCACGGAAGTCAGCGTTTTTCATCGAATATTGAGTCATAATAGCTAAATCTCTTGCCGTAGTCGTATGGTTGGGATTAAACAACCCATGTGGATTTACAAAATGAGTACGATTCAATCCAATTCCCTGTAAATAAGCATTTAGACTAGCTGCAAATTCTTCCTCAGACCCATCCAAGTACTCTGCAATAGCAACTCCTGCATCATTTCCTGAGTTAATGAGCAATCCTTGGATTAGTTTTCTTAAAGAAACTTTCTCCCCTACTTCTAAATAAACTCTAGTGCCATCCACTTGTCTGGCCCTTTCACTAACTGTAACTAAATCTTCGAGGTTTCCTTTTTCTATTGCATATATAGCTGTTGCGACCTTTGTTAAGCTAGCCGGGTACATTAAATGGTCAGCGTTCTTTTCGTATAGAACTCTACCACTGCTCTCTTCAATTAAGATGGCTGCTTCACTTAGTATTTTTGGATCTTCATTCGGTTTATCAGCAAATGTATTAGATTGAATAGCTAAATTGAGAAGTATTGGGATTATAAAAATACTCAGTGTTTTTTTTGCTATTTGATCGAAGTTAAGATTATTCTTTGAAAATCCTAAAGTTCCTAATTTATTCTTATACTTTTTATTCATTAATTCTTACCCCATGTTTAAAATCAAAATCCCCATGTATCATAAAATATAAATATGAAGAAAGTATGCAGATTGAAAGTAAGAAATAAAATTATCGGAGTAGTTGTTCCTTTTGAGATTGCTCACCTAAAATTGCTTTATTTCCAAAAAATGACCTCTATCTTACATAATAGAGGTCATTGACGTTAACTAGAGCCTTTTATAGGATATCTCAAAAATCATAAATCTAATTATCATGTTGCTCCGTATTAGAATGGTTAGGATTATCAGCAGGACTTGCCACGGATGTTATAGCATAATATGCTCCTAGTACTACAAACAAATAAACGCTTGCAGAAAGAATCCATTTTTTCATATGACATATCCCCCTATAATTTTACTTTTTGTAGACGTAACGCATTTAGCACCACAGATACGGAGCTAAAAGCCATAGCAGCACCTGCAAGCCATGGAGCCAGGAACCCGACTGCCGCAATCGGAATACCAATCGTATTATAAGCAAGAGCCCAGAATAGGTTTTGCTTAATGTTTCTCATCGTTTTATGGCTCATTAAAATAGAATCAGGAATACTGTTTAGGTCTCCACGAATCAAGGTTATATCAGCTGCTTCCATTGCAACATCGGTTCCTGTTCCAATCGCCATACCAATATCAGCAGTAGCAAGTGCAGGTGCATCGTTAATTCCATCTCCAACCATGGCAACAATTTTACCCTCTGCCTGAAGTTTCTTAACTTCTTCTGCTTTTCCTTCCGGTAAAACCTCAGCGATTACATGATCAACTCCAGCTTGTTTGGCTATTGCCTCAGCAGTTTGCTTGTTGTCACCAGTAATCATGATAACTTGAAGTCCCATTTCTTTCATACGTTTGATGGCCTCTGTTGAGGTTTCCTTAATAGTATCTGCAACAGCTACTAGACCTACGTATGAACCGTCAATGGCAGCTAACATAGCCGTTTTCCCTTGTTTTTCGAGGTCTTCCATTTCCCCTAGGACATCCTCCACGTCCACATTATGCTGCTTCATAAGACGGCGAGTTCCAACTAATACTGTTTTTCCATCCACCATAGCTTTAATTCCGTATCCAGGGATGTTTTCAAACTCAGCAACATCCTTCAAATCAATTGATTTGTCCTTAATGCCTTCTACAATTGCCTGAGCTAATGGATGTTCAGATTGCTTTTCTGCAGAACCAACTAACGATAAAAATTCTACTTCATCTTGAACAGTAATGATATCTGTAAGAACAGGAGCTCCATTTGTAATCGTACCAGTTTTATCTAGTATAACTGTATTCACACTATGAGTTTTCTCGAGATGCTCTCCGCCTTTAAAAAGGATTCCGTACTCAGCAGCACGACCTGAACCGGCCATTATAGATGTTGGTGTTGCTAATCCCAATGCACATGGACAAGCAATAACAAGAACGGCAATTAATTTTTCTAGGGCTTCAGCAAAGTTGCCTGGATCTACCCAGATATACCAAATTAGAAATGTAATAACCGCAATTCCTACCACGATTGGAACAAATATCCCAGAAATTGAGTCAGCCATGCGCTGAATAGGAGCTTTTGACCCTTGTGCCTCTTCCACTACTTTAATAATTTGAGCTAAAGCCGTTTCTTTTCCTACCTTTGTTGCTTCGATCTTAATAAAACCATTCTTGTTAAGGGTAGCTCCAATGACTGTATCTCCTACCGATTTATCTACTGGAACACTCTCCCCTGTTAGCATCGATTCATCAATTGCTGAGCTGCCCTCTAAGACAAGTCCGTCAACAGGAATTTTTTCGCCCGGTTTAATTAACAGAACATCACCACTAACTACTTCTTCTAATGGAATTGTTTCTTCTACACCATCGCGAAGAACGGTCGCTGTTTTTGCCTGTAAACCCATTAGTTTTTTTATTGCTTCAGACGATTTCCCTTTTGCTCTAGCCTCAAAAAGTTTTCCAAGAATGATTAACGTAATTAGTACAGCACTCGTTTCAAAGTAAAGCCCCACCGAATGAGCATTGCTTCCAATCGTTTGTATGGCCAAATAGACACTATAAAAATAGGCGGCTGATGTTCCTAAGGCAACTAGGACATCCATATTGGCACTTTTATTTTTTAAAGCTTTGTATGCTCCTACATAAAATTGTTTACCAATAAAGAATTGTACGGGTGTTGCTAATGCCATTTGGACCCAAGGATTCATAAGCGCTTCAGGAACGTAAAGGGAAGATGTAAAACTAAAATGACCAAACATTGCCCAAAGAAGTGGCAATGATAAGATGGCTGAAAAAATAAATTTCCCTTGCTGTTTCTCGATTTCTTTTTGGCGATGGTCAACTGTTTCTTTTTCATTTTCATCACTTTTTACCATAGCACCATAGCCTAGGTCCTCAACTTTTTGAATCATCTCTTTAGGAGAAACAACAGAAGGATTATATTCTACTGATGCTTTCTCGAGAGCTAAGTTCACATTTGCTTGAACTATCCCTTCTAACTTATTAAGGCCCTTTTCAATTCTTGTTGCACATGCCGCGCATGTCATTCCAGTTAGGACTAGTTCTTTCTTTTCTGTAACCACATCGTACCCTAAATCCCTTATTTTTTTCTGAATATCCGTAGGGCCCATTACATCTGAATCAAATTTGACCATCGCTTTTTCCAGCGCAAGATTCACATTTGCCTCTTGTACACCATCCATTTTATTTAACCCTTTTTCAATTCTTGTTGCACATGCGGCACAGGTCATGCCAGTTACTTGAAATTGGTTTTCTATCGTTTTTCCACTCATTTTTCAACACCTCATACCTACACAGGGTATATTTTATTATAAAAGAGGAACGTGCTTAAATTAGCACGTACCACTTAGCCTTATTAATTTACATCATAGCCTTGATCATCAATAGTTGTCTTAATGGATTCTAAAGTTACCTTGTTAGAATCAAATTCTACATCTACAGTTCCGTTTTCTAAATGAACTTTTACTTCGGAAACTCCATCAAGCTTTCCAACGCTACCTTCCACTGATTGTACACAATGACCACAAGACATTCCTTGCACCTTAAGAGTTACTTTTTCCATTTATATCGACTCCTTTTATTTTTTCATTAATTTTTGAATCGTTATTAGAACCTCATCTAAAACTTCCATGTCGCCTTCTTGAATTCTGTCAACTACACATTCTCTTAAATGAGCATCAAGCAGAATTTTTGCGACACCATTTAATGCTGCTTGACTGGCAGAAATCTGGGTAATAACATCATCACAGTAAGTATTTTTTTCAATTAGTCCTTTTATGCCCCGAATTTGACCTTCAATCCGGTTGAGCCGAGACACTTGATTCTTTTTTACATTCTCAGAATGATAACTTTTCTTTTCACCTGATAACGAACAACATGGTACCTCAGCTGCCGGACTATTAGTTAATTCGGTTGCCATTTTAGTTCCCCTCCTTGATTGTATTATAGTATACCCTTGTACCCTATATAAAGTGACATTTAATAAAAAGTTTGATAATTTTGTGAAGATTTATTTAGGTGAATTTTCTATGCTACATCTATCGAATAAAATACTTCACTTTTAAAAGCAATTTCTAAATACATAAATACCTATTTTTCTTATAGTTTGAGACATTTCCCTGAAAAATATTTCAAAATTTCAAGTCATGTCTACTGTTTTGAAAATCAAATTATAAAATACATAAACTCCGCCGTACCTTTAACATGGCTGGATTTTTATTTATGATTCTTTTTTTATCATGGTAGAGAGGGAATCTATTTCTCTTTGAAGTCTTTCATTCTCTACTTCAATCTTTGTCATTTTAGTATTTAATTCCTTTGACGAATTATGATGCTCGTGACCCCCTCCATGACTGTGACCCTTCATCATGAAAATCATCATTAACGGACATATCAACAAAAGTAACCATTCCAATTAAATCACTCCTATCTTTTTCTGTATCATACAAAAAAAATATGAAGATTTTATCGAGTTTTGAATTTATTGTAATGAATTTGCAACCAAATTATTGTATCTATGTTGATTAAAATTGAAAATAAATTTTGTATTCAAATGCAAATATAAAAAATCTCTTTCAAGCTAACAAAATAAAAAGAGCTTTCCTTTAATGGAATAGCTCTTTTAAGTACCAAAACACTTATTTAACAGGAGATAGTTCACTTTCTGTTACCCATTTATGATTTTTCACTTCCTCACCGCCAGTCGTTGTCGTGAAGTCCACCATATAGACCGTGGTTTCCTCAGCAGAATCAATTACAACTGTTGCATCTTCCATCCCTTCCATATGGTAAGCCTCTGTCTTCGCTTCTGCACCTGGTTCAAGAGGTGTTTCTCCAGCATCGATAAGCTCTTCATGAATGACCCACTTATGATTAGTCACTTTCTCTCCACCAGTTGTTGGAGTATATGAAATAGAATAAACAGTAGTATCATATGCACCGACTATAGTTGCCTCAGCACCCTTCATTCCTTCCATGTGGTCAGATTGGATAACCGCTTTGCTACCAACAGGATAGGTTGGATTTTCAGCCTCTTTTAAACCTTCAGGTACTTCACCTGAGCTAGACATATCCATATTACTATGGTCCATTCCTTCCATGTCCTCCTCCGAACTAGAATGGTCCATGCTTTCTTTTTCAGTATCCATATTTTCTTGATTTGCATTTTCTGTCTCTTCATTTGTTGATTTAGTATTTTCATTGTTTCCACAGGCACCAAGAACTAATATTAATGCTGCAAGTAAGCCTAATAAAAACCGTTTTTTGAAATTTATCATCTTTTTATCGTCCTCCTTTTCATAAAGTAGTTTATCCTAAAGTTTTGCAGAAATTGTGTATTTATAGTTATTGAAGTTGCTTATATGTACGCATCTGACTACCACCTAAAAAAGGATAGCTATGAAAGAAAAAATTTTTCAATGGTTTGTTTTTAAGAACCCTAATCATAATAAATGTTTACCAAAAATCATTGAAGTTATTATTATTATTATTATTATTATTATTAGTGTTTTGAAAAGGCTATATTTGTTTGAGATGTTAAAAAGGTATGCAGACACTTATCCGCATACCTTTTTTATCATTATTATTTATTAATTTATCAGATGTTTAAGCTCTTCTAGCCCAATTCGATTAACAAACTTAAAAAACGGCTCCCTTTTCTTACCTTGTTCAGTATAGATTTCAATTATATGGTCGACGACTTCATACAGTTGTTCAGGAGCAAGCTGTTCCATTAAAAGAGTTCCAACTTGGGCATCCTTCCCTTTGGCTTTACCCCCAAGATATAAATCATATTTCTCTCCTACTTTCATAACACCAATATCATTCACTAAAGGTTCACCACACCCTACTGGACATCCTGTGTAGGCTGGACGAAGGGTAAAAGGTACTGATTTCCCTGCTATTCGTTTATTAAGCTCTTTTGCAACAGGCATTCCTTCCTCTTCTTCTCCTTTGCAGAAATTACAGGTTCTTAAACTTTTCACGTAATTGCCAACTAGGTATACAGATAACCCCACTTGTTTAAATTTTTCTTTAACTAATTCCATTTGACTTTCAGGTATTTCTATATAAAGCTGTTGGAATGTTGTTAATTCAAGTTCGTCATTGTCACTCATATGTTCCGCTATGACACAAAGTTGTTTAGCATTCAATTTTGAGCCAAACGCAATACCTCCATTAATAGCTAGTTTGACCATCGTATCTTGATTTTCCACGTTTTAATTCCCCTTTTATTTTTCTAATACATCCATTTTCTTAAATGAACAAGGTATCGCCCTATAAACTCTCTTAATCTTTATATAAGCCTTTTGTTAGTCAATTTTTAACAGTTGAGCATTAATGGCACAAATAATGGTACTTAGGGACATTACAACTGCCCCTATAGCTGGAGTAATGACAATACCAACGCTATTTAGGACGCCTGCTGCTAAAGGAATAGCAATAATATTGTATCCTGCAGCCCAGCCTAAGTTTTGAATCATTTTTCTCCGACTTGCTTTTGAAAGTTTAATAATATTTAAAATATCTATTGGACTGCTATTGACAAGTACAACGTCCGCAGTTTCAATTGCAACGTCGGTTCCTGCACCAATTGCAATTCCTAAATCTGCTTCGGCAAGGGCAGGTGCATCATTAATCCCATCCCCTATCATTGCGACTTTTTTCCCACCTTGTTTTAGTTTTTTGACGTTATTTGACTTTTCATGTGGCAAAACTTCTGCAATGACTTGTGATAGTCCAAGTTGTTCACCTACATAATTTGCTACTCGACTGTTATCTCCAGTCATCATCACAGTTTCAATTCCTCTGTCATTCAGTTCTTTAATTACTTTATAGGAGGATTCTCTTATAATATCTGCTAAAGCGATCATACCTTGTAACACATTATTTTTTAATACAAAAACCACTGTTTTCCCTTGTTGTGCGAGTCTATCGTACGTATTCTCATCGAAGGAAATTTTATTCGCCCTCATTGCACCAGGACTAACAATTGAAATTTCTGCATCATTTATTTGAGCAGTTAAGCCTTTTCCTGTTAGGTTTTGAAAACCTTTAACTTTATAAAGTTTCAAATTGCGGTCTTTTCCTGCTTTTACTATTCCTTTGGCAATGGGATGGTCAGATTGAGTCTCAACGGAGTAGGCTAAGGTTAAAAGTTCTTCTTCACTAACACCTTTACTTGGTTGAACATCTGTCACACCGAAATTTCCTTCCGTTAAGGTTCCAGTTTTATCAAACACAATCCGGTCTAACTGATATGCGCCTTCAAATGCGATACGGTTACGAATTAACAGACCTTTTTTAGCTGCTATGGATGTTGAACGCGCTGTAACCAATGGTGTTGCTAGGCCCAAAGCATGTGGACAAGCGATAATTAAGACCGTAACCATTCTTTCTAGAGCAAATTCATAATCTCCAGTTGTCCACCAATAAGCTAGCGTAATAATTCCTACAACAATTGCAACATAGAATAACCATTTAGCAGCAATATCTGCAAAACCTTGTGCTTTCGATTTTGTTTTTTCCGCATCACTTACTAATTTTATAACCTGTGATAGATAGGTGTCATTTCCTGTTTTACTCACTTTAATCTTAAGTACACCTTCCCCATTAACGGCTCCACCAATCGCTTCCATTCCCGGCCCTTTTTCAACAGGAACGGATTCACCAGTCAACATTGACTCATCAACAGTTGAATCACCTTCAATTATTTCTCCATCAATCGGGATCTTTTCCCCAGATTTAACAAGAATAATATCTCCCGGTAACAAATCCTCTACCGATACCTCCACAATATTTCCCGAATCATCAATTTTGTGGGCTTCCTTTGGCATTAACTTGATTAACTCTTCTAATGCTTTAGAAGCACCCATAACAGATTTCATTTCAATCCAGTGACCAAGAAGCATAATAACTATTAATGTAGCTAATTCAAAGAAAAAATCACTTCCCTCGATAAAAAAGGCGGTTAAAGTGCTATACACATAAGCGGTTACTATAGCCAGTGAAATTAATAGCATCATGCCAGGTGTTCTATCTTTAATCTCATTCCATGCACCGAATAGAAATGGTTTTCCACCATAGAAAAAAACTATAGTTGAAAGTAAGAATATTAATAAGGTATCACCCGTAAAGTTTATCTCATATCCAAAAAGCATTTGAATCATGTGTGATAAATACGAAATAGGGATTGCTAGAACTAAAGAAACCCAAAAACGTTTCTTAAAATCCTCTAACATGTGTTCGTGATGTCCCGAATGACCTCCTCCATGCCCTTCATGATTGCCGTGTTGGTGGGTATGCTCAACTTTTATTCTATGAACATGTCCCTCATGCATACCGTGATTATGGTGATTACTATGGACATAGTGTTCATGTGTTTTATGTGTTTCATGTGTTTCATGTGTTTCATGCCTATTATGATTATGATGATGAACATGTTGTTTCTGATTGTGACTATTATTACCCTTACCCTGCTTTCCCACTTTTCTCACTCCTTTTATAGATTATTTACGAAAATATTGCGCTTATGCTTAATTTGTCCTTTGCATTATTATAATACAATATACCCCATAAGGGTATGTATATTATGTTAAATTTTAGTGCAATTTTTGTGCAGTTTATATTTCAGCTAATCTTTTAATTTCTTTTTTCTAAAGGTGAGTCTCATGCAATTTATTGCAGAAATTTATTAGCATGTCTTATCTTTAGATTACATATGATAAATCAAGAAATATAGGGAGTTGATTAGTTTGAGCTTTTACCACTACTTTGTGTTTTTTACTCTATTACTACTATCTCTTCTATTTGCCATTTTAAGTTTTTACTATAAAAACAGGTTAAGAGACATGTCAGGTATGATGCTATCAATGATAATAGGGACAAATATTGGATTAACAGTTGGAGTCTTATTAGGATCCAGTTATCAGGGAAACCTATTCTATTCGACTCTCTATTCAATTGTCGGTGGTGTACTCGTAGGAACTACTTGTGGGATCATTCTTGGAATTCTTCCTTTACTTGAAGGATTTATGGGTGGACTAATGGGCGGTATGATGGGGGCAATGCTTGGTGATATGTTAACCCAAGAAGAATCTTTCATAGTTATTAACCTGTTACTTACTTTCTCAGAAAGTGTATTATTTCTATTCCCCATCATTTGCTAATCCTTCTAAAAAAGATACACAATTGCACAATAAGAAGTGGCTCATCAAGCCCTTTTCAGCCTTTCTTTTTTTACTAATTTATTTGGTCCTAGGTAGTCAAATAGATAAAGGAATTATTTTCTCTAAATCAGAAACATACTTTCAAGAAAATCATTCAACACACAACAGAGAAACTTTACAGAAGGAATACCACCATGTTGAAATTAGTATAAATGTTCAGACCTTACAATTTACATACATTCCTTCTAAAATTGTGTTAAAGAAAGGCCAACGTGTATCTGTTACATTAAATAACAGTGATTCTATAGAGCATGACCTGGAAATTAAAAACTTTCCCACAATAAATAAAATCTCTGAGAAGCATGAAGGTCACTCAATTAAAAATCAGGACTTGCATCTACATGCCTCTGCTGAAGAACAAACAGAAATGTCTTTTACCCCAACTAAAGCCGGCACATATGAATTTTACTGTACTGTTCCTGGTCACAAAGAAAAAGGTATGGTTGGGCTTATAATAGTTACTTGAGTATCCCTGAAAAAGTTTCAGAGATTCATGAATAATTTAGTTTTATCCCCAATAAGTAATTGTATCTAGAATTCCCAATATGATAATTATTACCCCTGCCAGCCTTTGAACAATTAAACCTAGCTTTCTACCATTCTTTTTCATTAACTTTCCACTTAGTCCAAAATACCAAATTAGAAAAATAGCTAATATTAAGGGTAATGATGTTCCAATTGCAAAGACACCTGGGAGCAAAATTCCATAGGAAACAGTTATTGCCATTGGCATAAGAGTCACAAAAAATAAAATAAACATTGTAGGGCAAAATCCTAGCGTGAAGCTCATACCCATCAAGAATGCTCCCAATTTTCCTTTCTTCGTAAATCTTTTAGGTATGCTACCAAATGAAATTATATGATGGAATTTAATAACTCCAAGCATGAAAAGACCGATGATAATTAAAACAGGTCCAACTATTTTTCTAAACCAAGGAAAATAGAGGGTTAAAGTCGATTTAAACTCACTCCCTAAAATCCATACAATTAACCCAATAATAGAAAAAACAACTATTTTTCCGATAATAAAAAAAATAACCTCTCCCCAAGCTGATTGTTTTTGTACAGATTTATTACCGTAAACCATAACAGCACCTAAATTTGCTGTAAATTGGCATGGTGCTAATGCACCAACAATTCCTAATAAAAAAGCGAACAGCATAGGAATACCTTCCATACTCCTCGCAAGATTCAAAAATGGCTGGGTAAATATATTACTTAGTTGACTAAAAAATTCATACATTCGATCTGACCTCGTTTTTTAAAATTGTAGCTTTTTTATTGTTCCAATGGCTAACCAAAGCGTCTAAACGCATTGTTAATTATACAAATTTATTGAAGTATCTAAATAAATTTCATTCTACTATTTAATTATGAAAAAAGTGTGCAGAATAAAAAACATTATTTTAATGCTAATTAACTTGGTAATCCGCAAATTTTCTCACACTATAATTAAGGAATTTATCTTATAAAATGAACGGAAGGGACACTATAGATTAGAAGTGTCCCCTCCGTTCATATCATCAACTAACAAATAATGTTATACTAAAAATTTTACCATTGATACCATCAATACGCCGAAACCAACTAAAATTCCAAGAAAAGTAAAAATTGCATTTCTTGTTTCCTGCTTTTGTAGTTTTTTGTATTCTCTATAGGTGATTTCCTTTTTAGCAAATCTTAAACCATTTAGATTTGGAGCAACATAATAAATGGTACTATTCTCATCTTCAAGAATTACCTTATTAATCAAGGTTAAACTGTCCTCTTTTTGCTCGCTACTGCTAACCTGAATATTTTCTGATAATTCTACCCCAACAAATTTATACAATGTATTCTCCTTAATCATTTCACTAATTTCATAAACCTGTTGCTCAATGAATTGGTTTGAAATACACAATTTTATCACCTCATTACCTAAAGA
>NZ_HE978512.1:63379-131573 GCF_000311725.1 Robertmurraya massiliosenegalensis JC6
GATATAATTAAAATCCAAAAAAGGCCCTAATAAAATTGTATTCAAGCATCTATATTTATTATATTCTATCACTGTTATTTTGTTGAATACTAATCTTTTTCCTTAATGCAACTTTGTTGGTTAGACTTAAACTTACCACTCTTTAATACTGAACCATATTGCTTAAATAAAATCGTTCCTACTCACCCAAGAAGGTTAATGACTGACTCCCCATTTGCTTCCAAGCTTCTATGAAATCCTCCTTCTTAACCCCTTTATTTTTCACCCCATCTATTGGGTCATTAAAATAGATTGTTTGATTATCATAACCGGTAATTAACACCGAATGTTCTTTATAAGTGATCTTTATATCCCCATTCGGAGTATTCCATTTTTCAAAAGCAGTAGCAGGAAGCTTTTTGAAAGTTGTGTTAGTAATAACCCATACTGGATTGCCGAGAGAGAGAAAAGTTTGCAGTTCTGAAAATTCTCTGCCGGTTAAATCAATTATTTTTCCTGGCAGATATTGCTCTGCCAGTATTTTGATTGGGTTATGATAAACTCCATATCCCGGATTAGCATAGGAATACATATCCCCAATAAAACCATCATTGGGATCACCCCAGTAAAGGTTTACATTTTCTTCTTTTAAAGGAACTGTATTTTTCTTTACTTTATCTGCGAGTTCCATTTTATCTACATTAATATCTTTGTATTGCAATAGCATAGCAAGGCTAGTTACTTCACAGCCTCTTGGTAACTCTGGGAATTGCCTAATATTTGGCGCATCTAAGAGAACTTGGTCTTTAACTTTCACCAGTACGGTCTTTGCGCTACTTTTTTCTTGTTCAGAAGCTTTTATTACTTCCGGTTTTCTATCAATGGAGATATCCATTATATTCACTCTCTCGGCTTTTTCCGCTATTAATATTAGCAACACAGAAATAACCATAAAAGTAAAACAAACAAAGAATGGGTATTTTGAGCTTTGAAATTTAATGAATAGAAAAATAGATAAGGCCATACTTATTAAACCTGACAAAACTATTAATAAAATCATCTTCCTAACTCCGTTTATACTTAATCATAAGGTTTATTTTTGATTATTCTTCTGCATCAAGTGCCTCTTTGTTTTTCCAAAATTATAATAATGCAAAACCAATATACAGGAATGGACCTATTTTGATACAACAGCAACTCTATCAATGGGACCGAATATTCCCATAGGCACTCACCTTTCCCATATATATATCAATTAAATATGGAGAAACTGTGAAAAATTATCCGCACAAAATAGAGTTCAGGAATTTTAAATGCTATTACCATTTTCATGTAGGGATGACTTTTTTCCAACATTACGAACGGTTCGATGCTAGTAGCTAAAATATTCAACTTTAATGTTATATTTTAAAACCCTAGGGAAGCATTTTGACTGAACCACTATATTTTTATTTCTTCATAGATTCTACAAATTTACCTAGTAATTTATTCTCTAGTACAAAATTAGCCAATAGGAAATAAATAATTTTAAACATGCTAAGTAGGTGGAATTTATGTGTGGATTTGTTGGTTGTGTCTATAATAAGCCTCAAAAAATAAAAGAAGATATGAAAAACAAAATAAAAAAGATGAATACAATGATTACTCATCGGGGACCTGATTCTGAGGGGTATTATTTCGATGAGTATATTAACTTTGGGTTTAGACGACTTAGTATTATTGATATAGAAAGTGGTAATCAGCCGATATCGTATGAAAATGAACGTTATTGGATGATATTTAATGGTGAAATTTACAACTATATTGAACTACGGGAAGAATTAATAAAGAAGGGCCATAAATTTTCAACGGAATCTGATACGGAAGTGATAATTGCTTTATACTCTGATATTAAAGAACAAACTGTAAGAAAACTAAGAGGTATGTTTTCCTTTGTTATTTGGGATAAAATTAATCAAGAGTTATTTGGGGCAAGAGATCAATTTGGTATAAAACCATTCTTTTATTCAGAACAAGATGAAGCTTTGTACTTTGCCTCTGAAAAAAAGAGTATTCTATTAGCTACTTCTTCTTATTTAGATCGTGGTTCATTGCAACACTACCTTAGCTTTCAATACGTACCTGAGCCAGATACCCTTACAAAAGGCATAAAAAAACTCCAACCTGGCCATTATTTTATTAAAAAGCCTGGCAAAATGTTTAGAACCGTGGAATATTGGAAACCTCAATTTCAACATAAAGCTTTACCAGAATCACAACTAATTAAGGAAATTCAAGAAGTTCTAATAGACTCGGTTAGTAAGCATATGCGCAGTGATGTGCCTGTTGGTTCATTTTTATCAGGAGGAATTGATTCATCTTTTATAGTTTCATTAGCTAAACAAGTGAATCCTCGTCTAAAAACTTTTTCGGTTGGATTTGAAACTAAAGGTTTTAGTGAAATAAACGTTGCCCAAGAGACGGCATCAGCCCTTGAGCTAGAGAATATTAACTATATAATTACACCTGAAGAATTTCGAAATGAGCTTCCTAAAATTATTTGGCACATGGATGATCCATTAGCTGACCCAGCTGCAGTGCCATTGTATTTTGTTGCCAGAGAGGCCAAAAATCATGTTACTGTGGTATTATCTGGGGAAGGTGCAGATGAACTATTTGGGGGTTACAATATTTACAGAGAACCCGAATCACTACGACTATTTAACTACATTCCATATCCAGTCAAGCAGTTGCTGAAAACCCTTGGCAACATACTCCCGGATGGAGTTAAAGGCAAAAGCTTTATTGAACGTGGAGTGACTCCTTTGGAAGAGAGATATATCGGTAATGCAAAAATGTTTGAAGAAAGCGAAAAGAAATTGCTGCTTAAAGATTATAGAACTTATTTAGACTATAGAAATATAACCAAACGAATATATAGACTATCTGATGGATACGATGCAGTCTCCAAGATGCAACACCTTGATATTTATACATGGCTTAGAGGGGATATCTTATTAAAGGCTGATAAAATGACTATGGCACACTCCCTTGAGCTTCGGGTTCCCTTTTTGGATAAAGAAGTGTTCAATATAGCTTCAAGAATCCATTACAAACATAAAATTAACAATCATACTACAAAATATATTTTACGAAAGGCGGCGGAGGGAATTGTCCCAGCACATGTCTTGAACCGAAAAAAATTAGGGTTTCCTGTTCCAATCCGTTACTGGCTTAAAGATGAATTATACGAATGGGCCTTGGAATTAATTCGTGAAAGTCAAACTGATTACTTATTTAATAAACAAGAAGTCCTTAATTTGTTAGAACAGCATGTAGCAAATAGGAAGGATAACAGCCGTAAATTATGGACCCTCCTCGTCTTTATGATTTGGCATCAAATTTATGTTGAAAATCTTTATGACTTTGGCTTTGAAAAAGTGAAGAGTGGAAATGAAAAACAAACAGTCCTTATAAGTTAACTCCCCAACATTTTAAAAATACCCAAGCAATTTAAGACTTAGCTTGGGTATTTTCCATTTGACTTCAAGTAACATTAACTCCTATTTAAGACTATTCAAAGAGTTTTTGTCTCTTCTAACTAATTTTTCACTTTCATTTATTATTGTTCAATACTCAACGGTAAGCTTACGCAAAATTCTGTACCATATCCATATTTACTAGTAACTGTGACAGTTCCATGTAACAGCTTAACCAATTCATAAACAACGGCGAGTCCTAATCCCGTTCCACCCATTTCTCTTGAACGCGATTTCTCTACACGATGAAAACGATCAAAAATGAAGGGAAGGTCCTCCTCTGGTATCCCAGTACCAGTATCCTTTACGGTGATTAAGATAAACTCATTTTTTTGTTCAGCCTTAACAACTATTCTTCCTTTTTCAGTATAGTTAATAGCATTCTCCAACAGATTGAGGAGAACTTGATGAATACGGGTACCATCGGAGTAAATAGAAGGTAAGTCATTCTTAATAATTAATATTTCTAGATCTTTTTTTTGGGCTTTAACTTTCACTTTTCGGGACGTTAAATCTATTAATTCTTCAATATCAACCATTTGATAATATAATTTGACTTTACCCTCTTCCATTTTAGATAATTCAAATAAATCTTGAATAAGTTTCGATAGTCGATCAGACTCATTTTCAATAATAATTGAGTAGGACTCCAATTCTTTTTCATCATAGTATTGGTGAGTCTTTATTAAATGTGCATATCCTTTTAGGTATGAAATTGGTGTACGAAGTTCGTGTGAAATATTGGCTAATAATTCGCTTCGATTAGTGCGATAATTATTTAATTCTAAACTGAGTTTATTAATAGCTTTACCCAGTGATCCTATTTCATCGTTTGATTTGATTTTAATCTGTGTTGTCAAATTACCTTTAGCAATTTCTCTTGTTGCTCTCTCCATTAATATTAGAGGTTTGGAAATCTTCCTTGAAACAAATAGAGTGTAAAATAGAGCTAACATAATAGAACCAATAATGGATACAATAATCCAATTTCTTATACTATGCATAAGCTGGTGTATTTTATCAATTGACGAAAAAACAAAGATACCTCCACTAAATTTACCTTCCACTATTAATGGTCTGCCAACAAAAAAAAATTCTTCATTTGTTTCAGGATTCTTGTAGCCTCTATCAAAATACTTTCCTTTTCTTAAAATTTGTAAGAAATCATTTTGAATCTGTTGGCCTTTTTGGAACTCTAATACCGAATTTGAAAGAATAACTCCTTTTTCATCAAAAACAAGTATCTCTCCCTCAGTTGTAGAACTTAGATAATCAAAAGCTTTCGAATCAACCGGAAAGTTATTTTCTAATGTGTTTTTTAATTTATCAGCATGTTGATTTACATTTTGATGTACCTGTTCAGAGTATACCTCCAAGAAAATTCGATCTATAATAAAACCCAATGGCAATAAAATGACAAGAAATAAGACCATCATGATGAATCCTAATTTTAGAAATATTCCATTAACTTTCATTTCATATCCTCGTGTAAATTAAATTTGTAGCCAACTCCCCATACTGTCTGTATAAAAGTTAAATCCTCTATTACCTTTTTAAGCTTTATTCGTATATTTTTAATATGAGAATCAACGTTTCTCAAATCCCTAACCTCGTTAAAGTCCCAAATTTTATCTAGTAATAGTTCCCTTGTAAAAACTCGATTTGGATTTGAAGCGAGCAATGATAGTAAATCAAACTCCTTTGCTGTCAATTCTATTTGCTGCTGATCCAGAAAAAGTTGTCGGCTGTTAAGGTCAATTCGAAACAAACCGTTAAAATAAACGTACTTATTCTCTTCTGATGATTCAGGTTTCCTATGTTCATACCTTCGTAATAAGGCTCTTATTCTTGCCTTCAGTTCCTCAAACTCAAATGGTTTTACGAGGTAATCATCAGCACCCATATCTAGCCCCATTACTTTATCGGATAGTTCAGATCTAGCTGTTAGCATAAGAATAGGCGTCTCTGCGTCATGTTCTCTAATTTTTTTACATACTTCCCAGCCTGATACATACGGTAGCATTACATCCAATATAATTGCATCAAAGGATTTTTCTTGAAGTATATCTATGGCTGTTTGTCCGTCTTTTGCTTCCAAAATATCATATTCAGTTCTTAAGTGAATCTTAAGTAAATCCATCATATATGTTTCATCTTCAACTATTAATATTTTTTTCATCTACATCCCCCTCGTAACTGACTTAAATATTCGCAAAAAACGTTACATTAATTATTAACCTTCTTACAACATCAACAAAAAGAATTAAATATCCATTAAATGTCTTCATGAATGTATTTTTCTTTGAAAAAAGAATAAATTGGAATTGTTACAAATCTAATGACCATATATTGTAGAAATAACACTAAATTTTGAAGAAAATGTGGAGAAAGAAAAAATAAACGAGGCTAACCACCATATCATAAAAGTCCGATTTCGCTCTTAAGGAAATCGGACTTTGCTTTTTGAGAACTATAACTACTGTTATTGCCTTTCTTTCTCAATAAAAAACACTTGAAATATTGAGAATAAGGACTTTTGCTGAAACAAACTAACTACATTACCTCAATAACATATGGAAAAACAATGACTTCATCATTAAATTTAAATTCAGCCCATAATTTATATGTACCAGGTCTTCCAAATTGGGTCTTAAACACAGTTTCATTTTCAGATACTGGATGAACATGCAAAAACTGCTCCACTTTTTGATCAATGATAACAACATGTCCTAATGCCCCTAAGTATTGTTCTGGTATTGCATTATTCATATGAAAAGAAAGGATAATTTCTTCATCCACTTTTAATGGACTAACAACTAATTCAACTATTTTTCCATCTACTTCTTTTTTAAAATCGATGTCTTTTCTTAAACTAGCGAATTTATTTTGTTCAACCGAATCGCTTAGTCGGATTGGTCTGATCTGGTAATTATTACCTATTGGCAAAATATCAACAAATGCCGTATAGGAAGAGTTTGATAAAGAAACATCAATCTTAAATTCATGCTCACTGACTTGTTTTGGATGAAGGTGATAAAATTCATTTAAATCATTACTAACGATAATTAAATGCATCAGTTTTTCGTGCGTAAGTTCAAGTTTTGGACCAAGACCTTCCTCGTCCATTATATGCAAACTTAAAACTCCATTTTGGAATGTGGCTGATACCTCAACGCTTCTATTTACTGCATTTGAATGTTGAAGATGCTCATTAGAATGGTGATGATGTTGTTCCATATTACTTCACTCCTTCTTATAAATTTAGACTGACTAATAATTGTTTGCACAACCTGACATATTTTCTTTTGATGTTTGCGGGTGACAATGTGATTCTGCTTCTGGTGCTTTATCAAGAGCCATCCATTTGTTTCTTTGAAACTGGACGACTAATACAATTGCGCGAACCGCAATATCAATCCCAATTGCTATCCAGACCCCAGCTAATCCCCATCCAAGTTTGATTCCTAATACATAAACCAAAACCGTTCGGATTGCCCACATTCCAATTGCTGTGAGATACATAGGAAACTTTGTATTATTTGCTCCTTGAAAAACACCTGTTAGAATAAGCAACACTGCTAAGAACGGTTGAAAAACGCCTGATATCTTCAAAGCAATCCCGATATTTTCGATTACATCTTGATCCTCTGTAAAAAATCCACTTGCCCACTCTCCGAAGAAAAAGAGCACTAGTCCTAAGATGGTCATGGCTGTAAAGGATAAAATCACGGACAATCTTGCATATTTTTTTGCTTCATCTAGGTTTCCTGCTCCTATTTCTTTACCCACGAGAATTGTAGCTGCAGTAGAGAACCCATACCCAATCATGTAAGAAAATACCTCAACATTCCCAGCAATCTGATGAGCAGCAAAAGCGTTTGTACCTAGAGCTACTACAAAACCAAAATATACTATTTGACCTGCCCGCATTACCAATCTCTCTCCTGCTGCAGGAGCTCCGAGTGACGAAAGTTCCATCAGATGCTGTTTATCTAATTTCCAGTATTCTTTTCGAAAGGCCAATCCCTTTGTCCTTGAAACAAAATAAAATAATAATATGCTTCCTACTATTCTGGAAATCACTGTTGCAAGTGCAGCCCCAACAATCCCCATTCCCGGAATAATTAAAAATCCAAATATGAGTACATAGTCCAATAGTGCATTGATGATATTTATAATAATACTAACCTTCATGGGTGATTTCGTATCACCAGCACCTCTTAAAATAGCACTGATCACGAACATCAAAGACATAAAAATAGAGGGAATGCCAACGATTCTGAAATAAAGAGAGCCAGCCTCTAACACCTCTGCTTCTATCCCCATTACTTTAAGTAAGGGGTTTGCAAAAAATATTGTCACTACTCCTGTAAAAAGACCAAACAAGACAGCCAAAACTATGGACTGCTGAGAAATATGTCTTGCCTTTTCTGGTAAATTAGCTCCAAGAAAGTTTGCTATTCTAACATTTGCAGCTACCCCAATTGCCATAAACAGTGCAAAATAGATAGCTAGGACTGCATTAGTTACCCCAACTGCTGAGACTTCAGCTAGGCCAATTTTTGAAACAAAATATGTATCAACAAAGCCAAGAATTGTTTGGAAAAAATTTTCGATTACTGCAGGGATTGCAAGTATAATAATAATTCTTAAACGTTCTTTATTGGTTTTAATTTCCTTGGTTGCTTCAATATGATCATTCAATAATTATCTGCCTCCTAATGAATTTCCCTTTTGTTCCTATAGCAGATACCCAGATACCCTTAATATTTCTTATTATTTGACTTAATCTTTGATGAATATTCGCGTAATCTAAAAGAGGTCTATTGTTATCCTTTTCCAGTGTTCAAAACTCTTTTAAATTACCTTTATTATCTTTTTAATTTTTTGAAATATATCTTCTGTAAACTCACTTCATCTTCCCAGCACGAAAAACAAAAATAGTGAAAGTCATTTTCTGACTTCCACTTATTTAACGTTAAGCTATTGTATTTTTTTATCTTAAATATTTTAATTGTGTTAGCATTCCACCTGGTGAAATACCATTGTTTGTCTTGTGAAATGGTTTAGTTCCGTTCACCGGCCAATTCCCTGGGTTGTTTGCAGTAAAATCAATGTCAAATCTTTTCCCAGAAGCTACATTAATTGTATCCATCATTTTTCCTTTGCGCAAAAAAGCATCTTCTCCAACTACATTAAAATCATGGCCATGAATGTGCATGGTGTGGGATTGATTTGAATTGTTAATTAAGCCATTGCTTTCTTGCTCTGGATTAGATGAATGATAAAAGAAAGTACCGCTTTGCCATGCGGAAAATTGATACGTAAAAGAATGACCTGGTTTGATTTTAGGTGTTGGCTCTATTTCTGGCATTCCGTCTTGACTATTCGGATTTGATAATCCATGAACATGAAGAACTGTTGGTTTATCAAGTTTGTTCTCTAGTTCAAGTAAAACAACCTCTCCTTGTTTTAAAATTATAATTGGTCCTAGGGTAATTCCATTATACCCCAAAGCGTCTAAGGTAATATCACCTAATATATTGTGTTTAAAGGGTTCTGCAGTCAGTTTGAAATAACGAGCATTATTTAGATATAAAATTCAACTATACAATTTAGGAAAGCAAAAAAATTGTTATTCTTAATAAAGGATTACATACTATCCTATACTTAAACTACTTTCTCTAAAATTCCATTATTATAAGACTTTTTATAGGGTTATAAAATAGTTCATCTTAGGAAAAGCTACTTTTATTATCACAATCGGGAGGTATTTAAATTGCTTAAAACAATTGATGTGGGACTAATGGCAAATCATTTGCCTGCTCATAAAGGAGTAATTCATAGACTGGAAATTTACGAAAATAATACAAAGGACTTACAACTAAATGTTATATTAAAGAAACAGATCATCATTATGGAGAATCATGTTAAAGTAATGAACCAACTTTTAAATCAAACACCGAATATTGTTCTACCACCAATCCCTCAAGACGTCCCAATGAATAATAACCATACAATGAAGCCTGATACGATGTTTGAAGATAGCTCTGTCGCTCTAGATGTACATTTTACTGCGACAGCTATGGCAAAGGAGAATTTTTTATCAGCATCAAATATGAAAGATCCACAAGCAAAAAAATTGCATGTAGAAATGGCTTTACAACAGTTAGAAATCGCAAAACAATATGAAATGCTAGCTCAACAATTAGGCTGGTTAACACACCCCAATGCATCCGATATGGAGAGAAACGCAGCAATTAGTCCTAACTATCCCGTTCCCAATCACCCAACCATGGTAAATAAAAATAATTCTACCAACCTCTATATGAATAACCAAAATAATATAAATTAATCCGTCCATTAACCTAGAGCTTATCAATAGAGGAATACTTTATTATGGAGCATCACAGAATTGCTAGTATTAGACATTTCCGTGATGCTCCTTTTTTCGAAGGAGGCTCCACCCTAATTTATAAATGCTGCACCAACAATGATCAACAATATGAATAATACAACAATTAAAGCGAATCCAGTACCAGCCCCGTAACCTGCACCATAGCCATATCCTCCGAATCCATATCCATAGCCCATATCTATCATCCTTTCAATTAATTTTAGTTTCCATGTCACTATATTTATCTAGAAGAAAAAAGGAATAAACGCTAGTGCAGCAATGGTACCAAGGGCAATCCCCCAACCGAAGCCCCAGCCCCCACCGCCGAAGCCACCTCCATAATATCCATATCCATACCCTCCAAAGTTTCTTCCTCCGCCAAACGGTCTTAAGAATACTCTGTTTGGTGTAGCTCTTTCTATCACTCCACGATGAGTACGTCCGTCATATGTTCTAATCTGAACTGGTCTTCCAATTCCTTTACAACACATGTTGTAATATTGTCCTACAGACATTTTTACACCTCCTGGAAAATTCACTTTTATGACTACAATCATCCTATGTGTTTTTCTAGTAAATGATTGGACATAAGCACAAGACATCAGCGGAAAATCGTCTATAGGTTTAAGAGGGCGTACTCCTATTGCCTTATTAACATAAGATATGTAAAAACTATAAAGGAAGTAGATAAAATGATGTATGATTATCAAGATGCTTTAGCTTATAGTGGTGTAGAAGAAGCGCACCCAGGAGGACATTCTTTAACAAAAAAAATATTAAAAAATGAAAGAATTAATTTAGGTTCAACTGTGCTAGATGCTGGTTGTGGCACGGGGCTGACATCAGCCTATTTAGCAAGAAAATTAAAATGTAAAGTATACGCGATTGATAAGCATCAGCAAATGATTAAAATTGCCACTACAAGAATAAAAAAGGATAAACTCCCGGTAAAAATCATCAATGGAAACATTGAAAAATTACCCTTTCCCGACGATTGTTTTGATTATGTAATCGCTGAATCTTCGACAATCTTCACTGATATTTCTAAGACATTAAAAGAATATCACCGTGTTCTTAAACCATCAGGTGTTGTCATTGATATTGAAATGATCAGTAAGGAATCCTTACAACGAGAAGATAAAACAAGTCTTCAACAATTTTATAATATAAAAAAATTTCCATCAGAAGTAGAATGGGGACAGGCATTTAAAAAGGCAGGTTTTAAGAAGATTGATATCCTTCAAGTGAATTCAATTTTACAAGAATTAGAGGATTATAATGGAAAATTATCTGAACTGAATGAGCGTAAGGAATTGCAAAGAACAGACCCACAAATTGAGGAAATACTATTCGAACATAGCAGAATGATGATGAATTTAGCAGAAAAACTTGGGTACAGTGTATTTAGGGCTGTCAAAATGTAATTGTTGCCGTCTTAATACTGTTTTCATTTTTCTTGTAGGGACCAATAAGTTCACATAAAGAAACCAAAACTATATTAATCTTAAACCTCGGGATAACTTTTTCCCGGGGTTTTCAAATTGTGTCCAGTTTGATGAATTTAGTGTGATGAAAAAGCAACGGAACACTTCTTCACCACACAAAAGATAATCTAGGAGTAGATTTCAATTTTATATTGTTTATTAAGACATCTTTCAATTAATAATTCAGATAATTTCTAACCCATTAATTCTTTAATCGTTTGTTCTGATGAGAAGAATCTTCTTTATATTTGTAGTTTTTTAATCCTTTACCACGCCTAAACCAAATTGTAAAGATTGCTCCTATAATTAAGCCTAAAGAAACAACTTGAGCAATACGCAATGAATCTGTAAGCATTAAACTGTCTGTTCTTAAGCCCTCAACAAAAAACCTTCCGAGAGAATACCACACAACATATGAGAGGAAAATTTCTCCAATCTTTGGCTGAAACTTTCTAAATATGATTAAAATAAAAAAACCTATGAAATTCCAGAGAGATTCATACAAGAAAGTGGGATGATAATAAGCTCCTTCTATATACATCTGATTAATTATAGGGTCAGGAAGATAAAGGCTTTCCAGAAAAGACCTTGTTACTTCTGTCCCATGCGCTTCCTGATTCATAAAGTTTCCCCACCGACCAAGGGCTTGACCGAGGATAATACTTGGTGCTGCCACATCTGCTAGTTGCCAAAATGAAACACCCCTCCTTTTTGCAAAAATAATCGCTGTTATAATAGCTCCAATTAAGGCTCCATGAATTGCAATTCCGCCTTCCCAAATTGCGATGATTTCACCAGGATTAATCGAGTAATACTCCCACTTAAATACTACATAATAAATTCTGGCACTAATAATTGCAATCGGAATCGCCCAAAGTAAAAGATCAGTAAAAATATCCTTTTGAAGCCCTAACTTTTTCGTTTCTCTTGTCGCAAGTAACCAACCTAATCCTATTCCTGCCCCTATGATAATACCGTACCAATAAATTGTGAATGGTCCGAGTTCAAGCGCAACTCTATTTAACGGCTGAATACTTTCCATAACTATTCCTCATTTCTTTAAAATATAGTCATAGAGTATTATATATATGTGGAGATTTTATGCATTATGGACCCCAACCTGGCTTTACTTTTATTTGAACCTATTTAAAAAAGCCCCTCTCTTTACTTGAGAATAAGCTTAAATTATCTATTAGAAATTTACTACTCTTCTTACATGTCCGTAAACGTCTTTATATAGTACACTAATTCTCTAGGGATAGTCTCACTAAAGGATACCTTTGTCCCCTGTATTCTTAAGACACTTATACTTGAGCCAATACTAATCCCAACTAGTCTAAATACCCATGCCCAAAATCAGAGCAATCAAATCTAGAAACCATTATTTTCATAGTAAATAAATTATAAATCTGCAAAGTTTCTTCATATTTTATATGTATATTTTCTATAAATTATCCTTTATGAAAAATAATCTTCGCATAGTAAATAGTTAAGAAAATAATTATGGAGGTTAAAAATGATATTTTATAGGAAGATATCAAAAACAGGTCAAATTACTCTCACAAAGGAGATTTGCACAAATTTGAACCTTATAGAAGGTGAGTACTTATTTATTTACAAATACAGAAATAGTGTTGTAATTCAAAAGAACCATGAGAACACAACTCTTAACCAATGCATTTTTCGAAACGGTAAGATATCAATCCCCGTTGAATTACGTAAATTAACGGGTATTACCCAAAATACTTTATTAAAAGTACAGACTAACAGTTGCAATGATAAAATAATAATCTTACCAGAAAAAGATAGACACTTAAGAGATACTGATATGTCTATCTAATTTCTTGTTGCAAGTAGCCATCCTAGTACAATTCCAATTCCAATAATTATGCCATACCAATATATAGTGAATGGTCCAATTTCGAGAGCCACTCTGTTTAATGGTTATATATTCTCCAATTTTTCACCTCACCTCTATACTAACTTTATGATATAATACATGATTTCTACCGGGATTCTGTATATTTTGAGAAACATACAAGCATTATTATATTTCCTCATTTGATACAAAATAAAAGGCTTATCCTTTTACAAAAAGATAAGCCTAAATTTATCTAATTAGAAATTCGCTACTCTTCGTACATGCCCTTTAAATGTTTTTTGGTAGTAGCCAGTGTTCATGTTAGCAATTGCCACACCTGTAGAAGATTGAGATCCTATGAATTTTCCACCACCAAGATAGATTGCAACGTGTCCATCCCTCTTGTACGTATCAAAGAATACTAAATCCCCAGGTCGTGCCTCACTAAGAGATATCTTTGTACCTTGAGTTCTTAAGACTTCTGTACTTGCGCCAATACTAATACCAGCTTGTCTAAATGCCCAACTCACGAATGCCGAGCAATCAAATCTTCCATTGGCAATATCATAAGCGTTTCTACCACCACCAAAAACATAGACAGAGTTTCCAATATATTTATTTCCTGCTGTTAAAACAGTGTTTAGACTTCCATCATTTGCAGGTGGTGTATAGGCAACTTTTCCACCACTAGTACTAGAAGTACTGCTTTTTCCCTTTGTAGATTGGGAACTGTTTGAAGTTTCTGTTTGTTGTGTTTGATGTGCCGCACGTTGAGCCTCTTGTTCAGCTTGTACCTTAGCCTCTAACTCACTTAGTTTCTCCATATTACCTTTTTGAGCTTCTTCGAGATCCTTACTCAAAGCATCATTTTCTTCCTTTTGTTGTTGCATATAGACTTTCATACCTTCAAGCTCAACCTTGTTTTCATTTAGTTTACTTAGTTTTTGATCAAGAACGGCTTGTTTCTCTACTACAGCTAGCTTATCTAACTCATGTTGCTTAATTAGGTCGCTATCTGCATTAGCTATTTGTGTAACTGCAAATACACGATCTATAAAGTCACTGAAATTTTCAGATCCTAATAGAACTTCAACATAACTAACCTTTCCGCCAGACTCTTGGAAAGACTGGGCACGTTTAGCTAACACTTCTGTTCTTTTATCAATTGTTTCATTTAAGACTGCTATTTCTTCTTCAAGTACTTTTATTTCAGCTTGTGTTGCTTTTATGTCATTTTCTGTCTTTACGATTGTTTCATTATTTTCTTTAATAGCTGCGTCTGTTTTTTTAATTTTTTCTTCCAAAGCAGACAATTTATTCTTTGTTTCATCAATACTTTTTTCTACTTGTTGAATTTGTGTAGAATAATCTGCATAAACAGAAGGGATTGAAATTAAACTCCCTGCTCCTAAAATGATTGACGTATTAAGGACTAATAGTTTCTTTTTCAACATGTCTTCTTCCTCCGACCTATTATTTTCGACAAATTCTATGAGAATGTAAAGGGTGTTAGTGTTTTCTTCTTTAAATGACAAATTTCAGTCTTTTAAAACAAATTTCTTCTTTTTTAGAATATAGCAATCTATTATCGCGTTCAAAGATAATAATTTTACAGTTATGTTTCATTTATTACTACTAGGTCAAAAAAATATGAAAATACCGTTCCTCTAATTTAAGAAACGGTACAGTAGTATTCTTTATTATTAATAGATATTTAGCGATTGCTGATTATTCCATAGTACTAATCCCATTTGGAACATTACCAACTTCAATAGTTTCAATCGCTTTATTTTGTTCTGTATCAATTACTGTGACTGTATTATCAAACATATTTGTTACATAAAGACGCTTGCTGTCAGAACTTGTAACCACTCCGTGGGCACCTTTCCCGGTTTCAATAGTTGCTGTAACCATTTTAGTAGACAAATCGACAACAGTAACGGTATTTGATGGGTCATCTTCTGTTCCTTGGTTAGCTACATATGCATATTGATTATTCCCATCAATATATACTTGTGCTGGTCCTTTCCCTACCTCTACTTTTTCAACTTCATCTGTTTCTAGGTTTACAATGGCAAGTATATTCTCTGCATTTAAGGTCGCTACAAGTGTTTTCCCATCAGACGTAATTCCTGTTGTCACAGGAGTGGAACCCACTGTAATTCTTTTCTGTTCTTTCATTGTTTCAAGATTTACAACACTGACGGAGTCCTCAGCCATATTCGCAATATAAGCATTCCTGCTATCTGATGAAATCCTAAATCCATGCGGCCCTTTTCCTGTATCAACTGTTTCAGTTACTGATAAACTTTCCATATCAATTACCGATACATTATTATCTTCAGTATTTGTGACCAATGCATATTTTCCATCCTCAGTAAAAACAAAATGAGCTGGGTGATTCCCTACTTCAACCGTATTTAATAGTTCATTTGTTTCTATATCAAAAAATAAAGCTTTACCATTCATCTCCATTGACGCATCCCCATGTGCATCTCCGCCATGCGAATCCTCACCATGGTTATCTTCACTTTGTGATTCTCCACCATGACCCATGGCTGGAACTACCGTAGCACCAAGGATCTTTCCATCTGGGGAAACCTGTACGTTGTGAACTGTACCATCCACTTCAATAATCTCATCGACTTCATTTGTAGCTGCGTTTATTTTGGTAATACTCCCTCCCTCATCGGCTGTAAAATAGAATTTTACATTTTCTGTTTCAGAAATATTTGTTTCTTTTACTTCCTCAGATGTTTTTGTTTCTTCTTGCCCCTTTACTGCAGATGCCGAGCTTTGATTAGAGTTAGAACTACACCCTGCTAAGACAGCTCCTGATATTAGTAAAGTAATTAAACTTAATTTTGTTTTATTCATGTAATACTTCCTCCTTTTTTGAATCTATTGTAATGATAATGAGTCTCATAGATTCAAAATGTGATTTACTTCACTTTAAAAAAATAGAGAGGAAACATCTTAAAATATTGTGAAAATCCATAAAAACTGCATAATCTAATCTTAAAATAGATAAATTTATTAAAAGCAAGTCTTTAGTGATTCTAGTTTAGCTCCGATGTTTACATCTTTAGTTATTATCTAAGAATTAAATACAACAAAAAAGCTTATTCGTTAGTTAGAATAAGCTCTTGAGTCCAATATTCATCTTTATATCAGAAAAAGTTTTTTTGACCTTCAATCACCAATTACTTTTCTTAATTTTCCCTTTTCATCGGACTCAGTACAGCTATATAAATATTGCCATCCTGAACAAAGGATTCGAATGTATCTAAAGGTCTTGGCGGAGGACCCCCCACATTAATTCCATATTCATCGTATTGTCCCCCATGACAAGGGCAATAAAATCGCACTCCATTCTCCTGCATTTTCACATCAGCATCTCCAGCAGTGCAACCAAGATGGGTACAGATTGGAGACATAATCAATAAAGAGTTATCCTTTTTGTCTTTATTGATATAAACAAAACTTTCCATTTCTTGTTCTTCCCAAGCATCCTGAATAGTCACTTTATAAGGCACCTTTTTTGGGAATTCTCCTTTTTCTAATTCGCTTAAGGGCCCAAGGTTGGCCATCGTGCTCGTATCAATATTCCTTTTGTCATCACTGCAGGCTGCCAACCCGATAGGCAGCACTGAAACAGCAAATAACCCCACTGTACCCTTCAACGATTTACTTAGAAAATCTCTCCTTTTTAGCATAAAGTTCCCTCCTTTTTATTAAGTTAGCACTCAGTTGTGCAGAAAATTTGAATTTTAATTATGTCACATAAATGTTAGAAACTGATTGGAGTCCTTTTACAATACTTTGAACTTTTTCGTCATTCCCTTTAGATCACTTGCAATGTTGGATAATACCTTGGTTGAATCAGTTATTTCTCCAATTGCTACAAGTTGCTCTTGGCTGGATGCAGAAACATGAATAGAATTTTGAGTGTTTTTTCTTGCAACTGAAGAAATTCCCTCCATTGTTCCTGTAATTTCTCTAGAGCTTGCGGACATGTATTTGGCTGCTGTTAAAATACTTTCCATTTCAAGATTTATTTTTGACGTTGATTGAGAAATTATTGAGAATTTCTCTTTTGTATCATTTGTAATCTCAATACCTTTCTTTACATCTTTAATCACGGTTCTCATAGATTGCACAGAATCTTCAGTGGCTTTTTGAATTTGCTCTATGAGTGTAGCAATTTTTTCTGTAGATTGGTTGGATTGTACCGCCAGCCTCCTTACCTCCTCTGCAACAACAGCAAAGCCTTTTCCTAAATCACCTGCTCTCGCTGCTTCGATAGCTGCATTTAACGCTAGTAAATTTGTTTGATTTGCTATATCAGAAATGACGTTCAATATTTGTACAATTTCTTGAGAACTTATTTGAAGAAATTGAATGGATGTATCTGACTCACTTACGGAATTTTGAATTAACATCATTTGGCGAACAGTCTTGTCTACAGCATGTTCTCCGTCACAGGCATATCCTGTTGCTTGTTGAGAAAAAAGAGAAACTTGTTCCGTGTTTCCTGCTATTTTATTAATCCCTTCATTCATATCTGTAAAAGCATTAGCAATTTTTTCAATACCACTAGTTTGGCCTTCCGTATCGGTTGCTACCTCTTGGATCGAATTTGAGATTTTCATGGATACTATGTTAGTTTCATTGGCATTTTCCAAAAGTTGGTCAGAAGAATGAGCTATTTTAAGGGAAGCAAAATTTATTTTTTCTACTATATCTTTCAAACTTCCTACCATTTTTTCGAAGGATCCTACCAAGTGACCTATTTCATCATTAGATTTTTTAGGTATTGTGACCATTAAATCTCCTTCAGCTACTTCCCCAGTTAAGCTTAATAATGTTTTTATAGGAGAAACCACAATCCTGCGTATGAAAAATGAGGCTATTACCGTTGTTAAAATAATATTAATAACAGTACTTATGTAGATACCATAGGTTATCTGAACACTATGCTCTAATAATGAATTTAAATAGTTGGTTAATGGTACGCTTATTAGGAGTGCCACTATTATTACAAGATTCATTTTAACCGTTAAACTAAGGAAATGATTTCTTTTAATTAAATCTAATTTTGTATTCTTTCCCATACACATCTTCCTCCCGAGGTATCTCTAAAATATCCAATATGGACATAGTTACTGTATAAAACAAATATGCAGAAAGTATCAAAAAGAACAAGTATCCCTACATGGTTCTTGCATAATAACATCAAATTTTATTTCAAAATTAGTAAAACGGGAGAATACACGCTCTCATTTGGAATTTGAATATTTAATGAACTTTTATTAAAAACTGTGATTTTTACCCTTGCTTTTTATAATCCATCAAAAAAAATCCTCAATTTCTGCAAATATTTCTATTAAGCTCAATTCGGAAATAAAAATTTGGAGGGTTTTAGATGAAGTTTAAATTGACTATATTATTAGCAGCAATTATTCTCTTTCTAGCCGCTTGTTCTTCAGAGCAAGGCTCAAAAACAGAGAATATAGATCAAAAGGAAACAGAAAAAACAGAAAGTAAAGTAGAAGGTTTGACCTCAACGAGTACTGAAACATTAACTGGAAACGAATTTGATCTAGTAGCAAAAGAAGTCTCCCACCCATTAAATAGTGAAGTAACTGTAACTGCCTGGACTATTAACGGTTCTGTTCCAGGAGCACAAATACGAGTTAAAGAGGGAGAAAAGGTCAAAATCAATCTTAAAAATGAACTACCAGATCCAACCTCCATTCACTGGCACGGGATTCCTGTACCGAATGAAATGGATGGCATACCAGGGGTAACTCAGAATGCAGTTCAACCTGGAGAAACTTTCACCTATGAATTTACAGCGACGGTACCAGGTACCTATATGTACCATTCACATCAGGAAGCTGTGAGTCAGATGGATAAAGGACTATATGGTTCTTTTGTTGTTGAACCGAAAGAAAAAACATATGACCGGGATTACACGATTATGTTAGATGAATGGATGAGTAATCAAGCAGAATCTGAATCTATGGGCGAAAGTATGGATGAAATGGATGGAATGGATCACAGCAATATGAGTGGTATGAATCAGGATAGTAGTTCTGAAACCGATGAACATGGTAGTGAGAGTATGGGACACGATATGTCTGGGTATGACATCTTTACCATGAATGGAAAAAGTGGTGACGCAATTGAGCCTTTAAAAGTGAAAGAAGGTGAAACCGTTCGAATTCGTTTAGCCAATGTTGGATATATGTCGCACAATATACACCTTCATGGTCATAAATTTAAAGTGGTAGCCGTTGATGGTCAAGAATTGAATGAACCGAAAGAAATTGAAGATGAGTTAATTACTATTGCTCCAGGTGAACGTTATGATATTGAATTTATAGCAAACAATCCTGGGGAATGGTATCTTGAGTGTCATGGTGATATGGAAGGGACAGAAGGCATGAAAGCATTGATTCAATATGAAGGAAATAGTGATTCAGCAGATCAGTCTAATCAAAGTGAAAGTCTTCCAGTTTTCAATTTTGCAAATTATGGCGGTGCAGCAGCCGGCGAATTTACTTTAGAACAAGAGTATGATATTGAGTACACGATGGATCTTAATGGAAACGATATGGACAATATTTGGTCAATCAATGGAAAGTCCTTTCCAGATATTGATGGCCTAACTGTAAAAGAAGGGGATTTAATCAAAGTAACATTAAAGAATAATTCTCCGGAAGGTGCCGACCACCCAATGCATTTACACGGACACTTCTTCCAAGTATTAAGTAAAAATGGAAAACCGTTAGAAGGTTCTCCAATCTTAAAGGACACGATTAATTTAAAATCAGGTGATGAATACGTAGTGACGTTTAAAGCCGATAACCCTGGTAATTGGTTATTCCACTGCCACGATTTGCACCATGCAACAGCAGGAATGGTAGACTTAATCAAATATGACGGTTTTGAACCGAACTTTACTCCTGATCCAAATGCTAATAATAAACCAGAGTAAGTAAAAAAATGCGGTCATAAAACTTGACCGCATTTTTTTCATAACTATTATGTCATTTATTAAGGGCAGTACTTCAACTAGATTACAGTCTACATGTGCTAGAATTAGAAGAATAAGTATTTTATTCTGATGTTTAATTCACATCAACACAGGGTGTTAATACATTTATACAGGGTATTGAGCATATCTTTGCTCTTTAGTTAAATTGTCCTTCTTATACTCTTAAAACTAAATAATCCCCATTTTTCATTTTAACTACATCTGCTTTCATAGCTTTTGCTATGTCTTGGACGATGGTTTTTTGTTCCTCTTCATCCAGCGCTAATAGAGTAAGTTGTTTTCCTCCTAACACTCGTTCTTTTTGTAACGTAACGAAGGCTAATATCTCGTAATTTGGTCTTTCTGTTGCTTCTCTCCCCATTTCTTATTCCCTCCCCACTAAATTTGTATCCATTACAGCATGACTCTTTTTTACACTTTCAAGTAAAGGAGTGTTTTTAACAGCTTCAATTAACTTCTCTATATCCTTGATAATTGGGACGAGTGTGATAACAATTTTCCCTTCCCCATATTCTTTTCTTGTGAAATGATATCTCTTTACACCCAACGACCTTGTAGCTTCAAACAAAGCAGCCTGCCTTTGTCCGAAATTATCTAATGCTACACGAAAATGTTCTTCATGAGGGGATATTACAACTGCCAAACCTTCATTTTGAAACAGTTTTGAAGCATTTTCAGAACCTAACAGATTTGATACATAGATTCCATCCACAAAAAGTTCTGATTCTTTTATTTCAATATTTCCTTCTTTCACCTCAGCAATATCTCCAATTGTTTTTCCTTTTGAGAAACGTTTTAATATGTAAAGAACAACGAAACCAACAATGGCACCAGAAAGAATATTGAACCAAGCCATGTTGCTATCGATAATTTGCATCGTTAGAGCCGTAACTAAGGAAACAATTAAAGAAAAATAATTCCTCGATTCAAATGTCTTTGCAATTCCATCAATATAAGCATCTCCACGGTATGCATATTCTGTGTTCTCAAGATCCTTTAAACTTTCTCTTTCAGACTTTCTAACGTCTCTAAATTGTTGAATTGCTAGAGTAAGAAAAGTAACAGCCGTAAAGTTTTTGGTCATAAGAGCTGGTATAGCAAATGCCCCCAATGAAGCTGCAACGAAACCCGTTACTAGGTGAAGCATATACCCATTTGGGTAGCTTGGATACTGTCTAAAATCTTCTTTAACCGTTAATATACGAGCCAATGTTCCTATAATCGTTGCTGTTACAATTAAAGTAAGGTATTCGGTTGAGATCATTCCATCCTTCATAATTTCACTCCATTTTTTATTCATTCTGTATTATTTGTTATTGCTCTAAAAATAATAATTCGAAATAACAGCAGGCAGGATTATATAAAGACTACCTTCAAAATCTTAATATAAATTCAACCTATTTTTGAGTTATAAAAAAACTTTCAATAACAAACAATATCATATAGAAAGGAGATGAGTGATAGTGAATAAAAATGACCTTCAAGAGTGTATAACCGAGTGTGAAAGTGCATTAACACATTTGAATAGAGCCATGAGCAAAGCCCACGCTGGGTCTAAAGAGAGAATGCAACATGCTGCAAAAGATTTAGAAGAATGTATCTCAGAATGCCGAAGCTTACTATAGTTTATAAGTTGCCTGAAAAACCCCTCTATAAGGAGGGGTTAAAATAATTAAGAAGCCATATTTCTACAAGCCTCTGCACACTCACGACAGATTTTAGCACATTCTTGACAATGCGCGTCTTGGAACTTCTCACAATCCATCGCACAGGCTTCACAAATATCTGCACAAAGCTGACAAAGTTGATTTGCATATGTACTATTGCGAGCCATGTAAGCAACTGATTGTAGACAAATTTCAGCGCAATCATTTAGCATTTGAAGACATTTTATTCTTGCTTGTACATCTGGTTCTTGTAAGCAAGCAGTTGTACATTCTTCGCAAGCCCTAGCACATTTTACACAAATTTCAATACATTGATCCATATCTTTTGGTGAAACAGAGAGAACACCCATGTTAAAAAACCTCCAAATAGTTTTGTCTAAGTTATTATTTTCCATTTGCTATTTCTTATACATAAGATTTTCTTACTAATGGTTATTATTACTGAACAAAAAAAATCCTGTACTATACAGGATTTCGGAAAAAACAATATTCAAACTTCAAAAAAACATCTACATTGAAAAATTTATTTCATGAGGAGTTTCCCCAAGTCTAATCTTTTTAATCACTTCAAAACTATTATCATCAACTACCGTTAAGTCATTGGAATCTTTATTTGTTACATAAAGTTTATCTGCACCAGGTACATAAGATACGTGGTTAGCTGTCTCTCCCGTTACAACTTTTTTAATAATTTCATAGTTTTCAAGATTTATTTTAACAAGATCATTGGAACTCCGATTGGATGCATATAAAAACTTCCCATCTGGTGAAAGCTCTAAGCCGTGTGTTCCATCTCCAGCTTTAATTGTTTTAATTTCTTTCTGCAGAATAATATCGACAACCGAAATCGTTCCATCAGTAACATTGGCAGTGAATAAATATTTATCGTCCTTTGATGGTTCTAATTCATTCGGCGTAGTACCAACAGGAATCGTTGCAATAATCTCCATCTTCTTCGTATCTATTAAAGAAATATCGTTTGACATAACATTCGATACATATGCAAGACTGCCATCATTACTAAAATCAATATGAGCTGGGCTTTTTGATGTAGATTTAATTTCTTTGATGACTTCCTCACTTTCTGTATCTACCACTTTAATATAATTATATTGTTCTCCTTCCTTTAAATCACCGCTTGCTAGGTATAGGTAACGTCCATCTGGAGTAATGTCGATTCCATGGAGATTTACTCCAGTATCGATTGTATTTTTAATTTTTCCGGAATCAGCATTGATAATAAATAGCTCTCCTTTGTCATAATTGCCAGCATAAACTTTCTTCCCATCAATACTTACTTCAATACCATCTGACAGCTGGCTATCCACTTTTAATGTCCTAATGACTTCATCCTTCTTAGTATCAACAACCGATATTGTCCCCTCATCAGCATTAGGTATATATGCTAAGGAGGCTCTTCCTTTGTCAGTAATATAAATAATTGCCGCTATCAGAAATACAGCAATTAGTATGATTCCTACCTTCTTCATATTCTTGCTACTCCTCTCACTGATCTGTTTGAGTAATTAATGCTATATCATTTTTTTCCCAGATAAACTCTCTTGATGAAACGTTTTCAATATTATCTAATTTTAAAGTTATATTTTCATCCAAAACCTCTCCGCTCCAACTTAAATAGCCCACCATATGATGTGAGTCTTCATTAGCTAAATCCCACTCAAATGTTCCCGAAGGATTTTCACTTGATTGAAAAGAAAGTTTTGCAAGTTGTTCTATTTTATATTGAAGTAAATCACCGGAATGTGTATTAAAAACAATTTCAAAAAAGAGCTGTTTCGAAGAACTTTTTTCAGGTATTAGTGTTGCTTGAATAGCAAGTGTTCCTTGGCTGTCAGTTCTTTGAAATGAAGGTTCAATTCCTTCATCTTCTTCCTTGTTATTTGAAGCTCCGCTTTCGACTTGTTCCGCAATGGTATCCTCCTCAACAACTTTTTCCGTAACACTTAACTGGCCAATATAAAACCAGCCTATAAACAAGACAATAATCGCTGCTCCTACAATCATTGATATTTTCTTCCCGTCCATACTATATCCCCCACTCTTGCTTTAATCTAACAAGTTTATAATCGCAAGAATGTGTGCAGATTTGGTTGAGATTTGATGTCTATTTGCAGAAAAAATTGCATTATGTTATCTCTATAATTAATAAGCCCCTTCTAAATTAGCATTAAATAAGAGCGAAAAGGATAGTATAGGAAAATAGATTCCCTCACTATCCTTGCATTTTACATTAATTTTTAAAAAATAAAATATAGTCTACTGTGTTGTACAAATAATATAAATAAGAAAAGGATAGTGGAGTGAGCTGAACTCTTTACTATCCTTCTTTTTAATATAATTATATCTCTTAATAATCTAATTGAAGCATATTTTTGCCAAGAGTTTATTGAAGCATTTCCTTGCCAAAACGGCAAAATTATGGTTTAAGTCACACAAGCGCACAAAAACCACCAAATATGTATTTGGTGGAGACGGTGGGACGTGCTATTCCATGCTTTCGTCATGGCACTGACTATATCTTGAACCTGACATGTATCAGGTCCTTCGGCGTATTATGCGAACCGTAATTTTTATCTGATTCCAGATAGGAATTCGCATCCTAGTACTACCAAGATGGCAGCCTATAAGTCGATACACGGCTGTTGGATTGCTCCACATACCGCTCGGCATTGCCCTATCGTTTTTCACGACTTAGGTTTCACCGATAAAGCCGAATTTTCACTTATGCGTTACCACATAAGGCGACTATGAACTAATCGAACCCACGTCCAAAGATATCGGCACTTAAGCTTCTACGAGTGTAGTCGACATATTCGTGTTTCGCTGAGCCATCTGCCTATCGACAGGCGCCCGGTCAGCTAGTCTGGTTATGCTCTTCCTTTTCCCTCAGACGGTGAGATCCGGCGTAGCCCACTATCGTTGAGTCCCTTACCCTACCACATGGGCGATGGAGGGAGGAACCGCTATGCGCTAATTAAGCAGCAAAAGCGAAGTTGTTTTGTTGTTTGCCAGTTATAGGCGTTGACGTTGGTACGCGGCCGATCCCCGCGACTCGCAACCTAAGCTCGAACTACCCCTGTCGAATCCGTAGCGTCCCCATGTTAGAAAAGCGGAAGGCTCCTGTTTATCGGCGACAAGCATAAGACGAGCCGGCTTGAAGGTTGTTCTTTAACCTTCGGGACGGATTGGCTTATGACCTCGAGCCGATGGTGCCTGCAGCTAGACATCAAATGTCTGTTCATGGTATTTCACACAAACAAGACTATGGAATGAAACGGAATGCTCGAAATAGATGAGCTATCAGTTTGCGTCACTCTTGGTGACATTTATTATTATATCACAAATAGACCGTGAATCAATTGTAAGGTTCTGTAAAAAATGTTTAGCCTATCCTTACATCTTCTGTCTATCGCGGAAAGCACGCTCAATATCACGTTTGGCTTCCTTTTTCTTCAGATCTTCACGTTTATCATACTTTTTCTTACCTTTAGCAAGACCAATCAATACTTTCGCAAAACCATTTTTTAAGTAAAGTTTAACAGGAACGATCGAATAACCATCTTGCTTCGTTTCTCCAATCAACTTGTCAATTTCCTTTTTATGGAGGAGTAGCTTTCGCGTGCGCAGTGGATCATGATTATAACGATTTCCTTGCTCGTACGGACTGACATGCATTCCTATTAAAAACATTTCACCGTTCATGATTTGTGCATAAGAATCCTTTAAATTCACTCTTCCAGCACGAATGGCCTTAATCTCTGTCCCTTGTAAAACGAGTCCTGCTTCAAACGTCTCCTCAATAAAATAATCGTGGTACGCTTTTTTATTTTGGGCAATAACCTTACCAGCGCCTTTAGGCATATGACTTCCCCCTAACATACTGCTCTTTATTTTAACAAAAAAAAGACGCAGCCTCAAATGCAATGCTGAAAAATGGGATTTGCTAAATTTTATGCTTTGACCGATATATTTTATTTTGGACCGATATCCACTTTATAGGTTCGCCGATATATTTAGATTTTCGCCGATATATTCAAAAAATCGCCGATAAATCATGTTTTTCGCCGATATATTCAAAAAATCGCCGATATCCACCAAACCAACTGTAAAAGGAGCCAATTCAATGGCTCCTTCCTCCTACTTTTTCTTCTTTCGCTTGGCCTTTGGAGCATTTTCGTAATGCTTTTTCTTTTTTCTTTGGCCATTTGGCTTTTTGCCATCTCTTTCAGATGGTTTACCAGAACCTTTACGCGGCTTTTTCTCAGAGCTTCCCGTTTTGAAAACCTTGCGTGCCCCTTCTTCTGGTCGTCTAGGACGAGTTCCTTTCATCCCGACTATTTCAAAATCGATGGAACGCTCATCTTTATCAACTTTGACGACACGAACGGTAATCTCGTCACCGATGCGGTATACATTGCCCGTTCTTTCGCCGATCATGGCGTAATGACGCTCATCATAGCGATAATAGTCATCCGTCATATAGCTAACATGAACAAGACCTTCGATCGTATTTGGGAGCTCGACAAACATTCCGAAATTAGTCACCGAGCTAATAATCCCATCATATTCTTCACCAATCTTGTCTTCCATGTATTCTGCTTTTTTCAGCTCATCGGTTTCTCTTTCAGCATCAACAGCACGACGCTCCATTTTCGAAGTATGCTCCGCAATTTCCGGAAGCTGGGCATCCCACTTTTCCCGTGTCGCCTGATCCATTTTCCCTTCAATCAAATAGGTACGAATCAAACGGTGAACAATCGTATCTGGATAACGGCGAATAGGTGAAGTGAAATGAGTATAGAATTCGGTTGACAAGCCATAGTGACCTAGACTTTCAGGGTCATATTTGGCCTTTTGCATTGACCGTAACATCACGGTTGAAACGACCATTTCCTCTGGCTTCCCTTGAACTTCTTCAATGATTTCCTGCAAAGCGCGAGGGTGTACTTCATTAGCTGTCCCTTTTACGATATAACCGAAATTCGTTATAAACTCAAAGAATCTTCGTAGCTTGTCTTCTTTCGGATCCTCGTGGATTCGATAAATAAACGGGACATCCAACCAATGGAAATGCTCCGCCACCGTTTCGTTGGCACAAAGCATGAACTCCTCAATAAGTCGTTCTGCAACAGAACGTTCGCGCAAGACAACATCCGTTGGTTTCCCTTCTTCATCAACGAGCACCTTTGCTTCCTTAAAGTCGAAGTCGATTGCTCCACGATGCATTCTTTTTTCACGTAAAATTTGAGCCAGCTCTTCCATGAGCTCAAACATTGGCACTAACGGCTTATAACGTTCGATAAGTTCTTCATCTTTTTCCGTTAAAATTTTATTAACGTCACTATACGTCATCCGCTCCGTTGTCTTAATCACACTTTGGAAAATCTCATGGTTGACGACTTGCCCATCAGAAGTAATCTCCATCTCACAAGATAACGTCAATCGATCGACCTTCGGATTAAGGGAACAGATCCCATTAGAAAGACGGTGCGGAATCATCGGGATCACACGGTCTACTAAGTAGACACTTGTCCCACGATCCGCTGCTTCCCGATCAATCGCTGAACCTTCTTCCACATAATAGCTAACATCGGCGATATGGACTCCAAGCTTATAGTTTCCGTTTTCTAGTTTCGTAACGGTTACGGCGTCATCCAAGTCCTTTGCATCAGCTCCGTCAATCGTAACAATGGTTTCATCTCGTAAATCACGGCGATTTTTAATTTCATCTTCAGATATGGTATCCGGTGTTTCGTTTGCTTGCTCGATAACATCGTCTGGAAATGGCCCAGGAAGTCCGTGCTTATGAATAACGGATAAAATATCGACACCTGGATCATTTTTATGACCAAGAATTTCGATAACTTCTCCTTCTGCGCTTTTTCTACCTTCTGGATATGTCGTTATTTTGACGACGACTTTATGCCCTTCAACTGCCCCTTTTGAAGCAGCTTTCGGGATAAAGACATCACTCGCAAATTTTTGATCATCGGGAATGACAAAACCAAAATGTTTACTTTCGGTATATGTACCAACAATTTGCTTAATCCCCCGCTCAATGATTCGGACAATCGTACCTTCACGACGTTGACCAGAGCTTTCAGTTGTAACTCTTGCTAAAACAGTATCACCATGAACGGCGTTATTTGTTTCATTCGGTGGTATAAAAATATCATCTAATCCCGGCTCATCAGGTATAACAAAGGCAAATCCCTTCGCATGACCTGTTAACTTCCCGCGAATTAAGTTCATTTTTCCTGGAAGACCGTAACGGTTGCTACGAGTGCGAACCACTAAACCTTTTTCTTCCATGATGACAAGAGCTTTGACAAACTCTTTAAATTCAGTAGAATCAGCAATTCCAAAAGCCGCTTCCAATTCCTGAACAGTCAGAGGTTTATACGCTTCATCCTCCATATAATGGAGAAGCTTGTCTATATGCTGCTTTATATGATCATCCATTATGATCCCTCCTCTTATCTTTATTCTTCCCAATCTAGTGATTCTAAAAACCTGTACACATCCTCATGAAGCTGATCTTTCTCTTTATCAAAGGTAATAACATGACCAGATTCTTCATACCATTTGATTTCTTTTTCTGGTGATTCAATTTCATTATAGATGATATTGGCGCTTTCCGTATTAATCATTCTGTCATGACGCGCCTGTACAACAAATGTCGGGGCATAAATCATATCAATATTGTTTCGGACCTCTGCAATTAATTCCTGTAACGCACATAATGTGTTCATTGGCGTCTTTTGAAACTCTGCCATTTCTTGTTCAATCTGCTCTGGAGTCTTTCCTTCGCGCTCTTTATATTCACGAGCGTAGGCAAGCACACCCTTGTACATCACTTCTTCACTTTTAAGAAACATCGGCGCACACATCGGGACAATCCCCTTAATATGCTCAGTGTAACCCAATTTCAAAGAAAATACGCCACCTAGTGAAAGTCCGACAACCGCAATTTCTTTATATCCTTTATTTTCCAAAAAATGATAACCGTCCATCACGTCTTGCCACCAATCTTCCGGTCCTGTATGAACGAGCTCTTCTGGTGGTACACCGTGCCCTTTATATTGTGGACCGTAGCAAGTATAGCCTTTTCCCTCAAGGAAACGAGCCATCATGCGGCAATCCGCACTATTCCCTGTAAAACCGTGCAAAAATAATACTGCTCTTTTTCCTCTTTCAAAAAGAAAAGGCTTTGGTTGTGAAATTTTCATATGTATAAACTCCTTTATCGAAAAACATTCCTATCTTAGTGTAAACAATAGTGATCGGTTCAATCCACTGAAAGGACTCGACTCCATCATGATTCAATCGTTTTTTGCCCATGCTAAAATAAATTTATAAAAAAATGAACGCTAGAAAAGAATCTGTCGTCTTATAGTTAGAAAGGAGGTCTCAAGATGGAGCAAGATGATGATCTATCCTTAATTCATAAAGCAAGATTGGGAAACGACGAGGCCTTTGCCCTTCTTTTTCACCGGCATTATTCCTTTTTATTTAAATATTTATTAAAACTTACCTTACATGAAGAAACGAGTAAAGAGCTTGCTCAAGAAACGATGATGAAATGCTATACCCACCTATCTTCCTTTAAAGGAGAAGGGAAGTTTTCAACATGGATGATTTCGATAGCTTCTAGACTATACATCGATTCAATTAGAAAGCAAAAACGAGAGCAGAAGAAGATTAACCTTCTCTCCCGTCAGCTAAGCTGGAACGCCCAATCTAAAGGAATTGAGTGGAGTGACACATTTGCAGACTTTAACCAGCTTGATGCAGACGTGAGAATGCCTATTTTGCTTCGTCATTACTACGGGTACACCTATGAAGAAATCGGAAAAATGCTTGGGATTCGAACTGGGACCGTCAAATCAAGAGTCCACATTGGAATTCAACGATTAAGAAAGGAGTGGGATTCATGAACGAAAAAGAATTTTTCAAACAGCTGAAAGAAGACATGGAACAGCTTGATGAATTAAGCGGACATTCGACTCCATCAGTCCACACTCTCAAAGAACAGCTTATCGTCGCTCAAATGGAAAAAAGGAGAGCGTTTCGCAAAGAACTAATTGTATTTGTTTTGACAGCTCTATTTATTTTAACTGCCTTTACAGTGGTCGTATTTAAAGCACCTATAATTTTTGTCGTAATACAAATCGCTGCGCTTGTCGGTGCTCCTGTTCTTTTCTTCTTTTTAAGAAAACGCCAATCGGAAGGAAGACCATTATCATGACCGAACAAAAGTTACTCATTGTATTACTGCTTCTACCTTTTTTATTACTACAAAGCATCCTACTTTTTATCGATGCCAAAAAGAGAGGTACATACGCTTGGTTTTGGGGTATTTGGGGTCTTATCCAATTGCCTATGCCGACCTTGTTCTACCTCTTATTCGTCGTCCTTCCTTATAAAAGAAAACAAAAAAGGAGTGAATGAAAGTGTCAGACATCAATTGGGCAATTGTAATGCCATTAATCATCTTACAAGCCATCCTCGCCATCTCAGCTTTAGTTAACTGTTTTAAGCAAGAAGAAACAAACGGACCGAAATGGATGTGGGTCATCATTATTTTATGCATTAGCCTCTTTGGACCGATTATCTATTTCATTATGGGACCGAAAAAAGAGTAGAATAGGAGCCAAAAATATGCTAGTCAACATTCATAGCTTAACTAAAACATATAAAGAAGATCAGGCCGTAAAAGGAATCTCTTTTCAAATTGAAAAAGGGAAATGCACCGCTTTACTTGGTCCAAATGGAGCAGGAAAAACAACCACCTTGCAGATGCTTGCAGGATTGTTATCACCTACATCAGGCAATATTCAGTTTTCCGGTACACAAAAAGATTTCAGACATCGAATTGGATTTCTCCCCCAACATCCTACCTTTTTTTCATGGATGACAGCAAAAGAATTTTTGCAATTTGCGGGAAAATTATCGCATCTCTCTAAAGCAAAGCTAGAAGAAAAAATCACAGAAACACTAGAGTTTGTCAGTCTAACAGATGTGCGAAACAAAAGAATTGGTGGTTTCTCAGGGGGAATGAAGCAAAGACTGGGCCTTGCTCAAGCTTTATTACATGAGCCTGATCTGCTCATTTTAGACGAACCTGTATCTGCTCTTGATCCAAACGGTAGACGCGATGTACTCGAAATTTTACTACAATTAAAAGAGACAATGACGATTCTTTTTTCAACCCATGTGCTTCATGATGCTGAGCAAGTTTGTGACTCAGTCATAATCCTCAAAGAAGGATTGATTAAATGGAACGGGAGCTTGGATTCACTAAAAAACAGCCAAGCAACATCAGCCATTCAAATTCGTACAGCAGAGAGTTTAGAAAATGTATTTGACGACCTAGCCAATGTCCAATACAAGGACGCTAACACGGCAACACTATTCGTTGATTCAACTTTTGACAGCAATTTATTTTTAAAAAGACTAATGGAAAAAAATCGCACACTCTTACATTTTGAACGTTTGCAAGATTCACTAGAGGATGCCTATATGAAGGTGATGAACCAATGAAAAATTATGTAACGTTACTTCAAAAAGAACTTACCGAAAGTTTTCGAAATGGGAAATGGATTTGGCTCCCGATTGCTTTTATGATTATTGGCATCTCTCAGCCCATTACGACTTATTATATGCCGCAGATTCTCGAAAGCGCAGGCAATCTCCCAGAGGGAACAGTGATCGAGATTCCTGTTCCATCAGGCTCAGAGGTGTTAGCTACTACCTTAAGTCAATTTGGAACGATCGGCTCATTACTATTTGTTCTTGCAGCAATGGGCGTGATCGCCAACGAGCGTCAAAATGGAGCGCTAACACTCGTGATGGTTCGTCCCGTCTCAGCCATTCAATATATAGCAAGCAAATGGACTGGCCAAATACTCATTGCTCTCATCGCATTTTTATTAAGCTATGGGCTGACCTTTTATTACACAAACTTGCTATTTGACCCTATCGAGTGGGAGCTCGTCATCTCTAGTTTTCTCATCTATAGCTTGTGGATCATATTTATTATTTCGGTCTTGATTCTAGCCGGAACGCTCCTTAAATCTGCAAGTGGAATTGCAGCAGTTAGCATCGTGGTCCTAGGTGGACTATCGGTTGTAAGCAACCTCTTTACGAAATATACTGCGTGGAGTCCAACTAATCTTAGAGCGCACGCTTCTGCCATTCTAATCGACGGGAAACTGCTCGACCATGGCCTAACTGTCATCATAACTACTATCGCTTTATCTCTACTATGCTTAATACTAGCAACTGCCCGATTTCGACGGTTTGAACGATATTAGAAATAAAAAACCTGGCTCCTTCAATGGGGGGCCAGGTTTTGATTATTTCTTAAACTCCTAAATAAGCGACTACAAATGTTAATACAAAAAATAATACAGCTAATACGATGGTAATGCGGTGGAGAATTAAATCAAGTCCACGTGCTTTTTGCTTTCCAAAAAGCTGCTCCGCACCACCAGAGATGGCACCAGAAAGTCCTGCACTTTTTCCCGATTGTAAAAGTACTACAACGATTAAAGCAATTGATACAATAACCAATAATGTAATAAATAGAGTATGCATGAGTCCACCTCCTGAAACGAACATTTCACAGTATCTCATATTTTATCATAGGCGGCGGTTTATCGCAATACTAAGTCATTTTTCACTGCTGATTTAGACTTCACAAAAAAATGGATTAGGCTTTTTTAACATCCTCACTTAATTCTGCCATTTTCTCTACCGTTTCCTCTTTTTCATCATCAACTAGACCTTTTGTTGAACTCTTAAATTCTTTCAAGGTTTGTCCAAATGCCCTTCCGATTTCAGGAAGTTTTTTTGGACCAAATATGATCAAGGCCAGTACTAAGATGATGATTAAACCTGGAATTCCAATATTAGATAACATTCTTATCCCCTCATTTTCGTAATAAGTCGTTGAAAAAGAAGAGTGCAAGTAAGTTGTTACACAGGCACCTACTTACACTCCAATCACATCCACTTCAGACTATCCGACGATAATCGGCACTCCAGTTGCATAGAAAATATATCTTCCGAGAAACTCTCCTACGATCACAAGCCCAAAAGCGACATAGGATAATCGATATACCGCTGTTCTTTGTGTCTTTTGGAATAAACCAAACATCAAAATTGACACTCCCGCAATCGTAAAGACCCAACGAATGATAGTAGGGTATAGATAGCTTCCCGCTACAAGTTGGGCAGATTCATAACCCGCTGAACCACTAACAGATAATCCAGACGTATAAACTGGTAAATAAATTAGCTGGAACGCAATCGCCAATAATCCGATTAAACTTGTAATCTTTAAAATAGAATTTAATTGCGGCGACGTCTCTTCTTTACTTATCAAGATTGTGAATGCCGTTCCGATTGCTCCAAACACGATCGTTGTTCCAAAAAAGGAGAGATACGTATTGACGTTTGTCCAAGCTGGTAAGATGGACGCTCCATAAATACTCGCCATTGAAAAAACCGTTCCAATTCCGACAATCGAGTTGATCCAACCAAGTACTTGACTCCATTTTCCCATTCTTTCTAAAATATAGCCGACAAGCCATAAGCCAAAAAATAGGCCCGCAAATAAAATTTCGCGACTTAACCATGAACTACCTAGATTAAGCAAGGCTCGGTAAGCTCCTAACGGGGTTCCTAAGTGAAAAATCGATAAAATAATCGCAATCCCCATCACAGGTCCAACAAGAAGCATTCCAATTTTCGTTGGTCCCATACTTGTTTTATTTAAGGAACGGATGACGACCAAAAATATATAAGAGCCAACAGCTAATTGCGTAAGCAACGTAAACATCAATAATGGCCATTCTTCGCTAAACATGGTGAAACCTCCTTCATTTTAGACTTTAGTCAATTTTTGCTTCTGGGATAGCATTTACGGTTATCGACGGATCTGTTATTTTAAAGTCCGCCAACACTTTCAAGTTTGTATGATCCCCGTACTTCGCACGAAGTTCTTCAATATCGCCAAACTCAATCGCCCTCATTAGGCAAGCGTCCACACATGCAGGGTTCTCCCCTTTATCAACGAGGTCTGCACAGCCGTCACATTTGCCGACTTTTCCTTCCTCTTCAATGTATTGCGGGCCCTCATATGGACATGACCATACACACATCCGGCAGCCAATGCATTTCTCATGATCTTGGACAACTAAGCCATCCTCTTCACGCTTATAAATGGCACCCGTCGGACAGTTTTCTGCACATTTCGGATGTTCACAGTGGTTGCAGCCGAGGGAAAGATGGTATATCCAAGGTTTCGGATATTTGCCTCCCTCAAAAGAGTAAACTCTTCTAAAATTCACTCCTACAGGTAGCTCATTCTTATCCTTGCAAGCAATGGCACATGTTTTGCACCCCGTACATATAGTAGAATCGTAATAAAAGCCTTTCTGTTTCACTGCCTTCACCTCCTAGTTATAAAACAATCCTTTGTGGCCATTCGACATCTGGAGCTAATGATTTATCGTATTTTTCTACCTGTACATTACAAGAGTTTGCCCCCATATGACCTTGTCCAGTTGGAATTGCACCGTTTAAAATATTGACATTGCCTGCCTTATCTATCCCTGTTTCCTCATCTAATTCAATCCATGCTCCTTCGCCGAGAGTTACTACTCCTGGCATCATTCCTTCAGTTAAATACACAGGTCGAATAACTACTCCGTGCCGACTTGTAATTTTCACAATGTCTCCGTGTTCAATCCCTCTATCCGCTGCATCCTCTTTACTCATAAAAAACTCTTGAGGAAACGCTTCTCTGAGCCACTGTATATTATCAAATATGGAATGGGATCTTCTTCTATAATGAATTGTGTAAAGTTGTAAAGGAAAATCACCTTTCTTTTTAGCATCCCAATCACTAAATGTATCTTCGTACCCTTCTTCAGGTTTATCATATTCTGCAATTGGTGATTTCTCATTCCAACCATAGTTCCCAATTAAATCTGCTAATGTTTGAGAATATATTTCTATTTTCTTGCTTGGTGTCTCTCTTGGAAATTTTTCTGGTTCCTTTCGATAATCCTCAAATTCTGTAAATCCATAATTATCTCCTGGAGATCGTTCAACTTGATAAATTCCTCTTTCTTTAAATTCTTTCAAAGTAATTCTTCCAGACTGAGGTTTACCGACTACTCCCCAATCGTTAATATCATTTTGGGTAATAGTTACTAATGGCTCATAATCTTTACCATCAGCTGTTACAACCATTGCTCCTGCGAGCTGATTAAAAACTGTTTGTTGCTCGGAAAGCGGGTTAATCTTTTTCTCATCTATTCCTAATCGTTTACCGATCTCTGTTGCGATCCACAAATCATCCTTTGCCTCATGCAACGGTTGAGTAACCTGACTGTTAAAAATCAATATTTCTCTATTCCCAGTTGTAAAACTTCCGAATCTTTCCCACGGAGTTGTAGCTGGGAGAACAATATCTGCAAATTTGGATTGAGTAGTAAGAAAATGAGACTGTGATAAAACGAATTCAAGTTTTTCTCTGTGCGCTTTAATCCCTTTAGTCGCTCCCATCTTTTGGTTGAGCGTAGCTCTTGCATCATAACAAACCATTTTAATATCAATATCTCTGATATCATTCTTTCCAGCAGTATATTTACCAGTTAAAACAGCATCCCATATTTCATTTTGATTTATGTTTACTTCTATCGGATTTTCAATCTGATCAATACCATTTGGACCTGCTTTTACAAGTGGTGGACCAGCATTTCCTGCACGATTATGACAACTTAAACCTGTTCCAGCCCCAGGAATTCCGATATTTCCTGTCATACAAGCTAGAGTAATAAAAGCTTGTGCAGTTTGCTCTGCTCGATGGGTCCTGGATGTTGCTCCACCACATATTACTGCAGTAGGTTTTGTTGTTGCATATTCGATAGCTAAAGCTTTAATTTTCTCAGGAGCCACTCCGCAAATTTCAGACGCCCAGTTTGAATCCTTTGGAACCCCATCGTACGTACCTAATACATAATCTTGAAAGCTCCCTTTTGGATCAGCCCCTTCAGGCATATTATCCGCATTAAATCCTACTGTACACTTGTTAAGGAATTCCCAATCAATCGTAGGCCTCTTTTTGTCTTCCATTATAATTTCATAGGCCATACCGATCAGCATAGCTGCATCTGTCGCTGGACGAATAGGGATCCATTCATCAGCAAGTACTTGAGCTGAATCAGAGTATTTTGGATCAATAAAAATAAATTTAGCTCCTGCCTTTTTTGCTTGAAGGAAATTATATGTTGGGTTTCCTCCAGAACTCCATGCTGGATTGGCTCCCCACATGATAATTAACTTGGATTCACGTAATCGAAGTCGGTCATTTCCGGTATTGGAATAACTGTCCGCATATGGTCCAACAAGAGTTGGCCCTACATCTACCCAAGTACCCCATGATGTAGATCCCCACGAAGTAGCATGTCCTCCGTAGAGTTTCAGTGTTCTATCTAATCCAGAATTCACTTCTCCTAAAATTGAGCTATTTCCGTATGTCTCTTTAATTCTTTTTATTTCATTTGCTGTTAAATCTAGTGCTTCTTCCCAAGAGAGACGCACCCATTCATCTTTTCCACGTAGTTCCTTTTTTCCACCACCAGGCTCCCAATTTTTTCTCTTCATAGGATATTTAATTCTATCCACTCCAAATACTTGCTCTTTTTGAGAACGACCACGCCAGCATGCTCTTTGTTGCGGATAATCCGGGCTATCTGGATGTGTGTCATCTGTTTTTTGTCTTACAACAACCCCACCAACAACTAATGCCTTGTTTAAGCAGCGGCCACCACAGTTATGCCAACATGCTGCTGTGATCCATTCCCCTTCCTCTGCTGCCTGTTCAGCTGCACGGGCTTCGTCAATCTTTTTTAATCCGTATGTGGGGACAACCGCTGCGGTTGTTAATGCAGCTGACCAACCTAAGAAGGATCTGCGACTCATGGAATAATCCATCGCTTTTTTGATCAAGTTTGACATTTCGTCACCTCCAATAATGTTAAAACTCTCTAGTTTTTAATGGTTACAAGCTCCTCCAGACAAACCTTATCTATTTCCAAAAATCCCTGAAGGATTTTAACCATTCCTTTGTAAAAATCAAATTGAGCGTGTTGAACAATCTTTTCCTTTAAAATAGGCACCCATTTCAATAGGTGTTCTTCAATAAATCGAATTTGATCGATGATCATTTCTGTTGGAAACTCTTCCTCTTCTATCTTTGTCATCGTTAATTCATTTAGTTGATAGAGAAAATCGAGTTCATAACCTAAGTGATCATCTGCTTCCTTTCCAAATTGAGCTGGGAGAAAACAGTATTTTAAGTAAGCTTGACGTACTATCAACGTTTCTTTTTGAAATAATAGTCGCTCTTCGTTTAAATAAGCGGATTCCCAAAGGGGCGCTGGTAATTCATATGGACCAATAAACATTTTCGTGTAATCCCAATGCAATGAATCAAAGACCTCATCCAAATCATGCTGGGCAAGAAAGATAGAAATATCAGTTACTCCCTCTTGAATTAAAGCGTTTTCTTGTTTAAAAGGAAAAGAACCAATATACCCTCCTTGTAATGACCTTAATAGTTGTCTATTAGGTTCTTCGAGAAAAAATCGTCTTAGTAAATCGTAAGCACTTGACCTTAAATGAAAATAGTTATTTACTAACATGTGCTGCTCTTGCACAACCATTGATCATACACCTCCTGTTTTGTGATTATTTTCACATAAATGTGTAGAAAATTAGGTAATTTTGTATCATCTTGTAACTACACTCTCATTCTATCGAAAGGATTATCCTTTTAGGAGTGTAGAGATATACAGACTTCTATCTACCACTTTGTGAAGCAATAACAGTGTCACCCTTAGATAGGTGAATAAACTTTGAATGTTTACATTCTTTCTAACTTAATTTCTAGTATTAACAGTTAACCATTCTCAACAAAAGCACAAAAAAACCTTGCTTATGTTTCAGCAAGGTATTACATATTTAAAAAGGATAGTATTCTCGTCGCTATCGTAAGATTCATATATTCTTCTGGTTCTTGTAAATGAGTACCTGTAATTTCTTCAATCTTTTTGATTCGGTTTCTTAATGTGTTTGGATGAATAAACAATGCATCTGATGCTTCCGTTATTTTCCCCTCATATTGAATATACACTTGTAGCGTTTTTATATACTCAGTTCCATTACTCTCATCAGCACATATTAATTCGGATAAATACTCCTGACTGAAATCAAAGAGAAGTTCATGATGTAGATGAATGAGTAAATGAAGAATCCCTAAATCTCGAATATGAAAAATAAATTTGTCTTCAAACCACCTTTGACCAAATTTTAATGCTAATTTAGCTTCTTGATAGCTTTTATTTAAATAAATCGTATCCTCATACCATTTTCCAATTCCAATCGTAAATTGAAATTGCCTCCACTTCATTGTGAGATCTTTATGTAAGATCTCTGCTTTTTCCACAATAGCCGTTTTCCTTTCATTTAGGGGGAGCCTTTCTTGATCTTCGACTAATATAATAATTTGTTCTTGAAATTGAAATGGAATAATTTGATTTTTACTAATTTGCAAGTCGTCCACAATTTGATCAAGACAATCTATTTCCGATAGAGAAGAGTCCGAAAAAGCAGTATTAATGACGAGCAAATAATGAGGCCTTTCTAAATTCCACCCCCAAGCTTTTCCTTGTCTGATCATTTCTTTCTTCGATTCAAATTTATGATATAAAAGATCATAAATAAAATGTTCCTTCATTTTTTCTTGCAACTCTATGTATCTGCTTTCCTTTTGAATATAGAGAGCGGTCAAAGCTGCTAATCGATCGAGCATCTGTCTTTGCCACATAGCTAATTCACCTGAAGCAAGGAGCGTTTGTCTGGAAGATTCGTTTAAATGAATATAATGGGGGGTAAAAATCCCCTCTTCATTTTCGCTAAAACGGCGAGTATTGAGCCAGCGATTTGCCTCTTGTTGTACTTCCTTTGTTGCAGTTTGCCAGATAATCTGATTCATTTCATTCAAATATAGAAGCGGGGTATTTAATCCTTTCGAGAGCTCTGTCGCCAATTGAACAAATCCTTTTTCTTCATATCCTATCAATTCTAAACTTAATTGACTGTAGGAGGGTTGATACTCCGTCATCTTAGATAAATTGCTCTCAAATACTTGTATAAGAGGTACTTGACATTCCTCAAAAAGTTGGATCGTGTCTTCATCTATAACTATTTTTTCAAGACAACATAATACAATCCCAACTAAATGGGGATCTTGAAGTAGCTGTTCCGTTATATTTCTATCATTTATTTTATTCCAATCTTTCACATCTGTTAGCACTAAAAGCGTCGGGACTTGTAATGAATGCTTTGGAATAGCTTCTAATCTCCGTTCATAGCTAATTTCCTTTCTAGGGATTGAGGTAAAAAAAGATAGCTGATGAATAGGCGTCGTGAGCAATATATGTTGAATAGAATCTTTCATTATTAACACCCTTCTCGTAAAAAAACGATTCCATTTTGTTTTTCTTTAATAAAAATTGAGGGTTTTGTGTAACTTGCAAGTGGAAAACCCGATTGAATCAGCAAGGTGGTATTTATAGTATCTGGATTCATTTTGATTATATTTAGTGCCCCAGTTACACAAGCCTCCACACAAATTGGCTTCAAACCTTCATCAATGCGCTCTACACAGAAGTTGCACTTATCTGCTCTATTCGTTTTCGGATTTAATTTAGGTGCTTGAAACGGGCATGTCGTAATACAACGATTACAAGATTTACAATGGATAGAATTATGAACAACAATTCCATCGTGTCGTTTATAGAAATTATTTTCTGGACAAACATAGATGCACAGGGGATTACTACAATGACCGCATGATAACGATACACTAATAGAATTAGCGGAATTTTTCATATCAATCGTTACTACATTTCTACGATGAATTTCGGTGAGCCCATAGTATTCATTACAGGCCATTTCACATGATTTGCAATTGATACATCTATTCACATCAATGTAAAACATAAATTGTTCTGCCATCACAAGACACTTCCTTATTGTGTCAATTTTTCTACAATGATAGGGATCTATATATGGGCCTTTACTTAATAGTTTATATTACAATTAAAGGAAAGAAAGAAAATGGACTGACAATCCTATAAACTTTATTGCTGATAGGGGGAAGTATAGATGCGTATGGCAACACACCATTTTAAAAATGTTTGTCCTCGAAATTGCTATAGCTCTTGCACGATGATTTCAGAAGTCGAAAATAATCAGCTTATTCATATTTCTGGAGACACTAGTCATCCATATACAAAGGGGAAGCTCTGTGCAAAAGGGTATACCTATGGAGAAAAAAATCATCATCCTAGTCGACTAAAGTTCCCTTATTATCAAGAAGTCAAAGGTTCAGGAAAATTTAAACAAATCACATGGGAAAAAGCTTTTGAACTAATTTTATGTGAAATAATGAGCATACATGAACGCTATGAAAACTTCCTTCCTATTGGCCTTTATAAGTATACTGGTAACTTAGGTGTACAACATTTTGTGGCAGAACAGTTTTTTTCCAGTATCGGTGAGACAACGAAAATTGTAGGTTCTCCTTGTGCATCTGCAGGTTTTGAAGCAATTCAATATGACATGGGTAGCGCCAAAATGTCTGATCCATCACAGCTTAAAGAGGCTAAGATGATCATCCTTTGGGGCTCGAATCCTGCTGTCACGAATATACACCTCATTCCGTTTATCTTGGAAGCTAAAGATAAGGGAGCAAAGATCGTCGTCATTGACCCTCTTTTTACGAAAACAGCAGAACTAGCTGATATGTATATCCAGCTTTGTCCTAGCACTGATGGCGCTCTCTCAAACGTTTTACTCAAACGTTTATACGAATCTGATGCTTTAGATAAGGCATTTCTTGCTCAACATTCTTTTGGATTTGATCATTTTTATGAGTGGATTGATCAAATGGATCTGCAAGAATATTTGCAGATTTGCGGAATTGCTGAAAGCTCCCTTGAATTGTTGTTAACTTGGATAATAGAAGCTGGAACGGTCGCTCATCTAATTGGAATCGGATTACAACGTCATAGTAATGGCGGACAAAATATACGCGCCATCCAGGCATTAGCAGCTGCCCATGGTGATATTGGAACATATGCTGGCGGGATCTTTTTTGGACGTGGAGACACGATGAAGTTTACGAACCAACAAGAAACATCAAATCGGGACATCGATATGAATAAATGGATTACACAAGGTCAACCAACCCTTGAGATGATGTGGATTAGCTGTAGAAACCCTTTAACACAGGATCCAAATCCTCGTTTAATACAAGAACATCTTATGAAGATCCCATTTGTAGTGACCGTTGAGCAATTTATGACACCAACAGCAGCCATGTCCAATCTTGTTTTACCTACTACCACCCATTTTGAGGAACATGATATTGTAACGAATTTTTGGCATGACAAAATAGCCTTTAATGAGAAAGCCCTTCCTCCGTATTATGAAAGTCGGAGTGAGTGGAATATTATGAACGAACTTGCAATTCGTTTAAAGCAATTCGATGAGGAATTATGTTCTTTTCCGATCTATAGTTCAGAAGAGGAATATTTAAATAAGCAATTTAATCAAGAAATTTTTGAGCATCATAAGATTCGGAAGTGTTCGGATTTACGAAAAAAATCTATACCGAATATGAAGGAAACCACTGCTTGGAGGGACAAAACTTTTGAGACAAAAACAGGGAGATACCACTTTTATTCAGTGGAGGCAAAGAAGAATGGATTCTCAGCCATTCCGAAATTCACTTCAGGAAAGTCTCCGACAGTGGAGCACCCTTTCTGGCTTCTTACTCCACACCATCCATATACCATTAACTCACAATCATTTTCGATTGATTTAACCGATGATGGCGAAGCTTTTGTTGGCATTCATCCAAAAGTAGCGAAAATGCTTAATATTTATAATGGAGAAGTCGTTCAAGTGTATAATTCACAGGATACACTCGAAATTAAAGCGGTCTATAGTGCCCAAGTTCCCGAAGATATTCTTTTAATTTATCAGGGCTGGTACCAACGTTCACAAATTATTGTCAACCGCTTAATTCCTGTTTTGGAGACAGATATGGGAGAGAATGTTTCTGGTGCAAAAGGAATTGCTTATTACGATACATTTGTAAATATTAGTAAAATGTGAAGGAATTGCCGAGCATTTCTCGAATTAATTGAGTAGAAAGGAGTGTTGCCCTTGCATATGAAAGAATTATCAATTCCGGATAAAGTCTTGTCTCTTGAATGCCTGCTGCGGAGACTTCCCGAAACCCATCCACGATATCCTGAGGTTCAAGCAGATTATGCACGTTTTTTAAAAGGATATCGTGGGGAAAAAGCAGTTAAGTATTATCTTGATTTTTTATCTGATAAAAAGTACTGCCTCTTTCATTCCCTTCGTCTCCCTAGCGGTAAATATCATTTTCAAGTGGATTACCTTATTATTACGTCCCGCTACGCCTTAATCCTCGAATGCAAAAACTTCTTCGGAACCCTATTTTTCGACGAAACCTTTAATCAAATGATCCGTACAGCCAATGAAAAAGAAGAAGGATTCCAGGATCCTATTTCCCAAGCAAAGTGGCACCAGCAGCAATTAAAGAATTGGCTTCATTCTCATCACATCTCCCTCCCCATTGACTATTTCGTCGTCATCAGTAACCCTTCCACCATTGTGAAAACAACTCCTCAAAACCGACAAGCCTTAAAAAAAGTAATCCATGGGCACAGTTTGCTAAATAAGATTGCAGAAATGGACCAAATGTACAGAACTGAAATACTCGATTCTAGAGGTATGCGAAAAATAAACAAACAATTGATGAGGAGCCATGTGGAGGAGAAATTCGATGCATTAGGGAAATATAGCTTGAAGACAAATCAGATTTTAACTGGGGTACAATGCCCCGAATGTGGTCAGATCCCCATGATTAGACACCGTGGAAAATGGTTTTGTAGTTCCTGTGGTGTGAAAGACAAAAATGCACACGCTTCGGCAGTTCAGGATTACTTTCATTTAGTGAATGAGACCATTACAAACAAACAATTTCGGGATTTCGTGCATTTGGAATCCGAGGATACTGCAAAAAGACTATTAAATGCGATAAACTTACCAACAATAGGTACGAACAAAGGCAGAAAGTACCTAAAACCTAGGGGTTGATTTCTACACAAGGGATATATCGGCGGTTTTTAAGATATATCGGCGAAAATTTGATTATATCGGCGTTTTTTCAATTATATCGGCGAAAATCAAATTATATCGGCGAAAAATCAAATATATCGGCGAAACGCCAAACTTGCACCAAACAAAACCCACCAAAAAAAGGCGGTCCCCCACAAAAGGGGGACCGCCTCACCAAAATTTCTCTTACTTCTTCAAGTTATAAAAGCTCTTCAAACCATCATAGATAGCTAAATCGCCTAATTCGTCTTCGATGCGTAGTAATTGGTTGTACTTCGCAATACGGTCTGTACGAGACATAGAACCAGTCTTGATTTGACCAGCGTTTGTTGCAACAGCGATGTCAGCGATTGTTGCGTCTTCTGTTTCACCAGAACGGTGAGAAACGACAGCTGTGTAGCCAGCGCGCTTCGCCATTTCGATTGCATCAAATGTTTCAGTAAGGGTACCGATTTGGTTAACCTTGATTAGGATGGAGTTACCAACACCTTGTTCAATCCCTTGAGCAAGCTTCTTCGTGTTTGTTACGAATAAGTCATCCCCAACTAATTGAACCTTGCCGCCGATACGCTCAGTTAAAAGCTTGTGACCTTCCCAGTCGTTTTCGTCTAATCCATCTTCGATTGAAAGGATTGGGAATTCATTTACTAGCTCTTCGTAGAAATTAACCATTTCTTCAGAAGTTAAGCCTGTACGACCTTCACCAGCTAAATCATATTTCTTTGTTTCTTTGTTGAAGAATTCAGAAGAAGCAACGTCCATTCCTAAGAAAATGTCTTTTCCAGCTTCATAACCAGCAGCCGTAATTGCTTCAATGATCACTTCAAGTGCTTCACGGTTAGAACCAAGGTTTGGAGCGAATCCACCTTCGTCACCAACAGCTGTATTTAAACCTTTTCCAGATAATACTTTTTTCAATGCATGGAATACTTCAGCACCCATACGGATTGCTTCTTTGAATGTTGGAGCACCAACAGGTAAAATCATGAACTCTTGGAAATCAACGTTGTTATCAGCATGAGAACCACCGTTGATGATGTTCATCATTGGAGTTGGTAATTGCTTCGCATTGAATCCACCAAGGTAACGGTATAATGGAAGACCTACAAAATCTGCTGCTGCATGGGCACATGCCATAGAAACACCAAGAATTGCGTTTGCTCCTAATTTTCCTTTGTTTTCAGTACCATCTAATTCGATCATTAAACGGTCGATTCCAACTTGGTCCGTTACATCTAAACCAATGATTTCTTCAGCGATGATGTTGTTTACATTATCAACTGCTTTTTGAACTCCCTTACCAAGGTAACGAGACTTGTCTCCATCACGAAGTTCTACTGCTTCGTATTCACCAGTTGAAGCACCAGATGGTACTAAGGCACGACCAAAAGCTCCTGATTCAGTTAAAACTTCTACTTCTACAGTTGGATTACCGCGGCTATCTAGCACTTCACGTGCGTATACATGTTGGATATAAGGCATGTTCATCTCTCCTAAAATTTATTTTTTAATTAAGCTCGTACCAGTCATTTCGGCTGGTTTTTGCAACTTCAATAAATCAAGCATCGTTGGAGCTAAATCTCCAAGAATACCATCGTTACGTAGCTCTAACCCTTCCTTCGTGACAATGACAGGAACTGGGTTTGTCGTATGGGCCGTCATCGGATTGCCTTCCATTGTGATGACTTCATCGGCATTTCCGTGGTCAGCAGTAATAATCGCTGCCCCACCCTTTTGTAAAATTAAATCAATAATGCGACCTAGACACTCATCCACTGTTTCAATCGCTTTAATTGTTGGCTCAAGCATTCCAGAATGTCCAACCATATCAGGGTTCGCAAAGTTTAAAATAATCGCATCAACGCTGTCTGCTTCAATTTCACCAATTAAAGCATCTGTTACTTCATATGCGCTCATTTCTGGCTTCAAATCATATGTAGCAACCTTCGGTGAATTGATTAAGATCCGCTTTTCACCAGGAAACTCTGCTTCACGTCCTCCACTCATAAAGAACGTCACATGTGGATACTTTTCAGTTTCCGCAATGCGGAGCTGCTGCAAACCATTTTGAGATAACACTTCTCCAAGTGTATTATCTAGGTTTGTTGGCTTGAATGCTACATATCCGTCTACTGACTCACTAAAGTGAGTCATACAAACGAAATACAAATGATCAGGATGCTTTGGCCCACGATCAAAGGAACGGAAGTCCTTATTTGTGAACGTGTTAGAAATCTGAATCGCACGGTCAGGACGGAAGTTATAGAAAATAACCGCATCGTTCTCTTGAATCGTGGCAACAGGTTCGCCATTTTCCTTCGTGATAACTGAAGGAAGGACGAACTCATCATAGATTCCATTTTTATAAGAATCCTCGATTAATTCTAAAGGATCAGAGTATGTTGGACCCTCACCGTACACCATTGCACGATAAGATTTTTCTACACGTTCCCAACGCTTATCACGGTCCATGGAATAGTAACGTCCAGAAATCGTCGCAAACTCTCCAACACCATACTCCTTCATTTTCTCCAATGTTTCTTTCACATATGTAGGCGCCGTTTGTGGACCAACATCACGACCATCTAAGAAGCCATGTACATAGACTTTCTCCACACCTTTTTCAGCAGCCATCTTTAATAAAGCGTACATATGCTGAATATGACTATGAACCCCACCATCGGATAAAAGGCCGAAAAGGTGAAGATTTGTTCCGTTCTTTTTCGCATGATCCATTGCTCCATTGATCGTTTCGTTTTCACCAAACTCCCCATCACGGATGGCAACATTCACACGTGTTAAGCTTTGGTAGACAATTCGGCCCGCACCAATGTTTAAGTGCCCCACCTCTGAATTCCCCATTTGGCCATCAGGAAGGCCGACTGCCTCACCTGACGCTATCAAATGAGAATGAGGGAATTGTTTCCAAAGGCGATCAAAATTTGGCTTATTTGCTTGGGCAACAGCATTTCCCTTAACCTCATCACGGCAAGCAAATCCATCCAAAATGATTAATGCAACAGGTGCCTTACTCATACTGTCCTGCCTCCAATAATTGAAGGAATGAGCTTGCTTCTAAGCTTGCTCCACCCACGAGGGCACCGTCAATATCAGGCTGCGCCATATATTCTTTAATATTTGCTGGTTTGACACTTCCGCCATATTGAATGCGTACAGCATCCGCAGTCGTCTGTGAAAATTGCTCCGCTACCACGCTACGGATATGTGCACATACTTCATTGGCATCCTCAGCAGTGGAAGATTTACCCGTTCCAATAGCCCAGATTGGCTCATAAGCAATAACCGTTTGCTTCACTTGTTCAGCAGTAAGTCCAACAAATGCCTGTTTCACTTGATTTCCAACAAGCTCATTTGTTTGCCCAGCTTCACGCTCTTCTAACGTTTCACCGCAACAAACGATTGGTGTTAACTGATGTTTGAATGCTGCTAACGTCTTCTTGTTAACGGCATCATCTGTTTCATTGAACATTTCACGTCGTTCAGAGTGACCAAGAATAACATACTTCACACCAAGATCCGCTAAAGCAACAGGGCTAATTTCCCCTGTAAAAGCACCGCTTTCTTCAAAGTGCATGTTTTGAGCACCGATTTCTACGTCATATTCTTTAGAAAGGTCAACAAGACTATCTAAAAATAGCGCAGGTGCACAAATAACAGATTCTACTTTATCTTTTGCTGGAACTAGGCCTTTTACTTCCTCCAAAAAGCTTTTCGCTTCAGAGATCGTTTTATGCATTTTCCAGTTCCCTGCAATAATTGGTTTACGCAAAAGAATTCATCCTTTCTACTTATTGGCTATTTTCATAAATTAGCCGTTTTTTATCGTTGTTTCAGCTCTGTTTTGAACAAGAGCCTTCTTATTTATCATTAAGAGCAACGACACCTGGTAGTTCTTTTCCTTCCATAAATTCTAAGGAAGCACCGCCACCTGTAGAAATATGGCTCATTCGATCAGCAAGATGGAATTTCTCAACCGCAGCCGCAGAATCTCCTCCACCGATAACAGAATATGTATCGTTTGCTTCAGCTAAGCTTTCCGCTACCGCTCTTGTACCACCAGCGAATTTATTGATTTCAAATACGCCCATCGGTCCATTCCAAATGACTAGCTTTGACTTTTCAATAACATTTGCATAAATTTCACGTGTTTTTGGCCCGATATCAAGAGCTTCCCAATCAGCAGGAATTTCTTCGATTGAAACGATCTGCGTATTAGCCTCTTCTGAAAAATCATCCGCTACAATGACGTCAACCGGCATTAAGAACTTAACACCTTTTTCCTCAGCCTTTTTCATGAATTCTTTCGCTAACTCAATTTTATCTTCTTCTAAAAGAGATTTCCCTACTTCATGACCTTGAGCTTTCACAAATGTATAAGCAAGCCCGCCGCCAATAATTAAGTTATCTACTTTTTCCAAAAGATTGTCGATAACACCGATTTTATCCTTCACCTTTGCACCACCAATAATGGCAGTAAAAGGTCTTTCAGGATTGGATAATGCCTTCCCAAGCACCTCTAATTCCTTTTCCATTAAAAGGCCTGACACCGCTGGTAAGTGATGCGCAATTCCTTCTGTGGAAGCATGGGCACGGTGAGCAGCTCCAAAAGCATCGTTCACATATACATCTGCTAATGCAGCAAAATTTTTCGCTAATTCGGGATCATTTTTCTCTTCACCAGGGTAGAAGCGAACATTTTCAAGAAGTAGAACATCACCATCGTTCATTTGAGCAACTTCAGCTTGAACAGCTTCACCGTAAGCTTCATCTGTTTTCTTTACTTCTTTTCCAAGTAATTCAGATAGACGTTTTGCTACTGGTGTTAAACGTAGTTCTTCTACAACTTGACCTTTTGGACGTCCTAAGTGGCTCGCTAAAAGTACTTTAGCTCCTGCATTCACTAAATACTGAATCGTCGGAATTGCCGCTTTAATACGAGTTTCATCAGTAATCTGGCCGTCTTTCATAGGAACGTTAAAATCCACACGGCAAAAGACGCGTTTGCCTTTTAAATCAACATCCTTGACACTCTTCTTGTTCATTTAAAGACCTCCTTATAATAAGAGATTACATAAAAAAAGGAGGGGGGAATCTTCCCCGCTCCCCGCTTTCAAATCATTCGACTATTAACACCTTTTAGCAATGCACAAATGGTGGAAAATTTATGCACGCTCTCCCTTTTCCATTATAGACATAGAGTTGTTAATATTCACCTGAATTTTATGAAAAAATGGTTAAATTATAGACCTTTTTGTGCAAGGTAATCTACTAGGTCTACAACACGGTGAGAGTAACCAGACTCGTTATCGTACCAAGAGATTACTTTAACCATGCTACCTTCCATTACCATTGTAGAAAGAGCATCGATTGTTGAAGAATTTGGGTTACCATTGTAGTCACCAGAAACTAATGGCTCTTCGCTGTAACCAAGAATTCCTTTTAATTCACCTTCAGCAGCTTCTTTAAGCTTAGCGTTTACTTCTTCAGCAGTTACATCTTTGTCAAGTTCAGCAACTAAATCTACTAAAGAAACGTTTGGAGTTGGAACACGCATTGCTCCACCATTTAATTTACCTTTTAATTCAGGTAATACTAGAGATACAGCTTTTGCAGCACCAGTCGTTGTTGGAATGATGTTTTCAGCAGCTGCACGAGCACGACGGTAGTCTTTATGTGGTAAATCAAGAATTTGTTGGTCATTTGTGTAAGAGTGAACAGTTGTCATCATACCACGCTTGATTCCAAAGTTATCGTTCAGAACTTTAGCAAATGGAGCTAAACAGTTTGTTGTACAAGATGCGTTAGAGATAACATGATGATTTGCTGCATCGTACTTATCATGGTTAACACCCATAACGATTGTAATATCTTCATCAGATGCTGGAGCAGAGATAACTACTTTCTTTGCACCTGCTTCTAAATGTTTTGCAGCGTCTGCACGCTTTGTGAAACGTCCAGTAGATTCAACAACCACTTCAACTCCTAGGTCGCCCCATCCAAGTTGAGCTGGATCACGTTCAGCAAGAACTTTAATTTTGTGACCGCCTACTACTAAAGCATCTCCATCTACAGACACTTCTTCGTTAAGGATTCCGTGTACAGAATCATATTTTAAAAGGTGTGCAAGCATGTTTGCATCTGTTAAATCGTTAACTGCCACGATCTCAACATTCGGATTTTTTAAAGCTGCACGTAAAACGTTACGACCTATTCTTCCAAATCCATTAATACCAACTTTTACTGCCATTATAATTTCCTCCTCAAATTTATAAATTAGGCCAAAAATTTTAGCCTTTAAGTAAAGTTCACTTAGTGAAATTTACATATTTAACAATTCCTTTGCGGCGCCTTCATCCGTAATTAAAATCGTGTTCGGCCGCACTTGCTTCATATAGGAGCGGATGGCTTTTGCCTTTGAAGCCCCTCCTGCTACTGCCATAACATGTTCAACATTCGCTAAGTCGTCCAATTGCATTCCAATGGTATGGACTTTATGAACGATTTCCCCCGCCTCATTGAAGTAGTAACCAAACGCTTCACTGACTGCTTTTTGTTCAAGAAGCTTCGCCACATCCGCAGGACTTGTTTTACGGCGTTCCGCCATTGTAATAGCATCTCCAATTCCATGCAAAACAATGTTAGCAGATTTAATTAAGGTCAAAACCTCATGAATGAGTGGTTCTTTCACAATCGTTTGATACATCTCGCTACTTACTTGGTCAGGTACGTAAAGAACTCGATGCTTGGCCTGCGTTCTTTCAGCCATTTTTGCACAAATGGTATTGGCTTGGTTTTGAACATCTTCCCCAATTCCACCTCTTGCCGGTACGAAGACGATATCTTTGCTTAATTCTGGAGTTAACATTTCTGCGACAGCAGCCATAGTGGTACCCCCAGTAACAGCAATAATATTTTCTCCTGCAAGCATGTCTTTCATACAATTCGCACTCGCTCGCCCTAATTCACTCTTCACCCATGGCGAATCATCACTATTGCCTGAAACGATGATTACTTTTTCAAGCTTGAGGCTTTTCTGAACCTGAAGTTCTAATGAGTTCAAACCTTTCAGTTCTCTCATCGTACTTGTAAGTCCCTCTAATACTTTTTGCCCCTCAGCCGTTAAGCTCATCCCCACGCTTGTGATGCGAATCAGGTTTTGCTCTTTTAGTAGCGTAACTTCAGCTCTGAGAATTCTTTCCGTTATCCCTAAACTAACGGATAAACTCCTTCTCCCAACTGGTTCCATCAAACTTATGTATTGCAGAATGTCAAATCGCCTTTGCATAACAGGAAGTAAATCAGGTAATAATCTTTTTTGAATATCCATCAATGAGTATTTCATGATTTGCTCCTTTTATTCGAGTGGTCTTTTTTTGTCCCCTATGGACATAATATGTCCCGCATCAGCCAAAAAAAATCACCCTTGCCACAAGTTCATTCTAGCAGAGGCGATCTGAGATTTCAACTTAAATAGCTCGATTTATTTTTTCTTAACAAATCTTCAACAAAAAGTTCATCAATATGACCAAATTGCACTTCTTCTCCATTAATTTCTACAACCGGAATCATTAATCCATACTTTTCCGTTAATTCATCACTACGGTCAATATCTGCTTCTACATAGCGAAATCCGTACTTTCCCTTTAAATTCAAAAGAATCGCCTTCGCCTTTTCGCAAAGATGACAGCCATTTCTTGTGTATAGTTTTACAATCGTTTCCATAACTTATTCCTTTCATTATTCATAACGTTTTCTCTTTGAAGAGGAAGGAATACCAAGTTGGTCCCGGTATTTCGCAATCGTTCTTCTCGAGACGACGATGCCGTGCTTTGTGTTAAGCATTTTCACTATCACTTGATCCGATAATGGTTTTTGTTTATTCTCTTCTTCAATTAGTTTAGAAATAATGTCCTTCACCTGCTGCGAAGATGCGCTTTCATCAGAAACCGTTTGAATCGTACTGGAAAAGAAATATTTTAATTCAAATAACCCAAATGGCGTTTGTGCATATTTTTCTCTCACAGCGCGGCTAACCGTTGATTCGTGAACACCAATCTCTTCAGCAATATCTCGCATCGTCATCGGTTTTAAATAGGTTGGGCCTTTGATAAAAAAGTCATGCTGTTTCTCAACAATTTTGACAGCGACCTTCGTGAGGGTTTCTTTACGCTGTTCAAGGGCACGAACAATCCAGAAATAATCTTGTTGCTTTTCATGTAAAAAGCGACTGACCTGCTTATCTTCATAAGTGGAAAATTGCTTATAGTATTCATCATTAAAACTTATCTTCGGCAGCACTTCATCAAAAATACTAATCGCAAATGCCTCTCCATCCCACTTTACCACTACATCTGGTGTAATGTAGACCGATTTTTCAACTTGAAAAGCGATCGCTGGTCGAGGGTTTAATGTTTGAATAAAATCAAATACTTGTTGAATTTCCGCAAGTTGGACACCAAGGATTTTCCCAAGTTCCTTCCATTTTTTATCAGCAAATAAGGAAAAATGCTCTTGCACAATCGTCTCGGCAAGCCCATTTCTCTTTTCAAGTCTTTGCAACTGAAGGGACAAACATTCCTTTAAGTCTCTTGCACCAATACCGGCAGGATCTAAATCCTGAATCAGGGCTAAACACGCTTCAACCTGATCTTCTCTAACTTTTATGCTTTCGGCGATTTCTTCAACTGTGGCACAAAGATAACCATTTTCATCAATATTGAAAATAATTTCTTGAACAATATGCCTTTGTTCATCGCTTACTTGCTTCATATTTATTTGTGATAAGAGATACGAATCCAATGATTTGTTCTCTGTTCCAATTTGTTCAATCCAGCTTTGTTTGTCCTTCTCCACTTTCACCGTCTTTTTCGTGGAACGATCTTTTCTCGGATCCATCGTCCGGACATGCTCAGCTTCAATTTTTAATAGGGGATTCTCATTCGCCTTCTCCTCCAAAAAAGAAGTCAGCTCTTGCGTGGAGTATTGCAATAAAGCAATCGCTTGAGATAATTCTTGCGTCATCGTCAACTTCAGAGTTTGCTGCTGCCATAAACCAGGCTTCAAATTCATCTCATATCCCCCCTGCTTCTATTTTACCTTATGGGTGGAGATTGGTGAATTGAAATGTTTATATTAAAAGGATCGAACAAAAAAGTCCTCTAAACTTTGAAGACTAGAAGACTTTTAAACAGCAACATACTATTTTAAATTTTCTTCAATGGAAAATAGTCCTCACTTCATTAGTTTCTTTCTCATTTCGATGGATACTTATTGTTCCAACATCTACATATGTAACAGTTAAAATTCCCCATAAAAAAACTGTTTCCTCAAGGAGCAACATACACCTTGTGAAAACAGTCTTTAGATTATTCCTTATTTTTTCTGGTCTAAATTATTACGCGTAATAATATGGTCAACTAGACCGTATTCTTTTGCTTTTTCAGCCGTCATGAAGTTGTCACGGTCAGTATCTTTCGCGATAACATCAAGTGGTTGACCTGTGCGCTCTGATAAGATTCCATTCAGTTTTTCACGAAGGAAAAGAATACGCTTTGCCGCAATTTCAATTTCTGTTGCTTGACCTTGAGCACCACCAAGCGGTTGGTGAATCATGACTTCCGCATTTGGAAGCGCATAACGCTTTCCCTTTTCCCCGGCTGCTAAAAGGAATGCACCCATGGAAGCGGCCATCCCGATACAAATGGTTTGCACATCTGGCTTTAAGTATTGCATAGTATCATAAATAGCCATTCCAGCAGTAATACTTCCACCTGGGCTATTAATATAAAGTGTGATATCTTTTTCAGGATTTTCTGCCTCTAAGAAAAGTAATTGAGCTACAATGGAGTTAGCGACATTATCATCAATCGCACTTCCAAGCATAATAATGCGATCTTTTAAAAGACGAGAATAAATGTCATATGCACGTTCACCGCGATTTGTCTGTTCAATAACTGTAGGGATCAAATTCATTTTTATGTTCCTCCTTTGATTGGTTATCGATTCTTCCATAAGAATCAGTAAAGCTTAAGTATACTGTTATGTATGTTATGATACACTGATAGTCAAAAAAGGTCAAACAATACGATTGGATATTGTTGAAGATTTATTCGACTTTTTTCACCATGTCATTCTATGTATAATCCCATTTCTCATCATAACCAAACTTAAGTGATTTAAACACATGGAATTGTAGCAGAGGAGAGATTTTGACCCTTGAAAAACCACAAAACATGACATATAATAGGGAAGCGTCTAAAAATGATGGATTTTAGATTTGCCCTCGTGGTGCAACGGATAGCACGTAAGATTCCGGTTCTTAAAATGGGGGTTCGATTCCCTCCGAGGGCGTTAAAATGTCAATGAGTTCCTATGTTTGTATACAAGCATAGGAACTTTTTATTTTTGAAAGCTCTTTTTGGTTCTCTAGAAAAACATTTTTCTAATCGCTCTTCCCCTCATGATTCTCACCCTTCACAAACACTCCTCCACGAACTCCAAACTCCACCTTAATATAAGCGGAGAATTTCCGGTTATATGCTCTATAGAGCTCTTTTTGGGGTGTATAAGGGAAGAATTTCCGCTTATGCCGTGCGAAGTTGCCATTTTTCACATTTTTGGAGTTAATAGGCGGAATTTCTCCTGTTAAATAGGCTCTTTTTCATGAAAGTTGCTCATTAGGCGGAATTTTTCCTTTTATGTATCAGCATCAGTTCTGAGTGCCTGTATGAATAACCAAAAAAAAGAAGCCGCCAGTACCTCACAAACCATAGCAGCTTCCCCCTTTTCGAAATCAATTTTTAATCCTCTTGGACGTACTTTGCCAGTGCTTCTAATGCTTCTTGCTCGTCGCTGCCTTCTGCGATGAGCTTAATATCTGCGCCTGAATTAATGGCGAGACTCATGAGGCCCATGATGCTTTTGGCATTGACTTGTTTACCATCTTTTTCGATAAATACGTCTGATGAAAATCGTGTGGCCTCTTGGACAAACAAGGCAGCTGGACGTGCTTGCAAACCCGTTTTAAGTTTGACTTCAACCTTTTTCTCTACCATATCCTTCTTCCTCCCTGAAAAGTCTCTCTCTTTGTTTCTCTATATAAAAAATGAATTTCAACTGTTATTGAACAGGTTCCCCTGCTCGAAGCTTTTCAGCAATTTCATCAATTTTTCTGAGACGATGGTTAATTCCTGATTTGCTGATTTGACCACCTGATACCATTTCTCCAAGCTCTTTTAACGTTACATCCTGATACGCTACTCGTAATTCAGCAATTTCTCTTAATTTATCAGGTAAAATTTCCAAACCAACTGTAGCCTGAATGTAGCGAATATTTTCGACTTGCCTTAACGCCGCTCCAATCGTCTTATTCAAATTAGCGGTTTCACAGTTTACTAATCGATTGACTGAATTTCTCATATCGCGAACAATACGAATATCCTCAAATTTAAGCAAGGCATTATGGGCACCAATGATATTTAAGTACTCGGTAATTTTCTCTGCTTCCTTCAAATAGGTGATATACCCCTTTTTCCGTTCTAATGTTTTGCTATTCAAATCAAAGGAATTCATTAATTCACAAAGGGCATCATTATGCTCTTTATAAAGAGAGGCTATTTCTAAATGATAGGAAGATGTTTCAGGATTATTTACCGATCCACCAGCTAAAAATGATCCCCGGAGGTAAGAGCGTTTGCAGCATTTCTTTTTCACTAAATCCTTAGAAATATCATGGGCAAACACAAAGCCCTCTTGGAGAATTTTTAAATCCTCCAAGATTTCTTTGGCTTGCTGGGAAAGTCTTACAATGTACACATTGTTCTTTTTCAAGCGCATTTTCTTACGGACTAATAATTCGACTTGAGCGTTATAATTCTTTTTCAGTAATGTATAAATTCTTCTTGCGATGGCAGCGTTTTCCGTTTGCACATCTACGACAAGCTTACGATTGGAGAAGGATAAGGATCCATTCATTCGAATCAGCGCTGATAATTCAGCTTTACCACAACAGTCCTTTATTTCTAAATTTGTTAGCTCTTTCTTTGTTTCTGAAGCGAATGACATCCCTGTACCCCCTAAAAGCACGACAAACTGAATCAGTTGGATTCATTTATTTACGCTTTAAATCTCTTTTTGGTTTCATTTAATAAGATCGAATATAAAATATTGGCCACTTCTTTCGTATCATGGCGAATGACACCATTTTCAAGGGTCATAATCTCGCCTTGAACGACTTCAAGCCCTAACTCATATAATTGATTGAAATCAAAGTGAACAGGCTTTGAATATTCTTCACTATATCGACTTAAAATCGTATCTGGGATATTTTCGCTGTTCACTAATATCGTATCTAAAAATCGACTCTTCATATGGTCATATAACGCTTTGACATGATCACTCGCTGTGAAGTCTAATGTTTCACCAGCTTGTGTCATGAGATTGCATATATATACTTTTTTCGCCTTTGCCCGACAAATCTCCTGTCCCAATTTCGGTACGAGAAGATTAGGAAGAATACTTGTATATAGACTTCCCGGACCAATGATGATCAAATCAGCCTGTCTGATCGCATGGACCGTCTCCGGTAATGGATGGGCAATTTCTGGCGTTAAAAAGACACGCTTAATTTTTTTCCCTGAATACGGGATCTTCGATTCTCCCGAGACAATCGTTCCGTCCTCCATTTCTGCATGGAGGACAACACTTTCACCTGCCGCAGGTAAAACCCTTCCGTTTACATTTAATACTTTGCTCATTTCTTGTATGGCATGAACGAAATTGCCTGTAATCGATGTCATCGCAGCAAGAATTAAGTTCCCTAAAGAATGACCCGAAAGTTCATTTGATGTTTTAAAACGATGCTGAAACATCTCTTCAATTAACGGCTCTACGTCGGATAAGGCAGCTAAAACATTACGAATATCACCTGGTGGAGGAATATCCATATCATCCCTTAAACGTCCAGAGCTTCCTCCGTCATCGGCGACTGTTACCACGGCGGTAATATCAAGGGGATACTTTTTTAATCCTCTTAATAAAACTGGTAAGCCAGTTCCGCCTCCGATGATGACTATTTTAGGCTGTCCGTTTTTGGTCATGTTGTCTTTTCCTTTCTCCTTTCAATATCTCGATGTGACGCCCGCGTATGATAATCGTTTTCAAAATAACGAGCAAGATATTCCGTTAATGCGACAGAACGATGCTGGCCACCTGTACATCCTATAGCAATGACGAGTTGGGCTTTTCCCTCTCGTTTGTAATGAGGGAGCATGAAACTCAATAAACCAGTGACCTTTTCCAAAAATTTATTCGTCTCATTCCACTTCATAACATAGTTATACACTTCTTCATCAAGTCCAGTCTTCGGCCTCATATGATCAATATAATGAGGATTAGGAAGAAAACGTACATCGAAAACTAAGTCAGCATCGATCGGGATTCCGTGTTTGAATCCAAAGGACATCACATTGACAGTGAATGTGGATTTTTTATTGGCAGAGAATTCTTGGATAATACGTTCGCGCAATTCCTTCGGTTTTAGCTTTGAAGTGTTGTAGATGAGTTGAGCTCTCCCTTTTAACTCTTCTAACAGTTCTCTTTCTGACTGAATTCCTTCAAGTGGTAGGCCTGATGGAGCAAGAGGATGGGATCTTCTTGTTTCTTTGTACCGTCTAACAAGACTGGCATCATCCGCATCTAAAAACAAGATTTGCGGAGTAATCCAAGAGGTTTCTCCTAGCTCATCTAGTGCTTTAAATAGATGGTCAAAGAACTCTCGTCCCCTTAAATCCATGACTAAGGCAACCTTGTTCATCTTACTACCTGAATCCTTCATCAACTCAAGAAACTTCGGTAACAATGTTGGAGGTAAATTATCTACGCAGAAAAAGCCCAGGTCTTCAAAGCTTTGAATTGCAACTGTTTTTCCTGCACCTGACATTCCTGTTATGATGACCAATTGTGTATCATTAACTGCTCCGGTACTCATATTTATTCCCCCATTCATTTGTTTCACTAAGAGTGCCGTTTGTAGTTATGGCGAGTCTGTTTCTTAGGCTGTTCTTGTATAGATTATGTTTCCCACCAAAGTTTTACTTCTGACAGAATATAAAGTTGAGTAAATTTCACAACGGTTAAAGAAAAATATTTTTCCCCACCATTATGATTTCTAATAAAATATGCTGAAGAGTTTTAAAAGGATAGTGTAATTTCCCCTTTTAGCTTGGGTCTAAACGGTATTGTAAAAGTTTAAAATCTTCTGTGTAAGTAAAGGTGCCGTAAATAATCCCTTTACCCTGTACCATATAATCTAATATATGATAGTCACCCTCTGCCATTGGTAAATTCTTGATCTCTTCAAGCGGGTGCCATGACAGTTTGCCTTCCTCTGATTCCTCCACATGAATCCCATCAGCATTCTCTGCGAAAAAGGTAAACATCATCCATTCCGATAACACTTGATCTCCATCTTTCATAATGAATGTGAAGATTCCCTTAAGATGTGGGTTTTTCAAATAAATACCTGTTTCTTCTCTAAACTCCCGGATACAAGAATCTCGCACTGATTCACCAGGTTCCATTTTCCCCCCTGGTGCGACCCACCAGCCACGCTTTGGCTTCTGCAGTAATAAAACTTTATCATCCTTCATTAATACACAATTGGTTACCCGTTGCATATACTTCACCTCAGTCATCACACCAAATTTCTTCAACCTCTGTGAGATTTACTCAATGTACAGCCTTTCACATTATTATACTATTTTTAAAAGATCGTCACAATGAATAGGAATTCAAAACAAAAGTGGGAACGTCTGAACTTCATCTAAAAGTTCCTTCTTCGATCATGCTGATTACGTAAGAGCGATTTTGAACAAAAAAAGAGCACAAGTTTCCTTGTGCCGTCCAAGTGTATATATTTTAAAAGGGGGTCAATTTCTACTCTTATCATAACGAATGTTTATTTCACTACTGTTACAATAGAATTAAAAGGGAGTAACGTTTTGTAAATAATGAGCAAATTAGTAAGTTATAACGATTTTTTCGTTTCTTTAAAAGAAAACCTTCGCATTTTCCTATAAAAAATAGCCGCACTTTTGTACGACTATCCATTTTATTATGCTTTTGCTTTTAAAGATTCTTGAAGTTCTTCCACATAATGCTGTGCACTTTGAGCAGCGATACTTCCATCACCTGTAGCTGTGACGATTTGACGAAGCATTTTTTCACGAATATCACCTGCTGCGAAAATACCAGGCACACTTGTTTCCATCTTTTCATTCGTTACAATATAGCCATTTTCATTGGTTATTCCAAGGTTTTCAAATGGCTTTGATAAAGGAATCATGCCAATGTAGACAAAGACACCATCAGTTTTGAACTCTTGCTCAGTTCCATCAACGGTTGAAACAAGGGTTACACTCCCGACTTTTCCATCTTTATCATGAATTTCTTTTACCGTATGATTCCAAATAAAATCGATTTTCTCATGATCAAATGCACGTTGTTGAAGAATCTTCTGTGCTCTTAATTCATCACGACGATGAACGATAGTTACTTTCGAAGCAAAACGAGTTAAATAAACGCCCTCTTCAACAGCTGAATCTCCGCCACCGACAACTAATAATTCTTTCTCTTTAAAGAAAGCCCCATCACAGACCGCACAGTAAGATACTCCACGTCCACCCAATTCTTTTTCTCCAGGGACGCCCATTTTTTTGTATTCAGCACCTGCGGTAATGATGACAGCGCGGGCTTTGTACTCTTTTGAACCCGCCTTAACAGTTTTGTACTCTTCGCCATCAATTATTTCTTTAATATCGCCATATGCATATTCAGCACCAAATTTTTTCGCATGCTCGAACATTTTTGTAGACAAATCTGGTCCTAAAATATGGTCATAGCCAGGGTAGTTTTCCACTTCCTCTGTATTCGCCATTTGACCACCTGGAATTCCTCGTTCAATCATTAACGTGGAAAGATTTGCACGAGATGTATATACAGCAGCTGTCATCCCCGCTGGACCGGCACCTGCAATAATAACATCATAAATTTTTTCTTCAGACATGTTACCCCACTCCTTTGTGTAGCATCCCATTAACATGAATAGTATTCCCTACCTATCCATATCCTATAAAATAATAGAGGCATAGTCCATCGTTATGCTCAAGTACGGAGAAAGAAAAAATCGGACCTTAAGCCCGATTTAAGTCTTCTAATAATTGATGAACAATTTTTACATACTTTTTCATCGTAGTAACGGACAAGCCATATTGAGCGGCGAGAGATTGTTGGGAAACTTTTTCTTGACGAAACTTTCTCCAAATATAATCGACAGCAGAAGCATAGGCTTTTTCATTTTTCGGAAGGGACTCATTCTCATACATCGCTGCCGCAATCGAAAACCACATCATATAAAGCTCAGCTTCATCTGTCGGCTGATGGAATTGGTAAAATTCACTGGCAATATTATGAGCGAGCGGTGCAACTGTCTCTTCTTTAAAAAGATATTGCGCATATTCCTGTTCTAAAATCGTCTCTCCTATATAAGAAGACAAAAGCTCCTCCTTCTCATCCGTTAGTGATGTTAGAAACAAGCCAAAAAGACGTTCTTCTACTTGTTCACTGGCCAATTGCTTTTTGATGACCTCGACGTTTTGGTGCTCGGACCCTTTATTCCACGGCTCTTGACCTTCTTTTTCCGGGTTAAGCTGAATGACTCTCTGCCAACTTTTTTCAGCAGTTTGCATTCTTCCAGTATGATAAGCAGAATAGGAAAGCCAATAATAGAATGGCCCTTCCCCTTCAAAACCTTGTTTAGACAACTTTTTCAGCCAAGAGTAGGCCAGGGCATAATCTCCGATTAGCGCAAAAGTTGTCCCCAGCTTAAATTGATGCTCCGTAGATATTGGCTTGATTTTCTCTAACAGTTTTTTGTATTCCTTCACTGTTTGCCAATCGTTTTCGTAAAAAGCAAACACAGCTTTATTACACAGGGCATGTAGATTTCCGTGATTTTTTTCTAATACTTCATTTAAGATATCATCCGCTTTTTGCGGTTGCCCTAAATAATAATACGCTAAGGCGAGATTATTATAAGCTGACCAGTATTCTGGGAACTTTTCAATGACCTCTCTCAGAAGAATCGTCGCTTTTTGAAATTCTCCCGATTCAAGCAACTCTCTTGCTTCTTCCTGTTTGGAAATTAAGTCATCTTGCTCATATAATTCTTCTTCCATGTCTTCGCCTTCAAGCATTAAAAGGTCTAGTAGATCTTCCGCATCCTCTGCGAATTCTCCATCCCCTTCTAGTTGCATATATAATGAAGCATGATGGAACGCATCCTTAAATAAGCCAAGATGGGCATAATTATTAGCGAGAAAATAGTGGCATTCCATCATCTGCTCATCCCATTCCTCCAAAATCATATGAAGGAGACGATTCGCTTCTGTGTATTCTCCATTTTCCGATAAAATAATCGCCAATTGACAGGCAATCATCGGTTCCCCTGGCTCAAGCTCCATCGCACGCTCTAGATATTTTATTGCTTTATGATTATCTCGACGCTGGTAAGCCTTTAGACCTTTTGCGAAATAGTACTCACCAGTCGGAGTGAATGATAGTAATATTCCTGTTGCTTTTGTTGCTTCAGAGTCTTTACTCATGAAATCCTCCATCTATCTCAAGATATACCCATGAAGTATATCATACAAACTAGCCATTTGGTAAGGGTGTTTCCTTGATTCCTCCCCTATATGCACTACCAAAAATTGAAGATTATGGGTGCGGAACAAGAATAGCGCAGTTTTTTTGATGATTGCATAGCTTCCAGTAAAAATTGCGAGACTTTGCAACTTGAATGGGCATCTAGTCGGTTATATTATGTGTTAGGATCGAACTTACAGCCGGGATTGCGGGGGTTTCTGAGTTAATTGCGGGTAATTCAGCAATGATTGCGGGCGTTTTGGGCTTTATTGCGGGAGATTCAGCAATGATTGCGGGGGTTTAGGGCTTTATTGCGGATTTCGCCCAGATCGACCTACATTGAGCTATAAAAAAGAGACCAAACCTATAGAGTTTGGCCCATTTATTTCTCGACACCTTCATGCCGCTTATGCAGCACTTTCAATACTTCTGAAAAAGGTAACTTTTGTTCTTCTAACAAAACTAACAAGTGATAGATCAGGTCGGCTGCTTCCCATTTCAGCTCCTCAGAATCACGGTTTTTCGCTGCAATAATGACTTCGGCTGATTCTTCTCCTACTTTCTTAAGGATTTTATCGACGCCTTTTTCAAATAAGTACGTCGTGTACGCCCCCTCAGGACGTTCCCTTTCACGAAGATGAATCACTTCCTGCAATGATTGCAAAATTTGATAATCCGCTAGATTGCTCGTAGACTCCGCATGATTTCCAAACACGCCTTCCACAAAACAACTTGTTGTCCCATTGTGGCAGGCTGGTCCTTTCGGTTGCACTAGTACAACAAGAGCATCTTGGTCACAATCAAATTTAATCTCGGCAATCGTCTGCGTGTTTCCGCTCGTCTCTCCTTTATGCCACAACTCCTGACGGGAGCGGCTGAAAAACCATGTCTCTTTCGTTTCAATTGATTTCTCTAAAGACTCTCGATTCATATAAGCAAGAGTGAGAACTTCCTTTGTAGTGGCGTCCTGAACGATTGCTGGAATGAGACCTCTGTCATCAAATTTTAAGTTATCGATATTCATCTCACATTCACACCTTCACTTTTTAAAAATGTCTTCACTTCTTCAACCGATGTTTCCTTATAATGAAAAATCGAAGCCGCTAACGCTGCGTCTGCTAACCCTTCCCTAAAAGCTTCAACAAAATGTTCAGCATTTCCTGCCCCTCCAGAGGCAATGACCGGAACCGTGACCGCTTCACTAACGGCTTTCGTAAGAGCCAAATCAAAGCCATCTTTTTCGCCATCGCAATCCATGCTCGTTAACAGAATCTCTCCTGCTCCGAGCCGCACCGCTTCTGTCGCCCATGCGATGACCTCATAATCTGTCGCATTTCTGCCACCATGGGTATACACTCTCCACGAACCAAGTTCTCGATCGTATTTCGCATCAATCGCAACGACGATGCACTGGGCTCCAAAAAAATTAGAACCTTCCGTAATCAAAGTAGGGCGCAGAACAGCTGCCGTATTTAATGAAACCTTATCCGCTCCAGCCCGCAAAATTCTTTTCATATCGTCTAAAGAATGAATGCCTCCACCAACGGTAAAAGGAATCGCCAATTCAGACGCCACTTCTTTTACGACTTCCACCATAGTTTGCCTTCCTTCATGGGAAGCGGAAATATCTAAAAAGACAAGCTCATCCGCCCCTTGTTGATCATAAAAACGAGCCAATTCTACCGGATCGCCAGCATCGCGAAGCTCGACAAATTGAATCCCTTTGACAACCCGACCTTCTTTGACATCAAGACAGGGAATAATGCGTTTCGTAAGCATCTAGCTTAGCACCTCCTGTAACGCCTCTGGCAAAGTAAACTTTCCTTCATAGAGAGCCTTTCCGACGATCACGCCAAGCACGCCATTCACTTCGCATTCCTGTAGGGCTGATAAATCTTGTAACTGACTTACTCCTCCTGAGGCGATGACTTCCTTCTTTGTCACAAGAGCGAGCTCATTAACTGCTGCAAGATTAGGACCAGATAGCATTCCATCTGTCGCAATATCGGTAAAAATAAATGTTTCCGCTCCAGCATCTGCCAATCTTTTTCCAACATCAACGGCTTGCACTTCTGACGTTTGCAGCCATCCATGGGTTGCGACATAGCCGTTCTTTGCATCAAGCCCGATCGCAATTTTGCGGCCGTATTTCCGCACCATTTCGATCGCAAATTCTGGATTCGAAATCGCCACACTCCCGATAATAACTCGCTCCACGCCGCCTTCAAGATAATGAACAATATCAGCTTCCGTACGGATGCCCCCGCCAATTTGAACCTTTGCCTTCAGCTTTGCCGCTTCTAACACAAATTGCTCATTCACTCGTTTGCCATCCTTTGCCCCATCTAGATCAACCATATGGATCCAAGTTGCCCCTTGTTTAGCAAAGCGCTGTGCCATTTCAAATGGAGAATTGCCATACACCGTTTCCTTCTCATAATCTCCTTGAAGAAGTCGGACGCATTTCCCGCCGCGCATATCAATGGCTGGATATATCGTAAATGTCATGGTTGAATCGTCCTTTCCTTCGTTAATTGTGTGAAATTGCGCAGTAAACGCATGCCGAGACTGCTGCTTTTTTCAGGGTGAAACTGCATCCCATACACATTGCCCTTCCCAACCACTGCCGGTACCTCAACATCATAGTTTGAGCTTGCGATAACAACCTCTCGTTCCTCCGTGTTGACATAGTAGGAATGGACAAAATAGACGAAATCCTCCTCCGTCTCACGAATAATAGGTGAACGATTCATAAAACGCAAACGATTCCACCCCATGTGCGGAACTTTATAGGGTTTTCCATCCTTTTCACCAGAAAAACGAATGACTTCTCCTGGGAGAATCCCGAGCCCTTTCGTTAACCCATTTTCTTCACTTTGTTCGAATAAGAGTTGCATTCCTAAACAAATGCCGAGCAGCGGCTTTCGATATTCCTGGATCATCAAAGATAGGCCCGTTTCATGAAGCCGTTCCATGGCGTCTTTAAAGGAACCGACACCTGGTAAAATAAGGGCATCTGCTGCCGCAAGCTCGTCTTTATCTTCTGAAACAAAATAGTCGACCCCGAGTCGTTCCAATGCCTTACTGACACTGAACAAATTCCCCATGCCATAATCAATAATGCCAAGCATTTATAACATCCCCTTTGTTGAGGGAATTCCTTTGATTCGTGGGTCAATCGTCGTCGCTTCATCTAGCGCTCGTCCTAATGCTTTAAAAATCGCTTCAATGATGTGGTGTGTATTTTGACCGTAATGAACGATAACGTGTAAATTCATTCTCGCTTCTAATGCCAGCTTCCAAAGGAATTCATGAACAAGCTCCGTATCAAACGTTCCCACTTTTTGACTTGGAAACGCTGCCCGCATTTCTAAATGTGGGCGATTGCTCAAATCAACGACTACTTGTGCGAGCGCCTCATCCATCGGTACGAAGGCATTTCCGTAACGCTTGATCCCTTGTTTATCCCCTAACGCTTCCTTTAGTACATGTCCAAGACAAATTCCAATATCCTCCGTCGTATGGTGATCATCGACTTCTGTATCGCCATTGGCTTGAATGGTGAGATCAAACTGTCCGTGCTTTGTAAATAAATCAAGCATATGGGTCATAAAAGGGACGCCTGTTTTTAGATTAGAAATTCCTTGTCCATCTATGTTCAAGGTTAACTCGATATTCGTTTCATTTGTTTTACGGGTAATCTTAGCAATTCGCTCCATTATGTCATCCTCCATTATTTCAGACGTTCCTCGACAGCACGGGCATGTGCTTCTAAGCCTTCTTGTCGTGCAAAGGTCGCAATCTTTGCCCCATTTTCTTTCAAAGCAGCTTCGCTATACATAATAATGCTCGATTTCTTTTGAAAATCTTCTACATTTAATGGACTGGAGAACCTCGCCGTTCCATTGGTCGGTAACACATGATTGGTGCCAGCGAAATAGTCACCGACTGGCTCAGAACTGAACCGCCCGAGAAAAATCGCTCCTGCATGTTTAATTTTCCCAAGCAAATCCATTGGGTTTTCTGTCATCACTTCAAGATGCTCTGGTGCCAACTCATTGATCGTTTTCACGGCTTCAGCCATATCACAAGCGATATAGATTGCTCCATAATCAGCAATTGCTTTAGTTGCAATATCTCTTCTTGGAAGGTCAACTAGCTGTTTGATTATTTCAGCTGCAACATTTTGCGCCAATGTTTCAGAGGTTGTCACCAACACACTTGAAGCCCGCTCATCATGCTCGGCTTGTGATAATAAATCGGCCGCCACTTCATTTGCTCTGGCTGTGTCATCAGCGAGTATCGCAATCTCACTTGGGCCAGCAATCATATCAATATCGACATCCCCATAAACCTCACGCTTAGCGAGAGCTACATAGATGTTTCCTGGACCTGTAATTTTATCAACAGATTGCATCGATTCTGTCCCATAGGCAAGTGCCGCAATCGCTTGCGCTCCCCCCATTTTATAAATCTCCTTCACCCCTGCTAAATGTGCTGCCACTAATACTGATGCTGGAATCTTGCCATTTTTATTAGGTGGAGTAACCATCACAATCCGTTCGACTCCTGCTACTTGAGCGGGAATGACATTCATTAATACCGACGAAGGATAGGCTGCCGTTCCCCCTGGCACATACACTCCAACTGAATCAAGAGGTGTGACCTTTTGCCCAAGAATTGTTCCATTTTCCTCTGTCGTCATCCACGATGAGCGTAATTGCTTTTGATGATAAGTGCGGATATTTTCAGCCGCTTCCTGCATGATGGCGATCATTTTCTCATCCATATCAGCAAAGGCCTCATCCAGTTCCTCAATCGTTACCGTGAATGAATCGAGAATCGTTCCATCGAACTGTTTGGTGTATCGTCTTATCGCTCCGTCTCCTTCGGCCTTTACATTTTCGATAATTGCTTTTACTGCCAGAAGCTGCTCGTCCGTTCCATTATCGACACTTCTTTTGATAGAAAGAGATTCAGTTACTCTCTCGATTTTCATTACCACTACATCCTTTCGCTATGACTCTATCACTTTGCTTTGAATGACTTCTGCCAGTCGTTCAACCAGTTCATTGACACGCTCATCTTTCATGCGATAACTCACTGGATTAACAATTAACCGAGATGTAATATCAATGATTCGTTCATATTCCACAAGACCATTTTCCACAAGTGTTCTTCCTGTTGAAACAATGTCGACAATTCGATCAGAAAGTCCAATTAATGGAGCAAGCTCAATCGAACCATTCAGTTTAATGATTTCAACCTGTTCCCCTTGCTCTCGGAAATAGCGAGCAGCGACATTCGGGTACTTCGTCGCCACCTTTGGAGCTACATCATTCATTTTCGTATTCGGAAGTCCTGCAACCGCCAAATAGCATTGGCTAATCTTTAAGTCTAGCAATTCATAGACATCTCTTTCTTCTTCCAGCATGACGTCCTTCCCCGCTATTCCCAAATCAGCGACTCCATGCTCCACATAAGTGGGAACGTCCATCGGTTTTGCTAAAATAAAGCGAAAACGCTCCTTCTCTACATCTATAATGAGCTTGCGTGAATCTTCAAATTCTGGTGGAAGCTGAAAACCCGCTTGCCGTAAAAGTTCTGCCGCTTCCTCAAAGATCCTTCCCTTTGGCATCGCAATCGTAATCATATCTTCCATCTTCAAGACCCCTTTCCCGCTTTTCCAATTAAAAAGGCGACTTCAGCAAACTGGTCTGTAAAAGCATCGAGATTTTCAACCCCATTAATATCTTGTAAAAGGGTTTTAATTCCCTGACCTCGTTTATCTCTCGCTAATTGATAGGCTTCCTTTCGTCTTTCTCCGCTAAATAAAATACAGTGAGTGTTCGCTTCACGCTTCAATTCGCCTAATGCTTCAAGAATCCGGTCTAAGCGCAGGGCAAATCCTGTCGCACCCGTCGTTTTGCCAAATTTCTGAAGAAGAAGATTATAGCGTCCTCCATTGCCGATTGGAAATCCAACCTTATCGGCATAAACTTCAAATAAAATTCCTGTATAATAGCTCATATGGCTAACGAGTGTTAAGTCAACCTTCAGATTAGCCTCTTCACCGTAATCGACGACAATGTCCCAAAGCTGCTTTAACTTCAGAATGGCCTCTCTTCCTTTTTCATTTTCTATTAAACGAAGAGCTTGCTCAATGACTTCTTCTCCACCTCTAAGTTTTAAAAAATCGAGTAGACGTTGCTTATCGATGGAAGAAAGATTTAAGCTTTTCACATGTTCCCGATACCCTACAAAGTTTTTTTCGTATAAAAACTTCGTCAGTGCTCTTGCTCTTTCCTCTGTACCTAAAATTTGCTGGAACAGCTCCTTCACAAAACCGATATGTCCTACTGAAATTTGAAAGCTTTTGATTCCAGCTTCTCGTAAAGCAGAAACCATCAAAGCAATCACTTCTCCATCTGCACTGACCGACTCATCCGCAATCGCCTCCACTCCGATTTGCTCAAATTCTGCAGGTCTACCGCCTTCTCGCTGCTGAGCACGGAATACACTCGTTGAATACGCTAGTCTTAAAGGTAAATCCTTTTGCAAAAGCTTAGAAGCTGCTACTCTCGCAATCGGCGCGGTCATGTCTGGGCGTAAAACTAATGTATGGCCTTGATTATCAAGGAGCTTGAATAGTTGTTGATCAAGGATCGCTGATGCCGCTCCAACCGTTTCGTAATATTCTAATGTAGGTGTATCCATAAATTGATAGCCCCACAGTTTCATTTCTGATTCAATCGCATTTTGGACCTGACTCTTTGCTTCATATAGTTCAGGCAATGTATCTCTCATCCCTAATGGCTTCTCAAACATAAACAGCTGACTCATCCAATTCCCACCTTTTTCTGTCCGTTCGCTTTAGTTCGCTAATGTATTAGCAAATTGAAGTTATTAGTAGTTTACTCCTCTCACACCACTTCGTCAACAAAATCTTAAGAATCATTTTCCTAAAAAAATGTATTTGTTATGAAGGGTCTATGTGACATAAGTTGAGCACATTCTTAGAGAAAGTATGTCTCATGAAGGGCCTATGTGACATAAGTTGAGAAGATTCACAGAGAATGTATGTCTCATGAAGGGCTCATGTGACATGAGTTGAGCACATTCTTAGAGGAAGTTTGTCTCATGAAGGGCTCATGTGACATAAGTTGAGCACATTCTTAGAGAAAGT
>NZ_HE978512.1:132560-137507 GCF_000311725.1 Robertmurraya massiliosenegalensis JC6
GAGAATGTTTGTCTCATGAAGAGCTCATGGAACATAAGTTGAGCACATTCTTAGAGAAAGTATGTCTCATGAAGGGTTCATGGAACATAAGTTGAGCAGATTCACAGAGAATGTATGTCTCATGAAGGGTTCATGTGACATAAGTTGAGCACATTCTTAGAGAATGTATGTCTCATGAAGGGCTCATGGAACATAAGTTGAGCACATTCTTAGAGAATGTTTGTCTCATGAAGGGCTCATGGAACATAAGTTGAGCACATTCTTAGAGAAAGTATGTTTCATGAAGGGCTCATGGAACATAAGTTGAGCAGATTCACAGAGAATGTATGTCTCATGACCCAAGAAAGGACAAAGCAGGCTCTAAGAAAACAAAGTACATACAAAAAAGGCAATCCGTATTTAAAATACGAACAGCCTCCATTAGTTTCCAAAACACTTATTTTGTTTTCTTCCCGTAAATCGGATCATCTGCCCATCTTTCGGCAAGCTGTTCCTTTGTGTAAATAACCCTCATCGGATTTCCTCCGACGAAGGCTCCTTCTGGGACGTCCTTATGAACGAGCGTTCCTGCTGATACGAGGGCGCCATCACCAATCGTGACCCCGGGTAGGATCGTTGAATTGGCACCAATCATCACTTCGCTCCCAATATGTACTGCACCAAGACGATACTCTTTAATCAAATATTCATGAGCTAAAATCGTTGTATTATAGCCAATCACCGTATTTTTCCCAACACTAATTTTCTCAGGAAACATAACATCGAGCATGACCATCAACGCAAAAGAAGTTTGCTCCCCAACCTTCATCCGTAAAAAAGTGCGATAAAGCCAATTTTTCATTCCAAGAAACGGCGTATAGCGAGCTAATTGGATGACGATAAAATTTTTCACAACCTTCCGGAACGGAACCGTTTTGTACACATGCCATAAGGAATTCGCTCCTTCGACAGGATAACGGGTTGTTTTACGCATGCTCTCTTACTCCTACAATTTCAAGTAAATCACGCATATTTTCAAGCATATAGTCAGGGTTGTATTGTTCTAGGAAGTCTTTCCCTTTCAATGACCATGCTACTCCCGCTGTTTTCGTTCCAGCATTCTTTCCGCCAACAATATCATGAAAGTTATCACCGACCATGATCGCTTCTTCTGGCTTTGAATCAAGCTGCTCTAACGCCTTCAAAACCGGTTCCGGATCAGGCTTCGGTTTTGTTACATGGTCAATCGCAACTATTACATCAAAGTAGGAATCAAGCTTCGTTAACGCTAGACCTTTTTTTACAACAGCTAAACGTTTCGTTGTCACAATGCCTAATTTAAAGCCCTTTTCTTTAAGTGTTGCCACTGTTTCCTTGACCCCTTCAAATTCAGTTACAAGGGCATCATGGTTTGCTAAATTAAAGGTTCGGTATACATCCGTCATTTCTTCCACTTTTTCCTCATTCATTGATGCGAATGTTTCCGTTAAGGTTGGACCCATAAAGGGGAGAACATCTTCCCTTTTGTAGTCTCCAGGATAATATTGCTCTAATGTGTGTAAAAAAGATTGGATAATTAGTTCATTTGTATCAATTAATGTACCATCTAAATCAAATAATAATGTCGTAATGTTAGAACTCATAGGTCGTTTCCTTTCTTCTTGCAATTTCAATCCGATTCCAATAGAATGCCACAATTGCTGTAACTAGGATCGCCATCACTAAACGAATCAATAGAAGTGGCCATACCGGAATCCCTAAGGGGGCAAAAATCAATGTGTCTTCCACTACTGCGTGGCAAGCTCCTAAAAAGATGATCGCAAGGGTGACATCCTTTTTGCTAACTCCATCCTCTTTCACAGCTTGAATCATCACCCCAGCTCCATAAGCAAGACCAAATAAAAGCCCTGCTGCTAGAGTAGTAGATGTATTGGGCTGCATCCCTAACATACGTGTGACAGGAGACATCCATTTCGAAAACTTCTCAAGCCACTTTAAATCTTTTAAAATTTGAATGACGACCATTAGTGGAATCACTACGATCGCAAGCTGAAAAATACCGATTCCTGCTTTTTGCAGTGCATCCACGCTTATGCCCCATATGCCTGAAACGGTTTCTTGATCGCCCTGTTGAATGAGACCATACTTCGCTAATTCGCCTCCACCCTTCCAAACAAGGTTGATCACAATCCCCGACAGGAGCGCAAGTCCAATGCGAACAACAAGAGCAATCCACAGTTTTACCCCAACCCTTGTTACCACACTGGATTCTACCAGCAAGTTATGGGAAAAGGACATCATCACTGCGATGATAAAAACCTCTTTTACCGTTAGATCGAGCGTAAGAATCGCTCCAATCGCAGCATAAATATTAAGAAAATTACCGATCACTAGCGGGATCGCTGCATCACCAGATAGTCCAAATACACTCATCAGCGGTGCGATTAAATCGATCAGCCACGGTAACACCGGTGTATGTTGGAGAAAGGTCACAATAAGCGTGACTGGAAAAATAATTTTTCCTAAAGACCAAACTGTCTGCAATCCTACCTTTAAACCTTTAGTTAGCGACTGAACCCACATAATCCTGCTCCTTTTTTAGGATGATGATTGATCCAAATATCTTTTGTTTGAATAGCCCTTTGTTCTTCTATAAATAAGAAGAGCAATTGCACCAATTATGAGCGCAATCGAAATCGTTTGTGCGATCCGCAAGCTATCCGTCAGCATTAAGCTATCCGTTCTCATTCCTTCGACAAAGAAGCGGCCTATTGAATACCAAATGACATAAGACAAGAACATCTCACCGCGACGTAAATTCACACGTCTTAACAAAATTAATAGAATAAACCCTAAGAAATTCCACACCGATTCATATAAAAAAGTAGGATGGTAGTACGTACCATTTATGTACATTTGATTAATAATAAACTCCGGTAAATGTAAATTTTCCAAAAATGCACGAGTTACTTCTTCACCATGTGCTTCTTGATTCATAAAGTTTCCCCAGCGACCGATCGCCTGACCAAGAATAATACTCGGTGCGGCAATATCAGCGATTTTCCAAAATGAGATATTTCTCTTTTTCGCAAATACATAGGCCGTCACAACAGAACCAATTAAAGCACCATGAATGGCGATACCACCATTCCAAATTTTAATAATGTCACCAGGATTTTGAGCATAATATTCCCACTCAAAAATGACATAGTAAAGGCGTGCTGAAATAATCGCAATGGGAATAGCCCATAACATTAAATCTGGGAATAAATCCTTTTGTAATCCTCTTTTTTCCCCTTCTCTCATAGCAAGCATAAGAGCTAAAGCTAAGCCTAGCCCGATAATAACCCCATACCAATGGACCGTAATCGGACCGAGCGAAAACGCAATCGGGTCAAGTGGTTGTATATTTTCTTCCATCTAACTCTCTCCTTTGACTATTTCTTTTATCTATCTTCTACATCTCCATCTTCAATGACATCTGATAAACGACTGGCAAATTGCTCAGCTGCATTGACACCCATTTTTTTGAGGCGAAAGTTCATCGCAGCCACTTCAATGATAACAGCTAAGTTACGTCCTGGTCGAACTGGAACCGTTAACTTTGTCACCGATGTATCGATAATTCTCATCGTTTCCTCATCAAGACCTAATCGATCGTACTGCTTCGTTTGATCCCATAGCTCTAAATTGATGACGAGAGAGATTTTTTTAAAGCTTCTAACCGCACCTGCACCAAAGAGGGTCATCACATTAATAATCCCCAGCCCGCGAATCTCGAGTAAATGTTCAATTAACTCTGGTGAGTTTCCAACCAACGTGTCCACATCTTCTTGGCGAATTTCTACGCAATCATCGGCAACAAGACGATGACCTCTTTTTACAAGTTCCAATGCTGTTTCACTTTTACCAACACCGCTTTTACCCGTAATGAGGACGCCAACTCCGTATATATCTATGAGTACTCCGTGCACAGCTGTTGTCGGAGCGAGTTTTGTTTCTAAAAAGTTGGTGAGACGACTTGAGAAACGGGTCGTCTTAATATTTGAACGTAAAACAGGCACTGCCTCCCGTTCAGAAGCCTCGATTAGCTCATCCGGTACAGGTAAATCTCTTGTTACAACAATTGCTGGTGTAATATCTGTACATAAACGTTCCAGTCGCTCAGAACGAATTTCAGGATCGAGCTTTTGAATAAAAGTTAATTCCGTTTTCCCGAGCAACTGCACTCGTTCAGCCGGGTAATAATCAAAAAATCCAGCTAATTCAAGTCCAGGTCTGGAAATATCCGTCATCGTAATAGGGCGATTAATCCCCTCTTCACCACTGATTAATTCAAGCTTAAATTTGTCTAAAATATCCTTTGCTCGTACCTTTTGCACTGGAACTCCTCCTTGATGATTTAAATATGATCTATGAATGGTCTAAATTTTTTGGTCTATGTATAATCCTTTAGGAAAGTTTCACTCTATTTTAGCACTTTTTTCTGAATAACCAAATTCCTCGGCATTAAATTATCGGGACCATATCCTTTTTTTTCACTTAAACATATTATAAAAATGAATATATTTCCAATAGGTTCGGAATTTACAATGAAAAGGAGTGTGAAAATGAGATGAAAATCATGTTGGATGCAGGACACGGCTACAATACCCCCGGAAAAAGAAGCCCGGATGGCATGCGAGAATACGAATTTAACAGAGTTGTAGCAAGTGAAACGAAGGCCATTTTAGAAACATACAAAGACGTCACCGTGTATTTTTCCCATTCGGATACAAAGGATGTTTCGCTCCAGGAAAGAACGGACAAAGCGAACCGATTAGCGGTGGACTGCTTTGTTTCCATCCATGCGAATGCGTTTGGGACTGGCTGGAACGATGTTAGCGGGATTGAAACATACGTCTATACATCAAAGCCAAAAGTCGCAACAGAACTTGCCTCTAAAGTACAAAAAAATCTAGTTGTCGC
>NZ_HE978512.1:137892-322304 GCF_000311725.1 Robertmurraya massiliosenegalensis JC6
TACTGGACTCCGAGACCGTGGCGTTAAAACAGCCAATTTCCATGTATTACGAGCGACGAAGATGACCGCCATATTGGTAGAGTGTGGTTTCATGACAAACAAAGCGGATCTCAAGCTCCTTCGTTCAAATGTGTACCGAAAAACATGTGCAGAGGCCATTGTTAAAGGGCTACGGGAACAATTTGGACTTAACTTGAAAGCTAGTGCCACTCCTGTTCCTAGTCAAACAGCGGCACAGTATAAAGTAGTAGCTGGTCCTTTTCAGGAGAAAGCAACAGCTGACAAATTATTGACTAAGCTAAAGGAGGAAGGTTTTCCAGTAAGCATCGTTTCGGAAAGGTAATCGTTAAGAGGCTGGGGTGCTATCTAAAATGGCCCTTATATAAAGGAAGAGGAGAAAATAGGGTTGTTTTTCTTCTCTTCTTTTTTCACTTTGCATCATGGATTTTGAAGCCTTGTGCTAACAGGAGAGTTTCCTGTTAAATGAAATATAGAGCTAGTTGTGGCGGAGATAAGGGAAGTTTTTCCGCCTATCGTGTTCAAAAACACATGTTTTTACGATTTTTGAACCGATAAGGGGAAGTTTTTCCGCCTATATAAGCTACTTTTCATCAGATTTGCTCATGAAGCGGAAATTCTCCTTCTATTTTCCCCGTCCCGTTTCCCACTCCCCATTCTTGTTCATGAATGATTCTAGTTTCGCATCGTTTGTATGTTAAAATGAGGATGAAATTTTCCGATGAGGAGACGAGTGTCATGATTTTAGTCAGTTCTTGCTTGGCTGGATTGAACGTTAGGTACAATGGAACACATTGCTTAGATGAGCGTATTCGTGATTTAGTTGCTAAAAAGGAGGCAATGACCGTCTGCCCTGAAGTGCTTGGCGGTTTGTCTACCCCACGGGAACCTGCAGAAATTATCGGTGGCAGCGGAGAAGATGTACTGGATGGAAAAGCAAAAATAGTTTCCTGCTCTGGTATCGACGTCACCGAGCAATTTATTAAAGGTGCGTATTTGGCTTTGGAAAAAGCTCAGCAGTTAGGAGCAACTATGATTGTTCTAAAAGAAAATAGCCCTTCATGTGGAAGCACCCACATTTATGATGGTACATTTAGTGGAAAGATAGTAGCTGGAACTGGTGTAACTGCTGCCCTGCTGAAGAGGAATGGCTTAGAGGTCATCTCTGAGTCAGAGTTTATTGAGCGAGGGCTTTAGATTAAAGATTTCGATGGAGATAGCAAGTGGGCGCACAGATGGCGCATGAGACCACTTGCATTTCGCAGGCATCATCAAAAACAGCGCATCCCCGATAATAAAGGTGCGCTGTTTTCCCTATAATTTAACTATCTTCTTTTATCCTTCTTATCATAAATAACATTTTGAATGACAAGGTTGACGATCGACATGATTGCTGAAATGAGAATGGCCATTCCTAATCCGTTGATTTGAAATGCCTCACCAATGAGTGCATCTGTCAAAAGGAGAGTTACCCCATTTATCACAAACAAAAACAATCCGAGGGTAAAGACTGTAATTGGCAAGGTAAGAATAATTAAAATCGGCTTCACTAAAATATTGAGGATCGCTAGCACAAAACTAGCTCCAACTGCCGCTCCAAATCCTTCAATATAAAGAGAATTCTCAAAATATCCTGCCATTGCAATAAATAGGACCGCATTAATTAAAATTCCAATAATCCATCTCATATTCAACATCCTTTAAATACGATTTACTACTTCACCCGTTTAATTGTTACAGAACCAGTTTTCGTATCTGCATCCACTCTTGTGACATGATCACTTGGAGAACTTGGTTCAAAACGAATTTGTTTTTGGACAACTTCACTTTTATCTTCAATAATGTGAATTCCGGTATAATCTACATTGAAATTCCCTAGATTGGTTTTCAATTCACCTGCGATAGCTGCTGTTTCTGGGAGATACAACTTAATTCCACCTGTTGTCACTTTCGCTTCAATTCGCTCACAGCTAGCATCAATAACATTACAATTAATATTTCCATTAAAAGACTGTAGCTCTATTCTCTTGAAACCACCGTCTACTTTAATCGCCCCATTAATCGTTTCTGCTTCTAGATCATCTATTTTACCATTACGAACTTCAATTTGCCCGTTTGCTGTTTCCGCATCCACGTATTTGCTTGTTAAGTTAGACATATTGATTTTTCCATTCGCTGTTTTTACATTATACTTCTCTACTTGTAAGTTTTCACTTTCAATCGAGCCATTAAACATTCTCACTTTTATATTTTCATATTGCGCTTGTGGAATGAAGAGGGTAGCATGGATTTTCATCCACTTTTGTTGTGACGCAAATCGAAGCTTTTGTCCTTCAATCGCAAAAATCACATCTTTTAAAAACGTGTTTCGCGCCTCATCTTGAGAATCAACTCGATACACTTTTGCCTCACACTCGACACGAACATCTTGCTGCTCCCAAGGTACAATCTTTACAGAACCGTTCGCTAAGTCCACGTCCACCTCTCTTAAATATACATCCCCTTGTTGGAAAATATGAGAGATATCAACGGAGCTTCCGAAATTTAAGTCCAAATCAAAATCCTTAATTTTTTGAATCGCTGTATCAACAAATTCAAAAATTTTATCCTTTGTCGAATGATGTTTTTGATTGGAAAAAGATTCCTCCTTCTTCGCCTCTTCAAACTTCACAGATGTTGACAGTTCACACAACAATTCATCTTTGCTTTTCTTTTGGCTTTCTGCAGCATCAAGCCCTTCCAATAATACCAAAGCTTCATTAACGGTTAACTTTCCCTCTTGCACCATGTTCAATATTCGTTTTCGCTCTTCTTGCATCGTGAAATCCTCCTCATATCTAACTAAATCTTTCATATCCTTTACAAAAATTCGTATTAGAATGACAAATAACCCTTTCCTATTTGTACGTTAAGACCAAGTTGAAGGTTTCATTTTCCATTACGTAAAAATAAAAATCCCTGCAAGCCGATTCCTGCAGGGACTCCTAATCGTTATAAATACTCTAAAATAACATTGCTATTTCGCTTATTAAACACATACTGACTAATCGGGCGACCAATTGTTCCATACGATACTCGTGTTTCTAAAACACCGATTTCTTCGAGAAAGTTTAAATATTTGCGGATCGACACCCTCGAAATGCCTGTGCTCTTTGCAATATCAGCTGTTGAAAATTCATTTTCGCCAATCTTTTGCAATTCGTCCCACACTAAATTCAGAGTGTGCTTCGTCAACCCCTTTGGAAGCTGATGTGAAGTTGACATTCTCTCCTTTTGTAACAACCGATCATCCAGTTCCTGCTGATTAATTCGATGAGGATGATACTCTAAGAATTCCAGCTTTTGCTGATAAGAAATAAGGGCCTCTTTTAATCTAGCAAAAGTAAAAGGTTTAATTAAGTAATCAATCGTGCCAAATCTCAATGCATTTTGAATCGTATCAATATCAGAAGCTGCTGTAATCAAAATGACGTCGATACTTAACTCTAACTCTCGAACATAAGGTAATAGGGTCAGTCCATTGTCTCCAGGCATATATACATCTAGTAAGATGAGATCGATATCGGTTGTCTTGAGGATTTCTTTTGCATCCTTTACCGAATGGGCAATTGCAATTGCTTCAAATCCATCTATGCTTTCCACATAGCGCTTATTCAGTTCTGCCACCATTGGATCATCTTCAACGATCAATACTTGAATCATCGGTTTCACCTTCGCTTTGACAAGATATTTTTATGGTAAATATCGTACCCTCTTTGCTCGAACTAGATAGCTGTATTCTCCCCTTTAACCTTTCTACGGTCTGTTTCAATAAGAATAGTCCATAGCCTCGATTTTCTCCCTTTGTTGAGAATCCTTTTTCAAAAAGTATGGTTTGATGTTCTTCTGCTATTCCATTTCCGAAATCTTTCATTTCTATGATTAAGTCCTTATTAAGGAATTCTAATTTGAGAGCCACTTCCCTATTTTCGCTCTTCTGGGCAGCATCAATAGCATTATCAATTAAGTTCCCGATGATCGTGATTAAGTCATGAGAAAACTTTGGGTCACTCCATTGTGGAAAGGCATGATTAATGGTCAACTTAAACTGAATTCCTACTTCTCTTGCATGGCTTAATTTCCCGAGTAGAAAACCAACTAGTGCAGGATCCTTTAGTTTTTTTGTAATACTGCTTATATCGTTTTGAGTATCTTCTACTGTTTTTTCAATGAATTTTTCTAACTCTCGATATTCTTCTAGGTGAATCATCCCAAGGATACAATGAAGCTGATTCATGTATTCGTGTGATTGAGCTCTTAAAGCATCTGCATATAATTGCACCCCTGTCAGTTTCTCAGCAAGATGCTTTATTTCACTTTTGTCCCTCCACGTATTGACGGCCCCGACAATCTCACCATGTACGAAAATGGGAACTGTATTGCTCATAATCTCTTTTCCATTAACTACCTGTTCTTGATCTAGATAAGGCTTACCCGTTTTAAGTGCCAAATTTAGCTTCGAATGTATTGCTAAAGAATCTATTTTTTTGCCAATTAGCTCTTGATTCAGACACGATTTTCCAAGTAATTTCATAGCAGATTTATTCACCAAAGTGATATATCCATCCTTGTCCACAGCGATAATGCCCTCATGCACAGATTCAATAAGAGCTTGCCTTTCATTAAAGATCATGGCAATTTCAGGTGGTTCTAAGCCAAATAACACTCTTTTTATTAAAAAGGATAAGAAGATGGCACAGATTGCTCCGAAAATGACGCCAATCCCTATTCCCATAAATATATTTTTACGTAACATGCTTAACACTAATTCAATTCGGTCAAGCGTAATCCCAACTGAAACAGCCCCAATTTGCTTGTTATTTTCATTAAAAATAGGTGTAAAGGCCCTCAATGATTTCCCAAGTGTACCTTCAGATACGGAAGCATATTCTTTCCCTTTGAGGACATCCTTCTCGTCTCCACCGACGAATTTCTCTCCGATTTTATTCGGATCTGGATGAGATTTTCTTATGCCATTCATATCCATCACTACGATAAATTCAACAGAAGTGGATGTCTGAATTTTTTTAGTTAGCTCTTGAATGGATGCTTCATTTTCTTTATCATTTAAGGCATTTATTATGCTAGGAGTTAGCGCTACCGTTCTAGAGATGTTGAATGCCTTCTCTTTTTGACTGGCCACAATTCGCTCTGATACAGTGCGGTTAATAAAATATCCAGTGATCAAAATAGAGATAGTGACGACAACACTCACAAGAAGAATGACCATATATTTTAGCTTTATTTTTTTCATTTTTCTGGGGGCACCTTCTTTATTCTTGCTATAGTGAATTTCTAGCAATAGAATAACATAATGTTTAGAACAAAAATGAAAGCATATAAGTGCAATTACTGAACATTATCCTTATTTCCCCCAAAAAATAGAAATGGCCTCAGACCAGATAATCTGAAGCCACTATTTCAAAAATTTTTCCTTTGAAATCCTTCACATTCTGTCTACTTTTCTCATTTTTTAACTGGCAATATTCGTTGATTTATTGACTAGTTTCTCTCCACTAAACACTAGCATTTCTTGATGACCACACTTACTACATGTTAAAACTGGTACTCTTAGGTCGTAATCATCATCTGCTCCATGGAAAAGATCTGTCCTACTACTTTTGAGTAATTCGGCTTTACAACAAGATGATTTCAACATTTTCGCCTCCTATCTTTTGTGAATTATCAATTAATTTAGTTATAAGCTATCATTATTTCTTTATATAATTTAATTATAAGTGAAATACTTCACAAACTTTAATTTAAAAAAAGACAATTATAGTAATCTTTCAAATTTCTTACAATAACTGCATTTATTTCAATACTTTATTCTTCAATTCTTCATGATAGTAATCACTGATAAATTCAATCACCTTTTTACAATCACTTGATAAAACTTTTCCTTTTTTCCAAGCCAAACCTATATTTATATTTATTCGTTCTTTTAGTGGAACAGCGATTAGTTCATGATGTTCTCTCACAAAAACATTCATTAATAATGATAAGCCTAAGCCTTTTGCAACCATCGCCTTGACCGTTTCTACTTTATCTGAAGTAAAAATGATATTGGGCTCCACTTTAGAAGAAAAGCATCTATTCAAGAAAATATTATGGTGAACATATTCCTCTGTTAAAATGATGAATTTTTCATTGATCAATTCGCTGTACTGAAGACTCTTTTTTCTTCGAAGAGGATGATTTTTCGGCATACATATAACAAGTTGATCCTGAACCAATGGCATCATTTCTAATTTCTCAGAGTGCTCCGGAAGGATAATGAATCCCATCTCCAGTTCATCTTTCTCAATCAGATTTCTAATGGCCACTGAGCCTTTTTCTATCACATCAAATTCTATAAGCGGATGATTTCTTTTAAATTCCTTATATATGTTTGGGAACATTTGCGCTCCAATCATTGGTGGAAGACCAATTTTGACAACGCGATTATCTGAATCAGTTATTTCATTTTTTATATCATCAATGTTAGAAAGTATATCAATAATTCGAGTTAAGAATATATCACCTTTAGGAGTAAGTGCTACACTTTTTGTCGTTCTCTCTAATAACTTCACCCCCAATTCATGCTCTAATTTATGAACAGAATTCGAAATGGACGGCTGCGATACATGCAATGATTCTGCAGCATGTGTAAAACTTTTTAGTCTACCAACTTCAACAAAGTACTCTAATTGTCTTAACTCCATTGCCAAGCCTCCTATCCGTTAACTAACTATAATTATATTTTTCTTTGCTCTAGCAAATTAGATAAGAAACTTTTGATACTATTATGTAATTAATGTAAGTAAAATCCTGTAACAAAATGTTCAATTGCGGCTTGACAATGCTGGCACAGAAGTATAACAGTAACACTGGATATTTATGGTATTATTAATATAATCGAAATGACAAAGAGGAGGATAAGGATGAAAAAGGTTGCCTTTATACTGATCTTTATTTCACTTTTTTTAGGTGGTTGCAGGATCGATTCCATGGCCATAAAAGCAAATACGGTGGAAGAAGCGATGGAAAATCTACAAAAAGAAGAACAAAATAGAGACTTTAAGCTCTATGGAATTTTAAATGCAGGTGATGATTTGGCCTTTGTTGCTTTTAAAGGTCTTATGAATGATCAAGATTTTTGGGTAGCTGAGGTGACGAAGAAAAACCAATACTGGGCTGTAACCAATTGCTATTTAATAATGGATTCTGGAATACCAAATGAAGTTTATCGTTTTGAAAACGTTGATTTAGGCTATGAATTAGGATTCACTCGGGGAGAGATGGCAGATGACAATGCTCGCTTCTTTGAATTCGAAGAAGAAGTTGAATGGAAGATTTGGTACAAGCATTTATAAAAAAAGCCAGGCCACATGACCTGACTTTACTCGACGATTCCTTTTTCTCTAAGAAGGGTATAGGCTTCGTCTTCTTTCTCTTCTTTAATTTGATATTCGAGATTACCTTCGACGAATTTAGCACATCTTCCACCGAATGGCTTTAACATGGCTTTAATTTCTTTAATGTCTGTCTCTTCCTTCACTGGATAATTCACTTTCATCCTTATCACCTCCTTGTCTTAATATAGTAAACTAGACAAATTTATACAGTGATAAAGATTACATTTTTTACTATTTTGAGTGCTAGCTTTTTGCTAGTTTTAAGCTATTAATGTGCTATCTGATTGCTATCACATTATCAGAATATCGACAAAAGAAAGGCATCGAGATTCGAATCTGCATGTCTGAGTTGAGCAAGAGGTAATTTGGTCTCATGAAGGACTCATGCGACCTAATTATGGTGACTACTCGAGAAAGATATGGCTCATGATATATGCTTATGCAAAAAAAATAAAAAGACTGTAGACAAACTCGAAAATTTTCGAGTTATCTACAGTCCGAATTCCGCTAACTTTGGGAGTTAATTTACGACACTTTCTTCTTTTTCTTGAATCAAATCTTTCATTCTTTGACGATCGCGCTCAAGAATCGGTTTTAAGTACTTTCCAGTATGAGATGCAGGAGTTGCCGCTATCTTCTCTGGTGTTCCCGTCGCAACAATTGTGCCTCCCTTGTCCCCACCTTCAGGCCCTAAATCAACAAGATAATCAGCTGCCTTAATGACATCTAAATTATGCTCAATGACCAGAACGGTATCGCCATTTTCAACAAGACGTTGTAAAACAACTAATAGTCTTGATATATCATCAACATGAAGTCCTGTCGTCGGCTCATCAAGAATATAGAGAGAGCGCCCCGTTGAACGACGATGAAGTTCAGATGCCAGCTTGACCCGCTGCGCCTCTCCACCTGATAACGTCGTAGCCGGTTGCCCAAGCTTAATATATCCTAATCCGACATCATATATCGTTTGCATTTTTCGTTGAATCTTAGGGATATTTTCGAAAAATTCGAGTGAGTCCTCGACCGTCATTTCTAAAATATCGGAAATACTTTTCCCTTTGTATTTCACTTCTAACGTTTCCCGATTATAACGTTTCCCATGACATACTTCGCATGGTACGTATACATCTGGAAGGAAGTGCATCTCAATTTTAATAATTCCGTCGCCACGACATGCTTCACAGCGACCACCTTTTACGTTAAAACTAAAACGTCCCTTTTTATACCCGCGAACCTTTGCTTCATTTGTCGCTGCAAACAGATCACGAATATCGTCAAACACACCAGTATAAGTGGCAGGATTGGAACGAGGAGTTCGGCCAATTGGCGATTGATCGATGTCGATTACCTTATCTAAATGCTCTATTCCCTTAATCTCTTTATGCTGTCCTGGTCTTGTTTTCGCTCGATTCAGCTTTTGAGCTAACGCTTTGTGTAAAATTTCATTAACAAGCGTACTTTTTCCTGAACCAGAAACACCTGTAACCGCAACAAACATGCCGAGAGGGAATTTAACACTTACATTCTTGAGATTATTTTCCTTCGCTCCCTTAATTTCAAGGAAACGTCCATCATCCTTTTTCCGTTCAATCGGAAGTGGGATGAATTTTTTCCCTGATAAATATTGACCGGTAAGAGAATTCGGATCGTCCATCACTTCTTTTGGCGTTCCGGCAGAGACAACCTCTCCGCCATGGACCCCCGCACCTGGACCAATATCAATTAAATAATCAGCAGCAAGCATCGTATCTTCATCATGTTCAACGACGATGAGCGTATTGCCAATATCACGCATATTTTTAAGTGTGCCAATGAGACGATCATTATCTCGTTGATGTAACCCAATCGATGGTTCATCTAGTATGTAGAGAACACCTGTCAAACGGGAACCAATTTGCGTCGCCAATCGGATCCGCTGCGCTTCCCCACCTGATAATGTTCCAGCTGCTCGATCGAGGGTCAAATAATCGAGACCAACATTGACGAGAAAACCAAGTCTTTCCCGAATTTCACGAAAAATCGCATTGGCAATCTGCTTTTCTTTTTCAGTAAGGGTAATGCTATCCATTTTATCAAATGCTTCTCTGATCGAAAGAGATGTGACATAAGCGATGTTTTCTCCATCAATAAGAACGGCTAAACTTTCTTTCTTCAGTCTCTTACCCTTACAAGTCGGACAAGGCTGTTCCGCCATATATTTTTCCATCTGCTCTCGAATATAATCAGAGCTTGTCTCTTTATAACGACGTTCTACATTGCCGATCACACCTTCGAATTGAATGTAATTCTCCCGGATTTGTCCGAAATCATTTTCATAACGGAAATAGATTTTATCCGTTTCGGATCCGTATAGGATTTTTTCGATCTCATGATCTGGTAGGTCCTTTACAGGTGTGTTCATATCAATTCCGTAATGATTACAAACGGCCTCAAGCAATTGCGGATAATATTGTGAACTGACCGGTTCCCATGGAGCAATCGCCCCTTGCTTTAACGTGAGATCCCAATTGGGAATGATCAATTCTTTATCAACCTCAAGCTTCGAACCTAATCCGTCACAATCAGGACAAGCTCCAAAAGGACTGTTAAACGAAAACATTCTCGGCTCTAGTTCACCGATCGAAAATCCACAGTGAGGACAAGCATGATGTTCACTGAATAATAATTCCTCTTCCCCGATGACATCAATGAGTACCTTCCCATCACCAAGTTTCAAAGCTGATTCCAATGAGTCAGCTAAACGAGAACTTACGCCTTCTTTGACGACGATTCGGTCAATGACCACTTCGATGGAATGTTTTTTATTTTTATCAAGGGTAATTTCTTCGCCTAAATCGTACATTTCACCATCAATACGAACACGGACATAGCCCTGTTTTTTAATGTCCTCTAATACTTTTACATGACTGCCTTTACGTCCAGAAATAACTGGGGCAAGAACTTGCAACTTTGTGCGCTCCGGGTATTCCATCACGCGATCGACCATTTGCTCAATCGTTTGGGACGTAATTTCAATTCCATGGATTGGACATGTTGGTCTCCCAACCCTTGCAAATAATAGTCGCAAATAATCGTAGATTTCAGTTACCGTTCCAACGGTTGAACGAGGATTTCGACTCGTTGTTTTTTGATCGATCGATATCGCCGGCGATAAACCTTCAATTGTATCTACATCTGGCTTATCCATTTGTCCTAAAAATTGTCGTGCATAGGCAGACAATGATTCAACATAACGGCGTTGTCCTTCCGCATAAATCGTGTCAAAAGCGAGAGAGGACTTCCCTGAACCAGAAAGTCCTGTCAGTACAACAAGCTTGTCTCTCGGGATGGTCACATCAATGTTTTTTAAATTATGGGCCCGAGCTCCTTTTACAACTAATTTCTCCATTGCCATCGTTTCGTTATCCCTCCGCCTTCAACTCTAAAATTAAATCACGCAACTCAGCTGCTCTTTCGAAATTGAGCGCTTTTGCCGCTTCCTTCATTTCCTTTTCCATATCTTCAAGCACTTTTTCTCGTTCTTTCTTTGTCAAAGAACCAAGTTTTTTTGCTGGTGTGTTGTAATCTTCTGTTTCCTCAGCAGCAATCGTCGCTCTGATCGCTTCTCGAATATCCTTTTTGATCGTCGTTGGCGTAATGCCATGCTTTCGATTGTATTCTTCTTGAATTGCACGACGACGCTTCGTTTCACTAATTGCTAACTCCATTGAATTCGTCATCCGATCTGCATACATGATGACATGTCCATTGGCATTACGAGCAGCCCGTCCCATCGTCTGGATAAGAGAACGCTCCGAACGAAGAAAGCCTTCTTTATCTGCATCCAATATCGCAACAAGGGAAACCTCTGGAATATCTAAACCTTCACGGAGAAGGTTTATCCCGACTAAAACATCGTATTTTCCAAGACGAAGCTCGCGAATGATCTCAATCCGTTCAAGTGTCTTTACCTCAGAGTGCAGGTAATTTACTTTTATACCAATTTCTTTTAGATAATCGGTTAAATCCTCAGACATTTTCTTGGTTAATGTCGTGATAAGAACACGTTCATTTCGTTTAATGCGTTCCTGAATTTCGCCGATTAAATCATCAATTTGTCCTTCAATTGGTCTCACATCAATCGTTGGATCAAGAAGCCCTGTTGGTCGAATAATTTGTTCCACCATTTCAGGAGTATGTTCAATTTCATATGGACCCGGTGTAGCAGAAACATATACAGCTTGAGAAATATGCTTTTCAAATTCTTCAAACCGTAAAGGACGGTTGTCAAGTGCTGAAGGCAGACGAAATCCATGATCTACGAGCACCTGTTTCCGAGCCTGGTCCCCATTAAACATTCCACGCACCTGTGGCAACGTAACATGTGACTCATCTATGACCATAAGAAAGTCCTCTGGAAAATAGTCAAGCAATGTATACGGTGTTGAACCGGACGGTCTTAATGTCAAATGTCTTGAATAGTTTTCAATTCCGGAACAAAAACCCATTTCTCGCATCATTTCGAGATCATAGCGGGTTCTTTGTTCGAGGCGCTGGGCTTCAAGAAGCCTGTTGTTATCGCGCAAATCCTTTAAGCGTTCTTCTAGTTCTTTTTCAATATTCTCAATCGCCACTCTCATTTTTTCCTCACGGGTTACGAAGTGGGATGCTGGGAAAATCGCAACATGTTCTCTTTCTCCCATAATTTCACCGGTTAATGCATCGACTTCACGAATGCGATCAATTTCATCACCGAAAAATTCCACACGTAAGCAATGCTCATCCTTTGATGCTGGGAATATTTCGACAACGTCGCCTCTTACTCGGAAGGTACCACGTTGGAAGTTAATATCATTTCGTTCATATTGAATGTCAACTAAGCGACGGAGCAGCTGATTCCGCTCTATCTCCATCCCTGTTCTTAACGAAAGAACCATTTCCCGATATTCCTCAGGCGAACCTAATCCATATATACATGACACACTGGCAATAATAATGACATCTTTCCGCTCAAATAACGATGAGGTTGCTGAGTGACGTAGCTTATCGATTTCATCATTGATGCTTGAATCCTTCTCAATAAATGTATCAGTGGAAGGAACGTATGCCTCGGGCTGAAAATAGTCATAATAGCTGACAAAGTACTCAACGGCATTATCAGGAAAAAAGTCTTTAAACTCACTATAAAGTTGTCCTGCCAGCGTTTTGTTATGAGCAATCACAAGGGTCGGTTTATTGATCTCCTTAATCACATTGGAAATCGTAAATGTTTTCCCCGTTCCTGTCGCTCCAAGCAAGGTTTGATGCTTTTTCCCCTCTTTTATTCCCTCAACAAGTTTTCGTATTGCCTCCGGTTGATCCCCTTGAGGTGAATATTTTGAAACCAATTCAAACTGATCCTTCACACTAAAGCCTCCCTCTCCACTCATTCCGAAAAACTCATATTCCCATTCTACCACAAACATCCAGAAACTAACCAACAATATGCGAACGGATATTCGTTTTTTTTATAAGTTTGGCTCAGTTTTGGTGGGGAAGCTGCGTTTTTCATGAATTGGGTTGTACTGATGGTGGTGATTGTCGAGGATATAGGCATCATTGCGGGGGTTTTGCGCTTGATTGCGGGTGTTTTGACGATAATTGCGGGGGTTTGGGGATTTATTGCGGGTAAATCGGTAATCATTGCGGGTGTTTGACGGTTTATTGCGGATTTGGTCTGGCCTGTTCACCAAATAAAAAACGACCATAGCGTAATTCCATTGGTCGCTAGCTCAATGTCTTTGTAAGTCTTTACTTCCTCCCCCTCACCAACATTTGATGCGCATACCAAAAACCAGTTGTTAGAGAGAGGGCGTCGATCACGATTAATAGAAAAGAGTTTGTGTAGCCTTTATAGACAGATGCTGCGATTAATGCGACTGTCAAGAGGAGACCTATATAGCGATTGTAGGTTACCCTACTAAATAACACGACAAGAAGTCCTGGTAAAATAAGTGCCATTATCATTTTCGTAAACACTATCTACACCTTCTTCATACTAGATACATAGCTACTAAACTAAGAATAGCCTTTTTCGAATGGATAGACAAGAGAGGATACTCATACAACAAAAAGGCCAGCAGTTCCTCGATTAAAGTTTCTGCTGACCGTATCAAATGCTATCCTTTTAAATAAGTAACTTTATTTTCCTGCAAAATGCTTGAATCTGGAAGTATCGCACTTTCTTTTAGTTGGATGACCATTTTATTTAATAATGGTGCCAGTCGATCCCTCTCTACTTCATTCATTATAAATTCAAAACCGTAATTGTATATATCATTTTCTTCAAGTTTCCACACATTGATGCCAATAAAATTAACTTCAATTCCTAAAATTTGTGTGCTTATCTGAATGACGATATCTTTTTGAACAGGTAAGTTAATAGTTGAAATAAATTTTAATCCTCCAAGACTTAAATCTTCGATGATCGCCTTAGATGAACCTAAGTTCACTTCTTTACTTTTAAATTTAACGATGGTCATGTCAGCTGTTAAGGGAGTACTTAGCCGTATTCGATAAAACTTTCTTTTATTTTCAATCGCTTCAGCTGACGCATTTATTTGTAATGGTTTAATATATTCTTTTTTCAGCAAAGATTTAATTTTTTTCTCCGATACAGAGCGACTATAAATATACCCTTGTATTTGTTGACACTCCTGCTGAAGCAAGAAGTTTAGTTGCTCTTTCGTTTCTACGCCTTCAGCGACTACATTAATATCGATCTCTCGACACAAATAAATTAAACTTTTGACGATCGCATCATTTTCTTTTTTCAATGTAATGCCATCAATGAAAGATTTATCAATTTTTAAAGTGTCCATATTCAAATCCTTCAAATACGACAACGATGAATAGCCTGTCCCAAAATCATCCAGTGCCACTTTGACGCCAAATGCTTTCAGTTCTGAAATGATTTGTTTGGTCGCTTCTGTATTTCTTATAATCGTTTGTTCTGTCAGTTCTAATTCTATTAAGCTTGGATCGATTCCCGCAGCAAAAATCATTTCTTGAACGGTTTGAACAAAATCTGATTTCAATAATCTCTTAGGCGATACGTTGACAGACACAGGAACAACGGGAAGGCCTTGCTTTACCCATCTGCCAAGGGCTTCGCAAACCTCCTGCATCACCCAATCACCTAGTTTAAAAATAAAACCACTGTCTTCTGCCAAAGGAATAAATTCAGATGGTGAAACCACTCCCCACTCTGGATGATTCCAGCGCACAAGAGCCTCTATCCCTTCAATTCTTGAAGTATTAGGGTTCACCTTTGGTTGGTATTCCACATATAGCTCTTTGTGCATCAGTGATTTTCTTAAATCCTTCTCCAAATGATAGGACTTAAAGGACTCTACATTCATGGAAGGCGAGAATAGCTGCCAATCGTTTCTCCCTAATTCTTTTGCATTATATAAGGCAACATTTGCATTGCTTAAAAGGGTCCGAGAATCTTCTCCATCTACTGGATATATACTAATACCAATACTCGTCGTGATAAATAATTCATAGTCATCAATATAAAATGGTTTTTCCATCTCTTTAATAATGACCTTCGCCATCTTGAGGGCGTCTTCTAATCCCTCAATTTTATTAAAAATGATGGCAAATTCATCTCCACCGATACGCGCAATAAATGGCTCTTTACCTATAATCAATTGTAACCGCTCGGTAAAACTCACTAATAATTTATCTCCGATGTCGTATCCTAAGGTTTCATTCACGAATTTAAAACGGTCAATATCTAATTTACAAACGGCTAGTTTTTCATCATGCCCATTTAACTGATAGATAAACTGTTGTAATGTTCTATCGTAATACCTCCGATTTGGGAGATTCGTCTGATGATCATGATTAGATAAGAAGGCAAGAGTCTCTTTTTGCTGAACCATATCTGTAATATCCTTAACAATCCCATCCACACGGATCAATTTTCCGACTTGATTCAAAAAAGGAGTAATTTGCCCTTCCACCCATTTCAATTGTCCATTCTTGTCCGTAATTCGAAATTGGTGTTCTATTTCTTCCCCACGTGCTAAAAGCAAGAAGTTCTTTTCAATCTCTTCTCGATCTTTTATATAGATAGATTCCTTCCAAAGCATTGGATTCACTTTCATTTTTTCTATATCAAGATCGAATATTTCCCCGAATCCTTTTGAACAAAAAACCATTTCATTGGCAATCAGATCATGTGACCAAATGCCAACCTTTAAACGATTTGCCACTGAATTAAAGCGTTCCTCGCTGTCTTCAAGCTTAGTTTCAAGTTCCCTGAATTCCGTAATATCCTGTATTGTTCCGAAAATACGTGCAACTTCTCCTTCTTCATTAAGAATGACATTCGAGTGAACGAAAATGACACGTACTTGACCATCATCTCGAACAATGCGGTGTTCAAAATCGAAATCTCGCTTTTCTTCAAGTGTTTTTTTATAGCTATCACAATAAATCTCTTTATCATCAGGATGTACATATTGTAGAGTTTTCTCCCAATTTATTTCACCATTTTTCTTTTCAATCCCAAAAATCTCGTAGAGTCGATCATTCCAATTCGTCTTATCTGACTTTACGTCATAATCCCAACTTCCTAAATTGGTAAGCTTTTGCGACTCCTCTAATTGCTGTTCCATTCGGGTTATCTTTTTTTCATAGTCTCTTACAGTTGACATATCCTTGCAGACCACAAAAATATAAGTTTCAGAGGGAATAAGTGTTATCTTAATTGGAATCTCTTGACCAGACTTCTTTTCCATCTTCATGTCAAATGTTGTTGTGATTCCTTGGCTCGCCTTATGAAAATAATACCGAATCTTCTCACTTTTCTTTGCTTGAAAAAAAGACTGTTCTAATTGTGCTTTTTCCTTCATTCGATATCCTAGAAGTGTGCTTAACGCTTTGTTTAGAGAGACAATTTCCCCATCAAAATTTACGATAAAAATAGCCTCCGGATTGTCTGTAAAAAGCGAGAAAGACTTACTAGATGTATCGATAATATCTTTTTGAGTATGAGAAAATAAATTGAATAGCCCCATCTTTCATCCTCCTTTTCTCGACTTTTACTTACTATCAACGGACCTGCTAACACTACTTTTCCATAAGCCAACCATTTTTGAGATATTACACCACAATTAGACTAATTATAACATTTTTCGACAGTAGTAATAAAGATGGACAAACCCTTTCGTAAATAGGTAAAAATACCTATTTTTAAAAATCACGTTCACTTTTTAACCTCATTTCAAAATAAGGATAGACAAAAAGGTGTCCCTTGAATGTTTCTCAGGACACCAAAAGCAATCATTGTTTACCCCTTCAAATAAGCACTCATCTTGTCCTGCAAAACACTTGAATCTGGAAGTATTGCGCTTTCTTTTAGTTGGAGGAGCATTTTGTTGAATAGTGGTGCCAGTCGATCCCGTTCCACTTCATTAAGAATGAATTCAAAGCCATATTCGTGAAGGTCATTTTCTTCAAGTTTCCACACATTACATCCAAAAAATTTGACTTCCATGCCAAGGATCTCTGTCGTAATCATGATAACCATGTCTTTTTGAATAGGTAAGTTAATGTTGGATAGATATTTAAGCCCTCCAAGACTTAAATTTTCGATGATCGCTCTTGAAGAACCGAGCTTTACTTCCTTATTCTTAAATTTAACGATCGTCATTTCTGCCGTAAGTGGTGTATCTAAACTAATACGATAGTATTTTCTTCTATTTTTAATCGCCTCAGCTACTGCACTTGTATGCAGAGGTTCAATGTATCCCTTTTTTAATAAGGATTGAAGCTTTTTAGCTGGTACAGGTTTGCTATAAATATAGCCTTGAATTTGTTGACATTCTTGTTGCAGAAGAAAGTTAAGTTGTTCCCTTGTTTCCACTCCCTCAGCAACAATATTGATGCCAATATCCTTCGATAAGTAGATCAAACTTTTAACGATCGCATCATTTGCATTTTTCAATGTCACACCATCAATAAAGGATTTATCAATTTTTAACGTATCAATATCCAAATCCTTTAAATAAGACATTGATGAATAGCCTGTCCCAAAATCATCAAGGGCTATCTTCACACCAAACTGTTTTAATTCGGTAATAGTATGTTTCGTTGCTTCTGTATTCATTATAATCGTTTGCTCTGTTAGCTCTAATTCAATTAGACTAGGTTCGATTTCCGCTGTTTGAATCATTTGCTTAAGTGTCGCCACGAAATCTGCTTTTAACAATTTCTTCGGTGAAACATTAACAGATACCGGGATCAGTGGAAGTCCGTGCTTTTTCCACTTTCCTAAAGTTTCACAAACCTCTCTAGTGACCCAATCTCCCATTTTAAAAATAAATCCCGTTTCCTCTGCTAAATGGATAAATTCATTTGGGGAAACGATTCCCCATTCCGGATGATTCCAACGAACAAGGGCTTCTACACCTTCGATTCTAGATGTCTTAGGATTGACCTTTGGTTGATACTCCACATATAGTTCTTCATTAATAAGGGATTTCTTTAAGTCCTTTGCTAAATGATAGAGCTTAAAGGACTCGACATTCATTGACGTAGAAAATACCTGACAATTATTTCGCCCTGATTCTTTTGCTTTGAATAACGCTGCATCAGCATTTCTTAACAGTGTCCGACAATCTTTCCCGTCCATCGGGTACATACTGATTCCGATGCTTGTCGAGACTAGAAGTTCATATCCATCCAAATAGAATGGCTTTTCTACCTCATCGATGATAGCATTAGCAAGCTCCATCGCATCCTCTAATCGCTTTGTCTCATTTGACAAAATGATAAATTCATCTCCACCAATACGAGCAAGAAACACGTCTGGACCTAAGTAACTTTGCATACGCTCTGAGAAACTGACAAGGAATTTATCTCCAAGTTCGTGCCCAAAGGTATCATTTATTTCTTTGAACCGATCCAGATCTAGATAAAAAACAGAAAATGCATCGTTTTTGCTACTAGAAACTTCAATTAACTCTTGTAGTTTTCTCTCATTGTATCTTCGGTTTGGTAATTTTGTTAAGTAATCATGATCCGCAATAAAGGCTAATGATTCGGTATAATTGGCTTTTTCAGTAACATCTCTAACAATTCCATCTAAACGAACAAGATTTCCTTCGCGATCAAGATGCGGAATAATTTGACCATCAAGCCATTTAATTTGTCCATTGGCGGCAACAATACGAAACTGTTCATTAATCTCTTCTCCAAGTTCTAAGAGGCGTTCATTCCTCTCTAGTCCACCAATATCTCCTTGCCAAATAAATTCTCTCCAAGCTCGTGGATCTTCTTTCAGCACATCTAAACGAATAGCATAAATTTCTCCTAACCCTTTTGAACAAAACGTCATTTCGTCTTTTATCAGATCATGGGACCAAATTCCGACTGACAAGTGGTCAGCAACCGAGCGGAATCGTCCTTCACTTTCCTCTAATTTCAATTCTAACGTACGAACTTCAGTAATATCTTGAACTGTCCCGAAAATGCGTTCAACTTCCCCATCTTCATCCAAAATAACATTCGCTCTTATGAAAGCAACTCGCTCTACACCATCTGCACGGACGATGCGATGCTCGAAATCAAGATCTTCTTTCTTTTCTAAAATGAAGCGGAAATTTTCACGATATTTCTTTTTATCATGTGGATGTACAAAACGTAATACAACGTCACTCGTAACCTCGAATTCTTCATCAGAAATTCCCATAATCTTATAAGATTGTTTGTTCCAATGGATTTTATTTGATTTGACATCACACTGTCAATTCCCAATATTTGTAATCATTTGAGAGTCTTCTAATTGATGGCTGATTCGAGTAATTTTATTTTCATAGCTCTTAACTGCTGTCATATCCTTACATACAGCAAATATAAAGGTCTCAGATGGAACGAGTTCAATCTTAATTGGAAGGGCATGTCCATTTTTTTGCTGTATAGACATCTCAAAAGAAGTAGAAAATCCTTGCGTCGCCTTATGAAAATGATACCGAACTTTATCATGTTCTCTTGATTGAAATAAATATGTCTCAAGTTGATCTTTTTCCTTCATTCGATATCCTAAGAGGGAACTCAAGTTTTTATTTATGGAAACAATTTCACCTTCAAAGTCGAGAATAATGATCGCTTCTGGATTGTCGGTAAAAAGTGAAAAAAAGTCACTAGTTTTTTTCTTTTTATCTTTTTGATTAGGAGATAATAGATTTAATAATCCCATTTTCATTTCCCTTTCGTAAACATAATTTCTAACTTAACTCTCCGAACTTATCTACTCTTTCATCATATAAGAATTTTTCCGTTCTCCATATGCTGTAAATATTGGTAAATTCCATTTTCTTGAAGTCATTACCGACTATTTTCATAATTGGTATGTAAGCATCGATAAAATGAATTGATTAACTCATCGAGTTCCTGGCTACAGCGAATCGTCTCAGAACTATGTAGCCCCTTATCCGCTGCAATACGCACCAATTTTCTTTTATGCTCAGATATTTCTTTAAGAATTTTTTCCCCTTCCTTTACTCGCTCCATGTCCATCCTCCTCTTGAACACTTCCTGTTCTTGTTACCCTTATTTTGGAGAATTTTCACACTTTTAGTAATCCCCTCTAATTCCCAATTCCTCTATTTTCTTTCTTTTAGGACAATGTTCCTATTCCCACCTATTTACGATAGGAAGCCTCTTCGGGAAGGATGTATATATACGTCCCGCTTATGTTAAAAATCAATTTTTTCTCAGTTAAAAGGGTTAAGTATTTTCCCAATTGGGTATCAGTAACCCCATACTTTGCAGAGAGCATATGAGGATCCCATCCCTTTTGAATGTATAAGACAACTAAACTTAACAGTAGTGATTCTTCCATCCTCTCTCCTCCGATCGAGTTTCTTTAACCACTCGTATCTTCATTTTGCAAGAAACACTGGTTTATAACTATCCCCCTAGTCTCCCTATTTCCTCACTAGGAATAGGATCCTAGACGTAAAAAAACTGCTGAGATTATAATCCTCAGCAGTTTTTTATTGGGGCGTGTAGCCCATTTGATACACCTTTGCAATCGCTTGGGAGCGGTCAGTAACTCCAAGCTTTTGCAAAATATTCGTCATATGATTCTTTACAGTATGGTCACTGATAAAAAGAGATTGAGCAATTTCACGATTGTTCAAGCCTTTTAAAACTTGATGCAACACTTCCATCTCCCGATTCGAAAGATTTAATCTTGCCTTCATCTCATCTTTTCCTAATCCTACTTCCACTGGGGTTTCTGCTCCCATTGAAATTTCAATTTCAGCCATATAATTCTTCGATTCCCATTCCTCAAACTGTTGGAAAAGCGGTTCATCGATAAGACGCTGCTTTAATTGAATATCGATCTTCTCACCAACATGATGGAGAACAATAAAAAGGATCTTTGCTAATCTATTTTCAACACTTTTCATCACTTTTGCTTGGAAATAGTGCTCCATGATTTCCATCGTTTCTTTTTCTGAAAGGGAATCTAGTAACACGTCCTGTTCATAGAAAGCAAGTGTACACGCATTCCGTAATGCATTGATTTGTTGAATCGATAAGCCTAGCTCATGGGCAAATGCACCAATGAGCTCTTGGGCTTGTACACTCCGTTCAAATTTTCCTGGTTCCTGTTTTTCCAACATTCTTGATAGAAGATGGACCGTTTTTTCATCCGATTGTTGCACAGATTCCTTTTGTAACAAGTACAGCGAGATTCCGCCAGCGATACCCAAACTTGATAAAAAGGGGATATATGGATTGACTTCATCCTTGCTTCGTACGCCAATGCTAAGCACACCAAATACTTCATTTCGAAATGTAATCGGCATTTCGTAGACGAGACTTCCATTATCCAGTTGGTGAAAACTCCCCTTCGTATCTTCTAGCGGCATGCTGCCAAAATATCTTTTTCCTAAGTCACGACCATATTGATGTAAATGGTCATTTTTCATTCCTCTTGATAAGAATGATAACTTATTCTCCTCTTGCATTTCCTTAAAAAGGACACAAGCAAAGGAGCCAGATAAAATATTCATCCCCATATCAATTAAAATATAGAGGACCCTTTTCATATTATTTACTTTCGTCATCACACTGAATATTTCATTAAATGTAGATAGCTGAAGAAGATGATGATTAAAGCTCTCCCGTAGGCTTTGATGCACCATGAAAACACCGATAAAAGATGCGAGAATGCTAATATCCTCAGCATGAAATGGCCCCTCTGCCTTTTCACTCCCTCCATATAAAAGCCCTTTCGTTTGCTTTCCTATTTTGATCGGGTGGCAAAATAAGCTTTTGGGTGTTAGACCAAAATTATTATATGGGAGCAAACGTGGATCGTCTTGTAAGTGCGTCCAATACATGTACTCGTCTGTTACGAGCGCTTGTCCTAAAAAACCTTCCCCTAAAGCAACCTCGCTTCCTATCACTGAGGCGTGGGTATTGCCAATAAAATGCTGGACCGAGAAATTCTCCTCTTCCTTATAAACAGCGATTCCAACGAAGCTTAGTTCTGGATGTATGTCTTTAAATTGTTGGAGAAGAAGATCTAAATTGAATCGTTCATCGGTAAGATACCCAACAGCCAATTTTGCTTGGGAAATTTTCTTTTGATAAGCTTCCATTTTCAGTTGAGTATGATGGATCGCTTGAATCGATTGAGACAATTGCTGAAAAGCAGCGAGAATGTTTATTTTTTCCTCTTTCGTAACAATTTTTAACAAATCCAAATGTTGAAGAAAGACTTTCCCCTCTGCATGTTCTTGTAAGTAGCGCTTCACAACCTCAACAGTTTCATCCACTAGGATTACACCGCCAATTAAATAATACCTCTCCAGTTCACTTATCCTAACGGGTGAAACGAGCACCTTTAAACCTGGCAAAATATCCACATAAATACTACTTTTTATTTTCGCTAAGTTTGGAATGGCCCTCACTATTTGCATTGAAAATGATTCCTCATACTCCCTTTTCGAGTACGAAGTCTCCGTCTTGGGAGAGCGATTTTCATCGACCATGACAATCATTATATCAAGTAAATGGGCATAGCCATTCTGAAGGCTTTGGATGGTATTTTCTACTCCCATACGACTTCCCTCGGAATTTGGAAGTTATCAGGTTGAACATACCGATAAATGGCCTGATCTCCATCACCAATCTTTTCAAGAATCGAGACACTTACCAAATGCTCTAAAATGAGTACTAGCTCGGTTGATTTTCTTCCTAACCTCGATGCAAGTCCTTCAGCTGTCTCCAACGTGTAAGGATTTTCTTCGAAGAAAAGGGTACACTCCACTTTCAGGGGATTAAAATGTATCATGTCGTTTCCCCCTCCTATATCAGATTAATATATGGCTTAGTATTTATATTCTCGATAAGCAATGGAGCTGACATTTTGCCCATTGGTGATTTCAATAACTGGACATATTGGTAGCTTCCTTCAACCCATGTTTTGATAACTCCATTTGAGGTACGTTCAATAAAGCTTGATAATTGCGGTCCTAGCTCGGTAAAATTGGACAATGCGAGAACGCTGAATCCTGCTGAATTAAGTCTAGAAATTTCTTCCGCATAGAAGGTTTCAAGGAATGTTCTACCTCTCTGGGAAACAATTGTATTTAAATCATAGTAAACAAACCACTTTTCATGTTGATTCAAGCTTGCATTGATAAACGGATCTAAACCATTCATTAGTCTCTCTCTATACTCATCATTATTTAAATTCGATACATCCAAAATCGCACCCTCAAAGCCTGATGGAGCAGGACGATTATAATGTTCAATGAAGTAAATCTTCTTTTTGGCCACATACTCTTTTAAATTTACCCCGTAAAGTCCGTAAAGAAATTCCAAATCATTAATCGTTGAAAGACTTGATAATAGAATGATTAAATTTTCTCCTGCTAACAGGCGATTTGCGGCAATCGATACGGCTAAGTATTTATAATTCGCTTTACTATTCGTATCTAAAATAAATGCCGATCCTTCAGGAATCCCTCCATCCAGAAGTTGATCGAGTTTCGCAATCCCCGTTGTGACCGCTGAAGAGTTATACATATGTGCCTTGTCTTCAACCATTGAAAAAGCAGGTAATAAATGAATGCCCTGATCGGTAATCCGGTAAATATGCTCCCCTTCTATAATCTTCCGACCTCTCATTTTTAACACTTCAAGCGTTCGCTTTCGATAATGCTCTTTGTAATCTGTCAGTGATAAGCGAATGACTCCATCAACAACATAATTAATATAGGATGTTTCAGGATCCATCGTGGACGTTTGCTCTTGGATGAGCAATGATGTTAAATTGAACTTTCTTAAAATATTACGAAGCTTATAAAGCGTCTTCCTCTTCTTTTCAACGCTCTCATCACCAATCTGAAAAAGACTAATGCTGTCGATCGCCACTCTTTTGCAGCCAATCTCACGGATCATTTGCTCAAACAACCCATCCTGCTTTTCCATTTGTTCTAATAACACCTGTGGCGAGATACAAATTACTCTCAATTTATTTTCACGTTCTAATGCTGGAATATCCCAACCAAACGCTTTCATTTCTTTATATAATTGTCCAGGTAGTTCTTCAAATGTAATATATATTCCTGGCTCATCATATTGTACAGCACCATTATAGAGAAACTGCATACTTAAATTCGTTTTTCCTGTTCCAGGTAACCCTTCTATTAAAATCGAAGCACCCGTCGGAAATCCGCCATTAAGTAGAAAGTCAAGTCCTTGAATCCCTGTTGACGTATACTGACTCATGTATTTCTCCCCCTTGCTTTCGCTTTCTAAGATTCCGATTACTCCTCCCCTTAAGGAACGATGTTATCTATGTCTTCTATTATACCTGTTAAAGAAGTCCTATTAAACAGTTTTGTGAAATAATGTAAACACGTTCTATATATTGGAAACCACCAAAAATGCGGTCTCCATAAAGAAGACCGCATTCTCGTTCTATTAGTATTTATATTTTTGAATAAGCTCTTGCAATTCCTCTGCCATTTGTGCGAGAGACTTAGCTGAAATCGAGATTTCCTCCATGGAAGCTAATTGCTCTTCCGTTGAAGCCGCCACTTCCTCTGATGTTGCTGCATTATTTTTCGCAAAATCGGCCACTTCATTTGCCACGACTTCCACTTCCTGCAAGCCTGCAGACATTTCCTCTGCTGTCGCAGAAATCGACTCCATTTGCGGTGTAATATCTTTCATACTTGTTAAAATTTCATTGAATTTTTGAATTGCTTCATTGGAGACATTAAGACCGTCCTTCACATCATCTGTCACATGGGACATCTTCTCGACAGTCGACTCGGTATCTCGTTGAATCGTCTGGATGAGCTCTGCAATTTGCTGGGCAGAAACTTGCGATTGTTCCGCCAGCTTTCTTACTTCATCAGCAACGACGGCAAATCCTTTTCCAGCTTCTCCCGCTCTCGCTGCCTCAATTGCTGCATTTAATGCAAGGAGATTCGTTTGATCGGCAATTCCGGTTATCACTTCTAAAATTGAACCAATTTCGTTAGAACGTTGTGATAAAAGCTTAATAATTTCATTGGATTCTTGAACAGAAGCATCAATCGACTTCATTTGCTCCATCGTTTTGCTAACCGATTGGCCGCCTTCTTCTGCTTTTTCTGTTGTTGCTTTTGTTAGCTCAGTAACTGCATGGGAACTTTTAGCAATAAGCGTTGAACCTTGTGAAAGTTCATTAATGGCTTCGACCGTTACATCTATCGATTGCGTTTGTTGCTCCGCCCCACTTGCCACTTCGACAATCGCCGTTGCCACCTGATCCGTAGCCTGGCTCGTCTGCTCAGAACTTGCCGTTAATTGATCCGCTGAGGCCGACAGTTGCACAGAACTCTCTTCTAATTTCCCTAATAAATTGCGCAAGTTTTGTTGCATATCGCTAAAGGAATGAGCCAATTCACTAATTTCATCATTTCCTTTTGCCTCTATATTTTCTGTTAAGTCTCCAGCACCAATTTTATATGCTTTCAGTTGTAAATCTTTTAATCTCTTTGTAATCGAGCGAACAACTAGAAAGACAATCACAAGGCCGATCACAAGCGATATGGCTTGTACGATGAGAGACATATTTTGAATAGGCTTGGCCGTATCCTTTATCTCTTGCTCATAAAATGTACCGGCGATCTTCCAGCCTGTCGTTTCGTTCGTGACAAACGTCATCTCCATCTTCTCACCGTTAAGAACGTACTCAAAGTTGCCTGTTTCTTCAGCATATAGCTTTTCGTAAAAGCTTTCCTCTGCCGGTGCTCCGACTTCTGCATTTGGGCTAACAACGAAGTTTTTGCTTGAATCTAATAATATCGCATAACCTTCTTTACCGATGACGACATCTTCTGCGATTTCCTGCATCGTCTGAATATCAATATCCATTCCGAATACACCTGAACCGTCTGCTACCGAATGCGCAACCGAAACAACCATCCCACCTGAAGCCGCATCAATATAAGGAGAAGTGATTACCGTATTACTTTTATCGCCTTCTGCATCGGTATACCATGAGCGAGTCCTCGGATCAAAATCAGCTGGTAAATCGATTTCAGGATAAGTTATCATCCGTCCATCAGCTGTCCCCACATATACAACCATTACCTCTGGATGGGTATCAATATATTGCTTTAACATCGTCTTTAACTCTGAAGTGGAACTGAGATCTTCATAAAGTCCAGACTTTAACTGTTGGGAAAAATATTCGGCATCATGTAATTTTGGGGAAAAGGTATAATCAATATTTGAATTTAATAAGGAAACATTCCCTTTCGCTCCTTCAAGTAATTCGTTCCCAAGCTCCTTTTCCGCACTCTCATAAGAAAAGAAACTAACAATAAACGTTGGGACAATTAAAAAGACCAAAAATATAATATAAAGTTTGGCTTTTAAACTCAATCTCCATTTTGCAAATAACTTTTTCATCTCTCTCTACTCCTTCTCATTTATGAAATTCGCATGACTATTCTAGTAATTCTAAAAAGATGCCGATAAAAATCTTTGCGAATCGATCGATATATTAAGAATTATATCGGTCAAAACGAGAAACTTATAGAGGAAATACTTTACTAAAATATGAATTTTTTAAGCATTTTTACTATTTATTTTATTTAAGCGATTACATTTTCCATATAGTGGAGTTTTTTCAAAACGGAGATACATACTAACAATGAGATATGAAACTTTTTCGTTAATGGACCGTAAATTAATAGAGCTCTTTTCTCAAATATTGTTGCTACCATCATTATTTATACTGGCAAGCAAAAACAATTCCATCCGTGGTACTTCGCTACTTATAAATCGGAATGGTCAGCGCTAGGACCATCCGTACGAAAACAGCCATCAATATAGAAGGTAGGTGATCGATTTAATGAAAAGAAAAGCAATTTTAACTTTATTCGTCATGATTTTGATGTTCTTTTTCCTTCCAAGAGTCGGATATGCAGTCGATTATTCGATTACAGCTGTTCATATAGACGCTTTTTTACAAGAAAATGGTGAGGTCCATGTCCAGGAAGTTCATACCTATTCCTTTGACGGAGACTTTAACGGGATCACAAGAGAGATTTTCCCCAAAGAAGGAACAAAGATTACCGATTTTAAAGCAAGCGAGAATGGCAAATCATTAAAGATTGAAAAAGAGGAGGAATTGTATAAAATTCACCGCAAAGGTTCTGATGAAACCATCACCGTTGAGTTGACTTATACGATTGAAAATGGTGTCGATGTGTATACAGATGTGGCAGAGTTCTATTGGCCCTTCTTTGATGACCGAAATGAATCAACCTATGAAAAAATGACCATCGTCATCCACCCTCCAGCGGCGACAAATGATGTATTGGCATTCGGTTATGATGAAGCATTTGATCGAGAAATGATTCAACAAGATGGTTCTGTTCTTTTTCAATTAGGAGAAGTTCCTGATGGGGAGAATGGAGATATTCGCGTTGCCTATCCAGCTTCCCTTTTTCCGGCAGCTAACGTGGCTGCGGACAAGGTGATAAAAGACGACATTGCCCAAGCACGGACAGAGCTTTACGAAAAAGCAGCAGCAAGAGCGGCCACGCAGGAAAGACTTAACAATATTTCATTCTTTGTTGTAATTGGCTCGCTTATCTTCTTACTCCTATTTTCTTTCGTCGCTGGCATGCGCGCACGTGGAAAAAAGATCGATGTAGAGCGGAAAATACATCAAGCATTTTTCATCCCAAAGCAAACATTAAGCATACCGGCAATGATTTATTTTACAAAAGGACATATTCCAACAGAAGCCATATCTGCTGCCCTTCTCGATCTAGTACGAAAAGGATATGTAACAAAAACTGGGGACATGTTTCGCTTAGTGAATACGTATACTCCTATCAAGCATGAAGAGATTCTGATTCATTTTCTCTTTCATGACATCGGCTCAAACGGTGAGTTTCGTTTTGAGGACTTACAAAAATACTCGAAAAACAAACTTAATCATGGAAAATACCAAACGAAGATGCAGGAATGGCAAAAAGCTGTTCAAAATGAAGTAAAAGAGCAAGAGTTATACGAGAAAAGTGGAAAGATCCGGTCTTTCCTTGGCACGATAGGCATCCTTCAATTAGTTTTTGGTTTCGTTACACTAGGATTCGAATTATTCGGATGGTTCTTTGCCTTACTAGTTTTGTTTATCGTTTACCTCATACTGGCCTTAATGTACAGACCAAAAACTTGGAATGGACTTATGATGACACATGAATGGCGGCGTATGAAAGAACAACTACCAAAAGTATCCATGAAAGAATGGGAAAGCTTAACAAGCGATGAACAAATGCGTTCCTATATTTATGGTGTTGGCATGAATGACAAAAAAATTATCGAAGCCAATGAGGAATTTATTCAGTCATTTAGGACTCCTGTTCAGCAAAACAATGTCTGGGATCCTTCTACCGCAAATCTTCATACGCTAATGCTTATTGGACCAATGGCTTCTTCAAGCTTTCACTCAGCCTATAAAAACACAACCGCTGATTCGTCTTCAGGCAGCTCCTCGATCTCGACAGGTGGTGGAGCCGGCGGCGGTGGTGGCGGATCGGGCGCCTTCTAAATGAGAAAAAAGGACTACAAAATGTAAGGAAGCTTCCGGTTTGTCTCATTCGTTCCAAACATCACTTAAGCGGAAATTTTCCTGTTATCTCGGCAATGGAGTCCCTTTTAGGGGAAATAACGGAAGATTTTCCGCTTATGGAGAGCAAAATCGTTTATTTTGGCATTTTTTGAGGGAATAGCAGGAATTTTTCCTGTTATTTTGGCTCTTTTTCATGATGCTTGCTCATTAAGCGGAAATTTTCCTGTTATCATTTCATACCGATACTGTTTATACGAACATTTTATCCACATTATTAATTGCTAGACAATAAAGAAAAAGAGGCTGACTTTGCGTCAGCCTCCTTTCTTTATTGGCGAATGGTTTTTAATGCACGGCTCCAAGTTGTTACTTGGTCTAGCATTAAGTTGATGTTTTCATCATGAATATTTTGTGGCTTGAACACAGAGAAGTTTTCAAAATCAGTAAATAGAGATAATGTTGGATGTGTACGTACATCGGCAACCATCAATTCTCCTAGAATTCCACGTAGATGCTCAGCGGCACGAGCCCCACCAGTTGAACCATAGCTGACAATCCCTGCAGCTTTGTTATTCCATGCCTCACGAGCTAAATCAATCGCATTCTTTAAAGCTCCTGTAATACTGTGATTATACTCTTGAACAATGAAGACAAATCCATCTAGGCTAGCAAGCTTTTCATTCCAAGCGGCAATCCCAGGTGCATCTCCTTCTCCTAAAAATGGTAATTTATAATCGGCAATATCAACGATTTCGTAGTTTGCATCCCCACGCTTATCAGCGATACCTTTTACCCATTCTCCTACTTGTGGACTTACGCGTCCTTCACGTGTACTACCTAAAATAACCCCAATGTTTAATTTTTCTGACATTAATTTCCCTCCTATAGAAAAGCGATTTAGTTTTGGACCTATCGATACATTTTCCCCTTTGTCGTGCGACTACATGCAACAGAGTCCAGAGTTAAAATAACAATCCGCTTTGGCTCCTGTCAATTTAGATGCTCGGATGGATAAAAATTTGGAAGAAACAAATGATAGGAATAAACAGAAATAAGGAGGAAGAAGGCATGAAAATATCTCGAATCATTTTCTTTCTGTTCTTATCTTTTCTTTTAACGAGTTGTGGAAACGGAGACAATGCTGACAACGGGGATGGAGATTTATTAGCTGAAGTTAAGGACAGTGGCAAACTTCGAATTGGAACAGAAGGTACTTACCCTCCCTTTAGCTTTCATAATGATGCTGGTGATTTAACAGGATTTGATGTAGAAATTTCTCGTGAAGTCGCCAAACGTATCGGAGTTGAGCCTGAATTTTTTGAAACACAATGGGATGCAATATTTGCTGGATTGGACGCTAAACGGTTTGATATGATCGCCAATCAAGTCGGAATTCGTGAAGATCGTCTAGAGAAATATGATTTTTCCGCTCCATATATAACGTCAGCTGCTGTCCTTGTTGTGCCTGAGGATAATGAATTCATTCAAAGCTTTGAAAACATCGAAGGATTAAAATCAGGCCAATCTTTGACGAGTAATTATGCAGATATTGCCAAACAATATGGGGCTGAAATAGTAGGAGTAGAAGGATTCAATCAAGCGATTGAACTATTAAATTCAGGACGAATTGACGTTACCATTAATGATAAATTGACCGTTCTCGACTTTTTAAAGCAACGACCTGATGCCAAGGTAAAAATTGCGGCGGAAAGCGCAGACGCTTCTCAAAGTGGCTTAATGTTTAGAAAAGGAAGCGATACCCTCGTTGAAGAAGCGAACAAAGCCTTACAAGGCATGATTGATGATGGTACCTATTTAGAAATCTCGGAAAAATGGTTTGGCGAAAATGTACTTGAATAGTATTATCGCTCACCCCGATCGGATTGAAAAACTTATCGCTATTGCCAAAAGTTCCCTCCTGCCACTATTGGAGGGGGCTATTTTATATACCATTCCCTTAACGCTTTTAACCTTTGTGTTTGGCCTTGTATTAGCAGTATTAACTGCTTTAGCAAGAATTTCAGGGGTTAAAGCTTTTGAAATTATCGCAAGAGTCTATGTCTCTGCTATTCGTGGGACGCCTTTATTGGTCCAACTCTTTATCATCTTTTACGGATTGCCGACGATTGGCATCACGATTGACCCCTTTCCATCGGCAATAATCGGATTTTCCTTAAATATCGGTGGCTATGCGTCCGAAATTATCCGCGCCGCCATTTTATCGATCCCCAAAGGCCAATGGGAAGCCGCTTATTCGATTGGCATGTCCTATAGTCAGGCGATGCGAAGAATCGTTCTTCCGCAGGCAGCTCGAGTGTCAGTCCCGCCTTTGTCGAACACGTTCATTAGCTTAGTGAAGGACACGTCCCTCGCTTCACTCATTTTAGTAACAGAAATGTTTAGAAGGGCGCAGGAAATCGCCGCAACCAATTATGAATTCTTGCTTTTATACAGTGAAGCAGCCCTTCTCTACTGGATAATTTGCTTTATTTTATCCATTGGACAGGGAAAACTGGAGACTCGACTTGATCGATATACAGCGCAATAAGGGAGAGTATAGAAATGATTTCCATTAGCAGATTGACAAAAAGCTTCGGAGAATTACAGGTCTTAAAAGGAATTGACCTTCACGTTGAAAAGGGTCGTGTAGTCGTTGTGATCGGCCCTTCTGGCTCAGGGAAAACAACCCTTTTAAGATGCTTAAATATATTGGAGGTTCCGACCACAGGAATCGTGACGATTGGCGATCAAACGTTAGATTTTTCTGCCCGAGTTCCCACTAAGGCCATTTCTGTTTTTAGAAGGCAAACAGGAATGGTTTTTCAAGGCTATAATCTGTTTCCACATAAAACAGCGTTGGAAAATGTGATGGAAGGGCCCTTAACGGTTAAAAGAGACGATCGAAATTTGGTTCAAAAAAAGGCAGTGGCATTGCTTGAAAAAGTAGGCCTTGGCGATAAAGTCGATATTTACCCATTTCAACTTTCCGGAGGCCAGCAGCAACGAGTGGGCATCGCCCGCGCCTTAGCAATGGAACCAAACGTCATGCTTTTTGACGAACCAACCTCCGCCCTTGACCCTGAGTTGGTTGGTGAAGTGCTCAAAGTCATGAAAGATCTCGCAAAAGAAGGAATGACCATGGTCGTTGTCACCCATGAAATGCGTTTTGCGAAAGAAGTCGCCGATGAAGTGATCTTTATGGAAGACGGGATTGTTGTCGAAAGAGGGGCTCCAGCTGAAGTTTTCAGCCATCCTAAAGAAGAACGGACACGACAGTTTTTACAGATGATACAATAAGGGGCGATTTCCGGAATTAGCGGTGGAAGTTACGGAATTAGTGAGAAAGTTACGGAATTAGCGGCCGAAGTTACGGAATTATTGATAAAGTTACGGAATTACATCCGCTTTTTCCGGAATTACGTCTATTTGACTTACGGATAAACCTAGAAAGCCGTCATCCATCGCCCCGCTCTCTATTCTAATCAAACTCGAGTATGGAAGTATCCCCATATTCGATTTTTTTTGCCCAATATATGTTAAAATCATTAAAAAACGATGGAGGAGCATCCTATGCAAATCGAACAAGCAACAATCGAGGATTTAGAAGAAGTCGCCGTTCTATTTGATAAGTATCGCCAATTTTATCAACAGCCGACCGATCTAGAAGGAGCTAGGAGTTACATTAGCGAACGTCTAGAAAACAAGGAATCTACTATATTTATCGTGAAAAACAGTGAAAGACCATTAGGCTTTGCACAACTTTATCCTACCTTCTCATCAATCTCGATGGCAAGAGCATGGATTTTGAATGACCTGTTTGTAGAAAAGGACGCAAGAAAACAAGGTGTAGGAGCAATGCTTTTACTGAAAGCGAAAGAGTTTGCTCTCCAAACGGGCGCCAAAAGCATCAGCCTAAGCACTGCACCTGACAATCATTCAGCACAACGATTATATGAAAGACACGGCTATGTTCGAGATGACCAATTTTATCATTACGAACTAAACGTATCAGACTAAAAATCTGCACGTATTCTCCACACTCTTGCGGTACACTAATTCAATATTGAAATCAGTTTAGGTGATCCTATTGAAAAATTTATCAATCAAACTAGGAATTCTATTTTTTGTTATTATTTTTTCACTTATAACGTCATTGTTATTCTACCTGCATAAGGGAATTGCTGATATACGGGCTGAAGAGGAAATCGAAGCCCTTCAAGCGCGAGGGAATTCACATCGCTCCGTGCTTGAAAAGCATTTTAATGAAGATACGATTGATCATGTCGTCTTGATGGAGTCGGAATCTCGAACAGATGTCGTCATTACCAATCAAAGTGGGGAAATCATTCAGGCCTCTAAAGAGATCGAGCAATTTGAAAAATACATTCCACTTCCAGAGCAACAAATTTCCAGAGAAGGACAAGTAATTGAAAACAACTGGAAGACAGAACCGTATATTGCAACGATTAGTCCGATTTATCTTCAGAACAAATTGATGGGCTATATCTTTATGTTTGAAAATACTAAGTCAGTCCATTTGTTAATGAATAGTTTAAATGAACACTTTCTTCTCGCAGGCATCCTGTCTGTCATTTTCACCTTCATTATCATTATTTTTCTCTCAAAAGGGATTACAAAGCCTTTAATCACAATGAAGGAAGCAACTTATCAAATTAGTAAAGGGAATTTTTCCGTCTCTTTTCCGAAAGCATCAAAAGACGAATTAGGTGACTTGGCCAAGTCGATCGAGTCACTCGCTACTGAATTAAACTATTTAAAGCAGCAAAGAAGCGAATTTCTTGCCAGCATTTCACATGAACTCAGAACGCCACTTACCTACATAAAGGGCTATACCGATATTGTCAGAAAACGAAATTTAAGTGAAGAAGAGCAAAAAAAGTACTTAACAATTATCTCTGACGAAACCAATCGCTTATCCAGCCTTATTAAAGAGCTATTTGAATTGGCAAAAATGGACCAAAATACATTTCTGATCCACAAACAAAATCTTGAATTATTTCCTTTTTTAGAAAAAATAGTGCAAAAACTCACACCCGCTCTTACAGAAAAAAATATTCACTTTACGCTAGAGTGTGAGCCAAGAATTAATTTGATGGCCGATCCGACAAAGCTTGAGCAAATCATAATTAATCTTTTGGATAATGCGATAAAGTATTCTACAGACGGCGCTAAAATTGAACTAAAGGCATGGAAAGGGAAAGGACTCATTCATCTAACCATAGAAGATAGCGGAAAAGGCATCCCTGAAAAGGATCTTCCCTTTATCTTTAATCGATTTTATCGGATCGATAAGTCGAGAACCCGTTCTCTTGGTGGTACAGGTCTTGGCCTCGCAATCGTACAAGAACTCGTCCATGCCCATGATGCCGAAATTTCTGTTACGAGCAAAGAAGGCGTCGGTACAAAGTTTGAACTTCTTTTTAAGGAGAAAACAAATGAAGACAATCTTATTAATTGACGATGAACCGATGATGCTCGATTTATTATCCTTGTATTTAACACCCCTTGGGTTTAAATGTGTAAAAAAGCGATCAGCTAAAGACGGGATTGCCTTTTTAGAATTTGAAACAGCTGACCTGGTCTTGTTGGATGTGATGATGCCTGAAATGGATGGCTGGGAAGCTTGTGCTGAAATCCGAAAATATTGGGATATTCCGATCATTATGTTAACCGCCATGAGTGACAAATCAGATATTGTTAAAGGATTAAAAGGTGGTGCAGACGACTATATTTCGAAGCCTTTTGATGAAGAGGAACTTACGGCTCGAATCGAAGCCGTTTTGAGGAGACATAATGGCTTATCAAACAAACTCGTCTTTAAAGGACTCGTGTTAGACCACGATTCCTATCAATTACAGTACAATAGGAAAGATATTCCGCTTACCCCGAAAGAGTTCGCAATGATGAGTCTGTTCTTAAGTAACCAAAATAAAGTGTTTACGAGGGAGCACTTGATTATCACAATTTGGGGCTATGAGGTGGCGACCGAGGACCGAACCGTTGACTCGCACGTCCGAAATTTACGAGACAAGCTCCGTAAGGCTGGCTTTGCCGCAGATGAGTATTTACAAACCGTCTGGGGAGTCGGCTACAAATGGGCAAAATGAAGTGGTTGCATCATCGCAACCACTACTTTACCCCACGATAATTTTTTCCTTCGGATAGTGATAATTCTCTTCCTGTTTTCCACTATGAAACAAGAAAATGAAGGAAAGGATTCCGATTCTTCCGATGAACATGAGTGCAGTAATGACAATTTTCCCAATCGAACTAAGCTCTGGTGTAATCCCCATCGTAAGTCCGGTCGTTCCAAATGCAGAGCTTACCTCGAACATAATTTCCAAAATGGAAAATGGCTCAGTTTCTAACAAAATGATCGTTGCAATGAAACAAATCATAAAAGCAAGAAAACTGACGACCACTGATTTACGAATGTCATCCTCATCAATTTCCCGTCGAAAAACTTTAATGCTCTTCTGTCCCTTAGCAAACGAAACCAGCAGCAAAACAACAACGGCAAAAGTCGTCGTTCTTATTCCCCCACCTACAGAACTTGGTGAAGCACCAATAAACATCAAAAAGCAAAGGATCATTAACGTTCCCGCTGAAAACTCGCTTACATCCATCGTTGCCAAACCACCATTTCTTGTCGTAGATGATTGAAAAAAAGCATAGAAAAATGACTCATGCCAGCTTTTATTGGCAAAAAAATGGGTGGCTTCAAACAGTAAAATGGCAATCGTTCCAAATATCATTAATGAAAAAAATGTCACCGTCGTGAGTTTCGTATATAAAGAAAAATGAGTACCTATTTTGGCTTTTTTATTTCTAACATAATCCCTTAATTCGATTAGGACCGGAAAACCGATTGCTCCTAATGTTAATAAAATGATATTGATAAATTGGACAAAGTAATCTTGGGCAAATGGGACAAGTGAATTGCCTGTTATATCAAAACCTGCATTCGTCGTCGCACTGACAGAAGCAAATAAGCCTTGCAAATACGCCTCCTGCCAAGTAGGGAAATAGGTTAGAAAATAAGTCCCCAAAACCGCTGCCCCCACCAGTTCTATTAAGACAATAATAACCAAAATTTGACGCATTAATTTTACCAAGCCGGATAAATGCGATTGGTTCTGGTCTGTCATAATTAATTTTCTTTCTCTCAACCCAATCTTTTTTCCAAGTAAAATCCACACAAAAGTGCCAAGTGTCATAATTCCAATTCCACCAAATTGAAGAATAAACATGAGAATGAATATTCCAGGTGTACTAAAGGTATCTATCGTTGAAACAACCGAGAGACCTGTAACACTAATGGCACTGACTGCCGTAAATAATACATCAAGAAAGTTCCAACTGACTCCCGGCTTTAACGCAATCGGTAAGCTTAGGAGAATCATCGAAACAATCACAGCTAGCACATAGAAACTGACCATTAACTGAGCTGGACTTAGCCGATTCTTTTTTATCATCATGTTGATTTTCCCTTCAGAAAAATTTCCAACACCATAGAAAAAAGACCATCACAAATAGAATGGTCTAGGTAAGATCCTTTGACCCTTCTCTCGAATTTTCACATAACGCTTACGAGGTTAGCTGTCGGATTAGGGATTGAGAGTACCCCCTCTTACTACGTAAGATTCACCCCAAGATACAATTAGAAACTGTATCAAAATTGGTTCCCCCGCTCTAATTTAGATTCAGCGATTAAAAGGTGTGGATATCAGATTTTCAATGAATACACACAATCTACTCCCGTTTCAATCTTTTGTCAATTATTTTTATAAAAAAAATCTGCCCCTCCATCGAGACAGATTCTTAAACTTTATTCAGCAGGGGATAACTCGTCTTCCGTTACCCATTTATGGTACTTAACCTCTTCTCCATCAGGAGTCGTGAAATCGACCATATAGACGGTTGTTTCTTCAGCTGTATCAATGGTCACCGCTGCATCTTCCATTCCTTCCATATGTGCAGCATCGGTTTTTACTTCTGTTCCCGGAGCCAATGGTGCTTCACCTGGATCCATCAATTCTTCGTGAATAACCCATTTATGATTCTCCACTTTTTCTCCACCGTTCGTTGGTGTATACGAAATCGAATAAACTGTTGTATGATAGGCACCAGAAACAGTCGCTTCAGCCCCCTTCATTCCTTCCATATGATCCGTTTCAATCATCACTTTACTTCCAACTTCATAAGTTGGATTCTCTTCAACTTCTAATCCTTCAGGAACTTCGCCTGTTCCTGACATCTCCATATGACTGTGGCCAGTGTCTGCTGTTTGTTCTGTGTGCTCCCCATCGTTTGCATCTTCTTCATTCGAATTTGAACAAGCCCCTAACATGAAGATGGCAGCAACTAAAATGAGTACCCAAGTACCTTTTAATTTTTCAAACATTTTTTCATTTCCTCCTTATCTCTTTATAACTGAGATATTTGTCACAGCACTAACTTTAACAAGTAAATGTGCAGAAATGATGGAGAAAAGACCACCTTTCACTTCTTAGGAATTCCGACGTGATATGATGTGATTAAAAAGAGAAATGTTTAATTTCACCGCAAAAGCATAAAAGAAAAAGGAATAAAAGGTCATCCACTTTTTAAAATGAAAGACATCAAAATACTTGTTCGATACCCATTCCAAATAGGTCAATATAAGGGCCCAAATAAAAATCGTCAGCCATTTATTCATCTGATGCTTTCTATAAAAATAAATCGCAATGACCACTGGAACAGGATAAACACCTACCTGTAAAACAGAATCAAAAAATTCTCCATAAGGATAATCAAGAGTATCATACAAATCTAGAGGCTTTTCAGCTAAAAGGCGGTCGCCTAGTGTTCCAAACCAAGCGTTAAAAACGAGAAGAGCGATGACTTCACTTTTTAATAGAACTCGCTCACTTTTTTGGAGAAGATAAAGAAGTGTCCATACAAGTACGAGAATGGACAAGACAAAAAGCTCATTTTTATCAAAGTTCTTCGGAGCTAGCGGTTCAAGTAAATCCATTATTTTACTCAACGGCAACACTCTCTCTTTTTAACAAATGATCGTAATATCGCTGAAATAAAGACGAGATAATTACAATTAACAAACACATTATTACATCAATCATGAAAACCCATTCCGAATCACACTGGACAACTCCCACTTTTAAAAAGAGAAATTTCGAAAGGACTTCCAAGCAGCACCAACCTAGTACATACCAAATTGTGTGAGCCCGTTTCTGCCGATAAAGAGCCCAGACAAGCAATACAGGAATGATCCATCCGAAATGGAGAAAGCCAATGATTCGGGGAATGTATTCTGCTGTTAAAAATAATCGTTCATAGGCAGTCGATATTTTAAAATTAATATGTTGACATAAAAAAGATACGAAGAAAAACAAAATCGTCACTTCTAATTGAGGGAAGCTTCGTTGCATGTTGCGAAATAAAAAAATGACAAGTATCGAAATTAACATAATGATGGCTAAAAGAGTTTTCATACACAATGTTCACCCTATGCACTATTTAGGTTTTATTATGACCTCTATTGGTTATTTTATCCTTTAGATCAAACCAAAAAGCACAAACCATCATTTCTTTGGTTTGTGCTTCTCATATTAGTTTGATTGGCTCCTCATCAATTCATCACGAATTAAGTGTTCAAGGCTGTCCCACCATATCGGTTTGTTTTCATCATTTCGGATTTGAGCGATTCCATTCGTCACTTTAATCCATTTTTTTGTGTCATCATCTTTGAAGTAACCACTAATTTGCGTTGATAGAGGAAAAAAAGCTTCAAAAGGTGAATACACGGTTCCGTAGTAAATTTTACTTCCATCATAATGATCATGGATCCAGTCATCATGAAAATTTACGAGCCACGCATTTTCATCAGTTGGGATCGTAACGAGTTTTACCTTCTTTTCAAAAACCTCTTCTTCCTCAATATAATCAACATTTTTTATTTTCATGTCTACCCTTCTTACACACTTAATTTTTCTCTTAGTGTTGGAATAGCATTGACAATATGGTGGTTAATTCCAAGTTCTTTTGGACTGAATCCAAGTGCTAAACCAATTAGCTGTGGTAAATGAATAACTGGCATGGTAATATCCGTAGATGCTGTTTTTTGAATATCTGGTTGATACATATCCATTTGCATTTGGCAAAGCGGACATGGCGTAACCATGACATCAGCCTTGGCATCTTTTGCTGATACGCAATCATTTTCCACCATTTTAAAAACCTCTTTTTCAGCAGGGAACACGGCATGGAAACCACAGCATGATAAACGCTTATCAAAATCGACTGATTCAGCACCGAGTGCATCTACAACCATTTCCATGGATTGTGGATTTAACGGATTCTCAAAGCCCATAATTTTTGGCGGACGTACAATATGGCATCCATAGAAATTCGCTACCTTTAAGCCTGTTAATGGACGTACCACCTTTTTCTTTAAGTTCTCAAGACCATAATCTTTAATCATTGCCCAAAGAAAATGGGTCACATCAGAAGTACCTTTATATTCTAAATTAGATTCTGAAAGACCACGATTGACATTTGTCTTCACATCTTCCTTTGTATCAAGCTGATCTTTAGCTGTACGAAGCATAAGCGTACATGTATTACAAACAGTTAAAATAGGCAAATCCAATTGTTCGCCTAATGCGATATTTCTTGCATTGATGGAGGTAGAAAGGTTCTGATCAATATCTTGAACATGGCTTGCACCACAACAAGTCCAGCCTGGTATTTCGATCAATTCGATTCCAAGTGCCTCCGCTACTTTCATTGTTGACATCTTAACTTCCTTAGCAGCTGATTCCAGTGTACATCCAGGAAAGAAAGCGTATTTTAACTTTTTCATTCTTGCACCCCTTGCTGCACATAGGCATATATTTTACGAACATCTTCAATTCCTTCAACTTCTTTTGGTATTTCAAGCGGGTTGATTTTCCCTTTTGCCATCATTCTCATTGCCAACGGAACACGTTTTTTCATGGTCGTGAAGACTCCTTCTGTTTTCATTGGCAAAGTAGCCTCATTTAAGCGGCCTTTATTTTTAATATCATTGTAAAAGGCATATGCATGGCGGGCTCCTAGGTTTTTCGTTTCACCCATTTCCATCGTCATACTGCGAAGAGAAGCGATCTCACTAGTCAAATCAATCTCTTTTGGACACTTAGTGACACACTCCATACAGTGAACACATTTCCACAGATCATTATCCAAAACAGCTCGAAGATGTTCTTCTGGATTAGCCGTTCTTGAATCCATAACAAATCGGAATGCTTTATTTAAAATAAATGGATCTAAGTAGCTGTCATCACTAGAAGACTCTAAAACGCTACAAGAAGAAGAGCAGACACCACATAAAATACAGTCAGAAGCAGCATTGATTTTATGAAAATCTCGTTCAGATTGAATAAATCCTTCTTCTCTACTACCATCACTTGATGGATTGAGCCATGGCTTGATCTTTTTCATTTTTTCAAACTTCGGTTCCCAATCAACGACTAAATCCCGGATAACTTCAAAGGAAGCAAGTGGTTCAAAAAATAGAGTATCTGTCATTAAAGCTTCTAGGACATCATCTAAAGGGGTTTTACAAGCTAAAAATGCCTGACCATTTATCTGAACCGCACAGCTGCCACAAATGGCAGCACGACAAGCAGAGGTATAAGTGAAACTTTGATCATATTCTTCTTTAATCGTCGTAAGAACAGTCAGTAAGGTCATGCCTTTTTCATAGGGAATTTTATACTCTTCAATCCAGCGTTTACTTTTACCATCATATCGTTGAACCCTACAAGTAATTGTTCTCATCAGTACTTCCTCTCCTCAGGTTGATACTTTGTAATCGAAACTGGGGCATATTCAATTCTAAATTCTTCGCCTTCTTTGTAGACGAGTGTGTGTTTTAAGAAATCCTCATCATTTCTATTTGGATAATCCATCCGTGAATGAGAGCCACGACTTTCTTTACGTGCGAGTGCACCCAAGGTCACGCTTTTTGCTAGACTTAAGAGATTGCCTACTTCGATATATTGTAGAAAAGCAGTATTATAGTTTTCAGAACCGTCTTCTATATAGGTATTTTTATAGTCTTCTATTAGCTGGTTAAGTTCAGTAAGTGCTTGCTGCATCTCTTCTTCCACACGGAATATCCCCACGTTATTCCAAAGTGTCTCAGCCATTTTATTACGAATTTCATATAGATTGACGTTCCCCTTTTTGTTGCTGCGCATCGTATCAAATTTAGATTTCCAATCTTTCGCTGCATCTTCTACTTTTTTCGCATTTCCATATGCACGACTAAGTGCCACATCTCTTGCACCTGCTCCTGCAACTTTTCCATAAAATACAGCATCCGCAACAGAGTTCGCTCCTAGACGATTGGCACCATGTAGGGATACGCATGCACATTCACCAGCAGCATGAACACCTTCTATAAGCGTTCCGCCTGTTTTATAATCCGTTACATCAATTCCACCCATTACATAGTGACAGCTTGGACGAATTGGAACAGGATCGGTGATTAAGTCTACTCCTTCAAATTCCAACGCAAGCTTACGTACCTGTGGCAGACGTTCCATAATTTTCTCTCTACCTAGATGACGAAGGTCCATATAAACATATGCTGTAATACCTTCACCAAATCCACGGCCTTCTTTTATTTCCGTTTCAATAGAGCGTGCAACGAGGTCGCGTGGTCCCAATTCCATTTTTTCAGGTGCATAACGTTCCATAAAACGTTCACCTTTGTTATTAATGAGATAGCCGCCTTCCCCCCGACATGCTTCAGAAAGGAGTGTACCGGTTTTTGCCATTCCAGTTGGGTGATATTGAACAAACTCAGGATCCTTGATCGCAATCCCTGCATCCAGACAGGTAGCAACTCCATCACCTGTCATATTGAAAGCATTGGTTGTTCTACTCCAATAAATCCGTCCAAATCCACCTGTAGCAATCACAACTGATTTCGCAGCAATTGGAACAATTTCACCTGTACGGAAATTCATCGCTACAATTCCATCTAGCTTTTTATCTGTTTCTACGATAGATAAAAGGAACCATTCGTTTAAAAACTCAACATTATGCTTAAGACTTTGTTCGAATAAAGCGTGTAAAATAACATGTCCTGTTTGGTCTGCTGAATAACAAGCTCTTGGCTTTGATGCACCCCCGAAAGGACGTTGAGCCACTTTCCCATTTTCATCCCTTGAGAACGGAACACCAAAATAGTCAAGCTCTTTAATAGCACCTGGCATGCCCTCAACAAAAAATTCGACTGCATCCTGATCGGCCAAAAAGTCGCTTCCTTTTACCGTATCTTTAAAATGCAATTCAGTTGTGTCACTTGAATCACGGTTTCCTAGCACCGCATTAATTCCACCTTGAGCAGCCCCGGTATGGGACCTTGTTGGATATGTTTTACTAATAACAGCAACACGTAAATTATTATTTTGACCAGCTTCAAGTGCAGCTCTCATTCCTGCACCACCGGAGCCAACAATTATGACATCATAGTAAAGCATGCTGATACCTCTTTTCTATAGATTGAATGAATGGCACTGCGAATTAAAAACAAACGATGTTAACATAGTACTTACCGCTGGCAATCTACTAGAATGCTCATTTTTTAATTCACCTTCGTACATGGTGAAATCGACTTGATTGTTAACCATTTATGAAAAGGCCCTTTTCTAAAAGGTTATTGCTTTGATTGTTACTGTGTAAATCCCTGTGGAAAGAGCCGTTCCTAACCAAATTTAGTTGTAATAATTGAAGTTTTTAGCACAAATAATTAGGGATAAGATTATGAAAATATCTATTTCATACATGATTTACTAACGTTTTATCAACTTTTTAATACGTTCGGTTGTTTTACATTACTTTTAGTAAGAAAAAATTTATCGTAGGAGAAGCAAAACACGCTTCCCCTACTACGGAAATTAATCTTCTACTCTATATTGTTCCACGCCTAATTGATATAAGTTGTTTCCTTCACTATCGATCGCAACAATACATGGGTAATCAACCACTTCTAAACGACGAATTGCTTCTGGGCCCAGCTCTGGGAAAGCAATCACCTCAGCAGATTTTACACTATCTGCAATTAACGCCGCTGCTCCACCAATAGCTGCAAAATAAACAGCTCCATGTCCCTTCATTGCTTCAACAACCTCTGGGCTACGTGGTCCTTTTCCAATCATGCCAGTCAAGCCTTGTTCAATAAGTTTTGGTGAATAGGCATCCATTCTTCCACTTGTTGTAGGTCCACATGAACCAATGACTCTTCCTGGCTTCGCAGGTGTCGGTCCAGCATAGTAAACAATTTGATCCTTTAATTCCATCGGAAGCTCTTCACCTCGAGCAAGTGCTTCAACGATTAGTTTGTGTGCTGCATCACGAGCTGTGTAAATCGTACCGGTAATGGACACCATATCTCCTGCTTTAAAATCCTTCACTGCCTCCCTAGTTAGAGGAGTTGTTAACTTCTTAAGAGTTGCTGTTACCATCCTTCATCACCTTCTCATTATTTTTAATTCCATCATTATAGGAGTCGTGCTCGACTTAATTCATTTACTGAAGCTTACCGTTACAAAATAACTTCTTTATGTCTTGCTGCATGACAGTTTAATGTAATTGCTACAGGTAGTGTGGCAATATGAGTTGGGAATGTTTCAATATGGACAGCTAAAGCAGTAACTTTCCCACCAAAACCTTGAGGTCCAATCCCTAATTTATTTATTTTTTCAAGTAGCTCTTGTTCTAATTCGGCATATTCAGGGTTTGGATTTGGTTCCTCCACTTTACGTGCAAGAGCTTTTTTCGCAAGTAGTGTACACATATCCATCGTTCCACCAATTCCTACACCTACAATTACTGGAGGACAAGGATTTCCACCTGCTTTTGTTAATGAATCAATCACAAATTGTTTTACACCTTCAAGGCCTTCTGCAGGTTTTAACATTTTCAACGTTCCCATGTTTTCACTACCTGCACCTTTAGGAAGGATTTGAATTTTTAACTGATCACCAGGCACTAATGATGTATGAATAACAGCAGGTGTATTATTGCCTGTGTTATCACGATGGAAAACTGGATCCTTTACAACAGATTTTCGCAAATAGCCATCTGTATACCCTTGTCCAACCCCCTCATTAATGGCCTCTTCTAATGTTCCACCTACGATATGAACATCCTGACCCAATTCAACTAGAACAACCGTCATTCCAGTGTCCTGGCACATAGGAGAGTGTGTTTCGCGAGAAATCTCAACGTTTTTCACAATTTTCTCAAGACTATATTTACCAAATTCAGATTCTTCCACTTCAACCGCTTTTCTTAAAGCACTCTCCACATCTTCAGGAAGATCGCAAGCAGCATTTATACACATTTCTCTTACTGCGTCTACGATCGTTTCTTTTTGAATTTCTTTCAGTTTTACTACAGTTGTCATTTTAGAACGCCTCCATTTAATTATTGGAATTCTATCGAAAAGATTGAACTTTTTTCACAATGTATTACAAGTTTTTGCCTATTCTGTCTGCCTAATGAGCCTTACCAAAGACCGAGAAGTTTCCACCATGCTGCACCGATACCGAGCCAGATAACAATGTGCACTAATGATATGACAAAACCTACGCTCCACCATTTATTCTGGTTTACATATCCAGCACCATATAGTACAGCAGCTGGACCATTACCATAGTGTGTAAGACCTGAGAATAAGTTACTAAAGAAAGCAAGTAATAAAGCTGAAAGCATTGGTGGTGCACCAGCTGCAATCATGACACCTAAAAAGGCTGTGTACATCGCACTTACGTGTGCAGTGTTACTGGCAAAAATGTAATGGCTATAATAATAGACAAGACCGAGAATTAAGAATGCTACTATCCACGTTGTACCACTAACGGCTCCACCCATTTTTTCACTAAACCATGGAATTAAACCTAATTCATTTAACTGGGTTGCCATCATAACTAGCGCTGCGAACCATACTAACGTATCCCATGCGCCTCTTTCATTTTTAACATCTTCCCAATTCAATACTTGAGTAAATAATAGAAGAGTTAAGCCAATAAGTCCGACTACTGTTGCGCCCCAACCTAATAGACTTTCACCAAAGATCCAAAGAAGTAATACAACTCCAAACGCGAGTAGCATTAACTTTTCTCCCTTTGCCATTGAACCCATTTCTCTAAGCTTGTTCGATGCCCATGAAGATGCATCTGGTGTGCTCTTTATTTCTGGTGGGCTCATCCAATAAATAACTAAGGGAATAAGAATTAAACTTAAAATACCTGGTACTAAAGCTGCTATCGCCCAACCGCCCCACGTGATGTTAACACCTAAATCTTTTGCAAGAGTAACAGCCAGTGGGTTAGCTGCCATTGCAGTCATAAACATTGCTGAAGTAATATTGTTTCCATGAAATGTTGTTAATGTTAAGAAGGTACCGATTTTTCCTTCTGTTCCGTCACCTGGCTTAGAACCAAATGTTTCAGATAAACTTCTTCCAATTGGATAAATGATTCCGCCTCCACGCGCCGTGTTACTCGGTGTTGCTGGCGAAAGCACCAAGTCACTGAATAACAATGCATAGGAGAGTCCGAGAGTCTTTTTACCGAATGCCTTTACGAACATGTACGCAACCCTTGAACCTAAACCTGTTTTAATGAAACCTCTTGAAATAAAGAACGCTACAACGATTAACCAAATGGTTGTGTTAGAAAAACCAGATAGAGCTGTTTTATCATCCAAGACTCCGGTAATGATCGTTACCGTAATCGCCGCAATTGAAAGTGGTCCCATTGGAAGTGGTTTAATAATGAAACCGACGATTGTGGCTGCAAAGATGGCAAGTAGATGCCAAGCCTTTGGATCGAGCCCTTCTGGTACGGGAATAAACCACAGAACCAAACCTACCGCAATGGTAATAATGAGATTCTTTAGATTTAATCCCCCCTTATTTTCTTTCTTTTGTTGCGTTGGTATAACAGTCTTCATTTTACTTGCTGGGACTGCCATGTTTTTCACCTCTTTAGGTATTTTTGATTACGCTCATATTTTCACATACTTTTTTTTGTTTGTTAAATAGCTATTTATTATTGATTTATAGGCTAGAATCATATATTCACACTTTGTTTATAAATCGGTCACATAACTGCTATTTTCATTCTCGTTACAGCATTTTTATTCATCTAAAATATACTTAGGAGAATGACTACTTAGCTTCTTTATGCATAATAGCTCGACATTTATTGCACATCATATGAATTTAAGGAATAACCTCATTAATAGATAAAAAGTGGACAATTCTGCGAAAGGAGATGGAAATGTGGAATTAAGAGACTTAAAGTACTTTAAATCCGTTTGTGACACTGGAAGTTTTACGAAAGCAGGTCAAGTACTTCATATATCGCAGCCAACGATTACGAAAGCCGTTCATCGATTAGAAGAAGAAATTGGAGTACAGCTGTTTGATCGAAATAAAAGCAGTAAGCAAATCACGCTTACTCCGGAAGGTCAAATTTTCTTATTAAAAGTAGAGGGGATATTAGATTATATCGATGAATCCGTCGTAGCCGTGCAAAATTTCCAGAACAAAAAAATTCGTTTAGGGCTTCCCCCCATTATTGGTGCCGCTGTTTTTCCACCCATTTATGAGAAATTAGTAACTCAATTTCACTCTTTACAATTTGAAATACAAGAAAATGGCACGAATGATATGCGCTCACTAATTAAAAAAGGACAAGTAGATCTAGGTTTTATTTATCATAAATGCGGTACTGAACCTCCAGATTTAAAATATATTACATTGCATCGCGATGAGTTGAAAGTATGTGTCTCAAAAGATCATCCTTTTGCTCATTTAAAAAAGATTGCACTAGAGGATTTACAATGGGAACGGTTCATTCTTCTTTCGGAATCGTATTTGCATAATTATCTCGTACTTTCGGAATGTAAAAAACATGGGTACATTCCTGATATCACATTCACATCAAATGAAGTAGTGACGGTGAAATCTCTCGTTGAAACAGGATTGGGAATTACGATTCTTTCAAATATGGCTATTAAAGAGAACCAAAATATTGTTCCCCTCTCATTAGAAGACCCTGTTTTTCTAGATGTTCTCCTATGTTGGAAAAAAGATCACATTCTTTCACCAGAATGCCAACAGGTTATTGACTATATCTCCCATCAATTTAAAAAAGAAAAAGAGACGAACAACTTTGAGGTGAATGATGATGAAATATGAACCTAGAAACACCACCGCTGAACATGATGACGATGAGATGCTCATGATTGAAGCAAATATAGATGATTGCCAAGGGGAATGGATGGGCTATACGATGGAAAAGCTTCTTTCAAGTGGAGCAAATGATGTATACTTCACGCCGATTATCATGAAAAAAAATCGACCGGCCTACAAACTTTCCGTTCTTGCACATCAGTCAAAGCTGCCAAAGTTAACACAGATCATTTTTACAGAAACAACAAGCTTTGGGATACGCCATTATCCCGTAACTTGTCATCGGATAGAAAGGAAATTTGAACAGGTACACACACCATGGGGAGCTGTAAACATTAAGATTGGTAGACACTTAGGGGAGATTGTCCAGTTATCACCGGAGTATGAAGATTGTAGAAGAATTGCCCTGCAATTTCATCTTCCATTAGGGACCATTTATCAACAAGCGATCGATCGATTTCAGCAAAACCACATGGTCCCTAGAGAAGAAAAATAATTTAATTCACATCATTTCATTTATTTTTTCTCACTTCCAATGATCATTCGCAGCATATTAGGACGATCTGGGAAGCTCTTTTCGCCTGCACCGTATCCCACCTTCTCGACGATCATCGATGGAATTGATCCGTATGAGGTTGCTAAAGCCTTAATAATCGCTGCTCCAGTAGGTGTTGTTAACTCACCTACTATATCTGATTTTTCTATTGGAATGTCCTTAAGTATTTCTAATGTTGCTGGTGCTGGCACCGGATACAAACCATGCCCCATTACCATTTTTCCTGACCCAAGTGGAACAGGAGAAGAGGTCACTTGTTCTACTCCAAGATTTTCTAATAAAATGGCTGTACCTACAATATCAATAATTGAATCAATCGCCCCTACCTCATGAAAATGAACCTTCTCCAAGGTGACATGGTGAATTTTCGCTTCTGCTTCAGCTATTTTCCGAAAGATATTTAAAGACATTTCTTTTGTTAGTGATGTTAACTCTGATTCTTGAATCATCTTCTCGATATCAGAATAATGACGATGGCTCTTCGCTTCTTCAAAGTGCACATAAAACTTCGTCCCACTTAAACCGCTCTTCACAGTCTTCTGATGTTCTAATTCATACTCTGCAGTGATCGGAAGCTTTTGTAACTCCTGAAGTAAATAATCCCAATCACCTCCGGCATCTAATAAGGCTCCAATCGTCATATCACCACTAATCCCTGAAAAACAATCAAAGTGTAGTATTTTCATAGACTTCCTCCTTCTTTACAGCCATCGATAAAACAAGTGCTGCATTATATCCAGCACCAAATCCATTATCAATGTTCACAACGCTAATTCCAGGAGCACATGCATTAAGCATCGATAGTAAAGCTGAAATTCCATTAAAATTAGCTCCATAGCCAATACTCGTTGGAACAGCAAATAGCGGTTTTGCTACTAATCCAGATACAACACTTGGTAATGCCCCTTCCATTCCAGCCACTGCGATAATCGCTGAAGCTCCTCTAATCGTATCGAGATGATGAAAAAGTCGATGAATACCCGCAACACCAACATCATAGATTCGTTGCACAACACATCCCATCGCTTCTGCAGTTACAGCTGCTTCCTCTGCAACTGGAATATCAGAAGTCCCTCCACATAGGACCGCTACATAACCATCAAACAGTGTTACCGGTTCATTGACTCCTATCCAAATGACCGCCCTCGCATCCTCATAATAAGCCGCATCAGGAATATAAAATAGAATCTCCTTCGCTTTTTCCTTGCTAATTCTCGTCGCCAGGACCCGCCCATTTTTTTTGATAAGGGTCTGGAAGATCGAAATAATTTGCTCCGAAGTTTTTCCTTCTCCATAAATAACCTCAGGAAAACCAGTTCTTAAAGGACGATTATAATCAATTTTGGCAAATCCTAAGTCTTCAAATTGAGTGAGCATTGACTTAGCATCGTCAATCGATGTTTCTCCATTTTTTACGCTTTGTAGAATCCTTTCAAGCTTGCTGTTATCCATATGAGCCACTCCTTAGGAAACTTCTATATTCATACTGCCAGTTTGATAGCCTGTTAAATCTAAGGTTACGTACAAAAATCCTTGTTCCTTGAACTGTTTTTGAATCTCGTGACGATGCTCAACAACAATCAAAAAATCTTGTTCATCTACTTCAATCCGGGCAATTTTTTCATGATGACGAACACGAAGTTGCTTTATTCCTAATGAATATAAAAAGTTTTCACAAATATCGAGCTGTGTAATTTTTTCTTGCGTAATTTCAGTGCCATATGGAATCCTTGAAGATAGACACGCAAAAGACGGCTTATCCCAAGTTTGTAAATTCATTTCCTTTGAGAGAATTCGAATGTCGTCCTTGGTAAGTCCAGCCTCTTTCAGCGGACTTTTCACGCCAATTTCCGAAAGTGCTTTCATTCCAGGCCGAAAATCATTGACATCACTAGCATTCGTTCCATCTAATATATAGGGATACTCAAGCTCCTGAGCCAATTCATTCACTCTTGTAAATAAACCTGTTTTACAATGGTAACAGCGTAAATGAGTGTTAGAAGCAAAATTCTTGTTCTCCAGTTCCTTAATGGTAATCGTTGTATGTGAGACACCCAAATCATCGATCAATTGAAGTGCTTCATTCAACTCTCGTTCTGGAAACGTTTCTGATCGTGCGGTTACGGCAAGAACATGCTCTTTACCGAGGACCTCATTCGCCTTTGCCAATAAAAATGTACTGTCCACCCCACCTGAGAATGCAATAAGCACCTTTCCCATTTCTCGCAATATTTCTTCTAGCCTCTCATTCTTTTGCTTAATTTGAAGAGTCTCCACGTTAGTCACCCCTATTATGTCTTAAAAAGATTCGGGAGGCACATTGTCATGCATTCCTCCCGAATATCCTATTAATGTAGTACTAATTGTTTGACGATAGGTACAGTAGATGGCGCTTTCGGAATACAGGCAACAATCGGATTCTCTGGCAAGGAGTCTTTACACATTTCAACCGCCTGCTCGATGCTTGACGCTTTTTCAACCTTCATTAGACGAGCATCCTCTTCATCAATTCCTTCTGAAACAATAATAACCCGTGCTTTTTGAAGAGAGCGCCCCCACAAAAATGCTTTATGTCCTCCAACAAAGAATTCCATCTTTGCAAATTCTTCTAACACTTTATCAACCGTATCTCCTAAGGCCATCGTTTCCTTAAATTTCTCAGAACCGATTCCTTCCCTGCATTCGGCTACAAGAATAATCGTTCCTCCTTGCTTGACGGCAACTGCTGCATGCAGAAGTCCTTTTTGTGCCTGATATAAATTCAAGTCTTTCGGAAACCCACCTGATGCGGCAATAACGAGATCTGCCGGTTCCTTTACCTCTGCTTGAAGTATTTTTTGTGCCTCTTTGACTCCTGCTCGATGGGCTTCAAAATAATGGCCGGCTACAGCTTTAACCACTTCTTTACGACTATTTAGAACGACATTCACAATAAAATCAACGCGAGCGATGCCGCCAATTTCGTCAATATCTTCTCGTACAGGATTGCCTTCCAAATTTGCTAGCGCTGCCTTAGGATGGGGTAACATGGAATGATTATGGGAGACGAGAGGACTTCCTCCAACTCCAATGGCGACTGCTTTTGCTCCCCCGGCAAACCCAGCAAATTGATGGGGATCGAGAACACCGAGAGCGATTTTTGCGTCCGCTTCCACATAATGACGATTTAATACAACCGGCGTCCCTCGAGTTGTGACTCCGATATTTACAAGATTGGCCTCATCACGAAAATCATGCGAAATGACTTTAAAATCCCTTGCGACTTCTTCTCCTAAGATTTCAACGAATTCCTCAGGAGGAGAAACACGATGTAATCCAGTACCGATTAAAATCGTAATTTGCTCTTTTGAAATACCATACTCTTCTAATTTTTTTGCTAGAATTGGAATAATGACATGATTAGGAACAGGACGGGTTGCATCGCTTGTGACTATGACTACTTTTTTTGCACCTTGAAACTTCTCTAATGATGTGCCGATTGGATTCTCAATTGCCCTTAATACTTCTTCCTCACTCGTATGATTTAATACCTCTTCTGAAATCGAAACATGTTCATACTCAAAAGGAATGGTTGCTTTCATATAATCTTTACCATAAGGAACTTTTATTTCAGCCATAATACTGCCTCCAATTAAAGAATAATAGCATGTTATTGCAGAATTACCGATTTCCCTCCTTTATGTGAAAATATTCACATTCATACTTCTATTTTCCTCTATCTTCAAGAAGAATAGAAATAGTTTCTTTTAATATATACATGAATATATTTCATAAGGAGCATTTCTGAGGGATAGCTTTTTGGGGATCACAAAAAAAGCTATCCCTTACCATTCGTTTTGTGGTTGGGCTAGCTAATTGGATGGCTATATTTCTTGTATAAGAATCAAACTCGTAATGGCTTTAATGATTTCATCTCTTTGAGGAATTACTTCTTTTACTAGCTTTTGCGAATATGGAACTGGTATTTGAGCTCGAGTGATCCTCTTTATCGGAGCCTTCAAGTATTGAAATCCTGCTTCAGAGATTATCGCAGCAACTTCTGACGCAAAGCCACAAAAAACTGAACCATCATCAACAATGACAAGTTTACCCGTCTTTTGAACAGATTTTAACAGAGCTTTTACATCTAAAGGAAACAATGTCCTTGGATCGATCACCTCAATTGAAATTCCTTTTGATTCTAGCTCGATAGCAACCTCACAAGCAGTATTTACGAGATGACCAACAGCCACTACCGTCAAATCCGTACCAACATACTTGATTTCAGCGACTCCTAAGGGAATCATATATTCCTCATCTGAAACATGATCGATTAAGTCAGAACAAAGTGCAGGTTCATAGATAACAACTGGATCTTGATCACGAATTGCTTGCTTTACCAGGCCTTTTGCAGCAGCAGGAGTTGCTGGAACGACCACCTTCAATCCCATTTGGAGCAAACAGGAGTAAGCGTTATCATATTGTTCCACGCTCATGCTATCTTTTATTCCTATTATCCGAACAACGAGCGGGATATTTACTTGCCCCCCTGATCTGTATCTACCTTTTCCAGCTTGATTGACGAGTTGCTCCATCGCTACAAATTGCAAAGTACTTCCATTATACTCAACAATAGGTCGTAACCCTGCCATTGCCGCTCCTATCGCCATTCCTGTAAAACCTTGCTCCGATAGGGGGGTATGAATAATACGATCTTTTCCGAACTGCTTTTTTAACCCTTCAGTTGTACTTGCCAATGAAGAAGGATCATCGATGCCAATTAAACAGATTGTCGAATCCCTTTCCATTTCTTCGCGAATAGCTGCCATGATGGCATCCTTATAACTTATTCTCGCCATTATAACCACCCTTTCACAGGCAAATCATAGGCATCTTCATAAGCTTGTTCGAAAGTTGGATAAGGTGATTCCCTCATAAAAGCAATGCTCTCATGTACCATTTGTTTTGCTCTGTTCTCGATCATCACGAACACTTCTCGAGGAATACGCTCTTCCACTAGGACATATTTTAATTGTTCAATAGGATCTAATTTTCGATAGAAATCGATCTCTGCCTTACTTCGATAAGGTGTAGAAGAACATTCGTCTTCCTGAGAGAAATGACCGCCATATCGATATGTTTTACATTCCATTAGAACTGGTCCTTTCCTACTTCTTGTATATCTCACCGCTTTCTTCGCTGCTTCATACACGGTCAGAACATCCATCCCATCTACCACAATTCCTTCCATGCTATACGCATTGGCACGGTCAGCGATATCTTCAATACTCGTACTCTCAGTTACCTTTGTTCGCCCTGAATATTGGTTATTTTCACAGACAAAAATAATGGGAAGCTTCCATATCGATGCCATATTCAGCGCTTCATGGATCACCCCTTCATTTGATGCACCTTCCCCAAAAAAAGCAACTGCTACACATTCATTTCGTTTATAGTGGTTAGCAAATGCAGCCCCCAGAGCAATAGGAACACCTTGACCGCCTCTACCATTTACCCCTAAAACACCTGCTTCCCAATCTGTTACATGCATCGATCCACCTTTTCCCTTACAATACCCGGTACTTCTTGCGCCTAACTCTGCCATCACCTTATTCACATCAGCTCCCTTTGCAAGGATGTGTCCATGCCCACGATGAGTGCTCGTGATCAAATCCCCTTTTTCCAGGGCACAACAGATGCCTACTGCAACCGCTTCTTGGCCAATATATGGGTGTAGCTCTCCTGATATTTCCCCAGCCTCAAGAAGAACTTTTGCCTCTTCTTCAAAAAAGCGAATCAAGAGCATATCATGAAGCATTTTTAATTTCTCTGCTTTTTTCACATACATGTTCCACAGCCCCTTTCAACCTTTTTTTCCATATGGATCGTTTCTAGAGCATCTTTCTCATCGATCAAGACAGAAAAGCCTTTGGAAAGCCAAAAAGGATAACCACCTGGGAGGAACTTATGAGTATGTAAATAGAGAGTTTGACCGTTTCCATTTCGTTGACAAAATTGGTAAGCATGCTCCCAAAGCATGGTGCCAATTCCGAAGCGACGATGGTGCCTTTCAATATAGCATTTCGTTATTTCATATGTTGTTTCTAACTCAAATCGATTTTTCATAACAAGAATTCGATCATCGTAAGGATGGACAGCAATCGTTCCGAGTATTTGCTCATTTTCAGCAAATGCTGCTGCAAAAAAGGCATTAGCTTGATTCACATAGATTTCTTCCATTTTTAACAGTTGATTTTTTGAGGATTCACGAAGAGGAAATGGAAAAACTTCCTCGAAGACCCGTTGCACAAAATCAATCACTTGAGGAATGTCATCTTTTTTCACTTCTCTTATGGCAATCTTTGCTTTAGATTCCATCCTAAACACCATCCTTTACAATTAATGGGCTAACGGTACGGACGATACTAGATTCTTAGATAAAGAGCGTTCCAAATTTTCTGTATGTTGAAGACCGAATACTTCCTCCACGATTCTCCCTTCATCCATCACGATAAAATGATCAGAGATATATGTAACAGCCTGCAAATCATGCGAAATAAACAAATAAGAGAGATTATATTGTTTTTGTAGTTTCAGTAAAAGCTCTAACACTTGCACTTGACTAACGGTGTCCAAACTACTAACTACTTCATCGAGGACAAGCAGGTCAGGTTTCAACGAAATTGCTCTAGCAATATTGATTCTTTGTAATTGCCCACCACTAAATTGACTTGGATATTTGTCTGCATCAGTTGCCATTAGTCCTACTGCTTCTAATAACCTGTTTACTTCCTCCCGTTTTTCAATTGCGGATAACTGAAAATAATTTTCTAACGGTTCCGCTATACTTCTTCCGATGGTCATTCTTGGATTTAATGAACTCCATGGATCCTGAAATACCATTTGAACATGTCTTCTCATTTTGATGAAAGATTTTTTATCCAAATTCGTAAACGGAATCCCTTTGAAAAGAATATGACCTTGATCCGCTTTCTCGATCCCCATGATTATTTTTGCTAATGTACTCTTACCGGATCCACTTCGTCCAACAATTCCGATAGAAGTTCCATGTTCTAGCGTTAATGATACATTTTGAAGAGCCTTAATTTGTTTAGACTTCTTAAACCATGAATGTTCTAATCGATATGATTTTGACACATTGCTCACCATTAACAAGCTCATTTTATCCCTCTTTTCAATCGACTACTTGCCTCAATCAATGACCTTGTAAAGGCGTGTTGCGGTTGATTAAGAACTTTTAATAATGGTCCTTTTTCAACGACCATTCCTTCATGCATAACGATTACTTCATCAGCTAATCTTGAGATCACATCGAAATCATGTGAAACAAGTAAAATACTCATCCCATATTCATGTTTGAATTTTTCAAGCAAATTGAGAATATGGGTTTGGGTAACTTTATCGAGAGCTGAAGTTGGTTCATCTGTAATCATAAGCGATGGCTTTAACATGAGTGCGATAGCAATTAGAACACGTTGCAACATTCCACCGCTCAATTGAAAGGGGTATTGTTTAAATATATCTCCAGCATGCTCAAAGTCGACTTTTTCAAGATAGTGTAGAGATATTTTTTTCGCCTCTTTACGTGAAATATTTTGGTGTGCTCTTAATGTTTCAACCATATGACTTCCAATTGTGAAGACTGGATTCAATGACGAATGGGGGTTTTGCATCACCAACGCCACCTCAGAACCGCGTATTTTTCGTATTTCATGATCAGGTAGATATAATACTTCGGTGCCTATATATTGAATTCTCCCTGTCACATTTAATGGTTTCTTTAAAAGGTTCATGATCGCATGGCAAGTTAGCGTTTTCCCCGATCCACTACTTCCCAATACCCCTAAAACCTTACCAGGGAATACGTTGAAACTGACCTTCTTCACAATTTCGTGAACGGGTTTACATGCCTGTCCTTCAACAAAAATCGTTAAATCGTGAACAGATAATAGCGGCTCTCTTAACATGTATCTCCCCTCCTACGATTCTAATTTCGAATCCATCTTATCCCGCAAAGCATCGCCAAATAAGTTAAAAGCCATGACAGTGAAAAAGATCATCATCCCTGGATAAAACATTAAGGACGGATGACTCCTTAGAAATGGTCTGCTATCGTTTAGCATCGCTCCCCATTCAGCGGTTGGCGGCTGAATTCCAAGCCCTAGAAATGAAAAACCTGCAATATATAACATGATCGAACCTATATCTAGGGTCGCAAGGACCATGATTTCTGACATCATTCCCGGTACTAGATGGCGGGTGATGATTTTGAATTCGGATGTACCTGCCATTTTCGCTGCCATGATGAAATTTTGTTCCTTATGAGTGAGGACCATTCCCCTTATCATTCGTGCATATGAAACCCATTGAATCAGCATCATCGCCAATAGTAAGTTAAATAATCCAGGTCCGATAATCCCTACAAATGCCAAAATTAACACCAATCCAGGAAAGGCTAGAAGAATATCACAAACTCTCATAAACAAAGAATCCATTCGGCCACCTTTGTAACCTGCAAAAACACCGACAACAAGGCCAATGAACATTGTCGCGGTCACAACAAGGAGTGCACTTCCTAGAGAAATACGGGTGCCATAAATCAATCTTGACAGAATACATCTTCCTTGGTGATCTGTGCCGAGAAGAAATTCTTTCGATGGACCTTGTAGTCTCAAATCGATTCTCGTTAAATTAGGGTCATGAGGTGCTAAATACGGTGCAAAAACAGCGATAAGGATCATCAAAACAATGATCGTACCACTAAAAACTAGCACTCTATTTTTTAAAAGATGTCTCCCTTTTGTTTGGTTCATCCTACTAATCCCCTTTTAGCCGGATCCGAGGATCTAGATGGGCATGAATAATATCCACAATCAAGTTCAAAATGACAAAGATCACTGTCATTAAAAGCACACAAAATTGAATGACCGGATAATCTCGATTTAAAATCGCTGTGACAAAATATCGCCCCACACCCGGCCATGAAAAAATGCTTTCCACGATGACCGTTCCTGCGATCATATGCCCGATGCTCATGCCAAACGCCGTAATATAAGGTTGCAATGCATTTTTCAATACATGTTTTCCAATGATCACACTTTCTTTCAATCCTCTACTCGTAGCATTTATCACAAACGGCTGTTTCATATACTCTAGCATCCCAGAACGCAGCAGCCGGGGAAACGTAAACGTGTAAATAAAGCACATCGTTATCGTAGGAAGTACTAAATGGACAAAACCACCTCTTCCACCTGAAGGGAACAATCCTAGTTTGTAGGAAAAAATGTAGAGCAATATGAATCCTAACCAAAAGGATGGCATCGATGCCCCAATATATGAAAGCAGCCGACTAAATCGATCAAATAAGCGATCCTTGTATATTGCTGAAAAGATTCCTGCCGGCACACTGATGCACAATGTTAAAATAACGGCAGACAGTGTCAGCTGCATTGTTGGTATTAAGAAATACACGGCTTCTTCAAAGATGGGCTCTCCTGTCGTAAATGAGTTTCCGAAATTCAGCTGCAAAGCGTTTACCAACCATTGATAATACTGAACATATAACGGCTGATTTAATCTTAATTCCTGTCGTATCATTGCGACTGCCTCATCCGTTGGTGGAATTTGAGAAAGTCGCAAATAAATCTCAGCAGGATCACCAGGAACAAGATGAATCAACAAAAAGGTAAGGAGCGTCGTCCCAAGTAAAATAGGAATTAAGCTGACTACTCGTTTAAAAATGTAGGTCATCATTGGGCAATGGAAATTTTATTCAACGGTAATGTGTAGTTCATGTTTGGAAACTCCACACCACGAATATCATGATGAAATACTGCGATGTCTGCTGAGTATGAAATAGGTAAATAAATCGCTTGTTCATGCAATGTCCCCATAATATAGCTGTAAATTTCTTGTCTTTTCTCTTCATCAGTCGTAACTAGTACTTCACCAATCAGCGCATCAATTTCTTCCTTCATCGGTAATCCCAATTGTGCTTGATAATCTGCATGAGCTGGCTTTCTCATCGAAGAAAATAATGTGTGAGGCTCATAAGGCGCACCCCATGTGTTATTAAAAATGAGATTGAAATCACCATCTTTTTGCCTCTGTAGGTAGGATTGATTTTCTTCTCCAACAAGATTTAGTTTAATTCCCACCTTAAGTAAGTCCCCTTGTAGTGTTTCCGCAATCGCCTTTTGCACCTGATCGGTCGCATTAAAAACAATTTCTAGTTCTAAGAAGCTCCCGTTCTTTTGTCTAATATCGGTGCCTTTCCCCTTTGTCCATCCTGCATTTTCTAGCAGATGAATGGCTTTGTCCACGTCATACTCAAAAGGTTTCAAACCTACATCACTGTAAGGGACATTTGAAGCAAAGAGTGTATCTGCTTTTATCTCTGTTCCATAAAACAAATGGTCAATAATCGCTTGCTTATTAATACTATATTCAATCGCCTGCCTCACCTCTAATTCCTGTGATGGCCCTTTATTTGAATTAATCGCTATTGTTCTAGTAGACAAAGGTTCTGAAACTCCCGTTTGATAGTTACCTGTCTCTTGCAGGAATTTGAAGGAGTCTAAACTAATAAGCCCATTGCCCAAAATCAGGTCAATCTCTTTGTTTTCAAAGGCAATCACCCTTGCTTCACCGTCGGGAATAATCTTGATTTCAATTTCATCAATTTTTGGCTTTTCTCCCCAATAATATTCATTTCGTGTAAAAACCACATACTCATCTTTTTTATGTTCACTTAACACCCAAGCCCCCGTCCCAATTGCTTTAACGATTCCTTCTTCTGTTTTCCCATTTTCGGGAAAGCCATTGTCACCTAAAAAACGGAATGGCCGAACCAATGTTAAATCCTGCAACAGTGGATAATAGGGATTTTTTAGTACTATTTTAAAAGTTCGCTCATTGATTACACTTGTACTTTCTATTTGATTTATAACTTCTAGCCAGCTATGTCTTTCAGCATTATTAAGAATCGCATCGAAATTTTTCTTCGCATTTTCTGCCGTAAAATATGTACCATCGGAAAATCTCACATTATCCCTTAAATAAAAGGTATATTCTTTCCCATCCTCTGAAATCTCCCAGTCTTCAGCTAACCAAGGTTCAATCTTGCCGCTTTTTCCATATCGAACCAATGATTCATACACCATGTCTTGCGCAAAGATTTCATTAGGCGCATACATATGTGGATTTATTTCACCAATATCTTTACTCCATGAGATCGTCAACCTATTTATAGAATCGTTCGCTTCCATACTCCCTTTAGCTTCCATAACATTCTTTTCACTGCAAGCAGTCAAAATAAAGAGAATTAATACCAATAAAAAACCATTCGTCTGCCAACTTCTCATATGTTGACTTCCTCCTTCAGTCCTTTCCTAAAAAAGTGATGCAATCATTTTTTAGTTGGAATTCATTGGATAATGAATACACTCATTTTATCACTCAGAAAGGACGCCACACTCTTCAATATGTAAAAACTTATTGAACAAGTTGCCTTTATGAAAAAAAGAGGACTCCTACAAAGTCAAGATTTTCAACGTTGTAAAAGTCCTCTTTATACACTTTTTTAATGTAAATTCGATTAATTAAACAACCAGCAATCGCTCTAAATCTAAAATTTTTATTCTTTTTTGACCTTTCTGTTCAATATAGCCTGTTTCAGCAAATTCTGTTAACTTACGGCTGATCGTTTCAGGGGTTGTTCCGAGATAGGAAGCTAAATCCCTTTTGCTTATCGGCAAATCAAATTCATGGCCATTTTCTTCTTGCTCGAGACTTTCGATTAAAAATAAGGCAAGCCTTGTCTCTACTTTCTCAGTCGTAAACCTCATCGTCTGTCTCTCCGCCAGGTCCAGTCTATTCGAAAGCTCGGCTAACATTTTCAATGAAATCACAGGATATTTTATTAAAAGTTCCTGCAAGCTCGTTCTTTTGATAATGCACACTTCAGTATCTTCCAACGCTTCCGCAAATGAATGATGAAACGTATCCTTGAATAAAGGTTGCACATCAGTAAAGTCACCTGGATATAAGATCCGAATTAATTGCTCTTTCCCTGATTCTGAAAGTCGATAAATCTTTATTTTTCCTTCTTTCACAATGTAAAGGGCATCTGAAATATCCCCAGCATGATGAATGATCTCTTTATTTTTATAGGAAGCTGCTTTTGCTGTTCTCATAATTTCCTTTAAATGGGCCTCCCCTAATCCGCTAAAAATTGGAACCCTTGAAACACATGCTTGATGGAGGAATATTTTTTCTCCTTGCATTTTGAATCAACTCCTTTACTGGATTAACACTTCAGTACTCAACTATATTTTAATTCATTTACTGCATTTACTAAGTGAACTTCCCCACTGTTTTTTATATCCCGTTAGTTGCTTTGTTCCAATCATTTTAGATTTGTGATTAAACCCTATAAGTCTCATTCCATTCAAAATCACAATCAACACGCTCGCTTCATGGATAAACATTCCGGATGCTAAATGAATAGAGTCGAACAGTACTCCTATTAGTAGAAAAAATACGGTTACCACAGCCAAAAAGGTATTTTGCTTCATATTACGAATCGTTGCCTTGGATAAGGCGTATGCATGAGAAAATTGCATTAGCTTATCGGCCATTAAGACCACATCCGCTGTTTCCATTGATATATCTGTGCCACTCTGCCCCATAGCTAAGCCAACATCTGCTGTAGCAATCGCCGGCGCATCGTTAATCCCATCTCCAGCCATAGCAACGATGCGGCCCTGATCTTTGAACATTTTTACATATTCCACTTTTTGCTCTGGTAGTAACTCTGCATAGAATTCGTCAATTCCTAATTGAGTAGCTACTAACTCAGCCGTATAGCGGTTATCTCCGGTTAACATAATAATATTTTCGACCCCATTTTTTCTCATTTCGCTCAAAGCTATTGCTGCATCCTCACGAATTTGATCGGCAATCGATATTACAGCGATTATCTGATCCTCTACTGCTACAAAGACCGCTGTATTCCCACCTAGCTCACGTTCTTCTGCATATTGGGAAATTTCATTTGCAAGTTCTACTTTTTCATTCTTCATTAATTTGCGGTTACCGATCACAAGCCTTCGACCATCTACCTTCGCACGAATCCCATGTCCTTTCACTACCACTCCTTCTTCAGGTCCTTTTGTTACAGGTAAATGGCGAGACTTCGCTTCCTTGATCATGGCTTGCCCCAAATGATGCTCTGAGATCCCTTCAGCTTGTGCGACTAATCGTAGTAATTCATTTTCTTCGAACGTCTGAAAAAGTCGAATATCAGTAACCTCTGGACTCCCTTTTGTTAATGTCCCTGTTTTATCAAAAACCAATGTGTCTACTTTCGAGAGGTTTTCCATTACTTCTCCACCTTTAACTAAGACACCATGCTTAGCACCATTTCCAATCCCTGCAACAGTAGAAACAGGCGCGCCAATTACTAATGCACCAGGGCAAGCGATGACAAGAAATGTTATCGCAACATGGAGATCTCTTGTCATCGCAAATACGATGATGGCTAGAGCGACAGCTGCTGGTGTGTAGTAATGAGAAAATGTATTAAGAAACTTTTCTGTTTTTGTTTTTGATTCTTGTGCCTCTTCGACTAACTCAATAATTCTCGAAAAGGTTGTATCTTCACCAACTTTTTCAGCGGTAATTTCAATAAACCCATTGTCCACAATCGTTCCACTAAATACACGATCATTTTTATTTTTCCTTGCTGGAATGGCTTCACCAGTAACAGCTGCCTCGTTTATAAACGCATGCCCTGATACAATCCTTCCATCAACGGGAATTTTCGCACCTGATTGAATCACTACTCGCTCTCCAATTTCAACTTCCTCAACTGAAACTGTTATTTGCGCTCCATTCCGAATCACAATTGCCTCTTGAGGAGCCATGTCCACCAATTCTTTTAAAGATGAACGCGTTTTTGCCAATGTACGTACTTCTAAAAAATCCCCAAATAAGAATAAAAACGTCACAACTGCTGCCTCGATATATTCTTGAATAAAAATAGCACCAATCACAGCAATGGTGACTAATAATTCAATACTAAAAGCTCTCATTCTTATTGATTGATAGGCTTTTATAGCAATAGGGACACCGGCAACAAAGGTAGCCAAAATAAAGGCGATATTCTTCATTCCCTCATTATCAAAACCGCCAGCGAGCAAACCACTTATGATAAAGAGAAATGACATACTGGTCAAGTAATTTTTAAATTTATTCATAGCTTCACACACCCCTGTTTTTCTATCATCAATTTCTCAACAAACCATTTGCATTTAGCTTGTATTTCTTCTTCATCGCAGCTTCTACTATCTACTTTTAAGCCGTTTGTGATGATGTCACATCCGCAAGTTTTTAAACCCTCTTCCAAAATGTCAACAGCTCTGGCAAAATGTTCATAAGATGAATCCCCAGAACCAAATGCGGCTGCTTTTTTACCTGTTAAATCCACCTGGACCATTTCTTCGTAAAAATCGATGAATTCATCAGACAAATCTCCGTCTCCCCAAGTTGGACAACCGACCAAAATTCGTTCAAATGCTGTCAACTCCTCAGCAAAAGAATCGAAAGCATCTTTTACAACGACTTCATCACCAGTCTTTTCAATTGCTTCCGCTAAAGCATAAGCCATCATTTCTGTAGTTCCGGTCATACTTGTAAAAACAATGAGCGTATTCACAGACTCACTTCCTACTTAAAGACTTCACTATCATTACGAGTTAATCATAGTCGAATTCATTTGTTATTGAATTGATGCACATCAATTTAATTCGGAAATTAATTAAATTGATGCACATCAATTTAATTCGGAAATGAATGAATTTGCTCTAGATCATTTTAGTCTAGAAATTTACTCCAGAAAAAAGACTACTGCACAATTGCAGAAGCCTTCAAAATTTAATCATTAAATTTATAAACCTTTTTGTTCAAAATAAAGATCCCGATAAAAGAAACGACAAAAAATACAATGCCAGATATGGTGGTTGGAGCTAAGAACTCAATAAAATCCATTTTAATCCCTCCCTTTATATCCTAATACGATATATTTATTGTATTTAAATTATATCGTGTTAAGATATAATTATCAATATCAAAGGTGGATTTTTATGACACATGAATTAACGAAAGAAACGTACGAATCACTGGCTGAATTTAGATATCAATTGAAGAAATTCCTTCATTTTAGTGATTCTGAAGCACGAAAAGTCGGAGTGACCCCTCAGCAACACCAGCTCTTACTGGCGATTAAAGGGTTTCCCGGACGAGACACAGCGACACCACGTGAACTTGCTGAGCGCCTCTTCATTACACACAATGCTTGTGTAGGGCTGATTGACCGCTGTTCACAACTCGGTCTTGTCACAAGAATAAACAATCCGGATGATGGACGCAGTGTTCTAATTAAATTGACTTTACAAGGCGAAGAAATTTTGCAGCGTTTGTCTGAAATTCATTTAGAGGAAATTGCAAGAATAGGATTTTTACGAGTAAAACAGGATGAGACGGATTAAAGAAGGATTTGAAAAAAAGAAGCCTCTGCATCCCCGCAGAAGCTTCCAAAAAAATTATGAAATTTTCAAAGATAAGACAGGATACCCTAACTTTTTCAATGTTTCTTTTAGTTGTTCAGCCTTCAATTCAGCCTCATTCCACTCTACTTTTACTTTGCTTGAATTAAACATCACTTTGGCAGATTCTACACCTGCCGTTCTCTGAAGGACCGTTTCAATTTTCTTAATGCAAGATGGACAAGTTAGTGGCTCTAATTGGAATATGATTTTTGCCATTTTGTTAACCTCCTCGAATGTTATACCTTGATTGTAAGAGAATTTGAAAATGAATAAATTGAGGAAGATCAAGAATGGGACAATATTTATAATGCACGATCTTGATATTCTTTAATTCCTTCAACGATCGCATCGGCCACACGATTTTGGAAATCTTCATCCCACATATCAGACTCATCTTGAGGATTGGTCAAATAGCCTATTTCTATCAAAGCTGCTGGCATTTTCGTATCCTTTACAACAAACAAATCCTTTTTCAATGCCCCTCTATCCCTAAATCCAGTGGCATCTACCACATGTTTTTGCATAATCTCCGCAAAATGTTGGGAATGTTTATGATAGTAAAAAGTTTCTGTGCCCGAAACATTGGGATCTGAAAACGTATTACCATGAATCGATATAAATAAATCTGCTTCTATTTCATTCGCATAGTTCGGTCTGTGCCTACTTTCTTGAGAAATAAATTGATCATCCACTCTTGTCATAAATACTTGTATATTAGGTTCCTGTTCCAGTAATTTTTCCACTTTTTTCGACACATTTAAAGTAAAATCTTTTTCATGCTGGCCACTGACACCTGTTGCTCCAACATCTACACCACCGTGGCCCGGATCAATAACAACCTTTAAAGGGGTGTCATTACTTTTATCATGATCAGCATTTTCTTTATGACTACTATCATTAGACTCGCCACATGCTGCTAATAGTAGTAGTGAAAATACGATTAACGTAAATACCCATCTATTTTTCCGCAATTTTTTTCCTTCTTTCTATTATTTTGATTTGGACTGTTATGGAATGTCGAGACGATAGCAACGGTCATAGCATTTAAATTGCATAGGTGCTACCGAAGCATCGAATTTTTTCATTTGATAGCCGTTTGTTGTTAAATAGGTCAAGAGTTGCGGTAAATATTTCGCGGTTTTAGCTTGGTCATGCAATAGCACTACTAGAGGTGTGACACTATCTTTTTCCATCGACTCCATCGAAGAAACCACATTTTCCACGTATTTACCTTCTGGCAATTCCCAGTCCCGGCTATCGATATTCCAATCCCATAATTCATAGCCTGCCTCTTTCAGAACCTTTCTGAAAGGATCTGTTAAATAAGGGACACTTCCGTACGGAGTCCGAATAAGCGTGGACTCTATTCCCGTAATTTTTTTCAGTACTTCCTGGGTTTGATTCATTTCGGCAAGAGCCGTTTGTTGAGATTGATAGAAATGATTAATATCATGTGTTACAGCATGTAACCCTACAGCATGTCCATCCTCAACTATCCGTTTTACTAAATCAGGACGCTCTTCCATTTGAGGAGAAAGCATAAAAAAAGTTGCATTTGCTTGATGTTCTTGTAACATGTCAAGAATATCGTCTGTTGCGATAGTTGGACCATCATCAAATGTTAAATACACAACTTTCTCGTTTATACTATTTGAACTAGTCTGCGGTAATTCTATCTCCTTTTTCTGCTTATTTGCTACCTCACTGTTTACAACTTCGTCCTTCATTAAAGAAGGGAAAGAAAACGTGCTAATAAGACATAGTATTAGAAAAGTCATTACGAATTTACTACCGATTCTTCTCTTTTTGGTTGCTTGCTCTCCATTTTCCGCCATAATGAAATAATGACTCATTCCTCTCTCTTCAAACATCTTTTACTGTTTAAAGATTAATAGAGGGAGATAAAGATGAGATAAAGATTCTATCGAAATGGTTTAAAGAATATCGTTTACAGGTTGGAGATTAGGTGAAGCATAGACGGAAAAATTTCGTTTAAGAAGTCAATGACTTAGTGAAAGACAAAAAAAGCCATCCGTACAAAACGAATGACTTAACTATAAAAAACATGAAATGACTATTTTAATTTTATAATTACGTTTCTCAAGCTTTTGAAGTTAACTGAAAACAAGATAAATATTAAAATTTTAAGTGGGCTTTGAATGAAAAACGCTAAAAATATTCGTTTTTTACGTTACCTTCGTACATTTTGAAATCGACTCAAATAAAAGTAAAACAGGACTCCATCTTCTGTATTCAAAACACCATATGGCACACCATGAAGCTCTAATATATTCTTTGAAATGGCAAGCCCTAATCCTGTTCCACCCTTTGAACGCCGGCGGGACATATCCCCACGATAAAAACGATCCCATATCTTTTCTAGTTGTTTTTCCTCGATATGAGCCCCCTTATTTTCCACACATATCTTTACTCTCTCATTTTCTTCACTCATAGAAATCATGATTGTTTCATTTTCTGGCGTGTATGAAATAGCGTTGGTAATAAAATTCGTTAACACTTGTTCAATTCGAAGTGGATTTGCCACGACCTCTATATGGGAAAGTTGTTTGTGAATATGTAATTGCTTGTTCTTCATATCTAAAGCTAATTGCTCACAAATATACTCAATAACCTGATCGATATAAAAGACTTCCATCTCCATCTTATACGTACCAGACTCAAATTTTGCTAGCTCGAGCATATCAACAATGAGCCTATCCATTTTATCTACTTCTTTAGTCATTGCTTGAAAATAATAATCTCTTTTATGACTTGCGACATCATCTTCTAAAATTGAGATGCAGCTTTTCATAATGCTTAAAGGTGTTTTTAATTCATGTGAAACACCAGCAATAAATTCTTTTCGAGTCGCTTCTAATTGTTTTTCTTTTTCTATATCCTGCTGCAATTGGTTAATATACGAGTGCAAAGTATGCGAAAGCCGATTAATATTGTCTGATAAAGCACCAATTTCATCATTGGATGTGACAGGAATCGTCTCTGAAAAATCCAAGTTTGCCATCTTGTTTGTCGTATTATTCATTTTGATCAATGGTTTCGCAATCTTTTTTGAATAATAAAATGTTGCCAGCACTGTAAGAAAAAGTACAAATATAATTAAGTACACATAATAGTCTGTTAGCATTTGGACAGCTTCATCAACGGGTTGTAATGATGTCATAGCAAATATATAATTCGTTTCACCACTCGAATCGGTTACGGGTTTCATGAATAGTTTGTACTTTATATTATTTTCTTCATAGTCAACGGGTTCGGCATTACTACTAGACTTTTCATGTAACAGCAACCTTACTTGAAATTGTTTTATCCTTTCCACAAACACGCGATTTGAGTAAATATTTGATCTTATTGTCCCAACGGGTAATTGCAATTCCTCAATGACTCCCCATAAAAAGAGCGACGGGTTTTCACTAGGAGCAGGAGCTATTTCAGCTCTTTGACCGTTTTGTTCTTCAGGTAGCTGTATGTCACTAGGTGTAGGTTCAACGATCGTTCTTTGACCATATAACTTTTCTGAAAGCTGCCTATTCTCTAACACATAGTTTCCATCTGCTACTGTTAAAATAGCAGGAATTATGACTTCATCTTTATTTGTCCCGTCAATCATTATTCGATTTCCCTGTTTTAAATAAAACTGCACCCTTTCAATCTCTTCTAATCCCATGAAGCTATACAAAGGAATGCTCATTTCACGATTAGAGAAAATCGGATTTCGAGAAGTGTCTAATTGAATTTTTACCGAAAAATCATTTGCATATTTAATATTTCCAACGCTGTCTAGTATCGTAATCCACGTCTGATTTTCCTCGTAAAATTCATGCTCTAATCTTTGAATCGATTGGGCATCTTCTCCAGCCTTTAACAACTCTTGCTCAAAGGATTGTATGTTCGTATTTATATCACTTATCTTTTGGTTGGCATAATATTGTTTGAAAAATAGGATAATGCCAAAAAACACAATAGCCAAAATGAGCATACATAATGATGTTGTTAGTAAAAATAGTTTTGTAACGATCCCTTTTTTCATCGTTTTGCCTCAAATTTATAGCCAGAGCGTATAACGGTTACAATAAGATTTGCTTTCATTCCTAATTTATGGCGTAAATTACGAATATGACTATTAACAGTCCGATCATCACCCGTAAATTCATAACCCCAAACTTTCATAATTAATTGTTCCCTCGTAATAATAATTCCAGGATTTTGCATTAAATAGGTTAATATTTCAAATTCAGTATGTGTTAGACGAATCATCTCCCCATCTAGTCTCACTGTACGCGAAGGGAAATGGACATCGATTCCACAACTCGCTAAAGCATCTTCAGCAGCTTTCCTATGTTTTGTAGAATATCTACTTTCAATCAACCGTTTTACCCTCGCTAATAAAATTTGTGGACTGTATGGTTTTGTCACATAATCATCCGCACCTAATTCGAAGCCCAGAAGGGTATCATCTTCATCTGAACGAGCCGTCAACATAATAATTGGTACATTAGAAGATTTACGAATCCGTCTACATACTGACCAACCATCTACCTCCGGCAACATGATATCTAAAATGACTAAATGTACTTCATGTTCTTCAAATAATGATAATGCTTCATTTCCATCTGCTGCTTCTAGCACTTCATAGCCGCCATTTAATAAATAATCCTTCACTATTTCACGTAAAATGTCTTCATCTTCTACAATTAAGATTGTTTTTTTCATTTATATCCCTCTCAACATCTAAGGCTTGTAACCGCTAAGTAGAAATGAACACTTTCTTACCCAAAAATGCTAAATAAGACTGAACACTATTTTCCAGTAGAGACGTGCACTTTATTTGGAGAGGCGGGCATGATAGCCTACTTCGGCTGAGCCAGATACTTTGGTACATCTGGCTTCGTGGCTCACAATCTTGCCCGCAGAGGCTCCATGTAAAGTGACAATGGGTACGTTCTAATTTCCAGTAAAGTGTTCACTTCAATTTAGCAAAATGTGTTCAAAGTTATCTGACGGTTACAAGGCTCTTTTCGCATACATTATTGTTTGGTAATTTGGTATAGTCATGCGCTATTCTCCCCTAAGAATAACGAAAAATTGTGTGTAGCTCTGCACCAAGTATGAGACGTGAATGTCAGGTTGTAATTTTTTTTAGACATTTACAAAAGACAAAATCATTACGAAAACAGCGTTGTCTAAAAAAGGTCCATCTTCTTAAAAGAATATCACAGTGATGTAAAGATGAGATAAAGGGGGAAGCTTCAGATTATAAAAATACTTCTGCTGGCAAAACACGAGATTAAAATGGTGACGAATCGCTGTATAAATAGAAGAGGGAAGAACGCAATTTTCCTAAACATAGGAATGGAAGTTTATCTATTTATACGCCCTCCCTTTGTAGAAAGCTTCAATGAGAAATTGTATAATAAATAGACATACCGTTGGTGAAAAGAGGTTGAGATTCATGAAAGAAATAAAGATGGAATCGAAAGAATTTAAACGAGTTCTTCACAATCTTCATTTGGAAAATCTAAGTCTTACTCCTGCCATGCAGAAAGAAGTACTGCAACTGGTGAATGCGAACATGTCTATTACTCCCACTCTTATAAAGGATTTACTAAATCATGGAAAATTATAGGAATGATGATTATTTATTAAAGCATAATTTATTAGAAATCACATCCCCCGAGGAGTTAGAAAAAGCCGAGGTACTGGCCTTTTCGCTTCGGGCAACGAAATTGGAACAAGCAGGGGTTCATTCCATATCCATGACGATGAAAGGATTTCAAGATTTGCATTATTATTTGTTTCAAGATGTCTATTCATTTGCAGGAACATTTCGAGATGTTCAATTAATGAAGGGCAACACTCGTTTTTGCCAAGCTCAATTTTTAGATTCCTATGCAATGGATTTATTTCGAGAGCTAAACGAAGAGCCTGCCTGGGAAGGACTAGATCAAGCAGCAGCGCGATTAGCTTATTTTAAATCGGAGCTCAATATGCTCCATCCCTTCCGAGAAGGAAATGGAAGAACTGTTAGAATGTATTTGTATGCTTACGCATTCAGCCGCAACGTAGAGTGGGCATACGAAACAATAAATCGGGAGAAGTATATGCAAGCCGTAATTCAATCTGTTACTGACTTGGAAGCATTACGTCAACTTTTTAAGGAAACCATTCGATTTATGGATTAGTTTCCTAAGAATAAAAAATAAGTTTATCCATCAACATCATACTGTCAATTCTAAAAGATTCCCTTCTGGGTCTTCTATAACACTCTCATAATAGCCATCTCCAGTCACACGAGGACCATTTACAAGACGGTAACCCGCAGCTTGTAATCGCGCTGTCATATGATTGACAGACTCCATACTTCCTAATGAAACAGCCATATGAGCCCAGCCAATTCGATCTTCTTGCTGCGGCTTATTGACACCTGTCTTACGCATAATCTCTACACGAGCCCCTTCTTCAAAGGTTAAAAAATAAGACTCAAACTCTTTATCTTGATTGTGGTATTTTCCGTTTGCTTTCGCATTAAAAAATGTTTCATAAAATGTTTTCATCCGCTCGATATCGTTCACCCAGATGGCTACGTGTTCTATTTTCATCTCTTTTAGCTCCTTATTCTTTTTTTAATAAGGCTCTTTCGCATACATTGTTGCTATTTAGTCATAGATAGGAGAATAAAGCCCTATTATTACTCGTTAAATGAGGATCAAGTAAGCAAAATTAATGTGTGTTCTAAAACCTCATTTGAGGCAGACATTTACGAAAAAACCGCATTTAATATCAATTTATGAGTTATATGGCAGTCGTACCAGAAGCATTGCTTTTCAGTACGTGATTTAGTCTTTCAGAAACCAAAAGCATGAATCCGACCAAGATAACGACCCAAAAAGGGAAAATTCCTATTGTCGAGTATGAAGCAACAAAACCAAGTAGAGGTGGCATAAATGTAGTGCCAGTGTACGCAACTGCCATTTGATAGCCCATTATGGTTTGAGAATGTCGTTTTCCAAAACGGGTAGGCGTTTCGTGCAACATGCACGGAAATATCGGTGCTAATCCAAACCCAACAATCATAAAACCTACAAGTGCGAAAGTCGCTGGTAACGGTAACAATAGAATAATCGCTCCAGTCAACGCGATTATTTGCCCTGTACGAATGATCGTACGATTACTAAATTTAAAAGTAATAAAGCCGGTTAAAAATCTACCTATTGTTATTCCCGCGTAATAAAAGGAAATCCAGGCGGCAGCTGTTGAGGCACTTACTTCTTTGATCGTAACTAAATAGCTACTCCCCCAAAGTCCAATCATGGCTTCGATCCCACAATAAAATAAGAAGCTTCCCAGAGACAGTTTTACTCCTTTAATTTGTAAAGGATTTACATGTTCAAGAGCTTGGTTCAATACATTATTTGAATCTTCCATCTTATTTACTGCCTTACCACGGTTAGTTGCCACTCTACTCCATAAAGGCAATGTGATGAAAAGGATGATAACTAACAAAAATTGAATTCCAGATATAAGAAAATATCCATTTCTCCACGAATTCTCTTCTAAAATAAACCAGGACATCATTACAGGACCAAGAGTTGCCCCTACACCCCAAAAACAATGTAACCAACTCATATGATGGGATTTGTAGTTTGTTGCAACATAATCATTCAAGCCTGCATCAACAGCACCCGCTCCTAATCCAAGTGGAATCGCGCAAATAGCTAACCACAACACCGAAGGAGCAAAATAAAATCCTAATAGAGCACCTGCAGTCATTAGTACACTTACAAATGTTACTCTTCCTGTGCCAAATCGTTTTAATACTTTTCCACTAAACAAACTAGAAATAATCGTACCACCAGCAATCATCATAAAAAGGAAGCCAGCAGTCTCGAGTGGAGCACCGATGTCCGTTTGCATCTTCGGCCATGCTGCCCCTAACAGAGAATCAGGTAAACCTAGACTTATAAAAGCCAGATAAATAATGAGTAAAAGGAATGTAGACATACAACTCCCACCTTCTGTTTTTACTTTACCTACTTAATTCATTGATCATAAGCTCAAAACCTAGATATTGTAAGCCGAATAAATAATCTTCCTTTAAATTACTCATGATGATCGTAGGGAGATGTTCTGCGGGAATATACGCTGAGCTTCTCTTTAAAATTTGCTCTTTTACCAAGTGATCCACTTCATCATCGCAAAATATGATGGCATAAGGGTTCATGATTGCGACAAATGAAGCTACTAATCTTGCAATGGCATCGATTTTTCTATCCATCATTTTTTCAGTCCACTTTGCATTTTCCAAGGATTGTCCAAAATTACAGTCATCATATTGCGGAACAAAAGAAACCTCACCTGAAAAATTGGATTTCCCTCGTACGACAGTCCCATTTACCAATATTCCTGCACCAGGGCCATTTTGACCAAAATACAAATAGATTATAGAATGATTTTTTTCAATGGTTTTACGCTCTTGGTAGCCGAGCACTGCGGCATTCATATCATTTTCGATCACAACAGGTATCGAGAATCGCTCCTCTAAATATTCCTTTAAATGAAAGCCTTGTAGATACTCATATCCTGGTATATAAATAATACGTCCATGATCTACAGACCCAGGTACACCAATAGCTAAAGAGGAAATTTTCGGATACTTCCCGATTAACTCTTCTACCATCCTCGTAAATATTTCTAATTTATCGTCTGTTAATACACTTTGTGCTTTCCCTGCCTCTTTTATCTCTCCAAAACCATTAAAAACATGATAATAGGTCTCTGATCTCTCTAAAAATATCGCTAACCCTAATTTAAACTCCGGATTATAAGCGTATCTTTTCGCCCTTCTTCCACCACTTGAACGATCAAAACCGACTGAAATAAGCTCTCCATCCTCTTCCATCTGTGATAAAAACTTGCTAATAGTAGGAAAACTAATCCCTAATTTTTCGCTAAGTTCAACTTTTGTGATGCTTTCAAGCTCTAATAGTGATTTCCGTATCCTTTTAAGAATCTCCGTTTTCATCGGTTTAGGATTTGTTTTTATACAGAACACCGCCTTTGAAAGACACTTATTAAACATCTTTAATAAGTGTCGAAATAATAAACTTATTAAAACAATTTAATAAGTTTATTATTACTGTATCACACAAATAGATTTTGTAAACAAATTACTTTTTCAACTTTCATATTCACGCAAAAAAAAAGAGAGAGACGACTATGTCGCTCCTCTACTTTTCTGCACTCAAAATATCATTCTGGAAAAGTCTATGAAAATTTACATCACCCAACCTCTGTCCCCCATTTTTTCTCTTCTTGGACAAAGAGGATCCCTAGTTCGTGATGGTCGCCCTCATATAGTGCTCGTTGGACAAAGCGGATTTGCCCGTTTACATCGAGTACCTCTAGTTTACAATGGGCTCTGTTTCGTTGCAAAGCCGTATAAAAACCAGTTTCGTCATGAATCGCCGTTCCATTCACTTTCATGACGAGCTCCCCTACCTGAAGGGCCATTTTGTTAGCAGGTGATTCGGGAAGAATGCCCAAAATCATTAAACCATTGTTTCGCTTGGAAAAATAAAATGGTAGATTCTCATCGGCCATTCGTTGTCTTAAAGCAATGATTTCTCTCCCTAGTATCGCTAGTGAAACCGCAACAATTGATAGAATTGGAATCCAGTAGCTTCCGACTATGATAGGCACTATTAGGACACCTAAGGCGATGACTTTTTTTCCGACAGCTTGTACTGCTTCTTTTGGCAACATCCCTTGAATTCGTTGATGAAATCCAATCGTAAACGGAACGAGCAGTAACGAATAGCTCTCTGCTCCAATGGAAAATACAGGCCACCATTCAAATGGGGCTTGTAAGGCTGAACCTGGTACAAGTAAAAAGGCAGGAATGATCCACAAGCGTTTAACTTCATGAATCCCGACACGCTGACCTCTTTTACTCGTCGTAAGTTTTGGCGATGTCCCTTTCTTTCCATTCACGAGGATAAGGATGCCTTCAGCAATCACGAGTAATGCTAATAATGCTGCGATTGAAGGGAATATTTTTCCCTCTAATTGGGCAAATGCATTTTGAAACAATGGAACTTGCCAATTTTCTCCACCAGCAAAAATCGTTAAGAAGAAGGCAAAACCAACGGTAAAGACTGGCGATAATAAACGTGGACTCGTTGTAAGGCTTAAAAGCAACGTCAAAATTGCCACAAATAGAATAGTAGCAAACGGAATCGTCAATCCTGCTCCGATCGTGACAACTGAAATTCCAATTCCAACAACAATTCCTAATGGCAGGAGCTGTCTTAGCTCAAAATAGGCATTCTCAGCTCGTACGCTGAAATTTTTCCGTTCTCTTTTCACGCGTGACACACCTAATACTGCTGCTAAAAAGAAGCTATAGTAAAAAATAGGATGAAGAAAAAGTTTAAGTGTCCCCTTTAAAAATTCTATGAGCCAATCGATTCCCATACTGCCACCTCCCTTTAATTCGAAATCTATTAAAATGATGCATTCATCACTCTATGTAAAATGGTTTCAATTTCTATTTTACCAAATGTTTGCTAGGTTAGGCACCTGAAATATTCAACGACATGCCGATTTTCTATCTTGTGGAAGGTCTTTTTTGACTTTTAATCACATTTTGCTGTTGTGGGTTTTCATTTTGTAGTGAAGTGGTGGCGGGGGTGCTTTTCCCTTGAATTGGATTTTCCCGTGGGATTGCGGGGGTTTCTGAGTTTATTGCGGGGGATTTGCCAATGATTGCGGGTGGTTTTTCGTTTATTGCGGGTGAATCGGCCTTAATTGCGGGAGTTTTCGAGGTTATTGCGGATTTGTGATACAAAGACGCCAGTTTGAGACGTCAATATTCAGGGTAGGGAACGTCTCATCCCCTACCCTTTTTTTGCAAATCTATTAATATTTCACACCTTTACGGATATGGGTTTTCTCAAACTCTGTCATATCGGGGTCAAAATACTCATCTGTATAGGAAGCGACAAATTGATCCTTTTCGATATAGCCTGAACCCCATGTCGGATCCATCGTTAGCCACTCACCATCAACCATCACTTCAACCCAGGCGTGGTTCGCTGGCCAAAAACCACCAAGTGATGTTCCCTCTATAAATCTTGCTTCCATATCAACTGCGCGAAATAAAGCAATCGCTAAGTAGGAGTAATCTTGACATACACCTGTTTTTAAATCAAGTGTTTTCAATGCGCTATCATCCCACTCAAATTCTTTATTTCTTAGTTTCCCAACATCGTAGCTCACATTCTTTGTGACATAGTCATAAACCGCTTTTGCCTTTTCACGGTCAGTCGTAATCCCTGCTGTCATTTCTTGAGCCAATTCAATAATTTCAGGTGCGTCTGATTCCACCCCCCGAGAAGGTAGGAGATCTCTTTTATCCTCGGCAGTTGATTCGACCTCAAACTGAGCAAAACCGAAGAAACGGAAATAATCACTGTTTTCCTCTTTAATTTCCGGGACACTGACGGTGATTTCATACGTTCCAGGTCCGAAACGTAAATAAAAAGAATCGTCAAACGTGAAATTTTCCACTGGAATGACATCTAACGCTTCATCTTCTCCCTTTTTCGATGCCACATAAATATGGGTCGTGTCTTGAGCAAATTCAGCATCTGGATCAATCGTACCTTTAATGTGGTACTCACCATCTGATACTTCTCCACCAAAAGTCGGATACTCTAAGGTAACACCACGTTCCATATAGACATTGGAATAATCAATTGGTTTCATTACCTGCTCTGACTCGTTATCGATTAATATTTTCGTGCCTACCTGGTAATAATTTTCTCGTTCTTCATCTGGGACCAATATCTCTAACTCATGTAAACCTTTTCCATAAAAAAGTGGGACCTCATACTCAAATTTCCCTTCTTGAATCGGAAGGACATGCTTCCATTGTTCCGCATCTTTCCTTAAGGTGAGCATGAGCGTATCGCCGTGGACCGATTCCCCTACTTTTCCTTGAAGAGAGAAAGTCTCATTTTCTTTCACATAACTTGCATCTAAGTCTAGATCCAATCCTGCGTCAAATCCGTATGGTGTGTAAGTAAGATCACGTTTTTGCTCAGGATTTACATTGATAACTTCAAAACTCGCCGTATCATAGTAATAATTCTCCTGATCTTTACTTGGGAGCTGGACCGTTACCCGATATTCACCCTCTCCGTTAAAAAAGTGTATCGTTTGTTTGAAGGAACCTTCTTCAATCGGCGTGTAATACTCATGCTCTAATCCTGCTACTCCCTCTTCATTGGAACGAATTTTAATCCATGCATAATCTGACTTCAACTGATCAAACTGCTCGATCGTACCCTCAATCGACACCTTGCCATTTACGGCAAACTTTTCATAATCTGGTTTGCTCATTGTTGCGCCGATTTCCTCTGCATATGAACTTAATTCAAGTGGAACAAGCTCCATCTCTCCGTTTTTTTCTTCTACTAATTGTTCATATTGATCCTGTTCTTCCTCTTCTTTCGTCTCACTTTTTTCCGTGTTGCTGCAGGCCGTCATAAAGAAAACAAATGATAACAAAGAAATCAGGATAAAACGTAGCGATTTTCGGTTCATATTTTCCTCCTTTAGCAAAGCTGTGCTATTTTATAAGTTTTACGTATGATAAAGAGGATAGTTTCTAAGACTTATAGACCTATTTTCTCTAGGCGAAAAGAACTATTACACAAGTGCGCTCATCGCTCTCCATATTAAGAAAAAGGCTGCTACAGATAAACCGCCGTAAATCATATTTTTTGTCACCCTATTACCTTTTTCATTAATTCCTGCGAAATTAATGGCGGCAAGGATCGTTAAAATAAACGCCATGCCTCCAAATGTGGCTAGATTTCCTCTTTGTCCATCGAGCTGGATTTTCCAATTTTCATCAGCTACTTGAAAAACGTAAACAGTAAATAAAACTACAAATATGATTAAATAGACGATTGTCATATTCCGAAAAGTCTTTTTCTTCATCAAATGCTCATCTCTCACAAAAAAAAGATTAGCTCCAACAAAGTGGTGGTGCTAATCTTTTTTCATTTCGTTAAACAAGGGCCATCATTGCTCTCCAAACTAGGAAAAACACCGCAACCGTTAGGCCACCAAATATCATACCTTTCGTTACAGTATTACTTTTTTCTCTAATTCCTGCAAAATCTATTGAGGCAAGAATGATGCCTATAAATATCAAGCCAAGAAAGATAGACAAATTTCCTCTATGTCCATCTAGCTCAAATTGCCATTGTCCACCAGAGGCACGATAAAGATAGAGGGCAAATAAACTCACGACTATAAAGATATACGTGTAGGTTATAAGCATAAACTTTTTCTTATTCAAAATCTCACCTCATTTACTTACGATTGTGGTTGAGGATATATTCCTCCACCAGGATTTATTGTCGTATTTCCACCTGGTACTCTTGGATTCATTGAATTTTGTATACTAGTTGGGTCTAGGGTTTCTGTTGATCCAGGAGTAGTACTTGGCTCCTGATTTCCTCTCGGTTCTTGCGTTAAAAATGAAAAAGATTAAGGTTAAAATTCTCCTAAAGTCTATATAATAACTACCATCCGTTCACATATTCGTCAAATTTATACCAACTTAGGAAAATAATAGAATTATACTACCAATATTTTGAAATCGAAATAATTAAAAGTTCTAAAGTACTAGTAGTGTATAGGAAAAAAGAATAAGATGGAGATTATCACAACCTAAAAGGATAAAATTTATGGAGAAGAAATATGACAAATGTTAAAATTCATAGGTCTTTTCTACCTTTTTATGTATCAAACTACTTACTTTTTGCGTCTATATTCATAACAGAGCGATTCTTACTATGAAACAAACGTAATGTGTAAGAACGTCTTCATGTTGGGAAGATGTGAGCGTCTACGTTGTTGATGATATATAATGAAGATGGAGATTCTGACTTAGGCAATTGGCGACCATTTTCAATTCACCTTTACAATTAGAACGAGGAGATTTCTATGGAAAGATTACTTCCGGTTTGGGAAAAGGTCAAGCGTTTTTGGAAAAGGATGCATTTTACCCAAATCCTATTATTACTAGGTTTATCGTTAATTCTATTTACAATTATTTATTTTGCTGTTTTAGCAAGCCAAGCAAATGTGGAATCTTTAAAGGCCGGTTTGAATCAATCAACCGTCATTTATGATAAAAATGAAGAGGTCGCTACAGAAATCGCGACCAATCGAACATCCGGTGTAGACGCTGACGAACTACCCGAACATGTCAGAAACGCAGTGGTCGCAATTGAAGATCACCGCTTTTATGAGCATAATGGTTTTGATGTAAAAGGGATTGTACGTGTATTCTTCAAGAATTTATTAGCTGGAAGAATCACCGGTGGCGGCAGTACGATTACACAGCAGCTCGCCAAAAACGCTCTCCTTTCACCTGAACAAACGTATCGTCGTAAAGCAGAGGAGTTATTTTTAGCAGTCGAGCTTGAAAAGACATATAAAAAAGACGAAATCCTGCAAATGTATTTAAATCAAAGTTATTTTGGTAGTGGTGCTTGGGGAATTGGCCAAGCTTCAAAAAAGTATTTCAATAAAGAGTTAAAGGATTTGACCATCAGCGAGGCTGCTCTTTTAGCAGGACTTCTGCAGTCCCCTTCCGCTCGGGATCCTTATAAGCATTTAGATCGGGCGATTGAACGGAGAAATGTGGTTCTTTCGCGTATGTTGGAAAATAACATGATTACCAAGGACGAGTATGAGGTAGCGAAAACCGCGGACGTCCATTTAGAGGATGGTGGCGGAAGCTTCATTAAGCGCGACTACCCATTTTATGTCGATGCTGTTTTAGATGAAGCAACTGGAAAATACGGGTTAACTCAAGAAGAAATTTTAACAAGAGGCTATCAAATCTATACTAATATGGACCAAAATATCCAAACAGCGATGGAGCAAGTCTATGCAAAGGATTCCGTCTTCCCGAGAGGAAAAGGCGGAGAAATCGTGCAAAGTGGCGCAGTCATGCTCGACCCACACACTGGTGGAGTCCTTGGCCTTGTCGGCGGCCGCGGAGATTATGTCTTCCGAGGCTTTAACCGGGCTACCCACTTACAAGCACAGCCTGGTTCCACTCTTAAACCGTTAGCTGTTTATACTCCGGCAATCGAGGAAGGTTATCTCGTCACCTCAATTTTGCAGGATGAGAAGAAAACATATGGCAAATATGCTCCAACAAACCCTAACGGCGTCTACAAAGGGGATGTCCCAATGTATGAAGCGCTTGAAGAGTCACTGAACGCACCGACCGTTTGGTTGTTAAATGAGATTGGCTTGGCAAAAGGGCTTGATTCCTTGAAACGATTTGGAATTCCGTTAACCGAGGAAGATAAATATTTAGGAATTGCCCTCGGCGGGATGCACAAGGGAATTTCTCCATTACGATTAGCTGAAGCCTATTCTGCCTATGCTAATGAAGGAAAGCGTCATGATGGTCATTTAATTACGAAAATTGTTGGACCGACCGGGAACATCATTGCCGAGCATAAAGGGAAATCAACACGGGTCACATCAAAAGCAGTCGTTCGCGAAATGAACTCGATGCTATTGAATGTTGTCGAATCTGGAACAGGTACGGCGGCGAAAATTTCCGGTGTTGAAATCGCTGGTAAAACAGGATCTACCCAGCTTCCTTACGAAGATATCAACGGCTCTAAAGACCAATGGTTTGTCGGCTACACCCCAAATGTTGTTGGCGCCGTTTGGCTCGGTTATGACCAAACAGATAGAGAGCATTACTTATCAAATAGTAGTTCCGAAAATGTCGTACCGATCTTCCGAGCGATTATGGAGCAGTCGCTGCCACATCTGGAACCTGGCGAATTTGACGTCGTATCCGTCAATTCCAGACTCGCTGGTGTAAGCGAAAAAGAGGAGAAAGAAAGTAAGGAAATTACAGAAACCATTAAGGAAAAAACAGAAGCACTAAAAGAAGTCATCAAAGAGGAAAGCCCAAAATGGAAGCAAGTCCTTCAAGAAATCAAAGAAGACGCCATCTGGCTTAAAGACTATGTGAAAGAAAAGATTGGTAACTAGCCTAAGCGGCAACACCCAATTACCCTATTTTTGGAGAAGCGGTTTTATGTTTTTCCAAAAATAGGGTATTTTTCATTCTACTATCTTGTTTGCCGGAGAATTCTGCTACCGGGGTTTGGGGAGATGCGCAATTATTGTTGAAACCTGCGCAATTACCTGGGATTCATACGCAATTACGACCAAAACTACCGCAATCAGCCGGGATTCGTGCGCAATCACGACCAAAACTACCGCAATCTGCCGGGATTCATACGCAATTACGACCAAAACTACCGCAATCAGCCGGGATTCTTGCGCAATCACGACCATAACCTACGCAACGAACAGCTAACCACACGCAATCTTCATCGATTTCCACGCAATCAACTCAAAACTGCCGCAATCCCTTGCAATTCCCAATCTAATTTACCGACACACCAAAAAAACAGCCGAAGTTCCCCTCAACTTCGGCTGTTTCTCTTATTTTATCTTACAATATAGCGTAGTGCCGTCTGTAATTGTAAGTCATTTTGTTCTTTTTTCATTGCTTCGATGATAGCTGTTTCTAGGGCTGAGGCAGTTTGTTTATCAATTCGGCCACTGGCAGATAGATTTTTGTGATTTTGGAAGGCCATGACTGCTTTTTCCGTGTTTTCATCAAAGTAGCCGTCCTCACGACCTGGTGCAAAACCAAGTCCATTTAGCATTTGCTGGGCATTTTGTACTTGTTCATTGTTCATATCCTTCATTAAGGCTGCATCAATTTGTAGTGGATGCGTATGATAAATTTCTGGTTGATCGACTTTTATATCTGGTTCAATTCCCTGCTTATGAATCCAATTTCCATCTGGAGTTAGCCACTTAAAGATGGTCAGCTTTATGTTACTACCGTCCCCCATTGGTACGGGTTGTTGAACCGTCCCTTTTCCAAAGGTGTTTTCGCCAATCAGTTTATAGCCATTTGCTTCTTTTAGGGCACCCGCCAAAATTTCGGAAGCAGAGGCACTTCCTTTATCAACAAGAACGACGACAGGATAAGACTTTTCTTTTTCCAAACTTGAAAAGTAACGGAGTTTTTCTCCAGTTCGTTGTTCAATTTGGACATATGGTTTTTCCTTTGTCACAAACTCCTTAAGGATTTCTTCCACACTTGTTAAAAGTCCACCTGGATTTCCGCGAACATCGATGATCAGTCCTTCGATCCCCTGCTTCTCCATTTTTGTAAGCTCTTCTTTAAATTCATTTGCTGTATCCTCTGAAAAAGAGGTAATTTCAAGGTAACCAACATTTTTACCACCTTGCTTTTTTACATCTCCATATACGGTAATTTGCGGAATCTCATCGCGCTTTACTTCCACGACGAGTGGATCACGCAAGCCTTGCCTCTCAATTTCAAGCTCAACCGTCGAACCTTTTTCGCCACGAATTTTCAACGTTGCTTCATATAAATCAAGCCCCTCAACACTTTCGCCATCTACAGAGAGAATGCGATCATTAGGCTTTAAACCAGCTTTCTCTGCCGGTGAATCTTTAAATGGTGCGACAATGATGACCTTTCCATCAACCATGCTTACTTCAGCACCAATTCCTTCAAAGGAAGACTCCAACGTTTCATTAAATTGCTTGACCGTCTCCTTGTCCATATAGACTGAATATGGATCATCGAGCTTGCTCAGCATTCCCTGTATAGCTCCCTCTACCAATTCTTCCTCTTTAATCTCTTCCACATAACTGTTCTTAATCAATTCATAGGCTTTTCCGACTTTTTCTAAGCTTGCTAGTTCGAGTTCTGCTTCTTGATTCTCGCTCTCCTCCTGTGGCTGCTGTACTTCCTCACCAGTCCACTCAAACACAGCATATGTACCTAATGCACCTAGGCCTAAGGAGCAAGCGATGATCAGAGCAGTCCATGTACGTTTCATTGTCTACCTCCTGTCTGTCCAATGGTAAGCCCTTATAGAAGGCCATTTCTCAGGGCCTTTTATAAAAAGTAAGTTTGTCTCTTCACTATATGATGAAGTCGGACGAGTTATGAATCTAACCCTATGTTCTTTTCGATCCGAATGGCAGGTCGGATAAGCGGAGATTTTTCCGTTATCTGCTAGGTAGGGCTGTTTTTTAGGGGATATAAGGGAAGATTTTCCGCTTATGCAGAGCAAAATCGCCTATTTTCAAATTATTTTAGTCAATAGGCGGAATTTCTCCTGCTATTTAAGCTGATTTTTATGGTATTTGCTAATTAAGCGAAAATTTTCCTGTTATTTATCCGCTCAAAAGCTTAAAAAAAAGAAAATGACGTATATATGTACATACTTCATAGAAAAGAAAAAGCTGAAATCAAAGAGTCGCCTTTAACGACCTTTTGACACAGCTTCTTCTTGTATCGATTAATTCGAATTTATAATGGAACGATTCCAACTGGATTGATTGCATTGCTTTTTGATAGATTCCATTCGCCTCTATGAAGTTCAAAATGCAAATGCTGACCATATGAACGACCCGTGTTGCCCATTAGACCAATTTGCTGCCCTTTTGAGACAGTCTGTCCTTCGCTTACGGCACGGCTACTCATATGAGCATATACCGTCGTATATGTTTGTCCATTTATATAATGAGCAATGAAAACGGCATTTCCATAGCTGCTAGAATAATAGGAACGAATTACGACTCCAGAAGCAGCTGCGTAAATCGGCACCGTACCACTCGCAGCGATGTCCACACCTTTATGATCACCTAGTGAACGACTTCCAAATCCAGAAGATAAATAGCCAGCAGCTGCCGGTTTTGTCCAAACTCCGCTTGATACCACTGGTGCTGTTGTTGAAGTTGATCCATTAGAAGCCTTAGCTGCTTTTGCCGCTTCTTCTGCTTTTCGTTTCTCTTCTGCTATTCTTTGATTCTCTAACTCTATCGCTTTTTGCATCGCTTTTTTCTGGGAGGCAAGGATGGCCTTTTCTTCTTCCATCTCTACCAGTTCATCATGCATATGTTCCTCTTCATGTTTCAAAGAAGCCATTACTTTTTCCTTCTCAGACTTTTGAGCATTCAAGGATTTCTTCATCGCTTCTAACTCTTGCTTCATCTTTTGAAGCTCAGAGAGTGTATCTTTGACTTCCTTTTGCTTACTTTCAAGTTCGGCTTTATCAGCATTATGTTCCTTCAAAATGTTTTGATCGGCTTGAACGAATACAGCTACCGCCCCAAGGCGATCGATAAAGTCGCTAAAGCTCTTAGCACCGAGAAGGACATCAAAATAGGTGACTTGTCCATTTTCTTGAATCGTGCGAGCTCGATTTTTCAAAAGTTCATTGCGATTGGCAATACGCTCCTCGAGAACTTTGATTTCTTCTTCCAATTTCTTAATATTCGCTTCAGCTTCATCAATTTGTAGTTCTTTTTCTTTAATTTTCGCTTCTGTATCCCCAACTGCTGTATCGATTCTCTTGATGTCTTGATCTACAGTCGCCTGTTCATTCTTGACGTCATTTAATTTTTCATTATGTTCATTTAACTTTGAATTAAGCTCAGACTGCTTTTCTTGAATACTCTTTTGTTGTTTACTTAATTCATCAATTTTTGTGTTTGCAGATGCTTTTTCTAAAGGATAACCTGTTGCTAAAGTAGCCAAACCAATTGCTGCAACTACTGAGACGGTTAAGAGCTTTTTCTTCAATGCAGATTTCTCCTCCCTCTTTTATGTAAGAAGGATCCCAAGGACGGACCTTAGGGATCCAAGACTTTTTTATTTGAATCAGAATTGTGCTTCTCTAGTTCTAAACAATAAACGTACTAGGATTTTAGAGTGACTTTGAATAAATAATGCTAGAATTACTCTTTTTTCAATTTAACTTCGAGCACATTAAATTTTTAAAAACTTTCGTACTGACATGACGCTTCCCCAAATTCCAATAAATGCCCCGATCAGAACTAGCAAGCCACCTACTTGGAACATAAATGGATTAAACTCTAACAAATGGATAAAATGACCTTGCAGTTTTGAAGAAATATAATCATAAGAGTAGCTATATATTAAGCTAATGATGGTAATCGGAATGATTGAACCTAAAACACCGAGCATAAGTCCTTCTAAGAAGAACGGCCAGCGGATAAACGAGTTCGTTGCACCGACAAGTCTCATAATCTCAATCTCTTTTCTTCTCGCAACAATCGTAATTTTAATCGTATTTGAAATTAAAAACATGGCTGTAAATAAAAGCCCGATAATTAAAACAAGACCGACATTTCTACTCGTTTTAATAAAAGAGAAAAGCTTTTCAACATCATCTTGTCCATATCTTACCTTAGAAGTAAAATCAAACTCTTCAATTTTCTTAGCAGCAGTTTCTAACTGCTCAGGTTTTTTCGTTTTGACGACATAGACATCATAGAGGGGATTATCTTGTTCAAATAATTTAAAAGCTTCCCCTTCTTCACCTAAACTCGAAATTAAGTTATCGAGTTCCTCTTCCTTAGCTGAAAAAACGACAGACTCGACTTCAGGTAATTTTTCAATTTGACCTTTTAATGCATCTTGATCTTCTTTAGTTGCAGCAATATCAATATGAACACGGATACTCACGTCTTCTTCTATATCAGTTGCCACTTTATTTAAGTTCATCATAATGACGAAGAATACACCGACTAATAGCAGTGTCACTGTTACCGCACTTATGGACGCAAAAGTCATCCAGCCGTTACGTGCAAGGTTCCTTAAGCTCTCCTTCATATGTCGGCGAATGGTTCTAGCTTTCATATCCGTAATCACCTCGCTGTTCATCACGGATAATTTGACCATTTTCAATAGCAATTACGCGATGTCTGATTGTATTAACAATTTCTTTATTATGAGTTGCCATCAAGATCGTAGTTCCTCTTGTATTTATCTCTTCGAAAATTTTCATGATTTCCCATGATGTGTCCGGATCGAGGTTTCCTGTAGGTTCATCGGCAATCATCACCTTTGGAGAATTAACGATCGAACGAGCAATCGACACCCTTTGTTGCTCTCCACCAGAAAGTTCAGTTGGTAACATTCTCGCTTTATGCTTTAAATTAACGAGATCCAATGTTTCCATCACACGTTTTTTAATATATTTAGGTTGCTCTTCAATAACTTCAAGTGCAAATGCGACATTTTCGTAGACAGTTAATCTTGGTAATAATTTAAAGTCTTGGAATACGACACCTAATTGGCGACGGAAATGCGGAATTTTACTTTCCTTTAACTTTCCAAGATTGACTCCGTTGATCATAATCGTACCTTTACTCGGTTTTTCTTCACGGAACATCATTTTGATAAAAGTAGATTTTCCGGCTCCACTTGGACCAACTATATATACAAACTCACCTTGATTGATGCGTACGCTAATCCCATTAGCAGCGACGACACCATTCGGGTACTTCTTATATACGTCTTCCATTTCGATCATTTATATCACCCTTTAGGTATTTTCTATATTCAATATTGACAATATCATTATTTTTGTTCTTTTTTGCAGCCAAAACCATTATAACATCATATTTTGTCGATTTACCTTTAAAAAATATTACATTTTCTTTTCAATGTGGAAAAAAACCTAATATTTTACAAAAAGAGAGGAAATTCTTCCTAAATCAGGATCGTAGTTATCGTCTTAAATTCCTAAATCGGTGAAATAAAAGGAGAATTTTGGCGAATTTTGGATGAGGATCAAAAAAAACGATCCAGCTAGGACCGCTTTTTGGAGTGCTATTTATTTCATACCCGCTAACCATTCTGCGACTGCAGTTGCTTCTTCACCTTTTAATTGGCCAGGAGGCATGATGCCGACACCATCAAGAATGATTTTCTCAATTTCTTCTTTTGTCATTTGTGAACCAATTTTCGATATATCTGGTCCAACTCCACCTGTTAAATCGGCAGCATGACAAGTAGAACATTTTTGCGCATAAGATTTTTCATAGTCAACAGTAGCAACAGATTCTCCACCGCTGGAATCAGTGTCTGCTTCTGTATCAGTTTCTGTCTGAGTGTCCGTTTCTGTTCCGCCATCTGTGGCTGTTTCAGATGTTGTTTCTGATCCTGAAGATTTTTGATTCTCACTTTGCAAAGTGAAAAATACTAATGCTATTAAGGCAATTATAAGTGCTGCTAAAACGGCAAGATGCTGTTTCTTCAATTAAAACTCCCCCTAAATTCTGTGAAAATGACATGATTCTTCCTTTATTATAAAAAAGCCATTTCACAATAGCCGTTTAATTTGTATCAATTTAGTGAACTTATTCTTTTTTTATAATATTTCTAAATTGAAACATAAAAAAACGCCCTGTCTTTTTGAGGCAGAACGTTTACTTTACGATTATTTTTTAGCGGCAAGCCATTCTGCTAGAGCATCTGCTTCTTCGTCGGAAACATTTTGTGCTACCATTGCTCCTCTTCCGTTGACAATGACATCCTTAATTTCATCAGCAGATAGATGTCCACCAGCTACGGAAAGGTCTGGTCCAACTCCTCCGGTTAAATCTCCTCCGTGACAGGCAACACAGCCTTTATCATTATAAATTTGCTCTGCATCAGCACTTGCTGTTTCTCCCCCACCCGTATCTTCTGTTGCTCCGTCATCTCCGCCACCACAAGCAGCCAAGACGAGTGAAGTACCCATTAATAGTGCAAGAAGCTTCTTCTTCAATTGAAACCCTCCTCAGGTAAATAATACATATACGTGATAATTATACCAATTCTATACTCGTTTGAAACCCTCGCCGAGTACCTCTGCCGCATCCATAACGACAACAAATGCAGTTGGATCAATACTTTTTACCAATTGTTTCAATTTTGTGAACTCAGTCTGATCCACGACACACATGAGGATTGGTCTCTCTTGATCGGTATAACCACCATATGCTGATAGTTTTGTCACACCTCTATCAATTTTATTCAAAATTCCTTCACGAACTTCATGTTGCTGGTTTGTAATGACCATGACCATTTTCGAGCGTCCCCAGCCAATTTGCACCAAATCGATCGTTTTACTTGTTACATACAGACCAATTAAAGCATACAAACCTCTTTCAATATCAAAAACAGTTGCAGCAGTCAAGACAATCAGTCCGTCAATGAGCGCCACACATGTTCCCAGTGAGAGTCCAGTAAATTTATTAATGATTTGCGCCGCTAAATCCGTTCCCCCTGTAGAACCTTTTCCGCGAAAAACGATTCCGAGTCCTAACCCGACGCCAATACCCCCAAATAGAGAAGCTAAAAGAGGATCAGTCGTCCACGGCTCCAAATCCTTCGTTACGAACACGATAAACGGAAGAAATATGGTTCCAATCAATGTTTTCAGACCGTATTGCCTTCCTAAAAAAATAACGCCTGCAATAAATAAAGGGATATTAAAGGCCCATTGAACATAAGCCGGCTCCCAACCTAGAATGGCATCAGTTATTGTACTAATCCCACTTACCCCACCTGAAGCAACTCGATTGGGAAGAAGGAAGACATTAAAGGCAAGCGCCACAGCGGCAGACCCGATTAAAATATATATGTACTCTAGTGCTTTACTCCATCTAGGATGGTATGTATTCGTTCTCTTACGCATAAAATAATTCTCCTTTTGCTTAGGATATCTCAGATGTGGATTATCATGCCGTCAGTGAGTATATCATGTGGAAAAAATACTGTAAATGTTAGTGTAGTAACGTTTTAACGGAGTAAAACTCGGTGGGAATTGCGGCTTTCGAAGAAGATATACTCTTGGGAAGGTCCTCTGGTTCCCCCAATTTTGTCTATATCGGCGGTTTTGGCGATATATCGGCGAAAAAACGGATATATCGGCGTTTTTAGCAATATATCGGCGAAAAATCGAATATATCGGCGTTTTTAGCAATATATCGGCGAAACGCTCTAACCCTCTAAAAAATCCAAGTAATTGGTTTTTCAACGCTTCATGTGTATGAAAAATGCTGTTTCCCGCCTGAAAGTTACCTATTTTTCAGAATTCAAACACATGCAGCATCCCGCATTTTGGCGGATATCGGTCTAAATTTGATTTTATCGGTCTAATTCAAAATCTATCGGTCTAAATCGAATTATATCGGTCAAAACGCACCATTTATCGGTCTTACGCAGCTAAACGTAAACGCCCAACACACTAAAAAGACCCTCACGCCACGTGTGAGGGTCCAACTAACATATAATTATAAACTCAATTTCGAACGCAAGTAGGCATTGATGAACGGATCTAAGTCCCCGTCCATAACCCCTTGTACGTTTCCGCTTTCGGTGTTCGTGCGGTGGTCTTTAACCATGGAATAAGGATGGAAAACATAAGAACGAATTTGGCTTCCCCAGCCGATATCCTTTTGCTCACCGCGAATTTCTGCAAGTTCTGCTTCCTGCTCTTCAATCTTTTTCTGATAGAGCTTCGCTTGAAGCATTTTCATCGCTGCTTCACGGTTTTTAATTTGGGAGCGTTCATTTTGACATTGAACGACGACACCAGTTGGCAAGTGAGTAATACGAACCGCTGAATCGGTTGTGTTAATATGCTGACCACCAGCACCAGTCGCACGGTACGTATCAACCTTCAAATCCTCTGTGCGAATGTCAATTTCAATTTCATCATTCATCTCCGGCATTACTTCACATGAAACGAATGAAGTATGGCGACGACCAGAAGAATCGAACGGAGAAATACGAACCAAGCGGTGAACTCCTTTTTCCGCTTTCAAGTAGCCGTAAGCATTATGACCTTTAATCCCGAGAGTGACACTTTTAATTCCTGCTTCATCCCCTGGCAAATAATCCAATGTTTCCACTTTAAAGCCTTTTTTCTCCGCCCAACGTGTGTACATACGAAGAAGCATCGAGCCCCAGTCTTGAGACTCTGTTCCACCTGCACCGGGATGCAGTTCCAAAATGGCATTATTTTTATCATACGGCTCGCTCAAAAGAAGTTGGAGCTCGTAAGCATTCATGCGCTTCACTAATTCCTGCATTTCAGACACTAACTCTGCCAATAGCTCCTCATCACTTTCTTCCTTTACAAGCTCATACGTTAACTCTAAATTTTCAAACGTCTCGTTTAAATCATGAAATTCATGAACTTGATCCTTCAACCCATTTGATTCACTAATGACCGCTTGTGCACTTTGCTGATCATTCCAAAATTCCGGCTGAAGCATTTCATCCTCAAGCTCGGCAATGCGCGCCTCTTTGTTCTCTAAGTCAAAGAGACCCCCTAAAGTCCGCTAATTTCTTAGCTGTATTTTCTAACTCATGACGAATATCTGCTAATTCCATTTCTGTCACCTCATATTTTTTTTCGGGTCGCGGGGACAGGTTCCTCGTCCCAAACAGTGGGACGAGGAACCTGTCCCTATGACCCATTTTTCAGAAAAAGAGAGCCGGTTCACCGACCCTCTCTGCTTGCAAAATCATTTTTGGAAATGTCCAGAATCCGGCAATTCCTCTCCAGAGGTTTTCGATCTTAAGACATTTTTCCACAACAGTTCTTATATTTCTTACCGCTGCCGCAAATACATGGGTCATTACGTCCCACATCTAGTGCTTTAACGACTGGCTTCTTCTTTACTTTTTCTCCGTCTTCCTTCGGATTAACCGCTTGACCTTTTGCTACTTCTTCACGCTCAAGGTTATTGCGAATTTCCGCTTTCATGACATATTTCGCTGCGTCATCCTCAATGGCCAAGACCATTTCTTCAAACATGGCGAAGCCTTCTTTATTATATTCACGAAGCGGATCAATTTGACCGTAGGCACGAAGATGAATTCCTTGACGGAGCTGATCCATTTGGTCGATATGGTCGATCCACTTCGAATCCACTGCACGAAGAAGAACAACCTTCTCAAACTCACGGATTTGCTCCTCAGAAAGCTGACTTTCTTTTTCATCATAACGCTCTTTTACCTTGGCAAAAATAACGTCGATGATTTCCTCAGTATCCTTATTACGAATATCATCAATCGTCAAATCACCTTCTTGTAAAAGGTTTCCGTTGACGTAATCGATGATTCCTTGAAGATTCCAACTATCTCGCTCCTCATGCCCCGGTGTAAAGGCCTCTACATGACGAGTTAATGAGCTTAGAATCATATTTTCAAGGATGCTTCGTAAATTCTCAGATTCAAGAACCTCATTACGCTGCTTGTAAATGATTTCACGTTGCTGACGTAGAACATCATCATATGACAAGAGCTGCTTACGTGCATCAAAGTTATTCCCTTCCACACGTTTTTGCGCTGATTCAACCGCTTTAGAAACCATTTTACTTTGAATTGGCTGGGAATCATCCATTCCAAGACGAGACATCATCGCTTTCATATTGTCAGAACCGAAGCGGCGCATCAATTCATCTTCCATAGAAAGGTAGAACTGAGTGACACCAGGGTCCCCTTGACGACCAGAACGTCCGCGAAGCTGATTATCAATACGGCGGCTTTCATGGCGTTCCGTACCGATAACAGCTAAACCACCAAGTTCTTTTACCCCTTCACCAAGCTTGATGTCGGTACCACGACCAGCCATGTTTGTGGCAATCGTCACGGCACCCTTTTCACCAGCGTTAGCGATAATTTCCGCTTCACGGCCATGGTTCTTCGCATTTAATACATTATGATGAATCCCTTTTTTTGTTAAATATTTGGAAATAAGCTCAGATGTTTCAATCGCAACCGTACCAACGAGGACAGGTTGTCCCTTTTTATTACGCTCAGCGATATCCTCACATACGGCACGGAACTTCCCTTCCATTGTCGCATAAATTAAATCTGGACGGTCGTCACGAGCAATCGGTTGATTCGTTGGTATTGCCACAACGTTCATATTATAAATGTTACGGAATTCCTCTTCCTCTGTCTTTGCCGTACCCGTCATACCCGAAAGTTTTTCGTACATACGGAAAAAGTTCTGGAACGTGATCGATGCAAGGGTCATACTTTCATTTTGGATTTCCAAGCCTTCTTTTGCTTCAATTGCTTGGTGGAGTCCATCACTGTAGCGACGACCTTTCATTAAACGACCTGTAAATTGGTCAACGATGACGATTTCACCGTCTTGAACAACATAGTCAACATCTAAATGCATGCTCGCATGGGCCTTTAACGATTGTCCGATATGATGATTTAAGGCAACATGACGAATATCAAAAAGGTTCTCAATGCCAAAAGCCTTTTCCGCTTTCGAGATCCCATCTTCAGTGAGCTGAACGCCTTTTGTTTTCTCATCATAAGTATAATCTTCGTCCTTTTTCAACGTACGAACGAAGGCATTGGCTTGAATATATAATGCAGTCGACTTTTGCGCAGATCCTGAAATAATTAATGGTGTTCTCGCTTCATCGATTAAAATCGAGTCAACCTCATCGATAACGGCAAAGTTCAATGGACGCTGAACTTTTTGCTCCTTATAAAGGACCATATTATCACGAAGGTAATCGAAGCCAAGTTCATTATTCGTGCTATATGTGATATCACATGCATACGCTTCTTGCTTTTCTTCTTTTGTGAGGCTATTTGTGTTCAAACCTACTGTGAGCCCTAAAAATTGATAAAGCTCACCCATTTCAGTGGCGTCACGACTAGCCAAGTATTCGTTGACCGTGACGACATGTACACCTTTTCCAGAAAGGGCGTTAAGATAAACGGGCATCGTAGCCGTTAATGTTTTACCTTCCCCTGTTTTCATCTCAGCGATGTTTCCTTCATGAAGGGAAATCCCCCCCATGAGCTGAACAGGATATGGGTGTAATCCAAGAACACGTTTCGCCGCTTCACGAACAACGGCAAACGCCTCTGTTAAAAGGTCATCTAATGTTTCACCCTTTTGGTAGCGGGCTTTGAATTCTTCTGTTTTTTGACGAAGTCCTTCATCACTTAAAGCAGCAGTTTTTGACGCAAGAGCCTCGATTTCCTCACTCATCTTCGTTAATTTCTTAATCTCTCGCTTATTCGGATCAAATACTTTATTTAACATTCCAAGCATTGAATACGCTCCTTTAATTCATATGTAAAATCGGCTCTATTTCAATAAAAATCATGGATAACTCGTACTATATTCTTATTAATATTACCATTTCCACTTTGGAGTGACAACTTTGGTGAGTGTGGAGGTGATTTGGGGTTTGACCGATATATGGGGTTTTTTGACCGATATAATTCAAATTAGACCGATATATTTCAATTTGGACCGATATATTTCAATTTGGACCGATAAAATCAAAATTAGACCGATATCTGTAAAATAGACGGATCTTCTTGGTTTGTTTTTCCTCAAAAACTCAATACCCTCGATGATTTCGCTAATATTAAGACAAGAGACCAGCCGATAGCAGCCAGTCTCTTGCCATAATACTTGTTAAAAAGGCATATCCCGATTCTCAAATTCGCCGTTAATATCCTCCGCATACATTGCACGCATATCCGTAAGTTCTTCATCTACAACAGATTCCATATCCGTCACGGCTACGCTTAGGGTAGCTGGAGAAATGCCGTATTGATGCGCTACCTCTTTTTTTGTTATTTTCATGAGAGGATTAAGTGTCAAAATAAGATATTGAACAGCAGCGGCATAGGTAGCCGGCTTTTTCGTTAACTGCGCTACTTTTTCGCAATATTTATACCAAAGGATGTTCCCGCCTGCAATCACCATTGGTGAGGCATCGAGGTTTTTCATTTCACTTTCATAAAGCTCGGCGACTGCCCGATGGGATTCATTGCTCCACTTGAAATCACTCGCACCATATTCAAGAGATGCGTAAGGCAACTCATTCATCATATAAATCATTTCATCTGCTAAAAAATCGATTGGTTCATCATAATCGGAAGCAGAAAATCGGTCTTTGATAAACTGTTCATCCTTATCATCCGTTTCTCCCTCTAAATCAAAAGCAGTCGGGAAAAAGGTCCACTCATTTCCAAAAGGAACTAAAAATCCAAACACAAAGGAGTTCTCTGCCGATTCAATTGGTTCCAAAATCTTGATGGAAAGCGCCTCTTCCGTCAACGTATCGAGCACGGTCATATTGCTCTCATCAATGGAAAGCAGGCGGCCAGCAAGTGGACGTGGATTGGTCCAAGATTGAAGGATTTCCTTCACCTTTGGACGCTGAATCATTCTACTTTTCTCCTCGATAAATCGTTGTAGAATCGTACCACCATTATCAACATGCTCAAATAAGGCAAACCAAACGGTATGGATGAATAGGTAATACTCCATTTCCTCCTCATCCTCAATCAACAACTCCTCCGCCTTGTACTCGAAATCTTGCTCAATTTCAAACTCGTACTCTCGAATCGCATATTGGATCAGTTGCACCTGTAGATCAATCACTTCTTTTTCAATTATTGAAGTAATCGAAACAGTTTTCTGCATGCCACAGCATTTCTTATATTTTTTTCCACTTCCACATGGGCAAGGCTCGTTACGGCTTATCTTTATATTCATACTTCTCCTCAGTCCATTCATTTGTAATAATTATTCCTATTATAACATTTTTCGACATTTTTCCTTTAAAATGAATAAGTTATTCCGATATAACAATGGTGAATACAAACTTGGAGGTACTTCAACTTGAAAAAACTTACTATTTTTCTATTACTCGCCTTTTTCATTACTGGCTGTTCCCAATCAGCCACCGTGGAAAAAGACACTGAACATAAAATTGGAATTCTCCTATCTGATGCTGGACTAGGAGATGAATCTTTTAATGATTCTGCTTTCCGTGGGTTAGAAAATGCTCGGGATGAATTTGGAATCCTTTTTGATTATCGTGAAGCAACAGATGGAGATTTAGAAGGCGCCTTAACGGAACTTGTCGAGGATGATAACGACATCGTTATCGGTCTTGGTTTCTCGGTTAAAGAAGCCGTCGAAAAAGTTGCAACGGATCATCCTGATCAACTCTTCCTATTAATTGATGAAACATCTGAATTGGAAAATGTCATTACGATCACGTTCAAGGAACAAGAGGGAAGTTTCCTCGTCGGCATGATTTCAGCGATGATGAGCGAATCGAACAAAGTAGGATTTATCGGTGGGGTTGATGTTCCCCTCATTCATCATTTTAGAGCTGGTTTTGAGCAAGGAGTTCATTATGTCAAACCAGATGCAGAAGTATTCATTGATTTTGCTGGTACTTTTGACGATGCAGATTTAGGGAAACAATTAGCGACGAAGCAAATTCAACAAGGGGCAGATTTCATCTACCACGCGGCTGGGTTCACCGGATTTGGTGCGCTCCAAACAGCACAGGAACAAAATATTTTAGCTGCCGGTGTGGATACAGACCAATTTTTCGTAGCGGAAAAGGCCGTCGTAACATCCATGATCAAAAAGGTCGACCAAGCCGTTTATGATATTGCAAAAATGCTCTACGAAAATGGGAAAATTGATGCTACATCCTTCGAGCTTGGTTTGGCTGAAGATGGCGTTGGCCTAGCTGAAATTCGTGTGAAATCATTAACACCAGAACAAGAAAAAATGATCGAAGACGCTACTGGAAAAATAACTTCAGGTCAATTAACCGTTAATGCGGAGTAGAGGAGATAGAAAATGAGACTACGAGAACGTTTACTAACGATCGCTATCATTCCTTTGGTTTTAGCGGCAATTGTGATTTCTATTATTATTGTGCAATTAATTAATATCCAAAGTTCAGGTGAACAGGATGTTGAAATTTTACTAGAAGTAGAGCAATTAAATGGACAACTAGTGGTGGCTAAGCAGTCACTCTCTAATTACACGTTCAACTCATCTGAGGCGAACAAAGTAGAGGCATTAGGTACATTAAATAAAATCGAAACTTACTTTCAGGATTTGAGCTCTATTTTACAAGAAAATGAACATCAAGAGATTTTAAATAAAGCCTCCTTTAAATATGAAGATCTATTCGCAAAAACAACTGACGCTTTTGAAAAAGGGGATACAGCAGCGATTAAACGAGAATCGATCCGTATTTCTGGAATATTAAACGATATGTATCTTCTTGATCGGGAAACTAGCACATGGTATCAAGAAATGCTCAAGCAAACTCAGAGAAATATTGATTTTATTGTCGTCTTTACTGTTATCAGTATTGTCGTCATGATTGTATTGTCAGTTCTAGCTTCATGGATATTGGCAAGACGAATTACGAAACCACTTAATGATGTCGTACAAATGGCGAATAATATTGCCGCTGGTGATTTAACACAAGAAATCGCAATCACCGATAAAAAAGCAAATAGCCGCTTTGAAATGGATCAGCTAAACGTTGCCTTTTCCTATATGATTAACCATTTAAGAGGAACAGTTCAATCGATTGATCAAATCGGCGATGAAGTAACAGCCTTCACAAAGGATGTTTCAGATCAAATGAGAAAGCTTCAAGAAGTAAGTACTCAAGTTGCATCCTCTACAGAAGAGCTAGCAAAGGGAAGTGAATCGATTTCTGAGGATATCCAATCAACAGCTACGCTGATGTCCAATATGAGTCAAGACTTCTTACACGTTCAAGACGAGAGCAAGCTCGCATCTGAAGCAAGTATCAGCGCCTACCAATCTGTGCAGCAAGGACGAAACTCTCTTGAAAAGCAAGGTGAAATTGCCAAGCAGCTTTCCCATTCAACAGAAGATATTACTCGCTCTGTTAAAGATTTCACCAAGTTCACTGGTGAAATTAACGCAGCCGCCCAATCGGTACGTGAAATTGCGGAACAAACGAATCTCCTTGCGTTGAACGCAGCGATTGAAGCAGCCCGTGCTGGAGAAGCTGGAAAAGGCTTTGCCGTCGTAGCTGATGAAGTTCGTAAGCTCGCAGACGATTCAACAAAAGCAACTCAACTAATTACAACGATGGTGACCAATATCACGAATGGTCTGCAAAGCATCTCGAAAGCCACCGATCTTGGCACCGAATTATCAGAACAACAAGAACAAGCCAAGATTGAAACCGAGCATGCCTTTGAAACGATCGCAACAGACGTAACATCGATCCAAGAAAAGCTTGATGAGCTTGTCCGCAGTATCGAAAGCTCGAACGAAATGAGCAATCAAGTAACCGTTGCCGTTGAAAATATTTCGGCGATAACAGAAGAAACAGCAGCTGGAACAGAAGAAATTTCCGCTTCCACCGAAGACCAGCTCGACGCCTTCCAACAAGTTAGCGTAATGGTTGAAAAGTTACAAGGAATGACAGAAACAATGCAAGAAGAATTGAGTAAGTTTAAATTGTAAAGTAAGATTGGATAACCGCATTCCCAAGTTCTGGGGATGCGGTTTTTTAGTGTGAAAATTGATACTGTATTTAGGCATATTAGCACATGAAGATAAAATAGCAATTTTTATAAAATGACATAAAACGACAAATTTCCACATAATCATTAGGTATAATTATCTATTTTTGGAGTTGATTTACAATATTTGTTGAAAAACAGCTACTTGAGTTTTATGATTTAGATAGTTCATTAAAACCATTGACAAGAACTTTGGGTAAATTTGTCGAAAAGGTAGCGAAGTACCATGATAAAGCCGAAGAGCCTGGCATCCCAATTATCAAATCCTTTTGCTGGTTTTTGTATAAAAGTAAGAGTCCATAGATTAATAGATATTAAAAGAACGATGAATGTTCTTGTTTCATTTGTGACACACGTAACAAAAAGATTCTTATCCAATTATGTCTTCAAATCATGTGTTTGAAAAATTGGATTAAGGATAATACGAAAAGGAAGTTGACATTAAATGAAAGCTCTTAATAACAAACAGGTTTGTTTTAAATGTAAACAACACAAGCCTGTTGATGACTTTTATGAAAAAGGAAATCGCTTTATGAATTGTTCAGAATGTCGTAAAGATAGATACCATAGAAAAAAGTCACTAGAAGTATTACTGAATAAAGAGAAAGAAGAAAATCGATGTCTTTGAATGACCTGTCATCATAAGTAAACAGCTTGCCAAGTTCATCAAATCGTTATTTTCACATAGAAAGGGTGATTTATCTTGACCGTTTTATTTGGTTCAATCGAATATTTTGAAAAAGAAATCGTCCAACACATGTCTAACGATCCCTATCGTCATCTATCTGCTAGTAAACAGTTAGAAGCTTCCTACGAATGGATAAAAGATGAGTTAGCAAATGTTTTTATATGCAGCGAAACAACCAAGAAAGATTTACTAGAAAACCTTTCGAAAGCTTATGAAAAGGTTAGCGTCTCCATGGAGACATTGACTAAAACTTAACTTAATACGTCCGGATGAATTTCATAAAATCGGTAAGGCTTTACAGACAAGATTTCACAAAGGCTCTTGTCTGTAAAGCCTTATTTATTGATTCAAACTCGGGATTCGGATTCATTTGGATATTAACCGATACATGATTCGTACGCTTTAGATATTAATTATACGTTAGTGTTCTGAGAAGACCGTGAGCCGGCTGAACCTTAGAAATGCGCAATCAGCCTGGAATCGTGCGCAATTATTACGAAAAGACCCGCAATGACCTTGAAATCGTACGCAATTATCCGCAAAACACCCGCAATGATGCCGAAAAGACCCGCAATCAATGCTGTCAGGGGAGGTTGAACAGCCCAAGCCTACAGCACTTACCCAAAACTTCATACAAAAAAAGTGCTCAACCTGCCAACAAACTGACAAATTAAACACCTTTCCCACTAGCCTAACACAAGGGCGCCATATGCGAGTGCCCCAGCAATGACATAAGCGGGGTGAACCTTCATTTTTTCCATTAAAACAAAGCTCAGTCCACCAATAAATAGCGTTTGCCAAATCCCTACTCCTTCGTAGGCAGAAAAGAAGAAATCATACGTCATGATTCCGAGCAAAACAGCGATGACAGGACGAATGTAAATCGTCATCCATTTTACCTTTGGCGATTCCTTAAATTTCATTAATAGCCCAAGAAGCGTAATCATAAGAATCAGTGATGGGCCAACTGTCGCAAAAATCGCCACAACTGAACCGAGAATGCCACCTTGCTGGAAGCCAATATAACCAGCCATTTTCGTCGCAATGGGGCCTGGTAACGCATTCCCCAGTGCAAGCATTTCACTAAATTCATTTACAGTGAACCATTCATAACGGTCAACTACTTCATTTTCAATCAATGGAATGGAGGAAGGTCCTCCCCCATACCCAAGTATTCCAGGAATAAAGAAGGCTAAAAAGATCTGCCAATAAATCATGCTCCTTCTGCCTCCTTCTTCTTTTCCTTAGTCATAGAATCTTTTTTCCATAGTGCCGCAATTAATAAAATCACAATAATAATAGCAGGATGAATATGTAGAAATTCCAATACAATTAAGCTCACAATAATAAAAACAATGGACCACTTCAAGCCAAGCTTAGAGCCGGTCGATTTTTTCACAAAGTCCCATGTCAATGATCCGAGCATCACCATCACGACCGGAACAACAGCCATTGACATACCATGCACCCATGGTTGATCCTTGTAAGCATTTAGAGCCGTCAAAAGAACAATAATCATAATAATCGACGGAACGATCGAGGCGAGAATTGCGTTCACCATCCCAAAAATTCCACCTAAACGATACCCGATATAACCGGCCATTTTTGTGTTAATTGGACCTGGAAGGGCGTTGGCTAAAGCTAGGATATCTCCAAACTCATCGGAATCCATCCATTTAAACGTATCCACAACCTCCTTATGCACGAGTGGAATAGCGGAAGGACCTCCTCCAAATCCTAGAATTCCAGAACGGAAAAAGGCAATAAAAATATGTAGCTGCTGTTTCATCATTTTAAAAATACCACCTTTCAAAAGGCTTGTGATCTACTTGCGACCACAAACCTTCCCATACCAGTTTACCACGCCGCAATCGATCCGTCTGTCCTTGATTCCGTACCACCCATCAACACACCTGTTTCCGGATTGCGCCAAATGATTTGTCCGCGGCCAAAGCCGCCTGTGTCAACTGTCGTTTCAATTTGGTGACCTTTTCGCACCAAGCCCTGCGCTAAATGATTTGGAAAACCAGGCTCCACTTGAACCTTTTTATCCCCTACCCACTGCCAACGCGGTGCATCTAACGCAGCCTGTGGATTCAAGTCAAAATCAATCGTATTCATGATCACTTGCATATGGCCCTGTGGTTGCATATAACCACCCATCACACCGAATGGACCGACAGCTTGATCGTCCTTCGTCAAGAAACCTGGAATAATCGTGTGATACGTCTTCTTCCCAGGCTTCAATGCGTTCGGGTGCTCTGGATTAAGGGAAAAATCATGTCCACGATTCTGCAGGGAAATCCCTGTTCCCGGTACAACAAGGCCAGAACCAAAGCCCATATAATTACTTTGAATGAAGGAAACCATATTGCCTTCTCCATCTGCAGTTGCTAAATACACTGTTCCGCCTCGAGGTGGAGCATATGGCGTTGGATCAATGGCTTGATCGCCAATTTGCGCACGTCGTGATTGACCATATTCATCAGATAATAGTTCTTCTACTCTCACAGGCATATCTCGTGGATCGGTGATAAATGCTTTTCCATCTGTATAAGCGAGCTTCATCGCTTCGATTTGCTTATGGTACGTCTCAAGCGTATCTTTTCCTGCGAAATCAAACCCTCTAGCAATATTTAAAGCTAAAAGCGCTACTAACCCTTGCCCATTTGGCGGAATCTCCCACACATCATAGCCACGATAGTTGACCTTGATTGGTTGCACCCACTCAGCCTTATAGTCAGCGAGGTCTTCTTTAGAAAGAAAACCATGATATTTTTTGGAAAATTGATCGATTTTCTCGGCTAGCTCTCCACGATAGAAACTTTCCCCGTCCGTTTCAGCGATGGAGCGAAGAGTGGATGCATGACCCGGAGACTTCCAAATCTCACCAACTTGTGGTGCTCTTCCATCTGGAGCAAAGGTCTCAAACCAATGTTGAAATTCTTCTTCTGTTAGTTTTTGCTTATAATTTCGATATGCAACAGCCCAATATTTACCGAGAATTGGCGTTAACGGATAGCCATTTTCCGCATAATCAATGGCTGGAGCTAACACCTCTTTGAGTGAAAGTTTCCCAAAGCGTTTCGATAATTCAGCCCAAGCTGAAGGTGCGCCAGGAACAGTGACCGGAATTAAACCATGAGTCGGCATTTTTTCATGGCCTCTCTCTTTCACCGCTTCAATGCTAATCGATTTTGGAGATGGACCACTTCCATTTAAACCGTGAAGCTCCCCCTTCGTCCAAACAAGGGCAAATGCATCACTTCCGATTCCATTAGAAGTTGGCTCAACTACAGTTAACGTCGCCGCTGTAGCGATGGCTGCATCAATGGCATTGCCACCTTTTTTCAAAATATCAAGGCCCGCTTGTGCCGCTAATGGTTGTGAAGTGGCGACCATTCCTCGATTCGCGATCACGGACGTTCGTTGCGACTGGTATGGATAATTTAAAAAATCAAACTTCATATGTATAGCTCCCCCTTTATCGTAGGCCCTGTTCTCAGACTATGACGCAAATTGTTTCGAAATGCGTACGATTGCCTAAATGAGCACCAAGACCTTCCTTATTATTAAGAAAAATACGAAAAATCCGCATATTTATATTGTAATAGACTAGGGGGAGAAGTACAATTAGAGGATTTTTTTGGAAATACAGTTATGGGAAATGGTGGATTGCGGGGGTTTTCAGAGTTATTGCGGGGGTTTGGGCCATAATTGCGGGCTTTTTGGAAAAGATTGCGGGTACATTGGTGATAATTGCGGGTAAATCCAAGTTCATTGCGGATTTCGTAGTTTCTAATGGGAAGACAATCTAGAGAAAAAAATTCCTACAAAATGTAGGAAGCTCTGGTTTGTCTTGTTCGCTCCAAACATCTATCACCCTTAAGCGGAGTTTTTCCTGTTATCTCCTCAACGGGAGTCCCTTTTAGGTGAAATAACGGAAGATTTTCCGCTTATGGAGAACAAAATCGTTTATTTTGGCATTTTTTGAGAGAATAGCAGGAAATTTTCCTGTTATGTCGGCTATTTTTCATGATGCTAGCTCATTAAGCGGAATTCTTCCTGTTATTTTTTCATCCCGATATTCCTCGTATACGAACATTAAGTCGAGGGAATTTATATATTGCTAGATAGGAACAAAAAACCGCATTCCCCGTACTGTACTTGGGAATGCGGTCAACTATCTTCGATTATTGTGCTTCAATTAAACCATAACGGCCGTCCTTACGTTTGTACACCACATTAGTGAGGTTTGTTTCCGCATTGGTGAAAACGTAGAAGTTATGACCTAACATATTCATTTGAAGAATCGCTTCTTCGCTATCCATTGGCTTTAGGTCAAAGCTTTTTTGACGAACGACTTCAAGATCTTCTTGCTCTTCTTCCGTCGCAACAGCGCCAGGCTCTTCAAAGTTTGCGAAGAAATTATTGACGCCGCCTTTTTCACGGAACTTACGGTTTACTTTTGTTTTATGTTTACGAATTTGTCGCTCTAATTTATCTGTAATTAAATCAATCGCTGCATACATATCATCATGAATTTCCTCTGCCCGTAATACAAGATTTGGCATTGGAATGGTCACTTCTACCTTGGATCTCTTGTCATTGTAGGTCTTTAAGTTAACATTAACATTCGCATCAGGAGTTTCAGTAAAATACCTTTCGAGTTTAGCAATTTTCTTTTCAACATACTCTCTAATTGCTGGAGTTACCTCAATGTTTTCTCCACGTACGTTAAAATTCATAAGTGAACTCCTCCTTTTCGATTATCCTTCACCTATCAATCCTTGTCTACTGGTCACCATCACGGCACCAGAAACAAAAGACTTAACACTATAGCCTCTTTAAAAAAGACTATATAGTACATTTCTATTTTAACCCAACAAACTCCTGCTAAAACGGTAAAAAAGGTTTAAAAAGTTTGTCGAATTGGTGAATGGACGCTCAATGGATATTCTATAACATCTTACTTGATTAAACCATCATCAAATTGTACCTAAGTGTAAATATTAATCAGAATTCCTTTAATTTCCCCAACAAGATCGGCAATATTAAGTCCCACTTTTTCTTTTTCTAAAACCTCATTTGTTAAGTCAATTAGTTTTTTATCTACTTCTTTTACAATTCTGTGAGTCCTTGTTGAACCACGATGATTAAAGCTGAAATTCTCTGATAATTCTAAACCATTATCTACAACCTCTTTTAAAAAATCACGAACCATTTTCTTATACTTACGCAAATTATCGACAGTTTGGTTTTCAGTAAGCATCTTCCCCTGCTTCTCGATCTCATTTACCTTTTTTGTCAAGCGATCATAAGTAATCACACTTCGTTCACGGTTCATCACAGATTGAAATTGAATAGATTCCTTCGAAAATGGCTCTTGAGATTTTACCTGTCCGGATAATGTACTTTTTATACGACTGACTTCCATTCCCTATCACCTAATTCATAAATATATAATACAGTTTTTGCAAACATTATTTTCTCTTTTCCAAATTCCTCAATTGCAAGTGAAGTATAGATTATTGTAACAGGAAGCTTTCGTCACAATTAATCCTTTTATAAAACTAAGACAGTATCAGGAGAGAGCATTAGCTAATAACTACGCTCAAGTTCATCCAATAATAATAAGGTTTGTGCAATCATTGCATAAATCTGCGGTGGAACCGACTCTCCCATATCTACACTTAACAACATATTCATTAAAACTTCATCTTCTTGTAGCTCAATCTTATTTTCCTTGGCTAGATTCACTATTTTTTTGGCAACCTTACTAGAAACCTTGATTCCCTCGCTAGCCCTTGTACCTTGATTATATCGAATTAATGCCTTAGATGAACTACTTATTTTTTCGCCATTTTTTGGAAGGAAGTTTTTTGATTTCATCATATTGTTATATCATACCCTTTACTTTCATTTTCGAGTTGGTTTTTTACTAAAGCTTTTTCCTGTACCGTGGAGCCGTTCTGTTGTTCTAGCGGTTTGACCTTCATATGGTTTAAATTGTAGCCAATTTGTCCAAAACGTTCTTGTGTGATCTCTGTAAACTCCGCTATCTTTTCACTGAGATTATCTTTATTACTTTTAAAAGTAAGGGAAACATTTTTCTCAGATGCAGACATTAAGACACCAACGTCACCTAGCTTTTTAGTGTGTAAAACAAAATAAATTGTACAGTTTTCCCAATCCAGCTTATCTTCCTCGTTTCTAGAGTTTACATATATTTTAATGTCTTCAACTTGCTTATCCATCATATATGGTAATTGGAAAAACAAACTTTGTTCTCCTGTGGAAGTTTGCTTACTTAATAATTGTTGTCCTGAAATACTGTTCACTACCTGTTCAATTGATTGTTTTTGATTTGCTTTGGTAGTCTCATCTTTCATCATTTTTAGTAAAATGGATTTCAAATTCTCAGCTTGTTGTTCATTCGCTGGAGTACCCGTCTTTGATATTAGAGAGTAACCGACTTCCCGTTCATTTGATAAACCTATTTTATTAATAGCTTCATACATTAGTCTTGGAGAAGGTTCTCCATTTGGAAAAGGCTTAACAACTTTCTCCACTGTATTCCCTAATTGTCTTAGCAAATGCTCCTCTGTAGAATATTTATTCGAAATAAAATGTTTCATTTTTACTTCTGATGGCTTAAATAAAAGCTTTTCAACCATACCTTTTACTTCTCTTACAGCTTTACTAGCCTCTGTCACATCACCTTTTGCTAAAAGCTTTTTAGCATCAGCTAATTGCGAACTTGCTACTAGCAATTTTTTTTCTGTTACCATATCTGTGTAAAGGAGAAAATCACCTTTTAATATTGCTTTATCAAGTTTATGAATCGTTGACTCTAAAACTTGTTTAACATTTGTTTGATTGATTGGGGTTCTATTTTCCAGTATTCTCAAAGTATTCTCTAAATTTCTAGTTACATCTTGTTTTAATGCTTTAAAATCGAGAGTCATTTGAGACAAATTCTTTGTGATTTCCGTAACGATTACATTGATTGATTCTGGTTTTTGCACTAACAAGGATTCATTTATATAATTATTTTCTACTTTAGCTAAATCACTCATTGCCTGATTTGGTGTATTAGTTGCAAATCTATTCTTAATCAAAATCCCATCTTGATTTTGATCTACATTTTCACTATCTTGAGGGATCATTTGCTTTATATTCTCAGTTAACGAGGCAAAGTCAACTTCCATTCCATACTTAGAAGCCTCAGTAAAAGCTCTTATGATCATATTTTTTGTTGAATCGTCCAACTCATTTTCATTCGATAATTCTTTTGCAATATGATTAACCTCTGCAAGCTCTACTTTGAAATTTTTATCTCCTCCCAAATTAGAAGAGGCTTTCAAAGTAGAAATGATTTCTTCCAATAACGACGAGAATGTATTACCATGTAAAGCTTCATGTACTGATTTAATCGTTGCTGCAGATAACGGTATTTGTTTATGAAGCATGGTCTGTAAGGTTTTCTGTCTTTGTTCGAAGTTTCCTTGACCATTCGTTAAGTATTCTCTAACTAAAGCAATATTTTCTTTTGACACAGGCATCCCTTTAGCAGCGAAAGCACGAATAGCTTCTTCTACAGATCCTTCGACGCCCATCTTTTTACCTAAATCATCGATAGAATTTCGTTCAGTAACTTTTGCTGTAATAACCCCATCAGCAGACTTGCCTGTTATCTCGATCGTGACCACACCTTCTTTCGGTACAGTCCCTTCAAACTTCACCATTGAATCATGACCTTTAACTGAGACAATTGCTTTTTGATTATCCAATCTACTTCTAATATTAACCTGTAATTGATCTCCTATAATGAAGTTTACATTGGACGAAATATTATTGGACATAACACTGCCCGGAAGTTGAATTTGCATTAGACGCACTCCGTTCTAATATTCTTACTTAATTTATCGACAAGAATGAAGAATTTTGAATGTGGAAAGTAAAGGGGGGGATTGTTTAAAAACTTCAACCTCTGTTTTGCTCTTAAAAATGGAAAACTGACCAAAATAATTTTGGTCAGCCTTTTACTACCCTTTTAAATCAATATTTCCACCTAAATGTGGTTCGGCAGCATGTTGAAGTGCTTGAACATCCGCACTACTCATCATTTTTGCAACAAAATCCCCCTGACCTTCTGCTTGATCCATTGTTTTTTTCATTACGGATAGAGAAGCTTGCTGCTGCATCTGTCCTTGACTCATGGCCATTGATAATGCTGCAATATCCATATAAACACCTCCACATTCTTTATATCGGACAACTCTACTAAAGATTAATCTTATTTGAGTTTGTACGATCTATACCGTTTAAGTCTTAAGCCAACAAAAAATTTACTAAATATCGGAAATTTCACTTTATTTTTCAAAATGAAACTTCTATTATAAATATATAATCTAATTAACATTGTGGCTAACGTGATGACGAAGATCATGTAGCCTATCGTTTTAGTCTACCTTCACACTATTGTGATCAAAATCAAATATTAAAGGAGGATTGAAGATGGTTGCTGTTGGCGGAGTAGGACAAGGACAAGGCCCAGTTTCACAGTTTGTCATATCGAATAAAGAGAGAGCAGAGCAAGCAATTGAAAGTAAAATTAGAGAAGCTCTTCAGAATCCCGAAAAAACCATTAGAGAGATTCAACAGCCTTCACCACTTTCACAATTTCTGGATATTAAAATATAAACACCTTTTTTAGGTGTTTTTTATTAGTTCTCCCAGTTTTCAAGTAACACATTAAGATGGCTTTTTCCTTCAAGGATAAGCACTTTATCTTTTTTTAGATTAGCCAAAATTAAAGAATGGTTAATATAATCTAGCAATATAATAAGGTTTTGTCCAGATTCTGTGTCTCTTGCAACATATACCATCATTTCAAGAATCAATTGCTGTGCCTTTGTCAAAGATTCATTTCGCTTTTGAATATTATCATCGTCTATAGACCGGATCGCTGTTTCTAAGCTATTTATCGTTTCACGTAGCAAAAGCTTCACGATATCTTCTGAAGATGCTGTTATCAAACTAATTATTTTATATCGATCGTGAACCTTGTGATGATTCATTTTTCCCACACCCTTTTAACCTTCTATATTAATATCGGCAATCTCGATTACTTTTTTAAATCTTTATGACTATAAAACAGGGAAATTTAACCGATATACTATATGAAAAAGACATCACTAGAATGTGAGGTGAAAAAGTTTGAAGATTAATAATCAATCCATGGTATCATTTTCAGTTAATCGCTACCAAAAAAACGAAACAAAGATCCAAAAATCTTTGGATCATCTTTCGACAGGATTAAGCATTGGAAAAGCAAATGCTAATGCAAGCGGTGTAGCTGTATCCGAAAAGATGCGTGCACAAATTCGTGGAATTGAACAAGCTCAACGGAACATGCAAGATGGTTACTCAGCCCTTGAAGTTGCTGATTCAGGCTTAAACCACGTTAATAGTTTACTTCAACGAGCAAAAGAGTTAAGCGTCCTTTCAGCCAACGATACATTAAACAATGAAGACAGAGAAAAAGCACAAGTTGAATTGGATGAACTATTACAAGGTATTAATGATACAGCTAACAAGATGGAGTTTAATACAAAAGCCATTTTAGGTGAAAGAATTCCCCTTTTAATCATGGTAGGAGCAAATCCAGGTCAACATATTAAAATTGACTTAGTCCGAACAAGTACTACTGAACTTGGACTAGATAGTGCAAGCTTAAAAACTCAAGAAGATGCGAATACCTTAATTAGCAAAATTGATGATGCAATAACAAAGATTGCGGATCATCTAACAACAATTGGGGCACATCAAAAATCTATTGAACACCATCTAGATAATGCAGAAGTATATGCAAACAACTTAACGAAATCATTTTCGATGTTGACGGATGCTGATATGGCCAAAGAATATTTAAACTTCTCAGTTGCTAATATTAGACAGAAGGGTGACGAAATGCTGATCAAGCATGTCAATCAAAACGCCCATGATGTACTAAAAATCTTAAACGTATAATAAACCGAAGAAGGAAGCCTTTCTAATAGAAAGGCTTCCTTTTTTACTTTCGCTTATCATAATAACTACCATCATATGTGGCAAGATTTGAATATGGATTTGTATAAGGCTGACGGGAGCGTTTTCTTTGTTTAACTTCCTTCAGATCACTCTTAATAGTAGCGAAAAGAGCATTTAAACCCTTCTCAAGCCTTTGTTCCATTTCTATTATTTTCGAGTCCTCAGAAGGAGTACTTGTAATGAAACTTCCTCGCTGCTTTAATTCACTAATAATCTCTTCTCTTTGAATGAGTGTCTCCTCAGTTTTCTTAATTTTCTCATCACGTTCAAGTTTTTGATTTTCAAGAACAGCCACTAACTCTCTTGAACATGAAATAAGCTTTTGAACTAATTCCATCACACTTGATTTCCTTGATACAGCTTCTGACGATTTAATCGAATAACTTCTTTCCAAGTATCACGAAACTCGTTGACATAGCCTTCTACTTCTTCAAGAATTTCAACGCTATTTTGTACGTTTGCATCAATTAGCCTACGATTCATGTATTCATACATTTGCATCATCTCTTTAGCAATACCATAGTCTTGATTCAACGTAATCATCAGCTCTTGAATAATTTTCTGTGCCTTTTGCAAGTTTTTATTTTTTTCTTCAATATTTTTATCTTTCATTGCTTGCTTGCCTTTTTGTAAAAATTTCAAACAACCATTATATAGCATTAATGTTAATTCACCCGGTGAGGCTGTGTTTACGCTGTTCTGCTTATAAGCATTTTGAACCTGTTGAGTTACCAATGTTTAAACATCTCCTCATTCAATATAGTGCATTTATCCTCCAAATTGTTCCATTATAAATGCAGATTGTTGATTTGCTTTTTGAATCGCTTGCTCCATGGCTGTAAACTGACGCCAGTATCGAGCTTCAATATCTTCTAAACGACGTTGAAAATCTGTAATTCTATTTTCTACATCATCTAATTGTCGACCGAGTGAGAATTGATTATTTGTATGTGTTGCTTTTCCTGCTTTTGTTTCAATATTTTTTGTCATATCTGTCATAGTGTTTCGAAGTCTTTGGACAATTCCACGTGTATCGGATGTAACTTGACCATTGGCATCCTTCGTTATATTTCCAGATTGTGTTAAAGTCTGGACTACCTTTTCAGGATCGCTTTCTAGAGCAGTACGTAATTTATCCGTGTCAATTACAAGTTTTCCATTCTCAGAAATAACATTAGAGGTTGTAATACCAAATTCTGATAATGTATCAATGACATCCTCTCCAATACCATCCACTCTACTATATAAACCTCGACGCATTTCTGAGAGACCATTTGAAATTATTGAATCACTTCGCAAAAGGCCGCTTTTCGCCTTCTCTTCCCATAATTCAATTTCCTTTTCAGACATGTCCTTTTTTTGTTCTTCTGTTAACGGAGGGTAATCACGATAACGTTTTTCCTTTATGGTGTCATTAAGAGAACTGATGAGATCATTATATTTATTAACGAATTCCTCAACTTTTGTTACCATACTATCTACATCTGTTGTAGAAGTAAAGGTTACAGGAGTTGTAGACTCGGCCTTTAACGTAAAAGTCAATCCATTGATTTCAAATGTATTACCTGAACGTTCCATTTCTAGACCATTCATATTAAATATGGCGTTCTCTCCCCCATCTGCGAGGTTCTTACTAGAAAATCCTAACTTTGCAAAAAAGTCAGTATCATTTTCCTTGATTTCAAAATCATCAGGACTCCCGCCCGTTTTCGTTGTTGCAATCGAAACCTTTTTTGATTGTTCATCAAAAAACATCGTAACCCCTGCTGAGGAACTATTAATTTTCTTGATCACATCACTAAGCTTTTCAGAAGAATCAAATGTAAAGGTATGTGTCTTATATTTGGTATCTGATGTTTCATCATAAACATCCAGTGATAATTCTACCTTCCCCTCTGCATTAGTTGTCATACCAAGCTCCGCTAGAGTGCTAGAAGAAGTAATATCCTGCCCCAATGCCGTATCTGATGCACCTGCCGCAGATTTAGCTATGTTAGAAACACTGTGGAGTGTCATCGTCCCATCTAAAGCATTACTTTTTGCTGTAGCAGTGGCAACTGCACTATTAGAAGAAGTGACTATTTTTTTATTAAAATTACTTGAGATTACAAAATTATCAACCAAATATTTATCAAAATCCGCTAGTTTTTTATTAATATCTCGATAAGAATCCCTTTGCCACTCAAAAGTTTGTTTGTTTTGAACCAATTTATCTAGAGGAATTCTTTCCGCTTTCATTAAATCTCCAACAATGGTATCAATATCCATACCACTGGCCAAACCACCAATTCTCATATTAGCCATTTACTCACCACTCTCTATATTTTTTCATCGACTACCATTCCGAGAAATTCTTGCATTGAATAAAATGCATCTAAAAGTTTTTTGGGAGGGATTTCCCTAATTATCTTGTCTGTGTTTGCATCTACAACTTGTACATAGTACTGATCTAAATTTTCATGTAAAACAAACTTGGAATTCCGATGTTGAACTTCTATAAATTCATTTAAAGAATCCACGACATGTTTTAGTTGTTTTGTATCAAAAGATGTTCTCTCTTCTTCTGTTATATCCGACTGTTTTCTTTGTTGAATCAATATGCTGGAAAGTTCAGTAACAGTCCTTGAGCTTTGAACAGATTTATTGTGTTGCTCAGCCTTCGTATCTGAGAACACAACATGACCGTGGGATGATGAAGAAATTTTCATAACTTCGCATCCTTTCAAACAAAAGATCTTACTATATTTATCGGCTAATCTGCAAAATTTTGAATACCTTTACCTAAAAATAATTTCCAACAAAAAAATACATCTCCTAATCTGGAGATGTATTTTTTACTAGCTTATTACATTCTTTAAAGCTTCTATTACATCCTGTACATCTCTGTCTGTCATCTTAGGAAACATAGGAAGAGTCAATGCTTGTTGATAGAAATTTTCCGCAATTGGACAGGCACCTTTCTTGTAACCCATTTTTTGATAATATGGATGCCAATATACTGGTATGTAGTGGACATGAACACCAATATTTAAGGCACGCATTTCCTCAAATATTTGCTTTCGAGGTTTGCGGATAATCTTATGATCAAGCTGAATCATATACAAATGCCAGCCTGATTCTGTTTCTGCAAGTTGCATTGGAAGTATTAAACCAGGGATTTCAAACAAAGCTTCATTATATTTTTGGACAATCTTACGCCGTTTGTGTAAAAAATCATCTAGTTTCATTAATTGTGATAATCCTAATGCCGCCTGCATATCGGTCATGCGATAATTATAGCCAAGGTCAGTCATCTCATAATACCAATCCCCTTGTGCGATTGAATAAGGGGTTTTTTCAATGCCATGGCTCCTAAATTGCTTTAACTTCTCGTAAAAGTCTCTTGAGTTGGTTGTAATGATGCCCCCTTCTGCAGTTGTAATCGGCTTAACTGGATGGAAGCTGAACATCGTCATGTGAGCTTGTGCACCCACTTTTTCACCTTTATAATAAGCTCCTAAAGAATGGGCGCCATCCTCTATAACAATCAAATTATATTCTTCAGCAATGGACATAATCTCATCTAGATCTGCTGGCTGACCTGAAAAATCAACAGGCATAATAGCTTTCGTATTAGCTGTGATTTTTTTTCTAATTTCATGCGGGTCGATATTATATGTTCGGGGATCAATATCTGCAAACACAGGAGTCCCCTTGCAATAAAGAACTGCATTTGAAGTAGCTGCAAAAGTAATTGGGGTCGTAATTACTTCATCTTCCTGACCAATTCCCGCTACATGACACGCACCATGTAATGCTGCTGTTCCGTTAGTAAAAGCAACCGCAAATTTGGCTCCAACATAGTCAGCCACAGCCGACTCAAATTGCTCAATTTTCGGCCCTTGTGTTAAAAAAGGAGACTTCAAAATCTCAATCACGGCCTCTATGTCTTCTTCATCAATCCATTGACTACCATAAGATAAAAATTGCTCTCGTCTCTTCATATCTTGTTATTCCTTTTGAAAAGCATTTACTAATTTAGGTTCGATTTTGCTCAGCTTGCCATCAAGAAAGTGATCGACTATATCATTATTATATGTTTGGTAAATGAGTCTTAAATGCTGTGGTGTCCAATCAGTACCCACATATAATTTTCCATTCCCTTTTTGTGGGGTATAACGAATTTGTTCTAATTTGAGCTCAGTTAAAATCTTTATTAAATCATGTGCAACCTGCTGAACTCCTTTACACGCTACATCATGTACTCCATCGCCATAAGATAATTCGGGAACTGAGTGGTGGATGATATCTCCCCCATCGAGTCTTACTGATAATTTATGTATGGTCATACCAGCCCAATTCGGCCGAAGCATATAGAACGGCCAAAAAAGTGTAATATTTCCTTTATACCATGGTGAAAGACCACCGTGTATGTTCCATGAATGCTCTGGTAATGCCTGCAGCAAGTTTGCATCTAACTTATGCACTCCATAGCTAATCACGATATCTGGAGAAATTTCTTTTATAAAATTGATTGTCTCTTGACTGTTTAAAGTTTCTATCGTTACATTTAGACTCGATATTCCCTCAACGACTTTTTCGTTCCCAGCAAAAAAACGGTGTTCAGCTTCATCACGATCTTGAAAGTGACGGATAAAATTCCAATGATCAATTGGTTCTAATCCTTGCGGCGGTTCTGGTACAAAAGATTCTCTTTGCTCAATCACATGCCCTGCTACTATTCCCAATTTTGCCAATTGATTTACTACATAGAAATGGCGAGGATGTGATCCTGTTAACAAAACAACTTTCATTGTGACAAGCTCCTTTTATCAAAAAATGGTCCTTCTAACAAACCGACTTCTTTCAATTTTACAATAGATGCCTCAAAATCCACTAATGGGTATTGAAGGTTTGAAGCTATATCCACTAGAGTTTGCTCACCATCCGAATAATTCAATAGCATTAATACTTGATTTAAATGTTGGCGATTATCGATTATTGTATTATTCGATTTTCCCCATACACCTGGAGCATTCAAATCAGGATATAAATCATATTTACTCAATTTAGGTTCACCAAATGGTTTTAAATTACGATAATATCCGTTCAACTCCTGCAATTTTAAGATCTCTTCTATTTCATCTACACTTTTTAGCAATGCTTCAATGGTCATTGAGTCTTTTGTATCCAGGGAATTGTGATAGCCTGGATATTGACCATAAATCATTCTCGAGAACTGACCTACTGGCAAATTAAAGCCTGGTGAACAATATTGTCTCTCATCTGAACCATATAGCGGAGTAAAAGGACGTACAGTCATGTTTCGCTTTTCCCTATTTACTAAATGTTCGATAAGGTGATTCAATGGTGCTTGTTGATTACGAGACATTTTATAGCTTAGCGGTTGATCTACTCCACCTAAACAAGTCAGCACTATACCAGAATGAATATTGTCTTTTAAGTATTGACCATATTGAGCTAAGTACGCAATTGAACCAATTGTTTCTGGATGAAAGACAAAACGATATGTAAATTCACGATTTTCCCATTTTTTTAGCCGATTGTAGAGAAAAGTTGCAACAATTGGACCGCTCAATTCGTTATTAGCCATCGATGGATGGCAAATATATGAAGAGATCAATACTTCCTTCTTCGATTTACCAGGTAGAACGACCTGGGCAAAATTTAATTCACCATCTATTTTTTCACTATCAATATAGACGTGATATTCATCCTCTTCCAAACTATCTAGCTGAGCTTGAGACATACAAAATCCCCAACGCTCTTTGTAATAAGAAATTACATATGGTATCGCATTCGGAAGATGTGGAACCGTATAGACATGTTGTTTTAACTCTTCTAATGGAATCTTAGCATCTATCGCTTCACTATAATTAACTACATGTAAATTACTATTAGAAATATTGATAATCTCATTACCTTTAGAATCTTTTATCCAAGCCTCTCGAATGATCCATTCTCTCGGGATCTCCCAATCAAACACTTGTGTACCAGTCGGAACAGCTTCCATTTTAACAGGAATGTATTCTTGTAAAATACGAATCGTTTGACGGACACCTTCGCCTGTAATACTACGTAAGATTGGGAACAGACGATCGAATAACTCATCCATCTGATTTAATTCATTACTCACAATAATAACTCCCAACTTAGTGGCGTACCTTTTAAAGCGTCCTTGTTAATTTTTTTCCCTAGGATCAAATCATAATACTTGGGTTCTAGCCCTAAGCCAGGACGGACGTTTCGGAGATTTTTCTCGGTAAAAACTTCCCCTGCTTTCATGTCTTCTCCAATATATAAGGAACGGCGATGTTCTAAAGATGGCTTTTCTACATCTGTTGGTCCATATTGAATATGCCCAATACTTTGCCAAGCACGTTCTGTTTCTTCAACTAACATCTTCAATTCCTGTGGTTCTAAAGAAAAGGCCGAATCGACGCCTCCTTCTGCTCGCGAAGTAGTGAAATGCTTTTCAATTACCGTAGCACCAAGTGTTACTGCCGCAACAGACACCCCCACTCCCATCGTGTGGTCAGATAATCCTATCTCAGTTCCAAATAACTCACGCATATGCGGGATTGTTGCCAAATTGGAATTTTCTGGTGTCGATGGGTAAGTGCTTGTACATTTTAATAGAACAATTTGTTCATTTCCTTCTTCTCTTACCGCTCGCACTGCTTCATCAAGCTCTGCAGCTGTAGCCATACCTGTTGAGATAATAATGGGCTTACCTGTTCTGGCCACTTTCTTAATTAAAGGTATATCAACATTTTCAAAGGAAGCAATCTTATAGGCTGGTACATTTAACGTTTCTAAAAAATCGACTGCTGTTTCATCAAATGGTGAACTAAAGGCAAGTAAGCCAAGCTCCTTGCACTTATCAAAAATTTCTTTGTGCCACTCCCAAGGTGTATATGCTTCTTTGTATAAATTATAGAGCGACTGTCCCTTCCACAGATTTGTATCTGATGAAATGAAAAACTCACCAGTATGAACATCGAGAGTAATCGTATCTGGTGTATAGGTTTGTAATTTCAACGCATCTACTCCAGCATCCGCAGCTAATTCTACTAAATGTAGCGCTCTTTCAAGTGATTGATTGTGATTACCCGACATTTCTGCAATGATGAATGGTTTCTCATTTCGACCGATGGCACGATTTCCAATTTTAATCATGATCTCAACTCCAATATATAGCTAATCCAAGCATTTGGTTCTCCTTGGCTTTCTGTTAAACTTAAACCTTTTTGGCTAATTGATAGCAATTCTTCTTTTCGCTTTGGAAGACTATGTAATAAATTCATGTATGATTCCACAGAAACATCTTCATGCCAGCCTAGATTGATAACAGCACCAAGCTTTGCTGCTGTTTCAGTTGCCGTAATTTGATTATCCGCAACGATTGTACTAGAAGATGGTAGCCCGACATAACATCTTTCCCATGTCGTAGAGCCTCCTGCTCCAATGGAAAAATCGACTTCATTCATTAGCTTTGCCATGTAATCAATTTGGCAATGATATTCGTAATGTTGTATAGCACAAATAGTGCGAATTTCCTCTTTATGAACATTACCATTTCCAACAACTACATGGATGACTTCAAATGAATGGTTCGTTTTTTTTAGAGCCTTTAAAACTTTCATCGTCTCGTTTGTCGGATCCGTCCCACCCATGAAGACTAAAAGGTTTTTAATTTCACCCGTTCTTTCGCGCTGTTTGACACGTACAGCAATAAATTCATCACGCATAATTAAATAGTTTGGCCCTAACAATTTCTTGCAATCGTTTGGAACTAACAAATCATATCGTGATTCAAAATTAGGGACGACATTTTGATCAATCAAAACATCACATTCATGTCTCCGATTCGCTAAATCATCAATGACCACTATTTTTTTTACATGGGGGCAGATATACTTTTCCCACTCTTCATCTATTTGATAATGATCAATAATACAGATATCTGTTGATTGCATATTGCGGACAACTGGGTATCCTTTTCCTTCAACAACACTAGTTAAATCACCAGGTAATACTTCCATAAAAAAAGTCACTTGATGGCCCTTTTTTTTCATGGCTTCTGCAATTGTAAGACACCGCATCACGTGACCACTCCCTATTTCAACGGAAGCATCTGCACGAATCAAAATATCCATTAAACCACCGGCTTTTGTTCAATATGGGCATTGATTTTCGCCACTTCAGGATGTTCAATTAAATAGTTGATAACATCCACACTTGAAACACGGACATCGTTAAAGTGTTGCCCAATCTTAGAGATGAGTGCATAGTCTTCTTCTGTATCTAAAGTGATGCGGAGATCAGGATATTGTCGATTATACGGTACTTGATATGTTGTTCTTGAAAATTCTTCTTTAAATTCATAGGCATAGTATGTCACGTGTTCACGATGACGCGTTTCATGTCCATGCTCATGAATATATGTTAACGCTTGATAGGAAACCATTTCGACAGCTAACCCTCGAGGAAGTCCATCGCTTAAATCAACAATGTCTACTTGTTTTTCTTGCATACATGCAACGACTTCAGATGCCATTTCATAATCTACAAATGGACAATCTGCTGTTACGCGAAGGATATAGTCTGGAGAATATGGTTTGGCACACTGAACAAAGCGATCAAGTACGTCTACTTCTGATCCACGATAATAAGCTATTTGATGTTCTATACACCACTGCTCAACTGCATCATCTTGTGATAATGTCGAGGTAGCCACAATAACTTCGGAGACGCCTTGAATTCTCTTACACCGTTCTGTTACATATGTTAAATTGTCCGTATTGCCAACAGGCTTTAAGATTTTTTCTGGTAGACGAGTGGACCCCATACGCGCTTGGATTATTGCGATTGTTTTCATAGAACCACCACTTCTCTCGTAAATGACTTTAGAAAGTTCTGCCCATCCCAGACACCGTCAAAGTTTAACGCCTGACCTATGGGCACCATACGGTCCAAGCCTCTTGTCGGGATATCATCAATCAAAGTCTTCAATACATTTCTATCATACCCAAAGTAAGAAAGTGTTTGATCTTTATCTATTATGATTTTTGCAAGCTGATTTATTTCTTCGACTTCAATTTCAAAGAACAAACCTCCCCCACAATGTCGCTCTCGAGCATCATCAGGCAAATCTTTAAATTGTACTCGTGAAAAAAAGGTTGCGTTCTTTACTTCTTCTACATCATTACTCGTTGCTAGCCAAAGAGCAGTTGAATATTTCAGAACCTGCGTAGATGCCATGAGCTCATATTTCTTTTCTTGTATCTTCTTCTCGAAAGCTGCCCAAAAACGAGATTGAGCACTTTCTATACCCGTTCCACTCCAAATGACAAGTCTCGGTGATGAACAAGCCATCTGATCGAACCAAAAGACATCATTATAAAATTGTTCGATAAGCTTATCTAATGCTTGAACATCTAGATCGACCACTGCCTCTGCTGATAGAGCAGCTAATGAAAATCGATCTGGAAATGTTAATTCATTCGCCATTGGAGCAAGTCTAGATTGACGAATAGTTGAAATTGTTGAATCTCCACCCCAAATAACACGTGTATGACAGGACATGCTTATTTTTTCTGTGATTTTTTCTTCATGTCCATATGTACATATTATCGTCCGACTCGCGACACTTTCAAATTCGGGAAGTGCTATCACCTGTAATATTTGGTCTAGTAAACCGTTCGACTGACCTTTCCCGGATACACGAATAATATTGCGATTACCTGCGAGGAGTGACAACATCCATGAATATACAAAGATCGTATCTACATTCGAGGGTGCAATGTGAAAAACAGTTCCCCTCCCCTTGATAATCTTTCTAGAGTTTTCTATTTCCCAAGCCTGATACATTTCTTGAATATTTGCTTTTCTTAGCCAATAGCCTAATGAGACAATTTCTGGGTTACTACGAATACGAATAAGTTTCTTAGATAACGCTTGTATAAACTTTAGAACTTCCTGATCAAATGGCTCAAAGATTTTTTGCCTAGTAAGATTTTTTAATGCATGATCAAATTCAACATTGTTTGGCCAATATAGTTTCATGTTCTTGTAACTCCTTGAAATGTATCACTACATCCACGTAATTCTGCTTTTGGAATACGACCTAATATGTTAAAGTATTTGCCTTTCCAACCGCATTCACAGTTATCCTCGCCTATAATAGTGCCTAGGTCTTCTGTTAATAATGAATGTCCTGGATAACTATGTGGCAATTCACTTAAGACCTGTACTAATCCTTGATTCCCGTGGGAAAGAACCTCAAAAGTAATCGGATCGCGAATAATGACATCAGCATAATTAGGTGTATGTAAATGCCCTTTAGTACATTCTACAAAGATTGAGCCTACTTGTTCTACCATGCCATAATAATTATGCACTTCACGAATGCCAAGCTCACTCTTTAATAGTTGATTGAAGGTCTCCGAATCAACGGCTTCATCCTTCAACTTTTTCCACCCACCACCGTGAATTAAAATACTTTCTCCAAAGTCAATTTTATATCCTCGTTGCATCGATTCCTTGTATATATACTGCCAAATCATAAAGGTGAACCCAAACAACAAAATACGTTGCCCTTTGTATTCTTCCAGAAAAGCTCTTAAACCGTCAACATCTAGCGACATATCATCATTTAATGCATAAAAATGCTTACGACCAAAATTTGAAAACCCCAAAATCCCGGCTCCTCGGGCACTGAATGAGTTCCGATTCTTTAACACTGACTTCGTATCTAAAATAATCATGGGCATACGTTTCGATCCAAGGATCGGCTTCATTACTTCTACAAGTGCTTTCGTTTGAGCGATGGAGGTTTCTTTATCTAAATATATCTTAGAAACTTGCTGTCCTGTCGTACCACTGGAAGTAAGAACTTTTACGATTTCTTCTTTTGGTACAGAAACTAGGTCCATAAGTTTAAACAGTTGGACTGGTAAAAAAGGTACATCGTATAAAGTCTGAGCTTCAATGTCTAATTTACTTTTACTTATCATCAAACGATATGCTTCACTTTGTTCAAAGTGCCATTTGGTTAAATCGTTCATCTTTTCTAAAAGCATCGGCTCCTTGTTTTCTTTTGTTAAATGATAAGGAATCGTCATAAACAATTCTCCTTCAATGTTACATAATCTATTTTCCCATTAGTTAGATGCGGAATTTTTTCTAAAACCATCACTTTATAAGACGTTTTGTGAAGCTTATATAACCGTTCAATTTCCGTTTTGACATCTCCAAGTAATAGTTCATTTTCAATCACTATAACTAATTTATCGTCATTTCCAGTACAGGCTATAGTAGTTTGTAAATTAGATTCAAGCTTTTTTTCCACTTCATCCATATTAATTCGTAAACCAAATAATTTAATAAATCGCTTCATCCGGCCTGTAATGATAAAATAACCTTCATCATCCGTCTCTGCAGTATCACCAGTATGAAGCACCCCATTCATTTCATCACCTTTTGTTAAATCATCTAGACATTCTGCATACCCCATCATTACATTAGGACCCTTATAGATTAATTCATTTGTATTTGAATCCAGTAGAAGTTCGCCATTTGGAATGGCTATACCGATTGAGCCAGATTTCTCCTGAATTCGTTCTGGTGGTACAAATGACATTCGTGGAGAAGCCTCAGTTTGTCCGTACATGACATAAAATCGCTTATCTTTTTCGATTGCATACTCTGCAAACATTTTTACAAGCTTCTCGCTAAGACGCCCACCTGCCTGGGTTAACGTTTTTAAATGCGGTAATTCCATTTTCAAAAAACCAATGCGATGGAGCATTTGATAAGTAAAAGGTACCCCTGGTATGGATGTAGCTGCGTGCTTCTCAACACACTCCCAAAAATCTTTAGAAATGACACTATCATCTGAAAGAAGTAATGTAGCCCCTACTTGCAAGTGACTGTTAACAATCGACATACCATAAGAATAAGACAAGGGCAGATTCATAACTGCACGCTCATTTTCATCGATTTGAAGATATTCCACAATCGACTCTGCATTTGACTGGATATTATCGTAAGAGAGCCGCACAAACTTTTGGCTACCAGTTGTACCAGAAGTACTAAGTAAGAGTGCTAGTTCTGGGTGTATATCTATTTCTACCTTCATCTGACGTACTTGATAGAAGGAAGCTTTTTCATACCCTGAAAATGTTTGAGCATTTCCGACAATCCATTTCGGTTGATAACTTGTTACAATTGTCTGAAGCAGTTCCTGATTAGTATCAGCATTCATTAATATTACTGCTTGCCGAGAACTTAATGCTGCTAAATAGGCAGCTAGTACTTCTACTTTATTTTCACAAATTATAAGTACTAGTTCTTTCTTCATTGAATCGAATTGATACTTTTTGAGTTCTAAAAGTAATTGTGAGTACGAAAAATTTTTCTCTTTTGTTATAACTGCTAGGCGATCTGATTCTTTCAATTCAAAGAAACTCATCTATGTATCCCCTTCAAATGGAAAAGGTATGGTATCATTACCACACCCTCCATCTTCTTCAAAATTGTATATCGTATTTAGCTAAGATTTCTTTGGCTTTTGCAAATGAACTCATTTCCAAGACATCATCCGTATCAAGCATTGTATTAAATTGATCATCAATCTCTGCAATCAAGGCCATGTGTCCAACTGAATCCCATTCAGAAATAGTATTATAAGTTAATTCGTCCGTTACTTGTGTCTTATCAATTCCTAACACTTCAGAGAATATGGAGCGTAATTTTTCTTCATTCATTTTAAATCCCTACCTAACTTTTTCTATACTTATATTATCGGAGAAAGCATTAAATCTTTTAATCTCCGTTGATTAAATATCAAAATTTGCTTTATATTTATGGAATTTTTCACACTCATTATTCCAAGTGGAAGCCAAAAGCTCAAAATACTCTACATCATGAAATTTATCATATTTGAATATATGTTCCTTGTAGGTTGCCGTATGGGTAAATCCATAGTGCAGATGCATTTTCATCATTCCTTCATTACCAGCCATTACTTCAGCATAGAGCTTATTCAAGCCTAAACCAAAAAAAGCATGGTTATATAGATAAGGTTGGATTCGCCCCGCAATAATCGCAAAGTTCAAATCCCCAATATAATATCCAAATGTCGCCTTTTTATGCTGCATATCGATATTATTTAAGGATATAAGCCCAATAGATTTCCCTTTGTATTCAATCATCCAATAATATTGTGTAGAATCTTCTGAAATAGCCTCAAACCAACGTTTTTGGTTGTCCAAATCTCTCTTTATATCCGTATACATATACTTTGTTACATGTTCACTCGTCCGCCACTCCAGAACTTGTTCCAAATCAGTTTCATTTATTTTTTTGAATGTTATCACTCTATCACCTCATTAAAGAAGAGCATGATATTATAATACCATGCCTCCATCAACACCTATAACTTGTCCTGTGACATATGAAGACAAATCTGAAGCCAAAAATAAAATAGTGTTAGCTACTTCTTCTGGTTTCCCAATACGCATCATCTTAATTTCATTTAACCTTTGAGCGTACTTGTCTTCTGATAATTGTTTTGTCATATCTGTATCAATAAAACCTGGAGCAACAGCATTAACTCGAATGTTATAAGGTCCTAGTTCTTTTGCTGCTGAATAAGTAGCTCCTATTACCGCTGCTTTACTTGCTCCATAAACTGTTTGTCCAGTATTTCCAGTCCGACCAATAATTGAACTAACATTAATGATGGAACCACTCTTCCTTTTCATCATCATGCGTGCAGCATACTGCATATGATAAATAACTGCCTCAATATTAATAGAGAACGTATTGGAGACTTGTTTTTCATTGATCATACCTAGTAATGCATCATCTAAAACACCTGCATTGTTAACTAATATATCAAGTTGTCCAATGTTTTTCTTTATCCATATGAAGGCTTTTTTGACTTCTTCCGTATCACGAACGTCGTAGACAATTGTATGAACTTGAACATCATATTCTTTTTGAATTGAATTTTTCAGTTCGTTTAGTGCTTCTTCATTCCGTCCATGAATAATAAGACTAGCACCGTGTTTAGCACATGTCAGGGCGGTAGCACGACCAATTCCTCGGGTAGCGCCAGTAATAAAAATAGTTTTTCCTTTAATCACTTTCCTCATCTCCATTTAAGTAGGAATCATCATTATATATACCCAAAACCCTATTCCGGTGGAGAATGAACTTTTATAAATTCTTCTGGGGTATAGAATAATTCAATATTTTCTTTTATTTTCTCATCATCCCAATCCCACGGTTTAATTTTGAGTAATGCCTCTATAATGTTAGCTGTGTAACGGAATCGAATCACTCTCGCTGGTACCCCACCCACTATGGCATACGGAGGTACATCTTTTGTAACAACAGCACCAGCAGCAACTACTGCTCCGTCTCCAATTGTAATCCCATTCATGATAGACGCATTCGCACCAATCCAAACATCGTTTCCTATTAATAGTCTATCAGCTTCCAGCTTAGAGATGACTTTCTCATTATCTTCTTCCAAAATCCCTCTACTTTTCTCAAATAGAAATGGATGAGTGGATATAAATTCCAATGGGTGCGGATAGAGACCAATTGATGCAGAACTATTGATCGAGCAATACTTTCCAACTTCCCTAACTATTTTTTCTGAATTACCATTATTAAAATTTAATCCATAAGTTTTAGCACCAACATGTACCGTCTTCATAAACGGAGTAATAATCTTAATATTATTCGGAAGAGATAATTTTCTTATAATTTCCTCATAAAAAGAAGATGCGATAATAATTAAATCAATATTACTGTAATTCACTTCTCTAAAATCTTTCACTTCTTTTCCGCAAAATAATTTATTGGGAGAATGATCATCGATAAAAAAATCTATTTTATCCTGCTGCGGTCCTAACTCTTTCAAAATACGATAGGCACCACTACCAGTTCCATATATAGTTATTACTTTATAATTTAAGGTTTCTTCAAATAAGTCCATTCTTTAACCTCGAAATACTAATCTTCCAATTCAAAATTAAATGTACAAATTACACCATATTATTCTCCTAGAATAAATGAATTTTACTGTATTTCAAAGTTATTCATAACACTAATAACTAATTCATCTGTTGTATCAAAACAATGTACAATTTCGATTAAATTTTCTTGCTCATACAATTCATGTTTCATTCCAAAAAGTTCATCTAATCTAGATAAACCTGAATAATGATCTGGATAAACGATAATCTTTTTACATGTACTATTAGCTATAATATCACAAAAACCACTTCTATAAGCTATCACATATCCTGCCTTTTCAGTAACAGCAACGGCTTCTCTAAAATCAAAGTAGAGTGGAATAGTCCCATCAATTGGTCCTTCTTCTTTTGAACCACAATTAGTACACACTATATAATTTTCGTTTTTTAATTTTTTTGCAAGATTCGCCCAGAACTCCCATTTTATTTGAGGAATACTATTTGCATATGGAGCTAGTATAACCGTTTTTCCTTCTATTAATCCATTTTCTTTAAACAGTTCATTTACATATTCTTCTTTTCTCAAATTTGTTGGTTTAACAAATTTACTTTCTTCATCGAGACCCAACAAACCAAGTTTAATATCATCTATAAAATTGAGCCCTTTATAACCATCTAAATACTGATAAAGTTCTAAATGAGAGAAATAAGGATTGATTACCTTTATTTTTTCAGGTAAAAAGTGAGCCAATTGAGCTAATTTATCGCTATCATCCCATGAAAGAACTTCTATATTTTCAATATTGAATAGTTTTGCAGTTTTTTCACACGATTTTCCTATGACAGTTAAGACAAATTTTGTTTCAAATCCTTTATTAACCTTTTCAATATAACTTTTAAGATACGAACAAATAATATAAATATCACCGTTTGGTCTAACCGGAGACATAATGACTAGAGCATCACCATATTTTTTTTGTAAATTTTCATATATATCAAAACCTTGAAGGACTCTCTCTTCAGCATAGTTTACAGAATCTAGGGATAAATCAAAGTTCATATTTTCGTTCATATCCAAGACTCGGAGAATATGTTTATCCTCCAGATACCCCATTCTTTCAAGCTGTAATTTCATTTCTTCATAATATTTCGAGCTAATAAGAATAATTGTATCGTCCTTAAATTTTCTTAAAATATCCTCTGGAGAATCGATTTTAATATCCATGAAATTTTTCCCATGAAGAAGTACGTTATTATCTATAACCGAGTCTACTGTGATTCCCATCTTATTAAAATAATTTATCATGATAGTTCCAGGTGCATTTGCCCCGAAAATAACAATTTTTTTGTTCTCTAGTACTCTCGTATTTAATAAGTTATTCAAATTCTCAAATAGTTTCGCTAACAGTTCTCCTTTCACCCATTTTCCTCCTATAGATCACGATTTACAATAAATTTTGTTTCACAAAATTTATCCCTGAGAGTATTAATAGCGTGGGCTGTTAACAAACCAGAGGGCTTTTTATCATTAATAAGGATTCTCTCACCGTAGGGAACATCATATATAATTTGATTAAAACGAATCCCTTGGCTATCTAGAAATTCCTCTGTAACCTCTTTATATTTTTCACTTCTAGATGTTACAAAAATAATGTTGTCCTCATCAGATAAATTTTGAAAGAACTCCTTTGCACCTGATAATAATGTATCTTTTCCATCTATTTTATAACCATTGTGTTTGACAATGGTACCATCAATATCCATAATCCATGTTTTACTCAAAGTTGATACATTTAGAGTATTAAACTCATCATTGTTACTCATTTTTTAACATCTCTCCAATATAACCACCTGGATGATTCATTTTAAAATCCTCAAGCTTTATATTTTTCTTTTTAGCTATCTGCATGGCAACTGCCTGCAAAACGATTAAATTTAATGTTGTCGAATTATTTGGCATCACATTCCACAAATCACCTTCGTGTTCCAGATGAATAACTAATTTATTTTCTATTTCATTTGTTAATGTACTATTGTCCCTAAAAGTTATTAACCATGGATTTATGTTCCTTTTCGTTAATAATCTCGATAGATAGATAGACTCTTCTGTTTCTCCACTCTTTGTCAGGATTATAACTAGGTCACCTTCTTTAACAACACCCAAATCTCCGTGAATAGCCGAATTAGTATGAAGAAAGCAAGCATCCAACCCAAGTGATACCATTGTTCCGACAAATTTATCACAAATCGGAACATTTTTACCTAAGCCTGAGACAATTATTTTATTGTTTCTATTTAAGGTATCTACACTATCATTCACAAGCTTTAGAAATACCTTTTCATCAATTTGTTCAATTGAATAATTTATAACACTTATTAAATGTTTGAAATAATCAATCACAGCACTTCCTCCAAATGATAGATCCCGTTATAAAATGCTCCACAAATAGCATCAAAATCTTCCCATGCGTAGGTTGTCAATGAAAGCCAAATAACTGCATGAATTATCTTGATTTGTTCTTGAGAAACATCATCTCTTAGTAGATCAAAAAACAAATCTTCTAATTCTTCCCAGCCATTTGATTTTATTTCTAAGCTTACATTACCTTCTTTCATTTCCAGCCTAAAATTTTTAAGATTAAATTGATCATAGTTCCCAACAAGAGAGTAGTATAACTTCGCCCAATCATATGCTGGATCTCCATAGTATTTTGTCTTTCCAAAGTAGCCCCGAGGATCTATTAATACAGGCGTCAAATCTTCCTTTAATATCATATTCGAAAAAGTACAATCACCGTGTAGTACCTTGAAACTTTCTACATGCAATTTATTTAATTTTGCTTCTAGTTCTTTTTGATAAAAATAAATATTTCTACAATCTCTACCATTTACTCTAATTATTTTTTGATCTGCAAATGGAATCATATCCCTTACGACCGAAAGTCTTTTGAATGTCTTACTAATATAGGCATCCTTCACACTAAAATAATCGGTCTCACACGTACCCTTTTGATGAAGTAATCTGAGATTATCAATTATATTTTTTAAGATTTCCCTTTTTTCAAATAGACTCAATTCTTTATATTCATATACATTACTTCCAATAATTCGTTCCATTACGAATGGTTCGTAGCTGTGAATTTCAGGAACTTTATCATAACCAATTTCATTTACAAAGCGATACCAGTCTTTTTCTTTTTGAGCTAACTGCCTTCCCTGCTCATTAATACCTGTTTTCATAATACGTCCATCTTCTACTAACAACCTATTAAAAGGTCGACATTTTTGAACTTCCAATTTATTATATTCTGAAATAAGACCATATTCTTTTGATTTATTCAAAGGTAATTCTCTAAATTGCAGTTTTTTCTTTTGTAGCCATCGAACAAATTCTCCCTCCTCAGGAATATCATCTAAGCCACTCTTATCCAAAAAAGTAAATAAACCTGCTACACCAAACTCCTTAGAAGATTCTTCCACAAACTCATTACTTTCGTATTTCCAACGACATTGAAAATCCTTCGATATTCCAATAAACTGCCCTTCCTTCGGCAGAGTGAAATCCTCAGAAAGTACTAAGTCTGACCATATCAGCATGAAGTTCTTATTATCAGGTATATAATCTAATGCTGTTCTTATACCTGCAAGTGTGCCTTTTTTCCCTTCGGTATCTATAAGCAAATAATTTACTTTCGCGAAGGCTTTTAAATACTCTCTAAGCACATCAAATTTATAGTCACCAATTATAATAAATTTCTTGTCAGGAAATTTATTAAAGAGATGAAAAAGCATTGGTAAATTATTTATAGGTACTAAACACTTTGGTTTATTCTTTGTCAAATAATCCATTCTAGTACCTTTACCACCCGCTTGAACGATAATATAATCACATGACACGAATTTCATCTCCCTTACAAGTTCAAAAATAGGTCAGTAAACTTGTCATTACCTGTATAAGTTATTGGATCTTCCTTGATAAACTTACGGTTTTGCAAAATACCTATACTTATAATTTCCTCTAAAGTAATTCCTTTTTTATCTACTAAATTCTTAGCAGTTCGTCCTTTTAACTCATCTAACGATGCAATTATTAACTTGTCTGTGAACATATACAAGTTATAGAAATTCATAAGTTTCTCTATATTCTCCCTTGAAAGGTTAATGCATTGCGTCGGTTTATTTATAAATAGTGAATATGACTTCATTATATTCTTATCAAATGTTACTAAATAGATTTTCTCAACATTCTTGACTTCAGCAAATTGATTTAAGTATAGTAATGTATAATAATTTACTTCTTTATCATCTGAAGGCATAAGAATAACATAATCATTTACACCAAAGTTTACATTTTTCATGAGTTCAATCCAAAGATTTCTACCTTCGTATGCAAAATTCAGTTTTTCTTGTAACACTGTTTTCAATTCCATATAACATCATCTCCCAACTAAGAAACCATTTAATGCTATCTGATGGATCTTTAAAAATTGCACACTATTTCTTATTAATCTGTAGTTAAATACTCTATTTAATAATTTCCTCAAGTTTTATGCGTGGAAATATATCGAGTTCAGTACTTCTAGAACAATTTGCTACTTTTATATTCTTTTCCTTTAGTACCCTTAGGGCCTTGCTATAGCCTGCATATATTTTCTGAACATTAGGTGAGTAAAATTGTTCACCCTTTTCTCTATATTTAGGATGAAAATGTTCAGCTTTCCCTTCATATTCTAGAATTTTAAATCCTCCATACACTAAGTCTTCCTTAGACTTGTTATATGAAAAATCTAGACCTAGGAAGTAAATTTCTTCAAAACCCATGTATACAGCCATTTGTATCATTAAATACATCACAGTTGAACCTTCTGAATAATAGTAGGATAGCTCTTCTGAAAATATTTGGTTCTCAACCTCAAGCTCTCTAGATTCTATTGGTTCTATCCAATGGACATTTTGGCTTTTGAGTTGAGTTTTATCTAAAATTTGTTCAATTCTACTAGAAAAAAATATGGGTTCTTCCATAGAATATAGGGCTTCTATAGTACTTTTCGCCATTAAATCATCCAATAAAAAATAATATGTTGGGCGCCATTCTGTATTTTCATAGGATAAGAATATTTTATTAGCTGCAAAGGTAAATTCATTTTTTAAAAGATCTAGATCTCCAATTGTTAAACTCGGTCCATTACCAATTAGAAATACTCTTTCACCTTTATGTTTATCTTTCAGTTCGTTCTTAAATCTATTTGAATATTCGAGATTATTTAATCCATATTGAAAATGTATATATTCCTGAAAACCCATTCCTATTAATTGTTTTCTAATTTCCGGAAAATACATACTTGATATAAAAATATATACTTCGCCTTTAGAAAAACTTTCTAAATAAGCAGGAGACTTCACTGGGGAACCCATAAATTCTGATCCCCACTTGGTTTTATCATTATCTAGATAAAAGTCTACTTTTATTTCTTTATTTAAATTAACAAACTGCCCCGCTGCTTCTCCTGTTCCAAAAACAAAAATAGTCTTATCCTTTAAATTCAGACCCATATCGCGCTACACCTACTCCATCTTATCTATTTCAATAATTTGTAATTCACTAGAGCTTCCGCAAATTCGAAATTTTCATAGGTATCTATATCAATACTTTCTAAATCTGTAACCTCTACTAAAAATGGCTTATCCCCTATTCTTCTAAAGGACTTTGTAAACACATTCTTGTTAAAGATATAAAATCCACTGGTCTCTATATACATTGGATCTAAATCTTGGGTACGTGGTATGTTTTTTAAGTTGTAGTTAAACGGTTTACCCTCTACTCATAAGAAATCTTGAATTTTCTTAACTGAGAGTGCAGAATCATAGCCATTTTGGATGACATTTTCTAAACCTCTTTCAATACTCTCTTTGCTAATAAATGGTGATGTAGCATGGGCTAAAATATAGATATCCGCTTGAACCTCATCAATGAATGATTTCAAAATATCATTTGAAGTTGTAGTAGGAGAATCTAACCTCGTCGAACGCTCTAAGAAACATACTTCAGGTAATAAATACTCTTTAATTGAAGTATCGCTACAAAAAATATATATTTCATCAAGTAGTTGGACCTTTTTTAATGTTTCTTGTATATACTTTATTAAAGGACGACCGTTCTTAAATACTTTCGTATTCTTATTTGGCAATCTTTCATTATTGGTCTTAATTGGGACTAATGCAACTACCTTCAAAATGCTCACCTTCACCATATTCATTTTCTATTACTTTAACTTTTAATTCCAATTCAACTCATAGATTTGACCATTGAATGGTGTATCTCTTGTATTGGGTTTCCATTCTAATTTTTCTGGAAGATATGGTGTTATTGCTTGGATATCACCACAATCATATGAGAGAACAGACGAAACATCGATAGTCCTCTTCTTTAAAATAACACTGATATTGTACCCATACTGTTTAATACTAGCATGTCTACAATCAAACCCAGCTAATATTAAGTTATAAAGTAATAATCCCGCGTTCCACAGGGTAACATGTCCACCAACAATATCGTGTTTTAAAGGTGGGACAGTTATTGCTACAATACCACCTTCTTTTAGTACTGAATTAATCTTTTTCAAGAAAATGTTAACATTTAACTGGTGTTCTAAAACATGACAACACCAAACACAATCATATTGCTCATCAAAATTATGTTGATTAAAGTCTGCAATAATTGGGGTAATTTTCTTTTTGTTCTTTTTAAAATATACTGATTCCCCATAGTCTAAAGCTGTTACTTTTTTTCCAACTTCCATAAAGTAATCACTGTGAAGGCCCTCTCCACATCCAATATCTAACACTGACTCAAACTCATACTTATCCACTAAGTGGTTTATTGCCTCATTACCAAATACAGTAGAATCTAATTTCCTCCTAGTTACCACCATCAATCATTCTCCTCAAAATTTATTATCTTCTCTTTTATACAAAATTGAATAATATCCCGCACTGCACCTTTACCACCATCATAAATGGATACATATTTTGCTATATTTTTTAACTCTTGTAGACCATCGGCTACTGTAAAAGAATATTTAGCGATTTTCATTATTTCTAAATCATTCAGATCATCACCGACAACTGCAATATCCTCATCACCTAGTTTTAGCTTTTTTCTTAATTCAGTATAAACCTCAACTTTATTCGCTACATTTTGAAAAACATAATCAATGTCCAATTCTACAGCTCTATTGTTAACTATTTCAGACTGACGCCCTGTAATAAATGCTGTTTTGACTCCTGTTTCCCTTAATAATCGCTATAACCATCTTTAACGTTGAAAGATTTAAACACTTCACCTTTTTCTCCTAAATTAATTGACCCGTCTGTTAACGTTCCATCAACATCCATAATAAATAGCTTTATTCCCATTTTAATTCGATTCACACCTTTTTGACAATAAAATCTATTTCTTGCAAGACTTTCAAAAGTTCTTCTATCTCCGTTGTCTTAACCATGTTTGGCCCATCTGATAATGCATTATCTGGATCAGGATGTGTCTCTAAAAACAAACCATCTATGCCTACCGCAACCGCAGCTCGAGATAGATGTGCTACATTTTCTCTGTTTCCTCCTGTTGATGTACCATTTCCTCCAGGCTTTTGGACACTATGTGTACCATCAAATATCACAGGTTTCCCGAACTTTTTCATTTCTACAATTCCTGACATATCAACGATTAAGTTATTATAGCCAAAAGTTGTACCTCTCTCACACAACATTACATTGTTATTTCCAAATTTTTCGAACTTGTCGACCACATTTACCATCTCATTAGGCGATAAAAACTGCCCCTTTTTCACATTAATAACTTTACCTGTTTTAGCTGCCGCTTCTAGTAAATCAGTTTGCCTACATAGGAATGCTGGAATTTGTAAAATATCAACAACTTGTCCTACTTCATCAGCATGCTCATGTAAATGTATATCAGTAAGGACCGGGACTTCGAATTCTCGTTTAACTTTATTCAATATTCTCAGACCTTCATTTATTCCTAAACCCCTAAATGAAGATACCGAAGACCTATTTGCTTTATCAAATGACGACTTAAAAACAAGCTTAATTCCTAGTTTGTTAGTAATTTCCTTTAATTGACCTGCAATATCCATTACCAATTTTTCCGATTCAATTACACACGGACCAGCTATTAGAAAAAATGGAAGATTATCTCCAGTTTCAAAGTCCCCTATTGCTAATTTATTCATAATTAGTTTCCTCTCGTCAAAATACTATTCGTTCCCTAAATGTTTCAATAGGAAAATAAAATACTATATTTTTATCGTTCTCAATAGGTCGTTCTTAAAACTCCTCAACAATTTCTCTCAATTCTTCAACAGTCAACCATTGTTCATTTGTTAAACTATTGTATTCAAAGTCTTCTGGTATGGAACGTCCTTTTGAAACTTCTTCAGACCACCATGAAAACTCTGGTGCAATTACATAATAATCATCAAATTCTATCGTATGACGTGAATCATCCACTGTAATCATCGTTTCATGGAGTTTTTCACCAGGTCGAATACCAACGATTTTAATGTCACATTCTGGAGCAATTGCTTTTGCCAAATCTAGGATTTTCATGCTTGGAATTTTAGGTACAAATAGTTCCCCACCCCGCATACGTTTAAGATTATCTATAACAAATTGTACGCCTTGATCTAAGGTAATCCAAAAACGGGTCATACGTTCGTCAGTAACAGGTAGTACGCCTGTTTCTCTTATCTTCTTAAAAAAAGGCACTACACTGCCCCTACTACCGACGACATTTCCGTAACGAACAACCGAAAATTTCGTATGTTTTTCACCTACATAGGCATTTGCCGCAATAAATAATTTATCCGAAGCTAATTTCGTTGCTCCATACAGATTTACGGGTGCAGCTGCCTTATCAGTCGATAATGCAATTACCTTGTCTACACCTTTATCAATTGCTGCTTCTATAATGTTTTGCGCACCATGAATATTTGTTTTCACTGCCTCAAATGGGTTGTATTCACAAGCATCAACGTGCTTCATTGCTGCAGCGTGAATGACAATATCTACTCCTTCAAATGCACGATATAAACGGTCCTTGTCACGAACATCCCCAATAAAGAAACGAATCCTTTCATCGTTGAAGACTTGTTTCATTTCATATTGTTTCAATTCATCCCGACTGAAAATAATGACCTTTTTCACATTTGATTGCAGTACGGTATTGACAAACTTTCTGCCGAATGATCCTGTACCACCAGTAACGAGTACCGTTTTATTTTTAAATTGATCCATGCGATTACTCCTTCTTCTTTTGCCTCATACTATCTTATTACATATATCGACATTTTTTTGAGTGTTTATTACAAATTTTTCTTTCCAATACTGGTAATTATGTCATCGAAAAGGGTTATCTTTTCCATATTATTTGTTTCTTGGATAATATCTTCGGCAGCCACATAAGGTGCTCCCGTTATTTTTGCTCCTTGATAAGCTGTATTTTTATAAGCCACCATAGGGGTTTCTTTTATCTTTTTTTCAATCCACTTTCTATATAAATTAAGGTTATTCTTTGTTTTTACCACTGTCCCGTCATTTGCAATGACTTCGATAAGGTTTAAATCTGTTACAATTTTACTTTTAGAATTCGAACCTTCCGCGTGACTTTGCATATTCGGCATTGCCAGATCTTGACCAAAGAACACTATTTCAGTGAACCCCATTCTTATCAATAAATCTAGACCCGTTGTAGCTACAGAACCACCTGTTTCGACAAGAGACAAATTTCTGCTTCTCACATACTTTTCTGAAAGTAAATACCCATTTTGAAAAGCAATCACTTTTAACCCTTTATGAGCCTCAACCGCTCTCGAATTAGCTGTAGGCAAAAAAACTAAAGGTCCCATCCAATTCAACCCGCTTAATTGGTCGAATAAAGCATCCTGAGGATCCGTCACAATAACAGCATTAGGAATTACACCACTATTTAACAATACTCGTAAAGCAGAACCTACAGAGAAAATAAAATACCTATCTTTTAACTGTTTTAAATATCCTATATTGTCTTCCAATGAAGGCCCAGCTGATACTAATACGGCTTTTAGACCGCTAAACTTCTCAATAAAGACATCAAAATCCAAATCGTATTGCTTAATATTATGTTGGAAGTTCTCCTTCATCCTTTGAGAAAATCGCTCATATGTTATCTTTTTCATTTTAATATCTTGTAATAACTCTTTGAGAGGATGGTCTTTTGATAAAGCATTTAACCATGCTCCTGGAATGATTAATTTACTTGTACTATCATCGTAAGAATGAATATATTCATGAAGATTTTGATGCGTAATAAATTTTATATTCGATCGCGATAACAACTTCCTTAAGTCGATTCTGTCTAAAGCCATTCTTAACATATTCATGTCTGATTCAACAATATAGATTGGCTTGTCAGGCTCCAATGCAATAAGGGCTAAAGCATGATAGCCAAGCCCAAATCCGAATAAATAATATTCTTTTACGTTATCTTCGATTTGTGATTCAATAAACTTTTTTGCATCCTTTATTGGGTCATACTTACTGTAAATATAGTGGCCATTTACTTTTAGCGTATATGCCCCGATTTTCGAAATTTCTAGAGTGCTCTCTGACTCAACTAGACTCGATTGCTTAACCAAAGTGTCTAGACACAGATGTCTTCCCGCTTGTAGATTTTCCTCCCAAAACTTCACTCTTCATCATCCTTGATTTCATTAAAACTCTTCTTTGCTGCCTCCTCAAAGAAAGGTTGAATTTCATATTCAAACATATCCGCAACAACAATAAAATCCTGTATTTCTAAGCCATCATTGATTTCTTCCAAAAATTCATGGATTTGACTGGTATCAATATCAATAAAATAATTTTGCTCTTGCATTAAAGAAATGACCTGAGAGATCCAACCTACACCTTCTGTAAATTGGATGATCATTCCTAAAGATTCTCCTATTCTGTCCTCACGTAAAGCATCGGAAATCTCTTGAGAGCCATTTGATACGTTATTTATATATTCATAAAAAGACTGTTGTGTTTCGAAAATAATATTTGTCATACTATCTCTCTTTCCATCATTTTTATTTTTGTCTCTATCTTCTCTTTTAATTCTATAAAATAGGCTTTAGATTCCTCGGCAGACTTTTCTAATCTACTATATAAATCAAACGATCTTGAGTAAACTCTATTATATGTTTCTTCACTCGTTTCATTTTCTTTTGGAAGATAATCATTAAAAATATCTAACAAAATAGGCTTTGTTATAAATGATACCATTCCTTTACCATACAACGGCTTTAATTCCCTATCTACCAGATCAAGTTGCTTAATTACTCTGGGTTCAAATGCTGTTTTTAAGGAATTTCGCTTAAGTGCTTTTTGTCCTTTTTGGAGCAACTGTTTTACTCGATTATGAGTTTTTATTTCTTGATTGACTCTTTCCAAAAATCCATTCCAATCCTCTAAAGACCTATTGGTAAAACTGGATAAATTACTTAATCGTTCTTTTTTTCGATCACTCACAAATCTTCCAACAAAGTCATCAAAAGTTATTTGCTGATATCCCCGTAATTTTATACCACCTTCAGTTGCGTTAAAAACTCTTTCTTTATCATCTAATTTTTCAATATATTCCTCAAAGTTTTTTTTCATGGATAAAAATCCATAATCTGTCCATACAATCTCACCATTATAGCCTTCTGCTCGTACCATATTCCTTTGTTTTTTATAATCATCATCTATTTTTTTGAAATTTTTGTTAGCTTCAGCGTGAGTCTGATCGTTTGTATATGCCAAGTCTTGACCAATTAGCACAATTGGACCAGTTGTCAATTTATATGAAATATCAAGTGCTGAATTGGCCACTGATGGACGAGGAGGCAAAACAGTCATTTTTCTATCCAACATATATTCAGCATAAGGCTGAATTTCAAAGTCGACCTCATTTAGAAATGAAATAGAACGTTTATTAAAATGGTCAAGTATTAAATGGTGATGTGACAAAGAATAAATAATTTCACTATCATTTAAAAAAACGGATTTAAAATGGTCATAATTCGCAATTCCACCATCAATAGTAATAACTAGGTCTGGCTCAATATTATTTTTCAATAATGTATTAACAGTGGAACCTGCTGCAACTAATATTATCTTATCTTTAATTTTTTTCAATAATGGTAATTGTTTTGTCAAAGACGGACCACCTGCCGCAACAACCAAAGGGGTATTAATACAGTTAAAAAATTCTTTCAATGAGACATCATTAAAAGCATAAAATAAATTTAAAGTGTAGTTTTTCTGCCAATCCGAGGCGTAACGATTAATGGTGTTTACGTTAACTTGGTTTATCTTTACTTCTTCATCCACAATTTTGAGGATATCTTTATAATATTCTGGTAAGAATTTTTCATAGTTTGAAGCAGAGCATATGATAACTCTATTTCTATAACTATTGACAATTTTTGAAAATAAAATTCGAAATTTCGAAATTTCATCCCCAACTAAAATTAACGTTCGCTTATGATTTTTATCGCTATCCAATAACACCTCTTTTGCTATTTCTTCTATTGGTTCTATAACAACAACAAATTCATTTTCACTAATTTTTTCTTGAATTGCACGAGTTAAATAACCAGCACCATGCCCAAAAATAATATGAACATGATTTTTATTAAAATATTTATCTGCTACTTTTTCTGCTTCTTTTATCGGATCATATTTGCTATGCAGATAGTAATCGTTAACTTTGTATATTGGATATCCAGATCTTGATACTTCTTTAATAACTTTATATTTATTCATAATTACACCTCTACACTATATTTCGACAAAATTATATAATTATGAATAAAAAAATAAAAAAACCAGATCCGAATCTCAGACCTGATTTTTTTATTTTTTTATTTTTTTATTTTTTTATTGAAGTAACTGTAGTACACCTTGTGGTTGTTGATTAGCTTGAGCAAGCATTGACTGGGCAGCTTGCATTAAGATGTTATTCTTAGTGAAGCCCATCATTTCTTTAGCCATATCTACGTCACGAATACGAGATTCAGCAGCTGTTAAGTTTTCAGATGTAGCACCTAAATTGTTGATAGTATGCTCTAAACGATTTTGAACAGCACCTAGTTTTGAACGTTGTGTTGAAACAGTCTCGATTGCTGTATTGATTGTATCAATAGCTGAATTTGCACCAGATTGCGTCTCAAGGTCTAGGCCATCTACACCTAAAGTAGATGCGTCCATGTTGCTAATTGATAGAGTGATAGACTGTCCACTGTTCGCACCGATGTGGAATGTTTTATCAGAGAAATCGCCATCTAAAAGTTTTTGTGTATTGAACTCAGTATTCTCCGCAATACGTGTAATTTCAGATGCTAAAGCATCGATCTCACTTTTAATCGCTGTACGGTCAGCAGTTACGTTTGTATCGTTTGATGCTTGAACAGCAAGTTCACGCATACGTTGAAGGATTGCATGTGTTTCAGTTAATGCGCCTTCAGCTGTTTGTACTAAAGAAATTGAGTCCTGAGCATTTTTAGATGCCATTTCAAGCCCACGAATTTGTCCGCGCATTTTTTCAGAGATTGCTAGACCAGCTGCATCGTCTCCAGCACGGTTGATACGGTAACCAGAAGATAATTTTTCTAAGTTTTTACCAGCTTGAGTATTGTTGAAGCCTAATTGACGGTGCGTATTTAACGCAGAAATATTGTGTTGAATTCTCATTATGAGATTCCTCCTTGAATTTTTAATAGTCTACATCCTTGTAGAATCGAGCTTGGAACGATCGGCCGTACCGTTCCCTACCCTCATAACATATATCGACATAAGATTAAAATGTTAAAGAGTTTTTCAATTATTTTTTTTAATAAATTTAATTAGACTCTTATCAGTGGATACTGCACTTTGATTCTCTTGCTGTATTGATGTATAAATTTCTTTTCTATGCACATCAATTGATTTTGGAGCATTAATGCCTATTTTTACTTGATCCCCGTCAATTGATAGAATCGATATTTCAATTTGATCACCCACAATAATCGATTCTTTTATTTTCCTTGATAAAACAAGCATTAGAATTCCCCCTTAGATAAATCAATAGGATATCTAAGAGAAAACTTTTCGTCATGAAGAATAATTTGCTTTCCGATTTTGCTTTGCAAATTCATTAGTAATGGTGCTTTTAAATTTAATGTAGATTCACGAAATGGCTCTTTTATGGAAACAATTGAGTAGACAATAACGTCTTCTTCTTTTTTTACATTTAAGAACTCTTTATCTTCATCTGAAATAACAAAAGAATAATCTTTATTAAATACAAATGGAAATCCAAGTATAAAACCAACTTGCTCTTTCGTCACAGACTGTAATATACGAAACGGGGATTCATCCTCCAAAGGTAGTAAAACGAATCTTTTTTCCCCCTCAAAACCCGGGATTCCATTTGGAAAGTTAATAATCTCTTCTACTTTGATTTCTATCTCATCTAAAAATTTTGTTTGAATCTTCATCAATAACATCCTTTACTCTTGTTTTATTGGACGACATCAACTTCTATAGAAGGATATTGAATCATATAACCAGAAACTTTTCCTGGTTGATAACTATGAATTGGCTTATTGGCATAATTATTTATAATCGGCTTTTTCGTTTCAACGCGAATATTTGTTTGTTCAGGATGGTAGTTTATTTTTACAGCATTAACGGAGGGAACAAATTTAATACTATAAGATTTATATTCACGCATTCCTTTCCCCTTTGCTAGAGAAGGTATCACACTACCTCTATTTTCAATCCGCATCAATTTCTCCCCCTCACTTGAGCGTCGTGCGATTCCTTGCAGAAGCTCTTGTTTCCCTTTTTGAGCAAACTGTTGAGTTGATGCAAGAGGACCAATCAAATTTAAATCTCGCCATGCCCTCGATTGATCGATCGTTAATTTCGCCGGACTCATGTTTATATTAAGAATTGCATCAGGTTGCTCTATATGCAATTCTGCTTGTGGTTGCTGTATATATTGCTGCGGTTTTTCTATATTTAAACCAAGTTGCGCTTTCGTTGTCTCAATTTGAATTTGCGGGAGCCTCATTTTTCCCTCCTATTTTTTGAAGGATTTTAAAAAAACTATCTTTTTATCAAAGATAGTTTTTTATATTATCTTAAAAAGTCCATCAGAGTTGGTTGAATGATACGCGATCCTACACTTAATGCCGCTCTATGAATACTTTCTTGTGTAATAAGATCCGTTATCGTTTTTTCGTAATCTATATCTTCATTCTCTGATAGTTGCTTTGTGACAATTACTTCTTGCGTATCTAAGCGATTCTCCATCATTTCCGCTCGATTTTGTCTAGCACCAATATCTGCTCGTGCAGTTAAAATTTGATTCATTTGTCCGTCAAGCTGTGTTAAGTATTTGTTAAAATCAGCACCACTTAACGTATTATCACTTAGATCAGAAGAGATATCACTTAGAATTTGATTCATATTTTCGAACAGTGCCTTTCCCTTTGTGTTCACTTGGAGTTCAACACCATTATAAACTTCGATTTTTATACCAGTTTCATTCGTATCAGGATTAGGAGTACCGTCAGAATCAAAAAGTGGGGTATTCGTTTTTGTCCCACTAAAAATGTATTTGTCCCCGACTTTTGTATTACCTAGACTTTGTATATGCTCTTGCAGCTGTTCAATCTCACTTTTGAGTTTTTCACGATCGTCCGGTGTTAATGAGTCTGACGACGCTTGAACCATAAGTTCTTGTATCCGTTGAATTGTTGAACCCACTTTATCTAATGCATCATCCGAGCTATCTAACCAACTATATACTTCTCCAATATTACGCTGATACTGCGTAACTTGATCCAAATTAGTACGATAGGTAATGCCCTTCATGGCAATTACTGGGTTATCAGATGGTTTATTTATTTTTTTACCCGTTGTCAATTGTTCTTGATACTTCCCTAGTTGTTCATAACTGCTTGTTAAATTTCTAAGCATATTGTTAGAAAGCATTGATTGAGTAACTCTCACGTCCTACACCTCCTATAATCCTACTCTTCCCATCCCATTTATAACTTTATCTAAAATTTCATCTACTGCTGTAAGACTTCTAGCTGCTGCATTATAGGCATGCTGGAATCTTATCATATTCGTCATTTCTTCATCTAACGAAACAGAACTTACAGATGCTTTTCTCTCTTCGACAGCTAGCTGTAATGTTGCAGAATTAAAGGCCATTCTCTGTGCTTCTTGACCATTTACACCCATTTGACCAATTACACCCTCAAAATATGTTTGGAAAGAAGCACCTCCTAAATCAGCAAGTTCTTTAAACTTCACATCCGCTAACGCAAGAGCATTTTTTCCATTCCCTTCTTCACCCGGAACAGATGTGGCGGCTATCAAACTTGGATTATCTATAATTGCTTGATTTACCTTAATTGTTCCTGCTGATGTAATCTCAGAGAAAAACTCTGGGTCACCATGCTGAGCATTGAAAGCCTCTGCATATGCCTTTGCCAACTTATCAATCTCAGAAATCATCTCTGGATATACGCCCTTATTATCACCATAACCAAACGAATGCATAATTGCTCTGATTTTCCCATTTGCCATCTTTTCAGGTGCAATGGTTGGGGTCGGTGGATTGGGACCACTTTCATTCCCATTTTCATCCACTTGAACAAATGTAAACCCTGTAATTGGACCTGTTGGTTTCAATTTTTCATTCATGGTAGATGCTGTTGCATTTGAAGGACTTACCCTAAATTCAAGATTCTTGTTCCCGCTAACTAATTGAATTTTCCCACCGTTCCCATCAGAAATTGAAATAGTGGCTATCCCGTCTGCTATCGGCAGTGTATTTCCACCTGATTTTGTGTATTGCACATCAAATTTAATATATTGAGAGAGTTCATCTAGTAAAAGATCACGCTTATCATATAAGTCATTAGGTAAATACCCATTTGGTTCAACAGTTGAAATCTGCTGGTTCAGCTCTGCAATTTGCGATAAAATTGAATTAACACTTTGCAAAGATATACTCATCTCATTTCCTAAATTATCCTGAATTTTAGAAAGGGATTCATGAATATAATTAAAAGAATCTGCAACTGCAACTGCTCTTTGTACCACCACTGCCCGAGCACCATCGTTTTCTGGATTTACACTTAAATCTTGAAGGGAACTCCAAAATTGATCCATCGATTTAGATAGTCCATACTCGCTAGGCTCATTTAAGAAATCTTCCATTTGTGAAATCGCTTGTGAACGGGATTCCCAATAACCTAATTTATTACTTTCATCACGGTATTGAGAATCTATGAATGCATCTCTTATTCTTGTAACTGAACCTGCTTCTACTCCTGTCCCCATTTGTCCAGGTATCTTAGGACTATTTAATCCTACTGAAGGAAATGGAGTCGTTGCTGTAAAATTCACACTTTGTCTAGAGTAACCTAAAGTATTTGCATTCGCAATATTATGACCAGTTGTATATAAAGCACTTTGTTGAGTAGCTAAAGCTCTACGGGCTGTTTCCAGCCCAAAAAAAGTTGAACTCATAAGATTTTCCTCCAATTATGCTTTTGAGTTAAAAAATCTGTCTATTTTCACATTTGTTTTTATATTCCCTTTAGGGGGACTATAATTTATAGATTCAGGCTGAGGGGTAAATAGATTTAGAGTGACATTTACAAAGTGCAACGATTGTTGAATGAGTTGTTGATTTAAATGATTTTGTTCCTTTAACTCTTTTAGTACATTATTTAAGTTATTAGCAACTTCCGTCAGCCGCTGTTTCTCGGTACCATCCATTACCTCTATACAGTCTTTTATAGTAGGTGAATCTAAATTCGGAAATAGTGCACTCGTTGATTTTTCCCGCTCTTCTTCTATTTTGCGAATCGCTGCTATATGCTTTTGTTCCTCCTTTAAGACTAGCTCAAGAGGTTCAATGTCACTTTTTTTTATAATATCTGTCTTTTTCACAGCAATTCCCAAAAGACTTTTATGCAATTTTAAAAGTTGTTCCATTAATTTAAACAATCTTTCAGCAGACATTTCTACCCCTCAATTCTTTCAACTTAAATCTTATAAAAGTTGTACAAACTTTGAGCGACTTCCCTCGTATCAACTTTATAGTTCCCATTTTCTAATTGGACTTTTAACTTTTCAACCTTTTCCTGTCGCTCGACAGAATAACTTGTTACTTGTCGCATCTCTTTTGCAGTAGATGAAATTTCAACTTTATCTATAGTAGGTTTCGAAGTCTTACTCATGTTTTCTAATTTATTCATTTGTCTTTTATATGGATTGATACCTGATGTTCCTAAATTATTTATTTTCATCATATACCCTCACTTTCGATACCGATCATATTCTTACTTTTATTATCGGCTCAACTAAGCTAATTATTTACTAGAAATTTTAAAAAGAAGCATTAATTTATAATTAACATTAAAAAACCGCATGCATTCAGCACACGGCTCTTTATCTGGTGAAATATGTTTTATGTTTATCTTGATTTTCTATTTCCTTTTTGCGCTCTTCTTCTTTCTTGAACATCTCAAGTTCTTTTTTTAGCGTATCAGCACAAGGATTACAAAGCTTCCCTTTTTGGATAATCTTTCCACATTTGTCACAAGGATAGCCTAGATTCGGAAATTGGGCTAGCTTTAAACGACCGGTTTTCACAAATTTTAAAATGAGTTCTTCCTCGACACCTGTCGCCTCTTCTACCTGCAGCATGGTTGCCATACGATTCTCACGTTTTCGAATAAACTGATAAACCGTTTCGTACGCTTCTTCTTCTTCCTTCCAGCACTTCTGGCAAAGATCACGAAATTTATTTTTCACAAAAATAGCATCGCATTTTGGACAGTTTGATAATTGATCCATTTTTTAGATCCCCCTAAAGAATGCTTCTCTTTAAAATCATTATAGCGTGAAGGGGGAAGGATGAATATGAAAATTTAGAGACAATTGATGGAAGATGCAATCCAAACGCTTTTGACAGCACCTGTGATAGCTTTATGCTAGCGTTATTCTATCACTATGCTAGCCACGTGCAATCGTCAGAGCTGAGATACTCTGTGCCCCCTCTTTCTTAAGAATTTTCGCTGCATGCCTTAAAGTGGAACCAGTTGTGTAAATATCATCTACAAGGAGGATACTTTTATTTTTCAGTTCAAATGTATCATGTACTTGGAAAATTTGCGGAAGATGAATCCGATCATTGCGCGATTTCTTTGATTGTTTTTCACTATGGGTTCTCTGAAGAAGTTGCGTAGGAGCTAAACCCGCCTCTACAATCAACGCCTCTGATTGATTAAAACCACGTTCAAATTGTCTTTCCAAGCTTAAAGGAATTGGAACTAAATAATCAAAAGGTCCTTTTTGAAGAAAGTTTTGAAGTTTTTTTGAAAACACTTTTGCCAGTATGTAATCCCCACGGAATTTGTACTGACTAATCAACTCTTTTAAGAAATCGTTGTATACATAGATGGACAGATTGGATTGCAAATACCCCTTCCACTCCTCATCCTCTTCCCAACGGACACAATCGGAGCACCGGTTTCCGATCACGTATTGAGGATCCAACTTTTCTAGGGGACGACTACAAATTTCACATTGTGCTCCCGAAATTTCTTCTAATTGCTCCTGACAAGTCGAGCAAAGAAATGCTGCTTCTTTTTGCGTAAAAAAAGTGGCCCAGCTCATATGCTCAATCATTTCTTCATGACAAAAAAGACAGTATTCACTCATGTATCAATCAGTCCTTTCTTCGCCGCTTCCTTATTCATCGAATGAATTTGCTTCCTTGCTAGGTTCATCGCTTCTGTCTGCCCATTATGGAAAAAACGTATATCGCCTGTTGGAAATTGAGCGCTCCGCCCTACCCTACCGGCAATTTGCACGAGAGCACTTTCGGTGAAAATTTGTTCCTCTGAGCCGAGAATGGCCACATCTAGATTAGGAAAGGTCACACCTCTTTCTAAAATGGTTGTCGTGACGAGAATCGGGATTTTTTTATCACGCATGAATTGGACCTTCGTTTTTCGTTCCGGATCTTCTGCATGGACGGCTTCTATCCGCGGATCAAGTTGACGGAGAATGGATAAGATCTTAGGGATTAAATCAATTCTAGGGATGAAAAAGAGTGCCTGTTTTTCTGTTGCGAGTCGCTGTTTAAGCCATTTCATCACATTTTTCGGAAGCTTGCCCTGTTTTAATGCCTTATCCCAATTCCCACACCATTCAAATCTCGGAACGGGTAAAGGATGACGATGATAACGGGCTGGAATGGTGACATAATTTCTTTTTCCTAAGCGACAATCTTTTTGCCATTGGGTGTTGGGGGTAGCGGTTAAATAGATCATCGAAGAATTCGGCTTGCGGGCGTTTTGGACGGCAAATTGCAATGTTTCGTCCATCGAATAGGGGAATGCATCAACTTCATCTACAATCATCGTGTCAAAGGCTTGATAGAAGCGGAAAAGTTGATGCGTCGTGGAAATTGTCAGTGGAGAACATTTATGACGGTCCTCAGAGCCGCCATATAGAGAAGCAACATCTATTTTGGGAAAAACTGCTTGAAGGCGAGGTGCTAATTCAAGAACGACATCGGTTCTGGGGGTGGCGATACAAACTCGCTTTTGTTGTGATAAGGCAGAGTGAATTCCCTCGAAGAGCACTTCTGTTTTTCCAGCTCCGCATACTGCCCAGATCAACGTATCTTCGTTTCTGGAAATTGCTTGAACAACTTCGTCTGAAGCTAGCTGTTGACCTGGCGAAAGAGTGCCCTTCCATTCAAGTTTTGTTGCTGCCGGAATCTCTCCCCCTTCAGCATCCACCCAACTATAAAGAGGCGTGCATGTGCTCACTCTTCCCATCATAATACATTTTCGGCAATAGGTGCACCGTTTCTGACATCTGGAACATGGAAAAGTGGCAAACCAGTGTGGATCGTTGTTTCCACATCTTTGACATTGAGGACGACTCTTCGAATGGACCATTCCTTTGCGAAGAGCGATATAGCCATTTTCGTAATGCAGTTGAATTTCTTCTAATGAGTGCGGGATTTCATCGAGTAGGAGCTGCTTTCCGATTAGGAGCGTTCGAATCTCGGGATTGATTTGAAACTGAGGATTACGTGGTGGATGTGGAAGTTGATCGAGCTCAGCGATTGTTTGTGTGAGTTGTGAATCATCGAGCAATCGGTCTGGTACGAGTATTTCATTTTTACGGGCAAATCTCATTTTAACACCTCTTTATGGGGGATTTGGTGGATTTCCGGAATTATTGTGAGAAGTTACGGAATTATAGATAAAAGTTCAGGAATTAATTCTTTTTTTCCAGAATTCCATCCGTTTTTTCCAGAATTCAACGATGTAAGGACACACGGTACCTCTGTTTCCGAGAAAATCCTTATCAAAAACGCCACCCAACCTTATGATGAATGACGTTTGATTTCACTTACGGTTATTTTTTCACCCAGCCGAGACCCATGGAGCCTTCGCCGAGATGCGTGCCGATTACTGGTCCGAAGTAACTTAGCATAAATTCAACATTTGGAAACTTAGCCTCAAGTTCAGCTTTCCATTCGTTTGCTTCGTCTTCACGTTTGGCGTGGATGATAACAGCTTTGTAAGCATCGCCGCTTTTAACATCTTCTTCAAGTAGATCTACGATTCGCTTCATTGCTTTTTTACGAGTACGAATCTTTTCAAACGGAACGATGAGTTTGTTTTCAAAGTGAAGGAGCGGCTTGACTTGTAATAAGCTACCAATGATCGCTTGGGCACTGGAAAGACGTCCACCACGTTGTAAATGGCTAAGGTCATCGACCATGAAATAAGCACGGACCGATTCTTTCATTTCCGTTAGCCGAGCGAGGATTTCCTCGTGTCCCTTTCCAGCGTTTGCCATTTCTGCTGCTTCTATTGCGTAAAAACCTTGCACCATACAACTAATTTCAGAATCAAACGCATAGACATCAATTCCCTCAACCATTGCTCCTGCTGAGACAGAGCCTTGGAATGTACCACTAATTCCACTTGAAAGATGGATACTAATGACAGAATCATAATCTTTAGCTAGTTTCTCAAATAGGGTTACAAATTCTCCGATTGCAGGCTGGGAGGTGGTTGGGAGGTCTTTGGTCTTCACTTCTTCGTAAAATTCATCTGCTTGAATCTCGATTTCTTCTTTATAAGTTTCGTTGCCGAAATTCACACTCAAGGGAATCATATGGATATTTAGCTTATCGCGCAATTCCTTCGGGATGTACGCTGTACTATCCGTGACAACTGCCGTTTTCATAAATGGGATACCATCCTTACTCATTTTGTACTAGGTTTTTCCGTATAGATTATTTATTTTTAGAAGAAAAAAATGTTTGTCCCATCAACAGTAATTCCAGTTAAAAGTATAGATATGATAAGTGCTATGTAAGAGATTAACTGGATGGTCATGTCTAGATGAATGATGAGGCAAAACAACTATTGGGAAAAGAGCCTGCTACTTACTATATGTTTAGTATCCATTTTATATGAAAGTAAACGAAATTGCATTAATTAAGTGGAAATGTGATTTCTATTTAACTAATTTGGATTCCTCTATTTCTTAATTCCATATTTAGAAGATCAATAAAATCCTGTTCTAATTTTTTCTCGATCGCTTTGTATAAAGCCACCTTTAACTCGCTATCCGAAAGTATCTTTAAAGAAGTCATGTTCGAATCCTCCTTTAGGCTTGTGCTATATGTCCTATTATTACCTTTTTTAAAGGAAAATGTAAATGATTCGAATCACGATTTAACAATTTGTTCACTATATTAATATTTTTGATCATTTTTTATAGAGCAACCACAGTCAAAGACCGTTTTTTTGGCATAATAAAAGGCATGAGCTTTGCATTACGCTAAACTCACACCTTTTTTTGAACCGTATTATTATTCAACTGAAAATTTCCAATGAATTTCGTTTGATGTTAATATTCATCGTCTTCTATTTTGTTTTCATAGAAGTTTTGACACTTGCCAAAAACTAGAAATTTTAGTTTTTCTTCACTTCTATTATGTGTCTTCTTTCTTCTTCTGTTCGGGTATCTTCCCCATCTATTACTAAAGGCTTCCTTATAAGTAAGTAAAGGGGATCATCGCTAGCATATCCACCTTGTTTTAATTGTTCATGCTTCTCTAATATCACTCGATAAAGCACTCTGATTCTACTTCCATCATCACTTGTCAAAAACTCCTGTACTTTTTTATCTCCGATATCTGCAACAAATCCATATTTGTCTGCTACTTGGTTTAACTCTTCCTCATGGTCCTCCACGATCTCCTTTACAAGTAAGCCAACATCTAAAGTACCTTCATCATCAGGATTAAAGTACCTCGGAATTGTTCTATTGCTTAACCATATAGTTTGTTCAAGATCCACGAAGTAACCGCCTTTTATCGAGTAATCCATAATTAAATAGGTCACATTGTAATCAATCGACTCATTTACATATTTAAAATCTGATTTTCTTAAGATGTCTAGATCATCTTCATCGATCACTTCATATACTCCGTTAAGAGTCATAGGACCTTCGGCAGTCTCAAAAGTTCTTGTTTCTGATAAAATCTCTAACTCTTTCAATTCAGACTCACCTGGTATTACATCAGGCACTAATCCTGTCTCATTTTCGTCTTTAGAATTATCTTCTTCATCGATATCCTCTCCACTAGAATCAGGAGTTTTATCCTCAACCTCTTCTGGTACAACTTCTTCACTTGGTTCTGAATTACCTGCATCATTTGAACAGGCAGCAATTAGTGAGAGTGCTAAGATTAATGTTAATAAATAATATAATTTTTTCACAGAAAACACCCTTTTCCTATATAGAAAATCAATTATTTTGACTTTAAAAGAAACAATACTTCATTACAAAAAGACCCCTGTAAGTATACGGAGATCTTTTTGTTTATTCTTTCAATCTTTATTTACCTGGGAATTCCCAATGAATTTCGTTTGAAGTCATTTGATCACCGAACGCAAGATGGTATTCATCGTCTTCTATTGCATCATAGACAACTTTCATTGTAACTGTCTCATTTGGCTCGATGAACTCCACCTCGTCTGTTACATGAACAGACAAGCCAAAGATTATTTCATCTGAGAGAGGAATGACCCTTCCGTTCGTATATAGTAGTGACACTGTTTCTAGCGGCTTATCTGAAAGATTTTTAAAACGAAGAGTAAATTCGATTAGGTTTCCATAGTTAGAAGTCTTTCCATCACCATAACTATCGATAAACTCATAACTTTCAGGTGTGATCTCGTAACTACCAATCGTTGCACGGAACGATCCTGTTTCACCAATTTGAAGGTATTTAATATCATCTTTAAAACTTATGTCTGATCCAGCATCTTCATCAGCTTCTGCTTCAGTGTCCTCTTCATTCGAATCATCAGTCGTTGTATCATCAACCTCTTCTGAGTCTGTCTCTTGTGGTACAGCTTCTTCATTTGGTTCTGAATTGCCTGCATCATTTGAACATGCAGCAATTAGTGAGATTGCTAGGATTAATGTTAATAAATAGTATAATTTTTTCATAAAAAATCACCCTTTGCGCTTTTTAGTAAATAAATTGTACTGTTTCTATATGGAAACAAAACATTCTACAACACAGTTTTATGTAAATGTCCAATTGCCTCTATAAACCTTAATTCTTATTCATCCAGAAACTCCCAGTGCACTTCATTAGCAGTTAATTGATCACCAAAAGCTAAGTTGCCACGAAAAAATTTTTTCCCATAAAACTCTCCCCTCTTAGCTTAAATCAAATTCGAAAAAAACTTCATTAAGGCATTCCGCTCTAACTTCTTTCTTTGCAATAACATTACAGAGATATTATCTACAGCGTCCTTATGCTGATTAGCCAGCTCCACTAACTCATCTGAAATGGATTGCAACTTTACGTTTTGACTTGTTCTAGAAAGGAGCAGTTCTTCGATGATTGAGTCGGAAAAAAGGGAGTGAAAACCATCGCTACATAGTAAAAACAGATCTTCCCCGTTACTATAACCTGAGTTTACAAATACTTCAAGAGCAGGTTCGATGCCCAAACATTGCAGTAGGACGTTTCTCCTAGGGTGGACCCTTGCCTCTTCTCTTGTTAGACGACTATTTCTGATTTCTGCTTCTACCCAGGAGTGATCGACAGTCAACTGTGTCAATCCTTTGAGACTACTAGTGTTTACTGGATATATATTCCTCATCTCATCTGTTAATGGGTGAGTCGGATTACTCCCCTCACTAAGCGGTTCGGTAATCGCATAGGCATAATCACTCATTTTTCTAATAGGGGAAATCATTTTCTGCGAAAGTTGATAAATCCGACTGTCTCCAACATGACAAATAACGTATTGATTCTGGTGAAACAAAATGACAGATAAGGTCGTGCCAGCTATAATACCATCCTGATGACTAATCTTGATAAGTTCATCATTAATTTCAAAAAATACTGTTTTTAAGCTTTCAATACTTTCGGTCAATGTTAGCTCACCATATTCAATCTGAATACTACGATGATCCCACCACTGTTTTATTTTGGATACTGCGAATTCACTTGCCCTATCCCCTGCTTGATACCCCCCCATACCGTCAGCCATCAATGCAATCGCATAATTATTCACTTTACTCTGATTAGAAAAACGAAAAAATGATCGGTCCTCATTCACTTTCTTTATAGGTCCAACATGTGTAGAGAGTCCATACTCCCAAGCTATCTTCACAGTTGATTAGAACTCCCTATGAAAGGTATATCGTTGTTTGGCAACTACAATGATATCTTCGTCTTTTAATGGATAGATGCGATGAGGTACAAGCTTTTGATCATTCAATTTCGTCCCATTACTGGAGTTTAAGTCTCTTATGCCATATCCCCCACTATCACAAACAATTTCAAAATGTGTCCGTGACACTCCAGTTACTTGTAATGTATAATCACACACCTCTGGGTTTCTGCCAAATATAAAAATGTCTTTATCAATAGTCACCTTCTGACTGATTCCGTTATGAACTAATTCAATATACGGGTACTGTTTCATTTTATCTTCTACGTCAGATAGTAAAACCGTTGCTGCGACCTCTGCTTTATTAGTAGCTGGTTTTGATAATAGGGTTGTTTGATTTTGTAGATTTTGATAGTACTCAGCAGGACTCTGATATTGTCGCACATTCTCGACTTGCGAACTTAGGATTTCATTTGGTACAGCATCTTTATTTTTAGACTTCTTACTTTTCCATTGAAAGATTGATTTGCCCTTTTTCTTTTCGATTGAAGTAGCTCCTTTTTTAGACTGTACGGCCCTACTTCCAGGCTTAATAATCACAAGAATAATAAAAACAATGTTGAAAATTAGTATGGACAATCCACTACTAACAAATAGCAGACCTTCACTAGGATAATCTAAATACGTTTTCCAAATTAACGCAACGACTACAATTGCAGCTAATATCGTGATTAACTTGACTCTTTCTGAAGGCTGTTTGATTTCTTCAGCATTCCTGTCTGCCGTTGTATCTTTTTTCTTCCCCTTTTTTACTTTATTGGCAAAAGGTTTCTTACTTGATTTCTTTGTCTTTGGTGCGGAAACTTCTCGCTGTGGTTCAATAATCTTATTCTCTTGTTCGGCAATTACTTGCGCCCTGACAGGTGGTTGTTTAAAACTGTTTATGGAATGAATATGTTGATTAAGTAAATCACGCAATCGTTCTATTTTAAAATCATCACTTTTCAAGTAATTCAAGATTTCTTGAAAGCCATTTCCTGATAGATCGGTTACACTGCCGATTACATGAATCATTAAATCTCTTAATTCAACTTGAAAAGGTGGTTTAGATGGAATTTCGGTTAAAGGCAAATACAACAATCGTATATCATCCAGATTGTTCTTCACATAAATAAAGTCACTCTGAATGACAAATTTACTTTCGTTAAGCATAAATTCTTTACTTGCTTCCAATTTCATTAAAAGTCTATTCAGCAATTCAAAAAATTCCTTAGCTGTGATCTTCCGGTTTTGAATATAACTTGTTAACGTCTGTAATTCCGTTATTTGGTAATGAAACGTCACATCTAAATTAATTTCTTCCATTTCTAAAGGGACTAATAAAGGAATTGAATTAGCTTGAATCATTTTGCTAGATAAATAGTCTAATTCTTCACTTGTGATGGCAGGATTATTCTTAAATACTTCAATAAATCGTTTAGAACCACTATCGTATAATCGATAATCGAAGGAATAAAGCTTGCTCACTAATTCTCCCCTCCTTTTTTTATAAAAAGCTGTTCTCACAATCGTTAGGTTGAGAAAAGAACCTTATAAAATAACATAATAATAGGTCGTAATCATGCCAGGTATAACAGCATACATAAACGGAAAAGTAAGAACCTGATGTTTCTTGTAATCTTCTAATACTTCCTGTTTATTCGCAGAAAGCTTTAATTCAAAAACCTTATAAAAAACACCCTTCATCCTTCTAATAAATTCTTTGCTTACTAATAAGATAAATAAACCAATTAATCCTGCGAAAATAACTGAGTACATAATTCCATACAGCGTAAATTCGATTCCAGCAAACGCTCCGATAGCACCGAATAATTTAACATCTCCTGCGCCGATGGCTTTAAAAACATACAAAATTAACATAATGATAAATCCTGCTAGAAGCCCAATAAGAGAAAAAATCAAACCATCCATACCATCCAACGTCAGATGTACGAGTAATCCCAACACAGCTCCACTTACCGTTAACCAGTTGGGGATTTTTTGATATTTGGCATCAAAATATAGTGCTGCAAGCAGGAAAATGATGAATGGATAAAAATATAAAGCCATAAGGTCATTCCTTTCTACTTTCCAATCCAAACGCGCTCATAGGCTTGTTTTTTTATTTCTATCTGTTTCTTAAAAAATGGCAGTGGAAGGTCGACCTTATAGGTTACTTCCATTCCAAAGTATGGAGAACCCCCAGATGTTAATAAATTGGGCAACTCTACTTTCGTTACTTTTAAATCCTCTTCATTTGCTAAATTAACATCCATATAATGAAGAACGACCGGATCGAACAAAGATGCTGCACCACCAGTAAGAGGGATCCCTGAATTAACGAGACTTTTTAATTTATCAAATGGCATATTATAATATTTTCCAATAGAAGAATCAAAGATCCCACTCAGAAGTCCTACATTACTATCCACTTTCGCCTTCATATCTCCTGCGGTTTCAGCATAATATTTAAATTGCTTCCCAACATGGGTATTTTCAAAAGCATTTTTGGCCATATCATTCACTACCGCAACTGGATATACATGTGATGCGATCTGTTTCGTCGCCTCCGCTGTTGCATGATCAACTGCTCCTTCGTATATACCCAACTTCACCATGCTCGTTAGCAAAATCACAAATAAAAGAAAAATGGGGAGGGTTAAGGAAGCCTCGACAATAATACTTCCGTTTTCTTTCTTCAAAAATAACAACTTTATCCCCCCTCCTTAATAAGAAAAAGCGCCTTTTTTCGTAAATTCAAAACGATCCTTGTCAATCACTTGCCCGTCTAAAACGCCTGTCTTTCCTAAGAAATCTAAGGCTCCCGGCAAGAACCATAAACTAACAGAACTAGTGGCCTCTCCTACGGCCTGAACCGGTCTTGTTGATAAATCAACACCTGTCTTAAAATCAGTAACTGCTTGAGTTCTCATCATTTTATTTTCATGCTTTCCATTTGTTAAGAGGAAAAAGCGGATGTGATCTCGATAATTGACCATAAAGTCAGCTCCAACTTTACCGAATTTCCTTGCAATATAAGGTGGGAAAAACTCTGTCGCTGCCCCTCTCTCAGTCATAAGCTGCATATCTCTCACAGCACCACCGAGTGCACGTGCTACAGTTACGATAAAAATAAGTGCCGGATGTCCCAGACCCTTATTAATCGGATCCATCAATTGGCTAACGAGATGAAATGCAAAACGCATAGCGAATAGCTGGGAGTAGGCTGCGGCATAGTTCGCATATGCCGTTGGAAAGCCATAAATAATATATTCTACTTCTTTTTTTGCAAAATAATATGATTCTTTATTCGTAATTGAGTACGGTTCTCCACTTGTGAAATTCCGTAAGATATATTCATTAAAGTAAATTTCATCTCTAAATGAATAAAGCCCCTTACTTAAAGCCCCCATAATCGAATCCATAATGCCCATGGCCGAGTCTGCAGCCTTGTTATAATCCTCTAAATTCATTTCAGCTGCTTTCGCTTCTTCGATGCTTTCATTAACACTTTTGTATCCTAAATATTTATCATGGACCGCTTTGTAAATGGCATCCTGCTCAACCAAATCAGCAACCATTTCTGTAGCCTTTTCCTGCTGTTTTTTCGCTGCTTCCGTTTCTTCCTCTGCAATTTTTTCATTTTCTTCCTTCTCAGCCATCTCTTCTTCAGAGAATCGTTGCCTATTTTCCGTAAAATCGCTGTGCAACGATAACACACTTTCTTTTGCCTTTTGATAGCTGTCTTGAATGTCATGAATTCCTACTAACCCAGCAGCTAATTTGGCAACTAATGTAGCTGCATTTTCCCAGTTTAATTCCCCAGTAAAGACATTTTTGATGGAAGTTGCATTTAGAGCCAATTGATCGACATTATCGCTTGCCTCAGTTAATAAGTCTTTCCACTTACTCATAATACTTGGCTCATAATACATATCTGCCAGGTTGATGTCATCCGTAGTTGCACCGTTATCCGTTGCTGCTTGATCAACTAGAGATTTAATTTCATTATTTTTCTCAATCGCCGTGTTTAGTTGTGCAATGGCCTTAGCAAGTTGGTTATTAGCAAGATTTTGAAAATGCTTTTCCACTTCACCAGCCAACTTAATAGAATTCTTTTTATAGTTACCAACCAATTTTTCCAAATCTGTAATTTGCTGTTCTAATTCCTCAATCTCTTCTTCTCTTTCTTTTTTCTCTTCTTCTGTTTCATCCTCAGGAACTTCCTCTTTTTGTTTTAACTCTAATTTCTTAATGCCAATTTCGCCTATTACTAACGCAAGAATATCCAATTGGGCAATCATGTCCTCAAGGACTTTAACCACGCCTAACGCCTTCCAATTTTGTTCATTAGGAGGTACGTTATTTCGTGATGTTGTAATCTTTTCGGCCATTTCCTTCTTTTCAACGCTATTTTTGATTTGACCAAGCAGTGTTTCAAACTCATCTAACGCCTCTTCTCTCTCATTATATAGAGGCTCTACCTTACTCATGACATCGACAAACGCCGATGCTCCAGCCACATCTTGCTGCAAATCCCCAATATTAAATTTATCAAGAATAATTTTCGTATACTCAATGGGGGCAATATATTTCATATTTTGTAATACTTGTTCTTCATAGACATCAAGATTAGCAAGTGTATAGGCGTCTCCTGACTCCTCTACAGATGATTTTTCTAGCTTCGTATCAATAAATTGAAATTCTGCGTCTTCTACAGCTAAATTCTTCTTCACGACATCTTCAAAGATTTGATTCGGGTCTTCTTTCAAGCCATAAAGTCCATAGGGAAGGAGCGTTTTATCAAAGGCAGACATGGCGGATCTTACTCCAGTTTTGACAGCACGCTCCGTTTGTTTCTCAGCAATAAAAATGCGAGCATAATCTATTAATATCGCATTAAAGATAAATACCACCAAAATAATGATCATCAGAAAGATGGAAACGACACCCTTTTCTGATTTAAAAAGAGTTTTCAAATAAATCCCTCCGCGCTAACCGTAAAACTCTTATTTTTTCTTTCCTTCGCCACTTTATTCATTGGCCTTTTGAGTATTAAGGATTTCTAGGTTTTCTTGAAGTTCCTTAGCATAGACCTTAATTAGTTCTACAGTACGGATAAACTCAACTGGGTCAGTTATCGTTGCGCTCGCTTTCACTTTTACATCGTTATCCAGAAGTTTCTCAATGAAATTTGGAAAAGGAAGGCGCTTATTTAATTCAACGACCACCTTTTTTTCAACAATGGCGTTATCATAATAAACATGCCCCGTTACCGAATCAGATAGGGCAGAGCCTGTAACCTTCGAAAGCTTTTGGCTGACGAGATCTCCACCTCCACCAGATCCAAGTGTAATCGCAGATGTTTCACCACCAGTTCCAAATAACTGGCCAAGTAATTGATCATCCGTTAAACGCCAATATAAACCGTCACTCTCACCTGGTGAGTCTAATTCACCTGTGACAATATCCATATGGGTATTCGTCCAAACATAGGAAATTCGATTTGCCGCCTTATTGGCATAAGAATACATTTGCACATGTTCATATATATAAATACTTAAATACAAAACCCCTAAAATAATGAAGAAAATAATCGGAAAAACAAGGGAAGCTTCAATAACAAAACTTCCCCTTTCATTATGTTTTAGCTTTTTAATTGAAGGGTATAACATTGATATAACCCTCTTTCTTTACAAGGTAATCTTAATGATTATTTCAGTACTATCTATTCTAATAGTTCATCCATTTTATCGTTATTACTTTGGAATATTTTTGTTACCATTGCCGTAATTTGTTCTCTGAAAATTAATGCTAACGTGATGATAACAGCAAGGATTAATAGAATTTCTACCATTCCAATTCCTTCCTCATCGTTCCAAAATTTCATTACCATCTCTTTCATCTTTTTCATTTTACTTCCTCCTCATTTTTCTTTATTTTTTGTCTTGTTCTTTCTTATTTAGATCATGGACATCGCTGGGTATCCAATAATAACTAACACCACTATAAAAATGATGACCATAGGAAAAACTAATTTTGTTGAAGCTTGCTCTCCACGAATTTTCGCAACGGTTTTCCGTTTCTCCCAAAGATCACGTGATAGATGTCTTAAAGAGATAATCAGTTCACTACCACGTCTGTGGTTTAATAGAATGGTAGATGTTAAGACCGACACTTCCTGAACTCCACATCGTTTATTGAACTGTTCCATGATTTCTGCAAAGTTACTATTATTATTAATACCAGCTGCTACTTCTTTTAATTCGCGATACAATGGATGGGTATTGGCGTCTTTTCTTTGGCTTACCGTTCTCACAATCGCCTTTTCAATATTGGACCCGGCATTTGCCAAAAGCACGATCTTACTAACAAACTCTGGTAATTCAATGATGATATCTTCTTTTTTCTTCTTAATCTTGTCATCAAGCTGTTTATTAATTAAAAAAGGCAATAGTGTCGCTAGAACCAAACCAAGTATTATAATTTCTACACCACCATCTATTGCTCCAAATAATGCACTAAATAATAAACAAATAAATGAAATTGAGATGAGTTCAGCTATATGCATTTTTGTGTACCCGTGCCCACGGCGATAGTCATAAACTTGAATGACCTTTTGATTCACAGATGTAAGTTGTGGTGCTAAACGTTGCATAATTTTTAATGTATCAATCATTGCCAATGACATCGGTGCAAAAGCCGTAAACTTAAAATCTGCCTTATACTCTTGGATAAACTCCTTATACTTTTTTCCACCCATCATAAAAAAAGTCAAAAATATAAGAAATATTACCCCTAGGTAAATATAAATTCCTAGCATAATTCACACCCTTATATCCATAATTTTTTGAAGCAGCCAATACACAAAGGCTAAAGTGGCAATACACCCTGTCATAATGACAGGTCCCGGACCAGGAAATTCATACATCGGATCCAAGTAGCCATCTGCAGCGAACGCCATAAAACCAATAATCCCTAATGGCGCAATCATCATGATTTTAGACTCCAACTTTTTACCGGAGACTAGGATCTGTATTTCTTGCTGTACTTCAAGCTTTTCACTAATGATGGTGGAAGTTCTACTAATGATTTCTACAAGGTCCCCACCGGTACTCGTACTCGTAATAAAAACATCGGAAAAGTTTGTAATATCATCGATATCGGCCCTGTCACTAAAATCCTTAATCGCACTGGCTATCGAGTCCCCGTTGGCAACTCTTCTATTAATTAATTCTAATTCACGAATTATGTACGTATTTGGGTCTGGATATAATAGACGAAGATCCTTTACCACTTCGACTAAAGCCTGATCCACCGATTTCCCGGCAGAAAGAGCAGAGGAAAGGGAAAACAACATTTGTTTAAATTGCAGTGTAAGCTCCCTTTTTCTTTTATCTCTCAGATGCACCCTTCTAATCTTAGGAAAATACAACCCTAGTAAGGAGAAAATAAGAGCTACGATTAGATTCATATAAAAGAGATAACCTATTAAAAAACTGAAAAAAGCACCTATAAATATAGCTAAAACTCTCTCAAATGTGGACAAGTGATAGACCGAGTAATCAATACGTTCAGGATTGGAACTCTTTTTAATTCCTAATTCTCCCTCAATAGAAGTACTTTTTTTCACCGGTTTTGCATCTGATCCTTTTTTTCGTTTATCGATGATCAGGAAGATTAGTCCAGTTATCGTAACTGCTATCAGTGCGAAAATAATAATCTCCATCTGTTCCACCTCCTTTCATTTTCTTTGTTTTCTTATGGCCTGTGGTTAGCCTTTATGCAGCCCAAAGCCGACATTTACACTTAGGATTTGTAAGCACTTGTTATTTTTGCAACACTTTTCGGACACTCAAAGATATAAACCATTTACGTTTAAGAGACTTTCCTTAATTCGATTATAATTGAGCGGAGAATTTCCGGTTATATGCTTTACTTAAGGCTTTTCATAGTAAATAACAGGAATTTTTCCGCTTATTCATTCCAAGAACGGCTATTTTCCAGTTTTTCTGGTCAATAGGCGGAATTTCTCCTGCTATTTAAGCCCTTTTGCAGGATATTTGCTAATTAAGGGGAATTTCTCCTGCTATTTTGCAGCTTTGGTCGATTAAGCTGTGTCACAAAACTGATACATGCGGATTTTATCCAATTTTTTCATATAATAAGAGCCTTAGTAATTGAGTTTATCAGGATTCATACCAGCCATCTTTAATTTGAAGTCATTCCTAATTCTATTTCCAGTAGGTTGTAAGCAGCCAATAACCTTCCCGTCAACTTCGCCCTCTTCAACAAATTCAAATAATGGATTGAGTTGAATTTCGCCATTCACAACATCCAAGACCTCACTAATGGCCAAGACTTTCCTGGACTTATCTCGTAACCGCCCTAAATGAACCATAATATCGATGGCGGAACTTATTTGCTTACGGATTACTTCAATCGGAAGTGATGCCCCACTTAATACCATTGTTTCTAATCGGCTTAACATATCCACTGTAGAGTTGGCATGTCCGGTCGATAAGGAACCATCGTGACCAGTATTCATGGCTTGGAGCATATCTAGTGCCTCTGGACCACGGACCTCCCCCACAACAATACGGTCAGGTCTCATCCGGAGAGAAGACTTGATTAAATCACGAATATTAATTTCGCCTTTCCCCTCTGTATTTGCATTACGTGTTTCCATGCTCACTAAGTTAGGGACATTTTTAATTTGTAATTCAGCAGAGTCCTCGATCGTAATAATACGTTCATCCTTTGGGATAAAATTGGACATTACGTTAAGAAAGGTCGTCTTCCCCGAACCCGTACCACCACCGATAAAAATGTTATATTTCGCAATGACTAATTTTTCAAGGAAATCTGACACTTCCTCAGGTAATGCACCCCATTTTATTAAGTCTTGCATGGTTAGCGGGTTCTCTGGGAATTTACGAATCGTCATCGTCGGTCCTTTTAAGGCAATAGGTGGTAACACAACGTTGACACGTGAACCATCAAGCAATCTTGCATCAACGATTGGACTACTTTCATTGACGATACGATTTACTTTCCCTACAATTCTTTTGATAATTTGGTCGAGTTTTTCTTCACTTTCAAATGTAAGCGACTCTTGGTAAACACGACCTTCTCGTTCCACAAATATCTCTTTATGGCTATTGATCATGATCTCGGTAATCGTTTTATCATCAATTAAAGGCTGGAGAACATCTAGCCCACGAAGTGTCGCATAAATACGATTAACAAGCTGAAGTTTCTGCGTTGCTGTCATGTAGACTTCTTTGGAAAAGTCCAACACTTTGCTTTCCACCAATTCAAAAACCTTTTTGTCCCCATCCTCACCGTCAAAACGATCAGAAGTCGTAATGATATCGTGAATTTCTTCTCTTAGCTTTTCAATTAAACGTTCATCAATCAATTAAGACACCCCGATTTTTTTCTAAAAGCTTCTCGTATAACTTTTTTATCTGGTCATTAAAAAAGTGATGTGACGTAAGCGAATTCGCATTTCCAATTGTCTTCCATTCTGAAACATAAGGCAATTGATAATTGATTTCCAAACCATAGTCTCGTAATGAGGAAGGCATATTTTGTTCTCCTAAGTACTTGTTTAGAACAAACTCGATCCTGTATTCTAAATCATCATCTTGAAGAATGCGTTTATACCCCTCTATAGCAGACTTTGACTTATGAAAACTTTGGATATCCATCACGAGTGGCCATAATGTAATATGACTCAACTTTAAACTTGCAAGCACTCGTGCATCTAAAGATGAATCTAAATCAATAATTATAAAATCGTAAACTCCTCGATTCCTCAATGATGTGAGAATCGTTTCGATATCTTTTTCGTTTGTATCAAAAATTTCTTCAGGACGCGTTTGAATATTAAAATAATCCACTTGATGATCATCTTTTCGAACCAATGTATCAAGTTTTGCATCCAATTGTTCCGCTTTTGCTTTTGAATAATAGAAAACTTCTGAGGAATCAGCGACATCTTCCGTCTGAAAGAACAACGGGAGTGAACTCAAAAGCTCTAGGTTTAAATAAAAAACACGCTGCCCCTTATTGGCGATAAAGCGTGATAAATTAACTGCTATCGTTGTTTTACCAGAGCCCCCAATAGGCGAATATACGGATATAATCTTTGTCGATTCATTAGATGAACGCACTATTTTCTCGATTTTATTTTGCTCAAAGAACTCAGCTAATGCATTAGTTAATAACATCGTTAAGGGTTGATATTTTAATAATGCGGAGTAGGACTTATATTTGTCCCTTTGAGTTTCAGAAAGAACGATGATAGTGTCTATCTTTGAAGTATCGAGAGGCATTAATTCCGGTGTGGTTAGTAAGATATTCGTTTTTGATTGTCCCTGCAAATATGTATCTAAGTCTGACTCATTATCAAAATATTTAACAGCAAGCTGATTGCTAAAATCAGACGTTCGTATGAAACTTGAAACAGATTTTATGTAGTTAATATCATGATCTGCAAAGATGATGCTGACTCTACTCATAAAAACCCCCAATTACCTATATCAATAGATTTATAGAATATGATACATTTTTGCTATTCCACCAATAATTAGAACAGCAGATAACACTCCTAAAAGCACAGCAATTCTCACGGACGTTTTTTTATCCACGTTCATCCTCCTAAAAAATATCCAAATACATACATATATTATAGTATCCCCCTACTTCGGTGTCACTAGAATTAACCGTTTTTGCAAGTTTTTGCCAAAATTCCAACCATTGTCCTATAACAAAAGCATGATTTAAAGGAAGGAAATAGAACCATATTCACACATATATCGATTCATTTCAGCTACCCTTTAACACACCCTCCATTAGTTTTATTAAAGAAGACTCACTTTTATGAGTTAATTTTCCCAATTCTTACATTTGATTGTTTCAGGAAATGCCTAGACACCTTATCCCTCATTTGTCTAACCTAGAAAAGCACAATAAGCGGAGAATTTCTGGTTACATGCTTTACTGAATGAAGTTCATTTTGTAATAATAAGTGGAAATCCTCCGTCAATTTTTCATCTCAATGGATGTCAAACTGAAAGATGCACCCGAAATAGGGTATCGAGTGCATCTTTTCTCCACTCAAGTCCATTAGAATGATGATCCCTATATTTCTATTTTTCTACTACGTCCTTTGGAATTTTTTGTTTACGGTAAAGATAGTAACCTAATGCGACAACCGCTACTCCACCGACTCCTCCAAGAGAACCGGCAAATAACTGTGTATTGTTGTACCAACGAACGAATACGTTAGTTGATACGATAAGGTCCTTCACTTCTTTTGTAAGTTCATTTCCTGCTGCATCGACTGCGACGATTCTCACATTTTGTTTCTCATTCGAGCTCGGGATATTGAAAGTGAAGTTCTCCCCATTTTCTTGATGGTCTACCTTTTTATCATTCAAATAGATGCTAGCCCCATCAAGAACTAAGTTATCCTTGATTGAGATCGTTACATCCTTACGGTCCACTGGATATTGTTCTCCACTCTCGATGTCGATCGGAACGATAACTGGGTTCGTTTTATCAATCCCAAATGAAATTTCTGCCTCTTTCTCTTCATCGATGTTTTCATTAATATTCCCTGCTGCATCCTCTGAGTAGATTCCTACCGTGTAACGACCGTCTCCTGAAAATAATTCCTTTTTAATCAAATACGTATATTGACTCCACGTACCTTCTCCGCCAGTTTCAGTGACCGTGTAATCTTGATCTTTCACCAAGTCAGTTGGCGTTCCATTCTTCGTCATTTTGACATGGATCGTATCAGGATTTAAGGTATCAACATTCGTTTCTGTTACGATAATATCCGTTTCCTCCTGCACAAATTTCCCCTCAATTTCCTTCAGGGCATCATCAAACGCATACACTGAACCAAAACGGTTGACAGAGAACGTAATCGTTTCACTTGACTCATTTCCTGCGAAGTCAGTAAGAGTGGCTGTTAAAGTATAAAGATCATCCACTTCCTTCGTTTCTTCAAAGTTTTTGAACGTAAAGACCTGGCCGTTAGTTGCAACTGAGTAAGCGCCAGCAAGTTCAACGGTACCTCTGTTTGCCCCTTTCAGTTCAATACTCACTGCATCCTTATTGAAGTTTGTATCAGAGTAAGAAATCACAGGTATTACTTCGCCATTATTAGCTGACTGGTCCTCTACCCCTGAAATCGTTAGCTCTGGTGCTGTCTGATCAACAATAAATTCATCCATCACATAATCATCCGCCACATTTCCAGCCATATCCGTATACGTGATATCAAAGCTGTACTTGGCATCAGCTGCATAATGGATCGTTGCGGTATGAACATCACCGTTAGTCCGCCACCCACTTGTTGCAGGAAATGCCACCGGACTTCCGTTATCAGTAGCGGTACCTGTCACTTGAATACGACTCGTTTCGAAGTTATGTTCTGTTATAGAAATAGTTGCTGTTCTGCTTTCTTTGTAATAATTTCCGTTGGTAACAGACTGATTGTTGTACGAGACATGAATAACCGGTTTCGTTTTATCGATTGTAAAACTATGCTGATTAAATGGTGCAGCAGCATTTTTGGCATTGTCCTGATATTTAATGTCAAATGTGTAATCACCGTCAGCTGTATATTTTACCGTTGCCGTGTGCGTTGTTTTATTAGGGTCTTTGACATTCGCGACGGTCTTCCATCCTACTAGCTTTGGAATAGCTCCATCCCGATTAGTAATTTCATAGATTACATCGTCAGGGTTGAAATTACGTTCGGTAATCACGATGGTTGCAGTACGATCCGCTTTGAAATAATCCGCATTTTGAGGATCCGCTGTGTTGTTATCATAGGAAACTTCAATCGTAGGTGAAGTTTTGTCAATACTGAAGGTGATTTCATCCTCCGAAGTATTACCAGCGTTATCGGTCATTTTAACGTTCACGACAATCCTGTTACTATCATTGCTCACATTTATGGTCTGCGTCATTTCTTGCACAAGATTTTTCTCGGTCTTTGTTACAAGCCAATTCCCAATCTTACTGTTTGGCTTATACGATGTTTTATGATCAATTTCAGTACTGTTATTCGATTGATTTTTTCCTGTATCGTATGGAGCGACAACTGACCATTCAACCTTTTTAAGACCTGAATACATATCTTTTACCGTTAGCTTTACCGGTACGTTCTTGGCATAAAGATCAAGATTTTGATTATCTTTATACGATGTTTTCGGTCTTTCAAACTTAATATGGTCTTTCTCACTATCATGCTTAGCCTGATCTTCTATGACTGTGCCATTAGGTGTCTCAAATTTGCCCATATTTCCTACATGGTCCATCGCTTTGGCAAAAATTTGTCCTTTAAACGAAGCGGGAACTTTAAAAGTGACCTTACCGCTTGTTGCTATCGGTTTAATATTTGCAATGTTTGATTTGTCAATTTCAGAGATTGAACCGTTGGCAGAAACCGCATAGATCTTGCCATTCTCATAATCTTGTAAATAAACAATCATTGATTTAACTTTCGTTGTTGCCTCATTGGGTACACCCGGGTCTATTGCATGGACCGTAACCTGAGTAGTCTTTTTAAAGAAGAATCCATAGTCCCTTAACTCCATATAGTTATTCGGGTTAGTGGAATCACCAGGCTTCTCACCTTCAGCAGTAAAAGTGAAATCTTCGATGAATGGATTTGTACTATCTATAAAAATCGTTTTTTCTTCCTTATGCACATTTCCTGCATTGTCTATAACATCTACAGAAATGTGGTAGGAGCCATTTTTATTGACATTAATACCTGAATTAGAAAGTTGTGTTGTGCTAAAAGAATCAATTTTAGGACTCAGTTGCTTTTCATGGAGCTGATCATAATAGTATTTGTATTTATCTTCTTCTTTTAGAATTTCCTTGCCATTCACTTTAATGACAACCGCATTTACACCTGATTCTTTATCTTCAACCCCAACATTAAATGTGACAACTCCACTATAAAATTCCGTCTTTTTGCCAGTAGTTTCTTCGATTCCCACATATGGTTGACGGTTATTTTTAGGAGTAACAGTAATTTCAGCCTTAGGGGCCTTTTTCTCGATCATGACTACTCCACTGTTATCTGCGGCGATATTTGAATTAGCATTCGTAACAAGGTATGGAACGTCACTTTTGTTGTTTACATTGTCGCTAACCTCTACAGAAAAGGCTCCCTCAAAACTCGCAGCATCGAACTTAAACTCTGCAGTAGCTGATAAGCCATCCTTTTCAATTTTTTCTGGAACGAATATCTTTTCCTCGCCGCTTATTCCCTTCGGTGTAGCAAACAGGCGAATATCGTTAATACCAGATGCATCGTCTTTCACTTTTACTGTAATCTTAATTTCTTTATTAAAGAACGTACCGAATGTGAGGTAATTTAATAATCTTGCGATGGAATTGTCATTTATCACTTCAAAGTGAACCGCTTCATTTCCTTCAATAAGCGTCGGTACCCCTTTATCGATGACAATATTCCTGGTTACTTCCTCGCTTCGGTTTCCAGCATTATCCTTAACATTTACGGCAACACCATACTCGTTATTTGATCCAGCGGGAGTTTCTGTTTCAATCGGAGCGAGTATTGGATTTTTCATCATTTCAGGATCATTTGAAAAATCGTAATCCTTATGGGTCTCGTTGTTCATTTTAATATTTACATGATTTACACCAGAAGCCTCATCCTTTGCTTCTACAATCACTTGTAAATCTTCATTATAGAATTCTGTTTCATCTCCTCGAATATAGGAATGAACACCGTCTTCATGACTAACCTTAATTTCTGCCGATGGAGCATCACGATCAATCATAATGAGTCCATCACCATCAGGATTCGTATTTGAATTCTCACTTGTAATATCATAGGTTTCATGATTGTTAACTTTATCGGTAATCACTGCTTGTAACGTTCCTGCAAAGCTTTCAGCATCGATCATAAATTGCGCTTCAGCGGTTAAGCCATTAGTGATAAAACTATTCTCAACTAATTCTGGAACTACCTCCTCATCACTAGTCAGCAAGGCAATATTTTGAATTCCAGAAGCTTCATCTTTGACATTAACGGTCACTTTCAAGCCTTTATTAAAGAAGGTTCCGAACGTGAGGAAATTAATAATTTCCGATATGATGTCGTCATTAATTTTTTCAATCGTTACAGCTTCCCCGTCGGTAAGTGTTGGTTTCGTCTTATCAATATGAATGTCTACAATTTCTTCAGTTGAAATATTTCCGGCTTCATCTTCAGCCCAGATTTTATATTGACCTTGAAAATCTTCGTCTACTGTATTGAAAGAGTAGCTACCATTTTCGCTGCTAACTTCAGTTCCAGTATCGCTTGGGTCTTCTAGATTTTGATAATAGACTTTGGCGATTTCAGTACGGTAATCAATGTCGCCTATCGATTCCTCAATATTGTCAATCCCAAACGAAACAGTCGCTGCCCCACTGAACCACTTGGTACCATCTACTGTCTCCTGATCAGGACCTGTTACATTCGGTGTTTGAATGGAAGGACTTTGTCTATCAAACGCAATCATTAATTTGCCAGGCAATTCAATTTCCGCTCTTTTCTTGCCGCCAAATCCAGGTAACAAACCGATTGCTTTTACGATGATGTTATTTATTGTAGTGGATTCCGTAATCGTTACTTTTTTTGTGAAAAATCCAAAGATATCAACAAAATTAAATAAATCCGCTAAAGGTACAATCTCGACCGTTGCATCTTTTGAGTAAACTCGAACTTCGTTATCGTTCTCATCAAAATAAGAATCTACTAATTCACCTGTAGTCGCTTCAATGGAAATAAAGTCTATCCAAACTCCATCCAACGTGTCCACACTTTCAAAGCTAACTTTTACTTCCGTATCTTCTTGAATGTCCTTTAACGTATATGTATACGTAACCAGTTCTTCATCTGTATTCTCCACATAGTCACTGACTGTTTCACCATTAACAGTTAATGAAGCGATTTGGTAGGAATTATTTACTGGCGTAATGCTCAAGTCCACTTCCCCGCCGAAGGAAACTTCCGTCACTTTAGGAGTAATTTCTCCATGGCCGCCTTCTACACTAGATGTCACCTGATACGTGTTGATCTCAAACTCCACAGTCACAGTTTGATCTTTCCGCACTTTTGGTAACATAAATTGACGGTCCTCTGTGATTTGTTTTATTTCTGTTGGTTTAACAAGCTCTACTTCATCAATTTTCACACTTTTGATATGATAGCCTTCTTTTGGACTAACAAGTATGGAAGGTTCTGAACCATAATCGACAATAATGTTTCCACCATCTGAGATGATTTCTTCACTCTCTCCATCCTTTTTTACAGCACCTTCATCACTATTATAGTTAAATGTAATCGTATAATTATTAATGGCAAAGTTAACATCAACGGTATGACTACTCTCCACATTTTCAAATGTGTATGTAAAAACATTATCTTTCAGTATGTCATTGGGATCATTTTCGATGTCAATGTTCTCTCCATCAATTGTGATCGTTTCAATATGGTAGCCAGCGTCAGGGGCAACGGAGAAAGATGTATCTTCACCGTGTAAAACGTTGTTAGTTCCACCATTGGGGTCAATGACTTCATTTGAATTTCCTTTTACGGTTCCATTCTGGTATGAGCCAAAAGTGATCGTATAGGATTCCTGAACAAATTCAACTTTGATTAACGTATCTTCAGAAATCTCTTTGATTTCACCTACAAAGCTCTCTTTATCTGAAATTGTTTGAGGCTGCTCACCTATTAGGACAGAAGAAATTTCATAACCTGTGCCAGGAGTGATTCTCACTTCAACATTACTGCCCTGAATAAATGCAAAAGGTTCTTCATCATTGTATTCAGTTTTATTGATTTCAACCTTACCAGAACCTATTTGATCTACTGTTACTTCGTATTTAACATCCTCAGGGTCTAGTGTTGGCTCGGGTTCCGGTGTTGGCTCGGGGTCTGTCGGATTTGGCTCTGGGTCTGGTGTTGGTTCTGGATCTATCGGATCTGGATCTGGTTCAGGCTCGGGGGTAGGCTCCGGTTGTGTTGGTTCAGGTTCTGGCTCATAAAGACTTAGCTTACCGGTGACCACATCAAAACTATATTGGGCAGTGGAACCTGCAGTTAACTTAATTCCATCCATTTTCCCAGAAACTGTAAATTGAAAAGTATCTTCAAAATCAGCTTGCGTAATTTCTGGAAATTCTACCATTCCATCACTGTTCGTATTCTTTGTAACCTTAACCTCACCATTTGTGCTTTGGACAGATACAGCCTCATTTGGAACAGGTCCGTCATCATTCATTACATGAAGTGTAAAATTCGTTTCTTCGGTCCCTTCATTCGTCAGCGCAATAACCGGAATATTATACCCAATCAACATGACAGTCAAAAGGATAGCTAAGACGCGCGTGACCTTTGCCCTCTTTCTATTGCTCATCTTTTCCTCTCCTTACCCTCTATTTTCCTTTCTAGCGTCCATAAAATCATATGACTATTTCCTTACTTGATGACTTCATTCGAATGAGTAACTTTGATGTCCTTCACTTTTTTAAATCCAACGGCCGGTATAGCTATATCCTCATCTGAATCGGATAATACCGTCGTACCCGGTTTGTCATTTGAAAGTTCCGATGTATCATTCAACCATTCCGTTGCTGCTATCTCTTTTGATAATACTTCTGTGTCTTCTGATAGAATGACAGTGGCATCTAAATCCTCTAAAATTTCAGTCTCATCAATTATTTCTGTAGGACCCAAGGGTGGCTGAGACGACTCCTCCGTTTTCTCGAGACGATCCCGAGTTAATTGCTTCGATAATAATCCTTTAAAAGCGTTAGGCTGCAACCGCTTATTACCGGTCATTTTGTTCATTTCTCGTAATTCCGCTATTTGTCTGGCTGCTGTTCTCCCCGTTAAATCCCCAATAATCGCAAGTATGTTCATCTTAAAAAACAGGATGATCGTGACAATTAGTAAGATACCTGCCAGGGAATATCCAATGATGGAGATCGTAAGCCAAGTTGCTGCATCCATTCGAATCCCCCTATTACTTTCTAAATGCATTATCAACAGCTTTTTCTGTATTACCAAAGCGATCGATCACATCATTTTTGATTTGCTCCGTTTTCTCCGTCGTAACGGCAACATCATTGGTCCTTTTCTTTACAGATTCTATAACAGAACGAATATCCTCTTCCTCGACGCCATCTGATTTAAACTTTCTAGCATAGGTCTCGATAGAATAGATGGTTAACTTATATAGTTCTAGTTTTACAATTTCACTTTCATTGGGATTATTATCAATCAGCTCTAACATCACTTTAATATTTTCCCAATAGGGACTATATTTCCCTTGATCAGAGGCTTCCTCAATATGAAGGGTGATTTCTTGATTGAACTTCCCTATATCACGATATACTGTAGCCATTTCGTAATACTCACTTTCAGCACTTCCGTACGTAATGGCATCTTCAAACCATTGAACCGAACTTTTCACGCGTGTGATTTGGTTGTCATTGTCTGGAGTTTTTCCATAATCGTAGTAATACCAATATATTTTTCCAATTTCGAAGGCAAGATCAGCATAATCTGGATTTTCACGAAATCCCACTAGGTGAGGGTTGATTTTTTTCTGGAATTGCTCTTCTTCCTCTACGGTAAAAGCTAAATCATTTTTGAATGCATTCAGTAATCCTTCATAAGCTAGGTTCTCTGTTGGTTTAATATCAATCGCTCTTAAGTAATAGTCAATCTTATTTTCGTCAGTAGAAGCTTTCTCCGCCATTTGGATATTGTTATGATAATCCGCATTATTGGTTTGATTTTTCATCGCTTGGCCCGTGATTCCTACACCTAAGCTTAATAATGCAGCTCCAGCAACAATACTAAAGGCACGAAGTTTTGATTTTTGCTTTGCTCGATATTCGTCATCCACTTTTTCATAATGATTTAGTGCATAGAGCACTTCAGCACAGGATTGATAGCGATCTTCTGGATTTAGTTGAGTGCATTTTTGAATAATCTTCTCTAATCCACTCGATAACTGTGGATCCCATTCTCTAATTAAACGCAATTCATATGGTGGCTCTGCTGGATTATGCCCCGTTACAAGGTGATACAAAGTAACACCTAGACAGTACACATCGGTCCTCGGATCCGTCTGTCCTTTGCCACCGAATTGTTCAGGCGCTGCATATCCTTTTGTCCCTAAATTGACGGTATCAGCTAGATTCTCTTGCTTATATTCTCTAGCAATCCCGAAGTCTATTAATTTAAGATTCCCATCCGGCTTCATCATAATATTGGCCGGTTTCATATCACGATAAATAATTGGCGGATCATATGTATGTAAATAATCGAGCACTTCACAAAGCTGTTTTGCCCATTCAATGACGACTTCTTGAGGTTGTGCACCATATGCCTCTAAAATTTTGTCGAGCGGCTCACCTTCAATGTAGTCCATAATCACATAAATCACATCTGTATGTTCTATGATGTCTACAATACGCGGCAAAGAAGGATGATCAAGCTTTTTAATCATATGTGCTTCAGCTATCGCACTTTGGATGACCACTTCGTTCCGTTCATCTCTTCCTCTTTTAACAATCTCTTTTACCGCCCACTGCTTGTTCAAGCGTTTGTCCATGGCTAAGTACACCTTTGACATACCGCCTTCACCAATCAGTTTCAATATTTCGAATTTACCTTCTATAACAGAGCCTATTGAAGCCAAGTCCAATCCCCATCCTTACAAAATTTTAATAAGCATAACGCTGATGTTATCCGTTTCCTGCCTTTGCTTATTAAGTTCCACCAGTTCTTTCGCTTTTTCTTCCATCACGGTTTCATTGCCTAACACTTGTGGAGAAAGCGCATCATACATTTCATCTTCCGTGATCATGTGACGAAAACCGTCCGAACAGAGCATATATACTTCACCAGGAACAGCTGTACCTTGTATAAATTGCGGTTCCACAATTTTTGATGCGCCGATACATTGCAAAAGGACATTTCTCCTCGGATCTGACTTGGCTTGTTCTGTAGTTAACTTCCCACTTCTGACATCTCTTCCTACAACGGTTTGATCTTCTGTTAGAACTTCAAGCTTGTGCTGAATCCGATATACTCTTGAATCTCCAACATGACCAATCAGCATAAACTTTGTATCTATGAACAATAACGCTGTCCATGTTGTACCTAGCTTTACATTGATTTCCTTTCCATAGGCCCCAATTTTCTGATTCTGATCCTGAATCATTTGATTCCAGCGATGCTGAATCTTATTTACTTCATTTTTTGCAAGATAAATCGGAAGCTCCTCGTCAAACCACTTAGAAAAAGCATTAACGACACTTGCACTGGCTACTTCCCCCTTCGAAAGCCCGCCCATGCCGTCACAAATTACGGCTAAAACAATTGTTCCAATAGAAGTTTCAGCAACCTTTAAACATAAGCTGTCTTGATTGGTTTCTTTTGTAATGCCAACATCTGTACAAGTTGCGGTTAATACTTTCATCCTCTAACCTTCCTTATTATGTAAAAAATAATCAACCTTTTACCTCATACACAAGGTATGCAAAATTTGTATATTAATAACTAATTTTCAATAATCAACATCCGCCCATAGGTCTAAATAAGAAAAGGGAGTTGCTTCCATAATTTCCTATTGTTTAGTAACATCTTACAACAGTTGACAATTAATTGTCGATTATATTTCTATAAACACTAGGAATATACAACTAATTACCCATCATCACTTATAGGTATATAGCACTTTAGTATGTATTGAAATACAAAAAAGCGCCGACAGATTGCGGCGCTTAAAGAAAACAATATAATCTATTAAATTATCTTACCTCTACCCAACCATTCTTAATGGCTTCTACAACAGCTTGAGTTCGATCATTTACATTCATTTTTTGAAGGATATTACTTACATGGTTTTTAACAGTTTTTTCACTAATAAATAGGGCTTCACCAATTCCACGGTTGCTTTTTCCGTCAGCAAGTAGTTGAAGCACTTCACATTCACGTCGAGTCAAGAGGTGAAGTGGGCGACGAATTTCAACTTGTGATTGGTAGCCACCACCATTTCCTCCTACTTCTACTGCTAATCTACGATATTCTTTTACTAGATTATGAGTGACTTTAGGATGGAGATAGGAACCACCATCTGCCACGACCTTGACTGCCTCAATTAGGGCATCAGCGTCCATTTCCTTTAAAAGATAACCAGTTGCACCAGTTTTCAATGCATGCTGTACATAGCTTTCATCATCATGGATCGATAAAATAATAACCTTTGTTGTTGGGTATTTCTCAATTAATTGACGTGTTGCTTCAACCCCGTTTACATTTGGCATATTAATATCCATGATCACAACATCTGGTTGGTGAGTTTCTACTAAATTGATCGCTTCTGCACCATCATCGCCTTCAGCAACAACCTCAAATGTTTTTTCAAAATCAAGAATCCTCTTTACGCCTTCTCTAAATAATTGATGGTCATCAATAATGATAATCTTCGTAATCATGCGTGTTCGCCTCCCCAATAATCTCTCTATTATTTTTTTAATGGAACTTGAATAAGAATGGCTGTACCTGTTCCAATCTTTGAGTTGATCGTGATTTTTCCTTCCAACAATTCCACTCTTTCTCTCATACCAATAATTCCAAAAGACTCTGGTTTTCTCTCATCTATATCAAAGCCTTGTCCATTGTCTTTTACTAAAACAGTTATATATTCTTTCCCTATTTCCAATTTCACTTTAATTTCATTTGCATCAGCATGCTTTAAAGCATTTTGCACAGACTCCTGTATGAGACGAAAAAGCGCAACCTCATATTTCGTCGGGAGTCGCTTTTCTTCCCCAACATTCACATAAGAGATCTTCGTTGTATTATGATATTCTTCGATGGTTTGTAAATACTTTTTGAGGGTCGGTGCTAATCCCAAATCGTCAAGAGCCATCGGACGCAAGTCATAGATAATACGGCGAACCTCATATAACGCATTTCTGACCATTTTCTTAAGGTTTTTGACTTCAGTCAATGCTTCATCGGCCCCGTATTCCTTATAGACTCTTTCGATTAAATCTGAACGCATCATGACATTTGCCATCATTTGCGCTGGGCCATCATGAATTTCGCGGGATAGACGCTTCCGCTCCTCTTCCTGTGCCTCGATAATCTTCAATCCAAAGTCCTGCTTCAGCTTGGCATCCTGCAATGCTTCTCCAACCTGTTTCAAATCACTCATTAAATAATTCATCACGACTGTGATTTGCGAAACAAGATGCTCTGCCCTTTCAATCGTCCTTGTAAGACCGACAAGCCTCCGTTCAATATCATCCCTTCGATCACGAAGTTGTTTCTCCGCCTGTCGATTCAATGTGAGATCCATTTGAATTTGATGAGCCTTCTCATACGCTTCTCTTACTTGAACTTCAGTATAGTCCTTAAAATGCATACTTACTTCCGAAAGATGCCTTCTTGCAGCACGCGATTTAATTTCTAACGAATCGCCCTCTTCAATGATTTGGCCAACCATTCTTCGCACATCTCTTAATTCCTCGACTAAGGAATCATAGTCCCCTCGACATTGCTCACCAATGCGAAAAATCTCATCCTTACTATCTCCAACGGTTTCCACCATTTTGTCCAAAATCAAATCAAGAGTTTTTGTATCGAATTTTTTTATCATAAACTAATTCCTCCAAGTGAAGCAAAAACCCTCTACAATTTGAAAATTTTTTTATAATACTCCATCAGTCATTATAAAAATTGATCAGTTTACAATATTTTACCTTGAATTAGGAAAAGTTACTATCTTTCTAACTTGAAAATGTTCAAAAACTGTCAAAAAATCGTTATAAAGGAGGAGAATAGTTTATAATTAATATTACTTTTTACCTATCATTCCACAATTTACTGATGCTGCAATCGATATTTACAACATATTTCTGTAAGAGTTTATTATTTCGAGATATCTTTCCGCGTGTTTCATTATATCATGACAAAAAGTCAGCACTGTTAAAGTTTCATTACAGAGAGATGTTAATTTGAAACAAAGCATCTTGTCGAATTATAATGGAATTGTCGAATTTTTTTATATACCACAATTACGGTTACTTACCATACTTTTCAACTTAATTAAAAGTGTGCCCCAATACGAAATTGATTAAACTAAGAAAAGGAGTGATCTCATGCTCCCAAGCTATTTGACTGTTAAGGGATACGGAGAAAATGAAATAATTATTGATAAATCTCGATTTATCGCACATATATCAAGAGCAAATACAGAGGAAGAAGCCCAGGAATTTATTCAGACGATAAAAAAACAGCACTGGAACGCTACCCATAATTGTTCTGCTTATTTAATTGGAGAACATGACCAAATTCAAAAAGCTAATGACGATGGTGAACCAAGCGGTACGGCTGGTGTCCCCATTCTTGAGGTATTGAAAAAGCGGCACCTGAAGGATACAGTCGTCGTAATCACCCGTTATTTTGGCGGAATCAAGCTTGGAGCTGGCGGCCTCATTCGTGCATATGGGAAAGCAACATCAGAAGGCATAAACGCAACAGGCGTCGTTGAACGAAAGCTGATGAAGGTCATGCATACGAATGTCGACTACACTTGGCTTGGGAAGCTTGAAAATGAATTGAGATCATCCATCTATACAGTGAAAGAAATCCACTATCTAGATGCTGTCGAAATCGAAACTTATGTCGAAGAAAGTCAAGCCGATATCTTCAGAGCATGGATGATTGAATTAACGAATGGACAGTGTAAGGTTTGGGAAGGGGACGTTTTGTATTTGGAGGAAGATGCAAAATAAATCGGAGTTTTAGCTCTATAAATTGGTACACAAACTGTCCTTACCAGCATATGGGTCTTTAGTTATAAGTATCTATTTTACTAATCACGTAAAAAATAGTAAAATAAAACAGTATTTGTTTTTATTTTTTTAATATGAATGAAGATAAATGAAAAAGCAGACACTATGATACATTTTAATATTACAGTAAAATTGTTAGGCGTTTATTAATTTAAAATAAATTTTTTAAAAGTCAAAATTGATAAAGGATGACGATGATGTCTAAATCTAGACAATATATAAGGCAAAACAAAAGCAAGTTGAGAAGAAGAAGAGTATTCACATGGATTTTATTACCTATCTTATTATTAGGTTTTGGATTAACTTCTTACGGAATATTTCTATATAATAAAGCCGAATCAGTAATGGGTGACTCCTATAAACCTTTAGACAGAGATACGAGTCGAGTTGCAGCGGCTGATACAAAGGTTGAGAACACTTCAATCCTCATCATTGGTGTAGATGATAGTGCTACGCGAGGATTTAATAATTCTTCACGTTCAGATGCTCTTATGGTTGCTACGTTTAACGAGAAAGCAAATTCTATTAAACTTTTAAGCATTCCAAGAGATTCTTATGTTTATGTACCAAAGCTTGGTTATAAAGATAAAATCACTCATGCCCATGCACATGGTGGACCTGCCACAACAATCGAAACCGTAGAAGGATTACTCGATATCCCAATCGATTTTTATGTAAAAGTTAACTTCAATGCTTTTATTGACATTGTTGATGCACTTGGTGGTATTGAGGTTGAAGTTCCTTATACATTCTCGGAACAAAATTCAAAAGATGAGGCAAACGCGATTACTTTAGAAGAAGGACTTCAACAATTAGATGGGGAAGAAGCTCTCGCCCTAGCACGTACTCGAAAGCTAGATAGCGATATTGAACGTGGAAAGAGACAACAAGAAATTCTTAAATCAATTATTAGCAAGTCTATTTCTGCAAGTTCATTTACTAAGTACGCTAATGTTATTGAAGCAGTCGGAGCTAACATGGAAACTGATTTATCATTTAATCAAATGAAGTCCTTCTTTAATTACGCTACAGCAGGAACTTCATTAGACATCGAAAACCTTAATCTTAAAGGTCAAGACTTGTGGATCCCAAATAGTAAAGGTAACCGTATTTATTACTACGAAATTGATGAGCCAAACCTTATCGAAATAAAATCAACATTAAAGGCCCACCTAGAACTTGGAACCTCAAGCTACGGTCAAAACGAAGACGACCATGATGAAATCATTGAGCAAGCACATGGTCAGTGACAATAATGAATAGAAACAGAAGAAACAAAACAGACTTAACTTGTTTTGTTTCTTCTGTTTTGTTATTTCTCATAGTTCTTACTAAATTCAAATTGACATTTTTTCACAATTCTCATTTGATTTAATTTGGTACCTTTAGATAGCTTCTAATAAAAAATACTCCGAATACTGTAAACATGAAATATATAAATACCTTTTCGGTACGCACGACAAATAGCCAACTATCTTAAGAAATTTTAAGTAGTTGGCTATTTGTACATGTCAATTGGATATTTTTCTACCAAGGCATGTAATTATATAAAGTTTCTCATTGGGAACAGAACGGTAAATTGGGAAGAATCGTAAAAATTTTAACCGAGTATTGATAAAAATCGACGCTGTTTCTGTTTCACTTAGACAAATGGTGTTCGCTTTTTCACCGGTTTCAGTAACAGAGAAAAGCCAATTTTTTTGTTTGTTCACATTTGGGCGAATCGCATTTTCTACTTCTAATCAATAGATTATCCTGAGCTTTGGAAGAAAGCTGCATAATTACATTTATGTTACTGTTCGAGTAAGAGAAATTATGGGAATCAATTTCTTACGGAAAACATCTTGATAAAATCCCTAAGGTTTGTGATTATCGCTCCTCATAATATTCCTTGTTCAAATTACCCAACTGAAAAAGAGGTGAATCTATGGATCAAACAAATTAATGGGTTTCTACACGAAGTATTAAGGTTGCATATGCAAGAGGAATACAGATAGAGGCGTTAAAAACATGCTCAGACTTATTTACTGCTAGTGTCCTATTCAAATAAAGTAGATCAACTGAAATACTGTGAATCACTTGGACAAGCATTTGTTATGGAACGTTATGGATCATCTTTTGATTCTCGCAGAGGTAATAACAGGTAAGCACAATAGATCCCGAATGCGATTTTATTACCCGTAATAACAAGCAAGAAATGTTCTGTTATCTTGATCATTGGACCACCAACATGAAGATCAATATTATTACGTACGTGTATGTAACAACAGAAAATGTTCATGATTCGGTCCCTTATCTTAGTCGTCTCTGGATCGTCATATAAAGCAAAAGCATTATGGATTTACGATGGAATCTGTGGCCTTGGATTCAGGTTATCTTACTAATCCTCTCGTAAAGGGCTGTCTGACCGAAACATATTTGGTGTCATTCCCCATAGAAGATATCTCTCTACAAGAGGTTTATTTCCTAAATAAATATTCACATACGAGAGTGGAGGAAATTTATACATTTGTCCCAATGATCAAGAGTGCTAATTTTCCTGACCACAAACCGAAAAAGTAATAAAGAGTAATGTTGCGAATACTGTTAAATTCAGAAAAAAACAGAGCGAAGCTTCGCAGATTCTAAGAGCCGCATTGGCTTCGCTACTGTTGGTTACAGGGTAAAGAATCCGCCTTCTATCGGAGATTTTCATGTTGCTAACCAAGCTAGAATATGCACATGGTAATATTTTTTAACTAGTATTTGATTAATTTGTAGACTCGATGAATTCAAATCTGAAGAGATGAAGTCCCAAAAAAACTTTCTCTACATTCTGAACGTCAATACCTATAATAGGTATGTCCTTTTATAAAGTTTATCAAATTTACTAAAAACATACCAGCAGGCAAACCCCCTATTTGGATTTCTTTAGTCCCTAGTGAATAGATCACGAGTATAGACTTTTTCTGCTACTTCTTTTAATTCATCTGACAAACGATTCGCCACAATCACATCACTTATCTTTTTAAACTCTTCAAAGTCATTAACAACTCTAGAATTATAGAATGTTTCTTCATGAAGTGCTGGTTCAAATACAACAACTTCAATCCCTTTAGCTTTGATTCGTTTCATAACACCTTGAATAGCTGACTGCCTAAAGTTATCAGAATCCATTTTCATAGTAAGACGATAAATTCCGACTACTTTTGGATTCCTCTTAAGAATCATTTCGGCAACGTGCTCTTTTCTTGTCCTATTAGCTTCAACAATGGCTGTCATAATACTATTCGGCACATCTGAATAATTTGCTAATAGCTGCTTTGTATCTTTTGGTAAGCAATAACCTCCATACCCAAAGGATGGATTGTTATAGTGACTTCCTATACGTGGATCAAGACCAATACCATCAATGATTTGTTTCGAATCTAGACCCCTTACTTCTGCATAAGAGTCTAGTTCGTTAAAGAAGGCAACTCTCATGGCAAGATAAGTATTTGCAAAAAGCTTAATGGCCTCTGCTTCAGTTGAATTCGTAAATAAGACAGGAATATCTTCTTTAAGCGCTCCTTGAACGAGCAAGTCAGCAAACACTTTTGCTCTTTCAGACTGCTCTCCAACAATTATTCTTGAAGGATAAAGGTTATCATATAAAGCTTTTCCTTCCCTTAAGAACTCTGGAGAGAAAACGATATTATTTGATTTATATTTTTTTCTTATGTTCTCAGTATAGCCAACTGGAACTGTAGATTTAATAACCATTATTGCATCTGGATTTACAGATAAAACATTACTTATAACAGCTTCAACAGAACTTGTGTTAAAATAGTTCATTTCAGGGTCATAGTTTGTCGGAGTTGAGATAATTACATATTCTGCACCCTTATATGCCTTAACATAATCGGTAGTTGCAGATAAATTTAATTCTTTTGATGCTAGATAATTCTCAATTTCGTTATCAATAATAGGAGACATCTTATTGTTAATCATGTCTACCTTTTCTTGAATGATATCGAGAGCAACAACATCATTATGCTGCGCTAACAAAATTGCATTGGATAAGCCAACATAGCCAGTACCAGCTATTGTTATTTTCATTTAAGCTCTCTCCTTTATAAATATTTACGTTATTTTTACAATTCATGACAGATTATAGCCTCATAAAGCAACATTTCGAGACATATACTTTCTTTTAACCTTACCAAAGGGGTACTTACTGCCTCCCTCAAAAAATATCCAATTCTAATTTAACATATTAACTTTAACTCATTAGTACCCTAATTCTCATGTTCTAGTTTATAACAATAGTAATGGGGGGTTCAAGTCATTAGGTGGTCTATTTTATGATCATTGTGATGAAATTAGTGATCTCAATATGGCTGTCACACTCGTGCAGTTACTCGGGCTTCTTCAAGATTTCCAAAAAGAGAGTACCAAAAAAAGTTCATTCAAAGTCAACTACAACACTAGATTGCTGGCTTACCTAATTATATCAAGGCCTACCTGCCTAATTCAATGTGCTAAAGTTGAGTTACTTAAAAATCAACTATAACAATGGATTGCAGGTCTGCCTAGTTATATCAGAGCTTACCTGCCTAATTTGGTATGCGAAAGTTGAGTAAATAACAATAACTTATGCATAATTTTTGGGGAATATTGATGATACAAATACTTTCAACTTAAACCGATTCAGTAAAGTACCGTTTTATATATTCGATAAAAAAATCATAGGTTATTTTGTAGTAATTTGATACTATATAGATAATTATATCAATTTGGGGCTCTGGAGGTCTTTATTTTATGAGGGTAGATAAAGCGAAAAAGAAAAAACGCAAATGGTTGCGTATTACCGGTATTACATTACTCGTGTTACTGATTGGAATAGGGGCTTATGTTTTCACCATATATAAATCATTAACAAACGCAGTAGACACAATGCATCAACCTATTTCACGTGAAATTTCAGACAAGCGTACTGATAAAGTTAATTTTGGAAACCAAGAACCTTTTTCAGCCCTTTTGTTAGGGGTAGACCAAAGAGAGGGAGATAAAGGTCGTTCAGATACTATTATTGTATTAACTGTCAATCCTGAACTAAAATCCGTAAAAATGTTAAGTATCCCTCGTGATACAAGAACAGAAATTATCGGAAGAGGAACTCAGGATAAAATTAATCATGCTTACGCTTTTGGAAATGAAGAGATGTCTATGGCAACCGTCGAGAATTTCCTAGATATCCCAATTGATTACTATATTAAAGTGAACATGGAAGGATTTCAGGATATTGTTGAGGCAGTTGGCGGTATCACCGTTAATAACGCAATTAGCTTCACACAGGATGGCCATCAATTCAAAGAGGGACAACTTGATCTCAACGGGAAAGAAGCTTTATCTTTTGTAAGAATGAGAAAAAATGATCCTCAAGGTGACTTCGGTCGTCAAGAAAGACAAAGACAAGTAATTCGTGGTGTACTTAATAAAGGAGCAAGTTTCAACTCTTTAACTAGATTCGATGATATCTTTGGAGCATTAGGAAAAAATGTTAGAACTAATATGACTTTTGACGAAATGATGGATATCCAAAAGAATTATAAAGAAGCTAGACATAATATTGATCAACTTCAGCTAAAAGGAAAAGGCGATAACATAAATGGAATTTACTACCAAATTATCTCGGATGAAGAGAAACAACCAGTTATTGCTGAACTGAAAGAACACCTAGAGCTATAATTAATATAAAAAAATCTAGCAGAGGGGGATTTCTGCTAGATCTTTTTATTCTTCAAGGGTAAAGCTTTTTAATTCATTAAATCATACCATTCCCCAGAATTCTTATTTACTCTATACCATCCCAATGTTGCAGTATGGCTTACTTCACCTTCATTTTTAATTATATCATATACATGAATAATGAAATCATCACCGTCTTCGTGGTCAAATTGAACATAGGTCGCTGCAGGAATTTTTAAGGCTTCTCGGATGATTCTCTCAGCTTCTTCTATGCTCACACCTTGCTTTGTTACATTTTCTCCCTCTTCGACGGAGTCATCATCTTCATCTTTAGAACTGTTACTATTATTTTGAGATGATTTTTTTTCTTGTTTTGTTTTATCCAATTCTTCTGCAGCTTGCTTTACAAGAGCTTGTATCCTATGATTGCTTGAATCAACCAATTCAATTTCATCGTAAATGGCAACAGCTTTATCATATTCGTTTTCTTTACGATGATTACTTGCTTCTCCCATCTTAGCTTCCAAATCTGTATACAGCGCATACAACTTTTCTGAGTCTTGTTTCAATTGGACAATTTTCTCTTTTACAGAATCATAAGCTTTTCCCTTTTTACCTATATTTTCGATTTCATCAAGTAAACCTAATACATATTCCCACTTACCCTCATCAAAAGCAGTTTCCGCTTCAAGCATCATTCTCGCAATTTCTTTTCCTTGTTCAGTTTCTTCTGTATTTTTTGCTTCATAGGCTTCTTCAAAATAGTTTTTTGCATCCTCATATTTTCCCTGTTCAAGTGATTGATAGCCGTTATTTATAGCTGTATCATATCCTTTATTTGTACAACCTGCTAATAGTACGATGATCAAAACCATCCATTTTGCCCATTTATTCATGGTGACTCCTCCTCGTTTAAATCTCTTCTACTAATTCTAGCATTTTATATAGAAAATCACTAACTGATCTAAATAACATCACTTTTTCACATATATACACATACTTGATCCATTCCATAAAAAATAGTCCCATTCATATAAGAATCGGACTACTAACCATGGATATTCAATTTCGATCTTATAATCGCAATACACTTTTTTATATCGAAAATAAAAGTACATATAAAAAACTTATTAAGTCAATGAGATTGCAACTTTCTTCGCTATTAGTATTGTTTATTTATAGCACTGTCCTCTTTTAAACAGTTTCACGCCGCAGTTTCAATTCATCCTTGGTATTTTCAACAACCTTATTAACTGCTGAACATGCCTTTAGACCATGGTAAATAACTTTTGCTTGCAAATCAGCCTTTAAATTTACACAGAGAGCATCCTTAAGCAAGCGCTCGTTATATCTTTGTAAAAAAATATGATACTTGTAAGTCAAATTTTTATAAATACGAAACACAGCGAACCCTCCTTATATTTCACATAAACCGACAGAGTTCTCTTGAAAATCGCTTTCGGAAACTGGCTGGCCTAGACTTATTCCTTAGCCCCTATAGTTTTGCGTCACCATTTTTCAATGATTTTGCCATTTCGTACGATTTATGTGTCCTTAATTAATAAAATAGCACGAAATAAATGTTTGGTAAGAGTCTTTAGTCCCGCCTTTAACAAGAAAATTATTCTAATCCCTACAATTACGTTACCAAAGAGGGATAAAAGTGCGCATTCCAAATTTCCTACTGTATACTAAAAGCTCAAGAAGACAGTATTTATACAATATATAACTTAAATTTCTCCTAATGGAAAAACACTAGTAATAAATATTTACAATAGAGATGTTTTGAGAAAATACTACTTCTCAGATTGATACGTCAGGTATAATAAAAAAAATCACATCGTACGAATTGATTTAGCGGAATGGACTGTCCAAGTACTTTCAGCTTTTTTCCCCATTTTGTTTATGAAAGCGTAACCTTCCCTCTTTAAATTCGTCTAAAAAGATAGAAATTTAAACAAGGGGGTGCTATTGTGAACAAGAAAAATGTATTGATCTTTTCCCTCCTCTCAATCTTAGGATTGATAGTCAATCTCCAAAGTGGAGCGGCTGAATTGGAACAGCCACTCGAGGAAATGACGATAGAATGGGAAGAAGCTGGAATCGATCCCAATCATACAGATGCAATCGAAAAGATCCGCATCTATATAGATGAATATGCATCCGACATTTTCTCTAGTCTTCATATTAATCGAGAAGAAAAACCATTAGGCGTGATTGTCCTTTCTTTTACAGAAGAACCACCAGCAGAAATAAAAAAAGGGATTGACGCACTAGTACAGGATCCAACAGAGATTTCTTTTAGAGTTGTACCGTATACAGAAGAAGAATTGATGGACAAACAAAGTGAAATTGATAAAGCCGTTTTTGAAGAAAAAATATTTCAGGACAAAGGGATTTCTGTTTACCATACTTCGACTGATATTCTAAATAGTAAAGTAGAAATTGGCATCTCTCCTTTTAATGAAGAAACAGTCCAACAAGTCCGTGATTACTTTGAAGATGAACTAATCCAGGTTGTTGAAGGTCACGAAGTTCAAACCTTGACTGAGGAAACGGAATCAGCAGATGAAGCAAAGAAAGGTTTCTTTGCCAAAATTCTCTCCTTCTTTTCTAGCTTATTCGGACGTTAACTAATTCCCACCTGCTTGCAGGGGGATTTTTTTATTTCTGCTTAATTCATATAAAAATTCATTTATTCTCCGGTGATTCAACATAGTTCACTAAATAAATACTTGAAAAATCAAATTTCACCCCCTTTTCCTTCATAAATAGTCATTTTAAGCAATTCGACCATACCCAGTATTCTCGCTATGTTTAAGTTACCTAGGAATACTTGTGGCAAGCGCGCTTTCCTGAAAGGGAAAAATTTTGAAGGATTTTTATGAATTAGAAGAGCAGTATAGAGCGATGATTTGGAAAATTATTCACTCACTCAATATCTACAAATATCAACAAGAGTTCTATCAAACAGGTCTTATTGCCCTTTGGCAAGCCAGTGAACGCTTTAATTGTGAGAAAGGCAGCTTCACCAGCTATGCCTATGCGTACATTCGTGGTCGGATATTGACAGAATTAACAAAACGGAATCATCACGAAGAGAACTGCGTGATACCCGATGAAGAATATTGGAATTTGCTTCAGGATGACTCCAGTCAAATTCCATTAGAAAAGGAAAATCTTCTTACCTATTGCACCGATTTAACCGATCATCAAAAGAAGTGGGTTCTTTACACAGCACTAGCAGATCTCTCCATTAGAGAAATTGCTGAGGTGGAGAATGTATCTGTATCGGCTGTTAAGGCGTGGAGAAAAGGAGCCCGCGCGAAGTTAATTGAAGGTTTCAAGAGTATGAGACATATAAGGTAACTCCTTGATTGGAATGTAGATTTATCTATAAATATATAACTTACCACTTAATAAGATACCCCAACAGTTAAATAGTAGTGTTAACTGTTAATCTTATTTTAAAAATAATTAAGGGAATTCCACTAACATTGTCATGACAAATATATCCTACTTTTTTTATTTGGAGGTGTTTCGATATTTTATGAAACGCCTCTTTTTCTTGACTTCATCAATATCATTTCCCAGTATTCTACAAATTAAGATAAATCTCACCAAATTTTTCAGTTAATATGTTATTATTTTCATAGAAGTGTACTTTTTATAGTAAAAAGGATACAGATGAATATAGTAAGATTGCCCTTTAATCCAAAACAACTTCTGTTCAAAACAGCGATGTACTCGTCTAGTACTCATCGTTTTCGCTAGGAGAGTATGGTGTTCGCTTACATATAGCTATAACATTTCGTGAAAGGAAGTAGTAGTCATGCATAGAAAGTTATATTCTTTAATAGGATTGTTAATATTATTTATAGTGGGGTGCAGCAATGTAGATGACACTGATCGTAACACAGTACAGGCCTCGACAAATTCTGGGGAGAGCATTGAAAGAGAAGTAGAGTTAAACGACGTTATGAATGACGCAAATAAAAACGGTGGCTCTAAATCTCCAAAAATGATTGAGCATATTGAGATGAATATTCCTGAATCTTTTATTGTCGAAGATAAAAATAATGGATTTATAGGTTTGGTAGGGATTGAGGAAAATGAAGGGATAGGCTTTGGAGTCGGAATTTCCCACGAGAATGTAACGGTTGCTCCTTCAATTATTGAAGATTTACTTTATAAAGACGGAGCTGAAGTAATAGAAGAAATAAATGTAAATAAATATCCAGGCTTAGAAGACGCCTATCATTCTATAAAGGCTACGACCAATAATCAGGTAGAATACGCACTGTATAAGAGAAATGGCGATAAAGTTATAACCCTCGGCGGGAAAATTGACAATGAGATTTACAATGAAAAAATGGAAGCAAAATTATTAGAGATTATGAGTTCTATGAATATTACAAATTAAAAATGTGAAATTTTTGCTTTCATTATCAAAACATCAAGGACCAATTTTATTAAATTGGTCCTTGATGTTTTTTTGTAAAATAGAAGTAACATCGCCTACATATATATTAAAATGGAGTTCCTTCCATCTTAGCCACTGTCTCATCCATAGAGCGCTGCATTCGAGGTTTAAATTCGTCAATTATTTCACTACTGTTCAAGAAGTTTTCAATAGGGAGGATTCGGTAAGTAAATTTAGATTGCCCTTCTTCCATATTCCGATATACCCAAGTTGGAACGTAATTGACTTGTTCAATCGTCGTCTCATTTGTTTCGTTATTTTTCCGAATATCGAATTTGACGATGACCCCATCCTCAGTAAGTTCATTTTTACTACTAAGTGTTTCCATCCTTTGATTGGATATGAAATTACCCATAGAATAAATGACAAAAGATTTTTGCTCCCCCACTTCGATATACTCTGACTTTTGAATAACATGAGGGTGGCTACCCAGTATAATATTGACCCCTTCTTGTGCCATCAGTTCAGCATATTCAATTTGCTTTTCACTAGGATTTTCCTCATACTCGTTACCCCAGTGCATAAAAGCCATAATAAGGTCAGCACCTGAATCTTTTGCTTCCTGTATGTCTTGGATAACTTTATCTTTATCCATCATGTTGATCATGTCATTTAACTCATCTGGTGCATATTGAGTCCCGACACTATTAATCATCTCGGTATAAGATAGAATCGCAATCTTAATTCCTTTGACTTCCTTTATCAAGATCCTTGATTCTGGTTTTTTACTATAAGTCCCAACGGTCTCGAGACCTTTTGTGTTAATCACTTCAACTGTTCTCTTTAACCCTTTACTTCCTGTATCCAAACTATGGTTATTCGCTGTTGTGAGGACATCAAAGCCAGCATGTTGAATCGCATCTATTACCTCGTCTGGTGAATTAAAAACAGGATATCCAGTATAAGGTTGAGCGTCTCCTGCTGTAGTTGTTTCAAAATTGGCTATCGCCAAATCTGCAGTACTTATGATGTTCTTCACATCTTCAAAGACTGATTTAAAGTCGTATGAGTTGCTACCTTCATCATAACCACTCTTTAGCTGTGTATCATGAAACATGATATCCCCTGCAGCCGCAATTTGAATCTCTGTATATGGGTTTTCTTCAATTATCTCCGATTCACTCGTATTCGTTTCATTCGGTTCGTCGACTTTCGCTGATTCGGGCTTATTTTCGGCCTTTGCTTGTGCAAGTCCTAGAAGCATAAAAGATACCCCGCCTATGAGACCAATTCCTATCACGAAATAGATAAGTGACTTCATTCGGTTGGTTCCCTTACTTCTAGACGCCCTCATACTCATTTCCCTCCTGTTCTAGGTATTCTTCATAAGTTAATCCACTCTCATAAACTTTTGTTGCAAGTTCTACTCCCAAATAACGAATATGCCACGGTTCATAAATATAACCAGTTATATCTTCTTTATCTTGTGGATATCGAATGATAAATCCATATTCATGACCATGCTCACGAAGCCACACACCTTCTGTAGTTTCACCAAAACTCTCATCTAACTGGAAATTAACACTTTCACTCGTTACATCCATGGCAAGCCCTGTTTGATGCTCACTTTGTCCCGGCTCCGCACTGAAACGGGCAGCTGCTTCTTTTCCATGGTTCTCCACATAACTATTAAATAGTTGATTTTGTGTTTGATAGGAACGATATCCAGAACGGGCATATAAATAAATATCCGATTTCTTTGCATCCTCAAACATTGCTTTCAAGGCATCAGCAGCAACTTTCCTTAGCTGATTGACTTCTGGGTTTTCTAACACAGTGGGAACGTCTAACTTCACAAGATCGGTAGGTTCATATATTTCCCCTACACTATTTTGCTTATTAACAAGAGCTGTAATAGTTGGATCTTGATTTTCTTTCTCCACATCTTTATCTCCTTTTGTAGAATCAGCTGATTTATCTATCTGTTCAGCAGGCGTATTTACTTCAGAATCATCCTGTTTTTCTACGGATGAACCAGCCTTCTCTGAAGAATCTGAGCAGGCAGTTAATCCTATGGCAAGTGTACCTACAACAAGGATGCCAATTAATTTATTTTTCATTGGTTCATCAACTCCTTAAAAATATGAGTTTTCTAGTATCTCAAACTAGTATTGTGCATTTCAATGTCATCACTTAGGACAACATAAACAAAGTTCAACTGGTTTTAGAGTCCTTCATTCCAGTAATTAACTACTTCCATAATCCTAGAGATATTAACGTAAAAAGTATTGAAGTAGTCGTGAATAATTATATCAGAATTAAGGGTGTCAAAATAGAGAGAAATATGTAGAGATTAAATGAAATACGTAAAACAAGTGGAAAATTTGTAGAATAATGTAAAAATAGTGTAATTTATCGGGGGGTCCTACTCCCATTTTGTTTAGTGTTAAAAAGAGGATCTCACGCAAATTTTTAGAGCAATCTGAAGCACTACAGAGAATTTAGCTTCAGGTTGCTTATGTATTGTGTTAAATCTCTATAGCCTCTACATAGTAAGTTATCAATTTACTTAAAACAGACGATCATCTATAATTTTTATATAATAAAAATGCTCCTTAATTCCGATGTAAATAATCTGAATAATTCATCTATTGACCGAATGATAGAAAGAGAGAGACAGGCATTTTCTAGCTTGGCTAAAGCTGCTCTACTCATATTCAAGTGAGACAAACATCCCCATGAAAGGAGAAACTCCATGACTGTTTTTGATCCGATTACTTCATTGATTAACAATCCTACTTTAATGGAAAATGGTGGACATATTTTGTATATGTTTACTGATGAGGATATGTATGTAGGGAATGCTGTCCAGTATATTTATGAGGGTATCCAGAAGGAAGCCGTCATTTTTTTAATGGAAACGGAAGGAATGATCGAAAGAATTAAGAGGGAACTAGTCAAAATGAGGGTCAGTGACCTTCAACTTCATTCTATTATCGGGATTGATAGCCATGAGTTTTATTTAGATGGGCATCACTTTAATCATACGGGGGCTGGAATAGAATTGATGGCACTCGTACAACCGTATCTTGATCAAGGTTGTCATGTCCGCACTTGGGGGCAGGTTCCTTTTCCTCGTGAAGATCCACTTGAGCATTTAATCACGTATGAATGTTCATGCGATGAATTTATCAATGCAAATAGAGTGATTTCAGTTTGTTGTTATAATGGGCTATCCACTCCCGCCTTTATGCAAAATGAATTATTGAAAACCCACACCCACTTTAT
>NZ_HE978512.1:324292-453944 GCF_000311725.1 Robertmurraya massiliosenegalensis JC6
GTCGACATCACAAAGGAAAAAGAAAATGAGGGTCTACTGATTCGCTCTGAGAAGATGAATATCGCTGGGGAACTAGCAGCCAGCATTGCCCATGAATTGCGGAATCCACTGACTTCTATTAAAGGTTTCTTTCACATGCTGAAAAATTCTGGAGAGGAAAAAGAACTCTATTACAACATTATTGAAGATGAGCTATCACGAATCGAACTAATTTCAAGTGAATTACTTTCACTAGCAAAACCACATTCAGAGAACCGAAAGAGTCATAACATTGTACAAATCATTGAAGAAGTAAAACTATTGCTTACCTCTGAAACCAATATGAAGAACATTGAATTACATCTCGATTATAGCAATAGAGAACTGTATATATGTTGTGAGGATACAAAGATCAAGCAAGTTTTTATCAATTTAATAAAAAATGCCATTGACGCGATGGAAGGTGGAGGAACGATCATCCTTCAAATCACTGAAATGAAAGAATCCGTTCAAATTCAGGTTATCGATCAGGGGTGCGGAATTCCTGAAGATTTAATCGATAAAATCGGTGAGCCTTTCTATACAACGAAGGAAAAAGGAACTGGTATTGGATTAATGGTTTGTTATCAAATTATTGAAAATTACGATGGAACGATTGAAATGGATAGCACCGAGGGAATTGGTACTACCTTCACGATTACTCTTCCTACCTCAGCTAAATGCTTACCCGTTCGATAATCAATCTTGGGAGTAAATGGTGCACATTCACTCCCTTTTTTTCAGGATATTCACACGGCGCCAGCTCTTTAGTGACTTTCCAAATTTGATCAAACGTTTGATCTAGGAGCAAAGATTTATTTTTTGTATATGCAATGGAACGAGGGACCTGTCCCTAACATCTTACTTAACATCTTACATATTTTCGCTTAAAGCCCAGTCTTCCTTTGTCTAGATCCTTTTGAATGTTTTCAGCAGCGTGAAGGATGCTATTTTTTTTCTTGTCTCGCTTCATTTCAACTGGTCCGACCGCTTTTGCTGTTTCTAGTGCTTTTTCAGAAAGTGGTACATAAGAAATTCCGACCGTATAGACAAAATTATTCATCGCCGATTTCGTTCGTTCAGGAGCATCACGAATCGTCTTTTCTACTTTTTCAAGCATTGCTTCAATTTTGGATTCACTGAACTCATGGTCTTTACGATTGCCTAAGAGCCAGCAATAACAGCTCCATCCAGCTGACATCTTCAGCTCTTCACCGCTTTTAATCCATTTATCAGCCACTTCCTGAGCAATGGGTGATTCAGATAAGGTGACTGCAACGACATAGTCGGAAATCATATAGAAATAAGCATCATCAATCCAACGGTCAAAATCCTCTTCCGTCATTGCGTTTGGATCAGCGATTACTCCGGCAAAATACATGGCATCGTAGTTTCCAGTTGCATATAGCTTTTCAGCCAATTTTTGATCTTTTTTAATGGCCTTTCTCATGGGCTTCATCGCACCTGTTGCCACGCCAAAAAGAGGCTCTTTTGCCCCATTGCCGATGTACATTTTTTTCAGTCGTTCCTTACCGAGCGCTTCAAGCTCTTGCATCACCGTTTCGAAATCCATCGTTTTACACTTCCTTTTTCTTTTCATTATAACCAACTGGATTATCTCTTTAATAGCAGAGTATCCCATTTTTTATTATTTATTGCTCCCATAAATTTTTTATTACTTTATGAAAATATCAATATGAAAATTTTACTTTTGGAATATTGGTGCTAACCCTTATTTGACGTTACAGATTTGATCAAACGTTTGATCAAGGGACATTTTTTTGCTTTATTAATATAGCGTTCTTCTTAAATCGGCTTATAGTAGGTATATTTCCCCTATCACCATACAGTTTTTAACAAAAATTACTTTTATTGTCACATTTTTCTTTGGATCTTTTCGGTATGATGGAGTTAAGACAATCATTCTTTTTCAAAAGTAGGAAATACAGCACAATAACACGGTTAAACTCTATCATGTATTGAAAGAAATAGAATTACATTTTAACGCACGTTTCTCCATCGACATCTCACTTGAAAAGACACCCTTTCTTTCTAGATTTCATCAAGGATAAACCCGACATCCCATTACTTTATCCTTAGCTACTTTTACTACTAGATATTTTTAGTAGGTGTTTTATAAAGTAAATCGAAAATTGAAAGGTGGTCGATACATTTGTTGCAAGGAATGATTAAACAAATTTTAAGGAAGAGGTGTTAGTATGGTAAGAAATTTTTACATTTTGTCCCCACGTTTCATGTCAATGGTTGGTTTTTTTGACCGTCAAGGGAATATCAATACACTAGTACGAGAAACAGGAAAGATTTTTGTTGTTCATAAAGGACCTTTAGAAATACTGGATGATACGATAAAACGTAAAGGCTTTAATCTAAATAGTGCCCTTAAAACATCCAGAGAATTAAACCCTACCACCTATTTTCGTCCTATTGTGGCAGATCCTGTAGCGCAAATTGTTATTTTCCCAACTAGATCCCTTACTAGTATAGATAATATTTGGTTCAATCCGGTACATATTAATCGAACGTTCAACCACAAGAGTCAGACCATCATTTTATTCAGCAATGAATCATCTATGATTTTCTCATCCGGATTATCTTCATTTAATACTAAACTCACAACTGCTGACCAATTTAGAAAGTATATCTTTGGAGACGTAAATCATTTCTTTATTTTAGATCCAAAAAAGAGACCTAATCCACCAGACGCAGGAAGCAAGAAAAAGCGTAAGAAGTAATATCGTCCTTTATCTAAATTCATTCCTTTGACATCTTCATAACTTGCCGATTTTGGCAGATAATATCCATTGATGATTAAGGAAAGGATGTTTTGGATGGAACAAACATTGTTTGAAAGAATCGGCGGGGAAGAGGCAGTCGCCAAAGTAGTGGATTATTTCTACGAAGAACTGGTACTAAAGGACGAAACTGTTAATCATTTTTTCAAGGATACTGATATGAAAAAGCAGCGACGTCACCAAACAAAATTTATCAGCTATGCTTTAGGCGGTCCCAATCAGTATTCAGGGGCATCCATGGCAAAGGCCCATGAAGGAATGAATTTGCAACCAGAACATTTCAATGCAATCGCAAAGCACCTCGACCAGGCCCTTGCTCATTTTGGAGTTAACGACACTGACATCGATGCTGCTTTATCAAAAGTTTCATCGCTAAAGGATGATATTCTGTATAAATAGTAAAGAAGGTTGCTGATGAGCAACCTTCCTTATTATGTATAACCCTTTCGTGAAACAAGATTTTTCGAGGAGTGACAGACACCCAACCTACTTTGGAAATACTTTTTCAACACTATATAGCTTCCAGTTTGATTTTTTAGTTAACGCCCCGCAAATGACCATTCCTGAGCTCATCAGTGGCAGGACATCTTTTCGAACGGTCGTTTTAAAGACTTCGCCATCTTCATCTACCTTCACCAGATTTACATACGATGAAGTAACTGATTTTATGCGAAAACATCCTTTCACTAAATGTCCAGGAAGTTCTCCATTTTTGATAATCCGGCGAAATTCTCCTATATTTCGGGATGTCTCGTATCTTCTTTCGCGATAAGGTGTATAAGCTTCGAGAATCATGATTGCCTGAAATACAAGCATGTCCATTTCTTTCAAATGCCCTTTCACGACAGATGCATAAGCGGTCCCATATCTTTTATCGAGCCAAGCAGCAAAGTTTTTGACCACCGTCATAAATCCCTTTGCCTGATTATCCGTTGCATCTCGATTATATTCTAGATAATAGTAGCTGATCAGTTTCTCCCAATGCTCCGGTAGAATCCCCGTCATGTGCCTAATCTCTTCCTCTTCAAAGAAAAAGGAAAGCACTTGTACCCCAAGTCGGTATTTATAATAGGTATTAGGGGATCTCCCCGCTCCCTTTTCCTGAAAAAACAGCAACAGATCACGGGCATATTCGCTCTTGATTTCTTGAACAGGCATACCCATTTCATCCCATAACTCCAGTTCTTCTTGTGTCCAGTTATCCTCATTGTTCACCGGATTTTCCATCAGGGTAATAGCTGTTTTGCGCTGTTCTCGAAGAGTCGTAAAGGGAGAAAACGGCAGATTCAACGCTTTCCTTACCGAATTAAAATCGGCCGTCCACTTCTCCTTTGTTTGACTCCTCGTATTCACATAGCTTTGGTATTCAAGTTCTCTAAGCCATTGTTCAAGTTCAACCTGTTTCCCTAATGACACCATTTCTGCTGGTGTTTTATCATTAAATTGCGGTAGTGGTAAATGTAATTCAAGCGTGTGCAAAGCCTGTTGGGCAAAGGCTCCAAATACAGGTGGAACACCTTTTTCTAGTCCCATCCCAAAGGAACTAACTTGAATTCCTGCCGGCGCCTTCTTGATGATTTTCTCTTCTTTCATTAAAACAGCTTGCGGGAGATCCATTAATAGCCCTTTGAATTTAGCTACCGATGCTTGATCAATCGATTGATATATCAGCTGATCTCCATTTATTTCAAGGAGTCCTTCCATTTCATACATATACACGGAGCCCTCTGCCAAATTATCATCATAACGATAGCGTTTTTTTATAAGACTTCCATTTCCGCGATTTCCATCCCACTCCTCCATCTCAAGATTCCCCGTTTGATGAATCGCTGTCATTACTTCATTCACATCACCTATCGAGTACACGAGTGATGTATGTGTCCACTCACACTCTTTCCTATCTAACCTTTCCTCATTTCGAATTAAAGCACCGGTCATTTCTGGATAAAGGTCGAACGCTGATTTTTCATACGAATTTCCTGTTTCTTTCAAGTGGTTTTTAAGAAACTCCTCAGCTTTCTTTAATTTCTCAGGTCCAACAATAACCGCCACTCCATTCATGTAGTAACCGCCATCTCTTTCTTCTAGCAAACAAAAAGCCCCTGCCCAAGGTTGTGGTTCCAATAGTGTTTCACAATACGGCATATGAAAGCGTTCATGCGTAAACAAATCTTCCACCAAAACCCCTTGTTCATCAAAATCAACATGCTGAATTAATCGAGGAACAAGTGTCTCCCAAACCTTTGCCAAGCGCTGCAAAGCCGGATCATCTCGCTTCCCATGCTTTCGGTTATACCATTCTATCCCACGTAATCCATCAAACACCGAATGTCGATAAAAAAACATCAGCCAATGGTGGCCATACCCGTCCATTAGATCACGCACACCTGTCCGTTCCCTAAACTCTTTCATAAGCGACTGATAATCTAATAAAGAATAAGAACCAATCACTTCCTCCGCCAGCCGTCCACTCAGCCTCTGCTTCATTTGAAAAAAATGTTCTTGCTTTGCTTGTCCCAATTCAACTACTTTTCCTTTTTTCAAACAGCACTGCTTATACTTCTTGCCGCTACCACACGGACAAGGTTCATTCCGTCCAATCATCATTCCCAATCCTCCGTACCTTTATCTTTTCTATAAAAATTGTATCACGAAGAAGAGGGAAATTTGAAGTCTAGGTATATTCTAGGCTGTAGACATCGCTTCACTATTGAAAATGCATTCCACGGAATTCCTTGTCTACTTAGAACTTCTAATTTTCAACCAAATTACCAATACATCATGATGAAAACGGTTAAAATATTCACTTGTGTTTATATTCATCATGATGTATTATAAAAATATAATCATAATACCCAAAAACATCATGATGTTTAAACTAATAATCAAATAAAAATGGAGGCGATAAGAACAGTGCAAACAAACGAATTAGATAAGCATTCAAAAGTACCTTTGTACAAACAGTTGAAGCTTTTGTTAATGAGGTATATCGAGGAAAACCTTTCCGAAGGGGACTCACTTCCAATCGAAACTGAAATAGAAAAGCTTTATGGTGTAAGCAGAGCGACTGTAAGAAAGACAATTGATGAACTTGTATCAGATGGAATCGTTAAAAGGATTCAAGGAAAAGGTACCTTTGTACAATCGAAAAAAATTGTTCAAACCGCAGGTACCATCACGAGCTGGACAGAAGAAATGCGGCTTAAAGGCAAAAAAATTCACACCGAAAATACCCTGCTAGTTGAAATGGAACCCTCTCGAAAAATAAGTGAAGAATTGAAGTTAGCACCTAACGAGAAAGTCATTTGCTTGAAAAGGACTCGATTTGCAGATGGTGAGCCCATTGCCATTATGATTAACTATTTGCGGGCTAAATTTGTCCCGGGGTTCATAGAGGAAGGTCTACAAAAAGAATCGCTATATGAAACTCTTGAAGAAGGCTATAATATTCGGCTTAAGAAAGCGGATGAGAGAATTCAAGCAAGAAGTGCAACTGACTTGGAGGCAATCGAATTACGAATTCCTCCCCAATCTGCTTTACTTCACTTAACAAGGGTTTCTTATTTAACTGACGGGACTCCTTTTGAATTAGTTGAGATGTCTAATAGAGGGGATCGTTATCACTACCATATAGAACTAGATGGAAGAAATAAGCTGAAATCATTTTAATGAAAAGAAGAGGTGGCGAACATGCTCACACTAACTGAAGGTTTAATCGAACTAGCCGTAAAAGCCAAAGATGCAGAAGATGCCATTAGACAAGCAGGGCAACTCTTAGTGAATGAAGGATTAGCAGAAGAAAGCTATGTAGAAGCAATGGTTAAGGGCTATAAAGATGTAGGTCCATATATCGTGGTCGCCCCTAATATTGCCTTTCCTCATGCCAGACCAGAATTTGGTGCAAAGAAAAAAGGAGTCTCTATCATTAGGCTTAGTGAGCCTGTTGTATTTGGACACCCAACGAATGATCCAATCCAACTTGTTTGTGCTCTTTGTGGAACAGACAGTACCAGTCATATTGAAATGCTTCAGTCTCTTGCCGATTTACTGAGGGATGAAGAAAAGTTAACAGTCATCATGAATCCAGCAACATCAAAACAAGAAATTCTTTCACTAATATAAAATCTGAAAAGAAGTGTTAATCAATGAAAGTTGTAACTGTTTGTGGAATGGGTTTTGGTACAAGTTTAATGTTACTTATGGATATTCAGTCTATCGCTAAAAGTTACGGATATGAGGTAGATGGTGAAGCAGTTGATTTAGGCTCTGCTAAAGGAAAGACTTGCGATTTTATGGTGGCTTCCAGCGAAATATCTGCAGAGTTAAGTGATGAATCCGTTGAGGTTATTTCAATTAATAACTTATTAGATAAACAGGAAATTGAACAGAAAGTCATGCCTGTCATTCAAAAGCTACAACAAAGGGGGTAGGGAAAAATGTTAGATATCATTGTTTCGATATTAAGTAACCCAGCAATCATACTTGGTATCATTGCCCTAGTTGGATTAGTTGCTTTGAGAAAATCAACTTCCGACGTTATAAAAGGGACCTTGAAAACCATATTTGGCTTTATCATTTTACAACAAGGTTCAAACATTATTGTAAACGCTCTCGTTCCATTCAGCACGATGTTTACAGAGGCATTTGGATTGACGGGCATCGTAGCGGAAGATAATGCATTAGTCGCAGCAGTTCAAACAGTATTAGGAAAAGAAACAGCGCTTATTCTTGTATTCTCGTTCTTAATTAACTTATTAATTGCTAGGGTTACCAAATGGAAGTATATCTTCTTAACAGGACACATGATGTTCTCTTTTGCCGGAACAATGGCAATTGTATTTAACCAAATGGGACTGTCTAGTACAATGACAATTTTACTAGGTTCCATTATTCAAGGGATATCAATGGTATTATTCCCTGCCATTTCCCAGCGATTTGTTCGTAAAATTACAGGGAAGGATGATATTGCTTTCGGTTTCTGGGGGAGTTCTTGGATCAGCTTATCTGGATGGGTTGGCGGTCTCGCTGGAAACAAAGAAAAATCATCAGAAGATGTTAAAGTGCCAAAATCTTTAGACTTCCTGAAAGATATGAGCGTACTCATGGGTATTGTCATGATTGTCATCTATTTAGTTACCTCTTTATTTGTAGACAAAGAAGTAATGGCTGAGATTTCAGGAGGACAAGATATTATTCAGTTCTCTCTTATGAACGCACTTACCTTTGTTGCAGGGATTCTAGTTTTACTACAAGGTGTGCGAATGTTCCTTGGAGAAATTGTCCCCGCTTTTAAAGGAATTGGAGAAAAAATTGTTCCAGGTGCGAAGCCAGCACTTGATGTACCTATCTTTTTCGCTTTTGCACCAATTGCCGTAACGCTTGGATTCCTTTCAGCTTTAGTCGGAAGCTTACTAGTAACCTTTATCTCTACTATTTTACCAGTTGTTGTTCTACCTTCAGTCATCGGATTATTCTTCATGGGTGGTGCAGCGGGAGTATTCGGTAATGCGTCAGGTGGGAGACGCGGAGCGATCATTTCTGGTTTCTTTCTAGGAGTGTCATGGACATTACTAGTAGCTCTTGCCTACCCATTAGTAGATATGAACGCATACGGTGTGGAAGGACTTTGGTTTGCTTCACCAGATGCCATTATTGTTGTTGTTGTGATTCGCTTGATTGGTTCATTATTTGGGATTGGTCTATAAGACTTAAAAGATGGAGAGTAGATGAGTTATCTAAAATTATCTACTCTTAAAAAAGGAGGAAAATACAGTGGGAAAAGTTAGAACATTATTAGGAGATATTGACGCAAAAGACTTAGGATTTACTTACAGCCATGAACATTTATGGACTTGCCCACCACCGAGTCAAAAAGATCGGGATTTAGAATTAACAGATTATGAGGCCTCTGTAAGTGAATTATTTAGATTTAAAAGAGCCGGAGGACAGGCGCTTGTTGATGCCACTACACTTGATTACGGAAGAAACGCCTCAAAGATGAAACAAATGTCGATTGAAACAGGTGTACATGTTGTTGCAACTTCAGGCTTTAACAAGCATATATACTTTCCTGCATGGGTGAATGCACTGACCATTGAAGAAATTCAGCAGAAACTAGTGAGAGATGTGACGATTGGAATGGATGGAACGGATGCAAAAGCAGGCTTTCTAAAGGCTGGCTCTTGGGATCAATACATTCATCCACTTGAGGAAAAAGTAACAAGAGCAGTGGCGCGTGCCCAAAGGGAAACTGGTGCTCCTATTTGGTTGCATACTGAAGCAGGTACTATGGGTGAAGAAATGCTCGATATTCTAGAAGAAGAAGGCGTCGATTTAACTAAAGTAGCCGTGGGACACAGTGATCGAAATGCAGATCCATATTACCACCTACAGCTTGCAAAAAGAGGAGCATATGTTCAATTTGATGGTGCAAGTAAAATTAAGTACTATCCTGATAGTGTACGTGTCGATCTTATAAAAAATATGATTAATCATGGCTTTGTGAAGCAATTACTAATCTCTGCAGATATGGGCAGACAAAGCTATTTACATGCTTATGGTGGTGGACCTGGATTCGAATATATCCTCAAAAAGTATATCCCACGTTTAAAAAATGAAGGGATTAGTGAAGAAGATATTCATACCATTTTTGTAGAAAATCCAGCACGTTGGTTAGCACAATTTGAAGGGTGATGAGAGTATGACAGTCAAAAAAGGAACGATTATCGCCATTCTTCGAGGAATTCAACCTGAAGATGCTAGTTCAATCGTAGAAGTACTCCTTAATAACGGAATTTCCTGGGTAGAGGTTTCCTTAAGTGATGAAGAAAATGGGCTTCGTTGTATTCAAAATATCCATTCCGCTTTTCAGGATTCCGTACAACTAGGTGCGGGCACAGTGGTCCACCCCTACCAAGTGAATAAGGTATTGGAAGCCGGTGGACAATATATCATTACCCCAGGATGGGACCGTGAACTTGTCAGATATATAAAAACAAAGCAAGTGGCTACTTTCCCAGGTGTCTTCTCACCTGGAGAGATTGCCCAAGCCATACAAGAAGGAATTAATGTTGTGAAGCTATTCCCGGCCAATGAACTTGGTCTATCCTATGTAAGAAGTCTACAAGGTCCTTTCCCAAATGTACACATCATGGGAGTAGGCGGTGTGGATCTACACAACTTAAAAGACTATTATGAGGCAGGCTGTTCTTCCTTTGCTATTGGCAGTGATTTAGTTCCAAGAGGAGCGACGAAAATGGATCTCAATGCCATTGAACAAAAGGCAAAACAGTATGTAGAGCTCATTCAGAGATTGGGGAGTTGATGGTATGTCAATGGTAAAAGCAGCTATTAATATGACAAGAGATGAAGTAAAAACAGCAATTGAAGAATATCCAGTAGCTATTTTACCTATTGGAGCAACAGAACAACACGGACATCACCTTCCTTTAGGTGTTGACATCTATTTAGCAGAAGGCATTTCAAAGAGAATCTGCGAAAAAACAGGTGCTCTCCTTCTCCCAACCTTACCGTTTGGCTACTCTTGGGTTTGGCGTGATATTCCTGGCACAGTTTCCCTTCAGCAGCACCACGTAGAAGCCGTTATTAAGGACGTCGCCCATAGTGTAAGCAGGTACGGAGTAAAGACTCTTATTATTGTGAATGGTCATGATGCCAATAATGCAAGTATGAAGTATGCTACTAGAGAGTTAGTCGATGAGCTAGATATGAATGTTGTCTACCTGTTTTACCCAGACTTTGGAGCAGTTATAGACCAATATTGCGAATCCAAACCATGGCATGGAATGATTCATGCATGTGAATTTGAAACGTCACTCATGCTCGCTTTAAAGCCGGAACTCGTCGATATGTCTAAAGCTGTTAGAGAATATCCAGAGAAGCCAGCTTTATATGGAAAATCTACAATTTCACTAGGAGACCTTAGTAAAAGTGGGGTATATGGCGATGCCACATTAGCTAGTAAAGAAAAAGGAGAAAAACTACTAGAAATCTTCGTGGAAAAAATGGTGGGGTTGGTTGAACTCGCCACGCAAAATCACAAGAATAAGGAATAAAAATCAGAATTCAGATGAAACAATGGAACAATTTGAGTAGCCACATCAATCAAATGAGTAATTAACTGAACCAATGAAAAGGCAATCGGTCACTAAACTGGCCGATTGCTTTTTTTCAGTATATTTTCTATAAAAAACTATTTTTCATTTAAACTCTTTAAATTCATTTTCAATTCTTCTACTAAATCTTTAAGGGTCGTTTCATCATGCTGTCCTTTTTCAAAGGCTTTATATAACACTTGAAAAAATTCATTTTGTTTCGTTTCATCAACTTGATTCAATTCTACCGCTCCCTTTAGCTAATTACAGAAATAATCTTACCATCATCTATCATTTATTGTAAATTGTTTTCCAGTAGTATTTTCTTCATTTTTTGACAATATTTCATAGTTAGAGAGAAAAAATGGAATTCTTGTGTTAAAATAATGCTAGAATATTAGCTTATTTTTGTAAGGGAGGATATATTTTGAAGAAAAAAGTCGCTGCTCTGACGTCTGTTGCTCTTTTGTCCACATCATTCGCCTCGACAGCTTTTGCCGATACATATAAAGTCGAAAAGGGAGACACACTCTCACATATCGCAATAAAGTATAATACGAGTGTCTCAAACCTGAAAACATTGAATAAACTGAGCTCTGATATGATTTATATTAATCAGATTCTCCAAATTAATGCGAGTGCGACAACTGAAGTAAAAGCACCTACTAAGACAGAGAAAGCTCCAACCACTGTTACTAGTTATACGGTAGTAAAAGGAGATACGTTATCAAAAATTGCTAAACAACACAATATTACTCTGTCTGACTTAATGAAGTGGAATAATCTTGATCATCATATTATTTATCCTGATCAAAAGCTAAAAGTCTCTAACTCTACTCCTACAACTGAGACAAAACCTCAACCTGCGCAAAGCACGGAAAAGAAAGAAACGACAGTTGAGACTGCTACTTCCACTTATTTAGTGCAAAAGGGTGATACCCTCAGCCATATTAGTAAAAAATTTGGCACTTCGGTTAGCCAGTTAAAAAGCTTAAATGGTCTAAAGTCAGATTTGATTTTTGTCGGTCAAACTTTAAAGGTATCTGGGAAAGAAACGGTTGTTAAAGAAGAGAGTAAAAAAGAAACCACAGAGAATGTTGTCACGATTCCAGCATCCACCCAAAAGGTGATTGATGAATCGAAAAAGCTTCTTGGGGTTTCCTATGTGTGGGCAGGAAGTACGCCTGCTGGATTTGATTGTAGTGGATTCATTTACTACGCATTTAAATCTGCTGGGGTTAGTGTCAGCCGCCTATCAACGGAAGGCTATTACAGCCGTTCCTATTATGTCGACGCTCCGCAACCTGGTGATTTAGTATTCTTTGAGAATACATATAAGAGCGGAATCTCTCATATGGGGATTTATTTAGGAGATAATCAGTTTATCCATGCAAGCTCTTCAAAAGGAGTTACCATTTCTTCTTTAAACGAAGCATACTTCAAACAACGATTTGATGGATTTAAGCGATTCTATTAAAACGGGTCACGGGGACAGGTCCCCTGACCCGTTTTTTTATTTTGGGACGAGGTACCATTTCACCTTCACCACAATCACTTTCACCCGCCACTATATTCTACTCCCTCTACCATTGAGTGAACCAAGAGCAGGACGTTCTATGTTATACACAATAAACAAATAGCTTTCTTTCCCAGATTCCCCTTGAGACCAACTATGAAAGTTAAAAGGAAAAGTTACTTGCACTTACTCAGTATCGAGAACTATTTCTTTATTCTTAAGAAGCTTCGACACAAAGTAAGATAGAAAGAATCCGATAATTACTACATTAAAGAGAAAACCAATTAGATATTCACCAATTAAAATTAATGTAATCGGAGTTTCTAATGTTATTCCGCTATTAGTATATGTATAGAACGGGATAAGACCTTTATACATAATAAATAAATATGAGCTGACACCCGAATCAAAATGAAACATAATTTTATTATATTCTTCAGTAGTATAGAGGTTAAATATCTCATTATTCCATAAATAAAATAATCCAAATCCCATCCCAACTACACTTAATATAACCACGAATAAAAACACAAAATTTAACAATTGGAAAAATACATTATTAAAATTGCTCAAGACATTCAAGACTAATAAAACGGCAAATACAATTGAAAACACTATCAACACCATTAAAAACGGGAGATTTTCCGGGTTTTCTATATAACTTAATAAAAAGCTCAAAATATATATAACTAGAATTAATACACACATAAACCAATTTTGATAATTTATAGCAATGTTACTTGTTGTGTGTAAAAAATATTTGCCAATCCCTATAAAAACGATTAATATCATTACTAGATTAATAAATACAGGAATTTTATTTTGTATCGGTGTATCTACAAATAGCCCCATAAATGAAACTGTGAATAAACATATTAATATAAATAGTACACGGCCATTTTTAATTAATAAAATTTTAGGTAATGATAATTTTAAAAATAATGATCTTATCATTTTTTTATTTATCTTGAAATTCCCTTTAACATTACTTTTCCATTCGTTTGTTTTACTTAAATAATTGTGAAATTTTGCATATGTTTTTCTTATCCAAACAAACATAGTGTAAGTAATCGGAACAATAGTTACAATCAGAATAACTAATGCTAGTATTTTCCCATACAATTCAACATCATCTCCACCAATATTTTGACTTATATTACGTGTTTATATGGAAAAAGTTTCATAAGCTGAAGCGTAAATAGGTCCGTTTCAAGTATTATCTAACTACTATTACTTAATACTCCATATAGGAGGATAGACTTTGACGAAAATTCACTGTTTATACTTATGTCACTCTGACAACATTCACCAAAACATCTTTTATAGGTAAATGTAATCTCGAACAAGAACGCAACTGAGAATGTTGTCACGATTCCAGCATCCACCCAAAAGGTGATTGATGAATCGAAAAAGCTTCTTGGGGTTTCCTATGTGTGGGCAGGAAGTACGCCTGCTGGGTTTGATTGTAGTGGATTCATTTACTACGCATTTAAATCTGCTGGGGTTAGTGTCAGCCGCCTATCAACGGAAGGCTATTACAGCCGTTCCTATTATGTCGACGCTCCGCAACCTGGTGATTTAGTATTCTTTGAGAATACATATAAGAGCGGAATTTCTCATATGGGGATTTATTTAGGAGATAATCAGTTTATCCATGCAAGCTCTTCAAAAGGAGTTACCATTTCTTCTTTAAATGAAGCCTACTTCAAACAACGATTTGATGGATTTAAGCGATTCTATTAAAGGGCTCTATCTACAAAAGTCCGCCTTTATCTGATGATGACGTAGGTTAATCTACCAACCTGAAAAATAGACGGAGGAATTCCGCTTAATTAGCAATTATCATCCAAAGAGGCTTAAATAGCAGGAAAATTTCCGCCTATCGACCCGATAAACTCGAAAATAAGCGTTTTTGGTCTCCACAAGCGGAAAAACTTCCCTTATTTGCCCAGAAACAAGCCCCATGAGGCCAATAGCAGGAAAATTTCCGCTTAATCGGATTATGGATGGAGCGTATAAAAAAGGTCAGGGGCTCAAACTCCCCTGACCTTTTTTTGCGTTGGGACGGGGGACCTGTCCCCACGTCCCGCTAAATACTTCAATGCAAATGAACTCATGGTGATAATACCAGTTGAAATGGCTTGTTCGTCAAAAATGATGCCGGGATTATGCAAACCTTTTTGCGTTGCTGGATTTTTGTTTCTGGTTCCTAGTCTAAATAACATTCCATCTACATGCTGCAGATAATAGGAGAAATCCTCTCCCCCTAGTGAAGGCTCTAATAAGTAATCTAAGTTTTCCTCACCGAGCGTTTCTTTGACAGATTCAGCTAATAAATCTACTAACTGATTGTTGTTTGTAACTGGATAGGAACTTAGCACATAATTCACTTTGGCATTTGCTTTAAAGGCCTTCGCGATGTTTTCGGAAATATCCTCCATTGTTTCCTTAATTTTTTCACTTACTTCTGTCTTTAACGTTCTTACCGTTCCAGAGATCGTCACTTTATTTGCAATGACATTGTTAGCAGTTCCGCCGTGGATCTGTCCAATTGTTACAACCGCAGAATCTAATGGTGATAAGGTTCTGGAAACGATTTGTTGCAGCGCACTTATAATTTGTGCTGCAACTGGGATAGGATCGACACTTTTGTGAGGATGGGCTGCATGACCGCCCGTTCCCGTCACTTCAATCTCAAAACTGTTTGCCGACGCCATGATCACATCATGTTTAACTCCGATTTTACCTGCATCAGTAAAAGGCCATACATGCAAACAAACGATATGGTCCACCTTTGGCTCCGTTAACACTCCTTGTTCAATCATTTCCTGTGCACCATTCAGTGTTTCTTCTGCTGGTTGAAAAATGAATTTTATCGATCCTTTAAGATCGGCTCGCATTCTATCTAGTACAATGGCAGTCCCTAATAAAACCGACGTATGAATATCGTGTCCACAAGCATGCATAACTCCTTTGTTGTGCGAAGTAAATTCTAGTCCTGTTTCTTCGTGAATGGGTAAGGCATCTATATCCGCTCGTAAGCCTAACGTTGGCCCTTCTTCCTCTCCTTTTAAAAGCCCGATTATTCCTGAGCCTTTCGCACATCGTTGTAACTCTATATTCGTATGTTTCAAAGTGTCATAGATTAGGTCCGTTGTTTTAAATTCATGAAAGCTCAACTCAGGATTTTTATGTAAATGTCGGCGTATTTCGATGATTTGATCTTCAATTTCAGCAGTTATTTTTTTAACATCCATTCGATAATCCTCCCTTATTTGATGCCATACGTAAGCAATCAGGGATTAAGGTATTTGAAGATTACCTTAATCCTTCACTAATAGATCCGGAAGCCATGTACTTAATTCTGGGATAAAGGTAACAATTAATAAACAAATAATTAAAGAGATAATATATGGGATTGTGGCTGGTACAATTTGTTCTATTTTTATCTTACTAATATTACTTATTACAAACAGTCCTACTCCGATTGGTGGCGTTACAACCCCAATCGCTAATGCCACACACATCACGACGCCAAAATGAATAGGGTCGATTCCGTAATTTGTAATTACTGGTACAAGAATTGGAGCCAAAATGATGAGAGCTTCAGTCCCAGACATAATCGTACCGGCAAATAGTAAAATAACGAGAATAATAATTAATACTAAAAAGTGGCTATCCGTAAGAGATAAAAAGAAATTGGTTAATGTTTCCCCGACTCGTTCATAGGTGACGATCCAGCCTAACATTCCAGCAATGGCCACTAAAAATATCACATGTGAAGTAAGCAAAGCAGATTCCTTAAATACTTCCACCAGCTTGTTCCATGTTAACTCTCTGTAGATAAATCCAATAATAATCGTGTAAACGACCGCAAGAATTCCAGCTTGCGTTGGAGTCACTAATCCTCCAACCATTCCATAAAGAACGATAATAGGCGTTCCTAATGTAAGAAGAGCTGCTTTAAATGTTTTCCACTTATAAGATAATGGAGAAGGTGGATCAACAGGGCATACCTCTCTGCCCGATTTCACTTGGATATAGATCGTAACCATTAAAACAAGGGTCATCAGTATGGCAGGAATAATCCCTGCTATAAATAACTTAGCAACTGATACTTCGGCAATTACGGCATAGATGATCATAAAGATACTCGGTGGCATGATCGGGCCGATGCATCCGGACACAGCTGTAATCGCAGCACTAAAGGCATTGCGATAACCAGCCTCCTTCATCGCTTTGTACTCGATCACCCCAAGCCCTGCTATATCAGCGACGGCAGAACCGGATATTCCTGCAAAAAGGGTACTTGCTACTACATTGACATGGGCTAATCCACCGGCAATGCGCCCAACTAACGCTCGAGCGAAATTGAAAATTCTTTCTGTTAATCCTGCTGTATTCATTAAGTTTCCAGCCAATATAAAAAAGGGAACAGCCAGTAATGTAAAGTTAAACACTGCCCCTGTCAAAGCTTGTGGAATAATTCTAAGTGGGAAACCACCAACCCAGAAGGTAATTAAGGCCGATATTCCTAACGTCATCGAAATGGGGGTTCGAATGACAACTAATACAATAAGTAAAGCAACCGTTAACAAGGACATCATAGTCTATCTTTCCCCCTTGTTTGGAGTATGGAATCTAACAATTCCCTGATTGTGACGATAATCATATAGATAAAGGAAAACACAACGGGTAAAGAAAAGAACATATAATTGATTGGAATATAGTTTGCTTTTCTCAACGATTGGACCTGTAAATAATCAATCATAATAACCAATACAGTTGAAAGGAAAACGATAATGAAAATATTGACGACAATATCAAAAAATGGATGGAATTTCTTTGAAACAAATCGCTCTAAAAAAAGGGTAATTTTCGGATCCAAATTTCTTTTTAACACAACGGCCATTCCTAAAAAAACCATCCAAGAAAAGCAAAGAATCGATAATTCTTGAGTTGCTGTAATCGAACTTCCTACAATTAAGCGAAAGGCAATATCAATGATATTAATGAGAATAAGAAGTGCGAAAATTAAGGTAGCAAGAAATAAGTATATTTTTTCAATTCGTGTAATCATCGAATCAATGAATCTCAATCATATCCCCCCAATTAGGAAAAACATTACAGTAAAGAATGTGGCTTCCTTACTGCAAAATTTATCTATATTATTGTTGTGCCTTCCATTCCTGTATGTCATTAAGCACCTCTTCGTTTAGGAAACCACTTTGAACTAGATCTTGGTATACTTCTTCCATTTTTTCTTGCCATGGACTCAAGTCTACTTCATAAACTTGAACGTCTGCTTCTTTTAGTTCAGCCAATACCCCTTCTGTTTCCTCATTTATATATTTAGTGCCTATTTCACCTGCTTCATTAGCAGCTTCGACAAGGGCTGTCTGTAAATCTTCCGGTAATGATTGGAATTTACTTTCATTCATCGCCATAACAAGAGATTGAGGATATTCATACGTTACCGTTACATGCTTCGTCACTTCATGGAAATTCATGCTTGTCACCGTAGAAATGGGCGATGTAGCGGCGTCCACTACTCCTTGCTTTAAGGCTAGATAGGTTTCTGACCAAGGGATAATGGTCGTATTCGCCCCTAAAGCAGACCATGCTTTAATTGCTGTTTCTGATTCAGCTAGTCGTAAATTTAATCCTTTAATATCTTCTAATTTTTCAACTGGTTTTGTACTTACCAACACTCGATACGGTCCTCTTATAAAGTTCTTCTTCGTATTGATAAAACGAAGGCCTACTTTATCAATCAATTCATCTTCCATTTTCTTCTGAATATCTGACTGCAAGAACTCTTGATACTCTTCATTATCTTTAAAAAGGAATGGTAAACTATGAATATTAAAATCTTTTACGTAAGGAAGGTAATAGGTCATAGTCTCAAAATAAATATCTTGAGCTCCAGAGATGACATTCTCAATTTGTTCAGATTCAGTTCCTAATTGTTCATGGAAATATACATCAACCTTCAATCTGCCATCTGTTTTTTCCTCTACGAGTTTCATAAACTCTTTAACGCCTTCACTCTCCACATTGTTTTCTGGCATCTTCGTGCCCATCGTTAAAACAATGGGTTCATCACTTGTTCCAGAACTAACTTCATTCGCTCCGGCTCCGCCACAAGCAGCTAGCATAACGATAAACACCGATAATAGAATACAGAGACCTACCTTCTTCATTACGAATTCCCCTCTCAAAATAGATTTATAGTTAGCCAAATGAGTCGATTTCAAAATGTTCGAGCGTACATTAAAAAAACGAATAGGTTTAGCGTTTTTCATTCAATAGCCCATTTGAAATTCTAATCTTTATATGGTTTCGAGTTATTTTCGTTCGTTTTTTAACTTGAGAAGCAAAATTATGAAATGGATTACTCTCGCCTACATTTGTAGAAAAAGAACTCCATTATCTTCAAAAACGGTATAGGTTTTAAGTTTTGACTTGGTAACACCAAAAAGCGGTCTCCCAGATTCAATATCAAATTCATAGCCATGCCAAGGACATACTAGAACCTTGTCTTCCAAATCATAGTGAATCTCACTTGGTTCAGAAGGAATCATCGTTCCCCGAACATCCCCATGACACATGTTCGCCCCTTTATGAGGACATCTGTTTGATAAAGCATAAAAGGTTCCATTTGAATACAATACCGCAATACTTTTACCGTTTATTTCAAAATTCTGACAACGATTTGCAGCTAATTCCGATATTTCTCCGAGCCGATAATTCAACAGATTTCCCTCCCTTGTATTAAACTCTGATCTTTGAACCAAATAACTTGGCGGCATTATCATGTAAAATCTTCTTTTTTAATTCCTGCGATGAAAATAAGCGATGAAAGATTTCGTCAGGCATATCATTATCCCAATGTGGATAATCGCTGCTAAAGAGGAGATTGTGCTCTGCATCAATCATATCTAGCATACTATCAAATTGTTTCTTCGGCATTTCATCAATTGGTTGCGTTGTAAAAAAGACATTTTCTTTCACGTAATCACTAGGCTTTTTCTTCACCCATGGGGTTTCAATTCGTAAATTTCTCCATGACTGATCCATTCTAGTTAAAACGGATCCTAACCAACTGAACGCATATTCTACAAAAACAAGTTTCAACTCTGGATATCGTTCAAATACGCCTTCAAAAATAAGGTTAACAAGCATTGATTGAGCAATTTGCGGATATGTTATATATCTTTCGACGTAATATTTTGTTACTCCCCCTGCGAGCGGTGCAGCTCCAATATACGTCCCTTCTGCCCCAGTCACATGAGTCATGATCGGTAAGTTTTCTTCGATTGCTGCCTCATAAATGGGATAAAAGTATCGATCACCTAGCAAGATGTTCATTAAAGGCAAGTTTATTCCGATAACCCCTTTTACTTTTGCCAATCTTTTAATTTCTTTTACAGCTAGGATTGGATCTTGCGGGGTAATGTTTATAACAAAATGATAGCGCGGGTCCACACTTAACCATTTATCAATAAAATAATCATTATAGGCCGATGTCATCGTATGAACCATATCTGCGTTCGTCCAAACAAGCGATAATTGCGATGGTTGCATGGCTATTAAGACCGCACATTTGGGATCGTAGACATCTAAATAATGTTCTTTTGTAAAGACCGGATCAGAACCAGCAACTTTCCCATCTGGTGCGATCGCATCCTTTCTTGTAACACTTCCCCTCGGATTAACATGTCGGTTGGAATGAGGAACAAGTCCAGACATTTGAAACTTCTTTTTCCATGAGCTTTCCATATAAGGGTATAGTTGCTCTAGTCCCCCTTCAACAACTGGGTGGACGTCACAGTCAATTGGTTTAATGATTTCTTCACTTAATTTTGTTTCCTCTGTATGACTCACTCAAGTTTCCCCCTTTAACGTATTATTCCATTTTCTCTTAAAAGCTGATCAGCCTTTGTAATCGAAGCAAGCGGCAAGCCTTCGTCGATCTTCTCTTTCATGATTTGTTCGATCGCTTCTTTTTCCTCCGCTTTCAATAACCATTCCTCAATATCGATGTCTTTACTCAATACCAATACTCCATTTTCATCAGCCAAAATTGTATCGCCAGGCTCTACGGTCACCCCACCACATTGAATGGTCGTATTAATTTCGCCTGTATTTCCAACTAATCTTGTAGTCACTGGAGAGAGTCCTGTTGCATAAATAGGAAAATCCAGCTCCCTAACAGATGTAATATCTGTGATCGGGCCGTCGACAATAATCCCTGCTAGATTCTTTTTCTTTGCCGTATAGACAATGATCTCCCCTACACAGGCATATTTTTCATCTCCATTCCGGTCAATGACAAGTACATCTCCCTCTTCTGCTAGACTTACAGCTTTATGAACCATTACCGAATCGACTGAAGTGGTTTTTACCGTAAACGCAGATCCAACCACTTTTATATTTTGGAGCATAGCTTTGATCCTAGATTGCATAAAGCCAAATTGGAGCCAATGTCCAATTGTGGCAGGATCGATTTTTAACAGTCTGTTTTTCAAATCCACCGTAAGTTCCTTTTCTTTGCGGGGCAATACCTTCATGTAAACTCCTCCTCTAAAAAAGTTAAAATAAAAAACCAGTAGTAAATAAGCACACAAAAAAAGTGCCTATTACTACTGGTTTATATCCATTTAAAAAAATTGATTTTTGGTCAATCCCTCATAGATACCCAGTGGATTCGATTTCGTAAATGTACGAAGGTTAATTACAAAACGAACATTCTAGCCATGTTTCCCATTGATATCGTTCGTTTTTTACTTGAAACGTACAATTATGAAATTCATTCAGTTATATAATTGATCTTTAAACCGTTCATACGCTGCACGTACTGCTTGAATAATTGCCCCTTGTGAAGGCATCAAACATAGTCTTTTTATTCGATTTAGTAACGGATCAATTCCTTGATGTAAATCATAGCCAATCACTAAATTGCTTAAAAAATCATTAGAAAGGGTTGTTATTAACGTAAATTCAGCTTTTTCAATGATTTGACTCTCTTTATTAATGACCAGAACTGCCCCAATAAATTTCTTTTCTTCATGAAGCGCTATTCCTTTTGGAACTTGTGCATGTCCTGATACGATCAAACAGCTGTCATTACCCATATGAACCTCTCCAAACTTTTTATAAGCACTATTATAACAGTGCTAAAATGATTTTTCAATATTATTTATAATCAGAATTTTCTTGGTGGTTTTTGGAGTGGGCATGGCTCCAGCCTCTTCAAATTCACGAGTGTCTTAAAAAGATGTAGCACCGCAAGATAAATCGGTATTACACACGCAAAATCCCGTACCTGTGAAACAAGATTTTTCGGGGAGTGACAGGCACCACTAAAGTGCCTGTCCCCACGTCCCGCTATTTTTCAAATATTGCTTTCACTTTTGCTACAGCTGCTTTTGAGCCGCCACTGTCTTCAACGCCTTCGACCATTAAGGCGATGAGGAGCTCTGGGTGTTCTGGGTTGTATGCAACAAACCAGCCATTTTCTTTTCCTGATTCTCCTTGGGCTTGTTTCAATTCAGCTGTCCCTGTTTTTCCTGCTAATATGTAGCCGTCAATTTTGCCTGAGTGTGCTGTACCTTGTGGGTCTTGAACGACCTTTGTCAGTACATTATTCAATTTCTCTGCTTCGCTCGCAGGAAGAAGGTTTTCCTTCCACACCTGACTCTTTTCTTCCTCTGCGAATAGAATTGGTTTAATTAGATTTCCTTGATTGATCAGTGTCGTATAGGTGCTCGCTAAGTGGATGACGCTCATCTCCACCTGTCCTTGACCGTAGCCAGAGTCAGCTAATGTAACTTCCTTCTCTAATCCACCAAAATGGGAGGTTTCAATCGGGTATGAGTATGGAAAATCCTCTCCAAATCCGTAACTCTCGAGCCCGGTAGCAAAGCCGTCTTCCCCAATATCAAGAGCCGCTTGAGCAAAGTAAATATTGTCAGAATACAATAAGGCATCTTCTAAGTTCACCGGTTTATTTGGGTCCTTCACACGAGTTACCTGGTAACTTCCCCATGATGCATCTTTTTGCCATTTGAGACCGTCCACATTGATTGTTTTTTCCCAATCAACCTTCCCTGTTGCTAACCCGATGGACGCTGTAATTGGTTTAATGACAGAACCTGGAGCATAGGTCGACTTGAAGCGATTCAGTAACGGATTTTTCGGATTCTCTTCTAATGCTTTCCACTGCTCAGAAGTTGCTCCTAGCGCTAAAATATTGGGATTAAAACTTGGACTACTCACTAATGCATGCGTTTCTCCTGTTAATGGGTCAATCGCTGCGGCCATCCCTGCTTCTCCGTTAAATTGTGCATATGCCTTTTCTTGCAGACTTCCATCAATCGTAAGTTGAACATTTTCCCCATGCTTCACTTCCTTTTCAGCAAGGATTACTTCTGTTCCATCTTCTTTATTAATATAGATTTTTATGCCATTTTCCCCTTTAAGCCGCTTCTCTAATACTTGCTCTAATCCTCTTTTGCCAATCAAATCTGTACTGCTATATCCTTCATTTTTCTCCATCTCTTCTGCCGTAATTGGTCCAACATAGCCAATTAAATGCCCGGTCGCTTCACCATAAGGATAGATTCTTCCTTCGGCATCTTGCTTCAGGACTGATGGAATCGCAAATAGTTTTTCCAATAGTTCTGTATCGTCCGGTGAGACCTTTTTAATCGGAACAAAATAATCTGGTTGGACCCAAGAAGCATTTAAGGCGTTTTCGATTTGCTCTGTGCTCATGCCCAATAACTCTGATACCTGCTTCATAATTTCCGTTTCCTTGCCTTCCATTTTGGCTGGAACAATTCCGATTTCATAAACAGTTCCCGTTATCGCCAATGGGTCCCCATCCCTGTCAAGAATTTCTCCTCGTTTTGCTGGAATGGTTGAAAGACCAATCTTATCTGCCTCTTCAAGTTCTGGAAAAATAAAGGTCGTATCCCAGTTCACATACCAGCCTGTTTCCTCATTGCGCTCTTCTTTGACCAATGTTGCTTCGTGGTCAAAAGAAATCGTACCGGCAACACTATCCATTGCTACCGAAAAAGGAAAGCTGATATTCTCTGCTTTTTTGTCCGTTTCCTCTTCAGGTGGGGTGAATTCCACCTTCAAATTGTTAATCTCTAAATCTTCATATATTTTGGCATAGCGTCCTGTAAAATCCTCTTTTGTAATACTTTCCTGAGCTTCAGAAGATAGCTGCTCATACATCTCAGCAAATTTCTGTTCATTCCAAAGCTTCACATAGTCTGTGAATGTATCCTCAGGCATTGGCTCTTTGTTACAACCAGCAAGCGTGATCGATACAATAAATAAGAAACCGATTGCAAGAAACTTTTTCATATTTGTCGGATACCCCCTATACTTTCAGTGTATCATGGTGAATATTTTTTTACGAAAATGCCGTATCTCATTATCATGACTTTTTCAAGAGAATTTACTCCCCTTGAAAAATGGTAATCTGAAAGGTTTGATTGTAATCATAGCCATTCAGATAGATATCGAGGTCATGGAAGTAACGATGTAACTTTCTCATCGCCTCTCGATCATCTTTGCTTGCGACAATTTCAGCTAACTCTTTGATTTTATCAAAATCCATCTGCACTGCTGCGTCCATCACATCTACGTTTTCCAATGCATCAATAATTAATTCTGCCTTCTGCTGTTGCTCCGTGTAGCTTGCTGTATCAATTCGGCCCCACCCTAATGTTTCATTGTAAAAGTTATGTAGTTGGCCGATAAAATCATGTCCATTTCGAAATCCAAGTTCATCATTTTTAAAGACAATGATCGCTTCCGATACTGGTGTATTGACGACTTCTGTTGAGAAATCATCACCTTCCTGGGTGACAGATGGACCATTGCTGGTTGCTTCAATCGATTTTTGGTTATTTGTATTTGATGCACCTAATAATGTCCATCCACCCCACACACCTAAGCCTACTGTGATAATCAAAAGAGGGGTTAGCCATAACCAAATTTTCAGTTTCATTTTTCCACTCCTTACTTGTTCAGGTATATCATTATAGATTCTCTTTTAAATATAGAAATCCTTTTTGTTTTTGAGAACCTAAGGTAGGAAAAATGGGGACAAAGCAGGAGATTATCTGCTTAATAATCCTCTTCCCAAATACTTCAATATCTCCGTTTTGTCCATTTCTTTCAACTCTTGAGTACTCATGTGGCTTAAATCAAGTGGCGTAAAAAAGGAAATGTTATTTCGGATTCTAGTCGGCTCATAGACGACTAGCTCTCCTTCCTCCGCTTCACTTGTAATCTCGTAAACACCATTTATCGTGATCCCCATTTGAACAGGACGCTTCTCGATCGTGCCATTACTTTTTAACACATAAATATCGCCCAGACGATTCGTCTCACGTGGCAGAGTTAAGGCATCGACAACTTCTTCTGTAATGATCTTGACCGAAACATGGGATCCGGTGTAAATGGTTGCTTGCGAAGCCTCTTCTGTTTCAGTTTCGTTTAAATTCTCTTCTGAAAGATCTTCAGTTACATTTTCTTCCGGTTCCTGTAACTGCACGACAAATTCATACTCGCTCTTCACTCCCACCTGTGGATCGTCTTCAGGGGTTACAGAGACCTTTGAAATGACTCCATCCATTTTTCCAAATGAACCTGAAACAATGGCCTTCATCCCTTCTTGTATCTCCTGTAGATCTTCTTCTGCAAGAAGTCCTTTTACATGCTGGTCAGTAGAAGTAATGGTTACGACCGGATTTTGGAGATTATGGGATATTTCTTTTACCATCCCTGTGATCGGGCTCTCCACCGTTAAGGATCCTAAGTGGCTATTAGAATTGGCAATGAGTTCTTCAAATTTATCCATTTCTGCTTCAATTCTACTTAACTGTAATTCTTTTTCATAGATTTGTGCTTCAATCGTGCTTGCGACAGCCTTGTTGGACGAGTTTTCATGTTCTCCCTCTTCCACCTCTACTTGACGCAAGCTTTGTTCAACACTTTCAAGATTACGGATGTTTTCCTGAAGTCCAAATTGTTCTGATTGCAGTTTCGTGATTTCCGCTTCAAACTGCTCAATCGTAGCCTCAAGATTACGTGGCGAATATTCAAATAGAGGTGTACCAGTTGAAACTTGATCGCCCACTTTTACGAAAAATTGCTCGAAGTCTCCAGCCCCTTGCTGGAAATACACATATTCTTCTTCTGCCGGCGCTACAACTCCTGCTCTTTCTGTCGATAAAACAAGATTCTGCTTTTGCACTGTTCTCCACTCATGTATGTATTCCGACCTAGCTATTTCACTATCTTTCATTAAAATTAAATAAACGTTCACAGCAACAAAGAGCGCAATGAAGATTATGGCTGTCCACTTTTTCCCGTTCATCCTTGCTGCCCCCTTTTAAAATAGAACCTCAAATTTTATATAAGAAAAGACTGCCGTAAAAATCCAGATTAATAGATGAATAGAGATGATTATTAATAGAATTAGTTTTGGACTCTTCTCTGTGATAACGCGCAAATATTTATATTGTATGATCATCGCCCAAATGGAAAAGAGCGAAATTTCACCAAAGAAATGGGCAATTAACTGGTAATCCGTTATGTATTGTGTGAGCACCCCTAATGCAAATGGTGAAGAAGCCGAATCTAGTCCAAAATAGAATTGCATCGGGAGCGTGATCATTTTTTCGATCATAAAAATGGCTGTAACAAAGAGCTGTACGACGACGAGCTTACCGTATTCGATATCCGTAAATACCCAAAATATGAGAGCCGGTAGAAAAATTAATATCGCTGTCGCAAGTGTGGATTGAATTACTTGTCCTATCGCAAATAAACCTTTAATCGTTTGGAATTCTGACGAAGTCGTATCATAGATGAGCTTTGATAATGCGTCATTTCCAATTCCAAAATAAGCGGCAATTCCCGAGAGAATGAGGGAAATCACCAATAACCATGTGGTCCATTTCCAAATACCAGTTAGTTTTTCTGCTTTATTGATCTGATGTGCACTTATATAAGGAGTCCTTAACCCCTTCCAAATATGAACCTGGTAATACATGTGACGTCCCCCAACATATGTCATAATCTGTCTCTTCCATTTTACAACAATATATGGAAATCGGCACGTAATTGCTAGAATTGATGGAAATTAGTTCGAAGGATGTGGAGCTATGTCATATTTAAGGGAAGATTGGGGAAAAACGACTACTGATTTTGGGAGGATTGCGGGCGTTTCGGGGGTAATTGCGGGCGTTCTAGCCATGATTGCGGGCGTTTATGGGATAATTGCGGGGGTTCTAGCCGCGATTGCGGGCGTTTCGGTGTTTATTGTGCACCTTCTCGACGTAATTGCGGGGGTTTCGGTGTTTATTGCGGATCCCGCAGATGCTCATTGGACCATTTTCCCCCAAAAAAAAGAAACCCAGCAACATCGCCAGGTTTTCCTAAAAATCAACTAATTTTCTTATCTGTTTCTTTTCGTGACAGACCCCATAGTCCGAAGTATTTGTAGGCAGCGATAATCACGGCGGCTCCGATTAGGAGGATGATCGGCATGATCCACGGTTGTCCAGCGGTGACGAGGATTGGACCAAAGGTGATGATTAAGATTTCGACTGGTACCATTCCTATGTAAGCAAGTGCGTAATCATCCATCGTTTTACTTTTCAGCTCTGGGTCAACGATGCGAAGAAGCGATAGTCCCATCGCCACTGTACCTGTACTCCAGCCCCAGCCAAATAATGATTTCTCAAACCAAAACGTTTGGAAAATGTTTGGACCGAGAACCTTGAAGATGAGATAAGCCCAGATGGTACCAAACACGAATAAAACGATTAGAGGGACAGCATAATCCATAACGACAGTAATATTAATAGAAGCAATTCCGATCGCCACTAAATAATCCGTTGCACTCCCACCAATGCGCTCCATTACTCGCCCATCGACATATTTATCGGCTTTCACTTTTCTCAATACAAATTGAAAAACGAGACCCACAACGAAAGCAATACTTAGTAGTGGCACGGAAATCCCTGGCAAAAGAGTGCCTAACATTTCTGTTACCCAATAAGCGGCACCCACGACAAAAGCAGCAATAGATAAGTGCAAAACAAGTGGATCAATTGAGCTTGGTGAAACTGTTTCATTTCCCATATTTTTGCGGGATTGGCTTGGGACTAATCCTGAACGGACCTCTGTTGGTAATGCTTTGAAGCTTGCGATAAAATTGGTATGGCCTTTTTCCGTTCCTCTTTTGACAAGGATAAGACCGCCTAACACGGCAATCAAAATGCCGACAGTAGCTGAAGTCATGCCAAGCGTCATCGCATCTTCCCAACCATATTGATTGAACGCATCCCCAATGGCTGCAGCGGTTCCATGTCCACCTACAAAACCAGCACCTAGAATGAGGCCAAATCCACTAGGAAGATCGGTGAATATTTGATTGATAACAGCAAGTCCGAAAAAGGCACCCCCACCCCACATGAGGAGAGTTATAAGCATAGAGTAGGACCACATATTGCGGACCCTCGTGATAATGGTACGAATATTAACCTTTGCTTGGCCGATTGGAATCGTTCCAAAGATAACGGCGATGAATAGGCCAGGATATGCGGAAAATTGGCTGGAGAATGGGAGAATATTCACTCCACTCGGACCTAACGCGAGTCCGATAAAACCGGCAATAATACTTGCGGGGAGAAAAAGGGCTTGGATCCACCTTATTTTTGCTCGTAAAACCGTTCCCACTAAAAGCAATCCTGAAATAATACTGATGTCAATTAACAAAGACCAAATTGAAAATTCGTTCATATTTTTCCCCCTTCAATAAATTAACAGTTATATATTGTTATCGTTTCTATTTTTTACTGCTGAATACGATTATACACCTTTTTTGGAAAATTTAGAATTTACCCTTTAAAAAAAGGCACTCCGCATAACCGGAGTGCAAACAATGGAGATTGATTGGATTGTTCAATGGTAATGGTGGTTCATTGAACAATGGCCGCAAACCAACGTAGAAAATCAGAATGCAGTTTCATACATTCATTAAAGCACATATTCAAACTTCGTGATTTCGTCAATTTCAGGCATTTACTCCAGGTTTTCCATTGTTTACTCTAGATTTCGACCATTTTCATTTCAAAATATAACAATAGGAATATTTATCGCAGGGAAGTTTTGGAAGATTCATTTCATTTAGAAGTTTTCGTACTTATTTTTATAGATTTCGCAAAAACTTGATGGTTTTCGCTTGATTGTGGTGGAAATATCGACATGCATTTCATCAATAGCAACACCGGCTATCGCAAAGGTTTTTTTGATAATTGACTTCCCTCTCCTAACTCCTTATAAATTTTGGTATAATATAGGAATACGTTATTTTTCTGATTGATTACCAAATCTAAAGCTAACATCGTTCAGACGTACATATTATTTTTGCGCATGGAGAAACCGTTCTTTTCAAATCCAAAAATGGTTACGAAAAGAGCTTAAATTAAAGAATCATTTTGGGGGTGTCGATCTTGTCATCGATTCCAGATAAATATAGAGAATTGTTGCAAGCAGCAGCACAGGATTTAAAAGCCATTTTGTGGTCAGAACGAGAGGAAGACGCCAAACTTGTTCAAAAAGGATTACTTTTATACCGACAAGGACTTGTTTACAAAGTCCGCCTCGAGAACGACAATGTCATGGCGAGTGTTCAAGATGTAACCCCAGTTCAAGTAGAACTGAATCTTCATTTTATCCAAACAAGCGAATGTAGTTGTCCAGCTGAAGGGATTTGTCGTCACCAGCTCGCAGTCTTTTTCCATGCCTATGCTCAAGTTGGAAGTGTAATGGAATGGATTGAAGAATGGAGGCAGCCGATTCAAGAGAGAAAAGTTGCCAAAGATCTCGGTATTCAACGAGCAAAAGATTTATTAAAGGTGACAGGATCAACCAAGCCTGACTACGACAGATGGGTGGAAGCTTTTAGGTCCAGCTTCACTTCGATTATGAATGGTCAAAAAGGGACGAAGCCTTATCTCGTCTCCGAACTATTTCATGTGTATGAACGAAAAATTCGTGCGAGTGCCCCTGTTGAGCAAGAATGGAAACAGCTTTATAACTTGATTGCCACTGTTCATTCTTTTCAAAGTCTGATGCAATTTAGTGAGGAGCGGCGGTTTTCCATAGATGACATTAATCGTTATTACAGCAATCTTTTTTATCAATTGATCGATGATGTCGATGACTTAGTTGAAAAGCTTAATGTTCATGCCCTTCCCTTTGCTTTTGACAACTTTATGGAAAAGCTAAAAAACGATGCATACTTACTAGTATCTGAAGAGCCTATATTTGAATTTGAAGCCACCCATCTATATATCATTCTATGGACAAAACTTTTTCGAAAAAAACAATGGCATGAAGAGGAGCTTCCAAAGATCCATGAAGCCTATCAGAAAAAGGCAACCTTACCTACTATTATCGCCTATATTCACCAGCACATCATGTTAAGGGAGGATGAAGAAGCATTAAGGATTCTATCCCTTTTAAATGAGGATGCTACACCATTTATGGTCTATTGGCTCGAGAGGTTAACTTCAGGGAAGGAATGGAAACGGATGGGCGCCTATGTCGATGCTTTCGCCCAACTAATCAGACCTTATATTCAAACGCTTAACGATCATTATGCGCGAATGGATTTCACCCGTGTAGTGTCGAAAACGATCGGTACATATGCCTCAGAAACGAAAAAATACGATATGTATGAAAAAATTTTGATTCAAGCCCTTCCCTACAGCTATCGGGGCTATGATGAATTTCTGTTTGACCAAGGCTCTTATGAAAAATGGTGCGATCTGCAAGGATATATCGGCTTTGATATTAATTCGATTCCAACCGAAAAAATTCGTTTGCTTCAAAAAGAACGGCCAGATGTCCTCCTTCCCCTTTACCATCAATCGATTCAGCAGCATATCGACATGAAGAATCGGGGCAATTACCGTGAAGCGGTAAAGCAGTTAAAGAAATTAAGGACATTATACAAAAAATTAAAACGTCCAGATGATTTTCAAGAATTTCTTAAGATCCTTTTTGATAAAACAAGACGGCTCAGGGCTTTTCACCAAGAGTGCGAAAGGGGAAAATTAACCCATGCTTAAAACAAATGCCTTAACGATCGTGATCGAGCCTGTCGAAAATGATCGGTTTTTTCTTACTGTTAATAGTGAAGATGAACTTCTCCCACCCTCTGAATGGAAAGGTCTTTTGTTTAACCGCCATGAGGAAAGCTATTACGGCACATTGATTGAAGATGGCGCAAGTGGCGTTACCGTTGATGGTTGGCAGCTCGTCACTCTCCTCGCCAAAGAACAATTTAATCGCCTCATTGAGTGGGAATGGGATGAAACGGGAGAAATTTGTTTAGCAGCCGCCCATCCTTTATATGAATCCATTTTAGAAAAAGATTGGTTCCCTGACTTTGAGGCCCTTGAATCAAAAGAGTTCAAATGGAGATTACCTGAACGAGTAATAAAAGAATTTGCCCCCGCTTTTTGGGAGCAATCGATCGGAAATCAGCCACTTCCTGCCTTTATGACGGACTGGTTCAATACTTCCTTAAATACTTTTTTTGAGAAAAATCGTGAGTGGAAAGCCCGGGTTGGCGATAAACTTCATGCTTTGCGTAATCAATCCGTTTCACCTGAAGCGTTGTCCGCTTATTTCGATGAGGATACATGGAGTGAATGGATTGGTCTTAAAGAAAACAACTGTCCGTTCACGATTGGCCTTCGCTTAGAAGAGCCAGAAGATTTGGACGGAGTTTGGGATCTACAAATCTTTTTACGAGGAAAAGCGGAACCAGATTTAATCGTCGATGCACGTGATGATTCGAATATGCCAAGCGAATGGCTCCAATTTCTTGAGCAAGTGGAACGTGAAGAAGAGCGCTGGGTCAGACTTTTCCCAATGTTGAAAGGAAAAAAAGGCATTGCGAAAGAACTAACCGAAGATGAAGCATGGATGTTTTTAACAGAAGCAAGTGAAATTCTCCTTGCCATTGGCGTCGAAATCCTGCTCCCATCATGGTGGCAAGCGATGAAAAATGCCAGTATGAAAGTGAAGGCAAAGTTAAAAGGAACAGCCAATAACCGCCCATCATTCGTTGGATTGCAAGCAATGCTCGATTATAATTGGCGTTTCTCGATGAATGGTGTCGACCTTTCAGAAGATGAATTTAATCAGCTTGTCGAGGAAAATCGGCGCCTCGTTAAAATTCGCGGACGTTGGATTAAGCTTGATCATGGGTTTATCCATCAAATTCAGGATTTAATGAAGCGGGCAGAAAAAGAAGGGCTCCATGTACGTGATTTAATTGAACAAGAGCTCCTTTCTGACGGCTCTGAAAAGTCCGCTTCTGAAGATGATAAAGCATTTGCCCGTGTTCAAATTGAATTGAACCGCCAATGGAAGCAGATGATAAAACAGCTTCGTGATGTCAATTCGATTCCGATTGAACCTGTACCCGCTAGTTTCCATGGTGAATTGCGACCATATCAAACACTTGGCATGAGCTGGCTCCTATTTTTACGTAAATACGGATTTGGTGCTTGTTTAGCAGATGATATGGGACTTGGGAAAACGATTCAGCTTATTTCCTACTTGCTTTCAGTCAAGGAAAATGAAGGAGCTGGACCAGCGCTGATTATTTGTCCGACCTCTGTATTAGGAAATTGGCAAAAAGAAGTGGAGAAATTCGCACCCGACCTTCAAGTTCACTTACATTATGGGCCAGGACGATTAAAGGATGAGGCATTTGTCGAAACGGTAAACAATTCGGATATTGTCCTTACCTCGTACGGCTTAACCCATCTTGACCTCCCGCAATTTGAGGAGGTACAGTGGAGCACGATTGCTATTGATGAAGCACAAAATATTAAAAATGCTCATACGAAGCAATCTCGGGCTGTCCGTCAGTTAAAAGGCAAACATCATATCGCATTAACGGGGACCCCGATGGAAAACAGGCTTACTGAGCTTTGGTCTATTTTTGATTTTACCAATCACGGTTTCTTAGGAAGTTTAAATCAATTCCAAAGAAATTACGTTCTTCCAATTGAAAAAGAGGATGAAAAGGAAAAGATCCAACAGCTGCAAGCGTTAATCCGACCATTTTTATTAAGAAGGACGAAGAAAGATGAAGAGGTCGCTCTCAACTTACCGGATAAACAAGAGCAAAAAGAGTATTGCCCGTTAACCGCAGAACAGGCTTCACTATACGAACAGCTTGTTCAAGATACATTTGCTCAAATTGAGGCGTTAACTGGGTTTGAAAGGAAAGGCCTAATTCTTCAATTACTAGGTCGATTGAAGCAGCTTTGCAATCACCCTGCCCTCTACTTAAAGGAAGCGAAGCCAAAAGATGTTCTTGGACGTTCGGTTAAAATGGAGAAGCTTGCGGAATTAGTTGATTCCATTATCGACCAAGAAGAAAGCTGCCTGATCTTTACGCAATATATTGAAATGGGTGAAATGATTCGGACGTTATTGAAAGAAAAGTTTAAGATTGATGCACCGTTCTTGAACGGAAGTGTTCCTAAAGGAAAACGGGATGAACTAATCACTCGCTTCCAAAATCGAGAATTTCCAATCTTTATTTTATCGTTAAAAGCTGGTGGAACTGGGTTAAATTTAACAGCCGCCAATCATGTTATCCACTATGACCGCTGGTGGAATCCCGCTGTTGAAAACCAAGCCACAGACCGTGCTTATCGCATCGGTCAAAAGCGGTTTGTGCATGTTCATAAATTCATTAGCACTGGTACACTTGAGGAAAAAATTGATGCGATGCTAGAGAAAAAGCAATCTCTGAATGATCAGATCATCCAAAGTGATAGCTGGATTACCGAGCTTTCTACAAATGAACTGCGTGAACTCATCCATTTAGGGTGAGTTTTGCGGAGTTTTTTTGTGAGTTGTTTGTGGAAATTGACATAAGGCTCACTCATTAAGACATTTTTCCAGGCTACCTCAACCCAATATAATTGTGATAATTTATGTCATGAATATTGTTCTTATTACAGTAAAAAACCACTGTTATAAGAACTCGTTTATCATTTTTTGAAGCAAAGCAGCCTATAGTTTAATTATTGGAGTGCACTCACTCTTATTAACAATAGAAGAAGGCTATTTTATTTTTGGAAGAGCCTTCTTTTATCAACTGAAAAGACCCCAACCAAATTGGTTAAGACTACAAATATCTTGAATTCTCGTCACGGATACTAATACACTCTCATATTATTTAGGTATAGTAATTTCATCAATAGGATAAAAACGCAGTTTAACTTCTCCTATTACAGAAGATTCTTTTATAACCCCGAATTCCCGGCTATCACTACTATTTCTTCGATTATCGCCCAAAACATATAAATAACCATTAGGTACCACGACTTTAAGATTTTCTGTTAATAGAGCACCTGAGGGAACATCCTCTTTATTAGTATTCAAATAATTCTCATTAACCTCTTTGGAGTTAATGTACAGAATATCATTCTCTATTTCAACAGTGTCTCCAGGGAGACCAATTACCCTTTTTATATACTGGGTATCCTCGGAGTAAGGAGAGCGAAAGACAATTAAATCAAACCTCTCTACCTTACTAATCTTTGAAATCATAACCCGATTGTTATTCTCAAACGTTGGCATCATAGATTTTCCATCAACCTTCACTGGTGCAAATATAAATTCTCTGCAAATCAAAACCATAATTAAAGCAAATAGAATAGACTTAATCCAAGAAAAAGCTTCTCTCAATGCAGTATTATTCACATTTACCCTCCTAACAGAATCATGAAAAACTACGCTATTATCTGTAATATTAACATATTACCTTTTACTTGAATGCCTTATGACTTCCTTAAACAGGATAGGTTCAGATTCGTTTACAACTTCACCATGAACAAGCCCATCCAGCATTTCAACAGCGCGCTACCAAATATTACTATATTTCAACAAATTATTAAACTATTAAATGGATTTTTTGCTATTTTTTTGTAAAAAAGGTATATAGTCCTGATATTTTACTTAAAAGCAAAAATATGAATATATTTAAAATTTCTTATAAGGCGTAAATATTCTTGGTTTATTTATGATTAATATTGGATTAAAACCTCTTGCCTTTTTGATGTTTAGTAAAAGTCTAATTTCAAATCTATTTGTAAGTTCTCTTTATTATTCAGCTTAATTTTCGGAACCTTTTTCACATCAAATCTACATATGAAAAAATACGGCGGGTGCTACCGCCGTATAAGTGTGGGGTTTGAGGATTTAATTGATTTTTTCTATTGTAGGCCTTACGGAGAAATGTGGGGAAAGTGTTCGAATTGGGAATCATATGATGAATGTCTTTTTCTCTGGAGTGTCTTTCGAGGCTTCCTCTAGGAGCATGCGTTCAAGTTGGAGGACGCGTTCGTGAAGATGTTCAGCTCTTTCATTTGATTTTCCCACCATCATGATGAGGCGTTCAAGTAGAATTTCTAAGCTTTTCTCACGGCTTATCGTCTCGCTCAAGGCATTAGCACCTCTTTTTCCACATGGGCTACTTCACTCTTTCTACTATCAAGAAATCTAACGGATTCTGCGATTACCTCTGTAACATATTTTCTGCCATCATGACTTTCATATGTCCGAGTTTGGATTCGCCCCGTAATTCCAATGAGGGCCCCTTTTTTACAATAAAGAGAAAGGTTTTCGGCATTCTTGCGCCAAATGGTGCATTGCACAAAATCGGCATCAATCTCCCCCTTTTGATTGCGAAAGTTGCGATTGACTGCCAGTGTTACATTGACCACCGAATTCCCTTCTGGTGTCACTCTTAACTCCGGATCCCTCGTCAACCTCCCTACTAAAGTTACTTGATTGATCATTTTTTTAAAAACTCCTTTCTATTGTGATGCCCTCATCATAAACAAAGTTGCATATTTGGTAAAACAAGGAAAATGTAATTTTCAGGTGGGAAATCGATATAAAATGATCCTTTTCTATATCATAACCTGCCGGTAAAACCTCATTTTCCATTTTGATTTATGAGAAAAAAGAATATTTGCTTTTTCGACAAGAATCGATCGACATAATTCGACACATATTTTTATTTATTTGTCATTAGGTAATTATTGGGATTTTCACCACCTAAAAAGCCTGTATTTGTACTCTTTTTATGTTCATTCTTATCTTCCCTTTCGTTTATCGTTTTGCAGAATTTGACAAAAGCTACGTTTGCAGAAAGGGTCTATATGTTATAATTTCATAGAAGATTTTTAAAGGAGCTTTGATGGGAGGATGAATGATGAAGACATTTAAGTTAATATCGTTGCAACTCGTGAAAAAAAACGAATGGCTTGATATCCCCTTAGTGGACGGTCTGATTATTAATAAAGAAGACGATCACAGTACATGGCTGATCGAAGGATACATAGACAAATCTTTTTACGATGTATTCCGTGAGGCTGGAGCAGAGGAGAAAGAGCTCTTAGTTCAGGTCGTCATTACGAAAAAGGAGAATGAGCCTGCCCCTTTTAAAGTGAAAGTTCGCTCATTACAATCTTTTGAAAACCACATCAGTGTTCTCCTAGAAGGAACCTTGAAAAAATCAACCAATCGTTATGCAGAGATTCTGTTGGATAGTCTCATCCAAAGAGGATTATCCGGCGATGAGCTAATGACCGAATTCAAAAGCGGAATGGTCAGCAAGCCGAAATTTAATCATTCGAAGTAATAAGTAGTACGTTTTTCCTTACACCCAAGACATGACATCATAGATTTAGGAGGAACAACATTGTTAAAAAAATTCATATTACCTGCAACTCTAGGAATCATTCTTTTACTAGGGGTTAGTTTCTTTATGCTTTCAAGTAAAGACGGACAAACAAAACTTGCTGGAGAAGCAAAGGTGGAAGAGGCTGAAGAGAAAGCATTTCCAACTGAAGAACCTCAGGCAGAACAAGCCAGTGCCTCTGCGACAGAAAGCGAGAAAGAGGAAGCAGTAGCTGAAGCAAAAGAAACATCCGATGATACAGAAAAAGCCAAGAAGCCAGAAGAAGAAAAAGCGGATGAAGAAATCCCTAGCATAAAAAAATATATTAATGTTTCAACTTTAAATGTTCGTTCTGGACCAGAAACGACTCATGGCGTCGTGACAGTATTAGCTATCAATGAGGAAGTTAAAGCATCATCTGAGGTTTCCAAAGACGGTTGGGTGAAAATCTCATTCAAAAATTCAACAGGATATGTTAATAGCAAGTATCTAGCAGATCAACAAGTAGTCGTGAAAGAAGAAATAAAAGAGGAAAAAGTCGTAAGTACCACAAATAATACGTCTGAGAAAAAAGAACCTGCGGCGACTCAAACTGAACGTAAAAAACCAGCAGCAACTGCACCAACAGTGCCTGCTAAACCTAAAAATGATGCGATGAACTTAAAGACAGTAGGTTCAAACAATCAATTGATTCTCGTGACTACGAGTGGATATGGAACGAACTCAGCCAAAATCCAAACATTTGAACGCAATTCAAATGGCGATTGGGTAAAAGTGTTAGATACATCAGGGCATATCGGGAAAAACGGTTTTGCGAAGAAAAAGGTAGAAGGAGATGGGAAATCTCCACGAGGAAAATATAGTATCGGAACAGCTTTTGGTCAAAAAGGAAACCCTGGTACTAAGCTCCCTTTCAAAGCGATTACAAGTGATGATGTGTGGGTAGATGACCCGAAATCATCTTTATATAACACATGGCAATCAAGAAAAGCAACAGAAGGTCAGTGGTCAAGCGCTGAAAACATGGCCATTTCCGCTTATAACTATGGTTTTGTCATCAATTACAACACTCAACGTGTACCTGGAAATGGAAGTGCGATTTTCTTCCATATTTCTAGTGGGGCCACTCTAGGATGTGTTGGTACTTCTCAATCAAATGTCGTGTCCATTTTAAAATGGCTCAATCCTGCGAAAAGTCCAACAATCATTATGACTCCATCAAACGAATTGGGAAGTTATTAAGTAAAACAAAGCAAGAGGAGAAAAGAGACTTTTTTCCTCTTGCTTTTTGGTTGGTTCCTTTTAAGCGGAATTTTTCCCGTTTCCGTTCTCCCAACTTAATACATAATGAAAAGGGGGCTGATTTTCGGACAGCCCCTTTCATTTATTGATCTTTGTTGTCCTCGTCTTGAACATCACGATCATCTTCAATGATTTCCTCGTCTGGAGTGTTGTTGTCTTCTACAACATCCCCATCGTTATTGGTGTTTGTATCATCAGTCGTGCCCGTTGTTCCATCGTTATTCGTGATGTTATCATCCACCGGATCTTCCACATTTACATCGTCTTCTGGCGGTGGATCTTGTTCATTATTCGCACAACCAGCAAAGACTAATACGGATAAAAGGGAACAACTAAGAAATGCTAAAAGCTTTTTCTTCATAAGTAAAAGCTCCTTTCAAGTATTTTGGAATTTGACCTCAATTACGGTCTGATGTTAACATGCCCAAAAAATAGAAAAAACTTGCATCCTCATTTGAAAATTTTATTGCATCACGATAAGGACACTCCCAAAAAAGACTTATATTCATTTATTATCGGAATTTTGGGTCCAAAATCTCTTACAATCGGAGTACCTAGGGGGTACTGGCGCCAAACTTCTTCTTAAATAAGACCTCTGATTTAGATATATCGGCGATTTTTGAGATATATCGGCGAAAATTGGATTTTATCGGCGAAAAACGAGATATATCGGCGATATTCTGATTATATCGGCGAAAAAACAAATATATCGGCGAAACGCCAAATCACCCAAAAACCCCACAAAAAAAAGCCCTTAAACAGAAGGGCTCTTCACTCAACTTATTCTTGCTTCTCACCAAGGGCGAACATAATTTCAGCTTCAAGTGCGATTTCCCCGTCCACGGTTGCCGTCGCTTTCCCTTTACCAAAGGAACCACGAACTCGAGTCATTTCAACCTCTAGGCGGAGTTGATCGCCAGGCTTTACTTGACGCTTAATGCGACAATTATCGATTCCAGTAAAAAACGCCAAACGTCCTTTATTCTCTTCTTTCTTCAGTACAGCAACTGCTCCAACTTGTGCCAATGCCTCAACAATGAGGACTCCTGGCATCACTGGATAGTCTGGGAAATGTCCATTAAAAAACTCTTCATTCGCCGTTACATTTTTAATTCCAACCGCTCTTTTTCCTTCTTCAATTTCTAGAATTTTATCAACAAGTAAAAAAGGATAGCGATGGGGGATGATTTGTTTGATTTCATTAATATCAAGCATACTAATTAGTACCTCCTACTAACACTAGGTTTCATATATCTATTTCCATTGTATGAGAACCCATCCATTAAAGCAAGCAAAACAAAAAACCGACTGTACGAATACGGTCGGCTTCATGGGAAATTTATTCGTGTTCAATTAAATCTAAAATATGAGTCCATGTTGATTTTTCAAAGACGTCTTTGGCTTCACCATTGCCGATGACGCTATAACCAAACATCGCACCAAGAATGACAGATGCCACCAACAATAAGGCGATCAATAGAATTCTAAGCCATAACGGAATAAGACGAATGCGAATTCTTTTTCTTTTTCCTCCGCTTACCGTCTCTGTTTTCGCTTTTTCCTTCTTTTCTTGCCTTACTTGTTCTCTTGTTTCTGCTACCTTTTGGTTACTGTTATTTAACGACATGTTCTTTCTCCTTCTAACGAATTCCGTTCACAAGTCCCATCATTTGATCTGCTATGCTAACGGATCTGGATTGGAATTGATAGGCACGCTGAGCATTCATAAGATCAGTCATTTCCTTTGCCATATCCACATTGGATGATTCTAATGCTCTTTGTTGAATCCCAATTTCTGTACGAAGTGGCCCTGCTAGATCAGTGAGAATTTCATCTAATCCCACATTTAGCTCGTCAAAATTTGGTGGGAGACCGAATAAATTATTCCCTTTTGCCACTAAGAATTGAGGCTTGTCCACTTGTACAACACCAAGATTGAAAATTTGAGTTGCCCCATCATTCATCAATACGGTCAATTGACCCGAGCTATCAATCGTGAAATCTTTAGCATCGCCATTGATATAAATAGGGTTATTATTTTCATCGACAATCGAATGACCATCTGCATTCACAAGAGCTAATTCATTTTCTCCAATTGGTGATAAATAAAGCGCTCCATTACGAGTATATTGCATTTCGTTGCCTGCATCTGTTTGAACCAACACCTTGTACATTTGACCTTCTTTCACAAAAGCTGTATCAAGCGCACGATCGGTTCCTTTAATACTACCTTGCGTCATAACTAGCTGCGCCTGAGCGAGCTTTGCCCCTGTACCTTGACGTACCCCATTTGGAGTTAAACGCCCCACTTCATCTTGAGCATTTCTTTGATTATTAAACTGCTGATACATCAATTCTGTGAAGGTTGCATCTCTTCTTTTATATCCGTTCGTATCAATATTGGCGATATTATTTGAAATAATGTCCATTTGCTTTTGGAGCTGCGCCAAAGTATTCGTTGCTGTTACCATTGTACGATTCATACGTCAGCCTCCTTTCTTATGGGAATGATATGAAGTAATTAGCCAATTCTTCCTACTTCATTGGCTGCCTTTTCCATACTTTTATCATAAGCTTGTAAAATCTTTTGGTTCGCTTCAAATGCACGGTACGCTGTTAGCATATCCGTCATTGTACGACTCACGTCCACATTGGAACCTTCAAGAAAACCTTGTTGGAGTGAAAATTCCGCTCCAGCTATTCCTCTTGCATCCGCAAGCTGTCCACCTGCTTCATTACGTAAAAGGCCATCGCCTTCCTTCACCAATTGGAAAGGATCTGCAGCATAACCGATTCCTAAAGTCGCTGTCTCTCCTGCTGCACCAATAAGCACTCCATTAGCATCGACCGAAAAATCTTCACTTGAAAGTTGAATTCGATTTCCTGTTGTATCAAGAACGTAATGACCAGCGGATGTCGTCAAGTACCCTTGTCCATCTAAAGTAAAGTCACCATTTCTAGTATAACGTGTTTCTCCAGTTGCATTTTGAACAGTAAAAAAGATCGAGCCAGCATATCCGGTTTCTTCATTCTGTGGCATGACGACATCAACTAATGCTAGATCTGTTTTTTGTCCGGTTTCACGCAAATCACCTTGGATAAATTTTGGCATCACGTCTTGCATGTAGACGCCTGTGTTAATCGAGCCAACTACATTATTTACAGGAAGATTTATTCCTTTTTCAGTTGGAATCTGCTGCTCATCAAAACGTTGCAATAGCATTTCAGGAAAAGCACGTAATGATGACTGGTCCGCTTTAAAACCTGGCGTATTGGCATTGGCCATATTATTCGTCAACATTTCTGTTCTTCGTTGTTGAGCAAGCATCCCTGAAGCTACAGTGTAAAAACCTCTGAACATTCAATCTCACCTCTCATTTGAAACCTTCTATTTCATTTATGATTAATATCTACTATTTTTATTAGAAAATGATTCATCTTCTATTATAAGAAAAAATTGACGAATAAACAGTATAATTTTGTAGAAAAAAGGCAAAAACACGAAAATGGTGACAAGTACCAGCATTTCCACTGATTCTCATCACCATTTTTGACAGGCGATAGAGCTAGTTTGCTTCTAACGTTGGAAGCCCCATCTACTCTTTTTAGGCAAATCGATAGCCTTTAATTTTGTCGATATTGTCAAGCATGATTCCTGTTCCGATCGCTACACAGTCCATTGGATTTTCTGCTACTAGAACTGGTACTTTTAATTCTTCTGCTAAAAGCAGATCGAAACCATGTAAAAGTGCGCCCCCACCAGTTAAAATAACGCCACGGTCGATAATATCCGCTGATAATTCAGGTGGAGTTCTTTCAAGAACACTCTTTGCCGCTTGTACAATGACAGATACAGATTCACGTAGAGCCAATTCAATCTCTTCAGAATTAACTGTAATCGTTCTTGGTAATCCAGAAACCATATCACGTCCGCGAATTTCCATTGTTTCGCTACGTGCTCCAGGGAAAACCGTACCGATTTGGATTTTGATGTTTTCAGCTGTACGTTCCCCGATTAAAAGCTTATATTGGCGCTTGATATAATGAAGAATTTCACTGTCAAATTTGTCACCAGCCATTTTAATGGAAGAAGATGTGACAATATCGCCCATTGATAAAACAGCTACATCTGTTGTACCTCCACCAATATCAACGACCATATTTCCACTTGGTTGGAAAATATCCATCCCTGCACCGATCGCTGCTACTTTTGGTTCTTCTTCTAAGTACACTTTCTTTCCACCGCTTTTTTCTGCTGCTTCTTTAATCGCCTTTTGCTCAACACTTGTAATATTCGTTGGGCAACAGATTAAAATGCGTGGTTTTGAAAGGAAACCTTTAACATTGAGCTTGTTAATAAAGTGCTTAAGCATTGCTTCTGTTACATCGAAGTCTGCAATGACCCCATCCTTTAATGGACGAATCGCCACAATATTTCCAGGTGTACGTCCGACCATGCGTCTAGCTTCTTCACCGACAGCCAACACCTTATTGTTATTCTTGTCGATCGCTACGACAGATGGCTCATTTAATACGATGCCTTTTCCTTTTACGTGAATCAATACATTCGCTGTTCCTAAATCAATTCCAATATCCCTAGCAAGCATTCCCACAAATCCTCCTTGAAAAAATGATTCCTATCTATTTCTAAAAGTGCTAAATTACGTACACTATTTATACGTTTTTCATGATGTCAATTTCTTTTTTAATTGTAGTCTACCCTAATTTTTAATTCTATCATATTTGGTTCAAATAGCGTAGTAATTTGTCAAATTTTGATGGAATTTTATCGAATTTGTCATGATTTCAAGGAGTTCATGTAACTATTTTATCGGCTCGCTTTCTAGTTCCTCCTTTTTATACTTCATTTTTGTTGCTTCACCACCACGTAAATGGCGAATTGATTTATGATAATCTAAGATTTCTTTCACTTCATTTGCAAGCTCTGGGTTTATTTCAGGTAGCCTCTCCGTTAAATCCTTATGGACTGTACTTTTGGATACGCCAAACTCTTTCGCAATTACGCGAACCGTTTTTTTCGTCTCCACGATATACTTTCCAATCTTGATAGTTCTCTCTTTGATGTAATCGTGCACACCACTCGCCCTCCCTAAATTGGATGTGAGAAGTGTGAAATGAGACTCGCTTTCTCGCTTCATCAAGTACTACTAATCCGCACCCTCCAAAACAGGTACGTCAGAAAGTCATTTGCCTTCTGGTTATCAGGAAATAAACATGACCCCAACTATATATCCATTCTCATCCTCAAACGATTGCTCACCTCAAACACTCTCTTTGTAAGGTTTGTAACAGTTTATTAGCTTGGATAACGGAATATGCACGAAAACCACAATAGGGACAAGGTATCGCATTATTTTTTTGAAAAATTTGACTAATCACTGGTTATTCACTCCTCTTTACCCGTATTTTTCTATTTCAAAGAAACTTATTCTCTACCGCTTTAATTAAGTCTCCCCAAGTGTTATTCCCTCTTTGCTTAAATTGCCATAACAACTCTGTAAATAAATAGGCTGTCGTTAAAGCATCTCCTACAGCATGATGGCGTTCATAAATTCTCGTGCCAAAGATGCGTGCGTATTTTTCTAAGTCTCGCATATCAAAGGATGGAGCAATTGTACTAATGACATCTAATGTATCAATGGTATAAAAGTTTTTGAGGTTCAGCTTTTCTCTCTTTAGTTCACTCTTAAAAACAAGTGTATCAAAGCTGATGTAATGGCCAACCATACAAACTGTTTCCCACTCTTCGACAAAGTCAAAAAAACGCCGGATTGCTTCTAATGAACCCGGCGCATTCTGAACAATTTCGTTTGATATCGACGTTAGTTCCGTTATTTCCCGAGAAATTTGTCGTTTAGGATTCACGTAGCAATGGAATATTTCCTTTTCAAAAACTTGAAATCCTTCGACTGGGACGGCCCCTATTTCAATCAAACGATCTATGGACGAGACATGAAAACCAGTTGTCTCTGTATCAACCACGATAAACCGGAGTTTCTCAAGAGGTGTCGCAAGGGGAATATTTGCATACATTAATGGACAGGAAATAACTCTTTTTTGAAAAAACATATATCCTCCTTTTAAATCGAAAACCGTGAAAATACGATATTCTGAAGCTCCTTTATCGTTTTTATACTTAAAAGAAATTCCTCTTTTTCCCGCGTCGTCATTCTCGTGAATTGGACAATAGAACTACCCTCATGTTTCCAACGTTGCTTTACATACAAGGTTAATAGCTGACTAGCAGCCTCCTTTAAGTCTTGAGCAAAGTTCTTTGAAAAGGCTCCCTTTGCTTCAAGGGCATTAATTTTTGCCAAAGGGGTACCAGAAGGAATACCGTGCAGCAAAGCTAGAATTTGTAAGCTGTGGTGATAAGGAAAGAGAATCGCTTTTTTCATATCGATGCTTTTTTTCTCAAGTCGAAATAGAGATCGGATTGGATGATCGAGTGTAGGAATCGGGTGTTCTCGTTCCGCTTGTGCGAGTCGGTACAAAAATATTTTCGACCTATCCAGCATGGCAAGAATTATATTTTCCAACTGCTCATGAATGTCCTTGCTTCCAACAATAAAACGATAAGAGAAAAAGTTTTGTGCCAGTAGTAGATTTTCTCGAGTCGATTGGAGGCTCCATGTTCGCAGACGGTCTTCCCAATCAAGAAGACTACCGCGCCATTGCTTTTCACTGCACATCATCAAACCTTTACACCGTGCATAACCGGCACTCTCCATCAGCCTCGTAATCTCAGTACCTAATCTCTGAAAGTACGCTTCAGCGCCTGTTTTATAAACGAGGAAATGGTCCTGATCCGTTAGCATAAATTGTTCACCACGACCACTGCTCCCCATTTGATAAAAGGCGAATTCAGTTGGCTGATCATCCCCCTTTTTTTAAGGTTCTCTACGGCGAGGTGGACAATTCGAACAACTAAACGATCATAGAGATTCGTAATGATATCCAAGGTTTTATCAATGGGAATGTTCTCTTGCAGGAGCGTATCGACAATGGAATACACAGCCCTTTTAACAGTTGGTAGACCCATTTCATCCGCTTCTTCAATTTGCTTAATCGTCTTCATAACATTCTCATTCTTTTTCCGCAGTAGATCAGATAAAGTGACAATCCCCACGATTTCCCCGTCTTCGACAACCGGCAAGTGCTTGATCCCATTAGTAAAGATACTCCCGATTGCGTCATAATAATAGGCAAGTCTTGATATCGTAATCGGGTTTTTCGTCATAATGAGGCTGACTGAATCTGTTAACAGCATACCTTTTGCTACAACGCGGCCTACGATGTCTCGCTCGGTGATGATGCCCTTTAGAGCGCCATCCTCCATGACAAGAATCGAACTTGTGTGGTGCTCATGCATTTTCTTAGCTGCTTCCATAACAGTTGCATGCGAATCAATTGTGATTACCTTTTCTGTCATCATGTCTTGCACTCGAAGCATGAATACTTCGTTTTCTCCAAATTCACGAGCCAGTTGAACTTGTTCAGCTAATGAACCATATACATCCCTTAGTCTGACAGCAACCTGCGTTAACAAATAATCACGAACAAACGGGTCCTCCCATCTCCGAGCCATAACCTGAAAAGGAATATACATCACCTTAACTTTGCTAGCGGCTCTCGATTCGACCGTCACTTCATCCTTTGTCCTACGGGGAAACCCAAGAAAATCAGCAATGCTTGAAAAGCCTAGCATTTCCCCCTTTTGGACAACCTCTAATACTTCATTTTCAACGTATACCTCTACAAAGCCCTCCAAAATTAGGATTAGACCTTCTCGTTGTCTATCCTTGTACAAAAGAATTTCGTTTTTATCATACTGTTTGAACTGACAGTCTTTAAGAAGGGAAAGGGCCGTTCCAACCTCCACCCCATGAAAAAAGGGGTGGGATTGCACAGCCTCAAGCAACGCTTTATCCTTGTTTTGATTCTCCATCATGCATCCAAACCTCGCCATCTTTATAGACCATTTGCTCTGGATATCGTAAATTGATGACTTCATCCTGAAGCTTTTGTGGTGGTGCTTCAGTTGCGAGAGAAACGATGATATTAGCTAAGAATCCTGCAGCCGCACCAAAAACTCCTGCACCTGTGTCAATGATTCCTAAGATCGTGAAGCCACCATATTTTGCGACAAATATATACGTTAATGTCACCGCTAATCCGATTAATAGACCAGAGATAACTCCTTTCGTATTGGAGCGTTTCCACCATACTCCAAGCACAAGTGCCGGGAAGAACGTTCCGGACGCAATCGCAAAGGCCCATGCGACGATTTGTGTAATAACGCCTGGTGGATTGAGTGCGATAAGTCCCGCAAATAATGTTGCAATAACAATCGACCAACGAGCCACTGCAAGACGATTTTTCTCTGAAGCTTGTGGCTTCCAGACACGATAGTAAATATCATGTGCGAAGGAAGAAGATAAAGAAATCATTAATCCTCCTGCTGTTGAAAGCGCTGCTGCCATCGCTCCTGCCGCTACAAGCCCAATGACGAACACACCTAGATTTGCAATTTCTGGTGTTGCCATAACGACGATATCATTGGCAATAACCAGTTCACTCCATTGTAATACGCCGTCACTATTTGTATCCGCTACTTGAAGCATCCCTGTATCAACCCATGATTTCGTCCAAGCTGGAAGTTGAGCAATTTGGCTACCAGCAACTTGTGTCATTAAAATGAAGCGAGAGAATGCCGCATAAGCAGGTGCAGATAAGTAAAGAAGACCGATAAATAGTAACGCCCATGCTCCTGACCAACGAGCCGCTTTCATCGTTGACACCGTATAGAAACGGACAATCACGTGCGGCAACCCAGCTGTACCTGCCATTAATGTGAACATTAAGGCAAGGAATTGCCACTTCGTCCCATTTGTAAATGGAGCAAAATATTCAGAAATACCTAGCTCTCGATCCAACTCCCCTAATGTGCTGACAACTTCGCCATAAGATATCCATGGAATTGGATTTCCGGAAATTTGTAAGGACATAAAGATAATCGGAACTAAATACGCCGTGATCAAAATTAAGTATTGAGCCACCTGCGTCCATGTAATCCCTTTCATTCCACCAAAAGCGGCATATATCGCAATGAGTACAACTCCGATCATCGTGCCAACCTTAGCATCAATTTCAAAAAGTCGTCCAATAACAACCCCTGAACCAGAAAGCTGCCCAATCGAGTACGTAAAACTGATGATGATTGTACATATTGCGGCAATAACACGTGCAGAATGACTGTCATAACGATCACCAATAAACTCTGGCACTGTGTATCGACCAAATTTCCGTAACTGTGGTGCTAATAAAAAGGTAAGGAATAAATACCCTCCAGTCCAACCCATGATATAGGCTAGCCCATCATAACCGAGAACCATGACCGTTCCAGCCATCCCAATAAAGGAAGCAGCACTCATCCAGTCTGCACCGATGGCCATCCCGTTGAAAATCGGTGGTACACCTCGACCTGCTACATAAAAGTCCGACGTCGCCTTTGCCGTGTTATAGACCGCAATCCCAATGTATAAAGCAAAGGTAGCAAGAATAATCGCTAATGAAACAATGAATTGTCCATCCAAATGATTTCCCCCCTAAAATAGCTCTATGGCTATTCGTTTTTAATACTTTCTTTTTTCCGAATCCCAATCGACCATCCCCGTTTTTAAATAAATCGGAAAAGTATATTAGTGCTCTAATGTCGTACCCGTGCTAATTTGCTCATTCTTACTTTCATCAATGCCATACTTTTGATCAATTTTATCCCCTAGTTTGGCATTTACGAACAGCAAGATGATAAAGGTAAGCACTGCTCCTTGAGCTCCCATATAGTAGTGAAGCGGGAAGCCAATAAAGGTAACCGAACTCAACGGCTCTGCAAACAGAACCACCCCATAGGAAACGATAAACCACACAATAAAGTAAATAATGATATTACGGTTTTTCTCACGAAAATAACGATCGGCAACATCCTTATCAATTTTCTTCATTTTTCCACCTCCAAGATTATCTCCCCTTATGCATTAGCAACGTCACATGCATCCTTCTCCCCTATGTTCATCCCTCCTTCATCGTTTGCTATTTATAATTCTTTAAAAGCTTATTAAAGCGCTTTCAAAGGAATTACTTTTTTTAAAAACCTTTAATTCAAACTAAAAATAAATTTTACTGTCTCGATAAAGGGTAAGGGGACTAGGGCGACTTGGATGATGAAATAGACGATCATAGATAGGAATGGAATGACTAAGAAGATTGGTTTTTTCTTACGTAGCGCGAGTATTAAGCAAATAGCAGTTACGGTAACAAACAAATAAAAGACCATCAAATTCCCCCTTTGCATTTTACATTTTGTTCATATCATTGACCTTCAGTTCAATATAAATTTAATATTGAGAAAATTTCGTAATATCATTATCTATTTAAATGGTTTCAAGGTCAAGCAAAAACTTGTAAAAAAATTGTCAATTTTTACGAAAGGGGTTTTTGCGGAACTACTACTATTTGGATGAGGACTTTGGGGGGACAGTTGGCAGCCAGGAGGCAGGATTGATTTATATGATGGCTGATTTTGATGGGAGTCTAGCTTTGTTTGTCCTCATGAACGCTTTGTGAGGACTGATTTTGACAAGAACCTGGCTCACTTTGTCCTCATCAACCCTCTATGAGGACTGATTTTGAGAGAGCCTACCATAGTTTGCCCTCATGAACACCGAATTTCTCTCTCCAAATTCTTAGACAAATAGAGATATTTTTCAATAAAACTCAATCACAAACAAAAAACCCGCCTAGGCGGGTCACAATGACAAATCATATTAAGCGTCAGAAGAGTCTGTTGAATCTGCGTCTTCTTCGTCAGAAGTGGTATCGTCTTCTTCTGTTTCATCTTCGCTTGAACCATCAGTAGTGTCTTTTTCTTCGTCTTGATCAGGAGTAGCTTCTTCCTCAGTACCAGTTGATTCATCAGCTTTACCGCTGTCATCAACTTCCTCAGTTAAATTTGCTTCCTGCAGATCACTTAATGGCTTGTTAAAATAGTCAAGCGGATTTACAGCAATTCCATCTTTGCGAATTTCAAAATGTACATGAGTACCAGCTTCTTCGTTATATAAGCTTTTTCCTGCTTTTGCTAGTACTTGTCCTTGGTCTACTTGGTCCCCAGCCTTAACATCAATATCAGCTACAGATTGATATTGTGTTACAATACCTTTGTCATGTTCAATTTCGATTACGTTCCCTAAAAGAGAATCTTCTGCAACATTGGTTACTGTACCACTTAATGCTGCAACAACATCAAATGCTTCACCGTTTTCCATTGCAATGTCAACACCCGTGTTCGGATAATATGAATTATTGTAGAACACTAAAGCTGCTTCCTGTTTATCTTCAGGCGCATCGTATTCATAGAATTCTTTTTGAATCACGACAGAATCTGGATCAACAACAGGCATTGCAAAGTTTTCTAAAGAACGGTTAACCTCTAAAGCAGGCTCATCATGTCTGCCTGAAAGATCTGTAGCCTCGTAATCGATTTGATCATCAGTTGCACTATTGTTACTGTTTTGGAACCAAAGAACCGCGGTTAGAATGATTGCAGCACTTGCAATGTAAACGGTTGGGTATACCCAACGCTTTTTCATGAAGCGCTTCAACTTTGAATCTTGAGAAGATCGTTTCTTTTCTTCCTCTCTCATTTATCATCACCTCAGCAATCATTCTGAACAGATCATGATAAATATATACATTTCTTAAAAAAATTTTTTTATCTTATTTTTCGACAAAGGCAATAAAATTATGCAAAGAAATGAAAAAAAGTTTTAAAAAGGGGATTTTTTCTTGCGAAGTTTATTAAAATGGTTCATCCGAGTTTTACCTTTTATCTATATGGGCATGATTTGGCTCATGTCCAGCATGCCCGCAAATGCGATTGTAGAGCTGCCAGACCTATCACTTGATCGTTTCATCAAAGAGTCTCTTCACCTCGTGGAATTTGCCATCCTTTATTTACTATTGGTTGCTGCGCTCCTGACAACAGGAAAGTTCTCTTTAGCGTTGAGCATTGTTTGCGCCGTGATCGCTTCCTTATATGGGTTGCTAGATGAAATTCATCAATCCTTCGTTCCTGCCCGCTCAGCGACTGTCATCGATTTTGTCAAAGATGTAACCGGAGTTATTGTCGCTACCTATTTCGTTCATCGTGCTTATCGTAAACATCAATTTGAACGAGTTCAGAAATACTTTAGGTAAAAAAATGCCGAGCACCCCTTCATTTGAGTGCTCGGTACTTTTTATTTACTCGCTGTTATTTTTGTCAGAAGCGTCTGTGTTGTGTCAATCTGGGCTCCACTGTAATAATGCTCGACGATTTCTTTATAGGTCTTTCCGCCTTTCGCCAATTCATTTGCACCGTATTGACTCATTCCTACTCCATGACCAAAGCCTTTTGTATTAATAATTATGTTGTCTTCTTTTCTTTCCCATGTAAAATCAGATGATTTTAAGCCCAGCTTTTCTCTTATATCCTTACCAGTCAACACCTTACCATTTATATCAACCTTACCGACACGATTTCCTTTTGTTCGTTCAATTATTTTACCTACTTCGGCTGCCTCTGTCAGCTTGACCCCTAGCTTTTCCTCAAAGTCTGTGACAGCTATAACCTCTTGACCATTAAATTTCTCTGTGTTGACATCCCAAGGGCTTTCCACACTTTTTAAATACGGAAGCGGGCTGCTCCAGTAATCTTCTGAGTTCTCAGTAAATCCATTACTTGTGGAAAAGAAGGCGGCATAAATCGGTTCACCGTCATATGTTAGCACTTGACCGCTCGTCGCGGCGACAGCTTCTTTGATCTTGTTCATTTTCCACTGGTAATCCTTCCCCCAAGCTTTTCTTAGTTCTTCATCGCTTTTATATACTTGGTGATCTTCTGTATCTGATACATTTGCTTCTTTAGGGATTTTGTCACTTTTTTCGCCACTCATGAGGTAATAAAGATAATAAGTTCTGGCCGTAAGTGCTTGTGCCTTTAGTGCTTCAAGTTCAAATTCAGAAGGCATTTCTGCTGCAACAACGCCAGCAATATAGTCCTCTAAAGGAAGTTTCTCAATTTTGTCAAGGCTATCTCGATAGATAGCTACCTCAACTGCAGGCTGGTCTACAGCTGCTTCTATTTCTTTAGAAGCTAGCTCTTCACCGAGTTTCCCCGTTGTTTTTTCCATAAAAGGGAGGACGAGTAGTGTTGGAATCATGATTGTAACAACAAATAGTACGGCAGATAAAACGACGATTGGTTTCATTTTAAGCATTCTTAAGCCTCCATATGTAAGTATCGTTCGAGTACTTATACTCTCCTTTCATACATATGGGGATGGACAAGCTAATATGTACAAAATTAAAAATCAGGGAAAAAAATGCATAACTTTTTCACTCCTAAACCAAAATAGTCTATGTTGGTGTTTCCTCTAGTTTGATCTCTAAAGAACGCAAAAAAACCGCAAAAATGGGAATCCATTTCACGGTTTTTCACGTTCATTATGCATTTAAATCTGCGACAAATGTTTTCGGAAAAGATGCTGTTTCTTCTACTTCAGAAATTCGTTCAATATCTGCTCCTAAAGCAGCTAATTTATGGTGGAAATCCACATATCCACGATCAAGATGCTTTAATTCTGTCACTCGAGTGACACCGTCTGCCACTAAGCCTGTTAAAATTAAGGCAGCTGCGGCTCTTAAATCAGTAGCAGCCACTTCTGCACCTTGTAAGTTACTAGGTCCATTTAAAATGACAGAACGACCCTCAATTTTGATATCAGCATTCATTCTGCGGAATTCTTCCACATGCATGAAGCGATTTTCAAATACGGTCTCCGTAATCATACTTGTTCCATTGGCATGCAATAGTAAAGCCATCATTTGCGATTGCATATCAGTTGGAAAACCAGGGTGTGGCATGGTCTTAATGTCCACAGCTTTCAAGTTATCAGGACCAATGACCCTTAAACCTTCTGCTTCCTCTTCAAAGATAACACCCATTTCTTCCATTTTCGCAATAAGTGAAGTTGAATGTTCCGGAACGGCACCTTTGACTAAAACATTTCCACCCGTAATCGCTGCTGCAACCATGAATGTTCCAGCTTCGATTCGATCAGGAATAATATTATGGTCAGCACCAAACAGAACGTCAACTCCTTCAATACGAATCGTTCCAGTTCCAGCGCCACGTACCTTTGCACCCATTTTATTTAAGAAATTAGCCAAATCAACAATTTCTGGTTCTTTGGCAACATTCTCTAATATCGTCGTTCCTTGTGCTAAAGTAGCGGCCATCATAATATTTTCTGTAGCACCAACACTTGGGAAGTCCAAGTAAATTTTGGCACCATGTAATCGACCATTTGATTCTGCTTCGATAAAGCCATTTCCTACTTTAACCGTTGCCCCCATCGCTTCAAAACCTTTTAAATGCTGATCAATTGGTCTCGATCCAATCGCACATCCTCCAGGAAGTGCTACACGGGCACGGCCATTTCTTGCAAGTAATGAGCCCATTACTAATACGGAAGCACGCATTTTACGAACATATTCGAATGGTGCTTCTACTTTTAACTCTCTAGATGCATCGACAGTGACTTCATTATTTTTAAACGTCACATCGGCGTTTAAATAGCGTAATACCTCATTGATCGTGTATACATCGGAGAGAGTTGGCACATCACGAATTACGCTTTTTCCGTCACTTGCTAATAATGATGCGGCAATAACCGGCAAAACTGCATTCTTTGCTCCTTCTACTTTAACAGAACCGCTCAGCCTTCTACCGCCGCGGACGATGATTTTTTCCAAGTGTATTCCCCTCCGCGTCCAATTTCTCTATATTAATATTCAATCGTTATGATTGGTGTGCCAACTACAAGGGTAGTCTTTGCGCCCAATCCTGTTGTTCGGATTCCAAGTTGTAAATTCATATCTTGATTTTTCGTCATTAACCCATTGGAAAATAATGGTGAGTAAGCTGACGTCGAGATAAAATCTTCTTCAATAAGTGATTCAATTTCTTCTGCCTCAAACTTATCAAGCAACTGATTTACAGTAAAAGGCAAAGACGTATTCATCTTATCATTGATTTCACCTTTTACACAAGTGAAAATTGTGGTATTTTCTCGAAATATGTCAGATAGTAGTTCATTAAGATCCTCATTTATAAATTGCTCTGTTTCTTGCGTAAAATTCTTACCTCGGATTTCATAAATAATGTAAGTTTGTGGGTTGTGATCTGTGAGGGTAGATAGTATTTGAATGCTCTCTTCCATTCCCTGATTAGATATTTGGCTCGCTTTTGCTTCCCATTTTTCAGAATCAGAACTGAGCTCCCATGTCCAGTTTGGAAAAATGCTTTGGAGTTGCTGCACATAATTCTGAATTTCCTCTGGGCTGTCAGCCTCTAATTTTTCTCTTGCATGTAAAGACCATTCATTGATATCTATATTCTCACCTTTTAAAACTGTCACTATTGATAAAAGGTCGTGCTTATTTTTGGTATTTGCCAATTTTTCTCCTGCGTGAACAAATAAAACTCCCATGATTACAACTACGGTAATTACTGCCAACCAATTTTTCTTCATCTCTATAACTCCTCCCCTTAGTACCATTGTTACCAAGAAGAGAAGAAGCATACTGACGAGTTGTCGTCACTTTTTGACAAATATGCAAGCTTTTAAAAATGAATGAAACTAGAGCGCTTTTTTATCACACAAAAAGAATTGTATCGAATAATTCCAGAAATATAAAAGGTACGATGACCTATCTTTCTTATGTTTATTTCCCCATTTATCCAAGCCCTAAGCTTGCTTTTAAAGAAAATTTTCCAATTTGATAGCCTTCAGTCATAGTTTCGGTTATTTCTGAATTTGAACTTTTTTCACATTTTATAGTGCTGTTTTCTCGGTTGGCCTGAAAAACATTACACAACATTATTGAAAAATCATTGGTAGTTGTTGTGACCATAAAAGGTACTCGAGGAAAAAATTACTTACGGTTGAACCAATGACAATAGACAATAATATAAACAATACTCGTGCTTCAAATATGCGGTTAGCTCGTAAAAATTTATCAAAGTTTAAGCTTTGTAAAGCCCACCAAGCCAAAGCAATAAAGCCCAGATGTGACAAAATACTAATGAGTGCTTGGTGCCCAAATCCTGCAGTCATGGACATACTCCTCCTTTTTCACGCTAACACATATTATAGCATTCGTAAGTTCACCTTTCTATTTGACGTATAAGTAGCAAAAAGGTTTCATTTGGTTTTATTTTTTTATTTTATTGGGAGCGATTATCGCTGTTGGTTAGGAATTGGTAAGGTACTCATTGGGTTATGGTTTTTGTTAGGATGGATGCTTAATTTGGAGTGAAATCCCTTGGGTTTTTTGTTTTGTCCGAATAAGTGTTCTATTCGGACTGACATCCCTTAAAGTTTGCTCGTTTTGTCCGAATGCCCTCTCTATTCGGACTTGAACCACTTGGTGCTCACGCCTCTTGTCCGAATAAACCTTCTATTCGGACTTGAACCACTTGGTGCTCCCTCTTCTTGTCCGAATAACCTTTCTATTCGGACTAAATCCACTTTGTGCTTCCGCCTCTTGTCCGAATAACCCTCCTATTCGGACTTGAACCTCTTGGTGCTTCCGTCTCTTGTCCGAATAACCCTTCTATTCGGACTTGAACCACTTGCTGCTCCCTCTTCTTGTCCGAATAAACCTTCTATTCGGACTAAAACCATTTGCTGCTTCCGCCTCTTGTCCGAATAAACCTTCTATTCGGACTAAAACCACTTGGCGCTTCCGTCTCTTGTCCGAATAAACCTTCTATTCGGACTTGAACCACTTGGCCTTTGCTCGTTTTGTCCGAATGCTCTCTCTATTCGGACTAAATCCATTTGCTGCTTCCGCCTTTTGTCCGAATAACCCTTCTATTCGGACTAAATCCACTTGGCCATTCCTCGTTTTGTCCGAATGCACATTATACTCTTGTGTCTATGGGCATTCCCCTTAATCATGATCTGCATTATTCAGCGCACATGCACACTATTCTCACAAAAAAAGAAGGGGCTCCCTTTCCCCTTCTTTTTCTCGTTCTTCTATTAAAATCCCCTTGTTGGTCCGTTCTGATTCCCCCAAATCAGAAAATCCCTTTATTGAAATCCTCCGAAGTTCGTGTGGAAGAAGTCGAGGGCGATGTTTGGAAAGAGTCCAAATACGATCGTTGCCACGACACAAATTCCAATCGCTATGCCAACGCCAACCGGTATTTTCATTTTCTCTACTTCCCCTTCTTCTGGAGATGGTCTAAAGAACATTTGCGTTAAAATGCCGAAGTAGTAGAAATAAGATACCACGGTTGTGGCAATCATAAGTGATGCTAGAATATAGTGCGCTGGTTCAGATACTAATGCGCCGATGAAAATGTTTAGCTTTCCGATGAATCCGGCTGTTCCCGGAATCCCTGCTAATGAGAGGATAAAGATTCCCATTGTCACCGCAAGCAATGGCGTCCGTTTGTACATTCCAGCAAACTGACCAATATCCTCGATGTCATTTTTAGCAGTCATCAATTGAATGACAGCAAAAGCTCCAACGTTCATGAAGAGATACGCTCCTAAGTAGAACCATACCGTTTCAAACATAAAGGCTGACATCGTCGTTACAGCAACTAACAAATAACCTGCATGAGCAATACTAGAATAAGCAAATAAGCGTTTTATGTTTCGCTGTCTTAAAGCAACAACATTTCCAATTACCATTGTTACACCTGCTAAAACAGCGATATAATCTTGCAATTTGAATAGGAGTGGTGTAACTGAATCGACACCAGTCGCTCCAGATTGTGTATTGGCAAAAACGACAACGACAATTCGGATTAAAATGACAAATCCTGCTGTTTTCGACACAACGCTTAAGAATGCAGTAACTGGAGTTGCGGCTCCTTGGTACACGTCTGGTGCCCACATATGAAATGGAGCGGTTGCCAGTTTAAAGGAAAGACCGACCAAGATCATGAAAAAGGCAAGACCCATTAAATAGCTAAACTGAGAATTATTCAATTGCGGTAGAATATTCGTCATTTCCGCTAAATTGGTTGTCCCCGTAATTCCGTAAAGATAACTCATCCCAAATAATGTGACCGCTGTGGCAATACTGCCATTAATGACGTATTTCATTGCTGATTCATTGGAAGGAAGATGCTTTTTCCGAATTCCAGCTAATATATAGGAGGACAAGGAAAGCAACTCTAAGCCCACAAATAAAGTAATTAAGTCGCCACTTGAAGCCATGATCATCGTTCCGAGCAAGCCTGCTAATAAAAGATAGTAGAATTCCCCTTTAAACTCTTCCATCCCTTCTTTTGGCTTGTAGCTTATGGCAAGGAGCAAAATTAAGGCTGCCCCGATGAGTAAGAGAAGCTTAAACACTTTGGCAAATGGATCAAGTTTAAACGTATCGTATAGAATGGAAACCGTATCTAAAGCCAATAAATTCAGTAATGCGGCAATTGCTGCAAGGATACCTGCGAACCCTACCCAACCGAGAATTCTTCGGTCAAAATGCTTTGGTGCAAAAAGGTCTACAATTGATAAAATGGTCGCCACTCCAAGGATGATAAACTCTGGTGCCATTGCTCCCCATTGAAATGATAAAAGTGTATCTAGATCCATTTCATCAACCCCCTAACCCAAGCATGATTGTCTCAAGTGTGGAATGTAGCAGTTCGCTTAGTACACTTGGGTATACACCAATTAACACAATTAACGCTAATAATGTAACGACTGGAATAAATTCCACTGACTTTAAATCAGACACAGCAGCAAACTCTCGGTTCGCCTTTCCATAAGTAATGCCTAGAACTGCTCTTAGTAAGTAGACTGCGGTCATAATAATTCCGATACAGCCGATAGCAGCCAGCACCGGCATCTCTTCAAATAATCCAAGGAAAGCCATGAACTCACTAACAAAGCCGGACATTCCAGGCAAGCCAAGAGACGCTAGGGCTCCAGCTAATAGGAAACCTGCTGTAAGCGGCATTCCTTTTGCCATCCCACCAAGATTTCCAATCGCGGATGTATGGAACCTTTCGTAAAACACTCCCACTAAGAAGAAAAGAAGAGCGGAAATTAACCCATGTGAAACGACTTGGAAAATGGCGCCCTGAATGCCAGCCTCGTTCAATGCCCCTAAACCAATGAGGACAATTCCCATATGGGATATCGACGAGTAGGCAAGAACCATTTTAAAATCGGTCTGCTTAAATGCTAGAAATGCTCCGTATAAAAGATTGATAACCCCTAGTACTGCAAGCAATACGGCAATTGATTGGAACTGTTCTGGGAAGATTCCCATTCCGAAACGGATTAAACCGAAGGCACCAATTTTTAATAAAATCCCTGAGTGAAGCATGACGATGGATGGTGGTGCTTGCACGTGAACACGGAGCATCCACGTATGTAATGGAAAAATTGGCAGCTTCACACCGAACGCAATAAGAAGGGCAATCAATAATCCAAATTTCAAGGACTCAGAGAAAGGTGAAACCGTATTTGGATTCTCGATCGTCATGAGCTGTGCGAGGGCGTCAATATTTGACGTACCTGTTCTCGCAAACAAAACCATGATGACGATTAAAAGTATCGCAGACCCTAAGCCATTATAAATTAAATAGCTGTAAGCCGCTTTTTCTTTTTCAAAATATCCCCATTTTCCAATTAAGAAGAACATTGGAATCATCGTAATTTCGAAAAAGATAAAGAAGAGAATTAAGTTTTGGGCGGCAAATACTCCGAGCATCCCTACTTCAAGTAAAAGGAATAGCATGAAGTAGCCCTTCCATTCTTTTTTAATATGAACAGAAGCAACAGCTGCAAGTGTAGAAATAACCGCTGTTAGCACGATTAACACTAACGAGAAACCATTTAAGCCTAATTCATAATCGATTTTAAATAAATCGAAGACAGCATAATCTCCAAAGCGAATCCATTCAACATGCACATCGTATTTCTGTAAATTGTCGCTCCCGCCAATAAAGGCGATTAGCGCTAACAGAAGAGCAGGTAACGTTGCGATGAATCCGACTGCTTTAATCGCCGTTTCTTGTGTTTTTGGCAAAAGAGCGAGCACAGCTATTCCTAAAAGAGGGGAGAACACTAGGATCGATAAAAAGTATTCGTTCATTTTAAGTACCCCCCTGTTAATGCGAAAATCACAATTAAAAGAGCCAATCCAACAAATGCCACTGTCCCATATGCTTGAACTTGACCGTTTTGAAGTTTGGATCCCATGATTCCAAGACCATGAACGATGGCAGTCACGAGCTTGACAATTCCTTCGACAATAAAGGTTTCTATAAAGCTAAGTATCGCTGTAAAGCCTTTCGTTGCCTTTACGACTGTTAGTTGATAAAACTCATCGATATAGTATTTATTGTACAAAATGTTATACATAATCGGTGCTCTTGTTGTCAGCCACTCTCTTTGGAGCGATTTCTTTCCATACATGAGCCATGCCAAGTAAATTCCGAGTAAAGACACCACTGTCGCCACAATCATAATCCATGCCGGTCCTTCGATATGACCATGACCTAAAGCTTCATTTCCATCGACAAGCCAGTCACCGAGGAAGGTGCCAAACCATGGCGTGTTCACATAACCGGCAACGACTGCTAGAATCCCAAGCACAATCATTGGAAAAGTCATCACAGATGGTGACTCGTGAACGTCTTTCTGCTTGCTGCGGGCATCACCTGTAAAGACCATAAAGAAAAGGCGGAACATATAGAATGCTGTAAAGAAAGCGGCAATGACAGCTAACCAGAATAGGCCGGTATTCCCGTGAACCCAAGTTGAAATCAAAATTTCATCCTTACTAAAGAATCCAGAGAATAACGGAACCCCACTAATGGCAAGCGTTCCGATTAAAAACAATGGTCCTGTCACTTTAAGCTTTTTCCACAAACCGCCCATCTCTTCAATATTTTGAGTGTGGACAGCGTGAATGACACTACCAGCCGCCAAGAATAACAATGCTTTAAAGAAAGCATGTGTCATTAAGTGGAAGACGCCTGCTACATAGCCGGCTGAACCGAGAGCTAACATCATATAGCCAAGCTGACTGACGGTTGAGTATGCTAGTACTCTTTTAATATCTTTTTGTACTAAACCAATGCTTGCTGCAAAGATGGCCGTGAATGCACCGATAACAGCCACTGTCATTAAAGCTGCTTCACTTGCTGCAAAGAGCGGGAATACTGCGGCAACTAAGTACACACCAGCCGCTACCATTGTGGCAGCATGGATTAACGCAGAAACTGGTGTCGGACCTTCCATCGCATCAGGCAACCAAGTGTGTAATGGAAACTGACCTGATTTTCCCACTGCCCCGATAAAAATCAGGATCGCGGTTAGGGTAATCATCCCTGCGGAAATACTTCCTTCTTCCACGGCAAGGAAAATCGCATCGTACTCAAAGCTTCCCACTTGCCAGAATAATAGAATCATCCCGATGAGGAGGCCAACATCTCCGATACGAGTCATGATAAACGCTTTTTTGGCAGCGGCCTTTGCCTCCTCTTTGTAAAAGTAGAATCCGATTAAGAGGAAGGAACCAGCCCCGACAAGTTCCCAGAAAATATACGTTTGCAAAAGGTTAGGCGATACGACGAGTCCTAACATTGCAAAAGTAAATAACCCTAAATAGGCATAAAAAATATGAAATCGCCCGTCTCCATGCATGTAGCCTTTTGAATAAGTATGTACGAGAAAGCTAACAAGCGATACGATGACGAGCATTAACGCATTTAATTGATTGATTTCAAAACCCGCTGTTAATTGAACATCCCCTATTGTAAGCCATGTCGCTTCGGCTTTATAAGTCGGGTGGCTGAAGCGGTCAAACAACACCACCAATGAGTAGACTAAGGAGGCTAGCGTAAGCACCATTCCGATGTACGCACTATTTTCCTTTAATCTCCTCCCAAATAGAAGAAGGAACAAAAATGATAAAAGCGGGAAAAGCGGTATGATCCATGCATTCTCCATCAATATCACAATCCCCTTTTTAGAACACGCTTGTTCTCACGCGTTTGATTGAGGCCCGCAACTTTGGCGGGTCGTTTTAGTTTTTCATCGTGTCCATTTCATCAATATTGACTGTTTTACGGTTGCGGTAAAGAGCGATTAAGATCGCTAAACCGACCGCAGCCTCTGCAGCAGCAATGGCAATCGTAAAGAGGGCGAATACTTGCCCATCAATTGAAGGAGCCATGCCGAACTTACTAAAGGCTACAAGGTTAATATTGACCGCATTAAGCATAAGCTCGATGGAAATTAACACGATGACGGTATTGCGCTTCGTTAGTGCACCATATAAACCGATACAAAATAACACTAAAGCAAGCGTAAGGTAGGCAGAAATGGGAACTCCACTCATTCCTTTTTCGCCTCCTCTTCATTGTCTTTTTTTGCTAGAATAATAGCACCAATTAAGGCTACTAAAAGGACAACGGATGTTAATTCAAACGGGATAATGTACTTTGAGTAAAGGGCTATCCCAATTTGTTCCGTATTATTTTCATGAAGAGCGACTGGTTGTGCGTTGAAGTCTAAGTTATAAATGCCAATGTAGACTGCAAAGGCAAAGCCCAGAACGCCTAAAAAGAGGAGAATTTTTCTCAATCTTCCTCCCTGCTCTTCACTGTGATCATTATGACGCGTCAGCATGATTCCAAAGAGCATAATAATCGTAATCGCACCTGAATAGATCAGAATTTGTACAACGGCTACAAATTCAGCTGACAAGAGGATGTAAATCCCCGCCAGGCTGACAAATGTGAAGACAAGCGCCACGACCATATGAACAACCTTTGTTAAATGGAGTAAGAGCACGCCGCCCATGACCGCAACAATGGCTAGAATAAGGAATGCTAGTAGTTCACCTGAAAATGTCATGCTTTATTCACCTTCCGAACATTCTCATCATTTTCGTCCAACCATTCAAGGTTTTTAAAAAGATCATCGCGGCTATACTCAGCAAGTTCAAAATTATTGGTCATGACGATCGCTTCTGTCGGACAAACCTCTGTACATAAATCGCAGAGGATACAAATTTCAAAATTGATATCATACGTATCAATGATTTTTCCCTTTTTCGTTGGATCAGGATGCTTTTTCCCCGTTAATTGAATGCAATCTGTCGGACAAATATTGGCACATTGGTTACAAACAATACATTTTTCCGGGTAAAATTTCTGGATCCCTCGAAATCGGTCTGGCAAAGGAATCGGCTTTTTCGGATAATCGTAGGTTGGTTTTTCCTTTGTTAAGTTTTTCAGGGTATACTTTAAACCTTTCGCTAATCCAAGCATGTATTTTCACCTCTTATATAAAAGTGATACTTCTTTTAAAAAGGCTCATATCGCAAACATAGCTGCTGTTAGGAATAAGAGTTAGTCCATCTCTTAATATATAGCAGTCGTTAAAGTATTTAGCGTTAAAAACCATATTTTTTACCGAAACAGCTTTTAAAACAGGCGTAAGAGTTCCTTAATAATGGCCGTTAAGAAGATATTTGCAAGTGCCACCGGCAAAAGTACCTTCCATCCAAATTCCATCAATTGGTCCGCTTTAATACGTGGGAACGTGCTGCGGAACCAAAGCAATATGAACACGACGAAGCTGAACTTTAAGGCAAACCAGACGGCTCCTGGAATAAAATCTAGGAATGAAAAGATTGGCAGCCAGCCTCCTAAGAATAACACTGTCGTCAATGATGCCATCGCAAACATATAGACATATTCTGCAAGCATGAAAAACGCCCAACGGAAGCCTGAATACTCAACAAAATACCCGGCAATCAGTTCGTTTTCTGCTTCAGGAAGGTCAAATGGAATTCGGTTTAACTCTGCCACAGACGCAATGAAAAACACTAAAAATCCGATTGGCTGGAGAAGAATGTACCAAACATTTTCCTGGGCTGCAACAATTTCATTTAAATTCATGCTTCCTGTTAAAAGGATAACACCAAGAACAGACATGACAAGCGGAATTTCATATGAAATCATCTGTGCTGCTGCACGCATTCCACCAAGTAAGGCATATTTATTATTTGATGACCAACCTGCCATGACAACCCCAATTGTCGTTAAACCTGAAACGGCAATATAATAGAGGAGACCTACACCGATATCGGCAAATTGCAATTTATCCGTAAAGGGAATGGTGGCAATGACGATAAAGGAAGGAGCAAATGCAATGACAGGTGCTAATATAAATAACGGTCTGTCTGCTAGCTTTGGAATCGTATCTTCTTTTAGCAAAAGTTTGAGTACGTCTGCCACGGTTTGCAGCAATCCCCATGGACCGCCAACTTGATTGGGACCGTAGCGCATTTGCATAAAACCCATTACTTTTCGCTCTGCCAAAATGGCGTATGTAACAAATCCGAGTATGACAAAAAGAAGAACGACGGCTAGCAAAAAGAAAATCCCAAAGTTTAATAGTCCCGGCTGTGATTGTAATAAATCCTGTACCATTAGCCATCCACCTCCCCTAGGATAATGTCAACTGCTCCTAGAATGGCAATTAAATTCGAGATGCTTTCTCCTTCCAAAAGTTTCGGGAGAATTTGCAGATTATAAAATGATGGTCTTCTAAATTTCAGGCGGTACGGTTCTTTCTTTCCATCACTTGCGATGTAGCATCCTATTTCACCACGTGGAGATTCAATTCGTACAAATGCCTCTCCTTTTGGCGCTTTAATAATTTTCGGTACTTTCGCGATAACCGGTCCTTCTTCTGGAAACTGTTCCACACATTGCTCTAATATTTTCAACGATTCTTCAATCTCAGCAAAGCGAATATGATAGCGAGATAGTACATCTCCCTCTTCCCTTGTTGGTACATCAAAATCGAATTTGTCATAAATGGAGTATGGTTCATTTTTACGAAGATCCCATTTGACACCTGTACAACGAAGATTTGCCCCACTTAACGAATAATTGAGCGCATCTTCTTTTGTATATTTTCCAATTCCTTTTACACGATTAAGAAAGATTTCATTTCCTGTCACAAGGTCATGATACCCTTTGATCTGCTCACGCATATGAGGAATGAATTCTCTTACTTTATCAACCCAACCCTCCGGCGCATCCCATTTGACTCCACCAACACGCATATAGTTAAAGGTTAAACGGGCACCAGACAGTTCGTTTAATAGATTAAGAATCATTTCTCTTTCGCGGAATGCATAAAGGAGTGGACTTGTTGCTCCTAAATCGAGTACGAATGTCCCCCACCATAAAAGGTGACTGGACACGCGGCCAAGTTCCATCGCCATGACCCGTAGATATTCAGCACGCTCAGGGATTTCGATTCCCATCATCGTTTCCACGGCATGACAGATGACATAATTGTTTGTCATGGCGGAAACATAGTCCATCCGGTCTGTATATGGAATAATTTGTGTGTATTGAAGGTCTTCTGCCAGCTTCTCCGTACCACGATGAAGGTAGCCGATTACCGGTTTCGCTTCTTTAATGGTTTCCCCATCAATTTTTAAAATCAACCGAAAGACACCGTGTGTACTAGGATGCTGAGGTCCTACATTCAAAAGCATTTCTTCTGTTCTGAGCATGTCTACACCTCCACATCATACGGTTCATAGTCTTTTCTAAGTGGATGACCGACCCAATCTTCACCAAGCATAATGCGGTGTAAATTCGGATGATTGAGGAACTTGATTCCCAACAAGTCATATGCCTCACATTCAGGCCAATTCGCTCCCGCCCAGAGAGGACATAATGATTCAATGACTGGTTCATCCCGATCTAGCTTCACTTTTACAGCGACTGATTGACTATTTTTATAGGAGTATAGGTGAACATATACTTCCATATGGGTCTCATAATCGACGCCATGTAACTCTGATAAATAATCAAAGCCTAATTGTTCATTATATTTGAGGAATTGTACGACTTTATAATAGGTATCCCGTTTCACAACGAGGGTAGGAACATCCTTGGAAAGCCTATTAATATAGGATTCTTCTAAAACTTCATTTCCAAGATGCTGTTCGATTACTTTCACATATTTATCAAGATAAGACTGATTTGCTGAAGGCTTTTCCTCTTCAACTGGGGCAGTAGCAGTCTTTCCACCCGCTTTTGCTCTAGCTGCAGCGGCTGCGGAGGCTTTTGCTTTTGCGGCGGCAATAGCCTTCGCTTTCGCATCATCGCCTCCTGCGTCTCCACCTTCTTGTTTTGCTTTCGCTGCGGCTTTTGCTTTCGCAGCTGCTGCAGCCTTTGCCTTTGCGGCTGCAATTGCTTTCGCCTTCGCATCATCTCCTCCCGTCTCTTCTGGAGTCTCTGCGTTCGCTCTTGCAGCTTTCGCTTTTGCAGCTGCTGCGGCCTTTGCTTTCGCGGCGGCGGCGGCCTTTGCTTTCGCGGCGGCGGCGGCTTTCTTTTTCGCCATATCCTCATCTTCTGCTGGTGCTTCTGGCGCTGACGCTTCTTGTTGCTCTTGCGCTTTCTTCTTTGCTAGCGCGGCGGCTTTCGCTTTCGCAGCGGCTGCAGCTTTCTTTTTCGCCATATCTTCATCTTCTGCTGGTGCTTCTGGCGCTGACGCTTCTTGTTGCTCTTGCGCTTTCTTCTTTGCTAGCGCGGCAGCTTTTGCTTTCGCAGCGGCGGCAGCTTTCTTTTTCGTCATGTCTTCATCTTCTGCTGGTGCTTCTGGCGCTGACGCTTCTTGTTGCTCCTTTGCCTTTTTCTTTGCTAAGGCAGCGGCTTTCGCTTTTTCAGCCGCTTCTCTTTTTAGTTGTTCTAAATCTTTTTCTCCGCTCATCGATTAGATCACCTTCTTCCCGGTCTTCGCCTCGTAACGGATTTTCTCTTTTAATTTATTGATTCCATAGATTAGGGCTGCTGGGTTTGGTGGGCATCCTGGAATATAGACATCCACTGGAACGATTTGGTCAACCCCTTTAACAACTGAATAGGATTTCACATATGGTCCACCTGCTGTTGCACAAGAACCCATAGCAATAACCCATTTCGGTTCCGCCATTTGATCATACAGACGTCTTAGGATTGGAGCCATTTTCTTTGTTACGGTTCCAGAAACAATCATGACATCAGATTGGCGCGGAGAATTCCGATAAAAAGTTCCATAACGGTCTAAATCATAATGAGCACTACTTGACGCCATCATTTCGATGGCACAACAAGCAAGCCCGAATGTCATTGGCCACAATGAGTTACTCCGAGCCCAGCCTTTTATTTGATCAAGTGATGCCACAAGAACTGATCGTCTTACCTCTTCCATTTCCTCTGGTGAGATGTTCTCTAGTCTTAAATCCATTTTAGCACCTTCTTCTTCCATGCATAGACAAGTCCGATAAGTAGCATAAATACGAAAATAAGCATTTCTATTAAAGCGAATATCCCTAGCTTTTCATAGGCAACTGCCCATGGATACAAAAAGACTGTTTCCACGTCAAAAATGACGAATAACAGGGCAAAAATATAGTAACGAACGTTAAATTGAATGAGCGAGTCATTAAATGGATCGTTACCACTTTCATATGTGGTGTATTTTGCATCCGAAGGAACACTTGGACGTAAAAGTTTTGCCAAAAACAGGGCCACCACTGGTAGTAATACCCCGAGACATAGAAACACCACTACAATCAGATAGTTATTCTGATATAAGTTTAAAAGTTCCATACCCCTTCCCCTCCAAAGTCGTATAACTTTTCTAAACTTTTTAACTTGTAACCGAATTCATTATAACATTGTTACAAACTTGTGTCGATAAAGCCTGGAGACTTTTAAAATGACAATCTTCCATTTTTTTGATAGTAAAGATTTTCCATTCATTAATCCTGAATATACCTACATTTCCAGTCTATTCCCAAGCCTATTCTTTTATTAAAAGCTAATTTTTACTTCTTGTCTGTGAGAATTGTCAATAATTGTTCACTAATTAACGAACTATTTTCTTAAGATGATAGTATGTAGTGAAATTTTCAGGGGCGTTTGGCGGACTCTGTTGATTTTTGATATTTTACAGAGGTTTTGATTTTTTTTGCAGAGAAAATGAGTCATTTCTAGTCAGCTATGCTAGAGTTGGTGGAATTTTGGAGTGACTGTGGATTTGTATTGAGTTTTGCTATGGTTGGTGAGGTGTTTGTAGGAGAGTTTCGGGTTGATTGCGGGGGTTTTAGCGATGATTGCGGCTGTTCTGCGCTTTATTGCGGGGATTTTGGCAATAATTGCGGGGATTCTTCGGCTTATTGCGGGTGTTTCCAGGAGAATTGCGGATCTGCGTTATTTCTACAGATTCCGTTCTGGAATTTTCTATAAAATTTGTGTTCTTTCTTGGGATTGCGGTGCTTTCGTACATGATTTCGCAGCTCTCGGAACTTATTGCACATCAACTAATAACTGGTTGGAAGCTAGTTCAAGTAGCTTCCAATGGTTCTCTCGCTAATTCCTCAAAAAAACACCCTCCGGCTATTTATAACCGAAAGGTGTTTAGTATCTTTATTATTTGCCTGCAATCGTGATACGGTTGATGGCTCTTTGTAAGGCAAGTTCAGCACGTTTAAAATCAACATGTTCTTGCTTTTGTGCATGTAAACGTTGTTCTGCACGTTCTTTCGCTTTCATTGCACGTTCAACATCGATGTGATCAGAAACTTCAGCAGACTCTGCCAAGATAGATACTTGATCAGGCCTTACTTCGAGTAAGCCTCCACTCACTGCAATGTACTTTGTATTTCCACCCGTGATTAAACGGACGGCTCCTATTTGTAACGGTGCAACCATTGGAATGTGTCCTGGTAAAATCCCAAGCTCACCGCTTAGAGCTTTTGTACTGACCATTTCCACATCTGATTCATACACCGGGCCATCGGGAGTAACAACACTGACTTTAATCGTCTTCATTTTTTACCCTCCTGGTCCTAGTTTAGACCTCTACGCCCATTTTCTTTGCGTTCTCGATTACGTCTTCGATACGACCTACGAGACGGAAAGCATCTTCTGGAAGGTGGTCCCATTTACCTTCAAGAATCTCTTTGAAACCTTTAACAGTTTCTTTAACAGGTACGTATGAACCTGGCTGTCCAGTGAACTGTTCAGCAACGTGGAAGTTTTGTGATAAGAATACTTGGATACGACGCGCACGTGATACAACAAGCTTATCTTCATCAGAAAGCTCATCCATACCTAAGATTGCGATGATATCTTGTAATTCTCTATATTTTTGTAGTGTTGATTGAACTTGACGAGCTACTTCATAGTGTTCTTCTCCAACAATTTCAGGTGACAATGCACGAGAAGTTGATGCAAGTGGATCCACCGCAGGGTAGATACCCATTTCAGAAAGCTTACGCTCAAGGTTTGTTGTTGCATCTAAGTGAGCGAATGTTGTTGCTGGAGCTGGATCCGTATAGTCATCGGCAGGAACGTAAATCGCTTGGATAGATGTAACAGAACCAACATTTGTTGATGTAATACGTTCTTGAAGTTTACCCATTTCAGTAGCAAGAGTTGGTTGGTAACCAACGGCAGAAGGCATACGTCCTAAAAGGGCCGACACTTCCGAACCTGCTTGAGTGAAACGGAAGATGTTATCCATGAAGAAAAGAACGTCTTGTCCTTGGTCATCACGGAAGAATTCAGCCATTGTCAAACCAGTTAAAGCAACACGCATACGTGCTCCTGGTGGCTCGTTCATCTGACCGAATACCATCGCTGTTTTCTTGATAACGCCTGAATCTGTCATTTCATGATAAAGGTCATTACCTTCACGAGTACGCTCACCTACACCAGCGAATACAGAGATACCGCCGTGCTCTTGAGCGATGTTATTGATTAATTCCTGGATTAAAACGGTTTTACCAACACCGGCACCACCGAATAGACCGATTTTACCACCCTTGATGTAAGGAGCAAGAAGGTCTACTACTTTAATTCCAGTTTCAAGAATTTCAACTTCAGTCGAAAGCTGTTCAAACTTAGGTGCTTCTCTATGGATTGAATCACGACGAGCATCAGCAGGAATTGGTGCATCAAGGTCGATGTTTTCACCAAGTACGTTAAATACACGTCCTAATGTTACGTCTCCAACTGGAACAGAGATTGGTGCACCTGTATCCGTTACTTCAGCCCCACGTGTTAAACCGTCTGTTGAAGCCATTGCAATCGTACGAACTGTATCATCACCTAAATGAAGGGCAACTTCAAGAGTTAAGTTGATGGCAACTGATTCGTCACGCGCTTCGTTAACGATTGTTAAAGCGTTATAGATTTCAGGTAGTTGTCCGCTAGCGAACTTTACGTCAACAACTGGACCCATAACTTGAACAACGCGTCCTTTGTTCATCTTTTTCCCTCCTAAAATGAAATGCTGAAGGCGCTCGTTTATCCCCGACAAGCATAAGACGAGCCGACTGGAAGGTTGTTCTTTAACCTTCAAGACGGATTGGCTGTAGACCTGCGAGGGGATAGCGCCTGAAGCTAGACTAAATGAAAAGCGGAGACGCCTCGTCCACCCCCGACAAGCATAAGACAAGCCGGCATGGAGATTGTTCTTTAATCTCCTTGACGGATTGGCTGTAGACCTGCGAGGGGGTAGGCGTCGCAGCTAGACTATTTGAAATGCTGAAGGCGCTCGTTTATCCCCGACAAGCATAAGACGAGCCGACTGGAAGGTTGTTCTTTAACCTTCAAGACGGATTGGCTGTAGACCTGCGAGCCGATAGCGCCTGAAGCTAGACACCTCTAGCTAGACATTTTTTATTCCAACGCTGCAGCTCCACCCACGATTTCGGTAATTTCTTGTGTGATGGCTGCCTGTCTTGCGCGGTTGTAAACTAGACTATATGAATCAATAAGCTCTTTTGCATTATCGGTTGCATTTTTCATTGCTGTCATACGAGCTGCGTGCTCTCCGGCCTTACTATCTAAAAGCGCTCCGAAAATGAGGCTCTCTGCATATTGAGGGAGAAGGACATCTAATATCTCCTCTGCGGATGGCTCAAATTCATAGGACATTGGCTTTTTAGAAGTAGCAATATCAGTGAGCGGAAGAAGTTTCTTCTCGACAACATCGTTTTGAATCGCACTGACAAAATGATTGTAGTACATGTACAATTCATCAAACGCACCGTCAGCGTACATGCCAATCGTTTTATTTACCGTATCTTTGACCTCGGCAAATGATGGTTGATCGGCGATTGCTGTTAAATCAAGGGCAATATTCATATCGCGCTTTCGGAAAAATTCACGTCCTACTTTACCAAGAGCGATGATTACATACTCATCCTTTGATTGGTGGTTCTTTTGAATTGCATTTAATGCTGCGCGTAACACGTTACTGTTGAACGCACCTGCAAGTCCACGCTCAGCCGTAATAACTAAGTATGCCGTTTTCTTAACAGGACGCTTGATCAGCATTGGATGGGATGCATCACTGCTACCAAGTGCAACGGAAGCTGTAACCTCTTGGATTTTCTCCATATAAGGCCCAAATGATTTCGCATTATTTTCAGCACGGCTAAAGTTAGATGCTGCAACCATTTCCATCGCTTTTGTGATTTGGCTAGTTTTCTTAGTAGAAGTGATTTTATTTTTTATATCGCGTAATGATGCCACTTACCTCTCACCACCTTATCAAGATTGTCCGGTTTAAAGCACCTTTATAAGGTGCTCCATTTTCCTTTTTAGACGATATTACTCAGAAACTGCGAAAGATTTCTTGAATTCGTTAATCGCTGCCGCCATTTCTTCATCAGTTGGAAGCTCTTTCGTAGTAGCAATATGGTCTAACACATTCTTGTGATTGTGGTCTAACCATGAAAGGAATTCAGATTCGAAACGACGAATATCCTGTAATGGAATATCATCTAAGAAACCACGAGTTAACGCATATAGAATCGCAACTTGCTTTTCTACTTTTAGTGGTTTGTTTAGATCCTGCTTCAGAACCTCTACTGTACGTGCACCACGATTTAATTTCGCTTGCGTTGCTTTATCTAAGTCTGATCCGAATTGAGCAAATGCTTCAAGTTCACGGTATGATGCAAGGTCTAGACGTAATGTACCAGATACCTTTTTCATCGCCTTAATTTGTGCTGAACCACCAACACGTGATACAGAAAGACCTGGGTTAATCGCTGGACGTACGCCAGAGAAAAATAGATCAGATTGTAAGAAAATTTGCCCATCCGTGATGGAGATAACGTTTGTTGGGATATATGCAGAAACGTCACCAGCTTGCGTTTCGATGAATGGTAAAGCTGTGATTGAACCAGCACCCTTTGCATCACTAAGCTTAGCAGCACGCTCTAGTAAACGACTGTGTAAGTAGAATACATCCCCTGGATATGCCTCACGACCTGGAGGACGGCGTAATAATAAGGAAAGCTCACGGTATGCAGATGCTTGCTTTGTTAAGTCATCATATACCACTAATACGTGTTTTCCTTGAAGCATGAACTCTTCCGCCATAGAAACCCCAGCATAAGGAGCTAGGTATAGTAATGGAGCTGGTTGAGATGCAGCAGCAGTCACAACAATGGAATACTCCATTGCACCATTTTTACGTAACGTTTCAACAAGTCCACGAACTGTTGATTCTTTTTGTCCGATTGCTACATAGATACAGATCATATCTTGATCTTTTTGGTTCAAGATTGTATCTACTGCAACAGATGTTTTACCAGTTTGACGGTCACCGATGATTAACTCACGTTGTCCACGTCCGATTGGCACAAGTGCGTCAATCGCTTTAATTCCCGTTTGAAGCGGCTCGTGTACAGATTTACGATCCATTACACCGAAAGCTGGGCTTTCAATTGGGCGAGATTTTGTTGTATTAATTGGTCCCATTCCATCCACTGGTTGACCAAGTGGATTTACGACACGACCAATTAATTCTTCACCTACAGGAACCTCCATGATCCGGCCTGTACGACGAACTTCGTCCCCTTCACGGATTTCAGTAAAAGGTCCTAAAATGATGATACCGACGTTATTTTCTTCAAGGTTTTGCGCCATACCCATAACGCCATTTGAAAATTCAAGAAGCTCTCCAGCCATGACATTGTCGAGGCCATGAGCACGAGCGATACCGTCACCGACTGTGATAACCGTACCTACATCACTCACTTGAATTTCCGACTGATAGTTTTCAATTTGCTTTTTTATCAGCGCACTAATTTCTTCAGCATTGATGCTCATGAGTTTCACCCCTATCTACGAATAGAATGCGTCCATTGACGCAATTACCGTTCAATTCCCTTAGGCTATTAACCTAAAAGTTTGCGTTCTAAGCGCTCAAGTTTCCCGCTTAAGCTGCCATCAAAAATACGATTACCAATGCGGATTTTGACTCCACCTAGTAGATTAGAATCCACCATATTAGTGATATTCAGAGAAGATTTGCCTACTTTTTTTGCAAAAGTTAAAGATAAAGATGCACGTTCACTATCTGTTAAAGGACGTGTCGTGTAAACTGTTGCTTCAGCAATCCCTCTTTGTTCATTTGCCAATTGAATGAATTCATCAGCTACTTGTGCGATATCATCTTCACGATGGCGTTCGACTAATAGCATGAGTGTATTTAACACAAATGTATTTAACTTTGAAAATGCACCGTTTAAAATCTCTTTCTTCTTTTCAATTGGAAGCTTAGGAGATTTTAACACAGCTTGTAAGTCGGCATTTTCTACTACTACCTCTTTTACTACACGAAGCTCTGCTTCCATCTGGTCAAGAAGTTGATGTTCTTTGGAAAGCTGGAAAAGAGCTGTTGCATAGCGTTTTGCTACACTTGAGCTACTCATCTTTATCTCCCGCCTTCTTGAATGTATTCATTGATCAGCTTTTCTTGATCTTCAACAGACAGTTCTTTTTCAATTACTTTAGAAGCAATTAATACAGATAAAGAAGCGACTTGCTCGCGAATGGCTGTAACAGCTTGTTCTTTCTGTTGTTCAATTTCAAGCTTAGCTGATTCTTTCATGCGATCAGCTTCAGTACGGGCCAATGTGATAATTTCTTCACGCTGGAGATCCCCTTGCTTTTTCGCATTTTCAATTAAGCCTTGTGCTTCTGTACGCGCTTCCTTCAAAAGATTGCGCTGTTCTTCTAATATTTTCTTCGCTTCAGTACGACTTTGTTCAGCAGAATTTATTTCATTAGCAATATGATCTTCACGTTGTTTCATGATGCCCATTAATGGACCCCATGCAAACTTCTTTAGTAGTGCTAATAAGATTAAGAACATGATAAGCTGGAATGCAATATCCCCGCTATTAAATTTAGTCGCAGCGCCTAGAGCTATACTACTTGTTAATGTAAACACCCTCAGGTTCACTCCCTTCAAGAGTCGTTCAGTTCAATAAGTCGTTGTATGTGATAAAAAATCGAGAAAATTGACATAAAGGAATGGCGAAGCTACTCATTAAAAGATCTTCGCCATTTTAAACATATTTACTAATTAACCACCGATTACCATGAACGCGATAACAACCGCGATGATAGGAATCGCCTCAACTAATGCAACCCCGATGAACATAGTAGTTTGAAGCATACCACGTGCTTCTGGTTGACGAGCGATCCCCTCAACTGTACGTGATACGATAAGACCGTTACCAATACCAGCACCTAGTGCTGCCAAACCGATTGCGATTGCTGCTGCTATAAGACCCATTATAAAGTTCCTCCTTAAAATGTTGAAAAATTTGTATTTATATTTTGTTCATAGAATGAACAGTGTTTATATTAATGGTCTGAACTCACTTTATGAGCGAGATAAACCATTGTTAACATACAGAAAATGAATGCTTGGATTGCGCCGACAAAGACTGAGAATCCTTGCCAAGCTAACATTGGAACAATTGCGGCTAATGTGCCAGCAAAATTTGTAGCAAGACTTCCAGCTAACAATGTTAGTAGGATTTCCCCTGCATAAATATTTCCGTAGAGACGAAGACCAAGAGTTAATGTGTTGGCAAACTCTTCAATAATCTTAATCGGAAACATAAACCAAAATGGTTTGAAAAACTCTTTTCCATATGATGAGAAGCCCTTGAGTTTAACCCCATAATAATGAGAGAGACCTACCACTAATGTTGCTAATGTTAATGTAACAACCGGATCAGCGGTTGGTGATTTCCACCATAATGTGTGGTCGTAAACAATCGAGAATGGCAATCCCAACATATTTGATACAAAGATATACATAATGATCGTGATTCCTAATACATGGAACCGTCCACCATCTTTCCAATCCATCGTGCTATTAATGATATTTTTTACAAAATCCATGACCCACTCGAAAAAGTTTTGCATTCCCGTTGGTTTCATGGCTAATCTTCTAGTAGAAAGAACAGCGATTAAAAACACGATAGCGCTGGCAACCGTTATCATAAGGACGTTTGCCATGTTAAAGGTAATCGTTATACCACCGAATAATTCTATGTCATACAATGGATTTTCATGATGCACAGTATTCACCTCTCTTCTCCGTTAATTACGTGAATGAATCGCTTGCTTAAGAAATTCTATCATAATGACAAAATATGGCGTCATTAATCCCAAAATCACACTATACAGATGGAAAATATCAGAATATTTGACAGATATCATTACTGCCAAAACAGCGGTAGCCATTCGAGAAACCATCCCAAGGGAGCGAACCTTCTCACCTCTAATGACGGCATCCCCAAACTTGTCCATCCTTTTTGCCAATAACCACATATTAAAAAGCCCTAATGCAGTTCCAAGTATTAAACCTAAAAAAATAGTTTGATATGAAGTGAAGCCCCAGCCAAGTACGTATATGGCTAACAAAAAAAATATGTATCTCTGTTGTCGACGATAGATTGTTTTTATTTCTGGCATCTTTGATTATTCTCCTGAAAAGAAATGTTGGATTAATCGTAGCATAGCGTATACACCTGCCGCTAACCCTATTAATAATCCAATAATTAAGAAAAGTGGCTCGGTACGAAATTGACCGTCTAGCCATCTTCCAAGAAAGATGCCAATCAACACAGAACCGACTAATTGAGAAAGAATCGCGGACATTAAGCCAAAAGCTTGAAACGGGTGGCGATTATTTTGTTTCATAATAACGCATCCTCTCTATTATAAAGAGAACGGTAGGAAGGCTGTTTGGTGACTTCATATTGATTCAAAAAAAGGGTAAAAAGTTTTTTCTATGAACATGCTGAAAACCTTACCAATTATACCCTTTGTTAGCATACAATAGGGACTATTCAATGTCAATGTGTTTAGAGGGAAAAAAATCACACATTCAACTACCAAATTTATACACGTTCACAAAATTTTCATAATTATTTTTGGTACCATCTTGCATTCTTTTTTTCCCTTGTTCCATCTATCATTTTTCAATAAAAAGAGCGGTTTCAATCATATCTTCCTGTCCTAATTTTTTCGCAAACACTTGCGCAAGATATAAACCATTTTCTGGTAATTCTTCCGTTTTTAATTCCACCTTTAACAGCCCTCTTCCTACCTTTCTTTTTGCATCTAAAAAACCTATGAATTGATACGTGTCTGGGTCAAATAAGGCAATGCCAAACTCTTCCGCTCCACCTGGTAAATATACTTCATATTGATAAGTCCCTTTCTTATCCCCAACACCAAAGTCAAAACCCATTACACGTGGATAATCCGGTTCTTCCAATACGTACAAATAAGGAATTTGAATTTGTTGAGTTCCTGCACGTAATTCTAGGTGGCCATCATGGATTTTTTTCTTAAACAATTTTGGATCGACCATCATTTTAATTTCTACTTTCTTCTTCTCCTTCGGTTTAAGGGTAAAAGAAAGCGGGAGATTCCATTCGATTCCTGGTTCATTCTTCGGAATTGTAAAAGAATAGTTAAGATTTTTGTCACTCACATTTTCAATGGTTACATATTTCGTATGCTCATGCTGTTTTTCTGCTAATTTGAATTTACCAATTTGTAAGGATGCAGGAATGACAAGGGATTGTGTTTTAACTGCTTGATCGAGTTGAATTCTTCCAGCCCCTTGTTCATACGTTCGATACGGTTTTCCTTGTGGATTCGTGAGCGGTTTGGCCGTGTTCATAAGCGCTGCCTTAATTTGGTCCGGGCTCCAATCTGGATGTGCTTGTTTCATGATGGCACTCGCCCCGGCTACATGAGGGGCTGCCATGCTTGTTCCTTGCAATGCTAAATAACCACCTGGAATGGTACTCGTGATCGCTACTCCAGGCGCTACTACATCTGGCTTAATTTCCCATGTTGAAGTAACAGGACCACGGGAACTAAAGTCTGCGATTAAATCTTTTTCTTCTATTAGATTGGTCTTTGCATAAGCTCCTTTTTGAGTAAGCTTTTTTAACTTTTGGCCATCTTTTTTTGATATCGCCGTAACAGGAATGTCTACTTCACTTTCCAGATTCCCAATAAAACTCCCATTAATATGATTATAGATAATAACGGCCACCGCTCCAGCTTGATAAGCATTATAAGCTTTCTCTGTAAAAGTGATCTCACCTCTTTCAATGAGAGCGATCTTACCTTTTACTGATGTTAACTCCTCGCTCTTCCCTAATCCCCCAAAGGCTAATGGATAAGAACGATTGAGTTTCCATTCTTGCGCTCCTTGCATCGGTTCAAGTCTGATTTTGCCAGTAAGTCCATCTACTTCTAAATAGGGAATTTTTAGCGGGGGCGTAGAAGCTCCAACTGAGATAGCTTTGGCGGCAGTTCCTGGAGATCCGACCGTCCACATATTGGGACCAGCATTCCCAGACGATGTCACCGGGACAATGCCTTTTTCTGCCGCTTTATTCAAAGCGAGACTAATCGGCAAATCAGGGCCATTAATTTCATTTCCAAGCGATAGATTGAGTACATCCACCTTGTCTTTAATCGCTTCTTCAACAGCAGCTAATACTTGCTCAGTCGTTCCTGAGCCTCCCGGACCGAGCGCTCGATAGGCGATAACTTGCGCATCCGGCGCTACTCCATTAATTCTTCCATTGGCCGCGATAATTCCCGCTACATGTGTGCCATGAAGGGTCATAGGTCCATCTGCGCTTTCTGATTCCATCGGATCATCGTCTTCATCGACGAGATCATGACCACTCTTATAACTCCTGCTCAGGTCAGGGTGATGATAATCCATGCCCGTATCAATGACTCCGACGGTTATTCCTTTTCCTGTCAGTCTCTTGTTATTATGGTCGAACACCCCTCGAACGATTTGTCCCCCAATAATATCAATATTCTCCAGTTGGGCTTTATATGTTTTGACAGGAGAAACTAGATCGACTTTGTTTGATTCGGCCAGCTTTTCTAGCGACTCTAGTGTTCCTTTTGCAGAGAAGCCGTTGAGAGCATGTTTAAAAATACGTCTTAATTCTAGATCAGGATGCTGTCGGATGATGTTGCGAATATCTTTCTCCGTCATTTCTTCTGGAACGGTGACAATTGCTACTCTTTCTGTTTGTGCTGACTCCTTTGGAATCGGAGGGTGCTGGAGATTTTGTGCGTTTGTTGTCGACGTTATGGGGAAAAGGAGAATTAGTAGAAGTAGAACTATTTTTTTCATGAAAACACCCTCTTTTTTCACTAGATTGTTCTGAATGAGTGTGGAGTATGCATGAGAGATTGGGTTTTCGTGGCTAGGTTGGCGTTTTTTAGGTGGCCTGTTCGTTTGATTGCGGGGGATTTGGCCTGGATTGCGGGTGTTTCAAGCTGGATTGCGGGTAACCTACGATTAATTGCGGGAGTTCTGACCATAATTGCGGGTAATTTAATGGTTATTGCGGATCTGCAACATACTGAGAAAATCAATTACTACTATTTGGTGGTATGGAATTCACCAATGGTAGTTCGCATTTTTCGTCTTTCCGGATTGTTTTAGTTTCATTCTTAATAGAAGTTCACGGACTACATGTCTGGACGGTAGATGAAGAAAGTTTCGACACTGCTGATTGGTAATGGTTTCTCCAAACAAATATAAGTAATCTTCCACCGCTTTTTTATAAGCAGTTTTTGAAGAAGAATGACACTTAAGACATTCCCAAGTTCCAAAATGATAACTCATGGGAATGGAGTGACATTTCGGGCATTGGACACCATCTCTTATCTCCGATTTTTGCAGGTTATAGATTTCAAAAACATCCTGCTTTAATGGAGTATGACCTTTAATTATTGTCTTCGTTAGACGTTTATAATCTTTTTCACAAATTGATTGCTTATACTGATCTTCAAATGTTTTTACTTTGGAAGGCAGATGTTCGGCATGGAAAACTTTTTGGTAGATTTTTTCTTCATTGGATTTGATTAGCGTTGCGGGGTTGCTGATAACTGCGTAGCATTCGATTGGGAGAATCGGGAGTTTGCGTTCGAGAATCCATTTTTTCAATTGTATCTGATGCCTTTCTGCTTGGATGATCGGATTTGGAAAGCCCTCTTCAACTTCATTAATGGTCCTCGTAAATTGTTTGGAATATTTTTCAAAATATAAGGTTCCAATCATATTCTTCGTTTCTAAACTGAGGAAAAAGTAAGGCGATACGACTAGACTATCAATCTGAAACGTTTGACCATATTTGGTTTTGAGGCGAATATCGTGGATTATATCATACTTATCAGGTAGAAACGTAAGATGATAGGATACATTTTGTTCGCCGCGTAACCCAGCTTTTCGCTTTGCTTGATCATCCATAATAGCTTGTATTTCGGGATGTCCTTCAGGTAACCTCCTAAGCAGCGCATCATTTTGCATAATCCTAAAGGGAATATCTCTTTCTTTTAATATCATAATAGGTTTTTCACTCCTTATTTTAGATTTAATAGTGAAATTCTCTTGTTATTGCTGTTCTCCTGCCACGGAACTGTGAACAATTTGCGAATTAGGAGTAAATGTTGACTGTCTATTATGAAGGATTGCGGGGGATTTAGCCTGAATTGCGGGTGTTTCAAGCTGGATTGCGGGTAACCTACGATTAATTGCGGGAGTTCTGACCATAATTGCGGGTAATTTAATGGTTATTGCGGATCTTGTACGAAACACGGGTCAGAACCTACAAACCGCCCGGGCCACCACCATCGCCGCCCAAGTCCGGGTCCCCCCCCCCAAAAAAAACACACCTTCAAAAAGAAGGTGCGTTACTTTTCCAATGGACTATAGGTTTTCGGGCGGTCGTTGCTTTTGTCGAAATAGTAGAGAATGGCTTCGCAGATTCGACGAGATGCTTCGCCGTCGCCGTATGGGTTTGTTGCCTTTGCCATTTTTTCATAGGCGGCGTCATCGGTTAGAAGCTCGGTGGCAAGGGAGTAGATTGTTTCTTCGTCAACGCCTGCTAACTTCAATGTCCCTGCTTCAATTCCTTCTGGTCTTTCCGTTGTATCACGCAAAACTAAAACGGGAACGCCTAGTGATGGCGCTTCTTCTTGCACCCCACCTGAATCTGTCAAAATGAGATGGGCACGGGCAGCGACATTATGGAAGTCGATGACATCTAGCGGCTCGATTAAGCGAATGCGTGGGTCATCTCCTAAAATCTCTGCTGCAAGTTCGCGAACAACCGGGTTTAAATGCACCGGGTACACCACTTGAACATCTTTTTGCTCATCGACGATACGTTTTACAGCACGGAACATATTGCGCATCGGTTCACCTAAATTTTCGCGGCGATGGGCCGTCAAAAGAATAAGTCGGTCATCACCAAGGTTTGAAAGGACCTCATGCTCATACTCTTCTTTGACCGTAGTCTTTAAAGCGTCGATCGCTGTATTTCCCGTTACAAAAATGCTCTCTTCTTGCTTGTTTTCCATGCGTAAATTTTCCGCAGATTTGGATGTCGGCGAAAAATGAAGGTCCGCCATGACGCCTGTTAACTGACGGTTCATTTCTTCTGGAAAAGGAGAATACTTATTCCATGTTCTTAAACCGGCCTCAACATGACCAACGACAATTTGATTGTAAAAGGCAGCTAAGCTTGCAATAAAGGTCGTTGTCGTATCGCCATGGACGAGAACGATATCCGGCTTAACCTCTTTCATGACTTTATCTAGGCCTTCAAGACCACGAGTTGTGACATCTACTAATGTTTGGCGATCCTTCATGATATTTAAGTCATAGTCAGGCGTAATACCAAAGATCGTAAGGACTTGATCGAGCATTTGACGATGCTGAGCGGTTACCGTCACGATCGATTCAAAGTGTTCCGGGTATTTTTGTAATTCTAAAACCAATGGAGCCATTTTAATCGCTTCAGGTCTTGTCCCAAAAATCGTCATTACCTTAATCGGTTTGTTCATCATGCACACTCACTTTCCTTTGCAGTCTTACTTTGTACCAAATAGACGGTCTCCTGCATCACCTAAGCCTGGAACGATGTAGCCTTTTTCATTGAGCTTTTCATCTAATGCAGCAATATAGATATCCACATCTGGATGTGCTTCTTTAACTGCTTCAACTCCTTCTGGAGCGGCAATTAAGCACATGAATTTAATATTTTTTCCGCCGCGCTTTTTCAAAGAGTTAATTGCTTCGATAGCTGAGCCGCCTGTTGCAAGCATCGGATCAACAACGATGAAGTCTCTTTCTTCAACATCGCTAGGAAGCTTGACGTAGTATTCGACTGGCATTAACGTTTTTGGATCGCGATAAAGTCCGATATGACCTACTTTTGCTGCTGGAATCAGCTTAAGTATGCCATCCACCATTCCAATTCCGGCACGTAAAATCGGAATGACACCAATTTTTTTCCCTGCCAATACCTTTGATTTCGTAGTGCTTACCGGTGTTTGAATTTCAATTTCTTCTAAAGGCATATCTCTTGTGATTTCAAAAGCCATTAATGTTGCCACTTCATCGACTAATTCACGAAATTCCTTTGTTCCTGTGTCTTTTTCACGGATGTATGTAAGTTTGTGTTGAATTAATGGGTGATCAAAAACGTATACTTTAGCCATTGCTACACTCTCCTTTTCTATTCACACTTCGTCTAATTTTACAGAAAAAGAAATACACAATCAACTCCAATTAGAAATTGTTAGACAAAAGTCATTTTCTTTCGACAATCGTAAAGGAAGATGATGAAAAATTAATTCCAACTTCGATTCTACATAAGGGCAACTGCAAAATAAGGTGTGCTTCAGACACTTAAAAGCGTAAAAAAGGTGAGACTCCTTTTAAAGAATCTCACCTTCCGATATTATTGTTCTTGATAAAGCGGGAATCGGCTTGTTAGAGCTTCAACACGTTGTTTTGCTTCTTCAAGCTTCGCTTCATCTTCATGATTTTTCAATGTAAACGTGATAATGGACGCAATTTCTTCCATTTCCGCTTTGCCAAATCCACGAGAAGTGACTGCAGCTGTTCCGATACGAACTCCGCTAGTGACAAACGGACTTTCTGGATCGTATGGAATCGTATTTTTATTAACGGTAATTCCAACCTCATCAAGGACCTTCTCCGCCACTTTTCCAGTAAGGTTAAGTGAGCGAACATCTACTAAGAGAAGGTGGTTGTCCGTACCCCCTGAAACGAGGTTTAGACCTTGACTTTGGAGTGCTTCGGCTAAATGCTTAGCGTTCTCGATAATATTGGCTGCATATTCTTTAAAGGAATCTTGCAGTGCTTCACCAAATGCGACCGCTTTAGCCGCAATGACGTGCATAAGTGGTCCACCTTGAATTCCAGGGAAAATCGATTTATCAATTTTCTTCGCGAATTCTTCTTTACAAAGAATCATGCCACCACGTGGGCCGCGAAGAGTTTTATGAGTCGTTGTTGTTACAAAATCAGCATATGGTACTGGATTTGGATGGAGGCCCGCAGCGACAAGTCCTGCAATATGAGCCATATCGACCATTAAGTACGCACCCACTTCATCTGCGATTTCTCTAAAACGCTTGAAGTCGATCACACGTGGGTAAGCACTTGCACCAGCAACGATTAGCTTTGGCTTATGTGTACGTGCTTTTTCTAAAACATCGTCATAATTGATCGTGTGGGAAACTTCGTCTACACCATACTCAACAAAATTATACTGCACACCCGAAAAGTTAACAGGGCTTCCGTGTGTTAAATGACCACCGTGGGAAAGATTCATCCCTAATACCGTGTCGCCTTGTTCAAGAATGGTAAAATAAACTGCCATATTTGCTTGAGCACCTGAGTGAGGTTGAACATTAACATGCTCTGCACCGAAAATTTGCTTTGCCCGATCACGAGCTAAATCCTCAGCGATATCCACATATTCACAGCCACCGTAATAACGTCTGCCAGGGTATCCTTCTGCATACTTGTTCGTTAATACAGAACCTTGTGCTTCCATTACTGCTTCACTTACAAAGTTTTCAGATGCAATAAGTTCGATTTTTGTGCGTTGTCGACCTAATTCTTTTTGAATTGCTTGAAATACTTGCTCATCTTGCTGTGCTAAATGCTTCATCATAATCCCCCTCATATGTATGATTTCTCCTGCCACATGCTTCCCATTTTAATCGCTAAACGAAAATTACGCAAGATGATTCATAAATAAAATCCGAATGTTTTTGTGTTCCGTATTTAAAAACGTTCGTTATTCCTTCCAATTCCAATAATCGAGTTCTCCTAGCTTTTCCCCTCGTATTTTGGGAATATCCTGCAGCTTTAGTAACTCTTTCACCGGACCAGTCACAACCGCCCCATAGACGATAAATCCATTTTCTTGCACATAATCGTAACGTTCTTTGAGATAATCGAGTCCTAAAAAACTTTCATAATATCTCTTTGATTCTTTATCAAGAAGATTTTTCATATTGGTTAGCATCATGTTTTCACTTTCTTTTAAATATTCCTCTGAAATAACAGCTATTTGTCCTTCCGATAAATAATCAGCATCAATTTGTCTTCCACCTGTCAGACCAAAGGGACGCATAATCGAAATTTCGTTTCCACCTCCACCCCATCCTCCTGGTTGAAAGACTGTGAATTCACCCGTATTAAGTGGAGCCCATAAAATATCAATATCATACGGTTTTAACAAATCAATAAGTTCTTCATCTGTCATAAATTCGGTCGTTGAAAAGGCAAGCTCCCCTACTGTTCCTTCATGAAGCTTATCTAACGTATCCCAAACGCTCGGATCGGCGTTCGCCTCTAATTTTTCCCCTGTTTTCGGGTGTTCTGGCAAGGAAAAATAAAAACGGTTGTCTTCTGGGAGGGTGATATTCTCGAGCTGATGAGTGGAAAATAGAAGGGACTTACGAATTTTCATCTCACCTATTTGTTTTTCTTTTTTTCCTACAGTTTTGAACACAGGATAAGAGATCTTTTGCGTCAGAAATGGGGTAATCTCGCTATTTACAAATCCACCTGTTTCTCCATTAATATTTGGATTTGTCCACTCGAGGGCGACTTTACTATAATAGCTATGTTTCCTATCCAAATGAAGGGAATCATAACTAATTGAGACAACGATCATGTAGATCACATACAGGAAAAAAAATGCAAGCAATACGCGGAAAATTTTCAGTGTTAACGTAAAGCGATATTTTAATAAAATTTTCTTCTCCTTATCTTTATTCCACTCATTCATGGTCTTCCCCCCAGTGTTGTTTTTTTGCCAATTGGGCTAATTTCTTTCGGGCACGATGAATCGCAACCTTCACCTGGCTCTCTGTTAAATCGAGTGCCTCGGCAATTTCTTTATAGCTAAAAGACTCATATTCTCGTAAATACAAAGTCGTGCGATATTGTTCTGGTAAAAAGTTTAGAAGCGTCTGCAAGTCCTCTTTTTCTTCTATCTTCAGCGCCTCTTCCTCTGGTAAACCATACGGACTTAGCATCTCACGCTCCTTGGAGAAAAGCTCTGCAAAAGGAATCTTCCGTCTTCGTTCCCGCTTTCGCCATTCATCTATATAAACATTTCTCGCCACTTTGAAAAGCCAAGCCCGAACGTCCTCTTGATTGTACTGAGAAAGGGAAATCGTTGCCCGTACAAAAGTCTCCTGCGTTAAATCTTCCGCCAGTTCTTTTGAGCCCGACATTTTTAATAAAAAATAGTACAGGGGTTTCGCATATTGTCTGTATAAAGTTTCGAGTTCATTTTTTCGACTTCGCATGCTTTTTCCCCTTTTAAAAGTAATCCATAAGTAACACGTTTCGTTACCACTAAGGTTACACTAAAAAATAAAAAAGCTCCTACAAAATGTAGAAAGCTTCCGGTTGCCTAATTAAGACCTTATTTAAATGCACCAAACTTCTCTCACCCTTAAGCGGAGATTTTCCTGTTATATCCCTCAACGGAGTCCTTTTCAGGGAAAATAAGGGGAAATTTTCCGCTTACGAAGAGCAAAAGTGTTTGTTTTTAATTTTTTTGAGTTAATAAGCGGAATTTCTCCTGCTATTTTTCGAAAGCCGCTCTCTTGATCGTTAAGACGCATACGTTCATTCCATTTGTTCATCGTCAGCATGATTCATTTTCGGGATTTGTTTCATAGACCGCACGGGCACCACCAATAAGCTTTGGACGGCTTGTCGCCAATGTGATATTAGCATTTCCCAGTGTTTTAAGAGAGACACGGACGGGCACGGCCACATGCTTGATATGCATGCCAATCAATGTATCGCCAATGTCGATACCTGCGTCCGCTCGAATATGTTCGACCACGACTGGATCGGCAAAATGATTGTACGCATAAGTAGCCATTGCTCCACCTGCATTGCGAACAGGGACAACCGTGACCACTTCTAGCCCTCGACTTAATGCAGTCGCATGTTCCACGACAATCGCCCGATTTAAATGTTCACAGCATTGGAAAGCTAGCTCAATTCCGGTTTCATCAGCAAAGTTTTTTAATTGACGAAAAATCATTTCCGCTACTTCTGTCGTTCCAGCTGTGCCTATTTTTTGACCGATGACTTCACTGGTGCTACACCCAACAACGAAAACTTGATTTTTCTCGAACGTTACTTGCTTGTTAAATTCTTGCAAGATCGTTTCTAATTGTTGCTCCCATTGCGGCAATTCCATTGACATGTCTGGACCTCCTCTTGTGGAAGTTTAAAGTTGCTCCTCATAGGCTGAAATTTTGCCGACTCTCGTTTCATGACGACCACCTTCATAATCTGTTGATAGCCATACTTTGGCAATTTCACGAGCTAAGCCAGGTCCGATGACACGCTCACCCATCGCCAAAATGTTACTGTTATTATGTTCACGGGTTGCCTTCGCACTAAATACATCATGAACTAATGCGCAGCGAATGCCTTTCACCTTATTGGCTGTAATGCTCATGCCAATTCCTGTCCCACAAACTAAGATGCCTCGATCAAATTCACCAGATGCTACTTTTTTCGCTACTGGCAATGCATAATCTGGATAGTCAACAGATGTTTCGCATTCACAACCAAAATCTTCATATTGAACACCTAACTCATCCATTAATTGTTTCAATTCCTGACGAATATTGATCCCACCGTGATCTGACGCAATTGCAACCTTCATCTCTTTATTCCTCCTATGAGCGAATCAGTTTCTCCGTAATTGATTTCGATTATATTTTGACACAAACTGATATTTTTAACAACGGAATCCGCCTTTGCATTAAAAAAACAGGCCTCAAATAGAGAGCCTGTCTGCAAAAATTATATTTTAAAACGCGTAATCGTATTTTTTAATTCATGGGCTTGGCCTTTTAATTCTAGGGCAAGCTTTTCAACATTTTCAATGACCTCTGCTTGGTGATTTGTTGCTACGGTCACTTCTTGCGCACCTGCAGAAGTTTCTTCTGCAATCGCAGCCACTTCCTGTGATTGCGTAGAAGTGTGGACGATGCTTTCCATTTGTCTATCAACTAGCGCTGTAATCGCTGTAACCGACTCAGCCATTTCATTGACTGTTTGCGTCATTTCTTCGATAACATTATTCGTTTTTGTTCCTTTTTGAGCTTCCACATTCGCTACTTCTACTTGAGTTGTAATTTGCTGAACAACATTTCGAACTTCTTCTTGAATATTTTTAATGAGCTCGGAAATCCCTTGTACAGCTTTTCCACTTTCATCTGCAAGAGTACGAACCTCTTCCGCTACGACTGCAAAACCTTTTCCATGTTCCCCAGCCCGTGCTGCCTCAATGGAAGCATTTAGTGCTAATAAATTCGTTTGTGCCGCAATATCTCCAACAAGTTGGATAATTTGTTCGACTTTCGCTGCATTGTCTTCTAATCGTTTAACAGTTTGCAGGGAACCTTCATTTTCTTTTGCTAGACGTTGAATGCCAGATACTAAAGAATGAATGATATCTTTTGATTCATGAAGATCCTGTACCAATTCGCGCGAAACGGCACCCGATGTTTTCGCTGTTTCTTGTACTTCTTCAGCAATGCGGATGACATCCTCCACAGATTCCGCTGTCGTTTGAATTGATGCAGCCGAATTATCCGCTCCCATGGCAATTTCGCTAATCGTTCTGGCGATTGCCTCCGCTTGTTCAGCAGCAGATGAAGATTCTCGGGAAATTGAGATTACTTTGTCATTCGTTGCCTGGAAGTTTTCTTCAATTCTCTGAACCATATCTTTTAAATTAAAAAGCATATGGTTAAATGCCACACCAAGTGCGCGAATTTCATCATCTGATTTTGAAAGCTCAACATCGACAGAAATATCGCCATGCGCTGCCTTTAAAGCAACCTTTTCTAATTTTTGCAGTGGTTTAACAATAAATCCAGCTGCTAAAAATGCGAGTATCCCAGACCAGATGATTCCTAAGCTTAAGGTGATGATGGTAAAAGTAAATTCGTTAAAAGGTAACATATCTGCGATCATTGGATATAAAAAGTAAATGAAAAATGCACTCGTTGTATATGTGATAATGGCAAGCAACGTAATGAATACGACGAGTTTCTTTCTCAAACCAAACTTATACTTCTTCTTCTTTTCCGCCATCTTCTTCCTCCCTAAATATCTCCGAGACTGCTAATTTCTCGATAATTTTGTTTATATGTTCACGGATGTCTGTATAGGTCTTTCTATATGTTTCTAAGGAGCCGCCGTACGGATCATGAATATCACTATTTATCTTTTGCCCTGCAAATTCTTTTAAAGTAAATACTTTTCCCTGTGCATTTGGAAACATGGAGAGAACAGAGTATTTATGGCCTTCTGTCATTGTTAAAATGTAAGTAGACCAATCGACCATTTCCTCAGTCAACATTGACGATTGATGAGAATGACCGATCTTTTCTTCTTCCAGTATTTGTTGCACATGCAATGAAGCAGGAGCTCCATTTGTTGCATATACGCCAGCCGATTTCACTTCCAGCCCAGGAATCTTTTCACTTTTCAAAATTGCTTCTGCCATCGGGCTTCTACACGTATTACCCGTACAAACAAATAGTATGCGAGTCACCTTGGTTCCCCCTTCTTTCTACATTATAAGACATTTTTATCAGAAAAGAAGATTTTTTTTGACAAGAAAACCCCTCCAATAGTCCTATTAGACAGATATTCCCATTGCTGTAGCCTTTTTTACCACTAGGATAAACGATATCATTTAGTACATTCATTTTTTTCATTATATCTTTTAATCAAATTAGGTAAATAAAAAAGCTGCCATCAAAGTAGCAGCAACTTAATCCCGAACGCAAGGAGGATCCCACCACCTAGGGCCTCGCTATACGTACCTAACCACCCTTGTACTTTTCTGCCGAGGAGCAATCCGAGCCATGTGAGGATGCACGCTCCCACTCCAAAACAAATCAACACTAAAACTGTTTTTGCGCCATAAATCCCTAAGGTGAGGCCGACTGAGAAACTGTCAATACTGACGCCTAGAGCAAAAAGAAGAAGCCCTAATCCGACAGGTGCAAACCGCGATTCTTCCTCTTCCTTAAAGCTTGACCAAATCATTTGCACACCTAAAAGAAGCAAAAGCCCACCACCAAGTAGTGCTGCTATTTCCCCAAATTGTTCTGATAGAAAACGTCCAGCTACCATCCCCAATAACGGCATTAGTACATGAAAAATGCCAATGGTGATACCAATTTTTAAGATCTGTTTTAATCTGATTGGGATCATGCCCATACCTAAACCAACGGAAAATGCATCCATCCCAAGAGCAAATGCCATGATCATTAGTGTAATCATTTCTCCGATAAATTCTGACATTCATGCTCCCCCTTTGGATCTGCTATTTTTAGCATATGCATGTCCATAGGGGGACAAGAACTAGAAGTCTCTTTGTAACAAAAATGTAATATTTATGCCTCTGTGATAACCTTATGTCCAGCTGCCTTTAGAAGACGATTCATAATCGCCACACCGACACCTTTATTTTCAAAAACTTCACTAAAAATAATCTCCACATCCGCTTTGTTAAAACTTCTCAAGGCATCATAGAGCCCACTTGCTACTGTTTCCAGCTGGCTCCTTCTCCCGCACACTTGAACGAAATCACTTGTATAGTAAGCCCGATTTTCCTCTGTGGTCAGAACACCCACTCTAAACCCTTCGTTTTTTTTGTCAGAGATGAGCTGCTGAATGTATTCCCTGCCCCCTTTTACTAGAAAAAGAGGGGCATCGGGGGCATAGTGCGTATATTTCATCCCGGGAGATTTCGGTGCTTCTTCCTGATTTGTTAATGCTGGATCGACCTTCACAATTCCAATTTCTGCTTCTATCTGTTCTTTTGTCACTCCACCCGGTCGCAAAATTTGTGGAAGCTCACCTGTACAATCCAATACAGTCGATTCAACTCCAATTCCCGTCGGACCAGCGTCGACAATGGCCGATACTCTTCCATTTAAGTCTTCCCACACATGCTCAGCAGTTGTCGGACTTGGTCTTCCAGAACGATTCGCACTTGGCGCTGCAATTGGCAGTCCCGATGCTTGAATGAGCGCTAATGCCACAGGATGTTCTGGCATCCGAATCGCCACTGTGGATAACCCAGCCGTCGCAATCTCAGAAAGAACTCCTTCTTTTTTTTGAAAAATAATCGTCAGTGGACCTGGCCAAAATGTCTTCATTAATGTTCTTGCCTTTTCCGGTACTGCATCCACAAATTCGTGAATTTGCTCAAGCTCACTTATATGAATGATTAGCGGATTATCACTTGGTCTCCCTTTTGCTTCAAAAATCTTGCGAACCGCATCGTCCGATTTTGCATTTCCACCTAGTCCATACACGGTTTCTGTCGGAAAAGCGACAACTTCATTTTGTTTTAATCGTTTCGCAGCATCTATAATTTGTGGATATGTGTTCAGATTATCCACATTTTTATCCACTTCTATATATTTTGTATCCATATCCTTCCACCTTCGTTTTCTCTCTATATAAACGGTACTTTCCTACTTTATCATGTTAGAAAGTATAAGAGAAGGGGAGACGAATCTCAAGGTTTATCCACAAATTGTGTATAAAAATGTTCAAAAAGTGGATAACTTTGTGGATATATCCACATTATTCAAGTTTTAAACCCATGAAAACAGAGTTATCCACATTCATGATGTATTTCACATGTTCAGAAGCAAATAATTCTTGTGGCAAATTCTCCTTTTCTTCCTTCTCAAAGCCTAATACAGAAAACAATGAAAGGGATGACGATTTATTTGTTGCGAGAAATAAAGAGTTGAACTCTTTTTCACGAGCCAACTGGAGCATTTGTTCAAGTATGAGAAGCAAATCATTTTCTCCCGTCCTTTGCGTCATCGCTAAAGAACGTAGAAGTCCTATCTTTCCTAACGGCTCAATCCCAAGTGTCGCTTGAATTCTTTCATTCTCATCTTCCAAAATTAAAAAGCAATCGATCGAATCCTCTACTCCATCCGTACCAAGATTTGCTTCCTTTAAAAACGCAACTAGCTTGTCCTTATCTTCTACTTGTGCACAGCGTACCAATGTTTCCATCTACAAACACCTCTTTTTATTAATATCTACTCTATTAATATGTGGATAAATTGTAGATAGAACCTTTTTTACTAGAATGAAAAAGTAGCCTTATCGAAATGATAAGACTACTAGGCTTGTGGGAAAAGATTACCCAAAAATTTTCTCAAAGATTTCGACTAGGAAAAATTTCACTTTCACCTGTTCTTCTTCGTCTTCTACGAAGAGAGGGTCCTCCTCTTCTTCTTTATCTTCTTTGTCTTCCTTTGCCACTTCTTCCACTTTTTCCTCTTCTTCCGCTTCATCTACCCCTTCATTGACCGCTACACTATTGGAAAAATCGAGAAAACATAGCGGTGGGAAGAGCACGCACCACCAGTTGGCCCCTTGACCTTCTCCAATCGTAACAAGAATTGCCTCATACTCACCTGCTGGATAGAGAAATTCACCATATAGCTTTGTGGGGAAATCTACTTTTTTATTATATTCCGCCTTTACTTCATGTTTACTTTGATTTTCACGTAATACATGTTCAGCGATTGTTTGAATTTCAGGAATTCGAGATTGGATTAATTGACGTGCCTCTTCTACCGACGTTAAATCTTCGACCCATTCTGTAATTTCTGTATTAATAGCATCACGGACTTTTCTTTTAACCTCTTGGTCTTGTTCATGATCACTATTTGCTAGAATTCGAAGTCGAATTGCCTCATTTGGAATGACGACTAAATCATTCGCAGTTACTTCGTTTTTTGGTATATATAAACTTAGAATTGTTGCAATTGATAGAATTAGTATGTAAGTCATTGCGATTGTTTTTGTTTTCATGTTTGACCACCCCTTCACCACTCATTGTGGACAGGAGGTGAGAATCTTAAACTAGTAAATTTATTTTTTTGCTAGTTTTTTTGGATATCGGTCTATTTCGGAATTTATCGGTCTAATTTGTTTTTTTCGGTCTAAATCCGATTATATCGATCAAACGCCAAAAAGGACTCATAAAAGAGCCCCATATAGTCATATTTCAGCAAATACCATCCGGTCCTTGCCATTGATGTCATTGATGATTTCGACGCTTGCCTGTGGAAACGTGTCTCTCAATAATTGTGCTACCAATTCCCCTTGACCAGCACCAACCTCAAAAGCAATGATGGCTTTTTCATTCATGACATGTGGAAGTTGCTCCATGAAACGACGGTATAGCACTAATCCATCATCACCAGCAAAGAGGGCGCGGTCGGGCTCATGTTCTGTTACCACTACCGACATCGTTTCCCGATCACCTTCAGGAATATACGGTGGATTGGATAAAAGCACATCAAATTTTTGTCCCTTTTCTATAAAGGGCGCAAGTAAATCTCCCTCGATAAATGAAATGTCTGCTCCATGTGTAGCCGCATTTCCTTTCGCTACCTCAAGGGATTCTTGCGCAATATCTGTTGCTGTCACCTGTAAGCTTGGCCTTTCGATCTTCATCGATACCGCAATCGCTCCGCTTCCTGTGCCGATATCGACAAGGGACACAAGCTTATCCCCAAACATTTTTTCAATCCGTTGCAAAGCATGATAGACGAGCTCTTCTGTTTCAGGTCTAGGGATAAGAACTTCTTTATTGACCGCAAATGGACGGCCATAGAATTCCTCATATCCAATGATATATTGCACAGGCTCACCTTCGCCATGTAAATAAACTGCCTTTTCATACGCTTCCCATACTTCTAAAGGTAGTTCATCATGGAAGCTGGCAAACAACTTCGCTCTACTAATTCCTAAATAGTGGCGAAGTAATAATTCTCCCGCATTTTCGTCTCGACCACGCTCCGTCAAAAAAGAAGAAGCCCACTTAAGGGCTTCGTACACTTTTTTACACATCTGAAGCACTTTCCAGCTTCGCAGATTGCTCTTCTAAAATTAACGCATCAATGATTTCATCCAATTTCCCTTGAAGAATCTGGTCAAGCTTTTGAATCGTTAAGCCGATTCTGTGGTCCGTCACACGATTTTGCGGGAAGTTGTATGTGCGAATTCGCTCTGAGCGATCTCCAGTACCGACAGCCGATTTACGATTTTGATCATATTCGGCTTGCGCTTCTTGTTGGAATTTATCATATACACGAGCACGCAATACCTTCATCGCCTTGTCACGGTTTTTATGCTGAGATTTTTCATCCTGACATGTAACAACGATGCCTGTTGGGATATGTGTTAAACGTACGGCTGACATCGTCGTGTTAACACTTTGTCCACCAGCACCAGAAGAAGCATACGTGTCAAAGCGAATATCTTTATCATGAATTTCCACTTCTACATCTTCTGCTTCTGGTAAAACAACAACCGTTGCCGTAGAAGTATGAATACGTCCGCCTGATTCTGTCTCAGGGACGCGTTGTACACGGTGGGCACCATTTTCAAACTTAAGTTTTGAATAAGCACCATTACCATTTATCATAAAAATAATTTCCTTTAATCCACCGACACCAGTGGAGCTGGATTCAATAACTTCCGTTTTCCAGCCTTGAGATTCTGCAAAGCGGCTATACATACGGTAAAGGTCACCTGCAAAAAGGGCAGCCTCATCTCCCCCTGCAGCTCCGCGAATTTCCATAATTACATTCTTATCATCATTCGGATCCTTTGGAATAAGAAGAAGCTTTAAGCGCGCCTGAAGATCTTCCACTCTTTCTTCGAGTTCACCAATCTCCTCTTTTACCATCTCACGCATTTCAGCATCTAGCTTTTCCTCAAGCATTGCTTTTGCATCCTGAAATTGGCTACGTACCTCTTTATATTCACGGTAAGTATCTACGGTTTCTTGTATATCGGATTGTTCCTTCGAATACTCACGTAATTTCTTTGGATCATTAACAATTTCCGGATCACTTAATAGTTCATTTAATTTCTCATAACGGTCTTCCACCGCTTGTAAACGATCAAACATGTGTTTCACCTCAGGTTTAATTCCCTTTTATGGGTTTGGCGTACATTGCATATAAATGAATCAATTTCCATGATGAAATCGACTGAAAATAGCTATAACATTCTAATTATAGTATAGTGGCAAAACCTCGTCAAAACCAATCCGAAAAAAACATGCCCATATTGAGCATGTTCAATCTTCATTTACCTTTACTTCAATATCATAACTTGGAAGGGCTCCGATTAAAAGTTTATGGAGCCTAGCCTGAGCAGCTAGTTTTTCCTTTGCAGTAAGGTCCTTGTCCGTGTGAGCAGTAACCCACATATCGTTCCCATTAATCCAAACAGAATCTGGCTTGAATTCACCGGTATCTGAAATCACCTTTTTAGCATGCTCTGTATCTGTGTTTTGATTTCGTTCAGAGCCTGTATTGATTAAATTAGGGTTTTGGTCGGACATCGTTCTTCCAGGAAGTTCACGATTGGTTACATTCGTACCTGTTGGATTCTTGTCCTCCACAAGTTCATCTTGGAGAGCTCCATCACAAGCTGTTAAAACGAAAAGAAATACGAGTAAAGAAAGTTTTCTCATTAACCTCACATCCTTACATCCTAATTTCATCTCTTTTTAGAATGCCCAATTTTAGAAATTGCGAGGAAGAAGTTATTTCCAAAGCCTGCATGTATCGATTGGAGATTAACTTCATAATCGCTGTTTTCGTAATGATGGTGGTTTTTTCGTAAATGTCCTAATTTTTTTCTCCGCAAAAAAGCCGACATTTACCCCTCAAACGAGGTTTTAGAACACAGATTATTTTTACGCGGCACTTTTCGCTTACTTGCTCCTAATTAAACGAGTAATAAATAGGGCTTTATCTCCTATCTATGACTAACTAGCAGCAATGTTTGCGTATAAAAAGAGCCTTCATAATAAAGAAACTCGCCCATCGCAAGCAACGGCAAGTTTCCTTTCTTTATAAAAATCCCTTATTAGACTGATTGAGAAGTAATATCCTTTTCAATCACGTTTGGGGACTTTGGGACTTCATGATGGTGACGACAGCGAGCTTCATATGCTTCGGATGCTCCAACTAAAATAACCGGATCGTCATAGGAAGCTGGGTTCCCGTTAATCAAACGCTGTGTACGGCTAGCCGGCGAACCACAAACCGTACATACTGCTTGAAGCTTTGTCACAGATTCAGCAATCGCCATGACATTTGGCATTTGACCGAATGGCTCGCCACGGAAATCTTGGTCAAGACCAGCGGCAATGACACGATGGCCACTATCTGCTAAATGCTGAATGACGTTAAGTATTTCTGAATCAAAAAATTGAACCTCATCGATCGCAATAACGTCCTCGTCTGATTCAATATGCTTAAAAATGTCCATTGAGTGAGCAATTGGAACGGCATTGAATGATGTACCATTATGAGAGACGACAGCATCATTGCTATAGCGGTTATCAATTTTCGGCTTAAAGACAGCCACTTTTTGTTTTGCATATTCGGCTCTACGAACACGGCGAATTAACTCCTCCGATTTCCCAGAAAACATGCTTCCGCACACTACTTCTACCCAGCCGTGATGATGATTTACTACATACATGTACAGGCCTCTCCTTCCATGATACATACGATTCAAATCATTGTCACAATGTTCTAACTTCAGCAAAAAAGAGTTTTACCTTTTTACTGAATGCCCACACTATGAACTCGATTGAATCTATGTAAACGATCTATATAAATTTCCATGAATTAGATAAATTTGAAATAAAAAACAGGCAAAGGTTCTGCCTGTTTAATGATTGATTATTGTTGTTGTGATTTAAGGCCATATTTCTTGTTGAAGCGGTCAACACGTCCGCCAGCTTCAGCGAATTTTTGACGGCCAGTATAGAATGGATGGCACTCAGAACAAGTTTCAACACGAATTTCTTGTTGAACAGAACCTGTTTCAAACTCGTTACCGCAAGCACATTTCACCATTGCTTTTTTATAATTTGGATGAATTCCTGATTTCATTCCTTTTCAGCTCCTTTTCGCCCTGAATCTTTCGAGACAGAGTTATCTATACAGCATAGTTTGGCCATGCTGCTAAAATTCTTAAACGCACAAAAACTATTATAACAGCGCAAAATATGAATTGCAATATGGGAAATTTTTTACACCAGACTAGATGTTGATTTTTATCGGTGTTAGCATCGATTCAATGAAATTTTATCAGGGCAATCTTTCAGCGCTAATGAAATCCGTGAGAACCGGTCATTAAGATCTTTTCGCCTTAATTTCCTCATCAAGCTTAGCAAAGAATTCTTCATTGGATTTAGTTGATTTTAGTTTGCGTAAAAACTTGTCCACGAAGTCTGGGCTATCTGTCATTGATTTACGGATGGCCCATAGCTTATCAAGATGATCCTTCGGAATAAGAAGTTCTTCTTTACGTGTACCAGAACGACGAATATCAATCGCTGGGAAGATTCTTCTCTCAGCAAGTCCACGATCAAGGTGGAGCTCGAGGTTTCCTGTTCCTTTAAATTCTTCATAAATGACATCATCCATACGTGAACCTGTATCTACTAGTGCCGTAGCAAGAATCGTTAAGCTTCCACCCTCTTCAATATTACGGGCTGCCCCAAAGAAACGCTTCGGACGATGGAAAGCCGCTGGATCGATCCCCCCGGAAAGAGTACGACCACTTGGTGGGATGACAAGATTGTATGCACGAGCTAGACGTGTAATACTATCCATCAAAATGACGACATCTCTTTTATGCTCAACCAGTCTCATGGCTCTTTCTAACACGAGCTCAGCTACTTTAATATGGTTCTCTGGAACTTCATCAAAGGTAGAGCTGACGACGTCGCCTGCAACAGAACGTTCAATATCGGTTACCTCTTCCGGACGTTCGTCAATGAGGAGAACGATTAATTCTGCTTCTGGATGGTTCGTTGTAATACTGTTGGCAATTTGTTTTAAAAGGACTGTCTTACCTGCCTTTGGCGGTGCTACGATTAATCCACGTTGACCAAACCCAACAGGTGCAATTAAATCCATTATTCTTGTAGACATATGCTTTGGAGTTGTTTCAAGCTTCATTTGTCTATCAGGGTAAAGGGGAGTTAATGCTGGAAAGTGAACGCGCTCTTTCGCTGATTCTGGGTCATCGCCATTGACTGCTTCCACATGTAGAAGACCGAAATATCGCTCATTCTCTTTTGGAGGACGTACTTTACCTGAAACTTTATCACCGTTTCTTAAGTCAAACCTTCTAATTTGTGAGGCGGAAATGTAAATGTCTTCTGAGCTTGGAGAATAATTAATCGGTCGAAGGAAACCAAAACCTTCAGATTGAATAATCTCAAGTACTCCCTCCATGAAGAAATACCCTTCCTGCTCCGCACGTGCTTTTAAAATCGCAAAAATTAATTCTTTTTTTGTCAGTTTACTGTAATAGGATACTCGATACGTCTTCGCAAGCTCATAGAGTTCCTTTAGCTTCATATTTTCTAAACCTGAAATTGTTAATTCCATAATTACACCACTCTTTAAATTTAATAAATTGGATTGAATCTTGTGCCTCTATTTTTAATGAAAAAGGGCTTCTCTAAGAAATAAGGAAAGATTGCGTTTTGAGGCTATAGGAAGCATTAGAAGAGAAAAATTCACTTATTTTCTGACATTTCCATTGGTCAGAGCAATACGAAAATAGTCATTTACTTTCAAAATAAAAAACAATTTTTATTTTACCCTGTTTTACAAATATTAATCAATATAAATTTTTCAAATAGGTTTGAATATCTTTAATTTTACGGAAGTTGGAAGGACCTTTGTATAGGAAGGAGTTAAAGTATTGTATTCGACATCAACTTTCTAAACCCTTTTTTTAAACGAACTCTGGCTCAAAAATTGTTCAAGCCAGAGTATTTAATGCTATAGATTGTGGGTTTTCGTAAAACCACCGCGAGAAAAATCTTATTTAATCACTAAATTTGGTTTCTTTTTAAGACTATGACGACCCTCAACAAATCGAATGGTTCCTGATTTTGCTCTCATGACGAGCGTGTGGGTAGAACCGTATGCTCCCTTGTATTGGACGCCTTTTAATAATTCCCCATCTGTGATTCCGGTTGCAGCAAAAATGGCATCGTCACCCTTAACAAGGTCCTCCATGCGTAATACCTTGTTGACGTCGATCCCCATCTTCTTGCATCTTTCTAATTCGGCATCATCCTGTGGAAGCAGTCTTCCTTGAAGTTCTCCACCAAGGCATTTTAAAGCCACTGCTGCCAGCACTCCTTCAGGGGCTCCACCTGAACCAAATAAAATGTCTACCCCGGTACGATTGAACGCCGTATTGTAAGCACCGGCAACATCGCCATCATTAATGAGCTTAATACGGGCACCTGCTTCACGGATCTCTTCGATGATTTTGGCATGGCGCGGACGATTCAACACCGTTGCCACAACATCCTCAATGTCCTTATTTTTCGCTTTTGCAACCGCTCTTAAATTATCCGTCACGGAAGCATTAATATCGATTTGTCCAACGGCTTCAGGTCCAACCGCAATTTTGTCCATATACATGTCTGGTGCATGGAGTAAGTTTCCACGGTCTGCGATTGCAATAACCGCAAGGGCGTTCCATCCTCCTGAAGCAACAATATTTGTTCCTTCTAACGGATCAACTGCCACATCCACTTCAGGGCCATTTCCAGTCCCTAGCTTTTCACCGATATAAAGCATCGGTGCCTCATCCATTTCACCTTCTCCAATTACGACCGTCCCTCTCATCGGAATCGTATTAAAAACATCTCTCATTGCAGTAGTAGCTGCATCATCTGCTTCGTCCTTTTTCCCTCTACCCATCCAACGTGCAGACGACAGCGCCGCTGCCTCTGTCACGCGAACAAGCTCCATTGATAAACTTCTTTCCATCGGTCTTCCTCCCCCAAATCTGGTAACTCTATGACGCACTAAAAAAAGTGTTACCTTCTTAAGCTTGTTTCATCTGCTCCATTTCTTCTTTTGAAAGTTGTTCTCTCCAAATGGTCGCACCTAAACCTTCAAGCTTCTCAACAAGATGGCTGTAACCTCTATCTATATGGTCTACACCCGTGATTTCTGTAACGCCCTCTGCAATCAATCCAGCAATTACGAGAGCAGCTCCAGCACGAAGATCACTCGCCTTCACCTTAGCCCCTTGTAGCTGCACGGGTCCGCTGATAATGGCGGAACGTCCTTCTACCTTGATGTTGGCATTCATTCTGCGCAATTCATCAATATGCTTAAAACGGGCTCCGTAAATCGTATCTGTGACAACACTTGTCCCTTGTGCCTTTGTTAATAACGACGTAAAAGGTTGCTGAAGATCGGTCGGAAATCCTGGGTAAACAAGGGTTTTAATATCTACCGCTTTAAAAGAATCCGCTTTCCCAACAAACAATTGATCATCCTGCGTATCAATTGGTACGCCCATTTCGCGAAGCTTAGCAATCAGAGATTCTAAATGTTGTGGAATAATATTATCGATGAGTATTCCATCTCCCACTGCAGCTCCCAAAATTAAGTATGTTCCCGCTTCAATACGATCAGGTATGATTGTATGCCTGCAACCATGAAGCTCGTCCACTCCATCTATGCGAATGACATCGGTTCCGGCACCTTTTATCTTCGCTCCCATATTGGTTAAAAGAGTAGCGACATCAATAATTTCCGGCTCTTTCGCTGCATTTTCAATAATCGTACGTCCTTTTGCACGGACAGCTGCAAGCATAATGTTGATCGTAGCGCCAACACTGACCACGTCTAGGTAAATTCTTGCACCGACGAGCTCATCTGCACGTAAATAAATCGCTCCTTGCTCGTTCGTAACACTTGCACCTAACGCTTCAAATCCTTTTATATGCTGATCAATCGGTCTCGGTCCTAAGTGGCAACCCCCTGGTAAACCGATCACCGCTTTTTTAAATCGACCAAGCATGGCACCCATTAAATAATAGGATGCACGAAGCTTTTTCACCTTGCCATTTGGCAAAGGCATCGAAATCATGGCGGAAGGATCGACGGTCATTTCATGATTTGAAAACTGTACAGTTCCTCCAATTTCTTCTAAAAGACTTTTGAGTAACTCGACATCAGAAATTTCAGGCAAACCTTCAATCGTAACAGGTGAATCGGCCAAAATAGTTGCAGGGATAAGAGCCACTGCACTATTTTTTGCACCGCTTATCCGCACTGTCCCTTGCAAAGGGTAGCCGCCTGCAATTTTGAGCTTATCCATCTCTGACTCCCTTCTATACTTGATGTAAGTAGTCCCTTCATGGGTCTAAATGATGAAAGGAATTGGTTAACCCATCTACTTGCTTATTTAGCAATATTGACATGTTCTAGCAAATACATTCGTGTTTTCAAAAGGCTCTTCTCGCAAACATTGTTACTTTTGGAAAGCAATTAAGAAACAAAATGCCTGTTTTAGGGAGCGAAAAATGCCGTCGCACACTTCATGTATAGCTATAAACCTAATATAAGGGTAAAAACCGGCCTCTGTTTTTTTACAAATAACCACAATCTATTACGAAAAACAGCGTTTCAAAAAGAGGTTGTTCCTTTAACCACTTTACCATAAATGTACAATTTCAGTGTAATTTATTATTTTGATTCACGCTTGTTCCAATCTGCCAAAAATGCCTCAATTCCTTTATCTGTTAAAGGATGAGAACATAGCTGCAGAATAACCTTATATGGGATGGTAGCAATATGGGCACCTCGTAATGCTGCCTCTGTTACATGTTGTGGATGTCTAATTGATGCTGCAATAATTTCAGTATCAATATTGTGGATGGCGAAGATTTCAGAAATAGTGGATACAAGTTCTAGTCCATCGTGACCGATATCGTCAAGTCTGCCTAAAAATGGTGAAACATAGGAAGCTCCTGCACGAGCTGCTAGCAATGCTTGATTGGAACTAAAAATGAGCGTCACATTTGTTTTAATTCCTTCTTTGGAAAAAACAGATACAGCCTTCAATCCTTCTGGTGTCATCGGAACTTTAATCGTAATATTTGGGGCGATTTTTGCTAATTCACGGCCTTCACTGATCATTCCTTCTGCATCAAGCGCAATCACTTCTGCACTTACTGAGCCTGGGACAAGTGCTGTAATTTCACGAAGACGATCTTCAAATGTAACATTTTTTTCTTTTGCTACAAGAGATGGGTTCGTTGTAACACCTGCAATGACGCCAAGTGAATATGCTTCTTTAATCTCTTCTATATTTGCAGTATCGATAAAAAATTTCATTATGAATTTCCCCTTTATAAATAAAATTATGTAAAAATAAAGAATTTGAGAAAAATGAAATTAAAACCGCCTTAAGGAAAAAGGCGGTTTCTATGTCTTCGTGCTACTTGTTATGGATGATTACGCTTTTCCTGAAGAACCGAATTCACGCATTTTGCCAATAACTGTAGCTTTAATAGCATCACGTGCAGGTCCTAAGTATTTACGTGGATCGTATTCATTTGGCTTTGCAGCTAATACTTCACGTACTACTTTTGCAGAAGCGATTTGGTTTTCAGTATTTACGTTAATTTTGGCAGTTCCTAAAGAAACGGATTTTTGGATATCCTTTGTAGGAATTCCAGTACCACCATGAAGTACTAAAGGAAGACCTGTTGCTTTCCCGATTTCCTCCATTTCCTTGAAGCCAAGGTTTGGTTCGCCTTTATAAGGACCGTGAACAGAACCTAAAGCTGGAGCAAGACAGTCAATGCCTGTTTGGTTTACAAGCTCTACACATTCTTGTGGATCAGCATAGATAACGCCTTCTGCTACGACATCATCCTCTTGTCCACCGACAGTACCTAATTCAGCTTCAACTGATACACCTTTTGAATGAGCGTATTCAACCACTTTCTTAGTTGTTGCTACATTTTCTTCAAATGGATGGTGAGAAGCATCAATCATTACAGAAGTAAAGCCAGCATCAATTGCTTCTTTACATTTATCAAAGCTTGATCCATGGTCTAAATGGATCGCCACTGGAACAGTAATTTTGTAATCTTCTAAAAGACCTTCAACCATTTTAACAACAGTTTTAAAGCCTCCCATATAACGACCTGCTCCTTCAGAAACACCAAGAATAACTGGTGACTTTTCTTCCTCAGCAGCTTGCAAAATAGCTTGAGTAAACTCTAAGTTATTAAGATTAAATTGGCCGACAGCATAGCCGCCCTCTTTTGCTTGAATAAGCATTTCCTTCATTGAAACTAAAGGCATTTTTCTTCCTCCTTTTACATGATCTAGTCTCCCAATGGCCGAATTACTTTAAAAGTTTTCCCTTTATCATTCACAGTTATGTACTTTATATTCTGAGCCTTGTGAAGAATGATCCTGTAAAACATTCTACCAAAGATAAAAAGGAAAAGCTATTGAGATTGTGGACAAAGTTCAAAATATGTAATAGAAAAAAAACCGTCAGAACACTTGAAAACGTTGTCTTTTGCGGCACTTGAAACGGTGAACCCCTATCACAAGCACGTTCTCATATAAAAGGGTTACGCTTCCGGTAATGCAATATATTTTTTTACTGCTTCTCGTATATCATCAATATCAAATGGCTTTGCAAAATGGGCAAGAGCTCCTAAATTTTTCGCCTCTTGAATCATATCCAATTCCCCATATGCTGTCATGATAATGACACGAATGTCTTGATTAATCAATTTCATTCTCTTTAAAATTTCAATACCATCCATTCCTGGAATTTTCATATCTAGCAGCACTAAATCTGGACAATTGTTGGTGACAATATCTAAAGCTTGTACCCCATTCGCCGCTTGATGGGTCTCATATCCCTCTTTTTGTAGTACCTCGTTTAACAGAATACGGATGCCAAACTGATCATCAACAATTAGTATTTTCCCCTTCATTAAACCACCTCTTCCTCAATTTAGAATCTACTTTGATGCTGTTGCAAAAAAACTGTATGTATATGAATTTCAGCATGGTCCCCAAATGAAGAAAAACCAATATTATAGAAAAATAAAAAATAGTTCAGTTACATTCTTTTTCCCCAATTGTTTAGAACCATCCTGAAAGACATTCTATGTTTAGCTCTTTTCCCTAGATGTAAGAGAAAGAAACCTATAAGAAGTGGGCAAATTTTTTCTATTATTTTTGCCAGACGATTGATGGAAAATGTTGATAATCCTTCCCCTAGATTAAATTCTATTTTTCCTTTACAGATTCCTGCATAATAAATCATTATTTTGCCTTTTTCTAAAAAGCTTTATTATAATCGTGATGAGGAGGTTTTATTATGTTAAAAATGTTTTCTACCCAATTAACGGGGTTGTTTAATCGAATACATGAAAAAGAGGAATTTTCTTTTGAGGATGGTGCCAGACTGCTTGCACAAGCGGCTGTCGGTGACGGACTTATTTATTTATATGGCAAGCAAGAAATGGCAGCCGTCTTAGCAGAAGCCTTCGATAGTAAAGAGCCCTTGCAAAATGCCAAGCGTTGGGACGGAAATGAGGAAAATATCACGGTTGCGGATCGGGTGATCCTTTTTTCTACTTATTCCGATGATGAAGAAGCAGTTTGCGCAGCAAAGTGGTTAGCGGGACGGATGATTCCATTTGTTGCTGTTTCAACTCATATCAGTGACGGTGAGGCCACTCTTGCAGAACTCGCTGACGTTCATATTAATTTAGGCTTAAAGCGAGCGCTCCTCCCGGATGAAGACGGTAGTCGTTTTGGTTACCCCGCTTCAATGGCAGCCTTATTTGTGTACTATGGATTGGCGTTTACATTGCGGGAGATATTGGCAGATTACTAAGATGGAATGGGTGTGAAAAAATATGATAGCAGAGGAGCTCGAAATAGGATCTCGTTCTGCTATTTATCGTTATTCACGTTTTTCCGCAAGATTTCCATCCTGTCCGAATGTATATCCACATCCCAAACCATACAAAAATGGCGTGCTAAACTGTGCACGCCACTTTCAATATTGTTAGTTATTTACCTTCATCGAAGCTTCGACAAAGTCTCTAAATAATGGTTGTGGACGGTTTGGTCTTGATGTGAATTCAGGGTGGAATTGACAAGCGACGAACCAAGGATGGTCTGCCAACTCAATAATTTCCACTAAACGTCCATCTGGACTTGTTCCAGAGAAGATGAAACCAGCCTTTTCCATTTCTTGACGGAATTGATTATTGAACTCATAGCGATGACGGTGACGCTCATAAATCACTTCATCTGCGTATGCTTCAAAGGCTTTTGACCCTTCTGTTAGCTTACATGGGTATAAACCTAGACGAAGCGTTCCGCCTAAATCTTCGATATCCTTTTGCTCAGGAAGCAAATCAATAATTGGATGGGTCGTATTTGGAGCGATTTCAGCTGAATGTGCATCGGCATAGCCTAGAACATTACGAGCATACTCGACGGACGCTAGCTGCATACCTAAACAAATACCTAAGAATGGCACCTTATTTTCACGAGCAAATTGTGTCGCAAGAATTTTCCCTTCAATTCCACGATCTCCAAATCCACCTGGAACAAGAATTCCATCTACACCTTGAAGAAGTTCTTGCACATTGCTTTCATTCACTTCTTCTGAATTAATCCACTTAATATCAATGTCTGCATCAAATGCATAACCTGCATGCTTTAACGCTTCGACAACAGAAATGTATGCATCTTGTAGCTCAACATATTTTCCGACAAGCGCAATTTTCGTTGTTTTCGACAGGTTAAGGACTTTATCTACTAATGCCTTCCATTCGGTCATTTCTGCATCTGGGGCTTGAATTTTCAAATGATCGAGGACGATTTGGTCCATTTGCTGATCTTGAAGTGTTAGCGGAATCGAATATAGTGTGTTCGCATCCCGACATTCAATCACTGCCTTTGGATCAATATCACAGAATAAAGCAATTTTGTCCTTCATATCATCAGCAATCGGCATTTCTGTGCGGACAACGATGATGTTTGGCTGAATCCCTAAACTTCTTAACTCTTTCACACTGTGCTGAGTAGGTTTTGTTTTCAATTCCCCAGCTGCTTTAATATAAGGCACTAATGTACAGTGAATATACATGACATTGTCGCGACCAACATCGCTCTTAATTTGACGGATTGCTTCTAAAAATGGCAAGGATTCGATATCGCCAACCGTTCCACCAATCTCTGTAATCACGACATCTACATTTGTTTCTTGACCAGCACGAAAGACTTTATCTTTAATTTCATTGGTGATATGTGGAATAACCTGTACGGTTCCACCTAAATAATCTCCACGACGCTCTTTTTGAAGAACGGTTGAGTAGATTTTTCCTGTTGTTACATTGCTAAACTTTGTCACGTTGATGTCTACAAAACGCTCATAATGACCAAGGTCTAAATCCGTTTCAGCACCATCATCTGTTACAAAAACCTCACCATGTTGATACGGACTCATCGTACCAGGATCCACGTTTATGTATGGATCGAATTTTTGAATCGTTACACTTAGTCCACGATTTTTCAACAATCTTCCTAGTGAAGCAGCAGTAATCCCTTTCCCTAATGAAGAAACTACTCCACCAGTAACAAAAATATATTTTGTCATGAATGTTTTCCCCCTAAAAGTTTAATTTTTTTATTCATTCACAAACGAAAAAATCGGTAAAAAACAGATGTATATAAGTTCATCATACCTAACTTGAAATTGCCCCGTTTTCCTTAAAACAAAACCTCATCTTTTACGCTTGTAAATTATTACGATGTCTGATTGCCTAAATCAGGGGTAATAGATATCTATACAAAAGCCTCCTGAAAAGATCAGTGGACTATAAATCCAACGTATCTTTATCCACTAGTTTTCTCAATCATGATTTTTCTTATCTATCTTTAGCAAAAATTGATCAACTTCTTAGCATAGACTAGCTCTACATAAAGCTTGTGAGACTCTTCTATGTAAATAAAAGAGTCTCCCTTAAAAAAATTGAATTAAACTACATGATTGAGAAAAGAGCTTTAGATAAAATAAAAACGCCCCACTTACAAAATTTGCAAGGGGAGCGTAAATCATATAACGATACTGTTCCTTTTTTAAGGAGCCCAAAAATGATTCTACAAGCCTCTCATAAAAAAGTCAAGATTATAAATCCTCGTCTTCTTCCTCATCAAGATCTTCATCCAGATCATCAAAGTCGTCATCTTCGTCATCATCAGTTAGAAGATCCTCGTCTTCGTCATCTTCCTCAAAGTCATCATCAATATCTTCATCGTCTTCGTCAATATCTAAAAGAGCTTCATCATCGTCATCATCAGCTAGGATGTCATCGTAATCGATATCGTCTTCATCTTCATCATCAAAATCTAGATCCTCGTCGACCACTTTCTTCGCCTTTTTCTTCTTCGGCTTTGTTGGTGTAATGACTTCTTCCTCTGATTGATCAACTGGATACCAAGTTCTTAGACCCCAGCGGTTGTCTCCTAAAGAAAGAAAACGACCATCAATATTTAAATCTGTATAGAATTGAGCAATTTTTGTACGTACTTCTTCTTCGGTGAGACCTAGAGTCGCTGTGATTTCATCCATAATTTCTTTAAATGAAGCCGGTTGCTTCTGATTAACTAAAAGTTCATATGCCATATCGATTAATGGCATTTCTTGCAATTGTTCTTTTGAGAATTGTTTAAGACTCAATATTCGCACATCCTTTCACCATCTAAAAACACTATAGACCTAGAGCATGATCAGTTACAATGACTGTGAAACCTTCTATTAGCACGCTCTGATTGCATATTCTCCATTATAAACAAAATAATGCCCTTTATGCTAGTTTCAGTTAGACAATCTGTTACTTTTTTCTAAAATTTGGTGAACATGCTCATTTAACGTGATTTTTGCTTTATTTTTTGTTTCCGTTTTTTCTTAGACGGATGGGATAACTGATCAAAGGCAAGCGTGAAAAAAAAGATCGCAAATAGGAAGAAAGAAATAGATCCCAACGACCGTTCATATAAAAATACAAGAGTCAAAAGGAGGACTCCAAAAATCATTAAAACAAAAATCGGCCTTCTCAATGTCGCTCACATCCCATTATGCATACTACCTAGATTATAATGTAAATTCATTGATAATGTGAGAATTCGATAAATATTCTTTTGTTAAAATATCATTAAGGAAGCCCTGATTCTCATGGAGTAGCCTTAAGATGAGCAAAATTCAGACCAGAGAACGTGATTTCTCTGGTCTAATATGCTTACATATTTCTGCGATATTGTCCTCCCACATCATATAGGGCTCGGGTAATTTGTCCCAGACTCGCTACTTTGACCGTTTCCATCAACTCAGCAAAAATATTGCCTCCGCTGATAGCCACTTCTTTTAAACGTGCTAAAGCAACGCCAGCTTTGTCTTCGTTTCGCTTCTGGAACGCTTGGAGATTGCGGATCTGTAATTCCTTTTCCTCTTTAGAGGCACGAGCTAATTCCATATTATCCATTTCCTCTTCTGAAGGCGGATTTGGATTCAAATAGGTGTTTACACCAATGATTGGAAGCTCCCCTGTATGTTTTTTCATTTCATAATACATCGACTCTTCTTGTATTTTCCCTCGTTGATATTGCGTTTCCATTGCTCCTAACACGCCACCCCGGTCATCCATGCGTTCAAATTCTTGTAGTACCGCTTCTTCGACCAAGTCGGTTAACTCTTCAACAATAAAAGCTCCTTGTAGCGGATTCTCATTTTTCGTTAAGCCATGCTCTTTCGTAATAATCATTTGAATGGCCATCGCTCGTCGGACCGATTCTTCTGTTGGTGTTGTAATCGCCTCATCGTATGCATTCGTATGAAGAGAATTACAATTATCATGCAGCGCCATAAGCGCCTGCAGCGTTGTACGAATATCATTGAAATCAATTTCCTGAGCATGAAGAGAACGGCCTGAAGTTTGGACATGATACTTCAACTTTTGACTACGCTCGTTAGCCCCATACTTATTTTTCATCACCGTTGCCCAAATCCTTCGAGCCACTCGTCCAATGACCGTATACTCTGGGTCTAAACCGTTCGAGAAGAAGAACGACAGGTTTGGTGCAAAGTCATCTATATGCATCCCCCTACTCAAGTAGTACTCCACATAGGTAAGACCATTGGCAAGTGTAAATGCGAGCTGGGAAATTGGATTTGCTCCTGCTTCTGCAATATGATAACCAGAAATCGACACAGAATAATAATTACGTACTTTTTCGTCAATAAAATATTGCTGGATATCGCCCATCATTCTTAGAGCGAATTCTGTGGAAAAGATACACGTATTTTGTCCTTGATCCTCTTTTAAAATATCAGCCTGAACGGTACCGCGTACGGTTTGTAAAGTTCCTGCTTTCACTTCTTCAAACTCTTGTACAGTTAAAGAGCGACCAAGTTCTTGTTCCTTCTTCTCTACTTGCTGATGGATGGCCGTATTCATGAACATTGCTAAAATAATCGGCGCTGGACCATTAATGGTCATCGAAACAGAGGTCGAAGGATGACAAAGGTCAAAGCCTTGGTAAAGCTTTTTCATATCATCAAGTGTACAAACACTGACTCCACTTTCGCCAACTTTACCGTAAATATCTGGACGATAATCTGGATCTTCTCCGTATAAGGTGACCGAATCAAAGGCGGTGCTCAAGCGTTTTGCTGCATCATCCTTTGATAAGTAATGAAAGCGGCGATTCGTTCGTTCAGGAGTTCCCTCTCCAGCAAACTGACGCTTCGGATCCTCGCCCTCTCGTTTAAATGGAAAAACGCCTGCTGTATAAGGAAAGCTGCCAGGAACATTTTCTTTGTACACCCACTTAATAATCTCGCCATAATCCTTGTATTTCGGCAATGCTACTTTTGGGATATCAAGCCCAGACAAACTCTTTGTTTTTAAAACAGTGATGATCTCTTTATCACGAATTCTTATCACAAATTGATCGCCTGCATATTTTGCCTTTGTTGCTTCCCAATTTTCGAGGATGTTCTTTGATTCAGATGTAAGCTTGCTTTCAACTTCTTCTTTGATACGTTGAAGAGCCGTAAATGCTTGATCATTTCCATCCCTTTCTTGCAACGCTTCCATTGCCCCTTCTAATTGGAAAAGTTTTCTTGCCAACTCGACCTGTTCTTCTGCTCTTTTGTGGTATTTGCGTACCGTATCGGAAATCTCTCTTAAGTAGTAGCGACGATCATTCGGAATGATAATGTTTTGCTTTTCCACTTTTGCTTTCTTGCTCAAGGAAGTGCTCCAGTTTGTACTCATTTTGCCATTGATCGTTTCAATTAAAGCGGCGAATAAAGCGTTTGTCCCTGGATCATTAAATTGACTGGCAATCGTTCCATAAACCGGCATATCCTCTAACTCTTTTTCGAAAAGCATATGGCTTCGTTGGTACTGTTTTTGCACTTGTTTTAAGGCATCCTCTGAGCCCTTGCGCTCAAATTTATTGATGACAATTAAGTCGGCATAATCGATCATATCGATTTTTTCCAACTGTGAAGGGGCGCCAAACTCACTCGTCATTACATACATGGAAATATCACATATATCAGTGATTTCAGCATCTCCTTGCCCAATCCCGCTTGTTTCAACGACGATTAAATCATAGCCCGCAGCCTTCACAACGTCGATCGCATCTTTAATCGCAAGGGACAGTTCTGATTTCGAGTTCCTTGTTGCTAAGCTGCGCATATACACCCGCGGCGAGAAAATGGCATTCATGCGAATACGGTCACCTAGTAGTGCCCCACCAGTTTTCTGCTTTGTTGGATCAACCGACAAAATGGCGATCTTTTTTTCAGGAATTTCGTTAATAAAGCGGCGAATTAATTCATCGGTTAAAGAACTTTTCCCCGCACCACCCGTTCCGGTAATCCCGAGGACAGGCGCTTGTTTTTTCATGGATTTAATTTGTTCTAATACGGTTTCAGTTGCCGTCGCGACTTCATGGGTTTGATGCTCCGCTAATGTGATGAGCTTCGCTGTAGCAAGGACGTCTCCTTCTGACACTTTGGTGAGATAGTCCGAGACATTTGCTGAAACGGTTGGAAAATCGCATTCTTCCAGCATCAAATCGATCATCCCTTGCAGACCAAGCTTTCGTCCATCATCTGGTGAAAAAATCCGTGCGATTCCGTAGTCATGCAGCTCTTTAATTTCGCGAGGGATGATGACTCCACCACCGCCACCATAAATACGGATGTGTGATGCTCCTTTTTCTTTTAACAGGTCATACATATATTTAAAATATTCCACATGCCCACCTTGATAGGAAGACATCGCGATCCCTTGAACATCCTCTTGAATGGCCGCATTGACCACTTCCTCGACAGAACGGTTGTGCCCAAGATGAATCACTTCTGCCCCGCTTGCCTGAAGAATGCGGCGCATAATATTAATGGAGGCATCATGCCCATCAAACAAACTCGACGCAGACACAAAGCGAATATGATTTTTCGGCCGATAATTAGTGTGCGTACTCATATTTCTCCCTCCTCGTTCACTTCGTTGGGACTTCTTTTTTCTTAATCCCTTCAAAAATAAGCTTTATTTGAATATCGATATACTCCTCTAACGAGTACTTCTTTTGAATATTCCAACGGCGAAATGCCCACATTTGTCCAAGTACGACGATGTTATGGGACATGAGTTTCACTTCATCACGAGTTAAGTCAAGCTCCCCATTTTCTACGCAACGATTAATAATATCCTCAATGATGAGTGCCATCTCCGCTTCCTTCCTAAGCACATACGGAAGGGCATCCTTGGAAAGGGATTTAGCCTCCTGATACATGACGAGCACCTCATCTTGTAAGTCATCGACCACTCTAAAGTATTGGCCCATGCCAAGTTTAAGACTTTCGAGCGTCCCCCTTTTCGTGTCAATGTCTTTTTGGAGGCGGTTGTGCACCTCATCATAAATGCTGTCACATACTAAATACAGGACATCTTCCTTCGAACGAATGTATTCATATAACGTCCCGATGCTAAAGCCAGCTGCCTTCGCTATTTCTCTCGTGGTTGTTCGGTGGAATCCCTTTTCTTTAAAAAGCGTGACAGCTCCTTTTATCATTTGATTTCTCCGTTTCATGACAAGCCGCTCATCTTTTACAGAAGCATGAACTTCACGCTTTTTCATCGCTTTTCCCAACCTCCTTGTCCATAGGGGTCCTATTACTTGGTAATCATTCTCGAAATGACGAGCCTTTGAATTTCTTGTGTTCCTTCATAGATTTGCGTGATTTTTGCATCACGCATAAAGCGCTCAACTGGGTAGTCCTTTGTATAACCGTAGCCACCGAAGACTTGCACCGCCTCCGTTGTTACCTTCATCGCCGTGTCACCAGCAAATAGCTTTGACATAGCCGATTCTTTTCCGTATGGAAGGCCTTCTGATTCCAACCACGCTGCTTGATAGGTTAATAGACGAGCTGCTTCAATATTGGTTGCCATATCAGCGAGCTTAAAGCCGATTCCTTGATTAGCAGCAATCGGTTTGCCAAATTGATGACGTTCCTTCGCATAGTCGGTCGCCGCATCTAATGCCCCTTGTGCAATCCCAACTGCTTGCGCCGCAATTCCGTTACGACCACCGTCTAAAGTCATCATCGCAATTTTAAAACCTTCTCCAACTTGACCTAATACATTTTCTACAGGCACATGACAGTCTTCAAAAATAATTTCCGTCGTTGGCGAGGAACGAATCCCAAGCTTTTTCTCCTTCTTCCCAACCGAAAAGCCAGGGAAGTCTTTTTCAATAATAAATGCTGTCGTTCCTCTTGTTTTCTGGGCTGGATCGGTTAAGGCAAAGACGACATAAATATCTGCTTCACCACCATTAGTAATAAAAATTTTTGAGCCATTTAAGACATAGTGGTCGCCTTCAAGACGAGCTGTCGTCCTCATCCCACCTGCATCTGAACCACTTCCCGGCTCAGTCAATCCGTAGGCACCCATCTTTTCGCCAAGCGCCATTGGACGTAAGTACTTTTGCTTTTGTTCCTCACTGCCGAATTTATAGAGTGGCCATCCAGCTAATGAAGTGTGAGCAGAAAGGGTAACACCAATGGATGCATCAACACGTGACAGTTCTTCAACTGCGATACAATACGCTAAATAATCACTGCCAATTCCACCGTACTCTTCTGGCCACGGAATTCCTGTTAGTCCGAGTTCTGCCATTTGCTTGAATATTTCTCGGTCAAAGTGCTCTTCTTCATCTCGTTCTGCCGCAGTTGGAGCCACTTCATTGATGGCGAAGTCTCTGACCATTTTACGAATCATTTCATGTTCTTCGGATAATTGGAATCTCATCTTTGTTCCCTCTTTCTTTCTTATAGATTCTTGCTAATAACGATGCGCTGAATTTCGCTTGTACCTTCGTAAATTTCCGTTACTTTTGCATCACGGAAATAACGCTCAACAGGATAATCCTTTGTATATCCGTATCCCCCAAACACTTGGATCGCTTCTGTTGTCACTTCAACAGCCGTTTTCGAAGCAAAAAGTTTCGCCATTGACGCTTCTTTGCCGCATTTCAATCCATTTAACCTTAAGTCTGCCGCTTGGTAGATTAATAGTTTCACCGCTTCAATTTGCGTTGCCATATCTGCTAGTTTGAACGCCACCCCTTGATGGGCTGCGATTGCCTTCCCGAATTGCTGACGTTCTTTTGCATAGTTCGTTGCCGCTTCAAAAGCAGCTTCGGCAATGCCAAGTGCCTGGGCAGCAATGCCGATTCGCCCTACATCAAGATTTCCCATGGCGATTTTAAAACCATGCCCTTCTTCACCAAGAAGATTCTCTTTAGGCACTTTCATATCTTCAAACGTTAATTGGACCGTCCTTGAACCGTATAGGCCCATTTTATATTCATCCTTACCTATAATGAGTCCCGGCGTATCCTTTTCCACGATAAAAGCAGATATTCCCCTCGGACCAGCAGTTGGTCTTGTCGAAGCAAAGACAATGTACACATCCGCTTCCCCGCCGTTCGTAATAAATGCCTTCGAACCGTTTATGACATAGTGTTCACCGTCTAAAACCGCTTTTGATTTCAGACTTCCTGCATCTGACCCAGAGCTTGGTTCGGTTAAGCAAAAGGCCCCTAAATATTCTCCAGATGCGAGCTTGGGGATGAATTTTTGTTTTTGCTCCTCATTTCCGAAATAGACGATCGGATTCGTGCCAACCGATGTATGAACTGCTAAAATCACCCCAACTGTCGCACTGACCTTGGAAATTTCGTGGATAGCTCGTATATATGAGATGAAGTCCATTTCCGCCCCACCGTATTTCGCTGGAATCGGTATTCCCATTAGTCCGAGCTCGCCCATCCTTTTAATGATCTCGCGCGGGAATTCTCCCTGCTCCATTCTCTCGATAAATGGTGCAATTTCCTTTTGTGCAAAGTCCTGAACCATTTTTCGCATCATTTCTTGTTCGTCCGTTAAGCGTAAGTCCATGCTTTTTCCCCTTTCTAGATGAGAATTCCGGAACTTTTCGTGTTAATTCCGTAACTTTTGATATTAATTCCGGAACTTTTGAAATAATTCCGTAACTTTTCGTGTTAATTCCGGAAAAAATCATTTAATTCCGGAAATCGCCACCTAAGCGTACTCGTAAAAGCCACGGCCAGATTTTTTACCAAGCCAACCAGCTTTCACGTATTTACGCAGCAATGGACATGGACGGTATTTGTCATCACCAAATCCTTCATGAAGCGTTTCCATAATATAAAGGCAAGTATCTAGTCCGATAAAATCGGCAAGTGTTAACGGACCCATTGGGTGATTCATACCGAGTTTCATCACCTCATCAATTGCTTCCTTTGTGGCGACCCCTTCATAAAGGGTATAGATCGCTTCATTAATCATCGGCATCAAAATGCGATTAGCGACAAATCCAGGGAAGTCATTCACTTCAACTGGGACTTTGTTTAATTTCTTCGTAATATCTTCAATCATGTTGTACACTTCGTCTGCTGTTGCCAGTCCTCGAATAATTTCCACCAGCTTCATAACAGGTACGGGATTCATAAAATGCATACCAATGACTTTTTCCGGTCGCTTCGTGGCCGCGGCAATTTCTGTAATCGGTAAAGACGATGTATTACTCGCTAAAATCGTATGAGCAGGAGCCAATTCGTCTAATTCCTTAAATAGACTCGCTTTGATTTCCATATTTTCTATAGCCGCTTCAATCACTAAATCTACTGAACGCGCATTTTCGAGCTCGGTAGATGGTCTAATTCTTGCTAATATCTGCTCAAGCTCTGCTTCTGTCATTCTTTCCTTCGCAACCTGTCTTGTCAGATTTTTTCTTATAACACCGAGGCCTTTGTCAACAACTTCTACTTTCAAATCATGTAATAATACTGAGTAACCAGCTTGAGCACATACTTGGGCAATCCCTGAGCCCATCTGTCCAGCTCCGATTACCATCATTTTTTCAACGTTCATTACACTTCCCCCTTTGGAACCTCAATCATAATGGCATCTCCTTGACCGCCACCAGAACAAATTGCAGCAATCCCAATACCGCCACCACGGCGTTTTAATTCATGCATAAGGGTCACAATGATTCTTGCACCACTCGCTCCGATCGGATGTCCGAGGGCGACCGCACCACCATTAACGTTAACTTTGTGCGGGTCTAAATCGGCAATCTGGCTGCTAGCAAGCGCCACTGCCGCAAATGCTTCATTAATTTCAAATAAATCAATTTCCTCGACCGTTTTTCCCGTCTTTTTCAAAATCTCATTGATGACAATACCTGGCGTTTTCGGAAAATCCTTTGCTTCAACCGCCACCGCAGCCTGCCCGATAATGTAAGCTTCCGGTACTCTTCCTTCCTGCTTCGCCCTCTCTTCACTCATTAAGACGAGGGCTGCCGCACCATCATTGACACCTGGGGCATTTCCTGCCGTAATGGTTCCGTCTGCACCAAATATAGGGCGTAATTTTTCTAAACGCTCAAGTGAAGTATCGTTTCGAGGGGCCTCGTCCTTAGAAATTACTACCGGTTCACCTTTTCGTTGTGGAATTTCAACAGGAATGATTTCTTCAGCAAGTTTTCCTGCTTCGATTGCCGCTAAGGCGCGTTCATGACTTCTCAATGCCCAGCGATCCTGTTCTTCACGAGTAATCGCTAGTTCCGCTGCCACCCCATTTCCATAAGTGCCCATGTGGACTCCTGTAAAGCTACACGTTAATCCGTCATGAACCATTAAATCCTTCACCGTAGAATCTCCCATGCGTAAGCCAAAGCGAACATTCGGTAAAAAATAGGGAGCATTGCTCATCGATTCCATGCCACCGGCGACGATTACCTCTTCATCTCCAGCACGAATAATTTGATCCGCTAACGTGACACTTCGCATCCCAGATGCACACACTTTGTTAATCGTTTCCGTCTTCACTTCCCATGGCAGGCCAGCTTTTTGAGCGGCTTGTCGGGACGGGATTTGTCCTTGACCACCTTGAAGGACATTTCCTAATATCACTTCCTGGACATCTTCCCCCCTTACATTGGCACGTTCTAAAGCGGATTTAACGACGATTCCTCCCAAATCTGATGCTGTAAGACTGCTCAAACTCCCACCTGATTTACCAAAAGGTGTTCTTGCACCACTGAGAATGACTGTTTTCCCCATTTAAAACTCTCCTTTTCTATTAAAATGTCAATTTGATGTGATGATCTTGGAAGGGATATAAGTTGGACTGACTGAACGCTCGCTCGAAAGAAAGCTTGAAGAAACGGGAACGTAATGTTCCCTTTACATAAAGGTAGCAGAAATTTTTGAAAGCGTTTACTTTGAGTTTATTTTACAACAATATATGGAAAAATTGAATCTCTTTTTAATAAAACAAAGATTCAGAATCTCTTTCTTAAAAAAATTTTCATTACCAACGAGAGAATCTCCTCTCGCTGGTAATGCTTCTTTACATTGTTTCTCGCACATTTAAATTCACGCAAAAGCTATTTATTGTCTCATCCTTTATTTATGAGGCTAATTCTTCTGTTTCGCCACAAACGGCTTTTTCTAACAGCTCTGCAACATCATAAGTGGAAACTTGATCTTCTACTTCCTTCGCTTTTGTTCCATCTGAAAGCATCGTTAAGCAATATGGACATCCAGAACTAATAACAGTTGGGTTGACCTCTAAAGCTTGTTCTGTTCTCGCCACGTTTATGCGATGGCCTGTTTCTTCTTCCATCCACATGAGACCACCACCCGCTCCACAGCACATCCCTGTATCACGATTTCGTGCCATTTCCACAAGGTTTACTCCGGAAATGGATTTAAGAATTTCCCGTGGTGGATCGTATACTTCGTTGTAGCGTCCTAAGTAACATGAATCATGGAACGTAATCGTTTCATTCACTGCATACTTTGGTTTTAATCGGCCCTCTTTCACCAATTGATAGAGAACCTCTGTATGGTGATAAACTTCGGCTTCAAGTCCGAAATCAGGATACTCGTTCTTAAAAATATTGTATGCATGCGGATCAATTGTCACGATCTTCTTCACTTCATTTTTTTCAAATTCAGAAATATTATTGGTCGCTAGCTCTTGGAAGACAAACTCATTTCCAAGGCGGCGAGCGGTATCTCCAGAGTTCTTTTCTTTATTGCCAAGAATGGCAAATTTGACGCCTGCTTCATTCAATAATTTTGCAAATGATAGGGCAATTTTTTGGCTGCGGTTATCATACGAGCCCATCGATCCGACCCAGAAAAGATATTCGAACTCTTCACCCGCTTTTTTCATTTCCTTCACGGTTTTTACTTCTACATCTTCTCGAGCTTCACGCCAATTTTCACGTTCTTTACGGTTTAAGCCCCATGGATTTCCTTGACGCTCAATGTTTTGCATCGCACGCTGTGCATCTGCATCCATTTTCCCTTCTGTTAGCACTAAATAACGGCGAAGGTCAATAATTTTTTCCACATGCTCGTTCATAACCGGACATTGGTCTTCACAGTTTCGGCAAGTCGTACATGCCCAAATTTCTTCTTCTGTAATGACTTCACCAATTAAGCTCGGGCTATAGGCAAGCGCTGCTGCACTTTCTTCCACACCTTTTCCAGCAGATGCAAGGGCAATTTGATTTCCTTGCGTATTTGCAAAAGCAAAGGTCGGTACCCATGGCTGCTTAGAAGTAACAGCTGCCCCATGATTGGTTAAATGATCGCGAAGCTTTAAGATTAAATCCATTGGTGAAAGCATTTTCCCTGTACCGGTAGCTGGACACATATTCGTACAGCGACCACACTCGACACATGCATATAAATCTACGAGCTGAAGCTGGGTGAAGTCTTCAATTTTCCCAACCCCGAACGTTTCTTGTGTTTCATCTTCAAAATCAATCTTCTTTAATTTACCTGGCTTTTCAAGACGATTTACGTAAACATTCGCTGGACCTGCGAGTAAGTGCGCATGCTTTCCTTGTGGAACGTAGACGAGGAAGGATAATAAGAACAGCAAATGAATCCACCACGCCACATAAAAAATTGCGATAGAGGCTGTTTCGCCAATTCCAGCAAACGCAGTTGCAATAAGTGAGGCAACTGGCTCTGTCCAAGTGGCGTCGTGTCCGTGCCAAATCATACTCATACCATTCCCGAGCAGGACTGAAAGCATGAGTCCACCAATAAAAATGAGTACGAGTCCTGATTTAAAACCTCTTTTTAAACGGACAAGCTTTTCGACATAACGTCTGTGAAAGGCCCATACGACGGCGACTAAAATGACGAACGTAACAATTTCCTGGAAGAAAGTGAAAGCCCCATAAAAAGGTCCAAATGGGAGATGGGCTCCAGGATAGATCCCTTTAATAATGAAATCGATCGCCCCAAATTGAACGAGGATAAAGCCATAAAAGAACATGACATGGATGATGCCACTCTTTTTATCCTTCATCAATTTCTTTTGTCCGAATACCATTACCCCTATTTTTTTCATCCGCTCTTTTACATTGTTATCAAACTCTTCTTTTTTCCCAAGCTTGATGTATTCAATTCTTGTTTTCACAACATAGACAAAAAGACTGACACCGTAAGCGATTACAAAAAGGGTTGCGATTAAGTTGATCCATAATAGTCCATTCATCTGGAATGAAACGCTCCTTTCTTTAATGAAATTTCGTTTGAGTGAGGAAAATTTTAGTAAGAGAGCCTTTCACGAATTGGCTGACAAATAAAATTTTCAGAATTTATATAATTCTATTATATAATGAATGAGCATTCAGTCAATCCTTTTCTTTTAAAAGTCAAACTTGAAAATCCGTTATAGAAGAAACCATTTCGGGGACAATATGATTACCCATCAATAAAGGAGCGGATAGCATTGAAAGTTCTCATCTATATTTTGATTGCTATCTTTGTCATCGGTGCATGTTTGACCATTGATTATAAAATAGGGAGAAAAAAATATTTACCGACGATAAAAAGCAATGCCTTTCCGTTCCGTGAAAGCAATATTGAACTTTTTACTCATGGGACTGACCTATTTAATCATATGTTTGACGACTTTAAAAATGCTAAAAAACATATTCATGTACTATTTTATATTTGCAATAATGATGAATTTGGAAATGAATTTTTAACGATTTTAAAGGAAAAAGCAGAAGAGGGCGTGGAAGTAAGACTTTTGCTCGATTGGGCCGGCAGTCTGAAGGTTTCACGCAAAATGATAAAAGAATTAAAGAGTGCTGGTGTTGAGTTCGCTTTTTCCAATGTTCCGACGCCACCCTTTTATTTCTACTCCTCCCAAGCGCGAAATCATCGCAAAATTACCGTTATTGATGGCTCGATCGGCTATCTTGGGGGGTATAATGTTGGCAATGAATACATCGATTTAGATCCTAAGCTCAGCCCTTGGCGCGATTATCATCTCAGAATCACAGCCGAGGGTGTTGTTGACTTGCAGAAACAATTCCTTCTTGATTGGCAAGAGGCCGCAAAAACGAATTTACTACAGAACAAGATTTATTTTCCTCCATTAGGAAAAGGGACAAGCCGTCATCGAATTATCTCAACAGAAGGGTTCTTATTAGAAAACACTTTTTCAACTCTCATCCACGATTCCAAAAAATCAATTTTAATCGGAAGTCCCTACTTTATTCCAAGCGAACGCATTCTCAAGGATCTTCTTGATGCCCTTCGTCGAGGGGTTGAGCTAACGATTATTGTTCCGTATCTGTCGGACCACATGCTCGTAAAAGAGGCATCATACCCTTATTTAAGAGCAATCCTAGCAGAGGGGGCGAATGTATACCAATTTAAAAATGGTTTTTATCATGCAAAAATTTTATTATTTGATGATGAAATTTGTGATATCGGAACCGCTAACTTTGATAATCGGAGCTTTTTCCTAAATCATGAAATTAATTGCTATATTCATGACCCGAAAATAATTGATGAAATGAAACGCATTCTCGATAAAGATATGAAGGATTCCGACAAGCTAACATTAGAGGATTTAAATTCAATTGGATTTATGGGGCGTGTGAAAGAATGGATAGCAGGTAGAATCGATCATTTTCTATAATAAGAATGGGCAGCAGGACAGGTCTTATCGAAGTCTGTCCTGCTGCCCCTCCTACATCGAGATCAAAAATAACCGGAAATTTTTCTTTTATCAAATTTAATGGAGATTGTTTTTGAGGGGTAAGGGAAGATTTTCCGCTTAAGCAAAGAAAATTCTCTAATTTTCACTGTTTTTAAGTCATTAGGCGGAAATTTTCCTTCTATTTTAATTATTTTTCATGACAGCTGTTTATTAAACGGAATTTCTCCTTTTATCTAACAACTCAGATGCGATCCGAAAATAAAAAGGACAGCCTTTAATGACCGCCCTTCCAAATTTTCCTAACTAAAAACCCTCTGTAACCATGGCTGTACTTGTTCGTATACCTTAAAGCCCAAGTATATTCCGACGATTCCCGTTACGCCGGCAAGGGCAGGTGGTGCTGGAATCGGAAGCTTAAAGAGGGCAAAGATAAACCCAACGATAAACCCAGTTATAATTGACAAAATCGCAAGCTTCATGTCGTCCTCCTTCTACCATTGTTAGGATTCCAACATTATTTTTCCCAGAATAGACGTAATTATCTAGACAAAGCTTGTTGTTTGAGAAGGAAATCTTGCTTCAATAAAATCGATGATCTGCTTTGTTGCCTCTGCAATTGATTCACTATGAACTTCCAATGCTGTATTTAAGGTTTCATTAATTTTATTGTCATATCGTGGGTCATAATAATGGACGATCAGTAACCGAATCATTTCACGATAGTTTTTTTCCAATAGACATTGCTGTATTTCCTTTTGAACTGCCTCTGGCTTTATCCGCTTCATAATTCTTCCGAGAGCAAATTCTACTCTAGCATGGAAGGCATCGGTCTTTTCAACATACTGCTGATAAATCCGCTCAACCCTTGACTCCAAATCAGAAACGACGCGAATGTGGATGCCATTTTCCTTTTTTTCATATAACTCTGGAGGCTGTACTGCATGTCCAATTCGCTTACTTTCACCCTCCATGAAAAAATATGGACTACCCGAGATACTCTGTAAGTCTTCAAATAATAATCCATCAAACATTTTTTGATTGTATGGGTCATGACCATCTATCGCACCGAAAACAGATCCTTTATGGTTGGCATAGCCTTCTAAATCAAGGACTGGATATCCGGATTCCTTTAGGCGATGGAGAATATCCGTCTTTCCAGTGCCTGTTAAACCATAGATCACAACAGCTTGACCAGGGAGGATCTCTGGAATATGTTCCACCACATATTCACGGTAGGCACGATATCCTCCCTCCAAACGCTGAATATGGAGTCCGGACATCATCGCAAAATGGGCAATTGACTGACTTCTCATCCCCCCACGCCAGCAGTACAGAAGAGGCTTTCTGTTTGTTTTTTCAATTTCTCTAATTTCCTCTAGGATAACAGGTAGCTTCGGTGAAACAATTTCCATCGCTCGCCATTTTGCTGCCTTCTGGCCTTCACGCTTATATAATGTACCAATTTCAGCCCGCTCTTCATCCGTGAACAAAGGGACATTAATAGCATTCGGAATGCGGCTGTCCTGAAATTCCCCCGGAGATCGTACATCAACAGGAATGTAAATCTCTTTATGATTTAGAAATTCATCAACCGTTCGATCATAATTCATGTGTTTGCCTCCATCTTGCCTTGTATCTTAAAAGGGCCTCCTCTAGGAGACCCAGCTGTTTACATTTTTTCAGGAGCTGATACTCCAATTAATGATAATGCGTTCTTAAGGGTAATTTGAACCGATTTAATAAGAGCGAGCCGCGCCTTCGTACGCTCCATATTTTCCACATCCAATACCTTTTCAGCATTGTAGAAGCTATGGAAAGTCGATGCTAATTCAAAAATATAATTGGTGATTCGATGCGGCATGCGCTTTTGGGCTGCTTCTGCTACTGCTAATGGGAATTCACCAAGCTTCTTTAAAACCTCAATTTCCTTTTCCGCAGTAATTTGTGCTAAATCTATGTCTTCACTTATTGTGATATGTTTCTCTTGTCCTTGTCGTAAAATACTCGAAATTCTTGCATGAGCATATTGAGCATAGTAGACAGGATTTTCATTCGACTCTGAAACCGCTAAGTCTAAATCAAAGTCCATATGTGTGTCCGCACTTCTCATTGCAAAGAAGTAACGTACTCCATCAAGTCCTACCTCTTCAACTAGATCGCGCATCGTAACCGCTTTTCCCGTCCGTTTACTCATTTTCATTTTCTCGCCATTTTTATATAGATGAACGAGCTGGATAATTTCCACTTCAAGGGAATCTTTTGGATATCCTAAAGCTTGAATCGCTGCTTTCATACGAGGAATATACCCATGATGGTCAGCACCCCAAATATTAATCAACTTTTCAAATCCCCGATCTAGCTTGTCTTTATGGTAAGCAATATCCGGGGTTAAATACGTATAAGAGCCATCTTGTTTGATGAGAACTCGGTCCTTATCGTCTCCTAATTCTGTTGACTTGAACCAAGTCGCTCCGTCCTGCTCATAAATATAGCCGTTATCTTTTAGCTTTTGCAGAGCTGTGTCAATTTTGCCATTGTTATAAAGGGATGTTTCGGAGTACCAAACATCAAAATGCACACGGAAATCTTCTAAATCCTGCTTTAATTTCGCCATTTCATATTCAAGTCCGTATTGACGGAATGTATCAAAACGTTCAGTTTCTTCGACATGAACGTATTTATCGCCAAACTCTTCCGCTAGTTTCTTCCCAATACCAACGATATCTTCTCCATGATATCCGTCCGCTGGCATCTCTTTATCTAGGCCAAGCGCTTGAAAATAACGAGCTTCAACCGAAAGTGCCAAATTGTTAATTTGGTTTCCAGCATCATTGATATAGTATTCCCGTGAAACATCGTAGCCGGCTTTCGCAAGAATATTGCATAAAGAATCTCCAACCGCTGCTCCACGGGCATGTCCTAAATGAAGGTCGCCTGTCGGGTTCGCTGAAACAAACTCGACTTGGACTTTTTGCTTATTTCCAACTGTTGTTTCTCCATAGCTTTCCCCTGCACGAACGATCGTTGGGATCAGATTGGTCAAATAGCCGTTGTCCATATAAAAATTGATAAACCCAGGGCCAGCGATCTCAATTTTTTCAATCGAAGCCTTCGTTTTATCAAAATGGTTAATCAAATCTTCAGCAATCATGCGCGGTGCCTTTTTCGCTACTCTTGCTAGCTGCATCGCCATATTGGTTGAATAGTCTCCATGTGACTTTTCTTTTGGTATTTCTAGCACTACATTCGGAAGCTCTTCTTCCTTAGCTAATCCTGCTTTTATGACCGCCGCTTTGATTTCATCTTTTAATTTACTTTGCACTTCTTCGACGATATTCATTTTTGTTCCTCCTCAAACTTAATTTCCAATTGATACTTTCCTGCAAGCGATCCTTGCATATGTAAATCGTAAGAAATTGTTAATGTACCTGCCTGTTCAAAAAGACGGTGGGCAAGACTTGTCGTCCTTGTTGTGATTCCAAGTGTTCCAAAAGGAGTTTCATATCTCCCTGGATGCTTTTTATTTGCTTCAAACACCAATCTCATATTGATGGCGCCACTTCGTAAAATTAACGTTTCATCTTTTGAAATTTTCACAATTGATTTAACGGTACCTTCTTCCATAACCTCTTCATATTGAAGGAAAGCTGAACCATTTTTTTTATAGTATCGTCCAAATGTCGTTAATTCAAAAGTCTCTTTCGCACCATTGTCCCAAATCGTCGTATTGACGTTGATTTTCACAGACTTATGCTCTGCTGCTGGACGTCCTGACAACTAACAACACATCCTTTATCCATTATAACATTTCAAATTTATTCAATAGGATAACTATATCACTATTTCTTTTCTGTCAAAACTAAAAAAATACAACCGGTTCAAGACCGATTGTATTATTGTACCACTATTTAAGGATGTTCTCGAAAAGAATATTGTGTTCTCTAGCACCTTATGCTTTCAAAGAATGAACATTAATCAATCTTTCAACTAAGCTTTAGAAAAGTTCCTTATTTGATAAAGCCCAAAATCATTTCTCGAATAAGTTTACTTGCTGTGTTCGCAGTTTGTTCTGAAACGTCGTATATTGGGGCAACTTCGACTAAATCGGCTCCGACAACATTGACGTTTGAACGAGCAATTTCATGAATGGAAGCAAGTAACTCTCTTGAAGTAATTCCTCCTGCATCCACCGTTCCAGTACCAGGTGCGTGAGCAGGATCGAGAACATCGATATCAATCGTTACGTACACAGGACGTCCTGACAGAGTTGGAAGAATCTCCATTAATGGCTTATGGACATCAAATTTCGAAATATGCATGCCCACTTCCTTTGCCCATTGGAACTCTTCTTTCATCCCGGAACGAATTCCAAAAGAGTAGACATTGCTAGGACCAATCAATTCTGCCGCCTTGCGAATAGGCGTTGAGTGAGACAGAGGCTCTCCTTCATAATCGGTACGTAAATCTGCATGGGCGTCAATATGAATAATCGCCAGATCCGGATACTTTTTGTACATCGATTTAAAGACAGGCCATGAGACAAGATGCTCTCCTCCCATCCCTAATGGGAATTTCTCTTTTGCTAACACCTTATCCACAAAACTTTCAATTTCATCAAGACTCTTTTGCGCATTTCCAAAAGGAAGAGGAATATCTCCAGCATCAAAATATTTAACCTCTTCTAGTTCTCGATCTAAGTAAGCACTGTACTCTTCTAAACCAATCGACACTTCACGGATTCTTGTTGGACCAAAGCGCGAACCAGGGCGGTAGCTTACCGTCCAATCCATTGGCATTCCGTAAAGAACGACTCTGCTCTCTTCAAAATTCGGATGACTTTTAATAAAAACATTGCCTGAGTAAGCTTCATCAAAACGCATGATTTTTCCTCCAGTTATTTCACTAAATCTTGAACAAATTTTGGCAGAACAAAAGCTGCCTTATGCAATTCTTTTGTGTAGTACTTGCTTTCAATTTCATGAAAACGCTCCTCTGGAACTTCTAATGGATCATACTTCTTTGAGCCGATCGTAAACGCCCATAGTCCACTTGGATACGTTGGAATATTCGCTGTGTATAGACGAGTAATTGGGAAGATTTCCTTTACATCCTTTTGAACGCTGCGAATTAAATCTGCCTTAAACCACGGATTATCCGATTGAGCGACAAAAATCCCGTCCTCTTTTAATGCTTTCGAGATTCCTGCGTAAAAACCTTTTGTGAAAAGATTAACGGCTGGACCTACTGGCTCAGTGGAGTCCACCATAATAACATCGTATTCGTTCTCACTTTTTGCAATATGCATAAAGCCATCATCGACACGGACATCGACACGTGGATCCTCCAGCTTCCCTGCGATCTCAGGTAGGAATTTCTTCGAGTATTCAATGACTTTGCCATCAATATCGACAAGCGTCGCTTTTTTTACACTAGGATGCTTTAGCACCTCGCGAATAACGCCGCCATCACCACCACCTACTACTAAAACGTGTTCTGGGTTCGGGTGTGTAAATAACGGCACATGCGCCACCATTTCATGATAGACAAATTCGTCCTTAACCGAGGTCATCACCATATCGTCAAGAAGAAGCATATTGCCCCACTCTTCTGTTTCAATCATATCAAGCTTTTGAAAATCAGTTTGTTCCGTATGTAAAGTTTGTTTCACTTTCATCGTGATTCCAAAGTGTTCAGTTTGTTTTTCCGTAAACCAAATACCCATCTGCTTCAGCCCTTTCTTTTTCTAAATGGTCACATCCATTTTGACCCGTTAGTTCCTATTATTCCCCAACTTTTTGCAAACATGAGAAAAGTATAGATGAATCTAGCAAAAATGCAAGAAAAAAGTAAGAAATTCAGCCAGCAAACGACTCGAAAATAATAGAATTGTAAAATTTCCGCTTTGATGTTTAAAACCCTACCATTTTTTTCATACTAAACATAATGGATAAATAGACGGTAAAGGGGGATGAAGCGATGGAACTGATGACAGACCAGAGGTTTAAACGGACGATAAAATATTTACGAGCTTTGCTCATTATTGGCTCAATTTGTGTAGCCCTTGCAATCGTTGCTTATGTGAGCATCCTTATTTATGCAAAAATCCTTGGTCCGCCACCTTTGGCTGTTCCTCAATCATCACTCTACTATTCTGATGATGGAACAATTATCGGCGAAAGCCACAGCGGGCAGAAACGTTATTGGGTAGCGCTTGATGATATTTCTCCTGATTTAGTCAATGCTACTTTAGCGATTGAGGATCGAAGTTTCTATCAGCATCATGGCTTCGATTATAAACGGATTGCTGGAGCCGTGTTAGCCGACATCAAAGCAATGGCCAAGGTACAAGGCGCAAGTACAATTAGTCAACAATATGCACGAAACCTTTTTTTAGAGCATGAAAAAACGTGGAAAAGGAAACTTTTAGAAGCCTTTTATACGATTCGAATTGAAATGAACTATACGAAAGATGAAATACTAGAAGGCTATTTAAATACGATCTATTACGGAGAAGGGGCCTATGGTGTTCAAGCGGCAAGTCAGTTTTATTTCGGAAAAAACGCTTCTGAGCTAAGCTTGGCTGAAGCGGCAATGCTGGCAGGGATTCCAAAAGGACCAAGTATCTACTCTCCGCTTGCATCGATGGAAAAAGCGTCGTCCCGTCAGCAACTCATTTTAAAAATGATGGCAAACAACGATTTGATTACCGAGACAGAAGCAGCTGCAGCTTCGGAAGTAAAGCTTAATGTCGTTGGTGAGCATACTCATTCTGTTGGAAAAATTGCGCCATATTTTCAGGATGCAGTCAAAAGCGCCTTGAAAAATGTGCTCAAATTGGATGAGCGTACGATTGAATTAGGCGGTTTGAGAGTCTACACAACACTCGATACGAAGCAACAAGAGGATGCAGAAAATAATATTGAAAAGTTAATTGCGAAAGACTCAGAAATTCAAGTTGGATTAGTAGCGATGAATCCAGTGAATGGACATGTAAAAGCGATGGTTGGTGGTCGTAATTATGATGAGAGTCCTTTTAACCGTGCAACACAAGCGGTGCGGCAACCTGGTTCAACGATGAAACCTTTTTTGTACTATAAAGCGATTGAGCAAGGGTTTACTCCATCGACGACGATGCGGAGTGAGATTACGACGTTTAAGTTTGATGACAATCGAGCAGATTACACTCCCCATAATTACAATAATCTGTATGCCAACAAGGAAATCACGATGGCTCAAGCACTCGCCCTCTCTGATAATGTCTTTGCCGTGAAAACTCACTTGTTTTTAGGTGAGGAAGCTTTAGTCGATACGGCAAAAAGATTGGGAATTTCAACAGATTTACAGAAAGTTCCTTCACTAGCTCTCGGAACATCTGGAGTAAGAGTCGTGGAGATGGCCAATGCCTATAGTCATTTTGCCAACGGTGGAAAGAAGGTCTCACCTGTTTTAATTACACGTGTTGAAGACCATCGCGGCGACGTAATCTATGAACATAAACCGGTGGAAGAAGAGGTATTGCGACCAGACGCCGCTTTTGTCACAACCCATATGATGACGGGCATGTTTGATCGTAAATTAAATGGCTATACGAGTGTAACAGGGAATACGGTTATTAATGATATATCAAGAATCTATGCAGGAAAATCCGGTTCCACGAATACAGACAACTGGATGGTCGGCTTTACACCACAGCTCGTTACCGCTGTGTGGACAGGCTACGATGAAGGAAAACCAATTGAGATTGTCGCCGATAAGAGTTATGCAAAAAATATTTGGGCTCATTTTATGGAAGATGCCCTTGAAGGGGAAGCGGTTAAATCCTTTAAAGCACCAAAAGGAACCGTCGGCGTCTATATCAATCCAGAAAACGGAAAATTAGCGACAGAGGATTGCCCCGTGCGGCGACTCACGTATTATGTTGCCGGTACAGAACCTACTGAATATTGTGTAGACCATATTCTTGACGAAGAAGAAGTCCCACCGAAGGAAAAACCTCGGGAAAAAGAGGAGAAGATTCCTTGGTATAAGAAAATTTTCATGAGCGACAGATGGCTTTAATCGGATGAGCGTTATCTGAGCATACTCTTTGGGTGGTGACCTACTGCTAGAGTTTTGTTTTAAGGATGTTTTATGCGAACTAGTTTTACCTGGTACTTTTCTGAGGTGTCCTTATGAATGCTCTATTTAGGACGACTTTCGCCTTGTATCTTGTATAGGTTATCCTCATGAACCTCCATGAGGACTACTTCCATTCAGCTCTCTCCACCCTAAAAATAGAAAAGCCTCGGCCCCTAAAAGATAGGGTTCGAGGCTTTTCTTGTCCTAGTTCTATAGCGTGTTTCGCTGACCATAGTGTACTTCCTTTAGAAAAAAGTAGCAAGTACCCCCCGATTAATTCAGAAAAATGTCACAAAACAGACACATTTACAAACTTAATATAAATCCGAATAATAAGAACCTTAGACTGTCAAATCATCCTTTAGTTGTTGGGATGATCCTTCCCACATTTCTGCATTATGATTTTTGAGAAAATCAGCAAGAACTTTTTTTGATTTTTCGTCCATATGATCGACAATAATATGTCGTTTCAATGATTTATCCATGCGGTTCACATGTTCAGGAAGAGATTTGTAGCCTCTACGAATCTCCTGATCAACGGTCATTTCGCAAGCTGTCACCCCAGCATAGTAAGGACCATCTTCTTTTCGATCGATTGTTACCCAAACAAGCCAGTACGGTTTTCCATTTGGAACTTCCTCTTTATTTTTCAAAAACTTAATTCGTTTTTCCACTGCGCTTCTCGCATGCAAGGCGCCAATATCAACGACCGCTTCTCCTGCTTCGACGTCAATAATGACCGGGGAGATATTGTCTAAGCTTAACGTTCCGACACCAAATCCTTTATGTCCATCCATCGGATCACTTTTAATAATATTGAAACCAACCTTCTTTTTCTTCTCAGTCATCGGATTTCCTCCTTTAGGCTTTATGTTAGTAATTGATAGAAAAAGTCATTCAGTGTCCCAACAACTGCTGGGTACAAAGTATTTAAAATCGGATGAATCGTATAATCCCCTAACGGTGTGATAACAAGAATTAAAAAGATGACGGAGCCGTATTGTTCAAACTGTGTCATCTTTGGACGTACCGATCCAGGCACTAAGTCCTCAATAATTCGATAGCCATCGAGTGGTGGGAAGGGCAATAAGTTAAACACAAACAAGAGCAAATTTAACTTTATGAACATATCAAGAAATTCTGATACATACATCGGTGCTTCTACAGCAAGCCCTGTACCAACTAGCACATACCAAATGATAAAACCAAGACTACCCATAATCAAATTGCTTAACGGACCAGCAACGGAAACCAAAATACTTGCGAGACGTGGTCTTTTGAAAAAGAATCGATTCACAGGAACAGGTCTTGCCCATCCAAAACCAGCAATAAAGATTAATATTGTCCCGATCGGATCGAGATGATGAATCGGGTTTAACGTTAATCTCCCTTGTTTTTTTGCCGTCGAATCGCCGAATCGGTATGCCACATAGGCATGGGCAAATTCATGGACTGTAAATGCCACTATTAACGTAATCACCACGTACGGAATTTGATTTATTGGAAATGCTAGAAATCGTTCCAACCGCAAAACTCCCCTAAACTTATTTTATGTATTATTTCTCTATATCGTATGCTTACTGATCCCAACCATACTAAAAAGAAAGATTCTCATTAAAGTATACATGATTCTTTTCTGAATGTGAAAAGTACAATGTTTCCTATTGCATATCCATTCAAAATGTGGAACACTACTTGTGATTGGACTTACATAAAAGGAGGAAATTTCATGCCATACGTAACAGTTAAAATGCTCGAAGGCCGTACAGAGGAGCAAAAGAAAGCTTTAGTGGAAAAAGTGACGGAAGCCGTTGAGGAAACAACCGGCGCTCCTAAAGAAAAAATCGTTGTATTTATCGAAGAAATGCAAAAAAATCATTACGCTGTGGCTGGAAAGCGTTTGAGTGACGAATAAACCATAAAACCTGATTCAAATCCCGCACCAATACAGCACCTTGATCATATCAAGGTGCTGTTTCTTAGGATTCGGAATACTTTCTAGGAGAAAATATTCTCTCTTATACAAGCTTCATTTCATTAACGACATTTTTTAACGTTTCACCGTTTAATAATCGGTAAACATTTTCTAAAGAGATTTCACTCGTTAATTGTACTGCCTCATTTGTGTATGCTCCGATATGGGGAGTTACTACGAGATTCTTTAATTCAATTAATTCCGGATAAACGGGAGGTTCTTTCTCAAAGACATCAAGTCCACAACCTCTAATTTTGCTTTCTAGTAAAGCTTCATATAAAGCTTTTTCATCGATAATACCGCCACGAGCAGTATTAATAAGAATAGCATTCGGCTTCATTAATGAAAATTCATTTTCACTAATCATCGATCTAGTATATTGATTAAGTGGTACATGTAAGGAAATATAATCGGAAGCCTGCAATAACTCATTTAGAGATACTCGAACTATATTAAGCTCTTCTTCCTCTGGAGATGGTGGAGAAACATCATAACCGAGCACATCCATATTAAATCCTTTCCCTCTTTTTGCTACGCCTCTACCGATCGCTCCCAATCCAATGATTCCAAGTGTTTTGCCCCAAACAGAGACTCCATCAAACCGACTCCAGCCATTTCCCTTCACTAGTCTATTCGCTTCAGGTAATGAGCGAGCAACACTAAGCATGAGACCAAATGCAAGATCTGCAACTGCATCGTTATTCGTACCTGGTGCGTTTGTCACAGCAATCCCTCTTGCGCTTGCTGCCTCTATATCTATATTATCAATTCCCACTCCGTGCTTAGCAATCAGTTTTAATTGTTTTGCATGTTGTAGAAGATCTTTGTCTGCATTCTCTAAACCGATTATCCATGCATCTGCATCTATAATCTCTACCAGCATTTGCTCTCGAGAGTACGGAATGAGCTTTATTACGTCGCAGCCCTTTTCTTCCATCTCTTCAACTAGTCCATTATGAAATTTTCCAAAGCTTGGCGTTGTTATAATGACCTTCATCTTTGCACTTCCTTTTTGATTAGTTCAAGAGTTTTTTATAAATATTCTCCATGTCTTCTATGCTTAATGTTTTGGGGTTATTATTTAATAATCTTGTTACTTTTGATGCAGCTATCGCAAGATCTGAAATATCCTCCCTCTTTACACCAAATGCTTTTAAATCTTGTGGAATATTTAATTTCAGTGTCCAATTTTCAATTTGTTCGATTAGTTGATTGGCAGCGTCTTGAGAGCCACTATACCCATCCTTGATGACACCTATTTCTTTTGCAATAATCGCCATTCTTTCTTCGATATGATCTAAATTGAATCGAGTAACATGCGGGAGTAGCATGGAATTAGCCTCTCCGTGAGGAATATGGAACTTTCCACCCAGCGGATATGCCAAGGCATGAACAGCCGCAGTACCAGCAGAAGTTAAGGCCATCCCACCATATGTAGAACCGATTAGCATATCGTGACGTGCAATGATGTTTTGCCCATTTTCATATGCTTCAATGATACTTCTGGAAATCAGCCTCATTGATTGAAGGGCAAACATATCGCTTATTGGATTAGCCTTATTCGATATAAATGATTCAAATGAGTGTGTAAAAGCATCCATCCCTGTTGCAGCTGTAATGCTAGGAGGTAAAGAAAGGGTAAGGATCGGATCTAAAATAACGAGTTCAGGAAGCAAGTACCTACTGACTACACCCTCTTTTAATTCTTCATCAGGAAGGGTCACAATGGCATTCGGAGTCACTTCTGAACCCGTACCTGAAGTTGTCGGTATTAGAATTACAGGAACTCCTTTTTGTTTAATCTTATCTGTACCGACCATACTTCTTAACGACATGTCATTTGTACTCATAACAGATAATAGCTTGGTGGCATCTAAAACACTTCCTCCACCTAACCCTATTAAAATATCGTATTCACCACCGGCCATTTTTCCGTATAAATCCTCAATATGGCTAATTGTCGGCTCAGGTTCAACCTCAGCCAAAATATCATATGAAATTCCTAACGTTTTCAGTTGCTCGGTAATCATATCATTAAAGGAATGTTCCTTAAAAAATGGAGTTGATACTAGCAAAATATTCTTTATTTCACCAAAAATTGATAAATGCGCATGAAGTTGCTTTAACGAATTGATTCCAGCTACAATTCTACCTGCTGTTTGAAATGAATAAAGGGGATTCACTTTCACCACTCCTTTTAGAATTATTTGTACTCATTCATGATCTCGATAAGTTTATTTTTTACTTCTTCTGATACTTGTTCAACAGGATATCTCGGTGGTCCTGCCGAAACTCCTAGTATTTCCATCGCTGCTTTAAAAACAGCAGGTGTGCTCGCCAAATTCGAAGCATCTCGAATCTTTCTTAATTTTTCTTGAGCCTCACGTGCCTTTTCTATCTCGCCATTCTTCCAATTTTCGTAAATGGATACAACTAATTTGGGATACATATTTGAAGTAGCCGCAATCGCACC
>NZ_HE978512.1:454283-466958 GCF_000311725.1 Robertmurraya massiliosenegalensis JC6
TTTTCCTCCCGCCATTAAAGTCCACAAAATTAATGAATCAGCACCCGAATAAACAGCGAAATCCTCTTCGGTAGCCTCAATAAATTTGAGGATTTGATCAAAATTCCCAGTACTGTCCTTAATTCCAACAATATTACTAATCTTACTTAACTCTGCTACTGTGTCCGGAGTAAGTGTGTTATTTGTTCTACCAGGCATATGATAGATAATCATTGGCAATTTAGTAGCAACAGCTATTCTTTTATAATGATTGAGAAGTTCCTTTTGACTAATTGTCATTAAATAAGGAGTAAGGACTGAAACACTATCTACCCCCACTTGCTCCATTCTTTTCGTCAGTTCGATGGTTTCATTCGTGTTAATTGCCCCAGTACCAGCACAGACGGGGATTCTCCCGTTCACTTCATCTACCACAATCTTTGCATATTCAACTTTCTCATCACTGCTCATGCTGAAAAACTCACCATTTGTTCCAAGAATAAATAAGCCATGTACCCCTTCGTTAATTAACCGATTGACATGATTTCTCGTTACCTCTTCATCAATTCTTTGATTTTCATCAAAAGGGGTAAGCATTGCTGTAATAATCCCTTCCATCTTTTCACTTTCTCCTCTCCAAGTAACTTATATAAATTGATTAATACAGATTAATAGAACCGAAGATATGCTAATCAATAATAAAACATATAACCCATTGTTTTTTCCTATTTGGTAAGACGAAGCTTGAGGCAATAAACTACTTAATAAAATATTGGCACCACTAAAAGCACTTCCCAACATCCCCGCTACAAACCCAACTAATAATGCACTCGAAAACACGGCCTCATTTATTCCAAAAAGCTCTGGATTAATTAACTTCGCAGCAAAAATCATTCCGATAAATTGATGAACACCGAGTGAGGATAAGGCAAAGATAAACAACATCGTAATTGGAATATAAAAATAGGCTGCCTCTTTGACCCCACTCCACGGAAGATGTTGCACCACTGTAAGATCCAATCCGGTAGCCTCCAGCGTATGAATAAATAGACTGGCACTAATGATAATAGCGTAGAGTCCAAAAGATTGTGGATTCTCAATGAATATTCTCGTTTTCAATCCATCAAGCCAGCCTTTCGCATCTCTCAAACATAAACTCCATAAAAATGTAAAGGGCAACACGCTAATTACAATGGTTTCCATAATGCCAAAATGGAAAAGAGCTTCAATCAAAAATAGGAAAAGAAAGTAGACACATAAAGGGGTAAACACCAACATTAATCGGCGTCTATTAAAATTCCCTTCATATTCCACAGCCTCTTTGACGCCCTCCTCCATTGGCATCTTGCGCTTTGCCATATAATAAGATAGCCAAAGGGCAACAACAACGAGTACAAGATTAATAGGCAAAAGTGTTATCCACTTCGTACCCGTCAGATCAACCGCAACCGCAATTGCCGCTCCCACCGGAGTTACCATCATCGCAATCCCAAAAGAACGTCCGAGCAATTCTGCCAGGATAAGTTGCCTTTCACTCTGTTGATCTTTGTGTATAAAAATCACCCTTGCGACAGGGATAGCTGCTAAGTTAATTAGATTCGCCAAAAAAAACTAAAATAATGAGCAAGCTTGTAAGCAGATACTCTTTTATTTAACATTGCAACGAACACTTTCAAATCCTTAACAAATTCACCAACAGGATAAGAAATAAGAGGAATCAGACTAATAAAAAGAACTAACTTTAATAAGTCCGCGAATCCATCCATCATGTGAAGCAGCGATTTGCCTTTCAATAGCACCACACTGATTGAACAAACAATTAATAATGTCGATACCCCAAAATAGAATTTTTCAGTTCCTATCAATGACGTCAAGAATAGGAGGAGTGAGGCATACGTTAAAGCAGTCCATAAAAAATCAACAGGATACACTGTAAAGGCCAAATAGATGATAAATGCTACAATAAAAGACGTTCCTCTTATGACAAGTAGTTTATGCATTTTTAACTTTCTTCTTTGGTTTTATTACAAAAAATATGGTTAATAAAGTAAAAATGAAGAATAAAAGAGCAATCGGTCTTGTGAAGAACGGAGTTAAATCTCCACCACTCTGAATAAGACCATTTCTTAAATACTTTTCAAAACTCGCTCCTAATAACAACGTAATAACAAGCGGCAATGTAGAAAAATTCCACTTGTCCATGAAATATCCAATAACGCCGAAGATCGCCATAATCCATACGTCCTCTACACGGAAGCCAATATTATAGCTACCAGCAATACTCATGACTAATACAATGGGTAGTAAGTATACTTTCTTTGCTGAAAGCACAAATGGGAATATTTTCGCACCAATTGTTACCATAAATATGTACATGATAACGACAGAAATAAAAAATGAAATAAACAGTCCTGTCATGAATTCTGGCTGATTAGTAAACAAAAGTGGCCCTGGCTGTAGCCCGTGCATTTGCAAGCCACCAAGCAACAACGCTGTTACTCCATCACCAGGTATCCCAAGTGCTAACAAAGGAATTAAGGCACCTCCGATTACTGCATTATTAGATGTTTCAGAAGCCACGACCCCTTGGATGTTTCCTTTTCCAAACGTTTCAGGTTTTTTACTACTCTTTTTCGCTTGGTCGTATGCTACAAACGTTGCTAATGAGGATCCAATTCCCGGTAATATACCAATTGCAGTACCAATAAGGCTTGAACGAGAAAAGTTTGTGGCTGATTCCTTCATATCCTTAATTGTTGGAATCGTACGTTTTGACTTACTTTTCGGAATAATTGGTGTACTTTGGTCTGTCTCTAATTCAACGAACACTCTCGAAATAACAAACAGTCCAATCATTGCAGGCACAGCAGGAATTCCATTGCTAAGAAATTCTAGTCCCAACGGATTACGATCTGCAGCATTTATCGGATCAAAGCCCCAAGATGCCAATATTAATCCAAATACAGTAACGATAGCGCTCTTGTAAAAATCACCCGTTAACCCAGCAACCATCACAAAGGCAAACAACATCACCATCGTATATTCAAACGGTGTAAAAGATAATGCCAATTTTGCCAGTTGTGGAGCTAACAAAATAAGAAATACTAAAGAGACAAGAGAACCAATTAAATTAGACATCGCTCCCATCCCAAGAGCATATGTCCCCATTCCTTTTTTAGCGAGCGGATATCCATCAAATGCTGTAGTAACGGATGAAGGAGTTCCAGGCATGCCGATTAATATTGCGGCTACAACTCCACCTGATATTCCACCAATGTATGCAGACAACAACATCGCAATCCCTGTCAACGGGTCCATTCCATATGTTAGTGGCAGTAACATAACCACAGCAAGAGTTGCCGTTAAACCTGGAATAGCTCCAAAAATGACCCCTAATACCGTTCCGATCAACACATAAATAAGTGTGGGACTTAAAATTATGTCTGACAATATACTTAAAAAATCCACTTTTTCATCCTCCCACTTCAAGCATCAAAATAATAAAGTCTTAGGAAAATAGACATTGATCAAATTAAAAAGTATAAAGAGAATTCCGTTTAATCCAACGCTAAACATCAAGGAGATGACCCATTTCTTTCTTGCCCAATCAAACATTAACCAAGTGAGCAAAAATACAAATATCAGCGATGTGACATAATAGCCGATATACGTAAATCCTAAAACAAAGACAAATAATAAAATCATGGAAATAACGATCTTCATTCTGCTATTATTACTGATTTTAATTCCATCTGATTGCATTTCTTCCTCATCATACTGAATCTCTTCTGTATGCTTATTTTTACGATGTAAAAGATACTCTCTAATCACTCCACCTGTTGATAAAACAATTAAGAGCCAAGACAGAATGATGACATAATTCTTTTGATTTAATACATCCCCGTTAAAGCCAAGCGTACTGATATTAGACGATGTAATCAAAAATAAAATGGCACATATCAACAAAGCAGCTTGAATTATCATATTTTTCTTCATACGTAGCCCCCTTATTTAAAGAAAACCAACCTGTTCAAGCGTATCAAAATAGACGAGAACAAAAATGCAGCCTATGTTTCCACTGATTTTAAATACCAGAGTGCAGTAGCGAGATCCTGCCCTTTTGTTGCTACTGCACCATTTCTTCCTAGCAATTTATTGATTTAAATCAATTGAATCTGCTAATCCATCAAATAGTTCTTGCACCTGCTTGTTGATATCTGTAAATTTTTCAATATTCAAAAATTCCGATTGCATTCCATTCGTTTCTGTCATTTCTTTAAAAGAGCTTGTTTCCGATACCTTTTGAATGGTCTCTTCCCAAATATCCAGTACTTCCTGCGGAGTACCTTTTGGTGCATAAAATCCAAAACGTACAACAACATCCGTGTCCATTCCAAGTTCACCTAATGAAACAGCATCCTTTAAGGCTTCATGAAAATGTCTATCTAAACTGGAAGTAACCAACGGAATCGCATCGCCAGATTCAACATACTGGATGGAATCAGGTGTGGACGCCATCCGTAAATCCACTTGACCACCAAGATGTGCCGTAATCAAGTCTGCGACACTTTGGAAAGGTACTAACTTAAATAGTCCTTCAGCATCCACTGCCTGAATAATAGCTTCATATGCTAAATGTGCAGTGGATCCAATATTAGGTACACCAACTGATATGCTTCCTGGGTTTTCTTTTGCTGCTTGTAAGTAATCATCAAAAGTTTTATATTCTGAACTTGCATTTCCAACTAAAACATTCGGAGTATACGCAACCTGTCCAATTAGCTCATAATCTTCATATGAAATATCTAACTGGCCTACAGCATTCATCGCATTTAATGTTGAGTGATGTAGCAAGATGGTATGTCCATCTGGATCTGCTTTCAAAACTTCTTGTAATCCGTTTTTTGTATTTGCCCCTGGTAAATTTACTACTGTTACATTTTCATCAAATAGCTTTTCTTTGTTAATTACATCCGCTACTGCTCTTGCAGTTAAATCACTTGTACCTCCTGGATCATATGGAATCACAATTCTTACATCCTTCTCAGGAAAGCTTACAGCACCATCTCCATTTTCTGCTCCAGAAGAGCTAGAACTGCACCCAGACAAAATAATCGCTAATGATATTAATACAAAAAACAAATGCTTAAATTTCATTTCATTTTCCCCCTTTAATTCGTATTGAGTAAACGCTATCAAAATTGGTTTTACATCGTAACTTGTAATTAAATATCACCTTGTTCTTTGTAACTTTCAACTATCCCGTATATCTCAACTTTAACAGGTTCCGTTACCGGCCGGACTGGCAGTCTAGGTTCTCCAACGGCAAGACCTACTAGATTCATTGCTTCTTTTAAAACTGAAGGCAAACTTCCTTTTTGAAAGGCATTACGAATCGGTCTTAGTTTTCTTTGTTCTAATTCAGCACCCTCTAAATTGCCCTCTTTCCATTTCTCATAGATGGATACCACAACCTTTGGGAGGAAGTTTGCTGTTGCGGCAATAGCTCCTCCACCACCAGCCATCAATGACGGGAGGATTAATGAATCCGTCCCCACTAAGACCGTAAAATTTGGACCTTGCGCCTCTAAATTTTTCAATACATTGTCAAAGTTTCCACTGCTGTCTTTAATCGCCACAATATTCGGGATTTCAGCTAGTTTCCTGACAGTTGTTGGCGCAAGGGGATTACCTGTCATACCTGGAATATCATATAAGATAATCGGTAAGTTCACTGACTTAGCAATTGTTTCATAATGATTTTTCAGTTCTTCTTGCGAGAGTTTAACAAAGTATGGTGTAATAACAGATACTGCCTTTACCCCTATTTCTTCCATTTGTTTTGTCAACTCTATCACTTCAGTTGTACTATTTCCTCCCGTTCCTGCATAAATAGGAACGCTTTCTCCAGCTTCATCGACAGCGATTCTAGCAATTGCAATCTTCTCTTCATTTGATAATGAAAAAAACTCCCCATTGCTACCTAAAATAAATACACCATGGCACCCTGCCTCAATCATATTGCTTATGAGTTTTCTTAGTACCTTTTCTTCCACTTTTCCATGCTCATTAAATGGAGTCACTAGAGCCGGAATTATGCCGTATGGTTTAAACATTTACATATCCTCCTAGCGATTTTTGGGTGCAAGTTCTGTTGCCATTTTTAATGCTTCTAACAATGAACCTTCGTCTGCTAAATTTTTTCCCGCTATATCAAAAGCCGTACCATGATCAACTGACGTTCGAATGATGCCTTCTTTCAGTCCAACAGTTATATTAACACCAGCTTCAAGCCCTAACGCTTTTACTGGTCCATGCCCTTGATCATGATAACATGCTACAACGATGTCAAAGTCTCCCCTTATTGTTCTAAAAAATAAGGTATCTGCAGGATACGGTCCTGAAACATCGATTCCTTCTTCCTTCGCCTTTTCAATACCAGGTATTAACTTTTCCTCTTCTTCACCATTTCCAAATAAACCATTTTCTCCAGCGTGCGGATTGATTCCACATACAGCGATGCGAATTCTATCAAACCCAGCTCTCTTCAATGTCTTATGCGCTAAGCGAATAACTTTATATGTGCGCTCCGGAGTAATTAAATCAATCGCTTTAAGTAAACCTACATGTGTCGTCAAATGAATGACTTTTAAATTAGGTGCTGAGAGCATCATGGAGAAATCTTCTGTTCCGGTTAAATCAGCAAGGATTTCTGTATGTCCAGGGTAAAAATGTCCCCCTTTATGTAACGCTTCTTTATTCAAAGGTGCTGTACAAATTGCATCAACTTCCTTATCCAACGCCAAAGCAACCGCTTTCTTTATATAACAAAAAGCTGCATGCCCAGCTTCAGCACTCACTTCCCCATAAGGAAGATTCGCTGGCAATAAGGACAAATCTATACAATCAATTGTACCTTGCCTATAAATACCTTCAGCTGGTGAATCGATTATATTAAATATAACATCCTCTTTTAAATTAGCAGCTTCTCTTTTTAATATCTTTGCATCCCCAATCACAATCGGTCGGGAGCTATCGTAAATTTCCTTTGACCGTAAAGCTTTTATAATGATTTCAGGTCCTACTCCTGCTGCATCTCCCATTGTTATGCCAATGATTGGCCGCATTTCACCCTGCCCCCTCTCAAAATAGACAAAGATTGTATTAATGAACTCTCCGCTCCAAAACCACCTGCCTTTGTAATTACAGTAATATTTTTCGGATGGACTAAAGTACCGATTGGAATTCCATTCTCAACTTCATCCAGCAACTTAAATTCATCAATGCCCATTGATAAACAAACCTTTTTTGCCGTATCGCCTCCTGTAAGAAATAACCTATTAATCTCGTAATCCTCTAAAATTTTTGCTGTTAAGTATCCTAATGTTTCTGATATTTTTTCACTAACCATCGAAGCAGACATTCCAAAAGATGCGCCTGTTTCTTGTGCTAGTTTAATCTCTTCAGGATTTCCAGATGAATATAAGACGATATCATCGTTTTTCTCAATACCTAATTTAACAGCAGTAAGTACTCTTTCTATTTCCTCTAAAAGTGCCGTTTCACCACCCACAACACTTTGAGCATTTACTTTAATGGATTTCACGAAAGGATCTGAGGAAACGAGTTCAAGCTGTTTTCGAGAATTTTTATGGACACTACCAACGACCATCAATACGGGGTACTGATTTCTACTAAGTTCAATTTCATTTTGTTTGGACGAAGAACTTTCAATCAAAAAATCAGCTAACCCTGCTGAGCCAGACCAAACTACTTGATAGCCTGAGGTATTTACAAAACTAGCCGTTTTCTCCAAATCCTTGTCTGTAACGGCATCAAATATCAATACTGGAATTTGATTTTGAAAATAATCAGTCATCCTTTTATGAATATGCTCCATACCTTTAACCAGATCCTCCATTGTAATGATCCCTGTCTGCAACTTTGAATCCTTTTCAATCATTTCAGCGATGTTTGAACTAAATACGGGAGTTTTTGGATCATGAGCAAATTCAGTTTCGTGTAAAGGCTTACCCTCAATAAAGAGAACACCATTCTTAACTGTTCTACCATTATTCGGATACGCTGGAGCAATAATGATAAAATCGGGTTGAACGCTATCATAAACAGCTTTAATTTCGATCCCAATATTTCCTCTCAAAGTCGAATCCACTTTTTTATAAATTACTTCAGGGTTCATTTTTTTTATTAATGAAGAAGTTTGTTTCACGCGCTGATATGCTTCTTCAGTAGACAATGATCTACTGTCCGTATCAATGACTAGAACATCTAAGTCAGACTGAAGAGGACTTTCATTGGACATCCATACAGAAGTAGTCAATCCCTTTCTTGCAAACTTAACACCTGTATCATTAGCCCCAGTTAAGTCATCTGCTATAATTCCAACCCTCAAGATTTCCCCTCCAATTCCAAATCCCCATGGGGAGCAATAAATACCCAAGCAAACGTTTCCAAAAATGTTGCAAATAACAACACTAAATCTATAAATATGTTGTTTGTTATTTCATAATTTTAAGATAACGGTAAATTGTTTAAAAATCAACATATTATTTTATTATTTATATATTTTTCGAAAATAGTTGCATTTTAAAACACTTGTTTCAAAAAAAGAAACTAGCATTAAACAACTAGTTTCTTCCCATTTATTTATTATTCAGCTTTCTCCATAAGGTAGAGCGGTTAATCCCGAGACGTTTCGCCACTTTGGACTGGTTCATGTTTTCCTGGCGCATCACAATATTAATGATATCTGCCTCAATCTCTGACAACGGCTGGTTAAGATTAATGATTTGTCCTTCCGATACTTGATTTTCCTCTAATAGTGGCAATACTTCTTCCGATATATATTCATCTGTCGTTGCTTTAACAAACTCTTCAATAACTTTTTTTAGTTCTGTTAAATTTTCATTCCAAGGATGATGCTTCATTGCATCTATGACTTTCGGTCTGACTCCAACAATTTGTTTTCCGTATCGTTCATTATAATGGACAATAAAGGTTTTAATCATTTCTTCGAGTTCGTCCTCCCTCTCTCTTAGTGGAGGAAAAAACAGGAGATTTTCATCAAGAATTTGGAAAAGTTCTGGAGTCAAGCTATTTTCATAATCAGCTAAAACATCATTTCTACCGATAAATGAAAACACAAGATGCGCCTTAATATTTTTGTATAACTGGATTATCTTTTCCTGTTGAGTCATTGATGTGTTTTCAATACCTTTTATGTATATTAAAGCCTCCTCCTCCGTTTCTAACATTTTCATCAATTGGTTAAAGCTCTTCATCGTTACTTTCCCTAACTTCACCTCTAATAACGTAGTACTTTTAGGGAAATGTGACTTGAATAGAGCTTGGATAAACATGCTTTTACCAGTCCCTTCTTCCCCACTTACTGCGATTGGTTGACGGGATTGAATTCTAGACACCCCAATATCTACCGCAGTATGAAAAAGTGTTGAAGAAAGCAAGAGCTGTGGAAAGTGATCCATTTTATGATAAAAAACAATATTTACCTCATCTTTGAATACCTCTGTTCTTTGCAATGAGAACACATAAAGAAGCTTCTGATTCGTCCTCTGCAAATAGTCAACTTTTATTACATACAGTTCATTGTTTTCCTGAATTGATAATTGATACTGGAGCTTTAAACCTTTTTTTATAAAATCCATGATTTTTTTAAAACCTGGCTGAATTTCAAAGAGTGATAGCTCACTATCCTTTACAACTTGCTCTACTTGTAACACTTTGTAGAATGAATGATTTGCAAAACGCATTGTTCCGTTCTCTTCCACTAATGCGATAGGTGTATCTATTTCATACAAAATATTTTGATAGAATACCGTTTCTTCACTTACTCTTTCGAGAGCCTGATACATATGCTTTGCTTTTTCAAAAGCTTCAATAATCGATTCTCTCCCGGAAGTAATCAACACTCCCTGCATTCCTAACTCATTCGCTAATCGAACTGTTATCGTATCACCAACAACAATCTTCACTTCATTTTGCTTCGCCTTCTGGATCGCTAACTCCACTTCATCTTTATGTGTAATTACCGTGTAGGTGATATCAATATCAATTAACTTTGAAATCGATTCAAATCCTTGAATAATATTTTTAAATGCTATCATTTCCATCGATTGCTGATACCCTTTTAATAATGTTAATATTCGTAAAATATCGTAACCAGACACTTCTATATCGATCACAGGAATACTTGTATGTTCTCTCAGCAAATCAGCGGTTCCACCACGGCTAATAATAAAGTCTAGTGCTTCATCTTTATATGTTTCCAGCAACATTAAACTTTCTGTTAAGTCTGCCATATGGATAATGATTTCAAATTCAGTGAATTTTGACTCCATTGCTTTAATTGACTCCATCAAACCTTGATATGGAGCGATAACTAACACTTTTATTTTTAAATCCACAATTCAACACCCACTCCAGCAAATTAGCTTTTTCTTCGTGCAGCTTCAATCAAGATTTATATTGCAACAATTTAAACATTCACCTTTATAATATACACTACTATTTCATTTCGCAACACAAAGAGTATATAGATCTAAATTCTACACATAATGATACAAGAAAATTATTTGAGAGGAAAAAATAATAAATTAGACACATAATAATTTTTCATGCGACTCTTGCAATACACAATGTCTACAAAATCCCTTAGGGTGGGTGGAAATGCCGTGTTACTGCTATTGACTCTTGTACATATTAGAGGAGTGATATTCTAAGGTGCGCAAAGAAGCTGGGTCAAAAAGTCGGTAGTAACGACTTTTTGATTCTAGTTAAATTCCCTCAACTTGTGGATAACGTGTTCGTATAAACAGTTGGCCTATCGGCATGAAAACATAACAGGAAAAATTCCGCTTAATGAGCAAGCATCATGAAAAAGAGCCGAAATAACAGGAAAAATTCCTGCTATTCAGTCAAAACATGCCAAAATTAACGATTTTGCCCTCCATAAGCGGAAAATCTTCCGTTATTTTCCCTAAAAGGGACTCCAGTGAGGAGATAACAGGAAAAATTCCGCTTAAGGGTGAGAGATGGTTGAGCAAAAAGGTCTTATAGTAAAAATTTAGACAAACCGGAAATTAATTGGATTCTTGAAGGCTAATTTGCGTCTCACTCGATTTTTTTGTACGAGGAAAATCGAAGGTCTTGCGTTAATGGCTAAATTAACTTACAAAAATAGAGAAAGGTGAATTTGAGTCCCTCAGGATTCACCTTTCCATGATTTGAAGCGAGTTATGTTCCCAGCCTCTTTCTCTTTATTCCACAGAAAGTTTTTCAATGGTTTTGGCGAGGAGCAGCGTTCGTTCTGGAAGGGTATCAATTTCAAGGTACTCGTTTTCGCTATGAGCGTTTCCGCCTACAGGTCCCATTCCGTCAATGGTCGCCACTCCTGTCGCTGAGGTAAAGGAGGCATCTCCGCCACCACCTGTTGAAGTATCCTTTACTTTGATTCCGATCTCTTTTCCGACATCTTTAATAATTTCAAGAAGTGATTCTGTTTGTTCATTAAACTCCATAAGTGGACGACTAATTTCCCCTTCTAGCTTGATTTTTGTACCGGAAACATCTGTTTTTGAGCATATTTCCTTCATGCGCTTCTCCAAATAGTCCGCTTGTTCCATTTCTGAAATCCGAATATCGACTTGCGCAACTGCACTGTCTGATACTGTATTGACAGATGACCCACCTTTTATTAAACCAACATTCACACTTATCCCTTTTTCATGATTGGTTAAGTTATGCAATTGAATGATTTTATAGGCAAGCTCTTCAATCGCACTTCGTCCTTTTTCAGGCTCTATTCCAGAGTGGGCTGCTTTCCCTTTGACAATGAGCTTGTATCTGCCCCCACCTCTTCTAGATGTTACTAGTGAACCATCCTTCCTTGCCGGTTCCATAACAAGGGCATATTCCTTTCCTTCTGAATGCTTTTCTATTAACGGTCGCGAAGAGGGAGAACCAATTTCCTCATCTCCGTTTAAAAGAATTTGGACATTTTTGCAAATTTCCGGATTGTCGCCGTTTAAGGCTTTTATCGCATACAGAAGCTCAACAAGACTCGATTTCATATCCACTACTCCCGGTCCGTAGGCACGGCTTCCTTCTATATAAAATGGACGTTTCGCAACGGTCCCCTTTGGGAAAACAGTATCCATATGAGCGATTAATATGATCTTAGGATCCGAAGCATTTTTGTGCTGAATCAGTAAATGATTGCCAAAGTCTTTTTCGTTTTTAACATCCACAACAAATCCCATTTCCTCATACTGCTTTTTTAAAATCGAACCAATCTGATCAATTCCTTCTTTTACATACGAACCACTATCAATATTAACGAGCTGTTCGATAAGCTCTAGCATCTCGCCTTTCTTTTGTTGGATAAATTCTTCCACTCTATGCAACTCCTATTTATTTATTGTAAAATTCGTAAAGGGAACTCGACAGCAACGGTTTTCTGCCTTCTTTTATGGAAAAAGACATCCAATAGATGGACTTGGAAAATCTTTTTTCAATCATTATACAATCTTTTTGCTCTCTTCGTTTCTGATTAGGGGATGGTAATGCTAAATAAACCCCTTACGTATCAAAGCATTAAGGCTTTCCGAAAATTTTTTCCTAAGTACTACAACAAAAAGCTAAGCCCCCTTACGTAAG
>NZ_HE978512.1:467217-620129 GCF_000311725.1 Robertmurraya massiliosenegalensis JC6
AACAAAAAAGCTAAGCCCCTTATGTAAGAGGCTTAGCTTTTTGTTGTAGTTGTTCGATGTATGCATACGCTTGTTCGATTTCTTCTTCTGAATAGTTTTGTTTCTTTTTAAGAGTGTGGACTTTCTCAACGACTTCGTTTTTCTCAAGGTTGTCAAAATAAAGAACAGTTGATACGAGCTCAAGGAATCTAGCACTTTGTTCATTCATGTCCGTCATGCAATCCTCGAGATGGGGCATATCGGTTTCATTTAAACTAAGAAACTCTTTTCCAGTTTCCGTTAACGTATAGCGATATTGCGAGTAGCCGCCCTTATTCTCTTTGACCTCTTCAACAAATCCCATATTGCATAGTTCTTCTACTCTTAACGTTAGTTCTTCTGAATAAGGACCGTAAAAATGAAATTGAAATCGTTCCTGAAAAGGAAAGGTTACTTTTTTTGCAATATATATCATCTTTTGCAGCTTCTTACGACCGGTAATTTCACCTGAAACAGCAAGAGCTTGCATCAGCTTGGCATGATCTTTTAACAAGACAAGGTCAACTCCTTATAATTTAAACAATCTCATCACTTTAAATATGAATTCACCTTCGTTCATGGTAAATTCAACTCATTTCTAAAAGCGTTCGAATTTGCTTCTTTATATTTTTCTTTACAGTATCGTCGTTTAAAAAGTCTTCAGGATAATAGAGCTTATGGTCGGTTCTTCTTTTACCAGAAATCGCATCAACAATCTCCGATTCACGGGAAAGTTCACGAATTTCACCATTGCCCATAAGCAAATGAATGGGAAGCCTCTCTTCCTCTTCTCCTGGTCGATAGAAGTCATACGGGAGGTCTGATGAGGAATCAACGACCAAATAATACTCTGGGTCCATTCCTGCCTTTATAAATAGCTTTGAAAGCTCAGCTAGCTTTTTATATTCCTTTGCCGGATCAAATTCTACATATTTAAAAAGATTTCGGTTTACAAATCTTTTGCACAAATCGCTTAACACTTCATCCTCTTCATCCTGCCAGACTTGAAAATAGTAGAGAATAATGGATTCATCTAGCTTTAAATAGTCTTCTAACGTAAGAGTGTCTTCAAAGATTGAAATAAAATGAAGAGGCTCTTGCTGGAAAACATACGAGTCGTAAAAAAGCTCCTTTGCTCGATGCAAAATTTTTGTTAAAATCACTTCTGCACTTCGAGTTACAGGATGGAAGTAGACTTGCCAATACATTTGATAACGGCTCATGATGTAATCTTCTACAGCATGCATACCCGTTTTTTTAATGACTACTTGATCTTCATGAGGGCGCATCACGCGGAGGATTCTTTCCATATCAAAATGACCGTAGCTTACTCCGGTAAAATAGGCATCTCGTTGTAAATAGTCCATGCGGTCCGCATCAATTTGACTTGAAATTAAACTGATCACGATTTTGTTGTCAGATGTTTTTCCAATCACTTCTGCAACACGCTTCGGAAATTCAGGTTCAACTTTAGAAAGAACAGCATTTACCTCTGTATTTCCTAGAATAATTGCTTGTGTGAACTGCTCGTGATCAAGCTCAAATACTTTTTCAAAGGAGTGAGAAAAAGGACCATGTCCTAAATCATGAAGTAACCCTGCGCATAGTGAAAGCAAGCGATCGTCTTTGTTCCATTTAGGCCTGTCCACAAACACATCATCAACGATTCGACGGATAATTTCATATACTCCAAGTGAATGGTTAAAACGACTATGCTCCGCTCCATGGAAGGTTAAAAAGCTCGTCCCCAGCTGCTTGATTCTTCTAAGCCTTTGAAACTCCTTTGTTCCGATTAAATCCCAAATCACCTGATCACGTACATGAACATAGCGGTGAACAGGATCCTTAAAAACCTTTTCCTCTTTCAGTTTTTGCTCAGCGTAACTCATTTTCTACCTCCTTTCCTTTGCATATTCCGGTTTCTTGTTATTTATTATATCCTTGTTTCATTTACAAATCATTACAAAATGAGAAAAAAAGAGTGAAGATTCGACAAAAGTCCTAGATGAGAGAAGAACAAAATCGCAAGCGCCTTGATCATCGCCGTACATAACTGGAAGGGCCTGTTCTTTCGATATAGGAAACCTGAATTGCGATAGCAATTCTTGGTTGACTTATCGTAGGGAGGGGACCTGAAGTTTGCTAGGCGATTGCTGCTTGCGCTAGACGTAGATGCACTCAATAACAAAGTTATACACAACCGCGAAATCTATAATTTCCTGAAACAATGAAAAAATCACCTTCAAATTGGATGGGAGAAAGGTGATTTAGATGTGGAGAAAACATACTATTTTTTCAACTTATTATTTACTTTTTCCAACAATTCTTCTTCAGTTAATGCTGCTAACGGACGGTTATTGACAAAAGCAAAAGTCTTTTTTCGACCAGGACCACAATAAGATTGACAGCCAATATCAATCGTTGCATCTGGGTCAATTGCTTTTAATTTTGGAATTAATGTTTTTAAATTCACAGCCTGACAATCATCGCAAACCCGAAATTCGTTTGCCATAGTTTTACAACCCTTTCTATCAATCGTTAACTTATACGGATATATTTATATTCTTTAGAAATTATTAGAGAGCACAAAATAAATTCATACATTCGACATTTTACCTTTTCTAGCGTGCGATTGCAAGTTCCCTCAAAATCCAGTATTTCTCTATATATTTGGAAAAATTTTAAAAAATCTACTATCCTTTTAATCACTTTTGTATAAATCTTGAAAAAATGGTCATCCTGTGAGTAAGCAAGAAAAAAATCAGAAAATGTTGATTAAAAGCATAAGGGGATGAAAAATATGAAAGTAAGACAAGACGCATGGACAGATGAAAATGATTTATTGCTAGCAGAAACAGTGCTTAGACATGTACGTGAAGGAAGCACACAGCTAAACGCTTTTGAAGAGGTTGGGGATAAGCTCAATCGCACATCAGCTGCATGTGGATTCCGCTGGAATGCGGTTGTAAGACATCGCTATGAAAAAGCGCTTCAGCTAGCAAAGAAACAACGTAAACAACGACAAAGAATGCTAGGTAAAGAACAAGGTGGGAAAAAGAAACTATTATACTCACCACCAACACCTTCCATGGATGAGATGACGTATATACCTCAAAATGTGGAACCGGAAATGCCCGTTACGAATGAAGCGAACCATGTGACTGCACCAGCTGTTGCAACGACTGGGCAACTCAATCTAGATACTGTGATCTCTTATTTACAAAATCTAGATAGCTCTAATTTCCAAGTCGATATACTAAAAAGTGAGAATGAAAGATTGAAGCGTGAAAATGCGGAAATGCGGAAAACGAATCAAGAGCTTCAAGCAAAAATTGACCATTTGGAGCAAAATACGGTCACTATCCAAGAAGATTACGAGACCCTCATGAAGATTATGAATCGGGCAAGAAAGCTTGTTCTATTTGAAGAGGAAGAGCGTCCAGCCTCCACGTTTAAAATGGACCGCAATGGAAATTTAGAAAAAGTAGCTGAGTAATCAGACCGTGGGGAAATTTTTCTCATGAGATAGAGATTTGCAAAAAAGAGGAGAAAGGTTGGTAGCAATATCTTCCTTATAGGTTCTTTTCGCTATGAATATTGTTTTGTAAATGTCCAGACGCTAACATCCATCAAATTGGACATCATTCATTATTAAATTTACGCAATGTTCATAGGAATGAGCCTAATTAGAAAGCCGTAGCAGTAAGTAAAAGCTACGGCTTTTTTACTTCGTTCAACTAAACTCAGAAAAAATTTTATCATTACGATCCATGACCCTTTGATGATATCCCTGGAAAATGGGTAATTCTTCTTCTGTTAATGTGCCAGCATAGAGTTGTTCACTTCGTCTTTTTAACACTTGCAAAAACCGCAGCATCACATCTTCTATTGTTAACGGTTGGCGGATTAATTCAGATAGAGAAGCCATTACCTCTGGATTAATTTCTGGATATTCGAACTTCGTCTCACTCTTTCTTTTTCCTAAGTGATAGAACGTTTTGATCAGTTCCGCCCTCTCACTTCCACTACCATTCACGCATAAATAAATTTGCACGGCCACCCCGCGACGCAAGCGTCTCTGTGAAATACCAGCAAATTTTTTCCCACCGATGCTTAAATCATAGCTCCCTGGACAGTACGAACCGACAATTTCTTTTGCCTCTATATTGACATTGTAGTCTGCAAACATCTCTTCTACTAAAGCGAGCATCGCATCATAACCGCGATTTATATCAATTCCTTTTTCTGTCTCCGCAAGAATAAGAGAAAGATTGAGAACTCCTTCATCAAGAACTACTGCCAGTCCCCCAGAATTCCGCACGATATAACGATACCCCTTTTCCTCCAAATGCTTTAAACCATCTTTTAAAAAGGGGAGTTTTGTGTCTTGTATCCCAAGAACAACTGTTTTGTGATGAACCCAGGATCTCGCTGTTGCTGGAGATACACCTGCACCAACAGAAGCACATAAGGTGTCATCCATTCCAAAGGATTGAAGAGCATTGACATGCAAACCAACGACCGATTGGTCTATTACTCTCCATGTTTTTTGACTTAAAAGGTCTTGATTTACTTGCATCCTTTGTTTCTCCTTCTACTTACGTTTATTCGTCCATTTATTTTATCATTTTGAATAAAAAAAGCCAGCCTTTGACAATATAGGGTTCTTACAATGCGGCCGTCAACGTTATACGTTGGAGATAAGCGGAGATTTTCCTGTTATCTCTTCTATGTAGCTCACTTCGAGGAAAATAAGGGAAGATTTTCCGCTTACGAAGACGAAAATTGCTTAATAAGACGATTTTCAAGTCAATAAGCGGAATTTCTCCTGCTATTTCGGTTAATTTTCATGCTATTGGCTAATTAAGCGGAATTCTTCCTGTTATTCAGTAACCGATTGATTTCCAAAACTGATAAATCTAAACGGCAGAAAGATTTCCCCTAAAAAAGACGCATGCCCTTTGCATACGTCTTTTCTTCTAGCTATTAAGCTGCTTATTGCTCTAAACTCTGAGCTGCTGTAATAAGAGAAAGCTTATATACATCTTCTTCGTTACAACCTCTTGATAAGTCATTTACTGGGCGGTTTAATCCCTGAAGGATTGGTCCTACTGCTTCAAAGTTGCCTAATCGTTGGGCAATTTTATAGCCAATATTTCCAGCTTCTAGACTTGGGAAAACAAATACGTTTGCGTCCCCTTTAATAGGTGAATCTGGTGCTTTCTTCTCTGCAACAGATGGAACGAATGCTGCATCAAATTGGAATTCCCCATCTAGTACAAGGTCAGCGTTTATTTCTTTGGCGATCTTAACTGCTTCAGATACTTTTTCCGTTTCAGGAGATTTCGCTGAACCCTTTGTAGAAAAGCTGAGCATAGCCACGCGTGGTTCAATATTGAACATTTTCGCTGTAGCGGCACTTTCAAGAGCAATTTCTGCTAAATCTTGGCTGTCTGGAGAGATGTTAATCGCACAGTCAGCAAAAACATATTTCTCGTCACCACGAACCATGATGAACACTCCAGAAGTTTTCTTCACACCTGCTTTTGTTTTGATGATTTGAAGTGCAGGGCGAACCGTATCTGCCGTTGAATGAGCAGCACCACTCACAAGTCCATCTGCCTTATTTGTGTGGACAAGCATTGTTCCGAAATAATTTTCATCTAAAAGAATTTTACGAGCATCCTCTTCAGTTGCTTTCCCTTTTCTTCTCTCAACAAAAGAAGCCACTAGTTCGTCCATTTGCTCGTATGCTTTTGGATCGTGAATTTCTATCCCATTAAGAGAAACGTTTAAACTTGATGCCTTCTCTTGAATTTGTTGCACATTTCCAATGAGAATCGGTGTTAATACGTTTTCTTCTGCTAATCTAGCTGTCGCAGTAATAATTCTTTCATCTAATCCTTCTGGAAATACAATCTTTACTTGCTTGTTGCTTACTTTTTCTTTTAAAGCTGAAAATAAATCACTCATATGTATCCTCCTTTATATCATTAAAAATCATTTATTCATCATTAATAGAGTATCTATCTACACTAGCATACCCTTCCTATATAAAATTTCAAGAAAGCGAAGAAATGAGAGCGTTTACTCTTAAAAAGTTTATATATTCTTAAAAATGGAACAGTTTGACGAGTGGGTTACCCTTTTACTATTTACGAAAATCATTAGAATTAGCCAATGAATTTGTCTCTTTTTCCCTAATTTGGAAAACGCTTAAAACTTCAAGGTTTATTCATATTTTAAAAGGTAAAACTATGTTATAGTAATTTTAATCATGGATTCGGTTTCGATTGAAATCGACACATTTTAGTACATAATTAGGAGTGATTAATATGAGTGAAGCTGTTAAAACGCTCGATGGTTGGTATTGCCTGCATGATTTCCGCGCAATTGATTGGACCACTTGGAAGATGGTATCACCAGAAGAAAGACAAGCTGCCATTCACGAATTTTTAGGTCTAGTTGAAAAATGGAACAGTACTCAATTAGATAAAAAGGGAAGTCACGCATTATATACAATCGTTGGTCAAAAAGCAGATTTCATGATGATGATTTTGCGCCCAACAATGGAAGAATTGAATGAGATTGAAACTGAATTCAACAAAACAAAGCTTGCTGATTTTACCGTTCCAACACAGTCATATGTTTCAGTGGTAGAGTTAAGCAATTATTTACCATCTGATCAAGACCCTTATCAAAATCCAGAAATTTTGGCACGCCTATACCCAACTCTGCCAAAATCAAAATATATTTGTTTTTACCCGATGGACAAGCGTCGCCAAGGTGACGATAACTGGTACATGCTTCCTATGGAAGACAGACGTAGCTTAATGCGCAGCCATGGGATGATTGGACGCAGCTATGCTGGAAAAGTGAAGCAGATCATTACTGGTTCTGTTGGTTTTGATGACTACGAATGGGGTGTAACCCTTTTCTCTGACGACGTTCTTCAATTCAAAAAACTCGTTTATGAAATGCGTTTTGATGAAGTAAGTGCACGCTACGGAGAATTCGGTCAATTCTTTGTTGGAAATATTCTCGAAGAAGGCCGCATCGAATCTTTTTTACATGTATAATATCGACCTTTTAAATGCTCTCAGTTTTATTGCTGAGGGCATTTTTTGTTGCTGAAATTTACAAATTTTTCATAGCCTGTCTATTGTCATAAAAGGAGTTGAAGGAACATAACTATCCATTAGGATCTGTTTTTATAGGAGATTTTGCGTGCAAAAATCAAGGGACTGTTAGAAATTAAATTTACATTTCAGGAGGGGAGTCGTTTGACGTACAATCCCAATTCTTATTCGAAATCACCCTACTATGGATACCAACCTACTTATGGGTATGGCGCTCCAACAGGGCAGGCACCATCACCACTTCCAGTACAGACAGGAACGATGTTTCCAACAGCTGGAGCACAACAACCGTCCCAGCAAGTTCCAGGACAATTGCCACTGGAGCAATCTTATATTGAAAACATTCTGCGCTTAAACAGAGGAAAGTTAGCAACCGTGTATGCGATGTTTGATACTGTTTCTGAAGCTGGCCCATCTACACAAACTTTTAGAGGAATCATCGAGGCTGCTGGAAGAGATCACCTTATCATCAGTGATCCGGAAACTGGAACGCGCTATCTGATTCCTATGGTTTACTTTGGGTATGCGACATTTGATGAGGAACTAGAGTACGACTATCCATATGGAGTCGCACCTGGCGTATCTGCTTATCCGCCGAGATAAGCAAAACAGGAGCCATCCTAATGATGGCTCCTGTTTTTTTCGCTGTTTTCGTATAGATTGTGGTTTTTTTGTAAAAACCCAGAATCCGGTTTTTACCCATATATCATGGGCAGTGCCATACATTAAGTTTGCTACGGCACTTTTCACTTCCTCTTTATCATTCTGTAAGAGGAAGTGTAGGATAATTGGACTCTTATTATTATCCAAAAGCAACAATATTTGCGAAAAGAGCCTTTTGATTACATAAATTTAACAGCCGCAATCACCAGCAATAACCACGCCGCTAAAAAGGACAGACCGCCTAATGGAGTAATCGCTCCTAAAACGGATATTTGGGTCACTGCTAATATGTACAAGCTTCCTGCAAAAAGGATGATCCCAACCAACATAAGCCAGCCTGACCAACTTAATAGCGCACTTGCTGGGTATTTACCAAGGAGGATTCCTACGATAAAGAGTCCGGTTGCATGGAACATTTGATATTTAACTGCTTTTTCCCATATATTAATATATTTTGGTTCGAGCTTCCCTTCTAATCCATGTGCTCCAAAGGCACCTAAGGCTACAGATAAAAAGGCATTAATTGCCCCTAAAATAATGAATATTTTCATCTTGGTTCCCCTTCCCTCGTTTAAAAATCAAAGAGCGAGTCTCCATTTGAATCCTCGTCGACTTTCATTTTTTGTGGCTGTTGATATTGGGTGATAACCTGAGGCTGCACCGGGGGTGGTGATGCAATCGATGATGACACTGGTCGTTGCCCGCTCGTCTCTTGCTCCAATACCAACTCACACAAAGTTTTAACTGCATAAATCTTTTCTCTAATCAGACTTTCCGAGTTACTTTGTTTCGCCTGCTTTAATTCTTCCTCTATTTTACCAAGTAACGCTTGCATCGAGATATTCAATTCTACCACCTCACATTTCTCGCTATTCCTTTTATTATCTTACATGACGATCTCTAAAAAAAGAAATAGGTTCTACTCCTTACTTTTTTTCAAACTTCAGGCAGTTTTGCCCTGATGCGCGCAAAACCTCTTGAGATGGAAGTCTCGTCGTTTTAAATTGGAAAGCTCGACAACCTTTCGGAAACTTCTTATCCCAAGTGACGTAGAAATGCCGGCATGCAAAACAATTAATTCGTTCCTCTTTCAATTTCGTCATTCCTTTTCATTTTAACTCATCACATGCTCTAATCTCAGAAACCGTGCTTAAATTCCAATCAATTTCTCCCATATTCCACGCTTTTAATACTTGGTTGATTTGGGAGAAAGGCTTACTCCCAAAAAATCCTCTATAAGCCGAAAGTGGACTTGGATGGGAAGAGGAAATAATAAAATGCTTTTTCTCATCGATGAAGCTAGCTTTTTTTTGAGCAGGCTTGCCCCATAGCACAAAAATTACTGGAACATCTCGATCGTGTAGACTCTTGATAATCTTATCGGTAAATTTCTCCCAGCCCTTTCCTTGATGGGAATTCGCTTCCCCTGCTCGGACCGTTAATACCGTATTTAAAAGGAGAACCCCTTGCTCTGCCCATTTTTTTAAATAGCCATGATTAGGGGTTTTACAGTTTAGATCTGCTTCAAGTTCTTTATAGATATTTTTAAGTGAGGGTGGAATGGCAACTTCCGGCATTACGGAAAAGCTCAATCCGTGAGCCTGGTTTGGACCGTGATACGGGTCCTGACCTAAGATCACTACCTTCACATTATGAAAAGGGGTCAAATTAAGCGCCTGAAAAATATTCTCTTTTCTCGGATAAACAGTATGACGCTCATACTCCGATTGCAAAAAGTCCATTAACTCCTGAAAATATTGTTTTTCCATCTCTGCTGCCAATTTTTCCTGCCAATCACGGTGCAAAAGACTATTCTTGTTCATAATGAACGGTCACCTCGTAGCCCATTTGTTCAAAAAACTTCTGTAATGTTTTCTCTGCGTTTGTTTCTGCCATTTGCAGCAGTCCTTGAGCCATTGCTTCTTCTTTTACAAGTTCCTTCGCTTCTGCTGCTAACTCAAAAGCTTCTTCCCAATTGACTTCAGCACGAAAAATCCCTTCTACAGAAAAGGCCTGTACATGGTCAAAATCGAGAGATGGTTCTTGAATGATTGTAGCTGAGGGTAACGTAATCTCTAGCGTTTTTTCTTCTTCATCGAGAATTAGATCCTCACCATTCACACCTTCTAAATCTACTCCTGCCGTCACTGTTCCCGGTACAACTAACAGGAGCTTTCGCTTCGTCCCAGGGATATTCGTCGAAATTTCCTTCCCAAAGAGCTGGTTATCTTCTTTTTCAATAACAGCCTTTACAAATGCTTGGGAAGAAGCAAGTGAGGAGAGTTCTCTCATTTGCTCTATGAAACTACCTTTTTCTACCTTCGCTTCTGCCCCAGAAAAGAGTTTAAAAGTTCCTATTCCAATCAACGTTCCTACCAATAATAAAGCCACTAATATGACGATGATTTTCAAATACCACTTCCGAAGACCTATCTTTAAAAAGCCTTTAAAAGATGGCGTTCTTTTATTTATATCTAAAGCGGCTGTAGTTGCCGTCTGCTCTTTGCCTTCCTTTAATTCATTCATAATCGCATCAAGTTGAGCTACTATTTTTTCTTCATCTCTTTTCTCCACATTCATCACCATCCTATTCATATGTCCTTCTACCTATTATAAAGGAAAAAGCATGAATCGATAAGAATAATAGATTTCCAGTTCATATTGGAAAGGTTCTAGAACTTCAAAAAACCTCCTTGTCCTATTAATGACAAGGAGGTTACATTATCCGAGCAATCTTTGATAAATGGAGCGGGCATGCGCTAAATCTTTTGTACCATGAATAAGGGCTCGTCCATCTTTAAAAATAACGATGCGGTTGTCTTCCATTTCGATGGATAGTAAATATGGGTTCCCTTTTACTTCAAAATGACTACCACTCAAGTGGACGGAAAGCTCATTTAAATCGACTTCACCTTGTTTTGATGGACGAATTTGAACCGTATCGCGACCACATAGTACTTCTGATTTCATAAGATTCTCTTTCATTAAATAGGGGTAGGTTCGCTCACTCCCACATGAAAGGCAGCTATCATCTTTTGCTTTCGCCATTTTGATACTGCTATATTGGTTTCTCCATAGGTCAAAGCTAACGAAGGAGTGGCGAATTGCCTCCCAATCCTCAACGAGAATTTTTAGTGCTTCCGCCGTTTGATGGGCGACAACCATCTGCACGGTTGGTGCAATGATCCCAACTGTATCGCAGGTCATCCCTTGTACTGGTAAGGACTTTAACAGACAGTTAAGACATGGAGTTTTCCCAGGAATAATCGTGAAGCTCATCCCAAAGCTTCCTACACAAGCCCCATAAATCCAAGGGATTTGATGTTTTTGTGAAATATCATTAATCGCCATTCTCGTTTCAAAATTGTCGGTGGCGTCCAAAATAAGGTCCACATCTTTGATAAGTTCCTCGAGCATTTCTGGCGTGGCATCTCCGACTACGGCACGAATCTCTACATCGGAGTTAATCGCTTTAAGTCTCTTCTTAGCTGCCACAGCCTTTGGTAGTTTCTGTGCGACATCTTCTTCAGTATAGAGTTGCTGCCTTTGGAGATTGCTTGCTTCTACATAATCTCGATCGACAATCGTTAATTTCCCTATCCCAGCTCGCGTCAAAATCTCCCCATTACTCGAACCTAATGCTCCTGCACCAATCATGAGGACATGCTTCGAACGTATCTTCTCTTGACCATTTTGCCCAATCGGAGCAAACAACATCTGTCTTGAATAGCGCTCGTACATCGTGATCCCTCCTTTCTCGATAGTTGAAAAAACTGCCCAATTTCATGGACAGTTACATCGTTAACCTCCGCTCACTGGAGGAATAAAAGCAACCTCATCTCCCGGTTGGATCACATCTTCGTTAGAGGCAAATTCTTCATTTATTGCTGTCATCGCAGAATCCAATTTCTGAAGCTTATATTCTGCTGCAAGCAGTTCTTTTACTTCAGCAACTGTTTTTCCGGAGACATCAATGCGAATATTATCTTCGCCGGCTTCGTCTTTTAAATGCGCAAAAAATAAAATTTTATTCATGTAGATCCTTCTCCTCTGGTTTGCCTGTAGGATAAGCTACCTTTTCAAGCTGATCACCGATCCACTCTTCCCCATCTTCCCAATGCTCCTTCTTCCAAATCGGGACAATTTCCTTAATTCGTTCAATCGCATGGCGATTTGCTTCATAAGCATCAGCACGGTGTGGAGTTGACACAGCAATGACTACGGCTATATCTGTAATGTCTAGTCTTCCAACACGATGGGTGATAGCGACCTCTGAGCCTGGCCATCTTTCTTTAATTTCAGCGCCGATTTGCTCAAGCTTTTTAACCGCCATCGATTCATATGCTTCATAAACCAAATAAAGGGTCTTTTTGCCCTTCGTTAGTTCCCGGACAGTCCCGATAAAAGTTGTGATAGCCCCTGCATTACGTTGTACGACCTTATCAATGACTGCTTGTATATCAATTGGATCCTTTGCAATTTCAAAATTCATGGCCTGGCACCTCTTATACATCATTGTATTTTTTTCGGCTCAGCATTTGCCACAACAGAATATCCACCAATCGCTTCGACTCTTGCATGAAATTCTTTCGATTGAATGATGCGAATTAATTGTTGTCCTTGAATACTTTCGAAAAATGTTTTCGTCATGAGTAAATCATACTCTTCATCTGCTAGTGAAATAAAATCTAGTCCCATTGCCTTCGCCGCTGGATAAATTCCTAGACCCACCGCTTTCGGACTGCTCTTAACTTCAGCTGCTACACTTAGATGGGAAAACATTTCCCGCTCATATCCGTTGATTTGTTCTGGCTCGAGCCCGTACTCTCTTAATAATAAATCAAATAAGATTCTTGTACCGGCTCCTTTTTGACGATTTACGAACAATGCATCTTTTTCCGCAATATCTTTTACATTTTTAATGTTTAAGGGATTACCTTGTGGAAGAAGCCATCCTTGTTTCCGTTTCAAGAAAGGATATAGTACTACTTCTTGATCAGCCAGAAACTTCTTCACGTAGGATACATTATATTCTTTTGTTTCCGGATCTAATAAATGAACACCAGCTATATGGGCTTCTCCTTTTCTGATAGCCATAATCCCTGCCATGCTTCCGACGTGTGAAGATATAATCTTTGCTTCCTTTGATTGATTGCGTAGGAAAGAAGAGAGAATATCAATGGTCAAATCGTGACTACCATTAAAGACGACTGCTGACCTGATTTCTTCTTCTGAGCGAAGGAGTTCTACGTCTACATTTTCCCCTTGCTCATAGCCTAATTGTTCAGAGGGTACCACTAATAACCCATCTGCTTTTACGAGGGACATGGTCACTCCTGCTGCTCTTGTTAAAGGATTGGCAATGTATTCACCATCCACAAACCCAATCGTCATGCGAACAAAATCCTCCGCTCCCATCGTTGAGACAATTCTACGGCCAAGCTTTACCTTTAACGTATGCCTTTTTGGTTCTGTTATTCCTAAATACGTACAAACTAATGGATGAACAAACCACTCAAGGGCTAGATAAGCCGATACTGGATAGCCTGGAATTCCAACAACAATGGTATCGTTGATTTTCCCAAGAATAACTGGCTTACCTGGTCTTGTTGCTACTCCATGTGTGAACACTTCACCAAGCTCTGCGATTAAATGGACCGTGTAATCTTTTGAGCCTGCTGACGAACCTGCGTTAATGACGACTACGTCAGAAGTAGTAGCAGCATTTACTAAAGCTTTCTTAATTTCTTCTGGATCATCTTTTACAATGCTATGTAATGTAGGCTCTCCGCCCCACTCTGTAATATAATTGGAAATGACTGTGCCATTAAATTCAATTAATTTCCCTGGTTGAGCCCCTTCATTTGGAGCAATTAATTCATTTCCTGTTGGAATGATCGTCACTGTTGGCGGTCGCATCACTTGAATCTTTGTTGTTTGTGAAGCTAATAATACACCGATATCAACTGGCCTAATTCTGTGTCCTTGTGGGAAAAGCATCTCTTCCTGAACGATATCTTCCCCAATTGGGCGAATATGTGACCACGGTGAAGTTGGTTCAATAATCTCGACAATCTCGTCTGATAACTCGTCGACATTTTCAATCATGATGACCGCATTAAATGGGGAAGGAATGATATTCCCTGTGTCCACATAGACAAAATCTTCATTTCGTTTTAGCTGAACTGGATTCTGCTCATGAGCTGAAAAAGTATCTTCAGCTCTTACAGCAATGCCATCCATTGCAGAGGCATGATAATGAGGCATTGAATGTAATGCAAAAACAGGTTCAGCTGTTATTCTCCCAAGTGCCTCACTACTATCAATCCACTCCGTCTCCCTTTGTGGATGAAAATGGTTGAGAATTTCCTCTACTGCCACTTTTCGAGGTTTATCTTGTAGGTATATTTTCCGTTTGTATTTTTTCATTGTCCCACACCTTATTGAAATAATATAACAGGTACTCGATCTCCTTTATGGACTCCTTCACTCTCGGCGGCAATTTCAATCATGCCATCGCTTTTTACAAGAGTAGAGATCAACCCTGATTTCCCCAAGATAGGCTCGGCATACCATTCATTATTTTCTTCAAAAAGTCGGATACGAATATAATCGGTACGCCCTGGAGCAGAAGGGATATTCTTTGTCACCTTAGCAAAATTGAGCCTTGATTCTTTCACTTCTCCGCCACCAAGAATGTCGAGGATCGCTTTCCCAAATAGAGAAAAGATGATCATGGCCGAAGCTGGATGTCCTGGAAGTCCGATAATTGGCTTTGTCCCAGCCTGTGAAAGAATCGTCGGTTTTCCCGGCTTAATCGATATTCCATGGACATAGACACCAGGTTCTCCTAACGCTTCAATTACTTCAACCGAATAATCCTTCGTTCCAACCGAACTTCCACCTGTAAGGATAAGGCAATCGGTTTTTTCGAGCATTTCTCTCGCTCTTTTTTCCAATTCTTCTCGGCTATCCTCGACAATACCGCCATAAACAAAATCAAGCCCCCATTGTTTGACTAAAGCACCAATGGTTGCCCCATTCATATCACGGACTTCTCCCATCTTCAATTCAATTGAATCCATGGGAACGATTTCATCTCCTGAGGACAAATATCCAATTACAGGCCTTCTCCATACAGGCACCTCTGTAATTCCTTGAGAGGCGAGTGCTCCAATTTCTTGTGCACGAAGCTTCGTCCCTTTTGCAAGAAGAATCGATCCTTCCTTTAAATCTTCCCCGACAGAAATCAGATTCTCCCCTGGCGCTACTTGCCGATATAAGTTTAAAAGGGCACTAATTTCTTCACAATGCTCAATCATCATAACGGCATCACTTCCATCAGGGAGCATTCCGCCTGTTGGAACATACATCGCTTCTCCGTTTAATATTGGCTTTGCTGGCTCTTGCCCCATTTTCACTTCTCCAATGACAGTTAAAAATCCAGGCATGCTCTCTTGCGATCCAAAAGTATCCTTCGCCCGCACCGCATACCCGTCAACAGACGAACGACGGAAATTAGGTACATTCTCCCTAACCATTATATCTTCAGCTAAAACGAAATGAAGTGCATCTACAAGAGGTTTTGTAACAACCTCATGAAGTGGTTTAACCATCTCGTGAATGAATCTGTGTGTTTCTTCCACTGATTTGACTTGAAAAAATTTCATCTTCATCTCTACCCTTTGCTTGTCCCATTTTTCGTTCTCATCTTTTTGGCCTGCTCGTATTCCTCTGGATGATTCATGTTAAAAAGATCAGAGTCATCTAGGACAACACCATATTTATTCAATTCCGTTTCTTCCATTATTTTAACATGAATATTCCGAAAAATCCCTCTTATTCGCAGTTGTTTTTGTTGTAATGCTTTTTCCGCCTCTTCTTTCACCACTTTACGATAAGCTGCAAATAAAGGATGCAATTGACCAGAAATTTCAGGAATAGCTGCTTCGTAATCTTCTAATTGCTTAAGTAAAACATCTCCAAGCTTTGCAGAAATAAAAGGCATATCACAGGCGACAATTAAGTTTCGCTCTGTTTTGGAAAAGCTCAAACCGGCATGAATACCTGCTAATGGCCCCATATCCTTCCACTCATCCTTCACCATAGGAAGATTTAAGAAGGCGTAATCTTCGAACGAGTTAGTTACAATGATAATGTTGTTAACTATCGATCTCAATTCTTCAACAGCCTGTTCAATAATTGTTTTTCCTTCTATCATTAACAATGCTTTGTTGGTGCCCATCCGACTAGATTTACCGCCGGCTAATATAATTCCTGTCGTTTCCATCTCTTCACCTCATTAAAAACAAGGGCTCAACGTTTAATTTACATCTGAATGCTCAGATACCCCATATCCATTTTCTTGTGCGATAAAGTCTAAATGAATCGATTTAATATCAATAAGAGCGATAGATTCTTTTTTTATCTTTTTACGCACATCAATTACTTTCGTGTAGCCATTACACTCATGGCATACATGCACTTCTGCACTATCATCCTTCTCAACTTTGATAATCTCTAATTTTCCAGGCTCTTCACTACCGCAATGTGCGCATTTAATCTTCTTCACTTCCCAAGCATGCAGGCAACGAGGACAAGTTACTTCCTTTTTTCCTTTTTTGTTTATGATAGCAAGTCTTGGCGCCTCACCACAAGCAGGACATCCACCACTTACATCGACATCCCTTAATTCCTCTTTTATTTCTGATGCCGCCTTTTGAAGATATGGACGAATAGCATGCTCAGCAACAAAATAAGGAAGCCAGCTTGCAATTTGATGATTTTCAGCAAACGTTTCAAAAAAAGCTTGATTCACGGTTATTGCTTCTGGAAACCACTGCCCTAAAACTTCGGTTGTCATATTCTTCTTTAATGCCTTAATGTCAGATTCAAGCGAAGGTTGTGTCTCCCCTAATAACAGAAGCAGTTCTTCGATAAAACGATGATATTGCTCGAGATCTACTGACAGTTGTAATTGGGATAGAGCAGGATACTTGGTAATTGCCGCCACCTGTTCTGAATCCGTCAATTTGTCTTCTTGCAATTGTTGATTCCATTTATCGCTTAATAGCTGGATCTGCTCTTGTAATTGTTGATAATCTTTATTTATCACATTCATTTTATTCACCTCTTCGTTAAATAGAGGAAAAGCTACCCAAAAGCTGGGTAGCACTTTCCACATTGTTATCATCATCTAACATCTATATTTTTATCAAATTTCGCATTATCTAGCTTACGCGTGTTTTTTCGGTTTTTGCTGTTTTTCTTCTTCCTTCAGTTCATCATACCAACGACCGTGGTGATGCTCCGCATAATCCTCGGTTACATCTCCCTTGAAAATACCTCGTAAAGATGGTTTTGCCAACGCAATGGACATATAAATATGAGCAATCGCCACAGCCGCTGAAAGTCCAAGCCCAATATTATGAATTGGGTACGCCCACATGACTATGCCTTGTGCAAAGAATTGTGGAAACCACATAACAAGACCTGAGGCAATTAGCATCATCGCTGTTACGATCATAAGCCAAGAGTTGATTTTTTCCCCTGCGTTAAAGAAGTCCTGCTTCGGTGTTTTAGATTTCAAACCGAAGAATTCCTTCGCAAATTGTGGAAAGAACTGAAAATCATGTTTCTTCCAAGAGAAAATATTTTTGCTCCATCTTCTTAGCCCATGACGATCAAAGAGAACTAAGATTGGCAGTGGCAACATGAAAGCTACTGCTGCAATTCTGTGAATTAAACGAGCCCCTTCTGGACCACCGAGAATAGGGTAGAGCCAATTAAAGAAATCTGTATACATTGGTAGAGCAGAGATGTAAAGAACAAAGAATGCACCAGCATTAACCCAGTGGGATATGATAAAACCTAAATTAAATCGTTTGACCATCTTTTGATTCCCCTGCTTACTCATGATCTTCGCCTCCTTTATGCTCCCCTTTCTCTCTATTCATAGCATGGGCAATGACTGAGCCCACTACTGCCATAGTCGTTACTCCAAACATTGCTTTCCCAAGTGGTTGAGCATAGTCTTTCCAGACGATTTGGGATAAAGGTACTTTTGGATTTTCAGGAAGTCCATATACAGATGGCTTATCCGCAAGGAGGTAAACGGTTGTAGTACCTTTAATTCCTTGTGGATTATAAATATTAGCATTCGGGAAGCGTTCCTTAATTTTCGCTAAACGCACTTCTGCTTCAGATAATACTTTTTCCTTCTCATCATAAACAAGACAATCCGTATGACACGCTGTTACACATGCTGGTTCTAAGCCTTGCTCAAGTCGATCAGTACAAAGGGTACATTTCTGTGCTTTGCGGTATTCTTTCCCGTGTTTATCTTTATATGTTGCCAATTCAACTACATCAAATGTACAGTTTTGAGTGCAATAGCCACAACCAACACATTTGTCGTGGTCAATGACAACAGAACCAAATTCCGTATGACTGATAGCATCCTCAGGACAAGCTTTTTCACAAGCCGCTTCTACACAATGTAAACATGATTGATGTCTAAATAACCACTCAAAACCACCATTTGCTGTTTCGTGCTCATCATAGGTAATGACATTCCATGTATGAGCATTTACTTTGGCATGCGACTGAATTGAGCCAGAATAATCTTCCGTCACGGTAGGAAGGTCATTCCAGTTTTTACAAGCAACCATACATGCACGACAACCATCACATTTCGTAACGTCAACAAATTTAATATAATCGGCCATCCCTTACACCCTCCTTACATCGCATAGGAATGCTTTATATTCTGGTATTGTTGAGTTTGCACATCCAATATGCGGTGTTAAGCGGTTTGCTGTAGCACCCGTTGCAATTCCCTTGTACCCGAAATGCCATGGCATACCGATATGATGTACAGTTTTTTCCTTTAATTTATACGGTTTGAAACGTTTTGTTATCATCGCATATGCTTCGATTTCGCCACGTGCCGTTGATACGATTACCTTATCTTTCTCTTTAATTCCCTTTTCTTTTGCGAGCTCTTCACTAATCTCAATGAACATATGATTAACGAGTTCTGCTAACCAAGGGACATTTCTTGTCATTGCACCAGATTGCCAATGCTCGGATAGACGATAAGTGGTTGCAACAATTGGGTATTTGGATGCTTCCCCTTTCGCATTCATCTCTTCTTCACCAAACTGTACAGCAGGGTTTAGTTGAATACTGGAGAACGCATTGGAAATTGGATTTTCATATGGTTCATAATGTTCAGGGAATGGTCCCTCATTTAATTTTGTTGCTGCGTAAACAGCACCTTTTCCACCTGCCATCATAATAAATGGATCATTGAAGGTTGGATCGTCTGGACCTTTTGTTGCCACAAAGTCTGGAATGTCATATCCCGTCCACTTGCCTTCTAGTGCATTCCATTCAATTCCAACGCGGTCCTTGCTCCATGCCTTACCGTTAAGGTCAGCACTTGCGCGGTTATAAAGAATACGTCGGTTTGCTGGCCATGCAAAGGACCAATTCAAGAAGTTGCTCATGCCTTCGTTTGTATTATCACGACGTTTTGCAAGGTTATCATTTTCAGGATAGAATCCTGTGTAAATCCAACATCCTGCAGTCGTTGAACCATCGTCAAGAAGGTCTCCGAAGGATTTAATTTGCTTCTTCGTCTTCCAATCATAACCATTGATATCTCTACATACGAGGTCAATATCTGGATGGTCATGATCGCCGTAATTCCAATATAGGGCATTGATTTGTTTTGCAGCAGGTGTTGATTCATTTTTATAAAGCTCTTTCAGGCGACGAGCGATCATATGAGTAATCTCTAAGTCAGCTCGGGATTCTCCCTTAGGTTCAATTCCAGCCCAACGATATTGCATCCAACGACCTGAGTTTGTAACAGAACCTTCTTTTTCGAAGGAACCACAAGCTGGTAAGAAAATCACTTCTGTTTGGATGGATGCAGGATCTGAACCTGCTTCTTTTTGCCAGAATGATGATGTTTCAGTTTCAAATAGATCTACTGCCACCATCCACTTCAAGTTAGACATAGCTGCCTGTTCCTTAAAGCTATTCGGACCACCGACAACTGGGTTTGAACCGAATAAGATTAATCCTTCTAGCTCTTTACGGTGCATCGCATCGAATAAGCGTAAGAACGAATAGTTTTTACCAGGAGCGATCTTTGGCATAAAGTGATAACCAAATTCATTATCAGCTGTTGCATTGTCTCCATAGAATGACTTCAACATGCTTGTGTAAAACTTTGGTTTATTAACCCAATAGCCTGATTTAGGTGTAATGCGATCTAAGAAGCCTTGATATGTTGAATCTTCTTCAGAGCCTGTTGGTACTTCCATATAACCTGGTACATTGTGATAAAGAAGACCGAAATCCGTTGAACCTTGAACATTAGACTCTCCGCGTAGCGCATTTACTCCACCGCCAGCGATTCCGATATTACCTAATAGAAGCTGTAGAATTGCATATGAACGGATGTTTTGAGTACCAACTGTATGTTGAGTACCACCCATTGCATAAAGAATCGTTCCTGCTTTACCTACTTTTCCAGTAGAGCCATATGTTTTACAAATATCAATATAAGTTTCTTTGTCAGTACCTGTTACACCAACAACTGTATCGACATCATAACGTGCATAATGCTTCTTCATTAGTTGGTATACACAATTAGGGTCTTTTAGCGTAGGGTCTGTTACAACATTACCCTCTTCATCTGTTTTGAATGCCCATTGGGATTGGTCGTAGCTACGTTTTGCTTCGTCATAACCGCTAAACATACCATCCTCAAATTTAAACGTATCAGAAACAATGTAAGCTGCATTCGTATAATTCGCTACATATTCTTTATGGTAAAGCTCATTTTCTAAGATGTAATTAATCATCCCGCCAATGAAGGCGATATCCGTTCCTGAACGAAGCTGACCATACACGCTAGCCATTTGTGATGTTCTTGTATAACGAGGGTCTACGGAAATCAGTTTTCCACCCTTTTCAATTGCTTTTGAGATCCATCTAAAACTAATTGGATGGTTTTCTGCAGGATTTGCCCCAATGACCATGAGGACATCTGCAAATTGAAGATCGTTCCAGTGATTTGTCATTGCTCCACGACCGAATGTAGGTGCCAGACCGGCAACCGTTGAACTATGTCATATTCGGGCCTGGTGCTCGATATAGGATAACCCTAGACCTGCACGGAATAATTTTTGTAGTAAATGGCATTCTTCGTTATCTAATGCTGCACCGCCTAGATAAGCAATGGCATCTGTTCTATTAACAGTGATTCCATTTTCTTTCTCCATAAATGTTTTATCTCTTGTTTCCTTGATGTTTTTCGCTACTTTATCAAGGGCAAAATCCCAATCTACTTCTTCCCATTTTGCACTTCCTGGAGCACGATACATGGGCTTTGTCACACGTTTTTCTGATGTGTACACTTGACGTACTGTTGTTCCTTTACTACATAAAGTACCTTCGTTTATTGGATGATCTGGATCACCCTCTGTATACACGACATCATTTTCATTTGCATAAACCAAAATTCCGCAACCTACAGAACAATAAGGACAGATGGTAGGTGTTGGCGTAAGCTTAGCAATCTTAAATTCTTCTGACTGTGCTTTGGCAGACTTTTCATCAAAGCCCAGTTCCACAACAGCCAATGTAGCAGCTACTGCACCTGACAGTTTAAGAAACTGTCTTCTTGTTACATTCACTTCCATAACTCTTCCCCCTCCGTTGTTTTTATTCCCTTTTTCATGAAGTATAGAAAATCCTACTATCACCTGATTAGAAAATTTCAGTAGAGAACGGCTTAGTTAGGATTAACCCCCACAGCTCTTTCTTCCAAGTCGTATATGACTCTTCCAAATGACGTATATTGAATCGCCATTCTTCCTCTTAAATAACCAACAACTTCAACATTTAAATATTTAGCAAGTTGAATGGCTTGTTTTGTAGCTGCAGTTCTAGATGCAACGACAGCGAATCCAAACTTCGCTGCTTTTGATAGCATTTCGTATGAGATTCTTCCTGTTGTTAACAGCAATAAAGAAGAAGGTTCTAGTTCATTTCGAATGGCATATCCGATAATTTTGTCGACTGCATTATGTCGTCCGATATCCTCACGAATCGTCATATCGCCATTTTCCTCGACAATGCAAGCTCCATGCATCCCACCTGATTCAAGGTAAAGCGGAGAATTTCTAGCAAACTCGCTTCGCTTTTTTAATAGATAAGTAAGTTGGTATGTTTTTCCTACCTCAACCTTGTTAAACGTTTTCACATCTGTCATGGAGAAGAATGTTACCCCTCTTCCACATCCAGCGGTGTAATGCTTCTTCTTCGAAAACATTTTCTCAGTATCAAAATCGGTTGCTAACGTGACATCGATGATTCCCGCTTCTTCATTAATAAGCACCTTTTTGATATCACTAGCTCGCTCAATCAATCCTTCAGAAAAAAGATATCCATAAACCCAATCCTCTAAATCCTGTTTAGTTAATTGAAAAATGGCAACCTCGAAACCATTGACTATAAGCGTAATAGGATATTCTTCTGGGCAGCCTTTCTGATTCATTACTAATCACCTCGCCAGCAAACCCTCTTGGTTCACTTGTTTATTTTAAAAAAACAGGTCCTTCGATTTCTGCGACAAATATCACAAGTTCTCTACTCCTGTTTACATAAAGATGAAGTTGAAGACGCATCATTTCATTAAATGGTTTTCATTCCATTTCACCTTCATTTTTAACGAGAAATACGAACATGATTTCATTAAACTATTAAAAATAAAGGTAATTATACGAATGTTACTAGATTGAATAGTTCCATCGTTCGCCTTATGCTTAACTTTTAAAATCATAAAAACGACTCAATTGTGAAAATAAAATATGTCGATTTAGTGACATTTTCTTTCCTAGCAAAATTTAATGTTTCGTTTATGTGTCTAGAATGTTAACAACCGTATAAAACGAAAGTGTTGCGGACAATGTTTTAATATAACCATTGTTTTAATAGTGCTATTAAAGAATGTTACGATCGTAGCTTAAAACTTATCGGTTATTTATTCTGTAACTTTCCTCACACCTACATAGTGGAAAATAACTTCCTTACACCCCAATAATAAACCACCTGACGACCTTGTTAATGTTGTAAATGTGACATTCCTGCGTCTTCACAAAATGTTCAAAACATTAAATTTTTGCAGTGTGTAATTTTTGCCATTTTTTAAATTTTCATAGTTTCTTGCCCACTAGGTCCGTAACAAAATTGATTAACCTCTTTCTTTGATATAAAATGGAAAACAAAAAGACTTCATTAGGGGGCAACTACAATGTCAATGAAAAAAGCTTTAACCATCGCAGGTTCGGACACAAGCGGCGGTGCTGGAATTCAAGCCGATTTAAAAACATTCCAAGAACTTGATGTTTTTGGCATGTCTGCCATCAATGTTATCGCGACAATGGATCCTAAAAATAACTGGCGCCACAGCGTTTTTCCTCTTTCGATCGAATCCTTTGAAGCTCAGCTGGAAACTGTGTTTTCAGTGAACCTTGATGCTTTGAAAACGGGAATGCTCGCCAATGTGGAAGTCATTGATCGAATCGCAAAGGCTATTGATGAACACGGAGTAAAAAATGTAGTGATTGATCCAGTGATGGTCTGTAAAGGTGAGGATGAAGTATTAAATCCTGAGAATGCGACTGCGCTTCGTGACGTCCTTGTGCCACGTGCTTTAGTTGTAACACCGAATTTATTTGAGGCATCCCAACTTGCGGGAACTGCTCCGATCAAAACGATCGATGATATGAAAGAAGCTGCTGCTAAAATTCATGCTCTTGGAGCGAAATATGTCCTTATTAAAGGTGGAAATAAACTAGACTATGACAAAGCTGTAGACTTGCTGTTTGATGGGGAAGAGTACAAGCTTTATGAAAGTGAAAAAATTAACACAACGTATGTACATGGAGCGGGATGCTCATATTCTGCTGCCATTACGGCTGAATTAGCAAAAGGAAAATCGGTTTTAGAAGCAATTGAACTTGCAAAAGAGTTTGTTACAGCGGCTATTCGCCACGGCTTTAAATTAAATGAATATGTTGGTCCAACCATGCACGGTGCCTACCGAACTTATGGTGTAGAGGCAAAATAATTTGATGAAACAGAGCTGAGAGGCTCTGTTTTTTCATGTTTTAAACATCACTGTAAGCCAACTATTTCTTTTTTTGCGTTTATTTTAGTAGAATAAATGTACGTTAGGATGTTTTAAAGGAGGTATTCTACATTGGAACCTGTAAAGATGGAATCCGTACAAAATGAACTAAATCGTTTGGCTAATCAAGAGGTATATATCCATCTTGAAACGACAAATGGAGCCTATGCATCCCATCATGATGAATCGTTTTTTTCATCAGGGGCTTACATCCGCAATGCAAAGTTAACGTATACACTTGGGAAAATAACGGGCCCGAACCCATATCGTGTCGGCTTGAAATTAGATATTGGTTGGGTGTACGCGGAAGGAATTACACACTTTGAAGTGGACGATAAAGGAAGATTACTTTTAGCCGGTCACGACTTTCAAGGCAAGCTCGCTGTAGCCTTAGAGATCAGTCAAACCCCATTTGAATAGTCATAAGGAAGGAATACATAAGGAAGGAGACAATTTTTATGGAAAAAGAACGGCAATTATTAGTTATTTTCCCTCATCCTGATGATGAGGCATTTGGTGTTTCCGGTACGATTGCCTCTCATATTAGCAATGGAACACCGGTCACATATGCATGTCTAACATTAGGAGAAATGGGAAGAAATATGGGGAACCCTCCTTTCTGTAATCGAGAATCACTCCCATATATAAGAAAGCAAGAGCTACAAGATGCTGCCAACGTGTTAGGCATTACTGATTTAAGAATGTTAGGATATCGTGATAAAACAGTTGAATTTGAGGATCAAGAAAAGTTGGTCAGTCATTTTGCTTCCATTATAGACGAGGTTAACCCGTCGTTGATTATTAGTTTTTATCCCGGATATTCTGTTCACCCAGATCATGATGCAACAGGAGCAGCAGTTGTCGAGGCTGTAAAAAGGATGCCAAAAGAAAACAGACCGAAATTAAATTTAGTAGCCTTTTCTAAAAATTGTATCGATGAATTAGGCGAACCAGATATTGTTCATGATGTTCATGAATTTATAACAACAAAGCTCGCCACAATTAAAGCTCATCGTTCGCAAACCCAGCTCATGGTTGCTGATGCAGAAGAAAAGCTCAAACAAAATGATCCACAAATCATCGCATGGCTACAAAACGAGCGCTTCTGGACGTATACGATAGACTAAATTCAAAAGAGAATGATGAACAAGGTCAAATGTTACGACCTTATTCACCATTCTCTTCTTTTTTCCCTTCCAATTCTTCCTGCAAATATTGAAGCAAATAACCATCTTCTTGCTTTAAAATTTTCACAAGCGCACGCCTTGAGAAGAAGCTGAATAATCCTCTGATTTTAACATCGGCTTCAAATTGAACTTGAGTACCTTCCTCAATCGCATCAAAGAAATATGTATAGATAATCGTGATTCCACCTGCAACACTTTTCGTTTGATAGATTTGCTTGGGTACAAATTCTGTGATGTCAATTTCCGCTTTCGTCTCTCTCCCTCGTACATTCCTTGTTTCAACTAACTTCGTACCTTTTTCAATCGGTCCATCTGTTATTTTCTCTAACTTGACCACATTTGGCATGATCGCCGGAATGTTTTCCAAAGTTAAAAGATACTCAAAAACTTCCTCAACTGGCTTACGAATTATAATGCTTGATTGAAAATCCGCCATCCTGCAACCTCATCTTTCAATATTGATAAGATTATCGTCTCAAAGAATGTTTGTCGTCGTCAAGTGAGTCTTCTACATTAATTTATTTTTGTACACCGCACAAAATTTACACCAATCTGTGATAATAATATGCTTTTGTCTAATATCGATCAGGCCATCATTCCTTAATTTTGAGAATACACGACTCACACTCTCTCGTGAGGTACCAATTAAGGTTGAAAATTCCTGAATCGTTAAAGGGATCTCAATATGCATTCGATTACATCGATTTGCACCAAATTTTTCTGCTAACCGATTGAGCGTTTTCATCGTTTTTGTATACACATCAAGGAGGGCAATATCTCTCATAACGGAGGTCAAGTCACGAAGCGCTTCTCCCATATACCGTATCATCTGTACTGCCAGATCTGGATTCATCAAAAGCTCTTGTTCAAAGTCATCTGTATCAAGGAAATAAATTTCTCCGGCTTTAATCATCGTACCTGTAGCTGGGTACGTTTGTTCACCGTAATTAAACAAACATGCCTCGGCAAAAATATCCCCTTTTTTCTTCATACAGACGATCAGTTCATCCCCTTGCTCATTCTGTTTAGTAAGTTTCACCATTCCTGAATGAACGAAAAATACCCCCTTGGCTCTTTCGTATTCAGATATAATCATTTCACCCTTTTGAAAAGTCAATTTTTTAATTCGTTTATCAATTATGTGCAAAGATTGTGGAGGCAGATCTTTAAATACATCTACTTTACTTAGAAATTCATGGAACGGGGCAGCTTCGATCCCACTGTCTTCCATCTCATAACCCCCCTATATGGTTTACTCTATTCTAGAAAATTTAACAGTGTAAGAATGTGCAAAAAATCACATTATTTACGTTATTTCCCAAACCTAAAATAAAGGGGATTCATAAAGCTATTCACACAATTTTCACAAAGCACCTCCCCCCATGTGAAGAGAATCACACCTGGGCCTAGTTTGAATGGATAGGATGAAAATGTAATTAAATCACCATTTTGCAAGGGGGGAGAATTTTGAAGAAGTCCATTATCCATTTTGTTATTAGTGCCATAGTTGGTCTTGGTTTAGGCTATCTTGTTTTTGAGGTTATTGCTGATAACGGCGGTGATACCAGTACCAACATGACGCAAGAAGAAGCGAAAGAAACTGCCTCTGAGGGAAATAAAAAAGAGGAAACGGTCGAACCGACTGAAACTTCAAATGCTTCTGAAGGAGAAAGCATTTTGCAAACAAAGGGTTGTCTCGGTTGTCATGCAGCTGAAGGGTTAAATCTCGAAGGTGGAGCGACTGGCCCAGACTTGTCTCAAGCCTATAACAATGTAGAAGGCAAACATGGAAAGCCACTTCAAGAATTCCTAAAGGAACCTACATCTGCCGTCATGTCAACGGTTATCGGTGGTAATCCTTTATCTGATGAGGAAGTCGAGCAAATTGTTGCGGAATTAAAGAAAGCTTCTGAACAGTAATACATGCAAATTTCATAATAAAGGAAGGTGTTTATACACATGAAAAAATGGATACCTGCCGCGTCTGGTTTAGCTGCTGGTTTCTTAGCAGCGACGGTATTTTTCGCAGATTTTTCAGCAGGACCGACTGGCAATGCCACGTCTGATTCGGCGAATAAAACAAATGCTGAAAAGGTTTATGTTCCATTTGGGGAAAAAGATGAATATTACTTATTCGCCTCTGGCGGTCATTCTGGACAAATGTTCATTTATGGAGTTCCATCCATGCGTCATATTCGCACAGTCCCTGTCTTTTCACCCGATTCAGCAACTGGATATGGGTTTGACAACCATACAAAAGAGTTAATGGGTGACTATTCATGGGGAGACCTCCACCATCCCGCTTTCTCTGAAACAGAGGGAGATTATGACGGGAAATATATGTTTGCTACGGATGTAGCGAATAGTCGGGCCGCAGTCATGGATTTAGAAACATTTACAGTTAAAGATATTTTGAATGTTCCAAACACCTCTGGTCCACACTGTGCCGCATTTGTCACAGAAAACACAGAGTATATGTTCCTGCCAACGCGTTTCTCTGTCCCTATCGGAAGTGAATATGCTGAACTTGACAACTATAGTGAGCAATATCGCGGAGTGATGTCAGCTGTTACGTTTGATGAAGAAAAGGAAAAGTTAAATGTTGCGTATCAAGTAGCCTTACCGCCTTGGTCTTATGACCTTTCTGACGCTGGTAAGAAACTGTCAGCTGATTGGGCCGTTATGACGACTTACAATACGGAAGAAGCGACAACAAACTTAGAAATCAATGCGTCTCAAGCAGATCGTGACTATATTGTATTATTCAACTGGAAAGAGCTTGAGCAAAAAATTGCCGACGGCGAATATGACGAAGTAACAGGTCAAAAAATGATTTTTCCTGAAAAGCACAAAGGCGGAATTTATTTAGTTCCTGTCGCCAAATCTCCACACGGGGTTGATGTTACACCAGATGGGGAGCACTTTATTGCCTCTGGTAAGCTTGCCCCTGCAATGACAGTGTTCTCTTTTGAAAAGGCTTTTGCAGCGATTGAAAATGGAGAATTCGATGGAGAGCGAAACGGAATCCCTATTCTAAATTATGAATCTGTCATGGAAAGAGAAGTAAACCCTGAAAATGCTCTTGGACCACTTCACACTCAATTTGATGATGAAGGAATGGCCTACACAACCATGTTTATTTCATCCGAAATTGTCAAATGGGACCCGTCTACTGGTGAAACATTAGACCGCGTTCCTGTTCAATACTCTCCTGGTCATGCTGTTGCCGCAGAGGGAGATACAGTAGCACCAGATGGAAAATACATTATTGCCCTAAACAAAATTGCCAAGGATAGTTATTTATCAGTTGGACCTTCCCATCCAGAATCGATGCAGCTTATCGATTTAGCAGGAGACAAGATGGAAATCATCCAGTCTGCACCCGTCAATCCTGAACCACATTATGCACAAATGATTAAAGCAGACAAAATCAATACCATCACGGTCTATGAAAAAGATGAAAGCAACCCTGACGCCGTTTACAACCAAGAGGATGCAAAAATTGTCCGCAACGGAAATGAAGTTCACGTCTACGGAATTGCGATGCGTTCGAAATTTATTTTTGATGCCAATGCCGAACGTCCTGACGTCATTGAAGTAAATGAAGGAGATAAAGTCATCATTCACTTAACCAATATTGATTTCGACCAAGATATCACCCACGGATTTGCCATTAATCAATATGATTTAAATATGGAAGTTCAGCCTGGACAAACGAATACGATTGAATTCACAGCAAACAAGGCTGGAACGTACCCACTTTACTGTACAAACTTCTGTTCTGCCTTACACCAAGAAATGTCAGGCTATTTCCTTGTTAAACCGAAGAATTAAGGAAAAATAGGGGGAGCATTTACATATGATTCCCCCTTTAAAGCGAAAAGAAAGAAGTGTTTACGATGAATAGACAACGCCTTTCTCTTTTTTCATCCATGCTCATGGTTGTCTCAGCGATATTAGTCATTTTATCGCTCTTCTTCCCATGGTGGCGAATGGAATTTTTTGCTCCTCAATATCCAGAGGGGCTAAATATTATCGTCTACCCTGATCATTTAGAAGGGGAATTAGACCAAATTAATGGACTGAATCATTATATTGGGATGGCGCAATTTAGCGAAGCAAGCTTTCCCGAATTACAGTACCTTCCTTATGTAATTGGTGGACTTTCTGTACTCGTCTTACTAGGTGCGGTTCTCCGTAAAAGGGGCTATTTAGTAAGCCTTATTGGCCTTTTTATCATTGGCGGTGCAGTTGGAGTATGGGATTTATGGTCAGCACTCAAAGACTATGGAACCAACTTAGATCCGATGGCTCCCATTGAAATGGAACCCTTCGTTCCGCCGATTATCGGAGAAAATGTGATTGCTAATTTTACCACCTATAGCCTGTTAGGAATCGGGACTTACTTGGTCATTGCGGCCTTTATTTTGCTACTCATTCCTTTATGGAAGGATCGAAAACAATGAAAAAGCTGACGTTCTTATTTTTCATCATCACTATGAGTCTTATGGCTGCGCCTCAGGTAGGCTCAGCTGCAAACGATCTTCAACAAATGATCGACTTACTAGAGGATGGCGACAGATTACAACTGGAAAATAAGACGTATGAAGGCAATATTACGATCGATAAATCAATTGAAGTCATTGGACAGAAGAACACGGTTATTAAAGGGAATGGAACAGGAAATGTCATTTCCATCCATGCTCCAAATGTAACCATCCGGAATATAGCTGTGACTGGCGGCAGCATGAATCGAAATAGCTCTGAGGAATATGCAGGAATAAAGCTGTACTCTGATCATAATGTGATTGATGGTGTAATTATTAAACACTCTTTTCACGGTATTTACCTTAGTCAATCCCATCATAATATCATTGAAAATAGTCAAGTCACTGGCGTTGGTAAAGGAGAAATTGCCGGTCAAGGGAACGGACTCCATATTTACTATTCCAATGATAATCTTTTGAAAAATAATATCGTTAAAGGTTCTAGAGACGGAATGTTTTTTGATTATGCCAATGAAAATGAGATTGTCGATAATACGATCAGCAACACCCGCTATGGACTCCACTATATGTATTCAGATGATAATTTTTTCAAAGGGAATACGTTTACGATGAATACAGGTGGAGCTGCAATTATGCATTCCAACGGGATTCGCCTTGAGAAAAATCGTTTTATTTTCAACTTTGGCCATAAATCGTTTGGTCTCCTCCTTTTATCATCAAGAGATACGACCATTTTAGACAATACGTTCTCCCTCAACCAAAGAGGGTTATATATTGATCAAGCAACAGGAAGTGTTATCAAACATAATCAAATTTTAAAAAACCAAGTCGGGATTGAGCTATGGGCGAGTTCGAATGAGCAAATCTTCTCTTTAAATGAAATCGAAGAAAATACCATTCCAGTTGCGAGCCTTGGTGGAGAGGGAAGAAATAGCTGGAGTGAAAACGGGATTGGAAATCATTGGGGGAAATCATTTCCGATGCTTGATTTGAATCAGGACGGGATTGGAGACGAGAGCATTGTCTATCAATCTTCACTCCACGAGCTCATTGAAGATCAGGAACTGGTCTATCTGTTTTTGAAAAGTCCAGCTATTGCGATCTACGAGGAAATGAATCAGTTTTTTCATAAAGAGAAAACGATGTTCACCGACCCTTATCCGATTGTACAGGAGCATGAATCGAAAATGTCATGGGTCATTCTTGTCGGGGCTCTGTTGATTGCAGCCTATCTCTATCAAAAAAAGAAACTATTATAAGGGAGACAACAGCTATGCATTATATTTGGAAGGAATGGAAGGAAAACATAAAAGGAAAAGGGCTTTGGCTTTCATTTGCCATGATTGTTCTTGTTTCAATTGGTTTATTATTCCGCTCCTCTGCTCTTTCCTTTGATCAAGGGTTCTATATTCTTTTGATTAATTTATTTGATGCATTTGTCTATTTTATCCCGATACTATGCCTATTTTTAGGCGCCTTTTCCTTATTTCAAGAAAAAGAACAAAAGACCTTAATCATGCTATTAACGAGGGGCGATCATTATACAAGCTTTCTCTTTAAAAAGAGCATCGCCATCCAAACGGTTTTAATTGGACCGATTCTTTTATGGTTCTTTCTTTACTTCATTCCTTTAAAGTTCTTCTTTCAGACTAACGGAATGTCCTACCTTGCATTTGTGCTTGCTATCGCAAGTCTTGTTCTCGTATTTACCCAAATCGGGATCTTCATAGGAAGTATGAGTCGCTCACGAATGCAAATTGTCGGATTTGTGATCGGAATCTGGTTCTACTATTTTTTCTTGCATGATTTTCTTTTACTGTCCTTATTAAGCGAGGTTACCTACGAAAATGTGAAACTATTCTCTAGCTTTTACTTTTTGAATCCATTACAAGCTGCGAGGATTTTCCTTGAATCAGCACTTGGTGTATACTCCTTTGATCATATGTCAAAGCTTCTTCAATCATTTATGTGGATAAAGCCAGCTCTATTCTTGAGCAGCAATGTGTTACTCGGATTACTAGTCTCATTTGGAATTGGAGTTGCTTTTCAGCGGAAGGAGGGGTCACAGTGATTGAAGTTTCGAATCTCTATCAATCGTTTGGAAAAAAGCGAGTCCTTCATGATGTGCATTTGAAAATGGAGAAAAATGAAATCTGTGCACTTGTTGGACGAAACGGGGCAGGAAAATCAACTTTTATTAATAGTCTTCTTGGCATCCTTCCAGTTAAACAAGGATTGATCAAAATAAATGGGGAAGTCACAAGGCGAGTCAGTCACCATATTGCCTACCTGCCAGAAAAATTTATGCTCTATCCTTCCTTATCAGGCATGGACAATATGCGCTTCTTTGCAAAAGTTGGCTCAAGGAGCTTTGATGATGGAAAAATGGAAGAGCTTTTAAAAGCGGTGAATCTTTGGGAGGAACGCCACACTGTCATTAACGCTTATTCAAAGGGCATGCTTCAAAGACTTGGACTTGCGATAACACTATATCAGGATTCTCAAATCCTCGTCTTAGATGAACCGACAAGCGGGCTTGATCCGATTGGGAGAAAAGAAGTTCTAGACACCTTAAAGTCTTTAAAGGAGAAAACGATTCTAGTATCTTCCCATCATTTAGATGAGATTAAACAGCTATGTACCCATGTGGCATTTTTAGAAAACCAACAAATCATGAAATACACCGTAGAAGAGTTCCTTCAAATTCAAAAATTAGGAGAGAATGAATGATGAAAAAGATATTATTCACCTTCGTCGCCTTGCTTTTTCTACTGTCAGCTTGTAATCAAAATTCGATTAGCGTCGAAATAGAGAAAGAGTTATATTTCCAAAAAGATCACACTTCTGAATTTGTTATTAAAGTTGCCGACGACAATGGTCCTATTACAGGTTTAGAGATCAACGCAGACCTCACTATGAGCGATATGGATCACGGGCAGGTAGAAGTAACTTTCGAGGAATTAGGAGAAGGGGTTTATTCAACCGAAGTCGAATTATCAATGGCAGGCAAATGGGAGATTGTTTTCTCATTTGAGCATAATGGCAAACCGATTGAAAAAGTCATCACGTATGAAGTGAAAGAAGCTAGTGGTGTCGCTAAAATCAACGGAGAATGGGTTATGAATGACGATTTAGATTTCTATCAATTTATTAATGAACTGCATATTGCGATCAATCGTGAAGAGGACAAAAGTAAATATGAAGGGGAAGAACTTGAAGAGGCATTCGCTTATTGGGACGGCCAAGAAAAATTAAACCAGGATCGAAACCAACTTCTAACTCAAATAATCCGCCTTCGTTCCATGGCCTTGCTCAGTATAGAAAAAGGGCATGAAGCGTCAAAAGAGGAGATAGATGGCGAGGTTAAAAATGTTCGTGCTCAATATGAAGCTGTTCCAGTTGCGCAAAAAATGATTTCAGAATATGGGGATGAGAAATTTTGGAATAAAGAGCAGCAACAATACGAGCTTATCGTCCTCTCGCAAAAAGTTCAAAATGATTTAATTAATCAAGTGCGAGAAGAAAATCCCGATGTCAATGATCAAGAAATTCTCTACCTTGCTCAAAAAAAGTATGAAGAACTCCTCGTTTCACAAGTCAATTCATTGGAAATCGAGATCTTTTAGCCCTGTCCTTCAGCAGGGTTTATTTTTTTATAACTTAATGTGATTACTCACTTTACAAATAACACTCTCCGATTTATGATGATAGTGAGTGATTACTCACTTTTATATAAGGAGTGGTAAAAATGTGTTCAAACGACGTAATTGTATCGGTCCAGCATGTTTCAAAGGCGTTCGGAAAGCAGGAAGTGTTAAACGATATTTCCTTAGACATTTACAAAGGAGAAATATTCGGCTTACTCGGACCTTCAGGAGCGGGAAAAACGACATTAGTGAAAATGCTGACAGGATTAGACGTATCAAATAGTGGCGAAAATTTTCTTTTTCAAGAAAAAATGCCTTCCTTAAAACTAATTGAGCGAATGGGGTACATGGCTCAATCAGACGCCCTATACGGAGAATTAACCGCTAAAGAAAATCTAGAATTTTTTGGAGCACTTTTCGGCCTAAAAGGAAAACCGTTGCAACATAGAATCGGCAAAGTCATGGACGTTGTTGAGCTCAGCGAACATTTGCATAAAACGGTCCACCATTATTCAGGAGGAATGAAGCGAAGATTATCACTTGCGATCGCTTTACTCCATGAGCCGGAACTATTAATCCTCGATGAACCGACAGTTGGAATCGATCCTGTTTTACGAAAAAGTATTTGGGATGCGTTCTATGACTTAAATGAAAAAGGAACGACGATTATCGTCACCACTCATGTCATGGGTGAGGCAGAAAAATGTCATCGATTAGCGATGATTCGCAGCGGTGGAGTCATCGCTGTCGGGACTCCTGAAGAGTTAAAAGAAAGAACCAATTCCTCTTCCATAGAAGAAGCATTCTTAGTATATGGTGGTGTAAAAGCATGAGAGTAAAAGCACTAGTCATCCGCATTTTACGCCAAATCATTCGTGATAAGAGAACACTGGGATTGCTTATTTTTGCTCCGATTCTTATTTTAACAATGCTTCATCTTGTTTTTAATGGAGACGATTATGTTCCAAAGGTCGGTTTGGTTGAGATCCCTGAGGCTCTCGAAGAACAACTAGATTTAGACGATGCTGGGATAACAAAATATCCAGATGTCGAGTCTGCCACCGAAGATATCGAGAAGCAATTGATAGATGGCTATATTTCATTTAAAAACTCAAGTCCTTCCATTGTCTTAGAAGGTAGTGATCCAAATGTCAATGGCGCTACGATAAAATGGCTTCAGAAAGCTTTTAAACCTGTACAACCAGAGGGCCCAAATGATCTCGAGATGGAGTTTGTCCACGGTTCAGAGGATATGAATCAGTTTGATTATTTTGGTCCAGTATTACTAGGATTTTTTATTTTCTTTTTCGTCTTTTTGATTGCCGGTGTCTCTTTTTTAAGAGAACGAACCACTGGTACGCTTGAGCGATTATTATCGAGCCCTTTACGAAAATGGGAAATTGTTGTTGGCTATATTTTGGGGTTTGGTCTGTTTACAATGATTCAAGCCACGATCATTGCCTCTTACGCTATTTATGTATTAGGGATGCTCATGGAAGGGGCCTTTATTTACGTCCTTTTGATTACGTTAGCTCTTTCTTTCACCGCTTTGACTCTAGGAACGTTATTATCTGCTTTCGCCAATAATGAACTGCAAATGATTCAGTTTATTCCGATTGTCATTGTTCCGCAGGTCTTTTTCTCAGGTCTCTTTAACCTAGAAACAATTTCGGATTGGTTAAACTGGATTGGCCCATTAACCCCTCTTTACTACGCAGCAGATGCTTTGCGAAATGTGATGGTCAGAGGATATGGATGGGGAGATATCTATATAAATATCCTTGTACTCCTTGGTTTTTCAGTTTTATTTATGTTCTTGAATATCGTTGCACTTCGAAAATACCGAAAGATTTAGCATCTCTACTTATAATCCATTAGAATAAGAGTATAAAGCATTAAAGGAGTTTAAAATGAACGGTCCAGATAATCTTATTGAGGAAATTTTTGAACAAAGTGATGAACTTACGGAGAAGCAGAAAAAGATCATTCTTGCCGCTATTCAGGCTTTTGCCGAAAAGGGGTATGCTTCTACATCAACAAGCGAAATAGCGAGAAACGCAGGTGTTGCAGAAGGAACGATCTTTCGCCATTATAAAACGAAAAAGGATTTGCTCTATTCCATTATAGAGCCGATGGTGAAAAAATTTATTGCTCCATTTGTTATTAAAGACATGGAAAAGGTATTAAACGAGAAGCATGCTACATTTGAAGATTTCTTGAGAGCAATGATCGAAAATCGCATCAAATTCCTATCGAAAAATATGCTGCTCTTTAAAATTCTGATTCAGGAAATTCCTTTTCAGCCAGAACTGAAGGGGTTATTTAAAGAACATATTGGAACAAAAGTCATTGCACGTTTCTCACAAGTTGTTGAGCACTACCAAGAAAAAGGTCAGCTCATCGATTTGCCTCCCTTTAGTATCATTCGACTGACTGCGTCTGCTATATTTGGATACATTATTGTTCGCAACCTTCTTTTACCTGAGCTAGATTGGGATGATAAAGCAGAAATCGATCGGACGATTCAAATGATTATGCACGGGATTTCGGCAGAGACGTAAGGAAAATGCGTTCACCGAACATTACATTTCCCCAAACATAGAGCCTGTATCTTAGATGATATTTGTAATCATAGATACAGGTTCTTTTCATTTCTTTGTATACTATCTGTTTCTTTAAAACTTCGCTTTACTGAATACTATTTCTCATTCTAGAAACAATATAATTAAAAAAAATTATGCAATAGAAGGGGACTTACTGCATGCCAACTAACAAGATTCTTCTTACATCATCCGAACTTGCTGCACTTTGGACGTCCTATATGCAAAATAGTATGTCGATTCAATTTTTGAGCTTTTTATTAAATACGATTGAAGATCCAGAGGGAAAAGAGATTGTTGAAAAGGGATATCGCATTTCATCTACACATCTAGCACAAATAACCGACATGTTTCAGGCGGAGAATATACCGATTCCTACGGGGTTTACTGATCATGATGTGAACATAAATGCACCTCGCTTATATTCGGATACATTTATGATGACTTATTTAAATCATATGTCTAAAACTGGTATGCTCGGTTATAGTAGTTTTTTAAGCATGAGTACGAGAAATGACATTCGGAAAATATTCAAGGATGTCCTTTTTATGACCTCTGATTTATTTGATGAAAGTTCTAAAATACTCCTTGAAAAAGGATTATATGTCCGCTCTCCTTATATCAATTACCCCACAGAAAAAGATTTTATTGATAGTAAAAGTTATTTAAGTGGACTGAATCCATTCTCGAATAAACGACCATTAAATGCCGTAGAATTAGCTCATTTACATACAAATATCCAAACGAACATTATGGGGACTAAACTATCAATAAGCTTTGCCCAATCTTCTCCAACAAAAGAAGTGCAAAAATTAATGTTTAGAGGGAAAGAGATTTCTGAAAAGCATGTGGAAATTTTTACAGACATTTTACTCGACAATCATACTCAGCCTCCCCTTTCATCGGATGTTGCCGTAACGAATTCAACAACACAAGTATTTTCCGATAAACTTATCCTTTTCCATCAATGCATGCTAACCGCTTTAGGTAGCGGTAATTATGCAACCGCAGCCGCAGCAAGTCAAAGAAATGATTTAATCGTGAACTATGAACGGCTTTCACTTGAAATTGGACAGTATGCAAAAGATATTGCCAATTTCATGATTGAAAATAAATGGCTTGAACAACCACCAGGAACGATTGATGTTGAAAAATTAGCACAGAATAAGAAGGGGAATTAATCTCTAATTTTAAAAAAAAGGTGATTACATGTTTAACTTTCAAATACGTCGATTACTGATCGCCAGCACGATTTTATCAACCCTTTTTAGCTTCGTCGTAATTGCGCTTACGGTGTACCACCATTTCACCATCACTGATATGCTAAGCTCTATAAAGGAAAAGAAGCACTCTGAATAAGAGAGCTTCTTTTTCATTTGCTGTTTTCGTAAATGTTGACGGAAAGAGCCTTTCCCTTACATCTTATTTAATTCAACTTTATATAACCGATCATCGCCATCTTCAGGATTACCTCGACCATCTGTATTATTAGATACGAAGTAAAGGATGCCTTCTTCAATATAAATATCCCGAACTCTTCCTACACCTGAAACGACCTCTTTTGTCTCTTTCGTTTCAAGATCGAACTCACGAACGGCGTTCCCCCTCAAGGTTGCCACATAGAGCTTTCCATCATAATAGGCCATCCCCGATGGTGCCCAAGTCATGTCTGAACCAGATTGATAAAGGGGCGATTCCACACCTTCCTGCTTTTCATCTCCAACAATCGCCGGCCAGCCATAATTGCCAGCTGCTTTGATAAGATTAATTTCATCATGGGCAGATGGACCGTGCTCACTCGCATAGAGCATTCCATCATCCGTCCAAGTAAGCCCTTGTGGGTTACGGTGCCCATAGCTATAGACATAGGAATCATCAAAAGGATTATCTTCAGGAATCGATCCATCTAAATTCAAACGCAGAATTTTTCCACCTAATGACTGAACATCTTGTGCAATTTCAGGATCGGTCGCAGCATCGCCAGTTGTTGCATACAATTTGTCATCAGGTCCAAACTTTAAGCGTCCTCCGTGATGATACTGTCCACTTGGAACTCGGTCCAAAAGTAGCTTTTCTTCCTTCCAAACGTCGTCTTTTAAGGTTAGCGTGACAATCCGATTATATTGCCCGGAATCGTCCTTATAGGTGTAATAAGCAAATGCCATCTTTGTTTTTGCAAAATCAGGGGCAAGAACAAAACCGAGAAGTCCTGCTTCTGCTGCAGTTGCTAATGACTTCTTCAACTCCACCTTTTGTCTGGACTGAGTATCACCCTCGATTTTCATGACCGTTCCACTTCGTTCACTAATATAAAACGTTGAATTTATTTGATTAATAGCCCATGGAATTTGTAGGTTCTCAGCCACTATCTCAACGCTCGTATTTTTGACGGCTACCTCTTCACTTTCATGATCATTTCCACCTGAACATGAAGCCAAAATCAAAACCAATAACAATAGGATTCCTTTTTTCATCAAACTCCTCCCTTGTATTCGGAAGAACTAGTTGATGGCATCCAAGATCGCTTTTGCGACACCACTTTCCTCATTCGTTGTCGTAACAAAATGACATTGCTCTTGAATGTACGTATCCGCATTCCCCATTGCCACTGCTCTTCCCACTCTTTGGAACATTGATAAATCATTATAATTATCGCCAATGGCCATTGTATCCATAAGTGAAATTCCTTTTTCCTTCGTAAAGGTATCTAAAGCAATCCCTTTTTGCGCTTCGATTCCGTTAATTTCTAAGTTTTCTTTCCCCGAAGAGCTTAAAGCAATGCCGTCCATCCCTTTAAGTTGCTCTTCTACCTTTTTCAACTCTTCTGCCTGAAAGGAGAAAGCTAATAATTTATAAATATGATACTCTTCTTGTTCAAAAATAAAATCAGCATTCTCCACTGCTTTAATAAAATTCAATCGTTCTTGTAAAATCGCTTCAATTTTTTCAATCTCTACTACTTCATTCTTTTTTGAAGCGTATTCCTTAAACAGATTGATCCCTTTTTCCATATCGACTGTAAAAATTCCTTTATTCGTAAAAAACTCTACATAAATATCACTTTCAGCAAGAATCTTCAATGCCCGCTTGGCTACTTCTTTCTCAAGAGGGCTGTTGGCAACAATGTCTCCTTCAAGTGAGCGGACTTCCGCTCCATTAGCACAAATAACAGGACAAACGATTCCTGCTTCTTTTAAAATATAGATCGCTTCTGGATAAGAGCGACCAGTGGCAATGACGACTTCAATCCCTTTTTCCTGTGCTGCTTTGATCGCTTTTCTATTTTCTTCTGTAATTTCATGCTCTTTCGTTAATAATGTCCCATCCATATCAATCGCTACGCATTTAATCATTGTTGTACCATCCTTTGCTTGTTATATATATTTGCTTCCTTCACGAATACTCAAGTTTGATAGCGGAGTGGTTCCAATGAAATGTCTAACAAACTGTGGATTCGTCTTCGAGTATTCTCGTAAAGCCCAACCAATCGCCTTGCGAATAAAGAACTCCTTTTCTTGAGCATTTTCCTTTATGTATCGGGATAACAGCTCTTCATTTGTTCGTTCCTTATATTTTAACTGGAACAAGATCGCTGTTCTTCTTAACCAAATATCATCACTTATTGCCCACTGCTCAATTTTATCTGGGATCACTTCAGGATATTTTGTTGCTATGTATCCAACAAGCTTTGGAGCAATCGTATCCACTGTATCCCACCACGATTTTGTTGTAATGAGATTTTCTAACAACTCCAAGTCTGAGCGTTGTAGTTTTTTTACCATCTTTTCTAGATAATATAATGCTGCATATTGGTATTCTCTTGCATCTTTCTCCCAGAGAGAAAGGATAAAATTCTGTTGTAAAGGTTTATTGAGAATCCCTGATGTCTGAAAAAATCCCTTGAGGAGTACCTTACGTTCTGGCGTTTTAATTCCAAGATAAGGGAACTGGTCACGCATATATTTTTCCATCGGTCCCGCATGTTCTTCATTCCGATTCTTTTCAAACAATTTCTCTAATTCCACTACCCAATCCAATTCCGCTCCTCCTATCTACCTTTACATTGTAAGAGTTTCGAAAGAGATAATCCAATAATTAAGAAAAAATTTACATTCATACTTGTAGCTAACGTTACGTTAGGATTTATGATACAAATAGATAGGAGGGATAATAGATGGCTACTACATATTCCATTGGGGAATTCGCAAAAAAGACAGGATTAACAGTAAGAACGCTGCATTATTATGATGAAATTGACATTCTTAAACCTACAATTATTTCAGACAAGGGGAGAAGATTTTACACAGAGGAGAACCTTATTACGTTACAAAAAATCACAACTTTAAAATTCCTTGGTTACTCACTTGAAGAAATAAAGGTCTTTCTCCGCTCAGAAAAGTGGGATTTGAGGGAATCTCTTTCTTTACAAAAACAAGCGATGGTCGAGCAAAAAAAGCAGCTTGAACAGGTCATTAAAGCATTGGATCATGCTTTATATGTGGTTGATCACCATGAGGAAGTCGAAGCTTCGATCTTTATTACATTAATTAACGGAATTCAAATGGAAAAAGAGCATAAAAAGTTACTATCCGAATTGATTGATGAGGAAAAAGTTGAGCAAATTTATAGTAGTTCGGATCAAAAACAACAGGAAATTGAGAAAGAAACAGTTAGAATATTATCGGAATTGAAAGAACTGTATGGAACTGATCCTGAATCTAGTAAGGTGCAATCATTAATCGAACAGCAAGTTGACTTAATCATTGAATTAACAGGCGGTGACCTTCATTTTCTAGAAGAGATTAAAGATGTCGAAATAGATGACGAAGAGTGGCTAGTTCCACTTCCTTTTTCAAAAGAAGTGGAGGAATGGATTTTCAAAGGCATGGAAATTAATTTGCAGAAAAGAGGGATTACGATTAATGGAAGAAAAAATGAGCACTAATCATGTGAAATCTTTTTGGGCGCTACTTAAGAGCACCCATCCACCAAAAGGAATTTTTGTTCTTGCCATTACATTAGCTCTACTGGAAACAGCTGCAGGGCTTGTTCTCCCTTTGTTCACCCGATCATTAGTCGATCAGCTCGCTCAATCCGCCCTTGAAATCTCTTTGATAGTTTTACTCGGGCTGGCATTTGTCGTCCAAACGATTTCATCTGGATTTTCCTATTATTTCATGACCTATATCGGCGAATCGATTGTTGCTTCCATTCGAAAACGACTTTGGGATCATATTATCCACTTGCCCATTCCCTATTTTGATGAGCATCAATCAGGAGAAACAATGAGTCGTGTCTCACAGGATACAAACACAGTGAAAACGTTGATCACCCAACACCTAATCACATTTGTCACTGGGATTATTTCTATTATTGGAGCAGTCGCCATTCTATTAATTATCGACTGGAGAATGACACTGATCATGATTACTTCTGTCCCTATTGCTATTGTTGTCATTATGCCACTCGGGCAAAAAATGTACAAAATCTCCAAGGCCACACAAGACGAGATGGCCCATTTCACTGCCAATTTAGGTCGGGTTCTTGCCGATATTCGGCTCGTTAAAGCCTACCATGCCGAGGATGCCGAAAAAGAAAAAGGAGCGAAAGGGATTCGCCATTTGTTTCAATATGGATTAAAGGAAGCACGTATTCTCGCCGTGATTTCTCCCTTTATGACGTTTATTATCATGCTTGTTCTCATTGTCCTTATTGGCTACGGGGGTGTGCGTGTCGCTTCTGGTGCCTTATCTGCTGGTTCACTTGTGGCAATTATTATTTACATGTTTCAAATTGTTGTTCCCTTTAGCCAAATGGCTACCTTTTTTACTGCCTTCCAAAAAGCTATGGGGGCAACCGAACGCATTCAAGGGATTTTGTCCATTCCCCAAGAACCATCAGCCAATGGTGTTTCGGTTAAAAATGCGACTAAACCTCTTATTTTCCATGATGTTTCTTTTTCCTATAAAGAACATGATCCGATTATAAAAAATGTTTCTTTTGTCGCTCCGTCTGGGAAAACAACCGCCTTTGTCGGGCCAAGTGGAAGTGGAAAAACGACTTTATTTGCTTTATTAGAACGTTTTTATCAAGCAACAGCAGGGGAAATCCAATTAGGCGACGATTCCATTGAAGTATTTGACCTATCTTCATGGCGAGGACAAATTGGCTATGTCTCTCAAGAAAGTCCCATTATGTCTGGTACGATACGAGATAATATTACGTACGGACTTGATCGCAAAGTGTCTGATCAAGAGGTTCTCGATGCGGCAAAACAAGCAAATGCGGCAGAATTCATTGAACGCCTTCCTCAAAAGTTCGAGACGGAAGTTGGCGAAAGAGGAATTAAATTATCGGGTGGTCAAAGACAGCGAATTGCAATTGCACGAGCCTTAATTAAGGATCCAAAGATTCTTCTCCTTGACGAAGCTACTTCCAATCTTGATAGTGCATCAGAAGAACTTGTGCAAAAAGCACTGAATCTTTTGATGGAAGGTAGAACCACTCTCGTTATCGCTCATCGCCTTTCAACCGTTGTGGATGCGGATCAAATCATTGTATTAGAGCACGGAGAAGTAACTGGCATTGGTACACATCGTGAGCTCCTTCAAAAGCATAGCTTGTATAAAAGATTAGCAGAACAACAGCTCAAAAATGAACTGAACCACCAATCATCATGAGGATGTCCCAAATTCACGACTCCCACACTAAATGCTGGGAGTTTTTTTGGTCTTCTCAAAAACAGGTGGCAAATAATTTTACGGTTGTTAGTTCCTTGACCAATAACGGAAGATTTTCCGCTTACGTAGAAAATATCAGTAAAAAGTACCAAAATAACAGGAGAAATTCCGCTTATCAATTCCAAAAACATAAAAATAAGCCATTCTGGTCTTCATTAGCGGAAAAACTCCGCTTATTTCTCTGAAACGAACTCCATTAAGGCATATAACCGGAAATTTTCCGCTTAATTTTATGGCGGTCGGTTCCTCGTTTAAGGAAAGTAAAAGTGGTTAAGGCGCTTTACCAATCTTCTACACTTGCACAGTTTGTTTCTCATGAAATCCCTCTTGGTAAATCCGACTAATAATCGATTCAATATCCGGTTCTTCCACCGTCAAATCTTTTATATTATGAGTTTGTGAGATTTGCGTAATCAAGTCAGAGGCAGATACCTCATTGCGATTAAAGCGCAGCCAATAACGATTTCCCTCTTGTTTACTAAGTTCTCCCCCCCTTACTATAAGAGATTGATCGGCATCCTCCAAATCCACGACGAGGGTCCGCATTTTCCCAAAGCGTTCCTTCACCGCAAGAATTTCTCCATCGTAGACCTTTTGACCGTGATCAATGAGAACCATTCGTTTACATAGTTTTTCAATGTCCTCCATATCATGGGTCGTTAAAATGACGGTCACTTGCTTTTCTTTATTAATCTCTTGAATAAAAGTCCGCATCTTCTCTTTCGCAACCACATCGAGGCCAATTGTTGGTTCATCTAAAAACAGTATCGGCGGATCATGGAGCAAAGATGCTGCAATATCGGCTCTCATCCTTTGACCAAGAGAGAGCTGCCTTACTGGTGTATTTAGAAATTCATCAAGACCGAGAATTTCTTGAAAGGTATTCATATTTTCCTTGTAGCGCTGATCGGAAACACGGTAAATTGCCTTCAATAACTCAAATGATTCGATTGTCGGTAGATCCCACCATAGCTGAGTCCGTTGTCCAAAAACCACTCCGATGTTTTTCGCATTTTCCTGACGATTTTCATATGGAACCATCCCGTTGACCATGACTTGACCAGCTGACGGAACTAAAATTCCTGTGAGCATTTTTATCGTTGTAGATTTCCCTGCTCCATTAGGACCGATATAGCCAACCATTTCCCCTTTTTCAATCGAAAAGCTAATATCTTTCACTGCTTCTTTTTTAATGAATTCCCTTTTAATCAAGCTTTTCATTGCTCCGATTATTCCTGTTTCACGCTTAGCAATCATAAATTCTTTTTGTAAGTTGTTTACTTCAATAATCGACATCTTCTCACGTCCTTCTTACGATCCGGTACTTTTATATTTGCTTAATCCTAACATCCAAATAAAATAGGCGATGGTGAAAAACACCACCCCGACAATTGGGGAAAAATAACCTATATAATTTGGGAAATTGGGCGTTTCTTTATTTAAAATAACCGTCGTCGGAAAATAATTAACAAAGCCAAATGGAATGACAAAGGCGGTAATCCATTGAATGAATTTAGGATAAATTGCAAGCGGGTAGTAAGTTAAATTGCGAGCAGGGAACATTGCAACCCAGTAAAATTGCTCCGATTTCGTCGTCCAAAAGGCAAGAGCTGAAATCATAACAAGAAGCCCCCCTTGAATCAATACACCTCCAACGATCGCCCCTAAGAGAAATAGCATTTTCCCAAAAGTCCAATCGAGCTGCAATTGAAAGCTAACAATGACAAACACGATGATACTAAAAAGAAATTGCCCGAACGATGCGATGTCAAACTTCATGGCCATAAAGTGAAAAAACGGGTTAAGTGGTCGGACCAGGAAACGGTCAAATGTTCCATTTAAAATATACGTATCAAGACTTCGGAAATGGAAAAAGAGGATAATGCAAAACCCCCATGAAAGAATCGATAAGGCAAAGAGAAAAAGCATTTCGAAAAAATTCCAATCTCCTAAAGTTTGAAACTCGTAAAGCATCACCCACATCGTCACAGCTGTTCCTGTATAGGCCGTCATCATGCCAATGATTCTCATTACAAATGCAAAGCGATATTGAAGCTGCGCTCTAATTCCAGCGGCAACAAGAGTAAAATATAATCCTATGTATTTTACGATCGGCATCTTCCTATCCCCCTTGTACAACCACTTTATGAGATGCACGGTTCCAAACGATTCTTAAAATGAGGTAACATACGACTAACCAAAAGAACTGAAGCCCTAATGTAGCTAATACTTGACTCCCTGTCGTCTCCCCAATAAAAATCGAAATCGGCATAAAAAAGATAGCTTGAAAGGGTAAATAAACAGCGATCGTTTCAAGCCAGCTTGGGAAAAACCAGAGCGGAATGACTGAACCGGAAAGTAAGGACATCGCAAAGTAAAAAACATCCTCAATTCCTCCTGTCTCCACCAAGAAGAAGGTCAGTAATCCGAATGTCATTTCGACACAATAGCGAATCAAAAACCCCATAAAAGCCGAAATAATAAAGCAAACCCATGTCACCCAATCACTTGGCAATGCTAGGTCTAAAAAGAAAAAGAGGATGATATAAAGAGGCAAAAGTGCTGTCATCATATAAAAGGCAACGCTCCCAAAATCGGCAAACAAATAGCGTAATGGCACATCAAACGGCCTCATTAATTCAAGAGAAATATCCCCTGTTCGCACCTTCTCTTGTATCTCCCATAATGGAGTTCCTGCTTCATTCACTCCATCTAAAAAGCGACTCACGACTATGTAAGTCAGCATCGCCGTAAAAGTAACTCCACCAGCTTCATCTCGTCCGGCATAAAGAGCGGTCCAAATCGAACCCCACATTAAAAGAAAAATGATATTGGATCCCGTTCGCGACCAAACTTCAAAACGATAGACAGATGAGCGGAGAAAAGCTTTTTTTGTAAATGTCCAATACTTGCTCCAATGACCCATTCTTCGCACCTCAAGAACAATTTTGATTTTTAAGACTATTCCATATTCTATCACATTCATAACAAAAATGGCTATCCACACAAGATAGCCATTCAGGAATTCCTTTTATTTAGCAAGCTTTTCAATTTCTCCATCAATCATGTCTTTATAGGAATCTACTACCGCAAAGTCCATCGCTTCAATATAGAGGCTCTCTAGTTCATCCCTTAACCCTTTTGCTTGAGCTAAATAGGCAATGGCCTCTTTCATTTTTTCTTTATACTTTTTTGCATAGACCTCGATTTTATCTGCAAAGATTTCATCTGTCCCTATTTCAATAATTGTTCCATATAAATCAATAATTTCGTCCCCTTCACGGGATGGAAAATATTCATGAGGTGCTGTACTATCAAAAATAGCAACTCCAAGCTCGCGGAAGATAAGCATGTCAAGGCTGTGCGGATCAAATCCACAATGATAAATTTCCACATCTATCCCTCTGGATTCAGCTTCAGCTGCTAGTTTTTTTAACATCGTTGATTTTCCAGAACCAGGTCTCCCTTTTATAAAATACCGGTGGGCAACGTCTTCAGTCAGATTGGGTACAAAATCTACTGCACCTTCTGGTGTCGCCGCACCTAAGAAACGATGCTTTATTTCAGCGGGCTTGTTTAGCGTCATATTGCCAAAAAATGAATGAATAAGCTTTTCCGTCAATTTATCCGCTTTTTCAAAATCCATGCTGTTTATATAAATTTTCTCCCATTCATCATGGATCTCCAACGCTTGAGCAAAAGTGGCATAGGCAAATTGAAATGCCGACAGCACCCTACTATTTAAGTCGGTAATTCTCTCTTTCTTCAAAGCTAACTTTTCTGAATCCCAAGCTTCTCCAAGATTGACATACTCCTCAACTACTCCTGGAACCTTAGGTTCAATTACATGCGGAGACGTTCCATCTACAACCCCTACTTTAAGCGCCGGAATAATGACTCCATCAATCGAATTGTTATCAGAAGAGCAATGTAAAAATTCTAAATCATACCCCTCTTCAACCCATTTTGAGCCAATATTTTTCATTAATGTTGATTTGCCTGTACCTGGTCCACCTTTTAAAATAAATATCCGCTCTAACCCTTCCAAGCACTCATCATATAAGCTGAAAAACCCTCGAGCAGTATTTCCACCTGCGAAGTAATGTTTGATCTTCCCAGCCACATAAACACATCCTTTTGATTTCTTCAGATTATGTATATGCAAAATCAAAATCTTGGGTGAGTGCCTATTTGAAAGCGCTATTCTTTTTTTAGATTAACCAACTTAGCTTCAGTAACGTCTTTTAAATCACTTACCTTAAGCTCCATCTGTAAACCGATTTTCCCTCCACTTACAATAATGGTTTCTAACTGGCGAGCACCATCGTGGATAAAAGTAGGGTATCCTTTTTTCATGCCGACCGGTGAGCAGCCACCTCTTATATACCCTGTCCATTTTTGAATTTCCTTCACAGGAATCATCTCGATCTTTTTTTCCCCTGCTGCCTTTGCTCCCTTTTTCAGATCAAGCTCATCTGCTACAGGAATAATAAAAACATAGAGTTCCTTACTTGCCCCTTGTGCAACCAATGTTTTGAAAACCTTCGCCGGATCTTTCCCGATCTTTTCAGCAACAGAAAGGCCATCAATCTTTCCATCTTTATTTTCATAGGTCAAAAGCTCATACCCAATCTTTTTCTTATCTAATATTCGCATGGCATTCGTTTTGCTCACCTTCACCCACAATACCTTCTTTTCTCTATTTATTCGATTAACGATTTGTGAATCCAAATCGCTGCTTGAGAGCCATCTCCTAAAGCGATCGTGACTTGTTCAGAATGCGCAACTACATCTCCTGCCGCCCACACATGCTTGATATTGGTCATTTTCGATCGCGGATCAACGACAATATGCTTATTCTCCAAAAGCTCCACACCAAGTTGTTTCGCTAGTTGTGACTTCACTTCATTCGCACCAAAAGCAACGAATCCATGATGTGCAGCAAGCTTCTCTCCATTTTGCAAAGCTACCCCTTGAAATTGTTCCCCTTTTGCTAAACATTCAACAATAGGGCTAGCATAGTAAGCAATTTGTTTTTCATGAAGCTTTTTTATAAGTTCAGCGTCAACAGGCTTTTGTTCATGATTAATATAGATTAATTGCTCGGTCCAATAAGACAACGTCAAGGCCATGTTTGCCCCTACATTTCCTGAACCTAAAACAAGGGTCTTCTGGTCCTTTATTTCATACCCATCACAGTCAGGGCACACATATACACTAGAGCCAAGGCACGGTATGAGAGAAGGGAAATCAGGCAACCGATCCATGACTCCTGTTGCCAGCAAAAGTCGCTTTCCTTGATAAAACTCACCACTTTGAGTGTGGAGAAAAAAGATTTCACCTTGTTTTTCCACCGACTCCACTTTTCCGAATAAAAACTCAACGCCTAATTTTTCAGCTTGCTTTCTTCCAATCGTTCGCAAATATTTCCCGCTCACACCATCTGGGTAACCTAATACATTATGGTAGCTCCTACACAATGTTGAACGGCCCACTCCAGCATCAAGGACCAGTACCTGATGCTGATATCTCCCTAATTGTATCGCTGCTTGTAAACCGGCAATGCCCCCACCGATAATGACACAATCATAAATCAAGAAAAAATCTCCTTTCGAACAAGGTACCTTTATAGTTTCCCGAGAGGAGATTGAATATGTCTATATTTAAACTGCACCTTTTTGGCGCTGCGTCCGCACTAAATCAGCATAGAAGCCCTTTCGCTCCATGAGTTCTTTGTCCGTCCCTTTTTCGATCACCTTTCCATCCTTTAGAACAAGGATTAAATCCGCATGCTGAATCGTATTTAAGCGATGAGCAATGACAAATGTCGTTCTTCCCTCCATCAGCTTATTCAATGCTTCTGAAATTTTCATTTCCGTTATCGTATCGATGCTACTCGTCGCTTCATCAAGAATAAGGAGACTGGGGTCAGCAAGCATCGCTCTCGCAATCGACAGAAGCTGTCTTTGCCCTTGACTCAAATCACTTCCTTCTGATGTCAAAACGGTATCATAGCCATCTGGTAGTTTCATGATAAAATCATGAGCATTGGCGTTTTTAGCAGCCTCCACTACCTCATCATTTGCTGCTTCGAGTTTACCATAGCGAATATTTTCTCTTACTGTCGTTCGAAAGAGGACGGAATCTTGAAGAACAAAGGCCATTTGTCTTCTCAAGCTTTGCCTTGTAATGCTTTTGATGTCGATCCCGTCGACATAAATGGCTCCCTCATCCGCATCATAAAAACGGGACAAGAGGGAAATCACCGTCGTTTTCCCTGCACCCGTTGGACCAACAAGAGCGACCGTTTTTCCTGGCGGGGCATGGAAGGAAACCTGTTGGAGGGTGGCCACTTCTTCCTCATAGGAGAACGAAACCTGATCAAAAACGATATCTCCTTTTAAAGAAGAAATTGTTTTGGCCTCGTTTTCATCCTTTCCTTCTGCTTTTTCATCTATGATTTGAAAAACACGTTCTGCTCCGGCAACAGCAGAAAGAATCATATTAAATTGATTCGCCAAATCATTTAAAGGACGGGTAAACTGTCTTGAATACGTGGTGAAGGTGACGATCACTCCAATCGAAACAGCGCCCTTAAGCGCTAAAATCCCGCCTATCCCGACAATGATCGTAAAGCTAATATTATTTAACATATTCATCAATTTCGGAATAAAGCCTGAATAAGCTTGAGCCCAATAACTAGAGGTTCGAAGCGCTTCGTTTTTAATCTCAAACTCATCAATGACCCGTTTTTCCTGCGAGTACATTTTAATGATTTTTTGACCAGAGATCGTTTCTTCAATATATCCATTCATATCTCCGAGGTTTTTTTGTTGTTCCTTAAAGTAAGTCCCGGTGCGATTAGTAATCCACTTCATTCCAGCAAACAATACCGGCACTATTAACAATGTTAGCACCGTCAATAATGGGCTCAACCATAACATCATCACGATCGTTCCAATTAATGTTAATGTACTTGTGACCACTTGGATAACCGCTCCATTAAGGGTCCTGCTGACATTTTCCATATCATTTGTTAAACGACTCATCAGTTCCCCATGTTGACGCTTTTGAAAGAAAGAAATCGGTAGCTTTTGCAGATGGGAGAATAATTGATTTCTCATATAGAAGACGACATTTTGGGCAATTCCAATCATCCAATAATTTTGAAAAAAGACGGCCCCTGACTGGAGAAAATAGATAAGGATAAGCCAGATAAGCATCAGTAGCAATTCACGACCAACCCACCCCGCAAGCACTCCATCTACAGCAAGGCCCATTAAATACGGACCGATTAAAGAAAGAACAGAGCTGATGATAATCATGGCGATCACAAGCAGAAAGAGACCTTTTTCCTTAGCCATATAACTCCACATTCTTCGCAAAGTACCGTTCATATTTTGAGCTTTTTTAGCCAACACAACCAGCCTCCTTCTCTTCTGACTGAGATGAGTAGATTTTTTGGTAATAACTACTTTCCTTTAGCAGGTTGCGGTGAGTTCCTTTTGCAACAAGCTTCCCTTCATGGAGGAGGAGAATCGAATCAGCTTCCTTCACAGAACTAATTTTTTGCGCAATTAACAAAATCGTACATGACTGTTTTTTTAATGTACCAAGAATGCTCGTTTCCGTGCGCGCATCTAGTGCACTTGTACTATCATCTAACAAGAGTATGCTAGGTTTTCTAACAAGCGCTCTCGCAATTGACAGTCTTTGTTTTTGCCCACCGGAAAAATTAATCCCTCGTTGACCAATCAGCGTATCATAACCATTTGGTAATTTCATAATAAAATCATGGATTTCCGCCTGCTTGGCCGCCTCCATTACTTCTTCTAAACTCGCATCCTCTTTCCCCCAACGAATATTATCTTGTATCGTCCCAGAAAATAGATGGGCCTCTTGAGGAACTAAACCGATTTGTTGACGCAGACTTTCTACGTCCATCGATCTCGTATTCTTCTTATCTATGTAGATCGTTCCAGCTGTCGCCTCATACAATCTTGGAATTAATTGAAACAACGACGATTTCCCTGAACCAGTCTCCCCTAAAATCCCAACTGTTTCACCTGCTTCGATCGAAAAAGAAAGATCCTTTAAAACGTAGTCATTCTTATAGCGAAAAGAGACTTGCTCAAACTCGATATGACCTGCCATCTCTCCCGTTATCCGACGTTGTTGCTTCCATTCATCTGTTTCTTCTTCAAGCACATCCGTGATCCTTGATGAAGAAGCTTTTGCTCTAGAATAATTCATCATTAAAAAGGAGAAAACGGTAAAGGAAAACATAATCCGTGTGGCATAATTAATGACAGCAACAATTTCCCCTGCTTGGGCTGCACCCACTCCAAGCTCCTTATGACCTAGCCAAAGGATAAGAATAATCGCCCCGTTCATTCCCAACATCAAAATCGGCATCGTCAATTCCATAATTCTTAACGCTTTTTTATTGTCGCCCATTAAAGAAGAATTCACCTTCGTAAAGCGCTTTTCTTCAAACGATTCTCTCGTGAATGCTTTCACTAGACGAATCCCTAGCAAATTCTCGCGAATAACCCGATTCAATGAATCTAATTTTTGTTGAACTCGCTGAAACAATATGACCCCCTTCTTTAAAAGCCAAAGGGTGATTAACAGTAAAACAGGTACTGTTATGAGTAGAATATGAGCAAGTTTCACGTTCACCATATAGGCCATAATGATGCCTCCAACAATAAATAAAGGCGCTCTTAAGGCAATCCTTAACCCCATAAAAATGAAGTTTTGAATTTGCGTAACATCATTCGTTAATCGCGTAATAAGGGATGAGGTTGGAAACTTTTGAAATTGATGAAACGCAAATTCTTGAACCTTATGAAATAACTCCTTGCGTATTCCATAACCCGCTCCTTGACTTACTTGAGCAGCATAAAAGGAATTGACAATCCCGCCTGCAAAAGCAATTAGAGAGGAGCCTAACAATACACTTCCCCATACGTAAACTACATTAAGATTGCCTGCAACAATTCCTTCGTCAATGATGGTAGCCATAATTACGGGCTGATACAGTTCGACTGCCAGCTCCAACACTGTAAAAAACAAAGCAATCCACATTGCTAATTTGTATGGTTGAACAAATCTAAACAGTAATTTCATCCATCTTCCCCCGCAAATCTCTGCTGTAATGGACACCCTCGTACCAACAATCATGCATCCGATTTAGCATATTTGATTTACCAATTTTACCAAAAATTCATTATTTTCGATACCCTTCGTCTCCCTAAATTTTTTCAAATAAAAAAAGTACCTACAAAATGTAGGAAGCTTCCGGTATCCAAACATCTCTCACCCTTAAGCGGAATTTTTCCTGTTATCTCCTCGGTGGAGTCCCTTTTAGGAGAAATAACGGAAGATTTTCCGCTTATGGAGGGCAAAATCGTTTATTTTGGCTTTTTTTCAGGGAATAGCAGGAATTTTTCCTGTTATTTCAGCTCTTTTTCATGATTCTTGCTCATTAAGCGGAAATTTTCCTGTTATTTTTTCATACCGTTCCTTATACGAATATTTCATCTACAAGTTGAGGGCATTTGTAAATCCATCGTCAATAAAAAAAAGCACCTAGCAAACTAGCTAGATCCTTTTCATTCTGATAGAGTATTTAATTTTTCCCTTTCGGATTTTGCACCCCGAATCTGGCGTTGATTTGCCCTCGAAGCATCTGGTTGCGAATCTTCGCATCATCCTCTTTCTTTTTATTTTTCAACATTTCCTGCCTGATTTCATAGGTCCGAACCCCTTCATCCCTTTTGTTAGCGATATCAATTAAACGTTCTACATCTGAGAATGAGTATTTTCGATTTCCTCGTTCCGTTCTTTCTGGAAAAATTAGTTTCCTTTCTTCATAATATCTTATTTGCCTTTCTGATAAACCTGTTAACTCACTAACTACACCAATTGTGATTACTTTTCTATTCTTATATAAAGGGTCTTCTTTCATCTCTTCACCCCACGAGTTGTTTGTTTATTCTAATTATATATCGAATTCCGAAAAATCTTTAGTCTTTTGTTAGATTTTCTTACACAAAATAAAAAACAACGTAAGATTTTATAACAAAACAGGTGATTAAATGCGCAAACCTCCATACAATGTTTACATATACAAGAAAACACTTAGAAAAAGAGGATGAAAAAAGTCAAACTGACTTTCAACATATCAAGTCTAGGGGAAAAACAAAAAAAAGGGTGAGAGCGCATGCCAGTACTGAGAAATGCGGTACAAAAAAGAAGGGAGCATGTCATTTCAGTATTGATGAATACAGGGGTTTTCAAACAAGAGGAAGTCCAAACATTAACATTAACAGAGCTTGAAGTTGAATATAAAAAATTAGCAAATACAAAGAAGGGAGTAATAAAAAATGGTCAATAAAGAAGATGTCATCGATTTAGCCAAAAAAATTGTTGAATTAGATATATTAAGAGACCAAATTTGGGAAAACTTTGCGGAAGCTGCAGGAGAGCGCGCCGACGAACTGCTTCGCAAAGTACAGAATAGCCAGAAGGTGGTGTAGTTTGAAAGAAGGAATATGGGAGCATTGAGATTGAGATTCCCTCTAAAAATGATAAAGGGCCGCCCTGCTATTTCTGGCGGCCTTTTATTATGTTAAAACCCTGTACTCCGAAATCTCTGCAAGAATGCTTGTAGTCTTTCGCTTTTTGGATGTTCAAGAATTTCTTTTGGGCTTCCTTGCTCTTCTATTTGCCCATCGTGAAGAAACACAATCCGATCCGCTACATCTCTCGCAAAATCCATCTCATGTGTTACGAGAATCATGGCCATATCTGTCTCCTGTGCTAAATCTTTAATGACCTGAAGAACTTCGCCGACTAATTCTGGGTCAAGAGCAGATGTGACCTCATCAAATAACATCACCTTTGGGTGCATAACGACTGCACGGGCGATCGCCACCCGTTGTTTTTGCCCTCCTGAGAGTTGCTCCGGATACGCATCTAGTTTATCGCCTAACCCCACCTTTTCAAGCATATCAATGGCTCGTTCTCTTGCCTCCTCTTTGGATAGACCAAGGACGTGAATGGGCGCTTCTGTTACATTTCGTAAAATCGTCATATGAGGAAATAGATTAAAATGCTGAAAAACCATTCCAATATCAGAGCGCATTTTCCGCAAATGTTTTTCATCTGCAGGGATCAGCTTGCCATCGCTTCCTTCCTTATGCCATAATGGCTCACCATTCAATTTAATGATCCCAGTTGTTGGTTTTTCTAATGTCATTAACATTCGAATGATCGTCGTTTTTCCCGACCCACTTGGACCAATAAGGGCCACTTTTTCCCCAGGGCTGATTTGTAAATCGACCCCTTTTAGTACTTCTATGTTTCCAAAGCTTTTCGTTACATGTTCATACTGAACCAACACTTCTGCCGTTTCACTTATCGGTTCCTCTATCATTAACTCTTTTTCAATCGCACTCATTTCCCATCATCCTTTCAATTCTTTTCTTGCACCGAAGCCCAGTTTCGCCTTCTTTTCAAGCTTATTAATTAATAAGGCAGAAGGGTAACTTAGCAATAAGAACAAGAGTCCAACAATGGTAATCGGTTCTAAATATTTAAAATGGGCTGCGCCAATTAACTGTGCCTCTTGCAAAAATTCGCCAACACCGATCGCCATCAAAATAGGCGTTTCTTTAAAGAGCACGAGCAAATAGTTCCCCATCATCGGAATAACGGGTGGGATCGCTTGTGGAAGAATGACTTTGAACCACGTTTGCGTCTTCGTGAAGTTCATTGCCTTTGCTGCCTCCCATTGTCCCTTAGGCACCGCCTCAATCCCTGAACGATATACCTCTGATAAATATGTACTATAGTGGATTCCTAGAGTCAGAATGCCCGCTGTATATTTATCAAAGGAAATACCAAGCGCAGGAAGAGCAAAGAATACGAAAAATAATTGCACTAACGGCGGAGTACTTCTTATAAATTCAATAAATCCATAGGTAGTAAGCGACAGTAGCTTAAATCTTGATCTTCTCGCAAATGTTAAGACCAAGCCAAATATAAGAGAAAAGATATAGGCACCAAATGTAATGCCAATGACAAGCCATACCGCAGAAGCAATTTCGGGGAATACTTGAATGGCAAAATCCCAATCCCAGGTCATGCTCTAACCACTCCTCTCGATGCATTCTTTTCCAATTTACGCACGCCAATAATGAGCGGTAAGGCAATAATAAAGTACAAGACTAATAGAACAATAAAAACAGGGAATGTATAGCTAAGGTTGGTATTCTGTAGGATTAGCCCTTTGTAGGTTAAATCAGTCAGTGTAATAAGTGACACTAAGGAAGTTCCTTTTAAAAGTTCAATTAAGGTATTTCCAAATCCAGGGAGCATCATTCGAATGGCCTGTGGCAAGATGACTAATCTCAGTCTTTGCCAGCGGGTCATATTTAGAGCGATTGATGCCTCCGTTTGACCTTGCGGAATGGCCATGATCGCTCCCCTTACAATTTCCGATCCATAGGCACCATAGTTAAGACCAAGGGCCACCACTCCTGCTAAAAATGGTGTAAATTGAAATCCGAAAGCTGGTAAAGCAAAGAAAATCCAAAAGAGTTGTACAAGTAACGATGTACCTCTAAACAATTCCACATATACTGCGGTGATTCTTCTAATAAACGCAAACCTTGAAATTCTTCCTAGCCCTGCAATAAACGCCACAACAATGGCAAGGCATGAAGCAGCTAGTAAAATTTCAATGGTGACAATCACTCCGGGGAGAATTTTCGGGACGATGTCTAAATATGCACTCATTCATCCTCACATCCTTTCGATTATCTACTCTAAAAGCCTGTTATCCAAAAACAGGCACTCACTTCGAGCGCCTGCCAATGGATCTAATCTTAGCTTTCACAAAGTTGTTGTGCTGTCATATCTCCTGGTAGGTCCGCTTCTGTAAAGCCGAATTCACTTATAATATCTAGTAGTTCTCCTGAATCCTTTAATTCTTGAAGCGCTTCATTATAAGCTTCTCTCAGCTCATCATCTTCAATTGCAAAGCCTGCCGCACCATAGCCACGAACACTCTCACCGTCTACTATTGGTTGTGAAAACTCCTCAACTCGATCAATATTTTTTGCATTCGCCGTTTCAAGAGCTGATTCCAATGTCGGTCCTGTCATCGTGATTGCATCCACTCGTCCTGATTCAAGCGCAGCAATATTGGAAGGAATGTCCTGAACGATTTCCATTTGATCCTCTGATACACCTGCCGCTTTTAGATAATCAATTTCAATCGCTCCGTTCATCACAGATATTTTTACCTCTGGATTATTAGCAATATCTTCATAGCTATGTAGATTATGTGGGTTGCCCTTTTGAACAGCTAGAGCCTCTCCAATACTATACTCAGGTTCTCCAAAATCAATTTGCTTACAACGATCAGGTGTTATGTACATGCCAGCCGTAATAATATCAAAGTTTCCTGACTGCAATCCTGGTATGAGAGAGCCAAACTTCGTTAACTTCCCGTCCATTTCCTCAATGCCTAGCTTTTCAAAAACCGCTCTTGCCACTTCAACCGATTGCCCTGTTAAATTGCCGTTTTCATCTTCATATGCGTACGGGACTTCTCCAGAAAATCCCACTGTGATTTTACCTTCTTCTTTCACCTTTTCCAGTGTAGACATATCTCCTTCAGATCCTGATGACGTTGATGAACAAGCCACTACGCTCAGCATCAAAAGACATATGACTATTCCTGTATAAAATTTCTTCAATGATCAAACCCCCTAAGAATGTTCAAATATTTTAGATTGGTAGAATCTGTTTCAATAAGAATTAAATAAGGCAACGATCGAAGTTAAGCTGAGGAAAAGCAAGTGTAAAAAGGCGGCATATAACCAGTCTAGGGGAAAAGCAAGTGTCAAACAAATCGGATATTTCATGAATATTCCGGATATTCAAGCTTCAACTAGTGAGAGCTATTTCATATTAGAAACATTCTTAAAAATGTTAGCAGATGCTCTAACATCCTACCGAACAGGATGGAAAACGTTACCTTCTTCCTATGCACCTTTATGACCTTTTCCTTACTCAAGAAAAGTGTTCATAATTGAATTTCTTTTTTCCACCTTCACAATGGTATAATTTATTAGAAATTATGTTTGCACCATTTCAATATTGTAGAAAAATGTATCATCTAAACATCATTTAAGAATGCTCGGAGTGAAAATTTTTGGAATCAAAGAAAGCGTTACCTATCTTATTTATCGTTATGTTTCTAGTGATGGTCGGTTTTGGCATTATTATTCCCGTACTTCCTTTTTATGCTGAAAATATCGGGGCATCCCCTACTGAGTTAGGGTTATTAATGGCTGTTTATTCAATTATGCAGTTTCTCTTTGCACCGATGTGGGGACGAATTTCTGATCGGATCGGTCGTAAACCAGTGATCATGATCGGAATATTAGGATTAGCGTTGTCCTTTTTCCTTATGGCTATCTCTCATCACCTTTGGATGCTTTTTTTAGCTAGAATTCTTGGCGGTTTTCTTTCTTCTGCGAACATGCCTACTGTGATGGCCTATGTGGCAGACATTACGTCTGAGGAGAACAGAGGGAAAGGAATGGGAATGATTGGAGCAGCCACTGGTCTTGGTTTTATCTTCGGTCCTGCTGTCGGTGGAGTCTTTTCCGAAATCGCATTAAGCCTGCCATTCTATATTGCTGGAGCCTCTTCACTTTTCACTTTCTTTTTGGTTTTCTTTATTTTAAAAGAATCCTTACAAGTCGAAGATCGCAAACATACCTCTAAGCGAAAGACTCCGTGGAAGGAAGCGTTCAATAGCCCTGTCTCGTTGCTCTTTTTCTTACAGCTGTTTGTCTCGATTTCATTAGCAGGATTAGAAGCAACCTTTGCCTATTTTGCAGCTGTCAAAGCTGGCCTAGACGCCGTCAAACTAGGGTATATTTTTATGATTATGGGACTGGCTCAGGCATTTGTCCAAGGTGGTTTAATTGGAAAACTCACGAAACGTTATGGCGAAGGGCCTGTTATTCAAATGGGCATCGTCATTTCTGGGATCGGATTCGGTCTGATTCTCCTTTCCAATTCCTTTTGGACAGCCGCTCTTTATTTAACGGTGTTCGGTGTAGGAAATGGACTTATCCGACCAGGAGTATCCTCATTGCTTACGAAGAAATCAAGTACTGGTCACGGAAGTACAACAGGCATGCTCTCATCCTTTGATTCTCTCGGCAGAATCATCGGACCACCATTAGGAGGATGGCTCTTCTCCATCTCTATCGGACTGCCATATTTGAGTGGGATCATCTTATCGATCATTGCGATCTTTATGTTCCACATGTATGCGAGTAAACAAAAAAACCTTGTGATCGAGAATCAAGGGTAAAGAGCAAAGGGTCATGTTGAAAATTTCTCAACATGACCTTTTTCACTACGTCTTATTTTTTTTATTTGCAGCTTTTTCAAGTCGTCGGAATCGGCTTAAATCAGCTTTCCGAATCGGGAGTGGTTCATGCTTCAACAATTTCACAATAGCTAACGTTAACATTAATAATAAAACCGTAAACGGAAGAGCCGCAATCAATGAAGCCGTTTGTAGGGCTTCAAGCCCCCCTGCATATAGCAAAACCGTAGCAATCGCTGACATCAAAAATCCCCACACAAACTTTGCGACTTGCGGAGGATGCAAGCTGCCAGATGTCGTCATACTCGATAGAATATAAGTAGCTGAATCGGCTGATGTCACTAAAAAGGTAAAGATCAATAGAATCGCAAGAATTGACATCAAAGTTGATAATGGCAATTGGTTAAAGGTCGTAAACAAAGCTGTTGTAATATCTGCATTAACTGCCTCTGCTATCCCTGCTTGTGTATTTAAATCATTCCAAAGAGCCGTCCCACCGAAAGCAGCAATCCAAAGACAAGCAATTAAAGGCGGGATAATCATTACCCCCATAATATACTCTCGAATGGTTCTTCCTCTGGAGACACGAGCCACGAACGCTCCTACATAGGGAGACCATGCAATCGCCCATGCCCAATAGAAAATCGTCCAATCACGGACCCATGTTCCCCCTTTATAAGGTTGCATGCGCAAACTGTATTGAATAAAATTAGCAAAATAATCACCAATTGCTAATGTAAAGCTTTCTAAAATCATCACGGTTGGGCCTGTAATCAAAACAAACAAAAGGAGAAGAATGGCAAGTCCTAAATTCAAATTACTTAAAAAGCGAATTCCCTTATCCAAACCAGTTGTAGAAGACAACATATAGGCAACAAAAATGATAAATATAATGATCAATTGAATCATAAAAGAATTGCCTGTCCCCCATACACTGTGAAGTCCACCCGCCATTTGCAGGACACCTAGTCCTAAGGATGTTGCTATCCCCATGACGGTCGCTATAACAGATAGCGTATCTATGGAACTTTTTACAATTGGTTTGTCCCCGACAACCGGTTCAAGCGCAGTGGAAACAAGTCCATTTTTATTTTTACGAAACTGGAGAAAGGCAATCACGAGTCCGACAATCGCAAAAACGGACCATTGACTGATTCCCCAATGGAAAAAGGAATAGCCCATCGCGATTCTAGCCGCTTCCTCGGTTTGAGGTTCAACTCCAGCAAATGGGGTAGAGAAAAAATGACTCATTGGCTCAGCTACACCCCAAAAGACGAGACCTGCTCCAAATCCGGCAGAGAACAACATGCCAATCCATGTAAAAAATGAAAATTCAGGACGCTCTTCCTCTCCTCCTAAACGAATGCCTCCATATTTACTAAAAGCCAATCCTATTAAGAAGATAATGAGGATAAAGACCGCAAGAAGATAGAACCAGCCGAAATTAACCGTTGTGAAGTTAAATAGTCTTCCAGCAATTTCCCCGAATTTCACAGGTGCAATCGCCCCAATGATCACAAGAATCATAATAATGGCGGCTGATATTGAAAAAACGGGATTTTTCCATAAATTCTTATCCATGTAAACCCCCTATAAAATTCGATCTCAACGTTATTTTGACCTGTTTTTCTAGATGAATTCGCAAGCAAGCAAAACAATCGTATTTGATCGATATCTCCGTCTAATTTGCATAGTATTTCCATTTTTATGAGCTCAGTTTGTAGATAACTGTTACGTTTGATTAAACATAACGATCATGACAAAGAACAAACAATTATTTCTTTGTATATTTTATTGCATTATAATAATGGCTAGGGGGTGACCCAATGGCACGTGATCGTAAATTCTCAACAGAAGATTTATATCATGCAACAAAACATATTTTGCTTCAACAAGGTTATGAGGGATTTAATTTTAGTCTTTTAGCAGAACGATTGGATATTTCCAGAGGGGCTATTTATAAATATTTCGATAACCGTGAAGAACTAGTTATCCATTTTATGAGATATGAAATGAACCTTTTTCTTGTAGAGCTATTGGAAATTGAACAATATTCTACCTTTGACGAAAAATTAACTTTTTTACTGGATTTAATCTTTAAAAATCCATCGGTTCCACGATTAATTGAGATAGGGCAGCGTATTCCCACTAACGAAAACATAAAGGTCAAAGAAGATTTCTTTAAGCTAGAAGACCTTCGCCTCGAAATGTACAAGCACCTCCAAGGATTTATTGACCTTGGCAGAGAGGAACAGAAGTTGAAGCCATCAATCCCAGATGCCTTGATATTAGGGTTTATCTTTCAATCAATTATGATCCCTAATCATTTTGATATTCCTCATTCCGTATGGGTTCAATCTCTAAAAGAGATCCTTTGCAACGGAATTTTACAAATTCATTAATTGACACTTGTGTTACTTTGAAAGATAATGTTAGTGACACAAGTGTTACTATTGCTTCACCTAAAGTGACACTTGTGATACTTTAGGTAATTTTAGAAAGGATTATACGATGAAAACATTCATACAAGCGATCACTGATCGTGTTACAACCAAAAAGGGAATGTGGATCACTTTAGCCATTTGGCTCATTGCAACCGTTTCCTTGACTTTATTTGCACCTAGCATCCATGACTATCAAGTTTCGAAAGTAGATACACTTCCTGAAGACGCTCAATCTGTTGTCGCTCAAGCAAAAGTGGCAAAGTATTTTAAAGATGATGAGGGTATCCCTGCCATTTTGGTTTTTCAGTCAAAGGACAGTAAAGTAAGCCTTCCGGTTCTAACTGCTGTTATTGATGAATTCGAAAAGGCAAAAATTCCAGGATTGCAACAAGTCGTTCCCTTATCACACCTGCCACCTCAAGCAACAACTGAATTCTTTTCAGAAGATCAAACAACGGCTTTAATTCCGATGACCTTTGATTCTTCCTTAGAAACGAAGGAAATGCAAAAGGCAATGACACAAATGAGGCAAATCGTAAAAGACTCTTCTGATTTAGAAATGTATGTGACAGGGCCAGCCGGAATTGCGACTGATACCGTAGATTTGTTTTCCCGCGCTGATTTAGTTCTTATCTTTTCAACTGTCGGGATCATTTTAGTCCTATTGATTGTGATCTACCGTTCACCATTATTAGCCCTTATCCCACTCTTTGGAGCTGTATTTGTCTATCAAGTTGTCACACAAACACTTGGGATTATGGGAAAAGGCGGCTTGGCGATCAGTAGTCAAACCGTATCGATCATGTCCATACTCTTATTTGCAGCGGTCATTGATTATTCCTTATTCGTATTCTCACGTTACCGTGAAGAATTGAAAACACATGCAAGCAAATATGAGGCCATGCAAATCGCAATGAGAGAAACGGGCATGCCAGTGTTTTTCTCCGGTGGGACTGTACTCGCCGCTATGCTTGTTTTATTCTTTGCCCAATCAGGGGACTATCGTAATTTCGCACCGACTTTTGCAACGACTATGATGATCATCATGATTGCGTCCATTACATTAATCCCTGCCCTATTTACATTATTCGGAAGAAAATCATTCTGGCCTAGAATTCCTAAAATAGGAGAGCAAAGTACGATAAGACAGACTTTTTGGGGAAAAGTTGGGCGGCTTATTACGAAAAAGCCTGGGCTCTCTGTTGCTGTTGTCAGCATTATTTTACTAATAGCTGCAAGCAATATATTCAACCTACAATATGAATTCGACACGATGAAGTCATTTCCAGAAGATATGCCTTCCCGTCAAGGTTATGAAATTCTAGAAAAGCAGTTTGAAAAAGGAGACCTTGCGCCTACGACCGTCTTATTCGAATCAACAGAAGCTGTAACAGCCGAGCAAGAAGAAAATTTAAAGACCATATTGGCCGCTCAACCTCTTGTTAGCAATGTTCGTGTGAACGGAGTTACGGAAGACGAAAAGGTCATTCAATACAATTTAACGTTTGAAGGTAATCCCTATAGTATTAACTCGATGGATGCCTTGGAAAAAATGATCGCTAGCAGCGAGAAAATCCTATCTGATAGCCATGTTACTGGAGAGCTATATTTTGCTGGCGAAACTGCTTCAAAGGTTGATGACAGAAAGATCAATGATCGAGATGTTATTCTCATTGTTGTTTTAGAAACGATTCTCATCTTTGTCTTACTCATTTTCCTAACCAGGTCATTTAAAATGCCTCTTTACATGATGGGTACCATTTTAATATCCTTTCTAGCCGCTTTAGGACTTGGAACATTTTTAAGTCATCTATTCTTTGATATTCGTTCTATCAGCGATCGCGTCCCGCTGTATTCATTCGTGTTTTTAGTCGCCTTAGGAATTGACTATAACATTATGCTTGTTTCCCGGTTCCAAGAGGAACGAAAAAAACATTCTGTCAGGGATGCAGTAGAAATTGCTGTCGCCAACACGGGTGGTGTGATTTCATCAGCTGGACTCATTTTAGCAGCTACCTTCGCTGTCCTTATGACTCAGCCAGTTGAACTGCTATTTGTATTTGGGTTCATTGTTGCAGTTGGGATCTTATTGGATACTTTCTTAATTCGAGGCGTTCTGTTACCAGGACTAATCGTATTACTGGAAAAAGATCAAGCTCAAGCATCTGAAAAATAACCAAAGAGGCTTGGACATAACTAGCTTCAAAATAATGAGAAAGGTGAATCCTGAGGATACTCAAATTCACCCTTCTCTATTTTTGTCTGTTCATTTTGCCATTAACGCAAGACCTTCGGTTTTCCTCGTATAAAAAAATCGAGTGATACGCAAATTAGCCTTCAAAAATCCAATCGATTTCCGTTGTATCTAAATTTCTACTAAAAGACTCTATTTTGCTTCAACTATCTCTTGCCCTTAAGCGGAATTTTTCCTGTTATCTCCTCGATGGACTCCCTTTTAGGCAAAATAACGGAAGATTTTCCGCTTATGGAGGGCAAAATCGTTTCTTTTAGTATTTTTTCGGTGAATAGCAGGAGTTTTTCCTGTTATTTCGGCTCTTTTTCATGATGGTTGCTCATTAAGCGGAAATTTTCCTGTTGTTTTTTCTACCGATACGCCAACTGTTGATACGAACGCTTTATCCACTCCAAACTAGATTCAAAAGATCGTTACCACCGACTTTTTGACCCAGCCTCTTTTCATTCAAAATGGTTCAAATACTGGCCATACCCTTCTTCCACAAGCTTACTTTTAGGTATAAATTTCAATGCGGCTGAATTGATGCAATAGCGGGCCCGATCCGGTCCAGGTCCGTCATCGAAGACATGACCAAGATGAGCGTCAGAGGTTTTCGAACGAACTTCAATCCTTCGCATTCCGTGGGTCGTATCAAATTTCTCTTCCAACTCCGTTCGCCGGAGTGGTTTCGTGAAGCTTGGCCAGCCACAACCTGCATCATATTTATCATGGGAGCTAAACAATGGTTCACCAGAAATGATATCAACGTAAATGCCTTCCTCTTCCTGATCCCAATACTCATTTTGAAAAGGAGGCTCTGTCGCATTATTTCGAGTTACTTCATACTGCAAAGGAGTTAATATGTTGCGAAGCTCCTCTTCTGAAGGCGGTTTCTTCCAATTATCGCGAATAAATTGCGCTCTTCCTGAACCTTCCTTATACAATTGATAATGAAAAGGATTCTTTTTATAATACTCTTGATGTTTATCTTCTGCTGGATAAAAAGGACTTGCTGGTAAAATTTTTGTCGCGATCGGCTTTGAAAACTGGCCGCTTGCCGCTAACCCTGCTTTCGATTTCTCTGCTGCTATTCTCTGAGCCTCATGATGATAAAAAATGGCCGTTCGATATGAAGAGCCCCGATCATTAAATTGACCTTCAGCATCTGTTGGATCGATTTGTTGCCAATACATTTCAAGAAGTTTCTCATAAGGCATAACTGCCGGATCAAAGGTAATTTGAACAGCTTCATAATGGCCTGTTGTTTCAGAGCACACTTCTTCATACGATGGATTCTCCTTATGCCCACCTGTGTAACCTGAAATCACTCTTTTGATTCCAGGATGTTCGTCAAAAGGCTGGACCATACACCAAAAACACCCTCCTGCAAAGGTCGCCCTTTCCCATTGTTCCATCATAACCAAGCCTCCTTACATTTCTAGCCATTCGCAAAACCATAAAGCATACTCATAGGTTTGCACCCATTTCGAATCTGATTCCTCCACACTCCAAAAGGCAGACAACGTCGTCATTGCTAATCCCGCTTTTAAGAGTCGTTCTCGGTCAAATGACAATCCCGACGAAAGCGTATCGATTCTTTCTCTGAGCACTTTCTTCGGATTTTCTTTTTCCTGAAGATGGTTCATAAGAAACGAGACGACATCAAAATACGGATCCCCCATCACACCCTTCGGATCAATCGCCATCCACCCTTTCTCCTCGGAAAAAAGAATATTTTCATGATGGAGGTCTCCATGGAGCAATTCTGTTTGATCATTAATTTCCACAAAAAAACGCTCAGCTAGACCTAGAATTTTCTCAGAAAATTGGCCGTTTACATATTCTTCTGTTTGTCTGCAAGCTAAAAGCTTAGAAGCCCATTGTTCAATCGATGGGAGATCGTACTCCTTTGGCGCTTCTCGTCGGATCGCTTTCCAAACCTTCATAAATTGCTCTAGTACCTGCTCTTCGTCCTTTAACTCTGAAAGCATCCTTCCTGGAACGAATTTTTCTAACAGAATGACTCCATTCTCTTCATCTGCTTTTAAAAGCTTACAGCATCCGTTCCCATCGTATACCTGCAATGCTCTGATTTCATTTTTCATTTCACGGCTAGAGAGAGCGATTTTTAAAATCCGCTCCACCCCGGTTTCATCTATCACATGTAATACATAGTTGTAAGACAAATTTGAAACAGGCCCCATAGAAATTAAATTCCATTTTGCTAAATAGTGATTCACTTTTTCTTCAAGACTCTCTAACCAGAGTGAACCTTGATCACGAAAGGCTCCGATCATTTTTTTCCGAAATGAACTAGGAATTTGCATCGTCTCTCTCCCTATCATTTTTCAAATACAATTCCGTACTTCCGCATTTTTTTATAAAGGGTTGCACGTGACATCCCTAATCTCTTTGCCGTAATACTCTTATTTCCAAATGTACTTTGGAGCGTTTCCATAATTCGTTCTTTCTCCAGCCTTTCTTTCTCTGCGGTCAATGAAGCGACCTGTAAATCAAGATGAACAGAAGGCTCCTCCCCGACATGAAGGACTTGATAAAGATCAGTTTCTGTTATTTCACCACTTTCGTTCAACACGACTAGTCTTTCTATTAAATTGCGAAGCTCACGAATATTACCAGGCCAATCATAATCAAGCATGATCGATAATGCATCTTTATTTATGGTGTAATCTTGTTTTTGATATTTGAAGGAAAACTCTTCGAGAAAATCATAGACGAGTAAAGGAATATCCTCTCTTCTCTCCCGCAGAGGTGGAATCTTTACGGAAAATACATTTAAACGATAATATAAGTCCGAACGAAAGGTTCCTTCTGCGACCATTTTTTCTAACGGTCGATTAGTCGCTGCAATCACTCTAATATCAACTTTTTTCGGATTAAGTCCGCCAATGCGATAGACTTCTTTATCTTGCAAAACTCGTAGTAATTTCACTTGCATATCTAGAGGAAGCTCTCCCACTTCATCTAAAAATAGTGTTCCGCCACTAGCCAGCTCTAATTTCCCCGGTTTCCCACCGCGCGAAGCACCTGTATAAGCACCAGATTCATAGCCAAAGAGCTCACTTTCAAACAAGGCATTTGGAATGGCCCCACAATTAATCGGGATAAACGGTTTCTCCTTCCTCACACTTTTCTCGTGAATCGCATGAGCAAATAGTTCCTTCCCTACACCACTTTCGCCACTAATGAGAACGGTTGCATCTGACTTCGCCATTTTTTTTGCTTGATGAATAAGGTGTTGAATCGAGGCATGAACCCCTTTTATTTTGGAAAATGGATCATCGTGCTGTTGGTTGATATGTTGTCTTAACTGCTGTAATTCTTTTGAAGCAGATGATAACTTTTCATTCAATTGAATGGTTGAGGTAATATCTTTTTCAATCGATAAGCTCCCGATCACTTCTTTTTCTTCGTTATAGAGAAGGTTTGTGCTGATCAGGACATGTTTGTCTGCTCTAGGCACATGGTAGACATCACGGACAGGCTTATGTGTCGTTAAAACCTTTAAGTGCATAACATCCTCTTGCTGAAAAAAGTCGCGGATATTTCGACCTAAAATTTCTTCTTTCTTTATTTGATACGTCCTTTCTGCCGCTTCATTCCAATAAACCAATTCACCCTTTGTATTGACGACTGAAATCGCTTCTTCCAATGAAGATAAAATCGCATGTAACGTTTGAATTGCAAACCGATCTTCCATGTACATCGACCCACCTTTTATATAAGCAATATTCCTCATTTTTGTATAAAAAGTATACACTTCTAAACACTTTTGTTAACCAAACAATACAGTCTCAAAAACAACATGTAAAGAATATTTTATATAATGAATTAATTTCTTAATCGCTATTAACGAAATTTCGGAAAAGATTCATCTTATTAAAAATAAGTAGAAGGCAAATTGCTAACGATTTCGTCTAAACGATTCATCCTTTTTCGAACATTATCAAACAATTATTTTCTAAATATTAAATATTGGCACGATTTTTGCAAAAGTATGAATACCAGCGTGTATTCTTTATTACCACCGTTTTTATGGTGAAAGTTTGCCAGTGGAAAATATATATAAATGGGGGAAATGGTATGTTAGCGACTGTTTCTAAAAATTTTTTTCTCTATGTATCTCAACATAAAGGGTTGAACAAAGCTGCTAGAAAATGGGGATTGAAATTTGGAGCGGCACAGGTGGTGGCAGGGATGACGATTGAGGATGCCATTCATTCAGTGAAGGAACTCAATGACAAAGGAATCTTATGCACCTTAGACCATTTAGGAGAGTTTGTCAGTAGTACGGAAGAAGCATTGCTTGCGACAGAATATAATGTTCGCACGCTTGAAGCGATCGGGAAAGCAGGTGTTCAAAGTCATTTATCGGTGAAAATGACACAACTGGGCCTTGATATTGATCGTGATTTTTGTGTAAAAAATATGTGCCAGATTCTTGATGCGGCGAAACGAACAAATAATTTTGTTCGAATCGATATGGAAGACTACGCTCACTGCCAAGTAACATTAGATATTTTGCGAGAACTTCGAGAAGTGTATGGTTTTGAACATGTCGGGACAGTTATTCAAGCATACTTGCATCGTGCGCTTGATGATGTAAGGGCTTTAAAAGGGATTCCTCTACGACTTGTCAAAGGAGCCTATAAAGAAGATCCATCTGTTGCCTATCAAGATAAAAAAGAGATAGATGAAAATTATATGACCATCATTAAGGAACATTTGCTAAGTGGCAGTTATACGGCAATCGCTTCTCATGATCACCATATTATTGCAAAGGTAAAGAAATTTGCAGCAGACAACAAGATTCCTCGTAATCAATTCGAATTTCAAATGCTCTATGGTTTCCGTGAAGAACTGCAGGAAAGCCTTGTAAACGAAGGGTATAATATGCGGGTCTACGTCCCATTCGGGGATGATTGGTTTGGCTATTTCATGCGCCGTTTAGCTGAAAGACCACAAAATGTCGGATTTGCATTAAGAGGATTGTTCTCAAAAAAATAGTTCAACTAAACAATCACTCAAGGGATGCTCCCCCTGAGTGATTTAACTTTACACCTTTTCAGTACTTGTTTCTTTTTCAAATTGAAAACGATTGGCCATTTCTGTTAGTGTTTGTGATAAATGATGCAGCTTCGTTCCAATGTGATTCGTATTTTCCATATGCTCAATTTGGTCTTCGCTGACAGAAAGCATTTCCTCAGAGCTCGCTAACGTTTCTTGTGAAATCGATGTAAAACTTACTGTAGCTTGTTCAAGTTTTGGTAAAATGCCAGCTAACTGGGACAATTCTTCCTTCATCCCTTGTAATCGACTACTTTCTTCACCAATTTCTTTCATTAGTTCATCAAAGGAATTCCTTGAAGCACTTGCCATTTTTAAATTGATATTAATTTTGGCAAGCATTTGTTCAAATTCTTCCGTTGCACCAATTGTGATATTTTCCATTTTCCCAATCGCATTGGATATATCTTCTGTCGCTTTTGAAGACTGTTCTGCTAGTTTACGAACTTCTTGAGCGACAACAGCGAATCCTTTTCCAGCTTCACCTGCTCTCACCGCTTCAATCGATGCATTCAGTGCCAATAACTTCGTCTGCTCTGAAATTCCCCTCACTAAACCGACAAGCTTCGTGATCGAACCGGAGAATTGCTTTACTTCTGTAATCGTTCCCGTCAAATGCTCAAAGTCTTCCTCGAACTGATAGATCATTGATATTAACTCTTTTATATTCACTTCGCCGTCTTCAGCTGTATGATTCATATTATGAGAACTTGTAAAAATCTCTTCCATTTTGGCAATCATTGCTTCAATTAATTGCTTCATCTCTTTAAAGCTATTGGCGTTATCCTCTGAACTACTGGCCGTTTGCTCTGCACCCAGTCTCACCAAATCAATGGCAGAGACTAGATGATGACTTGAATCTAGTGTTTGCTCAGATGATTTCATTAAATCTCCACCTGTTTTAGACAATTCCTTCGTTGTCTCTTGCAGTTCATGTATAATCCCACTCATATGATCGATCATCGAATGATAGCTTTTTTGTAATGACGTAATTTCTGGAATCGTTGTCTTAATTCCAGTTGTCATTTTGAATTTCCCTTCACGTACCTCTCGCATCGTATTACGTAGGATATTGAGAGGTTTCGTAATGGTTCGAACAAATAGTAGAATAATAATCGTCGTAACGAGCACGCTAATTCCAATCCCAATGAGGATAAAATAGATCATTTGTTGAACAGGCTGCAAATAAGAGTTCGTTGGAATCAACATTACATAGATTCCACCTACTTCCTCTAACTCTCGAAAAGTGATCGTATATTCCTTATGATCTATCGTCTTATGCATAAGGCCATTTTTCATTCCGGTCATTTCATTCAACAGCTCTGGTGATAGATTTGGAAGACTTTTTTCACTAATCTTGAAGGGAATAGCAGCTCCATCAGCTATGTACATAACTTCCGATTCAATTCCCTCTCTCTTCAGCACCTCTTGTTGAGAACGAACACTACTTTCTAACTGCTGCATAAAATAGTCATCATCACTAACATAGACAAACTTCAAGTTTTCTGCGATATAACCAATTAGCTCCGTTTCTCTCACTAATCTTTTTTCGATCGTGTCCATCGTGATTTCCTGTGCTTTCATATACGAGCTTACGCCAACACCTACAACAGCTAGAATTAAGAGAGAGATGAACAAAATAAATAACCTCATCCCCAATGATAGCTTTTGTATGAATTTCTCACCCGATCCTTTCATATTTTTCAAAGATGTTAATGTTTTAAATCTGCTTTTTTTCAAAAGGATTCCTCCTATTACACAACTATTTTCCTATGAAAAATTATACAGATCATTTGTAAACGCTATGTTAAGACGAAGAAGGGTTTTTTTAAGTTCATGTAAATTAGTAGAGGGAACGACGTGCTATAAAGCATTAGAATGCTTTATAATTAACACTACTAAATATTTTTCCTGTGAGTAAAGGAGTATTCTCATGTTCGAATTGTTGATCACGATGGTGGAGCGTCTTGGAATTCTAGTCATGATCGCCTTTATCTTGACAAGATTTCGCTTCTCGCGCGATATGATTTACCAAGAACAACTTCATCGAAAACAACAAATTACCGCCATTCTCTTCTTCGGATTTTTCGGCATCATCGGGACCTATTCCGGATTAACGTTGAGTGTTAATAGTCTCCAATTTAACCCTTGGGCCTCTGAACTTGCTGCTGATGAAGCGATCGCGAACTCCCGTGTGGTCGGGATCGTCATTGCCGGACTCCTCGGAGGGTATAAAGTCGGAATCGGTGCGGGACTGATTGCCGGAATTCATCGTTTCACATTAGGTGGCTTTACCGCTTTCTCTTGTGGACTCGCTGCCATTGTCGCAGGAATTATTTCAGGAGCCTTTCATAAAAGAAACAAACGGCTTCATTTACAATCAGCCTTCCTGATTGGTGCGATTGCGGAAACGGTGCAAATGATCATCATTTTGCTCACTTCTCGTCCATTTGAAAAGGCAGCCGCACTTGTCGAAATCATTGGACTACCGATGATTGTCGCAAATGGTCTAGGAAGTGCACTCTTTCTTTTGATCATAAAAAGCGTTGTCAATGAGGAAGAAAAAGCGGGTGCCACACTTGCCCAAAAGACTTTAAGAATTGCCGACAAAACGCTGGCTTATTTACGTAAAGGGTTAACCTTTGATTCCGCACGGACTGTTTGCCATATCCTCCATAAAGAAATTAATACGAGTGCAGTGGCGATCACAAATACAACAGATATCCTCGCACATGTTGGATTGGGAGAGGATCATCATCGTGCCAACATCCCCATTCAAACAGAGATCACGATTGATGCGATCCAAAAAGGAGAAATCATTGTCGCAAATAAAGAAATGATTCATTGTCGCATCGAAGGATGTCCACTCGGTGCAGCGGTTATTGCTCCTCTAAAACAAAGAGGAGAAACCATTGGTACGTTAAAATTTTATTTTCGTTCGGAAAAAGAAGTCACTCCTGTCATTATGGAACTTATTACAGGGCTCAGCACACTTTTAAGTAATCAGCTTGAGATTGCCGATGCGGACAACGCCTATCATCTAGCAAAGGAAGCTGAAATCAAAGCACTTCAAGCACAAATTAGTCCACACTTTCTCTTTAATTCACTAAACACGATCCTTTCACTTGTGCGAACGGATCCAGATAAGGCGAGAAAGTTACTTGTTTCCTTATCCAAGTTCATTCGCAAAAATTTAGCGAGTACAACAGAAAAAGTGACAACCCTTGAGCAAGAGCTAAAGCATGTGAAAGCCTACCTTGCGATCGAGGAAGTCCGTTTTACCAATAAGCTGAAGGTTTTTTACCAAATTGATGAGGATGCTTTAACACAGATCATCCCACCTCTTACCCTTCAACCTCTCGTTGAAAATGCCATTAAGCATGGGATGAAGGATAAAGAGAACAATTGCATTTTGGAAATCATCATCGAGAAGCACAGTGAACATACTTTTATTCAAATAAAGGATAACGGAGTCGGAATGCCACAAGATAGATTAGAACAAGTAAGCAAAAATCCGATTACATCTGAAAGTGGCACCGGACTTGCTTTATATAACGTAAATCGCCGTCTCATAATTATGTTTGGTGAGACGGCCGCATTACAAATTAAAAGTGAAATCGATGTCGGTACGGAAATTTCATTTTCCCTACCAGCAGATAAGGTGGAATAGTCATGGAAAAATCGATACGAACACTTATTGTGGATGATGAGCCATACAGCCGAGATGAATTGAAGCATTTATTAAGCGCTTTTCCTTCTATTAAAATTGTCGGGGAAGCCGATTCTGGGGAAGCTGCAGTCATGAAGGCAATTCAATTTCAACCAGATGTTGTCTTTCTTGATGTAGAAATGCCTAAAATGAACGGGATGAAGGTGGCGGAAGCTTTACTAGAATTTAAGAAAAGCCCATTAGTTGTCTTTGCGACAGCATATCCTCAATTTGCAGCAGAAGCTTTTCGCTATGAAGCAATCGATTATTTATTGAAACCGTATGATGAAGAGCAACTGCAAGAAACCATTCAAAGAATTGAAAAGATCATTTTTGCCCAGAAAGAGACAGAACCAGTCAAATCTACTGGAAAATTGGCTGTTGAAACAGAAGGAGAAATTTTTTACATCGAACCAAAAGATATTCTTTATATCGTTCGTGAAGAAAATATGACCAAGCTTATAACGAGGGAAACAGAATACGAGACAAAAGTAGCCCTTAAAGACTTAGAGGCTCGACTTCTCCCCCACGGTTTTTTCAGAATCCATAAAAGCTTTCTCGTCAACTTAGATTATGTTGTCCGTTTGACTCCATGGTTTAACGGGGCATTTCAGCTTGAGATTACAGGAAGAAAGGAACTTTTACCTGTTAGCCGCAATTATATTAAAGGCTTAAGAGCGCGGTTGGAAATTTAAAGATTACAAAGGGCTCAAAGCAGTTCCAGTGACATGACAATAACTCTAATCCCCCCATAATATCCGATTTCATAGTAGAACTAACCTTGAAAATCGCACACAAAAAGCTTGAGTGGAATTTTACAATTCTCAAGCTTTTTTCTATGATGTTAAACTAAACCCGTTACATAATCAGGTTCATTTTCAATTGTTTCTTTGGTTTTATTGAAATTATAAATTGGGGGATCTAATGACCTTTCTAGAAAAAATACGACCTGCTTCTTTACTTCAATAAAAAGAAGATGTTCTCCTTCTTGAAGTAAGGGTTATCATTTCATGCATGATAACCCTTACATTTTGCATCATAATATTCAATTTCTACGTTTTGTTCGCAAATCCCCCTATAAATTTAAAACGCCTATATACTAAAGACGGTACATCAAGAACGAATTCAACATTTTAATGAAATCGCTTTATTTATATATTTAAGGGGGAAGAGCGCATGATTACATTTTTAGTGGGGATAGCTCTTTTGATTGTTGGTTATTTCACTTATGGGAAATTTGTTGAAAAAGTATTTGGAGTAAAGGAAGAGCGTGCAACGCCTGCTTATGTGAATAGTGATGGTGTTGACTACGTGCCGATGAGCACACCGAAAAACTCATTGATTCAGCTATTAAATATTGCGGGAACGGGTCCTATTTTCGGACCAATAATGGGGGCGCTTTACGGACCAGTTGCTTTCATTTGGATTGTCATTGGCTGTATTTTTGCTGGTGCTGTTCATGACTATTTAACAGGAATGATTTCCATTCGTAACCGTGGAGCTCACTTACCTGAGCTTGCAAGCAAATTTTTAGGAAAAGCGATGAAGCATGTTGTTAATGCATTTGCTGTTTTACTTCTTTTATTAGTAGGGACGGTGTTTGTTTCAACACCTGCAAGCTTACTTCATGTTCTCATGGACGGAAAAATTGCATTAGGAATCATTATTGCCGCCATTTTCTTATACTATATTTTAGCTACTCTTTTACCAGTTGATAAAATTATTGGACGTTTCTATCCATACTTTGGAGCATTACTTGTTGTTAGTGCACTTGGTGTTGGAATCGCTTTAGTAGTAACGGGAGCACCAATTCCAGAATTATCATTATCGAATTTCCACCCTGACAATGCACCGATTTTCCCATTAATTTTCTTTACAATTACATGTGGGGCATTATCAGGATTCCATGCAACGCAAACTCCGATTATTTCTCGTACAACTCAAAAAGAGAAACAAGGACGAAAAATTTTCTACGGCATGATGATTGCAGAAGGAATTATCGCTATGATCTGGGCTGCAGCTGCGATGAGTTTATTTAATGGTTACAACGGCTTAAATGAAGTGTTAGCTGCTGGTGGACCAGGTGCGGTTGTAAGTGAAGTATCCACTGCAATGTTAGGGGCAATTGGGGGAACACTTGCGATTCTCGGCGTCGTCATTCTTCCAATTACTTCAGGGGACACAGCATTCCGCAGTGCCCGTATGATTATTGCCGAATATATTAATATTGCACAAAAGAAACTATCTAGCCGTTTATGGATTGCTGTTCCATTATTCGCTGTATCTGTCGTATTAACTCAAATTGATTTCAATATCTTGTGGAGGTACTTTAGTTGGGCGAACCAAGCAACAGCGGTAATCGCATTATTTGTGGGAGCGATGTACTTATACATTGCCAAAAAGAATTACTTCATCCCACTTATTCCAGGTGCTTTCATGCTCGTGATGGTTATTACCTATATCCTTAATGCGCAAATTGGATTTAGGATGTCTATGAATGCCTCTTGGATTGGCGGTTTTATCGGTACTGCTATCCTCATGGTACTATTCTTTATCGCTGCGAAAAAGAATCGAGAAAACAATATCGCTCTGGAAGAAGACATTTCCGACTGGAAACAGAGCGCTTAAGAAAAAAATCGCATGTGCTTTATAAGCGCATGCGATTTTTTTCTGTTACGATTTCAAATTCTCATTCAAAATACTCTCTTCTAAGACTGAAAATTTGTCTCCATATACTTTCGTAATGTGGGTTTCTCCCCAATCACAAAGAGCATTTAAAATATGCTCAAGACTCCATCCATACTCACTTAATTCATACTCAACTTTTGGAGGGACTTGATTATAGACAATGCGATTAATGACTCCATCCGCTTCTAGTTCTCGCAATTGTTGGGTCAACATTTTCTGAGTAATTTCCGGCATTAATTTTTTCAATTCGCTCGTTCGCTTCTTTCCATGTGTGAGATGACACAAAATCACACATTTCCACTTTCCTCCGATAACCTCGAGCGTAGCTTCCACTGAAATATTGTACTTCTTCTTCACCATCTTACATCTCCTTGATTTTTATCACATATCACACTATAGGCACTAAAAAGTACCTATAGAACTTTTTGGTACCTATATTACTTAAAAGTGCGTACTTTTCTTTTTGTCATTCATTGCTCATAATAACATTTGCCGGTTCAAATTGATAGTCTATTTCATTATGTCCAAATAGATGATGACCATCTAGGCGGGTGCGCAGCATGATGAATCGATTTTGTTTAGATGGAGGAACACAATGGATATAAATAAAGGGAAAAATACCTTTGCCTTACTTGCGTTAGCAATTAGTGCTTTCGCTATTGGTACAACAGAATTCATTAGCGTTGGCTTATTGCCATTAATTGCTAATGATTTAAATATATCGGTTACGTATGCAGGTCTAACCGTTTCTTTATACGCTTTAGGTGTTACCTTTGGGGCACCAATTCTAACTTCTTTGACCTCAAATATTTCGCGGAAGACGCTTCTTCTATGGATTATGGTCATTTTCATTATTGGGAATAGTGTTGCGGCTGGGGCCACGAGCATTTCTCTTCTTTTAGCAGCTCGTGTCATTTCAGCATTTGCCCACGGGATTTTCATGTCGATTGGCTCCACCATTGCTGCTAATCTTGTCTCTGAAGATCGACGAGCAAGCGCCATTTCGATGATGTTTACAGGACTAACTGTTGCGACCGTGACAGGAGTCCCTTTTGGCACCTTTATCGGACAGCAATTTGGGTGGAGAATGGCATTCATCGTCATCGTCATCATTGGCATTATTGCCTTTATTGCCAACAGCGTACTTGTCCCTTCAAATTTACCTAAAGGAAAAGGGGCTTCATTCAAAGAGCAAGTCAAATTAGTTAAAAATGGACGCTTATTGCTGGTCTTTTTGATTACAGCATTAGGCTATGGGGGAACGTTCGTTGTCTTCACTTATTTATCCCCAATTCTACAATCTATTACTGGCTTTAAAGACAGTGTTGTTGCGATTATTTTGTTTATTTATGGAATTGCGATAGCGATAGGAAATATGATTGGCGGGAAACTGTCTAATCGACAACCAACAAAAGCATTATTTTATATGTTTATCATTCAAGCGATTGTGCTCTTTATCCTTATGTTCACAGCCCCTTTTAAAATCATAGGGCTGCTAACTATTTTCTTAATGGGATTAATGGCATTCATGAATGTACCTGGCTTACAAGTCTATGTCGTTATGCTCGCCGAACGTTTTGTTCCTTCAGCTGTCGATGTCGCTTCTGCCATAAATATCGCCGCCTTTAATGCCGGAATTGCCATTGGTTCTTATTTAGGAGGCATCATCACAGACTCCATCGGTCTCATCCATACGACATGGGTGGGCGCAATCATGGTAACTGCGGCCGCACTATTAACAGGATGGAGTAGAAAATTGGAAAAACAGGAGGACGTCGCATCATTTTCACCATACAGGAATGCGAACTAGACGATCGTTCTTCATGAAATACATGAAAAAAGATTACAGAGGAGGAAAAATAGCATGACACAACATTTACAATCTACAACCGTACTAAAAAATGGAGTAAAAATGCCTTGGTTTGGGATCGGCGTATTTAAAGTAGAAGAAGGACCGGAATTGATCCATGCAGTCAAATTTGCGATGAAGCATGGGTACCGTAGCATTGATACCGCATCGATTTATGGAAATGAAGAAGGGGTCGGCGAAGGGATTCGCAAAGGACTTGTAGAAGCAGGGATTACGAGAGAAGAGCTTTTTGTAACGTCCAAAGTGTGGAATGCTGACCTTGGATATGAAGCGACATTAGCTGCCTATGAAGCAAGTCTACAACGACTCGGACTAGACTACTTAGACTTATATTTAATTCACTGGCCTGTTGAAGGAAAGTATAAGGATGCTTGGCGAGCACTTGAAACTCTTTATAAGGATGGAAAAGTAAAAGCCATTGGCGTCAGCAACTTCCAAGTGCATCATTTAGAGGATTTAATGAAAGATGCTGAAATTAAACCGATGATTAACCAAGTTGAGTACCATCCGTACTTAACGCAAAAAGAAGTTCAAAGCTTTTGCCAGAAGCATGGAATTCAGCTTGAAGCATGGTCGCCGTTAATGCAAGGACAGCTTCTGGATCACCCTGTTATTACAGCTATTGCGCAAAAATACAATAAATCCAGCGCACAAATTATTTTACGCTGGGATCTACAAAACGGAGTCGTCACCATTCCAAAATCAACAAAAGAGCATCGCATTGTCGAGAACGCCAATATATTTGATTTCGAATTGACGACAGAGGACATGACTGCGATTGATGAACTTAATCGCAATCATCGAGTTGGACCGGATCCAGACCATATTGATTTCTAGAATGGGGCGATGGCCACTTTCCGGAATTATTGCTGGTTTTTCCGGAAAAAATCGTATTTTTACGGAATTAATGAAAAAGTTACGGAATTAAGTCCCAAAGTTACGGAATTATTGCTCATTCTTACGGAATTCCGCTTTTAAACCGCCGCTACCCCATACAACAGGTAGCGGCTTTTTCTATTAACCTAATCGAAAAACAATTCCATGGCCACCTTTTGGATATTCCCATTTAATATTTTGATGGGGACAACCAATGCGACAGCTTCCACATTCATGGCAGCCTTCATAGCCGACATGCATACGGATGTCCTCCCATTTATAAATCTCAGCAGGACAAAAAATGGTACAAATTTTATCCGGACATTTCGTTAAACAAATATCTTCGTCCTTAACATGGAGATGGGATTTCGTATCAGCATTGAAGCGAACAAGATATTGCTTCTCTTCAATGGATTGGTGTTTCTTTTGTTCACTCATCACTTGACCACCTTCCAAGCCCGAAACATATCGCGCGCCATTTTCATTTTTTCCTTTGGAGAGCCAAGATCCTTCCAGATTTTCTTTTGTTTTTCCCATTTTGACTGGCCATCTACGGTAAACATTTGGCTAGCTGCTTTATTGAGCATTGGGATATATTCATCAAAATAATGTGGATTTTGATCAAAATGATGGGTGGAATCCTTATACTTTTTCATATCTTGACCGACAAATCCATCTAGTAATCGCTGGCGATAATGGTCGAGCATTTTCTCAGAAAAGTCTCCTGCTTGTTTCGCTAAAAGAACAGTTTCCGCCGCTAATCTTCCAGACGTCATCGCCAAATTTGATCCTTCTCGATGAATTGCATTCACCAATTGGGATGCATCTCCAATGACAATGACCCCATTCCCGACAATTCTCCCCATCGAGTGATAGCCACCTTCTGGGATGAGATGCGCTAAGTATTCCTGTGACTCACTCCCTTGAATGTATGGGCGAATCATCGGATGATTTTTCACATATTCAAGCAGTTCATAAGGCTTAATTTTGTGTTTGATCAATCCTGATAAAAGAGTTCCTACGCCAATGCTTAACGTGTCTTTATTCGTGTAGAGAAATCCTGTACCCAGAATCCCCTTCGTTGCATCACCAAATAATTCAATCGTGCAGCCTTGATTGTCTTCCAAATTAAAACGGTCCTCGATCACCTTTTTATCCAGCTTCAATATTTCCATCGTGGCTAATGCCACTTCGTCTGGTTGGTATTCCTTATGAAAGCCGAGCGATTGTGCTAAGAGTGAATTTACTCCATCTGCAAGGACAACGACATCTGCATAAACATCACCATTGGGACGATCCGTACGCACGCCGACAACCTTGCCATTCTCGACGATACATTCTAAGACAACGGTTTCATTAATGAGGACAGCCCCTTGCTTAACAGCCTGATCAGCAAACCACTGATCAAATTTGGCTCGCAGAACGGTAAAGTTGTTATAAGGCTCTTTGCCCCACTCCATCCCTTTATAACTAAACGTGACAGCTGACTCCTTATCCATCATCATAAAGCGTTGCTCAACAATAGGGCGTTCTAATGGAGCCTCTTTATAAAATTCGGGGATGATATCCTCCATCATTTTGCGATAGAGAACTCCTCCCATAACATTTTTGGAGCCTGGGTATTCTCCTCTTTCTAACAGAAGGACATTTGCTCCTCCTTTTGCCAGTTCAAAAGCACATGAAATCCCAGCTGGACCTGCACCTACGACAATCGCATCAAATTGATCAGACATGACTAACCCCCTCTCTCGACATCACTTGTTTAAATTGTTCAATCAACATCGGTACGATTTCAAATGCATCTCCGACAATTCCGTAGTGACAAGACGCAAATATAGGTGCTTCTGGATCCTTATTAATGGCGATGATAAGACCAGAATTTTTCATTCCGACAATATGTTGGATCGCTCCAGAAATACCGATGGCAATATAAATTTTTGGCGTGACCGTCACCCCCGTTTGCCCTACTTGATGGGCATGTTCAATCCAACCTGCTTCCACAACATCTCGGCTCGCCCCAACGGCCCCATTTAGTGTCTCTGCTAATTCGTGAACTAACTGGAATCCTTCCGCACTTCCTAATCCCTTACCACCAGCCACAATAATATCGGCTTCATCCATTCGCACTTTCCTTGTTGTTTCTTTCACAATCTCCAACACTTTTGTACGAATGTCAGCTTCTTTAAGTGAGATGCTCTCCTCCACCACTCGTCCTGCTCTTCCAACTTCCGGAGATAACGCTTTTATAACTTTTGCCCGAACAGTTGCCATTTGCGGACGATATTTCTTACATAAAATTGTTGCCATAATATTGCCCCCAAAGGCAGGTCGACTTGCAAGTAATAATCCTGTATCCTCCTCCACATCAAGCTCTGTTGTATCTGCTGTTAACCCTGTCGGCAAATCTGTTGCAACCGCACTAGCTAAGTCTTTCCCTGTTGAAGTAGCACCATAAAGGATGATTTCTGGCTTATGCTTTTGCGAACAATCCAATAATGCTTTCATAAAGGATTCTGTACGGTAATGTTTAAAAATGGGATCATCGTACACGTAAGCAACATCTGCCCCATATTCGAAAATTGTTTTTGAAAGATGGCCTACATTATCACCGATTAAAACCCCTGCTAGCTCTCCCCCTCTTTTATCCGCTAACATCCTGCCTGCCCCTAATAACTCGAGAGATACCGGGGCAACTACCCCTTCATTTACTTCAATAAATACCCAAACACCTTGATAATCTTGGAAATCCATTATGATTCCCCCTTTACAGTAAACAGTTCTTTCTTTTCTAGAAGGATAGACAGTAATTGTTCCACTTGTTCCTGTTGGTTCCCTTCAAGCATGATGCCTCCTTCAGGTTTTGGCGGTGCCCATACCTTTGAGACAATTGTTGGTGAACCCTTTAATCCTAATTGCTTAATATCAACATCCTCTAAATCATCGACAGACCAAATATGCGGATTGTATTGTGCTGCTTTTAGCATGTTCGGAAATGGTGAATACGGCACTTCATTAATCGTTTTTTCCACGGAAAGTAAGCAGGGTAACGTCGATTGCACGACTTCATATCCGTCTTCGAGCTTACGATGAACAACCATCTTCCCCTCTTCTCTGCTGACCTCAACGACTTTATTAACAGAGGTTAGCGGGGGAATATCAAGACGTCTTGCAATACCTGGTCCAACTTGTCCTGTATCCCCGTCGATCGACATCTTCCCGCAAATGATTAGGTCCACAGGTTTTTCTTTTGAAATTTTATGGATCGCCTTTGTTAACGCATAACTCGTCGCCAACGTATCCGCACCAGCAAACCTCCGATCAGTAATCAAATAGCCTTCATCTGCACCGATTTCAATACACTTCTTAATTGCCTTAACAGCAGGTGGTGGCCCCATCGTCAACACAGAAACAATACCGCCATAACGCCCCCTCAAACGTACGGCTTCTTCCACTGCATGGGCATCATATGGATTTAAAATCGCTGGTGCTGTCCTTCGGTCCATCGTATTTGTTTTCGGATTCATTTTGATAATCTTCGTGTCCGGAACTTGTTTAATACACGCTACAATATGCAGCATCCCATCCCCTCCTTCTTAGTACCTGAGAAGCATGCCTTAGCCTGTTTACTTTAACTATATTAAGCTCTAGGTTCATAAATTCGAATATTCGCAAAAAACCCCATAAAAAAGAAGGCTCTCCTCGATAAAATGCCGCATGGACATGTTTATCGAAGAAAAACCTTCTTTCTTATTTAAAGATGATTCCGTCTTGCGAAATCAACAAATCTAAATTTATCTGGGCGATGGCGTGATTCCGTATATTGAAATAGGCTTGCATCTTCTAAATAGACGTAATTTTTGATGATCACGACATTGTGAAAACCTTCTAAGTCTAGAAGTTCTCGATCTTCATCTGTTGGTTCCTCGACGATGATTTCTTTTTTAGCAAAACTAATATTTAGCTGTAAATCATTTTCGAGATATTCATAGATTGAGTTTTCACAAACTTCCTTTGTCAGTTCCGGAACAAATTTTTTCATTAAATAGTCTTTATCTAAGATCACATTTTCTCCATCGATCTGCCGAACTCGAAAAACTTGCCAAACGAGGTCCTTGCTAGTGATCGATAAGTGGCTTTGAACTTGTTTCTCTGGCTTCACCAACGCTAATTCATGGACAATCGTACGATGTTTTTTGCCCATTTTCGTCGTTAATTCTTTGAAGCTCGTTAAACCAGAAACAGGGAAATCGACTTTTTTACTTTTTATAACGACAGATCCCTTTCCTCTAATCTTCTGAATATAGCCATTTTGTGATAAAAGATTTAATGCCTTCCGGATCGTTTCTCTGGAAGTATTATAATGATCCTTCAACTCATGTTCAGATGGTAAAAGAGAATTGAAGGCGAGTTCCCCCGCCTCTATTTTCCCAACAATATCGTTATGAATCATTAAATACTTATTCGTCATCTCAAAAACTCCAATTTACTTTTTTAAATAGTAGACAATCGATTCATATGGACGCAATGTGAATCGATTCGGATCCTGTGGTGAGTCAGGATAGTTTGAAAGCAAGATTTCACTTGAGTAACCCTTCATGTCCACTTGTTCAGGTCGGGTAAATTTAACCTCTTTTGCATAGAAGTTATTTACAACGAGTAATTTCTCATTTCCATTTTCCCGTATATAAGCAAAAATAGCATCATGCTCAGGTAAAAGCAATTCATAGCCGCCAACTGTCACAATATCATAATCTTTTCTAAGTTGAATTAACTTTTGATAGTGATAGAAAATGGAGTTATCATCTGCCATCGCATTTTTCGCATTAATTTCCTTATAATTAGCTGCTGTCCCAATCCATGGTGTACCTGTTGTAAATCCAGCATGTTTACGGTCATCCCATTGGACAGGAGTCCTTGAATTATCACGAGACTTTTGCTTAAGAATATCGTAAATTTCCTGTTCTGATTTTCCACTTTCCTTTAAAATTTGAAACATATTTAAAGATTCTATATCACGATAATCTTCAATTTTATCAAAGTTTGGATTGGTCATCCCGAATTCTTCGCCTTGATAAATATACGGAGTTCCTTGCATCATATGAATCGTCGTTCCAAGCATCTTCGCTGATTCACGATGATACTCCTTATCATTTCCAAAACGAGACACAATTCTTGGCTGGTCATGGTTACACCAAAATAAGGCGTTCCAGCCGCCGCCCTTGTTCATTTCAACTTGCCATTCGGAAAGAATTCGCTTCAGCTTTAAAAAATCAAAGTCAGCTTTCGTCCACTTTTCCCCGTTCGGATAATCAACTTTTAGATGGTGGAAGCTGAACGTCATATCCAATTCTTTTCGATTCGGATTCGTGTATTTAATACAATTATCAATAGAAGTAGAAGACATTTCTCCCACCGTCATCATATCATATTTGGCAAATACCTCTGTATTCATTTCATGGAGATACTCGTGAATTTTCGGTCCATCCGTGTAAAATTTACGACCATCTCCAGGTGGTGCATCATTGGGAAACTGTTGATCTTTAGAAATTAGGTTAATAACATCTAAACGGAATCCATCGACCCCTTTATCAAGCCAAAACTTCATCATATCGTAGACTGCAGTTCGGACTTTATCATTTTCCCAATTCAAATCGGCTTGTGTCACATCAAACAGGTGAAGATAATATTGGCCTGTTTGCTCATCATATTGCCAAGCATTGCCGCCAAACTTTGACTCCCAATTTGTCGGTGGCTCTCCCTCTTTGCCATCCTTCCAAATATAAAAATCGCGGTATTCGTTATCCTTAGAAGAGCGCGATTCGACGAACCACTGATGTTCAGTCGACGTATGATTCACGACGATATCCATGATTATTTTAATATTGCGTTTATGCGCTTCCTCTAGAAGCTGATCGAAATCTTCCATTGTTCCATAGGGCTCAAAAATATTGAAATAGTCACGAATATCATAACCATTATCATTTTGTGGCGAATCATAGATTGGCGTAATCCAGACAACATCCACACCTAACTTAGATAGGTAGTCCAATTTTTGAATAATTCCTTGTATGTCACCGACACCATTTCCTGTCGTGTCACAAAAACTTTTCGGATAAATTTGATAAACAACTGATTTTTTCCACCAAGGCTGAGTCAAACCAACACACCTGCCCTTTACTTTTTTCTGTACTGAGAACGTTTTGCTTAGTTTGCGAAAACGTCTCAATCATGATGCATTTCCTTGTAGGTGTCCAATAGTGAAAAGCTTAATTTTTCACATGGACATGAATAGTAAAAGAGGAACATATGAATGTCCCTCTCAAAGTATAGGAAATTAAGAAGTCGTTAAAATGGAGTTCTCTTTTCTATTTGCGATTGAAATTAATCTTACCTACGTTTGCTTTAGCAAAAACGACGGTTAAGATAAATGGAATGACGATTGCTACAACCATGGCAATGGCGAATGTGAGCATATGCTGTGGTTGGATAGAAAGAATTCCTGGAATTCCTCCAACACCGATAGAGTTTGCCATGACATTGCTTCCTACCGAAATGACGGCAGCCACAGCTGATCCAATCATCGCAGCTAAGAACGGAAAGCCGTATTTTAAGTTAATCCCGAACATCGCTGGCTCTGTGACACCAAGATAACAAGAGATTGTTGCTGGAATGGAAACTTGCTTTTCCTCTTCGTTCTTACGATTGATGTAAATCATCGCTAGAACAGCAGAACCTTGTGCGATATTAGATAATGCGATCATCGGCCAAAGATTCGTTCCATCAAATTCGCTCATTAACTGTAAATCAATGGCATTCGTCATATGGTGTAAACCAGTGATAACAAGTGGTGCATAAGCGAAACCAAAGACTGCGGCAAATAACCAACCAAATGCAGAAGTTAAACCAGAGTATACTACATCTGAAATAAATGCTCCAATTTGCCAACCAATCGGTCCAAGAACCGTATGTGCGATCAATACTGTTGGAACTAAAGCAAAGAATGGAACGACAATCATAGAAATTGCATTCGGTACGATTTTTCTTAGTTTAAGTTCAAGGAATGAAAGCAATAAACCTGCTAAGATAGCTGGGATAACTTGTGCTTGATAACCAATCATATCAATTTGCGCAAATCCGAAATCCCAGAATGGAACTTCTGTTGCTTCTGCCACTCCATATGCATTTAATAGCTGCGGAGAAACGAGCGTAATCCCTAAAACAATCCCGAGAATTGGCGTAGCTCCCATTTTTCTTGCTACCGCCCATGTAATTCCGACCGGTAAGAAGTGGAATATCGCCTCACCGATAAGCCATAAAAAGGCATGTGTACCTGCCCAAAATTGTGAAATCTCTACTAATGACTTTGTGCCATCTTCAAACATTTTAATGTCACCGATTACATTTCGGAAACCGAGAATAAGACCCCCAACGACAATCGCTGGAATTAATGGTGTAAAAATATCTGCTAGGTGAGCAATCATTCGTTGCAGAAAGTTCATATTTTGCTTCGCTGCTTCTTTTGCCTCATCCTTCGATGTATCACTTACCCCTGCAATTTTCGTGAATTCATTATAAAATGTGGAAACTTCATTTCCTACGATAACTTGAAACTGTCCTGCTTGTGTGAACGTCCCCTTTACAAGCCCAATCGCTTCAATTTTTTCAACATCCGCTTTCTTTGGATCCTTTAAAACAAATCGCATTCTAGTCGCACAATGGGTCACAACTGAAATGTTTTCACTGCCGCCAATGTGCTCCAGTAACTCTTGTGCTGGTTGAGTATATTTACTCATTTTTTCCCCCACTCTCTGTAGTTATATTTAAAACAACTTGTATATACATGTTTTATGATTGCGTTTTCATCTTAACTTGTATATACATGTTTTGTCAATCCATTTTTCTAAAAAATTTCTCATTATTATAATAATGACTCTGCTCCATCAATATAAATTTCGCTTCCTGTTATATGACTCGATTGGTTAGATGCAAGAAATAATACGAGGTCTGCTACCTGTTCGGGCTTACCGGCCTGATGTTCAAGGGGCTGACTTCCTTCAGGATATTGAATAGGAATTTCGACCTTCTTTAAGTTCTTTTTTTCTTTCCACGTATTGTCATTTATGTTCGTTTCGATTGCACCTGGACAAATCATATTCATTCTAATGTGATACTCCGCTAGCTCCAAGGCTGCCATTTTCCCAAATCCCATTTGAGCAATTTTAGAAGTGCTGTATGCTGACATGCCAATATTTCGATATATTCGATTTCCATTAATCGAACTCGTAATGATGATACTTCCGCCATTTTTCTTCATGTATGGGATAGCGTATTTAACTGTTAAAAACGTACTTGTTAAATTATTCGATATTGTAAGTTCCCATTCAGTTGGTTCCAGATCCTCAATCGGTGTCACGACGCCATTGATTCCCGCATTAGCAAAGACAATATCTACGTTCCCCCACTGTTGTATTGTATTCTTATAGCATTGCTCTACTTCTTTCGCAGAGGAAACATTTGCTTCTAAAACTATGGCTTCACTTCCCAGTTTCTCAATTTGTGCTTTTACGTCTTCTATATTCTCTTTATGTAAATCAACGAGGGCTACTCTTGCTCCGTTTTCAGCAAGTTTGAGTGCTGCGGCTTTGCCAATTCCTGAACCCGCTCCCGTGATAAAAGCCACTTGATCTTGAAGTCGTTTCTCCATCGAACATCCTCCTTCACCGCTTGTTATTATTAGTCATGTATTTAATCAGGTTATTTATACGGCTTTCTCAGAAAAATCCTCCCTTTTTCAATAAGTGCTGCGACTTTTTTCCCTAGACATCATTTTCTCACTTTGTTATAGTTTATTAGTTACCAATGATAACTATTATGCAGAGGTGATATTTTGAAGACATCTCAACGATTTTTCCATCAATTATTAATGCTTTACCGTCCTTTTGAGAATAAACTAGTACTTCTCCTTAACGAACATCATCTCCAACGGGCGCAATGGACGATTCTCTACTACCTGTTCAATTTTGGTTCTGCAACGCTTGTTGATCTTTCTAATTACCAAAGTGTGGAAAAACCAACGATTACAAGAACGATTCACCAATTAGAAAAGCTCGGTTATGTAGAGCAAGTTCCAAGTCAGGATAAGCGTGAAAAACGAATTCAGCTGTCTGCACTAGGCAAAGAAATCTATAACAAGGTGCGTGTGACGATCGATCAATTTGAGGAAGAAATATTGAGGGGAATAACTGATTCAGAACAACATGATGCCATTCGTATCATGACAGAAATCCGCAATAACATTAAGGGGTGATATAAATGGAACAACCGACCAACAATAAACTATGGACGAAGGATTTCATCGTCGTATCCTCCGCTAACTTTTTCTTAACACTTGTCTTCTTTTTATTAATGGTCACCATTGCGGTATATGCGGTGGATGAGTATGATGCAACTACTAGTCAAGCTGGACTTGTTACCGGCATTTTCATTATTGGTACGTTAATCGGGCGACTTTTTATTGGTCGTACCATTGACATTATCGGACGTAAGCGCACATTAATTATCGGACTGATCTTATTTACGATTACAACCTTGTTATATTATGTGCATCTTGGAATTGGCTTTTTGCTTTTTAATCGCTTTATCCATGGGATGACGTTAGGAATGGCAAGCACAGCATGTGGTACAATCATCGCCCAAATTATCCCGAAAAATCGAAAGGGCGAAGGAATTGGCTATTTTAGCATGAGTGCCACATTGGCTACAGCGATTGGTCCGTTCATCGGTCTTTACATGAGTCAACATACTTCTTTTCAGATGATTTTTGCTCTTTGCTTGGCTGTTGGAATTTTAAGTTTGGTCACTTCTTTCTTCATTTATGTCCCGAAGGTAGAAATGTCCCACTCTGATACAGATAAAAAAGGGTTGAAGCTCTCCGATTTTATCGAACCGAAGGCCATCCCCATCGCCTTTATAACATTAGCTATTGCGTTCTGCTACTCAAGCGTTCTATCATTTATCAACTTTTACGCAATAGAAGTCGATCTCGTGAGTGCTGCGAGCTTTTTCTTTATCGCCTATTCAGCAGCAGTTCTGATCTCAAGACCCTTTACAGGTCGCTTGATGGATATGAGAGGTGCGAACTTCGTCATGTACCCTGCATTCATCATTTTTGCTGCTGGGTTACTTCTCTTAAGTCAAACGAGTAATAGCTTTACCTTTCTATTAGCCGGTGTCCTCATTGGACTCGGCTTCGGGAACATGCAATCCTGCACCCAGGCTGTTGCTGTTAAGCTAACTCCCGTACACCGCATGGGGCTTGCCACTTCGACCTTTTTCATCTTTCTTGATGCAGGGCTCGGGTTTGGTCCGTATATCTTAGGATTTATTATTCCATTAACAGGATACAGTACTTTATATATCATTTTAGGCATTTTTGTACTCGCCAGCTCGATTCTTTATTATTTCATGCATGGAAAAAAAGACAGGATTACGGTTGTGCAAACATCTACTTCTGTATAGTCTAATTTATGTTCAGCTTGTTGGAATTGAAACACCTACAAGGGCAGCAAAAATCAATTGTGAATCATTCTCGTTCGGACTGAGTTCCCAATGAATTCAGTCCATTCGCTTGAGCTATTCGGTGCATTCTCAATCCTGGTTTGTCCGAATCTAGTGATTATTCGGACTCCCTCTTTGTTTTTTCGCTCTGCTCTGTCCGAATCCAGCTATTATTCGGACTCCTTCTCTGTTTTTTCGCTTCACTCTGTCCGAATCCAGCTATTATTCGGACTCCTTTTTCGTTTTTTCGCTCCGCTCTGTCCGAATCCAGCTATTATTCGGACTCCTTCTTCTTTTTTTCGCTCCACTCTGTCCGAATCCAGCTATTATTCGGACTCCCTCTTCTTTTTTTCGCTCCACTCTGTCCGAATCCAGCTATTATTCGGACTCCTTCTCTGTTTTTTCGCTTCACTCTGTCCGAATCCAGCTATTATTCGGACTCCCTCTTTGTTTTTTCGCTCCGTTCTGTCCGAATCCAGCTATTATTCGGACTCCCTCTTTGTTTTTTCGCTCCACTCTGTCCGAATGATGAGCTTATTTCTATTTAAGTAAAATACAGCAGTTACCATTGTCATTTGGGATGCAAGTCGTAACAGTAATGAAACTTTCACTAAAAAGTTAACAAAATATTCCTAAAAATAAATGTGCATCTAACAATTTTTTTGTAAAATATACTTATATCAATAAAAAGGATGTGGCTTATGATACTAAAAGAACGGTCAGAATCAGAAGAATTATTGAGTAGGAGATATTTGCATAGGCGAATGGAATTATCTGAGAAGGAAAAGACTTACTACTTTAACCTTGAAAAAGGCTATGAGGGTGAAAAAAAGTTTGATATCTTACTAGAAGATTTACAAGAGGAGCGATATGTTCTTAATGATTTACTATTTGAAGTAAACAATTCATTTTTCCAGATTGATACATTAATTATTTCTCAGAGAGCTATCCACCTTATTGATATTAAAAATTATGAAGGTGATTTTCGTTTAGATTCGGACAAACTTTATTCCGTAATATCTGGTAAAGAATATAAAAACCCCGCAGATCAGCTAAAACGCTGTACCACCCTTCTTCGTCAGTTACTTCAAAGCATTAAGTACCCCTCTCTAATTGAATCTCATGTAATCTTTATCAATTCGGAATTCACTTTGTATCAAACACCCCTAGATGCCCCTTTTATATTTCCTACTCAACTCACTCGTTTCTTAAAAGAATTAAATCAAACAGCTTCTATTCTAAACGATCATCATAAGAAATTAGCCAAAAAACTTCTTTCCCTCCACCAACCCAAAAATCCATTTTCCACTTTACCAAAATATCATTTTGATCAACTTCAGAAAGGAATATACTGTCATCAATGCTATTCCTTTTCAATGGCTATACAGTTTCACCATTTTGTGTGCAAAAGTTGTGGATCAATAGAGAAAATAGAAGATGCAATCTTGAGACATACGAAGGAATTCAACTTGCTATTTCCTGAAAAAAAGATCACCACTCACAACATTTATGAATGGTGCAAAACTGAATTAAATGAAAGAACCATTCGCCGCATTTTAACGAAATATTTTACTAAACAAAAGAAAACGAATGGTGTCTATTATAAATAAACGCTAAAGCCGAAAAGAGCAGCCTTAATTTCAATAACATTTCTATCTTATTTTCCAAGTTACTCAAAAATTCATATGACTGACATTTTATGCTCTATGATACTGAAAAGCTCAATGGTACATTAATTAGTAAGGAGGGAGATCTGATGAGTGCTAAGCAATCTCTTGAGGTAAAATCGAAAATCTGGATCGAACTTAATGATGAAGTTGTTTTTGGACTTGGGCGCATTCGGCTGTTTCGAGAAATTGAACGAACGGGTTCCATGAGTCAAGCTGCTGCTTTACTTGGAATGTCCTATCGAGCAGCATGGGGGAAAGTAACCGCCACAGAGGAAAGATTAGCTATGCCGTTAGTGGAGCGCCAACAAGGAAATAGGAAAAAAGGGACTACTTTAACTCCTACGGGAAAAGAACTGCTTCGACAATATGAAATCTTTCAAAAAAAAGCACAAAAAGCGGTTGATGAATTATTCGAAGACCATCTTGGGGGACTGCTACACCACCTAAAACAACATACCGATACAGAAAAAAAGATGTAAGGTTATCGTGTCTCCTTACATCTTTTACTTTCAATATTTACGCAGACATTGTCGTTACCATGGTACTGCTATACATTAAGTTCGCTACGGTACTTTGTCGCTTCCACATTATAGTCTTAGTGTGTCTGTCAGAAAGTTGTGGCCATCAAAATAAACAATGAGCGCAGACAAGAGCCTTTACTTTAAAATGCAAACCACTGTTCATAGCTAATAATTGGCTCATTTTTATGCTGAAAATCATTGATTTCTGGAATGTACCGATAATCCTCTTTATATTGATCGATTTGTTCCACGATATTGCCAATGGCCTTGGCAATATATAGAACTTCCTTTTCCGTCATTGTTGGATGTAGAGATACCCTTATCCAGCCAGGCTTTACAAGTTGATTTCCCTTATCAATTTCATTTGTTATAGCGAAGGATTGTCCTTCATCAATTTTTAATAAATAATGTCCGTATGTGCCCGCACAAGAGCATCCACCTCTCACTTGGATTCCATGGACATCGTTTAATAGTTTAACGATAATTTGATGATGTACACCTTCCACATAAAAGGATACAATCGGAAGTCTATCCCATCTGCGCTCTTCCAAAATTACTACTTTTTTGTTTTCCGCTAAGCGCTCAAGCAATAAATGAACCAGTTTCTTATCTTGCGCTAACATGAGTTCGCTGCCCATTTCTTCCTTTAAACAAATCGCTAATGCTGTTTTAATCGCTTGTAAAAATCCTGGGGTCCCTCCGTCCTCCCTTTCTTCAATATTAGAAATATAGGATTTTTCACCCCAAGGGTTTGTCCAAAGAACGGTTCCACCACCTGGGCGATCTGGGACTTTATTTTTGTAAAGTTTTTTAGAGATAATGGCCACCCCCATAGAACCAGGACCTCCTAAAAATTTATGAGGAGAAAAGAAGATTCCATCTAAGTATGCCTGTTGATTTTTAGGATGCATATCAATCGGAATGTACGGAGCAGATGCTGAGAAATCGACAAAACAGATACCTCCATGACGATGCATTACTTCCGCTAATTGATGATAGGGGGTCTGTATTCCCGTTACATTCGAACAAGCTGTAAAAGAGCCTATTTTCAAAGGTCTATCACCGTATTCTTTTATGGCTTGCTCAAGCATTCTAGGAGATACTTCACCTTTCGCATCAGGGGGAATAACAACCACGTCGGCAACCGTTTCTTCCCAAGAGGTTTGATTGGAATGATGTTCCATATGTGTAATGAAAACAACTGGTTTTTGTGTCTCTCTAACTACAACTCTGTATTTTTCATGAAGGGTTAATCCTAATAATCTTTGTATTTTATGCAGAGCACCTGTCATGCCAGTTCCTTCAAAGAAAAGAAGATCACTGTCAGAAGCATTTACATGTTTTTTTATAATCGATTTTGCTTCCTTATAAGCCCATGTCATACTTTTCCCCGTAACATTTGTCTCTGTATGAGTGTTCGCAACAAAGGGACCGAATTGATGGAGAATTTTATCCTCTATTGGTTTGTATAGCCTTCCACTTGCGGTCCAGTCTGCATATAGAATATATTTCTTTCCATAATGAGTGTGAAAATCTTGTTTATTTCCAATGATATTTCCTCTAAAATGATGAAAATGCTTTTCTAATTCCATCTTCTGTTCCTTCCCAAACTCTTTTTCAAAGTGATGAGAAAAGCGAATCGCATTACGTACACGATTCGCTCTCCATACATTACTACATGGTATAAGACTTAGGTTTCTCCTGAAGCTGCTCATCGTTTTTTTGATCTTGACCATTCACTTCGTTATACCAAAGTTCATGATGATGCTCTGCATATTCCGAATCCATATATCCTGTTGCCATAGCATTAAATGAGGATCGCTCACTTGGGTGAAATACAGTGAGGTAAACATGAACACCAAAGAATAATGTTAGTGCTAGCGCTGATATATCATGCACAACTAGCATGATGATACCTGCTGCACCGGTGAACCAGTCAAACCAAAGGGCAAATCCAGTCACCGCTAACAAAAGGCCAAATATTAATGCAAAAAGATAATACAGCTTTTGACCTGAATTATATTTCGTTTGTGGTGGAAGATCTCCACCAAGAAAGTAGTGCTTCGGTGCTGCTTTCAGCCAACCAAGATCAGATTTACTCCATTTAAACGCACTTAAAAATCCAAAGCGCTTTTTTGAAAAAATGAAATAGAGCACCGGTGCCACGACAAACAAAACAGCTCCAATGCGATGGATGAGGCGGGAAGTATGTCCTGCTGATTGATCCATTAAGGTTGAAGTTCCTTGAAAAAAGATCAAATATCCGGTAATCAGCGCCAAGACAAATCCTAGAGCTACTGACCAGTGCATCAACATGTCTATCAACTGATAGCGACGAATCAATTTATTTTGGCGCTTACTCATCTTCCTTTCCCCCACTTTCTATTTTTTCAAGATCACTCTCTTTATCATTGTAAGTTGCGGCAGATACGATAAAATTAGCAAGAAATCCAATTGCTGTCGCTCCCATTAATAATTGGGTCGCTGGTTTAATGACATCTTTACGGAAGCCGATTAGCTCATTGGTTATTGGTTGTGTTGGCAAGCCATAGACCTCTGGTTTTTCTGTTAACACGTAAATATAATGGGTGCCACCCATATGTTTGTCTCCATAAACATTGGCATTCGGATAACGCTCTTTAATTTTTTCCACACGTTGATATGCTTGCTTGACAGCTTCTTCCCAATGCTCGAACGTCAAAGCCGTGGTAGGACAAGTCTGAACACAAGCAGGCATTTCCCCATTTGTAACACGGTCCTGGCAAAAATCGCATTTATTCATTTTCTTCTTTCCCGTCAACGGGTCTGATTCATACCGAGGAACATCAAACGGACAAGCCTTGCCACAATAAGCACAGCCAATGCACTTATCACTTTGAAAACCAACAAATCCATCTGCATGTGTATACAAGGCACTTGATGGACAAACCTCTACACATGGAGCATCTGAACAATGCATGCATTGCTCCTTTTGAATCAGCCATTCAAATGTTTCTGTCTTTCGGTCATATTTCTCTGTAAATTTCATTAACATTAACGTATTAACTGAACGGTCTGCCGGGTTTTGGTACGTTCCCGGCACTTTCTCAAATTCAGTTGCAGGTAAGTTATGCCACTCTTTACAAGCTAGTTGGCACGCTTTACACCCTGTACAAAGAGAGGTATCGACTAAAATTGCCCTATCATTTTTATTAGCCATATATTAGTTGCCTCCCTTTGTCACATTACAAATACAAGCTTTATATTCTGGAGTTCCTGTATTCGGGTCAGCTGCAGAATTGGTCACTTTATTGACTGATTCACCATGTACCAACCCTTTATAGCCCCATCCCCATGGAACACCAATTACTTCTACTACTTGGCCATTAACGTCTAATGGTTGGATCCTGTCTGTTACCATGGCATCAACTGCAACTTTCCCACGCGCTGTGGAAATGGTCACCTTTTCTCCTGAAGTGACGCCAAGCTTTTTCGCCAAATTTTTACTAATTTCAGCAAAGTTAGATGGCATTAACTCATTTAATTGCGGTGTATTTCGTGTAACACCACCTGATAAGAATTGCTCTGTTACCATATACGTTGTTAAAACATATGGAAATTCACTTGCTTCCCCTGTTTTTTGGATATCTGGTAATGCAAAAGGGCGAATAATCGGATTCGATTGCTGGCTGAACATTGAATTTTGAACAGGTGATTCAAACGGTTCATAATGAGCTGGCAATGGTCCATCTGCAATTCCAGGTTCTGTAATAACAGGTGCAACTTTGAAGACATTCGGATCATAACCAGGGTTGAGCGTCATGTCCGCTGTCTCTGTTTGAATTTGTGCATATACAGTGCGGAATAAAGCGCCTTTCCCTTCTCCATTTGAAAACACCTTACTTCCCTCTGGTGTATCTGGTGCTTTATCCTTTGCGGCAACGTCCAAAATGTCATGTCCAACCCAGCTTGTTCCATTCCACTCTACAAGAGCCCGTTCTTTGTCACGAGGTTTTCCTTTCATATCGACAGAACCTCGATTCCAAAGAACTCTCGTATTATTCGGCCAGGCAAATGTCCATTGTGAATGTAATCCAAGGCCACTCGGATCATCGTTATTATGCCTTAATGAATGGTTCCCTTCTTCTGTTATCACGCCTGTATAAAGGCCACCCATACCAGAAGAAGCTGTTCCAGGTTCTGCTTGTGCAAGCTGTGCACCTGTACTAAGCAATTTACCTGTCTTGAGATCATAACCATTCATTTCCTTAAGGATCTGTTCCATATCAACTTCTTCTTCGCCATGAACGACATAATCCCAAGTTAAATCTAAAATCCCTCTATCTTTCGGGTCACTGCTGTTCGCATATAACTCTTTTACCCGATGCATAATTTCGTAGATAATATCCCCATCTGGTTTCGCTTCACCTGGAGGACGTACAGCGACTGGTTTCCCTTGAATCCAACGGGCAGAGTTTGTCATCGTCCCTGCTTTTTCAAAAGCCATCGCCGCTGGCAATAAAATGACTTCCGTTTGAATCTCTTTCGAATCCAAACCAGGATATTGCCAAAATGATGCCGTCTCTGTCTCAAAAATTTCTGACACTACAAGCATCTCTAAATTACTCAAGCCTTTCCAAACCATATCCAGATTAGGCGTACTTACAGCTGGATTTTGCGCAAAAATAAAACCAAGCTTAAATTCATTTTGATTTAATTTTTCAAAAATCGGCACATAGTTTGCTGCTGAATCTTGCGCTCTTCGTTTTGGTAAATAATGATAATAAAATTCATTATCTGCCGTTGCTTTATCTCCATACCAAGCTTTCAATAAAGCGATTGTTTTCTTAGCTTTCGCTGTTCCAACTGCTTTGACATAATCATTAAGCGTTGGTTGAGCATCTGTAGGGATTGGCATATAACCTGGTAGAATATGTGGTAAACAAGCAATGTCTGTTGATCCTTGTACATTTGGCTCTCCGCGGTTGGCATTAATGCCTCCACCAGCCATTCCCATATTCCCAAGTAATAATTGGATAATGGCATACATTCTAATCCCTTGTACACCAACGGTTTTTTGTGTCATTCCTAAAGCATACAAAATGGTCCCAGGGCGATTTTTTGTAAATGTCTCAGCAATGAGTTTCATTTTATCAACTGGCATGCCCGTAATTTCAGATCCCTTTTCAAATGTGTATTCACTAAAGTGTTGCTTCAATTTCATAAGTACACAATTCGGATCCGTTAATGATTCTGCCTGCAATGGTTTGCCATCTGAACCAAGTTGGTATGTCCAACTATCCCTGCTATATTTGAAGCTCTTATCGTCATATCCTGAAAAGACGCCATCACTAAATGAGAAGGATGGATTGACCTTATACAGCGCATTCGTATGGGCTTTAATATATTCTTCATCATAAAGTTCGTTATCTAAAATGTATTTGACGATCGCACCTAAATAGCCTATATCTGTTCCAGGTCGTACAGGTGCGTAAATATCAGCGACCTTCGCCGTTCTATTAAATCTAGGGTCTACTACAATTAAGGTTCCGCCTCGCTTTTGCGCCTCTAATACCCAGCGCATCGCTAATGGGTGAGTCTCAGCCGTGTTATTCCCACCAATCAAAATCACTTTGGCATTTTTCATATCTGTAAAACTGTTTGTCATCGCACCACTACCGAATGAAGGGGCTAAACTAGCCACCGTTGGAGCGTGTCATATCTCTGCCTGGTGAGTATAGTTATGGATTCCTAAAGCACGGTTGAACTTCGTATATAAATACGCCTCTTCATTATCGATTTCGGCACTTCCTAAACTAAATATGCCCTCAAGACGATTAACGGTAACCTTTTTCCCATCTATTTCAACTGCGTCTGTAAATGTCTTCTCCCGCACATCCTTCACTTTATGGGCAATTTTATCAATTGCCTCTTCCCAAGAAATAGGCTCCCATTTATCACTTCCTGGTTTGCGAACCAATGGATGGGTTAGACGCATATCAGAATTATGCATCTCTTTAAGCGAGCGTCCTTTTGGACAAAGTGCTCCTTCATTTATTGGATGCTCCTTCAACCCTTCTGTTGAAACGATTTCATCCCCTTTTACCTTGACTTCAATTCCGCATCCGACAGAACAGAAATGGCAAATCCCATACGATGTAGTAGCACCAGCAGTCATTAATGGGAATACTTTGTTTTCCTCTCCTGATTCGGCATGGACACGTTTCTCTGCCAAATAGGAAGCAGCAACAGATGCTGCTGTATATTTCATAAACTGACGCCTAGAAAGCTTTGGCATATAGTTCCTCTCCTTCTTCCAATCCTTTTCTCGTAGACGATTATGTCAATTTAGACATATATAAATTAAATCGATTTTCTAACAAATAGATCTTTTTTGACATATGAAACTAGTGATCACAATAATAAACTTCATCAATCGCTTTCTGACATATGTCAAATCTGACATAATTCCTTCAGTCAAAAACCTACAAATAAAGCTCTTTACGCTATGCGCTATTATTCTGTTAACCATTTATAGATCTCTGAGATCGTCTTTTCCACATTATTTTGCCTGTTTAAGTAAAATTGCGGGGTTTCACTATTACTCAGTGCCTTCAACACTTTTTTATAAAAAGCATGGGCAAAGACAGATGTATTAATGAAGACGGCATCTACTCTCTTAACCTTTGAAATATCCCTATTCATTTCATCTACATCGACGAACTCCACATTTGATAACTGTTCTCTTAATTTCTGGCGCCAACTCGAATGTCCACCAAAAATGACCAATCGCTTTGATTGGATAAACTGTACCATCGTCTCCAATGAAGGTTCTGATTCCAGCGAAGTTTCATCATGTTCTGCTAGATAGGCAAATTTCCGCAGAGCGTGCACTTCATGTCTATAGTCTTCCATGGATTGAATCTGTTGCTCTAGCTGTCTGATTTTGCTATGTGCTTGACGTAGTTCTTCGGTCAAGCCTTCTATTTTATCTTCCTTATGCTGATTTGCTATTTCCCACTTCTTTTGTTGTTGCGAGAGAGCCGCTTCCTTCTGAACAATTTGCTCCTCTTTTGCTTTCATTTCGTAATAGTAATCTAATTTTGACTTATCCAAATATAATTCTTTCGTTTCCAGGTACAGTGAGCTAAGACATTTCACATATAAGCAGGAGATAAGAAATAGATCTTGGTTTTCTTTTGAAATGTAATTGTATTTTTTCGCATATAAGAGCTCCAAAAAAACGATATCTAAATCTTGTTTTGTAAAAGGGATTTGTTCGGTTGCATCGAGCTCATGGATTTTAAGCGTTTTCAACCATCCCCCTAATGCCCCGATATAATTTGCAGGGCTTCTTTGAAAAACCTTTTTCTCTGCCATTTCTAAATGACAATTAGGATGAACATCATAGATTTTTTTAAAACACTGACCAATTAAATACTCTAAAAAGAACCCAAGCGAATCAAATCGATGATTGGTGGGAATATTGTATTCTATATAAAGTTGATCAAGCTCTTTCCGATGTTTATGGCATATTTCTTTCGAAAACATCGACTTTTGGACTTGAGATTCATTTATTGCCCCACTCATGATTTCCTGAAATGACTTCCAGGCAACATTATCAGTGTTGAGCCATTTCTTTTCACGAACACATAAATACCAAAGAACAATATTTTGATAGAGTAACTCAATTTCTTTGACAATCTTAATCTTTTTTCTTTTTGCGTAACTTCTCATAAAGTCTTCTAAGTCAATTTGTTCATGTTGTCGAAAATATTGATAGGCAAATTTATATCCTCTTTTAATCAATTGATCTAATTGAACATATTGTCCCGTTCGATTGCTCCATTCGAGTATCCCTGCTATTTGCCTAATTTTTTCTTCACTTTTCGTCGTATACATCGAAAAAACAGGATTTTCTTTTAAGGCACTTTGCTGGTAGGCTTCGTAATATTCCCACTCCTTTTTCCGATACAAATTATCAATGTATGGATGCAAATAGGAATTCCCACCTAATGAAATGCACAGAAACAGCTGCTCTACTTTGACCTCTTTAGAAAAATAATGCTGCTCGATCACAACGTGGGACTGCTCACCATGTTCATTTTTCTTTGTTTCGACTACGTTCCCTTTTTTATAACCGTGTCGCTCTCCCTTCATAAGTAGCTCATACATCGTATTGTTAGAAACTTTTAATCTACTTGCTTGTTCATTCAATCTCCCACCCCCTTCATGCACTACTATAAAAGTTGTTTTTTCTGGACTCTATGCTAAATGTCACATTTTTGTTAAGTTTTGTTTAGTTTTGTTATTTTTTTGTCTAAATTGTGAACAACAAAATTACGTTCTATAACGCTGACACAAATTGGATACAATTCTCATTTTGTTTCCTATCTACAATTACGCTTTAAAAGATATGCATCTCTAATGAATGAAATTTTCCAATCAATCCCATACTATGGATAAAAATGGATAAGAAGGTACAAAGTATGGCATCAAAGAACCGACATTTGCTCGCAAATATTAGTGTATTTGGAATATCCCAATTAAAATACCAGAGCCCCTATATGGTCGCCTGGTGGTCTGCAGTATTCCCAGGATTCGGGCATTACTTACTTTGCCAATATTTAAGAGGTACGCTGCTGACATTAGCTGAGGTTATTATTAATACGTTAGCCCATATCAATGAAGCGATGGTTTATTCTTTCAGCGGTCAATTTGAACTTGCTAAATCTGTGATCGAGCCTAAATGGGCATTTGGCTACCTTGCCATCTATTTAATTGCCGTTGGAGACAGTTTCCGCTCGGCCATCTATCAAAATAAACTACACCAGCTTGCCCTGTTAGAGTATAAAGGAAATCATACAGTGCATATTTCCCCCATCGAAATACAATATATAGAAAAGAAAAATCCGCTCATCGGCGCTCTGTATTCGTTCTTCTTTCCTGGTTTAGGGCAATTATATAATCAACGATTCGGACTAGCTTTTTATGCGATGTTTTGGTGGTGGATTTATTTAATACTTTCAAATTTCCATGAATCCATCTTATTTCTTTGGCATGGACGACTAGAAGATTCCATTTCTATTCTTCACCCACACTGGCTGCTCTTTATGCCATCTGTTTTGTTTGGTTCTATTTACTTCACCTACCGTACAACCATCGAACATAATAGACTTTTTCAAATCGAGCAGCAGCACTATCTGATGAAAAGATACCAGCAAGCTAGACTTCGAATATTTTCTTAAGTAGGCAGGTGCTTTTTCATGTTAATAATCGGGATTTTTAAACAATCGATCGAGTTAGAGCAAGCACTTGCTGAACTAGAAATGTTGATCCCAAAAGAACATATCCTTCTATTCTTTATGGATGCGGAGCAAGTCGAAAGCGATGTTCATAGTCCTCATGCTTTTGAAATAGGGATTTCTTGTGGTACTGCAGGAGCAGTTATTGGAGCATCTAGTGGGTTTGTCTTAACATGGGGACCGATCCTGTGGGGACTAATTGGGGCAGCGATTGGATTTACGATCGGATTACTGGCACATACACTTTTGAAAAAACAAAAAAGTCGCAAACGAAAGTTAGAGCGAATGGACGAGGCCACGGTTATCTTACAGTGTCATAAAGAACAAACAAAGTCCATTATTGCTTTGTTACGAAAGTATCAAGCTCTATCCATTGGAAAATCGGATCAGTCCATGTAGAAAAATTCAAGAGAGCCCATTATTGATATAGGGCTCATCTTTCATCAATATTTACGAATTGATTGGGGATTGTCCGACATTTTTTTGAGAGAATAGGAATAAAACTTCTACTATTCCTATAAACTATCGCTCTAGCAATATCAGAAATTGGAAGAGCCGTTGTTCTTTTTGCAAATAACCCTATTGCTTCATTTCTATGAGAAAAGCGCCTACAAAATGTAGGAAGCTTGCGGTTTGTCTCAATCTTCGCTTCAACCATCTCTCACCCTTTAGCGGAATTTTTCCTGTTATTTCCTCAATGACGTCCCTTTTAGGGGAAATAACGGAAGATTTTCCGCTTATGAAGGGCAAAATCGTTTATTTTGGCATTTTTTGAGAGAATAGCAGGAATTTTTCCTGTTATTTCGGCTCTTTTTCATGATGGTTGCTTATTAAGCGGAATTTTTCCTGTTAGGTTTTCATACCGATACGCCTACCGTTTATACGAAGATTTTACCCATAAATCGAGGCAATTTATAAATTCCTGGAACACAAAAAAACTGCAGCCCGAATGTATCCAGGATGCAGTACCCCTTATATATGAACATGAACTTGATTTCGTCCCTCTCGTTTCGCATGATATAATGCCTTATCCGCTCGAATCAAAATTTCTTGCAACGTTTCCCATCTCTCATCTTTTATCCCAGCAACACCACTACTTAACGTAACCGAAACAACAGCGTCTAGCATAATAAGCGGATTGTTCTCAACTTGTTCCCGTAAACGGTTAGCTAACGCCTCGCCTTCTACTATCGTCTTTCCTTTTAGTCCAATGACAAATTCCTCGCCACCATAGCGAGCCAATACCATTCCTTCTTCCATCTCAGCTTGGCAAATTTGGGCGACATGGAACAGTAGTTGATCCCCTACATCATGACCATATGTATCATTCACCTTTTTAAAATGATCCACATCCATTAATATAACCGTAAAGGGTACGGGATGCCCTTTTGCTTCATTAACTATTTGCTCACACATATGAAAAAAAGCTCGCCGATTATAAATCTTTGTCAGTTCATCATAATAAGCTTGGTGCTCCAATTTAAGCTGTAATCTTTTTACCTCTGTAATATCCGTAAAAATCATTAATATTCCTTTATTTCCTTGACCATGCTGTAAGGAAGAAATTCGAACTTGATAGGTTTTTCCTCCTAACTTTATTTCAAAAGCAGACGTCTGCGCTAATGAAAAAGGCAATGGACATCCTGCCAATTCGAACCAAACTTCGGTAAAATCTTTTCCAAGCTGTGTCTTGTTCAAATTTGCAAATATTTTCTTGCTAGATTGATTAAATTCAATGAGTCGATTCGTTTCATCTAATACGATAACCCCATCATTAATACTGTTAAAAATCGTGTCCTTTGCAATCGGCATAAGCGTGAATAGTCGCGAAGAATTTATCGACCACAAATATAACAAGGAAGATAACCATAAAACCATCGGCACCGGATCAACACCCGGAGGTGTAAAACCGACTAAATAAAGAAAAGCGGTTACGATCGGAACAAATTGACCAAACGCTATGGCAAGAAGTTGGGGACGATATAAGTTTGAAGTTTCCCGCCAACGAGATATTACAAGAAAGAAGGCAACAAGCATGCAAGAAAAGATATAAATACCATGAATCACATACCAAATCCCGATTTCTTGATGAATATAGGGAAGCCCTAAATTCGGCTCCATCTCAAATACACGGTAATGAAGATGATGCCAATCATTTGTCATGACTATGAACAAAGTTATAAAAGGAATTGCTAAAATGGCTGTATACTTCTTTGCAGTTACATTCATTCCTAAATACTGCATGACAAATAATAGCCCTAACGCTGCCGAAGAGGGCATTCCCACATATTGAATGATGGTCCAAATCTTTATTTGCTCAAGTGTTGTCGACATCAAGCCAAATGCTGAAGCAAAGCAATAAATGGCGATTGTCGCCGTATAGACAATGAAAAAATGAGCGATTTTCGTATAGTGCTGTCTCTTTAAAAAGACATATAAGCATAAAAATAAGTTGAGAACACCTGAAGTACTAGCAAGAGTGACAAAAGCTGTTAATTCCGAATTCACAATCTAGAGACTCCTTTTATAACTACATTTTCTTTAATGTAGCATAAAAGAAGATAAAAGTGGACTATCAACCGAGACCTTTATCCTAGATAACAGGTTTTTATTCCCAATTATTATTATTTTGTCTCACGATGCAATGTATGCTTTTTTAACCGTGGACAATATTTCATCAGTTCAATACGATCTGGATGATTCCTTTTATTTTTCGTTGTAATGTAATTACGATCTCCAGTTTCTGTGCATGCTAATGTAATTTTGACTCTCATTTTTCTTCCTCCTATCGTTTAAATTGCGGTTGTGAATGCTGGAAGCGGATCTTTCAATGTGCTCCAGTCTAACTTCATTTCTTCGTCTGTTAACAAACATTTATCTAAAGAGGACTCGATTTCATCCCGATTCATTTCAATGCCAATCATTACAAGTTCAATCATTCGATCTCCGAACTCCTCATCCCATTTCTCCAATAATTCCGGTTCTTCCTTAAGAATTTGCTCTCTTTCAGATTCGGGATATGAAGCAATCCATTCTCCTGCTCCTTGAATCATAATCGATGGTCCTGCTTGTGATAGTAATCCTGTAATGTTATTGCGTGTTGCCAACCAAAAGAAACCTTTGGCACGAACGACATCGACTGGCCATTGTTCGAGCCATTTCATCCATCTTTCTGGATGAAACGGCCTCTTCCTACGATAAACGAAAGAAGAGATTCCATATTCCTCTGTTTCAGGGATATGCTCCTCATTTAATTCCTTCAGCCAGCCTGCGCCTTGACTTGCTTCCTCAAAATCAAACAAATTCGTATCTAGAATTTCTTGTAGGGGAACTTCTGCTTGAACACTTTCCACTATTTTTGCATCTGGATTTAGTTTAAGAAGGACAGCCTTCAATTCCTTGACATCCTCTTCATCCACTAAATCAATTTTGTTTAAAATAAGAACATTAGCAAATTCAATCTGATCGATTAAAAGATCAACTACTTCTCGAGTATCTTGCTCATCATTGGCTTGATTTCGCTCAAGCAATGTTTCCCCTGAAGCAAAGTCATGCCAAAAGCGATTTGCATCAATCACTGTCACCATCGTATCTAATTTACATAGTTCACTTAAATTGATCCCTACGTTTTCATCAATATAGGTAAAGGTTTGGGCAACAGGAATCGGCTCCGAAATCCCTGATGATTCGATCACAATGTAATCGATGTCACCTGCCTTCACAAGCTTCTCCACTTCAATCATCAAATCTTCCCTTAATGTACAGCAAATACAGCCATTTTGAAGCTCGACTAGTTTTTCATCCGTTCTTGAAAATCCACCTTGCTTTATCATTGAAGCATCAATATTGACCTCACTCATGTCATTGACGATGACCGCAATTTTTCGATTATCTCGATTCGCTAATATGTGGTTTAACAGCGTCGTCTTTCCAGAACCTAAGTAACCACTTAGTACTGTCACAGGTATTCTTTTTGTCATATTTTCACTCCTCATTCTCACAAATCAAAATCATTACGATTTAAAGCTTAAAAAATAACCTTCAGTGGTTATTCAATAAGCTATACCTTGTAAATCGAAATCATTACGATTAAATATAATATAATCCTTTTTAAAGGTCAAGTTTTTTAGAGCAATCCATTTTACTTTCAAAATTACTATTGATCATACATCCATAATGAACTATATTCAAATAATCAGATATACAAATATTTAAAGAGAAGAAGGGTATTTATGATACAAAAGTGGTTTTCTAACAGCCGGTATAGCAACTATTCGCTTCACTCCTTGCAAAAGGATATTATTTCAGGACTTGTTGTCGGAATTATCGCTATTCCCTTAGGCATGGCATTTGCTATTGCCTCAGGAGTGAAACCTGAGTACGGAATTTACACAACGATTATTGCAGGGATTTTGATTTCTTTATTTGGAGGATCAAAATTTCAAATAGGCGGTCCAACCGGGGCATTTATTCCGATTTTATTTGGCATCATCATGACTTATGGCTATGAAAATTTACTAATTGCAGGCTTTATGGCTGGAATTATTTTATTCTTGATGGGGATTTTCAAACTAGGGGTCTTGATTAAATTCATTCCCAGATCGGTGACGATTGGATTTACCTCAGGGATTGCCGTCATTATCTTTGTTGGCCAAATTGCAAATTTCTTAGGTCTCACAGATGTTAAAAACCATGAATATTTTCTTCAAAATTTACGTGAAATTTTCCATCACATTGATACGATTAATCTGTATAGTTTATTAACAGCCGGAATTTGCTTATTAACGATATTAATCATGCCGAAATGGCTGCCTAATATCCCAAGTCCTCTTATTGGACTTGTTTTTTCAACACTTGTGGCAACCTTTCTTTACCCTAACGATATTGCCACCATCGGTTCAACCTTTGGTACGATTCCTAGTTCATTACCACATTTTGATGTTCCTGCTATTACGTTGGATCGCATTCAATTGCTGATTGGACCCGCATTTGTCATCGCATTTCTTGGAGCGATAGAGTCCTTATTGTCAGCTGTCGTGGCTGATGGAATGACAAATAGTAAGCATAATAGCAACCGTGAATTAATGGGGCAAGGAATTGCCAATATGATCACACCAATGTTTGGTGGAATTCCAGCTACTGGTGCTATTGCAAGAACTGCCACCAATATTAAAAACGGGGCAACATCTCCTCTATCTGGAATTATTCATGGCTTTGTTGTTCTTCTCGTACTTTTACTTTTTGCTCCCTATGCATCGAAAATACCGTTAGCTAGTATGGCACCGATCTTAATGATTGTTGCCTGGAATATGAGTGAACGCCGCGTCTTTTTTCAATTGTTAAAGACACGAACTGGGGATTCACTCGTCTTAGCGATCACCTTTTTACTGACGGTATTTTTGAATTTAACTTGGGCAGTCGGTATTGGTCTCATATTGGCTATCATTATCTTCACAAAAAGGATGAGTGATATAATGGTTACGGCAAAGGTATTGCCTAATCCTGAACATAAAGTAGATGCACAAATTGTGACGGAATCTCATGATTGCCCACAAATTAGCATCTATAATGTGGAAGGCCCACTCTTTTTTGGGGCAGCGCAAACGTTCCAACAGAGTATTATGAATACCATTAACTATAAACCAAACGTACTTTTACTAAGAATGGGGAAAGTCCCCTTTATGGATATGACCGGAGAGTCTTATTTATCAAGCATCATACATGATTTTTCAAAGAATGGGGTCGTTCTTATTTCTGGTTTAAATACACAGCCAAAAAATGTGTTAATGAAGAGCGGATTATATGATTTAATTGGAGAGACTCACTTTTTTGAGCATACAGGAGATGCCATTAACTACGCTCTTTCACATGTAAACAAAGAGAAATGCATTGGGTGTAAACACTTCGCTTTTCAGGAATGCTCCACATTTTCACGTGCTCATGAGCGGGTAAAGGAGAATCTGTTTACGACCTAATTTAGGAGGAACGAACATTGAATTTAGAAATGCAAAAGTTCAAGGCAGACTTTTTTAAAGCCCTTGCCCACCCACTTAGAATTAGAATCCTTGAGTTATTGGCTGATGGGGATAAAAGTGTCAATGAGATCCAAAGCTTGGCTGGAAGCGAGGGTTCTGCTGTTTCTCAGCAATTAACGATATTGCGAGGGAAAAATATTGTGACCGGAACGAAAGATGGAAATCGGGTCATTTATTCCCTTCGTGATCCGATGATTGTTGACCTTCTTTCCGTTGCCCGCCAGATTTTCAACAATCATTTAGTTGATACGATTCAAATGTTAGACCAGTTAAATGTCGGGTCAAGTCGGATCGATGAAGGAAAATAGAGTTTAATTTTTTGCATTTTCATCTTCCTTCGTTTTAAATAACAATTATGATGTTTTTAAAATTCTAAGACAAGGGATGATGATATGATCTCACTAAAAGGAAAAACAGCGATCATTACCGGAGCAGGTAGAGGAATCGGACGTGCTATTGCAATCGCATTAGCAAAAGAAGGCGTGAATCTAGGGTTAATCGGCTTAACGATGTCCAATCTTGAAAAGGTTGCAACTGAACTAGAAGCCTATGATATAAATATTTCTGCAGCAACAGCAGATGTGGCAGATCTTGAAGCCGTTACCCATGCAGTCGAGCATATCAAGGCTGATCTTGGACCTATTGATATTCTCATCAATAATGCAGGAACTGCTAAATTCGGTGGGTTCCTTGATTTAACACCGGAAGAGTGGGAAAACATTATTCGCGTCAATGTTATGGGAGTCTATAATGCGACAAGAGCGGTTTTACCAGAAATGATTGAAAGAAAATCAGGCGATATTGTCAATATTTCGTCAACAGCTGGTCAAAAAGGAGCTCCTGTAACAAGTGCTTATAGTTCGTCAAAATTTGCTGTATTAGGGTTAACGGAATCTCTTGCCCTTGAAGTCAGAAAGCATAATATTCGTGTAACAGCCTTAACGCCAAGTACAGTAGCCACAGATCTTGCAATTGAAACAAACCTTATTTCTGGAAATCCTGAAAATGTAATGCAACCAGAGGATCTCGCTGATCTTCTTGTAGCTGGATTAAAACTAAACCCAAGAGTGTTCGTCAAAACTGCAGGATTATGGTCAACGAATCCCTAACATACATTAGGACATAACAGATTCCTTTATCTGGTATGTCCTTTCTTATTAGCCCTGGAAACAGTCTAGCCATCACTGACCGCTCTTTACGTTTACTAAGCTTGCCGGTAAACGCTTGCTTTCTTCTTTGCTCATTACTACTGTGATAACTCTTCTGCTCCTCCCAAATAACGTCTCGAAATTAAATGTTTTGAATTGGCTTGGGGGAGCTGGTATTAATTTCTCTACACGGTTCCATCTAAGAATGTATATCTTAGGTGGAATTTTTGATCCTTTTAAATATCCCTCTCACTTTAACTCGTCAAATCTCCTAATCTATTTCTACTATTTACACGAAATCAATAGAAACAACATCGTAATTAACAGAATATTTACATTCGATTAATAAACGAAATATAGAATGAACATTGTAACTTTCTCACTTATATTTCTAGGAGGCTTCATTTTGAAACTAGAGTTAAAAGATATTTCGATGAAATTCGATGAAATAACTGCTGTTGATCATTTAAACATCACCATTAATGAAGGTGAACTTGTTTGCCTTCTTGGCCCTAGTGGTTGTGGTAAAAGTACAACATTATTCATGTTAGCTGGTTTATATAAGCCCTCTTCTGGTGAGTTATATTTTGGCGATAAGTTAGTCAACCATGTAGAACCAGAAAACCGGGAAATAGGGATGGTATTCCAAAACTATGCGCTTTATCCACATATGACCGTTCTCAACAACATTATGTTTCCATTAAAAATGGCAAAAATGCCAAAGAAAGTAGCGCAGGAAAGAGCCACTGAAATGGCCAAGCTTGTGCAAATTGAACATTTGCTTGACCGCAAACCAAAGCAACTTTCAGGTGGACAGCAACAGCGTGTAGCGATCGCCCGTGCCCTTGTAAAAAAACCTAAACTATTGCTTTTAGATGAGCCACTATCCAATTTAGATGCTCGTCTACGTCTTGAAATGCGAGAAGAAATACGCCGAATTCAACAAGAGGTTGGAATCACGACTATTTTTGTTACCCATGATCAAGAAGAAGCGATGAGCATATCAGATCGGATCCTATTAATGAAAGACGGGCAGTATCAACAATATAGTCCACCGCAGGAAATGTATGATTCTCCAGTTAATGCCTTTGTTGGCAAGTTCATGGGTAGCCCTCCTATTAATATGGTGCCGGTTATCTATAACCAAGAGAATTCGACCTTCGCTGTGAACGGAACAAAGGAATCGCTAGCGATTAGCAAACCTTTACATCCTCCCCGTTCTTCCCACCATCAAATGATGCTAGGGGTTCGCCCGGAGGATTGGCTCATTGCTGAAACGAATACAGCCGAATCATTAAAGGCAAGGGTTGAAATAGTTGAAAGAATAGGAAGGGACACATTATTAAGTGCCACGATTGGCGAACACTCCATCCGAGCACTTGTTAGTCCTGATATGCATGTCCAACCTGGTGATATCGTCCATTTAGCGATTCGTAATCATCAATTCCACTTATTCGATGCTGAGTCCGAAGAAAATTTGTTAGTGGAACATGTATAAGGAGGGCTTATGTTGAATCAAAAACCAACATTACAAAGTACGTTAAAAGCTCTTCTATATTTAGCTCCGGCACTAATCATTTTAGGAGTATTTAATATTTATCCGATCATTAAATCGTTTTTAATGAGTTTTTATGCAGACTATGACTACTTTAATGACATCGTAAAGGAATATGGGTTTGATAATTTCGCTTATCTCTTTCGTGATCAGGAATTTTGGACTTCTATTAAAAATACATTTATTTTTGTTCTCGGGGTTGTCCCCCTTTCTATTTTAATTTCTCTGGGAATTGCGATTCTATTAAATTCCCATATTAAATTAAGAGGATTATTCCGCTCGATCTATTTCATTCCTTTTGTTACTTCAGTCGTTGCGGTTTCGATTGTCTGGCGTTGGATTTACCATACCGAATACGGATTAATGAATTATTTTCTTGGTCTCTTCCATATTGATCCAATTAAATGGTTAACAGACCCTCAGTGGGCCATGCCTGCACTAATTATCATGAGCATTTGGAAAGGACTCGGCTATAACATCATTATTTTCCTAGCAGGCTTACAGAATATCGACAAGCAATACTATTTAGCTGCCCAAATCGATGGTGCTAGACCATTTAAACGATTCCTACATATTACAGTGCCTTTATTGTCACCAACCACTTTCTTTGTTTCAATTGTGGCGATTATCAATAATTTTAAAGTGTTTGATGAAATCTTTGCCTTATTTGGCGGGAAACCTGGGCCGGCATATAGCGCCCAAACAATCGTCTATTATATTTATGAAAAATTTTATAATGAGTGGCAGTTTGGGATTGCCTCTGCCGCTGCCTATATTTTATTTATCATTATCTTCATCTTTACCCTTGTCCAACTGTATATTGGAAAACGCAAGGTCACTTACTAATGGAAGGGGAAGGAACCGTGCCAACTAAAGGAGTCTTTTCAAAAGGGTTTATTTACCTCATTTTAATTGTTGGAAGTTTTTTAATGCTGCTTCCTTTTATTTGGATGATTAGTACATCCTTGAAATCACCTGGAGAAGTAACAGCCCTCCCGCCTGTTTGGATTCCCGCTGATTTAAAGTGGGAAAACTATCAAGAGGCTTGGGCAATCGCCCCCTTTCTCCGCTATGCCTTAAACAGTGTAATTGTAACTGTTTTATCAACGATCGGGGAGCTATTAACGACCATTCTAGCAGCTTACGCCTTTTCGCGCGTACAATTTTATGGACGAGATATTATTTTTGCGGTTCTTTTAGGTACGATGATGGTGCCAGGAGAAGTTCTATTAATTCCAAACTATGTCACCCTAGCCAATCTCGGCTGGATTGACCAATATGAAGCATTAATTATTCCATGGCTCGCAAGCATCTTCTCTATCTTTTTATTACGCCAATTCTTTCTGGGAATACCGAGAGAATTGTCCTATGCAGCTAAAATTGATGGTTGCAGAGATTTTCGATTCTTATGGTCGATCATGGTTCCATTAGCCAAACCAGCGCTTATTACGATCGTCCTTTTAAAAGCAATTGGGAGCTGGAATGCCTTCCTTTGGCCATTAATTGTCACTCAGTCAAAAGAAATGCGGACACTACCTGTTGGACTTACCTCCTTCAGTACGGAAGCTGGAACGATTTATGAATTATTAATGGCTGCTTCTACAATGATTATATTACCGATGATTATCCTTTACTTAATTTTGCAGAAATACATCATTGAAGGGGTTGCAAAGGCTGGAATTAAAGGCTAAATCAGGCAATCCTATGAGGAGGTGGTTCAACCAAATCAACGTTTCTATCTTTTACAAGATACATAACCTTAAATACTATTCATTTAGGAGGAAATTAGATTGAAAAAGTTCTTATTAACATTACTTATTTCCCTTGTTGCCGCTGTTCTTTTTGCTTGTGGGAATGATGATGAGGCATCGACTAGTGATGCTGAGCCAAATAAAGATACCTCTGAACAAGAAGAAACTGGGGTTGTTGCTTCATTAAGTGAACCAGTGGAAATTGAATTCTGGCATGCGATGAGCGGTGGACATGAAGAAGCATTAACTAAAATTACAAATGATTTCAATGAATCTCAAGATATGATTACGGTAAAATTGGTGAACCAAGGTAGCTACGATGACCTGTCCACAAAAAATATGGCTGCTGCCAAAGCAAATAATCTTCCTGTATTAACGCAAGCTTATGAAGATTGGATTACGGAGTATTTAGAAAATGATTTAGTAGCCGATTTAACACCTTATGTAACACATCCTGAAGTTGGATTCAGTGACGATGAACTCAATGATATTGTAGAAGTTTTCCGCGAAATGAATATTTGGGATGGCAAGTACTACGGAATGCCTTTTAACAAAAGTACACGTATTATGTTCTATAATGTTGATTACTTAAATGCAGCTGGTGCAGAAGTACCAACAACTTGGGAGGAGCTTCGTGCTACTGCTGAAAAATTAACAGGTAATAAAGAGGGTAGAAACGTCATTGGACTTGGATTAGAAAACTCAGTAACGTTAGAATTTAACCAATGGGTACACCAAGCTGGCGGTGTTTACTTTGATGAAGCAACATCTGAATTTAAGATGAACTCACCAGAAGGAAAAGAAGCAATCGATTTTGTTTACGGTATGATTGAAGATGGTATTGCTCGTACTGCTGGTGAAGATGGCTACATGTCAGAACCTTTCGCACGTGGTGATGTAGGGCTCTATATTGGTTCTTCTGCAGGTATCCCTTATGTTGCGGCACCAGCTGAAGAAAATGGTACGAACTGGGCTGCAGCTGTATTACCTGCTGGGAAGCAAGCAGCTACACCATTCGCTGGGACAAACGTATCTGTTTTTGCTTCTGCTACTGAAGAAGAAAAATTTGCTGCATGGGAATATATCAAATTCTTGATTAACACAGAAAATACAACTTACTGGGCTATGCAATCAGGTTACCTACCTGTTCGCTATTCTGCTTTAGAGAGTGATGAGTGGAAAGCCTACACTTCTGAAAACCCTGAATATGGTATAGGAGAACAGCAATTTGATGCTGGTTTCTATGACCCACGTATCAAAGGTGCTTACGCATTGAAAAATGCAGTTGCGAAAGAACTTGACCGTGTACTACTAGGACAAATTTCTGCTGAAGAAGGATTAAAAAATGCCGAAGAAGCAGCTAAAAGAGAACTTGGCCAATAATTGATTTGCTATTTTCATAGACTCACAGGAAGGAACCGCTATTTACAGGGTTCCTTCTATCTTTTATAAAAGGAGACACTTCATGAATAAGACAACCCTTACTTTTTATGGCGGTCTGAACACCATTGGTGGTACGATCATCTCTCTTCAATATGGAGATTCCCGCGTCATTTTTGATTTTGGACTAGTTTACAATCCACAGAAAAACATCTTTGATGGACATATCAAACTAAGAAGAAACGCTCTTGTAAGAGATTATTTGAAGCTAGGGATTATCCCAAATATTGATGGCATTTACAGCAAAGATGACCTCTCAAACGACTCAACTATTGTGGCAGCAGATGGCTATTCTGGGAACACAGCTGTCCTAGTATCCCATTTACACTTAGATCACATAGGAGCAATGGGCTTGATTGACGCCACAATACCTGTTTATATGACGGAGGATTCTCTTCGACTGTATGACACACTAGACGTAATTGGCGAAGGAGTAGCTGGCAACCGAAAGTATCAGACCTGTCATTACAATCAATCTTTTGCCGTTGGTGATATCTCGATTACTCCTCTTCAGGTCGATCACGATATTTTAGGAGCATGTGCTTTTCATATCGAAACACCAGACGGTGCCATTATTTATACTGGCGATGTACGGATGCACGGCTCTCATCCAGAATGGATAGAAGCTTTTATAACAAAAGCAAAGAAACTGGGCTTTGATGCTGTGATCATGGAAGGAACGAGCATCCGCAGTGAAGAAGAAACACCTGAAGACATGCTTATTGCGAATAAGGAGCTTTCCGAGGATACTCTTACAGAGACACTCCTTCCTTTCAAAATGGCAGATATTTTAACTGAAACAAAAGGTCTAGGTGTTTTTAATATTTACCATCGAAATATTGATCGGATACACGGTATTTTACAAGCAGGGAAAAAGTCTGGTAGAAAAGTTGTATTTGAAGCGGAAACAGCTCAACTTGCCTTAACATTGATGGAATCTAAAAATTTCCTCGTCTATGAATCTGATGAATTAAGACACTCGTCATTATCAGAATGGCGGCAAAATTTATTAAATCAAATCCCAGCTATTTCATATAAGGAAATCAATGAAAATCCTAATCAATATCTCGTACAAAATTCTTACGCCAGCTCTCTTGAATTATTTGATTTGCATGTGGAAGATGGGATTTATCTGCACTCAGACGGAGTCCCGTTAGGCCCCTATGATCCCGCTTTCGAAAACCTAGATCGAATCTTACAGCTTGTTGGTCTTGAGAAAATCCACATGGGGACTGGTGGACATGCGACTCCTCAAAACCTTAAATACATCGTCGATAAGCTAGACCCTGCCATTCTTATTCCTCTCCATAGTTTTTACCCGGAGAGACTTAAGCCAAAAACGGGAGTCCAACTACTACCTCAATACGGTAAAAGCTATGTATTAAGTAAAGGAAAACTCACTGAACTCTAAAATGAAAGACTGTAGATGAAATGGATCTACAGTCTTTCATTTTATCTCTTATTTCTTTTTCGAACCTCCGAAATACGCTCCTATGCTAGCTTCTAAAAATGAGTTAGAACGGATTCGATGAATGGATTCAGTTCTTCGTTATTGACCTCTTCCACATACAAATCATCAAGATCGTAGTTCGCTTTTAATTGAAGAATTCTTGTCACACTTTCATTTATTCTCTCTTCTTCAATTTCTCCATTCTCTACCGCTTCCTTTAATGCTGAAATGACTTTTATCATGTTGTCATTCCCATGGGCAACCATGATGATATCACTGCCGGCTTGCACTGAAGTGACGGCAGCACGACCTAGATCAAAGTTGCCTGCAATCGCCTCCATCGTCATATCATCAGTAATAACAACTCCATTAAACTCCAACTTGTCTCTTAAAAGATCTGTGATGATGTTCTTAGACATGGAAGATGGATAATCCGGATCGACCTTGGGTAGTAATATATGAGCGACCATGACGATGTCCGCCCCTGCTACAATTGCTTCTCTAAATGGAATTAACTCTAGTTTCTCAAGTTCCGCAAGCGATTTTTGAACGGTCGGTAGCTCCACATGAGAATCAACCGAGGTATCACCGTGACCAGGGAAATGTTTGATCGTCGGGATGACGCTCTCCGACTTGAGTCCTTTCATCGTCTCTATTCCCAATTCGCTTACAAGATTAGGATTATCGCCAAATGAACGATCACCAATTACCGGGTTATCGGGATTGCTATTTACATCCAAAACAGGAGCAAAATTTATATTAAATCCATAAGCCTTAACTAATTTACCTAAAAGACTGCCGATTTCAAAAGATAAGGAAGGATTATTTTTTTGCCCTATTTCCAAATTGGTAGGCATTGGCATTAAATCCCCTGGAAGCTTAGCAATCCTTCCACCCTCTTGATCGATCCCGAAAAAGAGTGGGATTTTATTTAGGTTATTAAGCGATTTTAAAGCATTGATATATGCTACTGTTTGCTTTGGATTAGTAATGTTTTTTCCATTCACAATGATTCCGCCCACTTTGTACTCCTCGATTAAGCGCTCTGCTCCTTCATCGATTTCTTTTCCTGAGATGCCAGCAAAAATCATCTGTCCGAGCTTTTCATCGATACTCATATTCTTAATTGTTTCAGATACGGATGCTTGTTTCGGTGTTTCCATTGCAACAAGAGAAATATGATGGACAGGAGGATTGGGTTCTTGCTCAGTTGGTTTGTTAAGAATCCACTTTAGCTGATAATTACGGTTTACTTGATAAATTAAAATGATTTGATTAAATTCACTATCTTGGTAATACTTCTTTTCATCTGCTTCCCCAAATTGATCGATGATTTCTTGATAGTGAATATCCTGTAGTTTCTTATCGTATGAACGTAAATCAACTGCAACTGAGTTCCGATATCCAATCGTCACTTGATGTTCTGGATAAACGGCAAACGGACCAATAGACGTCTCGTCGAGGCTCTCATACTCCCCCAGTATGTCTGCAACCTCTTTATATGGAGAATCACCAGCTATAATGGGGGCGTCCATAATCATCCCTTTTTGCGCCCATGTCTGTATTTCTTCTAGAAAGGTATCCTCCACTTTTTCTGATCCTTTATTCTCCTCTTCCCCTCTGAAAAAAAAGAAAATCACGAATCCCAAAATCACGACGAAAAAGCAAATAAAGAAAATTTTCTTTAACATTTTTTGCCTCCTTATGTATTCCGGCAACCGAACAATACTAATTAAAATACTAACGAACTTCCTTTCTTATGAAAAGCGTTTACATCTTTCATAAATTGGATTATAATACTTGTATACAAGTATACTTGAATTCCAATTCTTAAATACTTGATTACTCAAGCATTGAAGGTGGACTTATGACTGAACCTATTCCTTTTTTATACCCAGAAAAATGGCTTTCTAAAGCTTCTTCAGGTGAACGTGTTGCTCGTGAGCTAAGGATGCGAATTATTTCTGGTTTCATCCCTAGTGGCACAGTTCTCTCTGAAAATAAATTGGCCGCCGATTTTTCTGTAAGTCGTTCACCGATTCGAGAAGCATTAAAAATTTTGGCTTCTGAAAATATGATCCGTTTAGAAAGAATGGGAGCCGTCGTAATCGGGCTTACTGATAAAGAGATCAAAGAAATTTACGATGTGCGCTTATTGATTGAATCATTCGTATTTGAGCGTCTCGTAAAAATGGACTCGAATCCTTTAGCAAAGGAACTGAGCAAAATAGTAGAAATGATGAAAGTGGCTATTAATTATTCTGACGCAGATGAATTTTCCTTTCAAGATGTGATGTTCCACGAAACCATCATCCGTGCCATTGACCACTCTTATATCCTGATGATTTGGGAGAATTTAAAACCGGTTATGGAAGGCTTCATTCTTTTATCAATGCGAATGCGCTTTGCCGAAAAAAATGAGGATTTTACAAGAATTATTAACAACCATGAATTGTATATTGAAGCGATAAAGGCAAAAGATCGAAACCTGATGGTTCAATCTTTACACAATAATTTTGATGATGTACAAGAGAAAGTCGAGGATCTATGGAGCTCACAACAAATGTTAACTAAAGGAGTAGAACAACAAGATGATGAACTACATGTTAGGGATTGATATTGGGACTACCAGTACAAAAGCCGTGTTATTTAGTGAACAAGGCGAAGTCATTCAACAAGAAAATATCGGATATCCCCTTCATACGCCAGATATATCTACAGCTGAACAAAATCCTGAAGAAATTTTTCAAGCAGTTCAACAAGTAATGACATTGATTATGAAAAAACATTCTAAGAAAAAGCTATTATTTGTGTCATTTAGCAGTGCGATGCACAGTGTTATTGCGATGGACGAACAGGATCAACCTCTTACTCCAGTTATCACTTGGGCAGATAATCGCAGCGAAGGATGGGCTCGAAAGATCAACGAAGAATGGAATGGTCATGAAATTTATAGACGGACTGGGACACCGATTCATCCGATGTCCCCCTTATGTAAAGTTGCCTGGATTGTTCATGAACGACCAGAAATTGCGACAAGGACGAAAAAATATATTGGAATTAAAGAATATATTTTTAAAAAGTTCTTTCACCAATATGTCGTTGATCATTCGTTAGCATCTTGCATGGGGATGATGAACCTTCATACGTTAGACTGGGATGAGGAAGCCTTATCGCTTGCAGGAATCACAAGGGATCAATTATCAACGCTTGTTCCGACAACAAAGTCTTTCACCGGCTGTGATCCTGATTTAGCAAAACAAATCGGCATCGATCCAGAGCTTCCTTTTATCATCGGCGCTAGTGATGGCGTTCTTTCTAATTTAGGTGTCAATGCTTTCCGAAAAGGTGAAATTGCGATCACGATTGGGACAAGCGGAGCGATTCGCACGGTTATCGACCAACCGCAAACGGATCCAAACGGAAGAACATTTTGTTATGCTTTAACAGAAAACCATTGGGTTATTGGTGGTCCTGTCAATAACGGCGGTGTGATCCTGCGCTGGATTCGTGATGAATTAGCCTCTTCTGAGATTGAAACAGCGCAAAGATTAGGAATTGACCCGTATGAACGATTAACGAAAATTGCTGAAGAGGTGCGACCTGGTGCGGATGGATTAATTTTCCACCCCTATCTTGCCGGGGAACGCGCTCCACTGTGGAATCCAGATGTACGCGGCTCATTTTTTGGATTGACACTTTCCCATAAGAAAGAGCATATGATTCGAGCTGCCCTTGAAGGCGTTCTATACAATTTATATACAGTATTTCAAGCATTAATCGAATGTATGGATGGTCCTGTGACAAGAATTCAAGCAACGGGTGGCTTTGCAAGATCAACCGTTTGGAGACAAATGCTAGCCGATATTTTTGAATCGGAGGTCGTCGTTCCCGAAAGCTATGAAAGTTCATGTCTTGGCGCATGCATACTAGGACTTTATGCGACAGGAAAAGTGGATTCGTTTGAGGTCGTAAACGAAATGGTCGGTGAAACGGTGAAACATACGCCAAATGAAGAAGCAATACAGGAATACCGACAATTGCTCCCGATCTTCACGAGCCTCTCTACGAAATTAAAAGATGAATATACACAGATTGCAAATTATCAAAGAAACATTGTGAATACAGCAAGACACTAGGGACAACTCCCTTAACAACACGGAGAAAAAGGAGAAGAGAATATTGAATACGATTGGTGTTATTGGATTAGGAGTTATGGGTAGTAATATTGCCTTAAATATGGCAAACAACGGCGAGAAAGTAGCTGTCTATAATTACACACGAGATTTAACAGATAAGCTCACCGAGAAATTAAATGGTCAAACGGTTACTCCTTATTATGAAATTGATGCCTTTGTCCAATCATTAGAAAGGCCGCGGAAAATCTTTTTGATGGTAACGGCGGGAGCTGCCATTGATTCAGTCATCCATTCCTTGCTTCCTCATCTTGAACAAGGAGATATCATCATGGATGGTGGTAACTCCCATTATAAAGATACCGAACGTCGCTATGATGAGTTGAAGGAAAAAGGGCTTGGGTATTTAGGAATTGGGATTTCCGGCGGTGAAGTAGGAGCTTTAACAGGGCCATCTATTATGCCTGGTGGAGACCGTGATGTCTATGAAAAAGCTGCTCCGATTCTTACTAAAATAGCTGCACAAGTGGATGGTAACCCATGCTGTGTGTATATCGGCCCAAAAGGAGCCGGACACTTCGTGAAGATGGTCCATAATGGGATTGAGTATGCAGATATGCAGCTCATTGCTGAAGCCTATACGTTTTTACGAGAAAAGCTCCAATTATCGGTTGAGGAAATTGCTGATATTTTTGAAGAATGGAATGCAGGAGAACTTCAAAGTTATTTAATCGAGATTACTGCTGAAATTTTAAGAAAAAAGGATGAAAAAACAGGACAACCACTTATTGATGTCATTCTCGATAAAGCGGGGCAAAAAGGAACAGGAAAATGGACGAGTATCCAAGCAATTGACCATGGGATCCCGACATCAATCATTACAGAATCCCTCTTTGCTCGGTATATTTCAGCCTTAAAAGAGGAACGTATGACGGCACAATCGCTCTTAACTGGTCCAGAACAGGAGCCGTCTCTGCTAGATAAACAAATATGGGTGGAACTTGTCAGACAAGCTTTATATATGGGGAAAATTTGTGCTTATGCTCAAGGGTTCAACCAGTATAAAATGACTTCCGAGCTTTTTGACTGGAAACTGCCGTTAAAAGATATTGCCCTCATTTTCCGTGGTGGCTGCATCATCCGTGCACAATTTCTAAATGTAATCAGCGAAGCGTACGAAGAACAAGATCGTTTAGCAAATTTATTAATCGCACCTTATTTTGCTGAGAAGATGAAAGATTATCAAAATGGACTGCGAAAAGTCGTTTGTGAGGGAATCGTGTCAGGAGTTGCATTTCCTTGCCTCAGCTCTTCCTTGACCTATTATGATAGCTATCGTACTGGAAGATCCAACGCTCACTTACTTCAGGCACAACGTGATTATTTCGGTGCCCATACGTATGAGCGCACAGATGCTGAAGGATTTTTTCATACGAATTGGTGATGGTAAGCTCCTACAAAATGTAGGAAGCTTTTGGTTTGCCTAATTCGAGCCAACCATCTCTCCCCCTTAAGCGGAGTTTTTCCTGTTATCTCCTCAAAGGAGTCCCTTTTTGGGGAAATAACGGAAGATTTTCCGCTTATGGAGAGCAAAATCGTTTATTTGAGCATTTTTTGAGGGAATAGCAGGAATTTTTCCTGTTATTTCGGCTCTTTTTCATGATGCTTGCTCATTAAGCGGAATTTTTCCTGTTATGTTTTCATACCGATATTCCTATTAAAAGTAGTACATTGATAACAGGACCCATCACTATGCAAAAGTGATAGATCGGATACTAGAATCTCTCTTAGAGCCGCTATAGAAATCATGATTTATCGTTCAAAAAAAGCTCTCCAGGATCCCGGAGAGCTTTTTTGATTAACCCATTATATGAAAAACAAAGTTGAAAAGAAATAGACTGGCAATGACGTATAGCGTCACCGAGACTTCTTTCGCTTTTCCAATCGCAATTTTCAAGATCGGATACAAAATGAATCCAACGGCAATTCCATCTGCAATGCTGTACGTGAAAGGAATCATGGCGATGATAAAAATCGCTGGAAAGCTTTCACTCAAATCTCCTAAATTCAGATTACGAATGTTTTGCAGCATTAATCCACCAATAATGATCAAGATCGGCGCAACGGCGCTATTCGGGATCAGTTTAATGACCGGAATAAAAAATGCGGAAAGAAGAAACAAAAGACCGGTCGTCACAGTCGTTAAACCTGTTCTTCCGCCTGCAGCCATTCCTGCGGTACTTTCTACTGTTGCTACTGTCGGGCTTGAACCAAACAGACCGGATAGAAAGACAGATACCGAATTAGCTTGAAATGCACGGGAAAATCGGTCTGAACGATTAATGAAAGAAACATGACCATGTACCAATCCGATGTTTTCAAAGACGAGCACCATCGTTAAGGAAAAGACCGCAATCCAAAAACCTAATGAGAGGATATTGTCAAAAGACAAGGCCCCAAATACCCCCATATAATCAGAAAGAGAAAAGGCGTCTGCCTCTGATTGCTGGAAATCAATAAGTCCAAAAGCCCAAGCCAGCACCGTTCCCACCACGACTGTAATGAGAAAGTTTCCAGGTACATTGCGTAAAAATAAAATGATCGCTATGAGAAATGTGAACACCGTTGCCAGCACTTGCGGTTCGCCTAACTCCCCTAATGCAATAATCGAATTGGTACCCTTTTCGACAATGCCCCCCTTTTCAAGGCCAATGAGCATGAGAAAGAATCCAAGTCCAATCGTGATCGCTTCTTTTAAGGACTGGGGAATTGCCTCACTCAGTGTTTTAGAAAAGCGTGAGAATGCCACGATCATAAAAATGATCCCTGAAACAAAGACAACGGCTAGTGCTTCTTGCCATGACATCCCCATCGATTGAACAATGGTGTACGAAAATAAGGCATTCACGCCCATCCCTGGTACGAGGAGAATCGGAACATTTGCCCAAAAACCCATCAGTAAGCAACCTACAAAAGAGGTGATAATCGTCGCTAAAATTGCCGCTTCTAATGGAATTCCCGCTTCTGATAGAATCAGAGAATTGACCGCAATAATATAGACGATCGTAAAAAAGCTCACAATTCCTGCTAGCAGCTCCCGCTTGATCGTTGTCTCATTCTTTTCCAGTTGAAAAAGTTGATTAAACATCTATAATACCTAACTATTCAATTAGCCCTCTCCCTACCCGCTCTCCCTAAAAAATAGGTGAGCCACAATCAATAATTCTAGCAAACAACTCGCATTCTGCCAAGATTTATGAAATAACAACTATTTTCCAGCACAAATAAGCACAATGAATCTTATCATTCACTGTGCTTTGACGTTAACAAACATTATTTACTTTTCCTCACTCTTAAGAAACCATCAACAGCATCCCAAACTAATGCTAGTAACCATAGAATAAATAGCCAGATTGTCGTTTTCTCCCAAATAACCTTAACTACATTATAAGCTTCACTCCCAGAAGAGATAAGCCCATTTTCAATTAATTGATTCATAAAGTTTGGATTCCAAATAGCCGGCTCTGCAATGATGAATAGTAAACCAATACAGGAAATGATATTTACGATAGTTGTAAATAGAACAAGCTTCATCGTCCATCTTCCATAAATTAATTTCACGCATTCCTTTATGATCCCAAAACCGAACATCAATACAATAAAAAAGAAATAATAACCATACAATTCTTCGTTAAAAATTGGAATTACCTTACGAAACTTCCCATCTTCAAAGAACCACACACCGAAGTACTCATGAGAAAATCCGAATATCACCAATAAAATAATTAGAATTACTATTCCAGTTATTGCTTCTCCTCGCTTTACTTGCCCTTTTGGATCTGGAATTGCTGGTAAATCAGAAGGTGCCCAGCCTTGCTTTATCTTCTTAGTCGTCTTGTTCAACTCTTTCTCAGCTGAAAATTGAATCATCGCAAATACAAATGTCGTCCAGCCATAAGCCATCGGTAGGCCAGTTACTAAGGAAATGATACAAGAAATGAAAGATTGTAAAATAGAAGGTGGATCCAAAATAATGTTGATGATAAACCCCACTCCAATAACAGCCCCAGTGGAAATTAATGCAATTTTTAATACCATCATATAAGGATCGAATAACTCTGGACCAATTAAATAGCGCTTACTTTCTCGGTATTTTTCTGCTAATTTCCGTGGTTCCCCTAACTCCAGCAAGACTTCCTCTACATGCTCTTCTATCCCTTGACCATCTTGCACTCGTTCTTCAAGCATATCTTCAATTAAACTACGCAGCTCTTTAGCAATATCATCCCTTTGTGAATGGGGGAGTTTTTGTGTCACTGCGTAAATATACCGTTCAATGGTTTCCATTTAATTACCTCCTTTGTTTTCAAGCAGTGTATCTAAGCTTTCCACCATACTTTTCCACTCGACAACAAGTTGTTCAAAAACTTCTTTTCCCGTTTCACTCAGAAGATAATATTTCCGAGGTCTGGCTTCATTTGTATCCCATTTACTTTCCAAAAGTCCTTGCTTTTCTAATCTGCGAAGTAAAGGATACAAGGTCCCCGGTTCCACCGGGAAATCCCTCTCCTCTAAGGAAGCTACAAGAGAATAACCGTACTGTGGTTCGAACAGTTGACTTAAGACGCCAATTGTCAGTGTCCCTCTTCTTAACTCCTGCATTAATTTATCTAAATGTTCATTTGTATCGTTCATATCATCAACTCCTATTTTTATAATACTGTGCGTCATACACTATTGTCAAACCTATATTATTAAATAATGTAAAATATTGAATAAATATATTAAAAAAGTCATCCCAAATACTTCTTGGAATGACCTCAAATCATTTAACAGTACTCATTTTTGATACAAAAAAAGTGAAGATATCCATCTTCACTTGCGTTACGTTCGATCATTATTTTACTTCTATAGTTAAGATTTCATCCTGACCGGCACGGACAGATTGCTTTTCACTTTTCGAAATCGACTGCATTTGATCCGTGTTTGTGATGATGACAGGAATCATATCACTAGCAGCTTTCTCTCTCACTAACTCTGGATCAAAGGTAATTAATTTGTCTCCAGGTTTTACAGAATCTCCTGTTGCTACATGAGCTTCGAAGCCCTCACCATTCATCTCGACAGTTTCAAGTCCGATATGGATTAAGATTTCAACGCCATTCTTCGTTTCAAGCCCTACGGCATGCTTTGTTGGGAACACTTGAACGATTTTCCCTTCAATTGGGGAAACAACTGTCCCATTTAAAGGTTTAATCGCAACACCATCTCCCATCATTTTTTGAGAAAAAACTGGATCTGGCACTTCTGATAATGGAATGATCTCTCCATCCACAGGTGAATAAATGGGAACTTTCGTCTCTTTTTTACCAAATAATTTGGACAACATAAAAAATGACCACCTTTCTTATGAAAAGATTGTTAATTTTAATAAAATAAATCCAGCAAATAGTGATAATACAAGGAGAACTCCTGCCACTAGCTTTTCAACGGTTGTTAATGGTTGTGGAATTGAAGTGGATGGGAGCTTTCTTTTTGCTAAAAAAGCAAGAATCACCATAATGATATTCCCTACAACTAATTGAGAAATCAGCATAAACGTAAGGAATCGGTCTCCTCTCCCTTTTCTCACTCGTTCCTCTTTTGGGATTTGATTAAGAAAATGACCCCATATCGGATTAATAAAACCAATCAACATAATAACCGCATAGATGGGCTGTGAATTCAAAAAACCTTCAATTGATTGCTCGCTACCCTGTATGACTAAAAATAAATAAACCACATAGAGAATGGGAATCAGTACCGATAATATGAGGATTGTTGTATACCATTTGTTTGTGTTATTCTGTTGTATCTTCATTATCGTCTCGCTCCTTTTCAAGCGCAAAATTCAAATATCCTCTATAAATAAGGTCTAGAATAGAAAATAACCCGATAAAGGATCGATGTTCAAAACCATAATATCGCCCAAGCTTTGTCGACTCATAGTAAACATTGTACGTAGAAAGTTCTGCTAGCTTATTATTTTTGAAGCTAGTAATTGAAAGTGTCGGAACCCCTCGGAAAGAGAGTTGCCTAACACTATTCATAATATTGGTCACATCACCGCTTAATGAAATGATCATGACAAGGTCGTTCTGCTTAATTCGAGAAAGAAGAATATCAAATTCCCGTTCTGCTGGGATAATGAACATCTTTTTATCACAGGCAATGAGATTGCGTGATAACTCTTCCATTGCATTCTTTTGACCCCAGCCAGTTGCAAAGCCATAAATGGTTTCTGCCTCATGGATATGCTGATAAACCGGTTCCATTTGATTCTGTTTAAATAATTTCCTTGTCATCTCGATCTCTTCTACTTGAATGTCAAATAGATTTTGATGTTCTTTCATCTCTAATTGTTCGTTTTTTAGACTATACTTAAACTCACTATAACCACTAAAGCCTAATTTCTGTGTCATTCGTAAGATTGAAGACTTAGACATAGCACATGCCTTTGCCAATTCCATTATACTCATATTGCTACAGGCATCGATATGATTGAGAACATATTGTAATGTTTCTAAATCATTTTCTGTTAATTTATCATAATGTTTGTTGATTAAATCCTGAAGCATACTCATTCCCTCCAACAAATCGCATAACAATTCTATTATAGCCTTTTATCGGGAGAGAGCATAATAAATACCAGTTTACAAATAGGGGGAGAGCCGCTCGTTCGACTTCTCCCCTTTTTTTGATTAATGCAATTCTGGCCAGTACGCTTTATTGGCTTCAATTAATTCATCTAATACTTGTTTTGCCACCTCTGCGTTTGGAACAGTTCTTGATAGCGTTAATGCTTGCCATAATTTTTGATAGGATTGCTCCATCCATGCTTCTACCACTAATTTTTCAACAGCAACTTGCTGTTCCATTAATCCTTTTTGGAAACGAGGAATTTCACCTTGTGTTAATGGTTCAGGTCCATTCGCTCCAACGACACATGGTACTTCAACCATCGCCGTTTCATCAAAATTAGAGATAGCACCCTTGTTTTCTACAATTAACAACATTCTTTCATGGGTGTTGTAAGCAATTGCACGTGCTAAATCAATGATATAAGAAGCATGATCTCCCGCTTTTAATGTTGTCCCTTCTGATGTTCCAGCTTCCACTATACGGTTACATTCAGAGAATACATTCTTTTCTCGACCATCTATGACCATATTGGCTCGCGTATAATTCGGGTCAGAATGCTCCACTTCTTGATTAGGGAAGAAATAATATTTTAAATACGTATTCGGTAATGTTTTCGGATCAAGCGCTTGTGTATCCTTTGCTGCTTGGAATGTTCGTTGCCAGCTACCATCACTGTGAATACCAACATCATAACCATTCTCTTGCACATGTTCGATTAATTGTGGCATTAAATCATTTCCTTCTTGGTCACGAATATCTGTCCACCAACCAAAATGGTTTAAACCATAGTAGCGAATGTTCATTTCTTTTCTAGATGAAAGTCCTAATATTTTTGCCATTCTTGCTTCAATTCCGATTGGCATATCACAAATATTAAGGATTTTAGAATTTGGACGCAATCTTCTTGTCGCTTCCGCTACAATCGCCGCTGGATTCGAATAGTTGAGCATCCACGCATTTGGTGAATATTTCTCCATATAATCGACCATTTCAATTACGCCACCGATAGAACGCATTCCGTAAGCAATTCCACCAGGCCCACACGTTTCTTGCCCAACAAGACCGTATTTCAATGGGATCTTCTCATCTAATTCCCGCATTTCGTATTTCCCGACACGGATATGCGCCATTACAAAGTCAATATCACTAAATCCTGTTTCTGGATCCGTTGTTGCCACAAACTCGATTTCTGGTGCTCTTTCTTTAATCAAAATCTCACATGCATCTGCGACAATTTTCTGTCTTGCTTCGTCATTATCATATAGTTTAATTTGGCGAACGGGGAATTTATCCAGATTATCTAGCATTAATAAAACGATACCTGGTGTATACGTACTACCTCCGCCTGCAATGGTGACTGAGAATTTTTTCATGAATATCTCTCCCTTGATGTTTATTTATGTTTCTCTGCCTTAACTCTTCAATTTCCTTGGTGTGCCAAGAGTTCAAATTGTTCTCTTACTTGAGGAACTGAAAGTCCAACGATTACTTGAAGTGCTTTGCCGTTTCTAACCACTCCATGGGCTCCGCCGGCTCTAAAAGCTTCGTCTGGTTGGACGAGATTAATATCTTTCACACTCACTCTTAATCTTGTCGCACAGTTACTGATGGTTTCGATATTATCACTGCCACCTAATGCCTCTAAAAACAGTCCAGCTTGTTCTGTATACTGATTTCCGCCATTTGCAGTCGCTAATGCTTCCCCTTTTTCAGCGGCCTTTTTTGCTTTGTAATCCTTCTTCGTAAATAACTTCGCTTCTTCATTTGCCTCTTCTCTACCAGGCGTCTTTAGATTGAATTTCTGAATTAAGAAACGGAAAACTAAGAAATAGATAACGGTAAAGCTAAGTCCGATAACAATTTGTGTTACATATGTTCCCCAATGATTAGAGAAAAGTGGAATCCAGTTCTTTGATGCCATCGATAATAGTCCGCCACCAAAGTCTCCAACTACTCCAAACGCATACATCGTTGCAGACATTGTTGCTGCGAGTAACGCATGGATAACAAATAATACAGGAGCTAAGAATAGGAATGTGAATTCTAATGGTTCTGTAATCCCAGCAACAACGGCTGTTAATGTTACTGGTAAAATAAGCGCCAACACTTTCTTTCTGTTTTCCTTTTTCGCTGTAAAGTAAAATGCTAATGCAATTCCCGGTGCTGCAAACACTTTAGAGTTTCCGTGTAAGGCAAATCCACCTTCAGGGAATAATGTCTTCAATGACTCTGTTGATTGACCAAACTGGACGATATTTTCCATCCAGTATTTTTGAAGACCGCCTTCAACAATTGCCGGTCCAAAGTTGAATGGAACGTAGACAAAATGATGTAAGCCCGTTGGAATTAGCAGTCGCTCCAAGAAAATGTAGAGCCATACTCCAAATGTTCCGGATGTTGCCATGAAATCTTGTAGGGAAGAAATTCCTGTTTGTACCATTGGCCATAACCAAGCAGTCAATAGAGCAACCGGAATCATGACGAAGTATCCGATAATGACCACATATGCAGAACCTTGGAAAATCCCAAGCCAGTCTGGTAATTTTGTATCGAAGTATTTGTTGTGCAACCAAACGACAATGGATGCGACCACGATAGCACCTAAAATACTAGTATCTAATGTTTTAATTCCTGCAATCATTTTAAGACCACTATCTCCGCCAACTTCAGCTGCGAAGTCGACTCCAAATGTTGAGCCAAAATATTGCAATATATTTGAAACGAAATAATTAAATGTTAAATAAACAACCAATGCTTCCATCGCCGCTCTAGCATTTGCTTTCTTTGCTAGACCAATTGGAAGTCCGATGACAAAGAGCAATTCCATCTGATTAAAGATCGTCCAAGCTCCACCTTCTAGAACATTCCATACGCTATACCATGTTGTCCCCTCCGTTGCGAGACCACCAACGATTAATGGGTTTTGCATAATAATCGTAAGGGCGACCATAATACCTGCAAAAGCGAATAATGAGACCGGTGTAAACATGGCACCGCCAAAACGTTGAATTTTTTCCAAGACAATCACCTCTTTTTTGTTTAATCCATTTCTTCCATGCCCTTGTCCCATTAAGAAACGAACATCTTTATATCTTCTAGTATGAGGCTATAACCAGTAGATATTTGTTTCTCCATTGAAAAAGATGCATGTTGAAATTGACTTCGTTGTTTTATTCATTGCCTTACACTTGCATTATCCGATCTTCAGAAAACGTTTTCAATACAATCAAAGGATAATGGACTATCGATCGTTTTTCGGGAATCTTCCCGTTTGCTGGGAAATTTCCCTGCGTTATTTTTCTACAGACGAATCTGGTGAAATGCGCAATTAATCCCGAAAGGTACGCAATTAATCGGAAATCCTACGCAATGATCACCGAAAGGTACGCATAACCCTAGAAAACCTGCGCAATCCCGGTCTGCCTCTACATTCTGAAGCAGTTTTCCATAAAAAAGATCCTACAAAATGTAGGAAGCTTCCGGTTTGACGAATTTGATCCAAACATCTCTCACCCTTAAGCGGAATTTTTCCTGTTATCTCCTCGATGGAGTCCCTTTTAGGAGAAATAACGGAAGATTTTCCGCTTATGGAGAGCAAAATCGTTTATTTTGGCATTTTTTGAAGGAATAGCAGGAATTTCTCCTGTTATTTCGGCTCTTTTTCATGATGTTTGCTTATTAAGCGGAATTTTTCCTGTTATTTTTTCATAGCGATACGCCAACTGTTTATACGAACACTTATCCACAGGTCGAGGGAACTTATAAACTCTTGGACAATAAAAAAATACAGCGGATTGCTTTCGTCCGCTGCATTTCGTTTAGATTTTCTTTACAAATTCTGTTTTCAGTTTCATAGCGCCAAATCCATCAATTTTACAATCAATATCATGGTCACCATCGACTAAACGAATATTCTTCACTTTCGTTCCTTGCTTTAAGACAGATGAGCTTCCTTTAACTTTCAGGTCTTTAATGACCGTCACTGTATCTCCATCATTTAATTCATTTCCGTTGGCATCTTTAAAGACTTTCTGTTCTTCCCCGTATTCCCCGTCACTACTTAGTGCCCATTCATGCGCACATTCTGGACAAACAAGAAGGGCTCCATCCTCATATGTATATTCAGACTGGCATTTTGGACAATTAGGCAAATTACTCATTTGATTTCCTCCACAATTAAAATGGTTTCTTTATATATTACTATAACAAAAAGTAGGTCGAGAAAGAGGAAAATTCGTGCTTTATGGTGAACATTTATTCTCTATCGGTAGCCAACCTGTTATTACTGCACCTCCATCAGGATGATTTCCTGCCACTAAATCTCCACCGTGCTGTCTGATGATTCGCCTTGAAATGGTCAATCCTAAACCCGTTCCTCCTGTTGAGCGATTTCTCGATGACTCCCCACGATAAAGTGGTTCAAAGACATGTTCAAAATCACCTGGCAAAAAGCCTCTCCCTGTATCTTGAACGGAGAAGATGAATTTATCATTTTCCTTTTTACTTGTCACATAAATCTTCCCATGACTTGGCGTATGTCTAACCGCATTATCTAATAGATTATTCATCGCACGTTCTAGCAAATGGGCATCCCCCATTATAGACATACTATTTTCTACATAATCCAACTCAATTCTAATATTCTTTCGTTCAGCTTGTAGGCCAATATTTTCAATCGACCTCTGTAAAATGAGGAAAACATTAACTTCAGCCTTATGGAGATCCGAGCCATGGAATTCAGACTTCGTAAACGTAAAAAGGTCCTCAACTAGTTGATCGAGTTGGGCAGATTTTTCTTGGCAAACAGCTAGATACTTAGCTCTCTTATCTGGAGTATCAGCAATTCCCTTTTCCAAACCTTCTAAATAGCCTCTTAAGGCAAATAACGGAGTACGCAAATCATGAGCCAATGCGGCAATTACAAATCTTCTTTCATCTTCTAACTCCGTCTGCTTTTGAAAAGATTCCTTTAGCCCTTTCACCATCACGCTAAATCCCTCATGAACATCTCGAATTTCTGTAATGCGTGATGTGGACAACTGGACCTCTAAATCTCCTTCCGCAATTTGCCTAGCACTTTGACTCATATGCTCTAACGGTTTGAGAATATACTTTCGATACATTCCCCAGACGAATAGGAAGGCGAGAAATAAGCCGATAAGCACTCCAATCATTAAGGTCATTTTGGAATCCGTTTGTGTTATAGAAACTTTTCCAATGCTCCATGTGTTCATTACAAGTAAATGGGTAGCAACATAAAATACCCATGGAAATGTGAGGATGAGAAGTAAGGATAGAATGGTAAATGTACGAATTCGAATTGTTTTCATGTTATTCCCCTTTAAAACGATAGCCTACGCCCCAAACATTGACGATAAAATGCGGTTCGTTTGGATTGGGCTCGATTTTTTCACGAAGGCGACTTAAATGAACACGAACTGTGTGCTTATCACCGACTCCTTCCCAGAATTTCTCCAATAATTGCTCATAGGAAAAAACAAATTTGGGGTGTTCGGCAAACAATTGGAGTAAATCATACTCCTTCGGTGTTAATGAAATGGGTCGTCCGTCTACCAATACCTCTCTTGTGGACAAATCCAACGTTAGTCGCCCGTAATCTAAAATCTTGAATTTCGCAGCCATCTGAGAATTAAATCGTCTTAATACTGCCTTTACTCTTGCCACAATCTCCCCTGGTGAAGCTGTTTTCACGATATAATCATCTCCTCCAAGTGCGAGCCCGCGAATCTTGTCTACATCATCACTACGCGCACTTAAGAAAAGGATCGGGACATTATTTTCCAGCCGAATCTGTCTACATAGCTCAAAACCATTTTGCCCTGGCATCATAATATCGAGGATCATGGCGTCAATAGTTTGGTTCTCTATAACCTTTAGAGCCTGTTGTGCATCATTGGCGGTTGCGACTTGGAATCCTTCCATTTCTAAAAAGTCTCTCATGAGATCAACGATACTATTATCATCATCCACTACTAAAATGGTTTGTATATCCTTCACGAACTCCCACCTTACTTTCGCTGCCAATTAAAATTTACCCTTAGTTTATCATTTTACTTACGAAAGCAGTCCCATTGTGATTATTTTGTGATCCTTTTGATCGACCATTTGAGATAACTACTCGTTATTCTAGCAGTACAGAAATTAAGATAAAGTAACGGAGGTTACCAAAATGGAGATTCAAATTGTACTATTCGATGGATTTGATTTGCTAGATGCCATTGCTCCTTATGAAGTTTTTACGGCGGCGGCAATGTACACGGACGAGGAATTAATGGTCAAGCTTGTGTCAGCAGAAGGAGAACGACTCGTGACAAGCGGAGTGAATCACGTTCAGCTTCAAGCAACCGATAAATTAAATATAAATAAGAAAGGAATTATTGTGATTCCAGGTGCATCTGGCTCTGTACATGATCACGGGCTCGATTCCATCCCAGTCAAATTAAAAAAAGCGGCTGAAAGCGAATTAGGGATGTTGCTAAAGAACGTCCTAGAAAAACCCGATATCCTTCTTTCTACTGTATGTGGCGGCTCTCTTATTTTAGCCATGACTGATCTATTAGAAGGACGCCATGCTGTTACTCATCATATGGGAATGGAGCTTTTGAACGCCTCTAATGCCATTGCTGTGAAGGCACGAATCGTAGATGATGGAGATCTGATCACAGCAGGTGGTGTTACTTCTGGGCTCGATCTTGCGCTCTATTTAGTTGAACGAGAATTAGGACCCCAAATTGCACATGCCGTTGAGCAACTATTCGAATATGAACGGAGAGGGACAGTTTGGAAAGCTGAAGGAAAAACACCTATAGAACTCCATAATGATCCGATCATAGAAGCAACTCATCCCCCCATATCAACAAAAGACAATACTGATTTTCTAGGAAAATGGGATACAACGATCACCACTCCGATTGGCAAACTTTCCGTCATGTTTGAGATAGACAGAATAAACGGACAATTGGTTGGAAATGGGAAACATGGGAGTGATACCGTACCTTTGGATCATCTCATACTAGAAGAGCATCAATTAAAATGGTCCATGAAAGTAACGAAGCCGATGCGTCTAACCTTAAAGTTTTGCGTATCGATAGACAGAAACCGCATGACGGGTGAAGCGAAGGCTGGGATGTTACCACCATCTAAACTAACTGGAGTACGAATCTCGTAAATGGGAGTGATCACATTGTATTCAATCCTAGTGTTTTTTCATATCATAAGTGCTTTATTTTTAGGGGTATTTCTTTCGTACCCCTTTATTTTGCATCGTCTATTTGCTCTAAAGGGGCATGAATTAAAGACTACTCTGACCACTATTTTGGCATTTTCTAGAGGGGGGCATTACGCCTTAGTTTTTCTATTGGTTTCAGGAGTTTGGATGACGATGATGTATTCTTCCTATCCATCAACTCTATGGCTTATCGTTGCCATGATACTGCTCATCCTCATTGGTGGCTTAATGGGCATGTTACTTGGACAGTTAAAAAAAGGAATGCAAGCTGAACAACCTGAGATGTACTTACTTGAACACCGTACAACGTTAACGTGTTATGGATGGTGCCTATGTCTATTCATCATAGTGGCCATCTTCATTATGACCAATCGAAATTTATTTGTTTAAGCATCCAGGGAGGAAAGATTTTGAAAAAATTCATTAAAATTATGATTATCATCGTTCCATTCATGTGGATTCTCCATACATTATCGAAAAACTTTATGGTTGATCCGATGTTTGAATCCTTTATGTCGAGAAAAGATTCGCTTTTACACAATCAATCCCTTTGGATCGCGATGATTCGTGTCCATATTTTGTTAGCCGTCATTTCCCTTCTTACTGGACCATTGGGAATTCTTAAAAAAATAAGGGTGAAATCTATAAAATTTCACCGTTGGAATGGACGATTATACGTCCTTTCTATTATTCTCAATTTCATTCCTGGAGTATATGTCTCGTTTTTCGCAACCGGTGGTTGGCCAAGTACAGTCGGATTTCTTATTTTAAATATTCTGTGGCTCGGTACGACGCTCTTGGGCTATTGGCATATTAAAAATAAAAAGATTGTACCTCATAGTCAATGGATGATTCGTAGCTTCTTTCTGTCATTTGCCAATATGACGATCTATATCATTGTCGCAATTGCTCATCACATCACTCATATTCCTTATGGAACATCCTATATGATTGCGGTTTGGCTTTGTTGGATGATCAATCTCGTTGTTGCAGAAATGATCATACGGAAAAAAATTGTTGCTCCATAAATGAAACAACAAAAAAAGAGCTATTTACTTTGTGCGTAACGACTCCTAGTATAAGACGGAATGGCTGGCACTAGAGCCATTCCAAACCACAATCCGTACGAAAACAGTCTTGATTAAGACTTTGGTCGGTGATTATTTCTTTACTCTATTCCTTCCCATGTTTTCCTCAACTTGAAGTCCCCGTTGCTCCATTTCATCTTTAAGAATTTGAATAAAGTCTTGGTCAAGCTTCAGTTGAACAGCAAGCTGATATGTACGCATAATGTCTTCATTCTTAAATCCCGTAAACATATTCCCCTCCTAATAAATTATTTTTACTACATAATAATCTGACTTCTGAAAGACAGATTGGAAGCAAGAATAAATTCATCAAGTTCACCATTTATATGTACGCTTATACGTACATACAATACCTTTATTATATTGTACGCTTAAGTGTACAGTCAACTTTAGAATGAAATGAGTGGAAGGGTGGAAAATAGTGAAGAAAGTAGTCATCCGTGTTAATGATTTACTCCATAAATACAATATGTCAATTAGTGAACTCCACATACGTACAGGGATCCGCAGAGCGGCATTGAGTGAACTCGCTAACGGGAAACGAGAACGAATTCAACTGGAGCATATTGAAAAAATTGCAAATACTCTTTCCATAGATGATATTCGAGATATCATCACATTAGTTGATGTTCCTGGCGATTTTGAGGAACCTGAACTCTAAAAAAATGTAAAATAAATAAAGCGCAATTCCGAAATGGATTGCGCTTGTTTTACTTTTCTACACATCAAAACCCTTCCCCTCATATATGAACTTATTGTTTTATCCACACTCTTCTACCAAAAACAGACATTATTTTATTTTTCTGAAAAAATGATTGATGATTTGAGTTATTTTTGTTAGTATAATAATTATTTTCTGAATATTTAAGTTTTCATCATCAGGGGGCTTCTTATATGCTTACATTTCTTTCATCTATTGTACTCTTAATTTTAGGCTATGTCGTATATGCAAAAATCGTCGAGCGCATTTTCGGGATCGATCCTGAGCAAAAAACACCTGCCTATACGAAGGAAGATGGTCTTGACTATGTGCCGATGCCATGGTGGAAGGGCTGGCTTATCCAATTATTGAATATTGCTGGACTTGGTCCGATCTTCGGTGCATTAATGGGTGCTTTGTATGGACCTGTTGCGTTCATTTGGATTGTCATTGGTTGTATATTTGCTGGGGCGGTTCATGATTATTTTTCCGGCATGATGTCCCTTCGTCACAACGGTGCTCAATATCCAGAGCTAATCGGACGTTATTTAGGGAAAAATATGAAATTTATCATTAATATTGTTTCTCTTGTTTTAATGATTCTTGTTGCAGCTGCCTTTACGGCTGGCCCTGCACAATTAATTTCCCAACTTACTTCGTTGTCATTTGGTACCGTTCTTATCATGATCTTTGCTTACTTTTTACTAGCAACAATCCTGCCGGTAAATCAAATTATTGGCAAAATCTATCCCCTCTTTGGTGCAATCTTAATTTTCATGGCCGTCGCCATCGGAGGCGCTCTATTATTTTTCGACACACCTATTCCTAATCTCACACTGGCTAATCTTCATCCACAAGAACTGCCTATTTGGCCATTATTAATGGTTACGGTGTCTTGCGGAGCAATCTCTGGATTCCATTGTACGCAAAGTCCCATTGTTGCTAGAACACTTAAAAACGAACGTGATGGTCGTAAAGTATTTTACGGAGCCATGATCGGTGAAGGAGTGATCGCCCTGATTTGGGCAGCAGCAGGGATGACATTCTTTAACGGAACAGAAGGATTACAAGCAGCCATTGCTGCGGGGGGCCCCGCTGGTGCAGTAAACGAAATTTCCACTTCCCTTTTAGGAACATTAGGTGGCATTTTAGCCGTATTAGGTGTGATTATCTTACCGATCACAACAGGGGATACAGCTCTACGTTCATCCAGGATGATTTTAAAAGAAATGGTAAATGGAAATAAGAAAACCGATTGGAAGCAGGCCTTATACTTTTCCATTCCTGTCGCAATTCCTGCATTTTATTTATCTACCATTGACTACTCTTTTTTATGGAGATATGTCGGCTGGTCCAATCAACTCGTTGCAACAGTAACACTTTGGGCAGCAACCGTCTATTGTTTACGCAAAGGAAAATTCCATTGGATTTGCGGGATTCCTGCTTTATTTATGACAGGGGTTGTTGGGACTTACATTTTCTATGCTCCGGAAGGTTTCCATCTAAATTATCACGTTTCTGTCATGATTGGATTAAGCATTACATTGGTTGTCACAGCCTGGTATATATACAAAATCATAAGTAAAGAGCGACAGATAAAAATTGAAACGGCAGCATAACTTATATGACAAAGAGGCAGTGTCTTAACTGACACTGCCTCTTTAACAAAATCCTGAATGGGGATAAAACAACTTCTCTTTTATCATTTCCTCACTTAACGAACAGAAGTGATTTTTCTGGAGAAGGGCATTCTTTTTTGCCATTTTTCTCACGATACATTTTTGCATCTGCTTCCTTTAATAGTTGCTCCATTACCCCTTTCGAAGAAGCACCGTATGCATATCCGATCGATATTTTAATCTCAGAAAGGGCTGGCCCCTCTCCAATAAGTCCCATTTCAAACCGGACATCTTTTATAAATTCTTCTGTTTGCAAAATACTCACATTTGGAAGAAGAATTGCAAATTCATCGCCACCTATACGAGCAATGATTGCGTCTTCTTGTGCGTGGGTTTTAAGACGTATCGCCGTTTCTTGTATTAATGCATCCCCGATTTGATGCCCATACCGATCATTAACAAACTTCAACTCATCTAAATCAGCCACGATGACTGCTATTGGAGTATATTCATTTTCATCATAATCCTTCATCATTGTTTGAAAAAATTCACGATTATATAGATTTGTTAGTGCATCATGAGACGATTTATATTCTAATTGCTGCTGTAAGGCTACTTTTTCATCAATGTTCCGGAAAACACCTTGTACGGCAACAAAATGTCCTTCCTGAAATACGGGTGTAGCATATTCCTCAAACCATATATATTGGCCATGATGGTTCCTAAATCTCACTTTAATAGGATCAGAAAAATTCAGCGTACCTTTCCTCTTTTTCATCAAAATTTCACGATCATCTGGATGAACGATATCAAATATTTTCTCAGGATTAAGTAGATGTTCCTCTAATGTATTCGGTCCAATAAGTTCATTAACAGTGGAACTTAAGTAACGATAGTTTAATTTCGGCACTGTTTCACAGTAATAGATAATATCACGTACATTTTCTACTGTTTCAATAATAGGCTGTAAATAATTTACCTTCTGCTGCAGCTTTTTATTATGGTTATATAGTGTTAAGCAAGTAAGTAGTAGTCCAATCATCACAACTGCAATAATACTCCACATGAAAAACTTCCACTTCCTTCAAGTAAAATTATTACTAATCTACTATATTATACTAAATGGAAGGATTCAATCTGTGAAGTAGTTTTACAACTTTAAATAATAATCTGATAGCCCAAATAAGTCGCCATCCCCCAAATAATGAGGGCAGATAGTTGGTTCACTCGTTTTAACAACTTGCCATCACGATCGAGCTGTCCTATTTTTCTTCCTAGAATCGCTAAGAAGAGAAACCAAACAAATGAGACCGTTATACATGCCATCGTGAAGAACCACTTATCTTCTCCTGTATACGCAAGTGAACTCGTGCCGATTACTCCAATCGTATCCATAATCGCATGGGGATTAAGCAAGGAGACTGACGCAGCAAATGTCATTTGCCTCTTTGCGGAAAATCGCTTTTGTTCGCCATTTTTCTGTTCAGGATTACTTCTCCACATGACAAATCCCATATAGATTAAAAAGATTAAACCAATTAAAAATAGGGCTACTTTTAACCACTCAAAATTCAATACGACTAATGAGACTCCCTGCACCGCTAACAGAATTAGAATGGCATCACAAATACCTGCTGTCAAAATAGCTGGACTCGCCTGTATCAGTTTCTTATGGGTAGCCCCTTGGTTGAAAATAAAGACATTTTGAACCCCTAACGGCAAAATTAAGCCAAATGCTAAGAGCATTCCATGAATAAGTGCTTGCATCTCGTTGTCCTCCACTTTTCTTCTAGAGTACTGGATCATAAACGTCCTGTCTGCAACCAATTGGATGGTCCCCGACCCAACCAATCTGCTAAAATAAAGAAAACTTTTAAAAAATAGAGGGGCCCTTATGCAAGAATTACACTGGAAACCAGAAAAAAAATCATCTGTTCCGTTACATCAACAAATCTATGATTATTTAAAAAGAAAGATTATGTACGGAGAATGGACAGTAGGAACTAAGATTCCAACTCAAAGAAGCTTGGCAAAACAGTTTGATGTAAATCGAAGTACCGTCGTTTATGCGCTTGAAGGCTTGATTGCCGATGGACTTTTACAAACGAAAGTCGGAAGTGGGACTGAAGTCGTCAACAATACTTGGAGTCTCCTTTCATCAACATCATCCCCTGATTGGAAAAGTTACGTGTCTTCAGGCATTTATAAACCAAACATCGACATGATTCAAGAGATTAATAGAGCGGAGGCGGATCCAACGATTATCCGCTTAGGTACCGGTGAATTATCTCCCGATTTATTACCTAATAAAAAAATGGCAGAAATTTTTCACGATCATTACGATGAGAACTTTTCACTTGGATATGTGGAGCCAAAGGGCCGTTTATCTTTACGTCAAGCAATCAGTAAATATTTACATTCGAAAGAGATTGTAGCATCTCCTGAATCGATTTTGATCGTTTCTGGCGGACTTCAAGCGCTACAATTAATTTCAATCGGGTTATTAGAAAGAGGTTCCACTATCCTTCACGAAACACCTTCCTATTTGAATTCCATACATGTTTTCCAATCTGCAGGAATGAATTTATTGGGGGTGCCATTAGATATGGATGGGATCAAATGCGATGAGATCGAATATTTAAAACGCCAGCGCGAAGCGGCCCTATTATATACGATTCCTTCTTTTCATAACCCAACTGGAGCAGTCATGTCTGAGAGCAGACGGGCAGAACTATTAAAAGTCTCCCAAAACGCATCATTGCCAATTATTGAGGATGATGTTTATCGTGAATTATGGTTTGATGTCCCACCTCCCAGTCCTTTAAAAGCAAAGGATCCTCAAGGAAATGTCTTGTATATTGGAAGTGTTTCAAAAACATTAAGCCCAGGGCTACGAATCGGTTGGGTTGTTGGCCCTGAACCCGTCATTGATCGATTAGCTGATATTAAGATGCAAACGGATTATGGCTCAAGCTCGCTTTCCCAATTTGCAGTAGAAAAATGGATTAGCAGTGGCTTATATGAGCATTTTTTGAAGGACATCAGGGCAGAGCTAAAAGCGAGAAGGGATTTCACACTGCAAATTTTACAAAACTATTTCTCAGAAATCGCCACATGGAATATTCCGCAAGGTGGCTTTTATATCTGGCTACAATTAACAATAGATACATCGACACGAACATTATTCGAACGAGCGCTTACAGAACGAATTCTTTTAAATCCAGGCTTTATCTATGACAAACAAAACCACAAGCACCTTCGAATCTCCTATTCATACGCTTCAATGGAACAACTCGAATCTGGATTAGTTCAGTTAGCACAACTTATTAAACAAAAAAACACAAGGTTCTCGCCATCAGAGTAATCTTGTGTTTTTTCTTATTCTAAAATTAAGTTTTTCTCAGACGCTAAAGGCCATTCGATCGTAATCGAAAAATAACCATCTTTAAATGATGCATTCACTTTTCCTTGATGAATCTGAACAATGCTTTTCACAATAGCAAGCCCTAAACCAGAACCACCTTTTGAGCGTGATTGATCGATTTGGTAGAAGCGATTAAAAAGATTGTTCAGTTTTTCAACCGTTATTTCATGCGAACGATTTGCGATTTCAATCACTGCAAGTTGGTTATTCTCTATTCTCGTTTCAATGACAATTTCACCTGGACGAAGACCATGTTTAATCGCATTGGAAATTAAGTTTTCCAGCAATCGTATAAATTTCTCTATGTCTGCATGAATGATAATTTCTTCGGATGAGAGGATTTTCCTTAAATGAACATCCTTCGGTAAACTTGATTCATATTCATTCAAAAGTTGTTGTATCACCATGTTTAAGGAGACGCATTGATTATCTAGTTGAACGCCTGAGCTTGTCAACTTCGTTAGCTCAAACAAATCATTACTTAGATTTTGCAACCTTTTAGATTTCTGATAAATAATGTCTACATATTCCTCAAGTTCCTCACTAGATTCATAACGTTTCTCTTTAATTGCCTGAAGAAAGCCCAGCATGGATGTCAGCGGTGTACGCAGATCATGGGAGACATTCATGATAAGTTCGGTCTTCTCTTTCTCCAGCTGCCTTTCATCTTCAAACTTTTGCTTCAGTTCACTTGCCATCTTATTAATATTTTGAGATAAGGAAGCTAACTCATCACATCCTTTAACTTTTATTAAACGATCAAAATTACCTGACGCCATCCTCTTAATGCCCCGTTCCATTTCTCTAATATAATGGAGCGTTTGCCGAAAAATAATGGAAAATATGAAGATGAACACCACAATGCTTAAAAGAAATACCCACCTCATATAGGATTGATACTGGATAAAAGAAATTTTTTCAACAAACATTTCATAAAGTAATGAATTGTTTAAAAAAATGAATAGAACGGTACTAATGAACATACTAACTACTATATTCACAAGAAGCTTTGTACGCAGACTTGCGAAAAGCCTATTTTTTAACATTGCACTTTATACCCCACTCCCCAAACAGTCTCAATAAAACGTTCTTCAGAGGCTTTTGTAAGTTTTTCGCGAATATTACGAATATGCACCATAACCGTATTTTCTGAGCCAAAGCTATCTTCTTTCCAAATGCTCTTATAAATTTGTTCATTACTAAAAACTCTATTAGGATTTTCACTTAGTTAAACTAAGATTTCATACTCCCTAGGGGTAAAGACAATCTCTTGTCCATTGACTTTCACTTGTCTAGAGTCCCGATGAATTTCAAGATTTCGAATCGTGATGATATCCATTTGCTTGTCACGATTATTTTGGAATTGCCTATACCGACGAATCTGCGCCTTAACTCTTGCAAGTAATTCAAGAGGATTGAACGGCTTTGTTACATAGTCATCAGCACCGAGACTTAAACCCGTAATCTTGTCCATATCTCCTCCCTTTGCAGACAGTAAAATAACGGGAACAATTCTCTCTTCCCGTATTTTCATAAGTGTTTCTACACCGTCTAATTTCGGCATCATAATATCCATAATCAAGCAGTCAACACTTTCTTTTTCCATAATGTCAATCGCTTCAAGACCATTTTCCGCTTCAATAATGCGGTACGCTTCATTTTTAAGATAGAGCTTAATTAATTTACGAATTTCCGCATCATCATCCACGATCAAAATACTCGTTGTATTCTTCATTGCTCTCTCCTTGCTTATATATTCATCGACGCAGGCATCTCATAATGATTCTTACGCCTAAATTCATTCATTTTTACATGAAAGAACAAATGCTGGCGGGAAATTAAGCCATACTTTTTTTTGAAATCGAGGGAAAGTACCCTTGAATGAATGCTTTTTTTACAAGAGAATATTGAAAAGTAATGAATTTGCCCTTTGGAACAAGTAACTCCTTACTATTTTCAAGAATCCTCTTTGATACATCTAATGGTAAAGAGGTAAAAGGCAGTCCTGACAGTACATAATCAATTGCTTCAATATTGAGTTCTGTCATATACTCTCTTATATTTTCTGCTGACCCATGAAAAACTTGTACAGTTTCATCATGTTCATATTTTTTCTGCAAATTTCTATAAAAATTCTCATTAATCTCAATAAGAATTAATAGCGTTTCTTTTTTCTTTTGTTTCATGATTTCCTTTGTGAACACTCCTGTTCCAGGGCCTAATTCTACGATAACTTTCGCTTCATTAAAAAGAATCGAGTCTACCATTTTCCTTGCTAATTTATTTGAACTAGGTGCTATTGCTCCAGTATTTCTTGGGAACTTTACAAACTCATTTAAAAAAGTGATCATTTCCATCTTTCATCACCTCATACTTGAAATATACATTCAGTATAAGAATGAGTTCTTAAGAAAAAAGGATGCTACTTCTTAAGATTTCCTAAAGTTTTTAAAGGGAATAAATTAATAAAAGGCTTCTCGAAGCTCAAAGAACTTCAAAAAACCCCAGTTAGCATATTTAAGGCTTTATTTATCACTGTTTTCGTGTAGATCGTGGTTATTTGTAAAAACTCAGAAGCTGGTTTTTCCCCTTAGATCACGGTTGTGGCCATATATGAAGTGTGCGACGGCACTTTTCACTCCCTAAATCGGGCATTTTGTTTCTTATTGCTTTCCAAAAGCAACCATGTTTGCGAAAGAGCCTTATTTAGTAATGACCACATTTGATAGCTTTCTTACTGCCTGGTTAAAGGCGTTCATTTCTTCCACTGACATTCCCGTCGCCTCAATAAGTGATTGGGGGATACATTGCGCCTTATCACGTAATGCCAATCCCTCTTCTTTTATTCGCACGATAACTACTCTCTCATCTGCTGGATCTCTCATCCGCTCTATCAACTGCGAGCTTTCCATTCTTTTTAACATTGGAGTAAGTGTGCCTGAGTCAAGATCCAGTAATTGACCTAGCTCCTTAACCGTTGCTTCCTTCCGCTCCCACAGTACAACCAAAACTAAATATTGAGGATAGGTTAGTTTTAACTCATCTAAGTAAGGTCTATATAAACGAAGAATAGCCCTCGAACAAGCATATAAAGAAAAACAGAGATGGTCTTCAAGCGTTGTAAATTCATACTTTTTTTCCATATTAAGATTCTCCCTTCAAACTAGTTGTGAACCATTATTATGAATCAAATTATAATGGACAAAATTAACTAGCGTCAAATTATCATCTTCTTTATATTAATTTTGCAAAATTTAATTGTTGACAACTTAATTCACTGGTAGTATCATTCGATTATACACAATTTAATTGTGCGCAATATAAAAAGAGGAGTTGTTCAAAATGAAAAAAAATCTTTCTTTAGAAAAAGCGGCACAAAACTTTATTGAGGCTACAGCAAACCCACCATACTTATTTGATTTAGGCCCCGTTGAAGGTAGAAAAGTGGTGGACTCTGTACAATCTGGAGAAATCGATAAACCTCACACTCTAATTTCAGATATGACGATTCATAGTGACATTTCAAAACAAATTAAAGTAAGAATTGTACGCCCTGATAATTCCGATACTAAATTGCCTGTCATTTTATATATACATGGTGCAGGCTGGGTATTTGGAAACTCCCATACACATGATCGTCTTACTCGTAAGCTAGCTGTCGAAACGAATGCGATTGTTGTGTTTCCAGAATATAGTCTTTCTCCAGAAGCGAAATACCCTATTGCCATTGAAGAAATTTATGAGGTACTTAAATGGGTGGAAGCGGAAGCCGATCAACAACAATTTGATATCGACCATCTTTTTGTTGCAGGGGATAGTGTCGGTGGAAACATGGCTGCGGCTATTACCTTAATGACGAAAGAACGTAAAGGGCCAAAAATCAGCAAGCAGCTTCTCTTCTATCCAGTGACAGATGCTGACTTTGATACTGAGTCTTATCACCAATTTGAAACAGGTTATTTTCTTAGAAGAGATGGAATGCAATGGTTTTGGGATCAATACACAACAGATCCAACAGATCGAGCACAAATTACAGCATCTCCTCTCCGCGCATCAAAAGAACAATTAACTGGTTTACCACAAGCACTAGTGATCACGGCTGAAGCTGATGTCCTACGTGACGAAGGTGAAGCATACGCAAATAAACTTCGCGAAGCAGGAGTCCCTGTTACCGCCGTTCGCTTCCAAGGAATCATTCATGATTTTGTTATGCTTAATGAATTTGCTGAAACAGAGGCTGCCAAAGGTGCTTTACTCCTTGCAACTTCCTGGTTGCGTTCATAATTACGTTTATATTTGAAGAATGGCGTCAATCTATAAGAGGTTCACGCCTATTTTTTGGTTTCCTTAACTTAAGTCAATGAAACAAAAAAACTCCCTATGCTATCTTCAACATATAGGGGAGGGAGATTTGATGCATGTATATGAAACAGAAAAAACAACACTTCGGAAAATGGCGATGATAACAGGATTTTCCATGATTATGATGGCTCTTTTGGCCATGTTTTCAGTGGGGATTGTAAGTACTCGTTTAATTGTTGATGGCGATGCACTCAGGACAGTTCGTAATATCGAAGAATCGATGTTCCTTTTTCAGGCAGGTATTTTCAGTTGGCTCCTTATCCTCATCCTTGATCTGATCCTGTCCTGGTCCCTGTACATCTTCTTTGAGCCCATTCATAAACATCTTTCATTACTCGCAGCATGGTTTCGTCTGATGTATACCGCTTTTCTCGGAGTAGCTATCTTTCAATTGGTACACATACCGATCCTTTTAAATGGGAGTCGTTCTTATCAAATAGAGGACATATCCTCCTCTGTCATGTTGTCTGTTATGTCCTATGAAAAAATATGGTCTTTCGGCTTAATTATCTTTGCTTTTCATCTTTTGTTGATTGGGTGGATGATGATAAAAGCTCATTTCATCCCAAAAATACTGGCGATTCTCATGCTTATTGCTTCTGTAAGCTATATGCTAATTCACACGATGGATGTTTTTCTACCTCAATTGGAGAAGGTAACAGGAAATCTTGAATCCATTTTGAGTCTACCGATGGCCATTGGGGAGCTAGGGTTAGGGATCTGGATGTTAATGAAGGGTGGAAAACGATAGATCATGACCCTTGAGATATTCTCCTTTTGATTCTGCTTAAGGATTCAGGCGTAATCCCAAGATAACTCGCTAACTGATGCTGAGGAACACGATTGATAAGTTCTGGCCTTTGCTTTAATAGGAGTTGATACCTCTCCTCTGGAGCTTGTGCGATGAAACGAACTCTTTCATCTTGTTCCTTTCCAAAATTTTCTTCAACCATGTCCCTCGTTAACTTCTCAAGAACTGGGAATTGCCGATACATCGTTTCTTCCGATTCAAGAGTCCCAACAACAAGAGTAGATTCCTCATTACAAGCTAGAAAATAATCACTGGGCACTTTATTTTTATAGCTTTTAAAAAGGACAACAGCTTGTTCCTCTGTAAAGAAATTAACCGTTACCTCTTTGCCATCCGCATCAATGAAATATTGACGCACACACCCCTTTAGGACAAAATAACATTTGCTTGATATTTCTCCTTGTTTGAGAAGAATCGTATTTTTTTCATATGATTCTATCACAAGGTCCTTCATAATGGCTTCCATTTCTTCTGCACTAAAGGAGCTATTTTTACCCATAAAGTCCTTCATTCGTTGATCCAACTTCATCGTCCCCTTTCATCAAATAAAACCAACTTCCCTGTTCTTTTTTTAAAACATGGTAAAATATGAATAATCAATTTACACGAGGTGCTCATCGATGAAAAAGCGATTACTCGAATTTTTACTCACCCTTATTCTATTTTATCTATATTTTCAACTAGGTGGATTTATTTTTAATCGATTTGTTCCTTTTAACCCAACTACAGATCTACTCGCTCTGTTCCTAATTATTTTGTTGATTCCTATATCTATGATAACGGTTTTTGGGGTGACAAAACTGTTAAAAAAAGATTAAGTGAAGTCACAAATATTCCCCCCTCCATTCCATTGATGGAATGGTCGTAAACCATGAACTTGAACAATTTCTAGAAAAGATACAACCTGACTGGATCTGTACGCTAAGACCCATACACATCCTACAATGTCTAATAAGTTTGTGGGACTAATTTCGCAACACATCCGCCAATTCATGCAAGGACTCATCGTTTTGAATCAAATAATTTCGTCCTTCTTTTTGCAAATAGCCATTATCACAAAATTGTGCGAGGACATGCAATAAATGACGATAGGATACCCCTAAATAATCACAAACGGTGACATGCTTTTCTTTATAAATCCCTTCATCTGCCGTTTGCAAAATAAAATCAGCCAAACGGTTTTCAAGTGGAAAAGCAAGACTCTGAGAATACTTTGCTGCCATAACAGAAGCCTTGACACTTAAAAACTTCGTTAATTCACGAAGAAATTTTGCATCCTCGAGCAATTGCCCCCGGTATCGATGAGTCGGCAAAGCAAAACATATTGTCTTGGTCGAAGCTTGAATCCCCTTTGTGTAATACACATCATTTAATAATTCCATCTCCCCTATATATTCATTGGCGTTGATAAAATTAATTAAGGATACCTTTCCATTTTGATGCGTGATATATATTTTTGCCTTTCCTTCCATAACATAAAAGAGAAAATCTGGACGCATTCCTTCTTGAATGATCCATTCATCACGATTGTATTCATGTATTTCGATAAACTCTTCCACAGGAAAGGAAAATAAATGTGCGATAGAGTGTTGCATCATGTAGTTGCGTTTTATCTCACCTTTGTAAATTTCCATTTTCCACCTCAAAAATATGAGATATCTCATATTATTTAATCTTTATTCCATGATATCATGCAATCATTGAGGGGGATACAAATGAATACACAACGCTGGATGAGTACACAATTTTTTACTTTTTTTATGACATGGGGAATATTCCTCCCTTACTGGTCTGGATGGATGATTTATACAAAAGGAATTACTGTTTCTGAAGCCAGCGTGATTATGAGCTTCGGATTAGTTGCTCGAGGACTATCTACCTTATTTGCTTTTCCATATTTATCTGAGAGATTTAGTAGTAAAGCATTATTGAATGTAGCTGGAATGGGTACACTCCTTGCCATTCTCTGTTATATTCCAGCCGACTCCTTTACTAGCTTGCTTGTAGTTACGATTGTTTTACATGTTTTTTATCCAACCTTGATGCCTGCTTTAGATACAGCAGCTGGCGTGCTTGTACAAAGTAAGCAATTGAGACATTACGGAAGAAGTCGGCAGTGGGGGTCGATTGGATTTATCTCTATTGGGATGGTCTTAACGATATTTACAGGAATTCTTGGAGATGAAGTGATTTTTTGGGCGTTATTACTCGGAATGATCGGCTTTGTCGCTCTAGGCTTTATGAATGCACCGGTTATTTTAACGTCAAAGCCGAAAATAGAGCCAACAGAAAAAGTCGGGATGCTGAAATTATTCCGAATTAAACATTTTAGCATCGTCCTTGTAATTGTTATTTTATTGCAGGCAGCACATGCTACTTATTACAACTATGGCTATATTTTTCTGCAGGATATTCATGCTCCCGTTTATTTAATTGGCGTTATGATCAACATTGCCGTAATTGCTGAAATTATCTTCTTTTCCATGGCAGATAAACGCTTTGAAAAATTTTCTGTTGGCTCTTTGCTGACGTTATCTGCACTTGGCTCAACCTTACGCTGGATCTTAGTCTTTACATTTCCAAATGTGATTGTATTCTGTCTTGCCCAAACTCTGCATGCTTTCTCATTTGCAATGGGCCATTATGCCTTTATGAAATACTTAATCAAAAACATTCCCCACGCCCAGATTCCGAAAGCGCAAGGCGTCTATTCAGCTCTTGCCCTTAGTTGGAGCACAGCTGTTTTTACCATTTTCGGAGGTTTTTTATACGAAATTGAACCAAGATACGCTTTTATCGGAATGATTGTTTGTACCATTCCTGCCATGCTAATTGCCCTTGCTTATCGAAAGTTAGAGCATAAAAAGGAAGTTTTGGTTTCTGTTTAACAAAAAGATGAGATCTAACTAGCAGATCTCATCTTTCTTAATTCCTGCAGTTTCCGTCCATTAAACCCTTTCACAATCAGCCAGACCGCCAAACTCATTTCATACACACCCACCGGTAAGGCGATTAATCCTTTCGCAGTAGAAAGAGGTTCAACGATGCCAAACATTTCAAGTATACCAGCTGCAAATATAGCTAATTTTAGATGGGGTGGTTTTAAGAAAAAAGAATGCAAGCGAAAAATCGATAAATTTGAGTTCACCAATTGGGGGCATCGTATTTACGATGCCCCCGAATACAACTTCATTTTTTAAGACTTCAGCCCTCTCGGTGTTACTTTATCCTCAAGTTTCTTTAAGGCAAAGTCGAATACAATGGCTAATATTGCTGCTGGAATAGCTCCAGCCAGAATAAGGTTTTTATCCATAACATTTAATCCGCGTGTAATTAAATCCCCTAATCCTCCTGCACCAATAAAGGTCGCAAGGGCCGCCACTCCGATCGTTAATACCGTGGCAGTTCGGATACCAGCCATCAGGATTGGCAATGTCAAAGGCAGTTCCACCATAAATAAAATTTGTCTCGAAGTCATTCCCATTCCTTTTCCAGCATCGACAAGCGCTGGGTCCACTCCAATTATTCCGGTATACGTATTTCGTAAAATAGGTAGAAGTGCATAAAGAGTTAAGGCGATAATGGCCGGAACTTTTCCAATTCCAAAAATGGGTAGCATAAAACCAAGCAATGCCAGACTCGGTACTGTCTGGATAATCGCTGTTATGCCTATAATAGGCTCGGCAAATTTTTTATATCTTGTCAAAATAATTCCTAGCGGGACAGCGATAGCAATCGCAATAAGCATAGCGATTCCCGCTAAAAATATATGTTCTTGAAAGGCTACCCAAATATCTGATTTACGACTCATAAACGTATTAAGTAAATCCATATCACTCATTCCCTCCACTACTATGATTCCATTCCGCAAGGCCTCTCATCATACTGGAGCGAGTCACAATCCCAATAAGCTTATTCTCTTCTAAAACAGGAATCGTTCCTATATCGCTTCCATGGAAAAGCTCTGCGACATCTGTTACGACCGCATCAGCCGTGAGCGTTTTAATATCCGACTGCATAATATCTGCAACGGTTAGATTCTCATTTTTATAGTTTTCATCCAATGTTTGAAGGGACACGGCACCATAGAATGTTTTTGTTTTATCGGTAATAAATAAGCTATCGACCTTCTTATCCTTCATAAGCCTAAAAGCTTCTGCTAATCCACGCTTCGGTGAAGTGGTGACAACATTGGAGTGCATAAGCTCTGTTACCGATGGCATCATAGCGGATCCTTGATTTAATCGCTCTTCTCCAATAAAACCTTTGACAAAATCATTGGCCGGGTGCCTTAGAATTTTATCCGGGGTATCAAGTTGCACGATCTCTCCATCTTTCATAATAGCGATGCGGTTAGCAATTTTTATCGCTTCATCCATATCATGGGTGACAAAAACAATTGTTTTCTGAATCTCTTCTTGTAGACTGACAATATCGTCTTGAAGCTGCTCCCTACTAATCGGATCAAGGGCACTAAATGGCTCATCCATTAAAATAATTTCAGGTTCTGCCGCCAGAGCACGAATAACTCCGATTCTCTGCTGTTGCCCGCCACTAAGTTCTGAAGGAAAACGATGCTTAAATGTCGAAGGATCCAATCCGACTAAATCTAATAGTTCATCTACCCTTTTGTTATATCTTGATTCGTCCCATTTCTTTAATCTTGGAACGAGAGCGATATTTTGTTCAATCGTCATATGGGGAAATAGACCGATCTGTTGAATGACATAGCCAATATTTCTCCTCAATTCAACAGGGTCAATCTGCGAAATATCCTCCCCATTGATAAAAATTTTCCCTGCCGTCGGTTCGTTCAAGCGGTTAATCATTCTCATCGTCGTTGTTTTCCCACATCCACTTGGACCGATAAGTGTGACCAGTTCCCCTTTATTAATCTGTAAATTGATATTGTTTAATGCCACGAAATCACCTTCGTATTTCTTCGTCACATTCTCAAATTTAATCATATTGTTACCTCTTTCGGTTTCAAATTTCTGACTTCTTTTTAAACGCTGTTTCGTATAATTGTGGTTATTTGTAAAAACCCAGAAGGCGACTTTTACCTTTATAACACGGCTATGGCTATACATGTGCTCCCTAAGTCAGGCATTGCGTTCCAAAAACAACAAGTTTTTTTCGAAAAAAGATCCTTTTTTAAACACATCCTATAAAAGAGGCTGTGTACATTGTAGTAACACAGCTCTTTTACCTGTAATTAGCGAACTATTATTCTATTAATCCTTCTTCTTTGAGAAATTCAATCGCTACATCTTTCGGTTCTTTTTTATCTATATTCACACGACCATTTAACTCTCTCATGCGTTCATCAGATAAAGTACCAGCTAATTCATTAATCGTTTCCTCAAGACCTTCGTTCGCATCTAATACTTCTTGTCGAATAATCGGTGCAGCAAAATAAGGCGGGAAGAATTCTTGATCATCTTCTAATACAGTAAGATTGTACTGGTCAATCCTTGCGTCAGTCGAAAAGGCCGTAATAATGTCAATCTCACCATCTTTTGCTGCTGTATATTGTAAATCTGGATCAATATTTCTCTTCTCTTTAAATTCATATCCATACGCTTCAGCTAATGCATCAAACCCGTCTCCTCTTTCAAAGAACTCCGGATCCGCTCCAAATGATAAGTCTGAAGAAACATCTGTAAGGTCAGAATATGCCTTTAATCCCAATTCATCAGCAAGTTCGCCTCTTAAAGCTAACGCATACGTATTGTTAAACCCTAAAGATTCTAGCCACGCAATATTGAATTCTTCTGCATATCCTTTTTTCGTCGCTTCATAAATCTCGTCAGGACTCTGGTTTGGTTGATATTCATTGTTTAAGACATTTAAATAACCTGTTCCTGTATACTCTACATACATATCGATATCGCCTTTTTTCATCGCTTCTTGTAAAACAAAAACGCCACCTAACGCTTCTTTTACTTCAACATCTATGTCCGTTTTCGCTTTTACATACTCAGCCAGAATATGAGTCAAAATGATTTGCTCCGTAAATTCTTTACCTGAAATAACTATTTTTCCAGGTTCAGCTTCGCCACCTGAACTATTTCCACAAGCAGCTAGACCAAGAACAAACATTATTGTGAATACAATCGTTATTATTTTTTTCAATGTATTTCCTCCTACAATTCTTTTTTTGAATAAATCAATCATGAAAAGTATTTATAGCTGGTTGTAATTGATTTGTGACCCGCAAATTGTTTCACTTGTTCCACTGAATGCCCGTCTTCCACTAATCTTCTACAATACGTATTTCTCAATATTTTTGAAGTAATCGGAAATCCTAATTTTTCACTATACACCTCAATGACAAATTGAATCGAACGTGGCTGCATCTTTCCTGAACGTTCAGTCACAAACAAATAAGGACTATGAAGATACACTGGTTTACTAGTGGCGTTTCTCATATCAATCCAAGTATCTAGTTTTTCCACTACATGTTTAACTAAAGGGATTTCTCTGGATAAAATTCCATCATGAAAAATTTGAATGGTTTTCGCTGTAACTGCATCAGTGTGAAGATTACTAATTTCTTCTATTCGTAATCCTGAGTACAGAAATACATGGATAAGAGCTTCGTTGCGGGCCTTTTTGAAAGGGTTTTTCTCTTTGGATATGGTTTGTAGAAGTAGCGATTCTTCTTTGGCAGTGAGCCATGTAACTGAGGGTTCTTTTCGATCTTCGTACAGGCGAAGATTTTCCGGTATATTCATTTGAACGTAATTATTTTTAGTAGCCCATACTAAAAAAGAACGTAAGATTGAAATCAATTTATTAATGGTGGCAATTTTGTTTCCTTTATTTATTAAACTCTCTCGAAACTGATATACATCATTCTCAGTGAGATGTTCTAATCGTTTTTGTTTCGTTTCCAGCCACAATTGAAACTGCTTCATCACATGAATATACATCTTAGTTGTACTTTCTTCCTTTTCCTTTCTCTTTAAATAATCTTCATATTGCTTCAATATTTTCTCCATACATCACACCTTCCAGCGACATTCAACTGAGGAATTTAAATTCTAAGATGAAAGTGATTCTATGATGAATATTATATGATGGGCCGTAATGTTTACTCAAACCTTAAATTTTCGAAAAATTCTTATTATGATGCCGTATTTTATGATAAGGCGATATGAACAGCTCTATCCTTATATATCCTTATGGATCCTAAGAGATCCTCCCATATGCTAACAAACTAGAGTTCTAATCATTCATTTAATAAGGATTAACTCTGTCAAAAAATTTACACAATTATTTCATTGACACTTATTATGAGAATGATTATCATTGATATTGAAATTCATTCTCATAAATACAATGATAAAGGAGCCAATAATCGAATCATTACTTCCCTTTCTAGTAATCTACATAATGAACAGCACGATCCAAAAATAATCATAACGAAAAGGATGAGATAAAATGAAACGTAATTTAATCGCTATACTCATTTCAGCAATATTCATGATCCTTCTAGCTGGATGTTCAGGTGAAGAAGCCTCTTCACCTAAAAATAATGATGACAGTAACGAAACAACTAAAACGGAAACACCTGTAGCCAAAGAAGAAAATTCAGATTATCCCATTGTTATTGAGCATGCTTTTGGAAAAACAGAGATCGAAAGCAAACCTGAACGGGTAGCTACAATTCAGTGGGCAAATCATGATGTTGCACTTGCTCTCGGCGTCGTGCCTGTAGGTTTCTCAGCAGCAAACTTTGGGGTTCAAGATGATAGTGGCCTTTTACCTTGGACAGCCGAGAAGCTTAAAGAACTAGGTGTGGATGATCCAAATGTTTTTCAAGATACAGACGGCCTTGATTTTGAAGCAATTTCTGACTCAAACCCAGATGTAATTTTGGCAGCCTACTCCGGTATTACTCAGGAAGATTACGATATTCTTACTCAAATTGCTCCAGTTGTTCCCTATCAAACTAGTCCATGGGTTACAACATGGCGTGAACAAGTGCTGTTAAATGCAACAGGTATGGGAATGAAAGCTGAAGGAGAACAACTCATTAAGGATACTGAGAATCTCATTAAAGAAAAAGCGAGTCAGTACCCACAAATAGAGGATAAAAAAGTTGCGTGGGTTAATTTCTCTGCTCAAGATATGTCTAAATTACATATTTATACTCCGACAGACCCTCGTGGTGCTTTTCTAATCGAGTTAGGTATGGAATACCCTGAAAGTATCACGAATGAAATTACAGATTCTACAGGCTATTCTTTGAATTTAAGTGCTGAAAATGCTGATATTTTGAACGATGCTGACATCATTATTGGCTATGGAGATGAGAGTCTATATGAAGCAGTAAAAGCTGATCCATTGCTTGGTAAAATCCCAGCTATTGAAAGAGGTTCAGTTGTCTTTATTGGAGGCAGCACACCTTTAGCCGCTTCCGGTAACCCAAATCCACTTTCAATTGCGTATACGATTGATGAGTATCTAGAACTAATTGGAGGAGCTATTGAAAACTTAAATGAATAGTTCAAGTGTTTCAAAAGACAAACTAGTTCACGCACATATTCCACGAAACTTCCCTTTGGTTCTAGTTCTAACACTCGTCTTACTTGGCATATGTGTAGTTGCATCACTCGTTCTAGGTTCACGATCGGTTGGTTTTGATGAGCTGATCGCTGGATTATTCCATCCAGACATCGACTCCTATGGAGCGAATGTCGTTCGGCAAAGAATTGCACGAACCGTGTTCAGTTTATTTTGCGGAGCAGCACTAGGTGTTTCAGGAGCACTTATGCAAGCTGTCACCCGTAATCCAATTGCTGACCCAAGTATACTCGGGGTTAATACAGGGGCAGCATTGTTTGTTGTTTGTGGAATAGCATTCTTAAACATAAGTACAGCCAATCAATATATTTGGTTAGCGATAGTTGGGGCCATGATTACCGCTATTTTCGTTTACGGGATCGGCTCTATGGGGCGTGGGGGTGCCACGCCCCTTAAGCTTGTCTTAGCGGGGGCAGCGACAAGTGCCGCCCTCTCTTCTCTCGTCAGTGCGATTATCATTCCTCGCTCTTATGTCATGGACCAATTTCGGTTTTGGCAAGTTGGAAGCGTAGGCTCAGGAAACTGGAGTTCAATCACTACTTTCCTTCCGTTTCTGATTGTTGGGTTAGTGATTGGAATCCTTGCTGCATCAGCGCTCAATGCATTGGCTTTAGGGGATGAAGTAGCGACAGGACTTGGTGTTCGAACTGGAACACTTCGATTGATTGCTGCTCTTGCAGGAGTTCTTCTATGTGGAGCTACTACTGCTCTTGCAGGACCGATTGGATTTGTCGGACTGTTAGCCACGCATATCATTCGTCTAATTCTTGGTCCTGACTTACGATACGTCATACCAATGGCCGCTCTCTCAGGTGCGATCATTTTGACAATTTCAGATGTATTCGGTAGGCTCGTCGGAAGTCCTGGAGAACTTGAAGTCGGTGTTGTTACTGCGTTTATAGGAGCACCATTACTCATTATTATTGCTATGAAAGCGAAAGTGCGTTCATTATGAAAAATAACTCTATTGAATTTATTATGTCAGGTAGAACTCAGAGACGACGCAGATGGATCGTTGTTACATCTGTACTTACGGTACTTGCACTCGTCCTATGCTGCGCCATGCTCTTAATGGGAAACACCATTTATCCGGTTAAAGATGTCATTCGAACCCTTTCCGGTGAGCAAATTAAAGGAGTTTCTTTTGCGGTGAATACGATCCGCTTACCGCGAATGCTAGCAGGTCTCTTTGCTGGATTTGCTTTCGGGATCGGTGGGTACATCTTTCAAACGATGCTTCGAAACCCGCTAGCGAATCCAAATGTTATTGGGATTACTTCCGGCTCTAGTGCGGCTGCCGTTTTTTGCATTCTGATCCTTCATACAAGTAATGCCGTCGTTTCCATTGCGTCAATTGTCGCTGGTCTTGCTACCGTTATCGTAATCTATCTTTTATCCAGAGGAAAAATATTTTCCATCGGGCGCTTAATTCTGATTGGAATTGGAATACAGGCGATGCTAGACGCCTTTATATCCTATCTCCTTTTAAAAGGTGCCCAACAAGATATTCCAGCAGCCATCAGGTGGCTCAGCGGTAGCCTCAATGGCTCGCAAATGCATGAACTTCCACCTCTCGTACTGACCGTTTTTATCTGTACACCGATTGTCATAGCACTAGGAAAACATTTAAGTATATTGGAGCTCGGAGAACAATCAGCCACGACGCTCGGAGTGAACACGGACAAGGCCCGAATTTTACTGATTGTCAGTTCTGTCTGTATGATCGCTCTTGCAACTGCTACCACTGGACCAATTGCCTTTGTCGCTTTCCTTTCCGGACCAATTGCCAAAA
>NZ_HE978512.1:620371-700116 GCF_000311725.1 Robertmurraya massiliosenegalensis JC6
GACTAGTAGGAGTTGGATTTTCAAACATGATCCCTGCCGGACTTGTTGGTGTTAATTTGGTTTTGGCGGCAGACTTAGTCGGCCAATTCGCTTTTGAAGTCCGATTCCCGGTCGGAATCATCACCGGAATACTCGGGGCGCCGTATCTAATCTACTTGCTCATCCGCATGAATCGAAAAGGAGATTTATAATGAAACCGACACATCTTTTTGAGGCAGAAAACATTGTTGCAGGCTATGAGAACAAAACGGTCATTCATGAGGTAAGCCTCGCCATTCCCAGCAATAAAATCAGTGTCATTATTGGGGCGAATGCCTGTGGAAAGTCCACCCTTCTTAAAACATTAGCTCGGCTGATTAAACCAACCTCTGGAAAAATCACACTTGATGGAAGGCCTATCAGCAAAATTCCATCAAAGGAATTAGCTCGAATCGTAGGATTGTTACCACAATCCCCTATTGTGCCTGAAGGTATTTCTGTGGCTGACTTAGTTGGACGCGGAAGATTTCCTCATCAATCCTTGTTCAGTGGATGGACGAAAAAGGATTATGAAGCTGTTGCTGAAGCGATGGAAATCATGAATATTACAGAGCTTGCCAATCGCAATATTGATGAACTATCAGGTGGTCAAAGACAGCGCGTATGGATTGCTATGGCTTTAGCACAACAAACCGATATCTTGTTTCTTGATGAGCCGACTACTTTTTTAGATATTACGTATCAAGTCGAAATTCTTGACTTGCTCACCGACTTAAACCAAAAATATGGCACTACCATTGTTATGGTCCTCCATGACATCAACCTTGCCGCACGATACGCAGATTATATTTTTGCCATGCACGAAGGAAATCTTGTCGCAGAAGGAGAGCCATCAATGGTGATTACCGATACCTTAATAAAGGAGATTTTTGGTCTGAATTGTACGGTCATAAAAGATCCCGTTTCGGGCTCACCAAACGTCGTACCTATTGGGCGGTATCATGATAATCGGGCAAGTACTTATTGAAGATTAAATCCTTCCAAGGTGGACAATTTTCTCCACCTTGGAAGGATTTTTTAACCACCAATTTTACATATTAACCCTTTTTCCTCAACCACGGTTTTGAGTTTTTGCATTTTCTCATTTGTTGGTGTCGGTATTCCTTTCATTTCGTATTCATAATTTAAATAATCATATTTATTTTCTCCAAGACGGTGATAAGGAAGAAGATGCATCTCCTTTACTCCTCTAATGTTTGATGCGAACGAAGCAATAGTTTCCATCTCATCAATTCCATCATTAAAGGTTGGAATAACAGGCACACGTATGATTATAGGAACACCGAATTGACCAATAAATTTCGCATTTTCCAATATCTTTTCATTTGACCTTCCAACAAACTCTAGGTGTTTTCTTTCATCCGTATGTTTGATGTCTAATAACACCAAATCCAACCATGGTAGCACTTGCTCTAAAACCGCTTGACTTGTAAAGGCAGTCGTTTCAATGGCTGTATGCCACCCTTTCTCTTTACATGCCTTTAACAATTCCTCAGCATAGTATGGTTGAGAAAGAGGCTCTCCCCCAGAAAGAGTAATCCCTCCACCAGAGCGTTTATAATGTATATGATCTTTCTTTAACTCATTTATTACATCTTGAACGGATCTCGGATTCCCAGCAAAATTAAGTGCCTCGCTATAGCAGGCTTCTACACAAATGCCACACTTTGTACATTTGCTCTCGTCAATCTTAAAAGTAGGAACGATTTGTAATGCACCTGTTGGACACAGTTCCGTACATCTGCCACATCCGATACAGTTTCTTTTTACGAACATTATTTGTGGTTCTTTACTTTGTGACTCAGGGTTGCTACACCAACGACAGCGTAGAGGACAGCCCTTCAAGAAAACGATGGAACGAATTCCTGGTCCGTCATGAACAGAAAAACGTTGAATATCAAAAACAATTCCCTTATCTTCCATTTCTCGTTGCACCAACCTTTATAAAAAGGAGGAGTTCAAAATAACTCCCCCTCTTATTTTTTTCAATTTAGAATGCTTGTTCTGTACGGTTAATTATATCGTCTTGGATAGTCTTATCTAATGATGTGAAATGTGCACTGTATCCAGCTACACGTACGACGAGATTTTTATACTTTTCAGGATTTTGTTGGGCCTTTAACAATGTTTCACGGCTTACAACGTTAAACTGTACATGCATGCCTTTTTGGTCAAAATAACCACGGACCAATGCGGATAAATTCTCTAATCCCGTTTGGCCAGAAATAGCAGATGGATGGAATTTCTGATTAAACAATGTACCGTTCGATGCAATATGATGATCTAATTTGGCGATAGAGTTGGCAGCCGCCGTTGGACCTGTTTTATCTCTACCAGAAACAGGAGATACCCCATCAGCTAACGGTTCACCTGCTTTTCTTCCATCAGGCGTCGCACCCGTTTGGGCGCCCATTGGAACATTCGCAGACACTGGGTATAATCCTGGTTGGAAAGAACCTCCTCGTGGATTGCGATACTTCTCAACCTCACGGCAATAAATTAAAGCTGCCTCACGTGCAAGACTGTCTACTTCATCAATGTCATTTCCAAACTTAGGAGCACGATTTTCAAGGAGTTGGCGTAAATACTCTTGGTCATTGCTTGAACCTAAGTCCACTTTAACGTTTGTTGCATTCTTTAGTTCATCCAAAGAGACTTTATTTCCTTCAAGGATTAATTTTTTGATGACTTCTACAAGTTTATCTTGGGTAAGTTGATCCAGACTTAAGTTTTCAGAAGGCTGACCTTGTTGTTCACCAAAATTGGTATCTAATGCATGTTTTAATTCAGCTAAAGAAACTTTCTTCTCATCAAACACAAGTTGTTTAATTGCCATTAAAGAATCTCCAACATTTGCTACACCGACCCCTTGTGGACCTGTATAGTTATAAATAGCCCCGCCTTCTTGCAGTGATTTTCCTTTTCCGATACAGTCATCTACCATTGATGAAAGGAATGGAAGTGGTGCACGTTCACCATGAGCTATATCTACTGAGTTATCAGCATTGATAAGTAAACGCACAAAATATTCCATTTGCTTTTGGTAAGCATTTAAGAAATCCTCAAAGCTTTTAAACGAAGTAAATTCTCCTGTTTTTAAACCAAGTTGTTTTCCATTTATAACCCCATTATTAATGGTAATCTCAAGTACTTTTGCCATATTGAAAAAGGCCGCATCATGCCATCCTTCTGTTTTTCCACCTTTTTGAGGTTCCACACAACCAATGATTCCGTAGTCACGAGCATCTTGTAATGAGACGCCACGTCCCACTAATGCTGGAATGATCACTTCATCATTGTAATAAGCAGGCATTCCCAGTCCCAGTCGAGTAACTTCGCCAGCCTTAAACATTAACTCATCAGGAGTCAAATTCCAGTAACGAATAGAGATAGAAGGCTGCGGTAATTTTGTATTAGCGGTTGCCTGCAAACATGCAAAGGATAATGGGTTAACAGCATCACGACCATCGGCTGTTTGACCTCCTACAATGAGGTTTTGGAACATCGGATAACCACCGAACGCTTTTGTTGAACCTTCATCCCGAACTTTGTTTACATCATTAAATTTCACCCATAAAGCATCTAGTAACTCTTGTGCCTCTTCTTCTGTAAGAGTTCCATTTGCTAAATCGTTTTTATAGTATGGATACATATATTGATCAAAGCGAAGAGGTGAAATGGAATGTCCATTTGATTCAATTTGAATGACTGCTTGTACGAACCAGAAAGATTGTAAAGCTTCATAGAAATTTTTAGCTGGATTAGCCGGTACATTCTCACAGTTATCTGCAATTTGATACAACTCATTTTTACGCTTTATATCTGTTGTTCGTCCAGCTAATTTTCTTGCTTCATCTGCAAATCTTTGAGCAAACTTAATTACGGCGTTAGCAGTAATCATCACGGCATTTAAGAAATGATCTTTTTTGATATACTCTGGGTCTGCTTTATCCGCACGTGCTTTTGCTGCTTCGACTTCAGCAATAATACCGTTAAAACCATTCTTTAAGACCTTTTCATAATCAACACCAATATGCCCTACACCATTAAAGTAATAGTTTCCTACCGTAAATACCCCTGCATCCATCGCTTCTCTTGTTTCTGGATACATCAATTGAGTTGCTAGTTCGTTTGTCGTCTTTCCTTCCCAGTATGTGAATACATCACGAAGTCTTGCTTTTGTATCTTCTGAAATTAAGAAGACATCTCCTTTACGTTTTGCAAGGGTTTCAAACTCTTCAACCAGCCATTTATTTGAGAATTCTGGGAACACTTGGCTAGCCCTCGGTTTAGTCGTGAGATTTCCGACAATCAGTTCATGGTCTCGGATGACGATCGTCATATGAGTTAAAATCTTTTCAAGTGCTTTAGCTCGTCGAATAACCATTGGATAAGCTTCTGTTTCCTTATAGGATTCAGTAATTAGAACAGCTCTTTCCGCTTCAATTTCAGGAGTGACAGAGTAAAGAACATCAATTAAATTTTGGATACGTAATGTTGGTTCTACTATAACTGTTGACATGAATAGGTTTCCCCTTTCAATATAAAAGATTGATAGTATCTTATTACTTCTATTACACTTTACAAATTCAACTCGTTTTTGTATGATTATGTGAGATTACTTTGTACTTTTATCTAGGAGAATTCCAATATTGGATTCTCCATTTTTCTATTTAAGAAACTTTTTTATAATCCTTGTCCATAGACTCTTGTTTTGCAACTGGAAAATATGGAGCGATTAACTTCTTATAAATACCCCCTCCAAGAACTGCTCCAATAATTGGTCCGAATATCGGAACGATTAAACCGTATAATTGTGGTCCAATTACGTTTGTTTCCCAACCTGATATCATCATGAAAATACGTGGACCTAAATCACGGGCTGGATTCATAGCAAACCCCGTTAGAGGTCCGAAAGAGATTCCACAAATCGCAATCGTTAACCCTATCGCTACTGCTGGTAATCCAGCCGTTGGTGCTGCGCCATTTTTCTTATCGGTAACAGCGAAGATTACAATCATTAAGAACGCAGTGATGGCAATCTCAACAAAAAGAGCTTCCATTGTGGAAAGGTAAGGCTTTGGATAGGTACTAAAAATCCCAGCAGATGCCCACCCACTCTCTGTAGACCGGACAATCTCGTTCGTATTTTCAAAATTGATTATCGCATTGCGGAACAATCCATAAACAACCGCCGCCCCTGCAAAAGCACCTATCACTTGTGAAGCGATATAGTGTGGGATCTTCCTTTTGTCAAACCCGCCCCAAACACCTAGACCAATGGTAACAGCTGGATTAATATGGCCTCCTGAGATTGACCCTACTACATATATGGCAATCATTACCGCTATACCCCAAGCAATAGATAATTCCCAAAAACTCATTGAGATATCAGCAGTAACCATTGCTGCTACAGTTCCAACCCCTATAAAAATCAAGATAAAGGTTCCGAAAAATTCAGCTAAACATTCGCCCCATAAGGTCTTACTCATTTTTAACTCTCCTTTTAATTAGAAAGTACTAAGCTTATTTTCTCTTCTTTCACTTTTTCGCCGTAGATGGCTGAATATAGTTCGATAATCTCTTCTTTTGATGTAGTTCTTGGGTTCGTAGCTGTACAGCGATCATTTAGTGCTGCCTCACTCATATAGTCGAGCTTTTCTCTAAATATTTCTTTATCTACCTTCAATTCTCTTAAACTATTAGGAGTATTGGTTTCTGCCAACAATACTTTTATTGCAGTAACCAAATTGTGTACTCCTTCACAAACCGTGGCAGCTGGCAGCCCCAAAATCTTCGAAAGCTCTGCATATCTTTTAGCAGCTTGTGTTTCTTGACCACTTTCAAGGTTAGCGTTGTAACGTATCACATGTGGGAGAATCATGGCATTTGCTCTCCCATGAGGAATGTGAAATGAGCCTCCTAAAGCATGTGCCAAACTATGATTCAATCCGAGATATGCGTTTGTAAATGCCATCCCGGCGATGCAAGAGGCGTTGTGAAGCTTTTCTCTTGCGTGCATATCATTTCCATCCTTAAAGGCTAGCAACAAATAATCGAAGATCAATTTTATTGATTTTTCTGCTAAGGCATCCGAGTAATCAGATGCTTCCGTTGATACATAAGCTTCAATTGCATGTGTTAATGCATCGATCGCTGTATCAGCCGTAATGGAAGGAGGAACTGTTTTCACAAACATAGGATCGATAATCGCTATATCCGGTAATAACTCATCGTCCACTAATGGGATTTTTTTATCACCCATTGTAATGACTGCAAATGTCGTTACTTCAGAGCCAGTCCCACTTGTTGTCGGAATGGCAACGAATTGCGGTCTTTCATAGCCAACCTCACCATTAATTTGAAGAATTTTTTCATAAAACCATAAGATACTTTTTGCCGCATCAATGGTTGATCCTCCGCCTAAAGCAATAAGAATATCAGGTTTCACTCGTAACATTTCCTTAACTCCATCAGCGACTATATCAATTGGTGGATCTGGTTTTATATTAGAAAAAAGAGTACAATCGGATACAGAATTCTTCAGTATATTTAGAAGTTGTTCAGAGAATCCAACTTCAATCATAAAAGGATCGGTGATTACGAGAGCTTTTGTTTTATTAACCATCGTTAAATATTCCAACGCTCCATTATTAAAATACACCTCTGGTTTAATCTTAAAATGTTCCATCACTGCCCTCCCAAAAAAGAGACTTTTACTTATTTACCTTCAAGTTGAATTTCATCAATTATCCCAACAATTGCCATATCTGCAGCAAGTTTTGCTTCTTCATAAAGGGAGTCCCCCCAGTCTACAAGAACGATGTCATTCATTCCGGCTCCTACTCTATCAACTGCCACTAAGGCACCTTCTTCTGAAAATTTGGTATGTTCATTAAGTGATTTAATGACAAGTAGTTTTGAACCTACAAGCTTTTCTGCCTTTTGGGTGGATACGACTTTGCCAATTACCTTTGCAATAAACATTGAACTCGACTCCCTTTAGCTAGTATCAAAACTACCTAATGATTTCCTCAAGCAGGTTCTTAATAATTTCTTCAATATTTTCCTCAGAAATTTTTACAGGTGAATTTATTGGTCTATCACCTTTTAAGTCATACAGTTCTTTCACTCCATAGGCGACTCTACGAATATTAATGAGGTTTAGTGGACCAACATTATCTGACGTTGAACTACCACCCACTGCTCCACATCCAAGTGTTAAAGCTGGAACTAAATTTGTCGTACCACCAATCCCGCCTAGGGCACCAGGTGTGTTTACTAACATTCTTGATACTGGTTTTTTCAGGGCAAATTCCCTGATTATTTCTTCATTTTCAGAGTGCATGATTAATGTATGACCTTTACCCTCGTTATATAGTAATTCCATACATCTTTCACAAGCTTTTTCCCAATTATCCTCACAATAAAAAGCTAAGATAGGTGCTAACTTTTCTCTTGAATATGGATTGGTTTTCGAAACGCTATTTTGTTCAGAGATTAGCACTTTTGTCCCTTTTGGAATTTTAAGCTCTGCTAAATCAGCAATCTCTTCCACGCATTTTCCAACGATCTGAGGGTTCATCGTTCCATTTGCTCGCAACAGCCACTTTCCGAGTTTATCTGACTCTTCTTTTGATAGGAAATAAGCTCCCTGATCAACTAACTCAGCAACTACCTGTGCTTCAATGTCTTTTTCCACTACAATCGATTGCTCAGATGCACAAATCACGCCATTATCAAATGTCTTACTATCCAAGATTCGTTTAACAGCTAATGGAATATTAGCTGACCTTTCGATAAAAGCTGGTCCATTACCTGGTCCAACTCCGATGGCAGGTGTGCCTGAACTATACGCAGCCTTTACCATTGCTTCTCCACCTGTAGCAAGGATCAAAGCAATATCCTTATGTTTCATCAATTCATTTGTTGCTTGAAGTGTAGGTGTCTTAATACAACCAATTAACCCATCTGGAGCACCTGCCTGTACCGCAGCTTTTGAAAGAATTTTAACTGTTTCTAGAATGCAATTTCTTGCAGATGGATGCGGTGAAAATACAATCCCATTTCCAGACTTTAAAGCAATTAACGATTTATAGATCGTTGTAGAAGTTGGATTTGTGGAAGGAATTAATCCTGCTACAATCCCCACTGGGACAGCCACTTCATATATTTTTTTTATTTGATCATCTTGGATGATACCAACTGTCTTTAACTCTCTTATATAGTCATAAACTACAGAACTAGCAAAATGATTTTTTAATACTTTATCTTGCCATTTTCCAAAGCCTGTTTCTTCATATGCCATTTTCGCTAGTCGTTCTGCTTGTTGTTCTGCCGCTTCAGACATCTTTAAAACAACTCGATCAATTTGTTCTTGAGTAAATTGGCTGAAAATATGTTGTGCTTCCTTTGCCTTGTCTATAAGATTTCTAGTTTCTTGGATGGATCTTAAATCATTATCCCAGATTTCCATTTCTTTACCTCCTAATGCCCATGAGAAATCTATTCATTCGTAATTTCTATTTTCATTTGATTGTCGCTTATAAAATCTTTAGCTAACGGTGTAACAATAGTGGAAGGTTTAATTTGAATGACAGCATGTTGTTCATATTTTCTAATATCCCCTGCTGTAAGTATGGACGAATCCACCTTTACCTTGTCTTCAGAAGATGTTTGATGATTGCTTTGCGTTAGTACAAGTTTTTTTTCAGCATTAATTCTCTCACTACTTGGATTTATCTTATTTAAGAGAACTGATTTAAACTCTTCTAATGGGATGAATTTCACCCCAAACTGTTCCAAACATGTTTCATAGCTTTTCAACATTTCGTTATATGCCTGATTACGGGCTAATTCCTTCACCCGATTGATCGGATGGTTTGAATCAAAACTATCTTTTACAGCCAACACTTCTTTGCCCATCATCAGAGCTCTTGCAATCCCTGTTGTTACAAGATTGTCAGCAATCCCAAGGGCTACTTTAGATAGTGTATTACGTGTCATTATTGGAATTAACACAAAATCAGCTTCATTCAGTGACTTTTCAAGTTCTGAAAAAGATTGGATTGTTTCACCATTCAATTCTTCAATCAGTGTATTTGGAATCATTTTTTTTCCACTATCGGAAAGAACAAGCTCATAATTCTTTTGGTCAAATTCAGCTAATACTTTTAATAAAATTTCCGTATTAACTGAGCCTCCACTTAGAAAAATGAGGATTTTCTTGCTTCTTTCAGGAAGTAAATTCTGGAGCAAGTTCCGGACAAGCTCTTCGATATTCATCTATCAACCCGCCCCCTTATTTTGCATACATCGCAATTCCTAGAGGAGTGACAAGTAATGGATTGTATGGCTTTATGGTGTAGATAGCAGTATACTTTTGGAATACTTCTTCTATACCATCCATACAGGACGTTCCACCCACCAAGTAGATTTGTTTAACATCTTTAATGATATTTCTCTTTGTAATTTCAGCCATTTTTTCAAGAACTGGACGTACAATCGGAAATACTAAAGGATGGCTTTCTCGTTGATGCTTGATCTTTTCTGCTTCGTCAAACTCAACTTTCATACTTCCAGATAAAACGAGTGTTAAATGGGTTCCACCAGTAGGTTCATCCACAGAATATAAGATTTCTCCATTTTTCAGAACTGAAATGCCGGTTGTCCCTCCACCAATATCTACAACAGCTCCATCCGAGATGGCTAGTACTTTAGCTGCAGCTACGGGTTCTTCCACGACATTAGTTACTACAAAACCAGCCGCTTCCACAACATTGGTAATGACTTTAATATTTCCCGGTAAAATTCCTGGTGGTATCGCTGTAGCAGCCTCTTCAAGTTGAATACCCAAACGTTGTTCAAGTTGGGCCTTCAACCTACCCAAAACCTTTACGGCCCCAATGAAATCAACGACAATTCCATCTCTAACTACTTTTGCTGATTCCATTGCTCCTGTGATAGGTTGATCATTTTTATCTAAAACGACGATGACAATATTAGAGGTACCTAGATCAACACCCACTTTTATTCCTAATTTCAAATCATAAGAAGAATCTATTTCTTCAGTCAGAATCTTTGTCTCCAACTCTTTGATTAATGCATTTACACACTGTTCCATTGGTTTCACCTACTACGACCTATTATGCGAACCATATCTCTATTTTTTAATTCAGTTGCATTTGCTTCGTCAGTATCAATGTGTAATTCCAATGTAGAGTCTCCTGTTACTCGAACTAACACGTTATGGAGAATTGCCTTTTTCTCTCCTATAGTCTCTACATCCACTAACTCACCATCTGTAACCCCAAATTGTTCGGCATCACTTGGAGACATGTGAATATGCCTTTTTGCACATATTACTTTTTCTTTAAAAACCATCATCCCTTTTGGTCCAATTACACATAGGTCAGATGAGGCAAGCGTATCACCAGAAACTCGAATCGGCGGTTTAATCCCTAATTGAAATGAGTCGGTTCTTGATATTTCAATTTGACTATAGTTCCGAACAGGTCCGAGCACACGTACGTTTGGATAACAGCCCTTTGGCCCTGCAATACAGACTGTTTCCTTTGCTGCAAATTGACCTGTCTGACTTAAGGGTGATTTAAATGTTAGTTCATAATCTGTTCCAAATAGGACTTCCATATCTTCTTTATTAAGATGAATATGCCTATTCGAAACGCCAACTGGTATACTCAGGGTTCTATCTTTAATACTCATCTTCTTAGTTAGCTCTAAGGCAAACTCTTTGATAATGGATTCTTCTACATTCATTTTCCCAATCATCCTAACACTTCTTGATGTTCTTTATGATGTAAACAAAGGGTTCTTGGCTGTCCCTTCTCTCTTGTACATTTCGGGTCGTTGCATAGATTACAGCTTGCTTCTGCTTTAGCTATCTCTAAAGAATCCTCTGACTCAATTTCCTGTTCCGTCAAGACTACATCGTTAGCTTCCGCTTCTTCCTCTATCGCAATTGAAACTTCTTGTTGTTCAATCCCTGACACTAATTCTGATGTTTCTTCATGAGCTTCTTCTACGTATAAAGTCCCTTCTTCTTCTTTTTCCTCTGTAGCCTCCAAAGATTGATGGAACTGATTAAGTGCTAGCGCAGGTCTAGGGATAACCAAACTGGAAATAACTGTACCAATATTTGAGGCGCTCATCTTCCCAGCAGCAACAGCGGCTTGAACAGCACCGACATCCCCTTCAATTTTTACCGTTACCATTCCTGGAGTGACTGTCTCATACCCAACAAAACGAACATTAGCAGCTTTTAAACTAGCATCAGCGGCTTCAAGCGCTGGAACCAATCCAATAACTTCAATTAATCCTAGAGCTTCTTGTTTCATAAAAAACACTCCTATTGTTCCTTAATCCCATTCATTTCTACAAAGTTAAACCAGAGAGCTAAAAGAGAAAATTTTCCCAAAAATGCTTTATTTCTTTTAGCTCAAATGGCTATCCTTCATTGATGATTTAAAGGTTTGGTGTTGTCACGGGTTGAGGATCTTGTCCCATTGATATTAAGATGCTTAAGCCAACTTCTCTTGCAGAGATAAGGGACTGCCTAACGGCACCAGAATCCCCAGTAATTGTGACAATAATTTCATTTGAACGCGCTGTTCCCTTATCAGGACTTGCATATGTCACTATATCAACATTAGCCGTCTTAAGTGCAGTATCCGCCATCACTAATCCAACTGCAGCAGGTGCACCCACAATGATTCCAAATGACTTTCCTATAGGAGCACCAAATGCTTTTTCCACCGCAAGGCTAGCTCTAGCCGTATAGTGAAGTTCAATATGTCCCGCATCACAGCCATATACATCTCCAAAAGTACGTTCTACTTCTTTTAATGTGACTTCTACAGCTCTTCTTGCATCGGAAACATCTTCAGCGGCAAAGATAATGGTTGCCCCGTGTCCTGCTCCTCCTTTTGTATCTCTCGCTAATTCAATTGATACGATTTCGGAATTAGTAGCTTTAACAGCTTCATCGGCCGCCATAATATGCGGTCCTCCACCGGTTCGAGCACTGATAATTCCAATCGATCGATATTTCGGGTCTAATCCAACACTCTCATGAAGATTTCTATCTAAATTGGCGATTACCAATCCAACTGTATCGCCAATTGTTGAGCCAACATATTCCGTAATTGTAGGCATTTCAACCGTCATGGTTCCAACCTTCTTTCCTTGTTCTGATTGATGATCATTATTTGTCCCAACTTTAACGAAAGGGCTTACATCTCCATCCGTATTTAACTTCCTTTGGGCTTCTTCTAATACCTTTTGTAACAAATATTGATCCATGGTCTTACCTCACAGGTTCCATTTCAGCAAACTTCGGTAGAATTCTTTCAACATCCATATGCGGTCTTGGAATTACATGTACAGAAATAACTTCTCCAACACGTTTTGCGGAAGCTACTCCTGCATCAGTTGACGCCTTAACAGCCCCTACATCCCCACGAACCATCACCGTAACAAGGCCAGAACCAATTTTTTCATACCCAATTAGCTCAACATTAGCTGCCTTTACCATTGAATCTGCTGCTTCAACTGCTGCCACCAAACCTTTAGTCTCAATCATTCCTAATGCTTCTTGTCCCACAAGAAAACACCTCCAAAAAATTATTGTGAATCTATTTAAAATGTTACTATTCATTTTCGTATTTTCATTTGACTATTTTGACAAGAACTATAAGAAATTTAACTTTTTAACTTATACTTTTTTGACATTCATGTTAGAAAATACAAAAATAGGTAGGTATAGTGAATATATTTACTACAGAAAGAACTCTACCCTTATGTAATTATTTCGAAATACCGTTCAAGAAATAGTCAGTATTTTAATTTATTTGACTATGTTAAAATGTAATTGCTTAGTTTGTTCAATCATTCACAAGAAGTACTTAGACACCTAGTTCCTTACATATATTTTATTTACTAGGAGGTAGTAGAGTCGTGCAAGAAAATTTACTACTAACAGACGTCATCGATGTTAAGACATTAATGAGTGCACAAGCTAAACTGGCAAAAATCGTTAATATCCCTGTCATTACGGTGGATTGTGAGGGTAATCCAATCGGTCATAATAATTTCACCCCTTTTTGTAGCCTCATTCGTTCTTCACAAAAAGGAGCCAAACAATGCGTTTCATGTGATGATAGAGCTGGTAAACTAGCCGTCAAATATCGGCAAGCAAGAATTTATGATTGTCACATGGGCTTAAAGGACTGTGTCTCCCCTATTTTTGTAAACGATATTTTCCTCGGTTCAGTATTAGGTGGACAAGTACTAATAGAAGGTGAACAGACAAGAGACTCCATAGATTTGAAAACGATTTCTAAAGAGTTCGATATTCCAGAAGATGAATTACAAGAGGTCATTAACCAAATTCCGATCGTATCACAGGAATATTTAGAAAATTGCTCAGATTTTTATAATTTTCTAGCAAACTATTTTGCTCAGATGGGGATGCATAGGCTAACACAGGAGAAATATCTACGAGAAAGTAGAGATAAGCTTCGCCTTGAGCAAAAAGCGAAGAAAATGGAATTAAAGACCATTCAAGCCCAAATCAATCCCCATTTTCTTTTTAATACATTAAATTCAATCGCTCGAATGTCTTTAATTGAAGATGCTCCACAAACAGAAGAATTGATTTATAATCTATCAGACTTATTAAGATATAGCCTTAAAAATATTGAAGATTTCCCTAAAATAAGGGATGAAATGAGTAATATTGAGAAGTACCTTTTTATACAGACTCTACGCTTTAGTGATCGAATTACGTATAGTATTTCCATTGACGATACCTTACTAGAATATCGTATTCCTTCTATGACCTTGCAACCATTGGTAGAAAACTGTTTAGTCCACGGTCTTGAAACAAAAAAGGAAGGAGGAAAGGTAGAAATTAGTGGTCTAATCAATGACCAAGATGAAGTAATACTTACGATTAAGGATAATGGGATCGGAATTGCAACCGAATTACTTGAGCGACTTAATCATTTTGATGATACGAACTCTACTGGAATCGGAGTACTCAATACTCAGGAACGATTAAAACATTTTTTCGGTTCAAAGTATGGATTGCATTTTGAAAGCACCCCCCATGTTGGAACAAGTGTGACAGTCCATATTCCATGTATTAAAGACTATCCAAAATAAGGGGAGATATGAAATGATTAAACTTTTGATTGTTGAAGACGAACCCTTGGAAAGAGTAGCTTTAAGGAAGATTATTGGAAGGGAGTTTCATAATATTGAAATCCTTGAAGATGCAAAAAATGGTACCGAAGCCATTGAAATGGCAAAAACACAGCAACCTAACGTTATACTTATGGACATAAGAATGCCAGAGTCCACTGGTATTGAAGCACAGAAAAAGATCATTCAATTTCTTCCAAATGTAAAGTGCATCATTATTACTGCATATAACGATTTTATCTATGCACAAGAAGCCATTAAATATGGCGTAATTGACTATTTATTAAAGCCCGCAAAACCTCAAGAAATTAAAAATGCGATTGAAAAAGCCTTATCATTAAACTCAAAGTTAGACAGAAATCACACAACTAATATATTTGAAAACAACTCTACCCAACAAATATTAATGGAAGTCATAAGTTATATAAAGCAAAATTACAAGCATGAGCTTCGGCTAACCGAGGTGGCAACTATGGTCCATCTAAATCCACAATATTTTAGCAGGCTTTTTAAGAAAGAATTAGGAACAACCTTTACCGATTACGTAACAAAATTACGAATTGAAGAAGCAAAGACCCTCCTCAAAGAATCTAATCTTCCTATCTATCGGATTGCAGTAGATTTAGGATTCTCTGATGCTGCCTACTTCAGTAAAGTATTTTTAAAATACGAAAAAGAATCTCCACTTGAATTTAAGAAAAGGCATGAACACTTTGAAAAAAAGCGTCTTTTAAGCAATTAACCCTCCATAATCACTAAAAACGATTCGATACTTTACGAATCGTTTTTAGTTTCAATTAAAAGAATACTACTTATTCATCTTACTAAGAAAATCCCCTAATAAATGATCTAGATCATTTTCTTCCTCTTCTTCGGTTATCGGTTGGTTGTGTTCCACTGAATTCCACTCAAATGCATCTAAATCATCCATCTTATCCGTTTCTATCGTTACAGCGGTTTCCTTTATAACTGGAAACGAATCATGCGGTGTCTCCGTTTCAGGGAACTCTTCGTCTTCTTGTAAATACAATGCTTCGTTTATATTAATAGAATTGCTATTTAGTGATGTCATCAAGGCGGTTGCTCGAATTGGATCGTTTAATAGTTGATAGACTATCGTCCCTAAGAGGGCCTCTGAATGCTCATGCTTTAGCCAATCTCGTTGTGATTTACTTAATTTATGAGGAAGAGGAACGGTAATTGTCTCCCGTTCCTTTGACGATGTTTCTCCAACTCCTCGGAGGACAAACTCAGCAATTTTACTCGAAAAATTCCTTCTTTCTATTTCCTTCAGCCTTTGTAAATGCTTTAATAGATGATCTGGAGTATCAGAGGGGACACGAAATGAAATGGCTTGTCCTCTCTTAATCTCATTTGAACTAGAGCTTTTCATTGAAACACCCTATTAATTCTTTACAGGTTCTTGCGGAGATTTAGGTTTTTCTGTCTTCCGAACAAAATCGGTGATCAGTTTATAATAAGCATTTGCCATCATCCAAATGCTCTCTTTCTCGTCTTCAAAAAAGTCAATATTGTATCCATCTAAATTGTTATTCAATGTTTTTATATACTCTTTTAACACATTGGCCCCACCGCCAACGAAATAACATATTTCTGTTTGTGAATTCCTTTGCCAAACATTCCGTAATAATCGATACTGCTTTTTCGCCAACTCTAATAAAATGCGATCCGTAATATCATGAACACTCGTCCGGCTTCCTTTTACCATAATATGATTTCGATCATTTTTTCTCGTAATAATTTCCACAACATCACGGCGGCTATCAAGCTCGATTCCATGCTTCGATCTAATTTCCTCTCTTATCGCTTCAAGAGATTCCGATACTCCGAGATTAAATCCCTGTGCTTTATCGTCATCGACAGTACGGTTCTTAATCACAGCAATATCCGTCGATAATCCACCTATATCTTGGATGATGATTCTTTTATCGATTAAATCCTTATTAATAATTTTTAGCTGATGATCCATAACAAGATTAATAAAAGCAGCGAAACCTTCAGGATAGATCTTCACTTCATTAAATTTGAGATTTACTTTTAGTCCTTGGTATTTGGGCGTAACTAAAAATTCGACTTGATGGACAGAACCTACTAATTTAGAGCGATATCCAGCATCCTTGCCTTCCTTCACTTCACGAAGAGGAAGACCCGTACCAAGCGTATAATTTGCATCAACTACATTTTTAACTTTTGGAAAATGATTTTCTCCACGAACCGCATCCAATGCCAAAGTCGCAAATAACATCACTAATGTTTGATCTTCTTCAGACTTAGAACTGCCTGGATCAAGTTCTGTTGCATTGCTACTCTTTGTGGCTAAATGGCCAACACGATAGATTGCGTTATTGTCTTTCAAGGCAGGGGAGTGGACCTTAATATGTATACCTTCTAGCGGGTCTTTATGATCGAGTTCTTCGATTCCAATGACCGGGCGATCTTCTGTATCTCTTGCGACAATATTAGGGATATTTAATTCATATTCTAATTCACCAAAAATAGCTTTAATGGAATCATTTCCAACATCTACAGCTGCAATTCTTGACTTCATCTCTTCATCATTCCTTTTTTAATAATTTTTGGTATATCCTCTACTTCTATTAAAAGGCTATAAGAGATTACTAGATTCTTCAATCGGCTTTGGCTAAAAGATATACAACTGTAAACAGTTCGTAAACTCCATTGTTTTGTAGACATTTCCGTAATCTTTAGTAACAAACCCGTTTACACCCCGTCGCAATAATATGTATACGAGTTTGTTTACAAGTAAACGTGATTGCGGACAAAATGTTTACCGTTTGTGTACAAGTAAACATAATTGTAAACCACCTTAAAATGTCCAAAAAGTCGATGATAACGTCTTTTTGATTCCAGTTTGGAGTGGATTAAACAGTTGGCGTATCAGGATGAAAAAATAACAGGAAAAATTCCGCTTAATGAGCAACCTCAAGAAAAAAAAGCCGAAATAACAGGAAATATTCCTGCTATTCCCTCAAAAAATGCCAAAATAAACGATTTTGCTCTCCATAAGCGGAAAATCTTCCGTTATTTCGCCTAAAAGGGCTTCCATTGATGAGATAACAGGAAAAATTCCGCTTAAGGGCGCGAAATGGTTGGATCGAATTAGATGAACCGGAAGAAATGGAGTTGTCCTGCCTATCCTCCACGCATAATGCTTACACTCAATCTCTCTTTTCGGAGCATAAACGTAAAATGGAAACCCAATTTTCCGTATGAAGTAGTTGGCTTGGCAGCGAAATGGAACGAAACATTGCCGAATTAAATCTTTCACTTCTGGTTGAGCATGAATCGGTTGATTGTACGGTAGCTTGGTTCATACAAAAATAGAGAAAGGTGAATTTGAGTATCCTCAAATTCACCTTGTCCCAGCCTGTTTTCTTTCAAAAACGATAGCGAAATGGTTTACCCAACGATTCTTGTCCCATGTGCTTCATGGATCAATAATTGGGTTTTAATGACGTGCAGATTTTTATCCGTTATGCCACCGCCAGGAAGAATAATGATTCTGCCAGCCGCATGGTCAATATATTCCTGGATCCTTGCTAAATTGTCTTCAATTTTAGAATCCGCCGGACCTCCATGGGTTAAAATACGCTGAACACCATTTTCAGCCAGCCAATCAATCGCTTTGAACTGCTCTTCAGGAGCTATCTGATCAAATGCCATATGAAAAGTAATGTCTAATCCTTCGGCCAAATCTAGTAAAGAAGTCATCGCCTTTTCATCTATCCAGTTCGCATCATTTAGGCAGCCAAACACCACTCCGTCTGTGCCTAGCTGTTTAAGATGAAGGAGATCCTGCTTCATGATCTCTATTTCGTCTAGATTATAAATAAAGTTTCCACCTCTTGGCCTAATCATCGCCATAACCTTAACATTTTCTTTTTGACAATACTTGATCGTCACCGCTGCAACCCCTGGGCTTACCGTGGTGCCGCCAACCGCAAGATTATCACATAACTCAATTCGTTCTGCTCCCTTCACAATAAGCTCCGGAACCTTCGTAAAATTCTCCACACATGCTTCTTTAAGCATCATTTCATCCACCTTATTCGTTAAGCTTTATCATTGCCCCTTCATCTACAATTACCTTTACATTCGGATGGTTACGTAAAATGGAAGCTGGGAAGTCTTCTGAAATTTCTCCTTCAGCTAGGCGAGCAATCGCTTCTGCTTTTTGTTCTCCTGAAACAAGCAATAGGATTTCTTTACTTTCCATTATCGTAGCAATCCCCATTGTTACAGCCTGTCTCGGTACATCCTCCAATGTAGGGAAAAATCTTGAATTCGCTTCACGAGTGGAGGCTGCCAAATCAACAATATGTGTTCGACTTGAAAAAGGAGTCCCTGGCTCATTAAAACCAATATGACCATTGATCCCCATTCCTAATATCTGTAGATCAATTCTCCCTGCCTCTTGAATTTTTTGATCGTAATTTTTGCATTCAGCAATCAGATCATCTGCCGTACCATTTGGTAAATGCACTCGTTCCATCTCAATATCTATATGGTTAAAAAGCTTTTCCTTCATATAGCGATAATAGCTGTTGACGTCTTCCCGCTTCAAACCGACATACTCATCGAGATTAAATGTCGTCACATCTTTGAAGGAAACCTTCCCTTCGCTATATTTCTCAATTAATTTTTGATAAAGACCCTCTGGAGTCGAGCCAGTTGCTAAACCAAGTACTGGATTCTCCACACGATTAATAGCCTCAATCATGAGCGAACAAGCTTTATCGCTCATGTCCTGATAATCATTAACTTTAATAAATTCCATTTGTACTACTCTCCTTTAAATGCCATTTCTCCACGACAAATTGTGTATTTGATCTTCAATTGATCATCAACTAATAAAAGATCGGCGTCTTTTCCAATATCAATGCTTCCTTTACGATCAAAGACGCCCACTTGCTTAGCTGGATTACTAGATGCCATTTTCACGATATCTACGAGCGTCACTCCCTCTATGGCTAACATATTTGCAGCACCGTCCCGCATCGTCACAATACTTCCAGCTAATGTTCCATCCTCTAATACGGCCCGGTCTTCCGTTACTTTTACCGGTTGTCCTCCTAGCTCATAATCACCCGCAGGTAATCCCTTCGCCCGCATCGCATCGGTAATTAAAATCAACCTCTCGCTTCCAACATTTCGATAAATCAGCTCCATCATGTCAGGGGAAACATGAATGCCATCAGGAATTAACTCTGCATTCACGCTCTCTAACTGAAAAGCAGCTCCAACTGCCCCAATATCACGGTGGTGAATTCCGTTCATCGCATTACATAAATGGGTTAATTGCTGGACCCCTTGCTGAACCGCTTTTTTTATACCAGCAAAGCTAGCATCCGTATGCCCTGCTGATACGTTAATCCCTTGCTCATTTAAAGCTCTGATAAAAATTCCCTCTTGATCAAGTTCTGGTGCCATGGTTATGGTGCGAATCTGATTTCCAGAAATCTTCTGCCATTGATTAAATTGTTCTAAATCCGGCTCTGTAATATACTGAACAGGCTGTGCCCCTGCTTTAACTTTATTGACATACGGTCCTTCTAAATGGACCCCCACCACTTCTGCATGACCTGGTTTATTGTTATAGCGAGCCACATTTTCCAATGCTCTTTCTATAGTTTCAGGAGACTGAGTAATCGTCGTCGCTAAAAAGCTCGTCGTCCCCTCTTTTGGCAACAGGATAGCCATATCATCTATTGCTTTCTCGGTTGCATCCATCGTGTCAGCGCCATTTGCTCCATGAATATGTGCATCGATAAAGCCTGGAATTAAATTGAGAGCCTTCCCATCGATTACTTGAACATCACTACCTATGTTATCAACAGGCTTCTCCTCTATTGCTTTAATTTGTCCATTTTCTATCCATACAGCTCCACCATCAATAATTTTGTTTTCTAAAAAGATTTTTACATCGTTAATCAATAAACGTTCCATTTTTTGTTTCGCATCCTTTTAATCAGTATAGTTGTCTATACCAGTAGACGTATGTACAGGCTTACATTATTTTGATAAAATTTATAGTGTCTTACGTTCCCAAGAAGGAGGGGTATTTCCTTGATTGATAAACAATCCCATATACCTATATATTATCAATTAGAAGAACAAATAAAAAGTATGATCTACTCAAAACATTTTAAACCTGGAGATCTATTACCGTCAGAACGAGAATTTGCCGAAAAATATGCAATTAGTCGGATGACTGTACGACAAGCAATCAATAATTTGGTAAAAGAAGGACTTGTTTATCGTGAAAAAGGAAAAGGTACATTTGTCGCAGATAAGAAATTTGAACAGGATTTATCCGGTCTCACTAGTTTCAGTGAAGATATGCGAAATCGTGGACTCATCCCTTCTAATCAATTAATTAGCTTTGATTTTGAACAACCAGATGAAAAACTGGCTTCCATTCTGGCTATTTCTCCTACTGACATGATTTGCAAAATTAAGCGAGTTCGTTTAGCAAATGAGGAACCTGTAGCATTAGAAACCATTTACACACCGAAAAAAATCATTGGTGATATGAATGTTCAAGAATTTTCAACTTCTTTCTATGATTACTTAGAAAAAAAATTGCACGTTAAAATTGGCTTTGGTCATCAAACCATTGAAGCTTCCCTTGCAAACGATGACGAAGCAACGTATTTGAAGATTAAAAAGGATAGTCCCGTCTTAGTGATGGAGCGCACCACCTTTTTACAAAATGAAGAACATACCCCAATCGAATTTGTAATCTCTACCTACCGAGCAGATAAATATAAATTTAAAATGACCATGAAACGTGACTAATTGCATTTATTGAAAACATAGTTGATTTATTTTTCCCAAAGAAGATGGCTAGTATCCATAGTAGATACTAGCCTTTTTTAATTAATCTTCTTTACGGATTTTCTTCACTTCTTCTGCTACTGCTTGTACTTGGGTTCCTACAATGACCTGGATACTATTCTTTCCAACCACTTTAATTCCAGGAACACCGGTTGTTTTAATTTTGTTTTGGTCAACAGCGTCCATATCTTTTACTTCAACACGTAGGCGAGTTGCACAGTTATCAACTGAAACGACGTTGCTATCTCCACCTAGTCCTGCATAAATCGTCTCAGCCATGATGCCAAATCGGTCTTTTGAACCAGCTTGAGCCATATCTTCATTTACGACAACATCCTCATCTTCACGTCCTGGTGTTTTGAGGTTAAACTTCGAAATAAGGAATCGGAAGACGACATAATAGATAACAGCAAATACTAATCCTTGCACAATTAACATAAACGGCTTATTTGCTAAAGGTAGCTGTGAGCTTAATACAAAGTCAATGAGTCCGGCACTAAAGCCAAATCCTGCAGTCCATTGGAATGTTGCCGCGATAAATAAGGAAATCCCTGTTAACACAGCATGCACCACATATAGCGCTGGCGCTAAGAACATGAATGAAAATTCAAGCGGCTCTGTAACCCCGGTTAAGAATGCAGCAATTCCACCGGCCATTAGTAGTGATGCGGCTTGCTTTTTACGCTTTGTTTTCGCTGTATGATACATAGCAAGAGCTGCTGCAGGGAGACCAAACATCATGATTGGGAAGAAACCAGCTTGATATCTTCCAGTAATCCCTTGTTCACCATTACCAGCCCAGAAATTTCCGATATCATTAATTCCTGCTACATCAAACCAAAACACATTGTTTAGTGCATGGTGTAAACCAGTCGGAATTAATAAACGATTAAAGAATCCATATAAACCAGCTCCAGCAGCACCTAAACTACTAATCGCTTCTCCGAATGAAATAAGAGCAGAATAAACAACTGGCCATACAAATAACATGATCATGGAAACGCCCAACATAACAATTGCCGTTAAAATCGGAACTAATCGTTTCCCACTAAAGAATGCTAAAGCATCTGGTAGTTTTACATTACTAAAACGATTGTAAAGGGCCGCTGAAATACAACCCGCCATAATACCAATAAAAACATTTTCGATTCCGTCAAAAGCCATATTTACTTCTTCAACCGGAATATGCCTTAAATTCGCAACTGAATCAGTAGAAAGTAATTTTGTTATCACAAGATAGCCGACTAAACCACTAAGTGCAGCCGCACCATCCTTTGCCTTCGTCATCCCAATGGCGACCCCAACCGCAAAAAGAATCGGGATAAAATCTAAAATCGATGAACCTGCCCCAATGAAAAAGGCAGCAACTGGATTTCCGGCACCCCAGCCTTCATGGTCAATAGCATATCCAATCCCCATTAGTAGGGCAGCAGCAGGTAGCACCGCAACCGGTAACATAAGGGACTTACCAAGATTTTGTAAATACTTCATCATGGTAAAAGACCTCCTCTTACATATTTTTTAACGAATCGATTTCGCATTCTTCTAAATCCCATTTAAAAATAATTAGTGCAAAAACTTATCTGAATGCGTTTTCAACCGATATCTCGGTTCGATTATAGCATTAACCGATATAGTTGTCTATACAACTAGCTAATACTATTCATACCGTTCGGAACGCTATGAAGCTATCGATATATTTCCCGGAAATATTTCATTATGATCACCAATCGATTTTTATTAAAGTTCCATTGGGAAATTTTCTTCAACATCCATTACTATTTAACTAAAAAAATAATTATCAATCGACGATGCTTCACACAATTCTATATTCACTCCTAATTAAGCTGCTTATTATTGCTGTCTGTAATGACGATATTTTCTTTATTGATTCTGAAAGCTCCATCCTCTGAAATTAATTGAATCATGTTTTCTACGAGTTCCTGTATCGATTTACTATCAAGTTCTTGGTCTACATCTAATACTGCTGTTAGAGAAAGCTCTCCTTCACTTATTTGTGAAAGTACTAACAAAACGGACTCTTCCTTTATTTTTAATTGATTTTTGATTAAAACCGTTAATTCTTCTTGTTTCTCTGCTACCCATTCAAAATCTTCTCCATTAGAAAGATCAGATGTAACTACTACTTCACTATCAGCAGTTGCATTCTCCGTATTCTCTTCTTTAACATTTTCTTTACTATTACAACCAACAATTAACATTGAAAGAACAAAAATGAAAATTGATATACATGAAATTTTTTTCACGCTCGTATTCTCTCCCTAAAAATCAACTTGTTTCTATCCATTTCCAAGCTTAGTATGGCAAATACATCTTGTAAAGAACCTTTATCGTAATAATTTGGGAGGATTTTTGGATTAAATATTGATATAATTATTAATAATGATAATCATTTTCAATTGAGTTTATAAAGGGTGACTACATTGGCTATCAAAACGAATGAATTAATCGAGTATTTTGCGACCTCCTCGATTGAATTTAGAAATGCGTTTAAAAGTACATTACCGGCTGGAAAAATAGATACAAATCGCAAGACCGATTCGCAAACTTGTGGACTGATCATACCATTAAAGGGCTCCGCTCGCTTCTCATTGAATGGAGTTCCCTATTATATCAATGAAAATTTGATCGTTCATGCTGGTGCAGGTATGGATATAGAGATTAAAACGTTTGAGGAAGAGTGGAGTTATGTCGTCATACACTATCATTTAATCCATGCAGAAGAGCACTTTAAATCATTTATAAACAAGCATTTCTCGATTGAAATTGATCATATGGACGATGTCCTAAATGTAATTCAACAGTTATTAGGCAAAAATATGAATCCTGATTATTTTTCGCAATTTGAGTTAAAGGTTCTTTTTATGAATCTCCTTCAAGCCATTTTACATGGAGCTAGAAATAGTCAATATAACTTTACGTTGCAGCAAGTGACGAAAATCTTAGATTATTTTCATACTCACTATGAGGAAGAAGTATCCATTAGTGAAGTAGCTGATATGTTCGATATAGATCGGAGAAGAATTGCCTATCTTTTTGAGAAAATTACCGGTTTAACCCCGATTCAGTATTTAACGAGATACAGAATTTCAAAAGCGAAAGAATTGTTAACCATTAGTGAGTTAACCGTCTCTGAAATATCCGAAGCAGTTGGATATCAAGATAGTTTCTATTTTAGTAGAGTATTTAAAAATATTACGAAAATGTCACCAAGCAACTATCGAAAAGTACATCAAGGTTAATCGAGGGGATGCCGTCCCCTCGATTTGTTACTATTCAAATGCTCTCGCAACGTAGAGCCGGTATACTCTTCTCTAAATAACCCTTTTTCGACTAATAGAGGGACTACTTTTTCAAAAAATAGATTCAATGATCGGACAGAGCCACCTGGTAAAGCAATAAATCCGTCTAATGCCCCATGCTCAAACCATTTTGTGATTTCTGCTACAGCTTCCTCAGCTGTACCTACTATCACCCAATGAGCAGAACCAATTACTTCAGGTTTTAAAAGTAATTCTTGCAAGGTTGGCTCTTCTTTGACAATAATCCTTCTTAATAAATCTGCATGCGTTTTACTTCGTACGTTTGTGAACACTTCAGGAATGTGATCAGTCGTTACTTTCGATTGAAGAGGAAGATGACTTAGGTCCACTCCTAAGATTCGTTTAACCGATCCTAATCTCTGTTCTGTCGTTAAATGGGTATGTGCATTTTTATAAAGCAGTGTTGCTTCCTCGTGGGTTTCTCCTAAAAAGAAGTGCATGCCAGGTAAAACACGGATGGCCTCCGTTTTACGCCCATGTTCATTCGCTCTTTTTTGCAAATCACTTCTTAATTCAATTGCTGACTCCATATCTGGTGTTGCGGCAAAGCACGCATCCGCCACTAGTGAAGCAAAGTTTCTGCCTACATTAGAGGCACCTGCCTGAAAGAATGGAATTGACTTAGAACAATATGACGGGATATTCAATGGACCTTCTACTTTATAAAAATCGCCTATATGGTGAATGGCAGAAATCATATCTTTATTGGCAAATTGACCTGATTCACGATCCATTGTAAGGGATTCATTTGGGTAGCTTTCCCAAAGTTTTCGCACTACTTCGGTAAATTCTAGTGCTCGGTCATATCTTTCTTTTGAAGATGGCATTGAACTTTTTCCGAAGTTCCCGCTCCCCTCAATAGATGTAACAATATTCCAACCGATGCGCCCTTTACTAATCCAATTTAGGGATTGAAGCTGTCTGGCAACAGTAAATGGCTCACTAAAAGTGGTTGACATCGTAGCAACAAGACCAATTTTCTCAGTTTCTCTCACAATAGAGGTTAGCAATACAATAGGATCTAAACTACTAAAGCCTGGAGATTGATTGATCATTTCTTTATTTAGAAAGAGGCTGTCTGGTTTAAAGACAAAATCCAGCTTGGAAGCTTCTGCTTTTTTAGCCAATTCTAGATAATAATCACTTGACAATAGCTGCTCAGCTTTACTATCATCCTTCCTCCAACCATCTCCATTTAGCCATGTTGGGGAAAGAGTTAAGCCAATACACAAAGACATGTCCATTCTCCTTCCTTCACCTTCATGAGAGTACATCATACGATACACAAATCGGAATCCCCTCATCCTCGATAATATTAGCCGTAATCTGGAATACCTCTTTCAAAACGGATGGTGTCATAATCGCTTCAGGTGTGCCAGTCGCTAACACTTTCCCATTTCTCATCGCCATAATCGTATCTGAAAAGCGAGAAGCCTGATTGATATCATGCAGGACCATGACAATCGTACAATGGTGCTCTTCATTTAATTTTTTTACAATTTTTAAGACTTCAATTTGATGAGCCATATCTAAGTATGTCGTAGGTTCATCCAATAAAAGAATGTCCGTTTTTTGCGCTAATGCCATCGCAAGCCATACTCGTTGTCTTTGACCACCTGATAATTGAGCCAACTCACGTGCTTCGAACTCAGCTGTTTGAGTTACGTCCATCGCCCACTCAATCATCTCCTTATCATGCTCGGTCAGACGATTGACATTTTTTCGATGGGGATAACGACCGTATGAAATTAATTCTCCTACTGTTAACTGCGGAGGAGCTGAAGGAGATTGAGATAGAATTGCTAATCGTTTCGCAATTTCCTTCGTTGAAAGAGTCTGCATGTCCTGCTCTTGAATAAACACCTGACCTCTTTCCTTTTTCAATATCCGTCCCATTGTTTTAAGTAAGGTTGATTTGCCACAACCATTTGGACCAATGATCGTCGTTATTTTTCCATATTCAATTGAAGCTGTTAAGTTTTCAAAAATCAGATTTCGTTCATAACCTGCTGTTAATTCTTTAATACGGAAAGCCGTTTGCATCCGCTCGCCCTCCTTTTATCGGGATTTAACTAATAAATACAAGAAGTATGGGATTCCGATAATGGCAACAACAATCCCTACCGCTAATTCTGATGGCGCAAATAAGGTTTTTCCAATAAAATCAGAAAACACAAGCAATGCTGCGCCACTTAGTGCGCTCACAGGAACAACATAGCGATGTTTAACCCCCACTAATTGACGGGCAATATGGGGAGCCATTAATCCGATAAAACCAATGCTTCCAGATACTGATACACAGGCACTAACTAGACCAACGCTAGCAAGGAGTAAAATGACTTTTTCCCTTTCCAAATGAATTCCTAAGCTGACAACCATGTTATCTTCAAGCTGAAAATAATCGAGTAAATAAGACTTTTTAAATAAATAGAATCCTAAAATGAGAATCCATGGCAGCATCGAAATAATAAATATCCAGTTTGCATTATAGATCGCACCAGCTTGCCAAAGAGCAGCTGATTCAAAGTCTTTTTCATTCATTTTCAAGGAGAGGTACAAAGACAAGGCTCCGAATCCACTATTTATGGCAATCCCTGTTAGCAGCAATCGTTGTACATCTAAACGACCATTTTTATAGGAAAGAACAAAAATAATTGCAGCAGCGATGGTTCCACCGACTAATCCAAATAACGGCATCATCATAATATTTAGCCATTCAGAACCATCTGTACGCACCGCCTGAAATTGAAAGAAATACATGAAAAAGACAACGGCCGCTCCTGCTCCTGCATTAATGCCCAGAATCCCCGGGTCAGCAAGATCGTTTTTCGTAATCCCTTGTAGCACACAGCCAGCTAACGCTAAACCAATCCCTACTAAAATCGCAATCACAATCCGCGGGAGGCGAAGTTCGAAAATAACCAAGCGAAACTTTTCATTATCTTCTAAACCAACAAGGGTATTCACCACCTCTAAGATACTCATATCAAACATGCCATTAGTGACATGGAGGTAAAATCCGATAAAGATAAGTAAGAAAAGGATAGTTATTTTGATAAAAAACTGACTCTTCTTTCGTTTAGGCATGCCTATCACCTCCACGAGAGCGGATTAAATAGAGGAAGAATGGGATGCCGACAAAAGCGGTGACGACCCCAATCGGCGTTTCAAAAGGATAGTTAATAAAACGACTAACTAAATCACAAAGACTAAGGAAAAAAGCCCCAACAAGGATGGAACATGGAATAATCGATCGATAATCTACTCCTACTAAAAATCGAACGATATGCGGGATCACCAGTCCAACGAAAGCAATTTTTCCGACAAGGGCCACTGCAGTTCCGGTTAATAAAACAACAGCAATCATCGATAAGTAGCGAATCAACTTTGTTTTTTGCCCAAGTCCAACCGCAATATCGTCGCCTAAGGATGTGACCGTAATGGCACGTGCACAAAATAAAGCGATGAGCATCCCGACTAAGCCAAATGGAATGGAAAGCAACAGCATATCGGTGTTCACAATATGAATTTTTGTGTTATACCATGCGGCAACGGTTTGGGAGACTTGAAAATACATCGCAATAGCGGATGCGACACTGCTTAAAAAAGTTCCAATAACCGTTCCAATAATCGCTAGCCGTACAGGTGATAACCCATTTTTAATCGCTGCTCCAAATCCAAAAACTAGGCCTGCTCCAAGTGCAGAACCAATAATCGATAATAGAATCATTTGATAATTAGCCAATCCTGGCACAAATACAATGGCCACTGTGATGACAAAAGCAGAGCCATCATTCACCCCCATTAGAGAGGGTGAGGCAAGATAATTACGGGTAATTCCTTGCATAATTGCTCCTGCAACAGCTAAAAAGGCACCGACGAATAAAACGGCGATTGCTCTAGGGATTCTGCTAGTGCGAATGATTTGATGATCAGCGTTCCTTTCATCAAAATCGAACAGCGCTTGCCAAATCGTTTCAATACTTATCTCCTTTGTTCCATACAATACAGAGATCACCGTAATCCCGATGATGAGTACAGGAGTTATGAGCATAATAATCTTTCGAATGTTAGCTGTTTGATTCACTCTTTTGCACCTATCTTCTAACGTGAAGATTGGAAGCAAAGAATCATCCTGCTTCCAATCCCCCACTTCCATATTTTAATCTACACTTCAAGTTAAAAAACGAACGCATATGGCTTAATAAGCGACGTAACCTCTTAATATTCGTTTTTCGCGCACCGTCTTACAGCGTGAAATCAGCTCACTTCAGTAAATTTTCTTCCACAACATCTAAAAATCTTGTTTTCGACCAAGCTGTACCACCTTCAGCTAATGGGGCGATTGTATTCACGTACACTTCTCCATTTTTTGATGCTTTCAAGCTATTAAAAATCGCATTATTTTGAAGCTCTTCCAACGCTTTAGGAGCATCGGCATTTTCTGTCTCCTCAAATTGTAAGAAGATACTATCTGGGTCTACCTCTGATAACGTTTCTAATGAAATTTCCGCTTGTGCTTCAGCCTTTGCAACGACATCCGGAACTTTTAATCCTAGATCTTGATAAAGAATCGGGTTGAAATAAACATTCTCTGGATAAACGTACATTAACCCACCACGGACACGAATCATGAGAACTGATTTTTCACTTATGTCAGAGTTAGCAATCTCCTCTTTTGTATCCGCCACTTTTTGTTCATAATCAGCAATCAATTTTTCAGCTTCTGCCGTTTTATTGGTCAATTCAGCTAAAGCTAATAGATTATCTTTCCAATTGGCTGAAATATGAGAGTATGGGAGAGTCGTAGCCAATTTATTCATTTGAGTCATCACATCTTCCCCCCATTTAGACGTTCCAATGATGGCATCGGGGTCTAGCGCGAGAATGGCTTCAGCACTCGGGGCTCTCTTATTTCCAACTAATGTTGCTCCCTCTAGTTCATTTAAATATTCGGGGATTTTTCCACCCACTTCTAAAACACCGACTGGTTTAATGCCAAGAGCGACTGAATCTTCCATTGCTTCAAAGCTTGCGGCTACAATATTCTCTACTGGGTTTGAGAAGGTATACTCTGCCCCTAAGTAATTCAATTTTATTTCCTTCGCTTCTTCTACCTCTGATTTGGTTGCTGTTTCAACCGGTTTTTCCTCTGTTTTTGTATTACTTTCTTCTGATGTGTTACAAGCAGCCAAAGAAAAGGTTAACAAGGCTGCCATTCCATATTTCCAATACTTACTCATCTATTTCCCTCCAACTTTAATTGATATTGATTCTCATTACTAATCCCATCCTATCAAACCATTTTAGGGAAATGAATAGATATTTGCGGATGAAAGAATGGACATTTTTCCCTAAATCAAACCACGATTTCCTATAAAATAAACATTTATTTTTATAAATAATGGATTTTTTTCAAGTATGTACATTCATTTTTGTAATTTTTTAGTATGAGAAAATAGAAAATAGATTTGTATGATAGCGAAGGAATGTATTACTATTGGATTCATTCAATGATTATTTTCTTGTAAGGGAGACTGGAAAATTTGCAAAAAAGAGATTTTGAGTTTCAGTATTTCTCGCAATCAACTGAGTATGAATATACCATTCAAGTGTATGTACCGAATACGACTCCTCCTCAAACAGGATTTCCGATTATCTATGTGTTGGATGGACAATCTTATTTTGAATTTGCTAAACATGCGATTAAACTTCAGTCACAAAATAAACGGAAAACGAGAATAGAACCGAGTATCGTTGTCGGTATTTGTCACGATGAGCAGGATATGAGGCAGCGTAGATTCTATGAATTCACCGCCCCTGCAGCCCAATATATTTTCCCTAAACATGCTAAAGGGAAACAAATGGACCTAGGAGAAAATGGTGGAGCACCCCTATTTCAAAAATTCATGGAAGAGGAACTAAAACCCTTTATTGAAAAAAAGTTTGAGGTGGATACAAATAAACAAACGCTTTATGGGCATTCTTTAGCTGGATACTATACAATTTGGTGCTATTTGACTCACTGTCACGATTTTCAAACATATCTTGCCATAAGTCCTTCTATTTGGTGGAACGGAAAAGAGCTCTTTGATTATGTAAAAAAGGCTCATCCTCACGATCTGCAAAAATTATTTATCGCTGTCGGTGAACATGAAGGCTTCATGGTAGAGGATGCAAAAGCGTTTTATGAAGAATTACCTAGTTCTTCCAGAATGCTGTATATCGCTTCAGATGAAAATCATGCTTCCATTGTTCCAACAACGATTAGTCGGGCATTTCGCTTTATTCGTGAAATATAAATTAGCCTTCCAAAACTTTATAACAAAACTGGCTGAGAATTTCTCTAAGCCAGTTTTGTTACGAAACATTTACTTATTCCCCATTTAATTGATTAAATATTTCTTGTCGTTCTATTCTATTAGCGTTCGTAGTCTATTCTGAAAACCCGTAGGTAATTATAAAAAGTGAGGAGTTTGTAAACTATTGGCAACAACATGATGTACTCGATGATCAAGATGCCTATAAAGTCCTTAATCATCCAGACGTCGGGGTACTGACCTTTGATCATCTTACACTGCAACCATTGGGCTATGCTGATCTTGAAGTTTCCGTCCATATCCCCCTTCAAGATACCCAAACCGAAAATAGAATCAAATTACTAATGAAAAATCACTCCTGACCTCAGGAGTGATTCTTTGTTTTTCAATTAGGGTTTAAAGGCTTTGCACCTAAAAATCAGAATCTAAGATTGTAAATTTAGCGTTCATTTTCCAATTGTCTATATAAAGCTCCCTTCCTACTTGAATATAATGTATCAAGCATGTAAGTATACAAGTACATACTCCATATAGAAATGGATGAAGAAATCCAAAACCAGCCTTCCTTAAAACTCATCAAATCGAGCTTCATAGCCAAAAAATGTGCCATATAAAGGAATACGATCACTGCGATTTTCCATTTCCAGCGAATTCCCGCATAATAAATAATCATAATGATTGTACCAAGTAGTAGCATATACATGCTCGATAACAGAATCAGACTATGTACCTTATCGGCAAGCAAATGATCACTGAATTTCTGAATACCACTTAGGCGTAATACCCAAACAATGGTATTTTGATGCAACGTTAACAATCCGAGAAATATATATAAGTACGATAGAAAACCTTTCAATCGTGTAAAACAAATACGATAAGCTTGCTTTGTTACCCAGAAAAAAAACATCAAAAAGACAACGGTCATCCAAGTTTGATACCAGTTTTGTTTATATATCCCCAAAGCTTTAAATAATTCCTCAATTAATCCATATAGTACGGCAAAAACAATATACCAATAATATCTCAGTTTCAATGTGGCAAGCAGTAGTGCTGTAGCCGATACTGAGAACTGCGAAAATAAATTTCCAACTATCGAATCATCCGGTGGAGAGTTCAAAATGATTTTGGGGAAATACGTATACGCTTTTAAAACAGATAAAATAATCATTTCAAAGAAAAAGGTCATCCCACTAACCGTTAAATACAAAGCAAAAATGGGTTTTCGTTGTTTTACCTTTAAGAAGATAACAATTAACTCAATAATCGTCGTTATTCCGAGTAGGATAAACCAAATTGTATGACTCCAAAAAGCGGTTCCCATCATCTATAGAACGCCCCTAATCCGGCAAGCCAGTTTGACTTTATCTTTCCTCGAATTTCAAAGAAATATGTCTACTCTCGCAGCAAATCCCCTGCTTATAATTCTTTATTTCCGTATTTCATAATCAGCGAATAAAAATACACCCAGAAACTTAGAACCAATAAATAAATGACAAAAGAATAATAAAAATTAAATCCATGTCGATAGTGGAAGATCCCTATTTTTTTACAAATGATTTCCATACCTAGACTCACAAACGCCCAAGCTAACACATATATCGGTGTATAACGTGGCTTGACGTTTAAAAGATGAAATAGATAAAAGAATAGATAACTGTATGGACCGTACATGATATGCGAAAAAAAATCCATCACTTCAAAGTGACTACTATCATTTACATCATAAAAGCTTACTGGCAAAACACTGAGACCGTGATCGGCAAAGAAACCAAAAAACACACCTGTGGTAATAAAAACAATTGTTGTCTGTTGAGTAAAGCGTTTGGGGAGTAAAACTACTACTAAAACGCCAATAACAAGTGCACCAATGATAAACCATTCATTCAAATTAAATTGATTGTCATAGTAAATTACCTTCATGTCTGTTGATGTTCTCCTTTTTCAAGTCCCTTAAACCAATGTGCGATCCACCAAAGGAGCAGCATGAATACTCCATACATCAAAACTGAATAGATGACATGCCAGTTTTCAAAGGACATCACCTTCCCCCATAAATATACTTGGTCATTTAGGCATAATGAGATTAGAATTGCTGCCGATATTAAACCTTTCCACTTCGCTTTTATATGTGAAAAAAGCACGCTAATGAACAAGAGGTAATGGAAAGGAATGATCAAAGTGCGAGCCAAATACATGGAAAGAGATCCCTTTATACTTTTAGACACGATGACCCAATGCAAATTAATATCAAGGAAAGTGAAGATTGAAATGGTGATTATTTCAATAAGCATGTACAAAAAAACAAGCTCATTAACTCTTAAATTTTTCGGAATGAGGCATAATACAATCAGTATTATCCAAGATATTGAAGCTAAAAGTAAGAGGATCATTTCAACCATCCTTGAACAGAAATTTGGAAGTATTGATCCTATTTTGTCCCAAACTAGGAGGTTATCAACCAATTTTCTGTTGAAAAAGAGAGCTATTTTTTAACTTGAGTCGTGATGAGGATATATGAAAAAAAAACACCTACAAAATGTAGGAGCTTCCGGTTTGACTTATTCGTTCCAAACATCTCTCCCCCTTAAGCGGAATTTTTCCTGTTATCTCCTCAATGACGTCCCTTTTAGGAGAAATAACGGAAGATTTTCCGCTTATGGAGGGCAAAAACGTTTATTTTGGCATTTTTTGAGGGAATAGCAGGAATTCTTCCTGTTATTTCGGCTCTTTTTCATGATGGTTGCTCATTAAGCGGAATTTTTCCTGTTATGTTTTCATACCGATACGCCTACTGTTTATACGAACCTATCCACAAGTCGAGGGAATTTATAATTTCCTAAAACGTATGCCCATTCATACGTCTTTTGGTGTGTCTATTCAATACGGATTGTGGTTTTGAAATGACTAAAGTGCCAGCCATTCCGTCTCATACAGGGCGTGCGGTACGTATAAATTTCTTTTTCGGTTTTTCAAACAAAATATTGTGTATAAATCCTATTGTCCAAAAGCAACGATGTTTGAGAAATGAGCCCTTAATTAAGAAGGTAACTGAATACGGAACGGTTAGTTTTTTACTTTTTCTGCATAGATAATATATCGTTGTGGTGCATTTCCAATGTATCCAAAAGGGTAGCAAGTCGTTAAAATCAACTCTTCTTTTTCATTTTGTAATGTGATAATACTTCTATCATCTGCGTCAACGATTTTAGTATCAATAATTTTATATGAGAATTCTCCATAAGGAATTTCAACTTGGAGTTCATCTCCCAATTTTAGCTCACCTAGTCGCGTAAACACGGTATCTCTATGTCCAGATAAAACAATTTGACCATTTTGTTCTGGAAAATAGGACCCTTTATAATGACCCACTCCCTTTTCTAATTCTTCGGGATCGGTTCCTTCAACGATGGCTAATTCTGAATTGATTGCGGGAATCTTTAATAAACCTACCGTATCTCCTTGCTTCGGTGAAAAAGTATCTTTCACGCTATCTGCTGATGACTCTACAACAACTCTTTTAGCTTCCTCCAATGTTTGGCTGGCTTTCACTTTAGACTGAACAATTTCCCATGATGCATAGCCAATTAAACAAACCCCAACCAATATAATAAGGTAATATTTTTTCATAATCTCCCTCATATCTTTTTTACATTAGTTCAAAAAGATCCCCCTTAAAACAGAGGGATCTTCAGTTGACCGAAGCAATTAATCGTGCATAACTCTTCTTTTTCTTATGAATACTCCAATCCCACCTAAGATGACTATCACGAAGCCTATTGCGATGAGATTAAAGTGATTTGTCGCTGTATTTGGAAGTTTATTTCCTGAACTATTTTTCTCTGATTGCTTTCCATTTGTATTAGAATCTTTATTCCCAGGTACATTTCCACCTGAATTCGCTGAATTATCTCCACTATCAGAGCCTTTATCACCCGATTGATCGCCGTCAGTATTGGAGTCTTTATGATCATCGGATGAATCTTCTCCATTATTATCTGAAGAAGTTTCTTCAAATACTCCAAATGTACTAAAATGGCTTACTTCTACCCATACTTTTCCTAGAGTAGAATCATAGCTTGTAGGCGTGATTTTCTCTGCCTTCTTTCCATTCTCATCAATATAATAAACAACAACATTTGCCCAATTCTCAATCTTATTTGGTTCAACTTTAAACTGAAGAATACCTTTATTGTCTTCAAATTTATCAATGACTGTTCCATCTTCAGCTTGAATTGTTAAGTCATATACTGGACCAACTGCACCTTCATATGACTTCGGAATTATGCTAATCGTAACGCTTTGTTGCACATTTTTCAATAAAATTAGCGGCAATTCAACCTCAATCGTGTCCATTATGATTTTAACTTTTGCTTTTGGATTTGCACTTAATATGTCTGTGACTTTATCTGTCGTTAAGGTTAAGCTTAACTGCGAGTTTATTGAAAAATCGAAAATGATGTTCCCGCCCTCGTTCATTAAACTCTTATCTAGTTCTTCATAAGCACTGTTCGGATCTTCAGGTGGTGTTGGTTGAATAGGAACTTGATATTCATTCACAGAAACCGTTCCACTTACCTCATTTCCGACAATCACAAGTGGACGACCTGTTGGGCTTAGATCTTGCGGAACAAATTCGAGACCTTCTGGTGCTACATCCCCTGCTATTTTAGCAGAGAAATCTCTTGTGTTTAGATAGTTAGCAAACTGCGCATTTTGGGGATTGGAAATATTATAGGTCATCACCCCACCGATTCTCTCAAGACCGACAAAGGCATAAACTTGATCACCAATCACACCGACTTTTACATCCTCAGGCTCTGGACCTTTTTTCGCACTACGCTTGTCCATTTCATCATCATCATTTGACCAGTTAAAATAATCTGGAAGACGTTCTGCTGTGATTTTTTCGAAATCACTTCCACTGTCGTAAACCAGTTCCATTGTGTCAGCCTTCCAAATAGAGAAAGAGCGGCCACCCAATGTATAGATTGCATCTGTTCCACGATCGGTTAATACTTCAAGTTTGTCATAATCCTTTGAACCTTTCATCCTCTCAAATGCTTCTTGTGCTTCTTCAGCTGACATCCCTTGAAAGGTTTTAGTAAGTGTGATCGAATCTTTGAAATCTTTAAAGTCTGCTATATTGATAAATTCAGAATCATCTTCGCCCCACTCTGTTGCATCTCCCTCGTTACCCGTCACTAAATAATCAATGCCACCAATATTGACAGAGGCAACTGCATCTGGCATGTACACGCCTAAAATAGGTAAATTTTCGAATTCAATTTTTCCATTTCTTGCAGCATCAAGTTCGTTTTCTGGCAAGGAATGATCCTTATATCCAAGGGATTTTACAGATAAAACTTTGCCTTTTTCAATATCAATTGTCGCAATCGCATTATTCTCTTGTAACGTTACATAGGCCCTTTTCCCATCTTTTGAAATGGCAATGTATTCAGGTTCAAAGTCTTTGCTTGCATCTGCTTTCGTTCCATTATTGCGAATATGAACATCGTCTGCAATCACATGTACATCATCGAATTTCACTAGCTTGCTTTTTCCAGAAGCCACATCCACAATCGTAATAGAACCCTCTGGATCAACATGACCTAAACCTAGACGAGGCTCCGCCTCATCAGCAGATAATATATACTTTCCATCGTCAGCTATTTTGACCATATCTGGCTGGACACCTGCTTCGTATTCAGCTTTAATTTCTCCATCATAATCGATGACGACGATTTTCCCTGGTTTTGTATAATCCTTCTCCTGAACAGCTACAGCGATCATGTCATGTGATGTATTGATATCAATGCTCGTTAAATCTCCATATGTAAATTCTGCATCTTTTATTGCATCTGCAATATTAATTGATTTCTCTTTTTGAAGTTGCTGAACAGTATCTGATGATGTTAAACCTTTAAGACTGACGATATCGAGTGTTTGTTCCTGCCCGTTAATCACATAGAATTTTGCGTTATCGGCGTTGTATTTAACAATTTCAGCAACGCCACCATCTGCATTTGCCTGACCCATTTTATACCCTGCAATTTTTTTGACTTCCAGCGAATTTTGATAGCCCGTTTCTGCGAATGCATCACTTGCATAAGCTGGAATACCGGAAACTAGTAATGTACCGGCAAGAAAAACCTTACTGAAAAAGCTGAACTTTTCATTACGCTTCATTAAAATTCCTCCTTGTTTTTCATCCCATTCCCAAAGTCACCATTTTTGACACGAGCTAACTAGATGCAACAATTTTTGACAACCTGGATCAGTTTATCATTAAAATATTCAGAAAATTTTACTGTTTTGTTAATTTAATATGGAGTTATTGTAAAATCTTTATTGAAATTGGCTTAGTTGACATAAAGAAAGAGACCGTCAAATGATGACGACCTCTCTCTTTACAACTTTATGGATGAACTGTTTTTTATATTATTACGCTAACACATTTATAACAGTTTTTACGGATTCTGCCGAGCGATCAAGAGCTGTTTTCTCCTCATCTGTTAAAGTAAGCTCAATAATTTTTTCAATCCCATTTGCACTTAAAACAGTCGGAACACCGAGAAAAAGATCATGATAGCCATATTCACCTTCAAGATAAGTAACCGCTGGTAATATTCGGCGCTGATCCTTTAATATTGCTTCCGTCATTTCAGCTAAAGAGGCTGCTGGAGCAAAATAGGCACTACCATTTCCAAGCAGTTCGACAATTTCTCCGCCCCCTTTACGAGTCCGGTCTACGATCTCAGCAAGCTTTTCTTCTGATAACAAGGTTGTCAATGGAATTCCACCTGCATAAGAATACCTTACTAATGGTACCATTGTGTCTCCATGTCCACCGAGAACAAAACCTTTTATATCTTTCACTGAGATATTTAATTCCTCCGCAATGAAAGTTTGAAAACGAGCTGTATCAAGCACCCCAGATTGTCCGATCACACGGTTTCTTGGGAAACCAGACTCCTTAAAAACGGTATATGCCATCGCATCAACAGGATTTGTTAAAACTATAATGATACAGTTAGGAGAGTATTTTACAATCTCTTTTGTGATGCTAGCCATGATCTTTTGATTCGTTTGAACAAGATCATCACGACTCATACCAGGCTTACGTGCCATTCCTGCGGTAATAATGACAATATCAGAATCAGCGGTTTCCTCATAATTTGAGGTTCCGGTAATATGGACATCAAACCCCTGGACAGGACTAGCTTGAAGCATATCAAGTGCTTTTCCTTTCGTTGCATTTTTATTATGATGTGTGTCAACTAACACAATATCTCCTAATTCTTTTTGCGCTAGTAATAATGCAACTGTGGAACCTGTATATCCACTTCCAATGATTGAAAGTTTTTTTCTTTTTAAAGGCATAGTCAAACTCCTTCATATTCTATCAATAATATGGTGGCAACCAGAAAAAGGAAGTAGCTCCCATCTAGTTTATGAACGCTATAATTGTTGAAGTTGATTTTTGATCATTGCTTTAATTCCACTACTTGCAAGTATATTCATAATATACTCCGATATCGGCTGGGCCTGTATAACGGAACCTTTTGTTTCGTTGACGATCGTCCCTGACTGGATATCAATCGTTAATTCATCTCCTGGCGTAACGGCCGTACTAATCCCTGGACAAACGAGTACAGGTACTCCCAAATTAATTGCATTTCGATAAAATATCCTTCCAAAGGATTCAGCTACTATCGCTCCGACACCGACAGCTTTGAGAGTAATCGCAGCATGCTCTCTACTGGAACCACACCCAAAATTGGTTGAAGCAACAATAATATCTCCTTTTTTGAATTGTTTAACAAAGTTCGGGTCTGCTCCCTCCATCGCATGTTTGGCAACATCCTCGACATTTGTCAGCTCAACAAAACGACCTGGGTATATTTGATCTGTATCAATGTTTTTACCGAAAACAAAAGCTCTTCCTTGTAATTGTTTTTCCATTCTAAGGATCTCCTTTGTCAACTTATTTTAAATACTGCGTTGGGTCTACAATTTTTCCTTCGAGTGCGGCGGCAGCTACAGCAGCTGGTGACCCTAGGAAAATATTCGCTTTCGTATGACCCATCCTTCCTGGAAAATTCCGATTTGTCGAGCTAATACATGTCTCACCTTCAGCGAGCATACCTTGGTGTGTGCCTAAACATGCTGCACAACCAGGGGTAACAAATGTTGCGCCTGCCTGTAAAAGAGTTTGTATATGACCTTGCCCCATAGCTTCCAAGAAGACTTCTTGAGATGCTGGAACGACAACAAATCTTGTTCGACTATTAATTTTCTTTCCTTCCAAGACTTTTGCGGCTGCGGCTAAATCCTCGACTCGACCACCTGTACAAGATCCTAAATAGGCTTGATCAACAGGTCTACCAATAAATTCTTGAAGATCAGCAACATTATCTACGCTAAATGGTGCTGCTAATTGTGGTCTTAAATTTGAAACATCAAAAGTAAGTTCATCCGCATACTGAAAGTCCGGATCTGTTGTGAAAATCTCATACGGCCGAGTTACTTTAGCTTTTAAATAATCAAAGGTGACCTCATCTGGTTGAATGTAGCTTGTTTTAGCTCCCATTTCAGTGCTCATATTACATAATGCCATTCGCTCTGAAATTGAGAGTTGTGATACGACAGGTCCCGTAAATTCTACGCCTTTGTAAACAGCATAATCAGCACCTACTTGGCCGATAACATGTAAGATGATATCCTTTGCAAAAACACCCTCTGGAATAGTGCCAACGAGATGAATACGTACAATCTCAGGTACACGGAACCAAAGCTTACCCGTAATTAAAATGGTGGCCAAATCGGTGGCCCCAACTCCTGTTCCAAATGCCCCAAACGCACCGTGGGTTGTTGTGTGTGAATCGGTAACAACGACAATTTCACCTGGATGGGAAAGTCCTCGATCAGCCATGACTTGATGGCATACACCCTGATTAGTATCCATCAATAAATCAATGCCCTGATCCCAACAAAATTCCCGAAATTGCTTTTGATTATCGGCTTGTGTAATCGTCGAAGCAGGAGCATAATGATCGAGAAACATGATGACTTTACTAGGGTCATAGACTTTTTCTCCACCCATTTCATAGAAAGAGCGAATGGTCTGCAGATAAAGATCATTAATCCCAGCAAGATCAACCTCACAATTGACAATTTCACCTGTTGACACAGATGTTTTTCCGGATTTTTTTGCTAAAAGCTTTTCGATTGCATGCATGTTAATCCTCTCCTATAATCGCTTTCTAAATCGCTAACTTATTGGAAGATCTATCTATTCGTCTTCATTAAAACACTTATAATCGATGACGTCTAATACATTATTATTATAAATCTGATAGTATTAAGTAATGGATTGGAATTAAATTTACTATTAATAGAGGTGACTTATGGAGTGGCAGCAACTCGAATACTTTAAAATTGTGGCGGAAACTCAACATTTTACCCGTGCAGCAGAAATACTTTCCATAGCTCAACCAACCCTCAGCCGTTCAATTTCAAATCTAGAAAGCGATCTTGGTGTTCCTCTATTTGAACGACTTGGGCGTCAAGTAATCCTTACCCGTTATGGAAAAATGTTTTATAAAAGGACATGCGGAGTACTTAAAGAGATTTCATTGGCAAAGCAAGAGCTTCAAGATTTGGTTGACCCCGATCATGGAAGAATATCAATAGCTTTTCTGCAATCACTCGGGGCATCCTCTGTTCCAAAGCTTATTCATCATTTTTTAAAAGAGTATCCTTTCGTACATTTTGAAATGTATCAAAACTCTCCGAACGAAATACTCGATCAGCTAGATAAAGGAGAGATAGACTTTTGCTTTTCTGCCATCACGCAACAAAGACGTGGAATTGAATGGGTACATTTGTGGAACGAAAAGATCTTTGCTTTTGTCTCAAATGACCACCCCTTAGCGAATCGAAAAAATGTATCCATTCACGAGCTGGCAGAATACAAGTTTGTTACATTAAAACAGGGATATAGTATAAGGACCGTTTTTGATCAAATATTTAACGCCACAGGACTCCAACCGTCCATCACTTTCGAGGGAGATGAAGCGGTTACAGTTCTAGGATTTGTTTCTGCTAATCTCGGCATCTCTCTACTTCCAAAAATAGAAGGCTTACGCATCGGAAATATAAAGCAATTGTCCATTCGTGAACCTGTTTTTGAAAGAAAGATTGGATTAGCCTGGAACAAGGAGAAATATTTAAGTCCAGCTGCAAAAAGATTTCAAGAATACGTGGAGAAAATGTATCAAGAAGAAGATGAGTGACTAAATTTTAAAGGTTTATGGCACCTGCAAACATCGGAATTCCGGAACTTTTGAGCATAATTCCGGAAAAAATAAATTAATTCCGGAACTTTGAGCAGGAATTCCGGAACTTTTTCACTTTTTCCGGAACTTTCTCCAATAATTCCGGAAACACAAAAAAACCGGGCATATTGCACTACTTGCCCGGTACTTGTATTTTCCTTCCTTCAATCAGAAGAGATCGCTTTATCGTGAATCAACGATCAGCGAAAGAATACTTTATCTATATTATACTTAGCTTTTAATTTGTTAATGATATAGGTTTCATAAATTTCTCTATGCACAGGATCATCCACGATACAGACGGCGATTTTCGTCACTTCGTCTCTGTGCATTTTCATTGGAGATACCGTATCTTCAAAATGTTTTTTAATTCGTTGCCTTAACTTCCTAGCTTTTCCTACAAACAGTAGCTCATCATTATTGTTATAAAACATAAAGATACCGCCCTTATCCCTGGTGATGAGGTGGAAATCTGTAAAACCATAAATATTACTAAGCTCTGGATGGTCCTTTTTTGTAATGGTAACATCCGCTTTTGGAATCGTTATGTTAATCATTGAAGCACACTTCCTCTTTTTATATTTATACTAATTCATTATACCCTTTTTATTCCCCCACTCCTAAAAATCACACGAATCTTATTTTACATCCTTGGTCTCTTTACTCTGTACATTGCCTTATCTGCTTCTTTAATCATGTTTTCTAAATTTGCATCAGGTACATCTGCTGTGTATGACCACCCGATACTCCCTGACACTTTTATCGTTTGTTCCGTTAATAGTATAGGCTCTTCTAGTGCATCTTGAATGCGCTCTATTAGATTTTCTACATTAGACATATCGACATTGGATGATAAAATGACAAATTCATCTCCACCTAATCGGCAAAGTAAGTCTTTATTACTCAATAACTCATTTAACCTAGATACCGTCTTTGCCAGTAATTGATCCCCAACTTCGTGTCCATAGGTATCGTTTGTTCGTTTAAAACCGTTCATATCAATAAATAATAATGCGATTGATTGAACTTTTTTCTCTTTTAATAAAGAAAACCTCTCCTTTAGTAATAAGCGATTCGCAGCCCCAGTTAAAGGGTCTTTATAGGCCAGTTGCTTAAGCTTATTGTTTGCCTCTTTTATTTTAAAAATAAAGGTTAATAAAAATGTTGTCGTAAATATTCCGAACATCACAAAGTAAACCAAATCCTCCGTACTAACATTCGGAAAAATCTCAGTGCGAAGATAAAAATATGAATAAAAGGTAAGAATAATCGAAGCAATGCCACCCATCACTACCAATTGGTAGCTTTGATAAATAGCACTTAACGGAAGAGCTAACCACATAAATAGATACTTTACTAAAAACGGATTATTTTTTAATAGGTAATAAAAATAAAGGTAGATGCAGCCGATAGTTGTATACATCGTAATCTTCGGGTTTACTTTTTTATAAATGAACAAAATAGGACCTATAGGGATGGAAGTTCCAAAGGCATTAGACGGAAAGTTTAAGTTTAGTAGGCAGAGGTCTAAACTAGCCGGAACCATTCGTGGATCGTTTTTTGTCATTAAAGGCGAATACTAACCGTAAACAGCACCTCTCCATCCAATTAGAAGGTGCTGTTACTTTTTTTGATTTCATTGATGTTAAGATAGAGGCAACCATATGGTAAAAATAGTCCCTTTTCCTTGTTCACTTTCTACTTTGATTCTTCCATTATGCAATTCAATAATATTATAGCTTAACGATAATCCTAGACCTAATCCGTTTTTCTTCGTTGAATGAAAAGGAACAGAAAGTTTGTCTAACGTATTTTGATCCATTCCAAATCCATCGTCTTTAATCCCGATTTCAATCCCATTATCTAGATGACTCTGCTGAATATCAATTGATATATTCCCCTCAAACTCAATTGCATCATAGGCGTTCTGTAGAATATTTAGAAAGACCTGCTTCATTTTATCCTTATCTATTTGAACCTTTTCTTTATAAGAAGCATGATAATGAATCTTAATATTTTTATTTCTAAAATCATTCTCCATTAACGTCAAAATATCTTCGATAAGGGCATGTATGCTTACACTAGATTTCGAGATTTCTTTTTGATCAGGTTTTGCCATCATCACAAATTGCTGAACAAGATTTTTTATTCTTTCTAATTCACTAAACATGATTCTAAAATATTCTTTTTGCTTATCGTTACCCGTTCTTAAACTTTCTTTAAGAACTACTAATAAACCAATGATGGATGTTAGTGGATTTCGAATCTCATGAGCAAGTCCGGCACTTATTTTCCCTATTGCTGACAATTTCTCACTTAGCATCAGTTGTCTTTCCAAAACAAGTCTTTCTGTAATATCTCTAAACTGGCCAAATGCTCCGTTTATTTGATTGGATTCATCATAGATGGGAAATGAGTCAAATAGATACGTTTTATTGGCTATCGATATTTCTACATCTTCGTACTTATTATGACCTCTTAACACATCCCCCATGTACTCTCCGATAACAGCTACTTCTGTAATTTGACGATTACAAATATCTTCTTTTTTGCAAGCTAAAACGTTCTCAGCAAAAGGGTTTATTTCGACTATTTTTCCGTCCTCATTGGCTAAAACGACCCCGTTTCGACTGTTCTCCATAAGCACTTGATTCAAGACTAATAGTCTCTTATTTTGCTTCTTTACTCTAACCTCTCGTTCGATCGAATCTACAGCAGACTGAAGTAATCCTACATGGAAAGAAGATGCGTGATGAGCAGCCATCATTACCGAAATCGTTCCACTTATCTTCCCAGAGGAATAAAATGGTACAGAGAAACAAGCACTTTCATGTAAACATTGAAAGAAATGATCTGGTCCAATGAGTTGGGCTGATTGTCCTATTTTTAATGCCATTTCAATACTATTTGTTCCCGCCTCTTCTTCCTTTAATCTAATTCCGGTAGATAAACCTAAAGATTCAATTTGCCCCTTAATCATTTCATCTCCGTACATCTCTATCATGTAACCTTCATGATCAGTAATAACGATAACAACGGCTGTCCCATCCAATTCAGCTATTAACTTCGTCATGAATGTTCTTGCTACAGAGATAGTTTCAGCGAGCTTAGTTTTCTTTTGTTCTAACTCTCTTTCTGACAATTTATCCTTAGGCGCCGAAAAAACATGCGGTTTCATGTTTCGATTAAGACATCTTTGGTGTGAATTATATATATAGGTATTTCTATTTTCCATCATCATTAAAGCCACCATCTACAAATTATTTTGCAAGTTATTCATTTCAACTTACTATGAATATATCATTAAACCACATTCTACACTAAAACGCAGTTAAGAATATTTATTCATAAATAAATTGTAATTGAAATACTATTGATTTCAATCTCATTTATTACATTTCAACAATTTACTAGTTGGCGAAACATTGTTCGCAGTATAAGGATAAGTGCAGCTGTCTCTGTTGCACCACTTTTTCGGGTAAATCATGGTCAACAGAGACAATAGAGATAAAATCCATATTATCTTTCATCATGATGTATATCACATACAAAGACGACCCACCTATTAGATGAGTCGTCCTACTGTTATTCGAGGAACTTCTGCAAATCCTCATTTAAATATACCCAACCTTTCCAACCAATATGAATCGTGTCACGCATAAAATACGGATCGTATTCATGGTCGGAATAGTCGGCATAAGTAAAGTCACTATCACTAATCTGCTTCTTAATACGAGAGTAGTAGTCTTGACGTCCTTTTTTAGGAAAGCCTGTGTAATCATAATACGCCCCATTCACGGGGATAATGACAAACAGTGGTTTAGCATCTGATTCTTTGAGAATATCAAGCATCAGTTGGAAATCATCGTATTCTAGCGATTCTGCATAGGAATGTCTTTTGTTCTTTCCTTCCATGCTCTTGATGTAGTCGTTCCGATGTTTATACACTCTATCATCAATATAAAAGCGGGAATGTTGCGTCCTTTCTTCGCCATATGTAGCGGCTTGTGCCCGTAACTCCTCCCAAGTCTTGTCCTTCACTTCATCTGACTGATAACGATTCGTTGGTTTATCCATCAGAATGGTGAAATACATATCTTTTTTCTTAAGAATCGATATATAAGCCTTTGCAGGAACTGATAAGGCATGAAACATCACCTTTTTGTCATTCAGATACGCATTGTAAAGTTGAGAAAGGATCGTATCGTTCTTGACTGCATCGTACTGTTGTAAACGTTGCATCAATTTCCGTTTCACCTGCTCGTCCACTTCCTTATTGAAAGGAAGCTGGTACGCTTGCAGTGAGGAATAATTGGGTGAAAAATGCTGCTCGTCTGTACCATTCTTGACAAACCACTGCGGCGATACGATAATGACCATCTGCTTGTTCTTCAATTGTTTGGCATGCGTTGCAAAGTTTAAGTCATGAATAATAGAGGTCATTCCGCCTTTTCCAATTAAATAAGGTGTAAAGGCTGCATCATTCGTTTCGAAATAATTCGATGGATGAAATGGATCCCAGCGCGACAATTCAGAAGAACCATAGATCGGGACATACGTAGAACTTTTGAGCATTTCACTTTGCAAATAGGTTCCTTGAAACATATTTGGCTCCATACTGATAGCTGATTCTTCCAAACGATCTGCTGGAATTAATTTGGCCAGCCATGATTCAGGTATGAATACGACCCCTGTAAATAGGACCAATGCAAGTATGATTGGCCCAAACAGATACTTCTTCTTCATTATTTCAGCTCATTTAGACGCTCAACGATAGCATTGGGTGTATTCCATGTATCTCGGTCAAACTCCGTTATTGGTACATTAATATCAAGCTGCTCCTCGAATTGAACAAGTAATTCCACTGTCGCAAATGAATCCATCAATCCTGCCTCAAATATATCCAAATCATGCTCTTCTTTCACAACATCATCTTCACAAACTTCTGCAATAATTTGTAGTACCTTCTCTTTAAAATCCATATTTACATTCCCCTTTTATTGAAATGGTCTGCCGGAAAACAGATAAAAACCGAAACAAACGACATGAAAAGTGATGACGATTGATACCATTGTCATTGCTCTTCCTGTTGGCCAGCGTTTATGTTTTTTATTCCAGCTCTCGAAGAAGTTAAATCCGGTCATCATCAAAGCATGGTAGGCTCCATACATGATGTACTGAATCGCCAATCCATGCCATACTCCCATCAGCAAAAACAGTAGGATATAACCTAAATTCGAAACGAGCATTTTGTTCTGTATCCATTTTTTCTTCTTCATTAGAAAGACGAAGCGCATGAATACATAATCACGGAACCAGAATGACAGTGACATATGCCATCTGTTCCAGAAATCCTTGATGTTGCGGCTAATGAAGGGCTTATTAAAGTTCTCCGGTGATCGGATTCCCATAATATAACTAACTCCGACCGCAAATGCCGTATAGCCGGCAAAGTCGAAAAATAGGTATAAGCTATAACTGTACATATACAACAGTTCCTTCGTGATCTGACCATCCGCTATATAATCTAGATTCATAATGAAGTACGTATTGATGCTATAACCAATGATAAATTTATATAAAAAACCAAGGAAGATTTTATTAATCCCTTTATAAAGCAGTCCCTTGTACTCCTCTTTTGTCCAGTGCTTTTCTTCATCCTTTTGAAATCGGCGGAAGCGATCAATCGGACCTGATGAAATCGTTGGGTAAAACAGCATAAAATTGACAAGCTGAAAAGTCGAGATCTGCTCCTTAATCAATCCATCTCTTGTTTCCATAATAATTTGGACCGCTCGGAATGTCAGATAGGAGATCCCTAGAAAGCTTGCCCAATTATCCACTGCCAAAATCGGCAATACCTTCAATAAAATCAAAGGCAGAATCGACAGAAAACTAATTATATAGAATACGAGACTGATATTCTTTACCCGACGATACGTGATATAGCCTTTTACGAGTACAACCTGAAAGATGCTAAAGACTACTAACGAGAAGAAGCCTTCGTTTCCTCCAGAAAATATAATAGCCAATACAACAATGGTGACGAACACATTGTAATAACGCAGGCGCTTGCCCATTATGCCGAGAATCATCGTTGGCAACAGCAAAATACCTAGAATGATAAAGAAAAGGAATGAGCTATATGGGGTCATGCAAATACCTCTTCCTGCATTTTCTTACGGTCTGCTTTTCCATTCATCGTCATTGGAATAGCCGTATGATACGTGAACTTACGCGGGATCATATATGCTGGTAAGTGTAAAGCAAGATCCTTTCGAATCGCAGCAGTCAATTGGTACTCCTTCTCAAAGTTATGTTCCGCTGGTACCACCGCCGCAATCAAGTATTCAATTTCCTCGTTTGGTGCATAAGGGATAATAATGGCAGCCTTAATATACTTAGACTGATTAAGGTGGAACTCAATCTCCTCCAACTCCATTCGGTAGCCATGAAGTTTAATTTGATAATCCAGTCTGCCCAAGCAGTACACCAATCCGTCCTGAATAAAACCGGCGTCTCCGGTACGATAGGCCTTCATTCCGTCTATCATCCCGAATGCATTTTCTGTCAGCAACGGTTCACCCAGATAGCCTTTTGAGACACTTGGCCCCACAAGGATAAGCTCCCCTTTTTCTCCTTCAGCAAGCGGATTACCCGATTCATCCACAACGAGAATACGCATATCAAATTTTGGATAGCCCACTGGTAGTGCTTTCTCTTTTGCAAGCAAATCTTCCTGAATTTCAATAGACGTCACAGCTACTGTTGCTTCTGTAGGACCATACGTATTAAAAATCCTTGCACTTGGAAAACGTTCTTTCAGCTCTTTGGCTACAGCTAAAGGTAGGACCTCCCCACAAAAAAGGAATACCTCAAGATCAGGAAGCATCGTTTGATTAAAATCTGGATTTGGAAAACACATTTGTACAAAGGATGGCGTTGAAGTCCATATTTGTAATCCAGAATGACTTAAATTCTCAAACAAAAGCTTTGGCTTATTGATGACTTCTTTCTCCAATGTATGAATGGTACCCCCGCTCTGAAGCGATGGGTAAAAGTCCATGACAGACAGATCAAATGAGAAAGGCGCTTGGTTCAAGAACACCTTGCCTTGACCTAACGGAAAGTCACCTGTCATCCAATCGGTAAAAGATTGTAAATTTGCTGCAGTTATTTGCACACCTTTGGGATTACCAGTACTTCCGGATGTATAAATGATATAAAAAACTTCATCTGACTTAATCCAGTATTCATCACTAATAAGCTCTCCTTGTTCTAGTACGAGTTCCAGTACCTGCATGTCTAAAACCATGACATGTTCAAAATCCAGCATGTTATCAGTTGTATTAATGACCAAACCTGCACCAGATTTTTCTACGATTAGACGAACTCGTTCCATTGGGATGGACGTATCAACCGGTATATAAGGATGTCCAGCCTGTGCACAGGCAAGGAATGACACTGGCATATCCATTCCCATATGACCATACACGACAACTGGAGTCTGCCGCTCGAGCTGGATGGCTTGTATAAAACTTGCTAGCCTGCTCGATCTGCTCCATAGTTTTTTATAGTTAAGCGCTTTGTCCTCTGTACGAAACGCGATCTGTTCGGGGTTTCTTGCCGCATGCTGCGCAATCCATCTTAAAAGTTTCATTTAAAGTATCTACTCCATTTAAAAATCATTATAAATATAGTTGCCTGTATTGGCTGTATGGAAACCGTACATAAAGAACAAGGTAATTAGGATTGCCAAATAAAAACTAGTATGTAAAGCAAACCGGACACCAGTGCTCTTAAACAGTTGTTTAAGCTTATTCATTTTCTCTCTTCTTTTATTCAAATTTATAGCCAGTTCCTATCACAGTACGGATATGATGGGATTCACAGCCTAATTTAGCTCTGAGCTTTTTAATATGGGTATCAACAACACGACTATCACCATCAAAATCCAGCCCCCATACATGGTTCAAGATGGTTTCACGAGAAAGAACATTATTTTTATGCTGAATCAAGAACAACAATAATTCATATTCCTTTGGTGTCAATTCGACTTGTTGACCCTCAAGCTGAAGCTGATGGGACTTCGTATTAATGGTTGCTTCACCGAAGCTAAGCATATGACCAGTTGGCAAATATTGTTCAGTTACTCGTTTCATTAAAGAATTAGCACGTGCTACTAACACTCTTGGACTGAATGGCTTCGTTACATAATCATCAGCTCCAAGTTCAAACCCATGAATTTTATCATCGTCACTAGATTTTGCTGTTAGTAGAATAATGGGTACTCCTGACCTCATTCGAACGTGCTTGGTAACAGCAAACCCGTCCATTTGTGGCATCATAATATCGAGAATGATTAAATCCGGAATTATAGCATCAAACCAGTCGATACCACTGCTGCCATTATCCGCTTCATACACTTCCCAGCCGTCCTTTTTGAAATAATCTGCTACCACTTCTCGAATTCGTACTTCATCCTCGACAAGCACCACTTTCTTCCCCATCGTGAATCTTCCTTCCAATTTCTAAATATTAACAAGGATATATGTCTTTCATGTGTCCTCATAAGAAATTAGTCCTATTACTTAAAAAGGATATAGAAACGCACACCGTCAGGCATATTTTCGGCCCCGTATTGAAATCCATGTAAATCTAATATTTGCTGAACAATTGCCAGTCCTAATCCTGTACCGCCCGTCATTCGGCTCCGAGAAGATTCGGTCCGATAGAAACGTCTCCAGATTTTATCCAGTTGCTCTTCTGGTATTTGCGTACCTTTGTTTTCAATTTTGAACACAACCCTACCGTTTTCCTGATCTAATTCAATTCGAATGACAATGACAGAATTGGGCTCACTATGCCGGACCGCATTTATAAGAAGATTTTGCATCACTCGTTCCAGCCACTCATAATCGGCCAAAATATGCTGTTCATTCTTCGGTAGGATTTCAATTAGGACATCTTTCTTCTTTGCGATATAGAATAATTTATCAGCTAAGTTCTCTATCATTTCACTGAGTAGAAAAGATGTTTTTCTTAGCTTAATGGCACCGTTCTCCAACTTAGCCAAATCCAGCATATCTGTAATCAGCACTTCCATCTTTTCTGACTCTTCAATAATCACTTCTACATAGTGGTCTTGCTTATCCGGATTAACGCCATCCTGTAGGCCTTCAGCGAAGCTTTTAACGATGCTAAGCGGTGTCTTCAGTTCATGTGATGCATGCTCAAAAAATTCACGCTGTTCCTTTTCCATCTGCACACGTTTTTCCACATCTTGCTTTAGCTTTCCATTGGCTTGTTTCAAATCATTTAATGCGACATCGAGATTTTTTGCCATAACAAGCATATTGTTTGAAAGGCTCCCCAATTCATCTTTCTGCTTAATCGGTTTCACCGTTGAAAAGTCTAAATGTACCATTTTTTTAGCCATTTCATTTAGCTTAATCAGCGGTCTGCTTACAATACGGGAAAAGAATAGCGAAAGCAAAAGAATGAGAACGAAGCCCGCTATTCCGATATATACATAAAAATGTTGAAGTGCTTCATTGGTTTCTCTGATTTCTTGAAGCGATGTGACAGATAACATAAATTGCATTTCGTCATCTTTTTTAATCGGCTCAATGAGTACTAAATTATGTTTACCACTCCATGGCTCCACCCAATCCAGCTGCAAACTTTCCCCTTTGGAAAGCTGCTTGATCTGCTCTTCCTTTAATGGAAACCATTCCAACAGCGCATCGTAGAGAATTCCTAGTCCTCTTTCGATCATCCCAGCCTTAGGCAGTGAAATACTTTTTACTTTTCCTTCGATTGTCACTTCGTTCTCTACTAAGTCTTCACCGACACTAGCATCATTCTTCGTAATAACAGATGGATAAATGACTGAAGCTACTTCAGCATCTGCCTCTCCTTGCACCATCAATATATCGCCCTCTGCGATATGCAAAGCTCGAATCTGTTTTCCATAATGGGTGACGAGTAAGGAAAGAGATACCTCTACAACATTGCCATCTCCTGTTTCCAGCATGATAATAAACGGATCCTGTACCAACTGGAAACCTTCTGCATCGACAATCGTCAACGGACTTTTCGTCTTCCTCATGTAAGAAAGTGTCTGTTTTGTTAGTTCCGCTTCACTCCAAGAATTTTGTTCATACCCTTCTGCTAATTGATGTATGTACTCTGCTGCCTCTTTCGTTTTGTGATGCTGATAAAAACGATCAAAGAATAATAGCTGTAATATCAAAATCATGGCGTAAAACACCAAAAAGAATAAAGCTGTTACAGCGAATAATTTAACAGTGATCCCGCGTTTTTTCATGTTATACTCCCTTATTTCTTGCGACAGTTTTATTCATAACTTAAGTTATGAGTATGTTTTTTATGTGTCCGAGTCGATTTCACAATGTACGAAGGTAAATTTAAAAACGAACACTTCCATCCTGAAGTTCTAATATTTATATTGTTTAGAGTTGCATTCATTCGTTTTTTAACTTGAGAAGCACTAGATATACTACCTTCTAAATAGTAAACATTTTTTCGAATTGTGGAACCTTTTTTTATTTCTAGAGAGATTACAAAATGAAAAATTGCTATAAGGGGAATCATATAAGAGAAGAAAGCTATTTTATGAGGTGGTATAGAACGAGGATTATGATACAAGCTGCTACGGTCTTTCGTGTGTGCGATTTATATATAAAATACATATTCAATAAGCTATTTAAAACCAAAAAACCACTTAAAGCACTTTCTCCTCAATGAATTAAGCGGCTTTTTTAAATCAAACTTCGCTCTGAACAAGTCCACAAAAAATTACGGATGAATTATACAAAGAATATTTCAATTGATCAACATCATCAAAGTACCTTACTTCTTAAACATGTTCGCTGCGATGTTTAGTACAGTCTTTCTAGGAAGCAAGCGAGAAAACAAGGAAAAAATATAGTTTGTTCTACCAGCTATTTGATAACTATTGCCTTTTTCTATTCCTTTAAAAGCCGTTTTCACTACTTCAATTGGTTCCATTCTATTTCCTTTTAAATGGTCTGATCCAGATGAAGTGTGAAAAGAACTTCTTGTCTCACCAGGACATAGAGCTAAAATTTTGATCCCGTTCTCCCTATTTTCAGCCCATAATGCTTGTGTAAAAGATAATACATAAGATTTAGTCGCACCATAAACAGCCATGTAAGGAGCAGGTTGAAACGCTGTCATAGATGCAACATTTATAATAATCCCATTATTCCTTTTAATCATCGGTTCAAGAAATCTACGTGTTAGTTCTGTTAATGAAGTAATATTTAGCTGTATTTCATTGTTTATCCGTTCTTCGTTGATTTGATGAAAGCGTTCTAACGTTCCTGCTCCAGCATTATTCACAAGTATATCGATCCTAATCCCCCTCTCTTTTAGAGCATCCCATATTAACTTGGGCGCATGACGATTAGTCAAATCCATCGGTAAACTGATTACTTTTATACGATAATCTGACTCCAGTTTACTAGATAAACGATCTAGTTTATCTTTTGAACGAGCAACTAAAACGAGGTTACATCGCCTTTTTGCGAGTTCATATGCAAATACTTCCCCTATACCTGATGAAGCTCCCGTAATTAAAGCTGTTTTATTTTCATACTTTACCATTTTCTCTCCACCTTTTATCAAATGTTTAAACACTTCGACGTTTTAGCGAAAAATAATACTTTCTAATTTGTCCTGATTCTTTGAACGTAGAAAGTAATTTTTCACCCTATATTTTGTCGTTTTCTTTATCTTGATGATTTTCAATTTCTTCAAGACTGGACACGATCTTTTTAAGCTGCTTCACAGTTGAATGGTTAGCAGTTAACCAATAATAAACTTCTGTCGCTTCTTTTTTAGAATCTAAGATGCCTGCCATTTTCATTATTTTAAGGTGATGTGAAATAGTCGGTCTCGACATAGGAGATTGTTCAACAATTTGCGAAACATTAAGACGTTTCGATACCATAAACATCAGTAAAATATCTTGCCTAACTGGATCAGCTAGTGCCTTAAAGATCTCAGTACTCTTTCTAAGTTCGTTATAAAAAGCCTCCTTTTTCTTTAAAAGTGATTCATTCTTGTGCTTCTCAGTCATGATAATCCTCCACAACAAATCAAATGTTTAAACTCATCGACATTATATCCCTCATTCTAAATTAATCTCCGTCAAACGTCAAATTATTTCCTCACTTAACTTTCCCTGCAAAAATTTAAACTCTGGATCATCCCCATGATTGATTTAGAGTATTTCTGATATACAAGCCATTTCAATTTAAATTAAATTTAACCTTTATAACTTCAAGCTTATACCAAGTAAATGGCCCCTCATCCATTTGCCAAGTCACATTCATCTTTACTGGTATTCTGATTCCATCCATGTCACGATAGGCTTTTGCTTCAGCAATACATTCTACTAACTTGGAGTCTTCATTCACATCCTTATATCTCATAGCACTTACCTTTGCGACATCGCCAGATTCATCAAAGTAGAACGTAACAATGCCTGTAATCCCTTGATAATTCATGGTTGCTTTGGCTGTATTTTGGTCTACTTCTTCCCAGGTAATATAAGGGCTCAGTGCCGCAGATGGATACCAGGGTAATTCCATCAAATATCTTTGCATCGTCGATTGATTTGTCTTTTTATTATTCTCAACATTCACAACCGGTATAAGAGAGCCAATTTTTATAGTCATGAGTGCTTTTCCTTGCTGCAATTTATCTCTTCCAGCAACATTAAAAAAAGAATTCATTTTCATATCTACCTTCCAAAGAAAGCCAGGAGCATCAACAGTTACGTATTGCTCAATTTTAGCTGAGGACCATGCTTTCTGATCAGGTTTCAATTTCATCTGTCCAATTTGCTCATAGTAAGCAGATTGGATTTCCTCTTTACCTATTACTCCTACATGGTTCAACCACCGTTTAACAGGTGTCGGTAAAGGACTGAGCATTTGCTCATTTACTATGGGTATATCTGTTTGATTTGACTTTGCTAAAAGCAAGCCTACTTCTTTTTCAACCTGGCTAGAAAAATTCCAAGTTGCACATGAAAAAATAGCAAATATGAAAATGATTAAATTCGGAATGGTTCCATATTTCGCATCTTGCCATGAGACAATTATCAATATTTGCGATATCACTACTGCAATGAATGCAGGAATCCAAACCCAATGTTTATTATTTATTACAAGGATGCCTACAAAAAACATAAGAAACATAGTTAATAACCATACTATGCCCAAGGGCTTTGAAATTTCTTGTGTCAGTTGGCTTATTTCAGCTAAACTAAAAGCCTTCAAAAATCCAAAAAAATGAATCAGTCCGTGTAATGTTAAAATTAATAGAAAAAATAGCTTCCACATATACAACCCCTCCTAAATTAAATTGTATCTTTATTTAGGAGGGACAACTCTAAAAATTATGACAAATAAACTAAGTTTCTTGGAATCAGTAATCTCTCATCTTAATAGAATAAAGTTCACCGTCACATCACAAAGGACATACATAAAATTCAAATTAATATAACTAGCACAAAATACAAGCGATATTTAATTAAAAGCTCAGAGTAAAAATCTGAGCTTTTTTAAGAAGTTTTTTCACATAAAACTCCTGTCACCTTATGTGATCCAACTCACAAATCCCCCCTTCATGAATGAAGAGAGTTTTAGATTTGCTAATCGTCAAAAGGTGCAAAATCGTTTACTCTGTACAATAACATTCCTTAAGTAATTATCCAATTTGATTTGATAACTCCCAATTAATTATTGTTTCTGTATACTCAATTTTTTTCATACCTAGTTTTTCTAATACCCGAATTGAGCCACAATTATCTTGCATTGTTTCAGCTTTTACTTTCTTTACTTTAGTTGTATCGAATGCCCATTGTATTAGTGCACTCATAGCTTCCGTTGCGTAGCCATTATTCCAATACTTTTCAAGAAAACCATATCCGACCTCTACCATTTTGTTCCCATCTGGTTTCCCTTTAAAACCTATGTCTCCAATTACTAAATTGTCTGATTTACGAACTACAATCCAACTCCCCCAATACAATAAAGAAGGGTCTCTAATTAACTGCTCCAAATGTGTTGAAATTTCTGGTCCATTATCATAATTTTGATTTTTAGCAATTTGATAAGTTTCCTTCGTACAAGGTATAATTTTTAATCTATTGGTTTCTAGTTCCATTTTATATCTCCTTCTCATACAAATCACTTCAATATCAATTGATGTGATTGACAAAACATAGAACTATCCCCTTTCCAATTTAAGAATAGTTAATAATATCATAACTTTTCAGAAATATATACATACTAAAATAAAACTACTCCTTTCACTAACCTGCCTGTTCATACGATACCTTTAATGCCCAGAGATTTCTCCATTGGAGATTCAAATTAATTTACATCAACTTGTAGCTTGACAATAAGTTACTTGCTTTGTCGTAAGTAAGGTCTAATCTCCATAACTCTTTTGCCCCATTCATTGGCCATGTGATTTTAATGAATGCCCATTACCACACCAAATGTCCAAAACACTTTTATCCGAAATATCGCCAAATAAGTTAAGATGATTTTCGGTTAAAGAAAAAAGTCTATTTTCAAGTTCTAGATGTTTTTATTTAGTAACCGCACTTACATATGAGGTTGTTCTTCCTGGAATATCTAAAGGCTTTATATTAAGCTGAGAACACAAATTGTTTCATTATTGAAATATAATTATATCTTTCGATTTATTCATTCACTTTATTTGATCAATCAACTTCATATATTGTGTATCCCCATACCCTAAGCTTGGGAAAATCTCAAATAATCGCTTAATCAATTCGGATGAAGGCAAATGTTTATTTTTTGAAATATATTTTCTGACCATGTTATTTTCTGTCTGCATTTCTAAAAATAACTCTATAGACTGATACATCACTGGTAATACTTCATTAGTTAGCTAAAGTAATCTCTGTTTGACTTATTTGAAATTCATCCTCTCTAAAACTATTTAAAAAAACTTTACCTTTATACTGAGACTGTTCAAGATAAGCAAGAATTGTTAGAAGATTCATCTAAACAAAATATATTAAAGCCAAAAATATACAAGACTTTAATCTTGCTATTTTCGGCTTTTTTCTTTTAGTCGAATATCGTTTACTTATAATACGGTTCACCGTGACTATTTAAGAGGCAAAAAACACAAACTAAACGAGCTTGCAACCACAAGCTCGTTTTAAACTTTATGCATATTTAACAATTCTTCAAGAAGAACTTGTAATCTGTAACAAACTTTCTTTATCTTTATTTAATAATTGAATCTCATATTTATCATTTTGAATCGATTCCTTAATTTCTTCTGATCCTAAATACTCACGAATTGCGTTTTCAATTTCTGAAAGAACTTGTTCATCAGGTTGGTCTGACAATTCCATTTTTATCGAAACATGCGTCACTCCATCCTTAACCTTATAGCTTATTCCTGTTACACTATAAATTGACTTTCCTGCTAAAGGTTCATAAATGTTACTTACAATATATGCCCAACGATTGTCTTGGCTACGATGTTCTGCATTGTAATAACGTAGTTCGACACTCTTAATGTCCAAATCTTCTTTATCAATTGATTCAACGACAAACTTTTGTATTTCCTCTGCTTCCTTCACATGATCTGGCATATCAATTCCAAGTGTGTTTGAAAAAAAGCCCTTTGTAATCCCATAAGTAGCGTGTTGAGCCAAATCCGAGTATCCATACTTCTCGAAGGCCTCGCTAATAATAACACCAACATCATCCATTAACGTATCTGATTTCCTATATCTTTCTTGTTTTTCTTCAACTTCCGTAATCTTCAATTTATATTGATCGATTCCTTGTTCATATACTAACTTCTCAATTTTAGGTTCGAGAACCTTTTTCATTGATGCTAAACTATCTTCTTCTTTCAGTAATACGATATGAATTGTAAAGGGGTTAGGTGTAGTACCGACAGATGATAGATTGTAACCAGCTTGTTCTACAATTTGTACAATATCCGTATGAAGTGCATCAATATTAGAAGAATTACCTCCTTGAATTTTGAGTGGAATTATTTTTGAAGCCAACGATGCCATTGTTGTTGAATAAAACGGTGAGCTTCCTAACAATAAAAGAATAGCAACTGCTACTAAAATCCAGCTTTTTTTGTTTACTCGCTTTCGTCTCCCATCTGTCATGCTTGTAAACAAAATACGTTTTCTTAATTTATCATTGTATTCTGGCTTTATACGAATACTCTGATTTAGTTTCTTAAAAGACTCATTTAGACTATCATCGAAAGGTTGCTTCATAATCAATTACTCCCTCAATTAAATTCCTTTTTAAATCCTTTATGCCTCTCTGTAATGTGCTTTTCACTTTACTTTCTGACCAACCTAATATTTCGGCTGTTTCCCTGGTGGAAAACTCCTTTAACTTACGAAATATAATGACTTGACGATAATTAGGTTTTAAGTTTTGCAGAGCATGGAATAAGATTTCTTCTTGTTCGTTCATTTCCACCATTTGAAGTGGTAAAGGAGACATATCCCGTTCACTTAAAGATAGACTAAAATAATATCGCAATGGATTCCTTTTGCGTAAGAAATCTTTCGTAGTATTTTGGGCAATACTAAATAGCCACGTTTTTGTACTGGATTTATGTGAAAATGTATAATGTTTTCGAAACGCTTTTATAAATGTCTCCTGTGTTAAATCCTCTGCTTGCTGATAATCCTTTACCATCATCAAGATGTATGTAAAGACGGATTCACCATAATCGTCATACCACTGTGTAACTATCTCCCCTGAATTCAAAGTTTCTCTCTCCTTTCTTCCTACCTACTTAGACGCAGGACATAAAAATCGGTCGCAAAAAAAAGGTAGACATCTTTTGTCTACCCATAAAAGTCAGATTAGTTGTATAGTATATAGGCTATAACAGGAAGATTAAGTGAAAGTTACCTAATCTCTGTACTTACTTTATTTTAGTCTGTTCTTTTTTATGAAATCATCGAAATCACTATCAATATTCTTTTCTAACGGACTTTGATTAAACTTCTCATATTCCTGAATCGCTAATTGTTCTGCAACCTTTGCTGAAATCTTTCCTGCATTTTCAAGGATTTCTCGCCCATTGAATTGAAGGAAAGCATTCAACTTCTCAATCCAATCTTTCATGTACATTGGTTGATTACGTTCTGCTTGATCTTCTGCGTAATCAAGATACATCGTGACAATTCGATTAAGCGACTTCATTTCCTTCTCCGTCAAATAATTTTTGGCAACTTTGACATCTTGTTTTCGTACTTTATCGCCTTTCCAGGATGTTAAGGCCATGTTTTCTTTCATTGCATCCGCTCTCTCTGCAATCAATTCAGACGCAGTATGTCCATGGATGGCAAAATGAAGCTTATTTTGCACTGTAGCAAAGAACTCTTTTGACACTTCCGCTTTTCCATCATAATCTACAGCCGTAGCATAGATGTCAGTAATCTTTTGATAAAACCTTCTCTCTGATGCCCGTATATCACGAATCCGTTCAAGAAGCTCGTCAAAGTAGTCTTGTCCAAAGTTACGCATCTCTTTCAGGCGGTCATCATCCATTGTAAAGCCTTTAACAAGGTATTCGTTTAAACGCTCTGTTGCCCATTGACGGAACTGTGTGCCTCGATGGGAACGGACACGATAACCGATTGCAAGAATCATTTCGAGATTATAAAAAGATACCTCACGTTCAACCTCACGTTTACCCTCAGTTTGAACTATTCGGTTTTTCCGAATAGTTGCCGATTCCTGTAGTTCTCCCTCCGCATAGATGTTCTTGATATGTTCGTTTATTGTATTGACACCTTTTTGATACAACTCAGCAATTGCCTTTTGTGTCATCCAAACTGTCCCATTTTCTAACCGAACGTCTATTTTTGTATTGCCTTCTTCCGTTTGATAAATCAGGATGTTTGTTTCATTGTTCATTAACGTTCCTCCCCTATATTTCTTTTATCTATGTTGTATTTCGTCTGCTTTCATTGCTCCCTTTATTATAGCATGTCATGTAAGGGTAAGTATGGGGAAGGCAAGCATGGAATCAAGAGTCTCCCTATGTTGCTGTAATTGAATATGTAAACAATTAATGTTACATAAATGTTTACATTTCCTGAAACGTTTTTATAATCTATTATAAAATCCAATCCTATTATGCAAGATTTTCTACAAACTTATATGATGTTGCACCTGTTTGGGCAAACAAAAAAGGAAACATAACGTTCCCTCTCTTGTAATCTATTTTTATTTACAGTTTAATGTTTTTTATCCCTGAGACGGCCAATCTGTTTATCGCCATACTTACTGGTTTCCCTTCTACCTTTACCGCATTGGAGACATAGAATGTAATTTCTTGTACCCCTCTTTGAAATTTCATTCTCGTTCCAATAGGAAAATATCCCTCATATTTATATTGGCCAAATTCAACAGAAAACTTTTGTGAATCAGTCATTATGAACCTTGCCTTTCCCTGTTTGTCACAATACTCCTTTATAAACCTATCATCCTTCAATTTTTGTCCATCTAATCCTAAATTAAGTCTTTTCTGTTTTGAAATAGGTTCCAATTCCAAGTTTGCCATTATCCCTTTTATCACTTCATTATAAATGTCTTTGCTATTGTAAAGTCAAGCTACGTTTTCTACCACTCGATTTTGGTTCTATATTGTTTTAGTAGCTTTACAAGAGATTTACAACCGTAATTTAAAAAATCATTACTTCGGTCATGTCGATTACGCAGATGGCGAACGTATATTCCTATAGAACACTCAACCTATAGACATTGAAAAATTTTCTCTTATACTAATAATTACAAGAGCAAAAAAGCTCTTCCTCGAAACAAAAACCACACAACATGAAAGGAAGTCTTCAACATGAGTAAAACAAATTCCACTATTATCGATCCTACGAAATACTACGAGAATATCATTTTCCAAGAAACAGACACCAAAAAAATTCACGCAAATGATTTCATCAATAATCTGATAGATATGGCAATAAAATCAACAGCAACACGAATCACAACTAAGGAGGAACAATAGAATGTCAAAAAGAAAAGTAGCTGTAGGCTATATTCGAGTGAGTACAGAGGAACAAACACTAAATTTTTCTTTGGAATACCAAGAGGAACATATTAGGAAATTCTGCAACAATCACAATTACGACTTAAAGCATATCTATAATGAGGGGTTCGGTTCGGGTACAAATGTCGAAGAACGTGAAGTGTTCTGTAACATGATGGCGGACTGTCTCCAAAATGACGATATTGATTATGTTATTGTACTGGCTGACCATCGTTTCGCAAGAAATCACGCAGATGCTAATCTTGTTGACCGTTTAATTAAAAGTGGAACCAATCTTATTTGTGTAGCTGGTAGAATTAACACAGAAAACAGAAATGACTACGATTACTTCCGAAACAAATCGATGTATTCGGAACGTCACCGAGATGCAATCCTGTTTAACTGTATGTATGGGATGCGTCAAAGAGCGAAAAATGGGCTTCCAAATGGAGGAAGAATTACTGGTTATATAAACACACCAGATGGCTACGTGATTAATGAAGATGAGGCAGAAGTAGTGCGACAGATTTTTGAGATGTTCGCAAGCGGGAAAGGTCTTAAAGCCATTGCCAATCATCTGAACAAAGCAGGATTTCATACAAAGCACAACAGGCATTTCTCCATTAATGGTATAGCCACCATCCTTGATAACCATGTTTACATAGGCAAAATAAGGTGGTTGCAAGTTGAAAATTGGGACACAAGGCGAAGAAAAGGGAAAAACCCTAATCCTATTTTAGTAGACGGTAAACATAAATCCATCATTTCAGAAGAGTTATGGGGAATTGTGCAGGCAAGGAGAAAGAGTAGGTCTTTTAAGCACAAAAGCAATCAAACGAGCCATTTTTACTCAGTAGCCTCTTACGTTGCCCTGATTGCGGTCAAGGTATGGTTCCTTCTATTACGACAGCTACACGAAAAGATGGTACAAAAAAGAAGCATCGCTATTATGTTTGCTCTAACTTTCATAATAAAGGATCATCTGCATGCAAAGCCAACTCAATTAGGGCCTATCAAGCGGAAGAAGAAATTATCAACCGTATTTTAGGGTTTCTAAGTGATTCTGAGAGCTTTATCAGTACCATTGAAGGACTGAACAAGCAAACAGTTCATTCAACCATGCAAATCAAAGATGAATTGGAACAGATTCGTGCAACAACTGGTTGAAGTAAATGCCTTACAAGAAAAATACATGCAAGCCTTCGAGCAGAATCTCTTTCCTATTGCCATTTTACAGGAACGCTTGCAAAAGGTTTCATCAAATAAGACTGAATTGGAACAAAAGAAAAATGAACTAAGCACTTATCTCAGTTCATCCGATTCAAAGGTAATTCCACCTAATTTGGTTAGGATTCTATTAGAAAAGTTCGTAGCAGTTTTTCAGCAGTCAACGAGAGACAGACAAAAGCAATTATTTCAGCTTTTGCTAAAAAGAATATCCATCAAACAATCAAAAGATCGTTCTCGTTATGTTGACAACATTGAACTTGATTTTGGCTTTTCAGAGGTCAATGCATCAAAGACCTTTACCCTTATCCACATGTTGTATCGAGAAACGGATAAAGAAGATACTTACACACAACCATTACCCGCTTCCGACAATAAAATGCTACCTTATTTACAACTTTTTTTGCCTCTATTTATGATACGGTTCAACTAAATTCACTGGTAATATATATGTTCATACCTAATTTCCATATAAATAAAAGGAGACCATAATAGTCCTCTGGTTTCTTACCTCATCACTTTTTAATAGTAATTCCTTTATACACAATACCTTTTCAATTAAACACTCTATCATTTTTAATTTGATTTCCCTATTTCTCTTTTGATTTCTTCTATTCGTTTTTTTCCCCAATCATACATCATTTCCACAATTGGAAGTAACGTCATTCCCAACTCAGTCATTGAGTATTCCACTCTAGGCGGAACTTCTGGATAAACCTCTCGATGTACAATGCCGTCTTCCACCAATTCCTTTAATTGATTCGTTAAAATTTTGTGGGATATTTTAGGAAATAATCTTTGCAATTCACTAAAGCGGTGCGGACCTTCAACACCTAAATGCCATAGAATCACAACTTTCCACTTTCCACTGATAATCGATAAAGTAAGTTCTTTTTCACAGTTGTAATCACCATTTATTATCTTCTCTTTAATTTCATCTCTAAGTGTATCCAACATATCTTCGGCCTCCGCTTTCAATTGTTACTTTAATGTTACTCTGTTACAAAAAAGTGCATTCTTCTCAGAATTACAAACAGGTTGTAATATAAATATGTGAGTTAAAGATAAACTATTTTAGGAGGAATAACAATTATGAGTAAAAAAGCACTTTTAATTATACCACCCGAAAGATTTAATGAAGATGAATTATTTAAACCGAAAGAGGCACTTGAAAATGCAGGAATAGAAGTAACAATTGCAAGCACAAAAACTGGCGAAATTATTGGCGACTTTGAAGGTAAGGCAATTTCCGAAAAGGTCTTCTCCGATACTACAGCAACCGACTTTGACGTTATTTCTGTCATTGGCGGATCTGGCACATATGATCATCTTTGGGAAAACAAGGAATTATCCACCTATTTAAAGAAAGCATATAAAGATAATGTTATAGTTACCGGAATTTGTGCTGGTGCAGTCACTGTTGTGAAAACCGGATTACTTGAAGGTAGAGAGGCAACTTGCTACCCTGTTGACGTACAAAAAGACCAACTGAAAGAAAATAATGTAAAATATGTCGAGAAACATGTTATTGCACATAGTGACATTATCACAGGTGACGGCCCAGATGGCGCCGAAGAATTTGCAAAAGCACTAGTTAATGCAATAAACTAACTTAAAAGATGATATAAGCCTTTGGTGTATACCGGAGGCTTTTTCAATGTTTAATCTTCTCTTATTCCTTATTTTATGTTAGTAAATAACTTATCTAACCACTGATTTTCAAGCACAATTTCTACTCTTTGTTTTACCACTATTTGTGATACGGTTCACCGTAGTTATTTAAGAGGCAAAAACATCTAATTAAAATAGAATTTGATTAAACCCCAAGGTATGAGTTGCATGTCAATTTGTACCTTTTTTGCATGAGTAAATGCTAAGCTTAATCTTCTGAAAATTAACAATAAAAACCAAGCAAATATCCTGTATAATAAAGAATATATTCGACTAGATCAGGAGAGAAACGTATGCAAAAAACTTTTTCGAAGAAGTTTAAAACTTTTGAAGAACAAATTAACCTATTAAAACATAGAGGATTAAGCTTTAGGGATGAAAAAGAAGCTGTAGATATATTATCAAAGAAAAATTATTTCGATGTTATTAATGGATTTGAAACACTGCTGCTAAAGGATCCAAAAGCCGAAAATAAAGAGTATAACAGCGATACAAAATTCGAACAGTTCATAGAGCTATACAATTTCGATAAGATGTACTCAGCCATAGTATTCAAAGCAATTGATTCATTTGAAAATCGTTTAAAAACTTCGGTAGCATATCGCTTTTGCGAATTTGTTTACAATTCTAATCCTAACGCAAATCCAGCATGTTATATGGATATTTTAATGTATGAAAACCCATTCAGCTTACACAACCGATTGAATACCCTTCAACCGGGGAAAATTACTCAGAAGTTTGTAAATGATATAAATTATGAAATTAACAGGTTTATCAACGGGGAAATTGCAAATATCGAAAGCAAAATAACGACATTACAAACCTCAACAGTTCAGTACATATCTATAAAAGCACGAAAAAAATTATTAAAAGCTATTTCTAATGTTAACAATTCCATCTTAAACGCCAATAGTGTTATTAACGTTATTAATAATGATATACGTTTAACACCAGCAGTGAGGAGATCTGGTGATCGTATTACTTACTTAACCCCCTTTGCAACTTCCTTAACAGTAAATTTAACAAAGGTTTCTTCTGGTGTAGTAAATCCAAATACAGTAGAGAAATCGATACAAATTTTCATTAAGAATTTGCAGGAATTGAAAATTAGACTTGATAAAATATATAGTCAAGTCTCTGCAAATAGTAATACAGCTATTCATACTGTTCCTCATTTTGAATTGAAGAACTTCGTTGGCCATAACTTGTTTAAAACTAACCATGATAAAAAAGATAATAATAATTATATTGATTCTTCAAAAGCAAAATACAGCTATTTACAAAAGTATGAAGTACCTCCTTTTTGGGTTATTATTAAAACTCTAGAGCTAGGAAGCGTTCTTAAATTAATGTATGGATTAAATACAGCGATACTAGATAAAGTGGTGCTTGACATGGGACTAACTCCATCAGAAAAGCATATTTTATTTAATTCGACCAAAATTATTATAGATTTAAGAAATCATTGTGCGCACTTTGGCTTGGTTAACCGCTTCCGTACAAAACATCATATAAAAATAAATACTGATTTAATTAATAAGCTTAATTTACGAACAAAATCTGATGGAAATTCGCATTATGAAATACGACTATTTGATACTTTACAAGTTCTTGCACAATTCACATCTCTCCATGAAGTTAGTTCTTTATTTAAGGAGTTTTTTATGGCTCCTGATTGCTTAATTGACCCAAAGTTGCTAATGAGGCTACTTGATAGGATGGGTAATGACAATTTTTTAAATTGGTGTAGCTTTTAATATTGACCTTTGAATATTTCCATGCTAAGATGTAAATACTTAAACTACGTTAGCGTGACGGCGAGGGAGCCTATTATATATGGGTTCAACCTAAATAGTCCAAAATATCCCCTGTCAATCTTCAGAGTGACAGGGGATATTTTGTTGTTATCTTTTTGAATTTTTAATAATAAATTTGACTGCTCATGAATACATATAATATACGTTAGCGTGATGGCGAGGGAGCCTATTAATTATATGGGTTCAACCTAAACAGTCCGAAGTCCCCTGTTTAACTCTTCGAGTAGCTGGGGATACTTTGTTTTTTGTAAACATTATTTTCATTTTATTCCAAGAGAATACAAAGTAAAAATCGGCTCTTTACCTTGCTGATTTTAAAATCAACAGATTTACGTCCATTCGAATTGTTTAACGTCTGCATTCTCCAGCATTTGATAAATAACATTTATCTTAGATTTATCTTGTCCATAGAAGCGGTTTTTACAGAAAGTAAATATCATTCGAGTTTTTGCTCTAGACAATGCAACAAAAAAAGTAAATGTTTCGTCATCTGGGGAGTTCTCAAAATTCCAAAAGGCCCCGTCTTCTAGTCCCAATAAAATCACAGTTTCAAACTCAAGACCTTTACTTTTATGAATTGACATAATTGGGATTGAAAAAATACCCAAAAAATCGTCTACTGCTTTATTCCACACTTTATGTTTCTCAAATGAATAAAAAAGAAACTCTGCAGTTTGTTTTACTTTTTTTCTAAATAATCTCCTTTTCTATATTCTGGATAGCTACCTTTAATTAATTCTAATCCTACCAGAGTTAAAATTTTGAATAACCATTGCTCTACTACTTTTTCGGTCACTTTCAATGTCTCATCTTTAAGAGTCTTTTTAAATTCAACTATGAAGCTATTAATTTCTGTTTCTATTTGGTAAGATTTTGTTTCATTTTCACCACGTAAATTTAAAACATTCGATATTAAACTAGACCACGCATTAGGGTCACGATCAGTTGTGGCTAAAGAAAATACGTCGATTACATATTTCATGAAATTTTCCGCTAGTAAGTCTTGCCATTGATCCTCTATCCTTGAGTGTATTCCTAAATTACTTAATTCATTTATAAGCATGTCACAATACATATCTGCCCGTTGTCTAACTAAAATACCTATATCTCTTCGTTGAAGTTTTTCTTGATCAATCCACGTTTTAATTTCTAATGCCAATGTTTTTGCTTCTTCAGAAGCATTGGTGAAGTTCCATACTTCGCATATTCCCACCTCTTCATTCTTCCATTTGTCAGAGGGTGATATTACTGTTGAACCCCCCATCATATCATTTATTATTGATGTTTGAATTCGGACTAAATTAGGGGCAGACCTATGGTTTAAAACCAACTCAAAATCTTTAGCCTTAAAGTCTTCCTTAAATTGATTAAATACACCCTCCATTGCACCCGCCCAACCCATAATCTTTTGTTTAAGATCACCTACAGCAGTCACTGAAACATTTGAATCCATGAAAATTGTTCTAACTAAGTCATATTGAATTAAGGTTGTATCTTGAAATTCATCCAAAAAAACATGACTATATGTAGCTCTGATTGCTCTTAGAATCTTAGGGTTTGATCTAAATAAGTATTCCACAATTCTTGAGATCATGGGGAATGTCAACATTGAACTTTCTTTATCATTAATATAGCTTTTCCAAAGTTGATACTTATACCAAGATTCTATTGAATCTATTTTTTCCGTTTTTAATGGTAGTTTGTCATTTGCGTATGTCTTTGCAAAAAGGTCATAATCAAAGTAGTAATTCCAACCTATTTTTCCGATAGGTTCTTCTGCTTCTTCTCTAAGCTTAGTTACATCTCTTCTATTAAAATTAACTATTTCATATTCTAGAGTTGGTCTATAAAAGTCAGGTATAGCTAAATGAAATCTATCCATTAGTTGTTTTGCAAATGAGTCATATGTTAAGGAGACAAACCTATTTGCAAATTCTTTACCAGATCGTTTTTCAACTCGTTCTTTTATATTTTTTGCTGCATCTTTCTTAAAACTTATAGCAAGTATTCTGGCAGGATATGTGCTGATGTTTGTTTCTAACAAATAACAAGCTTTCTGTGCTAACAATTCGGTTTTGCCTGCCCCGGGACCAGCTAGTACGTAAGCATTTTTCTCATACTTTATTACATCTTCCGCAGCGCTTTCTAAAATTACAGAGTCTTTTGGGATCCAATTGTCTTTTTTTACATAGTTATTCAGAAAGATCACCATCAATAATTGATTTAATTCCCTTCATCAACTTTTTTAGTGGCATTGGCAATTGCTCACTTAACATCTTGGGATCTATATTTTCTAATGCAATAATATGAGTACTTGGTTTACCTCTACCTAGGAAAAAGTAATCATACCAGATCATCAATTCTTTCTGTTTTTCCGAATAGGTAATACCTGAGCCGCCTTCAGTTTTTAAGGTTGCTCTTATCCCCTTTTCTAAACGATCCATATATTCAATAGAATCTTTCTCTTTATCTACACCTTTTGGACCGCCATGTTTTGGAACAGTCTTTTTATATGCATCTAGAAAACTTTCAATCATCATTAAATCAATATCTAGTGGAGCCGAAAAGTATACTCCATAGTTTTCTAAAAACTCAACCCATGAATAAAGATTTTCTCTTTCATCTATCTCTTCTATAGACCAAGTATGCATACTAGAGAAATCCTCATCACTTAGTACCCCATTTTGTACAGAGAGTAGCTCATTCTTCTCGTAACCTATTTGTATCAACTGCTTTAATGCATATTTTATTCTACCCCATCCACCGCCATTTCGTTCTAAATCTAAATCCAACAGAGTTAAATAAGGAATATTCAATTGATGTAGTAATTTCCAAAAATGATTTACGTGTCTTCCACCCAATGGAACGATAGAAATATTACTTTGATCTAAATCTGTATCCAAAAGGTTAATTATCTTTGGAATTATAATCTCTTCACTATCACCTTCTCCTAAAATAACCAATTGGGAAAAATACAGTTCTGGATATGCCATAATCGCAGCTTTTATATATTTATATTCTTCTTCTTTATCTTTGTCAGGAAGTATTATTGGATTTACTACAGTTCTTATTTCTTTTTGATTAATTCTAAAATGAAGAATTGATTTTGGATCAACTCTTTTAATCATTGAAGGCGCATGGGTAGCAACTAAAACCTGTGCATTATCATTTTTAGAAACGTCAGTTAAGGCTTTCATTATTCGACCCAGTAAGTGTGGGGAAATATGATTTTCTGGTTCTTCTACGGCTAGTAACGTTAACACTGGTGGTTGAAGGTTATACACCTTTTTATCTTCCTCAGCTTCATCTTGCAATGCTTCATTTTCAATTTCTAAAAAAGAATTTACTAGAGATAAGTAAAAGATTGAACGTAGCCCATCACCTAATTGATCTACCTTGTATTTGCTTCCTGTTTCAGTTGGTTCAAAATATACCTCTACCTTTTTTAGAATTGAGTCTAAATCTGCATGGTTGAAAGCAACCATTGTTGAGCTGTAGCGAAAATCATTATGGTATTTTCTCCATTGACTATTAAGTATTTCTCTTAACCCTTTAACACCATTTACTTCATCAAAAATCCCGTCAACTTGCTTCATTTTTTCTTGTATGTCACTATTAATTTCTTTTGGCCAGTTAATTCCCTTTAAAATCCTCCCTAAGATAGTTCCTGATGCATTTTTTAATTGTATGGCCGGGTCTCTTGTTGCTGGTATATATATCATTTGAATTTGGGAACGCTCACTAGCTTTAACTGGCTGTAAATCTTCATCTTCTGCTTTCGTTCCTAGTGGGGATAGGACATAATATACTGCTTGCTCAATAATTCCTTCTAAAGTATTTCCTTCTGATAACTCAGCTTCTAGCCTTATACGTACATAAGGACTTCCATCAACTTCACCTGCAACCATATGATTAAAATGTGGGGGAATAGTAGTGCTTACCTTCTCAGCATCATTTTCCAGTTCGTTAAAATCAATTACAGCCTCTATAGAAAGTGAAGACTTATCATAATCTAATGGATTTTCATTAGCAGGTATGTGGAAATCTGACTTTTCTATTAATCGATCTCTTTGATAAGGACTAAAAAGTTTTAATAGAGCTTGGATGGCAGAAGTTTTACCACTACTATTTGCTCCAACTAGAACTGACAATTCTTCTAATCCTATTTCAGTATTAGTTGGCCCAAATGATCGAAAGTTATTAATGATTAATTTAGTTATTTTCAAAAAAATTAACTCCTTTTAACAGAATTTAATTAGAAGGTTTGTCTCTTATCTATTTGCATACGTTTATTCATGCTCAAACCTATTTACCTTTCTATATTTTACCATAGGCATTATTAATGAGTTCTCTTTTTTAGGCATTTGTCAGACCAACCCAATAGAGACACACAGCAGATTACAATTTTCACTATGACTTATCTAATACAGAAATGCTTGAAAAGAAAAGGTGTGCAATAATGTTAATTTTTTCACACCTCTTTATATAAACATTTTCTGGCTTATTCCTTAGATGTTCTCCTAAATTGAAGTTGAAGTTTACTATCCTCCAGAGAGTTCTCCTTTTTTATCTATTGCGGCGGCCTCTTCTCTTGAGGTTTTCTTAAATTGAAGTTGAACTTATTCCTTCAAAGTCATTGTTTCGCAAAGATATCTTAATGAAAAAAAATTAAATAAAGTGTTGCTCACGATAGTTTTTTCTGTTCGCATCTTATTGTCCAAAATAATCCTTATTTCCATTTTACGGGTTTTGTTAGTCAGTTCATAAAATAGTTATTTAGTGTAGTGAGTATTTTTCTCTAGATGTTTTCATCCCAAGAAATTTCTAAATACTCACTGCCTTAAATATACCTTTTTACCATTATAAGTAAATACTAATCTTGTATTTAACCATCAAAAAACAGACAGAATACAAATTTTCTGTCTGTTTTGTTCATTTATTAGAGTTCCTAAATACTAGTAATACTGGATACCTTTAACCACCTATAAAACTATCGAACTATCTCTATCTAATCAATTTTATTTTGCTTGTATGTTTCAATAATACACACCATACCAGAGAGCATTAATTCACTAGAAACCCTTTTTGATTAAGTCAAGGAGTCCATCAGCTCGCTTCTGAAACTCACTTATTTTTTCTTCTCTTATCCTTCTTCGTTCTTCCATTATTGTATTCATTGATTTACTTTGATTTATACTTCTGGCCCACTGATTAATATTAACTATCTTCTTGTACATCCTTACACATCACTTTTAAAAAAAGTCTTACAGTTCTTAGGAATAACAAAAGCAGTGAACTCCTTACCCAATCCTTCAATCGGTTGATCCTTTATTGCCTGTATCAAAGATGCATTAGAAAAGCCAATGGGCAATGAAAATTCACCAGTATATTCAGCAAGCTGCTGATTTATATATTTACCCTTACTTCTACCGCAGCTACAGCTTTTTTCATAAAAATCCAGATTAAATATATCATTACATTCGAGGCACATTAGAAGCTTCATTTGCATCCCTCAACCTTCATTAGTGTTCTTTTCCTTATCAACCATTTCTTGAATGTGGGTTATTACTCTGGGGTCTTTTCTATACTCTGTTATTTTTTCAGTGATTAGCTTGTTTTCAAACATGCCTCTTAACAGTCTATAGTTATTAGCTTTCATTTTAAAATTATAAGAGTCATCGAGAATTAGCTTCGCAAGTAACGTCATAATAAACTCTTTTTCCCGAATTCCTTCAATCCATAGCCAAGCATCTTCTGTAAGAAACATCCGAAACTTTTCAGTAAGCATCTTTCCGAGTATTAGCTTCATCGATCCAATTTCATACCCATACAGTCGTTCTTTAATTTCAGGATTTTTCGTTAAAAATTTTTGAATGCTATATGCTACTGTTTTTAAATGAAAGTCCTGTTCTTCGGAAAGCAAAACTGAATGATTATTAAAATAAAGAAAAGCATCTTCATTATCCAAAAACCTACCTTCGCTTCCCTTCTCATTATTAAGAGCCAACATAGGAGCAATACTTCTATAGAATTCCTGAAGTTCTTCTTCTATCTTACTATTACCTTGTTGCAATAGAAGGCTCGCTTTATTATCCCATTCCGGAAAACAATTGGTAAACTTCTCCATAATCTCATTTAAAGGTATATAGATTTTAATTTCCCTGCCCGGAAATTTGATATCCATTACCATCATTCCAAATGTTCTTTCAACAATAGCTGGATGACCTTCAATTTTGCGAAATGCCTTCAAAAAATCATAGTTTTGTGGAGGGATACTTACCCAAGTAAGAGTAATTGCCCTTAACATTTCTTCAGGTATATACTTGGGGCCATCTTCTTCCTTGCAAGCCATAGAAAACAAACTATTAACGTTCCTAACTAGATTCAGATAATAGACCAAGAGCTTAACAGCTCCAATTTGTGTTGGAGAAGAGTGCTTAACTAATTTTTCCTTAATCCAATTATGGAAAGTTTCTTTATCAGAGTTCTTATAAACTATCTCCATGATTTTTTCCTGATCTGCAATTGTCCATCTTTCTATCAATTCTATCTTTTCACGTTCACTTTTAGGAAAAAATCGGTTAAGCAACTGCTGTGGATCAACGCGTAACGGTAACCTTGTTGGGGTTAAGAGATGAGTGTTTGCCCATTCTTTTGCTTTTACACACTGCAGATAATCTATATCTCCACTTACACTAGCAAACTTGGGGAAACGGCTCTCAATTAGCATAGCTATGGCTAATATGTAAAGATGGTATGGATATCCTTGAGTCTTAGCATTAAAAACAACAACTGAGCTTTCGTATCCCTTTAAAATATCTGTTTCATTATTAAAAGCTGGCGCAGCCTCCCTATACATTTTAATATCAGAGTAAAGCCTGAAAGTTTCTGCAAATTTCTTACTGCCTAAGTTCCCACATGTTCTCCAAAATCTAGAAGGCTCTTCATGTTCTTCGGATTTAACATATACAGGGATCTGAATATCAAATAACTTTTTTTCTCCTAAATCTGCAAAATCATAAGCTTTCAGTAATTTCACGGTTTCTTTATAAACACTTATCCAATCTTGTTGTGAAATCTGATGAGGAAGAATAGACAGACGAACATAAGTACCCACCCAAAACCACACCCTTTTTTTCAGTTACAATTAAAAGAGAACTCGCTTCTCCTTTATTGCGATGTTTTAATATCGCCAAAAAAGGCTATCTCAACATTAATAAGATAACCTTTTAGTTGTTTTCTAGAATTGCCTGCACAGCCCAGAATTATAAAAAGCTGCAAGCCCTATATTATTGCACCATGTTACTCAATTCTAAAAGTAGATCTGTTAGCTTTGTTATATACTCGTTGTACATCTTTCTTTGATTGTTCTACATATGACTTAATCATTGAATAATCGTTCGGGTTAGCATCTTCAACTTTCTCCAATGTTGCTCCTACACTTCCAGCAAAATATCCAGCTGCCCCCAGTATCGTTCGCAGTTCGTGTGTCACTTCTGAAGTTAATGCTTCATGAGCATTATTTTTCATAATGTTTTCATCTGCATCATCAACAATTGTTGCTAAATCTATTACCAGCTTTCCTGAATATACCTGCACCTCAGATGCCTCCCTCTTATAACTATTTATTAGTCCTCCCTAGCGCTCACCTTTAATAGCGAATATACTGCTTTTTTCAGCTGTTATTTTCCTTCTCTATTCTCTTACCTGCCTTTATAAGTGACAGGTGAAAAATATCCTTTTTGTCGCAATCTTCACTACTAGTAAAGTCAAAAATAAAGTTATCAGTTACAACCTCGTACTTTGCAAGGACGGTTATTATATCATTTAAAAGTTCATCATAAATATCAGTACGAGGATCCTTATATATTTCTGTAATTCTATATAAGTCGACTTGAATAAATCCTAAATGTTTAGAATATGCCAAAGATGAGCCTCCCATTAAAACATTTTCTGCGGATTTACTAAGGTGTTTATTGCAAACACGAGTGCATCATTAAAAGCAGTGCGATATGCTAATTTCGTTTGGATATGTACCTGCTCAAAAATGTTAGCTCTAATATCATCAATGAATTCATCTTTTTTGGTTTCATCCTCGAACTTTTCAAATTGTGCAAGCTTTTCATCTAGATCCTTATGAAGCAATTCCGAGTACATAACATACTCTTCACTTGTAATAATTTGTTCGAGTCTTTCTTCAATTAACTTGTTTACTACCTTTTGAAATCCATCGATCATTATTGTCACCCTCTTTTATTCTTAATAAGAATATATTTATATTTAGAATATAACATGGTTTATATTGATTGTAAAATGCAATAACGATACGATTACTAATAATGACGATTTTCAGAGGGTTGAAATATGAGTGATTTAATAATTGGAAGACTAATAAAGGAACTTAGAAAGAAAAATAATATGACAATGGTTGACTTCGCTAAAAAAATTAAAATATCCCAGCCGTCCCTATCTAAGATTGAATCGGGAAGACAGGAAGTATCATTTTCCTTGTTAGAATCTATATGTCATGAATTTGACATTACAAGAAGTCAATTTTTTCAAATGATTGAAAAGGATAGTATATATCACCAAACTTCTTCGGATATAAATTTTGAAGAAGCTGTCGATGCGGACAAAGAAATTGAACATAAAATCGGAGAATTAGTTTCAAAGATGACATTTGAACAAAAAAAAGCATTGTTCATTTTTTTATTTTCCAGTATCAAAGAATGAGAATGAAATACATAAAAAAACGCAGTCCGACTCTTTTATGAATTGGACTGCTTAACTTTTTGCTCAATTATTTTTACAGTTCTATTTATGTTCCGAAGAGGTTCCGAATAATATATCCCATTCGGAACATTATTCCTTAATTGTTTTTCCTTTTATATAAAGGTTTTTAATGAGTAAATCAGTACTATGTTCCGAAATACTGATTTTTTTACTATTTTTGAAAGAAAGTATAACCTACAGGGTGTAATTTATATACCAACGCTCTCTCAAAAGTAGTGGAACGTTGGAACAATATGTTGTTAAACCTTGATATTACTGAATTTTAGACGTTCCATCTTATCTGTTAATTTCGGAACGTCATTTGGAACTTTCTCTACAGATTTCATTTATAGAAGTAAATCATTGTATCGGGCAACTCCGGATGAACAATGCCATCCTTAATTGATTCAGGATTACTCGGATCAGATAATTGTATTAACCACGCCCTAGGATTACTAGTACCAATTCTGTGTTTAACACTCCTAATAAAAAATGAATACGTTTGTAAGTCTTTAACTACCTTGTTACTCGATGGGTAGAATGGGACTCTTTCTGACACCCTATAAGCTTCATAGGTATTAGATGGAGCCAAGTATAAATAAGTGGAACCATCTTCTATTACACACTTATAATCACTATTATTCTGTAATTGACCTTTCTTAGCCAGTAAACCAATCTTGCGCAGAAAATCCATAGCAGGATGGTCTTCGATTGTCAGTTGTTGCGTTTCTTTCATCTCCTGATATACAAATTGATAAATTTCAATTCTATCTTCTGGATTAGAAAAAAATATTTCATCCTCTAAAAATTCATTTAATTGGGCAAAGGCTGCAAAAGCTGAAGCAAGAAACATAGCATAATGCGACCGAATTCGAATGTGAATATTACTCCATCCCCTACTACTAAAATAATCAAGGATTTCATGATAAAGTCGTAAAAAGTTATGCTTCCATCTATACGATGTTCTCATTAAATACTGTCCTACCCAATATGGTACTTCTTTAAGAGCTTTGACCTTTCTAATAGCCTCTTCATTAAAACTAATCTTTGAAGCATCAAATAAAACTGATCTTTGAATTATTGATGGCACGCTGGTCAATACTTCCCCACTTAACATTAAAGTCGCCTTTACGGGAAATCGAATTATAGTAGATTCATCTATATGCCCTCTAATGAAATCCTGCCTCATATAAACATTATTTTTAAGTGAATCTGAACAGGTTTTAATAAAATCCATCCCCTTGCTACTGTCATTTTTATTTTCAGCTTCGTCTACGACAAAAGGCATAGAGGATTTTCGACTCATACCCTTTCTTAAACTATCCAACGATGGCGGAGTATTCAACGATACATTAATACCTGCCATTTTTGTATACTCTTTAATGGCTGTACTCTTACCTTGACCGTGTTTTCCGTATAGGTATAAAAACGGGAAATAATCCGTTTCCTTTACAATGGTATCGACATTCATTGTTCCAGCAATATAACCGAAAGCAAGATATGAATATTGGCCATAGAGTAATTTAAGGCATTTAAAGTATGTGACTAAATCCTCCTTAGTGGGAGCTTTATCAATATGTGGATGTATTCTATATTCGTCGTCTTTATCAATATCCACTTTAAAATACTTACCGTTCACTGCAATAATTCCATCTTCATCTGCAAAAATTACCTTATCACGACAATACGCATGTGATGGAAAAATCCACATATCCTCCTTTTCATTCCGCCCCATATATGATATAAACTCAAGTTCTTTCATAGGGCTTTTTAAAATCATGTTTATCAGACTATCTAAGTTTGTTTGTTTACCAAACCAATTAAATCTTCCGTTATTCATGCAATGTTTTTTAAAAGCTGTATGAATTGCTAAAGTCTCACCATCAAATTCGACCACTTTTGTCTGACTGTCAGAGATTAGTTTTAAAATATAAATCTGTTTGCCACCTTGTCTTTTGGTCGTATAGAGCGGAACAACAATAAAGTTAGAGATTGGATTTTCTTTATACGTATTTTCCCCTGTCTTTACTCGAACATAATAATACTTTTTTTCTTTATTGATTCGAAGACAATCACTATTGAGAAAAGATTCTCCTGTTGGATACAAATCAGACTGAAGTTTTCTATTGTTTTGCTGAATATTTTCATTCTCATTACGAGCCGAAGAATCTTCAATTCCTACCATCACATCATTGTATAAACCTATACTTCTTCCTACTTTGGACTTTTTGCGACTTTTAGTTTCCATTGCAACTTTGTTTTTTTGACTCATATTTTTCCTCCATAATAAAAACCCCAAACAAGTAAAGATGGTCATAAGGCCACTCTTAACCAAGTTTGGGGTTTTCCCTTTTTTTATTTATTTTTTTAGCAAGAAATTCATTAGACTAACTTATATAGGGGACCTCCTTCTTTTTACTTTGATAATTTAATTTCAAGCTAAAATCTTAAAATATTATAATTATTGTTTTTGATATTCGAACCCCTTTTCAAAAAAAATTTTAAGTTCTATGTAATTTTCATTAAAGTCTACTTTAACTTAAATGAAATTTATATAGAACTTAATCAGTTTCATTAGAAAAAACTAACATCTATTTGTTCTAACTTCATTAAAAGGAAACACCAATAAGAATTCATGATTAAGTACATTTTTTTTATTTTTCTATTCGAATTGGAAAAATTTCAAGCTAAAATGTTTTTACCTTTAAATGAAAGGAGGGAATAATTAAAATGGAGATAGAGATAGACATCGACAAAGCAACTTTACAAGATATCATTTCATTAATTGAAGGTGGAACTACAGAACAAGAAATCTGTAACTCGAAAGGCTACAAAGCTGCTTCTACTGTTTCTAATAGATTAAAAGCCGTTGGCGCCACCTGTGATATTAACGGCGAATGGAACTTCACCAAAATTGATCCAAGAATCCTTACTAAGCAATTTTGGACAATATCTTATTCAAAAGATAGATCAAAAACCACCTTTGATAATTTAGATTTGAATGAACAGGAAATAACCACCCTAAAGAAAATTGCGGAAGAATATATAAAAGGGAATTATGAAAGGAAGACTGAGACGCTAAAATACGAATTGTTTGGAAAACTTCTGTTTGAACATGCTGCTTATAGGAATACAGATTCCTTAACAAAACAGCTGAACGTTCCAGTCCAAGAGCATGTAATGCAGCGACTAGACGACTTTGCCAACACTAGTGGACTTGAGAAGAAGTTTATTGTTAACAAAGCACTTGAGACCTTTTTAGATTTATATGATGGCAATTTCCAATAAGAAACTTATAGTGTAAAGAAGCATATTAAAGCTAGATCAAGCGAGCTTTTCAAGCAACAAAAAGGAGAACTATGCACGTTGAAGTATATCCGTTATAGGGGTCCGTTCAACGAATATACTATCTCTTTGTCTAATACCAGTAATATCAATGGTTTATGTGCCATATGGACAATCCTTTTAAATGCCGACTATATAGAAAAAGAAAGACCTTTTTGATATAAATTAAACCTACACAAATTAATCGCATCCAATAACCTTTACTAGATTGTTACTAGGATGCTCCTGATTTATAATCGGGAAATATAGTCAGGATATAATTTAAGAGAGAACAGCTCATGGACTTCAACAAAATAATACTATACGCTAACATCCTAGGTATCTGTTTTACTGTGGCTCTGACATATACAATTGTTGTTAACATTTTCGTTGGCCTCCCTGTTCAGCCTGTTGCTGTTGCTATGCTTGCAATTGGATATGTTGTCATGATAAAAAGAAATACACTATTTCAAGAACTTTGGGATAGGTGGTTCTCCGGCAGAAGAAAGTAAAACACTTTTTAACTTCCTTTAAGTGACATGTCATTTTAATTAAACCATTCATAAAATCGTCGTTACGTGTAATTTATATAAATTTAAAACGGAATAAGGGAAAGCCCCATTGCTGAGTTTAAACAAACGTACTATTGCGTTTAAACCTCATTATGGGGTTTTTATTTTTGCTTAAAATATATTGGAGGAATCTATGTGATATTAAATAAAAAGGATTATGATGCGCTTTACGAAGAGCTAATGCTAATTAATGAAGAGAATTATCAAGGCAAATTTTATGTAACAAATGTTAAGGATCTAGAAGAGCAAGCGTTGCAATTTTTAATAGATGAAAATTACATTGATGAGAAGGACAAAGATATTGATGAAAACCTTTCCTTGAACATATCTTGGAAAGGGGAAGGCATGTACTGTTTTCTGGGCTTGGATTAATTCATGAATATTCACTTAAAAATGTTATCGATCTTTTCGAGACTGAAACTGAGGTAAGTCACAAAATATTTTTAGGTGACCATATTGAAATTGAGAAGGCAAAGAGTAAATTCACAAATGTATATGTCGAATGGAATATAGATATCTTCAGTCAAACCTTCTCTATCAAAGAAATTATTGAAGGTAAAGCCATCAATAATTCAAGATCCCTTAGCAATAAAGAAAACAGTCAACAAAAAAAATTCCGAATTTGAAAGCATAAAAGAAATGGATAATAACACCTTTTATGAGTTTTTAAAGCAATATAACAAACACTTGCTAACTTCATAGAGAACGAATAACCCGATGGCACATTTTCCTCTAGAGAGTGTGCCTTTATCTTTTGTAAGGAAAAAAGGAGAATAGGAATTTGAAAGTATATTATTATTTATCTAAATCGAAAAAACGGCGTATTCAATTAGAAAGCATAGATATATACGCACTTCTTTTCTTGAACGAACAGGGCATATTATCACAACCTCAGTTTTATGAATTTTACTCTCTCTTAAAACATATAAGCGATGCTGCTTTCCGCAGAAAAATGAGCCGTTGGGACAATGCTAACATTGTAGAAAAAAGTAAAGAAAAAATGCAAAATGGATATGAAATGGCAATTATCAACTTAACACCTGCAGGCCAAACAATACTCAAAAAACTCGGCTACTTGGGTATGGAAGAAAAACTGAAATATCAAGCAAAAAGCAACTTAGATCATACCCTCGCTATTAAACAATCTGTTATAGAAGTTTTAAAATGCGTTAGTCAAAAAGAGCCTTTTTATATTGCTGATGGAGGAAAATATGTAATTCCGTTCAGAGAAGATAAGGATGAAGAGTTAGAAGAACCTATCATTATCTATAAGAAGCAAAACTTCGGTAATGATTTTATTCCTCCATTAAAATCGTTATCACAGTACAAGGCCCCATTCATCGACAGACACAAAGAATTAGATGTGCTGCAATCTTTTGTCCCACAGGAATTCACGCTTATTGATAAGCAACTTGGTGATAAGACTGGATTAATACCAGATTGGATATTCAAAATTAGGGACACATACCTCTACATCGAAGTGGATAGTGGAAATGAAAAAATTAAAACTAAACGTGATCATACCAATACTATAATTGAAAAGCATGATGTTAGATCTATCGAAGGAAAACTGTACCGCTATGAAGATTGGGCTAGGAACGATAGAGAGCATAACCACAAAGTCATCTTTGCTTTAATGGATGATAGTGATGTGGTAATAACCAAGAACATCCATAGCAACAAAGACATTCGTATTGCCAACTTAAAACATGAAATTGCTCATATGAACGACTACAATAACTGGAAAATCGAGGTTTATGTTACCGGTATGAAAAGATTTCACACAGTTTTTGAAGCAGTATATCTAGAACTGTTCAATAACATAAAATCATATAACTATGAAGTTTACAAAAAAACATTTATCACTTTAATTAAAGCAGGGTTGAAGCCAAATTGGAAAAATTTAAAGTTTACGGTTGTCGCTAAACACTTTTATCCAGCTCTTTGTAACCGTCAAGTAGTTTTGAACACTTTTTGCTAATTAATTTTGAACACTTTCTTTTCCGAAAATGGTAGTTCGATGTTTTATTCTATAGCTGTCATTTTCATTCAATTGAATTATCTCTACTCTGTGGAGTAG
>NZ_HE978512.1:702015-719210 GCF_000311725.1 Robertmurraya massiliosenegalensis JC6
ACTCTTGGCATATTGGCAAACAATCTAAACTTCATTCCGGATTTTTTATTTAAATACTATCAGGATTCAGGAGATAAATACGAACAATACTTTATTCCTGTATTTATTAGAGAAGGAAGCGTAAAAGACATGGAGAGGTTGGCTTATTATACAATTCCTACAGCAAATGGTCGGTTCAAATACAATGCAAAGATCTTGGCATTGTATAAAAGAAAAGAAGAACTAGTTAATGATGTCATTCGGAAAACAAAGAAAGTAAACACCAATAAGATAACAAACGAAATAGTTGATAACAACGGAATGAATATAGACAATATAGTATTCGCTGCTATAGATGAAATATCCAACGGTAAACTCCTTCTTTACAATGCTAATAAGAAGCAGATCGATATAAGCCAGTTATTCTAGTCTTATGAATAACTGGCTTTTGTATATACTTCCTCCTAAAAAGTTCTCCATTTTGGTGTACTCTCTTGCCTTATAAAACTCACTGGCTGCTAGAAGTTGAATCGGTTTTTATCCATAAAGTACTCTTTTTCGTGCATTTCTTCGTAAAAAGTTCTCCATTTCGGTGTACTCTCTTACCTTTTGAACATCCCATACTAGGTTTTCCCCTTAGATCTCTCTTGTCAGCACATTTCATCTTAAAAAGTTCTCCATTTTGGTGTACTCTCTTTACCTTATGTACATCCCGCTGTTAGCAATTATTCTGGATTTTCCCCTAACATATGTCCTATGCGCATTTCATTTTAATAAGTTCTCCATTCTAGTGTACTCTCTTTACCTTGTGCATTTCGTTAAAAGGTTTTATTGCATAACAGACAATTTATGTAACGGAATAAAATAAGAGTGCGATAATAACTATTTTCGCACTCTGTCTCTTAAATATATTTTAGTGTAATGGTGTTTTCTTAATAAATAATAGTAACCTTTATTTTTCAAACATTTATTAATTCATTTGTTCATACTGCCCTTGATTTAGCAATATCATAATCACAATTAGCAGCACTACTAAAAGATAAATTCTTCTGTAGTGGATATTTTCTATTCATTTGTACTCATTATTTCATTTTTCTTCGATATGTTTGATGAGTTTGAGTTGTGTGATTCTAATATTTCCTCCTTAATGACTTCTCTTGTTAGAAGTACTAGGTCCACTTTTTTCATAAAACATCTTATAGTAAAATGTATTATAAGAGATATCTTACCTATAGAGAAAAGGTGGATTTAGTATGATCTGTATATGTGGTGGTATTTTAGCAGTTAAGAATATAGAGGAACCTCCTAGAATTCTAAAAAGCCATGAAAAAATTTTGTACGATAGAGTTTGTGATGTTGAATGCCTAAATTGTGGAAAAGTACTTTATTCACAACCGTATGACTTTGGTAGTAATCTGAATACTGTAAAACCAACAATGCCAAAGAAATAGAATAGAGGTTATTTATGGAGTTAAAATTAAAGAAGAGCCTAGAGCAATTATATTTAAATTACTATGACGGATTATACACAGAACACCAATTAAAATACATGTTATTAAAGCTATATAAACAATCTGATCTTTCTGATACGAAATGGTCTGAATTGATTCTTGATGCACAGTGGAAGCACGCGACGGAAGAGGATTATGAAAATAAACGGAGACAATTACGTGAAAAAAATAAAGAAGATGGCAAATAAACTTTAGCCATCTTCTTTATTTTTATTCTTTATTTTTAATGAATTGAGTTACATTATAGATTTCGTTACTTGATATAAAAGGTACTTGTGCATAAATCAAATTTGGTTCTCCTGACAATCTAGCTGCTAAATGTCCTTTTCCTAATAAATTCTCAGCACCTTTTTCCCCTAATGCAATCTCAGATGTACCTGAACTTCCAACTTTCAATATAAGTCTATTCCCTAAATTATCTCTTAGTTGCATTGGTAGCGCATCTTTATCTGGTCTTTGTGCAGCGAATATTAGATGAATTCCTGCTGCTCTTGCTTTTACCCCTAACCTTTGGACTGTTGAAGACACAGTACTCTTATACTCATCAATTAACATCCAATCTGCGAACTCATCATGAATAAGAAAAATGAAAGGTAATTTTGACTCTTCAGGGACTTTTTCGTTGTATTCTTTAAGGTTTGGTACTTTATATTCTCTAAACCTCAAATACCTATTTTCCATCTCATTTACAAGCTCTTCTAAAATTTCTGATGCTCGCTGCTGATCTATAACAATGCCTTCACTTAAATGCGGTAGTTCTTCAAGATTCTGATAATCAACTCCGTATTTCGGGTCAATCAGGTATATCTTAGCTGTTTTAACTGAGTTTGTGGCGCATATATCAAGTATCAACGTTTGGATTAATACCGATTTACCACTACCTGTTTCCCCTGCAATTAGCGTATGAGGGGCGTGTTGTTCTAGGCCACCAAATGGTCCACCTAGATTTAAATAGAGCAACTCTCCATCAACTTCTTTTATACCCATAACAAAATTTAAATTGGTATCGTGTACATCATTTTTCAAGCTTCTTTTATTCCAAACATTCGCTAATGATATAGTTTCTCTTTCTGGTCTTTCTACAAACACAACTATTTCACCGGGCTGGGGTAGTACATTAATAATATTTAAAGCGTGTGTGGTTAAAAGTTGTGATTTCTTTTTTTCAATATCCTCTACTCTTAATCGATCAGAGCCTTTCAACTTAATAATAGCAGCATTTGGTGTTAATCTAGATTCCAAAACCTTCCCTTGCAGGTTATAGGTTGCCAATGCTGATTTTAAAGAATTAACTACATTAGTTAACCATTCTTGATCCGATAAACTATGATTTTCTTCATTGGTATTGTTAACTATCCAACCCTGAAGGCTGTTGCTACTTTCTCCAGTAAGCTTAGTCTTGGTAACAATAGGTTGTTGCTGTTCTTCTTCTTTGTTACTTGGATTGCTTTCTTCTTTACCTTCATTTGTATCATTATTCTTACTACTGATCGTATGGTCAGTTACTTCTTGTGTTTCACTTAACTGACTTTGTTCAGAATTCTGATTGTCCGTAGGTAATGAAGGACTGAATTTCTTCCATGTTACTTCATTTGAAAATTGCGACCTTACTGTAAATAACGGTTTCTTTTCTAAGAGTGATAGAATTAATCCCCTTACAGACTCCCTTGAATATACTTCTTGGTAACAGTTTTCTATATCAGTTATTTTTACTTGCTCACTCTCTATAGTATCTGTGCCATCACTTGTTGGTACAAAAACATGTGAGTATCCTTTTATTTCTATTTCTACTTTACCTGTTCTAATTAATTCTCTCCATTTTTCAATAGATATTGTAGAGTTTTGCATAAAAATTGTCCCTTCTACAAGTAAATCACTTATTTTGGACAACCATAAGTCTCTATCAAGGCGACTAGGTACACCGAATAATGCCTCATTTATTCTCAAGACTGTATCTATAAGTTGTTTTTTTGAGGTTTTCTTGGAATTCGATAGGTTTTTAATATCTACAAACTTGGCCTCCGTAACCATCAGTTTTAAGTAGTATTTCCCATCCTTCTCAAATGGACTAAGAGCAAGTATGTCGGCAATCTGCTCTTCTTTTTTGCCTAACCAGCTTGCATAGTCATCAAGAAAATACCACCCAATGCTTTCCTCTTCTTCAACCTCTTCTTTGGTAATTAACTTACTAAGGACTACCCCCATTAACTCACTGGCATATCGTCCTATTTTTGCTGCTCTTAAAACAATATCACCTGATAACTCATTAGCTTCATTTATAAAAAAGTCGGTTAACCAATCGATATCTTCATCATTGATACCTAAATTTAATGCCTTAAATTTTCTTTTTAATATTATTTTTAAGAGTTTAAGAGATGTTGTTGTAGAAACAACTAGGTTTGGACCATTAGTCTTATTATGTTGGTATTTTATTACATTGACGCCTTGGCTTTTTAAAAGTCTTCTATCTAGTAGCTCATCATAATTTGCTACCCACTCGCCAAGTTTATGAGACTCTTCAAACACATTTTTAGTTTCACTGTTTTGAAAGGTAATTTGCCTTGCTGGTAAAAAGTACCCTTCTGATTCTTCATCCACACTTTCAGATATACTTCTAATAAAACTTAAATACTGCCATCCCTCGGCTAGCTGACTAGGGCATACTAGATAAGTAGTAGATTTTAATTCATCTTTTGCTGATGGCCGACGTCGTGACCATCTAGCCGGAAATAACTCTAGATTACTTGGATTATAAGTTGTCTCTACTTTAGTCCACTCAAAATTAGATTGTCTGGATATTACATCCTGTAAAAACACTATATCGTAAGGTTTACCTTCCTCTTTTTCTGAAACAGAAGATTGATGTGCCATTACTCCTATACGAAGCTTTGCCATAAAGTCATTTGTTACTTCACTTGCAACAAACATATCAGGGTCAGAATCAGATCCTTCAACCATCTTTGAATATATCTGATTTAGTTTATTTGTATCTCTATGTCTTAATACCACTTGACACCTTATATTGTCATTTTTACTATTTAATTTCGAGATAGAGTCCACAATTGAGAGTGGTAATCTTGTAGAGTCGGAATTGTATAATACGACGCCTAAGTTTGCACCCTCATGGGGTTGCAATTCAAGATATCGCTCTAATAAACCAGTTAGCTTTTCACTTGCATCTCTTGGATCTTCATTTGTTTCTTGATCAGTTACCTTAACAATTGGCATTTCCATTAGACTATAATCATAAAGAGAATCTGTAATTGATAGTAATTCAGGGATTTCTTCCCCATTAAACCCTAAGCAAATCTCTGGATAATAAGAATGCTCAATATCATTTATGAGTTCATTGAAGAAAAGCTTTGAATCTCCAAAGTCTATTTCTTTTGATGATAATAAGTAAATAATTATATTGTTAATTTGTTGCATTTTCGTCGCAAGAGCAGACATCCTGAAAGGGTTCCAAGGAGGTATAATTGCTAAAGGTTTCGTGTCTCTTACCTCTACCACTCCTAATTTAATAATTGGATACCAGAGATTAATCCGGTTAATGTCTCCTTTTGCATATTTGGCAATTTTACTTAATAATTCTCCATATAGTATTGACTGTTGAGTGTGCGACTCATTTATTAAGCCTTCTTCTACCCAATGGTTGAGAGCATTAGTGTACTCTTTAGAAAACTTCTCCCAAGAGGTTAGTATTTCCTGATAACCGGCTTCATTAACTCTCCCCTCAGCTCTAGAACTTTCTAATTCCTGAAGGAACTGCTTTGATATATCTTTATCTACCTCATACACTCCTACAAGAGAACCTCTATCTTGCCTATATACTGCCTGCAAGGTATAGATATCGTTTAGAGATATTCCTTGTAACTTTCCTTTTTTACTTATTGGGTTTTTTGCTACACTCGTATGTTGAAAAGGATTTTCTTTTAATCTTCTCAAATCATTAAATAGCTCCATCCCAATTGCATTTGTTGCACCTTCCCAAACCAATTGAACTTTACAGTCTTGTTCTATGCCGTGTTCATCTTGATAGAATAGTTCAAAATAAAATTTAATTTGCCTTGAACCTTTTGATATGGAGTTATTTGGCTTAAAAGGGTTTCCTTTCGCTTTTGCCCTTTTCTTTTCCTCTTCTATAAAGTTATCGTATTCGAAAAGATAACAAGTATCCCATTCTATAAAAGGTTTTGTTAACTTCTCTAACCCCTTATATCTAGTACAAAAATACAAGCCTAAATCGGTATTTATATTTAGCCAAGCACTTCTTGAATCCCTCTTTTGTGTTTTGATTTTAATTACCTTTTTCCCACTTGAAGCTTCTGATTGTGCAAAAAGCCTTTCTATTGCTTGCATAAACCCAACTAAGAAGTCACTACACTCAATAGGCTTCCCATAAATAAACTTATCCCACTTGGCCTTTAACTTCTTATTGTTTTCAATTTGATATCTCTGCTTTTCATAGAATGCTATATCTTCCTCATTTGGTTCCCTTGCTTTTCTCTTATCCAATAGCTCTAGATAACTCTCATCTTCTTCAGTAATTAAATCTGAATACTCATCCTCTAAGAATTCCTTAGTTTCCTCGGCTAAAGTTGTTTTTTTGGAGATTTTTATACCTGAGAAAAAAGTACCAATATGGTCTTGTTCCCATTCATAGTTTGCTAAAGCCTCAGATTCTTCATTCCATCCGGGCTTAGATTCTATGAACTTTAATATGGCAGGATGTATATCTTCAGGAATGTATTCTTTAGCATCTTCAAAGGAATTTTTAAGTTGATCATTTTCTATTACATCTCTAGACGGGGTTAACTTATGAAGAAAATAACTTCTCTTTTCTTTTAATTCTTTAAATGCTGCTGCCCACTTATTTTTATAAGTTAAACGATTGTCAGGGATACTATAGAAACAACCGGAATCTCTTGGAATTTTTAAAGCGGGTAATGCCCAACCTAACGCCTCTATAAGAGAAGTCCCATCTTCATCTATACTTTTTCTGGTACTTACAATAAACTTACTAAACATTTCTAAGCTACAATCGTTAATACTAAGTAATCCTGTTAAGGCTTTTCCCCATATATTTAGTAACCTATCACTTCCGTTTATAGAGGGTAAATCACCCGATACCACTTTTATCCAAAGGTTAGTATTTACTTTTAAATCATTAGCTCCTATAGTATAAATATTTCTTAACGATTGGCCTTGATCGTCGTTATTATTTGCCAACAGCAGTACTGGTTTATCAGTATGGGTATGTCGCAACCTAGTCGTTCTTTCTCTAGTAATAATACTATCAGGTAAATCGTTACCAACCACTAGTTCTAGCGGTATTTTTATATCAATTATGTCTTTAAGATAATTATCATTTAAGATTTCTTTACATATCTCAGATACCTGCGGACCGGACAATCTATCCAATAAAAATCTAGCAGTTCCATCAGAGGATTCACTCTCTATATTAGATTTTAAATATTCAACGGCTACTTTTCCAATTAACTCTAAATGATTCATCATACACCATCCTTTGCAAAAGGATTCTCTACATATGCACAAGCATCAGACAACCTTCTTAGTAATCCCATACTAGAAAGCCTTTGTTCTAACCTTTGTGAATTATCCGAGAAAGCTTCTTGATCAGCTTGCCCTGAATTAATAACCTCTGTTGCCTCTTTATCGCCAATGATAAATCCATACTTTTCAAAAAGCCTTTTCAGAAAGTCTTGGAACTCCATTCTTTCAGGTACATTTGCTAATACTAACGTTTTTAAGAGACTGTCTGTTGGTGCATACCTAATTCGTTGACTATTTCTACTTGAGGAAAATCCTATTTCTCTTCCCCACACCCTATGGAAGTTGTTAACGTGTTGTTTATGTCTTGCAATTGCTTTTTCCACTAACTCTTCTACCAATGATTCGATATTTTCCGATAATAAATCATCATTATTTGATGGCCATAAAAAATGTCTATTTAATAACTTTTGCGCTTCAAAAAATGGATCAGGAAAGGTTTGTAGGTTTTTCCATTCCTCTGTTTCTTTAATGCTTCTTATATAATGCTCTAAAGCTTGTCTAGAAAGGTTATTATTGTTAATATAGGAATCTGATGCGAGATCCCTAATAATTGTTTTTTTAGGTGCCAATATTTCTAAAATAAACTGAGTTTTATTGCTCTGATTAAGAACATCTTTTGATCTATTAAGAAAATAGATAATCATGTGCAGGCCCGTAATATTTACTATATGTGGTATAGTATCGTATGCCGGAATCTTATTATTAAATATATTTATCCAATCGTCAGCCATATTAGTGTACTCTGGTAAATATTCATAAGGCAGGTAGGATCCCGTTGAATCTCTTGCCACTTCAGCCTTTCCATAATTCGGCTGCAATAGTTGGGCTAATCTGTTATAAATTGACTTTGAATTGATTATATTTGGTTCAAGAAAGCTCAAAAGCTCTTCCCCTTTGGTTGAGCGGGAAAGCATTAAGTATAACAGCTCACCAGTTCTTCCAAAGAACCTTCTATCATTTTGAACTTTATTCCCATTCACCCTCAAATCTTCATATAAGCACTCTTTGCCATATGGAAAGATAAATTGGGAACTCCATCTTTTATTATTTTCTCCTTCAATAGTATTACTTTGAAGAAATTTAACTGTTTCGTAGAACTTGTCGAAGGTATCAAAGTTTTCCTTTAAGTAAGACAGATTCGGATAATCACTTCCTCCGAAATTTTGTTCAGCTAATTTTATCCATTCACTCCAAGCTTTTTGTTCATCATTGGTTGCTTGATAGTCACGATATACAATTTCCATAAAAGGATTATTAAAAAGTATATTCCTTAAATAAAGTCTGGTATATGGACTATATGCCAACGTATTATACTCTTGTTCCATAAATGCTCTTTCTCTTTCGCACTCTGAGTTTAATACTCCCATGAATTCCATTAAACAAAGCCACGGTGTTTGTTCATCGTATAATCTATGACCCCAAATTGCTTCATCTACCCAAAAATCCGACTTTATATTGTTAGATGTTCGTGGAAGAGTTTTTAGCATTAGAACACCTCCAAAGTCTTATGCTCAACTATGCCTTTATCATTTACTTTTAATAGTTTAAGGGAAATTTGCGCCTCTTCAAGTTCACCATCCGCTATTCTTCTATCATCTAATTTTTTTAATAATCTACTCTTAAATGCTAAGATATCCTCGTAGCATTCTCTTGAAAAACTACCGGGTAATGCTCCTTCTGCCACTCTAGAAATAAACTCATACCTTACTAATTGTAAGTTAAGTCTCACAGGCTCTAAGTCACTCGCAAAACTTACAACCAAATTTAATCTTTGCTTGTCTTCTCCCATATCAAACTTGATATATTCGCCTCTTTTTGGAGAAACAGAAACCATTTCCTCCAAGACCCTACTAATTTTGGCTTGAGAGTAATTGCCGGAAGTAGACAAGATTAATTGATCATTGTTTTGCACTAATAAACCAGTGGTAATTCTGTTTAAACCTCTTACTAATCGGGTAAGGTATTGAGGCTTCACCCTCTGATTTTCTTTTAATACTCGGTAAACTTGGTCTAGGAATTCTCCTGCATATTGAAATGTTGTTAAATTCCACAATTTTAATCTATCTACTAGCTTCTCAGGAATTACAAAAAATAATCTTTGCCGTTGAGATTTTAGCATTTCTAGAAAATTATCTTTGTCTTCAACATCGCCTTCTAAGTACGCCTTTTTCTCTGAAATAAATACCTTATCAGCTCCGTATTGTTGATCTAATAGAACAAGTTGTTCGTAAAGTTCATAATACTCCTGATCATCTTCTCCAAATATCAGTATATTATCTACAAGCGTATTCGTTTCTGATCCTATACCGAATTTATTCAGTGTTACAAATATATCTGTGGAGTTTCTCTTTCTCTCAGACAGGTTTTCTCCGAATATATTACGGTAAATACTAGCTAGGTAAGTTGTATTGTTTTCATTTATTTTTGGGATATCGCTACACTTTAATAATTTATCCCTAACATCTGGATGTCCTAGTAACATATTTGAAACTAAGAGTAGTAATTGCCTTAGTGGCATATGTATCTCATTTATTTCACATAAAGTTAATAAGTCTACTAACCGCTTCGTTATTAAGCTATTTTCTTCTTCTAATCTCTTCTTGTTTTCAATTATTGGACAAAGGGTTTCATTTGAATTATTAAGTGGGCAATTGGTACATTCTTCCCAGCCGGAATTATTTAATACCTCTGTAATTATCTTTGGAAGAAGGTTTGCTGAATTAGTTTTACTTAAATTGTATAATTTTATTAAAAAGCCTGTTTGCTCTTTTTTCCCATCTACTAAAAGGTCCTCAATACATTTTTTCGTATCTATAACATTATAGGTTTGATTAACCATCTTCCACGTTTCAAGCAACTGACCATCATTAGCAGCTACTAAAAATACTGTTCTATTTTCCATACCCATAATCGAATCAGCCATTGTAGACAGGATTTCTCTTTCATCTTCCAATAACTCACTTAAATCCTTTATAAATATTACTTTGTAATCATTAACTACTAACTCTTCTATCTTATTATTTTCCGCCCACTTAACTTCAGACCCACCAAGTCTTTTCCAAATTTCACGACAGTAATAGGTTTTGCCATCTCCCGCTGTACCAGTCAATATCACTGAATAAGGATTTACACTTTTAAAATTTTCAACTAGTTCCTCAAGATATTCCATATCAATTCTAATTGGTGTAACTTTATTTTTCCTCAAAATTGACTGTATAGTTTCATCATACATATTGTCATTTTGAGGAATAGGACCATATTGTCTTAAAAAATTAACCCAATTCGATCTTATTGCGCTCATCCTTTTTATCCCTCCTTTTTCATGTTACAAATTTTCCCTAATTCAATTATACTTTAATAATTGGGTCTATTACACCATGAATTAAATAGCCAAATATAAAAGAGCTTGGAATTTTACATCCAAGCTCTCTAGACTAATGTTAGGCATAGTGACAAACGCAGGGTACATCATTTTCTTCAACTAACTTTTTTGCAATTTCAGAGTCTTTATCCAACTCTTTGCGATATTCCTGTAAGGTAAATGGCTTTCCATTTCTTTTAAGGATAGTAACATCGCCCAGTTGCTCTCTTAATCTACTTTCCATTTCTTCTTGTTCAATATAAACACTTGGCCAAGTTTCATATAAATGCTTATAATGATTGAATCCACCTCTAACACATCTGCCACCACAGTTTGCGTGAGAAAACCCTAAATAATACATTTCTGGAAGTCTTATATTCCAGTCTTTTGTAATAATATTTTTTATTTCATCATCTGATATATTACTTTCATAAAGTGGGAATACCGTTTTTACTGGTTGTTCCTCTCCATTACGAGGAAGTAGGAAGTGATTATATAATGCCTCAATCCCTTCTCGTCTCCGTTTCTCATGTTTACCAATTCCAAAGTAAAGTATTGGTTCAAATCCATTATCTCGCAGCTCTTCAAGATAGACCATTGTTTGGTGTACTTTTAGATCAGATGAGCATTTTGCGAGTCTTGAGTTCCCAAGAAAACGTGTATCCTCAAATACCTCTTCTGGTGTTCTCCCATCTCTAACAGTCTTTATATCTATCCCAATTTTTTCTGCTACTTCCACCATGAAACGTTTATTATCTTTATGTTCCCAAAGAGTATCAGTAAAAAATAACTGTGATTTTTCCTCACCATGTTTTTGTACCATTAAATACGCAACATAAGCACTTGCAGCACCACCGCTAAACATGGCAATATATATCGGTTCTCTACCATACATTCCTATCATCCTTTTTATTTGTTTTCTTCATAGTAATCTACCAATAACTTATATAGCAGTGCAGTTATTTCTTCTTTTGGTAGTTTTCTTGCCATTAACTCAAGATCTGTTTTTACATTAGAATAAATAATATTACCCTTTGGAGATAGTTCTCGTTTAGGGATTGCTAAGGTCTTTGAATCAACTTTTACTTCATGATATTCATCTTTAAGGCTTTCAATATTTATTTCTAAGAGTGATTTGACTGTTTTAAAGAATACTTCACTAGTCGCATCAGACCAATCTTCCCTATTTACACCTACTAATTCGCTTGACAATTTATTTATCCAATTATTTTCATCAGTCGATAAAATCAAGTTAAATAACTTATTATCAACTTTTAATATCTCGTTTTGATTTTGGATGTAATCAAATAATTCTTCAAAGGAATTGGTATTTGTTAATTCAAAAACTATATTTTCAATTTGCTTTTTATGATTTTGAGAGTACTCTTCATACTCTTGCTTAATTTTGTTTACCATTTCTACATTAAGTTTTAAGTTTAATAGTTCCTTTAATGCAGTATCTGGTTCAAACTCGCCCTTTGTAATGAGCTTTTTAAAAATATTGGCATTTGTTGATAAACTGTTTGTCTTCTGAGCTATCTTTGGGAGGCTATTTAGCCACCTTAATAGCATTCTGTTTAATCGTACACTTGGATGGTAAGAGGAATCTAGCTCTGTTCTATATGATTCAAAACATTCATCTATTACATCTATTATATTTTTATACTTATTATCTAATTTTTGATGACTAAAAGTATAATTTTCTGGTTTATCTAACATTCTATCATATAGAATATCACCATTTACATCATTAATATATGAACCGTCTTTATGGTAAAACATTATATATTTCCATTCATTTTTTAAGATAGCTGTCAGTAATACAGGAATATTGGGTTCCCTAATTCCGAAATCTTTGCCTTTAAAGATCTTTATTAGTGTTAAAAAGTTCCCACTTTCTGATTTTATCTCGTTCATTATTTTTTGGCGTAACAATGTTATTTCTTGGCTTTCATTCTGACCATTTATATTATTATTTTTTACAACAGAGGCATATATTAACTTGGCCGGACCCTTAAACTTGTAATTACTCTCACCACTAATAATAGCGTCGATGACTTCTTTTGCAGCGTTTAACTGTTGCTTTGAAATATTCCTTCTATTAAACGACTCATTATTTATTATTGGAGTATGACCATAATACTTAAATGCAATCTGTGACAACTGTTCACTTAGAGCTATTCTACTTCTGACGTTTATGTTGATTCCTTCGTGAATCCAGAAAGACCCTTTATAATGTGTTATTGGCTCAAGAAGCTGCCTTAATCTATGGATTTTATTTTCTCTAATCTTTAGCAACTCTTCTTCAACAATTGGATCCTCATTCAATAAATATTTATCCTCTAATAGTTTCTCCACTGAAGATAATTCTAAAATTTCCTCATCAAAATTATTGAGAGGCTTCTTGGGTAAAGCAAATATTATACGAGAGTGTCCATTGCTTAATTTAACTATTTGACTTCTTATTTCTTCAATAGCTGAATCCTTTTCAGGTATAACATACAAAATTTTAAGATCTGAATTAGAATCTTGATTGATAGATTGTAATTCTGTATCATAGAGGTCATTTGCATAAATAGGCTTTATAGCTGCAAACCTAATCATATTTTTTTCATCATTATATCTTTTGGGATAAGCATATTTTGTATCTAAGACTTTACTAATAATGTTTATACTATCAAGTTTATTTATACCTAAGAGTTTTCTGTCAGTTATTTTCGCATTTAAATCAATAGAACTGCCTTCAAATACTTCCCAATTCTCATCGAATAGTCTGTACCTTAAAAGTTTTTTATTCTCAAGTATTTCAATTATTTTATTAACTTTATTTAACTCCCAATTAAGCGCAAATGATATAAATTCATTGGTTAATTTTCTTTTATTACTTAGGTTTGCAATATCCCACAGTGTGAATAGTTTTAGTAGCTGTAACTCACTTTGTGCAGAAGCTGTATTCTCTACTCTTTTTTTCACTCTCAAATATTTTAGGTATGCATTTCCAACTAAGGAATCACTCATAAATTCTTGAAATGCAGGTTCAAAGTAATCAAATAAACTACTTACAAGATACCATGCTTTTTCTGTGTGAAAATAATTTGCTAGTCCACCTTTTTCATTACTTTCTAAGAACGTAAATAATGTTCTTTCATTTTGAGCTACAGCATTAGCTAGACGCGGAAGGGTATAAACTGTAACGGGATGTAAAGGAAAGGAGTTCTCGACTACTATTGTCTTCTTCTCTCTTCCATTTAATTCTGGAAATAAATCATATTTTATTATTTCATTTTCAAATCTATATTCTTGATTCCAATTATTCCTATAATTCGATGTAACTTGACTGGCAAGTCTAATAAATGTTGCTGGATCACTATGAGTATGATAGATCTTAAAGCGTCCCTGAATTCTTTTAAATTCATTTTGTAAATCCTCTCCATAACTAAGGAAATACTGATTTAAGTTTCTATGAGTTATTAAAAGAATAATAAAGTTTGCACTTTGATGATGGTCAGCTACTTCTGCTATATCCTGAATGTCTTGCATGGCTTCAACCGTTTCATATTTATCCAAACTTTGAAGAAATCTCCCGAATTCATCATATACTAAATATATTCCTAAGTTCTTTTTATCAAGCTCATCTAAGATATTTGTTAAATGCTCAGTTAAGTCAAGATTATAAGAGAGGCTTAACTCAGCGCCTGCTGTTAATACAGGGTAAGTCTTTTTAAACCAATCAACTGTCTCAGGTTCATGTTCATCAATATCTCGAATGAAGCTTTCTATAGTCCAATTGTTTGTATTTAAATAATTCTTAAACTGAACATAAGTGTCATGATATTGTTCTTCCCATAAGGAAATTTTGTTTTTTATTTCATCAACGTAAGAAGGTATAGAGAAGTCAAATCCATATTTAATAATTGTCTTGTGTATAGATGAAATTATTGCTTCACGAAAGTTTCCTTGATTTCCATTTATCACTACAGGTATATATCTTTTTTCTAAGTTCCTTACTTGATTAAATAAATGGCCAACAGCTGCCTCTTTAGTAGTTACTTTATCAAATTTACTAACTAATTCATTAAAGGTATCCTGTTCAATACTTTTGGATACTACATTTGCAATTAAAGTTCCTACCATAGATTTCCCTGAACCATATGAGCCTATTAATATATGAGACTTGTTTCCTTTATCTAAAAAGCCTTCTAAAACTCCTGAGAGACTCTCTGAATGAGTAGGAGTTGGAATATACCTTTCTGCTATCCATTCACTACCTAAATCGAGCTTTATATTAACACTTGATTTGAATTTACTCTGTGTACTTATCATCTTAATGCCCTTTCTTTTCTAACATATTCTTCTTTTAAAAATTCAATAGGATTAGCAAGAGTAACTCTAACTAAATCCAATCTATTCGTCCTATCAAATACAAGCGGATACTTAGTTGCATTTACAAGTTGTTCAATTGCCCTTACAATCTCACTTCTTTGTAAATTAAATACCTTCCCCCATAGATTTTTACTCGTTTCAATCTCATCTATTGATATTTCTGATTGACCATATTTCAATAACACGTACATTAATGCTGTTAAACCGATATCTTCAAATTTAGGATTTTTTTTATAAATCCTACCATCTACTTCTTCTATTAGATTTAATGCTGCAAGAGGACTTTGAATGACTTCCTCCGGATCATCTGATTTGTTTTTGGAATAATACTGTTTAATTAGACAATCGATATCGCGTTCTAATGTATCCGTCGAATTCTTCGAATCGTAATTCTTATTTATCCATGTAATAAGATCCTTGATAGCCTCTTCTTTTACAAAAGAATTTTTTTCATATTCATTAAAGAACCAATACCAAGTAGTTGATGGCTCTTTACTGTCCACAATGTGATAGTGAATGATGCTAATAGTATCATTAATCTCTATATAAGGATCATACGCATTAAAAATTTGCCCAAATGGTGAGATAGTGTGAATTACTTTATTATCACTATCCCTTTTATCAGTTTCACAAATATCCGTTGCCTCAATCCAATGTTTCAACGATTTAACCATATTTGTTCCTAACCCAATTAATTCTGATGCATCTTTCTCATAAAAAAATCTATTATTATCTAATTGCTGTATAGCTTTTCTTAACCAATATGTTCTAAGATAAAAACTTTGATGTTGTCCAAAACCCAATTTAATTCGCTCCTTTATTTCTGGAGAAGTATCTCCAGAATAACTACTAACTAATTCTAACATAGAAACTTACTATATTCATTTATAAGCTTGAAATTATATCCAAAATACATTAAAATTCCATACACATTTATGAACATGATTATTGATAATATTTTCATCCTAGTTAGCAGTTCTATTATGTTATGTTCAATTCTTTGGAGTTTTGAGCAATACTATTGATCAAGTAGAATCCTTTTCACTATAATTCTTAAAAGTTATAAGCAAAAAAATAGGACTGAAAAGGATTCAGTCCATAAGGTTGTTAAGCCTCTTTTTTCTTCACTTTGAAAAATAAACTACCAATAAAGCCAATTAAACCTCCCAATGAAAGAATAAGAAATGGAAATGTAAAACCATGGGTAATTATATTGTACATCCCGCTAAAAAATAGAAGAAGGCAGCTAATTATACTAATAAGATATCTTATCAAACGTTTTCCCCCTTAACTATTTGTTCTAGCTTAGATTATTTAGTGAATGATTTGTTATGATTTTTCTCCACGGTAAGTGAACCGCTTATTGAAACAGTCACTTTTCAAGGGAGGTGATTTTAATTCAAAACTTCTATTGAGAAAACATTATTTTTCTCAAAATCAGTTATTATTTCCGGAGACAATAGTAATCTCAATTGTTCTTTAGTGGCCCACTTGAAACTAGAATGTTCCTTAGAAAGAATAGCATTACTACTATCGCTACTACATAGATAAGTCAAAATAACAACTTGTCTTGTTGGATCAGTTTTGAAGGTAGTAGCATATAAAAGTTTCTCTACTGTAACAGATAATCCTACTTCTTCTTTAATTTCTCGTAAGAGTGCAGATTCTAACTCTTCTCCAAACTCTATTTTTCCACCAACACATTCCCAAGTCCCGCCGCCGATTTTATCTTCTTTAGTACGTTGAACTATTAATACCCTGCCTTCATATACAATAACACCTTTAACAGCAACAACTATTTTATTTGAACTTTTCATTCTTCATACTCCTGTTTATATTCTGATCTCGGTTAGAAACTATGGGGCAAAATTTTGCACAACATCTCTGATAAACATAATTCCACCAATAGTAAGCAGAAACAGTATAACAGCTAAAGCTAGGGCTAACTTTTTATTGTTTCTCTTTATAACAATTAGAATGATTAATACAATAACAACTACGAAAAATAGTAACAAATACATATTCGTCACCCGTCCCCCTCTAAATTTATAAAAAGAAATCATAGAATTGTACATCTTGTTATTTTGGAGCTGTAAATAAATAATCCACCCCGCTACACTGTGAACCGTTAGGGTGGATTATTATGCTCTAAATCCACAATGGCACGGCCATTTGGATAGCAAGGGGTTTAATCCCTTACTTTCCTCATTTTAACATTTTTTAATAATCTTTTCACCAAAAATCCCCGATATAATTTTCAGAATAGTAAATCTTTATTTTTTTATTGTTAATATCTTAAAATATTAAAATTCCGAAGGTACTATGTCTTTCAACCAGATATAGCCGGCAATTATTTGGTTAATATAACCGAAATATAGAGGGATGTA
>NZ_HE978513.1:0-6434 GCF_000311725.1 Robertmurraya massiliosenegalensis JC6
TATTAACATTTTCAGAGTTAATATGACCTAATTTACTAGTTTGGCTTAGTAATAACTCTGCTGACATTTTTGGAATGAAAACAGGGATAAAAGAAATAATAAATAATAAAGAAAGTATAATAATCACTTTTTTATTCATCAAATGCCTCCAATAATTTAAAATATTGAAATATTATTGCTCAACTATCACATCGAGAAATGTGCGATAAGTCCAATCAGTAATAGTTGCCGATTTTATTCAAGTACGCTCATTAATATATATAAATGCATGATAAAACAACTATCCGTTTGGTATAGTTGATTTGTCAAGAATCAAACGTTTCCTACAGAAGATGTGTCCCCTATACGATAGCAAATCAGGCGCAAACGAAGCAACTAACAAATAAAATTAAATCTACATTTAAAGAACTAAATGTATTGAACCCTCATCGAAAAGCTGGTATTACCAAATCTTTTCGCTTTATCTGTGCTTATTTATTTCAGCTCACTTTCTGTTTAATCTTCGAAAATAAAAACGGGTTTTGAACACTTGATAGTAAGAAATCTGCGGGTATTCCAACTAAAGGCGCAGTCTATCGTTTCTTAAACCGTTCCACTTATTCACGAAGATGGTGCCTCCTTTTATTATGCGCACATTCGAGTGAAAAATTAAGTAAGCTTACGAATCATGAGCGGATCAAAGTTCTGATTGTGTGTGATTTTTCTCATGATAAAAATCGAAGTAAATCGGTTGTACTTTTGCACGTAGTTTTGACCACACTTATCAAAAAATACGCTTTTACAAAGGGGACAGGGTGCTTATTAGGTTGGTGTGATATTACAACGTTTATGACTGTAGATTTTTCTTTATTGAGTTCTATAAACAGTGTCATCATGGAATGGCACAGAACATTGACAAACGCAGCTTTGGATATAAGCGCCGTTTAGAAGCTTTACAAACGGTACCTAAGCAAATTCCAACAATAATTGGGTCAGTCGAATGAACACAGAAAATGAAACCTCTTATGTGCTGATAAACACTTAGTTTACGTATCAACCACTTATTATAGAGATCAACGCTCAAGGTCTTGATGTCATTGGCATGGCGAAAAACTTAAAGTAACGTTACCTGATTGAAAGATAAGAAAGTAAGTTTGAAGGAACTCTATTCATTTGCATCTACAGAATTCATTGGGACATTGAAGTCTTTTTCAAAACAACCAAGTCCTTATAAAAGCCACAAAATAGTTTCAAGGTCGTTAGTATGACTCCTTCATTCTCCATACCACCATCGTCATTACCAGATACATTATCCTCTTATGGCAGAATCGTTGTTGTACAGACAACTTGGACATTAGATGTGCCATTGCACTGAGATTACTGCTCTCAATTGGGTTACTGGACTCTTGCAATTACTTGAGATTCTTCAAGATGTCCTGAAGGAAAGTAACAAAAGAATTCAGAAATTCATTCAAAGTCAACTATAGCCCTAGATTGCGGGCTAATCTAATTACATCAAGGTCTACCTGCCTATTTAAGTATGTTAAAGTTGAGTTACTGTAATAAATTATTTTATAAAGGATTTTTCCTACTTAATTATTATACATTTTTTAATAGAGCTTGAAAATAGCAAAAAATAACTCTTTGGTGTTATACTGCCAAAATTAAAATGTATCCAGAAACTAGTAAACTCCAGAGTTTAAAATATAGATATTTTACTTCGTAACCAGTGTTGGTCAAGATAGTTGTAGCATTTCACTTGTTTGTTAGTGCACGAACCCTAGGGGTTACTACTGCGCTTCGCTTGGTGACCTTCTCATTAAAGAACAGAATAAATTCTGTTCTTTAATGAGAAGGAAAAGGAGGGGTTCGTGCTTGCCGAAGTGAGGCTTATTTGTTTCATCCTGTTCTACTTTTTCTTTCAAAGAATTTAAAGCCACCGAATGATGGGGACTTCAATCTCTTGTTGAGCAAGACTAACGCTCTGGCTGCTGTTGCTTCGCTCGTTTGTAAACTTCTTTTTGCTTTTTAGTATCTCCATGTGGAAACTTCTGTGATATTGTTCTCGAGTTACAAAATTAAATCCAATGTGTAAATGTATACAGTTATACCGATCCACAAATTTTAATGCCATTTATGTGCCCAACTCAGGTGTTTCAAACCCCTTATAGGCGAATTTGATTCTATATTTTTTAGCGTCCGAAACATCGCTTCAGAATAGGGATTATCGATACTTCCTCTGTGACTTGAATAAGAGGATTTGTACACCCAATTTTTCGAGTAACACCTGAAAGGTTGTTGCTTTCATAGGGCTTCCGATGTCTGAGTGTAATACAAGCGGTCTTCTCTGAATCTCTCACTCATGACCATCTTTTTGATTAACTCTCCAGCGTATTGTGACTCCTCTATTTCTCAAATTTCCCAACCTACTATTTTCCACTAAAAATATCGATAATTAAATGGAGTCGATAAATACATGCCTTTCATCGGCACATTTAATCACGTAATATCCCATATCCAAACCTGCTTAGACACTGTTGCTAAATGGATCTCTGGTAGTCTTCGTTCAGGCATTTTGCTTCTTCCTCTATGGTGTTTGCTATATATTTTGCTCACGAAGCACTCGATAGAAACTAGATTCAGAGGTAATATAAATACTCTGAACAGATAATTTCGGCACAATTTTTATGTCGGGGATAGATCGACAAATTCTTCTTTTTTCACAACCTCTAATATTTCTTGTTTTACCACTTGTGGTAGTTTAGTTTTCAATTCTAGACGTACTGCAATTGGTCGCCCATCTTCCTTATTTCCTCCTTGCGAATTCCACCGCTTATATATGAGTACACTAAGGTTCAATTCTTTACTCGTTAGGGATAATCGCTCACCATTTTGGTTAGCTTATTGGATGAGTTCTACTTGCCTCTTTACCGTCGGTAAAGGAATGAGAAAGACATTGTCACTATACTAATGATAAAAATATATCTAATTGAGCGATTCGTGTAGTGGAAGGTTGGCTTTTACCGATTTATCAATGAAAACAGGTACTACTTTCAAAATCCGTCCTGCATGCGGATGAAACTTATAAGCAAAGTCTTATCGTTCTGATGGTTAGTAAGTCAATCAAATGCATACAATTGGATATTCCGAAACTCGCAAAGTCGAGCAGTCTAGGGCGCTTTCCCCAAAAAAAGACGATTCATATCTACCAATTTTAGAAACTGTTCTACAATTGGCTTCGAATGTTTTGTCTCTCCTTCCGACGTTTCCCTAATGAAAGATGCTTAAATTGACTTTCTAACCGATACAATTGATCGCAATATTCAGCACCAAATTGTCCATCTTTGCTATCAACTTGGTTGGCCTAGAGTTTCCTTTAAATTTCACATCATCATGGGCATACTTACGGTCAGCTAAGTACTTACCTCTACCAGGTCTTACTCAAGGCTAACACCTGTTAGAGTTCGCCCATGCTCGGTGAGTAAATAGAGTATGCGCATGAAAAATTTCATGCTCCTCTCACAGATCCGTACGTGCGGGTCATCGCATATGGATCCTCCATGTTATTCCCCTTGGGAATACAGTTCTTTATGAATATCCACAAGAAATAATAACTTTTGTTCACGAAACCATTCAATAAGCAAAGCCGTGTGTACAGGTGTCGACATTGAACTCCTCCATCGATTCATTCTCAATTGAGGGAGTTCACCCTTCCACTTCTTTCTCGTTAAATCTTTATGAAGCTTTTTAATCTTCTCCCAACTTCTTAGCTGAATCATTTTAACCCTTCGTCTAATCCAACTATTTTGTTCTTTAAAGACCTTTGAAGAGAAACCAATCCCAAAATACTTACCCCATCCTCTTATTGCGGAGTTCACCTTATGTTTGATAAATTTTTCCATGTTTATGGTCAGGTTTTTTCTGGTTATCTTCTTCATTTTATCTTTAAATTTCTTGATGGATTTTTCTGAAGGGTTATGCCAATAGCCGTTGCTAAAGGAGTAGACTAAAAAAGTAAACTTTTCTTTTGTATTGTCCACAATTATCGTTTTCTCCAGATGTACGACCAGTCCTAATTCATTCTCTAAAAGCTTTCTACGGTTTTTAAGACTCTTTCTGCACTTTCTTGACCTGCAACAGATGACAAAGTCATCCGCATATCGAATCAAGCGATGTCCACGTGCTGTCATTAACTCGTCTAATAAATGTAAATAAATATTTGCCAGTAGTGGACTAATCAAGCCTCCGCCCGAAACCTCACGATACTCGCACTGTCCATCAGCTAACATTTCCGCCACAACGGCATGTAAGGGATTTACACCCTCTAGAAAAAAGCGCTGCCAAGCGGACAAAAGATGATTCTTGCGAAAGAATCACCTTAACAATAATCTGTAATACAAATGTTTAACCACAATATATAATCTATCTTTAAGTTTCCCTTTAGAAACTAAACTTGAATATAAAGATAGCTTTTTAGGGATTGTAATGCTTTGATTTGATATACCTATACAAATACAATAATCTAATATTTGAACAAATAATTCCTTATTTAAAATATTATTTTGTTCCTTGTTCCACTTCTTTAATTTAATTATTGTTTGAACAAGGAGCTCTTTCTCTTCTACTATTACTCCATAAGAGTGAACAAAAAAATCATTATACACTTTTAACTCACTCTCGTTTAACTCCACCCCATAATGGGCTAAGAGTCCTCCTCTTAAAGAAGCGATAAGATTCTTACGTTTCTCATTCTTTTCACGATTTGACTTTTTTGTAATATTGTCATGTCCCGTTCGATAGGCGATTAAAAATTCAGGAGTAATAGTAATTTTTCCAACCTTCGATAGCTGAGACCAGAACTCATAGTCTTGCGCAACAAAATATTCTTCGTTATAGGACAAGTTATATTTCCTTAATGTAGCCAATCGAATTGCTGAAGATGGGTTGGAAATAGGATCGAAGAACAGAAGCATAATATTTATTGCCATAGGTGAGGTATATTTAGCTTTAATTTTACGCTTGGATTTATCACTAAATTTAACATAATTACTACCAATTGCATCAATATCAGGATGGCTTTCAAAAAACGAAACTTGCTTCTCCACCCTTTCAGGAAAAGCTATATCATCAGAATCCATATTTATAAGATATTTACCTTTTGCTTCTTTCAGCCCCACGTTCCTAGTATACGGTATCCCCATATTTTTCGGATTGTGTAATAGACGTATTCTAGGATCATCATATTGATTAATAATGTCAATCGAATTATCAGTAGATCCATCATTAATCAATAAAATCTCTAAGTTATTATAAGTCTGGTTAATGATGCTATCTAGTGTTTCTTTAATGTAACTTTCACAGTTGTAAATCGGTATAAAAACTGTAGCTACCGGTGAATTCATTTAATTACACCTCTAAGTCTTGAATTATGAATTTTCTTGTATTAATTCTTCTCTATAAAATCTTTTAACAGTGTAAGCATTTTTACTTTTTGAGAAATAAAAGGCTTTGGTTCGAAATTATTCAAATTAGCAATGATTTCCTCGAGTTTTTCTCCCTCGTTCCAAGTTAGAATATGACCAGCGGATTCAAATACTTGTACAAGTTCTAACTGATGGTTATCGTTATGCTCTCCATGCGCTTTAAGACGCGGAGCAGCGATAACTTTCTTCCCTTTTTTTAAACCAGTTATGACAGAACCAGTTCCTGCATGGGTAATGATTAATCTTGCTTTATTAAACAATTCATCCATTTCATCGTAGCTTACAAAAGGTTTAATAAAAAGGACCTCACTACTATATTTTGTATGACCACTTTGGACAATAATCTCATCGTCTACTTTTCTCTCAAGTTTTATACGTTCAACTTCATCTAAAAGACGTGTAAATGGAAGTTCATGTGTACCTAATAATACTAATATCAATAGATTGTCCCCCCATAAATCGCTTTTGGATAAATTTCTTTCATAGATTCCCACTGTACAATAAATAAATCTGCAATAGGATAAATCATTTTACCAGATAGTGTTGGACTTTTTGATTTCGCAAAACTCTCAATAAATACCACCTTTTTACGAAATAATTTAGCAATATAACACATTGGAACAGCAGTATGAGCACCAGTCGTTATTACAATATCAGGTTTTACACGGAGGAAAATTAAAAATGATTTACCTATATTATAGAGAAACTTAAATAAATATCGAAAAAGGTAATTTCTTGCACCATAGACAAGAAAAGAAATCGGGTACTTATCCTTCAGTTTTAATGTAACATCATTTTTTTCCGTCACTAGATAATAATCATATTCCATAAATAGTTCTTCAAGGGATAGTAATTGGGTTAAATGTCCACCTACTGAGGAAATCAATAAAAGTTTTTTTTTTGATTCATGTTAATTTTACTCCTATCATTCATAGTCGTTCTATTTTTAGCAGTCTCTTTCGCAAATTATTA
>NZ_HE978513.1:7644-14070 GCF_000311725.1 Robertmurraya massiliosenegalensis JC6
ATTAATTATAATTTTCATTCAATATTGCTAAAAATCAAGTTGCAGAACTTCGTTTTCAAAATCTATATTCCTTTTCAGGATAAGCACTTAACTTCAACAAATACGCATAAAATATAGCAAAATAAATTCCTGATGCAGGATTTAATAGAATATGTCCTGCAAAACCCGCTATACCAAGACTTAAACAAACTGAAACACCAACCATTAGCAAGGTAGGTGAAGTCTGCTTGAACTTAAATCGAATTAAGGAATGTAAAATTTTGAACGCAAAATAAAATAATGGTAAAAACAACAAGATACTACCGAGTAAGCCATAGCTATAATACCAATCGAAATAATCAATTTCAATGATTTTTATACTCTCTTGATAATTCCCACCTGGTCCCAATCCAAATAGTTTTTGAGACACCGGTGCTTCATTCCAATCCTCTTTAACATTAGCTAAAAAACGATCTCGCCCACTTAATAATCTCTTCGGTAAATCTTCAGTATCAAATTCAAATTCAGGCTGTTCTATCTCGTTTGGTTCCTCTATCTCGTTAATTGGGTCTATTGATTCTTTTTCAACCTCTTTGTAATACGAAATATTTATATTCTTTCCGACAGGTGAATATGGTAAGTATGCAAATACAAATACAAGTCCTATTATTGCAATAAAAAGGTTTGTCCAAGTTTCCCTCTTAATAATTGCGTAAACAAAAGAAATTATTGCTCCTATAGCCAAAACTAGGATTGCCGCTCCTAACCCGACCTTTGTACCAACCTCAAGCATTGCCCAGATAATAAGTAATAATAATGGAATAAGAAACCATTTTAGCTTAGTGCTCTTCTGATTCATCATATAAATAATCATTCCGGTAAAACCAATAGCAAAAATTGCTCCTAAATCATTAGCAGAGTAAAACCACCCGGAATGCCCTTCGGTAGGGAGATTAGTCCAGTTTTCATAAGTGTTATAACTTAGTTTACCAGTACCTGTTAATGTAGCTAATAACATTACAACACCAATAACTAACATGTTAATAAATATATTTCGCTGAACAATGCGCTGCCAATCCCATTTTTTTGATATTGAGATAAATAACAATGCATATACAATTAACATCTCCACTACATAAGCGGATTTAACAGCATATGTTAATTCTTGCATAAGATGGTAAGGTGCCTTAACCATATAATTGTTTAAGATATGCAAAGTCATAAATACACCTAGTAAAAGGATGTAAATTATTGTTATCCATTTAATTTTCTTTTTAGGATACGATAGTAAGTACACAAATCCAATAACAATCACAATTGCCCTTACTAGTGTTGATATCGAGGTTCCAAAATAAGATACTAAATCCAGAAAGGGTTGTAGTATAATATAAAATAAAAAGAAAAACTCTAGCATTGTTGGAATTTTCTGCAAATATCCTTCGTTCAACTGCATTATCTTACTGCCTCCCAAGGTCTTCGTGTAGTTTAGAAATATTATTGTAATTATTAAAATTAATATACAATATCATAAGTATTTCATTTATAAATTTGATTAAATACCTAAGTATTATACTACATTTTTTGATATTTTTCGAGCTTTTCTTATATATAAAATCTATCCTTTATGTTCCCATCCACGTAATTATGATTATTGCAAAAAATGAAAACACCCCAAAACAGTTTATTTGAAGTGCCTCTTTTTCCATCTTAAACGTCTCAGTTTATTTTCTGATCGTCCAATAGAGTAGTATTCAGTTCCTAATCTATTCACATCTTTTAAATCAAAGCATTTCCGTCCATCAAATACTATTGGATTTTTAATTTAGCTTTATAATTATCTAATCCAAATTCAATAACTTTCCATTCAGTTAATAGAACTAAACAATCTACACCTTTTATTATTGTTTCTGTATTTTTCCGAAATTGTACATCTGTTGGAATTACCTTCTTAGCGTTATCAGTTACAACTGACGCATAAGCTCTGACTTCTACCCCAGTATCAATTAATGCTTTCAAGACAGGAATAGAAGGAGTTTTGCGCAAGTCATCAGTATTAGGTTTGAAAGATAGACCTAGCAACGCAATTGTTAGACCTTTTAGTGATCCAAACCTATTCTAAAGCATATTAATAATAATCGTTTTTTGATTTTCATTTACACTTACATCACTTTATAAAATTGGATTTGATAGTCAACACTTTTTTCAAAGGAGATAAGTGCGTTAGTATCTTTAAGGAAACAAGAAACACCATATCCATTTTAAGCATTTAAAAAATTCTCCCCACTATGTTTGTCCATCCCCATTCCTCTTGCAACCATTCTCTACATTTTGCTCCTAAACTCCAATGCCAAAAGGTTTGTTTACCTATTCAATTGTTTGAAGTGCTTCATTATCCTCAGGAGCCATCACATTTCGCTCACTCCGTAATATATCATGCACTGCTGACCCTTGGAATAAGAATTGTCGATTTGAAACAAACTATACATCAACATTGTTTTTTAAATTCTTGTCTATCTAGACCATCTTCATAAAAAGGTGATTTACCTTTTTCTCATCAATATCCAAACCTGTAACTTCATGACCAATTTCAACCAAACAAATACCCTGTATCAATTACCCTTATTTTCATTGTTATTGCTTCCTATTTCTTGTATGTGCTGTATATTTGTTCTATATAGGTTAATACATCTTCTTTTAAATCTTTTCGCTCTAATGCAAAATCAATTGTTGCCTTCACAAAACCTAACTTATTCCCAATATCAAATCGTTTTCCACTAAAATCATAAGCTAATACTTGTTGTTCTTTATTTAATGCTTCTATGGCATCAGTTAATTGAATTTCATCCCCTTTGCCTGGAGGTAAACATTCAAGAATAGAGAAGATTTCTGCTGTTAACACATATCTACCCATAATAGCTAGATTTGATGGAGCAATCTCAATAGATGGCTTCTCTACTAATGATCGAACAACAGAAGTATGCGGATCAAAGCCACCGACTCTTTTCGGCTCAATAATTCCATAACTTGAAACCATATCATCTGGAACTTCTTGAACACCAACTACCGAGCATTCATATTTGTCATAAACATCAATTAGTTGCTTTAGGCAAGGTTTTTCAGATTGAACAATATCATCGCCTAGTAGTACAGCAAAAGGTTCATTGCCAATAAATCTACTTGCTACCGAAATTGCATGTCCTAGTCCTTTGGGTTCCTTTTGTCTTATGTAATGAATATTTGCTAAATCAGAAATCGCACGAACTTCTTCCAACACTTTAGTTTTACCTTTTTTCGCTAAAGTTTCTTCTAATTCATAGGAAATATCAAAATGATCCTCAATCGCCCTTTTTCCACGACCAGATACAATGATTATATCTTCAATCCCTGAAGACACTGCTTCCTCGACAATATATTGAATAGTCGGCTTATCAACTATTGGTAACATTTCTTTAGGTTGTGCTTTTGTTGCTGGTAAAAACCGAGTCCCTAGTCCCGCTGCTGGAATAATTGCTTTTTTTACTCGCATGTTTTCCTCTCCTTATATTCTGAATATTTTATAGAATAATGAATAATTTAGTTTTAAAATTAAAATACAGCATCATATAATCATTAGTGTTAAGCAAATTGGATTTTTTTGAAATGGACTTCATAATAATTTCATTACAATTTCAATAAGACTATTCATTTTTTATTTTGCCACCATAAGTGCTATTTATGTAGGATATATCTACATGGTACAAACAGAAAAGCCAACCGTTTTATCCAATTCTAAAGAAGGTTGACTTTTTCATGTTTACTTTTTACGGCCATCTATCAAATGGAGAAGCGGACGATATTTATCACTAATTAGACCCGTTACCTCTACAATTAATTCTACTAGAACAAGGATTGCTACTAATAGCAGGGTAGAACCCCATAAAGTCGCACGTGTAAAGATTAATGCCGCTAAACCAAATAGCGCACTTAAAGTATAGATTATAATAACCGTTTGTCGATGGGTGAATCCTAATTTTATAAGACAATGATGTAAATGTAATCTATCTGGTGCTGCTAATGGCCTTTTCTGCACAATTCTACGAATAATTGCAAAAGTCGTATCTATTATCGGTACCCCTAAGATAATAATAGGAATTATTAACGAGAACATTGCAACGTTCTTGAATAGTCCCATTACCGCTAAAACACTAATCATATATCCTAAAAACAGTGAACCACTATCTCCCATGAATATTTTTGCAGGATAAAAATTATACACAAGAAATCCTACTGTACTACCGAGAACGAGCAAGGATAACAGTGCGATTAATGGATTACCCATGGAAAGTGCAAGACCCGATATGGTTAGTAATGCAATTGAAGAGACACCTGCGGCTAACCCATCTAATCCATCAATTAGATTGATAGCATTCGTAATTCCAACAATCCATATTATAGTAAGCGGAATTGCAAAGTAGCCAAAATGTAGCACTTCTCCTGATGGTAGTGTAATGTAATCAATTTGAATTCCTCCCATCACAGTAACCGCAGCTGCAAGTAATTGGCCTGCGAGTTTTGTTCGTGGTGATATTTCTTTAATATCATCTAAAGTGCCGATTACTACTATAAAAAGTGCCCCCACTAAAATGGGCCAAGCATTCATTGTATCCGGTATAAAGAAAATCAGACCAGTAGCAAAACTAATTACAATCGCTAAACCACCTAGCCGTGGCATCACTTGCTTATGAACCTTTCTGTTATTCGGTTGATCAATCGCCCCTATTTTAAATGCAATTTTTTTAACAAATGGCGTTACAATTAATGATGTAATAAATGTAATGACTAATGCAAAAATAGTCATATCTTTCCCCCTAAACATTGGTGAATTCTATTTACAGTAATTTTCTAATTCTAATCTACTAGAAGGTTTATACCTATTAATAGTTTCATTGTTTCATATTTTCCCTACCTAATTATAAAGAACTCAAACAAAAAAGCAATAAGAATAGTGTATTAATTAAAAAACCATGTTGAAAACTAATATATACTTCTTAATTAGATATGGATCTATGTCCGTTGAAGAATTAATTATAAGCTAAATTAGGAATACCACCTGCATAGCCATAGAGAACTAGGAGTGTTGCTTTTTGGATCTCACTTCACCGAATAGCTTTCTCATCAATCGAATTACAGGACGTTTACCTTTCCCGACTAATCCAACAAACTCCGCAATGATATGAAGCATAAACCAAATCACAATTGCAATTATTAAAGAATACCCAATAGAAGCATTTGAGAAAATAATCGCCATTCCACCAAAGAATGTACTGAACCCATAAATAATTATCACCGTGGTACGATGACTAAAACCAGCAGCAAGCAACTGGTGGTGAAAATGTTTCTTGTCAGGCATCATTATTTTTTTGCCATTCATAACCCTACGTATTATTGCAAAAATCGTATCAAAAATAGGTACTGCAAGAATTATTATTGGAATGATAAAACTAAATAAAGTTACGTTTTTAAATAGACCTAAAATAGAGATAACTGCAATCATATAACCTAAAAATAACGATCCCGTATCACCCATATATATTTTCGCTGGGTGGAAGTTATGAAATAAAAATCCAAGATTACTTCCAATAAGTGTGACAGCCAGAAAAATTACTAGTATTTGATTATCAAGAATAGCCATAGTTAGAATACTGATTAATGCAATTGTAGAAACGCCAGAAGCAAGTCCATCTAATCCATCAATTAAATTAATCGCATTCGTAATCCCAACAATCCAAAAAAGTGTAATAATGACACTTATTGGACCCGATAAGTCAACTACTCCGTAAAATGGTAGTGTAATTCTATCTATTATTAAACCCGATAAAATTAATATAGTTGCTGGTATCAATTGCCCTGTAAGTTTTAGTACAGGTCTAATTTGAAACTTATCATCCAGAAGTCCCGTAAGAACAATTATAACTGCACCTATACTCATTTCAAGGAAATATTCATGTGAAGGACTAAGATACACAATTCCAAGACAAGTACCAAAAAAAATTGCTAAGCCTCCCAGTCTTGCTGTTGGTGTTTTATGCACCTTTCGATAATTAGGTAAATCAATTATATTCCATCGTAACGCTAGCTTTTTAATTGGATAAACCAGCAAGAGAGTCGAGATAAGTGAAATAGTAAAAGCTATTACAAGATCGATTATTGAATACATTGTTCAAGTACCTCTTTTTATATATTATCTTTTTCTACTAACGTAAAATTATACACTGATTAACTCTCCTAATTTTAAGGGATAAACTTAAATTAAACAACCATATTAACGTTATTATAAATTAAGCATGCACATATGTTTTAGTTGTTTGTCTAACAGATCTATTAGTATTAAACTCAACTTTCGTATCAACATAATTGAAATAAGTTCAACTTGCAGTAGTTGCTGATGAGATTCAAGTATTATCATTG
>NZ_HE978513.1:15173-129588 GCF_000311725.1 Robertmurraya massiliosenegalensis JC6
CATTGATAAGAAAAAACGCATAAAAAAATACCCATTCGTTGATTTGATTAGAACCACATAACCATACAGAGAAGTTGTCCTCTATATGATAACGAATCATAACCAAACGAAGCAACTCACCAAATTCTATAAAAGCTACTTTTTTAAAATAATAAGTGTATTGAAACTTATCTAAAATAGATGATTGGTATCCGCTCATGGGCAGGTGATAGGTGATAATTAGTATTTGCAGCAAACTATTTTTTTAGCCATCTTTCTTTGTAATATGCTCTAGTGTCATTTTTAAGATGATGTATATCTTCCGAGTTTGTTTTTTATTACTGCCTGGTATTCGCCATCCTTTGGAATCTAAAGCCAACTCTTTGAGGGAATTTTCAAGCTTAATATCTCCAACAGCGGCTTTTCGTTATTTTTTATTGATTGATAACGAAAAGATGTCTGATGGATTTTTACACGGTATGTACAAATCTAGAATCCACTATTAACCGAGGAAGATAGGATAGAGAGGTGTTTCTTATATTAAATAGTGAATTCCACTCCCTACCTGACTCATTCAATGTTTGTGCTCTAAATATTTGGGAGTGTAGTACCACAATGGAAGTTTTTATCGAACGATGTGCCGGTTTAGATGTACATCTAGAAACAATCTTCGCTTGTGTTATTTATGGAAATCGAGAAGATAAGATGTTTCAAGAAATCGAAACTTTTCCAACTTTAACCAAGGATCTTTTTCGATTATTGAAATGGATTGAGGTCCATGAAGTTACTCACATTGCAATGGAGAGCACCAGAGTATACGGAAAACAGTATACAACATCTTAGAAGATTTTTTCGATATCACTTTGGCGAATCCACAAAGAAACAAAAATGTTCAAGAAAGAAACATAGATATTTCAGATACTGAGTGGATAGCTAAATTACTTCGACATGAGTTTTGTTCCACCTCAAGAAATTCGCAAACTTCGAGGTTTAACTAGACTGCGTAAGAAATGGATTGATCATGTAACTTCTGAAAAAAACGAATACAGAAAGCGCTGGAGTCTTCAAACGTTAAACTCAGCTTAATTATTTCAGTCATTTTTTGGGTGTCAGGAAGAAAGCTTCTCCATAAACTAATTTCTCAAGGATATGTCGATGCTCACGATGTAGAGTCCAACATTCATGGAAGCATCATGAGTAAAAAACAAAAAATTACAGATTCCCTTTTTGGCACGATAAATGAACTGTTATTGCTATCTTAAATTACCTGAAGTTGATGATATTGCCTGTCCAGAATTTGACGGTTATAATGTCATTATATTTTATAGGGAATTTTAACATTTATAATTCTGTAGAAAGGAAAAGACGCCACCCATAATGTATATCTGCTCAAACAGATATAAAGGAGACGTCCCCAAACAAATCTTATGAGTATTGTATCAGATTATCAACTTATTGAAAATACTCTACCAGGCGTTCTTGGTTAGAAGTGTGGGGAGGATTCCTTCTCCTTGTTGTGGGAAAAGCATGCGTGTTATTGATACTCGAAATAGAAAATCAAAAGAAGGTTCTGGAAAGACAAAAATTTATAATATTCGCCGTCTACGTTGTGGTCAATGTAGACGGATTCATCATGAAATGCCAGATTTCTTGGTTCCATATAAGAGATATGAGTCGGTTCTTTCGAACCCTTCCATGCATGACGTTCCAGCTGATGAATCTATCTGGTTTCGTTGGCATAAGTGGTTTGATAGTTTTGTAGACTATTGGATTAACTGCTTCATATCCATTATGCTTCGAACGAAACAGGAAATGATCCCTCTGAATTTGACTTCCACAAATTTAGAGACCGCACTTCAAAGAATTGGACGACTGGTGGGTTCACTTTACATTATCAATATGCACATTATTTATTCAACGTATTCAACCAAGTCAATAAACCCTCATTTTTTCCCATACTGGTTCATCAGTAGGAGATACATCTACATACGCTTTCTCAATTGCTTCTCTTTTTTGCTTTGAATCCGTTTTCGCATAGATTTCTGTTACCTGTACTGAGCAGTGACCTAGTATATCTCTAATATAAACGAGATTCACTCCTGCTTGAAGGAGGTGCATTGCCTTAGAGTGTCTTAGACAGTGACAGGAAAATACCTCAGGTATTAATATTTTATTTTCCTCGCATGCTAGTTTCTTATATTTGTCTACAATGTAATTGCTCCCCGTCCTAGTCAGTTTTACTCTTCTCCTATAAAAAACAAAGGATATAAGTTAGCGGAGTTTCGCAAAAGATTCTGCTCTACCATGTATTTTTTAACAATCTGCATTGTTGGCTCCATTAATGGTAAGATCCTAGCTTTGTTCTCTTTACCAATCAACTTTATAATGTAAGGTTTGTCGAATCTAATCATAGAAGGTGTTAAGTCAATAATTTCCTGCACCTGTATTTGATAATTCAAATAGAGCCACTTCGCTCGTGAAAACGTGAGCCACTCCTTTTCCAGTTAGAACACGTCTTTACATGGAGTGAGAGGCATGATAGGTTTGTTGCCATTCGAAACAACCTTGGCGTTTCGCCTTTCGAGCAGAATCACGCCTCTGGAGGCTCCATTTCAAGACATTCCAGATTTTCCAGTGACAATGTTAAAAGTGGCTTACATTTTGGTAATCGGAGTGGCTCAAAATGCAGTTATCAAAAACAGCACCCTTGCTCCTGTGTCATACATTAGTGTTAATAATGCTAAATCTCGCCGTCCAGCTTCTGTATTGAGATTGGGCATTGTTAACAGTAGTATAATTCCATCAAGGGTTAGATAGTTAACCGATTTCTTTTCTGTCTTTTTAACTGGAATAGAGTAAGCCCGAAATATAAAAATAAGCATACCTTTTCGGTATGCACGACGAATAGCCAGCTAACTGATGAAATTTTAGATAGTTGGCTATTTTGCACATGTCAGTTGGATGTTTTTTGACCAAGGCATGTAATTATGTAAAGTTTCTGGTTGTGAATGGAACGGTAAATTTGGAAGTTCCGTCAATATCTTCACTAGGTATTGATAAAAATCTATGCCGTTTGCTTTAGCAGTTTCTGCTAAACTTAAACAAATGGTGTTCGCCTTTGCACCGGCTTCACTAACAGAGAAAAGCCAATTTTTTCGACCGATCACATTTGGACGAATCGCATTTTCTGCTGGATTATTGTCTATTTCAATTCGACCATCGTATAGAAAAGCTTTTAATCCCTCTACTCGATTTAATGTATAATCGGCAGCTTTCGCTAAGGCATTCTTACCGAAGAAAGGCGATTCATCTACCCATTTTAGAAACTGTTCTACAATTGGTTTTGAATGTTTTTGTCGGGCCTTTCGGCGTTTCCCCGGCGAGAGATTCTTAAATTGACGTTCTAACCGATATAATTGATCGCAATATTTAACGCCAATTTGTCCGTTTTTGCTATCAGCTTTCAGCCAATAACGTCGTACATGTGCCCAACAATTGGCGAAAATGATATCGAGTAAATTCCCATATGCCGAATAGCCATCGCATATCACGGTTCCTTTAAATCCTCCTGTAAAACCTTCTAGAACTGCTCGACTTCGCGATAAAGCACTATGGAAAAGAACGATAATCGTCCCTTGGCTTGCTACGCTTCGGAAGATCCAATTGTATGTATTTGATTGACCTGACTTTCCGTCAGAACGATTAAGAATTTGCGCATACGTTTCATCCGCATGCAGGACAGATTTTGAAAGTAGTACCTGCTTCATCTCCTGATAAATCGGTAAAAGCCAATCTTCCGCTACACGAATCACCCAATTCGATAAATTCTTATCATTGGTAAGAAGACCATATCGATCCCATTCCTTCACCTGACGGTAAAGAGGCAAGTACTGGATAAACTTATCGTAGTTGAGTTTTGCTATAACAGTCGGTCCTGCAATACTACGCAGAATGACAGGCTGGGATGCTTTCCCACGTTTCATTTGCGCTTTTTGTGAGAAATCCTTTTTACAGTGCTTACATTCATACGCATGCTCAACATGCTGGATGCGTATCATTTTTGCTGGAATGAACTTCGCTTCTTCGCGCACAATCGTGGTACCTGCTTCTGTCATTTAATCGTGGCAACAGTCACACTCTGTATCATCGGGATGATGGTGAATTTCTTCTATTTCAATCCCCTCATGAAAAGAATCATTTCGTTACTTCTTATTTAATTTACGTACAACGGTATAACGAATGGTCTCCGTGCTTTGTTTTTCTGTGTGCTCAGAATCGCTAAAAGACGGATCATCTTCGAATAAAGAACCTTGCCCGTCAGGAGCTTAGTACTTTGATTTTTCCGATTTTGACCCATACAAGGCTTTCGTTAATTGGCGAACTTGTTCTGTAAGAACTTCTATTTGTTTGGATAAGTCTTTGTTTTGTTCTTTCATATATGCTAGTTGATCTTCAAGAAGTTGCATCACTTTTTCATTAGAAGCGCTCATCAGCTCATTCACCCCATTCCGTTCAGTATAGGATATGAATGATTATACCATCTAGATAGAGGAGTTTAAAAGACACCTTTTGCAGATTTCGCAATCGCTTTTGGTTGCTGCAACGATAACCCTTCTAACAACCAGCGAAGCTCCTGTTGTGAAAGATTCCGTAGTTCATTTTCATCTTTTGGCCATTGAAGCTTGCCATTATCTAATCGCTTATAAAGCATGGCGAATCCGTCACTGTCAAAATATAAGCATTTATAACGGTCCTTGCTCCATCCAGAAAATAAAAAGATAGAATCACCATACGGATCTAATTTCAATGAATCTTGAATGAGTGTTGCTAGGCCATCAATGCCTTTTCGCATGTCCGTTTTGCCACAAATGATATAGATATTTTGCACGCTTGTGAAATCATGCTTCATTTATTGTTCAACTCCTTCATGATCGTTTAGATGTTGCGCTCATCTACACCATTGAAGAAGGAGATTTCAAGAGTTTCTGTTTTAATTACACAGTGCGTTCCAGAGGGATTTTGAGGTAAATTGACAGAAGAAGGTTCGTCAGTGATAGGATCTAGTGTCACAGGGACTATGGTAAGTTTTTTCTCTAGCATAAAAGGCACCTCCTCGAATTGATATGTCTATCGTACCGAAGGTGTCAACTTATTTATATGCGTTATTTAATTACGGGCTTACGGAATAGAGAAGATTTTCTGCCATTCTACTAGATTGTCTGGGTTCTCGTATTACAGGTATTTAAAGAATGAGTGGAGAGCAGCTAATCGTGACATTTCTTGTTGAAGTACTGCACTGATGCTTATCTTCTGTCCAATCTAAATAATTCATCACTATACTTTTAGTTATCTTATTTAAGGTTAACTTCTCTACAGAAATTTTCTTTTCGTCTTTTAGGAAACGAAGAAATAGTATAAATGTATCTCTGTAAGATGCGATGGTATTTTTGCTTGCTCCAATTTCACCTGGGAGAAACTTGGAGAGGAAACCAGTTAGATAATATGAATAGTCTGTAGGTTTCATGGCAATTTTACCTCCGGAAACAAGTATGGAAAAAAGTAATCGCTCGGATTTTGTTTCGACAAACAATTCTCACTGTATTGAATACACACAGTTTTTAATGAATCAGAAAGTAGAAGCACTCGATCACAGCCATTTTTTTCACGAATAGTAATGTAGCCTTCATCGAGATTTAAAGATTTACATTTAAGGTTTAATGCATCTCTCACTCTCAATCCGCATCCATAAATCATGCGAAAAACAACAGGGAGAATATGCCTAATAGTTGTATTTCCTTTAATCTCTATGGTTTCACTTGCATGAAAGAATGATTCTAACTCTTCCTTTGAGAAGATAAATGGTGTAAAAGTGGTTTTATAGGATTTTAGTTGCCTCGGAATGTATGATTCGTAACCTAGTTGATTCAGGTAAATAGAAAAAATTATTATAGTATTGACCCTCTTGTATCTTGTAACGTCAGATTCATTCGGACGTTTTTCTGCCCATTTAATAGCTAATTCTTTAGTCAACCCGATAGAGGTTGCTCCATTCTCAACTGTAAAATCATCAAACATCTTAAAAGTATGTTTTTTATCAAATGCATATCCCAAATTTCTTTTAAATGAAATATATTGTTCAATGAGTAGAGCATTAACTCAATAGAATTTCATTTAGTTCGCCTCCTGATAATGAGAATAAGGCGATGTTGGTGGCGCTACATCCAAAGCACATTGACGAAGTGATTCTAGATCAATTCTAAGATAGGTTTTTGCTCTCAGTATTGGTATGACCAAGAACCTCCGAGATAACTGTAACTGGGGTCTTCTTTTCTAATAAAATTCCTGCGAGGCTATGACGTAATGCATGTGGACCATGCTTCTTCTTATCGATGTTGCTAATACCTGCTCGTTTTAAATAAAAGGAAACAATACTATGTAGGGTTAGTTCCTCAAGTTTGTCATAAGGTTGTCCAGCACGAATAAATATATAGGATAATTCCGATCTTCACCTTCCATATTTCAGATAATCAATTATCGTATTTCCAACTTGACAGATATACATGCAGTTTCACAAGGACTATGGATGTTGGTTAAAAGTTGTAGGAGATTACGGAAAAGCAATGTATCCAGGGGAGTCTTTTCACCTCCTTCTTGGTAACAAACTACTTATACCTTGTCGGCTAAAAGTAGCTGGGCAACGACTTTGGTATGTAAAAATAGGAACGGAACATGTAAGGCTTAATTTGAGAATGAACGAAATCTATGAGATTCAAATTTTAAATATTTTGGAAGCTTGATTATATATAACTTCCCATTCTTTTTGGTCATCAACTCAAGCAAAATAAGGAAAACTCGGTCAGTCAGTTGTTGGGCCTATGAAATTATCATTAACAACGAACATCAAATCTTTTTAATTCATCAATCTTGCAACACATCATTTATTTAGAACCCTTAATCTCTGAGCTCGAGGCACGAGTATCCGACTTATTAAAAAACTTTGAAGAAGAAATAAACCTACCTCTTACGATTCCAAGTATTAAGAAAGATACTGCGGCTATCATTATTGTGGAAATTGGAGTAGATATGTGACAATTCCCTACTTCTTAACATTTAGCTTCCTGGGCAGGTGTCTCGCCAGGTAATCACGAAAGTGCTGGAAAACGTAAAAGTACTCGCACTACAAAACGGAATCCTCACATAAAATCTGCAATGTGTGAAGCTACATGGGCAATATCAAGAACCAGGAATCGTTGGTTAGCTACAAAATAATGGTCAATTGCCTCCAGACGAGGAAAGAAAAAAACACTCGTTGCGAAATCGCATCGAATGCTTAGAAGTATCTACTTCATATTAATAAACTAGGAGCCTTCCAAAGAAATGCAGAGTAACTAGTATCACCAAAACCAAATAGATTTATTCAAAGTTACCTTCCGACAGATAGCTCTGATTTCTTATTTGGCTTTTATAGGTAATTTATAGGGTATCCCTGCTCAAACAAATGTATACAGGGTATACAGGAGACCTCTGACTTTTTTTATTTTCATAGAAAAAGGAGAATCCCGGAAAAAGAAGAAGCAAAATAGGAATGCGAAGCGCAATTTTTTGGTGTACTGAACGGGGCTCCCTTCCAATACAAAAAAATCAGCTGCTTAACATTGTTTTGATTAGGAATGAATTTACACATAATAATGAGCTTGACTGTACATGATCATTACAGGCTGTAGCTTCAATTATTTCCACGCCTTTTCTTTCACTTAATGTACAAAGTATTTCTCCTATATCCTTTTTAACCTTTCCATAAATTACTTGCCTTCTATACTTCGGCGCAAACACGATGTGATACTTACAATTACATGTTGTGTGTGCAAAACTATTAGTGTCTTTTGACGTCAAAACTCCTCCGTATGCTGATATTTGGGTTGGCGAACCAAAAATATTTTAGCACCGCTGAGGAGTTTTTTTATACCTCGTTAGAAGCTTTTTGGAACCCTAGGCATAGCCCAGAGTTTTCTTTTCCTCAAAAAGAGCCCAAAACATTGGATTAGTAAGGTTTTGAACCGTTTTTTTGGTGTTAAAGATGTTACAGATGAAAGAGTCAATTATTTAGCATATTCTACTCGCCCTTACTACATTCTTTTCTTCTCTCTTTCTCGTTCCTTATCCCCTTTATACTTTCTCCAACCGACATAGGATAATGTAACGATGATAATACTACCTGTTGTAATAATCACCCACCAAAGAGAAGGATCTGCTTCATCTTCGGACATCTGATTAAACAGATCCTTTAAATCCGTTTCTAAAGAGACGAGTTCCTGTTGGCTTTCTTCGTCCGTTAATAATCGTGGCCGGTATTCATCAATGAAATGAATTCTGGCGTCAATTTGTTGGACTCTTTGCACAGGAACATCTAGTTTCATACTAGGATAAATCACTTCATAAAGTGACAGAAAAGAATTTAAATGGGAATGGAAATTCTCACTGTTTCCCTCTAATGCTGCATCCTTCATTCCGCCAAATACAGCCATCATCGGGCCTTCCATTTCGGTCCATAATGGCTCTTTAGTTGATGTGATCGCATCCATCGCTAAACGAAATTTGGTCACTCGATTAATTCGTTCATCATGAGCCAAATTCCCGTTTCCCATGGCTGCAATGGCTTCATCTTGCGCAAGCGTTACAATTCGTAATTCATCTATTGAGAAACCGTGACTTTCCATTGTATAGGCAAGAAACTCATTTGAAAAATACTCAAGAAGCTTCTTTGCATCTTCGTATCTCGATGATTTCACCAATTGTAGAGCTTCATCAGAAATTTGATCAAGCTTTTCAATAGAGGAAATATGATGATTTGCTTGTATAGTTACCGGTGTAAGTATTAGGATTACAATTAAAAATATAGCGGCTTTTAGCTTCATACTTGTCCCTCCTCACATTACTATTAAATGGTATGAGAACTTGGACAAGGTTAGACCAAAAATATTGGTGCTAGCTGCTAATTCACTTTAGCTGTAGTGTAAAACGAGTCTTTCTTAAACCAAAATAATAAGCTATCGCAATAGAAGCGATACTTAGCCAAAAAGTGAAGTAACCGATTTGTGGAATATAGTCATCTAGCATATGATATCGCGGCATCATAAAAAAGACATAATCAATCACATCATTATGTAATGTCCATATAGCAGCAACTACCAGGTGCCATAACTTAAATCGGTAAAATGGAGCATATAATATCCCTTGTATCGCCATGGCACCGTGTGATAGTACAAGCATCATTCCGATTCCATCAATTTCACCGTTGATCATAAATACCAATACATTCATGACAACGGCCCAAATACCGTATTTAAAAAGCGTCACCATTGCTAATGTTTCAAATAGTGGCCAATTTCTGCCGAGTAAAAAAGCGATGAGCACAAATAAGAAAAAAAGGCTGGCTGTTGGACTATCTGGTACAAACGCTAGAAAAATGGGTGGGGTAGCTGCCAATTGACTTTTATACCAATAGTATCCATAAACCGTACCGAAAAAATTAACGATTAATAGTAAAGATAGAATTGAGCGATTAGCTAAAAGCGAGTACATCCATTTCAATATATTTCACCTCATTATATTTTCCACATCTTTCTTATAGTAACATATTTCCTTTGTGAACCGATTGTTTTATCATCCTTTTAACTAGATAGAAAAAAGCTGACGAAGTTATCGTCAGCTTTAACATACTATTATTCACTTTCAAGCGTAGAGATGAATTCAGCCAATGTTTGTAGCTCTTCATCAGTACCTTGGAACAATCCTGCTGGCATAGCACCACGACCGTTTTGTGCAATTTCAGCAACTTCTTCAGGTGTTAAACCAGTATCAATAAGCGGTGGTGAACCTGCTCCACCTTGCAGATCTCCTCCATGGCAAGTCACACAACCATTTGCTTCAAAAATCTTATAGCCATCAGATTCTTTATCAATTTCTGCTTCTGCTACAATCTGACCTTGGAGTTTGGCAGCTTCCCAGTCATGCTGGTCTACTGATTCCCAAGTAAGGTACGTAATACCTGCTAGTGCTAGAAGCATAAAGCCTGTTGCTAATGGACGCTTTGACGGGCGACGCTCTGGGCCTCTATCAATGAATGGTGCGAGTAATAATGCACCAAAAGCAAGTCCAGGAATAACAAGAGCTCCGATAATATTATAAGGACCTGATGCGAAAGAATACTTCAATAGCTGATACAAGAATAAGAAATACCAGTCAGGTAATGGAATATATGCTGTGTCACTTGGATCTGCAATTTTTTCGAGCGGTGGTTGATGCGCCGCAGTTAAACATAAAAATCCAACAAGAAAAACAGCACCGATCAGCCATTCTTTTAAAAGAAAGTTTGGCCAAAACGCCTCTGTTTTACCAGGATATTCCGAATAATCCTTTGGTATATTCGGTTTTCGACCTGAAGCTGCGACACGTGAATCTCCCACAAACTTCATACCTTTTCCACGATGCATTGAACAATTCCCCTCCTTTAAGTCATTCACAAATCATGCGTGTTTATGATTTTACAATGGACCTGAAATACCTTGTTTACGAATCATCATAAAGTGGGCAGCCATCAATGCAAACAATGCAGCAGGTAAGAAGAATACATGGATTGCAAAGAATCGAGTAATTGTCTGTGCACCTATAATATCTGAGTGTCCTGCAATTAGGATCTTCAAATATTCACCTATGAATGGAACTGATTCGATAATGGTAATCGTTACCTTTGTTGCAAATAACGCTTTCATATCCCATGGTAATAAATAACCTGTTAAACCAAGGGCAAGCATGACGAAGAAAATAAGTACTCCAACAATCCAGTTAAGCTCACGTGGTTTCTTATAAGCTCCTTGGAAGAAAACACGTAACGTATGTAAAAACATCATTACGATAACTAAGCTAGCACCCCAGTGGTGCATCCCGCGGACAATCTGTCCGAAAGCAACTTCGTTTTGTAAATAATAGATGGATTCCCATGCATTTTTAATATCTGGAACGTAGTACATCGTTAAGAACATACCAGACAATATTTGAATTACCGTAACAAAGAACGTTAGTCCACCGAAACAGTACACAAATGCAGAGAAGTGATGTGCAGGGTTTACATGTTCAGGTACTTCATGGTCTGCAATATCCCGCCACAAAGGCGTAATATCTAAACGCTCGTCTACCCAATCATAAATTTTATTCAACAAGATTTACGCCTCCTTTCGCGGTTCTGCTTTACCTAAAGCTAAGTAACCGTCAGCATCTTTGTAAGGATACACGTCTAATGGAGCTGCTGGTGGTGTACCAGGTACGTTTGTACCATCCTTTGTATATAGCCCATTATGACATGGACAGAAGAAATGTTCAGGGTGTGTCTCATCCTTATTCCAGTCAACTGTACAACCTAAATGTTTACAAACTGGAGATAATGCGATAATTTCACCTTTCTCATCCTTGTATACCCAAGCAGTATTTGTTACTTCTGAAGTGTACCAAGCATCTTTTTGTTCAAATGTAAAGTCAACGCGAACTGGTTCATTGGAAATTTCATCAATTTTTTGGTTTGTAACAATAAAATCACCAGCTGCATTGTGCTTCAAAACTGGGTCAACTGCAAATCGGACCATTGGCATTAACATTCCTGCAGCCATAAATCCACCTACACCAGTAAGAGTATAGTTTAGGAATTGACGTCTTGTTACGCGTTGTTTGCTCATACCTTTCCCCCCTCTATCATGAAATGGTAGTCCAACGGACATAAATAAACACAATATAAAACTAGGACATAACAATGATATATCAATCTATACTTTAGGTCAATATAATAAATTGCTAAAGGATGGGTGCTGAGTGATTAATATCTCCATTAGTCATTATTTTGCCACTTTTTCACAAATAAATGAATCAATTGACTAATTTGATCCTCTAAAATTTGATTTCGATACTTATCATCCATGCTTTCCAGTGGTAGAGATGGTAACCAAATCAATGTTCCCTCTAGTTTTTCCTCTAATGATCTCCAATCACTATCAGATGTGATGTAGAAAATATGCTTGAATCCATACTTCTTAAACTCAGTTTCCCAATGGTTGATTAATTGTAAACGCCTATCATCAGAATCACTCTTTAAATAGGGATAACCAGGAAGCATCATGAGCCTCCCTTTAAATTGGCGCTCTAGGGGAATGTTTAATAGAGAGATAAATTCAGTCATTGATGCTGATTGCTTGATATCGTCGCCAAACGATATAGGTAGCAGCGGTAACACGACCGTGTCTACATATTCTTTCGCTCCCAAATACATGTCAATATCATTTGAAACCCATTTCATTTCTATCACTCCAAGCTAATAAATTCCTTCTTATCATATCATTTCAGTGGTAGCTGGACAAAGATGACGCAAAAATAATAGCCTGCAAAATTGCAGGCTACCAGTCTTATTCATTTCATATCAAGTAAATTTACTTTAGGCGACTTAATTTTTTTGTTAAATCCTCAAACGCTTCCTTATCTTGATTGTCCAGAGCTTCATCAATTAAATGAAGCAATTTTTCTCTCTGAAAATTTTTCAGCGTAGATGAGAGAAATTTTTCAGCTATGAGTCGGTCTTTTTCACTGATTTGCAGGCTTTTAGGCATGAACGGATTCTCTTCCAAGACGGCAGCATATTGATGGGCTTTATTTGATGCATGGAAATTGAGTTGAATATAGATTTCTTCATCCCTATTCAAGCGAATATCATGGAAAGATTTTTCTGCATCTGTTGTCATTACATTCTCTTTGTAAAAACGGAACGGTACCTCATCAACACAATGAGTGGACATCACTAAGCCACGAGGACAATACTGAGCTTGCTCAACAAAATGGACTTTTTCCATGAGCCCATCATGACTCATTAAATAATTTAAAATCCACACACACTCGCGTCTCTTCAATTGGTAGTGATTCAGGAACCAGCGAATAAAATCCTTTTTCTCGTTGACAGATACAGGGGTCTTCATCATTTTCCCTCCTCTGCGTACAACTATTTTTAATGAACCATTACGAATGAAAAATGGCTGTGAACGAAATATGCATACTTTCTAATATATCATGTACGAATAAACAAGCTATCCTTCATCAGATAGTCTTTGCACGACTTCAGCAAATTCTTCATTTGATGGATCGTTTGCTAATAATACATTAAATATTTCGGCAGCGTCATCTCGTTTTCCTTCTTCCATTAGAAAGTATCCATAATCTGTGAGAAACTCTTGATCATTCTTTAAAAAATTATATGCAAGTTGGTATTTGTTTAATGCCTGTGAATATTTTTCTAAATTTTGTAAAGCAACTGCCTCATCCCAAATCATATGGGGTTCTTCAATGCCATTAGACTCGAAAATTCCAACGATCTCTAACACATCTTCGTATCTTTCATGATGAAGGAATAGTTTATTAATGGTTAAGCCTGCCTCAATAAATTCAGGATCCAGTACGAGCGCCTGTCTTAAAAAGACCTCCGCTTCGTCTTCCTTTCCAAGCTTCAGCGCTATTTTCCCACCAATGAAATACAGTTCTTTATTATATTCATCATAGCGCAAGCCCTCTTGGATCGTTTCAAAACTTAGCTCAAGCTCTTCTTCTCGCTCATACGCTTTGGCTAAATAAAGGTATAAGGAATGATACTCATGATCAAGCTCTTTAAGCTCTGTAAATTTCTCAATGGCCGTCTTGGTCATCCCAGCTTGAAGTGCTGTAAAGGCATAATGGAAAAGCGTGTTAATTTCTAAGCTTTCATCCAACGCTCTCTCATAATGAGGAAGAGCCTCTTCAAAAGCACCACCAGCACTATAGGCATCTCCAAGTCTTTGATTTATGCTGACTCCAGCTATTTCTTTCTCCACAGGCAAGACTTTCTTATATGACTTTATCGCTTCAATAAATCTACCTTGCTCTAAATATAGTTCTCCTAGAGCAAAATCAACAATCACTTCATTAGGCAAGACCGATTTTGCTTTAAGCAATTTTTGCTCACTAACTTCATAAAGTCCTTCCATTTGATAAAGATCTGCTTGTAAAAGCAAACTCTCTGGAAAACTTGGATCAGTGTCTCTGATTTTATCGAGTGTTTGGAGAGCTTCGTCTTCTTTTCCTTGTTCCAAACAGATTTCAGCCAGTGTAACAAGAATTTCCCCTTCCTCAGGATACGCTTCAAGAAGTCGCTCATAGAGCGCTTTTGCTTCATCTAAAAACCCATAATGAAATAGTTCTTCACCGAGAAGCAGTCTCTCATCATTTGTCCCATTTCTTAGTATTGCTTCATATTTTTTAATGGCTTCCTCATGTTGACCATTTTCTAATAGTGTAATAATTTTACTAATCTTGTCCATTTAGCAATCCTTTCGCATTTCCTATTTTGCTTTCTATCTACATTATAATGGAATTTGCTAAATTCTACTCGTAATAAGACTTTTTAATTAACGCGAAAAAAAGCCGGAGTTTTTATGAGGACATATTCTCCATAGCCTGGTCGGAAGTGTACATCCTTTCCTGCTCGAATGACCGTACCTTTATGAACCGTCACGAGTAAACGCTTATCCACTTGTTGAAACAAATCTCGTTCACAAATTTCTTTCTCAGAAACATCCTTTCCATATAGATTATAACTGACTTCTCCACCATGATGTATCGCTGATTTAACTGGATAAATACCCATTTTACATAAATTCTCATGAGAAATAGGGACATTCTCTTCTAACTCATGCTCAATATAAGGGATTTTCTCTTTATGAAGCAGCTCTCTCCACGTAACCTCTAATTGATTCTTCTTTTTCTCATTATCACTGACAAAAATGGGGATAAGAGGGCTGTTATATGGAAACATCGCCTCCCTTAACCATCCCCACGGAATTTCTTTGAGCTGGTACTCATCTTCTACCTCAACAAATATAGCTGGAATCTTGGCCCGTTTACATTTGATGAGAAAACTCGTTGTTAAAAGTCGAATTGGAATTTTCACACCAACGGTATAATCAATCGGACTATTTAGAAGTGTTGTTTTCATCTTAGTAAATGCAGACTGTAATAAATACTCTTTGTCAATTTCCACATAAGTTAAAAACATCGTACTACCTTTTGTAATAAGTTCATTGATAAAAAATTTCTTCATATCTTGAAAAGAAGAATCACATGGAAATCGAGGACAAAAAAGGATATGGGGTGGGGTCATCACATAAGAACTGGCATTTACTCTCATATAAGAAAATCGTTCAAAAGAGGGCCTGATGGAATCAATTCGATCCGCTTTAATCAGCAAAGAACTCTGCTCAAGTCTGTCGTCTTTTAGCAAATTGGCATTTTCGATGATATAGGTCATAAAACCACCCTTTTAATCAGTCTTATGACAAACTATGCTTGTACAAAAATAATTATGCCTTGATTCATCGAAAAGGTGGAAGTCTCAAAAAACAAAAAAGAGCTGCTAATTAACTTAGCAGGCTCTGTAAATGCTCGAAAAAGTTTGGATAAGAAACAGAAATGGCTTCGATGTTTTCTAATCTCACTTCCTTTTCGCAAATGAGGGCAGCGACGGCAAGCATCATCCCAATTCGGTGATCCCCGTGACTACTTACTGTCCCTCCTGTCAGCTCTTGGTTACCGTAAATAATCATCCCATCATTCGTTGATTCGATTTTGACACCGAGTTTTTGTAACTCATGAACGACAGTGTCGATCCGATTCGTCTCTTTCACCTTTAGTTCTTCCGCATCTTTTATAATCGTTACGCCATCCGCTTGGGTTGCAAGAAGGGCAATAATCGGGATTTCATCAATTAAACGCGGGATGATACTACCTTCGATCGTTATTCCTTTTAAAGATGAAGTTTTAATGATTAGATCACCCGTCGGCTCAAAGGCAGCTTTTTCATTTACGATCTGGAGGTCCGCTCCCATTTCTTTCAACACATCGATAATCCCTGTTCGAGTCGGGTTAAGTCCTACATTTTTCAATATAATTTCACTGTTAGAAACAATTGCTCCTGCAACTAAAAAAAAGGCAGCAGAGGAAATATCCCCTGGAACTTGAACATGAGTCCCTTTTAACTCTTGTCCACCCTGAACTTTAACTGCAAGTCCATCTACTTGAATTTCTCCACCAAAGTGTCGAATCATTCTTTCTGTATGATCACGCGTTTTTGACGACTCCAAAACGGTCGTTTCACCTTTAGCTTGAAGGCCTGCTAAAAGAATCGCAGACTTCACCTGGGCACTGGCGACAGGTAATTCATATTCTATCCCTTCCAGGTTTCCTCCTCGTACAGAGATTGGCGTATATTCCCCATCGTTTCTCCCATCGATTTTCGCCCCTAAACTTAATAAAGGTTTCGTCACCCTTGTCATCGGTCTCTTCCCGATAGATTGATCACCTATAAGTGTAGAAAAAAATGGACGTCCTGCCAAAATTCCAAGCATAAGCCTAATCGTTGTACCTGAGTTCCCTACATCAAGTACTTCACTTGGCTCCTGCAGTCCACTAAATCCTTTTCCATAAATCGTAGCTTTGTCCCCTTCTTGTTCAATTTCAACTCCTAATTTTCGAAAACAAGAAATCGTACTTAAACAATCATCCCCTGTTAAAAAATTCGATACCGTTGTCGTCCCATTTGCAATAGCTCCAAACATAATAGAACGGTGGGAAATCGACTTGTCTCCTGGTATGACAATTTGACCTTGAAGTTTGTCTACATTTATTTGCAATGATGTTGTTTTCATTTGCTCACCTCTTATATCCCTGTAGATGTATCATAATTGGTATAATGGCGAATGCACTTTTCCGCGCGCTCCCGATCCTCTTCTGTTTGAAAACTAATGACGAGGATCCCAAATACTTCTTCTCTCGTTTCACGAATACGGATGTTTGTTAAATTGATTTTTTCTTTTGCTAAATAGCCTGTAATTTCGGAAATAACCCCAGGGTAATCAGGAACATCTACAAATAAATCGTAGAACGCCGGGATTGCCCCTTTTTCTTTTACAGGCATCTCATCACGAAAACGTTTTGCTTGTGAAAAATATTGAAAGATATCATCCTCATTTTCATTCGCTAACATATTCGTTACTCTTGCCATTTCTTCCTGCCATTCCGTTAACAACTGTAAAAGGACGTCTTTATTATGTAAGGAAATATCCCGCCACATATCCGGGCTACTAGAGGCAATCCTCGTAATATCACGAAATCCTCCTGCAGCAAGTCGCGTAACTAAACTTTGGTGCTGACTCGTTCTTTCTGCCTGATGAACGAGAGAAGCCGCAATGACATGGGGAAAATGACTTATAACACCTGTTAAGTAGTCATGTTCTTGAGGCAGTACCTGAAGAAATTTAGCTTTTGTTCCTTTTAACCACACTTTTAATCGTTCAACTGCCTCTTTATCCGTGTCAGCCTCTGGTGTCAGTAAGTAAAAAGCATTTTCAAAAAGAATTGACTTTGCTGCTTGAACGCCACTTTTATGGGAACCTGCCATCGGGTGTCCACCGATAAAAGTATACCCTTTTTCAGTAAGAGAGACTGCCTTTTTCACGATTTCCATTTTTGTACTTCCAGCATCAGAAATAATGACTCTTTTCTTGAGCGGAAGCTGACTGAGAAGCTCGATCATTTTTTCAATCTTTTTCACTGGCGTGGCAATTAAGATAAGGTCAGCATCAACTGCACCCATCTCCAGATCATCCACTATTTCATCTACAACTCCAAGCATTATTGCTAATCTTGCTTGTTTCTTATTTATATCATAGCCTATGATTTTTGCTTGCGGATGCTCATGCTTAATACAAAGAGCCAATGAACCCCCGATGAGTCCAAGCCCGACAATCAATACACGACCTTTCAAGGGATCACCTGCTTTCATAATTGCTAACAGCTCCTGTTAAAAAGAAACCAATCTTATTGGCCACTTAAAACAGGAGCTTTTCAATGTCGATAGTTATATTTACTGTTGAGTATGAGTTTGTGACGATTGAGTGGCGATTTTCTCAAAAACGAAAGCTTTCATGATTTCAATCATTTCTGCATTTTCAGCTTTAGAGCCTACCGTTACTCTTACTGAAGTTGGAAAACCAAGAGCTACACCTGAACGAACAATAAACCCTCTTTCAAGGAAGTATTGGAACACTTCATTTCCATCAACTTTGAAATCAATTAAAATGAAATTACCTTGTGATTTTGTATAAGATAATTGCTGTTGATCACAAAATTGATAGTATTGCTCTAAGCCTTCACGATTTTTAAGTCTGCACATCTCTACATAAGATTGATCTTCGAGAGCTGCTTTAGCTGCCGTTTGGGCAAATGTACTTGTATTGAAAGGTTCTCTTGCCGGTTCAAGGGCTTGAATCACTTTTTCATTTCCAATACCATACCCAATGCGAAGACTAGCCAATCCATAGATTTTTGAAAAAGTCCTTAAGACAATGAGATTTTCAAATTGTTTAATTAGTTCGATAGAATCGTAATAATCATCTGCCACCACATACTCATAATACGCCTCGTCTAATACGACAAGCGTCTCAGTCGGTACTCTCTTTAGAAAGGACAATAGCTTTTCTTCATTAATATAAGCTCCAGTTGGGTTATTAGGACTGCATAACCAAACAACATTTGTCTTTTCATCTATTTTGTTTAACATCCCTTCTAAATCATGTTCGCCACCTACAAGCTGGACTTCTCGTACTTCAGCCCCTTCAATCACTGCATTATGCTTATATTGAGGAAAGGTAGGAGCCGCCATGACCGTGTTAAAACCTGGTCTCAAAAGGGCACGAGAGATAATCTGGATATTCTCATCAGAACCATTTCCAAATATTAACTGCCCTTCTGAAACCCCTAATTTGCTTGCAAGTGCTTCCCTTATCTCTGTTGCATAGCCATCAGGATAAAGAGCCAACGAGTTATCGAAGGTACGAATTTTTTCTAGAACTTGCCCTGAACATCCAAATGGGTTTTCATTTGAAGCAAGCTTTACGATTTTTTCTAGCCCGTATTGTCTCTTAACCTCACCAATTGATTTTCCAGGCTGATAAGGAGTCAATTGGAGAACATCTTCCTTCCATCTCACTTGTCTTCACCACTCAATTCAATAATTTCTTTAAACCTGTAAATCAGGTCTTAAGCTAATCGCTTTTTCCAAATAAATATGTTTTATTTCTGTTTGACTCTTTTCTGTATTATGGTGAATCATCACCCGAATGCAGCTTTTTAAAGAATTCTTTACTGGGATTTCCCGCATACACATGACAGGAACATATGTCCAACCTTCTATGTTTCGCAACGCTTTTGCAGGAAAAGCAGCATCGATATCGTCTGTTACTGAAATGAATACAGATGCGACATTTTCAGCTTCAATGTCATTGACAGCAATCATTTCGCGAATGAGCGTTTCTGTCGACGGTACAATCTCCTGTTCTACGTTTTCCTCTATCGTAGTGGCTCCCCTTACCCCTCTTATCATCTTAATCACCTCTTTAGATCATTCCTTTTGAAATTGCTCTAACTGTTCTAATATAAATGGATCCTCCAATGAGACCGTAACAGGCTTCCCAACCTTTTCTAATAACACATATTGAATATGACCATCTACCGATTTTTTATCTTGCTTCATTCTCTCAAGTAAAGCTGGTCCATTCAAATGATTCGGGATCGAAGTTTTATAGCCAAGCTTTTTCACCCAGCTTATAAACTCTTTCTCATCAAAAGATAGATTGAAAATATGCTTACTTAATTTCAATGAAAAAATCATGCCTATTAAAACAGCTTCACCATGGGTGATCTTACCATATCCCGCTTCCCCTTCAATGGCATGTCCAAGTGTATGGCCAAAATTCAAAAAAGCACGAATCCCCATCTCCTTCTCATCTTGAGAGACGATAGCCCTTTTTATTTGAATCCCTTTTTTCAGCATAAACTCTAGTTGTTCAATTGTAAGATGATCCAAATCTACAATATTCGAAAGAAGCCATTGATAAAAAGATTCATCTTGTATCAATCCATGTTTTATAACTTCAGCAAACCCTGATCTTCTTTCACCAATTGAAAGACTGTTAAGAAAGCTTAAATCATAGAATACTGCTTCTGGTTGATAAAAAGCACCGATCATATTCTTCCCTAAAGGGTGATTGATTGCTACTTTTCCCCCCACCGCACTATCATGAGCAAGGATCGTTGTAGGAATTTGAATAAAAGGAATCCCTCGCATATACGTTGCGGCAACAAAACCACTAAGATCCCCAACCGCTCCGCCACCAAAGGCCAAAATAATCGATTTTCGGTCCAGTTTTTTTTCCAAACAAAATGTTAAACATTCCTGGTAAACAGAAAAAGTTTTTGCATATTCACCATTTGGAACGATATAGGTTAAAGGTTGAAAATCAGAGAGATTCCGTTCCAAAGTTGCTAAGTATCTTTCTCCGACATTTCCGTCTGTTAAAATAACTACCTTCGTTAATGAAGGAAACTGCTTTCTTAAAAAAGTTGGAAGGGTAGAAATAATCCCTTCCCCGACGAAAACTGGGTAGTTTCTAGATTCTGTCTGAATGAGAATGGGTTCCATTAGAACTCCCTCGCATACGTACGTTGCTGTTCGATTGTGCGAATCAATGTATCAAGTCTATCAGAGTAAAATTGATCGACAATTGCCGAAGCAATTTCCCATGCGATAACATGTTCTGCAACGACAGCTGCTGCTGGTACCGCACAGCTATCAGAACGTTCTATGCTTGCTGAAAAAGGTTCCTTTGAATCAATATCGACACTTTGAAGTGGCTTATATAATGTCGGGATTGGCTTCATCACACCTCGAACGACAATCGGCATCCCTGTTGTCATTCCACCTTCCAATCCACCTAAGCGGTTTGTTTTTCGAGTATATCCATTTGTTTCATCCCAAATGATCTCATCATGTACTTCACTGCCAGGTTTTCTAGCTGCTTCAAAACCGATTCCAAACTCTACACCTTTAAAGGCATTAATGCTGACAATGGCTGCTGCTAGCTTCGCATCTAATTTACGATCAAAATGAACGTAACTTCCCACTCCAGCAGGCATTCCTTCTACGATCACTTCAACGACTCCACCAATTGAATCTCCGTTTTCCTTGGCTTCGTCAATCGCCTTCATCATTGCTTTTTCTGCCTCTAAATCTAAGCATCTTACAGGGGAATTTTCAGTAATATTCTTTAATGAGTTGATTGATTCATAATTTCTAACTTCACTCTTAATTCCACCTATTTCAATGACATGAGATGCTACTTCGATTCCGAGAAGAGAAAGTAGCTTCTTTGCTACTGCTCCAGCCGCCACTCTAACGGTTGTTTCACGGGCAGAAGAACGCTCCAGCACATTACGCAAATCACGATGGCCATACTTAATTCCACCATTGAGATCTGCGTGTCCAGGCCGGGGCCGCGTAATCTTCCGCTTTACTTCTTCACCTTCATTAAGTTCAGGCGGCTCTTGTCCCATAATTTTCGTCCAGTGCTTCCAGTCATCATTCTCGACAACTAAAGCAACCGGTGAACCTAGGGTTAATCCATGTCGAACCCCACTTGCGATATGTACGGTATCTTTTTCGATTTGCATTCTTCGGCCTCGTCCATATCCCTTTTGACGCCTCGCTAATTGTTCATTAATATCTTCCGCTAACAAGGGCATTCCAGCCGGTAATCCTTCAATAATGGTCGTTAATTGTGGGCCGTGTGATTCTCCCGCTGTTAAGTATCTCATAACTCTTTCCTCCTTCAACTCATTAAAGGATTATGTATCAATATAACATACGCACGTAAAGAAGAATAGTAAAAGATTTAAAATATTGTCTATATTTCGTTCTTATTGTATGATAGCTGATATTTAAGCATAATCCTCATTTCTATGTACATTAATGGGTAGAAAAAAAAGAGCCTCGGCTCTTTATGTTTTCCGATAAAAAAAGGTATCCTCGGTTTCAAATCCATATAGACTCGGGTTGAAAATTTGCTCTGTGCTGCCAACAAAAAAGATTCCATCTTCTTTTAAAGCACCGCTAAATTTAGTATACAGTATATCTTTTGCCTCTTCTGTAAAATAAATCAACACATTTCTACAGACAATTAAATCAAATGGGCCTCCAAACGGATCAGCTAGTAGATTCTGTTTTTTGAATGATACTGCTTTCTTAATTTCGTCTGAAATATGATAGAAACTCCCATCCTGTTTAAAAAACTTACGTTTCATATCATCTGGAACTTCATTCAACGATCTCTCTGGATAGGCCCCTATCTTTGCCCTAGAAATGGCATTGTCATCAATGTCTGTCGCAACAATTTGCACTCCGGAAAGTGATGTGAATTTAGACATAATCATGGCAATTGTATACGGTTCTTCTCCTGTAGAACATGCAGCACTCCATATTTTTAAGCGACTATTTTTTTCTAATAGCTTAGGAAGAATTTTTTTCTCCAACACTTCCCACCGTTTACCATTTCGATAAAACTCCGAAACATTAATGGTCATCCGATCCAAAAATTCATCTAAAAGTGCTTTATTCTCTTTAAGTTCCAAATAATAGTCATTAAAAGAGCGATAGCCTCTTTTTTCATAAAGGGATGTCAATCTTCTCTTCATTTGTGCCTCTTTATATAATGAAAGATCAATTCCTGTTTTTTTCTTAATGTTCGCAACAAATTGTTCGTAGTCCTGTGCCATATCTTTCTCCCTATGCAATTAACTTAATATAATGTAAGTATAGCGTAAAAATGGAAAAAAAAGAGTATAATTGTTAAAAAAAGAAGCACTTGCAGATTATACAAGCGCTTACTTTTTTTAAAAATATAATTGACTTTACCTTAATAAATCCATTCACTCATTTGCTTAGAATACGTAACTAGTTCTTCTTCTTTGAAGAATAATGAAATCTCCCTTTCAGCACTTGCAGGAGAGTCTGAACCATGAATAATATTTTTTCCAACTGTAGCTGCATAATCTCCACGAATCGTTCCAGCTGCTGCATCCTTTGGATTTGTTGCCCCCATCATACTACGTGCAGTCGCAATGACGTTTTCGCCTTCCCAAACCATCGCAAATACTGGACCAGAAGTAATGAAATCAACTAACTCGCCGAAGAAAGGGCGTTCCTTATGCTCACCATAATGCTGCTCTGCTAATTCTTGAGGTATACTCATTAGCTTCGCACCTACTAGCTGAAATCCTTTTCTTTCAAAACGAGAAACGATGTCACCAATTAAACTGCGCTGTACACCATCAGGTTTTACCATTAAAAAAGTCTTTTCCATAAGCTCCACTCCTAAAGTTTGTCTGTATGTACGGACTAAAAAAGCGATTAAACAGCCCACGAAAATATTACCATTATTTTCACATAATGGCAACAGAGTTAAAGGATTTAAATTAGGGGGTGCTTTCCCTTTTTGACATGGGAAGGATAGGAGCTAGAATCTGTTTACACAAACTCTCGATACTTATGATTTTCGTTTTCCAATATAGAGCGCAATATCTCTTAATGTCTTTCTTGCCTTATTATTAGGCAATTCCGCAAGTACCTCAAGCGCCTTATCTAAATAACGATCGCTCATCTTAATGGACTTCTCAATGGCGTCTGAATTTTTTATAAGCTGAATAATACGGTCCATTTCCTCTGAGTTCATATGTTCATGAACCTTTACAATTTCAGCATGAAGCTTTTCATCCTCCATCGCAAATAAAACAGGAAGAGTGATATTCCCTTGTAGCAAATCTCCTCCAGCAGGCTTTCCAAGTTCTTTTTCAGTGCCTGTAAAGTCAAGAACATCATCCGTAATTTGAAAGCTCATTCCTACAAAATATCCAAAACGAAAAAGCTTTTGATGAATCTCTTCTTCTACTCCAGCAGCAATTGCGCCAAGTTGACAACTTGCAGCGATTAATAATGCTGTCTTTCTTTTAATTCGTAGCAAATAATCCCGTAAATTCTGTTCGAATCGATACTTGTCTTTAATTTGCTCAATCTCACCAATGGTCAATTCCACAATCGTATTGGATAAAATCTGATGAGCTTCTGGATTTTGTACATTTGTCATTAATTCCAATGACTTTGCAAATATGTAATCTCCGGAATACATCGCAAAACGATTATCCCATTTGCTCTTGATCGTTGGTCTTCCTCGACGCAAATCAGCATCATCAATGACATCATCATGAACTAATGAAGCCATATGAATAAGTTCTAGAGCTACAGCAACATCTTTCACGACTTCAATATCATACCGTCCAAATTTTGCTGCCAACAAGACAAAAACAGGGCGAATCCTTTTGCCGCCCGCTTGCAATAGATGCAAGGAAGCTTCCTGCAAAAGTGGAGATTCCCCTTTCACCGTCTCTTCTAATGATTTTTCTATTGTATTTATATCAGAGCTCAAAAATGAATATACCATTTTTAGTTTCATATGACGTCACCAATCCTAAAAACTTTAACACGTTATAAGGCAGCTACAAAGCTTATTCCTTATGTCCAATGTGAACAGCAGCAGCTCCGCCACTGTATGGTTTATAGCTTACCTTTTTGAAGCCTGCATGTTCAAACATCTTCGCAAGTTCTTTCATCCCTGGGAAGTCTCTTGCTGATTCATGCAGCCAAGCATATTCATTATAGCTCTTGGCAAAAAGCTTCCCGAAAAACGGCATAATGAATCGAAAATAAAAAAAGAATAACTGTCGATAACCAAACATGGTTGGCTGTGAAGTCTCTAAGCAAACTCCGATTCCGCCCGGTTTGAGGACACGATTCATTTCCTTTAATACCTGTAAATAATCTGGTACATTCCGAAGACCAAAACCGATCGTTACATAATCAAATGAATGATCTGGAAATGGAAGTTCCATCGCATTCCCATGGACAAGTTGCACCTGTTGCAAATCCAAATCCTTCACTTTTTCTTCGCCAACTTTAAGCATATTTTTGCTGAAGTCTAAGCCTATAACTTCACCACTTGGACCGACTTTGTCGGCAAGAGCAATTGTCCAGTCAGCCGTCCCACAGCACACATCTAATGCTTTCGTACCGGCCTTGACATTCATCTTTTTCATCGTGTCTTCACGCCATTTTTTATGCATTTGAAAACTGATCACCGAATTCATCTTATCATAGTTATCCGATATCTTTTCAAAGACGCCATGTACACGTTGTTCTTTTGACTGGTTCATTTTCTTACCCTTCTTCCACAAGCGATTTCACAACGATTTGATGCTGCTTTAGTACTTTTTCGATTTTATTTTCAACCACTTCATTAACAAGCGGCAATTTATTCTTTGCTTTCACCAACAGCTCTTTATAAAAGCTAATATATTTATCACAAATAAAAACTAAATGATTTTTTTGTTCATTTGATAATTCTTTCACTGTTTGTTCATGCCTAGGGAATATCAATTTCTTTAAACCATCAAAAACAACTGAAGTTTGAGACTTCACAAACAGCTCTCTTTCTTTGCTTAACCGTTTTATTAGTAAAAAGTTGGTAATGACCTCATCCCAACCTTTTGCATGTAAATGTTTAACTAGTTTCTTATGTAGCGATGCTTCAATATTTTTAAGGCAATCCATTAATTTTTCAATTCCATCAAGTTCTTGCTGATAGACGATGATTTTTTGGTCATTAATTGTTTCGATTCCTTCAGCAAGTAAACGGATTACTTCAATATTATCCTTTTCTGCCAAAATTTTATAATATAGACCACTATAATATACCCCTGCAAGTACTGTTAATTGTCTATGCTTTAAATTCGCATCCCCTGATAGGTCATTTGTCACCAAATCATGCGTATCAAGAGCAATTTGCAATAACATCGTAGGGACAACATAGTGTTCAATGTCTTCAATCGAAACCTGTAGATCATCTAGAAAAGAGACAAGAAAGAAAAGCTTATCTTCATCAATTACCGGTGCTTCAATATTTTGTGCTAAGAAGGGATGATGGATCTTTCCTTCTATTTTTTTCCGAACATATTCTAGTTTTTGTTGAAGGTTTAGCATGAAATCACCCTTGTATCTCCTAGATTCTATTGTCACTTCTATAGCCGCTACTCTCAAAAATAAACGCTTGGACAATTATATCATAAAAGACCCTACTATGGTCCTCTTAATAAAAATATAGATAATTCAGTAATTTGATTAATATTAATAATATTACCACATTGGAAACGTTTATTATTTCTCTTTCTGCTCACTTTCTATTTCACCATACGCAGTCAGGACTTTCGCATTTCCTCTTATTTTTATCGCAGAAGTATGCTCGGTAAACTGAGCAATCATAACTTCACCTTTATCGAGTTTCTCAGAGTGATGAAAACGCGTATCCGTTCCACGTGTTAGTCCAATAACATTGACACCATCTTCAATCGCTTTTATCACTAAATATTCACCATTTGGTTTGTTATCCATCCGAACCACATCTCCATTTAATCATGATTATTATGGCTTTAAAAGTTGCCGTACAACCATCATATCAATTATTGCCTTCATTTTCATATAACTTTTGCTAATTGTACGTTAACTATTTTAAAAAGTATCGACTAAATTTCACCATTAGTCGATACTTTTTGATTCTCTATTGTTTTATTAATGATACAATCTCAGCTCTAGCAGTACTATCCTCTGCTAAAGTTCCTCTCACGGCAGTAGTGACCGTTTTCGCTCCCGGTTTTTTAACACCGCGCATTGTCATACACATATGTTCAGCTTCTACCACAATCATCACACCATGTGGTTCAAGTTTTTCCATCATCGCATCGGCCACCGTAGACGTGATTCGTTCTTGAAGCTGTGGTCTTTTTGCAACAGCTTCAACTGCCCTTGCTAGTTTACTCAAGCCTGTAACTCGTCCATTCCTTGGGATATAAGCTACATGAGCCTTTCCGTAAAAAGGAACAAGATGGTGTTCACACATGGAGTAGAACGGGATGTCTTTAACCAAAACCAATTCTTCATGATCTTCGCTAAAAATCGTTTCAAAATACTCACGTGGATCTTGGTTTATTCCTTGGAATACTTCTTCATACATTTTAGCAACACGTTTAGGTGTATCTAATACTCCTTCACGATTCGGGTCATCCCCTACCGCTTCTAATATTAAACGCACCGCCTCTTCAATTTGGGCACGATTGACGTTTGACATGATAAATCCTCCTCAGCCTAATCCTCTACTAGTAACAATAAATATAACATTAACATCTTAGCACAACTAACGAAAGACAGGCAAAAAGAAGGAATCCAATCATCTTTGTCATGTTATATTTGCTATTGATTATACAAAAAATAAAAAGGCCACGTATAAACGTGGACCTTTTTAAAGAAGATAAGAATACCCGCTCAAAAGCAACATATCTTACCAAAAGTATAAAGTACTTTATGTAATTACTTCACTGCATCTTTAAGCGCCTTACCTGGTTTGAAAGCAGGTACCTTGCTAGCAGAGATTTCAATTTCTTCTCCAGTTTGAGGATTACGACCTTTACGAGCTGCACGCTCACGTACCTCAAAGTTTCCGAAACCGATTAATTGTACTTTATCACCATCTTTTAAAGCATTTAAGATTGAATCAAATACTGCGTCAACTGCTTTAGTAGCGTCCTTTTTTGAAAGTTCACTGCTTTCTGCAACCGCATTAACTAGTTCTGTCTTGTTCATGCCTTTCACCTCCTCCCAAAGAATTCGATTCATTGTAGTTGAAAATTGCATTCTTATCATCATTTTTAAACAAAATTACTGATTTCTATACGTAGCGACTAGTATTTATCCCCTATTTTAGTCATATTTTATGGCTAAAAGGTAAAAACAATAGAATTTTTATAAAAAAAGGCGAATTCACTCTAAAAGATGTGATGTTCTCACGATGCAAATTGAATGAACCTCTTTCCATATATTAAATGATAAAAATCAAGATTTCAACGCTTTTCTGTTAAAAAACCTTAATTTATAAGGCTTTTAGTCGCTTTCAGCAGTAATTCTGTTAAAAGATTATCACAATCATTTAATGTTATCAAGAAAATTTAGCGAAATGATGGTAATCTTTTCATTTTCAAGGGGATTTTGCAGGATTTTGTCGATAAAATTGAATAATTTTGAGATAAAAAAAAGACCCCATTTTTGGAGTCTTGACGATTACAAGATAATAGCGATTAGCCCGCCTGAACCTTCATTGATGATTCTTTCAAGCGTTTCTTTTAATTTATATCTTGCATTTTCTGGCATTAAGGATAGCTTAGCTTGAATTCCTTCTCTTACGATAGAGCTTAGGCTTCTACCGAAAATATCCGAGTTCCAAATCGATAACGGATCATCTTCAAAGTCTTGCATCAAGTATCGGACAAGTTCTTCGCTTTGTTTTTCCGTACCAATAATCGGTGCAAATTCTGACTCTACATCCACCTTAATCATATGGATGGATGGAGCAACCGCTTTTAACCTCACTCCGAATCTAGCACCTTGGCGAATAATTTCCGGCTCGTCTAAACTCATGTCAGCCAGTGTTGGAGCAGCAATTCCATATCCAGTTTGTTTCACCATTTTCAGTGCATCTGAAATTTGATCATATTCTTGCTTGGCATGTGCAAAATCTTGCATTAATTCTAGCAAGTGGTCTCTTCCCCTAATTTCCACACCGACAATTTCTTTTAAGATATCATCGTAAAGCTCATCTGGAGCAAATAGGTCAATTTCAGCTACCCCTTGACCCATTTCGATACCTGCTAAACCTGCTCGATCAATAAATTCATAGTCACTGAAAAGATGAACAACCCGATCGACATCACGTAGTCTCTTAATATCTTTTACAGTATCCTTCACAGCTTCCTGGTAGCTTTCTCGGAGCCAATGGTCTTCCTTTAATACCATGACCCAGCTTGGAAGATTAACATTCACCTCTAGCACTGGGAATTCATACAATGCTTCACGCATGACATTTAGCACATCTGCTTCTCGCATTCCTTCAATACTCATCGCAAGTACTGGAATATCATACTTTTCAGCTAATTCATTGCGAAGAGATTCCGTATTTGGATGATGTGGTTGAACGCTATTAATGACCATTATGAATGGTTTTCCAACCTCTTTAAGTTCTTCAATGACTCTCTCTTCTGCTTCAATATAATCAAATCTTGGGATTTCTCCGATTGTCCCATCTGTTGTCACGACAACACCAATCGTAGAATGCTCTTGAATGACCTTTCTTGTGCCAATTTCAGCAGCTTCATGGAATGGAATTGGCTCTTCGTACCAAGGAGTATTAATCATGCGGGGACCATTTTCATCCTCGTATCCTTTCGCTCCTGGGACCGTGTACCCTACACAATCTACTAAACGAATATTGACATCCAACCCTTCACTAACATGAACAGTCGCTGCCTGATTAGGAACAAACTTCGGTTCTGTCGTCATAATCGTTCTTCCTGCTGCACTTTGAGGCAGTTCATCTTGGGTACGAGCTCGCTCTGCTTCGTTATCCATATTTGGTAGAACGACAAGCTCCATGAATTTTTTGATAAAAGTTGATTTCCCTGTTCGAACTGCTCCTACAACACCTAAATAAATATCACCGCCCGTTCTTTCAGCGATATCCTTAAAAATATCTACCTTTTCCAAGTGATCCCCTCCCGAAATCATGAGTTAGTGGGATAATAGCTATCCTAATTTATTACCATTTGGAACCTTCATATCGAATTTGTTACGATACTTTGACAATATATGTGTATGACGTTGTCCTACTCCGTTATGACAGTTTTCTTAAAAATTACCTCCTTATTTGAAAATTTCTTCATTCCTAGTTAAAAGGAATTATGAAAAAAATTCTTTTCTTAAGTTCTCTTTTTTACTTAGGCTCTTTTCGCAATCATTATTGCTTTTCAAGTGTTAGTTAGTAAATTAAAACCAAATTCTGCTATAAAAAACAATAAGAATGTCTTCGAAAAGGGCCGTGCAAAAAATAATATGTGCACATAAACCTAATTGCAGTTGTAAATGTCAGCTTTTGGACATTTACAAAAAAAATAACAACCAATACGAAAACAGCATTTACTAAAAAAGGAAACGGATTAAGTATAATAAAAACCCTTCTCCTACAATATATTCCGTAAGAAAAGGGTTATGACTGGAAATTTCGATATGAAAATATGGGTCACAAAGGCATAAAAATGATTTCATTTGTTTTCGCGTCAACAGTATACGGGAGGGAATAGGCTGGAACAAATAATGAATCCTCAAGTAAAAGATTCCTTACATCTTTCCCAGCTTCAAATAAAGATGGATCCTCTTGAAAGATCTGGTACAGATCCTTTCGATAATCGACAAACACTTCCGCATTTCCATTAATCACGAACGGCAAGTCTTGGTTCGAGAAGGGACTTATGACTACTGGCTCCTCTTTGAAACCAAGTTTTTCGTAATCTAATGAGAACACCCCATCAGCAATTCTTTCTTTATAGGGGGGATAATCCAGCATCGAGATGCGTAAATTAATATCTCGAATCATTTCTGCGATTCTTAAATCAAATATTTTTACAGTTGGATTTGTTTCTACATCAATTAGAACATACTGAAAAATACCACCTGATTCGAATGCATTCCCTGGTGGTTCAGCCATATATTGTGGAGCAAGTTGCTTAAAATCTATCAAATACTTTTGATAAATAGGTGTATCATTTTCCTTCGTTTTGATCGGAAGAATTCCGCCTTTTTCCTCTTGAAATCTCTCAACTGCCGATTGAACGGTTGTAACTTGGTCTTGATAAGGGGTCTGATTTTGAGCCAACTTGTCCTGTGGGTAAGCACAGCCCGTTAAAATAGCGGATGTGATCAGGCAAATGAGCAATACACGCATTCCTTTTTTCATATGAATCAATCCTTCTATTCTATGTAATGATAAAAACGTTTATGTTGTTGGGCCACTTATGACAACAAAAAATATAATAATTCCACTCACGATCATTAAGACGTATGCAATTAAAGCAGTAATAAATTTGAACACACTATTTTTAATCTTAAATCTGCTTAAATAAATCATCATAATCGAGATAAACATAAATCCCATTCCTGCGATCGAGATCCACATTTTTAACATCCCTGGTGACATATACTCAACTCCTTCAAGTAACTAAAGACTCAATTGTTCTATGGATCTAATCATGCCATCAGATGCCATTATCCGAAATATTATAACATAGGAACGAAAAAAAGCTAAAGTAAAGTAGGGGGCCGCTCTTTACTTTAGCCAACTTGACTAAATACACCATACACCCTGTTCATTTCACCAGTTTGCTTCGCTCCCATTGTATGCATTGCTTATATAAAGCGCATCCTCGAAAGCCTATATTTTGAAAATATTATAGACATGTACGAAGCTAAATTAAAATACGAACATTTCTAGCATGATTGATTCGAACCCACCATAACATTCCAAAAGTTATTTTGTTTAGAGTTATATTCGTTCGTTTTTTAACTTGAGAAGCACAATTATGAAATTGATTTACATACAAACGTCTTCAAAACGAATCACGACTCCAGCTGGTCATTTGAAAGAACGTTCGCTAAGTCTTCCATTTCATGTGTTTTCACTCGTGACATTAATGTATCCACTTCATCTTTCGGACTTGCATTATTGAAAAGAACATTGTATAAAGCTTTCGTAATCGGCATTTTCACTTGGAATTTTTCGGCTAACTGGTTGGCTGCCTTCGTTGTTCGAACCCCTTCAACAACCATTCCCATATTGTCCAATACTTCTTGAAGATTTTGTCCTTTTCCTAATAAATTCCCCGCTCTCCAGTTTCTTGAATGAACACTGGTGCATGTAACGATCAGATCACCAATTCCCGTCAGTCCTGAAAATGTTAAAGGACTTGCCCCCATTTTTGTACCGAGACGGGCAATTTCAGCTAGACCTCTTGTTATAAGTGCTGCTTTTGCATTGTCACCATAGCCAAGTCCATCGGTAATACCTGCAGCAAGGGCAATGATATTCTTTAGCGCTCCGCCAATTTCCACACCAATGATGTCAGGGTTTGTATAAACTCGGAAATACGAATTAATAAATAAATCTTGTACTCTTTCAGCTGCTTCCAAATTTTTTGAAGAAGCAGTTACAGTGGTTATAAATCGTCGACTCACTTCTTCTGCATGGCTTGGGCCAGAAAGTACAACTACATCCTTTAGCAAATCTTCCGCCATTTCATCTTCAATCATTTCTGAAATGGTCATTAATGTATCAGGTTCGATTCCTTTACTCACATGAACAATCGTAAGTGGATTTTCTTGAACTTCCTGAATCTTTTTGAGCACTTCACGAATCGCTTTAGTTGGAACAGCTAAAAGAATAAGTTCAGTATTGCTAAGTGCTGATTGTAAAGAAGAGTAGCCAACGATCTCCTGCGGAAGTTCAACCCCGGGTAAATACTTTTCATTGCTATGCTTCTCATTGATTTCTTCAATTTGTTGTGGATTATGTCCCCATAATCTGACCTCATGCCCATTATCTGCTAGCACCATTGCCAATGCTGTACCCCAGCTACCTGCACCGATTACGGAAATTATTTCTCTTTTTCTTTCCACAAGATCACGTCCTTAACTTTTATTAAGAAAAAGTTCAAAGCTTAAATAGGTAAGCTTTTATCACGCAATTATTTACGTTCACGAGTAAATATTTTGATCGGTGTTCCTTCAAATCCAAATGCGTCTCGAATCCGGTTTTCTAAAAATCGTTGGTAGGAGAAGTGCATTAATTCTGGGTCATTTACGAACACAACAAAAGTTGGTGGGCCCACTGCCACCTGTGTTGTATAGTAAATCTTCAATCTCTTTCCTTTATCTGTCGGTGTTGGGTTCATCGCAACTGCATCCATAATCACATCATTCAAGACGCTTGTTTCCACTCTTCTCATATGGTTTTCACTTGCCATATCAATCATCGGAACTAGCGTATGTATCCGTTTTTTGGTTAGAGCAGACAAGAACACAATTGGCGCATAGTCTAAGAAAAGAAAATGGTCTCTAATTTTCTGTTCAAAATCCTTCATGGTCTTTTCATCTTTTTCGACTGCATCCCACTTATTCACTACAATAACAATCGCTCGTCCCGCTTCGTGAGCATAACCAGCTATTTTTTTATCTTGTTCAATAATGCCTTCTTCCCCGTCAATTACTACTAAAACAACATCTGATCGTTCAATTGCTCTTAAAGCACGCAAAACACTATATTTCTCTGTGCTTTCATACACTTTTCCTTTTTTACGCATCCCGGCAGTATCAATGATGACATATTTTTGGCCATTTACAGTTACCATTGAGTCAATCGCATCACGAGTAGTTCCAGCGATATTGCTCACAATCACTCGCTCTTCACCAAGAATGGCATTTACGAGTGAAGATTTCCCCACATTTGGACGCCCAATTAAGGAAAACTTAATCGTATCTGGATCATAATTATCGCCTTCGTCTTTTGGAAAATGCTTTGCTGCTTCATCTAGTAAGTCACCTAAGCCTAATCCGTGTGCACCTGAAATTGGAAATGGTTCCCCAAACCCTAAAGCATAGAAGTCATAGATTTGCTCACGCATATCAGGGTTATCAATTTTATTTACTGCTAGCACTACCGGCTTCTTAGCCTTATACAATATTTTCGCAACTTCTTCATCGGCCCCCGTGACTCCTTCACGACCATTCGTTAAGAATATAATCACATCCGCTTCATCGATAGCGATTTCTGCCTGTTGGCGAATTTGATCTAGAAATGGCTCGTCACCAATATCGATTCCGCCTGTATCAATAATATTAAAATCATGATTTAGCCATTCTGCACCACTATATATACGATCTCTTGTTACTCCTGGAATATCTTCTACAATGGAAACCCGATCTCCTACTATACGATTAAAAATCGTCGATTTCCCAACGTTTGGACGTCCAACTATGGCTATTACTGGTTTCACCATGAACATCACCCTTTCCTTCTTTATAGACCAACACACCCTTAGACTGCTCCCCAGGCATGTTTACATCCTCGTTTTTATCTACAATAAACTGTTCTTCTTAGTAAAGAAACCCTTCCATATTAGAAGGGCCTAACCTAATTATATTAACAAAGTGAAAACTTCCTCGCAATGAAAAGATTGCATCAACTAGTTCATTATGTTAAACATGACGTCAATGGAGCATGAAGAAGGTTTCTTAAGAAGGTCATTAGTGTTTGACAATTACATATAAGTCTTCCGTTAAAGAATGGGCAATTCCATCCAAGATGGCCTCTAAATTAGTCGTAATTTTATCCATTTCCTCTTTACTATCACAATGAAACACGGCAACTCCAGAAGGGACTTTTTTTGGACTTGTCGTGATCGCTGCTAGAATAAATTTATCAAGAGCCATACTCTTTACATCCCCTCTTCCTTTTTCTTTCTTTCTGATGGCATCCTAATAGCATTTTCAAGCGTTGGAACTTTGCCAATGATTTCAATCGCCCTTTTTACATCTCTTTCCTGCGGTAGTACAAACACGCCGATTCTGCCATCATCTAAATCTCTTTTCGCCAAAGGAACTAATGCTGGCGTTCCTGAATCACGATAGACCCCAAGCGCTGTAGAGACATCATGAAGGATTGCTTGTCTTTGACCTAGATTAGCAATCGTCGATCGTGAATCAAAGTTTTTCGGTTTTAAAACAAATCCCATACCATATCGTAATACTTCCTTTTGCCTCTCTGGTAATCCGATGTTCATAATGTATATGTCATCAACGTATAGTCCTGCCCCATCAAATCTCGGTTCAATGTACTCTATATCTACAATATCACTAAGCTTTCCACCAGCCATTAAAATCTTCGATAGGAAAAAAGCAATGACACCGACGATAAGACCGCCCCAAATATTCGTGAGTAAGTACCCGAGTGTAGTAAGAAGCGAGGTGAATATTACGAGATAATTGCGGCTCTCAAAAGCGATCGCAATACCTTCGATATACGTTTTTCCTCTTGGGACAAGGTCATAGCTATCCATTTCAGTTAGCGTATTTCGTTCCATATTGCGCACTTCTCTAAATTGTGATGCAGCAATCGTTAAAAAGGTAACAGCTGTGAAATCCTCTTCCATAATTGATGGAACAGCAAGCGTCCCTAATCCAGCAGCAATAAAGCCAAGCGCAATATGAATAATTTTCCCATGTAGATAGGTGGGATATTGGCGATAGTCTGTTCTTAGCATATAGACTCTCGTAAGTGTACCAATTATTAGTCCAAGCAATATGGGGTATGTATATTCACTCATGATGGTTTTTGCTTTCCCCTTTCAAGATGTTTAATTTGATACTCAAAATACAGTGATACTCGTTTAAAGGCATGTATAATGAGCGTGATTCCTACAGACAGGGCAATGACATCAAAAAATGCATACGAGCCAATCAAATAGGAAGAAGTAATATTTTTTAATGCAAATGCATACAAAAATTCGCCATGAATCATGCCACAAATAAGAATAACGATGCGAAATTTAAATTCATTGTGCAGAAGCAAAGTCAGATAGGTTAAAAGGCAAGACAACATGATATTTCGGTTGAAAATAAGCCAAACCGGATCGTATAACTCAAACAAATGGAACGTTGCATATGCAAGCATAATAATGAAAGAAGCGATAAAGAGATAAATCCCCTTCAGTTCTTTTTGTTTAGCCATAAAAAGATATGATGTTAAGAGCAAAAACAAGGTTGTTAACGTTATTTTCATATTGAGTACTTCAATTGAATAAGTAGAAAAAATAATAGCTATAAGAATCGCGATTGAGATAAATTGACGCATTTTATTTTTCCCCATAAAAAAAGTGGCTACTATCCAATAAATCCAAAATAACCATAAAAAGATAATCCCTTCCATTCCACTACCTCCTATCATTTCCATTATGGCTCTTCGTTATGTACTTTAACCCTTTACCTGTTTAACTTTTACACGATTCTAAACTTGCCAGGAAATCGATTGCTTCTGTATAGAATAAGGGAAGATGATATATCTTAAAGATGAGGAGGTGTCTAGCATGGGAAAGGATCGTCAAGAAAAAAAATTAAAAAAGAGCAAACAAGTTGAATCGGATAGAGATCAAGCCCTCCATTACCCTGGAGCCACTAAAATGGCGAGCCCAGAGGAAGCAGAAAAGCTTAACGATGGCAAGTAAAAATAAGGCTTGGTCAAAAAGTCGGTAGTAACGACTTTTTGATTCTAGTTTGGAGTGTATAATTTCCCTCGACTTGTGGAAACAGTTGGCGTATCGGTATGATAACAGGAAAAATTCCGCTTAATGAGCAACCATCATGAAAAAGAGCCGAAATAACAGGAAAAATTCCTGCTATTCACTCAAAAAATGCTAAAATAAACAATTTTGCCCTCTATAAGCGGAAAATCTTCCGTTATTTACCCTAAAAGGGAGTCCATTGAGGAGATAACAGGAAAAATTCCGCTAAAAGGGTGAGAGATGGTTGCAGCAAAATAGGGTCTGATAGTAGAAATTTAGACAAAGCGGAAATCGATTGGATTCTTGAAGGCTAATTTGCGTTTCACCCGATTTTTTGTACGAGGAAAATCGAAGGTCTTGCATGAATACAAAAATAGAGAAAGGTGAATTTGAGTCCCCTCAGGATTCACCTTTCTCATGATTTGAAGCTAGTTATGTCCGGAGCCTCTTTCTACTTTCTTTGACTATACGCTTTTGTATCAATACCTCTTTCTGTTAACCAATGATGGCTCTTTCCTGTGATAAGGAGCGGAACCCTTCTTAGATCTGCAATAGTCTTTGCACCAAGTGCTGTCATCATGATGCGAATTTCATTTTTCATTTCTTGAATTTCTTCGATTAGGGCTTCATACCCATGATCGACAAGTATTCTTAACATTTGCCCAGCAAGGCCAGTTGCCGAGGCACCGAGTGAGAGTGCTTTAACCATATCAAGACTGTTTTGAATACCACCAGAGCCAATAATCGAAACAGGTCTAGCGGCTTCATTTGCTTCTATAATAGAGACAGCAGTAGGAATTCCCCAGTCATTAAAAAAGGAAAGAAGTTTTTTTCGCCTTTCATTTTCAATCTTTGCAAAATTCGTTCCTCCGAACCCACCGACATCAATTGCGGTCACTCCAACTGATTCGAGTTTAGCAACCGTTTCTTGACTCATGCCGAATCCAACCTCTTTTACAATAATGGGGATTTCCATTTGGCTAGTAATGGATTCGATTCTGTTAAGCGCACCAACAAAACTACGATCCCCTTCTGGCATAGTTAGTTCCTGAATGGTATTCAAATGAATTTGCAACGCATCAGCTTCAAGCATGTCGACGGCCGCTTTTGCTTGCTCAATCGTTGCTTCACTCCCCAAATTCGCAAACACCAATCCATCTTTATTTTCTTCCCGCACAACTCTGAAGGTTCGTTCCTCTGTTGGATCTTTTAAAGCAGACATTTGCGAACCAACTGCGATAGGGATATTCGCTTCTCGAGCGACAATCGCTAATTTTCGGTTAATTTGACATGTCGCTTCACCGCCACCACCTGTCATCGCATTTATAAAAATTGGCGAACTTAAGGTAAGTTCGCCAATTTTTGTACTTAATTGCACTTGCTCTATAGAACAATCAGGTAAGCTTTGGTGAATAAAAGTGATGTCATCGAAACCAGTGAGTCTGCTTTGTCCTATTCTTAAAGCATGCTGAATATGCTCTGACTTCCTTTTTGCTCTCGTCACCTATATCACCTTTTTATCTTACTCTTTCATTTTTTTAAGTTGATCACCAATCATTTCGCCTAATTGAAAGCCTTTTGATTCTTCAGGAAGCTCATAATCAGCAAAATCTGGTTCTTTCTCTTCAAGTTCTTTAATGCTTAACGATAATCTTTGAATTTCCTCATTCACTTCAAGAACCTTCACTTTAATAGATTGCCCCTCTTGAAGCACTTCATGTGGAGTTCCGATATGTTTGTGTGAGATTTGTGAAATATGCACTAATCCTTCTACACCAGGAAATACTTCTACGAAAGCACCATATGAAACAAGTCGTTTCACAACCCCTTCAAGAACAGTGCCTTTAGGTGCTCTTTCAGCAAGATTATGCCAAGGTCCAGGTAAGGTTTCCTTGATCGATAGTGAAATTCTTTCGTTATCTCGATCAACACTTAGAACTTTCACGTTTACTTGCTGTCCCTCTTGGACAACATCTGATGGTTTTTGAACATGTTCATGTGATAATTGTGAGATATGTACTAATCCATCGATCCCGCCAATATCAACAAATGCACCAAAATCAGTTATTCTTTGAACCGTTCCCTCTAATACTTGCCCAAGTTGAAGAGAATCTAGAAGTGCCAGCTTTTGCTGTCCCATTTCTTCCTCAACAACAGCACGGTGAGATAAGATTAATCGATTTTTCTCCTGGTCTAGCTCAACAATTTTGAAGGTTAACGTTTTATCCTTGTAATCTGAAAAATCTTCGACGAAGTGAGCTTCTACTAGTGATGCCGGTACAAATCCTCTTACTCCTAGATCAACAACGAGACCACCTTTGACGACATCTTTCACTTCTGCCTCAAAGACTTCACCAGACTCAAATTTTTGTTGAAGAACGCTCCATGCTTTTTTAGCATCTGCTTTTCTTTTTGATAAAATGAACGCATCTTCTTCAACCTTTGTCACTTCAAGCTCTAGCTCTTGACCAACTTCTGCAACATCGCTTGCTTTTTCAATATGAAGACTCGAAAGCTCGCTAATCGGAATAATTCCATCTAGTTTACTATCCTGAATATTAACGATTACTTGCTTTTCCTCAACCTTTGAAACAGTCCCGGTGACACTATCACCGATTTCAAAACTTTTCACTTCTACTTGATTCATCTCTTCGGACATATGTACTCCTCCTTAATCCAATCGCTACTTCCTTAAAAGAAAAATATAAATGAATTAATTCATTTTCCAAACATCAGTCCCTAGGATTTAAATGACTAATCCTATTCAATGGTTTTTTTGCAAGACAACTTGCACTTTTCTTATAACTTCTTACAAATGTTCCTTTTTGTCAAGAAAGAAGAATTAACGATTCTTCTTATGAGCCTCAATCAGAATCCGAATTTCATTCATAATCACTTCTGTTGTCTCTTCTGGTGAAGCTTTTTTCTCTCTTAATCTTTTCATATCTATCGGTTTTCCATAGACTACTTTTAATCTTGAAAAAGCTTTGTACGGACCAATTATTGCACAAGGCACAACTTCAGCATCTGTTCTTAAAGCAAAAAAACCAGCCCCCGCTAACCCTTTGCCTAGTTCCCCAGTTTTACTTCTAGTTCCTTCCGGGAAAAGTCCTAATACATTGCCCTCTTTTAATACTTTAAGTCCTTTACGTAGTGCTTCTCTATCACTCATTCCTCGTTTAACAGGGAAAGCATTCAAATGCGGAAGGAGTTTCCCTAATACAGGAACCGCGAATAATTCTTCTTTCGCCATAAAATGAATCGTTCTCGGGGCAACAATTCCGACTATAGGTGGGTCAAAATTATGAATGTGGTTTGAACAAAGTAAAACCCCACCTTCTTTCGGAAAGTTTTCCTTGCCGATCACTTCCATACGATAAATCGGTTTTAAAATTCCATAAACGACCGATTTTGCAAATGTATAAAAAGACATCTCATCCGATCCTTTCTTTTGCCAACTCCATAATTAATTCGACGACTTCATCAATTGATTTTGACGTTGTATCCATGACAATAGCGTCATCGGCTTTTTTTAATGGAGCTACTTCTCTCTCTGAATCAAGCTTATCTCTTGCGGCAATTTCTTTTTTCAATGTATCTAAATCGGAAGGATAACCTTTTTCTATATTTTCTGTATGGCGTCTTTGAGCTCTTTCCTCTACACTCGCTAACAAAAATATTTTCACTTCTGCTGTTGGCATGACATGTGTTCCAATGTCTCTACCATCCATCACAACTCCACCTTCAGCAGCCAAGCTTTTTTGTCTTCGTACCATTTCTTCACGAATTAATCGATGTTTTGCTACGATGGAAACTTGATTGGTTACTTCTGAATTTCGAATCTCAGCAGAAACATCTCGTCCATTTACGAAGACACGTTGACCATTCTCAGAAGGCTTTAATAATATCTCTGTGTTTTTGAGAAGGTTAATTAATTTAGATTCATCTTGAAGGTCAACCCCTTGTTGTAATGCCTGAAAGGTTATCCCTCTATACATCGCACCGGTGTCAACATATATGTAATTCAATTTTTTAGCCACAATCTTTGCAACTGTGCTTTTTCCCGCAGCCGCAGGACCATCGATTGCAATGGATATTCTGTTCATAATTCCTCCTAGTTGTTCACCAAATATCTAGTAAATCTGCTAATGAAATGGTTTCGCGGAAATCTTCACGTCCAAATCTAACGCTGACTCTATTTTAACACATGTATCGCAAATGATATTAGAAAAAAGACAGCTATTTTTATTTTTTCATAACCGAGTAAGAATTATGTTTACACTTACTTGATCAAAAAAAAGAAGCAGTCTCCCGCTTCACTTTAATCCGTTAAATGTCTCCAATAAATCAGAGAAATTCGTATCTGTTACACCTTCATATTGAGTAATTTCTTTTAACTCGGGCAAGACATTCCACCTGTGTAAAAATACCTGTGTTACTAAGAGAAATAAAAATTGAACGACAATCATTTTTATGATGATTCTTTCTATCGTTTTCATCGTATCCCACCAATACTTTTTATGCACTATATTTGCATTATGGCGGTTTTAGATAAAATTTATTCCTTCTCGTACTACTCCAACAAGCCCTTTTTCTTCAACGCTACTTGTCGATCAAAGCAAAAACGAAGTAAGATTTGACGTTGATGTGAATCTACATCTTTGAACTCAAGGGAGACTTTATTTCTTCGTTCATCTAGAGGAATGATCCTGACAACCTTTGCGTGAAAATAGAAATAGTGATATTCCCCATTCTTCATTGGAAATACCATCCACGTCGTGACTGTAAATCCAATTTCAAATTTCAGATCTTTGGAAACGATGATTGCAGCTCCTCCTGCACTAATATCATCTGTCACCGTAACAAACGGTTTAAACTCAAAATTATTAGGATGAACGGCAACATCGACCGGAGTTTCAATACGTACATATTGGCGTCGCTGAATCTTCATGAGCAGTTCGTCTCCTGGATAGGAGAGGATCATCATCGGAATATTTTGTTTGATCCGTCCTACTACTTCCGCTTCAAAGGAATATACGGTTCCATCTTTTTTCACAAATGAACACTTAATCTGAGTACCGTCAATAAAAAAAGCAGTCTTATTTGTCCCAACATTTATCGGATAATCAATATACAACTGTTGGCCTTTTCTTTCAACTAGCTTACATTTATATTTTTCTATTTTATCTCGATTTTTCAATTCTAGCGTAAGTGAGTCTCCGATTTTTATCATCTAATCACACTTCCCATAAAATCCATATTATCTCACATCAATTGATGAGCACGATTCAACTATACCGAAATTTGACCGAAGAAATTACATTATGTCTAATTATGACATGAGCATGAATACATGCGCAACATTAAAAATAAAGATTTGACCCTACTTAAACTTGTTGCTTTTCGAGCGTAATAAGGGTTTGATCTTTTGACAGTTCCTCTTTGAACTATAACGAGGAAGCGAAAAGTGCCTTAGCTTAGCGGACTAAAAATTAAAGCCTCTGCGTTCATACAAAAAACCACATTCTAAAACCGCGAACAAAAAAAGAACTACCCAAAATAAATGAACAGGGTAGTTCTTTATTTCCTTAAATGCTAGACAATACTTCTGTTATACGACGTCTTCATAGATTGGTTCAGCATTCTGTAACTTTTCAACCTTTTCTTCTGTTCCACTATTGGCATTTATAAAGATTCTGTAGGTGTCATCCCCTAATGTTCCTAAAAACTCATAGCAAAGCACTTCTTCATTTAAATCATTAATGATAATGGCTAAATTTTGTTCCATTATCTTAACATTTGAATTGATTTCTTTTTTCACTTCATCCTCAGTCATAGTTGGTTTTGCGATTTCCCTTGTATGGTGCGCTTTCAAATAATCATCCGCAGAAAAGCCGATAATTTTCCCATTATCAAGAGCTACCTTTACATGGATTGCATCTGGATACACTCGGACATCATTCTCATTCGTAACAAAGGTAAAGACCCCGATATTATCGTACTGACTGCTTTCGAATAAATCCAAGTTTTCAAAGTTATTTTCCTTTAAAAATTTGATCGCTTTATTGCTTGCATCGTTTAAGCTAATCTTTTGATCTTCGACATCTCTTGAAACGATAAACCAGATTGGAAAGCCGCCCTTTTTCGTTATATCCATGTCTGCCTCAATTTTTGATTTTTTATCCAGAATTGAGACACTATAAAAGCCAATGTCAGCGCCTTTCCCATTATCCGTAACTTGAATTTTTACATTTTCCCCAAAACCTGTATACTTTTTAGCCGTTTTTTCTGCATCTTCCTTCGTAATTTCATCGCCTTCTAAATACTGATAGAGATCGTCCTTCTTTTTCAAACTAACGAAAGTAGGACCAAAATCTGTTTCTCCGTAACTTTCAACCGTTTTTTCTACTGTTTTAAACCCATCAATAATCGTGTTGTCTAATGGTTGTTCTTCTGAAGCAAGCGCAAGCTCAACATCCATCCATCTTAAGTTTTTACTTATAACCGTGTGCTGAACGTCCCTTAATTCTTTTTGGATATCAGCTGATTGGGCATATAAATCTTTAAGTGTATTGTATTCTTTATCTGATAATGGTTCTTTGTCAAGGTCTCGAATTGCCGTACGATAACTAAAATCTCCAATTTGGGCTAGAAACTCCTCTGTTTTGTTAAAAGGGAGGAGGGTAAGAGGAAGTTGTCCTACATCGCTATGTGCCTGTGATGTTATTTTCCATACCTCTGCAAGTGCAGGAGATAGAGATGTACGAGAATTCATTGCCAATGTTGTGCCAATTTTATCGTTCAACAGATCAATTTGATAGGATAAATCATGAAAGGCTCTTTGATAGTTATTTTCAGCATTAATTAGAATCGCATTCTTTTCTCGATGCTCCTGATACCCCCAAAATGCTGTTCCTGCGACACCTAGAGCTAATACTCCGATAAGAATTCCTCGAATCATGCTTGTCTCACCCCTCTATTTACAGAATATATGCTTTCCAATTCGCTTAATTTGTGGTCTTGACCATATCCAACCACTCGTTGCTGTATCAGGGTTAAAGTAATAGATGGCCTCTCCAGTCGGATCCCAGCCATTGATCGCATCTAACACCGCTTTTTTTGCTTGCTCATTAGGCGTTAACCAAATTTGTCCATCAGCCACCGCTGTAAATGCCCGAGGCTCAAATATGACTCCAGAGACAGTGTTCGGAAAAGTTGCACTCTCAACACGGTTTAAAATGACTGCTGCAACGGCAACCTGACCTGTATAACTTTCACCTCTCGCTTCTCCATAAACAGCATTAGCCATAAGTTGAATATCATTTTGTGAGAAACCGTTTGGAACATTTGCCGCTGTCGGTTGTTGAGGCTGTTCGTTTGCTTGGTTATTTTGTTCAGCTGGTGCTTGCCCTGACGGTGTTTGTTGACCCGTATTTTGCTGAGCAGGCGTTTGTTTGCCTGTATTCTGTGGTGCGGGAGCTTTTTGCCCTGTATTTTGCTTAGCTGGTGCTTGCCCTGACGGTGCTTTTTGTGCTGGAGCTTTCTGTCCTGTATTGCCTTTGGCCCCACCTGACTTATCTGGACCCTTTTGCTTGTTTAAATCAACACCGCCATAATGTGTGAATTTATTTCCTTTATTAATTTGTTCCTTCACATGTTGTTCATGATATTTCGATGCTCTTGCTAACATATTCTTCGTTTTCTGACCCGCTAAACCATCTATTGGCAGGCCAAATTCATATTGAAAATTCCGAAGTGCCCAATACGTACTCCAGCCAAAAACTCCGTCGATCTTCTTATTGTAAAACCCTAAATATTGGAGTCTTGACTGTAATTCGATCACATCATCTCCAACAGCTCCATGCTGAATCACTTGGTCGGAGAAAGCATCTGCAGTCTTCTCGTTCATACTCAATGGAACACAAATTATACAAATTGAAAAAATAAGGAAGACTTTTGATAATAAAAGCTTCTTGCTCAATGAATGCACCCCCAATTGAATTTGTTTCCTAAGATGAACTTGTTCCGTAATCTTACTTTAAAAGGCAATGTACTCCACTTGAGCCTATTTTTTGTAGTAAGAGGGTTTTTATTCAAAAAAATCAAGATGCTTTCTAAAAACAAGCATGGAAACTTAGCTAACAAACATAAAAAAACCCTCCATTTTTTATAATGGAAGGCCCTTATTTACTTCAATATGATTTTGTGAGTGTAGCGTCCTTGCAAGTTTCGCTTTTCTCAATGCAAGCCACCATAAAAATATCATAAACGGAAACATGTACATGACCCAATTTTTTAAAGAAAGCAAGATGTAGTCATAAATTCCGTGCAGAAGAAATGGGAGCAGCAAGGAAAGGATAAACCATTTCACTCTAGATTCGTGACTAAATTTTGCCTTCCCTAAATAGTAACCCATAATGACACCAAAAAGCGCATGACTAGACACTGGCAATAATGCTCTTCCCATTGCATATTCTAGGCCGTTTCCAACCAAGTAAAAGATATTTTCAGCAGTTGCAAATCCTAAAGATACGGCCGCTCCATAAACAATGCCATCGTATGGCTCATCAAATTCTATATGTTGATAAACGGTATAAATAAGGATAAACCATTTAAAAAATTCTTCAAGAAGACTGGTTGAAAAGAAAGCGTGAATCACTTCTGATTGAACCAAATTCTCTATCTCAAGGACATACTGAATAAACATGATCGGAAACACGAGAAGTGCCCCATAAATAAATGCCCTGAAAACAAAAGAAACTGGTTCTGAGTCATATTCATCTTTCAAATAAAAATAGCTTAATAACGCCAACCCAGGCGCTATCCCAGCTGATAAGATCCCCAACATTTATGTTCCTCTTTTCAAGGCTATTTATAGAGCTCTATATCTCAATCTATACATTAAATCCACAATTTACATAAATTACTCAATCGGAATTAATTTTGTCAAAAATAAATAAAAAGAATTGAGGAAATCCCTCCTTTAATCGTATCATGGAATAGATAGAATGAAAATGAGAAATACACACGGAGGCTTCATAATGAAGAAAAAGATACTTGTCATTCATACCGGTGGAACCATTTCAATGAGCGAAGACGAAAAAACCGGTGCAGTAACACCTAATGAGTCAAACCCATTGACGAAAAAAACAGAGGAATTAGTGGAATTTGCTCACTTAATTATAGATGAACCATTTAATTTGCCTTCTCCTCATATCACACCCACCGAGATGCTCAAAATTCGCGAGCACATTTCTCAACGAATCCTGAGCGATAAAATAGATGGCGTTGTGATAACTCATGGTACAGATACCCTTGAAGAGACAGCCTACTTTCTTGACTTAACACTCGCAAGCACACTCCCTATCGTCGTCACAGGAGCGATGCGTTCAAGTAATGAAATAGGTGCTGATGGTTTATATAATTTAATCTCATCAATAAAGGTCGCAAGTAGTGACGAAGCCCGTGGTAAAGGGGTCCTTGTCGTATTAAATGACGAAATCCATACAGCTGAAAATGTAACAAAAACTCATACCAGCAATATTAGTACGTTTCAAAGTCCACAGTACGGACCGATTGGGATTGTGACAAAGCGAGGTGTCGTCTTCCACCATAGTCCAACTCGTGCAGAATGTTATCCGATCTCAGATGTTTCGAAAAAGGTCGTTCTAATAAAAGCTCATGCTGGAATGGATTCAACTTTACTAGACGCCATTAATGCATTACCTTGTGATGGAATTGTCATCGAAGCTCTTGGCCAAGGAAATCTTCCACCAGCGACTCTACCAGGAATAAAGGCATTAATTAACAACAATATTCCTGTCGTATTTGTATCACGCTGCTTTAATGGAATCGCACAAGATACCTATGCCTATGAAGGTGGGGGAAAACAACTAAAAGAAATGGGCGTCATTTTTTCCAATGGATTAAACGGACAGAAAGCCCGTTTAAAACTTCTTATCTTATTAGCAACAACGACTGACAGGAATCAAATCGAACAAGCCTTTGCGATTTGATTGGAACATTTAGAAAACGCACCAAAGAGGTCCGTTTTTGAGCGCACTCTATTTAATCTATCGCAGTTTTCGTATAGATTGTGGTTATTTGTAAAAACCAAGAAGCCAGTTATCATGGTTATGGCGATACATGAAGTGTACGACGGCGGCATTTTGTTTTTTATTACGTTGAAAAGAGAGCCTAATAAATACAAAAATTGACGTATGAATGATCATACGTCAATTTAATTTAAGGGTTCAAGTCCGAGTATCTCTGAAAAGACATCTCTTGCTTTATTTTCCGTATCTTTTTGGTGCAAGCTCTTTTATAGAAATAGCATAACAGCTCATCCATCTATAACGTTGTCTCAATTGAAACGTGAAGTGGATTTGTCAAAGTTTTCCCTCCTTTGAAGTATGGAATCACAAATTTGCAAATAAACCCAAGCTTCAAAGGAGCACTAATTTATTACTTCTGTGATTTTATGGCGTTTGCAATTTGCTTTCCGTGAAAACGTCCATTTTCAATAAAGATTTCATTCGCATTATTTCCAGCTGCGATCACTCCAGCAATGTATATCCCTGATACATTCGTTTCCATCGTCTCTTCGTTAAAGATTGGTCTGCCTGACGCTTCGTCAATTTCCACACCCATTTGTTTAAGAAAATGATGATCGGGGTGATAACCTGTCATCGCAAAGACAAAATCATTTTTGATTTTAATTTCCTGACCTTCTTTTACATAGACCACTTTATCCTCAGTAATTTCTTTCACATGTGCCTGAAACTCCATCGTCACAATTCCATTACGAATTAAAGATTCAAACTCCGGAAGAATCCATGGCTTAATGCTTGAAGAAAAGCTAGATCCACGATAGAGAACCGTTACCCTCGCCCCTGCTTTTACAAGTTCAATCGTTGCATCCACACTTGAGTTTTTCCCTCCAATGACAACAACATCTTTATCAAAGTAAGGGTGCGCTTCTTTAAAATAATGAAATACTTTAGGCAATTCTTCACCAGGCACATTCATATAATTGGGATGATCATAATAACCTGTAGCAATGACAACATGTTGACATCTATAAACTTGTTTGTCCGTCACAACTGTAAAGGTTTCATTTTCCTCTTTCTGAACAGATTGTACCTTCTCATACGTATTTACGCGTAACTGTTCTCTCTTTACAACTTCACGATAATAAACTAATGCTTGATTGCGCTTTGGTTTATAGTGTTCGGTTACGAAAGGATAATTGCCAATTTCAAGCTTCTCACTCGTACTAAAAAAGGTTTGATGTGTTGGATAATGATAAATGGCATTTACAATATTCCCTTTTTCAATAATGACCGGCTCGATGCCAATTTTCTTTAAGGAGATTGCGGCAGCTATGCCACACGGTCCTCCTCCAATAACAATAACCTCTTCTTGTTTCATGTAAAAACCACTCCTTAACGACAATAACTAAGGAGGACTCACCAAGTGGTAAGTCCTCTCCGTTATAGAATTAATATATGTTTTGCGCTCAGCTTTTCTCTATCCAGCTCCAGGACCTATTGTCCTACAAGCCACCACCCTATTATAAGTCGATCTCGAATCGCTTTCGCTCGTCGTATCCTTTATCTCAGTCGCTGTCTCTCCAGGGCCTTACGGTGTGAAACAGAGTCCTTCCGCTATTACGTATTAAATCCAGCCTCTAAATCTGGATGCTTCTGCCATTTTTCTAACTCCAACCATGTAGGCAGCGAGCCTCATGTCGACTCGACGGGATTGAGCAGTATGATAGATGTTCTCAAATGATTTTACCATAACGGCTCTAAGTTTTTCTTCTACTTCTTCTTCTGTCCAATAATAACCTTGATTATTTTGAACCCATTCAAAATAAGATACGGTCACGCCGCCAGCTGAAGCCAGTACGTCTGGCACAAGAAGAATTCCTCGATCGGTTAAAATTTGTGTGGCCTCTAAAGTAGTCGGGCCATTGGCTGCCTCCACGACAATTTTGGCTCTAATGTTATGAGCATTATCTTCTGTAATTTGATTTTCAATGGCTGCCGGAACGAGAATATCACAATCTAATTCCAACAGTTCTTTATTTGAAATCGTGTTATTAAATAGTTTCGTTACCGTTCCAAAGCTGTCACGACGATCAAGTAAATAATCGATATCTAATCCATCCGGATCATACAAGCCACCATATGCATCGGAAATTCCAACTACTTTGGCACCTGCATCATGCATAAATTTAGATAAGAAGCTTCCCGCGTTTCCAAACCCTTGGACTACCACACGAGCTCCTTCTATTTCGATACCTTTCTTTTTTGCAGCCTCTTCAATACAAATCGTTACTCCCTTTGCTGTTGCAGATTCTCTCCCATGGGAACCTCCTAAAACAAGTGGCTTACCGGTAATAAAGCCAGGAGAATTAAATTCATCAATACGGCTATATTCGTCCATCATCCATGCCATGATTTGTGAATTGGTAAAAACATCAGGTGCCGGTATATCTTTTGTTGGTCCAACAATTTGGCTGATCGCTCGAACATACCCACGGCTTAAACGTTCCAATTCTCTAAATGACATATCTCGCGGATCACAAACGATCCCACCTTTACCGCCACCATATGGCAGATCAACTATTCCACATTTTAAACTCATCCAAATGGAGAGTGCTTTTACCTCTTTTTCAGTTACGTTAGGGTGAAAACGAATTCCACCTTTGGTAGGCCCTACCGCATCGTTATGCTGGGCTCGGTAGCCAGTAAAGACTTTTACTGATCCATCATCCATTCTTACTGGAATTTTGACCGTCATCAATCTTAAAGGTTCTTTTAATAGCTCGTAGACTTCCTCAGGGTATCCAAGTCTTTCGAGTGCATTGTGTATGACAGTTTGAGTAGACTTTAAGACATCAAGCTTGTCTTCTTGATTTATATTTTCAGTACCTTTCTCGGCTACCATCTAAAATAAACCTCCTAAAATCGCTTTCAATAATTGTCCTCTTTCAGTCACAAGTATACACGTTTGGATAATTAATGCAAGATGAATGAGAGCCTTTTTTACATACAATTTATAATCATGTAAACGTTATCATTCTTATTATAATAGAAAGTTTCTTTTTACTATTCCTTAAAAGACAGAAAAAGACTCCTGTAAGAGTAATTGCCCTTAGCAAGGAAGTCTTTGTATCGCTCTCATTTAGCTAAAAAATACTCGATAATCGTTTCGATCGCATGATCGTTTATCACGTTCTGTCCGTATTCTTCGAGCCAAGGAATGCCCCTTAGCGATACGTCGCCAAATTCTGATAAAATCGCAATAACACTATCTGGTTGATGTAGCGAGTCCTCTTTGAGAGATAAAAAATACTTTTGATTCCAATTATATAGTTTCCCACCTAGTACATTTAAGTTCCGGAGATGTTTTGTAAGCTGGATAATATCCTCAAAACTTTCAAATTCAAAAAGGATATTTTCGTTATTATTAGCTGTAACCGCCATATCTATAAACCCATCTTGTAGGGATTGTTCTTCTTCCTCTTCTTCCATCGTCACAATCATGATCATGCCTTGTGCATGCATAGAGAAGATCTCTACCGCTACCGAACCTTCAATTTTAACTCCAAACTCATCGCTTGCCTCTTCAAGCATATCATGAAAAAGTTGATGCCATTTGAGGGAATCTTTCCAAATATCCTCTTTTGTCAATCCTCTTTCCATTAAATCGTCTGATGTAAGGAAGATCTTAATTTTATTATAATTTAATCGCTCAATGCGCATATTTTTTGCCCCCTACTGTGACAACTCTTGCTTTAGTTTATGTAAATCGAGAGGGATGGTGAGTCGTCTAAAAAGGGTTTTTATTATTCTTCGTTGCCTTTTTTTAACGTAATAACGTGAGTTTCAGGGCTAGCACCTAGTCGGAGTGGCAATGAGGTAGTGCCATAACCGTTGCTCACCAAAATGGTTGTCTCCCCTAAACGCTTCAATTTTCCAATCTCATATGGACCGATTCCAAATATTCTTATTTGACCACCATGCGTATGTCCACTTAAAACAAGCGAAATATGATCTTCTTCTTTTAATTGATGCTGAATTTTGGGATCATGGCTAATCAATACCTTAAATCCTCCTTTTCCAGAATCTTGAAGAGCCAAATCCAGGCGATCCCTTTCCCGAGAAATATCATCTGTCCCTAACAAAACAAAACGTTCCCCCTCTTCTGACTCAAAGGAAACTGCCGTATTGTCCAAAATTTTGACCCCGTATTTTAAAAGTAATCCATCAATTAACCGAGGATTAATTTCATAGTCATTATTGCCCCAAACAAAATAGGTTGGTCCTATTTCAGTTAATAATTTGATGTTTCGCTCAACTCGTTCAATCGGTACCCTTTTTTCTAGAAGGTCTCCACCAATGATCACTATGTCTACTTTTCCCTTTACTTCTTTTACAATCTCCTCAGAAATAACTCGGCGATGGAGATCGGATATAAAAAACAGCTTTACTTCACCTAAGCTGTCAGGAAAGTTTGGAAATGTGATTTCTTGATATAAAACATGATCAGAATGGGCTAATTTATACATATATGTGATAAGAGCAACCCCAAAGCTCAATATGCTAATTGCTAAAATGTAAACCATAGTTCCTCCCATATTGCCTTGCTATTTTAAAAATCATACCATATCGCTATAAAAAACAGAAAAAATCCCTCTCATAATCAATTTATGAAAGGGATTCTTTTTCTTGCTCAATCCTCGTAAATATCTAAAATTCGGAAACCAGAACCTTCCAGCTTCTTCACAAATTTATCGACATTGTCTTTTTTCTCGATCTTCATCACAATTCTACGCACAAGCTTATCCGTTTCATCAAAAGTAACTAAAGAGATGATGTGCTCATGGAATTGATGTGCAATTTCAGCAAGACGAGCAAGGCGTCCTTCTGTTTCAATCGATGTAAAGGCAATCCTCACTCCAGGTCTCTTTACTCCAAATGCAGATTGGAATTGCTCCAATACATCAAATCTTGTCACAACACCTAAATATTCATTTTTATCGTTTACAACCGCAAGTAGTGGGAAATCCTTCAGTTCAAGCAATGTTTTCTCAAAAATTTCTTGTCCTTGTAAATATTTATCTTCATTTGTTGCAATATCTGCGCAACTCTTTTTCTCCAAATAATCATCCCTAGAAAGGTTAGAGGTAAAAAAATTCTCATAGAGATTATACCTTGTCACTATACCTGCATATTGATTGCCTTTTAACACAGGCAAACCATCGATTTTATGCTCTTCTAATTTGTCCAAGGCAACTCTTAAAGGTTCATCCGCCCGGACGGTAAATGTTTGATGTTTCGGCATCATAATATTCTTAACAAACATTTTTTTCACCTCCGTATTAATATGTACACTCTTACTATATTCTACAATAGTAGAAAGAACTCCTTTCCTTATAATGAAAATAACTGTCATGTCTGCCGTTTTTTTTCATAAAATTGAATGATATATCCATAAAGGAGGTCAACTATGTTTACACCTTATAAAACCTACTCCCCCTTCGTTGGTCCATTTGATCCTTGTCCACCGATTAAAGTTAAAAAATATTCCACACCACCGAATTTATACATCGGATTTCAACCAAATAATTTCCCCCAATTCTCACCAATGGAAGCATTAAGAGCTGGAACTCTATGGAAGCCCTTATACGACCCTTATTACAATTCTCGAGAATTAGCTGCTAAGGGAGGAAAATCTTCATGAGTAAACAATTGCCACCAGAGTTTTATGAGCTGATGGAGCAACTTCAAGCAGTTGATTTTGTACTTGTCGAGCTAAGCTTATATTTAAATACCCATAACAATGATTTAGAAGCGATCAATCAGTTTAATCATTACGCAAAGGAGAGAAAAAAGTTAAGAAAAGCGGTTGAGAGCGTGTACGGTCCATTGATGCAGTTCGGGCATAGCTATTCCGGTCAACCATGGAATTGGGACGACGCCCCGTGGCCATGGCAAGTTTAATCATATAAACAATCCAACAGTAGGAGGGATAGATTCATATGTGGATTTATGAAAAAAAGCTCCAATATCCAGTGAAGGTCAGTACGTGTAATCCGATGCTTGCGAAATTTTTGATTGAGCAGTATGGAGGGGCCGACGGAGAATTGTCTGCAGCGCTTAGATATTTGAACCAGCGTTATTCGATTCCAGATAAAGTAATTGGTCTCTTAACGGATATTGGCACTGAAGAATTTGCTCATTTAGAGATGATCGCAACGATGATCTATAAGCTCACAAAGGATGCAACTCCTGAACAGATGAAAGCTGCAGGACTTGGCGACCACTATGTAAATCATGATAACGCCCTCTTCTATCATAACGCCGCCGGAGCACCTTGGACATCAACCTATATTCAAGCAAAAGGGGATCCAATTGCCGATCTTTATGAGGATATTGCGGCAGAGGAAAAAGCACGAGCTACTTACCAATGGATCATTAATGTTAGCGATGATCCTGACTTGAACGATGGGTTGAGATTTTTAAGAGAACGAGAAATTGTTCATTCTCAACGTTTTCGAGAAGCTGTAGAAATTCTGAAAGAAGAACGTGATAAGAAGATATTTTTTTAATCTCTTTAAAGAGGCAGTCTAGCTTTACACTGCCTCTATATACTAAGCTGAAATTATTTATTCTCGTGATAAAGGTTGATATCATAATTTTTTTTCATCATTTCAAAAACGAGATGACGATTTTTCCAAGCTTCTTCTGGTTTCCATAAGTCCTTGCTTTTATCAATGATTTCACAACGCAAGGCATGGTATTCTTTTTCCGCCTTATCCTTCTTCTCTTTCAATAGATTCATTAATCCGTACAAGCCTACTATGATGACAAGAGCATATAGATTATAAGAGTGATCAACAAAGGCAGAAAACATCGCTGCAAAAGAATACGAGTACGGTATCATGAGTGTTTTATATAAGATAAAAAGGTAGATAAAAGACGAAAATACAGTCAACCAGATGACAACAAAATGCCTGAATGTAAAGGCATCAAATTTTCTTTTTCTTTCTACTACTTTTTGGAGCATTTGCTTCGTTGCCTTATCCGTACGATCATCAAGCATTTTAATCGATGTCTCCATTGTGTTCCTCCTTGTTACCTACAAATCCCATGCTGCTTTTGTAAAAATATATGATCTTGTCCTTCGATTTATGATTAAAAAAGTCTCTTTTCGGAAACAGCGTAAAAAACACAATCATTGCGAAACAGGGTAAAAAAAGACAATGCTATTTTGAAAATAACATTGTCTTCTCCTTATTTCTGGATCGGTATTTTTAATGTTTGTCCGAGCTGTATCTCATTTCCTTGAATGCCATTTGCTTGTTTAATAATGTCAATTCCCGCTTGCGATTTATAATATTTCATCGAAATCCGGTAAAGTGTATCTTCCTTCTGTACTTTATGATATATGATTTCTTCTTGTTCAGTTGCTTTATCATTGTGCGAAGCCTTGTCTGGTACTGTTGAGGCTGCAGATGGAGTACTCTCTACTTTCACTGGCTCAACCTCTTCTGGCTCTGGAGTAGGTTCTTCTTCATGCTCAACCTTTTCTGGCTCTGGAGCAACTTCTATTTCTGGCTCTTCCTCTTCTTCAACCACTTTCTCTACAGGGTCATCATTTCTAACATCGACTGACTCTACATTTCCTGATAAATTTTGCTCAACTGACGCAGAACGTTTCGCTTTACTTTCATTAATGGAATAAATACTGAAGCTAACAATCGGTAAAAGAATAAAAAAGATCGCTAATAGTCGAATAAGTGGGTATTTTAACTTTACCTTTGTCCTCTTCGCTTTTTGATAATGCACCCTACTTCTTGGTGGCAATTCTTTAGACGGCTCTATATGCTCCAAGGGTTCCTCTTTCTTTGTAATTCGTTTACGTAACCGTTCCGCTTGATCACGGTATGGTTTCTCATTATTCATGATTAATTCCCTCCTGTTCCTGAGGTAGTTGTTTATTAAATCGCACCGATAAACCTAATAGAAAATCGACAATAAAATGTAGCACAATCGTGACGAGAAGATTCTCCGTCATGTAATAAATGTAGCCGATAAAAAAACTGAGAACGATAATATTGACAAAAAGAAATTTATTAAACAAATAACGATAATGGATAAGTGCAAAGAGAATACTTGTGACAACTAATCCGAAATGGGTTTGGATCACCCCTCTAAATAATATCTCCTCACTTACAGCAACCATCGCAGCAATTCCAGCAATTTGCCCAATCGTCCTATTTTCAAACATCCGTTTATTCAAACCACCATCATCATAATAAGATGGTGGCAAAATTTTCATTAACAAGACATCCAAAAAAACAATTGCTAATCCAGCAACTCCACCTACGTACCATATCTTCCAATCATTCCAAACGAAAAGATCCCAGAACGATGAAAAATCTTCAAACAAAAAAAATCCCATCACTAATGCAATAACTAGTAATAACACTTGCGTTGCAACAAGATGAAACGTGATTTCTCGATCTGTTAACCCTTGAATTAATTCTGTATATTTGTTTTTCATGGACTCACGCTCACTCTTTTAATAAAATGGTGGATAAATAGGATTTCCAATCAAAAGGAAAAGTTATTGCCTCTGTTTTCTCCTCTTTTTTCCTAAATGGCTCAAAATCTATCCCACATACATCACAACAATCTTTAATCACTATTTTCTTTTCTTCATCAAAATAATTCAAGATTTTTTCTCTACGACATTGATGAGATTGTGCCCAATTCTTGATTTCTTCAATTTTTTTCTTCTTTAAGCTAGTTCTTTCTTCGACAAAACGGATAAATTTTTTCATATTGGATTGCAAATATTCGGTACTTTCCATACTTTGAATAAAATCATTTATTAATCGCCATTGAATATCATTTAAGCCAGCAAAGTTCCGAACCTCTTCCTCATGATATTGAATGGTGTTATGGGAAGAACCGTCCATCCATTCGATGACACGCTCAATTTGGAATTCATTTGGCAATTCATTTTCGACTAAATGATAGGAAAGAGCTTCATCACCTGGTGCATATAACAAAATAGCTATGCTTTTTTTTCCGTCTCTTCCAGCACGTCCAATTTCTTGTAAATAGGATTCGATTTGCAATGGCAGATGATAATGTATAATAAAACGAATATCTTCTTTGTTCACGCCCATGCCAAAAGCACTCGTAGCACAAATAAGATCAAGCTGACCATGGATAAATTGTTGTTGAATCAGAGTTCGACTTTCTTGATCCATTCCTCCATGATAAGCCATCACGCTGTCTATTCCCCTAGACCTCAATCGTTCCACGATGGCTTCTGCCCTCTTCCGACTTGAAAAATAGATGATCCCTGGTCCCTGTAAGGATGCAACTAAATCTAGAAGTCGTTGTTCTTTTAGTTCTGGATTCTCCACTTCTTCGACCTTCAATGCGATATTAGGACGATCGACAGAAAATAGATGCTCTTCCCAAGAATGCAAATGTAAGGATTTGACAATATCACTTACTACTTCTTTCGTGGCAGTCGCTGTCAATGCTAATGTTAACGGATTATCCAGCTCTTCTCTTACCGAACCGAGCTTCATATAATCTGGGCGAAAATCATATCCCCATTGCGATATACAATGAGCTTCATCTATGACAAATAAGGAAATGGACAAAGCTCGAAGCTTTTTCTTTATTTCCTGGAGATTTAGCATTTCAGGTGAAATGAAGATGAACTTATACTTTTTGAGTTGACTGAGCACCCTCATTCTCTCAGTCCCCGTTAAAAATGAGTTGAGGGCAATCACTCTTTTTTCTCCCTGCATTTGCATCTGTTCAACCTGGTCTTGCATCAGTGACAAGAGAGGAGAAACAATCACCACGGCACCTGGCAATAAATAGCCTGGAAGTTGATAGCACAATGATTTTCCTGTACCCGTAGGCAGAACAGCTACCGTATGTTTGCTGTCTATAACAGAAGACACAACCTCCTTTTGCCCAGGTCTAAATGAAGGAAAGCGGAAATGGTCTTGTAATTCTTTCTCTAAATTATGACTCATCGTTATCACCAAATTTGCTCAACACTAAGCGTATTTGAAAATAGGTCGCTTCTGGTACCAATTCACGTATATACCTTAATTGTTTAGATGCTGCCTCTTCGCGCGCTTTTAATATCAGATTCATTGTTTGCTTGTCCACAAAAGGGTCAATTTGAAATGATTTCATCTGAAGAGCAAGCTCCACAATATGATCCTGTATGGTACTGACTTTCAATTTTCTTATTTGCGCGATTCTTTCAATTGAAAGTCCTTTATTTAAGAGGTCTAACGTTTTTTTACTCGATTCTGTAATCTGGAAAGTGGTTTGCAAATCCATTATTAGAGAGGATAAAAGGGCAAATCTCCCTGGAACATTTTGAACTTTTTCCAATATATAATGTAGTAATGCTTGAAACTGGTATTGGTACAGCGTTTGCTCCATCTCTAGATAATCACATGCTTGTTTTTCCGTTAATCCAATGTTTTCGTAACCTGTAAAACGAATAACTAAAACATTGGGACTGATTTCAGCACTCTGATCCAGTACAAGGTGAAGTTCTTCATAGAGATTTCGACTAAATTCCTTACGATTAAGCCGATGATGTAAGAAAAAACTTTTTAACCAGTTAAGCAAATGTCTATTTCTCTGAATTGGAATGTAATTCCGATCTTTATTCACTAAATGGGAGGTGACTTGAACCACTAATGATAATCTTTGCCAAAATACCTCTGAATACTGATAATTCCAGCCATCTAAATAAGATAAAAAAGGATAACTTTTCAACTCATTCTCCAAAAACACTCTTCCATCATCCGTTAGAACGTAATGCTGCTCCTTCGTTAGAACAATTAAATTTAATCTTTCAAGCTCGATAATGATGTTCTCGTATTGTTTTCTAGTTAACGAATTATATGTTCTATAAAATTGCGTAATTTGGAAAAGATGTGCATCTTGGATCGTTTGGGAAGATTTCTTTCCGCATAGGAGATGATATAAAGAGTAAATCGTTCTCTCACTATTTATTCTTTGTAAACATAGAAGAACGACCAAATGTAAAAAAGGAGTTGGCATTCTATCACCCTATTACTATATTTTGGAAAATAATGGATTAAAAGATTCTATAAACAACGATACAAGTATTTCTATAATTCGACTTGTTTCTCCATTTATTTTACCATGAAAACGAAGGAAAGGATCATATTCCATTCGAAAACGTTGTTATGATAAGCATTCTCATTATTTTTTTATTGAAATGTTCCTCATACAGTTTTACAATAAAGGATGAGGGATACGTTTCAGATACTTTATGAAATGTAAAAAATAAATGTTTAATTCATTGGGAGGTTTTTTCATGGCAAAATACACAATTGTTGACAAAGAAACATGCATCGCATGTGGGGCTTGCGGAGCAGCAGCACCAGATATTTATGATTACGATGATGAAGGCATCGCATTCGTTACACTTGATGATAACGAAGGAATCGTTGAAATTCCAGATGTTTTAATAGACGATATGATGGACGCCTTTGAAGGTTGCCCAACTGATTCCATTAAAGTTGCTGACGAACCATTTGATGGAGATGCATTAAAGTTTGAATAGAATACAAAAAACTCCTCTCTTACATTAGAGAGGAGTTTTTTTCAATTTATATAAAAGCATTTCCTTCATTTTCGAAGAAACATTATTTAAAAGCAATCTGCCGCTGTTTACCAATCCACGTACTCATTCTAGTAAAGAGAAGCATGAATACGATTGAAATCATGATTCCTTTTAGAATATTAAATGGAAGAATACCTGCCACAATCATTTGGCGTGCTTCCTCCCCTGACATCGCTGGGAATCCCATAAACATCGTGTAAGCTGGTAAAAAGATAAAATAATTCAATACGCTCATAACAAGAGCCATCAAAATGGTTGACGTTAATAAGGCATATGTCATTCCCTTTTTCGTTTTCAGTTTCTCATAGATGTAATATGCAGGTACTACGAATAGAACGCCTGCGACGAAATTCGAGAAATGCCCGACTGGAATACCAGTATCACTGCTTGTCAAAATGTAATCTAAAACATTCTTAAATAATTCAACCAATACCCCTGCAACTGGACCAAAAATAAGCGCTGCAATTAAGGCAGGAATATCACTAAAATCCACCATTAAAAACTTTGGAAAAGGTGGTAGCGGAAAGTTTAAGAGCATCAGAACAAACCCGATACTACTCAACATTCCAATTGAGACTAAAGCTTTGACATTGTACTTCTTCATTTTCCTCTCTCCTTTTTAGGATCCATCTCTCCTAAAGAAGAAAGGTTCAGCATTACTAAGCTTGCCTAATTTAGAATCATACAATGATGTCCATAAAACGTATTCACTTTTTAAACATCATCCTATTATCCCAATAAAACAGAAACTCCCCCAAGTAAACTTGAGGGAGAATTACGGCACGCTTAATAAACATTCAAACTAGCAAAATTTGAACGTTTGCAGAACCTCCATCTTCTCCCATCCAGACTATACTGTCGGCTTTGGAATTGCACCAAATCCTGCCAAAGCATTTGTCTATATTCAAGAAGCATTTCTTCTCGAATACAACTCCATGCTTATTAGTGGCTCGCGGGCTTTAGAGAAAAATATCTCATTACCGCCGGTCGGGAATTACACCCTGCCCCGAAGATAGACCAATATTTAATTACATCATTATTATAGCGTACTAAAGCTTCTTTGTGAAGAACTTAACCTTATACTCCTTATTTTTGTTATTTTCAACGATTTTATGGTAAATTATAATAGGAATTTCATAAAAAGATAGGCCAATCGCTTTAGAAAGAAACCTATCAACATTTTATGTTAAAGGAGATAAACATGGATAAAATTCTTATTTTCGGTCACAAAAATCCAGATACGGATACGATTTGTTCTGCAATTGCATATTCTCATTTAAAAAATCAACTTGGACTAGATACTGAGCCAGTTCGCTTAGGCGAGATAAACGGTGAAACGGAGTATGCTCTTAAAACATTTGATCACGAGGTACCTCGTCTTATTACTACTGTCGCTTCAGAAACGAAGCAAGTTATTTTAGTCGATCATAATGAACGTCAACAAAGTGCAAATGACATCAACGAAGTACGTGTTTTAGAAGTAATTGACCACCATCGAATCGCTAATTTTGAAACGAGTGAACCTTTATACTATCGTGCAGAGCCTGTAGGATGTACTGCTACTATTCTTAAAAAGCTTTACAAAGAAAATAACATAGAAATCGAAAAGAATATTGCAGGTTTAATGCTTTCAGCAATCATTTCTGATTCTTTATTATTCAAATCCCCTACTTGCACAGAAGAAGACATCCAAGCGGCACGTGAACTAGCTCAAATCGCTGGAGTAGACGTGGAGAAGTATGGCTTAGACATGCTTAAAGCGGGAGCTGATTTAAGCCAGAAATCGATTGAGCAATTAATCACCCTAGATGCGAAAGAATTCCAAATGGGAACAAGGAAGGTTGAAGTCGCACAGGTTAATACAGTTGATGTTCAAGATGTCCTTTCAAGACAGACTGAATTAGAAGCAGCACTTCAAACTGTCATTGACAAGAAAGGCTTAGATTTATTTGTTTTTGTGATCACGGATATTTTAAACAGTGATTCAACTGCTATCGCTTTAGGTCAATCAGCTGATGCTGTAGAAGAAGCCTATGATGTGAAATTAGAAAACCATTCAGCCCTATTAAAAGGGGTTGTTTCTCGTAAAAAACAAATTGTTCCAGTCCTAACAGACGTTTTGAACAAAAGATAATGAATACGTAAAAAATCGTAGGTTCAATGTTGGCCTACGATTTTTTTATTGATATCAAGGAATTTACAAATTCCCTCGACTTAATGTTCGTACAAACAGTAAGAATATCGTTATGAAAAAATAACAGGAAAAATTCCGCTTAATGGTGAGAGATGGTTGAATCGAATGAGACAAACTGAAGCTCCTTACATTTTGTAGGAGGTTTTTCTTACTTATTTATGTCATCTACCACAGAAAGCGTTTTCATATTAATACGAACATTAATTCTTCATTGACAGATTAATATTCGTTTTGTAAAATAATCAGAAAATTGATAATTAGTGGGAGATGTTCAAATGTATCAAGTTTTAGTAGCTGATGCAATTAATGCAGAAGGCTTACAGCCATTATTAGACTATGCAGACGCTCAATTAATTGAAAAAAAAGTCACAGATGCAGATGTCGACTTAGAAAAAATTGACGCCATCCTTGTAAGAAGTGCAACCAAAGTGACCGAAGAACTCCTTGAAAAAATGCCCCAACTAAAAATCATCGCCAGAGCAGGTGTCGGTGTTGATAATATAGATGTTGATGCAGCAACGAAACGAGGAATTATTGTCGTCAATGCTCCAGATGGAAATACGATTTCAACTGCTGAGCATACTTTTGCGATGATGGCCTCATTAATGCGTAATATTCCTCAAGCACATGCTTCTGTTAAAAATATGGAATGGAAAAGAAATACCTTTGTTGGAAATGAATTATATGGAAAGGCACTTGGAATCGTTGGATTAGGTAGAATCGGATCAGAAATTGCAAAAAGAGCAAAAGTTTTCGGAATGACAGTACTCGTCTTTGATCCTTTCCTAACCAAAGAAAGAGCACAAAGTCTAAATGTCCAAAGCTGTACACTTGACGAAGTACTTGAACAGGCTGATATTATCACTGTACATACCCCTCTAACAAGTGAAACAAAAGGGCTAATCAATGAACAAGCATTGGAAAAAACGAAAAAAGGTGTTTATTTTCTAAATTGTGCCCGTGGTGGGATCATCGATGAACAAGCATTAGCTGTCTTTATCGGAAATGGACATGTTGCAGGTGCTGCCCTTGATGTATTTGAAGTGGAGCCACCAGGAGAGCACCCGCTTTTAAAATTCGATAATGTGATCGTGACCCCACATTTAGGAGCTTCTACGAAAGAAGCACAATTAAACGTGGCAACACAGGTGGCACAGGAAGTAAGAACGTATTTTGAAGATAAACCGGTCACAAACTCGATCAATCTTCCAGCTATGTCAAAGGATATTTATGATAAGATCCGCCCATTCCACCATCTATCAAAGCAGATTGGCTCTATCTTATCTCAATGTGTAAAAGAAGGTGTTCATGAATTATCGATTACTTATGCGGGAAGTGTCTCAGATCTTGAAACAACCTACTTAACAAAAGCACTTTTATCCGGTTTCTTTAAGAACCGAATTGACGTCCATGTAAATGAGGTTAACGCTCTTCTTACCGCAAAAGAACGTGGTATTACCGTCGGTGAAAAAATTTCAACGAACTCTTTTGGCTATGCAAACAGTATTACCGTCACTGCTAAAATTGAAAATAGACAGTTTACCCTTAGAGGTACCTATATCGATCATTACGGTCCTCGAATTGTCTATATGAATGATTTCAATATTGATTTTCACCCTGAAGGAAATTTACTCTATATACAACATATGGATCGCCCAGGTGTCATTGGCCGCGTTGGGAAAATATTAGGCGATCATTCTATTAATATAGCGACCATGCAAGTAGGTCGAAAGGAAGCAGGTGGTGAAGCCAGTATGGTTCTATCCTTTGATAAACCACTAGAATCTACTGCTTTCGAATTGCTTTCAAAACTAGATGATATCGTAATAATGAATCAAATTAGCCTTTAATAATTATTTGGGATCGGAGGAGCAAATCCTCCGATTTTTTATGGTTTCTTAATGGTTAGTACTTGTTGTGGATGAATAACTTCATTACTCAAATGATTGATTTCCTTCAAATCTTCTACCGTTAAATTGGCTTCCTTGGCTATGCTTTCCAATGAGTCTCCAGGTTGAACAATATATTGTTCATCAGAAAGCTCCTCTATAATTAATTGTTGATTTGGCAGAATGACATCATCGGTCAATTGATTTGATTCCATAATGCTAACAACAGATGATTCATATTTTTCAGCTAGGTCCCATAAAGTATCTCCGCTTTGAACGATGTGAATCACTTCCTCTGATGCCGCTTCTCCACTTTCCTCACGATCTGCTTCTTCTTCCCCTTTCAATAATTCGAAATCGCTACTAAGTAAATATTTCGACAAATCATCTATGGATGCTGTTTCAATCGTTTGATTTTCTTGTGTAGTCTCACTCTCCTGTTTTTCCTCGACAACTACATTCTCTTTGTCTGTTTCTTCCATTATTCCTGCAACCTGTCCATTTTTCCGTTGCTCTACCATAGCTTGAACTGTTTCTCCTACATCAACTTTTCCAAGAATAACAACAGGATTAAGAGAGTTTTCTTTATTTACTGTCCATTCATGTTTATGTACTTCAAAATGCAAATGCACACCAGAGGAGCGGCCCGTACTTCCCATATCTCCTATTATTTCTCCTTGTTTTACCTTTTGTCCTTCACTTACTTTACGTTTACTGAGATGTGCATACACAGTTTCAAAATGATTCGGGTGCTTGACGAATACGACATGCCCATAAGAACTGGAGTAATATGACCTTGTAACAATCCCTTCGTCTACCACATGAATCGGTGTTCCAAGTCCACCTGCAATATCAATCCCTTTATGTTTTCCGTTCCTCGTTCCGTATGTATCTGTTATGACTCCATCCGCTGGCCACATCCAATGTGCCGCCGCTTCCTGTATATCAATGGTTTCCGCTTGCGTATTTTTTCCTCCTATAAATAACAGGCTTATAAAAAAGGCCATGATCCCAGCAATTAATAAACGTTTTGCAAAGTCTCTCATTAGTATCCTCCTTAATTTGAGCTTTTCCCTACACGATATGACAGCATGTACTTTGTTAGAACTGCGAATTAAGCGGAGTAAAATGAAAAACCTCTGAAATCCTCTTCCCCCTAAGCACTACCACTTTACAGAGACACATTTGTTATTATTTGGATAGCTTTCGTTTTTTTATACAAAAAATTTTTATTAAGAATTAAAAAAGACCAGCTAATTAGCTGATCCTAGTTCAGTAAATCCATTTTATTTGGTGCGACAGGAACATTTATTTCCTTGTTAAAGGTAAATTTTCCAATACTTTCAAGATTATTGTATTCTATTTTTACTTTCTCAAAATCAAATTCTTTTGCTGTTAGTAATATTGCTTCGATGGTTTGCAAGATGGTAGGAGTGTCAGAAACCTCTGATTTCTCTTTAAGCTGCAGGGTTAACATTTCCTTATCCTCCGAGTGAACTTCTTCTATCTCTAAATTCTCTGGTATTGAAGCCTCTAATTGATGAGTATTGACATTTTCCTTCATCGCATCCAGGGCTGATTCGACATTATTAAACGTACCACCATATGGGACTAGATATGGGGTCCTTGAATTCGTTCCTGAGTAATAAAAATAATAAGCAAAGTTTGCGTCTTCTGACAGATCTAATGTCTGTAAATTCCCACTATTTCCCATTTCAATTCCTGGTTGATCATCCGTATATAATTCAATTCCGTTCAATCCTAGAGTTTTAGCTGTTCGTTTAAGTGCTGAAGTAAATGCGATTTCATTTGAAGAGCCTTGTAAAGTTTGCCCACTTGGAATATTCACCTTTAAAATTCCATCTTCATCCACTGATAACTCTACGTCTTTTAGCGGGAAATACTCTTTTAGGCCCCATTCATTTTCAAGTAATTTTGGCATCGTATCAACGTATTGTTCAAATAGAGATTTACCTTTTTCCTTTGGAACAAGTACGGTAATCGGAACGATGTTTTGTCCCTCTCGATCTGGAATGGCAAAAATAAAGACATTCTCATCTGCCACATCTTCATCATATAATGCTGTGTACACTTCATCTATGCCATCATCAGTAGATATCTCAGATCCTTCTTCTACTACTTTATCCTCGCTCGCTATTTCTATTTTTTCCTCAACATGATTATCTTGTTCTTGCTCTTGTTTATCCTCTACCATCATATTCATTTCAGCTTGATCCGCTTGTTCACTTACGCTTCGACTTTCCATCGAACTCTCAGATGAGAAATTCCCACTAAAAAGATTGGGAGTAAGTACCGCTAATATTAAAACTGCTGCAGCAGTGGCAACAGAAGGGATGATCCAGGAGCGTTGCTTTTTCTTAGCCATTTTCAGCGAAATATTTTGATAAATATCTCGAGGATCCCGTTTGTCTTCGATCCTTGGCATTTCACGTAGTAATTTTTCTAGCTGTTCATCGCTCCACTCTGATTTTCTCACTCGTTGTCCCCTCCTTTGCCATTTTCTCTTCCATTTCCTTTTTCAATACTTTTAATGCGCGATGCTGTGTCGTCTTAACCTTACTTTCTGTCCAGCCTAACGCCTCAGCCGTTTCAATAATGGTCAATTCTTGAATATAACGCAAAATAATAACCATCCTTTGATCAACGGTGCAATGCTCTAAACATTGATATATTAATGAGATTTCCTCATTTTGCAGGGCAATTTCTTCAGGAATAGGATTTTCATCCTTAATCTGACCTGTTGACCAGTCAAATTTCTCGGCAATTTTTTGCCTCCATCCCTTTTGTTTACGGAAATGATCAATGGCAACATTTCTGGCAATCGAAAATAGCCATGTTTTTTCACTACTTTTCCCCTCAAAACGATCATAGGATTTCAATACTCTTATATATACCTCTTGAACAAGATCTTCAGCTTGTTCTCTATTTTTGACCATATAAAAAATAAATTGAAAAACGTCATGATGATATTTTGAATACAGTTCATCAAAAACGGAGTCCATTGGTTTCCCTCCCCGTTCAACCAATTAGTCGTTATTTTATCGACAAAAGTTACACCCATATTCGTGAAATTATGTATGTATTCTTGTCCTTTTCACTTAATCTTGATTAGGTTGATTCAAATAGAAAAAATAACTTATGAAATTAGTTACCAATATCACTAATATAGTATTTTTCAACTAAAAAAGGAAGGAGTTTTAAAAAACTCCTTCCTTTTGGAGATGTTAATTATGAACAAGCCGATTCCGCTTTTCGATCGGTCTAGCTCCGAGCGCTCTCCGCTTTTCGATTTGGCTAGCTCCAGCGGCTAGCCCCTCGAGGTCACTTCAGGTCAGTTGTTGAAGTCAAAATGACAGACTTCAACCTCTGACCTTCCAGTGCTTGTCGGGGCTAAACAAGCCGATTCCGCTTTTCGATGTTCCTCGTGAATCAAGATGAGTCGGCAGGGTTCTTGTTGTTTTTATAAATTTCGAGGGATAAAGAAGGAAAATGTCGTTCCGTGTCCATCTTTACTATGGACCGATATATGACCTTTATGGCCCTCTACAATATTTTGGGCGATGGCGAGACCTAATCCGGTTCCAGAACGTCCCCTCGTTCTTGCCTTATCGCCTTTATAAAAACGTTCAAAGACAAATGGAAGATCCTCTTCTGCAATTCCCTTACCAGAATTAAATACTTCGACATGCAGTCCCTTCTCTTCTAGCTGGCCTGAAACAATAATATTTCCATTATCCTCAGTATGCCTGATTGCATTATCAATTAAATTGGTTAAAACCTGCTCAATTCGATCGCCATCAAAATAATAAGTAAATTCAAGTTGATCGAATTCTCCTTTTAAATGAATCCCTTTTTCCTTCGCCAATCCATGAAACTTGCGAATGATTCGTTCCATATATGGCTTCACTTCTATTAAACTAATATCAAGCTGAATATGTCCTGCTTCCATTCGAGCGAGATCCAATAATTCGTTGACTAGTCGGCCCATCCTTAACGATTCATCATATATGACCTTTGCCATTTCCATCTTTTCTTCTTCAGACTCGGCAATTCCATCGACAATCGCTTCACTGTAGCCCTGCATCATGGAAATCGGAGTCCTCAGTTCATGAGAGACGTTAGCAATAAAATCTTGTCGCAGTTTATCAAGTTGACGCTCCTCTGTCATATCCCGTACAACAGCTACAGCACCGCGAATAAAAGTATTATTATATAACGGGCTTACGATAATAACCCAAAAGCGCCCCTGAACAGAAATTTCACCCACTTGCTCCTGCTCCGTATTAACAGCTAGTTTAAAAAGTTCCATTACTTCAAAAGGTACTTCTTCTGTACTTTTCGATTTCCCATCCTGTTCAAAATACCAGTCCTGCAAAAATCTTTCAGCAGGAGGATTTGTAATCAAGATAGTTCCGTCCCGATTAAAAGTTATAACTCCATCGACCATACTGCTAAGAATGCTCGATAGTTGCTCTTTTTCCTGACTAAGGGCATTTAGATTAAATTTTAATTGTCTACCCATCTGGTTAAAAGCAGTCGCAAGTTCTCCAATTTCGTCATTTGTTAAAATCGGAACCTTTGTATCAAACTTTCCTCGTGCAATTTCAAAAGCAGCCTCCTTCATTTTTCGAAGCGGGGCATTAATCCTCGTTGCTAAGAAGAAAGCAAAAATTGTCGTTAAAATGATAGCAACACCAGCAGCAAGCAAAATAAATTTCTTCGTTGAATTTGACGTTTGCTCCATTACAGCTAAAGACTGCATGATGAATACTGCACCATTTTCCCTGCCTTCCATATGAATAGGAGCACCGATAATTAATAATCGTGAATCCTCATCATAATTAGAGACTGGAAATGTAGCCATTTTTTTAACTTCTTTACTTTCTTTAAAAACATCGACTAACTCTGGATCGTTTAAAAAATAACTGACGGGTAAACCAACATTTTTTTCTATCGTAGGTGATGAAATATAATCATTTTCATCGAATATAATCATAGCTTCAGTTTTATCATCAAGAAGTTCCCATGCTAGTTGAAGACCAATATTTTCATCCTGCTCCTCTAAAAAGTGAGAAATACGTGTGGCTGTTTTTTCCAGGCTGTCTTCCGTTTCATTAATATGATAGTTTTCAAAATATTCTAGAAGCATCACTGTTAATATAAACAGGACGAATATTACAAGAAAAAGAATGGTAAACCACAGTTTACCAACAACGCTACGCCAGAACATCATTCATTGCCAACCTCAAACTTGTAGCCAACACCCCAAACCGTCACAATCATACTAGCAGCTTCCTCTGAAACTTTATTTAACTTTTCACGTAAGCGTTTCACATGCGTATCAACTGTACGTAAGTCACCGAAAAATTCATAATGCCATACTTCCTTTAATAGCTGTTCCCGATCAAATACTTTATCTGGTGTTTTCGCTAAGAAATATAGAAGTTCATATTCTTTTGGAGTCAGACTCACTTCTTTTCCTTCAGCAATGACACGATGAGCGTCATTATCGATAGTTAAGCTAGGAAAGACAATAACATCTTTCGTCGTTGTTTCCGTTTGTAAATAAGAAGTACTTGATGATCTTCTTAGTAAAGCTTTTACGCGAAGAACCACTTCACGAGGACTAAATGGCTTTACAATATAATCGTCTGTACCCACTTCAAATCCTTGGACACGATTAACCTCTTCTCCTTTTGCTGTAAGCATGATAACAGGAGTTGCTTTCTTGTCCCTTAATTCTCGACATACTTCAATTCCATCTTTACCCGGCATCATTAAATCAAGAAGAATTACATCATAGTCATTTGCAATCGCTTTTGCCAATGCCTCATTGCCATCTTCTGCTTCATCAATTAAATAATCTTCTCTTTCTAAATACATCTTCAAAAGACGTCTAATTCTTTCTTCATCATCGACAACTAAAATTCTTACTTCTTTATCCATTTACCGCTCCCCCTAGCATGAAAAATATATTCTTATTTTCATTATAAACGATTGTCGAAAAGTTAGACACTTTGCTTCTTTAAATCGAATATATTGATAAATCTTCCACATTGATTTTTTTGAAAAATGCCTCCACAAAAAGTGAAGGCATATGGTAAAAATTTTAACTATTACATAAGATTTTATCGCAATTTCTTATCCTGCGTATGAATGTAATCCAGCAATGACTAGATTTACCGCAATTAAGTTGAACATGATGATGGCAAAACCAATTACCGCTAACCAAGCTGATTTTTCACCATGCCAGCCTTTTGCCAGACGAAGATGCAAGAAGGCAGCATAGAACAACCATGTGATGAGTGCCCAAACTTCTTTCGGATCCCAACCCCAAAAGCGAGTCCAAGCAATCTGAGCCCAGATCATTGCAAATACTAGACCACCTAAAGTGAATACCGGAAAGCCAATCAATACAGAACGATAGCTAATTTCATCCACTAAATCGAGTTTAATATTTTTCGTTAATGGCTGAAGGGCTGCACCAATCGTTTTTCTCAAAATAAGTCTAAGCACTATATAAAGGATTAAACCAGCTGCTAATGACCAAACCACTGTATTTAATTTCTTCGCATTAATAATGCCAGGTACTTGAATCCATGGCTCAAATGTTCCATCTTCAATCGCTTGCCACTCATTAGGCCCGATAACGGCCGGCATCGTATAATCCATTTGTGATTCTGCGCCATTTTTATCAATATAGCTGTAAGATGCTTGATAATCGGTAATAGCAAACGTAGAAGTAACGGCTATAAAACCAACAACTGATACGATCGAATACATAATCACTTCTAACCAGATTGTACTTTTACTTCGCTTTGTATGATCAATCGCTTTAACTAAATAGATTAGTGCCGCACCAAAACTCACAGCAAGGATAGCTTCTCCAAGAGCAACTGTTGAAACGTGAACTTGTAACCAGTGACTCTGTAATGCTGGTATTAATGGAGAAATCTCTCTTGGGAACATGCTCGCATATGCAATAATCAAAAGAGCAATCGGTAAAACAAACATTCCTAAGATAGAGGTTTTATAAATAAAGTAGATTAAAATAAACGCAGCTACTAAACACATTCCGAAGAAAGTGGTGTATTCAAATAGATTACTTAATGGAGCATGTCCAGCAACGATCCATCTTGTAATGAAAAATCCAAGTTGGGCAAGAAAACCAATGATGGTAATGACAATCCCTATTTTTGCCCACTTTGCAAAGGATTTCGTTTCATCCAACCCTTTTTTCTGTCTGATTGCGCCTCCGAAAAAGGGAATTGCAACTAAGTATAAAATGAATGCTATTAATAGAAGGTTTGCACTTAAATTAGCCAACCTAATTCCTCCTTACTTCGAGAATGATGACTACTCATTCTCACGATCTTTTTTCAATTGGGAGTTTGCGTCTTCTTTTTCTTGTAGTTGATCTATTGGCTCATCTATCCCTGAACCTTCTAGAATTGTACTAATTTCTCGTTTTATTCCATACCAGTTTTTATTGGTATGAGCAGCCACCCAAATTTCATCGCCTTTTCTTCTCAACCAGATTCTTCTATGGTTCCAATAAGAGCCTTGAGCAACCCCAACCATGAAGATAAAGCCACCTACAGCAAATAACCAAAGAGTTAGATCCTTGCGAACGGTTAAGCCCGTTACATCATTTGTTTCAATTCCTGAGAATCGAAGTTGGTATTCATTATCTCCAAAAGGTTCTAAGTTTTGCTGAATCGCTACAAAACTGATTTCACCATCTGGCTTTTCAGGAGAGAACATTTTAAATACGAATGCTGGATTATTAGGAATCCGTGATTTCGTTGTCGGTTCTCCGCTATCGTTAAATTCAAAGTCTGGAAAATAACTCATTACTTCAACTGAGTACCCGTTGCCTAAATCAAAATTCTTCTGCGGTTCGTTCAAGTCAATTTCAAGACTGCCGAATTCTTCCTTACTAACCTTATTTACAAGCGTAAATGACATCGTTGATAATTCACCAAGTCTATACTCTGTTTGGTAGAGAGCATACCCATCGAATTTTAAAGGTTGGTTTACACGAATATTATGTTCTTTTATTTCTTCTAATTCTGCTTCTTCACCAGGGAGAGAATCATCTGCCTTCTTATAAAGGATGACATCAGATTGAAAGTTTTTCGGAACCATCCCTGCACTTTCAATTGCTTCACTAAAAGCTTCATTATCTTTTTCCTTATCATAAACCTCTAGCGTAAATTCTTTGTTTTCTAAGTAATACTCCCCGTTCGTTTCAGGAATTACTTTTGTTTCTCCTTCTCTTAACCAGAGCATACTATCAATGTACATTCCTGGAACGAAACGAAGCATTCCACCTAAGAGGAAGATAATTAACCCACAGTGGTTCACATACGGACCCCATCTTGAAAAGCGTCCCTTTTCTGCGAGAATATTCCCGTCTTCTTCACGAATCTTATAACGTCTTAATTTTAAATTTTCTTTTACCTTTGCAAAAGACTCATCTACATTCTCAGAAGTAGAAACCGTAAACAAACGTTGACGCTTTAAAAAACTTTCATGACGGGTAACCCTTTGTTTCTTTAAAGCTCTATAAAGTGGAACGGCTCTATCGATGCTGCAAATGACTAAAGAAACACCGATGGAAGCAATTAAGACTAAATACCACCAAGAGCTATATAAATTATGAAACCCAAGATCATAATAGAGTTTTCCTAACCAACCATACTGATCTTCATAATACTCAGCAGTAGTCATAATATTGGGAATATACATTTCCTGAGGAAAAATGGTTCCTACTGCAGATGCAATTAGTGTAATAACAATTAACCAAACACCGACTTTTACTGAAGAGAAAAAGTTCCAAATCTTATCGATCATCGTTTTGTTGTACGTTTGAGAGCGACGTGCACTCCCTTCATACCTCATATCGTGGAGCTTCCCCTGTGTTTTTTCTTCCATTAATGTTATCCCACATGATTCACAAAGCACTGTACCATGTGGATTCACATGACCACATTCACACTTTACTTCCTTCATTATAAAAACTCCTCGTACCCTATGGTTTTATCTCTTTTATCATGTCTATCACGACTTGTTCATTAATGATTTCACCCTCATGGATGTTCACGACGTTTCCATCTGGAGCAATAAGGAACGTGATTGGCAGATTGCCAATTCCATAAACCGTTTGTACTTCTTGATTTTTATCTTTTAAAATCGGAAATGTTAAATCGTGCTTTTTAATAAACTCATTGATTACTACATTCGATTCACCAATGTTCACAGCTAAAACTTGAATGCCATCGTCCTTGTTCTCTTGATATTGTTTATCCATATAAGGCATTTCTCTTTCACATGGCTTACACCATGTTGCCCAAAAGTTTAAAAGAACTCCTTGACCTTCATATTCGGATAAGCGATGTTGTTCACCGTTCATATCAGTCAGAACGAAATCTGGTGCTTTTTTCCCTTCAGCTACTTTATGAATTTCATCCTTCGTAAAATTAGCGTAAAGAGTATAGACGACAGCAGCTGCTAAAACTAGTAATATCACGGTTCTTATGACTAAACGCTGCTTTTTCATATGTATTCTCCCCTCCGAATTGCAAGTAAAATGAACACAAGTTGAAATAATTATAACATTTTTCAACATATAGACATTGTTATCTGTGTGAATATGTGTGACACTTCTATGACTTTTTCCATATATTTAGTGAATTAATTCACATCTTAGATCCGATATCAAGACCTACTTTTTAAGTAGCTGTAGCTAATGCACGAAGTTGTTTTACCTCATGAGGGGTTAACTCTCTCATGTCTCCCACACCTAATCCTTGTAATGTCAAAAATCCGTACCTTTCTCGTTTTAACTTCATCACCGGATGGCCAATCGCTTCGAACATTCTTCTTACTTGACGGTTTTTCCCTTCATGAATCGTTAACTCGATGATCGATGTTTGTTTTTTCTTATCAATACTTATAACTTTTGCTTTCGCTGGAGCTGTTTTTCCATCTTCCAGTCGAATACCCTTTTCAAGACTTCTGACCTTCTCCCTAGAGGGAATCCCTTTAATCTTTGCCACATAGACTTTCTCAATCTCATTTTTAGGATGCATAAGTAGATTGGCAAATTCTCCATCATTCGTTAACAAAAGAACACCTGTCGTATCATAGTCTAGTCGTCCTACAGGATATACTCGTTGTTTAATCTCTGGTAAAAAATCGGTTACTACTTTTCGATCTTTGTCGTCTTTTACACTGGAGATCACGCCTCTTGGTTTATAAAATAGGAAATAAACCGGTTCCTCTCTCTCAACTGGAATACCATTTACTTCTACCTTATCTGCTGATGTTACTTTAATTCCTAATTCCTTCACGACTTTTCCATTTACCTTTACTTGGCCATCTATAATGAGCTGTTCTGCTTTTCTTCTTGAAGCAAAACCAGCGTGGGCAATTACTTTTTGCAATCTTTCCATTTCTGCCACCTCAGTTAGTTGTTTCTTTCTTTTATACTTCCTACTGAATTATGACATAAGTCACGTCATTTTCAAAGTAAACCTTATTGATATCTATATTAACTCTTTTTAGAAAACAAAAAAAAGATACCATTTTTAACAGGTATCTTCAGAACATATCAACCAAATACAAGTGTGACGACGATGACTGCTGCAACGATCCCTACAAGGTCTGCTAATAAACCGACTTTTAAAGCGTCACCCATTTTCTTGATTCCTACTGCGCCGAAATAGACGGTTAACACGTAAAATGTCGTGTCTGTACTTCCTTGAATCGTCGCGGCGAGACGACCAATGAATGAATCTGGTCCATGTGTTGCCATGATATCACTTGTCATCCCAAGAGCTGCTGTTCCTGAGATTGGGCGAATGATTGCAAGTGGCGCAATGTCGGCTGGAATTCCTAAAGCTTCAAGTCCGGGACGAATGAAGCCCATAAGAAAATCAAGGGCACCAGACGCTCGAAAAACGGAAATGGCTACTAGCATCCCGACTAAAAAAGGTATAATCGAGACCGCAATTTGGATCCCTTCCTTTCCTCCTTCTACGAAACTCTCGTAGGTAGGAACACGTTTAAATGTGCCGTACATTAAAATAAAGGCTATTAAAACGGGAATAAACCATAATGAAATTAAAGACACAATGCCCATATATCATTCATCCTTTACGACTTCTTCGATAGTAAAAGAACCGGTCAATCAATATCGCTCCTATCGTTGAGCATAGGGTCGCAATCAAGGTTGTCCCGACAATATCAGTAGGATTTGCCGAATTATAATTCATGCGGATGGCAATCACTGTTGTAGGGATTAAGGTAAGACTAGATGTATTGATTGCCAGAAATGTAATCATAGAGCGACTTGCCTCAGTGGACCCTCCGTTTAGCTGACGCATTTCTTCCATTGCTTTAATTCCTAAAGGAGTTGCCGCATTTCCCAACCCAAACATATTCGCCATCATATTTGAAAGAATATATCCCATCGCAGGGTGTTCATTTGGTATCTCTGGGAATAATCTTTTTACGAGTGGACGAAAGAGTTTAGCCAAAATTTTTAGTAGTCCTGCATCCTCAGCAATTCTCATCATCCCTAACCAAAATACGAGAATGCTAATTAACCCGATACATAAGGTGACCGCTTCCTTTGCCCCAGAAAAAACAGCCTCATTAACTTCGCTCATCGTGCCATTAATAATAGCGAAAACGACACCAAATACGGTCATAAATACCCAAATTAAATTAACCATTTCGATTCACGCCCATCATCGCCGTAAAAAGACTTTTGAATCGTTCAAAAAATGAGGGTGGTTCCTCTTCAGCAACCTTGTAATAAATTGGTAGTTCTTTAATGGGCTTATTCTCGAAACGAATAACGGCCTTTCCTACGACAGATGGAATATTCCTCATTTCATCCCAATCATTTTTTGGTTTTTCCAGTTTCATTTCCACTTGGAATTTTTCTTTTTCATCTGTGGTCACCGGAAAACTGTAGCCATGCTCCAAATACACTTTCTGTTTATAAAAGTCATCATCCACTTCTTTAATGATTCCATCTTCGATGACTTGAACCATGTCATAATTTTTAAACGCCATCTCAAACATGCTAATATGGTCATTCCAATCATCTGGCCCATTCAACGTGACAGCAATTAAGCTCATATCGTCTTTCATAGCCGTACTTACTAATGTTCTCTTTGCTAGTTTAGTATAGCCCGTTTTTCCTCCAGTGGAGTGGTCGTAAAGGCCCGTTAGCAATCGATTTTTATTTCGCCATACTCTTTCCCATTTTTCAGTAGGATTTGGTGCACGATGGACCTCTGTTCCTGCAATTTTTCTGTATGTATCATTTTCCATGGCGTAACGTGTTAATATCGCCATATCATAGGCCGTTGAATAATGTTCATTTGAATCGTCTAATCCGTGTGGATTGGCAAAATGCGAATTTGCCATCCCAATCTCCTTTGCCTTTTCATTCATTAGAAAAACAAAACCTTCTAGACTTCCTCCTACATGTTCGGCTATAGCAACAGCTGCGTCATTTCCGGATCTAAGCATTAAACCATATACTAAATCTTCCAGCTTTACCTTTTCATTTTTTTTCAAATACAAAGACGATCCTTCTGTCCCCTCTGCTCGCTCACTAATCGTAACCATTTCATTAAGTTTACCTGACTCAACTGCTAAAATGGCGGTCATAATCTTTGTAATACTAGCGATTCTTCGTTTTTCATGGGCATCTTTTTCGAATAAGACCCTCCCAGATTCCTGTTCCATTAAGATCGCATTTCTGGCACTAACCGAAACAGAAGCTTCAATCTTCTGAGGAATATTCGTTAGCAATAGCGATAAAATCAATGTCATTATTATGAGCTTCCACTTCATGTTCATTATGCATAACCTCGCACTATTTGTTTGTACAAGTTTATGCGGGACAAGGTGTGATATGACTAAAAACTAAAAGTGAGTGAAAATTTGAAGGCTCTACTCAACAAAAGAAGAGCCTTCCATGCTTTAATTGATTAAAATGGTTTCCACACTAATGGTTTGGCTTTCAAAAATCTCTGTTCAACATCGTTCCAATTGACGATTTCCCACCAATTATTGACATAGTCAGCACGTTCGTTTTTATATTGCAAATAATAAGCATGCTCCCAAACATCTAGCACCAACAAAGGAATTGTATCCCACTGGGTTAACAACATATGACGCTCTGATTGAAGAATTTCAAGATGTCTCGCTCTCGGTGACCATACGAGAATGGCCCAACCGACTCCTTCAACCGCATTTGCTGCTTCAGTAAAATGGTTTTTAAAAGAGTCGAAGCTGCCAAAATATTTTTCTATTTCTTTAAGCAATTTACCTGAGGGCTTCCCACCACCATTTGGACTCATATTATTCCAAAAAATCGTGTGTAAATAATGACCTGATCCGTGAAAAGCTAGCTCTCTAGACCAATGCTTAACAAGGGAAAAGTCTCCCTTTCTTCGTGCTTCATCCAGCTTATTCTCTGCTTTATTCAGTCCATCCACATAGGATTGATGATGTTTGGTATGGTGGAGTCTCATAATTTCTTCCGAGATAGCAGGCTCAAGTGCGTCATAAGCGTAGGGAAGTGGCGGTAATTGATGTTTTCCGATTTCTACAAAAGGTTCTTTCATATAGATAGAACCAAGTGTTTGACGTTTGATAAAGTAATCTTCCATGTCGTCATGAAGTTCCTCTACCTTCGATTGAAGTGTGATTAATTGCTCACTCGTTAGTTGACCTGGCTGCTGAATGTAATCCATTATTTCTGTTAGTCCATCAAGTTTTGTCCACATTTCATCATCTCGCTCAATTTGCTCCGATTGTAAAAAATGCTTCATTTCCTCATTCCATTCCATGACCTCTTTTAGATACTCTTCAAATCTCCCCATTATTCACCCTCATTTCTTTCGCTGTTTTCGGATAGATTGTGGTTATTTGTAAAAACCTAGAAACCGGTTTTTACCCTTATATCACGGTTATGGCTAAACATATAGGGTGCGACGGCACATTTCGCTCCCTATCAGGCATCTTGTTTCTTATTGCTTTTCAAAAGCAACCACGTTTACGAAAAAAGCCTTTCTTAAAAAAATGCAACCCACTGATTTTCTTTCATATCGTATGATTAGGCGAATTTTTGTGTGAATCAATGAAACTGAAAAAACCCTATTCCATTCAGAATAGGGTTGGTTATTATGCGATCATGATTTATTTAGATTGAATCATTTTGGTACGATAATCAGTTTCGTAATATTCGAGTTCTTCTCGAATGTTTTGGAAGCTTCCTTCTAATCCTTTTAATAGATTAACGACACTTGTCGGAACTTTTTCTTGAAACTTAATCGAATTACGGCCCGTGTAGGCTGCACGACTGTCTTCAAACCATGCATCACTTTTCGGTTGGAAAAATTCTTCTACACATTGATGATAAATACGATAAAGTGTTTTTTCTGCTGCCCCTTTTGGAAAGGTATCCGTTTGTAGTATGACGACACAAGCTTCTAAGCCCTCTTCACAATAAACCAATAGCTTACGAACATTAGACAAGACCATTTTGTAGTAAGCTTCATTTCCTTGCTCCTCTTCCATAAGAGAAGACAATGTTGTTTGATTAAGATAATCCTCGAGCGTATTAACAGTCGTTACTAGAAAATTCCTGACATCCTCAAGTTGCGATTTGACCATTGTATTTGCCAATTCATACACCCCTATGAATATATTAGAAAGACGAGTTTTTTCGTAAGAATGAAACCTTTTGAAAAAAAGTGATTCCATCCGTTATTGCCAATCTGCTTATTGCGGTTGTTCGATAAACTCCATTGAAGAACGAAGCTCAAATCCTTGCCCTTTTGCTAATGATTCAAAAATAGATTCCAATTTTCTAAAATCCAGATCTTTAAAGAGCGATGAGAATTCAACCTTTGTATTAATGTAAACACGCTTACGAGTACGAAATTCTGGATTCTGAATAAGACACGCTAGCGCAACGATATCCTTAAAATCAACTGACCTTTTATCGGCTTGATAAATTGGTTCTTCTTGATAAGGGGTAAATTCAGAAAAAAACTCGTCAAAATACCGTAAATATAAAACTTGAAACGTCTTTTCGATTCCCTCATCTTTAAAGATAACTTCACTTTTATTAAAGAAATCCTCAGAAGTATTTGATTTCGTTTTTTCTAATTCATACCCTTTACAATCGGTAATAAACATAAAATCATCCTTTGTTCTATAAGATTTAATCCTGCATGATGATTGTGTTCATTATTTAGCTGTTTATCCCGTGATTTATCGTCTAATCGTTGTCACAGCAAGTTAATGTTACTCTTATTCTACCATATTCTCATAATTCTGTGTCAGAAAATCAAGTATCGAGTGTCTCTTGGAATTTCTCAAAAAACAAATCAGCTTCTTCTTGAATATACTCTTCATCAACCTTCTCTGGAAGAGGTGGAAGCTCCTCAATGCTTCTCAATCCAAAGTAATCAAGGAATTCCTTCGTTGTTCCATATAAAATAGCTCGTCCGGTTCCTTCAGCTCGACCCACTTCTTTAATTAATACTTTTCCGACTAAAGTATGAATTGGGCGCTCTGTTTTGACACCTCTAATCTCCTCAATCTCCGCTCTTGTTATCGGCTGTTTATAGGCAATAATCGCCAAAGTTTCAAGGGCAGCCTGAGACAAAGTCGTTGTCGTTGGGGACTCTACAAGTTTCTTTAAATAGGTAGAGTTTTCTTTCTTTGTCGCCAGCTGATAATTCCCAGCGAATTGGACGACTGTTATGCCACGATTTTGATCCGCTTCATAATCTTCTGTAAGTTGCAGAAGAATTTCTCCTGCATATGCTTCTTCTATTTCTAATACTTGTGAAATTTGTTTAATTGATAGGCCTTCATCACCAGCGGCAAAAAGAAGACTTTCAACAATTCCTTTCCAATTAACAACTTCCAAAAATGTTACTCCTTCCCCATCACAAAAATTTCTGAGAAATTACTATCTTGTTCAACAATGATTTCTCTTCGCTTCATCAATTCTAAAACGGCTAAAAAGGTAATGACGATATGATCCTTTTCCTGCCTCGGAAACAAATCAAAAAAGCTTCTTCTCCCCTTATTTAGCTTTAAATCCTTTAATATTTCATCCATTCTTTGCTCAATCGGAATTTCTTGGCGTGAGATTTTCGTTGGTAGAGGTCTTTGCAGCTTTTTTCGTCGTAAAAGTTTTTGCAGCGCTCCTAACATATCATAAAGAGATACATCCAGGTCTTTTCTCTCCGTTCCCGGCTCAGTAGAATAATCAGCTAAATCACTTGGGGGCTTCGTAAACATTAAACCTCGTTCTAATTCAAGATTCTTCAAGTCAGATGCTGCTTCTTTATATTTTCGATATTCAATTAAGCGTTCAACTAATTCATCTCTCGGATCCTCTTCAAATTCAAATTCGAACTCATCCTCTAACGTTTCCTCATGTTTCGGGAGAAGCATTTTACTTTTAATCGCTAACAGAGTTGCCGCCATAACTAAATATTCACTAGCTACATCAAGCTGAAGTTCTTTCATTGTATGTATATAAAAGAGGTACTGCTCCGTAATTTCAGAAACAGGAATATCATAAATATCAATTTCAAGACGATTGATTAAATGAAGGAGTAAATCAAGTGGTCCTTCAAATGCATCAATCTTCACATTGTAGTGATCCATATTTTTTCCACCAAAGCTTTTCATTATAGATTCGTATAAATACTATTATAAGTATAGAGGATTAACGAAGGATATCCAATAAAAATTTAGTGCTAGCATGCGCTTTCCACTAACTTCCATCATCTGTGCCCATTCTTTTAGGGTAAATGCCTATACAGATCGTTTCACCCCTACATACGATAGTACTGTAATACAAAGATAAACAAGTAGGAGGGATTGAATATGTCTGCAGGACATGGATTTGGTTCAGGATTTGCGTTAATCGTGGTGTTGTTTATTCTACTCGTTATTGTTGGTGCAGCTTGGTTATAAAATAAAAGCTTAAAAAACTTTTATATAAAGTGCCCGGAGATATTCTGGGCATTTTTATTACATAATTATTGGTCGACCATCGTATCAATCTAAGGTAAACTGATGTAAAACGGCATAGGAGGAAACGAATGTACCCGCAAGAGTATATTGAGTACTTAGTTCACTTTCACGGTGACCGTGATTATTTTGAGTGCCACGAAGTATTAGAGGAATATTGGAAAAAAGTTGATAAAAGCAATAAAAATTCTGTTTTAGTAGGCTTCATTCTCCTTGCGGTTTCAAATTATCACCATCGCAGAGGAAATTTCAGTGGAGCAGCACGCACATTGAAAAAGGCGATCACTATCTTTCAACAGCACGATCTTGAACCGTACGGCTTAGCTGAAAATGAATTTATGCTCTTATTAAAGAAACGACTTATCGAAATGGAAGAGCATCAAGAATATACAAGTATAAATTTCCCTATCAACGATTCCTCACTTATAGCATCATGTAAAAAGGCATGTGAACAAAAGGGGTTAAGTTGGAGCGTAAGTAGTGATTTATCAAATGATGAAATTGTTCACCGCCATTTGCTGCGCGACCGTAGTGAAGTTATTCAAGAAAGAGCAAACGCACTTAAATTCAAACAAACAAAAGACAGCGAATAGTTATTCACTGTCTTCTTTCATTTCCTCATCTAAATCACATTTATCGATAAATTTAGCTGTTTCATCATTTGCCTGCAGTTCCATGTCAGGGAAAATACTCTTCAATGATTTCACCATACTTCTTCCAATTCCTTGATGGCGGTGGGATGGATTTACGGATATATGTTGTATTTCAACATGTTTATCATCGTTTATTGAAACTCCTATTAACCCAATGACATCCTCATCTTTCCACAGAAAAAGCTGCCAATCATCCGAAACTTCATATTGCTTCATGGTGTTTTGTAGTTTCTTTAAATCTTTTTCATTTGGCATAAAAGATAACAAACCCATAGCAATTTTTTCAAAAGCTTTTTTATAACGAATTAACATTTAGATCCCTCATTAATGGAAAAAACATATACTCCTATTTTTTCCATTTATTTCTCTTTTTAAACTAGTAGTGCACCTAGCACCCGTTGGCACTTCCATCTACAATTGGTTTCTTTTCTAATGTAGTGTATGACGTTTTAGAAAATTTGGTTCTTCTCACAAAAAAATTAGCCTATATAAAGTCATGATTAATCGTTACTATCATACAAGATTTATAGAATTTCTTCAATCCTTCAATTAACATGAAAGAAAAGTTTGCATCTATTTATTGGTAGTCTATAATATATTTATTCCATATAGAACCATTTTTTTAAGTAATAAACCATTTGAGCTGATTTATACACAGCCTTTATTTTAGAGGAATGTGAAACTTTCTTAGAACTTCATTCGTCTATTGTGTGGGAAGGCTATCTCTAGAAAATAAAATGGAACCTTTTACTAGGAGGAAATTTCATGCTAAAAAAACTTAATATCACAATAGCTCTTCTCTGTGCTTTCTTCATTCTACCACTGCAAGGATTTGCCGATATGGTAGAAGGAGACATGATTATCACCCTCGGAGAGAACTTAACAGACGAACAAAAAAACCTTTTGCTTGCTGAAATGGATGCACCAGAAGATGCACAAATCATTGCCGTTTCTAATGCAGAAGAACACCAATATCTTGGCAACTACATTGCCAAATCATTAATTGGTACAAAGGCTATCTCTTCTTCCGCCATTACAGTTGGAAAAAGCGGATCAGGTCTTGAAGTAAAAACGAAAAACATTAACTGGGTAACAGATGAAATGTATATTAACGCACTGATTACTGCTGGCGTGAAGGATGCAAGCATCTATATTACAGCACCTACTTCAGTATCAGGAACAGCTGCTTTAACTGGCATCATTAAAGCATATGAAATTTCAGCAGATACGACAATACCTGAAGAAGTCAAACAGGCTGCTAATGAAGAAATGGTGGAAACAGCAGAACTTGGAGAATCCGTTGGTCAAGAAAATGCTGCAGCATTAATCGCCAAAATAAAAGAGGAAATAGCAAAAAATGCTCCTCAATCAGATGCAGACTTACGTGCGATTATTGAACAGGCTGCCAAAGACCTTGGGATTACCTTAACTGAAGAAGAAATGGCTAGTTTAATTGGGTTATTTAATAAACTGAAAGATCTAGACATTGACTGGAACCAAGTTGGAGAACAAATCAATCAAGCAAAAGATAAGATCTCAAAATTTCTTGAAAGCGAAGATGGGCAAGGCTTTTTAGAAAGCTTAAAACGATTCTTCGTCAGTGTCATTGACGCCATTAAGAGTTTCTTCGGCGGAAGCAATAATTAAAAAAGTAAGTTGCCAAGTGGCAACTTACTTTTTTATGCGTTCCAATAATGGAACATCTAAATGGACAATATCTTCAAATGTCTCTCTTCTGACTATCAATTGGACGTTGCCATTTTCGACAAAAACGACAGGTGGTCTTGGGATGCGATTATAGTTATTCGCCATAGAATATCCATATGCTCCTGTACAGAACACAGCTAAAACATCATTATTACCAGCCTTTGGAAGCGGTAAATCCCAAATTAACATATCCCCAGATTCACAGCATTTCCCTGCAATTGATACCGTTTCCTCTACTTCATCTAGCGGTCGGTTTGCTAATATCGCTTCATACTTTGCCTCATATAAAGCTGGACGAATATTATCACTCATTCCTCCATCTACAGCCAAATAATTACGTACGTTCGGCACTTCTTTTCGCGAACCCACTTGATATAGAGTTGTTCCTGCATCTCCAACTAATGAACGGCCTGGTTCAATCCATATTTCTGGTACTTTCATATGAAGTGCTTGAGCTTGCTCTTTAACTTCTAAGATGATTTCCTCGACATACTGGGCTGCTGGAATTGGAGCATCTTCATCCGTATAGCGTATTCCAAAGCCGCCGCCAAGATTAAGTACCTCAGACTCAAAACGATAAGTCTCATACCATTGATGTAGCTTTGAGAAGATCTTTCTTGCAGCTAAAATGAAGCCAGTTGTTTCAAAGATTTGAGAACCAATATGACAATGAATCCCCAACAAATTCAAACTTTTAGATTCAAGTGCCTGTTTAACAGCATTGTCTGCTTGACCATTTTGCAAGTCAAAGCCAAATTTTGAGTCTTCTTGGCCTGTTAAAATATAATCATGCGTATGAGCCTCAATTCCAGGTGTCACACGTAGAAGGATATCCATCTTTACGCGCTTCTGGTTGCAAAGCTCCTCTAACATATGAAGTTCGTAAAAATTATCAACGACAATACACCCAATTTCATGTTCGATAGCCATTAACAACTCTTCACGGCTCTTGTTATTTCCATGAAAATGAATTCTCTTCACTGGAAACTCTGCGCAAATGGCAGTATAAAGTTCCCCACCAGACACAACATCAAGAGACAACCCCTCCTGCTCAGCCAACTGAACCATCGCAATTGTTGAAAATGCCTTGCTAGCATATGCAACCTGTGAATTCACACCTAATTTTTCAAAGGTCTCTCGAAATCCGCGAGCTCGTTCTCTTATTAGCGCTACATCATATACATATACAGGAGTACCGAACTCCTTTATGATTTCAACTGTATCGACGCCACCAATTTCTAAATGACCACTATCATTAACTTTTGAAGTCCCGTGCAAAAACATCATGTATCCCCTCATTCTAGCGCATAAATTAGTTCTTTCTTAATATTGTGAAATCCTACGAATAGAAATTACTTTATCATATAAAAGGGGAAACTTCAATTCCTACAACAAAACTAGGGATTAGCAAAAACTTCATATTAAGAATTCGTTGCTTGCTTTTGTCGATTTCTAGGTCTTACGATGCTTGGTCTAATCTTGGAACCAGGTGTTGAACTACGAATAAGAATTTGCAGGAAAGCCTTGGGACTAAATGGTATAAACGGCCACAGATACGGACTTCTTAAAGAGCGCAAACTTGCTAAGAACACAACTAAAACCGTCATTCCTATCACAAAACCGGGAATTTTGAAAAGAGCAACTAAGCTTAGCAAGATCAGTTTCATAATATTGTTTGCCATACTTAGTTCATAACTTGGTGTAGAAAAGGTTCCCATGGCCGAAACCGCTACATACAAGATAACTTCAGGGACAAACAAACCTACATCAATAGCGATTTGTCCGATTAAAACCGCAGCAATTAACCCCATTGCTGTTGCTAATGGTGTTGGAGTGTGAATAGCTGCTAATCGCAAAAACATTAAACCGAGTTCTGAGAAATAGATTTGCAAGATGATCGGGATATTCGATTCTTCATTTGGACCTATAAATTTAAGCTTTTCTGGTAACAACGATGGTTCTAATACAAAAATAAGCCATAGAGGCACTAAAAATAATGAAGCGAACACCCCTAAGAACCGACACCATCTAATGAAGGTTCCCGCTGTAGGAGACTGTCTGTATTCTTCTGCATGCTGCAAATGATGAAAAAATGTCGTTGGTGTAATAATGACACTCGGAGATGTTGCGACATAAATCAAAACATGACCTTCTAATAAGTGAGTCGCTGCTACATCTGCTCTTTCTGTATAGCGTACGAGCGGATATGGGTTGTAACCCTGTTTCACTAAATATTCTTCAACTGCTTTATCAGCCATCGTTAGACCATCCACGTCAATGGCATTTAGTTCTTTTTTGATGATATCAATAAGATCCTTATTTGCAACATCCTTTACGTAAGCAATTGCCACATCTGTTTTGGAGCGCTCCCCAATCTTTAAGATTTCGAATCTCAGTCTTTCATCCCTTATTCTAAGACGGGTAAGTCCTGTATTCATAATAATATTTTCGACAAACCCATCTTTTGAACCTCTAACTACCTTCTCAGTCGCTGGTTCTTCTGGTTGTCTGCCTGGATAGCTCCTTACATCAATTGCAAAACCTTCATTTTCCCCCTCAATTACAACCATGATTAATCCAGAGAGTACCTGATCGACTAACTCGTCCATCGATTTCACAACTGATACGGATTGATGAAGGAGACGATTTTCAATTATTTTAAAGACATCTCCGGACTTTTTTTCATTATCATTCAAGTCTACAAGCTCTTTTAATATATAGATGATAAATTCTGTATCGCATAACCCATTTACATAGTAAAACTGTACTTCTTTATTTAACACTTTTATTTTTCTTACACCTAGATCAAAGCTTTCACCTAGACCTATCCTATCTTCCATATATTTTTCTACTTCTTCAGGATTAGTGGAGATTGATTTCAGATTCTCCGTAGGACCTTTAGTGTTCATGAAATCCGCTCCTTTCTAGGATTATTTCAATCGCTTTTTTGGTGATCGGTGCACCGATTTCATATGAATCCTTTCCTGACATTTTTCCAATATCCCCTATTCCCACGACTACTGGTAAATCGAGTTCATCAAGGCTGTAGACGGTATCTCCATTTAATCTTCCTATCTCCAGTTCTGGTTCTCCATATTTATCAACCCCATATGGTGTTAACTCTCCATAGCGATCGACACTAACATCTATCCTTGTCCACTCTGCTTGCCTTGTTTTTGCTGCCACGGCTAAAACACCTAATACTTCAATGTCTGGATGTTTCGCTACAAATTTCAACGCTCTTTCTCCATATCCTTCTCCGACCAAGCCGCTATCATCAAACATAACAAGGATTGGTTCATGAGGAGCTTTCTTAATTAAGGCAACGATTTCAGAACCGGTAATGGCAGTTGGATTCCCGTGAGACATGGAAATACAACGACCCCCTATTTCCTTTGCCACATGCTCCACGGCTTTTCTTGCGTACTCATCCCCATCTGTAATGATTATGATGCGCTTTCGTTCACCCATAGATCCTATCCTTTCATATGAAGATACTTACGGCCTGTTGTAACCCTAATCTCCAACAAAGTATAACCATTGATACAAGGAACCAAATATTTTTCCAAATACAAAAGCCATCATGAGAATAACGATCTTTTCCTCTAAGCCAATTCGCTTTGCTAAGATCGGAAAAACATTGAGAACCTCCGTAAGAGCTGCAGCCATCATTCCGACAAAAACACCGCCGGCAACACCTAGAGGGATTAATGTGTAAGGAGAAAAATGCATGGTCCAGTCCCTTAAACTAACAAATCCCCCTACTACCGCACCAAAAACAACCGCCCATTGATACCCTATAATCATTTTCATTGTTTTTGTTAATTGTGTGAGTCTTGGAATAATCCCAAGCACAGTTAAAAAGGCAACAAACCCCGAACCTACCGCAAGTCCTCCCGCAAGACCGATAAAGATAATAAAGGCAATCTTAATCGTCATCGATTCTCTTCATGCTTTCTTTGTTCTCGGTTAAGCTAACATATCGATCCAAGTCTTGCTGGTAATTAAACATTTCGACTTCAAGAGGACTGGGCTCTTCATTTAATCGTTTGCGGAATACGTGATTGAAAAAGAGAACCATTCCTAGACCAAGACCGAAGGAATATGGAATTTGGAACAACAATGGTTTCTCTACTACCTTCCCAGTAATAATCGTATAAAGCCGCTGTTGTGTTTCACGCATCGCCACATCTTCATGGAAATACATAATCGCTAGGGCTGCACCGAAGAATAACAAACACCAAATCAAAATAAAAAAAGGGATTGAAACTCCTTTTTTCTTATGGATAACCTCCACGATTGTTTGCGCTGGTCCTATCGTCTGAACCTCGAGATGATGCGTAATCTCTGTGATTCTTTCGATTACCTTCATTACATCGATTATAATAATGTTGTGATCTTGTTCATTTTCTTGATAAACCGGTAGTTGCTGTAACTGCTTGAAAATCTTCTCATCTGCAATAATTTGGGCTACATCTCTTAAGTAAACCGTATCGTGCGGTCGAATTTGAACACGATGTCGCATTCGAATATAAATGGTTTCTTCCATCACAGTCACATCCCACACATTGATTTCCTTGTATAAATAGTATGAGTAACAGCTATTTCCTTCATGAACACCAAAAAGTGGGAAAATGGTGATGAGCGAAAAAAGACCATATGGACTAGACGTCCATATGGTCTTTCATTTGCTGCAATATTTTTTTCTCGAGTCTGGATACTTGTACTTGGGATATTCCTAGTCGTTCTGCTACTTCTGATTGTGTCTGATCTTTGTAGTACCTAAGATAGACAATTAATCTTTCCCTTTCATCGAGTTCTCGAATCGCTTCCTTTAAAGCAATTTTGTCAAACCACTTTCCTTCATTGCCATCGTCAATTTGATCCAATAATGTAATCGGATCCCCATCATTTTCATAGACGGTCTCATGAATGGAGGACGGGGTTCGATTCGCATCTTGCGCAAGAATGATATCCTCAGCTGGGATATCTAAAAACTCTGAGAGTTCATTAATGGTTGGAATTCTCCCTAAATTTTTCGAAAGTTCATCCTTCGCTTTGCGAATTTTATTACTCAGTTCTTTTAAGGAACGACTAACCTTCACCGTCCCATCATCACGAATAAATCGCTGGATTTCACCAATGATCATTGGTACCGCATAGGTGGAAAACTTCACATCATACGATAGGTCAAATTTATCCACTGATTTTAATAATCCAATGCAGCCAATTTGAAAGAGATCATCTGGCTCATACCCACGATTAAGAAATCGTTGTACGACTGACCAGACGAGGCGCATATTTTTTTGGACAATCATATCCCTGGCGTCGCCATCACCATCTTGACTTCTCTTAATTAGTTCCTTGACTTCATGGTCTTTTAAAAAATTTTTGCTTTTGTCTGATTTTACCTCCACATCCATAGGCAAGACTCCCTTAATTGCATAACATTTTACTCTTTGTTAAATGCTTTCTTAATCGAACCTCTGTACCTTCTCCTAGCTTTGAGTAAATCTCAATTTCGTCCATGAAGTTTTCCATGATGGTGAAGCCCATGCCTGATCGTTCTAACTCAGGCTTCGTTGTAAAAAGGGGCTGACGTGCTTCATCAATATTATCAATGCCTAATCCTGTATCTTTGATCGACATATCGATAAAATCATCTTCTAGTTTTACTGAAATATAGACGATTCCTTCAGGATTATTTTCGTATCCATGTATAATCGCATTCGTCACAGCCTCTGATACAACGGTTTTAATTTCTGTTAATTCATCCATTGTTGGATCTAATTGTGCGATAAAAGCGGCAACCGTAACCCTTGCGAATGATTCGTTTTGACTTAGAGCATTAAACTGCAAATGCATTTCATTTTTCATTGATTATGCTACCCCCAATCTTTCCAAAGCAAATTGTTCTGTCGGCTCTAGACGTATTATTTTAAATAAGCCTGACATATCAAATAACCTTTGGACACTAGGGGAAATTGCACATACGACCATTTCACCATGCTTTTGCTTAATTTGCTTATATCGACCAAGAATCACACCCAGACCTGAGCTATCCATAAAGGTTAAAGATTCTAAATTCAAGACAATATGACGAATTTGATGTTCTTCAATTGCCTTTGTTGCTCGTTTACGCAATTCATCTGCAAAATGATGATCTAACTCACCACTAAGACGAATGCATAAAACATCTTGCTTGACTTCTAATTCAATGTCTAGACTCACTACTCCAAACCTCCTTAGTCTTTCATAGTGAGTCAATTCGTTATGTGAACCTTGATTTCCTTCTTATGGACAAAACTAGTAACAATTCGCTAAAAAAAGTTGGAATATTAGACAATTCGACAAATGATGTTTTTTATAACACTCGTGTGTTCACACATTTGAAATTTCCTTAATCACCAGCCTTTGTAAACATTCCAAAGGAACGTTTGAATAATACCCACCAGCTAGCTTCTTTTACATCCTTACTTGCTACTAGAGGACTTTGTACTAGCGTTTTACCATCTTTCATCAATTTCAAGTGACCAACTTCATCACCTTTTTTAAGAGGCGCTTTAATATCCTCATTAATCACAATTTCTTGTTTTACATCTTCAACTTTTTCTCCTTTTTTCGTTAAAATGGAGATCGGTTCACTCGTAACAGCATCCACTTTTTTCATGTCTCCTTTGCTCACCTTCGCTTTTTCAATGGAGACATTGCGTTCAAATAATGGATGCGTTTCATATTGACTAAAGGCATAATCGAGCATTTTTGTTACTTGGGCATTCCTTGCTTTTGAAGTTGGTGCACCAAATACAACCGCAATCACTCGCATCCCTTTTTTCTCTGCCGTTGCGGTTAAACAATATTTGGCTTCACTCGTAAATCCGGTTTTTAACCCATCAACTCCAGGATAGAATTTAACCAGTCGGTTGGTATTCACTAGCCAAAATTTCTTCTCCGAATTTTCTCTTAAGTAAGATTCATATGTACCTGTAAACTTTGTAATTCCATCATATTTCAAAAGCTCTTTCGCAATAATGGCCATATCATGAGCCGTACTATAATGATTATCTGCTGGTAAGCCGGTTGTATTTTGAAATAATGTATTTTTAAGCCCCAGCTCTTTAACCTTTTTATTCATTTCTTCAACAAAAGCTTCTTCAGAACCAGCAATTCTCTCTGCTACCGCAACAGATGCATCATTCGCAGAACCAATTGCAATTGCTCTTAGCATTTCTTCGGTTGTCATTTCTTCACCTGGTTCAAGAAATACTTGTGATCCGCCCATGGAAGCGGCGTATTCACTGGTGCGGATTTTTTCGTCCATTTTCAGCTTTCCACTATCGATTGCCTCCATGATTAAGAGCATCGTCATGATTTTCGTCATGCTTGCAGGAGGTAGTTGTTCATTACTATTTTTATCATAAAGTACTGTGCCAGTATCTCTTTCAATTAAGATAGCTGATTTTGCCTCATCGGCTAAATTAACACCTGTTTGTTCTTCTGCTAAAACAGCAGGGGTAATCAAAGATGTAACTAGTATTGCTATTAGAAACATAGATACAAACCTTTTCATGACATAAACCCTCCATTCTTTATAAATCCATTTTTCACCATTAAAACTAAAAATATACAAGAAAAAACGTTGCCCTTAGAAAAAGATCAAAAAGACCCTAAACAAGCTCACTTTCTTCGAGTTTGTTTAGGGTCTTTCTAATGACATTTAACGTTATGTTATTCGGTAATTACTTCATAAATTAATGTTGGTGCCTCTACTTTTGTTGCCGATACTTTGATGTTTCGATAGAGCATTTCTTTGACTTCGTTTACGTTTTCAAAATTGCTGTAGATAGTGACAAGGGATTCGCCTTTAATCACCTTGTCTCCGATTTTTTTGTTGAGCATAAAGCCTACTGCTAAATCGATATCAGATTCTTTTGTAGCTCTTCCTGCTCCGAGAAGCATGGCTGCAGTTCCGATTTCATCGGCTACCATTTCTGTGACATAGCCATCGGCTTTTGCTTCCAATTCAAAGGTGAACTTTGCCTGCGGTAATTTTGATGGTTCATCTACAACAGAAGGGTCTCCTCCTTGTGATTCTAAAAATGTTTTAAATGCTTTAAGAGCACTTCCATCTTCCATTACTTTTTGAAGCTTTTCTCTTGCTTCTTCTAAGCTGTTCGCTTTATTTGCTAAAAGAACCATTTGGCTTCCAAGAGCAAGACACAGCTCTGTTAAATCTTCAGGTCCCTCACCTTTTAACGTATCAATGGCTTCCTTCACCTCTAACGCATTGCCAATCGCAAAACCAAGTGGTTGATTCATATCTGAAATAACAGCCATCGTCTTTCTGCCTACATTATTCCCAATTCGAACCATCGCTTTTGCTAGCTCACGGGAATCTTCAATCGTTTTCATGAAAGCCCCAGCACCTGTTTTTACATCTAAGACGATGCTATCTGCTCCAGCAGCGATTTTTTTACTCATAATTGAACTTGCAATAAGCGGAATGCTATCCACTGTCGCCGTCACATCTCGCAATGCATACAGTTTTTTATCTGCTGGTGTTAGATTGCCACTTTGACCGATGACAGCAAGCTTATTCTTATTCACTAAGCGAATAAATTCTTCTTTTGTGATTTCAACATGGAATCCCGAAATGGATTCTAATTTATCAATCGTTCCTCCAGTATGACCGAGACCACGTCCGGACATTTTCGCCACAGGAACTCCAACTGAGGCGACAAGGGGACCTAATACGAGAGTAGTCGTATCACCAACTCCTCCAGTTGAATGTTTATCGACCTTAACGCCTTCTATCCCAGAAAGATCAATTTGTTCACCAGATTGCACCATAGCCATTGTCAGATCTGCTCGTTCTTTTTCCGTCATGCCTTGAAAATAAATCGCCATTGTCCATGCGCTAACTTGATAATCTGGAATTTCACCATCCGTATAGCCTTTAATAATAAACTGAATTTCTTCTGTGGTTAGTTCTTCTCCGTCTCTCTTTTTCTCAATTAAATCGACCATTCTCATAGACTATTCACCACTTTTTTCAGAAATAGATTACTTCAATTCCTTGATCATCGCTTTAACGAAGCGAAGGAAGTTTTCTTTCACCCTTTCCGTTGTTTCAATCACTTCTTCATGATTCAACGGTTGATCCAAAATGCCTGATGCCATATTAGAAATACAAGATATCCCTAGTACATTAAGACCGCTGTGACGGGCTATAATTACCTCTGGTACTGTCGACATTCCAACAGCATCTCCGCCCATTACTCGCAGCATTCTTACTTCAGCAGGCGTTTCATATGTAGGACCTGTGTTACCAACGTAAACACCTTCTTGAAGTTTGATCTTTAACTCAGAAGCAACTGATTTTGCTTTTTCAATAAATTCTTTTGAATACGCTTCTGACATATCAGGAAATCTTACGCCTAATCTCGAATCATTTTTTCCGATTAACGGATTAGAGCCCATATTATTTATGTGATCAGTAATTAGCATGAGATCCCCCGCAGAAAATGATTCATTAACCCCGCCAGCAGCATTTGTCACAATTAGAGATTTGACGCCTAACTCTTTCATGACACGAACTGGAAATGTCACCTGCTCAAAGCTGTAGCCCTCATAAAAATGAAAGCGGCCTTGCATGGCGACAACGGGTACTCCATTTAATTGACCAAAAACGAGCTGGCCCGCATGTCCTTCTACTGTTGACACAGGGAAATCCGGAATTTCCTCGTATGGAGTTCGGACAGGGTTTTCAATTTCATCTGCAAGAACTCCTAAGCCAGAACCAAGAATAAGTCCTACCACAGGTTTTACGTCAATCTTTTCTTGTAAATACGAAGCTGCAGCTACAATTTTTTCAAATTCCATTCAAATTCTCCTCCATTACTTTAAATCACTAAGAAAGCTCTGTCCGTATTTTGGAAGCTTAACATTAAAATTGTCCGCAACGGTTGCCCCAATATCGGCAAAAGTTTCTCTTAGCGGCAATGATTTTCCTTCTAAATTCTTCGCATAAACGAGGAGTGGGACGTATTCACGTGTATGGTCTGTCCCGTGATGTATAGGGTCATTCCCATGATCAGCTGTGATGATGAGCAAATCATCTTCCTCCATTTTTGCAAAAACCTCTGGAAGTCTTGCATCATATTCTTCTAGTGCCTTTCCATATCCTTCTGGATCTCTGCGATGGCCGAAAAGAGCATCAAAGTCCACTAAATTTAAGAAGCTTATACCGGTAAAATCCATCTCAAATGTTTGCACAAGCTTATCCATGCCATCCATATTGGACACTGTTCGTAACGATTCAGTTACCCCTTCTCCATCATAAATATCGGAGATTTTCCCAATCGCAATCACATCAAGATTAGCATCTTTCAATTCATTCATAACCGTACGTTCAAATGGTTTCAGGGCATAATCATGTCGATTTGCTGTTCTTTTAAATGATCCCGGTTCCCCTACAAACGGCCTAGCAATGACACGTCCAACCATATATTTCTCATCTAACGTTAGCTCACGAGCAATTTTACAAATTTCATACTGTTCTTCGATTGGCACAATCTCTTCATGTGCCGCAATTTGAAGCACAGAATCTGCTGATGTATAGACAATTAAGTTTCCTGTTTTCAAATGTTCTTCGCCTAGCTCGACGAGAATTTCTGTACCACTTGCCGGTTTGTTACCGATGATCTTTCGGCCTGTTCTTGATTCTAGCTTAGAAATTAATTCCTCAGGAAATCCTTCTGGGAATACTCGAAACGGGGTATCAATATGTAAACCCATGATTTCCCAATGGCCTGTCATTGTATCTTTTCCACTTGACGCCTCTTGCATTTTTGTATAAAAAGCAAGTGGCTTCTCAGCCTTTTCTATTCCTTTAATTTCACGAATATTGCTCAAACCTAATTTTCCCATGTTTGGCATGTTTAGGCCGCTCATTTTTTCTGCAATATGACCTAATGTATCTGCCCCTAAATCACCAAATTGTTCAGCGTCTGGAGCCTCACCGATTCCTACAGAATCCATCACAACTAAGAAAATTCGTTTATACTGATAAGTCATTCAATCTCCTCCTTGGGCACTCTTTCATCCCTAGACATAAACCTAAATTTTTTATGGACATCTATGATGCTTACATTTCCCTGTATGAACATAGAATACAATCAACTTTAATTTGTCAGAAGTCTGACATCTATAGTTTACTAAAAAGTACCAAGAAAAAACAAGAAAAAGCTACCTATAAATTCATAAGTAGCTTTCGCCCAATAACGCTCTTATTCTATTAAGCTCGTGGATGGAATTTACTATATACATCTTTCAAGCGCGTCTTTGTTACATGGGTATAAATTTGTGTTGTTGAAATATCAGCATGTCCGAGCATTTCTTGAACAGCTCTCAAATCTGCCCCATTTTCCAATAAATGAGTGGCAAAAGAATGACGTAACGTATGGGGTGTTAATTCTTTTTGAATCCCCGCCTCATTTGTGAGTCGCTTCAAAATTTTCCAAAAGCCTTGTCTTGTTAATCTTCTCCCGTGATGATTTAAAAACAAGGCATCATCTTTATGTTTCTTAGAAACAAATTGTGGGCGGCCCTCATCTAAATATTGCTGAATGGCATTTGTAGCCGTTTTTCCTAGAGGAATGATTCTTTCCTTATTCCCCTTTCCAATGCAACGAACAAACCCCATCGTTAAATGAGCATCATCCATATTTAAGTTGATTAATTCACTCACCCGAATCCCTGTGGCATATAAGAGCTCAAGCATCGCTTTATCCCTTTTTCCATAATGGTCGTCGGCTTTAGGTGATTCTAGTAATCGCTCGACCTCATTCATGCTGAGAACTTTAGGAAGACTCCTCTCAAGCCTTGGTGTATCGATATGAACCGATGGGTCATGGTCAACGACACGTTCTCGTAACATAAATTGATGAAAAGCACGAATTGAAGCCGTATGGCGTGCCAGTGTTTTTGATGATTTCCCCTGCTCTTTCAGATGTCCTAAAAATTGAACTATCTGCGTTCTCTGAACGTCTTGAAAGTTTGAAATCTCTTCATTTGTTTGCAGAAATTTAATATAGCTTTTCAAATCTCGTTCATATGAGATAAGTGTATTTTGGGCTAGTCCCTTTTCGACCAATAAAAAGTGCATAAAGTCCTTTAGTTGAAGCTCCATTCACATTACTCCCCATCTAAATAAAACAAAATTAACCGATTGAACCACGATGGCTCTTGTTCATTGACATTCGCCGATACTTTTATCGCCGTACCATTCGGCTCATCATAGCGGTGATAATCCTGATATTCTTCGTTTACCCACATAATACCATAGTAAAAAAGAATTGTGCATGCCGTGAAAAGTAAAAATACTTTAAATGTATTTAATATTAGTTTGATCCATGATTTCATTTTTCGTTTCCTCCATAACATATCATATATGTATGGTTGTTTATTCTAGAAACTCTCTTTCATTTTTTGCGAATTTCTAGAGAAAACCATCCTCATAGTAAAGATATGCCAAGTAGGACAAGAAATATACCTGTTATACATACTTGTTTGTTCCAACAATCCCTCAAATGTAAAAAAAGCCTTTTTCTTAAGTTGAAAAAGGCTTTCGTTCTATTCTTCATTATCTTGACAACGATAGCAAATGCCATGGAAGGTTAGACGATGATCTTTGATCTTAAAGTTCCATCTTTGTTCCACAACCGCTTCGACATCTTCTAATAAATCTTCTTGAATTTCATCCACTGCCCCACATTCGATACAGACTAGATGATGATGGAAATGCGCTGCTCCTTCTTGTCTTAAATCATAGCGGGAAACGCCATCCCCAAAATTTATTTTATCTACTATTTTCAATTCAGTTAATAACTCTAGTGTTCTATAAACAGTTGCTAGACCAATTTCAGGTGACTTTTCTTTAACAAGGAGGTAAACATCTTCAGCGCTTAAATGATCCTCTTCGTGTTCTAGCAAAACTCTTACTGTAGCCTCACGCTGAGGTGTTAGCTTATAGCTAGATGAATGTAAATGTTTCTTAATTCTCTCAATTCTTGTTTCCATTACGTTTGTCCTCCTCGCCACTGTCACGATTTTATTATAACAGAGAGCCGAGTAATTTCAAAATAAAATCATTACAATTAAGTAAAGAAAATGATTTTTATATAATAATAATTATCATCTGAACATTTCTAAGCCTTTTATTGAACTGCATTTATTACAAACTTCATTAAGGCTGGGGATATATAGGCCTCCACACTTGCAGCCATCATTAAGATCACAAGAGCCCCTAAATAGGCAAGGACATAGCGACCCAGTAACGGTAAGACCGGTTGTCCCATCTTCTTCATAAATTGCTTTCTAATCATTTTGATCGAAAATGCAACCGATAAAGTAGCTCCAAAAATAAAGATAGGAATGATGATTAGATTCTGTGGCAATATCGACACAAAGGAAAGGAGAAACCCATTCCATTTCATCTGATTAACTAAAAAACCTACGGTAAATCCGACAACCATTCCTTTAATAAACAATAATACAAGAATGACTGGTAGTCCAATAACGGACACTCCCAATATCCACATCAAACCAACAAATTTACTATTATGGAAAAAACTCTGTAACAGCAAATCATAGGGCTCTGCCACTTTTCCATCAGATACTTGGCCGAAAAACTGCGATAAATAATAAAATAAATCTTCTTTTTGCGTTAGACTTAAACTATTTACCACTATGGCCCCAAAAATCACTCCCATAAGAAAGAGGACGACCACAAACAAATATATGGACGAATGTTCGCGAAAATGATTAGAGATGATATCCTGGTACTTCTTTTTCTTCATGCCATGGCCTCCTAGAGTTCTAAATAGACTTACAGTAATATGTATGCCTGTCCTAGCCTCTATATGACATGAGAATCTATTAATAATAAGAAATCTACTCTATCAACTAGTTCTAGTTTGCAGAAACTTTTCCGTATTTCCCCCCGCCACCAGCATCAAGGGATAACATTCCTTTTCTGGCTTGAATAATGAACTTTGCGATTTTTTCAGGCACTACCTCATATAGTGCAAATTCAGGCACGCTGTGCAAAATCGCCATTTCTGTTCCAAAATGAGCTAGTAGTTTCTCAAACCATTTAGGGCCAAGCCCAGGAATAAATTGCAGTGGGACTTGGTGAATGTACGGTGGACGATTGACCGGATGCTCATCTGTTGTTTTTAACTCCTGAATTCTCTCTGCTACCCCTTTAATCGCTTTTCCGTGGCCACATTGTTGACATTCTTTCTGATCTTCATCTGCTTTCGAAAAACATTTCGCACATACTGTTTGATGGTATTTTCCTAAAAGAGGATCCAGTCCGTAATTTTCTACTATTTTTTGACCACCCTTCCCTTTTAGCGCTTCTTCTAAATGAGTAAAGGTTGCGTTTTTCATGCGAATTTTTTGATATTCTCTGGCGATTTTCCCTAAAGAATGAGCATCAGAATTCGTTAAAAACGGATAATTATGAAGTTCCTTTATTTTGTATGCCATCTCGGTATCGGCACTTAATCCCAGTTCAATGCCATCAATTAAAGAAGGCTCAAATACCTCTTTTAACGATTCCTTTACGCCTTTTCCATACAAGCTTTTAAATGGAGTGAAGACATGCGCTGGGATGAACAAACCATTCAATTCCTTTACTTTTTCTTGTAGCACTCGTCCTGTGACATAGACACGTTGTGAACTTAAATGGATATTTTTCAAATGGCCCTCAAGCCACTCTGAAAAAGTTTTCATCGTTTTAAGGTTGGGGAAATAACAAAGAACATGGATCGGCCCATTTGTTCCTTCATCATATATTTCGAGTTCAGAACCTGGGATGATCGTGAGTCCTTCATAAAAAAGACCACCTTCTTCTAACTCGCACAATTTCCCTTCCTGTAAAAGCCTTTCCATTTCCATGAGTACTTCAGGGGAATGGCAATCAATAATGCCAATCATATTCAATCCTTTTAAATCTCTCGCATGGGCGATAATATGGGAAAACGTTAACGTTTTCGCACCGGTAATTTTGACTGCTCTTCCCGTCTCCGTTCTCCCGATATGGATATGTAAATCGACAAAATAATCGTTCACTTTTTCAACGCCTCTTGAAGTTGTAAGTATTGGATTGCGTATGCCGTTTTGGCATCATAAATCCTTTGTTCCTTCACTAATTCGATAGCCTCTTCCAACGTCACTTCTAGTACATTAACAAACTCATCCTCATCGAGACTTGCTGCATTTTCTTTTTTCGTTAATCCTTTTGCTACATATAAATGGACAATTTCATCAGCAAAACCGGGAGACGTATAAAAAGAAATGAGCCACTCAAGAGATTGACACTCATAACCCGTTTCCTCCTCAAGTTCTCTTTCTGCCGTATAAGCAGGTTCCTCCCCTTTTTCTAGCTTTCCAGCAGGGACTTCCACCAACACTTTGTCCATTGGCTTACGATATTGCTCCACCATGACGATTTTTCCATCGTCTGTGATGGGTAGAATCGCTACAGCACCTGGATGCTTCACAATTTCGCGCGTTGACGTTTTTCCGTTTGGTAACTGTACTTCATCCACTTGGACACGTATGATTCTTCCTGAAAAAATTGGTTCAGTCTTTATCGTTTTTTCCTCTAGACTTTTCATTATTGTTCACTCCAGTTCTAATTCTAAATGATTGGTACATATAGTGTAGCATACTTAAATTGGAGGAGTATGAATGAAGGTGTACGTGCATGAAAAAGGCGTAATTCTCGTCGGCAAGGGATGGGAGATTCGAACGAAATTAAAAGAATACAATCAACATTATGATCGTCTTCAAGACTGGATTCAATTCATTCAAAAGCAAGAAAGTAAAAAGTCAGACACATAGTTTGTTCTTTTCCTTCATCTTTTAATAAAATAGGGAGAGAGGTGAAAAAGAATGAAGAAAAATAAATTAGGAAAATCGGATTTGCTAGTGACAGAATTAGGTCTTGGATGTATGTCCCTTGGAACAGACAAAGCTCATGCTCAAAAAATAGTAGAAGCCGCCCTGGACGAAGGGATCAACTACTTTGATACGGCTGATTTATACGACTTCGGGGTAAATGAAGAAATTGTCGGTCAGGCTTTAAAGCATGTACGTGACCAAGTTATTATTGCGACAAAAGTGGGAAATCGTTGGAATGAGAAAAAAGAGGGCTGGAACTGGGACCCTTCAAAAACGTATATAAAAGAAGCAGTCAAACAAAGTTTAAAGAGATTGGATACTGACTATATTGATTTGTATCAACTTCATGGCGGGACGATTGAAGATCATATGGATGAAACGATTGAAGCTTTCGAAGAATTACGAACAGAAGGATTCATTCGTTATTACGGGATTTCTTCCATCCGTCCAAATGTCATTCGAGAATATGTAAAAAAAGCAAATATTGTTTCGGTCATGATGCAATATAGCATTCTTGATCGTAAACCTGAAGAAGAGGCGCTTCCCTTCCTTCACAAACATAATATCAGTGTCGTCACACGTGGATCTGTCGCAAAGGGGCTATTAAGTGAAAAAGGTCTTGAAAAAGCTTCAGCATCCGGTTATTTAGAACATAGCTATGAAGACCTCCAACAGAGCATTTCAGAGTTACAGGAAAAAGTTGCACATTCTCGTTCTTTAACTGAGATTGCTTTACGTTACAATCTAGCAAATCCTGCTGTAGCATCTGTCATTGTTGGAGCAAGCTCCGTTGAGCAGCTGAAAGACAATGTAAAAGCTGTGAATTCTCTACCATTGACGATAGAAGAAGTCGCCCTGATTCAAAAAATTGTGCCCTCACATACATATCAAGCTCATCGATGAAATGATACGTTCCGAAAATGAGCGTCACCGTTTTTGCATAAAAACAGGATTAGTGAGTTTCCTTTTTGTGGCTAGCAAAATTATTCGAAGTGGAAATTTTCCGCTTATGAAGTGAAATATCATTCTTTTTGAATATTTCGGGTCTAATAGGCGGAAATTCTCCGTCTATTAAAGCCCTTCTTAATGAAATTCCCTAATTAAGCGGAATTCCTCCGACTATTTATTAGCACTCTCTTGCTTAGTCTCAATTCCCCAACTGATATCCTGAAAAAAGACGATTCTCTCGCTGCTAATTCTCCATCAGCAGCACAAGAACCGTCCTCTTCTATAACCCTAACGTTTTATTCGGTACTTTTATTCTGAATGTGATCTGGTCATTCTTTAAATCAAAGCTCTGAACCTTGACCTTGAAGTTACTTTTAACTTCCATTTCTGTCACTCCGATATAAATCGATTGGCTACTCGGGTCAATATTCACCCAATCTGGTGTTTCTAATTCTTTTTTCACGTATTCGAGAATCTTTTTTTCTGGCAATTGCAGTAATCCAAGCGACATTTCCGAAGTATATAAAACAAGGTCGCCATTTTCCTGTACCAATGGCTCCAAGGTGATGGAGATTGGAATTTCAGTTTGAAAAGCATCGATTGACCCTAGCAATCTAACATTTTCACCACCAAAGTCAACAGTATATTTATCCCCTTGATCGTTCATAAATTTATCGACATATTCATTCACTAATTCATTCAAATTCTGTTTGCTTGAGTTGACCGTAAACTCGGCCCCTGGCTCCTCTTCAATAAAAGCTTTCTCTGGCATCTCTGAATCAGAAACTGGCCAAAGCAATAGAACGAAGAAAAGGATTAATAAAATACCATTCGCTCCAGCTAAACCTAGAAATAAATGCTTCCATGATGGCTTTTTGTTAAACTGTACACCCATTTTTTCACCTACTCTTCTGTATCCTCACTCGATAGATCTGTTTCTTCATTAACAACGTCATCCAAAGACTCAAGTACACGCTCAGCCATCAATTTATAACCGCTTGTATTAGGATGGAAATGATCTTCAGATAATAGGTCGATCGTTGAATTGGTGAATAAATCTTTAGTAGGAATGTAAGATACGTTATCAAATTCCGCTGTGACTAATTCGCCTGCATGATTCCAATTATCAAGAATAATCTCTAATTGTTCAATGTCACCAAAGACACGCTCAAATGGGTTATAAAAACCAATCAAATAGATATGCATGTCTGGATTGAGCTCATTCATTTTCGTAAAAATGGCCCTTAGCCTTTCAACATAATCTACTCTTTCTTCCTCAAATGGTTCGATATTAAGATTCGTGTAATTACTTCGAACCACTTTCATAATATCATTTGCTCCAATCGTGATAAGGACAATATCTGCTTTTCGAATCGATGCTGCAATCTCTTCATTTTCCAATCTGAGTAATAATTGATCCGTTCGATTGCCTCTCTTCCCTAAGTTCTCAATCGAAATGTTAATATTCTGAGCTTCAAACGTATGGTTTAAAATTCCGACATATCCGCCACTTTCTGTTTCATCTCCAACACCCTCAGTAAGTGAATCACCAATCGCTACGATTTTTTTATCATCTTTAAAAAAACGAATCGCTCCTTCGATTATTTCCCTAACCTTCTCTTTAATCTGCACTGCCACTGATTGTTCTTCCTCAGTATCTACGTCTTGCTCTTTCTCGCCATCAGGCTCATCTACCTGAGCCTCTATTTGCTCATCATTCATATTTGATACAACACTCACGTTTTCTTCCTCAGACACAGTTTCAGTTGGTCCTGGAAGAAATTTATAAAGAAGGAAACATCCGATGATAACAATCGCTGCGACAACCCATACTTTATTTCCCTTCAATTTATCCACACCACCAAATTCTATTAATATCATAGTCTATATATTATTAAAGCTAACAAGTTATTTTATCATTCATTATATGTTAAAGTAAGTGGATTTTAAAACCAGCCGCTTGAACGTTTCCTAAAACGCTCCATAACAAAAAACACCCAAACAAAACTTGTTCAAGTGTTTAATCGAGATATTCCTGATCGATATCTTTTTGGAGACAACACACCATTCTCCCCTATTGATTCCCTAATACATGGAAGCCATCTTGATCAATATAGGCTTTTATCAATCTGATATCTTGTTCATACTCAAACATCTCACCTTGATTAATATCTCCTCTTTCATTCATTGCTTCCGCTAAAATATCATACGTTTCATCATCATTTGCTATAACAATATGTGCTTGAAAATTAGTCTCCTTTAACTCCATGTAGACTGCCTGATAGACATGTTCAATTGTTTCTAGCGTGACATTCGGCTGCTCTTTTAATAGCATCTTACCTGATAGATATTCAGGTTGATAATTATTCAGATACTCTTCCAATGTGATATCAATATTTGTCTCTTTTGCGCTATTTGTTCTCATCATATAGGTATGGGCTTCTACATCGATACTGTTTTTTTCAAACTCTGCTTTAAGGATTTCTTCAACCTTGATACTCATTAATTCAGGAATCAAACTATCTGAAAGCATATCCCCATTTTTATCTGTTGTGGCACCGAATACCACTTCTTTTTCTGGATATTGAACTTTATATGTATATTGGCCATTATTGTGACTTGCATGTGTCACTTCCACATCAATTCCATACTTTTCCTTCAGTTGAACGACTAAATCATCTTTATTATCTAAAGCTACTAAACTACAACCAGCCAAATTTAAAAGAAATAGAATCAGTACTAAGAATTTAAGCGGTTTTACTTTATCCATAAACTACCTCCACCTTTAATGCACTCGCACTACTCAAGATAACAAAAATTCCATTTTTTAACAACGAGGACTAAAGTCTTGAGTCTATTGACGGAGAGTTGTTCACTATACTATTTTTGATCTAGTAGAGAATTTTTGTTTCTTTTTTTAACAAAAATCATTTATACAGAACTATTGTTCGTGTAAACTTTATTCATAATATTTCTACGGAGGTTAAAAATGAGATTAAAAAACATAAACCTTGAAGAAAGAATGAAGCATTATCATGTAAACGGATTAAGTATTGCATTGATTGAAAACAGCCAAATTAGCGGAATGGAAAATGTTGGATTTATCGAAGTCGAAAATAATAGACATGTAAATCAAGATTCAATATTCAGTGCTTGCTCCATCAGTAAATTCTTAACTGGAATAATGGCTTTAAGGCTTGTAGAGGAAGGGTTACTAAAATTAGATGAAAGTGTGAATGAGTACCTTTTAACTTGGAAAATACCAGAAAATGAATTCTCAAAAAATAAAAAAGTAACATTAAAAAACTTGCTTAGCCATCAATCTGGAATCAAGGATCCTGAAAGTAGTTTTTCCGAACTAGATTCAGAAAAAGGAACTCCTTCAATGCTTGAATTGCTTGAGGGGAAAACTCCTTACTGTAATGTTCCTATTAAGATACAGTGTGAGCCAGAAAGTGAATTCCATTACTCAGATGCTGGCTATTGTGTGATTCAGCTATTAATCGAAGATGTGACTAGAAAGCCATATCATCAAGTTGCAACTGAGTACTTATTTAATCCATTAGAAATGGATAACAGTTTTCTTTTGTTGCCAGATTTGTTAGAAATGGATAAAAAAGAATTTTCTTGTGGGCATGACAAATACGGTAATTTGGTAGATAGAAAATATCCTATATATCCTTATCCGGCAGCTGCTGGATTATGGACGACTTCATTAGATTTAGCCACATTAGTTCTTGAATTAATAAATGCCCTAAAAGACAAAAGTAAAATAGGTCTGTCTAAACATTTCGCTCAAGAGATGATAACCCCTCAAATAGGAAAATCTTGGACCGGATTAGGAGTATTTCTTGAAGGAGCGGATAAAGACATAGAAATTTCTTCTATGGGTTGGGGTGTAGGATTTCAGTGTATGATGGTCGCATACCCACACCTAGAAAAAGGTGCCATCATTATGACGAATGGAGATTTAGGGATGCATCAGCTTAAAGGACTTATCGGAGAAATATATCAATCCATGATGTTATAAATAGTAAATAGCCTCTTCATCTCGAAAGAGGCTGTTTTCGTTAGAGTATCCGGTTTTATTTGAATTTTTTCCAATCCATCGGGCTTTCATTTAGTAACTCTTCAAACGATTTATTTTTTTCTCGTAAGCGGCGCTCTTCTCTTTTTCTTTCCTCTTCTTCAAGTTGCTTTTTTTCTTCTGCATCTTTTAACTGCTGCTTTTGGTCCTTTAATTGCTTCAGCAAGTCAGCATTAAGCATATCCCCAAGTGTTACTGGTTTATCATCATTTTTTTGTTTTGGTTGTGTCTTCTGTTTCTTTTTCTTCATGTCTATCCCTCACTCATTTTTCATAAAAATAGTATAGCACGAACCCTTGTGTTTTTCCGTTATGCCACCTCGAACGTCAAACAACGTATAACCTCCTCACTTTTAACTCATTCTATGGAAGATGTTATTAGAAGGAGGGATCAAGTATGAGTCAGAAGCGCGAAAAAGGGAATAGTCAAAAAGGACAACCTCATGCTGAAAATGTCAAACAAAACATTGCTGCAGAAGACTTAGAAAAAGCCATTCACCCTACAAAAAGACAGAACTCGAAACAATAGAAATATGAGAGACTTGGTTTTATGCCAAGTCTCTTGATGTATTATGTGGACTTCTATCCAGTGGTTTTGCTGAGTAGATTACGATTCTTTTCTAGTATCGATTAACCGAATAATTGATTGTTGACTTATTTTATTAGCCTCTTAAAGAAAAAGAAGCTTGGCATAACCCAAACCTCTGGTTAAATTATCTTGCAACATAGGTAGCTAATGACTTTTGCACATCGTAAATACTTTTATCTTTTTTAAATTGTTTTGATATTGGATTAGCTGTGCTTGAGATCCAAATTTTCAATTCAGCATCCATATCAAACGTACCTGCTGTTTCTACACTAAAATGAGTAATACTTTTGTAAGGTACAGAGTGATATTCAACTTTTTTACCTGTCATACCTTGCTTATCAATTAAGATTAGTCGAGTATTGGTAAAGACAATTAAATCACGTATTAATTTATAAGCTTTTTCAACTCGTTCATTAGGGGTAACAATCACCTCTAATTCTTTCTCTACTGACTGAACATCAACCTCTGATACATTCCCCATCAAACCATCTAATAGTCCCATAGTAACCTCCTGAATTTTAGTCATTTAGTAATATTCTGGATAACTAAAATGGATTCCTTCTATTTTAAATATATTTAAACAAACTCAAAAATTTATTCTAAAAAATGCTCTAAGTTGCTTAGAAGAAATTTAGAAATTTGCTTACAAAAAGATGGGGGAACATTCTTATGCAGTATTTATTCATTTCAATACAAAGAAATAATCGAGATTTCATGTATGATGATTCCCCCTTCAAAAGACCGAAATTTATTGGCGTCGTTACTACTTGGTCAACAAGACCGGAAAATTTTAAATGTTAATTAGTTTTCAATGTTTCTAAAATGGTAAAATGGAGTAAATTGATCATATATCAATTCTGATTTTGGAGGGATGGGCATGAAACGAGCATTGCGATTCATCGTGTCATTTCTATTTGCCTTTGTGACTGTTGGCTTGTATTTTTCCAATCGCATTATGTATATGAAAAAGAAGGATGATGAATTTATCCTCGACCGCGAAAAGTCCGCTGGAAGACTTGATACAAATGCCTTTGAACAGTTACCGAAACGAGAGATTCTGATTCCCTCCCACTTTGGCTACCATTTAAAAGCGCTAGTTGTCGAGCCTCACCGTACGAATAAATATGTGATTTTTTGTCATGGAGTGACAGAGAATAAATTCAATTCCATTAAGTATATGAATCTTTTTTTGGAAAGAGGATTTAATGGCATAATTTATGATCATAGACGGCATGGTGAATCTGGTGGAAAGACAACGAGTTACGGCTATTACGAGAAATTTGATTTAAAAACGATTGTTGATTGGCTAAGGCTCGATCGAGGACCTGATTTACTTTTAGGCATTCATGGAGAATCAATGGGAGCTGCCACGATGCTTCTGTATGCAGGGATGATTGAAGATGCGGCTGATTTTTATATTGCCGATTGTCCTTTTTCTGATTTCCAACAACAACTCGCTTATCGGCTGAAAGCAGAACTGCGATTGCCAGCAAAACTTCTTTTGCCAGTAGCTGACCTCTTTATTAAAATGCGGCAAAGATACTCTTTGAAGGATGTTTCCCCTATTGCTGTTATCGATAACATCGAAAAGCCAATCCTTTTTATCCATAGTAAAAAAGATGATTTTATTTTGCCGACGATGACAAAAGCTCTTTACGAACAAAAACAAGGACCAAAAAAGCTTTTTATCGCCGAAAAAGGGGTTCATGCCCAATCATTGAATGAGAATAAAGAAGACTATGCGAAAGTAGTAGATGAGTTTTTAGAGGACTATGTGTTTGTGACAGAAGATGCGAAATAGATGAATGGTTGACATAGAGAAAATATCTGTGTCAACCATTTTTTAACACGCTTATAAAAAAACTCATTAAAAATTGGCTCCCTTCCTAATTAGACTCTTCACATGGATTTTCGGTGTATAGGAACGATAGATGCGAAGTAGCTGATCAGCCATATAGAGCGGCGTATGTTCAAAATCATTTTCCATCCATTCTAGCAGCAAACCAATAGCCCCATATATACGGTAAGTCGTAAATAGATGAATATCTATCTTCACATCATCGATTGAAGCCGTATAATCAAAATCTTGTCTGAATAAGGGCTCCAAATGCTTGATTAACCTTTCCCTAAAATAGTCATTTTCACTTAACATTACTGTATAAAATGATTTATTCTCTAAAAAATGGTCAAAGAATTTAATAGATTCTGGTTGTACCTTGTTAAAATCGATTATAGTTTGATTCAAATATGGTTCCCGATAGGCCTCTGTTGCTTTTTGAAAAACTTCCTCGATCATTTCATCTAATAAATCCTCTTTTTTATCATAATGGGCGTAGAAAGTACCTCGATTAAAATTGGCTTCTCTGACAATTTCAGAAATGGTTATATCCCGAAATTTCTTTTTTTCCATTAATGTAAACAATACATTTTTAAAATGTTGCTTCGTTCTTCTCACGCGTTTATCAGGATGATAATTTCCCATATGGCCCACCTTCCCCATTTTTAACCAACAAAAATGGATAATTTGTACGTTTCTGTACACTTCTCCCAAAATTGTATATTGAGTTTCCGTATTTTGAATCTTACAATAATTTTAATAATATTGTAACTATTCTGTCAACTGCGTATTGTAATCGTTTTCAAATTGTAAAGGAGGGGAAATTCATTGGAAAATCATGCCCTTTCTGAGCTAAAACTCTTAAATCAAATGATTCTAGGGATTTTTATTGCGGGGAATGTAGCATTTTATCTATCTTTAACGACCCATTCCTTTCCAGGTTTAAGTTATTTAGGGATAGGAGTTGGCATTACCGTTATTCTTTCCTGCTGGCTTGGAAAGCGATGTTTTTTGTTTATTTTTGGATTAATGGCAACTACTGCTATATTCACGCTCGCTTATGAATGGGCGACCATTTTTCACTAAACGAATAGGAGGGTCCATATGTCAGAAAAAGAAAATCAACAAATCCATAATCAATCCAGGCGAAACTTTCTACGTAGTTCTGGTTTAACAGTTGGTGGTCTTATTTTAGGGGGTGCAATTGGCAGCATCTTTGGAATGAAACCTGGTTCAACACCTACTACCTCACAACCAACTGACTCTCATCACATGACAACAAATCACAATGAAGCGATGCTTTTTTTTACCCGAAAAGAAGATTTCGAGACTCTTCAAGCAGCAACTGAAGTGATTTTTCCCGAGGACGAACATGGTCCCGGCGCCATTGGATTAGGTGCTCCTTACTATATCGATAAACAACTAGCATCACCATGGGGAAGGAATGCGGATGATTATATGGCTAGACCATTTAAAGACGGGCAAACACCATTAACTCGTGGAGATATTATGATTCAAGGTGTGAGAAAGATAAACGAAGTAAGTCTTGCAAAACATGATGCCTCATTCAATAAATTGAATGAAGAAGTGCAAATTGAAATTTTGCAAGAATTTGAAGGGGACAAAGTGGAAATGAAATTAATATCATCCGCTTCGTTCTTTGCCCTATTAAGACAATTAACACTTGAAGGTTGTTTTTGCGACCCTCTTTACGGTGGAAATAAAAATCTAGAAGGTTGGAAAATGAAAGAGTTCCCTGGAGCTTATATGTCTCACCTTGATGCAGCAGAATCAAAAGAATTTGTCAAAAAAGATCCGATGAGTCTAAGCCACCATATGTAACTTAATTAACAGGGGGAATTTATCATGGCAAAAAAGTTAAACAAAGTAGACGTAGTAACCGTTGGAGTTGGTTGGATGGGTGGAATTGTCGCTGCTGAACTAACCAAGGCAGGGTTTAATGTCGTCGGATTGGAAAAAGGTTCCGAACGGACGAGAGAAGATTATTTGCATACTCACGATGAATTAAGATATACCATAAGAGGAGAAATGGAAAGCAAGTTAACAAAGGAGACATATACTTTTCGAAGAAATTTGGGTGAAGAAGCCATTCCTGTACGTGATAAGGCGACCATTAGAATGGGTACGGGAACAGGCGGAGGCGGAAGTCACTGGGGTGCGCAGACACATCGCTATTATCCCTATGATTTTGAAATCCGTTCCAAAACGGTCGAGCGATATGGGGAAGATAAAATCCCTAAAAACATGTCTCTTCAAGATTGGGGAATCACGTACGAGGAACTTGAACCCTATTACGATAAGTTTGAAAAAATGGCAGGAGTTTCAGGTGAACCTGATCCGAATTATCCGGAACGTTCAAGTGACTATCCTAATCCCCCATTGGTCAAAACAGAAGCAATGCGAATGTTTCACGAAACCACCAGCAAACTTGGATATAAACCATTTGTCACGCCATCTGGTACGGTCTCACAATCATATACAAATCCTGATGGGGAAAAGTTAAATCCATGTCAGTATTGCGCTTTTTGTGTTTATAATGGGTGTGAATACGGAGCAAAAGCAGACCCCGTGATTACCGTGATTCCAACTGCTCAGAAAACAGGGAAATTTGAATTACGTAACCATGCTCGTGTTATTCGCGTGTTATACGATGGAAAAAAAGCAACCGGGGTTATTTATGTTGATACTCAAACAGGCGAAGAGTTTGAACAACCTGCCGATCTTGTCGTGTTAACGAGTTTTGTTTTCAATAATGTTCGTTTGTTGCTGTTATCACAAATCGGAGTACCTTATAATCCAGAAACGGGCGAAGGGGTTATCGGAAGAAACTTCACCGATCACCATGTTTCAGGTGCAGTCGGCGCATTTTTCAAAGATAAAAAATTCAATAGTTATGTATCCACAGGTTGTTTAGGGGAAACCATTACAGATTTTACGGGGGATATTTTCGACCATTCTGCTCTTGATTTCCTACACGGTGGTCAGATTGAAATGAGGATGTCTATTTATGGGAACTCTCCAATTATGACTAGTAACACACCAATGGGGACACCTTCATGGGGACGAGAATATAAGAAACAATCACTCTATTACCACAATCGCTCCTTAACTGTATCAGTTCAAAAAGCGACCTTACCTTATAAAGACTATTACCTTGACCTTGATCCTACATATAAAGATGACCTTGGAGACCCACTTATTCGCCTGACATGGGATGTATCTGAAAATGACAAAAACCTTTTAACGTATGTTCTTGGCAAGTGTAAAGAAATTGCTGAAGAAATGGGCGCTGATATCATAGATGAATATCCGATTACAGAACATTTTTCAGGTGTTTCTTCTTTCGAACACAATGCAGGTGGAGCAATTATGGGAGCTGATCCTAAAACAAGTGCTGTCAATAAATATCTTCAAATGTGGGATTGCGAAAATTTATTTGTTTGTGGTTCTAGTGCCTTTCCTCATTTTGGAGTTTCGAACCCCACAACCACAGCAGCGGCTCTGACTTATCACGCAACGGAAGGCATGATTAAATATTTACAAGAAGGCGGACTATTAGTGCAAGCGAATAATCAAAAGCAATTTACTTAATTAACTATCATTTGAGGTGAAAGAATGCTATCAAATATTGGAGTACCAGGTTTAATTCTCATTTTAATCCTCGCCTTAATTATTTTTGGTCCAAAAAAATTGCCCGAAATAGGCAGAGCATTTGGGCAGACATTACGGGAATTTAAAAAATCTACTCGTTCCCTCTTAGACGATGAGCCAGCTAAATCAGAAAAGGACTCGTCACAGATTGATAAAGTTTGAAAGCCGCTACTATAAATTTTATAGGCGCTATAGACTTCATTGTCTTTAGCGCCTTTTTGTTCATTCATCTATTAACCAAGCTTATTTAAGAAACTCATTCTCGGGTTCAAAAATTCATTCGGGCTCTTTAACTGAAAGCTATTTGAAAGTGGAGAAAAATCAATTTTAAGATTTTCGTTTAAAAATACTTCTTTTGATTTTTCCACATAGATCGAACCGATGGATGTTTCGATTTCACGATCATCCTCATCAATTTCGTCAACTAACCAAAGTGCTGTCACACCACTAACAACACAACCGCAGCCTTCTGTATCATATTTCAGCTTTAGGAAGCCTTCTTGCTGTCCCTTCTTCTCTTCAATCTTCTTTGCTGCTATATCTGTAATGGTAATTTCCATTCTGTCATCCCCTCCACTGCTGATATTGTAGCATAACTCTCCTCTTCTTCCACCATATACGTTCTCAAAGCTTTAGAAGAGGTAACATTCTAAATTCTAGTAGACACCAACTTTCCCTGGAGAAACATTTTTTCTCTATACCTATTAATATAGGATGCACCAATAAGATTGCTGTAGACCCACCCATGAACTAATTGCTATTCTAGTTTTATTAAGTATTGAGAGGTTACAAAATGGATACTGAAAAATATCATAATCTTAAGTTAGGCGAACGAGGAGCAATGATGAGCATTATTGCTTATCTTGTTCTGTCCATCATCAAATTAATGGTTGGCCATATGAGTGATTCTGCTGCTTTAAAAGCAGACGGCCTAAATAATACAACCGATATCATCGCCTCTATTGCTGTTCTCATTGGACTTAAACTGGCACGAAAACCACCAGATAAGAACCATCGCTATGGCCATTGGAAAAGTGAAACCATCGCCTCCATGATCGCATCCTTTATTATGCTTGCCGTTGGGATTCAGGTATTAGTTGATGCTATCACCTCCTTGTTTGAAGGCGGGACACAATCACCTGACATTATCGCCGCCTATACAGGGATTTTTAGTGCCATAGCGATGTATTTTGTTTATCGCTACAATAAAAAGTTAGCGACAAAAATTAATAGCAAAGCCGTGATGGCTGCCGCAAAGGATAATCTTTCTGATGCATGGGTCAGTATTGGAACAGCTATTGGTATTTTTGGTTCTCAATTAAATATGCCATGGTTAGATGTATTAACCGCTTTCGTCGTTGGACTTTTAATTTGTAAAACAGCTTGGGATATTTTTAAGCAGGCTGCCCATGAACTTTCAGATGGTTTTGATGAAAAAAAGCTGCAGCTATATCAAGATGTCATTTCAAATATCTACGGAGTGAAAGGATTAAAAGAAATTAAAGGCAGAAATTACGGAAACAACGAAGTACTAGATGTCGTCATTTTTGTCAATTCAACATTAGATATTAAACAAGCTCATGATATTGCCACCGCTATTGAAAACGTCCTAATTCACGACTACCATGTATATGAAGTGAATGTTCATGTAGAGCCTAATTGAATGTTAGAAGCACATGTCCTTTTGATGTGTGCTTCTTTATCATAATTTTTAACAGAAAAATCAGATTATTATGTTATAATTATAGTCGTGAAGGGAGTGACATACTCAAATGAAAAATATCTTCAACCAATTGTATTCAGAGGAGATTTTAAATCGGATTGACAACTTAAACCCAAATTCAACACCTCAATGGGGGAAAATGAATGTGGCCCAAATGCTCGCACATTGCTCATCCTTTCAAGATATTGCGATGGGGAATTCTCTTCCTCCTAGAGGCTTATTAGGTATACTGGTGGGAAACTTTGCGAAGACTGTTTTTTATAATGACAAGCCCTTCACCAAAAATATGTCTACCATTCCAACTATTTTGATTGACGATGACAAAGAGTTTGAAACAGAAAAGGAAAGACTCAAGCAAAAAATTATCGCTTTCCAACTGAATGGTCCAGAGAACTGCACGACTCATCCCCACCCTTTTTTCGGAAAACTTACCCCTGAACAATGGGGAAAAGGCATTTACAAACATCTTGATCATCACTTGAAACAGTTCGGTGCTTAGCTACTTACCCTCACTCGTAACATCTAAGAAATTAAGCTTCATCACTTCAGAAAGATCACCTTTTTTTCTTAAGGATTTTTTTAATCATTTCCCCTTTTATAATGGTCTTCCTTAAAGGATTTTTTCATTAACCATTTTTTTCTAGTGATAAACGAACATACTTTCGTATATAATAATTACGAAAGTATGTTCGTTTTTTAGAAAGGAAGAGAACCTTAATGAAGGATAAAGTGATTTTTCTTGCAGATATTCAATCGTTTTATGCTTCTGTTGAAAAAGTTAGAAATCCTGATTATGAGAATCAACCGCTAGTAGTAGCTGGTGATCCAGAAAGAAGATCAGGAATCATCCTCGCTGCGTGTCCTATTGCAAAGAAATTTGGGATTAAAACGGCGGAGTTATTATGGCAAGCACAAATGAAATGTCCCAATTTAGTTGTTGTAAAACCCCATATGCAAGATTATATAAATGTCTCAATCGCTATTAGTAAGATTCTTGAGCAATTTACCGACTTAGTCGAACCCTTTTCAATTGACGAGCAGTTTTTAGACGTTTCTGGAAGTCTAAGTATCTTAGGAGATGAATATGAAATTGCTCGTCAACTCCAGCAGCAGATTCTCAATGATATCGGGGTATATGCGAGAATCGGCATCGGCAAAAATAAAATTCTTGCTAAAATGGCCTGCGATAACTTTGCAAAGAATAATGAGAATGGCATATTTAAGCTCAATGACACCAATATGGAGAAGCTTTGGAAATTGCCGATTGGAAAAATGTTCGGAGTCGGAAAAAGAATGGCGATAAATTTACAAGGCATGGGAATTTTTACGATTGGACAGTTAGCCACGTTTCCTGTTGATATCCTTAAAAAACGCTGGGGGATTAACGGAGAAGTCCTTTGGCAAACAGCAAACGGAATTGACCACTCCCCTGTTTCCGTCAAAACACATGACCAACAAAAAGCAGTTGGTCATCATATGACATTACCAAGAGATTATACTGAGCTCGAAGAAATTAAAATTGTATTATTGGAGCTTTGTACCGAAGTAGCTAGAAGATGTAGAAATAAGGGCTATATGGGAATCACCGTAACTTGCGGAGTTAGAGGCGCTGATTTTGATGCCCCCACTGGCTTCCATAGACAGATAACATTGCCCATCCCCACTAATTTTGATATGGATATTTTTAAAGCTGCCTATGAATTGTTTTTAAGGCATTGGGATCGACAGCCCGTAAGAAGCCTCGGCGTTTCATTAACCAATTTGCAGACATCTGACTGCTATCAAATCGATTTATTCGATAACTATTTGGACAGAGAACAATTAAATCATGCTTTAGATACAATATGGGAGAAATATGGACGAACAGCGATTTTCCGCGCCTCTTCCCTAACGCAAGCAGGGCAAGCCTCTGAGCGGGCCAGAAAAATAGGTGGCCACTATAAATAAGGATGTGAAGAAAATGAAAGTAAATAAATTAAGCAAGGGCTATAATTTACGATGGGAATCGAGTCGAATGATGCTACCTGAACATCGAGAACAATTATTAGAGGAAAAACGAAAACAACAAGAGTTTATCCTGCCTTTGCTAGAACCTGATCAGCTTGAAGAAATGAATCATGTCATCGTTAGATCCATTGAACAAACACGAGCAGTTACGATTACCTATGCGGAGAAATATGGACCTACAACATTCTGGGGATGGATTCAAAAAGTAGATACCATGGAAGGATACTTAAAAGTTGTAAATGATGAGGACATTTTAAACCTCCCCTTTAAAAAAATATTAGCAGTGGAAATCAGCTAACCATTGTGTTGAGAAGACACCTACTCTAATCGGTGTCTTCTTATTTTTTATTCAACACTCCCCCGAATAGTTTATCCGCCACACTAGGAAAGAGATGATACAAAACGCTTCCCATATTCATCCATCTAGGCAAATTCAATTCCCTCTTAGGACGAATCATAAGCTGAACGATTTTTTCGGCGACATAATCAGATGAGAGCATGAACTTCTTCACATTATCGACATACCCCCCTGATTTATCAGCAATCGTAAAAAAGTTCGTTTCAATCGGACCTGGATTAACGGCAGACACGGAGATGTTGGTTTTTGATAACTCCATTCGCAAGCTATTCGTGAACCCAAGAACGGCATGCTTCGTGGCGGCATACCCACTCGATTTGGGAGTAGCAAGCTTTCCTGCTTGTGAAGCGACATTGATGATATGCCCGCTGTTTTTCGCAAGCATGGAAGGAAGAACCTCCTGTGTGCAAGCAATCAGTCCCAACACATTGACATGAAACATCTGTTCAATATCCTCAAAGCTAGCTTCATGAAAAGAATCAAAAACACCGAAGCCTGCATTATTTAAAAGAATATCGATCTGACCCACTTCTCGAAGAATTCTTTGAAACACAACTTTCACCTGTTCATAATTACTGACGTCTAACTGATAATAGACAGCATCAACAGCTGATTTTTGATTTATCTTCTCACAAATATCTGCTAATTTTTCTGTAGATCGAGCGAGAAGGATCGGTCTCGCACCCATTTCCGCAGCTAAAAGAGCCACTTTTTCACCAATGCCTGAAGAAGCACCAGTAATCACGATGTTTTTATTAAATAAGTTTCCCATTTAACCACCTCAAAAAATATACTCAAATAGAAGTTTGGACGGCTTGGAGCTAAAGATAAAATTATAGCAAATCTTTGTTCATTCAAAGTCCGATAATTCTTAGAGCCCTTAGTATAGCATAAAATAAAATCATGTTTCGAATAATCCCCAAACACCCTATACTTTCATTTCTCCTCTTGTTTCAATTTTCAAAAATAAATATTACTAGATTTATTTTTGATATTATACTGTAATTAACATGTAATGGAAATTATGGAAACAAAGAGGGCTTTTCAAAAAAAAATTACTATCATCTGCGCTTACATCAAGTCTGTTGTTTGGGCTAGGGTTTGGTATTTTAGGTTCTCCATCTGAGCCTTAATCTGCAACGACAAAAATGAAAAGAAAGAACTAGTAGTTGGGTAACAAATTCATCGTATAAAATGAGTGGCACCAGTGCGCTATATAATATCAACGAAGCTATTTAGGCGGTTGGTAGTACATCATTTAGCGAGATTGGCTCAAACATGCAGGGGAAGTAAGGGCTTCTAAGACAGCCGAATCTACGACTTCTTCCCGTGTAGCTGCTTCTGCTAAAATAGCAACAGATAATCCAAATTCCAGCTGGGGTTCATATACTTCTTTGATGTAAAGAAAAGTATGATTGTTGATAGTTGTTTATTCTCTACCAAAACAACATAGGAAGAACTTAGAACATTCCTCCTACAAAATGTAGGAAGCTTCCGATTTGTCTCATTCGATCCAACCATCTCTCCCCCTTAAGCGGAATTTTTCCTGTTATCTCCTCGATGGAGTCCCTTTTAGGAGAAATAACGGAAGATTTTCCGCTTATGGAGAGCAAAATCGTTTATTTTAGCATTTTTTGAGAGAATAGCAGGAATTTTTCCTGTTATTTTGGCGCTATTTCATGATGCTTGCTCATTAAGC
>NZ_HE978513.1:130366-221825 GCF_000311725.1 Robertmurraya massiliosenegalensis JC6
TTTTTCATGCCGATACGCCAACTGTTTATACGAACACATTATCCACAAGTCGAGGAAATTTATAAATTCCTGACAATAAAAAAAGACCTCAGGTACAAGGTCCATTATTGTTTTCGAAAATCATATTTATCTTTCAGAACATCAAGAGTATGGTCATTAATGACGACCGTTTTCTGATCGATCCAATGTATATTTGCCGCTCCTTCACGATAATTCCAATATAAATTTTGTGTTTTTTTATTTTCCTTATGGTAAACAAGTTCTCCTCGAATCGAGAATGAAGTCGTAGCTCCACCGTTTACGAGATATGCCTTTACACTATAAGTTCCATCAGGAGATGCTACTTCTGTAAGAAAATCCCTGTTGGCAGGCGATTCATATCAAAAACGTCCAATATATTCCATATCCAATCATGCCTAAAAGAAGGACACTCGCTATAAATATAAACTTAAATGCCCTGTTCCATTTTTTCTTTTTCTCATGTAACGTTGTATTCAAGAAATCATCCTCTTATGAAAAGTCATTTTGTCGTATATCGCCATACTCCATTTTCATTGGTGGAAACGATTGCCCCTTGCGCCATTAAATAGTCAAACTGCCCGACAGTCTCTGACATCGTGAGTGATAGCTGACGTTCATACACCTTAGGAAAAAGAAGCTGACAGGCTTCAAAAATCGTCAACGGCTCCTTCTCTAGCATTTTCTTCACCTTCTCTGACCGTTCATGTTGCTGTGACAGTCTTTTATGGATCAACTCATTCTTGTGAAGGATTTCTTCACCATGACCTGAATACACTAAACTCATCGGGATCTCTAACAACTTTTTCAAAGAAGCAATGTATTGAAGCAGTGGCTTTGGCCGGTCTAACTCTCCTGATATTGGCGGCTCTAAAATAGGATTCGGGGAGACATGAGCAATTAAATGATCTCCACCAATATAACAGTGATCCTTTTCCCGATACAATCCTATATGACTTTGAGCATGACCTGGAGTCTCGATCACCTGCCAGTCCGACAAGCCAATTGGAGTATCTCCTTCTACTAAAAATCCCGTCAACAAGCGATTGCACGAATATTTCAAGTCTTTTTTAATCGCTCCTGCCAATCTCCAGTAATCCTTTGGAATGCCAAATTCTTGAAACGCTTTTATAAAAAACTGATCATTTTCTGCTAAAAAATGTTCGGTGGGACTCAACCACCTATTATTCAATGGATGCCCGTATACAGGTAAGGATGCCGGAAAATAATCTAATAGGCCAGCATGATCTGGATGGTGATGGGTTAATACTACTTGGTCAATATCAGAAGTGCGTAAACCCAATTCTTTTAATTGATCCGTTACTGCCTGCCAGGCTTCATCCGTCTTCGGTCCAACATCTACTAATGTTAGTACCTCCCCCTTAATCACATAAATGTTCACATCCCCAACTGCAAAGGGAGTGGGAATGATGATTTTAGCCACTCCGTTTTTCCATTCCGTCATTTTCCATTCTCCTTAAACATTATTTTCACATAAGTATTTATGTTTTTCTTTGACAAAATACACTCATATAATCAATAGTTTACCTTTATGATCAAAAACTGTCATTATTTTCACATAACTTAATATGTAAATAATTTTATTTATTTTCAAAACATACTTGACAGACAAGCTATAGATCTTGCATAATCTCTATTAATATTTTATACAAAGCGATGACGAAGGACTAGTAAATGGAAAATGATGAAAGAGAGTGAAGCTCAGCGGCTGAAAGGCTTCACCATCCACTTACCCATTGAACCTACCTAAAGAGCTGTTAGCAAACCTAACCGTCTACCGGCGTTAACGGGATATTGAGATCACCTATCGTGTTATGGCAGGTGAAAAAAGGTGGTACCACGGAAGCAAGACCTTTCGTCCTTTATTGGATGAAGGGTCTTTTTTAATTGGAGTAGGAGATGATGACATGGAAAAAATCGCAATGATCGGAGCTGGCTCAATGGCAGAGGCATTAATTTCTGGCATGGTCGAAAAGAATTTTATTAAAGGTGAGCAAATCTGGGTGACAAATCGGAGCAACAAGGAAAAACTAAACCAACTCCATGAACAATACGGAGTCAATCCGACCTATGATTTTGAAGAAATGCTCCAGGATGCTACTGTTATGATGTTAGCGATGAAACCAAAGGATGTTGCCCAAGCAGTGGCGCAAATTAACCCTTACTTAAAAAAGGATACCCTCCTTGTTTCCATGCTTGCTGGAGTATCCATGCAAAGTATCGAAATGCTTGCTGAGCAGTCTATTCCGCTTGTTAGAGTGATGCCCAATACTTCTGCAGCTATCGGCCAATCAGCGACAGCACTTGCTGCCAACTCAATTGCAAGCGAAGAACAACTCCATTTAATCAAAACAATGTTTGACACCGTCGGCCTGACCGTTTGTGTTGAAGAAAAACAGCTAGATGCAGTTACTGGATTGTCTGGCAGTGGCCCTGCTTACATTTATTATTTAATTGAAGCCATGGAAAAAAGTGCAACCGAAATCGGGCTTGAAGGTGAACTAGCACAAAAGCTCATCGTTCAAACATTAATTGGAGCAGCTGGGATGGTCTCAAAAACAACAAAGCCACCAGAACAGCTACGAAAAGAAGTAACGAGTCCTGGCGGCACAACTGAGGCAGGGTTAAAAATTCTAAAGGAGCACCAAGTGCAGGAAGCATTTATCCAATGTATTAAGGAGGCAACTTCCCAATCGAAGCGACTTGGTCTTGCTTTAGCAGAGGACCTAGAAAAAGAAAAGCATAAGTAAGAGAACGATTTCGTTCTTATGGAAAAATACGAAAACCGAAGGCAGATGATTGCCTTCGGTGTATGCCGTAATCAATATGGTAATAAAAACCGCACTGAGAGTCATTTTGCAAACATGGAGCGAAATCTTCCTTACTGGTTCCTCAATATGTGTTTAAGGTCTTTAATATCACTTTCATGTTTCAACGAACGCACTGCTAATATATCAATAACCTTTTGTTGATCTTCTAGTACTTCTTTCAGTTCTGATGTTTGATCGCCGATATGTTTCTCAATTTGTCCAAAGTAAGGGCCAAGACCATTGATAAGATTATCTTTAATAATTGAAACATCTTTCCTTAGTTCTTGCTGGGATTCTTTCAGTTCTTCCAGTCCTAGCTTAAATTCTTGCTGGGACTCTTTTAAACCTTGCAGTTCTTCTTTAAATTCTTGCTGTCCTTCTTTCAGGTCATGTAATTCAGTGAGAATTAATTTTAAAGTTTCTTCCATTAAAAATCACTCCGAACTCTTTTTTTATATAATAGCACGGGCAAGCCAAGAAAAAGGCTTCAGTCTATGATTCTTTTTTAACAATTATTGTTTCTTGGTCTTAAAATAGACACATTATACTAAGCATATATTTTTCGAATTTGCCAATCCATTGTTATACTTTTAACATACCGAACAGAGGAGGCAACTTAATTGGATAACAAATTATTTTCTACTTATTCCATTAAAGATTTAACGTTAAAAAATCGCATCGTCATGGCACCCATGTGCATGTATTCTAGCGAAAATGAGGATGGAAAAGTCGAGGATTTTCATATGACTCATTATGTCAGCCGAGCAGTCGGGCAAGTTGGTCTCATTATTCAAGAAGCGACTGCAGTGACACCTCAAGGACGAATTTCCTCAAAGGATCTCGGAATTTGGAGCGATGACCATATTGAGGGATTATTTCGATTAACAAGCCAAATTAAGAGCTATGGAACAAAAACGGGTATTCAGCTCGCACATGCTGGACGAAAAGCAATGGTAGATGGAGAAATCTTAGCCCCATCAGCTATTCCTTTTAACGAAGACATGAAAACACCGAAGGAAATGACATTAGAGGATATTCATGAGGTAATTGAGGCCTTTAAACAAGGGGCTTTAAGAGCAAAAAAATCAGGCTTTGATGTCATTGAAATCCATGCTGCACACGGCTACTTAATCAATGAATTCTTGTCCCCTCTTTCAAACAAACGGACCGATGAATATGGCGGAACAGCTGAAAATCGTTACCGTTTCTTACGAGAAACAATCGAAGCTGTGAAAGAAGTTTGGAATGGCCCACTATTTGTTAGGGTATCGGCATCTGATTATCATCCTGATGGAATGGCGCCAGAAGACTATGTTCCGCTTTCACAATGGATGAAGGAGCAAGACGTTGACCTGATAGATGTCAGCTCTGGTGCTGTTGTACCAGCACGAATTCATGCGTACCCTGGTTATCAAGTTCCGTTTGCCGAAGCTATTAAACATGGGGCAGACATTGATACTGGAGCTGTTGGCTTAATCACGACCGCCATTCAAGCAGAAGAAATTTTGCAAAATAACCGAGCAGATTTAATCTTCCTTGCGCGCGAGCTCTTACGTGATCCTTACTTCCCAAGAACAGCTGCGAAAGAATTAGGCGTTACCATCGATCCTCCTAAGCAATATGATCGTGGATGGTAAGATGCAAATGATTGAAGGAATTGTCCGTTATTCCATGACTGGACAATGAATCATTAAAAAAGCATGTGGAAAAAGGAGATTTTTTCCACGTGCTTTTTATTTACCACTGACTGAGTTCGCGATATCTAATAAAGTTTCTAATGGAACTTGGCGTGAAACATCCTGATTTATATAAAGAACATATTGCCAGCCATTCTTTTCAAATCGAAATAAATTGAAGCCATTTACCGCTTTCATACTATAGGTAGCCTTACTTCCATCTTTTAGGATCATAACTTGATCGATCAGTTCCTTTCGAATTGGCACACCATACTTGGCTGGCTTTATTGATATCATATAGTGATTTTCAGGCTTATCTATATGTCGATATTCCATTTCAAATTCGTCGTTTTCCATCCCTCTCAAGTTTATAAATCTCCCAAAACTATGGGTAAACTCAATCGGTGGAATTTGTACTGGTAAAGCCATTTCCTTCTTAAAATGGTCCTCTGCTTCCTGAAGTGCAACTTGAACTTCCTTAAATCCAATTTCAAAAAAGGAGCGATGAAATTCCTCATCCTTAAAGTCCGCACTGGCTTCTAGTGTAAAAGTAATGGATAAAATGATAAATAACACAGATAATTTTATCGTTTTGATATCACCACGTCCTTGATTCACATCGAGATCTCAGACATTATTATCTGCAACATTACCACCTACTATTCAATCTACCTATTTCTTCAACGGAATGACGATTTTTTGTTGCAATATACAGAAGAACAAATTGTTTCAGTCTGCTTTTAAAAACGCTTTATTCCTCCTCATCATCTAACCAATTTAAATAATAATAATATTCTACGATCACATCATGGTATCCCCATCCAATACCATCCGTTTTCTCAACAATAGAATATAATCTATCCTTGATTTCGTCATAGTATTCTTTCTTATTGTTACATTCTTTCACAACATTATAATACATTGATTCCATGCTCCTATAAAATCTTTGGTCAATATCTCCATATGCAAGTGTGAAGTCTGTTCCTAATTCAACATAATAAAGCATCAAATCCAAGGTACTCAATTCATCTCCTGAAAGTTTCTTGTAATTTGAGATTGCTTTCTTTGCCTCTTGTAAACGTAGTTTTCCATCGCCACGATCCGGAAAAAATTCATTTCTTATCTTTCTTGCGGTTTCATTGTATAATGCTTCTTCTGCTTCCTCGCCTATAAATTTATTGGACAAGTACTGTTTAACCTCTTTATTTAGCTTGTATAATTCTGTAATTAACTGAACTAACTCTTTTTGGTCAATTGATTTCAGTTCCTTTTTTAGTTCACTAACCTTTAATAATGTCATGATACATTCCCCCTTCTTACACATTATATAGCCATGTTTATAGTTTTCTTTTCCTCGACTATCAAAAAATCTACATCTTTCTTTATTTAAATATTGAATCATTTATCATTCCAGCCATCAACGTTAAATTTCATCAATATCTATTGGTTTATTTGATGAAATTTATATTTGGGTTCAGTATAAAAAACAATTATCTCTTCAAGGGAATCACAATCTCTTTAAAATCCTGAGAAATATCTGTCGTTGGGAAAATTCCTTTTGCTTCGGCGACAAGCATGTCCCAATTTGCTCGGTCGTATCTTGAACTAATATGGGTTAGACATAGTTTCTTCGCCTTTGCCTCTTTCGCAACTTGAGCTGCTTGCGTTGTCGTAGAGTGAAAATACTCATGGGCTAAACCTTCTTCTCCAGCAGCAAAGGTTGCTTCATGAATCAGGAGGTCAGCTGATTCAGCTAATTTCTTCGAAGCTTTACAAAACCTTGTGTCCCCTAAAATCGTCACGACTCTCCCCTTGATATCAGGACCTGTGAACATTTTTCCATCCACAACTGTTCCGTCCTCAAGAGTGACGCTCTCACCATTTTTGATTTGTTTATAAATAGGACCGGGTTTTATCCCTGCTTCTGCTAGTTTATCCACCTGTAACACCCCTGGACGATCCTTTTCAACCACGCGATAACCATAGGAATCAATTCCGTGTTCTAATAAGCCGGATTCTACGAGAAACTGCTCATCCTCAAACACAACTCCTTCACCCACTTCAACGAAATGCAATCGATATTTCAAATATGTTTGACTTACTGACAGATTCGTCTCCACAAACGTTTGAATACCCTTTGGTCCATAAATCGTTACATCCGACTCTCCCCCTTGGAAAGAGCGACTCGCTAAAAAGCCAGGAAGACCATAAATATGATCTCCATGCAAATGGGTAATAAAGATTTTCTCGACTCTTCGCGGCTTTAGAGATGTATGTAAAATTTGATGTTGAGTTGCTTCACCGCAATCGAACAACCAAACAGCCCCACGTTCTTCAAGCAATTTTAAAGCGATGGACGTAACGTTCCGGAGCTTTGCTGGGATGCCCGCTCCCGTCCCAAGAAATAAAACTTCCATAAAAAAACTCCTTTCTTACCGTTCCGGTTCTTCTTATCTACTTACTATATCATATGGTGCACTTTATGTTCATTTTGGATAGTTCCATCTTAAAAGACAAAAAATAATGGAGAATGTGCTAAAATATTTGCGAATTGCGTCCGAAAACTATAAAATTCATATTTGAGCCTAATTCATAGAACTTCTTTCAAGTAAAGTCTAAACTAGAAGATATATGATTCATACATAAAGTGAGAAAAGAGGTCTAGTATCTTGAACCAAAACGATAAACAAACAGCACTCATCATGATATTTGGAGCAACTGGTGATTTAGCCAAGCGCAAGCTATTTCCATCACTATATAAATTATTTGAAAAGGACAAGCTCTCCAAAAATTTTGCCGTTATTGGTGTAGCAAGACGTCCATTAACGAACGAAGAATTTCAACAGTCTATTAAGGATTCTGTTAAAACTGCGATTGAAAAGGAAGACAGAATAGACGATTTCGCTTCCCATTTTTACTACCATTCTCATGATGTTACGGACTCGGCTTCCTATGCGACATTAAAAAATATGGCGGCTGATTTAGATAACCATTATCAGCTACATGGGAATCGCATCTTTTACTTAGCGATGGCTCCAGAATTTTTCGGACCCATTGCTCTTCACTTAAAATCGGATGGCCTTACCGATGTAACTGGTTTTAAACGTCTAGTCATTGAAAAACCATTTGGTCATGACCTCGAGTCAGCGAAAGAATTGAATAACCAAATTAGAACAGCTTTTTCAGAAGATGAGATTTACCGAATTGACCACTACCTCGGAAAAGAAATGGTGCAAAATATAGAAGTGATTCGTTTTGCCAATGCGATTTTTGAACCATTGTGGAATAATCGCTACATCTCAAACATCCAAATCACTTCAAGTGAAGTTCTTGGAGTCGAGGAGCGCGGCCGATATTATGAAAATAGCGGGGCGTTACGAGATATGGTGCAAAACCATCTGATTCAAATGGTTGCCCTACTCGCCATGGAACCTCCTATTCGCTTAAATACAGAAGAAATTCGCTCCGAAAAGGTGAAAGTGCTACGAGCATTGCGACCTATTGAGGGTGAAGAGATTAATCAATTTTTCGTTAGAGGCCAATACGATGAAGGGACGGTAAACGGCAAGGCTGTGCCAGGCTATCGTCAAGAACCTATGGTTGATGAAAAATCAAACACCGAAACCTTTGTTGCTGGTAAGCTCTTAATTGATAATTTCCGTTGGGCTGGTGTTCCTTTCTATATCCGCACAGGTAAAAGAATGGCAACGAAGTCTACGAAAATTATCATTCAATTTAAAGATATACCAATGAATCTTTATTATCAGACCGAACAACAATTAAATCCAAACTTACTCGTGATTCATATTCAACCTGAAGAGGGCGTTACCATTCATCTAAATGCGAAAAAAGCCGGAACAGGAATGGAAGCAACACCGATTAAATTAAATTATGCCAATAAAGGAATTGACGGCATCAATACACCTGAAGCATACGAAAAACTATTATATGATTGCATGCGTGGCGATGCAACAAACTTCACCCATTGGGATGAGGTCGCCCTTTCTTGGAGCTTCACAGACAAAATATCAGAGGTTTGGGAAAAAACGGTTGACGAAAGCTTCCCAAACTACGCGTCTGGAACGATGGGACCAAAATGCTCTGATCAACTTCTTGAAAAAGACGGTTACTTCTGGTGGCCTGTGACCAATTTAGATCTGGATGACAAATAATTACACATAATAAGCACAAAAAACAACAACGCATGGATTTCTATGCGTTGTTGTTTTTGTTCGCTTTATTTTCATTCCTATACTGAAGTCGAGAGTTCTCCATATCTCTAGCTGAAAAAACATGGATTCCTTTTTGTTCCATCTGGGCAGTCAGAAACATAGAAATTGCAACCGTCTTTGCTTCTATTCCCATTCGGCTCTTTATTTGATTCCCAAATATCCGACCTAAACCTCGCACAACTCTAACTCCTATGTTTTCCAGCAGGCGAAACTCACTTCTATCCCCTATTAGTAGCGACGGCTGAAAAATGGATAGAGATTGATAAGGGATGTTTTTGAGTTTCTTCTCCAGTTCTCCCTTTATCTTTGGGTACCATAAACGCGAATCCTTATTAGCGTTCATTGAACTTACAATAAGAAATTGCTTGGCCCCCTTTTCATGCGCCAATATTGCAATAGAAATCGGATATTCTACATCGATCCGATACATGTTTTCCTTTGTCTTAGCTTTCTTGATGGTGGTTCCTAATGCACAAAACACATCATCAACCTCAAAATACGTCTCCACTTCTTCAAGTCTCTCAAAATTACAAATCACCTCGGTAAGGATGGGATGATTAACTTCAAGTGGTCTTCTTACTAAAGCATAAATCTTTTCATATTTTTGACTTTCTAAAAGAATATGAAGCAACTCATTTCCTACCAAACCAGTAGCTCCTGCTACCAGTGCCGTTTTTTTATCCATTTCGTTTTTCATCCTTTCAGAAAGTCAGTGATTCAAATAATATCATTCCTTTAAAAAGTTCTCTTTTTTAATTTCGGAATTTTCTAAATATTTATCGACAATTACATCCTATCAAAATACAATATACTTGTGCTGATTTTATCACAAGTATACTACTTAGACTACACCATACTTTTTTGAAAACGTTTACAAAAAAAGGAGTGTTAGTATGAAAAAACGAGTAGACCCTGAATTATTAGCAAGCTTGGAAATGTTTCAAGACCTCGATTTACGACCAGAGTTTTTACCAGCACTAAGAGAAGGAATGGACCAAATGAGACCACCTACAATGGTTGATGAAGCCATTTCATTAACAGAAGAAGTGATCGCAGGTCCTGATGCCAATCCATTGCGACTAAGAATTTATCGCCCGAAATCCAATAACGAAACCTTACCTGTTTTGTATTGGATTCATGGTGGCGGTTATATCTTAGGTTCAGTTGAAGACAATGACGATCTTTGTATGAAATTCGTAAAAGATGCTGGCTGTGTGGTCGTTTCTGTAGATTACCGATTAGCTCCCGAGAATCCTTATCCAGCGCCCATTGAGGATTGTTACACAGGATTAAAATGGGTTGCTGATAATGCAGAGTCACTAAACATAGATTCAAACCGTATAGGTGTTGCAGGAGCTAGTGCCGGCGGCGGATTAACAGCCGCATTGACACTGTTAGCACGCGATCGTAAATATCCGTCTCTATGTTTCCAAATGCCACTCTATCCAATGATTGATGACCGAAATCATACTCCTTCTACCCATGAAATAAAAGAAGGTATGGTTTGGAATCAAAAGACAAACGAAGCGGGCTGGAAAATGTACTTAGGAGATTTATATGGAACGGAAAATATCCCTTCCTATGCTGCCCCTGCCCGTGCAGAAGATTATAGTAATTTACCTTACACGTACACTTGTGTAGGTCAATTAGATCCATTCCGCAGTGAAACACTCACCTATGTAACTAAACTTGCCGAAGCGGGTGTTGATATTGAGTTTCACTTATATCCTGGAGCCTACCACGGTTTTGAGGGGTTAAGTCCGAACGCAGCACTATCTGTTCGCGCTTTGAACGAATATGTAAACGCAGTTAAGATAGCTTTCAATAGAGATTCTAAGGTAAATGTGTAAATATTTTTAAAGAAAGAGCTGTCTGGAAAGAACACTTCTATAGCAATCGGAGTATTTCCAGTTAAATGTAAAATGGAGACTATTGTGGAGAAAATAGGGGAAGTTATTCCGCTCTCAATGACTTGCACATTCTTTATTACATTCTTTGCAGAAGCTGAGGAAACTCCGAATTGCTCCTGAAACTTTGTCATAAATAATGCAAGGGAATGCTTTAGTTGTTGTCATGAAGAGTGAAAAACACTTCCCATAAAAATGATAAATTTAAAACCCGTTTTTAGCATTCTCATTTAACCAACATCTCTTAAAAGTATTATTGTATGTATGAATAATCTCATAGCATAGGCAATGATCATTGCCTATGCTATGAATCAACTTAGTTTGCTAAAAACCAATCATATAGAACTTGTGATTCGATCGAGAGAAACGGAGCTAATGTTTTATCGAAATATAACACTCCATTTGTTGAAGTATCAACAACACTTGTTCTCCATATTTGTGTTTCGCTCGCATAGTACTCTTTGTCCGTATACACTCGATACCAAGTTGTACCATTTTCAACACTCTCAATCACTTTAAAGTCTCCAACTTTGTTTTCAAAATCACTTGTTCCGTCACCCATCGTTACTTCAATCACTTTGTAGCCTTGATCATTTATATAGAAATTAACTTCTTTATTTGTTGTCGTTCTTGTTGAACCATTCGGTGTTGCTTTAAAAATAATATCTCCAGTATAGTATGGTGGTCCTGCTGGCTCCTCTTCAGGGTCCACCTGAGAAGCAACAACCTCTAACTTAATATTCCCCTTTGCACCTTGGAAATCGATATCATTGTCACTATGTGGCCAATCAACTAGTATTCTATAACTCTCTGTATCACTTTCTGGTCTAAATGTTGTTGAATAATCAACATCGACCCACTGATTATTAATGGATCTTTGGAGAGTCAATTCAATAGGAGAATTGTTTCCAAATAGTTTTCCACTTGGTTCTAAGTTCACCATGTACTCCACTGGTAGAGTAGTATTATTTTTATTAATTTGGAAGCTATAGGCTTCTATCGTTTCCATTCCAGGGATTAAATCCTCTCCTAGATCAAATTGACGATTCCCAATGGTCTCTCCATTTCCATTCACAGCTTCAACATCAAACTTGGCTGCAACTGCTACGTTTTTATCACTCGTAAAACTTTTACTAAAGTAGGCAATCGTACCAATTGTTGCAATGGCTAACATGAGTACTCCAACAAGACTAATAGCTAACTTATGCTTTTTAATAAAATTCATCATCATTTCTCCTATCTCCAATTATTTTTAAACCTAATAAAATACATAACGAACCTCAATAAAGAACAAAAAGAATAAAAAAATAATCAACTTTTCCTTTGCCATCACCTCCTAAAATTGCTCATCGAATCACTTGTTCTTGCTTCTTTGCTGTTACCATTTTTTTGATGATGCTTACAATCAACGAAAGAAATAGTATGCTAGTTATGGTAATAAGGCCTAATGGGCTTTTTACAAACTTTAGTAGGAAACCTAATTTCGGTATCTTAACCATAACAGAACCAACGATTTGATCGGGATGAACAAGAGCTTCATCCACTACGTTATTGGCATCTCCTTTTGTTTGAAACAGGCTTGTCCCATTTCTATTCACCACATCCACTATGCGATGTGTTACAAATGTTCCACTCTCTTTTCGATAAGTCACCACATCATCGATCATTGGTTCATCTGTAGAATACGGACGGATGATGATAAAATCTCCTTGAGTAAACCCTGGTTCCATGCTCCCCGTTAAAATAGTAAGCATATTGAATCCGAAAATGGACGGTAATGAATCAGAATTCCTAGTAGATTGAATGAAGGAATAGAGCGAGAGTAATAGAACGATTACGAGTAATAGTGAAAATAAATTTGCAATGATTTTGAAGGTTCTCTTAATCATAAGCCCCCCTTTAAATTTAAAAATGACAAAGAATCTTTTGTTCTTTACTAAGAACACTATAAGAAAAGTATAAGCTTACTTCGTTCGTTATACAAGTCCTAATGTTCTAAATAGTAAAAATGACATTTAAAAAAACTACTAAGCATCCAGCCTAGCAGTTCAAAAAATTTTTTAGAAAAAACTTAACACAATTACACCTAGTCCTTTTTCTGCTCTTTCATTTCCTCTAACAAGGCGATGATTTTTTTATTTTGCACAATTAAAGTTTCGTTCTGACCCCTCATTTTGGCAAAATCAAATAGGAAAACGATTAATATAACAACTACGAATATTACGAGCATGTCCTCTCCCCATTCATCAAGTGATTTGACCCCGATAATCCTTTAAGCTGGGGTGAACTATGAATCTAGCATAGCTTAGAATAGAGGGTATTTCCATAAAATCAATTGGATTCTTTAAACAAAACAAAAAACAGCCCAATCAAATTGAGCTGTTCGTTTTTATTGTTAATCTAACCATTCCGTATGGAAAATACCTTCCTTGTCGACACGTTGATACGTGTGAGCACCAAAGTAATCACGTTGTGCTTGAAGTAGATTTGCTGGTAATGTTTCGGTTCTGTAGCTATCGTAGTAAGATAATGCCGCTGAGAAACATGGAACAGGAATTCCGTTTTGAACGGCTACTGCGATAATCTCACGTAAAGCGTATTGATAGCTTTCGACAATTTCCTTGAAATATGGATCAAGAAGAAGATTCTTTAGACCTGCTTCTCGATCATAGGCATCTTTAATTTTTTGTAAGAATTGAGCCCGAATTATACAGCCGCCACGGAAAATCATAGCGATATCTCCGTATTGTAAATCCCAATTATACTCTTCAGAAGCTGCTCTCATTTGCGCAAATCCTTGTGCATAAGAACAAATTTTACTCATATAAAGCGCCTTACGAACGGATTCGATAAAGCTTGCTCGGTCACCTGAGAACGGCGTTACTTCAGGGCCATTTAATACTTTACTTGCTGCCACACGCTCATCCTTCATCGCTGAAATGAAACGAGCGAACACAGACTCTGTAATAATTGGCAGTGGAACGCCTAAGTCAAGAGCACTTTGGCTTGTCCATTTCCCCGTGCCTTTTTGACCTGCTGTATCAAGGATGACATCAACCATCGGTTTACCTGTTTCATCATCCTTTTTCTTGAAGATGTCTGCTGTGATTTCGATTAAGTAGCTATCAAGCTCGCCCTTATTCCAATCAGCAAACACTTCATGAAGCTCTTCTGCAGTAAGTCCTAGGACATTTTTTAATAAAAAGTAGGACTCAGAAATAAGTTGCATATCTCCATATTCGATTCCGTTGTGAACCATTTTGACGTAATGACCTGCACCATCTGGGCCAATATAAGTCGTACAAGGCTCATCATTTACTTTTGCCGAAATATCTTTAAAAATAGGTGCAACTAATTCATACGCCTCTTTTTGCCCACCAGGCATGATCGAAGGCCCCTTTAAAGCGCCCTCTTCTCCACCAGAAACTCCTGTTCCGATGAAATGAATGCCAAGCTCACTTAATTCCTTATTACGTCTTTGCGTATCAACGAAGAAAGTGTTTCCACCATCGATTAAAATATCCCCTTTTTCTAAATGAGGCTTTAATTGTTCAATGGTTGCATCTGTAGGTCCACCCGCTTTAACCATTAACATAATTTTGCGTGGTTTTTCAAGTGACTCGACGAACTCTTCAATTGTATATGTACCAACGAAATTACGGCCTTCTACTTCCTTTAACATCTCATCCGTTTTTTCACGCGAACGATTGTAAACAGAAACGGAATATCCTCTGCTTTCAATATTCATCGCTAGGTTTTTTCCCATTACGGCGAGCCCAATTACACCAAATTGTTGTTTTGTCATTCTTGTTACTTCCCTTCTTACCTTGAAATACGATTGCATCGTGAATCCACTTTACTTTAGCAAGAAATACGCAAAGATGCAAAAATATAAGTTTCCTGTCATTAGTTTGTCATAAAGTGGCTGAAAAATGAGCCTATTGAGAATCCTTTTTCTTTTTTTCGATTTGCAGAAAATCTTTATTAAAACTCGTTTCTGTTCCAATTTGGCGTTTCTGCTCATGGGAAAGATGGCTTGCCTGCTCGATGATGTGGGCCCCGAATTTTTCCTTTAACTTTGATACTGTTTCTATTAGCGGCTCTTTTTTCGCATCCTTTTCATAAGAAAAAAGGTCGAGCTGTTTCACGGCATGATCATGTTCCACCAAATCTGTCCCTGTAATCCCTAAAAGGCGAACTGCATCCCCTGTCCAGTTCAAGACAAGCATTTGCTTCGCTAATTGTAAAATGTCATCTTGTGCAGAAACGGGATTCAATAATTTCTTACTTCTCGTCACCGTTTTTCGATCCTTATAACGAATCGTAATTCCTAATGACGTCGCCATGACTTTTTTCCGTTTCAGGCGTACGGATACCTTTTCTGCCAACCCTTCTAACACACGAAAAAGTTCCTGCTGATTGGAAATGTCTTTTGGCAAAGTTGTCGAATTTCCAATACTTTTAAAATCTGAGATGGCATCAGGGTCAACAAGGCGATTGTCGTTCCCATTTGCTCTTTCTTTTAAACGGATTCCATTGATCCCTAGTAAGGCTTTAAGCTGAATTTCATTTCCTTTTGCTAAATCCCCGATCGTGTAAATTCCTATTCCTTTTAATTTCTCCGCTGTCTTCTTGCCAACCCCATGCATTTCCCCTGCCTCCATCGGCCAAAGCACAGTTGGAATATCCCTTTTTCTTAAGACGGTAATCCCTAAAGGCTTCTTCATATCTGAAGCCATTTTGGCTAGAAACTTATTCGGAGCAATGCCAATACTACATGGCAAATCAAGCTGCCGAATGAGGCGCTTTTGAATTTGCTCGGCAATTTCAAGAGGCGTTCCTAATTCATAGCTTTCCGTAATATCCATATAACCTTCATCAATCGATACGGGCTCCACAAGCTTTGAAAATTGATTCAAAAGCTCGAACATCCCCATCGAAGCTGCTCGGTACCGATCGAAATTTGGTTTTTTCACAATCAACTGCGGACAAAGTTTTTTTGCCTCCCATAGGGGCATCGTCGTCTTCACACCAAATTTCCTCGCCTCATAACTACATGTAACAATAATTCCCCGTCTTTCCTCAGGATTCCCTGCAATCGCTAGAGGCTTTCCTTTCAATGAAGGATCATAAGCCATTTCCACCGAGGCATAGAAGCTATTCATATCCACATGCAAGATCACTCGACCATTTTTCGGATACATGTTTTTCATCCCGTCAACACTTCCAAGAATAGAGATTCATATAGGTTTATTTTAGCACACGTTCGTTTATCGGCATAAAAAAGAAGAGCGTGATAAAGCTCCCCCTCAACTTTCATGTTAAGTTGAAAAAAAGATGATGCTGAACAAAACGAAAATGATGATCCAGCTTTCGAGCAAACATTCTCGTAAAAAAAGACTCTTTACTAAAAACTTTTATCGTATTAATTCCGTTAATTGTTTCTTGAGTGGAATTTAATATCTTTGAAAAGCTTTCCCGCTCTTTTCTCGAATTTTCTCTTGTTTTTTTATTATCTGGCGGATTCGGACAACATCGCCGATTCACCCTGCTTCTCTGTCCGAATATCTGCCGGATTCGGACAAGATTAGCGATTCACCCTGCTTCCCTGTCCGAATTTCAAGCGGATTCGGACAACATTAGCGATTCACCCTGCTTCCCTGTCCGAATTTCAAGCGGATTCGGACAACATCACCGATTCACCCTGCTTCTCTGTCCGAATATCAAGCGGATTCGGACAACATCGCCGATTCATCCTGCTTCTCTGTCCGAATTTCAAGCGGATTCGGACAACATTAGCGATTCACCCTGCTTCCCTGTCCGAATATCAAGCGGATTCGGACAACATCGCCGATTCACCCTGCTTCCCTGTCCGAATATCTGCCGGATTCGGACAAGATTAGCGATTCACCCTGCTTCCCTGTCCGAATTTCAAGCGGATTCGGACAACATTGCCGATTCACCCCGCTTCTCTGTCCGAATTTCAAGCGGATTCGGACAACATCGCCGATTCACCCTGCTTCTCTGTCCGAATATCTGGCGGATTCGGACAACATTAGCCTTTCATGATGTCTGCTCATTAAGCGGAATTTTTCCTGTTATGTTTCATACCGCTACTCCTACCGTTTATACGAACATTAAGTCGAGGGAATTTATAAATTCTTAGACAATTAAAAAAACTGATCCCAAAAGCTATTAACGATGACTTTTGGAATCAGCTTTCTGTGCTTCGTTCTCCAATATTCCTCTATTTCTTTGATAACATCGAGTAATATCACTAACAGAGTACGAGATTAGTCGGTCATTTAGAATGGCAACGTTAGTGGCTTTCCTTTCAATAAAGGTTCATAAGCCGTTTCCACTATAGTTACTAAAAATGTAAAGTCAACTTGACTTATAGCGAGAAAACAATGTAAAGTAGACTTAACGTAAAGCTGACTTTACTTATGTGGGTGATATAGTGAAAAATAATATTAGAGATTTGCGTGCAATTCATTACTTAACTCAGGATGAATTAGCTGAACGATTAGAAGTTTCAAGACAAACGATCATTTCGCTTGAAAAGGAACGGTATAATCCATCTATAACGCTTGCTTTCAAACTTGCAAAAGTATTCAATTGTCAAATTGAAGAAATTTTTACTTATGAGGAGGAATAACTATGGCTGGATTTAAAAAATCAAATCGAATCACCTATTTATGTATGGGGATTTTATTTACGATTATGGGGATCTATTTAAATTATGAAGAAGTTACAAAGGGGAGTTTTCCAGTTGCGATCATGTTACTCGCACTTGGGATAAATCAGTTGCTTTTTGCATATCTTTCACCACATATTTTCCCAAGAGATGAACGTGCCAAGGAAATTATGGGAAAGTCCATGACGGTGAACTATTTTATTCTTTTTGGTTCATTATTTGTTTTGTTTCTATCTACAGGTTCTTTTGGGTTCTTAACATTAGATGCAACTCAAGTACTCATCGTCCTTTTTTGTATTATGACAATATCAATTCCAAGTACAATGGTCGTCTATTCGAAAATATTATAAAGGTGAATGACAAAACAAAAGTAGCCCAATATTAGGCTACTTTTGCTTCTCGTTCTCCATAAATTCCTGTATTTCTTTAATACCGTCCAGTGTTCTCACTAACACAGTTGGAGAGATAATGGTGATCAGTCGGCCATCTAGATTGGCAACGCCAGTAAAATAGCTCGTTTTCTGGTAAGCTACCAACCCTACCTGCTTAATGATTTCAGATGGAATATCCAAGATTTCCTTTGCTTCTTTTACAAGGACCCCTAATGATAGGTCATCTGTATGTAGGACGATGACGCGTACAGCATCAGTTGATTCCATTTCACGATTATAGAGAATCCTTTCTGTATCGATGGCTGGAATCAACTCGCCTCTGACCTTCATAATCCCGTTCACATAAGCTGGTAAATGGGGAATTGGTGTAATTCCTTCTAGCTTTTCAATTGATAAAACATTTTCAATCGGAATCGCATATTCTTCATTTCCTACTGTAAACACAACCAATTTATTTGAATCTTGCATGAATATCCCCTCACCTTCCTCTCTCTATAGTACTCACCAAATAGGCCCTTTGTCTATGTAAAATTTCTAGTACAAAAGTAATAAGAGAACCACAACACTGGTTCTCTTAAGAAGGTTTATCCTTGGCTAACTTCTTCGATAATGGCAATGACCATTTCAGCAAGCTTGTTTAGCTCTTCAATCGGCATCCGTTCATTTTTCGTATGTATTTCCTCGTATCCAACAGCAAGATTGACAGTTGGAATTCCAAATCCAGCAATGACGTTGGCATCACTACCTCCGCCGCTCTTTAAAAGCTCAGTGCTTCTGCCAATTTTCGCAGCTGCTTTACGTGCCACTTCAACGACATGGTCCCCTTCACCATATTTAAAGCCTGGGTACATCACTTCTACCTCAACTTCAGCACTTCCACCCATTTCAGACGCAACTGATTTAAAAGCAGTCTTCATCTTTTGAACTTGAGCTTCCATTTTTTCAGTTAGAAGAGAACGTGCTTCTGCTAAAATTTCTACACGGTCACAAACGATATTGGTAGGACCTTCACCTTTGAAATATCCAATATTAGCTGTTGTTTCTTCATCAATTCGTCCTAATGGCATTTTGGCAATGGCCTTGGCTGCCATCGTAATTGCCGAAATGCCTTTCTCAGGTGCCACACCAGCATGGGCGGTTTTCCCTAGAATGGTTGCTTTCACCTTTGCTTGTGTAGGTGCCGCAACGACGATATTCCCAACCTTGCCATCGCTATCAAGAGCATATCCAAATTTAGCAGTTACCAAAGATGAGTCAAGCACCTTAGCACCAACTAAGCCAGATTCTTCTCCTGCCGTAATAATAAACTGGATTGTACCATGAGCAATATTTTGCTCCTTTAATACTCGAATTACTTCAAGCATAACCGCTAATCCTGTTTTATCATCTGCCCCAAGAATCGTCGTACCATCTGTAACTACATATCCATCCTTAATTGATGGCTTTATCCCTTTACCTGGGACAACCGTATCCATATGTGATGTAAAATAAATGGTATCGACTCCATCTTTCGTTCCAGGAAGAGTACAAACTAAGTTCCCAGCACCATGTCCTGTTAATGCAGTTGTGTCATCCTCAAACACTTCCACACCTAAAGCAGAAAATTTTTGCTTTAATACTTTAGCAATTTCAGTTTCGTATTTTGTTTCTGAATCAATTTGTACAAGCTCTAGAAATTCATGTAATAATCTTTCCTCGTTAATCATTGATGTATCTCCTTTTCGTTTATCTTCCTACTTCAGTATAGCTTTTTCTGCCAAGAATCGGCAAATATTTCTTTACAAAGGAATATTGCCATGCTTCTTATACGGACGTTCTTCCTTTTTATGACGAAGCATCTCAAGCGACTGAATGATTTTTATCCGAGTTTCTCTTGGGTCAATGACATCATCGACCATTCCCATACTCGCTGCCACATACGGATTGGCAAATTTTTCTCGGTATTCTTCAATCTTCTTTGATCTCGTCTCTTCTGGATTATCACTATTTTGAATTTCTTTTGCAAAAATAATATTTGCCGCTCCTTGTGGCCCCATCACCGCAATTTCCGCATTTGGCCAAGCAAACACTAAATCAGCACCAATCGATTTACTATTTAAGGCAACATAAGCACCACCATAAGCTTTTCGTAAAATGACAGTCAGCTTTGGTACCGTTGCTTCTGAATAAGCATAAAGAATTTTCGCTCCATGACGGATGATCCCCCCATGCTCCTGTTTTACTCCTGGGAAAAACCCTGTCACATCCTCAAAAGTAATAAGCGGAATATTAAAGCTATCACAGAAACGAATAAAACGTGCTGCTTTGTCAGACGAATCAATATCAAGACCACCTGCCATCACTTTTGGCTGATTGCAGACTAAACCAACTACTTCCCCTTTTACCCGCGCTAAACCAATCACGATATTTCGTGCAAAATCTTTGTGTACTTCAAAGAAGGATCCACGGTCGACAACTTCTTCAATGACAACCCTTACATCATAGGGTCTGATGGCATCAAAAGGAATCAAATCCGTTAAATTCGGACGGGTATCATCTTCCTCATCTACTTCCAATATCTTCGGTTTTTCTTCACTATTTTGCGGTAAATAACTTAATAATACTCTCACATTTTCAATGATCTCTTCTTCAGACTCACTACGAAAATGAGCATTTCCACTAATGGAATTATGTACCTTTGCACCACCAAGATCTTCAGGAGAAATTTTCTCACCTGTCACTGTCTCAATCACTTTTGGTCCAGTAATAAACATTTGGCTTGTTTTTTCCACCATAAATACAAAATCCGTTATTGCGGGAGAGTATACGGCACCACCTGCACAAGGCCCCATAATGACGGAAATTTGCGGGATCACGCCTGAATAAATCGAATTGCGATAAAAGATTTTTCCGTACCCATCTAATGAAACAACTCCCTCTTGAATTCTTGCCCCACCAGAATCATTGAGCCCAATAAAAGGAGCTCCATTTTTCGCCGCTAAATCCATCACATTGGCAATTTTATTGGCATGCATTTCCCCTAATGCGCCACCAAAAACGGTAAAATCCTGAGAAAATAAATAGATAGGACGGCCATTCACTTTTCCATAGCCTGTAACTACCCCATCTCCAGGTCCCTTTTGATTTTCTAACCCAAAATCTTGGGAGCGATGTTCGATAAAAGGATTTAATTCTACGAAAGTTCCTTCGTCTACAAGCAACTCGATCCGTTCTCTTGCTGTCAATTTCCCTTTCTCATGCTGTTTATCGATCCGTTCATCACCGCCACCAAGCTCCACTTCTCGTCTTCTATCATATAGTTCATTTATTTTTTCATAGATGTCCATCCTGCTACTCTCCCTTATCCGTTTTTTCGCATAACTCAAACAATACCTTGCCCGTTGACTTCGGATGCATAAAGGCTACAAGAGCCCCACCTGCTCCTGTTTTCGCTTTGTCTTGAAGCATTTGAATTCCGTTTTCCTTCATTTCATCTATTCGTGCTTGAATCGAATCTACTCCAAGTGCTACATGGTGAATTCCTTCACCTCTTTTTTCAATATGCTTTGCAATCGCACTTTCTTCACTTGTTGGTTCGAGCAATTCGATCTTTGTCTCACCGATTTTGATGAATGCTACTTTGACCTTTTCACTTTCTACAGTTTCAATCGCCTGAACTTCAAGCCCTAGTACATCTGTATAAAACGGTAACGCTTCCTCCATTGATTTAACCGCAATCCCAATATGATCGACCTTCTTAATCATGAAATCACTCCCCTTATTATGACAACGATCAGTATATTTAAAATATTCGCTAAAATATTCCTATTTCCTTCCTTAAATTGAGCGGTTGTTCATTTTCAAATTACCTAGTAAAATAGAAGACAAGATGTTCACAATGGGAGGGAAATGAATTGAAAAATAAAAAAACAAGAAAAGTAATTGTTTACTTAATGATATTTGCCATGCTTGCTTCAACACTACTCCTTGGTTTATCTATGTTTATCTAAGAAAATACAGCAAAAACACTTTAAGGAGTAGGGACTTTTCCCTACTCTTTTTTCGTAACCTTTCCCTAGAAATCAAGTCTAATTAAGTGAAATGAACTAAATGAAAAGTGGTGATTCCGATGCTTATACACTTGAGAAAAATAGCAATTTCTCTCACTGCCTTTCTCTTGGTCACTCTTGTAGGTTGTGGAACAATGGAAGGCTCGCAAGGTGACAATACGAATGGGGAGAGTGTTGAGAAAGAAATGAGCACTACGATAGACCATGTTTCAACATACCATTATCAACTCGCCATTGAAAACAACACGGACAAGGACAAAACCTTAACCTTTCCTTCATCCCAGGATTATGATTATTCCATCAAAGATAAGGATGGAACGATCCTTTACACCTATTCAACTGATAAAATGTTTTTAACTGTAGTAGAAGAAGAAGTTCTAGCCCCTGGAGATAAGCTCAAATATGATCTTGATCTTTCAGAAGCACTTCCGTTTATTGATCCAGGGGAATACACATTAGACGCATGGATTACCGCAACAGATGTTGAAGAAAATAAAGTCAGCATTGACTTCAACTACGAATGATCGAACACCTTCAAACTTCCTATTCAATAAAAGCAAGCCCAAACAAACCTATTGGGATTCAATAGGTTTGTTTGGGCGAATGGAAATCTATAAAGAAAATACCTCTTCAATTAACTAATTTGAAAGCAATTTATTGCAGTTCTACACTACCTTTTCGATATTTTTTCTTTTCTCTTTTCAAATATTTAAAAGAGTTTTTTAACATTAAATACTGTTCCATTTCCTTTGTTAGTTGCAGAAGGGAAGCGCGAACTTCGAATTCTTCACGAGTCTGGGGAAGTTCCATACTTTGAAACTCTTCTCTCATCTCTAACAAATTTTCAAGAAAATTTTTTGGTACTTCTCCTGGACTTATGTATTCGGCTAATTCTTCGAGAAAATCACCAATCATTTGTCCTTGTACGACGGTAACGGGTAAAGAAGCAACTAATGGTAAAATCCGTTCAATAATCTCGAATTGTTTTTCTCGCATTTTAAAATAATGGTAGTAAAGATTTTCGTTGCGGCGAAAGTGATTCTCGACATCGTGAAATGCCAAAGTTTTTGCTTCATCAATGACTCTCGCTGTCTTCGTTAGCTCACTTCCGTCCCAGCTACTGTCACTAGTCCTTAAGTAGTGAACGATTTCGAGCATGATTTTTCGAAAATTCTCTTCCAACTCAGCCTGGAGTTGAACTAATTTCTTCTCTGCACTTGGCATATAAAGATTCATGATAAGAGCCATCCCGACCCCAATAATGACAATTCCTAATTCGTTAAGAATAAGTTCAAATGTCACATTCCCTGCCATATAAATATGAAGAATGATGACACTACTTGAGACGATCCCTTCTTGCGCCCTAAACATCACTGCTGTCGGAATAAAAAATAAGAGCATTAAGCCAATTGTAATGGGATGGTAAGTAATGCCCTCAAAGAAAAGAGTCGAAAACGCCATGGCGATCATGCAAGCTAGAACTCGATCCCAAGACGCCTTGACCGATTTTACTTTCGTTGGCTTGATACAAAGAATCGTTAAAATCCCAGCTGATGCAAAATTATGAAGACCGATTGTTTGGGCAAGTAGAATCGATAATGTCGTACCTAGCGCCGTCTTGATTGTCCGATATCCTATCCGAAATTTCATAAATCCCCCCGAAGTTACTTCAATTTTTCATATTCGCAACCCTTATTGTATCAAAAAAACCTCGGAAAAAACCGAGGTCTTAAACTTCTTCACAATATTGTTCAAATGCAGCCTGTAATTTTTGCACAACATCCATTGGACCATGCCCTTCAATATCGTGACGCTCAATCATTGTAACAATCTTTCCATCCTTAAGTAATGCAAAAGAAGGAGAAGACGGCGGATATCCAGTAAAGTAAGAGCGAGCTTTTTCTGTCGCTTCCTTATCCTGTCCAGCGAATACTGTTACTAATCGTTCCGGTCTCTTATCGTAATGAAGGGAGTGCATAGCAGCTGGGCGAGCAATCCCACCGGCACATCCACAAACCGAATTCACCATGACGAGTGTTGTCCCTTTTTGTTGTAATGTTTCGTCCACTTCTTCAGGAGTTGATAACTCTTTATATCCTGCTGCGACAATTTCCTGTCGAGCTTGGCGAACTACATCGTTCATGAATAAATTAAAATCCATGTTCATCTATATCGCTCCCTTTTGTGTTTTTAATCTGTACTCTCTTCTACATAATACCAATATAAGCACTTTATTTACAACCATTCCACTCGTAATTATCCTTTAATTTAACCGAGTTGGAAATGAACTTGATCACATTTTTAAAAAAATTTTTTAAAAGATGTTTTATTTTTATCGATATGGGTAAATACACCGTAAGCAAGATCTATCCCATAATTACCCCTATTGGCTACCATGTAGAATGGTAGTCCTTTTTTTATTTATTCGCCTTGAAAAAATGTTGAAAAAGACTGTCTACCGCTGAAGTGACGGTCCTATCTCCGGCAATAACCTCATTTTCATACTTTGGTAGCAACTCTCTTACAAGTGGATGATAAAAGAAATTCGCCTGAAGCTGATCGATAATCATCGATTTCATCCATTCTTTCGTCTGGACTCTACGCCGTTCTTCAAAAACACCTGATTGTTTGGTCGTATCCTCGAATGCTTTCACTGTTTTCCATACACGCTCAATCCCTTCGTTTTTCAACGCCGAGCATGTGTAAGCTTTTGTTGTCCATCCTTTCGTCGCCGGCTGGAGAAAATGAAGAATTTGATTGTATTCTTTCATCGTCTTTTCAGCTCGTTTTTTATTTTGTCCATCCGCTTTATTTACAAATACCCCGTCAGCAAGCTCCATAATTCCTTTTTTCATGCCTTGAAGCTCATCCCCAGCCCCTGTTAAAACAAGGAGCATGAAAAAATCGACCATTTCACGAACAATCACTTCACTTTGGCCGACTCCGACTGTTTCCACTAAGATCACATCAAACCCCGCAGCTTCACAGACGATCATCGTTTCCCTCGTTTTGCGGTGGACCCCGCCAAGCTTTCCGCTTGACGGCGATGGTCGAATAAAGGCATTTCGATTTCTTGAGAGCTGTTCCATTCTCGTTTTGTCTCCAAGAATACTGCCACCGCTAATGCTGGAGCTTGGATCAACTGCTAAAACCGCTACTTTCAGCCCTTTTTCACATAGAAAGGTTCCAAACGCCTCAATGAATGTACTCTTTCCAGCTCCTGGTACACCTGTTATCCCAATCCGTAAAGCCTTTCCAGAATGAGGCAGTAGTTTCTGCAGAAGCTTTTGCGCTTGCTGAAAATGATGTTCCGCATTGCTTTCAATCAGCGTTATCGCTCTTGCTAAATGAGTTCGTTCACCTTCTAATACCCCTTTATATAGCTCATCAATCGATGGTTCACTGCCGCGTTTTTTTTGAAATCGAGCCTTTTTTGTTTCAAATGATGCCGCTTTTTCACTTTTAACCCCTGTTCGTACAACCGTTGTGAACTTATCAGAGTTATTCGGATCGATCCATTCTGGTTTCTTATCTTCAGTCATATTAATTTGACACTTCCTCATAGCCTAGGCTTTCGTAAATGGCAACAATGACCTTCTGTGCTGCAACCGGAATAACAGTTCCAGGTCCAAATATGGCAGCTGCCCCATTTTCATAAAGGAATTGATAGTCTTGAGCAGGAATAACGCCACCGACTACAACTAATATATCTTCTCTTCCAAGCTTCTTTAATTCTGCACGTAATTGCGGAAGCAGCGTTTTATGTCCTGCAGCTAATGAGCTCATGCCAATAACATGGACATCATTTTCAACAGCTTGAAGGGCCGTTTCTTCCGGTGTTTGGAACAACGGACCGATATCGACGTCAAAACCTAAATCAGCAAAAGCAGTCGAAATCACTTTCGCTCCCCGATCATGACCATCCTGCCCCATTTTAGCAATTAAAATTCGTGGACGTCGTCCTTCATTTTCGGAAAATTCCTCAGTCATTCTTTGAACTTCTGCCATTTCTTCTTCATTTGAAAAAGCAGAGCTATAGACACCACTAACAGAACGAATCACTGCTTTATGACGGTGGGCAACCGTTTCAATCGCAGCAGAAATTTCCCCTAGTGTTGCTCGGGCACGCGCTGCTTCAACAGCCAATTGTAAAAGATTCCCTTCTCCTGTTTCAGCTGCTTCTGTAATTGCCCTTAAAGCTTCCTGCACCTTTAGCCCATCTCGGGTAGACTTTAGCTTTTCTAGTTTTTCAATTTGTCTTAAGCGGACTGCCGTATTATCAATATCAAGGATTTCAATTGGTTCTTCCGTCTCCAACCTATATTTATTGACACCTATAATCGTTTCTTTTCCAGAATCAATTTGTGCTTGACGCTTGGCTGCTGCTTCTTCAATTTTCATTTTTGGAAGTCCCGTTTCAATCGCCTTCGCCATTCCACCAAGCTTTTCAATTTCCTCAATATGTTCCCATGCTCGGTCTGCGATCTGTGCGGTTAAAGCTTCTACATAATAAGAGCCCGCCCACGGATCAATAACATCCGTAATTCCCGTCTCTTCTTGTAAAAACAACTGGGTATTACGGGCAATTCGGGCAGAAAAATCTGTTGGTAGTGCAATGGCTTCATCAAGGGCATTCGTATGCAGCGATTGTGTATGCCCCATTGCCGCTGCATGAGCTTCAATCAAGGTTCTTGTGACATTATTAAAGGGATCCTGTTCTGTCAAGCTCCAGCCAGATGTTTGCGAGTGAGTACGTAATGCCATCGATTTCGGATTTTTCGGTTCAAAGGTTTTCATCATTTTTGCCCAAATAAGACGAGCGGCTCTCATTTTGGCCACTTCCATAAAGTAATTCATACCAATTGCCCAAAAGAACGACAGTCTTGGTGCAAAGGAATCAATTTCAATCCCAGCCTTCAATCCAGTCCGAACGTACTCAAGACCATCTGCTAACGTATAAGCAAGCTCAATATCAGCTGGTGCCCCTGCTTCTTGCATGTGATAGCCAGAAATACTAATACTATTAAACTTCGGCATATAGGTAGAAGTATATTTAAAAATATCAGCAATGATTTTCATTGACATTTCAGGAGGATAAATGTACGTATTACGAACCATATATTCTTTCAAAATATCATTTTGAATCGTTCCAGAAAGCTTTTCTTGTGAGACGCCTTGTTCTTCTGCCGTTACGATATAAAATGCCATAATGGGGAGAACCGCACCATTCATGGTCATTGATACAGACATTTGATCAAGTGGGATACCGTCAAAGAGGGTTTTCATGTCGAGAACTGAATCAATCGCCACACCCGCTTTCCCTACATCCCCTACAACTCTAGGATGATCAGAATCATAGCCTCGATGGGTAGCTAAATCAAAGGCAACCGAAAGCCCCTTTTGCCCCATCGCTAAATTTCTTCGGTAAAAAGCATTGCTTTCCTCTGCCGTGGAGAATCCAGCATATTGACGGACAGTCCATGGTCGATTAACATACATTGTTGGATACGGGCCTCTTGTATATGGTGGCATTCCTGGTAAGTGATCCAACTGCTCTAAGCCCTGCCTATCCTCGTCGGTATAGAGCGCTTTAATTTTGATTTGTTCATTGGTTTCAAATAAAAGCTCCTCTATCTTCTGAGCCATTTCCTCTTCAGCCTTTTGTTGCCACACTTCCTTGGATTTGTCCTTCTTCTCAAATAAGGAAATTTCTTTAAAATTCGGCTTCATCATCAATGCCCACCTCCAAATCAGCTAAAATAGCAGCAAGGCTTTGATAGCAATTGCTCTTTACATGAATGAATCCATCAATTCCGGCTTTTTCCCAGTTTTCTCGTTCTTCTGGAATACCTGCAACAAACAAGCGGATATGTGGAAAAGTTTGCTTCATATTCACAGCAAAGTCTGCCCCGATAGCTGCATACTGTTCATTGGCACCACAAAGACAGTAATGCTTTAACCCCGTTTGTTTAACAAAATTTAGTGCTTCATCTAATGATTGAATCTCATCACTATTTTTCCCAGCAATTCCTCCTGGAGCAAGAAACCCTTTTATAAAATCAGTGCGAACTTTATGAGACTTTAATTCTCCTAAAGTGATCAATCCGATAGTGGGATCGAGTCCCTGTTTTTTTAGTTGCTGAGCTTGAAATCTGAGTTCTTCATAGGATTCCGATAATCTTCCTTGTGGAATGAGTGGAACGTCGCCTTTATGCTGCGCCACATTTTTCACAGTAATTTTCAAGGATTCACCTTGTAAATCTGCATATTTATTGGTCCCAACGATCGTTTGTTTTCTCGTTGCAATCGACTCGTTCCTCTTCTCTCTAACTTTCGCAATCTCAGTTTGAATCCATCCTTGTTTAAGTCCTTCAACCATTCCGCCTTTTTCATCGATCTCAAGAAACAACTCCCACGCTTTTATGACAAGCTCTTGTGTTAAATACTCAACATACCATGAACCACCTGCTGGATCGATTGTTTTAGCCAAATGGGCTTCATCTCGTAAAATCAATTGCATATTTCGAGCAATTCGCTCTGAAAATGCGGTTGTCTTTCCTTCAGGCTCGTTAAAAGGACTAACATGTAAATATTGAATTCCACCCAGAACAGCCGCAAAAGCTTCATTCCCAGCTCTAAGCAAATTCACGTACGGATCAAAAACTGTTTTTGTGAAGCTAGAAGTGAACGCCGAGATCACCATTCCACGATTTTCCTCCGCAACGCCGTATGCTTCCGTCACTTTATCCCAAAGCATTCTAGCAGCTCTTAGCTTTGCTAATTCCATAAAGAAGTTTGAGCCAATTGAAAATTGAAACACAAGCTTTGAGAGAATGGCATGAAGGGATAATCCACGTTCAGTAAGCTCTTCAATATGCTCGACTCCTGTGGCAATGGCAAAAGCCAACTCCTGAACAGCCTGAGCACCGCCGTTATGATATGGTACAGTATCGACTAAAATAGTCCGAAGATGTGGGAGATTACTGATTCCGTCGTTGACCGTCTCCACTAATTGCTGATAAGACTCTTCAATCTTATCTTTCCCCACTTCTGTCAATGTAGCAATTGGGTCGAAGCCAATATAACCGTGACTCTTCTGTGAAAATGGTAACCTTTGAAGTTCGTCTATAAAAATCGGATGATGATGTTTGGCGTTGATAGAAAATGGATATGCGAGATGCTTTTCTTCTAAATCTTTTAAATGCGTCAAGACAGCATCACTCACCTCAAAGGCGATCGCTGTTTGCCCCTTCAAGAAAGCTGAATCCAGCTCTTCTCTCAAATCTCCCTCAATCGAAAGTTTTTGCGCTACTTTCCATGGGTGAGCTAAGTAGCCAAGAGGCTGAATCCCCCTTCTAAAATCTGATTGCCCTGGAAATGGACTTAAATCGGTTTGGTCGTTTTTTGTATAAAGCGGTTTCAATTTTATTTGCTCATATGTATTCTTCTCAAGCGTTTCAATCTTTTTCCCCTTCATGGATTGCTCGCTTTTTTCAACCCAATCCTCAATAGAGGCTGTTGGAAACGACTGCTCTCGCATTTTTTCTCCACCTTCCATAAGGTTATTAAAAATTCCGATTATTTTTTCTAAACGCTGTTTTCGTATAGATTGTGGTTTTTTGTAAAAACCCAGACTCCGGTTTTTACCCATATATCATGGGCAGTGCCATACATTAAGTTCGCGACGGCACTTTTCACTTCCTCTTTATCATTCTGTAAGAGGAATTGTAGGATAATTGGACTCTTATTATTATCCAAAAGCAACAATATTTGCGAAAAGAGCCTTTCTAAAAAAAGAAACCTTTTGATACAACTATTGTAGTACACGATTTTCATTCTAGCAACGGGAGAGAAAAGAAGAAGACCGTAATCAAGTAACGGTCTTCTTCAGGAACTTTTAATAAATCGATGTGTTGTCTTTGCTTGTATTTTCAAGAATTTCTTTTACTCTTTGTAGGAAACGTCCACAAACCAAGCCATCAAGGACACGGTGATCAAGGGATAAACAGAGATTCACCATATCACGAACAGCAATCATTCCATTTAAGACTACAGGACGCTTCACAATTGATTCTACTTGTAAAATAGCTGCCTGCGGATAATTAATGATTCCCATTGATTGAACGGAACCGAATGAGCCGGTATTGTTTACCGTAAATGTACCACCTTGCATGTCTTCACCTGTTAATTTACCAGCGCGAACCTTTGTTGCGTACTCTGTGATCTCACGAGCGATTCCTTTAATCGTTTTCTCATCAGCCGCTTTAATGACTGGAACAAACAACGCATCATCCGTCGCAACTGCGATAGAAATATTAATCTCTTTTTTCTGGATAATTTTATCTCCTGCCCACATTGAATTCATTTGTGGAAACTCCTTTAACGCTTGTGCAACGGCTTTAACGAAAAAGGCAAAGAATGTTAAATTGAAACCTTCTTTTTTCTTGAAGTCATCCTTTAAAGAATTACGATATTCTACTAAGTTCGTAACATCGACTTCCATCATCGTCCAAGCATGTGGAATTTCATGCTTGCTCCTAAGCATATTCGCTGCGATCGCTTTTCTTACGCCTGTTACTGGAATTTCAGTATCGCTAGCGCTAACAGGAACAGATGGTGCAGAAGCCATTGGTTTTGCTTCCACTGGAGGATTTGGTGCAGTTTCCACTGCTTTTGTAGGCGACACTTCCGTTTGAGTAGCCTTTGGAATTTCACCAGATTCAACTATCTTTAAAATATCCTTCCGGGTAATACGTCCACCTGCCCCGCTTCCTTGAACAAGGCTTAAGTCAATGTCATGTTCTTGGGAGAGCTTTAATACGGCAGGTGAATAACGAGCTTTATTGCTCGTGTCCTGAGAAACATTTGTGCTGGAAGCTTCTTCTTTCTGAGCAGGAGCCTCTTCCACATTAACGTCAGCGCCACCTTCTACTTCAACAGAGCAAATTACTTCACCTACTGCTAATGTATCCCCTTCTTCCGCAATAAGTTCTTTAATGACGCCGGAAAAAGAGGAAGGAATTTCTGCATTTACCTTGTCTGTCATTACTTCAGCAAGCGGATCATACTTATTGACTTTATCCCCCACTGATACAAGCCACTTACTTATCGTACCTTCTGTCACACTTTCACCTAATTGAGGCATTTTAATTTGTTCAATTGCCAATTCGAATTACCTCCTTCATTTAAGCTTTCTATCTATTTAAAATTCGGCCAACTCTCGCATTGCTTTTTCCACTTTATCTGGATTGACCATGAAATGTTTTTCCATTGTCGGTGCATATGGCATGGCTGGAACATCAGGTCCTGCTAAGCGCTTAATTGGGGCATCTAAATCGAAGAGGCAATTTTCTGCAATAATCGCGGATACTTCTCCTATAATGCTGCCTTCTTTATTATCTTCTGTAATTAGCAATACCTTCCCTGTCTTTCGAGCGGCTTCGATAATCGCTTCTTTATCCAACGGGTAAACGGTACGTAAATCTAAAATATGAGCAGAAATGCCATCACTTGCAAGGCGTTCAGCCGCTTGTAGGGCAAAATGAACACATAAGCCATATGTGATAACCGTGATATCTTCTCCTTCACGCTTGACATCCGCTTTCCCAATTGGAAGTACATAATCATCAGTAGGTACTTCCCCTTTAATTAAACGATACGCTCTTTTATGCTCGAAAAAGAGGACTGGATCTTCATCACGAATTGCTGCCTTTAATAACCCTTTCACATCATAAGGGGTTGAAGGCATCACAATTTTTAAACCAGGCTGGTTGGCAAATACCGCTTCAACCGATTGGGAATGGTATAATGCCCCGTGAATTCCACCACCATATGGTGCACGAATCACAATCGGACAATTCCAATCATTATTGGAGCGATAACGGATTTTAGCCGCTTCTGAAATGATTTGGTTTACTGCTGGCATGATGAAATCAGCAAATTGCATTTCAGCAATCGGACGCATGCCATACATCGCCGCACCAATTCCTACTCCGGCAATGGCAGATTCAGCGAGGGGGGTATCAATGACTCTTTCTTCCCCAAATTGTTCATATAACCCTTGTGTCGCTTTAAACACTCCGCCCTTTTTCCCTACATCTTCACCAAGAACAAATACTTTAGGGTCTCTTTCCATTTCTTCACGAATTGCCATCGTCACTGCATCTATATAAGAAATGACAGCCATTTCAACATTCCCCCTTACTCTGCATACACATGCTTCATCGCATAATCTGCCTCTGCGTATGGAGCGTTTTCTGCATAATCTGTTGCTTCATTCACAATCTTCATCACACGATCATTGATTTCTTTTTCAAGCTCATCATTCATAATTCCATTTTCCTTCAAGTAAGCCCCAAAAGTAATAATGGGGTCCTTCGTTTTCGCCTCAGCAACCTCATCAGGTGCACGGTAGCTACGGTCATCATCATCAGATGAATGTGGTGTTAAACGATAGGATACTGTTTCAATTAAAGATGGTCCCTCGCCGCGTCGACCTCTATCAGCCGCTTCTTTAACAGCCCCATAAACTTCTAATGGATCATTTCCATTTACCGTGATTCCTGGCATTCCATAACCAACCGCACGATCGGAAACATGTTCACAAGCGAGCTGTTTTTCGATTGGAACAGAAATCGCGTATTTATTATTCTCACACATAAATATAACAGGAAGCTTATGAACACCGGCGAAATTAGCGCCTTCATGGAAATCACCCTGATTGGATGAACCTTCCCCAAAGGTGACGAAGGTGACCAGATCTTTGCCTTCCATTTTTCCCGCTAATGCAACTCCTACTGCATGAGGAACCTGTGTTGTTACAGGAGATGAACCGGTAACAATGCGGTTTTTCTTTTGACCAAAATGGCCAGGCATTTGACGGCCACCCGAGTTTGGATCTTCCGCTTTCGCAAAAGCTGAAAGCATTAATTCTCTTGCCGTCATCCCAAATCTTAAAACAACTCCCATATCACGATAATACGGTAGTGCATAATCTTTTTCCTTATCTAATGCAAATGCAGCACCGACTTGTGCTGCTTCCTGTCCTTGACAAGAGATGACAAATGGGATCTTACCCGCGCGGTTTAAAAGCCACATCCGTTCATCAATCCGTCTTGCCAGTAGCATTGTTTCATACATTTCTAGTACTTTTTCATCGCTCAGTCCAAGAGCGCTATGACGATTCTCAGTCAATTCCATTCCCTCCCGAGAAAATAATCTTATCCATGTATCGCCTTGCCATCAACGGCTAATGCCGCTTCGCCTATCGCTTCCGATAACGTTGGATGTGGATGGATCGTATGAGCCACTTCCCATGGTGTCGCATCCAACACTTGAGCCAAACCAGCCTCAGAAATCATGTCTGTTACATGTGGCCCAATCATATGAACTCCTAATATATCATCGCTTTCTTCATCAGCAATCATTTTCACAAAGCCGTCTGATTCACCAAAGACGAGGGCCTTCCCAATTGCGCGGAAGGAGAATTTGCCGACTTTCACTTTGTATCCCTTTTCCTTTGCTTCTTCCTCTGTATAACCAACACTTGCTACCTCAGGAGAACTGTAAATGCATCTTGAAATCAAGTGATAATCAAGTGGAGACGGATGTTCTCCAGCGATATGCTCAACTGCTACGATACCTTCATGTGAGGCAACATGAGCGAGCTGTAAGCCACCGATACAGTCTCCAATGGCGTAAATGTGAGATTCCTTTGTTTGGTAATAATCGTTCGTAACAATGAAACCTTTTTCCACTTGAATCTCTGTATTTTCAAGACCAATTCCTTCAGTGTTTGCCATACGGCCTACAGACACGAGCATTTTATCCGCTTTAAATTGCTTTTCGGTGCCTTTTATTTCTGCGGAAATGGTCACACCTTCGCCCTTTTGAAGCGTTTCCGGTAACACCTTTGCATTTGTCACAACAGTAATTTTTCGTTTCTTCATTAGGCGTTGCATTTCCTTCGAAATTTCCTTATCTTCCGTTGGAATGATGCGATCTGCGTATTCAATCACCGTTACTTCCACACCAAAGTCAGAAAGCATCGATGCCCATTCGATTCCAATGACGCCGCCACCGACAATAATGACAGATTTAGGAAGTGACTCCATTTGCAACGCCTCATCTGATGTCATGACCCATTCACCATCAATGTCTAAGCCTGGTAAAGTACGTGGTCTTGAACCCGTACCGATGATGACATTTTTCGGAATCAGCATTTCATTTTCTGTTCCATCGTTCATTTCTACGGAAATCGTTCCAGGCATAGGAGAGAAAATAGATGGGCCTAGTATTCTTCCCATTCCTTCAAACACATCAATTTTCCCCTGCTTCATTAAATGTTGAACGCCTTTATGAAGCTGATCAATGATTTTATTCTTTCGTTCTTGTACCTTGCCAAAGTTTAATGTAACCCCTGTTGTTTCGACACCAAACTCTGCACTTTTCTTTGCTGTCGCAAACACTTCCGCACTTCTTAACAACGCTTTACTTGGGATACAGCCTTTATGTAAACAGGTTCCGCCAAGTTTTCCTTTCTCGACAATCGCTGTTTTAAGCCCTAGCTGGGATGCGCGAATAGCAGCAACATAGCCCCCTGTACCGCCGCCAAGAATGACTAAATCGTATTCCTTTGCCATGAAAAATACCCTCCTTTTTCAGATCCTCTCACTGCTTCTCACTGGGTTCGGATAATGTTTCTCCTGCTCCTCTCCCCGCAATACTCTAAGTGCTCCTTCTGCTAATGCTTGAAGCTCATTTTCTCCAGGATGCACGATCACATCGGCAATCCATTTCACTCTTTCACGAATCGCTTGCACAAATTCTTTTCCGTAAGCAAGTCCGCCAGTTAAAATGATCGCATCGACTTTGCCTGAAAGGACTGCACTGGCAGACCCAATCTCCTTTGCCACTTGATACGCCATCGCTGAATACACTAATTTTGCTTGTTCATCGCCATTTTCAATCATTTTTTCAACGGCAATGGCATCATTCGTATGTAAATAACCAACTAGCCCGCCTTGTCCGACTAACTTCTTCATCATTTCCTCATAGAAGTATTGGCCAGAATAACAAAGGGCGACCAAGTCTCCAGCAGGGACAGTACCTGCCCGTTCTGGACTGAATGGTCCGTCTCCGTGAAGACCATTATTCACATCGACCACTCTTCCTTCTTTATGTACACCAACCGTGATCCCGCCCCCCATATGGGCAACAATCAAATTAAGCTCTTCATATTTCTTCCCAAGTTCTTGTGCGACCCGCCTCGAAACGGCTTTTTGGTTTAGGGCATGGAAGATGCTTTTTCGATCAATTAACGAAAAACCTGAAATTCGAGCAATTGGCTCTAGTTCATCTACAACAACAGGATCGACAATATAGGCAGGAATATTCAACCCTGAAGCAATTTCATGCGCAATAATCCCACCAAGATTAGATGCATGCTCTCCAGCAAAACCAGCACGTAAATCAGAAAGCATTTCATCGTTGACTCGATACGTACCACCTTCAATCGGGCGAAGCAAACCACCGCGACCACAAACTGCTTTTAGCTTGGAGATGTTGATCCCATCTTTATCAAGAGATTCTAAAATCGTTTTTTTACGAAATTCGTATTGCTCAATGATATTGTTAAATTGATTGATTTCATCATTACTATGACGAATCGTTTTTTCAAAAATCGATTTCTCATTATCGAAAACACCAATTTTCGTTGAAGTAGATCCTGGATTGATCACAAGAATTCGATTGATTGACTCTGGCACTGTGTAACCCTCCATTTGAAAAGCGCAAATTTCCTATTTTTCGTCGATTGAATTCAGATTGAAAACGGAAGCTTTGCGCTAGACACCTTTCAATGTTAATTAGTCATACATTTCAGCTTTTCTTCCCTTATCTTCTGCTTAGAATGTGGTGACCATTTTGAAGGAATTGGCTACGAGAATTACGCATCCTTTCAATTCTCTCTTCCGCCATTCTATCTGCCGCTTTGTATGTTGGAATTCCATCACGCTTTGAAATTTCAATGACCTTTTCAATGTTTTGGTAGATCGTTTCCACGCGTTTCATCGCACGCTCACGATTATAGCCATAGAGCTCATCTGCAACATTGATCACTCCACCTGCGTTAATTACATAATCAGGGGCATACACAATTCCCATTTCATGAATCAGGTCACCGTGAGTCGTCTCTCTTAACTGATTATTCGCTGCTCCGGCAATCACCTTCGCTTTCAACTGCGGAATCGTATCATCATTAATGACAGCACCCAATGCACAAGGAGCATAAATATCACACTCTACACCGTAAATTTCGTTCGGTTCAACTGCTTTTGCACCAAAATCTTCAACAGCTCTTTGTACAGCCTCTTTATTAATATCCGTGACAATCAGGCTTGCACCTTCTTCATGTAAATGGCGGCATAAATTATAAGCCACGTTTCCGACACCTTGAACAGCGACAATTTTACCTTCTAAAGAATCATTTCCAAATGCTTCTTTCGCTGCTGCTTTCATTCCACGATAGACACCATATGCTGTAACTGGAGATGGGTTGCCTGAAGAACCGAATGCAGGAGAAATTCCTGTAACAAAATCTGTTTCCTCATGGATCAGGTCCATATCAGCAACCGTTGTTCCCACATCTTCTGCAGTAATGTAACGACCATTTAGACCTTGAACATAGCGGCCAAACGCACGGAACATTTCTTCATTTTTATCCTTACGTGGATCTCCGATAATTACTGTTTTCCCGCCGCCAAGATTTAATCCTGCAGCAGCGTTTTTATAGGTCATCCCTTTGGCTAGACGAAGTGCATCTTCAATCGCCGCTTCTTCTGACTCATATGTCCACATACGTGTTCCACCCAGTGCTGGTCCTAAAGTTGTATCATGAATCGCAATAATCGCCTTTAACCCAGATTGTTTGTCTTGGCAAAAAACGACCTGTTCGTAATCATATGACTCCATATACTTGAAAATTTCCATGTTGTATCTCTCCTCTTAATAAATATTCGTCAATGTTTAGTAGAACAAATGGCTAAAGCTAAGGAATAGAGCTTACTTTCTGATGAATCAGCTCGCGATGTCAGAACAATCGGCGCTTTTGCCCCTGCAATGACTCCTCCTACTTTCGCCTTAGCAAAATAGGTTAATGATTTATATAACGCATTTCCAACCTCTATCGTTGGCACAAGCAAAATATCTGCCTGTCCCGCCACTTCATTTTCGATCCCTTTATGCTCTGCCGCCAAAGTTGAGATCGCATTATCTAAAGCAAGTGGTCCATCAACAATGCAATTTGGAATTTGCCCTCTTCGATTCATTTGGGTAAGAACGGCGGCATCTACGGTTGCCTGCATATTTGGGTTGACCACTTCAACGGCCGCAATCGGAGCAACGAGAGGCATCTCCAATCCTACACTTGTTGCAATACGAACGGCATTTTGAAGGATTTGTGTTTTCTGTTGAAGGTCAGGATACAGATTCATTGCGGCATCTGTAATAAAGAGTAAACGTTCAAAGTCAGGTATCTCAAAAACAGCTACGTGGGAGAGGATATTTCCTGTCCTTAACCCATATTCTTTATTTAAAATTGCTTTTAAAATAACAGCAGTTTGAACATTTCCCTTCATTAATACATTCGCTTCATTTAAATGAACAGCTTTTACCGCCTTTTCAGCCGCTTGCTGATTCGTTTGAGCATGAATGATTTGAATGTCACTGTTTTTCGTTAATTCAGGAAATTTTTCATTGATGAGATTGAGCATTTTCTCTCGATCTCCAAATAAAAGGAACCGAGACAGCTTTCTCTTCACCGCTTCTGCCACAGCTTCAAGAACATCCTCATCCTCAGCAGCTGCTACTGCTACAGTGATCAATTCAAACTGGATGGCTTTATCAACTAGTGCTTCTAATTTCAAACTGTATTCAACCCCCTATATTCTGTCTATTTTTCCCTCTTCATGGTCAAATACAATACCGTTCTGACATTAAATTAACACGCAAGTTTCATGCCAAATTTAAAGAGTTCAAAAACCTTTCATTATTTTGTGTTCCATGAATAATTTTGCAAAACCATGAAAAATATTGCATGCTAATCTTTACAATCATGATATTAGCCTTGTAAGTGGTATTTGTCCAACTTGTAGTAAAGGTTACGAACAGATAAGCCTAACATTTTTGCTGTCTCTGTTTTATTCCCCTTTAGTTTTTCTAGAGTTTGAGCAATTATCTTTTTCTCATATTTCTCTAACATTTTATTTAATGTTTCTCCCTGTTCCAGCAAAAGCGAAGCACTCTCTATTTTCGGCTCCTCAACAATTTTCAAATTTGGCATATGGTGAAGGTCAATTTCTGTTTCATGATAATTCATAAAAATAATTGCTCGTCCGAGAATGTTTTCAAGCTCTCGCACATTTCCTGGCCAATGATATTGAGATAAATGCTTCATTGCATTGGCTGTTACTCCTTCAACATTACGCCCATAGTCTTGATTAATCTTCTGAATCAAACGTTCACATAATAGAGGGATGTCCCCTTTTCGATCCCGTAAAGGAGGAATATGTATCGGCATTCGATTGAGACGATAATACAAATCTTCTCGAAATGTCCCGTTTATGATCCCCTTTTCAATATTCACATTTGTTGCAGCTATTACTCTTACATTGATGGAAATCGGCTTTGTTCCCCCAACACGAGTGATTTCATTTTCTTGTAGTACTCGTAATAGTTTCGCTTGAGTATTCCCTGTTAATTCACCAATTTCATCTAAAAAAATACTACCATTGTTCGCCTCTTCAAAAAGACCCCGTTTTCCTCCTCTTTTCGCCCCTGAAAAAGCCCCCTCTTCATAGCCAAAAAGCTCGCTTTCAAGTAATGATTCAGAAAGAGAAGCACAATTCACACGAACAAATTTATTGTATTTACGGTCACTTGCATTATGTATAGCATGGGCAAAGAGTTCCTTTCCAGTTCCAGACTCTCCTCTTAGTAAAACCGTTGCAGGCGTTCTCGCCCCAAGTTTTGCTTGTTCGATCGCTAAGCGCATTTCCTCAGAATCGCCAATAATATCCTCAAATGAATATTTGGCTTCTAGTGTTCGAATGATTTGTCGAGCTCTGCTAAGCTCACGGTTCAAGCTCTTAATTTCAGACATATCATGAACGACGCCAACACTTCCCTTTAATTTCCCATCAACAATAACAGGGGCAACATTGACAATAACCTCTTTTTTGTTTGGCCCTAATCGCATCGCCACTCCACGGACAGCACGTCTCGTTTTTAATACTTGCATATGCATGCTTTCCCCTTCAGAAATATCGGCAGTTGCTGGTTGACCAATAACTTCTTCCTCAGAGAGTCCTGTTATTCTTGTGTAAGCTGGGTTGATAATAATTCCTAACCCATTTTCATCAACGACAGATATCGCTTCTTCACTCGATTGAATGACCGCTTCCAGCATCGTTTGTACTTCTTTTAGATTGGTAAGTTCCTCCGCTAAATTAACAACCTCGGTAATATCCTTAAAAACGGCAAAAGCCCCGATTACTTCGTTATTTTCATCGATCATCGGTAACCTTGTGGTAATGATTTTCATCCCATTTGCTAGAGTTTGCTCCCGATTCGTTTCAGCTCGACCATTTTGTAAAATTACAGGCAATCGGCTTGTCGGCACCACTTCGAGAACCGATTTTCCGATTGCTTCCTCTTTTGTCATGCCAATCATATTGGCTGCACTATGATTCATTAAGGTGATCTTCGCCTCTTTATCAACGACAAGCATTCCGTCACCGGTGGCATTAAAAATTAAATCATGTTTATATGTTTCATATTTAAGTCTTGATATCAAATCTTCTTTTTCTTCGATCAACTTTGAGATTAAGTAAGCCATGCTTCCAGGGATTAAGACGGTATTACGATCTCTTAGTTCTCGTATTTCTCTAAATACTTCTTGTCGCCCTGTCACTTCAATAACGATATCAATTTGATCGGTTAAATAATCTCTCCAATCACTTCCAACTTCAATTCCTTGCTCCTTTGCAAACAAGATTCCCGGAGCATTTTCATCGATATCGATAACCACTTTTACGTCAAGAACAGCGGTTTCTTTTAAAATCTTAAGGATGGATAATCCTCCTGTACCAGCTCCAACAATCATAACGGTTTGCACATTTTCCCCTACTTTCTTGTAAGAAAAATTTTTCATAAAGGAAATGAATTTTTTTGCACATAATCCTATTTTAGTGTTAAAAAGTGATAATGACAAATTTTTTATGATTTTGAACATATGGGTAATGTCAAGAGGTGGACATACTTTTATGAAAAAAAGCATGGTATAATAGTGGTGATTAAGAAGAAATGAGGATTTATGATGATACGGATATTAGCTTTATTAGTACTAGTCATACCTGGAGTTATTGCAGCATATGGAATTAAGATGATGCGGGATATGGTCTTTGGCATCACACTCGGACCATTCACTCCCTCTTTATTATGGTTGCAATTTATCTCTGGTTTATTATTATTTTTAGCTGGTTTAGCATTTATCGGCGGGTTTATCCTTCATCGAGATCGAAAGAAGAATAAGGTGCAAGGTCGGTTTAAAATAGATAACAAAAACTAATGCATGGTGAAGCACTCACCATGCATTTATTATTGATTGTAGGATGATCCTCCTTCGCTCATATTTAATTATTAACTGTCACTTTTCTATTATTTAGTGCTTTAAGCATAATGAACCCAAGAGCTATGAATACCACTCCCCATACTAGATAGTTAAAAATATTGGTCGCAGTATCAGGAAGGATTTGTCCGTCCGTTGGGGTTGAACCTAAGTCGTCTGACGGAATTGGTCGCTGTTGCTCTGGATCATTTGGATCAATTGGCTCATTGGGATTTGCTGGTGTTTCCGGTTCGTTCGGTTCATTTGGTTCTTGGGGGCTCTCGGTCTGTCCTTCTGCAAAGAAACGAATTTGAACCTCAAAGCCTTTCCCTTGAAACTCGTTCCCTAAATGACTGGGAAATTCAACAGCAAATAACAAGGTTTCTTCATGTAAGGCTTTAAGATATCTCGGGTCAAGCCCCTCAAAGTCTTTCATTTTCCCACTAAAAAGCGTCTTGCTTGAATCAGCAATCTCTAGTATAAATTCATGATATAATTCCTCTGATCCGCCAATAAATTTAGAATCTGATCTGTATGTAAAATCATCCTTACTTCGGTTTTGGACAGTTAATTCTCTCTTTGCGATATCACCTGGTTTCAAATTATCTAATTTAAAGATGATTTTATTTTCATTTGTGACGATATTTAAAGCAGATGATTCCTCAGCATCCGTAATTACCGGATTCCACATGCTCATCATAATGAGAGCAAAAGAAACGAACAGTAGTTTTTTTAACCTCATATTGACCCCTCATTTTCATATATATCTATAAGAAAAGATGAGACGATGATATCCCATCTTTACTTATCACTGTTTTCGTATAGGTTGTGGTTTTTCGTAAAAACCCAGAAGCCGGTTTTTATCCATATGTCACTGTTACTGCTATACATTAAATGTGCGACGGCACTTTTCGCTTCCTCTCTTCTTAGTCCTTACGAGAAGATATAGGCATTTTATAAACTTATTATTTTCCAATAACAGCAATGTTTGCGAAAAGAGCCTTTCTTATAGTTGCAATTTGTAAACAAGCACTTTATTTCCTACTGCTTTACATCAATAGACTCATCAGCCGCAATCGTTGTAGAACCTTTATTTTCAATTAGTCTTAGCGTCTGCCATATTGTATAAAATGCATACCCTAATAGTAAAACACCGGGCAAAATCAAGAGAAGTACACTTCCGTTTTTAGACTTTGCAAAATCGATGAAATATCCGATATATGGCACAGTAAAGCCATTGTACTCCGCCACAACATTATTAGATAAGACAGGGTTTAGATCCTCGGCATTATTATTATCCCCTTTAGTTCTATACATCACTTGATTCCCATTATTGATTACTTCAGTTACTCTATGTGTGATTAAAATATTTCCTTCCTCTTGAAAGGTAATCACATCTCCTTCTTTGAACCGTGTCATATCTCCACCTGGTTTAACAGCGATGATAGAACCTGTTTTTATACCTGGCTCCATTGATCCTGATAGAACCGTCTTTAACTGATAACCAAATATTTGCGGCTCTCCGCCAGAGGCTTTTGAAGATATGACTAAAAATAAAACCAAAACGAAAATCAAGAAGAGAACGATCGTCACTAAATTGCTAGCCCATTTTGCCACTCTTTTCATCTATTTATCCTCCTCTTTAGCTACATTTTCACTCATTCAGATTCTTTTTCAGTGGTCTCCACTGAACCCGTGTCTTCCGTATCTTGTTCAACTATTTTTTCCTTTTCTTGTTTTTGAGCATTCGTATCAGGATTGCCTTGAGTTTCGTTTGACTTGCCTTCCGTTTGCGTACTCATATCAGGAGTTTCTTTTACCATTTCTTCTTTAACGGATTCCTCTGCTTTCGGTTTTTGCTCCTGAGGTTCCTCTGCTTTTGGTATGTCTACTTCTTCTTTAGCAGATTCATTCTCGTCTATCACTTCTTTACTTTCGTCAACTTCTTTTTCAGTTACATGATTTTGGGAGCATTTAACCATCATCTTATGGCTCCATATTTCAGAAGATTGTTTGCCGTTGTAATCTGGGTGTTGGTAAGCTTTGAACATATATGAACCAGTATTTTCAGCAACATAAGAAAGATTTATGATTTGACCTTCGCCTATCGGATCAATTTCCCCAGTTGCAATTAATTCACCCTTTTTCTGTGGGTTGCCGTTATTATCTTTGTTGTAATAAACTTCATATTTAGTAGGTCCGGACATTGTAAATCCTTTATTCTTAATTTCTGCGATAATTTCAACAGAAGAGCATGATTTTATATTTTCTGCGTTGTTTTTGACAAACTCCAGCTCACTTCCGTCCCACCAGCTACCTGCTTGAAGTTTGATCGTCTCCTTTTGAGAACTTGAAAAGGCAGCAATTGTATTGGATGAAAGGTATGTAATCGCCAATGTGCATCCATATAAGATAGCCAATAGCTGTATCATGACTCGTATCTTTTTACTATTATTTGTATATTTCTTAAGGCGCGACTTTCTCATATAATGACTCCTCCAATTGGATTAATTTATTCGTTATCGTCATCCTATAATACGCTTATAAATTCACGATAATGAATAAAGAAAGGGAAAAGTAAGACTAGCTTACTTTCCCATATTACGTATGAATTATTTTGATTCACCATCAGTTTGGTGAGCTGTAAATGTCCACTCAAGCTCTAATGAATCACCTTGGAATTCGTTTTGATCTTGACCATTATCAACAAATTCAAAAGCCACATACATTTCGTCACTAGTACCAGCTGGTAAACCGCTATCTTCCCCGCCTAAACCAAGTAACCAAGTCAGGAAGCTATTTAAATTCTCAACGGCATCTGGAGTCATATTTTGAAGGTCATATAATGTAGTTTCAGAGATGATATCATTGTAATCGCCAATAATCCATCCATCACCTGTTTTATCTGCATTTTCAAGGAACAACACTTTGATATGCTTTCCAAAATCATCTACGTTATCTCCTGCAGCATCCGTTATAGAATATGATGTTGCTAAATCAATGGAGGAAATATCTAATGTACCGTTATTTTCCAATTGGAATTCACGAACCATTGTATCCCCAGGTTTAATGTTTTCAACATCAATGATTGTTGTTGGATTAGCAGCTAGATCCAATGTACCCGCTGCAAATGTATTATTCGTTACTTCTGTATCGCTAAAGTATGCAAATGTTCCTCCCCCAATTAGTGCCAAACCTAGTGCTGCTGAAGCGACTCCTAAACCTAATTTCTTTTTGATACTCAAGTTACTTCCTCTCCTTTTTCATTTTATTTTTTTATTTTGAACCCTTATGTATGGCATAAGAGACTTCAAACGAATAAATTTCTTTTTTCCGTTCTCTTTCGTTCTTTATAAAGAACTTACAAATTGAGTATATGTCATTTAATATTTTTTGGAAAACTTCAAAAACGACCATATTTTCGCAATTAAGAACAAATTTTAGGCTTTTTCTCCCATTATCTCCTGATTACTCACTATTTTGTATTTTATAAAGAATTTTTTATGTCTTATAATGAACAGTGTGGATGATTGGAACTTACGTCCTTTATAAAGCGTTTTAATTTTCAAAAAAAGTAAACAAACCTTGTTTTCTTCTAAATAATGATTTCAAAGGATGATTACATGATTAGAAAATTACCGATCATTCTCATCATTTTAGGCCTCGGATTAATGGGGATAGGCGGTTATCAGTTCCTAAAAACGAACAAAGCACAAAAAGATAGCTTGGTATCCGCTTATGATGTTTTAGCTACACCCATTGAAAAAGAAAGCTTTAATACACCAGTTGACTTTTCCCCTCGTATGGGAGAGGTAGTTGGAGTTCTAGAGATCCCACAAATAGAGGCAAATCTAGCCATTGTTGAAGGTACAAACGAAGATGAACTTGCTAAAGGTGTCGGGCATTTAAAGGAATCCGCTTACCCTGATCAGAACAATCAAATTGTTTTATCAGGGCATAGAGATACAGTGTTTCGGCGAATGGGTGAACTAAATATAGGAGATGAATTGATAATCGCTCTCCCTTATGGAAGGTATATCTATAAAATCACTGACACAAAAATCGTGGATGCAAACAATACGACAGTCATAAAAAACACTTTTCCCCACGAAGAACTTATTGTAACAACATGCTATCCCTTTACATTCATAGGGAATGCACCAGAACGATATATCATTACCGCTCTTCCTGTTGACAACCATGAAATGGAATCGTAGGACAATATCTTTAGGTATAGCTTTCACTCAATCAAGTTAACAATGAGAATATAAGGAGGAAAGACGATGAACAAAAGAATAGTGGCTTCCATTGTAGTCGGCGGAATATGTCTAAGTATTATTCAATTACCCTCAACTTTTGCCAGTAATGATCATCCTAACCGGTTAGAGTGGAGGAATCATTTTTCTGAAGAAGACAAAGAAGCTGAGAAAACACTTTCTTCGAGAGAAAATTCTTCCCTTCAACAATTGGGCATATCGATTGAAGGAAAGAGTATGGAAGAAATTGAAAATGAACTACTAAAGCAAAAAGCACAGGAATTAGGCCTAGATGTTGAGAAAAAGAACAACGAATCAATTCGATTTGCAATTCTCGCTGCCGAAAGCGAAAAACTCGGAATTTCAACGGATGGAAAAGATGAAAAAGCTTTAATAAAGGAACTTACAGAACATCAAAAAGCTCAAGAAGCACCTGAAGAAGATATTCGTCGTCTAAGCGAGAGACAAACGGATTCAGGATTTTCTACAACTGAGGGCAGTATAGAGGAGATTCAATATAACATAATGGCAGAGAAGGCGAAGGAACAAGGAATCGCTACGAAAGGAAAAGATTTTGACACCTTACTAAAAGAGCTACGTTCTACATTGCTGATTGAAAAGGCGAAAGAAGAAGGAATTTCCACCGATGGTAAGACTGAAGATGCGCTTCTAAAAGAATTGCAAGCACAGGAATTGAATAAAGAAAAATAACTCATTTCTCATAAAAAGAGCCTCCTGAATTTTAATAGGAGGCTTTTTTTTCATATCGCTGTTTTCGTATAGATTGTGGCTAGTTGTAAAAAACCAGAAGCATCATTTTCCCCTTATATCACGGTTATCGCTATACATGAAGTGTGCGACAGCACTTTTCGCTCCCTCCATCAGGCCTCTTGTTTCTTATTGCTTTCCAAATTTCGAAAGAAAATAAATGCGAAAAGAGCCTTTCATCTAAATTCTTTTCTTATCTTGATTGCCTTAACAGGATCGTCGGTAATAAACGCCGTACAGCCAATTTCAAATAATCGTCGCATATCTTGTTCTTTATTTACAGTATACGGTCTTACTTCAATGCCAGCCTCAATAGCCGCCTTAATGATTTCGTTAGGTGCCACTCGAAAGTTTGGATGCATTCCTTTGGCTTTAATCGATTGCGTATACACCCATGGCATAAAGAGCCCTTCTTGATAAAGTGGAGCTATTTCAATTTCTGGGGCAAGCCTATAACAGTACACAATACTATAATGATTAAACGAAGAAATAATCACTCGTTCGGAGAGATTATACTCGCGAATAAGTGCGATAAGTGGGGCCTCTATTTTCATGTACGATTCAATATTACTTTTAATTTCAATATTACACTTAAGCTGATTGGTTTGAAGCCATTCAAGTACTTCTTTTAAAGAAGGAATCGGCTCTTTCTTTAAAATCGTCTTAAATTTATAACTGGCATCAAGTCTCCTCAAATCTTCAAAGGTATAATCTTTTACAAGGCCGCTCCCATTTGTGGTACGATCTACTTTATCGTCATGAATAACAACGATTTCGTCATCCTTCGTAAACTGGACGTCGAGCTCTATTCCGTCAGCACCCGACTTCTCCGCTTCTCTAAAAGCTCTCATTGTGTTCTCTGGATATTTGGCTGAATACCCACGGTGGGCAAAAATAAGCGTCAAGTAACCTTCCTCCTCCGAAACTTCATTTTCTCCTTTTTATACGATTACTTTTATTTTATTATAACGGACCTACTGAAATCCATATATGATGTGTGTCATTTTCACTGTGTGAGACTTCAAAAATGAAAAAAGACATATCCTTTCTTTTTCAAAAGAATATGTCTTTTTATAGTAGTTTGTTTTAAAAAAACGCTGTTTTCGTATAGCTTGTGGTTATTTTGTAAAAACCCAGAAGCCGTTTTTACCTTTATTCCTCACTCTTTCAAGAAGCTTTATGCTCCAAGCGAAGCTTATCAGCCACCATCGCGATGAATTCAGAATTCGTTGGTTTTGCTTTTGACATCGATACCGTATATCCGAATAAAGACGAAATGGAATCAATATTTCCACGGCTCCACGCTACTTCAATCGCATGACGAATCGCCCGCTCTACACGGCTTGCCGTCGTATTGTATTTCTTTGCGATATCTGGGTATAACACCTTTGTAATCGAACCCAATAGTTCAATGTCATTGTACACCATAGAAATCGCTTCTCTTAAATATAAATACCCTTTTATATGAGCAGGCACGCCAATTTCGTGAATGATACTCGTAATGCTTGCATCGAGGTTTTTCGGTTTTTCTTCTACTGCTGGTCTAATCGCACCTGATAATCCTGAAGATTTTCTCATCACAGGTGTTCCATTACCACTTACTTGGCGAATATGGTTGCCTAAATGCTCTAAATCAAATGGCTTCAAAATAAAATAAGATGCGCCTAATTCAACAGCTTTTTTTGTTACATCCTCTTGACCGAATGCCGTTAACATAATGACATTTGGCAAATGATTCTTTTTCATTTCACGCACTCTTTCTAAAACGGCTAATCCGTCTAAATGAGGCATAATAATATCTAAAACAAGAACATCTGGGTCAGTTTCCTGCAAAACCTCCAGGCACTCCTGTCCATTATGGGCTACACCAACAACTTCCATGTCTTCTTGTGAAGAGATATAGTCCTCTAACAGACCCACTAGTTCTCGATTGTCATCAACTACGCATACTTTTATTTTCTTCACGTACTGTTTCCTCCTCGATCCTTTAAGTTTCTCGTCTCTTGAATTGAATTCTATATCTTTATTCTAAATATTCAATTCGACAAAGCCAATAGAAATCCTCTTCTTTTTTTATTTTTTCTGCAAAAATGTATGAAATCTTTAATTTTCTCTTATTTTCTCTTCTTTTCGACTCATTTCGTCACTTGATTTTTCGGATGAGAACACTTTGTCGAAAAATCTTTATTCATGCTTTTATTATACACTTAGAAGAGGAAAAAAAGAAAAAAAGGCGGAAAAATCCCGCCTTCCAAAATCATCCATTATTACTTGTTTAACTCGCCTTTTCTTCCTCTTTTTCATAAATATCGATCCCAGCTTCATTTAGCATCCACTCGATATGAACACCATATCCAGATGTAGGATCATTAACGAACACATGTGTAACTGCCCCTACGACTTTTCCATCTTGAATAATCGGACTTCCAGACATCCCTTGTACGATTCCACCAGTCTTATCCAGTAATTCTTTATCTGTTACTTTTAAGACCATTCCTTTCGTTGCCGGGAATTTCTGCGGGATCGTGCTAACAATGTCTATATCAAAAAGTTTAACTTCATCATTATCAACGACTGTCAGGATTTGCGCTGGACCTTCTTTTACTTGATGAGAAAGGGCGATTGGCAAGGCTTTATCCATAACTCCATTCTCAATGTCACGATTGAGCTTCCCAAATATTCCAAATGGGCTATTTCGTTGAATATTCCCAATTACTTCTTTATCTGAAGAGAACCTAGCTAATTTTTCTCCAGGGTCTCCATTGCTTCCCTTTTCAATAGACGTTACAGTAGAGCGAACAATTTGTCCGTCTTCTACGACAATTGGCTTTTTCGTATCCATATCAGATATGACATGCCCTAAAGCACCATATTTTTTTGATTCTGGATGATAGAACGTCATCGTTCCAATTCCAGCTGCGGAATCTCGAATATAGAGTCCGAGCTTAAACTTTTCTTCATCTTTTTCTTTTTGCGGTTTTAATTCCGTTGTTACTTTACCACTTTCACGGCTGATTTCAATTTGCAATGGCTTTCCTGTCTCTCCTGCTTCCTGAACAAATGGAGCTACGTCAGACATTTTCTCAATTTGTTTTCCGTTTATTTTCGTAATGATATCGCCAACCTTGATTCCTGCTTCCTCACCCGGCGACTGCTTTCCTTCTACTGTCGCTACTTGATGATGTCCAACCACAAGAACACCGACTGTATTCAGTTTTACACCAATCGACTGACCACCTGGTATTACCTTGAAATCCTTAAGAACATTAACATCGACCTTTTTAATTGGGAATCCTGCTAATTCTAAAAGCATTTCATTTTTTCCATATTTGTTTGCGTTAAGGGAAACCGTATTGTCTGTATCATCGACTGAGACACTAAGGTTAGAGTTATTCATTTCTGCTGAAACAGGATGGGATTTTTGAAAGGAAAATTCTTGTCCTTCAAAAAGCGTGATTTCCTTCGGTAATTGAATATATTGTTGCACCGGTTTAGAAAATCCAAGAGCAACAATTGAAACAAGGAGAATTCCACCAATTATTTTTCTAAGAAGTTCAAAATTCAACATCTTCACTCTCCTCGCTTCTAGTCCACACACTCACTCTAAATGGCTACATCTTTAATTTTGCCTCCAATAGACTCATTTATAACCTCTAGAGAGATAAAAAAGCTACCCAGTTTGGATAGCATTTCAAGTTATTTTTATCTCTTTCGCTAAATGAAGGAGTTCTCTTGCATGCTCCTTCGTTAAATCGGTGATTTCTACTCCTGAAATCATTCTGCCAATTTCGCGAATTTTTTCGTTTTCATCCAATATTTTCATCGATGTCCTTGTCCGACCATCTGTTATTTTTTTGGCAATAAATAGATGGGTATCTGCCATCGCCGCAACTTGTGGCAAATGGGAAATACACAGTACTTGCGAGCCAACGGATACTTTGTAGATTTTTTCCGCAATTGCTTGTGCGACTCGGCCGCTAACCCCAGTATCAACTTCGTCAAAAATGATTGAAGTTATACCTTGATGTTTCGAAAAGATACTCTTTAATGCCAACATAATTCTTGATAATTCTCCACCTGAGGCGATTTTCGAAAGAGGTTTTAACGGTTCACCGGGGTTTGTAGAGATGTAGAATTCAATCTTATCCGATCCTACAAGCGTAAAATGATCGTAATCACTGTAAAAACGAACCTCAAAAATAGTTTTTTCCATATATAGTTCTTTCAATTCATGAAGAATCAATTTTGTTAGTTGACCAGCAAATTTCTGTCTAATTTTGCTTAATTCACGAGCTTCTAGCGCTAAATCTTTCTTAATTGCGGACAGCTCATGCTGAAGTTTTTCAATATGGGTTTCTTTATTTTGAAGGGTTTCAAGTTCTTCTTCAATTTTAGCACCGTATTCCAATATGTCTTCAATTGTTTTTCCATACTTGCGCTTTAATTGATTGATTTCATTCAACCTATCTTCAATTTGATTTAGTCGTTCAGGATCAAATTCAAGGATATCCAGCTCGTTTCTTAATGTCCTAACGACATCTTCTAATGCATAAAAGCTATTTGAAACCGCATTAGAGGCTTCCTGATACTTAGAATCAATTGAAGCTGCGTCCTCCAGATGATTCGTCGCTAGACCTAACCAATCAAGCCCTTTATTATCTCCTTGTAAAGCAGAATAGCTGATATTAATCGCTTCATGAAGCTTTTCAAAATTGCTAAGCTTTCTTCTTTCTTCAAGAAGTTCTTCATCTTCATGGAGTTTTAAATCCGCATTTTGAATTTCCTCTAGCTGAAAAGAAAGTAAATCTAAGCGGTGCGCTACTTGCTGCTCGTTCTCACTCAGGTGCTTGATGCTTTTTAAGATTTTTTCGTACCCTTGATAAATCTCTACATACTCTTGATAAGCTTCTTCTACTTCCTCGCCACCAAATTGGTCAAGCAAGGATAAATGACGGGTTTCATCCATTAATTCTTGATGCTCATGCTGACCATGAATATCAACAAGAGCGGCACCAACTTCACGAAGAGTGGAAATGGTAACAAGCTTACCGTTTATCCGGCAAACACTTTTGCCGCTTTTGGAAATATCACGACGAAGAATGATCATTCCTTCTTCTACATCAATTCCAAACTCCTGAACTTTTTGAAACAATGGATGTGACTCCTGATCGATTTGAAACAATCCTTCTATTTCTGCTTTGTCTTCACCATGACGAACAAATTCTGCCGAACCTCTTCCCCCAACGAGCAAATGAATGGCATCAATAATAATCGATTTTCCCGCACCTGTTTCACCAGATAAAACTGTGAGCCCTTTATCAAAAGAGATGGAAAGGGCCTCAATAATCGCAAAGTTTTTAATCGATAATTCACTGAGCATGAATAATCACCTCGAAATCAAATTCATCTTTAACTTACGTTGTTTTCGTAATGATTGTGGTTTTTTCGTAAATGTCCACATTCTTATCTGAGGCCGACATTTACCCCTCAATTGAGGTTTTAGAACACACATTAATTTCGCTTACTTGATCCTAATTTAACGAGTAATAATAGCTTTATTTTCCTATCTATGACTGAATAGCAGCAAAGTTTGCGAAAAGAGCCTTAACTTATTATCTAAAAAAAGGGAAATTACAGCATTTCTAGGAAACGCGACTGGATAATTTCGGTTTCAACAGGTGTTTTACAAATGATTAAAATCGTGTCATCTCCACAAATCGTCCCTAATATCTCTTCCCAATCGAGATTATCAATTAAGGCACCGATGGCCATCGCATTTCCTGGCAATGTTTTCATGACGAGGAGATGTCCGGCTTGGTCAATACGAACGAATGCATCCATGAGATTTCTTTTTAGTTTTTGCAGAGGATTAAAACGTTGATCGGCTGGTAGGCTGTATTTGTAACGCCCATCCATAAGAGGAACTTTTACTAAATGTAGTTCTTTAATATCTCTCGAAACGGTTGCTTGTGTTACATTAAAGCCCGCTTGTTTTAACTCATCAACAAGCTCGTCCTGTGTTTCAATATCATTATTCGTGATGATTTCTCTAATTTTAATATGACGTTGTCCTTTATTCACAAAAGTCACCTCTAGATTTATTCATAAACGTTCTTGTCATTCAATAATATGTTAGCTGATAATCATAAAAATGTATACTTATTCGTATAATTATTCGCTAAAAAGCGACTAATTTCCTCTTTCATCAATGATTTTAGATCGTTCTTTTGAAAACTGACACATATCAAAAAGGAATAAGCAAATATACTTATTCCTCCGTTTGCTTCCTTTTTAATTGTTCATGCGCATCTGATACGATTTCCGCAGGTGTTTGAGGGAGGGAGTACTCCCCTAATTCTTTAGGACCACTCCATCTTAGATGCAATAAAAACTCAATATTTCCATCTCCACCAGTTATAGGTGAAAAGGATAAATCTTTAATATCAAAGCCTTCTTTTTGGGCAAAATCAATCATTTTTTCGAGGACTTGTTCATGCACCTTTGGGTCTCGAACAATCCCTTTCTTTCCAACTTGCTCACGTCCTGCTTCGAACTGGGGCTTGACCAATGCCACAATATCGCTTCCTGTTACAAGTAACGTTTTTAGAACAGGGAGGATTAATTTCAAAGAAATAAAGGAAACATCAATGGAAGCAAAGTTAGGAAGCTCACCTACTAAATCGGCTGGGGTGACGTAACGGAAATTGGTTCTTTCCATAACAACGACCCTCTCGTCCTGTCTTAACTTCCATGCAAGCTGATTATAGCCAACATCCAGAGCATAGGACATTTTCGCTCCATTTTGAAGTGCACAATCTGTAAAGCCACCAGTTGATGCGCCAATATCTAGTAACACTTTATCTTTCACTTCTAGATCAAATTCGTTCAAGGCTTTTTCAAGCTTAAGCCCGCCGCGACTGACATATGGAAGAACATTCCCCTTCACTGTAAGAGGTCGATCAATCCCAATTTTTTCTCCTGGTTTGTCTAACCGTTCTTCATTACTATAAACAAGGCCTGCCATTATCGCTCTTTTTGCTTTTTCACGGGTTTCGGCTAAGCCTCTTTCCACAAGTAAAACGTCTATCCGTTCCTTCTTCATCTTTATCTAGGCCCTTTTTTGTTTTTTTCTTGCCAATGTTTTGAGCTTATTGACAACATTCTCTGTTGTGAGGCCAATTTCATTTAGCAATTCATTGACACTTCCATGCTCAATAAACTGATCAGGAATTCCCATGAGATCAATTTCAGCATGATGATAGCCTTTTTCAGAAGCAAATTCTAAAATCGAACTACCAAATCCTCCTTGAAGCACTGCTTCTTCAATCGTAAGAATCGGCATATTTCTTTCAAGCAGTCCACTAAGCATTTTTTCATCAAGTGGTTTAATAAACCGAGCATTAATGACCTTAATTGAAATGCCTTGCTTCTCAAGGATTTCTGCTGCTTTCATCGCCATCGGGATCGTTGTTCCGAAGGTTAAGATTGCTCCATCTATTCCTTCTTTTAACACTTCCCATGTGCCAATTGGAATTTCCTTCAACTCATCATCTAAGTGAACACCCAGTCCATTTCCTCTTGGGAATCTCATCGCAATCGGACCATCATCATACTTTAAGGCTGTGTTGACAAGATGTTGTCCCTCATTCTCATCTTTTGGCATCATTAAAACGAGATTAGGCACATGTCGTAAAAAGGCAATATCAAAGACCCCTTGATGAGTTTCTCCGTCTGCTCCGACTAAGCCAGCACGATCAATTCCGATAAAGACATTTAAGTTTTGGCGACAAATATCATGTACCACTTGATCATAAGCACGTTGTAGGAAAGTGGAATAAATCGCTAAAAACGGCTTCATGTTTTGCGTTGCAAGGCCAGCTGCCACAGTTGTTGCGTGTTGTTCCGCAATTCCCACATCAAACATGCGATCTGGGAATTCACTTGCAAACCCTTCTAATTTTGAGCCCACTGGCATCGCAGGTGTAATTGCAACGACTCTTTCATCTTCGCGAGCAATTCTACGAACGGTTTCACTGACAAGCTTGCTCCATGCTGGTGGTGCTTGAACAGGCTTAATAAAGTCACCGGTTTCAATCTTGTACGCCCCTGTTCCATGCCAAGTTCCGATCGTATCGTTTTCTGCAGGCTTATACCCTTTGCCCTTTTTCGTAATCACGTGAAGCAGTACAGGTCCTTCCGTTTTCTTCGCATAAGCTAAATTTTCAAACAAAGCGTCATAATTATGGCCGTCAATTGGACCTAAATAGGTAAAACCAAGCTCTTCAAAAAAGACACCTGATACAAGCAAATATTTTAAACTATCTTTAATTCTCTCTGCTGTAGAAGCTAACTTTCCGCCGACAGCGGGGATTTTCTTCAATAAGTACTCTAATTCATCTTTGGCCCATTGGTATTTGCCAGCTGTTCTTAATCGTCCTAATACATTGTGTAGGGCTCCGACATTCGGTGCAATCGACATTTCATTATCATTGAGGACCACAATCATATTCTTCTGTTCGTGGCCGATATGATTTAATGCTTCAAGTGCCATCCCACCGGTTAGAGCTCCATCCCCGATTACAGGAACGATGAATGATTTTTCTTTTTTTATATCTCGAGCGATCGCCATTCCCATCGCTGCAGATAATGAAGTTGAGCTATGGCCTGTCTCCCATACATCATGCTCGCTTTCGACCATTTTGGGGAATCCACAAAGACCCTTATATTGTCTAAGCGTATCAAATTGATCGGCTCTACCAGTTAGTATTTTATGAACATAGGACTGATGACCAACATCCCAGAGAATTTTATCCTTTGGACTATTGAAGCATTTATGCAATGCAATCGTCAGTTCAACAACACCAAGATTCGGACCAATATGGCCGCCTGTTTTTGATAACTTTTCAATCAAAAAATGACGGATATCTTCACTAAGCTCCTCAAGTTCCTGATTCGATAACGCTTTTAAAAACGATGGGTCTTTTATTGATAACAGATCCATAATGGACCACTCACTTTCATCTCTTTTTGGCTGTAATTGATTCCCACTATCTATTTTGAAAAAATAACCGCTAACACCAAAGTGATAACGGCTGAACTGACTACCAGTCAATTTAGACTTTTTTATCGATAATTTTGTAAATGTCCGAAGACCGCAATTATGCACATATTCAGAGCTATTTGCACGGCCCTTATCCCTATCTTTAAGCGCAAATACGTGGATTCCTTTCACTCATTATGTCTAATCGCAGACTCCATTTGTGAAAAGAACATTTTATTGTATATTTTATGTAACAACGTTACTAATTAGACAAAATCATTCTGTATTATAACATACAATGCCAATTTAGTAAAAATTAATTTTATCACATCAATGATCACGGTTCGCCACTAAATCCGTTAACTCTTCTAGTAGAACTGTATTAAGTCCTGTTTCCTGAAGAACCTTTTTGGCTTGTTCAATTTCTCGAGCTAACGCTTTCTTCGCTCCATCCATCGTTAATAGGGACGGGTATGTACTTTTGTGATTGAATTCATCACTCCCAACTCGTTTCCCAAGCTTTTCTTCATTTCCTTCTAAGTCGAGAATGTCGTCACGAATTTGGAAAGCCAGTCCTAGGTGATGAGCAAACTTTTTAAACTGTTCAATCGCTAAATTTGACGCCCCGGCGAGCAATGCACCCGCAACCGCACTAAAAGCTAGAAGCTTCCCCGTTTTATGAATGTGTATGTACTCAAGCTCTTCAAGTGTTAGGCTACGATTTTCTCCGTTGATATCCGCAACTTGGCCGCCGACCATCCCTTCAGCACCAGCTGCAATGGCAAGCTCACGAATTAAATTAAGCTTTGTATCAGCATCTACATCAGTTGTTTCTGCAATTAATTGAAAACTATACGTTAAAAGGGCATCCCCTGCTAAAATGGCAAATGCATCTCCATACACTTTATGATTTGTCGCTCTCCCTCTTCTCAAATCATCATTGTCCATGCTAGGGAGGTCATCATGAATCAATGAATAAGTGTGAACCATTTCAATCGCTGCAGCAGTTAATAACCCCCTAACCATTTTTTCACCAAAGGCATCAAGCGTCGCAAATAATAGCATGGGACGAATTCTTTTTCCACCTGCCTCTAATGAATACAACATTGATTCCTTAATAATTTCAGGAGCTTTCATACGATTTACACTTGCTCTTAATTGCTCTTCGAGGAGTTCTTTATTTTTCTGAATAAAAGGTGCTAAAAGCTCCACTTTACTCCTCCTCTTGTATGGAAAATTCTTCTTTTTTTCCATCTTCAGTAATAATTTGTGTCAATTGTTCTTCTACATCCTTTAGTTTATCGTGGCACAGCTTTGAAAGTTCCATGCCCTTTCGATAGATCGAGATGGCTTCCTCTAATGGGACATCTCCTTCCTCAAGCTTCTCCACAATATCCTCGAGATTTTTCATCGCTTCTTCAAAGGTCATTTTTTCTTCCATTATTGATTCTCCTTCTCCTCAACATCAAGCACTTTACATTGAATCGAACCGTCGGCCATCTGAACCGTTAGCTCGTCTTCTTTTGAAAACTGGGCCACACTTTTACTCAGTTTACCTTCGTTATCATAAACAAGACTATAGCCTCGGTCCATCACTTTTAATGGACTTAGTGCTTCAAGTGTCATCAGCATCTGTCTAAAATCCTTCTGTTTGTCTGCTAAAATCGCTGTCATCACACGGTTCATCTGTTTTTCTAATTTTCCCCGAGCATCCATTGCCTCTTTTAACAATTCCCGCGGTTTATGACGTTCAATGCGTCGATTTAAATGGAGATACACTTCTTTTTGAGCTAAAAAATGTTTTTCAGCACCCTTTACAAGCCGTTCTGTCGCTTTATCAACTTGTTCCATTTTTTGCTCGTACGCTCTCCTCGGGTAACGAAATGCATAAGAACGTTCGATTCGGTTAAGCTTCTCTCGCGAAAGTTGGACCCGTTCTTTTATGACACGAACTAATCTTGCTTGCCTTGTTAAAATCCGCTCCATCAGCTCGTCCACGTGGGGAACAGCTAATTCAGCTGCTCCTGTCGGGGTTGGTGCTCTCATATCAGCGACAAAGTCAGCAATGGTAAAATCTGTTTCATGCCCGACAGCTGATATAATCGGGATTTCAGAAGTATAGATTGCTCTAGCTACGATTTCCTCATTAAAGCCCCAAAGTTCTTCAATCGAACCACCACCACGCCCAACGATTAAACAGTCGATTTCACCCAACTCATTCGCTTTCTTGATGGCATTTACAATCGAATTTTTAGCTTGATCACCTTGCACAACGGCAGGAATAATCAAAATATGAGCAATCGGATATCTCCTTTGGATCGTTGTTAAGATATCTCGAACAGCCGCACCTGTTGGCGACGTAATAACCCCAATCGTTCTTGGATATTTAGGGATGGGCTTTTTGTGAGTAGGGGAAAACAAACCTTCTTTTTCTAATTTTTCCTTTAACTGTTCATAAGCTAAATACAGCGCTCCGATTCCGTCTGGTTGCATACTTTTCACGTATATTTGATATTGGCCACTCTGTTCATACACTGTGATATTCCCAGAAATTAAGACCTTCATTCCATTCTCAGGGACAAATTTCATGGAACGAGCATCACTGGAAAACATCACCGCCAAAATTCTCGCTTTTTCATCCTTTAGGGTAAAATACATATGTCCACTGGAATGCTGTTTAAAATTGGAGATTTCCCCTTTCACAAGCACTCCTTGTAAATGGGGATCGGCATCAAATTTTCTCTTTATGTATTTCGTTAAAGCTGCGACGGTAAGATAGCGCTTTTCCTTCATCAAAAAACCCCTTTTAAAACAGGAAAATTAATTTACCTTTGATAAAATTCCATTGATAAATCGACTTGATTGATCATCACCATAGATTTTGGCAATTTCGATCGCTTCATCGATCGCCACTTTTGTAGGAACATCCTCTTTACAATATAGAAGCTCATATGTAGCTAGTCGTAAGATGTTACGGTCGACAATGGCTAAACGGTCCAATGTCCAGTTTTCAAGATGTTGTTGTAAGAGCTTGTCAATTTCCTCTTTGTTTTCAACAACACCTAAAACTAACTTTAATAAATAGTCATCATTTCGTACCCCTTCAAGGACATGGGCAATTGCTTCTTTCGGCTCCACATCACTTACATCAATTTGAAATAATGCCTGCAACGCTTTTTCTCTCGCTGTTCTTCTCTTCATTTCATTTATTGCTCCTTTTAGGATGAGTTATATTGAACTTATATTGTTGTATTGGCTAACAATTAGGTGGCCTGTGCTTGTAACAAAGCAGTTGTGCAAAATAAGTACAAACCCGTCGATCCATTTTTCTATAAGTCATTAAAAATAATAGCATAACCAAAAGACAATGTTAAAGGGAATCTGATCTATCCTTCACTATAACCGTTTTTTTGAAAGGTTAATCCCTTTTGAGGATGATGAATCAAGAAAAGAAAATAAAAACCAAAGACATTTGTCTCTGGTTTTTACAAAATGATTGATTACATTTCTTGTTCAGTTTCTACTTCAGTTTGCTTCGCATTTTCAAACTGAATGCCCACAATATGGACATTGACTTCCTCAGCTTCTAATGCAGTCATGTTAAGCAAAGCTTGGCGAATGTTATCTTGAACCTTTCCTGCAACAGTCGGAATCGAAATGCCGAATTTCATTAAACAGTACACATCCACCTTAATGCCATCTTCGGTAAGCTCTACCTTCACGCCTTTTCCATGATTCTTCTTTCCTAATCTTTCCACAACGCCAGTAGCAAAGTTTCCACGCATTTGTGAAACACCCTCCACTTCGGTTGCAGCAATCCCAGCAATGACTTCAATCACTTCTGGAGCAATTTCAACTTTTCCTAAACCAGACTGCCCTTGACTCATTTCCAATATGTTATTTTCACTCATATTCGAGTCCTCCTATATTAAGATTTCATCACATCATACATCTCAAGGAATTTTGTATTGAAATCACCTTCGACGAATTTCTCGTGGTTCAATAATTTCAAATGGAATGGGATCGTCGTATGAATCCCTTCAATCACAAATTCACTTAAGGCTCTTTTCATTCTTGAAATCGCTTCTTCCCTTGTGCTTCCATAGGTGATGACCTTTGCAATCATGGAATCATAAAATGGTGGAATCGCATATCCTGGATATGCGGCTGAATCTACCCTGACTCCTAATCCACCTGGTGGAAGGTACATTTGAATTTTACCAGGAGAAGGCATAAATTGTTTCTCTGGATTTTCAGCATTGATTCGACATTCAATCGCCCATCCATCAAATTCAATTTCATCTTGATTAAATGTCAATGCTTCTCCAGAAGCGACTTTAATTTGTTCTTTGATTAAATCGACTCCTGTCACCATTTCTGTAACTGGATGCTCAACTTGAATGCGCGTATTCATTTCCATGAAATAAAATTGACGATTTCGATAATCATATATAAATTCTATCGTACCTGCACCTGTATAATCAACTGCTTTTGCCGCTTTTACAGCTGCATCACCCATTTCCTTGCGAATTTCGCTATCTAAAGCTGGAGATGGCGTTTCTTCGAGGAGCTTTTGCAGTCTTCGTTGAATCGAGCAATCACGTTCACCTAGATGAACAACATGACCAAAATTATCAGCAAGAACTTGAATCTCGACATGACGGAAATCTTCAATATATTTCTCAATATATACTCCAGGATTACCAAAAGCGGTTAGTGCCTCTTGCTGCGTAATAGTAATTCCTTTTATTAAATCTGTTTCATTACGAGCGACACGGATTCCTTTTCCACCACCACCTGCTGTTGCTTTAATGATGACAGGGTAACCAATTTCATTGGCGAGTTGAATCGCATCCTCTTCATCCTTAATAATACCTTGTGAACCTGGAACAATCGGCACACCCGCTTCCTTCATTGTTTCTCGAGCAATGTCCTTCGTTCCCATTTTTGTAATCGCTTCCGGCGTCGGACCTACGAATATAATATTGCATTCGCGGCAAAGCTCAGCAAATGCCGCATTTTCTGCTAAAAATCCATAGCCAGGATGAATCGCTTCGCAACCTGTAAGCTTCGCAACACTAACGATATTTGTGAAATTTAAATAACTATCTTTTGACAACGTCGGTCCGATACAATAAGCTTCATCAGCTAATTGAACATGGAGTGCATCCTTATCCGCCTCCGAGTAGACTGCTACTGATTCTATATCTAATTCACGGCACGCACGAATGATGCGTACAGCTATTTCTCCTCGATTAGCAATTAATAATTTTTTAATCATTTTCGTTTCGCTCCTTATTCAGGCTTTACCAAAAATAGTGGTTGACCATATTCAACTAACTGGCCATCTTTGACAAGGATCTCCACGATTTCCCCATTTACTTCTGCTTCAATCTCATTGAATAATTTCATGGCTTCAACAATACAAACAATGGAATCATTCGTTACTTTACTTCCTACTTTAACATAGGGGTCTGCTTCAGGTGTTGGCTTATGATAGAAAGTTCCCACCATTGGTGAAGTAATCTTATGTAGACTCTCATCTGCAGTAGCCGTTTCAACAGTCGTCGGTTCTTCTTTCACTTCTGTTTTGGCCACTTCAACCACTTGAGGTTTTGGTGCTTCTACAGCGGCCGGTTGTACAGCAGGTTGAGTCGAAACTGCAACTGCTCCACCTTGATTCTTTTTCATTTTAATTTTACAATCATCTACTTCATATACAAATTCATCTAAATTGGATTGATCGACAAGTTTAATTAGTTCGCGAATTTCTTGTACTTTTAACATGAATGACACTCCTTATTGACAAAAATTTAGCACTAGATACTAATACTATACGATAAGACCTTACAAAAGTTCAATCATAATCATTTTTTATCTTTATAAAGTTGAATCCATTTCATAATAATGCTCTCGAGTAAAAAAACGAACGAATGGAACTCTAAACCATATAATCATTAGAATTTCAGGCTTGTTCGAATGAATAAAATAGAAATGTTCGTTTTTTAATTTCCCTTCGTACACTGCGAAATTGACTCAGTTTTTCCTAAATTAAATTTTTTCAAAGGAATTTTGTAGTATTATATCGAAATTTAAGGAAGAGGGAAATTTAGGGAGGAACATAGATGAAATCGATTACTGAAATTAAACAGGATGACTTAGCAAGAAAAAATTCACTTGTTGTAAAAGCTTCTTTTGTTTGTGTCATTCTCGCAACCATTGTCGACATCGTTATGCAAAAAGAATTAGCTCTCATTTTATCAATTATTATCGGTGGTGGCTTAGGCGTTGGACTCATCGCCCTTCTCCACTACACAAAAAGATTGGCAACTACGATTCCCTATTTAGCTATTCTCCTCGTCACGGTTGTGATGTATGTGATTATGGCAAACAGTGTATCTCCAACTGCCTTTGTTTTATTATACTTTATTCTTGCGACAGCAGCGATCTACATGGATAAAAAAGTACTATGGTCGGGCTCGGTCCTCGGCTTTATCGCCACTAGTATCTTTATTTGGGAAAATAATAGTGTGTTGCCACTGGATATAAAGAACTATGCAACCGTTTATCTTCTCTATCTATTAGTGTCCATCTTATTATCATTTCAGTTATCTATATCAAAAAAATTATCTGAAAATATTGTCGCCGCTCAGCAACAAACAGAGGAACTTTTACTTTTGGATCGTGAAATTAGAAAAACAATAGGTACTAGTACGGTTGGGCTATCCGACTTGATTCATTTTGTCAAAAGTAAAAGCCATGAAAATTATGAAGCCGCTCAAGAAATGAATCATTCGATTAGCGAAATGGCAGCTGGCATGCAAACACAAACTGATTCTATTTTAGAGATTACAAAAGCGCTAGAAAACTCCAATCAAATGGTTCACGAAACAAGTGAATTAGTCAATAAGCTTCACTTAGATGCCATTGATGCGCAAGAAGTGACCAATAATGGTGAAGTACTCGTAACAGAATTAAAGGATGGCCTTGAGATCTCATTCCACAATATGGAGGATGTTAATAAACAAACGACAACGCTCTCCACATTAGTAGAAGAGACTTCAAATTTTGCACAGGCAATTGAGGGAATTGCCGATCAAACCAATCTTTTAGCATTAAACGCATCGATTGAAGCCGCTCGTGCTGGAGATGCTGGAAAAGGTTTTGCTGTAGTAGCAGAAGAAGTAAGAAAACTTGCAGAAATCAGTCGTAAAACAGCAACGCAAATATCAGATAATCTTCATCATGTTATGAGCGGGACCAACGCCGTAACTGAAACCGTCTCCTTAACAGGAACAAAGATTAATCATAATCTACAGCTTGCCATTGATACACAACAAGCTTTCGCACAAATTCAAGCGACGTTCAAACAGCTCAAAGACGACATTTCCAAGTATGATGCTTTAACAAAAAGCGTACTCGGTTCCTCTAGATCGATTGAAGAATCAATTGGTGAATTTAGCTCTGTAATTGAGCAAGCAAGCGCCACATTGCAGGAACTATCATCTGCCATTGGAGTCCAAACGGCACAACATGCAGTTTTACTTCAGTCAGTTACCGAAGCACACCAATCTGTTGACAACTTAATGGAACTTCAAGAACAAAAATAACGGGAGAGCATAGCTCCCCGTTATTTTTTCTCCAATTACTTATTAGTACAGAAGCTTAAACTCAAAAACCCAACCATATCGCCTTTTTACTCATTCGGCTGGAATTCTACTGCTACTGCTTGCATTTGGCCTAGCTCCGTTTTCACTACTTGGATAATTTCATTTGCCGCAGTTGGAGATGGCTCATTCGATTTCACAGTAATACGTACTTGTTCACCATCAGCACGAACGAGGGCGTCATCGTATCCCATTGCAATGATTAACGTTTCTAATACCGCTTCTTTTTGGGCCACTTGGTCAAGTTCTTGACTCTTTTCAATTGCATCTCCACGTTGTTCTGCCGGTAGATCCGTTGAAGCCATAATGTCTGTTAATTCTTCTTTGATTTTGCTTCTCTCTTCAGCTAGTTGTAAACGCAATGCGTCAAATACTTCATCGCTAGCGACACTGGAGACAATGTCACCTTCGGCTTCGGCTTCTTCTCCTGCTTCGGCTTCTTCTCCTGCTTCTGCTTCGCTTGTTTCATTTTGCCCTTCCGTTACCGCTTCCTCTTGTTCTTCTGTTCCTGCTAATTCTTGCTGTCTTTGCTCTGGTGAAGTCATATAATATACCGAAAGTACAACCACTAAACTTAACATTGTTAATAGCCAAACTGTTTGCTTTTTTAATAACATTTATAAATCCCCCTTCGATAATTTAACATTTAGTTGTTCTCCATATATAAAATCGGATCCTGATGATTTTTTAGGATCGATGTTCTTCATTTTTTATTTCCTCGGCATAACGGATACACGATGGCTTGGAACATCAAGCAATTTTGTTACCGATTCGACGATCCACTTTTTAATTTGAATATTGTCAGCTCCCTTAGCCACGACAAGTACCCCTCGAATTTCAGGCTTCTTTTTTTCTAGTTCAATCGGAACCTCTTTTTCCCCTTCACGGATAATGACTAGCTGACTGTCTTTTGACTGATCCTCTACCGTCCTTTTTCCACCCTCCCGATCCGTTTCTTCGGTCGTTTGCGAACGGGTAACCGTGTTTTTCTCATATACGCTTTTTTCAGTTGCGTCGACATTGACCACAACCATCACATCACTAACACCTGCGATGCCCTCTAAAGCTTCCTTTAATTGTTCTTCATAGCTAGCCTCATAATCACTAATTTCGTTACTCCCAGCAGCTTTAGCGGTTCCGATGGTTTCTACTTCTTCTTTTTCTCCATCTTGGTTGCTTATCACTGGAATGCTAGAATTTTCATCATCTATCAATGAATTGCTGACCACCATAATAGCAGCTCCAAATAGCAATATGATGATGAGATATTGATATTTTTTATCTAGCTTTCCTTCCTTTGAGAACAATTTTTTCAGCCAAGACAATGGCCCTTTTTCTTGCTCCATTGTTAATCGCTCCCCCCTTCTACGACGATTTCTATTTGTTCTTTTTCAACATCCCATTTTTGAGAAAGAAGAGATGCAATCGCTTGACTAGCTTTTGTTGGTTCCTTTGCTGGAAGAGGTTCACTTGCATTGATCTCTACTTTTTTCACGACTTCAACTGCGTCTGTCTCGGTATTTGCTCTTTTGAGCTGAACAACAATAGACTGAATTTGTTCGAAAGAATCACTTTGACTATCTTCATCTACAGCCATTTCGATATTCGTAATCTCTAATCCGTACTGTTCCATCAACTCCTCCTCTACGTCCGATTGCAGTTGGACAGCCGTTTCTTCTAAAATATATGCATGGTGAGAGGCTTGTATTTCTTTTTTCTGCAATTCTATTAAATTTTCCATATTTTTTTCTTCATCGTTGGACTGAATTGAAGGGATAGAAGCCAATGCTGCATCAAAATCAGAAGACAGAAGCTTAAATAAAGGCGACATGATAATTGTAATTAGTAGTAGACCTGCCACCATCTTCGTATATTTTTGCAAGCTTGTATTAGGGAGCAAAAGATCTATTACTGTTGCGATGAGCACAAATAGAATAATATTCGTAATCCATTCAGTAATGAAAGCCATAAGAAAGTGAACCCCCTAAGCCACTTTTTTTGCCAAAAATGTTACCGGACCATCATCGTCAAGTTTCCTGCTGCAATAATCACCGTTAAACTAAGGAAAAACATTAACGACACAATTGCCAACGCTGCAAAAACATAGATAATGCTTTTGCTAATAATGTCTAAACACTTAATTACGGGGCCTCCCCCAAGTGGTTGCAGAATCGCTGCTGCAAATTTATAGATGAAGGAAATCATTAATATTTTAATAGCTGGGAACGCAACAATTAATAAAAGAATAGCGACGCCAGCAATACCGACTGTATTTTTTAATAGCACAGAGGCACTAATTACCGTATCTGTTGCATCGGTAAACATTCTGCCAATCACAGGAATGAAGTTCCCTGTGATAAACTTTGCGGTTCGAATGGTGACTCCATCAGTAATCGCCGTAGATGCTCCTTGAACGGAAATCACTCCTAGAAATACCGTTAAAAAGAGTCCGAGTAGGCCGATACTCCAATTTCGAAGTAAGTTTCCAAGCTGGGTTACCTTATAATGATCCGTCAACGTACTGACAATATTGAGCAATGCGGATAAGAAGAGAAAAGGTAAGACGATAAACTGTATAAAGGTACCACTAATATTCATAAGAAATAATATCACTGGATGAAAAAAAGCGGCTGAGATGACTCCCCCTGAACTTGCAATAAGAGCGAGAAGAAGGGGAATTAGTGCAAGTATGAAAGATGTCATCGACTGAATGGCGTTTGTCGTATATTCAATGGCAACATGGAAGCTATTTAAGGCAATAATTACTAACACCATGAAGACGATGGAATAGGCGACTTTACTGATCGTACTTTGTTCAAATGCATTTTGAAGAGATTGTAAAAACATCGAAAAAATCGTCAGCATGATCAATGTTCCGAGCAACTTTCCGTTAACGAGAAATTCATGAAACATATATTTCACAAAGCCTGAAAACCATTCTTTGAGCGAGAATTTTTTCTCTCCTTTTAGAAAATCGTATAAACTTCCCTTTTGACTTTCAGGAAGAAACCCGCCATATTCATTCAATATATCTTCCCAATATTTCTTCAATTCATCTAAATTTAAAGCTTCTAGTTGTGCATCAACGAGTGCTTGTGGATCCAATACCTCACGTTCTTCTTCCTCTGCGTGAGCTTGTCCACTAAATAAAAATAAAAAAAGGATGCTACCTATCATCATCGAAAAAAGCCATGAACAATGCTTCATTATTTTCACCTTCTCATTCAAAAGCATTAGTGAGACTTGCGCTACGTATAGGAGTAAGTAAGTTTTTTAGCTTGGGATCAATTTAATAATGGTTTCAATTAAAACGGACAAGATCGGAATAGCCATAGCAAGGATTAATATCTTTCCTGCGAGTTCAATTTTCGAAGCAATAGCTCCTTGTCCAGCATCCTTTGTAATTTGAGCTGCGAATTCAGCGATGTAGGCAATGCCGATGATTTTCAAGATGGTTTCCACATAGACGATATTTACTTTTGCATTGACAGCAATGACTTCAAGCATATGAATAACAGCGTAAATTTGATCGATTAAAAACAAAAAGATCGAGCATCCCACAAAAACGATGAGTAAAAATGCAAAATTGGGCTTCTGTTCCTTGACGATTAGTGCTAAAAAAGTGGATACAAGTGCGATTCCTACAATTTGGATAATTTCAATCTTTGAGCCCTCCCTTTACCCTTGAAAGAGGAACACCGATTTAATTTTTTGAAATAAATCATCTACGATCGATGCCACCATAAATAAAATGTAAATAAATCCGAACAGAGTGACCCACTGGGCATATTCCTTTTTTCCGACTTGATCAAGAATGGTGTGCAGGAAAGCGACAACGATTCCTACTCCAGCTATTTTAAAGATGATATCGACCTCTAAACCCATGTGTTTTCCTCCCTAAATGCTCAGGTAAATCGTTTCACAATGGATGTCACATTATGAGAACGACAATACGCAAATATTTTAAATGCTCTAATGGTACATCACTCTGCGCTTTGAAACATGTTTAGATTAATAAGATTACAAGTAATAAACCGGATAAAAAGCCGAGACTTTTGACCATTTTTTCGTATTTTGCTTGTCTATCATAGGCATCTAGCTCTTCTCTTTCTAAGTGAGTTAATGTGAGCTGTATTTGCTTTTGTTGGGAAGCCCGGTCATGCCTGCCTAATGTTTCACCAAATTGCTTCATAATTTCAAATTCCCCTTGTTTAAGGGCGGTCAGCTTCCAAATCTCTTTTAAGCTTTCTTCCCATGCATCTCTAACGGTTGTTTCGGTATTGGTAAGTTTTTTAGCAAATGTTTCAAAAAAAAAGGATAATGGTTTATTTAGCTGGGCAGCAATTCTTCTTGATGCCTCATGTAGTGGAGTATGTCCATACATAATTTCTGCTTCTAATGATTGCAGGGCAGATTTAAGCAACCGAAGCTGCTTTGGTCTTTCATTTAAATGACGTGATGCTTCAAAGCCCGTCCAAGTTGTTGCAACGATAATGACGATGGCTCCTATCAATTTCATCATTTAGGTCACTCTCACTTTTTCAACAATGTCTGAACCGTTTCCATTCTTGATGGAAGAAATTGTTCCAGGTCCTTTAAGACGACTTAATTCAATAAATCGCTGAAAGATCCCCATTTCAATTAGCGGCTTCAGCGTCGGACGATTTTTCACTTCTTCAAGCGAGGCCCCGTGAGTTGTTGTGAAAAGCTTAATCCCTGCGTGAATCGCCTCTATGATTGCTTCACAATCCTCTTTTCTGCCAATTTCATCGACAATCAGGACGTCTGGGCTCATCGAACGGATCATCATCATCATCCCTTCAGCCTTTGGACAGGCATCTAATACATCAATACGCGGTCCAAAGCTTAATTGTGGAATTCCCTTTACACTCCCTGTAATTTCAGAACGTTCATCGACTACACCTACTTTTAAAGGAGGATACGTACGATTTCCACCAGAAATAATGCGAGCAAAATCACGGAGAAGTGTCGTCTTTCCCGTTTGCGGTGGTCCGATGATCATCGTATGTTGCCAGCCATTGTCATATATATATGAGGCTAGTCCATCCGCTATCCCAATTTTTTCTCTCGCAATGCGGATATTAAAAGAAGAAATGTCTCGAATGGCTTTTACTGAATCCTGCTCTAAGATGACCTTCCCAGCTAAGCCAATTCGATGTCCACCAGCTATTGTCACATAGCCTCTTTTTAATTCTTCTTCCATCGTATAAATGGAAAAATGGCTAATTTTATTTAAAAGATGAATCGCGTCTTCTGCCTTGACAACGTAAGGTAGAAAATGTGGACTTCCTTTCACCGCAATTTCAATTGGTCTGTTAATACGAATTCTAATCTCTTCCATTTCGCTTACTTGATAAGGAGGAAGGAGTTCGATTTGTTGGGCAATATTAACTGGGAGCATTTTTAAGACTTGTTCCAAAGGAATTCCTCCTAATTGATTTTGGCTTGTACGCTGTTTTTGCATATATATGCGAAACCCCATGTCTTTTCTGACACCGCAATAGATGAAAATCCATTTTCGTATAAAAAGAGCCTTTTTGTAAGATAAACCTATTAAAAATGTATGCCTGCTTGGACACTTTATGACTATGTTCGAAATAATCACTTTTTTAAGAGAAAATATTTTTACGAATGGAACATAAGATGTAACATTAATAAAAAGAGAGACTAAAGTGGGGTGGAGGGAGAAGATGTATTACCAACAACGATATTACCCAGGGTCACAAAGAAAGGTGCACGAAAATGAAATCACGGTCATTGGGGAAGGGAGTGTTACGCTTCAACCAGATAGAGCAAGTATAAAATTAGGAGTTGAAATCGAAGATAAACAACTAAGGAAGGCTCAATCAGAGAATGCTGAAAAAATCTCAGCGATTATCAATGCCTTACACGAGATCGGAATATCGGCAGAACATATTCAAACAGACCATTTTACGATTTTTCCGATGTATGATTATGTCGATGGAAAGCAAGTTTTTAGAGGGTATCGAGTCGAGCATTTGCTACAGATCATCATAAGTGATATTGGAAATGTCGGACTTGTCGTGGATACAGCTGTGGAGTATGGAGCAAATCGAGTCTCAAATATTTCGTTTCAAATCTCGAATCCTTCGGAAGTGTACCAAATTGCATTAAGAAAGGCAGTTGAGGATGCCATCGAAAAGGCCAAAACGATCGCCAATACGTTGAATATAAATATCGTTCCGACACCCAAAAAAATCACAGAAGAAAAAACAGCAGTAAGAACACCGGCTCCCTTGTATGAAGTGCAGATGGTCAAAGCAGCATCCACAGAAATCGAACCTGGCACACAAGATATCAGAGCGGTCGTAAGTGCGATATTTACTTCCGTTTCATAACGAAAAGTTGCCTGAATTCAATCAAAATACGTACAAATTTAAGAATGCAAAAAACCACAATCTATGCAAAAAAAAACAAAAACCCCCAGTGGACAATTCCACTAGGGTTTTTTGAAGTTTATATTATGCACGTGAAACATAAGACCCTTCAGAAGTATTAATGATTAAGCGGTCGCCTTCATTGACAAAGAATGGCACTTGAACGATTAACCCTGTTTCAAGTGTAGCTGGTTTCGTCCCACCTGAAGCTGTATCGCCCTTAATTCCAGGCTCTGTTTCCGTTACTTCTAATACAACCGTATTTGGCAGCTCAATTCCAAGTGTCTCTCCATGGAACATCATGATATGAACTTCCATATTTTCCTTCAAAAATTTCAATTCATATTCAATCGCTGTTGCTGGTAATTCAATTTGATCATACGATTCATTATCCATAAATACATGCTGATCACCATTTGCATATAAATACTGCATTTTGCGGTTATCAATTTGTGCTTTTGCTACTTTTTCACCAGCGCGGAATGTTTTTTCTTGTACCGCACCAGTACGTAAATTACGTAGCTTAGAGCGTACGAATGCAGCTCCTTTTCCTGGCTTTACGTGTTGGAAGTCCATGACACGCCATAGGCCTCCATCTACTTCAATCGTTAAGCCTGTACGGAAATCGTTAACAGAAATCATCTAAAAATCCTCCCAAAGGTAATGTAATAAAATATAAATTGGAAGCACGGATTCATTTTCCAAAACATCATAAAAACTGACTACATAATTCTATAATATAATGAGTTCTTTTGTTGAATGAGTCAATGACTCATTTCCCTTTTCAGTGATCACTGTATCATCTTCAATGCGAACTCCGCCAAGTCCCGGTATGTATATTCCTGGCTCAACGGTTACAACCATTCCTGGTTCCAATTTGAGATCAGATTTGAAGGAAAGAGCAGGTCCTTCATGAACCTCAAGACCAATACCATGTCCTGTTGAATGTCCAAAATATGCTCCGTAGCCTTTGGAAGAAATATAATCTCTCGTTAAGGCATCAGCTTCTTTTCCGGTCATTCCTGGTTTAATTCCATCCATTCCCATTTGCTGGGCATCGAACACGACTTGGTAAATTTCCTTCAGTTTTGCATCCGGTTCACCTACAGCTAAAGTTCTTGTAATATCAGAAACATAGCCTTTATAATATGCTCCAAAATCTAAGGTAACGAAATCGCCCTTTTCTATGATTTTATCTGATGCCACTCCATGCGGAAGTGCTGAACGTTGCCCTGAAGCCACGATAATGTCAAAGGAAGAAGAGGTGGCACCCGCTTTTCTCATAAAGAACTCTAATTCATTCGAAACATCTAACTCCGATATGCCTGCTCGAATGAATTCTAATATATGTTTATATGCAGCATCAGCTATTTCTGCTGCTTCCTTTAATATCTTAATCTCTGCTTCAGTCTTAATCAAGCGAATTTTTTCAATTGCACCTGATACGGGGACAAGTTCCGCACCTACAACTTCTTCATAGTTTTTAAAGCTTGCATATGTAAGATGTTCTTGCTCAAAGCCAAGTCGCTTAATGCCAAGAGTTTTCACTTGTTGTGCAACCTCTTCCGGAATCGGACCAGTATGCTTAACAATATCGAATCCTTTACATTGTTTTGCAGCTTGCTCTACATAGCGAAAGTCAGTAATAAACTTTGCCTCACTTTTACTAATTAACACGACACCGCTTGTACCTGTAAAATTAGAAGTATAACGTCGATTGTAGGCGCTTGTTATGAGTAAGCCATCAATGCCAAGCTTTTCAAAACTTGCTCTTACTTTTTGTAATTTATCCACTTTGCACTCTCCCCTTTTACTTCCCACTATGTAAGAATAGTGAAAAAATACTTAACAACCATATTCTATCATATTGTTTTTTCCAGTAACATGCTAACCGCTTTTTTAAAAGAGAGAGTCTTGGCAGAACGTGCTGAAGATGTCCTCTTTAGGACGGGACTTCTTCAGCTTCCTGTCTTTTACGTAATTGAAGTTCATCAAATTCATACGATATGGAATAACCTATAAATATACCGTAAAGGACATAGACGCAGACAGATGTAATGATCGTATTTCTGTTAAGCTCTCCAATTGGCTCAATTCCTGGAAAAATTGGATTTAACACGAAGAAAACGAGTAGAAACAGTGCTATGCCATAACCGATTCCAACAAAAATACTGGTCGCTTTTTTTAAGACTGCGTAATAAATTAATGCTACTCCTATCGAGATAATACCGATAAAGACAATGGAAATCACCGTTCCTAACCATTGTTTTTTCCATTCTCCTAAAGCCCACGGTTCTAGAATGACATTTGGATGGACATTGGTGAAATGAAATACATATAGTAAGTATCCAATGCTACTCCATAAAATTCCCCCTACCAAACCTGTTAAGACGACCATTGACATCATTGACATTGGTTCTTCTTTTTTGTTTTGTTCTAATTTCGGACTACCTTTCATTCCATCCACCTCCATTTTTATTATGTCCTAGCAAAGGCTTTCCTTTACATTGAATTCTTTTTTAATCATTTATTAAGAAAAAGTATTTGATTCTGGAGGTTTTATTGATTTTCTAGTAGAATAAATTATAATAAGTATTAATAACATCTATTTATTTCACAATTTTCAAAATAGCGCGCCAACTTTTTGTGGAGTGCATAGAATATGGATAAACCTTAAAATCGTTTTCTTTTTGAGCGTGATGGTTAACTTGAATACGTCCAATGTTTTGACGTTCACAAAATTATTCATAGAAATTTATGTTGAATGGTTTAAAATTAGAAATTTATGCTAATTATGCTTGTAGGGAGGTGGCTTTCTTGAAAAATCGGGCTTCTTTTTATTTTGTAGCAGGTCTAATTGTACTTGCAATCATTGGGATCGTTAGTCGTTTTATTGCTAGTCCTACATCATTTTTGACAAGTATTTTTGTTTTTCTAATCATTGGATTCGGTATTTTCTTTTTAGTTCGCCGCTTCTATGGTGCAAGCCCACAAAGACGTGAACGAAACGCTTTTAAAAAGGCTGCTAAACGGTCAAAGAAACGATTACAACAAAAGGATACACGTAAGCCTTCTTCTAAAACCATTTCTGGTAATGTAAGTAGTATTAAACGAGCAGCAAATAAACCAAAATCGACAACTCATTTAACCGTAATTGAGGGAAGAAAAGGGAAAAAGAAAAAACGAGCCTCCTATTAGAAGGTTCGTTTTTTAATACGACCAGTTTTTGAGAAATTTATTGGTGCGATTGTAACCGAGTTCGAACAGTAATTTCTTCCTTTCTGGACTTAAGTTAAAATCTGTCGTTAACACTCCTTCCGTTGGAATGAAAATAATGTTTTTCTCATGCTTACGGGAAATGTAACGAGAATCATGAGCATCCTTCATCGTCTCAAACAATGCTTCAAATAAATGAATGGCATTATTAATTTCGTTTTTTGGCAGTTCATTCAGATGATGACTCAATTTTATCCCCAATACAGGACGTACCTTTTTCACATTCTCCTTATCAAATAGCCACATCGGAAAATTGCTTAATACCCCACCGTCGACAATAATACTTGCAGAAAAGTTATTCTTAAGCTTTACTGGTTCGAAAAAATAAGGGAGACTACAACTCATCCGAATCGCTTTCGCTACTGAAAACGCGTTTGGATTAAGTCCGTATTTATGTAAGTCATCAGGAAGAATCATTATGCGTCCATTTGTTAAATCAGAAGCAATCACTCTCAAGGCTTGAGGTGGTAAATCTGCAAACGTTCGAATTCCTCGTGCAGCTAACTTCATTTCTAGCCATTCCTCTAATTTATTCCCTTTATAAAGTCCCATCCTCCAATATAACAATAACCATTTTGCAACCTTCGTCGGGATAAATGTGTTTCTCTGATCTAAAAAATCTGCTAAATCTAACTCGTCTATTAGCTGATAAACCTCTTTACTCGTGTACTTCGCTGCGATTAAAGCAGCGACAATAGAGCCCGCACTTGTCCCAGCAACCCGTTTAAACTGTAGCCCTCTCTCTTCAATGGCCTGGTAGGCACCAATTAAGGCAAAACCTTTAATCCCTCCACCGGAAAAAACTCCATCTATATACATAAAGGTCACTCCTTAGATGTTTTTCACTTCTTCGTTGTAGGCCATGTAGGAGTTCGACGTATTGTCTTGGGCGATTAGTTAAAGTTGCTACGCTTTTTAAAGCGAACGAGACGACTATCGACATCTTTTTAGAAATACGCTTTTTACATAAATAATCAGGAGCATATAAAAATAGTACAGTGGACATGAAAAAAGAGGATGGATTTCTCCACCCTCTGTAAGGAATTATAAGCCGCACTTTAATTGAGTATTACAGTTGGTACATGTGTTACATCCACCAATTTCTTTCACTTTCCCTTTACGGCACACAGGACAAGTATTGCCCACTTCAGAACCAATCGTTACATCTGTTGAACGAAGATCACTGATTGTGTCGACAAGAACAACATGTTGTTTCGGTGTCTCTTTTTTCTCTGGCTGTTCGTCAAATTTATTTTCTTCTGCTTTTAATGTTAATACTTGTGAATCACGAGAACCGTCTACATAGACTGTTCCACCTTTTGCACCACCACGGTATAGTCTTTCATATACTTTTTGAACCTGTTCTACACTGTAGCCTTTTGGTGCGTTAACGGTCTTACTGATAGAGCTATCAATCCAACGTTGAATGACACATTGAACATCAGCATGTGCTTCAGGAGCAAGCTCCATCGCTGTAACAAACCACTGTGGCAGATTATTCTCATCCGTTTCTGGATGACGGTCTAAATATTCTTGCACGATATCTGCTTTTACTTCGATAAACTTCCCTAAACGTCCACTTCTGAAGTAAGAATAGGAGAAGTAAGGCTCGAGTCCAGTTGATACCCCAACCATTGTTCCAGTGGATCCCGTCGGAGCAACAGTTAGTAAGTGCGAGTTACGAATACCATGTTCCAGAATAGATTCACGAATATCTTCAGGCATTTTTTTCATGAAGCCTGTTTCCGTAAATGCCTTACGAAGACGATTTGTTTCTTCCTTTGTATCAGCAGTTAAGAATGGGAAGCTTCCTTTTTCTTTCGCCAATTCTACGGAAGTTCGGTAAGCAGTTGTTGCGATTGTCTCGAACACTTTATCAACAAGTTCGTTCCCTTTTTCAGAACCGTATTCAGTTTCACAGTAGATTAGTAAATCATGTAATCCCATAACACCTAAACCTACACGGCGCTCTCCTAGAGCTTGTTTCTTGTTTTCTTCTAGGAAGTAAGGTGTTGCGTTAATTACGTTATCTTGCATACGCACGCCAACTTCAACTGTACGCTTTAACTTTTCAAAGTTTACTGTTTTTGTTTCTTTATCAGCCATTTCAGCTAAGTTAACAGCTGCTAAGTTACACACTGAAAATGGTGCAAGAGGCTGTTCCCCACATGGATTTGTTGCAACAACTTTTTGACCATAGCTTACCGCATTTGTCATGTCGTTTGCATTATCAATAAAGAAGATTCCTGGCTCTGCTGAATAGGTTGCACAAATATTAATTAGGTTCCAAAGTTCTTTCGCTTTGATTTTGCGATAGACACGTACTTTATGACCCATTCGTTCCCATTCACGCACATCGCCAACATTATGCCATTCTTCATTATAAGTTTTCATTTCTTGTCCATTGTAATGCTCTACATCTGGGAAGCGAAGCTCATACTCTGTATCGTTTTCAACAGCATCCATAAATTCCTTTGTTAAACATACAGAAATATTGGCTCCTGTTAAAAATTCTGGGTTGTGAACAGAATAATTTCCACCAGTAGTTAGCTTTTCTTCTGCTTCAGCCATAATGTTTTCACTGAATCCACCTTGTCCAGGAATATGTCTATAGTTCAAGATTCCTTGATACATTGCTTTTTCCTGTTCAGTTAGTGGCGTGAATTTTAATTTCTCTTGTGCATATCGTTTAATCGTTTCATCCTTTGTAGTTTCGAGTAAGAAACGAAGAATTCTTGGGTTTTGCATTTTTGAAATAATGAATTCGATGATGTCAGGATGCCACGTATTTACCGTCCTTTTCAGGATATTTCATTGCATATAGCAATCGGACTAGACTATATCATCACCCTCAGCTTAATCTGTTAGGGGTCGGGCGCTAATGAGAGTTTATTGTTGGGACTCACTCTCTAGTCGTTGAACCTTCGCCATTACCTTTGCCCAATGACGCTTGGCTGCAGATTGTCCAATGAAAGCAATTTTTATAGCCTTCACGCTCACCGTTTCCAGTCACGTTGTGGCTTGCTTTCCTCTAAGGAGTTCCCTGCAATTCACCCGATTTTCTAGTCGTTCATTCTCTGAACGACGCGGACTAGTGCATCTATAAATTGCTCTTCTTTACCAAAAGTTTTTTCATGACACTTTCTACAGAGAGTTATCCCATTTTGAAGGTCAAAACATTTTTCAGGAAATCTCTTTTTAGGATAAATATGATGAGCTGCAATATCTCGAGAGTCCGAATGGCATTTAGGCATTTTACATCGATATCCATCACGCATATAGACTTTCTTTCTCCACTCTTTATACTCGGCTGAGTCTGTAATATCTTCAGTTTCAACCCTGTTTTCTTTAAGGTACTCTTTATAACATTGATAATTACAAAATAACTTTTCACTTCGCATATAACTAGAATTGACCCTTTCAAACACTCTAGAACAGAAGTAACAAGTTACATTTACTCTATGTTTGATCCTTGACTTCTTTATTTTTTCTAGAGCAGTTTGAGTATGTTTCTTTCCTAGTCTAGGACTTGCTTTATCAATGTCATTATGTCCTTTTACTTTCCAGCCGAAATAGAGTATACGTGTAAGTATTGTCGTGTAACTTACCCCTAATTCATTAGCAATAACTGTATAGCCCTTATTCAGAGTTATATATTGCTCGTATAACCACTCTTTGTCGTCATAAAGATTATTACTTAATTTAAGCTCGGATTTTCTATATCCATTTCTCCGTAGAAGTCCCTTTATTTTCGTTTTAGAAATTCCAAACTCAAGTGCAATTTCACTAACAGTTTGATTCTCTATCATATATTTTTGGTAAAGAATTTCTTTGGTAAGATCCATACGACCGCCTCCACTAAGAGAACAAGCGTTCTTGTTTATATCTTACCATTTCGCAATAAAAATGTCATTTTTTAATCCGCCAACATAATCATCTGCGCCCCGCGGCGCGATCCACCTTGTTCAACCAAATGCGTAAGCTTCGCAATATCATCCAACCATGAAACTGAACCAGATGATTTTCCGTTTACACCTCGCGCAAGAGTATTACGTGGTCTTAAAGTTGAACCGTTTGTTCCAACACCGCCACCACGGCTCATGATTTCCATCACTTGCTTGCGATGCTCGGATATTCCTTCACGTGAGTCTTGAACAAAAGGCATGACATAACAGTTAAAATACGTTACATCTGTGTCAGCACCTGCTCCGTATAAAACACGTCCTGCTGGGATGAAATTCAAGTTGACAAGCTCTTGATAGAATTTTTCAAACCATTCTTGTCTCTTTTCTTCCGTTGTTTCAACTGAGGCTAAGCCTGTTGCGTTTCGTTTTGCAATTTGCTCATAGTAAAGCTCTAACGGCTTTTCAATTACATCTAGTGAGCGATTGATAACACCGGTACTTACTTCATCCGGATCATCTAGAACACCTCGATACTCTTCATCAACAAGGACTTGAGCTCTTTTCTCTTCCCAATCAATTTGCAAAATTTGCCCGAGACCTCTTGCTGGAAATTTCGGATCTTCTTTGATCGTCAGGACAACGAAATCTCCATTTGAAAGCGTGATCTTTTCTGTATCTTTAAAAGTGTAACGATCCAACATGACCAATCTTGAAACACCTTTATGAGTGATTTTCATATCTGGGGTGATTGGATGAACCTGAGGAAACAATCGGATATCCTTGTTCAAACGCTCCACATCAATATTTAGTTTTTGTCCTAGCGCAACAGACATACACACAACTCCTTTAAATAATCCTTTTTTATCTATTGAATTCAATTAGAAAACACTAGTTAAATCTAGCTGTAATTCAAATTACTATTAAATTATCACATCATCTTAACAAAATCAATATATAGTATGCCAAATATTTATAGCACCACTATATATTGTGTAATGAGCAAAAAAATAATATTTTGTCAAACACAAAAACAATTAATATAACGAGAAAAATAGAGATCGTCCCATGTTTTCAGCAAAAAATGATAAATTTTAACATATTTCGCCACTTGCACTTTTTTCGACTGGGACAAAAGATACACGCACGCTAAAAAAAAGAAAAAAGATAAATCGAACAGCTCGTTCGCTTATCTTTTAAAATTCCATTCATCGCTCTCATATCTATTTTTCGCTAAGTCATTTACATAGTCTAACTGTTCCTTTGATAGCTCAAAAGGGGTTAACTCTACGTTCAAACCGTTTTCAAACCCTTTTTTAAAAGCATGCTTTGCTTCTTCTAATGTTACTTTATGATCACTAATTTCATTAATCGCAACAGCTTTACTTTTAAAAGCACGCTGCATTCTTTCTTTAACTCTATCATTCGGATAGTTAAATAAACTAAATAGTTTATCTTCATCTAAATCAAGAAGAATCGAACCATGTTGAAGGATGACTCCCTTCTGCCTCGTTTGAGCGCTTCCTGCTACCTTTCTACCCTCTACAACGAGCTCATACCAGCTTGGCGCATCAAAGCAAACAGCGGAGCGTGGGTTCTTCAGAGAGTCACGGTCTTCTTCAGTCTTCGGAACAGCGAAATAGGCTTCCATTCCTAATTGATGAAATCCTTGTAAGATCCCTTCAGAAATGACACGATATGCCTCCGTTACTGTTTTAGGCATGTCCGGATAATCCTCAGAGACGATGACGCTGTAAGTGAGTTCGTGCTCATGCAACACTCCCCTACCGCCTGTTGGTCTGCGAACAAAACCCAATCCGTGCTTTTTCACAGCTTCCATATTTATTTCTTTCTCCACCCGTTGAAAATATCCAATCGATAATGTCGCTGGGTCCCATCCGTAAAAACGGATAACAGGAGGAATCAAGCCCTCACTATGCCAATCAAGCAATGCTTCATCTAATGCCATATTGAAGGAGGGAGAACAATCTCCTGAATCGATAAAACCCCAATTTTCTTTTTTCATTGGTAACCCTCTTTTGTTCATACGAAATTCATGTCACATCGTTGACACTGATTACTAGCATAACAAACCGTTACAGAAAAAAAAGAAAGAGATACTGCTTAATGAGGTGAAACTTTTCATTAATCCCACATCAAGGGTTGAAAGGAAGGTTTTTGCTTTCAAAAAGATATTGTTTACCAACTGCATTCTTATATTTACAATTGGAATCTAAAAATTTGTCCAATATCCTTTACTATCCTATTAAATCCCCTATATAATATTATTTGGCACATGATTTGTGTGGAAGGAGAAATGGATATGACCGGATTTTATTTTCTACTAATACTAACAGTCGCATTTCTTGTATATAGTCTAGTCAACTGGCTATACCAAAAAAAGATTGTGAAAACACTTACTGAAGAAGAATTTCGTGCAGGTTATCGAAAGGCACAATTAATCGATGTGCGTGAACCGAACGAATTCGAAAATGGACATATTCTTGGAGCAAGAAATATTCCACTATCTCAAATGAAAATGAGAATGAAAGAAATCCGTCCAGACAAGCCTGTTTACCTTTATTGTCAAAGTGGGATGAGAAGTAGCCGTGCTGCTCAAACCCTATATCGCAAAGGCTATAAGGATCTGTCACATCTTAAAGGTGGATTCAAAAAATGGACAGGAAAAATTAAAACAAAAAATTAACGAACAAAGAGCTTTGCATATGCGCAAAGCTCTTTTTCATATCTCTGTTATTGTGTTTGATAGCGCAAGATCGGTTTTCTAGCTGCCGTGGTTTCATCAAGTCGACCAACGACTGTTGTATATGGTGCCTCTTGAACTATCTCTGGATTTTCCTCTGCTTCTTTCGCAATTTGTATCATTGCGTCACAGAACGAATCTAATGTTTCCTTTGACTCCGTTTCAGTCGGCTCAATCATAATACACTCTTCCACATTTAATGGGAAGTAAATGGTTGGTGGATGATAGCCAAAATCAAGTAATCGTTTGGCAATATCCAATGTTCTTACTCCAAGCTTTTTCTGACGCTTTCCACTTAAGACAAATTCATGCTTACAATGTCTATCAAATGGAAGATCGTAGAACGGAGCTAATCTTCTCATCATATAGTTGGCATTTAAGACTGCATTTTCAGTAACAGCTTTAAGGCCATCTGGTCCCATTGTGCGAATATACGTGTAAGCCCGGACGTTAATGCCGAAATTGCCATAGTAAGGCTTCACGCGACCGATCGAATGCGGACGGTCATAATCTAGTACATATTCATCATTCTGCTTTGTGACGACAGGCTTCGGCAAGAATGGAATTAAATCTTCCTTCACTCCAACAGGACCTGATCCAGGGCCACCACCGCCGTGAGGGCCAGTAAATGTTTTATGCAGATTTAGATGGACAACATCAAAACCCATATCTCCAGGTCTTGCTTTTGATAAAACTGCATTTAAATTTGCCCCATCGTAATAGAGTTTACCGCCAGCGCTGTGGACAATTTCAGCCATCTCGAGGATGTTTTCTTCAAATAAGCCTAATGTATTGGGATTTGTTAGCATTAACGCCGCTGTGTCTTCTCCCACCACGCTTCTCAAATCATCCAAATCAACTAAACCATGTTCGTTCGATTTAACGGTAATCGTCTCAAATCCTGCTACTGTTGCTGATGCAGGATTTGTGCCGTGAGCAGAGTCAGGAACGATAACCTTTGTTCGCAACGAATCGCCATTCGCTTCGTGATAAGCGCGAATCATCATTAATCCGGTCCACTCCCCGTGGGCACCTGCTGCAGGTTGTAACGTTACTTCATCCATCCCTGTGATTTCAATCAGATGTTCTTGAAGGTCGTACATCAGTTCAAGAGCTCCTTGGACAGAACTCTCATCCTGCAATGGATGGATGTGGGCAAATCCATTAAAACGCGCGACATTTTCGTTAATTTTTGGATTATATTTCATTGTACAAGATCCAAGTGGATAGAAACCTGAATCAACCCCATGATTTCGCTTTGACAATGCTGTATAGTGGCGCATTATATCGAGCTCAGATACTTCAGGTAATTCTGCCTCTTCTTCCCGTACATAATCTTCAGGTAAAAGTTCACTCACGTCCACTTCCGGAATATCCATTTCTGGAAGGCTATAGCCGATTCTACCTCGTTTACTTAATTCAAATATAAGGGCTTGATCTTCTTTATGCATGGAAATCCCCCATTTCTTGTGCAAATGTATCAATCTCTTCTTTTGTTCTTAGCTCCGTAACCGCAACTAACATATGATGACGAAGATCTGGATAATCGCGACCTAGATCATAACCGCCAATGATTCCCTTTTGCAGGAGAGCTTGATTAATTTCTTTAACAGGCTTCGATACTTTCACGACAAACTCATTAAAGGAAGGACCTTCGAATACAATCTCTAACCCTTTTTCTTTTAAAGCATTCTTGGCATAATGCGCTTTTTGGATATTTTGTAATGCCATTTCTTTCACGCCTTTACGTCCTAGTGCTGTCATCGCAACAGATGCAGCTAGGGCGTTCAATGCTTGGTTCGAACAAATATTAGAAGTCGCCTTATCTCGACGAATATGTTGTTCACGGGCTTGAAGGGTAAGAACAAAACCTCTTCTACCTTGGTCATCGGTGGTTTGTCCGACTAAACGACCTGGCACCTTTCTCATCAACTTGCTTGTCACCGCAAAGTATCCACAATGAGGGCCACCAAATGCTGAAGGAATTCCAAAGACTTGAGCATCACCAACAACAATATCCGCGCCAAATTTTCCAGGTGGAGTCAATGCTCCAAGCGCTAATGGATTACTTGAGACAACGAACATTGCTTTCTGTCCGTGTACAATCTCCTCTAGCTCTGCCATCGGCTCAATTCTTCCGAAGAAATTTGGATATTGTACGATAACAGCTGCTGTATCTGCATCAATCATTGCTTGCAACGCTGCTAGATCAGTAACTCCATCCTGTTGAGGAATTTCGATTACTTCGATATATTGACCCTTTGCATACGTCTTTACTACTTCTTTTGACTCGGGATGAACAGCACTGGAAACAAGTACTTTCTTTCTTCTTGTTTGACCTGTACTAAGCATTGCTGCTTCAGCAAGAGCTGTTCCACCATCATACATAGAAGAGTTCGCAACATCCATTCCTGTCAGTTCGCAAATCATAGTCTGGAATTCAAAGATAGCTTGTAACTCACCTTGAGAAATCTCTGGTTGATAAGGAGTATAAGCGGTATAAAATTCTGAGCGTGATAACACATGATCAACGATGACAGGCATATAATGGTCATACACACCTGCTCCAAGAAAACTCGAATTTGTCTTTAAGTCGGCATTTTTATTGGCTAAACGAGTCAATTCCTTCAATAAGGCAGGTTCTGATTTTGCTTGTTTAATCTTATAATCTCCCTTAAACTGGACACTTTCTGGAATATCATTGAACAGCTCCTGCACAGAAGAAACACCAATCGTATCAAGCATTTCTTTCTGGTCTGCCTCAGTCATCGGTAAGTAACGATGCTTCATTGCGGATTCCCCTTTCATATTCTTGCAATTTTTAATGATACTTTTGAAAATCGATTACGAGCGAGCTCTTTTGTAAAATGGGGTTTGAATCACTTTCGCTTTTACTTTCTTGCCGCGAATTTCAACGTCCACTTCAGTTTCCAGTGCACTAAATTCGCTCTCGATAAGTGCTAATCCAATATTCTTCTTTAACGTAGGAGATTGAGTACCCGTTGTCACATCTCCAATTTTCCTATCATTTATATAAACAGGATAGCCATGGCGTGGAATTCCTCTTTCAATCATTTCAATGCCTACTAATTTACGAGGTACACCAGACTCTTTTTGAGCCTTTAACGCTTCTTTGCCAAGAAAATCAACTTCTTTATTAAGCTTAACAGCGAATCCAATTCCAGCTTCTAATGGTGAAATTTCCGGTGAAAGCTCTTGACCATAAAGTGCAAGCGTCGCTTCAAAACGCAAGGTATCTCTTGCTCCTAAGCCACATGGGAAAACGCCCTCAGCTTTTCCAGATTCCAAAATTTCATTCCAAATATGAATGGCATCTTCACTAGCACAGTACATTTCAAAACCATCTTCACCTGTATAACCGGTTCTTGAAATAAGCGTTTTTTTTCCAGCCACTTCAACCTCAAGCTGGAATTTGAAGAAACCGATATTGCTTAAATCTTCATTTGTAAGCTTTTGCAACACTTTCTCAGCAACTGGTCCCTGTAGTGCTAATTGCGCCATATTGTCGGAGATATTTTTAAGCGATACCTCTTCACCCTCAACATGCTTCTCAAGCCAAGCAAAATCTTTGGCGATATTTGCAGCATTAACGACTAAAAGATAATCACCCTCACCAAGTTTGTAGACGAGCAGGTCATCAACCGTACCGCCATTTTCATAACACATTGCTGTGTATTGAGCACCGCCAACACCCAACTTTGAAATATCGTTTGTCATCATTTTCTGAAGATATGAAAGACTGCCCGGACCTTTAACTTCAATTTCTCCCATATGAGAAACATCAAATAGTCCCGCTTTTGTTCGAACGGCTTCATGTTCCTCTTTAATACTTGAAAACTGCACAGGAAGGTCCCATCCACCGAAATCAATTGTTTTGCCCCCATATTGTTTGTAAACCTCAAATAAAGGAGTACGCTTTAACTCAGACATTACATGATCCCCTTTCTTACATGTACTAGATATTTATCAAAACCCGCAAAAGAGCAGAATTTTTCACAAAGGCTTTGTTTGGTTCATTGTGCAACCTTGTTTCACACACTATTCAGCACAGCTGAAAGGTCCACTGATTCCACAAAAAAAGGACAGAGATCCCCCTTTTTATAAAAGTGGGCTCTCTGTCCTGGCACCTGAAAGTTTACCTAATGAATCCTTTTCTTGTATGAAAAGTTCTCTCTAGGCTTTCCCCTTTGGTGGCTTCCTTCTTCCTGACGAAGCACTCTCCAGAGTTGCGTCAAACAAGTGTACTTTTGCCTGAGAGATTCACAAATTCATGCTTGCTCCTTCGGCGCTACAACGTAGTCTCTCCCCTTGTTCTCATTCGCGTTTATAAAATTTTCCAAGTTGGTCATACTATAACGTACGAATTAAAGCTTTGAAGTTCGGTCCAAAAACAAAAAGACCAACATTAGCTAAAAACGAACGTTTTAATGATAACCTTATAAATTCATTCATACTAAAACGATTAATATTGTCAATATAGCATATTTTCGTTCGTTTATACTTAACATGTGACAAAATTTCTAACTTTCAAATACATCCTACCATGTACATGATATTAGGGCAATATCTTTTTCGGAAAAGAATAGATTATAGCTGATTTAAAAGGAGCAATTTATATGACGGTGGAAATTCAATTTGATTCATCATGGGTGGACGGTTTCTTTCAAAAAATTGAGGATGATGGTCCTTGGGGCAGTTGGGACTTATATAAGCTTGCGATCGAAGTAGAAAATCATACAGTCATTGATGATTTTGAAGGATTACAGGCTCCTAAACATTTGCCACAATTGACACCTTTACCTCACCAACTAGAAGTAGCTAAGCGAGTAGTTGAAGATATGAATGGCAAAGCGATTTTAGCTGATGAGGTGGGATTAGGTAAGACGATCGAAGCCGGCTTAATTTTAAAAGAATATATGATTAGAGGCCTTGTAAAAAAAGCATTAATATTAGTTCCCGCTTCCCTTGTCACGCAATGGGCTAATGAATTAACGAGTAAATTTTATATTCCTGCGGTCGCACAAAAGAAAAGCTATGTTTGGGAACAATGTGATGTTGTCGTGTCATCGATAGACACCGCAAAGCGTAATCCTCACCGTGATATTATTTTTCAACAGGATTATGATCTCATTATTATCGATGAGGCTCACAAACTTAAAAATAACAAAACGAAAAACTATGAATTTGTGCAAAGTTTAAAAAAGAAATTTTGCCTATTGCTAACGGCTACCCCGATTCAAAATCGGATTAGCGAAATATTTAATCTTGTTTCCTTATTAAAGCCTGGTCATCTTGGCAACGAGACCGTCTTTTATGAAAAATACAAAAGGGATTCCCGTTCTTTAAATGACAATGAGCACTTAAAAGAGTTAGTGAACAAGGTGATGATTCGCAATCGTCGTGCTGATACAGGGATCGAATGGACGGATCGACATGTCGAAACGATTGCGATCGAATTTTCAAAGGAAGAGCAAGAATTATATAATGCCATTTCTGAGCTAAGAAGAGAAGATAATTGGATGGCCACTAGCGCTTTTGCGATTATGACATTACAACGGGAGGCTTGTAGCAGTCGTGAGGCTGTCTTTGTGACATTAAGAAATATGCTGACAAAACAGGAAACACCCAGCCCTTCTTACCAGCAACAGATTCAATTTTTGATGGAAAAGGTACAGGCGGTACAAAGCAATTCGAAAGCAGAGAAAGCATTAGACCTTATTAAAAAAATTGATGATAAAGTCATTATTTTTACAGAATATCGGGCAACTCAAATGTATCTCCAATGGTTTTTAAAACAAAACGGAATCACATCCGTACCGTTTCGCGGTGGATTTAAACGAGGAAAAAAAGATTGGATGCGGGAATTATTCCAAAAACACGCCCAAGTTTTAATTGCGACAGAAGCCGGCGGTGAAGGAATCAATCTTCAATTCTGTCACCATATTATCAACTTTGATTTGCCATGGAATCCCATGCGACTCGAACAACGGATTGGACGGATCCACCGTCTTGGACAAGAACAAGATGTCCACATCTACAATTTTGCCACAAAAGGGACAGTAGAAGAGCATGTCTTAAAACTCCTTCATGAAAAAATATCATTATTTGAGAAAGTCGTAGGTGAACTTGATGACATTCTCTCTAAACTTGAATTTGGTAATTTTGAAGACTATTTAATCGATATCTTTGGTCACTCTACATCAGAAGGAGAAATGAAAATTAAGATGGATAATTTGACGGCGATGATTCAATTTGCAGAAGAAATGAAAGGAAGTGAAGGGAATGCAGCAGCAGGAAATTCAACAATTTCTTAAAAACTACTTTCAAGCAAACGGCTGTGACATTGTAGAGGAAACAGATGGATATATGACCGTACAATTAACGATCGAATTAGACAAGGAACTAATGAATCGACCTTTTTACTGGCATTATTTAGAAAAAACAGGTGGCGTTCCAAATCCGATGAAGCTTACCTTTATTACCGATCAAAAAACAGCGCCTGAAAATATGAAAGGGGAGGTCATACATTTTGGCTCTCCTCGCTTACATCAAATCTTTCAATCAACAAAAAATTTAGCAGCTTATATTCGATTATATGAAAATCATCGCTTTGCTTCTGGACAACATGTCCCATTAAAACCATGGTTAGGCATCAATGTTCGCATCTCCTACCAATGTGATCGTAAAAGAGATGTGTTTAAATCGCTCGGACTGCAGCTGATCAATGGGCAAATCGTGGAAAATTTCCATGAGCGTCTATTGAACTTACAGTTAACACCAAAAATCCCTGATTATTCGTTTACACTTTCACCACTGATTATGCCAAAAAGTGGTGTCTCAAGAATTGAGAATCAACTTGTGAAGGAGATTGAACAAGAGGAGCACATATGGGCAGACGAAGCCAGAGAAAGATGGAATAAAGACTTGCAGCTTTTAGAACATTTTTACGAAGATGAAGAGGAAAAAGGGGAAACATTCGACAACGAAAAAAAAGCCCTCCAAGACCAATACGAACCGAAAGTGAAAATCTCAATCATCAATGGAGGACTCTTTTATTTAACTGAAGAAGCTGTATAAGAATAGAAGGTGCTTAATCTACCTTCTTTTCTTTACGACATCTTTTAACGCATAGGGCAAGATCCCAAACCAACGAAACCAAAAGCCAGCCTTGCTTTCCTTTTTTTCTTGCTTTATCTTGATTCGCTCATCTTTTGGCTGATCAATATATTTTACAACCGTCTCGGTAATGTATTTCACATAATCATTTGTCTTCATCATGCAACACTCCTCACAAATTCTTCGTCAGTATGCAGTATATCCGAAAATGATCATTCTATTACCCAAAAGAATCATATGAGAAACAAGCAAATTAATTACGTTCTAGCCATTTTACCATTTTTTCTATATGTTGATCATAATAACCGAAACCTTCGAGTTCTGCTCCTGAACTTGTGACCAACCGAAATAGAATTTGAAGTTGTGCGTTATCAAGTTCATTAATCTGATAAGTAACTGTGCCATTCTCAAAGTAGAAGATCCCAGTTCTCTCTACTTCCTCAGCATTGCTTAACTGATTCTCAACTTTCTTTAAAGACTGCATAAACATAAACTGATTTCTTTCAAATTCAGCAAGTTCGAATTGAAAACTTTTCTCTATCGAATACTGATGAAAATGCACCGCCAAAAAACCGGTAAATAACAATAACACACAAAGAGTTACAGGAAACGTAAAACCTCTATCATTCATCTAATCCCATCCCCATTCATTTCCGTCGTGCTAATAAAAGGGTAGATGATAGCCACATTTGAACGCTTAAATAAATCGCTCACTTCAATTTTGATCCCACTTCCATATTTTTCAAAAGAAACAGCACGAACATTTTGCAAGAGGACTTCATGACCTTTTCTATTCACTTGTCTTCTAAGGAGATTTTGATATTTTTGATAGGAAATCGTTTCATCCCCCCGAATTAAGGTTAATTCTCCATTAAGCACATCTACAAAATCACTTGATTGAATCTCCTTCTTCGTCTGGCTAATAAACAATTCCCATTCCATTTTCTGTATTCTTGCTTCGATCCCATGATCGTTAAAAACAATTTGAAACAAGGGTGGGAGAAACGTGACCATTAAACAAAATAAAGAGAATGAAAAGAGCATCTCTAACATCGTAAATCCTTGTTCATTCAAGCCTCTCACATTTTTCCTTTTCTTGTTCGAAAGAATTCTCATATTTTACACACACCTTCACCGGTATATTGACCTCTTTCTCCCAAAAGATTCTGAACCATTCATTTTCTCTTTTGATATCACCATTCTCAAAATCCCCTTCAAGCAAGTAACGATGAAGAGATTCATATAAGACATGATTTGCTGTTATGTCTTTGTTCATATCTAGTGACTGTTTGCTGACATGAATATAAAGAGGAAGGAGCGTTAAACTTATTAGCATCCATACAGTGAGGGAAAGAAAAAGCTCGACTAAGAAAAAACCGCTACATTTTTTTAACATAGAATCTTCCCCGTCCTAACTGAAACATGAATTGATAGGCATCGTCATCGCCAATATAAAAGTACAAAGCGCCAATCGTGCTAATATTACCGTTTGAATAAAAATAAAAGGTTGTTTTTTGCGAACCAGGTATAACGTCTACATTGTTTGAGTAATCTCTTCTGATTAAGATCTCCCCATTTTGTTTACGTATATAGTAGAAGTATTGTGAAGGCATGAAGTTTACTCGTACGACCTTTTGATTTGTGATCGCATACTGCTGAGCATAAAGCAAGTCTGCTTTAAATTGGGGAATAAAAGACTGTCTTTCTTGTTGAAAATAATGGGGCTTTAATAAAAGAAAGGACAAAGACATCATGAGCAGAAACATACTTAAAACAAACAATGCCTCAATCATTGTAAACCCTTGTTCCTTATCTCGTTTCCATTTAGGTACCACTGTCTACCTTACCTTCGGAATCAATAGTGATTTTATCCCCATTTGGACAACTACTCTGTTCCGCCGTTAAATAACCTTTAGATTGAAGATTAACGATACTAATTGGCTCTGTGTTATTATCCATTTTATAAGCTTGTACTTGTGCCTCTACCATTTTCTTTAACGCATCACAGCCTTTTGTATTAATGGTAGAATTGTGGGTTGTAATATTTGGAATTGTAATAATCAATAGAACCGAAATGACGAGCAGGACGATCATCATCTCTATTAATGTGAAGGCATTTTGCTCGTTTATTTTTTTGACAGCTAAACGAGCATATTTACGATCATTCTTTTTGCTCAAGGTAAAAGTTGACTGCCCTTTTAATTTTTTCAACATGCTCTGTTTCTCCTTTCTAAAATCCATCTAATAGTTGGAACATTGGTAATAGAATCGCTAAATACATCGAAACAATGACGAGCCCGATGAGCGAATACAAAAGGGGTTGAATGATTCTGAACCACTTTTCTGTTTTGTTTTCTAATTTTTCAAGACAATGCTTGCTAAAGAAAAGAAGCTCATCGGAAATTTTGCCATTTTCCTGACCATGTTTCACGATAAAAGAAAGCTCTTTTTCAAAAATAGGGTACTCCTTCAAAACTTGCGCAAATGACTCTCCCTTCATTAGATACTGTTGTATTTCTTTTCCCAATTGCTTATAAAATGGGCTTTGCACATGTGTCTCAAACAGCTTTAACGCTTCTTGAATGGAAAGACCACCAGCTAATAAATAGCTGAGCTGTATACTAAAATAATGGGTTATGAACAAGCGATAAAAGGAACCTAGGAAAGGAAATTTAGACATTAGCGTTCTTTGTTCAATAGGAAGGAGTCTCCGGAAAGTCATAAAATAGTAACCAAGTGCGAGGGAGCTAAATAAAAGGAATACTAGGAGCAAAAGAGGAAAGATATCTCCGATCAATGCAACCATTTTCATAAAAATGTTCGGGGATAGATTCATCAAGTGAAACAATGTCGTATATTGTGGAAGCAATACTCGCTCCACAAATCCAAACAAAAATAAAGTGATCACAATCAATATAAGTGGATATACAAGAAGTTTTTTTAGTTTTTCGAGATCCCCCTGTCTTTTCGTAACCATGGCACTGCCTTCAATAAAGGCATCGGCTAATGAACCATGTTCTTCTGCAAAATATACATAGCCAATAAGCGTTTTGTTAAACCTGAGATTTTGCAGGATTAGATGAAAGCTATGTCCTTCTCTTAAATCGATTAGTGCTTTAGCAACTTCTTCCTGTTGCCCTTTTCTCATCTGATAAGTTAATGAATGTATCGCTTCAGCAAGTGGGTAACCTCTCGCTAATAGTTCACCTGTCTTTTTTAGAAAATCAGCCTGCTCCTTAATCGTCCATTTACGTGTTTTCATCATCGATAATCCATCTCTTGTATTCTGATTCCTTTATAAAACCTAGTGCAATTCCCTTACTGATGATACTTTTCAGTTTTTTATACGAATTTTGATTTTGACCGTGAATCACGTCCATTAATGCATTCCCCGTTAATAATTCAAATACACTCGCTCTTTTCAATTGGCTATTTGAAAAACAATGTGGTGAACATACATCTCCTTGACAATAGGGACACTCTAATTCCACTAATCTTTGTGCTGCTACTGCAATCAGCGTTTGTTCTACTTCTAGCCTATCGACACCAAATTCCAGCAATCGATAAATCGCTCCTTTCGCATCTCTTGTATGCATCGTGCTTAGCACGAGATGCCCTGTGAGGGCTGCCCGAACGGCTATTTTCGCCGTTTCACTATCTCTGATTTCACCGACCATAATGATGTCTGGGTCATGTCGCAGTATCGCTTTTAAGCCTGTAGAATAGGTAACACCAGCCTTCTCATTTACTTGCACTTGCAAAACTGATTCATTTTCTTTTTCAACGGGGTCCTCAAGTGTAATCACACTGCGGTTAAAAATGTGGGAGGTCTCATCTAATAAAGAGTACAATGTGGTCGTTTTACCAGATCCGGTCGGTCCAGTAAAGAGGATCAAACCATGAGCATGATTTAAGAGAGCGAGCAGTTTCATCGTCGCATCAGGGAAAAGTGAAACTTTGTAAAAAGGGATTTGTTCTTGCTGAGGAAGAATTCGAATAACAAGACTTTCTTTTTGATTAGCAGGTAAAGTGGATAAGCGAAGTCCAACATTGTGCTTATTTACTGTCACGGAAAATGCCCCACTTTGAGGACGTCTTTTTTCTCCAATATCCATTGATGCAGTGAATTTAAAATGAGAGATTAATCGTTCACAATCTTCTTTCGGCAAATGGTATCTAGGAATGAGCCTATTTGCCATCCTTAATTGTATCAGCGTATCGTCTCTCCGAGGAATGATATGAATGTCTGATGCATGGTTCTTTACAGCATCCTTTACAATTCTCTCAGCTAACATTTCAATTGATTTCACCTTATAGAAACACCACCTTTCATTTAATACATTTCTTAATTCGACACTTCACTCCTTTTTCCTGCAAAAAATTCATTGTTCACAAAATGTCTATAATTCTTTATTTATCAAACGGGATCGGACATCTTTTCAAAAGAAACAAGATCTGTTCATCATTTAGACAAGTAAATGTGAACATTTTCTAAACTTATAGTGATTACAGTGTTAACCATTGTTTACTGTATTATAATGGGAATAAATCATGCGCCTCGAGGTGAATTTTGTGGAGAAGACATTAAAAATAACGAACGTACTATCGGATCCAACTCGTTACTATATTTATCAATACATTACAAAAAGGCATCAAGATGTAACCGTTCAAGAAATAGCCGATAACTTTAATATCCACCCTAACGTAGCGAGACTACATTTATCCAAGCTTGAAGATGTTAATATGCTATTATCTGAAACGAAGAAAACAGGAAAAGGCGGAAGACCGAGTAGATTATATCGCCTCTCTGAGGACATCATTCAGTTAAACTTTCCATTCAGAGATTACCAGCTCCTCTCGAAAATTGCGATGGAAACATTTATTCATCTTGGAGAAGCAGGCAAAAGAGCTTTGTATGAAACAGGAAAAAGATTTGGAACTGAAATGATCGAACAAGAAATGACAAGGAACCAAGAGAGCTCGAATTTGTCTTTTGAGCAAAAGCTCCATTTTCTTAGAAGTGCAGCAACGATGGCTGGCTTTTATCCAGAATTTGAAGCAAATGAAGATCATACGAAGATCTACTTCCAAATTTTCAATTGCCCATTTAAAGAAGTAGCACAAGAGCATACAAAAACAGTTTGTGAGACACACTATGAATTCTTACGAGGAATGTTTGAAGCCCTTTTTGAATCAGTAGACTTGATCGAAAAAGAAAATATGCTACACGGATGTAACTCTTGCTCGTATCATGCATTAGTTACAAGTTAAAAATATCCCTATAGGACGTTCCACAAGAATTGAACAGGTGCGATAATTTAATAATGAAAACTGGCTTCTCACTCTAGGGTGACGCTAGTTTTTCCTACATATGATGTATGCGTTCACTTTTTTGAAACAAACTAATATTTACTTTTCATTACCGTTTACTTATAATATGGTAGTGATGGACTTATAGGAAAAAGGAGGATATATCTATGGATCGTATGTACAGAGTGATGGGATTCTGGACTGGCATTTTCGCCATTATGTTTTTCTTAGGTGATATGTACATAACATCTCTAATTTTCTTTGGTCAAACAGGATTTTTCGTATTGTTAAGCTACCTGAAACTAACTGAGCGTATGTATATTTATATTTTTGGGGCATACTTAACTGTCTTTTTCGTAGGATTTACCTACTATACGACATTCCTAATGACTCCTGGAGTGGGCCACTAAGAGCTCGCTAGCACTTATTTTTTCTTATATAAAAAAAGCGATGG
>NZ_HE978513.1:222251-423580 GCF_000311725.1 Robertmurraya massiliosenegalensis JC6
AAGCGATGGGATCCCATCGCTTTTTTTATATTCCTTTTTTTTGAATGACAACGTGAAAATACGTACTCATGCCTGATGGCATAATTAGACTTTTAATGGAGCGGTTACGACGACTTACTTCAGAAAAAGGATTCGGATCAGCATGATTTTCCAGCTCCTCAAGAATTCCGATCGATAAGAAAAATTCATCTTGTCTTTGGATACGAACAAATTCTAATCTATTTTCCTCTCCCATTCGAATAAGCGAGTCAAAATGCACATGACTGGTAATATCCATCTCTCCTACATGCTTTAGGACATCATTGAATTGTTCATGTTTATAATACCCTCTTAAACTCCCCTTGCAATGAATCGCCTCATTCCATTCAGTATCACGGTAGCCATAATCAACGGTAACGAACCAGCCACGTCCCACTGCATCCGTAAGACTTCGAATCATTCTTTCCATCGCCAAAGGAATTTCAATTCTTTGATTGTTTCGTAAAGTTAAGCCACTCTTTTCGATAAACTGTTCAATTTCCACATTATTTAAAGAAACCTTTTTTTCTACGAGCTGATCATCCACCATCGTAATCATCACTTCAAAAAGTTGCTCATGATGACACTCAACTACATGAACAGGAAATGCATCAAATAATTCATTTGAAAAAATAAATCCGTCAAATGGTTTCAAATTTTCGATGCTTTCCACTTGTTGAATACGAGAACCAAGAAGTTCCTTTTGCAGTTGTCGATGATACGGGCTTGTTTCCACTATAAAATAAGCTAAAGATTCCTCGCTATTTTTATCCCATTCATCGATAAAAGCTGCAGCAAAACGACCATTTCCAGCGCCTAACTCACATACAGCAGAAGGGAGTCCTAGCTCTTTTTTCTGCTGTAAAAACCATTTTGCGATTAGACGACCATAAATATCAGAAATATTACTCGTCGTAATAAAATCGCCTTTTCTGCCGACCTTTACACCCTCTTTCATATAATATCCCCACTCGGGATGATAGAGAGCTTCCTCTATAAATTCTGCATAAGTTATCATCTTTGAAGAGGATCCACTGATCTTTTCTTTTAGGTATGAGAGCATAATGTCTCCCTTCTGTTTTGCACTATTGACACAGTGAAAACTTTATAATATTCTTTAATTAGTAGCTAAAACTTATCCCTTCCCATTGAATGAATAGAACATCCCCCAGAAAAGCCCTTCTCTTTTAGAGAAGGGCTTTTCTATACTTTCTAGAACCCATTGAGAAACGGATTACGATCCATTTCTTCGCCTATAGTCGTAGTCGCTCCATGTCCTGGAAGCACCTGTGTTTCCTCTGGCATGATCAGCAATTTATCATGAATGCTTCGAATTAATTGTTCATGATTGCCCCCTGGCAAGTCCGTTCTCCCGATACTACCTTGAAATAGAGCATCTCCTGCTACGACAACCCCATCTTCTTTAAAATAGAAAGAAACGCTGCCTGGTGAGTGTCCCGGTGTTTCAAACACCTCAAATAAAAAATCGCCAACTTTCATTGCACCTTCAGACGTAAATAGATGATCTGCTTCTTTCACTTTAATCGGCCCCATCATGAATAATTGTGAACCATTTAAACTAGGGTCCATCAGCCAGTTCTTTTCCTTATTATGTAAATATACTGGAATATTGTAAACGCTTCGTATATCATCAACTGCCCCGATATGATCGAAATGGGCATGTGTTAAAAGAATCGCTTGGGGCGTTAATTTTCTTTGTTGAAGATGATTCACTACCCGTGCTCCTTCTTCCCCTGGATCTACAATAATACATTTTTTCTCTTGATTTGCTAATAGATAGCAATTGGTTTGTAATGGCCCGAGCGGCAACTGTTCCCAGTTCAAGTATATACACCTCCATGTTTTGCAATACTATTACTATCTTACACAAAAGCAACTGAATGGTACAATATTGTTATCTAGCTTTTTTCAAAGAAGAAACTTTAAAGTTCATGGAAGTGTCATTTTTAGACCTCGACAAACATGAACAAAAGCTATAAAATAGGAATCGGATGCAATAATATTTAGATATTACATAGTGGGTTGCTTATTTCACTTAAGTGTGAAAAAGATGTTAGACTAACGTCCTAACGAAATGAAATGGAAACTAAAAGACTAAGGGGGCTATACAATGGGATTAATGATCATTTTTGGCTTGGTAGCCATTTTTGCTGGATATGGTACAATTTCTGCTCTTAAAAACAAAAATGTACTAGGTTTAGTATTTGGTGCAGGTTCATTTCTTGTTTTTGGATGGTTTACGATCATGACTTTACTAAAAAATGGATTCCCTACTGGCCATTAATACAATTTATCAAAAAAAGGACTGAATATTTCAGTCCTTTTTTACTTGCCAAAATTACGAGTTGTCCGACAGAGGGACTATTTCTTTCGTCTCCAAATTAATTACATTTTCATAGTAAAATCCCGTTAAGCAACTTTCACCATTGGGAGAACAACTAATAGGAGCATTATCCATTCCCTCCACTATCATCTCCTTATTCCCCGTTGCCAGATCATAACGGACTAACTGAAATCCCTCGTTATAAACATCGGCCTCAGATGAATACAATGGCTGATAGGTCAAGAAAGAATCTGTATGGCGATTATAATCATGGAATGGGATTAACCATTCCGAATAGCTTGAAAGATGCGGCGTTGTAAATCGAAATATTTCTTCAAATTGATGGTTCATAAAGTAGTAATTCGCCATTTCCTCATTGTCTTCATCTACCTTGATGACAACTATCAAATCCTGATATGTAAACACTTGTAACACATCGGATTCCTTTTTAATAGCCTCTCCCGTTTCCAAATCATAGCTCTGTAAGTCAGCTTCTATTGACGGACTATCTAAATCCCAATCTAAATAGAAGAGTTCTTGCTTTTCTGCCCAATAAGCAAATGGCTGCGGTAAACCTATTTCATTCATAGATTGCTTCTCGATATTTAAATTCCATACAGTAAAATCCCAATCTGCTGTAAATGCTGTGATAAGGATAGACGAGTCGTCATAAGGATTCCATTGAATATTTAACTCAAATGAAGGAAGACTTCTCTCGATTAACTTATTGCCTTCTTTATTAATGATGGTGAGTACTGCTTCATTGGAAGATGGTGCAGAGTGTATAAGCAAAAATTCCCTTGAAGGGCTTACGATCGTTGAAACAATGGGGGCATTGCTTTCGAACAACAGCTTCTTTTCTCCACTGTGTAAATGGTGAGTATACACGTTTGAACCAAGGCTTGAATCAGTTATGTAAAAAATCGTTTCATTATTGAACCAGCCTCCGAAGGAATGAAAGGAATCTGTGCCCACATCAATCGGTTCAATAGATAAGTTTCCACTATCAGGTATTCCCTTAAATAAATCGAATCCGTGCTTTAATGAGGGTAATGGACTCGTTTGATCATCCTTCTGACAGCCTCCTAATAGGATTACTACTGTGAAGAGCAGGATAATAGAGGTAACTTTAGAACAGAATACCCGCTTTGTAAATTGATCCACATATCTACCCCCCCATTCAAATAAACGCTCTATCTTAATGATACGATATCAAAGACAAAATGTTTCAATTATATTTCAAATTGTTACAAATTGTTACTTTCGACTCATAAATAATACTCCTTCAAAAGAAAAAAGTCCAAAAATGGACTTTTTGATTGCATGAGTCGATTTCTCCATGTACGAAGGTAAATTAAAAAACAAATATTTCTAGCATCATTCATTCGAATTCACACTGAATTTAGAGTTCGCTTTTTAACTTGAGCAGCATGATTATAAAATGGATTCTACATGTATATGGACGCTAAAAATATCCCTAAAAATTCCTCATAGATTTCATTGAATTGAGATAGTGGAAGTGGATTCGTTCCAAGCCCTAATTCCAACGTAAAACCAGGTCTGCGAAACTCTTGAATAAACCAATCCTTATAGCCTGCATGACTATCAATATACCGGACTGCTTGATAGCCACTGACACGTTCGAACTCTTGTGCTAACACACGAGATTCAGGTGGTTCCAAGTCTTCATATCCCCAGTAAAACTCCTCCCCTTGGGTGTGTAAGGCGAGCATACGGTCAAACCTTTTATTAGAGGCTAAATTAGCCATGACCACCGCTTCAGGTTCTGTAAGAGGGGCATCTCCTGGATAGTCACGTGCTGCCGGAGCTTTTTCTTCTTTTCGTTCCTTCTCAATTTCCCAATTAGCAGGGAATTGATTATTTAAATCGACTCCTCTTATATTCGCTTTCCAATCAGTAAAATCAGAGCTTCCTTTATTCATTTGAATTAATTCATCCCTTCTCTCGGGAAGAGGTCCATTTAAGACCAAGTCAACTCCATCTGGATTAACCATCGGGACGATCGATAAATCCACTTGTTCATATAATGGGTAAGCGGATAATCCACGGATGGAAGAACCATTGGTTAATGACAATAAAAAGGTGTTAAGAGCATCCATTAAAATCGGCGTCGTGATCCATTCATTCGCATGAAAAGAGGCATTTAAATGAACTTTTTTTCGACCTCTTCCTAATCGAATCTCTTGAATCGGCTTGCCTAACACACTCTCACCAATTGTATTTATTTGAATAAAAGGATAAACAGCCTTTAACCTAGAAAGATCTTCACTTAGTAAAGAAAAATGATAAGGTACTTGCCGCATTTTTATCGGCGAAATAACTCTGCGAGGTAGTATGATCGAATCACCAACTGCTAAAAAATTCGGATCTCTGTTCGGATTTAATAAAAGAAGAGCATCAACATTCACATTACGACGTCTTGCCAATTTCCAGAAAGTATCGCCTTGTTTTATGACATAGGATTCGCCAGTAAATCCTGGAATCTGAACATGTTGACCAATTTGAAGGGCTAATGGGTTTATTGAGGGATTCGAATCGATGATCAGATTTAAAGGAATGAGAAATAGTTGACTGTAGTACCATAAGCTATCACCTGAACGAATTTGAACCTGCACTCACTTCTCCTCCTCACTACAGAATTTGCACGAATACGATACATCCTATGAATCCTCATAAATTATATGACTAAAACCTACGAAAACAAAAAACCCGCTACAAGCGTAGCAGGTTCTTGAACTAAGGTTGAATGCCTTCTGTCTCCATATTTTCGTAAAAGCGAAGCAAATCTCCATATATAATCTTATCCGAATACTCGAGCTCATATTTTGCTTTCTCATAATATGGCTCACAGCCACCTCCGTCTGTTACTTCTCCTGTCGATTTATCATAACAAGTTTCACGAGTGAAAACATAATCCTCTGTAACGAAGCTTCCATCTCTAAAAACCGTAAACTCCATTTTATCATCTGAGAATAAATCACTTCCAAAATTAAAGTCTCTCTTCGTATCAATTCCCAATAAATGGAGGATTGTTGGTTTTAAATCAACTTGACCCGATACAGTTGAAATCGTTTTTCCTGTTTGTCCTGGAATATGAATAATGAGCGGTACTCGCTGCAATTGTGCACTTACAAACGGAGTAACCTCTTCTCCTAAATATTCACTCATTGCTCTATTGTGATTTTCTGAGATACCGTAATGATCACCATAGAGAATGATAATCGAATGATCATATATGCCCTCATCCTTTAGAGTTTGGATGAAATTTTTAAGGGCTTCATCTTGATAACGAACGGTAGGGAAATAATTATTTAATGTTTTTGAGTTTGATGTATATGGATCAACCATCTTATCTTCTTCATCTAATTCAAATGGAAAATGGTTCGTCAACGTAATAAATTTTGCGTAATAGGGTTGCGGCATTTCCTTTAAATGCTGGATCGACTGTTGAAAGAAATCGTCATCCTTTAAACCCCAACCAACCGAATTCTCTTCATTGACATCATAATCATTAATTTCGTAAAAGCGTTCATAACCTAATGATTGATACATAATATCTCGGTTCCAAAAGCTCTTATTATTTGCATGAAGTGAAGCAGTATAATATCCATTTTCTTTTAAAATACTTGGACTTGCCTCAAATTCATTTCTTGAATGGGTAAAAAAGACGGCGCCTCTCCCTAAAGGATATAAAGAATTATCCACAAGAAATTCTGAATCAGAAGTCTTTCCTTGTCCTGTTTGATGATAGAAATTTTCAAAATAATAGCTTTCCTTAATGAAATCATTTAAAAATGGGGTAATTTCTTGCCCATTTACCGTGTTATTAATGACAAAGCTTTGTGTTGATTCCATCGAAATGAGAATCACATTTTTCCCTTTGGCAATTCCAAACATCTCATCATTTGGCTTCTTATAATTGGCGCGAATATAGTTTTCTATATCAACTAATTCACTGCCATCTGCTAAAGCTCTCTGCGCGGATGATTTTGATTGTAAAAAGAGATCGTATAAATGGTAATTATATGTACCAATATTTTTGACGAGCATTTCTCGGTCAAATGTACGCGTTAAAAGCTGAGGCCTTTCTGTTTCGGCCAAACCTAAATTAGCAAAAGAAATGGCGATCGCCACTAAGAAAAAGACTCGTTTACCAACTTTTCCATAATTGCGATTCACTACAAATGTAGGCTTGAACTTCAGCACCAAAAGCAAGATGAAAAAGTCAGCAAAATAAGCTAAATCTAGAAAATGTATTAATTCACCTGCACTACTGCCTAGATCAGACATATTGCTCGTTTGCATGAGAACAGGGAGCGTTAGAAAGTCATTAAAGAAACGATAAAAAACGACATTTGCAAACAAAACTGTGGAAATCAAGAAACTCGAGATTAAAATGTAACGATTTCGATTTTTCTCCTTCATAAGGAGACTCATTCCTAATACAAACATAAGGAAACTGAGCGGATTGATAAATAAAATCAATTCCTGTCTCCAGTTGTCAATATTTATTTCAAAGCTAGTTTTATAGACGATATACGTTTTAATCCACAGTAAGAAGATCGCAAACACCGTAATCGACACTTTGGACCCTTTTAAATCACGCATAATTTCCTCCCCCGGCCGCATGAAACTATTCGTTTTATTTACAATATTAGGTATTTATCGAATAATCAAAGATTATCTTAATACTTTTTTTACAAAAGATCAAACTAAATTTAAAATTACTTTTGTAAAATGTTGTAATGTCCATGCGCAATATCTCACACCTATTAAGACGGCCCACTGGCTAAAAAGTTTCATTTTTGTCCAAATTTATCCATCATAGATCATGCCCATTTCTTATTGATTTCATTACAAAAGACAGGCTCAAAAGGTGTCACTCATTCCTTTTGGGGCCTGTCTCATGCAAATTTCTATTTCTTATTAAGAAGATTTACCTGTGCGAATTTTGTCATTATTTTAGTCTTTTATTCCTGCATGGCCATTCGATTTACAACGAGCCATCCCGCACCGAGAATTCCTGCGTCATTTCCCAAGATGGCAATCGAGATTTTAGTTGAATCCTTGACTCTTGAAAATGCATACTTATCAAAGTAAGCTTGAACTTTTCCTAAAAGGATTTCCCCGGCTTTCGAAACACCTCCACCTAAAACTATTTTTTCAGGATTCAAAGTATTTCCTAAATTAGCAAGAGCTAGCCCTAAATAATAAGCAACCTCTTCAATTACCTCAAGGCTGAGCTCATCGCCTTTGCGTCCACAGTCAAATACATCCTTCGCTGCAATTTTCCCTTGTGACTGGAACATAGCCATTAATAGCCCTTCATGATTTATTTGTGCATGTAGTTTTTCTGTTGCAAGCCTAACAATCCCTGTCGCAGAAGCAACGGTTTCAAGACAACCCGTTTTACCACAATTACACGGAGCACCATTTACAGGAACAGAGGTAATATGGCCAATTTCTCCTGCCGAACCACTTATTCCTTGAACGATTTCCCCATTGGTAATGATTCCACCACCAACACCAGTGCCGAGTGTGACACATACAATGTCCTTGGCACCGTTTCCAGCACCTTTCCACATTTCACCTAAAGCGGCACAGTTCGCATCATTCTCAATATATACTGGCAGGGAGAGCTCCTTTCCTAGCTTATCGCTTAATGGGTAGTTATCCTCCCATGCTAAATTGACTGTATTATAAATGATTCCTTTCGCATAATCTACAGGTCCAGGTGCGCCCATTCCTACTCCGTAAAGAATTTCTTTTGTTTGCCCGAGTTCTACTAGTTTTGCTTCTATTGTTTTGGCAATATCAGTTGTGATATTTTTTCCTGCTTCCCGATTGTCTGTTGGGATTTCCCACTTCGTTATAATCGTCCCCAAAGTATCGATGAAAGCTATTTTAATCGAGGTGCCACCTAAGTCTACTCCTACCACCCATTTTTTCATGTTCTAAACTCCTTTGCCTAATGTTAAGAGGTCAACCGCTAAATGTACGTAAACGCTTTATTAAACGAAAAGGCTCTTTTCACAAAACATGGCTGCTTTTGGAAAGCAATAAGAAACAAAATGCCTGATTTAGGCGAAAAGTGCCGTCGCACACTTCATGTATAGCCATAATCGTGATATGAGGGTAAAAACCGGTTTCTAGGTTTTTACAACTAACCACAATCTATACGAAAACAGCGAACGAAAAAAATTGATTGCTTCAAAGTTCTTAAGAATGTTTCGTCTCCTTTTCTTTTAACATTCGAATTTCATGTCTTAAGATAAGAATCGCTGTTTGAAAATCTTTCGTTTCAATGAGCTGAGACTGATATAGATCCTTAAGTTCCTCTTCCATTAGCTCTAGAGTGGCGATCCGATCACCGACATAAATAATTGTCCCAAATTTTTTTAGAAATTGCTGTATATCATAAATGCTTTTCATATTAGACCTCTTTAACTTCAAAATATTAGCTATCGAGTCAAGTATAATTGAAATTTATGAGGTCCTCAAGCAATTGTTATACCGCTTGCTAGTGACATTCGGATTATCGATCCGGATCTTTTGGATGTAGAACACTTGGTCTTCGACTTTTAAGTGGAATCGGTGCGCGAAACAGGACATCCACAAATGCTCGAAAATGAAATGGGATAAACGGCCATAAATAAGGGATTCCGAATGACTTCATTCGTGCTAGCATAATAACAATGAGTACAGAAGCGATTAATAGGCCATATGCATGAAAAGCTGCAGTAGCTAATAATAGAAAGATCCGCACGAGGCGATTCGCTAAACTCATTTCATAGCTTGGGGTTGCAAAAGTTCCTAAGGCAGCAATGGAAAGATACAAAATGACCTCATTCGTTAGCAAACCTACTTCCACGGCTACTTGTCCAATCATTAATGCTGCGACAAGCCCCAATGCTGTTGCTAGTGCTGAGGGCGTATGAATCGCCGCCATCCTAAGCATGTCAATCCCAAGCTCAACAAAGATAAATTGTAGAATGAGCGGGATTCTACCATTATCGTTAGGCCCAATATAGGAAAGGGCATCTGGTAGAAGACTCGGATCGATCGCAAATAAATACCATAGCGGCAGTAGAAAAATAGATGCCCAAACGGCAAGAAAGCGCACAAATCTCAAATACGAACCGATGATTGGTTTATTTCTGTACTCCTCAGCATGCTGCATATGGTGCCAATATGTAACAGGTGTAATCATCACACTCGGAGAACCGTCCACCATAATGCATACATGACCTTCATAAAGATGACTTGCTGCTGTATCTGGTCTTTCTGTATAACGAAGGACAGGAAATGGATTCCAATGGCGTCCTGAGATGTATTCTTCGATTGTCTTCTCAGCCATTGGCACTCCGTCCGTATCAATTTTGGCAAGGGAATCCTTAATTTCTTTCACCATATTGGGCTCGGCAATATCTTCAATATAGCTAACCACAATGTCTGTCTTTGAACGCCTTCCGATTTGCATATATTCCATTCTTAAAGTACGATCTCTTACTCTTCTCCTTGTTAGGGCTGTGTTAAAGACGAGCGTCTCCACATAACCATCCCTTGAGCCTCGTACAACTCTTTCAATATCCGGTTCGTCTGGGCCTCTTGCAGGATAAGTACGAGCATCAATCAGAATAACTTGAGCAATTCCATCTACAACTAATGCCGTTGGTCCTGCTAGCACCATATCGACAACTTTGTCTAGATCATCCGTTGTTTCTACTTCAACATAAGGAATATACGTTTTCAGAAGCTTATGTAAAGCATTTGGTTCGAGATCTTCCTTTGATACCTTGACAAGTACCTTCATGAGTAAATGTAAAATATCATCTTTTACAAATCCATCGATAAAATAAAAGGCCATCTTTCTTTCCGCATATTCAACATCCAGCTGTAGAACATCAAAACTCTTCTCAACACCAAGTTGTTCTTTTAAAAATTTGGTGTTCTCTTCAAGGCTAGCCTGAACTGGCCTCTTCGTATTTTCCTCCATAGTTCACCTCAAATCCTTTTCCAACGATGTCTTCATCATCTTAGACATTCAAACAGGAAAAAATACCCTCTCATTTTAGGTGAAAATGCGATGTTTCTATAAAAAAAGCTTCTCTCGTCAATGATAGACGAAGGAAGCTCAGTACGATTTTCTAACGATTATGTTTGTAGAAGTGGGTCTAATGTAAAGCTCTCCTAATTAAATTGGTTCAGTAATCGGAGATAGTCTTGATTTGGGCTGATTTCTACCGCTTTTTCAGCATGTAACTTTGCCTTTTCAAATTCTTGTTCCTGAAGATAGACGAGAGCAAGATTGTAATGTGCTTCATGAAAATTTGGTTCTAGTTCAATTGCCTTTAATAACGAACGCTCTGCTTCATCTATTTTTTCCAATTTTATCTCTGTGAAGGATAGAAGAAAATAGAACTGCGAAGAAGGACTCTCACTGTATGATAAATCATGTAATAGCTGGTACGCTTGTTCATATTTTTCTTTTTCCAAATATTCTTGAGCAAGCACTAAGGTAGAGTTTTCATCTACAACCTGCTCTGGGTGTGTAAAACCATATCTCACCATACCACCAGCTATGGCTAGCGTTAGAGCTAAAAAGACCATTTGTATGACTAGTTTTCGCTTTTTGGGGAAGTGGACGATCCCTGACGCCAAAAAGCCACCAATAAGTCCGCCAATATGACCTGCGTTATCAATCCCTGGCACTGTAAAACCGAAAGATAAATTAATCGCTAAGACGACAAAAATATTTAACCCCATTGTTCGAAGGAATAATTTCGGATTAAGAGCACCGAAATAAAGCAATGCCCCAAAGCAACCAAAAATAGCCCCGCTTGCACCAGCTGAGAGATTGGGACTGAAGATAAAGCTCGCAACAGTACCTGCAAATCCAGCAACGATGTATATGAACAAAAACCGCAGCCGACCAAAAATTCTTTCAACCGTTGTCCCTAAATAAAATAAGGCGAGCGTATTCATCGCTAAATGAAGAAAGCCTATATGTAAAACCATTGGGGTGAGGAAACGCCACCACTCCCCTTCTAAAATAAGGGGATTAAATTTAGCGCCAAATTGAATTAATGTACTTGTATCCGTACTGCCACCGAATAATTCAAGTATTAAAAACATCAGCACTTGGATGGCAATGAACATATACGTAAATAAAGGTTTCCCCTGTTCAAAGACTGCCTTATCCTGTTTTTCTCGTTGAACGGCGAGGTTCAATGTATCTCTTTTCAGTTCTTCAATCATTTCCTCGTTATCACCGTCAAGCTCAGAAAAATCCCAATTCGTATCAACTAGTCCTGCCAATCGCCCGGATTCCTCCCTATAGTTCAATCGTGAAATAAGAAAAGAATGGACGTTTGTTTTGCTTTCTTTCGGATGAGCAAAGGGTTTGTTAATCCGAAATTGGTAATCATCAACAGGTAAATAGGTGGATAAATATATATTGACAACTTGTAGTTCGCCCCTTGTTATTTGCTTGCGAATGCGCTCTCCATTTAAAGCCGTGCGTTCGATATCTTGTTGTAACCAATTACTCCAATCAATATCATATTTAAGGATACGAACTAGTTGAGCCTTTTTGTTTTCTCTTTTCTCCAACCATAGTTCATTTTGTTCTTGTGATAATTTTACGATTCTGTAATCTTGCTCTGCAATTAAAAAATAAGCCATTTTCCAAAATAGGTAGCTCTCCAGGTTATTCAAAATTCCCCCTACTTTCACAACGTCAATCTACTTGTTTTTGGTAAATTTTATTCAATCATTTTAATAACTACATTATAAACAATTTTTACGTAATTTTATAAGGAAAGCCCCTTTTTATGAGGAGAAAATGCTTTTGTAAAAAAATTAGACATACGAAAAAGTGACTCAGCTTAAATCCGAGTCACTTTTTTCACTCTAGCTTTGATATTGGTTTCTTGTCCCACCTGAAAAGATGCTGCTAAACATTTGATTACGTACCATCGGTAAACGCATAAAGGACGAGACTAAAAATCTGCGGATAAATCTGTTTCCTATTAAAACATTAATAACACGAAAGCGATTCTGAAGAACCCAGTAGCCTCCAATTCCAATGAGAAGTAACGATATTAAACGACCCATTTTCATCCCTCCTATAGAAATAGTTTGAGATGTTTTCAGTGCTTTTATCCGAAATAAATAGAATTATTTTCTATTTTAAAACAGGTTCCATCGTCTTCTTTAAAACTGCAACTGAATGAGCGAACTTTTCTTTTTCTGTATCATTTAAATCTAGTTGGACAATTTCGCGGATTCCTTTACGATTCACTACCGCTGGTACACCAATAAATACATCTTCATGTCCATATTCTCCAGTTAAATAGGCGGAAACGGTAATAACGGAATTCTCATTTTGCAGAATTGCTTTTGTTAGCCTGACTAGCCCCATGGCAATGCCATAGAAAGTAGCACCTTTGCGTTCAATGATATGGTAGGCCGCATCACGAACATTCAAAAATAATTCTTCTAAATGCTCCTGTTTATATTCATCCTTTGTTTCAATCCAGTCCGATATTTTTCTGCCAGCGATATCAGCGTGACTCCATACCGGTAATTCAGTATCCCCATGTTCTCCAATAATATAAGCATGTACGTTTCGCGTATCGACTTTAAAATATTCTCCAAGTAAATAGCGGAATCTCGCCGTATCTAAAATAGTCCCTGATCCAATTACCCGCTCTTTTGGAAAGCCGGAAAACTTCCAGACAGCGTATGTTAAAATATCGACTGGATTGGTTGCGACAAGGAAAATCCCTTTAAAACCACTAGCGAGAATTTCATCAACAATGCCTTTAAAAATGCGTGTGTTCTTTTCAACGAGATCAAGACGTGTTTCGCCAGGTTTTTGATTCGCTCCAGCACAAATCACAACAAGATCTGCATCCTGACAATCAGAATAATCTCCAAACCAAATTTTTGTTGGCGACGGAGCAAAAGGAATTCCATGGTTGAGATCCATTGCATCCCCTTCTGACTTTGCTTTATTTAAGTCAACTAGAACAAGCTCTTCTGTGACACCTTGATTGATTAAGGCAAAAGCATAACTTGAACCAACAGCACCTGTACCTACTAACACTACACGATTAACACGATCACTCAAAACACAAAACCTCCTCATAAATTATGTAATCGAAAGATAAACAACACTCCCTATAAGCGCTGCTATCAAACTTGATAATAAATTTACGATATCATTGTTAAGGAAAGAGAAGCCTCTAATCTTTTCAGTATTTTGACCACAATGATGCATCTTCTCTGTTTCCAGTAAGCAACGATTACATCGATAGGTGGCTTGATAAAAAGCCCCTAGCCCTGTGTCGATTAGATTTCCAAGAAAACCAAAGAGAAAGACAAAGATCACCAACTCCATCGCAGCATCAAACAAAATGAACAAGGCTACTGCAATTAGCGCCGCTCCTCCCACCCCTGCTGCTGTACCGAGCATACTGATTGCACCGGAAGTACCCTTCGGAACCCTTTTAAAGGTTCGGATACTAATTGGTGGTTTCTTGCTAAGTGTCCCGATTTCAGATGCCCACGTATCCGAATTGGAGCTAGCAATTAAGATACAAAAAGCCACCATAAAAACCGGTTCGTCTGTTAAATAATAAAGAAAACTAGCTACTGCCGCTACTCCACCATTTGCGACGACTTGAAGCCAATCTCTTCTGGAGCCCTTTTCTAATCTTTCCTCCACCTGTTCTTTTTGACTCTTTTTATACTTAGACCAATAACTGGAGCTCGTAAAAAATAGCCCTAAAAGAATGAGACCTTCTAAATGTAATCCTAACACCGTTAGTATACCAACAATCGCTGCCGCAATACTCCCCGAAAGGGTCAAAAAACGAAATCGAAAGCCTAAGTAAACACAAATAATTAATATAATCAGATAAAAGAAGCTATCCATTGATCTCGATAATCTCCTCTGCCATCACAATTTTGTCGACTGGAATATCATGACTTTCGATCGGGAGAACCTTAAGCAATTGCGAAGGAAATGCTAATGCCAACTTTTCCCCTTTGTAATCTTCTAAATAACGGTCATAATATCCACCACCAAAGCCAAGACGATACCCTTCTTTCGTAAATGCTAATCCAGGGACAATTAATAAATCGATCTGTTCTTTTTCAACTTCTATTGTTTTCTCGATAATTGGTTCAGATAGACCAAAATACACCGTTTCTAACTGAGCGAAATCTGTCAATGTACGAAAATGCATCGTTCTTTCTTTTGGGTCGCATTTCGCTACAACAACTTGTTTATCGCTCTCCCAAGCTTTTCTGATCATTTCATATGTATCCACTTCAGGAACTCTAGAAACCGTAATGCCCACTGTTTTCGCCTCTATCCAGGCCGAATCAGAAAACAAATTTTGCGCAATTTTGTATGAAAGCTGTTCATACTCATACTTTGTCATTTTTTTCAATTTCTCTTGCAACGACTTTCGTAACTCTTTTTTCTCCCTCATAATTGCACTCCCAACGTATAATAAAAAAACAGTAGGAAATAGATTCCCACTGTTTTACTTTGTTTCGCGATGTGTTGTGCTTTTTTTGTCTCTTGGGCAATATTTTTTTAGCTCAAGACGATCTGGATTGTTGCGTTTGTTCTTTTTAGAAATATAGTTACGCTCTCCACATTCAGTGCAAGCTAAAGTAATGTTTACACGCATGAATTTCCCTCCAAACTACTGCTAACTATTGTTTCACATACGACTTTTCTATAATATCACTTTTTCCGAGGAAATGCTAGTGCGTTTTTACTTCTCTTTCACATTAACTGCAAAGCTCTTTTCATCGCTTGATTTAAATGTAATGCTTCTCTTTTATTTTCACCGTTCACTAACCATGATGTCGCCTTACAAGTATCATGTGCCTCTACATTTCCTTCAAGTGAAAAAATACTCACCATCATCCCCTTTGCCATTGGCTGATATTGTAGGATTCCATTTTCTAACGACTGCCAAATATTTTCTGTATTCCCCTTCCATAGAGGTTGAACGGTCATTTGGTCCATCATCTTCCCTTGGCAATACCCATTCACTAAATAGACCGATGGATTCATAATATGAAAAATCGATTTTTCCACTGGTGAAACAAAGGTAAGTATTTCTCTCGTTACCTCCGCATAGTGATGCATAAAAAATACTTTAATATTCCTTTTATAATCCCCATGATTTTTTATGAACACCTCATGGATTTTCGTTTTTGAATGAATGGATCGTTCTTTTACATAAACAAATATATTTTCTTCTGAAATAAATTTCTCTCGACTATCACGCATCCAATAGATTTTTCCATTGATCCAAATACCTGGTGTTGCGATTAAACCATTTTTCACAACATTTTCACGTTCTGTACGGGTTATATTACTAAGAGTGATATTTGCTTCCATTTCTTCCCCTTCTCATCAAAAAATTTTTGTATTGCCTTTCACCTATATGTGGCTCTTCTTTATTAACTGATTTGTCTTACTATTTATGTTAGCACTGATATCAGAAGGCCACAATAAACGCATTTTGTCGTATTTTGTTTTCATTTAGAAGATGACAGCGACTCGATTCCATTCTACAAACTTCTTGCAAATAACCAATATTCTACAACGTTCGTGATTTCAATCGAAAAACGTCGACTATAATGGTAAAATGTTCTTCAGACGACTAGTCATCAACATCAAATTACGATCTATAGAGGTGAGAAATTATGGAATATATCGTCCCCATCTTGCTTGGAGTTTCTATTTTGCTTTTTATCATTTCGTTTTTTATAAAAGATCCATATAAAGATTTAAAAAATGAACTTGATCAATTTTCCATGCAGCAAATACAAGAAATATACCAGTTGAAAAGAAAAATCAAAATTTTAGAGGAAGAACTATTAATCGATGATCGTGAGTTTCAAGCATCTTCCACTCCACAGCAGGCTCAAAAAAAAGAGATTCACGCCATTATTAAAAACCAAGTTTGGACACTAGCTCAACAAGGGGTATCGATCGACCAAATTGCGGTACAGTCATCATTATCCATCGATGATGTTCAAACGATCATTCGTGAATTTTCAGGTAGGGATGACATATGACTAAGAATACAATACGGGCATTTGCACTAGGAATCATTTTGGCAGTTGCACTACTCCAATTCACAGTACTAAAACAGGAATCAGATATTTCTCTTCATGACGCCAAAGAAAAATTGACAGAAGAAGGTTTCGTTATTCTTACAAACGAGGAATTTACCAACTTAGAAGCAGTTGCTGAAGAAAAAGAACTTGTTGAGGAAGAAAAAACAAAACCGAATGTTAATGAGGAAGAAAAGCTAGAGGAGTCTCCCACAGAAGAAACAGCGGCGTTTACATTAGTTATTGAAGAAAATATGAGCACAAAAAAAATCGCAAACATTTTAGCAGGAGAAAAAATCATTGATGATGCGACAGAATTCGAACAATTTTTGATCGACCATGATTATCATACTAAAGTACAAATTGGAAACTTTGAACTTAATAGTGACATGGATTACGAAGAAATCAGCAAAATAATCACAAAAAACAAGTAAAAAGTTTCGGCCATACAAAAACACGAAACTGACCAAGAAGAAAGAGGGTGTTCTAAAAAACGATTAGAACACCCTCTTTGTTATTTCATGCATTCAAATCATAATGTCTACCTTTTACAAGGTAAAAGATACTTTCTGCAATATTTGTCACGTGATCAGCGGAACGCTCTAAATATCGACAAATAAAGGATAATTGTGTCATTTGCGGAATGTTCTCCGGATAAGAATGATTAAGTTCCAGAAGTTCACGAATGGTTGAACCATATAATTCATCCACCTCATCATCCATATCTGCTACTTTTTTAGCTTTAACCACGTCTTCTTCTCCAAAAGCTTGCAGTGAAAGCTCGAGCATTTCCGTCGTAATATTGTACATTTTCTTTACTTGTTGGAGAGACTGCACATGTTCTTCATTCCCAATACGAATTGTTGATTTTGCTATATTAACGGCAAAATCAGCAATCCTTTCAATATCCGTTGCAATTTTAATCGCAACAATGATACGACGTAAATCAATCGCAACAGGCGCCTGCTTGGCAATTAAGAGAATGGCGAAATCATTGATTTCCTCGTATAAAGCATCCGCTTCTGAATCATCATCAATGACTTTTAACGCCATTTCAATATTACATGTTTCTAATGCCTCAATTGACTTTTTTAAGGCCACACTTGCTAATTCTCCAAGCTCTAAAAGCTTTGCTTGCAAATCATTCAAATCGAGTTGAAATTGTTCTCTTACAACCATGTCATTCTACATCCTCTCCAATAATTATCCAAAACGACCTGTAATATAATCTTCTGTTCGCTTATCAGAAGGATTAGAGAAAATTTTATTTGTGCCATCAAATTCAATAACTTCACCATTTAAAAAGAAAGCTGTTTTATCAGAAATACGAGCTGCCTGTTGCATATTATGCGTGACAATGATAATACTGAAATCCTTTTTCAACTCTTGCACAAGTTCTTCAATTTTTAATGTAGAGATTGGATCAAGTGCTGAAGTCGGCTCATCCATTAAAATAACGTCTGGCTCAATCGCTAAACAACGAGCAATACAAATACGTTGCTGTTGCCCACCAGATAATCCGTACGCGTTCTCATGTAGTCTGTCTTTGACCTCATCCCAAATGGCCGCACCGCGCAAGCTTTTTTCTACAATCTCATCTAGCACCTTTTTATTACGAATCCCGTGAATTTTTGGTCCATAAGCAATATTTTCATAAATTGATTTTGGAAATGGATTTGGCTTTTGAAATACCATTCCAACACGAGTCCGTAAATCTTCAACCTTATAAGATTTATCTAAAATGCTTTTTTCACGGTACAAAATATCTCCTGAAATTTTCACGACAGGGATTAATTCAACCATACGATTCAATGTTTTAATAAAAGTGGATTTTCCACAACCAGACGGTCCAATAATAGCCGTCACTTCATTTTCCACAATATCCAGATTAATACTTTTTAACGCATGATCCTCACCGTACCAAAGGTTAAGATCCTTTGTTTGAAAAGCAATTTTTTTATCCACTTGAACAGGCTCGGAGTTTCCAATGTTCGCTGCACTCACAAAGCTTTTCTTCGATTTTGTCATCACTGCCATACTTTTCATTCCCTTCATCAGTATCTCTTCTGATATTTATTCCGAATAAAGATTGCGACTGAATTCATTAAAAATAATATGAATAATAAAACGATAATCGAGCCCGCTGCTAAGTTAATATATTCAGCAACTAATGCAGCATCGATCGTCCAATAATAAATCTGCATAGGCATGACTGTGAATCGATCAAATATTCCATCTGGTAATGGAATGATCAGCGCTGGAATCCCTAATACAACTAATGGTGCCGTTTCTCCAATTGCCCTAGATAATGCAAGGATGATTCCTGTTAAAATCCCTGGGATCGCTGCTGGTAAAACGACATTTTTGATCGTTTGCCACTTGGTTGCCCCCATTCCGTATGAGGCGTCCCGTAAATATTGAGGAACGGCGCGTATGGCTTCTTGGGCACTGACGACGACAATCGGAAGTACTAACAATGCCATTGTCAATCCACCGGCTAAAACAACTGAACCTAAGCCGAGACCCCTTACAAACACAGTCAACCCTAGTAATCCGAAAACAATTGATGGTACACCAGCAAGATTGGATATATTTGTTTGGATAAAGGATTGAAAACGACCCTTCTTCGCAAATTCTTCAAGATAAATCGCTGTGCCAACCCCAAGAAAGAAAGTGACTGGCGCAACAACAATCATGAGCCAAAGAGTACCTGTAATCGCTCCAAGAATTCCTGCTTTCTCGGGATCCGTTGAAAGTTTATTGGTTAAAAAGTCAAAATCAATCCAGCCAATACTATCCTTAAAAACACGATAAATAAGGATAACGAGTACGACTAACCCGACTAAAGTGGCAAGGAAAAATAAGCGTTTCGCAAACTGATTCAAAAGTAAGCGTGAACCTAATTTTTTCTGGATTTGTCCTGAGTCAAAATATTTCATTTTTAGTATTCCTCCCTAAATTTACGAGAGATATATTGGGCAATTAGGTTCATCACAAGGGTGAAGACGAATAGCGTCATCGCAACCGCATAAAGACTATAATAAAGTGTAGATCCAGCTGGCGCATCACCGCCGGTTACCTCTACAATATAAGCGGTCATCGTTTGCATAGACTGCGTAAGGTCAAAGGTAAAGTTCTTTGAGCTTCCACTTGCAATTGTGACAATCATGGTTTCTCCAATTGCACGAGAAATAGCAAGAACGAATGATGCCACGATCCCAGAAATGGCTGCAGGAACGATGACTTTCCACGTCACTTCTAGTTTCGTAGAGCCTAATGCAAGAGCACCTTCCCTCATGGAATTCGGAACTGCACCAAGGGCATCTTCCGATAGTGATGCCACCATTGGGATGATCATAATTCCCATAACAATACCTGGACTCAAAATATTTGTTGGTTCTAAACCTGGTATTAAAGATCTTAAGATAGGAGTAACAAATGTAAGCGCAAAAAAGCCGTATACAATTGTCGGAATTCCTGCAAGGATTTCCAAAATCGGCTTTACAACCTTCCGTACTTTCTCTGATGCATATTCACTTAAATAAACGGCAGTCATTAAGCCAATCGGTATTGCAACAACCATTGCGATCGCAGAGGAAATTAATGTACCTGTAAGTAGTGGGAGGACACCAAATTGTGCGTTCTGCCCTAGAGGCTTTAATATCGTACCTGTAAAAAATTCGACAAACGAAATCTCTCTGAAAAATGCAATTGTTTCAGATAAAAGCGTAACTAAAATGCCCAAAGTAGTTAGAATCGATATGATTGCAATAACGAGCAATGCTTTGGGAATCATTTTTTCTACAATATTTGTTAAAGATGCTGATTTTTTATTTTCTTCGATCATCTTTCTTACTTGACCAATCGACTTTTCCAACGTAACTTGCCCCTTCCGAAAAAATTGACCCTATTTATATACAAGAAGGCATATATAAAACTCGAAAGACGAGAGGGGATTTCCCCACTCATCTTTCAAGTTCATTATTTCAATCCATTTAATACATCAAGAGATGCCTGAACTTCATCATCTGTTAATGGGGCAAATCCTGTTTCTGATGCTACTGTTTGAGCATTTTCAACTGCATAGATTGCATAGTCTAGAACTTGTGGCTTTTCTTTTGCCATATTAACATTCAAGTATGTGAATACTGGACGTGTGAACGGGCTATAAGCAAAGTCTTCGCTTTCACCAATTGTCTCTAAGCTTGGTTCAACAGGACCATCGCCAAAGTCTACACTCACTGCTTGAAGCTTATCTTTGTTACTGTCATAGTATCCATATCCGAAGAACGCAATCGCATTTTTATCTTTTGATACTAGGTCAACTAGAATGGAATATTCCTGTTGAAGATTTGTATCAGCGTCGATATCTTGCTCTTCAAGAATTGTTTCCCAGAAGAATTCGTAAGTTCCATGATTTTCGTTTGGACCCATTTTTGAAATTGGCTCATCTGGAAAATCAGGACGAACATCAGACCAATTTTTGATTCCTTCACTATCTAAGAAGATTTTAATAAGCTCATCTCTTGTTAACTCTTTCGCCCAATCATTTTCTGGGTTAATAACAAAAGTTAATCCGTCTAAAGCGACTTTAATTTCTTGAACTTCAATTCCTAATTCATCAGCTGTTGCTTTTTCTTCATCTTTGATTTGACGAGAGGCATCATTGAAATCTGTTCCGCCTTCTTCAACTAAGAATTTTTTAAATCCTGCAGAAGTACCAGCACGACCTACTTCTACTGAAACACCTTCTTGTTCGTTGGTCATATAGTTCTCAGCCATTTTTGCCATGAATGGGTAAACTGTACCAGAACCATCTATCACAACGCTACCTTCTAATTCAGTTTCTGCTTCTGCTGGCTCTTCAGTTTGAGGCTCGTTTCCAGTATTACTGTCATTACCTTCTGTTTCTTCAGCACTATCTGTGCCACCACATGCTGCAGCAACGGCGATTAGCGCTGCTAGGATTAAAAATAAACCTAGTTTTTTAAGACTTTTCATTTCTTTAATTCCCCCTAAGAGTGTTGGTGGTTTTGTCCTACGTGTATTAGAATAACGCTTAACTGTAAAAGGGATTTTAATGAAATGTAAAGGTTGTGTAAATATGCGGTAAATGTAGGTAAAAGTCGAATTTTTGGGACACACTATTTGTTTACCCTGCATATGAATAATAAGTTTAAAAGTAAAAAACTGCCCTTCCAACATGGAAAGGCAGTAAAAAGTTTATTCCTCTTCAGTTTCTTCTTGCTCATCGTTCATCTCATCATTTTCAACAACAGAATGATTGTTTAGCTTTGCTTCTTCTCTTGTTTTCTTTAATTCGAAGTAAGCATCTAATGCTTTACGCCCAATCTGTGTATTAGCAGAGTGGCCGCCGCTTCTGCCCTGATAGGCCCATGGGACAACAACAGCGATCGCAACCTCTGGGTTCTTATGTGGCGCATAGCCAACAAAGCTTAAATTCATAACTTCAGGCGGAACCTCAAATCTACTTCTTTCAGGTCCATCGTAAAAGCCTTGAGCAGTTCCGGTCTTACCTGCTGGGGAATAAGAAGCGGTGCGGAACTTCCCATAGGCCGTACCTTCTGGATGCTGGGTAACTTGACGGAAGCCTTCATGGATAATATCCATCCAACCATCCTCAAGGTTAATGCGATTAAGAACAGTAGGTTTTATTTCTTCTATTACTGGACCAAGTTCATTTGTTTCCATTAACGGAGCCCGAATCTCTTTTACCATACGTGGTTGAATTCGATTTCCTCCGTTTGCAATCGTTGACACGTATTGTGCTAATTGCAATGGTGTGTAAGTGTCATACTGACCTATGGATAAAAAGAGTAATAGTCCAGGATCTTTTAAAGGACCTTCATAGCCCGTTGATTCATTCGGCAAATCAATTCCTGTCCTTGTGCCAAGACCAAATTGGGCAAACGAATCTCGAATCGTATCAAATGCTTTCGTATTAATTGGTAATGGTTTTTCGTATTGATATCTACCTTCACCGATCTCAATTGCCGTCTTAAACATATAAACGTTGGATGATACTCTAAGTGCACGAATATCATTGACGTTACCAAAATTTTTCCATGAACTCATTTCTGGTGTTTGAGCAATTTTCAACGGTTCATCATAAAAGACTGTCCCAGGTTTAATGGCACCAGTTTGATAACCAGTTAAGATCGTCGCTCCCTTAACGGTTGAACCGACATTGTAGGAGGTTGAAATATTTCCTAACGCAAAATCCTTCATTTCGGTTTTTCCGGTCTCCGAGTTTTTCCCAATCTGCTTGCCAGCCATTGTCAAAACATCGCCCGTATTCGGATCCATCATTACGACAAATGCACGATCCAGCAATTCCGTTCTTGCTGTTTTCTTTGCATCCCTTAATTCTTCTTCAATAATGGATTCCACAGCAAGCTGTAAATCCATATCAATCGTTAATACGAGGTCTTTTCCTCTTTGGCCTTCCGATATAACCTCAGTTTCAATAACCTTCCCTGATTTATCGGTAATATTTTTCACCTTTGCTTTTTGACCGTGCAAAACATCTTCATATTGCTTTTCAATGTAACTTATCCCAACTCGATCATTACGGTTATAATCTCTTGCTAAATAATAATCAAGCTCTTCCTTTGGAATTCCTTTGTCTGAATCCGTAACGTTTCCTAATACAGTCCTTAGTGTATTGCCAAAAACATAGGAACGTTCCCAATCTGTTGTCGTATCAACACCAGGGAGATATTGTAAATTCTCACTTACTAGAGCAAATTCAGTTTGTGTCACATCTTCATTTTTAACAATTTGTGGTGTCAAAGCATAACCGCTGCTGAAAGCGCGATATATCGCTAAGATTTCTAAATCTTGAGCTGATAATTCGTTAAGTTCCTCATCTGTAATTCGCTCAAGTTGAAGATTATATGCTGCTTTATTATATTCTTTCGTATCAAGCTCTTCTTTTAATTTTTCATGTTCTTCTTCAGACACTTTATCTGCAGCCCGTGCCGGGTTTTTGGTTATCCAATAATCTTTTTTATCTCTCTCTTGGACCTTTTCAGGCTTAAGCTCGATTAATTTTGCTAATCGTTCGGCAACCTCAAGCATTTCACTTTGGCTCGCTCCAAAATTAGTGTAAGTAATAGCGTTTTTTGGAGTATTATCAACAATTACCTTTCCGTTTGTATCATACATTTTTCCTCTTGGAACAGGGTTATTGACTGTAATATCCTCTGTTCTTTCAATTTCACGCTTATAGTCATCTCCATAAACGATTTGAACAACTCCAAGGCGTAGAATTAAAACAGAAAATAGAAAAAACACGACAAAAAACAATAAATTCAAACGGACGGGTATGATTTTCTTTTTCTTTTTTTCATTTTGTACCATTCAGCAAACCTTCTTCCTAGTTGCAACATAACCTTTTTCATTGTAAAGGAAACGACCTCAAATTTCTATTAGTATGCAACAAAAAGATTCATCTTCTTCGATAAAAAACCATTTTAAAAAGGAAAGGGCTCCCCCTCTCCTTTTTCTATGTTAGCTTGACTTTTCGAATGAATAAATAGATCAATGTGTGTCCCGCTCCGAGCAAAAGCAACAGAATAGGGATCACTTTGTCTGGATCATACAATGATATTCCAATGATAAACAAGATTATCGACAAAACCCGACCAGCATTTAAAAAGATTTCCTTTACGACAATATACTCAATTCTCATCTCTGCAGCTTTCCATCCGCTACCGATGACATCGTACGTCATCGACATATATGGCACAAGCAAAAGTGGATAGGCGATCGCAATCACGCCAGCGTAAATAAGAAGACGTACATAAGTTGGATCAAAGACAATGAGAAAGATGGATAAGTATAAAATGATTCCTCCAGTCAAGATCGCTTTTTTCCTCATTTCTTTTTTGATCGACCTAGAAACGAGGTAGTAAGCCACAAATGCAACTCCTGAATTAATTAAACCAAAAGTTCCTAAGGACAATTCACTACCTGTAGCGATAAAAACAAAAACGGAGATAATGAACGCAAAAGTACCCTCGCGAAGACCTTGAAAAAAATGGGCATTGTTAATGAGCTTCCAATTCTTGTTATGTTTTCTTTCCTGTAGGATTCGAACAAAGTAATATTTCCCTTTTGCTGGTCTTCTTTTCAGCGAAAAACTTAAGAATACAGCTAAGGAAAACAATCCAAGTGATATTCCAAACACGATTGAATAACCAATGAATTTCTCCATTTTAGAAATGATGAAACCAGCAGCAATAGGACCGATCATCCCACCCACCGACGATAAGATGCCTAAAAAGCCATTAAAAAAATCTCTTGTCTCCGGTTCAGTAATTTCAAAAGTGAGTACATTATAAGCCAGCCAGTAAAACCCGTAGCCTATCCCTAATAAGGCACCAAGTAGAAGTAAATACTTGGATGCATTCGTCCCAATCATTAAAACGGTCAAATAAAAGAGGGCTAAAAAAATGACACCGATCCGAAGCACAATCACTCTGTCAATTTTCTTAGCCCACCTACCAGCAAGAATAAACGTAATTGGCTGTAATACGACGACAGCTAAATTGTACATCCCTAGATCTCGAAATTCACCAGATTGTTTCCATAAATAAATATTTACAAACGTATTAGACAGAGCAATGCTAAGGGAGTATAATCCCCCAATCATTAGTAGCAAAGATAAATCTCTTGTTAGTTCCACATCACCAAGCAGTTTATTTTTTTTACTCATTAAATTCTCCCCTTTATATCTAAGGGGTAGTTTCTAACAAACAGACTATGATTATGCACAATTAAGTCGATCAAAAAAAGCAGAAGGAAGAATCCCTCTGCTTTTACCTAGTTAAATTATTTTGCAGCGCTGTAACGCTTTGCCACTTCATCCCAGTTAACTACATTCCAAAATGCACCGATGTAGTCAGGACGACGGTTTTGATAGTTTAAATAGTAAGCATGCTCCCAGACATCAAGACCTAAAACAGGAGTCTTACCTTCCATTAAAGGAGAATCTTGGTTTGGTGTGCTTGTTACTTCTAACTCACCATTATTCACTACTAACCAAGCCCAGCCTGAACCGAAACGGGTTGTAGCCGCTTTAGCGAACTCTGCCTTAAAATGATCAAAGCTTCCAAATTTAGCGGTAATCGCATCAGCTAATTCTCCTGCTGGAGCGCCACCGCCATTTGGTGAAAGAATTGTCCAGAATAGAGAGTGGTTAGCATGTCCACCACCATTATTGCGTACAGCAGTACGAGCAGCCTCTGGAACCGCATCAAGATTCGCTACAACTTCTTCAACTGATTTCGATAGCAATTCTTCATTTCCTTCTAAAGCAGCATTTAAGTTCGTTACATATGTGTTGTGATGCTTTGTGTGGTGAATATTCATCGTCTCTTTGTCGATATGTGGTTCTAGTGCATCGTAAGCGTAAGGTAATTGTGGTAATTCAAAAGCCATTGTTAATTCCTCCCTATGTAATATAAAATAGTTTAGAAATATTCTTATTCTAACTAAGAAATATTTCCAATGTTCTAAGTTAAGATTACCAAAGTCAAAAATTCCTTTCAAACAAATTGACTTGGGTAACATAACTATTATTTCCTATCCACTTGATTATATTCCACATTCATTTTCTATTTCCTTCTATTAGTTGTAAGTTTTTATCACAAAGTTCAATAAATTGTCAAGAGTTGATAATTCCTTACATATCAACGTTTTCAGTGATAAACACCGTAACAATAGAGATTTCTAGTGTTCAACGATATTGACAGTCATGCGATATTTTTCTAAAGTCAAAAGTGAAGAATATCACAATTGATTTAAACAAAATGAAAATTTGAAAATTGGAGTGAGATCATGAAAGAGTCCACTATCTCTCTATATAGCCTCCTCATACAAGAATTTATTGATAAAGAAACGATCCAAAAGTATAAAGCAGGAACGATTTTATTCAACGAAAGAGATTCCGTTGATCATATTTTCATATTGTTGCGAGGGAGTGTAGCACTTGGCCGCGTTCATATGAAAGGGAAAGAATTCATTTTGAAAATCTTATCTGGCGAAGAATTGATTATCGAATACCAGTTATTCAAACCGCAAGCGAAATACCATTTTTATGCGAAGACATTTACCGATTGTGAAATGCTAATGATTAAACGAGCTGATTTCGAAGAATTCGTTCATAGTAATCAGCTTGTCTTAAATGCATTATCCTCATGGTTAAGCACACGATATTTAAAAGCGCAAATGAAATGTCAAGATTTAATGATGAATGGGAAAAAGGGTGGCCTCTACTCCATTCTCATCCGCTTATGTAATAGTTACGGGGTGATGACGGATGAAGGAATCCTCATCGATTTACCTCTCACACATCAAGAACTAGCTAATTTCACTTATGGCACAAGAGAAGTGATTCAAAGGATGTTAAAGGATCTCCGTGAAAAAGATGTCATTTCGTACAATCAACAAAAGTTAACCATTAAAAATATTAGCTATTTAAAAGAAAGTGTCGATTGTCAGAACTGTCCTTATGAAATTTGTGGAATAAACTAAGCATAATTGACCAGATATGAAAGGCATTTTGCCCATATCTGGTTTTTTCCTTTATGTCACGATGACAAAGAAATAAATGATCATTAACGCTTGAATTAAGCCCTTCGTAACAACACTGCTTATAAAGCCTATGACAGAGCCAAATCCAATGGTAATCCCCTCTTTAAATCCTTTTTTATTGACGATCCATTCAGCAAGTACCGCCCCTAGAAAAGGACCAATGATAATTCCGAGAAAAGGAATTACAAAGGGACCTACTAATATCCCAATGGTACTTCCCCAAATTCCAGCTTTCGATCCACCGTATTTTTTTATCCCCAGCAAATTTGCGACAAAGTCAGCGACAAATAATAAGATGATCAGTAACCCTTGCACAACCCAGAAGAACCAATTAAATGGTTCAAAGCTGAAAAATAATCCGTATAAAATGTATCCTCCCAGTATAAAGAGAACGCTTGGAACGATCGGATAAATTAATCCTATAAAAGAAATCACGAACAACGCAATAATCATGGTCCAAAATAATATCTCCATAGTTCAACTCCTCTTTCAATACGAGTCAACGTTTTACGATTATTGTTTCTGACATTTTATCATTAAGAATGTAAATGGCGGTTTACTTTCATTATTTTTATGCGGCTCAACTACTTTAGAAACTTCTATTTGTCCATATTCCTCAAATTCATCTTTGATGGAATCTTCATCATAAAAAAACATTTTTACCCCGTCCATGATTTCGAAATAGTCCTTATCTAATTGTTTGCCTTTTCCATACATTGGAGCTTCTTTTGAAATCGTAGTGAAAATCATATACCCATTCGGTTTTAATTGATCATAGCAATCTTTGATAAACTTAGCTCTCTCACTTTTATTCAATAAATGAAGAAGTGCGTAACAGAATATACCATCATAAAGCTTATCTTCAAAAGGCATGTCCGTTACCGAACCATGAAAAATAGATGCATGAAGCTCATTTTCCCTTGCCAGTTCAATCGCAGTTTGAGATATTTCAATACCTGTTACGTTTATTCCATTATCGATAAAAATCTTTGCATTTCTACCATATCCAATACCAGGTATTAGTATATCCTTAACTTTCTGTTTAAGAAAAAAATCTTTTGTTACGATTGCGGAATCTGCTGGTTCAAATCCCCACATCATTTGATTTTCGATAAAGCTCATTTCCCAAAATTCAGCCATACAAATAATCTCCTTTATACTATTTTCTCAAAATAAAAAGGGCTAAAGACAATCTTATTCTACATCAAAGTTGTCTTCAGCCCAACATTCCAAACTGAGGCATATTTATTTAATATTAATGTCTTTCTCCCAGAACCGCTTCTGCAATATTTACTGCATGATCGCCGATTCTCTCAAGATTACTGACGATGTCAACGAAAACAATCCCAGCTTGAGCACTGCATTCTCCAGCACTTAAACGGAGGATATGCTGCTTCCGTAATTTTCTTTCCATCTTATCGATCTTCTCTTCTTTTTTAATGACGTTTCGCGCCTGCTCTTTATCATTATGATCCAACGCATTAATCGCTTCTTTAACAGTTGAGATCGTCAACTGGAACATTTCTTCAAGCTCGTCCATTGCTGAACCAGTTATCTTTACTTTATTTGCAAGTTGATATTCAACTAATTCTAAGACATTTTCATAATGATCACCGATTCTTTCAATATCACGAATCGTATCGACTAAAACAGAGTGTTCACTAGATTCAGCCTCTGATAAAGAACTTGATGATAGCTCAACTAAATAGTCGGTAATCTTTCTATCTAAATTATTAATCGCATCTTCAAGCTGAGCTGCAGTGTCTGAATGCTTGGACGATTTTGTTTTCAGATAGTTATTTGTTTCCGTTAATCCTAGTACAGCAAATTGTCCCATTCGAAGAACTTCTTCCTTTGCTTGTCCTAAAGCAATCGATGGAGATTGCTCAATAAAGACAGGGTCAAGATGCTTCGCCTTGTATTCCAAAACAGAATCCTCACCAGGAATCAACTTCGTTACAATGAGGGCCAAAATTGCTATAAATGGAAACTGAACAATGGTATTGGATACATTAAAAATCCCATGTGCAAAAGCAATTGTCATTTCTGGATTTAAATGCATCTTATCTTGCAAAAATTCAACAAGAAGTTTAAAAGGTCCTAATATGATCATAAAGATGGTCGTACCAATTAAATTAAATAATACATGGGTTGCCGCTGCTCTTTTTGCTGCTACAGATGCACCAATAGCCGCCAATACAGCTGTTATCGTTGTCCCAATATTATCTCCAAATAGTACAGGGAGTGCGGCATTTAAGTCAATCAAACCTTCTGAAAATAGCCCCTGTAAGATTCCAATCGTTGCACTTGAACTTTGAACAATCACTGTAAAGAGAGTTCCAATAATAACACCGAGAATTGGATTTGAACTCATACTTACCGTAAGTTCATGGAAAGCTTCTAAGCTTCGCAACGGTTTCATTCCGCTACTCATAAGCTCTAAGCCAAAGAATAAAGCACCAAAACCAAAGACAATTTGTCCAAAGCTATGTACCTTCTTGCTTTTGAAGAAAAATAATAGGATCGAACCTAAAGCAATAATTGGCAATGCATAGGCACCAACATCAATCCCGATAATAAAGGCTGTTATCGTTGTCCCAATATTGGCACCCATGATAACGCCAATAGCTTGGCGAAGAGTCATAAACCCAGCACTTACCAAACCAATGGTGATAGCTGTTGTTCCACTGCTTGACTGGATAAGTGCAGTAACAATAACCCCAGCTAATACTCCCATGAATGGATTTGTTGTAAAGCGGTCTAATATATCTCTAAGCTTATCTCCGGCAGACTTTTGCAGACCATCGCCCATGTATTTGATCCCAAATAGGAATATCCCTAGTCCACCGAGAAACTCAAATATCATCTGTTGAATATCAAAATCCAAACTCTTCAGCCCCTATATTGTAAAATAATATAATAGGTCTTTAAAAAACCCTTTATCATTATGCTCTATCGGTCGTCATAATGTAAATAATTTATGATGCAAATTTACAATTCCTTAATAAAAGAGTCTTATATTACAAATATGTTACATATTATATTAATTATAATTTAATGCAACCTATTTTTTAGCATAGATTATTTTCTTGTATTGATGCTAGGCACAGGCTAAAATGATTAAAGAATACATAAAGGGTGGTTTTTAATGAATATTTTTAAGCAGCTCATTTTGAGCATATATTCGCCTAAAGCAATCGCATCTTGGCGCTATCAAGGCATAGGTAAGACGATATTATTTGTCTTTTTACTTGTCCTTATTTCGATCATTCCAATATCCGTACAACTGAGTACAGATATTGTCAATGGATTTAACGTCGTTAAAGATTCAATTGAAGAAGAAATTCCCGAGTTTATCATTAAAGATGGGGAACTCATTTCTGAACAGCAAGCTCCCGTTATGATTGAAAACGATGGTTTTTCCATTATATTTGATTCGACTGGAGAAATCGGCTTAAACGATTTAGATCTATCTGTTAATTCAATTGCACTTTTAAAAAATGACTTTGCCGTCATTATCCCGGGTGGAACGGTTGATCATTTTTCTTATTCTGCAATGGACATAGCATTAGCGAAAGAGGATATTGCAAAGTTTATTCAATCCCTTGACTCGCTTTTAGCCATTATCATCCCCATCTTAGTTATCCTTATTTACCTTTTCTCAAGCGCAATGAAGTTTATTGGGATATCTGTTCTAGCACTATTTGGATTACTCATTCAAAAAACGGGTAATAAACTTAAATATCGACATATGTGGAGGATCGCTGCTTATAGTATTGTCATCCCAACATTATTTTTCATGGTTATGGATATCTTCCGCACAGCCGTTCCTTTTGGTTTTATGTTAAACTGGCTCGTCTCTATACTAGTGTTGTTCCTAGCTTTAAAAGAAATCCCACCGGAAAAGGAAGAAGAATTGTAAGAACAAAAAACGCGGGAATTCTCGCGTTTTTTTTGTACTATTTTTGAATGGACGAGCATATACATGGAAAAATCCCATTAAAGGAGAAAATTCCATGAAACGTCTATTCGTCCTACTATTAATCGTAGCAACGATTTTTGCCATTTATTATGATTTAAGTAAAGGAACTCTTCCTATTGCAATCGAAACGAGTACGCAAGCTCAAGTGGAAACAGAAACAACGCTCGAGCCAAGCATCGATTATTTCGAACAAGAAGTGCAAAGTGGTGACACGGTCCTTTCCATTATTGAGAGACAATTAGACGGACCTATCCCTGTTCCAATAGATGATATTACGAGTGATTTTAGCAAGCTGAATGATGGAATAGAAGCAAATAAAATTCAGGTCGGCAAGGTCTATCATTTCCCAGATTATAGAAAATTACATGAATAATCCATTTAAACCAGTAAGTTTCTTGTCAAGTTAATCCTTTCACTGATACAATTAACTCATATTAGCATTATAATGATAGTTGAATTCAATTTCCTAATCCTATTTTTGAAATTGGTTCAGGTGCTTATTTCTTTTAGAAAAAGGAGAGAATCACTTTTGAGTGAAATTATACATCGTACAAAAACCCGTCCCGTTAAGGTTGGCAACCTAACTATTGGTGGAAATAATGAACTTGCAATCCAAAGTATGACAACAACTAAAACACATGATGTTGAAGCTACTGTGGCTCAAATTAAGAGACTTGAGGAAGCAGGTTGTCAAATCGTTCGCGTTGCTTGTCCAGATGAACGTGCTGCAAATGCAATTGCAGATATAAAGAAACAAATTAATATTCCACTTGTTGTCGATATCCATTTTGATTATAAGCTTGCCCTTAAAGCTATCGAGGGTGGTGCTGATAAAATTCGTATCAACCCAGGTAATATCGGGAAGAGAGAAAAAGTCGAAGCCGTTGTAAAAGCCGCTAAAGAAAAAGGAATTCCGATTCGAATTGGCGTAAATGCAGGATCCTTGGAGAAGCGTATTATTGAAAAATACGGCTACCCAACTGCTGATGGTATGGTTGAAAGTGCTCTTCATCATATCAAGATTCTAGAAGATTTAGATTTCCATGATATCATCGTATCGATGAAGGCTTCAGATGTAAACTTGGCGATCGAAGCTTATGAAAAAGCTGCAAAAGCATTTGATTATCCATTACATTTAGGAATCACAGAGTCTGGAACATTATTCGCTGGCACAGTAAAAAGTGCCGCAGGATTAGGCGCTATCCTTAGCAAAGGAATTGGTAACACTTTACGTATTTCATTAAGTGCGGATCCTGTGGAAGAAGTGAAAGTTGCGAGAGAGCTACTTAAATCATTCGGCCTCTCGTCAAATGCAGCTACATTAATCTCATGCCCTACATGTGGACGGATTGAAATTGACCTCATCAGCATCGCAAATGAAGTTGAAGAATATATTTCAACAATTAAAGCTCCCATTAAGGTCGCTGTTCTTGGCTGTGCAGTAAATGGTCCTGGAGAAGCGCGTGAAGCTGATATCGGCATTGCTGGAGCTCGTGGAGAGGGACTACTCTTCCGTAAAGGGAAAATTGTCCGTAAAGTCCCCGAAGAAACGATGGTCGACGAACTCAAGAAAGAAATTGACCAAATCGCTGCAGAATACTTTGCCAAAAAAGAGGAAGAAGCAAAAGCTACAGCAACAATCCAATAAAAATACGAGGCTTGGCCATGTGCCGAGCCTCGTATTTTTATATAACCTTTCAAGTGCTCCTAGCTTGAAAAGCTTAAAAAAATGGGAGAATGAACATCCCTAATATAATGGATACAGCTCCAATCCCGATCGCCCAGCTACCGAGACTTTTTGCTCCTCTACGTCGTGCAACAAAACCGAGCACGATACCTGCTGCCCCAAACAAAATTGGAGAAACAAATAAAGATAAAATCGAGAGGATGATAGCAGCAAAGCCCATTCCAGTTCCTCCGGCTCCTGCATCTACATCTCGTTCTTCTTTATACTCTCTTCCAAAAGAGACTGGTGCAGCCATTTCAGCTGAGGTTTCCTCTAAATAATCTGCAGTTCTCGATTGATAACTCGTTTCTAAGCCCTCATCGTCCTTTTGTAAATTGACAATAGGGGCGTTACGTTCTTGATCTGCCATATTTAAAATCCCTCGCTTTCTTAATAGGAGCATTAATATTGTTTTACAGACGGTGTGATTTTAAAAGTGTTAAAGTCTGTCAATAGAGGATCTTACGATAACTCTACATATTTTTACATGAACTTGTTAAAATGGTGGAGTAAAGCAAAAAAAGGAGACAGAAAATGAAGAAAAGACTCGGCATCGATATCGATGGCACCGTAACACGTCCCGAAACAATCCTCCCTTATATAAATGAAGCGTTTGGCTTATCATTATCATTAGAGGATGTTACAGACTATGATTTATCCCTGTTAGTGGATATTCCAGCAGCAGAATTTGCTAAGTGGTGGCTTAACATTGAGCCAAAGGTTTATGAAAACTCTCCTTTAGCCGATGAAGTAAAAAACGTATTATTTGAATGGGAAAAGAGGCATGAGCTCTATTTTATTAGTGCTCGCAGCAGCCACTTATTAGATGTAACTGAGGAGTGGTTTAAGAGGGAAGGCATACCCTTTCATCATATTGAATTAACTGGATCGCATGATAAAATTCAAATGATCAAAAAACATGGGCTTGACTTATTTATGGAGGATAAGCATGATAATGCTGTTATGATACATGAAAACTGTCAAATTCCCGTCCTTCTCTTCAATACCCCTTATAATCAAAGCTTCGTTCCAAAAGGCGTGATACGAATCAATAATTGGTTAGAAGCAAAAACATGGGTGGATGAATGGTCTAAGAACTAGCAAGAAAAAAGCTCTTACAAAAAGAGGAAGCTTCGGTTTGAGGTTAGTCTAATTCGCTCCAACCATCTCTCACCATTAAGCGGAATTTTTCCTGTTATCTCCTCCTTGGAGTTCCTTTTAGGAGAAATAACGGAAGATTTTCCGCTTATGGAGGGCAAAATCGTTTATTTTAGCATTTTTTGAGGGAATAGCAGGAATTTTTCCTGTTATGTCAGCTCTTTTTCATGATGCTTGCTCATTAAGCGGAATTTTTCCTGTTATCTTTTCATACCAATAGTGTTTATACGAACGAGGAATTTATAAATTCCTCTACAAAAAAATGCACAGAGTGAATGACTACACTCTATGCATTACACTCGGGACAACGCCCGTAAATTTCAAATTTATGTCCAGATATGTCAAACCCCTGTAAATTTTCGCTTAAGCTTTGCATCGGACATGTTTCAATTTCCTTTGTCTTCCCACAATCTAAGCATATAAAATGATGGTGGTGAGACGTATGGGAACAAGTGAAACGAAAGTGTTTTTCACCAGATAACTCAGTCATTTCAAAAATCCCCAAATCAACAAAGATCGAGAGATTCCGGTAGATCGTATCGAAACTTAAACCTGGATAGTCGTCCTTCATTTGATCGAGGACATCCTTAGCGGTTAAATATTTCTCACTATTAGAAAAAAGTTCTAGCATCTCTTCTCTTTTCCCTGTATGCTTGTACCCTCTTTCCTTTAATAACTGTAATGCTTCATTTACATTCATGCTTTCACCCCATTTTTAACAGGTCTGGATGAGCTTATTTTCTTTAAGCCAATCGTGACAACCAATATGATTACTGCGATCATAACAATAGTTCCACCTGGTGCCAAGTCTAAATAATAAGAAAGTACTAATCCACCTAGAACAGAGGTCTCGCCGAACAAGATAGAATAGAAAATCGTCTCTTTAAAACCCCTTGCAATTCGTATACTTGCTGCGACAGGCAAAGTCATTAAAGAAGAAACTAACAAAATTCCGACAATTCTCATCGATGCAGCAATAACGAGAGCCACCATTATAATAAAAATAAAATGAATGCTTTTTACAGCTATCCCAGATGCTTTCGCATGCTCTTCATCAAAAGATAATAAAAATAACTCTTTGTATAAAAGAATAATCGCCGCAATGACAAATACACTGATTAACAAAATCGTATATAAATCAGTGCGACTTACAGCACTGACACTCCCAAACAAATAACCAAACAAATCGGTGTTAAAACCATCTGCAAGGGAAATAAAGATAGCTCCTAACCCAATTCCCCCTGATAAAATAATCGGAATAGCTAACTCTTGATAATGCTTATAAACAGTGCGTAGCTTTTCGATAAATAATGAGCCCCCAACAGAAAAGACCATTCCCATATATAAAGGATTGAGCCCACTCATCACCATGAATTTTTTTTCAAGGAGAAGACTTGCTGCAATCCCGGCTAATGTGACATGACTTAACGCATCTGCGATAAGAGACAAACGCCTTACAACGATAAAAACTCCTAATAATGGAGCAATGATTCCAATAATCATTCCCGTTAGGAAGGCATTTTGTAAAAATTCATATTGTAGTAAATCCCGGATCATGTTTAAACTCCTTCATGATGATGATGTTCGTGAGAAAGCAAATGAACATCATGACCATAAATCTGTGACATATCATTGAGTTGTAGCTGTTCAAATTCCTCTGTTTTCCCGTGGAAATGCAAATATTTATTTAAACATGCTACATGTGATACTTTATCAGAAATCGTCCCGATATCATGGGTAACTAAAAGAAGTGTAATTCCACGCTCCTTATTTAAATGCGCAAGCATCTCATAAAAAGATTGAACATTCTGTGCGTCTACCCCAACGGTAGGTTCATCGAGAATCAACAACTTTGGCTCACTTACCAATGCTCTTGCTATAAACACTCTCTGCTGTTGCCCTCCTGAAAGCTGGCCAATATTCCTGTTCATATACTCAATTAATCCAACTGATTCAATGGCCTCTTTAATCTTCCGATGTTCTTCTGCCCGCAAAAATTTAAAAAGGCCGACTTTCTTTGTTAACCCACTGCTTACGACCTCATATACAGTAGCAGGAAATCCTGTATTAAATGAATTTGCTTTTTGAGAAACAAATCCGATTTGGTGCCAATCCTTAAAACGATGAATCTCTTCCCCAAAAAGGCGAATATGCCCTTGTTGTAACTTTAGGAGACCAAGAATCAACTTTAATAAGGTTGACTTCCCTGATCCATTCGGACCCACAACGGCTAAGAAAGCTCCCATAGGAATCGTTAGTTCAATATTTTCTAAAACATTTTCCTTTTCATAATGAAAAGACAAATGATCAATTTCGATAATTGGTTGCTCGGCATTCATCATATCACCTAGTTTTTTCAAATTAAATTAGAATCATTACGATTTAGTAGTATACAGGATGTAACCCTTTATGTAAAGCTTTATGCTGTCTGTCACAACTGGATAACCATGCTCATAAAATAAATTTGAAGGGGCGTGGGACATGTGAAAATTTTCCAGAAAATCATTAATCATAAAATCAATTCCATTACAGGAAAAGAATTACTTAAATATGGTAAACAATTTCAAGTTAGTATTACCAATGAGCAAGCAAACAAAATAGCCGCTCATTTAAGAGGAAGAAATGTCAATATTTTTAATGACGATGAAAGAACAAAAGTCATTAGTGAAATTGCGAAAATAGTAGGCCCTGACAAAGCCAATGAAATCAATCGTATATTTGTTAGTTTTACTAGGTAAAATATCGAAATCCACTCAGGGTATGAGTGGATTTCCTTTTACTCAGCCATAATGTTTTCTAGCAAGCTTTCATTAAATTCTTTCGTACGAAGCATAGCAATCTCATGCTTGTACGGTGCCTTTTTATTATTTTTGTCTTCACCAACATAAGGTGTTTCAAGGATTTTTGGAACATCCATAAGTTGAGGATGATGAACAATATGATTTAACGCCTTAAAGCCTATATGTCCAAAACCAATGTTTTCATGTCTATCTTTACTTGCTCCACATTCGTTTTTACTATCATTAATGTGAAGAACTTTTAAACGCTCCATTCCAACAATTTTATCGAATTGATTTAAAACACCATCAAAATCCTCGACAATATTGTAGCCTGCATCATGGGTATGACAAGTATCAAAGCAGACAGAAAGACGATCATTATGGGTTACCCCGTCAATAATCATGGCGAGTTCTTCGAATGTTCTCCCACACTCTGATCCTTTACCTGCCATTGTTTCTAATGCAATTTGCAACGACTCCTCGCCCGTTAACACTTCATTTAAACCCTCGATGATCTTCTGAATTCCGGCTTCGGCCCCAGCGCCTACATGAGCACCTGGGTGGAGCACAATTTGCTTTGCCCCAATCGCTTCCGTACGCTCAATTTCACTTCTTAAAAACCGTACTCCTAAATCAAAAGTATCAGGATTCGTCGTGTTGCCTATATTGATAATATAGGGAGCATGGACGACGATTTCATCAATGCCATTCTCCTTCATATGTGCATGGCCTGCCTCAATATTCAAGTCTTCAATCTTCTTACGTCTCGTGTTTTGCGGAGCCCCGGTATAAATCATAAATGTGTTAGCACCGTAAGAAACAGCTTCCTCACTAGCTGATAAAAGCATGTTCTTCCCACTCATTGATACATGTGATCCAATTTTCAACATTCTGATCTCTCCCTTACATCATTTTCTTATTTTCTTTTTAAGCGATTTTGACGCTTTTTAATTTTATCGACTTCAGACTGCATCTTTTTCTTATAGCCTGGCTTAACCTTTTTAGGCTTTTTGACAATCGATTTTGCCATCACATCAATTTCATCTTGTTGTCTTTGTCGTTTCTTTCTTTTATTTCGATCGCTTATTTCAACAATCTCGCCATCCCTCAAGTCAACATTTTTAAATTGAATGCCAAGATTTTCCAAACGATTAAGTGCATCCTCATCTGATGAACTATAAATCGTAAGAGCCACTCCTGAATAACCGGCACGAGCTGTTCGTCCGACTCGATGGACATAAAAATCTAAATCAGAAGGGAGTTCATAATTAATCACATGACTAACCCCTTCTATATCAATTCCTCTTGCAGCCAAATCGGTTGCAACAATGTATTGAAATTCTAAATCCTTAATTTGCTTCATCATTTTCTTACGTTCTCTAGGACTAAGATCGCCATGAACTCGTCCAACTTTTAAGCCCTTATACGCTAATGCATTCGCCACTTCATCAGCCATCTTTTTCGTATTCGTAAACACTATCGCCAAGTATGGATTATAGGCTGTTAGAACATCATAGACAATTTCTTTTTTACTACGGTGACGGGACGGCAATAAATAATGGGCAATTTTTTCTGCTGTTAGTTGCTTTGGTTCAATATGAACATACTGTGGGTTTTCTAAATATTTTTTCAAAAAAGGTTTTAGCTTTTCTGGTATCGTTGCCGAGAACACAAGCATTTGGAGTTGTTCCGGCATTCTTGCAGCTATTTGGTCAATATCTTCAATAAAGCCCATATCAAGCATTAAATCTGCTTCATCGACCACAAGTGTTGTCGATTTATGGATGTAAAGGGCTTGATCCTTAGCTAAGTCGTTCATTCTTCCTGGCGTACCAACGACAATATGAGGCTGCGTTTTAAGCTTTTCAATCGTTCTTTGCTTATCCGTACCACCAATAAATAGACGTGTTGATATCTCTTTTTCACTGTACTCTGTTATTTTTAAAATTTCTTGATAAATTTGACTGGCGAGTTCTCTTGTTGGGGCTGTAATAACTGCTTGTACTTCTTTTTTTGCTGGCTCTATCTTATCAATGATCGGCAAAATATATGAGTGAGTTTTTCCTGTCCCTGTTTGCGACTGTCCAATCGCACTTTCTCCCTTTTGGACAATGGGGATCAGCCTTTGTTGAATTTCCGTTGGTTCATTAAACCCTATTTTCTGTAAAGCTTCCATCACAAATGGTTGAAAACCATATATGTTAAATTTCGATTCAGTCATCCTTCTACTCCTTCATCATGTTCGTCCTTTTTGGACATCATCTAATCATTATAATAAAGATTTCTCATTAGCGCCAATTAAGCATATTTTGTTTCATTTATCTCGATCAAATTCAACTCTATTTTCGCAAAAGTACTTAACGAATCCTGATCATGTGCATACCTTAATAGGAGAGAATCTATGTAGATGTCTAGAGAACGACAGAATGAAAGGAGGAAAAGTAATGCAACCTAGAATGAGGTCTCCTTTTCCCCCACCTGGAAACCCACCGAGAGGTTCGATGATGCCAAGAGGAGGACCTTCCATGAACAGGGCTGGGTTTAGACCACCACGCCCACAACGTGGAGGCGGTGGTGGTGGACTTTTAGCAAAGCTACTCGGAAATCGCGGGAACCAAAGGGGAGCTTCAAATCCTTTTTCTTTTCCTACATCCTCAGCCGCAGGGCAAGCAACCAGTCGAGGCGGTGGTGGTGGTTTGTTAAAAACACTAACCGATCCAAATGCATTAAATGGATTTTTGGCGAATACGGAGAAAATGTTAAGCACGGCACAACAGATTGGTCCGATGGTTCAGCAATATGGTCCAATGGTCAAGAATCTACCTTCATTATGGAAGCTCTATAAAGGCTTTAGGGATCTCCCCTCGGAATCTGAGGAAGACTCCCCCAAAGAAGAAGTTCAAAAAAAGAAGACACAAAGTAAAAAGAAAAAAGCAGCACCTACTGGTGAAAATGAAAAAGCAAGTCAAAGAAAAAATTCTTCTAAAAAAGGGGCATCAGCTCCCAAGTTATATATTTAAAAAAGAAGATTTGGTAATGAATGCTTTCATGAGCATTCGTTCAGGTCGACAAAAGGCATCGAGATTTGAATCTCAATGCCTTTTTATCATGAGGGAAGAGAAAAGGATGTCACATAAGGACTCATCATGCATGATTATGCCAAAAACATTAAAAGCACTTTTCTACTCTTGCTATTCTTTTTCCAACTTCCTCAAATTGAGGTTTTCGTTGAAATCCTTTATAATGAGTTCGTGGGAGAAGAGTTATGATCCATCATGAAATCATTTTTTTGTGTTTATTGCACTATATTCTATTACTTTCTTACTTACTGAGAAATTGTCTAATAGATTAAGAGCAATCTTCGCTTTTAGGGGGTTATTAAATGAAAGTTATTAAGATTTCTCCACGCGGCTACTGCTATGGTGTTGTTGATGCCATGGTGATTGCAAGAAATGCCGCTTTAGATAAAACATTGCCTCGGCCCATCTACATCCTTGGGATGATTGTTCATAATAAGCATGTAACAGATGCTTTTGAAGAAGAAGGCATTATTACATTAGACGGAAGCAATCGAAAAGAAATACTCGAAAAAGTGGACAAAGGGACGGTCATTTTTACAGCCCATGGAATCTCTCCTGAGGTTCGTACATTGGCAAAGGAAAAAGGACTTGTGACCATTGATGCTACTTGCCCAGATGTTACGAGAACTCATGACCTGATAAGAGAAAAAGAGGCAGAAGGGTTCCACGTCATCTACATTGGCAAAAAGGGCCATCCAGAGCCTGAAGGAGCGCTTGGCGTTGCCCCTGGCATTGTTCACCTAGTAGAGACGGAAGAAGATGTAAATCATCTTCAGCTGAATCATGATAAGCTTATCGTCACAAATCAGACGACGATGAGCCAGTGGGATGTTGGTCATATTATGGAGCTTTTGAAGGAAAAATTCCCTCGTGCTGAGTTTCATAACGAAATTTGTAATGCCACTCAAGTGAGACAAGAAGCTGTGGCACAAACAGCTGGTTCTGCTGATGTAACGATTGTAGTGGGCGATCCAAAGAGTAATAACTCCAATCGTCTAGCACAAGTTTCAGAGGAAATTGCTGGGACAAAGGCTTATCGAATCGGTGATTTAAGCGAGCTGAAGATCGAATGGATTAAAGACGCAGAGACAGTCGCAGTCACTTCAGGCGCTTCTACTCCAACGCCGATTACGAAAGAAGTCATTTCATTTATCGAGCAATTCAATCCACAAGATGAATCGACTTGGAAGGTCGAGAAAAAAGTACCTTTAAATAAAATTTTACCTAAAGTTAAAAAAGTATAACCGGGCAATTGCCCGGTTTTTTTTTATATGAATTGGAAGGGGTCTGTATTTGGTTTTGAAGCGATAAACGAAACGTTCAAACCCTTATCTTGACACATCTTTGCGAGAATGTCAGCGACACCCTTTTTCATAATTTGTTCAATATGATGGCCGGGATCGATAATATTCAACCCTTCCATCATCGCATCATGGGCCACATGGTAATACATATCCCCTGTTACGTAAACTTCTGCCCCTTTAAACTTTGCAGAGCGAAAATACTTATTTCCGTCACCGCCAAGGACAGCAACCTTCTTAATTCTCTCTTTCAAATTCCCAACCACACGAACGCCTGTTACTCCTAATGCCTTTTTAACATGTTCGGCGAATTCCTCTAATGACATTTCATTTACATACCCAATTCTCCCCAGTCCTAATGACTCTCCTGAATTGTCTAAACTGTAAATATCATAGGCAACTTCTTCGTATGGATGGCTCTTAAACATAGCTGAGAGAATCTTCTTCTCCATATGGGCAGGATAAATTGTTTCTACTCGAGACTCATTCACACTTTCAAGCTTACCATGGGAACCGATATGAGGGTTCGTATCTTCACCAGGGAGAAATTGTCCTGTACCACTAGCCGAAAATGTACAATGACTGTAATTTCCAATGGCTCCTGCTCCGGCATTTCCTAATGCTTTTCTTAGTTCTTCCGCATTTTCTTCTGGAACGAAAACGACTAATTTCTTCAGTTTTACTTCAAAGGTCGGCACAAGAACCTCTGTGTTTGTAAGTCCTAACGCTTCTGCTAATAAATCATTTACGCCACCTGTTGCGACATCTAAATTCGTATGGGCTGCATAGACGGCAATATCATGCTTGATTAATTTCTCAATGATTCTTCCAGAGGTTTGTTCTGTCGAAATCTTTTGTAATGGACGAAAAATAATCGGGTGATGAGCAATAATAAGCTCGACATTTTCAGCAATTGCTTCATCCACCACTTCCTCTAGCACATCTAAAGCCACTAAAACTTTACGAACTGGTTTATTAAGACGTCCAATTTGTAAGCCGATCTTATCTCCCTCCATTGCGTAAGCCTTAGGAGAAAATTGCTCAAATAATTGGATCACTTCATAGCCATTGGCATTTTTCAAGACTTTAGAACCTCCTCTACCATTAAAATTTTTTCTACTAGCTCCGCTTTTTTCTTTTGGTTATCTTCGCTTTTTGCTGCTTCTTCAAGTTTAGCTAAAATACTTTTCCAATTCGCAACTTCGCCCGCCCATTTTTTCATAAAAGGCTCCGTTTTTTGTTGGACTAAAAAGGGGCCCATTAATAATAAAGCTTGTCTATCCAAATTATTGTACGGCTTCAGAGGCTCTCCTTTTTCAGCAACGAGAACTTCATAAATTTTCCCATCTTCTTCTAAAATTTCTTCTTCAATAAGCTCCCAGCCATGGTCTACTAACCATTGTCTAATCGACTTTGCACTTAAATTCGGCTGCAAAATGAGTCTCTTTACCTTTTCCAGCTTTTTGACACCCTCATCGAGGATGCTCGCAATCAAAGCTCCCCCCATCCCAGCAATGGTAATACAATCGACTTCACCGCTAGAAATGACCTCTAACCCATTTCCTTTCCGTACATCAATACGATCTTTAAGACCTTCTGTTGCCACTTGTTTTTTTGCTGATTGAAAGGGACCTTCTACAACCTCCCCAGCAATCGCATAGCTTACTTGTCCCTTCTTCACGACATGACAGGGTAAGTATGCATGATCTGAACCAATGTCGGCGATACGACTTCCTGCAGGGATGTATTTGGCCACCGTTTGTAGGCGTTCTGATAGTTTATCAATATTCATTCCTTCACCACTTCATCAAGACTATAGAGTTTATTCTCCATTTTATCAGTATAGAAAAAGTCCTTTACATATGCAAAGGACCTTTTAACATTATTTTATTTTAATCCTGCTAACCATTCAGCCATTTCAGCTTCTCTACCTTGAACTAAATTAGGCGGCATTGCACCCTTACCATTAATTAAGATATCTTGGATTTCTTCTTGAGATAGATGGTCACCAACACCAGTTAAAGCTGGACCCATTCCACCTTCATAGTTTCCACCATGGCAACTTACACAGCCACTTTGCTGGTAAAGCTCTTCTGGAGTCGCAGAAGCTAAATCTTCTGTTTCTGCACCACCATTTTCTTCTTCCGCTGCGATTTCTTTCATGTCTCCGACACCTTTAAATGACATTAAGAACATGAGACCTACCCCAATGACCATAATTAGAACAAATGGAATAATTGGATTCCGATTCATTGCGTTTACCTCCCTTATGTAAGAACAACCAGTCAAATAATTGAGTCTATTTCACAATGAGAAAACAACAGTATGTACGCCATTATGAAAAAGACAAGATATAATTACAAACAATCTTTATTTTACTCGAAAATCGAAAGAAGGAAAAGACCTAAAGTAAAGTTTGTCACAGTAAGTTCATAAAAATGTCAAAAACTCCACTCAAGATCGTGAAGTTTTCAATGGTTATTATTTGTTTGATTTCCATTTTATATTCCCAAAAACTTAGCAGCCGATTTGACGAGCAATCACCATCCTTTGAATTTCGGATGTTCCTTCGCCAATTTCTGTCAGCTTTCCATCTCTTACATAACGTTCGACCTCATATTCTTTCATATAGCCATAGCCACCGTGAATTTGGACAGCCTGATTGGCTACCTCTGTACAGATTTCCGAAGCATATAGCTTGCACATCGCTGCCTCCTTCGTAAAGCTGCGACCAGCATCTTTTAACCACGCTGCCTTATAAACCATATTGCGAGCTAACTCAATTTTCATAGCCATATCAGCTAATTTAAACTGAATTACTTGGAACTTTGAGATCGCCGTTCCAAATTGCTGCCTAGTTTTTGCGTACACAAGCGCCTTTTCATAAGCAGCTTGAGCTATACCCACAGCCATTGCCCCAATTCCAATTCTTCCTCCATCTAATGTAATGAGAAATTGTTTAAATCCATCGCCTTTTTTCCCCAAAAGATTTTCAGTCGGTACCTGAACATTTTCTAAAACAAGCTCAGTCGTATTTGAGGCATGTAAGCCCATTTTTTCATAAGAACTAGTGATCGAAAACCCTTTAATATTTGTTGGCACAATAATTGCGCTGATTTCTTTTTTCCCATTGTCGACACTAGTTACAGCGGTTAACGCAAGATGCTTGGCATAGCTTGCATTCGTAATAAAACATTTGCTCCCATTAATGACGTAATACCCGTTCTCTTCCCTTGCCGTTGTTTCAGTACCTCCTGCATCCGATCCAGCGTTAGGCTCGGTTAACCCAAACGCTCCGAGCGAATGGCCTTGACAGATTGGAACTAAGTATTTTTCCTTTTGCTCCTTTGTACCAAATAAGGCAAGAGGTGCCCCTCCTAAAGAAATATGGGCAGAATAAGTGATCCCTGTTGAAGCACATGCCCGACTCAATTCTTCAGTTACAATCGCAAAGCTGATTGAATCCGCCCCACCTCCTCCATATTCTTCGGGAAAAGGAAGACCCATCATGCCCATTTCAGCGAGCTTTTTAAAAATATCACTCGGAAATTCTTTTTTTCTATCTCGTTCATTTGCTCCTGGCGCTACAACCTCATTTGCAAACTCCTTAATCGTACGGCGGATCATCTCCTGCTCAGTTGTGAGATCAAAATTCATATAAATCCCCCCTTGACCTATCAGTGGAATCGCTTACAATGATAGTATGAGGTTATTTTTAGAATTATCTCTATATTTCAAAAAAATTTTAGTTAGACGATAAAAATTGGATAAAAATGGATAAGGTAAGAACTCCAAGGCCAAGATAACCAGAAATCATAAAGTATAAGAGCTTTAGCTTCTTCCCAGTCACAATCCATAACAGACAATTTACAGCTAAAATGAAATAGAGAATAAAAATATTTTCACCCATATAGTGAGAGGCCACTTCGGTACTCGTCAGCAGTAAAATAAGTCCTGATATAATAAGGGCAATTTGATATTGAATCCCTTTTCTGAAAAAATAATATGTCGTTAGCATAGCGATGATAATCAAAACTACTCCAAGGCCCATTTGCAAATCGAAAGATAATTCTGTAAAATAAAAGAAAAAAACATATATTGGAATTAACAGAAGCGGAAGAATGGTTGATTTCTGAAATTTTTTCTTCGTTCCTTTTAATTTACTAGGTTCCGATTCAGGAGAGTTTCCTTCCGTATACAACGCTAACAGGTAATCACAATAATGTTCTGGAAGCATTCGATTTTCCTTCCAGGTTACAATTTCGTTAATAATAATCGTTTTTCGTTTTTCATCCATAATTTCGCATCCTTTGTTTAAAAGCACTATTATCCATAAAAAAAATAGCTTACTTCAATTGTAAGAAGTAAACTATTTTCAAGCAATCATTTTTTATTCTATTCTAAAAAGTCCTTAAGTCTTTTGCTTCTGCTTGGATGTCTCAGCTTACGAAGTGCCTTTGCTTCAATCTGTCTAATTCGCTCACGTGTAACACCAAAGACCTTACCGACTTCTTCAAGTGTGCGTGTACGACCATCATCAAGCCCAAAACGAAGTCGCAATACATTTTCTTCTCTATCGGTTAACGTATCGAGAACATCTTCAAGCTGCTCTTTTAAAAGCTCATAGGCTGCATGCTCTGAAGGAGATGTTGCATCTTGATCTTCGATGAAATCTCCTAAATGTGAATCATCCTCTTCACCAATTGGAGTTTCAAGGGAAACAGGTTCTTGAGCAATTTTTAAGATTTCACGTACTTTATCAGGTGTTAAATCCATATCTTCGGCAATTTCTTCAGGTGACGGTTCACGACCTAAATCCTGTAGAAGCTGACGTTGAACACGGATTAATTTATTGATTGTTTCCACCATATGAACCGGAATACGAATCGTTCTCGCTTGGTCTGCAATCGCACGAGTAATCGCTTGGCGAATCCACCAAGTTGCATACGTGCTGAACTTAAAGCCTTTGCGATAGTCGAATTTTTCAACGGCCTTAATTAATCCCATATTTCCCTCTTGAATTAAATCAAGGAACAGCATTCCACGTCCAACATAACGCTTAGCGATACTAACAACGAGACGAAGGTTTGCTTCAGCTAAACGGCGTTTCGCTTCTTCATCGCCATCTTCGATTCTTTCAGCTAAGTTTATTTCTTCTTCTGCTGAAAGTAAGTCAACGCGACCAATTTCTTTTAAATACATGCGAACTGGATCATTAATCTTTACTCCAGGAGGAACACTGAGGTCATTTAAATCGAATTCTTCTTCACCTTTTGTAAGTTCTTGCACATTTGGATCACTATCATCATTTTCATCTACGAGTTCAACACCATGTTCTTCTAAAAACGCGTAGAATTCATCCATTGAATCCGAATCTAATTCGAAACTGGATAGCTTTTCTGCAATATGATCATAGGCGAGAACACCTGTTTTCTTTCCTACTTCTGTTAATTGTTCTTTTACTTGTTCTAGGGTCAAATCTGAATCAACCTCTTTTGAACGGGCCGACTTTTCAGCCATATGTACCCCTCCTTCTTCAAATCACGAAAACGATTGAAATCGTTCATTTTATTTATCATCAATAGGTTATCTGTTTTTTCCACATAACCTTCATTTGAAACCAATGTTCATCATAGAGACTTCCTTAACTGAATGATTTCCATGGCAATTCTAGCCGCTCCAGAAAAATCAGATTCTGTCTCTAATTGTTGACGCTCTTTTTCTTTTTCCTTTATCTTTAACATCTTTTGATGTTTCAACACCTGATTAATATAATCGTTTAATTCTTGTTCACTTAATTCCTCATTGACAGACATCATTTCAATATGAGCGATCGTTCGCCTTAGCTTATCATCTGTCAAATAATTCATAAATTGACTGGGATTTGGCTCCATCCCTTTTTCATAATATCCATATAAATAAGTAATAATCGCTTGATGTTCATCAATATTAAAAGAATGGCCTAAAAGCTTATCCTGTACTTTATAAGCAATATTAGGATCTCTCATCATGTGGTAAATTAATCTTCTTTCCGCATTGTGAAAAGCTGGTTTTAATGGTTCAATCTGCCTATTCGGTATAAATATTTGTTTCTGCTCTGAAAATGATTGGCCTTGATTATTTCTTTTATTGTTAAAATATAGTTGCTTCTGCTGTTCTTTTAAAGCATCTAACGAAAGTGAAAATTCATTTGAAATCTGTCTTAAGTAATGGTCTCGTTCGACAGCCTTATCAAGCTGACTAATCTCCCTTAATACTTCTTCGATATACTGCAAGCGATCTCCTTCGTTTTGAAGATCTTTTCCTCTTCTAAAGTATAAAAGTTTAAAAGACATGAATGTCATGCTTGAACCGATGATTTCTTTATTGAATTTAGCTTCCCCGTATTTTTTTATATAATCATCCGGATCTAGGCCATCTGGCATCATAGCAACTCTTACTTGAGAACCAGCTTCAACCAGCATGTTAGCTGCTCGGTATGCAGCGCCTATTCCTGCTTTGTCAGAGTCATAACAAATCGTAACGGATTCGCTATTCCTCCTAATTAAGGCAACATGGTCATTGGTCAATGATGTCCCCATTGTGGCGACCCCATTCTCAACGCCTGCCCGATCAGCTGCAATACAATCAGCAAACCCTTCAAAAAGAATAACTTGCTGTAATTTGCGAATTGTCGGTCTTGCTAAATGAAAGTTATATAAAATTTTACTTTTATTAAAGATTGCTGTTTCGGGACTATTCAAATATTTAGGTTCATCTGACCCCAGAGATCTCCCAGAAAAAGCAATCGTATTTCCTTTTTGGTCAAAAATAGGGAACATAATTCGATCGCGGAATCGGTCAAAATAGGTTCCGTCATTTTCTCGTTTAATAATGAGACCTGATTTTTCTAATATCGCAGGTTCAAAATTCCTCTTCGTCAAAAATTTATAAACAAATTCCCATGAGTTTAAAGAATAACCGATTTGGAATTTTTCAATTGATTCTTTTGTAAATCCTCGGTTCAGCAGATATTCTAGCGCATGCTGACCATCTTTTGTGTTTACCAATAAATGATGATAGAATTTACGTATTAATTCGTGGGCTTCAATCATTTGTTTTAATTCTTTTGAAAAAGATGTCTCCGTTGAAGTAGCTTGTGTTGGCGAAATGTCCAGCTCAACATTCGCTTTTTCAGCCAACTTGATCGCCGCTTCTGGAAAAGAGAGACTGTCAAGCTCCATAATAAACGAGAAAACATTTCCTCCTGCTCCACATCCAAAGCAATGATAAATTTGCTTATCTGGTGAAACGGAGAAGGATGGCGTATTTTCACCATGGAATGGGCATAGACCCATATAGTTACGCCCTTGTTTTTTTAGTTGCACATAGTCGCTAATCAGATCGACTATATCAACGGCTTGGCGAATTTCATTTATTTTTTCTTCAGGAATTCGCACCTGCATTGAAAACAACTCCATATATTGTTATTTCGTAAGACCCCTTGCATGTTAAAGAAAATGTTCATAATAAGCTTATTGAAGAGATATTCGGCAAAAATCAAAGATCCCCTTTAATTTTCGACAATAAATTTGTGAAATTTTTTCTAAAGTGGATTCGATCCTCGATCGTAAATGGTTTCGGACCTTTTCCGTATTTCCCTTGCCTGCGGGCTTTAGCAGATAAATATCTCATATGTAATGCAGAATCGATGTCTTTTTCTTCATATAAGCTTCCCCGAGGACTAAGGACTGTCACTCTCTTCGATAATAGGGTTGAGGCTAAGCCGATATCCTGTGTAACAGCAATATCCCCAGCATCAACATGATTCATAATAAACAAGTCTGCAGCCTCTTTATCTGAATCAACATAATGCCAAGTTCCACCTAAAGTGTCGTTTGTTACATGATTATAGGATGCAACAAAGGAAACATTCACATCAAAATTCTGAGCAATTTCGACAATTTCCGCTTTCACTGGACATGAATCAGCATCCACAATAACCTTTGGTTTTCCTAATGTACTATAAATTCTACATCACTCCACATATTCCTGCTTAAAAAAGGAATAAGTTTTGAAACTTCGATTTGTCGAATTTTCTTTTGCTTCTGAACTTGACTTCTATTCATAATTAGTTTATTCGTTCATAAGTAAGTCTAAACCTATAATAAACATTTTTATCACAATTTTTTATTATAGTATAAACAATAGTATTTTTCCATCATTTTTTCTTACAAAAAAAGAAAACTAGCACATGTCGTACTAGTCATTCACATTATTGAGATATTTTTCCTTTATAATATTGATTTAAAATAATGTTTGCTGTTTCTTCTACAGCTTTGTTTGTCACATCAATCGTCTGACAACCGATTCTAGAAATAATTTTCTCAAAGTATTCTAGTTCCTCGTTAATTCTAGATAAGTTTGCATAGCTCGCTTGATCATTTAATCCGAGGGAAATTAATCTTTCTCGTCTAATACTATTTAGTTTTTCCGAACCAATCTTCAAACCAAAACATTTTTCTGGTGAAGTTTGAAAAAGCTCCTCGGGTGGATCCACTTCAGGTACTAATGGAACATTTGCAACCTTTAATCTTTTATGAGCTAAATATTGTGAAAGCGGGGTTTTCGATGTCCTAGATACTCCGACTAAGACAATATCCGCCTTTAGGATCCCTCTTGGGTCTCGTCCATCATCATATTTTACAGCAAACTCAATTGCTTCTACCTTTTTGAAATAATCTTCATCAAGCTTTCTCACTAGTCCTGGTTCAAATAGTGGTTTGATACCGCTCGCTGCTTGGATTTCATCAATCAATGGCCCAATAATATCACACGCATAAATTCGTTCTCTAATGCTCGCTTCTTTCATATATTCACGAATATCTGGTTTTACTAACGTATAAGCAATCATACCCTTGTCCATTTTCACAAGAGAAATCACTTCATCTATATCCTCAATGTCTTCTACATATGGGAAGCGTTTAATGGTGGCATTGCTTCCATTAAATTGGCTCACTGCCGCCTTCGTTACAAGCTCTGCCGTTTCCCCAACAGAGTCAGATACTACATAGATGATTGGAATTTTTCCCATTTCAATAACCATCCCCTCTGCAACTATATTGTACTTTGTCCGCTATAGAGTATTTGTACCTCATTATAGGCGCTATTCATTTTTAGCCAGTGCAACTAACGCTTTTGTTAAATTGGTTTTTGTGACTCGACCAATGACTTCAAAGCCTTTATCCGTTTCTTTGACGACAGGTAAGGCATCAATTTGTTTATCGATTAACTTACTTGCTACATCAATTAACAAATCTTCCTTCTCACACATCGTAATATTAGGCATCCTTGTCATAATGATATTAACTGGGAGAGTCGTTAATTCCTGTTTACCAATACTTGCACGGAGCAAATCTTTTCGCGAAAGAACACCAACTAAAAGGTTTTGCCCGTCTACAACGAATAGTGTCCCCACATCCTCTAGAAACATCGTTACGATTGCATCATACACCGCTATATTTTCATTAACAACGACTGGGATAGATTGATAGTCCTTCACATACAGCTTTTTAAGGTTTTCAGTTAGTAGTTGAACACCTGATTTTCCTGTATAAAAATAGCCGACCCTTGGTCTAGCATCTAAATACCCTGCCATCGTTAAAATAGCCAAATCAGGACGCAGAGTAGCACGCGTTAAGTTTAACCGTTCAGCGATTTGCTCTCCTGTGATCGGACCGTTATCCTTGACGATTTCTAAGATTCGTTCTTGCCGCTTGTTGAGCTCTATTGTACTCACCACCTAACAACTGCGTGAATAATGCCATACTTAATAAATAATATTATATACTACTGATTGCTGGACTGAAAGTTTTAATCCTATATAGGAGAATCAATTTCATATTATTGCTTCTCAAGGAAAAAGGCGAACGAATATAACTCTAAACAAAATAAAATAATAGAATTTCAGGTGTGCTTGAATGAATTATGCCAGAAATGTTCGTTTTTTAATTTCCCTTCGTTCAATGTGACATCACTTAGGAAAGGAACCTTACATTAAGTAAGAGCCCATTCAAATGGAACAGGCTCTTACAGTAGACAATTTTCAAATTGAACAGTTACGAAAAGCTTTATTTCACCATAATTTCCGTTACATCAGCAAAGCCTTTAATAACATTTGCCAATTTCACTAATAAGCTTAAACGATTATTTCTTACGTTTACATCCTCAACCATCACCATTGTGTGATCAAAGTACTCATTGATTGGTGTTTTTAATGACACGAGCATTTGGTAATACTCTTCCTCCGTCACATCCGCTACTAACGCTTGCTCCACATCGACGAATGCTTTATAGAGATTATTTTCTTCCTTGTTTTCAAATAATGAAGGTTGAATTTCTACAATCTCATCAGCTTTGCGGGCAATATTGATGACCCTGCTTAACGCTTCCATCGTTTCTTTAAAGCCTTCATCCTCTTTATGACCATTTAGCGTTACCGCTTTTTGAACTAGAGCGGATACACTTCCAATCTGCTCTGAAAGAACAGCATCTATAACATCATAGCGAATGCCTCGTTCTTGAAGAAGATACTTTAATCTTAACTTAAAGAAAGTAATAAGCTCTTTCTCTAATTCTGCTCTACTTAACTTTGAAAATTGAGCTTCTTCAATCAACTCAACACTGAAAAGGATGAGTTTTTCTAGTTTAATATCCCAATTTTTATTCACGAGTGTTTGCACGATTCCTGCAGCTTGTCTTCTTAATGCATAAGGGTCTTGTGAACCACTTGGAATCAAACCGATAGCAAAGGTAGATACGATTGTATCGAGCTTCTCAACTATTGCTAGCGCTGCTCCAGGATTTGAACTTGCTGTGTCATCCTCTGCATTTCTAGGCATATAATGCTCATTGATTGCTTTTGCCACTTCCACCGACTCGCCCTTTTGAATGGCATATTTTTCACCCATGAAGCCTTGTAGTTCAGGAAATTCATACACCATGTTGGTAACGAGATCAAATTTACTTATCTCTGCGGCACGATTTGTAGTCACTTTCTCTTCGTTTGAAAAGTCTAGCTCCACAGTTAGCTTTTGGGCTAATTGCTTCACTCGCTCTACTTTTTCAGCCAATGTACCAATTTCTTCGTGGTAAACAATTGTTTGAAACTTTTCCAAAGCCTTACCTATTTCAAGTTTCTGATCTTCTTTATAGAAGAAGGCCGCATCTGCTAGACGTGCTCTTAATACTTTCTCATTCCCCTTTGCCACAGTCTCAAGATGCTGATGATCTCCATTGCGAACCGTTACAAAGAAAGGAAGTAGCTTTCCATCCTTCGATTTAACTGGGAAGTAACGTTGATGCTCCTTCATCGATGTGATGAGGACTTCCTCTGGTAACTCAAGATACTCTTCTTCAAAGCGTCCGAAGAGAGCCGTTGGATATTCCACTAAATTATTAACCTCTTCTAATAACTCTTCATCAATCGGAATCACCCAATTATTTTCTTCTTCGATCTTTTTCAATTGTGAGACGATCGCAGCTTTTCTTTCCTCGCTATTGGCCACAACATATTGTCCAAGGAGTGTGACAACATAACCCTCTGGTGAAGGAATGTCAACCTGTTCTCCAAGAAAGCGATGTCCTCTCGTCCAATTACTTGTTTCCACATTCGTAATCGAAAATGGAATAACTTCTTGACCAAACATGGCTACAAGCCATTTAATTGGTCTTATATATTTCATTTCCTCATTTGCCCAACGCATATTTTTCGGAAAACTTAAGCCCGTGATGATTTGTTTCAGTTCAGGGAGAAGTGATCTCGTTTCTTCCCCTTTGATAAATTTTTCTACATGAGCATATTCAACTCCGCCGATTTCTTTAAAATAAATATCATCAACACTCATTCCTTGTCCTCGGCTAAAACCGATTGCCGCCTTCGACCAATTGCCATTCTCATCTAAGGCGATTTTTTTCGCTGGCCCTTTTGCTTCTTCCTGAATATCTTGCTGGGACTCAGAGACTTCTTTAACGATCACTGCCAAGCGGCGAGGTGTTGAATAGGACTCAATATCGCCTATATCAATCTTTTTATCTAAAAACCATTTTTGAATTCTTGATGTAAATTGCTCGATTGAGCTTGTGACAAACCGTGCTGGCATTTCTTCTAGGCCGATCTCAATTAACAAATCCTTACTCATGACCGATGTCCTCCTTGCCCTTTAAAATTGGGAAACCTAGCTTTTCCCTTTCTTCATAAAATGTTTTCGCAATTTTTCTGGCTAAATTACGGCAACGGCCAATATATCCAGTTCGTTCAGTGACAGAGATTGCCCCTTTTGCATCTAAAAGATTGAAAGTATGAGAACATTTCAAGACATAGTCATAGGCTGGATGAACAAGTCCTTCGTCCATTTGACGATGCGCTTCTTTTTCATAAATATTAAATAAATTGAAGAGCATTTCCGTATCAGACGTTTCAAACGTGTACTTAGAATGTTCAAACTCTGGCTGCAGGAAAATATCTCTCACTGTAAAACCTTCAGTCCATTCAAGATCAAAAACGTTTTCCTTTTCTTGAATGTAAGAAGCTAAGCGTTCAATCCCGTACGTAATTTCCACAGAAACTGGCTTACATTCTAGGCCGCCCACCTGTTGGAAATAGGTGAATTGAGTGATTTCCATACCATTTAGCCATACTTCCCAACCTAAGCCTGCACAGCCTAGAGATGGATTTTCCCAGTTGTCCTCTACGAAACGAATATCATGCTCTAACGGATTAATTCCTAATGCTTTTAAAGAGTCTAAATAAAGCTCTTGAATATTGTCTGGTGAAGGCTTCATAATCACCTGAAATTGATGATGCTGATAAAGACGATTTGGATTTTCTCCGTAACGGCCATCTGCTGGACGGCGAGATGGTTCGACATAAGCCACATTCCAAGGCTCTGGACCGATTGCGCGTAAAAATGTATAAGGACTCATCGTCCCTGCACCTTTCTCCACATCATAAGCTTGCATTAAGATACAACCTTGATTTGACCAGTGCTTTTGCAGTGTTAAAATCATGTTTTGAATATTCATCTGTATCTTCCCTTCTTTTTTTCCAAGCATATAGAAACAAAAAAACTCCCGTTCCCTATGCTTTAATTAAGCATAGGGACGAGAGTTTACCCGCGGTTCCACCCTATTTGCTGCCAAGTTTGACAGCCACTTTCAAACGAACGCTCCAGAACGCCCTTCCTTAACGCTCTATTTCCTAGCTCACACCATCCTAGGATCGCTTTCATAGAGGAATGTTAAGTACTCTTTTCCTTCTTCGCGCATGTAATTTAAATTATAATAACGAAAAATAAAAACTTTGTCAATAAAGTCAAGGTTTATTCCTTACTTTAACCCTTTTATTTGATCCATCTGCTTCAAAAATCTTTTCGTCTTTAAATTTAAACCAGAGTATTCATCATAATACGCTGAAATAATCGTTTTTAATTCTTTTTTCGTTTCTTCTTTAACCGAAATATTGCCCAGTCTTGATATATCAATAAAATAAAATAACCGAAGAAGTTGTACCGTCGCCTTTGAAATCTTATAATGGTACGGATCCTTCTCCAGACATTGATGACAAATAAAGCCTCCTTCTCGAATCGAGAAGGAGAATTCACCTTCTGTATTCCCACAAACAGAACATTGATTAAGTACGGGATACAAACCAAGCATATTAAGAATTTTCATTTCATAAATGTTCATCAAAATCTCAGGGTCGATTCCCTCGTTCATATAGTTTAGTGTTTGATAAAGAAGTTCAAACAGAAAAGGATTTGGTTTTTTCTCATCTGTAGCTTTGTCAGTTAGATCAATAATGTAGCTCGCATAGGCTGTAAGAAATATATCTTCCTTTATCCCTCTCATCGAGGATATAATATCCCCTTGCTGGAGATTTCCTAGACCTGAACCTTTTTTTACTAAAAAATATCCATATGTAAAAGGTTGTGTGACTGCCGCAAGCCGGCTACTAGGTTTTTTCGCCCCTCCGGCCATCACGCCAACCTTTCCCCATTCACGGGTATATAAAGTGACTACCTTATTTGCTTCACCATAATGACTCGTTCGAATGACGATGCCCTCACACTTTTGTAGCATCGATCATCACCATCCATCCTTTAGCAGGACAAAACTAGAGATATGGAAACTTCTCTGCTAGCTCGTTGCTCTGATTTTCGGGTATTTCTTGATTTTCTTTCTCCAATTCCTTGTAGAGAAGATACGTGTCAATATTACCTGTCTCTGAGAATATCCTCCAGGTAAAATCCAACATCAAAAACCCCACCTTTCAATTTTTCGACTAGCAATTTTCTATCCCAAATCCTTAACCTTATCATAGCCCTGACATCTCAATTTCATGTTACGTAAATATTGTTAATACGACCAACGAATAGGGAGCAAAAGACCCATAATTTAATATACGATGGACAGGTAATTCATCCAAAGTAGGCATATTCTGAAGGCTTGAATAATAATTTAAAAAGGGGTGGCCTTAATACTCATCTTCACGAAAACCGAAGTCTCGTAACTGTGTCATTTTATTACGCCAATCCTTTTGGACTTTCACCCATAATTCTAGAAAAACCTTTGAACCTAACAGATTTTCAATATCAATGCGTGCCCTTTTACCGATTTCTTTTAACATGCTTCCTTGCTTCCCGATGATGATCCCTTTTTGTGAATCTCTTTCGACAATCACTTGTGCCATCACATGCACGACATCTTTGTCATCTCGACGTTCCATTTTTTCTATAACAACCGCTAATGAATGAGGAATTTCTTCCCGTGTCAAATGGAGCGCTTTCTCTCTAATTAGCTCTGAAACAATAAATCGTTCCGGATGATCAGTGACTTGATCAGCTGGGTAAAATTGTGGACCTTCAGGTAAATACTTTTTAATTTGCTCAAGTAAAGTCTCAACATTATTTCCTTCCAAAGCTGAAATCGGAATTACTTCAGCAAATGGGTGCTTCTCTTTATAAGATTCAATTAACTTTAATAATTGATCTGGGTGAATCTTATCAATTTTATTAATGACCAGGAAAATAGGAGTCTTCACACTTTTAAATTTCTCAAGGATAAATTCTTCTCCACGGCCGTAACCTTCTTCGGCATTGACCATAAATAAAACAATATCCACTTCCTTAAGTGTATTCTGCGCTACTTTCATCATGAAGTCACCAAGCTTATGCTTTGGTTTATGAATTCCTGGTGTATCAATAAAAATGAGCTGGGAGTCATTCGTTGTTAGCACACCTTGAACCTTATTTCTTGTAGTTTGCGGTTTATCGCTCATAATGGCTATTTTTTGCCCAATCACACGATTTAAAAAAGTTGATTTTCCTACATTGGGACGTCCAATAATGGAAATAAAACCTGATTTATGCTGTTTGTTTTCTAAGTTAGTCATTCAAATCCTCCGGTGTAAATGCTCCAGGCAATAATTCTTCTATCGTTAGTTCTTTAATATCCCCTTTTAAGTTCGTTAAAACTACTTTCATGTCTTTTGGGCACAATTCAGCTATTACTTGTCGACAAGCACCGCATGGAGGCACAGGTCGGTCTGTATCCGCCACTACAGCAAGGACAGTGAAATTTTTCACCCCTTCAGAAACAGCTTTAAACAATGCGGTTCTTTCTGCACAATTCGTCATGCTATATGCGGCATTTTCAATATTGCATCCATGGTATACCTTTCCATCTGCAGTAAGGAGGGCCGCTCCCACTTTGAATTTCGAATATGGAACATATGCTTTTTCCATTGCTATTTTTGCTTGTTCGATTAGTTCTTCTTGATTCACCAATAATTACTTCCTTTCATAACGAAGACTGCTACTTCCTATATTTTACCGTATTCTGCGTCAGATTTCATTAATTGTTGCAAAAATGTAATAAAAGAATTAGAATTTTCCAAAAACTTGACCTTATGGGTAAAATATATGTGATGCTATTTTATCGGTTTCTGCAGCAAGATGCAAAAAATGAATGGCTTTTTTTGTGTCGTTATTATAGTACTTGAAGATCCATGAAGGGTTAATTGCTGACTTTTGCTCCGACGTTTTTTCGCTATTTACTAATTCTTTCTTCTTTTTTGCTGTAAATTTCATAAGCAAAATATCCAAAAAGCAAGCCTATTCCAGCTCCCATGCTGATTGTAGGTAATAAAGGAATTGGCAAATATAAGCTACTTAATACACCTAAAGCACCACCAATGATCATTCCAAGTGGTATGAAACTATCTAATAATTGTTGAGCGCTAATTGATTTTTTCTTGCCCAAGGTGCCTTTTGTATATTTATGTTTCATTCTCATAACTACAAATATTGCAATCCCACACACTAGTACAAAAGGCAGTAAAATGCGACCAATTTCCGAAGCTAAGCCCATATGAGGTCCCTCCCTTATACTGCTTCTCAATTGATTTAATTTTAACATAGTTTAATCCATTTAATTGTTGAATCTGGATCTTTTTAGTAATAGGAAGCTTCGGTTTGTCTCATTCGCTCCAAACAGCTCTCACCCTTAAGCGGAATTTCTCCTGTTATATTCTCAATGGACTCCTTTTAGGGGAAATAACGGAAGATTTTCCGCTTATGGAGAGCAAAATCGTTTATTTTGGTATTTTTTGATTGAATTGCAGGAATTTCTCCTGTTATTTTGGCGCTTTTTCATGATGCTTGCTCATTAAGCGGAATTTCTCCTGTTATATTCTCATACCAATCCTGTTTATAGGAACATTAAAGCAAGGGAATTTGTACATTCTTAGACAGTAAAAAAGCCTGTAGACAAATAGCTTTGTTTACAGGCTTGATAACTCCATTAGTTTCGGTAAAAATATCATCAATCCGATGATAACAGATAGTAAAGCATAGACTAAGACTGCTCCTGCTGCGATGTCCTTTGCTTGTTTAGCTAGTGGGTGATGCTCGCTTGTGGCAAGGTCGACTAATCTTTCTATCGCCGTATTAATGAGTTCTAGTGCGATGACTCCCCCAATAGCAAATAAGATAAACATCCACTCAAAAGAAGTGATCTTTAAGATCAACCCGGCAGCAATGACTACTATCGAAATAGACAGATGGATCCTGATGTTTCTTTCCGTCAATAGTGTGTGCTTGATACCATCGAACGCATAGTGAAAGGATTGAAATACATTATTCGATTTAAAGGGCCGTTTACCTTTGTAGTCCGTACTCATCTAAAATGACCCTTTGACGATCAAACATTATTTTCTCGTCTTTTTCATTTTCATGATCGTATCCAAGTAAATGGAGTAAGCCATGTACAGCTAAAAATCCAATTTCTCGTTCGAAGCTATGACCGTATTCCTCTGCTTGCTCATGAGCTTTCTTAATGGAGATGATAATATCTCCTAACACTCGTGGAATATCACTGCCACTTACCTCGATTTCCCCTTCTCCCATTTCTTCTAAAGCAAAGGAAATGACATCGGTCGGATAGTCTTTGCCGCGATACTCCCGATTAATTTCTTGAATTCTGTCATTGGTTACAAATGTGACCGAAAGTTCGCTTCCTGCCTCAACCTCTTCTTTTTTTGCTGTGAAATCGAGCAATTTTTCAAGCTGACTAATCAGCTCTTCTCCAACCTCATTCGTTTCATCTAAAAAATCAATATTCAAACTCATGCTTGCTTCACCTTCTGTTTTGTCATTTCTGGATATTCAATCCGCGAATGGAAAATCCCTTTCAATGTTTCGCATAATGTATTGGCCACTATTTCTAATTCTTTTAAAGTCAAATCACATTCATTTAACTGTCCGTCCTGCAAACGATCAGCAATGATATTTCGAACCAGGCCCTCAATTTGTTCAGGATTTGGACTAGACATGGAACGCACTGCAGCTTCAACGCTATCAGCAATCCCGATAATCGCCGTTTCCTTCGTCTGAGCTTTCGGACCAGGATAGCGATAATCCTTTTCTTCGATATCCAAGCCATTTTCCTTCGCCTTATGGTAGAAGAATTTCAAACAAGTTGTACCATGATGTTGTTCGGCAATATCGACAATTTCTTTTGGCAACTTATATTTACGCAAAATTTCTGCCCCATCAGTAGCATGAGCAATAATGATATTCTTACTCGTTTGCGGCGGTAAGCGATCATGCGGATTCTCAATATTCATCTGATTTTCAATAAAAAACTGTGGCCGATTCGTTTTTCCAATATCATGATAGTAACAGCCTACTCTTGCTAAAAGTCCATTTGCCCCTATCGCTTCGCATGCCGACTCAGATAAATTTGCCACCATGACACTATGATGGTAAGTTCCTGGTGCCTCCGTCAAAATTTTCCTCAGCAATGGGTGATTTGGGTTTGACAATTCGATTAAGCGCATCGTCGATAAGATCCCAAAACCAGCCTCAAAAAATGGCAATAATCCGATTGTTAATACCGCTGATGTAATTCCCGAAATAAACGCTGCCGTGAAATAGAAAGTATATTCTAGTGCATTATAATGGGCATTTTGCATAAATACGAGCGCAAATATAACCATCAAATTAATCGCTGAGATGAACAACCCAGCTTGTAAAATTTTCGCTCTTTGATTTTGCTTACTTAAAAATAAAATACCCGCAATCCCGCTACATAATAGATAAATCCCAATGTGAAAATTTAAAGCAGATGTGACTCCCTCATTGAAAATAATCGTTGCACAAAGGGCAATGGACACGGTCCAAAGCAGAGCAAGGCGCTCATCAATCAATATTTTGATCAGCATCGCACCCATTGCAACAGGAAATACATAGCCAACTTCTGAATACTCAATCTGAATAAAACTGATTCCCTTTAACAGCACAATCGATAAAATAAAGATAATGCTAAACAAAAGGAGATAATTTTGTCTCGTTTCCCCTTTAAGCTTTAATTCATAGAAATAATAATATAAGGCAGATAACAATATCATGATGAATAAACCTAACCCGATAAACGGCAACCAAGAATTCTCATTATCCAATAAACCGACAAGCTCTAATTGGCGGTAAATTTCCTGGTTTATCAACTGGTTTTCTTCAACAAGAATTTGCCCCTGTAGAATTTTTACCGGTTCTACACTTTCTCGTGCTTGTTGCCTAAGTTCTTGAGTCGCTTCCAAATCAAAAAACTCATTTTGCATGACAGCATATCGCCCAAGTTCAATGACGGCGTTTTTTAAGCTATTTTCTAAGTTGGCGTATCGTAACTCATCTTCCACTCTTTTTTTAGAATTCTCCACTTCATCAGCAGGAATTTTATTCTTCATGACATTATTAATGGCCGTAACTGTTAAGTCTTTGGCAATGGAAAGTTCATTTGACGATGCTGAGACAAGGGCTGTAAATGTAGAATCGGAAACATCGTTTGCTACATCTTCTGATAGGCGTTCTTTTAGCATCCCTATTTTTTCTTGTGTAGATATAGGCTCAGGGGGTGTTTCGTTAGCTGTAGCCCCTTCTGCTGCTCCATCATCTGATTCCTCATTACTTGTTGCTGCTTCAGCTTCTGAAGCTTCAATCTCCTTGTTGACAGCAATAGATGAATCAAAAATAGACGTAATGAGGTCAACTCGATTTTCATTTATTTCCTTTTTGACAACATAAACATCGGCTACTTGCTCTTCTGCTACCTCTCTTTTTCTTTCCGTACTTTCCCGATCAGAGACAGTAACTGGTGATCTGATTGCTTCTGTGGACACAGAAAATAGATTTAAATTCAATTTTTCAGGCTTAACATTACTAAACATGACGAGGTACAAAACAAAGCCCAAAATAAGGAATAACACGACTCTGAAGAATGTAACATCTAATAAATTTCGTATTTTGGTCAATTGTCGCTGTAATTTTTCCATTCTTATATCCTCCTACATCGTCAAAAGTAATGCAGCTTCAATTAAATATTTGATGCCTAAATAGATGACGTTATTATATGTATATGGTTATTGACGATGAAAATAAACATGACCGGTCGTTCTTTCTTTTACGCTGTTGTTGAAAAGAGCCGTATTTTTATTACGACCTTTTGTCCTAAAGATGGCGTACACTTATGAAAATGATAACAGGTTTCCTTCCAAGTTTCACCTATATTTTTCTAAATTTGTACAGCAAAAAGCCGTCTGGATGGTCCAAACGGCTTACTGCTCTTGGGTTTCATGATCATATGCTTGAATAATTTTGGCAACTAATGGATGTCTGACAACATCACTTTGCTCAAGATGAACAATGCCAATACCTTTTACATCCTTTAATCTTTTCTCTGCTTCAATTAGCCCTGATTGAACGCCTTTTGGTAGATCAATTTGCGTTTTGTCACCGGTAATCACCATCTTTGATCCAAAACCAAGACGAGTAAGAAACATCTTCATTTGTGCCTTAGTCGTATTTTGAGCTTCATCTAAAATGACAAAAGCATCCTCTAATGTTCTCCCCCGCATATAGGCCAATGGAGCAATTTCAATCGTTCCTCTGTCAATCATTCTACCCGTGTGCTCTGTCCCTAAAATATCATGTAAAGCATCATATAATGGCCTTAAATAAGGGTCTACTTTTTCTTTTAAATCACCTGGTAAAAAGCCGAGACTCTCCCCTGCTTCTACTGCTGGTCTAGTGAGGATGATACGCTTTACACTTCCATTTTTCAATGCATGAATGGCCATAACTACTGCTAAATAGGTTTTACCTGTCCCTGCTGGACCAATGCCAAAGACAAGATCATTCTTCTTCATCGCTGAAATATAATATTGCTGTCCAAGCGTTTTAACCCGGATTGATTTCCCTTTAGCATTCTTCGTAATTTCTTCTTCATAAATATCCTTGAAATAGTTGAGTTGCCCTTTCTTTGCCATCTGAATGGCATACATGACATCTCGACCCGAAATATTTATACCCTTACGAAATACGTAAAGCAGCTGTTCAATGATGCGTGAGACAAGCTCAACATTGTCCTCACTCCCAGATACAAGAACCGTTTCCCCTCTAGTTACTACAGATACAGCTAACTCTTCTTCTAAAATTTTGATATTTGCATCTGAGTTACCAAGTAAAGAAACAGCTTCATTCGGGTTCTCTAATTGTACTCTAATCGTTGTAAATTCTTCTGTCATTCCGACTCTCCTTGAATGATGGGGTATGATTTTGCAATATTCTCGTTCACTTGGAAATGCATTATTAAATATACTTTACCATTCTGAATTGTTTGACGCAAAACATTTTCTCCCTTAATGATAGCATCCTCAGGTAGTTCATTTTTTATATCAGCTCTCGCCATTTCTTTTGCAACCTCGATGGCCTCATCATTTTTATAGAGTTTTTTAACCTGTTCACTCTCACGATATGTATCTTGAACATAGACAATAGGCAGCTCCCACTTTAAAAACTTAAATTTATCTTCCTTCGTTTCTTTTTCAAAAGTTTTGAAGTTGTGATCCTTAAATCCCCAGATTGGTATCGGAAAATCGGCAATTCGGAGAGAGTATTTTCTTATTTCATTGCCATTAAATACTTGTAAATTGCTTTCTAATGGTAATACCACTTCAGACTTGTACCATGTTTCACCAAGAATTTCTCCCTTTGCTGAGACAGACTTTGTCTTTCCTTCTTTCCCAATTTGACCAGAAACTAATAATTGTCCCGGTTTAACATAATCGTGGACATCGACCTTTGGTTGCCCTTCCTCAACAAACATATCTACGATTACTGCTTTTTTTGTCGCTACAAGATTTTGAGGGCCAAGCTTCTCTGGCTCCTCCGGTACATTTTTTTCAACCACTTGAAGATGATAAGTTGTCCCTAGTAACTCCACACCAACCCATGTTACCTCTTCAATCGCATTCATTACTGCTCGCTGAATCCCTTCCGGCTCTTCCACAAAAAATTGCAACTTTCCTTTTTTCACACCAATGGCATCAAGCTCTTTTCTGATCTTATGCTCTGTAGCTGGATCTGCGCCCTTAATTTCAATCCCCCAAATCATATTAGACAAAATAAAAAGACACATGAAAAATATGAGTACACCTGCCATGAAGCCACTGTTTTTAAAGAGGCGGCGAATTAAAAACGGGAGGCCTGTCCGTTTTAAAAACGTCACTTTACAGCCAGAATTCTTTACCACTTGCTTCAATTTTTTAATATCCTTTAATGACATTTTAAAGGTCACCATTTCGTAACCATGCTTTTTCACATCCCAAATTAATATCCCGTTTGTCGTTAAACGATTTATAAACCTCTCTAGACCGTTTCCTGTTACTTTAATGGTGACAATCCCCCAATAAAAATAAAGCCATTGATTCCTCATCTCTTTGCCTCCTGCACTTCTTTTTAAAGGAAAGAAAACCCCCTTACGATTTCCTTTCCTTATTAACGCCTTACTCCTTCACAAAGATGACTTGATCGATTTTTCCTTCAAGAAGAATTTCTTCAGGAAGAATCGTCTTGATGACAAATGCCTTTCCCTTTACTAATAATTGCCCTTGCTTTAAGAGCAATCTAATTTCCTTATCAGAAAATGCAATCAATCCCCGGTGGTTCTCAATGTATATATGAATTTGACCAATCATTGTTATTCGGGGTAGGTCCATCATGACATCCTGAGGAAGCTCCATATGCTTAGTCATCCAGCTTTTCACCTGATGTCCCCACTTTTTTGCCATAAAAAAAGAACCCCCTTTCATCTCATATTTATGAGATGAAAGGGGGTTCTAGCACTTCTTTTTATCGTGAGCGATAGTTCATCGAACGATGGGGCTTTTTTGCCCGTGGTGGGCCAAGAATTTCAGACCAAATAATCGCGTCTGCCAGCTTTTCGCCTTCCACGTTAAACGTTCTCCCGCTGTTGGTTGTCTCAGTAACCATAATCGGCTTAGTTTCTATATTCATTCGACTTTGCGTATTCATTCTGTTTGCTCTTTCAGCATATTGTTTCTGCTGTTCTCTCAGAGCGGCAATTTTTGCTTCAGCCTCTTTCTTTGTATCAATATATTCATTGTAAAGAGGCTTGGCAGGTTTCTCTTCTTCTACTTCAATAAATTCTTTGAATATCTCTGCCATCGGATTTGACGGCGGAGAACTCTCAGTACTTGTAGGTGAAGCTTGCCTTGTAGGTCTCTTATTTGTTGGTTGTTCTTTGTTTTTCTTAAATAGGGAAGAAAGGATCCCTAGAAGAATAATAATTATAAAAGGGTTATCTAATAAGAATTGCAAGAGAGGCTACCTCCCTTCCTAATATAGGAGCCACAATTTTACTCAAACAGATCATTTAGTCGTTCTTTTTCCCTTTTTCATCATCGGTAATTTTACCGATTGAATCCCTCATATCTGTATCAGCAGAAATGTTTTGGATATTCATATAATCCATAACACCAATGTTTCCAGATTTAAGGGCCTCTGCCATTGCAAGTGGTACAGTTGCCTCTGCTTCAACCACTTTTGCTCTCATTTCTTCGACACGTGCCTTCATTTCCTGTTCTTGCGCAACAGCCATTGCACGACGCTCTTCCGCTTTTGCTTGGGCAATCTTTTTATCTGCTTCCGCCTGCTCTGTTTGTAGCTCGGCACCAATGTTCTTACCGATATCAACATCCGCAATATCAATCGAGAGGATTTCAAAGGCTGTTCCAGAATCTAACCCTTTTGATAAAACGGTTTGAGAAATCATGTCAGGGTTTTCTAACACTTTCTTATGGTTAGATGAGGAACCAATTGTCGAAACAATCCCTTCACCAACACGGGCAATAACCGTTTCTTCACCAGCTCCCCCGACGAGGCGCTCAATATTTGCACGAACGGTGATTCTCGCTTTTGCTTTCACTTCAATTCCGTCCATCGCCACACCGGCAATAAATGGCGTTTCAATAACCTTCGGATTTACACTCATTTGTACCGCTTCAAGAACATCACGCCCAGCTAAATCAATCGCTGCACATCGTTCAAAAGAAAGTTCAATATTCGCTCTTTGTGCGGCAATGAGGGCATTTACTACTCTATCCACATTACCTCCAGCAAGATAGTGACTTTCTAGTTGGTTGGTTGTCACGTTTATTCCTGCTTTATGGGCTTTAATCAATGGATTAATGACTCGACTTGGAATAACTCTTCGTAATCTCATCCCAATAAGGGTAAAGATACTTACTCTTACTCCCGCTGCAAGTGCTGAAATCCACAGCATTACTGGAACAAATGTAAGTAATACGGCAATTAGGATAATCCCTAATACAATTGCCACTAATAAAAATATAGTTGGTGCATCAATAGGCATATTATTTCCTCCTTAAAGCTATTCTTTATTTAAATTTGGTATTTCTCGTACAACAATTCTTGCTCCTTCTGCCTTCACAATTTTAACCATTTTATTTTTTTCAATAAAGGCCCCTTCACTGACAACATCAAGACGCTCATCTTCAACAAGAACAGTACCAGATGGCCTTAGTGCTGTTAACGTTTTTCCAACAACACCGATAAGCTCCGATCTCGTTCTATTCGAAACATAACCGCTTTCCGTATTAGTCGAGTCTCTTAAAACAATCTTCCTGAATATTTTCATCTTTTTACCAAACACCTTTATCATTAAGATAGAAGCTAAAATCGACACTCCTATGGCGATTAGTAAAGATATTCCCATATAAACCACATTGTCAGTGGCTAGGAACAAGCTCGCCATGATGGAAATAAACCCGATAATTCCTGCTACTCCACCGGGAAGGAAAAACTCCAAGATAATGAGGCCTACCCCGAGGACGAATAATATCAATGTCTCATAACCGGCCAGTCCAGCTACTAAATGACCATAAAAGAACAGTAAGAGAGCTGATATTCCCATAAATCCAGGGATCCCAAATCCAGGTGAATATAATTCGAGAACAAGTCCCAAACTCCCTATAGAGAGTAAAATAGGGATCACGATAGGATTCGTTATAAATCTAGCCAATTTTTCAGCAAAACTTTCATCAACCGTCCGGACTTCTGCATTTGGATAGCCAAGCTTTACCAAAACTTCATCAATAGAGGCGACCGTACCTTCTGAATATCCAACCTCAAACGCTTGATCAGATGTAAGTGTAAGAAGTTTTCCTTTCGGAGCACCAAACTCAGGTAGGTCTACTTCTGTGTCTGCCATCGCTAATGCGTAGATTGGATCACGACCGTTTTGCTCAGCAGCGCCTTTCATGGCACTCAGCCAATAAGATTGAGCCTTTTGATCAGCTGCATTCCCCTCTGAATCAATGATCGCTGCAGCACCCATCGTTGCTCCTGGTACCATGTATATCTCATCTGTATTTAACGAAATGAAAGCACCGGCAGATAAAGCATCTTTATTAATAAATGAGACCGTTTTTAAAGATGTTGACGTAAATAACTTCCCAATTTCACCGGCTGCATCGACCGCTCCACCAGGTGTATTTATTTCAAATATTATTGCTTTTGCATTTTCCTTCTCCGCAGTTTCTACGCCCCGTTTTAAGAAGGATGATAGGCCTTTTTCAACAGAGTTTTCAATAGGTACTACGTACACTACATCATTATCAGCATTTCCATGGTTAGGCAGTGATAAGATGATGAGGGCTGCCAGAAAAGAAAGAAGCGTAATGACCCTTCTGATCCTCAAATGGCTTTTCACAATATTCCCCCCTCTCATTAAATGGCGATAGTAAGAATACGAATGAGACCATGAAAAGGTTTCAAATTTCGTTATATATCTTTTTTTACTCTACCACAATTGCAACAAATACATAAACAATTAACTGTAAAAGAGACGTCCTTGCTATAACACTAGACGTAAAAAGACCATAGAGCTTACGCCCTACGGTCTTTAATACGTTTATGAAAGGTGTTGTTGTACAAGTTTATTAACGAGTGAGCCATCTGCTTTGCCTTTTACTTTCGGCATAATCGCAGCCATCACTTTTCCCATGTCAGCTTTTGAAGTAGCACCTACTTCTGCTACTGTCTCTTGGACAATGTTAGAAATTTCTTCTTCAGACAGCTGTTGGGGCATATATTCTTCCACATACTGTAATTCAGTACGAATTTTTTCAACTAGGTCCTCGCGGCCTGCTTTGTCAAATTCATGGAGGGAATCCTTGCGTTGTTTTACCTCACGAGAAAGGACTGTTAGCTCTTCATCTTCGGATAATTGACGACCAAGTTTAATCCCTTCATTTTGAAGAGAAGCCTTGATCATCCGAATAGATGAGAGTTTGTCTTTTTCTTTGTTTTTCATCGCCTGTTTCATATCCTGATTCAAACGCTCGAGAAGACTCATAAATGCACCCTCTCTTACCACTTACGTTTTCTTGCAGCTTCAGACTTTTTCTTACGTTTTACGCTAGGTTTTTCGTAGAATTCACGCTTTCTAGCTTCTTGTATAGTACCTGACTTAGATACAGTACGCTTAAAACGACGAAGAGCATCTTCAAGTGATTCGTTTTTACGAACAACAGTTTTAGACATTCTCTTTCCCTCCCTCCGAACACAACACACTTACACTACATGAAACCATGTACTTTGCAATTATAATATAATGACGGGGCAAGGTCAACAGTATTCTCGCTCCCATTCCTTAAAGATCCCTACCCTTTCGGTTACAGTCACAAATTTGCTGTAGCTTTTTGTTGTGATTTGTATCAAGATAAATACTTCGTTACCTTAATTATATGCATGCTTGTCTCCTTTACGCCATAAAGTTTATGGAAAGGGTGATTTAGTTTGCTAAATATTTTAGCCTTTATTTTATTTATTATAATATTTCTAGTCGGAATGACTTTTTTGAGAACAGGATTGTTTAATGCTTCTGCCTCTTCATTGAAATTTTGGCTAGTCAAACTAACAAATACTCCTATTAGTGGACTACTCGTTGGAACAGTTGTCACCGGTATACTGCAATCGAGCTCTGCTGTCATGGTTATGACGATTGGCCTCATCTCTGCAAAAATGCTTACATTTAAAAGATCGATTGGAATTATTTTAGGAACGAATATTGGGACAACTTTTACGACCGAGTTTATAACGTTTAACATCGATTCTGCGATCGTGCCAATTGCAATCTGTGGAGCTATATTAGCTATTATGAAGAAAGCAGTACTCAAAAGTATGGGCTTTGTTTTACTTGGACTAGCCCTCATATTTACAGCGATGAACGGATTTGAGATTCTAGCCACGCCAATTGCTCGATTGCCATGGATGAATGAGTACACGACTTTATTAAATAACAACCTATTTGTCAGCGTTATGGTTGGGATTTTGATCACGATGATCATTCAATCAAGTACAGCTACTACCGGAATTGCGATGGGTTTTTTAAGTAGCAATGTAATTGGAATTGATGCTGGAATCGCCATCATGCTGGGAGCAAATATTGGCACATGCATGACAGCCTTTCTTGCCAGTATCGGTGGTGGAAAGGAAGCGAAGCTCTGTGCCTACGCACATATTTGGTTGAATTTTATTGGCGTTATCGCATTCTATCCATTTATTCCATATTTATCACAAATTGCTTTACGTCTTGCCACTGAACCAGACGTTCAATTAGCTCATATTAGTTTAGTGTTTAATTGTGTTTCTTCGTTAATTGTTCTATCTTTTGCCAATAAGTTTGCCGATTTCGTCCTGAAACTTCATGGAAAATAAATAAATGCCGGTTCTTGGCCGGCATTTTTCGTTCTATTAATAATCAGAATCTGAAGTTAATCCTTGCACAATCGCAATCCCAGAGCTTGCACCAATTCTTGTTGCACCAGCATCAATCATGCTTTTCGCATCTTCTGCATTTCGTACTCCACCTGATGCTTTCACTCCGATCTCTGGTCCAACCACTTTTCTCATTAAGCGAATGTCTTCTACAGTCGCTCCACCTGTTGAAAACCCTGTGGATGTTTTCACAAAATCTGCGCCCGCTTTGACAGATAGTTCACATGCTGTCATCTTTTCTTCCTCAGTAAGAAGGGAAGTTTCAATAATGACTTTTGTAAGAGCTTTTCCTTTAGCTGCCTCTACAACAGCACGAATATCTGATTCCACTAAATCAGGATCACCGCTTTTCAACGCTCCAATATTTATAACCATGTCTACTTCTGTGGCACCATTTTCAATTGCATTTTTCGTTTCAAATGCTTTTGTTTCTGAAGTTGTCGCTCCTAATGGAAAGCCTATTACTGTACATACCTTAACATCTGTTTCTTCAAGTATCGCACTTGCGTAGCGAACCCATGTTGGGTTCACACATACAGAAGCAAATCCGTATTCTTTCGCTTCTAAGCAAAGACGTTCAATTTGTTCTTCCTTAGCATCCGCTTTCAATAATGTATGATCAATATATTTGGCAATTGTTTGTTCCATTTTGTCATGCCCCTTCCAATTTCACATTAAGTTGTACGTACCTCTACCATCATATCATTCAAACTTCTCTTTTTCGAGGTTATTTTTTGTCATTTTCGAAAAAATAATCTCAGACTTTTACTAAATGCAAAAGGACTGCACATCATGTACAGTCCCTTCTTTTATACAGCTGCTTCTTGAACATCCATATCGTCTAAAACACGAACAAATTGTCCTTCGTTATATGGATAACCAGCCTTTTGAATCTTCACTTTAACAATTTTTCCAATCATGTCTTCAGTACCTTTAAAGACTACTTTCAAATAGTTATCTGTATAACCTACAAACATTCCATTCGTTGGTTCATCTTTAAATTCTTCTTCTGGGATTACTTCAAGCACTTCATCTTCAAATTGAGAAGCATACTCTTTTGCCAATTGATCAGAAAGTGCAATCAGACGATGAACTCTTTCATTCTTCACATCTTCATCGACTTGGTCATCCATTCTCGCTGCTGGCGTTCCTGTTCTCTTAGAGTACGGGAATACATGCAGCTCTGAAAATTGATGCTTTTTAATGAAATTGTACGTCTCCATAAATTCTTCTTCTGTTTCGCCAGGGAAACCAACGATGACATCAGATGTAACCGCAAGACCAGGAAGAACTTCCTTTAAGCGTTCTAATCTTTCAGCAAAGAATTCCATCGTATATTTACGACGCATTCTTTTTAATACTGTGTTTGAACCAGATTGAATCGGAATATGCAAATGTCTAACGATAATGTTTGAGTGGTCAATGACTTCAATGACTTCATCTGTAATTTGGCTCGCCTCAATCGAAGAAATGCGTAGGCGCTTCAACCCTTTTACTTGTGCCTCCAGGTCTCTTAAAAGACTCGCAAGATTGTAATCCTTCATGTCTTCTCCATATCCACCTGTATGAATACCTGTTAAGACAATCTCTTGATAGCCTGCATCAACTAACTGTTGTGCTTGGCGAATGACTTCTTGTGGATCCCGTGATCTCATAAGACCTCTTGCCCAAGGAATGATACAAAAAGTACAGAAGTTGTTACAGCCTTCTTGAATTTTTAATGAAGCTCTCGTTCTATCTGTAAATGCAGGTACATCTAGTTCTTCATAGACACGGTTTTTCATGATATTGCCGACACCATTAATTGGTTGACGCTCTTCTTTAAATTGCTCGATGTATTCGAGCATTTTCACACGATCTTGAGTTCCAACTACAATATCAACCCCAGGGATCGCCATAATTTCCGCTGGTGATGTTTGTGCGTAACACCCTGTGACACAAATAACGGCATCAGGATTTTTTCTAATCGCTCTTCTAATTACCTGGCGGCTTTTTTTATCACCTGTATTTGTCACCGTGCAAGTATTGATAACATAAACGTCAGATGTAGATTCAAAGTCAGTCCGCTCGTATCCTTGCTCTTTAAACAATTGCCAAATGGCTTCTGTTTCATAATGATTGACCTTACAGCCTAATGTATGAAAGGCAACTGATGCCATTTATCTTCACCTCGTTAATTCTGTTTGATAGGAAACAGCCGTTAGTGCATATAATGGGGCTGTTTCTGTTCTTAAAATTCTTGGACCTAAACCACAAGAAAGGAATCCCTCTTCTTTTAAAAGAAGAACTTCCTCATCTGTTAGTCCACCCTCCGGTCCAAAAACGAAGAGGATGGATTCGCCCTCTTGAAGCTTTTTTAAAATGGAATAAAGAACAGATGCTTCACCTTGCTTGGCATCTTCTTCAAACGCCACTAATTTATAATGATAGCTTTTGCTTAATTCGACCAGTTTTTTTATCGTTACTGGTGGATGGACTTCTGGCAATTCATGACGATGAGATTGCTCAGCAGCTTCCTTTGCAATTTTATTCCAGCGCTCCACCTTTTTCGACGCTTTTTTCTCATCCCATTTCACAATGGAGCGAGATGCCGTAAAAGGGATAAACGTAGCAGCTCCTAATTCCGTCCCTTTTTGGATAATCCACTCTAGTTTATCCCCTTTGGGCAGACCGCTCGCTATCGCCACCTGTACTGGCATTTCAACAGAAGCTTCTTCCCATTTTACAACTTTTGCAACGACTTGTTGATCGGTAATTTCTTCTATTCGACAGCGAGCACTTTTGCCAGCGTTCGCACAATAGATTTCATCATCCACCTGTAGCCGCATCACCTTCACAATATGATGGCGATCGTCTTCAGAAATATAGAAACGATCATCGTTGAAATTCCTCACAAAATATCGTTGCATCTTTACACCTCTTGAATTATCTCTTTTTTGCGATAAAAGCAACCCAGTCTTCCATTTGAATCGTTTCGACAATTTCAAATCCTGACTTCACAATGGCATCCTTTACTTCTTGCTTTTTTTGAAGAATGATACCAGACGTAATAAAGTGTCCACCTTGTTTCACAATGCGTGCCGCATCATCGGTAAAGCGGACGATGACTTCTGCAAGAATATTGGCGACTACGACATCTACGGGACCTTCGATTCCATCAAGCAAATTATTTTGAGAAACAGTAGCACGTTGATGAACCTTATTCAGCTTAATATTAATTCGAGCTGAATGAACAGCAACTTCATCCAAATCTAATGCTTGAATGCGTTCCGCACCTAATAATCCAGCAGCAATACTTAAGACGCCAGAACCCGTTCCTACATCGACCACATGGTCCCCCTCTTTTACGGTTCTCTCTAGGGCTTGGATGCACATTACCGTTGTTGGATGAGTACCCGTACCAAAGGCCATGCCTGGATCTAATTCGATAATGAGTTCATCACTATGAACAGGTGTGTACTCCTCCCAGGTTGGAACGATCGTGAATTTTTCTGAGATCTTTACAGGATGATAGTATTTTTTCCAGGCTGTCGCCCATTCTTCTTCATTGACTTCACTAATGGTAACAGTATTCTTGCCGATGTCGATATTATGAAGGATTAATCCATTAATCGCTTCTTTTATTTCTTCAACGGTTTCTCCTAAGAAGCTATTAACTGGTAAATAGGCTTTTACAATTACTCCTTCTTCAGGATAATCGTCCGGATTCAGTTGGTAGATTTCACCGAAGCGGTCTTCCCTCTCCTTCTCAAGCTCAAAAGGGTCCTCAATGACAACCCCAGAGGCACCTGCTTCATGTAAAATATTTGAGATCGGTTCTACCGCCTCATTTGTTGTATGAATGGCAATTTCAGACCACTTCATTCTACCAACTCCGTTTCTATATAACCTACATTTTATTGAATGCTAGACTTACTTCGTTCTGACGTTACTCACCTTTGAATGCTCTTTTTACCTTCGAAAAGAAACCTTCTTCCTGATCCCCTTGTGGTACTTTTCCACTTACTTCGGCAAATTCCTGTAGAAGTTGCTTTTGCTTTTCAGTCAGCTTAGTTGGCGTTACAATCCGCATTATGACATGCTGATCTCCGACACCATAACCTCTCACATTTGGAACACCTTTGCCACGTAAACGGAATTTAGTGCCTGTTTGTGTACCTGCAGGAATCTTAAGCTTTACTTTTCCATGAACTGTTGGTACTTCTATCTCATCCCCTAGCGTTGCTTGGACAAATGTGATTGGCATCTCACAGTAAATATCATCTTCATCACGTTCAAAAAATTCATGTGAACGCACATGGAAGACAACATATAGATCCCCAGCTGGCCCACCATTAACACCAGGTTCACCTTGACCTGAGACTCTTAATTGTTGACCATCATCAATACCAGCAGGAATTTTGACATGAATCTTGCGGCGTTTTTTCACCTTACCTGTGCCACCACAAGTTGAACACTTATGCTTAATTTCCTTTCCAGTTCCATTACAATAGTTACAAACTCTACGGTTAACGATTCGACCGAAAGGCGTATTTTGCTCTACATTTAATTGACCACTACCATGACAATGGCTACATGTCTCAGCCTTTGTACCTGCCTTTGCGCCACTTCCGTTACAAGTTTCACAAGTTTCCTCTCGAGGAATTTCAATATCCGTCTCTTTTCCAAAAATGGCATCTTCAAAGGAAAGAGTCATCGTATATTGGAGATCGGCACCTTGTCTAGGAGCATTCGGGTCTCGACGTCTAGTACCGCCTCCACCAAAGAACGTTTCAAATATATCTTCAAAGCCACCGAAACCGCCTCCGCCAAAGCCACCTCCACCAAATCCTTGGTTTGGATCAGTGTGACCAAATTGATCATATTGAGAGCGCTTAGCGTCATCACTTAATACTTCGTATGCTTCTTTAACTTCTTTAAATTTCTCATCCGCATCCGCTTCTTTATTAATATCTGGATGATATTTTTTCGATAGTTTTCGATATGCTTTTTTAATTTCGTCTTTAGAAGCTGACTTGCTTACTCCTAAAACCTCATAATAGTCTCTTTTACTCAACCTTACCACTCCCCGAATCCATTCGCATAAAGGTTATTTTAACACTCATTTGATTGCAAGTGCAAATATATTCGTACCTACATAGAAAAAGCCAAAGCCATAAATACTGTGACTTTGACTTCTCTATATTCTAATCAACTATTTATTGTCTCACTTCAGCGCCTCGTCTTGTGCTTGTCGCCGATGGACGAGCGCTCTCCGCTTTTCTTTGTCCAGCTCCTGCGGCTAGACCCTCGAGTCGCTTCAGTCCAGCTGCGGAAGTCAAAGGACGACTTCCACTTCTGGCCTTCCAGCGCTTGTCGGGTCTGATCAAGCCGCATCCGCTTTTCTTTGTCCAGCTCCGAGCGCTATCGGCTCGAGGTCACAAGCCAATCCGTCAAGGTGGTTAAAGTACAACCACCATGCCGCCTCGTCTTGTGCTTGTCGCCGATGAACGAGCGCTCTCCGCTTTTCTTTGTCCAGCTCCTGCGGCTAGACCCTCGAGTCGCTTCAGTCCAGCTGCGGAAGTCAAAGGACGACTTCCACTTCTGGCCTTCCAGCGCTTGTCGGGTCTGATCGAGCCGCATCCGCTTTTCTACTTATCGTCTTTGATTTCTTCGAATTCTGCGTCTACGACGTTGTCGTCTTTTGGAGCAGCTCCTGCTTCTCCTTCAGCTCCCCCAGCCGCTTGTGCTTGTTTGGCAGCTTCTTCGTAAAGCTTAACAGATAGGTTTTGAACGATTTCTTGTAAAGCATCTTTCTTAGCACGGATTTCGTCAAGGTCATTTTTCTCAATGGCAGCCTTAAGTGCATCCTTTGCTTCTGTTGCTTTTGCAACTTCTTCTGCATCCACTTTACCTTCTAAATCCTTCAATGTCTTATCCGTTTGGAAGACAAGCTGATCTGCTTCATTACGTAGTTCTACTTCTTGCTTACGTTTTTCATCCGCTTCAGCATTTGCTTCAGCCTCTTTAATCATTTTATCGATTTCTTCATCTGATAATCCAGTAGATGATTTAATTGTGATCGCTTGCTCTTTATTTGTGCCAAGATCCTTCGCACGTACGTTCACAATACCGTTTTTATCGATATCAAATGAAACTTCAATTTGTGGAATTCCACGTGGAGCTGGTGGAATATCTGTCAATTGGAAACGACCTAGTGTTTTGTTATCAGCAGCCATCGGACGCTCACCTTGAAGAACATGGATGTCAACCGCAGTTTGATTATCAGCAGCTGTAGAGAATACTTGTGACTTTGAAGTAGGAATCGTCGTGTTGCGCTCGATTAACTTCGTAAATACGCTACCCATTGTTTCAATACCAAGTGATAGAGGTGTTACGTCTAGTAAAACAACATCCTTCACATCACCTGTAATAACTCCACCTTGAACAGCCGCACCCATTGCTACTACTTCATCTGGGTTAACTCCTCTATGCGGTTCTTTTCCTGTTGCTTTCTTAATTGCTTCTTGTACTGCTGGAATACGAGTTGATCCACCAACCAAGATCACTTTATCAAGTTCTGAAGAAGATAAACCAGCATCTTGTAATGCTTGACGAACAGGTCCCATTGTTCTTTCCACAAGGCTTGAAGAAAGTTCATCAAATTTAGCACGTGATAGTGTAACTTCTAAATGAAGTGGTCCTGCTTCTCCGGCTGTAATGAATGGTAAAGAAATTTGTGTTGACGTAACGCCTGATAGATCCTTCTTCGCTTTTTCAGCTGCATCTTTCAAACGTTGCATCGCCATTTTATCTTTAGAAAGGTCAATTCCATTTTCTTTTTTGAATTCTGCTACTAAGTAATCAATGATAACTTGGTCAAAGTCATCTCCACCTAGACGGTTATCACCAGCAGTAGATTTAACTTCAAATACACCGTCTCCTAATTCTAGGACCGATACGTCGAATGTACCACCACCAAGGTCATATACTAGGATGGTTTGGTCTTCTTCCATTTTATCCAAACCATAAGCAAGAGCAGCAGCAGTAGGCTCGTTAATGATACGCTCTACTTCAAGCCCAGCGATTTTTCCTGCATCTTTTGTCGCTTGACGCTCTGCATCATTGAAATAAGCTGGTACAGTGATAACTGCTTTTGTCACTGTTTCACCTAAATAATCTTCAGCATAAGCTTTCAAATGTTGTAAAATGATGGCTGAAATTTCTTGTGGTGTATACTCTTTTCCATCAATTGTTTCTTTATGAGAAGTTCCCATATGACGCTTGATTGATAGAATCGTATTAGGATTTGTAATTGCTTGACGCTTCGCTACTTCCCCAACTTGACGCTCACCATTTTTAAATGCAACAACAGATGGAGTTGTACGGTTTCCTTCTGGATTAGGAATTACTTTTGGTTCTCCACCTTCAAGAACTGCTACACAGGAGTTCGTTGTTCCTAAGTCGATACCAATAATTTTGCTCATGTTAATAGCCTCCCAAATTTAGTATGTAATCATTTTTGTCTAGTAACTTATTGATTCACCTTAACCATTGCTGGACGTATGACGCGATCTTTTAGAACATATCCTTTTTGGAACTCTTCCACGACTACGTTCGAGGCAAATCCTTCTTCCTCAACCTGCATAACAGCTTGGTGGAAATTCGGATCAAATTCCTTCCCCTTCGATTCTATCGCTTCAACGCCTTCTTTCTTTAATGCATCCACAAGGCTACGATAAATCATGTCCATTCCTTGAAGTAAGGATTTGGTTTGCTCGTTATCTGTCTCAACGTTTAAAGCACGTTCAAAGTTATCTAATACCGGTAAAATATCTGAAATTAAACTTTGTGCTCTATATTTTTGCGCCGCTTCATAATCCAATTTAGCTCGACGGCGAGAATTATCAAAATCAGCTTGCAATCGAAGATAGCGATTTTCTTTTTCTTCTAGCTCTTTTTGAAGTGCTGCAACCTGTTCTTCCAGCATCGAAAGTTTATCTTCTTCAGCAGATGAAGGTTCTTCCACTATTTCTTCTTTTTCTTCAGCAAAAATAGGTTCAATTTCTTCTTGTACTGCTTGTTCTTCGTTGGTAGACACTGCTTCTTCTTCCAGTGTGTTTTTTTCCTCAGCCAACGTTTTCACCTCCCTTAAAGTAAGCACCGACTAAGTTAGTCGCTGTTGTCAGTCCTTTATCACCTATCAAAAATAAGATGATCAATACGCAAGGAAAGGGATGGAATTAACGTCATTCCACCCTTTATCAATATTTCCAGCGCTACTTACTTTGATACAGTTTTGTTAGCACTGAAGATAGATCGTTACTAAAAAATTTCAATAAGCTTATAACCCTTGAGTACTCCATGCGAGTTGGCCCTAAAATGGCGATCGTACCTAACTGCTCTGTTCCCATTGAATAAGTAGCTGTAATTAAACTACAATCATCCATTGCTGAATTGCCATTTTCCTTCCCAATTTTCACATGGATACCAGTTGGATTTCTGCGGAGGATATCATACATATCTTCCTCATGCTCAATCATCGTCAGCAAATTTTTCACTTTACTAATATCATGAAATTCAGGCTGACTGAGCATATTCGTTTTCCCGCCAAAAAACAGCTTTTCACTTGCAGGTATTTTCAAGGTCTCTACTAATGAAGTAAACATGGAATCATAGCTACGGATATGCTGCCGTAAAACAAGAGCCACTTCCTTATAGATCTTTCCATTTAATTCTTCTAGCGGGACACCTGTAAGACGATCATTCAAGATATTCACAAGCTTTTCAATATCACCTGAGTCAATTCCAGCAGGAAGATGAAACATTTTATTCTCCACATGCCCCGTATCTGTGACGATAATAGCGATCGCTGTTTCGTCATTCAAAGGAACAATTTGGATTTTTTTTAGTTTGTTCTCCCTAACTGCAGGACCTAGAACGATAGCGGTATAGTTTGTTAACTCTGATAAAATTTGTGCAGATCTTTGTACTATTTTCTCCAGTTCGTATATTCTTTCTGCGAAAATCGAACGTACAGAGTTCACTTCTTTTGTCTCAAGTTTTTGTGGTGATAGTAAATGATCTACGTAAAATCTGTACCCTTTCTCGGATGGAATTCTACCCGATGAGGTGTGTGTTTTTTCCAGAAAACCGAGTTCTTCTAAATCTGCCATCTCGTTTCGAATTGTAGCCGAACTAAATTGAATTTCTTCCTTCTTCGACAAGCTTCTCGAACCTACTGGTTGAGCAGACCGAATAAAATCATTAACAATCACTTGGAAAATTAGCAATTGACGATCTGTTAACACGATATATCACCTCTGTTAGCACTCCTTTATATCGAGTGCTAAATCTAATATTAAATTATCAAATATAAGGGGATCGTGTCAATCATTTAGGATTTTTTATTCCATCCTTCTTTCATCCTGAAACTTACCCTTGCGCAACACCTAAAAATGATTGAAAAACCTCGTTACCGAGAAATCTCCCCTTCTTAGTCAATCTTATAAAATTATTTTCCACTATAATTAATTTCTTTTCTGTTAAAACAGCCATTTCATTGGCAAATAAATCTAAAGGAGATACCTCGTATCGCTTAATAAACCTTGGAATCGAAACTCCTTCATTCTTTCTTAACCCGAGGAACATTTCTTCTTCCATTTTCTCCGCTTTTGTCGGTTTCGTTTCCTCTAATGTAGGAAATTGCCCTTGTTTTAGAGGGTCCATATACTTTTTCAATGGACCGTAATTCGAGCGTCTCCTCCCGTTAACATAGGAGTGAGCACCAGCACCAAAGCCATAATATTCATCATTGTTCCAATAAGTTAAATTATGCTGACTTTCGTACCCGGGGAGGGCGAAATTACTGATTTCATATTGATGATACCCATGCTTATCCATCTGTTCCATTAATTCCTCATACATCGCAGCCTCTGTATCTTCACCTGGTAAAGGAAGACGCCCTTTTCTCATTAGATTATAAAATACGGTTTTCGGTTCAATAATTAACGAATATCCCGAATAATGCTGAATGTCTAATGAAAAAGAGGTATGTAACGTTTCCTTAAAATCTGCTAAAGTTTGCCCAGGTAAGCTATAGATGAGATCAACACTGATGTTTTTAAACCCTGCCTGCTTAGCATGCTCGATCGATTTAAATACATCTTTCGCCCGATGGACCCGGCCAATTCTTTCTAGAAGCTCATCATTAAATGTTTGCACGCCAAAGCTAAGGCGATTAACCCCTGCATCATATAGAATTTGCAGTTTTTCCTTCGATAAATCTCCTGGATTTGCTTCAAACGTAAATTCCGTTTCGGAATTAAAAGAGAGAATATCACGGATCCCTTGGCACAAAGTTTCAAGCTGTTGTTCGTTCAAAGCAGTAGGTGTTCCCCCGCCAACAAAAATCGAACGTAGATGGGATGTTGGCGCCTCTTGTATCGTTAACTCCATCTCTTTTTTCATAAAACCTATATACTGATCGACTGGTTGTCCTTGTAAAAAAACTTTATTAAAGTCACAGTAGTGGCAAATATGTTCGCAAAAAGGGATATGGATATATGCCGCTTTACTCAAAAAATCACAACCTCGTTTTTATAAATATGAAAGAGAGGTTAGTGTTCTTGTCGTAACAAGACAATCTAACCCCTCTTTCATTCGTAATACTAGACAGAGCATCTATTTCTTCTGACTGTCGTCCATTTTCAATACGGCCATGAAGGCTTCTTGCGGTACTTCGACTGACCCAACTTGCTTCATCCGCTTTTTACCTTCTTTTTGCTTTTCAAGCAGTTTTCGTTTACGGGAAATGTCTCCACCGTAACATTTAGCTAAGACGTTTTTACGCATCGCCTTGATTGTTGAACGGGCAACAATTTTTTGTCCAATAGCCGCTTGGATCGGAACCTCGAATTGCTGTCTCGGAATTAATTCCTTTAATTTTTCAACAATGATTTTACCACGCTCATAGGCAAAGTCGTTGTGAACAATAAAGCTCAGAGCATCCACTTTCTCTGCATTTAAAAGGATATCCATCTTCATCAGCTTAGATGTTTTATAACCAATAAGCTCGTAATCAAAAGACGCATATCCTTTCGTACTAGATTTCAACTGATCGAAGAAATCATAGACGATCTCGGATAACGGCACTTCATAAACGATACTCACTCGTGTTTCATCCATGTATTGCATATCGATAAAATTGCCTCGTTTTTCTTGGCATAATTCCATGATTGCGCCAACATAATCATTCGGAGCCATCATTGTCGCTTTTACATATGGTTCTTCAATCCGTTCAATCTTCTGTGGGTCTGGCATATCAGAAGGGTTGTCTATCTTCAATTGCGAGCCGTCTGTTAAAATAACGTCATAAATAACACTTGGTGCAGTTGTAATTAAGTCAATCTTAAATTCTCTTTCAATTCGTTCTTGGATAATTTCCATATGGAGTAACCCGAGAAATCCACAACGGAAACCAAAGCCTAACGCTTGTGAAGTTTCTGGTTCAAATTGCAGAGCAGAATCATTCAATTCAAGTTTTTCTAGCGCTTCTCGTAAATCGTTAAATTTCGCACTATCGATCGGATAGAGACCACAATACACCATTGGATTTAACTTACGATAACCTGGTAATGCTTCCGTTGCTCCATTTTTAGCATTTGTAATTGTATCTCCGACGCGCGTGTCTCCAACATTTTTAATTGCGGCCGTTAAGAATCCTACGTCTCCAACTGACAATTCTTCTGTTAGAACAGCCTTAGGTGTGAACACCCCTACTTCTGTTACTTCGAATTCCTTGCCTGTAGCCATCATTCTGATTTTATCACCAGCTTTAACGGTACCTTCTACGACACGGATATAAGCAACAACACCACGGTATGCATCATATAAAGAGTCAAAAATAAGAGCCTTTAAAGGAGCTTCCGGGTCTCCAACAGGAGCTGGAACCTTTTCGACTATTTGTTCTAAAATCTCTTCGATTCCAATTCCCGCTTTCGCACTTGCTAATACGGCTTCTGATGCATCGAGACCAATTACCTCTTCAATCTCGTTGCGAACACGTTCTGGATCCGCACTTGGAAGATCGATTTTATTAATAACTGGAACAATCTCCAGATCATTATCTAGCGCTAAATAAACATTCGCTAATGTTTGAGCCTCAATTCCCTGTGCTGCATCAACCACGAGCACCGCACCTTCACATGCAGCCAAACTACGGGATACTTCATAAGTAAAATCGACATGCCCAGGTGTGTCGATTAAATGAAACGTATAAATTTCTCCGTCTTTTGCTTTGTATTTTAACTGAACTGAGTTTAATTTAATCGTTATTCCACGTTCTCTCTCTAGATCCATTGAATCGAGGAGCTGGTCCTTCATTTCACGAGCAGTTAAAGCATTCGTTTTCTCTAAAATTCTATCTGCCAATGTCGACTTTCCATGGTCGATATGAGCGATAATGGAGAAATTACGAATCTTCGATTGTCTATCTAGTCTTTCTTCTTTGTTCATATCGTTCACTCCTACTATACTCGGACACATTGAATCAATCCCAATTTAATTAAACACTAACCGTCGATTAGCCATTGGAACTGATTAAATACGCTATTTTTTGATTATAGCAGTCGATTCAGCAAGATTCAACGGAAAATAGAAGGCCCTACTGTATCAGATCGGTAATCAACTCTATCATCTTATTTGACAGAGAAGAGACGCCCTCTGCTAACTTCTTACCAAGAGTAGAGAAAAAATTATATGCCTTCATTTCTTCGAGCTTTGCTTTCTTTTCCTGGATATCATGACTACTGATATCATTACCTAAAACAGCTAGTTCAACTTGCCCACCTTCGCTTTCGGTAACATGAAGTGCTTCTTTGAAATTATTATCTTCAAAGCCCTTCATCCGATCAATCCCATCATTTGCCTGCTGCATCCCAAAAAGAACTGAGACAAACATTAAAGCTAAAACCAATAAAAATTTCAAAAAAACAGCTTCATTTTATTCACCTACTCACGTTTTTATTTAAAAAGGGTTCGGAATTTGAGAACAGTACTTTAGCCGAAAATTCACTTGAATTTGTCCTCATGAACACTCTATGAGGACAAACTCCACTATTGTCAGCAATCTGAGGTGAGGCAATTGGCTAATATAGCAATTGCCCCTTTTCCATTATTGCTCACTAGCCGGCTCTTCAACTGGGAAATTCACACTTTCTGCCTGCCAAAAGACTTCACTGAACACTTCTGCAAAAGCCTCTGCGGAGAGATTTAATTCTGCAAACGTATTATCAACGCCACCAAACTCAACGAGCATCGCATTTTCAGATAAATCTTGATTGAATTTTCCGTTCGTAGATGCCCCTTCTTTTTTTATAACTCCTCTGCTCAACCCCGGATACTTCTCCTCTAACTTTTTGTGTATTTCTGAAACTAGTTTTAAATTCTTCTCATAATTCGGATTTTCTGCTCCTAGCACAAATGCAAGTTTCGCATAAGACTTGCCGTTAATTTTGATCGACGTATCATCTTTTCTCTTAGAATCACGATGAATATCAATTAAATAAGTGAGATCTCGATTTCCTGTAATTGCTGCTTCAACGACATTTCTTGATTCATCATAGGATTTACTATAGGTGAGACCTTTTTCATTTAGATTGGTCATAATATCCGTTTTGTCCACAACCGTTCCAATTCCATATCTTTCTAATTGCCCTTTCAGATGATCTCCAATCCTTGTCACATTGATTTTTGAATGCTGCGCTGAATTAGGATCTGTAACCCCTTCTAAATGAGGAAGAAAAGATTCTCTCGTATGGGAAAAATAAATATAGACAAGGTTTCGCTCACCCGTCGTTTGTTCTGGTGGTGGTGCTTCTTCTTGCCCATCTTCTGTGTCATCCAATCCCTCAATATCTTTTATATCTGCCTCATTCTCTTTTTTCAACACATCCGGTGGTGGGGGTGATTCAATCGGTAAATTCGTATAATTGGTTCCTTCTCCAGCTAGTACAATTTGCCCGTCAAATATTGAAAATCCTGGTAGCTCTCTCCCTAGGAGACTTCTAGGATCATCTAGACTAACATTCGTCGATACCTTGAACATTAAGCTTGATAAACTTGGTGTTGTTTCATCCTTTGGGAGCACTTGTCCAAATGCATGATTCTCTGTCCCTAGAAGGCGGTATAACACTTCACCTGTTAAATGACCTGTCGCACTATTAATAGACGATGATTTAATTTGATACTCTGGTTTCAAAGATGTAATTAAGCCACTAACAGAAAAAATTAGTAACAGTAATAACATCACAACTAATAAAAATTGAAAAACACTGGTCCCTTGTACTGTTACGACAAATGAAGAAGACCTGTTATATTTCATCGTTCCACCTCTTTTAGTAAGTCTACTAATTCATATGACTTTACTAGAAAAGATAGAACCATTTTCCAAGGCTATTATTTAGCTGATAAAAAGAGCCGTACAGATTATCTTGTGTAGAATCCTGCGTTCTCTTCGTTAATCGATTTGTGTAGCGCCGCATTTAATCCATTGGCGAGGAGATTCGACATGTCTTCAATAAAGACATCGACTTCCTTTGGTGTCACCATGAGATTATGTCCAAGAGGAGAAAGAACTTCGGATATTAATTTTCTTTTTTCCTCTTCTTCTAACGTTCCAATCATTCCTAAAAATGTTTTACGATGATGCTCCTCAGGTAAATCTTCATCTGTTAATTTTTTTCTTTTTCCAAACGTCATTCCAGCTGGGGCGAGAGCACGCGAAGGACGGTCCCCTTCTTTTAATTCCTTGCCAAAATGCTTTAAAATATAGTCAATCGTGTCACTCGTAATCGAGACCGCATCGACAACGGTTGGTACACCGATCGCAATAACTGGAATTCCGAGCGTTTCCTTGCTTAATTCTTTCCGCTTATTTCCTACTCCTGAACCAGGATGAATTCCTGTATCGGAAATTTGAATCGTAGAGTTGACTCTGTCGATTGATCTGGAAGCGAGTGCGTCAATGGCAATAACGAAATCCGGCTTCGTCTTTTCTACAATGCCTCGAATAATATCACTTGTTTCGATCCCCGTTAGTCCCATCACCCCTGGAGCAATTGCGCTAACTGGTCGAAATCCTTCCTCTACACTTTCTGGCTGTAACTCATATAAATGCCTCGTAATGACTAGATTCTCACACACTTGAGGTCCAAGAGCATCAGGAGTGACATTCCAATTCCCTAATCCGACTACTAAACAAGATGCATCCTCTTTAATTCCTAGCTCCTTCATAAAATGAGAGAATTCTAAGACAAAAGTATCTTCTACTTTTTGCTGAAGTTCCGTGTCCTGCTGCCTAATCCCAATTACTTCAAGAGTTAAATACTTCCCTTCTTTCTTCCCTATCGCCTCTGCTCCCTCTTTCGTAATTTCTACTAGGGAAATTTTTATATCATTTTCCTCTTTCTCCTTTATGATCACACCCTCGATTTGTGAGAGATTCTCCTGTCCACGTACATTATCTTTTTCTCTTTCTGCAATAACCATTTCTCTGGCTTCAACTGCTAAATCTGTTCTGACTGCAAATTGACTTAAATCCATTTTTACCTCTCCTTTCCTTCATATGTAATTTCTTCTAGTAATTCCATAAAAAGATTGCTATTATCTAGCATTACCGTCATAAATCCAAAACATTCATTTGAAAAAACATTTACTTTACCGTAAAATAAACAGATAGTATTGCAAAAGATATATCCGTTTGATAAAATATCTCTTGTTCTGCAATTTATGTTATGATTGTAAATATCGAGTTTTATATAATCTCGATTGCTTTTTCGGGAGGTGAATGGAATGGCAAATATTAAATCTGCTATCAAGCGTGCTAAGACAAGTGAAGAGCGTAATGCTCATAACTCTACAGTTAAATCTGCAATGCGTACTGCTGTTAAAAAAGTAGAAGCTGCAGTTGTAAATAACGACGGAGCTACTGCAAAAGAAAGCTACGTAGAAGCTGCTAGAAAATTAGATAAGGCTGCTGCAAAAGGTCTTATCCACAAGAATGCTGCTGCTCGTAAAAAATCTCGTTTAGCAAAGAAGTTAAACTCTTTAAACGCATAATTGTGTCAGGCTATCTCCTAAAAGATAGCCCTTATTTTTGCACAAAAAAGGAACCGTCGCGGTTCCTTTTTTTAGTGAAAACGTTCATGATTAAGCCTTGTAGATATATGAAGCACTTAAAGTTTGGACAATAAGAGGAATTTTCCCTGTTATAAACCTCAAGTGGGCTCGTTTCAAAGAAAATAAGCGAAGATTCCCCCTAAAAAAAACCGCCTATCTGCACATTTCTGGAAGCGATAGACGGAAATTCCCCTGATTTTTAGATTTACTAATCAACGGAAAATTTTCGGATAGTAATGCTTTTTTATTTTCGACCTTGCAATTTAAATAAAAACATTTCAATGATCAATTCTTTATTCATCCCACCTGTTTTTGATTGGTAATCGGCATCGGCTAAAAGTTTCATGATTTCTGCTAGCTCTTCGTCCTTGAATAGCTTTGCCTGTCCTGCTGCTAGCTTTACGCGATATGGATGTGCCTTAATGAATCCAGCAATTTGCTGTTGCCCATAGCCTTTCCTCGCCAATTCCTTTACTTGATAAAGTAATCGGAACTGTCCTGACAGAATCGACAAAATTTTGATTGGCTCTTCATTTTGCTTTAATAAATCATAATAAATGCGAAAAGCTTTATCGATCTTTCTTTGAACAATTTTCTCCACCAACTCAAAAATATTTTGCTCCAACGATCTTGATACTAAAGCATCTACCATAGAAACAGTAATGACATTGCCTTCTGTCGTAGCATAGAGGGCAAGCTTGTCCACTTCTGTCGTAAGCATAAATAAATTTGTTCCAGCAAGAGCTAACATTTGCTCGACGGCATCCTCATTAATTGTTACATCGTTTAAAGCCGCACGATCTTTAACCCAAACTTTGAGTTCCTGTTCATTTAATCTTTTTGCCTCAACAATACTACCTTTTCTTTTCATTTCCTTCGTAATTTTTTTGCGTTCATCAAGCTTTTCGTATGACCCAGCGAATACGACGATCGAATAAGGAGCAGGCTCTTGTAAATACGCTTCTAATTTAGCTATATTATGCTCGACCTTAGACTTTGACTTCTCTGCCGTAAGAAAGAAAGGATTATTCAATATAATTAGCCTTCGTTCTCCTAAAAAGGGGAAGGTCTCGGCATCCTCAAGGGCTACTTCTACTGGGGTCTCCTCTAAATCATATGTAGCAAAATTGAACTCCAATTCCTCCTCATTTAAGGCATATTTCATTAACAATTGCTTTGTTTCATTGATTAGAAAAGACTCACTTCCGTATACTACATATATAGGGGAAAGTTGCTTTTTCTTTATTTGTTTCCATACATCTAAAACCAATATTTTCTCTCCGTTCTTTAACATTCTTATATTAATCGTATAGAAGCACGGAGTTTTTGACAAGGGAGAAATATTCTAATGGCAGATTCCATACTAAAAGGGAATTGGTTACGTAACAACCAACCCCCCTATTTATAGTAAACGCTAGCAAATAAGGCCTAGGATACTTACCCACTAGCGGTACAACCTTGTTAATAATAGTGTAGCCGGATGATTGCAAACTATTTGTGACAACTCTTGTCAGTATAGGAAAAGTGGCTTATACTAGAAAACGTCTACGTATTTAATTATCAAACAGGAAGAAATTAAAAATACGAAGCTTTTTCATGCTTTCGTTCTCCAATTGTTTATTGCTTTATGAGGGCCATCTATTATAATGGAAATAGGAGGGGTTATTGTGAATCCATTTGAAAAAGAAGTACAAAGCAAGCGCAATGACGCTATTGATTCAGGAGTAGGTTTTATCGTCTCTTTCGGTTTCTTTGCAACATTGTTCATTATTGCTACCATCATTCAATTTATCGGATCATAAGTACATAGCATTGCCACTTGACTGCACCTTTTCGTGCAGTCTTTTTTATTTGGCAGTCCCATTAAAATTCGCTTTTGCTTTATCATATGGTTTTCCGGTTAAAAAGGTTCCTTTCTCTTTTGTAAAACTAAAGCGGATGGCTCCATCCCTATCGGTTCTATAAATAGTGATTTCACGCTCCTCCAGTTTGTTGATCACCTCTAGATGCGGATGGCCAAAGCGATTATCCTTTCCGGCTGATATGAGCGCAACCGTTGGTCTTAAATGATCCAGCCACGAATCAGAAGTCGAGGTTTTACTTCCATGATGGCCAACTTTTAAGACATCAATTTGTAAGTTGGGATAGGCTGCAAGTAATTGACTCTCACCCACTTCCTCCAAATCCCCCGTAAACATCCATTTCAATCCCCCTAATTCTGTATAAACGACGATAGACTGGTCATTTCGTTCCAATCCTACACTTGTGGATGGGGACAAAATATGGAAGCTATGACCATTGACCTTCCAACTCTCTCCGTTTTGAGTAAAATGAACTGATATATCTTTCTCCTTAGCAAGCTCAAGCAATTCCACTTCAAGATTAGCCCTATTTTCGGCGACGGGAAGAACCATTTCCTTCACCTTCATCTCCTTTAAAACGGCTGTTGCTCCACCTACATGATCCATATCTCCATGAGTTAAAATGAGCTTATCAAGAGTGGTGATCCCCTTACTTTTTAAGTATGGAATAAGCACATCTTGACCTACTTCAAATGGATTTCTTCGCTTCATCCACTCTTCTTGCGGAAATTGAATGGTTCCTCCTGTATCAATTAAATATATTCCCTTATTCTTAGGCAGTTGGATTAAAATACTATCCCCTTGTCCCACATCAATCATTGTAATTTCTCCTGGCGAATAGTACTTTTCAATAACAAAGGGAGCGCTTAGAAAAATGAATAAGAGGAAGAACCTAATATACATCTGTGTTCTCGTTCTCCATTTTTCCCACAAATAGAAACCATATGGAATTCCAATACACAAAATGATGAGAGAAATCGAGGTTGGTCTTCCAAGAACCAATGTATTAAAAGGAAATTTAGAGAGCCATAAGGTAATCGAATTTAAGAGTTGAAAATTAAAGTCTAAGAAGGACGCGAGCGGATTGAGCAACTCTCCAAAAAGAAGGGATAAAATATACCAAAGAAGACATAACGGCAAGATAATAACCGAATAAAGAGGGATAAAAAATAGATTTGCTATCAAAGAAACAAGGGAAAATTCATAAAAATGATAGAGCATGATCGGAATGGAAGCAATTTGAGAAATGACAGAGGTCACACAAAGTAGCAAAAGCGGTCGATCCATATATCGACTTAAAATCGCACGAGACAAAACGAGAGAAAAACTGACCGTAAAGGAAAGTTGGAAGCCCACATCATAAATAGCAAACGGTGAAATAAATAAATATACCGTTAATACAATGCTAATAATGTCTGCCGGATTGAGTTTTTTCCTTCTCATTTTGAGTATAAGTAATGCCAAAAACATCATAAAACAGGCGCGAATGACAGATGGAGCTCCACCTGTCAAAATGATATAGATAGGTAAAAATACGATTAAAATCGTCATCATCTTTTCTCTAGAAATATGAGCCCGTAGGCCAACTAGAAATAAAATGCCCATTAACATTCCAACATGAAGCCCAGAGATCGCTAGTAAATGGATAATGCCGAGTCTTTGGTAAGCAACTATTAAATCTTGCTCAATAAATTGTCGATCACCAAACACGAGAGCAATTGCTAGAGGAGCTGAATTTTCGGGGAATTGCTCGTTGATAAATTGAATTCCCTTTTGCCTTATTTTTTGAAAAAAGAAGAGAGGCCCGGTTTGTTCATGGCAGTGTTCTAAATTTAACTGTTTTACATCTAAAATCCAAAATATTTGCTCGTTTTGCAAATAATGCTGATAGTTGAACATGTTCGGATTACCCGGTCGTTCCGGTTTTTTTAGTTGTCCTTGTACCTGACATCTTGAACCGACGGATAGATTTGAGAACTCATCCTTTTCCAGCGGACTTGTGAGCCGATAGTGAAGTACAAGCTTTTCTTTAGATTTAATATCCTCGGCGTACGTCGAGAAGAAATTTCCGTCTACTTTCATTGGATGTTGAAGGGTGACGGTAAACTCTGTTTCTGCTCCTGTCATCTGCGATTGATTTTTGTCTTCATAGGTTTTTGCATGTACAAAAAGGAAAAAGAAGATACTGATTAAAATCAGGAGTTGTTTTGGTGAAAATCGATTGAGGAATAAAAGAAAGAAGAAAAGAAGAAAAAAAACAGCCAGAAAAAAGAGACCCTCTAAAGCAGCTAAAATTCCAAAAAGTGAAGCCAACCCAATGAATATATATGTATTTTTCAATAAAAACCTCCCCATTCAAAAGGAGGAGGCATATGCCTCCAACACTCTTATAAAGGTTGAAAATCCCACTTTAAACCACCAGTAGAATTTCTCATTTCATCGTTATAATTTTCGATTTGGACATCCATTTTTATCGCTTCAACATGACTGATTTCAAGAAGATGATAGCAGTAATCATGATTTTTATAATCATAGTTATAATAAATTTTCGTAATTCCTGCCTGAAGAATTTTCTTCATACAATGAACACATGGAAAATGCGTCACATAAATTTGACTTCCTTTTGTAGATACCCCTTGTAAGGCACATTGTAAAATTGCATTTTCTTCTGCATGAAGACATCTTAAACAGTGGTTATCCTCAACGTAACAACCTGCATCGATACAATGGTCTTCTCCACTAATTCCACCGTTATAGCCTGTACTAATAATTCGATTATTTTTGACAAGCACTGAACCGACATTTAGGCGATTGCAGGTACTCCTCATACTAATAAGATGGGCATTTAGCATAAAGTACTGATCCCAAGTTAATCTGTTTTCGTTCAACTGACTCACCCTTTACTCTGACTTATCTTTTAGTTTAATGGGAAATGAGAAGGCTCGTCAATTTCAAATTATACTTGTTAGTGAAAAATCACTGTTCCTAACATACAAGATCTAGTTAACGGTTATGCTTTCCTGTAATTTTTCAAATGTTTTTTGCCCAAATCCGCTAATCGACATAATATCCTCAATTGTTTTAAAACCACCATTGCTTTCTCGATATTCAATAATCGCCTCTGCCTTTGCTGGCCCTATTCCAGGAAGGGTTTCTAATTCAGTAGAACTAGCCTTATTGATATTGATTTTCTGATTTGCAGTGTCACTCCCATCTCCTGAAAAACCCAACTCCATTTCATCCCCTTCTTCCCCAATCAGCGGAACATAAACAACCATTTCATCAGTCACTCTCATGGCAAAATTGGTTGCGGATGAGTTAGCTTCATCAGTCACTCCTCCCGCTTTGTCAATCACATCCTTGACCCTGTCACCTACGGTTGCCTTATACACACCTGGTTGATGGACCGCACCTTTTACATCGACCAATATCTCCTGTTCTCCTTGTTCTTTTGTTTCCTCCACCTCTTGGAATGGTTCTTCAATAGACTCCCACCCTTCATCCACGTTCTCCTTTTCTGTAGACCAAACGGTAGAAAACAAATAATAGCCAAAAAGTCCAATTACACCAACAGCTGTGGCAATATATTTTTTATGCTCTTTTATCCACTCTAACATCAGCTATCTTCCTTTCTTTGACATAATTCAATAGAGAAATTCATATCGTTATAGCAATGGGTTAATTGTGAGATTTTCTAAATATAGAAGGAGGGTTGTAACCATGAAAATTGGGGTCATTGGTACAGGTAACATGGGGAGAATTGTGATCGAGGCATTTATCGACGGAAAAGCCATATCCCCTTCTTCGCTCATTATTACGAATCGTACAATATCAAAAGCGATTGCCATTCAAGAGCTTTATCCTGACATAATCGTTCTCAATTCAGTCGAAGAGGTAGCAAAAGCTGCGGATCTTCTTCTACTTTGTGTAAAACCAGGAAATATGTATACTGTCATTAACCAAATTCAGCCTTTTTTAACTAAGGAGAAATGCGTCGTTTCCATAACAAGTCCGATCAGTGTTACATTGCTTGATTCTCATCTTCCATGTTCTACAGCTAGAGCAATCCCGAGCATCACCAATCGAGCACTGGCAGGGGTCTCGCTCCTCACCTTCAGTGAAAAATGCGAGCGGCATTGGCACAAAACGATAAGTGAACTCTTTAGTCGCATTTCAATCCCTCTTATCATTGATGAGAATATCACCCGCGTTTCATCTGATATCGTCAGTTGCGGACCGGCATTCTTCACGTATTTAACGAGAAGATTTATAGATGCTGCGGTCTCAGAGACAAATATCGACCGCAAGACTGCCACAAAAATGACAAGTGAAATGCTGATTGGACTTGGGTCGCTCCTTAGTAAAGAATTCTACACATTGGAGTCATTGCAAGAAAAGGTGACGGTAAAAGGTGGGGTAACTGGAGAAGGGATTACCGTTTTAGAAAATGAACTTGGAAAAGTATTCGAACATCTTTTTCAGGCTACACATGCGAAGTTTGATGAAGATTTAAAAGAGGTAAATACGGCTTTTTCAAGAACCGAAGAGCATAAAAGCCCAAGGTATTAAACTATAAATTCGACTTTAGAAAAGAAAATCCTTCAAAATAATTGAAAAAATATCACATTTTTGTGTCAAAAAGAGGGAGTCAATACGACCCCCTCTTTACTCATTTTTTATGTCCTGCTATGAAGAATACACGTTCAGAATGAGCAGTCGGTTCACCTTCGAAATCACCGATTTTTTCAAGGACAGCAAAACCAGCGTCATCTAACCATTGCTCATAGGTTTCGATTGAAAAAGTTCTTTGTGAATGATTTTCATCAATCCGATCATATTTACCTGTTGCATCCTCCACAAAGAATGTTAACTCATGATCGACACTATGAGGGGATTCTCCCTCAAAACAGTTCCAAATGTAACAGATATTTCCATCATCATATGTAAATGTTTGCTCCATAAACACTTCATTCATTTTATAAAGGGAATGGACATCAAAAATAAATAAGCCATCATCTTTTAAAAACTGCTTAATTTGAGCGAATGTTTGCTTCACTTCATCCTCTGTTTGCAAATAATTTAAGGAGTCGCAAAAGATGCCGATGAGATCATACGTCGTGATTAAATCAAGTTCAGCCATATTTTGTTGAAAAAACTCAATCGTCATTCCCCATTCAACGGCTTTTGCCTGTGCAACTGTGAGCATATCCTCAGATAAATCAACTCCAGTCACATCATAGCCTTCCTTTTCAAGTCGTATCGATAATTCACCGGTCCCACAAGCAAGATCTAACAGCTTCTTTCCAGCCAAATTGTATTTTTCACAACGCTCATGAATGATACGGACCCATTGTTCATACGGGACGTCTTTCATTAATTCATCATACAAATAGGCAAATCGTTCATAGGTCATGTGAGCTCACTCTGAATATTAAGAGTAGGCGCATCTCCCCATAGTCGTTCTAAATTATAATATCTTCGTTCATCACGATGGAAGACATGGGCGACAACATCACCGAGATCAATTAAAATCCATTTTGCCTCGTCAAACCCTTCCATTCTTTTTACATCATGGCCATTTTCAACAGCTTTGTCTTTAATTTCACGAGCGATCGCTTGGACTTGTTTGTCAGAATTTCCGTGACAAATTAAAAAGTACTCTGCTATTAAAGAAATCCCTTTCATATCAAGCGCAACAATATCTTCTGCACGCTTATCGTCTGCTGCCTTTACTGCCATCGTTAATAATTGATTATCATTCATCTACTCAGTCCTCCTGTTTGCAATTAGATCATTGTACGTATGAAATGTATCCGGGAATACAGGTTGGTTTTTCTTCATCAAAAAGAAAATCGTGTTTTGTACTGCTTTAATGAGGGCTAGTTGCAAATCGTCTTTCGCTAACTCTCTTACTTCCTCAACTCCAGGAAAACGTCGGCCTGGCTCAATATAGTCTGCCAAATAAATGACTTTTTCAAGCAACGTCATTCCTACACGACCTGAAGTATGGTATTTGATTGCATCTAGAACGTCTATATCCGTGATCCCTACTTCTTTTTTCACAAGAAAAGCGCCCACTGGAGCATGCCATAACTCGCTGTTATACTGAAGCAATTCAGGTGACATTTTTTCCTCAATAATAATTTGCTTCATTTCATCTTTCGGCCGAAATTTTGCATAATCATGAAATATAGCAGCGCTTTCAGCCTTCTGCTCTTCAGCCCCATACTTTCGAGCTAAAAGGATCGCCGTTTCCATTACACCGATCGTATGTTCATATCGATGGTCAGTTAAATGTGGTTTCACAATCGCCAGTGCTTCATTTCGATTCATACAAATGATTCTCCTTCAAATAGTTAATGAGGGAATCTGGAAGCAAATAACGGATCGACTTCCCCTCTTGGATTCTCTCCCTAATTAAGCTAGATGAAACATGAAACTCAGGAATATCAATATGAATAATCGGATACGTTGTTTTTTCCTGATATGTCGGTCTATTAACACCAACAAAAGACACCATTTCAATCAATTCATCTATTTTGTGCCATTTAGGCAGATACTCAATCATATCTGCACCAATGATAAAGTAAAAAAGGTTATCAGGATAACGATCCTTTAATTGCTTGATTGTATCATATGTATAAGAAGGACCTGAACGTTCAAGCTCAATTGTCTCTACTTTAAAATAAGAGACATCCTTGATTGCTAATTCCAGCAAATTCAGGCGATCCTCGGTCGTAATTAGATCCGATTTTTCCTTATGAGGTGGTTCCTGATTAGGAAGAAACCATATCTCATCCAGCTCTAATTCATGAAATACCTCGTTCGCAATGAGAAGATGACCATGGTGAGGAGGATCGAATGTTCCTCCTAATAATCCAATCTTCCTCATTCACTCACCTCCAAACCTTTAAGGTAACTTTATCTCTTTGTTTTCTTTAGATTCTTTGTATAAAACAATCGTGTTCCCAATGACTTGAACAAGTTCTGCGCGACAACCATGAGAAAGCTTTTCAGCAACCGTGTCTCGGTCTTCCTCACAATTTTGAAGTACACTTATTTTCAGAAGTTCTCTTGCCTCAAGTGCTTCACTAATTTGCATAATCATATTATCGTTCACTCCGCCTTTTCCCACTTGAAAAATCGGTGTGAGATGATGAGCTTTTGAGCGAAGAAATCTTTTTTGTTTTCCAGTTAACATTTTGTTCCTCCTAGTTGTTTTAACACTTTAGTCGTCATTCGATTACTATCTGGCATCACATTTGTCCATTTTTCAAAAGCGAGTGCTCCTTGATGAACAAACATTTGAATGCCATTTTGCGTTCTTGCCCCTTTTTCCCTAGCCTGACGCAAAAGAAGCGTTTCTAACGGATTATAGACAATATCGCTCACAAAAGCACTTTCCTTTAAATTATGTAAAGAAAGCACTTTGCATTCAGTATGTGGGGACATGCCAATGGAGGTCGTTTGAATGATTATATCGTAATGTTCTAGTTGCTCCTCTGCCTCTTTAAGCTCAAGGACATTAGACTGAACTTCATAAGGACATTCCTTTACAAGGGATTCCGCCTTTGCAATCGTCCTATTGGTTAGATCGATATGGGTAACCCCCTCATAAGCTAACGTAAAATAGATTGCTCTTGCCGCTCCGCCAGCACCGATCACTAACACTTTCTTGTTTTTCAGATTTGATAGCTCTGTCAAAAGCCCTTGCACATATCCACTTCCATCCGTGTTATAACCGACTAATCGTCCATTTTCATTGACGACTGTATTTACCGCACCAATAGAACGGGCTAAAAGGTCAATATCATCAAGCAATGGAATGATCGCAACCTTATGAGGGACTGTCACATTAAAGCCACTAATGTTCATTGCCCGAAACCCTTTAATGGCATCTGCTAGCTGCTCTTTCGTAATGGCAAATGCGTGATAATAGGCGTCAATTCCATAATGCTGAAATAAATCATTATGCATGAGTGGTGACATCGAATGGGCAATCGGATTTCCAATTACAGCATATAATTTTTTCATTCTCCTCCCCCTCCTTTTTCTCTATTTATATGAGCGATTTACGGAGCATAGCATGTACACCTTTTGGAACATACACCGCTACTTTTGCTCCAGGTTCATTGACCGTTATCCATCCAAGCCCTGAGAAAACGATATCTGTTTTTCCCTCTTTAATGGTAAATTCATGTTTGATTAAAGGGGGAAACGAATCAAGCTGCTCCTTACGTGGTGGAGTCAGCATTTCTCCTACATGCCTTTCGTACAGATCCGTAGCCTTTTCAAGCTTCGTACGATGGATGTCAATATGATTCGATACATGACAAACAAATGAACGTCGACCACCACTTATATAATCAAAGCGGGCTAATCCTCCAAAAAAGAGGGTTTGTCCCTCATTTAATTGATAAATTTTCGGTTTAATTTCCTTTTTTGGTGTGATCACTTTTAAATCTCTTTTATCAATATAATGAGCCATCTGATGATGGTTAATGATTCCTGGTGTATCAACCAAATATTTTCCATCTGAAAGCGGAATTTCGATCATGTCAAGTGTTGTTCCTGGAAAATGAGATGTTGTGATGACATCGCCTTCTCCTGTTACTTCTTTTAAAATCCGATTGATAAAGGTAGACTTTCCTACATTGGTACATCCGACCACATATACGTCCTTACCTTCACGATACTCGTCAATCGCTGAGGTCACTTCATTAATAAACTGACCTTTTTCAGCACTAACAAGAAAAACATCTTTCGGCTTTAGTCCCAATTCCTTCGCTTCTTGCTTCATCCAGTTAATCAATTTATTCGGCTTTATAGAGTGAGGCAGAAGATCTACCTTATTCCCAATTAAAAGAATCGGATTATCACCAACAAAACGATGTAAGCCAGGGAGCCAGCTACCATTAAAATCAAAGATATCAACTATTTTAACAATTAAAGCATCTCTTTTCCCCAGCTCATTGAGGATCTTTAAAAAATCGTCATCCGTTAAATTAACATCTTGAACTTCGTTATAATGCTTTAGTCGAAAACATCTTTGACAGACAATTTCTTCTTTCTCAAGGGACGATTTAGGCGCATAGCCAATTTGTTCCTTGTCTTCTGTCTGGATTTTCACACCACAGCCTATACAAATATATTGCTCACTCAAGATTTTTCCTCCCATACAATCATACCTTTTTTACGAAACCAGTTTAAAATTTGTCTTTCAATCATTCGATTAAATTTTGTCCAAAAACCATCAGTAGATGCCACTGGAACAACCAATACCGTATGAAAGCCACCACGATTTCCTCCGAGTACATCGGTCAATAATTGATCACCAATGACAACCGTTTCTTCCTTTTTCAAGCCCATATCTTTCACCGCTTTATGAAAAGCCCTCACAAGTGGTTTCCGTGCTTGAAAGATAAACGGAATATTGAGGGGATCTGAAAATGCCTGTACCCTCTCTCTGTTATTATTCGAGACAATTGTGATACGAATATTTGCCTTGCGCATATTCTCAAACCACTCTGTCAACTTAGGCGTTGCATTCGGGCGATCCCATTCGACTAATGTATTATCTAAGTCGGTGATAATCCCCTTAATCCCCTGCTCTTTCAAACTTTCTGGAGTAATTTGAAAAATGCTCTTCACGTGCTGATTTGGTAAAAATTTCTTTAACAATAAGGACACCTCAATTTCTTATCTCCGTTTTATTTTCCAATTTTAACTGTTATCAGTGATGATGTACACTAGCTTACCATCGACAACTGAATGATTATTGCTTCCATCTACATAACTCAACAGAGTTAACTGAAACTTGAGTCAAATTACGTCGAAACGTTGAAAAAAAGCACGAAAAGATAAAAACTTTTCGACACGAACAGCGTCTTTTCAACACCTGTGGATAACTTTATGCACATATCCCACATTGATTTATATAGTTTCCCTCAACTTACAAACATTTTAATCACAACTTATCCACTGTATATTGTGGATAATCGGAACGGTTGTTCTACCTTAAAATATTTGTTAGAGTAAGAATACAGCAAAGGCCACTTACATAAAATGTATATTCAACCTTTTTAGAACGAGTATTTGAGGAGGTGAATTCTGACATGAGAAAGCTGTCAGATGAGCTATTAGTTGAATCCTATTTCAAAGCAAAAGAATTAAATTTATCAAAAGATTTTATCCTTCTAATCGAAACAGAAATTCACCGTCGTTCTTTAACTCATAAAATTAGAGTCTCTTCATAACTTATTCATGCCCAAGAGGGCTTTTCTTTTTGCCCTCTTATTCAGAAACCGTATTCCCAAGTACATCGCCAACTTTAACTTCTCTTGGTGTTAAATGTTGTTGAAGGGGTTCCATCGAGTTTGGATTAAATAATAGAATAACCGTCGAACCGAACGTGAAGTAGGCCATTTCTTCGCCTTTTTTCAGTTCCTCCCCAACATGTATCGATTCGATCGAGTTCACAAACATCGCTCCAACCTTTACAATCGCAGCTACGCCAGAATCATGCTTAACTTCGGTAATTTTTCGATAATTTTTCGCTAATGTATCTCTTCCATATTTAAGACCATAACGGTTAACAGGGTATGATTTGTTTCCTAAGGTCCACTCTCCCACGACTTTTCCTGTTAATGGGCTATGTATACGATGATAATGACTCGGGCTTAAATAGAGAAGATAGTAGGTACCATTGATATATTTTTTTGCCTTCTCTTCACTTCCCAGCATTTCAAGAACGGAATAATCCTTCCCTTTAACATTTAGCATGAGGTCGCTCGTAATCGTTCCGATATCCTCTAACACTGCGTCAACAGGACTTACAATCGTATCCGTTCGATTATCAATCGTCCGAGCATCCACTTTCAATTTTCGTATAAAAAAATCATGGAGAGTGTTAAATTCATTTATCGGACTTGCCATTTCGGAAACATTCACATTGTATATCTTTGCAAAAGAAGGAATGAACAATCGACTGACTTTTGATTGCGCCAATTTTCTTAATAAAAACGATGTCCATCTTCCATTTGTTAATTCGATTAATGACCGGTAAAACCATTGAATCAAGCTACATTCCTCCAATAATGAAATCATGATGAACCATTGTTTTCGTATAGGGTTGAGGTTTTTCGCAAAAAACCTAGAAGCTTTTTTTCGACATGTCTCTTGTCAATGCTATACATTAAAGATGCGACGGCACACTTTTCGCTTCCTCTTTTTAATTCTTAAAAGGAGCATTTTATGAGCGCATCGCCTTTTTAAAAGTTTGCGAAAAAGCCTGCTAAATCGAAGTTCAGACAAAACTGTATTGTACCATACATTTTCGAAATCATCTATACGATCATACCTGTTTTATCATATCATACCCTGTATGCTTCTTTCATTCCAAAGAAAAAACGTTAAGTTCTCCCCCATCACTATAGGACAGGTCAATTTTAGCTAGGTCAAAAAGTCAGTGGTAACAACTTTTTGATTCTAGTTTGGAGTGGATAAATTCCCTCGCAGATGGAGTATCGGTATGACAAAGATAACAGGAAAATTTCCGCTTAATGAGCAACCATCATGAAAAAGAGCCGAAATAACAGGAAAATTTCCTGCTATTCCCTCAAAAAATGCCCAAATAAACGATTTTGCTCTCCATAGGCGGAAAATCTTCCGTTATTTTCCCGAAAAGAGACTCCGTTGAGGAGATAACAGGAAAATTTCCGCTTAAGGGTGAGAGAGGTTGGAGCAAAATAGGGTCTTCTAGTAGAAATTTAGACAAAGCGGAAATCGATGATTGGATTCTTGAAGGCTAAGTGGCGTTTCACTCGATTCTTTTTGTACGAGGAAAACTGAAGGTCTTGCGTTAAGACAAAAATAGAGAAAGGTGAATTTGAGTACCCTCAGGATTCACCTTTCTCATGAGTTGAAGCTAGTTATGCCCCAGCCTTTTCTTGATTACTTATCTTCAGTTAATTGCAAAAATTCTTCTACATCGTCAACGCAAAGTTGTACAGCTTGTTTCCAGAAATCTGGTTTTGTTAAATCGACATTAAGATGTTTAAGCGCCAATTCTTCTACAGTCATGGATGCTGTATCTTTTAATAACGCAATATACTTTTCTTCATAGCCTTTTCCTTCTTCTAAAGCTTTCGCATAAATACCTAGCGAGAATAGGTAGCCGAATGTATATGGGAAGTTGTAAAAAGGTACTCCCGTGATGTAAAAGTGTAGCTTCGATGCCCAGAATAATGGATGGTATTGATCGAGCGCACCACCATAAGCTTCTGCCTGAGCCTCTGCCATTATTTCATTGAGGCGGTCTGCAGCGACAATTCCTTCTTTTCTTTCTTCATAAAATCTTGTTTCAAAAAGAAAACGAGAATGAATGTTCATCAGCAACGCAACTGAGCGCTGAATTTTATCTTCTAAAAGCGCTAATCTTTCTTCTTCCGTGCTCGCATTCTTTACTGATGCATCTGAGACAATCATCTCTGCAAAGGTTGAAGCAGTTTCTGCCACATTCATTGCATAATTACGATTTAATGTATGCAAATCTCTCATCGCATACGTATGGAAACCGTGCCCTAACTCATGAGCCAATGTAGAAACATTAGAAGGAGTGCCTGAATATGTCATAAAGATTCTTGATTGGCTATCTTCCGGGAAATACGTATGGAAGCCACCAGGGCGTTTTCCTGGGCGGTCCTCTGCTTCAATCCATTCGTCTTCGAACGCCTTCTTGGCAAAGGTCGTCATTTCATCTCCGAATTTTGAGAAATGCTCGAGAATAAACTCCGCTCCTTCTTGATATGAAATTTTACTTTCGGATTGACCAAGAGGTGCATCCAAGTCATACCAACTCAATTTTTCAAGCCCAAGTAATTTCGCTTTGCGCTCTAAAAATTTGACAAGAGGAGCTTTATTTTCAGCAATAACCTGCCACATCGTATCCAATGTTTCCTTTTTCATGCGGTTAATATCGAGTGGTTCTTTCAGTACTTCTTCCCAACCTCTTTGCTGATAAACCTTCAGACGGAAACCAGCTAAATGGTTAAGCGTTTTTGCCAAATAAGCTGATTTATCACCCCATGCTGTTTCCCACGCCGCAAAAACATTCTTTCTAACATCTCTGTCAGGATTGGAAAATTTATTGGCAGCTTGTCCTACTGACAAAGCCTGATCATCGACATTCACTTTAATGGTGCCGACAATGACATCATACATTTGACCCCAGCCGTGATAGCCATCCACACTTAACGCATTAATGAGTGTTTCCTCATCTTTGGAAAGCTTCTCACTCGCTCCTTGTCTACTTTCAGATAGCACAAAAGAAAGCTCCTTCAAGCTATCCTGAGCGACGACTCCATTCCATATTTCATCGTCAATCGTCGTTAACTTTTGCCCTAACTCTGTCAAAGCAATTTGGAAATCGGCACCTAGGCCTGTCACACGACCTCTTAAACTCTCAGCTTTAACATCTTCTGTATTTTGCGCTTGTAAACAGCTTACAAATGCGCCCGCTTGACGAACCTTTTTTGTGACAGTTTCAAATTTATCAACGATAGCCTTCAGTTCTGCAGCATCCGCAAGCACTACATTTTTCGGTACCCAGCTAGATACGACAGCCTTGAAGTCCTCGACAAGGCCTTTCGTTTGTTGTAAATGCTCTGCAAATTGAGGAGAGCTACTCCCACCTTCAAAAAAAACATCTAAATCCCATACTTCTGAATATGTACTTGTCGTCATGCATTTTCCTCCCCATTACATACCTTAAATTCAAAATTTGTTTTTTTCAGAAATTTCTTTAAGTATACCACAATAACTTTCGTTCGTCTAAATTAAATAAAGCAGTAAGCATTTTGCCTACTGCATTAAGTCTACATATAACTAAAAACGATAGTTCCCCCCAAAATACCACCATCCAAAGAATATTAACAACAGGACAAATATGACAATCCATAACGCTGTCCAAGCGCCACTTCCAGGATAGTAAGGAGGTGGGTAAGGGGGTGAATATGCATAAGGACCAGGATATCCGTAAGCCATCTCACAACCTCCTTTAAATCAAAACTACACCATTCCTCTCCTTATAATCTATGCAATAGCCTGCCATCCGTATAGGCAGTCGTTGATTTTTCAGACAGTTCATTGCAACTATATTTACGAAAAGAGCTTTTTATAAAAATTTCTTTATCGGACAGACAAAAACAAACATCCTTCTACATAGGTATTAGTTATAGGCGAAAGTTACATTAGCGGAGGTGCCAACATGTCTGGAATTCTGACTGCACTTGGGGTCTTGATTAAAGAGATTTTCTTTCTTGTCTCTTATGTAAAGAACAACGCCTTTCCTCAACCATTGTCACCTGAAGAAGAGAAGAAATTTTTGCGATTAATGGCTGAAGGCGATAGTCATGCACGGAATATGCTAATCGAGCATAATTTACGACTTGTCGCTCACATTGTCAAAAAATTTGAAAATACAGGTGAGGATTCGGAGGATTTGATTTCCATCGGTACAATTGGATTAATTAAAGCAATTGAAAGCTATTCAGAAGGGAAAGGAACAAAACTTGCTACCTATGCGGCTCGTTGTATTGAAAATGAAATTTTGATGCATTTGAGAGCTTTGAAAAAAACGAAAAAAGATGTGTCTCTGCATGATCCGATTGGACAGGATAAAGAAGGAAATGAAATCTCCCTAATTGATGTATTAAAATCAGATTCAGAGGATGTTATTGACACCATCCAATTGAATATGGAATTAGAAAAAGTGAAGCAATATATCGATGTGCTCGATGGTCGTGAAAGAGAAGTTATCGTTGGTCGATTTGGATTGGATTTAAAAAAGGAGAAAACACAGAGAGAAATTGCAAAAGAATTGGGGATATCAAGAAGCTATGTTTCAAGAATCGAAAAAAGAGCATTAATGAAAATGTTCCACGAATTCTATCGAGCAGAAAAAGAAAAACGGAAAAATGATTCAAATTAGTTCCTAAAAATAAAGAAGAAGCAACCGCTCGTGGTTGCTTCTTCTTTATTTTTTATTCTTCAACAGTTGTCACTTCTGATACGACAATACAACCAATTGTTGCACACACGACAAGCCCCATAACAATGGAAAACATTTGCCACACCTCGCACGATTCGAATATGATTCTCTAATTTGAATTTATCATATTCATAACGTAATAACGTTGGTGGAATGTGAACATTCTGTTAAAGCATCTGTTTACTTCTTTTTACTCTTCTTCCGAAACTCAACTGTTAACAACAATACATGTAAATACATGTTCTCACTCCTAACTTGGCAACAGATTCGTTAGGCAGTATCCTTCTCCACCCACAGTACTGCATTTCTCTTTTGCATTAAATAAATCATCATCATACCCACCTTTCTCCCATTATTTGAATACGTTTTTTTAGAATAATCGATGTACAGATACTGCCCTAGTTTTTGCCGTTTCATAAGCTTCTCTAGCCTGCTGATCACGCAAAGCTTCTTCGATAGAAATATTGCGTTTTTTTATCGTCACAGTAAAAAATAATATATTAAGTGTCATAATTACCACCTCCTTTAAATGTCTTCATCTTGTACGATAAAGGCTTTTTTTGTTTACGTATCTTCACTGTTATCAATACCCTCCCTTCTCCTTTTATAACCTCATTGTTGCTGCAACATGCTCTTCCATGTCCAATTTCAGGCACAAAAATACCGCAGAGTTTTTCTGCGGCTAAAAAAGGGCATAAAAAGCCGCAGGGCACAATTCTCCCCTGCGGCATGAATGCTTATTTATAAAAGGACATAATTAGGCGATCCATTCCTTGTTGGTCGAATGTGAAAATAATGCATATGAAGTTGTTGATTGGATTAACGCAATTCCTTTAATGTTCATCATTTTCCTCGACCTCCTTTTTAGAATATTTCGCTACTAGTGGTAATTATATCCACAACTTCCAAAATTGTAAACCCTTTTTTATCAAATTTTGAAAAAACAAGCTTGATTACCCTTCTAAACCTTGTTTTAAATCCTCAATTAAGTCCTCGACATCTTCTAAACCTACCGAAATTCGCACTAAGCCATCGGTAATTCCTAACTCATCACGGCGTTCCTTTGGAATAGACGCATGGGTCATACGTGCTGGGACAGAAATAAGGCTTTCTACAGCCCCCAAGCTTTCCGCTAAGGTGAAGTATTTCACCTTTCTCAATAGCTCATCTGCATTTTCCTCACTTCCTACATCAAAAGAAACCATTCCACCAAAGCCTCTTGCTTGTCGTTTGGCAATCTCATGATTCGGATGCGATGGCAATCCAGGATAATAAACTTTTTGAATTTGTGGATGGTGTTCAAGAAACTCGACAATTGCTTTTGTATTTGCTTCTGTCTCTTCCATTCTAATTCCAAGTGTTTTAATTCCGCGCATTAATAACCAGGAATCCTGTGGCCCTAATACTCCACCTGTTGAATTTTGAACAAAATGAAGATCTTCAGCAAGCTTTTCATTATTCACAACAACTAAGCCAGCAACGACATCCGAATGTCCGCCAATGTATTTCGTTGCACTATGGAGGACGATGTCCGCCCCAAGCCCAATTGGATTTTGCCAATACGGCGTTGAGAATGTATTATCAACGATTGTAAGCAAGTTATGTTTTTGCGCCCATTTAGATGCTTCACGAATATCCGTGATCTTCAACAATGGATTGGTTGGCGTCTCAATGTAAATTGCCTTTGTATTTTCTTTAATGGCTTTTTCAATTTCCTCGAGATTACTTGTATCAACAAAGGTCGCTTCAATGCCAAAACGATTTAACACTTTCGAAATGACGCGATAGGTCCCACCGTATACATCATCGGTGAAGACAACATGATCGCCACTATTAAATAGCATCATCACGGCCGTAATAGCAGCCATCCCTGAACCGAATGCAAACCCAGCGTGCCCACCCTCAATGTCTTTTATAAGTTCTTCTAGAGCATGACGAGTTGGATTCCCAGTACGAGAGTATTCAAAGCCTTTATGACCGCCAACTCCGTCTTGCTTATAGGTGCTCACTTGATAAATCGGTACCGAAACGGCCCCTGTCGCTGGATCTCCAGAGATTCCGCCATGGATTAACTGTGTTTTACGTTTCATTCTAAATCCCTCCTTCATATATTTTCTTACTTAAATATCGTTCACTTCCATCTGGAAAAATGACGACAATATGGGTCCCTTTTGGAGCTATTTTTGCTTCTTCTAATGCCGCATAAAAAGCGGCGCCAGAAGAGCTTCCGACTAATAATCCTTCTTTTTTCGCAAGTTCTGCCACGAGTGCAAAGGCATCTACATCAGAAACCGTATGAATGGCATTAAAATAGCTGCTTTCCATATAAGCAGGAAGAAATTCCATACCGATTCCTTCTGTTTTATGAGGACCAGACTCTCCACCATTTAAAATCGACCCTTCAGGCTCGACGATAACCGTCTTTATTTGCTCGTTTCGTTCCTTCAAAAAACGAGACGTTCCCATAAAAGTACCACCCGTACCAGCTCCAGCAACGAATATATCAATTTGCCCATCTAGTTGGTCCCAAATTTCCGGACCTAACGTCTTGTAGTACGTGTTTGGATTGGCCGGATTAGCAAATTGCTGCGGAGAAAAGGAATCAGGAATTTCTTTCAGCAATTCATTTGCCTTTTGAATCGCTCCCTTCATCCCTGCTTCAGTCGGGGTATGGACAATTTCTGCCCCTAACGCTTTCATTAGCTCTTGCTTCTCTAAACTAAACTTCTCAGGGACACAAACAATTACGTTAATGCCAGAATTGATAGCACTAAGTGCAAGCCCAATCCCTGTATTCCCTGCTGTCGGTTCGATAATGGTACTGCCTCTCTTGATTTTCCCAGTAGTGATTGCTTCCTGAAGAAGCTCTATCCCTAAACGGTCCTTCACACTGCCCCCAGGATTAAAAAATTCAAGCTTAGCAAAGATTCGAACTCCATCCGGAAGAGCAAATTGCGTAATTTCCATCATAGGAGTATGTCCGATGAGCTCATGAATATTCTTATATACGTTCAACCATCTCACCCTTTTAGTTAATCGATGCAACAATTTTTAAAACAAGCGTAGCTGAATTTACCGCTGCTTTTTCTAAAAATTGTTCAAATGAAACATCCGATTCCTTCCCTGCTATATCGGAAAGTGAGCGAATAATAACAAATGGGGTACCAAACTGATAAGCCACTTGAGCAATGGCTGCTGCTTCCATTTCTACTGCCTGAAGATTAACAAATTTATCTTTAATCGCCTCTACACGCTGCGGGTCATTCATAAAGGAATCCCCTGTAGCAATTAACCCTGTTACAACCTGGACTTCCTCTATTTCAGCTGCTGCTTTTTGAGCGATCTGAACTAACTCTCCGTTTGCTTCAAACGCAGGTGGAAGCTGAGGAACTTGACCGTATTCATAGCCAAAGGCAGTAACGTCAACATCATGGTGTCTGACCTCTTCAGAAATAACAACATCTCCCACATTTAAATCAGGATGAAAACCACCTGCAGACCCCGTATTGATGACATAATCAGGCTTATACTTTTCTAATAAAATCGATGTAGACATCGCCGCATTCACTTTTCCAATTCCTGAACGAAGCAAAATGACCTCTTTTCCATCGATGTTACCTAAAGTAAATTCACAGCCAGCAATTGTTTCTACTGATTTATTCTCCATTTTATCTCTTAATAATGTTACCTCTTCTTCCATCGCTCCAATAATGGCAATTGTCATGTTCATACCTCTTTCTCATATTTTTGTTGCTTCCATAATCCAAACAAAGTCATTTATTTTTTCAAAAGATACAGTAAAGCCATTGGCTTCCATCATCTCTTTTAAAATAGGAATCGTTGTATAATATTCCCTCTCAAGATCTTCTGCTAGATTATGAAATCCTTTTTCTTTAGCGTCCATAATCGCTCTTTTATATGCTTCAACAGACTCGTACATTGTATCCGCAAAAACTATTTTACCACCTGGATGAAGGATGTTTCCATAAGTAGCGATAGCCTCCGCTTTTTCTTTGTCTGTTAAATGATGAAAAGCGTATGAGCTAACGATCGATTGTATGCTTGTTACACGCTCAAACTCGAGAAAATCGCCCTCTTTAATAGCGGCTCGATTTCCGAGTTTTTCTTTCGCACGTTTTCTCATCGCAGGTGATGGTTCAAAGGCTGTTACTGTTCGCCCTCTTTTAAGCAGTTCCTCCGTAAGATTCCCAGTACCAGGACCAAACTCGATTACATGCCCATAGGTACCTTTTGCCACCTCTGAAAGAATTTTTTCATAATGCTTAAACACTTCTTTATATTCAAGGTCATGACCCGTTACGGTATGATCATAGTGGTCTGCCCATTGTTCGAATAACTCGAGAAATTCTTTTCCCATAACCGCACTCTCCAAATTCATATTTTAATTATAATAATTCCTATGAGTATACTATGAATTAAAGAAAAATCTGTTCTTAATGTACCACACTGTTTCGTCCTAAGCAATTCATTTACCCATTTTCAGAATATAAAAAAAGAATGAATACCGGGCGATTTTACTCACTCCCAATATCCATCCTTTTATATTTTTCAGTTATTGAATTTCTGATAATTCTTCTACCTTTGTCGGTTTCCAGCCGCCGCCATCAACCCATTCAATATAGACGCGATAAATTTGCGATTTATCTTTTGAATAGACGGTTCCGACAGATTTATTCGGTCCGTTATTTCCAAGAAATTGAATCGTCATATTGTTTTCCGCTAGTCCTGTTGCATAATGGATCGCCTTGACCATTTCATCCCAGTCCACTCCATCATACTGGTTCACATGTTCTCCTGTTTGCACCGTACCAACAGGTTCCCAGCTAGGATTAACAATAGTTCGGATAACATTTGAATCGGTCCCACCTTCAGTCACAACTTCTTCCTCTTTAGAAGGAGTAGAAGGTTCTTCGACTGTTTCCCCTGCTGGTTCTTCCTCTGTTTCGGTAGCCGGTTCAGTCTCCTCTACTGGTGAATCTTCCTGTTCTTTTTCCTCCGTTGATGATTCTTCCACATCTGTTTTTGCCGGCTCTTCTGTTACGTTTTCTTCAGGTTTTGCTGTTTCTTCATCTTTGTTTCCAGAAAATACATTTACGGAAACAACGATAATAAGTAATAAAACAACACCAATTAAACTATTTAAAATAATATTCTTTTTTCGTTCTTTCGTAAGCCGCTTATAGCGTGATCCTTCATACTCATTTTTCATTACTTCGGCCTCCCCAAACCACAATCTATGCTACTTTCACTTTTAAGGATGACAACATTCTATCATGTCTTAGGGAAAACTTGAAGGGATATATCGCCCAGATAAAATAAAGCAATAGACCGTATCATTTGTCGAATATAGACCAAAGGTAACAAAATTTAAAATACGGCTCTACTCAGTTGCTGTTTCTTTCCGTTGTATGATGCTCTAATTCGTATAAGCCTTTCACCATATCTGCGTAAAGGGGCGTCACAGATCCGCCACTATCATCTACACCTAAATTAACGGCAACAAGTGCATACTTTGGTTTATCAAACGGAAAGTAGCCAGCAAACCATTTATTTAATAATTGTTTTTCTCCATCCATAATGCCTGTTTCCGCTGTCCCAGATTTCCCTGCTACCTCAAAGGGGAGACCTTGCAGACCTCGTCCAGTTCCCTCCTCATTGACGACAACCTCTCGGAGAAGCTTCTGTAGTTTCATCGCTGTATATGGTGAGATGTCATCGTTCGCTAGCGATTTCTCTTCAAACGGCAGCAGCGAGGTTCCATTACGATATTCGATACCTGTTGCAACTCGAACCATTTCAGCATGCCCTCCCCGTGCAATCGTGGCCATCATATTGGCAATAGCAAGTGGAGTAACACGTACCTCATGCTGTCCAATTCCGGTCATTTTCACAAAATTATCATCCTTTTTTGCAGACTCTTCTAAAAAAATTCTACCTTTATCTTCATCCGCAATCTGCTTAAAATGATCAAAATGATAAATATCCCCTTCCCATCCTACTGGACCAAGAAGTGAAAGCTTCCCCGCATACTCCTCAATAATCCCTTCATCGATCTCTTTTAGCTCCTTTGCCAATGTCCCGAAAGTGTTATTACAACTTAAGGCAAAGCTCTCAGTAAAATTGAGCATCCCATGTTGATAATTCGGATCCTCATTTCCCATAATCGTTTTATTACAATCGAATTCTCTCGATGGATCATCCAGTTCATGATCAATCGCTGCTGCAGCGACAACCGTCTTAAAAACGGAACCGGGAATATGTTGACGGACCATCATATTATGAATCCCCTCTTCATCAAATGGGGACTTTTTATTAATTTTCGGCCTTGAAACGAGCGAGAGGATAGAATTCGTTTCAATATCAAGGAGAACAAGCCCACCTTTTTTGATCTCATGTTTATCAACGAGTTCTTCAGCCATCTCTTGTTTTTCCTTATCCAATGTGGTCTTCACATTCACCGGATAATACGGATTCGCTGGCTCTACATATTTAACATTGATGCCAAACAACGGTCCCCCAATGCCGTCTACGTGATAGACTAGCTTTGACTCGCCATCAGGAAGTAAAAATTCATCAAAGCTTTTTTCCAGTCCTGTAAGGCCAACGAGTGTATTTACAGGTAATTCTTTATCTGGATATCGCTTTTGGATCGTATTTGGATTTTGCCCGGTAATACCAATTAATTGTTCTGCAGGATAATCGGTCAAAGAATATTTCTTTTCAACAGCAAATACACCAGGAATCTCTAACTGATTCACCTCACGCATTTGTTGCTCGGTTAATGTTACAATCTCAGGATTTGCAAATGCAATTGGTTCCTTTGCTTGTTCTACTGCTTGATTAATTGACGAAGGCGATACCTCGATGATGTCTGCTACTTTCTTTACATCCCACGTCATATTCTTCAAAAAGGGAAAGAGAATAAGTACAGGCATTTTCTTATGGACCAAATACTCCCCGTTTCGGTCAAGAAAACTCCCTCTCCCATTATCAATGATCATTTCTTGTGAACGTTGCTTCACACTTGACTCAATCAGATTGACTTGATGTTTGGAAAATCGTTCAGTTGAAACAAGCTGCAACTGTACAAGTCTTCCCATTAATAGAGCCACAAAACAGAAAATAATGACAATCATGACAATTACTCTTTTTCTCCACATAAAAAACACCTCATCATGAGTTTTGACGAGGTGTTTCCGTTTCAAACCTAAAATGAGATCATTTGATCCATCTCTATAAGGCTTTATTATTGGATTTTTGTAATACGAACGTTCATTTCTCCACCTGGGGTTTGAACGGTAACTTGATCATCAACTTTTTTACCTAATAAGCTTTTGGCAATCGGAGAGTCATTCGAGATTTTACCTTCGAACGGATCTGCTTCTGCACTACCTACAATCGTATATGTTTCTTCTTCTCCATCAGGAAGTTCTACAAACGTTACAGAACGGCCAAGTGTGACAACATCTCCACTTAACTCATCCTCTTCAATGATTTTCGCATTACGGATCATATTTTCAAGTGTTGTAATTCGACCTTCCACAAATGCCTGTTCTTCTTTTGCAGAGTCATACTCAGAGTTCTCAGATAAATCACCAAAGCTACGAGCGATTTTAATTCTCTCAACCACTTCTTTTCTCTTTACTGATTTAAGATGTTCTAATTCTTGTTGTAATTTTTCTTTCCCCGCTAAAGTCATCGGGAATACTTTCTCTGTAGCCAAAATCCTTCACTCCTTCTAGTTTCACAACCCCCATATAGATTGTGTGTGTATTATATTTTTATCTCATTAGAGCGATGGACATTTCATCCAAATGGAATCATATCCATTCCCACTTAACATCATGGGAAAACTCTATACTCAAATCGTATTTTTTAAACCGGAGGATTTATTTCCACTCTCAATTTAAAAAATACTATATGTAACAAGCGTCCACCCTATTCATATCATGCATAGGAGCGCGCCCTTATTTATTAGGGCGCGCAAAAGGATGTGAGAAAACATTCTCCTTGTTAAAAGCAAATAAGAAAAATTGCACGTTAATGCCTATATGTGAAAACAATCCCGATCTTTTTTGGGAGTGTACATTGAAACCGTTTTTCTTATTTAATGCCTATTGTGTCATAAAAATGATTTTTGTTCAAGAATTGTTTGAATCTTTGTAACCATCAAATCAATGGCTACATGATTATGTCCACCTTCAGGAATGATAATATCAGCATAACGCTTTGTAGGTTCGATAAATTGATTGTGCATCGGGCGAACGACATTTACGTACTGATCAATAACAGAATCTAGTGTACGACCTCGCTCCTTAATGTCTCTAGATAAACGGCGAATAATGCGGATATCAGCATCTGTGTCGACAAATAGCTTGATATCCATAATACTTCTTAAGCGTTCATCTTCTAAGACGAGAATCCCCTCTAGGATGATTACATCTCTTGGCTCCACCACAATGACTTCTTCTGAGCGCGTGTGTAACGCATAATCGTATACAGGCTTTTCAATAGACTGATTATTTTGGAGTAACCGTATATGCTCAAATAACAAATCATTATCAAACGCAAGAGGATGATCGTAGTTCGTCTTCAAACGTTCTTCAAAAGGGAGATGTGACTGGTCCTTATAGTAAGAATCTTGTTCAATCATTAAAATAGAATGGCCTTTAAAACGATTATAAATGGACCTTGTTACACTTGTTTTACCTGAACCGGACCCACCGGTTACACCAATGACAACAGGCTTGCGCATCTGATTAGAGCTCCTTTCGCATCATGTTGTTCGGGTAAACGGGTTGGTTCACTTTAAATTTTACAATTTGTAGTGGATGTCGGGCTGCATCTAGCTCATTTCCATCCTCGTCCCAAATCTTCTCAATGACGTGTGTAAAGTTATTTATTTCTGGACCGAAAAATTCTACTTCTTGACCTGGCTTGAAATAGTTACGCTGTTGAAGCGTCACGATTTCTGTTTCAGGATCGTAATCGAGTACGAGCCCTACAAAGTCAAATTTCGTCTTCTTGCTATGGTTTCCAAACATTTGCTCTTTATACCCGGGAACTCCTTCAAAGAAAGCAGGAGCCGTCTCGCGATTCGCACACTTATCAAGCTCTTCTAACCATTCACGCTTAATTTTAAAATGGTCAGGGTCTGCACAATATGCATCAATTACTTTGCGATATACGCTGACAACAGTGGCTACATAATGAATCGATTTCATTCTTCCTTCAATTTTCAAACTATCAATTCCAATTTCGATCATTCGTGGAATGGACTCAATTAATTTTAAGTCTTTAGGACTCATAGCAAATGGGGCATCGCCTTCTGAATATAAAGAAATCTCTTGCTCCCCTTGCAGTTCATATAAATCATAATCCCAACGGCAAGATTGACAGCAGCCTCCTCTATTTGAGTCACGAGCGGTCATATGATTACTTAATGTACAACGACCAGAATAGGCAATACACATTGCTCCATGAATGAAAGTTTCAATTTCAATATCAACCTTTTCCTTCATGAGTTCAATTTCTTCGGCACTTGTTTCACGGGCAAGTACGACACGCTCCAAGCCTTCTTCCTTCCAAAACTGTACGGCCTTCCAGTTTGAAAGAGATTGCTGTGTACTTAAGTGTACTTCTATTTCAGGTGCTAATCTGCGACAAGTTTCGATAATCAGCGGATCGCCAACGATAATACCTGCAATCCCCGTTTCTTTTAGCCCTAAAATATATTCTTCTAAACCGGCAATATTTTCATTATGGGCAAATATATTGGTCGTTACGTAAATTTTCGCTCCATATTTTTTGGCAAATTCAACGCCTTCTTTCATTTCTTCAAATGTAAAGTTACCGGCGTTTGAGCGTAGTCCGTACTCTTGACCACCTATAAAAACGGCATCCGCACCATAATGAACCGCAATTTTTAATTTTTCAAGATTACCCGCAGGTGCGAGCAATTCCGGTTTCTTCACAATCACACGCTTTCCATCGATTACTTTCGAAATTCGATCTTGCATCGTTGTAGGCATTCGTGAACCTCCTTAATATACTGTCTCCTTAAAGAAAAATCCTGTGTCGAGTTTGCGGTTTGGTGGTTGAATTTTTTCGATTTCAGCTAAAAATTCGTCCTTCTCATCTTCGTATTGATCGGGGTCATTTACACACAGATCAATTGCTTGACGATATAGCCTTGTTACCGCCTCAATATATTCTGAGCTCTTCAAAATACCATCAATTTTAAAACTATCAACACCGGCTTCAATAAAATCTTGAAGCTCATCAATCATACAAATATCATTTGGACTCATAATATGCGTACCATTTGAATCCTCAAAAATGGGATACTTATTTTCTCGCTCTTCATCATGTAAAAACATATTTTTGTTTTCTTTACGATTTTCGATTTCCAATGCTTTTCCTTGGTATTCAAAGTAATTCCCTAACAAGGAGCGCTTTGATTGGAACATCGCTGTCATCCCATGAATTTGAATCTCGATTTCCACTTCGGCATTCTCTTTTGTTTCAATTACCGCATCCATACTTAATTCTCGAGCTAATATGGCACGTTTGGCCCCTTTTCTACCCCAATAATTACAATGATACCAATTCGTTCCCGTCGTCTCTGTACCCCAATGAAGTTTTAACTGAGGAGCCACTTCTTTGGCCACCATTAAAACAGCCGGATCACCAAAAATAACTGCATCCACATTTGCTTCATCAACAAATTTCAAGTAATCATAGAGCTCGTCAATTTTTTCATTATGAAAAATCGCATTAACAGCTACATACACTTTTTTTCCTTTTGAATGAGCGGATTCTGTAGCCTTTACAATGTCATCTTTTGAAAATTCCCCGGCAAGTCTCAACCCGTATCGTTCTTCACCAATAACAAACGCATCCGCACCTGCATCAGACAATGACAGAATATCGTCAACACTTGTAGGTGTCACCAATAATTCAGGTTTTTTCATTACTTTCACCTCTTTTTACTTATCGCAACGCCATCACCAACAGGTAAGATGACTGTATCATATTGAGAATGTCCCATAAGCCATTGATTAAAATCATTGATTTTCTTTGCTAAGCTCCGAATTCGCCGATTATCAATATGCGGCTCACAAACAAGCCCTTTAAATAACACATTATCTGTAACAATAATTCCATCCTCGGCTAAATAGGATGAATACATTTCAAAAAAACGTTTGTACTGCCCTTTCGCAGCATCAATAAAAATGGCATGATATGGAGCTAAACGCTTAACCTCAGCTTCAACTTCCAACGCATCACCTTTAATTAAATGGATTTGCTCTTGTTTGCCTGATTGCTGAAAATAACTCTCCGCTCTCAAATAACGCTGTTCGTCCCTTTCAATCGTCACAATGGTCGCATTCGGAAGAGCATCAGCCATTCTTAATGCCGAATATCCAATCGCTGTTCCCACCTCTAAAATGGAAGCAGGCTGCAAAATACGCAGAATTTGTAGAAGAGCCTCCATTCCAGTCGATTCCATAATCGGTACTTGATGCTCTTTCGCTTCTTCTTCCATCTGTTGAAAAAGAGCGGATCGTTTCGGAATCATCTGTTCAATATATTTCTCTATTTCTCCATGCATCTATTGTCCCACCTCAGTTCTCCCAATTTCAATGAAACGGAAGATTACATATCTATAGACATGAAAAAATAGCGTTCACAAAAGTAGATTCGCTAGGAAACGGGCTAAGCCATCAAAAGGAATCGAGCATTTCTGTGATACACGCTATCGGCTGTCCTATAAAACACTTTTTCTATTTTAGCATAAATGTTTCGTTATCACAATAATCGAAGCAAGTCTAGAAAAATGTTTTATTTTTCTATAAAAAGCGAGAATGTACGCTGACATCCTCGCTTTTTTGATTATTGTATATGCTCTGCTTTCTTTTGATTATGTTCATCTAATGTTTTAGAGAACAACACTTCTCCAGAACCTGTAGCTAAGAAATATAAGAAATCTGTTTCTGCTGGGACTAACGCTGCTTCGATAGAAGATACACCTGCGTTGGCAATTGGCCCAGGTGTTAACCCTGTATTCACATACGTATTATAAGGATCATTAATTTCTAAATCCTCATATAACACTCTATCCTTATGTTCTCCAAGTGCATATAAAACAGTCGGATCGGTTTGTAGAGGCATGCCCACATCCATGCGATTGTAAAAAACACTCGCAATCTGATCTCTTTCTGTCTGCTGGGTTGCTTCTTCTTCAATAAGTGAAGCCATCGTTAAGAGCTGATGAGGAGTATACTCCTTTTCTGTCATCGGTCCTGTATATTCTGCAATCACATCTTGAGTCTTCGCTAGCATGACTGTAACAATTTCTTCAATCGAAGGGTCTTCCTTATAATAAGGATAAGTTGCAGGGAATAAGTATCCTTCCAAAGGATATTTAATCTCTTCATTAAATATTTCTTCTGTTAAAAGGTTCGGATATAATTGCATCATTTTGCGAATAAATTCTTCATCATTTAATTGCGCAAATACTTCATCCACATCATGATCGGTCTTTTCACCAATGATCGTAGCAATTTCTTTTAACTGTTTTCCTTCAGGGATTGCGATTTGAAAAACCACTTCCTCCGCAATTTTACCTGTTTTCAAGCTATCAATGATTTCTGGAAATGTCATTGCAGGTGTCATTGTATACTCGCCGGCCATAAAGCCGGATTCATTCTTGAACTTTACGTAGTATTTAAACACTTTGGCATCTTTTATAATGCCATTATCCTCTAATATTTGCGAAATTCCTGTGACCGAAGATCCAATAGGGATTTCAACCTCTTTTTCTGTTTTGCTTTTTGGATCAACTGGTTCTAAGGCACTTTTTATGTAAAAGTATCCTCCTGTTAATGTGCCAGCTACAAGTAAAAATAACACAATCGATATAATAAAGACGATCTTTCGTACGACTCTAGCTTCTTGTTGACGTTCTATCATTTTCTCACGCATATAATCCTTTTTTGATTTTTTTTCATCAGATGCCATCAATTTCCCCCCAATAAAAGAAAATGGATATCATTTCCTCTACTATCCATACATCTCGCATTATTATACTATATTTTTTTTAAGAATATCGCAATAAAAGACAAAAAACACCTTATTTTCGTCACAAGACAACAAAAAAGCTGGAAAATTTCAGGGGGTGGAAATCAGCATTTACACGTTACTGACACCATGAAAAAAGCTGGCGCTTAAGCGCCAGCTTTTTTCATTAATTCCTATTCGTCATCTTGTTCTTCAAGGAAAGTATTTAACATTTCCTCAATTAAATCCCATTCTTCTTCTGTTTCAATCGGTTGAAGATCTCCGTCTTTATTGTCCTCAGATGGAACGAAAGCGGAGGCATGAATTTCAATTTCCTCATCGTCTGAATCATCTTCTCCAATTGGATAATAAAGAACGTACGACTTGTTAAATTCATCAGAATCGAAGGTAAATAAGATTTCACAAAGCTGTTCGTTTCCTTCTTCATCAATTACTGTAATGTTGTTATCACCGTGGTTCATTTTTTCACCTCATCATTTTTTCTAAACATTTTATTTTTGACTGTCTAAATATCCTTGTAAAATCATGACTGCTGCCATTTTATCGATCACTTTTTTGCGTTTTTTTCGACTCACATCTGCTTCAAGAAGGACTCTTTCAGCAGCCATTGTCGTCAAACGCTCATCCCAATAAACGATAGGTAAGCCGAATCTCTTTTCAAGTTCGCTCCCATAAAATTGACTCGCTTCACCTCTAGGACCGATCGTGCCATTCATATTCTTTGGCATGCCAACAACGATTTTCGATACATCATAGTCATTAATAATTTTTCCAATTTGCTCAAAACCAAACATATTTTGTTCTTCATTTATCCGAATGGTCTCCAAGCCTTGGGCTGTCCACCCCAGTTCATCACTAACAGCGACGCCGACTGTTTTAGAGCCGACGTCTAGTCCCATCATTCGCATAGATTATGATCCCTCTCGCTGTCGTTTCAAATAAGATTTCACGAGTTCTTCAATGATCTCGTCTCTTTCAAGTTTACGAATGATATTTCTCGCATCCCGATGACGCGGTATATATGCCGGATCTCCTGAAAGTAGGTAACCAACAATTTGATTTATAGGATTGTACCCTTTTTCTTGAAGAGCCTCATACACTTCAAACAGCACTTCATTAACATCATGTTCAAAAGGCTCTTCCGGAAAACTAAATCGCATTGTCTTATCAAATGAGCTCATGGTATGCACCTCGCTTTTCTTTCTTTCACGATCATTGGTAAAATTCGTTTGCATTTTTTTCAAAAAACATTTTCATAACTGGTGCACAATCTACATGCATTCCATTTTGTGAAGTCGAATATGTTACCTACATTTTACACTACTTTGCTATAAACACAAAACGCTGTCTTAAAAAGATTTCACAAATTCTTCTACAGCTGCAAGAGCGTCATCAAGTTTGTTTGGATCCTTACCACCAGCTTGTGCCATATCTGGACGGCCGCCACCGCCACCACCGCAACGTGTTGCTACTTCCTTAACAATCTTTCCTGCATGATAGCCTTGGTCGATTAAATCTTTCGTCACGGCAGCAATGATATTGACCTTCTCTTCATTAACGCTACCTAAAACTAAGATTGCTGAGCCCAATTTTTGCTTTAAATCATCAGCCATATTACGAAGATTATTCATGTCCATTCCTTGAACTTTTGCAGATAAAACCTTTATCCCATTCACTTCTTTCACTTGATCGACGAGGCTTCCTGCTTCAATATTGCCGAGCTTAGCAGCAAGCGATTCATTTTCTCTTTGCAATTGTTTAACTTCTGCAAGCAACGCATCAATACGATTCACGACATCTTTTGGATTCGCTTTAAGCTTAGCACCAGCAGATTTTAACACGGTGATCTGTTCATTCATTTGTTGATAAGCAGCTTCGCCTGTCACAGCTTCAATACGTCTCGTTCCTGCTCCAATTCCAGTTTCAGAAACAATTTTAAACAATCCAATGACCGAAGTATTCGGAACATGACAGCCTCCACAAAGCTCTAAACTGTAATCTCCTACTTGAACAACGCGGACGATATCCCCATATTTCTCGCCAAATAGAGCCATTGCTCCCATTGCCTTCGCTTCTTCGATTCCTTTGTAATCAATATTGACATGAAGTCCATGCCATATTTTCTCGTTCACGATTGCTTCAATTTGCTCAAGCTCCTCTGCTTTTACTTGACCAAAATGCGAGAAGTCAAAGCGGAGACGATCCGCTTGAACGAGGGAACCAGCCTGATTGACATGTGTACCGAGAACATCTTTTAATGCTTGATGTAATAAATGAGTTGCTGTGTGATTTTTGATGACCTTATTGCGATTTAGTTCATGAACAGTTGCGATTATTTGCGCATTTTCCGTTAATATTCCTTGTTCTACGACTGCACGATGAAGGTTTTGACCATTAGGTGCTTTTTGCACGTCTTTGATAGAGACCTTCAGTCCATCAGCTTCAAGTGTACCTTCATCCGCAATTTGTCCACCACTCTCAGCGTAAAATGGTGTTTCATCAAGGATAATTTGCACTTCTTCTCCTGCTTGTGCAGCTTGAACAAGTTGGCCATCTTTCACAATTGCTAACACTGTAGCATTTGTTTGAAGCTTGTCATAACCAATAAACTTGCTTTCTACTTTGATCTCTCCTAAGACGCCACCTTGAACTTGCATTGAATCAACATCTTGTCTTGCCGCACGAGCCCGTTCTCTTTGTGCTTCCATTTCAAGCTCAAAACCATCATGGTCGACTTTCATGCTTTCTTCTTCTGCATACTCTTCTGTAAGCTCAACTGGAAAACCATAGGTGTCGTATAAACGGAAAACATCCTTGCCTTGAATCATGTTGCTTCCATTATCTTTTTCTTTTTTCATAATCGAAGCTAAAATATTCAAGCCTTCATGGAGTGTTTCATGGAAACGTTCTTCTTCGTTTTTAATTACCTTTTGAATAAAATCGGTTTTGCCTTTCACTTCAGGATAGAAGTCCGACATAATTTCTCCAACGACAGGAACCAATTCAAACATAAATGGACGGTTAATATTAATTTGCTTTGCATAACGAACAGCACGACGGAGAAGACGTCGTAAGACATACCCACGCCCTTCATTAGATGGAAGCGCCCCGTCCCCTACAGCAAAGGCTACTGTACGAATATGATCGGCAACAACTTTGAAAGCAACATCTGTTTCCTTATTTTGACCATATTTTACACCAGAAATTTCTTCAGTAGCGCGAATAATCGGGATAAACAAATCTGTATCAAAATTGGTTGGAACGTCCTGAACAACAGAAGCCATCCGTTCTAGACCCATTCCTGTATCAATATTCTTCTTTGGAAGTGGTGTGTACGTTCCATCTGGATTATGATTAAATTCGGAGAACACTAAATTCCAAACTTCTAAATAACGATCGTTCTCTCCACCTGGATATAATTCTGGATCTTCTGGATCATTGCCATACTTTTCACCACGATCGTAAAAGATCTCCGTATTTGGACCACTTGGGCCTTCTCCAATATCCCAGAAGTTCCCCTCTAAACGAATGATACGTTCTTCAGGTACACCAATTTTGTTGCGCCATAATTCAAATGCTTCTTCATCTTCTGGATGAATCGTGACCGATAATAATTCTGGACGAAAGCCGATCCACTTTTTATCCGTTAGAAATTCCCAAGCCCATGCAATTGCTTCTTCTTTGAAATATTCACCGATGGAAAAGTTTCCAAGCATTTCAAAGAACGTATGGTGACGAGCAGTCTTACCAACATTTTCAATATCGTTTGTACGAATTGATTTTTGGGCATTTGTAATGCGCGGATTATCAGGAATAACACGTCCATCAAAGTATTTTTTTAATGTCGCTACTCCTGAGTTAATCCAAAGTAAGGATGGGTCATCATGAGGGACAAGTGGAGCACTCGGTTCAACAGCATGACCTTTTTCCTTAAAAAAATCTAAAAACATGCGACGTATTTCAGCACCGGTAAGATTCTTCATCTATTATTCCTCCTATCTGTTTTTAACAAATAAAAAAAGCCCCCATTCCTAAACAGGGACGAGAACTTTTGCTTCCGCGGTACCACCCTGATTACGAATGATAAGCCTCATTCATCTCTCAAAGCCTTTTAACGCAAGGTTACGGCAGGGATTAGCCTGCATTCTGGATTAGCCTTCTGTTACCCTTCATCTAGAATTTCTTTCAGCCAAGGAAATTCCTCTCTTTACAGATGGACTGTAACATACTTGTTCCTTCATCATGTTTTCCTATTAATTCCTATACGCATTATAGCGAGTAAAAATTATGTTTGTCAATATTTAACCTTTTACCCTTGCCTGAATAAAGTGATTTCTAGAGTGGAGCAAGGTTACTTTTAAAATTGCAAGAATCGGAACCCCTACGATTAATCCAATAACACCGCCTATTTCTCCACCAGCAAAAAGTGCTAGCATGATCATCAATGGGTGCATATGAAGACTTTTTCCGACAATAAGGGGAGACAAAATATTTCCTTCTAGAAATTGCAATATGAATACAATGATAATCGAAGTAATGACCATTTTCATCGACATTGTGGCGGCAATAATCGTTATGGGCACAAGCGCAATGATCGGTCCAAAGTAAGGGATAATATTGGTAATGCCAACAATCACCCCAAGTAGTAAAGGGTATTTCATTTTTACAAACCAAAACAAAAGGGCAGCGATCGTTCCGATGGAAGCACCGACTAAAATTTGCCCACGAATATAGCCTCCTAAAGATTCATCAATATCTCTTAAAAATTGGACTCCTCGCTTTCTCCATTTTCTTGGCGTTAAGTACCATGCTGCTTTTTTCATCAATTCCACATCTTTAAGCATGTAAAAAGTGATAAAAGGAATAAGCGCAATCATCACCAGCGAATTTAATATCCCGACGAGATAATCTAATACCTTCGTTAACATTCGATCCAGCGCCGCTTCCGCTGCTATTATCCCATCGTCAACCCGATCTTGAAACCCTTCCGGCCAAGCTGAAGTTTGCTCTTGAATTAAGAACACCCAATTCCGATATTGATTTGCGAATTCTGGAGCACTCTCCACTAAATCTCTGAGCTGAACAATAAAAGCTGGGAGGCCTTTATAAATAGCCAAAGCAATCCCACCAAAGAAGAGAAAATATATGACGAGGATTGATAACCAGCGGGGGAAATAGGTCTCATGTAGTTTTTCCACGATTGGATGCAATAAATAAGTGATAAATGCTGAAATCAGAAAGGGTGTAAGGATCAGGCCAATCATATGAAAAAAAGGTACCCAAATGGGCTTTAGCTTCAAAAAAACATATAAAAGAACAAATAATAACAATAGAAAGCCGAACCGATAAAGCCATCTGAATCGATTATCCATTCTTTCTACCTCCTTATCGTTAGTGTGGAAGTCAGGTGTGAAAATATACTTTTAAGAAGGTAAAAAACTCCCCCCGTATAAGGGAGGAGCAAACGGATTAAAGAATGTAACGTCGTACATCCTCATCAAAAAGATCGTCCAGTGAACTTAAGGATCCATCCTCTTCAACTTGATGTGTGCTGATCATGCCTTGAGACACAGTTAGTTCAATGAAGCAGTTCCAGCAGTAATATTGATTGATTCCGATCTTACCAATATCTTTACTTTGACAGTTAGGACAATTGAACATGGCAAAAGACCCCTCTTATCTAAATTTTATGTTTGTATATTTACGATAATGGCGTCTTTCCCAATTTTAGGTGGAGCATCGCTTTTAAAAACTCGCTTCCCTTCCGTTATATCAGCAAAGAAGCCATCCGAACATTCATACCCTAAGATTGTGCCCAGTTCCTCGTGAAAATATACGTCCTGGAGAATTCCCAGTCGCTCGCCTTCTGCTGACAATAACGGCTTGCCCACCAATTTTTCCTTTCCGTCAAGGACATGATAAGAACTGTTTACTGGTTGGAACTCCATTTTATCTTCCAGCATGATCCCATCCGTTCCAAATGACGAAATGTCCTTTAATGGAATGAGACATGGCTTTTTAAACAGAGCGCCTCTTTTGACCAGCACACCTTCAACTTCACCTTGATCCGATAAACAAATATCACAAACTTCTCCTAATTTCTCTCCAGAGCTCTTCACATATATTGGGAGACCTTTTAGTATCGAAACTGTTCGCAGGAGATATCCCACCTTTCCGAACAGTTATAGTTTTTCGCAGGATGGAAAGTTTCATTAAAAGAAAGGTTTACCAAAGGTGGTCACCCAATGGTGATTGTTTGTCGTAGTGCTACTGTGAATAGCTCTGCTCAGGATTGCGGGGGTTTAGTTGGTGATTGCGGGTAAATCAGAGATTATTGCGGGGGTTTTCCTAGTTATTGCGGGTAAATGGCCTTTAATTGCGGGATTTTCAAGGACAATTGCGGCTCTTCATTAAATCAAAAAAATAAGAGCACCACCAACTTGGCACTCTATATTTTTTCCTGCTCCATAAAATCATATGGCGTCATACTTTCCATTCCAATCATTGGATCAATATCGACAATCGTATCTTCGTATAAAATTGGTTCGACTTTCGTTTCAGAATCCTCCGACTGTGCTGAATTCATCCCGACAATCGCTTCCTGTAATTTTTCCTGTAAAGATGTTAATCGAGTCTGCTCATCAACACGTCCGATCGCCATTCGCAATGCATCTTCTTCTCCACATAAAATGAGGGAGCTTTTACTTCTCGTAATCGCCGTATAAATAAGGTTTCTTCGCAGCATGCGATAATAGCTTTTAACGACCGGAAGGATGACAATTGGAAATTCACTTCCCTGTGACTTGTGGACCGAGCAACAATAAGCATGTGTAATTTGCATTAAGTCTTGACGTGTATAGGTGGCCTCAATTCCATCAAAAGAAACAATGATCATATCTTCTTTTTCGGTATTTTCCTTCGCAGTAAAAATCGAAACTATTTCACCAATATCACCATTAAATACATGATTTTCAGGTTGGTTTACAAGCTGAAGAACTTTATCGCCGATACGATATTTCACATCGCCAAATTTCAATTCTTTCCGTGAACCGTCATCATTATCATTAAAAATTTGTTGGACAATCTCGTTCAGTTTGTCAATTCCAGCAGGTCCCTTGTACATCGGCGCTAATACTTGAATATCCCGTTGCGTATAGCCTTTCTTCTTCGCATTTTGAGCAACTTTCTCAACCACTTCGCCAATTTGTCCAGCATGACAGCGTATAAAAGATCGATCCTTTTGCGGTTTTAAAATATCATCGGGAAGCTTGCCATTTTTAATGCTGTGGGCTAATTCAATAATCGATGAACCTTCCTCTTGCCGATAAATATCGGTAAGCCTTACGGTAGGAATTCTCTTTGAATCAAGCAAGTCCTTTAACACTTGTCCAGGTCCAACTGATGGTAATTGATCCTCATCTCCGACAAGAATCACTTGAATTTGATCAGGCAGTGCCTTAAATAATTGGTTTGCCAACCATATATCAAGCATCGAAGTTTCATCGACGATCAATATTTTCCCTTCAAGCGGATCATCTTCGCCACGGCTAAATCCTTCGACACCGTTCCAACCTAATAAGCGATGGATCGTAACAGCAGGTAAACCGGTTGACTCCGTCATACGTTTTGCCGCACGACCTGTTGGTGCAGCCAATAGAAATGGAAAAGGCTCATCATCCTTGTAATCTTTTGGATCCAATGAACAGCCATGTAATTCCCCATATAGCTCAACAATCCCTTTGATGACCGTTGTTTTCCCAGTACCAGGTCCTCCCGTTAAGATTAACATAGGAGACATTAAAGCTGTTTGAATGGCTTCCTTCTGTGTCGGCGCATATTGAACCTTTAATCTCTCCTCAAGTTCACCTAATGCTAATAAAAATTCAGACTCAGGAAATTGTTCATCATATTCTCTTTGCTGAAGGATTCGTTTAATGTTTGTAACGACACCTTTTTCGGAAAAATAAAGGGAGGGAAGATAGATTTTTTTATCTTCAATAATCATTTTCCCCTCTTCCTCAAGCTTCACGAGTTCATTGGAAATGTCCGTAAATTCAATCAAGTCCCGTTTATTATCTTCTAATAGCTTCTTCACTGAGATGAGAAGACTTTTGGCAGATATGTAGACGTGGCCAGATTGCATACATTCGTTTTCTAAAACATATAAGCAACCAGCTTTAATTCGATCCGGATGGTTCCCAGAAATTCCAATCTGATAACCGAGCTCGTCAGCACGGCTAAAACCAATTCCCTCTACATCTTCGACCAGTTTATAGGGATTGGATTGAATCACTTCTATTGTCTGCTCCTTATATGCCTGATAAATTTTCATGGAGATTTGCGGGCCAAATCCATATTGATTTAAAGCAATCATCGCTTGCTCTAAACCTTGATTCTCCATTAACGTATCATAAAGCTCCTTTGCTTTTTCAGAAGGAAGCTTCGGCACAGTATCAAGGATGGAAGGCTGGGACAGAATACGAGAAATGGCATCTTCACCTAATGTATTAACAATATTTTCTGCTGTCTTCTTCCCGATTCCTTTAAACAAGTCACCAGATAGGTAAGCAATGACTCCTTGCTTTGTTTGCGGAAGCTCCTTGCGAAAATGTTCTACTTGAAACTGTGGTCCAAACTTCGGATGTTCCTTCATCTGCCCATAAAAAATATATGTTTCTTCCTCATGAACCTTTGGAAAATAGCCTGTAATGACCGCTTCCTTATCTTCGTAATTTTCATTCGTGTCTTCTACCCGAATTCTCATTACAGTGTAAAGGTTTTGTTCGTTATGGAAGATCGTCACGAGATGCTTTCCCTTCATATACTTGCTTTCCTCGTTAAATAGATCCAGCTTTTCCTGCTCTGCCAAAGATGTCCCCTCCTTCCTTTTAAGCGTAAGCAAAGTTTTACTTATTCATCTTTTTCCATCAGTTTTTTCCCATATCCTGCTAACATATGGTCAGGTTGAACTTCCAATGCTTTTTCAAACATTGCTAAAGCTTTAGCGCCATCTTCCTTATACCCGTATGCAACACCTAAATTGTAAAAGGCATCGGCATGTTTTTCATCTATTTGCAGACAAACTGTAAATTGTTCAATCGCTTCATCTATTAACTCTAATCCTGCCAAACATAAGCCGTATTGGAAATGAGCTTCTGCATCATCACGAGTTAGTTCCACAGCTCGTTGAAAATAAGGCAAAGCAAGACGAGGCTGTTCAAGCTGTGCCAGAGTTAAGCCAAGCATAAAAAAATTATCACTCGAATTTAAGCCTTGCTGCATTGCTTTTTCAAACATATTTTTCGCAGCCTCTAAGTTTTCATTTTCAAAATAAAGATTTCCAGCACTATAATAAGCAGCGGCAGCACTTTTATCCAGTTCAATTGCCTTTTCAAAAAAGGATAAAGCTTTCTCATTTTCGCCTACTGCCGCAAGAACATTGCCAAAATTAATGTAAGAGACAGCATCTTTTGGGTTTTCCTCAATCGCTTCCATAAAGATTTTTGCTGCCTCTTCCCATTTTCCTTCTTGCATATATTGAATTCCTTGTTGATTCTTGTCCATCTATTTCCACTCCTATAGTCAAAAGTATAGCATATCTTCCCTATGTCAGAAACGAATTCAAAAACACCCCGATCCTAAAGAATCGAGGCATTCCCTAAAATATTATCCAACGTACGTTAATCGTTCGCCATCTTTGTAGACTTCATCAATTGTTCCACCACCAAGGCATTCATCACCATTGTAGAAAACAACCGCTTGTCCAGGGGTAACAGCACGTATCGGTTCATCGAAGCTCACCTTTACTTTGCCATCCTCTAATGTTTGTACGGTTACGTTATTATCAGGTTGACGGTATCGAAATTTAGCCGTACATGCAAATGAATCAGCTTTTGAAGTATTTGATACCCAACTCACATCAGTCGCTATAATTGAATCTGAGTAGAGCTTTTCATTGTGGAAGCTTTGCCCAACATAAAGGACATTGCGCTTTAAGTCTTTGCCGATGGCAAACCATGGTTCACCAGAGCCACCAATGCCTAGCCCATGGCGCTGACCAATCGTATAATACATCAAACCGTCATGTTTTCCGACTACTTCACCTTCTAGCGTTTCCATATTGCCTGGCTGAGCAGGTAAGTAATTACTTAAAAACTCCTTGAAATTACGTTCTCCAATGAAACAAATCCCTGTGCTATCTTTTTTCGTAGCCGTAGCTAAGCCCGCTTCCATTGCAATTTCTCGAACCTTTGATTTTTCAATATCACCGATTGGGAACATTACTTTTTCTAGTTGCTCTTGAGAAAGTTGATTAAGGAAATAGGTTTGATCCTTATTTTCATCTATGCCACGAAGCATTTTGACTTCCCCATTTTCCCGATCGACACGGGCATAATGACCAGTTGCCAAATAGTCTGCACCTAGATTAACCGCATGTTCTAAAAATGCTTTGAACTTAATTTCTTTATTACACATAACGTCTGGATTCGGCGTTCGTCCTGCTTTATATTCATCTAAAAAGTACGTAAATACCTTATCCCAATACTGTTTCTCGAAATTAACAGCATAGTAAGGGATGCCAATTTGGTTACATACGCGGATTACATCATTATAATCCTCTGTTGCCGTACAGACGCCAAACTCATCCGTATCATCCCAGTTTTTCATGAATATCCCGATGACATCATATCCTTGCTGTTTTAACAATAATGCTGCCACAGACGAATCGACTCCACCAGACATCCCGACAACAACCCTCGTGTCCTTTGGATCCTTGGTCACTTTCTTCACCTCATTTACTTCCCTAGCCTATTTATTGGTTAGCCGCTTCACAATTTCAGCCGTTGCACTTGCTACTTTGTGAATTTGTTCAGTCGTGTTATAAAGACCAAAACTAAAGCGGATCGAATTTCGCAATTTTTCGGAATGGCTTCCGAACATCGCAACCAGTACATGTGATGGATCGATGCTACCAGCCGTACATGCTGAGCCACTTGAGGCAGCAATTCCTACTAAGTCTAAATTGACCAGCATCGCTTCCACATTTGTTCCTGGAAAGCTTAAGTTTAAAACATGGGGGAGAGAATTTTCAAGTGATCCGTTTACGGAGAAATCAATTTCGTGTGTTTTCAAATCTTCGATCATGATTTGTTTAAACTGTTGATATTTTTTCACCTTCTGATCTCGTTCACTTTGAGCCACTTTTACCGCTTCTTGAAAACCTGCAATTGAAGCAACATTTTCCGTTCCTGCACGTCTTTTTCTTTCTTGTTCCCCACCAAAAATAAGTGGTGAGAGCAACACATTATTGCGAACATATAAAAATCCAATTCCTTTAGGTCCGTTAATTTTATGGGCAGACACACTTAATAAGTCAATATTTGTTTCACTCACATCAATACTGACTAATCCGTAGGCTTGAACCGCATCTGTATGAAACAATGCTTGATGTTCTTTTAGCAAATCCCCAATTTCCTTAATCGGTTGTATCGTTCCTACTTCATTATTTCCAAACATAATAGACACAAGAATCGTGTCATCACGCAGAGCTTTTTTTAAATCGTCGATCGAAATTCTTCCTTCCGCATCGACGGGTAAATATGTTACTTCAAAGCCCCTTTTTTCAAGTTGCTGACATGTATGAAGGACTGCGTGGTGTTCAATTTCTGTTGTAATAATATGCTTACCTGTTTGCTGATTGGCTTGTGCTACCCCAATTAATGCATAGTTATCTGCCTCTGTTCCACCGCTCGTTATAATGATTTCATTTGGGTGCGCACCAATACTTTTCGCTAATTGCTCTCTTGCTTCATCGACAATATGTCGCGCTTTGCGACCAAAGGTATGGATGCTAGACGGGTTTCCATATTGCTGAGCCATCACCTTTGTTATCACGTCAATCACCTGCGGGTGCATCGGTGCAGTCGCAGCATGATCTACATAAATCTGTTCCAATTTTCGTTCACCTTCTAACTATTCTCTTACAAGACTAAATTCCCGTCACTCCAAATTAAATATAAAACATATAAGCGTCAGACTCGCCATTATCGGTGTGATTGGCTAGGTCTTCTAATGTTGTATTCTCTAATACATCTTTAACTGCATCTCGAATTCGTATCCATAATTCCCTTTTTGCTGGCTCTTCATCCTCAATTCCTTCAACAGGAGTAATCGGTCCTTCAAGTACACGAATGATATCCCCTGAAGTGATGTTTGAAGGTTCATCTGCCAATACATATCCACCATATGCACCACGGATACTCTTAACGAGCCCAGCATTTCTTAATGGCGCAATCAATTGCTCTAAATAATGTTCCGACAAATCGTTTGCTTGTGCAATCGCTTTTAAAGAGATCGGGCCATCCCCATGCTTTTTCGCTAATTCGATCATAATCGTTAATCCATAGCGACCTTTAGTTGAAATTTTCATAAACTCGCACCTCGTTTTGATTCAGTTTGTGAATGCTCTACTACCATCTTTTTTTCTTTTAAATGCAATAACCAATGCTCTGTCAACTTGTGACACTGAGGTAGACATATCCCTGCCAGCGGTCCAATCATTAGACCGATAATAATCGTTCCCCAAAAAATCGGACCACCTAACCACCAGCCAACAAGAAGAACGAGTATTTCCATAACCCCTCTTACATTGCGTACTTTCCAACCAGTCTTAGATGTCAACGCAATCATCAAGCTATCTCGCGGTCCAGCACCAAATTGAGCTGATATATATAGGCCCATTCCATAGCCATTAAGAATGATGCCACTACTAAACATAAGAAGTTTACCTACCAGTCCCTCCGGCGTTTGTATGAAAGGAAGGATAAAATACATATCAATAAAAAGACCAACTAGGATCATATTCATGAACGCTCCAACTTGTGGAAATTCCTTCGAGATAAGTGCAGCCGCCAGTAAAATAAATATTCCGACAATCACTGACCAGCTCCCAATCGTTAATCCTAATTGATAGTATAAACCGACATGTAATACATCCCAAGGAGTCGCTCCTAAATCAGCTTTAATTAATAAAACAAGACCTAAAGACATCGTTAATAAACCTAAAATATAAATAACAAATCTCGGACCAACCTGTCCCTTTCGCCGTTTCCCCATCGATGATATCCCCATTCTTTTCACACAGATGATTCGTATCCGAAGGACCCGTGACGATATTTTTTTACGTAAAGGATCTATGATATAAATATTACCAAAATCCTGATTAATTTGATAGGCAATAGCCATTATAGCACAACTTCATGAGGCATGCGGTTAAGACCAGCTGATTTTTGGCACATTTCATGCGAAACTATATTTCGAAAGTGAGCCAAAAATCGTTTTTACATCCTCAAATCATCAGTATGCAAATGTATGTTCCACATGTTATGGTTAAAGAAAGAAATCGTCTACACTTTAAGAAAATGGAGAGATTGGTATGAATGTTAAGCCTCTTGCCTTTCGCATGAGACCTAGAACTATAGATGAAATTATTGGTCAAACCCATCTCGTAGGAGAAGGAAAAATCATTCACCGCATGGTCAAAGCAAAACAACTCTCTTCGATGATCCTCTACGGACCACCAGGAATTGGAAAAACCTCGATTGCGAGTGCGATTGCAGGAAGTACCAAATTTGCTTTTCGCATGTTAAATGCGGTAACAAATAATAAGAAGGATTTAGAAATTGTCGCAGCAGAGGCGAAAATGTCTGGAAAGGTGATCCTCCTTTTAGATGAGGTCCATCGACTTGATAAAGGCAAGCAGGATTTTCTCCTTCCACATCTCGAAAATGGCTCAATTGTTTTAATCGGGGCCACTACAAGCAATCCGTATCACGCCATCAATCCTGCAATTCGAAGCCGCTGTCAAATTTTTGAACTTAAACCGTTAACAATCAATGAAATTGTCGATGCATTAAAACGAGCTATCGCTGATCAAGACAGAGGACTTGGGAAGGATTCGATTGATATAACTGAAGAAGCACTGCTCCATCTTGCAACTGGGTCGAATGGGGATGTTCGTAGCTCATTAAATGCATTAGAACTTGCCGTCGTCTCAACTGAAAAGGATGAAGATGGAACGATCCATATCGACCTTGCGATTGCAGAGGAATGTATGCAAAAAAAGAGCTTTACTCATGATAAAGACGGGGATGGGCACTATGATGTGCTTTCGGCCTTTCAGAAATCGATTCGAGGTAGTGATGTCAATGCCGCCCTTCATTACTTAGCTCGATTAATTGAAGCAGGGGACTTACAGAGCATTAGTCGCAGAATGCTTGTCATTGCCTATGAGGATATTGGTCTTGCCAGTCCACAAGCTGGGGCAAGAACATTGGCAGCGATTGAAACCGCGGAAAGGGTTGGATTTCCTGAAGCGAGAATCCCTTTGGCTAACGCCGTCATTGAACTCTGTTTATCTCCCAAATCAAATTCAGCTATTATGGCCATTGATCAAGCCATTTCTGATCTTCGCAAAGGAATTAGCGGAGAGGTACCTGATCATTTAAAGGATGCACATTATCAAGGCACACAGGAATTAGGCCGTGGATTAGAATATTTATATCCTCATAATTACGAAAATGGTTGGGTTAAACAACAATATCTCCCTGACCGAATTAAAAATAAAATGTACTATGAACCAAAACGAACAGGAAAATTTGAACAAGCCTTAGCAACTGTCTATGAAAACCTTTTGAAAAAAAGTTAACCTAATTAAACCATTTCAGAAAGATTCGCAATAGGCATACTGTTGATTTTGTTCTCTGGAAATCAAAAACCCACCAGCGCACACTGGTGGGTTTTTGATTATGCTGCCACATCGCGTTTTTTGAAAACAAAATGAGCAAGTAATTGGAACAAGATAAAATAAACAGCGAGAACGATGAGTGAAAAGGGTAACGTCATTCCCTCGAGCATTGGGTATCCTTCAAAATATTGTGTTAAATCGGTATTAGCAAATAGAGAATATTTCGCCCAGTCGTATTTCATTGCAACTAACTGGGTAAGCTGTGCTCCGGTAAACATAAGGAAAAGGGAAATTCCAATCGCAAGTGAGCTACTTCTAAAGACCGCTGAGATCATAAAAGCCATCGTAGCAAGCATGACCATGCTGACAGAATTTAGCCCATACGTCATTAATAGGTGGAGAAACATACTCTGTTCTGTGACCGTTCCTTGATGATAATTTAAATACGGGTTCGCACTATCTGGTCCACCAAATAATATGAAGCCAAGTAATGTTGAGAAGCTAAAAGAAACCGCTACTACAATAAAAGCAAAGATAAGGACTGTTAAATACTTAGCAATAAGAATTTTCGCCCTACTGACTGGTCGGATCAGCAAAAGCTTGATCGTCCCCCAATTAAATTCACTAGCGACAATTCCTGCCGCAATAATAATGGTGAACATTCCAGCAAATTCAATAATCGGCAAAACATCATTGACAAATTCCCAAACAGAATAGTCAACATTTGGCGAAAGCTCATGTTCAATGCGATATTCATTAAGGGCTATCTGCTCCCTATAATACTCAATTTGCGAATCGGGAATCTGTCCTTCCATTTCTTCAACCTGTTTTTGCAAACTGGTATTTTCCAATTGCAATCCTTGTTTCCACTCTTGATTATCAGGGACCGTCCCGCCACTATCCTGATATTTCATAAATGCCCCTGCAACTAAGGACATCAAGATCAGAAGCCCAATCATGACATACGTTCCTGGTCGTTTAAAAATTTTCATTAACTCGTTCTGGATCAATTTAAACATGGGCTGCACCTACTTTTTCCTTTGTAATCTCTAAGAATCGGTCTTCTAGTGATTTTGTGACTTCTTCAATTCCGTATAAAGAGATGTCAGCATTGACAAGAGTCTTAACAATTGAAGGAATCTCTTCTTTTGTTATAGTTATTGCGACTCCATCATTTGTCACATCAACAGAAATTTGAGGGTGAGAATGTATGAGAATCTCTCTAGCTTTCTCCTGTTGTTCACGAATTTCAAATTGGTAGGTTTTCACATCTCCATTAACAAAATCATGGACCATTTGCACATCGATAAGCTTCCCTTTTTGAATAATCCCGATGCGATCACACATCATTTCCATTTCCGATAATAAATGACTAGAAACGATCACTGCCATATTTCTTTCCCGTGCAAGCATTCTTATATGATCTCTTATTTCTCTAATTCCAGCTGGATCAAGTCCATTCGTCGGCTCATCTAAAATTAATACATCTGGGTCATGGAGCAAGCATTGCGCTAAGCCCAATCTCTGCCTCATCCCGAGCGAATACGTTTTAACCTTATCCTTAATTCTATCAGTCAAACCTACTAATTCTACGATTTCTGCTATTTTTTCCTTTGACACATTGGAAGACATTCTCGCAAAATGAAGAAGATTATCATAGCCACTCATGAACTTATACATTTCAGGATTCTCTACGATCGCCCCGACATGACTTACCGCCTTCTCAAAATCAGTACGAATACTGTGCCCACAAATTTTGATATCTCCCTCTGTAATCCCAATTAATCCAACAATCATACGGATTGTTGTCGTTTTCCCAGCACCATTCGGTCCAAGAAAACCAAAAACCTCGCCACGATGTACATCAAAGCTTAACTGATCAATGATGGTTTTCCCTTTTATTTGTTTTGTTACATGTTGAATTTCAATTACAGCACTCATTGGTTGCTCCTTTTAAATCAAATTTTTCTTCATCCATTCTAATACGGAAAGTCCCTTTGATTCTCGTAATTCCTCGACATTTTCAATCGCAACGATTCGTCCATCTTGGATTGCGATTATTTCATCCAACAATGTTTCGATTTCGTCGATTTCATGTGTTGCAATGACGACCGTTTGCTCATTAAAATCTATATACGACAATAATCCTTTGACGATTGAATCTCGCACCATCGGATCAAGTCCTGAAAATGGTTCGTCTAATAGTAGAATAGGTGCTTGACGAGCTAGAGTAATGACAAGCTTTAGTCTTCCTCGATTTCCTTTCGAAAGCTGTTTTAATTTTTTCTGGGGATCAAGCTTCATAAAAGTTAATAATTCACCTGCTCTCTCCATATTAAAATCATGGAATTGAGTAGCAGAGAATTTAATCATGTCGTTTACTGTGAAAGACGGATAGAAAAAATCCAGTTCAGATAAATAAGCGACATCTTTAGCAATTTTCCGATTTACCTTTTTGCCATTTACCGTAATCAAACCGCTTGATGGAAAAACTAGTCCGGCAATCATCTTTAATGTCGTTGACTTTCCACTGCCGTTTGGTCCAATAAAACCATAGATCTTACCTTTTTCCAGCGAAAAAGAAAGATCCTCTACCGCCCCTTCTCTTCCATACTTTTTTGTGACCTGTTCAACCTTAATCATTTCTCCCCCTCCCGCTCAATATAATTTTGCAACCCTTGTAACATCTCATCCTGCGAAAAGCCTAGTTCCTTCATGTTATGAACAAAGGCCGCAATCATATCCATTTGTAGTTTTTCCTTTAAATCAACAATAATCTCATTGGCCTCAGTTACAAATGTTCCCTGTCCTCTCCTCGATTCCACGATTTCCATCCTCTCCATTTCACTATACGTTCTTTGAATGGTATTTGGATTCACACCCGATTTAATCGCCATTTCTCTTACTGATGGAAGTTTTTCACCTGGCTTGAGTTCTCCACGAACAATTTGGTGACTTATTTTATCAACGATTTGCATATAGATTGGTTTTGATGCCTGGAAATCTTCCATTTCTACTACACCTCAACTTTCCTTTCTAATAACCAAACAGAAACGATAAATACGCATATGATTATCAGAATTTGCAAACCTATTGCAAATAAATTGACGTGACCTATTTCCTCTGTAAAGTTATTGAAGTATGGGCTTGAAAAATTGACTTGAATACTGCCTTTTTCATTCATAACTTCAAATACTTTTAGTTCGGCAAAAAAATTACTGATCATATTAATCACTATCCAAACGACAAGTATGACCAGCCAGCGAATTCTACTTAAGAAAGGGATTCCCTTCAGCGAATGGTAAAGTGACCAGTAAAAAAGTAACCAAATACTTAAATAAAAAGCTGTTAAACCAATTGCACCAATAAATAGGTGAAGATTGCCCTCCATCATTTCCGCAATTTCAATTAAATTAGTGGTTATCCCTAATCCCGAAATAGCAAGTTTCAATAGGATGAACATCACCAACAATGAAATAACAAAATAAGTAGTTGCAGCTGCCAATTTGGATAAGAAAAGCTTTGCTCCTCCATTCGGGTTATGAAGCCAAAGTTGACTTTGCCCCTCTACTTGCAATGAGGTAAAAAGAATTCCAGGAAGATAAAACACATGGAGCGCCAATGCAACAAATAAAAATATTACCGGTATACTCGGTTCTCCCATATATTCTTTTAACCCATAAGAAGCGACCGTTACGAAAAGCAATAAGATCATGCCAATAAAAAAATTATTTCTGGAGATTTTTAAATCCTTTAAATAGAGACCTTTGAAAGATAACACTTGATTTCCTCCTTGCGTCTTAGTGTTCTAGTTAAATAATACACTGGTACTTTTTAAAATGCAATAAAAATATTCAATTATTTTCCATGGTTAGGAAATTAGCGCACTCTACATAATTCGATCTCTTTCGGTGACGATAAGAATAATACATTTAGTCAGGATGTGATGACATGAAAAACAGAAGGGATAAGTGGACAGACAAAGAAAATCATTTACTAAAAAGAATTGTGCTCGAACACATGCAAACAGGGGCCACAAAAACAGCTGCTTATAAAAAAGCCGCTGCTCTCTTAGGCAGAACACCGTCTGCTTGTGGTCACCGCTGGAACCATGTTTTAAGTAAAGAAGAAAAAACAGCTGCAGCCACACCCACAATACAACTACAACTTCCTGCCCCTAACGAACATACAACTCTGGAAGCAGAGGCCTTAACGTTAAATACGGTTATTCAATTTTTACAATCATTAACGAGTGGAGAGCAATACGAAGATTTAGCAGAACAAAACAAAAAGCTGAAAGAAGAATATGAAGAGCTTAGAAAACAGTCCTCTTCCCTCGAAAAATCGTATCATCAAAAGAAAGAACAGCATCAAGTACTTGTGCAGAAATACGAAACGATCGCCAATATTCTCACTGAAACAGAATCCCTTCTAGGTGAGCATCTTGCCCATTAACAGGCTGAGATTGAAAACAGGACACCAAAAAAGTAGGCCAGAAAATCTGACCTACTTTTCATCTTTGACACGTTGGATTTTAATATCTTTCAATAATTCTCTCACCACATAGCTTGCCATGATAAGACCAGCTACCGACGGTACGAAGGCGTTTGAAGCTGGAGGCATTTTCGCCTTTCGAATCGGTGCATCTTCCTTACCGACAACTTTTCTTACATCCTCGCGAATGACGACAGGACTTTCGTCTGAAAAGACAACCGGAATTCCTTTTCTAATTCCTTCTTTTCTTAATCTCGTACGAATCACTTTCGCAATCGGATCTGTATGAGTTTTGGAAATATCAGCGATTTGAAAACGAGTTGGGTCCATTTTGTTTGCTGCACCCATACTTGAAATAATCGGGATATTTCTTTTTAGGCATTCCTTCATAAGATGGATTTTGTAGACAATTGTATCGGAAGCATCAACTACAAAATCAAGCCCATATTCAAAGATTTGCTCATAGGTTTCTTCAGTATAGAACATTTTTAACGCAATCACTTCACATTCAGGATTAATATCCTGAATTCTTTCCTTCATTAAGTCAGCTTTCGGTCTCCCAACTGTGGAAAGCAGGGCAATAATTTGTCTATTTACATTCGTAATATCGACATCATCTTTATCAATCAAAATCAGTCGTCCAACTCCTGAACGAGCTAACGCCTCTGCCGCAAAGGAACCTACTCCACCGATCCCCAGTACTGCGACTGTACTATTTTTCATTATTTCTAGCCCTTCAGTTCCAATGGCTAGTTCATTTCGAGAAAACTGATGCAACATGTATTAACCACTCCAAATTCAGTTTAAAACCGTTTGGTTCTATTTTTACCCGTAAAAAATATACCATACTTTACTCCATTTATCATCTTGAGATTGAACAAGCTCTAAATTAAGGCTGGCTAAAAAAGGCTCTTTCGCAAACATTGCTGCTTTTGGATCGGAATAATGACTACTTTTTGCAATTCCTTTTACAAAATGATCATGAGGAAGCGAAAAGTACTGGCATGATATATCAGAAAAAGTGGCTTCTGGGTTTTGAAAACAACAATATTTATGCAAACGCAACGTTTTAAAAAACTTCCTATAAAAATATGGTACGATAGAGAAATCAATAAAAATGCCTTTAAAGAAAGTTATGGAGGAGAAAATGATGAAAGCAACTTTGAAAAATTACCGCTTCCCTCTTATATTACTAACCTCAGTAATAATCGGAAGCATTTTAGGAATAAATATGGGCGCAAGGGCAGAAGTGCTCAAGCCATTAGGAGATATTTTTCTAAATTTGATGTTTACCCTTGTAGTACCTTTAGTCTTTTTTGCCACGACATCGGCTATTGCAAATATGGGGAGTGGACAAAGATTTAAAAAGGTCATGTCCTCTACCTTTATCGTTTTTTTAGGGACAGGCCTCATTGCTGCTTTCGTGATGGTAGCAGCTGTGAAAATATTCCCTGGTGCTACGGAAATGAATATTGAATTAACCAAACCTGAATCTATCGAATCGATCTCCGCTGGAGAGCAACTTGTTGGGATTTTTACAACCGATAGCTTTATTGATTTATTTAGTAGAGAGCATATGCTAGCCCTTATCTTCTTCTCATTACTACTTGGTTTTGCAATAACGACTGTGGGTGAAAAGGCGAAACCACTAGCGAATTTTATGAATGCTGGTACGCTTGTCTTAACAAAAATGGTGAATCTGGTCATGTACTACGCACCCATTGGATTAGGAGCCTATTTTGCTTATTTAGTAGGATCGTTTGGAACAGATTTACTCGAAACCTATATGAAGACAGCCATTTTGTATTTTGTCGTCGCAGCGATATTTTTTGTCGTCGCCTATACGAGTTATGCTTTTGCTTCAGGTGGAAAAAAAGGCATCCAATTATTTTGGGGGAATATGCTCTCTCCAACTGTTACTTCTTTAGCCACATGTAGCAGCATGGCATCTCTTCCTGTCAATCTTGAAGCGACAGAGAAGATGAAAATCCCAAAAGATATACGAGAAACCGTTATTCCTCTTGGAGCCTCCATGCATAAAGATGGTTCTGTCTTAGGGGTGATTGTAAAAATCGCTGTCTTATTCAGTGTCTTTAATATGGATTTCTCTGGATTCGGAACAATTGGGCTTGCGATGCTAATTGCAGTCCTTGGCGGAACGGTCATGGGAGCGATCCCAAGCGGTGGAATGATTGCTGAAATGTTAATTATTAGTTTATATGGTTTTCCCATGGAAGCACTACCGATCATTGCCGCTATCAGTACGATCATCGATGCACCAGCAACTGCCTTAAACGTGACAGGGGATAATGCTTCAGCCATGTTAGTTGCCAGAAGGGTCGAAGGGAAGGATTGGATGGAAAAGACGTTTACGTGAAAAAAGGTTCAACTAAAGTTGGACCTTTTTTATTTATTTGATCACATTAGAAAAAGGTTAACTGCATGACCTAGCTCAAATAGAAGTGGCCTTTTGTTGAGACTGTCGACTTTCATAATCTCCTCTTCACAAAATAAGAGGAATTTTTCCTGTTAAATATTTGGGTTGTGCCCTTTTAGGGGATATAACGGAAGATTTTCCGTTTATGGAGGGCAAAATCGTTTATTTTGGCATTTTTTGAGGGAATAGCAGGAATTTCTCCTGTTATTTTGGCTCTTTTTCATGATGCTTGCTCATTAAGCGGAATTTTTCCTGTTATTTTTTCATACCGAAATTCCTGCCGTTTATTCGAACATAAAATCGAGGGAATTGATAAATTTCTCATAAACAAAAAAATCCATGCTAGTCGCATGAACGTTTTATAAAAGTATGTAAAGAGTCCCAATCGTGCCGTCGTACGTTTATCCTTCGTTTTGAACCCGCACTCAGCAGGTGGGTGTTCTGTTCCGAGTGGTTGTAAGTCCTATTGACTAGGCATTTACTTCACCAGGAAACGCAAACTCCCGAAGGTAGTATGTTAGGTCAAAACATAGGGTTTACCACAAACACATCAGGACTCTTTATTTGTCTTTATCATAGCATAGTTACGTCTTTCTTTCAAGAAAGCCCGCTATGCAGTTATTACCAATTACTTCTCTTTTAAAGCTAAATGCAATTCAGTTAGCTGCGCTGCACTAACCTCGCCTGGTGCTTCTGTTAACAAGCAACTTGCACTTGCCGTCTTCGGAAAGGCAATCGTATCACGAAGATTTGTACGACCAGCAAGTAGCATCACTAAGCGATCCAATCCTAGAGCAATGCCACCATGTGGTGGTGTACCGTATTCGAACGCTTCAAGTAGGAAACCAAATTGTTCTCTTGCTTCTGCTTCAGAAAAACCGAGAATCGAGAACATTTTTTCTTGAACGTCCTTTTCGAAAATACGGAGAGATCCTCCACCTAACTCATAGCCATTCAACACTAAGTCGTATGCTTGAGCACGAACTGCACCTGGATCCGTATCCAATAATGCTAAGTCTTCACGAACAGGCATGGTAAATGGATGATGGGCTGCAAAATAGCGTCCAGCCTCTTCGTCATATTCCAATAGTGGCCAGTCCGTCACCCATAAGAATTGAAACTTACTTTGGTCGATTAAATCCAACTCTTTTCCAAGCTTAAGACGAAGTGCACCTAATGCATCAGCCACGACGTTTTTCTTATCAGCGACAAATAACAATAGGTCGCCCGCCTCCACTTCTAATGCTGAATAAATGCCAGCAGCCTCTTCCTCTGAAATAAATTTTGAAATGGGACCCTTTAAGCCCTCTTCCTCTGCTTTTAACCATGCGAGGCCCTTTGCTCCATAAACAGCGACAAATTCCGTTAATGCGTCAATATCTTTTCTTGAATAATTGGCAGCTGCACCTTTTACATTAATGGCCTTCACTTGTCCACCTGAAGAAACAGCACCTGCAAATACTTTGAAGCTAGAATCCTTGACGATTTCAGATAAATCAACGAGTTCAAGTCCAAAACGAGTATCTGGCTTATCTGAACCGTAGCGAGCCATAGCTTCATCATAAGGCATCCGAGCGAATGGAATCGAAATATCTAATCCTTTTACTTCTTTCATCATCTTCTTCATCATGACTTCCATCATAGCTATAATGTCATCTTGACTTAAGAAGCTTGTTTCGATATCAATTTGTGTAAACTCTGGCTGACGATCTGCACGTAAGTCCTCATCACGGAAACAGCGGGCAATTTGATAATAACGTTCAATTCCACCAACCATTAGCAACTGTTTAAAAAGCTGTGGTGATTGAGGTAATGCATAGAATTCTCCAGGATGAACACGGCTCGGTACTAAGTAATCACGCGCTCCTTCCGGTGTACTTTTCGTTAAAATAGGAGTTTCGATATCTAAAAACCCTTCACTATCTAAAAAGTCCCGCACGACTTTTGTTACTTGATGACGCATTTTAAAAGTCTCAAACATGACGGGGCGTCTTAAATCTAAATAACGGTATTTTAAACGGATATCCTCAGACACATCTGACTTATGATCAATCGTAAAAGGAGGAGTTTTCGCTTCATTAATGATCGTGACTTCCTGTGCTTTAACCTCGATTTTTCCAGTCTTTACATTTTCATTTACGGTGCCCTCTTCACGGGCTACCACTGTTCCTTTAATATCGAGAACATATTCATTTCTAATTTTCTCCGCAACGGCTAACGCTTCCTTTGATTCTTCAGGGTTAAAAACGACCTGGATAATGCCTGTACGATCACGTAGATCAATAAAAATAAGACCACCGAGGTCACGGCGCTTTTGCACCCACCCTTTTAAGACTATCTGTTCTCCAATCGCTTGCTCTGGTACTTCTCCACAAAAATATGTTCTCCCGTACACTAAAAATTCCTCCTTATTCAACTGAAGCCTTGAATTGTTGTACAAATTCGTCTAACGGATATTCTCTTTGTTCTCCTGTAGCCTGAGATTTCACATTGATTTTATTTTCATTCAGCTCATTTTCTCCTAGTATCGCTACATATTTTGCTTTTAAGCGATCAGCAGCTTTGAACTGCGCCTTCATTTTTCGATTTAAATAATCACGCTCTGCTGAAAGTCCAGCGTTTCGAAGCTGATATAAAAGTCCAACAGTATAATCTTGAGCTGCTTCCCCAAGTCCTGCTAAATAAATATCAATGCCTTCACTTAGAGGCAGTTCGACGTTTTCTGCTTCCAGTGCAGCGATGAATCGTTCGATGCTTAGACCAAAACCAATACCTGGTGTTTCAGGTCCACCTACTTCTTCTACTAACCCGTTGTAGCGACCTCCACCACATAGAGTCGTAATCGCACCAAAGCCTTCTGCATCACTCATAATTTCAAAAGCAGTATGGTTATAATAATCCAATCCTCTAACCAAGTTTGAGTCTACTTCAAATGGGATATCAAGCGCTTTTAAATATTGTTGAACCTTCTCAAAGTAAGCGCGAGAATCATCATTTAAAAATTCTAGAATCGATGGAGCCGTTGCCATCAGTTCGTGATTTCGATCCTTTTTGCAATCTAGAATTCTTAATGGATTTTTCTCAAGACGACTCTGACAATCAGAGCAAAATTCTCCGATTCTAGGTTGGAAGTGATTGATAAGCGCCTCACGGTGAGCATTGCGACTCTCTTTGTCCCCAAGACTATTGATGCTAATCTTCAGTTTTTTCAAGCCCATTTCTTGATATAAGCTATAAGCTAATGAAATAACTTCCGCATCGATTGCAGGATCCGCACTCCCTAAAGCCTCAACTCCAAACTGAACGAATTGACGGAAGCGTCCTGCTTGAGGTCTTTCATAGCGAAACATTGGTCCCATATAATAGAGCTTAACCGGTTGGTTCGCATATCCAAACATTTTATGCTCTACAAATGAACGCACAACCCCAGCTGTACCTTCTGGGCGAAGGGTTATGCTTCTACCGCCTCTATCTGTAAACTCATACATTTCCTTTTGAACAATATCTGTTGTATCGCCGACACTTCTTGTAAATAGTTCTGTATGTTCGAAAATAGGTGTGCGAATTTCCTTATATTGAAATTTTCCACAAAGCTCACGTGCTTTTTTTTCAATCAATTGCCATTTCTCTATTTGTCCAGGTAAAATATCCTGCGTTCCCCTTGGGATATGAATAGACATGCAAAAATCCTCCTCTAATATCCGATAAAAATATAAAAAACTCCCGTCTCTTGTATAAAATATACAAGGGACGAGAGTTATAATCCCGTGGTGCCACCCTAATTGAAGACGTAATATTACGCCATTCCACTTTGACAGTTAACGCCTGTTCACGTTCTTCCCCTACTAAAGAAAAATTCTTTTTCAGAGCGAAGCCTACGGAGTGTTCATTCATTAAGTCATTATGTAGAAATGCTTTCAGCCTACGACATTTCCTCTCTAACCAAATGGTTCTTAATTACTATTCTCCATCAACGGTTATCATGTTCTCATACTTTATTTATATAATAATACGGAGCATGCCTACAATTGTCAAGACTAATCACGAACGTTCTAATTGTTTCTTTAATTTTCGCACATCTTTCATTGTTAAGCCGAATTCAGATGCTAGCTCCACCATACTTGAATTCTGTTCCTTCTGTAGAAAATCATGGAAATCAATCCCAAACAATTGATTTTCTCCTTGTTGAATTGCCATCCCTTTATCGCTAAATCTCATCTGAATCACCCTTCTCCTTTATGATCTCTTCTTATTGTTTCCAGGAAGGGAGAAAAAATATCCTTCACCAAAAAAAAAGGAAAATAAATGAATGCACAGTGCTTAACAAGTTAAGCTTGATCCCTTAAAATAGAAGAGATGGTTTTTTTCGAAGGGAGGCAGAGAATGCACATAAAAAAATATATACCACTTTTACTTAGTCTTATTCTTCTGTTATCACTTATTCATCCACCACTAAAATCTGCCGCAGCAGGCACGATACAAGTCAGTGGGGCAAATGTCAATGTTCGTGAAGGTCCCGGCCTTAGCTACAATGTCGTAAAAAAAGTGAACAAAGGGGACACTTTTTCCTTTATTAAAGAAGAAGGCGATTGGGTTCAAATTGATATTGGCTCAGGCAAAAAAGCTTGGATTGCGAATTGGCTAATCACCAAAAAAGAAAGTACAACTAGTGTTGCCAGCAGCACAAAGGGAACTGTAACAGCCAATAGTGTCCGAATCAGAACAGGCCCTGGGACAAGCCACTCCGTACTTGGTTCGTTAAATAAGAGCGATACAGTCGATATTCTTAAAACCGAGGGCAATTGGGTTCAAGTGAATACTCGACTAGGTAAGGGATGGATTTCAAAAGATTATGTACAAACAACTAAAGGGGCTACATCTGGAGGAAATATAGGAACAATTCATGCAAGTTCACTTAATGTTCGTTCCACACCATCAACACAAGGAAACGTCCTTGGTAGTCTCAAAAAAGGGGAAAAAATCACCATTCTAGCTCAACAGAATGGTTGGCTTCAAATTACATACAAAAACCAACAAGGGTGGATTAGTGGTGACTATGTGAAGGTGGAGTCGTCATCAAGTACACCATCATCAACACCGAACCAATCGGATTCGAATGCAACTGGCATTATCGGTACTGTTACCGCCACTTCTTTAAATGTAAGAAATTCCGGTTCCTTAAATGGACAAGTAATCGATCATGTATCGAAAGGAGATTCTTTTCAGATTCTAGAAGAAGTAAACAGCTGGGTGAAGATTCAGCTTAAATCTGGCAAATTCGGCTGGATTGCTGGGTGGTATTTACAAAAATCAATGTCGTCTGAATCCACTGGGGCAAATGGCTCTCCGAAAAATAGTACCGTGACGATTGATCAGAATGGTACAAATATTCGTTCTGGTCCAGATTTAAATTCAAAGGTTATCGCAAGAGCAAATGCTGGAGACAAATTTTCCATTGTGAAGGTCCATAAAGATTGGTATGAAATTAAACTATCAAATGGAAAAAGTGGATATGTGGCCGGATGGATCGTCACCGTTAGTAGCGGAGTCCCTCAAGTCGAAAAACTCGGCTCTAGTTCGGACATAAAAAACAAAAAGATTATGATTGATCCTGGTCATGGTGGTCGTGATAACGGAGCTACTGGGGCGAAGGGAACGCTAGAAAAGAACTTAACCTTAAAAACTGCCCAGCTCTTATCAGCGAAACTGAAAGCTAGGGGAGCAAAAGTGTTATTGACGCGAAATAATGACCAATATCTTTCACTAGGCTCAAGAGTGAGTATGGCTCATTATCAAAATGTCGATGCCTTTATTAGCCTTCATTATGATAGTATTGATAACCATACAGTAAGAGGGATGACAAGCTATTACTATCATTCCAATCAAAAGTCTCTCGCCTCTAACATCCATACTGCTGCTATTAAGCAGACAAAGATAAAGGATCGGGGCGTGCGCCAAGGGAACTATCATGTCATTCGAGAAAATAGGCAACCTGCCGTTTTACTGGAGTTAGGATACTTAAGTAACCCAACTGAAGAATTGATGCTTAATACATCCCAATATCAAGAACAAGTCACCAACGGGATCGTTCAAGGGATTGTGACGTACTTCAAATAATTTCGAAAGACCTCAAAATAATTTTGAGGTCTTTTCTTTGTTTATTTACTTTCCAATATAAGTGTTACAGGGCCGTCATTTGTCAATTGGACATCCATCATCGCACCAAATTGACCAGTTTCAATGCGGATCCCCTGTTCTACTAATAAACGATTAAAATGCTCATATATCTTTTCCGCATGTTCAGGTCTAGCTGCTTCCATGAAGTTTGGTCTTCTCCCTTTGCGGCAATCTCCGTATAAGGTAAATTGGGAGACAGAGAGAATCTCTCCCCCTACATCAAGTAAAGACAAGTTCATTTTCATATTGTCATCTTCAAAGACGCGTAGATGAGTGATTTTTTCAGCGAGGTATTTCGCATCCTCTTCACTGTCATCATGGGTCACACCTACTAAGAGGACGAATCCCTTATTGATTTTACCAACAACATTCCCTGCAACCTTTACTTGAGCATCCTTACTTCTTTGCACGACGATTCTCAAACATATAACCTCCTCTAAAAAAAGAAAAGCTGTCATCGACACGACAGCATGGATTTTTCCTTAGGATTTGCAATAGCTTTATTCCATTCACACACGATTTTATCTGTACCTAGTTCATAATTCTTCTTACAGCATATATATCTGGTATTTGTTTAATGCGGTCGACAACCTTTTGTAAATGAGCTACATTGACAATCATAATCGTCATACTAATGGTTGCCATCTTATTGCGATCCGATTTGCCGGTAACAGCTGAGATATTTGTTTTCGTTTCACTGACTGCTTGTAACACTTCGTTCAGTAATCCTCTTCGATCGTAGCCGGTAATTTCAATATCGACATTATACTCTTTTCGGTCATTTAAGGCTGTCTCCCATTCCACTGGAATGAGGCGTGCTTTCGCATCGGCTGTATCGATATTGGTACAATCGGCACGGTGAACAGAAACGCCACGACCCTTTGTGATAAATCCGACGATATCATCTCCAGGTACAGGGCTGCAACATCTCGATAAGCGAATGAGAAGATTATCAATTCCCGTTACTCTAACACCGGACTCACGTTTTTTCTTTGTTGGGAATGATTTTAACTCATTAACTGCATTGGCAATCGTTGTCCCCTGTTCTAAATCGCGCTGTTTACGCCATTTCTCTGTTAAACGGTTTGCCACCTGAAGGGCGGTTATCCCATTGTATCCAACGGCAGCATACATATCATCTTCACTGAAGAAGTTGAATTTCTCAGCAACTCTTTTAATATTTTCAGGAGTTAAAATTTCTTTCAGCTCGAAATCCATATTGCGAATTTCTTTTTCAACAAGTTCTCGCCCTTTTTCCACATTCTCTTCTTTGCGTTGCTTCTTGAAAAATTGCCGGATTTTATTTTTCGCTTGTGACGTTTGCGCAAGCTTAATCCAATCCTGACTCGGGCCATAGGAATGCTTGGATGTAAGGATCTCGACAATATCCCCTGTTTTCAGTTCATAATCAAGGGTCACCATTTTCCCATTTACCTTTGCGCCAATTGTTTTATTGCCGATTTCAGAATGAATTCGATAGGCAAAATCAATGGGAACAGAGCCAGCTGGCAATTCAATGACATCCCCTTTTGGAGTAAAAATAAAGACCATGTCAGAAAATAAATCAATTTTTAATGACTCCATAAACTCCTCAGCATTGGTAGAGTCATCTTGAAATTCAAGAATTTCTCTAAACCATGTGAGCTTGTCGTCTATTGAGGAACTATCATCAACCGTTTTTCCTTCCTTATATGCCCAATGAGCCGCGATCCCGAACTCAGCAATACGATGCATGTCAAAGGTACGAATTTGAACCTCCAATGGGTCTCCCTTAGGTCCGATAACGGTTGTGTGCAGGGATTGGTACATATTTGCTTTAGGCATGGCAATATAGTCTTTGAATCGACCTGGCATAGGCTTCCAACATGTATGAATGATGCCAAGTACAGCGTAACAATCCTTAATACTATTAACCACAATGCGAACGGCAAGCAAGTCATAAATTTCGTTAAACTGTTTATTTTGCAAGGCCATTTTACGATAAATGCTATAAATATGCTTCGGTCTTCCGGAAATATCAGCCTTGATGGCAACCTCATCTAATGCTGTACGCATTTCTACAACAACATCATCTAAATATTGCTCACGTTCTGCCCGCTTTTTCTTCATTAAATTCACGATGCGATAATATTGTTGTGGATTTAAATAGCGAAGAGCCGTATCTTCGAGTTCCCATTTAATTTTAGAAATCCCTAGACGATGTGCTAAAGGAGCAAAGATCTCGAGCGTTTCATTAGAAATACGTCGCTGTTTTTCAGCTGTTAAATGCTTTAATGTGCGCATATTGTGAAGTCTATCTGCGAGCTTAATTAAAATGACACGAATATCTTGTGCCATGGCCACAAACATTTTACGATGATTTTCCGCCTGCTGTTCTTCATGAGATTTGTATTTAATTTTTCCCAACTTCGTTACGCCATCAACGAGCATTGCCACTTCATCATTAAAGGCTTCGCGGATGTCATCAAGGGTAATTTCTGTATCTTCTACAACATCGTGAAGAAATCCGGCTGCAACCGTATCTGGATCCATTTGCAGGTCTGCAAGTATGCCTGCCACTTGAATCGGATGGATCACATACGGTTCTCCCGACTTTCTGTATTGGTCACGATGAGCATGTCTAGCAAATTCATATGCTTTTTGAACAGTCTTGACATGTTCATCATTTAAATATTCCCTTGTTATCTCGATGACCTGTTCAGCTGTCAAAACTTGTTCATTGGCCATGTAATCACCTTATCTATCCTGAGGTATTTGTGTTCCATTCATTCTTGTCAAAAAAGTAAATAAAAAATAATATAATTGTTACTATTATCGAAAAAAAACAGCGATATGTAAAGAGATTGAGCATTCTTTTTTCGAGAAAAGTAAGAAATTTGTCGAATTGCACGAAATGGAACCGATACAAAAAGAAAAAAGAGCGCATTGAGCGCTCATAATATCAAAACTCCATTAATGTTAAAATATCATAGCCATCTAATTTACTTCTTCCTTCTAAGTACGTAAGTTCAATTAAAAAGGCAATTCCTGCAACCACTCCACCAAGCTCTTCCACTAATTTAATCGTCGCTTCAATGGTTCCGCCTGTTGCGAGAAGGTCATCGGTAATAAGAACACGTTGTCCTGGCTTAATCGCATCCTTGTGAATGGTTAACACATCTTTTCCATACTCTAAACCATAATCCACATCAATGGTTGCTCTTGGTAGCTTGCCTTTCTTACGAACAGGGGCAAAACCAATTCCTAAAGAGTAAGCAACTGGACAACCGATAATAAAGCCACGTGCTTCCGGTCCAACAATAATATCAATATCTTTCTCACGAGCATATTCTACAATTTGATCTGTTGCGTAATGATATGCTTCTCCATCATTCATCAAAGGAGTAATATCTTTAAATTTAATTCCTGGCTTTGGCCAATCCTCTACAATTGCAATATGCTTTCTTAAATCCATTCTTCAACTGCCTCCTCATTGGTAACCGACCCCGTTATCATTTCGTCAAACCATTTTTTTAATTGGTCAACGGATGAATAGAGTAACTCTCCTTCAAGAGCATAGTGTGCCTGCTTTTGCTGGTATGTGATCGATTCTGATAAATCTTTTTTATTTTTAACCTGATTTAAGGTAATAAATCCATTATCTTCTTTAATAAACTCTAACTCTAAAAAAACTTGTGACATGAAATCAATCGTCGCCCTCGTCCATCCACGGTGTTTGGCTAGGTCGTCTCCATACCTTTTCAAATCGAAAGGAGCCTTCTTCATGAGAAAACCATAGTACCATTTAAAATGTTCTCTTGTCGGCATGGTTGAGAAATAATCATTCTCTTCTCCGTAAAAATGAACATAGATTCTTGCAGGTTGCTTCCCCTGTAAAAGTGCGCTAAGAATGTCCTTTGATGGTGGCAAATCGGATAAAACCATACTCCTACCATCCATTTCCAACTGTTCTGCTTTCTCCAAGTCATCGAGCAGAACCAATTGATGATTTGCGTTGGCAAACTTGTTGACATATTTTTCATTAAATACAACCCAAATAGCATCAGAGACACTGTCTGCCAATTTCTCCACTCTTTTTAAGCCCCGATAATCGAATAGCTGCCACTCATGGACGGCTATATCTTGGAGAAAAATTTGTGGCTTGCGGATATTGTTCCATTCATTAATCGCTAATTCACCGATAACTGCTAAGCTAGCGGAAGGAGAAACCTCATCTACCAAACTACCCAAACCAAATCCAATTCCGTCTAAGGAACTTCCTTCATTCTCTAACACGAGTTTTAAATGAGTTTGGTCAGCCCCGATTTTTTTCATTTGAGCAATACGTGATTGCTTTATGAGTACTTTCGGCTTCGGGTTGCTCATCCCAAATGGGGCAAGCATTTGCATTTCTTCGAGCGCCTTTAAGTCGACATTCTTTAATTCTATTTCACTGTCAAGCTTTGTAACAGGAATAAAATCTTCTTCAGTCAGTATTTCATGTGCTAATTGATTCAAACGACTACGTAGCTCGTTAACATCTTCGATTTTCAAAGTCATCCCTGCCGCCATTGGGTGTCCACCAAAATGAGGTAAAAGATCTCGGCACGTAGATAAATTTTGGAATAAATCAAATCCAACGATGCTTCTGGCGGACCCTTTTGCAAGTCCTTTTTCTTCATCGATACTTAAGACAATTGCTGGACGATAAAAGCGATCGACGAGCTTTGAAGCGACAATTCCAATGACGCCGGCATTCCAGCCTGGTTTGCCGACTACAATAACAGAATGTTCCTCAATTGGATAGTTTTCTTCCACCTCTCGTATCGCATCTTCTGCCATTTCATTAACCAGGGCTTGTCTTTCTTTATTTAATGCATCAATTTCTTCAGCAATGGTCTCTGCTTCATATGGATCATCTGTTAATAAGAGATCCACAGCAATATCCGCGCTTTCTAATCTACCAGCTGCATTAATTCTCGGACCGAGAAGGAATCCAATCGTCTCCTCATTAATTGTAGACACATCAGCACCGGCCAATTTCAATAATGCTTTTAAACCATGATTTTCTGTTCTTTTTAGAGCCTGAATTCCTCTTTTGGCAATTAATCGATTTTCTCCAACGAGTGGAACTAAATCAGCGATCGTACCAATCGCAGCAAATTGTAACAAATGCTCAGGTACGTTTCCCAATAGAGCGTGAGACAATTTAAATGCTACTCCTACACCTGCTAAATCATGAAATGGATAAGGACTGTTTTCCAGCTTTGGATGGATGATAGCCAATGCTTCTGGAAGCTCTGGCCCTGGTTCATGATGATCGGTAATAATTAAATCCACACCGATTTCTTTTGCAATTTGGGCTTCATGAATAGCCGCAATCCCTGTATCTACTGTTATGATCAGACGAATTCCACTTTCAACAGCATGGCGAAATGCTTTTTCATTCGGTCCATACCCTTCAGTAAAACGATTCGGAATATAAAATTGTACATTCGCCCCTAATTGTTGAAGAGTCAGCATCATGACAGAAGTACTTGTCACACCATCTGCGTCATAATCTCCAAAAATGAGAATTGGTTCTTGATTTTCAATCGCTTTTTTTATGCGAGAAACAGCAATATCCATCCCAATTAATGTGAATGGATCATGGAACGCATGGTCTTTATCAAAAAGAAAAGATGAGGCAAGCTCTGGAGTCTCAAATCCCCGATTTACAAGTAACGATGCTACGAGCGGGGTAATGCTTAGTTCCTCTACAAGCCTTTTCTTATGTTCTTCATTGACTTGTTGGCAAATCCATCTAGTTTTCGGCTTTAACATACGTTCACCTCTCAACTTTTCTATTATACTAGAGGGTTATATGTGGTTCAAGCTAAGAGTGTATTCGTAAATATTGAAAAAATCATAAAAATGCACCCCAAAAGAAAAGTTTACTTCCTTCTTTTGAGGTGCAAAAACAGATTCGCTGCCTTTACGTATTGTTCGATTTGTTTATTTTGGATTGTACGGATTGATATGTACGAATACATTTTCTACATTCTTTTCCTGTAACAATTTTCTCTTAACAGTTTTTCCAACTTTATGACCTTGCTCAACTGTCATATGTGGATCAACGGATATTTTTATATCGATAATGACGTAATGGCCATGTTCACGAGCATGAAATTCGTCAATTTTCTTCACTTCAGGAACGGTTTCAACCACTTTTCTAAGCTCGATCGTATCCTCTTCACACATTACGCGATCAAGGGTATTTCCGATTGATTCCTTTCCAAGAACCCAAGCCATCCTAATGATCATTAGAGCCACTACAAGACCTGCGACTGGATCGGCATATTCGAGCCATCCTATTTGCAAATAGTCACCAAGTACCGCTGCGCCAATTCCCACAAGTGCAGCTAATGATGAATAGACATCAGAGCGATGCTCATAAGCATTAACTATAAGGGCATCACTATTTAGCTGCTTTCCTAATCGAAATTTATAACGAAACATGCACTCTTTTGTAATAATCGAAATCAATACTGCTGCAATCGCAATTGGTTTTGGAGCCTCAATTGGGTGAAAAAACGCATCAAATGAAGCCCTTCCGATTTCTAACCCCACTAGAAACAACAAAACAGCGACAATGATAGCGGCAATAGACTCTGCTTTTCCATGTCCGTACGGATGCTCCTCATCAGGTGGTTGCTTTGCTGCTCTTAATCCAATAAAAACAGCTAATGAGCCGGCCACATCTGATGCAGAATGAACAGCGTCTGCGATTAGCGCCTTACTATTGGCGTATACGCCAACACTCCATTTTAATGCTGCCAGCACAATATTACCAATTATCCCAATTATGGCTGCAAACTCCGCTTTCTTAAAGCGTTCGCTTTTTTCCAACTAACTCCCCCCTAAACGCAAAAAACAAACTCATCTGTAGAAGACAAACCTTTTAGCAGTGTATCCTAATCCAGGCAGTCTCATAAGGGTGGTTTCCATTTTTCCATCTACGATTCAAATTTGGCCATAAAAAGCCGCAGGAATTTCCTGCGGCTTTGGCTTCGTTACACTTGTGGCTCATCTGTTTTCTTTTTCTTTTCCTTATACGTAATCAAAGTACCTTTTGACTTTAATTCCTTCGCCTTCCACACATACCATAGTTGCGCTGCTAAGAACAACGAAGAATACGTTCCAGCAATTAAACCGATAAGTAATGCAAAGGAGAAGTTCGTAATCGATTCACTACCAAAAATAAGTAAAGCAATTACGGCAAGCACGGTGGAAATAATCGTATTTAATGATCTTCCTAATGTTTGTCGTAAGCTTACATTCACGATGTTAGCCAACTCATCCGCTGACTTGATTCGTCTCTTCTTCTTCATATTCTCACGGATTCGGTCGAACGTAACAATCGTATCATTGATCGAATATCCAACAATCGTCAATACGGCGGCAATAAAAGTTAAGTCTACTTCAAAACGTGTAATACTAAATATCGCAATGATAAAAAATGCATCATGTATCAATGCTAGTACCGCCGGGATCGCCATACGCATTTCAAATCGAATCGTGACATAAATGATAATTCCGATGGATGCGATTAGCACTGCAAGAGCAGCATTTTTGGCCAATTCTTTCCCAACAGTTGGCGATACAGTGCTTACGTTCGGTTCAGAACCATATTTTTCATTAAAATTCGTTTTTAAATCAGCAATCTCGTCTTGATTGAGTACATCCTCACCTTTAATACGGGCAACTCCAATATTTTGGGTATCCCCGGAAATGACGATATCATCAGTCTTAATGCCAACAGATTCGAGTTGCTCTTGGAATTCCATCTTCGTTAAGGAGTGCTCGGAAAGGACCTCAATTCTAGTCCCACTAGAGAAATCAATCCCTAAATTCAAACGGAAAATCAATACGCAAAGGATTCCTGCAGCAAGTAAAATTCCCGAGAAGGCAAAGAATTTTTTGCGATGTTTAACGAAATCCCACTTATCAAATTTCGTTGGAAGATCAATTGTATCGTAATTTTCGGCAATGTCTTTAATATCTGATTGCTTGACACCTAACCAACTAGGTTTTTTATTAAATAGGTTACTATTCACCCATAAGCTAAGTAATAATCTTGAACCATAAACAGCTGTGACGAAACTTACTAGTATGCTGACAATTAACATCGTCGCAAAGCCTTTTACTGAACTTGTCCCATATAGGAATAGAACGGTTGCTGCAAGTAGTGTGGTAATATTCGCATCGAAAATCGTCGATAAAGACCCACTCGTACCTGTTTTAAAGGCTGCTTTTAGATTGCGTCCAACCTTTAATTCCTCTTTAATACGCTCAAAGGTAATGATATTTGCATCAACTGCCATCCCCACCCCGAGAATAACGGCTGCAATACCAGGAAGAGTCAAGACAGCATTCATCCAATCAAAGACAACTAGAATTAAGTAAATGTAGACTGACAATGTAATCATTGCAATGAATCCAGGGAATCGATAGAAGGCAATCATGAAAATAAAAATTGCGATAACGCCAATGATCCCTGCCATTACTGTCTTGTCTAATGCGTCTGCCCCAAATTGTGCTCCTACTGAAGTAGAATACACTTCCTCTAGTTCAACTGGCAGAGCTCCTGCGTTTAAAAGATTCGCTAATGTACTGGCTTCTTCTATGGTAAAGTTCCCTGTAATCGAAACCGTATCTTGGTTAAAAACTTGCGACACTCTCGGTGCAGAAAGATACGCAGGCTCTTCTTTTACAGCCTCACCTCGGAAGGTATGCTCTCCTTCTTCAAAATCCAACCAAATAACTAGTAGATTATTCGGACTGCCCTTTTCAACAATCTGTTCCGTAACTTGCCTAAACTTATCAGCACTCTTTAATTTAAGCGAAACACTTGGTTGACCGTTTTCATCAAATGTTTGCTGTGCCCCGCCTTCAACTAAATCTCGCCCGTCCATCATTAACTGATCGTCTACATCTCGGAACGATAGATTCGCTTCTGTTGACAGCATTTCTCGTGCCTGGTTTTGATCGTGAACTCCAGCTAACTGGATACGGATACGATTTTCGCCTTCTACTTGAATACTTGGTTCGCTAACACCTAAAGCATTAATCCGTTTATTTAGTGCCTCAGATGTACTTGCCAAAGTGGCATCATCAATTTTCCCATCCTCTGTCTTAACCTCATAAAGGACTTCAAATCCACCTTGAAGATCTAAGCCAAGCTTAATATTTCCTAGAATATTTGTTGTCGTTGCTCCAATCATCCCACCTAATACGAGGACAATTAGGAAGAAAGCAACGATTCTACTACGTTTGACCATTATGTAGAAATCCTCCTTAAAAGAACGCACAAACCGTTTCTTTAGTGCTGTTAACCTATTATTTCATTGGTAAGAAAGTCAATATGATTATTATGAAACAGTTTAGAATAGGTGTCAATTTTGTATGTTAGAGTAGAATCATTTTAATAGTTCTTTTAGCTCTGCTTCGTCCTCAAGAGAAAAATCAAGAAGCTTCAGTGCTTCAACAGAGGCAAAACTCATATATTCACCAGGTTTTAATGAAAGAATATCTCCTACGATCTCATACAGCTTTACGTCTTCCTTCACTCGCTTCCATTTCTTACTCGTTAAAAAATCCCATAGCTGTTGCTCTCTAATCGTTCCATACCCTAGTAGATTTAATTCTTCCGCTTTACTTACGAGTGCGGGTTTCACTTCATTGCGGAAACGGTCGTATTCATGGACAGTGCTCATTTAGACTCCTCCTAGATAAATCTTCATATAGAAAACGAAACAACTTGTCATGCTTTGTCCACATTCATGCATATAGATAATTGTATATGATCTATGACTATTCTGAAAGCAACTTTCCATGAAAAACATTTTTAATTTCAACCATTGTCATATAGAACTTATATCCAGAAGGCAGGGAACAAGATGTCTAAGTTTCTCAAAGGAACGATTATATTATTAATAGCAGGGTTAGTGACAAGAGTCCTCGGATTTATCAATCGTATTGTGATTGCCAGGTTTATCGGAGAAGAGGGTGTCGGCCTCTACATGATGGCATTTCCTACACTCATGCTTGTTATTACCATTACACAGTTAGGACTTCCTGTTGCCATCTCAAAAAGTGTAGCCGAAGCTGAAGCAAAAGGAGATTTTAAGAAAATCAAGAAAATATTAGTCGTATCCCTCACGACTACGATCTCTTTATCATTATTGTTCACACCTGCCTTATTTTTCAGTGCTCCCTATTTATCTGACCTATTATTTACCGATAATCGCACGAAATTGCCATTACTTGCGATTACTCCGATCATTCCGATTGTTGCCATCTCTGCAGTCATAAGAGGATACTTCCAGGGAAGACAAAACATGAAACCTGCAGCGTATTCTCAAGTGATTGAACAAGTGATTAGAATCGCTCTCATCGCAGTCTTAACAAAAATGTTTTTACCGTATGGAATCGAATTCGCTGCTGCCGGAGCGATGCTGGCCGCCGTTATCGGAGAACTGATGTCATTACTTTATTTATTTACCACCTTCAAAATTAAAAAGAAATTTCCTGTCCGAAGGAATTTCTTCAAGCAAATACAAGCTGGAAAATCTACATTTAAAGAATTAATGGGTGTGGGACTACCTACTTTGGGAAGTAGACTAATCGGCAACTTTTCCTGGTTTCTTGAGCCAATTGTCGTCTCTTATAGTCTTGCTTTAGCGGGAGTCGGAACGGCCTTAGCAACGAAGCAATACGGTTCCCTGACTGGGTTTGCTATGCCACTGTTATTTCTACCATCATTTATCACATATTCTTTATCTACTTCACTAGTACCGGCTATTAGTGAAGCCAATTCAAAAAATGATAAAGGGCTCATTGAGTACCGGTTACAGCAAGCGTTACGCTTCGTTTTCTTAACAGGTGGACTGGCTATTGTCTTGTTATATGTTTTAGCAGATCCATTAATGGAATTTATGTATGGCTCAACATCTGGAGCCATTTTTATCAAAATAATGGCCCCTTTCTTTCTTTTCTATTATTACCAGGGACCACTTCAAGCAACATTGCAAGCATTAGACTTAGCACGGGCAGCAATGATTAATAGTATTATAGGGTCCGCTGTTAAGCTTGGTGTCATCTTGGCTCTTGCCAGCCAACCGAGCTTTGGTATTAACGGGGCGGCACTTGGAATCATTATCGGCATCGTATTAGTTACGTTTCTCCATTTTGCCACCGTTTTGAAACGAATTTCCTTTACTTTTTATATTCGCGATTATGTCTTGACTTTTATTGTGATGGGCCTCTCAGGCTGGCTCGGGTATTTTGTCTTTGAACAAATTTCAGGTGTGTCACTTGCCTTCCATATTATATTAGCTGCTGCCGTAATGAGCTTAAGCTATTGTATTCTTCTACTTTTATTTGGCTTAATTCGAAAAAGCGATTTACAAAGAGTTCCAAAGATCGGCGGATTTCTAGCATGGTTTGCTTTTAAATAATGACTTAAGTCCGAATGGAATGTGGATGTGGATTCGGACTCAATTGAGCTGGTATGCTTGTTATGCGTTCGAACAAATCGCTTATTCGGACTAGACCACTCTGGTTTCCCTACTGTGTGTAAAAGTAACATACCAATTCGGTCTTTCCTTTTTGTGTGTCCGAATAAAGAACAGGCTTATTCGGACACGCCTCTACTTCAAATCGATAAAAAATTCCCCGTTTTGATAGCTGCAAAAGGAGATATTCTTTACATCCCGATAGCCCCGTTTTTTCAGTTCTTGTCTGAGCCATAGCATAGTCTTGTCAATCCGGTCTAAATTATCCTCCTGTATCTCCCCATCGATGATCAGAGGAATCGTATAGCTCCCTTCATTTTGTTCTTTTTCAAAAACCGTTAGTTTTCCAGAGGTTTCAAGAATGGCAAATTCCACATCCGCGATATTTCGAACATTTTGTTCCCTTAATTGGAGCAAAAGGTCATCAAAATTATAACGTTGCTTTTTCATTTCTTTCTCGTCGATTTTCCCCTTATTGATGATCAATGTCGGTTTTCCTTCCACCACATCCCGAAAACTTTTGCTCTTTAGTGAAATGTAGGCAAAAACAATTTGAACAGTCATCAATAGCAACATTGGAATGACGACATGAAGGAGATTAGCTTGCGACTCATCAATTGCAGCAACCGCCAATTCGGCAATCATAATATATACAACTAAATCTAAAATACTTAATTCGCCAATCTCTCTCTTTCCCATCATGCGAAAAATCAGGATGATGAGGGCATAAAAAAATAACGTTCTAAGTGCAATCTGAAAAAGTTCAGCCACATTTCTTCCCCTTTCATGCGTTTCTTATCTGTTTCAACTCCTTCGTTATTATTCGCAATCCTTACGTAAATATGAAAAAGCAGAATTTCAATATAAAAAATAGACAGTTGAGCAAAATCGAAGAAAGATTTCGATTCTATTTTTTAACTCTTCTGAATATGCATGTACTAAGACAAGCAAAAGGCGTGTTCAGCCCTGCATTTTTGCGGGATTGAGCCATTTTCAACTGTACAAAAATACATGTATTCTCGTTATGGAGGGAGAGGGTCAAAATAGAAGAATCCAAAAACCATGGTATTGCTGTCTTATACGGCGTTATTGCCATCTTTTTACTGTTGATTATTTCAAGCTTTATATTCTCGATTATTCTCAGGTTTACAAGTACACAAGAGTCATCATTAGGGGTCATCACGACCATTATATCCTTCATCACCTTATTTGTAGGGGGATTTATCACGGGCAGAAAAGGAAAAGAGAAAGGCTGGCTAATCGGGACTCTAACTGGGGTTCTTTACACATTCATTATTTTCTTATTCCAATACTTAGGTTACGATAGTCTCTTTTCATTGGAGCAAATCATTTACCATGTATGCTATATCATCACTGCGATGATGGGTGGAATTTTAGGGGTTAATATGAGTACACCTAATACTCGTAATGCTTAATACTGCCTGAAAACAAGCAATTTTTAATATCGCTTATCACTATAAACTATAAAAGCGCCGTTCTTCTAGAGAACGACGCTTTCTTTTCGTGAATTGAATTAGCTCTTAGCTAGTAAGTCACTTGATGATTCAGTTACTTCACGTACCGCCGCGCGGTCGTATGTAAGACGACTTCCATCACCACATTTGATCACAATCTTACCTTCATCAATCGCATCAACGATACCATGTAGTCCGCCAATCGTTACAATCTTGTCACCTTTTTTGAGATCATTTTGCATTTGCGTAACTGCTTTTTGACGCTTTTGTTGCGGGCGAATTAATAAAAAGTAGAAAATCGCAAACATTAATATCAGTGGGGCAATTGTACCTAACATTTCCATTTGTCCAACCTCCTTTCAAGCCATATCTATTTACTATTTTAGAAGTTTTTTGCGTCGGGCTTATTAAAGCCATATCTTTCAAAAAATTCTTCTCTGAAGTCCCCTAATCGATCCTCTCGAATCGCTTCTCGGACTTGCTCCATTAATTTTAACAGAAAATAGAGATTATGGTAAGTTGTAAGTCGTATTCCGAATGTTTCATCACATTTAATGAGATGACGAATGTAGGCACGACTATAATTTTTACATGTATAGCAATCACAATTTTCATCGATAGGTCCAAAGTCTCTAGCAAATTTCGCATTTTTTACGACCAATCGTCCTTCACTTGTCATTAATGTACCATTACGAGCAATTCTTGATGGGAGCACACAATCAAACATATCAATGCCACGAATCGCTCCATCAATTAATGAATCTGGAGAGCCTACCCCCATTAAATATCTCGGCTTATTGGAAGGAAGTAATGGTGTCGTAAATTCTAAGACACGGTTCATAATATCCTTCGGCTCACCGACAGATAATCCGCCGACTGCATAGCCAGGAAAATCTAATGACACGAGATCTTTCGCACTTTGCTTGCGAAGTTCCTCGTATTCTCCACCTTGAACAATTCCAAAGAGACCTTGATCCTTAGGGCGCTGATGAGCATTCAAACATCGTTCCGCCCATCTTGACGTACGTTCAACGGATTTTTGCATATATTCATATGTCGCAGGGAAAGGTGGACATTCATCAAATGCCATCATAATATCTGAGCCTAATGCATTTTGAATTTCCATCGCTTTTTCGGGAGATAAGAAGAGCTTGTCCCCGTTCAAATGATTGCGGAAATGAACACCTTCCTCTTCAATCTTGCGGAACTCACTTAAGCTAAAGACTTGGAAACCACCTGAGTCTGTTAAAATCGCTCGATCCCAATTCATAAATTTATGAAGGCCACCAGCCTCTTTAACAATTTCATGTCCTGGGCGGAGCCATAGATGATACGTATTGCTCAAAATAATACCAGCACCCATTTGCACGAGCTCTTCTGGTGACATCGTTTTCACCGTCGCCAACGTTCCAACCGGCATAAATACAGGTGTTTCAAATGAGCCATGGGGAGTATGGACTCTGCCAAGTCTTGCTCCTGTTTGTTTACATGTTTTAATTAATTCATATCGTATTGCAGTCAACTTCATGTACCTCCTGATGTCCCCTATGCAAAGGTTGCAAGAGACAACTATAATATCAACATTGCGTCTCCAAAGCTAAAGAAACGGTATTTTTCTTCTACAGCAGTATTGTACGCATGTAAAACATGTTCTCTACCCGCCAATGCACTTACCAGCATGATGAGTGTAGATTTCGGCAAATGAAAATTCGTGATCATACCATCAATTGCCTTAAATTCGTAGCCTGGGTAAATAAAAATATCTGTCCAGCCACTGTCCGCAACAAACTTCCCATTATGTTTCGATGCGATCGTTTCTAATGTTCTCGTCGAAGTAGTTCCGACAGAGATGATTCTTCCCCCAGCGTTACGTGCTTCATTTAAAAGCTGAGCTGTTTCCTCTGTTACTTGGAAAAATTCAGCATGCATTTCATGCTCCAAAATATCATCAACACTGACAGGACGGAAGGTGCCAAGACCAACATGTAATGTAATAAAGGTGATATGGACGCCCATCTCCTTTAATTCTTCAAGAAGCTCTTCTGTAAAATGAAGACCTGCTGTCGGAGCTGCTGCTGAACCACGTTCTCGAGCATAAACCGTTTGATATCGCTCTTTGTCATCGAGCTGTTCTTTTATGTATGGCGGAAGAGGCATCTCACCAAGAGCCTCTAATACCTCATAAAAAATTCCTTCGTAGCGAAATTGGAGAAGGCGACCACCGTGGTCTTTTTCACCAACACAAACAGCAGAAAGCAAGCCATTTCCAAAAGTAATGACAGAGCCTTCCTTTATTCGTTTCGCCGGTTTCACAAGAGTTTCCCAAGTGTCCCCTTCGATCTGTTTCAAAAGAAGCACCTCGATTTTTGCTCCTGTATCTTCTTTTTCTCCAAAAAGTCGAGCAGGTAAAACTCTCGTATCATTTAAAACGAGACAATCGCCAGCTTTCACATACTTCTTGATATTTTTAAAAATATCATGTTCAATCTGACCGTTTTCTTTGTTTAAAACCATCAGCCTGCTGCTTGCCCGTTCCTCTAGAGGCGTTTGTGCAATCAGTTCTTCAGGCAAATGAAAATCAAATAAATCTACCTTCAATAATGTCACCCTGTTTCTTATTCATAGCTCGCATGTTTCTAGTTTGCGAAACCAGCCTAAAATCTACTACTCTAATTAACGAAATTTCCCTATGAAATAAAATATAAGGGAAAGAACAACACTCAAAATAATGGATGTAACAATGGGAAAGTAAAAGGTCGTGTTGCCTTTCTTGATAACGATATCTCCTGGAAGTTTTCCAATTTGAATAAATTGCATGAGAAATCCGACGACAAAAATGATTACTCCAACAATCATCAGAAACTTAGGAATTCCGCTCAACAGAAGGCACCTCCATGCCGAAATGGTGATAAACTAGGTCTGTGACAATGCGACCACGAGGCGTTCTTTGCAAGAAGCCAATTTGTAATAAATATGGCTCATACACATCTTCAATCGTCATTGACTCTTCTCCAATCGTTGCGGCAATGGTCTCTAATCCCACTGGTCCACCGCGGAATTTTTCAATAATCCCTTTTAGTAGCTTGTGGTCAATATGGTCTAACCCTAATCGATCCACTTGTAATAGCTCTAATGCCTTTTGCGCTAATGAATGGTCAATATCCCCATTTCCACGAACTTGGGCAAAGTCACGCACTCTTCTTAACAATCGGTTGGCAATTCGCGGCGTTCCCCTCGATCTTCTGGCAATCTCTGTGGCCGCAAGAGAATCAATCTCAACCTCAAACACTTCAGCCGTTCGAATGACGATTTCCTTTAGTTGTTCTTCTCGGTAATACTCAAGCCTGCTTAACACCCCAAAGCGATCACGCAAAGGTGCTGAGAGAGAACCTGCCCTTGTCGTCGCTCCTACCAGTGTAAATGGTGGGAGCTCAAGACGAACAGAGCGAGCACTTGGCCCTGTCCCAATGACAATATCTAAGCAAAAATCCTCCATTGCAGGGTAAAGAACTTCTTCAATCGACCTTGGAAGACGATGGATTTCATCAATAAACAAGACATCTCCAGGCTCAAGAGCAGTTAAAATAGCGGCTAAATCCCCTGGTCTCTCAATCGCTGGACCTGCGGTTGTCCGTATATTTACACCCATTTCATTTGCGATAATCGTTGCTAACGTCGTCTTCCCAAGACCGGGAGGACCGTAAAGGAGAACATGATCCAATGTTTCCTTTCGCAGCTTTGCCGCTTCAATAAAGACTTCTAAATTCTCTTTCACCTTATCCTGGCCAATATATTGCTTAAGGGTTTGTGGTCGCAAGCTTTGTTCAATTGAAAGCTCTTGAATATCGGCCTCTCCAGACACGATTCGTTCCTCCACGATTTTCACCCCTTACTTATTTTAATAATTTTTGCAGACCTTTTTTAATATATTGGTCTGTCGTTAACATTTCTTTCTGTAATTCTGGTGTGATCTTCTTAATTTCTTTCTCCGAATAGCCTAATGCTTTCAGAGCAAGGATAGCTTCCTCGAGGTCTTGATTTAAGCGCTCAGAACGAGTCCCTTTTTCAGGAGCGAACAGATCTGGAAAAAAGTCTGGTACGACATTTTGTAGCTTCCCTTTTAAGTCGAGAATCATTTGTCTTGCCGTTTTCTTTCCTACCCCTGGAAATTTTACTAAAAAGGCTTCATCTTCATTTTCAATCGCATCAACGACCTGCTCTGGCTCTCCAGCTGCTAAGATAGCTAGTGCACCTTTAGGACCGATCCCTGACACATTTAAAAGCTTTGTGAAAAGAGTCTTCTCTTCTCTTGATTGAAAACCATATAAAGCCATCAAATCTTCACGGACATAATGATATGTATAGACCTTGATCTCTTTCCCTTGGTCTTTAGCATAAACAAACGGATTAGGCGTTGTTATCTGAAAGCCCACTCCGCTCGTTTCCAACACAATATATTCAGGGCCGACAAAATCGACCTTTCCTTGAATAAACTCAAACAACTGCATTCGCCCCTCTTTTTTGCTGTACCCCATTGTATCATACAATCCGCTATGCATAAAGAAAAGCTGTAGTTTAAAAGGGAAGAGGAATTAGCATACGTCTAAGCTCCATTTTCATGTATTGCAGGAAAATTCCCGCTTATTTTACAGTTGCAGGTGACAACCATTCCTCAAAATAGGAAAAGAAAAGGAACCGATTTTATCCGGTTCCCAACTAACAGATTAATTTGCTATCTTTTCTTCAAGGGTAAAATTTTTGAAAGTCTCTAACACTTCTACATACTGTTCTTTATTTTTTATCGGAATTCCCTTTTTTAATTGTTCGTGTTTCTTACTTTCAAGTTTCCCAATGTCCAATTGAAAAAAAGTATGAATGATTTTTGATGTTTGTGGTCGTCCATTAAAAATAGTCAACGCACCATCATGATTTATCCCAAAATAGCCATTGGACTTAAGGAGTGGTGAAATGTCATCAACAACTTCTCTAAATACCACCTTATCCTCCGTCATATCAATAAGCTGCCAGCTATCATATTTTGCCCAGAAATCCTCCATCGACCAAATCGTTTCCTTGACCGTTTCTTGACTGAATTCCCCGTCCAGATACATACGTTCGAGTATTACCTGAACTTCGAGCGGCTCGAACTGTAATGTTTCTTTCGTTTCTTCATTTTTTGCTTTAACATTATTAAAGCCAATGGATCCGATAAGGAAAATTGCCATCAATAGACATATCATAGACCTTATGATTTTCACAACGGTCACCTCTTTTAAAAGACATAAGTAAATGTAAGGTTTTTTAACTCCACTATTATTTTGACCATTTAAAGAAATATTAACCTTTTTTATTGAATTTTTTCCATACTTAAAGGAGCAAACTATTTCAGTTTGCTCCTTTTTGTTATTGATTATTCTCGACAGCTTTATTTCTTTCATTGCTAATCGTTCTAAAAATATGGTCAATATCATCATTAATGACATCACGCGGTCCTCCATCTCGAAGTTCGTTATCGATGGTTCGGATCCGACTATACATACTGTCATTTGTCGTGACAGTAACTTTTTTACCATCCGCATGGGGTGCTACAGCTTCACGAATCGCCGCTTTTGTTTCATCTCCTCTTTGCGGGTCCTCTAAAACAGCACCCACGATAATCTGATCGTCTTGAACGACCGCTCTTGCATCTGCGACATTGACAACAGTTGTCGCTAATTTCGCTACCCTTTGTGCAGTCCTTCCGTTATACGCTGTGTAATACGGACTTCTCGCACCACTATTATTCGTATTCAAATGGGCATGATAATTTTGGTCACTGCGGCTAAATAAGGTCGTATCATATTCCCCATCTGGAGCTGCTTCATTATTAATACGACGGAGCCCATTATTGCCTCCTTCACCAGCAATCGTATGGTCTAATATTTCTGTAACGGGACCATCATTATCCTCATTCACTAAGTTGGCATTTCCCCCGTCTTCTTCATGATGTTCATTGGAATGATAGCCGACCGCAAGTGGCTGACGGTCTTGCCCGTCCACTGCCTCATCATTATTGCCACAAGCACCGAGCCCTAGTGCGATACCTACAATGGCTGGCCATGTAAAATATTTATATTTCAATGATGAACGCCCCCTTCACTCTTGAATAAGAGCAATATACTTGCTCACTATTAGAGTGTGAGGGGAATTCAATTTTCATCCTGTCAGTTACGACCAATCGAATTTATTTTTTTGCAAGTCTATCCACCGCTTCTTGCAATCCCTTCACAAACTGTTGTCTTTCATAAAACTGTCCAGCCGTTAAATCAAGAAGTTGGCGCATCATGACAGGGCTATTATACTGTTTTTCTCTAATGACTCGATTCCATTCCCTAAAAATATCGGTTGGGAAAGCTAATCCATACAAAAAAAATTTTGAGTCTAAAAAAGGCTTTAATCTTTCATAGTCTGCTAAGTCGTCAAGTGACCAATGGATATGCGGGAGAATTCGATTCGCATATTGCAGATAATCTAAACTTGTATCGCCAATGGTTATTAAATCAAAATCGATAAGGTATAATTCTTCTCCTTTCGTGCGTAAAAAATTATGGTGTGCTAAATCTCCATGTAGGATACCGTTTGGTTCCTTTATTGAATATTCTTGCTCTAAGCCATTTAGAGACCAATCGGTCCATTTTAAGATGTATTCGATAATTTCTTTTTGTACAAAAAATTTAATAAAGGAAATATTATTTAAGAAAGTAGCTGTTCTCCCTCTCCATTTATGCAATAGATCTTGTTTTCTTAATTTATTCTCATATTTTGGAACAAGCATCTTGCTGAGTTCATGAAATTCATGCAAAAGCTCTAAACCCTCAACTCTATTTTCGGGCAAGGAGAAGGTAAAAGCATGCTCAGAAGGTGAGAGATATTCAATGATCCCATAAAAGTTTTGCTCGAAAAATAATGGAGAACCTTTTGTAAAATCTAGAAAATCATAAGTATAGGTAAACCCATTTTTCTTTAAATCGGCTGTTATGTTCATCTGCGTTTTAAGACGACGATAGGATGAATACCTTTTCACAACATATTTTGAGGAGTCTGTTTCAAGCAAAAACACATGATTGCGGATCGGTTTAATGAAATTCACTTGTAGAGGTAGCTGGCTCTTCAAATAAAAAAGGAGACGATCCGTATATAAACCGTCTCCTCCTTGAGCGTTAATCGTCACTTTCATCACTTTCATTTGTTGGTCTAGGCATTCCATACCCGGCCCCCATTGGTCCATAAGGATTCATAAACGGTGGGCTTGCGAAAGGCTGACCATATGGTGGTGAATAGACTGCTGCTACCCCTGGTCCATAAGCTCCAGGCATTCCCGGTGCCATTGCTCCAGGTGCTGGTCCACCCGCTCCAAAGCTTCCTGCATCTGGATACTCCCCTTCAGCTTCATAGCCTGTTGGGTATTCGCCTTCATACCCAGCAGGTGCCATTCCAGGGTAATTCGGAGCAAATCCTCCAGGCATTCCATAACCTACTGGTGCCTGTTGGTGAGGAGGTCCATAGCTTCCAACTAATTGAGGTCCACCACATCCACAGTCTTTCTCCTCCATGGCTCCTTGTACCGCTGGCATTGGTTGATTTGGTCCATATGGCATCATATCATAAGCTCCAGCAACTTGTGGTCCTGGACCAAATGCTGGTGGATATGCAGGCATTGGCTGTGGAAATCCTGGTCCTGGTCCATATGGCATTGGGTACGGCGCCTGAAATGGAGGACAAGGATATGGTGCCTGCATCATTGGTGCCATTTGTGGCATGTTTGGCATCGGTGGCATATTCGCCATCTCTGGTGACACTTGCGGCATTGGCATTGGTGGCATATTGCTCATCTCCGGTGCCATCTGCGGCATATTTGGCATGTTCGGCATATTGCCCATTTCCGGTGCCATCTGCGGCATATTCGGCATGTTTGGCATATTGCCCATTCCCGGTGCCATTTGCGGCATATTCGGCATGTTTGGCATTTGCGGCATTTGAGCAGGGGCATATGCACCCATTACTCCTGCAGGCTGATTCGGCATAAATGCTGATGATTCTTCATCAAAATCACTTTCTACACCAGGCATTCCTCCGTAGTAAGGTGGTTGCTGCATCGCTGGTGCCTGCGGATATGGATATCCTCCTGGTGCTGTCATTCCTGGGGCAGGATAAGGTTTGAACGGGTTCATTGGTTGCTGAAATCCTCCTTTTATCGGCATTTCCATTGATGATGATTCCTCCGTAGAAGCCGTTTCTACTGGTTTAAAAGGTTTTGCAGGTTCCGCCTCTGGTAGTATATTGGTTGGTTTCGGTGGTAATTGTGGCGCTTGATGTGGTTTTTGTTCCACATTCACGTTCGCCATATTCATCATATAGTAATTGTTAATATCAATTTCTGGAATAACAGGCTTAGGCATTTTCGGTACAAATGGTTTTTTTGGCGTTTCCACTTTTGGCATTTCAGGTTTTGGTTTTTCCTTAATCGGAGCTTCTTCTACCTTTTCAATCGGTGCTTCTTTTTTCTTTTCCTTTACAAAAGGGTGATCTTGTATCTGCTTCTCTTTTTTAACACCCAAATTAAGCTTTGCTTCTTTTTGACCACTAATAGGAGCTTCTTTTTTTACGCTTCCTCCAGCAGTTGGGACTTTTATTTTCATTCCGGGCATGATCATATCAGGATTGCTGAGCTGTGAATTGAGTTGCTTCAGCTCTTCAAAATTCACGCCGTACTTTTTGGCGATTTTCCAAAGAGTATCCCCTTTCTGTACGATATGGATCTTCACTGTGACTTCTCCCTCCTATGCAAATGTCCATATATTGTATGATTGTGTAGGTAATTTGCTAATAATCTTCAAAAAAACTTATGCGTCATCGAAATAAATTATGTTGAAAAGATTCTCGTACAAGCTTGAAATTTGTCAAAAAGACGAACGTTATGGCCACTAAAACGTTTGAACGTCGACTGATCGGATAAACTACGATAAACTTATTTTCAGAAGAACTTATACTTTTATATAGAAAAAGGTGGAAAATGATGAAAGGACAGAAAGTTCTTGGAAATGAAAGACGGGAATTAATATTATCATGGCTCCAATCAAGCCATGAACCGATAACCGGAAGTGAGTTAGCGATGAAAACAAATGTCAGCAGACAAGTGATTGTCGGAGATATCACATTGCTTAAAGCAAAAGGAGAGCCCATTATCGCCACAAGCCAAGGTTATTTGTTTATGAAAAGACCGGAGATGACCAATAGAGTGGAAAGAACGATCGCTTGTGTACATCACCCTGAGAGGACGGAGGAGGAACTTTTACTTCTCGTCAATCACGGGGTAAGTGTTCTAGATGTTAAAATCGAACACTCTGTATACGGGGATTTAACAGCCTCTATCATTGTCTCAACAGTAAAAGAAGTCGAACAATTTATCGAAAAAATCAATACGACAAAGGCTTCTTATTTATCCGAACTAACAGATGGCATTCATTTACATACAATTGCGGCTTCAACTGAAGAAGCTTTAAACCAAGCTGAAAAAGCACTCCGAGAAAATGGATTTTTAATTGATAGTAACTAAACAGTATTTGCGAAAAGAGCATAACTAAAAAAAGGAGCTTTAACGGCTCCTTTTTTGCACTTGAAAATACGGATAACTCCCTAAAATATTTACAGAACACCCTAGTGCTTCAAGTTCTGCAATAGCACCGGGAATTAATACATCATCCATTTTCATTTCAATATCGATTAAGAAAAAATAATTGCCAAGCCCTGTTTTCGTTGGGCGTGACTCGATTTTGGAAAGATTAAGCTTTCTCCATGCAAAGGCAGACAACACTTGGTGGAGAGCCCCGGAACGGTCATCTGCTGGCAATGTGATCATTAGAGATGTCTTATCTCCGACCATTTTTAAAGGACTCGTTGATAATTCAATCATTTCTTTCGCCAATACGATGAAACGAGTATGGTTGAAATCAAAGTCATGAATATCAGGTGCAACCACTTCTAACCCATATTCTGCTGCCGCTAATTCATTAGCAATAGCTGCAGCTTGCTCTGTAGGATGCTCAAGAATATGTTTGGCTGCCGCTGCCGTCGAGGTCACGCTCACTCTTTTTACCCCATTGCAATGTTGATGAAGAAATTTATGGCACTGGGCAATCGCATGGGAATGACTGTAGATAACATCTATATTTTTCCACTCTTCTTTATTTTGTGGATGAACCATTAAATGCTGACGAATCGGAGCTGTTACTTCCGCTAAAATTGGTAGTGGCATTTCATGGATTAAATAATCAAGCGTGATATTAACTGACCCCTCTAGCGCGTTTTCTAACGGAACGACACATGCATCCACTTCATTTTTTATGACAGCATCCAAGCAATCAGGAATAGTCATATACGGGATTCCCTCTTTAGTAGGAAACATTTCACGTACGGCGATGTCTGTAAAGGTGGCTTTCGGTCCTAAAAATGCAATTTTCATTATGATATTCCTCCCCTGAAGTCATTCCTCTATGTATTTTCTGCGCAAAAACTATTTTAAAATTTCAAATAATTAATAGCAGAATCTTGGGACAAATGCTATGCCCCAGACCCTAGTACTTCAACATTTTCGACAAATTCAAGCTTTTTTAAGTTAGTCAATAATTCATGAATTTCGATGCCCATTCCCGTAATATTGAGCGAAAGGGTTACTTGGGCTCTTCCTTGAAGCGGGATCGTTTGATGAATCGTTAGCACGTTACAGCCAGAGGATGCAACCACTCCCAATAGCTGAGATAGTGTACCAGAACGGTCCTCTAAATGAAAAAATAAGGTAATTAATTTTTCCTTCACAACCGTATGAAAGGGAAACACGGTGTCTCTATATTTATAAAAAGCACTTCGACTCAAATCAACTTGCTGAACAGCATCCCACACGGACTCCACTTTTTTTCGCTCAATCATTTCTTTAGCCTCTAATGTTTTTCTCATGGCCTCAGGCAAAACATCTTCACGTACTAAAAAAAATTTTCTATCAAATTTATCCTTACTCATTTCCCCCACCCCATTAGAAAAGGGTAAACGCCAAAAAAGTTCTTTTTGACGTCTCCTTCTCGAGAAAATTAATCAAGAAATTCAAATTCATAATCCATCAGCTTAACCGTATCGCCGCTTTGAATTCCTCTTTCTCTTAATGCATCATCAACACCCATACCTCTTAACTGTCTCGCAAAGCGACGTACCGATTCATCGTGAGCAAAGTTTGTCATCTTAAACAATTTCTCAACCGCATCACCGGAAACAACAAAGCTGCCGTCTGGATCTCTCGTAATAACAAATTCTTTCTGATCTGCTTCATGTTTATAAAGAACGCGGTTAACGTCCGCTGTTTCTTCCTCATGTACGAGTGGAAATTCTGGTGTTTCTTCCACTTTATCAGCGATGGCAAATAAAAGATCTCTTAAACCTTGTCGAGTCACAGCTGAGATTGGGAAAATAGGATAATCTTCTTGCAGTTGACTCTTAAACTTTTGAAGATTTTCTTCCGCTTCTGGCATATCCATTTTATTCGCCACAATAATTTGTGGTCTCTCGGTTAACCTTAAATTATACTCTTTTAACTCATTATTAATGGTTTTGTAGTCTTCGTATGGGTCTCTTCCTTCTGTTGATGCCATATCAATAACATGAACAATGACTCTTGTTCTTTCAATATGACGTAGAAATTGATGTCCTAGCCCAACTCCAGAATGAGCTCCTTCAATTAAACCTGGGAGATCCGCCATGACGAAACTTCTATTATCTTCCGTTTCCACCATGCCGAGGTTTGGCGCAATCGTTGTAAAATGATAATCAGCAATTTTCGGCTTTGCTGCTGAAACGACCGATAGTAACGTCGATTTTCCTACACTTGGAAAACCTACTAGGCCAACATCAGCTAGAAGCTTTAATTCAAGGACTACTTCTTTTTCCACTCCTGGCTCCCCATGCTCAGAAAGCTCTGGTGCTGGGTTAGCCGGCGTAGCAAATCTTGTATTTCCTCGTCCGCCTCGGCCACCGCGAGCAATGACTGCCCTTTGGCCATGTTCCGTTAAATCAGCGATTACTTCCTTGTTTTCAGCATCTGTAACCACTGTACCTGGTGGGACTTTGACAATCATATCTTTCGCATTGCGACCATGTTGATTTTTGGACATCCCATGTTCACCACGAGGTGCCTTAAAATGGCGCTTATAGCGGAAGTCCATCAGTGTTCTAAGACCTTCTTCGACCTCAAAAATAACGTCAGCACCTCTGCCGCCGTCTCCACCAGCTGGACCGCCCTTTGGAACGTATTTCTCACGGCGAAAGGCAACCATTCCATTACCACCGTCTCCACCTTTTACATATATCTTAACTTGATCTACAAACATTTTTGTCCTCCTGTCAGCAGTAGATGTGTCATTATGTAATGTCATTTCTAAAAGCATTTTAGTTCATGCTCTTCCTGCATCCTAACGCATCATTGATATCTCATTGATAAGGCATAAATACTTCAATGGATAATTCTTGTTCTGAAAGCTCATGCACTTTTTTAAAAAATTTGGATGGTTCTTGAAGAAAGCGCCTGATATGCTCAATATCTGTTATTATTCCTCGAAAATCAAAAAAGAAACCGATCCCATATTCTTGCCTTTGAATCGTTATCGATAAATGATTTTCATGAAAAGCTTTAATGGCTTTATTTAATTCTTCTAAAAATGTGTTTGTCCAATTTGTTAGTTCGTCATCCTTCACGAAATGACGTGTTGATAGATTTATTTCGTTGATAATCTCATATTCAAGGTGAATGGAATGACTTTCCCAATTATAGGTTAGAAGCAATGCTGCAAATTGAGGAATGTTCAGGTTGGATAGAATTGATTCTTGTCTTGTTTCCACAACAATTTCATCAATAATTTCTTTGACACGCTCTATTTTGTTTAAAGACAGATTTCCTTTAATTAATTGAATCTTATTCAGCCAATCATGCCTTGCATGGCTTAAAAGCTCAATCGTATCCCATTCTTTTTTCATATAAGCACTCCTAAATGAACGAACTGAAACCTTCTTCTTGCTAGTATATCAAAATAACCAGTTTAGGGGTTAAAATTCTAAGTGAAAATTAGATTTATCAGTCTAATTTCAAATATATCAGTCTAATTTCGATTTTATCGGTCTAAATCGAAATTTATCGGTCTAAAATCAGATTTATCGGTCTAAATCGCCATTATATCAGTCAAAGCGAAATCTCACTTCTCCAACCCCAAATCCTTAAAACTCAAAAAAACTCTAACCTAAAACGGTTAGAGTTTTTTTAAAAGAATTAAGCTTCTTGAGCTACTGGGTACACGCTCACTTGCTTGCGGTCACGTCCTACGCGTTCGAACTTAACAACGCCATCCACTTTTGCGAATAGAGTGTCGTCTCCACCTTTACCAACGTTTACACCTGGATAAATCTTTGTTCCACGTTGACGATAAAGGATTGAACCACCAGTTACGAACTGACCATCTGCACGCTTAGCACCAAGGCGCTTTGAGATTGAGTCACGACCGTTCTTTGTAGAACCTACTCCCTTTTTAGAAGCGAAAAACTGAAGATCTAATCTTAACATTTTGTTCCACCTCCTACTTTTTGAAGGTTATTTTTATATATTTTCCATAATCTCTTTCAATCGTCTGTAAGCTCACGATCATACCTTCAAGCAATAGCTGAATTTTCTCTTGTACGTCTTCTGGGAGATTATCCGGAATGACGCAGCGGAGAAAGCCGTCTGCTCCTTGCTCGATTTCTGGTTCTACTCCGGTTAATGCGATAATGGAATTAACCGCACCGAAGGTTATTGCAGAAGCTCCTGCACAAACAATATCATTACCTTTGTTTGCAAAGAGGGCATGACCACTAATAGTAAACGATTGTACTCGTCCAGATTCAGTACGATAAATCGTTGTTTGAATCATCATAAACCGCCTTACGCGTTGATTTTTTCAATTACAACTTTAGTGTATGGCTGACGATGACCTTGCTTTTTGTGATAGTTTTTCTTCGCTTTGTATTTGAAAACGATAATCTTCTTCGCACGGCCTTGTTTTTCAACTTTAGCTGTAACAGAAGCACCTTCAACTACTGGGCTACCAACTTTAACGTTTTCGCCACCAACGAATAAAACCTTATCAAATGTAACTGTTTCGCCTGCTTCAGCGTTTAACTTTTCAATGTAGATTGCTTGACCTTCTTCTACTTTGATTTGCTTACCACCAGTTTCGATAATTGCGTACATGAACTGCACCTCCTCTTAGACTCAGACTCGCCATCACAGGTATTTTCCTAGGAAAATTTCAAGACCTGATCTGTGCGGTTGTAGCACGGGTGCGCTACAAACATAACATGAAAATATTATCACAGTCCGACTAGTAGTGTCAATATGAATTTCCTCTTCCAATATCCGCTTTCGTTCCCATCTGCTTAATTCGATAAGACGGCTTCGCTCCTTCTTCAATAGAAAAATAAAGCTCCATCCCACATATTTCTTCTATAAGCTTTTGCTGACTCCCGTTTTCTCCAGTAAAAATGTCCTTAACATCCGCTGTGGCTTCTATTAATACCGCTTCAAAATCCTTGCCTCTTAACGCCAATAGCTCACGTTCTAAACGAAAGGAGAGCGTTTCTGCACTTAAGACCTTTCCATACCCCGCGCACACTTGGCAAGTGCTCATTAATGTCTCACTGAGGGAAACTCGTGTTTTCATTCTTGTCATTTGCAGAATACCGAGAGGGGTAAAACCGACGACCCTCGTTCTTCGCTCATCCTCTTGCAAAGCCACTTCTAATTTCCTTCTCACTTGCTCACGAATCTTTTGTTCTTTCATATCGATAAAGTCAACGAGTATCATCCCTGCTAGGCCACGGAGACGAATTTGCCGAGCAATCTCCGTTGCTGCTAACAGATTCGTCTTCATTACCGTATCTTGAAGATGATGCTTTCCCGAAAACTGCCCTGTGTTCACATCGATCACCGTTAATGCTTCCGTCTCATCAAAGACCAAATAAGCACCGTTCTCTAACCAAACTACTTTTTTCAAGGCATTCTCTATCTCATACTCTAAACGATAGAGCGAAAAAACATCTTCTTTTTCCTGCTGATATACTAATTCAACATGGTGACAAACAGCCTCCAGTTCCTTTTTCATCTCTAGAGTATCAACGACAACTCGCCCTGAATCTAGCTTTGAAATGACCCCCTTTACTTCTTCTAAAAAGAAATTGCGTGAGATGACCAAGCCCGGTTTTTTCATCGATTTAACTGTTTGAATCATCGTTGCATACTTCACTCTTAATTGCTCGAGTTCAGCCAAGACCTCTTCCTTTGTGCGTTCAACACATACAGTTCGAAATAAGATTCCTTCATCTCTCCGTTTGAATTCATTCCCAAGTTGGCGCCATTCTTCTCTAACTGTTTCATCGATTTTCTTCGATACAGCCACAAATTCCCCTTGTGGAGTATAGACCGTCATATCTCCACCAAGTTCAATCATTCCTGTTACTCTCGGCCCCTTATCACCGGTTGCATCTTTTTCCACTTGAACAAGGATTTTTTCTCCTTGATGAAGATAGCTGGAAATCCCTTTATCTTCTTGCGACACGAAAAAAGCCGGGAGCTTATCCCGGTGTAAAAATCCATTTTTTTCAAGACCGATATTGATAAAAGCAGCATTCATCCCCGGCAAAACTTTTTCCACTATTCCTAAATAAATCGAGCCGACGATCGACTGTTGCTGAGGCTGTTCAATAACAAGCTTTTCAACCTTTTGCTTTTTAATTAATGCATACCTTTTTTCTTTTCCAATTCCATTTACAACAAGCACATTCACCAATAAAACTCCTTACCTACTTCATAGTTCTTCTATTTTCTCAAATTTAATACGGATACAGCAAGTCCCCTATCTTAGCGGTAATTTGTTTTTCAGCAAAATAAGCATGCAAAAGTTCATTTTCATCCAAGGAACCCGTTTCCTTACCATTTTTCTCAATAATGATCGGATGTTTATAGCCTCGTTGAAATCGTTCTAGCACATGAATCACGAGTTCGTCGGGCTCCACCACAATCGGTTTTAGCTTACGAAATTCATTTTTCTTTCCATAATACCTTTCCATTAAAAATCGAATAAAGACGTAACGACTTTGCTTCCACTCATAACGTAAAGTGAAAAGAATAAAGGAAATGACAATCCACACATTTAAATTAATCGGTTCAATCATTAACATCAAAATGGAAAACAGGGCCACCACTAATATCGAAATAATCAATGTTTGTTTAAATGCCTTTGGGAAGGAATCTTTTAAAGATAGCCATAAAAAAATAAATTTCCCCCCATCCAATGGCCAAATAGGGAGTAAATTGAAAAGTAAAATCATGAGATTAAATTGGATGAAATTCGTAAAAATAAACTCTTGGATCAGCCCGAATTCATGTAAGACAAAAGCCGCAGCCATTAACCAAAGATGCTGAACCGGACCAGCCAAGGTCACGATCGCCTCTTCTTTTAATGGACGATTGCCATGTTCGTCCATCTCCGCTACTCCTCCAAACGGTAGAATGGAAATTTTCTTCACTCTCCACGAAAAAAAAGAAGCGGCAGCCGCATGTCCTAACTCATGGATAAAAATAATCAAGAGTAAGAGAGATAATTCAATAAAATGCGCCGTTACAACCGCTATTGCTACAACAACCCATAACAATGGGTGAATATATATTTTTTGAAAAAGGGAAAGAAAGTTAGTCAAATTGGATCACCTGTATGGGGTCAATAAAGTCATCCCCTTTTTTAATAGCAAAGTAAAACATTCCTTTCGTTCCATCACCAGCATTGGCTGCTGTACCAACACTGTTTCCTTTTTGAACAAATTCATATAACGTGACATCAACGGATTCTAGATTTCCGTACCAAGTTTCACTCTTATCTGCATGTTGAATGATGACAGTCTTGCCGAAGCCCTCCTCATCGCCAACATAACTGACTCTTCCTTCGCTCATCGCTGTTACCGCTGCCCCTTTTTCCGTTTCAATGGAGACCTTCTGTCCATCCTCTGCAAATTCCTCTAATATCCGTGCAGCAGCTGGAAGGGCATATTCTTGGCTATCCTCTGTTTCTTGTTCATCCTCGTTTTGATTAAATGGTAAAAGGGCTAACGGCTTGCCAAATTTATTCTCATACCAATCGGCCACTGCCGCAAATTGAAAGTCATGTTCCATCGATTTCGTAACAAAGTTTTTTACTGGCTGTAAGGATTCTCCCCCATTTCGGAAAATAATGGCCACAATGAGCACAAGGCATGCAGAAGCCAATATTTTAAAGAGAAAAAACTCTTTATTAAAAAGGGGATGACCACCTTCTCCTGGATCCGTTTCATAGGAGGGGAACTTTTCAAAACCATACTTTTCTTCCTCTTCTACAACGAGAAAACGATCATTTACATTTTTCGTCATTCGCTCCCTTTCTCGTTTCCGTTTTGCCATCCTTTTTCTAATATCATCCGCTCTAGACATGACCCACCAATCCCTTTATCTAGTTTGTACAAGTCTATGAGTTGTCCACCTCATATATGACAAGAAAGAATCAGCTAAATCTGTAAAAAGAACAAAGCTCCTACAAAATGTAGGAAGCTCCCGGTTTGTCTCATTCGATCCAACCATCTCTCACCCTTAAGCGGAATTTTTCCTGTTATCTCCTCGATGGAGTTCCATTTAGGAGAAATAACGGAAGATTTTCCGCTTATAGAGAGCAAAATCGTTTATTTTGGTATTTTTTGAGGGAATAGCAGGAAATTTTCCTGTTATGTTGGCTCTTTTTCATGCTGCTTGCTCATTAAGCGGAATTTTTCCTGTTATGTTTTCATGCCGATACGCCAACTGTTTATACGAACACGTTATCCACAAGTCGAGGGAATTTATAAATTCCTGACAAAGAAAAAGAACCGAAGCTTTCTCCGGTTCTCAAACACTCTTCTTTATTTAACTCCAAAAAACTTTTTCAGCTTGGTAAAGACACCTTTATCCTCATCACCAAGTGGCTGAAGGGGAACGGATTCTCCTAAAATACGACGGGCAATATTGCGATAAGCGATCGAAGCTTTACTATTCGGATTCAAGGCAATCGGTTCACCATGATTCGAGGCCTTAATCACTTCGTCATCATCTGCGACAATCCCAATTAATTCAATCGATAAATGCGTTGTGATTTCATCGACATCAAGCATATCCCCATTTTTCATTAAATGGTTACGAATCCGATTGATCACAAGTTTAGGCGACTCAACACCTTCTTCCTTTTCAAGAAGACCGATAATCCGATCCGCATCACGGACCGCTGAGACTTCAGGAGTCGTGACGACAATCGCTCGATCTGCTCCCGCCACGGCATTTTTGTACCCTTGCTCAATCCCAGCTGGACAATCAATGATAATATAGTCATAGTCTGATTTTAGAGAATCTACTAGGACCTTCATTTGTTCTGGTAAAACAGCTGTTTTATCGCTGGTTTGTGCAGCAGGGAGTAAATAAAGTAGATCATCAAAACGCTTGTCCTTCACAAGAGCTTGGTGAATTTTGCATCGACCTTGTATGACATCGACTAAATCATAGATAATGCGGTTTTCAAGACCCATAACAACATCCAAGTTTCTTAAACCAATATCTGTGTCAACCAAGCAAACTCTTTTTCCTTGAAGGGCTAAAGCTGTACCAATATTTGCAGATGTGGTCGTCTTCCCAACCCCACCTTTTCCAGATGTTATAACGATTGCTTCCCCCACTTTAGAGTCCTCCTTCCAATCTTGTTAAATTTGGTCTAAGACGCATCAAAACTTGTAATCTATCAATAATAATTTGGTCATTTTGATCAATATAGGCACATTCCATTTCACGTCGGTCGTCCTCTCCATTGACATCGGGAGAACGGCTGATCGCATCGCTGATTCTTAACTGGGTCGGCATCATAATCGAGGCAGAAATAACGGCTTCTGAATTCCCGTTCGCTCCTGCATGAGCAATTCCTTTTAATGCGCCCATGACAAAAACATTACCACCAGCGACGACTTTCCCACCAGGGTTTACATCACCAATTAATAGTAAATCACCTGGCACTTCAAGAACTTGACCAGAACGGACCATTCTTGCAACCGAAATGATTTCATGTTCTTCAATCATTTGCTGTGCTTCAAGCTTTGATATGACATTGGACTCAATCGATTCGACGACAAGATTCTTTTTTTGCCGAATTAAAGTCTTGATTTCTTCTTGCTGTTCTTCACTTAAATAGCGATTTCCAACTTTTACTCTCACGGAAATAAGGGGTTGATCCTTATTTGCCCTTTGATTCTCTGTAAGCTTTTCATTCAACTCCCTTTTTAATTCCTCATAGGAGCATTGATCGTCTAAATGTAACGTTAATCCATCTTTCGTTCCTTTTATTAGGACATTCTGTGTCTTCTTCATATCAAGATGTTCACCTCAAAAGAAAAGCGTAAAGCGCCCTATAGCCTATTTAGCAAAATATCGGGTGCTGAAGCTTGGCATATATCAAGCATACCATTTAAACTTTTTTAATCACATACTTTTTTATTTGCTGTTTTCGTACAGATATGATTTTTGGAATGGTCCTAATACCGACACCATTCCGATTTACCCGAAAGTATAGTACCACGGACAAAAGTATGTCCATTCTTTTCTCTGTTGGGTACATGAGAAAAGAGCCTTTTTATCGCATGCCATAAAAGACCTTCAAAGAATGAAGAGCCTGTAACAGGTATTCGACAAATAGAGTGAATAATCCTTTATTCCTCTTTTAAAGAATGGGCATATTTTTCAAAATGGCGCTTAAGTGGATAAGCAAAAATAATCGTAAAAGCTAGATTCAAGATAAGTGTCGGTAACCATCGTAGCTCTACAAACATTGAAAATGACATATCCGTTTTGTTTATTAAAAAGATCAACTCATAGACACTGAGTTCTAGTAATGCTACACCTAATAAAGAAACGATTGAAATCACAACAATATTTGCTTGTAGCAATCGCATCACCTTTGAAGCCAAGTAAGCGATTAAAGGGAACAAAAATAAGTAAATGCCAATGATTTCTGTGTAGACTACATCAAATAATAATCCAAAGGCAAAGCCATAAACCAAACCATGATTGCGGTTTCCATATAGCGTTAAAAAAATAATGGCGATCATCAAAAACCGGGGAACTAAAATTCGTTCACCATTAAACATCTCAGCCGGGATAGACTGGACAAAAGCACTCTCCAAAATAAAGAAAAGAATGAATAAAAGAGGAAGAAGAAATTTTCTCACAGCTCCTCCTCCTCATCATCAATCATTTCACTTAAATCTGGCTTATCCATTTCTCTTTTCACAACCATTACATTGCGAATATTATAGAAGTTTGCTCCTGGTTTCACAAATGCAGTTTGATTAAGACCAAATTCATCTGGTTCAATGTCTACAACTTTCCCAATTGGAAGTCCTTCAGGAAAAATTCCTCCAAGTCCTGATGTGACTACATTTTGATCCTTTTCTATTTTGGCATCATACGGGATTCGCTTAAGCTTTAATAATTCCCGGTCGACGTCATACCCCTCAATCGTGCCAAAATATTCATCTTCGCCTTGAATTTCAGCGGAAATTCGATTTGTCGGATCCATGGCACTTAATAATTGGATCGTTGAAGTAAATTGCTGTGTACTTTTCACTTTTCCAATTAAATATCCATTTGCTGAAACTACAGCCATATTGGGTTCAAGTCCATTGGATTTCCCTTTATTAATAATCAAAATTTCATGCCACCGATCAGGATTTCTCCCAATAACGGTCGCTTGTGTCGGCTCATAGGCACGTAAACTTTCTTTTTTATCTAAGATTTCTCGAAGCTCATCATTTTCTTTAGTAAGCTGTTGCACATCGGCCTCAAGCTTCGCAAGTTCGTCCAATCGAGATTTCAATTCTTTATTTTCCGAATATGTATTTTGCAGATCTCTCATATCTTCAAAGAATTCTGTCACATAGCCTTGAGGCTTGGAAAAAACATTTTGTATCCATCCGGTTGTATCCTTCAAAAATTGCTCTGGCAAGGTTAATTCTTCTCGTTCTCTTAAGGAAAATCCAATTAATGCCACGAGAATAATAATACTGACAAGCAAAAAAATCAGGCGTTTATTCAAAAAGAATTGCGGCATTTGCTACACCTCATTTTTTACAATATTAATAGGTAAATCAATTTCAGAATGCCGCACCTCAAGGTAAAAAACGAACAATGATATGTTTAAAGTCCGTTATTTGCTTAAAATCCCCGTATAAACTCACGATAAAGTTCGTTTTTAATTCACCTTCATGCATTGTGAAATCGATTCATGTAAATGATGATCAACCGCAAATGACTTCACTTGCGATTGATCTCGTATTCATTTAGGAATAGACTACCGTGATTCCTTCGCTCGATTTTTAAATAAATTGATGTTATCCAATGCTTTACCTGTTCCAATTGCAACACAATCAAGAGGATTTTCAGCAATTAAGACCGGCATATTGGTTTCTTCACTAATCACCTTATCGAGGTTGCGAAGTAGAGCACCACCGCCTGTTAAGACGATCCCGCGGTCCATAATGTCTGCTGCAAGTTCTGGTGGAGTCTTCTCAAGCGTCACTTTCACTGCATCAACAATCGCATCGACTGTATCACGTAGGGCACGGGAAATTTCCAATGCTGTAATCTCAATTGTTTTAGGCAGACCCGTTAATAAATCTCGGCCACGGATTTCCATGTTATCTATACCTTCTGGATCTCCAGCACTTCCTATTTCTACTTTAATTGTTTCAGATGTCCGATCCCCGATCATCAAATTATATGTTTTTCTTATGTAGCTTACGATCGCTTCATCCATTTCATCACCAGCAACACGAACAGACTGACTCGTCACAATTCCACCAAGGGAAATGATCGCCACTTCTGTCGTTCCGCCGCCAATATCGACGACCATACTTCCTGTAGGCTCCCAAACAGGTAAGTTCGCTCCAATAGCTGCCGCAAAAGGTTCTTCAATCGTATATGCGTCTTTTGCTCCTGCTTGTCTTGTAGCATCGATAACAGCGCGTTCCTCAACTGCTGTAATCCCTGATGGGACACAAACCATGATGTACGGTTTCCCTGCAAACACGCCTTTTGCTTTCGTAGCCTGTCTAATATAATATTTCATCATTGTCGCAGTTGTTTCATAATCAGCAATGACGCCATCCTTCATCGGTCTTAGCGCCACTACATTTCCTGGAGTACGTCCGATCATATTTTTCGCATCATTTCCGACTGCGACAATTTGCTTCGTATCCGTTTGTAGTGCCACAACAGAAGGCTCGCGTACGACAACGCCTTTTCCTTTTACATATACAAGGGTATTTGCTGTACCCAAATCTATCCCAAGGTCTTTAGTTCCAATTCCAAACATCTTTGTATCTCCCTTTCTGAAACAATCGTTTAGCACATGAGTATATGTGCTCTGATTAAGTGTTCATCCAACTCTTTCCAAATGGCTCATATTAACTAATTTGTGCCACACCGTGCAAAAAGTCACAAGCATTATTATAGCTCAACCATCATTAAAATCATAGTGCCATAAGGGCATATTTCATTATAAATGAAACAGGGGCCAATTTCATAGCAAAAGGAAATCCAAAACTTTATAAGTAGCCTTTTTCCTTTAAGCTGACAAATTTATTCTCCCCTATAATTAAATGATCTAATATTTCGATGCCAATGATTTTCCCTGACTCCACTAACCGCTTCGTCACTTCAATATCTTCACGGCTTGGAGTCGGGTCGTAGGGTAGGGAACATGCGCCTTATTTGGTCTCCCAAGCAGGTTTCACAATCCCCCCCTCAGAACCGCACGTACACCTTTCAGCGTATACGGCTCGCCAGTTGACTAATCGGGATTTGCTTCTCGTGGTGGTCATGATGGCATTTAAAACACAGGACAATTGTTTTTCTGTTGCGTTCAATCATAATTTTGTCCAAGTATTTTAAGTTTGATTTCTTTTTCAAGTCCTTCAACTTTCTAATGTGATGGACTTCCATCCGACCTTCTGTTGTACCACACGCTTCACATTTATTAGCTAATAATCGTTTTTCGAATTTTGTTCTTCCTGAGTATTTCATCGTATTTACATACGTATCTATTTCAGGAGAATCCACTTTGATAGCACCCTTAGGTTTAGGTAGGTCTTTTAGCTTCACAAATTGATGAAGTTTTTCATTGCCCTGCTTGTCTTTCCTTACAAGACATAACACTCCTTGTTTATGAGTCCTCATACTTGAGGCTACCTTCATAGAGGTACTTCTCCGTTTATTAGCGATAGTTTTTATAAAACTACTCTCAGCTAGATAGAATAATTTATCAATATGATGATAATTATTAGCCAACTTGTAGTAGTTCGCAATTCTTCTAAGTTCAGCGTTATAAGTATGCAGAATTTCTAATTCCGAATTGTTTATAAGATTTGCTCGATGTATAATTTTGAAATTATGCAGATTACCATATCCGTTTGCTATAGCAAAATTTCTAATCATCTTCTCTGGTATTTCTAACTTTATCGCACCCGATAGAGTTCTCTTTTTCATGGGATATTTATGGTTTTTATATGAAACCCTGGTAACTTTGATTTCATCCCACTTTCGAAATTCATATCCAAGAAAGAGAATTGGATTTTCCAAATGGGTTATAAGAGTTTTTTCTTCACTTAATTCAAGGTGTAGTTCTCGTTTAAGGAAGTCCTTTATCTTTTCTTTTACATTCATCGTACTATCTTTGGAACCAGCTATACCAATTACAAAATCATCTGCATAACGGACATATTTCATTCTTTGATAGTTTTTATCCATAGGGTCTACCGAAGGTATTAGCACTTGTTTGCGCTTAAATTCTTCGATACTTTGTATCAATACCTCTCTGTTTTCCCATAATTGATGTCCATTTCTCTCATCAAGTCTTTTAACCTTTCGAGAGAGAGCGCTGATTTCTGAGCGTATACGCATATACTCCTTGTTCCTATCCCTTATCTTACCCATATCAAAATTCTCCATTTGCTTTTCCATGAATAGGTCAAACTCATGAAGGTAGATATTAGCTAGTAATGGTGAGATAATACCGCCCTGTGGTGTACCGCTGAAAGTTTTATGATAAGTCCAATTCTCCATGACACCACTTGTAAGTGCATTGTGAATAAGTAGAAGAAAACGATGGTCATTTACTCTTTTTGAGATAAGATTTAATAGAACAGAATGGTCAATGTGGTCAAAAAAGCCTTTTATATCTCCTTCTATACACCATGTTAACCCTTTCCACGTGTTCTTAATTTGGGATAATGCTGTATGACAGCTTCTTCCCTCTCTGAATCCGTGTGAATTATCTGAGAAGGTTGGTTCATAGACGTTTTCCAAAATCATTCTCATTACTTCCTGTACCAACTTATCTTTAAAGTTAGGAACCCCTAGAGGTCTCTTATTACCATTTGCTTTTGGAATGTAAACTCTTCTTACAGGTACAAAACGAAACGTCCCGTTTTTAAGTTGTTCAATGATTTCATCAATCTTTTGTAAACTAAAACGGTCAATTGTTTCTTCAGACGTTCCTTTTGTTAGATTCCCAGCATTCGGATATAACTTTGCATATGCCTTAATCCATAATTCCCTTTTATACATGAGACGGTAACAATCCGTTATTGTTTTACCATTTTGAGAAGCTTTCCTTATAACGTCTAACTGATGAAATGGATTTGTTGCCATATTCATGACTCCTTTCTCATTGACGTTAACATCAACCTGTCTCCCTTCCCCCTGCTAAACTCATTACAAGCAAACGTTGGGTACTATGGAGACTCCGTTACCATATGCAATTTTCATAGACCTATGTCTAATAGCCATTTGGCACTTGCACTTAGGTAATCCCTGCATTATGACATAATTTTAGATATGTGATGGTTAGGTATCCCTTTCGACGGTTTCCTCTAGTTGAGGATTGAAGGACAAACCTTACTATGGGCTTGGCTCTGGAGATACCATACAGATACAGCGGCGATGTGTCTCCCATTTTGTCCTCATTGCCTGTTAGCTATCGTAGACAATGGCGCACCCATCGCTCATTCGTCTAGGATTCAAGCAGTATAGCTTTTACCGTACATCACTTGGTCTGAAGAACTGACTCGACATTAGATAGCTTTGTCGTCTTTTCTCCTTTTCACATCATGCTCTGTTCCCTCTAGGAGTTTCCTCTCAAGGTAAGACGCTGACCATAGAACGTTGTAAGGAGTTCTAGATTTCCTTAGAAATCACTAAAATTACGCACCTTGCAGGCGCACGCCACTAGGATGATTATGAAGGCAAATGACAGAAGCAGCCGAGCGTCGGAGAGCTTCCTTAAAGTAGGGTAGGAACCATACGCCTTACTTTGTTCCCAAAGCAGGTTTCACAAATCCCCCCTCCAAACCGTACGTACTCCTCTCAGAGTATACGGCTTTCCATTTATCAATCAAACTTCCCATTGTGTAGGTCATGGTGACACTTCACACACATGGCAATAGTCTTACGATTTCTCGCAATCATTTTTTGTTCCCATCGTTTTTTGCCTTTTAAGTTCTTAAGCTTATTGACATGATGCATTTCTAACGGAACATTCTCTGCACCACACCACTCACACTTATTCGCTAAAAGACGTTCGATAAGACTTGTTCTGCCACCATAAATGATTGTATTTTCAATTATATCTACAGACTGTTTTTTAATTTCCGAGTTTTTTTCCATTCGTTGTTCCGTAAAATAGGCAATTTTGGGACCATTCTTCGTTTTATAACGTATACCGAATTTCCCGTTTATCGAAAATTTTGTAATGATTTTACTAACGGTACTTTTATATTTACTGGCATACGTTTTAATCATGCTGTATTTCATTGTTTGTCGAAATGATTGAAGAACATGTGCATTACTTGCCAGTCGATAATAGTTATATAATCCTTCAATTTCCGCATTATATGTTCGAAGGATTTCTAAATCATCCAGATGTACCAAGTACGGACGATGAACAGGTTTCCACCCATTATTATTGCCAATTTTTAAGGCACCTAATTCGATGAGTTTTTTGATATATTTCTCATGTGGTACGAATAGCTTTGTTTGGTAGTTAAACTTTCTTTTTTTTGTACCATTTGGCATCTTCATTCTATGCCAATCCCTTGCTACCCGTATATCATATCCTAGGAATCTAGCGTTTTTCTCACTATGAGTGATTAACGTCTTTTCAGCACTCAATTCTAGTTTGAGTTTATCTGCAAGGTAGTCTGTTAAATCTTTCTTGACTTGTTCGGCTTCTTTTTTACTACCAATCACACCGATAATAAAATCATCTGCATATCTTACATATTTCATTCGACGATAGTTTGGGTCAAAAAGGTCTTTGCTGTCATGACTTTGTAATTCCTTATATAAAGCCTTTAATTCGCTAAGCTTTACAGCTTTTTCTTCTTTGGTCAGTCGTTCCCAATCACGTTTGTTTTTACTTTTACAATAATTAATTCTTGATGCTAGGTTATGATAAACGAGATTATGTCTACGTTTTTCGCCTTTATTAAAGAATTCGGCAAATCGCTCTACATATTTATCTAATTCGTGCAGATAAATATTTGATAGTAATGGACTAATTATGCCACCTTGAGGAGTTCCACTATAGGTTTTATGAAAAGCCCACTCTTCTACATAGCCTGCTCTAAGGAATTTCCAAATTATATTAATTAATTTCTCATCCTTTATCCGTTTTCGTAAAAGTCCAACTAATACATGATGGTCGATATTGTCAAAGAAGCCTTTTATATCACCTTCAATAAACCATCTCGTACCTGTAAATGTGTTACGTATTTCTTTTAAAGCTGTATGACAACTACGATTTGGTCGAAAACCATGTGAATGATTTGAAAATTGCGGTTCGAAGATACTCTCTAAGATTTGCCGAACAACTTCTTGCACTAACTTATCCTCAAAAGTTGGAATACCCAAAGGTCGTGTTTTACCATTTTTCTTTGGGATGTAAATTCTTCTTGCTGGTTTAGGCTGATACGTCTGCTCTTTTAGCTTTTCGATTAAACGTTCGATTCTATCTAAACTCATTCCATCAATTGTGTCGTTATCAATACCCTTTGTATTACTACCTTTATTCGGGTAGAGTTTGGCATAGGCTTCTAAATAGAACTCGGTATTATACAAATTCCGATATAATCGTTCAAATACATATGATTCATCTTGTGCTTTGGAAGTTAGACTGCTTAATACTACTTTTGGATTTCTCATAGAGCCTCTCGCTCCTTCCCAATTTGGTATTAAACTAGATAAACTGCTCTCCTTCGCCATGTAATAGGCTTTCCCTATCTCGGACTACTACGAGAGCTCCGTTGCCTTATCAGATATTCAGCATCATCTTTCTTGCTTTTCAGCTTGAAATTTATCACCTTATTAGGCATTATGCATAGCTACATTTACAGCATTCTGACTTAGGCAATCCCCATTTAGACATTTAGAAATATAGCATTTCATAGTTTCGGATGTGACTTTCGCTCGTTTCTTCCATATAGAAGTTGGACGAAGTAGTATCACTTCATATTTCTTGAGGTTTTTAAGAAATATGCATACTTCACACAGCGTACATCGTTACCTCCCGCTGAAGGTCCCCGTAGTCCTCCTTGAGCTATCATTCAAGCAATCCAGCTTTCATCCTTGTCTATGAGTTTTCATCTCGCCATTCAGTCGTGCCTTGGTAACTAGACAACTTATGGCTTTTCCAACATGCTACACTCCCCGCTTGGTTTCCCTTACGGATAAGTTGGCTGATGATAGGGTCAAGATTGTGATATATCCCTACTGCTTTGCTAGTAGCAGATTTTCTAAATGCCCTTATGGGCGCACGACCTCTCTAGGATGAACAATCGAAGCATTCAAACTCCCAATGAAGATCGTTTTCTTATGGAGAACTTGATTCTTTGTATTCAGGTACAAGCATACGAAATGCTCCTGTGATAGAAACCGCATCTCGTTCATAACATAGTTCGCACCATCTTCTGGGGAGCGAATGACGTAGCGATCATCATACGCTAAATTGGAAATTCGCCTTCCAATTTCCACTGCAGCAAGTACTTGTATAGCTTTTGCTTTTCCGATGCCTTTTATAGCTGTTATTTCATCTAAACTGGCATCTTTTAAAAGTCGTAATCCTTCAAAGTTCGTTAATAAGCGATTGGCTAGTTGGAGAACAGATTCTTCTTTTGTTCCTGTGCGCAGTAAAATTGCAATCAATTCATGATTTGAAAGACTTGCAGGACCACTTTGTTCAAATCTTTCCCTTGGTCTCTCGTCTTCTGGAAAATCTCGGATCATTAATGTTTCACCTTGCAATTTGCTTCCTCCTTTTCACCTGAGGGCTAAAGGAAGTTAAAAGGGTAAATCATATCCGAGCTTTTGTAATTCTCTGATCGTTCTAGATAAGGGCAGGCCAACTACTGAGAAATAATCTCCATTGATTTTTTTTACGAGAAGTCTTCCAAAGCCTTGTATTCCATATGCACCTGCCTTATCCATCGGTTCTCCGGTGTTAACATAGCTTCTGATTTCCTCGTCTGTTAACTCCCAAAAGTCCACCTCGGTTTTTTCGAAAAATTCAATGGTCTTTTTTGGACTAAAAATCGACACACCTGTATAGACAGCATGCGTTTTCCCCGACAGTTGCTTCAACATCTCCATTGCTTCTTGCTCGTGATTCGGTTTACCTAACACTTGGTTATTGGCTACAACAACCGTGTCACTTCCGATTACAAATGCTGCGGGATGCTTTTCAGCGACAAATTGTGCTTTTCGTTGCGCCAATTCCATGACAATTTCTTCTGGGGTATTTTCTGGATTGTAGGACTCATCCACATCACTGCTGGAGACTTCAAATGTTAATTGTAGATTTTCTAGAAGTTCTTTTCGCCGTGGAGAAGAAGAGGCTAAAATGAGGGTCTGCATAAAATCACCTAACCTTATGATCGTTCAGAAAAGGATGATACAAGTTTATCGTACCAAATTATCCCCTTAGAAACAATTTCCAATTAAAAAAAACTTCAACTTATTTACTCTTATTAAGACGTTTTGTCTGTAAACTAAGTTTCAGTTTTTAAAATATTTTTCTACAAAAAGGAGTCTACACCTCCAATCCGCATAGACTCCACTATTATTTGACAGTTGCTGACTCTGTATTACTATTTCCCGGAAAATTAATTTTCCGCAAGTAGCTCCCTAGATAGTTCACTGAACAGAATAGGTCCTTCTACCCCATCCTTCGAACAAAGATTTCTTCTATCACCAATTAAACAAACAGCTGATGGGGCATTTCCCGTTAATTGTACATAGCTATTTTCAGTTGGTTCTAAATAATGGCCTGTATCCGGATCCTTGATTCTATCAATAATACGCTCTTCACTTAAATTTTCGTATGTGACGATCTCTGGAAGCTCATCACCTTGTGCTAATTGCTGTTGTATGTATATTGAAGCCCCTTCTTTTAAGGCTAGAGCATTTCCGACAAATGCTTGATCCTTTTGTTTTTGGATCACTCCTGAGATTGCAATCACACCTATCGCCGCAATAATTCCTAAGATTACGATAACGGCAAGTAACTCTATTAACGTCATCCCTCTCTCATTTTGTCTAGCTATTCCCCTCATTTACTAGACTCCTTTACTATAGTTTCCCTCGTGCTTTATTCCTATGTTCATCGTACCAAATTACGCCTGAAAACGGCATATTTATTTTCAAAAAAAAGAGCCTACGAATAGACTCTTTTGCGGGAAATAATTTTATAGAGAGTGGTAAATGGAAAGAAATTTGAGAAGATGTTGTTGTGCTTCAACAACAGATGGTCCATCACTATTTAAGATCGCCACAGCTCCATCCAATTCACTTTTAAGCTGTTGCAACTGCTCATTTTCAATATTTTTTATAGCCTGCCAAGCTTCTAATTGAGAAGCTAGTGCTGTCTTTTGTTCCGCTGATACCGCATTGCTGAGATGTGCGGTTGTACTCATTTCTGAAAGTAATTGATATAACGCAGGCGCAGCTTCTAACAATTTCTGCTCTGAGTCTTGGAGTGCTGATAGAGAAGTACCACCGATCGCCACTTCCTTAGAAAATGTCTCAACTCCATTGCCTTGAAGTTCAGTACCTAGTGACTTCGCATTTTCTATGCTGTCGGCAACGCCAACAAAGATGAAAAACTTATCATCCATGCCAATCATTTCCGCCGGGACTCCTTTACTTGCCAGTGCCGTAGCCTCCACATTGGCCGCTTCTTCCGTTGTAAAAACACCACCTTGAACCATATAGCCCGTAATAGCCGGAAGCTCAATGGAAGCAGTGCCAGGAGTGGCTGCTCCTTCCTCAGATGGGGCTTCCTGCAACGGTCCTCCGACAGCTTCAATCGCCGAATCAGAAATGACCATCTTCAGCATCAATATGCCAAGGGTTGTACCAGAAACAACAGCAAGAAAGATGATTAATAGAACAGAGGGAAACATTCTTCTATTCATAAAGTTCTTTTGTGGTTTTGGTTTTTTTAACCCTTTTTTCCTTTTGCTTTGCTTACAATTTTGTATTCTTGTAGTTCTTCCTCTCCTTCCATCTCAGGGAGGATCCAATCAAACTCCGCTTCTTCTTTTGCCTGTTCTGCGGCAGACAATTCTTCTGAAGTAATCTTCTCTAGTTCTTGATATGTAGAGGTAGTGCTATTCTCTCTTTCATTTCTATCTTCTGAAAGTTCAACTTGCTTCTTCTTCTGTATCGTGCGGTCTTTTCCATTAATTTTAATCGTAATCGTTTTTGGATTTCCTGACTTGTCCAATGATTGCCCTCCTTCCATGTCGAATGCAGGTTTGCTTCAAACATATCATAAAGGCAAAAAAAAATAACAAGACTTTTGTCGTCTTGTTAGAGAGATTTTCGTCAAATTTCTTAGAAGCTTTCTTTCGTATCGACTTTTAGAACTTACAAATCTCCACTTTTCACCAAAGGGGTTTTCTTATTGGCTGGTTCAGGAGTTTCCATCTTTGGCAACTGATCAATCAAATCGACTAAGCTTGGCATATAAAAAGCAGCGATTTTGACTTGATATCTAATTGGTTGCTCAGACTGTTCAAGTTCGATAATTTCTTCCCCAGCTGTAAAATCAAGTGCTTCCACGACAGTAATTCTTTCTGAATTCTCAAGGGTACTAATAAACTTTTCAAATTCAAAATAACCTGGAGATTCTACATTTAACGTTACAACGGTTTTCTTTAGCCCATTCGGAAGCGTAATCGTGTTCGTTTCTTCTTCACGAGATTGTTCTTCTTCATTTTCTACTGTCTCATTTTCTTCTGCTGTTTCACTCTCTTCTACTGGCTCATGTTCAAATGAAACATCACCATCGTCGAAATTCATATTGACGACAAAGCTTCTAGAAACCACTTCTGCTTTCTCAATTTCAAGTAGCAATTGTTGAGACAGTTCTTTTACTGGAACCATTTTTTGTAATGCCACCGTATTTTCAAAAGTATTCGAGTTTGTCCCTGTAATTTTGCTTTGTAAAACAGACAATAACTGTTCTTGTGTTGAGAGCTCCGATTCCTTTTGCGGAATTTTCTCCATTTTAGGAAATAGAACAAATAAGTAAATACCAGCAAAAAGAAGTAAGAGAATGATACTTGTGATAATGATCATGAATTTTTCATTTCGAAGGATACTCACTCGTCATCTCTCCCTTCTTCAAGGGAGGGATCCCCATTTTCCTTTAATACTTCTTGATTCAGTTCAATCTCATATTGACCTAAATAACGAGGGATGTAGTTGCCTGTAAGTTCATCCTCATTATCTCCTGTCTCTGAGAATGTATCATTAGTGACAGTGTCTAAGCTATTAAGCTTCGCATTTGTGACCCAATTTGATTCTAATAAAGAATTTAAAAAGTAGGCAGCTTCCCTACTCATTTCAAATTGCACCGTTAATCTGACAGAACCTGATTCTTCATAAGTAAAAGATTGAATAAATCCCCTCTCTGGAAGAATAGTTGTCAAGTTTTTCAGTATAGGGACCGTTTTTAATGGATAACTCTGAGCCCATTTTACGGTGTTTTCCAAATCAGATATGGAGTTTGAAGATTGATATGCAACGATTTTTTGTTGCTCTATTTCGACAAGTTGTTCAGTTAAAGTTATTTGATTTTCAAGTTCAGCTAACTTGCTGTTATAGCTATTGTTAAGAACCACTGTGATCACTATGCCTATAAGAAGAATCGAACTAAAAACAATTGCAAGCGTTAAAAGGGATTTATTCTTCGCTTCTTTTTGAGGTAATAGATTAATATCGACAAGCATTGTTTACACCCCTTTTAAGGCAAGCCCTAATGCTAAATAAAATGTATGAGGTAGTTCGTCCTCTGATTTCTCAAGTTCAATCGTTTCTAACGGGGCATCTAGGCGCCTTTCAAGCTCTCCTTTAATTTGAGCGAGCAGTGGATGATCCCCGCTAAGTAAAATTTTCGACACTTGCTTTTTTCCTTGATGCAAGGAATAGCGATAAAAATCCATCAAACGATTAATCTCTTTATAAGCATCATCGAGTTGGAAAGACAATTGTGAGATCTCGCCTGTAAAAACTAATTCATATTCGCCATTACGATTGAGTTTCTTATCCCATTGCTCCCCATTAAATTCAATTGGGAGATGGTGCATAAAAAACGGAACTGTTTTTTCAAAAATACAAATATTGACATCATTTAAACCAAATTGAACAACGAGCAAATCCTCATTTTTGTGTTCTTTTTGAAGATGGTGGTAGAGGCGATAGATAGCTAGTGGAGAAACCTCTGCTGCTACTGGCTCAAGCTTTACTTCTGTGAATAGAGCGCTGTACTCTTGTACATTCTCTTCTTGGGCAGCAAAGATTAATATTTCCTGTTTATCCTCCCCTTTTGATAAAACAACAGCATCAAATACAGGTTCATCAAATGGAAGATGTATACTTGAACCTAATTCTAAATAAAGATAACCCTTTATTTCATCATCATTGATTTCAGCTGGAATCGAAACTTTGCGGATAATGACAAAGGATTCCGGAACAAGAAAGCGAACTTGGCGATTTTTTAACTTCCAGTCTGTTACACACTCTTCCATTATATTGATGAGTGTTTCATAGTCATTAATTTTTCCGTTCGTCATAATTCCTGTCGGCAGCAAACGTTCTCCCCAACGAAGTGGTATTAAGGGATTCGTCTGCTTAAGCTCTAAATAACGGATAGAATGATCGGTAATGACCATATTGACAACACGTTTTTTTCTTGAAAATAAAGTAAATTCCATATGAGACGACCCCTTAAACACCTACTAAAAATGAAAAATAATAGTCGAGAATTTGATCATAAAAATAATATGCAACGAGCGTTCCAACAGCAATAAATGGTCCGAATGGAATCGGCTTTTTCCGTTCGATTAATTTGAATAAAAGACCGAACCCACCAATTACCGCACCTAATAACGTTGCTAAAAAGAAAGAGAGAAAAAAGACTTTCGTTCCTACGACAAATCCGATTAAAGCAAACAGTTTGATATCCCCACCACCCATGCCACCTTTACTCATAACGGCAATCAGTAGTAAAAGGATAAAGGCGATTGCTCCACCGAGGAGGGAATCCCACCACGGAGTCAAAGGAATAAAGATCCTCTCTAATAAAAAAATTCCCGCAAACACGAGTAAAATCTTATCAGGGATTAACATATACGAAATATCCGAAACAAAAATAATCATCAATAACGAAATTAACGTCCAAGCAACAACAAGCTCTATCGTCCACCCTAAAACAAGGGGAGCTGAGACAAATAACAAACCTGTCATAAGTTCCACAAATGGATAGAGAGGGGAAATCTTCGTCTTACACCGACGACATTTCCCACCTTGCATGACATAAGACAGCACCGGAATCAACTCAAACGCCCGCAACTGATGATGGCAGTTCGGGCAAGCTGAGCGTGGCGCCACAATTGACTTTTTAACCGGGACTCTGAGTCCGACTACGTTGTAGAAGGAGCCTAGGATGAGACCGTAGAATATTACTATTGAATAGAACATAATAATTTTAATTATTTATAGCACTTTCATTCTCATAATCCCGCGAAATACCATCTTTCGTAACAGAAATATCAGTATAACTAAATGTCCCACTTGTATTTGTAATAGTAATGGAGTATTCAGCATTTGTATCCAAATACTCAATTAAATTAGGCCCACTTGCATCTTCGGTTAATGTCACTGAACTAGTTGATGCCAGGTCATTATCAACTACATATAATTTTGCAGCATTTACTATAGCCTTTGCTTCAGTTTTTATAGCGTCCTCTTTTGACTTATTGATAATTCCATTAACACTAGGTATCGCGATCGCCGCAATTATCCCCAAAATTACAATAACTGCAAGTAACTCAATCAACGTCAATCCGCGCTCGTTTTTCAGACGTTTTTTTACATTTTTCATCATGTAAATCTCTCCTTTTTTCTAGTATAAAAGTACTAATTATTATTATAGTTTTATTCTAGTAATCTTGTAAATGTTATTTGTGTAATTATTTTACAAATATTTTTTTCCATGTCTATTAACCGACCTGGTTGAAAATTTCAAACATCGGCACCATGATCGATGTTACAATCGTTCCTACTAATCCTGCCAAAACAACGATCATAATGGGCTCTATCAACGCCTTGATCCGGTCCGTACTGTTTTCTACTTCCTTTTCATAGAAATCGGCTACTTTTCCTAGCATAGCATCTAATGAACCCGTCTCTTCTCCAATTGCGATCATTTGCGTAATAAGAGGTGGAAAGGCCCAATGCTTTTTCATCGGTACTGTAATCGATTGTCCTCTTTCAAGGGAATCACGTGATTGTCGAATGACCTTCGCTATGACTTCATTTTCGACAACATTTTCCACAATCGACATCGCTTGTAAAATCGGCACAGAACTTGTAAATAGAGAGCTTAATGTTCGCGTCATTCTCGCTAATACGGCTTTTTGCAACATTTTTCCGAAAATCGGTATACGTAAAATAAAGTAATCGAGATAATACTTCGTGTTCTTATTCTGCTTTATAAATACAATAAATCCGATAAATAGCATTATAAGTAGAACGATCAACCACCAAAACTTCTGCATAAAATCACTTGCATTCAAGACAAATTGAGTAATGGCTGGAAGCTCACCACCAAAGTCAGCAAACATGTCGACAAAAGTAGGGACAACGGAAACGAGGAGGAAAATGACTACGGCAATGGCTAGAATTCCGACAACGATCGGATAGGCGAGTGCTGATTTAATCTTCGCTCTCGTATTATGCTGTTTTTCAAAATGGACAGCTAGTCGTTCTAATGTTTCATCCATATTCCCACTTGCTTCACCAGCATGAATCATATTAATGAACATCGGTGTAAAAATCTTTTGATGCTTGGTAGCAGCTTCTGAAAGCGGCTTTCCTTCACGTAGCTCCTGTTCAATATCCGTTAGCGCTTTTTTTAAGGCTTTGCTTTCTGTTTGCTCAGCCAATATATTCGTTGATTCAACGACTGATACACCTGCTTTTAGAAGTGTTGAAAACTGGCGTAAATAAATAACCAAATGCTCGAGCTTAACAGGGGAACCAATCGAGATATCCTTCGTCATAAACGACTCTGCTACTTCCGTCATTTCTAACACTCTTATTCCATCTACTTTAAGCTTCTGCATCGCTTCTCGTCTTGAAGCTGCATTAATCACGCCTTGCTTCTTCCCTTTACGATCTCTACCTGTATACTTAAATCTAGCCATTTTAGTTTAGTTTCTCCTGTAAAAATGGTTCAGCAGCATCTTTTGTGACAATTCCTGAATGTACAAGCTCTTTAATGCTTGCTTCAAGCGTATGCATCCCGTACGCACGAGAGGTTTGCATCACATTGACGATTTGATAAATCTTTTCATTGCGAATCAAGTTTGCGACAGCAGCATTATTAATCAGGATTTCCGTTGCTGCTCTTCTTCTTTTCTGATCTGCTGTTTTAAAAAGGCGCTGTGAAATAACAGATACAAGAACAGATGCCAACTGAATTCTTACCTGTGGTTGCTGCGTTGGCGGAAACACATCAATAATTCGGTTAATCGTCGCAGGTGCGCTGGATGTATGGAGCGTACCAAGTACTAGATGCCCTGTCTCTGCAGCCGTAATCGCTGTTTGAATCGTTTCTAAGTCACGCATTTCCCCCACAAGAATGACATCTGGATCCTGTCTCAAGGCAGCACGTAAGCCATTGGCAAAATTATTCGTATCAAAGCCAACCTCACGTTGATCAATAATCGAGTTACCATGCTTATGCAAATACTCAATTGGATCTTCTAATGTAATAATGTGTTTACGCATATGCTGATTCATATATTGAATAATTGCCGCTAATGTCGTTGATTTTCCACTTCCAGTAGGGCCAGTGACAAGTACAAGTCCTTGTGGTTTATCGGCAATCTTCTTCAATATAGGCGGTAATTCCAGTTCTTCAATCGTCGGAATCTTCGTCGGAACGATTCGAATTGCCATCGCCACACAAGAGCGCTGGAAATACGTATTGACACGAAAGCGGGATACACCTGGAATTCCGTAGGAAAAGTCAAGCTCTCCCTTTTCCTTAAACTGCTCCCACATATGTTCAGGAATAATCGCCTTTGCCATTCCTTCTGTATCAAACGGTTTAAGTGCATCTTTTCCGTATCGTTTTAATTCCCCGTTGAGCCTCATAATCGGAGGGACACCGACTGTTAAATGAATATCTGATGCTTTTAATTCAAATCCAGCACGCAAAAAATGTTCAATCATCTCTTTCACATTCTGTCCCCCTATTCAGGAATGGCTACTCGTAAGATTTCTTCCGTCGTTGTCAATCCTTGTTTTACCTTCAGTAAGCCATCATCAATAAGAAAAATTGTCTTACTTTTAATCGCTAATTCTCTTAATCTTGTAAAAGATTCTCCGTTCATAATCACTCTGCGCATATCGTCATTCATAACAAGAACTTCATGAATCGCTAAACGTCCTTTGTAGCCGGTCATATTGCAAGATGAACAGCCTCTACCACGGATAATCCGCTCAATTTTCATGCCACGCTTAGCAAAAATCTCAATCTCCCTTTTTGAAGGTGCTTGTTCTTCAGCACAATCACGACATACCTTTCGAACTAAACGCTGAGCAACAATTCCACTTAAGGAAGAAGCGACTAAAAACGGTTCCACCCCCATATCAAGAAGACGTGTGACTGTACCAAGGGAATCATTTGTATGGATTGTACTCAATACTAAGTGTCCAGTTAACGATGCCCGAATCGCTACCTCTACCGTTTCTTTATCGCGAATTTCTCCAACCATAATGATATTCGGATCTTGCCGGAGAATGGAACGCAGCCCTTTAGCAAAGGTCATCCCTACATTCGTATTGACTTGGATCTGGTTGACCCCTTCTAACTGGTATTCGACCGGGTCCTCAACCGTAATGATATTTACTTCTTCACTATTGAGCTGATTTAAAGCCGCATATAATGTAGAAGATTTCCCTGAACCAGTTGGTCCTGTAATTAGGACAATTCCTGTCGGTTTCTCAATCATATTTGTAAAGCGTTTTAAATTTAGCTTATTAAAGCCTAATTTATTGACGTCATTTAAAGAGCTACCTAAGTCTAGAATCCTTAAAACAATTTTTTCCCCATAGACAGTTGGAAGTGTTGACACACGCAAGTCGATCGGATGAAAATCTAAATTCACTTTAATTCTTCCGTCTTGTGGCACACGATGTTCGGTAATATCCAAATTGGCCATAATCTTGATTCTCGCCGTTAACAAGCTTTGCATATGCTTCGGCAACACTCTTTCCGTTCTTAAAATGCCATCAATTCGATATCTGATGACCACCTTCGTCTCTTGTGGATCAATATGGATATCACTTGCCTTCATAGCAACAGCATTGGAGAGAAGCTGATTAACGAGTCGTACGACAGGAGAATCTTCGGCATTAATCTTCTCCTCTTGAACTGCCTCATTACTAGGGAGGTCACCGATTAATTCTTCAAAGCCGTCATCAATGTCATAGTATTTATTGATGGCTCGTAAAATGTCATCCTTCGTAGCAATCGCTGTCTCAATTTGAAATCCTGTAGAAAGACGCAAATCATCAATCGCAAAATAGTCCATTGGATCCGCCATGGCAACAAAAAGCTTGTCTCCATCTTTCTTCAGCGGAATAAGACGATTTCTTTTCGCCGTTTCTTTTGAGATCAAACTAAAAAGCTTTGTATCAAAAGGATAGCGATATAAGCTAATATGCGGAATACCAAGCTGAAATTCGAGCACTTCGATCAGTTGCTGCTCTGTAATATAACCTCTTTGGAGAAGAGCATCTCCAAGCTTTTGACCAGGACTTTTTTCCTTTAATGTAGATTGAAGCTGATCCTCAGAAATAAGACCAGCTTCAACAAGTAAATCTCCAAGTCGTTTCCGGGTTTGCTGTTTCATGTTCAATTCCCCGCTTTTTGGTGATTATTTTGGTATTTCATTTTCTTTTCCCCAAAGGGGATCCTCTTCAATTGCATCCGTAATCAATTCATCCGATTCTTCAGACCCATTGTTATCATTCGCGTCATCAGAAGAATCAGTATTTGCTGATTCCCTATTTTCGTCCAGTTCTGTCTCGTCCGTTTCCATCCCAGGAGTTGTTACGGTTGCATCTCCACTAGATTCAATATATTCAGTTACCTTTATTTGATGGATGGGGGGATAGAAATCTTCAGAAATCAATTCCTTTTTGAGAAATGCCCCTTTTTCATCACGATGCTCCCGATAGATTTTGATTAATTGTCCATCTTTTCCTTCAACCTTCACTTTCGATTCAAGGCCAAACTGAAGAATGGTTTTAAATTTAAAGCTTTCCTTCCCCTCTTGTAAAATCAAATATCGATTTAGAAGAGCAGGACCTTTTAAATACGTTACAACCTGATCATTGACCTTCTCAAACTCTATGAAATAATTCCATTCATTAGAATTTGAGAAAACGAGATCATAGTTCAGCTCTGGATCAACCTTTGCTTCAAACCCAAGCGTCGCATATTCAGGAAGTTCCGCACTAATATGTCTTTCTATGATAGAAAAATTGGTTGGTAGAATGACTGCGTAAATGCTCGTTGCTAGTTTACTTAGCGTTGAAACAGACATATGTCCAACTTCTTCTTTCACATAGTCAAGCAACGAAAATTGCGATGTTGCCTCTATTTCTATCGTCTTACCTACAAATCCAGCTAGTTCATCTTCCACAAATGACGAATCAAGTGGAAATTCAGAAATCACCTGTAATTCTTCCAGCTCTCTATCTAACAAGTAATCTTCAATCCGGATTTGATATTGACCTGCCTCCAGCATTATTGCCCCTTGAAGAATATTCGCTTCTAATTCATCAATAAGAAGGTGATCGACACTTAAAGATGAGGACAAAGTTGATAGAACATCACTTAACGAGCTAAGCTTAACAGAGACAGGATTACTTTGTCCTTGCTTTGCTTGCTGGACTGTCCCTTCTAGATCAAAAGTCAAATAGCTTAGATCAAGCGATTCACTTTTTTCCTTGAATTTCAAGGTGATCGTCGTTTCATTCAGCCACTTTGTTAACTGTTCATCGGTTAGTTGTAGTGCCTCACTTCCTGTTTTCCCAGCTACAGATAGGGAGCCTATCTTCGTCCCTTCCGCAAAAAGGTTGGGGTTTTTGATAATGGCTCCGTAAGCTAATGTACCGAAATGTGAGAAACTAAAAATATAGGCAGTAGATATCATTAATACAAGAAACAGCTTTATCCCATGCTGGTTCCTCACATGAATCGGCCTCCCCCATTAAGCTTCCACATTCATGGATAACTCAACAACAATACTTGGTCCTTCATCTTGTGCCTTTTGAATTTGCTCTGCTGTTAAATAGGTCCCTTCGCCAAAGAGAAGATTCCCATCTTTATCATAAATATCTTTTGATAGCTTTTTTCCAGCTAAAAGTTCAATTTGCTTTTCTTTAAGCGATTTTACTTCTTCATCTTCCTCTAAAGTGGCAGTTTCCGTTGCAACAAGCTCTTCCGCAAGTTCGGCTGAGTCTGACTTTCCTTCTAATTCCTCAACAGAATTGAGAAAGTATGAAGTTGCATCTTCCTTCACGATAATGATGTCCTTCCCGAATGTTACAACAGACTCTGAAGACAGTGCCACTTCTTTATCGGCAAGCTTTAGCTGCATGCCAAGAATATTCCCTGATTCCTGATCGACAAAGTATTCAACAACTTCTCCGATTAGTTCACCTTTTCTCGTCATGACCTTCGTACCAGTAATTTTGATTTTCTTATTTACTAACTGATTGGCAATCGGAATTTCATTTAAATCAATAACTGCACTTTCACTGCCAACTGTGACGGCATATTCCCCTATCCCAACAACTTTTTTAAAGGGAATCGCTTTGACACTTACTTGGAAATCCTCATGCTCAATTGTTAAAAAGTCAACTGAACCTTTGTCCGGATTGATTACTAAAGATTTTACTTTTCCTACTTGATTGCCATCTAAGATGCTAATAATTGGTAAACCGCTGATTTGAGTACTTTTTTTCATTAAATTTTCACCACACCTAATCTATAAGTTCACGAAACTATAATTGCGAATAAATCCTCTATATAGGTCTTTTCGACATATATAGGTAAAATTCATCCATATAATACACTATTTTAACATGTTATTAGGAAAATCATCGTGTTTTTTCGCAATATTGTTTTAACAAATATTGAATTTCCATATCCAAAACTGGATAATTTGTGAATTTCCCGCTTAAATCGGTCAAAATCCCCTCTAATTTTCCTAATTCTTTCAGCCTAATATAATGTTCAATCAACAAACTGGCAAAAGTATAATATTCCTGAATGGGCATCTCTGGATGTAAGTATTCTTTTACATACTGCTCATAACTTTGAGGCGACATTTGCTTTTTTGCAAGATTAATTTGCGACACCATCGTATGGAACATTTGCTGCTGAAAAGTCGATGTTTGCTCTTCCCTCTCAGTTTTGTCTTCATCAGAGATAGCAGATATGAAGTCAGTTTCTACTACGTCTACTAGATCACCTACTTCTCTATCTGTGTCAAATTCAGCCGTTTCTACGATTTCTTCCAAAGTCGTATCTTCAGCTTCTATTTCATATGGTGATTCTTCATCAAAATGAGCCAACTCATCAGAAATGAGCGGTTCTTCCGTTTGAAGGTTATCACTCTCTTCATCATTCATTTCAATTAGAGCATGATTGCGTTCTTCCTCTTTAAGGATAGGAAATTCCTCAGGAGCGGAAGTTTCTTCATTTTCAAGGAGTTCGTCCTCTTCCTCAACGATCGATGCTGCCACTTCCCGTTGAGCTAGCTCTAATTCATTTAAAACTCCGTCCTCAAGAAGTTCTGATTCTAGGATTTCTTCTGGATTTACTGTTTCTAATTCAGCCGTTTCTGTCTCAATTTCATCCATTTCTGAATTGAAGGCAACTTCTTCTTCCTTAGCTGAATCTTCTAGCTTGTCTTCGAAATTTAGCAGCTCAAGTTCCACTGAAGTATGTGACTCTTCTGGTTCGCCGATTTCATTCGATCTTTGAGCCGTTGTTGCTTCTTCTAATTCGTCATCTTCAAGCAACGACTCGATATCCGCCATATACCCCTTTTCCATAGGTTCTTCGACCGGGATATCCTCCTCAACGATCGTTTCGTTTCTTTCATTAAGAAAAGCCGTTTCCATATCTAAACCATCATCTCGTACTTCTGGTTCAGGATCGGATAGTTCGCTTATTTCTACTTCCCTGTCCGCATGTATCATCTCCCTAACTTCTAGCTCATCGTCTTTTATTAAAGAGAGGTTATTCTCTTGTTCCATTTGAACGTCATTTAGTTGTTTAGTCTCAGAAGGAAGCTCCACTTCTTGTATAAGGGGATCTGATTGTTTTTCATCAACTGACTTTGAAAACAATAGATGATGAAATCGCCTATCCAAAATATAAACTGTAAGTGCCGTTAATAGTAAAATAATAAGTGCAGTTTGCCAAATGTGGAAATTACTTTTGGCCAAAATTCCCACATTTGCAAATACAAACGCAATGATGATAAGCAATCCTTTCCCTCTATTCGTTAATCCTAGCGGAAGGAAATAGATAATTGGGATTAGAATAATCAAGGATATGATAGAGACCACCAGCTCTCCCATTTGTTCACCCCTTTTAGTATAAAAGTTATAACTCCAATTCATATGTGTTTCCAAAATATATCAAAAAAGTGCCTATATTTTAGTACTGTGAAAAATTGACTAAATTCAACAGCATATTTCGTACAAGTTCTACATTTATAGACTCTTAAATATTGTATAATAAAGTTAGCTAATTTGAAAGAAGTAGTAAATATGATACAAAAATTACTACTCTCCATTCGATATACTACATTCATCCTATTCCATATCTATCACATATGAAAGTGAAGGTGAAAATGATTGAGAGACATGAGATGTGAAAAAGGACTCACTTTAATCGAGGTCCTCATTTCGATCACCATATTAGGTATTATAATGACTTCATTTTTATCCTTCTTTAATCAAGCCTATTCGTACACAAAAACAAATGAAGATAAGACAGTTGGAATAAATGTTGCGCGAAACGTTCTCTATTACTTTGAACAACAAGATTTTAAGAAAATAAAGGAGAACTATTTTTCTCATGAAACGATCATGGAGAAAGAAATGAACATTGATAATTGCCATGATACTAGCATTAATGGGGAGACTGTTTTTGATGACCCAGCTGTTTGTGAGAGCTTTTTTGATACAAAAGTGAATGAAGTCGATTATACATCAAATGTGACATTTACGAGGGATATTCTAGACAGTGAAAATCCAGATCAAGATAAACCCCATTTACAGGATCAGCTTATCGGTGTAGAAATTACCGTACAGTGGGGTAATCATAGTGCCGACGTTAGGGGCTTGATAAAAAAATGAGGAAGCTAATAAATTCGGAAAAAGGACTAACACTTGTCGAAGTGTTAGTCACTTTGGTGATTATGTCGATTGTATCCGGAGTCATTTATAGTGTGTTTACGACAGGTCTAAAGTTGTATCAGAAGATTGGGATTGAATCTCAATTGCGGGATGACGCTGATTACGTAGCGACGATGATTTTAAATGAAATGTATGAGAATCCTCCCAATTATATTACCAGCTATGAAACAACTGAAGCCACTGGAATCGAAATGGTCAGATTTCGACCGAAAAATGTTGATGGGTATTTGGTCGAAGACTCGACAGAGATTGAACAGGATTTATTGATCTATTTCGAGGAAGGGCATTTTTACATTGAAAAAATTAAACGAGAAGAAGATACCGTAATTTCATTGGAGAAACAGCGAATCTCTTCTGAGCGTTCTTCACTTACAACAGTTGAAATCAATGGCCAGCCAGAAAGTTCTTCTCTTTCTTATTCCTGTACGAAAGAGAGAATAGGTGGTGGATGCGAAAATGGGAGAATTTTTTTGAAAATTGTAATCGCTGATGGAAATGAAAGGCGGTCTAGTTTTCTAAAAACAGATCCCCTCGTTTTAAATAGTTCCTTCGGATTTTAAGGATGGTGATAAGATGTTAAAAAACGAAAGAGGCTCGACATTATTAGTCGTTATGGTCATGATATTAGTTTTTACAGTCCTTGGTCTATCGATCCTTTCTACAAGTATTGGAGGGGCAAAAAGAACTGAAATTAGAGAAGAACAGGTTACAGGCGATTTGGATAAAATTCGCGCTTTAACTGAGGCAGTTGCCTATATAAAAGAAGTCATTGATTCAAAATACAATCAAGAAAATCCCGATATGTCTATACATGCCTACAATGAAATGATCGAAGATTCGATTATAAATAATAAATACGGCTATCAAATCGAAAACATCACACGCGAAAACGAAACGATCAAAGAAGCTGAAGATTTCACCCGTATTTTTCGAGTTTCAAACGAACCATTTTCACAAATTGTATATATTACAGGAATTCCTAGCTTCCTAAACTATGCAGTTGGTTCTAGAGGAACACTAACATTAAATGGATCTACCTATGTTGATAAGGGAAACATTTACGCCAATGATAAGCTTGTCCTTACCAACCAGGCAAAATATATTTATCAAGATGACAAACTGGAAGAAGATACTACTTTTCCTTCTGTTCGCAGCAAATCTGAAAATCTACTATTTTTAGAAAACGAAGAGATCGAGTACTGTAGCAATAATTGCTATAAAGAGGGCGAAAAAATTGGCAACTTTGTTCCTCTCTCCATTGATGAACTCGAGAAAGCTTTTCAACCTATTTCTCCAACCTATATGAAAGAGGAAAGTGAATATGTTGATGTTGATATTAACAAAACGTTTAAAGAAAAGTTAAAGGCTGCTGGATTTCTTAGTGAACATGTTGATCCATATGAATTGGGGATAGACGAGATTATTTTCAATGGATTAAGCTCTCCCAACGTACAATTGATCTCTTCTTTTGACAATATAGATTTTTCTCTGCCTAATAAAACAGGATATTTACATCCTGGTAAAGGCGAACAAGATGTCTATATTGATACAAACGATTTAATTGTCAACGAAAAATCTCAATGGATTGTCATTGATGGAAATGTTGTGATCGAAAATACTGGTACACAATTAATGAATGTTTCAGCCAATATTCTCATTACTGGGAATTTAACGATTAGAGGCGATATCGCATTTGACTCGACTATATATGTCCTAGGCGATACGACGATCAACAATGTCAATATTTCAGGCTATGGTGATGGTGAACTCATATTAATGACAGAAGGACATTTGGAGATCGCCAGGGTTAATAAATTCTTACCTAAAGAAGAGGTAAGTTCGATTAAAGCTTATCTTTATACGAATTACGAAGCTGAAGAAGCAGAAGTATATGCTGTAGGTTCCATTCTTCATATTGAAGGTGGTATATTTGCAAAAGGCGACTTGGAAATTAATGCATATCGAGGAAAAGCAGATGAAAATAATTCTACGATCGAGTTTACGCCGGAAAGTGATCCAACGGAATCGAGACTCATTATTGAGAACAATAAAAAGCTGTTTTTGAATCAATCACAAGGTCTTCCAAAAATGGATCGATTAGAAGTCGTAACCGATTTAATGAAAAAAGAATAGAAAAACGC
>NZ_HE978513.1:424004-662843 GCF_000311725.1 Robertmurraya massiliosenegalensis JC6
CATGCACTTATCGGCGTTTTTCTATTTATCTAATATTTATCCTTATCGTAACTATCCGTCGAGCCCTTCTCTACTACCTTCACTTTTAAATCTGCGGTGAAAGTATTGTCATCCTCATCTTGAACACTAATTTCTACTTCTGTTTCACCAAGTCTCTTCGGAATAAGCTCTCCACCTGGGTCTACCTCTAGTATATCTTCATTTTTTGAAGTAAAGGATGGATCTCCTTTTATATTGGTCGCATCAGAAGGTAAATAATCGAAATAATCGTTCATATTCTTCTCTGTGTCACCTTTTTCAATGACTAATAAATCATCTACATCTAGACCCGTTAACGGTGAACCAACATGGACGAGAATCGTCGTCGAGACTCCACTACCATCATTTGCTTTTATCTCAATTTCTGCTGTACCAGTCGTTTTCCCGTAAATCCGACCAGGCTGTACAATTCCGACAACGTAAGGGTGTAAAGATTCCCAAATCAACTCTTGATTAGTGGCATTTTTAGGCTCTATATCAATGATGAAATCTTTATATTCATGGAGCTTCCCAATGTTAAGCGGATTCGGTGTAACAGTAATGCTCGTAATTAGTACTGGATTAACCTTTATCGTGATGTGCTCTGTCATCTCATTACCTGCAAAATCGGTAGTCGTTACTTGAAGTACAGTTTCACCTGCATTTACACCGGTAACTTTGCCATCTTCATACTCCGCAATTCCAGGATCCAATGTTGTAATGACAAAATCTCGTTCAGTGTCATCATCAGGTGTAATTTTCACCTCTACTGGAATCGATTGTCCCACATTCAATTCGATTGGATTTGGTTCAACCGAAATAGATTCTTTAATAATCGTTAATGTCTTAACAATCGGCTCCTCATTTAATGAAAATCCACCTTTTGTTCGAACGAGAATTTCAACTTCTCCTTCTAAATCCTTTGGTAATTCAATCGTACCCGTTGGATCAAACGCTTGCCATTCCGTTTCAGAGCCATTTACTTTAAGCTGGTACTCATAAACAACATTTTCTCCAGCTATGAAATCTATGATTTTAAATCCGACTCTACCTTTTGTCGTATCTCCTGATTGAAGTTCTTCACTTAATGACAGATTCTTCAACCTATAGTCTGTTTTTAAATGTAGAACCGCTTTGGTTTGATCAAAATATGTCACTTCAATCGCTTTTCCGTCATTGATTAATCTCATTTCTCTTACTGGCTTTTCGATGAGCCCGTCATCAGCGGACAATTGAGTCTTCGCAACAACGGTTCCATCCTGAGAATGAACTTTCTCAATCATTCCTTGATGATTTCCAGTATAGGTGTAATTCATTCCTTTTAGATGGACTCTCATAGAGATGTGCTGTTCATCAATATTTAAAGACTGATTCTGCTCCATGAAACGAGAATCATAGAAATGTAGATTAGCCTGTGGCAGTAACCTGTATGGCAGTGCCCAATCAGCTTTTAATCTCAATTGAATAACATATTCATCAACAGAAAAATTACCTGAAGCATAGGTGATGTCATTATTTTTCAGCTCGATCTCAATGTCGCTTCCGTTATTTATCGGATTAACCGTTATTCCTTCTGCACGTTCTCCATTTTTATATAACGTAATTTGGTCATGATTTGCCAATGATATCCCATCAATTAATGGTTGAGTAATCTTCAAATTACTAATATTCCCATTTGTAATTTCAGTGAATACGGTTTCTGGCCACAGCTTGTACTCTACAATGAATTCATTTCTTTCTGAATCCGTACTTCCTAATTTCACTAAGCTGTCAGGTGAATAATATTGATTTCCTAAAATATCAACTTCATTTAAGAAATATGGTGCGGTCTCCTCACCAACAACAACAGTAAACGGATCATGTTCAATCGTCTTTTGACTCCCGTTATGATCGGTATAACTCATCACAATATTCTCTGCAAATTCATAGGGCCCCGACTTTTTGAATTGTAGTGGCAAGGATTGTTGGATGATTCTAGGATCAGGTAATTCACCTGCTGGGAATGTAATATTGAAAGGAATTTGCACAACTTGCTGACTGTTCGCTTTGAAATTTGAGCTAGGATCAACAATAACGTCCCCATCAAATTTCTTTAAATCGATGGATACATTACCTGAAATACTTGTTGCATTCACTTTCTTTGACATATCATCAAAAATTGCAGTTAAATTATTGGAGGTTCCTTGAACAGCATACCCACCTGTTTTAGCAGACATGTTACTTAGTAATTCAAAGTCCACTTCTCCCTCTTGAGCAAAACCGATACTATACATCGTTATCCCTTTGCTTCCAAGTGAGTCAGAAATATTCAATGCCTGTTCATGAATAATATTCTTTGCATCCTCTAACGGAATTCTGTTCCCATTTTTCGCAGCTGTATTGTTTGTATATATTTCATATTTATCATTATTGTATGTGAGCGTTGTTGGCTCACCATCTGTTAAGAAAATAATATACTTATTTCGATTGCTTCCTAATATAAATTTATTCGTTGCTTCATTCAAGGCAGCGTTATAGTTCGTTCCCCCGTTAGAAACACCATTTAAATCTAAATCAACAATGGCATTTTTAATGTTACTTAAGCCTTCAAGTGGAACAATATTAATTCTTTTTTCACCAAAACAAAACCCTAAGAAACAGCTCGAATATGCTTTTGTTTTATTACTCACTTCCCCGTCAAAGGGAACAAAGTAGAACCTATCTTCAACCTTTGAGTTCGTTTCAAAATAATTTATGGCGGACTGCAAAGCGTTTTTGGCAGTTGTGTCTCGTCTCGCACCACCAAAAGAATCTGCCATTGAACCAGATGTATCATGAACAAACACCACATCGATTGGTAATCGTTCATCCCTTGGGGCCATGCCTTTCGGTGTAATGGTAATGTCAATATTTCCTTTAGCATGATCATTAGGTGGTTTAATAAATTCTTCCGAAGATGGCTTTACTTCAAAAATTGCTCCTGGAACTGAATTCATATCTTTATTCACTTTAATCGTCACTGGCGCATGAGTCTTTGGAGCAGAAAGACCATCATAGTTTAAGTTAATATTATCAAAAGAGTATGTCCCTGCTTTTTTAAATATCAATGGTAATGATGCAACTACATTACTCGGATCTGGAGCACTTCCAACTGGAAAGGTAAATTTGAACGGAAAATGCGCAACTTGATTTTCGTCAACTATTGCCGTAGAGCTAGGATCGATTTCTACATCCCCATTATATTTTTGTAAATCTACCGTTACTTCTCCATTGATTGTATAGCTATCGATTCTCTTTGAAATCTCTTGAAAAATAGTAGTCAAATTACTAGTAGTCGCACGAACAGCAGTACCACCGCTAACTGCAGACATTCGCTCCAATAACTGAAAATCTATTTCATCTTCTTTTGCAAATCCAATGCTATACATCGTAATATTACTTGCTGCCAGATCTCTACTAGTCTCTTCAGCAACACGATGTATTAAATTTCTCGTTTTTTCATAATTATTTTTTGAGGTCCAACCATTATATAAGGCGGTACCATTTGTGTATAAAATATAAGTATTTCTGTCATAGTTTAATACAGTAGGTTCACCATCTGTCAGAAAGATGATGTATTTATTCTTGTTATTGCTCTGATTTAATCTATTTTTTGTATACTCTAAAGTTTGGGTATAGTTTGTTCCACCAATGTTGTTATATTCCAATTTATTAAGAAGACCTTCAATTTGTCCGAGACCTTCCACCACTTTAACTTGTCCGCTTGTACGAACGTTATCATTAAATGGGATGAAGTAAAAGTTATCTCCCGCTACTTGATTATCTTTTTGCCCAAAATAGTCTAAAGCACTCGCGAGAGCTTCCTTGGCACTTTTTGCTTTCTTCTTCCAATCTAAAAAATCATCCATCGATCCTGACGTATCATAAACAAAGGCAACGTCAATCGGTTCCCTTTGCTTTTGTCCAACAGTTCCTTCCGGAGTAACGTTTATGGTAAGAGTACCTTCTGCCACACTATCTGAATTCAATGTTAACTCAGACGAGGATGGTGTAACTGAGAAGTTTAAACTTGGGTCATTTGCTGCTTGCACGGGTAGAGGTGGTTTAAACATAGGTGTAAGTAAAAATAAAATAATAAGTCCTATTGATATCTTTTGAAAACTTTTCCTCATTTCTTCCCCTCCCTTTAATCAAGAATCAGTCTAAATTATCCGAGACTATATTACTACTATTATACCAATTCTTTGGCTTAATCTATAGAAAAATTATTAATTTATTGTTGAGTTTTCTGTTAATTTGTAAAATAGTGGTGGTCATAAAAAAAAGAGCAAAAACCTACATGACTAGATTTTCACTCTTATTTTACATATTCAGCTACTTTATTTCGTCCGTTTCGTTTTGCACCCACATAAAGCGCTCGATCCGCATGCCTAATTAAGGACAAGGAATCATCTGCATCTTCTGGTGCTGATGCTACCCCAATGGATGCTGTAATATGTACTGCGATTTCTTTCTCCGTATCTTCAATATGCTGTGATAGAATAAACGGTCGATTCGCAATTGTTTGTCTTACAAATTCAGCAACATTTAGAGCCGATTTTTTATCAACATTCGGGAGTAGAATGACAAATTCTTCCCCGCCAAATCGTGCCACTGTTCCAGTATCATCATCAATGAGATCGGTAAGACGATGGGCCAGTTGTACCAAGATTTCATTGCCACTCTGATGCCCATAGCGATCATTTACTGCTTTAAAATGGTCAATATCGAGTAAGATAACAGATAAATGCTCTCTCTGTCGGTTTGTTAAAAGGACATATTCTTCTTCTAACACTTTCTCCATATAGCGATAGTTATAAAGCTTTGTTAAAGCGCAACGCTCACTTTCTTCTTTCGTTTGCTCATGATGTTTTGCATTTTCAATGGCGACTGCAAAATAAGAACTTAAAATATCAACAATCATTAGTTGTGCTTTTTCATAGGCCCTCTTATGCTCAGAGGCTAGCAGGAGAATTCCGACCACTTCATTGCTGCGGACAATCGGCACACAGATAATGCTTTCCACCGCCTTTGGCATATAACCTTGGACAATATTCCGCCATTCTTTCTTTGAATGGTAGAGAACTGCCTTTCCCGTTGCCCAAACATGACCGCTTATTCCTTGTTCTTTCAATTGTGGTGGAAAACGAATAGCATTGCTTTCATTATTTTCAACACTTCTGAGCAATTGAAGCTCTTTATCATTCACTACATCCAAAATATAAGCATAATCAACGGGGAACATTTCGGTAAGCTTTTGAATAAATAAATCCAACACTTCCTCCACATGCAACCGTTCGGCTAGTTCATGGCCAATTTCTGCAGCATTTTGCAAATAATGATTGACCTTATCGCTTGAATGATAAAGATTTAAAATGACCGAAAGACTAGCAAATGGAATCCCGACAAAAATGACGGAAACAATGCCCACTTCATCATATAAAATGTATAAAATCAATCCTATCGGGAGGGTAAGAATCGTGGTTACAGCTTCCCAAACGAAATCTTGGTCGAATAAAGCCCTTTTCCGTCCTTGTAGAACATATCCGACAATCGTTAACACAAAGTGATTTAGGACAAAATAGGTTACTGCATAAGCAACAACGTAAAGAAGATTACTAGGGCTACTTAGTAGATCAATTCCATGGGTTCCCCCAACAGAATAATAGATTAGACCACTTGCGACAGAAATAAGAAAGAACATGAGCCAGTTTAAAGGTAAGCGGTACATTTGTTCCTTTGGAATTCGAATTCTAAGTAACAAAACAATGATAGCTATTTGCATAAAAAGGACTTCAACAAAAAGACCAAATGTTAAAAAGACCGTTAATGACACCCATTGAATATAAAATATCGGCGTATTATTGATAATCATCGGTGTACTAGCCACAAAGCAGGTTAATAATAGAAATCCTAATAGATCAATATTAATAGATGGAACTAGGGGAGGGAAGTTTTGATAAATGAGCCACATACCAGCAGGTACGAAAAGGAGCCATAAGAACCATATAATTCTTTTCACATGCGGTTTGATCAATGTTAGCCCTCCCACTTCTAGTTAGTTTAAAGCAGAACTGATTACCTTAATCGATTACTATATTCTCTATTTGCTTTTTGGGAAAATAGTCATAATATTCATTATTAGTTTAACAAATTTTCTAACTTTTGTCATATATTTTACAAATTAACGTACTAAATTACCTTCTTTTCTCAATATACGGTTTTGCTTCAGATAGAAAATATAAAGAACCTGTAATTACGAGCATTTCGTTTTCTTCAAGTGCGTCAATCTCTTCTCTAATTGCCTTCTGCCAATCGCCTTCTGCCCTTTTTTTGTCTAAGCTACTCAAGGCATATAGTTCCTCGGCACTTGCCGCTCGAGGAAAATCAAAACTAGTAAATGTAATCAGATGAGCGACTGAATCTAATTTTTTGATCATGTGATCGACTTTTTTATCACCAAGGGCAGCAAAAATGAGTCTCTTTTTCCATCTCGGAAATCTGCGCCTTAGCTCTGCTACTAGTGTATCAATCCCCTCTTCATTATGAGCTCCGTCCAAAATAATGAACGGATCTGTACTGACAACTTCAAATCTCCCTGGCCAGTAAGCTTTTTTCAATCCAGTTCTTATATGCTCTTCTGTAATCAAATAAGAATCTGCTAAAAGGATAGCAGCTTCAACTGCTAGTGCAGCATTCTCCGTTTGATGCTGTCCGAGCATGGTAATTTCTAAGCTTTCAAAATAGCGTTTTGACGTGTGTAAGGAAAAGCGTTCACCATTGTCTAGTGAATGATGATTTTCGATCGAAAATTGTTCACTAAGATAATGGAAAGGGGCATCCATTTCCATTGCTTTCTCTTTAATCACGTTAAGTGCTTCTCGTTGTTTGGCAGCCGTTAAAATGGGAACACCAGCTTTGATGATTCCTGCTTTTTCAAAGGCGATTTGCTTATAGCTATCCCCTAAAATATTTATATGGTCAAGGCCAATACTTGTAATAATCGCAAGGTGAGGAATGATGATATTAGTAGAATCAAATCTTCCACCAAGACCAACCTCATAAATCGCCAGATCTACTGGATTCATCTCAGCAAAATAGTAAAAGCTCATCGCAGTAATGACTTCAAATTCGGTTGGACTGCCCAGCTCCGTCTGCTCAAGCTCGTCACTTAATGGCTTGATTACATTCGTAATCCGAACCAAATCCTCCTCGCTAATGGCAACACCATTGATGGAAATTCTTTCATTAAAATGTTCAAAATAAGGAGAGGTAAACGTTCCGACTTTTAATCCTGACTCTTGTAAGATCGAACGTAAATACGTGACCGTCGAGCCTTTTCCATTTGTACCACCAATATGGACAGTCGGTATTTTTTTCTCCGGATGATTAAGTTTTTCCATCATCCATTCCATCCGTCTTAGCCCTGGTTTAATTCCTAATCTTAAGCGTGAATGAATCCACTTTAACGCTTCCTCATATGATTGAAACATGTTGTTCTCACCTTTTTCTATATGCTCGTCCGATAAATCAGGCAACCAACTGCCCTTTCTCATAGTTCAACATTATACCATCCAAATTCCTTTTACACACCGAAGACGAACCCATGGGATGGATTCGTCTTCATTGCTAAAACTTATTGTCCCTTTAATTCTTTAATGCGAAGTTCAACGACTGTTCTTTTCTCGAGATAATCGGCTTCTTTCGCTCTTTCTTCAGCAATGACTTTTTCCGGCGCTTTCTTCACGAAGCCTTCATTGCTTAGTTTCTTCTGTACTCTTTCCACTTCTTTATTCCATTTATCAAGCTCTTTTTCAAGACGAGCAATTTCTTCGTCTAAATTGATTAAACCTTCAAGTGGTAAAATAATTTCTGCTCCCGTAACAACAGCTGTCATCGCTTTGTCTGGTGTTGGAATATTCTTTCCGATTTCAAGCTCCTCAGGATTACAGAAGCGTTCTAAATAGGAACGATTTTTTTCAAGCACTTGCAGCACATTGTCATCCTTTACCTTTACAAGCATTTTAATTTTCTTGCTCATCGGTGTGTTTACTTCAGCACGAATATTTCGTACTGAGCGAATGATTTCAACTAGAAGTTTCATTTCTGAAGCTGCTTCACTATCTGAAAGTTGTTCTGCTACCTCTGGCCATTTTGCCGTTGTAATCGACTCACCTTGATGCGGAAGGTTTTGCCAAATTTCTTCCGTAATGAAAGGCATGAACGGATGGAGCAGACGCATCGTGTTATCTAATACATATGCTAAGATCGAACGGGTCGTCTTTTTCGCTGCTTCATCGTCCCCATACAATGGAAGTTTTGCCATTTCAATATACCAATCACAGAATTCATCCCAAATGAAGTTGTAAAGTACGCGACCAACCTCACCAAACTCGTAACGATCGCTTAATCTCGTTACCGTGTCAATCGTTTCATTTAAGCGAGTTAAGATCCATTTATCGGCGACTGATTTTTCACCACTGACATCAATTTCTGCATAGGTTAGACCGTTCATATTCATTAAGGCAAAGCGTGAAGCATTCCAAATTTTGTTGGCAAAGTTCCAAGTTGCTTCTACCTTTTCCATGCTAAAGCGTAAATCTTGACCAGGTGAGCTTCCTGTTGAAAGGAAGTAGCGTAAGGAGTCAGCCCCATATTGTGCAATAACATCCATAGGGTCCACACCATTGCCTAGTGACTTACTCATTTTTCTACCTTGTGCATCTCGTACTAAACCGTGAATAAGCACATCTTTAAATGGACGTTCTCCTGTAAATTCAATGCCTTGGAATATCATTCTCGATACCCAGAAGAAAATGATGTCATAGCCTGTGACAAGTGCAGCTGTTGGATAGAATCGCTTGAAATCAGCTGATTCTGCGTCTGGCCAGCCCATTGTTGAAAATGGCCATAATGCTGAACTGAACCATGTATCTAAAACGTCGTTATCCTGTTGCCAATTTTCAATATCAGCAGGTGGTTCATGGTCTACGTAAACTTCACCCGTTTCCTTGTGATACCACGCCGGGATGCGGTGTCCCCACCATAGTTGACGAGAAATACACCAATCACGGATATTTTCCATCCAGTGTAAGTACGTTTTTTCGAAACGGTCTGGAACGAAGTGAACTTTATCTTCTTTTTGCTGAAGGGCAATTGCTTCGTCTGCAAGTGGCTGCATTTTTACAAACCATTGTGTCGAAAGGTAAGGCTCAACCACTGCGCCACTGCGCTCTGAGTGACCGACAGAATGCATATGCTCTTCAATTTTGAAAAGAACGCCTGCTTCTTGCAAGTCTTTAACAATTTGCTTGCGGCATTCAAAGCGGTCCATATCTTTGTATTTGCCAGCACGCTCATTCATTGTTCCATCTTCATTCATAACAAGAACACGTTCAAGATTATGACGATTTCCAAGTTCAAAGTCATTTGGATCATGAGCAGGTGTAATTTTTACAGCCCCTGAACCAAATTCCATATCAACATAGTCATCCGCCACGATTGGAATCTCACGACCAACGATTGGGAGAATGACCTTTTTGCCGATTAGGTGCTTGTAGCGATCATCTTCTGGATGAACAGCAACAGCCGAATCCCCAAGCATCGTTTCCGGACGTGTCGTCGCTACTTCAATCGAACCAGAACCATCAGCAAGTGGATAATTCATATGGTAAAAAGCACCTTGAACATCCTTATAAATAACTTCAATGTCCGATAAAGCAGTCTTTGTCGATGGATCCCAGTTAATGATGCGTTCACCGCGGTAAATGAAGTCCTTTTTATAAAGCGAAACGAAAACCTCACGAACAGCTTTTGATAAACCTTCATCTAGAGTGAAACGCTCACGGCTATAATCAAGACCGAGCCCAAGCTTTGACCATTGTTGGCGAATATGACCTGCATACTCTTCCTTCCATTTCCATGTTTCTTCAACAAATGCTTCACGACCAAGGTCATAGCGGCTTTTGCCCTCTTCACGAAGCTTTGCTTCCACCTTTGCTTGGGTCGCAATCCCCGCATGGTCCATTCCTGGTAACCACAATACATCATACCCTTGCATCCGCTTCATGCGTGTTAAAATATCTTGTAATGTCGTATCCCACGCATGTCCTAGATGTAGTTTCCCTGTCACGTTCGGAGGAGGAATGACAATTGTATACGGTTCTTTTTTCTCATCATTTTGTGCTTCAAAAAATTTTCCTTTTACCCACCAATCATAACGACCCTTTTCAATCGAATTAGGATCATATTTCGTTGGCATTGATAATTCATTTGCGTCCATCTCAATCTTCCTTTCCTTTTTCAGTCCAAATAAAAACCCCATTCGTCATTAAAAGGACGAATGGAGTATGCTTCGCGGTACCACCTTTTTTCCAATCAATTTCAAAAAATTAATTGGCGCTTAACAAGATAACGGATTTCCCGTCTTTTACTAATAGAATCGAATCGTTCATAAAAGATGCTCAAGGGCGACTTCCACTGGTGTTGCTTAGAAAACCTTTCAGCTAGCGGTTTTCCTCTCTAAAAGCAAAGAACCAACGTACTTTTCCCTATCAAAGCAATATGGCTGTATGTGTATAATCAATATACTACCTAAAAATTAAGTGTAACGTCAATAAGGATAACCGAATTTTTTTTAGTATATACATTTTTTCAGAAAATGACACTTCGATGAAGGGAATAATGTGTTTGAAATGGGCTCTGTTAGGGGGATTCCGGAACTTTTTGGGATAATTCCGGAACTTTTGGATTAATTCCGGAACTTTTGGATTAATTCCGGAACTTTTTGAGTTAATTCCGGAACTTTGTCGATAATTCCGGAACTTTCACTATTAATTCCGGAATTCGACTGCAGTCGAACTGACAAACTTACAACAAAGTTTTTCGCACATTCCCAAATCAAGGGACATAGATTAAGTAATAAGGAAAATACCTATTGGGGAAGAGGGGGAAGAGAACGTGAGAAGAAAGTATAATCCATATGCACTTCCACCATGGTTAAGAAAATCTCGTGATGTTTTGCATCAATTTGCGATTCCTTTCTGCATTTTTCAAGGAATACGGACGATTTTATTTCCGACCGCTTTTGATGTCCTGTTTTTAATTGCCCTCGTCTTAATGACCGTCGCCCTGAAAATCGAATTATTATAATAAGGGAACAACCTAGGCAAAGATTGTTCCTGCGCTTTGTTTATAAGGCAAATAAATATCTTAGCCTTATGTGTCACTTTGAGATTGCGCCTGGGCTTGAGCTTCTTTTTCAAGCCTTTTTTGTCTTTCAATCTCATCAATTCGCATCACAATATATTCCGTATTTTTCAAATGCCAATATTCTCGTTGTAGTTTTTGGACATACTTTCGCTCATGTCTGTTCGGTGTCTTATAATATTCCTCTATGATCGATATCAATCCATGAGGATAGGCAAAATAGCTTAAAAGAAGGTTTAATTCATCATCTTTCAAAGGAAAATACTTGAAATACGTATAGATCCAATCGACACACTCTTCATTTGATTTGGGATACGTATTTAATGTTCGCGATAAAAATGGTAGTAGGTCATGCATGGGCGATCCTTGTTTGCTATTTTCAAAGTTTGTAAAATATCCATAGCCCCTATCGTCATAAAGGAAATGTTCTGTTGAAAGCTTGCCATGAGCCAGAACTACACGGGCTTTTTCGTCATCCTTCGTCGTTTCATACCATTCTTTAAATTTGTTTGTGGAAAAGCGCAACGCTTGACTCATATCATGATAATAAAGACAAAATAGGAGTTCAAATGGCGACATATACCACTTTCCCTCACATTGTTCTAAAAACCCTTCGAGAAACTCATTTTCTGTTTCCCATTCACGAATCGTATTTTCATAATGCTCGCTTTTTTCCTCTTTATTAATGGTCACTTCGCGCACTGAAAGAGTATGCAGTCGGGCAAGCTCCCTAAACATTTGCTGATGAATTTCATGGCGATCTTCTTTAATTTCATTCGGCAGCCATGGCATTAAATAGTACAAACTCTTTCCATTCATAATCGCATATCGTCCATCAAGTGTTGGGTAAATCGGGATTATGCGATTGAATCCTTTTTGATAGAGATATTGAATATGCTTAATGAAATCTGTACCTTGTTTAGGGGAGATTTTCTTTAAAGCAAATACCCCTTTATCTGAATAGATTCTTTTCACCTTTTGGAAGCTTTCCACAAAATGAGGCTTAATTCCATAGTGCTTCAAAATGGGTGCAACCTTCTGCAATTGATTTGTTTCACTCATTCGAACTCACTTCTTTCCATAGGCTGATGACAAGCCAAATCCTTTGCCTAAAATAGATAAAACAGACGAGCAGGTTTTTCCGACCAACCCACCCAGCCTGTTTTTCATCTATGTTTATTTACTTGTTAATTATGGGTGACGGTCGCAGGAATGTAGAGAACCTGGCCTTCATACACGTCTTGATTCACCTCTAAATGATTAATCTTTAAGATTTGTTGTGTAGACACTTCGTAACGTTCAGCTATGATGTCGATTGTATCCCCATTTTGAACGATGCATACCTTTAAGCGCGCCACATCTTCTTCATCTTCTTTTCTTGCTAAAAATTCTGTAATTGAAATTCCCTGTTTCTTTGATGATTTCTTCTTTTTCTTTTTCGCTACCTCTTCAGAGGAGGAAGAAGAGGAAGATTCTTCAAACGCAGGACTTTCATATTCGACTTCAGCTTGTTCTACTCCCGCTACATTACTGACTCCTGTGTCAGGAGAATATTCACTTCTTTGCGCAGCAAATGAAATGTCCGGAACACTTTTTACCACTTCAAGCTCAGGCTCTGGTTCATAAACTTGAAGAGTCGGCGTCTCTAATGATATCGGAGTAGGTTCCTCGACATCCTCATCTTCATCAGGTGACTTTCTCGCTTCAGCGACAAACGGAGTGAATAGTTCATGTGTCGGTGGTACCGTCTCCTCGGCTCCCTTCACTTCTTCAACCTCTTCTGTCATCAATTCTGGTTCTTCCGCTCGATAGGCAAGAGCAGGTTCCGGTTCAACTGTTTCTTGCTGGACTTCCGGCTCATCGCTTTTTAGCCCAGTTATCGTTAAATCAGCTGTTAGCTTCATGCAGCTTTGCTCAGGGAAGACATAATCAAATGATTCAATTTCTACATCAAGATCATAAATGCTTGCGATCCGATGAACAGGGATGGTAATATCCACTGGAAAGCGGTGAGAGAATTCTGTTACTCCCTCTTCTCGATTATCGAATTGTTGAACAAATTTGGGGGATAACGGAGCATCCTCTTCCACTTCAACATCTGTCTCTTTCCGCTGATATTCCCCGCTAAGCTGTAATTCTCCTTCAATCGTTACATAATCCTCATTTTCATGAATGGTTATATTTGGATCAAGCGAAATGGTAATAAGCTCCGCTACTTCCTGTCCTTTTTGAAACCAGACCGATTCTTCCAAGGAAAACCGTAAGAAAGATTCATTTCCTTCAGACAAAGCGACTCCTCCTTTCATTTCCTCTCATTAATCACCATGTCATTAACAATTTATGAATCGTAAAATATATTTATGATAAAAATCCAGATAAAAGAACAGGAGCATTTTTAACCGCATAAGTATGAGGAAAGTTCGTGTAGATCCCACTCATCTACCAAAATAAAAAAGCTTGAATTCTAGCGTCACGGAACAACTAGAATTCAAGCCTTTAGTCAAAATGCGTTATTTAAGTTTTGAAAATGCACGTTCAGCTGCTGCAATCGTTTTTTCAATATCTTCGTCACTATGGGCAGTTGAAAGGAATAAGCCTTCAAATTGAGAAGGTGGTAAGAATACACCTTGGTTTGCCATTTCACGATAGTAAGCAGCAAAAAATTCTAAATTAGATTTTTTTGCCGTATCATAATTGATAACATCTTCATTGGTAAAGAAGAAACCAATCATAGAACCTGCACGATTAAACGTAACCGGAATACCATATTTCTCGGCTGCCTTTGTAATACCTGCTTCAAGAATATCCGCTTTACGCTCGAACTCTTGATAGCTTTCAGGTGTTAACTGACTTAACGTCTCGTACCCTGCTGTCATCGCTAGCGGGTTACCAGATAATGTTCCTGCTTGATAAATCGGTCCACTCGGAGCAATTTGCTCCATGATATCCGCACGTCCACCATAAGCACCAACAGGAAGGCCACCACCAATTACTTTTCCTAAGCAAGTTAAGTCTGGTGTGACATTAAAATAGCCTTGAGCACAGTTGTAACCAACGCGGAAGCCTGTCATCACTTCATCAAAAATAAGAAGTGTGCCGTTTTCCTTCGTCATTTCACGAAGACCTTCTAAAAATCCTGGTTGCGGAGGAACAACCCCCATATTTCCTGCAACTGGTTCGACAATCACACCAGCTAGATCTTCTCCATATTGTTCAAAAGCAAGCTTTACACTAGCTAAATCATTGTATGGAACAGTGATTGTATTTTTAGCAATTCCTTCAGGTACTCCTGGGCTATCTGGTAAACCTAGAGTCGCAACACCTGATCCAGCTTTAATTAAAAGTGAGTCACCATGACCATGATAACAGCCTTCAAACTTTAGAATTTTATTGCGACCCGTATAGCCACGAGCAAGACGAAGGGCACTCATCGTCGCTTCTGTACCGGAAGACACCATGCGCACGACCTCAATCGAAGGAACACGTTCAATCACAAGCTTTGCAAGCTCATTTTCCAAAACCGTAGGTGCACCAAAGCTTGTCCCAAGCTCCGCAACTTTTTTCAACGCTTCTACAACTCTGTCATTTGTATGTCCAAGAATGAGCGGACCCCATGATAAAACATAATCAATATATTCATTTCCATCAATATCATAGATTTTAGAACCTTTTCCTCTTTCCATAAAAATCGGATCCATATGGACCGATTTAAAGGCACGAACAGGGCTATTCACCCCACCAGGCATTAATTCTTTCGCTTCTTGAAAAGCAGCAATCGATCGATCGTAAGAACGCATCATTATCCCTCATTTCTCACATATTTAAAATTAATTTTCTTTCAGCCATTTTGCCGCATCTTTAGCATGATAAGTAATAATAATATCTGCCCCAGCGCGCTTCATCCCTACTAGCATTTCCATTACAACTGATTTTTCGTCGATCCAGCCATTTTGAGCGGCCGCTTTCACCATCGAGTATTCTCCGCTCACATTGTAAATCACTACCGGCAACGTGAAATGATTTTTCACATCACGGACGATATCCAAATAAGGCATTCCTGGCTTCACAATGAGAAAATCGGCACCTTCTGCGACATCAGATTCTGCTTCACGAAATGCTTCTAAACGGTTCGCTGGATCCATTTGATACGTTTTCCGATCACCGAATTGTGGTGTGCTTTCTGCCGCATCTCTAAATGGACCGTAGAAAGCAGAGGAATATTTGACTGCATAAGACATGATTGGCGTATCTTCAAAACCAGCTTCATCTAGACCAGCACGAATCGCCGTGACAAAACCATCCATCATATTAGATGGAGCAATAATATCAGCTCCAGCTTTCGCCTGACTTACAGCTGTATCGACAAGTAATTTCAATGAAGGATCATTTAATACTTTGCCATTTTCGACAATTCCACAATGTCCATGACTTGTATATTCGCATAGACATGTATCCGCAATAATCACTAATTCTGGATAATGCTCTTTAATAAGACGAGTTGCTTCTTGAACGATCCCATGATCATGGAAAGCGCCATGCCCACATTCATCTTTCTCAAGAGGAATTCCAAATAAAAGGACAGATTTGATTCCTAAAGAAACAACCTCTTCCATCTCTTCAAGTAAATGGTCTAGTGATAATTGAAATACATTCGGCATAGAAGAGATTTCTTTTCTAATATTTTCGCCTTCAGCGACAAATAATGGATAGACGAAATCCTCTACATGAAGATGATTTTCTCGAACCATTGAACGCATGGCTGTAGACTGTCTAAGACGACGATGACGATTAAATGCTAAGCTCATTATTTTATCCTCCAATTTTCGTTTTTTGCATCATATATTTTTCAATTGCATAAAGCATTTCATAGGAAGTGTAGACTTCAGGACAAACATGTACAGTAAGTCCCATTGATTCACATTTTTGTTTCGATACTGGACCAATCGCTGCCACAATACAATTATTTATGTGGGCGTGTAAATCGTAATGATTGACCACTGACATAAAATGTTCAATCGTTGATGGACTTGTAAAGGGAAGAATATCTAGCTCGCGATTTTGCAATAAATGTTTCAGTTTTTCTTTGCTATCTTCAGGAAAATAAGTTTCATAAATAATCGTCTCATCGACAGCATGGCCTTTTTCTTTAAAAAATTGAGCAATATAATCGCGTGCTAAATTTCCTTTTGGAATGAAGAGCTTTTCACCTTTTTTCACAAAAGGCGCAAACTCTTCTACAAAGCTCTCTGCCACATAACGCTTTGGCTTAAAATCAACGGAAATCCCCTTTTTTAATAAAGCTTCTTCCGTTTTTTCTCCGATTACAGCAATCTTTGGCAATCCTTGTACTTGTCCATCCTGTACGATTGAAAAAAAGGTCGTCACCGTTACATCGCTTGTAAAAACGATCCAATCGGATGTATGTAAAGAAGTCAGTATCCGTTCAAGAAGAGCCTCTTTTTTAACTGGACGGAATTCAAGAAGAGGGACCTCAACTGGAATCCCTCCAAATTCTTCTACAATCGCAGAAAAGGTAGACGCGTTCTTCTTTCCCCGTGGAACCAATACTTTTTTTCCTGTTAAGGCAGAAGGACTCATTCTCCGTCTAACTCCTCTTTCACCGCATCAATTAATGCTTTTGCTCCCTTGTCAATTAAGTAATCCGCTGCAGCTACACCTAATTGTTCAGGATCTGTACCTTCTACACGCTCTTTATAGATCGTTTTTCCATCAGGTGAAGCAACGAGAGCTGTTAAGACGATTTTTTTATCATCGTTTATAAAGGCATAACCAGCGACCGGAACTTGACAGCCACCTTCCATTTTATGAAGGAATGCACGCTCTGCTCGAACGGTCACGTCGGTGTTCCGGCATGTAAATTTATTTAAAAGAGTAAGCAGCTCGGTATCGTTTCCTCTACACTCAATCGACAAGGCACCTTGGCCAACTGCCGGAAGACATATTTCTGGTTCAAGGAATTCCGTTACAACATCAGATGCCCAACCCATACGCGCGAGCCCTGCTGCTGCTAAAATAATCGCATCATATTCTTCCGTTTCTAGTTTTGCAAGACGAGTATCAATATTTCCTCTAATCCATTTGATTTCAAGATCAGGTCGAACCGCCAATAATTGCGCTCCACGACGTAAGCTACTTGTACCAATGACCGAACCTGCTTTTAGATCCTGTAATTTAACATGACCTTTAGAAATTAACGCATCACGATGGTCTTCTCTTTCAGGAATGCAGCCAATCACAAGTCCTTCTGGAAGAACTGCGGGCATATCCTTCATGCTATGAATCGCCAAATCGATTTCGCCGTCAAGCATCGCCTGCTCAATTTCTTTCACAAATAGACCTTTTCCTCCCACTTTTGAAAGGGTTACATCTAAAATTTTATCTCCTTTTGTAACGATTTCCTTCACTTCAAAATCGTAAGAAGAATCCAATTTTCTTAATTGATCAATGACCCAATTTGTTTGTGTTAAAGCTAGCTTACTACGTCTTGAACCAACAATAAATTTTCTCATGATTGCCTCCTAAAAACGGATGATTTTTTTATACTTGTAACCTCTGATTGGGGAGTTTCCTATGTGTACCATAGATGGAAGGAGGATAACTGACCAAACAGAAAGAAATTGATTAAAATGATTAAAAATGAGGCTAGATTCCACAAGGCTAAGCTTTTTCCTTGAAATCCTTTCCCAACCCGCAAGTATAGATAGACTCCATATACAACAAGGACAATAAAAGAGCCGATGACTTTCGCATCGTACCAAATCATTTCTGGTAACTTAATATAAGCCCATTGCAACCCTAGTATCAGTGATAATAAAAGCATCGGGACACCAATTACGTTTAGTACATGGGACATATGCTCAAGCTTTGTTAAATCAGCAATTCGAATGAGCCTAGCTCCCCATTTTTTTCTTTTTAAAAGATTGTATTGTAATAAATAGAGTAGGGAAAATACCGCTGATATTGAAAATGCTCCATATGATAGAATCGCCATTGTAATATGTATAAATAGTAATTCAGATGAAAGCTGATTGACCATAATTTCAGATTCGTATTGAATAGGTGCGAATGTATGAATCACCATCATCACGAACCCTATTACGTTTGTAAAGAAAACAATGAAATCAACCTTCATTAAGCGATTAATTCCAAGTGATAATGTAATAAGAACCCAGACATAAAAATAGAGGCCTTCAAAGATGGTCAGCACTGGAAACCTACCTGTATTCACCATGTAAATACACAAACACGTCGTTTGTAAAAGCCATACAAACGCAAGTAACCAGAAGGCAACTTGGTTTGCTTTCCGGCTACTGTAAAGAAAATCAATAAAATATAGTAATATACTCAAGGCATATAGAATAATTGTGAATTCATGTAGCCGAGTCATGTTAACCTCAATCATAGATAGAACTCCTTTTATGATTGAAAGGAAGCTTGTGGTGTTGCAACAACAGCTCTCTTTAAATCGGCAACTTTCGATTCTTGCTGTTCTTTTACAAGGTCTTCAATATTGAATATTCTCATGAATAAATCCAGCGCTTCATCAGCATTATTTGTTCCAGCAAGCTCTTTCGCCTGTAAAATCGGATCTTTAAGCATTTGATTGATGATACTTTTCGTATGCTTATTGAGAACCTTCATTTCTCGATCAGAAAGATGCGGAAGCTTTCTTTCGATGCTCTCCATCGTTTCAGCTTGAATTTGCAGAGCTTTTACGCGTAGAGCTGAAATAACAGGAACAACCCCAAGCATATTTAACCACTGCTTGAACTCGACGATTTCCGCCTCAATCATCAATGAAATTTTTGCAGCTGCCTTTTGACGTTCTTGTAAATTCGCTTCGACAATTCCTTCTAAATCATCAATATCATATAAGAATACATTATCGAGTTCTGCAAGCATCGGATCTAAGTCACGTGGTACGGCAATGTCGACCATAAATAATGGCTTCCCTTTTCGAACTCTCTCGACATCTTCCATCATGTCCTTATCGATAACAAAATCCTTTGCTCCAGTAGAACTAATGACGATATCTGCTTCAATTAAGGCACATTGAAGTTCATTCAACGATTTCGCTTGACCGGAAAAACGCTCCGCTAAGCTTCTCGCTTTTTCAAATGTTCTATTAATAACGGTCACTTGGCTTGCTCCATTGCCGTGAAGGTTTTGAATGGCTAGCTCACCCATTTTACCTGCACCCAATATGAGGACATGCTTTCCATTTAATGAACCAAATATTTTCTTTGCAAGTTCAACAGCAGCATAACTTACAGACATTGCATTTGCCCCAATATCTGTTTCGGAATGAGCACGTTTTGCCAATGTGATCGCTTGTTTAAATAATTGATTAAACACGGTACCCGTTGTTTGCTGTTCTTGCGCTTCGATAAAGCTTGAGCGCACCTGTCCAAGGATCTGCGTTTCTCCTAAGACCATAGAATTCAACCCGCATGCCACATTAAATAAGTGATCAATTGCCCCATCTTGCTCATAGACAAATAAGAATGGCGAAAACTCCTGTTGTGGAATATTAAACCATTCTGATAAAAATTCCTTAATATAGTAGCGTCCAGTATGAATCTGGTCCACGACTGCATATATTTCTGTGCGATTACAAGTTGATAGAATAACGTTCTCAAGGATACTCTTTTTTCCGTTCAACTTACTCATTGCATCCCCTAGTAAGGACGGGTCAAACGTTAAACGCTCTCGAATTTCAACTGGGGCTGTTTTATAATTTAGACCAACAGTTAGAATATGCATGATTGTTTCGTACCCCCAAAATTGTTCGAATATACTTAAGTTGATTCCAGCTTAAATAAGAGCAGAAATCATCCCACTTAATAATTATTATAACATGATAAAATTTCTAATAACTAACGAAATGTGAACATATCATGAAATCGTGTGATAATATTAATAGAAACTCAAAATTTCATTCTTCCTTATTCCGACAAAGTTCTTCCTCTAGTACCTTAACAAAAAAGATCGCACTATTCAAGTAAACAAATCTGTGCACATGACTACTTCTTCTACTTATTATAGAATAAAGTCAGAATAACTATTTTGGATGTGTCAAATATGAAAAATCAACGAATTTTCCCTGGAATCATTCTAGTAGGATTTGGGGGATACTTTTTTTTAGAACAATCAACTATCACTGTTTTTGAAGGGCTTCACACTTGGCCTACTCTGTTAATCATTGTCGGACTTGCCTTTTTATTTCAAGGGTATTTAGCAAAGGATCATGAAGCCATTCTACCAGGTGTTATTCTCACAGGATTTGGTCTTCATTTCCATGTGATTAATCACCTGACGATTTGGCCGAACTCGATCGGTGCTTTTATCCTAATAATTGCACTTGGCTTTCTCCTTCGTTATCAAAAGGTCGGAGCCGGACTCTTCCAAGGACTATTATTCCTAGTATTGGCAATTCTGTTACTTTTTAATGAAAAAATAATGGGGTGGCTTGGTTTTCTTGAAAATGGGGTAACATCTATCTTAACTTATTGGCCACTCTTACTCATTGTTATCGGAGGCTATTTGTTGTTTGTGAAGAAGAAATAAATGCGAATGGAATATGAAAAAAACTCCTATAAAATATAGGAAGCTTCAGTTTTTCTCATTCGATCCAAACATCTCTCCTCCATAAGCGGAAGTTTTCCTGTTATCTCCGAGATGGAGTCCCTTTTAGGGGAAATAACGGAAGATTTTCCGCTTATGGAGGGTAAAAATGTTTATTTTGGCATTTTTTGAGGGAATAGCAGGAAGTTTTCCTGTTATATCGGCTCTTTTTCATGATGGTTCCTTATGAAGCGGAAGTTTTCCTGTTATTTTTTCATACCGATCCTTTTACGAACATGAAGTCGAGGCAGCTCCTAGACAACAAAAAAACATCCACTCTTGGATGTTCTTTTTATTTCTATAACACCGAATCTAAAAACTCCTTCGTTCTCTGTTCTCTCGGTTTTTGGAATAGTTCTTGCGGATGGCCTACTTCGACGATTTTTCCGTCATGCATGTAGACAACCCAATCAGCAACTTCTCGGGCAAAACCCATTTCATGTGTAACGACAATCATCGTCATTCCTTCTAAGGCTAGCTCCTTCATCGTAGCTAATACTTCTCCAACCAATTCCGGATCAAGCGCTGATGTCGGTTCATCAAAGAGCATAATGTCCGGTTTCATTGCAAGAGCACGAGCAATTGCCACACGCTGTTTTTGCCCACCTGATAGCTTTGAAGGATAGACATCTGCTTTATCTGATAAACCTACTTTTTCAAGCAAGCTTTGCGCTTCCTTTTTCGCCTCTTCCTTCACCATCTTTTTCACAAAAAGAGGGGCTTCCATTACATTCTCTAAAACAGTCTTATGTGGGAATAAATGAAAATGTTGAAAGACCATACCGACTCTGGCCCTAACTTGATTTAAGTCATGAGTCGATTCCTCAATCTGCTCCCCTTCGATGATGATCTTGCCGCTATCCTTTATTTCTAGAAAGTTCAAGCAACGTAAGAGTGTACTTTTACCAGAGCCACTAGCCCCAATTAAACAGACGACTTCGCTTTCCTTCACCGTCATATCAATATCTTTTAAGACATGTAATTTACCAAATGATTTATTTAACTTTTCCACTTCAATCATTAACGACTCACTCATTCTATCTCCCCTTATTCCTTAATCACTGCTTGCCATTTTCTTTTCTACCTTCCCAACAAGAAGCGAGAAGAATAGAACAAGAACTAAATAATAGACCGCAACGATTAATAAATAGCTCATATAATCGAAATCACTCGAACCTAATGTCGTTGCCACATTGAAAAGCTCATACATGCCAATAAAGGAAGCGAGTGAAGAATCCTTTAAGGCAATGATAAATTGATTTCCAAGTGGCGGCAAAGCCCTACGAAACGCTTGTGGCATGATGATTCTTCGCATCGATAATGGAATGGACATCCCAAGCGAGCGGGCTGCTTCCATTTGTCCCTTATCGACTGATTGTATGGAGCCGCGGAAAATTTCTGCAATATAGGCCCCATTATGAAAAGCAAGTCCGAGTACAACAGACCAAAATTGTGAAATATTCAAAGCTGTTAATCCAAAATAGAAGATAAATATTTGCACAACGAGCGGCGTACCTCGTACGAGAAAAATATATAAGTTCGCAATCCACTCAAGTATTTTTATATTTGAAATTTTTAAAAATGAAAAAAATAAACCAATGAAAATAGCAATAAAAACCGCTACAATCGTTAATTGAAAAGTTAATAGCATCCCCCGTAAAAATATCGGAGAAGTTTCAATAAATAATGAAAATATTTCCAAAAAGATACCTCCTATCCATATGATAACGAAAGGCGAATGCACCACAGTTGCGTACATTCACCCTTTAATCAGCCCTTTTCGCAAGCACTTTTGCTTTTCAAATGTTAGTTAGTCAATTCAAACCGCTTCATACAATAAAACAATAAGAACGTCTGCGAAAAGCCGTACAAAAATAGCATGTGCTCATAAACCTAATTGGAGGTGTAAATGTCGGCTTTTGGACATTTACAATAATGCAACACCCAATATGAAAACATAGATTACTTAAGACTCTTCAGGAATGACTGTGATATCCTCACCAATATATTTCTTACTAATTTCCGCTAATGTACCATTTTCTTTTAAGGTTTGAAGTGCCTCATTTATTTTTTCTAGGAGCGCTTCATTATCTTTCGAAACAGCAATTGCCTGCTCGCTTTTTCCAAGTAATTCTCTTCCTTCAATCTCCATTCCAGCACCAATCGCTTCTTTACCGGTAACGAAGTCCGTAATGACCGCATCATGCTTCCCACGGCTAAGGGCTTCAAGTGCGGTCACATCACTATCATAAAAAATGATCTTGTCTGAGACGCTTGATGCATTTTCCTCATACGTAGAACCTTTTGAGACGGCAATTTCTAATCCTTCTAAATCAGCAATGGTTTCTACTGAACTATCTGGGCGCACAAAAATTTGTGGACCTGAAAAGTAGTATGGAGTAGAAAAACTGACATGCTCTAGACGTTCCTCCGTAATCGTATGACTGGCAACGGCAGCATCTACCCGTCCCGCCTTCACACTCTCTACAATACTTCCAAATTTCATTTTCTGCTGCACTGCTTCAAGACCAAGCTCTTTTGCTACTGCTTCACCTACTTCGATATCAAAGCCTGACATCTTTCCATCTGGTTCTGTAACACTAAATGGCTTAAATTCCCCTGAAGATGCAAAGACAAATTCTCCATTGTTCACAAGCTTGAATCCATCTGCATTTTCAGAAGAAGCACCATCTGAACCACATGCCGCTAATAAGAAGACTAAAATACCCCCAATTACCCCGTGTTTTAATCTTTTCATAAAATGATTTCCCCCTTTTATATCTTTAAAAGACTTACTCAAGCGTAACAAAGCAGATTTTTTGACGCAAAGTTCATATTTATCGAAATTTCAGTCTATTGAAGCTCGTCATTGTCTATACAAACGTTCATCTTGGGCAGACGCCTATTTCTTGTCAGATTCTCTCACATACTCCAGATTCCCTTTTTATCGACAAAATCTCTCCATTTGGCTTGGACTGTGTTTTATATCTATTTGTATGAGCCAAAAACAAAAAAAGAACTTGGTGAAAAATCTCACCAAGTTCCTCCGTTTACTCCATATAACTTTTAATTGCGGCCCATGCTTCATCCTTGCCCTTCCCTGTTTCCGATGAGAAAAGGATGATCGTATCATTTGGATCTAAATCTAATGTTTCTTTTGTTACGTTGAAATGCTTTTGCCATTTTGATTTTGGTATTTTATCGGCTTTTGTAGCAATGACAATACATGGTATATGATAATGCTTTAAAAAATTATACATCATAATATCATCACTTGTAGGCGGATGACGTAAATCCACGATTAACAACACAGCACGTAACTGTTCACGTGTGGTTAAGTACGTTTCAATCATTTTCCCCCAAGCTTCTCGCTCTTTCTTAGAGACCTTCGCATAGCCATAACCTGGAACATCAACAAAATGGAGAATTTCATTGATTAAATAAAAGTTCAAAGTTTGCGTCTTCCCTGGTTTGGAAGAGATTCTTGCTAACCCTTTTCGATTGAGCATTTTGTTAATAAAAGAGGACTTCCCTACATTCGAGCGCCCTGCTAACGCAAATTCAGGTAATTCACTCTCAGGATACTGAGCAGGCTTTACGGCGCTTATAACAATATCAGAACTTACTACTTTCACGACCCTACACCGCCATTCAGGGCAATAGACAATACTTCATCTACATGAGTAACTGGGAAAAACTTCAGTTCATTCCTTACACTTTCAGGAATGTCATCAATGTCTTTTTCATTATCCTTTGGCAGGATGATAATGGACAGACCTGCACGATGGGCACTTAATGTTTTTTCCTTCAAGCCACCAATTGGAAGAACTCTTCCTCTAAGAGTAATCTCCCCGGTCATTCCAACCTCTTTTTTAATCGGTTTTCCTGTCAGTGCAGAAACAAGCGCTGTCGCCATCGTGATCCCTGCTGAAGGGCCGTCCTTTGGCACCGCTCCTTCAGGGACATGAATATGGATATCATGTTTCTCATGAAAATCTTCATCGATCCCAAGCTCTGGAGCCTTTGAACGTACATAACTAAAAGCTGCTTGAGCGGATTCCTTCATCACATCGCCAAGCTTTCCTGTCAACACAAGCTTTCCTTTTCCAGGTGATAATGATACTTCAATTTGCAGCGTATCTCCACCAACCGTTGTATACGCTAGTCCTGTTGCCACACCTACTTGGTCTTCAAGCTCTGCTTGACCGTAACGGAAAATTGTTTTTCCTAGAAATTCTTCGACGTTCTTTTCAGTAATTACCACTCGTTTTTTTTCATTTGAAACGATAATGCGCGCCGTCTTCCGACAAATCGCTGCGAGTTGTCTTTCTAAGCTACGTACGCCAGCTTCTCTTGTATAATAACGGACAATCTTTTGGATGCCATCTTCTCTAATTTGCAATTGAGACTTCGTCATTCCGTGCTCTTTGATTTGTTTAGGCAATAAATGATCCTTAGCAATATTTATCTTTTCCAATTCTGTATAGCCCGCAATAGAGATGATCTCCATCCGATCACGTAATGGTCCTGGAATCGAACTTAAGTCATTGGCTGTAGCAATAAACATGACTTTTGATAAATCATACGTTTCTTCAATATAGTGATCACTAAAATTATGATTTTGCTCAGGATCCAAAACTTCGAGCATCGCTGAGGATGGATCCCCGCGGAAATCACTAGACATCTTATCAATTTCATCAAGTAAAAAAACTGGATTAATCGTGCCAGCTTTTTTCATTCCTTGAATGATTCGTCCCGGCATTGCTCCAACGTATGTACGACGATGTCCGCGAATTTCAGATTCATCACGTACACCACCGAGCGAAATACGGACGAAATTTCGATTTAATGAGCGTGCAATCGAACGAGCTAAACTCGTTTTACCTACTCCAGGTGGTCCAGCAAGGCATAAAATTGGACCTTTTAATGAATTGGTCATTTTCTGCACAGCTAAATATTCAAGCACGCGTTCTTTTACCTTTTCCAAGCCATAATGATCTTCATCTAAAATTCGTTCTGCTTTTAAAATATCTAGATCATCTTCTGTTGCATTTGTCCATGGAAGGCTAATGAGCCAATCAATATAATTTCGAATGACCGAACTTTCAGCTGATGTTGAAGGGACTTTCTCATAACGCTCGAGTTCCTTTAACGCTGCTTTTTTCACATGCTCGACCATATTCGCATTTTCAATTTTCTCAGCTAGTTCAGCTACTTCACCTGATTTTCCGTCCTTATCACCGAGTTCTTTCTGGATCGCTTTCATTTGTTCACGCAAATAATATTCCTTTTGCGTTCTTTCCATCGACTTCTTAACACGTTGCCCGATCTTCTTTTCTAAATTTAAAACTTCTTTTTCATTATGAATAATTTCAATTAGTCGATTAACTCGCTCTTTTACATCGAGCGTTTCTAAAATTTCCTGCTTTTCCTTCAGCTTTAATGGCAAATGCGATGCAATAATATCCGCCATTCTTCCTGGTTCCTCGATATCAGTTAAGCTTGAGTAGGTTTCAGCCGAAATTTTTTTGGACATTTTTATGTATTGTTCAAAATACTCAAGTAAAGTGCGCATGAACGCTTCGTCTTCAACATCTTTTTCAGATGAATCAACATATGTTTTCAAACTTACCGCAAAGTGGTCCTTTTCATCATAAAAACTTATAATTTCAGCCCTTTTTAAACCTTCTACAAGGACGCGAATGGTACCGTTTGGGAGCTTCAGCATTTGCTTTACCTTCGTTAACGTCCCCATTCTGAATAAATCCTCTTCCCCAGGATCATCTATAGACATATCTTTTTGCGTTGTTAAAAAAATGAGACTATCATCTACCATTGCCTTCTCTAAAGCTTGAACAGACTTATCCCGGCCTACATCAAGATGTAAGACCATAGTAGGATACACAAGTAAGCCTCGAAGCGGTAGGAGGGGGACGATTATTTCCTTCTTATTCGCCATACATTAGCACCTCCAAATGCATATCTATCTTTAAAAAAATGAGAATAATTCATTGTACAATTCTATCGTATTTACGAACAATAGTCTATTTTAAGGCTCCTGACGATATTTTTATTCATCACAAAATTAATGATGAATTCCAGGCAACTATCCTTTAGTATCGTTCATTTTTTGACGGTAATGCATGAATTCGGACAATTTATTGGCAATAAAAAACTTCGGCTTAATATACAAACCGAAGTCTTTTATCTTTTTCCAAAGCAAAAAGCTAAATGCTTTCCTTTTTCTTTAATTCAATCGACGCCGTAATCGCTCTTTCCTCCGCCTTATCTTTCAAAAGCGCAAGATCAAATACTTCTGAAAGATGGGTAACAGGAATAATTTCAATTCCCTTTACCTCATTCAAAATAGATTGAACATTTTCTTTTGGAATAATTACTGTTTCAGCTCCTGCTTTTTTCGCAGCTTTAATCTTCGGAAGGACGCCGCCAATCGGCTTTACATTCCCATGGATACTAATTTCGCCCGTCATCGCAACTGTATGATCAATGGGCAATTTGTAAATGGCAGAGTAAATTCCCGTAGCCATTGCGATTCCCGCTGAAGGACCATCAATTGGCACTCCTCCTGGAAAATTCACATGAATATCAAATTCATCTGCCGGAACACCCATAGAACGAAGCACAGTAATGACATTTTCAATCGAACCTTTGGCCATACTCTTCCTTCGAATTGATTTACTTCGATCACCTATACTCTCTTCCTCAACAATCCCCGTAATATTAATCGAACCCTTGTCTCGAGTTGGAATCGCCATCACTTCAATTTCTAATAATGAGCCTGTATTTGGTCCATAGACAGCTAACCCATTCACAAGACCAATTGTCGAGAATTTCATAATCTTTCTTTCCATTCGCGGAGAAAGTTGGCTGGAATGGACGACCCACTCAATATCCTCATCCTTAATAAAATCACGTTCTTCCTGAATCGCAAGTCCAGCTGAGGTTTGAATTAGATTTACGGCTTCGCGACCATTTCGAGCGTAATTCGCAAGCGTACTTAGTCCCGTCTCACCAATTGACAATTTCACTTTTTCAGCTGCTTTCTTGCCAACCCTTTCAATCTCATCTTCTGTGAGTTCTCGGAAAAATACTTCCATGCAGCGAGAGCGAATGGCAGGTGGGATTTCACTAGGGGTTCTTGTCGTCGCCCCAATTAAACGGAAATCGGCTGGTAAACCGTTTTTAAAAATATCGTGAATATGATTTGGGATTTGCGTATTTTCCTCATTATAGTAGGCACTTTCTAAAAAGACTTTGCGATCCTCTAATACTTTTAGAAGCTTATTCATTTGAATCGGGTGGAGTTCACCAATCTCGTCAATAAATAGCACACCACCATGCGCATTCGTGACAGCCCCTTGCTTTGGTTGTGGAATTCCCGCTTGTCCCATTGCACCAGCCCCTTGATAAATGGGGTCGTGAACGGAGCCAATAAGGGGATCTGCAATTCCACGTTCATCAAAACGAGCCGTTGTTGCATCAAGTTCAACAAACACAGAACTTGGTTTGAACGGAGACTTAGGGTTTTTCTTCGCTTCTTCAAGCACTAGTCTTGCCGCAGCTGTTTTTCCAACTCCAGGTGGACCATAGATAATCACATGCTGTGGATTTGGCCCGCACAAGGCAGCTTTGAGGGCCTTTATTCCATCTTCTTGGCCAACGATATCCTCAAAGCTTGAGGGACGAACCCTCTCCGAAAGTGGCTCAGTTAAAGAGATGGACCGCATTTTTTTGAGTTGGTCCATTTCTTTTCTTGATTCCCTATCTATTGATACTTTTTGCGTCCGTTGATTTCTTAATAAATTCCAAAAATAAAGCCCTATTACGATACCGAAAAAAAGCTGGATAAATAAGGCTATCCCTGTCCAACTCATGGTTTTCCCTCCTGTACCTCTCTAGCTTGTATAATCTGGAGCCTCGGGTTAATACGGATGCCTCTTCCATTCGTTGTTATGTACGATTCCGTTTGAAACAACTTGTAGAGAAGAACCTTTGTAGATCTAGTATCTCCTCATGCAGAATGGAATAAACAACAAATTTATAGAAATCTTTCAATGAAAGGAAAAAACGAAAGGATCAAAAAAAACTCCTACAAAATGTCGGAAGCTTCGCTTTGTCTAATTTCGAGCCAAATATCTCATCCTTAAGCGGAACTTTTCCTGTTATCTCCTCGATGGAGTCTCTTTTAGGAGAAATAACGGAAGATTTTCCGCTTATGGAGAGCAAAATCGTTTGTTTTGGCATTTTTTGAAGGATTAGCAGGAACTTTTCCTGTTATTTCGGCTCTTTTTCATGATACTTGCTCATTAAGGGGAAGTTTTCCTGTTATTTTTTCATACCGATGCTCCTTATACGAGTATTAAGTCGAGGGATTTTATAAAAATCCTTAGTCAACAAAAAAAGGCCAAACCAGATTATTGGTTTGACCTCTCTCTATTTAAGCCGAAGTTTTCGTTTCTTCTTCGATCACAGTTCCATCTTTTAGAAGGAGCTTTGGTGCACTGCTTTCAGTAACAGTTTCCTTCGTAATAATACATTTTGAAATATCATCACGTGAAGGCAATTCGTACATTACATCGAGCATAATCGCTTCGATAATAGAGCGTAGTCCACGTGCTCCTGTTTTACGTTCAATCGCCTTTTTCGCAATCTCATTTAGAGCTTCTTCTTCGAATTCTAACTCTACATCATCGATTTCAAGCATTTTTTGGAATTGTTTAACTAAAGCATTTTTAGGCTTTGTTAAAATTTCAATCAACGCATCCTCGTCTAATGAAGTTAAACTCGCAATAACTGGAAGACGCCCGATAAATTCAGGAATAAGCCCAAATCGTAAAAGATCTTCTGGTAAAACCTTTGATAATAGATCCTTATCTTCCACTTCTGCCTGCTTTACATCTGAGCCAAAACCAATTACTTTCTGTCCTAAACGACGTTTAATAATCGGTTCAATGCCGTCGAATGCTCCACCACATATGAATAAAATGTTCGTTGTGTCAATTTGAATAAATTCTTGATGTGGATGTTTTCTTCCACCTTGTGGTGGGACACTTGCAACAGTACCTTCAAGAATCTTCAGCAATGCCTGCTGAACCCCTTCACCTGACACATCTCTCGTAATCGAAGGATTCTCCGACTTTCGAGCGACTTTATCGATTTCGTCAATGTAAATGATTCCCTTTTCAGCCTTTTCCACATCATAATCAGCAGCTTGGATTAGTTTGAGTAGGATGTTCTCTACATCTTCCCCAACATAACCTGCTTCTGTTAAAGATGTCGCATCAGCAATAGCAAATGGCACATTGAGAATACGTGCAAGAGTCTGCGCAAGCAACGTTTTACCGCTTCCTGTTGGACCGATCATTGCGATATTACTTTTTGCCAGTTCCACATCATCAATTTTACTATTTGAATTAATTCGTTTGTAATGGTTATAAACAGCTACCGATAAGTTCTTCTTCGCTTGATCTTGACCAATTACATATTCATCTAAAATATCCCGAATTTCTTTTGGCTTCGGAACATCCTTGAACTCCACTTCTTCTTCTGTCCCAAGCTCTTCTTCTACGATTTCAGTGCAAAGTTCAATACATTCATCACATATATACACGCCTGGGCCGGCAACTAACTTTCGAACTTGGTCCTGTGTTTTACCACAGAAGGAACACTTTAATTGTCCTTTTTCATCATTAAATTTAAACAAATTTTTTCACCCCTTGAAAACGTCTAGTATCGTCTCTTGTTTTCGTATACATTTCTCTATGTAAAAATTCGTTTCGATTTCACAAATGAATGTCTTTATGAAACCATTTTTACATATAAAAAGTTTGCTACTTATCACCAGAGGCTCTGCTGACTTTCTCTTACGCTACGTCACATCCAGAACAACTGCTCTTTCACTACCTCGAATTGTTTTGTCTCTAAACTTATTTTAAACTGCTTCTTATTTAGTTTTTGCTAAAAATCGAACCAAAATTGGGCCTTTTTATACAACGCTGTTTTCGTATAGATTGTGATTATTTGTAAAAAACGAGAAGCCGGTTTTTACGCTTATATCACGGTTATGGCTATACAATAGCGTGAAACGGCACTTTTCGCTCCCTAAATCAGGCATCTTGTTTCTTATTGCTTTCCAAAAGCAATCCTATTTGCGAAAAGGTCTTATACAAAGATTATCCAATAGTTATGTATTGCATTGTACCACATTTTATGTACGGACAGGAAATAATAACACTTACAGGTGAAGTAGTATTTGTATATGAGCATGCTTTGAATTTACGGTAACGGAAGAAAAACCATTTTACTGGTGTACAGTTAAGCTTAACCAAAAACTCGCTAATTAAGTCGGATGTTTTTTCTAAAGCTTATTTTTTAACCATGCAGATACTTAAAGGAACGAAGTATGTATAACTTAAGAACTTATATAATGCTATGTATATGTACAAAATTTAAATTATTGAGTGACCTGCAGTAAAAAAATTTGGAAGTTAAATTTTATAAAACAAGGCACGATTTATTCGTGCCTTGTTTTATTTAGTTAATGAAAATCAACCGATTGTTTTGCTATTTTCAACTAGGAAATCTAATGCTTTGCGCACTTGAATATCTGCTTTAAGACCGTCTAAGCTTCCTAAAGCTGCCGTAATGTTTTCAACAGGCATGTTGTACATTTCAGCCATTTTGTTAAGCTCTGCATCCATTTCTTCAGGTGCAACCTCAATGTTTTCTGCTTTAGCAATTGCTTCAAGAGTAAGGTTCATACGAACACGCTTTTCAGCTTCTTCCTTCATTTGGTCACGAAGAGCTGTTTCGTCTTGACCAGAGAATTGGAAGTAAAGGTCAAGATTCATTCCTTGCATTTGTAAACGTTGCTCGAATTCTTGGAGCATACGATCTACTTCATTATCGATCATAATAGCTGGTAAATCGATCTCCGCATTTTCAGCTGCTTTTTCCACAACTGTATCACGTACAGTATGCTCAGCTTCATGCTTTTTGCTTTCTTCAAGACGAGTTTTGATTTTTTCTTTTAAAGCATCTAATGTTTCTACTTCATCATCTGCATCTTTCGCGAATTCATCATCAAGCTCAGGAAGTTCTTTCCCTTTCACTTCATGTACTTTCACTTTGAAGACAGCTTTCTTGCCAGCTAGCTCAGCAGCATGATAGTCTTCTGGGAATGTTACTTCAACTTCCTTCTCTTCTCCAGCAGCCGTTCCTACAAGTTGCTCTTCGAATCCTGGAATGAATTGACCTGAACCAAGTTCAAGTGAGTAGTTATCAGCCTGTCCACCTTCAAATGGTTCGCCATCGACAAAACCTTCGAAGTCCATTACAACTGAATCGCCATTTTCAGCAGCAGTTTCTTTTACCACTAGCTCCGCATGACGCTCTTGAAGTGAAGTTAATTCTTGGTTAACATCTTCTTCAGTTACTTCAGTATCAACTTTTTCTACTTCAATGCCTTTGTATTCGCCAAGTTTTACTTCTGGCTTAACTGTTACAGTTGCTTTGAAGATTAAAGCTTTGCCTTTTTCCACTTGTTCTACATCAATTTCTGGACGATCAACTGGCTCAATTCCAGCTTCCTCGATGGCATTTGTATATGCTTCAGGAAGTAAAATATCAATGGCATCTTGGTATAGAGACTCTACTCCAAAACGCTTTTCAAACATACCACGAGGCATTTTCCCTTTACGGAAGCCTGGTACACTTACTGTTTTAACAACTTTTTTGAATGCAGCGTCTAATCCTTCGTTAAACTTCTCTGCATCTACTTCAAATGTAAGAACTCCTTGGTTCCCTTCTTGCTTTTCCCATTTTGCAGACATACTAATATTCCCTCCAAAATCTATTATCATTGGTTCTTTTTCAAACGGTTTGCTATTGCTACCCTTGAAGAAGTCAGGCGAAAACAAAAAAACAACGCCATTTCCTTCATGATTAGCATAAAAATCAAATGCTAAAATGAACTACGGCTCGTATTAGGCAATAACAATCAGTAATTTGAAAATAACCTTAATATCATGAATATGTGTCCTAAGTCCATATCCAATTTAATATGTAAAAACAATGATTACACATTACAACCACTACATTATAACATAGGATTTGTCTCTTTCAACATTGAAGCTAAATAATGGGATAAGAAATTTTTTCTAATTTTTCAATGAAGGAACAGGCGCTTTTCACATCATCAGGGACAACATCATACCGCTCTGCCATTTCTTCTATTTGTGGCTCCATCCCATTAAATTGCAAACCAGTCAAATGATAGGACGCCGCCCAAAGTGAAGCATCTTCAGGAACCAATTCAAATGGATATAGAAGAAATAAGTGCCTTTCAATTAGACTCATAATATGTTGATAAAGAACCGGATCCTCATTTTCAATATGAATTAGCTCTTTTTGAAGGTCTTGCATCTGCTTCATTTCAGAAGCGGAAACAAGTACTCCTGGCACAATTCTTTTCCTTCTTCCAAATTTCTCAACCTGTACTTCTTTTTCATATTCTTGTTCTTGTAATATATTTAGAAGCATCGTCTTTAGAAATGGATGTCCTTCTGCATCTTCAAGATAATCCTTCACTTCTGTTATGTATTGTCTTACATTTTTATGTGCCAGTTCAGCGATTGCAAGTACCAATTGATTCGGGTCTTTGTTGACAAATAGCGCATTCGGTGGGTCCTCTTCAACTGCTTCAAAGATTTCTTGGTCTTCTAGCACTGACTTATTTTCCACCATGCGTTTGCTAAAAGCTAACAGTTTCGAAAAATGCTCTTGTTTATCGAAAGGAATTTCTCTTTCTTCCTGAAGGATTTCGATCGTGGTAATAATTTCCTCATATTCATGAAGTTGAATAAGAATCATTAAATAAAGATCGACCGTTTGAAAATACTCGCCAATTCCTCCCTTCAACATTTCTTCCGCAAGCTGTTTCGCTTTTTCAAGACCCCCTGCCTCATAGTAAACCAAAACAAGTCCAACATAGACATCTGCATCCTCAGGCGCCAATATTTTTGCTTCTTCAAATAAGGCAATTGCTTCCGTATAATTTTTCTGTTGAAGTTGTTCTAAGCCCTTGTCTAGAAGCCTCTTTTCAAGGTCAGGAAATTGAATAACATTGCCGTTTATTCGCTTTCGCCCCTTTTTTTTCATATAAAATACCCCTTCAAATTAGTTGAGGTAAGTTTAGCATGTTCCAAAACATATCTGCAAGCAGACAACAGTGGGAAAAGCTAAGAATGATCCGATATTCTCATGACCATGATTACCAAATTTTTTCACTTTCATGCCATTTTAAAGAAGCAATCGACCCAATTGCCGATTGCTTTTCATCATTAAACAGACTGTTTTTGCTCATAGGCGGAGATCTTTTCGTCTAATTGGAGCGTGATTTCGATTTCATCCCAACCATTCACAAGCATCGTTTTCCAGTAATCCGAAATAGGAAAAGTCGCCGTCAAGCCTTCTTCATCTTTGACCGTTTGCTCAACTAAATCAATCTCGAGGGCAAAAGCTTTTTCTTTCCCTCTTTCGAGTAGGTATTTCACTTCTTCTTCCTTTAAAACAATAGGAAGAATCCCATTTTTCAAACAGTTCTGCTTGAAAATATCTGCAAATGAAGGGGCGATAACAGCTTTGAAACCATAATCCAATAAAGCCCATGGGGCATGCTCTCTCGAAGAACCGCAGCCAAAATTATCATTAGCAATTAAAAAAGTCGCCCCCTGATTTTCTGGTTTGTTTAGTTCGAAATCTTCATTTAGAACCCCTTCTGCTTTATAGCGCCAATCAAAAAATAGGAATCTTCCAAAACCCGTTTTCTCAATTCTCTTCAGAAACTGTTTTGGAATAATTTGGTCAGTATCGACGTTCGCACGGTCAAGTGCCACCGCTTTTCCATCAAGCTTTTTAAATCCAGTCATTCTATCACCCTCCTCACACTGTTTTGATAGTCTTTAATTTACGAATATCGACAAAATGACCATTTAACGCTGCTGCTGCTGCCATTTGCGGACTAACCAAGTGCGTTCTTGCTCCAGCCCCTTGGCGTCCCTCAAAGTTTCGATTTGATGTAGACGCACAGTGCTCTCCACTTGGAACAACATCTGCGTTCATGCTTAAGCACATGCTACAGCCTGCATCACGCCATTCAAAACCTGCCTCTGCAAAAATTTGATTTAAACCTTCTTCCTCAGCTGTCTTTTTCACAAACTGAGAACCTGGCACCACTAAGGCGCGAACACCAGGATGAACCTGTTTCCCTTTAACAATCTCTGCTGCTGCACGAATATCTTCAATTCGAGAGTTCGTACAAGAACCGATGAAAACATGCTGAATTTTGATATCTTCTATTTTTTGACCTTCCTTTAAGTCCATATAAGCTAAAGCTCTTGTAAGTGACTCCTTTTCCAATTCGGTTTCACATTCTTCTAGCGTCGGAATTTGCCCATCCACTTTAGCTGTCATGGAAGGATTGGTTCCCCAACTAACCATTGGCGCAATGTTAGACCCATCAATTTCTATGACTTTGTCATACTCTGCATCATCATCAGAGGCAAGAGACTTCCAGTTGTCTACATATTCATCAAAAAGTTCTCCCTTTGGCACATGCTTTCTTCCTCTTAAATAAGAGAAGGTTGTCTCATCTGGACTAACTAGACCTGCTCTTGCTCCCCCTTCGATGGACATATTGCAAATCGTCATTCTTTCTTCCATTGATAAGTTCTTAATGACATCACCACAATATTCAATGACATACCCTGTTCCAAACTTAATTCCATAGTTTGCTAGAACATAGAGAATAACATCCTTTGCGGTTACGCCCTCTGCTAATTCTCCATTAATTTCAAGCTTTAAAGTCTTTGGTTTTGACTGCCATAATGTTTGGGTTGCTAGTACATGCTCGACCTCACTTGTACCAATTCCGAACGCAAGTGCTCCAAATGCTCCGTGAGTTGACGTATGACTATCTCCACAAACAATCGTTTTCCCTGGCTGCGTTAAACCTAATTCTGGTCCGATGACATGAACGATTCCTTGCTCTGGACTATCAATGCCTGCAAGCTCGATTCCGAACTCAAGACAGTTTTTTTCGAGGGTTGTCATTTGATTTAATGCCACTTGGTCATCTATTTGCTTTCGATTAATGGTTGGAACATTGTGATCCATCGTTGCAAATGTTTTATCGGGACGACGGACTTTGCGATTTTTCATTCTTAATCCTGAAAAAGCCTGTGGAGACGTTACTTCATGGACAAGATGTAAATCGATATATAGTAAATCCGGCTTCCCCGCTTCGCTATAGACTACATGACGTTCCCAAATTTTATCAACTATGGATTTCCCCATTTTATCCCCTCCTAAATGTTAATAATAAACACGACCATTTAGGTCGTGTTCAGGCTGTACTCAATGTGTGTGAGACCTACTCGTATAATTCATTGATTATGCGTAACACCCCATAATACTTTGGATCGTTTCATTATCTAGAATCGTCGCTTTAACTTCTTCTACCATTTCTGTCGTTGTGACAAGCTTTGTTTCGACAGAAGTGATATCTTTTGTTCGAAAGCCGCTATTAAGCACTTCATCTACTGCCGTTTCAACCGCTTTCGCTTCTTGCTCTAACCCGAAAGAGACGCGTAACATCATCGCAACCGATAGAATCGTAGCTAGTGGATTGGCGATATTTTGTCCTGCAATATCAGGGGCAGAACCATGAATTGGTTCGTATAAGTATGGACCCTTTTCAGAAATACTCGCTGAAGGTAACATTCCGAGAGAGCCCGTTAACACAGACGCTTCATCACTCAAAATATCACCAAACATATTCTCTGTTACGACCACATCAAATTGTTTCGGATTACGAACCATTTGCATCGCTGCATTGTCGACAAGCATGTGTTCAAGAGTGACCTCAGGGTATTGTTGCCCTACCTCTTCTGCTACTTCTCTCCACATCCTGCTTGATTCCAACACATTCGCTTTATCTACAGAAGTAACGTGTCCACGGCGATTTTTGGCTAATTCAAATGCCAGCTTAATGACCCTTGTCATCTCTGCTTTTTGATAAAATAGTGTATCGACGACCACATCTTGACCATCTTGCTTCATTCGTTCACTTGGTTTTCCAAAATAGAGACCGCCGGTTAACTCACGAACCATAAGCAAGTCAACCTCTTCAATCACTTCTCTTTTTAACGGGGATGCTTCAGCAAGACTAGAATAGTAGAGAGTTGGTCGCAAATTTGCATATAAACCTAACTCTTTCCGGATTTTTAATAAGCCTTGTTCTGGACGGAGATGGACAGGTAATCGATCCCATTGCGGACCTCCTACTGCTCCTAATAGAACGGCGTCGCTTTCCTTACAAAGGTCAAGCGTCTCATCTGGTAATGGTGTTCCTAGCTCATCTACAGCCCCACCACCGATATGTCCATAAGAGAAGGAGAACTGATGTCCAAATCTCTCTCCAATGGCACGGAGTATTTCCACAGCACCTCTCGTAACTTCTTTTCCAATACCATCTCCCGCTAGAACGGCGATCCGTTTTTTCATCATTACCCCTCCATCCTTTTAAATGGTTGTTAAAGTCTTATTTAGTGACAACTTCTTTTTTGCGATTTTTATTTACGAATGGCATCATAGCACGAAGTTCTTCTCCAACCTTTTCAATAAGATGCTCGTTTTCACTGGCATTAATTGCATTGAATACCGGACGATTCGCTTGATTCTCAAGAATCCACCCTTTAGCAAAATGACCATCTTGAATATCCTTTAACACTGCCTTCATTTCTTTTTTCACTTCATCCGTTACGATCCTTGGACCTGTGACAAAGTCACCCCATTGGGCCGTGTCTGAAATGGAGTAGCGCATTCCCGCTAATCCACCTTCATACATGAGGTCAACAATTAGCTTTAATTCATGCAATGTTTCAAAATAAGCTAGTTCCGGTTGATATCCTGCTTCAACAAGCGTCTCAAAACCAGCTTTCACCAATGCTGTCGTTCCTCCACATAACACCGCTTGCTCTCCAAATAAATCTGTTTCTGTTTCTTCTTTAAATGTTGTTTCTAATGCACCTGCTCTTAATGCTCCAATAGCTCTTGCATACGCAAGGGCTAGATCTTTTGCTTCCCCAGTCACATCTTGGTAGATGGCAAACAACGCTGGAACACCTGCATCTTCCTCGTAAGTTCTTCTCACTAAATGTCCTGGACCCTTTGGTGCAACTAATAGAACATCACACGTTTTCGGAGGAACGATTTGATGAAAATGAACATTAAATCCATGAGCAAACATGAGCGCCTGACTCGTTAAATTTGGCTCAATCTCTTCTTTGTATACCTTTGGTTGCAACTCATCTGGTAAAAGAATCATCACTACATCTGCTTGTGCTGTTGCTTCAGCCACTGTGACAACTTCTAAACCATCTTCCACTGCCTTATCCCAAGATTTCCCTTTTCTCAGTCCAACGACGACATTCACACCACTATCTCTCATATTTAAAGCATGAGCATGACCTTGTGAGCCGTAGCCAATTACCGCCACCTTTTTCCCTTCTAAATAACTCGCATTTGCATCTCCGTTATAGTACATTTTTGCCATTTGTCCTCTTCCTTTCCAACTAGTAATGTTTTTGTATATGTTTTATTACTGGATTCCCTGATGTTAAACAATCGCTGTTTTCGCATAGATTGTTGTTTTTTGAAAAGATTTTCGAAAGGAGCCTAAACAATCGAAATATTTTTTGTTTGATTGCTTGAGCGCTGCGTACCTCTTAAAAATGCAGTCGCTCCTGTTCTCGCAAGTTCCTTAATCCCATATGGCTTCATCAATTCGATAAAGGCTTCAATTTTGTCAGACTCTCCTGTGATTTGAATGACGAGCGTATCTTTGCCGACGTCTACAATCGATGCTCTAAACGGTTCAATTAAGGCGTTCATTTCACTTCTATTGTTTGGAGTTGAGAGCACTTTGATTAGAGCCAACTCTCTTGCGACGATTGATTGTTCACTAATATCTGTCACTTTTAACACATCGATTTGCTTGTTTAATTGTTTCGTAATTTGTTCAATTACTTGGTCATTTTCGACATTGACGACGCATGTAATTCTCGATACATCTTCAATTTCAGAATGGCCAACTGTAATGCTTTCAATGTTGTAATTTCTTTTGGAAAAAAGATTAGTAATGCGATTCAATACCCCTGGTCGATTATTGACGGTTAACGTAATGATTCTTTTCATTGCTTTTTCACACCTACCATTTCATTTATCCCTTTTCCAGGTGCGATCATTGGATAAACATTTTCCTTTCCATCAACACGAAAATCTAGAAGCACCGGATCACGATTTTGGAGAACTTCATTTAATATCTCTTCCGCTTCTGCTTCTGTTTCAATCACATAGCCTTTGATGTCATATGCTTCTGCAAGTTTTACAAAGGATGGCTGGACCGGATTTTTGCTATGGGAATAACGCTCATTGTAAAAGAGTTCCTGCCACTGTCGTACCATGCCTAAGGCTAAATTGTTGAGAATCACAATCTTAATTGGTAGATTTAATTCTCGAATCACCGCAAGTTCCTGTGTACTCATCTGAAATCCACCGTCACCAAGAACTGCTAACACGCAAGCATTTTTATCTGCGAGGGATGCTCCAATACTTGCTGGTAAGCCGAATCCCATCGTTCCTAAGCCTCCTGATGTAACCCATCGATTTGCTTTAGTAAATGGATAATACTGAGCTGCCCACATTTGATGTTGACCGACATCTGTAACGACGATCGCATCTCCCTTGGTTTTTTCATAGAGCATTTCTAAAACCTTTTGTGGCTTGAGGGTGCTTTCGCTTTTCTCATACTCATAAGGATATTCACTCTTCCAACTTGCTAATGTTTGCAGCCACGCATCATGTACAGGTGGTTTTCCTTCTTGTACTATTAATTGCTTTAACGCTTCCTTCGCATCTGCAACAACGGGAATTTCAGTTGGAACATTTTTACCAATTTCAGCTGGGTCGATATCGATATGGGCGACCGTAGCGTTTGGAGCGAAATGGTTTAAGTTTCCGGTTAAGCGGTCGTCAAATCTAGCTCCAATATTAATAAGGAGGTCTGATTCGTACAGTGCCATATTGGCGGTATAACAGCCATGCATACCTGCCATTCCTAAGGAGAGTTCATGGTTCGCAGGAAATCCGCCTAGTCCAAGTAACGTATGAACAACTGGGATTTTTTGCTGTTCCGCATACTCTTTTAACTCTTTTGCTGCTTGACCATGAAGTACACCAGCCCCTGCTAAAATAACCGGCTTCTTTGCCCGACTCACCGCTTCTGTCAACTTGCGAATTTGCAAATAGTTTGGCTTCAATGTTGGCTGATAGCCTGGTAACTGAATTTCCTTCTCCTCTTGTACTTCAGCCATTGCCGTTGCGATATCCTTTGGAATATCGATTAATACTGGTCCCGGTCTACCAGAATTAGCAATATAAAAGGCCTCTTTAATAATGTGTGGGATATCCTCAATATTTCGTACCTGATAGTTATATTTCGTAATTGGAGTGGTAATCCCTAAAATATCTGCTTCTTGGAAAGCATCTGTTCCAATCACACCTGTAGCAACCTGACCTGTAAATACGACAAGTGGAAGAGAATCTATCATGGCATCTGTCAATCCTGTCACGATATTTGTAGCTCCTGGGCCCGATGTTACAATCACAACGCCCGGTTTCCCTGTGATTCTCGCATATCCTTCAGCTGCATGAATTCCGCCTTGCTCATGTCGAGGCAAAACGTGAAGAATTTTAGAATCATAGATTTTATCGTAGATTGGTAATACAGCTCCACCTGGGTATCCAAAAATGACTTCCACTTTTTCCTTTTCCAAAGCTTGTAGTAAAAGCTCTGATCCGCTTAACGTTTTGTTCTCAGCCTTAGTATTTGTTAAGGCAGTTTCCTGTAACATTCGTTGCCCTCCTTTTTTCCTTAGCTATTTTTTCAAAATAAAAAAACCCTTCCACCCCTCGTAAGCCTAGTACATCTAGGCATAAGGGATGAAAAGGCTTTGTAGCATTTCCACGGTACCACCCTTGTTCATGCGTTTTTCGCATGCACTTTTGACCAAAAGTCTGGCCATTTTGATAACGAGTGTCGCCACTCGACTGCCTCTACTTAATACCCTTTCAAGACAGCACTCTGAGGTGAGTTCATTTTATGTAGTGACCACCGGTTCTCAGCTTCTCCGGCTCTCTGTCGATCGACATCCCATAAAACTACTTATCCTCTTCTTCGCTTTTTCGTATACATCATGTATTAGCTTACTCGTGGTGTTGTTTTGCTATAAACCTTTACACCTTCTGACACAACTCGCTCCCTGAACTTCGCGAGTAGTTTATTCGTATGCTCACCAGGAGCTCCATTACCAATTTCTCTACCATCCACTTTCACAACTGCGATAACTTCGGCAGCTGTTCCAGTCAGGAAAACTTCGTCAGCAGTATAGACATCATGTCTTGTAAAAGGTTCCTCTTTAACCTCATAACCGAGTTCTCTTGCAATATCGATAACAGCATTTCTCGTAATCCCATCAAGAGCTCCGACATATCCTGGCGGTGTTAAAAAGCAGCCATCCTTGAGAATAAAGACGTTGTCAGCAGAACCTTCTGCTACATAACCTTGATCATTTAACATGAGAGCCTCACTTACATTCGCTAAATGAGCTTCTATTTTCACAAGAACATTGTTCAAATAATTAAGAGATTTCACTTTTGGACTTAATACATCTGGTCGATTTCTACGTGTTGCCACAGTAATGATTTCAAGCCCTGTCTCATAGAGTTCTTTTGGAAAAATTGATAATGGCTCTACAATGACGATAACACTCGCTTTCCTACACTTATATGGATCCAATCCAAGGTCACCAACTCCCCTTGAAATAACCACTCTTATATAAGCATCTTCAACATTGTTCTTTTCAACTGTATTCGCAATGATCTTTGTTAATTCATCTTCTGAATAAGGAATTGTAAGCAGAATTGATTTAGCTGAATTATACAAGCGTTTCATATGCTCTTTCATTCTAAAAATATTGCCGCTATATACGCGAATCCCCTCAAATACTCCATCTCCATAGAGGAAACCATGGTCATAAACGGAGACCTTGGCATTTTCTTTCGTGACATATTCATCATTCAGAAAAATCCATTGCTCTGACACGAAACTCACCTCTTCACTTTAATATCAAAACGCTTTAAATGACTGAAATCAAATGTTAAAAAAAGATATATCTTAAGATTCAAAAAAATTAATCGTAGCTACAATCTAAAGCAGTTCATCTCTTTGTTATTATTTATTTGAGGACTATCTTACTCGCATTTTTCCTCTTAGTCAACAGTATTTTTTAGAATTGTGCGATAATTTATATTTTTCTATTTAATTGGATACGCTTACATGATTGATACAACGATAATCTTTGCACTTTTAAATTTTTTTATTTTTTGGATAATTTGAACCTGCGATTTCAGTGCTTTTTAATGAATAAAAAGCCACGTTTTTTCGAAGTTATTATAATAGAAGAAAGACGGAACTGATGTTAGATTTTCTCACACGAAAGAAAGCGCTTTACTTAGTGAGCCGAGGTTTTGTGGAAGAAGTTCCTTCAAAGAACAAAAAAACGTTAAGTTACATGACAGTAACTTAACGAATATGTACATAATTGGTGTGTATAAATGGCGTCCCAGGAGAGATTCGAACTCCCGACCGACGGCTTAGAAGGCCGTTGCTCTATCCAGCTGAGCTACTGGGACATATGTTATAGTATTATTTGATTTTGTTCACGTGATTCCGTCCTGAACTCAATAAGCCTATTCAAGGAGTAGAGTAGTACGTGGTAGCTTTTTCGATGAAGCAATTTCATTCGAGCTGAGCTACTGGACAGTTCATTTTGTGTTTCCTTTTTTCAAGGACATTTTTTATTATATTGTGCTAGTAATTAAAAGTCAACAGGAAAATTTATTTTTTCACAAACAAATGATTAAATGGGGGAAAGCCTCTTCCCCCACGTCTTATCAAATGATTCGTTTCATGTCGTTCTAGAAAAATTAAGTATATCAGCAATAATTTTTTTAATATAACAATAAAAAACGGAATTTCTCGAGCACTCAACAAAAACACATCTATCACTTATTAAATACAAAAGTTTGGTTAAACTCCGCCAATTCTCCCTTATCCAAGTCATACACATGTAGGTTAACAGTGGTGCCTTCAATGTCCAGTATGACATACGTTCGTTCTCTTCTCCCTCTTGGTAAACGGAGGCTGCCTGGGTTGATAAATAGCTTACCTCTGACCATCTCAGCACCTAGTACATGTGAGTGTCCAAAACAAATGATGTCCGCATTTACTTCCTCTGCACGGTATTGAAGTTGCATTAACGACGATTTTACCGAGAATAAGTGACCATGGGTAACAAAAAAACGTAACTCGCCAACCTCTTTTATAATTTCTGTATCAAAATCATTGCCAAAGTCACAATTTCCTCTTACCACACTAAAGGCTTGAATCTCATCATCTTTTTTTGAGAGTTCAGAATCTCCGCAATGAATCATGAGATCGATATCTTGTCCATGTCTTACTTTCAGTTCAGAAAGTTCTTCTCTTTGTCCGTGGCTATCACTTACAATTAACACTTTTGCCATAGGTAGCACCTTCTATTCAAGCATTAAATTTTCCAGACTGGATGATTTCTTCTAGCTTTTTCAAGGCATTTGCTCGGTGACTGATCTGATTTTTTTCACTTGGCTCAAGTTCGGCCATTGCTTTCCCCAACCCAGTAACGAAGAAGATTGGATCATAGCCGAAGCCATTTGTTCCTCTTCTGTTTCTCAAAATGATTCCTTCACATGACCCATTAACGGTAATACCTTCACCATTTGGATAGGCAATGGCTAAGGCGCAATAGAATCTTGCTGTTCTTTTCTCATCTGGCACATCTCTTAAGTTTTCTAATAGTTTATCAATATTGGCTTCATCGTCTTTCGCAGAGCCAGCGTAACGTGCAGAATAGATGCCAGGAGCACCATCTAGGGCATCGACCATTAAGCCAGAATCATCGGCAATAACTACTTGTCCCGTTTGCTTAGAAACTGCTTCTGCCTTTATCATTGCATTTTCCTCAAAGCTTTGCCCAGTTTCTTCGATATCTTCTATTTCTTCAAAATCCAGTAATGTCTTTACCTCAAAACCAAGTGGTCGAAACATCCTTTCAAATTCCATTGCTTTGCCACGATTCTTTGTTGCTATAATAACTGTTTTCATTTCGCTGTTTTCTCCTCAATTTTTGCAGTTGCTGCTTCTCCGATTGCTGTTCTTTGATGCTCGAACAGTTCGCTAATTCCTTCTTGCGCTGCCTTCAGTAATTGCTGTAATTGCGCGTAAGAAAAAGTAGATTCTTCACCCGTTCCTTGAACTTCAACAAATTCTCCATTGCCAGTCATAACGACATTCATATCAACATTTGCCTTTGAGTCTTCTATGTAATTTAAGTCTAAAACGACATTATCATCTTCCAGAATCCCGACACTTGTTGCCGCTAAAAAATCCTTAATTGGATATTTTGATAACTTTTTTTCAAGATAAACTTTATGTATCGCTTGGGTCATTGCCACAAACGCACCTGTGATGGAAGCAGTCCTTGTCCCACCATCCGCTTGAATGACATCACAATCAATCCATACCGTTCTTTCTCCAAGTGCATCTAAATCAACGACGGCTCGAAGTGCTCTTCCAATCAAGCGTTGAATTTCCATCGTCCGTCCAGTGATTTTTCCTTTTGCTGACTCTCTAATATTACGCTGTCCTGTTGCCCGTGGAAGCATGGAGTACTCCGCTGTCACCCATCCTTTTCCTTGACCTCTCATAAAAGGTGGCACCTTCTCTTCAATACTAGCGGTACAAATGACTTTTGTGTTTCCAACTGTTATGAGCACTGATCCTTCAGGATGCATTAAATAATCCGTATCAATTTCAATGGGACGTAATTGAAACGGCTGTCTCTCATCAACACGCATATGATATCCTCCTTTTCCACAAATACAATTGCCCTTAAGTTAGAGCTTCGTCAATAAAGAAGAGGTGGCTCGATGAAAGCCACCTTCTTCTACTGTCCTATCTATAGTATATCAAAAAAGATTTTTTAAAAACTAATTGTATTCACTTTTTCAGGTCTTGTCACAGGTTCTACAAGTTTTTCTCCATTTTCCTTCACAAGTTCAGCTTCACCTTCAACCATAACTTCAACACTCTCAATCCCATTCTGCTCCGTTAAGGAAAGAACAAGCATGTTTAGGACATGTTCTGAAATTACCTTTTCTTCAAAGCTGCCATAAATGAATTCATTAAAGTTTAATGTTACTTTTCCATCTTCAACCTTTGGTTCCTCTAGTAACTCAACATCTGGTGAAAAGTCATTTAGTAATGTAGATGAATGACTTGGGCCTTTTACAAGCTCGGCCACGACCCCTTCAATATTGTTTTCTGCCACACGACGTGTGACTGGAACATAATAATAAGAACCTTCATCACCAGCAACATAATAGACAGTGGCAGCCTTTGTATTCGTGATGTCCACCACATCTGTTGTGTCAAGGTTAATCCCATTCGCTCTGCTAACCGTTTTTCCAATTGGAGTACCTGCAACAGGCATCTCGTTTAATTCATGCCCATTTAATTTCAATGCGACATTTTCCACTGAATCAAACTGCGTTAACGTCCAAGTAACTGCTTCTAAAATCTTCAACTCATTTTCAGGCTTATAATTTTTGAATTCGTTTGAGAAATCAACAATAGCAGTGTTGTCAGTAATATTAACACTCACTTCAGTATCTGCTGGCAAGACAGCAGTGAAGCCGTTTGGTAGCATTTCTGTAATTGGACCACCTTCAATTAAATAATCAAGCGCCTGTTTTGCGACCGACTCAGTTTTTGGCAGTGAAAAGGTTTGTGGGACAACATAACCGTTCTTATCGAATAAATAAAGTTCTGTCATCACACTTCCTTCACTAGCCTCTTCCTCTGCAACTTCTTCTCCCGCCGTTTCTTCAACTACCTGACCATCATCTGTGTATGTAACCGTTTGAGGTGGATCAATTTTCTCCTTTTCCTTCCCCCCCAGCAAGCCACAGCCAGACAAGAGAACAGATAAAATAATCAATGATGTTAGTACAATTGTTCTTTTATTAATGGACATGCTTTATCCCTCCAAAGACAGTTTGTACTAACATATATACGAGCCTATTTTCAAATTAGACCGCCTCACGAAAAAAAATTGGACAATCAAGATATTTTTTTATCACTTTTCATAAGGCTTTTTTCGAAAAACATTGTTGCTATTTTGTCATAGATAGGAGAAAAAATCCCTATTATTACTCGTTAAATGAGGATCAAGTAAGCGAAAAATGCCGCGCAAAAACCTCATTTGAGGGGTTTTTCGGAGAAAAAATTTGGATATTTACAAAAAAACCACAATCATTACGAAAACAGCGTTTCATAAAAATAAGCCCCCTTAGAGGAGGCTTTCTGTCTTACTTTCAATCCGAACTGTTTGCACATTAAGCATTTTCTTTCCTAACCATTGTGAAGCAATTCTAGAAAAAATTCGGCTAGATCCGGTTGTATAATATTCATGCTCAGGAATTGTGCTATTATTTGTTAAAAGTCCTTTGTAATAGAGAATACTGCTCACTTCTCTTGCCGTTTCTTCGCCAGAGCTAATTACTTTTACAGCATTGCCCATCGTCTTTTTAATGATTGATTCTAATAGGGGATAATGGGTACAGCCAAGAATAAGCGTATCCAACTCTTTATTTGTTAAAGTTGCAAGGGTTTCAGCAACCACTCGCCTCGCAACAGGACCGTCATACTCTCCGCTTTCAACTAATGGGACAAATTTTGGACAGGCCAGTCCGCTTACTGAAACGGAACCGTTAATCGATCTCAATGCAATTTCATACGCTTTACTTTTGATCGTTCCTTCAGTTCCAATGACACCAATTTTATAATTCTCCGTTACTTTTAATGCGGAGATTGCTCCAGGATAAATAACACCGAGCACTGGGATAGATAACTCTTGACGTATTTCTTCTAGCGCCACAGCCGTTGCTGTATTACAGGCGATAACGAGCATTTTTATATTTTTACTTAATAAAAAATTCGTCAGTTGCCATGTGAATTTTTTCACTTCTTCACCAGTACGTGGTCCGTAGGGACAGCGGGCTGTGTCTCCCAAATAAAGAATTTTTTCATGTGGTAATTGACGCATAATTTCTTTGGCAACGGTTAGTCCACCAATCCCAGAATCAATTACTCCAATTGGTTGTTCCAAATAACTCGCCTCATTCTCGCATATCTTGATGTAATCTCATTAAATTATCTTTGAGGGTAATGACCTCTTCATCAGAAAAATTCCGAAGAACTTCTTGAAGGTAGACTTGACGCTTTTTAATGACTTCATCGATAATTCTTTCACCTTCTTCTAAAAGGTGTATTCGCACCACACGCCGATCATTCGGATCTTTCACACGCTTTACGAGCTCATTTTTTTCCATTCGATCAACTAAATCGGTAGTTGTGCTAAAAGCTAAATACATTTTATTCGATAATTCTCCAATTGTCATGTCCCCTTCTTCAAAGAGCCATTGCAATGCAACAAACTGAGGAGGGGTAATCGTATAATTGCTTAAAATTTCCCGTCCCTTTTGTTTAATGATTCCAGCTATGTATCTTAAATCTTTTTCAATCTCCGCAACCATTTCTAAGCTATTTTTTTCCTGAACTTCCTCACGCTCCATCATGCCACAACTCCCTATTCCAAAATACAATCCTAGTTTTATGAAAATAATTTAAGCATTCATCTTCATTCTCGTTCAAACATGCTTTTTCTTTTATTTTCTACTTTTTTCACATAAATTTCAAGCGAAATTAGTAGAGGTCCTGTCGGAAGCTGTCGAGGAAATAACTTGCAAGGATGTTCAATCTATTAGATCCATTTACATTTAGGATAGTGTTTTAAATGAGTAAACCGGCTTCCAAAATAGGATAGCCGGTTTGCATTTAAAGCTCTAGTTCTCCCATTCGAAGGAGTTCTACAACTGCTTGTGAACGCCCCTTAACACCGAGTTTTTGCATGGCATTCGAAATATGATTCCGAACCGTTTTTTCGCTGATAAACAGTTCACTAGCGATTTCTTTCGTTGTTTTATCTTGTACTAATAGCTCGAATACTTCTCTTTCACGTTTGGTGAGTAATGGCTTGTGAGTATATTCATTCTCCTTCAAGTATTGTAACCCTCCTTGCCTTCGCCAGCTATGAACAGCGGGATGGGTATATATTTAGTCACCATATCTTATGTGAAGGGCACTATCTGAGTGACAACAATCCTTTAAAGGAGTTTGTGATTTTTCAAAAAATGTGCGAATGCGGAGTTTATTGAATCTCTTCCTTTTCGATCATCGCTTCCTTCACTTCAGTAGACCAAGGTATACTTTTCCCCGTTTTCTTAGAAACCTGAACAATAGTTCCCCTTCCGACAAAGCAAATTTCTCTATTCTTTCTCTTGCCCATATAGTGGATATCGACGGAAGAATTACCGATATGATGTGCCTTTACAAAGATTTTAAGCTTATCATCAAAGAAAACTTGCTTGAGAAAATCACATTGTAAATCAGCCACAACAATTATCGCTTCACTTTTTCCGTCAAGCCAATCGGTCATCATGCCCTTGCTTTTAAAATACTCAATCCTTGCTTCTTCATAATATGTAAACGGAACCGTATTGTTCAAATGTCCAAACATATCTGTTTCAGAAAATCGTACTTTAACCGGATGATAAAATTTAAATTCCTGCTCCCAGTTTGATAATTCTTCGATATAACTGATTCTACTCATGCTCTCCACCCTTTCAACTTATTAAATGAATGGCTATTCATTCATTATACATCCTTTTAGATTTTTTTGAACATAACTAGTATGAAAAAGGGCATCCAGCAGGACACCCTTTTTCTCTTATATTTGATCACTTCCGAAGAAGTTTTTAAATGATTGGAATGCCGTATCTCTATTTAATGCAGCAATCGATGTAGTTAATGGAATTCCTTTTGGACAAGACTGAACACAGTTTTGGGAATTACCACAGTTAGCAAGGCCGCCGTCATCCATAATGGAATTTAAACGCTCTGCTTTGTTCATTTCACCTGTTGGGTGAGCATTAAACAGGCGCACTTGAGATAGTGGCGCAGGTCCGATAAAATTCGATTTACTGTTTACGTTCGGACACGCTTCAAGGCAAACCCCACATGTCATACATTTCGAAAGCTCATACGCCCATTGACGCTTTGTTTCAGGCATACGTGGACCAGGTCCCAAATCATATGTACCATCGATTGGAATCCATGCTTTCACTTTCTTCAATGAGTCAAACATACGACTTCTATCCACTTGCAAGTCACGAACGACTGGGAACGTACGCATTGGCTCAAGTCTAATCGGTTGCTCAAGTTGATCGACAATGGCAGAACAGGATTGACGTGGTTTGCCATTGATAATCATAGAGCACGCCCCACAAACTTCTTCTAAACAGTTCATATCCCAAGCAATTGGAGAAGTTTCTTTCCCCCCAGCATTAACAGGATTACGTCGAATCTCCATTAATGCAGAAATGACATTCATGTTCGGACGATATGGTACATGAAATTCTTCCTGATAAGGAGCAGAATCAGGAGAATCTTGCCTAGAGATAATAAAATGGACGGTACTGTTCTCTGCCATCTCTTATTTCTCCTCCTTTTTCTTAGAGTAATCACGTTTACGAGGTGTGATATAAGAAGTATCTACTTCTTCATAATGGAATTCTGGTGCTGTTTTCGCATCTACAAATTTTGCCATCGTGGTTTTTAAGAAATCCTCATCATTTCTGTCAGGAAATTCTGGCTTATAATGAGCACCGCGGCTTTCGTTACGGTTATATGCTCCGATTGTAATAACACGTGCTAATTGAAGCATATTTTGCAGTTGACGTGTGAATGCTGCACCTTGGTTGCTCCATCTTGCCGTGTCGTTTATATTGATATTTTCATAACGCTCTAAAAGCTCTTGTAATTTCTCATCTGTTTTCAATAATTTATCATTGTAACGAACAACGGTTACATTATCTGTCATCCATTCGCCTAGCTCTTTATGAAGAACATAAGCATTTTCAGTGCCATCCATGGACATAATTTTATTCCATTTCTCTTCTTCTTGTTGAACATAGTTATCAAATAGAGAAGAAGATAGAGAATCAACACTTTTTTCAAGTCCATTAATATACTTCACAGCATTTGGACCAGCGACCATTCCACCAAAGATAGCCGATAATAGAGAGTTCGCACCTAAACGATTCGCACCATGCTGCGAGTAATCACACTCACCAGCTGCGAAGAGACCAGGGATATTCGTCATTTGATCATTATCTACCCATAGACCGCCCATTGAGTAATGAACAGCAGGGAAGATTTTCATTGGCAATTTACGAGGATCTTCTCCTGTAAATTTCTCATAAATTTCAATGATTCCACCAAGTTTAATATCAAGTTCTTTAGGATCCTTATGAGAAAGATCAAGATATACCATGTTTTCGCCGTTAATCCCTAATTTTTGATTGACACATACATCAAAGATTTCACGGGTTGCGATATCACGTGGTACAAGGTTTCCATATGCAGGATATTTCTCTTCTAGGAAATACCATGGTTTACCATCCTTATACGTCCAAACACGACCACCTTCACCACGAGCTGATTCACTCATCAGGCGTAGCTTATCATCTCCTGGAATGGCTGTCGGATGGATCTGAATGAATTCACCATTTGCATAGTATACACCTTGTTGGTATGCGATGGCTGCAGCAGAACCTGTATTAATAACAGAGTTAGTGGACTTACCGAAGATAATTCCAGGACCACCTGTTGCCAAAATAACGGCATCTGCAGGGAATGACTTTATCTCCATTGAAGTTAAGTTTTGAGCAACGATTCCACGACAAACACCATCATCATCAATAATCGTTCCTAAAAATTCCCATCCTTCAAATTTATTAACTAAGCCAGCAACTTCATGGCGACGCACTTGCTCATCTAATGCATATAAAAGCTGTTGTCCCGTAGTCGCCCCAGCAAATGCTGTACGGTGATGCTGTGTTCCACCAAAGCGACGGAAATCAAGTAACCCTTCAGATGTTCTGTTAAACATAACACCCATACGGTCAAATAAATGAATAATACCAGGTGCAGCTTCACACATCGCTTTTACGGGTGCCTGGTTGGCTAAAAAGTCACCACCATAGATCGTATCATCAAAGTGAATCATCGGTGAATCGCCTTCACCTTTTGTATTTACAGCTCCATTAATACCGCCTTGGGCACAAACAGAGTGAGAACGTTTAACTGGCACCAATGAAAATAAATCCACAGGTGTTCCATTTTCTGCTGCTTTAACTGTTGCCATTAAGCCGGCTAATCCACCACCGACTACAATAATCTTACCTTTACTCATGCGTTTTCACTCCTTTAATTCCTCTTACTACAGTTCTACTAATCTATTAAACGAACGCGAATATTGCACGAATACCTACAATTGATAAGGCAATGAAAATCCCAATTGTTACATAGGTTGAAATAAGTTGTGATCTTGGCGTAACTGTAATCCCCCAACTTACAGCAAACGACCATAATCCATTTGCGAAATGGAAAATCGTAGAAACAACCCCTACTATGTAGAAAACAAGCATAAATGGATTCGATAAAATATTTTCCATCATTTGATAATTGACATCAGCTCCGAATGCAGCTGCAACTCTTGTTTCCCAAACATGCCAAATGACAAAAATTAATGTGATAATTCCTGTGACACGTTGAAGTACAAACATCCAATTTCGAAAAAAATTGTATCTACTCGCATTATTTTTTGCTGTGAAAGCAATGTAGATACCGTAAATAGCATGGAACAAGATCGGTAGGAAAATAACAAAAATTTCAAGAACATACCGGAATGGCAGTTGTTCCATAAAATGTGCCGCTTTATTGAAGGAATCTGCTCCTTTTGTAGCAAAATGATTCACCACAAGATGCTGGACGAGGAATAATCCAACAGGAATAACCCCTAGCAATGAATGCAATCTGCGATAAAAAAACTCTCGATTACCCGCCATAAATTTACCCCCCTTTAATTTTTGAAAACTCTAGCGGTTATTTCTCCCTATTCCCCTTAAGGAATATGTACAACTTACTGATTTCACAATAGACACTTAGATTGTGCATTATGAAAAGAGAACAGCTAATTTGAATAAATGTCGAATAATTTTTTACAATTATGTGACAAGTCCATTTTACTCCCTACCTCTTACACCGTCAAGAAAACGTATACACAAAATCTCCAATAAAAACGAAATTTTTAGACTATATAAACAAAAGAATCCTCATATGACAAAGCTTTTTTAAGATATATTAAAATAACAAAAATTACTAATGAGCGAAGAAACGTTTTTTTATAATCCGTGCGTAAATCCATGTAAATTGTATATAATAGAATCATAGAAAGAGGGGAGAGCATTGACTGAAATGATGACTTCTGAAAAGGCACATCAATCTGAACCTATAACAGTTCCAGCATTTGGATATGAACTGATTCGAGAAATTTTATTACCAAGTCTTCTCGGAAAGGAAACCTCGGCCATTCTTTATTGGGCTGGAAAAGATTTGGCACGTAAATACCCATTACAATCGATAGATGAAATCATTGATTTTTTCAATAAATCAGGGTGGGGATCTTTAACGATTAAAGATGAATCGAAAAACGAACTGCAAATGGAATTAACGAGCCCATTAATCTCTGAAAGACTTCAGAAAAAAGAAATCTCAACCTTTCAACTAGAAGCTGGGTTTCTCGCTCACCAAATCGAAACACTGAAAGATGTTATCGCTGAAGCCTATGAACATCCAAAGCGACGAGCAAAAAAGGTCATCTTCACCGTAAAATGGGACAGTAAAGATTCTATTGAATAGTACAGTCCTTTCATGAATGGAGCCAAAAAGCAATGAATGCTTTTTGGCTTCTTTTTTTCATATCGATCGTGGTTTTTGGAATAGTTCTAGCGCCGACCATTCCGATTATACGTTGGACAGGACCATTTACGACTTAACTGGTGCTCCTGCTAATTCGAAAGCCTTATGTAAGGAATCCACGGCATCAACCATATTTCCCTCTTCCACAACAGTCGAAACCTTGATTTCAGATGTACTAACCATTTTTACTTCAATTGATTGCTCTGCCAATACTTCAAACATTTTGGCTGCTACACCAGGATTCGATACCATGCCTGAGCCAACAATGGACACCTTTGCTAAATCTGATTCAAATTGGACATTTTCGTATTGAAGTTTTTCCTTATTGTCTGCTAAAACTTTCAACGTATCCTTTAAATCTTCAGAATGGATCGAAAAAGATAAATCGGTTGTATTTTTGTTCGTAGTACTTTGAATAATAATATCAACATTTAAATGGTTATTAGCCAATGTTGTGAAAATCGTCGACAAGCTTGACAATGTATTAGATAACCCTAATACCGTTACTTTCGTGATTTTATCCTCAAATGCGATTCCTCGTACAACTAAATTTTGTTCCATTCGTCCTTCCTCCTCGATGATCGTCCCTGATTCCCTTTCCATACTCGAGCGTACTTCTAAAGGAACTTGATAATTCTTAGCAAATTCAACTGCTCTAGGATGTAATACGCCAGCACCAAGATTGGCAAGCTCGAGCATTTCGTCATATGAAATCGAGAGTAGCTTACGAGCATCCTTCACATAGCGAGGATCTGTAGTAAATACACCTGTTACATCTGTGTAAATATCACATTTATCTGCCTTTAATGCTGCTGCTAAGGCCACTGCTGTTGTATCAGAGCCACCACGACCAAGTGTAGCAATCTCTCCATCGATTGTAGCCCCTTGAAACCCTGCTACGACTACGATTTTTCCTTTTGTCAGCTCTGCTTGAACGCGGGTACTATCTATATTTAACACTCTTGCATTTCCAAATACAGATTCTGTCTCGATTCCTGCCTGCCAGCCTGTGAATGAAATGGCCTCATATCCTTTAGTCTGTAAAGCCATTGCTAATAATGAAATGGTCACCTGCTCTCCAGTTGTCAGGAGCATATCCATTTCCCTTTTGCTCGGATCAGAGGTGATTTCTGCTGCAAGTGATACTAATTGGTCCGTTGTTTTCCCCATTGCAGAGACAACCACGACAACATCATTTCCTCGATTCCTTTCTTCAATCACTCTCTCGGCAACATTCTTAATTCTCTCAGCACTACCAACAGAGGTTCCCCCAAATTTTTGTACAATTAATCCCATGCCATTCCCTTCTTTCCTAAAATATGTAAATCTTAGTTGAATAGGCAATAAAAAAAGCAATGAGATACCATCTCACTGCTGCGCCGTCACAACGTAAAAAGCAAAAGCCTTACGTTTTCGCACCACTAAGATAGCTCTCCAAGACAATATGTCTTGACAATTCTGCACCTATTCGGTTGCAGAACCAGCAAAAAAAAGGATGAGCCTTTTTTCACTTCGGCAGTCCACTCCTTTCAAGACTTTTCGTCGAAACTCACCTTTCTCCAAGTCCATACTCTTAGTGTCCGCACCTCTACCTTCACTTTATGAAATAAAGCGATTGCGATATAAAATTGACCTCATTATAGCACACCCAATTTATGAAAACAACGTCATTCCTGTAATTTATTGTATAGGCCCTCTGCCGCATTTGGTGGAATCCCAAGTTCTCTAAACTGTTCAATCGATGCTTCTTTCATTTTTTTGACCGAGCCAAAATGCTTCAGCAATTGTTTTTTTCTCTTTTCTCCAATCCCGGGTATGTCATCCAAAATCGATTGGAAAGCCGTTTTGCCTCGTAATTGACGATGGAAGGTTATCGCAAATCGGTGGACTTCATCTTGAATTCTTTGCAACAGGTAAAATTCCTGACTATTTCTCGCTAGCGGAATCATCTCAAGTGGATTACCATATAAAAGCTGTGAAGTTCGGTGTTTATCATCTTTAACCAAACCAGACAGCGGGATATCCAAGCCAAGTTCATTTTCAAGTACATCACGAACTGATTCAACATGCCCTTTTCCACCATCAATAATAATCAAGTCTGGTAATGGCAGACCTTCTTTTAATACTCTCGAATAGCGCCGTCTAACGACTTCTCTCATCGATTCATAATCATCAGGTCCTTTGACCGATTTAATTTTATATTTGCGATACTCTCGTTTGGCTGGTTTTCCATCAATAAACACAACAAGTGCAGATACAGGATCCGTTCCTTGTATATTAGAATTATCGAAGGATTCAATTCGTCGAGGTATCGCAATGCCAAGCGCATCGCCTAGCTGTTCAACCGCTTTAATCGTACGCTGTTCATCCCGCTCTACGAGTGAGAATTTTTCCTTTAAGGCAATCGTAGCATTTTTTTCGGCAAGCTTGACGAGATCCTTTTTTTGGCCACGTTTTGGTTTCAAAATCTTCACGTTTAAAAGCTTCTCAGCCAAGTCCTCATCGACCTTTTCAGGCAAAAGGATTTCTTTCGGTTTGAAATGGCCTGCCTTGTCATAGAAACGACCAAGGTATGTTAGAAATTCTTCTTCTGGTTCACTATAAAAAGGGAATAGTGAGACATCACGTTCGATTAGCTTTCCTTGTCGGACAAAGAAAACTTGAACACACATCCAGCCCTTATCAACAGCATAACCGAATATATCTCGGTCAGTAAAATCAGTGGATGTCATTTTCTGTTTTTCCATTGTTGATTCAATATGTGCAATTTGGTCACGGAATTCCTTTGCTCTTTCAAAGTCTAATTCTTCAGAAGCCTTTAACATTTTTTCCGTCAACTCTTTTTTAATTTCCTGATATCCACCATTTAAGAACTTCGTGATTTCTTCAACCATTTCACGATACGTCGTTTCCGGCACTTCATTGATACAGGGGGCTAGACATTGCCCTAAATGATAGTATAAGCACACGCGATCAGGAAGAGTAGCACATTTACGTAGCGGGTAAATACGATCAAGTAATTTCTTTGTTTCGTTGGCAGCCCCGACGTTTGGATAAGGTCCAAAGTACTTCCCTTTATCTTTTTTCACTTTCCTCGTCGTAATCAAGCGAGGGTGACGCTCTGAAGTCAATTTGATAAAAGGATACGTTTTATCATCTTTTAGCATCACATTATATTTGGGATCATGCTTTTTAATTAAATTTAATTCAAGCAGTAACGCTTCCATATTGGATGAGGTTACGATATATTCAAAATCCTCAATTTCATTAACGAGCACTTGCGTTTTTCCATTATGAGAGCCAGTAAAATAGGAACGCACTCTGTTTTTGAGTACTTTCGCTTTACCAACATAAATGATCGTTCCTTGCCGATCCTTCATAAGATAACATCCTGGCTGGTCAGGGAGAAAAGCTAATTTGTTTTTTATCTTGTCGTTCATCATATCTCATCCCCACTTTGCAATTCCTACAGATAAATATATCATAACTGGTACTGACTTGCTCAAAGTAGAGCGATCAAAAAAACTCCTACAAAATGTAGGAAGCTTCCGGTTTGTCTCATTCGATCCAAACATCTCTCCCCCTTAAGCGGAATTTTTCCTGTTATCTCTTCAATGGAGTCCCTTTTAGGGGAAATAACGGAAGATTTTCCGCTTATGGAGGGCAAAATCGTTTATTTTGGCATTTTTTGAGGGAATAGCAGGAAATTTTCCTGTTATTTCAGCTCTTTTTCATGATGTCTGCTCATTAAGCGGAAATTTTCCTGTTATTTTTTCATACCGATACTCCTACTGTTTATACGAACATAAAGTCGAGGGAATTTATAAATTCCTAACAAAAAACTCCCGACATCATGCTTTGAGTCGGGAGCCTTTATTTAATCTTATAAATGTGAATTTAAACGTTCAGCTAGCGCTTCTTTCGGTTGGAAACCAACGACTTTGTCTACAACTTCCCCATCCTTGAATACAAGTAATGTCGGGATGCTCATCACACCAAATTTAGCTGCTGTTTCTTGATTATCGTCAACATCAAGCTTAACGATTTTTAATTTTTCCCCAAGTTCAGAATCTAATTCTTCAAGAACAGGAGCAATCATTTTACAAGGGCCACACCAAGGAGCCCAAAAATCAGCTAGTACTACACCTGAGCCTGTTTCAGTATCAAAATTTTGGTCAGTTACATGTGAAATTGCCATACTATATTTACCTCCTAAAATGAACTAGCTATGAATTTGGAATCATTCACATTTTCATAGCCCATATACTTTAAAGTTATACTAACGACAGTATATCACCGTTTATCCTACGATGCGAATAATTTGTTCGGAACTAATTTCCCCATAAATTTTACTTCTATTCATGTTGGCTCTATCCATGACTTGGACATGGATAGAAGGACCTATTGAACATAAATGGAACGAGCGGGATCATAACCGCTCGTTCCATTTATTTATGCATTTACTTTTAGCTTTTTAAATTCTTCTGTTAGCATTGGAACGACCTCGAATAGATCTCCGACAATTCCATAGTCTGCTACATTAAAGATATTTGCTTCAGGGTCCTTATTGATGGCTACAATAACCTTTGAATTGGACATTCCCGCTAAATGCTGAATCGCTCCAGAAATTCCACATGCAATGTATAGGTCTGGTGTGACAACCTTCCCTGTTTGACCAATTTGTAAAGAATAATCACAGTACTCTGCATCACATGCTCCACGGGATGCACCAACCGCTCCTCCTAGCACTTGAGCGAGCTCCTTTAATGGCTCAAATCCTTCTTCACTTTTGACTCCACGGCCTCCAGCAATGACGACTTTCGCTTCAGAAAGGTCGACCCCTTCACTTGCTTTTCTAACAACATCTTTAATAATCGTACGCAGGTCTTTAATGTCCACAGATAATGAAGAAACTTCACCGGTTTTAGATTCATCCTTTTCTAATGGAGCAATATTATTTGGACGAATCGTTGCAAAAATTAACCCGTCTGTCACTATCTTCTTTTCAAAGGCTTTTCCAGAATAAATAGGACGAGTAAAGATAATATTATCTCCTGTCACTTCAATTCCCGTCACATCTGAAATTAACCCAGAATTCAATTTACTCGCCAATCTTGGGGATAGATCTTTCCCTAAAGACGTATGACCGATCACAAGCCCTTCAGGTTTTTCTGCATCCACTACAGCTAGTAATCCTTGAGCGAAGCCATCTGAAGTATATTGAGCCAATTTTTCATCTTCAACAACAACGACTTTATCCGCACCATTTTGAATTAATTCTTCTGCTAATTGATTAACGGATTCACCGAGTAAAACACCTACAACCTCGCCACCTTCAGCGATTGTTTTAGCTGCGGAGACTGCTTCAAATGAAACGTTACGCAATTGTCCATCACGGACTTCACCTAACACTAATACTTTTCTAGCCATTTCGATTCCTCCTGTGTAATTGGTTGAGAGATTCTCGTTTTTCGCTATTCTTTTAAAAGATTGTCTTCAATCAGACAACTTTCGCCTCAGTATGCAGCAAGTCTACTAATTCCTTTACTTGGTCTGAAAGATCTCCTTCAAGAACTCTTCCCGCTTCTTTCTGAGCTGGCAAGTAAATTTCAATTGTTTTAGTCTTTGCTTCTACGTCATCCTCTTCTAAATCTAGATCATCTAGCTCAAGCTCATCGAGAGGTTTCTTTTTCGCTTTCATGATCCCTGGTAAAGATGGATAACGCGGGTCGTTTAACCCTTGTTGAGCGGTAACTAATAAAGGTAAACTTGTTTGGATAATCTCAGAATCTCCTTCCACATCACGAACAACCGTAACAGTAGAACCGTCTATTTCTAATTTCGTAATCGTCGTCACATATGGAATATCGAGAAGTTCTGCCACTCGTGGTCCGACCTGACCTGTTCCACCGTCAATGGCAACATTTCCACCAATAATTAAATCTGCTTCTTTGTCTTTTAAAAATTCAGCAATAATTTTCGCTGTTGTATACTGGTCGCTATAATCAAGATCATCTTCTATATTGACTAACACAGCCTTATCAGCACCCATTGCTAATGCTGTACGCAATTGTTTTTCAGCTTCTTCACTTCCAACTGTAATGACAGTTACTTCTCCACCGTGAGAATCACGAACCTGAATCGCTTCTTCAATGGCATACTCATCATAAGGATTAATGATGAATTCTGCTCCATCCTCATTAATTTGGCCACCAGCAATTGAAATCTTTTCTTCCGTATCGAATGTTCTTTTCATTAATACATAGATGTTCATGGTTTCCCCTCCTAATATTTTTCCAGACAATCTGATGGAATGAAGTACTTTTTCATATGTTAAAGAGACTTGATGCGCAAGCTCTAAAACGACAAATAGTTGTTAACGCTCTCAAATTTTGGAATAGAAGATATTTTCTAATAATTATACATAGAGATCTATCTACCTTTAAATTCTGGCTCCCTTTTTTCAATAAAAGCGGCGATGCCTTCTTTTGCATCTTCTGAACCAAATACTTCTCCAAATAGTTCAGCCTCTCTTTTTACCCCTTGATAAAACTCTTTCGTTTTTGAATAATTTAATAGTTCAATTGTAGCTTTGATCGAAAGAGGACTTTTCTTCGCAATTTTCTTTGCTATTTTCCTTGCATTTTCTAGTAACTCTTCTTCTGGATAAGCGTGATTCGCAAGGCCATAGCGGACAGCTTCTAATCCTGTAATTGGATCACTTGTAAACATCATTTCAGCTGCCATTGCTGTTCCTACATAACGAGGTAGGCGCTGGGACCCTGCAAAACCTGGTATAATTCCAAGTTGAAGTTCTGGTAATCCTAGCTTGGCTTGTTCTGTAACAAGTCTAAAATGACAAGCCATAGCCAGTTCCAATCCTCCACCAAGAGCTGCACCGTGTATCGCTGCGATAATGGGCTTCGGATAATTTTCCATTCGCTCAAATAGTTCTTGACCAGTTGTTCCTAATTTCGAAAAGTCATCCTCAGACTGGACCATTGTAAATTCCTTAATGTCAGCGCCTGCGGAGAAAAATCGACCTTCCCCATGAATAAGAACGACGCGAATCTCTTCCGTTTGTTCTATTTCGTTTAGTGCTTCAGTCAATTCCTTCATGACTCCTGACGACAAAGCATTTGCAGGCGGACGATCTAGCTTAATCGTTGCAATCTTTTCATCGTATGACCAGTTTAAGTATTCCACGTAACATCCCCTCGCTTTATTAGACTTATGAATCTCCACGACATCCATTTAACAGCAGTTTATGTACTGGAGCTGCTAAAGCTTGTAAATCGTATTTCAAGTCGTTCATAACCCATGTTGTGGCTGTTTCATCCATTGTTCCAAAGATCATTTGTCGGGCTAGTCGTAAGTTCAATTCAGATGCAAACTCACCATTTTCCATCCCTTCCAATAATATTTGGTCAATGACCTTTAAATACCCCTTTAATACTTGATTAATACGTAAGCGCAAGTCTTTATTAGACTGACGTAATTCTAATTGTGTCACGATCGCTAACTGGGGATCCGCTGAGAGTATTTTAAAATGGGTTTCGACCATCATTAATAACTTCTCTGCCGCAGTCGCTTTTCCTGCTATTCTATCTTCGATTTTTTCAACAAAGCTTCCCATTTTTTCTTGAAAGAGAGAGATGAGAATATCTTCTTTATTTTTAAAATATAAATAGATCGTACCGTCTGCTACCCCCGCCTGCTTCGCAATCTTTGATACTTGGGCCTGATGATAGCCATTTTCTGCTATCACAATTACAGCAGCATCGATAATTTGTTTATATTTAGGTTTATTTTTTTTCAATGAATTCTCTCCTTCCAAGAAACAATGGTGCTTGCTCATGATGGTATCCATTACCATGATTGATGAAGTTTCTTTGATCTTCTAAATGATTCGATTCAAAAAAGAAAATTATGAATGAATAATCATTCATAATTTTATGATAGACGCGTATTTCATTTATGTCAAGAAATTATCATTCTATTGTTTGCAGATAAATGGACGAGCTTACGCTTTGATTTCTTCTTCATTTTGTAGTTTTTTCTTTTCCTCATCAATTAACGATCTTCTTAATATTTTCCCAACTGCAGTCTTTGGTAATTCATTTCTAAATTCATAGATCCTTGGAACTTTGTATGCCGCTAAATGTTTTCTAGCAAACTGATCAAGCTCTTGTTCTGTCACATTAGCGCCTTCTTTGAGCACGACATAGGCTTTGACCGTTTCACCGCGGTATGGATCAGGGACACCTGCTGCTACCACTTCTACAATGTCTGGATGCTCATACAATACCTCTTCAATTTCCCGAGGATAAATATTAAAGCCTCCTGCAATAATCATATCTTTTTTGCGATCGACTACGTAAAAATAGCCAGCTTCATCCATATAACCTAAATCTCCAGTTAACAGCCAACCTTCTCTTAGTGTCTGAGCTGTTTCTTCCGGGCGATTCCAGTACCCCTTCATCACTTGTGGACCTTTTACACATATTTCGCCAATTTCTCCGGCTGGTAATCTTTCGCCTGTCTCTAACGAAAAAACTGCCGCATCAGTGTCAGGCCATGGAACACCAATGCTTCCTTTTACGCGGGGACGGTCCCAAAGAAAATTCGCATGGGTTACAGGAGAAGATTCAGTTAAACCGTACCCTTCAACCAATTTCCCACCTGTTACTTCTTCAAATTTTTGCTGAACCTCAACAGGCAACGGAGCTGAACCTGAAATACATGAGTCAATTGATGAAAGATCATATTTTTGCAAGTCTGGATGATTTAATAAGCCAATGTACATAGTAGGTGCACCAGGGAATAAAGTAGGCCGCTGTTTTTCTATCGTCTTTAAGGCAGTCTCCATATCAAATTTCGGAAGAAGAACCATTTTGTTTCCTTGCATAACAGACAAAATTAAAACAGTGGTCATCCCGTATACGTGGAAAAATGGTAGAAATCCAAGAACGACTTCCTCCCCTTTTTTACACTTATAAAGCCATGCTTCACACATCGAGGCATTTGCGACCAAGTTTTTATGCGTTAACATAACGCCTTTCGGAAAACCCGTTGTTCCTCCTGTGTATTGCAGTAAAGCGAGATCTTCTTCAAAATCAAATTCCGGCTCCTGCAAAGGCTTTTGAGGCTGTTTTACTATTTCTGTTAAAAGATGTTGATTCCCTTCATGTTGAACATTAACGGAAAATCCGTATTGCTTTTTCTGAATAAATGGATAAACCAAGTTCTTTGGAAACGGTAAATAGTCTTTGATAGCGGTTACAATTATGTGTTGCAACTCCGTTTTTGCCATCACTTTCGTAACACGAGGATAAAGGATATCAAGAGTGATAATAATTTTCGAACCGGAATCATTCATTTGATATTCAAGTTCTCGTTCGACATAGAGCGGATTCGTTTGGACGACAATTCCGCCAGCAAATAGTATCCCATAATAACTAATTACCGATTGCGGACAGTTCGGTAGCATGATCGCAACTCTGTCGCCTCTTTCTACTCCTAAGCTTTGCAAATAACCAGCAAACTTGAGTGATGCAGCGTACACTTCATGATAAGTCATTTCTTTGCCCATAAAGTGAATGGCTATTTTATCAGGATTTTCTTCGGCTGTTTTCTTTAAATAGTTTTGAACAGGTTCATTTGAGTATGTTAAAGTATGTGGAATTTCCTCTGGATAGCTCTTTAGCCAAGGCTTCAAATCAGTCATAGTGGCCCCCCTATTCTTGAAAATTTTTCGAACATTCTAATTGTTCATTATTCATTATAATATAGTACGCTCTATACTGACAATGAAATCTTACTTGACATGCCTGTCTTTTAGAATTTCGCCGTTTTCGCATAGATGGTGGCTTTTTGTAAAAATCCAGAAGGCCAGTTTATCCAGATATTTTCATGAAACGCTAGTGTAATTGCCTAAAGCACAAAAAAACGCCGAAGCCTCGACGTTTTTTGATCTTACTTAAAATAAATAGAAAATGCCGATGACAACAAATACAGCACATAAAACAAAAAGGATTTTTGCTAATTTCTCCAACTAAACTCGCTCCTTATGCGATATTCGCACCAATTACAAATGATAAACTTATCGAAATCATCATCGAAATAAAACCTACCGCACGGTTATCATTTTCAATTTCTTCATCGATTTTAAATTTTGGGGTGAAAAATTCAAAAATGAAATACCCAATTAATAGTAAGAAGAAGCCATACGCTCCCCAACCAATCATCGTAAATAACGTGTCATGATGAGAAATGGAATGTCGGAATACGTTCACAATCCCGAAGATCTTTCCTCCCGTAGCCATCGCTACTGCGATATTTCCTTTTTTAATTTCTTCCCAGTTCCGATATTTTGTTACTAGCTCAAAAATCGCTAAAAAGACGACAAGACATAAAATCACAACACTAAAATAGGCTGCTGTCTGTACGTATTCGTTTTCCCAAAAACCACTCATCTCGAACTCACCCCATAATTCTAGGCACCTCTTTTTTCGCTAAAAAAGAGATATTTCCTTATTTAAATTCTACTACTGTCACACCGGTTCCGCCTTCTCCTGCATCGCCAAAACGAATTTTCTTCACAGAACGATGATTGCGCAAGTATTCTTGTACACCTTGTCTTAATGCACCCGTTCCTTTTCCATGAATAATGGAAACGCGAGGGTACCCAGCTAATAGGGCATCGTCAATATATTTCTCTACCCGGACAAGGGCATCTTCAAACCGTTCCCCTCTTAGGTCTAATTCTAACCCAACATGGAAATCCTTGCCTTTGATCGTTGCCATCGGTTTCGTTTGTACAACTTTTTCACTCTTAATAAACTGCAAATCTGACTCATTAACTTTCATTTTTAATATTCCGATTTGAACCTGCCATTCTTTCTCTGACACTTTTTCAATCAGATGACCATTTTGACCAAAGCTTAATACCTTGACTTCATCTCCAGGTTTAAAGTTATGGGCATGGCTCGTTGACGAAGCCGCTTTTTTTGTCTTACTCGTCTTTGGCACAGCTTCTTCTAGGCGTTTTTTCGCTTCTATTAATTCATGCTCCTTCACGTCTGCTTGCTTTTCTATTTGCATTTTTCGTAAGGAACGAATGACATCTTCTGCTTCTGCCTTCGCTTTTTCAAGAATTTGCTGTGCTTTTTCCTTCGCTTTTTCCTCAAGCACTTCTTTCTGATTGTAATATTCCGCCATTTGTTTTTGAAGGTCTTTATGCATTTTCTCTGCATCTCGCAATAAGCTATGAGCCTCTTCTAATTCCGTTTCAGCCTGTCTTCGATTTTCCTCTAAAGCCGCAATCATGCCTTCTACTTGATTGGAATCAGCACTAATATACGTTTTAGCGGTATCAATTACAGTTTCCTTTAAACCAAGTCGTTTGGAGATTTCAAAGGCATTGCTTCGTCCTGGTACTCCGATTAACAGCTTATACGTTGGACTTAGGGTTTCGATATCAAACTCCACGCTAGCATTTGTGACCCCTTCCCGATTATAGCCGTAAGCTTTAAGTTCAGGATAATGGGTTGTTGCAATCACTCTCGCCCCACTTTTGTAAACCTCATCTAGAATCGATATGGCAAGCGCTGCACCCTCTTGTGGGTCAGTCCCCGCTCCAAGCTCATCAAATAATACTAAGCTTTGAAAATCGACTTCATTGAGAATGTCTACGATATTGACCATATGAGAGGAGAACGTACTTAAGTTTTGCTCAATCGATTGCTCATCGCCAATGTCTGCGAATACAGAACCAAAGACAGCCATTTCTGAACCATCTAAAGCAGGAATTTGCAAACCAGCTTGAGCCATTAGTGTGCAAAGTCCTACCGTTTTTAACGTGACCGTTTTCCCACCTGTATTCGGTCCTGTGATGACAATCGTCGAAAAATCCTTGCCAAGATAAATGTCATTTGCGACGACTTCATCGATTGGAATTAACGGATGTCTCGCTTTAAAAAGATTAATTCGCCCTTCATTGTTCATGTTTGGTTTAGATGCTTTTATTTTACTTCCATAACGTGCTTTTGCAAACATGAAATCAACTTGAGCAAGGACGTCAACTATCGTTCTTAATTCTATACTAAATTCCGCAACCCGACTGGATAGCTCAATTAATATTCGTTCAATTTCTTGTTGCTCTTTCACCCTTATTTCCTGAAGCTCGTTGTTTAATTGCACGATAGACTGCGGCTCAATGAATAAGGTTTGACCAGAGGAACTTTGATCATGAATAATCCCACCATAATGCCCGCGATACTCTTGTTTTACCGGAATGACAAAACGATCATTTCGAATGGTGACAATCGCATCCGAAAGCATTTTTTGTGCATTTGCGGAACGAATCATACTTTCTAATCTTTCTCGAACCCGGCTTTCCTTCGTTCTCAATTGATTTCTTAAAGACCTTAATAATTCACTGGCACTATCAAGAATGGCACCGTTGTCATCAACTGCCATTCGAATCGCTTCCTCTAAGTCAGATAATACGACAATTTCCAGCGTTAACTCTTGAAGATGAACAAGTGCAAGCTCCTCCTCGATTAAATCACTGATGAATTTCTTGATCATCCGACTGGCATGAATCGTACTTGAAATTTGCATCAATTCTTGTGGACTAAGCATTCCACCGATATCCGCCCTCTTAATATGAGGCTTAATGTCATAAATTCCGCTCAAGGGAACATTCCCCTTTAAACGTAAAATACTGGTTGCTTCATCTGTTTCTTCTTGCCTTCTCACGACTTCTTCAAAATTAGTGGAGGGCATAAGTTCTTCCACAAGTTGCCTTCCTAAAGAAGATGACGCAAGCTCTAACACTTGCTCTTTCACTTTATGAAATTCTAAAACCTTTAAAACACGCTGTTGCATGGAGAAAAATCCCCCTTTTCTATAAACAAAGCTGTTTACTTATTTTCCTCACTGTTGCGATTATAACTCTACTACAGAATTTTTCTCTGTCACCCTGACTTCCATTTTACGTATGAAAGTCAGGTATGGCTAGTAAAGTTATCTTTCATGTAAAAATTGTAGCAAATCTTCTAAACTTGAGGCATTCAATACATTTGTTCGTTTAACCCATCCTTTTTTTGCCGTGGAAACCCCGATTTTCATATGTTCTAACGTTTCCATTCGATGGGCATCTGTATTCATCACGATTTTGACGCCAGCATCATGTGCCTTTTGTATCTGTTCCGCATTTAGATCAAGTCGATTCGGATTGGCATTAAGCTCCAAAGCCGTATTTGTTTCTTTTGCTACCTCGATTAACAAATCAATATCGACTGAATATCCTTCCCTCATTCCAATTTTTCTCCCGGTTGGATGGGCAATAATATCGACATGTGGGTTCTTTAATGCAGTCGTCAAGCGCTTCATAATCTGCTCTTTTGACTGGGAAAAGCCTGAATGGATCGATGCGATCACAAGGTCCATCTCTTTTAGAAAGTCATCATCAAAATCAAGTGTCCCATCAGGGAGTATGTCCATTTCTACTCCTGCTAATATAGTGATGTCATCATATTTTCTATTCAGTTTCACGATTTCTTCCTTTTGACGTCTAAGTCTTTCTTCATCTAGTCCATTGGCTACTTTTAAAAATTTCGAGTGATCGGTAATCGCCATATACCGATACCCGAGTTTACGACACTCATTAACCATTTGCTCTATCGTATGAGCACCATCACTCCAAGTCGAGTGCATATGTAAATCACCTTTGATATCCTCGAGCGAGATGATCTCAAGTTCGTCTGAATATTTCTCGACTTCCGTCCCATCCTCTCTCATTTCTGGTGGAATCAATGGGAGATTAAAATGATGATAAAATTCTTCTTCCGACTTAAAGGTGAGGATTTCTCCTGTCTCCACATTCTCTACACCGTACTCACTAATCTTTTCACCGCGTTCTTTTGCTAACTGTCTCATTCGGACATTATGATCCTTTGAACCTGTGAAATGGTGAAGGGTTGTTGCGAACTCTTCCGGTTTTACTAAACGAAAATCAACTGATACATCGTAGCTATGATCAAGTATGACGGATACTTTTGTATCTCCTGCTGCCATAATATCCTTTATTTTAGCAAGCTTTAGTAACTGTTCCTTAACTGAAGCAGGTTGAGCGGTGGAGATGATAAAATCTAAGTCCTTAACCGTTTCTCTTACCCTGCGAATACTCCCCGCTCTTGAAAAATTATCTACATCCTTCATTTGTGCTAGTTCTTCTTCTAGATGCTGGACAATTGGTAGCATGTAAGCAAGCGGAAGGCGTTCTGGCTGATTCCCTACTGTCTCAATAGCCGCTAACATTTTCTCTTCTGTCTTTTGCCCAAATCCAGCAAGCCCTCTTACTTTTTGTTCAAGGCATGCCTTCTTCAAATCATCTACATTCTCTATCCCAAGCTCTTTATGAAGCTTAGCAATCTTTTTTCCACCTAAGCCAGGAAGCTGCAACAACATAACAAGCCCCTTTGGTACTTCTTCTTGAAGCTCTTTGAGCACGACTGATTGACCTGTTTGTATGTATTCATCAATTACAGATGCTGTACCCTTGCCAATTCCTTGAAGCTTCGTAAAATCAGCTATTTCATCAATCGCTTGTTCATCTGCCTCAAGTGCTGCAGCTGCCTTTCGAAAAGCAGATACTTTAAAAGGGTTCTCTCCCTTTAACTCCATATAAACGGCAATCGTTTCAAGTAAACGAATAACATCCTTTTTATTAACCGTCATCTTTACACCTCTTAAACAATTGAAAATTTGGCGTTTATTTTACAACCACTTTTAAATCCGATACAATTATTGTTACCTTATTTTACTTATGGAAACCTTTTTCAGACGTTATCCCTGACCTAAAAAAACTTCTCTAAAACAGAGAAGTTTTAAGATGCGATATAATCAATCCATATTTCTTTTATTTGGCTAGAAAAATAAGGTGTGTGCTCTACAATCATGTTCGCAAGTCCCGAGTTCCCAAGTGCATTTTGCACCACTTCAATCGGTAAGAGCGCTGATATAAATAGAACGATGAAAAGCACAAGATATACTTCTACAAAACCAAGTATCCCACCAGCCCAAACATTGAGCATTTTTAAAATGGGGAGGTTAGCAACAAAATCTAACATACTTCCAATGATTTGCATAGCAATTTTGACCGCAAAAAAAATCCCGACAAACGAGATGGCACGATAGTATGCAACTTCTAGATTCCCATTGTCTAGTAACAATTGAAATGCTGAGTCACTTCCAAAGCTTGGATAAGGGATCCAAAGTGTAAGCTTAGGGGCTAACTGATCATAATACATACGAGCAACGACAAAGGCGACTATAAATCCACCTAAGTGGATAAGCTGAAGAATAAATCCTCTTTTTAACCCTACTAAAAAACCAAATAATAATATAATAAAAATTGCAAGATCTAGCATGTTTTCTTCAATCCTTTACTCTTTTTGATTCACCTTCTAATCGTTCAAGCTGTTCTTTCATTTTTAAATAATCATTAACAGCATTAACCGCTGTTAAGACTGCAAGCTTGCTCGTATTGAGTGAAGGATTCTTGGAGCTAATTTCACGCATTTTCTCATCAACCATTGAAGCGATAAGTTTTACATGACTAGAATCTTCAGTGCCGATAATAACATAATGCTGACCATAAATGTCAACAGTTGTGCGCGTTTTCTGTCCTTCTGACAAGCGAGATGCCCCCTATTCATAGAATCCTAATCACTATGATAACATGAACCTATTATAGTGAAAAGTCTAAGTATGTCTAAACATAGCGTATTTTGGTGGTTATGATAACAGGGAGAAATTTCAGATTAAGAGATAATACTATAGATTGGAGAAAATCATATGAGTCAGGTCGTTCTAAAGTTAACAACAAGCGAAATTGAAAAGATGAAGAAGCACTATGAAAAGCAACTAACGAACTCGAATCCACCCGGGAGTATTTTTTGTGCCAAAACTCCTCAATGTACGATTACTGCCTATAAGTCTGGGAAAGTTCTTTTTCAAGGTGGGAACTGCCAAAGTGAAGCAAACAAATGGGGAGAACCAGTAGCAAAACGCGAGGCCGCAAAACCGAAATCTTCAAGTGGAACACTTCCTGCCAATTTTGCAACCCTATCAGTAGTTGGCTCAGATGAGGTTGGTACAGGAGATTATTTTGGCCCGATTACGGTTGTAGCTGCTTTTGTGCAGAAGGAACAAATCCCGTTGTTGAAGGAATTGGGGGTGAAAGATTCGAAAAATTTGAAGGATGATGCGATTTCAGAAATTGCGAAACAAATTAAAGAAATTATCCCTTTCAGTCTCTTAACATTGCACAATGAAAAGTACAATCAATTACAGCAAAAAGGAATGTCTCAAGGAAAAATCAAGGCGTTATTACATAATCAAGCTATCGGCCATGTCCTTGAAAAGATCGCTCCTGATAAGCCCGAGGCTATCCTGATTGATGAATTTGCAAAAAAGGAAGTATATTATCAATACTTAAAAGGCCAGTCTGTCGTGCACAAGGATGATGTATACTTTAGCACCAAAGCTGAAGGAGTACACCTAGCTGTTGCTGCCGCTTCGATAATTGCCCGTTATGCCTTTGTTAAACATTTTGCGAACCTATCCAAGGAGGCAGGATTTACGATTCCAAAAGGGGCAGGGCCTGCTGTTGACAAAGCCGCTGCTAGGTTGATCAAAGAAAAAGGGGAAAATGTGTTACCAAAGTTCGTGAAATTACATTTTGCCAATACAGGTAAAGCCTTAAACATCGTTCGAAGATAGGACCTTTGCTCCTCGTTACTGGTGAATCAGAGGTATTCTGGAAAAATCGTATTTATTCCGGAACTTTTTGTGATAATTTTCGGAAAAACAACATTAATTCCGGAACTTTTTGTGATAATTCCGGAAAAATCACATTTATTCCGGAACTTTTTGTGATAATTCCGTAAAAATCACATTTATTCCGGAAAAACAGCAATATTTCCGGAACTTCGCCTTTCATAAAAAAAAGGGGGAGCATGCTCCCCCTTTTTATTATCCTCTTAACACGGCTCCAGCTTTTTCTTTCACTGCTGTTAATACTTTTTCATGGACTTTTGTCACATCTTCGTCTGTTAATGTTTTCTCAGGGTCGAAGTATTTTAAAGAGAAGGCAATTGATTTCTTGCCTGATTCCATATGTTCACCTTCATATAAGTCAAAGACATGAACATCCTTCAACAGTTTACCACCAGCTTCAACGATGATGCTTTCTAATTCACCAGCTACCTTTTCCTTATCAACCACAAGGGCAATATCTCTTGTAATCGAAGGATAACGAGGGATCGATTGATACTGTAATGGAGCGACTGCTTCTGTTAAAATCGCTTCTAAACAAAGTTCAAATACATATGTTTCTTTTAAATCAAGGTCCTTTTGAACAGTTGGATGGACTTGACCAACGAAACCAATTGATTCACCAGCTAAGTAAACTTCAGCTGTTCTCCCAGGATGCATCCCCTCAACCACCGCTTGGCGATATTCGATTTTCTGCTCCAGGCCCAACTTTTCAAATAAACCTTCTAATATTCCTTTTATTACATAGAAATCGACTTCCTTCTTTTCACCTTGCCATTGATGCTGTTCCCAAAGTCCCGTAATCGCACCAGCTAGACGCTCCTTTTCATTAGGAAGCTCATCAGATCCATTGGCTAAGAAAACAGGTCCTGCTTCGTAAAGAGCAACGCGATCATTTTGACGAGCAACATTGTACTTTACAACCTCTAATAATTGCGGAATAATGCTTAAACGAAGATGACTGCGCTCCTCGCTCATCGGCATCGCAAGCTTAATTGGTTCACGTGTTTCAAGAGCAAATTGAGTCGATTTCCCAACACTTGTTAATGAATACGTTACTGCTTGATAGAGTCCTGCTCCTTCTAAATAATGACGAACTGCACGTCTCTTTTGCTGATACGTCGTTAAATGTCCAGGCGTTGCAGACCCGATTGGCAATGTTGAAGGAATCTGATCATAGCCATATAAGCGAGCCACTTCTTCAATTAAATCTTCTTCAATTGTTATATCACCACGGCGAGTTGGAACAGTTACCGTCATGATGTCGTTATCGACACTTGTTTCAAATTGAAGGCGAGTAAAGATGCTCTCAACCTCTTGAACCGTAATAGCTGTTCCAAGGACACGATTAATTTTTTCTAACGTAATCGAGATAACTGCTGGCTCAACTTCAAGCGTATCCACAACCGCTTCCCCTTGTAATACTTCTCCGCTCGCATTTAATGCTAGTAGCTCAACAGCTCTTTCTGCTGCTGCACGCACGCGTTCTGGGTCTACCCCTTTTTCAAAGCGAGAGCTTGCTTCACTTCTTAAGCCGTGATCCTTTGATGCTTTACGTACCGTTTCGCCTTTGAAATAGGCAGATTCCAGCAACACCGTTGTCGTATCAGCTTGAACTTCTGAATTGGCACCACCCATCACTCCAGCAAGAGCAACTGGTTCGTTGCCGTTTGTAATGACAAGATGATCTGCCGTTAATGTTCTTTCTGCATCATCAAGCGTAACCATTTTTTCACCAGTATTCGCACGACGCACAAGAATTTCCTTTGAACCAAGACGATCGTAATCAAAGGCATGGAGTGGTTGACCATACTCAAGAAGAATATAGTTCGTAATGTCGACAACATTGTTATGTGGACGAATGCCAGCAGCCATTAATCTTCCCTGCATCCATAATGGAGATGGTGCTACTTTCACGTTCTTAATCACTTTCGCCACATATAATGGGTTATCTTCTTTTGCCTCAACTTTAATGGAGATATAATCGGTTGCTTTTTCAGAAATGGTCTTTACTGTTGGATTTGGAAGCTTCACTTCACGGTTTAAAATAGCCGCTACTTCATAAGCCACTCCAAGCATACTTAAGCAATCTCCGCGATTGGCTGTTAAGCCTAGCTCTAAAATTTGGTCATCACGTTGTAATTCTACAAGTGCGTCTTCGCCAACTGTTACATCATTTGGAAATACGAAGATTCCTTCAGAAAATTCCTTAGCGACTAACTTCCCTTCAATTCCTAATTCAGAAAGGGAACAGATCATGCCATTGGATTCTTCACCACGAAGCTTTGCTTTTTTGATTTTGAAGTTACCAGGAAGAACAGCTCCTACTGTAGCAACGGCAACCTTCTGCCCCTTATCAACATTTGGAGCACCGCAAATAATTTGAACCGGATTTTCTTCTCCGATGTCGACTAAGCATTTATTTAACTTATCTGCATTAGGATGTTGTTCACGCTCAACGACATGGCCGATCACGACACCTTTTAGTCCTTCATTCAATACCTCGACGCCTTCAACTTCAATCCCGCTGCGTGTGATTTTCTCTGCTAGCTCATCAGGTGTAATTCCTGATAAATCTACATATTCCTGTAGCCATTTATATGAAACATACATATCAAAGTCCCCCTTATTATTCCTTTACCTAATAAATCGCTCAACCTTTGAAACACACCAAAAAGCGACAATAATAACTTGATTTGCTAAGTACCTATTTACATAAGAAATTTTAATATGAATAGGCATCTAAAAATCGCTGTTTGTGATAAGTGAGCCATTTTAAATTAGTTGAGTTTGAATTGCTTTAAGAAACGAGTGTCGTTTGTGTAAAAATGACGGATATCATCAATTCCGTATTTCAGCATCGCAATACGTTCTACACCCATTCCGAAAGCAAATCCTGAGTATTTCTTCGAGTCGAATCCAGACATTTCAAGAACATTCGGGTGAACCATTCCTGAGCCTAATACTTCAATCCAGCCAGTTTGTTTACAAATATTACATCCATGGCCACCGCATTTAAAGCAAGATACATCCACTTCTACGGAAGGCTCAGTAAATGGGAAGAAGCTTGGACGTAATCGAATTTCACGGTCTTCCCCAAATAATTTTTTCGCAAATAATTCAAGTGTCCCTTTTAAGTCACTCATGCGAATATTTTCAGCTACTACTAGACCTTCAATTTGCATGAATTGGTGAGAATGGGTCGCATCGTCGCTATCACGTCTGTATACTTTACCAGGACAAATAATTTTTACTGGTCCTTTGCCATCATGCTTCTCCATCGTTCTTGCTTGAACTGGAGATGTCTGCGTACGAAGCAATACATCTTCTGTAATGTAGAAGGAATCCTGTGCATCACGGGCAGGATGACTTTTTGGTAAGTTTAATGCTTCAAAGTTATAGTAATCCTTTTCAACTTCTGGTCCTTCTGCAACCGTATAGCCCATTCCGATAAATAAGTCTTCAATCTCTTCCACAATTCGTGTAAGTGGATGATGATTTCCTGTTTGAATAGGTCTTCCTGGGAGGGTTACATCGATTGTCTCTGAAGCTAGCTGTGCTAAAACGGCCGCTTCTTCTAATGTTTTTTGCTTTTCTTCAATTTTTGCAGAAATACTATCACGCACTTCATTTGCGAGTGCTCCCATTTTTGGACGCTCTTCTGCAGAAAGCTTCCCCATTCCTTTTAAAACTTCGGTAATCGGTCCTTTTTTCCTAAATAGGAAACACGAATATCATTCAATTCTTTTAAGTCAGTAGCATGATCAACAGCTTGCAATGCTTCCTGCTGCAATTCCTTTAATCGCTCTTGCATAAGAAATCCTCCTTGATTTTTCATTAATTTCGTCAGCCTGTTTTTTCCTAGAAAAAACAAAAAACCTCTATCCCTAGAAAGGGACGAGGTTTATAATCGCGGTACCACCCTAATTAGCCATGTTAAAATGGCTCACTTCATTACGATAACGGCTTTTTAGGCCGATGCATCTTTACATGAAATGCGGAAGCGGCTAGCCGCTGAAGCTAGACAGCTTTAGATAGCTAAAATTTGCATTTCTTGGTCCCGATGCCAACTCAGGAGGTGAACTTCACTTACTTTTTCTATAAAAATGCTTTCAGTCTTAGGCATTTTCTCCCTCAATAGAAGTGGTAAGCTACTTTTCTCCGTCAATGTTTTTTATTTTATGTAAAAAATAATATCGCTGTTAATTATAGTACATACAAGCTTAGGATTCAACCTTTCAAATAATATAAAAGAATCCCTGCTGCAACAGCCACATTTAGTGACTCGCTTTTCCCATAGATCGGAATGTACAAATTCTTAGCCGTCATTTGTAATAGTTCTTGATTGACCCCACTACCTTCATTTCCGACGAGAAGGGCAAATGACTCAGAAGGACTTATTTCCGTATATATATGGCCATTTTCTAAAGATGTGCCATAGGTAGGAATATTATCAGCAGATAACTTCTCCATCCAATCTTTCAGAGAGCCTCTCACTACAGGTAAATGAAAATGACTTCCTTGTCCTGAACGAATGACCTTCGGGTTATAAATATCGACACTCCCATGCCCGACAATAACCCCATCCATTCCGGCGGCATCCGCAGTGCGAATCATTGTCCCTAAATTCCCTGGATCTTGAACAGCATCAATGAATAAAAATTGTTTTCCTTCAGGCTGTACTTCTTTTTTCGGTGCCTCACAAACCGCTAGTACCCCCTGGGGAGTTTCGGTATCACTGAGCTCTCGAAAGATTTCAGTCGTGACTGTCGTTATGAGTATAGCACCGTAATCCAAATGCGGTGGGAGTTCAATCCCCTCACTAACAATCATCTCTCGTGCGACATCAGCTTTAATCGCTTCTTCAACAAGATGAAATCCTTCAACTAAAAAAGTCCCTGTCTTATCACGTTCTTTTTTCGTTAAAAGCTTTTTCCATTGCTTAACTTGTGGATTTTGAGCAGACTGTATATATTTCAACGGAATAAATCTCCTTTTAGCATTAGGCTCTTTTCGCAATCAATATTGCTATTGAACGGTTGTATGGATAATAAAGCCCTATTTACCCAGAAACTATACTCTCGTAAGCGAAAAGTGCCGAGCAAAAATATTGTGTGCAACTGAACCTTATTTAAAGTGTAAATGTCGGCTTTAGATTTTTTCAAAAGAAAAAAATGTGGACATTTACGATAAAACAAAATCATTACGGAAACAAAGTAGCAATAAGTTCCCTCATTATAGCCTATAAATGCCTTGATACTCAATTGTGAACAAATTTAATAACTTATACATATTTCATTTCAAAATAGAAAATATATAAAGGAAGTCATTTTAGAAGGAGTGTGCACGTATGGATTTAAATTTACGCAATGCCATCATACACAATGTGTCTGGCAACTCTCAGGATGAGTTACGGGATACGATTGTCGACGCTATTCAAAACGGAGAAGAAAAAATGCTTCCAGGACTCGGTGTTCTTTTTGAAATCATTTGGAACCATGCCTCAGAAGATGAAAGACAAGAAATGCTTGAAACGCTTGAATCAGGGTTAAAATAGACCTATAATCCATCGGAGGTTATCCCCGCCGATGGATTTTCTTATATCCGGTAATGAGAGAGAAATTCAAGAAATTCTTGCTGCTCTGAGTGTCTATATTTCATGATCGCATAAATATGTGCCTCAGGTAGATTGAAGGAATGATGATACACCTCTAACAATCTCCCTTCTAACAGTTCTCTCCGGACCGAAGATGCTGGTAAAAAGGAAATTCCCAAACCTTCTGTGATGAATCTTTTTGTTATATACGTCTGTGAGACTTTCATCATTTTTATACTCGGATATTTGCTCTTTATCATTTTGATTAAATCATCCCAATATCCTGGATGATTGTGGGTAAATAGATAGTACTTTGATAGTAATTCTTCCTCATCGAGCGGTGGGGACGTTTCCGCATCTCCACCATCGTGCGGAACCACAAACAGAATGCGATCTTTATACAAAAGTTCGCTCAACAAACTAGAATTTGCACAATTTATACAGGATAAGCCTAGATCGACTTCCTCCTTGATAATGGCATCTTCAATGTGAATTGAGTCGAGAATTTTAATCTCTATTTCCACATTTGGATGTTTATTCGTATAGCTCTTTATCACAAATGGCAAAATCGTATCTGCTATTAAAGGAGAGATACCGAGAGACAGTTTCGTTTTATACCCCTGATTAATGGCGGCAAGATCCTCCAAACCTTTTTCATAAAAGGATAACAATTCTTGTGCATGGATATAGTAGCTTCTCCCCGCTTCGGTAAGTTTTACTTTTTTTCCTTCCCTTTCAAACAATTGGACTCCTAATTGTTTCTCTAGTTGTTGAATATGAACGGTAACGGAAGGTTGAGAAATATACAGCAGTTCAGCTGCCCTCCGAAAATTCCCGCATTGCGCTGCTGTCACAAACGTGTTGATCCATTGAAAATCCATACTCCCCCACCTTATTAAAAATCATAATCAATTCGTTTATGATTATTTAATTTTCTTAATATTATTTATTTTATAAAATAAATTTAAAGAGGGAAAGGGGAAATTCACAATGAATCATAAAGGATTGAAAGGGATTGTTGCTGCTGAAACGAGTTTATCGCATGTGGATGGGGAACTTGGACACCTCATTTATCGAGGCTATGATATTCAAAAACTAACAGAGCATTATGCATTCGAAGAGATAGCCTATCTACTTTGGTACGGACATTTTCCAAATAAGGAGCAACTTTTATCATTAAAGGACGCCTTAAATCATAATCGCGTCTTATCTGATGATTTAAAAAAGATTATCACGATATTGCCGCCTTCCATGGACTTAATGAGTGTGATTCGAACGGTGATTTCTGCAGAAGGTGGTTACGGAAACTATCATTTTCCACCTACCATTGCACAGGCAATTAAATTAACGGCGCTCACTCCCAGTATCATCGCCTTTCGTAAAAGAGCTTTAGAAGGAAAAGAAGATGTTACCCCACGTGAAGATTTAAATTATGTTGGAAATTATCTCTATATGTTGACTGGTGAAATTCCACTTCCTGCTCATGTTCAAGCATTGGAAAGCTACATGATTTTAACTGTAGAACATGGCATGAACGCTTCTACCTTCTCTGCTCGCGTCACTATTTCCAGTGAATCTGATATCGTATCGGCGGTTACTTCTGCTATCGGAACGATGAAGGGTCCTCTTCATGGTGGTGCCCCTTCTGGCGTGTTACACTTACTCGACGAAATTTCATACACGAACGATGCTGAAAAAGTGATTCGAGATAAGCTTGAAAAAGGTGAAAAATTGATGGGCTTCGGTCACCGAGTTTACAAAACCCATGATCCACGTGCTGTTGCCTTAAAATCTAAGTTAACACATCTCGGTGGGCAAGATGAGTGGTTAGATTTAGCCATGCATGTCGAAAATATCGCTATTGACTTGTTAAAAGAATACAAACCAGGCCGTTCATTGTATACAAATGTGGAGTTCTACGCCGCAGCGATCATGAAGGCAATTCAATTAGATCCCATGCTCTTTACTCCAACATTTACCGCAAGTCGAATGGTCGGATGGACTGCACATATATTAGAACAGGCTAGCGACAACACCATTTACAGACCAGAATCGAAATATGTGGGAAACCATTATTAAAAGCTTTTGATCAATGTGAAGTAACTTTTACTACTTGAGTTTTGGCAAACATATCGTATAAAGCTTGTTTCTTCTTTGTAAAAATAGCGGTCAAAATATAGGAAAACATGAGTGCATAAATGAGTCCTCCAATGAAGTAGTATCTTATTGGCACCACTCCATCACCTATATTAACAAGTCTATAAACAAGAAAATGAGATAATTCCCAAGGTATGAACTTCAATACAGTACGGAAAGTTAGTTGAAAAATAGAGAGAGTTGCTCCATTTTCCCCGAGCACTCTTATTCCTATTTTCTTTTTCCCAAAGGACTGCCCACAAAGGACAGAATCACTAATAATAAAATAGAGCGATACTGGTAATGTCACCATTAAAAAACCGGTGAACTGAGCCACAATTAATGAACCTTTGAAGAACTCTTGCAAGGATGGAAAAATAAATACATTTACGATAAAAAGTATTATTAAATAACCTAAAATAAGCATGTAATCTAACATAAATGCTTTAAAACGAAGAAGAAATGTTGCCTGCATATCAAGAAACCACCTTTCAAAACACATTTCACTACAGTAGTAATAATTCACTTTCATAAAATTCCTTTAGGGTAGCTTTCATGCTCCCATGCTTAAATGAAGTTTTTACATGAAGGTAAGCTTTTGGCAACGTTTCTATTATTCAATGAATATTTTTCTGAATAATCTATACTATTTTCATTAACGTTAACACATAAAACATAATCATAAAATATCATTTCAGATATTAATTCAAAAATTGTATATAAATTTACTAATCAATTGTCTATGAGAAATATTCAAATTATTGCATTAATTCATATACGAATTATAAAATTTTCGGTATTCTAAAGTGAGAAAACATTGTATGGGAGGAAAGATTTTGAACGAGAACATCCAATCCTATCTGAAAAAAAACCGAAATTCACAGTTAATGGAGCTTTTTGATTTTTTATCTATTCCAAGTATTAGCGCACTACCTGACCACAAGGAAGATGTAAGCAGAACTGCAAATTGGGTTGCTGAAGCACTTAAGAAGATTGGAATGGAAAATGTAGAAATACATGCTACGAAGGGACACCCTGTTGTATATGGAGATTGGCTTCATGCCGAAGGAAAGCCGACTGTCTTGATTTATGGACATTATGATGTTCAGCCCGTTGATCCTCTTGATTTATGGGACAGCCCTCCATTTGAACCAGAGATTCGTGACGAAAAAATTTTCGCACGTGGAGCCAGTGATGACAAAGGTCAAACTTTCATGCACCTTAAAGCATTGGAAGCCATTTTAAAGACAGAAGGCACCTTGCCGCTCAACTTCAAATTTTGCATTGAGGGGGAAGAAGAAGTTGGCAGCCCCAATCTTCCTGCTTTTGTTGAGGAGAGGGAAGAACTACTTGCTGCAGATGTCATTGTCATCTCAGATACAAGCATGAATGAACGAGGAAAACCTACAATTTGTTATGGGGTTAGAGGACTAGCCGGTCTGCAAATCGACCTGAAGGGTTCTAATAGTGACCTTCATTCTGGTCTATATGGTGGCGGTGTACATAATCCCATAAATGCACTTGTTCAATTATTAGATTCTTTCCATAGTGAAGACGGGAAAGTGACGGTTGATGGATTCTATGATCAAGTACTTCCATTAACGAATGAGGAAAAGAAAGCTTACGAGGAACTCAATTTTGATGAGGAAAAACAGCGTCAAGAGCTAGGTGTTCCTGCGCTATATGGAGAAAAAGGCTTTAGCTATCTGGAACGGACATGGGTCCGCCCCACATTAGATATTAACGGAATTTATGGTGGCTTCCAGGGTGATGGGATTAAAACGGTTATTCCATCAGAGGCACATGCCAAAATTACCTGTCGACTTGTACCGAACCAGGATCCAGATATTATCATTGACCAACTCAAACGACATATTGAAAAAAATAAACCAGTCGGCGTTGAAGTGACCGTGACACCATTTGATAAAGGGGCACCTTATGTTACTCCATTCGATCATCCTGCTATCCAAGCAGCAAGTCGCTCTTTTGAAGCCATCTATAAAGTTCCTACTTCCTTTACACGAGGTGGTGGATCATTGCCAATCATTGCAACCTTAGATCAGGTTCTCCATGCTCCGATCGTACTCATGGGTTTCGGACTACCTACTGAAAACTTCCATGAATATGGAAGTCTTTGAGCAAATCTTGCCTCGTGCGAATTCAACACTTTTAATAACCTTTGAAAATTATTAATCTCATGTTTATCCATTTTAGAAGCATTCATTAAACGATTGATTGCTTTTTCAACAGCTGACCATCCTATTTGAGAAGCTTCACTCTCTTCAAAGGACCAGTGAATGAGGAATCCAGCTAATTCTGCACCTGGATTGAACATCCAATTCTCCTGCACTCCCTCTGTCCAATGCCACCAAGGTGCATGTGGATATTCATTCGTCTCAGGTACGGTAGCGAACCATATTCCAGTTTCTCGTTGATTTGTATTGACCAAATAATCAATCATCGATTTAACGATTGCTTCATCTTTATCCACATCTATTTCCATAAGGATTTGCCCCGCTGCCCATGTCGCCATTGGTGATGAATGAGGTAACCAAAAATCCGGTTCAATTCCATGACCAAATCCACCATCATTATTTTGAAATGCCGATAAGTACTTGATCACGTTTTCCTTCGAGCCATTTTCGAAATGATATTCCCATCTCGCTGCCTCGAGTGGACGAGCGTTTCTTTTAATCCATGCATCTGATTGTTCGAAAACCTCTTTTGATCTTTTCACTGTTTAATTCCTCCTACTATTTAACTCATGAAAAAAGATTTAATATCATGATTAACATAATGGAAATAGAGAAGAAACCTGCCATACAATCTTCAAATCTATACGAGCAAGATTTGCCTTCTATTTTATTCATATGATCGCCCGCATCATTCATCAGCTTTTTATTCTCATCCATCCCTACTCCTTTCTTTTTACAGCACTATCGGTTACTTCTCAATTCGATAGAAAGGGATGGATTTCCTTTTTTAATAGGGATTCCTATTTTTTAAATAGATATCAAAAAAATGGAACAAAATGATCGTTTATAATTTAACTATTTGGGATAGAGGCTTTTTTTAATCACGCCGTTCAAATATAATTAAAGCGGTTACATAAAAAATATTGGATAATAGGGAGGAGAAAGAAGACATGAAAGCAGCGGTTATTTATGGGGGGAAAGATGTAAAAATTCAAGATTGGGATGAACCAAAAGTTCAAGCAGGTCACGTAAAAGTGAAAGTTGCTTGGGCAGGTATTTGCGGGAGCGATCTACATGCTTACAATCATGGCATGGGAATTTCTGTTGAACCTCATCCGGTTTCAGGGCGGAAAGTTCCTTTGGTATTAGGCCATGAGTTCGCTGGGGTTGTCAGTGAAATAGGAGATGGTGTATCCTCTGTCAAAGTAGGAGATCGTGTTGCTGTTGAACCATTAATCCATTCCGAGAATAATTATTATGCTAAAAAAGGATTTTATAATCTATCAGAAGACTTTGGCTTCTTAGGGTTAAATGCAGATGGTGGGTTTGCTCAATATGCAGTGGCTAAAGAGGAGAAAATTTTTAAGTTGCCTGATCATATGTCTCTAGAAGAAGGTGCCTTAGTGGAACCGACAGCAGTAGCTGTACAGGCCGTTAAATCTAGTAGTCTAAAGATTGGAGATACGGTTGCTGTATTTGGTGCTGGTCCGATTGGCCAATTAACCATTATTGCTGCTAAAGCTGCTGGTGCAAGTAAAGTGTTTGCGATCGATTTATCACCGGAACGGTTAGAGAAGGCGCTAGAAGTTGGAGCAGACGTCATCATTAACTCAGGTAATGAGGATCCTGTTACACACATTTTAGCTGAAACAGGTGCTGGAGTCGACGTCAGTTATGAAGCAGCAGGAGCTCAACAAACCTATACTGCAGCCATAAATGTGTTAAAGAAACGTGGAGAGTTAATGGTTATCGCAGGCTTTGGACGTCCAATAGAAATGGATGTTAATTCTGTACTAATTAAAGAGGCTAAAATAACAGCTTCACTCGCTTACCGACATATCTTCGCCGAAGTTATTCAATTAATTTCTTCTGGTAAAATGAATGTGAAATCAGTTATTACAAAGAAAATCCAACTAGATAATCTAGTTGATGAAGGACTTGAGATTCTAACAACAGATAAATCGCAATCTAAGATTTTAGTTGAACTTCCTCAAGACTAACGATATACATGATTTTATCGAATGAGGCTGGGTCATATTTTGATCTAGTCTTTTTGTGATGTGTAGAGTTAACTACAATAATGACGAACGATTCATAATAGTGCTTCTCAAATAAGAAAAAAGCTCCTACAAAATGTAGTAGCTTCCCGTTTGTCTCATTCGATCCAACCATCTCTAACCCTTAAGCGGAATTTTTCCTGTTATCTCCTCGATGGAGTCCCTTTTAGGGGAAATAACGGAAGATTTTCCGCTTATGGAGAGCAAAATCGTTTATTTTGGCATTTTTTGAGGGAATAGCAGGAAATTTTCCTGTTATTTCGGCTCTTTTTCATGATAGTTGCTCAGTAAGCGGAATTTTTCCTGTTATTTTTCATAACGATACTGTTTATACGAACACTTATCGAGGGAATTTATAAATTCCTTCTTTTCCTACAACATAAAAAATATAAAGTTACATCAGTATGAAAAACATTAAAAATGTTCGTTTTTTAATTTATCTTATATTGAAATCGACTCAATTATTCGTTTTTTAATTCCCTTCTTTTGTCGGTCCCATTACACCTGGAACTGGCAAACCAGCTTGACGAAGTAGAACGGTCATTTGACCACGATGATGCGTTTGATGGTCAATAAGTCCTCTTAACAAGGCACCTCGTGGAGTTGGTCCTGCAAAACTTTCCACCGTTTCAAGCATTTTTTCATCAGTCAAATTTGTTTCTATTGCTTGTTTTACAGCTTCAGCGCTTTTTTTATAAGCATTAACAATTTCCGTTGCCTTCGTTGGCACTACTTTTGGGTCACCTGGAGATTCTATTTTTTCACCTACAAGGCTCAAGAAGAATACAGGACATGTCGCTAGATGCCAGCCTAGCCAGCCAAGAGTACTATGCCCTTCCACAATTGCTTGCCCTAATTTGTCATCTGACAATGATTCAAGAACTCGAAGTGTGCCCCCCGCTGAATGATTCCAATCAACTATAAAGTCATTCACTGTTCTATACATATTCCCAGCTCCCGTTCCTCATATATTCGATAAAATAACATCACGATTGTCCCTATTCTAGTCTAAATGTTAAAACTTCTTCTTGCAAATAAGATGTTCTTTATAGCATCAATTAGAATGAATTAGAATGAATTAGGTGAATTTAATGATAAGGAGGGATGTTATGTCACTGTGCAACACGCACTTGTATATCTAAATCCCCTTTTGTCAGACTTTTTGGCACCACAATACTTCAAACATGCTGGACATCTACAAATGGTAGTTGTTCAATAATTTTCTTTTTATGATATAAGAATGCCTTCTCAGCTTTCTCACACAATAAATTTGGCTTAGAAAACTTACTTTTTCCATTTTGTTCTCCTAATTCGATTCAATTACTGGGTAAGCTTTTTATATCATTAATTAACTCTGGCAATCCATTTTCGAATAAATGCTGCGCCCCTTTAAGTTCTCTTTTATTAGCCTGTAGCAGCTTTTTTGCATATGCAATATGGACGATCTTCTCGTCAAGACTGTGATATAGAATTATTTGAGGAATTTCAGTAAGATTAGCTACAAAATCATTTTGAAGATGGAAATCGGCACGTTGCCAGTCTTCGTCAATTCCCCAATAGGGAGCGGAAACTATAAACAAACCAGATATCTTTATGTTATAAGCTTTTTCCGATAAATATTTAAGAAGAACAGATCCGCCTAAGGAATGACCGATAAGTATGACATCACCTGAAAGAGATTTTAGTTCTTGCTCAAGTCGTACCTTCCATTCTACATAATTTGGATTCTCAGGTGTTGGCATGTCAGGATAACGAAAACTGTAGTCTGGCATTAGTTCTTTATTTAAATAGGTGATCAAATTTGAGCTTCCTTGATTTGGTCCTTGTGGGCCAGCACTATGAATAAATATGACTGTCGACTTCATTTTCAATCTTCTTGTAAAAAGTCCTGAATTCCATCTATTCATCCTCATCATCTCGAAACAACTCATGCAAAAACTTTTCCCGTCTCGTTAAGAAATTCAAGGTTAGACTGTAATGTTCCGTTTCTTCGTACGAAATTTCCTGAATGGGAGATTCGTCAAAATGATAGATTTGAGCATCTGGATAACCAAGTAAAATAGGCGAATGAGTTGCGATAATGAATTGTGCTTCATCCTTTGTCACTAGCTCATGGATGACCCTTAGAAAGGATAATTGACGAGCAGGAGATAACGCTGCTTCCGGTTCATCCAATAGGTAGATCCCACCCTCTCCAAAGCGATTTGTGAACAAGGAAAGAAAAGACTCCCCATGCGATTGTTCATGTAGTGATTTCCCACCGTATCCTTGATACTGGAATAAAGGGTCTTCCTCTGCTAACTCATCTAGATAGGAAGCAAAATGATAAAAACTTTCCGCTCTTAAAAAGAAACCTTTATTGATTTTAGGAAACCAGGAAAGTCGAATATAATCCCCTAAATCAGAGGTAGATGCATCAACAGAATATTGATTATTCCGTCCGCCACCAGCACTGTTGAAACCACATTGATAAGAAATAGCCTCTAGTAAGGTCGATTTCCCAGAACCATTTTCCCCCACAAAAAAAGTCACTGGATTATTGAACTCAAGTGTATCGGTATTTTTCAAACTCGGTATCGAGAATGGATAACTATTTGGTTTTTGGATTCTTTCCTTCATTATTTTTACACTTCGTAAATACATTCCCCCCTACCTACCTAAACTGCGAAAGGTGAGTAACTTGATTGAAGTCCTTTATATTCCACTTCCCTTCGGAAAAGGCAATATTATTTATACATGCATTGACTAGTCTAGTTTTCTCAGAGCCTACTTCACCATTAGACAACTCCGCCAATATTGCATTAATCACAGCCCCATGTGCTACAACTATCACTCTCTTAGATTTGTAGTTTTGAGTGATTTTCTCTAATCCAATCGTGACTCTGCTAATTAAATCTTCCCATTCCTCTACATTTATGTATTTCTTATCAGGAAATGTAGTCGTTCTTTCTTGTACAGTCATTCCTTCAGCATCCCCAAAGTGTCGTTCTACAAATTCAGACATTTCGACCATAGGGATTCGTACGATATTACTGATAATTTCTGCCGTTTGTCTTGCTCGCATTAAAGGACTAGTAACGATTAAGTCCCACTTGTCTTTAGCTAAAAATTCTCCACATTCCCTGGCTTGGTATTTTCCATTATTATTTAGAGGGATATCCGTACTTCCTTGCAGTCTACCTATTGCATTCCAATCAGTTTCACCGTGTCGAACTAAACATATCTCAGTCATAAAATCCTCTCCTTATAGCTACAAAATCTAGATTATTATAATCTTTTTCATCATTAAAGGTAGCTCTCCCAAATCAGCCAATATGAAATCTCCTTTTGCATTGATCCAATGCATACCTTTCTTCCAGATTCCTAGCATTCCAACGTCTTGGGCAGCTCTAACATCATTTACTGGATGATCTCCGACAAATATACATTCACTAGGTGAAACATTAAGCTTTTCTATTGCTCTCATAAATATTTGAGGATTCGGCTTTTTCATTCCTTCCCATTCCGATACTAAAATCGTATCAAAATATGGCTCAATTCCCAAAGACTTAATATTATCTATCTGAAATTGCCCAAATCCGTTTGTGATCATTCCAAGGACTAGATTATTTTGCTTCAATTGTTCCAACATGCTTATTAAATTTGGAAAAGGTACACAGTAATTCTTAAATTCTCTAATATAATCCCCAAGTAGTTCCTCCCACGTTAGGTCCTCAATCTGAAACTCATTCACTAGTTGCTGATATACTTTATCTTTCCAAACATACCCATGGTTATCTAATTCAATAAATCTCGAAATATACTTTTCCTTTGGAACATGTCCTAATTGTTTGTCTAATCTCTCATATTGCTCCTCGATGAACCATTTGACTGAGGCATCTCTATCCAATAGCGTTCCATCTAAATCAAATAAAACCGCTTTAATCATTTTGAATGCAATCCCCTCATTTATTTCCTAATCCTTCCTTTTCTCCAATACTCGTGTTAAATCCTGCAAATAGAGAAGAAAAGTATGTCTTGTGAAGGGCCATAAAACCAAGTCTTAATCATATCTTTTGGAAAGTTTGTCTCATGAAGCCTTCATGTTACATGAGTGCTCTCTTTCTTGAGAAAAGTTTGTCTCATGGAGCTTTCATGTTACACGAGTTACTCTCTTTCTTGAAGAAAGTTTGTCTCATCAGGCGTTCATGATACATGAGTTACTCCCTTTCTTGAGGAATGTTTGTCTCATCAGGCGTTCATGTTACATGAATTACTCCCTTTCTTGAGGAATTTTGTCTCATGGAGCCTTCATGTTACATAAGTTACTCCCTTTCTTGAGGAATGTTTGTCTCATGGAGCTTTCATGTTACACGAGTTACTCTCTTTCTTGAAGAAAGTTTGTCTCATCAGGCGTTCATGTTACATAAGTTACTCCCTTTCTTGAGGAATGTTTGTCTCATGAAGCCTTCATGTTACATGAATTACTCCCTTTCTTGAGAAAAGTTTGTCTCATGGAGCTTTCATGTTACATGAATTACTCCCTTTCTTGAGAAAAGTTTGTCTCATGGAGCCTTCATGTTACATGAGTTGCTCCCTTTCTTGAGAAAAGTTTGTCTCATGGAGCCTTCATGTTACATGAGTTGCTCCCTTTCTTGAGAAAAGTTTGTCTCATGGAGCCTTCATGTTACATGGGTTATGCCCTTTCTATAAAAAAGTATGTCTTATGAAAGGTTTACGAAACAAGTTTTAAGCCGTTCCACAAGAAAAATGCAACTGCCATTTCAGCAGTCGCATTTAATTCATTTTCTCAATCCTATTTTTCGGAAGATAGATTGTAAGAACAAACCAATTATCATGCAGTTCCGCTTCCATTTTCCCATTCATTTTTTCAATAAGTTTTTTCGACAAGTATAAGCCTAGTCCACTCGCTTCCGTGTTGGTTCTGCTCGCAACCTCTGAATAAAAACGCATAAATACTTTTTCTACAGCCATTTTACTATCAGATTTGATGTCATTTTTTATCCTAAAAACGAGATGATTTTCCTCATTCTCATAGCTAATAATCGCTGTACTTTTTGCATAACGAAGGATATTTTGAACAATGTTCTCGATCACCCGAGTTAGCATCAATTTGTCTCCAATAATTTGTGTATCACTACTTTGTTCGGGAAATTGAAGTTCAATTTTCTTTTCCTCTAATTGTTCATAAAAAGTCAAAAAGATTTCTTCCACTAACTTAGATAAGGAAATCGACGATAACTCCATTTCTTTTTGATTCGTTTCGATACGAGCCAAGTCATAGAAGTGCTCAGTCATTTCCATCAGTCGTTTTACGGACTGCTCAATAATCGATAAATAATGTGCTCTCTTTGCATCATCCGTGCTTCCATGTAAGAGTTGCACATACCCATTAATTGATGTGAGTGGCGTCCGCAAATCATGTGAAAGACCAGCGATCGTTAGCTTTACATTCTCCTCCATTTGTTTTGCTTGAAGATTTTTGGCTTCAAACTCATCAATCATTTGATTCAATTCATCAACTAAATCTAGCAAAGCCTTTTCACGAAAATTCAAAGATAATCTCCCCCCAAAGCTCGCACGTGTCGGAAGGCTTTTAATCTCTTCTTTCAAATTTCGTATTTCTCTTCTCAAAAAGTACATATAAAAAAGAAGCGCAAATGCCAGGAAAACAAATATCCATCCCCACATTTCATCCACGCTCCTTTCTAATCAAATTTGAAGCCAATGCCCCAAATCGTTTTAATATAGTTTGTATCGTCATAATTTAGTTTATTTCTTAGATTGCTGATGTGCATGTTAATCGTTTTATCACTATCAAAATAAGGTTCATTCCAAACGCTCTCGTATATATTTGTTCGACTTAACACTTTTTGCGGATGCTCAAGAAAAAGAAGGAGAATGGCGTACTCGCGACCAGTTAAATGGACGGTATGATCATTGACGAATACATCACGGGTCTCTATGTCGATACGAATATTTTTATAATGGATTTCTTTCTGCTCGTTAACAGAAACTTTTGAAGCATGGCGCAATTGAATGTGAACTCGTGCAAGAAGTTCTTTCACATCAAATGGCTTCGTAAGGTAATCATCTGCTCCATTTGTCAAAAGCTCCAATTTCGTGTCTTGATCCGATTTAGCTGAAATGACAATCACAGGTACACCGGATTTTTGCCGGATTTCCTGAAGAAATTCTTCTCCATTCATCCCCGGCAACATTAAATCTAAGAGCACTAAATCTACTTGATTTTGTTGGAAAAGTAATCTTCCCTCTGTCCCTGAGAATGCACTTAATGTATTTAAATTCTCCAACTCTAATGTTTCTTTCATGAGCGAATGAATGGCCATATCATCTTCAATGATTAATACCGTTGTCATTTTTACCAACCTACTTTATGTCTGTTCGTTTAAACAAAATAATTCCTATAGTTGATGATAACACGATTGTGATCATACTAACCAATATCATTTCAGGATATCTTGCCACATCTATTGGACTTGCGAAATCGGAATAGAACAAAAATGATTCTGTAAACCAATATGTCACATGTTTAAAATGCTCGGTTTCTAGAAAAATTGTTGCACCAAAACCTGTTCCAATCGTATAAAGGAAGCTCCAAACAAGGGAAATTGCACTGTTTTTTGTTATAAAGCTAAACATCACATAGATAGATACATTGGCCAAAATCAAGATATAAAGGGTGATAAAAGTTTTCATCGCATACCAGCCGTAATGACTTATTTCAGACACTTCCCCAAAGCCTAGAACAATTGAAAAACTGATCATACCAATCACTGTCATGACAACTACACCAACCAATGCAAGTAGAGAAGCCATGACCAATTTTGATAGATAATAATGAGTGCGACTACGACCTAAAGACAAGGCATTGCGAATGGTCCCATTTTGAAATTCTTCACCAATGAAAAATCCAATAAATGCACACATCGTAAGCAACACAGTCAAACCGTTTTTCTCCATCATGAGAATGCCTGTTGCCCCATTAATAACGGTGTCTTTTGCCTGAATAAGCTCTGTCCCATAACTCACAATCATTTTGCTATTCACCGCTTGAATGAGAGGAAGCAAAACTAAAATTCCAAGTACAATCATTAGTTTTTTACTGCGAATTAATTTAATCCTCTCCGCTGTTAAAAGATTAAGCATTTTTGTTTCCCCCTGTTAATTGTAAAAAATATTCTTCAAGTTTTTGTCGAGTTGTCCCAATTCGTGAAACGTTCACATCAGCTAAGATTAAAGAACGATTGATCGTAGAGACATCATTTAAACGTTCATAAATGTTGATGTCAGTCCCATTGATGACTTCATAATCACGAATCCCTAATTCATCTAGCACGACAACGGCTTTTTGAACCTCAGTAGTTTCTAATTCAATATATTGGCGCGTTTCATTTGCGAGCTCTTCTCTTGAAAGCTCTTTAATAAGTCTTCCATCATGTAAAATGCCATAATGGGTAGCGATTTGTGAAAGCTCATCGAGTAAATGACTTGAAAGCAACACGGTGATTCCCCTCTCAGATACCAATCGATGAATGATTTCACGCATTTCAACAATCCCTGATGGGTCAAGCCCATTTGTTGGCTCGTCTAAAATTAAAAATTCAGGATGAGTAATAAGTGTTGAGGCGATCGCTAAGCGTTGACGCATTCCTAATGAAAAGTTCTTCGCTTTCTTTTTTCCGGTATGCTCTAAGCTCATTAAACGAAGCAGGTCATCAATCTCCCGTTCACTGACACCACCGTTTGCCGCTTGTACTCTGAGATTATCCCGAGCTGTTAATTCTGGGTAAAGGGCAGGCGTTTCAATCGATTGGCCCATTTTTCTTCTTGCATGTTGCAATCCCTTCGCACCTGTTTTCCCAAACAGTTCAATTTCACCCTCATCGATTGTGATTAATCCCATCACAGTTCGCATGAATGTCGATTTCCCGGCACCATTCTCGCCAATTAGACCATAAATCATTCCCCGCTTAATTTCGATTGACACTTTATCGAGGGCTTTGTGTTTCCCATATTTTTTTGAAACATTGGTTGCTTTAAGAATTGTCTTCGTCATAAAATGTTCTTCCTTTCGAACTTGATAAACTTAGGATAAACAATACGTATAAAAAAATAGACTAGAAAAGTATAAAAAAAGTATAAAGAAGTGACTGCTAAATCATTTAACTATTTTTTAAAAAGCTCTGTTATCATTTATTGACTGACTTTCTTATAGTTACGAAAATTCATAGGCAACGAATTTCACTCCTCTTAAGTAAAGGAAGCTTAGGGAGCAAATATAAGAGCAATTTTGCGGTTGATTCTACATACAAGTAAAATCAACATATAACGATAAAAAAACTGCGATTTATGATAAAAACGCAGTTTTTTTCTAAACAATTTTATTTTACTTCATAACGAAATATTTTATTTTGTACTCTCTACCATAGAGCTTAAAACTACTTTTTCTTCTTAATTTGGAGTTACAAAAGAACCTGATGGCTTGCCAATTATTTCACCATTTTTCATGACGATTTTACCACCAACAATGGTCTGAACTGGCATTCCTTTAATATTAAATCCATCAAATGCTGTTACCTTACTTTTACTATGTAGGTTTTGGCTTTTAATAATCGACTTTTTGTCCATATCCACAATAGTTATATCTGCGTCAGCTCCAATTTTTATTTCTCCTTTGCTTTCAAGTCCAAATAATTTTGCAGGTCCTTCTGAAAGTAATCTTCTCAAATCAAATATCGAAATTTTCTCTTCGTTTACTGCATTTATCATTAGGGGAACCAGTGATTCAACCCCACACATTCCAGCAGGGATTGACCATAAGTCTCCTTCCTTTTCTTCTTCAGTGTGTGGTGCATGATCTGAGCAAACTAATGAAATCGTTCCATCACGTAAAGCGTTCCATAGTTCCTCTTGATCCTTCTTAAATTTCACAGGGGGATATACTTTCATTTTCGGGCCAATCTCTTCATAGTCCTCAGCGGATAAAAATAAATAGTGTGGACATGTTTCCGCAGTTATCGGATAACCTTCCTTTTGTGCTTGACGAATATGTTGAATGCCCTCTGCTGTACTGACATGTAATACATGAAGTCTTGCACCAGTCTTTTTAGCCATTGAGATCCCTGCTTGTATCGTTAATTCCTCCGCTAAATTGGGTCTACCCTCTAGGAGATCCAAGTACGTTTTTCGATTTGGGTCCACAGACACCTTTTGAGTTAAATACTGAATCAAATCACTATTTTCTGCATGGATAGCAAATACTTGCCCTGTCTTTGCCACCTCCTGAAACATCTCAAATACCTCACCGTCAGAAAATGGTGGAATCACATCTTTCATCTCAGGATGATAGTTATACATTAATTGAAAAGTCTGTGAATGAACGGCATAACCCCAGAAGAACTTAAATCCAATTACTCCCGATTGATGCAAAGATGTCAATTCCTCAAGATTCAGTTTCCCAAGACATATAGCCCAAATTCCAAAATTAACAAATGCTTTACTTTCTAAGTTCTTAATCTGTCTTTGCAAGTTTGCTACGTTATTAATTGGCGGATTTGTATTAGGCATTTCAAAAATAGTCGTAACGCCTCCAGCAGCAGCTGCTTGAGTTGAATGATAAAAATCCTCTTTATAGGTGGCTCCTGGATCACGAGAATGGACATGGGTGTCAATAAAACCAGGAAAAATATATTTACCTTCAGCGTTTACTATTTCAATTGCTTCGTCGGATAATTCAGCACTCGTAATGACTTCAATTTTTCCATCTTTCACATAGATACTTCCTTTATAAAGACTCTTTTCTGAAACAATGATTCCATTTTTGATTAATAGATCAAATTTCATAGTATCAGCTCTTTTCTTGATTAGTTGGTTTCTTATAGAAGGTTTATATACAGCGTATCTTCCTCCGTTTACCCTATTTCAATTTTTCCTATTAAATCACGTACATCTGTCATTTCATGCTGATTCATATACGAATCAATTTCATTTAGAATTCTAAGCATCGCATCCGGTTGAATAAAGCTAGAAGTCCCCACTTGAACAGCAGAAGCTCCAGCCAACATCATTTCAATTGCATCTTCTCCCGAAGAAACTCCTCCACAACCAATAATAGGAATCTTTACTACTTGTGCGACTTGGTAAATCATTCTAATAATGACTGGTTTAATTGCTGGGCCTGATAATCCCCCCATAACATTTCCAATCTTCGGCTTCCTTGTATGAACATCAATCGACATAGCTAATAATGTGTTCGCCACATTTAAACTATTGCTTCCTGCCTCTTCTGCAGCTAAGGCAATTTCCTGAATGCTCGTAACATTTGGAGATAGTTTTGCGATGATTGGCTTATGCGTAACCGCTCGTACTTCTTTGATTAGTTTAAAAGTCACTTCTGGGTCCATACCAAAAGCAAGACCATTACCTTTTAAATTGGGACATGAAATATTTAACTCTATCGCAGCAACATCATCACTCTGCGTTACAATATGTGCAATTTCAGCAAATTCATCTATTGAATCAGCCGACAAACTCGAAATTAACGGGGGAGTGAATTTTGAATAGAAAGGAACATAATGATCCATATAATATTGGATTCCTTTACTTTGAATTCCAATAGAATTGATCATCCCTGCCACCGTTTCACAAACACGGGGAGTCTTATTTCCAGAGCGCGGATCAAGTGTGATACTTTTTGGAACAATCGCACCTAATAGATTAAAATCGATCACACTTTCCATTTCAGGTCCGAATGTTCCAGAAGCAGGCATGATGGGATTCTCTAATACTAACCCTCCGATATCAACACGTTTATTTATGAAAGAACCCCTAATCATAAGACCACCTTTTCTAAAGGAAAAACTGGTCCTTCGACACATACTCGTGCACTTTTTAATTCTGTCCCCTCATTGATTTGACAAACACAGGCAAAACAAACGCCCATTGCACAGCCCATATGTTCTTCTAATGCGATTTCTCCTCTTAATCTTTCTTCTTTAGCTATTTTTTGTAATAAGAGGGACAATCTCCTTGAGCCACATGTGTATACTGAACGGATATTGTTCTCAACTAGTAATCTATTAATTAATCCTTCAACATAATCTAGATTACTTGAGCCTTCCTCATCTGTTACTTTGTATACTTTTACTCCAATACTTGAAAGATAACTAGCTGCGAGTAAATCTTTTTCAGATCTCGCACTTACTATAGCAAAGACCCTTTTATTTAACTTAATTGCCTCGTCTGCTAGAGCAGTTAATGTAGCAATTCCAACACCTCTAGCAAGAAGTAATAGTTCAGTCTCATCGTTTTTCACCTGAAATCCATTCCCAAGTGGCCCCATTATATCGATATATCCATCCTGCTTTAGTTCAGTCATTTTCATCGTACCTAATCCTTTGACAAGGTATAAGAATTCAAGTCTCTCATTACGAGCATCGATCCGAAAAACACTTAATGGACGTCTCAAATAAGGATAAACACCATCACTGCATAAAATATTAAAAAATTGTCCAGGCTTAACATTTCTATTTAACTTACCTGCTTCAACTGTCATATGCCAATACCTATCACTTACTTTTACGTTCGAGAGGATTCTAACTTGATTTGTTTCCATGTTGCTTTTCCCCTTTCATCAAAACAATAGCTTGTTCCTTAGTCATTTCCATTAATAAACTTAATCCCTTTTCGATATCATTTAACTCTGTAAATTCGTCTGGATGATGACTTAATCCTTGGACTGATGGGACAAATATTAACGAAGTGGGCCATCTTTTTGACATATTCATAGAATCATGACCTGCTCCACTTGATAGAAACATATAATCTAATCCTAACCTTTCGCATATTAACACATTGTTTTTCAAAAGTTCTTTATCCATTAAAACGGGTGATTCTTCCATCATCCATTCAATTTGAACGGAAACACCTCTGTTATCTTTCATTTGTGATATTCCTTTTTGTAATGCTTGAACGACACGGTTTCTCGATGAAATATTTGAACTTCTTATATCTACCTTTAGTTTTACAAGTCCGGGAATAACATTTATCGCTCCTGGATAAACTTCCATTGTACCAACAGTTCCTACCGTTTCATACTCACTTTCTTTTAACGCAGCCGCTTCAATAAGTAGTGATAACTCGGATGCCGCTAATAATGCATCCTGTCGCTCTTTCATACCCGTTGTTCCAGAGTGGGAACTTTTCCCGGTAATTTTAAGCCCCATTCTTAGTGGAGCCGCAATTCCTGTCACGAGTCCTATATTTTTCTTATTTTCAATTAATTTCATCCCTTGTTCTATATGAAGTTCAAAAAAGGACTTTAGTTCACTTTGTATGCGATTCGCTTTTTCCAATTCTTTTTCGTCAAGATTTTGTCTCTTCAAAGCCTCTTTTAATGTGATCCCCTCACGATCTTTGATTCGAAAGATATCTTTCTTTATATCGCCAATCATAGCTTTACTGCCTATTGTGGAAACATTAAACCTTGCTGATTCTTCACAAGCGAAGGCAATTAATTCGATAGAATGACGAGTTTTTATTCCTTCTTCCATGAAAGCTCTTATTACTTCTAGACCACACACAACACCGAGAGTTCCATCATATTTTCCTCCGTTATAAACGGTGTCCAGATGTGAACCAATCGCAACAGCAGGTAATGAATCATCCTCCCCTTCTAACCGAGAAATCACATTGCCAGCAGGATCAATCCTAGTTTTCATCCCCAAGGCGGTACATTGTTCTATAAGATAATATTTTGCTTTTTCCTCTTCACATGAGTAAGCCAACCTTGAAATTCCATCCTCACTCACTCCAAATTCATTCAATGTTTTCAACGTTTGTAATACTCTTTCCATATTCATTAAAACACCTCATTTATTGCAAAGTAACATATACATTAAAATACAATAAATTGACTGTGGATACATTTGTTTAAAGAGATAGTAAAAGGTAGTTTATTTTGTCCATTTCAACAAAATTAGCTATTTAAAAAAGGCATTGGTGACCAATGCCTTTTTTTGTTTATTTATGTTGTAAGAAGATCACTATTTTCTTCAATATCCTCTAATAGTTGATTGACTTTACTCTTTCCTTCTTGAATCGAAGCTACATTACTAATGATACATGTACCGTTTCTATTGATATGGATGACTGAATTTTGATGTTGAAGAATCATCCCTTGCTCCTGAGGCAATCCTCTTTTCGTTCGAATACTATATTGAATGAAGTTCTCAATCATTTCTTTGATAGAATTTATCGGTTCAACTAGCACGGTATATCGTTGTGTCTCACTACAAAAACGAATGATCTTACATTCTTTAATTGCCGTATGATCGTTTTCGAGAAGGAATTCTTGAACAGCCTTTCTTGGTGAATCAGAATCATAAATAGCACGCCCAATAATACAAAAATCCGCTCCGGCCTCAATGGCATTTAAGAATGAGCCACCTTGTGAACCGATTCCACAACATAATATATTGAGGTCTGGTCCAACTGTTCTTCGCAAATGTTTAATTTGATCTGGACGAGTGCCTGGTGCTTGAATTCCATAACATTGAAAAAAAGCAGCCATCTTCGCAAAATCTTCTGAGAACTTCCTTGTGAATTCTAATCCCCCTGGATGAGTAAGTTCTGTCACTACAATAACACCCATTTCATCTCCCGCTATTTTCTTTATTTCAAATAGAGCGTCTGGGCCGATGAATCCATGGACCATAATCATATCTGCCCCGGCTGCCTTAACTAATTTGACAATTCTATTATTGGTAACTGGTACATCCGCAACCTTAAAATCTGCAATAATGGGTAATGAATATCGATTTTTAAGTTCTGTTATGATTGAGAGACCTTCAGTTAAAATGAGTGGGTAATTAACTTTTATTGCATCAATAAGATCGTGACACTCATCCATGATGTCAAAACTTTTTTTCTTATTAGGCAAATCTAAGGCAAGAATAATTTGAGATTGTTTATTTAAAAACATAAGTTCCTCCCTTAACTAGCAAAATATGATAACCAGCTTTAAGAGTTTCCTCAATTGGCTACTAATCTGTTACGTCATATACCAAATTTAACAGTAGTTTCTAGTTATCCTTATCCTAATTTTCATTCAATTATTGATTGAGGAAAAGTGATTTTTTTCTAGAACCCTCAACAGAAGGTTCAAAATATTGATGGATCTTTAAGCCTAAATGAATCAACAGCTTATCCTCTGACTTTTGAAGATTTAGTCCTGTGATTTGTCTTATTTTTTGGAGCCTATATTTTAGAGTATTAACGTGTATAAATAATGCTTTGGCTGTTTCTTTAAGAGATTCATTACATTTGAAATAGGTCTCTAGTGTTGTAGTTAATTCAAATTCATACTCTTTATCATAATCAATAATCCTTTTAATGACGTCTCCATAAAAATCCGTCAATTCTGCATGATTTTCAATTTGAGCAATCAAACGGTACACGCCCAATTCACTATGAAATATTATCGATTTCTTCATCCATAGCCTCGGTCCTAATGTAATCGTTTTTTGTGCTTCATGATAACTTTTCCGCAGGCCTTGGATTCCTAAGTAGGTTGATCCGACTCCTATTCTAATTCGTGTATGAACCCTTTGTTCAATAAGTAGTAATAATGAATCTAGAATCTTTCTAAAATCTTGAGTCACTCTATTTCTCATTGGAACAATCATAAGCAAATACCTTCTGTATACCGCACATATAATATGAGGATCCAACTCTTTGATCCCTTTTTCTAATTGATTGATATTTCTTGAAAATAAATCTTCCTGTTGAAGCTCTTTTTCAGCGACGACCATACATACATATGGATTACTTTCATGAAGGTTATAAATCCTTCCTTTTTCTAATAAATGTTCAATATTTTTATCTTCGCTAAATAATAAATCACGTATAAAATCATTTTTATAATGCTGCTCTATATCATACTTAATTTTCTTTTTAAGAAATTCTACTGAAAGTAGTGTGGCTGCTTTCTCTTGAATCGCTAAATCTACCTCCATAAACTGTGAATGATAGCTCCAACAAGTTATATTTCCATATAACTCTCCATCTATAATGATCGGTGTCACAATACAGGATTCTTCATTCTTTTCCCTACCTTTTCGAATCATTCGAATAGGTCTTTGTACGACTTCTAATTCTTTAATTTGTTGAGGTGTCATGGGCAATAAACTTTCCAATTGCTCATGAACAGGGATATACGGCACGTTACTTTCCAGTAATACCTTACTTTTTGTTAAATAGGACAATGTTTGAATAAATTGATTAAAATCTCCTTTAGCAATAGAGATTTCATTCAAAACTCTCGTTGCATGCTCTAAATCTTCTTGTAACACGATTTTATCATTGAAAATGGCATGCATAGCAGGTGACAAAATATCAAGGTAGGAGATTTCTTCAGGAATTTCAATGAGCGTTATGCCCATTTCATCCGCCTTTTTTTTCATTTCTTCAGGAATCGCATCAATAAATCTAACAGGCTTAATGGCGAGAGCAGTTGTCCCGGCTTTGTACAGCTTTTCTATTAACTGTATTTGATCATCTAAATCATCTTTTATGGGATATAGACTTGTGATCAAAAGTTCATTTCCTCTTAACCACTGAACAATATCAGGGACCTCCATGATGGTTACGTTTGTTACGATCCTCTCTACTCCCTGCTGTCCCGCTATAATCTTACAATTCCTTAAGCCACCTATATTCATTAGCTTTTTTAATGGTACTCCCATCTTATCCCTCCCCATTACCGTAGAAAGCTTTTTAACGTTGTCATTCTATAAATCGTAATAGGAATAAAGAAACTTCTGGAATGTAAGTAATAATAAATAAACCGACTAAGTTACTTAATAAAAATTTATAGACACCTGGTAACATTTCACTCATCGGAATTTTAGTTATTCCTTGCGTTACAAATAGATTCAGACCAAATGGTGGTGTGTATAAACCAATGGCTAAATTAGAAATCATGATAATCCCAAGATGAACGGGGTCAATTCCCATAGAAACAGCCGTATGGAATATTAACGGAGCAACAATGATGATAGCTGCGACTCCTTCCATGAACATTCCTAAGATTAAAAGAACGACGTTAAGAATTAATAGGAATAAGAATGGTGAATGAATATTCTCTGTTATCCAAGTTGCAATCAATTGAGGAACTTGTCCTCGTGTAAGCATCCAACCTAACACCTGTGCAGCAGCTACTAACACAAGAACCTGTGCTGAAAGAACCGCAGAATCAACACATACTTTATATAAAGACTTTAAATTCATTTCCCTATATACAAATAGACTAATAATCAAAGCATAAACCGCTGAAACACCAGCAGCTTCTGTCGGTGTAAACACTCCTCCATATATTCCACCGACAATGATAACTGGGATCAGCAGCGCCCATAGAGCCTTTTTAGTTGCATCCCACAATTCTTTCCCACTTGCTTTTTTATTACGAGGAATATTGTTCTTTCGTGCATAGTAGTAGATGTAAACTAATGATGTAGAACCTAAAATGATTCCTGCTCCTATCCCTGCGATAAACAAGCTCCCTACCGACACTCCTGTTACAGAACCAAAGATAATCATGGTAATACTGGGTGGAATAATTAAAGAAACTGCTCCTGAAGATGCAAGTAGTCCAGCGGAAAATTTCCTATCATAATTTCCTTTAAGCATTTCCGGATACATAATTTTCCCAATAGCAACCACTGTAGCAGGACTTGAACCAGAAAGGGCCCCAAAAAACATACTTGAAATTTGAGTAGTCATTGCTACTCCTCCAGTAAGATGTCCTACGATTGCTTTTGCCCAGCGTAGAATACGATTAGACAATCCTCCAACTTCCATGATATTGGCAGCAAAAATAAAAAAAGGAAGGGCCATTAAGGCAAACTGGTCGATTCCACCAAAAAGTCGCTGAATAAGAATCATCGGCTGTATATCCGTTAAAAAAATGAGTGTAATAAAGGAAGAGATCGTTAACGCGACGAAAATCGGTGCACTACTAAATAAAAAGAAAAATATTAGTATTATCAAACAAATAATCATACTTGTAACTCCTCGATAGACTCAGGTTTTCTTCTATTATCAAACAAATTCATAACTAGATGGATTAGGGATAATGTTGCACCAAGCGGAATACATAAGTAGACCCAATACATTTTAATGCGAAGGGACGGGGTAATTTGACCGCTATTCATACTAAATAAAACCAATTCAGTTCCATAGTAGATTAAAAAGAGCATAAGAATGATTGATACGAAGTTCACAAAATATCCGATTATTTTTTTCCACTTTTCAGACATATATTCCAAAAAGAAATCAATTCCTACATGCAACCCCCTACCAAAACATACACTACAACCAATAAATGTAATCCAAATCATCATATAGCGAATTAATTCTTCCGCCCAAGTGGTATTAGCACTAAAAAAATAACGAAGGACTATATTAATAAATAGAACAAATGTTGCTGCTAAAATACTGATTCCAAGAAACCATCCTTCGATTCGAATCAACCATACTTTCATAGCTAACATTTTACCACCTTTCATCCCGATATTTTCCATTTATAATATATTTAGGAAAGCTAGGAAATGTTTATTTAATCAACATAACCTGCTTTCCCATTAACAAAAAAAACGATTATTTCTGAGCTTCGTCGATTGCCTCGTATAGCTTGTCTAACAGTTCAACTTGCTGACCTGAATTATATACCTTTGCATGCATTGGAAGTGAAGCTTCTTTGAAAGCGGCTATTTCTTCCTCTGTTAACTCATAATAGTTCACACCACTATCGATGATTTGTTCAAGAAAATCTGCTTCTACCTCTGCAAGATTTTCACGAGCAGCTGTTTTTCCAGCAAGCTCTGCCTCTAGTATTACTTCTTGTAATGAACCTGAAAGTCCATCAAACCATCCTTTATTTGCCATCAGTACATATGTCATAGTTCCGTGATAACTCTGAATTACATTTTTCTGAACCTCATGATAATTATTGAGAAAGATCGTTTGTAGTGGATTCTCTTGTCCATCTACTACACCTTGCTGTAAAGAGTTATAAACTTCTGAATATGGTACTGGTATCGCAGTACCGCCCCATGCAGTGTACTGTTCAATCAAAACAGGTGATTCCATTACACGCATTGTTAATCCTTTAAAATCTCCAGGGCTATGAATTTCTTTTGAACCTGTCGTAAACAATTTGAAGCCACCTGGCCAGTAGCCTAGCCCTTGGAAACCACCTTGTTCAAGTGTTCCTAAAAGTTCCTTACCAACGTCCCCATCTAGCACTTCATATGTTTGCTCTTTATCAGCTGGCCATAAATATGGAAGATCGATTGCCTTTATATCATCGACAAAAGGTGAAACTACTGCCGTTGGTTGCATCGTAATATCTATTTCACCTATCTGAGTACCTTCTACCTGCTCTCTTAAACTACCTAATTGTGAAGCTGGAAAAAGGTTAACTGTGACTTTTCCACCCGTTTTTTCCTCTACTACTTCCTTAAATTTTAATGCTCCAACATGTTCAGGACTTTCAAGAGGCTGGTTATGACTAAAAGTTATCTCCATCTCTTCGAATTCCGCTTCATCTCCGGAAGAAGAATCAGGTTCATCACTACTCCCCCCATTGCTATTATTACTTCCACATGCCACTAAACCTAACATGAACATTAACGAAAAACACAAAATTAATACTTTCTTCATTTCTTTGCCTCCTATTTCTTTTGTTTTTAAAATTTTCTTAATTATATCTATTAATGAATTGTCTGTTTGGACAAATACCTCTTATTTTTTTTATAACAATCAACAACTAAAATAGGTTGAAACACTACTAAACTATTATTCATCCTCATTATGTTAGATTTAATAACATATGACGTTATAAATTATAACATAATTTAATTAAATTGAAATAAAATTCTTTATTTTGACATAATTCTCTTATTTTCAAAATACTCTTTACGCAAACATAAAAAAGCGGGACCAATTTATTTTCATTGGTACCGTCTCTTCAAATCGAATTTTCACTTATCCCCGAATAAATCAAATCCACCTTTAGAGTTAATTATTTATCCCGCACCCATTGCGCTCGAGAGCCTTCTAATTGAAAAGCTTTCACAGATTAAACTATTTTTTAAACTCCAATCCTTCTTCCTCTAACGAAGCTCTCAGCAACGGTATAGAAGCAGGTCCTATTCCATGGAGTTTTAGAATCTCTTTCTCCGTGTACTTGGACAGTTCTTGCAAAGTTTCAATCCCTTCATGAATTAAGGCATTTCTTGCAGGAGAGCTGAGCTTCGAAAGAAATCCGCTCTGTGGTTTATTCTCTTTATCGCAAATCGGACAGCTCCTACAATCACTACTTTTATAAAATTCATGACCTTTTTCGCATACTCTAAGGTTTTTATTTGTGGCCATAATAATACCTCCCTATCCATTTCCTTATTTCAACATGATAAGGCTATTATCCTTGTTAAATTAAAAATAGCATACCAATCAAGAATCAGATCGGTATGCTATCTGTGTTAAATATTATTCGTAAGTAATCTTGTTCACTGTATCCGCATCAAGGCGCTTGATAACTTCTACGATTAATTTTACGGCATTCTCATAGTCATCACGATGTAACATCGCTGCGTGAGAATGGATGTATCTTGTTGCAACCGAAATTGCTAAAGAAGGGACACCTTCATGTGATAAGTGAATAGATCCTGCATCCGTTCCGCCACCAGCGACAAGGTCAAACTGATATGGAATATCTAATTCATCAGCTATTCCTGTGACGAAATCACGAAGGCCTTTATGAGAAACCATTGAAGCATCATATAAAAGAATTTGAGGACCTTTCCCCATTTTACTCATTGCTTCTTTCTCCGTAATTCCAGGAGTATCTCCAGCAATCCCTACATCTACTGCAAATCCAATATCAGGGTTGATCGTATAAGTTGACGTTTTCGCTCCTCTTAAGCCAACCTCTTCTTGAACGTTCCCAACTCCATAGACGACGTTATCGTGGTTTTCCCCTTTAAGTTGCTTCAGAACATCGATAGCAATCGCACAACCGATGCGGTTATCCCACGCTTTTGCGAGAAGCATCTTTTCATTATTCATGACCGTAAATTCGAAATATGGTACAACCATATCCCCTGGCTTAACGCCCCATTCTTGTGCCTCTTCACGACTTGACGCCCCAATATCAATAAACATATCCTTAATCTCAACCGGCTTTTTGCGTGCTTCTGGAGATAAAATATGCGGCGGCTTTGAACCGATAACCCCTGTCACATCCCCTTTGCTTGTCACAATTGTTACACGTTGTGCAAGCATGACTTGGGACCACCAGCCACCAACTGTTTGAAAACGTAGAAATCCTTTTTCATCGATTTGTGTGATCATAAAGCCAACTTCATCTAAATGGCCAGCAACGACAATCTTTGGTCCGCCTTCTTTACCAACTTTTTTAGCAATCAGGCTCCCTAATCCATCTGTTGTGACTTCATCGGAAAATGGTTCAATATACTTTTTCATTACTTCACGCGGTTCTCTCTCATTACCAGGGATCCCTTTTGCATCCGTTAATTCTTTAAGCATTGATAAGGTTTCATCTAATTTAGTCATTATTTCGACTCCCTTAATATGTATAATATGGCTTCATTATAACGAAAATGATTATAAATGTACAAGTTAATATCCTTCCTGCTGCCTCTTATAATTTACTTCATTTTTGGAAATGTATGCTTCCTTTATTTCTGATTCGCTAAAGCCTAGAAGTGCCGCTAACCATAAATAATGCTCAAACATTTCTTTATAAGCCTCGAGTTTCTTAGTAGTACGAAATGTATGGACAGATTCATATACTTTTAGAAATTGCTCTGTTAAGGTTTTCCCCTCTTGCTTTTCTACAGATAATGTATCGATTCCTTCAAAGCCACATTCAATTCCTAGCGAGACGATGAAATGAATCCCATCAACAAACTCCTCTAAAATGATACTTCGTGGAGATGGTTCTTTTAAGCTCCAAAATTTGAAACATCTCGTTTCATTTGCAAGTTCGCCTAATTCTACCAACAATGCAAGTGTTTTTCGGTCAAACAAGTCCTCTTTATCCAATTGATGTTGCTGTTCGATATGCTGATCTAGCCCTTTTTGCATCTTAAAAATCTCTTTTAATTCCATTTCTTTCTCCCACCATCTTTTTTAATGATAGTTTCATGATAAAGAAAACTGGGCAAAAAAGAAATATTAGATTCAATTTTAGTAATATGTATAAAAAAATGAAACCATTTTCCGTTTCAATCGTATATAAGTCAAAATGACTGGAGGACTATACTATGTGGATGATTCGTTTCTTATTATTTGCCCTCATAATTTTTTTAATATATAGCCTGATTAAGTACCTACTAAATCCAAAACGGAAGCTAGAGCTTGCCCATGAGCAAAAACGCTTCTTCTTCCTTGATAATAAAAATAATGTTCGAAAAAACTTTCTCATTACGTATAAAGGTGTTTTATTTGAAGGCGAAAAATATTTAGGGACAACAGACAACGCCTTTGAAGTCGTGAACGTATTTATTTGGCCACATCGTGTTGCTTCATTAAATGGTCTTGTACGAGAGGACTTCGAATTTATCGAGAAAAAAGTTCAAGAAAGTTACCCGAATGCAAGCATTGACTGGAAAAGTCCCATTCATGAATTTATGAAAAAGAGCAATGGCTCTAACACTCCATTTACTTAAAAAGTAACAAAAGGGCTCTCTACATGAGGGCCCTTTTTGATTGTATTCTAATTTAGCTCTTCAAGCAGTCGCTTTAAAAAAATCACGCCATTTAATCACCGTCATTTTTTCCCTAAGAATATAGACAAGGATGGAAAGTGAAAATAAGATAACCAGGATCATTGTCGGTGTAAAGCGACTAATAAACTCACCAAAGACTGTGTAGAAGAATGCGAGAGGAAGGTTAGTCAAGAAGGAGGCCTTCATATAATCCTTAAAGCTTCGATACCGTTCTAATAGACAAAAGCTTAGGAGATGATAATGAATAAAAGGAATTAACCGCAAAATTGCTACTTGGCCAGTCGTTAAATTGCGATATTCACCAAACCATTTTTTCTTAATGCCACTTAATTTTTCATGGGTTTTCGGCATTCGCTGAATCAGTACATAAAAGAGGAAACTGCTTAATAACAAACCGATACATGAGTAAAAGGTACCAGCAACAGTCCCGAAGAGCACTCCTCCAGCGATACATATCACCGCAACTGGAATAAATAAAAACTGTCTTAGAAAATGAAATAGGATGAATGCAATCGGCGCTAAAAATCCACTTGTTTGCGCAATAACCAAGAGCATCGCTACTTGTTCTTCCATGCTACCACCTTCTTTAATTGTGTCATTCCCAGATGTGAGGGTGTCAATATTGTCTAAATCGATGCGTTACTAAAGCTTATCGATGAATCCACCCTTTTATGACAAAAACCTTGAAGACGTATTTAATCTAGAAGAAAATATCCAATCGCTCCTATTTGCAGTATGGCAAGGGCAGGAAATCCCCATTTAAAAGCAAGATGCTTCGTTTTATGTCGAAACCAATTCATTCCAATCGTCATACCCATTGCTCCGCCCACTATTGCAACGGTCCATAACGTTTTTTCACTAATGCGATATTGATTTTTTCTTGCTTTATTTTTGTCACTATACATTAGGTAAAGTCCAATGATATTGACTACAAATATGTAAATAAATGATTCAACCATTTCTTTTTCATTCCTCTCCTTTATGCATAAAAGCCATTCTCTAAACGGAAGAGAATGGCTTTGTTGAAATAAGCTTGAATCAGCGAAAAGCCGATCTTCACTTATCAAATTATTTGTTTAGGTTTTGCTTAGCAACAGATGCTAATTCAGCAAATGCTTTTTCATCTGCAATAGCTAAGTCAGCAAGCATTTTACGGTTTACTTCGATACCAGCTTGCTTTAAACCGAACATTAAACGGCTGTATGAAAGACCGTTCATGCGAGCAGCTGCGTTAATACGAGTAATCCAAAGCTTACGGAAGTCGCGCTTTTTCTGGCGACGGTCACGATAAGCATACATTAATGATTTCATTACCTGTTGGTTAGCAACTTTATATAATGTATGTTTTGAACCGAAATAACCTTTAGCTAATTTTAAAACCTTTTTACGACGTTTGCGAGTAACTGTACCGCCTTTTACACGTGGCATTCTATTTCCCTCCTATGTTTCGAAAATATTACTTAAGATTTACTAATAAGTTACGGATACGCTTGAAATCTCCAGAAGAAACAAGTGCTCCTTTACGTAGTTTACGCTTTTGTTTTTGAGATTTGTTAGCAAACATATGGCTTCTGTAAGCATGAGAACGCTTCAGTTTACCAGATCCTGTTCTCTTGAAACGCTTTGCAGCGCCGCGGTGAGTTTTCATTTTTGGCATTTGGAATTTCCTCCTTATTACTTTTCGTTTTTAGGGGCAAGCATCATGAACATGCTTCTTCCGTCCATCTTAGGATGGGATTCAACTGTAGCAACTTCCTTACAGCTTTCAGCAAAACGGACTAAAACACGTTGACCAATTTCTTTATGAGTAATGGCACGGCCTTTAAATCGAATCGATGCTTTTACCTTATCGCCTTTTTCTAAAAATTTAATGGCATTTCGTAGCTTTGTATTAAAGTCGTGCTCATCAATAGTTGGACTTAGACGAACTTCTTTAATATTGATAATCTTTTGATTCTTACGTGCTTCTTTTTCTTTCTTCTGTTGTTCGAACTTAAACTTACCATAGTCCATAATACGAGCTACCGGTGGTTTAGCATTCGGTGCAACAAGAACAACATCCAGATTCACACGTGATGCAATTTCAAGTGCTTCGATCTTCGATTTGATTCCAAGCTGCTCGCCATTTTGATCAATAAGACGAACTTCTCTGGCACGAATACCTTCATTCAATAACATGTCTTTGCTAATAGTTAGACACCTCCAAGAATTTTTACGAACACAACGTTTGGGTCAAGAATTTTTCCAACATAAACGTTCAATAATGGCTACTAAAAAGTTGAATCGCAGTGTTTACCTTATTGTTCGCAAATAAAAAAGTGTGGATGAATAATACACCCACACTTTACGAAAACAAACGTAAACAAATAATTATGTTCGTAAAACCTGCCAACTGCGCTTTTGCGTCAATCAGGTGAGAAGCGGGTGCTTCTTCTTCCCTAAACTCGTATTCAGTTACCTAACTATTTTACAATAAACGTTGCTACCTGTCAACGTGACACGAAATGTTTCAAGCAACTGTCTAAATTACAATGATAAAAGTTATCTTATCAAAACTTTTACAGCTTGGCAATAACTTTTTCAAAAATATACATAGGATTCGTTTGTTATATTTTTACAAACGATTTAAACTCGCGCAACCTCTTTGTTTAAAGCAGCTAGGAAATCGCTAAATGGAACGGTTTCAGATTTTTGCTCACCATATTTACGAACATTCACTGCCTTTTCCGCCATTTCATTATCTCCTACTACGAGCATATATGGAATCTTTTGCATTTGTGCTTCTCGAATCTTATACCCCATTTTCTCATTGCGATCATCAAGTTCAACACGGAATCCTTCTGCTTTCAGTTGCTCCAGAACCTCACGAGCATAATCGTAATGAACATCCGCTGATACCGGAATCACTTGAACCTGCACAGGAGCTAACCAAGTTGGGAATGCACCTTTATATTCTTCAATTAAGAAGGCGACAAAACGTTCCATTGTCGATACAACTCCACGGTGGATAACGACGGGACGGTGTTGCTTTCCATCTTCCCCAACATATGTTAAGTCAAACCGCTCTGGCAATAAAAAGTCCAATTGGACAGTCGAAAGCGTTTCGTCTTTTCCAAGAGCTGTCTTCACTTGAACATCAAGCTTCGGACCGTAAAATGCCGCTTCCCCTTCAGCTTCAAAATAATCTAAGCCTAAATCATCCATCGCTTCTTTTAGCATCGATTGCGCTTTTTCCCACATTTCATCATCGTCAAAATATTTCTCAGTATCTGCTGGGTCACGGTAAGATAAGCGGAATGTATAGTCATTAATATCAAAATCTTTATATACTTCTAAAATAAGATTGACGACACGTTTAAATTCATCCTTAATTTGATCAGGACGAACAAACACATGGGCATCATTTAACGTCATGCCTCGAACACGCTGTAATCCAGATAATGCTCCAGACATTTCATAGCGGTGCATCGTACCAAGCTCAGCAATCCGGATTGGGAGCTCACGGTAGCTATGGATTCCTTGTTTATAAACCATCATATGATGTGGACAGTTCATCGGACGTAGAACGAGTTGCTCATTATCCATCTCCATTGGTGGGAACATATCTTCTTGATAGTGCGCCCAGTGACCTGAAGTTTTATAAAGCTCAACACTTCCCATAATCGGTGTGTACACATGGTCATAGCCTAAACGTACTTCTTTATCGACGATATAGCGTTCAATCGTACGGCGAATTGTTGCACCTTTTGGAAGCCAAAGTGGTAAACCTTGCCCGACTAATTGAGAGCTTGTAAATAAGTTAAGCTCTTTCCCAATTTTACGGTGATCACGTTCTTTTGCTTCTTCAAGCAAACGTAAATGCTCGTCCAAATCTTCTTTTTTGAAGAAGGCAGTCCCATAAATTCTTTGGAGCATTTTATTTTTGCTATCTCCACGCCAGTAAGCACCTGCAATGCTTAATAGTTTAAACTCCTTGATTTTACCTGTAGAAGGAACATGGACACCCCGACAAAGGTCAAAGAAATCCCCTTGTTCATAGATCGTTACCTTCTCATCAGCTGGGATGGCATCAATTAATTCTAATTTATACTCATCACCAATTTCCTTATAGAGCTCAATCGCCTCATCTCGGCTAACTTCCTTACGAACCACCTCGATATTTTCATTGATGATTTTTTTCATCTCTTTTTCAATAATAGGGAGATCTTCCGGTGTAATCGATTGATCTAAATCAATGTCATAGTAGAAGCCCCCTTCAATAACAGGACCGACGCCAAGCTTCACATCTTTATACAAACGCTTGATTGCTTGCGCCATTAAATGGGCCGTACTGTGGCGTAACACCTCTAGTGCTTCATCACTTCCAACAGTGACAATTTCAATCGCACCATCCTCTTCGATTGGACGACGAAGATCGTACATTTCTCCATTCAACTTACCCGCAAGCGACTTCTTTTTTAGCCCAGGGCTAATCGAAGCAGCAACCTCTTCTGTCGTTACCCCGAATGGAAACTCCTTAACAGCACCATCCGGAAACGATAATTTAATTCCTTCTGCCATGTCTTTTTCCTCCTTTAGTAAAGGCTCTTTTCGCTTTCCATCATTCTCTTTTAGTAATGATCAGTTGGTTAGGTTCCTCATTTCATAAAAAACAACAAAGCGGATGCGAAAAGTGCCGCGCAATATGAATATGTACCTCCGTACCCACATATAAAGGGTAAATGTCGGTTTTGGACATTTACAGATAAACTTCTCTGCATGTGGATCTTTAGAACATAAAAAAACCCGTCCCTATAGAAAGGGACGAGTTATCGTAAATAACACGTGGTTCCACCCTAATTCTCATTTTTTCAAAGACAACGAAAAAATGACTTTAGTGACAACATAACGGGTTTGACCGTCAACCAATACTAATAGCTTCACTATGTTCCTGGTTGAAGTTTAGAGGTGGTAAGCATTCGATTCGTATTAGGAAGATTCCAGCCAAGTCTTCCCTCTCTATCAATCGGTTAAAGAACACTCATATCCTCATCAGAACTTTTACTATATCCTTATATGTAGGTAATTATAGTAGTTTAAAATCGGAAAATCAAGTTCTTATCCGTTTTTTTTATGTTGATGAAAATCATCTTTAGACCTTAGCCGAACCCGCTCTTCAAAAATATTTTGGATCGTGCGAACGAGTGGTTCCTCGACATCATCTACATACAAATAGATCGCAGAAGGCGTGATAGAAAGGAGTGGGGCAATCGTAACCGAATCAATATAAACAGGGTGATTGGAAAGCAATTTTCGATCGATCATCCGTACCAGTTCCGCTCTTCTGATTTCGGAAAAATGTTCATCGAAGAACGTCACCCCATCTTCAAATAAAAGATGTAATTGATTAAACTTTGGCGTTCTATCTGTTAAAAATTGACGTAATGTTTGGATAAACATTTGATATTCTTGCTCCATTTTGTATTCATCAATCGAGATTTCCACATACTTTTCTAATTGCTCCATATATGATCGCATGCGAAAACGGACAAAAGAATCAAATGAAAAGGAGTGCTGCTCATCAAAAATTTGCGAAACAGCCTTTTCCATTTGCTGATTCATATTTGAATCATGAATCAAAGCCTCAAGATCTTCACGCTCCCCTTCAATAATGGAATGAATGATCTCTAAAATTTGCTGAATCTCATCCTCATCTTCGTAAAAATATTTTTCTTTAAGGATCATTTTAAACCAATCATGAAGCTTAATTTTGATAATAAATTGTAGGAATGCTGCCTTACTTGCTTCTACTAATTCCAATATGTCTCGATCTATTTTCACCTTCGCTTTATGGTCATCTTCATTTAGAAGCGTTATTTTTTCATTTAACGATTTAGTTTGTACTTGATGCTGTATGTATTTGTGAAACTGGCTAGCATCCTCTTTATTCTGAAACGTAATTTCCGCCAACCAAATCCCCCCTTTAACGATCTCCTCTTGGGCTAATCCAGCATCGGACTAGTCCAAATCTCTGTAATCATATATATGGGGATTCTCACAAAAATAGAAGTGTTCCATCTAATTCTCTTATTACGAAAAAGAAGCTGTTTGCGAAAGTCTTTTTGTCATCGACTTTCGCATCAGCTTCTCTAACACATTCTTATCTTCTTCGATTAGGTCCATCCACTAAAACAGGGTCAGTTAAAAAGCGAATTCTCTCTAATATGCGACGAGCTTTCATTTTCTCTTCCTCACCTCGTTGGCTGTAAGTGAGGTGATGCTCAAGTCCATCATAATCAAAGTTTGTACTAAAAAAGGTCGGCAAATATTCTTGCATTCTAAATTGCAGAATAGGTCCTAACACTTCATCACGAGTCCAGCTTGACATCGTTTCCGCTCCAATATCATCAATCATTAAAACTGGCTGCTTTTTGATCGTTTCAATCTTTTCGTTCAAGGTCGAATCACCAATCGAATTTTTCAGTTCTCTTAGTAGCTCTGGAAAATACACGATCATCGATGGTACATTTTCTCTTGCTAATTCATTGGCAATCGCTCCAAGTAGAAAGGATTTTCCTACGCCGAACTTTCCATAAAAATAGAGTCCCTTTGGCTTTTCATCTGAATTGTAATTCTTCACAAATTGAATCGCTTTCCTTATCGCCTCATTTCTCCCTGAATCATCATCATATAAATCAGAGAATGAAGCTTGGTAAACATCCTTGGGCACATACATACTTTGAATTAATTTTTCACTTTTCTTCTTTTCATCATCCATAATCTTTAATTGGCATCGTTCATAAAAAATATCGATTGTCCCTCTTCCAATTGCGAGCTGAGGATGGTAGCCTTTCATCAAATTATTACACTCTTTAAGGCTCTGACACTCCGCACAATTCTTGCTTTGATTGGCGTAATCAAAAAGAGTCATTAGGCTTTTTTCAATCATATCTTCGGAGATTTCATCCTCATGTTTTATGATAAAAGCACGAACTGATGGATCTTGTAAAACTTCCAGCTTCATTTTTTTGTATCGAGATTGAAAATCGGAATTATTCCCTAACTTTTTCAAAGTATCATTAACTCTTTCCATAGACGTCACCCCCTGTTTCTAAATTCTCTAAGCAATTCTTCTATTTCTCGTTTCTCATCATCATTCGTTTGATTCACATGCGCTGGCTTAACAGCCTCGTCTTTTTCATCAAACCAATCAGGAATCGCCTCCGTACGAATTGGTTTCTTACGAGCAGTTGAGTTTGTGTTCTTATTATCCGCCCAATCCAAATACTGACGATGCTCTTTAATGGCTAGATCCATTGCTTCTTTAACAGTCGTTATTTTTTTCCGAGCCCAGTGGGAAGCTATTTTATCGACATAGCCCTTTGTCAGCTTCATATCCGTTTTCAATAAAACATATTGAATCAGTACATTGACAACTCCAGGTAATAACTTTTGTTTAAACATGACATCTTCAATAATCTTTAAATCTGCTTTAGACGGTACTGTTCCCCCTGATATGTCAATTAAGAGCTGTTTTGGAGACGTTGTATCTAAGTAATGAATGAGCTTGTCTTCTTTCGTCTGCGGCTTTACTACATCTGATTGTTTTAAAGTTGGTTGGATTTTCTCTACCAGTAACGGGAGCTTGTCCTGATGCTCAAGCTGATACCAATCCCTTGCTGCTTTGCGAAGCTCTTCAATATTTACTTTCCCTTCCAGATCATCCATTGCTGATATGACTAGGTTTTTCATTTGCAGAGAATCGATACCATAAAGATACGATAGATTACTGATTGCATCTTTCACCTTTATTGTCAGCGCCTTTTTCGGAACAAGCGATTCTGATAATCCTGCCTCTAATAGGTCAAAATCAAAGTCTGGATGCCCATCAATTTGGATTCCATTTTGGACCGTTCTTCCTATGTACGTATGGTCTCTCTCCTGATCATAAACCTCATCGTTCCTTTGAAAATTCTCCGGTATCGCTGAATCATAGACATCCTGAAACGCCCTCGTTACATCATCATAGCCTTCAGTTGCAGCAGGAAGCGCTTTATCAGAGAAGAATTTCTTTAACTTTGCAAACTGAGTTTTTCCCACTTTTTGATATAAATAAATGTTTAGCATTCCATCTAAAAAGAATTGTTCTGGTGGCAATGGTGGTTGAAGCTCATAAATAAATGAACGAGAGCCTTCATTCGTTTGTACATAGGTTTTTAGTAAGCCAATCCCTTCAAGTTTTAATCGAGCTTCATAAATTGACTTTAAATGAAGATCCATAAAACTCATGAGACTATGGTGGGAATTGCTTTGAGACCATAATCGATTTTCTTCCACCTCAGCCCATAACGTCATATATAAACTCATGGAAATCGGACCAATTAAAGGTTGATACAACAACGTAATGATCTTTCGGTCATATTCGTGAAGTATTCCATTACTGGCCACTGTATATCGATCAATTGGCAACATTTCTTTCCAATGCTGGGCCATATGTGTTTCCAACCTTTCTTTTAAAGCTAATAAGAAAAAAAGCCAAAGGTATTCTTTAGCCTAAAAAATATGTTCATTCTTAAATGCCAGTAAGCATGTCGCACCACTCACCTGACATTTATTGTTCTTTTTTTATAAGTTCCTTTAATTCATCAATAAATACGTTGATATCCTTAAATTGACGATACACAGAAGCAAAACGGACGTAAGCAACATCATCAATCTTTGCCAGGCGCTCCATCACCATTTCTCCGATGACCTCACTATCAATTTCAGATACCCCTTGACTGCGAAGTTCTTTTTCTACCTCAGCAGTTATATTCTCTAATTTCTGTAAGGCAACAGGGCGTTTCTCACAAGCTTTTATTAAACCACGAAGGATTTTATCCCGACTAAATTCTTCTCGAGTACCTTCCTTTTTTACGACGATTAAAGGAATCTCTTCAACCTTCTCAAAGGTCGTAAAACGAGAAGCACAACGTTCACACTCTCTTCTACGGCGAATAGAGCGTCCTTCATCAACGGGACGGGAATCAAGGACTCGCGTATTACTATTTTGGCAGGAAGGGCATTTCATACAACCATCAGCTCCGAATTCTGAAATTCTTTATAAATAGCTCTTTTCACATACATTTTTGCTTCTTTAAAGCAACAGTTGGTTATCTATCGAATACAGTGAAAAGCGCATGCATATTTTATCCGTGCAATTATTCTTCGTATGGAATAAGAGTGGTTGGCACTAATACACCTGCAAAATCATCATCCGTACGAAAACAATCTTATAAATATATCTTATTAAAAAGGAGAAAGTAGTACAAGTAATAGTAGGATGAAATTAAAAAAAGAGGTGTTATCATACACCTCCCCTGAGCTCATTGGTTTCGTTTTCTTGAATACCTGCTTAGATTAATTATCTAATTATCGTAAGGTTACAGATTGATTTTTTGCTTAACTTGAACAGGACCCATTCCTCGTGGTAGTTCAATATTTTCACGAGTTTGGGCTCCTAATGCCTCTGCAATATAATTAGCAGCAATATTAGGATCCATTTCACCACATGTATACACGTCAATACTTGCATATCCATGTTCTGGAAAGCTGTGAATCGTTAAATGGGACTCAGAAATAATCACAACTCCGCTAACACCTTGTGGGGCGAATTTATGAAAGGCAACCTCACGAATCTCAGCACCCGACTTTAATGCAGCATCCGCAAAAATCCGTTCAATTTGTTCAAGATCATTTAGCTTTTCAAAATCGCAACCCCATAACTCCGAAATGACATGGCGACCCATTGTTTCCATATTCAATTTCCCCCTTTTTGCTTTATACGAAAACAACATGAATTTTTCTAGTGGACGATCACTACCACGGGGGAAAGTTAGTCCAGAGAGGTCCTAACCCTTTAAGTAGTCACCAAATCCTTCATTCATGAAGTTCACGTGCATTAGTATACTTTGTTTATATTTCTTTTGCAATATATAGGGGGAAATTTGTTCGTTTTAAAAATAAAAAAGCCCGCTCAGGCATAAGGAGGGGCTTAGTGTTCAATCTATTAACTTACTTTCACTTTAGATGTTTGAAGCAAGGCATTTGCCACATGCTTTGTTAAATCAACAACACGGCACGAATAGCCCCACTCATTGTCATACCATGCTAATACTTTTACTTTATTAGCACCCATCACCATCGTTGATAAACCATCAATAATCGCTGAATGTTCATTTGTATTAAAGTCAACAGAGACCAATGGTTCTTCGGTGATATCAATTACTCCCTTTAAGGCTCCTTTAGAGGCAGAGACAAAGGCATCGTTTATTTCATCCACCGTAACTTCTCTTTTTAGATCGACAACAAGATCAACGAGCGAAACATTTGAAGTTGGTACCCTTAAAGCCATCCCATGAAGCTTTCCTTTTAAATTAGGAAGAACGAGAGACAATGCCTTTGCTGCTCCAGTCGAAGTTGGAATAATCGATTGGGCACAAGCTCTTGCACGTCTTAAATCTTTATGTGGGTTATCTATATTTTTTTGATCATTTGTATAGGCATGAACCGTTGTCATTAAACCATTGATGATCCCAAATTGTTCATCTAACACCTTCGCAACAGGAGCTAAACAATTGGTTGTGCATGAGGCATTTGAAATGATATCATGTTTTTCCAGATTGAGGTCGTGTTCATTCACCCCCATAACGATCGTTACGTCTTCATTTTTTCCCGGAGCAGTTAAAATGACTTTCTTTGCTCCCGCTTGCAAATGCAAGCTTGCTTGATCTCTAGAATTAAATTTCCCCGTTGCCTCAATGACTATATCAATCCCGTATTCCTTCCATGGAAGCTCAGCAGGATTTCGATTGCTTAATAGTTTCACTCTTTTTCCATTAACGACTAAGGCGTTGTCTTCTGCGATAATGTTGCCCTCGAATTTCCCGTGATTTGTGTCATACTTTATTAAATGTGCCAACGTTTCCGCCGGATAGCTTGCATTGATTGCTACAATTTCTAAACGATCTTCAAGAATGGCTTTTCTAAATACCATTCTACCAATTCTTCCAAACCCATTAATCGCAATTTTTGCCTTCATCTTTCGGCTCCTTCCGAATAAATGTTATACTTTTAAAACCTTTTATTACAATTAGTATAACACAATAAAAGGATTTTGTGATGAATTAAATGCGGAAATTATAGAAATTCGCATTAATGATCTTCAATCAATCAAAATAAGCCCTACCATTTTCCCACAAAGAGCGATCAAATGAACAAAATTTTACGCTAAATCCCTTTTAGATATTAGTCGTATAGTTAAATAGATGATGCCATTTGATAAATGATGCTTTTCAATAAAAGATAACTTTAAAAAACGACCCTTATTTATGGATCGCTTTTGCAGTGATTGTCTGTCTTCTAAAAAAAGAAGAAGATGGAATAGCACGTAGACGATGATTGTGACGTTCTCTCCTTAACAAACATTTTTAGTGGCGTAAAAAAACTGTAGGTACTCGTCGTTCTCCGAGTTTACCTACAGTTTGCAAAACGTATTTATTCGTACGAAATCCCCCACAGCTGAAGGATTTCGCTTAATTGTCTTTTCGTTTCTTCGATCGTCCCATTATTATCAATCATGGCATCACTTAATTCAATTTTATCCTTTAAAGGCATTTGCGAGTGAACTCGTGCAAGTGCTTCTTCTTCTGTAAAATGGTTTCGTGCCATAAGTCTTTTTAGTTGCGTTTGTTCATCGACGTACACCAATAACGTTTTTTCGACCATATGAGTTAACTTGCTTTCAAATAAAAGGGGGATGTCCAAAACGATTAGTTTTTCGCCATTTTTTATAGCCTGCTCGCGCTTTTCATTCATCCTTCTCCGTACATCTGGATGAACAATGCTGTTTAACTTCATTCTTTTTTCTTCATCATGAAAGACAACGTTTCCGAGCTTTGCCCGGTCAATTTCCTTATTTTCTAACAAAACCTCTTGCCCAAAATAAGTGACAATTTCATGATAAGCTGGCTCCCCTACTTCCACAGCAAAACGGGATTCTAGGTCCGCATCAATAACGGGAAATCCTTTTTCCTTCAGTAAATTGGAAACTGTACTTTTTCCACTAGCAATTCCACCGGTTAATCCTACAACTAATGCCATCACGATTCCTCACTTTAACTTCGATTGCTACTTCAATGAATTGTTACATTTTCCATATCCCAATGAAAATGAGTAAAATTCCAGGGATAAACGAAAATTTTTGCAAGACACTATTTTTCGAAAGAACAACACCGATTTTCATTCCGATTGTCACAAAGAGCGAACTCATGACTGCTACTGCAATGGCTAATGCAACTGGTGAGTACCCTAACATCGCTGCCCCAATTCCAGCTCCAAAGGCATCAAGAGATAACGCAAAGCCTAGCATGAATGCCTCAATTCCCGTAATCGTTCCTGATTTATCGAAATCAGCTGACATCGGCTTCTTTAAAATATTAATGACAATCCCGAGTGATTTAATTTCAAAATTAACAATCATTTTTTCATGGGGGAGCGCTTCTTTCGATTTTTCCGAGCGAAAAAATTGATACAAGATCCATCCACCTAATAATACAAGTACGATTCCCCCGATTTTCTCTGCCATATCAGGAGAAAGAAAGGCTTCAACCATTTTTCCAACAGCCATCGCTCCGACTAAAGTGATCGCTGAACAACAGGCAATAATGATAATCGATTTAAAAGGGATTCGCATTTTTCGAAGCCCATAAGTAAATCCAACACTAAAGCTATCTAAGCTTACCGCAAATGCAAGTAGAATAAGTGAAAATGTAAACACTGGTATTAGCTCCTTCCCATCAAAAAGCTAAGATAGTATATGGAAGGAGCCATTCCAATGTTAATATTTAGATTTAATGAATGTCGAAAAAGGAGCTTGTTCAGCCAAAAATGTTCAGTCTTTACTGTCGATTATTTTTTTATCTTACTTGCCTTTTTTGATTTTTGACACTTTGGACAAAAGACCGTACCTCTGCCACCAACTACGATTCTTTCAAGTTCAGACGAACAAACCTTACATTCCTCACCTTTTCGTCCGTACACATATAATTCCAATTGGAACATTCCAATTTCTCCCTGCGTATTCACATAGGAGCGAACGGTGCTTCCCCCTTTTTCAACTGCTTCCTCTAATGTTTTCACAATTTCAGCATGTAATGTAACAAGCTCTTTTTGCGATAAGGAATTTGCTGCCCTTTCAGGATGAATACCTGCTTTAAATAAAGATTCATCTACATATATATTCCCTAGACCAACAACAAGCTTTTGATCTAATAAAACCGTTTTTATACTGCGATTCGTTTTGGCGAGCATTTCTTTCATCCGCTTAACCGTAAATTCTTCAGAGAAAGGCTCAGGCCCTAGCTGAGATAGTGGCAGTGCATTAAGTTCTTCCCCTTTTTTAAAGAGATGCATCGTTCCAAATTTACGAACATCTCGGTACCGCAATTGCGTTCCATCGGTGAAATAAAAAATGACATGGGTATGTTTATCAGGTTGCTCATCTGGAGCAAACAGTCCGTATCTTCCTTCCATCCGCAAATGGGACACAAGAGCAAAGTCAGTTGTATAAATGAGTAAGAATTTCCCTCTTCGGCCAATATGATCAATCACCTGTCCGACTAGAGCATCCTTGAACTGCTCTACTTCTTCTGGTTGTTTAATGATTTTCGGCCAAGTAACCGAAACTCGTTCAATTTCCTTTCCTTTAACGAGCTGTTCAAGTGTTCTTCGTACCGTTTCAACCTCTGGTAATTCAGGCATGTTTCTCCCACCTCGTATCGTTATTTTGCATCGAACCAAGTAGGTCCATAGGAGAAATCGACCTTAAGTGGCACTTTTAGTTCAACTGCATGCTCCATTACATCTGGAACAATTTCTTTTAATCGTTCAATTTCATCCTTCGGTGCTTCAAAAATCAATTCATCATGAACTTGGAGCAATAATCTCGTTTTTAGTTCTTCCTTTTCTAATCGTGCAGCCATATCGATCATCGCCTTTTTAATAATATCTGCAGCGCTTCCTTGAATCGGTGTATTCATTGCCGTTCTTTCAGCAAAGCTACGAATATTAAAATTTCGGCTTGTAATCTCAGGTAAGTACCTTCTCCGTTGTAGAAGAGTCGAGACAAATCCTTTTTGTTTCGCATCTTGGACAATTTCTTCCATGTAGTTTTGGACACCTGGATAGCTTTTTAAATACTTCTCAATAAATGTTCCCGCTTCTTTTCTCGTAATATTTAGGCTTTGGGAAAGACCATAGTCACTAATCCCATACACAATCCCAAAGTTAACAGCCTTGGCATGACGACGCATATTGGAAGTGACCTCATCTTGAGCAACGTGGAATACTTCCATCGCCGTTTTCGTATGAATATCAAGTCCTTCTCTAAAGGCTTCTATTAATTTTTCATCTTCAGCAATATGGGCTAATACACGTAACTCAATTTGCGAATAGTCTGCGGCAAAAATCACCCAATCTTTTTCAGAAGGGATAAAGGCTTGTCTTATTTTTCTCCCTTCTTCTAACCGAATAGGGATATTTTGCAAATTTGGATCGGTCGAGCTTAATCTTCCAGTCTGTGTAAGTGCCTGGTTATAACGAGTATGAACCTTATCATTTTCAGGGTTGACGACTTTCAGTAATCCTTCAATATATGTTGACTGGAGCTTACCTAATTGTCGATAATGGAGGATTTCTCTGATGATCGCATGCTCTTCCTCGAGTTTCTCTAATACATCAGCGGAAGTTGAATAACCTGTCTTTGTTTTCTTGATCGCAGGTAACTGTAATTTTTCAAAGAGGATAATCCCAAGCTGTTTTGGTGAGTTAATGTTAAACGCCTCTCCAGCCAGTTCAAATATCCGTCTCTCGATTTGCACTAATTGCTCATTGATATCCTGTCCCATCTTACGTAGACGTTCTAAATCAATCTTAATCCCAGTCGATTCCATGTCCGCTAATATAAGGGATAAAGGCATTTCCAGTTCAAAAAAGAGGTCAGATTGCTCGTTTTCTTCCAATTTTTCTTCCAAAACAGGCTTTAAGTCATATAACACAATGGCCTTTCTCACCAAATGCTCTGCTAATTGATTTTCTTCAGGGACACTTCTCTTTGCCCCTTTCCCGTAAAAAGCGTCATTTGATTCGACGTTTCCATGACCATATGTATCAGCAATTGAAGCTATATCATCAATTGTTTCAGACGGATTTAATAAATAGGAGGCAATTAATAAATCAAATTCAATTCCTTTTAAATGAAGATCATGATGTCTTAAAGATACTTCAGAACGCTTTGCATCATAGACCCACTTCTTTTTCGTTTCGTCCTCTGCCCATTTTTTAAAGTCATCCGATTTTAAAGCTAGCTCAGTTGAGATGAAGTAACTTCCTTGCTTATTTACAACAGCAAAGCCGATAATTGGTGCGTAATGATAATTGTCCTCTAATATCTCCACATATAAGGCTGATTCATCCATAAATAGCGCATCGGATACTTCTTGCACGATTTCAAACTCGATATCCTCTAAAGGTTTGGTCTCTTCCACCACATCAAGTTTTTCTAAAAGAGAATTAAATCCTAATTCTTTAAAAAGTTTCACGACATTTTCTGGTTCATAAGATTCATATTCAATTTCACCTAATTCTACCTTAACAGGTGCATCACGAATGATCGTTGCTAGGTCCTTGCTCATTCGTGCTTGATCTTGAAATTCTTCAATCTTTTCCTTTAGCTTTTTCCCATTGACCTGATCGATTGAATTTAACAGATTATCAACCGTCTGAAATTCTTTTAGAAGTTTAATAGCGGTCTTCTCTCCAACTCCAGGAATACCTGGGATATTATCTGAGTTATCGCCCATTAATCCCTTCATTTCAATAATTTGCTCCGGTGTTAAGCCATACTTTTCCTTTATATGATCAGGGGTGTATTCTTCAATATCAGTTATTCCTTTGCGCGTAATCGCAACGGTCGTTTTGTCAGAGCTCAATTGAGTTAAGTCTTTATCTCCAGAAATGACCTTCACTTCGAAACCATCTTGTTCTGCCTTCAACGATAAGGTACCGATAATATCGTCTGCTTCAAAATTCTCTAACTCATAACGAGGAATTCGGTAAGCATCTAATAGCTCACGAATATATGGAAACTGCTCCGATAATTCTGGTGGTGTTTTTTGTCTTCCACCTTTATATTCGCTAAATGTTTTATGTCTGAACGTTGTTTTGCCCGCATCAAAAACCACCATAATATGGGTTGGTTTTTCTTCTTCAAGTATTTTCATGAGCATCATTGTAAAACCATAAACAGCGTTTGTATGTATTCCCTTCTCATTGTTTAATAAGGGCAAAGCAAAAAATGCTCGATAAGCAATACTATTTCCATCAATTAACACTAACTTTTTCGACATTTATTCCACACCTTCCACAAAAAAACCGTTATTTTCCTCCTTATATTCTATCATGAGAATATATAGAAGGAAAAATAACGGCTTTTTAATTAAGGCTTATTTCATAAACTTTGTTGCTATCGAAACTGAATGATATCGATTATCTAAAAATCAGGGTCATTTTCTATAATCATTTGAATATGAAAAACCAATTTTATTCAGTATATCCCATTAAAAGTCGTGCATATGGTGAATCTGATGGCAGCACAATGACCGTTTGATCATTAATCGTTTTCTTATAGGATTCGAGCGTTCTAAATAAAGAGTAGAATTCTGGGTCCTTTGAAAAAGCTTCGTTATAGATTCTCGCTGCTTCTGCTTCCCCTTCTGCTCTGATAATCTCAGCTTCTGCCTGAGCTTTGGAGAGCATTTCTCGAACCACTCTATCTGTTTCTGCTTCAATCTGGTTCTTATCTGCGTCTCCTCTAGATAAATAATCTTGTGCTGTTGAATGACGTTCAGAGATCATTCTTGTAAAAACTGATTGTTCATTTTCCACAGGTAAATCAGTTCGCTTAATCCGTACATCTGTAACGACAATTCCATAATTATCGTTGGCTAGAAGTTCATTTACTTTCTCAGTTATACGGTCATTTAAGGAACCACGTGAGGACTTTTCATCATTGATGATCTCATCGTAATCAAGTTGCCCTAATTCTGCACGAACAACAGAATAGATAAATTCTTCCATCCGTGATTCTGCACCTACAGTCGTTCTCGCATTAGAAATCATTAATTTCGGGTCTTCAATTCGCCAAACTGCGTAATTATCGATCAACATTCTCTTTTTATCTTTCGTATTAATCTCCGCTTCACTGACATCATATGTCATTTGATACTTCGGTAATGAAGTGACCGATTGGATGAAAGGAATCTTGAAAGATATTCCTGGGGAATCGTCTATTCTAACAACCTCTCCGAATTGACGGACTACTTTATATTCTCCTTCCTTTACGACAAAGACGTTTGTTAATACGACAGCAAGAATACCAATTATGATAACTGCGAAGATGCCAAGTTTAATATACGAACGGCCATTAAAACCATTCCCGCCACCACGTTCGTTCATATCAATCACATTTGGATCACTCATTATTGATTTCCACTCCCTTCTGCCGGTGCTTGTTCTTGTTCTTGTGCTTTTGGCTGATTATTCTCAAGTGGACGAATCGGGAAATACTTCATTGTATTCCCATCATCATTCATAATATAGATTTCGGTACCTGGCAGTACTTCTTCTAACGTTTCTAATACTAATCGTTGTCTTGTAATATCAGGGTTGTTTTTATATTCGTTATATAATTCGTTAAAGACTGCGACACTACCACGGGCTGCTTCTATACGAGCGGATTTTTCCCCCTGTGCCCTAGATTCGATCGCCTTCACTTCCCCTTTTGCTTCATTTTCCTTTTGATTCTTGTATTTTTCAGCTTCGTTTCGCTTCGTATTCATCGTTTCCCGGGCATCTGTCACTTGAGTAAACGCTTGACGAACTTCATCATTTGGAAGCTCTACATCCTGCAACTTGACCCCAAGAATGGAAATTCCAATATCGTATTTTGTAATTAAGGTTGAAAGCAACTCCCTTACTTCGCCTTCAATTTCCGCTTTTCCTGAAGTTAATGCATCATCGATTTCTGAACTTCCAATTATACTTCTCAACGATGCAGAAGTGGCATCCCGTAAGATTTCTCTAGGATTATCTGCATTAAACAAGTACTTACCAGGTTCTATAATTTTCCATTGCACAACTAAATCTGCAAGGACGATATTTTCATCCCCTGTTATCATTTTTGTTTCATCTGGAAACTCAACAATTTCTCCATCTTTCTCTTCGAAACCAAATTGGAGACTAAATGTTTCTTTCGAGAGCTTTTCTACACTTTGGATTGGCCAAGGCAATTTAAAATTCAACCCAGGCTCCGTAATCCCTTCTTCTACTTTTCCAAAGGTTAGAATCACGGCTTGCTCTGATTCATCTACTGTGTACCAAGTTGTAAAGGCCACTATACTTAATACAGCAATGGCAATTACAAGACCAGCAATTGTATAAATTCGTTTTAAACTAATCATAAGTTCTCCTTTCTTCAAAACAAATTTCCCTAAGCATTATTACGATTCAATGACAAAAAGGTTTCAATTCTCTGACATAATAAAATTAAAAACGGTAAAAGCCCTTAGACCTTTACCGTCAATTCGTTTTATCTTTTCTCTTTTGGAAAAGTTTTATGAAGTTCGATTGTAAATGTTGTACCTTTACCTAACTTACTTTCCACGCTAATTTTTCCTTTATGAGCTTCTACCAAATGCTTAACAATTGCAAGGCCCAACCCTGTACCGCCTGAATTTCGGCTTCTCGCTTTATCAACACGATAGAATCGTTCAAAAATTCGAGGGATTTCCTCTTGGGCGATTCCGATTCCCGTATCTGAAATGGAAACAGCGACAGAATTGAGTCCTTCCTTCATGGAAATCGTTACTCGACCACCTTGTAGACTATAAGAAATTGCGTTACTAATTAAATTGATAAATATTTGTTTTAATCGATAGTAATCGCCATCAATCGTTATTTCTTTTTCCAATGGTTCAAGAATTAATTCGATCTCTTTTTCTTCCGCTTTCTGACATAATATCGGCAGCATTTCTTCTAATAGCTGGTTCATATGAACGTCACGAATAGCCAGGGTATAGCCTTGCTGCTCGATTTTCGATAACTCAAGTAAATCGAGAATTAATGACTGCAATCGATCACTTTCCTCTAAAATAATGCGAAGAAAATGCTCTAGCGTTTCCTTGTCTTCCTTTGCACCGTCTAATAATGTTTCTGTAAATCCTTTAATGGACGTAACAGGCGTTTTCAGTTCATGCGATACATTTGCGACAAAGTCTTTTCTCACTTGCTCCAGTTTCTTAATTTCTGTAATATCATGAAAAACGAGTAAAATCCCTTTCCACTCTTCATTTGTTCCTAAGATGGGCACTCCATATACTTCAAAATAGCGTCTTTCAATCCCGATCGGCAGATGCATTTGTTTTTTTGCTTTATGCTCAGTCATAAAGATTTCTTCTATCATATCAGAAATTTCTTTATGCTCTATCACATGATAATAAAGTCTATTCAAATAATTTTGCTTTTCTACACGAAATATTTCAATAAAAGTTCGATTGATTAAATTGATGTGACCTTTACTATTGATAAGGAGAAGTCCACTACCCATATTTTCAATGAGGGCACTTAACCGGCCTTGTTGGATTTCGTTTGCCTTGACCATCCCTTGCAGATTTCTTGCTAAAATATTGATAGACGTACTTAGCATACCTGTTTCTTCAAGAGGGTCCTCATATGTACGAGCACGATAATTCCCTTTTGCCAATTCAATCGCAACCTTTGTTGCCGATTCAATGGGCTTCGTATATCTTGCAGTAATCCGTGAACCTAATATGAGGATAACGACAAGTGCTAATCCTAAACAAATAATTAAGACCCACCAAATTTGTTGATAAGCCTTTTGAATTTCTGTTAACCTTGAACTTAAAAATATATATCCTTCTTCTGAGCCATTTCTTTCAATTGAATCCCAATAATAGTGTAGATTGAAACCGCCCCCTACTTCGAGCGCTTGTACATTAGCCCTTCCATCCAGCTTTTCTTCAATAATATTTTCAACAATAGTTAAGTGCCTATTTTGATCAACTTGACTATCTAGGCTACCACTGTCATAAAGAAGCTTCCCATTTAAGTCTACTACAGAAATCCTACTGTTGAGTGTATTACTAAATGACTCCAATTCATTTTCTTTCAGCTGATGGAGTCCTCCACCTTCTTCTATAAAAGCGGCAATAAGGCTACTTTCCTTACTCAATCGTGAATCATATGTATTGATGAAATGATTTTTGAATAATTGGCCCAGCAATATCCCTAAACCAATTAATACGATAAAAATGAGGGTGATTAAACCGAAAAGGAGCCTCGTTCTATACTTTGTCATTCTCCTTTAGGCTCCTCCATCTTATAACCTAATCCACGAATCGTTTTAATAAAACTTGGTTTTTTAGAATCCTCTTCGATTTTTTCACGAAGATGACTAATATGAACATCGACAATTCTTGTATCCCCAGCAAAGTCATAATTCCACACAGCACTTAACAACTGATCCCGTGTTAATACTCGCCCTTTATGCTGGGCTAAATAAAGGAGGAGTTCAAATTCCTTTGGTGTTAATTCTAACTGCTCATCATCAAAATAGGCTTCATAATGTTCTGGGAATATTTTTAAAGATTTTACTTTTATATAATCCGTCTTCTCTTCCTCTTGTCCCTCTGCTACAGGCTGAACCTGAATTCTACGAAGAATCGCTTTGACCCTTGCCACTACCTCACGAGGGCTAAACGGCTTCGTCATATAATCGTCGGCACCCAATTCTAATCCTAAAACTTTATCAAATTCTTCGTCTTTCGCTGTTAACATCAGAATAGGAGTTGTTACCTTTTGCTGTCTAAGATGCTTACATACTTCTATCCCGTCCATTTTTGGTAGCATTAAATCAAGAATAATAAAGTCCGGCTGCTCAGAAATGGCTAAGTTTTTCCCTTCTTCACCATCCATTGCTGTAATCACTTCATAACCTGCTTGTTGTAAATTATATTGTAATAACGTAACAATCGATTGTTCATCATCAACGACAAGTATTTTTTTCACGAGTAAATCCCCCTGTCCTACAGTTGTCCATACGTCCATTATAATATAATTTTGCATTCGAGTACGAAATTTACAATTCTTTTACAAAGTGGACCAATTTCATCATAGTGTTTCTCAAGTTAAAAAACGAACGAATGTAACTCTAAACAAGATAAATATTAGAATAAGTTCAAATGATTCATGTTAGATATATTCGTTTTTTAATTTCCTTCGTACATGGTGAAAACGACTCAAGACAGTGATTTTTTGAAAAATATTTTTTTTAAAAAAAGATGCACGTTATGTGCACCTTTAAAAATTCTCTAACGCTTGCCCTTCCATTCTGGCGAGACGTTCTGGTGGAGAAACAGCTAATTGTCCTTGGATGACCAATTCTTCTTTTTCATTTGTACCTTCTACTCGAATTTGGATCGTATTCATGCTTCGATTGACATCAGTCACTTCAAATAACAGTTCAATCGTACCATAATGATAGACAGGTTTTAAAAAAGTAATTTCCTGTTTATGAACATGACTTCCTGGACCAGGTAAATATTTTGAAACGGCAGAAGTGATGATTCCTGTTAGCATAATCGTTGGTACAAGTGGTTTTTTATATGAAGTTTGCGAAGCATAATCATGCTGAATATAAAGTGGGTTCGCATCATCTGTTAACCCCAAATATAAGAGCAAATCCTTATCTTCAATTTTCTCTGTTAAAGATAATTTCTCACCAATCGTTATTTCATCGATCATTCTTCCTAATTTCCGTTTCCTTCCTAACAACAAATTCCCCACCCCTATCTATTTTGTAAACGCATACATTGTTGTTTATAAAAATAACCTCACCTAATTTTACCATAAAGAAAAGATAAAAAGAAAAGAGGCTCGGACATAACTAGCTTCAAATCATGAGAAAGGTGAATTTGAGAGTACTCAACTCAAATTCACCTTTCTCTATTTTTGTATGAACGCAAGATTTTCGATTTTCCTCGTACAAAAAATCGAGGGAAACGTAAATTAGCCTTCAAAAATCCAATCGATTTCCACTTTGTCTAAATTTCTACTACGAAGACCCTATTTTGCTCCAACCATCTCTCGCCCTTAAGCGGAATTTTTCCTGTTATCTCCTCAAAAGAGTCCCTTTTAGGGAAAATAACGGAAGATTTTCCGCTTATGGAGGGCAAAATCGTTTATTTTGGCATTTTTTGAGGGAATAGCAGGAATTTTTCCTGTTATTCCGGCTCTTTTTCATGATGCTTGCTCATTAAGCGGAATTTTTCCTGTTAATTTTTCATACCGATCCGCCAACTGTTAATATGAACAATTTGACCACAAGTCGAGGGAATTTATACATTCCAAACTAGAATCAAAAAGTCGTTATCACCGACTTTTTGACCCAGCCTCTCCCCCAGTTAAATTATGCCAAAACGGCCATTACGTTTCGAACAGATTCTGCTGACTTATCTAATGCTGCTTTTTCATCTGGCTTTAGTTCTAGCTCAATGACCTTTTCTATTCCGTTAGCTCCCAAAATAGTCGGGACACCAAGGTAAATACCATCATAACCATATTCCCCTTCTAAGTAGGCAATGGCTGGAAGGACACGACGCTGATCTTTGAGAATAGCCTCACACATTTCCACGAGTGAAGCAGCTGGAGCATAATAGGCACTTCCATTGCCTAATAAATTGACGATTTCTCCGCCACCTTTACGTGTACGCTCGACAATAGCATCTAGACGATCCTTCGGAATTAACGTTTCTAATGGAATTCCTCCAGCATAGGAATAACGAACTAGCGGAACCATGTCATCTCCATGTCCACCAAGTACAAATCCTGTAATGTCTTTAACTGATAGGTTTAATTCTTGTGAGATAAAGGTACGGAAACGAGCTGAATCAAGTACTCCTGATTGACCAATGACGCGATTTTTGGGGAAACCAGATTCTTTAAACACGGTGTATGTCATAGCATCGACTGGATTTGTTAACACAACAATAAAGGTATTAGGAGAATATTTGACAATTTCTTGGGTGACGCTTTTCATAATTTTTTGATTCGTTTGTACTAAATCATCTCTGCTCATTCCTGGCTTACGAGCAATTCCTGCAGTGATGACAACAATATCAGAGTCCTTTGTGTCTTCATAGTTTGCAGTACCCGTAATGTTTGCATCAAACCCTTGAACAGGACTAGCTTCTAGCATATCCAACGCCTTACCTTTTGTCGGATTCTCCATTTGCGGAATATCTACAAGGACTACATCTCCAAGTTCCTTTTGTGCCAATAAAAAAGCTGTAGTAGCTCCTGTAAATCCTCCACCGATAACAGATACTTTTTTACGCTTTAAAGTCATCAGTATTTCCTCCTTAAAGATTATCTCTTTTATGATGGAAAGGACTGACCCATTAGATGAGTCAGTCTGAAGAAAATAACTTACATATTCTTAATTAATTCATCTCCAAATTCAGAGCACTTAACCTCTGTAGCACCGTCCATTAAGCGAGCAAAGTCATATGTTACAACTTTTGATGCAATGGTTTTCTCTACAGATTTTGTAATCAGATCTGCTGCTTCATTCCAACCTAAGTGTTCTAATAATAGTACACCAGAAAGAAGAACAGAAGATGGATTTACTTTATCTAAACCTGCATACTTCGGAGCGGTACCGTGTGTCGCTTCGAAAATCGCATGTCCTGTTTCATAGTTGATATTTGCTCCTGGAGCGATACCGATACCACCAACTTGAGCAGCAAGCGCATCGGAAATATAGTCTCCGTTTAAGTTCATTGTTGCTACAACATCGAACTCACGAGGACGTGTTAAAATTTGTTGTAAGAAAATGTCCGCAATCGCATCTTTTACGATAATTTTACCTGCAGCTTCAGCTTCTGATTGAGCTTTATTAGCAGCATCGACACCTTCTGCATCCTTAATACGATCATATTGAGCCCAAGTGAATACTTTATCACCGTATTCTCTTTCAGCAAGTTCATAACCCCAATTTTTGAAAGCACCCTCTGTAAATTTCATAATATTCCCTTTATGTACGAGCGTAACAGATTTGCGACCTTCTTTAAGGGCATACTCAATAGCTGAACGTACTAAGCGGCTAGTTCCTTCTTCAGAAACAGGCTTAATCCCGATCCCTGACGTTTCAGGGAAACGAATTTTATTAACCCCTAATTCATTTTTCAAGAACGAAATTAACTTTTCAACTTCTTCAGATCCTTTTGCATATTCAATCCCTGCATAAATATCTTCAGTATTTTCACGGAAAATAACCATGTCAGTATCTTGAGGACGCTTCACTGGAGAAGGAACTCCTTCAAACCAACGTACAGGACGTAAACAAACAAATAAATCAAGCTCTTGACGAAGAGCAACATTCAATGAACGAATTCCACCACCGATTGGAGTAGTTAGTGGTCCTTTAATCGCAATTAGATATTCTCTAATCACATCAAGCGTTTCCGCTGGTAACCATTCACCCGTTTCGTTAAAAGCTTTTTCCCCAGCTAAAACTTCTTTCCATTCGATTTTACGTTCACCGTTATAAGATTTTTCAACAGCTGCGTCTAACACTCTTGATGCTGCTGCCCAAATATCTGGACCAATTCCGTCTCCCTCAATAAAAGGTACGATTGGATTATTTGGTACATTTAATACTCCGTTTGAAACTGTAATTTTTTCTCCTGCCATTTCTATTCCCCTCCAAATTCGTCTACCCTAGTAAAACAAGCTGCATCTAAATTCGTAATCAAAGGTTAGAGACTAGGCCATTTTATAAATTGGCCTTTGTCAACTAACCTTTCCTCATTCCTATCGCAGTCATTTTTACTTGGCTATTATATATAAAGTTGTGTGAGAAGGATAACCCCAATACACCTTCGCAAAGCAACAACTTTTATAAAGTAGCAAGATAATGTAAATTTACTTTTTCATTTTATACTATTAATTCCAATAATAAACACTTTTCACTTTTTTATTCTACCACAAGTTGATGAATAGGTTGTAAAAAATCTATCCTCTTTGTTCAACTGGAACATACTGTTGCATTCCCGGCCCAGTGTATTCAGCACGAGGACGGATTAAGCGGTTATTCTCATATTGCTCAAGAATATGTGCCAGCCAACCAGACACACGACTTACGGCAAAAATAGGTGTAAATAGATCATGATCGATCCCAAGACTATCATAAACAGATGCAGAATAGAAATCTACATTTGGTGGTAGATTCTTTTCTCCTGTAACAATCGCTTCAATTTGAATGGACATTTCGTAATATTCCGGTTTACCTGTCAAGTTTGTAAGTTTTTCAGACATTTCCTTTAAATGTTTCGCACGAGGGTCTCCTTGGCGATACACACGATGACCAAAGCCCATGATCTTTTCTTTCTTTGTTAGTTTTTCACGAACATAGGAATCTACATTATCGACAGAACCGATTTCGGTGAGCATTTTCATAACGGCTTCATTGGCACCACCGTGAAGTGGACCTTTAAGAGCACCGATAGCTGACGTAATACCAGAATATACATCGGATAAGGTCGCCACACAGACGCGTGCTGTAAAAGTAGATGCATTTAGCTCATGGTCCGCATGAAGAACAAGTGCCTTATTAAATGCTTCAACTGCTATTGGCTCAGGCTCTTTCCCTGAAAGCATATAAAGAAAATTTGCTGCAAAACCTAGATCTTTTCTTGGTGCAATCGGCTCAAGTCCTTTTCTAATACGTGCAAATGCCGTAACAATTGCAGGCATTTTTGCTTGTAAGCGAATCGCTTTACGATAGTTCGCTTCTGGCTCCATTAAATCCGCCTCTTCATCATAAAGACCTAACAACGATACAGCTGATCGGAGGGCACCCATTGGATGAACTTTATCAATGGGATACAATTTAAAATGTTCGATTACTTCTTTAGGTAGATCTGCGTTAGCAGCTAGCTCTTTATTTAGTGTCTCTAGTTCAGATAGTGTTGGAAGCTTTCTGTGCCAAAGTAAGTAAATCACTTCTTCAAAACTAGCATTCTCGGCAAGATCATCAATGTTATACCCAACATATGTTAGTGTATCATCAATAATTGAACTAATTGACGATGATGTTGCTACTACCCCTTCAAGTCCACGTGTCACTGTCATGCTAAAACCTCTCCTTTACCTTTTAAAATTTCCCCGTATCCTTTTCTCTGTTCCTTGAATCGATTCCACAATTTGCAAAGGTCTTTACACAAAACGATTAATAATGAATATGGTATCTATAAAGAAATGTAACGATTTCGATTCGGCCTTTAAACATCGCCATTATGAAATTGATTCACTTCACAAATAAATGATCTAACAAAGATCATTAAGTCAGACAACTTCGTCTGAACAATAAAAAGTTATGTCATCCCCTGAGCGGTTGCTCAATTATACCCAAAAAGAAACTGCTTTCATTCTAATTGAGTTTACTGCTAAAATGATGTAGCTTATACGAAATCCCTTTGTTCATTGTTGCGCATCACAATACGGATACGCTTACAAGTCCTATTATAAACAATTATCTGACATTTGTGAATGAAAAGTATCCAAAATGTGAAAAAACAAATATTTTATTAGAAAAATATAACGTAAATATTCCTCGAAATTCCTTCTTTAATCCCGTGTAAGAAGGAATTTCGACCTATTTAAATAGGTCGAATACCTTCATTGCCATATAGGCGATACCTGCTCCAATTAATGGACCGACAGCAATTCCTTTAAATACAGATACAGCAATAATCGTTCCTAGCACAAGTGCTGTCGTAATATGAGGGTCTGCTGCTAGCAACGAAACTCCCCCTTTTGCCAATAACGCAACAGAAATTCCAGAAAGTAGGGCGATCCACGCATAAGGGGATTTAAATGCCCCTGATAAATCCTTAAATCCAATATCCCCACTAGCAATTGGAGCTAAAACGGCAATGGTAATAACAATTACGCCCCAGTTTATTCCTTTTGATTGTAAAATGGCAAAAAACTTTGAATCTACACCAAATACCTTCATAATAAGGAGAAAAGCCACCGCAATAATAAGGGAGCTATTTTTTGCAATTAATCCAATGACCAGTAATAAAATTAAAAAGAGCATTGGTTGAGAAAACATTATAAAATACATCCTTTCATCCTTCTATGCTATTGTAACATAGCGTCTTGATTTCATGTCTTTGATGGCTTTTACAATTTTTGTGAGGATGAGAATCTTTTTTAATTTTCATACGTACTCATTAGAAATAGTTTTTATGACAAAATCAACGAAGTCGACCATTTAAGTTTTAAATAAAAATGAACTAAATAAGGAGGTTCACTTTGAACATTACATACTTGCATCGCACTGTTCGATTTGTTGTTGTTGTTGGAATCATTGTTCTTGGTTTTCTCTCATTATATTTTCTTTCAAAGGTTACGTATCCATTTATTATTGGGTTAATGATTGCCTTTTTCATGAATCCTTTGGTGAATTTTTTTGAGAAAAAAGCAAAAATGCCTAGATTTCTCGCTGTTCTTATAAGTCTTGTGATCATTTTTGCCTTTTTTGCAGGTCTAATTACATTGCTCATTGCTGAAATTGTTTCAGGTGCAGATTATTTAGCTCAAGTTGTTCCAACCCATCTAGAAACGTTAATTGATTATATTGAGCATTTCTTTGCAGCACAAATTATCCCTTTATATAATCAAATTACAAGCATGTTCAACAGCCTTGATACTGGCCAACAAAATACGATTCTTGAGAATATTGAAAATGTTGGAAGAACAATTGGAACAACGTTAGGGAACTTTATTCAAGGTTTTTTTGAGAAAATCCCGAACATCGTTTCATGGTTCCCAAATGCAGCGACTGTTGTTATTTTTTCCTTATTAGCGACATTTTTTATTAGTAAGGATTGGTATCGATTGTCTACTTCGGCAGGAAAACTCATTCCTTCGAAAGCTAAATCAAGCTCTCGTACAGTGTTTTTAGATTTAAAAAAGGCCATGTTTGGCTTCGTTAAGGCACAACTAACACTTGTTTCATTAACAACGATGATCATTTTAATTGGACTGATCATTCTACGGGTTGATTATGCCATTACCATTGCTCTCGTTACGGGCTTAGTCGATATTATTCCTTATTTAGGGACAGGCTTAATCTTTGTTCCGTGGATTATTTACGAAGCGGTAGCTGGGGAAATTTCAATGGCGATTGGTCTTGGAGTGCTTTATATTATTGTTTTGGTGCAAAGACAAGTTATGGAGCCGAAAGTCCTCTCTTCGAATATCGGATTGGATCCACTTGCTACTTTAATTTCGTTATTTGTAGGCTTTAAGCTCATTGGATTCCTCGGTCTAATTGTTGGTCCCGTCACATTAGTTCTTCTTACTACTCTACATAGAGCCAATGTTTTTAGAGATATTTGGGCATTTATTAAGGGGAAAGAAGCGTAAAAAGAAGACGTCATCCAAAAGGTGACGTCTTCTTTTTATCTTATGATCGTAACATTTCCATTGTCGATCCATTTTTTGAGCCATTTTTTCATTCGTCCTTTAAAAAATACACGTGTTTGTGGGAGAAGTAATAAAAAGCCCATTGTATCTGTAATAAATCCAGGGGTTAGAAGGAGAACTCCTCCCACTAGTATACATATTCCGTCAACAATTGCCTCACCTGGCACTCTTCCATATTGCATCTCAAGCTGAGCCCTTCTCAAAGTCTCCAGCCCTTGCTGTTTCGCTAAATATGCTCCAAGAATCCCAGTCAAAATAATAATTGATATGGTTGCCCAGACGCCTATTATTTTTCCAGAAAGGAGCAGGACGAAAATTTCTCCCGCTGGTATGATGAGTAAAAATAGCAGTATATATCTCATCGTCATCCCCCTTTTTCAAGCCAATGACTCGTACCTTGTACTTCTATTATATTCATATGTATGAAAATTAGAAAAGGAAGGGGACCTCCCCTTCCTCATTCATCTTTAAAGGACACTTGCATGACCGTTATAGATAACGCCTCTCGTTGCATCAACAGTTACTTCTTGTCCATCTTTTAAAAGCGAAGTTGCATTTTCTGCACCGACAATAACTGGGATTCCTAAGCTCAATCCAACTACTGCCGCATGGCTTGTTAAGCCACCTTCTTCTGTAATAAGGGCAGAGCTCTTCTCAATAGCTGCCATCATTTCAGCATCTGAACCAATTGTCACTAATACAGAACCTTCTGTGACCTTTGCTAATGCTTCAGACGCATTTTTAGCAACAACCACTTTTCCATAAGCAGATTTACGACCAATGCCTTGTGCTTTTACAAGAACATCCCCAACTACATGAATTTTCATGAGGTTTGTTGTACCTGATTCACCTACTGGCACACCAGCTGTAATGACAACAAGGTCGCCATGCTTCACTAGTTTGCTATTAAGGCTTTCTTGGACAGCGATATCAAGCATATCATCTGTTGTATTCGCACTTTCCCCTAATTGTGGATATACTCCCCACACAAGAGCTAAACGACGATAAACAGATGGATGGTACGTTACTGCAATAATTGGAGCTTGTGGACGATACTTCGAAATCATTCTTGCTGTATGACCACTTTCTGTTGGCGTTATAATTGCATTAACAGAAAGATTTAAGGCAGTATGGGCGACAGATTGACCAATCGCATCGGTAATATTTGTTTCGATTGCTTTCGTTCTTTTTGTTAAAAGACGTTTATGATCAAGTGCTGATTCTGCCCGGGAAGCAATATTATGCATCGTTTGAACTGCTTCAATTGGGTACATTCCAGCAGCCGTTTCTCCAGATAGCATAATCGCATCGGTGCCATCAAAAATGGCATTCGCCACGTCACTTGCCTCTGCTCTTGTTGGACGTGGATTTCTTTGCATCGAATCAAGCATTTGAGTCGCTGTAATAACTGGTTTCCCTAAATCATTACATTTCTTGATCAATTCTTTCTGAACAAGTGGTACTTCTTCAGCAGGTATTTCAACACCTAAGTCTCCACGAGCAACCATTAAGCCATCCGATACTTCCAAGATTTCGTCAATATTATCAACGCCTTCTTGGTTTTCAATTTTAGGGATAATGTGAATTTGAGTGCCGTTATTTTCTTCCAGCAGCTTGCGAATCTCCATGACATCTGATGCACGACGAACGAAAGAAGCAGCAATGAAATCAACATCTTGCTCAATTCCAAAGAGAATGTCCTTCGCATCCTTTTCGGTAATTCCAGGTAAGTTGACAGAAACGCCTGGTACATTGACCCCTTTTTTGTTTTTTAACGTTCCGCCGTTTAAAATTTTTGTCTGAATTTCTTTAGAAGCACGATCAATTTCAAGAACTTCAAGTCCGATTAGTCCATCATCTAATAAAATTTTTGAACCAGGATGAACATCATCAATTAGACCTTCGTATGTAACTGAGAATTTGTCGACAGTACCTTCTACTTCATTCATGGAAATGATAACGGTTTTACCAGCTTCTAATTCAATCGCTCCATCAACCATGTTATGCGTACGAATTTCGGGACCTTTTGTATCTAATAAGATTGCGACATTTTTGTTTGCTTTTTTTGAAGCTTCGCGGATGTTGATAATCCGTTGACCGTGCTCATTGTGATCTCCGTGAGAGAAATTCAAACGAGCAACATTCATACCAGCTTCCATAAGTTGCGTAAGCTTTTCCACACTTTCACTAGCTGGACCAATTGTACAAACTATTTTTGTTTTACGCATTTAACGTGTAACCCTCCTGAAAAAATCATTGTTTTTTTATACAGTTTTTGCAGTGAATATGTCTATTTGTAAATGTTCAAGAACTGACATTTACCCGCCTATGGGGTTGTATAGGTACACATTCTTTTGCACGGATTTTTCCGCTTCCCCCTCTTTTAGTGGCTAAATGGGAGTGATTATCCCATCTAGCATCCAAATGCAACATTGTTTGCGAAAAAAGCCTAAATGATCTATTGCAGCTTTCTTAGAGTTTCAAGTTGATCATAAGCGAATTCTAGATTAGATAGATAGCTCTTTAGAAAGCTTTAACATTCCCTTGTCAATTTGGTGCTTCATTGTTTCTAATGCTTCAATGATATCATAATCTACTAACTCATTTTTAACGATCCCTACTGCACGTCCACCTTTTTTCTCTAATAACAATTCTACTGCACGTGCGCCTAGACGGCTTGCTAACACACGATCGTTAGCTGTTGGTGTTCCCCCGCGTTGCATATGACCTAACACGGACACTCGAGTATCATAATTCGTTGATTCTTTAATTTGCTTCGCGATCTCTACTCCGCTTCCTACACCTTCAGCAACGATAATAATACTATGCTTCTTGCCACGATCACTACCCTTTCTTAAACGGGCAACAATATCATCCATAGAATAGTTTTCTTCAGGAATAAGAATCGTTTCCGCACCACCTGCTAATCCGGACCATAACGCAATATCTCCAGCATCACGACCCATTACTTCGATAATGAACGTTCTTTCATGTGATGTTGCTGTATCACGAATTTTATCAATGGCATCTATAACCGTGTTTAACGCTGTATCAAAGCCAATTGTAAAGTCCGTTCCAGGGATATCATTATCGATTGTTCCGGGTACACCTACACAAGGAAAGCCTTGTTCCGTAAGAGCTTTAGCTCCACGATAAGAACCGTCTCCGCCAATAACAACTAGACCGTCAATGCCAAATTTCTTTAACTGTTCAATTCCTTGTTGCTGTCCCTCTTTTGTCTTAAACTCTTCGCAACGAGCAGAATAAAGAACAGTACCACCTCTATGTATAATGTCTCCTACAGAACCAAGCTCTAATTTTTTAATATTTCCAGTTATCAAGCCAGAATAGCCTCCATAGATCCCGTAAACTTCTAGGTCGTGATAAATCCCTTTCCGAACAACCGCACGAACAGCGGCATTCATTCCTGGGGCATCTCCCCCACTTGTTAAAACACCAATTCTTTTCATATTAATCACCTCATACTTAATGACTTCCTATGTGTTAAATACTTTACACCCTATCACATATAAAAAGTTCTTATACTTTTACAATTCCATCATTTTACTTTCTTATTATAAACAGATTACCCTGTATTATTTACTTCTAAAATACCATGAAGAATATAGGTTCACAACTTATGGGAGTGCTTTCATCAATAGGCAGAATAATTGGTAAAATGCAAACGCTTAATACTGGAATTTTAAGCAAAAAAACGTACTTTTTGTAAATGAGTACGTTTTTTTGCTTGGCTAATTAAGTTGTGCTTATATATTCATTCTGAACCGCATACTCGCCAATATTTTTATATTTTTCATATCTTGTCGCAATCAATTCCTCTTCTGATAAAGGCATTAATTCCTTTAAAGAGTGAACAAGAGCATGATGAATCGCTTCTGCCTGCTCTGCCATATCCTTATGTGCTCCACCTTTGACTTCTGGAATAATTTCATCGATCACGTTAAGTTCTTTTAAATCAGGAGCCGTTATTCTCATTTTCTCAGCTGCAAGCTTTGCTTTTGAAGCATCCTTCCACAAAATAGACGCAGCGCCTTCAGGAGAAATAACAGAGTACGTGGAATTCTCTAACATATGGAGATGGTTTCCCACTCCTAATGCTAAGGCACCTCCACTTCCACCTTCCCCAATGACAATGCAAATAATTGGCACGCGAAGACCCGCCATTTCAAAAAGATTACGAGCAATCGCTTCACTTTGCCCTCTTTCTTCAGCGGCTTTACCCGGATATGCACCCTTCGTATCAATAAAACAAATAATCGGTCTTCGGAACTTATCTGCCTGCTTCATCATACGAAGTGCCTTTCGATACCCCTCTGGATGAGGCATTCCAAAATTCCGGCGAATATTTTCCTTCGTATCTTTTCCTCTTTGATGTCCAATGATTGTGACAGGTAGTCCTTGAAATTTCCCAATCCCAGAAACAATTGCTTCATCATCACCAAAACTACGATCACCGTGACATTCAAAGAAATCAGTAAAAAGAAGAGAGATATAGTCCAAAGTAGTAGGACGATTTGGGTGACGAGCAATTTGGACCCGATCCCAAGGGTTCATATTTTCGTAAATCTCTTTTTCTAATCTTCCAAGACGAATTTCCAGCTTTTCAATTTCATCAGTAAGATCAACATCTGCTTCTTTTGTGATCTCTCTTAATTCTGATATTTTTTTCCGTAATTCTATGACTGGCTTTTCAAATTCTAGTTCTCCAACCAATTGAGGTCACCTCCCGGCTGATGAATATCCAGTATTGTCGTCATTTTTTCCTTTAAATCAAGCCTAGATATAACAGCATCTAGCTGACCTTTCTCTAAAAGAAATTCTGCAGTTTGAAAGTCCTCTGGCAATTCCTCACGAATCGTTTGCTCAATAATTCTTCTACCTGCAAAACCAATTAATGCCCCTGGCTCAGCAAAATTATAATCTCCTAATGAGGCAAAACTTGCTGAAACCCCTCCTGTTGTTGGATGAGTCATAATCGAAATAATTAAGCCACCATGATCACTAAATCGCTTTAATGCCACACTTGTTTTGGCCATCTGCATAAGGCTTAGTACACCTTCTTGCATTCTAGCGCCACCTGAGGCAGTAAAGATGATAAAAGGGACGGAAAGTTCGTCTGCTTTTTCAATTGCTCGGGTAATTTTCTCACCTACTACAGAGCCCATACTTCCCATTCGAAATGTGGAGTCCATAATAGCAACAACTACCTCGTGCTCATTAACACGCCCCGTGCCGGTTACAACCGCTTCATTTAGTTTCGTTTTCTTCTGGTCCTTCTCAAGCTTCTCAAGGTATTCAGGAAATTGAAGTGGATTACTAGACGCCAACTGTTGATCCATTTCCACAAAGCTTCCCTGATCTAAAAAACTGGCAATTCTCTCATTTGCATTCATTGGATGATGATATTGACAGTGAAAACAAACTTTTAGATTTTTCGTTAATTCCTTTGAATACATGATTTTTTTACAGTTTGGACATTTCGTCATAATTCCTTCAGGTACATCATGCTTAGCTGCTTCAGAAGGGATCGTTGCATATTTTTTCTTTTTTGGTTTTGAAAATAAATCCTTGATCACGGTCTCTCTAACCTCCCCATTTCACACAATTTGTATCTTTCGCCCTAGTGGTCTGACCACTAACGGATAAAGAAATGCCTTGAAAAGGCAAATGTTGTCCTACAACATTATGTGTGAATGCTCCTCATATGTTGTCGATATGTGATTTTTACAATAACTTTCTAAGCTTCTTGTATTTCTCTAAAACTTCTTGTTCATCCCCATCTAATAGGGCATCTAATAATATTATATAAGCTGATTTTGAGCTCGTCTCTTTCTTCAGGTCTAACGAGCAATAAAATTCATTCAGTATTACCCATATTCGATAGAGTAAATGATTATCCGTTAATTCGATAATCTTTAAAAAGAATTCATCATCCGTTATTTCCATCGTCTCTACATTGTGACGAAATTGATGAATCTGTTCATCATTATTCCTTTGCAGTACGGCTCTTAAACCATCCATTTCAATATATTGAATGGTTCCCTTTAAATCTTTTACTACTTTTTGATCTTGTAAAATGAAAGTGCTTATTATTTGCACCATTTGATTCCCACGAGAATCACGCAGAAACGTTCCTTCTCCTCTACGAGTCTCAATTAATCCTAAAAGCTCAATTGCTCTTAATGCTTCTCGAACGGAAGAGCGCCCAACTTGAAGGCGCTCCGAAAGCTCACGTTCTGAAGGTATTTTATCACCAGGTTTAAGACCGTCCTCATCGATCATCTTTCTAATTTTCTTAACGATTTCAATATAAACCTTTTGGCTTGCAGCTTCTGAATTCAAATTTCCTCATCACTCACTTTTTCCAATGATTGCAAGTGTGCTCGTTTTCCGTTTTACCTCGTCTGGATCAACTTTAATACGGGCAACACCTGTCTCCATCGCTGCCTTAGCAACAGCTGCCGCGACTTCCGGCGCAACTCTCGGGTCAAATGGAGCCGGTATCACATAATCTGCTGATAATTCATCATCTCCAACAAGACTTGCGATTGCTTCAACAGCTGCAACCTTCATTTTTTCATTTATATGTGTTGCACGGACATCTAATGCCCCGCGAAAAATCCCTGGAAAAGCAAGGACATTATTAACCTGGTTTGGGAAATCAGAACGTCCAGTTCCTACAACCTTTGCTCCAGCATCCTTCGCTTCATCTGGCATAATTTCTGGATTCGGATTGGCCATCGCAAAAATAATCGGATCTGGATTCATAGAACGAACCATTTCCGAAGTCAGGGCTCCCTCTACCGAAACACCGATAAAGACATCTGCGCCTTTGATAACATCGGCAAGGCTGCCTTCCTCATTATTGCGATTGGTGAATTTTGACACTTCATCTTTAATCGCATTCATACCAAAGGAACGACCTTCATAGATAGCTCCTTTCGTGTCACACATAACAATATCCCGTACACCGTAATGATATAATAATTTTATAATAGCGATTCCCGCAGCTCCTGCCCCACTCGCAACAACTTTAATTTCTGTCATTTTCTTGCCTACAAGTTTAAGTGCATTAACAAGACCTGCTACCGTGACGATTGCGGTGCCGTGCTGATCATCGTGAAAAACAGGGATGGATGTCTCTTTTTTCAATCTTTCTTCTATCTCAAAGCATTTTGGTGCAGCAATATCCTCTAAATTCACACCACCAAAAGTCGGCTCAAGAAGCTTAACTGTTTCTACGATTTTGTCGACATCAGACGTATTTAAACAGATTGGAAAAGCATCTACTCCGGCAAAACTTTTGAATAATACAGCCTTTCCTTCCATAACTGGCAATGCAGCGGCTGGACCGATATTCCCCAAACCAAGCACGGCTGTTCCATCTGATACGACTGCAACCATATTTCCCTTCATCGTATAGTCATATACACTTTCAGGCTTATCATAAATTTCTTTACATGGTTCTGCCACTCCTGGTGAATAGGCCAAACTTAGATCCTTAGCGTTTCTTACAGGTATTTTCGATTTTGATTCCAATTTCCCTTTGTTCATTTTATGCATATGCAATGCTTCTTCACGTAAAGTCAAGCGACATTCACTCCCTTTAGGATTATCCCCCTCTAAATTCCGTAAGTGGTCTGACCACGCTGTATATTAGAACAATATACCATATTCATTTGAATTGTAAAGATTAAAATTTTGAATGATTGTTTAATAATGGATATTTATCTTACTCTTTTTTTAAAATGACGTTGTTTTCCCCTAGCAATAATTTTAACTCATTCAAACAAGTCTCACTTGGGTTCACTCTGTCATCCTTTCCTAACCGAATTGACTGCTCTTTGCTTTCATAAAATAATACGACCTCAACCGTGCCTTTGTTCTTTTTCATCATTTCTTTCAGTCTAGTTAAAATAAGAGCTGATTCTTTTTCTTTTTCAACTTTTAAATATAAGGTACCGAGCTTATCCTTGATCTCCTCAACTGCCTTCCTCACATCATAGACTGTTTGGATAATAAACTGTTTGTTTCCATCTCGAAGATCCATTTTTCCCTCAACTAGGACGATATTCCCTTTTTGTAGAACATGCGCAAAACGCTTATATACAGCCGGAAAGACGACAGCATCCATATCCCCACTCTGGTCAGAAATTGCTAAAAACGCCATTTCTTCACCTTTTTTCGTGCGGATTCTTTTAAATTCTGTAATATTGATCATCGCCTTTATCATCTTTTGATTCGGCTCAGCAAAGGCAATTTCAGAAATTCCTAACGGAGACATAAACGCATTATAAATTGAAACCGGATGGTCTGATAAATAAAACCCAAGGACTTCCTTTTCAAAATGAAGCTTTTGTTCAACCTCGATCTCGTCTACTTCGACATATTTCGGCTTGAGAAAGAACGTCTCTTCCTCAGCAAATAAATCGCCTTCCCCATCCTCATTCGGGTTGATCAGTTGGGCATGCTCAATCGCAACATCAATGCTCGCTAAAAGGACCGCTCGATCTTCTCCAAACTCATCAAAACTGCCTGAATGAACTAATGCTTCCAACACCTTACGATTAACCACTCGAGACGATACTCGAATACAAAAATCGAATAAATCGGCAAACTTTCTCTTCTTTCTCGCATGAAAAATTTCCTTCAGGGCTGCAATACCAACTCCTTTTATGGCAGCTAAGCTATAACGTATGCCATTTTGATCAACGAGAAAGGAATAGCCGCTTTGATTAATAGAAGGGGGCAAAAGCTGAATCTCCATCTGTTTGATTTCTCGAATATATTGAGCAATCTTTGTTTCACTATTACTCACTGAAGATAGCAGAGCAGCCATGAAATGGACTGGATAGTGCGTCTTTAAATACGCCAATTGGTAAGCTATAACACTATAAGCAACTGCATGACTGCGATTAAAGCCATAATTGGCAAATTTAACGATTAAATCATAGATATCATTCGCCGTAGCCTTATCATATCCTTTTGCGAGTGAACCTTGAACGAAATGGTCTCTTTCCTTATTGAGCACCTCTTTTTTCTTCTTTGATACAGCTCTCCTTAAAAGATCTGCTTCTCCTAAAGAAAATCCAGCCATTTTGGCGGCGATTTGCATGATTTGTTCCTGATAGACGATGACGCCATAAGTACGTTCTAAAATCGGGATTAAATCAGGATGAGGATAAGTTACCGATGCTTTCCCATGTTTTCTGTCGATATAGAGTGGAATATTCTCCATGGGTCCTGGACGATACAAGGCATTGACGGCGACGATGTCCTCAAAACGACTTGGCTGTAATCTTTTTAAAACATTTCGCATCCCATCGGATTCAAGCTGAAAGACACCTGTTGTTTCCCCACGTGATAGGAGTTTGAAGGTCGCTTCATCCTCTAGTGGAATTTCTTTTATATTTATTCTTTTCCCCGTTTTTCGAAAGATAGAGTCGAGAACGGTTTCAATGAGGGAGAGATTTCTTAATCCTAAGAAATCCATTTTTAATAGACCAATTTCTTCTAGATGATCCATCGTGTACTGCGTTAAGTAAATTTCATTGTGTCCTGCTTGGATCGGAATCGATTCGACTAAAGGTCGCTCTGTTAGCACTACACCAGCCGCGTGGGTTGACGTATGTCGTGGCAACCCTTCTAATTTCGTTGCCACCTCAAATAGGCGTTGATGAAGTGTAGATTCTTTCACAAAATTCCTTAACCCTTGCGATTCTTTCAACGCAGTGGAAAGGCTTGTACCGGGACGAGATGGAATCCATCTTGATACTTGATCAAGCTCTTTTCCATTGAGGCCAAAAATCTTGCCAACATCCCTCATTACTGCCTTTGCTGCAAGAGTCCCGAATGTAATAATTTGCGCTACATGGATTCTTCCATATTTCTCCGAAACATACTCAATTACTTCATCTCTACGATGATCAGGAAAGTCAATATCAATATCCGGCATTGAAATTCGTTCAGGATTTAGAAAACGTTCAAATAATAGCTGGTGCTCAATCGGGTCTACATCTGTTATATAGAGAACATAGGCGACCATTGAACCGGCTGCCGAACCCCTTCCTGGTCCTGTTAATATTCCGTTTTCCCGCGAAAACCTCATAAAATCCCAAACAATTAAAAAATAATCTGCGAATTTCATATTTTTTATGATGCTTAACTCATATTCTAATCGTGTCCGATGTTCGTCTGTTCCGTTTTGATACCTCTCTTGAAACCCTTTATAACATAGCTCTTCTAAAAGTTCCTCAGAGCTTTTTACCCCATTGGACGGGTATTTAGGTAAATTCATTTGATTTAACTCAATCATGACATTACATGCATCTGCAATTCGGAGAGAATTCTCTAGTGCTTCTGGAATGTGAGAAAAAACATTGACCATCTCAGTGGCTGTTTTTAAATAGTACTGATCATTATCTAGTTTTTCTCTCGTTTCATCTGCTAATTTCTGTCCATTTTTAATGGCGAGGAGGCATTCATGGGCAAATGAATCTTCTTTGTTGGTATAATAGACTTCATTCGTCGCAACAAGCGCCAGTTGTAAGTCCTTTGAAAGTTTCACAATCCCGTTATGGAGCGTTTCTTCCATCACCAATCCATGATCCTGAATTCCTAAATAAAAATGACCATTCGGAAAGATATTTTTATACATTCGGGCACATGCAAACGCCTCTTCATAGTCTGCAGATAAAAGGCTTTGCTCGATTTCTCCTTTCATTCCAGGAGATATGGCAATTATGCCTTCAGCATAACCGCGTAGCCACTTCATCGGAATTCCTGACGGCGAATTTGTTTGGACAACACTTGATATTTTGAGAAGGTGATGAAATCCCTTTTGGTTCTTTGCTAAAAGTACAAGGGGATACGATTGATCTTTTCTTTCGCTTTGAACCATGACGGTTAGACCGATAATCGGTTTAATTGATGCCTTCAAACATTCCTTATAAAAAGCGATCGTTCCATACATGACATTTTGATCCGTTAAGGCGATGGCAGAGAAGCCTTTTTGTTTGGCGTCCTGAACCAAATCGGCAATGCTCGCCGTACTAGATAAAAGACTGTATGAGCTATATACATGAAGGTGAACAAATGACAATGCTATCCCACCTTTCTTATAAAACTTCATTGTGCTTCTTTCGTTATCTTCCTTTTATTATAGAACCTCTAGTGAAAAAAAGAAAAGATGTTCTCCTTTGAACAACATTTTTCTTTCCATCATCTCTTAAACAGAAACTTTCTTTCAAAAACATAATTTGAAACGTTTGTCCATATGAATGTAATAGGAACGAATAGATAGACGTTCGAGTCGGTTTCATAATATGGAAGTAATTCAAATTACCGTAGTGAGGATGAACGTTCATGAAAGAACAACCTTTTTTTTCTCTATTGATTGATAGTTACTTTATTGCATTAGGTGTATTGCTAGGGGGAGCACTAATTGGTGGCATTGGTGCCTTTTTGAGCGGTAAACCGTTGATGACAGAGATTTTTCGGATATCATCACAAATTAGGATTTGGGCGATCGTTGCTGCCATTGGTGGTACTTTTGATGCAGTATACAGTTTTGAGCGAGGACTCTTTACCGGTGATACAAAAGATATTTTCAAAACCTTCATGCTAATTTTAGCGGCTCTTGGCGGTGCACATACAGGCTCCTTTTTCATTACGTTATTAACAGGGGAGCATGTGTCTGAATGAGAATCCCATCGTCTCAACAATTTCAGGAGTGGCGAAGACTATTCGCCGGAATGGCGATTGGAGCAGTGATGAGCTGGCTCATCTTCCTTTTTATTTTTGGAGATTGGCAAGAGGAATATAGTATGAAAATCAAACTTCAAGAAGAAGAAATTAATGAACTTCAAGAGGAAAAAAAAATTTGGCAAGAAGATGTTGAAAAAATCAATAAGGACAACGAAGAAAAGCTAACGATCCAGAAGATAGAGGTTAAGATTCTTAATCATGAAAGATATAAGCTTGACCTTTTTAGTGTCCATGAAATAGAGGAATCTGCCAAAGAAGATATTCGCACGCTCTTAACACAAAACATTGAAACAGCTTTTAAAAGTAGAGATCTCATACTAAGAGCGATAGAAAATCGAACATTTAAAGCCCACGAAAAACGGTACCGTCTTAAAATTAAAGATATTGTCTTTTATACGACACTCACGATTCAAGTTGAGCTTCAATTTGATGAATAATAGATAGGAGAGGGATTTTTCTATAAAAATCCCTCTAAATCGCTTAGTTGAAATTAATACACGCTTCTTCTAGCTCTTTCATCACATTAGCTACTTCATCCCATGAATAAATAGAGGCTCCTGCTGCAAGTGGATGTCCACCACCATTATAATTTCTTGCAATCGTATTAATGACAGGTCCTTTAGAGCGAAGTCTGACACGAATCTGATCCGCTTCCTCAATAAAGAAGACCCAAGCAAGAATCCCCTTCACATTCCCGAGGATACTCACAAGAAGAGATGCTTCTGAAGGGACCGTGCCAAATTCTTTTAATAATTCTTTATTTAAAATCATCGAAGCAACACCATGCTCATTCATGTTAAAATTTTGCAGAACATAGCCATTTAATTTAACAAGATTAGGTGGAAGTTCATACATGCGGTCGAAAAGCTCTGTCCGATCAAACTTATACTTAATTAGTTCACTAGCATAAGCAAATGTCTTCTCTGTCGTACTAGGATAAAGAAATCTCCCAGTATCTCCAACAATTCCTGCATATAGAAGTCTTGCAGCAGTGTCCGACATTTTTAAGCCTGAATTCTTCCCTTCAAGGTACAAGTCATAAATCATTTCACTACATGAACTCGCATCTGTATCGACCCAAATCATATCCCCATATGGCTCCTCATTCGGATGATGGTCGATCTTAATAACATAATCCCCAAGCTTGTAGCGCTCATCACAAATTCTCGCTTCATTCGCCGTATCTGTCACAATCACTAACGCTCCATTATATGTATCATCGGAAATTTGATCCAATCTCGATAAGTAATTTAGAGACGGTTCTTCTTTCCCGACCATATAGATCGATTTATCTGGGAATGATGCCTTAAGAAGTTCAGCTAATCCCCCTTGAGAGCCGTAAGCATCCGGATCTGGACGAACGTGACGATGGATAATAATAGTATCGTACTTTTGAATGGTTTCTAGTATTTTATCTCTCATTGTTTACTCCTTGTTCGTTTTAAGGATGTGTTCCATATGAAAAGCTATATACCTCCATTTTTACCATAAAAAATTGAAAAGAAAAGAACATTTGCTTAAAAATTTTCTCTCATTCAATGACAAATATATGTCAGACAATGGTGACGGTGGCTTTTTTATAAGAAAATCGGTAAAATAAAGTGAAGTTGTTCAAGCTTGGAGGAATTTTCAAATGCCAGTACTCGTCATTTTATTTGTGTTTGCTTTCTCTTTTTACATTTTTTACAAAGTGAAATATTTCAGAACACAAAAACCAGCAGAGAAAAAATGGATTTCAGCAAAAGCAAGTGTTGCATTAGGACTATTTGTCGCCCTTTTCGGAGTAAACCAATACTTCATTAATCAAACAACGGTTGGATATATTGTTGGGAGTATCTTTCTCCTTTTAGGTGCAATCAATATATGGGGTGGAATGAAGTCTTATAAATTTTACTTACCGCATGCAATTGAGGAAGCAGAGCAATTAAAGAAATAATGGAGTGTTTTAAGGCCGCATTTATACAAAAAGCGGCCTTTTTCTTATTCATTATTGTCGGTCTAATAACTGACACATCATCATTGCTTTCCCTACTAATACCCCTTCGTTAAAGACCTCGACGTCAACTTTTCCAAATTTACGCCCTACTTCTAATACTTTCGGATGAATTTCAAGAGTACTATCAATTTGAACAGGTTTTAAAAAGTAAATCGTCATATTTTCAACGACTAAATCCCCTTTTTTAAATCCACGTAAAACACCATTTGCTGCTTCTGTTACAAGTGTAGTGAACACCCCATAAGAAATTGTCCCTAAATGGTTCGTCATTTGCGGAGTAATCTCACAACGATAGGTTTCTTCATTTTTCATTTTACCCTTTGATAAAACTAATTGACTTGTAACGATGTCATCAAGTGTTTCACCTACTTGTGGTTGGCGCTGTATCATTTGTAATGCTTTTAGCACATCTTGGCGGCTAATGATTCCTAATAGCTTATTGCTATTGTCTGTAACAGGTAATAACTCGATCCCTTCCCAAACCATCATATGTGCCGATGATGCCACACTTGTTTGCCCACTGACAGTCATTGGGTTCTTCGTCATGATTTTTTCGATCAGCTGTTCACGCTCTGCGCCGATGACATCCTTCGAAGTAACCATTCCTTGAACTTTCATATTTTCGTCTACGACAGGATAGCGGCCATGTGTCGTTTCACGGTTGTATTCATACCACTTCGCAACCTTATCAGTCGTCTTTAAATAGATCGTATCTGAGACTGGAGTTAAAATATCTTCAACTAGTACAATTTCCTTTTTAATTAACTGGTCATAGATTGCCCGATTAATCATTGCCGCGACAGTAAATGTATCATAGCTTGTCGAAATAATGGGGAGTTGAAGCTCATCGGCGAGTTTTTTCACCTCGTCTTCTGTATCAAATCCGCCCGTTATTAAAACAGCCGCTCCAGCTTTTAAAGCATGCTCATGGGCTTTGTCACGATTCCCCACAATTAATAAATTGCCCGCCCCTGTATAACGCATCATGGCGTCTAGTTTCATGGCACCAATAACGAATTTATTAAGCGTTTTATGTAATCCAGCACGTCCACCCAGCACTTGCCCTTCCACAATATTGACAACCTCAGCATAGGTTAGCTTTTCGATATTTTCTTTTTTCTTCCGTTCAATTCGAATCGTTCCAACCCGTTCAATCGTACTTACATAACCTTTATTTTCAGCGTCTTTAATCGCTCTATATGCAGTACCTTCACTTACATTTAATGCCTTGGCGATTTGTCGTACGGATATTTTTTCTCCAACCGGTAGTTGATCAATATAATCTAATATTTGTTCATGCTTAGTAGCCAAGACCTTCACCCTTTATTTAAAGTATGCTCCATCATACATTTCCCACCATGATGAAACTTCCTCTTCTTTTCTCTTATTATAAGGTGAAGTTGGTTATAGATTCAATCAATTGTATGAACGAAGGCGTTTTTGATACTTTTGCGGGTTTTTTCTACCTTTTGCTTTTTTCGGTGAATAGAGTAATCCCGATAAGTTTCCAGCAATGACAATAAGACATAATGCTAGCCAAGAAATAGCAAAAAGACCAGCTAGCCCACTGTCATGAATAGGCAATTTGGGGAGAGCAAAGTAAAGCATTGCTGCAGCCGCTAACAAACAAAGTAAATAACGATTTTTAGCCATATACATATTCCTCCTTTATATTTTTATCTAATATGTATGCTAGAAGGTCCAAAAAAAGTCGTGATAATTTGTCCAAATACCCTATATCGGCGAAAATTAGGATTTATCGGCGTTTTTCACGATATATCGGCGTTTTTCACGATATATCGGCGTTTATTTGATTTTATCGGCGAAACCAAAATAAAAGCGCAGCATCTTCGCTGCGCTACAAACATTACAATTCAATCGTTTCTCCTGGTTCGAGTACCTTCCCTTGACCAGCCGGTAATAGGCTCACAAATTGATGTGGATCCTGCTCAATCACAGGGAAAGTATTGTAGTGAATCGGAACAACGGTTTTCGCACCTAATAGCTGTGCTGCATAGGCTGCGTCTTCTGGTCCCATTGTATAATTATCGCCAATCGGTAAAAACGCTACATCAATTGGATGTCTTTCCCCAATTAGCTTCATATCTGAGAAAAGAGCAGTGTCTCCTGCGTGGTAAATCGTTTTTCCTTCAATCGTAAAAAGAACGCCCATTGGCATTCCTAAATAAATAATTTGTTGGTCCACGGTTTCAAAACTGGAAGAATGAAATGCTTGTGTAAATTTCACACGCCCAAATTCAAATTCATAGCTTCCACCGATATTCATGCCGTGTGTCTTTAGCCCTTTCCAACTTAAAAAGGATTCTAGCTCAGGGCTTGCAATGACAAGTGCTTCACTCTTTTTCGCAATTTCTACCGTATCCCCAACATGATCGTTATGTCCATGGGTAAGGACAATGTAGTCAGGACTTAACTCCTCCACCTTTAAGTCTGTTAATCCATTTCCATTAATAAAAGGATCCATTAAAATCGTCTTTCCATTTGTCTCAATTTTCACCACAGCATGTCCGTGATAGGTAATTTTCATTTATACTCGCTCCTTCCTTTTTACACATATATTCATACTTCAACAAACTTTAGTACATTCCTTCTAGCTATCGCCAAAATATTTTCGAAAGATTCGAATGCGCTTAAAAAGTTTACAATCCTCTTAGAAGTTGCTACCTTTAAATTAGATAAAACTAAGGGAGATGTTTTCATGGAACGTATACATAAGTTTTCTGCTTGGATGAAGGAAGAAGATATCCAGTTTTCTTTTCTCACTTCAACAGAGAGCGTATTTTATTTAAGTCAATTTTATAGTGACCCTCATGAAAGACTACTTGGAGTCGCGATTTTCCAAGATGCAGAGCCGTTCTTAATCTGTCCTGCGATGGAAAAGGAGGATGCTAAAAAATCAGGCTGGAACGATGAAATTATCGGTTACAGTGATATTGAAAATCCATGGGAACTTGTCAAACAGGCGGTCTTAAAACGAGTCGAGAAAATTAATCGAATTGGAATTGAAAAAGAGCATCTTAATGTAGAACGATTTGAAATTCTAACTAATCTTTTCCCCGATGGAACCTTTATTTCCGCTGAAGAAAAATTACGAAAGCTTCGAATGATCAAGGATGAAAAGGAGCTTGCAACAATTCGTGAAGCATGTGCTTTAGCAGATTACGCGATTGAAGTTGGTTGCTCCGAAATCAAGGAAGGCAAAACAGAATTAGATGTTCTCGCTGCAATTGAATTTGCCTTAAAGAAAAAAGGCGTGACCGCAATGTCTTTTTCAACGATGGTGTTAACTGGTGCCAATGGTGCCTCCCCGCACGGAAATCCTGGTCTCACTAAAATCCAAAAGGGTGATCTTGTTCTCTTTGATTTGGGTGTTGTCGTTGACGGTTATTGTTCAGATATTACAAGAACAGTCGCTTATGGAGAGATCAATGATAAGCAAAAAGAAATTTACGATACCGTTTTAAAAGCGCAATTAGCTGCCATTTCGGCAAGCAAACCGGGCGTAAAATGCTCCGAAGTGGATTTAGCTGCACGCAACACAATCGGACAAGCTGGCTATGGAGAATATTTTCCACATCGACTTGGCCACGGGCTTGGAATTAGCGTCCACGAATATCCTTCTTTAACTGAAACGAATGACCTTTTATTGGAAAAAGGGATGGTATACACGATTGAACCAGGAATTTATGTACCGGGTGTTGCCGGCGTGAGAATCGAGGATGATGTCGTCGTAACCGAAAATGGATTAGAAATTCTCACGAAGTTCCCGAAGGAATTACAAATAATCAACTAACCAAAAATCCTCTAGGACGATCCTAGAGGATTTTTTCTACCTTAATTATTTAGAAGTTCTTGTATAGGCACATAATTTAAATCTAATGATGTGGCTACTGCTTCATAAGTGACAAAACCATCTATTGTGTTGATTCCTTTTAATAATGCCTCATTTTCTAGACATGCCATGCGATAACCTTTGTTGGCAATTTGAATGGCATATGGAACGGTTACATTCGTTAAGGCAATCGTCGAAGTTCGTGGAACAGCACCAGGCATATTCCCAACTGCATAATGGACGATATCATATTTCTTATAGGTAGGTTGATCATGTGTCGTAATTCGGTCTGTCGTTTCGAAAATACCACCTTGGTCAATCGCAATATCGACAACAACAGAGCCTGGAGACATGGACTCTATCATTTCTTCTGTTACTAGTTTAGGAGCTTTGGCACCAGGAATAAGAACTGCCCCAATAACCAGATCCGAATCTCTTACTGCCTCAGCAATATTATAAGGATTCGACATTAATGTAGTGACATCACTCCCAAAAATATCATCAAGTTTGCGAAGTCGTTCAGGGTTCAAGTCGATGATAGTCACATTTGCACCAAGACCAACAGCTACTTTAGCAGCGTTTGTTCCTGCAACACCTCCACCAATCACGGTAACTTTTGCTCTTTTTACTCCAGGAACTCCTGAAAGTAAGATTCCTTTTCCACCATTAACCTTCTCTAAATATTGAGCCCCAATTTGAGCTGCCATGCGACCAGCTACCTCACTCATTGGTGTTAAAAGTGGTAATGACTTATTTGATAATTGAACTGTTTCATAGGCAATTGCAACAACTTTCTTTTCTAAAAGGGCGTTCGTTAATTCTGGTTCAGCTGCTAAATGTAAATATGTAAATAAAATTAATCCTTCACGGAAATACGTATATTCAGTTGGGAGAGGTTCTTTTACCTTCATGACCATTTCCTTAGACCATGCTTCCTCTGCAGTACTCACAATAGTAGCTCCCGCATTCATATAATCTGAGTCAGTGAAACCAGAACCAAGCCCAGCGTCTGTTTCTATATATACCTCATGACCATAGTTTACTAGATTGACAACGCCAGCTGGTGTCATAGCCACACGATTCTCATTGTTCTTTATCTCTTTGGGTATCCCAATACGCATGTTTTTCCCCTCCTGATATTTCACAAATCCGATTCTACTATACACCTAACAAAGTAAAGAATAAAGTCCTTTTCAGTTTTCTAGCAAAAAAGAAGAAGTGCTGTTTCTGCACCTCTTCTTAAAGGATCGCTCTTTTTTTCAAACATTATTGCTTTTTAATAAAGAGCGCATTTTCCTAGTGATGAGTAGCGAAAAGCGCCGTACAAAAAATGTGGAAGTGTACAAGTCAGCTTCAATTTTTTATCGAAAAAATCTGAACATCACCAGATTCATTACGAAAACAGCCTAAATCACACTTACTCCATTTCATCCGCTTCTTCTGATTGATCTTTTAACGAATCATATTGCCCATCTGCTTGATCGATAACACCACCGTTATAAGCATTCATGATCTGCTCACTAACCTGCTTTGTCCCTTGCTCATCATAATCAAAGCTCACGTTCTTTTTTGGCTCCTTTGCCATTTTCATTCCACTCCCCTCAAAAAAAGAATCAGTCACAAGAATAGTGTTCGAAATTTTGTTACAGATATTCATAAAAGAGAGTTGTATAATAAAGGTAAAGGAGGAGATAATTATGAGTCTCACTTATAAGAACATATTAGTTGCTGTGGATGGTTCAACTGAAGCAGAATGGGCATTTAAGAAAGCGATTGAAATTGCGAAAAGAAATGATGCGAAAATTGTTCTGGCACATATTATCGACACACGTACTTTTGCAACAGTAGAAGCATACGATAGGACCATTGTTGAAAGAGCAGACCAATTTGCAACAGAGCTAATGGAAAAGTACAAAAAAACAGCGTTAGATGCTGGTGTAAAAGACGTATCCTTCACTGTCGAGTATGGATCTCCTAAAGTAAAAATACCAAAAGATATCGCCAAAAAATATGAAGTAGATTTAATCATTTGCGGTGCGACCGGTCTAAATGCTGTTGAAAGATTTCTAATTGGAAGCGTCTCTGAACATATCGCTAGACACGCATCATGTGATGTCATGATTATTCGCACTGAAAAAGATGAATAGAGCTTTAAGCACGCTAAGTGAGTCTTAGCGTGCTTTTAATTTACCTTCAGCCTTTTCAAGTGCTATTCGAATTTGCTCAAAACCAGTACCACCTGCACTATTTCTACGTTTAACAGCCGTTACCGGATTTAATACTTCATAAATATCATCTTCGAATAAAGGATGAGCGTCTTTAAACTCCTCTAATGTCAAATCAGCTAAAAATACATGTTTTTTCACACATGTTAAAACAAGTTGTCCAACGATTTCATGACTTTCCCTAAAAGGAATTCCCTTCTCTGATAGGTAATCAGCTAATTCAGTAGCATTGGAGAAATCATTTTTAGTTGCAGACTCCATTTGTGAACTGTTGACTTTCATTGTCTCAATCATACCAGCGAAAATTTTCAAGGAACCAGTGACCGTTTTTACAGTATCAAACATGCCTTCCTTATCTTCCTGCATGTCTTTATTGTAAGCAAGGGGCAGTCCTTTCAATACGGTAAGAAGCCCCATCAGATTTCCGTAAACACGGCCAGTCTTTCCGCGAATTAACTCGGCCATATCAGGGTTTTTCTTTTGCGGCATGATGCTACTACCTGTTGAAAAAGCATCATCCAACTCAATAAAACGGAATTCTTGTGATGACCAAAGAATCACTTCTTCTCCTAAACGTGAAAGATGCATCATGAGTATAGAGCTCGCCGATAGAAACTCCAAAATAAAATCCCGATCACTAACTGCATCAAGACTATTTTCGTATATTCCACTAAAGCCGAGCAATTCTGCTGTAAGTTCTCTGTCAATTGGAAAAGTCGTACCTGCTAGTGCTCCAGCACCAAGTGGTGAAACATTAATTCTCTTGATCCCTTCTGTAAATCTTTCCTTATCCCGTTCAAGCATCCAAAAATAAGCCATTAAATGATGAGCAAAAGAAATAGGTTGCGCTCGTTGTAAGTGAGTATATCCTGGCATAATCGTTTCGACATGATTTTTTGCTTGTGTTAATAAAGCCGTTTGCATTTCTTCTACTAAAGCGATAATCGTCTCAGACTGTTTACGCAAATACAAATGCATATCGGTAGCTACTTGATCATTACGGCTTCTGCCTGTATGTAGCTTTCCACCTACTGGGCCAATCATGTCAGTGAGCTGGCTTTCAAGGTTTAAATGAATATCTTCTAATTTCACGGAGAATTCTAATTGATTGTTTGTCGCTTTTTCCTTTAAGGACTGCAGCCCTTTTACAATTAGGGCTGCGTCCTCCTCTGTAATAATTCCACTTTTGGAAAGCATCTTCACATGTGCCAAACTGCCATCCAAATCTTCCAATACAAGTTCCTGATCAAAGGAAATGGAAGCTCCGAACTCATCTACCCATTCTTCTGCTGTTTTCGTAAATCTTCCACCCCAAAGTTTTTTCACACTGTCACCTTCTTGTTTTGTACGATGCTTTGTACCTTTGTTGGTAAACCGTATAATTGAATGAATCCTACAGCAGCACTGTGATCAAATTCATCTTCTTTTGTATATGTTGCTAACTTTTCATCATATAAAGAGTAAGGAGACTTTCTTCCTTCGACAATGGCATGCCCTTTAAAGAGCTTCACTCTAACAGTACCTGTTACATATTTTTGCGTATCCTTTAAGAAGGCTAATAGAGCGGAAGTTAACGGAGAGAACCATAACGCCTCATAAATAACTTCCGTTAGTTTCTTTTCGATCACTGGTTTAAAATGAGCTACTTCTTTCACAAGGGTTAAATCCTCTAACTCCTTATGTGCTTTAATCAGCGTCATCGCTCCAGGACACTCGTAAACCTCACGAGATTTAATCCCCACAAGACGATTTTCGACATGGTCAATCCGACCGACTCCATGCTTCCCTGCAACAATATTTAATTCTAATATTAACTGTGAAAGTGGATAAGACTTTCCATTTAATTTCACAGGAACGCCTTGCTCAAATTCGATTTCAACATAATCCGGAGATTCTGGTGTATATTCTAGACCTGCCGTTAATTCGTAAGCATCCTCTGGTGGCGCTGCCCACGGATCCTCTAACACTCCACATTCATTACTTCTTCCCCAAAGATTTTGGTCAATTGAATATGGACTATCAAGGTTAATTGGAATCGGAATACCGTTTTCCTTTGCATATTCAATTTCTTCTTCACGTGACCAACTCCATTCACGAACTGGAGCAAGTACCTTCAATTCCGGATTTAATGCATGAATGGCTACTTCAAAGCGGACCTGATCGTTTCCTTTACCCGTACAGCCATGAGCAACGGCCACTGCACATTCTTTTTCAGCGATCTCAACCAGTTTTTTGGCAATGAGCGGACGAGATAATGCTGAAACTAATGGATACTTCCCTTCATAGAGAGCATGTGCTTGAAGAGCAACTAATGCATATTCATTGGCGAATTCTTCTTTTACATCTAGAACATAAGAGCTTACCGCTCCGACTTGAAGTGCCTTTTCCTTAATAAAATCTAAGTCCTTTCCTTCTCCAACGTCCAAACAGCAAGCAACAACTGAATAACCTTGATCCTGTAACCATTTAATTGCAACAGAGGTGTCTAATCCTCCAGAATATGCTAACACTACTTTTTGATTTGTCATTTAAGATGTCCTCCCTTTAGATACAATTCCATCGTTGTTTTAAAAACGAATAAATATTCAATCAATTATATTTTTATTCTTTTCCTTGCTTACCAATTTACCAAGATTCACAATATATTTCAATACTTATTCGTCATTTTGTATAAAAATAAATTTTTTGTGCATATTATGCGGATGGAAGATTGCGTCTAGATAATGTAAAATAAAGATTAATAGAAATTAAATGCAGCGTTTTTGGAGGCATGCTTTGATGAATGAGTTTTTTTCAGAAGACGTACGCTTAGGAATACCTATACCCAATCTGGAGCTTGGGTGGGATGAATACTCTGAGATAGAACAGCAGTCCATCCTTTTTTATTGGGAAAAAATCCGCGGGAAGATCCCTGATAGAATTGCCGAACTTGAGAAGATCATAAACCAAAAACAAGCGGAGCTTTCAGATGAAGGGAATTTTGAACGTTCTTGTCAGCTAAATAGTGAAATCTCAGAACTTGCATCCATTATTAATGACCTTTGGCTCTGGTACCGAACCCATCAGGATATCGGCACTAAGGTCCATCAATAATATCTTTTAAAAAGGACAGCGTTTTTAAGCGCTGTCCTCATTTTTTAAAGGTCTTTTCGAAGTTCGCGTACAACATGACCGATTTCGGGAAGAATTAAGCGATTCATCGCAAGCTTTACAGCTCCTGTTGATCCAGGTGTTGAAAAAACAGCCTTATTATTGACCACTCCTGCTATCGCACGTGATAAAATAGCTGCTGAGCCGATATCCTCTTGATAACTCAGCATTCTAAAAAGCTCACCGAAACCTGTAATCTCTTTTTCAAATATCGCTTTTACCGTTTCAATGGTGACATCTCTTTTGGCAATTCCTGTTCCACCGTTTGTTAAAACAACATCAATATTTGATGCTTCACATCCTTGTAGGACTGCTTCACGAATCGCTTCCGCTTCATCTTTGACGATGACATAATCGACAATGGCATGACCCGAAGCTTCTAACAGAGAAATCATCGTTTGCCCACTTTTATCAGTTTCTTTCGTTCTCGTATCACTTACCGTAATGACTTTACAATGAACCTTGTTTGGCGCCTCTTTTTTATGTTCAGTCGTACTCATTCATCTTTCTCCTTCTCCATCAAATACCGTATTTGATAATATTTATGAGCAAAATCAGTTACTTTCCTTGTAAGCTGGTAATTCACACCTGCCCCTATCGCCATGCTAATAAAAGGGATCCCTTGTACAGTTTTATTTTTCAATAACAGGATCGTAACGGCTTTTAGAATTTGCCTTAACGGCTGTTCAAGCCATAAAGTATTGGTCAAATCCTCCTCACCTTCGTAAAAATAATATTCATTGGTCGATTGCAGTTCGTCCATCAACTGTTTCCATCCTTGCCCTTGTAATCTTGCTGGAAGGGTAGCAGCATGAAATACCTTTAATGACGTCATCATTTCAAATGGATTATTCACCTCATATCCATAAGTCATCGCAACTAACTGAACCGAACGAATATTAATTACCGCTATCGCAGGAATATCTGTGCCAAGGAGGACAGGCCCACCTGTTCCTGATAATCCCCCCTGTGCAAAGGAATAAAGTCGGTGTCTGGCTATTTGCTGTTGAGCTATGTATTGCAATTGATCAATCGATAACTGCTTTAAATCCTCTACTTGATGGATATCCTCATTAAACACGCGTCCTGCCGATAAAACTCGTTCTTTCGCATCATGTTGAACCTGACTTCCTTGAATAAGTGCATGGAGATGAAAAAGCCATGTATCCACTACGGAGAAGAAATCTTTTTGAGTTTGCTCTGGAAGTAACGAAAAAGCTCGTTCAAAGTATCTCTCATACGCTAATACAAAATCATTGGTTTCATATTGGTACAGGCTCTGCTCCCAACTTTTAATATCATTCATTACTTTTTGATCGCGATCGGACAACATTCATTGAACCTCCTTGGAGCACTGTCATTATGGTTTAGTATAGCATAGGTGCAGCGGTCACTTCACACGTACAAATGATCTCTACTGCTCATAAACAATATCGCCTGTGTAAGAAACATCATAACCAATCGATAGTAACTCTTCCTTCAAACTAGCTGATTGAAGAATAGCTAAGATCATTGAAATGATTTCTTTATTTGTTTCTGTTTTCAGAATAACGAGGTCATATCTTTCTTTTGTCAATGGTACAAAATCAAGGCCAACTAAATTTGCCACTTTTTCAATTCCAATTCCTACATCTGCAAACTGCTTAGAGATCACACCCGCAACTCCTAGATGACTCGTTTCTTCATCACCATACCCTCTTATTTTATCCTTGCTAATGCTAGCGACTCTCAACTTCTCATCTAGTAAAACTCTTGCTCCCGATCCTTTTTCTCTATTAATCATTTTCACATCACTCCGAAGTAAATCTTGAAAATCAGTAATGTTCTTCGGGTTTCCTTTCGCCACATAAAATCCAGCTTGGCGACATATTAAATTGACCACGATAAAAGAATTACTTACAAGAATTCTTCGAATGTAGGGGATATTATACTCACCCGTATCACCGTCAAATAAATGCGTACTGACGATATCAGCTTCACCTTTATACATAGAAATTAAGCTTTCTAAACTGCCTACATATGAACGAAGAGGGCGAACGAGATTCGTTTCTTTTTCAATATATTTCGTCAGTAAATCTAAGCTATTATCCTGACCACTAATAATTATTGAGCGGTTGGAAGTCTGAATCGTACTTGTACTCGCTTCTATTCCAGTAGCACGCTCAGGTACAATCACTCCCTTTGCCTTATTCTTATAGCTTTCTAAATCAGATGCATCCACTCTCATTTGTCTACCAACACGATAAGCCGGTAGCTTCCCCTTCTTGATTAAGTCATAGACCGTTAATTTAGACACCTTTAATATTTGAGCAATCTGTTCCGTCGTATAGGATTCTTCTAATGGCATGATATTTCCTCCGAGAAATTCATTATTTGTTCTTATTTTACCATTTACTCTCGCAAGTTTCAGATCTACACTTAATATAACTAATTATAACTAGTTATAATTAGTTATATTTGAAGGCCGTTTCAACTACGTTGATCTTCAAATAGAATATAAATAGATATAACCCTTATTTTAAATTTAAGATTTTTAGGAGGATTTAACAATGAAAAACAAATGGAAGATTGGAATGATCGTACTTGCCCTTCTTATTTTTGCGAGCGGTTGTAATAATCAAGACAATGCTGATCAAGCAACCGAAAAAACGGAGATTTTAATATCAACTGCCGCTAGTTTAACAGATGCTATGGCGGAAATTGAAAAAGCATTTGAAGATACATATTCAAACATTGATGTTTCCTTCAATTTTGGAAGTTCGGGAACACTCGCTCAGCAAATTCAACAGGGAGCCCCTACCGATGCATTTCTTTCTGCTGATCAGAAATGGATGGATACACTTGAAGAAGAGGGTGCGATCATTCCAGAAACAAGAGTTGACTTTACTGGGAATAAAATTGTTTTAATTGGTCATAAGGATACTGCGTTGAATATTTCCTCATTCGAAGATGTAAATCCAGATGAAATAGGAGAGTTAGCTATCGGCAATCCTGACAGTGTCCCTGCAGGCACGTATGCAAAAGAGGTACTTACGAAGCTTGAAAAATGGGAAGGGTTAGATGGCCACTTTATCCTTGCGAAGGATGTTCGCCAAGTACTGTCCTATGTAGAATCTGGAAATACAGATTTAGGAATTGTCTATTCCAGTGATGCACTCATTTCTGATAAAGTAAAAGTAATGGCAGAAGCCTCAACCGATTTGCACACACCAATCATCTATCCTGCTGCAGTAACAGCAGATAGCCAAAAGAGCGATAGCGCAAAATTATTTATTGAATTTTTGCAAACAGATGAGGCACAGGCAATCCTCAATCAATTTGGGTTTAAAAAATAGGCTCTTTTCTTTTGGATAGTAAACTTGAAATGATAAAGAGGAAGCGAAAAGTGCCGTTGCGAATTTCATGGATGGCAGTACCCATCATATTATTAGTATTCTTGATTTTCACAAAAAAAACAATGTATGCGAAAACAGCGAATAAATAAAAGGAATGCATGAAATGAACTATACTCCATTATTTTTATCTTTAAAGATTGCCAGCATTGCAACCTTGGTTGTATTCGTAGTCGGTATCTTTTTAGCAAGAATGATTGCTCGGAATTCGTTTCCTGGAAAAAATATAATTGAATCGATTATTCTCTTACCAATGGTTTTACCCCCAACGGTTGTCGGTTTCGGATTATTATACTTATTTGGTAAGAACGGGATAATTGGCAGTTTCCTATTAGAATGGTTTGACATTCAAATCGTATTCACCTGGGTGGGAGCAGTGATCGCTTCAATCGTCGTTTCCTTCCCCTTAATGTATCAAAGTGCATCCGCTTCATTTCAAAATTTTGATATTAATATTGAAAATGCCGCCTTGACAATGGGTGCTTCTAAATGGAGAGTATTTTGGACGATATCATTTCCACTTGCTTTTCCTGGTCTACTCGCTGGAACGGTCCTAACTTTCGCAAGAGCATTAGGTGAATTCGGAGCAACGTTAATGCTCGCTGGATATATTCCGAATAAAACCGAAACGATTCCACTAGCGATTTATTTTGCCGTAGAGTCTGGAAATATGGAAGCCGCTACTTTTTGGGTAGTGATCATCGTTCTCCTCGGTTTTTGCTCCATCCTTTGGCTAAATTGGTGGACAAAACGAAATATTTTACGATTTTCGAAAAATAAATAATACGAGGTAATTGAAATGCTCTTTTTAGACATTAGAAAAACATTGGCTTCTTATGAACTTGATGTAAAATTAAAAGTTGAAGATGAAATTGTCATCTTATTTGGACCATCTGGTTCAGGGAAAACAACGATTTTGAATTGTATTGCTGGACTTGTTTCCCCTGACTCTGGAACGATCACCTTAAACGATGTTCCTCTTTTTAAAAGCAAAAAAGAGTCTGTTCCAATCCAAAAAAGAAATATTGGCTATTTATTTCAAGATTACGCCCTTTTTCCTCATATGACTGCTAAGAAGAATATTCTTTACGGGGCGAAAGATAAGGAGTTCGTTCACGAATTAGTTGAGGTATTAGGAATTGAGCATCTCATGGAGAAATATCCAAGGCAGATCTCTGGTGGAGAAAAACAGAGAGTTGCACTTGCAAGGGCCTTAGCAACAAAGCCTCAACTCCTCTTGTTAGATGAACCTTTCTCCGCATTAGACCAAGAGATTCGACAGGAATGCCAGGATGAACTCTTACGACTACACGAAAAATGGAATATACCTGTCATTATGGTTACCCACGACTTTCAAGAAGCGGAAAAGCTTGCCCATCGAATCTATAAAATAAATAAAGGTGAGATATTGGAAGAAATATCTAAATAAAAAAGCAACTTTTCATTTAATTTGAAAAGTTGCTTTTTCATTTTTCCTTAGTGAGATAATCTCACTACGTCACGAGCAATCATAACTTCTTCATTTGTTGGAATGATCATAACTTTTACAGGAGAATGTGGGAAACTAATAAATGCCTCTTCTCCACGAACCTTGTTCAGCGCTGGGTCAAAATAAACACCCATAAACTCTAGTCCTCTAAGGACTCTTTCCCGAATAGAAGCACTATTTTCACCAATTCCTGCTGTAAAGATAATCGCATCTACACCATACATTTTGGCAGAATAAGAACCGATATATTTATGAATACGGTCTGCAAATACTTTTAAAGCTAATTCTGCACGCTCGTTTCCTTTTTCTGCTTCTACTTCGATATCACGTAAATCGCTAGAAAAACCAGAAACTGCGAGCATACCACTTTCTTTATTTAAAACATCTAATACTTCTTCAGCTGTTTTATTTGTTTTTTCCATAATATATGGGATTAGGGCTGGATCAATATTCCCTGAACGAGTTCCCATTGTAACACCTGCAAGTGGCGTGAATCCCATTGATGTATCAATTGATTTTCCACCTTCAATCGCAGCGATACTTGCACCATTCCCGAGATGACAAGAAAGCAAGCGTAATTGCTCAAGCGGACGACCTAACATTTCCGCCGCACGTTCTGAAACATATTTATGTGAAGTACCATGGAAACCATATTTACGAATACCATACTTCTCATAATACTCATATGGTAGGCTGTAAAGAAAAGAGTTTTCTGGCATGGTTTGATGGAAAGCCGTATCGAAAACAGCAATAGCTGGAACATTCGGAAGCACTTCTTTAAATGCTTTAATTCCTGTTGCATTCGCTGGGTTGTGAAGAGGAGCTAGTTCTGAAAGCTCTTCGATTTTTTGAAGTACTTCATCTGTAATAAGAACAGAGTCTGCAAATTCTTCTCCACCATGTACGACACGATGACCGATTCCTTCAATCTCGTCTAACGATTGAATGATACCCGTTTCAGTTAATTTATTTAATAACATTTTTACAGCAACACTGTGATCAGGAATATCCGTTGTTTCTGTTTGCTTCTCACCATTAACGGTTATATTGAAAATAGAATCTTTAAGTCCGATTCTTTCAATTAATCCTTTTGTAATAACTTCTTCAGAAGGCATTTCAAATAATTGAAACTTTAAAGATGAACTGCCTGCATTGATTGCGATTACTTTTGCCATCGTTTCCGCTCCTTTAACTTAACGTAAATATGTATTTCTTACTTATTTTGTTCAAGTAAGCTTATTTCTATCTCTCAATTTCTCATTTAATCATTGTCAATTAAACAATTCAAGAACGAGGATAAAATGGTATCGTTTTCACTATAAAGTAAATATATTCTGATTTTATTAATAAATCTGTATATATTGTGAACTTTTCACAAAAAGCTCCGTGAGCGCTTCAATTTTGGGACTGAAAAGATAATGACTCTTAATATACAAGACTTAATCTGATTCGGACAACATTAGCGGTTCACCCTGCTTCTCTGTCCGAATATCTGGTGGATTCGGACAACATTAGCGGTTCACCCTGCTTCTCTGTCCGAATATCAAGCGGATTCGGACAACATCGCCGGTTCATCCTGCTTCTCTGTCCGAATATCAAGCGGATTCGGACAACATTGCCGGTTCATCCTGCTTCTCTGTCCGAATATCAAGCGGATTCGGACAACATCGCCGGTTCACCCTGCTTCTCTGTCCGAATATCAAGCGGATTCGGACAACATCGCCTATTCATCCTGCTTCTCTGTCCGAATATCAAGCGGATTCGGACAACATTGCCGATTCATCCTGCTTCTCTGTCCGAATACCAAGCGGATTCGGACAACATCGCCGATTCATCCCTATAACTAAGTCCGAATCCCCCTGCCATAATATAAGACCACTGATATTTTCAGTGGCCGATGACGTTTATTTATTTTCTTTTATCCATTGATCGATTTTTTTCAAGGTCTTTTCAACTTGATGTCCGTTTGATAGACTTGGAAGATTAACTAAAAGTACCTGTTTTGGCGCTTTTACTTCCTCTCCTTTTTTCTGTAAAATTAACACGCTCTTTGCGGCATTTTCATGGCGAAACATGGTTAATGGAAGTTGTAAAATCGATTGGATATATGCATGCTCCTTCAAGAACTCATGTAGCTTTGGAGCTTCTTCGCTTTCAAATAATCCATTGGGAATGATAAAAAATAAATATCCACCATCTTTTGTATACTTGATGCTTTGTTCAATAAAGAGATGATGTGCATAAGAGTGTCCTTTATCTGATTTCAATTGAAATTCAGCAGCTCTTACATCATTCGGATAATAGCCAACAGGTAAATCACTTACAACCGCATCAGCTAATTCAATAAAAAGTGGTTCAAGACTATCCTGATTATACAATTCAATCGGATGTTGCTGTAAATTAGCATTAATGAAGGCCAGTTTAATAAGGAGATCATCCACATCAATCCCCATCCCTTCGATCTGTTTACCTGCCTGCTGATTGATTACTGTGGTCAGTAAATTTCCTGTTCCAATTGCTGGATCGAATAAACGATAAGATGTCTTCGTCACAAACTTATTTACCAAGTAACCAACAAGCATCCCTACTGCATCTGGGGTCATTTGATGATTAGGTTGTACACTTTCCTTCATTCCTTTTAAAATCGCCAATTGAAAAGACTTTCGTATCTCTTCAACGGTGAATCGATCTAATTTTAGAGACTCATAACTCTTTTTTAGCCTCTTCTTACTTAATTCACTAATTTCTTCATCTTGTAAAATGGCCTCTTGAAATATATTTTCACCTGTTTCTGCTAATGCTTCTAAAAAGGTAATTGATAACTCTTCCTGTAAAATGGTCGCCGTATCATTAATTACAGAAAATAAATCCTCTACGGGAGAGATTTTCACAATGCATTCCTCCTCGACATGTTATTTTTCTATTCTACTCGGGATTATACTACTTGTACAAGAAAAGTGGAATGTAGGAAAAGGGGGACTAGAAAAACAGAAGATAAAAAGAAGGCAAGACCCCACTATTTACCTTGAGGTCTTGTCCCTTAAAATTACTTCGCTGCTTTTGCTGCTTCAATTGCTGCTTCATAGTTCGGATGATCGGTTCCTTCGCTAACATATTCTACATAAGTAACCGTATCATTCGCATCAATAACAAAAACAGAACGTGCTAATAATCTTAATTCTTGCATGACCACACCGTACGCTTCTCCGAAAGAAAGATCACGATGATCAGAAACCGTTTGAACATTATCAATTCCAGCTGCTGCACACCAACGCTTTTGAGCGAAAGGTAAATCAACGCTTACTGTTAATACCTTTACATTGTCAAGCTTTGCTGCCTCTTCGTTAAAACGACGAGTTTGAGCATCACACACTCCTGTATCAATGGAAGGTACCACACTGATTAAACGAACATGTCCTTTTGAGTCCTCTAGTGTTACAGGAGATAAATCATTTGCTAACACGGTAAAACTTGGTGCTTTGTCGCCAACCTTTACTTCTGTTCCAACAAGTGTAACTGGGTTTCCTTTAAAAGTGACTGATGCCATATGGGCTCATCCTCCTTAACAACGTATGTACAGTGTAAATCATACCGATTTAGGAACATTTTTGCAAATATTTACTATTGCTAAAAAGAAAAAGTTAACTCCCTATAAATGAGAGCTAACTTTGATTTTCGATCATTTTCCTTTTAAAGTTCTAAGTCTTTTTTCGGACCGCCATATTCTGGGTTTTGGTATTCTCCTTGTTGCCCAGAATTTTGCTTCGAATCATTTTTATTGGAAAGCATTTGCTGTATTTTATCTACAGCCTGTGGAGCCAAATCTAAAATCTTCTCGTAGAGATGTGTGCTTTCATCTAAATGAACCATTTTTACTTCTTTTGCATTTACAATTAAGAAAGCAATCGGAGTAATGGATACACCTCCACCACTACCACCACCAAATGGGTGCTTAGACTGGTTTTCATCTTTGGAACTGTTATCAAGAATAAACTCACTACCTCCAGCCGCAAAGCCAAACCCAACCTTTGACACTGTTAGTATGACACTTCCATCAGGAGTTTCAACAGGGTCACCGATAATGGTGTTCACATCAATCATTTCTTTAAGGTTTTCCATTGCAGTTGTCATCAAGCCTTGAATTGGATGATCGGACATTTTACTTCCTCCCTTTTATACGGATTTTGTCTTATTACCAGACAAAATAGATAATGGCTTTGTTTTGAAATGCGGTTTTCCGCCTTTCCAAAATTTAAGTAGTTTAATTCCTGCAAAAATAGCATGCCCGATCCGAAAATGAAACATACATCGAAATGAAGTTTCATTTATCGTCCGATTAAACTCTGGTGTGATCATTAAATTTGGCATGGTTTTCACTTTCATTAACGATGTGAGGAAACCAACTAAACTCCCTTTCACCGCCCAAAATGCACCTGTGATCATCCCTGTAAAAGCGGCGTCACTTACTCCAATGGTCGTCCTCCACTCCAAATTCTTCATTGTCACTTTGTTTAAAAAAGAACGAATAATATGATGTAGCCCCACCACATGTTTGACGAATTGATCCATGTCCTGGATGCTTTGTAATATATCTTTTGCTGAAAATTTTTTCGTATCCTGTTTTTTATCTTTTTCTTGTGGGCCTGTTTCTACTTTTTCTTTGACGACAATTTCAGGAGAATCTTCCGCAATTTTAATGACAGGAACATTGATTTTATATTTTATAAGTCCAAAAAATGTTTTGAATGTAATTTTAAGACGGTCATCGTCCTTATTGTGGTAATAATCAATGATCACGATTAATTTTAGGAGCATGACAGAGATTATTAGTACGACAATTACCGCTAAAGCAATGAAAACCCACATCATCACCTTCACAACCTTTCAGCCTACCATTATCGACGAACACACAAAAAATAAACCTGCATTCGCAGGTTTATTTTTCAAAAGTATAAATGAAGCTCTATCGTTCATGAATTACTGATGTCTCAGTGAATAAATCATGCAAGCCTTGCTTTTTTGGTAGAAAAGCGACAATTACATACGAAATCCACACTGTCGTTGAAATAAAGCGCCCAATCCATTCTCTAAACAGAATCGTTCCCCAAGTAAGTTTTTTCCCATTTAAATCAACGACTTTTAACCCAAATGCCATTTTACCTAATGTCTGCCCTAAAAATTTTGTCATTAAAACAAAATAGGCATAGAAAATGACCGCCGTTAAAATCGATATGGGAGCAAACATACTTGATTCATGTAAACTGAGATCAAGGCTACGGAATAGCGGATAAATCAGGATACGTTCAATGCTGCCAATCACCAATAAATCAAGGAGATAAGCCCAAAATCTCATCCAAAAACCAGCAAATCGACGCTCTTCTTTAAAACCGACATGAGGGATAACATCTTTTTCTTGAATCAACTGTTCTTCTCTTTGATTATCTTTAGATTCCAATGTTCTCCCCCCTATTCTGCATACAAATACATTAGACGGGGAGAGTGTGTTTGCGATAAAAGATTGAGCAAACTAGTTAGTTCATGATCTCCCCCTTTTAATTTCTGTGCCCCTAAGCTAAACAACGATCCTAAACCGAAGCTTTCCGTATATTTCACCACTTGGGCATTGCCAATGTTTTGCTCTTCTTTCACAGCTTCCACGACATCGCTAAAATAACCAAAGTCATCAATTAAGCCAATTTCTTTTGCCTGTCTTCCGTCATAAATTCGTCCGTCTGCAATTTGCCTTACTTCTGCTTCAGACATTCCTCTTCCTTCGGCAATGACCTTCACAAACCCTTCATAAGAATTGTCAATCATCGACTGCAGGATCTCACGTTCTTCCTCTGCCATTTCTCTTGTAGGACTCATAATATCCTTGTAAGGTCCACTCTTAATTGTGATGAATTCGACTCCGTATTTTTCAGCAAGACCGGCAAAATTATAGCCTTGCATAATAACCCCCAATGAACCTGTTAGTGTCTCCGGAGTTGCAAATATCTTATGTGCCGGTGCTGCTATGTAATATCCCCCTGATGCAGCCATCGAGCCCATCGAAATATAGACTGGCTTATTTGCTTCAGATTGAATTTCCACTATTTTATCGTGGATTTCAGCACTTTCTACAACGCCACCACCTGGTGTATTTACGCGTAGGATAACCGCCTTAACTGAGTTATTTTCTTTCACATAATCAAGCTTTTTCATAAATGTCTGGTGATGATAACCCTCCGTTGTAAAAAAAGAAGTAGTTCCACCAGTATCTTGAATTGTTCCATTTAAATCGAGTACGGCAATTTGATTCGTCGCACTTCCTGATTCAATCACTTCTTCTGCAAAAAGTTCATCTGTTGCGCCAAACAATTCATTAAAGTTACTTTCGAAATTAGTCGATGCAAAAATAGAAAATGCATTAATCGCGATTGAGAAAAAAAGCAATACTGCCGCTATAGCCAACGCAGCCCAACGTTTCCCTGTCATATTTTTCATCCTCCTTTTTCCTTCTTAGTTGCACCCTTTTATCCAAAAAATAATCGCCACAAAATGGACGTATTTCCAATATTTATTTACGTTATCCCTTCAAAAATGTTTCAAAAATATGTAGACTTAAAACTAGATAAGCACCTTAGAGTTCACTATTTCAGTCTAAAACAATCCCAATCCCTTTCCAATTATGACAAAAAATGATCCGAAGATCTAGGGCTCATATTAGGATGTGGATGCACGATACTATAGGTACGTCTATTTATTTTGGATGGAGGGGTTTTATATGGAAAACAGAAATAATGTTTATTTCTTTCACAAAAAAGATGCGGATATGATGCAAAAAGTTCAGCCTTTTTATGATCACGCTAAAGATTATGGATTTACGATCGTGAATGACCATAAAATCGCCAATATCATTGTCAGCTTTGGTGATGATGGTGCCTTTTTACAAGCAGTTAGAAAAACCGGATTCCGTGAAGATTGTCTTTATGCAGGAATATCTACGAAAGAGAAATTAAATATTTACTGTGATTTTTATATTGAGGATACAGCAAAAATTATTGAAGCTGTTACGAAAGAACAAATTGAAATTCGTCGCTATCCAACCATCGAAGTAACGATTGATAATCAATTTTCCTTTCAATGCTTGAATGAGTTTAGTGTCCGTTCTTCCATTATCCAAACGATTGTGATGGAAGTATTTATTGATCAATTCCATTTTGAAACTTTCCGTGGGGACGGAATCATTGTTGCAACCCCAACTGGAAGCACTGCCTACAATAAATCGGTGCATGGCGCTGTCGTCGATCCTTTACTGCCATCGATGCAAGTTAGTGAAATTGCATCCCTGAATAATAATCTTTACCGAACACTCGGCTCCCCGTTTATTTTAAGTGGTGACCGAAAGCTGACCATTAAGGTCGTTCAAGACGGAAATGATTATCCAACAATGGGGATGGATAATGAAGCACTTAGCATTCAGCATGTGGAGGATATATCTATCCAACTCAGTGAAAAAAGAATCAAAACCGTTAAATTAAAGGACAACTCTTTCTGGGAAAAGGTCCAAAGAACCTTTCTTTAAGGCACTTTTCGCAAACATTGTTGCTATTTTAGTCATAGATAGGAGAATAAAGCCCTATTATTACTCGTTAAGTCGAAATTAATATGTGTTCTAAAACCTCATTTGAGCGTAAATGTCGGCCTGTGGACATTTACGAAAACCGCGTTCTTTAATCAAGGAGTAAATGTCTAGGTTTTTACATTTACAAAAACAACTGACAACCTCGAGCACCTGTCTCGAGGTTGTTTTCCTTACACACCTAAGCCTCTTCCTTTTCTTAGCTTCAGTTCGCGGTTCATTACTTTCGTTTTTGACAAAGAATAAAGGGTTAGTGCTCCCCATATGAAAATAAAGGATAGTAAATGAGTTTTTGAAAAATGCTCTCCATAGAAAAAGACGCCTAAAATCAACGTTAAGGTTGGCGCTATATATTGAATAAATCCTAACATCGATAATGGGATTTTTTGTGCTCCTTTTCCAAAATACAAGAGCGGTAACGCCGTTGCAGCCCCAGCCCCAATGAGTAGTAAGTCTGTCGAAAGGGACGAGGATAGAAACATATTTTTGCCTGCTGCAAATAAATAAACAACATACCCTAATGCAAGCGGGGTTACAACCATCGTTTCAAGTGTTAAACCAATGGATGAATCCACTTTGATTAATTTTTTCGCTAACCCGTATAACCCAAATGAGAAAGCCAACGCTAACGCAATCCACGGAATTTGCCCGTAAGATACACTTAATATCAAGACTCCTACTGTGGCCATTGCAAAGGACACATACTGTAGCGGTGATAATTTTTCCCGTAAAAATATAACTCCTAAAAGGAGGCTAACAAGAGGATTAATATAATAGCCTAGACTTGCTTGGATCATTTGATCATGATTAACCGCCCATATGTATACGAACCAGTTTCCACTGATCAATAAAGAGGCGATCACTAACGCCCAAAGTCGTTTCTGATTTTTTCTTAATCCCTTTAGCGTCTCCACAAAAGGTGCCCATTTTCTTGTTGCAATAAGTAATAAGAGCATTAAAACAAAGGACCAAATTACCCGACTAGCCAAAATTTCATCCGCATTCACTTGCTCAAGCAGTTTCCAATAAATCGGCAAGAGTCCCCACAAGAAATAAGAAAAGGCTGCTTGAATAGCTCCAACTTTCACTTCGTTATCTTTCATTCTTTTTGCCTCGATTCTTCTAGTCTCGAAATAATATCATTATAAAGGCAATTCATCGATTCTTCTAACTATTTAACTTAATGGAATTTAAATTGCTTGTGTTGGAGAAGTATCCTCAACGATTTTTGTATAAACAGGTTTGCCACCTATAACCGTGCTTTCGACATTGATATGGCGTATTTCATGCGGTGTACAATGAAAAATATCTTGATCCAGTATCGTGAAATCGGCTAAAAAACCTTCCTTGATCATGCCACGGTCTGCTTCATGACAAGCAGCACTTGCGCTTCCCTTTGTATATAAACATACCGCCTCATAAGTGGATAATGCTTCTTCAGGTTGATAAACCTCTTGCGTTTGCTGGCTTACCCGGGCAACTGCAGCGTGAATCCCTAACAGCGGGCTTATCTCTTCAATAGGAGCATCTGAACCGCCAGCACATGTGATATGTTCTGATAACAGTGTTTTCCAAGCATAGCAATCATCTAATTGATCTTCTCCAATTCTATCGATCACCCAAGGAAAATCAGAAGCTAAGAAGCTCGGTTGAATATCCAATATGAGAGGAAGATCTTTCACTCTATCAATCAGTTCTTTTCTTAAAATTTGTGCATGGATGATACGGTCCTTCCCCTTCCCTACTAACGGATGTGCTTCAATAGCTTGAACAACCATATCAAAAGCCTTATCACCAATTGCATGAATCGCCACTGGCATCCTTATTTCTCTCGCCTTTGCCACAAGCTTATTTAATTCTTCCTGCGTGAAGATGGCGACACCGGATGTTGTTGGATCATCCGCATACGGATGGCTTAAAAGAGCTGTTCTGCCTCCTAATGAACCATCTGCAAAAATTTTCATGGCTCCAAACTCAATCCACTGATTTCCTTGTAAAAACTGCCCGCCTGATCGCTTAAAATCTTCAAGGACAGAGTAATGAACAAGCAGATGTGCCCGAAAATAATGCTCTTCCTTTTCAATAACTTCTTTAAATAACTGATAGGTATTTTCAAAACCATTATAGTAGGATAGATCCTCCGTATGTACGCCTGTTAATCCCTTTTCATATGCATCTTTTATCGCCATTCTCAAAGCTTTCTTTAATTGCTTTTCAGATGCCTTCGGAACGGCGTCTAACATGATATCTTGAGCTTTTTCTTTAAATACTCCAGTAAGCCTTCCATGTTCATCTTTATCCATCACTCCGCCTTGGGGAGAATCCATTTCGTCTTGAATCGCTGCTTCCTTTAAAGCAAATGAATTGACTACTACTACATGTCTACAAATTCTCTTTAATAACACTGGATGATGGGGCACGACCGCATCCAAGTCGTTGCGAACAATTGTCTTGGCATCTTCCCAAAGATTTTCATTCCAGCCTTCGCCAATGAGCCATTCCCCTTCATTGAGAGATGAGGCATAACCTTTAATGGCCTCTAAAACGGCAGCTTTTGAGGTATATGTGGATAGATCAAGCCGCATCAGCTTTTCACCATGACCAATTAAGTGAATATGACTATCGACAAATCCTGGAAGCAGTGTGCGTCCATGTAGATGAAATGTATGATGTATCATATGGGAAAAATCCTGTTGTAATCTCTCCACATCTCCCATTGCCACAATGCGATCATTTTCTGTTAAAATTGCTTCGACCATATGTCCCTCTGCTTGAAGCGTATAAATTAAACCTCCATACCAAAGCGTTCCCATCCGTCATTCTCCTTTTCCTTCCATTTGATCCATTTTATCATTTATTTTCGATTTCCTAAATAATGAAACTCAATTGTGTTTCTCAAATAAAACAGCGAACGAAAATTATTAGAGTTTTAAGGTGGTTCAAATGAATAATGCGAGAAATGTTCACTTTTTAAGTTCCCTTCATACATTATGAAATCGACTCAATTGATTTCCGATAAAAAAAGGCAGACGAACACAAGTCGCCTGCATCACAATATATGATATTAAAAGAGTTCGCCACCAAATATTTTAATTCGTTGTCGCCTTCTCTAACTCTTTTTGTCTCAACTCAACCCTACGAATTTTTCCTGAAGTTGTCTTTGGTAGTTCGGAAACAAATTCAATTTTACGAGGGTATTTATAAGGAGCCGTTAACGCTTTGACATGATCTTGAAGTTCCTTAACTAACTTCGATTCCTCTGTATCCATTCCTTCTTTCAATACAATAAAGGCTTTCACAACATGGCCCCTTGTCTCATCAGGACTTGCTACAACCGCACATTCTTTCACTGAAGGATGTTTTACGAGGGCATCCTCCACTTCAAATGGACCGATTGTATAACCAGAGCTAATGATGATGTCGTCTCCTCTACCTTCAAACCAGAAGTATCCTTCTTCATCCTTCTTCGCTCTATCTCCTGTGATGTAGTAATCGCCACGGAACTGCATCGCTGTCCTTTCAGGGTCCTTGTAATAATGTTTAAATAACGCAGGTGTATCGATATGAACAGCAATATCTCCTACCTCTCCAGGTGCGCAAAGTTCACCTTCTTCATTTATAATCTCTACTCGATTACCTGGAATCGGTTTCCCCATTGAACCAGCTTTAAGTTCCATTCCCTTCGTAATTCCCACTAGCAATGTATTCTCTGTTTGTCCGTAACCATCTCGAACTTCCACATTGAAGTACTTCTTGAACGTATCAATGACATTTCTATTTAGCGGCTCTCCAGCTGATACAGCACTACGTAAATGAGCCAATGAGTAATCTGGAAGATTCTCTACTTTTGCCATTAATCGATATTCAGTCGGTGTACAGCAAAGGACATTGACAGAATATTTATCAAGCAACGCTAAATATTTTTGTGGTTCAAATTTACCGTTATAGACGATTCCTGTAGCACCAGTCCCTAACACGGAAAGGAATGGACTCCATATCCATTTTTGCCATCCAGGACCTGCCGTAGCCCAAACCGTATCTCCATCTTCAATACTGAGCCAATTTGGAGCAGCTGCACGTAAATGAGCATACGCCCATCCATGTGTATGTACGACGCCCTTCGGATTTCCGGTTGTTCCAGAAGTATAAGATAGAAACGCCATATCGTCTTTATCCGTATTTGCCAAAGGAAATTCATCTGGAGCAAGGTTCATTTCTTTATCAAGATGAATCCATCCTTTCGCTTCATCCCCTACAACAAATTTCGGAAGTTGTTCAATTTCATCTATGCCTTCAAACTGGTCTACATACTGATAATAGCTTACAATTGCCTTCACATCTCCATGGGTTATTCGATATTTGAGATCCTTTGTTCTAAGCATTTCAGAACTTGGAATGACGACAAGACCCGCCTTTAGTGCAGCAACGTACACCTGATAAGCTTCAATTAATCTTGGAACAATAATTAAGACGACGTCTCCTTTTTCAAGACCGCTCCCCAAGAAAACGTTTCCAATCTTATTAGCATTTTTAAGTAAATCCTTGTACGTAATTTCCCTTGTCTCACCTTCCTCCGATTCCCATTTAAGAGCAAGCCTATTTGGTTCTTCTGCGTACTTTTCCATTTCTGAAACTAAGTTATAATGATTTGGTGCCAAAAGATCTTCTCTTTTCATCCTAACTCCCCCTAAAATAAAATTATTTCACAGACGAATTTCGAACAACCGACTAGGAAGGGATCTACATACAATGTTTTTTATTATCTAGTCATAATAGTTAGTGTCAATCATATTTTACCTTGTCTCTTTTAAAAATACTAGATGAAATTTTCAAAATTTACTTATAATATAGTATTTTATCTTTTATTTGACCATGCTTAAGACACGAAAAAAAGGAGCAAGCCGAAGCTTACTCCTCGTAGCCATTTTTATTTAATTTTTATTTGAATCCTCCGCCTAATTGTGATTCTGCCATAGATACAAGGCGTTTTGTGATTTCTCCACCAACTGAACCGTTAGCACGAGAAGTTGTGTCAGCACCAAGATTTACGCCAAATTCTGTAGCAATCTCATACTTCATTTGATCTAAAGCTTGCTGAGCACCTGATACAACTAATTGGTTTGAGCTGCTGTTGTTTGCCATAGGATATCACCTCCTTGTGAATATAGAATGTGTTATCCTGATGACCTTCATGCAAATTTATCGTTGGTAATTGTTCACAAATTTTGCAAGCACAACCACTATGTTTGTTTGAAGGGTATAACTATGTCTTAATACTTTAAAAGAGCTCCTCTAGTTCAGCCTTTTCTTTTGGACTAATACGAATCGTTTCCGTTTTATCAACCGCTTCCTGTATTAAGTGCTCAAAGTCAAAAAAGCTTTCGTAATACTCCACTTTTTCCCTTTTGGGTTTGGTTTTTGGAGAAGCTGGCACAAAAACAGTACAGCAATCTTCATAAGGTTGAATAGAAATATCATGGGTGTCAATTTCCCGAGCAATTTTAATAATATCCGTTTTGTCCATCATCACGAGCGGACGAAGAATCGGCGTGGATGTCACAGCATTAATTGCATACATACTCTCTAATGTTTGACTCGCTACCTGACCTAAACTTTCACCTGTCACAATCGCTAAGCCTTCATGCCGTACTCGCAATTTATCGGTGATGTTTAGCATCATTCTTCTCGTAGTCGTCATCGTATAGTTCTCAGGAATCTGTTTTTGAATCGCTTGCTGTGTAGCGGTGAACGGGACAATATGCAAAGTAAAATATCCACCGTTGGCTTTCGCAAGCTTTTCGGCTAGCTCAATGACTTTTTGCTTTGAGCGTTCACTTGTAAAAGGTGGACTGAAGAAATGAACGGCCTCTACTTCTAAACCACGCTTCATTGCAAGATAACCTGCAACCGGGCTATCAATTCCTCCCGAAAGCATGAGCATAGCTTTTCCACTTGAACCAATGGGTAAGCCGCCAGCCCCTTGAATATTTTCACATGACAAATACGTCGCCTCAGGACGTACCTCTACGCGAAGATCAATATCTGGATTTTTCACATCTACTTTTAAATCAGGAACGTTTTTTAGCAAATGGGCCCCAAATTCTTGATTCAATTCATTGGTATCAAGTTGATATGTTTTATCTGCACGTCGCGCCGTAATTTTAAAGCTTTTTCCTTCTGTATAAACTTCACGGAAAAGCTGTAAGGCTGCGCTCTTCATTTCTTCTAAATCTTTGCTTGTTTTAATTGCTGGGCTAAAGGATTGAATGCCAAAAATCCCTCTAATCCGCTCAATGATTTCATCACCGTTATCCCCATTTAAGACGATATACATCCGTTCCCTTTGCCCTTGAACCTTCGCGTTAGGAAAATCACTTATTGCACGTTGAATGCTTTTTTTGAGTTTTTCCACAAACTTATTACGGTTGCGCCCTTTTGTTGAAATTTCACCATATCGTATTAAAATTCGATCATAGTTCATCTTAATTCATAACCTCTTTCAATTTATTTACCGTTTCCTTTATCGCTTTGATCACAAAATGCGCTTCTTCTATTGTGTTATCATAGGATAAACTAATACGAATTGCACTCTTCGCTTCTTCTTCTTGAACGCCCATTGCAATTAATGTACTGCTTACAGCTTGTTTTTTTGAAGAGCACGCACTGGTCGTTGATACATAAATATCTTTTTCCTCTAAGGCATGGACAAAGACCTCTGCCTTAAAACCTTTCATCGAAAAATTGATAATATGAGGGGCGGAGTCTTTAGCTGGAGTATGAATGGTTACCTCCTCGAGTTCAGAAAGTCCTTTGATAAGCGCCTCCTTAATCTGAAGGAGTTTGTCAGACTGCTTTTTTTCGTTTTCTAACGTCATCCTGAGGGCTTTAGCGAGAGCAACCATCCCTGCGACATTTTCTGTCCCACTACGATGTTTTCGTTCTTGATTTCCACCTGTAAGCAACGGTGAAATGTTTACTCCCTCTCGTATGTAGAGAAGTCCCGTTCCTTTTAAACCATGAAATTTATGAGCTGAATAAGAACAAAGGTCAACTGAACATTTTTGCAAATGTAACGGAACCTTTCCAATCCCTTGAATATTGTCAACGTGGAATAATATTTTCGGATATTTTTTTAATATCTTTCCAATTTCCTCTATTGGTTGGACCGTTCCCACTTCATTATTGACATGCATGATCGATACAAGAATCGTATCGTTCGAAATCGCCTGTTCGACATCTTTAACATGAACTCTTCCTTCTCGATCAACGGGAAGATAGGTCACCTTGAATCCGAGTTCCGCCAATTGCTGAAACGATTCCTTAATTGAGGCGTGTTCTACCGCCGTTGTGACAATATGATTGCCCCGTTTTCGATGCATCAATGCTGCACCTTTGACAGCTAAATTATTACTTTCCGTTCCACCAGATGTAAAAATCAATTCATTCGCTTTCACTTCTAATAGATCGGCAATTTGCTTTCTTCCCATATTTAACAGTTTTTCAGCTTCCCCACCCATTCGATGTAATGAAGAAGGATTGCCAAAATATTCTGTCGTCACCTTTAGAAAAGAATCGATTACTTCTTTATACGGTTTTGTTGTCGCACTATTATCGAAATATATCATCACTTTCCCCCTAAACCTAGGTACTCATTTTTTTGAAGTATGTTTGACGCTTTCGCTAACAGTAAATGTTAACATACATCATTTGATTTGAAAATCATACGAAGGCGATTGCGTATAAAAAAGCTGACTAAAAAGTGCTTTCACCACTTTCAAGTCAGCTTTAGAATTCGCTTAGTATACATGCTCTTCAAGTAAAGCTTCAATTTTTTTCAAAGCACCTGGTTCAATCTCTTCGATCGATGTAGCAGCTTGCTCCAATGAAGTTTGATAGTCATAACCTCGGAACGATATTTCAGCTTCTCTTAACCCTTTATCTACAGAAGGATATCTACTTCTATAGCGATTTCCATACTGAATGACCTTTTCCACTAACATGACCGTCTCAACCATTTCATTTGTCATTTCATAGGTCTTTTCAACATGTAAATCCGCTACCTCTAGAACATTTAGAACGCTCGGAATATCCAATGGTTTTTCCTCTAGCTTCTTTTTCACATCTTCAATACTTTCTTTTGCATCGTCAAAAAGGACAACATAGTCTTCTGGCAACCCAGGAATATTATTTTTCGATACGAGTTTGATCGACTCTGCCATTTTTCTCGTTAATTCTTGCACCTTTTCTCGTGCTGAAAGTTCATCTTTTCTAAGCATTTGAAGATTTTCTTTAAACGTCACATACTCCAAACTTACAGCTTCTAACTCTTCCTTAATTTTCGTTAATTCTTCTTTTAAAAAGGAAAAAGCTGTTTCATCCTGCAAGATCTTATGCTCCAAAAGTTCATAACGTTTCTGTAATTGATGGACAAGCTTCTCTAATTTTCCTTCTTCCTCAAGCTTATTTTCCGGAAGATGATAGCTATGCTTAACCAATTCAATTTCAGTTTTCAAATCAACACTAGCTTGTAACGTAGCTTCCAGCAATTGCTTTGTTTCTTCTTCAGTGTCCTTGATGAATTGTTTTGCCGTGACCTCCGCTTCTAGTAAATCATAAAGGAACTCAATTCGTTCCTTCATATCTTCAAAGCCATTTTCCACTTCTTCTATTTCAGTTTTCTCTAAATATTGCTTAAAGGTTTCCAGTTCTTTTTCGAGTTTTTCAAGTTCTTGATCCATTTGCACATGTTCTAACACATAACCTTGCTGTACCATTTCTCGGAATCCATCTTTCAACTCCTCCAGCTGGGCTGGAATTCTTGACTGGCACTCTACAAGGAGATTCGGAATCTTTTCTAATTTAAGCGTGACAGCTTCAAGTTTTGTCTTGATGGAATCGACCATTTCTCGAGCTTGAAGATAGTTCCCGCTCTTTGTCAGTTCATCAAATTCCTGAAAATTCAAGATGATTTCATCAAGTTGTTTTTCTAAATTCTTTTCGGCAATTCCATAATTTAGATGATGAGCTAAGAGTGTTTTTTTATTTAAACGATAAATTTCTCTTAGTTCTTCCATTTCAACTCTACTTTTCTCTTCACTACCAACTAAATCGGTAATTTCATCAATTAATGCTTGAATATTATTTTCAGTTTCTCGTAAATCTTTCTCGATCGCTATAAGAAATGTCTTCGCCTTTTTAAATCGATATTTATCAATATACTCTTCTGCATCAAACAAATATTCTTCTACATCAGGAAGGCCAGAAGTAACAATTTCGTCCCAATCTCTTCTCCATTTTTCGAAAAGCTCTTCTGTTTGTCCCGTCATATTCAATTTCTTAACCTTTGACATTTCCTCTAATACTGGACGATTCATAATATCAATCTTCCAAGCTTCTAGTCGATCAATTTCTTTATAAAACCTCTTTTTTAAAAAATAACCTGTTATATATAGAATAAGAATGAAAACTAATGCGCCGATAATATATTCCATGTTAAGCCTCCTGTCCAGCTCAAAACTGGCTCGAAAAAATCTTATATATCCCATACGTGGGAGTTATCATTTAGAATTCTCAAACTAATTTAATATTTCTAACCAAACTGTAGTGTATTTCAATGTTTTTATGATACCATGTAAACGACATTTTTTGACTATTAATTTCAAAATTTTTGTATTAAACACTAGAAAATTTCTAGACTTCTCTCATAGTAAGACGTAAAATGCCTTATTTCGACTATTAAAATAGGAAATATGATTAAGGAGGCTTCTTAATGATGCTAAAGGACGGGCATGTTCACACCCCTTTTTGTCCACATGGAACAAAGGATTCTTTCGAACAATATATCGAAAACGCGATTCAATTAGGATTTGAGGAGATATCTTTTACAGAGCACGCTCCCCTTCCAACTGGATTTATCGATACAACTCCTGATGAGGATAGTGGCATGAGGCTAGATGTTTTAGAAGCATACTTAGATTGCATTGAGAAATTAAAGCGCACTTATAAAAATTCCATTCGGATAAATTGTGGTTTAGAAGTGGATTATATCGAAGGTTTTGAAAAGGAGATCACAGAATTTCTTGCTCAATATGGTTCTAGACTTGACGATGCGATCTTATCCGTCCATTTCCTAAAATATAGAAATACCTATGATTGTTTAGATTATAGTCCCGATGTCTTTGAGCAAATGATTCAAAAGTACGGATCTCTACAAGCCGTCTATCAAAATTATTATCGAACGGTATTCCTTTCGATTCAAGCTGACCTTGGACCATATAAACCGAAGCGAATCGGGCATATTACATTAGTGAAGAAATTCCAAAAGAAGTTTCCTTCAGTTGCTGACAATAAAAAAGAACTAATGGATATTCTTAAAAAGGTTAAAGAGCAGGGCTATGAACTTGATTATAATGGGGCAGGAACAGCTAAGCCACTATGTCGTGAAACCTATCCACCACAATGGGTGGCAGAAGAAGCCGTTAAACTTGGAATTCCTCTCATATACGGTTCAGATGCTCACCAAGCAAAGGAACTAAAACAAGGCTTTGTGGAGTTAATCCAGTAGATTAACCTCAATACCAAACGGCCTTGCTTGCCGTTTGGTATTGTTAGTTATTGGCAACAGACAAACTACGACTTGGCTTCCGACAGATAACGCCTTCAAACCAGCCATTCATATCCTTTAAATACCTTTTTACAAAATAACTTTCGTTCGGAATCACTTGAAGGACTTCCGTTAAGTAATAGCTATTGAGAAAGGGCATCGTAATTAAGCTTTTATATTGAATCAACATATAGTTTACAGAGAAGGAATGAAACTCCTTAGCCCGAATTCCCTCTTCAAATACACTTTTTAAGTAATATCTTTCTTTCAAAATGTATGTTGACATGACTTCTCTAACCATTTGTGAATCGATTGATATTTCCCTAAGAACGAGTCTTGTCAGCTGTATATGTTCACAGTGAAAATGAAGAATTTTTTCCGTGATTTGCCGCAATTGCCCTAATGCCCCTTCCTTTATCCCATCATGATAGCCTTCTTCAATAAGTTGTAAATACTTTTCAAAATAAGTTGTAAAGCAATGTTCTAAAAGGCCCTCCTTACTTTGAAAATAATAGGAAATATTGGACACATTGACCTTTGCTTTGCTCGCAATATCCCTTATAGAAGTGCCATTAAATCCCTTTGTGTTAAACAGATGAATAGCTGCTTCGAGGATATCCTTTTTCGTATTTTGAACCATATTAGCACCGCCTTTTCCACCGAGTCTCTATAATTAAATTCAAGCGAATATATAAACTTATTTTCCCACTATATAAACTTCTTGTTTTAATACTTTTTTCCTTTATAAAAAAATAGACAAAGTCCCCTATTTTTCTACTGTTTCTGCTACAATGAAGGAAATTTCTCAGTTGTTCATGTTCGTTTTTTATCATAATTTGTGGCATAATGAGAAAATCATTTTTTATAGGGGGAGAATTATGTTTAAAGTACAATCATATGATGGCAATCGTCAGGATCAATACAACCTCCTTAACAAGCAGCTTGTTGCTTTATTAGAAGGAGAGTCAAACCAAATTGCAAATTTAAGCAATGCGGCAGCGCTTTTGAACCAATTTCTAGATAGAATTAATTGGGTTGGGTTCTATTTAACAGAGGAAAACGAACTCGTTTTAGGACCATTTCAAGGGTTACCAGCATGTGTAAGAATCCCTTTTGGGAAAGGAGTTTGTGGCACTAGTGCGAGTCAAATGAAGACGTTCCGCATTGAGGACGTTCACGCATTCCCAGGGCATATCGCTTGTGACGCTGCTTCCCAATCTGAAATGGTTATTCCACTCATTAAGGATGGAAAGGTAATAGGAGTACTTGATATCGATTCTCCTGAAAAGAATCGTTTTGATGAAGTAGATCAAGAAAACTTAGAAACATTTGTTAAAGAGCTTATTCGTTTTCTCTAAATAGTAAAAGGCTGGATGATTAACTCATCTAGCCTTTTTTAGGAGAAAAATGATTTATTTGCTACATAGTAAAAATTCTTTTCTAATTCTTCCTCCGAAATACTAATTCTCGCAGAGAGATCTTCTGTTCTTAAAATAAATTCTTTTACACCGATGAATTCCGATTCAACTACTATATAAAATAGCGTTCCTTTTTTGAACCCCTTAAATTTATTTTTCAATCTGTATTTTTTCATCTCAAAACCTCTGATCGACAAATATAAAGCGTATATAAAAACAAGACCATCTTCCTTGAAGAATAGCCTTGTTAACTCTACATCATTAAATGTTAATTGATTAGTTCTTCATCTTCCTGTACGACGACTTTATTTTTTCCAGTTTCTTTTGCTAAATATAAAGCTTGGTCAGCTCTTTTGAATAATCTTGTATAGCTATCATCCTTTTCTTTCGTCCAAGATGAAACACCACAGGATATCGTAATGCGAGGAGCGGTCAACTCGTTTACTTTCATTACTAATCTTTCAGCAATCGATACTGCTACACGCAAGGGAATTCTCGGAAGATATATAGCAAGCTCTTCCCCACCCCATCTAGCGCCAATATCGCTTTCCCTAATATTTTCATGGATGATAGAAGCCACTTGAATAAGGACCTCATCTCCCACTTGATGTCCATAAGAATCATTAATTTGCTTAAAGTTATCAATATCAATCAAAATAAAGCTTCCGAAAGCATCTTCAGTCATCGAACGGTGAATATTTTCATTTAAATAGTTTCGAGAGTGCAATTTCGTTAAATGATCGGTAATCACCATTTTTTCTAACTCTTCTCGAAGCATGGAATTCGAGAATGCCAACGTAGAATGATGAATCAATGATTGCATAAGCTTAAACGTTTCAAATGAAAAATGATACGGCAATCGGTGTAGAACTAAAGCAAATCCCATAATAACATCGGTTTGCACCATTGGCACAGCCATTACTGAACGAAATTGGATTGAGGCATTTTCAAGAAGAAGGTCTCCAAGAAAAATCGAATCTTTTTCCGTTTTTATTTTCCTTGCAATATACTCAAGATATACTTGCGAATCATCAGAAAAAAAGAAGTCTGTACTTCCTTTGAGAACTTTTACTTGTTCAAAATTGTCAGAAACAAGAATAAAGCCTACTTCCTCTGCAACAAAGGATGTCTGGATTTGCCCGGTCATGAAATTAATCGTTTCAGTTAAACGAAGGTCAGAATTTAAACGACGCGTTGTTTCATTGATCAATTGAAGATCGGAAATCAACTTTCTCGATTGCTGATACAACTGGGCATTTTCTAAAGCCGAACCTGCTGTATTGGCAAGGAGCATGATAAACTCCATTTCATTATTTGGGAAAGTCTGTGTATTTGGCGCAATAACCTGAAGGACACCATACACACCCTGTTTTCCCTTTAAAGGTGCATAAAGGATCGATTTCCGTTCTTGGACAGAGTCCTCTAATTGGATTGTTCCTGTAACATAAGCTTGCATCGCTGATATGTTTTCACTATCATATTCTAAATCCTTAATAGGCAACTTTGCATTATTGTTATTATCATGGGACAGCATTAAATAGTAAGTGAAGCTAGGATAGACTTCTTGAAGGGTAAAAATAATTTCTCCTAGTACATCGTCCATGTTCATGGAAGAATGGAATTTTTCCGTTACCCTAAATAATTGCTTATATCTCTTCTCTTCTAATATCACTTCGCAAATTCCTTTTGCTTTATGAAAAAATGTTGTACATTCCATTGCTAAATGCTCTATTAGAGAGTCAGAACTGTAAATTTTTTCAGCCATGCCTTTTATAGCTAGTAATTCAAGGTTATCATTATCCCTACGTATTGGTAATAACAGATCATACTTATCAAATGGTGAAAAAGGGATTGGTTGGCGAATGATAGAATTATTTAGAACAAGTTCCTTTAGGTCCTCACTAATCAATTGGTAAATGGATTCACTTGTTTTTCGCACTTCATTCGTTGAAGTGATGACATACATTTCCTTGCTCCAATCCTGAAGGTTAAAAAATGTTAATTCTTCAGATTGTACAAAGTTTTGTATAACAAGAAGCATTTCCTTTAGTAGTTCTTCGTAGGAATGGATGCCTTTGTCCTGATCTATCAAATCAAAAAAGCGACTTTTTAGGTTCATTATTAACTCTTTTTCAAGCAAATTCATTTCTATCATCACCTATTATCATCCGTTTTCTTAAACGATCGCTATACTTTATTTTATAATAATATGTATTGAATTTTTGTCGAATTTTTGTCAATTTAGTTTCAAAAAACGATGTTTGTCACAGCATACGAATGATTTAAATTACAACATTGATTTTCTTAGCTTGTACATTTATGATAGACATTCGTACTCCTAATTAAGACAACAATTCCTATTATACCACATATGTTTCTTGGATTATTAGAAACTTTATTCTTTTTTTATTCTTTCCTTGACTTCTATTCCCAATTATAGATATAATATTCTTTGTGTAAAATATCGCAGCCTATGTGAACACCTTTTGTGTTTCATTTTGTTCCTCAATCTGAAGAGTTTCGATGATGGGGTACTGTGTAACCCTCTGCTGCGAGGGCGAAGGTACATGAAAACAAAATGATCATAAATGTTGCTGTCACGTCTGTTTTTATTTTACCCAAATAAAAACACAAGGAGGAGTCATTCATGGCTCGTTATACAGGTCCAAGCTGGAAACTATCTCGCCGTCTTGGTATTTCATTAAGCGGTACAGGTAAAGAATTAGAAAAGCGTCCTTACGCTCCCGGACAACATGGTCCAAACCAACGTAAGAAATTATCAGAATACGGTTTACAATTACAAGAGAAGCAAAAGCTTCGTCATATGTATGGCGTAAACGAGCGTCAATTCCGTAACCTATTCGACAAAGCTGGCAAAATGGCTGGTGTACACGGTGAAAACTTCATGGCTCTACTTGAGTCTCGTTTAGATAACGTAGTTTACCGTTTAGGTTTAGCTCGTACTCGTCGTCAAGCTCGTCAGCTTGTAAACCATGGTCACATTTTAGTTGATGGCAAGCGTGTAGATATCCCATCTTACCGCGTAGCTGCTGGCCAAACAATTGGCGTTCGTGAAAAGTCACGTAACCTAGACATCATCAAAGAAGCAATCGAAGTAAACAACTTCGTACCTGACTTCTTAACTTTCGATGCTGATAAACTAGAAGGTACTTTCACTCGTCTTCCAGAGCGTTCTGAACTTCCAGCTGAAGTGAACGAATCTCTAATCGTTGAGTACTATTCTCGTTAATAGCTTTTTAACGATTAAAACCCTAGAGAAAAATTCTCTAGGGTTTTTTGTTTGTTCTTATTAATGTTGAGATGGAATCCCCATTAGTTCAATTGAATGTTGGGATGGGATCCCTGCTACTTCATCATATTTATAAACACTGTTTAATGGGCTATGCTGAGATGGAATTCCTGCATAATCACTGAAGTTCACAAATGCAAAACCTACTCCTAATAGTGAAACCGCTAATAAAGTTTTAGTTACCAGTTTTTTCAACTAAATCAACCTCCTAATTTATACTATTCTACTATATGTTACCACTCACTTAATAATTTGTCTCTTTCATTTTTCATAATTTCAATGAATTTTATATTTTCTTGCAGTTCTAAAAGGTATATAGCTTTATTAATATGTTCTACTCCATCGTCTATACGAGATAATTTTATTAGATTTTCACCGGATTGATAGTATAGGCTTGGTAAAAGATATAAAAGTTCTTGTGTGATACAATAATCAATACCTAGCTTACAAAATTGTAAAGATTCTACGTATTCTCCAATCTCTGTAAGTGCTTGTGCCAATCCAAAATATACTCTGATTTTCCCTCTTGGCTCCAGTATATCAGGAAGAGTTTCCAAGTATTCCAAAGCTTTCTTTAATAATTGGATCGAATCTTCGAATTCTCCAGATTCCTTATGTAAAATTGCTATACTTGTTAATATTTCTATTTCTCTTTCATTAAAATCAGTTCGATTTTTGTTCGTTATGTCTATTGCGTTATATAGTTGCTCTAAAGCTTTTGGAAGATCCTTTTCTAAATAAAACGTACAAATTCCTTGATGCCATATAAGAAATTGCTTTAACTTACCTGTTTGGAATATTGGATTGCTAAGTTCTTTTTCTATAATTTCTTGTACCCTCTCATAATTCCATTCTAGCTTTAAACGATTTATCAGCCGAATAACCGCATTCGCATAGTTAATCGATGATTTTGATGCAACATTGAAAAAATATGCTAGGTCTACATTTAATCTCCTCAATAATAGATTTAATGTTTCTAAGTCTGGATAAACGACTTCTTTTTCGAAGGAAATTAATTCCTCTTCTGTACACACACCTTCTGATAGTTCTTTAAGCGAAAGCTTTTTGTATTCACGGAATGACTTTAATGTATCCCCTATTAGATATGTGTTCAAACTGTTCATTATTATCCCTCATTACAAATATTTTAAATTTGTGATTACTCATTTTCACTTTAACCTGTTACTACCATTCTACTAAAAAGTCATGAAAAGTACATAAAAATTAGACTCTTCGGAACCTTATTTTTTTCAACAAAAAACCTGCCGCAAATTTCGACAGGTTTCTTGTTATTTAGTCGTTATTCTTCTCTTTTCCTAACTCGTCAGCTAGCTGATCGATACTGTCACGGATGTTGCCTTTCCCAGAAAAATTCTCCAGTAGATTCTTCAGGTCAATGCCAGAAGATGCTTTAAGGGATTCCTGGAGTGAGGACATTAAGCTTGTAGCATAACCAGTCACTTTGTTGGCCCCGCCATTTTCTCCATTGCCGCCGGTGTCGACGACTGTGATCTTTTCGATGTTGCCTAATGGGCTTGCAACTTGTTTCGCATATTCAGGAAGCATGCGGATGATCATATCCATAACAGCTGCCTGACCGTATTGTTCGAATGCTTCGGCGATTTTGCGCTTCGCTTCTGCTTCTGCAAGACCCTTCAAGCGGATAACATCTGCTTCAGATTCCCCTTGTGCCCGTTCTGCTTCTGCTTGCGCAAGACCGTCTAAACGAACCTTCTCCGCTTCCGCTTTTGCCAATGATTCAATTCGATACTGATTGGCATCCGCTTCCGCTAATTGCTTCGCCTTATCCGCAGCAGCTGCCTGTTCAACAGAGTAACGATCCGCATCTGCTTTCTTCTTAACCTCAGAGTCATATTGACGCTCACGACGTAGTATTTCTTTTTCTTCAAGCTCAATTTGCTTTTGACGTTCAATGATACGAATTTGCATTTCTTGTTCTGTAACTTCCTGCTTTGAACGAGCTGTTTCTAAATCATACGCTTGGTCAGCACGCGCTTTTGCAATATCTTGTTCACGGCGATAGTCTGCCATTTTCATTTGATTTTCTTTTTCTGCTTCGGCAATTTCTGTTGCTCTTTCAAATTCAGCCTTCTTCGCATCTTTATCTGCTTCCGCTCGCTTAATTCTCGTTTCCTTCTCCGCTTCAGCAGTAGCGATATCGGCATCTCTTTTTACTTGAGCAATTCTTGGCTTCCCTAATGATTCTAAGTAGCCATTCTTATCTCGAACATCCTTAATCGTAAAGGAGACGATGATAAGGCCCATTTTCGCTAAATCTTGAGAAGCAACCCTTTGCACCTCTTGAGAGAATTTATCTCTGTTTTTGTAAATTTCTTCTACAGTCATGGAACCTAAAATCGAACGAAGATGACCTTCTAGAACTTCTCTTGCTTCGTTTTCTCGATCTTCTTTTGGTTTACCGAGAAATTGCTCTGCTGCAGTTGCAATTTCTTCAATCGATCCACCAATTTTAATGATTGCTGTACCGTCAGCCATGACCGGAACACCTTGCTCCGTATAAACTTCTGGTGTGGTTACTTCGAGTTTACTAGATAATAGACTAAGAGGCTCTGCTTGTTGAAAGACTGGTAGAATAAAAGCACCGCCACCACGAATAATTTTAATCTTATTCCCTGATTCATCAACATGAACATTTTTGCTGCCTAAGTAACTACCGGTGACGATTAACGCTTCATCTGGACCTGCCGTACGATACTTTGTCACAAACACGGCAATTAATGCAATTAATAAAAAAGCTACAACACCAATTATCGCTAACATTGGTAACATTTAACTTCCCCCTTATAATTTAAAATATAAAATCCTCTTGTGTTTCATGGGGCACTACATGGAGTACTCCTTTTTGGACCTCGACGACTAATACATTTTGTCCCTCTTCGATACTTTCACCTTTGAAGCTTACAGCTGATTTGGCGACTGTACCACTCGCACTTTTTAAAATAACTTCTCCAAAACCATTTTCAGGAATCGGAATAATAACCTTCCCGATTCTTCCTCTCAAAGAGTCGTTGGAATAGGCGAGTGACTCCTGGGCAGAAGATAATGGGATAAGGACAAAAATATTTAGCAATGTATCCAATAATAACGCAATAAGAATCGAAATGATGACAATAATCATGCTATTTAATGAGGTCAATAATTCAAATAAATAGCCACTTGCAGAGAAGAATGTAATAAAAGCGAGGATAAGAGCTGGATTTATGAAAGGAAACAGCTCAGCAAGGCCCTCAAGTAAGTCTCCTAATAAAATGTAAAGCAAGGTTAGCGCTCCAGCAATAATCAACGTCGTCAAGTAAACAGATTGAATGGAGGCTCCAAACAGTTCCATATGTATCACCCTCTCCTACAAAATAAATTTCATTGTGATATACATACCTCCTCCTTTAGAAAAAATCAATTTCGCTATACCTTTAGTACGACTAAATTGGTAAAAAGTTTCAACTGTTCGCAAAATTCACGATAAAAATTTTATGAGAAAAAAGCTCCTACAAAATGTAGGAAGCTTCGGTTTGACTCATTCGCTCCAACCATCTCTCACCCTTAAGCGGAATTTTTCCTGTTATCTCCGCAATGGAGTCCCCTTTAGGGAAAATAACGGGAGATTTTCCGCTTATGGAGAGCAAAATCGTTTATTTTGGCATGTTTTGAGGGAATAGCAGGAATTTTTCCTGTTATTTCGGCTCTTTTTCATGATGGTTGCTCATTAAGCGGAATTTTTCCTGTTATTTTTTCATACCGATACTGCTACTGCTTATGCGAAGATTAAGTGGCGGGAAATTATAAATTCCTAGAACCCTTTTATGCTTCAATCAAGAAATATTTTTTCTTTCCACGTCGAATGACGGTGAACTGACCTTCGATTCTGTCCTTATCAGTGAGAAAATAATCCAGCTCGGTAATTCTATCTCCATTTACATAAATAGCCCCATTCGATACATCTTCTCGAGCCTGACGCTTTGATGGAGAGATTTGTGCATTCACCAATAAATCGACGATTCCAACCTCTTCTGTTGTTTCTTGTTTATAAGAAGGTACATCCTTGAAGCCTTCTTTAATTTCAGAAGCGGTTAAACGTTTGATATCGCCGCTAAATAGAGAGTCAGTAATTTTTATTGCTTGCTTGAGCGCTTCTTCTCCATGAATTAAACGCGTCATTTCCTCAGCAAGCGTCTTTTGTGCTTTGCGTAAATGTGGTTCATCTTGTACAGATTGCTCCAATGCTTCAATTTCTTCTTTAGAAAGGAATGTAAAGTATTTTAAATATTTGACCACATCCGCATCAGCTGTGTTAATCCAAAATTGGTAAAACTCATAAGGAGATGTTTTTCCTCCATCTAACCAGACAGAACCGCCTTCTGTTTTCCCAAACTTTGTTCCATCTGCTTTCGTTACAAGCGGGATCGTTAAGCCAAATGCTTTTGAATTTTCATCTGTCATTTTGCGAATTAATTCTAACCCTGTTGTAATATTGCCCCATTGATCGCTTCCACCGATTTGCAGTTTACAGTTATGCTTTTCATATAAATGCTTAAAGTCCATTCCCTGCAGAATCGTGTACGTGAATTCTGTAAACGATATTCCAGTTTCCAAACGGGTAGCAATTGTATCCTTTGCCAGCATATAATTGATGCCAATATGCTTACCGTAATCTCTTAAAAAGGTGATGATATTCATCGGTGCTGTCCAATCATAGTTATTGACCATCACCGCACCATTTTCACCTTCAAAATCAAAGATCATTTTTAGCTGTTTCGTTAAAGCATCAACATTTTTCTGAACCGTTTCTTCTGTCTGTAACACTCTTTCCTCTGTGGCCTTTGGATCACCGATTAATCCCGTTGCCCCACCAACAAGAACGATCGGTCGATGACCTGCATTTTGAAATCGTCTTAAGGTTAAAAACGGGAGCAGATGCCCGATATGCATACTATCACCAGTCGGATCCATACCACAGTACAAAGAAATCTTCTCTTTTTCCAGTAATTCTTTTAAGCCTTCTTCATCTGTTTGTTGGTAAATAATCCCACGCCATTGTAAATCTTGTACTAAATCCATCATTTTTTCCTCCAAACTCTTTTTTACAATATAAAAAGTCCCTTCGATTGAATCGAAGGGACGTTAAATACGCGGTACCACCCAACTTGAGAACAACAAAAAACAGTCATTCTCCACTTAATTAAGATAACGGAAATTCCGTTTACTGCTACTATTCTAGGGTTCACAGTAAAAGCTCAGGGAGGTAATTCATGCACTCTACATGTACTGACTCACAGCGGCCGTCAGCTTTCTGTAACAGAGATAGAAGCACTACTTAAAATGGTTTCCCATCTTCGCTTATTCATATTGAGTTAAGCAATTTTTAACATAAAAAGGTTGTACTTGTCAACCAGAAATTAGGAAATATTAGAAAATTATCGTTATCTGCAATACTTGTACCTCTCTTTATGCTATAATGTATGTGATTTTAGGGGGAATGATTCGATTGAAAGAGAAACTTAACTGGAAACAGATACTTCAGTCTTGCCAAGATTTTTTTTCTAATAAAAGAACTAAAAAAGGAGCAAGCATTACGTACCAAGTAGTATGGAATTTAGTCCTTATTTTTCTTGTCATAACCATACTTGGTGGTGCATTTGCAGGCGGTGTTGGTGCCGGATACTTTGCATCCATGGTTAAAGATGAACCGCTCCGTTCCTACGATAGTATGAAAAAAGATATTTACAGCTACGAAGAAACTTCGAATTTATACTTCGCGGATAATGTTTATTTAGGGAAGCTTCGAACCGACTTAGAGCGCGAGGAAGTCAAACTAAAAGACGTATCGGATTTTTTAATTAAAGCGGTTGTTGCTACAGAGGATGAATACTTTTATGAGCATGAAGGGGTCGTTCCAAAAGCGATCATGCGTGCCATATTTCAAGAGGTAACCAACTCTTCCATGCAAACAGGTGGGAGTACGTTAACTCAACAATTAATCAAAAATCAAATTCTTACAAATGAAGTTTCTTTTGAACGTAAAGCGAAAGAAATTTTGCTCGCTTTAAGATTAGAAAAATTCTTTGATAAAGAGGAAATTTTAGAAGCGTATTTAAATGTTTCAACCTTTGGGAGAAACTCATCTGGTCGAAATATCGGAGGAGTTCAAGCAGCAGCAAAGGGTGTTTTTGGGGTTACAGCGAAAGAACTCTCGCTTCCACAAGCTGCCTTTATAGCTGGACTTCCTCAAAGCCCATTTGGTTATACCCCATTTACGAATAAAGGGGAAATCAAAAACAATCTCGAACCTGGTATCACGCGTATGAAAACCGTATTGCAGAGAATGTATGATAACGGTTCGATAACAAAAGAACAATTTGATGAAGCCATTAACTATGATATCACGCAAGATTTTATTGCTCCTACAACAAGTCCACAGGAAGAATATCCTTATTTGACTTTTGAACTTGAAAAAAGAGCTGTCGATGTATTGTCCGTTCTCCTTGCTGAAAAAGATGGGTATACAGAAGAGGATTTACAAAAAGATGACGAATTAAAAAATGAATATTTAACTCTCGCTGATCGAGATTTGCGTCAAAATGGCTATGAGATTCACTCTACTATTAACAAAGATATATATGATGCGATGCAAAAGGTTAAAAATGAATTTGAGTACTACGGAAGTGATATTCAAGTCGTCGAAACCGATCCGGAAACGGGTGAAGAAGTTACCGTTAATAAACCTGTAGAGATAGGTGCCTCACTTATCGAAAACAAAACAGGGAAAATTATTAGTTTTGTTGGTGGAAGAGACTTTAATCAGCAGCAATTGAATCATGCTACAAGTGCAAAACGTTCGAATGGTTCGACGATGAAGCCATTGCTTGTGTATGCACCAGCCATTGAACTTGGTAGCTTAGCACCAGGTACCATTTTACCTGACCTTCCATTAAAATTAAATCCTGCATCAAGTAGTCCATGGCCTAGTAACTATGGTGGTGGCTATAGCGGACTAGTTACGGCTCGATATGCATTAGCAAGGTCCTACAATGTCCCTGCAGTAAAAGCGTATATTGATATTTTAGGAAAGCGCCCTGCTGAATACTTAACTAAAATGGGCTTCACATCTCTTGTAGAAGCTGATTATACAAACCGTTCTACTGCCATCGGTGGCTTAACAAATGGAGTCACTGTTGAAGAGAATGTCAATGCCTTTGGTACATTTGCTAACAATGGTCAATTTATTGACGGCTATATGATTGAAAAAATTGTCGATAAAGATGGGAATACGATTTATCAGCATGAAGTTGAACCAGTCGAAGTATTTAGTCCGCAAACAGCGTATTTAATCTATGACATGATGCGTGATGTTATTCGTTCAGGAACAGCAGCTTCCTTGAACAGCCGCTTAAAATTCAGCTCTGATTGGGCTGGAAAGACTGGAACAGGACAAGAATACAAAGATGCTTGGTTTGTCGCAACCAATCCGAATGTTTCATTTGGTACATGGATTGGCTATGATACACCGAAGCCATTACAAGTTACCTATAAAGGTCTGTCCTATTCAAATCGGAATATTTATTTATGGGCGAAACTAATGAATGCGGCTTATGATGTAGCTCCTGAATTAGTTGATCCATCTGAAACGGTTAAAATGCCAGGCGGAATTGTCAGACGTTCTTTCTGTGCGATTTCTGGCTTACTCCCTTCTGACGCCTGTACAAAGGCTGGACTAGTTGAAACAGATTTATTTAATGCAAAATATGTTCCAAGCAAAGTAGATGATAGCTTGGTTGAGGGTAAATATGTGCAAATTGGGGATAAGAAGTATTTAGCTCTAGACTCTACACCTGAAGAATTTGCAGAATCAGGTCTAATCTTAAACCCAGACTACATTGAGAAAATCTTTGGCATAAGCGTTAATATGCAACAACTCATACCAAAAAATAAAGAGCGCTGGGCTAATATTCTACTCCCAGATGATAAAATGGAAGACAATGGGAAAGCACCAGGGAAACTAACAGCAAAAGTTTCAGGCACTGCCGTCACATGGGGCAAGCATCCTGAAAACGATATTGTTGGTTACCGTGTTTATAAGGATGGGAAAAAGGTAGCTTCCATTAAAGCTGGGGAAGAACTTTCCTATAAAGGAGACAACGGCTTGTATTATGTCACTGCAGTAGATATTGCAGGGCAAGAGTCAGCTCCTTCTGACGAGATTCGAATCGGTCCAGAGGAGACACCAGTTGTGACCGACCCAGTAGAGGAAGAGAAAAAGCCTGAAAAGCCAAGTAAACCAGAAGAACCAGCGAAACCGGAAAATCCACCTGCAAATCCGCCAGGTGATGGAAATCAAAATAATGGCAATACAGATAAAGAACCTGAAAATAACGAAGGTAATGGGGCTTAATAGAAAGAGGACTGATTTTAAAAAATCAGTCCTCTTTTCACTGACTTCTTTTCCGATTCCGGATTGGATATAGTGCATTTGCGACTGTTTGGGCATTTTTTTCAGTGATTTCTTCTTTCCTTGGAATTGGCCGATACATCCCTTTCGGATCATCCCATTCTGTTGGAAGAGAAACAGGAGCTTCTTCTTGCCACCGTTTAATCCATTCTTTTGGAAGCTCGCCATTGCTATTTGGATTCTTCTTCATTTCCATCCAAATCAAACTCCATGCCCTCGGAACAACTCGCCAAATATCATAGCCTCCACCACCTACAGCAATCCATTTCCCATCACAATACTGGTGGGCAATTTCATGAGCAAGCTTTGGGATCTCTCGATATATTCGCATCGTAGCAGATAAATGGGTTAACGGATCTAAATAATGAGCGTCTGCTCCATTTTGCGTCAAAATAACATCTGGTTTAAAAAAATCAGCTATTTCCCTAACCGATGTTGTATAAGCGTCTAACCAAGAATCATCCTCTGTGAACGCATCAACGGGAACATTAAAAGAGTAGCCGTATCCTTTCCCTTGACCACGCTCATTCACATTTCCTGTTCCTGGAAAAAGATATCTACCTGTTTCATGAATCGAAAAAGTACACACATTAGGATCCTCATAAAAAGCCCATTGAACTCCGTCACCATGATGTGCATCTGTATCTATATATAAGACTCGTGCCCCGTATTTTTCTTGGATGTATTTGATCGCCACTGAGCTGTCATTATAAATACAGAAACCTGATGCCTTTCCTCTAAATCCGTGATGAAGCCCTCCACCTAAATTTACAGCATGCTTCGCTTTTCCGCCCATTACATAGTCAACAGCGGTTAGCGTTCCACCAACGAGCAACGCACTTGCCTCATGCATACCAGAGAATATCGGCGTATCTTCTGTACCTAAACCATAGCTTTCCGCTATCTCTTCAGAAAGTTCCCCTTTTCCTGCCTTCTTGACAGCGATTACATAATTCGGGTCATGGATAAGCTCCAGCTCCTCATCTGTGGCAAGCCGAGGAGCAACAATCTCCTTCGTAGAAATAGCATTTATTTCTTTTAGCAAATCCAATGTAAGCTTTAATCTTATTTGATTAAAAGGATGCTCTTGATTAAATTTATAGTTTAATTGCTCTTCAGAAAAAATAAAAATAGAATCCTGCATCATGCTTCCATCCCCGGAAGATTTGGCCATAGCACCTCATGTCCAGATTTCTCAAGTTCCTCAATTAAGCGCAATGGATTCATCGTTTGGATCCTCAATACGATAATTTTAAAGTCATCATCTCTTTTATCAGGATAGACGAGCACACTTAATATATTGACTTTACAATTTTGAATGTCAGAAAAGAGACGAAACAGCATTCCCATTTTGTTGCGAACCCGAATTTCAATTTGTGACCCTGGCTGATGTGCTCCTGTCAACTCTACTAATGTATGCAAGAGATCTGTTTGTGTAATAATGCCTACTAATCTTTTATCCTTTATAATCGGGAGACAACCAATTTTACTTTCATAGAATATCGCTGCCACCTCTTCGACAAAATCTAATGGATGACCAGTGATAACGTCTGATACCATAATTGCTTCAAGCGGTTTTTGTAAAATTTCTTTATTTTCTTCAAAGAAAAAAATAGATGGAATCGCCTCTTTGATGTCTCGATCAGTAACAATGCCGATTAAGTGCCTTTTTCGATCAATGATGGGAATATGCTTTATCCTTTTCTCTTTCATCAATTGAATCGCTTCTTCAATCGTATTCTCTTTCTCTAATGTACATACATCTGAAATCATGATCTCTTCAACAATCATCATTAAACCTCCTAAAACGCACTATTCAATCGTCATGACGTTCTAATACATAAATCGATTCATAAAACGGAGTTGGTCAAATTTTTGAATCGATTCTGTATCAACTCTTTTTCCGATTTTTACCATTAAACAATTAGCTGGATGTGAACTGATTTCCGGGTCATCTGTTGCGAACCATTCTAACCCACCTGCATTCATCATTTTCTCCATCACTTTACGGTATTCCCATACATTTAATCCTGTACCCTTTAAATCCCAATGCCAATAATATTCCGTCGTGATCGTAATATAGTCCTCCATGGCATCATCCATCATCGAAACGATTAATAAATTTTTGCCAACCTGACATCCACGGAACTGAGGGATTACTTCAATAGCTCCTAATTCTATTAAATTTTCCATTTTTCCTTCTGACCATCTTTCTAGTGGATCAGGATATAAATATGTTACATATCCAACAATCATTTGCTTATGTCTGGCAACGATAATTCTGCCCTCTGGTAATCCTGCAATCCCAATCAGGGCTTTATGCTGCTGAGGAGCAGGTCGAAATGCAACTAAATCTGCATGAAACTCAAACTCTGATAACGCTTCTGGAGAAATCGGCCCTTCAATAATTAATTCTCCATGAGGTGTCTTTAATTCTTTTGCATTGTATGTTTTCTTATGTTCCACGGCTCCACCACCTAATTTTAATCATCCTGTTGAGAATCGTTTTTTCTAGATAATTACTACTATTATACATGAATAAAAGTAGATTTAAGCGCTTTCACAAAATTTTCAGTATTTAATTGTTTTTCCACTACGATTTTTTATTTTTCCAAAAAGAATATTTTTAAAATTGTGAAAAAGAATCCTTTGTAATATAATAAGTAGTAACTATATCAAAAAGGGGGATACTTTTTAAATGAAATTGGAAACGCTACCAGTTATTAAGGGAGAATATAACTTAGAAGATTATCGAGGCACATATGCAAGTTTCGATTGGAAGGAAGTTGAAAAACAATTTTCCTGGTCAGAAACTGGACTTGTCAATATGGCTTATGAAGCGATCGATAAACATGCTCATTCTTATCGAAAAAATAAAGTTGCCTTGTATTATCGTGATGCAAATCGAAATGAAAAGTATACCTTTAAGGAAATGAAAGATCTCACGAATAAAGCAGGAAATATGCTAAAGACATATGGGGATGTTGAAAAAGGGGATCGGGTCTTTATTTTCATGCCTCGTTCTCCTGAGCTTTACTTTACCGTACTTGGAGCGATCAAGCTAGGGGCGATCGTTGGACCTCTATTTGAAGCATTTATGGAAGGTGCTGTTCGCGACCGACTGGAAGATAGTGAAGCCAAAGTACTTGTCACAACACCAGAACTGCTTGAGCGTGTTCCTGTTGATGAATTACCAGCTTTAAAACATATTTTCCTTGTCGGTAACGAAATCACCGAGGATGATAAATATGTTGATTTCCATAAACGACTTCAAGAAGCTAGCACTAAACTTGAGATCGAATGGGTGGAAAGAACAGACGGATTAATTCTTCACTATACTTCTGGTTCAACAGGAAAGCCTAAAGGGGTTTTACATGTCCATAATGCGATGCTACAACACTATCAAACGGCTAAATGGGTACTGGATCTAAAGGACGACGATGTTTACTGGTGTACGGCTGATCCTGGCTGGGTAACTGGGACTTCGTACGGAATTTTTGGACCATGGTTGACTGGAACTTCCAATCTCATCGTTGGCGGAAGATTTGATCCGAATACATGGTACAAAATGCTTGAAGAATACGGGGTCACTGTTTGGTATAGTGCTCCTACTGCCTTCCGGATGTTGATGGGCGCTGGAGATGAAATCATTAAGAATTATGATCTAAGTCATTTACGACATGTTCTTAGTGTTGGAGAACCACTCAATCCAGAAGTTGTTCGTTGGGGTATGAAAGTGTTTAACCGCCGCATTCACGATAACTGGTGGATGACAGAAACTGGTGCACAGTTGATCTCCAACTATCCATGTATGGAAATTCGTCCAGGTTCTATGGGTAAACCGATTCCAGGTGTTAAAGCGGCGATCGTTGATAACCAAGGAAATGAACTTCCACCAAATCGCATGGGCAATTTAGCTATTAAAAAAGGCTGGCCATCCATGATGAAAACGATCTGGAATAATGAGGCTAAATATGAGTCCTATTTCATGCCAGGTGATTGGTATGTTTCTGGTGACTCTGCCTATATGGATGAGGACGGATATTTCTGGTTCCAAGGTCGTGTCGATGATGTGATTATGACTTCTGGTGAGCGTGTAGGTCCATTTGAGGTCGAAAGTAAGCTTGTCGAGCACCCCGCTGTCGCTGAAGCGGGCGTAATTGGGAAGCCAGACCCCGTTCGTGGTGAAATTATTAAAGCCTTTATCGCTCTTCGGGATGGTTACGATGTGAGCGATGATTTGAAGGAAGAAATTCGTCAATTTGTGAAAAAAGGGCTTGCTGCACATGCAGCTCCACGTGAAATCGAATTCCGCGACAAACTACCAAAAACTCGAAGCGGAAAAATTATGCGTAGAGTATTAAAAGCATGGGAATTAGACCTTCCAACTGGTGACTTATCGACAATGGAAGACTAAATATAAAACGAGGAAGTCCATGATCAGGACTTCCTCGTGTTTTTGTTCTTTCTTTCACATATTATTTAGTAGAACTACGTTGCTCAATGCGATGTGGGAGAATAACGGTTTGTTCAGATACAGTTTCTTTGTTCATAAGTTTTGTTAATAGACGCATCGCTACTGCACCAATATCATATAACGGTTGAACAACGGTCGTAAGCTGTGGACGTACCATCAAAGCTAGTCTTGTATTATCGGATGAAATCACTTCAAAATCATCAGGGATTTTATACCCTTGATCTTCAGCTCCGTGGACAACTCCTAACGCCATTTCATCTGAACCTACAAAGATGGCAGTTGGCTTGTTTTCAAGCTCCATTAGCTTTTCGAACGCTTCAATTCCTGAATCGTACGTATAATCACCTTCTACCACTAACTCTTCACTATACTCAATACCTGCCTCTTGTAAAGCACGCTTGTAGCCTGACAACTTCTTCTTGTCATTAATTGGCTCATGAAATGGTCCAATGACGAAAGCAATTTTCTTATGACCTTTTTCAATAAAGGAAGATATCGCATCATATGTAGCTTGCTCATAATCAATATTAACAGATGGCACTTGTTCCGATTCTTCAATTGAACCAGCTAAAACGATTGGCACTGGGGATTTTTCAAATTCCTCTACATGCTCCTGAGTGATGTTTCCACCCATAAAGACGATTCCATCTACTTGTTTTCCAAGCATCGTATTTAATAAGTGAAGCTCTTTATCCTTGTTCTGATCCGAATTACTCAAAATGATATTATACTTATACATTGTAGCGATATCTTCAATTCCTCGCGCAAGTTCAGCGAAAAAGGTACTTGAGATGTCAGGAATGACAACACCTACTGTCGTCGTTTTCTTACTCGCAAGACCTCTTGCAACTGCATTTGGTCTGTAGCCTAAACGACTTATTACTTCTAATACTTTTTTTCTTGTTGCTGGCTTTACATTTGGATTTCCGTTCACTACCCGTGAAACTGTAGCCATCGATACGTTGGCTTCTCTGGCCACATCGTATATGGTAATATTCATTACAATCGACTCCTTATTCTAAAACGATTATTTATTATTATTTTAACCCATATTAACACGCTTTAGTGTGTAATTATGTACTTAATAATACTTCACTCCGCTATCTCTCGCAATGTCAAGACTAATTTTTTTACAAAAAAGTCGAAAATTGATGTCACAATATCATATTTCACGATAAATAGTAAGTTATTTGTACTCAAAAAACAGCCTTCTGCACGAAGCAGAAGACTGTTTCTTAGTTTACATTATTACACGCGCACAAGTGATGAAGCAACTAGTTGCTCCATGAAGTCATCGAATTGCTTCAGATCCATTTGTTGTGCTGAATCAGATAGAGCAACCGCAGGATCTGGATGAACCTCAGCCATCACACCGTCCGCTCCAATCGCTAATGCTGCCTTCGCTGTTGGAAGGAGAAGATCTCTTCTACCTGTAGAATGAGTCACATCGACAAGTACTGGTAAATGCGTTTCCTGCTTCAAGATCGGAACTGCTGAAATATCTAATGTATTTCTTGTCGCTCTCTCGTAAGTGCGAATTCCACGCTCACAAAGAATAATTTGTCCATTTCCTTGTGCCATAATATATTCAGCCGCATTAATGAATTCTTCAATCGTTGCAGCTAATCCACGTTTTAATAATACTGGCTTGTTGACCGCGCCTGCTGCTTTCAATAACTCAAAGTTTTGCATATTACGGGCACCAATTTGAATGACATCAATATACTGCGCTGCCATTTCAATATCTGCTGGATTGACAATTTCACTAATGACTCCTAAATCGTATTCATCAGCCACTCGTTTTAAAATTTTCAACCCTTCCACACCTAAACCTTGGAAGTCATACGGCGAAGTTCTTGGCTTGTAAGCACCCCCGCGCAACAGCTTTAATCCTTTTGCCTTTACGGCTGCCGCAACTGTTGCGACTTGCTCATAAGACTCAACTGCACAAGGTCCAAAAACCAATTGCTGTGCACCAGCACCAATTTGTGCTCCTTTCACTTCAACAATTGTATTTTCCGGATGCTTTTTACGTGAAACAAGTAAAGCTTTACGGTGATCATCCTCTTGTAATTCTAGTCCAGCTTTAAAAATCTCTTTAAATAGATGCTGTAGGGTAGATTTTTCAAAAGGACCGTCATTCTTCTCAAGTATAGAATCTAGCATTTTACGTTCACGAACCGGATCATAACGATTAACACCTTGAGTTTCTTTAACACGTCCGATTTCTTGAACAAGTCGAGCTCTTTCATTGATTAAATTCAGTAGTTGCACATTTAGTTCGTCAACACGATTTCGTAATTCTTCCAGTTTCATATTGCTCATTTTTTTCCCGTCCTTTCGAAAACTTTTTTGCCCTTCATAATCTATTCACAGATATAAAAGGAATATTCGTTCATGATCTGTTTAAAAAAGATACATTTCTGTATAATTAGAGTTATTATATATGAATTTATTGTTAATGTCACGTACTTTTCTTTAATAATTAAACGCTTTTAAGTGTTAAAGTATTTTGAAAGTATATGATTAATCGTATGATTAATAGTTAAAGAAGGTGTATCATTTTGTCAGATAAAAAGAAATTGTTTGCCTTAGATATCGGTACCCGTTCCGTTGTCGGAATCATTTTAGAAGAGCATCAAGGAACCTATCATGTCATTGATATGCTCTCCATTGAACATTCGGAACGCGCCATGTTAGATGGCCAAATTCATGACGTCTTGTCGGTATCAAAAATCATAACAGAAATTAAAGAGAAGCTAGAACCAAAACATGGACCATTAAAAAGGGTTAGTGTTGCTGCAGCTGGTAGAGCCTTGAAAACAGAACGGGCGAAAGTAGCCATTGATATTAAGGGAAAACCGATGATTCAGAAAGAAGATATTCTTCACCTTGAGCTAAGCACGGTTCAAAAAGCGCAAAGTCTTGTTGCCGAAAGACATGAAGAAGAATCTAGTCATTATTATTATTGTGTCGGTTATTCCGTCCTCTACTATCGATTAGATGGAGAGGAAATTGGAAGCTTGATTGATCAGCAAGGGGACGAAGCGTCTGTCGAAATCATTGCCACCTTTTTACCGAAGGTAGTTGTGGAATCCTTAATTTCCGCCCTTCATCGTGCAGGACTTGAAATGGAAGCATTGACGCTTGAACCAATTGCAGCGATTAATGTGCTCATTCCGCCGAGCATGAGAAGATTAAACGTCGCTCTCGTTGATATTGGAGCAGGAACCTCTGATATCGCCCTAACCGATTCAGGTACAGTCATTGCCTATGGGATGGTCCCCGTTGCCGGAGATGAAATTACGGAAGCGATTAGTGATCAATTTTTGTTAGACTTTCCATTAGCAGAATTAGCGAAACGAGAAATTAACGCAAAAGAAAGTGTTACGATTACAGATATTTTAGGTTTTGAAGCCGAAATTTCTAAAGAAGAAATGATCGCCCAAGTAGGTCCAGCCATCGATCGACTTGCCGCATCCATTTGTGATGAAATCTATCAATTAAATGGTCACAAATCCCCTAAAGCCGTTATGCTTGTCGGTGGTGGGAGCTTAACCCCTGATTTACCACGGAGAATTGCCGAACGATTAAACTTACCTGGCAATCGTGTTGCGATTCGTGGAATCGATGCTATTACGTCTTTAACGCTTGACGACAGCATTGCAAGAGGTCCTGAACTAGTAACGCCAATTGGTATTGCGATTGCGGCACAGAAAACACCGGTTCATTACGTAACCGTATATGTAAATGAACAGCCAGTGCGGTTGTTCGAAGTGAAAAAATTAACCGTCGGTGATTGTCTTCTTGCCGCTGGTATTAAAATGAATAAACTTTATGGAAGACCGGGATTAGCGATGATCATTACATTGAATGGTCAGCAAATTACAATCCCTGGGCAACATGGACATCCACCAAAATTATTTATGAATGGAAATGCCTGCTCATTTGATGATGAGGTCCAAAACGGGGATATTTTAACCCTTGAGCGAGGGCATGATGGTGAAAAAACGGTATTGGGAATACACGAATTACTTGATGAACTCCCGACAAAAGCCATTACGATTAATGGGAAGAATTATGAAATACAACCAACAATTACCCGTAATGGCCACATCGTCAGCCCTGAAGTTGTGATTGAAGACCGAGATAATATCGAGTGCAAAATGCCTGAAACCATTGAGGAAGCCTTCATCGCCTTGCAGGTAGAACATTATTTTGAACAACTGAAGCCGTTTCGGATTACATTGAATCAAAAAGAGACGATTATCCCATCTTTTTCAGGGAAACTGTATAAAAATGGTTTAGAAGCTAGGCTTAGCAATGGGATAGAAGATCTCGACAACATTACGATTGAACAAAAAAAATCAGTAACGATTAAAGAACTTGCTGACAAAAAGCAATTAATGCTCTCTCAATCTATTCCTGTTTATTTTAATGGAAAAGAAATTCAAGTTACCAAAATAGTTACTGAGTTCAAGAAAAATGGGCATATCCTTAAGGAAAAAGACGTTATTGAAGATGGCGATGACATTACGACTAATCAAAAGCCATTGCAACCATTCATCTTTCAAGATCTCTTTAATTTTGTCGAGATCGAGATGCCATCTAAAGCAAGCGGAAGTTTTCAATTACTTAAAAACAATGAAGAAACCACTTTCTTTGAAGATATTGAACCTGGTGATCACCTTGAAATCGTCTGGCCAAAGACCGTGAAAAAGGATTAATTTATCCCTATAAAGAGGCTTCAAATCATGAGAAAGGTGAATCCTGAGGGTACTCGAATTCACCTTTCTCTATTTTTGTCTATTAATTTTGCCATTAACGCAAGACCTTCGATTTTCCTCGTACAAAAAAATCGAGGGAAACTCAAATTAGCCTTAAAGAATCCAATTGATTTCCGCTTTGTCTAAATTTCGACTAGAAGACCCTATTTTTCTCCAACCATTTCTCACCATTAAGCGGAATTTTTCCTGTTATCTTCTCGTTGGAGTCCCTTTTAGGGGAAATAACGGAAGATTTTCCGCTTATGGAGGACAAAATCGTTTATTTTGGCATTTTTTGAGGGGATAGCAGGAAATTTTCCTGTTATTTCGGCTCTTTTTCATGATGCTTGCTCATTAAGCGGAATTTTTCCTGTTATTTTTTCATACCGATATGCCAACTGTTTATACGGATACATTATCCACAAGTCGAGGGAATTTATACATTCCAAACTGCAATCAAAAAGTCGTTACCACCGACTTTTTGACCCAGCCTCTATTTTATGGATCATTCTTCTACTGCTTTCGCCAAGGTGTCCTCTGTGATCTTCCAGTGAGATGCATGCCAAGCAACTGATTCTTGATTAAATAGCAGCGCTTGTGGTGACTCATGTTTTACCTGGAACGTTTCGGCTATATGGTTCGATAAGGGACGAGCTTCTTGTACAGCTAAATAATAAAAATTCAACTCTTCATGTTGCTTTGCAAAGCTTTCATATTCTTCAAATGCCGCTTGACTAATCGGGCAGGTTAAAGAATGCTTTAAAAAGAAAAATCGTGGATTCTCCTTTAACGTTATTTCAAATTGTTCAATTGACTCCAATTTTTCCATTCATCTTTCCTCCAACATTCACTTAGTGATTCAGCTGATGTTCTGTTTCATCAAATGCTCGTTTTGTTTCTTCTAACTTTCTTTGAATATCAGATTGCTCACTCGTTGGAGCTCCTTTGTTTTCACCTTCACTTAATTCACCAGCTGGTTTTAATGCTTTCACCTTGTTAAGAATTTGATTCGACTGTTTAGAGACTGCTTGTCCAATTGTATTTGTCTTCTCTTTCGCTACTTCTGCTAGTTCGGAGCTTTTCATAACAGCGGCCTCACGAAGGTGATCGGTTTTAATTTTGATAGAATGAGCCTGTTCTGATAAATTATTTCGTATATCCTTGCCAGATTTTGGTGTTAGAAATAAAGCTGTTGCGGCACCAACAATGCCTCCGATGAACGCCCCAATCAAGAAATCTTTCGTATTTACACCACTTTCCGTTTTTTCCCGTTGCTGATTCTCATTATTTGGCATCTTAAAAAAACCTCCTTAAGATTAGTTATCCCTTTCTCTTACTCTTTCCATTTTCTTCTCGGAAATGACTTTAGTCTGAGATTTCTTCGCTGCCCATTTCTCTTTTAATTCGAGAAGAACTTGACTCCATTGCACCACTTGTGAAACTTTATCTTTATTTTGCTCAACCTGCTTGTCAACGGATGATGTAACGTTTTGTAAGGTTCCACCTAGTTTCTTTAAAGAACCTCCAACATCCTTAACTGCTTCTACTACTCCGTTGAGACTCTCCGATTTTTTCTGTAAATCTTCAGCGAGTACATTTGTTTTCGATAATAATTCTGTTGTTTCCCTTGTTACACCTTCTAGCTGCTGCTCGAGACCAATCAATGTTTTTGAAACGCTATCAAGCGTTACTTGCAGTGATTTCAACGTCCTTCCAATAAACAGGACTAAAATTAAAAAAGCAATTGCAGCCACTGCTGCACTTAAATAAAGAATTATTTCCAAAAATGAGCACCTCCACTAACATCCATCTGTCTTCTATTATACTCTAGCATTTCCCTCTATAAGAAAATCTTAACATAAAAGTGCACTTGTTTCAGGTTTGATGGATGCGATTTATTGAGGAAATAGCAAAATTTTAAAACAAAACAGCGAAAAAGGGGTAAAATAGATCTGATTTAGAACATTAAATCAAACAAGAAGTCGATTATTCAACGGGGGGATAAAACGTGAAAGATCCACGAATTGAAACACTGGCAAAAAATCTAATTAATTACTCTGTAAAATTACAAAAAGGGGAAAAAGTACTGATCGAAAACTTCGGCCTTCAGCGGGAGCTTGTTACGGCACTTGTCGATGAAGCATACAAAGCAGGCGGCTACCCATTTGTATCCTTAAAAGATCACATCGTAGACCGTGCGCTACTTCTTGGAGCAAATGAAGAGCAATTTAATATGATTGCAGATTTTGAAGCAAATGTTATGAGCAAAATGGATGCATACATAGGATTACGCTCTGGTGATAACATTAACGAACATGCTGATGTACCAGATGACAAAATGAAGATCCATGGTTCTACAATTGGTAAAAAGGTCCACCGCGACATTCGTGTTCCAAAAACAAGATGGGTGGTCCTTCGCTATCCAACTTCCTCGATGGCCCAACTAGCAAAAATGAGTACAGAAGGCTTTGAGGATTTCTACTTTAATGTTTGTAACTTAGATTATGGAAAAATGGATAAAGCAATGGACAACTTAGTCGAGCTCATGAACAAAACCGATAAAGTTCGTATCACTGGACCTGGTACTGATTTATCTTTCTCGATTAAGGACATCCCAGCCATCAAATGTTCTGGACAAATGAATATTCCAGATGGAGAAGTGTATACTGCACCTGTACGTGATTCTGTAAATGGTGTGATTACGTATAATACACCATCTCCATATCAAGGCACTACATTTGAAAACGTCAAGCTCACGTTTAAGGATGGAAAAATTGTAGAGGCAGAATCCAATGATACAAAGCGAATTAATCAAATTTTTGATACAGATGAAGGCGCTCGCTATGTCGGAGAATTTGCGATTGGAGTAAACCCATATATCTCCCATCCAATGCAAGATATTTTATTTGATGAAAAAATAGATGGAAGCTTCCACTTTACACCTGGACAATGTTATGACGATGCCTTTAACGGCAATCATTCCAATATACATTGGGATATGGTTAACATTCAAAGAGCTGAATACGGCGGGGGAGAAATGTATTTCGATGACATCCTGATTCGTAAAGACGGTCGTTTTGTCATCCCAGAACTAGAATCATTAAACCCTGAAAATCTAAAATAAAATAAAAAGCTGATTTAGAAGGATCATTACTCCTCACTAAATCAGCTTTTTTTGATTACTCTAAGCTTTTTTCATAGGCGCTCTGGAATTTTTGAATATCGCCAGCCCCCATAAAGATGATGACACTATTTTCATATTCCTTTAAAACATTCGTTTCATCTTCATTAATAATTTCAGCATTTGGGATAAGATCTCTTAAATCTTCAATCGAAAGTTGACCATGATTTTCCCGAGCAGAGCCGAATATTTCACATAAGAACGATTTATCAGCGAGATTTAAGCTCTCTGCAAATTCATTTAAGAACGTTTGTGTTCGAGTAAATGTATGTGGCTGGAAAACTGCGATGATTTTTCGATCAGGATATTTTTGTCTTGCTGAATGGATCGTTGCCCGAATTTCAGTTGGGTGATGGGCATAATCATCAATAAGGATTTGCGAACCAATCGTTTTTTCTGTAAAACGGCGCTTTACACCTTTAAACGTAAGTAATTGCTCTTTCACAATTTCCGCATCTATTTCCTCGTAGTGACATAATGCAATAACTGCAAGAGCGTTCAATATATTGTGATCACCAAAAGTTGGAATCGAGAACGTATCATAAAAAGTGTTGCGAATAAATACATCAAAAGTAGTACCTTCACTTGTTGTTTCTACATTCCTAGCCTGGAAATCATTTTCTTCGCCAAAGCCATAGAAAAGAACAGGTACCTTTGCTTGAATTTTTTGTAGTTGCTCATCATCACCACAAGCAATGATCCCTTTTTTAACTTGTACCGCCATTTCTTGGAACGCAGAAAAAACATCCTCAATATTGGCGAAATAATCAGGATGATCAAAATCAATATTTGTCATGATGCAATAGTCAGGAAAATAGGATAAGAAGTGTCGGCGATATTCACAAGCCTCGAATACGAAAAATTCCGCATCCTTATTTCCTTTCCCTGTTCCATCACCAATTAAGTATGATGTTGGTTTTGCTCCGCCCATAACATGAGCAAGCAATCCAGTAGTCGATGTTTTTCCATGAGCACCTGTAATGCCTACGCTCGTAAAGTTTTGCATAAATTGCCCTAAGAAACGATGATAACGAATCACGGGTAATCCTAATTCCATCGCTCTAACAATTTCCTCATGTGTATCAGGAAAGGCATTTCCCGCAATAACTGTCATACCAGGCTCAATATTTTCCTTTTGAAAGGGGAGAATTTTAATTCCCGCTTCTTCAAGTGCCTTTTGCGTGAAAAATCGCTTTTCATAATCTGAACCTTGTACCTCGTAATTCATATCATGGAGAATTTGTGCGAGAGCACTCATTCCTGATCCTTTTATACCTACAAAGTGGTAAATTGTCATATAAGAACCTCCAACCATCTTCTACCTGTAACGCTGCTTTTCGTTTCAAAACAGCATTTACTAAGTTGCCATTAATATATACTCAGGAATTCACTTTAAAATGATAAACGAACCTCTCATTTTATTAACTAGTTCTTCGTTAAATCGTATTGAAATTTTCCTGATCGCGTTATTTTCTAAAAGAGCCATTCTGTAAATCAGTATATGACTATGATTAAATTTTGCTCATTATAGGATGTACGAAAAAAAATCCACATTAACAATCGATTTTCTCATATGTATACAAAACAAGCTCATGTTAAAATATTATAGCACCAATCGTTCATAAAAACTATGGCGTAAAAAGGGAAATCGAATCCCATGTAACAGACATGCTCTTCTTACTTTATTATAAAACAAAGGCTCTCTTCTCAAACATATTGATGTTCGATTCCTTATAAGAAAAGAGCCTATCCTTCAAATTCATTCATCTTGCATCGATTCAAGCTCTGATTCAGTAATTAATACATCTCTAGGCTTACTTCCTCTCGCCTCAGAAATCAAGCCTTGTTCCTCCATCATATCAATAAGTCTTGCCGCACGATTATAACCAATCTTAAATTTACGCTGAAGACTGGAAGTAGAGGCTCCACCTTGTTCTACAATGAACTCACACGCCTCGTAAAATAATTCATCCTCTTCTTCCGTCACGACTGCTTTTTTCAATAACTCCTCTTGCTCAAACAAATATTGTGGACTTTGCTCTCTTCTTACATGAGCGACAATGGCATCAATTTCTTCATCAGATACGTAAGTTCCTTGCAGTCGCACCGGTTTTGAAGAGCCATTTTCTAAGAACAACATGTCACCACGCCCAAGTAATCTTTCTGCCCCGCTAATATCGATGATCGTTCTAGAATCAATTTGAGAAGAAACAGAAAAAGCAATTCTTGTTGGCACATTGGCTTTTATGAGCCCGGTAATAACATCAACCGATGGTCGCTGCGTGGCAATAATTAGATGAATTCCACAAGCGCGCGCTTTTTGGGCAATCCGACAAATCGCTTCCTCAACATCGGCTGGCGACATCATCATTAAATCAGCAAGCTCATCAATAATAATCACGATATAAGGGAGTTTCACCGAATAGTTCTTTTGTTGCTCACAGATATCATTATAACGAGTAATATCTCGAACCCCTGCATGGGCAAAGAGTTCATACCGTCTTTCCATTTCTTCAACCGCCCATTTTAGTGCCGCCGTCGCCGCTTTCACATCTGTAATAACCGGACTAACAAGATGTGGGATTTGATTATACGGTGCCAGCTCAACCATTTTTGGGTCTATCAATAGCAATTTCACTTCATTTGGGTTCGCCTTATAGAGAAGACTAACAAGAATGGAATTAATGCAAACACTTTTTCCTGAACCAGTTGCTCCCGCAATCAACCCATGAGGCATTTTTCTTAAATCGGTGACGATCGGCTTTCCAGAAATATCAAGTCCAAGAACGGCTGTTAAGGGAGATGTAGAAGCAGCAAATTCATCGCTTCCGATAATCTCACTAATAAACACAGGTCGACTCGATTCGTTCGGGACTTCCACTCCAATCATATGCGTCCCTGGAATCGGCGCTTCCATCCGTATATCCTTCGCTGCCAAGCTTAGCTTAATATCATCAGCAAGATTCGTAATTTTATTCACCTTTACTCCAGGCTCTGGATGCACCTCAAATCTTGTAACCGATGGCCCTTGTGTCACGTTTGCAACACTTGCTCTTACGTTAAAATGGAAAAGCGTTTCATTCAGTTGCTCTTCTTGCAATGCTAACCATTCACGATCAACACTTTTAAAAACAGGTGGCTTCAAAAGGTCATAGGAAGGATGAACATAGTATTCTTCCTCACTCGTCTCTTCGTCGTCAGCTATTGCTTTCTCAACAGTAACGGCAGCCTCTTCTGTTGAGCGAGTAATCTCATTCCTTGCCGTTGAACGTTCTGCAAGCTTTCTTTTATCTTCCTTTAGCATAAGAACATTAAAGGGAAGATGGGATCTCCTATTTGATTCAGAAGCTTCGGTCACTCTTTCGGACTCTGGTTGGTCGATTAGCTCTTCTTGGATCACTTCTTCTTGCTCAATATGATCCGCAAACACATCTTCTGCTTCCGCCTCTATGATTTCTTCTTCGACATCGAATTGATACTCTAACTCTCGATTGGCGAACTGCTGGACAAGTTCTTGCTGTTGTAAGCTCGTTTCTTCCTCGATATATAATTCGTCTTCGACCTCTAGAACCTTATCTGCTTCTTGTATAGGGGCCACTTCAACATACTTTTCCTCCTGTGGTTCCAATAACTCCTCTGCCATTGTTCTCTTAGTAGGTGTCATAAGAGGTGTTTCTTCAACTCGCGCCGTATTTTTTTCTTCTCGTTCTGACGCTAATCGCTGAGGGTCAACCTCTAGATGAGAAGAAAAAGTGTCCAATTCAAATTCAACTGGTGCGGTCCGTTTCGGATGTTTATCAAATCCATAAATAGGAGAAGGAATTTCTGTCGGACGAAATGGTCGAGAAGACGGACTTGGCTTTTTTTGTACCGGAGTATGACTTGTTCTAGCACGAGCTTCCTGTACGGCTGGTGTATTTCGCCTCGTTTCCCTTCTCGAAGACATGGTTTCATTTGAATGCTTTCGGTTCTCTTTCCTCTCCTCATTGCTTTTTTTCTTTTTTTCTTAAGCTCCTCATCTGGAATTAAAGGAAAACGAAATTGGCCTTTAGGGTATTGATAAATCACCTTAGCGTCCACATCTCGATTTCCCTCATTCTTATTTTGAGGTAGCTCATCTATGTATTCATCTTCCTCACTTTTAAAATAATGTAACAATCTCTTAAACCAACTCAAAATCAATCACTCTTTCTAATCCTAATCTTAAAAATCGTTTGGAAGATTTCTTCAATATGAAAATATCAACATCTTAGTATAACTCTTATGTTTATTTTAGCAATAAAAATAAAAATATCGAGACAAATCTGAAGGAACGGTTCTAAATACCTGTTTTATTTTTTTATTTTTTTGCCAAGTACTTTTACTTATTATGCAAGCGAAAACCCTTTGCGTGCAAGTTTTCAAAAAAGATAAAAGGGCCACCTGAAATCGGTCTGACCCTTCCACTAATTGTTATTTTTTCTTGTTTTTTCCTAGTATAAAAATCGGTTCTAATTCCCCATTTTCGTACAGGAAGGAAAGAGCTGTAACGGGAACTCTACCACTTGCAAAAAAGCTCATTGTCATCTGTGCTAAAATATCATAGCCTGTATCATTGCGAATATCAGCGATAATTAGCACATCTTGATGAGGCACTGCAACTGCCATCGTTCCTGTTATTTGCTGTTCCATTTCTTTCAAAAATGATTCATTTAAGATACGACTAGCATCATACCCATCGTTTTTATTTAAAAAATAGAAAATATTACCTGCTACTTCATCTTTTTTTAAATCGGTACGTAAAGAGCGTACATTGAACAATGCGATCTCTTTAATCCGCTTTTTCTCCCAACCTTCTTTTTCCATCAGCTTCTGATCAATTAATCGATATGTCTTTTCCAAGTCTAGAGCATAATAGATTCTTGTTTCTGCTGTATGCTCATCGTGTAAAAGTTCCACCTCATCTTCTGATACAGTTGGAAAAGAGGTAGAGCGGATGACCGGATATATTCTTTTTTCATGCCCTTCCAACGTGAGTGGTTCGACCATCGCTAAAAGCCCTTGTTCAACATAATAAACAACCGCATCTATGGCCTTTTCCTTTTGTTCTTCCCACTTTCCGACAATTCCCGGTAATGAAATCGTAATTCCTTTTCCTGTTTCTTTATTTTCAATCCTTAGTTGGTCATTCTTTTTGTCGTAAGTAAACGTCCGTTCAGGACTTTGTAGTCTTTTTTCTAACTCTCTTTTCATCTTCACGCTATCCATTTTCAACTTCATTTCCTCCTCAAGATGGAGTCTTCTCAATCCCAATCTCATCTATTTTACAATAAAAAAGCCCCCATCTCAAAGACGGAGGCTCCATGCTCGTACAATCAAATCAATATTTCTTTTGCTAGTCCTTCAATAAATTGTTCAATTTGTTCTTGTGTTTTTCGATCTTTGCTAACAAAACGACCCAGTTCTTTTCCATCTCCATAGGCGATAAAACTTGGAATACCAAAAACATCCACTTGAGCACATAAATCGATAAACTGATCACGGTCTACATAGATGAATGTGTAGTCTTTGTATTTTTCTTCAAGTTCTGGTAAGAATGGGTCAATAAAACGACAATCCGGACACCAATCCGCTGAGAACATAAAAATATGTTTTCCTTCATTACGTAATTGTTCAAATTGCTCCATGCTTTCTAGCTTTTTCATTTTTTTGCTCCTTCTGTTTGAATAAGCAGATCACCTGCTTTTATCCAACCTTTTTTTCTCATATATTCTGATAGTAACAAGCTAATGATAGCAGGTCCAATAATATGCAACAAGATGACCTTGAAAATCACATCTCCTCCAAAGCCCATCGTTGTAAACGTCATGATCGGACCGACAAATCCACTTGTTCCCATTCCTGCTCCTGCAGCATTGTTATGCAAAATGAAAAGGGTCGTTCCAATGGGGGCTAACAAAGCTCCAGCAATGGTTGGTGGGATTAATATTCTTGGGTTTTTGATAATATTCGGTACAAGCAACATCGATGTCCCGATTCCTATAGCAACTAAACCACTCCATTTATTCTCCCGATAGCTGCTAACAGCAAAGCCAACCATCTGCGCCGCACACCCAATTGTAGCTGCTCCTGCTGCTATCCCATTTAAATCAAGCATTAAGGCGATTGCAGCACTCGAAATAGGGGCTGTAAGGGCAAGTCCCATTAGAACAGCGACAACAACTCCCATAATAATAGGTCTTTGTTCAGTCCCCCACATAATAAGATTTCCTAATCCTTTCATGAGAGACCCCACTGCAGGTCCAATAAAATAAGCAGTCGTATAGCCAGCGTAAATGGTTGTTAATGGTGTAACGATAATATCAATTTTCGTTTCTTTGCTTACCAACTTCCCGATTTCCGTTGAAATAAGGGCTGCTACAAAGCTCCCAGCTGGACCGCCGTCAAATGCTGCAGCTGCCGCTCCACTAACAATTGCAGCAAAAATAACGAGTGGTGGAGCACCTAACCCGTAGGCCACTGCTACCCCAATGGCTGGACCCATAAGACCCATAGCCAATGTCCCCATTTCAGTCAAATAATCAATATGGAACTGGTTTCCGATTGTTTGAATAATTAACCCAATAATTAAAGATGAAAATAAACCAAGCGCCATACTACTTAATGCATCAATAAAGTATACTTTCGGAGATAAACTGACTCCTTTTCTATGTATAAAATCTCTCATTCTTTTTCCCCTCTCATTCAAACAGGTGTCTTTACACTTGTAATGATATCTATTTTATCTTTAGCTAACAGAAAAGGGAACTACTTTTTTAATATTCCTTATCTCAAGTTGGATTATCTACATTTAACGAAAAAAGCCATGACATGTTCAGCTTAATGGCTGAACTTATGTCATGGCTTATAATTAGAGATTAAACTGGACGGAGTTGGCAATGCGCATCATCGTTTCTGCTTCAGATGATAAGTTTTTTGTTTTCACTTCACTTGTAAGCTTTACTCCACCAATCCCTACGATTACTTCATTATCTTTTTCACTTGTTTTTTCAATCAGGAAATAGCCTAATTTGTCGCCTTCAGTTAAACGCTGATCAACATCAAATTCCTTTTGTTGTAGAGTAGCGTTTAAAACAACTTCACTATTCATGTCTTCTTGGAGATTATAGAATAGAATATAGGTTTTTGCCCCATTCTTTAATATAATATTATTGGCCGTTTCTTCCTCAACCTCGAATCCAAATGGTAAGTAATATTGGATATCCTCATTTTCATGGTTACTTTCTTTAGGCGCTTCTTTAAAGGCTTCTTCGACCGCTCCAGTCGCATCAGCTTGTTCTTCTTCAAATGATGCAGAGCAGCCCGTAAGCCATATGGTGACCATCACAAAAAGCAGAATTGCTTTATCGTGATTTCTCATACCTTTTCCTCCTTGCATAAAAGCACTAACCAAAAACAATTTATTTATTATTCTTCCTATAGAACTCGTATTGACCAATCAACAGCTTCATTACATGAGAAAACATCTCCGCTCGATTAACTCTTCCGTTCGAAAAGATCCCTATAGCTCCTTCATGCTTACGAATGTTTTCTTTTTGAGTGTACTGATCCATGACTGGCCCCAACTCCTCACCAGCTCTTAAGCGATCGGCGATTTCCTTCGGTAGTGGGATTCGTGCCCCACCTGCTACAAAAGGCGTTTTTCCCTGTATCGTTAAAGCTCCCCAATTGCAAAGAAACAGCTCTCCTCCATGCTCTTGAACACCGCCCTCAAGACCTATGCCTATATCCCCTTTTCCCTCTTTAAGGGCTGCTATAGAACGATTCACTGCTCCTTTGATCGTCTCCTCATCGGAAAGTGGTTGTTCATTGACCCCAGAGGCTGTATTTCGTGTTTCAAAGTGGACATCATATCCTTCAAAAGCAGCTTGTACCGCCTTTATTTTCGCTGGGTTCTTCGTACCGATGACTACTTTCATTACTGCTCTTCCTTCTTTCAAAAAATAACTCTTTTTTCATGATAGACTTAACTATTTTGCTTAATCGTTTCTACCGTCGTTCGATCACAGGACTTCACTAATTTGATCAGCAATTCCTTTGCAGCTGCGTAATCATCTACATGAATGATTGAAGCATGAGTATGAATATAGCGTGAACAAATCCCCACTACAGCACTAGGAACTCCTTCATTCGTTAAATGAACACGTCCTGCATCCGTCCCGCCGGCGGAAACAAAGTATTGATAAGGAATATCGTTTTGCTCAGCCGTATCAAGGATAAATTCTCTCATACCACGATGAGTGACCATTGAACGGTCTAGTATTCTAAGCAGTGTTCCTTTTCCTAACTGTCCGAATTCCTTTTTGTCACCTGTCATATCATTTGCTGGTGAAGCATCTAAAGCAAAGAAAATATCCGGTTTAATCATTGTTGCTGCTGTTTGCGCTCCTCTTAATCCAACCTCTTCTTGAACCGTTGCTCCAGAATAAAGGGTATTCGGAAGCACGTCATCTTTTAATGCTTCTAATAATTCAATCGATAGTCCACAGCCATATCGATTATCCCATGATTTGGCCATGATTTTTTTCTCATTAGCCATCGGTGTAAATGGGCAAATAGGAACAATTTGTTGCCCTGGCTTAATCCCGATTTTGATTGCATCTTCTTTATCATCGGCACCAATATCGATTAACATATTACTAATTTCCATCGGCTTGCTACGTTTTGCTTCATCTAATAAATGTGGAGGGATTGAGCCAATTACTCCAATAATAGGTCCGTTTTCAGTGATAATTTGGACACGTTGGGCCAAAAGTACTTGGCTCCACCATCCGCCTAATGTTTGAAAACGAAGCATTCCATTGTCGGTAATCGCACTTACCATAAATCCAACCTCGTCCATATGTCCTGCGACCATTACCGTAGGACCGTCACCTTTTCTTATCCCGAACACTCCACCTAATTTATCTTGAACAACTTCATCACTATATTTTGATAGTTGCTCTTTCATAAACTTACGAACTAGATGTTCATTCCCTGGTGCTCCAGGAAGCTCCGTTAATGTTTTAAAGAGTGCTTTCGTATTTTCGTTCATTTTTTCGACTCCTTCTCATGCCATCCTATGTAAAAATCCACAATCTATTCGTCCATGGCGATTTCGCTTTTTCTAGGTACTGAAATGTAGCGTATACTTTTTATTTTACAGAAGTTTCTTTCGACTTACCACCTTCTGTATTTAGTTTATGTTAAAATGGGGGCATGAACTCTACGATTAAGGCTGATTTTTTTTTGATATGTCTTGGTGATATGATGGATATCGTGCATACTTTCTAGAGGGGGGGCCTTTCTTTGAATTGGAAATCTTTTTTCTTAGGACTGGGTGTGGGAGTTATAAGTGGTTTTGCCACTAAGCAATTATTGGATGCGAAAACCTATGTTTCTCCTGAAAAAGCATTAGCAAATGCAAAAGAATTATTTAAGCAATCTGGACCGATAAGTGGTTCATGGATTCAAATGAAAGCAGAGCCGTATGAGAATCACAATTTAACTTATACTGTCTATAAAGGTGGTATCTCACGATTCACGGATGACAGCATGAAGCAATATGAGTTTATTGCTGACGCTGCTACCGGAAGCATTATTGAAACTAAAGAAATAAGCTAAGAAAAATGGGACAGGAGATCGCCTCCTGTCCCATTTTGAGTCCTTCTACTCCACTCTTTTCACCGTTTGTATGAGTTTATTCTCTTCATTCCATTTTACTGCTCGATAAACGGCATCATGATAAAATGTGAACCATGCTTTTTGGGATAGTCCGAATTCAAGCCATTTTTGTTTTGCATATATAGAGGTCATCGGATAATCATCATAGGCCATCACCCAGAGCACATTTTGGTGAGCATGTGTCGGCATGATATCAGCCATATGTAAGGCCGTTTCTCCTCCATCTTCTAGGATCACAATCGAATGTCCATCACTATGACCACCGGTGTGTACCATTTTGATTGGACCGTACGTCCATTCGTTCTCAAATGTCTCCACTTGAGCTTGAATGGGTTCCCAGTTTTCTTTCCAGTATGTATTCCTTGAGCGGATATTCGGCTCTCTCATTTCATCCCATTCTATTTTGGATGTAATGATTTTACTATTTGGAAAAACGGAAAGATACTCTTCCCCTACACGCTTTGAAAGTCCATTCGCATGATCATAATGAAGATGGGTCATCAGCACATAATCAATATCAGCGGTCGTTAAGCCTAAATCCTCTAATGAAAGCTCGATTGTCGACTCTTCTAATACGCCAAAATTCCTTTTTTGTTTATCTGTCAGCTTACCAACACCAATTCCTGATTCAATTAAAAAGGTTTCACCCTTACCTTGTATTAATATTGGATCTGTTCTTAATGGAATCTGATTCTTCTCATTATGTGGATATTTTTTTGACCATAACGCCTTTGGTACAACTCCAAACATCGCCCCACCGTCGAGATGGGTTACTCCTCCACGGAGCCAGGTCAATTTGTACTCACCAATTTGTAACGTTTCCATTAAAATCCCCTCCTTAAAAACATCTTACCATTTGTTCAAAATTTAGAAAACTATGAACAAATAAAAAGCTACTCCTTAAGGAAAGGAACAGCTTTTTTCCTTTTATCGATACTGTACTTCACAGCGATAAATCCGACTACCCTTTTGCGAAAACTTCTCTTCATACTCCGTCATAATATTTCCTTCAAAGTCACTATTGTGAAGGTCGAGGCTTATATATTTCAGTAGTAGACCATATTCTGAAAAACTCATAAGGGAGTATTCAAACAATCCTTGATTGTCGGTCTTAAAATGGATTTCTCCATTATCAATAAGAATATCCTCATACAGTTTTAAAAAGCTTTTATATGTTAAACGTCTTTTCGCATGGCGGTTCTTTGGCCAAGGATCGGAAAAATTTAAATACACTCGACTAACGTCACCTTTTGCGAAGTATTCCGTTAGCTTTTCACCGTTTATATTTAATAACTTAACATTAGGTAAGTCAGCTTCAATTAAACGTTCAAGAGCAGAGACAATGACGCTTTCGAAAAGCTCAATGCCGATATAATTAATATGTGGATTGGCCTTTGCCATTTCCGTTATGAATCGACCTTTCCCAGTTCCTACTTCAATATGGATTGGCTGGTCCTTTTCAAAAACAGCCTTCCAATTTCCTTTATGTTGTTCTGGAGAAGAGATGACATACTGGGGATGTGAATCCAGCATTTCTCTTGCCCACGGTTTATGTCGTAAACGCATCTGTACACCCCTAAAATCAAAAATAAATATTCGTACAAACCATATCATTAAGAAGGTTTTCACGCAAGTTAAAAATAGAACGAAGTGGAATCGAACCGTGAATAAACAAGATAAGGAATTCACATGCTAGATGTGAATTCCTTATAAAAATCTGGACTTATTGAAAGGGTGTACGAGGTGCCACTAAATCAACAAGATCAACTTCAATTATTGAAAGATATATTAAACAACCACCAAGTCGATTGTTGTGGGTCTGTATCAGAACTTGAACAATTAGAACGCCTAGTGAAATCATTAATGGCCGATTCAAATATGAATAATGATGTATTAGAACAAATCTACAACTACAGCCAAAATGGCATTCATTCAAGCAACTTAGATAATCATATTGAATCCCATCAACAACAACTATCACAATGGGTTAATGATGTTGAAACATTTTCTTAATTTGAAAGATCCTTAATGACCGTGAGCCATTTCTCTATTTCTTCGGTACGATCCTTGTTTTTTGACCATTGAATGGTCAGTAATGTTTGTGCAATGAAATACCATTTCATCCGCAATCGCAGATGATCATTTAATGTAATCCCATAGAGGTGAACCCAATCCTCCCATTGTTCTTCGGGAACATACCAATAAAGGAGCATTCCTAAATCAAAAGCAGGATCACCAATCATCGCTCCGTCCCAGTCGATCAAATACAATTGGTTATCTTCCGTTAATAGCCAATTGTTGTGATTCACGTCTCCATGACAAACAACTTGAAGATGGGTTGGGATATTCGAGAGCTCTTCTTTTAAAAATTTTAACGATGAAATAACAATGGGATGCCAAAGAAGCTCCTGATCCAACGCTTTTTCTAATGAATCGAGAAGATGACTTGGTTGTAACGGAGTTTTCCCCATTCGTTTTAACATTCCGAGTAGGGGATCGGAACCATGAATTTTTTGAAGGAGCTTGGCCACTCTTTCACCGTTCATTTCAGGTGGCTTAAGCTCTCTTCCCTCTAACCATTGCTGAGCGGTGATGACATCTCCGCTCTCCAGTCTCTTAGTCCAAATAAGCTTCGGAACAATTCCTTCTGCTGATAAGACGGCTAGAAACGGTGAGGAGTTTCGCTTTAAGAATAGCCTTTGTCCTTCATGTTGTGCAAAAAACGCTTCACCCGTTGCCCCTCCAGCAGGGACAATTTCCCATTCTTGTCCAAATAAGTGTTCCAAAATTGTTCACCTTCAGTAAGTAAATTTCACAATGTTCATCATTATGAAATGAAATTAAGTAACTTGCTTCGTTCGAATAAAAAAGACAGCTACTGATACGATCTACAATAGCTATCTTGTGCAAACTTCATAATAAATGAAAGATAATTGAAAGACAAATGTTTTTTTGACTTTCTATGAATCATTTTCATTTTAGACGGATTCTTCATCCTTTAAATTTTATCTCCTAATACCAATTTCCGTCAAGTCCTCATTAAAATTTCAACTGTTATCTTTATCTGAGCAGCAAGCTGATTATTAGCTTTCTAGCACTTACTAAACAAATCTATCAACCTTCTTAATCATGCTATTCATCTATTTTTTCAGTATTAATGGCATGACTTGACGTTTTACCTTTATCGTAAGAGGAGTTTCTCCTATGTATTCTCCGTCTGCGTGGGCATAGAAGGGGGCATTCGTTTGAATCGAGATTTGCCTTCCGACCATTTCCTCTACTTCTTTAAATTTCGTATGGCCACCCCAAAACACGGTTATAAAGACAAGCAAAAATTTTAGCTTTGAGAGATTATGTACAATCGTTACATTTAACAAACCATCTCGAACATTTGCCCTTGGGGAGATTTTCATCCCACCTCCATAGAAAGGCTGATTAGAAACCGTCACAAACCAAACGTTTTTATAAGAGATGCTCTCCCCGTCTATACTCACCAATACATCGCTACACTTAAAAGAAAACAATTCTTTCATCACAAAATAGGCATAAACAAGACTTCCTAAATGAAAACGATTCAGCATTCCTTTCAAACGAGAAGAATTTGCTTCCTTTGTAATAAGAGCGTCAAATCCAACCCCCATATTGTTGATAAAGCTCGTTTTCTTCCCATTACAATTTTCGATTTCACCAACATCTACGAGTAAAGGTAGTTCTTTTACTTGTTCTAAAATAAACTGTAGCGCAGTGAGAGGATCTTTTGGAATACCGTATCCCCGCCTAAAATCATTTCCTGAACCAGCAGGTATAAATCCAATCATGACATTTTCCACCTGAGATGCACCATTTATAACTTCGTGTATTGTTCCATCGCCCCCAATGGCAACAATCAGCGCCGTTTCCTTAGGAGCGAGGTTCCTATGAATGGATTTGACCATTTCTACAGCATGTCCTCGATATTTCGTTAATGCTGCATGATAAGGTAGATGCTTTGATATAAGCTCTTTTTCGACCTTCTCCCATACGTTCATCGAATAGCCATTTTTTGCTTGAGGGTTAATAATGAAATGGATATTGTTCATTCTCTAAAACCTACATTTTCATCAATATTCTTGTTCCGGTTCTACATCCCACTCAGGCCTGCGCACACTAGTCGTTTGGCAGTAATTTAAGAGAGCTTGTGCTGCCTTCAATTGAATATGCTTTAAAGGAGAGCGTTGTGAGCGCATGTTCTGAAACCATTTTTCATAATTGCGTCTTTCAATAAACTTTGTATCATAAGGAGCAGACGGGTAATCGATATATCCATTACGAGTTAAGACCGCTTTTTGAATCGGGAGCTCAATTTCGTAATGATTTAAGATATTTTTCGTTACTTTCTCCGTCCTATTTAAAGCAATCAACGGGTTTAAAACCTTCTGCTCTTGCTCCTGATTGCGTTTCAACCAAAAGTGTTCATTGGAGCCCACAAACACAGCCCGATCCTCTTCCTCTAAAAAGGTAATACACCAAACTTCAGTTGGAGTAATAAGGATAATTTCTACCTCAACAGGTGCTGTTTTTAATAGGAAAATAGGGTGATACAGGACTAAATAGGTATCCGGAAATCTTTGTAAAAAATATTTCAGCCTTACATCCTCATAAAAGTGTTTATCAATAAAGGATTGTTCAGCAATCGTTGTCGTTGCCCATTTTAATTGAAATGCATATAACTGGTCTAAAAAATTTCGTTTTAATTCATCCAATGTATTTGGTTGAGTCGACAGAGAGGGAGAAAATGAAAAGGTATTAGTTGGGACTTTCGCAAAAATCTCCTCCTCCTCTTCTTCTTTTCCTCTTTTAAATAAATCTTTAATTCGTGTAAAAAAAGGCTCTTTCTCCTCTTCATACCATTCTGGAACAGCAGGCGTCTCCACTCTTTCCTGAAGGCTGTCCCCATTTTCCCATGCTCTCTTCCATTTGTCCCATTGTTGCGTTTTCAATCTCACAAATCGGGAAGGATATAAGAAAATATCCTGTTCATATCGCGAAACATAGTCTTGTAGCTTTATTAGCTGACCCATTATTTGACCTTCCTTACTTTACATTACTTTAAAAAGAATGAGTTTTTCACCTCATATTTTGGAAGCTTTTGGACATGCGTTTCATATAAAACAACTTCATTTGCGATAAATGAAATAGGCTCTATTCTAGTCAAGCTCTCCATCGAAAAGGGCTGTTCCCCTTTCCATTTTCTAGCAAGGGTGATATGAGGGTTAAAATCTCTTGTGTCAAGTTGAAATCCTGCCTGCATACAGGCCTGATACACTTTTTTCCGAAGCAAAGACAGACTTTCTTCTTTTTCTAAACCCGCCCAAAAAATTCTCGGGGAATCGCTTTTTCCAAACACCCCAAAATGATTGAGCTTTAATGAAATAGAGGTCCACTCCGCAAGCTCTTTCTCAATAGTGTTTATCGAGACTGCCAGCTGTTTTAGATTCGCACTTCCTAAGAAAGCTAACGTAATATGGTAATCCTCACGATGTACCCAACTGCTAAAAGGAAACTCCTGCTGTAATTTTTCGCAAGTGTGTTCCAAATAGGTCTTCACTTCTTTTGGAAGCTTTAGCGCATAAAAAAAATGTTGTTTTCTTTCCATTATATCGTCCTTTCTGAAAAACATTAAACGTATTTCTTATTCTTTTCATCATAACCACCAAAAAATTCATAATCAACCCAGTTGCCCCGAATCATATGTTTTCGATATGATAGGAAAGAGACTAATTCGTTGATAAACCTAGAGAGGAAGATTTGATGAAGTTTGTTGAAAATATTTCCGATTTAATCGGGGATACCCCAATGGTAAAACTAAATCGTCTAGCTCCTGAAAATGGAGTCGATGTATATTTAAAACTAGAATTTTATAATCCAAGTCGCAGTGTTAAAGATAGAGCTGCTTTCAATATGATTATTGAAGCTGAGAAGAAAGGATTATTAAAAAAGGGCGCTACGATTATTGAGCCTACAAGCGGAAATACTGGAATTGGCTTGGCAATGAATGCAGCTGCCAGAGGCTATAAATCCATTCTCGTTATGCCAGATACAATGACAAAAGAAAGAATCAATATATTAAAAGCATATGGGGCAGAGGTTGTCCTTACTCCTGGCGATGAAAAAATGCCGGGTTCGATCCGCAAGGCTGAAGAATTAGCTGCTGAAATTCCAAACAGCTTTATCCCGATGCAATTTGAAAATGATGCCAATCCTGATGCCCATCGTCATTCAACGGCATTAGAAATCATGGAAGCCATGAAGGAAATTGGAAAGCCACTTAAAGCTTTTGTAGCAACCGCTGGAACCGGTGGTACGATTACAGGGACTGGAGAAGTTCTTAAAGAGCATTATGAAGATATCCAAGTACATGTCGTCGAGCCCGCAGGTTCACCTGTTTTATCAGGGGGAAAGCCAGGGAAGCACAAGCTTGTTGGGACAAGTCCTGGCTTCATCCCAGATACGTTAAACCAAGAAGTCTATGATAAAATTCATCAAATAACTGATGAGGATGCATACGATATTACTCGTCGTCTCGCAAGTCTAGAAGGAATTCTTGTTGGTCCTTCATCTGGCGCCGCTTGCTATGCTGCCCTAGAAGTAGCAAAAACACTCCAACCAGGAGATGCCATCGTCTGCATTGCCTGTGATACAGGCGAAAGATACTTATCAAGCGATTTATTCCGGTTTGAAGAATAGGAAAGGAAGCGCCGAAATTTGGCGCTTCCTTTTATTTTGCCAGTTCATATATAGCCTGTGCATAAATAGCGGTTGCTTTAAGTAAGTCCTCGATGATCATGTATTCGTCCTTTTGGTGGGCAATGTCCGGTCTTCCAGGGAATAGTGGACCAAACGCAACTCCTGATTTTAACGAGCGTGCATACGTCCCTCCACCGATCGAAAGAAGCTCAGCCTTTTCTCCTGTTTGCTCCTCATAGACCTTTTTTAAAGTTTGCACAAGGAAATCTTGTTCATCAACATGATGTGGTTTCGAATCCGTGAAATTTTCAATCGCAAATCCTTCGTTAAATACCTTATCCTTTAGTCTAGAGAGCGTTTCATCTAGATTTGTCGTGACAGGATAGCGCATATTAAGTCCAAGTGTGCCACCAACGTCTTTCTTATAGCTTAGCTTCCCGACATTCATCGTTAAATCTCCGGTAATATCATCGGAATATGCAATGCCTAATGCTTTTCCACGTGAATCCTGCTGAAAATATGTAGTCACAAATTGAACATAAGCAGATGCTTGCCTATCAAGTTCTTGACCTGAAAGAAACTTCGCTAAAAAGAGTCCTGCGTTTTTACCTTTATCAGGCTCCATCCCATGAGCTGATACGCCCTCTACTTCTAACAGGAAACCTTCCGCCGTATTAGAATGCTTACCTGTAACTTCATTTTCATTTAAGAAACGTTCGAAAGCTCCAGCTAAATCGGAACCATCTCCTGAAATATTCGCTTTGGCATAGTCAGGAACCATATTATATCGTCGACCCGATTCAAAAGAGAGAAGGACATTCTTTCCGTCATTACTACTCCCCAAACCCTGTTGAACGAGATCATAATCAGCAATCCCTTTTTCCGCATAAATGATGGGAAAATCAGCATCGGGAGCAAAGCCACATGTCGGCATTTCTTCATGTTTAAAATAATGGTCGACACAGCGCCAATTGCTTTCCTCATCTGTACCAATAATCATGCGTACTCGTTTATTTAAAGGCAGTCCTAATTCTTTCACCATTTTCATGGCGTAATAGGCGGCCATAGTCGGACCTTTATCATCGATGGCACCACGGGCGAAAATCTTTCCATCACGAATTTCAGCACCAAATGGGTCGCTTGTCCACCCGTCTCCTTCTGGCACTACATCTACATGGCAGAGGATTCCGATCAATTCTTCGCCTTGCCCAAATTCAAGATGTCCAGCTAAGTTGTCGACATTTTTTGTGACAAACCCATCCTTTTCGCCAAGCTTGAGCATAAATTGCAACGCTTCCTTCACACCTTCACCAAGCGGAGCGTCTGGAGTTGCATTCTCTTCATCTAATAGACTTTTGATTTTCAATAAACGTTGTGTATCTTTGATTAGCTCCTCTTTTCGAGCGAGCACTTCTTTATTCCAATCCATTTGAAACCTCCTCAACTAACATTTAAAAAATGGTGATAAAAGAATGAACCTATACTAAAAAGAATCCCAACAATTAATATAGATAATACAAATAATACCGTAATAGTCCGCTTTTTAGCAGAAAAATAGGCGTCATGCTCTTGATATTTTTTCGTAAAAGGATGGGATAATACTATTCTCTCCCATACCCCCACTAGCCAACTCCACATCATGATTAAAAAACCACCTATAATGACACACTTAATCCATAATGGTGGAATGATAAGTACAGCAGCTGCTGTCACAGAGCAAATTTGGAAATAGGTTAAGATATGCGAACTATTTCGAATAAACACTTTCGCGAAAAGTTCGATAAATCCATTTGTTGCCGTTCTTCTTCTAAAAATTCTCCGCGATTTTCGAAATAACCATGGTCTTTTCCTTGTGATGACTTTTGTCTTTTCAAGATCATAAGACATTTGATATACAAGATTAACAAGTTTCTGCTTTTCCTCGCTTTCAATCAATAATTCTACGTCCATGACAGAATTTTTCTTTAATAATGGGAAGTAAAGAAAAATGCTCATCAATCCAATTATGATTGCTAAAAAGAAAACGAAAAGGAGAGCATTCAACCAAAAGCTTGCAACCAATTGAACAAACCAACTGACCACCATAAAAGCCCCAATAAAAGCTAGGCTTCTAACCGTTTTTCTCTCAATCTTTTTAATATGAAACTTTACATACATAATCAAATACTTCAGCGATAACAAAAATAAAAAGTATGTACCAACGTGAATCCATGTTAACTCGTAATGTTCCATTAAAAAAGGAAGGAAGACTACAATTATGACGAAAGTGGACATCGCCTGAAATAGTAATGAATACTGAAATCCCCACTTTTTCAGCCTGTAAAATAACTCTTTTTTCTTCACTAAGAAAACTTTGTCTGCCTCTTCCATATAGCTTCGGTATGTCCCTGTCCATGTAAATAAATAACCTACAATAAAAAACAATTCTAGTGGCATCCACTGTATCCACTCCGGAGTCCCTTCTAACCACCATGAGCGATAAATAAAAATCGAGATCACATTCGCTGGAATAATGAGATAAAGCCATATCGTCCAATCGGCGATCTGACGAAAGGTGTTGATTTGATATCTCCAATTTCGAAGTAAACGATGACGAAAAATGTGAAAGCTACTCATTGCTCTGTTCCTCAGCGATTTTATGAAAACAGTCAAAGAGTGAACCATCTATAAGCCCACATTGCTGTTGAATCTCTGTTAATGTCCCTGATGCTTCCAATACTCCGTTATTGATAAGGAGAAAACGATCACAAACCTTTTCTGCCGTATCTAATACATGGGTAGACATAATAATCCCTGCACCGCGTTTTCGCTCTTCTTCAAGGGAAGATAGAAGAAGCTTCACAGCACTTGGATCTAAGCCAATAAACGGTTCATCAATAATATAAACAGCAGGATTTGTAATTTGAGCGAGAATAAGCATCGCTTTTTGTTGCATTCCTTTTGAAAATGTAGCTGGCAATTGATGGGCTGCCTCATGTAATTTATATACACGAAGAAGCTCATTCACCTTTATCTGATACTCTTTTTCGTCTAATTCTTCTACTGCTGCAACAAAATCTAAATGCTCCCACAATGTCATTTCATCATAAAAAATCGGCCTTTCAGGGATATAGGAGTATTTCTCTCCATCGTGGAATAGGGCTTCACCTTCCATATTCCCCATTAATCCTAGAATCGATTTAATCGTGGTGCTTTTTCCGGCCCCATTTGGTCCAATCAGGCCAATCAGTTCTCCTTTTTTTAATGAAAATTGAATGTCTTTAATAATCGCTTGTTCTTTTTCATAGCCTGCTTGTACAATATTAACGGTTAAAAGACTCAAAACGAGACACCTCCTATTCTTACATACGAATGAACATCGGGAAAGTTTTCCATATCTTGAAAAAGACCATCCAAAAGGGATGATCTTATCTACTCTTTAATTCTCCTTTATTAATAATGCTATTTCATCATATCCGTTTTCTATAGCATAGTCATAAGCCGTTTTACCTGTAGAGTCTTCAATATCTGTATATACCTCAAATTCTAGCAATGTTTCTACCATCACAATGTCGTCATTAAAAACCGCACTCATTAATGGTGTTAATTCATAATCGTCCATTGTATTTGGATCGGCACCAGCTTGAAGAAGATATTCCGCTACTTCATATGATGAATAAACAACTGCCCAATGTAGAGCTGTGGAGCCTTCTAAATCCATTTCATTCATATCAGCTCCATCATTCAAAAGAGATTCGACTTTATCCACATCATTAGCAATTGCCGCATCAATTAATGGCGTACTCCCATTCATTTCCGAGGCAAATTCTGAAAAGAAATTTGATTTTTCAAGCGCTTGATAGGCAAATGTTAAACCTGTAATGATGATCATCATCGATATGATTGCTATGATTAATCCTACCCAAACGCGCCCCTTTGGCTCCTTTAACTCTACTGTTGTGTCAGGGGAATAGCAGGTAGATAATTCATAGATTCTCTTTGGTAAATGAGGATGTGTAGATAGCTTTTCGCTCAGCCAAACAAAAAATCCAGATTCTGTTTGAAGTTGCTTCATATACACTTCATGATTCACCTTCGAATACAGTTCCTTTCCAATCGCTAACATCAATAACGCATTGATTGACGCATCTAATGATTGAATATAATAGGTTGCATAACGATCACAAGTATACTCGCAGGCTCGTAAATAGGCATTTCCCAAGAAAGGAATCCACATTGCTGGCAAAATGAATATGCTGATCAAAACATGCTTTCTTTTTAAATGAGCAAACTCATGAGCAAGAACAAAAAGGACTTCCTTTTCTCCTTCTTTTTCAATTAGATCAAAGATTCCAGAGTAAAGGACGACCATATCCTTTTGAAAAAAACGAGTTGCAAAAGCATTGAGCATCCCCTCAGATTCCACAACATAGAGATCGGGAATTTTTGATAACCCCATGTCCTTTGCAACTATCAACGCTTTTTCATACAGTTCCGGAAATTGTTCTTCACTTAGCTTTACACCATTTCTTCGAATACCTCCAATATAAAGACCATGAAGCACGAGAGAAAGAAATAAAATAAAAGCGATGACAAGCAAACCAATTATGGAAAAAGCTAAAATGATGTACGTTAAAACACTAAATAGGAGAACAACTCCAAAATAAAAATTTTCCTTCCTGTTTACTAGTTGATTTTCAATGGTTGTATCCAAATACAAAATCTTCCTTTCATATAATCTGATATGAATTATAACCGATCTGCAAAAGAACGAATAGAGGGAATTTTATTTATGAAGAAACACCGTAAGAATTGCTAACAAAAAGTTATGAGAATTTTCAAATTTCATTCATAATTAACTTGTACACTCCCATATGTATTTACAGAGAAATGAAGAAAAGGAGGAATGAAATTCAACAATTTATACATTAAAGTAGAAATTATTAGAAAATAAGTTTAGAATTATGTTATAAGGTTCAACATGAAAGTATAGTTGAAAGAAATTGATAAAGGGGTTGTCTTGGGCAAAGAAGAGTACATATTGTATGAGAATAATTCTCATAGAAGCTGTCAGTTGTAGGATGATGCCACAGGTTTTTTAAAAAGGGATAGGGAGTGGTTTTTTGAAACCTTCGACTAACCGGATGATAAACCGAATCAAATCCGTCTACATGTTTATTAATCAACAAGGAACTGTAACAACTCAAGAGCTTGTAGAAGAATTTGGTACAACTCCTCGGACGATCCAACGAGATTTAAATGTCTTGGCTTATAACGACTTAGTAGAAAGTCCAAGTCGTGGTAAGTGGACAACAACAGAAAAGAAAGTAAAAATGACATCGTAAATGTAGTTAATTGACTTTGGAAAATTAGAAATCGCCTCCATCAATGAGGCGATTTCTTTATTCTATTTGACTTCGTACTCCAATAAGCTCTGCAACTCATCATCTGTCAGTTCACGATATTCCCCAAGCTCGAGCGATTCATCAAGCTTCAATGGTCCCATCGATAGTCGTTTCAAGTAGATTACCTTTTTTCCAACCGCTTCAAACATTCTTTTTACTTGATGGAATTTTCCTTCTGTGATCGTTAATTCAATATCTGAATGAAGTCCTGACTTTAAAATCGTGAGTTCTCCTGGCTTCGTCTCATATCCATCGTCTAACACCACTCCATTTTTAAATGCCTTAACATCCTCTTCGGTCACTTCTTGATCAATAACCGCAAAATATGTTTTCGGAACATGTTTCTTTGGCGATAGCAAGCGATGTGAAAGCTGTCCATCATTTGTTATAAGTAAGAGGCCCTCTGTATCCTTATCCAATCTCCCCACCGGAAATGGCGCAAATACCGCATCTTCCATCTCTAATAAATCAACAACGGTTTGATCATAGTTATCTTCAGTCGCTGAAATCACTCCAGGTGGCTTATTCATCATTAAATAAATAAACTCTTTATACTCTATCACATCTCCATTAAGGGTAACGGTATCTTGTTCAGGATTGACATGCTCCTTCGCATCCTTCACAAGCTTATCATTGACTTTAACGGCTCCATCCTTCAACAACTTTTTCACATCTTTTCTACTTCCGTAGCCAAGATTAGCAAGCATTTTATCAATTCTCATTCTGATCCTCCACAAAGTGTTAAAACAGGCCTTCACTTTACGTGAGGACCTGTTTTTGTTCTATATTTTCAATCTTAGTTTCTGTTTAATTCTATCAACCCTTGCACCAAATAGGAAATTTACCAGTTTTGATTTTAAGCCTAGAAAGAAATAGACGCCCGCACCGGCTAAAGCACAGATAATCACGATAATTAGCGCTTCGATTTTCACATCTGGTGAAAGGAACAGCGTGAGTAAACTGTAAACTAGCTTTGTCACAAAATACATAATCGCTGTAAAAATGATGATTAAAATACCTCTTCTAAAGACAAGACGGAAGCGATATTTTGAGAATGCTTTAATGACAAATAAATTAATTAAAATCGCTGTACTATAACCAATGGCTGTTGCCAAAATCGCTCCCTTTGTTTCCATCATTTTCATCAATGGGATATTTAAGCTGAGCTTAATTAAGATCCCGACTAATAAACTAAGAATATTAAATTTCTGCGCATCAATTCCTTGTAAAATCGCTGCTGTCACCGCATAAAGAGCAAACAGCATCCCAATTGGTGCATACGCTTCTAGCACTTCCGTTCCTAAAGCATCTGGCTTATAGAAAACGGTATAAAAAGGCTCAGCTAACAATGATAGACCTAAGGCAGCTGGTAAAGTTAAATAGGTTAGTACTTGAAACGTTTGATTCAATTGACGATTTAATCCCAACTGATCTTGCTCTGTGTAGGATTTCGTTATCGCTGGAATCAATGTTAACGAGAAAGCTGTTGCTAGAGATACAGGAATAATGACGAGTTTCTGAGACTGAAAGTTAAGAATCGAAAAAGCATATTCGGCATCATTAAATGCATATCCTATCGATACCATTGTTGGATTAAAGGTTAGCTGGTCAATAAATTGAAATAATGGATTGGCAATTCCGACTAATACAAAGGGAATCGAATAAAGGAGGATTTCCTTATAAATATCTTTAACGGATATATCCATCGTCCGTCTATCTTGTAATAAAAGCTCATCAAACATCGGCTTTTTCTTAACCCAATACCAAAGTAGAACCGCAAGTCCACCTAACCCGCCGATAAAAGCTGCAAAAACGGAAAAGCTGACTGCCGTTACTAAACTACCTTGAGCCACCTTCAAAACGATAAAGGCGCCAGCTAACACAAAAGCAATTCGGACAATTTGTTCAACTACCTGAGAAACAGCTGTCGGTTCCATCGTTTGATGTCCTTGAAAAAATCCCCTAATAATGGACATAAACGGAATAATGATCAGAGCGAAACTGACCGCTCTTATAACGGTTGTAACATCAGCCATATGATCAATAAAATCTGGATCGGTAATGACCATCGCTGCTAAAGTAGGCGCAGCTATATATAAAATAAGAAAGGAGATAATCCCTGTAATCGCCATTAAAACAAGACCTGTTTTAAATAATTTCCTTCCTACGGCATATTCTTCAATGGCATTATATTTTGAAATAAATTTAGAAACCGATGCCGGAATCCCTGCTGTAGCTATACTGATGAAAATCGTATAGGGAATATAGGCATAATTATAAAGAGCCGTTCCTTCATTCCCAACTAAGGCGAAAAAAGGGATGACATAGAACAACCCAAGAAATTTCGAAATAAATGTACCAGAGGTTAAAACAAACGTCCCTCTTAACAGCTTTGACGACATAACATCCCATCCTAATTAGAAATCAGCGAAAAAAAAGCTTCCAATTTAACAGTTTACACCTCTTTAAAAATAACTTCTACCTTTATATGTATCCTTTTCATGACAATCGTTCATGTTCTATAATATACTGATTAGATGCTTTTCAAAAGTAGAAGCCCCATTTCAAAATAAATATACTCCAATTAAACGGAGCCATTAAGGAGAATGAATAGATGCAATTTGATGTAATCGTCATTGGTGGTGGGCCTTCTGGTCTGATGGCAGCCATTGCTGCTGGAGAAAAAGGCGCAAAAGTTCTATTAATCGATAAAGGGGACAAGCTTGGGAGAAAATTAGCGATTTCAGGTGGTGGAAGATGCAATGTCACAAACCGACTTCCGATCGATGAAATCATCAAACATATCCCGGGAAATGGACGCTTTTTACATAGTGCTTTCTCCATTTTTAATAATGAAGATATCATCGCCTTTTTCGAAAAACTTGGTATTGAATTAAAGGAAGAAGATCACGGAAGAATGTTCCCTGCTTCTAATAAAGCACAGTCTGTTGTTACTGCTCTGTTAACCCGATTGGAGAATTTGAATGTACAAATAAAGACCAACTCCCCTGTCGCTGACATAGACTATGAAGAGGGGCAAATCACTGTACATTTGAATAATGGACAGTGCTACACAGCTGGAGCGGTTATTATTGCCGTAGGCGGAAAATCAGTTCCTCACACTGGTTCAACAGGTGATGGCTATGCGTGGGCAATAAAGGCTGGGCACACGATCACTGATTTATACCCAACCGAAGTTCCGTTGACCTCATCAGAATCCTTTATTAAGAAAAAGGAATTGCAAGGGTTGTCGTTAAGGGATGTCTCCTTAAGTGTATTAAACCCGAAAGGCAAGGCGATAATCACTCATCAGATGGATATGATTTTTACTCACTTTGGAATCAGTGGTCCCGCTGTTCTCAGATGTAGCCAGTTTGTCGTCAAGGCAATGAAAAAATGGAATCTATCTGAGGTGACAATGAGCTTAGATGCTCTTCCAGATAAAAAAGAGGAGCCGCTATTTCAAGAGTTGCAGAAAATCATAAAAGCAGAGCCGAAAAAGAGCGTGAAAAATATTTTAAAAGGATTACTTCCTGAACGATATTTATTGTTTCTGCTTGAATACAATGAAATTGACCCAGCCATTCAAGGTGCAAATCTTTCTTCTGAAAAAATCCGCACATTCACGCGAAGCTGTAAACAATTTGAATTTAAAGTGAATGGAACACTGCCTTTAGAAAAAGCGTTCGTGACAGGTGGTGGAGTTTCTGTGAAAGAAATTGAGCCACAAACGATGGCATCGAAGAAAAAGAACGGCCTCTACTTCTGTGGCGAAATTCTTGATATCCACGGTTACACAGGTGGTTATAATATTACCTCTGCTTTAGTGACAGGAAGACTTGCTGGTATCAATGCAGCTGCCTTTGCTAAAAACAAATAATAGAGCCAAACGGCTCTATTATTTTCTATACACAATCATCGCTGAAAAACAGTATACCTGTTCCTCGTCCTCTTCATCCTCTGGAAATGCAGCAATATTGTATTTAATATCGAGTAATTTTTTTTCGTCTAATCGCTCTAAAAAACGATTCATTTCTCTTTCTAAATCCTTTTCATGTTCCTGATCAAATACTTTAACCTGGATCACTTATCCTCTCTCCCAATCTTTTTTACTACCAGTATCGTCAATTTAGGAGAATTCTATAACAATTAGAGAATGACTTCACCGTTCCATTCAAGCATTCCGCCAACCATATTACGCACCTTATAGCCTTGATCCTGTAAGTAATGACATACATTTTCACTTCTTCTCCCAGAGCGACAAATAAAAATATATTCCTTGTCCTTGTCAAGTTCATCCAAATGATTTGGAATTTGACCCATTGGAATATGCTTCGCTCCTTCAATCATTCCTTGTTCGACCTCTTCCTCTTCTCTCACATCAATGAGAAGTAAGTTCTCTCCATTTTCGATTTTCTTTTCTAATTCTTCCGTTGTAATGGTCTTAATTGGTTCCATCACACAACACCTCACATTAATCACTATTTAAACAGTAAAAACATTTTATCATAATCTCGCACATGAAAAAACACACATGACTTGTGTGTTTTTAGGATAGACTCTACATCCACCCTTTTTCCCTGGCAACGGCAATGGCTTCAATTCTATTTTTGACGTTTAATTTATTAATCGCTTCAGAGATATAGTTTCTTACGGTTCCAGAGGATAAGTACAGCTCTTTTGATATTTCTTTTGCTGTTTTTCCTTCTGCGACTAACTTTAAAACTTCTATTTCTCTATCAGATAAAGGATTATCTCCTTGTAAACTTCCAAATACAAGTTCTGGAGCATATTCTCTTTTTCCCTTCATTACATTTCTAATCGCTTCCGCTAATTCGTCACTAGAACCATCCTTTAATACATAGCCATGAACCCCAGCATTGACAGCTCTCTTAAAATACCCTGGACGTGCAAAGGTCGTGAGGATCATGATTTTACTAGCAGCGCCCACTCTCTTTAATTCCTCTGCCACTTCAAGTCCTGATTTAATCGGCATTTCAATATCGAGAAGACACACATCTGGCTTGAGGGTAATAATCGATTTATAAGCTTCCTCTCCGTTGCCCACTTCTCCGATAACTTCAATATCATCCTCCATATTCAAAAGAGAGCCTAATGCACCTCTAAGCATCCGTTGATCTTCAGCTATAATAATGCGAATCATGATCCATCTTCAGCCTCCCTTTCTTTAATAATAATCGGGACTTTTATCTCCAGCTTTGTTCCTTGTTTAGACGATATTAAGTGCAATTCTCCATCAATAAGCTCCAAACGCTCTTCCATTCCTTTTAAACCATTTCCCAGCTTTGAAGTATCAGCGATTCCCTTGCCATCATCTTCGATCACGATCATGACTTCTCCTTCAAGAGAGCGAATGGTAATAAAACAATTTTTTGCCTCGCTATGTTTCACTACATTGGTAACCGCTTCTTTTAAACACAAACTTAAAATATTCTGGGTCAAATAAGGGATATGCGCAACATCTGAATTTCCCCGTACATATAAAACAATTTCTGCTGTTTGAAGTAAGGTTTGTACTTCAATCATCTCTTCTGCCACAGTAATGGTTCGCATATCTGACACAAGCTCACGTACTTGCGATAAAGCAGATCTAGCCGTTCTTTCCATCTCTTGAGCCTCTTTATTTGCTCTTTCCGGATCCTTCAAAGCAAGCTTACCGACAAGTTGACTTTTAAGTGCTAATAACGATAAGGTATGACCAAGCGTATCATGCAGGTCGCGCGCAATTCGCAATCTTTCCTCTCGCTTCACAAGCTCTTTAATTTGTTCATTCGCTTCATCCAATTTCTTCTCAAGCTCCATCCTCCCATTCATCGAGCGTATTCCAAATGGAGTGATAAGCATGATAATAATAAACGGAGTCAGATAATATTGGCTTTGATGAAAACCATTGTTTACCATATGAATTACTAATGGAAAAGTAATCGCAACCCCGAGGAAAATTAACATGTTGATAAAAGGTTTTTTGTGATGATACCAACCAATGAAATGTGCTGAAAAGAAGCCTAGAAAGACGTTATTTACATCATAAAAGATAGAAAGAACCATAATAATCCCAATTTGGATCGCCAACCAAAAATTAAATCGAACCTCACTCACAATCGAGATATAAAGCTGACGATAGGTGATGAGAAATACAAGGAGTAATAAATAGCCCACGATTTGCTTAAAGATTGGCTCCAAGCTGATATAGTACCCAGGCATGAACAGATACACTAAAAAAATATAAGGGAACAGTCCATATCGTTTTGGAAAAAGCTCAAATCCTTTTTTCTGGCTCATATAACATTACACCGCCGCTTCTTGTTTTCTCCTAATATAGGTTGATAATAACATGAAAACAACAAGATATGCGGTCAACACGAGAATGTTCGAAAGCTCTGGTACATTTCCACGGACAATTTGCCATGCCCCATTACCAAAATGATAGGAAGGAAGCCATAGTGCCATTTTTTGAATAAGATTTGGCATCACTTCAATTGGCATCCACATCCCCCCCGAAATAGCTAGTAACATATAAGTTAGATTTGTAACACCTGAAACTGTATCGACGCGTTTCATCGTGCCAAACAGGACACCAAGTGCTAAGAAAGGAGCCGATGCAAGCAAGATCCAGACGCCGCTCAATAGCCATTCAAGCGGCGATAATGAAATGCTGTTAATGATTCCGCCGGCCGTGAAAATGACAATGATAGAGAGAATATGAATCGCGGTTTGCCCTACCATTTTGGCAAAGAAATAAGCGCTGTTAGATAGAGGCGTAATTCTCATAAATAAAGACCAGCCTTGAGCTCTTTCTTCCACAAGACGAATTCCAAGCGTCATAATAGCCGATCCCATAACGCTAAAGGTCGTCATGGACATCAAATAATGCGCCTGCCACTCCTGCTCATTGTCGATTGAGCTATTAAAAATCCTCGTAAAGATAAAATAGAAAACAATCGGCATGAACAATGACCAAAACACATAATAAGGATTTCTCATGATTCTGATGATTTCTACCTTACACTGCATCGCTAATCCTCTCACTTATATAACCTCCTTATTTTTTGTTAATTGTTCAAATGCCTCATCAAGTCTTCCCTTTTCAATTTCTATCCCTGTAACCCCTAGCTTTTTTTCAAACAAATAGGCGAGTACTTCATCTGTTTGTTCCGTCACGACAAATATTCGGTGCTCCTTTATATACACTTCTGTGACGAAGGGGAGACTTCTGATCTCAGATAGCGGAACCCCATTCTTCTCCATAAATGAAACAGACTGCTTCGTTAACTTGTTTTTTATGTCATGAGGCGTTCCATCAGTCACAAGCTTTCCGTTATGAAAAAGAAGTATTCTCTCTGCCACATCATCTGCCTCTTGAAGATAATGTGTGGAGAAAATGATCGTCTTTCCTCTTTCCTTCAATGTTGTAACCGTGTCCCAAAATCTTTTTCTTGCGCTAATATCCATCCCCACTGTAGGTTCATCAAAAAATAGCAAATCTGGGTCACCAGCAAGTGCTAACGCAAATCCGAGTCGTCTTTTTTGTCCCCCTGAAAGCTTATCCGCCCTTTTCTTTAAATCTTCTTTGTTCAAGCCTGTTAATATCACTAGCTCTTCAAAATCCATCGGTTTTTCATAATAGCTCCTAAATAGCTGAAGTACTTCTTTCACTTTCAGAGCATCAATCACGCTCACTTCCTGAAGCATGGCACCAATCTTCTCCCGTATTGATTTTTCCTTAGGGCTATTTTGGAAAACTTCAATTTTCCCGTTCGTTGCTTCTAATAACCCTAACATCATAAGGATTGTCGTCGATTTCCCTGCCCCATTAGGACCTAGAATAGCAACTACTTCCCCTTTCTGAATAGAAAAGGATAGCTCATTGACTGCCATTTTATCCTTAAATTTCTTCGTTACCTTTTGAATTGATATTACTTGCTCCATTACGTCCACCCCCGTCATTGCTATATTCAGTATAGCTGTGAGACAAGTGACGGAATTAGTGGATTGTGTCATGAATATGAGATGACATTTGTCATAATGAATCTAGGATTGAGTCGTTAAACGAGGGAAAATCAATTTGCTTCATACAAAAAAGGGCATACGAATGAGACTCATTCGTATGCCCTTTTTTTATAGCAGAATACATCCCTATTTAATTCGCCACGATATTTACTAACTTCCCTGGTACAGCAATGACTTTGCGAACCGTTTTGCCATCAATTTGTTCTTTAATTTTCACATCACCCATGGCAATTTCTTCAAGGGCTTCTCTGTTGGCATCAGCTGGTACCATCAGCTTTGCTTTTACCTTGCCGTTAATTTGCACGACGATTTCGACCTCATCGTCAACAAGCTTTGCTTCATCATAAGCTGGCCATGCTTCATACGTAATCGTTCCATCGTGACCAAGCTTTTCCCAAAGCTCTTCAGCAATATGTGGAGCGATTGGAGCAAGCATTTTCACAAAGCCTTCCACATATCTTATTGGCAATACTTCCACTTTATAGGCTTCATTAATGAATACCATAAGCTGTGAAATCGCCGTATTGAAACGGAGCCCTTCGAAATCCTCTGTCACTTTTTTCACCGTTTGATGATATACCTTTTCTAATTGGATATCTTCGCTGTCCTTCACTTTCGGACTTAGAGTACCGTCCTCTTCAACAAACAAGCGCCAGATTCGGTCTAAGAAGCGACGAGAACCATCTAAACCATTGGTTGACCAAGCAATTGAAGCATCAAGCGGTCCCATAAACATTTCATACAAACGGAGCGTATCTGCTCCATGGCTATCAATAATATCGTCTGGATTGACAACATTCCCCTTAGATTTACTCATTTTTTCATTGCCTTCACCAAGAATCATTCCTTGGTTAAATAACTTTTGGAATGGCTCCTTCGTTGTGACAACACCAATATCATAAAGGAATTTATGCCAGAAGCGAGCATATAGTAAATGAAGGACTGCGTGCTCTGCCCCACCAATATATATATCAACTGGTAACCATTCAGCTAATTTTTCTTTATCAGCTAATGCCTGATCATTATGTGGATCAATATAACGTAAGAAATACCAGCAGCTCCCTGCCCATTGTGGCATCGTATTCGTTTCTCTACGTCCTTTTTTACCTGTTGCTGGATCGACGACATTGACCCAATCCTCGATATTTGCTAATGGAGATTCTCCTGTACCTGATGGTTTAATTTCTTTTGTTACCGGAAGGATTAATGGTAGTTCTTCTTCAGGCACAGCTGAACTTGTTCCATCTTCCCAGTGAATGATCGGAATGGGCTCACCCCAATAACGTTGACGACTGAATAACCAATCGCGAAGACGATACGTTACTTTCTTTGTACCAATGCTGTTTTCTTCAAGCCATGCAATCATTTTTGCAATGGCTTCTTCTTTGCCCATTCCATTCAAGAAGCCTGAATGGACATGCTCGCCATCACCTGTGTACGCTTCTTTCGTCACGTCTCCACCGGCAACTACTTCAAGAATAGGCAAGTCAAATTTTTGCGCAAACTCAAAGTCTCGTTCATCATGAGCTGGAACCGCCATAATCGCCCCAGTACCATAGCTAACAAGTACATAATCGGCAATCCAAATGGGCATTTTTTCTTGATTAACCGGGTTGATTGCATAAGCACCTGTAAATACACCTGTTTTATCTTTAGCTAAATCCGTACGCTCTAAGTCACTTTTTGTTTTCACTTGATCCAAGTATGCCTCAACCGCTTCTTTTTGGTCCGCAGTTGTGATTTTTTCAACAAGTGCATGTTCTGGAGCTAACACCGCATAGCTTGCCCCAAATAATGTATCTGGACGTGTCGTGAAAACCGTAAACGTCTCATCATGTCCATCAATCGCAAATGTAACTTCTGCGCCTTCCGAACGTCCAATCCAGTTTCGTTGCATTTCTTTAAGACTTTCAGGCCAATCCAACTCTTCTAAATCTTCAAGAAGACGATCTGCGTAAGCTGTAATCTTTAACATCCATTGTTTCATCGGACGACGTTCTACTGGATGTCCACCGCGCTCACTTTTTCCATCGATCACTTCTTCATTCGCCAACACTGTTCCAAGTGCAGGACACCAGTTCACCGCAACCTCATCAATATAGGCTAATCCTTTTTCATAAAGCTTTAAAAAGATCCATTGCGTCCACTTATAGTAATCCGGGTCAGTCGTGTTAATTTCCCTGTCCCAATCATAAGAAAAGCCCAATGCCTTGATTTGACGTTTAAATGTTTCGATATTATGCTTCGTAAATTCAGCCGGGTCATTCCCTGTATCTAGTGCGTATTGCTCAGCTGGAAGACCAAACGCATCCCAGCCCATTGGATGTAGAACATTATAGCCTTGGGCACGCTTCATCCTTGAAAGAATATCTGTTGCTGTGTACCCTTCAGGGTGCCCAACGTGAAGACCTGCACCTGATGGATATGGAAACATATCAAGTGCGTAAAATTTCCTTTTTCCCTTGTTTTCACTCGTTTTGTAGGTTTTATTTTTTTCCCAGTAGCTTTGCCACTTTTTTTCGATTTCTTGATGATTAAAGCTCATCGTTCTTTCCTCCTAATAGAAATATTGTTTGAATATGTAGATGATCACTTTCTGAATGGCGCATGGTCGTTAATAAGCATGGTCGTTTTTTAATACACCTTCGTACAATGTAAAGTCGGCTAGAAAAGATCTTTTGAATACAAAAAACCCCCTCATCCCAATAAAGGGACGAGAGGATTATCATTGAATCTCCCGCGGTACCACCCACATTAGTGACAAAGTCACTCGCTCATTCATCCTTAACGCGGTTAACGGCAAGCGCTACTATAGTTCACGTTTGCGACTCAAAGGCGAGTTCATGATGGTCCCGGTTGACTTGCAGCTACCGTCAACTCTCTAGTACGGTCTAAACATCATTACTATTCCTTATCCCAGTCATTACAATTATAGATATAAAATTATTGTATAAAATTTCCGAACGAGTTGCAAGTTCTTGAAAAGTAATAACTATTATATGCTTATATTTTTAAAATTGTACCTACTTTTCTTCAAAATTATACATGATTCACTTGCTAATTTCGCCGATGATCTGCTTATGAGACTTAATCGCCAATTTCCTGTCATACATGATCGTCGTAAAGATGGCAACGACAAATAAGAAAATTAACACTGTGAAGAGCATCGACATTCCATATAAATCAACTAATAGCCCACCAAGAATCGGTCCAATCATTCTTCCACCTGTCGCCGTACTATTAACAATCCCTTGGTAAAATCCTTCTCTTCCTTTTGGGGCTAGCTTGTCGGCAATCGTCGGAACAGCTGGCCAAACAAGCATTTCTCCAACGGTTAAAATAATCATCGCTGTTAAAAATCCAGAAAATGCCTCTGCTTTTGCAGCAACTAAAAATGAGACGATAAAGATGCACATCCCAATCACAATTTGAGATTTAACATTCCGTTCGATCGCTTTAATTCTTAAGACTTTATTTAAAATAGGCTGACCTAACACAATTAAGGCCCCATTAATCGTCCACAGAAAACTATATTGCTTTAAAGAAATATTTAATTCTTGCGTGTACGTTGAAATAGTCGCCTGCCATTGTACATATCCAACCCAACATAAAAGATATCCGACACACAATATGAGCAGAGCATATAATTTTGTATAATCTTTCATAGGCTTTGGCTCCAAAAGGGTCGCAGAATGGAGATTAGCTGTCGTTTGAATATTTTTGTAACCTTGTAGGGCGATAAGCAAGAAGACCACATACATAAATGTATTTGCGATAAAGATAAACTGGAACGAATAGGATGCCACAATACCACCTAATGAAGCTCCAATCGCCACTCCTAAATTTTGCGCAACATAAATGGCATTAAACGCTTTTCTCCCTCCCTCTTTCCAGACAGATCCAGCCATTGCATACATGGAAGGAAATATAATCCCTGATCCAAATCCTGCAATCGTTAAGAAGATGACGTATGGTAGGAATGTATGCCAAAACGTTAACCCTGTAAGCGCTGAGACCGTGATCGCAATTCCTAAAAGTATGGATTTATATCCACCTATTTTGTCAAATAAACTGCCACCAAACAGGTTCCCAACAACGGTTGCACCAGCATTTAGCATGAGGACAATCCCCGCCACAGACAATGTTTTTCCAAGATGGTCATGGATATATATAGCATTTAATGGCCATAAAAAAGAAGAGCCTGTTACATTTACCGCCATCCCAATCACTAAAAGCCATAGACTTCGAGGCATGCAAACCGCTCCTTTCCCAATTTTATTCTATTTTATTTTCGGATTGATTAGCATTAAAAAAATGTAAACCTTCGAGTTCCAAAATATTATATTAGTCCTTTTTTATGTACTATGCAATAAGAAAGTATTCGAAGTAAAAAAAGGGAATATTCAACTATTTAGCCTCACACTTATGTATCATGAAGCCTTCATGTGACATACTTTCCTCTTTCAACCACCAAACTTATGTATCATGAACCCTTCATGTGACATACTTTCCTCTTCAAACCACCTAACTTTTGTATCATGAACCCTTCATGTGACATACTTTCCTCTTCCAACCACCTAACTTATGTATCATGAACCCTTCATGTGACATATTTTCCACTTCCGACCACCTAACTTATGTATCATGAACCCTTCATGCGACATACTTTTCACTTCCAACCACCAAACTTATGTATCATGAACCCTTCATGTGACATACTTTCATCTTTCTAGCCTCACACTTATGTATCATGAACCCTTCATGCGACATACTTTTCACTTTCAACCACCTAACTTATGTATCATGAACCCTTCATCCGACAAACTTTTCACTTCAACCACCTAACTTATGTAT
>NZ_HE978513.1:663621-672540 GCF_000311725.1 Robertmurraya massiliosenegalensis JC6
ACATATTTTCCACTTCCATCCACCTAACTTATGTATCATGAACCCTTCATGTGACATGCTTTTCACTTCAAACCACCAAACTTATGTATCATGAACCCTTCATGTGACACACTTTTCACTTCAAACCACCTAACTTATGCATCATGAACCCTTCATGTGACATACTTTCCTCTTTCGTCCACCAAACTCTTGTTTCATGATCAAAAGGCATAGAGATTTTGCTTAAGATACCTTTAACAGACATACTAAAGGGACCTTCCATAATGGAAGGTCCCTAAATTTTCCTAATTATTTTCAGGATGAAATTTCGATTTGACTGGTTGCCCACCAGACTTTTCATACTTCTTTTTCGCTTTCTTTACTTCATCGAAATCTTGTCCAAGTTCTAAATCCTGATTGTTGACACCGTTTCTGTTTTTTTGTTCAGGGTTATTTTGCTTTGAGCGTTTTTTCACTTTTGAACCTCTCCTTAATGCTCATGTAAAATCATATTATTTTGAATTTGTTGTAATTGAAGCCTCATACGATGAAGTTGGTCACGCTGTTGACCGTTCGCACTTTGAGCCATTTTTGCTACATCATTATAGGCTGTTTCAATCTGTTGCATGGCGGAAGTGAACTCGACATCATTATATTGTTCCTGTCTTGTATGATCCTGATATTGTTCATGGGCATTGCGTATTGCATCCTCACATTGTTGAAGAAGGTCTTCGATTGATTGACGTGTAGCCATCCTATAAAACCTCCCACTAAAAATTAGGATTCATGAAGCATGAAGCTTCTCTTCTAGTTTGTTCACAATCACTTTTCCTTACCCCATTTTCCATTATGAAATAAACTCCATTATGAAAATTTACAATTTCATGATAAAATTTTTCTTATGCTCAAAATAAATTAAAGACCGAAAAAGGAGGGTACTGACTTGAATCAGACAAAGCCTTTTCCATATGCAATAGACGATAAACGTTATCATACATGGAATTACCATTTACGCCAGCAATTTGGCCATAAAGTATTTAAAGTTGCATTAGATGGAGGATTTGATTGCCCAAATCGAGACGGCACCGTTGCTCATGGTGGCTGTACGTTCTGTAGCGCCGCAGGTTCCGGTGATTTTGCTGGAAACAGGGCAGACGATCTAGAAGTACAATTTAATGAAATAAAAGATAAAATGCATGAAAAATGGAAGGATGGCAAATATATGGCCTACTTCCAAGCGTATACGAATACCCACGCTCCTGTGGAAGAACTTCGTGAAAAATACGAGCGAGTGTTAGAGCAAGAAGGCGTTGTCGGATTATCGATTGCCACTCGTCCAGATTGTCTACCAGACGATGTCGTAGAATATTTAGCAGAGCTTAATAAAAGAACCTACTTATGGGTTGAACTTGGACTACAAACTGTTCATGAAAGAACAGCTTTATTAATTAATCGTGCCCATGATTATCAATGTTATGTAGAAGGGGTTGAAAAACTTCGCAAGCATGGCATTCGTGTTTGTTCCCATATCATCAATGGACTGCCTTTAGAGTCGTATGACATGATGATGGAAACAGCAAAAGAAGTAGCGAAGCTTGATGTGCAAGGAATTAAAATTCATTTGCTTCATTTATTAAAAGGAACACCTATGGTGAAGCAATATGAAAAAGGCATGCTTGAGTTCCTAACACAAGAAGATTATGTCAGCCTAGTTTGTGATCAGCTTGAAATTTTGTCTCCAGAAATGATTGTCCATCGTATCACTGGTGATGGTCCTATCGACTTAATGGTTGGACCGATGTGGAGTGTCAATAAGTGGGAAGTTCTCAATGCAATTGATGCAGAATTGAAACACCGCAATAGCTGGCAGGGGAAATATTGGGAGGGTAAATAATGAAGCTTCAAGGAATTTTACCTTTCGCAAGAAGTCTTTTAACAAGCGCTATAAATACGGGAGAAATAGCGATTGATGCGACCGTTGGAAATGGACATGATACCGTTTTTTTGGCCAATCTCGTGGGTGAAAATGGACAAGTTTTTGGCTTTGACATCCAAAAAGAAGCCATAACCAATACAACGAAACGCTTAAAAGAACAAAGACTAGACAAACAGGTAACCTTATTCCATAAAGGGCATGAAGAAATTGTTGCATCTGTACCAGCAAACGTTCAGGGAAACATAAAGGGAGCAATCTTTAATTTAGGCTATTTGCCTGGCGGTGACAAAACCATTGTTACCCAACCGAATACAACGATTGCTGCCGTTGAACAATTGATGGAACTATTAGCACCAGAAGGAATTATTGTACTCGTCATATACCATGGTCATCCAGAAGGTCAAACTGAAAAGGAAGAGCTTCTTAGTTTCGTCAAGCAGCTTGATCAAAAAAAAGCACATGTTCTCAAGTACCAATATATTAACCAAGAAAACCATCCTCCATTCATCATTGCAATTGAAAAAAGATAAATGAAAAGCCGACTCTAGGCAAGTCACATTTGACTACCTTTAGAGTCGGCTTTTATATTGAGTGAAGGGATCCATTTCTGGACTTTACGATAGAGTCTCCCATTCATATAAAAGAAAAAGCTAACTAAGCCACTGCTCTTAATCATTTCTCTCGCTAACAATTTCACTGATTTTTGCTTTCGAACTTTTTCATCGGATAAGTAGATGCCTAATAATCCTCGATTAATAAGGCGGTGAAATTGTTTATTTGGTAAGCCATCGGTATGCCTGTCCGCTTCTTTCACAAAATGCTTTAAACGCTTGAATAAGCTCTCCTCATTTTTATAGTAAAAGCAAAAATTCAAGTCGCCACCGATTCGATCCTCTTCCTGATCAATGAAATAGTCTAATAAAATATGGAGTCCCTGGATATAAGGAAAATAACCATTTTTAATTTTTTCAGCATCAATTTTGTTAAAATCAGGACTCATTCCATATGATACTAAACAAAAAATCCCTAGTGTCGATCCTGAACACGCCGAAAATTCATACCATTCCATGTCAGGAATATCGCTTTGGTGATGTTTAAACCATTTTTGTAAGCGCGGAATTCGCTCATCCACCTCTACATGCTTATGTATTTGTAAGTCACAGTAATATCTGCATAACTCTAGTAAGTAGTCTTTAATCTGATCATAATGCGGGATACTTTGTAAAACTTCTTGACACGTTCGAGATAGTTCCTCTAAATAGCCGCCATCATCAAATTCCTTGCGATAACGATAATAGTCACGCTGCTCTTCTCCTACAGTTAATGCTACTTCCATTGATTCATGGATGGCAGAGAAATCGTCTGGATCTAAAGAAGTACTTCTGTCACAGAGATTGTCTAAATAATCACTGATCGTTTGATAAGCGACAATAAATTTAATCGCTTCTTTATATCTTTTCCCAGCCATAAAGGCTAAGATGGAGCCGCCTTCACAATGAAAAGTTTTGCTTTCAATGCTTGCTAATGCTTGCTTTTTCAACTCTGGATCTGGGATCTTCTCTGCCCGCTTCTTCCAATAAGCAAGCTCCATATGTGCTGTAGGTAAGATGTTACGATATACTTTTGACATTAAACTAAGTGGTTCTGACGGTATCATAAAAATCCTCCGTTATATGATGTAACCAATCGCTTTCAATTGACTATATACAAAATCCTTTGCGTATTCAAATACTTCCTCTCTCTCTGGATCATTGAAAATTTCATGATAACATTTTGGCCACTCTTTAAATCTTTTTTCTGAGAGTGGTGCATAATTAAACCATTCTTTAACTGCAATCTTATTAACAATTTTGTCATCCCCACCCTGCATCACGAGGAGTGGAACATCATTCGTTATTTCAATCTCTTCAAACGCTTGCTTAATAGCGTCATCTAGTTCACGGAACCATCTTACCGTTACCTTATCAATATATAGTGTATCCGTTCGATCCACATCTTGTACCTCGGCATTTCTCGTTGCGATCTTCACCGTAATGCCTGGATCCACTCTGAATTCAGGTGCGACCACATTTAGTACATGCGTTAAACTGTTTAAAAGCTTACCCGGTTTTTTCACTAAACCAAGACATGGAGATGATAAAATGACGCCTGCCAGATCCAGCTTCATCTCCTGAAGCAAACGAATTGTAATCAATCCACCCATACTATGTCCTAATAGAAAGACTGGTAAATCAAACTGGTAAGCCGTTCTAATCCAGTCCTTGACCTCTGTGATGTACTCATCAAAAGAATCAATATGACCTCTTCTAGACCTTGTTGTGAGACCATGTCCAGGCAAATCACCCATTATAACTTGAAAGCCTGCTCTACGCCACATTTCGATTAACCAACCGTATCGTCTATGATGCTCAAGAGCACCATGAACCATAACAATGACGCCTTTCGCTTCCCCGTCTGGTTCCCAATTCCACATGATAATTCCTCCTACAAAGCCCGAATCCACTATTTCTTCTATTTATTTTTATCATCATTGATTACAATTTCTCAATTCGGTCTAAATAGAGAACCGAAATTATAGTTCATTTTAACACAAAAAGGGGGAAACCTCAGAGTTTTTGCCATCGATCTAATTAATTCACACTTTTTAGACAAAATTAAGTAAAATGGGAGTAAAACGAATAAGGAGAGAATGCCCATGATCTATCCATTTCATCACAAATTTCCGAAAATCTCACCAACTGCTTTTATTGCCGATTACGTCACGATTACTGGAGACGTGGAAATTGGTGATGAATCAAGTATTTGGTTTAATACTGTCATTCGCGGGGATGTCGCTCCCACGATTATCGGGAAGAGAGTAAGTGTGCAAGATAACTCTGTTCTCCACCAAAGTCCGAATAACCCGCTTATTATAGAGGATGAGGTTACGGTTGGCCACCAAGTCATTTTACATAGTTGTATCCTTCGCAAAAATTCATTAATTGGAATGGGCTCTATTATCCTTGATAATGCTGAAATAGGCGAAGGTGCTTTTATTGGAGCAGGCAGCCTCGTACCTCAAGGTAAAAAAATCCCAGCAAACACATTGGCCTTCGGAAGACCTGCAAAAGTCATTAGAGAACTAAATGCTGATGATATTAAAGATATGCAAAGAATCACGAGAGAATACGCTGAGAAAGGGCAATATTATAAAAAGCTTCAAGAGGAAAAGCGTAAATAAAAGATAATATGTAAAAAAAGAAGCTACATTCACGATGTAGCTTCTTTTTTGACTTATTTAATTGCTTGCTCACGTAAAGCATCTGCTTTATCTGTGCGCTCCCAAGGAAGATCGATATCCGTACGACCAAAATGTCCGTAAGCAGCTGTTTGCTTATAAATTGGACGGCGCAGATCCAACATTTTAATAATACCAGCAGGGCGTAAGTCGAAGTTATGACGCACCACTTCCACTAAAATATCCTCATCAACTTTACCTGTTCCGAATGTATCGACAGCGATAGATACGGGCTGTGCAACACCAATCGCATAAGCAAGCTGTACTTCAACCTTATCTGCAAGGCCAGCAGCAACAATATTCTTTGCTACATAACGTGCAGCATAAGCGGCTGAACGATCCACTTTTGTTGGATCCTTACCAGAGAAAGCTCCCCCACCGTGGCGAGCATATCCACCGTAAGTATCAACGATAATTTTACGACCAGTTAAGCCGGCATCTCCTTGAGGTCCACCGATCACAAAGCGGCCTGTTGGATTGATGAAATACTTTGTGTTTTCGTCGATTAATTCACTTGGTACGACTGGATTAATGACATGCTCCTTAAGATTACGTTGAATTTGTTCAAGCGAGATTTCAGGATGATGTTGGGTTGAAATAACAATTGTATCAATCCGAACTGGCTTATTATTTTTATCATATTCAACTGTTACTTGCGTTTTTCCATCCGGTCTTAAATAAGGGAGAATTTCTTCCTTACGTACTTCTGTTAAACGACGGGATAATTTATGGGCAAGTGAAATGGGAAGAGGCATAAGCTCCTTTGTTTCATTACAAGCAAACCCAAACATTAACCCTTGGTCACCTGCACCAATCGCTTCAATTTCTTCGTCTGTCATACTTCCTTCACGTGCTTCTAATGCCTTGTCCACACCCATTGCAATATCAGCAGACTGCTCATCAATCGATGTTAATACGGCACAAGTCTCAGAATCAAATCCGTATTTAGCACGATTATAGCCAATCTCTTTTACTGTCTCACGGACGATCTTTGGAATATCTACATATGTAGAAGTAGTAATTTCTCCTGCTACTAAAACTAAGCCTGTTGTCACAGACGTTTCAGCAGCTACACGAGCATTAGCATCTTTGGCTAAGATCGCATCTAAAATTGCGTCAGAAATTTGGTCACAAATTTTATCAGGATGACCTTCAGTAACTGACTCAGAAGTAAACAAACGCGCGTTTCTTGACATCTGACTTCCTCCTCATCTATAAGTGCGAGGAATTACCCTCGAGCTGATACGGAACTCATTCCCTATGTAGTATGAAATAAACATGGAGTTTTTATGATAATTTTCAAGAATCCATAAAAAGGGTTGAGAAATTGATTTCATTTTTTCTTACAATAAAAAAACCTTTCCTAAGTAGAGGAAAGGAGTATAGAAACCATTCTCGCCTTTCACTCTTATCGTTCAAGGACATCATCCTTGCTTCAGGTTAGCACCATTGCTATTAACTCTTTCAAGGAAATCTTGAATTTAATAACCGGTTGCTGGGTTTCATAGGGCCTGTCCCTCCACCTACTCGGGATAAGAGAGTATCCGTTCAAGTGTAGATCATAACGAACGAGTGCATATGTGTCAACAGGTAAGGAATATTTCTTAAAATTTTTTCATTTTCCCTACAAATAATTCTATCATGTTTCCTATTCTAAACCCTCATTAAACTTTTTGAATATTCAGTGGCGTTTTTTCTTTATTAGTATAGACTAATAAGATAAATGTGTTATACTAATCGTATTATGATGTCCCTTTCTAGAATTGCTTCTATAAAATATTTTGAAAGAAGGTTTTCATCAAATGAATTCAGTTAGCCTTTCTAATGAACTTAATGAATTATTACAACAAAATAATGTTCATGTTCAGCTATCTGTTCCACAATTAGTCGAGAAAGTATTACGGCGAAATGAAGGACTTCTTACTTCAACAGGTGCTGTTTGTGCAACAACTGGAACTTATACCGGTCGCTCACCGAAAGATAAATACATCGTCAAAGAGCGATCTTCTAAAAATAAAATTGATTGGGGTCCAATCAACCAAGCTATTTCTGAAGAAGCATTTGACCGACTTTATTCGAAAGTTCTCGATCACTTAAAAGAAAAAGATGAAGCATTCGTCTTTAAAGGATACGCAGGGGCCGATAAAAATTCCCAACTACCGATTCAAGTTATTAATGAATACGCATGGCATAATCTTTTTGCCCATCAATTATTCATCAGACCAACTGCAGAAGAATTAGTTACTCATCAAGCCCAATTTACGGTTATTTCTGCGCCTGATTTCAAAGCAGATCCAGCTGTAGATGGAACAAAATCAGAGACCTTTATTATTATATCATTTGAACGGAAAACAGTCTTAATTGGTGGTACAGAGTATGCTGGTGAAATAAAGAAATCGATCTTTTCCATTATGAATTACCTACTACCTGAAAACGGGATTCTACCGATGCACTGCTCCGCAAACGTCGGCCAAGAAGGGGATGTAGCATTATTCTTCGGCTTATCAGGTACTGGTAAAACCACTTTATCAGCTGATCCACATCGCCGCTTAATCGGAGATGACGAACATGGCTGGTCATCAAACGGAGTCTTTAATATTGAAGGTGGATGCTATGCAAAATGCATCAATCTTTCCTATGAAAAAGAGCCGCAAATTTTTGATGCAATTCGTTTCGGCTCTGTCCTAGAAAATGTTGTTCTCGATTCTGAAACACGTACTGCGGACTATGATGATGGCTCATTAACTGAAAATACTCGAGCAGCTTATCCAATTCAGGCAATCGATAATATTGTTGATCCAAGTATCGCTGGACACCCAAATGCGATTGTCTTTTTAACAGCAGATGCGTTTGGCGTATTGCCTCCGATCTCTAAATTGACAAAGGAACAAGCGATGTATCATTTCTTAAGTGGTTATACATCAAAGCTAGCTGGAACAGAGCGCGGAGTAACATCGCCTGAGGCAACCTTCTCTACCTGCTTTGGTTCACCGTTCCTCCCATTACCAGCCACCCGCTATGCTGAGATGCTTGGTGAGAAGATTGATGAGCATAATGCTCAAGTCTATCTCGTAAATACAGGATGGACCGGTGGTGAATATGGTGTCGGAAGCCGAATGAAGCTAAGCTTCACACGAGCAATGGTTCAAGCGGCCCTTGAAGGTGAGTTAAATCATGTTGAAACCATCCAAGACCAGTACTTCGGCTTAAACATTCCATTGCACGTTCCTGGTGTTCCAGATGAGGTATTATTGCCACATAAAACATGGTCAGACGAAAAAGCATATGAAAATAAAGCAAAAGAATTGGCTGAAAAATTCAAGAAAAATTTCGAGAAGTTCACGAATGTTCCTACGTCTATCCGTGAACAAGGTGGACCACTAACATAAAAGAAGCTCCGGACATAACTAGCTTCAAATCATGAGAAAGGTGAATCTGAGGGTACTCAAATTCACCTTTCTCTATTTTTGTATGAACGCAAGATTTTCGATTTTCCTCGTACAAAAAAATCGAGGGAAACGCAAATTAGCCTTCAAGAATCCAATTCGATTTCCGCTTTGTCTAAATCTTTCCTAGAAGACTCTATTTAGCTCCAACCATTTCTTGCCCTTAAGCGGAATTTTTCCTGTTATCTCCTCGATCGAGTTCCTTTTAGGGAAAATAACGGAAGATTTTCCGCTTATGGAGAGCAAAATTGTTTATTTTGGCATTTTTTGAGGGAATAGCA
>NZ_HE978513.1:673811-698562 GCF_000311725.1 Robertmurraya massiliosenegalensis JC6
TTCGGCTATTTTTCATGATGGTTGCTCATTAAGCGGAATTTTTCCTGTTATTTTTTCATGCCGATACGCCAACTGTTCATACGAACACGTTATACACTCCAAACTAGAATCAAAAAGTCGTTACCACCGACTTTTTGATCCAGCCTCTTTTCTAATTCGTTGAATTTAAAGCAATTAATTGATAATGCACAGTGGTTTGGTTATGTTCCCACTCCACTTTCTTAATTTTGGCAACGCCAATTAAGTCCCCATCTATTGTTCTTTTTACTTCAATTGGAATTTCTAACGGGTAAAGACGAAATCCTTCCTTCACTAATGTAAAAAGGTTTTCTTCTAACCTCGTTTCTTTTCCCTTCGTTACAATCATTGTATTTAATTCCAAAGGCATTCCCATTGTTCTCTCTCCTTTGTAAATATAGATCACTCATGCGTAAAACCACCTTTATCTTACCATTTTCACCCTTGATTTTTCATCCATTTCGTTAAATCTCTAACAATTTGTCGATTAATAGCAGGAGGAAAATAATGAGTAAATTCATCAAAATACCAACTCTCGACTTTTTTATTCAATGCTTTCAACCTTTTTTCTAATCGATAAGCATGATCGACGGAAACATTTTCGTCTTGCACACCATGAATAATAAGGGTTGGTGCTTCTAATTTTTCCAGTTCAAATAATGGGGTTCTATATTTATAGCGATCAGGATATTTAGTCGGAGTCCCTCCAATTACTCTTTTCATCATTCTTCGCAAATCTTTTCTTTCCATGTATGTAAGAAACATATCGCTTACCCCACCCCATGTGACTACAGACGTCACATTTGGAAAATGGATAGCCGTTAACAGCGCCATTACACCTCCTCTTGAAAATCCAAATACATGGACCTTGTCCACTCTAGGATGTGCTTGGAGCAAGGAAAATCCAGAGAAGGCATCCTTGCGATCATCTCCAGCAAAATCTTCATTCCCTTCTCCGCCTTGATTCCCTCTGTAAAATGGAGCAAAAACGATAAAACCTTCCACTGCAAATTGAACAATTCTACTAGGACGGACCTTCCCAACGTTTTTGATTCCACCCCTTAAATATAGAAATCCATCATAATGTCCCTCACCCTTAGGTTCAGCGAGTAATCCTTTTACTTTAAAACCATCTGACATATAGGTGACCGTAAATAACTCAATATTCGGATTAGGAGAAGGAAATCTTTGCTTGTCTATCATCTGACCGTCATCCCATCTCATATGTTCAACTCCTAAATTAGTTCGTCTTTTTTATATAGGCATTCACACATTTTTTATCATTTCATACGATATGTTAGGCTTATAAACCTTTCATATAGATTATCAAATACACTTTCAATTGAATCATCTGAGGAGGTCAAAGCATGAAAAAATGGTTAAAAATGAGTTTCGCTTGTTTTTTGGCATCTATTCTTATTATAGCTTTAGCAGCTTGTAATAATAATGAAGAGGTACAAACTGTTCGTGTTGCTGAAGTTACACACTCCATCTTCTATGCTCCGCAATACGTAGCGATTGAAAAGGGCTTTTTTGAGGAGGAAGGATTAAACATCGAATTAACCCTTACTCCAGGCGGGGATAAAGTAATGACTGCCCTTTTATCTGATGGAGCTGATATCGGTCTTGTCGGTTCAGAAACTTCCATCTATGTCGCTGCACAAGGCGCAAGTGATCAAGTCATTAATTTTGCCCAACTAACACAGACTGACGGAACGTTTCTTGTTTCACGCGAGAAAATCGATGATTTCTCTTGGGATCAGTTAAATGGTTCAACCTTCCTTGGGCAGCGAAAAGGGGGAATGCCACAAATGGTCGGAGAATTCGTGTTGAAAAAACATGGAATCGACCCCCATGCTGACTTAGAGCTCATCCAAAATATTGATTTTGCCAATATTACAAGCGCCTTTGCTTCTGGAACGGGTGACTTCGTGCAATTATTTGAACCTCAAGCAAGTGTGTTTGAACAGGAAGGTCGAGGATATATCGTTGCCTCCTTTGGTGAAGAATCAGGTCATGTTCCATACACAAGCTTTATGGCAAAAGAAAGCTATATGGAAGAAAACAAAGAAGTCATTGAAAAATTCACTCGTGCGATTTATAAAGCACAAAAGTGGGTAGAAGAAAGTAGCACGAAGGAAATTGCAGAAACGATTCAGCCCCACTTTGCAGATACTGAATTAGAAATCATTGAAATGGTTGTTGAACGTTACAAAGGGCAAGGCTCATTTGCTACCGATCCAATCCTTGGTGAAGAAGAATGGAATAATCTTCAAGATATTATGGATGAAGCAGGAGAGCTACCAGAGCGCATCGATTACGAAGCACTTGTAAATACAGAAATCGCTGAGAGTGTAATGGAATAGTATCATCTTATTTTCACGCTTGACCTTGATGTAATGGCCGTTACACCTCTTTCATATCGTAATAGAATAATTAAAAATGAGAATCAGTTAAAGCGAAAAACAGCTTTTATTCATGAGGAGGCCGCAAGTCTAATGGGATTCTTAAAGATCGACAGAATACACCATAGCTACTTCACGAAAAGCTCTGCAACAACGGCCCTCTCCAATATCTCGTTGGAAATTGAGAAGGGAGAATTCATCTCCTTTCTCGGTCCAAGCGGGTGCGGTAAAACGACATTACTCTCCATTATTGCAGGGTTGTTAAAACCGACAGAAGGCAACGTGACATTGGAAAACCAACCGATTGAAAAAACCAATAACCAAATTGGTTACATGCTTCAACAGGATTACTTATTTCCCTGGAAAACGATTGAAGAAAACATCCTGTTAGGTCTAAAACTAAATAATCAATTAACTGCCAAAAAGAGACGAGAGACCCTAACACTCCTTGAACAAATGGGTCTGGAGGGTGTTGAGAAGCAATACCCTGCCCAACTCTCTGGGGGAATGCGGCAAAGAGTCGCCCTTGTAAGAACTCTTGCCACAGAACCGAAGTTATTGATGCTTGATGAACCTTTTTCTGCACTAGACTACCAAACCAAACTCCGACTTGAAGATCTCGTATCCAACACCCTCAAATCTTTTGGCAAAACGGCTATTTTAGTGACTCATGATATTGGGGAAGCCATTGCAATGAGTGACCGTATCTACCTCTTTTCTCCTAGCCCAGGTCAAATCTACCAAACTTTTACCATCCCTGATGAGTTGCGTACATTAACACCTTTTCACACAAGGAATCATGAAAAATACCCTGAAATCTTTCAAAAGATATGGAAGGAGTTGGAGCAAGTTGAAACTGAACAATAAAACAGAGCTCCTCCATAAACAATATATCCAGTCCTTAAAACGAGAGAATCATTGGGTTCGCTTTTATCAACTTGTTATCTTCATCGTCTTTTTTGCGGGGTGGGAACTGTTCAGTCAAAAACAGTGGATTGATCCACTCATCTTTAGTTCACCATCAAAAATTTGGACTCTCTTTGTTGATAAAGTATCGGACGGTTCGCTTTTTTTGGATCTTAGTTACACATTGACTGAGACGATTTTCGGTTTTATTCTCGGAACATTGCTCGGGACGATCCTTGCCGCTATTCTTTGGTGGTCACCGTTTCTTTCAAAAGTTCTAGATCCTTATCTCGTCATTCTGAACTCAATGCCAAAGGTCGCTTTAGGACCCATCTTAATTGTAGCACTTGGACCAAGTATGACTTCGATTATCGCCATGGGGGCCATTATCTCAGTCATCATCACGACGATTGTTGTATATACGTCTTTTAAAGAAGTAGATGCGAATTATTTAAAGGTTTTACACACATTTGGAGCGTCCCGCTTCCAATCCTTCAAGGAAGCGATCTTACCTGCCTCCTTCCCAACCATTATCTCTACCTTAAAAGTGAATGTCGGACTTTCATGGGTCGGAGTAATTGTCGGAGAATTCCTCGTATCAAAAAGAGGGCTTGGATATATGATTATTTATGGCTTTCAAGTGTTTAATTTTACACTCGTCTTATTATCTTTGCTTGTTATCGCAGTGTTTGCCACGATTATGTATCAGCTTGTAGAAATGCTCGAAAAGAAACTTATTAAGCATAACTAAAAATTGAAATCATAACAAGACCACCGAAAATCAATTTTTCAGTGGTCTTCATTCCTTGTGTTGACAGATATTTACCATACTCCGAAGATGACTAAGTTCAGTCCGAATAGAGACCTCTCAGATGTTTTTTCTTTTAGAATTGATGATCACTACTAAAAAGAGGCACATTATCTTTTGAGTTGTTCAATATACTGTAAACTTTTTTCAATGACTAAATCCTTCATGATAAAACTATATGAGTCGCTGAAACGTTCTTCCAACAGATTTCCCTGTATGATCACAGGTCCTTCCGTTTCATAAAAATGTGACATTTCCTCTAATGTATCCACTCGTCCATAAAAAATGGCTTTTACAAAGGCCTTTTCTCCATCTTCGACCTCATATTCACCGATAAACTGAAGGGAATTTAGTCTTGCTCCAGTTTCCTCAAATACTTCTCGCCTTGCAGCGTCTTCTATTGATTCCCCTGGCTCAACCTTTCCACCTGGGAATTCTAAGCCTCGTTTTGGATGTTTTGTTAATAACCAACGCTCGTCATATCGACAAATAATGAGCACATGCTCCGGCTCTTGCTTAAAAGAACCTCTATTAAATGCTAAGCGTACATTAGCTCCGTAATCATCTTTGAATGTGTCCATAACTCCTCCAATATTTGATGCTCTTCTTCCCTTATTATACCATCCAATTCGCCAAATGGGTGTCATACGAATATGAGAAGAACACATTTAGGAGATAGCTATTCTAACGTATTTAAAATCCCCATTGATTCAATATGATTTTTTGCTTCGGTGTCACCTAGGTCATAAATCATCTGGTACACTTGAACGATTGTTTCATCATATTGATCATTTTCTCGGTCATGATGATATTGCACATATGGTACATGGGCACGGAAAAAGTTCTGCCATTCTGTTGTATAATTGGAATCAAACATTTCTCGAAGTTGAATAATTTCATCATCTGTCGCTTCTATTTTAAAATTCCAAGCAGAATCCGTTTGACTTTGTGTAATCTCTCCCGTTCCAACAGTGATATAATAAGTCTTCTTTTCTTGACTCATTACCATCTATCCCTCCTTTTTACATTATCATTCGTTTTTTGATTTGCATTTAGTCATCTTTTCCTGATTATTTTCATGTATAATAGGAATAATTAACAGCTAATTAGGGTAATGTATAAAAAATTGGGGGTGGTACCATGAAGTTAATAGATGAAATTTTTGAATTCTATCGTGATAAACTGACCGGAGATGACGAAGATATTGATATGCTCGCCTTCGCTCTATTAGAGGAAATGTCATACGATGACTTAATGAATATCATTAAAGACTTAGACAAACAAGAACTTTACGATTTAATCGGATTATATATGATCGAAACATTAAAAGGGAAATTTGCTCAAGAAAGTTACGGACAGCAAAAGGCCCCAGCCCAACAATCGCGAAATCTACATTAACCATACATACTTCATTTAAAAAGCTGGCTACACTCAATATAGCCAGCTTTTATCTTTATTGTTAGCTTAAAAAAGCCTTGAACATCCACATATGCTTCTTCAAGCTTTGCTTGATGCCGATTAGCATATCTGCTGTCCCTTCATCATTTGCTTCCTCTGCTATTTCGATTCCTTCTTGTAGTTCATGAACCATCGTCTCAAAATCATTGACAATTGCGCTAACCATCGCTTCTTCATTTTCATTTCCAGTTGCTTCTTTGACAGATGCCATCTTTAAACACGCTTCCATCGTGGCAACAGGATTTCCTTCGAGTGCTAGAATTCTTTCAGCAAGGTCATCGATATTTTGACTTGCTTCATTGTATAACTCCTCAAACTTTTCATGTAAGGTGAAAAAATGCCGTCCTTTGATATACCAATGATAATTATGAAGTTTCACATAAAGAACGGTCCAATTGGCTACCTGCTTGTTGACAGCTTGTACTAATGTATCTGACATTTTATCGCACCTCCCATTCCTATAATACCCAAGTTTTTCACCTTAAAACATTATCTTTATAAAAGTTTACAGTTTTCATGTTAGAATAGCTTTGACAATCATTTATATGTTCTTTGTTCCTAAAGGCACCAAAAATAGATGAATAAAGATGTTAGGAGAGGGAGAAAATGTTAACCGTTTTAATTATTTGTATCATTATCGTTATTGTAGTGTTGCTGTTAGCTGTACTGACTACGAGCAAGGCCTATTCTTATAAGCATTCCGTTGATCCATTAGAAGATAATCCTCACTTAGAGCAGGATAGTGAAAACGATAAAACCAATAAATAAGCGAGGAAACCATAATGAGTATTACTTCTGTACTAGTTGGACTTATATTTGTTCTTAATATGCTGTTAGCAACGATCGTCATTTTCTTGGAACGTAAGGATGCAGGTGCAACCTGGGCCTGGGTCTTAGTTTTATTTTTCATTCCTGGCCTCGGCTTTGTGACGTACTTATTATTCGGTAGAAATTTGGCCCGTTCAAAAATGTTTCAATGGGAAGATCAAAAAAAGGTTGGAATTGCCCAATTAATTTCCAATCAATTATTTGACATTAGCACAGACAAATTTTCCTATCGGAATGACCTTGAAAAAAAATATCACGATCTCATCTTCATGCATTTGCGAAACAATGATGCCCTTCTTTCTCAGGATAATGAAGTGACCATTTTTACAGATGGGCATGAAAAGTTTAAATCTCTTTTTGATGATATTGCCGCTGCCAAAGATCATATTCATCTGCAATACTATATTCTGAAAAGGGATGATATTGGTCAAAAGCTGTTAAATGCCTTAATTCTTAAAGCTAAAGAAGGGATTAAGGTGCGCGTCCTCTATGATGATCTAGGTTCAAGAACGTTAACAAGGGGATTCTTCAAGGAACTTCGAAATGCTGGTGGTGAAGTGGAAGCATTTTTCCCTTCAAATTTAAAATTCATCAACTTGCGAATGAATTTCCGTAACCACCGAAAGCTTGCGATCATTGATGGAAAAATTGGCTATGTAGGTGGATTTAATTTTGGGGATGAATATCTAGGTAAGAATCCGAAATTTGGATATTGGAGAGATACCCATTTACGGATAATCGGAAGTGCTGTACACGCTACGCAAACACGGTTTATTTTAGACTGGAATCAAGCGTCCCATCGTCATAATATCCATTATTCAGATAATCTTTTTCCTACGATACACTCAAATGGTGAAGTTGGCATTCAAATCGTTACGTCTGGCCCTGATTCTGAATGGGAGCAAATTAAAAATGGATATATTAAAATGATCTCTTCAGCAAAGCACTCAATCTGGATTCAAACTCCGTACTTTATCCCTGATGCCAGTCTATTAGATGCACTACGAATTGCGTCTTTATCAGGCATTGACGTACGGATTATGATTCCAAATAAACCAGATCATATGTTTGTCTATTGGGCTACCTATTCCTATATTGGAGAAATGATTAAAGCAGGTGCCAAAATCTATATTTATGATAATGGATTTATCCATGCTAAGACGATTATTGTAGATAATGAAATATCTTCGGTTGGAACAGCCAATATTGATGTTCGCAGCTTTCGTCTTAATTTTGAGGTCAATGCCTTTATCTATAACCATGATATCGCTCATAGACTGACGAAAAGCTTTGAAGAAGATATGACACGATCATGGGAATTAACAGACGAAATTTACCAAAAACGTTCCCTGCTCATCCGCTTCAAAGAATCGGTCTCACGATTGCTCTCACCAATCTTATGAGGAGCAAAAAAATCTGTACAAAGGCGTCGATTTCAGAGTGTAGACAAACTCAAAGTTTTCGAGTTTGTCTACACTCTTTTAATTTTTCCGCCATCATAATGCTTCATGAGACTTTCATGTGACATACTATTCACTTGCACATATCAATATCTCTTCTCATGAACAAAAAGCATCGAGATTCTCGATGCCTTTTGTCAACAATATCTTAATTTTATGCAAATACTTGCTTTAAGTCCTCTTTAGACTGCTCTAACCAAAAACGCATTAAGCGCTTCGCTCCTTCTAAATCATGAAGCTTTGCTTGACCACATTGTTTTTCATTTGCTGCTGGAATTTCCACGATTTCAACTGCAGATTTCATCGTATCTTCAAGTAAATCAATAATCTCTTCAACAGTAGGTTCACCGCTAACGACTAAATAATAACCCGTTTGGCAACCCATTGGAGAAATATCGATGATATCAAAATGCTCATATTTCTCTGCATGTTCGCGAATATTAAAAGCTAATAAATGCTCTAGCGTATGAATAGAGTCTGGCTTCATCGCTTGCTTGTTCGGTTGGCAGAAGCGGATATCAAATTTATTTACGACCCCGTCTGTACCTACTTGATGAACACCACAATGTCTCACATAAGGTGCTTTCACAGCATTATGATCTAACTCAAAGCTCTCAACTGATGGCATCTTCTTCACTCCTTTATTTATGGAAAACATATTATTATACTCATTTAAAATGCTCACAATAAAAATCCAAGTATTTTTATCAGTTTAATACGCAATTCTCGTTCATAGACTAATATATCATATTATGTTATCTTTTTGAAGAGTTAAAGTTTAGTGGATATTGGAAAGTGAGTCGATTAAAATGATCAGAAAAATGATGATCGCAATCATCCGTTTTTATCAAATCGTCATCTCCCCATTAAAACCACCGACTTGTCGGTTCTACCCTACTTGTTCCCATTATGGCATCGAGGCGATAAGCCGATTTGGCCCGATTAAAGGCGGCTGGTTAACGATAAAGAGGATTTTGAAATGTCATCCTTTTCACCCTGGAGGGGTTGATTTAGTTCCTGAAAAAAAGGAGCCAACATCATAGCTCCTCCTTATACCCATCAATAACTAAATCTAACTTTCCTGTATCTGGATCAATGACAAGGCCATGTACAGGAATGTCCTTTGCTAAGAGAGGATGCTTTTTAATCATCTCTACACTGTGAGAGACACTTTCAGAAACGTCCTGAAAACCTTTGAGCCATTTTGTTACATTAATACCTGAGTAAGTCAGCATCTCCAATGTCTCTTCTTTGATTCCTCTCTCCTTCATATTCTCAATCATTTCGTCCGCTTTCATCCCAGCCATTCCACAATCATGATGACCAATAACTAACACCTCGTCTGCTTGAAGCTGGTATACAGCAACAAGAATGCTTCGCATAATACTTCCAAAAGGATGCGAAACAAGTGCACCTGCATTTTTCACAAGCTTTACATCACCATTACCGATGTTTAATGCTTTCGGAAGCAGTTCTGTTAACCTTGTATCCATGCAAGTGACAATGACCATTCGTTTATTCGGGAATTTCGTAGTCGAATAGGCTTCATATTTTTTTTCCTTTACAAATTCCTCGTTATGCTGAAGAATTTCATCTAATAGTTTCATAATGTCTCTCCTTTTCTTACACGGTTTTTCAATCGATGTAATAATATGGTTGCCATTCCTTATAAAAGAAAGCAATTTTTTCTTGCAATTATATCATAGATGTACTAAGATACTATAGTAATTCGGAACCATTACGTATTAATTTCAGATACTAAATCGGAATAATTTCGTTTTTATTATAGTCAAATGAAAAATTTCAATGATAAAACTATTTTAGCTCCTTTCGTGAGAAACTATAATATCTCATGTCTTTTTAGTATGGTTGAAAGTCTAAAATAATAGCTTTTTTAAGCGAGGAGAGTGTGTTATGCAAAAAAAAATCAGCCTATTTATTATGCTTTTCATTCTTGTTTTAGCAGGTTGTGGCTCAAAGGAAAAGAACAGCAATGCCAACCAGGAAAATGAAAAGTTACACATATATACAACGGTATACCCTCTACAATATTTTGCAGAAGAAATCGGAAAAGAATACGTTACAGTTGATACGATTTATCCTCCAGGTGCGGATGAACATACGTTTGAACCATCGCAAAAAGATATGATCGAATTAGCCAAATCTGACCTCTTTATTTATGTTGGATTAGGATTAGAAGGATTTGTTAATAAAGCAAAGCAAACACTAGAGAATGAGAATGTTACGTTAGTCGCTGCCGGCGAGCACATTCATTTCGATGAAGATAGTCATGAAGAAGACACTTACGAGCACGCTCATGAAGAGGAAGAACATCATGATGATGGTCATAATCATGGTGATATTGACCCTCATGTGTGGATTGATCCGCTATACGCAAAAGAACTAGCTGAAGCAATTAAAGACGAACTCGTTACCCAACTACCAGAACATAAAGTACAATTAGAAACAAATTACAATGCGCTTGCTGAGCAATTAGATGAATTAAATAACCAATTTGTGAGTTTAGTAGATCAAGCAGAGCATAAAGAAATGATTGTTTCACATGCCGCATACGGATACTGGGAAAAACGCTACGGCATTAAGCAAATTAGTATATCCGGCATTTCTTCGTCAAACGAACCTACTCAGAAGCAGTTAAAAGAAATTATTTCGGAAGCGAAAGAGCATCAGCTCAATCATATCTTTTTTGAACAAAATGTCAGCTCTAAATTAGCTGAAATTGTCCAAGATGAATTGCAAGCAGAGCCCTTATTTCTCCATAACCTTTCTGTTTTAACTGACAATGATATTAAGGAAAACAAAACATACTTTTCGATTATGGAAGATAACTTAAAAGCATTAGAGACAGCATTTATTCATGAATAAAGAAAAAAGCCCGTACTCTTTCAAGGGAGTACGGGTTAAATCATTTCTCTTAAAACTCTTCGCAGTAATTTTCTTGAAGCATTTCTCGGAATCTGATCGACAAAATATACCTTTTTGGGAAGCTTGTAATTAGCTAAGTTACCTCGACAAAATTCGATCACTTCTTCTTCCGTTAGCTCTCCCCTTTTTAAAACGAAGGCAACGGGTACTTGTCCCCATTTTTCATCTTCTATGCCAATCACACCTGCATCCTCTATGCTTGGGTGAGAAGTAATAACTCCTTCAATTTCTGCAGGATAAATATTTTCTCCCCCAGAAATAATCAGATCCGAGCGACGGTCCTGAACAAAAAGAAAACCATCCTTGTCTACATAACCGATATCTCCTGTCTTAAACCAACCATCCAGAAAATATTGCTCATAATCGTGGTCCCGATGTAAATAGCCTTTTGTTACATTCTGCCCTTTTACAAGTATTTCTCCAGATTGATATGCAGCTACCTCCACTCCATCTGAATCGACAATTTTCAAACGGGATGGAAATAGTGGTTTTCCAGCTGAGCCTAATTTCTCAATGCTATACTCAGGTGATAAGGTGACAATTTGTGACGATGTTTCCGTCATTCCATACGTTTGATAGATCGGAATATTGCGCTCCACACATTTCTCGAGCACCGGTAGAGGAGCTGGTCCTCCTCCTAAAAGCATGCACCGAAAAGTATCTGGTAATTTTTCATCTCCCAATGCCTCAAGTAATCGACTCATCATCGTCGTTACAACGGACATAATCGTTACCTTTTCACTTTTAATCGATTCTATCACTTTATCCGGTTGGAACGAATCGTGAAGAACCATCTTCATCCCATAGATCAGACTTCTCATTAAAATAGAGTAGCCACTGATATGAAATAATGGGACCGCACAAAGCCAGCTATCTCCTTCATAAACGCCTAAATTAAAGGCAGATCCTGTTGCACTCCACCAATGATTTCCGTACGTTTGCAGCACCCCTTTTGGATTTCCGGTAGTACCAGAAGTATACATAACCGTACAAACTGCCTCTAAATCGATTTCTTCTAAAATCGTTGGCTCTTCGAAAGGTACAGCATCAACAGTTTCTTTCCATACAGTCGTCAAGCTTTCCAATCTTGTTTCCACTTCATGGACCTTGTCGACAAAAACTTTTTCCGTAATAAGAAGATTCGCCTTTGAATCAGTGAGCTGCCACTTGAGTTCTTCTGCAGTTAAACGATTATTTAAAAGCACTGCAATTCCGCCTATTAACTGTAATGACACAAGAAACACTGCTGTATCCACATGATTTTTTAATAGGCAAGCAACATAGTCCCCTTTATGAACACCAAGTTTTTGCAAGTATCCTGCCTTGCGCAAAGCCAGTTCAAATAATTCTTTAAACGTGTAATCTCTGTTATCAAAATGGATTGCTACTCGATTAGGGGTGAGATAGCTTCTTTTTATGATCAGATTTGGTATTGTTTGATTGTTCATCATTGATCACCATACTAATAAAAAGTAAACAGCCTGATGACATCATCAAGCTGTTTCAACGTGTGAATATAAATCAAGGGAAACGAGGAAATTGACCGAAGTCAGGCTTGCGTTTCTCTTTAAATGAGTCACGACCTTCTTTCGCTTCATCCGTTGTGTAATAAAGCAATGTAGCGTCTCCTGCAAATTGTTGGAGACCAGCAAGTCCATCTGTATCTGCGTTCATTGCTGCTTTTAAGAAACGAAGAGCTGTTGGACTTTTCTCAAGGATTTCTTCACACCATTTAATTGTTTCTTCTTCTACTTGGTCTAGTGGAACAACCGTATTAACAAGCCCCATATCTAATGCTTCTTGGGCATTATACTGGCGGCATAAGAACCAAATTTCACGCGCTTTTTTGTGACCGATAATTCTTGCTAGGTAACCAGAACCATAACCAGCATCAAAGCTGCCAACATTCGGTCCTGTTTGACCAAATACAGCATTATCTGCCGCAATCGTTAAGTCACAAACGACATGTAATACGTGGCCGCCACCAATTGCATAGCCTTTGACCATTGCAATAACTGGTTTTGGAATAACACGAATTAAGCGTTGCAAATCAAGTACGTTTAAACGAGGAATTTGGTCATCCCCAACATATCCACCATGTCCACGTACCTTTTGGTCTCCACCTGAACAGAATGCCTTATCTCCTGCACCTGTTAAGACAATCACTCCAACATTTGAATCATCACGAGCATAAGCAAACGCATCAATTAACTCCGACACTGTTTTTGGTGTAAACGCATTATGTACGTGTGGACGATTAATCGTGATTTTTGCAATCCCGTTGTATGTTTCATATATGATCTCATCATACTGACGTCCTGCAACCCATTCTACTGACATACAGCAACCTCCGTCATATAAATTTTGTACTCTAACTTTTTCAAATCAGAGCCCTCATTTAGATTAGGTCTGTCTTCAACTTCATGTATTCGACAAGTACCCTTCTATTATTGTACCAAATTTTTCAGCATTCTCCACATGAATTGTATGCCCGCAATCTGAAATAGACACCCATTTGGCATGTGGTGCTTTATTCTGCATTTTTTCTGCTATATGACAAAATTTTTGATCCAACGCTCCCGTAATGAGGAGCATCTCAACGTTGAGGTCGGAAAGCTCCGCCCACCAAGAAGGCTGTGAACCAGTCCCCATCCCTCTTAAGCTATTAGCTAAACCTATACTCGAATTACGTAATCTTTGCTCCCTAATTTGCTTTTGAACTTCAATTGGAAGATGCTTTTGACTTGTAAACAGCGGAATGTCCTCCCAATATTCTACAAATGCAGCTATTCCCTTTTCAACAATAAAGTCTGCAAGTTTTTCGTCTTGTTGACATCTTAGCTTTCGCTCATCTCCTGACTCTATTCCCGCAGTGGCACTTTCCAACACCAATTTTCGAACCTTTGTTGGATATTTGGCCGCAAAGGATAATGCGAGTCTACCACCCATTGAATAACCAACAAAGTCAGCTTTTTGGATTTTCAATTTCTCCATTAACAGAAATAAATCATCAACAACGGACAGCATATGATATCTTTCTAGCTCGTCTGGAGAGTCCGACTTACCATGGCCGATAATGTCTACTGCAAACAATTTCGACCTTTTTCCCCATTGTTCGAAAAAAGGCTGCCAATTTGAAGCATCTCCTGTGAAACCATGGAGCAAAATGACTGGAAAACCGTCACCATATGTTTCGACATTATAGCGAATGCCGTCTATTACATGTCTCATGACAAGTCACCTTTCAAAAACCGACTTATTTCCCGGGAAACAAAATCCCACAAATCTCGATGTTCTTTTAAATTCATGTCACGATTTGTCATTATTTCCATGACAGATAGTCCATTATTTTGCAAATTTTGCATGAAAGAGGAAGTAAAATGCGCCCAATCTGAAACAAGCTCATATGAGCCATTATACATATGTACGACGTGTTTAAAGTCAAGATCTAAAGGTGTACCAAACAAGCGCTCGAAATTTTTAGGATGATTAGCCTGAGGAAGGAAAGAAAAGATCCCACCACCATTGTTATTAATCACAATAATCTTCAGATTGAGATTATAAAGTTTCGCTGCCATAAGTCCATTTAAATCATGGAAAAAGGTTAAATCTCCCACGACAAGATAAAGAGGTTCTAGGACCGTTGATGCACCTAATGCTGTAGAGATGGTCCCATCAATCCCATTCGCTCCACGATTTGCCATAATTTTGATTGACTTTTCATTAAAATGGAAGAAAGAATCTAAATCCCGGATGGGCATACTATTTCCAACAAATAAAGTTGCACCTTCAGGAAGAACATCTGAAAGCTGATGGAAAAGTCTTGCCTCACTTAATTCATGAACCTCTCTTACTTTTAAAAGATTCTTCTTTGTAAAAGAGTTCATTTTACGCCATTGTGATAAGAATGAACTTGTCCTTTTCTTTCCGACAAAGCGCACCATATCATCACAGAAGGCTGTTTCACTACAATAAATCATCGAAGTAGATATTAAAGACGGATCTCTAAAGCCCGCTCCACTATCAATCACCCATTGCTCTGCCTCTTTGTTTTCTTTTAAGAAGATTGTTAATGCTTTAGAAACCGGCATTGCACCAAAGCGAATGATTAGCTCAGGTTTAAGGGCTGCTTTTGCCTCTTCACTTCTCAAAAAAGTGTCGTATGTATCAATGATATTTATTCCATCATGCTTCCCACTTCTTAGTTGCGATAAAGGGTCAGCGATGATCGGAAATTGCAAATGGTCAGCAAATTGAATAATGGCTTCAATAAATCCTTTTTCCTCTATTGAACCACAAACAATAATTCCTTTTTCAAAATTCTTTAATTGCTCACCAAATCGCTGCACAAGATCAGTTGTTAATGAAGGAATTCCATGATGAATCGATACATATCCTTCTTCTCGCTTCTCCAGACGGAAGAGGTCTTCTTTTTCTAAGTTTGGAACAAGTGGTTCACGAAATGGAAAATTCAAATGTACCGGGCCGGCTGGGGCCTTCATCGCCATCGCTGCCGCTCGTGCGCACACACTTCGAGCATAGTGTTGCATTTCTTCTGTTTTCTCTGGAATCGCCATCTCTACAAACCATTTTACATGCTTTCCATATAAATGAATTTGGTCGATTGCTTGAGGTGCCCCAACGTCTCTTAACTCATGAGGACGATCCGCGGTTAACACAACTAGTGGGACTCTAGAATAAAAGGCCTCGACCACCGCGGGATAATAGTTCGCTGCAGCTGTTCCTGACGTACATAATAGACCAACTGCTTTTCCTGAAGCCTTAGCCATTCCGAGTGCAAAAAACGCCGCTGAGCGTTCATCGACATTGATATGAACCTGAAGTTCAGGATGTTCAGCCATTACCATCGCCATCGGAGTGGAACGAGAGCCTGGACTAACGACTACATCTGTTATTCCTGTTTGAACTAGTTCAGCGACAAAAGCTGCAATATATGAAGTTAATGCTTCTTGATTATTCATTTGTCTAACCCTCCAAAAGCTGAAAGCATGGGACGAAATTTAATATTTGTTTCTACATACTCACTATTCGCATCTGAATCCTGAACAATTCCACATCCTGCAAAAAGAGAAGCCTCATTTCCTTGAATAAGAGCACATCGAATCGCAACAGCAAATTCCCCATTTCCTTGATAATCCAACCATCCAAGAGGGGCAGCATAAAAACCACGATCTAAGTCTTCAATCTCTCTTATTTTTTCTACCGCTTCTCTCTGAGGCAAGCCTCCTAGTGCTGGAGTTGGATGCAAAGAATCGACTACTTGTAACAATGAGCTTTCTTTTCGAGATGTTCCTACAATTGGAGTATATAAATGCTGAATATCTCTCATTTTTAAAAGACTTGGATGATTTGGCAACTCTACCTTTTGACAAACTTTTTCCATGCCCGCTTTTATCATTTCGACGACATATTGGTGTTCAATTAAATTCTTGTCATCATTTAGAAGCGTTTTTCCTAAATGCTCGTCCTCTTCTTCTGTTTTCCCCCTTGCAATTGATCCTGCCAAGCAAGTAGAATATAATTTTTCCTTCTCTTTCTTCACCAATCTCTCAGGAGATGCTCCAATAAAGCAATCTCCATTTGATTCAAAAGCAAACGTAAAGCTTCCCTTTTGTTCCTTTAAAAGGCGTGGAAGAACGGCGTCTACCGATACCTCGTCATTAAAATATAATCGCAGTTCTCGAGCTAAAACGACTTTTTTTAATTCATCTGCTCTAAGGTCCGCAACGAGACTTTCGACTGATTCTTTCCATTGCTCAGGATCTACTACTTCTTTTTTATCCATAATCATCGCATCTTGATGCGAAACCGAAAGCGATGCCAAAGAAAGAATCTTTTGTCTCTCTTGGATAATCTTTTGCCACATCGTTGCATCATCATGCTTGGTACAAACTACATTGGTCGTTAAGTATGACTCACCATCCACGACAGTAAGCAAAAATTGCGGAATATGAAATAAAGAATGAGCATATTTAGACCATAATGAAGTCTCATTTTTTAGTGGGTCAAAGGAAAAACCGCCAAACATAATCGGTCCTGTTCCTTTTTTATGTGCAGAATTAAAAATAATGGCATCCTTTGTTAAGTTATTCCATTCTTTCTCAACCTTCTCAAACCGATTCGAAATTTTACCAGTCTGAATCTGTTCACATATACCTAGTCCAATTAAATATGTTTCATCTTCAGGATCCTTCCAAAAAAAACGTTCTCCAAGGAACTTTTCCTGTCCTGCCTGAAAGAAAGCTAACGGCTCTATATGATCGATTTTTTTGAACTTCACTTACTAATATGGGAACCAAGCTTTTTTTTGCTCTCTCAATAGCTTGTCCAACCCCTTTTTTCAGTTCCGTATCGAGTATCGTAACCAAAAAATCCCCTCCAATAAAAAAGGCTCTTCATGTAACTTTAACTTTATAAAGTGCGACAGAGATACTAGGTCAAGGATATAAGTCGGAAAATATTTCAATCCACGCACCTATGTAAAGTGTTTACATTACACTGTTTTTCGTATAGAAATAATAATATCAATCTTTCCCCGCTTTATCTAGAATACAAACTTATTCTAAAATACACCTCGCAGTATTTAAATGTCAATGACAGGAGTCACTTTCTTCCTACTATTATCCTTATTATATTATCAACCTCTTTTTATGATACGATTCAGTGGCTCTTGTTTGGTAATTTTGTCCTATAATAACTGTAAAAAGACATTGACACCCTTTGTCTGATTGCCTAAACTTGAATTTGGATGTTATCCACCTTGAAATTGGTGTATGTGTTATTAAAGCTGATTTATTCATTATAAGAATACCAATTTGTTTTTAAAAGCGATAATAAGGAGAGGGAGAGACATGCAAACAGAGACAAAGACAAGCTACCCACCTGTATCTCCAAATAAAAGCTGGAAAGTTTGGTGGAAGTTAACAAGACCCCATACTCTAACAGCTGCATTTGTACCTGTTCTTCTAGGAACAGCGATGGCGATACATGAGACAACGATTCATGTGGGATTATTTTTAGCGATGCTTGTTGCAAGCCTGCTCATTCAAGCAGCAACCAATATGTTTAATGAGTATTATGACTATAAAAGAGGGTTAGATACAGAGGAATCAGTCGGGATTGGTGGAACGATCGTTCGTGATGGAGTAAAGCCAAAGACCATTATGCAAATTGCATTAAGCCTTTATGGAATATCCATATTAATAGGTGTTTACATTTGTATGAGTACTACTTGGTGGTTGGCTGCTATTGGACTTTTTTGTATGATTATCGGTTATCTTTATACAGGTGGCCCGCTCCCCATTGCCTATACTCCATTTGGGGAAATATTTGCTGGGTTCTTTATGGGAATGGGCATTATTTTAATCAGTTTTTACATTCAAGTCGGTACAGTTACAACTGCAAGCGTACTAATTTCAGTACCGATTTTCATACTTGTCGGAGCCATTCTATTAGCCAACAACATTCGTGATTTAGATGGTGATAAGGAATTTGGTCGCAAAACACTTGCCATTTTATTAGGTCGTAAAAAAGCGATCTATCTCTTAGCAGGAATGTTTATCGTATCGTATGGATGGATCTTTACACTAATGATGATTGGTTATTCTTCTGTCTGGTTAGCACTTGTCGTCTTAAGTATTCCAAAAGCTGTGAAAGCTACCAAAGGCTTCATTGGAAAAACTTTACCGATTCAAATGATGCCAGCGATGAAATCAACCGCTCAAACGAATACAATTTTTGGATTTCTTTTATCCATCGGCCTATTTATCGATTACTTTATTAAATAATACGAGTATATTTGAGGATGTCCTGTAGAGGACTCCTCTTTTTTTAGGGAATATTTTACTAATTTTTGCCATTAAGTACATATTTTAGTAACGTAAACTAGTAATTTGTTTTCATTTTTCGAAATAATTTTAAAAGTCCGTAATTTTAACTCTAATTATTGGGAGAATCATAGACAAATGGACTAAAAAAATAGGGTACAATTTACTGATACTGGAATTGAAGATACTACGAATCTACTGTTATTGATTTTTCCGACATTTCACCCCCATTATTCGACAGGTTTTCCCCTCTTCTACTTATATAGTAAACAGTAACATCCATGATTAGACATCGTGGTTTGATCCATTGAGAAAGGAGGATAAGTAAAGTCAAGTGTAAGGCTTTTATCTTGAAAGGAGGAAATAGGTTGAAGAGATCCTTAAGTATTTTTCTAACATTTCTAATGTTGCTCTCCCTGGTGATTCCAAGCACGAGCTTCGCCCAATCGAACGAAGTAAGTCGGTCATTAAAAAACACTTCTGAATCCGCTCAAACGAAAATTAGTAATAGTCTCACCAAGGAATTTTCAAAGGATGACAAGGTAACATTCTTAGTAAAATTCAAGGAAAAGGCTGAAGTTGAAAAGATTGCAAAAGATGCTATTACTAGTGCTCAAAAGAACGGTCTCTCATCCGTTAACGTTGAATATGCTCAACGTTCTGCCGTAATCTCAGAACTGAAGTATACCGCTTTAACCACCCAAGATAATGTTAAACAATTCCTCGATAAAATGGTAGAAGAAGGTTCTGTTAGTGACTATGAATCTTACTATATCGTCAATGCTCTTGCCGTTACAGCTACAAAAGAAGTAGCAGAACAAATCGCTCAATTTATGGAAGTTGAAAAATTACTACCGAATGAAAAAAGAAAATTAATTGAAGCTACAGTTGATAAAGAAGCTGAAGCAATTCAATCTGAAGTTCAAAATATTGAATGGAATGTCGAACGAGTTGGAGCTCCTGATGTTTGGAACATGGGGATCGATGGTTCTGGAATTGTGGTCGGTGCGATTGACACAGGAACTCAATGGGAGCATCCAGCATTAATGGAGAAATACAGAGGTTACGATGCGGCAACTGGTGAAGTTGACCATACATACAGCTTCTTTGATGCTGTAAATGGGCGTGCCGCTGCCTATGATGATCAAGGTCATGGGACTCACGTTACAGGAACTATGGTAGGTAGTGAGCCGAGTGGAGCCAATCAAATCGGAGTGGCTCCTGGGGCTAAATTCATCCATGCAAAAGCCTTAGATGCCGGTGGATATGGTACAGATACTGGGCTTTTGGCTGCAGCTGAGTGGATGCTAGCACCTGGTGGAGACATAACTAAGGCACCAGATGTAGTGAATAACTCATGGGGTGGTGGCTCTGGATTAGATGAGTGGTATCGAGATGTGGTTACCGCATGGCGTGCTGCTGATATTTTCCCAGAATTCTCAGCTGGTAATACAACTTTAACGAATCCAGGTGGACCAGGTTCTGTGGCTGTACCTGCTAATTATCCAGAATCCTTCGCAACAGGTGCAACAGATGCAAATAATAATCTTGCAAGTTTCTCATTGCTTGGCCCTTCACCATATGGTGAAATTAAACCTGAAATTTCAGCACCTGGTGTAAATATTCGTTCATCAGTCCCAGGTAGTGGCTATGAAGGTGGATGGAATGGGACATCAATGGCAGGCCCAGCTGTTTCAGGTGTTGTTGCATTAATTTTACAGGTAAATTCTAATTTATCTGTTGATGACGTTGAAGAAATTTTAACGAATACTGCAACCCCACTTACCAGTACTCAGTATCCAGACTCACCAAACAATGGATTTGGCTATGGACTAGTGAATGCCTTTGATGCCGTTTCATCAATTATGGATGGTCTAGGTACGATAGAAGGTTCAGTTACGATGGAAGGTGAAGATACAGAAGCCCCTGTATTTGAACATACTCCTTTTGAAGAAGTCTACTCCGATATGGATTTAGACTTAACGTTTTTAGCAAGTGACAATATCAGTGTTACATCCGTAACCGTCGATTATGTCAATGAAAATGGAGTTGAAGGCTCTGTTGAAGCGACAAGAACAGCTGGAGATTTCCGTTCAGGTTCCTTTGTAGCTACAATTCCAGGTGAAGATATTGTCGAAGGAGAACTATCCTACACTGTCACGGTAAACGATTTCGGCAATAACACGGTTACAAGTGAGCCTTATACAACAAATGTAGCTGCTGGTATTTCCGTAGGGTATTCTGCAGATTTTGAATCAGAGCCAGTTGGCTGGTCCAGTTATGGAGATAATAACTCTTGGGCTCGTGGGATTCCGACATCTGGTCCCGGAGAAGCTGCTTCTGGTGAATATGTATTTGCAACGAATCCAACGGGAACATACAACAATAATGAAAATTCAACATTACTCATGCCACCAATTGATTTACCTGAAGGAAATGCCTATTTACAATTTGATCACTGGTATAACATTGAAAACAACTGGGATTTCGCACATGTATTTATCTCAACTGACATGCAACAGTGGACTCAAGCTCTACGTCTAACCAATGTTCAAGACCAATGGTCCCCTGTCGAAGTTGATTTATCTCAATACGCAGGTGAAAGAATATACATTGCTTTCAATTTAGACACGGATGGTAGTGTTGTTAGAGATGGGTGGTATATTGATAATGTTGCATTATCTGATACCTCATTAGACATTGAAGAACCTGCCGCTAGCATTACTATACCAAAGGCAACGGCGAAGGAAAAAAAGGCAGAAAAAGTAGACCCAAATAAGATCCAACCAGACTTCACGAAAAATGATCAAGTTCAATTAATCGAAAATGAAGTTTCAAATCTTCCACTTAGTGCAAAAGTAACTGTATTAGAAAACGGAAGATCTGTAAGTACAAATCCAGCAGATGGAAGCTTTTCATTCGTCCATGCTGCCGGTGATTTTACATTAGTTGCTGAATCATACGGTTTCCGCTCAGAAGAACAAGCCGTAACCGTAGAAGCTGACCAAGTTTCACAAGCTAATTTCGTCCTTGAAGAACTACCTAAGGCAACGATTACTGGTACGATTTCAAGTGCTAATTCAGGAGAAGCAATCGAAGGCGCTACTCTCTTCCTCGTAGAAGATGCAAATGTTACACCAGTACAGACAGCTGCTGACGGAAGCTATAGCCTAACAGCTTACGAAGGCACGTACACATTGAAAGTAGCTGCCCGAGGATATATCGGAACAGAAGTAGAAGTGAATTTTGATGAAGACAAAGAAGTAAACATCGAGCTTGAGCCGTTATTCACTTATCCAGGTGGAGAAATTGGCTATGACGATGGCAGCGCAGAAAACGCTCGCGCCTACTATGATGCTGGAAACAAATGGGCCGTTCGTATGTCTCTACCTGAAGGGCAAGACGAAGCCATTGTAACTGAAGGTGTCTTCCAATTTCATGGCACTGATTGGCCATCTCCTGGTGCTACTGAATTTGCGGTTGAAGTTTGGGACGCTTCAGGCCCTGATGGAACACCTGGGGAAAAATTAGCAGGTCCAATTAATGCCGAAGCCATTCGTGATTTAAATCAATGGACTGTCGTAGATCTTCGTGAAGAAAACATCCAAGTTTCAGGTGATTTCTACATGGTTTATGTTCAGACAGGTATAAATCCTAATGTTCCAGGATTAGCTACTGATGAAAGTGGTCCAAACGCCGAAAGGAGCTTCCAATCTGTTGCAGGCGCTTGGTCACCATCCCCTACTAGTGAAGGAAACTATATGATCCGTGCTCGCGTAGATTACGCTGTACAAAATGTCGCAATCACGTCACCTTCTGATGGCTTCTTAACGAATGAACCATCGATTGAAGTAGCAGGAACGGCTTCACCAACAACAACCATTGCGCTTCAAAACAATGGCGAAGAGGTGGCAGAAGTGACCATTGGTGATGATGGAACATTTACGATTCCAGTCACTTTAACAGAAGGTGAAAATGAATTACAAGCAGTCAATTATGTAAATGGTGAGCAAGCAAACGAATCAGACGCTATTACGGTCACACTCGATACTGAAGCACCAGAGTTAACGATAGATAGCCCAACTAATGGTGAAAAGATTAACAGAGAAACGGTGACAGTTGAAGGAACGGTAGCAGACGCTCATCTAGATTACGTTGAAGTAAATGGTCAAAAAGCTACTGTTACAGATGGCCGTTATTCGAAACGAATTTTACTAGATGAAGGTTCAAATGAAATTGAAGTAGTCGCTAGTGACTTAGCTGGAAACTCTCAATCTGAATCCATTACTGTTGAGGTCGATTACACAGCACCAACAATTTCAAACTTAACTCCTACTGAAGATCGAGATGTTTCAGTTGGTCAAACCGTTGTGATTGAGTTTGATAGCGAACCGAATTTAAGAGCAAAGTTCTCAATCTTAATGCCATTAACCGACTTTGGTATTCAAAATGCAACCGAATTGCCAATGATGGAAACATCAGATGGACATTATATCGGGTATTGGACTGTACCTAACAAAGTAGAAGGAAATGGCGCAGTGATTGAAGTGACAGTAACAGATAGCTTTGGCAATGTTACCCGTGAACGAGCAGAAGGGAAATTAAACATCGGGAAAAAGGGAAACGGCAAAGGAAATGACAATGGAAACGGAAATGGAAACGGGAATGGGAAGAGTACAGGAAAAAATTAACTCTCTCTAAAATTTCATTCTTAGTTTGAAGAAAGGTCCTTCAGTAGTGAAGGACCTTTCTTTACAGATATCTACTCTCCGACCTGCGGATATAAATCATTCAAAAACTTAACTGAGTGAATAATCAATTCTTTTAAAACTTCCTCATCTATATCTACTAATTTGTTGATATAAACACATGCCTTACCTGTCGTATACTTTCCAAACCTTTCAAGAATTTCTTCTCTTTTCGTATCTCCAGTAGCAAAATATAAACTAATTTTAGTTTTTCTAGGGGAAAACCCGACTAAAGGTGCGTCACCTTCATGACCAGAAGCATATTTATAATGATAGGAGCCAAATCCAATAATACTAGGACCCCACATTTTCGCCTTATAGCCTGTTACTTCTGTAAAAATATCAAGTAACCGATAAGCATCTTCTCTTTTTTTCGGACTCTCTACATTTTCGATAAATTCTATAACACTATTATCATTTTCTTTTGTTTTCAATTCATACATAGTCATGGCTCCTTATGTACTGTCTTATTTCACCATTCTAAACGGAAACAGCAGAATTTATAATCCCTTACCATCAATTCTATAAATTGAAAGAAAAAACCTCTTAATTTTGACAAGAACGAAAAAAGCTCCTACAAAATGTAGGAAGCTTCGGTTTGTCTCATTCGATCCAAACAGCTCACCCTTAAGCGGAATTTTTCCTGTTATCTAGTCAATGGACTCCCTTTTAGGGAAAATAACGGAAGATTTTCCGGTTGTGGAGAGCAAAATCGTTTATTTTGGCATTTTTTGAGGGAATAGCAGGAATATTTCCTGTTATTTCGGCTCTTTTCTTGAATGCTTGCACATTAAGCGGAATTTCTCCTGTTATTTTTCATACCGCTACTGTTTATACGAACATTAAGTCGAGGGAATTTATAAATTTGTGGACACAATAAAAAAAACTGCTGACTTCATGTCAACAGCTTTTTTTATGACCCCTACGGGATTCGAACCCGTGTTACCGCCGTGAAAGGGCGGTGTCTTAACCGCTTGACCAAGGGGCCTAAATGGCGGAGAAGGAGGGATTTGAACCCTCGCGCCGGTTACCCGACCTACACCCTTAGCAGGGGCGCCTCTTCAGCCACTTGAGTACTTCTCCATATGGCTCCGCGGGTAGGATTCGAACCTACGACCGATCGGTTAACAGCCGATTGCTCTACCACTGAGCTACCGCGGAAAATTAAGAACAAACATGGTGGGCCTAAATGGACTCGAACCATCGACCTCACGCTTATCAGGCGTGCGCTCTAACCAGCTGAGCTATAGGCCCATATTTGGAGCGGGTGATGGGAATCGAACCCACGACAACAGCTTGGAAGGCTGTGGTTTTACCATTAAACTAC
>NZ_HE978513.1:699005-701489 GCF_000311725.1 Robertmurraya massiliosenegalensis JC6
TTGTCCATCATCCTCATCTCAGAAAGCTAATTCTAGAAGCCTCTCGATGAGTATACTGGAAGTTTCTCACGGTAGTTTATTCATCGTGCTCTACCGACTGAGCTACTGATCCATAACAATATATGTAAAATTAAATGGCGGTCCGGACGGGACTCGAACCCGCGACCTCCTGCGTGACAGGCAGGCATTCTAACCAACTGAACTACCGGACCAAAGCTTTTTCGACGAAGGAGAAAATAGCTTTCCTTTGTCTTTTTCGACGTAAGGAGAAAATAGCTTTCCTTTACCTTTTCGCAATAGCGAAAATATCTTTTCTTGTTTTAACAATCTTTGATTGATAAAACCGATTGCGGAGGCAGGATTTGAACCTGCGACCTTCGGGTTATGAGCCCGACGAGCTACCAGACTGCTCCACCCCGCGATAATAGTATATATCTAGTTTAGCTCATGCTTCTAGATAGTTTAAGGACTGTCCCGATTTCAGTTAGTAACTCAAGGAGCGACTCAATCGGTACAACTCGCAGTTTATACTGTGAAGTAACGCTCGTTGCTCCACCCTGCGATAATAGTATAAAGTTAAATATGGAGGAGGAAAGGGGATTCGAACCCCTGCGCGGTTTGACCCGCCTGTCGGTTTTCAAGACCGATCCCTTCAGCCGGACTTGGGTATTCCTCCGTGTTATTAAAAGTATTTGCTGTGCAAAAAACTCTGGTGGACCTTGTAGGATTCGAACCTACGACCGGACGGTTATGAGCCGTCTGCTCTAACCAGCTGAGCTAAAGGTCCAATAAAGTTTTAAAAAATTTGGTAGCGGCGGAGGGAGTCGAACCCACGACCTTTCGGGTATGAACCGAATGCTCTAGCCAGCTGAGCTACACCGCCAAAGGAAAAATTTTTATATTCACTTTATTTCACTAAAAATATGGTAGATTATTTTTAGTTCACTACGTTACATAAAAAACTAAGGAAAAATATTTTTTACTTCACTACGTTACGTAAAAAAATTCTTGGTGGAGCCTAGCGGGATCGAACCGCTGACCTCCTGCGTGCAAGGCAGGCGCTCTCCCAGCTGAGCTAAGGCCCCATTTATAAAAATATAGTGGTCGGGAAGACAGGATTCGAACCTGCGACCCCTTGGTCCCAAACCAAGTGCTCTACCAAGCTGAGCTACTTCCCGTTGTATGGCGCGCCCGAGAGGAGTCGAACCCCTAACCTTTTGATCCGTAGTCAAACGCTCTATCCAATTGAGCTACGGGCGCATTCTTTTAAGTTTCACAGGCGTATATTAAAGAGAATTGCTTTCTCCTATATTGAAAAAAACTTCAATGCCGAGGACCGGAATCGAACCGGTACGGTAGTCACCTACCGCAGGATTTTAAGTCCTGTGCGTCTGCCAGTTCCGCCACCCCGGCTAATGATTGGAGCGGAAGACGGGATTCGAACCCGCGACCCCCACCTTGGCAAGGTGGTGTTCTACCACTGAACTACTTCCGCATGCAGATATTCATTTTCAAAGTAAAGTGCGGGTGAAGGGAGTCGAACCCCCACGCCTTGCGGCGCTAGATCCTAAGTCTAGTGCGTCTGCCAATTCCGCCACACCCGCAAAAATAATAAAAAGCTATCTTTTGACATTATAGGAAAGTTATTTTCTCCTACGTCCAAAAACTTTGGTGAGCCATGAAGGACTCGAACCTTCGACCCTCTGATTAAAAGTCAGATGCTCTACCGACTGAGCTAATGGCTCTCAAGTAAATATACGCTACTTTTTATTTCATAATTTTAAGATATAAGGCATCTACGATGTCCCCATCTCAGAAAGTTTATTCAAGTAGCAGCTCGATGGGTACAACTCGAAGCAAAATCATAGATGTATTGCTTGTTGCTCTACCGACTGATCTAATGGCTCTAAAATTGGTGCCGGCCAGAGGACTTGAACCCCCAACCTACTGATTACAAGTCAGTTGCTCTACCAATTGAGCTAGGCCGGCATATTAAATAATAATGAATGCTATTTCCGCTTTACTACGTAAAAAGCTTTGGTGGAGGATGACGGGATCGAACCGCCGACCCCCTGCTTGTAAGGCAGGTGCTCTCCCAGCTGAGCTAATCCTCCGAAATGATATCTTTTTAAAACAGCCCGGCAACGTCCTACTCTCACAAGGGGACAGCCCCTAACTACCATCGGCGCTGAGAAGCTTAACTTCCGTGTTCGGTATGGGAACGGGTGTGACCTTCTCGCTATCGCCACCGGACCTATTTAATTTATCAAGACAAATTCTATTATAATGGTTTTAGTTATTTTTTCAAGAGGAAATATAAAAGAATTTCTTTTAATATCTCATCAAGTTAAAAATATTCAAAATTTCATAATAAAATTTCATGTAACCTTATTTCACTATTGTGAAAATGATTAAGAACAATATTTCATAAAATGAAATAATTGTACCCTCAAAACTAGATAATGAAGGAAGAAGAATAGAAAA
>NZ_HE978514.1:0-61252 GCF_000311725.1 Robertmurraya massiliosenegalensis JC6
GAAGCTCCAATGTCTGTCGAAGCTTTACAGTCGCCTTCACTATTATATGTTGACGTATGATTTGTTTAGTTTTCAAAGTGCAGTGGATTTTCCTTTAGGGAAATTCCATCCCTCTATTTCACGCTAGTGAAAATATCTTTCCTCTTTTTCACGAAAGCGAAAATTTCTTTCGTTAATCGCTTTTTTCGCTAGTAAGAAAAATTCGTTATCGCTTCAGAGGCGACTTTCTTAATATAACATGTGGTGTTTTTAATGTCAACACCTTTTTAAAAAGTAAATCCGTCAAAGCAAAAGCATTTTTCAATGCGTTTCGCAGCGACGGATATTAATATACCAAGTATTTTAAAATAATGCAACCCTTTTTGATATTTTATTACGATAATTTTTTCGCAACAAAATAGCAACGGTGAAAAACACCCTGTCCTTTTGTTTCCACATTCTTCACATCAATATACCCTCTATCAATTAAATACTCGATTAGAATCGTTAGATCTACTGAATACTCCACCAGTTCTTCATGAGTAAGCATATCATTAAAGGTCCAGAAATCACGTTTCTCCATCACTTCTAATAAATGAGCGATCCCTACTTTAGTTCGTGAATGAATTAAAAACTCACTTGCTAGGAAGAGAAGCTCTAGACGTTTTTCCATCGTTTCATCACTGTTTACTAATTCTACATATAACTTATAAATTTCAGGCTCCATCTGTTTTACCTGACTCCAAACCGTTACCTCTGGATGGAATCCATTTTCAATGATAGATAGTCTAGCTAAATGATGTAGTGAATGAATAACATAATTATACGCATCTAGGTAGTGATGATTTTCAAAGAACGCCTTGCCATCCATATACCTGCGAATAAGCTTAGCAAATTCTAATCCCATTTTTACCTTACGTCCGTAAAAAGGGAATTCCTTCATCTCTTCTTTTAATTTCGCAACATATTCATTGCGATCGAAAAGGATTTTCCCATTATAAAGCCAATCGAATATTCTCTTATTTGTTCCTAGTAAGAGCCATTCATTTAACTTCTTTTCCGTTACCATGTAGAGCGCTGCTTTTTTTCCTTCATACGAATAATGCTTCACAAAGATCGGTTGCTCTGCTTCTTTTACGATCATCAAAAGAACTGTATCGAATGTATCAGTCGTTGGTATAGAGTATTGGATTTTTTCTATCGTTAGTACACCAAGTGTATTTGGGTGACTTGCCCTCTCTTGATAAATCGGACGAAGAATGTCTTCCATCATCATTCCCCCATTATTTTGTTAGCCTATATCTTCGACAATTCTATACGATCTCCTGCTTATTTTCTAGACAAACTTCGACAGAACCTTTTTCAAATCATTTAATTCATCTTCCATTATGTGATATAGTAATGTCTTAGGAGGGTACAATCATGGCTAAATATTCAAGTAAAATAAATAAAATCCGTACATTTGCCTTAAGCTTAATTTTTGTCGGATTTTTCATTATGTATCTCGGAATATTTTTTAGAGAGTCCGTCATTTTAGTTTCTATTTTTATGTTTTTAGGTTTACTATCTATTATCGCAAGTACTGTCGTTTATTTTTGGATTGGCATGCTTTCGACGAAGTCCGTTCAAGTTAAATGTCCGAATTGCCAAAAGCCAACGAAGATATTAGGTCGAGTCGATATATGCATGCACTGTAACGAACCGCTTACCCTTGATCCAAAATTAGAAGGCTTAGAGTTTAACGAAAAATATAATAGTAAAAAAGCAGATTCTTAAAGCTTACATACTAGACCAAACTCGGTAACCACGCCGAGTTATTTTTTTACAAAAAAATAACTGATAGCAGGAACTATCAGTTAATGAGCTTCTTTAGCTAAACAATCTGGACAAGACCCATAGATCTCCATCCGATGATGGCTTACTTTGAAGCCAGTTACGTGTGAAGCAAGATGTTCAACTTCATCCAATCCTGGGTAATGAAAGTCGACAATTTTTCCACAAGTTTCACAAATAACATGATAATGATGTGTTGTAATAAAATCAAAGCGGCTAGATGCATCCCCATAGGTTAATTCTTTAACAAGACCAACCTCACGAAATACTCTTAGATTGTTGTAAACCGTTGCCACACTCATATTTGGAAACTTACCTTCCAATGCTTTATAAATATCATCGGCAGTAGGATGTGACATTGAGTTTATTAAATACTCAAGTATCGCATGACGTTGTGGAGTTATTCTAACCCCAGTTCCTTTTAAGGTATCAAGTGCTTCTTTTAATTCACTATGTGACACCGCCATGCACCTCTTTTCTAGTATAAATTCTTATTTTATAATATTTATAATTAGTGTACTCGTATCGAGCCCCGTTTGTCAATATATCCGCTAATACCCACGGGTTAAATCTATATAATTAATCATTTTGTCACTTTTATTATTATATGTATGTAGATTTTTCTCAAATATTTCAAATGATCTTGGCAAATATTTCTTTGTCAAACTCGATAAATGTGGGGTGATGGTTACTCTTTCCTCTTTCCAAAATGAATGTCCCTCTGGCAATGGTTCCGTTGCAAACACATCTAAAAATAAATGAGCAATCTCTTTGTTCTTTATCACTTCAAAAAGAACATCTTCTTCTACCAGGTCACCACGACCAATATTAATAAAGACACACGTATCTTTCATCGATTTAAAGTGCTCATATGTTAGCAAATGAGTCGTTTCCGGTGTGCTTGGCAATACAGAAACAACAAAGTCCGCTTTTCCTACTACTGTAGAAATACCATCTAATTTACACAATTCATCTACGAATTCAACCGGATTCCCCGTTCGATTTACACCAATTGTCTTAATTCTAAATGCTTTAGCAAGTCGGGCAATTTCCCCACCAATTGCCCCTACACCTAATATAAGAATCGTTTTATCACAGAGCTCTTCCATTGACACACGACGATCCCATCGTTCCTCTTCTTCATTTTTCCATAACAATCGCGCTTGCTTAACATATTGCAACATGGTCCCCACTGTATATTCAGCCATCGGAATCTTATGTACTCCACGAGCATTGGTAACGATAATGCCTTTTTTACGGCAAGCTGACAGCGGCATTTTATCAAGACCTGCAGACATCACCATAATCCATTTTAAATTTCGGGCATTCTCAATTCGTTCTTCGGTTAAATCTTCGCCATAGGTGATAAAAATTTCAGCCTCCTGAAAACTTTCGAATGCATTCTTCATTCCTTTGAAAAATTCGAATTGAATAGCCGGAAATTTGGAACGAATCATTTCTTGGATTGACTCAGCAGGTAAAATCGATGAAACAACCTTCACATTAACACCCTCCTTATTTCCTTCTATTATAAACTTTTTTAACACGTTAATGGTTGATTTATTCCAAAAAAAGCAGGCCAACAATGTGACCTGTGAAAAATAAACATTTGTCTGAGGAGGTATGCCCTAATACAATCATATTCAACACTTGTATAGTTGCGTGGACACCAGCACAGGCTTTCTAAAAAAACAGATCAAAAAAGCTGCCTCAATAATAAGCAGCTCATCAAAATATAATATAAGAAATAAGTTCATTAAACTCCGATAACATTTCGAACTGGTATGGTCGTCATTTGATAATAATGTTGATACTCATGAAGCTTTCCTTCATATACAAGTTCCAATGTAGGAATTAGGACAAAATCATCTGGTCGGACAAGTTCTGGACATTTCTTCCAAAGTTTCAAACCACTCATCCTCAGAACAGTAGCGACAAACTGGGAACATGTAAAGGCATTGTTTCGCTTTAGCTCCATATTAAGAGCAATGGCGAAAATTCCCATCAAGTTATATCTATAATTAGCCGAAAAACGTTCAAACTGATAAATAATCTGGATAATGTGATTAAATTGTTCTTCGTTCACCGTTAATTTATACAATACACATTTTGTTTCCTTTTTATGAAAAAAGACGCCTTGGTCCATGCGTTCTTTCACAAAACCTCCCGAGAAAGGATTTGTGTATACCTTTCGTCCAAAGCTATAAATATCCTCCAAGCCTTCATCTAAGGCGATGGAAACATGATTATATGGAAATCTTGTGTACATTTTAATCATTTTAGAAAACCAGGTGCCTGTATCTGTTAGAAGAATATATATCTCTTTTTCTCTCAAATTCTATCACCTTCTTTGGCTCATTTTTTATCGGAATCCACAACATTTTTCTATTTTCATAAGTATTAGACGTATTTAAACAAGAAATTACTTCATTTTTTTGCAATTTTCTTTAAAAAAATAAAAAAATTGACCCCAATCTTAATTGGTAGTCAATCAATTGCATCCTATTCATAGGATTCATGACCAATATTCAACTAAATGATTCAAGAGCGACACGTATGTCTTAATGAAATCATACTATGAACCTTTGGTCTGATCCAGATCATATTTATAGATATTCTCTCAAATATTGTAAAGTATCTTCTACATGCCCTTTAACCTTGACCTTTTCCCACGCTCTAGCAATTTTTCCCTCTTTGTCAATGATGAAAGTAGAGCGTTCGATTCCCATATATTCTTTCCCAAAATTCTTCTTCAGCTTCCAAACGCCAAATTTCTCGGCCACTTCATGATCAACATCTGCCAATAGAAGAAAAGGAAGTCCATGCTTTTCAATAAACTTCTCATGTCTTGCAATCGGGTCAGGACTCACTCCTAAAATCACTGCATCAACATCCTCAAAGTTCGTGTGCTGATCTCTGAAATCACATGCTTCAGTTGTGCATCCAGGAGTCATATCCTTCGGGTAAAAATACAAAACGACATTTTTTTCGCGATAATCTGAAAGCTTCACCGTACTTCCATCACTTGCTGGCAATTGAAAATCCGGTGCCAACTGACCTTGTTCAATAGACATATCGATCCCTCCAATTCATTCCTATCATTAGGGTAACGAATCGGAAGAGCAAAAACAAGCTATACACTATTTCTCCATGTCAAGTACTGTCCTCGCTACAAAAGCTGCCGGAATCGTATAGCCAATCAACGCTTCAATAACGGCAATAATTCGTCCCACTCCAATTGGCGCAATATCCCCATACCCTACTGAAAATAATGTAACAGCACTAAAATACAGCCCTGTTTCAAGACGTTCTATAAATCGATTTGCAACTGGTACATAATTGTCATCCAGTACCGGGAAGTCGTGTAGTTCTAGCAATATATATAAAAGCCCAAAACTAATCATAACGGTTGCATAAATAGAGGCTAAAAATAAAAAATTTTCAAGTGATACTCGCTTCCCTTTGATTTTATTCGGAGTAAAAAGAAGTCGTACACTGCTTACTATACAAATCACAATTAGAATAATTGACGAGTAAAAAACCATCCATTCCCCTCATCTCAAGCAGATATAATCGTTCGAGTCTCTTCTATTTATACGTCTCATTAAGCACAGATAGAACAGCTTGTCTAAAGAGCTTTATCATAAGAAAAATGATAAACTGAGGTAAAGAAGAACTTAGGAGGGTGAACATGAAAACCGTTCATGATTTTAATGTAAAGATGACGACTGGTGAGGAAAAATCTTTGCGAGACTTTTCTGGTAAAGCATTGCTTATCGTCAATACCGCAAGCAAATGTGGGCTAACTCCCCAATTCAAAGGACTCCAAGAACTATATGATCAGTTCGCTGACCAAGGTTTAGAGATTTTAGGCTTTCCTTGTGATCAATTCAACAACCAAGAATTCGCTAATATTGATGAAACCATGCAATTTTGCCAAATGAATTACGGGGTCACTTTTCCAATGTTTGCAAAAATCGATGTAAATGGTGATAACGCCGACCCGCTTTTCAAATTTTTGAAAGAAGAGAAAAAAGGTGTTCTTTCCAAAAATATTAAATGGAACTTCACGAAATTCCTCGTTGATCAAAATGGGCATGTAGTAGAGCGCTATGCACCTACAACAGAACCAAGTCAAATCGAAAAAGATATTGAAAAACTATTAGCTTAGAAAGGATTGCCTACTTGGTAATCCTTTTTTCCATTAACAGCAAATCAAGCAAAAAAGTGCTAAAATGGGATAGGTATTATTAAAGTATTAGGAGGATTATGATGAAGTTTACAAATTCAGAACGTCTTCACGAGGAAGCGTTAGAATACATAGTTGGCGGGGTTAATAGCCCATCCCGTTCTTATAAAGCGGTTGGCGGCGGCTCCCCTGTTGCGATGGAGCGAGCAAGCGGTGCATATTTCTGGGATGTCGACGGCAACCAATATATCGATTATTTAGCGGCATATGGTCCCATCATCACAGGACACGCCCACCCACACATAACAGAAGCCATTAAACGAGCGGCTGAGACAGGTGTTTTATACGGCACCCCTACACCACACGAAGTGAAATTTGCAAAAATGCTCCGCGAGGCAATGCCTAATCTGGAAAAGGTTCGTTTTGTCAATTCTGGTACTGAAGCCGTTATGACAACGATTCGTGTTGCCCGCGCTTATACTGGCAGGGACAAAATCATTAAATTTGCCGGATGCTATCATGGCCATTCCGACCTCGTTCTTGTTGCGGCTGGTTCTGGTCCATCTACTCTTGGTACACCAGATTCTGCTGGCGTCCCTAAGAGCATTGCCCAAGAAGTGATTACCGTTCCTTTTAATGATATCGAACCATTTAAAGAAGCATTGCAAAAATGGGGCGACCAAATTGCTGGTGTTCTCGTTGAACCAATCGTTGGAAATTTTGGAATCGTTGAACCGAAGGAAGGTTTTTTACAACAAGTCAATGACCTTGCCCATGAAGCCGGAGCCCTTGTCATTTACGATGAAGTCATTACTGCTTTCCGCTTTATGTATGGTGGTGCGCAGGATATGTTAGGCGTTCAACCTGACCTAACCGCTATGGGGAAAATCATTGGTGGTGGTCTCCCTATTGGCGCATACGGTGGCAAGAAGGAGATAATGGAAAGTGTCGCTCCACTTGGACCAGCCTACCAAGCTGGTACAATGGCAGGAAACCCTGCTTCTATCTTATCTGGTATCGCCTGTCTAGAAGTGTTAAAACAAGATGGTGTATACGATTATTTAGATAAACTCGGCGCAATGCTTGAAGAAGGAATTACAAAATCAGCGCAAGAACATCAAATTCCAATTACAATCAACCGACTTAAGGGAGCCTTAACTGTTTACTTTACAGATGTGAAAGTCGAAAATTATGAGCAAGCTGAGAATACGGATGGCGAAATATTCGCTAAGTTCTTTAAACTCATGCTAGAACAAGGAATCAATCTTGCTCCGTCAAAATACGAAGCATGGTTCGTCACGATCGCTCATACAGTAGAAGATATTGAAGCAACCCTTCACGCTGTTAACCAAGCATTTCAGGAATTAGCAGCAACAAACTCTTAAAAGAACGAGCATAAATATTCATATTTTATGCATCAAAGAGCCTTGATTGGCTCTCTTTTTTTGTATAATATTCATTGAAAACGTTTACAATATTAGATTTCATGGTAAATTTTTCCCTGTTTTTTCTAAAAATATATCCAAGTTTCTGTATAAATAATTGATTTCTGAAAATTCTTATGATACACTGGAATTACTATTTGGCTACTTTAGGTGTGGTTATTTTTTGTCATATAATCTCACAACAAACTAGAGACGGAGTTTCACCTTTTCGAGCTCTTCCCCAATAGTTTTCAAAAAAAGCAGACTTTATCATTTTCGAGAATGATAGAGATGCTTCCTTCAATTTTCCACTCAAATTAAAGCCTATGGTTTGACTGATGGTTTATCGCCGATTGGTTACTTAATACATAGCATACCAATCAGGAAACTTCGGGAGACCGCTTATGAATTTTTAGGAGGTGAACGGCTTTTAAGGCAAAGCCTTTTTTAAGCCTAAGTTATGAAAAATCAACAATGGAGCCCCTCACAATTTAATGAATATTACCGTCATGAGCACGATGCATGCGGAATTGTAGCATCGATGGAAAAAACCAATACTCCTACACGCGAAAATATTTTCAATTGTATTAATGCACTTGTGACAATGAATCACCGCGCAGGATTCATTAACGGTGAAGGTGATGGAGTAGGAATTCATATCGACATCCCACGCGCACTTTGGAAAGAGAAGCTGACAAAAGCAGGGCAAGACGCCACGCTTGTTGACCAAGCTGGATTTGTAATCGGTCATATTTTTATTAATAGAAAAGAAAATCCACAATCTATTAAAAAAGAGTTGCTTTCAAAACTTACAAACTCTCAATTTGAGATTTTATTTGAATCAACAGAAGAAATTAATTCTTCTGCTCTAGGACCGATTGCCATTCAAGAAAATCCTGTTTTTTGGCAAGTTGCTTTCGTAAGTTCCGTTACAGGTCAAGAGCTTTCAAAGAAGCTTTTCGAACTAACAGTAGAGATAGAAAAAGATGACAATGTCCATGTTGCTTCATTAAGTCAATATCATGCTGTGTACAAAGTAATGGGCGCTGGTGATATTTTACCAAAGTATTATCATGACTTAGCAAATCCAATTGTCGCCTCCACGATGACATTAGGACATAATCGCTATTCTACAAATACATTATCAAGCTTCAATCGTGTGCAGCCGTTTAGCGTCCTTGGTCACAATGGTGAAATTAATACGATTGCGAAGCTCCGTGATGAAGCAAAAATGATCGGTGTCCCGCTAGTTAAGGACGGCAGTGATTCTCAAGACTTAAGCAGAACGATCGAAACGCTTATTTGCCGTGATGGCTATTCTTTATTTGAAGCATTGGATTTACTTTTCCCACCGATTATTAATGAAATGAAAGCTTATCCAAAACATCTTCAAGACTTGTATAGCTACATGCGTGAAGCTTGGGGGCACTTTGCCCAAGGACCAGCTGGAATTATCTCCCGCTTTGGTGATGAGGCAGTCTTTAGTGTCGATGCGTTAGGATTACGTCCTTTATGGATGCTTGAAACAGAAAGCTCTTACCTTTTCTCATCTGAGCCCGGGATTATCCCTTCAAGCGAATACGTCAATGAGCCAAAACCACTTGCTCCTGGAGAAAAAGTGGGCTTGAAGTGGGATGGCGATATATTAAAAGTATATGAGCAAGATCAATACCAAGCTACTGTTTATGATAGATTTTCAAAAAGAACAATCATTGAAGATGCAAGAAAGCGTCTATCCGTTCCAAAGCTTGAAAAAACAGTTAGCGTAACCTATCCTACGAAAATTCATAACGGTCAATATAAGGCTTTCGGTTGGGAAAGAGATCATATTCAATTAATTGAACAAATGGCGGAAAAGGGTGTCGAACCAATTCGTTCTCTTGGTCACGATTCTCCGCTAGCTGCGATTAATCCGAATCGCAAAAACGTCGCTGATTTTATCAAAGAGAGTGTTGCGGTTGTGACAAACCCTGCGATTGATCGTGACCGTGAGTCAGAGCATTTTTCAACAAGAACGATTATTGGAGGACGCCCTACCCTTTTTGAGAAAAAATCAGCAGGTACAGTCGTTGAACTCCTTACTCCACTTCTTATTGAAGGGGCAGCTGGCTATGAGTGCTCATTAGAATTAAATCAACCTAGCTATGACCAGGTTACGAACGTTTTCCAAAAGGAAAATCTCATTGCCTACTTGTCTACGACATTACAAAAAGAAGAAACGGTGCAAGCAGCATTAACTCGCCTACAAACTGAGGCGGTAAATGCCGTAAAGGATGGCAAAACACTAATTGTCCTCGATGATTGCCAAGCTCATTTGAATGATTCATTATGGCTTGATCCGCATCTTGCTACATCTGCTATCGATCAAGCGCTTGTAAAGGAAGAGTTAAGAAGAAATTGTTCGATTCTATTACGTTCTGCTTCAATCCGTTCTTTACATGATATTATTGTTGCTTTCGGATTAGGTGCTGACTTAATTAGCCCTTATTACATGTTTATGACAGTTCTTGATGATTCGATTAAGCCATTAGTTAACCTATACTCTGCCTTAACGAAAGGTTTAGAGAAGGTTATCTCGACCATTGGAATTCACGAACTTCGTGGTTATGGGAGATTATTCTCGGCGATTGGCTTAAACGAAGAAGTTGCCAATGTACTCAATATCGTTAACTTCTTTGGTTCACCTGATCTCAGCTTTAATTTTGAAACGATGAAAAATGACGCAATTGCAAGAGCGGTTGATTACCAAAACGAAAAAGAGCGTGTTGGCAAGTCCTTCAACCTCTTCCCTCGTATTTGGAAAGCGATTGGCGATGTTGCTTCAACAGGTGACTACAGTGCTTATAAAGAAAAAATTACGGAACAAGAAGAGCAAAATCCAACGACGATTCGTCATTTAACAAATTTGAAGGAAACCGAATCTAAGTTTTCAGCAAGTGATGTTGATATTAGTGTTGGAGAACATAGTTTACCATTTGTGATTTCTTCCATGTCCTTCGGTTCTCAGAACGAAATTGCGTTCCGTGCTTATGCAGAAGGTGCTGACCGTTTAAATATGGTGAGTTTAAATGGTGAAGGTGGAGAAATCAAAGATATGCTCGGCAAATACCCGAGAACTCGTGGGCAGCAAGTGGCCTCCGGTCGTTTTGGTGTAAATGCAGAACTTCTCAATTCATCTAACCTCCTTGAAATTAAAATTGGGCAAGGAGCAAAACCTGGTGAAGGTGGACATTTACCAGGCTCAAAGGTAACAGAAAAAATTGCTGAAGCAAGAAATGCTACGGTTGGTTCTGACTTAATTTCACCGTCAAACAACCATGACATTTACTCAATTGAAGATTTAGCGCAAATGATTCACGAGCTGAAAACGGCTAATGATAAAGCAAAGGTTGCCGTCAAAGTTCCAGTTGTACCAAATATCGGTACGATTGCTGTTGGGATTGCGAAAGCTGGTGCTGACATTATCACTTTAAGCGGATTTGATGGTGGTACTGGTGCAGCCAGAATTCATGCCCTACAATATGTTGGACTCCCAGTCGAAATCGGAGTTAAAGCAGCTCATAATGCATTATTAGAAGCTGGAATCCGTGACAATGTGGAAATTTGGGCAGATGGCGGAATCAAGAGTGCAAAAGATGTAATTAAGGTGATGCTACTCGGTGCTAACCGTGTTGGATTTGGTACATTATCGATGATTGCAATCGGCTGTACAACTTGCCGTGGCTGTCATTTAGATACTTGTCATGTCGGTATTGCAACGCAAATTGAATCTGAAGCACAAGCGAAGGATCATGGTTTAAGACGATTTGTTCCAAGACAATTCGACCTTGCTGTTCAAGGAATTATGAATCTCTTCACAGCATTTGGCAATGAACTAAAAGAATTAACCGCTTCTCTAGGATTCAATAATTTACAGGATATCGTCGGACGTTCTGACCTCCTAGAGCAAGCAAAAGGCAATGAACAGTTAGATTTAACTTATCTTCTGAAAACACTTGATATTGGTCAGTTTAATCAAAAAGAAGCCGCAGCTGCTTCAGAAGCTACACAGCTTCAAATGGCTGTTGGCGCTGAATTTTTAGATGGAAATGTTGGAGAACTGGAGCAATCTCGTGAATATCACAGCATTACATCTGAGCAGCGAGTATTAGGTAGCCGTGTTTCTTGTCACCGTGTTCGCGGTCGTCTCGATGGCTCTTATAAAACACTTCCTGCTGTTGAACTGAAATATAAAAACGGCTCGATTCCAGGTAATGGCCTCGGAGCATATAACAGCGAAGGGATCAAAATTGAAGTTGCTGGTGGTTCTCAAGATGGTACTGGTAAAACATCCTTTGGCGGCCAAATTGTTATCTTTAAGTCAAAGGGTAAAAACGGCCAATACTATAATGGTTCAGTCGGGAAAGGCTTCGGTTATGGAGCTCAACAAGGATTACTCGTTGCCCAAGGAAATGCCGATGCCCGCGCTGGTATCCGCCTATCAGGTGCTGATATGATTATCGGTGGCCAAGTGAAAAAGCCGATTCCAGCAAAGGAAAATGGCAATATCGGTTCTAGAGCTAACATTAAAGGCTTTGCCTTTGAATACATGACCAATGGTCGCGGCTTAGTACTAGGCGATCCTGGTCCATGGGCGTGTGCTGGTATGACCGGTGGTGTCGTTTACTTAAGACATCAACCAGAGATCGGTTTAACGAAGGATGCGATTCAACGAAGAATTGCCAAAGGTGCAAAAGTTTCCGTTGCATCTTTAACAGAAAAAGGGCTATCTGATGTTAAGGAGCTTCTTGGCCAATACGTTGACATGCTTAAGAGTGAAGGTCAATTGGAAGAAGCAAATGAACTCTCCCTTCTCTTGCAAGACCCAGAAGAGCATTTCGTTCAAGTCGTACCAGTCAAAGAACAAGCAGACCCTTCTGTCTCTACTGAGTGATTTTAGTTTATAGAATAAATTAGTTTGGCGCCCGCTTTTGTTTTAAGCGGGCGTTTTTTGGTGGGTTTAACTGAGGAATTGACCCCTTCATGAACCAGAGCTCTCCCCTTCTCTTTCAGCAAAACATGTCTCATGGCCCATCCCCAAATTGACTATCTTGCCTATTTCATACTCCCGTCACACAATATGAATTTTTGTCTATTGTGAAATAAAATAAAATAGTTTAAAGTATGTATACACATCTCCTATAATGAGAAGTGTTATTTTTGTTGTAAAGAAAGGATATATTTACTTATGAAGCTTGGTGCCCGCATTTTAAAGACCGGAATTGCAATCGTTCTGGCCCTCTTACTTGCAGAGGTATTCCAGTTGCCTTCTCCTATTTTTGCTGGTATCGCAGCTATATTTGCTGTGCAGCCAACAATTTATCGCTCATATTTGTCCATCATTGAGCAAGTTCAGGGGAATGTCATTGGGGCAATTGTTGCCGTATTGTTTGTTCTAACGCTGGGTAATAATGTTGCTGTGATCGGGCTTGCTGCCATCATCGTGATCACGATTAATTTGAAATTAAACATATCTAATACAATCAGCTTATCTCTCGTAACATTAATTGCAATTATGGAAAGTCCTGGAGACGAATTTATCGAGTTTGCCGTCATTCGCTTTTTAACCATATTACTCGGAATCTTGTCCGCCTTTATTGTAAACCTTGTTTTCTTACCTCCTAAATATGAAAAAAAGCTCTATTTTCGTATTGCCAATATGACAGAAGAAGCTACGAAATGGATTCGTATGAATACAAGACATGCGTCCGAACATTCTTTTTTAAAAAAGGATATTGAAAAAATTAAGGATGATCTTGTAAAGGTGAATCAGCTTTACTTGATGTACAAAGAGGAACGAAGCTATTTCAAGAAAAATACAACTACAAAAGCAAGAAAACTCGTCATTTACCGCCAAATGATTTCCACGACAAAAAAAGCCATTGAAATCCTGAAAAGACTTCATCGCTTTGAAAATGACGTCATTCATTTACCAGATGACTTTCATTTAGAAATTCAGCATCAGCTAGATTTCTTAATCGAACGGCATGAGCAGATTATGTTAAAGTTCATTGGCAAAGTAAAACGTGAGAGAACGATTGAGGATGATAAGCTTTGCCTTAACCGACAAGAATTATTTAGCCTCTTTATCGCAAAGCAAAAAGAAATCGATTATGAAAATGAAGTAACATTTTTTCATATCATGCAGTTAATTTCCTTTATTATCGAGTACGATGAGCATTTAAATCATTTAGATGTGCTCGTGACGAGCTTCAAATCGTATCATACGAAGGAAAATGAAGTTCATTTGGAAGAACCGGTGCAAGAGTAAAGCAGCTGATGGTCAGCTGCTTTTTTTAATCGTTTTTAATTTTTCATCCGCGGGTCTAAGGCATCCCTTAGTCCGTCTCCCATTAGGTTAAATCCAAGTACAGCTAACATAATCGCTAATCCTGGAAAGAACATCGTCCACGGAGCCTGAGTTAAGAGAGTTCTTGCATCTGCGAGCATTTTCCCCCATTCAGGATTTGGTGCTTCTGCCCCTAGCCCTAAAAAGCCGAGGGCGGCCGCTTCAATAATAGCTGTAGCGATTGCCAATGTTCCTTGAACAATGATTGGAGCAATGCTATTTGGCAAAACATGATGGAATAGGATTCGACTATTTTTCATTCCCACTCCCCGAGCGGCTAGAATGTACTCCTCCTGTTTGACACTTAAAACACGGGAGCGAATTAGTCGGCCAAAGTTTGGAATATTGATAACCGCAATCGCAATAAGTGCATTTCTTAAGGATGGTCCTAATACTGCCACAATCGCAATAGCAAGTAGAATACTAGGAAATGCTAATAGAATATCAAAGAACCGTGAAATAATCGTATCTACCCATTTCCCATAATAACCCGCGAGGATCCCTAATAGACAGCCGACAATGATCGAACCTGCAACGGAGATAAAACCAACCCATAGTGATATGCGCGCTCCATAAACAACCCTTGAAAATATGTCCCGCCCAAAATCATCTGTGCCAAACCAATATTCACTGGATGGAGCTAACAACGTTTTATCATACTTTTGTTCGTTGATTCCTTCTGGTGCGATAAGCGGAGCAAAAATGGCGATTAAAATGAAAAACAGGACGATCAGTGTTCCTATTACAGCGAGTTTATTTTTTCGAAAGCTCCTCCATGCTTCTAGCCAAGGGGAGACTGCTTTTTCTTCAATCGGCTCAATTGGCCCATGAAGTTGTTGTTTATTCGTTGAAAGTTCCAATTTCTCTCCCCCTCACTAATTGTATTTAATCCTTGGATCTATCGCAGCATATAATAAGTCAACGATTAAATTAATCAGGACAAAGATGACCGCAATAATTAAAATTCCTGATTGAATCACTGGATAATCACGATAGTTGATGGCGTCATAGATATAGCGTCCAATCCCAGGCCAACTAAATATCGTTTCTGTTAAAATCGCTCCCCCTAAGAGAAGTCCTGTTTGTAAGCCGATAATTGTCAATACAGGAATGATCGCATTTTTTAAGGAGTGCTTGTACACCACCCAAAACATGCGTAAGCCTTTGGCTCTTGCCGTACGAATGAAATCCGATTTCATCACTTCAATCATCGATGAACGCGTGATACGAGCAATAATCGCCATCGGAATGGTCGCAAGGGCCACACTTGGTAAAATTAAGTGCTTGATTACCACCCCTAATTGATCCATTCTTCCTTGAATGAGCGTATCAATAATATAGAAATTCGTGATTGCCTCTACTGGGGCTCGTACATTTTCTCTCCCCGAAGTTGGGAGCCAATCTAAATTAATCGCAAATATCCATTGCTCCATTAAACCTAACCAGAATATCGGCATCGATACTCCAATTAAGGCAAGTACCATGGCGATATAATCGAACCAAGAATTTTGGAACCATGCACTAATAATTCCTGCATTTACTCCGATGACGATCGCAATGAGCATGGCACAGAAAGCTAGTTCTGCAGTTGCTGCTAAAAATGGCCATATTTCTTCATTAATAGGAGATTTTGTTCGTAACGACTCTCCTAAATCACCCGTTACTAGTCCACCTAAGTAAAGGAAGAATTGTGTATACCACGGCTGATCCAATCCTAGTTCTTTCGTCAGTTGTGCAACCGCTTCCTCTGTTGCTAACTGTCCTAAAATGATTTGGGCTGGATTTCCCGGAATGGCTCGAATCATGAAAAAGACGATTAAAGCAAGGCCGAGTAAAACTGGAATGAGTGAAAAGAGTCGTTTAATCGTATAAGAAAGCATGATTGCACCTCTCTTGCTAGGAAATTGTAGCTCTTATAGAAAGTTGTTTTTCCATTTGAAAAACAACCTTCTATAAGAGCAGGATAAAGAAAAGGGAGACACCATTTTTTGAGCTCCCTTTTCCTCCACCTTAGTTATTGATTTCAACAGATGATAAAAGATCAGAACCTGTTGGATGCGCTAAGAAGTTAGAGACATTCGAACCACCTGCAAGGAGCGGTGTAGAGTGTACTAAAGGAATCCAAGGTGCGTCATCCTTTATAATTACTTGGGCTTGTTTGTAAAGCTCTTCACGCTCAGCTTGGTCTGCACTTGCTTGTGCTTTTAGTAAAAGCTCATGGACTTCATCATTCTTGTAGTAAGAATAGTTATTTGAGCCGATAGAATCTTCATCTAGTAATACATATAAGAAGTTATCAGCGTCCCCATTATCGCCAGTCCAACCTAGCAAGAATGTATCTGCTTCTCCCTTCATAGCCTTATCCAAGTAAGTCCCCCACTCGTAAGTGACTATTTTCGCTTTCACTCCAACTGCTTCAAACATACTTTGTAGTGCTTGTGCTACTTTTTCCCCTTCAGGCATATATGGTCTTGGAACAGGCATTGCCCAAAGTTCCATCTCAAAACCATCAGGATAGCCAGCTTCAGCCAGTAATTCCTTTGCTTTTTCTGGGTCGTACTCATAATCCTCAACATCAGGATTATAACCAGCAACTACTGGCGGCATTGGGTTAATGGCAGGCTCAGCAGCACCAGCATAGAATGCATTAATGATCTCTTGCTTATTAACCGCATAGTTAAGTGCTTGACGTACAAGTTTGTTATCTAGTGGTTCACGTGTAGACGTTAATCCTAAATATCCAATGTTTAAAGATGGACGCTCAAATATTTGAAGATCTGGATTTCCATCTATTGTTGCTTTATCACTAAAATTGACACCATCAATTAAATCAACTTCTCCTGCAATTAAAGCATTTAATCGTGCAGAGTTATCCGGGATTGCACGGAAAATAACTTCATCTAACTTAGGCAGACCTTCTTGCCAGTAATCTTCATTTTTCACAATTGTAATACGGTCATTTTCTCTCCACTCTTTAAATTTGAATGGACCCGTACCTACTGGATTTTTGAAGAAATTGTCTCCATACTCCTCGATTGCTGCTGGACTAGCAATTCCAAACGGTGACATCGCTAAGTTTTTGTAGAATGGAGCAATTGGCGTATTTAACTTAAATTCAACTGTATACTCATCAACTGCTGTTACGGAATCAATTTTGTCTCCAAATTGAGAATTGTAATAATAAAACTGTTCTTTGTCGCCACCCATCCAACGCTCAAAGTTAAACACAACTGCATCAGCATTGAAATCTGTTCCATCATGAAACTTAACGCCTTCACGAAGGGTAAGTGTATGTGTTAAGCCATCATCACTTGTGTCCCAGTCTGTCGCAAGACCTGCTTCGATTTCTGTATCTTGTTCTCCGAAGTTAATTAACGTTTCATAGAGGTTCACAGTAACTTTAAAGGCTTCACCTTCTGTTGTTGCCGCTGGATCAAGGGATGTAGAGTCTCCGCCACGTCCAAATACAAGCTGTCCACCAGATGCTGCTTCTTCTGTTGGATTGTCAGTGCCTGAATCATCTGGCTCTTCTTCCTCGTTTCCTGCTGAATTACTATTACAACCTACTAAAGCCAACGAAAGAACCAACATCAATACTAAAGCCCAAATACCTTTACTCTTCTTCATTCTTTTCCCCCTTTAATTTTTTGAGAATCTCTTTCTTTTTTCTATATCATTGAATGCCCTTATCATTTATTGTACAAATGACAAGCTGCATAATGACCAGGTTCAATCTCGACCAATTCAGGCCTTGTCGTCTTGCAAATTTCCATGCATTCTCCACATCTTGTATGGAATGCGCATCCTAGCGGAGGGTCTGATGGACTCGGCAAGTCTCCCTTTAATATTTCTCTTTCTTGCACTACATCTGGATCTGGTATCGGAATGGAAGCTAATAACGCTTTAGTATAAGGGTGCAGTGGTTTTTCATAGAGTTTTTCTGATTCAGTAATCTCTACCAATCTTCCTAAATACATCACTCCCACTCTATCACTTATATGCTTAACAACACCGAGGTCATGCGCAATAAAAATGTAAGTTAATTGAAATTCTTTTTGCAAATCCTCCATCAGGTTAAGAACTTGTGATTGAATAGAAACGTCCAAGGCGGATACTGGTTCATCCGCAATGATTAATTTCGGCCTTGTCATTAAGGCTCGGGCAATGCCAATACGTTGTCTTTGGCCCCCACTAAATTGATGTGGATACCGCTTCGCATGGTAGCTATTTAATCCAACGACTTCAAGCATTTCCTTTACTCTTCTTTTTCGTTCATCCTTATCTTTCACTCCATGAACGATAAGTGGCTCCTCAAGGATTTTCTCGACCGTATGCCGTGGATTTAATGAGGCAAATGGATCTTGAAAGACCATCTGAATTTCTTTTCTCATTTGTCTCATTTCTTCTGCTTTCAGTTTCGTCAAATCTTTACCATCAAATTTCACGTTTCCTGCTGTCGGTTCTAGTAATCGCATAAGGACTCGACCAGTAGTCGACTTTCCACAACCTGACTCTCCAACAAGCCCAAGTGTTTCACCTTTATTTACGTAAAAGCTAACATCATCAACTGCTTTTACATCACCAATCTTTTTTCCAAGAATCCCACCAGTAATCGGGAAATATTTTTTCAGGTTGTCCACCTTTAACAACACTTCTGCCATTACTGTTCACCTCCAGCATGCAGGAAGCAGCGAACATAATGGCCGTCATCCTGTTTATATAGATCTGGATCCTCTACAAAGCACCGGTCATGTGCCTTCTCGCATCTTGCAGCAAAGCGACACCCTTTCAAAACCGTTCCTGGTTTTGGTACATTTCCGGGAATTGAATAGAGTCTATCTTTCTTCTCCCGTACATCTGGAACAGATTGCAAAAGACCAACTGTATACGGATGCTTTGGATTTTTGAAAATCTCCCGTACATTTGCTTCTTCTACAACTTTACCTGCATACATGACAATAACTCTTTGGCAAACTTCCGCAACGACACCTAAATCGTGAGTGATCATGATAATCGCCGTGTCCAGTTTTTTATTTAAATCCTTCATTAGTGTGAGAATTTGCGCTTGAATGGTGACATCTAAGGCAGTCGTAGGTTCATCTGCAATAAGAAGCTTTGGATCGCAGGATAACGCCATGGCAATCATGACTCTCTGTCTCATTCCACCCGAAAGCTGGTGCGGAAATTCTTTCATAATTTGCTCTGCTCTCGGTAGCCCAACAAGTTTAAGCATGTCGACGCCGATTTTGAATGCTTCCTTCTTATTTACTTTTTTATGTAAAATAATTCCTTCCACCAATTGATTTCCAATCGTGAATAAAGGATTTAAGGACGTCATCGGCTCTTGAAAAATCATCGCAATATCGTTTCCTCTTATTTGACGCATTCTCTTTTCTGAAGCGGGAACGATATCTTCTCCATTTAAGAGAATTTCTCCACCGACAATTTTTCCCGGTGGTTGAGGAACAAGCTTCATAATCGATAAGGAAGTTACACTTTTTCCACAGCCTGATTCTCCAACGATCCCAAGAATCTCTCCTTTATGAACTGCAAAACTAATATTATCGACCGCCGGAATTTCACCGTCAGATGAAATAAACGACGTTCTTAACTCTTTCACATCTAAAACGGGAGCTTGATTCACACCTTTACTCCTTTCAAAGTTGCATTTTTAATTCAAAAACTGAACCTTTGTAGAAAAATTTAAAACATTTTATTCCACTGAATAGTTCGCTTCTTAGGATCATTTACTATTTCAATCTTTCTAATATTCTACATTTTATAAAAAAATTCCCTATTCGTCCACTATTAACCAGAATTATTTGTATATAATAAATTTTCTATTAATAATAATTAGATTACAAAACCTGTCATATCAACTATAAATAGTTGTTATATTCTAAAAATATTTTTGCGAAATAAATATCCTCAACACATTTCCTTCATTATGACGATAATTCCCAAAAGAGCTTTAGAAATATTTTTGAAAATGTAACCATATGTGTTTTTTGATAATTTCGATTAATCAGTACGGTTTTGCACAAAAGATGATGATAGCAATCGTTCTTTTAATATCAATAGAGAAGTTGTACGATCAAGGTAAGCAATTGCTTTATCTTTCTGCACCACCCTTACGTGCAAGGAGGAATTTGACATGTCACTAGATAAACGCAGTACTGCCATTTTGATGCAATTAATCAATGCTGACTCTTATTTGTCTGCAGAAGAATTAACAGAGAAATTAAATGTTTCACGCAGAACCATTTATTATGATATGGAAAAAATCAATGATTGGCTTGATAGCCTTGGGATCGACAAGATTGCAAAAGTTCGTAGTGCTGGATTTATTCTAACAGCCGAAGCAAAAAAACAGATTCCAAACAACCTTGAGAGTATGCAAGCTTGGCACTATGAATATTCACAGGATGAACGCAAGGCATGGATTGCTATCTATATTTTAATGGGTGGACAAAGATATTTTCTCGAGGATTTAATGAAGAAAATTAGAGTTAGTAGGACTACTACGATTGAAGATATTAAATCATTAAAAGCAGATATTCGCTCCTTCCATCTTCAGTTGGATTTCGAGCGAAAAACAGGCTACACCATAAGAGGTGAGGAAGCTGAAATTCGAAGAGCCATTGGCTATTATTTGTCGATTGCAATCCCTATACAAAATCAGCATTCATTAGTAGCAGCCCTTCAAATCCAATTTAATGACTCAATCAGTAGTGCTCAACTTTTAGAGTTCCTAAGACAGGTGTATCATCTACTCTACCAAAGCGAAAAACAACTAAATATCAAGTTTACAGATGATATGCTTTATAGCTTAAGTTTGCGAATAGTGTTATTTAGCATCCGGATTACTCAAAAAAATGATATAAAAATGGATGTAGTTGAGAAAGAAGTTTTACGGAAAACGAAGGCATTTTTAGTAACAAAACAAATTTGCTGTGAACTTGAACGTATATTTAAAACACCCTTTCCTGATGATGAGAAGTTCTATTTAACAACTTATTTATTAGGGGCACGCGTTAATTATTCTGAGGAAGATCGAAATGACAATATCCTTTCAGAGGAATTAATGAATGTTGCCAAAAAAATGACTCATCAATTTCAAATTCTTGCTTGTACATTATTTGATGATCAGGAAATGCTCGTAAAAAATCTCGTTCTTCATTTAAAGCCAGCATTCTATCGTGTCAAATACGGGCTTGATGTTGAAAAAAATATTGTTGACTCTGTGAAATCTAAATTTGAAGAGGTGTACTCCCTCACACAAAAAGTAATCGAGCCCTTCGAAACATTAATTGGCAAACCATTACCTGAAAATGAAATAGCTTACATTTCATTTCATTTTGGCGGTTGTCTACGAAGAGCCGGGACTACATTGATTTCTAGAAAAAAAGCATTAGTCGTATGTGCAAACGGAATTGGCACCTCGCAAATATTAAAACAGCAAATAGAAGGTTTATTTTCGACTATTGATATTATTGATTCTGTTTCTGTTCGAGATTATGAGGAAAAGGACTATATGATTGACCTCGTTTTTTCAACAATAGCGATTCAAAAAAAGGATGTTCCAGTATTTGTCGTTAGTCCCATTCTATCTGATGCTGAAAAAGAAAGTTTATTAAAAAAGGTCAACGCCATCTTTAATCGTTCGCAAAAACAACATCTCGCAACAGATAGAATCATCGATGTTATTGAACGGTATGCCACGATTCACCAAAAAGATGAACTCGTTAAAGAACTAAGACACTATTTAAATCGACCAGAAATCACGATAGCTGAGACGTATAAACCTAATTTAATTGACATTTTAAAAGAAGAATATATCCACACAGCACAAAGTGTTTCAGATTGGAAGTCTGCTATTAAATTGGCGGCGCATTCCCTTATAGAAGATGACTATATTACGGAAACATACCGAGATGCGATGATTTCAAATGTTGAAAAGCATGGACCTTATATCGTTATTTCTCCAAAAGTAGCGATTCCTCATGCGAAACCAGAAGATGGCGTCAAACAACTTGGTATGAGTCTGTTAAAACTTGAAGAAGCCGTTTCCTTTTCAAATGATTCAAAGCATGATGTTTTCTTAATCATTACATTTGCTCCATTTGATCAAGAGTCACATCTCAGGGCTTTATCCCAATTAACAGGATTATTTTCCAAAAGAGACACAGTGGACAGATTAATCAAACTTCAATCATCACAGGAAATCTATCAATATATTAAACAATCCTTAATTGAACAGCATTAGGTTAACGAACATGGAGGTGTGATAAATGAAATTTTTGGAGGAATCATTAATTGCTTTAGACGTAGAAGCTGCATCACCTGAAGAAGCGATTTTTAGCACAGGCATGCTTCTAATGAAAAATGAACTTGTCGAAGAAACATACGTACATGCCATGGTGCAATCCTTTCAAACAAATGGTCCATATTTTGTTCTGGCACCCAATATAGCTCTTCCCCATGCAAGGCCAGAAGATGGCGTTAAAGAGGCATGTGTGTCATTTGTAAGACTAAAGACACCTGTTAAATTTGGTCATTCTTTTAACGACCCAGTGAGGTTAGTATTCGCCTTAGGTGCTTCCTCAAGCATCGAGCATGTTACCGTACTGCAAAAGTTAACGGCGCTTCTATCCGATCAAGAAAATGTTGAAAAACTACTAAATGCCAAAAGCTATGAAGATATTAAACCATTAATAGGGGGACAAAACTCATGAAGATTTTATGCGTATGTGGTCTAGGACAAGGAACAAGTTTAATTTTACGAATTAATGTTGAAAACGTATTGCGCACTATGGGAATTGAAGCAGATGTAGAAAACACCGACGTTTCCAGCGCTTCTGCAGAACGTCCTGACTATATCATTACAAGCAATGAATTATCACAATCACTAGCAGGCCATTCATCGAAAATCATCATCGTTAATAACTACTTTGATACAAATGAAATTAAAACAGCTCTTGAAGCGAATATCGTTTAGTAAAGGCAAGTTAATAAAGGAGGGAAAACAATGGAGGTTATTCAATGGTTAGCATCTAACTTCTTCGGGATACCAGCTATTTTATTAGGTTTTATCGTGTTGCTTGGGTTGATCTTACAGAAAAAGAATACAAGTCAAATCATCAGCGGTACATTTAAAGCCATGATTGGTTTCTTAATCATTAATGCTGGTGCAGGCGTCATTACAGGTTCCCTAGGAGTTTTTGAACCAATGTGGAGTGAGGTATTTGGGATTGAAGGCGCAGAATTTAGTTCCTTTATGGGGCAAGAAGCGTTCAATGCGAAATACGGCTCAGCTGTAACATTAGCGATGTTTATCGGATTTGTCATCAACGTATTATTAGCACGGTTTACGCGCTTTAAGTATATTTACTTAACAGGACATATGATGTTCTGGACAACGATGATTTTCGCTGGTGTCCTCATCGACACTACAACAAATATTCCGTTCGCCGCATTAGTTCTTATATTATCCGTATTTATGGGGATTTATTGGACATTTCAACCAGCTATCGTCCAACCATATATGCGCAAAATTACTGGACATGATCAAATAGCGCTAGGGCATACTTCTGCGCTTGTAGCCCTACTTGCATCTTGGTTTGGAAAATGGTTCGGAAATAAAGAAAACGATTCAGAAAAAATCAAATTGCCTAAAGGTCTTGAATTCCTTCGAGACTCCAATGTTATCACTGCACTCACGATGAGTATTCTATTCGTAGTAGGTGCCGTCATTCTTTCACTAAAAGATACTCCAGCAGCAGAAGCGTTAATCGCTCAAGCTGGCGATCAGAACTTTATTATGTACGCGATTATTCAATCCTTTACCTTTGCAGCTGGTATAGCTGTCGTCCTTTTCGGGGTAAAAATGTTCATTGGTGAGATCGTTCCTGCCTTCAATGGTATCGCTACAAAACTTGTTCCAGGTGCAAGACCTGCATTAGATGCACCTATCGTCTTCACTTATGCGCCAAATGCAGTTATTCTTGGTTTCCTTGGAGCATTCGTAGGTGGACTTATCTGGCTGGTTGTTTTAGGTCAAACAGTAGGTTATGTGTTTGTACCAACGATGATTGTACTATTCTTCCACGGAGCAACAGCTGGTGTATTTGGAAACGCAACTGGTGGTGTACGAGGTGCCCTAATGGGTGGTTTCATCACAGCAACTATTGTCGCTTGGGGACAATATTTCATGGTTAAAACACTCATTTCTTCTACAATACCAGACACCGCCATGTGGGCCGCAGATTCTGATATGTTCATCTTAGGACCACTATTCAAATTAATCGGAATGCTATTTAATTAACAACAAAATGAAAACCGACATCCATCAGTCTTCAGTTTGAATGACAACGTTTGGTTCACCTTGCTAAATCTTGAGAAAAGCGGAGTTTCCCATGAAGGGAACAAGCACGAGAAAAGGGAAAGAAAGCAGACGTTTGCGATAACCGCCTGAGCCGACATGAATCTATGTCGGTTTTCATTTAGTCAACTAGGAGGAATTGAGATGAGTTTTATTCGTACATTAAGAGGAGATATTAAGCCGGAAAAGTTAGGGTTTACTTATTCTCATGAACATATTGTTTGTCGTCCAGCCTATTGGGCTGAAAGAGATGCCAATGATTTACTATTAGATGACAAAGAAAAATCTAAAAAAGATGTTGCCGATTTCAAACATCATGGCGGACAGGCAATTGTTGATGCTACTGCCATTGATTATGGTCGAGATGTTCCCGCTGTCAAGGAAATTGCGGATGAGCTTGATCTCCATATTATCGGTACAGCTGGTTTTAACAAGAGTTTTCTATGGGATGGAAAGATTAAAGAAGAACTCAAACCCATTATTGGCAATTATGAAACCTATGCAGAATGGATTGACAATACAAGTATTAATAAACTAACTGAATTTGTCATTAGAGAAGTAGAAGAAGGGCTGGAAGGCACCCCATTTAAAGCCGGACAGGTAAAATTCGGAACAGGTTATAACCGGATTACACCTTTAGAGGAAAAAACTTTGCGAGCAGTCGCTAGGGCTCACCATGAAACAAAAGCTCCCATTCATTCACATACCGAAGTTGGCACAATGGCATTAGAGCAAATTGAGCTATTAAAATCAGAAAATGTAAATCTCGAATTCTTAAGCCTCGGACATATGGATCGCAATCCAGATCCATACTATCATGAGAAAATAGCCAAAACAGGAGCACTCTTAAGCTTTGATGGGATAGCGAAAATCAAATACGCACCAGAATCACTTAGAATTGAATGTATTTTAAATTTAGTAGAAAAAGGCTATGAAAACCAAATCCTCATTTCTGGAGATACAGCTCGTAAAAGTTATTATAAGCACTATGATTACGGTTTAGGTCTAGAATACATTATTGCCAAGTGGGTTCCAAGATTCATTGATGAAGCGAATCAAAAAGGGTTTAATGGGGAGCAGTTAATTCATAAATTCTTTGTAGAAAACCCAGCAAAATGCTTCACATTTAAAAAATAGTCAGCGGGGTGTAGACATGCAATTCCAATTTGAAAACTCCTTTGAAGTCAAAGAAAAAATAATCGATAAAAAGGTCGCCATTTTACCAATAGGTGCAGTAGAGGCACATGGCCCACATTTGCCATTAGGTACTGATAATCTTTTAGCAGAACGGTTAAGCGCAAAACTTGCCGAACGAATCAATGGATTTGTTTTACCTACCTTACCTTATGGACAAGTTTGGAGTTTAAAGAACTTCCCTGGTAGCATCAATGTATCGAATGAATCTTTAATTAGTATGTTATTCGATATTGGAGAAAGTTTATATCGTCAAGGCTTTCAAATTTTTGCCATGGTCAATGGTCATCTAGGAAATGCTGTTGCCATGAAGGAAGCAGCACGAAAGCTTTATGAAAAATACCCAAATTTAATCGTACTCTATCTATTTTATCCTGGAACGAGTAAAGCCATTGCTGAAGTTAGAGAAACTCCTGCAAGTCACGGCACATACTTTCATGCAGATGAAATAGAAACGTCCTATATGCTATACCTAGCTCCAGAATTTGTCGATATGGATAAAGCTATACATGATATGCCCTCGATTCCATTGACAGCTGATGTGACACCTACACCATGGGAAGAGTTCACGGAAACGGCCGTTTTAAGTGATGCAACATTAGCTCGGACAGATAAAGGGGAAAAAGTAATCAAAGTTGCCCTCGAGAACATGGTCCAAATTATTGAAAAAATGAAAGAAGGCCGCTAACATGCTAAAAGAAAAGCTTTTTGATTTTGTTTTATTCAACTTTCTAGCAAAGGATAAAGAAAATGCACAGGACATTATGGATGCCGGAAAAGGATTTGTCGTTCCTGGAATCGTCGCGTCCGATTTTTCAAATATTGAGGACGGTGCTAATAAGGTTAAAGAACTTAAAGAAGTGGTAGATCTCGTCTCGATCGGTCTCGGCGGTGGCGGTGATCCCCTGTACGCGAAACGCGTGCTCGATATTGCAGCTATCTCGAATCCAGGACATATCAATCAACCATTTGAAAATGCTATATATGCAAAAGGATTCCTTGATGGAAAAGGAACCACTCCACAACTCGTTAACGCATTAGTAACTCCAAGTGGGAAGGTAGGAACAGTGAAACTCGCTTCTGGTTTAGAACTAAAGGTGGAGGAATTTGTGGAAATGGCACGTGCATTAGGGGTGGAGTCGATTAAATTTATGCCTCTATCAGGTGAAGTTCATTTAGAAGAACTCGTCTATTTAACAAAAGTCGCCGCTCGAAAAGGAATTCGTGGCATTGAACCAGCAGGTGGTATTAGCACGACCAATATTAAGACGATCATCCATGCGATTAAGAATATTGAAATAGAATTCTTCATGCCACATATCTTTGGGTCCACAATTGATCAAGCAACAGGAAAAACAATTCCAACTGAAGTAGCACAAATATTACATTCACTGGAGGCTTAACCGATGCTAAATAGCTATTTTGAAAAAGTAAGCCAATTACTACAATTCGTTTTAGAAAACGAAAATAAACAATTACAATTAGCAGCTGAAAAAGTCGCAATGAGTATCGAAAACGGTGGCATTATTCAATTGTTTGGATGCGGCCATTCACACATCCTCACTGAAGAAGTTTTCTATCGTGCTGGTGGATTAGTACCGATTAAACCGATTTTATTTGAACCTCTAATGCTCCATGAAGGGGCAATGCGATCTTCCCAGTTGGAACGTAAAAATGATTATGCACAGAACTTTTTAACAGAGCATGAGATTAAAGAAAATGATATTGTCTTTGTATTATCTACTTCTGGTCGAAATCCTGTACCTGTTGATGTCGCCCAATACGCGAGAGAAAAAGGAGCTTTTGTCATTGGACTGACTTCTTTAGAGTATTCTCAAAGCCAACCATCTCGTCATAAAAGCGGAAAGCATCTTTATAATTCAGTTGATTTAGTAATTAATAATTACTCTGCAAAAGGAGATGCTATTTTAAGCTACGATAAAGTAAAGGTACCCTTTGCTCCTACTTCTACTGTTATTGGTGCAGCTATTTTAAATAGCATATTTGCAGAAGCTATTAAACTGATGGCGGATCATAACTTTGAACCACCCATCTTCTTAAGTGGAAATATGGAAGGTTCTGACGCGCATAATGAAGCATTAGTTAAAAAATATGAAAAACGTATTCCTTTACTAACCTTGAATGTGGAATCGTAATTGATTTAAAGCAGTAAAAAACAGTCAAGAGCATTGTTCTCTTGACTGTTTTTTGTTATATAACTTAGGCTCATTTCGTAAACATTGTTGCTTTTTAGTCATAGATAGGAGAAAAAAGCCCTATTATTACTCGAGGTTCAAGTAAGCGAAATTAATGTGTGTTCTAAAACCTCATTCACGACCATCATTACGAAAACAACGATAACTTAAAATCAATTCTCTAACTGTTGAATTTGAAAAAGTTTATAATAGTTTCCTTGCTTTTCCATTAATTCTTCGTGACGTCCCATTTCGACGATTTCACCATTTTCAATTAAAACAATTCGATCGGCATGAGTAATCGTTGAAAGTCGGTGTGCCACGATAAAAGTCGTACGTTCCTTTGCAAGCTTCTCAAGTGCTTCTTGTATTAAATGCTCACTTTCTAAGTCTAGAGCGGAGGTTGCTTCATCTAAAACGAGAATGGGAGGATTCTTAATAAAAACTCTTGCAATTGCCACCCTTTGCTTTTGACCACCAGAAAGCTTTACCCCTCGTTCGCCTACTTTAGTTTCGTAACCTTCAGGCAAATTCATAATAAAATCATGGGCATTCGCCGCTTTTGCTGCTTCGATCACTTCTTCATCGGTTGCATCAGGTTTTCCAATCAATATATTGGATTTAACTGACTCACTAAAGAGGATATTATCTTGTAAAACCATTCCGATTTTATCTCGCAATGTCCGAACTTGGAAATCACGAATATCAATGCCATCCAGAAGAATTCTCCCTTCGGTAACATCATAGAACCTTGGCAAAAGGCCCACGAGTGATGACTTACCGCCACCGCTCATACCGACAAGTGCAATCGTCTCCCCTTCCTGCACATCTAGTGAGATATTCTTTAACACTTTTTCTTCCTTTTCATCGTAGGCAAAGCTTACATTTTCCAATTGAATATGACCTGATACTTTTTCACAGGGAATCGCATTTGGTTTGTCTTTAATATCATATTTTTCATCGATAAATTCAAAGACTCGATCCATTGAAGCGATCGATTGGGTTAACGTAGTTGAGGAGTTCACAAGTCTTCTTAATGGATTATAAAGACGATCAATATAGGCGATAAAGGCAGCCATTTCTCCGATCGATAAATGACCTTGAATGACTTGGTAACCAGAAAATCCAATAACCAGTAATGGAGCAATATCGGTAATCGTATTAACGACGGCGAAGGCTTTCGCATTCCACTTCGTATGATCGATCGCTTTAGATAAGAAGTTACTATTTTGCGAATCAAATCGTTTTTGCTCCTCATCTTCGATCGCAAAGCTTTTTATGACAGGCATTCCTGATACCCTTTCATGCAAATAACTTTGCACCTCTGCCAGAGCTTGAGAGCGTCTCCTTGTCAGCTTTCTTAAATTCCCGAAAAAATACTTAATCGAAAAAGCATAAAAAGGAAACAGAATGAGCGATACAATCGTTAACTTCACATCCATCGTCATCATGATCACAACGGCAATGGCAATCGTGGCAAGGTCTAACCATAAATTCATCAGCCCTGTGATGACAAAGGTTTTCGTCTGCTCCACGTCATTAATAACACGAGAGATAACTTCTCCAGCTTTTGTATTCGAATAATACTTGAAGCTTAATTTCTGGATATGTGTAAAAAGACGGTCTCTCACATCATAAAGGATCTTACTTGCCGTCCATTGCGCAAAATATTGACGATAATATTCTACTGGCGGCCGGACAATGAGAAAAATAACAATCATAATCCCCATAATTAAGACGAGCTTACTTACTTTTTCATCTGCCGTTAACCCTGTATTTCCAACAATGTCATCCAATACATATTTAATTAGCAATGGAATCAATAATGGAATGGCAAACTTAATAATTCCAATCAAAATCGTTCCGATGATTTGAATCTTATATGGCTTTACAAAATGCATATACCTACGTATACTATCCAACCTGTTCCCCCCTAGTTGAAACGGACCTTAAAAAAACGCTGTATTCCTGGACACTACTTTCATTTGAGGACGATTATAATTTACCCAAATAAACACCTGTTGAATTCATCAACAGGCGTTTTCTACTTTACTTTAGCGTCTGTATGTTAAATATCGCTCATACCAAATATCAATAAAGTCCGCTGCAAAAGGGCCTTTTCTTTGACGAATCCAGCGAATGAGCTTATCCACATGGCTTTTTAAAATTTGATCAATGACCTCAGGATATTTCATTTCCTTTCGATGCCGTTCATACTCATCCTCATCAAGTAAATTAAACGTCATATCTGGAAAAACTTTAATATCTAAATCATAGTCTATGTACTTCAAAGCTTCTCCATCAAAAATAAATGGTGAGCTTAAATTGCAATAATAATAAATGCCATCCTCACGAATCATTCCAATCACATTAAACCATAGTTGTGCATGAAAATAGCAGATTGCAGGCTCTCGTGTCACCCACGTTCTTCCATCCGATTCAGTCACAATTGTCCGATCATTTCCACCTATAACTAAATTTTGAGAGCCTTTAAGCACTGTCGTTTCATCCCATACTCGGTGGATATGACCATTATGCTTATAGCTATGAATTTGTATTGGTTCACCCTCCACAGGTACTTCCATTTTAGTCTCCCTACTTTCATTTCCGAACACGTTCGAGTACATTTTGACAATGACTCTTCACTTACAGCCATTGTAAAATCATTGAATTCGTTAACCTTATTCAAAAATAACAAAGCCTGTCCAGTTTCTCTTTCTATTATTATAACGGTAAAAGACGGAATTTAAAACAAAGAGCCATTGAAATATTTCAACGACTCCATCCTTTATCCATTATTTTTTTTCGATTCCATACACTTTACACAAGGGCACGAACATCTTGATATGATTGAATTAATTCCTCTGTCTGTTGTTCAAACATCTCATGGATTTCCTTTAACTCTGCTTTCTTGCTGGCAATTTCCTGCTGAATGCTCTCTAATTTTGCTTGCTCCTGCAACTCGATAAGCTCCTTTTCGAGACCTTGACAACGCTCAATTTCCGATTGAAGAAATAACAGTTTTTCCATCGTATCCATCTGTTCACTGACTAAACGGTTAAATTTATTCATGTTTAACACCGTCCTATAGCTGATTTAATTCCACGTTTAAATATATTCGTTCCCCTTGGATGTATTCCTTTGACTAGTTATGTAATGATAACGGAGGTTTTGTCGAAAATGAGGATTCTTCCATATTTTTATTGTGTTCTGTTTTTAAGTGGCATGCTTAATATAGCTGGGGAAATTTACTTGGGGTTGATTAACTCTGTTCGTCCTTAGCTTAATAAGCTTATTCGGACTCCTTCTCCTCATTCCTAGCTCGTTCTGTCCGAATTCCCCTTCTATTCGGACTCCCTTCCTCCTTTTCCTGCTCGACCTGTCCGAATTCCCCTTCTATTCGGACTCCCTTCCACTTTTTCCGCTCGCTCTGTCCGAATTCCCCTTCTATTCGGACTCCCTTGGCCTATTTCCTGCTCGACCTGTCCGAATTCCGCTTTCATTCGGACTCCCTTTCACCTTTCCTAGCTCGCTCTGTCCGAATTCCCCTTCCATTCGGACTCCCTTTCACCTTTTCCTGCTCGACCTGTCCGAATTCCCCTTCTATTCGGACTCCCTTCCTCCTTTTCCTGCTCAACCTGTCCGAATTCCCCTTCTATTCGGACTCCCTTCCTCCTTTTCCTGCTCGACCTGTCCGAATTCCCCTTTCATTCGGACTCCCATCGAAAACCCGAGATTTCTTCTAAAAAATCGAAAATTCCCTAGCCTTTTCACAAAAACAAAAGAATGCCCCTTCTACCATAAGAAGGGGCACTCTTTTTCTAAGTATATGCGCTGTTAAGACTGTCCGAATTGGCCAGAGTTTTGAGATTTTTTAGATTCAGCTTGTTGGTTTTGCTTCTTTACCTCTTGAGCGTTTGTTTCGCTACCAAATTCAGTACCGAATTGCCCTTGTGAGCCAGCTGATTGAGCGTTTTGTTGGCGAACTTGTTGAATGTTAGTTCCAGCTTGAGATTTGTTTGGCTTTGCCACTGATATCACCTCCACGCATATTAATTTATCCATGCATGGAGATTACTATCCAATTATTTTATTGGAAAATAATTACTTACACTAACAATGAGATTCCACCATCAACTATAATCGTTTGTCCTCTTATCATGCTTGCTTTTTCACTTACTAAAAACATAACCGTATCGACAATATCATCGATTTCAACCATTTTTCCAGCAGGTGTTTTCGCTCGCGCCTCAGCAAGAAGCTCTTCTCGATTCGGGAATGATTTCAAAGCCTCCGTATCGACTGCACCACCTGATACCGCATTTACAACGATATTTTTCTCAGAAAGTTCCACTGCTAAATAGCGGGTAAGTGCTTCGACTGCCGCTTTTGATACTCCAACTGTTGTGTAATTCTCTAAATAGCGAATCGCCCCTAATGAGCTTATGCTCACGATTTTTCCGCCACCGTTTTTTTCCATTCGTTTTGCCGCTTCTTGGGCACAAAAAAGAAGGGCTTTACTATTAATGTTCATCGTCCAATTCCAGTGAGACTCTTCTAGCTCCATAATTGGTCTTTGTACTCCAGATGCAGCATTGCTGACCAAAATATCTAAACGATCGAATACTTGATCAATTTCCTCAAACATCCCTTTTATTTTCTCAACATCCCCAACATTCGCTTTGACCACTAATACTTTTCTTCCTAATGCTTCAATTTCTCCTGCTGTTTCTAATGCTGCCTTTTTACTTCTAGCATAGTTGATGACAATGTCATAACCTTCTTTTGCTAAACGAAGAGCTGTTGCTTTACCAATTCCTCGACTACTTCCTGTAACCAATGCAACTTTTGCCATAATATCTAATCCCCTATCTACCAATTATTCTTCTTCAATTTTAGTCATTCTTTGCATAGATATCAATTCAGAACAAAAGACTATACTCATATACATATTTGAAAGGAATGTTAAAAAATGTACGAAGGAAGAGATATGACAGAACTCTCAATGATGTCGATAGCAAACTGGGATGAAGAAGAACTTGCCTATTTTCATCATTCTTTGCAACAAATGATGCCTTACTTAAACGCTGAAGGTCAAACGATTCATCGCGAAATTATGGAAGAAATCGAAAATCGCGGTGGTTTAAAAAAAGGCTGATCGGCCCACTCCATTGAAAATAAACTTCATACTATGAGAAAAAAACGCCGTATTTAATCGGCGCTTTTTAATGTAGACACATCTTTATAATATTGTTTCATGATTTTCTGATGGGACACGGGAAATGGATACTCATCAATATTTTCTAGGGTTGCGTATTTTAAGGTATCAGTCTCTGTTATCTGGTTAACAAGTTGTCCTTCATACACTTGAATATCCCATTTTAAATGTGAAAAGATATGTTCTAATTGCCCCATATTTTTTCCCAGTTTTACGTCTATTCCGAGCTGGTCTGATAGTAAGCTTTGAATATGACTCTTTTCTCGAGCAAAAGGGATGGATATTTCGACGTTAGGAAATTCCCACATATTCGCTAATAAGCCGCTGCTTGGACGCTTATGAATGACGGTTTTACCTTCACTATCTTTCAATACAACTGCTGCAAGGCGAACGAGTCTCTGTTTTTTTGCCTTTGTTTTGACTGGTAGTTCTTTTTCCACTCCTTCATGAAAGGCGTGGCAATGCTCTCGAACCGGACATAGTAAACACGATGGAGAAGTTGGTGTACAAATAAGAGCACCAAGTTCCATCAAGGCTTGGTTAAAATAAGATGGATTTTCATGTGAGATCATTTCTTCAATTGCTTTCTCAAAAATTTTTCGTGTTGACGGTTTCGCAATATCATCCCAAATCGATAAAATACGAGAAATAACTCTCATCACATTGCCGTCCACGGCAGGTTCAGGAACTCCGTAAGCAATCGATAAAATGGCTCCTGCTGTATAAGGTCCTACCCCTTTTAAAGTAGAAATTTCATCCTTTGTGTCAGGGACAGTTCCACCGTACTTTTCCTTGACTTCTTTAACAGCTGACTGAAGATTTCTTACTCTTGAGTAGTATCCTAATCCTTCCCAGGCTTTTAACACCTTTTCTTCATCGGCATCTGCTAAATCCTCCAAAGTGGGAAATTGGTCAATAAATCGATTGAAGTAAGGTATAACAGTGTCTACTCTTGTTTGCTGAAGCATGATTTCTGAAACCCATACCTTATATGGATCCTGATCCTTTCGCCAAGGAAGAACCCGTTGTTCTTTCGTGAACCAATCAATCAGATCATTTTGGAAGGCATTTTTGTTAACTAATTTTAGGTTTTTAAGTGAATCTGTCATGATTATGCCTCCGGCTGTAAATTATATTAATAATTATTTGTGAACTTTTTTTAAATCAGTTTTAAAAATTGTGTAATGCAACTATATTTACACCACAGATGTTGTTAAAATTATTATATATTAGTCAATCTTGCAAGTAGATCTTTTTTCTTTCATAAGATCACTTTAATTCTATCCTATAAGGAGGTTCATCCTTTTGGACACTGGTACTCACTTAGTTATGGGGATAGCCCTCGGGGGACTTGCTACTCTCGATCCAGTCGTTGCAGGTAGTGCCGCCACGGCAACGAGCGTCATGATTGGAACGATCGTTGGCTCACAAGCTCCGGATGTTGATACCGTTCTTAAACTAAGAAATAATGCTGTATATATTCGAAATCACCGAGGAATTACTCACTCAATTCCAGCTGTGTTATTATGGCCAATTGCCATCACAGCAGTTATCTATCCATTTTTCCCAGAAGCGAACCTTCTGCATCTTTGGTTATGGACCTTTCTTGCCGTCTTTCTTCACGTCTTTGTCGACATTTTCAATGCCTATGGAACTCAGGCATTACGGCCATTTTCGAGCAAGTGGGTAGCTTTAGGAGTAATTAATACGTTTGACCCTTATATTTTTGGCTTACATGTACTTGGATTGTTTATTTGGTTAATGGGAGCTGACCCCGGATATACGTTCTTAACCTTATATGTCATCCTTGTGGCCTATTATATTATGCGCTATTTCACACAGCGAAAAGTGATGAATGAAGTGCGGAGCCTCATCCCAGATGCGACGGATATTATCATTGCACCGACAATGAAGTTCCATCAATGGCGTATTGCTGTAATGAACAAAAATCAATTTTTCGTGGGCCGTGCCCATGATAACGATGTAACCATTCTTGACCAATTTGATCGAGTAAAAGTTCCATCTTCACCTGTCATTGATGCAGCCAAAAAGGATGAGAATTTATCTGCCTTTCTTTCCTTCTCTCCTGTATATCGCTGGGAAGTAGACGAATACGATGATTATTACGAAGTGAAGTTCATTGACTTACGTTATCGTAGTAAAGACCATTATCCTTTTGTTGCCGTCGTTCAGCTTGATCAAGACTTAAATATTCTAACCTCTTATACAGGTTGGATCTTTAGCGAAGAGAAGCTGAGAAAGAAGTTAGAAATTATTCCAGGCTAATTTGAAATGTCCAATTCCTCGGTGGAATTGGACATTTTTAGTTCTCGTTCTTGTCCTCAAATAAATGACTATATTTCGGATTGCTTGCGAAAAATTCATGTAGCTTTTCACCGTAATTGTCAATCCATTGGCGGACGATTCGTTCGGTCATTTCGCTGCCTTTATACTCTCTCCCTGCCTTTGCCCGCGTTGTTTCAAAATCATCCCAAAGAAGCTCCACCCATGTTTGTGCTTGATGAACCGACATTTTTTTGTTTTTTGAAAGTAAAAGTTCCACTAACTTCTGTTGGTATTCCTGCATTTCTTTCCACCTCACTGGCAACTTTTAGTCTGTCATAATTATGATACTTCATTGTAAATGTGCTCATACTATTAGTACGTGATTAGCATGATTGATTGATGTTCTTCACGTTTTTGATTACGTTTTTAGGGGGTAACTGTTTTGCGTAATAAAGCTAAAGGTTTCCCATATGAGAATCAAAATAAGTTCGAGGGAGAACCTCGAGCTAAAGCAGAATATGCCTCCAAGAGGGCAAATGGCACAACGAATACTCATCCACAAGAACGGATGAGGGCATCGAATAACCGAGAATCAGACACATCAGAACTGTTTGAGTAGGAATTTTGATTTTGCTTGCATCCATGTTTTTCTCTGAAAAATACTTTTTTTCGGGAGGCTGCATAAAATGGGAAATTCGAAAAAATTCTTTGACAAGAATCCGTATTCAAGCCCATTTACTTCGCCAAATTTTCGTACGAAGCATGCACATTCTCAAGTTAACGGAGAAACAAAGGAAACGCAAGATATCATTATCCTCCATCACCAAATCCGGAAAAATTCTTAAAATTTCACACACCTTCGTCAAACCAATAACCAGAGCTTTTTTGGCTCTGGTTATTTTAAGTTTTTTAGCATCGAGATGGGTAATGCCTCTTCTTCCTTACTTTCACCAAGTCGGTATCCCCAAGCAAAGACCCCGTTCAAATACGATACTTGAAAATACTTCCCTGGATCCCCTTCTATTTCATAAATGTCTTTTTTCTTAATATCCTTCGGGTTCATTAAATATGCCTTTGCCATAATTGCTTTGCGCTCTAGGACAGCAAATTCGTTGACCATCCCCATTTGTTCCGCTTTTCGAGCTTGTTCTTTAAGCTTGGCAATTTCCTGTCTAAGTTCGTGCTCACTCAATTCGCTGAATCTTTTATCTTCCATTATTGTCACCTCTGATTATAGCTCCTTTTTTTCCTCTAAAAATACTTCAATCATATCGAGTGAAAAGCCTTTTCGATACAAGGCTTGTTTCATCCTTTGTTCATACTCATATCCCTCGTACTTCGCATATTTCTTATGAACCTTTTCCCCTTGATATCTCAAGGCGTCCATTTCCTCATCGACATCTTTAGAATCATCAATGGTTTCTGCTGCAACCTGGATGACATCAAAAGGGAATCCTTTTCGGATCAAATGTTGTTCTGCTTTCTGCTTTACTATTCTTTCTGAATCACGGGAACCTTTCTTAAATGCCTTTTCCAATAGTTCAGTTGCTTTTTCCACTTGTCTTTCCAACGGGTACTCCTCCAAGGCTTGTTCAATTAAAGTGGGGACAATTCCCTTCTCCTTCAATTCACGGCGAATTACCTCAAGCCCTTTATCCGTTGTGTTCATTTGCGTTCTGACGAAAGCCAGAGCATATTCTTCATCGTTGAGAAACCGATACTCATACAATTTATGAATAACTTCTTGAATAACGGGGGCTTCCACTTCTTTTTCGCTTAAATATTTGCGAACTTCATGCTCTGATCTCATTTTCCTAGATAAAAAGTGGACTGCCAAATTATATGCTTTGCGGATATCATCATGATAATGAATTTCCATGAATGCAAAGTCATCAAGCTCAAGACCCTTTTTTAAATTAAACTTTATCAACACATCTTCATCAACGCTAAAAGCGTATTCCTCACCTTTTCCATGGTCCAAGAAGATATTATATCGATCTGTGTTCTTTTTTTGGACGGTGATTTTCGTAATTATAGCCATATCCTCACCTCACTATAAATGTACCATATTCTCTATAAAAAAAGGTTCTTTTCGCATACAGCATGTGAATTCAATAATGATAATGGCGAAAAATGCTGTGCAAAAATAAGTTGGACTTCAAAACCTAATCGAAGGGATTCTAATTTCTTTCAAGGAAAAAATCTGGACATTTACGATAAAACCACAATCATTATGAAAACAGCGTTTAAAAAAGAGGGATTTTCACATCTGAAAGCTAATTAGTCCATATAAGAAAAAAGAGGAGGCATTTATATGAGAATTGCCATTGCAGGTGGATCAGGCTTTGTTGGAAAAGCTTTAGCAAAAAGACTGGTAGAACTTGAGCACGACGTATTTATTCTCACCCGAAATCCTTCAAGGAACGGAAACAATATGACATACGTACAATGGCTTACTAATGAAAGTGACCCCTTAAAACATCTACAAGACATTGATGTCATGATAAATTTAGCCGGTGAATCAATAGGTGCTGGACGATGGACACCACAACGAAAAAACCGTATCCTCCAAAGTCGACTACAAACAGTCGCAGAAGTGTTACAGCTTATGAAAGACCTCCGAAAAAAGCCAAAGGTGTTCCTTAGCGCAAGTGCAATTGGTTTTTACGGTACTTCACTACACGATACCTTTACAGAAAATGAAATCACTCCTGGAGACGATTTTCTGGCAGATACCGTCAAGCAATGGGAAGCAAAAGCGTTGGAAGCGCACAAACTCGATATTCGCACTGTTCTATGTCGGTTCGGCATTATTTTAGACAACAAAGAAGGAGCTTTACCAAGAATGGCACTTCCTTATAAATTATTTGCAGGTGGAAACTTAGGTTCGGGACAGCAATGGATGTCATGGATTCATCTTAAAGATGTCGTAAATGGAATCATTTTTGCCATGGAGAATGAGAAGCTTTCAGGTCCTGTTAATTTCACCGCACCAAAACCTGTAAAAATGACCGACTTGGGAAAAGCGCTCGCTCAAGCGATGAAAAGACCGCACTGGCTCCCCACACCAGCTTTTGTTTTAAAGGCAGCACTTGGAGAGATGAGCTTGTTAGTATTAGAAGGACAGCGTGTATTGCCGACAAAACTTAAAAGTGCAGGCTATTCTTTTCAATATGAGCAAATTGATTCGGCCCTTAATGATATTTATCAGAAATAAAGTATCATTCCCACTTAACAAGGGAAAAATAGGAAGTGTACATAATTCTAGAAGGGATGATTTTGATGTCTGATAAAAAAAGAAAAGATAAATCGAAAAGTACTTTATCCAGTATGCAGGAAGTCATCTATTCCCATGAGTTTAAACTTGCCGATCAAGCAGGAGGATTTACAAAAAAGAAAGCGAGACACTAACATATTTTCTCGCATCTTAAGAGAAAATAAGTACGGAAACATTCGTGTTTTCCGTACTTTTTTCTTTGAAAGGGGTATTACCTTATGGGTCGTGCACATGGACATAAAACAAGAGATAAGAACAAAGCGAAATTACCACAGGTTCCAAAAAACATGAAATCTGATGGACTTGATGTGGAGTTTGATCGTGACTTAGCCGATCATGAAGATTTAGAAGCAATGGCTCGCTCAAACGCAGCTGACAAACGAGCGAAAACAAAAAAATAGCATTTTGTCAGTGGGGTCCTTCCCCACTGACTCAGGCTGTTGACAAACGCTCGCTTTCTTCGTTGCTTCGCCTTGTCCGGTGCTCATTACCTACTATGGTAACTCCGCTCCTCCCAAGACTTCGCGCCTCGAAAGACAAACGTTTTCAATCAGCCTGATGGGAACTGCTGTAGATTATTCTTTAATTTCAGTGGGGTCCTTCCCCACTGACTTTATACTTCTAAAAGCTCACGAATATCTTCATCTGTTAATGCCCATGCTTGATTGCCTGAGGATTTCACCAACTCATCGATGAGATGTCGTTTCTTATCTTGAAGCTGATCCATTTTTTCTTCAATTGTTCCCCTGGAAATTAATTTAATGACTTTAACTGTATTCTCTTGGCCAATCCGATGGGCCCGGTCTGCAGCTTGTTCCTCAACAGCGGGATTCCACCAAATATCATAAAGAATAACCGTGTCCGCTCCAGTCAAATTCAACCCTGTTCCACCAGCCTTTAATGAAATGAGAAAGAAACTATTTTCCCCTTGATTAAATCGATTGCAGATCTCAATTCGTTCTTCTGATGGCGTAGTACCATCTAGATAGAAAAACGGATCGCCTTTTTCAGCTAACTCTCTGCCAATTAAATCGAGCATTTTTGTAAATTGTGAAAAAATCAATACTCTTCTGCCTGCTAGTTTAGCTTCTTCGACGATTTGCATAAGCTTTTCAAACTTAGCAGCCCTACCCTTGTATCCATCAACAAATAGAGCCGGATGACAACAAATTTGTCTCAGTCTTGTTAAGCCTGCCAAAATCCGAATGCGATTTTTCCGAATCGTATCTTTGTCTAAATGTTTAAGGGTGTCATGTCTGAGTTTTGCTAAATAGGCAGCATACAACTCCTTCTGCTCAGTAACCAGCTCCACCGATTCCTGAAGAGCAATTTTCTCCGGAAGTTCTTCCAGTACATCCTCTTTCAATCTGCGCAGAAGAAATGGTCTTGTTCTTCTTGCAATTTGTTTACTAGTTAGGTTTGCGTAACTTTTTAATCCTCTAAAAAGTTCTGGAAAAACGACATGATAAATCGACCAAAGTTCTTCACTAGAGTTCTCGACTGGTGTTCCAGTTAAAGCAAAGCGATAATCAGCTTGAATTTTTTTAACTGCTTTCGCCGTTTGCGTCGTTGGATTTTTAAAGCTCTGCGCTTCATCAAAGAATACCGTATGGAATTTTTCCCGTTCAAGTAAATGTAAATCTTTCCTAAGTAAGGTGTAAGAAGTAATGCAGACATCTGTATTTTTCAATTCAGCATATAGACTTGTTCTTTTCTTCCTGTCTCCGTCCACCACAACAGCATCAATCTCTGGTGTAAATTTCTTTAACTCACTTAACCAATTGTATGTGACAGAAGATGGAGAGACGATTAGTACCGGCAGACTACTTTTGCGAATTTCATCTATCACAGATTGGATATAGGTGATACTTTGAATGGTTTTTCCAAGACCCATATCATCTGCTAAAATACCACCAAAACCATAACTGGCAAGAGTTTTCATCCACTGATAACCCTTCTTCTGATAATCGCGAAGAAAATGCGCTAAATTTCCAGGAACTTTTGCTCGACTCACGTCTGGGTCGGTCATCTCTTTTAAAAACTGGCGAAACGATTGTTCTGGGGTAAAGAGTTCATTTTCCATAATGGAATCGAGATAAGCAATCCCCTTTAACAACGGAAGCTCGAATGAATGATCGGCATCCTCTTGTAACGGCACCGAATTTAAAAAACGTTGCATCTCTTCAAACTCTTTTGTCTCAAGGGAAAGCAGGGAACCATTACGCAAACGATAGTACTTCCTTTTTTCTTCTAATGCTTGAAGAAGTTCGCGAATTTGAGTTTCTGGAATTCCATCCATTTCAAATTTAAATTCAAGCCAGTTTGTCCGCTCTTTCTTAAATTTCACTCTTATTTTTGGTGGGGCATGTCCTTTGAAAATTCGATTTCGTACCGCTGTCGTGGCATACACCTTTGTTAGCTTTTGCAACTTCGGAACGGTATAAGTTAAAAATTCATATTCGAGTTCTTCATTATGAAGAAAATAGCCCTCATCTGTATTTGCTAAATCACTCTCTTCGATTAACGACAAAATGGCCTCTTCTTTTCCTATGTCTCTCACGATCATTGAGGTAATATTGGAGTTTCCAAGTGGATTAATGACTAGTTTCCCATAATGAAATTCAAGCCCAACAAGGAGCCGATTTTTCACTCTGTCTAAAAACAACTTCGCAACAAGAGGAGTTCTTACCAGATTCTTTTCTAATTCACTTGCAATCGTTACCGTCCCTAGCTTTTTTAAGCCAGGCAATATTTTTTCTAAAAAGAAGTGAACTTGCTCTTTCGGAATTGGAATATGATTGGTTTTTGATGAAAATAGCATTTCCTGCAAATGAGCTAATCTTACGCAGTCGTCATAGTCTAAGTGAAAGATTTGTCCATCACAAAGTACGGTTTCATAGGTGGATAAAACAACGAAGCGATCTAACCCTGTTACGGCTAATTGATAAGCAGCTCCATTAGTAGCTTGAAATTCAAAATGCAAATCTAATGACTTGTTTGAGACTTGTGGTCCTTGATAAGCATTTCTACCATAGTTAAGTCTTGTTTGCGGGATAGTCGTGAGTAATGGTAGAATTCTTTTCCATGAAGTTGGAGGAACGATTAACATGCTACTATCAGAAGATGCTTGCTCAGACAAAAGTTCCTCGTCACGATTAACCTGAATCATCTCATGAATCACTTGATCAGCTTCTCTTTGAAAACAATGAGCACTTGGATCATACGTATAGGTAATGGAAAGGACACTTCTTTTTCCACTTCCTACAGACTCTAAGAAGTTACTGATATTCAAGACTGGAGTTGCCTCTATTTGAATAGCGATACCGATCATCATTTGCCCATTTTCTCCTGTAATCGGTGTACATGTGAAAACGGGATTTAGTACTTGTCTGTCTTCAAAATGAAGCTGTTGCCCACTTGAACGTTTCGGCTTTTCTTGAAAAATCGATAATAACCCTTCTGCTAATTCAGAATGTTGAGGAGCAGTTTGTTGATGATAAAGCGCGATTAAAACGGCTGCAATATGCTGGCAATCTTTTTGGAAAGAAGCAAGGGTTGGACAACTACAGCTTGTTAGCACATCTCCTTGGTCATTTAAATGTATCGATACTTGAAATTCATCTCCTGCCATGACGAGCGCTTCGCAGGAGTCGGAGTTATTTTGTTGAAATTGCACTTTATTTTTGTGATAAAAGGTTTCGCCTTTTTTGAAGGAGAGATCTCCACACATTTCTTTTATTTGTTTGAGTGTAAGCCTTGTTTCCAAAATGTATGACTCCTTCCTGCCTGTTGAATACTTTCTATATTATAGAGGATTTGTGGAGAAGACAAGTGGATGAATTTTATAGATTTGGTTTACTAGGATTTAAGTTTCACTTCTCGTTTTTTTCATAAAAACTACACTCTATACAAAAACAGCCATCAGAAAAAAGAAGTGCTCTAGAGCTTAGGCTTTTAGAGCACTTCTATCTAAATTAATGAGTATTTGCTAGGTTCTTACTTCTGTTTAGCAGTTCTTTTACATATGGAATTGCATATCGGTCAACACCCCAGTAGTAGCTTCCCTTACCTGCGAATAGAAGAATGACTGCTGTTGTAAAGAGAATTGGGTTTGTACTTACTGTTCCAGCCATTAGGAAGTTGAAGTTCATGAATGCACCTGCAATTAAGGCTGGGATTGTTGCTACTCCAAAAATTAATCCTAATCCAACTAGCACTTCACCATACGCAACCAACACACTGAAAATATCTCCATTTGGCAAAGCGATGTTTTCTAGAAACGCTGCATACCAACCTTGTACTGCCGGATTCTCACCCGCTGCTTTGGCAATTGCCCCTTGTATAAATCCTGTTGCATCAAAACCATCTACTACTTTATGCCAACCGCCTTCAATCCATTGGATTCCAAGCCAGATTCTTGCTATTGTCCAAATGATCGCTACTTTCGGATTTGTCCACCATTTCATTTTAACCGTCCCCTTTATTTGTGATTTATTTCACAAAGCGAAGTAAAAAAATTTTTTTCGTTCTTCATTAAGCCGGCCTGCTTATTTAGTAGAGAATTTATTGTCATATCTTGTGAAGTTTTCCACTTATTCTCTACAGTTATAATATATACCTTATGCATAGTGAAAACAATGCTTTTCACAATTCTTTCACAATTTTATAGTTCAACTGTGAATGAATTGTGTACATATTTATCCACAAGCGTGTTAATTATGTGGATGACAATTCATAACGCTATTTTCCATAAGCTTTTTCCCCTGATAAAAATTGTTAATAAAAAGCCTCTCGTTTTTTGTGGATAATGTGTATAACTTTGTGGATGACTGCTATTTAAGCTTTTTTGCTGTGGAAAAACATTGGAGATAATTAACTAAATTTTTACATTTATATCTATACACATGAGGTAATCTTTGTTTCAATATAAATGTAACGAATTTTTAAGGAGAATTATATATGGAAAAAAATGATCAAACAAAGCACCTTTTTCTTGCCATTGCGATTATTACAGCTGTGTTTGCACCGATTCTTTACTTTTTCCTTCCACAAACGGTTGCTGACATTGTACACCATAAAGAGAACGTATTTTTCGTCTCTGTACCAGATGAAAATTTCACCGTTTTTGCTTTTGGCTATGGATTTATTTTTTTAGCTGCTATTACATTATTTTTATTAAACATTAGAAAGCTATCCATCATCATCAGCATCATTTTTTTATGCTTGGCGCTGACTACTTTCTTTATTGGTTCACAATCCTATCGGGCATTAGCAACGGATCATATTTCCTATAGTCCATTATTTTCCTTTGAAAAAGAAACTTATTCTTGGGAAGAAGTGACAGAAGTCATCCGTTATCGAGATGAAATCGGAGATAAATCAGAGTACGCATTCGTCTTTGCGGATGGGAATCAGATGAAGATTAAAGATAACCGTTATTTACGTGACGCCTCCTACAAATTTAATAAAAAGCTACAGGAAGAGAATTTATCAGTGGAATTTAAACTGATCGAATAAAAAAAAAGTCCTCAGTTGGACTTTTTTTTTACGCCTTTACCCATATATTTTGAATTGGGATTCCTGCGTCCTTTACCGTTCTAAATAGAGGGCAACGTAAGTCCACAGCTTCTTGCATTTCTTTCACTCTCTCTTTGCTTTCACTCGTTTGAATGGAAGCCTTAATCGTTACTTCCTGAAATTTCGGGTCCACTTCCAAATTCCCCATCAAGCCGCTAATATCGATATTTCCTTCCGCTTCAAAGGTAATACCTTGGAGGTCAAATTCCATTTCCTTTGCGATGATCTGCGCCATTACATTTTCACAAGCTAGAAGTGCGCCTAAAAACGTCGATAACGGATCTGCCGCTGAGTCCTTACCACCCATTGCTACTGGTTCATCGACAGCAATATTATGTTTTCCCGCACTTGCATCCAAGCGCATTCCTGAACCAGTTCCCTCAACCTTTACATCTAAAATCTGTGCCATTTTTTCTCCTCCTAGACCATTTCTCGTAAAACTTTTGCAGCTTCTACCATCGTCTTTAATTTATTGAAAGCAGTCTCGTCACGATTCATTGGTCGTTGAGCAAAAGTGCCAAAGCCACAATCAGGATTCAAAAAGATCATCTCATCAGCCAATATTTTACGAACCTCTTGTACACGGCTTACAACCTCTTCCACCGACTCAACTGCTTCTGTTCTAGGATTGATGACCCCAAACCCTAGTTCTTTACCAGCGAATTCCTTAATTACTTCTATTTCACCAGCACGAGGGGTCGAATACTCTAGGACAAGCTGGTCTACTTTCACTTCAGCAAGATACGGAATTAATGGATCATATGGCCCTCTTAGAAGAACATCCTCTTCTGTGCTCCAATTTCCACGGCAAACATGAACGCCTATTTTCGTTTTACGCTCAAGCATTCCTTCTGTCACCTGGTTCATTAAATCAAGTGCAAAGGCAATCTCTTCTTCTGCGTCCGCTTTAGCAGTAAGAGCCCCACACATAAAGGTACGGTTAGCATTTTTCTTCGTAAATACAACCTCTGTTAAAACCGGTTCATCAAATTGAACAAAATCAGCTCCTGCTTCGATTAAGTCTCCTAGTTCTTCTCTAAGCACATGAATAATATCTATGGCCAAATCTTCTTTAGTAGGGTATGACTCTTTTGATAATCCCTCAACCCACATCGAGCGTGTTAAAAGATACGGTCCTGGCAACGTAACTTTAATGGCTTTATTCGTATGTTTTTTAAGAAATAAAAAATCATTTAATGCCAATGGTTTCTTCCGACTGATTTTTCCAGTCGCTGCTGGATTCGTCATCGAATAAGCAGGGACATCCAAAGTTCCGAGAATCTCCTCAAAACTTGCTTTATCTTCCACATAGTCGAGGAGTTCAGCAACTGAAAGCATGCGAACATTGTGTAAATGCTCAGCTACAAAAGAGATGTAATTGTCTCTTCTTTGTTCACCATCTGAAACATAATCAAGTCCAGCTTCTTCTTGCCACTTCAGAATTTGTAAAATGGCCTGATCTGCGATTTCATTAAATTGTTCTTCGCTGATTCGCCCTGCCTTTTTATCACGCATTGCCCTTTGCACTTCTTTCGTTCTTGGCCAACTTCCTATCATGCTCGTTAAAAACTTCACATTCGTCATATCAATCTCATCCTTTTTCCACCGTTTAAAACACAATCGCAAGCTTTATGTCGATTTCAATCGTATTGATTAATGTTTGATAAATCGGTGAACGTTTTAACGTCTCTTTCCAAATCTCTTCTACTAAATCTTCCTCACTAGGAGAAGAAACATAGAATGTTCCCACTATTTTACTGATTTTTGGGCTCCCCACCTCTTCAATTTCCATATGGTAGAGAATATTATCTAAGCTGCCTTTTAGACTAAGCTCAGCATGATCAATCACCACATTTCTTTTCGAAGAAAGTGCTTTATAGCCAACAGTCAAACAGCTCCCTAACGAAGCGAGTAAGTAGTCTATCGCACTTGGTGCATCTACCTTTGAGCTAAAGTCAGCAGGTTGTCCAGCCACAAAAGTATGGTTTCGAGTATGAACTTTTGCTGTAAGTTGGTTTCCACTTTGAACACGGACGCTCCATTGATAGCCTTTGGCTGCTTCTAATTCATGGTTTAAATTAGATTGTGTTTGCCCTTTGCGGATAAAATAACAGGTTGTTCCCTCTCCTTGTTCCGAACCAAGAAATTCATGATCAACCATCCGACACCAAGCAGGTAAATCTTCTGAAACGGTTCTTTCTCTACTACGAACCTCTAATATTTCACCTGACTCGAGTGGATCCATCGTTTTCTTTATAATGAGGAGAAGACCTGAACCACAGTCCAAATCTCCTCCATCACAAACTGCTTGAGGATTGTACACTTCTTCACCCTCTAACTCTCATTTTTAAATGAATTAATAGGTAATAGACGCCGCTCCCTGACTGAGGAACTCTACTAATTTTGCACCACCAACAATTGTAGCTCCCTCGATAAGATCTTCCTCTTCAAGACCACGTTTTTTATAACAAGGGCTACATACCCAAAGGGTGCCACCCGCTTCCACAAATTGATCCATTAACTGTTTTAACGGTGCAAAGCCTTCTTCATTAATGTCCTCTGCATATCCTTTTGCAGCAAGATAGGCTCCTTCCACATTTAAAAACACAACCGTTTCTTGACCTGAAGCGACAGCGGCATTCGCAACTACAAATCCAACTGTTGCTTTGTCCCCATCATTAGTTGCATTTGTTATACTGACTAGAAATTTTCCTGACATGTTCATTCCTCCATTTTGTTTTTTTGAATGTAATACTGACTTACTTTTCCTTCATCTTCACGTTTCACTAGAGTATGTTTCTGTAGCCTACACCATGCTGGAATATCTTCTCGAGCTCCGGCATCATATGAAATAACCTTAATCACCTGTCCTGTTTGCATCTTTTTTATCGTTAAAAACAGATTCATAATCAGCTCTCCACAACCAGTAGGTCCTGCATCATAGATAAAGTCCGGTTCTAATTCAGATGTCACTTTGCTACCTCCTCCACATGAAAGCGTATACTAAATAAATATGGAGCACACACTTGTCATAATCTATTACTATTTAAAGCCCTCTTTCATTATAAAAAAGTGATAAACTTATATAAATTCAAGTTATCGATAATACCTATATAAATGAATCGTTTTGATAAATATATATAGTAGGAGGTTTTTGAGAATGGAATTACATCAGCTTTTCGTTTTCACGAAAGTGGTTGAACATAAGAGCTTTTCAAAGGCTGCCGAAGCTGTCTATTTAAGTCAATCGACTGTCAGCTCCCATATTCAATCATTGGAAAAAATGTTGAATGTGCGCCTATTTGATCGAGTTGGCAGGGACACCATTGTTACTCCATACGGGGAGCGCTTATATTACTGGGCATTGAAATTACTAGAACTAAAGGATCAGGCGCTCTACGATATCAAAGAAAGTGTTACCGATCTGAAAGGAAAGATTCATATTGGTGTTAGCTCTGTTCCAGGACAATTTTTAGTGCCGAAAATCGTGAAGGAATTCCGACTCCAATACCCAAATGTTACGTTTATGCTAAGTGAATTCCCATCAAAAATTGTTGCCGAAAAAGTCATGAGCGGAAAAGTAGATGTAGGATTTCTAGGTGAAAAATACGATGACGAGAGACTTCATTACCACCCTCTACAAAAAGAGAGGTTAGTAGTGATTTCATCAGATGAGTTTCAATTAGAGGAGCGCCTCTCAATCGAAAATATCCTTCATTACCCTTTTGTGATGAGAAAGTCTGATTCTGGAACGAAGGCCATTTTAGAAAAGTTTCTAAAGAAGCAGCATATCAAAGAGGATCAATTGAATATTGTTGCCCATACAGATAGCAGTCAAACATTAATTGAATTTGTCAAACAAGGAATCGGCATTGCCATTATTTCAGAAATTGCAGCACAGGAATATGCCGTTTCAAACAAACTTCATCTTCATGAGCTACAAGGATTTGAAGATGAGCGCTATTTTTATCTTGTTTATAATGAAATGAAAACATTATCTCTTGTCTCTAAGCTATTGATTGAGATGGTAAGTAAACGAGAATCTTAAACAGAACAAAAGTGCCCAAATTTGAGTTCACTCTCAAATTGGACACTTTTCTCATCGTTATATATTTTGAACATATTGCTCACTTGGAATTTTGTTCAGCATGACATATAAGCTCGTATTTTCATCTGTGTCATTCACGAAAGCAAACTCTTCTTCTCCGTCTGCTACGATGACGTCATTTGCCTTTGCCACTACTTCCTTCCCATCAATCGTGAAAGTCCCTCCACCGTTAACAACGAGTAGATAAACATTTGTTCCTGGATGTTTGTGAGTCGGCAATGACTGCTTTGGGGTGAAGTTAAGGACAAAAACGGTGCTTTCTCCTTCTTTAAATACGATTCGTTTCGTAAATCGCTCTGCACTATACTCTATATAATCATGAATGTTAGCTTGTTTCAATATCATGCACACCTTTCTATTCCTATAGGATGTTTTACATCCTCATCATAATCATTTTCGACTATTAAAGGTGTGATCGATATCATCTCTAGTCAATACGATAGATTTTATTTTTATATCCCAACCATACAAACAGAAGGGATTGGACAAAAAGAATGATTCCCCATATTTGGGCAGGGATGATCTTTGTTGCTCTTGCAAGACCAGTAGCGTCTCCAGCAGCATGTGGCTGCATGAATCCTAATATTTGAATCGTAAAAGCACTTGAAACAGATTCGACGAATAAAATACTTGCAATAAGAAGTAAGCAGTTTTGAATCAAATTCGTCGATCCTTTGTATAACAATAAAAGAAAGGCAGCACCAAAAGAAATAAGCCAAAATATGCCATACGGATTACGCACCCAAAAAATAGAATTAAGGAGGATGAAGCCGATTAATATGCCTGTTAAAACCTTATACCTTTTTCTACTAATCAGCCAGAGTGCTACGAACGCCATAGCCGATGAAGCTACATATCCCGCTGCCCCTGTAAAGAGGCCTCCTAACCATGATTTATGACTCGTGTATGTGACACCCTCTGTGTTCATAAAAAGAGAAATCGAATGGACGTCTCCGCCAATCAAGGCAATAAGGGCATGACCTGACTCATGTACTAAAGTATTGACGACCCTGACATAATTTCCAAGGAAAGGGACATTTGTCAACAAAATAGCCATTCCAATGAACAAGAGAAATTTCAAACTTATATGTTCTTTTACCGTCCTCAACATCTTCCCTACTTTACTTTTTTTTTGTAATTTTTTTACGATTATGGAATGAAAAAGTTTCACCTACGACAAAAACGACAATTTGGTAGTATAATGAAAACAGATTTTACATTTTATCGAAATATTTCAAAAATGTAGCGATCTTCATAATAGCAGTAAACAATCATTAGGAGTTGAGAAAATTGAAACAAGATTTAATTGAAAGACTCGTTCGCTATGCGAAAATCGATACCCAATCTAATGAAGACTCCCCAACATGTCCTTCAACACCAGGTCAGCTGGAGCTTGCCAATATGCTTGTGGATGAGCTTAAATCGATTGGTATGAGCGACGTAACGATCGACAAAAACGGATATGTGATGGCAACACTCCCTGCCAACACAGATAAGGATGTACCAACAATTGGCTTCTTAGCTCATGTGGACACAGCAACTGACTTTACTGGTGCTGGTGTCAACCCACAAATTGTTGAAAGCTATGATGGAAATGATCTAGTCCTTAATGAAAGCTTGAGTGTCATTCTTTCTCCAAAAGACTATCCAAATCTAAAGAATTACATAGGCCATACCTTAATGACCACAGATGGAACGACTCTTTTAGGTGCAGATAATAAAGCTGGCATCGCTGAAATCATGACTGCGCTTGTGTACTTGATCGAACACCCTGAACTTAAACATGGAAAAGTAAGAGTTGCTTTTACTCCTGATGAAGAAATTGGTCGAGGACCTCATAAATTTGACGTAGAGGCATTCGGTGCAAAATATGCTTATACGATGGATGGCGGCCCACTTGGACAGCTTCAATATGAAAGCTTTAGTGCCGCTTATGCGAAAGTAACGTTTAAGGGCAATAATATCCACCCTGGAACTGCGAAAGGAAAAATGGTCAACTCGGGAAAAATGGCGATGGAATTTAATAGCAAACTTCCTGCTGATGAAGCACCTGAATATACAGAAGGGTATGAGGGCTTCTACCATCTTCTCTCTATTAATGGAGATGTGGAACAGACGACTCTTTCTTACATCATCCGTGACTTTGATCGTGACAATTTTAACCATCGTAAAGAAACAATCGTTAAAATTGTCGAAGAACTCCGCGAGAAATATGGTCAAGACAAGGTTGTTCTTGACATGAATGATCAATATTACAATATGCGTGAAAAAATTGAGCCCGTGATGGAGATTGTTGACATTGCCCATGAAGCGATGACAAATCTCAACATTAAACCAGTGATTGAACCAGTCCGTGGTGGGACAGATGGTTCGCAGCTGTCCTATATGGGACTGCCAACTCCTAATATCTTTACTGGTGGAGAAAATTATCATGGGAAATTTGAATACATTTCCGTTGATAATATGGAAAAAGCAACAAAAGTGATGGTTGAAATCCTGCGCTTATTTGAAAAAAAGGCATAGAACTCACATAGCAAAGCTCAGGAGCATCATGTCTCCTGAGCTTTGAAATTATTTCATATACACTTCCACTAATTCGAAACATCTTTCTTCGGTGAGATTATTCAAGACCGTTGTATATTCTAATTGTTCCTGTGTTCCACCTTTGTATTTTTCAGATGCCTCCAACGCAGTGCTATCTCGGTGCTTAATCCATGCACGCTGCTCTTCGCGAAGCTTATTCATTTCTTCAGGAGAAAGTTGCCCTTGAAGAACACCATAAACTTCATTTAATAATCCATCCCAAACATCAAATCGCTGCCCTTCCGCATTTTTCATAGCGTATGTACTGGAATCAGTTGGATTTTGTCGTAGATAGTCCATTTCGATTTTCGTCTCATCTAGTTTCTTAAGATAATCTTCCTTGAGACTAACTTCATCTTCCTTTTCCTTTGTATTAACTGATGTTTCCTCGTTTTTAATTGAGCTATTACTCTCTGAATCCGTATTATCATTTTCTGAGTTAGCATTATTACCTTCTGATCCAGGTTTATCGGTATTCGAAGATGTCTCTGTCGATTCTTCGTCAATGTCCGGTGAAGCATTTGATTCATCAGTAGATTTTTCACAAGCAGCTAAACTTACAAATAGTAGGGTAAACATTACGAGTAAAAATTTGCGATTTGTTTTCATCATACGACCTTTCCTTTTTAGTAATCTATTTTCTCGGGGAAAATTCCCTCATAAATAATCTTAACATAAGTTCTCTTTTATCGTTTCTCTATAAGCAATCCAACACTTTCATAATAGTCAGAATTGTTATAGAATGTTTATAACTTTATTTTGGGAGTGCATATATATGGAAAAGGCCCGCAAAATAACACCTAAAGTGATGGTATCAAGAAACACCCTATTAATCTTCGGAATTATTTTCGTGGCCTTCAACTTAAGACCATCGATCACTTCTGTCGGACCACTGATTAGCTTTATAAAAGAGGATACAGGAATGTCAAATAGTGCAGCTGGATTTATCACAACACTTCCTTTACTCGCATTTGCGTTTCTTTCTCCCTTAGCACCAAGGCTTTCGCAAAAAATTGGCAAAGAACTTACCGTCCTTATTGCACTTGTTTTCCTAGGGATCGGTTTATTTATAAGGTCATCAGGAATGCTCTTTACATTATTTCTTGGAACGGGCATTATTGGACTCGGTGTTGCGATTTGTAATGTCATTTTACCAGGGATTGTGAAGCAAAGCTTTCCTACTAAAGTGGGTTTGATGACCGGTATGTATACTGTGTCTATGGGAACAATGGCTGGAATTGCACCTGGAATTAGTGTTCCTTTAGCTGAAACCTTACATTTAGGCTGGCAAGGTTCACTTCGTGTTTGGATGATTTTAATTATTCCTGCCCTATTTATTTGGCTCGTTCAAAGCAAACGCAAAGAAAAAATTCCTGGTCAATATTTCCAAGTTACACCAGCTCATTCTTCTCTGCTTTCTTCTGGACTCGCATGGCAGGTAACATTATTTATGGGTCTACAATCGACGATATACTTTTGTTTTATCACCTGGCTTCCCGAAATGCTTTATAGTCATGGTGTTCATATTTCTACAGCTGGATGGATGGTCTCGATTCTTCAGTTTTCCGGAATCCCAGCCAATTTTATCATCCCGATTCTCGCAGACCGAGTACCAAATCAAAAGGGAATCGTCATTGCCATCGGCGCACTTTGTATGAGTGGCCTTATTGGGTTACTCGTTGGAGGAAATTTGGTTCTTTTGTGCCTTTCGATTATTTCAATTGGTCTAGGAACAGGAGCCGCCATAAGTCTTGCTTTAACTCTAATGGTTTTACGAGCAGCCAATGCCAAACAGGCTGCTAATCTTTCAGCTATGTCCCAGTCGATTGGCTATTTTTTAGCAGCATTAGGTCCCATCCTCTTAGGCTTTATTTATGACGTTTTTCATTCTTGGACCATTGCCTTGTTTCTCCTAATGGTTCTTACTATTATCATGACTGTTGCTGGAATTGGAGCTGGACGAAATCAATACGTATTAGAAGAAAAAAGAGGAGCAATTCATACCCTTTAGCAATGACGAATTGAGGAATATATGTTATGAATATAAGTAAGAATCGAGGTGCTAACGAATGAATAAAAAAGAAATTGAATATAAAATTCAAGAATTGAAGTATGAATATGTCCGTTTGCAAAACGATTTAGAAAAATTGGAGTTTGTCCAAGGAAAGCTCTCTCCACTTGAAAAACAAATTAGTGAGATTGAAGTGGAATTGAAGGCCCTTCATCAACAATTAGCAAGTCTTTAAAATAACCAAATCGTGTTGATTTGGTTTTTTATCTAATTGTACAACATAAAAAAACGATAATAAAAAATTGAATCATTGCGAGGGAATTTGCTTAATTATCTACACCTATACATCTTTAATAAAAAAGCTATTTCGACCTTTTCCGTTTATCACATCAATATATCCTTGAATTTTTTTTAGTTCTCGATTTTTGTAGCCCATTTTTTCTCTATAGAAACGTGTCTCCTCACCAGGGTTTTCAATCATAAGTTTTTGGAGGTAGTTCAGTTCTTTAATGTCATAGTGTGTTTTATCAATAATAAATTCCGATGTAAAATCACTTATTTTCACATCTTGTATTTGATCACTATTTCCTTCCCACTTAAATAATGTAATTTTACTTTGAAACAAGTTTAAATTCTCATCTTGTATTAAAAAGCGATAAATTAAATCGCTTTTAACTTTCAATGTAATATCATCGTTTTTTTCATTTACGTTTTTATAATGTTTTTCCAACAGAAAAACTACAATCCCCATAAAAACATCTATAATTTGTAACGGGATTGATTTTTCGGAAGACTCAGGTGTTACAGAATTAACTTTATAACCTTTATTCCTATACGCAGAATGAGCATTCATTTGTTCTTCCAATTTAGTGTAAACATTCCAAGTTTCATATTCCTCATTTTCATCAACAACAATTCGTACTTGTTCTCCATTTTTCAGGTTTCTCGTAACACCATAAAACAGGCGCTCAGGAATTTTTACGTAAAATAGTTCGCGGAATTGAGTCATCGTTATTCCCATTTTATCAGCAATATTTTTAGCATCCTCGTTGTTTATAATGAAAATATTAATATTTATATCTTGTTTTATAACATAGTCTAATGCCTTAAAATAATTTCCAAAATTAGTATCGCTTGTATACTCCGCAAAGTGTAATTCACTTTTACTGTTAGTTATACACTTAATATTTTCTATAATTTGGTTCATTTTTACTTCACTAGTACCAAACGCTCCATAATAGGAATATCCTCCATTTGGTTGATCTAATTTATTTGATTCATCAAAATAAATAGTATAATTCAACAAAAATTCCCCCTTGCTTTCCTTTAAGAAATTGACTTTTATTTGTATGTATATTATAATTTACTTTACAAAATATACGGTTGAGTATTCACTTTCTTTGCTACCATTTTGCGAGGCTGGTGAATGCTCAGATAAAACAACCTTTCTCAGCTACCATACTTGCTGGGCTGGGTTGTTTTTTTATAACTATTATACTATCACTGAAATCGCTCTTCCTTATTTTCATTTCTTTTTTGAAAGAAATTTGTATATTCCCCACAATGAACAATACTGTATCCATAATTATTCCATGCTTGTTTGATTGTTAGAACCCTATTAACATGTATATTGAATCCACAAACTCAACAGCATGTGTAAACTAATATAGGAGCTTCTTTTAATCGTTCTAAATCTATATATTGACATGAAACGCGTTTCATCCTTTACGCTCTTATCAAAGAGATAAGGAGGCGTATATGTATGTTCGGATTAATCATTCTTTGTTTCATTATTTTATCTTCTTCATATTATTGTTTGAGGGCCTCTGGCCAATCCATGGATGTTCAGCCATTTGAGAAATTTGATGACTATTTTAGTTAATTACACGGCGATTATTGACGCTTTAAAAGGATGATGTTTATGACAAATATTAAAGACTTAGCCAAAATGGCGAATGTATCTGTCTCAACTGTATCTCGAGTATTGAATAACCATCCTTATGTAAAGGAAGAAAAAAGACTAGCCGTATTAGAAGCGATCAGGAAAAGTAATTATCAGCAAAACATCAATGCTGTTCACTTAAGTAAGGGAAAAACGCAACTAATAGGAGTCGTCCTTCCTTTTACCGATATTCCTTATTTTGGACAGTTACTAAAAGGGATTGCTAGTCAAGCACTCGAACATAATTATAAGCTTATGTTATTCCAAACTGACTATATCGAGAGCAGAGAGTTAGAAGCCCTGCAAATGTTAAAGCAAAAACAAATCGACTCCTTAATTATTTGCTCTAGAGCTTGTGAAATGGCCATTATTAAGGAATACCTCCCCTACGGTCCAATCGTCTTATGCGAAAAGGTAGAAGATGAAGAATTGGCAGCCACTTTCGTCAATCAATATCAAGCATTTATGATGGCATTGGAGTATTTATACGAAAAGGGTCATAGAAGGATTGGTTATACGATTGGCAGAAAAAAGGGGACGAATAGTCATGAGCGTCAATTAGCTTATGAGGATTTCATTAAAAAATATCAGTTGCCGTTAAACCCAGATTACATCATTTACGGATACTATCATTTAGAAGACGGTGAACAGATAGTCAAGCGCATTCAAGAGATGGAAGAGCCTCCAAGTGCAATACTAGTTACTTCGGATCAAGTTGCAGCTGGAATCATTACTCATTGTCAGAACGAGCAAATCTCCATTCCTGAAGAGCTTGCTCTTATCGGCTTCGATAATCAACCGATTGCGAGAATGCTGGACATTACCACGATCGAAATTCCACTCGAGGACATCGGAAAAGATCTTTTCCTTCAAGCGATTCATGAAGAAATATCTTCTATAGAAATTCAAGCAAAGCTGATTGAAAGAGGAACAGTGTAAATGATGTTCCTCTTTCATAATCGCTTTTATTGGAATATAAGCTGAAAATTATTTTTGAACGTAAGTTTGTGAAATGAGCTTTCATTATTAATCGAAAAGCGAAATACTATCTCCAACTGCAATATTTCCAGTCTTTACAACAGAAGCATAAACTCCAAAGCAATTGTGTCTTTCCTTGTATACAGTTTTTAATAACGTTGGATCAGATAATCCGGTTTCGGGATCAATGTTAATAATTTGGCAACGTTCGCAATGCCTTTTCACAATGATTTCTGCTTCACCTATCTGCATTCTCTTCCCAAACCATGTTTCTTCAATAAAAGGTTCATGTTCGTTAAGAGAGAGAACTAAATTAGGTCGAAACCTCCTATAGTCTACTTGTTTGCCCCAAATCTCTGACATTTTTAAGAGAGAAGCCTCTGTCGTAATTAATATATGCTCTTCTTCGATCGCTCCAAATGGAACATAGTCTGGAGAATATTGAACTGGCTTCACTTTTCTACCAGACAACTCCTCCAATTCTTCCGCTAACTTCACATCTTCCCATTGGAAACTACTCCCTGATGGTGATTGTATTTTGATGGATGGAAATCTATCTAAGCTTTCTTCTCCAACAAATATGGCATGATAGTTTGCTAGCTCGGGTACTTGAGTAAGGGTCAAGTATTTTCCAGGTCTTTTCTCGTCTAAAAAAGCATGGCTACGATCTCCATATAAACCGTAGGAAACAACTTTCGTTTTTAAAACATTTTCACCTCGAAATGATTTTACAGGGTGACGGATGATTTCTTTCAATGCTCCAATTCTCACTTTATCTCCCTCTCCTTCTTTTTCCTCCTATTTTACATGGATGATGTTTATCGTGGTAATGAATGGGAAAGAAAAAAAAGTATCATCCTCATGATTAATATTTAAAAATAATATTAAAACGTTAATATATTCCATTTGAACCAGTGTAAACACTTTAAAAATAGGAATTTACTCCCAATCCAACAAATTATTTTGACAATACTAAACTATTAAAAGTATTATGGAATAATGTTAAGGAGGATTCAGTATGAGTAATGAAATGAAACAGAAAATTGTGGAAAGTGTACCTCAAAAGGGATTTTTTGGACATCCTAAAGGATTATTTACCCTTTTCTTTACAGAGTTTTGGGAAAGATTTTCTTACTACGGAATGAGAGCCATCCTTGTTTATTATATGTATTATGAGGTTTCAAAAGGTGGTCTTGGTTTAGATCAGACGACAGCACTATCAATTATGTCTATTTACGGCTCTTTAGTTTATATGTCCGGAATTATCGGTGGTTGGTTAGCAGACCGCATATTCGGTACATCTAAAGCTGTTTTCTACGGCGGAATTTTGATTATGCTTGGTCATATTGCGCTTGCCATACCAGGAAATCTTCCTTTATTCTTTATCTCCATGGTTCTTATTGTACTTGGAACAGGTTTACTGAAGCCAAACGTATCAAGCGTCGTTGGGGATATTTATAGCGAACAAGACAACCGTCGTGATTCTGGTTTTAGTATTTTCTACATGGGGATTAATCTTGGTGGTTTCCTTTCACCGCTTATCGTTGGTGAGGTAGGAATGAAACATGATTTCCATTTAGGATTTGCAATTGCGGCCGTAGGTATGTTCATCGGACTTCTATTATTTATTTTTACAAAGAAAAAGAACTTAGGGCTTGCTGGTACCATTGTTCCAAACCCGATGTCAGCATCTGAAAAGAAGAAGACTTTTACAATCGTTAGCTTATCGATAATTATTCTTGCCATCATGATTGCTGTGGCGATTCCGATGGGGCTTCTTACGTTTGATAGCTTTGTCGCCCTCGTAGGGATTTTAGGAATTGGCTTACCAATTATTTACTTCACTGTGATGTATCGAAGCAAGAAAACGACATCTGTAGAACGTTCTAGATTAATTGCTTATATCCCGTTATTTGTTGCATCTGTAATGTTCTGGGCCATTCAAGAACAAGGGTCAACCATTTTAGCGAATTACGCTGATAAACGGACACAGCTTGAATTTGCTGGGTTTTCGATTTCTCCAGCTTGGTTCCAATCTTTAAATCCATTATTTATTATTACTTTAGCTCCAATTTTTGCATGGTTATGGATGAGACTTGGAAAACGTCAGCCGACAATTCCACAAAAATTCTCATTTGGTTTACTATTTGCTGGGTTATCCTTTATTGTCATTCTGATTCCAGGCTATTTCGCTGGAACGGATGCACTTGTTAATCCATTATGGCTAGTATTGAGCTATTTCATTGTTGTTCTAGGGGAATTATGTTTATCTCCAGTTGGACTTTCGGCAACAACAAAATTAGCACCATCAGCCTTCTCTGCCCAAACGATGAGCCTTTGGTTCTTGTCTAACGCAGCTGCACAGGCTCTCAATGCTCAAGTTGTAAAATTCTACAAACCAGCAACAGAAATGATTTACTTTGGTGTCATCGGTGGAGCATCCATCGTATTAGCGATCATCCTTTTCCTCTTTGCACCGAAAATTCAAGGATTTATGAAGGGGATTAAATAAGAGTTCCAATATCGGATTACTAGAAAAAGACGTATCAATAGCATACGTCTTTTTCTTTCTTTATTTAGCTTTCTATAGTGGAGCACCACCCGCTCTGATAATTAGACGGAGAAATTCTCCGTTTATATTACGTTTACAGAATTCGCAACAGAAAACTAAGGCTCATTATAGTTAAAAAATCTTATTGGCTAGCTCTTCTCAACTTTTTTTCGATGATATAAATCAATCACCAATTCCCCAATTCCCATTGCTATCAATCCATTAAGTAAGGCAAATAACGGAACCACTGCTTCTCCACCATGTTTTGAAAAAATCGACATCAAAATTAAAACGCTGCTAAATAAGACAAAGGCCAAACCTAATACATACACCGCACGACCAACGAACATTTATCCTCATCCTTTTTTAAACGATTTATGTATTTTCTTCAAAGCTATTTTACGGTTTTAATCTTATAAATAAAATAATAGTACTTATACACTACGACTAAAATAAGCATCACTCGTACAAACCATTTATCAACAGTGAAAAAAGCAATCGCAATCATACTATCGGCAAATACATTCAATACGATCTTCTGCTTGAGCGTCATCGTTTTATTAGTCTCGAATCCCTCTAAATGCTTATTATATATATCCGTTCCTTTAAACCAAACCGCAAATTTCTCGGAACCTTTCACAAAACAATATGATGCTAATAAAAGTAATGGCGTAGTCGGGATTACTGGCAAAATGATTCCTAGTATCCCCACTCCTAAACTTAAAAAACCAGCACAGATGAATAATAATTTTGTCAGCTTTTTAATACGGTCACCCTCAAAGACAAGTCTAATACAATTATTATAAACGAAAAATCGACCAGGCGTCCCCAGTCGATTCTGACATTGCTTAGTTTTGTCCAGTATAAATTTGAATAGCATCTCTTAAGAAAGCTGCTGTTCCAGGCTGTTCCTTATCATAATAGGCAGTAAATCTTTCGTCGTCGACATACATTTGAGCTAAACCTGCGTGAGCTTCTTTACTGTACGCAGTCCAGTAATATGTGAGCCATTGTTTGTGCAAATCAGCTGCCTTTTGCGCAAGTTCCCCTGCAGGATCTCCTGTTTTAAAAGCTTCCGCCAATGTAGTTCGCACTGCTGATTCAAGCTTTGTTACGGCCTCATAATCCTCTTGACTCATATTCATCAACTTAGCATTGGATTGTTCAACCGTTTCTTCCCCATATTTTTCACGAATTTCTTTTCCATATTTCTGCTCGTTCTCTTCCACCATCTTTTTCTTAAATCCCTCAAACTTTTCCTGATCACTCATGGTCATTCTCCCTTCTGATGAAGCAATTGTTTTTTCTACATTTGTAATAAGCAGATCTAGCTGCTTTCTTTTTTCTAAAAGTTGTTCCCGATGTTCTTTCAATGCAAGCTCAGCATCAAATGTAGGAGAAGTGATAATCTCCTTAACTGTCTCTAAAGCTATCCCCAATTCCCGATAAAAAAGAATTTGTTGCAATCGATCCACTTCCTTTTGGCCATAAATACGATATCCCGATGAATTGGTCCTTGCCGGGGAAAGAATTCCAATTTCATCGTAATAACGTAATGTTCTAGAACTAACTCCTGCCAGTTGAGCTAGCTTTTGCACTGTATATTCCAAACTGCTCACCTCCTTATGTCTTTACGATAAACTTTGACGTAACGTAAAGGTCAAGGGATTTTCTAAAATTTTTTTCGTTGAAAAACCGTGACTGATTAGGTCACGGTCTCCTCATTTATTTAATCCGGATCTTCGCTTCCCCCTGAATCCACTCGGGATAGGCGGAGAGCTCAAAGGTGATTGGACTTGAATAGCTGTTTAGACGGGGAATTACTACTCCAATAGAGGCGTTCCCCTGATCATCTCCTCTCCAAAAACTCGAGCTCGTGTCGACATTCTTTCCTTTTCCGTCAACCACTTCGCTAAATAATCCGTAATGGAATTCCTTTTCTGTAAATAGATTAAAGCTAATCTCATTTCCGGATATTGCAAGATCTCTTAGCTTATTCCCCTTTGGTTGTTGGATTATTTCTTCTTTTTCCGTATCAACAATCACTACAGTGTTTCCTTTATCAAGAGCTTGAATTTTATTAAAGGCCAAATACATTTCCTCAGGGTCAGTGAAATAATTACTTTGCAAATAAAACATCCATTCATCGTCTGAAATATGACTTGCTGTAACCCCGTTCATGATTTTGGACCACGCTTCTCCATTTTCATCTAACAGCCGTATATCTTCAAATGCGAACAACTTCTTCGTATTATTCGGCTCCGCTTTCACATGAACGGCCACTCTAAGTGGATACACATTCGCCTCAAGAACTTCAATCTTCTGCCCTTCTATTGTGACTGATTGATTAATCGTATACGTCTTTTTCTCTTTTATCTCTTCTTTAAGTGTGAATGGAAGTGAATACATCTCACCTTTTAATTCCATCTCAAGCATCATCTCTTTTTCGGTTAATGGCGCATCGACAAAGAAATATTCAATCGTTCCGTTAAAGGTTTTCTCTCCTTTATCAGAATAATGGTAAGTATCAAGGGAGGCGGAGCCATACTTCAATTCTTCTCCCTCCTTATTTTTCAAGAAAACATCCCCCATCACGAGTTCGGTTTGCTTCTCATCAGACTCAATCGTATAAAAAAGGACTAATCCATTTTCATCAGCAATCGTCCCATCGAGGATAATCTCAATGCTATTCTTTTTCTCCGACACGCCAATCGCCTCGTAATAGTCATGTTCGATCGCTGTCATCATCCCTTTATCATGGCGGAGCAACTCGACGATTTTTTCCATTCCAGGAATCTCAGCTATATAGCTCGCAAATGCAGGTGAAACTCTTATCGATGTGAAAAATACCAAAAACAAGGCAGCAATCAAGGCGGCACTCGACCACCATTTTTTACGACGCCTTTTATCAAACTGAGCTTTGCGAAAACCTGATTCAATAGCTTCATCAAGTTTATTTTGTTTCACTGCTATTTGGTCTAATTCTTGATTGTATATCTTTAGCTTTTCTTCTTCATTCGAAAACATGCTAGTTCTCTCCCTTCTCGGAAAGTTTTGTTCTCATCGATTGCAATGCTTTATGAAGCCATGTCTTAACTGTGCCTTCTGGGCAATCCATCTCAGAAGCAATCTCTTTAA
>NZ_HE978514.1:61537-169110 GCF_000311725.1 Robertmurraya massiliosenegalensis JC6
TTTTCAATCCATTTACGTACTTGAGTGTAATCAGTTCCCGCGAACGAGTATCTAAACTTTGTAACACATCCTCAACTTCAAGTGAGTCATGCGAGTCTGTCACTCCTTGTGCCATTAAATACTCCTCATTCAACACTTCTCGTTTCTTTTTCTTAAGCTGATCGTGACAATAATTGATCATTATTCGAATGAGCCATGTCTTAAAATAAGCAGGCTCCTTTATCTTTCTCATGCTTTTATAGGCACGGAAGGTCACTTCCTGGACAGCTTCAAGCGCTTCTCCTTCGTTTCTCAAATAGGAAAGTGCCGTTTTGTATAAGTCAATCTTGTGTATTTTCATAAGCTCTAAGAATGCTTCCTCATTCCCAGATATCGCTTTTTGCACAAGCTCTTCATTCGTTGCCAAATCCCTTCCCCCCTACTCTCTATCTATTAGACTGTCGAAAATCAAAAAGGTTTTAATATTTTTCTCGAAAAATATGGCATATGGTCGCATTTCATGTATAATTATTCCGAATTGGTTTCTTAACAATCACAAAATCAATCGTATCATAGGTTTCACTAATTTTTGTAAGAGGGAGGTTGCTATGTTTTGAAAAACGAAACAATTATTCAATTTCAACATGTAACAAAACAATATGATAACGATCCACCTGTCCTTAATGATGTAAGTTTTGAGATCGAGCGGGGGAAGTTCTATACACTACTTGGTCCTTCAGGTTGTGGAAAAACGACGATTTTGCGTTTAATCGCAGGATTTACGGAAGCCTCAAATGGTGAGATTTTCTTTAACGGGAAAAAGATTAACAATGTTCCTGCAAATAAAAGACAGGTCAATACCGTTTTTCAAGATTATGCTCTATTCCCTCATCTAAATGTGTACGAAAATGTCGCATTTGGATTACGGATTAAGAAAATGAATCAAATTGAAATAGATCAGAAAGTTAAGGAAGCCCTTAGCTTCGTCAACCTAAAAGGCTATGAAAATCGTGAAATTAGAGAGATGTCTGGTGGTCAAAGACAACGTGTCGCTATTGCCAGAGCGATTGTCAATGAGCCAGAGGTCATTCTATTGGACGAACCCCTTTCCGCATTAGACTTGAAGCTTCGTTACGAAATGCAATACGAGCTTCGTGAGCTTCAACAACGTCTAGGGATTACTTTTATTTTCGTCACCCATGATCAAGAAGAAGCACTTGCCATGTCAGATGAAATTTTCGTTATTAACGAAGGGAAAATTCAGCAAAGTGGGACACCAAAGGATATTTACGATGAACCAATCAATCGATTTGTAGCTGACTTTATTGGAGAGTCTAATATTTTGAAAGGCCGTATGCTTGAAGACTACCTTGTTGAATTTGTTGGAAAGCAGTTCGAATGTGTGGACCAAGGTTTGGATAAAAATGAAACGGTGGAAATTGTTATCCGTCCAGAGGATTTAGAAATTACAACACTCGAAAAAGGAAAACTACAGGTGCGTGTCGATTCACAATTATTCCGTGGTGTTCATTATGAGATCAGCTGCTATGATAGGGATGGTAATGAGTGGCTCGTCCATTCTACAAAGACAGCGAATGTGGGAGATGAGATTGGTCTTTATTTCGACCCTGAAGCTATTCACGTTATGCGTTTAGGAGAAACAGAAGAGGAATTTGACAAACGTTTAGAAGCTTATACTGATGGAGAAGAAGACCATGGAGAATAAGCTTACCCGCAATCTATACATGGTCCCTTATGCGTTGTGGATTGCTTTGTTCGTCATTGCACCGATTATTCTTGTCCTTTATTATTCCTTCTTCGATGTTGAAGGCAATCTTTCGCTTATTAACTACCAGAACTTTTTCACACCCGTGTATTTAAAAATGACCTTGAGCTCCTTTTGGTATGCCTTTTTAATTACACTCTTTTCGTTATTAGTTGCTTATCCAACTGCCTACTTGTTAACGAAAACAAAGCATAAGCACTTATGGCTCTTATTGATTATTGTTCCTTCTTGGATTAATTTACTTTTAAAGGCGTACGCATTTCTTGGGATTTTTGGTACTTACGGTATAACAAATAGCTTCTTAGAAGTGATTGGAATTGGCTCACAGCAAATTCTTTTTACCGATTTCAGCTTTATTTTTGTATCGGTCTATATTTTTATCCCTTTTATGATCTTACCGATCTTTAATGCCTTAAACGAATTAAATCCAACCTTGCTTGATGCAGCGAACGACTTAGGTGCATCAAAGTGGACGACATTCCGACGGGTGATTTTTCCATTAACACTTGATGGGGTAAAAGCTGGCTGTCAAGTTGTCTTTATTCCTGCATTATCTCTATTCATGTTAACTCGTTTAATTGCCGGAAACCGTGTCATTACACTAGGTACAGCGATTGAGCAGCATTTCCTAGTAACACAGGATTGGGGAATGGGTTCAACGATTGCCGTATTCTTGATTATTATTATGTTCCTCTTTATGACGATGACAGGAACTAGAAAGCGGGGTATATAAATTGGAAAGAAAAATATCCCCTTTAGCAAAACTATTTTTACTTCTGATCTTTTTCATTCTTTATGCACCGATTTTCTTCCTAGTGTTCTACTCCTTTAACAGCGGTGGAACAATGTATAACTTTGAAGGATTTACATTAGATTGGTATCGAGAATTATTCCAGGATACAAGACTTTTAATTATTGTTTTAAACACATTGGTAATTGCCCTTTTATCCGCTCTAATCTCGACGATTATTGGTGTATTAGGTGCACTTAGCATTTATCAAGTGAAAAAACGGAGAGCAAAAAATACGATTCTTTCATTAAATAATGTCCTAATTGTAAGCCCAGATGTGATCATCGGTGCTTCATTCCTCATTTTATTTACAATGGTCGGAATTAAGCTCGGATTTTATTCGGTGTTGCTTTCCCATATCGCCTTTAGCATCCCCATTGTCGTGTTAATGGTACTGCCAAAGCTTATGGAAATGAGCCCTACCTTAATTGATGCGGCTCGCGATTTAGGAGCAAGTAGCTTTAACGTCTTAACGAAAGTCATTTTACCGTTCATAACACCAGGAATCTTTGCTGGCTTTTTCATGGCATTAACATATTCACTCGACGATTTCGCTGTTACCTTTTTCGTAACAGGAAATGGATTCTCAACCCTTTCTGTCGAAATCTATTCTTTAGCACGTAGAGGGATCTCATTAAACATCAACGCTCTCTCCACATTGCTATTCTTGTTCACGATTCTCCTTGTTGTGATTTATTACTTTATTACACAACGTAACAAGGCTCAGGTTGGAGGGATTCGGAAATGAATAAACTAATCCGTGTCTTTATCACAGTTATTATCGCATCCTTGCTACTGTTACTTGCGATTAATCGCTTGAATTCTGCTGAGGGATTCTCCAGTGGGAATACATTAACCGTTTATAATTGGGGCGATTATATTGACGATGAACTCATTGACCGTTTTGAAGAAGAGACGGGGATCAAAATCATTTATGAAACCTTTGATTCAAATGAAGCGATGTTAACGAAAATTCAACAAGGCGGCACAACCTATGATATTGCCGTACCATCCGAATATATGATTGCCAAAATGCAAGAGGAAGACTTGTTGCTGCCTTTAAATCATTCCAAGCTTCCAAATCTTAAAAATATCGATGAACGTTTCATGGACTTACCCTTTGATCCAGACAATAAATATTCTGTTCCTTACTTTTGGGGAACAGTAGGGATCGTTTTCAATCGCGAAATGCTCGGTGATATGGAGATTACGAGCTGGAATGATCTATGGAATCCAGCCTTTGAAAACGAAATATTATTAATTGATGGGGCTCGTGAAATTATTGGGATGGGTTTAAACAGCTTGGGCTATTCCTTAAATGATACAAATATCGACCATTTAGAGGAAGCAAAAGCAAAACTTGATACGCTAACTACAAACATCAAAGCAATCGTTGGAGATGAAATCAAAATGCTTATTGCCAATGAAGAAGCATCAATTGGACTTGTTTGGTCTGGCGATGCAGCTGATATGATGTGGGAAAATGAAAGCCTCGACTACGTCGTTCCTTCAGAAGGTTCGAATCTTTGGTTTGATAATATGGTCATTCCTAAAACAGCCAAAAATATAGAGGGGGCACATGCATTCATCAATTTCATGCTTGATGCAGAGATCGCTGCCCAAAATACCGAGTGGGTTAGCTACTCTACTCCAAATAAAGAGGCGCTTCAGTATATGCCTGAAGAAATGGTTGAAGACGAACGCTTCTATCCATCACCTGAATTAACTGAAAAGCTCGAGGTCTATGAAAACCTCGGAAAGAAAAATCTAGCCCTGTATAATGATTTATTTTTGCAATTTAAAATGCACCCTAAATAACACTAATAGGTCCGAAGTGGAAAAACCACCACTTTGGACCTATTTTTTTCGATAAAAATCTCTCAGGTTTAAAAAAATATTCAAATTACCCCCAAAATCAGTCAAAAAATGTCGAAATATATATTTTTATAGGTTATAATAATCAAATAAATGATTCTATTTCACTAGGCAGATAATCATTGTTACTCACATTGACCTATTGCCTAAGAAATTGATTCCATAAAGGTTAATTTGGCAAAGCCATTGAAAAATGGGGACGCAAAGCTATAGGGGCTAAAGTATATCACATACCATGCCAGCCAGTTGCATGAAAGAAGACATAATAATTATGATCCCTCGTGTACGTATAGGATCATAACTAAAATGCCCCCTCATGCACATGTGGGATTATAATTTAGATGATCCTCATGCTTATATGAGGGATTTTTTTATGTTGAACATCATTTGCTTCCTTGATTACGGGCCGCTTTGCACATAACTTAAAATTCTAGTTAAAAAGGGGAATGTAACTTGAAAGTATTGAACCAATCGACACGATATGATTTGCTTCGTGCCCAATTTAATTTGGACTCAAAATCAATGATGAATGATGAAATGAAAAATTCTCTGAATCGAATCTTTTCTTATGTGTTTAACCACACTAAAATCATGTATATCGAATTTATTGATGAAAAAGTATGTTGTGGTTATATTAAACATCACCATTCCAAACAATTTGAAGAAGTCAGCTATATGGAGACATTAAAAGATATAAAATATTTTAATCATTTTATACAAAACATTAAATCTATCAAAAATGCACCCAATATTAAACCATCGATTATCAATTACTCCTTCTGGATGAAATTAGATAATTAACTAAAAAGCGACCTATTTTTTAGGTCGCTTTTTTAAACGATAAAATATCCCTCATGACTTGTCCTTCTCCATCATATAGTGAAGAGGAGGAGGGATATGATGAATATGATGAATCTCGTTCGCTATTCGGTCGGATATGTGTTTACCATCTCCGGTCTTATGAAGCTCGTAAACACAGAAATGAGCCACACATTTATTGAGCTTGGATTACCATTTCCGCTTTACTTTATGTATATTCTCGCTTTAACTGAGATCATTTGCGGACTACTTATTTTAGCAAATAGGCATGTTCGTACCGCTTCTATCCCATTAATACTGATTATGATTGCCGCTCTCATTCTTACCAAAATCCCATTGCTTCATCAAGGAATCCTAACCTTTGCTTTTCAAGCCCGCCTAGACGCAGTCATGCTTGCACTTCTTGCCATTCTTTATAAAAGTCATCGATAGGCTCGGGTCCAAAGCTCCTACAAAATGTAAGAAGCTTCCGGTTTCTCTCAATCTTCGTTCCAAACATCTCTCACCCTTAAGCGGAATTTTTCCTGTTATCTCCTCAATGGAGTCCATTTTAGGGAAATTAACGGAAGATTTTCCGCTTATGGAGAGCAAAATCGTTTATTTTGGCATTTTTTGAGGGAATAGCAGGAAATTTTCCTGTTATTTCGGCTCTTTTTCATAATGCTTGCTCATTAAGCGGAATTTTTCCTGTTATTTTTTCATACCGATACTCCTAGCGCTTATACGAACACTTAGCCACAAGTCGAGGGAATTCCTAGACAATCAAAAAGCAGCTGATTACGTCTTAAACAATGTAATCAGCTGCTTATCTTCAAAGCTAAGTGGGTAGGCAATTTTGTACTTACTAACATCAATTTGTGTGTCTAACGTACTATCCCTCGGCTGATTTTCTTCTGAATCCCAACAAGAATACACTTCAATCGTTTCCCCAACAACTAACTGTTCCTTCAAATAAGCAAACAATTCCTTAAAACACTTTTCATTGCATTGATATTGAATTCGATTTTGAAAATAATCCTCTCCAGTTAATTGAAAAGACCCACCCAATTCATAAATATAACGTTTATTGATCGGCAATTTTTCTTTTAAAGTTGGGTCATCTAGCTCGCTAACCGTCACAAAGGCAAAATCCACTTCCGTTTCATATACTTTAACCCACTCGTCTTCAAGGTCTGAAAGGTCTAAAATATTTCGCAAGTCATTTTTATTTTTTGGTTTTGGAATATCTCTCATCTTTTTTAACGTATATGTTTCTCCATAATTCCCTAAAGGGAGCGGTTTATCCGCCCCCACATAATGATACAAGGTCATTAATTCATCACCCATTTATCTTTTAAAAATAGAATTCGTCCAATAATGAAAAAGACAATTATACATACAACATTACTACCTATTACGAGAAGGATATGCTTATAATCAATAATACCAAATATTAATTCTTTTAGTAGACTATATACGTTTAAAATTGGAATGACAAAATTCATTCACTTCGATGCTTGTTAAAAGCATCATCGGAAGAATACTTAAACATCATGATTTTAGAACTATAAATTCCAGCAATTAAATAAGAGGCAAAAAGGAGTAGGTTCTACTCCTTTTTCATATACTCAATCGTCTGCCGCAAGCCTTCTTGATAGGACGTACGTGGAATCTCGCCAAACACTTTCTCATACTTTGAGCCATCGAGTACGACCGGTTCCTCATTTAAATAGAACATTTCCACAGCTTCTCGCATCATCGGATTAAAAAGCCCTAAAAATCGAATCATGTTTTTTGAAATCGTTGAAACTCCTTTATTATAGCCCGTTATCTCTCTTATCATTTCGATAAGTTCTTTACCACTTACCGTACCGTAAGCTGGTATATTCCAGTTTTGCCCGTAGCTCCTCTCATCAAGTGCCAAATTAACGATCGCCTTTGCCCCATCAGGTGTAAAGATAAACTCTCGCTTGATTTCTTGATTGCCAACAAAGCCAGCTCTTTTTCCTTTAACGATATTATCAATGGTATAGTGGAGCAATGTACTTTCTGCATTAGGACCATAAAAATCTGGGAAATGTGCAATGAGCGCATCTACACTCGACTGCTTTATGACGTTTTCCACATTTAAGCGAATACGTCCCTTTTTCGTATGGGGATTCTTTGGGAATTCTTCTGTTACCATTTTGCCTCCACTTCGACCGTAGGCATAAATATTATCAACCACTGCAAGCTTTGCCCCATTTTCCCTTGCAGCAATTAAAATATTTCTCATAAATAACTCTAATTTTTCTTCCCATTCCGGATATGGAATATTCGCCGATTGAAAGATGACATCCACATCATCTGCTGCTCGTTTGAGGTCTTCCACTTGAAAGATATCTCCTGTAATGATCGTCACATTCTGATCCTTTCCATACAATTTTTCTAACTTCTCTTTCGTTCGTGCAAATGCCTTAACTTGAATCCCCCTATCTAATAACTCACGTACAATTGAATATCCCATTCCCCCAGATGCCCCTAATACAAGTACTCTTTCCATGTATATTCCTCCTTTTTTTGACCATTGGTCAATAATACGTAAAAAAAATTACTGAATCGCTTTTATCAGAAAATTCGCATGTGCTTCTGCCAAATCCTTGACTTCTTCAAATCCAACGACATGTCTGCAATAATGTGTTACGAATCCATGCAATGAAAGAAAAATCGACCATACATCTTGTATTTTTACATTCTTTCCGCATAACGAATAGACACTTTTTGCGAAACTTTCATAGGTGCGATTCGGTTCCTGATTGATAAAATTTCTTACTTCTTGATCTTTTATCAGGAACATAATTTCATAATGACTTTGATAGGTTAGACCGAACTCAATATAACCAATAAATATTTGCTTCAACTTCTCATGAGGTTCTAAATCTTTCTCCATAATATTCTCTAACACTTTATTTAACATAGTAAAATGACTTTCTACTAGTGCATAAAATAGCTCTGCCTTATTTTTAAAATGATAATAAAGTGCACCGTGACTGTACCCTAATTCCTTGGCAATTTGTCGCATCGATACATGCTCATATCCTTTGTCTGCAAAAAGGTCTCTTGCTGCATTCATAATCATATCTCTTGTGAGTTCTTGTTGGACAGTCTTTCTTGGTGTCATAGTACCCTCCTTGATTTTTTATTGACTACATTTAGTTTAAAATATTTTTAACCAGTGGTCAATTAACAAAATGGAAAAAGCAGGAATTTTATACTTATTCCTGCTCTTCCTCGTTCATTTCGCTTACTTTCACCTTTATAATACGTCTTTCATTGATTTCTTCTACAACAAATCGGTAATGCTCATACTCGATGATCGGTTTCTCTTCTGGATCAGGAATATAGCCGAGTTGCCCAATAATAAATCCACTTAGTGTATCATAATCTTCGGTTGGGAAGTCCACTTTTAAAATATCTTCTACATCATCCAAATCAGTAGTTCCCATCATTATATAGTCGGTCTCATTGATTTTTTCGATTTCCTCTTGATCCAATTCCGGTTCATCATACTCATCAAAAATATTACCGACGATCTCTTCTAAAATATCCTCCATCGTCACGATTCCATCCGTACCACCATATTCATCTATCGCAATGGCCATATGAACTTTGTTTTTTTGCATATCCTTAAATAAATGGTCGATCCCCACTGATTCAAGAACATAAAAAGGCTCTCGGATGAGTTCGTTTAAATTAAAGTCGTTCTGATCGCCATTTTCAATAAATGAAAAAAGATCCTTCACATGGAGAGTCCCAACAATATGATCAATATTTTCCTCATATACAGGAATTCTCGTATATTTTTCAACATTTGCTACGTGAACAGCCTCTTGAAAACTTAAATCATTTGGGATGGCTACAATATTCGTACGATGGGTCATAATATCTGAAACCGTTTTGTTATCGAATTCAAAAATATTATTGATCATTTCCTTTTCTGTTGCCTGAATCGTTCCTCTTTCTTGACCTACATCGACCATCATACGAATTTCTTCTTCTGTGACCTCTTCACCTTCTGCATTTGGATCGACGCCGAAAAGCCGCACAATTAAATGAGTCGAAAAGGTCAGCAAGCGCACAAATGGGGAAGTAATTTTCGAAAGAATGGTCAATGGCCTTGCCGCTAAAAGAGAGATTTGTTCAGCTTTCGTAACTGCCAGTCTTTTCGGGACGAGCTCTCCTAGGACAAGTGTGAAATAAGATAAAATCAAGGTAATGATGATCGTGGCAATCACTTCAAGCAGTTGCATTTCCACTGGCAGTTGCACATATTTATCTAGAGAACGAGACATCATTCCGACAAAATTTCTCGAGGCAAAGGCGCTAGCCATTAACCCTGATAATGTGATCCCGATTTGAATCGTTGCAAGAAAATGACTTGGTTCAGATAAAAGTTTCTGAACCAATTTTGCTTTTTTATCGCCATCTTCAGCCAATTGTTTGATACGGCTATCACTTAAGGAGACTAACGCCATCTCAGAACCTGCAAAGAATGCATTTAAGACAATAAGTATAGCTAGAATTATGATTTCAACACCCAAGAAAGTCACCTACCAAAATAGCCTAAAAAATTGATACTCTTTTTATACTATACCCTGACCTTCATGGGGTTATTATGTTTCACCTATCTAGGACTCACTTTCTTCGTTTCATGCGGTCGGTGTTTCGTTTTCTACACTCTCTTTATCCTTTGATAAAAACCAACCTGCTGCAGCAATTCCAATTAAGACTGTATAGAAAATGAGCTTCCATAGTGTAGAGTGGGCAAACTCATAGGAAATGATAGCAATATCTGGATGTGATAATGTTAAGACGACGAGCTTTACTCCAACCCAGCCGACGATCGCAAACGCTGCTAATTCTAATCCAGGTCTTGCATGGAGCAGCTTCACAAACATATTTGCCGCATATCTCATGATGATGACACCGATTAGACCTCCGGCGAAAATGACGAGAAATTTCCCACCGTCCATTCCACCAATATTGGGAAGATTCGTATTTGGAAGTGTCATTGCTAATGCAACAGCCGCTAAAATGGAATCCACTGCAAAGGCAATATCTGCAAGCTCCACTTTAAAGACGGTTAACCAAAATCCAGATTTTTTCTTCGGCTTTTCTTCCACAACCTCGTCGTCAACCTTTTTCATTATCAGTTTTCGGACGATATGATTAATGGCAATAAACAGTAAGTAGACGGCTCCGAGCGCTTGAACTTGCCAAACGTCGACGAGAAATGAAATAACAAATAAAGAAACAAAGCGGAAAACAAAAGCACCTGCTAATCCATAGAATAGAGCCTTTCTTCTTTCTTCCTCCGGGAGATGCTTCACCATGATCGCTAAAACGAGTGCATTATCTGCTGCTAAAAGCCCCTCTAAGGCAATAAGTAAAAGTAATACCCATCCGTACTCCAATAAAATCGATATATCCATATTTTTCAACTTCCTCCTATTTCGTTTATGTTTTTAGTTTTACCGAATTTCAGTTAATTCACATCCCCAACACCTTCCTTGTCCTCACCAAAATAGAAAAGGCCTTTACCAATATTGGTAAAGGCCTGAAAAAAAACGAAAAGACCCTTACCCTTTTATTGGTAAAGGTCTTGCTAACTACGGAATAAAATGCCCGTTAGCCAACAAAGCCGAGAGACAAATGCCTCCGAACTGACGACTTTGCTGTTAAAGCTACTCCCCTTTAGGAGAACGATTAATTTATATTTTTACTATACCCGAATTGCTAATGATCCGTCAATTATTTTTAGCAAAATGGTAAAATTGGAGCATTAAACCATTTTTAGCCTTTAGCGATATAGGTGATACTATTCTCTAAAGGAGGGATAAGTATGACAAACGATTCAAAAGGGCGAACGAAAAATAAAAACGTAGCCAATTTCAGTAGCTCCACATTAAGACGGCTTGCCCTTTCCCGATTGGGACGACCAAAGAAAAACTCTCTACTTTAGTGCTTTTTCAAGCGCTTCTGTGAAAACCTGTATGATATCATCTGGATGCTCAATTCCAACTGATATTCTTACCACTTCCATCGTAATTCCTAGCTCATCACATACTTCTTTCGGAAGAGCTCGGTGGGAGGTCGTTAATGGATGTGAAACCGTTGTCTCAACTCCTGCAAGAGTAGGGGCAATTTTCACCCATGATAATGATTTAAAAAAGGCACTTGTATCGACTTGAGTTCCTAGTTTGATCGTGACCATGGCTCCATAGCCTGTATGAGACTCAGCGAATGGATAATAAACTTTTTCGATATTAGGATTCCTGTTGAGAGCTTCAGCTAATTGTTGCGCATTTTGCGATTGACATTTCATGCGTAGAGCCAATGTCTTTAGTCCCCGACTTGTTAACCATGCTTCAAATGGACTCACATTTGCACCAAGATTGACTACCTTTGCTCGAGCTTTTGCAATTAACTCGTCTCTCCCCACTAACACACCAGCTGTCACATCACTGTGGCCCCCAATGTATTTCGTTGCACTATGTACGACTAAATCAACTCCAAGTTCATATGGGTTACAATGAAAAGGAGTCGCAAAAGTATTATCAATAAGGGTTAATAAATGATGTTTTTTCGCTAATTGCACTACTCCATGTAAATCTTCTACCCTTAGGAGCGGATTGGTAATCGACTCTGTATAAAGCATTTTCGTATTTTCTTGAATTGATTTTTCAACCTCAGCTAGATCAGTGAAAGACACAAAAGTTGTCTCAATCCCTAAATTATGAAGTTCTTCTTTCAACAGATGAAAGCTTCCACCATATAAATCTTCTGCGGCAATGATATGCTCGCCACTTTTTACAACGGCTAGTACCCCTGCCAAAATCGCTGATAACCCTGAGGAGGTCGCAATCCCTGCTGGCGCACCTTCAATGGCAGCTACGGCCGCACCTAGTTCATCTGGATTAGGATTCCCAGTTCGAGAATATAAGTAATTCCCTTCACCTTGATAATAACCTTCAAGCTCTTCTAAATCCTTAAATACAAAGGCAGAAGTTTGATAAATAGGAGTCACTTTACTTTTTATTGACTTCTCATTCACTTTAACTGGATGCAATAATACGGTTTCAAACTTCTTTTCCAACTACATTCACCTTCTCCCAAAAATTCCACCATTACAAATTGATCATTAGATCAAACTTGTCGGAATTGCAAGTGAATAATTTTTCATGCCTTTGTATTTTCACTAACCTCTATATCCTTGACTTTCTTTTTAAATATTTTCCGTAAAAGTAAGATGAGTATCGGGAGACTAATCGTAATGCCCAGTGCAACCCAAATCCAATACGTTTCTAATAATTCAATTGCCCGTGCATGATCAAATACAAACCAATAACCGAAACCTCCTAGCATGAGAGCTGTCGGAATAATAACTGGTCGATAATCCTTTAATCCTAGCAGTCTTTGAAGCGCAATAGATGAACATAGAAGCGTAATCATAATTTGAGTAATGGAAGATAAAGCAAAAAAGGCGATCATAATCATTTCATAGCGATGGAAGAATACCCCGATTTGCGCACTTCGAGCCATTTGCATACAAGAAACAAAATATTGGGCAGCTACTTCAGCCGTTAACACCCCTGCTTCAAGAATCGGCCAAATGAGAACAAATAGACCTCCATAAATAATTCCTGCCATCCCCGATCTTGTCCATGTTTTATCATTCTTAACATAAGGGAGAAGCATTGTGGCCATCATTGTCGCTAACGCCCAATCTGCATCATAATGTCTGCTTGCCCACAGTGTGTTGAAAAAGCCTGATTGAAACGTTGGCAACAGCTCTCGGACATCAAAATCCTGAACAGAACCTAAAATGATTAAAATATTCAAGCATAGTACTGAAAAAACCCCGAGTAAGGCCATTCTACTTATAACCTCGAGACCAAAAAATATGCCATACACACCGATAAAAAGGGCTGCCAATACAATAACAAGCAGTGGAGATTCTGGCAAAAAGAAATCCTTAATATGATACACAAAAGTAGCTAGTATCCCACCAAAGGCAAAAAGAAAAAATATCAGCACCAATGCGGCAACCAGCTTCGAAAACCATTTTCCAACCAGTTTCTCACTATGCTGGATGATGTCCTTATCAGGCATTTTTTTGATCAAATAGATAACTATGGTCATCACTAATAGACCTTGAAGAACGGCGAAAATCGTGGCAATCCACATATCACTCCCTACTTCTCTCGCCATAGAACCTTGTGTAAGTCCGATCGCCTTTGCATATACGAGATTAATAATGATCGCCATAAACATTCCATTTGTAATTTGAACCTTCATTTGTAACTCCTAATGTTTTTTTGTTGGTTTAAAAAGTAGGGCTCCATCTGTAATCTCCGCTTCTACGTGAACCGTTATTTTTGCCTCTTGTAGTTCCTGTTCCCAATTGCTTCTGATTTCCTTCCATTCGATTGGGTACCGATTATTAAAAACTTTGCCAAGCTCCAGAATATCTGACTTATACTCATTCTGAACCTTATCAACGACTTTAATGATCTGCTCCTTAAGGTAGCTTGATAATTCTTCTTCTAACTGTTCTACTGATTTATCATCATCCATGGAAAATTCACAGCCCGCTTCAACAAGACTTCCGTACGCTTGTAAGTTGACCTCAAATTCCGCATGCTTATTTTTATATTTAGGAATGACATCTACATTTTGTTTCCGTAATTCAATACTTACTTTTTTCGTCTCATCCTTTGGACATTTAAGCGAGACAACACCAGACTCAGGATTCTCAATAAAATATAATAATCCTCGCGCCTCTTCATCCCCCAATATCCCGACTAATTTATCCCCTTTAAATACACCAGCACCAGACAATTCCACCTGTTCAAGCGCTCCTTCTTCACCAGGTTTTTTATTTGAAATTCCTCTATTGATGAGTTTTAATCTTGCTAAAACAGGTTCAGAGCTTTCACTCAAATAAGCAGCCTGTAAATCCAAAATCTCAGTCCTAGGCGAACGAGCTGCAATGGAGCTATACCAAAATAAACGATCAATCGCCGAACCTGGTACGACTTCTAGTCCAGTTAAAGTCGAGACAACCTCACTTGCCTTTTCAGGCGTGACAGTCACCCAAGTTCTCATTCGAAGTTCAGGATTCCTTGTGAAGAAGTCAATAATATCTCGTATTCCTTCCTTTGCTAGATCCTCATTTATAACAATGACATGATTATGAGCCCAGAAAACCCGCCTCGAAGAAAAAGTAGATAGATTTCGAATTGCTTCGAAAATCGTCTCCCCTTCTGCACTCGCTGACCAAATAGGCTCTCCTGTATTTCCTGCTGGAGCACCTGTTTGTCCAATTGCATCAGCAGGACGAACGACTTGTGCTGTAATTTTGATGTTCCCTTCCTTTTCTCCCTTATCCAACCCCACTGCCATAACAAGCGCCAACTCATTAAGTTCTCTTTTCCCCATACCTGTGCAACCAGTTAACAGAATCGAGCATATCATGAATATCGATAACGCCAGCCTACTCTTCATCCTGATCATGCCTCCGTGACTTGCTGGCTTTTCTCCTAATTTTCACAAGTCCATTTCCAAAAGTTTGACGACTTTCCTTGGATTTAGATTCCTTCTTATTCGGTTTTGGAAGTTGATCCTCTGCAAGACGATTTTCCTTACCTTCTGCCAGATCTGGTTGTTCATCCATGGTCCACAATGGTGCCCGGAAAATAAAGTCCTTTTGGTCTGATGGCTTAAACGGTGTTGCTGGAGCCAAATAGGATTCCCCGAATGAACGAAGTGACATCGCATGAATGGCAAGGAATGCAAAAGCAGTCGCAAATCCTAATAACCCCATTGTTCCTGAAGCAATGAGAAGGACGAAACGAATTAATCGAATCGAAAATGATGCCGCATAATTTGGAATCGCAAACGATGATATTCCTGTTAAGGCTACAATAATGACCATAAAAGGTGACACTACCCCTGCCTGCACTGCAGCTTGTCCAATTACGAGTGACCCAACAATACTAACTGCTTGCCCGACAGGTTTAGGCATCCTCACCCCTGCTTCACGCATCAGCTCAAAGGCTATTTCCATAATCAATGCCTCAATCAAGACAGGAAAAGGATTGACATCCCTCCCTGATGCAATCGTGAGTGCCAATGAAGTAGGAATCATTTCCTGATGAAAGCTCACCAGCATCACGTACATGGAAGGCAGGGTTAAACTAATAATAAAAGCAACATAACGGATGACGCGATTAAAGCTACCTGCCAAAAATCTAGAATAATAATCATCACTTGCTTGCATAAATTGCCAAAAATAGGTTGGAACAACCAATACAAATGGCGTGTTATCAACAAAAATGGCTACTCTTCCTTCAAGCAATGAAGAGGCTACCTTATCCGGCCTTTCAGTACTTTGTACTGTAGTAAAAGGAGAAAATGGAGCATCTTCAATTAATTCTTCAATATAACTACTTTCTAGGATGGCATCGATTTTTATCCTGCTGATTCTTTTTTTAACCTCTTCAACAAGCCCCTCTTTCACCGTTTCTTGAAGATAAGCGATATTAATATCTGTTTTTGACTTTTTCCCGACTGTCATAGCCTCGAACATCAAGTTCGGATCGCGAATTCTTCTTCGTACAAGTGCTGTATTCGTTCGTATTGATTCTGTGAAACCATCTCTTGGCCCTCTTACGACCTGCTCCACCTGGGGCTCCTCAACGGAACGTGATGCCCATTCTCTTGATGAGACTAGTAAACAAGCATCTGAACCATCAATGAAGAATACCGTATCTCCTGCAAGAATCGCATCGATCATCGGATCAATCAAATCGGTAACCTTGATCGACTTATTTATAAGAACAGAAGACTTGATTGCATCAACAATTGAAACGGAGCCTGGTTCGTCTAAAATAAGTTCCGCTTTATACATAAGGGATTTAATGACTGCATTAATCTCGTTACTATTCACAAGTCCATCGAGGAAAAAGCAGACTGCTCTAATTTTCTTGTTATCTTGAAATTCAAATTCGCGCTTTGTCAAATCAACACTTTTTCCAAAACGCTCTTCCACAATCGCAATATTTTCATCTATTAAACGTGAAATGTTCGTTTTATTTTTCCCATGAAGTTTTGGCATGTGATGAACTCCTTCTACTCACTACTACTTTTCTCTCCGTTCTTTTTAGTTCTTATGCATGAGTTGAATCATATTCTTTTAGAATGGTTAGGATAGATAGAAAATAATCCAGGAGTTACCTAGTATGGATCTATATCACACTTTTATTTATGAAAAAATATTCAATGCACCTTGGTTCATTCTGTCATTTGTTTTTATAGTCATTATCCTAAATTTCTTGGGTCCTGTTATCGTGTGGTTTATCATGAACAGTAAACCGATGCCGATACTACGACATTTTAAAAAGAAAAAAGTTAACACAAAAGAAGGTGGGTGAATTTTTAAGTGACATGTTTTAGAGTCTCGTGAAGGGAGCATATGACTTGATTCGTAATTCCAGTAGATTGTCTTTTACCTGCCTTCAAGGGGGCTTTGGAGAAAACTTAACAGGAAGTTTTCCTGCTATCATCTGGGCGGGGGAGCTCCAATGAGACATTAACAGGAAGTTTTCCTGCTATTTGCCTTATGGGGCGTGTTTCTGGGCAAATAAGGGAAGTTTTTCCGCTTATGAAGTGAAAAAGCGCTGATTTATGAAAGATTCGGGTCAATAGGCGGAATTTCTTCCGTTATTTCTGCCAGTTGGAATAAGAGTTCGATCATAACAGGAATTTTTCCTGTTACCATCTGGGCGAGACGGAGAGAGCTCCAATCGAATATAAATTAACAGGGATTTAAAGCGGCTCAGAGGAATAACCAGATAGTCGTCCCGCCTCGCTCCCCACCTCTAGCTGAAATTAATAAGAGCAGGTTCATCATTTTCCCCAAATAAAAAAAGGCACGGATACACCGTAGCCTTTTTTTAGATAGAGTACTCTTTAATTCCCAACAAGCTTTGATTTCACTTGTGGTTTTGCAGTTTCTTGTTGCGGATCTTCTGATTCTTTTGAGCGTTTGATAAAGAATGCTAGGATAAAGGCAAATATCGTAATGATGGAAGCTACGAAGAATGCATCGTTAATCCCTTCTAACATCGCTTGTGCTTCAATTTGTAATTTCATCGCCTCTGTTGGCTGAGTCGTTAATGATTTTCCTATTTCCATTGCATGTGTTTCTGTACGGGTAGACATAACTGTAACTAAAAGCGCTGTACCAATCGCACCGGAAACTTGGTTAAGCGTATTGTTCATAGCTGTACCATGTGGGTAGAAACGTTTTGGTAACTGATTTAAGCCGTTTGTAGAAACAGGCATCATGACCATTGACATTCCAAGCATACGAATCGCATGTAAGATCATTAAATGAGTATAACTAATTTCAAAAGTCAGTCTGCTAAATAAGAATGTTGTTACGATCATAATGCTTAATCCAATAATCGCTAACACTCTACCACCAAATTTATCAAAAAGTCTTCCTGTAATTGGCGACATAAGAGCCATCGCTAAAGCACCTGGAAGCATTAATAATCCAGCATCCATAGGCGAAATGCCTCGTAGTGTTTGCACATAAATCGGAATAAGAAGCATTCCTGAGAACATTGCCATGTTGACAATCATGGTAATAGATGAAGATAGAGCAAACATCGGATATTTAAAAACATGGAAATTAAGCATTGGTCGCTCTAAGTTAGCTTGACGCAGAATAAACCAAACTAATGTTACAACCCCTACTGCAATCGCACCATACACATGGATACTATCCCAGCCCTTGTTTCCAGCCGAACTAAATCCATATAAGATTCCACCAAATCCTAAGCTTGATAAAATTAGTGAGAATAAATCCAAGTGAATATTCACTTTTTCCTTCTTATCCTTCAATAAGATAAAGCCTAAAATAAAGACAGCCGCCGCAATTGGTGTGATGAAATGGAAAAGCATTCTCCAGTCATAATGTTCAATAATCCAACCTGATAATGTTGGTCCAATTGCAGGAGCAGCCATAAGGATTAGACCAAACATGCCCATCGCTGCCCCTCTTTTTTCAATTGGGAAACTAATTAACATGACATTCATCAGCAATGGCATCATCACTGCTGAACCAGATGCTTGAAGCATCCGCCCCGCTAATAGCACCGGAAAAACATGTGCCATTCCAGCTACAATTGTACCAATGGTAAATAAACCCATTGCGACCAAAAATAGTCTGCGTACACTGTATTTTTCAATTAAAAAAGCAGTTGCCGGTATTAACACACCATTTACAAGCATAAAGCCTGTTGTCAACCACTGTACAGTCGATGTTTCAATTTTTAATTCCACCATGATAGACGGTAATGCGATATTTAATAATGTATTATTTAAGAATGCAATAAAAGCACCGATCATCAATATCGCTATAATTCCATACGGTGGACGACTAGATTTCCCAATCGTGTTATCCATAATATTTCCCCCTTAGACGTATAGTACATTATATTATACTCGGATTTCACATAAGACATATCATATACCAGCAGTTCAAAAAAATCAATTGAAAATATCCAGTGTTTTTACCACATTGAGGAATTAATAAAAATCATGTACTATCAAATTAGACGATCGGTACAATCTCTCTATTAAAGGTGATGAACATGAAAGACAGAAAACAACATGTAATTAAAATGGCTCATCAATTATTTATCGATAAAGGCTTTCAAGCTACCTCTATTCAAGACATTCTTGATTATAGCGGGATTGCGAAAGGAACCTTTTATAACTATTTTTCATCTAAAAACGAATTATTAATCGCTCTTTTTACTACCCTATACAAACAAATGGAAAAAGAACGAAATGAGTTGTTAATCGGACAAGATCCTTCCGATATAGAAATATTTATTAAACAAATGGAACTGCAGCTCGAGATGAATCGTTCCAATAACTTAACCACCCTTTTTGAAGAGGTATTTGTTTCTAATGATGAAGAGCTCAAACAATTTCTAAAAATTGGTTCCTTTAAAAGCTTACGCTGGGTGTATGAACGCTTTGTCGCAATCTTCGGAGAGGATAAGAAGCCTTATTTATTAGATTGCGCCAGCATGTTTATGGGAATATTGAATCAAACACTAAAAAACTATTCGATAGCCGTGAAACCACCGCATGCCATTAGTCGTGTCGTACGCTACAGTGTCAATCGAATCGCAAAAACGGTGGAAGAGGTGTCCCAATCTGGCGAACAGCTTCTTGAGCCTGAACTTTTAGATACTTGGAGTCCGAACGGAAAGAAAAATAATAAAGCTTTCCAACAAGCCATGCATCGGACCATTCTTAGCTTAAAAAAACCGTTTACTCAAAGCACAGATTTTCAGAAGCAAATCGAATTACTCGATTTTATTTATGATGAACTAATTAACATGATGGAACCTCGCACCTATTTAATTGAAAGTGTCATGGATACATTAAAGAAAGAACCTCTGCTTGAAGAAGCAAGTAGTCTGCAGAAGCTTGAACAGCTAATTGAAGATTATAAAAATATGTGAACAAATGAACTTTTTCATTGATTTCAATTCAATACACTGCTATATTTGAAAAATAATTTCATATTGAATCAATTTTTAAAATGGATTCACTTTAGCGATGAATGTTATGGGTAACACTATAACAGGAGCAGCTTCTGGAGAGACCCTTGCGGCGCCGAAGGATTCACAATCTCAGGCAAAAGGACAGAAGAGTAACAGTTGTTATTCTTACGTCTAATGGAGATTGGGAAACCCAGTCTCCTTTTTTTATACTATTTTTTTCGAGGTGATTTTGTTGGAACAAAAAAGAGCAATTGTCAGTGTAGTTGGGAAGGACCAAGTTGGGATTATCGCAAAAGTAACGACGATCCTAGCAGAAGAAACAATTAATATCCTTGATATTAGTCAAACGATTTTACAAGATTTTTTCACGATGATGATGATTGTCGACGTAACGAATTATGAAGATCTAGAGGCATTACAACAGAAGCTTTCAAAATTAGGAGAAGCTCTCGGATTAACGATTAATGTCCAACTTGAAGATATTTTTCAAGCGATGCACCGTGTGTAAGAGAGGAGAAAACAAATGAAATTTGCAGTTAATGAAATGATGGAAACGATCAGAATGGTCCAAATGGAAAATCTCGATATTCGTACCGTAACGATGGGGATTAGCTTACGAGATTGTGCCGATTCTGATTTTGAGAAAATGCAGCAAAAGGTGTATGACAAAATCACCCATTATGCAAAAGATTTAAAGACTACTGCTGAAAAAGTGGAGCGGGAATTTGGGATCCCCATCATTAATAAACGAATCTCTATTACCCCAATTGCCGAAATTCTTGGACAGGCAACTACCCAACAAGCGGTCGAGTTAGCGAAAACGCTAGACAAGGCGGCGATCACCCTCGGTGTTGATTTCATCGGTGGCTATTCTGCTCTTATACATAAGGGAATTTCCGTTGGCGAGCAAACCTTGCTTGATGCTCTACCGGTGGCTTTGAGTGTTACGGAGAGAGTGTGTGCTTCCGTCTCTGTTGGAACGACTCGTGCTGGAATTAACATGGATGCCGTTCGCAGGATGGGCGAAATCATTAAGGAAGCGGCTGAAAAAAGTAAGGAGCAACATGGTCTTGCCTGTGCCAAGCTTGTCGTCTTCTGCAATCCTGTTGAGGATAATCCTTTTATGGCTGGTGCCTTTCATGGTGCTGGTGAAGGAGAGGTTGTTCTGAATGTAGGTGTTAGTGGGCCTGGTGTTGTGTTGAGTGCATTGAAGCGCTATCCTGACGCTGACCTTGGTGAAGTCAGTGACATTATCAAGAAGACCGCCTTTAAAATTACTCGTGCAGGTGAATTGATTGGGCGTGTCGTGGCCGAGAGACTGAGCGTTCCGTTCGGAATTATGGATCTGTCCCTTGCACCAACAAATGCGATGAATGATAGCGTCGCAGAAATTCTTGAAGAAATCGGCTTGGAACGTGTTGGAACACACGGTACGATTGCCGCTCTAGCCTTAATGAACGATGCTGTAAAAAAAGGTGGAGCAATGGCCAGTTCCTATGTTGGTGGACTGAGTGGAGCGTTTATTCCTGTTAGTGAAGACAATGGCATGATTCGCGGTATTCTTGATGATGCCTTATCGTTATCCAAGCTTGAGGCAATGACTTGTGTCTGCTCTGTTGGACTTGATATGATCGCAATAACAGGAGAAGCTTCTGCAGCTACCCTATCTGGAATTATTGCCGATGAAGCGGCGATCGGCATGATTAACAAAAAGACGACAGCCGTCCGTATTATTCCTGTTCCTGGTATGCATGAAGGAGACATGGTCGAGTTCGGTGGATTATTAGGGAGAGCTCCTGTCATGGGCGTTAACCCATACAGTTCTGAAAAAATGATTAAGCGTGGTGGAAGAATTCCTGCTCCATTGCAGTCTTTGATAAATTAGTTGGTTTGGTGGCGGACTTTGTCCGCCATTTTTAGAGTGTTTGAAGCGTTTCGCCGATATAATGAGATTTTCGCCGATATATCTCAATTTTCGCCGATATATCTTCATAAACGCCGATATATTCTGATTTTCGCCGATATATGAAAATAATCGCCGATATCTCCATAGCTACCTACTTATACGAAGCATTTTCACAAAGAAAATCTAGTGAATTTCTCCATCCACATACTTTCCATGCTCTGGCACAGCTATTTGATCAAATTCTCGCACTAATTTCGAAAGATTTTCAGTTAAAAGTTCTCCAGACATCGGTAGTCCATGTCCTGTTACAGCAAGTGCTGGATTTAATCCATGCAAACGAATCACCGATTCCTTCGCTGCTTTCCAGTCATTCGTAAAATATCTTGGTGGTCCACTTATTTCTTGTTCTTGCGTAATTACCTTATATAAGTATTCCTGCTTCACAGTGACAAATGCATCTCCGACAATTAACGACCGATCAGACTCTCGGAAAAACGATACATGCCCCGGAGTATGTCCCGGTGTATGTATCCATTTAAATCCTGGCATAAATGGAACTGTTCCATCATCAGGTAGCGGTTGCACACGCTTACCTAAATGGACTGGTTCATTCGGAAAGAACTTCGACATCTTCGCTACCATTCCACCTTCAACTGTTGGATCTGGTTCAGGGTAACTAATTTCCCCTGATAAAAATGGCAATTCTAGTTTATGTGCATAAACGGGGACATTCCAATGCTCAATCAATTCAATAATGCCACCGACATGATCAAAGTGACCATGGGTTAACAAGATGGCTTTTGGGCGACTTCCCATTCCGAAGCGCTTCTCCATTACTGAAATGATCTCCTCTGACGATCCTGGCATCCCTGCATCTACTAAAACAAATGCTTCAGCAGTACCGACTAGCACGATGTTCACAATTTGAATCGTATGTGAATACAAATCAGGTAATACTTCAATTCCAATTCCGCTTCCGATCGAAGTGACGGGAATAAATGTATAATCACTCCCGTAATTCATTTCTTTGTCCACTAAAATACCTCCTAATATGTCTCAAACTAGCATTATTTTCCCCCGCCAATCAAAAAAAGATGCCCAGAAATTCTGGGCACCCGTTAACAATGATTATTTTAAATCTTCAATTGAATCTGCCTCTACATAAGTTGGTACGACAAGACCGATTGCAGCACCTTCAAGGTTTGGTCCTAAATCTACTACTTTGTCACCGTACTCTTCCATGTAAGATGCATGTGTTCCTGGTAACCAAGCTGCTACCATTGCATCTGCATCACCTTCAGCAACTGCAGCAAACATTGGACCTGCATCTAATTGAAGAAGCTCCACTTCATAACCAAGGCTTTCTAATACTTTTCCAACAACATTCGTACTAGCGATTTCAGAATCCCATGCTACATAAGCAAGCTTAATTGATTCACCGTCAACTTCTTCAGCACCGTTTGTCCACTCTGCAACAGTATCCGCATTTTCTTCTACCCATGCAGCTGCAGCTTCAGCAGCGTCAGCACCTTCTTGAATTTCAACCATAACCGCAGCCATATCATCTGGAGTCCAGAAGAATTGGTCTAATACTGTGTAAGCACTTGGTTGATCCTCCTGTAGTCCTTCACGTACAAGTGTTTGAATCACTTCTGCTTCTCCATAAACACCTTTTGGATCCTCTAAATATTTCAAATCAAACTTAGCAAATTTCCAGTGTGGCGTCCATCCAGTCACAATAATTGGCTCTTCATTTTCATAAGCCTTTTGGAGCTCTGATGCCATTGCAGCAGAAGAAGATTCAACAAGCGTCCAGTCTGCTAAATTTTCATATTCTTCTAGAGCCGTTTGTGTCGCTTGCATAATACCAGCACCAGGCTCGATTCCAACAATCTTGTAATCTACTTGTTCCCCGATTCCTTCACTACCACCATCAGTAGATTCTCCACCTTCAGAACCCTCATCATTTCCACCACAAGCAGCTAATAACATAGTGAAAAGAAGAGCAATTGCTAATAAAAACTTTTTCTTAAACATAAAAGATGTCCCCCTATTTTTGTTTTTTCATTCCTATATTTTGAGAAATCCGGTCTAACACAATCGCTAAAATAACGATCGCTAAACCTGCTTCAAAACCAATTCCTACCTTGATTTGCGTGACAGCTCGATACACATCAGCACCGAGTCCTGGAGCTCCAACTAGTGAAGCAATAACAACCATTGAAAGGGATAGCATCACGCTTTGGTTAACCCCTGCCATGATCGTAGGTGTGGCTAATGGAAGCTGTACTTTTAATAGTTTTTGCTTCGTTGTTGAGCCAAATGCATTTGCTGCCTCAATTAAATCCTCTGGTACTTGACGAATTCCTAGATTCGTTAAGCGGATAGTTGGCGGCATAGCAAAAATAACGGATGCGATAATTCCCGGTACCATACCGATTCCAAAGAATAGAATCGCTGGAATTAAATAGACAAATGCAGGCATCGTCTGCATGAAATCTAGTATTGGTGTAACAATATTGCGGGCTGTGTTATTTTGGGAAATCCAAATACCAATTGGAACCCCGATAATAATGGAAATAACGACTGAGGTTAGCACAAGGGCTAAAGTGTCGATGGTCCCATCCCAGTATCCCAGGTTATAGATTAATAGAAGTCCAACTGCTGTAAATACGGCATTTGTCCACTTGCTCACCCATAACATAAGTGCTGTAAACAGGATAATTAGAATAGCAGCAGGAATAGATGATAAAATCCAAACAATAAATTCGACAAAGCCCCCGATTCCATCTCTTATTAAATCGAATAGTGGCTCTAATTGTACTTGTAAAAAATCGACAAACGTATCGACCCAATCACCGAGTGGTATTTTTGGTACTGCCATTTATTTCACCTCATTTCCGTTTAATTGAATATCGTCTCCAGCAAGTGCAGCTAACACCGCACCACGAACGATAATTCCTTTTAAACGTTCTTCTTCATCAATCACTGCGACTGGTAATGAGGCAGTAGCCACTTGCTCAAACATATCGGAAAGTAACGTATCTGGGCTGACCGTTTGTAAATCTCGAATCATGATATCTTCAATTTTAGATTGATTGTTTTTTAAAGCATCGGCTGCGTCTTGAGCGGTAATTGCCCCAACTAGCTTTTGCTTTTTATCGACAACATAAAGACTGGAAATACCAGCATCTTTCATAATTTGTAAAGCTACTCTTAAACCGCGATCGGCAAGAATTTTTTCTGGACGTTTCATAACGTGCGCTGCTGTTAATACCTTGGATAAGTCTACGTCCTCTACAAATCGTTCTACGTAATCGTTCGCTGGATTCATAAGGATTTCTTCTGGTGTTCCTACTTGAACGATGGAACCATCCTTCATCAATGCGATTCTATCTCCGATTCGTAATGCTTCATCTAAATCATGGGTAATAAAGATGATCGTTTTTTCCATTTTTTCTTGAAGCTCTAGCAACTCGTTTTGCATATCTTTTCGAATTAATGGATCAAGAGCACTAAATGCCTCGTCCATCAATAGAACATCAGGATCATTGGCAAGAGCACGAGCTAAACCAACCCGTTGCTGCATTCCCCCACTGAGTTCACTAGGATAACTATTTTCATAGCCTTCGAGACCAACTAGTTTAAGAGCTACTAACGCCTTTTCACGTTGTTTCTTCTGCTCTTCCCCTTTAACTTCTAGTCCGTATTCTGTATTGCTTAAAACAGTACGGTGTGGGAAAAGGGCAAAGCGTTGAAAAACCATACTTATCTTGGAACGGCGAACTTCTCTTAGCTCGTTCGGTTTCATCTTGACAATATCCTGTCCGTCGATCAGTACTTGACCATCGGTTGGATCAATCAAGCGATTGAACATGCGGACAAGTGTTGATTTTCCACTTCCCGACAAGCCCATAATGACAAATATCTCACCACTTCTAACTTCGAAGCTTGCCTTATTGACCCCCACAGTCATTCCGGTTTTTTCGAGAATTTGCTTTTTACTCAGGCCCTCATTTAGCATTTTTACTCCTTGCATAGGAGACTTTCCGAAGACCTTTGTCACATTTCGGACTTCTATTTTCGCATCATTCATTCTTTCACCTCTATTATCTTTATAAGGCAACAGCACGATATTTTTAGAAATTTTATCCATTGTTTTTTATTATACCTTTCCAGAATTGTTTGAACAAACTCGAAATTTAGCTTTATTCTGTTAAAAAAGTATGTTCAGTAATAACTGTACAAAGTTAAGTGGCATATCCTTATAAATCATCCATTTTCCTCTCAGATCCTCCCGTATGCTCCTTCTTCACACGTAAAAAGCCCGTCACATCAAGCTTTAGATGCACGGGCTTTCTACCTACTATTTAAAAACCTTGAGTTGTTGTTCATGATTGAATAGATTTGGATAGATCAGAAACCCTAGAATAATAGCCGTTAAAGTCGCTGCCGACATGATTAAGAAGACGATTAATAATTGAAATTTGACCGCTTGTATCGGATCTGCTCCTGCTATGATTTGACCGGTCATCATTCCAGGTAATTGTACAAGACCGATTGTTCTTTGCCCTTCAATCGTTGGAATTAAGCTTGCACGAATCGATTGCTTCAAAATCGGAAAGATTGCTTGTTTAATGCTCCCTCCTAAAGATAGGACAAGAGTGATTTCCTCTTTTCTCATTTCAATTTCTGCTTTCAAGCGATTAAGAAAGAGATTGGCGATAATCATCGAGTTCCCGATAATCATTCCACTAATCGAAATGATATATTGTGGTTGTGCTGGAACAATTTTCAACCCTAATAGAAAGCTTTGGGCAATGATTTCAACTACTGCAATGGTAAGGAAAATTTTCCAAAATGCATTTGGAATTTCCTTTCCCCGTTTGGCGGCATTTTTTGCTGCTACGAACACCATCATTAGAAGCATCAAAATGATCACAAATGGATGATCAAAGCCGAAAACAAACTTCAAAATATAACCAACTATAAATAATTGAATCGTTGCACGAATGCAAGTAATGATAATATCTTTACCTAAACCTAGCTTAAAAGCATTTGATAAAAATAGAGCTAAAATAACAAAAACAAAACTAAAAATAATGGCCGTTAAACTCATATCCCATTCCTCACCAAATCTAAAAAGTCTATCGTTTTTTCATCCTTTGGTTTGGAAAAAAATTGTTTCGTTGGAGCTGCTTCAACTAATTGTCCATCTTTAATTAGCCATGTTTCATCTCCAACTCTTTCTGCTTGTGCTAGATCATGTGTTACCCATAGGATCGTCACTTTACGCTCTTTATTAATGCGCTTGATCAGCTCCTCTATTCCTTGAGAAGTTTTTGAATCAAGGGCAGAAGTTACTTCGTCTAAAAGTAAAACAGATGAGTTATTGACCAATGTTCGAGCAAGAGATAGCCGTTGTCTCTGACCTCCTGAAAGCTCTTTTGCTTCCCTCGACAAAAATTCAGCTGACAACCCAACATACTCCAAATACGTTTCCGGATTTTCTAACACTTGATGTTGCAATTTTAACGGCAATGATAAGTTATCATGTACCGAACCTTGCATCATCGGAGCAGATTGAAAGGCAATTCCAACATAACGTCTCAGGCTTTGAATATCCCATTCTCGAATTTCCTTTTGATTCACATAAATTTCACCAACATCTGGTGTTTGAAGGAGATTACAAAGAGACAAGAGCGTACTCTTCCCTGATCCTGAGGGACCAACAATCGTCAGAAGTGACCCCTTTTTCACTTTAGCACTTATTCCTTTCAATACTGGCCCTTCTGCGAAAAATTTCTTTATCTCCCGCAGTTCAATTTCTATGTTTTCCATACAATTTTCTCTCTCTTCATTTGCATTAGATTGGGAATTTTTCCTTATCTATCCTATATTCTATCATTTTTCTTGCCAGTTTCTTCTATAATATATTAGACAATTGATTGACACTCTTATTTTCTAAAACATACTTAACCGATAGCGTTTTGATAAAAGTTCGAGCAGTTTAATTCCAGCAATACTATTTCCGATATCATCGAGGGCAGGGCCAAAAATTCCGATTCCGAACTTTCCTGGAACAGCTCCCATAATTCCGCCTGAAACACCGCTTTTTGCCGGGATCCCAATTTTAATGGCAAATTCCCCTGAAGCATTATACATCCCACACGTGACCATAAAAGTTTTGCAAATTCGAGCCACCTCAGAAGGCATTAATTGTTTTCCACTTTCAGGGTCTACTCCGTCCATCGCAAACACAATCCCAATTCTTGCTAAGTCCAAACAGTTCATTTCAATTGCACACTGTTTCGTATACAAGTCAATTAAAGGTTCAATCTCTTCTTCAATCAATCCATGCTCTTTTAAAAAATAACATAGAGAGCGATTTAAATGAGCAGTTTCATATTCAGATTGTGCGACTTCCTTACTAAAGCTAACCTTGGAATCAGCAGATAACCCTTGAATAAATGCAAGAAGTCGATTAAATCTTTCAGCTACAGAATCTCCCTCAATCATATGTGTCACCATTAAAGCTCCTGCGTTAATCATCGGATTAAGTGGTTTCGCTACTGCCATTGTTTCAAGCTTGGCAATCGAATTAAAGGGATCCCCCGTCGGCTCCATACCTACTCTTTCAAATACATATTCTTTTCCTCGCTCCATTAATACAAAAGCAAGGCTGATCACTTTCGATATACTTTGTAACGTAAACTTCTTTTCGATATTCCCAGCTGAAAAGCAATCTCCATTCGGGTAGTGAATCGCAATCGATAAATCATCTGGATTTGCTAAACCCAAGGCAGGAATATAATCGGCCACTTTTCCTTTTGTCGTCCAGTTACGCGCTTCTTCAACCATTGCTTGTAACGCTTCATTCGATTTGCATGCCATTTCCATCACCAATCTTAGTATGGGTCCATTGACATCGATGTATGTGGGAGAATTTGACTAAAATAGTATTTTTATGAGAAAATCAACTAAACTGAATTTTCTAAAATAAAATATTATTCAAATATTATAATTCATTCAAACATTTACAAGGAGGTTCTTATGGGGTGGGAATTAATTAAGAGTTCACTTGTTTTCTTTCTGATTGTTATTGCATTTATTCTCCTCTTGCTATTGCCTAGAGAAATGAATGTAGTTCATCATGGTGGACTCGTTTTCACTGCTGATTTTCCTTTTACACTAGATTTATATAAGGAAAATATAGCAGCATTTATTCAGCATTTCCAAACAGAAAAAGGTTTTGGAAATAACAGTACCGGTGTCCCGATTGTTGAAGAAGTGCAAAAACTATTAATACGCGATTTTACCATTATACTTCCAGCTTTGTTCTTAAGTATGGTTATTGGAACACTGCTCGGTGTTGTGCAATTTTATTTTCGAGAAAAAATCATCGGAAAGGTACAAGCTTTTTTTTCATGGATATTGTCTTCTATTCCCGATTTCTTTCTTTTTATTGCCATTCAATATTTATTGATCAAATTATTTCACGTAGGGCTCCCACAGTTTAGCCTCTATGGAAACGATCATTGGTATAACTTTCTCATTCCGATGATCGCCATCACCGTATTTCCAATGGTCCACATGATGAAATTCACTGCCGCCTCATTAGAAAATGAAGTTGGTCAAGATTACTTACGAACTGCACGTTCAAAAGGATTAAAGACTTTAAGCATCCTCAAGCATATGCTTTGGAACTGTCTCTACTCCATTTTGAATCAAACACAATTTGTCATGCTTTACATCCTAACAAGCCTACCGATCATGGAAAAATTATCTAGCTTTCAAGGGGCCGGTTATCATTTATTAGGAAGTATACTGGCCTATGATGAACCGAGAGCCTTAGCCTTTATGTTGCCCTACTTATTGATCATGTTTGCCACGATCATTTTATCGAAACGTTTGAAATACAAACTATTACCACGAAAAACAGGTGAGTTACGATGACATTTCTTAAAAGGAATATCTTATTATGTATCGGCAGCACGATGTTACTTTTTCTTCTTTTCATCACTTTTTTCGGCGAATACTTACCCTTTATTGATTCAGAATTACAAGAAATTGAATATCTGTGGAACGATAAAAAAATTCCAGTCGTTCCTCCTTACGAACCTTCTGATGAATTTCTCTTAGGAACGGACAGAGATGGAAGAGATATTCTTAGTTTAATTATTGTAGGTGCAAAAGAAACACTATTCATCATTCTTTCTATCACGCTCATTCGCTATCTAATAGCTATTCCACTTGCTTATTTTGCCCATAGAAATTGGTTTGGCGCTAACGCATTACTCAACTGGCTCAACGGTTTTCTTTCTTATGTTCCGACCATTATTGTCGTCATATTACTCGTGACCTTACCACCTCTAATCATGGCAGAATCGAGAGCTTTTTTCGTTGTTCTAATTATTGCTGCAATGGAGGTCGGGAGAGTTGCCGATATGATTAAACTTGAATTCAATCAAATCTCAAAGAAAGAATTCGTAACAGGTGGAACGTCGGTAGGAGTCTCTTCCTTTAGGCTTCTAAATAAATACTATTTGCCATTTCTTTATGGAAAACTCCTTGTTAATCTAGTTGGTGATTTAGGTAAGGTTATGTTTCTACTCGGTCAATTAGGCTTTCTAGGAATATTTGTGTCACAAGCATTTGTTCAAACGGATATCTCCTCATTTACTTTTGAAAACACATCGATTTCATGGCCAATGCTTTTAGCCAACGCTTACAGCGACATTCGCGGACCTGTATGGATTGTCTTTTACCCAGCACTCGCCATGACTTATGTCATTTTCACATTTAATGTATTAGGACAAGGTTTGCAAAAACTTTTTCGCTAAAAAATCAACCCGGTTATCGTTTGTCACGTTAACTGGGTTTTTCTATGCCTCGATTGTCATGAAGCTATACGAATGTAGTATTCTTTGCTACTATGGAAACAATGTTATGGAAAACAACGAAAAGAGGCCAAAAGTATGAAATACACAGGTGAGAGAGTGATTCCAGAATTGATGAAGCCTATGAACGGTCTTTTATTGGAACATTTAGCAAGATATCATTTTGCGATCCATTATGCAAAAGGACGAGTCCTAGATTTTGCCTGTGGAAGTGGGTTTGGAAGTAATGTGATCGCAAGTGCTAAAAAGAAAGAAATTGAAAAAATTATAGCTGTCGATATTGATCGAGAAACGATTACTTATGCAAAAGGAAAGTATTATCATCCGTTAGTCTCTTTCCAGGTAGAAAACTGCGTAGAGCCTACTCTTCCAGAAAAAATAGGCCAATTCGACTTGATTGTGAGCTTTGAAACACTTGAGCATGTAGATAAAGAAGACATTTTTATGGAAAACATCTATCAAATGCTAAAACCTGGTGGAACACTTGTTATATCAACACCCTTTGGTCAAGGCAGAGGAAAACCTACAAGTGAGCCCTACCATGTACACCAGTTAACGGAACAAGAATTCCAAGAGCTATTCACTGCATATGAAGAAGTGGAATTTTACTACCAAAAAGGGGTACTCATTGAGCCTGTACCAGGTCGAGAGGGCCGTCATTATCCCATCGGAATGGCAGTATGTAAAAAAAGAAACTAGTCAACATGGTCTTGACTAGTTTCCATAAAGTTCTTTATAAGCGATCACCTTTAAAGCTAAAAATTCTTCCTCTGACAATTTACTTTCCAGCTCTTGGATAATTTCCTCTATTGAAGCGGAACCAGATTCTGCTTTTTCCTGAATTTCGTTTAGCGTCGTTACACCTACTTTATTAATGAGAACTCGCGTTGCTTCTCCTTTTGTAGTAAACGGCAAATCTTCTTCTACAGCATTTCGAGCTTCTTCCATATGAGATTTAAGCTCTGGATCGCTTTCTATCCTTTGTTTTATATTGTCAATTTCTCCACTATTTACTAATTCTGTCGTTACTGAATCCATAATTTTTTCCGAAGCAATATTCGTACCAATATAATAGACTGCATATCCGGCAATGCCCAGAAGCACTATCGGGATCAACAGAAACTTTATAAATTTCACGATTCCAACACCCTTTCGTTCCCTTATCATACAACGAAATGAAGGTATTTGTAAAAATTTTCGTTTACCTAAGTTATATTTTCTAATTATTCATATTTTTTAATTTAAAAATAGTTTTAATTCACTATTAAAATAGTATAAAATAGAACTATTATAACATTTTTCGACAGAATTACACTACTTAGGGGGTACCTGCATGAAACGGCTAAGAATCAAAAGACCTAGATTTAACCTAAACCTTTCAGTTTCAAAAAAACTGTACATAGGTTTTGCATCTGTCCTCTTAATTATGGGGATTTTGGGCTATGTTGCTATTAGTTCAACCAATAACATCAACGAAAAGAGCACCGAAATTACCGACGTTTGGCTACCTAGTGTTGAATCAATCAATACCATTAATTATCTAACTGAACACCTCGCTTCCCTCGAATATAAATACGTCATTGAACCAGATGAAAAGAAACTCGCCTTATTAGTTGAGAAGATGGACGAAACATTTACAGAGATTGATAGAGTATTTGCAAATTATGAAGCTACAATCACTACTGATGAAGAGCAGCAACAATACGATACTCTCGTAGATAAATGGGAAAGATACCAAGCAATCCATGCTAAATTTATTGAACTCGGAAAAGATATGAATATCGTTCAAGGGACTGGTAATGTCAATGGTATTCGTCTTCTTTCCACGATTGGCGAAGCAGACAATATGTTTTCTAGCATCCAGTTTACTGTCAATGAGTTAGTTACTTATAATCATGATAACGCAATCGCAGCAAGCAACGAAGCAAATAAAGTATTTAATGGCAGCTTAGTTTTAATCATCGCCTTTTTAATTGGTGGCGTCGTCCTCGGATTATCAATCGCCTACATTACTTCACGCATGATATCTAAGCCGTTAAAATTTGTCACTGATAATGTTAAAGAAGTGGCAAATGGAAACTTGACGATGGATCCCATTAAAGTTAAAAATAAGGATGAAATTGGTGATCTCGCTGAAGCCTTTAATGAAATGGGCACCAATCTAGCAAACCTTATCCGCAAAGTTACCATAACATCCGAAACAGTTGCTTCCTCTTCAGAGCAGCTATTAGCAAGCTCTGAACAAACATCAAAAGCAACCGAACAAATAACAATCGCGATTCAGGAAGTTGCGGCTGGTTCAGATAATCAAGTTCAAAGTGCTATGAATGGAAATCAATCAATGCAGGAAATATCTCATGGAATGGAGCAAGTCGCAGGTTCTATCCAAATCGTTTCTAATTTGAGTGTGTCAACGAGTGAAAGGGCTCAAGCAGGCAATGTTGTTGTTTCAGAGACTGTGACACAGATGAACACAGTCCAAGATCAAGTAGCAAAAATTGCAGATAATATTCAAGTACTTGGTACCCGTTCGAAAGAGATAGGTAAAATCGTTGATCTAATCTCACAAGTATCTGAGCAAACAAATCTTCTTGCTTTAAACGCAGCGATAGAAGCTGCTAGAGCAGGTGAGCACGGAAAAGGTTTTGCTGTTGTAGCAGATGAAGTTCGCAAACTAGCTGTGGAATCGAATAATGCAACGGACAATATCCGCACTCTTATTAGTCAAATTCAAAGGGAAATCAACGAAGTTACCCTTTCCATGGAAGAAGGAAAGAACTCTGTTAAATCAGGAATAGAAAAGGTGAATGAGACAGGTAATTCATTCCAAGAAATCACTGACATGATTTCAAACATTAGTACCCAAGCCCAAGAAGTGTCGGCGATTGTAGAAGAAGTAAATGCGAGCACTGAAGACATGGTCCAAAAAATGTCCGAAATTGCAACGATTTCCCAGCAAGCTGCTGGAAATTCACAACAGGTGGCAGCTTCTGCCGAAGAACAAAACGCATCCATGGAAGAAATTACAGCTTCTGCTCATACATTAAGCGGCATGGCTCAAGAACTACAAGAAAACGTTTCTAAATTTAGAGTATAACTCCTACTCACAAAGGCAATTCACAGACCAGTTCTCTTATAAGCTGGTCTGTTCTTTATAGAAAGGGAGATACCTATTATGTACAATCCTAAACAACGAAACAGATATTTAAATCATGCAATTAAAGAAATACAGTCCTCTCAACATGTAGAAGGAATTGTTCAAATTGGTTCTGGCGTTAACGGCTTTAGTGATGAATTTTCTGATGTGGATTTTAAACAGAGCTCTATTTTCTCATTAGATGTTGCTCTAGCTGAGCTTCTATCTTAATCATCTTTAGAGATGACGAAACTTCTTGTTTTCACCAAAATTGTTCCAATTATGAACGAAGGCAGACCTTTTTCAATGAATCTATGCGCAACAATTCCTTCCAGCACGCACTCTATCTAAATAATTCGTGTGTCATTCTTATTAATACTCTTGCGTCTTTTGATATATCGGCGTTTTTTGAGATATATCGGCGAAAATCAGATTATATCGGCGTTTTTTGAGATATATCGGCGGAAATCGAAATTTATCGGCGAAAAATCAAATATATCGGCGAAACGCCAAAAGACAGTAAAAAAGCTGAGTTTGAAAAGAGTTATTTTCCCTCTTTCAAGCTCAGCCCATTATTTATAGCAACGCATCTGCTTCTACAATATCGAGTAACCTATGTTCATTCGCCGATAAATCAATTTCATACGGTTGAACCGCTTGATTCTCTTGATCTTTTATAATCCGTACCACTGGTCTTCCTATCGACTGGAAATTATATTTTGAAACAATTCCTGTTCTTCCATCATTTAATAGAACCGTCAATCCTGGTGGATAAATAGCCACACATTGCTTAAATAGCTCCACCTGTTTCGTTTCGAATTGTGTCCCCATTCCCCTTTGAAGAATTTCAATTCCCTGATGAGGTAACATGGCAGGACGATAGGTTCGATGACTTGTGACTGCATCAAACACATCCGCAACACTTATGATTTTGGCATACTTATGAATCTCATGATCTCTTAACCCCCTAGGGTACCCTGTTCCATCTATTTTTTCATGATGTTGCAAGGCACAGTGGGCGACAGGTAGGGGAATCTCATGAATCTTTCTTAAGCGATCAAAACCTAATTCACAATGAGACTGAATCAACTCATATTCCAATTCTGTCAGTCTTCCTGGTTTATTAAGAATCTCTTTTGGAATATACAGTTTACCTAGGTCATGCAACATGGCGCCTAAACCAATTTCTTCAATATTCTTGATTGGCAGCCCATTTTCAATCGCTAACTGACAAGCATAGATCGAGACATTGAGAGAATGATTATACACATGATCTTCTTGAACCTTTGCCATCGCTAGTAGATTTAAGGCCGCCTGACTCTCATTAAGACAAAATAAGATATCCTTAAACACCTTCTGAATACTACGCACAACTCGACCTGTTTTCATAATTCCATGGACATTGGGACGTTTATGTATATGGACTAATTCATCTAATCCTTCGGTGATCGCCATTGCTGCCTCTTGCCGCAACTCAGGAGGAATTGATTCCTTAACTTCAATCCCCTCAGATACTTCATCTTCTATGTATACGGTAAAAACATTTAATTCCTTCAACCGTTTAATTAAATTATTGGTTAAATAGGTTCCTTGTGTCAAAAGAATCGTTCCATTTTCACGAAAAATCGATTTTCCTAAAAGCGTTCCAGTTTGGCAGTTATCTAAATTCACTAAACGCATTCTACTTTCTCTCCGCTTCTTATTACTAAGTTTTAGTACCTACATATATAATTAAATCATACTACAAAAAATGATTCATATGTATGATAAAAGCAGAGAGTTTTATAGGTAATTCGGCTCTTTTGCATGTACCAATCTCACAAATTCGTCTTTATTCACGGGAGGACTGAATAAAAATCCCTGGATCTCATCACAACCCATTTGCATTAAAACTTCTTTTTCATAATTTGTTTCAACACCCTCTGCCACAACATTGAGATCCAGCCCATGTGCGAAAGACAATATGGATTTGACCAATAATGCTTGCTTGTCATTTTCATGAATATTCTTGATAAATTGCCGATCAATTTTGATCTCATCAATCGGTAGATGCAGCAGCTGGTATAAAGCTGAATAACCTTTTCCAAAATCGTCGATAGAAATTTGCACCCCCATCTCTTTTAATTGCTCCATGACATAGGACACATGTTGAGGGTTTCTTATGAATACACTTTCTGTTATTTCCAACTTTAAATAACGCGGCTCAAGCCCTGACTCATCAAGAGCCCTTTTAACCATAGACACAAGGTATTCTTGTTGAAAATGTTTGGCAGAAATATTAACCGAAATCGGGATAAAGATATTCTCCTCTATTTGCCATTGCTTGGATTGTTTACATGCTTGAATTAACGACCATTCGTCAATTTGAAAAATGAGGCCCATCTCTTCTGCAATCGGAATAAACACTCCTGGAGAAACAGACCCTAATTCAGAGTCCTTCCATCTTAATAACGCCTCCACACTTGTCACTTTTCCTAAAAGAGTCTTTGGTTGATAATACTGTTCAAATCCTCCTGTGTCTACTACAGCTCGTAATGCATTTTCAATAAAGAGACGTTCTTGAAATTTATCTCTCATGGACTCATCATAAAATTGAACTGTATTGCCACCCATTTCCTTCGATATATACATGGCAATATCAGCAAATCGTACAAGCGTATTTAAGTCCTGTCCATCATCCGGATACATACTAACGCCAATACTCGCCGTAATATAAAGATCCTGTTCATGAATTCGGAAATAAGTAGATAGTTCCCTAATAATCAAATTGAGAGTAGCCTGAACTTCATCTTTATGCTGTAATTGATGAACAATTACAAACTCATCTCCACCCAATCGAAAAACTTCACGGTCATTATTCTGTAATACTTTGAGTTTTTTGGCTGTTAAAGTCAGCAGTGTGTCCCCAGCATCATGCCCAAGTGTGTCATTGATTTGCTTAAATTGATTCAGATCAATAAAAATAATAGCGAGCATTTTATTCGAAGGGTCAGCGATTAGTTCATTCACATAATTTTGAAAGTAATAGCGATTTGGCAAAGATGTCAAGCTATCATAATAAGCCAAACAATGAAGTTGTTCCTCTGATTCTTTTAATCTCTCGTTCATTTCTGTACTTTCTTGGAATAATTCAGTTAACTTATCTGCCATTTTCCGCAAATTTCGTCTAAGTAGTTGAAGCTCGTAAAGCGAACTTTGGGGCCACTCAATCTCTTCAAGCCTTCTTAGCTTTTGAGGAAGGCCCGTTGTGATTACTGTCAAATGCTTTAGATTATTTGTAAGCATACGATTAAAAGCGAGAAGTAACACTACTAAACATAAAACCATTAATAAAAGGTATTGTGATTGTTCAAGAGAAAGCTGAAAGATATCATTTTGATATTGACTTATTGGATATTGAAGCAGGATGGTCATCGAATCCACACTTCTTATGTATATGTATTGTCCTTCCGACCATTTATTTAGTGGTTGAAGACTTTCATTATTTTTTGGAAACGCCTCGTATAAATGAGGAGCCATTTCTTTGAGTGAATACTGGTCTTGCAAATCTCGTGCATGCTGTAGAGTCATTAAATCGGTTGTTACAACGGTTCCTTCGTTACTCTCCAACAAGATTTCATTTCCTTGTATTTGGTTTCGCAGGACAATGTCTTGAATCTGAAAAACATCTTCCTCATCCAATCCCATTAGAGCTTTCTCCATTCGTGTAGCAATGCTAGCAGCCTCTGTACTTAATTCTTTAGGCAGAGATTCATAAGTATGAAGGGTATTAGAAATAACATTAATATAGAAAGGAACTAAAATAGAAAATAAGGTAATATGGGATAAAAATTGATGGATGGATACATGGTTTTTATTTAAACGATTACTTTTAAGCAAACGGTAAAACGGAAAATATGCAAGCAACATATCTGCTAGTAGAACATTCAATAATCCGTTTACAATATCTTTACTAATTGTAAAATAAAGGGCATAGTCAGTAAGGTTATGACGATTAAGAAAGAATAATAGAAATCCACCCAACACAAGCCAAAATAAGGCATCAACATAAAACATTTTTGCCTTTCTGCCTTTGAGGAAGAATAGCCCGACAAACAATACTTCTATAATGGGAATTGCACTTAAGCCTAGAAGCTGTAATTCTCTTGGCACAAAAAGGAGGGCAGCAAGACCTGTTACTAGCGCCAAAGATAAACCGTAAATACGGAAAATAAGAAATAAAAATAAACTAGAGAAAGTAAAGGTAAGACCAAAAACAAGAGTCACTTTAAACTCTGTTGTAATAAATACGAGACCTACTAAAATAAGGAGGAGAACACTGTCCTTATATAATTTCAAAGCTTCACTTTTATATCTGTTCATGGGCATCTTCCGTTCCTCATTTACTAAAGATGTTCAGAAATCATGCAACATTCAATCGATTCATTTACTATTTATAATATCACAATAGGATAAACTTGGATATTTTTTCCCGGACCCTATTTCATGCAGTTCATCATGAATATAAAAAGAGCTTAATCAATAAGCTCTTCTTTTGGTGATCAATATTAAGCTAAGATAAAGACCATAACCGATTTATTGGCATGAAAGTCCCAATCGATAAAAATATCCCTAATTGGTTGATGAAAGATTTCCTCAAATTCTCCGTGTCGATGAAAATAACTTTTCTCAAGTTGATCCTTTGTATATCTCAATTCCTGCTCGAATCCCCGCTCGAGTAGAGCTTTTTCTATTTGAATGAGGATACCGGCTCTCTCAACCACATATATTGAATGAGAAATCGGACATGTAAACATCTCATCAGGGGTTTTTTGAACAAGATGACTGATTCGCCCTACCTCCCTTTCTAACTTTGAAATGTCAATATCCGTAACATAATGATCCTCCTCTTCTTTTTCAAGAATAAATATAAGGATCCCTGTATTATTGGGAAAATTCCAATCGTGATAGTAATCACCCACCTCAACATCGAGGGATACTTGAATGACACCCTTTATTTCTTCAATAAGAAAATTCATGATTAATCGTCTTGCATGATCTACATCCTTCGCATGCCCTTGTTTCAGAAGTACTTCCTCCATTGGTGCCACAAACCCACGTACATATGTAATCACGTATTGTTCAATAATGCTTGAGACTCCATTAATTTAATCACTTTCTCCACGACTAAATCGATGTATACACTTTCGTATTTTAAATCTGATGGTTTTGCGAGCACCATTAATTCGTTTAAAATGATTTCGATCCGTTCAATTTCTGATTCGATAATTGGAAAATAGGAAATTTCCTTTTTTTGTGCAGACTTTATTAATTTCATAAATCCCTTAATGGCTGTAATTGGATTCCTGATTTCATGGGCAATTCCTGCAGCCAATTGACCAGCCACTGCTTGTTTCTCAGAGATCATCGTTAATTTCTTATATTCACTTCTATCTTTAACAATTAAATGAAATGCTCGTTCTCCATTGAAAATAGTTGGCAAGGCTTTTATTTCTACATCAATGATTTTTCCATCCATTGTAACCATTCTCAGTTCAAATAATTCTGGAATTCCTCCGTCCTCTATGACAAGAAGTTTGTCATAGAAAATCTCTATACACCCAGGATCTAAAAGTTGGTAAAAACTCTCCCCCATTAATTGCTCTTTACGATTTGCTCCAACCAATTTAACGGCACCATTGCTTACATCAATGATTGTACTTCCTTTTAATATAAAAATAGCTTCTGGAGAATGCTCCATAATTGTACTAAATTGTTTTTTTTGTTGGACGGCTATATCTTGCGCTTCTCTAAAAACGACATAAGTTCCAATCACTTTTTTATGTTGAAAAATAGGAACGCACGTAACGTCAATATCGGTAAACTCTTTATTTTTTTTCATAATTTGCAAATAGAAACTAGTTAATTTTTCCCGATCATCCCTTAAAAAATATGTTCCTGTACGATTCAATTCTGTATAACTGCAAACATCTTTAAGTTCTAATTGCAGCAATTCTTCCTTTTTATATCCTAGGAAAACGTGACATGCATCATTGGCATAGACGATATCACCTGATAAATTAATGATGAAATACGGGTCTTTATCCTCTGAGAAAATCGAGAAATCACTACCGCTATTCATACTGATAAAATAATCCAATGAATTCTTATAACTTTGTGAAATCCCTTCCCTCATTAAACCCATCCTTTTAAATAAAATAAATTAAAAAGCCGAAATAAGAGTAGCTGATAACTACCTCTTACTTCGGCTTAATTCCTAGCATTCAATATTCTAAGGAAACATAACCTAAAATGTTAATAACTTGACGTGCCCCATTATAAAATGGATTAATTGTAATCAACACTTCTACAACCAATAGATTAGAGCAGTTAACCCTATATCCAATACTATCATATACTTAATTTTTCGACTTTACAATAAACATACAAAAATTAATAAGCATTTTATCCTATAGTGAATGTGTAAAGGTGATTTTCCAAATTTGAGATGATACAAATGAAAAAAGGAGTAACGACCTTTAAAGTCTTTACTCCTCCATTCTTATCGAATATAAGATGTTCCAACTAATGATTCTGGCGGCATCCCCAAAACAAGGAGGGATATTTTTGAGTAACCAGCATCACGGAAATTTGTAAACAATTGCTTTAAAACAAGAAAGTCTTGATCTTCTTTTAATTTTTTTAGTTCCCTTCTATATACTCTAATTACAGAACCATACACAAATTGTGGTGTATCATCACCAGCATCCTCATCCATGATTAAACAGCCCATATATCGATATTTAAATTGCAAAGCTCTTGTTAAATATACAGCATCTAATAATTTTTCATACAGCACTGGGTAATCATTTTTGATGTTATCGATCCTCTTTTGTGCCTCTTCTAATTCATCTATACTTGATAAAGTGAACATAGCTCCATCCTCCTCTTATTGATCCCACGGTTTTTTAAGTGAAATATACTCAGCAAGTTCTCTACTTTTCTTTCTTCGAATCCTTCTCATTTCCGCCCGCTCTTTTCCGGTTTCGTAAAGAAATTTCTCTTCTTCCGATTCAGGTAAAATGCTCGGTACTTGGATAGGCTGTTTATTTTCATCAAGTGCGACAAAGGTCAAGAACGCTGTAGCTGCAACTCTCCGTTCACCCGTGATAATATCCTCGGCAACCACCTTACAAAAAATCTCCATCGAAGTTTTTCCTGTATAGGTAACAAACGACTCTACACAAACAGAATCGGTTTGATGAATAGGGTGTAAGAAATCAATCGAATCGGTTGACGCTGTCACACATTCTTTTACTCTCGAATGTCTACGAGCAGATAATGTTGCAGCATCATCGAGCTTTTTCATTAGTACTCCACCAAAGAGTGTATTGTAATTGTTTAAGTCGCAGGATAAGACTTGGGCTGTATTAACAATGCGACTTTCACTTGCTTTTTTTGCTTCCATCTCTTAAGTCCTTTCATTTAAACAATCTCATTAGGTTTAATCCTATAAACAACTTGTAAACAAGAATAACCTTTCTTAAAAAATTGTACGTCTCTACTTACGTCAAGTAAAATGGTTATATTTCATCAGAAATATTCCATTTATCTATGAAAGAGTTTACATCCATTCTTCAAACGAATAGTTGAAACACACAAAAAAAGAGACGGCATCATTCTTCCGTCTCTAATGTATTCAGCTTTATATTGTTTTTTCTTCCTTAAGCTTTTCCTTCGTAAAAGAAAGCCATTCTTTCGTGGCAAATGAAAGATAATGATGTTTGCTCCAAATGATCCCTAACTTCCATTCAATCGAAGGATTAATGACCTTTACAGCCTTAATTCGATGGTTTAAATTTTGACAAATACTTTCTGGGATAAGAGCAATGCCCAACTTCCATGAAACCATATCTTCGATAAAAGAGCGTTGTGAGCATTCAGAAATGATATTTGGCATAAACCCAACTGATTGACAAGCATGCAGGATGCGATCATTGAGAACAAAATCTCGATTATAGGTAATGAATGATTCGTTCGCTAATTCTTCTAATTCAATTTCCTTCTTTGCGGCAAACGGATGTGATTTATGAAGGATTACCCGAAAATTTTCTTCCTTTAATGATACATGTTCAAAAATCTCTGTTTGCGTAGGTAAAACAACAATTCCAACATCCAGCAGATTCTTTTCTACCGCCTCTTCAATTTTTTTCGATCCTTGTTCCATCAGTTGAAATGTGATTCCAGGATATTTCTCATGAAAGCTACTAACAATTTTGAGAAACAAGTGTGCATTAAAAATAGGCGGAAGTCCGATACGAATATGACCTTTTTTTAATCCTAAAAGATTATCCAGTTCAATTTCTAAATTATGATAAGCTCGATTAATTAATGTCGCTTGCTCGAAAATCAATTTTCCAGCATCGGTAAGAGTTAGTTGCTTTCTAGATCGTTCAAAAAGTGGAACTCCTACTTCCTCCTCAAAATTTTTGATCATCTTACTTATCGTTGGCTGAGTAATATAAAGATTATCAGCGGCTCGTGAAAAACTGTTAGCATGAACCACTTCAATAAAATATTGTAAATGTTTAATGTCCATTTTTTCACCTTACTTTTTAAGTATTATGAATAACTTCTTTGGATGAAAGAGTATGAATTGTGAAATCTTAAAGAAAAAGGAGTGACAATACATGCGCATAATATGGTTAGCTATTTTCATTATTTTTTCTTCAATACCTGCTCATGCCGAGTCCGTAAATCATGATGCAACGAGCAAGAAAGAATTGGCCATTGTCATTGATGATTTTGGAAACAATATGGAAGGTTCAAAAGAAATGCTTGAGCTCCCCATCCCACTTACGGTAGCGATTATGCCCTTTTTATCGACAACCGAAAAAGATGCTAAGCTGGCACATGAAAAAGGACATGAGATCATCATCCACTTGCCAATGGAGCCAAAGAAAGGAAAAAAGAGCTGGTTAGGGCCTGGTGCGATTACGACTGATTTAAGTGATCAAGAAATTAGAAAAAGAGTTGAGCAAGCAATTCAAGACGTTCCCTATGCCGTTGGTATGAACCATCACATGGGTTCAAAAGCGACTGAGGACGAACGAGTGATGCGGATTATTCTTGAAATATGTAAAGAAAACAACCTATACTATCTCGATAGTAAAACGGCTCAAAAAAGTGTCATTCCAAAAATCGCCGAAGAATTATCTGTTCCCTATCTGGAAAACGATATGTTCTTTGACCATATTTACTCTGAAAGACATATCTACCAGCAAGCATCTAAATTAACTGATCGCCTTGATAACCGCCAACAATTCATTGCCATTGGGCATGTTGGCATAACTGGCAATAAAGTGGTTAGTGCTTTAAAGGCATATTTGCCTGAATATGAAAAAGAAGCAAAGATCGTTCCTTTATCAGCCTTAATTGCACCCATGATTCCTTCTCTTTAAAAACAAATACAAATACGAAAAAGAGTATTAAAAACGTGCTGTCATTTTTAATACTCTTCTTCTATGTTTGGATTGTTTCTATAATAAGCCGACCATTTTGAGTCCGTGGAGAATGCCGTCTTCTTCCACCGATTTGGTCACATATTTGGCGACTGCCTTTGCTTCTTCCTCACCATTTCCCATGGCTACACCGTGATGAATCATCGATAGCATTTCCAGATCATTTAATCCATCACCAAAGGCATATTGACGCTCTTTTGGAATCCCTAGCTTGTCGACGATCTTTTCGATTCCTTTCCATTTCGAACCACCTTTTGGCAGAACATCACAAGAAACAGGGTGCCAACGGATAAAATCAAAATCTTCAAAGCTCTCTTCGTATTGCTTTTCTTCTCCTTCAGGACAAAATAGAAGCGTTTGAAACATATCTCGTTCTTTATAATAATGGGGATCATGAGCAGGAAAGTGCTCGATTTTTAAAGAGCTTATGCTTTCGCTAATATACGAATGCTCTGGAACATTAGCCCTCATCGCCTCATGGTCCATATAAACGACTGGATGATCATTTGCAAGTGCTGCTTCTGTCAATTTTAGAAGGGACGGATTCGAAAGAGGATTCGTATACAATACTTCTCCATTTAACACAACATATTGTCCATTGTAGCTAACATAAGTATCGATCCCTAATTCATTTCGTAAATCCTCATACATGAATGGGGCTCTACCTGTTGCTATTGCCACTATATGTCCTTGTTCCTTTAAATCGAGCACAGCCTTTTTCGTTGTTTCAGGTAGTTTCTTGTCATGATCGAGAAGAGTTCCATCAATATCAAAAAAAATAACGCTTTTTTCACTCATTTTTAGTACCAACTTTCTTCGCTGATCTTCTCTATTTGAATACAGTTGCATCAATCTCATACTTGTGCTTTTAAGTAAAAAAAAGAAAATATTTTAAGGTGGGTTCGAATGTATAACCTACAGATATTCGTTCTTTAATTTACCTTCGTACATGGTGAAATCGACTCAGTTGCATACCCATATTCTTTATTTCCACTTTTATGTTATCCCATTACGTTACAGCATTGCAATGATAAAGAATTCTCTTCTTATTAAATTTCAATGATGATTGGCAATATCATCGGTCTTCTTTTTGTTTTTGTATATAAAAATTCACCAATGGTTTTCTTTAAACTTTGTTTCACCGAGCTCCATTGTCCCCTTCCGGAAAGGTTTATATCTTTCAGCGTCTTATCAATGAGTCGATGCATTTCTTTCATTAATTCCTCTGAATCTTTTACGTAGATAAACCCTCTCGTTATTATATCTGGACGTGAGAGCCATTTTTTATCTACCTTACTCATTGTTAAGACCATAACAAGCATTCCATCTTCTGATAGTTGTTTCCGATCTCTTAAAACAATTTCACCGATATCCCCAACTCCTACTCCATCTACATATGTATCCCCAGCATGAATTCGCCTTGCGTGGCGAGCAAGTGAATGCTCAATATCCACCACGTCACCATTTTTGAGGATAAATGTATTTTCTTGTTCTAACCCAACCGATTCAGCTAATATTCGATGCTGATGGAGCATCCGATATTCTCCATGAATCGGGATAAAATATTTCGGCTTCATAAGTGTAAGCATCCATTTTAAATCTTCTTGATATCCGTGACCTGAAACGTGCATGCCTTTTCCAGAACCATAAATAACATGGGCACCAAGTGTAAATAAATTATCAACGATTTTCGATACACTTTTTTCATTTCCTGGGATTGGTCCTGCCGCAAGAATTACTGTATCACCCGCTAACACTTCCACCCCTCTGAAGTTTCCAGTCGATAAGCGAGATAAAGCCGCCAATGGTTCTCCTTGACTTCCCGTACATAAAATCGCAACCCGCTCCGGAGATAACTCATTGATTTCATTTGCTTCAATCAGCATTCCTTCTGGAACCGTTAAGTACCCACGTTGAATTGCTACATCCACAACATTGACCATACTTCTCCCAAGTAAAGCAAGTTTTCGATTTGTCCGCATCGCAGCGTCTACCACCTGTTGTACACGGTTAATATTTGAGGCAAATGTTGATAGGATCACCTTTTGTTTCGCCTCAATGAATGCCTCCATCACTTGCTCTCCAACCATTTTCTCCGATGGTGTACTTCCTGGTCGTTCAGCATTCGTGCTTTCTGATAGTAATAGTAATACACCTTCAGTACCGATTTGAGCCATTTTATGAATATCCGAATACTGTTGGTTAACAGGGGTTAAATCAAACTTAAAGTCACCTGTATGGACAATATTTCCTTGTGGTGTTCGGAATACAACACCTAGACAGTCAGGAATACTATGATTCACCCTGAAAAATTGTACGATCATTTGGCCGATTTTTAATTCAGCATTTGAATCGATCTCTACTAGTTTCGTCTCCCTAATTAACTTATGTTCTTCCAACTTTAATTCAATTAATCCAAGTGTAAATCGCGTCGCAAACACAGGTACATCAATCTTTTTTAGCAAATAAGGGATCCCACCAATATGGTCCTCATGCCCATGTGTCACAATTAACGCTTTGACCTTATCCCTGTTGTCCTCTAAAAATGAGACATCAGGAATGATCAAATCAATTCCCAATAAACTCTCATCTGGAAACTTATTTCCACAGTCGATAACGATTATATCCTCTTCATATTGAATACAGTACATATTTTTCCCTACTTCATTAAGTCCTCCTAAAGCAAAAATAGACATTAACCCATCGTTTGTACGCATACTTATCCTCCTAGCTTTGCTACTGAAAATAGTATTTGAGCAACGATCCACTGTTATGCAATTTCCACCAATTAAAAGTAAAATCTAAACTTTTTTGCCAATTTAAAGTAAACTATAAGAAACGAGCGATTAAGGAGGACAAGATGAAATCGTTAATTCGTGGGGAGAAAGTGAAACTCGTAGATTACACGCCATCTACACAGATTGAAGTAGAAGTGAAAATCGATGCAAATTCAGAAATTGACATTACTTGTTTTGGATTAAATGCGGACAAAAAGCTTGTGGACGACCGTTACATGATCTTTTACAACCAGACTCAATCTCCTTTAAATGAGCTACGGCTTCCAAACTATCAAAATGGCTCTGGAACCTTTCTAATCAATTTGGACAAGCTACCCCCATCTGCTCAATATTTAGTATTTACAGGCACGATTGACGGGGAAGGAACCATGGGGAATATTTTTTCAGGATCGATTCAAATAAAAGCAAATGGACAATCTATTTTGGAATACACCTTTAAAGGAAATGAATTTCAGAATGAAAAGGCTGTGATTATTGCTGAGCTTTATGTCAAATCAATTTGGAGAGTGGCATCAGTGGGAAGAGGCTATGACGGAGGTCTTGCTGCTCTTCTAAAGGATTTTGGTGGAGAAGTGGCAGAAGAAGAACAGCCCCAAATCACTCCGTCACCTCCAGCAAATGATAAGAAAGTCAATCTGGAGAAGAAAATGGCCCAGCAAGCTCCTAAAATCCTTGACCTGTCAAAAAAAGCGAAGGTGTCACTTGAGAAGGTAGGGTTACAGAATCATCATGCAAAAGTTGCGCTCTGCTTAGATATATCTGCCTCGATGTATAGCTTGTATCGCTCCGGAAAGATTCAAGATTTTGCTGAGAGAATACTAGCATTAGGAACTCGTTTTGATGACGATGGCTCGATTGATATTTTCTTATTTGGAGCAAGGTCTCATGATGCAGGAGAACTAACTATTGATAACTTTAATGGTTTTGTCAATCAATTAATTAAGCGCTATCCATTAGAAGGTAGCACCTACTATGGAAAGGCGATGAAAACGATCCGTGAGCACTATTTTGGACAAGCTTCAAAAAGAAATTCACCGCACCCAAGCTCGGTTCCCGTCTACGTCATGTTTGTAACCGACGGCGCAACCTTCGATGAAAAAGAAACGATCAATCATATTCGAAACTCATCTTACGAACCGATCTTTTGGCAGTTTATGGCGATTGGGAAATCAAATAAAGGAGTAAAAAGACGCGGACTTTTTAATTCCTTCCAATCTGATTTTTCATTTTTGGAAAAACTAGATGATCTCTCTGGCCGCTATATTGACAATGCCGATTTCTTTAGCGTCGAAGATCCACAGCATGTCTCAGATCATGAATTGTATGATTTATTGATGCAAGAGTATCCCAGCTGGGTACGTGCTGCCTCAACAAAAGGACTGATTGCAGGTACGACTAGCCGGGTACGTTAATATAACACCAGAGGGCTGGAAATTACTTCCCAGCCCTCTTGCATTTATTACAGAATACAAACAATACCTTATGAGCGTTTTTTCAAAAACACGACCTTCAAATAATCTCCTTCTTTAAATTCTTTGATCGTTTTAAAGTCTGCAGGAAGTCTGAACTCTTCAAGAATTTGATACTTGGAATTAGCCTGCTGGAAAGCTTTTACGATGAAACCTTTGAATTTGTCCATGCCAAATGTACTGCAATTAGTAGAGGCCACAATAACCCCACCCTTTTCTGTAATGCGAATCGCTTTTTCTAATAGATCCGAATAATCCTTTCCTGCACTGAATGTATGCTTTTTAGAACGTGCATAGCTCGGTGGATCAAGGATCACCAAATCAAAGCTAAGATTTTTTCGCCCCGCATATTTAAAATAGTTGAACACATCTTCAACGATAATATCCTGCGCTTCGAAGTCGATTCCATTGACGCTAAATTGCTCAATAGTTTTGCTTTTACTGCGATTGGCCACATCGACACTTGTTGTTTTAATGGCACCACCTAATGCAGCAGCGACTGAAAAAGCACCCGTATACGAAAAGGTATTTAATACCGTCTTACCTTCTGCATATTGATCGCGAATCTTCTTTCTTACCTCTCGTTGATCTAAAAAGATCCCAACCATTGCACTTTCATTTAAATAAACGGCAAAGTTCATGCCATTTTCCTTTACAAGAAGTGGTTCAGGCGCTCTTTCTCCGATGACAAAATCATCGTCTGCCATGTAGGTACCTTGAGCATCAAAACGTTTCTTTTCATAAAGACCTTTATATTCGACAACCTTGTTTAAAGCTTCGATTAGCACATCTTTAAATTGATAAATGCCCTCACTATACCACTGAATAAGAAGGTAGCCATCAAAATACTCAATCGTTACGCCACCAATTCCATCTCCTTCACCATTAAACACTCGAAACGCCGTCGTTTCTGGATCATTAAACAAAAAACTACGATGTTCTAATGCTTTTTTAACTTTTTTCTCGAAAAAATGGGCGTCAATTTGCTCGTCTTTCTGTCTGCTTAGTATCCATCCAATTCCTTTATTTTGTTGCCCATAATATCCTTTTGCTAGGAAAGCACCTTTGTCATCCATTAGTTCAATGAGCGCTCCTTCCTCACCTAGTAGATTGGCGTTTTGAATCGCTTCTTTTTTGATTAGAGGAACACCAGCCTTAATGCTCTTCACATATGATGACTTTACTTTCAACTTTATTATTTTATTCATAAAAACCGTCCTATTTAATTATTTCAAAAAAATGAAAAAAGCCTCATCCATTAATAGAATGGGCTTCTTTCTCATTTTCTAATACCTTTTATTATACCTTTCTTTACCCTTAGGTAGACTTTTTTTATTAATTTGTTATACCTTTGAGCCAATTTCCCTTGTTTATCGATTGCTTAATATGTCCGTCCTCAAAAATGATATTCCCATTATTTATGGTAGACTTTATTTTACAGGGGAAAGTATGCCCAAGATAGAGACTTTCTTTATGTTTTGCAAAGAAATTAGACTCCGTTACGGTGAACGTTTCTTCTGTTGTTACAATCGCAAAATTGGCAGGTTCGCCCACAGCAATTCCCCCTTTAAAAGGAAGCTTAAACCGTTCCACTGGATTCGCTGACAATTGCTTAGCAATTTTTTCAAAAGGAAGGTCATATTTTAACGCTAATTCAATTATGGCAAGTAAGGTAAACTGCCCCCCGCTAATTCCACCCCATGCCTCAAAAAGATGATGAGTCTTTGGATCCTTTAAGGAAAAAGGACAAGGAGAGTGATCAGAGGCAATCATATCAAACTTACCATCTATGAATAAATGAATTAATTTCTCCTGTTCTTCTTTCTCTCTTAACGGTGGTGCACATTTCGCAACTGTTCCTTTTTCTACTAAATCTTCATGGGAGAATAGTAAATAATGGGGACAGGTTTCCACGGTTACATCAATGCCCTGTTCTTTTGCCTCCTCAATTTTCCCCACAGCAGCCGCACTGCTTATATGGACAAAATGAATCGGACAGCCTGTGATTTTTGCATAGGACAGGACTCTTTCAACCGCCTCGACTTCTGCGCGAATCGGTCGCGTTTCTAGATAATCATCTGCACTGAATTGTCCTTTTTGTCGCTTTTCAGCCGTTAGCCATTTCGTTATCGCATCACTTTCCGAATGGAGGGCAAGAACTTTGTTCAGTGATGCGATTTTCTTCATTCCCTTCAACAGTGTGATATCGTCGACCCGCTCAAACTCTTCATTTCCAGATTCAGAAAGAAACGCTTTAAAGCCTATCACTCCAGCTTCAGCAAGCTCTTCTAAGTAGTCGACATTTCCTGGGACAAGTCCACCCCATAAGGCAAAATCAACCATTGATTTCTCTCTCGCTTTCTCTATTTTTTGCATCAGAGCTTCGTTGTTAATCGTTGATGGAATCCCATTTAATGGCATATCAAAAAAGAGCGTACAACCACCTGCTGCCATCATTTCTGAACCGGTTTCAAAGCCTTCCCATTCGTCTCTTCCTGGATCATTGAAATGGACATGAACATCAATAGCACCTGGGAAAATATATAACCGACTCGCGTCCATTTCTTTGTCCGCTTGCCCGGTTAAATTTGCATCTATTTTAGCAATCTTGCCATCTTTAATTCCAACATCAGCCTTTTTCACACCTCCAGGTAAGACGACGAAACCATTGCAAATAGCTAAATCAAAAAGAACCATTTATCCCACCACCTTGGCGTCATAATGATTTAGAGCTGCTTGCAATGCATTTCCTCGATTGACTGCCACTCCATGGCGGATAAGTACTGCCTCTAACGCCCCTAAGACTGAAAGAATATTTTCCTTCCTGCAACTATAACCCATCGTTCCAATTCTCCAAATCTTCCCGTGTAATGGTCCAAAAGATGAAGCAATTTCAATCCCAAATTTCTGTAGGAGCATGTTTCTTACCGCGTCTCCATCGACACCTGTAGGAATCTTGACACAGGTAACACAAGTGAGCTTGTTTTCAGGATCACCAAAAAGTTCTAATCCCATCGCTTCAATTCCTTTTATTAATGCTTGCTCATGAAATTGATGGCGCTTAAACCTCTCTTCCAAACCTTCTTCCAATACAAGTCGCAAGCCTTCTCTCAAGGCATACACCATCGAAGTCGCTTCCGTATGATGATTCAATCTTCTTGGGCTCCAATAATCTTGCAACATCCCTAAATCAAAATAGTTACTTGCAATCGGAAGCTTGCTTCGTACATATTGACGGTCCTCATCGGTCGCAATTCCTCGTTCCACCTTTTTACGAGAGAGAATAATCTCCTCAATTCGCTCATTATAGGAAATGGGCGCCATTCCAGATGGGACAGACAGGCACTTTTGTGTTCCACCTATTACTGCATCAATACACCATTCATCTGTTTTTACTTCGACTCCACCAATCGAAGCCACAGCATCAACTACCAATAAAACATCTTGCTCACGACACGCCTTTCCAATTTCTTGGAGCGGCTGTATTCTTCCAGTAGAAGTTTCGCCATGTACAATCGCAACAAGTTTTGGAGATACCTTTTTCATTTCAGCTATAATCATTCTTGGTTCAAAGACCTCGCCCCATGGACAGTCGAGCGTATAAACATCTGCGCCATATCTTTCACAGATTTCCACAAGCAAATGACCAAAACGGCCATAAATCGGAACAAGTACTTTATCCCCTGGTTCGATTATGCTCGATAACACTGCTTCATTCCCAGCACGAGACGTTCCATCAATCGGGAATGCCCAATGATTGTTCGTTTGAAAAACCTTTCGTAGCATTTCCATTACTTCATTCATAATATTTGTAAAAGCTGGATCGAACTGCCCTAATATCGGTGTACTGAGTGCTCTTAGAACCCTCGGGTCCACTTCCACTGGTCCTGGTGTCATAATCGTTCTCTTCGGTGTATTTAGCTCTGAAAAACTCATCTTCCATCCCCCTTAGTAGGCCAATTTGTATAATAGCTCTGTCAGAAGCTCTACTCCTGTCTCCAAATCTTCTAATTTTGTAAACTCTTGAGGAGAATGACTTATGCCTTTTTGACTCGGTACAAACAATAAAGTAGTTGGGCAAATCGAGGCAAATACTTGGGCATCATGCCCAGCACCAGAGACGATATCCTGATGGCTAATGTTTTTATTGGATGCAAGCTGGCGAACCATCCTGTTCATCCCTTTATCCATCGCAATTGGTTTGACATCCATCCATTGTGATACTTGAACGTTCATCTCTAACTCGTTTGCGAATCTTTCAAATTCAGCAAATATATCTTCACAATATTGGTTAAGCATGTCTTCGCGATGATTTCGGATGTCTAAGCTGAATTCCACAACACCTGCCACCACATTGGGGACATTAGGTTTTACATTGATTTTCCCTACGGTTGCCACTAACTGTGAATCGATTTCTTTTGCTTTATCGGTTAAATACGTAATCAATCGTGACGTTGTGGTCACTGCATCCTTGCGATAAAACATCGGAGTCGTACCAGCATGATTGCTTTCACCGCTCACTTTTACCGTAAACCGACGTTGCCCAACAATATAAGAAACGACACCAATGGATTTCTTATTTCGTTCAAGAACCATTCCTTGTTCGATATGAATCTCAATAAACCGCTCAATATCATGACGAATCGAAGGAGTATAATAGTTTGGATCGAAACCTGCAGATTTCATCGCATCTAAAAAAGATATTCCCTCCTCATCTTGTAAATTCTTCACACTTTCTAAATTATAAGCGCCATTTATATTTCTCGATCCCCAAAACGTTAAAGGAAAACGACTCCCTTCTTCTTCACTAAGTGAAATGACTTCAATCGTTTTTTTCGGGTAACCAAATGCCTTGAATAATCGCGATGTAGCAAGAAGGCTTGCAATAATTCCGTACGCTCCATCATACTTCCCACCATTTCTCACCGTATCAATATGTGATCCTGTTAAGATCGATTTGCTACTTATTTCTGTCCCCTGTAGTTTACCGAATAGATTACCAGCACTATCAAAATAGGTATCCAACTTGAACTCTTCCATTTTATTTTTTATGGCTCTTTGGGCTTCCTTCCATTCTTTCGAAAATAACAGCCTTGTATTACCCCCAGTTTCTGTTTTTCCAAACTGAGCAAGCCATTCAATCATTTCCTCTACTGTATTTTCCTTATTCGTCTGTTTCCCAACTCGAATGGCCATCCGATTCACTCCCCAACTAAAAAGTTCATGTTAACTTTTGTTACATAGATATTTAAGTTAAGTTTACTGATTTCACCTTGAGAGTTCATTATCATTTTTATACAAATTTAAATATCGATTTTGTTTATATTAACCAAGTGCATTTTTTGTGCTATGATTAAAAAAATATATTATTCTGAATTTTTAAAGAGGTGTCATGATGAAGGTAACCGAATTATTATCCGTGTCTGAATTCACCGGAATGTCGCTAATCGCAGGAGCAGCTGGGAAAAACAGAGAAGTAAACACGGTCAATATGATGGATGCACCAGATATTATCCATTTTCTTAATCCAGATGAAATGCTCATTACTACCGCCTATCATTTAAAAGATCACCCGGATCAACTAGTGGAATTAATTCGAGCTATGCATGCACAAGGCTGTGCTGCATTAGGCATAAAAACAAAGCGATTTTTACAAGAAATCCCTCTAGAAGTATTGGAGCTTGCCGATGCTCTTGCCTTTCCAATTATCGAGCTTCCGTTAGACTTGTCCCTTGGGGAAATTGTTAACTATACGTTAAGAGCAATTCTAGATCAACATGCCACTGAACTAGCCCATGCATTTGAAACACACAAACAATTTACGCGCATCGTTTTACAAGGAGAAGGAATTCCAAAATTGCTACAAGATTTATCAAATATGATAAATCACCCTGTCCACTTAATTAATCAACATTTAAAACCACTGTACACCACGAATTATGATTCTGACTTTTATTCATTTATGGGTTCTATCCGTAAGAATGTTTTCTACCAAACGATGAATAACACTGCTCGTATTTACTTTTCACTTTGTTCAACAAAACAATCGTATACCCTTTTTCCCGTTTATTTTAACGAGAAGAAAAGTGGATTTCTTTCTATTTTAGGGGAAATTCATCAACCTTCAACATTATTAACGATCGAACAGGCTATTAACGTTATCTCTTTTGCGCTCATGAAGGAACAAGCCCTTAAACAACAATCACGAAATATCCGAAATGATTTCTTTACCCATTTCCTCGATCAAGCCTTTTCCACCGACACAGAGATTATGAATCGGGCAACAGAATTCTCTCTTTTTAATGATCAAAAATATATCTGTGCCATCGGCAAAGTAGATGATACGGACCAGTACTTTTCTTATCGGGAAAGGCAGCAAATAATCGATGATATTTACGAATTTCTAGAGGAAGAACTACAGAACTCAAGCTCAGTAGGACATCTTTTTACATTAGGGGATCGTTGTATTGTTCTATATGAAATCGAGGAAGCAAGTTCCTTTATTGAAACTTCCCTTAACGGTCTGCAACAAAAGGTCAGTACCTACTTTAATAAAACCATCTCTTTCGGTGTGAGCAATGTCAGCCATACTTTCCTACAAACTAGACATGCTTACAGTGAAGCTTTGGATGCTTTGGCACAAGGAGAACTATTGAAACAACGCCACTTTATTCAAGTCTTTCAGACAAAAGATGTGACCGAACTATTGCGCCTTATTCCAGCAAAAGAATTAAGAAACTTCTATACTTATGCATTACAAGGGTTTACCTGCCCAGAAACAGAGGATGAACAAACATTAATTCAGACGTTATCCGTATTTTTGGATTCAAACTGTCAAATCTCTGAAACAGCAAAAAGATTATTTGTTCATCGCAACACGGTTGTCTATCGGATTGAAAAATGCGAGGAAATTCTTGGAAAGACATTAAAGGAACCGGAAACGACCTTACAGCTAAGAGTTGCACTACGAATCAAGGCACTGTTAGAAATATAAGTTAGCTTTGTGCATAACGCACATTGATTGATAAATTATTCAGCTACCCTAACCAATGACAACGATAAATTATTTTATTATTATGTAAATAAAAATAACTCTGAATGTTATAACTTTTAACAGACTAAGTAAAGGAATGATAAACATGCTCACAATCGAACAAGTCAATACGTTAACGAAACATGATTTCATAGACCTTTTCGGTGGCATTTTCGAGCACTCACCGTGGATAACAGAAATGGCATTTGAAACAAAACCATTTTCTTCAGTCGAACATCTACATAAAGAGATGGTTTCAATTATAAAAAAATCTACAAATGAACAAAAGCTTACCTTACTTAAGGAACACCCCAATTTAGGAGATCGTGTAGAAATGAGCCCTGACTCTGTTAATGAACAAAAAGGGGCTGGCTTAAAAGATTTGACACCTGAAGAATACGACCAGTTTATCACTATAAATCGAAGTTATATGGAAAAATTCGGATTCCCCTTTATCATTGCCGTTCGTGGCAAAAGTAAAGAGCAAATATACAAAGCAATGGAAGCGAGAATTCAAAATTCAGTTGAAACAGAATTTGAAACAGCATTAGAACAAACTTATCAGATCGGACTGCTTCGTTTACAAGAAAAAATCAATGAATGATTCTAAAAAGGAGGAAAATATATGAGCTTAGAGGCATTAAATGAACAAGTGAAAAAAGATCTTTCGTATTTAAACTTTGGAGGTCCAGAATGGGTACAACCTTTCCATCATCCTGAAGGTCAAGTGTACGATGTAGTCATTATTGGTGGTGGGCAAAGCGGACTTAGTGCTGCCTTCGCTTTAAAGCGTGAGCGGATCTACAATATACTAGTAATCGATGAAAATCCTAAAGGCTATGAAGGCCCCTGGGAAACATACGCACGAATGGTTACACTACGAACACCCAAGGATTTAACGTCCATCGATCTCGGCATTCCTTCCCTGACTTTTCGCGCTTGGTGGGAAGCTCAGAAAGGAGTAGAAGGCTGGAAAAAGCTTGATAAAATCCCTCGAGGCGAGTGGATGAATTATTTACGATGGTATCGTGAAATTCTTAATTTACCTGTGGCAAACGAAGTGAAACTGAAGTTAATTGAACCTTCTGAGGAAGGCATTCACTACTTGCACATTGACGGTCCTGGAGCTCCAAGTGGAAAATTACTAGCCCGTAAAGTCATCTCTGCAACTGGAATGCAGGGTGGGGGTGAATGGTATGTCCCGCCATTTATTTCTGAGAAATTACCAAAACATCACTATACACATACTTCTGAACCTATTGATTTTGCTACACTAAAAGATAAGAAGATTGCTATATTGGGTGGCGGCGCTTCTGCTTTTGATAATGCTCATACAGCTCTCACTGAAGGCGTTGGAGAAGTTCATGTATTCGTAAGGCGAAAGGAGCTTCCTCGTATTAATCCAATACGACAAATGGAGGTATCAGGCATTATCGAACATTATCACACTCTATCAGATTTAGAGAAATATACAGCAATTTCTCACTTCTTTAAATTCAATCAACCCCCAACGAACGATACTTTTAATCGGGCTACATCATGGTCAGAATTCGAGCTTCATTTAGGCTCACCATGGCTCGATGTGGCAGAAACAGAAGATGGAGTTCTCGTTACTACTCCTCAAGGGACTTACTCGTTCGACCACTTAATTATCAGTACCGGACTTGTAACCAATCCTTCTCTTCGTCCAGAATTAAGGTTAATTGAAAAGCACATTGCCCGTTGGAGTGATAAATTTTCCGCACCTGAGAATATTGCAAATCCGCTTGTTGATGCCCATCCTTATCTTAGCCCGAACTTTTCATTCATGAGTCGTGACGATCAGGGAAAAGAACGATTATACGGCCTATTCGTATTTAATTATTCAACGTTAATAAGCTGCGGACTTTCTGCATCTGCCCTTTCCGGGATCAGATTTGCCTTACCAAAGCTTGCGCTTGCGATTTCCGACCAACTTTTCCAAGATGATAAAGAGCAAATATTAAATCGTTTCCTTACTTATGATCATGAAGAATTTGTTGGGGAATGGCCGAAGAAGGAAAGTGTAACTTCTGTAAAAGAGGCATGAAGAGGAGGAAATTATGGCAGGATTGACGACCCATATTTTAGATTTAACCCATGGCACTCCCGCTAGCAATGTGAAAATCGAGCTTTATATTCAGTGTGACGATGAATGGCAGCTACTCATGTCTACGGTTAGTAATTCAGATGGGCGGATTGATAAGCCCCTTTTGTCTGCTGAAAATATGATTAGTGGCGTATATGAACTCATTTTTCATATCGGGGAATATTTTCAAAGTAAACAACTTGATCTACCCGAACCCGCTTTTTTAGACAAAGTGCCAGTCCGCTTCAGCATCGCGGATACAACTGCACATTATCACGTACCATTACTCATTTCACCATGGGGGTATCAGGTTTATAGGGGTAGTTAAAAGAGAAACACACCCTGGTAATTTGACTAGGGTGTGTTGTTTAAATAGGAAGATTGATAGTAAAAACAGCGCCTTTGTTCTTTTCACTTTCAACGGTAATGAATCCACCATGCGCTTTCACAAATCCCTTGGCAATGGATAACCCTAGACCAGTACCACTTTCATTACGTGTTCTTGAAGTATCCCTTTTATAAAATCGATCAAAAATGTGAGGAAGCACGTCTTCTGGTATTCCTTGTCCGGAATCAGCTACTTTGATTAAAAACCAATTTTCTTTTTGCAAAGTAGAAATCTCTACTATTCCATTCTCAGGAGTATGACGAAGAGCATTCCCAACAAGGTTCACAATCACCTGTGTCATTCGATCTGCATCGATTTGCAGCAATCTTTCTTCTTGGTTTTTGTTATATTTAAGTTCAATGTCCTTTTCATCAGCAAGCACCTGAAAGTGATGGGAAATTCTTTTTATCATTCCAGATATATCAACAGACTGAATATTTAGCGGAAGTTTGCCCGCTTCTGCAAGACTTAACTGTTGTATATCATTTACTAAACGACTCAAGCGATACACTTCATCTGAGAGTTCAAGAATATTTCCTTCCGTAGGTGCACTCACCCCTTCTTGCATTAATTCTAGTTTTCCTTGCAATATTGCTAAAGGTGTACGTAACTCATGTGCCACATCCGCCACGATAGCACGTCTTTTTTCTTCATTTTGTTGTATCTTCTGTGCCATATCATTAAATGCTTCCCCAAGCTCATAGAATTCATCGGTTGACTTTATATGGACTTTGGTTGTTCTTTTTCCACTAGCTAACTGTTTAATTCCGATCATTAAAACCTTTAAAGGTTCAGATATTTTTCTTAATATAAATAGACTAAACACCGCTGCCACTATAGTTGCCAATAAACCACTAATTATAATAGCCTTATTGGATGATTGCAGAAACTCTTTTTCAAGATTTTGAAGCTTATTTTGATAGAGGACTAGGGTCCCTTTTTTTTCGCCATTGACACTTAAAGCCACTTTCTTTCCAGATATATCCGTACCATCCAAACCAATTCTCTCACCAGTTGAATCACCGATGATAACCCCATTCAAGTCAAGTATTAATAAATCGCTATTAGGTGTGGACATATTCATGAACATAGTGCGTCTCATCATACCATGACCTTGCTCATTTGTGGAATCATAATTTAAAAAAAGCTCCTGTGCCTTATTCCACGAGCCTGTTTCTTCATAATATTGCTCCAGAGTCTGTTCCATTCGCAGCAAAAAATTGTTCGTGTGTTGGTCTAGATAATTTTGGAAAGTTGTGCGGATACTAGATTGTACAAAGATTGATTGGCTAATTCCCATTAACAAAACAATCAAGATAAATGCAATGATCAACTTTGTTTGCAGCTTCATCTTTTTTCACCAAAACGATAGCCAATTCCATAAACCGTATGTATGTACTTTGGGTGAGCTGGGTCTTTTTCAACTTTTTTTCTTAAGTTACTGACATGAGTATCAATCGAACGCTCATAATTAACATACTCCTCTCCCATCACACTGTTCATTAATTGAAGTCGACTATAGACACGGCCTGGCTTTCTAGCCAGTGTCACCAAAATATTATATTCTGTAGGTGTTAGATTTATGATTTCGGTGTTTACCTTTACTACATATGTCGATAAATTAATTTCAATATCGTCACGAATCAAAAGTTCATCTATTTCATCATTAATCTCATCGATACTGTACCTTCTCAAAACCGCCCTTATTCTTGCAGTGAGTTCACGCATACTAAAGGGTTTGGTAACATAATCATCCGCACCCATTTCAAGACCTAATAATTTATCTATTTCCTCAGATTTTGCTGTTAACATGATAACGGGTATTTTTTTATGTTTAGAGCGGATATCTCTTAATGCTTGTAGTCCATCTTTTTTCGGCATCATAACATCTAATAGGATCAGGTCTAGATCATGGTTTTCTACTAACTGAACCACTGCTTCTCCGTCTGCTGCTTCAACTGTTTCAAAGCCTTCTTGCTGTAAAAATGTTTTCACCATATCTCGTATTCTCACTTCATCATCCACAACAGCAATGACTCTACTCACATTCTAACCTCCTTACCTTCCTCATTTACTATTATACTAGGAGGAAAAACTGTTCAATCAGGACAAATATGTCTGCCAAGTTAAATCGGTACATAACCAAAATAACTCTGAAGCAAAGCCCCAGAGTTTAAACATTGTTAGTTATCCTACTAAAATTGTGTACCAGTTCCGATTTGAGTTTGCTGAGGTTTGGCATCATTACTCCATCTGCTACCTTGCTTCATACCCATTTTACTGCCGCGCATATGACCTGTACCATCCTGTTCGAATGCCCGGTTCATCATCGTTTCCATATTTCTTAATCTATTTTCCATTTGATCTTGTGTTAGTACTCCATCATTCACTTGCTGGGCAAGTTCGCTCTTTCTTTCTTCTATTACTGCCTTCACTAAGTCTTCAAACTTAATCCCTTTCTCTTCAACCATCTCAGCAACAGACTTACCTTCCATACGTGCTGTCTGGAATTCCTCTATTGTCATACCTAGTCCATCAGAAAGTAGCTCTGACATAGAAGTCATCATTCCGCCTGTCATACCCATCCCAGTTCTCATCCCGTTGGATTCTCCTGTCACTGGGCAAATCCATTCCGTTTCTCCTTCTTGATTGCTCTCCTGTTCATCGACTGTTTGAATAACGGACAAACCTTTGCTAGCATCTTGCTGTTTTACCGTTGCTGATGACATGCCATTTGGAGTAACCATAACACCTAATGAAAAAAAACCTACGAAAGCAGTTGTTGTCAACAAATAACTCCATTTCATTACAAGCCAACTCCCTTTCATCCATTTCCTATTTCTTCTTTCAAGTTCATTATATTAAATTAATTTCCAGAACCTTTATAGGAAATATCAAGATAATGTTAAGATGAAAACCTACCATAGTAAAGCTACAATAGTGAGATAATCTTGTTTAGGGTTATAGTATATCAATCCAAATCTTAATGGCGGTTGCTAAAATTAATAAAGCTAATATAACTTGTAAAATTTTTGTGTTTACCTTTTTTCCAGCCATTGCACCTAATGGTGAGGCAACAAGGCTGGCAATGATCATTATGACGGAAGGTAAGAATTCAACTTGTCCCGTGGTAATTTTTCCAACTGTAGTGCCAATTGAAGATAGAAACGTAATAGCCAATGAAGAAGCAATCGTCATTCGTGTTGGTATTTTTAAAACAACTAGCATGATTGGAACTAATAAGAAAGCTCCTGCCGCTCCAACAATTCCAGAACCAACTCCTACAAATAATGCTAGAGAAGCTGCAATCCATTTATTAAATTTCACTTGTTTAAGAGGAATATCATCAATTCCTTTTTTTGGGACAAACATCATCACAGCAGCTATGATTGCCAAAATGCCATATACTAAATTAATACCGCCCTCTGTCATCATCCTTGAACCTAAACTGCCCACAAAACTACCAATTAAAATGCTTATTCCCATATACCCAATTAGTAATTTGTTTAAATAGCCACCTTTACGATATGCCCAAACCCCACCGATTGTCGCAAAAAGCACCTGAACAGCGCTTATTCCTGATACTTCGTGGGCACTAAATGCAGCTAAACCAAATAAGGGCGGGATATATAAAAGCATCGGATATTTAATAATGGAACCACCAATTCCTAACATCCCAGAAATATAGGAACCAATAAAACCAATTAAGAAGATGGTAATGATAAATCCAATATCCATCATACAGTCTCTCCTTTAAGAAAAGGGAACCCAATCTGGTTCCCTTTTCTTAACCTTTTTTAATCCAAAACTTTAAAACATCGTTATCGATTTCGTGTTTAATTAACTCGTGACCGCTTGATTTTGTCCATGCCGGAAAGTCATTTTTTGCTCCTTGATCCGTAGCATGGATTTCTAAAACTTGACCGCTTTCTAATTCACTCATTGCCTTTTTTGTCTTTACGATCGGCATAGGACATGCCAATCTTTTTGCATCCAAAATTTTAGTTACTTCCATTTCTTTGCCTCCTACTATTTGCTTCCCCTATCGAACTGCACAACGATTTGGTCCTATTTCCATTTCACGTTGCTTTTCTTTATCAGGATTGATTTTTCCCATATTCGTTTTACGAATTTCTTGATACGAATTCGGTTGAGGTGGTAGATTTTCTGTTACCATCTTTCTAAACTCATTTTCATCTTTAATATTCAAGCCATGGTTGTTAGCGTATAAAGTTCCTAATTTTTCTGATACACTACCATCTTCATTTAGTTCTTCCAATATCATAAAGTGAGCAGGAAGAACGATTAATTCCATTGACAGTTCTCTATAACGTTGATATAAACTTTCTCTTAAATCTCCTACCCAATCTTGAGCCAATCCCGCTAAGTCAGGTCTTCCAATTGAGTCAATGAACAAAATGTCACCTGAAAGCAAGAACTTTTTATCAACAATAAACGAAGTAGATCCAATGGTGTGGCCTGGAGAATATAAGGCATGGATATTAATATTGACGTTTCCAATTTCAACAACATTTCCATCTTCTAATGGTTCGTAAGGGAACGTAACTTCTGTTGCATCTCTTGGAGGCAGCCAATAGGTTGCACCTATTTTTTCTGCAATATCCCTTCCACCGGAAATATGATCCGCATGTAAATGAGTATCAAAGACATGAGTAATTTTGGCACCCATACTGTCAGCAAATTCAAGATATACATCAGTCATACGAGTGGCATCAAAAATAGCAGCATCACCCTTCGATATCAGCATATAGGATAAACACCCTTTCCCAACACGCACAAACTGATAAAGCTCGCCGCCATCGTTCAAATTCCCGATTTTTACAGGCTCTAAATACTCACTCCAAGCTTTCATACCGCCCTTTAGGTAAGAAATCGTAAGCCCTTCATCAGAGAGCATTTCAGCGACCATAATAGAAGATCCCTCCTTTGCACATGCTACCAATACCTCTTTATCAGAGGGAAGTTTATCCATAATTCCTTCAACACCATCAAGCAATTCGAAATATGGAACATTTAGATACTCAAAGTTTTGACCTTCGATTTTCCAATCCTGAAAGTCATCTGCATTACGAACATCTAGAATAAACAATTCTTCCTTATTAAATACTTTTTTTACTATCTCTTTTGACGTCATTACTTTAACAGTCATCAATATACCCCCTATAGTATTATTTAACTTAAAAAATATATGTTCAATTTTATTTATACAATATGGATAATCACTTTTTATTACTTTCATTGAATCAATTTCATCAAGTCGTACTTCAAGTAAAAAACGAACGTTAGGGAATGAATTCTACAGAAAATGAGTATATTTCCAGTACATCAACAAAAGAATTTCTGTAATGGTTCGTTTTTTAATTTACCTTGGTAAAATCTACTCAATCGGGTTCATTTTGAGACCTCTATTCTTTTTCCAGTCCATTGGCTCATCCCCGGTACGACGTTAATGACTTTAGTGAATCCCTTTTTAGTTAATTTTTGAGCAGCAAGGTCACTACGGTTTCCTGTTCGGCAAATAACATAAGTTTCTTTTTCTTTATCTAATTCATATAAACGCTTTTCTAGTTCACCCAATGGAATTGAGATAGAATTTGGTATATGACTAAACTCATATTCTGCTGTTTCTCTCACATCAAGAACCACAATATTTTCACTTATGTTAAGTTTCAGTTCGAGTTCATCATTGTTAATTACGTTCGGATGTTTTTTTCGATTGATTCATCATTAGAAGACTTTCTTATATAATGTTTTAATACTTCACCTTCTTCTAACGTCCCTAAATACTGATGACCAATACTTTGAGACCATGCCTTGATATCAGCTTTGGATCCCTTATCTGTAGCCTGAACTTCCAGTACTTGACCAGCTTCTATTTCATTGATTGCTTTCTTTGTTTTTACAATTGGCATCGGGCATGCCAATCCAGTTGCATCAATAATTACGTCTGCTCTCATGTTAACCATTCTTTTCCCTCCTGTTTTATACCTGTATGGGTATCTTTGTGATTAAAAAAATTATTCTACATTTCCTCCCCAAGAAAGCATTCCATCTTTCATATTAGTTACATTAAATCCGTAATACTCAAGAAATTGTGAAACACGGCCGCTTCTGGCTCCTGACCGGCAAACGATCAAATATTCTTTTGTTTTATCTAATTCATGCATTCGGAACTCAATAAGTCCTAATGGAATGTTTACGGCTCCTGGTATTTTCCCAGCCGCTACCTCATCAACTTCGCGAACATCAATAATATTTAATTTTTTTCCTTCATTTAACTTCGATTCAACTTCTTTTGCAGTCATTTCTTTCATGGTTCGTTCCTCCTTATGTTCACTATAACCGGCGTTCATGTCGCCTTTGACATTTGTTACTTTTGTGTACCCATTTTCTTTAGCCGTTTACTATTCACCTTGGATACATGGTGAAATCTACTCAATTAGATGAATAGGTTGACATTCCCATGTTCAGCTTCTGCTAAATATGCCGCTACTCCTGCATATTCAATATTGTCTAAAAGTTCTTCTTTCTGTAAACCCAGTAATTCCATCGTCATAGTACAGGCAATTAATTTCACATCTTGCTCTTGTGCCATCTCAATTAATTGTGATAGAGGAATTGCATTGTGTTTTTTCATTACTTTCTTGATTAACTTAGGTCCAAAACCAGCAAAGTTCATTTTGGATAATCCCATGTTTTCAGCGCCTCTAGGCATCATTTTGGCAAATAATTTTTCCATAAATCCTTTTTCAACGGAAATACTTTCATCTTTTCTTAACGCATTTAATCCCCAGAAAGTATGAAATATTGTTACTTCATGATCATAAGCTGCTGCACCATTCGCTATAATATAAGCTGCCATTGATTTATCATAATCTCCGCTTAATAGGACAATTGTTGTTTTTTTCTTTTCTGTCATTTTATGACCTCCTATTTATTGTTTATTTATCATACGGGTATTTAGCTAGATATAATCAAGTCATTACCCTTACCCCTATAGGTATTATATTTATTAAAATAAAAGAGGGTGTCAACCCTTTTTTATCGACTTCTTACTAATAGATTTACTGCTTCTTTTACCAATTCTTCTGTGCTTTTTTCATTTGTTTCATCCGCTTGTTTAACACACTCGATTAAATTTGAACTTACAATTACCCCCATTGTTCGATCAATTGCTGTTCTAGCAGCAGATAGCTGTGTTATAACCTCTTTGCAATCCTTGTCTTCTTCCATCAAGCGTAATATGCCTCTAAGCTGCCCTTCGATACGTTTAACTCGATTTTTAATTTGGTCATTATAACCCATTTCTTTTCCTCCCTCTTTAAAGTATCAACCATTTTGTTTAGTTTACTCATTTTATAGAATCGTTTTAGACTTTAGAAAATTGTATATTTACATAATCAAATTCATAATTGCACATTTCAATTAAATATATCATTTATGCCTCTAACAACGAAACAATTATCCATGACACGTTTATGATATACCCCTATAGGTATATTGTCAATAGTTAAAAATTAGATTCACCAAGTTTCTCTTACAAATAAAAAGCTGATTCATAAAAAAGCAAGAGATTAAAAACAATACGTTTTTATCCTCTTACTTTTTATTTTTTTCGATTTTTATCTGCTGGCAATGGAGCCCTGCTGAATTGAGATTTATCCATTTTCGCAAGGAGCCCAAGCTTCAAATTTCATTCTACATTAAGTGGTGTATGGTCTATTGCGGCAGAAATTCTGTCGTGAAGATTTCACTTGCATCAAATTTCTCATTTACTAGTCCTAGTTCGTATAACTGATCGATGAGAGTTGCCCAGCGTTCTTCCGTCATGTAGCCTACGCCGTGTTCTGCCGCATCCATCCCATAGACGAACTCTTCTTGAGATTCGGATTCAAACTGTAAAGATTCAAGTTCAATATCTGGATTATCCTCTTGAATGATTGGATTAATCTCTTCATATGAGTCCTTATACGCATTCCATCCTTCCACAAAGGCTTCCGTAAATGCTTTAACCGTCTCTTTATTATCTTCTAAATAGTCCTTTGAGACATATAAGACTACATTATATGGATCATAACCAGCATCCGAAACAAGCTTTGTCTCAACTTCAACACCTTCTAATTCCATGAAATAAGGTTCAGAAGTTAAAAATGCTTGCGTAATCGCATCCATATCATCAATAAAATTGACATGCTGACCTGTATAAGCTAATTCCTCTACTCCACTTAAATCATATTGATTCTTTAAGAATTCCCAGTAGATAATCCCTGGTTGGATAAATACTTTTCTTCCATTTAAGTCTTCAAACTCATCGATCCCATATCCTTTATGAAACATAAAAGCTTGTGGACTGCCTTGCATCGCTGCCGCTACAGCGACTAATTCTATCCCTTCATTTCTTGCCATTACAATTTGGTCTGCATGAGCAAGTCCAAATTCTGCATTGCCTGAAGCGACCATGTTGATCGAGGATACCTGCGGACCTCCTGGCTCCACGGTCACATTTAATCCATTATCTTTAAACAAACCTTCCTCTATAGCTGAATACACTCCGCCATGCTGTGATTTCGCGAACCAGTTCAAAACCAATTTCACCTCTTTAGCTTCCTCTGACGACGAACTAGATTGTTCTCCGCCACAAGCTGCTAGAACCATAATGAACACCATCGACACAAGTATAAATCGTAATTTTTTCCACCCTTTCATTCATCTTCTCTCCTCTACTATTTTTATTCAATGTGTATCTATTTTTCATTCTTAATTGCGGATTCATGCCATGACTTAAGCATTAAATGAGAGAAGTAGCTTACTAGAAGGTAGAACGTGATCCCAAAGATCGCCCCAGCAATCGCACAGGCAAATAAGTATGGAGTTTTCAACTGAACTGCTGCCACCGTTATCGCATACCCAAGCCCACCTTTTCCACCGCCTATCCCTGCAACAAACTCTCCAGTAATAGCCCCAACAATCGCTAACGTACAGGAAACCTTTAAACCAGACACAATGTATGGAAGTGCAGCTGGAATTCTAAGCTTCCACATTGTTTGCCATTTTGAAGCATTGTATAAGGCGAACAAATCACACATATCCTTATCGACTGATTTCAAGCCCATCAATGTATTCGAAACAACGGGGAAAAATCCAATCAAAAAGGCAATGATCACAATCGAGTTAAAGCCTGATCCGAACCAAATGACGACAATCGGTGCCATCGCGACGACAGGAATTGTTTGTAAAATAACAGCATAAGGATAAAGACTAATCTCAAGCACTTTTGAGCTTGCTAGTAAAACTGAAACAGCAATCCCAATAACAGCACTTAATAAAAATCCAATCACCGATTCAGTGACAGTGATTCGGATCGCTGGCCATAATAAATGCCACTCTGAAATCGCAACCGCAATAATGTCTGATGGCTTCGGTAAAATAAAAGGCTTTATATCAAGCATAAGAGGCATAAATTGCCAGATTGCTAGAAAAATAACGAGTGCGACGATCGGTCCAATTATCGTTCTTTTCAATTTAAACTTAGTCTTTGAAGATTGGACGTCTTGAACGATATTTTCATTTTTACTTGTAACTGTTTGTACAGACATTTACCCTAGCTCCCTTCGACCGATACTATGTTCAAGACTTCGAGAGGCAAGCTCCACATATTCCGTAAACCGACGATTCGTACGTTCTCTAGGATTCGGGAGTTCAACATCAATAAATGTAGATAATCTGCCTGGTCTAGCTGACATTACAGCAATTCTTGATGATAGATAGACTGCTTCATAGACGTTATGAGTAACAAATAAGATGGTCATATTTTCTTTTTCCCAAATGTTCAACAAATCCCCTTGCAAGGTTTGCCTTGTCATCTCATCTAGAGCTGCAAAAGGTTCATCCATCAGGAGCATCTTCGGCTTTGCTGCTAAAGCACGTGCAATAGAGACCCTCATTTTCATTCCGCCTGAAAGCTGTCTAGGATAGGATTTCAGATGATCCTTAAGCCCAACCATTTCTAAAACATTGACGGCATTTTCCATGCGACTATCTTTATCAGAACCCCTTAATTCTAGTGGTAATAGTACATTATCAAGGACCGTTCTCCATGGTAGTAAATTTGCGTCTTGAAAGACAAATGCCAGATCATTTGTTTTTTGAATGACTTCTTTCGGATTTTGGCCAAAAACTTCAATCTTCCCCTTCGTCGCATCTCCTAGTCCTGCTACCATCCTCAGAGCCGTAGATTTCCCACATCCTGAAGGACCTAGGAAACTAATCAACTCTCCTTCTTGAATGGACAAATCCAATTGACTCAGTGCGACAGTACCAGTCGTATAGACCTTATCAACCTGTTGAAATGAGACTACCTCGTTCCCCAAACCTGATCCCTCCTCAATAATACCTTATGTTATGTTTTCTAACGTTATATGTAATATATTCTCATTATATAATTCACATTCCGCTTTGACATTAGTTATTGCTGACAAACTTTTCATTCTGTTTTGTTGATCTTAACTAAATACCGCATAAAAAGAGCCTAGCCCGAAGACTAGACACTATTTATCATGTTCATTTTCCTAACATCATCCTTTAATATCCTAATGCTGCTCCATCACCTCTTGGATCCGCACCTCCATATTTGACTCCTGTAGCATGGTCAATCTTAATCACGCCCGCATGACCCATGACATCTGTAAAATCTTCGTGAATTTCTACATCATGACCTTTTTCACGAAGTGCTTGCAAAACCTCTTTAGACACCCTTCCCTCCATCTTTAAACGATTAGATTCAACACCCCATGTTCGTCCATATAACCATCGCGGAGCTTCTATCGCAGCTTGGACCGGATAGCCATAATCAGCAATTCTTGTTATAAGTGCTGTCTGCGTTTGCGGCTGGCCCTCTCCCCCCATCGTTCCATAAACTAAGGAAAGCTTGTCATCCGTAAACATCATTGCTGGGTTTAATGTATGGTAGGTACGTTTATTCGGTTGCAGACAATTGACATGTTCTGGATCAAGTGAAAAGAAACTGCCGCGATTTTGTAGAACAATACCTGTATTTTTCGGAATATACCCCGAACCAAATTCATGATATATGCTTTGAATCATAGAAACAGCATTGCCTTCCTTATCCACGACTCCAAGCCAAATTGTGTCACCTTTCGGATCCAGTTGCTGATCGAAATTCTTCGCATTTGTAAAATTAATTATTTCTGCAAGCTCTAGCCCTCTTTGAGGTGATAGTAAGTATTGTAATGGAATTGGTGAATATTCCGGGTCAGTTAAATATTTATCTCGATCCACAAAAGCTAGTTTGATCGCTTCAATTAGTAAGTGATAATATTCCACAGAGCCTTCTTCTACTAAATCCAGATTAAAATGGTTTAAAATATTTAAGATCGATAACGAGGCAAATCCTTGTGAATTCGGTGGTACATTGTAGACAGTGTTACCCCGATATTTAACCGAAATCGGTTCGACCCAGTCGCTTTTATGCCGAGCAAAATCTTCATATGTTAACAAACCGCCATTTTCCTGAAAATCACGGTCCATTATTTTCGCCAAATTCCCTTTATAGAAAACTTGACTCCCTTCCGTTGCAATCGCCTCTAATGTTGATGCTAAATCAGGCTGTTTCATCAGTTCTCCTGGGCTATATGAAAGACCATTTGACTTCAAAAAAACGTTGCAAAATTGAGGAAAACGTTGCAAATGACGCAATTCGTTATCCTCTTTATTTAAATTCGTGTTCGTCCAATATTGCTGGCTCGGAGTTACGGGAAAGCCTTCTTTCGCATAATCAATGGCCGCTTCAAGCAATTGTCCCCAGGTATATGTACCCTTTAGGTTCTTTTGTGAAAATTGATAGGCTAAATCCCAGCCAGCAACCGCCCCAGGTACGGTATTGGCAGCCAGCACCCCTCTAGAGGGGATTTTTTCGAATTGCTGACTTTTATAAAATTCAATCGTCGCCTTATCTCCAGCACTTCCCGAACTATTTATCGCTTTCAGTTCTTTCTCTTTTGCGTTATAAATGAGCCAAAAATTATCCCCACCAATTCCATTCATATGGGGATAAACAACGCCAATCGTCGAGGCTGCTGCAATTGCCGTTTCAACAGCGTTTCCTCCATTTTGCAAAACTTTCATACCTGCTTGTGAAGCTAAATAGTGTGGTGTTGTGATCATGCCATTTGCTGCCATCGTCGTTGGCCGGTAGGATGAATATGTTTTTTTAGCCATGATTACCTCCCTCACTTCTCCACAAACTGACTTGTCCATTTTAGCAGATTCAAGTCCTCATTCTTATTTGCGATAAAGGACAATCCGATCGGATATCTATTATCCTTCAAAAGTGGAATCGTCACTTGTGGAAAACCTGCCAATCCAGCAATACATGTTAATTGCATCGCTTTTGAGCGATATTGCTCCATTTTTTCAAGCGATAAATTCTTCTTAGGGGCTTCTCCTGGAGCGGTCGGGATCACTAATAATCCATCTTCCTTTAATAGATTAGATAGCTTTGTGCTAATCATTTGCTGCTTGCTCTTTTTTGCCGAAAGCTCATCTTTATTTAAAGTACTCGTCCATTCAATCCTCTCGGCAATTCCTGGTCCAAAAAATGGCTTAACCTCTTCAATCCACTCATGATGCGATTCCCAAATTTCAATACCTTGCATGGTACGGAATAAACTAGCCCATTCGGTAAGTCCATCTTTCGTTACCTTTACATACCTTTTTGACGGTAACGCCTCCACTTTTTTTAGTAAGCATTCTTTCGTTTCTTCATCCAAAAATGACCATGCTTCCTCTTCTAAATAAAATTGAGAAAAATCTTGGCCAACTTTAGGTGCGTAAGGAATCAATGATTCTCCAACTTTTAGTAATACCTTTGCATCCTTTGCCATCCAGCCTACCGTGTCAAAGCTTTGAGCTAAGGGAATCACGTCAGTAATATCGACAAGGCCATGAGTCGGTCTGAACCCAAATATCCCACAATAGGATGAAGGAATTCTGACTGAGCCTCCCGTGTCAGTACCAATGGCAAAATCCACAAGTTCACCAGCAACCGCAACAGCGGACCCACTTGAAGAACCCCCCGGAATTCTGTCAGGAGCTGCTGGATTGATTGGAGTTCCATAATGAAAATTTTCGCCGTTTAAGCTATACATCAATTCATCCGTATGGGTAGTGCCCATTAGCCTCGCTCCCTGCTCTAATAATAGATTAATGACAGGAGCATTTTCTTCAGCAGGCTTATGCGTTCGATACCAGTCGGGATTTCCGGCTGTGTTTCGATAGTTTTTTATAAAAAAAACGTCTTTGACAGCACCGGTTAAACCTGTTAATCTACCTTCTCCCACTGGTTTAAGATGAAGGTCATCTTTAACAAAGGCATTCCAAATATCGTTCATGAAACTCCTCCTTTTTAGAAGCCGCTTATTATGTCAAACTTTGAATTAACTTTTCCCTTTCCAATTTCTTATTTTTTTGAATATCTCCTTTGCTCACTTTGATAATTTCAACAATGATGCTGATGGCTATCTCCTCCACCGTCTCAGCACCGATTTCGAAACCGATTGGAGTGTACACTTGCTCGAGTTGTCCCTCTGTACATCCTAACTCTTTTAGCTTATTAAAAATTTGCAACACCTTTCGCTTACTGGCGATCATACCAATATAGGCACATGGATATTCCAGTGATTTTTTTAATACTCTATCATCGCCATCCTTTGTACAAATGATAACAAAGGATTTTTCATCAAGCTTTGCTTCAGAAACCGCCGATTCGATCCGATTATGCACATGAATACTTGTCGCATTGGGAAAGCGTTCTCTTGTACAATATTCCGGACGATCATCGACGACTCGATACGGATATTCAAGAAAATCAAATTGCAGCGCTAATGCATAAGCAATATGACCGGCCCCAACAATGACCATTTCCGGTCTATTCGTATACACTTCAATAAAGACCGTTAAGGTTCCACCACAATGCATGTTGATACCGTCTTTTGCATTTTTGTTGAGCTTATATTCGACGACTATGGAGCGTCCATTTTCAATTGCTTTGATGCTCTCAGCAATCACATAATGTTCAGCTAACCCTCCGCCAACTGTTCCTTCAATGGAGCCATCTCGATAGACAATCATTTTTCCCACATGCCTCGGAGTCGAGCCTTTTGATTCAAGAATCATTGCTAACGCAAACGTTTCGTTTTGACGAACTAATTTCCCTACTTTTTCCATCAGCAACATGTTAAAATCTCCCCTTCGCTTCTAGAAAGTAGCGTAATAAATTTTGAGCAACGATTTTTCGATAAAAAGCCGTTGAACGCTGGTCGTCGATGGGGTGGATAATGGTTGCAAAATCAGCCACGACTTCATTTAAGATTCCTTCTTCTAAAGGAAACTCTTTATCTATTATTTTCTTTTCACATTGTAGCGAGCGAACCATCGTGGGTCCCACTGCCCCGAAGGCAAAACGAGCATCCTTAATTTTGTTGCCAGTGACCTGCAGCATTCCAGCAAACGAGATTTTTGAGATCGCATCTGCTTTTCGATTGGCTACTTTTTCAAAAATAAAATGGGTATTCTTTTCATCTAATTCAGGTAAGATCACTTCTACTAATATTTCATTTTTGTTTCGAGCGATCCTTCTAGGACCTTGAATAAATTCTTCAATTCCAATGATCCGCTCACCATCAATCGAACGAAGAAGCAGCTTGGTATTAAATATATAGAGAAGGGGAAGTGTATCCCCAGCTGGTGACGCATTGCAAATATTTCCGCCTAAAGTTCCTCTGTTACGAATGGCTGGCGCTGCTATTTCACGAATCGCTTTCTTGAGAATAGTGGGGATAAAAGAGTTTATCAATAATTCTTGATACGTGGAACATGCACCAATATGAAGCTCCCGACCATCCATGTAAATTTGTTTCAACTCTGATAGATGATCGATAAATACGACTGGTTTTTCTATCTTCGCTGGAACCCCACGTCTGTTCTTACTCTGAACCATCACATCTGTGCCACCGGCAATGAGTAAACATTCTTCTTCATTGAGCTTTGTTATCGTTTGTGCCAACGTATCAAATCGATACGAGGTTAAGCTTTGCATCACCATAAGCCTTCACCCTTTTTTGATGCCAATTGAATCGCATCGACAATCATGTTATATCCTGTACAGCGACATAGATTACCAGATATCCCTTCACGAATTTCCTCTTCCGTTGGCTGAGGATTTTTCGACAGTAGGGCTTCCGTCGCAATGATCATTCCTGGTGTACAAAAGCCACATTGCACACCACCAGCTGTTGAATAACATTCATTCAAAACCTGATATCGTGGTGTCTCGCAATACCCTTCAATCGTTTGGACATCCAGTCCTTCCATCGCACCTATCGGAATTAAGCAGCTATTTTGCACACGATTTTCGACAAGAACATTACAAGCACCACATTCTCCTTCTCCACAGCCTTCCTTTGAACCGATTAAACCGAATTCATCTCTTAGCAAATCTAATAATCTCGTTGTAGAAGGGGCCTCTGTTTCGACACCCCTTCCGTTCAGCATAAATTTAATCACCGGCTTCTCCTTCTTTCTTATTCAGAATTTCGATCATTACCTCTGGTGTAATTGGGATTTGCTGAAAGTTTATTTGTAGTGCATCCTCAATTGCTGCTTGAATGGCTGGCGCACCACCAATCAACGTTAGTTCTCCTGCGCCTTTTGCTCCGTAAGGTCCTCCAGCATATGGATTGTCATAAAGCTTACTTTTAATCGGAACGATATCCATTGAAGTCGGAGGTCCATAATCCGTAATACTCCGTTGCTGTATTTTTCCTTCTTTTGAAGTCATTTTCTCCATATAGCCATAGGCAAGCCCTTGTGCCATTCCGCCATCTATCTGTCCCTTAATAATTCGTTCATCGATCGCTTTTCCAATATCAAAACCGGCATGAACATTTTCTAGTTGGACAGTACCAGTTAATATATCGATCTTAACTTCAACCATATTGACGCCCCATGAATAAGCTGGATAAGCATCTCCTGTGAAATTTTCTTCGTCCCATGGAATCATTTCCTCATGAACATAATGCTCCACAATTTCTTGTATGACTCCATGTTGCCATTGTTCCTTTAGTCTTTTCGCTGCACGTTCCAGTAATTTTCCAACGATCATCGTTGTTCGAGAAGCTACCGTCGGTCCTGAATCAGGAACTTCCTTTGTATCTGGATATGGGAATTGAATTTTTTCATATGGAATATCTAGTTCCTGAGAGACAATTTTACTCAGTGTTGTAAAAATTCCTTGCCCCATATCAGAATTTGATATTTTCACGAATACTTTCTCGTCTTCTGACTTGATTAACTTAACGGTCGCTTTAATATGATCTCTTTCTCCACTTCCTGTAAAGCCACATCCATGTAAAAAAAGCGACACTCCTAAACCTTTTTTGAATCGGCTATTTTGACGATTAAACTGAGCAATTTGATCTTTTTTCTGACAATAATTTATGATTGTTGAAAGATCAGTGATCATCTCTTCTACTAAAATCGGGTCCCGGAAACGACCATTCGTAATCGTTGGATCCCCTTGCTTCACTAAATATTTTCGCTTATATGCTAATGGATCCATGTTTGCTACTCGAGCAATATGCCCCATATGACTTTCAATTCCTGCGAAGCTTTGCGGTGCCCCAAAACCTCTAAATGCGCCGTTTGGAACGGTATTTGTTTTCAGCACATATCCTTTTGCATGATAATGAGGGATTTTATACACACCTGCGCTATTAAGCAATGCCCGCTGAAGAACAACAGGACTTAATCCGGTATTTGCGCCCCCATCGAGGAATAATTCCACATTCATACTCAAAATATTTCCCTTTTCATCAAGCGCTGTTCTATACTTCATTTTCGCTGGATGTCTTTTTGTCGTAACCTCTAAATCCTCCGAGCGTTCAAACAGAAGCATGACTGGCTTTTTGACGGCCTGTGCGGCAATCGCAACATGACAAGCCATCATCGAGGGAAATTCTTCTTTCCCGCCAAAGCCGCCACCCGTTGGACTTTGTATCACCCTGACTTCATCTTCATTGCAAGCTAGGGCACTCGTTAACGCATTTTTAATATAATAGAGACACTGCATCGAACCTTTTACTTGAATTTCATCCTCCTCGTAGATGCCGAGCATCCCTTGAGGTTCCAAGTAGACATGCTCTTGATAACCTGTTTCAAATACTTCTTCAATGATTTGATAAGCATTTTGTTCCACTTCTGTGATCTTTTCTGGCTTTTCTCCGAATTCATGGGTAGCCATCACTCCATTCATAGAATCGATCGCTTCATCAAGTGTGTAGGTTGCTTCATGTTCTTCCATTTGCACATCCACTTTTTCAAGCAAATCATAAAGTATAGCTAATTCTTTTCCAACCAAAATAAAGATCGGTTCGCCAATATAGTTGACCCATTCATTGGCAAAAATCGGCTGGTCTGGAACGAGGATTTTAACAAAATTATCTCCTTGGATATCGTCTGCATCTACTACATAATAACCATCAGGAAGTGGTGGATAGTTGATGGAAAGAACTTTCCCAAAAGCTACCTTTGAGCGATACAACACCCCATAGAGCATATCTTCCAATTTAACGTCGCTAACATAAGGAAGTTGGCCCGCCACTTTTTCAATATGATCCTTTTTCATGACCGATTGACTAATATCTTTTGTCAGCATAATAGCAACACCTTCCGACCGATGATAAAAGGCATCTACAGTAGACGCCTTAAAAATACGAATATCGAACTCATAAATGAATTTTATTTATTATAAAGGAAGTGAACTTTTTTTTAATGCTTCTTGTAAGATAATCTCACGGTATTTTTTAAAAGATTCTGTCTTTTTATATTGAAAAATAGTTATGATAGTATTCTTCAATTCCTCTATAATCTTCAGGGGTATCTAAATCGATGAGTATTCCAGGGTCATATACGTTCATGTAATTCTTTTCAAAAGCACGCAGAACGCAACGTAAATTGCTGTTAGAATCTGCACAAAGAATAGCTTCCTTTACATCTTTTGATAGTTTAATCGGATGCCCTGCTTTATATTGGTTGCTCGGGATCACAACTTCGCCTTTTTCATTAGCTAAACTCTGTATCGTGTTTTTACTGACAAGAGGGTAGTCTCCAGGCGTCATAAAAAATGTTGAAGACCTTAAATACTCACAGCCTTTTTGAATCGAACTAAACATTCCTCGTATGAAATGCTCATTGTGAACACACTCAATCTTCATGTCTGTTATATCCATCTTAGAAATCGTTTTTTCTATTCTCTCCTGCTTGTATCCAGTGATGACGATGACCCTTTGGCAAATCCCTTCGAATTTAGATATCGTATGCTCTAGTATCGGTTTTTCACCAAGGGGCATGGTCATCTTAAAATTCTTGGCACGGCTTGAATAGCCAGCCGCTAGAACAATGGCTTCAATGACTTCTTTCATTTCCTAAATAGCCCCCAATCAATTTGTTAACCTCATCATAAAGTGAGTTCTAGTGGTGGTCAAGATTATAAAAAAAAGCGAGGGGATCTCCCCTCACTTTCTTCGCTATGCAATTATTCGCCTACATGCGTTAACAACGCAACACATTCCACATGCAACGAGCGGGGTGGATTGATGTCTTTTACATTGTCGGTAGTCGGAAACAAGTCAAAGGCACTTTTTGCACTATCGGTAGGCGGGAACACGTCATCTATATCCACATATTTGAAACAGATTATATTCTATCCCTAGCTCGAATTTGTCAATGAGCCTGCTAACTCAAAATATTACAGTAACTCAACCCCTTAACGGGGATGTTTATCTTTTATTCTTTTTTCTTCTACTACCCATTCTTTTTCGAACAATTCTTTATATTTATACGTGCCACCACTCGCATGTTTTCTCAAATAACCGACTTCAAACAATCCATCCCAACATACATGTATATGTTCATAATTATGATAATTAAACTCATTGGTACATATCGGTAGAGCTACTTTCTCATCATTTACTTTCATTAGATGGTATGGATATTGGTGCTCTAAAACAACATTGTTCTGCTGGATTTTCTTCGAATTTTTACTCCAGCACATCAACAAAAATTGTACGCTATTAAACCTAAATATGTATGAAAGTTGTAAATCAGGGAACTCCTCTTTTTCTACATTTTCATTAAGAAAAATCTGCCCTGTTTCATAATCGATATTTCTTATTGTACTATTTGAATAAAACAAAGGATTTTTGCACCAACGTAATTTCAAATTTCCAAACATGGCTTCATGCATAGGAGAGACATTAATCGCTAATCCACATAGTACTGTAACATTTTCCTTCGGAGCATTATCACATGGATTCATAATGTAATGCAGTATTTCCTTATCAAAAAAAGAGCAATCTTCTTTATGAGACCGGCTATCATTAAATGCATATTTTAATAGCATTTTCTGAATCATCACATAGTCATATTCTATCTCAACCGTATCGTCTTCATTATATCTTCTCGTAAAATATTGGCTAATAAATTCTTTTGCATAGCTATCAATATAGGCAATTTTATTATTATTGCAATCAGCACATACATCTTTAACCATTGGGTCTGCTTCGTGTATTACGCTTCTGGCATCATCAAATGTTAAAAAGCATTCTGGAAATAAATCTAGAACCGCACTTGAAATTATATGTTCTTTAGTTCCTTTCGCTTCTTTCCCACAATATGCACATTTCATATATTACCCCCCTCATATTACACATAGAGATAAAATCTCGTTTCAATCAAAGCTCGATTACGTAATATTTACGACCGTCACTTAAGTCCTGCCAGATAAAATCATATCTGCTTGTTAATGCAATGCTATCTTTATTTTTTCCTACACCTGTTGGCTTAAAAATACAACCGTAAACAGAATATTCTTCTCTAAAAAACCTATATATACCTTCATTGTTGCGCCCTTCATAAAAAGGTCTATCCGAAACAAGAGCAACAGCAGCTGTTCTAGTAAATCCTCGGTTCTTAAGCTCCTCCATAAATTTAATATCCTTCACGAATGAATACATCTGTTCTGGATACTGGCCATTTAATGGGCACTTAAGTTCAATTGCATACTTCTCCGATTTATCTTCATTAAATATAGTGATATCTATTTCTTTTTTTATAGTTTTATTGTCTGGTGTGAAGTATGATACATTTCTTTCAAATTGAATACGATAATCCGGAAGCTTTTCACGTAGGAATATCCCCAGCTCATGCTGGAGGCTAAACTCATTATAAATTTCAATACTCTTAGACTGCACAAACAAGAAAAAGTCATCTACTAATTGCCTTAAATTAAGCAAAGCATCCACCCCATCCACCCTTATATAATTTATAATTCTTTATTACTTTTCATAATAGTTTTACTATATCCTCAAACCTTCTGATACCTCTGTTGATTAGATGAAGTCTTTTCAATAGCCTTTATATTACCTTCCATTTTATTTACGTAGTTTAAAAATAAAGTCCCAAGCAGAAGTCGATCCTTTCTGGGTATTCTATTCCATACATAACCCTTGAACAGGTCTTTAACAAGAAAGACTTCACCTGCATTCAAGTTTTCAGTTTCCTTAATAGCTTCTTCTAGTAACTCATTAACATCGCCCATGTTGTCATCTCCTTATCAATAACAATATCAACAACATTGTTAATAAGATTATATGCCTTTTACCAATTCCAGTCAATAAGAAGAAAACCACCAATCAAGAGAATATATCTCCTGAATGGTGGTCATTCATGAAGGTTGTGTTTATACATCTACTTCTACACCAGATTTAAATTCAATAGTTAGTTTATCATCATAAACCGTTATTTTCTCTATAAGTCTCCTTACTAGTTGCTCATCATACTCCTCAAGGAGGGTGGATTGTTCATTTAGGAACTTTTCCATATCTTCTAGTCTTTGCTTGGAGCCTTTTTTGCCAGCTTCTTCTGCTAAAGCCTTATGCCTTTCCTCTCTGAGCCTGTAAATCTCATCGGCTATATCGTTATAATCCTCTTTGGAATTGGCCAGTCTCAAAAGGTCTTTTTGTAATTCCTCTAGCTTTTTATCTATCTCGGAAACAATATTATTGTCCGTTTCACTTATCACTGTTTCTATATTTTCCTTTAAGATAGTTAAAAAGCCATCCTTTTGCCCTATTAGTTTATTAATTGCATCAACCGTAGCAAGGCCTATCATATCCTCCAGCACGGTTCGGGAATGACAAGTTAACCCTGTATTCTCAAGCCTACTGACGCATCTCCAAACAATCGATTTTTTACCTCGGTTATTCCAATGAACTCTACGGTATATTTCGCCACACTCACCACAGAAGATAATTTGCGAAAATACATGATTTGAACTAAAGTTTCTTTTCTTTCCGCTAGTACTTATATGTCCTTTACTTCTACGAACTAACTCTTCTTGAACCTGCATGAAAATTTCACGCGGGATAATAGCTTCATGACTATTCTCAACATAATATTGAGGTACGATACCGTTATTTACAACCCTCTTTTTTGTAAGAAAATCTACTGTGTAAGTTTTTTGGAGCAATGCATCACCAATATATTTTTCATTGCTTAATATCTTCCTTATGGTACTGGTATGCCACCTTTTTTTGCCCGCTCCTGTAAGTATGCCATCTGCTTCAAGTCCTTTTTTAATTTTATCCATACTGGAGCCTTCAAGATATTCTCGGTAAATTCTCTTAACTATTTCAGCCTCCTCCGGTACAATTACTAATCGCTTATTCTCATCCTTGGTATATCCTAAAAACCTAGAGCAATTGACCATTACTTCTCCTTGTTGGTATCGGTATTGATAACCAAGCTTTACATTCTGGCTTAATGACTGGCTTTCTTGTTGCGCTAAGGAAGCCATAATAGTTAGCATAATTTCACCTTTGGCATCCAGTGTATTGATATTTTCTTTTTCAAAATATACCGCAATATTTTTATCTTTTAATTTTCTGATGTAATGTAGGCAGTCTAAGGTATTCCTAGCAAATCGGCTTATTGATTTGGTAATAATCATATCAATTTTCCCTGCCATGCACTCATCAATCATTCGATTAAATTCATCACGATTTTTTGTATTTGTACCGCTGATACCATCATCAGCAAAGATCCCTGCAAATTCCCACTCTGAATTTTTCTTAATAAATTCAGTATAATGTTCAATCTGCACTTCGTAACTACTAGCTTGTTCATCACTGTCGGTAGAAACTCGACAATAAGCAGCAACCCGAAGTTTTGGTGTTTCATCTTCTTTTCGATTGTTGCCCATGCGTTTTATTGCAGGTATAATCATTACATTTTTACTAACTGCCATCTTACTGTCCCTCACTTTCTATTAAGCTATAAACATACTCCGCTTGTGTAAAAGGATTTGTATACTTCTGAATTACTTGTCCTATGGTAAACTTCTTAGAAATAGTAGGTTTGTCTTCTTTCTTGGGTTCAAAGATTCTACCTAGCTTTTTCGCTCTCTTTACCCTCTCTGCTTCTGCTTTTTCGTAGGTCTCTTTATCAATGATGGCAGGGTAATAATCATCACCAAGATAACGTTCATTTCTTAGCATCCTTCCAGCAGTTCCATGATAAGCATCTATTCCAGCAGTCTTTGCTGCGACCGATAAAGAAAGGCCTGATAAGTATCCCCTATACAAACTCCTAACCTTTTCAGCTTTTTCTTCATCGATAACTGCTCTACCATTCTCTATCCTATAGCCGTAAGGCGTATGTGCCACTTTTCTCACATCCTTTCCCTTAGTGTGATTCCACATTTCAGAACGAAACCTATCTCTACCCTTGAGTAAACGATAATTTTTTCAACATAATCATTGAAAATTTGCTCGCTAAAGGTATTTATCATTTCAGCCTTATTTGTAAACTTTATTAAGTTACTGACTTCCTGCACCTTTGATAATTCACCATTTAAAGCATGAATTAAAGCTTCTTTTTGCCCCATATAATTATCTGCTTCCATTTGCAGTTCATTGTTTTCTCTGTTAAAAAGGGCAGGTTCTAGATAACCCTTTGCCATAAGCTTTACAAGCAGTTCTCTCTGTTCTGCATTTTTTTCAATTTGCTTCTCTAATTCCTGAATTCTTGAAAGGTTATCTGAGTTGCTCATTCCACGCAAAGCATCTAATAGTGGTTGTAGAATAAGTTTTCTACCGAAAATCAGCTTGTTAATCATAGTAACAAAGGCCGTCTTTATATCCTCATCTCGAATAAACTGCATTGAACATTCTGTTATCTGCTTTAAGTGTTTACTACAACACCAGGCTACATATTTTCTTGTGCCGGATGAATGAATTCGTCTTTTAAAGGTGCTACTACATTCCGAGCAAATAATTTTTCCGGAGAAAGAATACCGGTTTTGGTACTTATCATTACGCTTTTCTATTCCCTTTTCTTTTGCCCTTTGATTTAAGGCAGCCTCTACTGCTTCAAACACTTCATGGCTGATAATTGCGTCATGGTGATTTTCTATTAAATATCTGTTTTTCTCACCATAATTGGTGCGCTTATTAAAACGGGAATCTGTATAGGTTTTTTGCAGTATAACATCCCCGGTATATTTCTCATTTTTTAGAATTCCTCGAATTGTGGTAGCAGTCCAACGACCGCCTCTTTTAGAAGGGATACCCTTTTGATTAAGATCATCTGCTATTTTCTGTGTACCCTTGCCTGATAATACTTCTGCAAAAATATACTTCACAATTTCTGCTTGCTCAGGATTTACCACCATTTGACCGTCAATGTTGTCATAACCATATGGTGGGTATGAAATCTTAAAAGTTCCGTTCTGAAATCTCCTTTGAATTGCCCACTTGTTATTTTCCGAAATGGAGATTGACTCACTTTCTGCAAGCCCGCTTAATATAGAAAGCATCAGTTCACTTTCCATTGATTGGGTATTGATATTCTCTTTCTCAAAGTAGATATAAATCCCAAGGTCCAACAGTTTACGAACCATCTCCAAACAATCCGTAGTGTTTCTTGCAAACCTACTAATGGACTTTGTAATAATTAAGTCAATCTTCTTGTTTTCACAATCTGACAGCATTCTTAGAAGTTCCGTTCGGTTTTCTTTTTTAGTGCCACTAATTCCCTCATCATAATACAAGCCAACATACTCCCATTCTGGGTTTGCCTTTATGTAAGTCTCATAATGGGATTTTTGTGCTTGTAGACTTACTAACTGTTCATCACTACCCGTAGAAACACGACAGTATGCGGCCACTCGTAGTTTAGGTTTGATAATCGATGCAACCTTATTTCCTTCTATTTTCGTTATCTTTTTCATCGCCTCACCTCCTTCTTGGTAGGTCACATATTACCTCTGAAGCCCTTATATATCAACGAATTCAGGCATTATCTCTGCTAAAAAAGGAGAGAAAGTTTGGCGGTTGAGTACATCTATCTTGTTGAATTCTGCCTCCGTTATTAAACCTTTTTGAAGCATCTTTCTAAGTAATTTCTCTGCTTGAATATAATCAAACTCACGCTGTAGCTGCTCCTGTGACATTTTTTTTAATTCGGTGCTTTTGTCTATAACCCCATCTGAGATCTTCATAACTTTTTTATCCTCATGCTGATTCATGTAGAATCACCTCCTACCTAATAGCCGCGGGAACAGGTCGAAGTTGAGGATTTGTAAAAATTAAATTAAATCAGAGCATAAAAAAAGAGCCTGCAAGGGAATAACCCCCACAGGCTATATACATCTAATAGTTAATATTTTTTAGGGAAACTCTGTAAAGCTAAAGCATAATTGCCTATTAACTCGCTCCCCTTGATTAATCATACTTAATAAATGCATCCGTAAATCCTGCCTTTTTAGCTTTTGCAAGCTGTGCCTCAGCATTTGCTTTGACAGTGTATGCACCTATTTGTACACGATAGTATTTCTTTTTCGCTGGTTCTGCTGATTTTTCTTCTTCGCTTAGAAGTTTCTTAACATCTGCTCTAAAGGTATCCATGGTCTTGCCATGCTTAGGAAACCAGTGCATAACATCCGCATGGTTACTGGCTAAACCTTGCTTATAGCCTTCACTATGACAGATGATATCCTTCTCACTTAGTCCATAGAGTTTGCAAAGATGTACACAAAGCTCTACTGCTTCCTTATAAACAGCAGAAAAATACGAGGCATCGGTTAGACCGTCCTCGCAAATTTCAAATCCTATATGCGTGTTATTCGCATCTCCTCCAGCATGCCAACCACGATGATTCCAAGGCAATGTTTGATAGGTGGCAATGGAGCCATCTGCTAACTTACCAATAAAAGCATGGACACAAACTTGACGACCTCCGGGTTTATCCTGATTCCAATGATTGTTGTATTTGTTCTTTCCGAGCAAACCGTCATCTGGACCAACATATCTCTTCAACCACGGGTTGTTAGCCCCTGTTGAGTGAATCATTATACCCTTCGGTTTTATTGTTTTGCCTGCCTTGTAACAAGCGTTTTTTGTAAGTATTAGTTTACGTAAATTCATTATAATCACCTCTAATTAGACATTCTGAGCCAATCATACTCCATCACCTGGCTTACGTGGCTCTTCATCACGTCCATGTAGTTGCCGAAGAACCGATTTTAATTTTTCTGGGATGGGCAGTCCAATATGACCAGCGTTCTCCAAAATGGATATCCCTTCATTACTTAGATAGAAAAAGATTACTGCTGTGCGTAAGGCTCCACTATTATCTCCGATACTACCTAAAATTTGTGTATCGCTAATATGAGCGATACCCACCATTGCAAAGATGAGTACCTTTTTGAAAATTCCCTTGGCACCTATTTCACTACACAATTTTTTATCTATAATGGCACAGAGCACTCCTGTCACATAATCGATGACTATAAAGGCTACCAATGCATAAAGAAATCCATCATAACCGCCGAAAAACCACCCAAGAAATCCACCGACTGTGGCAATAGCCAGTTGTATCCAATTCCAAATCTCTTTCATTAAAGACACCTCCATTCGTGTATTTCCATATAGAAAAGCGCCCCTGCAAATTACAAGAGCGCTGAATGTTACCTTTACATGATTTTTATTAGGTCATAAATTTGTTGCATTACATCTGCCTTGGGTCGTCCTGAACCGATAGGCAACCATGTGACAGGTGGTATATCGAATGCCTGGGAAGAATCAAAACTACTAATCATCAAAATAATCGCATCAATTGCTTTGCGTATTTCAACGATATGAAATGGCCAATTCTTAACAGTGGTCTTTCCTGAGATAATCTCCTCTTTCCAAGTTGCAGGGGACAGATTGTAATAGCTACGCACCCTGTTTATAGCAGTTCGAAGCGTCTGAATATGCGCTGCCTTTACGTGTGTTACATTAGCAGTGATGATTTCAAAAGGTAATGCTAAAATCGTGAAGGTACGAACAACTTCTGTGCTTGCCGATTCGATATCACTGTCAAGACAACGAAAAGTAACTGTATGGCTTCCTACTGAAAGCGGTTCAGCTTGGTAAACGGTCCTGACCCCATTACCAAGGTAGCCGCTTATGGAAAACCTCTCAGGATTGTCTACGCTGTTTTCCCATGGGCCAGAGTCGATCTTTACCTCTACTATTTGTGATTGCCCATCTGGTTCGATACCTGTTGTGATCATAAAACGTGGCGTGGTGTTATAAGTAAAATTTCCAGACAATGGACAGTTCACTATTGGTGCTGCTGGTGGGCTGTTTTTCTTTACAGTGTTGCTAACTACAAAGGCAGAAACAGCATCAAGTGCATCTGTAACACTTATTCGATAACGGGTATACCGACCAGCTATCTGTGAGGCATTTACCTGAAGGCTACCTGAAGTACTGCTTGAAATACTCGTCGTCAGTGCTTCGTATGCCGACCAATTCACACCATCTGCCGATGTAGCCTGTTGTATGACATACTGCTTAATCGCACTGGTTCCTGGTACCGTTCCGCTCCATGAAAGATTTATTGTGTTAGCTTCATATATAGGAGGGGTTGCGGCAAAAGTAGTCGGCGGTATGGGTAGTATATTTTTACGTACAGTATTGCTGGATATAGTCCAGTCTGAGTAAAAATCCTCTCCAGCCGTACCACGAGTTCTTATTCGGAAACGACGATAATGACCACGTGTAGCAGGTGGACTGACATTTAAAATACTGCTTGTTGCAGAAGTATTGACTATCGCCAATGCCAACCAAGCACCCCAATTGCTATTATCTGGCGAATCACTATATTGTATTTCGTAGGAAGTGATGGGATTACCTGCGCCACCAGCTGCTCCACTCCACGAAAGAGTAACGTTTCCTTCAGATAATGTTGCACTTACCGTGCAGGCAGTCGGTGCTGCACAGGCAGTGATGTTGCAATAAATGCTATTACTGATTTTCTCTATTGAGTAAACATCAAATGTGTCAATTGTCCAAATACCAAATTGTGTATATGTTCCTGGGGTCCTCGATACAATTGGATTATAGCTACCACCGCTTGCTGCCAATGTCAACATGGTCAACACATTCCACGCACTCCATGTGCTGTTATCCGTGGATGTGCGACTGGCAATTTGATACCCCTTAATTGGACTGGTACCGCTAGACGCTCCGCTCCAAGTAAGCGTGATAGTCTCATTACTATATGCCGCAGGGGAGGCAACAGCAGTCGTTGCTGGCTTTGGTACCGTATTCCTGCGGACGCTGTTTGTGGATACTTTCCAGCTAGAGTAATAACTAGCTCCTGCTGTACCACGGGTTCGTACACGAAATCTTCGGTAATTACCTCGCGTTGAGGGCGGTGCTACTGATACACTGCCACTTGATGCTGTGGTGGTCACAGTTGTCAGAGCAGTCCATGCTCCCCATGTGATGTTATCGGCAGAATCACTATATTGAATCTCATAACTAGAGATTGTATTATTGATGCCCCCAGAAGCACCACTCCAAGAAAGAGTCACATCCCCTTCCGCAAGTGTCGGGGAAACCGTACAAGATGTCGGTGCTCCACATGCTGTAGTAAGCAATGGAGAGCTTAATACTGTATAACTCGAATTGGTAATTACACCAGAGGATAATGGCAATCGCCCATCAGATACCACTTTGAATGTGACTGGCTGGGTTGCATTACCTGTAGTAGAAGCACAGGTCACCGAAACATACCTGAGTCTTGGTGTAGTTCCATCCCAGTTATCCCCGTCCGCCGCTTTGATTCGCACCTGCGAAGAAGATCCATTTACAGTCATTGTACAAAGCAATGCATAACCATTATGGATGAAGGAACCTGAAGAACCCAATGCAGCGGATATGGTAAAGTTGTATGTCATCTGGCTATTATTAGGTCGGCTTTTAGTATAAGTAATCGTGTAATAAACGGTCGGGCTGGAACCCGCCTGCAGAGTGATGCCGTTAATATCCGCCACTTATATTCACCTCCTATTCATAAACCGCAGAAACTAGCGAGTTTACCAACCCGCAAAGACTAGTATTCAACCGAGTATCAATAATGTTATTTGCTGAAATCGATGTAGCAGCTGAAGGTACTAGAACATCAGCAATACCTAGTTCATAGACATCGCTTGTTCTTGTCAACTCCGGAGCTATGGGCGATGCCGTTGGAGTACCAGTAACAATGGCGAGCTGAATGCTTCTCGTAATTTGACTTAAACGAACCACAACCCTGTCTATGCGAGGATTGCTCCCATCTGCTGTAGCAAGGGGTTTATTTAAAACATCCGTATTTTCATATCTATAACCATTAATCCATGCACTGCCCGGTGCTATGGTTACTGCTAATCCAATCCCAGGAGATACCAGTAAGTTTGTTGGTGTCGCATAAAACACACCATTCGAGACAAGGCTTCCAAAGTATGCAGCGAAGTCCGTTGCATCATAGACTCTATCCCCATCGGATGAATTGAAAAATCCACTTTTCTCCATTAATCACTCCTCCTTCTATATCGTTTTTGTATACTCTATTACTACATAGCCTGTATACGCGGTTCTATCATTGCCTGGTTCGACTACAATGTCGGTCTTATTTGCGAAGAGACCAATTTGCGATTCAAAGTTGTTATACCGAGCAAGGGGCAGTGGCAAGAAAACACTTCCGTTCGTGACAAAGCCGGATAAACTGACAACAGTACTGAGGTTTGCTATACCATGAGGTACATGTTTTGGTGTTGTATCTGTAAGGGAACCGAGATTTATCTGTTTACGATAAATCGTCTTGCCATCTATCCATAGTCGCCCTGTGTTTTGTTCTGTAGTTGAATAATCGCTAAAGGAAGAAGCCAGTTTAGTAGCAGTAATTGTACGGTCTGCAATTTTTAAACCTGTAACTGCTCCGTTTGCAATTCTTGCAGTAGTTACAGGTTCGTTATTGATATTAAGCCAGTTTGCTTGACCAGAAGGATTATCAAATACGAAAACGGAAATCACATAGAATGTCATGGTATTGCGAGAAATGAAGAAACCCATTGCCCGCTGATAGCCATTTCCCGTATCGTCACCGTTATGTTTTATCAAAAAGACATGCCCATCGTCACTTGGCTGGTCACTAAACTTATTTCCGCTCCATGAAGTGAAATAAAAGGCATCTCCAGGGTTCATATGGTACAACGCATATTGGCCAATCGATATAGTACCTCCACCCACATTAATCTCCAGTGCAGGTAATTTTCCATATAGATTGTTAATAGTAGATGCAACGTTGTCTCCTTGAATCTCTGAATCTACCTCCGTCAAGTCGCCTAAGGTTTCCTCAACTGTTACTAGCGTATCCTCCACGGCTCCTAAAGCCTGTGCAATTTCAGATATGCCAGTTGGAGCGGATATTGCTGTTTTTACCTCACTTAACTCAGAGCGGACTTTTTGGGCGATTGTCAACTCCGCTTTTCCGAACACTACGCTGATGCTCTGTCCATCTGCGTCATAGGTTTCTTCGACTTCGGTGATGCGCGTCGTCATGGATACACCCCAGGCTTTGGAAATGACTTTGACAGTCTGCCCAAGATCGAAGTCTACTTTATATGTTAAATTGCCGTGTGGATTGATAGATGTATCAAATGAATAGCGTATGGCTTGCTCACTCAGCTTACTTTGACCTCGAAAGATTAGTGTATCAATGTATTCTGAACCAAAGTCTTCTGCCCGCAAGTCCTTAGCATCCACGAAAATTTCGTGCCTTGTCTCACCAGAGCCACTTGTAATTGCAACAAAAGTTCTGTCTTCACCTTCTCCTTCGCCAGCAACAAGAGCTGTGTTGGCATAATCTCCAGCACTTATTGTATAAATCTGTTCTGTAAGGTTTTCATATTCCTTAGAAAATACTGCTTGTGATTCCGTTCCTCTATACAACGATACGGTAAAAAGACCCGTCGCAGGAGTGAACACGGTCTTAATGCCAATATCTGAAGCAACACATAGTCCTGTCACAGCCTCCATCAAATTTCGATACGATACCTGTGTGCTGATGGGAGCATTTAAGTTTGGAGCAGAAAAAGATATATTTGATATCTTCCTTGCTGTATCAGAAGGATTGATAAGATTATTATTTATCAGCTGCTCTACACATACAGAAATGTCACCAGAGAGTTTCTCCGTTTGCCATACAATGCGGCGGGAAAGGAAGGAAGTTGCAAAGCGACCACTTGCAGTAATAATTTCATGCTCGGTTTGAGAAAGTTCCAGATGCTCAATGATCCCGGCTTCCTCATCATCATTTTTCCAGATGATATTCCCTTCCTTTAAGAGTTCTGTATTCTCCGGAGTTGCAATCGCTTTTAATTCAAATGAGCCACACTGGGAATAGCGCCTCGTCCAGCGCAAGTACTCGAAAGATTCCACAATTCCCACAAGCTCCCGATTTGTATTAAAGATATATAGTTCCATACTCACACCCCCAGAAACTGTGGACGAAAGTAAATACTAACCTCTAACAGTTCCATATTGACTGAAGCATCGTAGCGCAGTGTGTTAAGACCAGCGGAAAGTTGAAAGAACGCCGAAGTGGTATCTAATAACGAAAAAGCATTTGTAATCGAAGAACCCTCCACTTTTACTACACGCTTTCCGGCGAAATGAGTATATACACGCAGCTCGTCTCCGGCATCCATTGTCGTAAGAAGCCGAATGTATTCACCAGTGTCTATCTTTAAGAGTTCAGGGTTCGACACAGTACCTAAAGCTCGGAACACAATCTCACATCCGCAAGATACATCCCCGATATTTTCCACCGTAATGATTTGGCTAGGCTGACGCATTCCAAACTCCATCCCGCTCATTGGGATTTCTAATTCAAACTCAAATAGCGGTATCCATGATGCCAGTTCCTCTCGCACCTCATTTAATGTCTCGAAGAAAGGGGATGGGCAGAGTAGACTGACAAAGAAGTTTGGTATTCGTTGCCGATTAGAAACACTAAAACCTGCCTCCTCCACCACGCAGGATATCTGTCGGTCACGGTATTGAAGGGTCCCTAGTAGCTTTGGGCTGAATATTTTAAGGAATCGTTGTCTCCTTTTAAAGGCTTCATCGGGAGTATCAGCAACAACCGTACCTTCAATCGTTATGTTTCGCATATCTAACGTGGAGGAAATATAAAAAGCGCCATCCTGATCTGGCGCCTTGAAAGTGTTGACGGTTTGACGCATATTGCCAGTGCCGTCTACCTTCGTAAGAAAGTACGGTCGGCTTTGCTTAAGCGTAATGCTCTCTCCATCTCTATTTGTATATGTTAGTTCCATTGCCGTACCTCCCTTACAATTCCAGTGCCAGTTTACGGGATAGGTTCTTAAACTCCCGTGCTAGTTCTTTTTCTGATAGAGCCTTAGGTGTCACAACTGAAATATTTTGAGTAATACTTGCACCTGTAGCATTCCCTTGCCCAGATACACCTCTGTAATTAAAATCAAAGCTAGTTGGTACTGCATTTTGCATATCCCTTGAAACTGCTGTCATTGCATCCTCAAAACCTACACCGATACCTTCACCCATGTTGTGGCCAATTCCAGCAAATAGAGTTGAAGGGGAGCGGATACCGAAAAAGTCTTTTATCCTCGATACAACATTTCCGAAAAACCCGGATATTTTACCCCATAACCATGCACCTGCGTCTGATATACCCTTCCACAACCCTTTAATCAAATTGCCGCCCACTTGTGCCATTTGACCGATATAGCCAGTAAAGGCCCTAACCAGTCCAGAGATAATCTGCGGTACGGCTTTTACGATCTCCACGATTATCCTTGGCAGATTTGCAATCAGTGCCACAAACAGTTGTACACCCGCTAAGATAATCTTATCGATGTTACCAATAATGGCATTGACCAGCGAGCTAACAATCTTGGGAATAGCACCTACAACAGTAGTTATAATCTGTGGCAATGCCTGTATGAGTGATATTAGAAGCCGGATACCTGCATCAATAATCAAAGGAATCGACCCTATAACAGCACTGATGATACTATCGATAATTTGCGGAATTGCTTCCACAACTGCTGTAATAATGGTAGGCAAAGCTGTGACCAGTGAGGTCAATAATTGAATACCCGCATCAATAATCTGTGGAATAGATGCAATGATAAAATCCACTATTGCTTTGATGATGACCGGTAAGGCAGAAATAAGCTGAGGTATTGCCTCTACCAATCCCTGTGCTAATCCTATAATCAACTGCAAAGCGGCATCCAAAATGAGTGGTAGGTTATCCATCAATCCTTGGACAATCTGCATAACTGCAGAAACTGCCGCAGGGATGAGTTGTGGTAACGCTATGCCGATTCCCTCCACAAGTGCTGTTACTAATTCAATTGCTGCATTTATTAGCAGTGGAAGGTTATCAATTAATGCACCGACAATCGTCATTAGAGCACTTACCGTCGCTGGAATAAGTTCGGGTAAAAGGCTCAAAATTGTTTCCAGTACTTGCGCGAATATATTTGTAACCAATTCAAGAAGCATTGGTAGCAAGTCTGCAACCGCCGCTAATATTGCGCCTGTCGCTGTTGGCAAGGCGGCTACGATATTTTCTAAAACCGGTACAATATTAGTGACAACCGCCTCGAAAGCATCAACAAGATTCTCAGTCAGATTCGTCATATCAGCATTGGCATTACCGAGTCCAGCTGTAAATGAACCAAGTGCGGCCTGTAGTAACCCAATAGAACCGGAGATTGTCTCGGTTGATTCTTTTGCAAAGTTACCTGCATACTGCTCTGTGTTCTCAAAGAACATTTGCATTGCTACTTCGGCTTTTTCCGCTTGTGTTGCAGTATTCCAAGTGAAATCCAGACCCTTTGCGAGAGCATAGGCTTCGATGTTTGTAGCGTTCATCGCAACACCTAAGTTATCCATCATATCAAAGTTACCCTTTGCCGCCCCAGTGACTGCCTCCAATGCCGAGGACATATCAATACCCATAACAGATGCCATGTCTGCCGCACGTTGCATGGCCTTTTCAGTTAGCTCAAGACTCCTCTGTTGCTGTATACCAGAACCTTGGAATAACGCGCCCATTTTGTTGGCAGTTGCTAGGTACTCACTTTGGGAAACACCTAGATTTTTATAGGCTTCCTCACCAGTTTTCTGAATCGATGCAGCATATGCTCCAAAAACCGCCTCCGATCCACCTAGGTTTTGTTCTAATTCTCCGAACTGAGTAACTACCTCTTTACCTAACTTAATAGCCGCGGCACCAGCGGCAACGGCAACCGCACCCATCGCCACACCAATACCCTTGAGTACACCGCCAAGCTTTTCAAACCTGCCACCAGCATCCTCTGCACTTTTACCGGAATCCTCTAACTCTTCACCGAGATTATCCGCTTCAATTGTAGACTCCTCAAGTTCACGTTCCATAAGGTTCAGTTCTGCCTGAGCCCTATTTAATTGTATCTGCCAGTTTTGGGTACGACGGTCATTTTCACCGAAAGAGGAGGAGGCATTATCAAGGGCAGCCTTAAGGGTAGAAATCTTTTCTTTCTGTGCGTCAATTTCTTTATTTAAAACGGCATTTCGTGCCGTGATCGATTGAATGGATTTATCGTTTTTATCAAATTGACTGGTTACAAGGGCCATTTCACTACCTAGTACCTTAAATGATTGATTGATTTCGGAGAGTGCCTTCTTAAATTCTCGCTCACCCTCGACACCTATTTTTAATCCAAAATTATCCGCCATACCTTCACCTCCTCCTATATGCCTAGTGGGATAATATCGTCAATGGTCTGAGTTTTCTTTGGCTTTTCAATGCCATGCCACTGCTTATGGCAAGCCCATAAATCAAAAAACAGTCCAATTGGCAGAAGCCAGAACTCCTCTGCCTCCATGCCCATCTGGACTGTTCCATAATAAAGAAGCCGGGTAAAGACCTCAGCGTCCGTTACCCGACTTCCACGTTTTTTGGAGTTTCCTCCTCACTTTCTACATTTCTCTTTGTACCTTTGAACATTGCCTCGGTAATTGCAGTTTTATATGCCGCTAAGTCAAGCGGTGAAGTAAGAAGCTCCACTTCTTCCTCTGTAAGCAATTCTTCTGGTGCGTTCTTATTCTTAAGATTACGAATCAAAATGGACTGGTTTGCAAGCAGCGTGATTAGCCAAACAATCTCGTCCAGTGCCATCTCGAAGTTTTCTGATTTCATCAGTTTTTCTCCAAGGTTTTCAAGACCACCGTAACGACCGGCAATGGCCTTTGTTGCACGTGTAGTTAAAACCAGTTCATACTCTTTGTCACCTATGTTGATTGAGGCACTTCTATCATTATCCATGATTTCCCCTCCTATGGTTCAGGTGTATATACAGGTTCATAGACTTCAGTGAACCAGCCTGTTATGGTGGTCGATGAAACACCAGGATCACCTTCTGTAACTTCCGCTTTCCATGGGTGCTTGCCCAATCCATCCAGCTTATTCCTACGCATAACGGTTCCTTCGATGGTGGGTGTAGAAAAGGTAATGGAATCAGCCTTTGTCTGCAAGTTGGTTGCTGGTAGTCCAAACTTAACGCGATACAGCCAAAAATAGCGGTATGTTCCATTAGCCCTTTGTGCACGAAACCCTACTGCAACTGGTATACCCACATTTTCACTGGCTGAGATTAATACTCCGTTGTCATCTGTAGAAGCACCAGTTAAATCCGCTGCAACTGTCGGACCAATGTCGTCAACACCGAGAGTGAGAGTACCACTGTTAAAGTCTTTCACAACCTCAGCCGCACCATCGTCAGCATACAGAATTGCTTCCACCAGTTCTACCGAGAGTTCAGCAGTGATGGCTTTTGCAAGTACGGAAGGTTGGGCATAAGTTTCCTCACCGTTAGCGTCCTCGGTTATTTTTGAATAGTACAGTCTATCAAGACCAATCGTTGCCATGTGTTAATCCTCCAATCTATAGTTTTTCGCCACATCGATGGCGTAATGATGATATCCAGTATCATCCTCGTGACCGATATATCTTCGTTCGGTCAAAGTAAAATCTGCATTTATTAAAGCAGTTGTGAGCTGTCTTTTCCGCTCTAGGTAGTTATTTTTTGAGAACAGTGATATCCTCGCTTCCTGCACATCAAAGCCTGGACGGTTATCCGCATGAACTTCAAAAATATCCGAAAGAGGGAGAATCACGACATACTCATCTGGTGCCAAACCCGAAAAAACCCCAGTTTCCACGGGGAGCGGTATAGTGGAAACAAGGGTATTCAATTCCTCTAAAATATTCATATCTTCTCGATCTCCTCCTCCAGCTTGGCGACCATTGCATTGATGCAAGGTTTCCTAGATGCATTCCTCGCAGGCTTTAGGAAGGGTTTTGCAGGCTGACCATGTTTGCCATATTCGATAATGCTGGCAAGTTTAGCATTGCTCTCACCATCAGATCGCGGCTCAGCAAAGCCAATTTTTACATTGAAGTTACCATTTCTATCCTGCTTTGCACTCGAGAGTCCTAATGAAGATAGCAACTCGCCAGTGCTTTTGGATGGATATTTCGTGCCCTTGCCTACCACCTTACTTAGATTTCCCTTAACTTTATCCAGCACCACTTCACCGCCAACTTTCAAAACCTTAGGAAGAATCACATCGGTCTGGTCAGCTAATCGGGATACCTTTAAAAGGAATTCTTCTGGCATCTTTATATTCGCTTTTGCCATATCCATCACCTCACAGTTGGTTCTAGCTTTTCGGCTAAAACCTCGACATACATCCCTCGGTTTCTTACATCCTCAACACTTAAAATTTGATATCTGCCATCATCGCAGACGATAACCATTTCATTGGTCACCTTAAGTCCGAAGATTTTTCTAAACCTGAATAGGGAAGTTGCAGATGAAAATGATGCCATATTCGTCCATCGCTCACTGCCATGCCGATCTTCCTTGTAAGCAAGTACACTTGCGAGTATGTTGTCATCTTTTGTGGCGAAGCCTTCCTTATCCTTTGTGGGTATCGTGCAAATGATATCGATAAAGGTGTTCATCTTCCCAAAGCTCACACTAAACACCCCACTCTCGATCAAGTCGTAAAAGCAAGTTCACTGTATTCCATACTTGTTGTCCCGCCTGTACGCTATCAGCAAAGAAACCTGCCGTCGAGCCATCTCTACTTTCATAGAAATGACTCGACAACATGATCACTGCTTGTTCTGTTGTTGGAGGCATGGCATGGGTTTCATAATAGTCTTCAGGAACGTGCTGATAGCTCTGTGCATATGAGACTGCAGCAGTGATAAATCCAATAAGGAGGGCATCATCTTGGTCATGCGCCAAAATTAAGTTTGCCTTAACTTTAGGCAAAAGATTGTCTGTCACTGCCATACCACCAACCCCCTTTACATTCCACCTTAGTCAGTCTCCATAAGCCCCGCTGCTTTTAGTTTGGCAAGCAGGGCATTGAAGTCCGTAACTAGACCAGCAACATCGGTGGCGGTGCTGTCTGCCTGGTTTACAGCAACAGGAAGCCCCATAACCGAGGCCCCTTCTTTAATTTCTAAAACACCTCCGATGACAGTTTTTTCTCCGCCTTGTTCGGTATAATTCTTCGTGTTATAACTCATAAAGCACCTCCGTTAGGCTTTCTGTTGGAGTACCTTAACGGCCTCCGGTAAGATAAGCTTTCCATCAACTCGCTGAGTCGCAATAAATCCTACTTGACCTGTAACAGCATAGAGTTCATTTAATCGTTTGAATACGCGTCCTTGACGGTCTGCCACCCAGTAATAACTAAAATCACCGAATACCATAGTCTTTGCACCTGCTTCAATAGTAGGTACATAGGATGAGGTGTACAGCGGACGGTTAAGAATCGTATCAGGTGTTCCCGCTTGGATGGAAGGTTGCCATAGGTACTGGCCATTACCGTCTTTTAATTTACGGATAGCTTTTATAGTGGCATCATTCATTACGAATACTGCCTTATTACGATAAGGTGCTTTCAAGCTGTAGAATAAATCTAAAACCTCATCCAAAGTAATGGCAGTGGCACTTGCCGCAGTAACCCCAACTTGACCGCCGCCTGTGGCATTTAAAATACCTGTTGGTTTACCTGTGCCATCACCTACAAAGAAGGCTTCCTCCTCCTTGTTCCCAATGCGACGGGCAAATTCTCTTGTGATGTAGCTTTCGAGATTAAACACGGAATCTTTTAGTAGCTCCTCAGAGACTTTAATCATTGTCGCTAGTTTATAGGCCCCGATGGATACTTGACCGAAGCTGTCATCACTTTCTGGGATAGCTCCTTCTTCATCTATCCAGCTTGCTGTACCTTTGCTTGCAACAACAGGAATCTTACGGTCACCAGAAGATGTAGTGATTACATTAGCCAATCTACGGAAAATATTTTCTTCCTCAAGAGCTTCTACTAGCGTACGTTCAAACTCATCTGGTACAAGGAATCCGCCTTCAGAATCAGTGCCAATCTTTAGAGCGTTTCTTACTTCATAGCTAACATTGTCACGCATCGCATTCCAGAAAGCTTTTTTGTATTCAGCACTTGCACGACCGGTCTTTTCCTCTCCAGTTCTAGTAGGTTCGTTGGTAATTGGGTTACTGGTTGCTTTCGACAGTTCCAAGTCGATAGATGCTTGGCGTTCTAAACGTTCAATTTCCTTACCAAGAGCCACCACATCGGCTTCCATTTTTTCATAGGTTGTCGTGTCCTCAGCGGATAACAGTCCATCACCGCCACGTTTTGAATCAAGGAATGCCTTTGCTGCGTCCCAAGCTTTAGCGCGTTTCTCACGCAATTCAAGAATTTTACTCATTGTTATTTCCTCCTTAAAATTAGTGCGAAATTAAAGAAAGCCGCTTATCCAGCGACTCAATGGGTGTACCTGTTTTCTGTTTTGGTTGTTTTGGTTGTTTTGGCAGTTTGCTGATAAGCGAGTTAGTAACCGCCATCCTGCTAAAGATAAGACTATCTGTCAAATCCGGTGTTTCACTTTCCATGAACATGATCTTATCTGCAAAACCAAGTTCAATCGCTTTATTGGCATTCATCCAGGACTCTGCATCCATCAGATGGGAGAGTTTTGTTCGAGAAAGACCTGTCTTTAACTCATAGGCATTAATAATGCTTTCCTTAACCTCATCCAATAAAGCCTTTGCTCGCATCATTTCCTCACTGTCACCGATAGCAATGGTTGATGGATTATGGATCATCAGCATGGAAACTGGGGACATATACACATCCCCACCTGCCATTGCAATAACGGATGCCGCACTTGCCGCAAGCCCATCAATCTTTACAGTGACTTTTCCGGTATACTCCATCAGCATGTTATAAATCTGAGCTGCTGCAAACACATCACCACCAGGGGAATTAATCCACACCGTAATATCGCCGGTGCCTGCCAGCAATTCATCTTTAAAAATCTTAGGTGTGACCTCATCGCCCCACCACGTTTCTTCGGATATCACTCCATTTAAATAGAGGGTACGTTCTTCATCAGAATCTCGCACCCAGTTCCAAAACTTCCTCATTTACTGACCTCCTTCGGTTTTGGCAAACGCACCTGCGTCAGCCAGTTTTGTCATATTTCCGTTAACCAGATATAAATCGCCGCCTTCCTCAGCCGGTATTCTGTTCATGTCCTCCAGTTCACGGATATCGTTGGCTGACATCCAGCCATTTTGACGACCTGTAGCGTAGCCATTCATACGACTTTGGTAATCACCACGAAGCAGACCGTCCAAATTGAACTTGATAAACAGTGAAGCTTTCTCAGAAGGCAAAATAAGCGATTGCTGGAGACTTTGTTCCCATCGCACCACCCACGGATCGAGGGTGTATTTTACAAACTCCAAAGACTGCTGTTCAATATTGGAAAAACTAGACTTCTCAAGATCACCCACCATATGAGGCGGTACTCGGAAAATCCTCGCAATCTCATTAATTTGGAATTTCCGTGTTTCAAGAAATTGCGCCTGTTCCGGCGGGATACCAATGGCTTGAAACTTCATGCCTTCTTCCAACACAGCAATTTTGTGAGCATTTCCTGTGCCTTGGTAGGCGCTATTCCAACTATCCTTGACCCTCTGTATATCTTTGATTACTCCTGGGTGTTCCAGCACACCTCCCGGATTAGCACCATTGGCAAAGAATGCCGCACCGTATTCTTCAGTAGCAAGTGACATACCGATTGCATTTTTTGCCATAGCGATTGGGCTATAGCCAATGAGTCCATCAAAACCTAAGCCAGGTATGTGTAGAACTTCATCTTTACGGAGTGTGACATAGCCACCTTTTGGGTTTAGGCCACTTTCATCAGTATCACGATAGTAGGTATAGACCAGCTCTCCGTTTGTTGCTCGACTAACTTCCATCTTGTTAGGAAGTAGGGGATAAAGTGCAACTGCCTGCCCACGACCGTTTCTGACCACCTGTGCATAGGCATTTCCCCAAAGTAAAAGATGACTCATCAGTGTTTCTCGAAACACGAATGAAGTCATCTCTGGATTTGGTTCATCATGAAGAAGGTAATACAGCGGGTGGAAAGGAATCCTTTCTTTACCTCCATCAGAACGATATCTATATACATGAAGTGGCAGTCCGGCAATCGCTTCAGCTAATATCCTTACGCAGGCATACACTGCTGTTGCCTGCATTGCAGTACGTTCATTAACCATTTTGCCAGATGACGTACCGCCAAACAGGAAGGAGAACGCACTACCCACACGATTTTGCGGTTTGTCTCTTGAACGAAACAGTCCTTTTATTAGATTCATAGGCATCACCTCCGAATATCAACATTGTGCTAACCATTAAGGTTTAAAAGACAATCAAACCTCGCTCGTCATACACCGAATCTCCACTATTACCTGAGCCACAACGAATAGCACGATCAAGTGCCATGATAGTTGCCACCGCGCCATCTATTTTTTCTGTACTTTTTTCTTTATCCGGCTTCACGTTGCCCGCTGGATCAGTTTTTATAAAGATGTTGTCCATCATCCAACGAAGCACTGGATGCCCACCGTGGGCTATTCTTTCTTCTAATGTCAATTTCATTAGTTCTTTGGTTGGCGGTGACATATCTTTAAAGCCTTGACCGAATGGAACAACAGTAAAGCCTGCTCCTTCAAGGTTCTGAACCATTTGAACTGCTCCCCAGCGGTCAAAAGCAATCTCTCGAATGTTGTACTTTTCCCCCAGTTCTTCAATGAATTTTTCAATGTATCCATAATGGACTACATTTCCCTCGGTGGTTAAAATATAGCCTTGCTTCTCCCAAAGGTCGTATTGCACGTGGTCTCGTCGAACTCGGAGGTCAATATTATCCTCCGGCATCCAAAAATACGGGAGAACGGTATATTTATCTGTTTCATCTTCCGGTGGGAACACCAGCACGAAGGCTGTAATGTCAGTGGTAGAGGATAAATCAAGTCCTCCATAGCATACTCTACCTTCAAGGCTCTCTGGTTTTACTGGAAACGCACAGGCATCCCACTTTGCCATTGGCATCCAACGGACAGATTGCTTAACCCACTGGTTCAGACGCAGCTGTCGAAAGCTATTTTCCTCAGCAGGGTTCTGCTTTGCACTTTCACAAGCGGCTCTAACTTTATCGATACTTACTGTAATTCCTAAGCTTGGATTTGCTTTCTTCCATACTTTAGGATCAGTCCAATCATCCTCTTCTTTGGCACCGTAGATTACGGGATAAAAAGTAGGATCGTATTTTCTGCCCTCAATAATATCAACCGCTTTTTGGTGTGTTTCATAGCAGATACTCTGGGTATCCGTCCCTGCAGTGGTGATAAGAAAATATAGCGGTTGGGTTCTCGCATCACCAGACCCTTTTGTCATAACATCAAATAGTTTCCTATTTGGCTGAGTATGAAGTTCATCAAAAACAACACCATGTATATTGAAGCCGTGTTTTGAATAGGCTTCAGCCGACAATACCTGATAAAAGCTGTTGGTCGGCAGGTACACCAGTCGTTTAGTTGAAGCCAGCAACTTCACTCGTTTATTCAGCGCTGGACACATCCGCACCATATCGGCTGCTACTTCAAATACAATTGATGCCTGCTGGCGATCTGCGGCACAACCGTATACCTCTGCTCGTTCTTCACCATCTCCACAAGTGAGGAGAAGTGCGATTGCTGCTGCAAGCTCGCTTTTTCCCATCTTTTTAGGTATTTCTATATAAGCCGTGTTAAACTGCCGGTATCCATTAGGTTTTAAGATACCGAATAAATCACGGACAATTTGCTCCTGCCAATCGATAAGTTCAAAAGGCTTGCCTGCCCATGAACCTTTCGTATGGGAGAGTGCTTCGATAAAAGCCACAGCGTAATCAGCAGCGTCCTTATCGTAATATGACCCTTCAGCTATAAAGGCGGTCGGCTTATATTTCTTCAGTTTCCGCATAAACACCGCCCCTTTTATGGAAAAGGACATAAGAAAAGAGCCTCAATCTATAGATGAAGCCCTTTTCTCTATCCTATTTAGATTTAGTTATTTCTTTTTATCCACTTCACCCGTCAGTATGAAATGGGCATATTCTGCTTTATGGTCTATTAAATAGACTACCAATTCATAAAACCCTCGTTCATTTGCCTCATACTGTACTCGGTCCACATCAAACATATTTGTGACTCCGCTTTCTCGGATGGAAAGGATTTGTTGCTTAATTATCTCATTCATTGGCTACCTCCTCCGATTCTACTGAATCGGTTGTCGCTTTGCGCAGGATTTCCACATCGAAGCCTGCACTCTTATAGCCTTCTAAAATTGTACTGTAATAATAACAACTCGGCTGTCCAAGCGGTCTACCATCATTCATGATGTAGACCATCGCCTTGACGGTTTTGCCTCCCAACTTCACTTTTATTGTTTCCTTTCGATAAAGGAACGGCCATCCCTCGTAACGGTCAAGTGCCGCTTCATCGGTCGGTGTAATCTCCCAAACTAAAACTGGTACGTTGCCACCCTCAAAAGGCTCGATTGTCGCCACAGCGCCCGCGTGTGCCCCTCTAAATAATAGGCGGTGGTCATTGATTTGACTTGCTCCTACCACCTTCGCTGTGGGGCATCTGTCGGCCATTTGCTTTAGATTAAGGTTGGAGCCATAGGCAAGGTATAATTTATTCTTCATTGTAATCCTCCTTCTTAGCTTTGTAGGTTAGGGGCAGCTCAGGCCGCCCGAAACCGCCATGCAGCTGAACCCGAAAGTGCTGCTGTCAAATGTTCTCTGCAGTTTGCAAATTCATCCCCAATGAAACCAATCCGGTTTAGATAGGTTCTCATGGCAAATTTCTCGTTTTCCACCTGCGGTTTCTTTGCTGATGCACACTTTTGTGTTAAGGCTTGGTGGTTGATGGCAAGTGCTAGAACAATGTAGCTTCTTATCTTTCCTGCATGAAGTTCGCTATTGAACCCTCTAAGTTCAACTGTATGGTTTCCGGTAAAAAAGCTGTGAAGGTTGAGGAAATGGTAGCGGCTGTTGTGATAATGAGTGCTTCTACTCTCGCTGTAGCCCTCGTACCAAATGTCCTCAATTTGTCTCATGGTTCTAGGCTTTTTACGGTTTATCTTCTCAACCAAAATGCTGTCCATCTTTTTGCAGTAATTCATTCTCTGCGGTGCAATCTGAAGTGCTTTATAAAATAAGTCATTTTTACTTGCAATGATATTTACAAAGTTTCGAATGCTTCGTGGGGTATGTTCAGCACCGTCTAGATGAATGTGAATTCCGCAAGATGTATTTGTAAAGGCTCCAGCTTTGCGAAGCTTTCTTACTAGCTCTTGCAAAGTTTCAATGTCCTCCCGATAGGTTAGTATTGGGCTAACCAGCTCAACACTATAATCTCTACCTGCAGCTACTTTTCTTCTACCTTCTTTTCTTTGGCAGTTGATGCTCCCATCGTACATAAACTTCCACACTCGACCATCTGAAGTTTTTACCTTCTTGGTGTCGTAGTAAGTCCCGCCTTCACTGTAAATGCCTTGCAAAAACTCTGCAGCGACTCTAGCCGCCCTTTCCCTTGTAATCCCTGTAAATTCAATCTCAATCCCGAATTTTGCACTTAACATCGTGTATCGCTCCTTTTAAAGTGTGTTTGTCCTTTCGGCATGTACATATATCACTCTAAAAGGCTTATATAGCAAGACAATTCTGCAATATAAATCTACATATTTACTGCCATATTGGGGTTAAAATGTGTGTTTTTATTCTTCGATTTTCTTGCATAAATCCTCTCCAAAAACCACTCCAAGGGAACTGCCTGAATCCCAACTGACGTGGATAGTTCCCATATCATCAACACTAGTAACCGTACCTTTATCTCCTGGCTGAAGCTTGGTATAAGGGTCATTCATCTTAAGTAGCATGACACGAGTTCCTGGAGTGTAATAACTTCTAAGTTGCTTTAGCATTTCTGGATGAATGATATTCATTATTCACTCACCTCCTCATGCTTGGCACTTCCGCTTTTGAAGGCAGAGCTACCGGACAGTTTGGAGAGGAGAATTTTTCGTTCTGTTTTGTATTCTGGCCCAATAAAGCCAAGTCTTAGAAGGAAACAACGGAAAGCGTACTTTTCATTCTCCACTGATTTCTCGGTCGAGTTGACGCGGGTCTGCTTCTTTGCCATTTCACAAAGTGCTGTTACAAAGTGGGTATAAGCCTTAACCTCCTCTGCGGAGCACTCACTCTGGAACCAAGGGAAGGTTATAAATTCCTCATTTATGATAATGGGAATAGAGTCAGTATCAAGTGCTTTCTTTATAAGGGTTTCTTTACTTTCTACCAATCCTTTTAGGTTACCAAGTGCAGTTTCGCTAAAACCCGCCCTCGGCATTTGAATAATCAAACTAATAGCTTCTTCGGTTTCATTTGATTCGCTGTATACGGGAGGTTCTTCGTAATCACTATTTGGATTTACCCTACCCCCAAGAGCCGCTTCATTGGGAACTTGAATATTTTCAAGAACAGGCTCTGCTGCTGGAAGTGGTGTGTCATATTCTTCTGTAACCGCCTTAAAGTCATGAAGGCCTAATAGATCATTAACCAGTTTAGAATTATCTGGTCCTCTGACCACCCCGTTTTTGTCAATGTTGTAATCTGCCACCTCATATGCAAATGTAGGCGCTCCAAGATATCTTGCAGGAGCATTCAGTTTTTGGCTGATTGCGTTGACTAGCTCTTTTCTTTTTTCTCCTGTGACATTATAGTTTATCTGCATTTTTTATACCGCCTTTCTATTTTCGGTACATACATATATCTCTCTAAAGGCTGTTAATATCAAGTCATTTAGAGCATCTTTCTGTAGAAAAGACTCTTCCATTAATCGGCGGTATTTTCAGCAGATAACACAATGCCAGTCAGCACATAACAGACGCATGGAAGTGCTACACCATTACCCCACATTTTATACTCAGCTGAATCAGAATGAGGGTTATTAAGCCATTTTATAATCTGCTTTCTTGTTTTTGGCTTGCTGCTCTTACCCATGATTTTGCGGTGAGTTTCCCAAACCTCCGTCCAGAATAAAATTTCATCCTCTGTAGGGTTTTCCGTACCGAGGTCATCACACCAATCATCAGGAAAACCTTGCAATCTTGCACATTCCGTTGGTGTAAGCCTTCGAACGATATATTCTGGCTCATCGTTTTTCTTGACTGTAACAAGCATATCGTTTGATGCATCCTGACCGTTAAAACCACTTGGATGTGCGCCTGCAGAAATCGTACCACTGACATTCTGATAAGGTTGTGCCACAGCCGATGGACCTTGAGCATTTAATGTTGATGCAACACTGTCTTCTGTTATCCCTAAATTTCTAGCAAAATTCTGTCCGCAGTTAAAGGTTTCACGATCAATTGCATACACAACACCATGTCTATCCACTGTATTAAGAGTGAAACTCATATTGTCATTTATACCATCGCCTTGAGGACCGTTTTTATCCTGTCTTCCAATCATCGAGCCTTGAAGAGCAACTACTGCAATACCACCTTGATTACATCCCGGATTTCCACCATTAGCATCGATGGTTCGGGAAGTATCCGCTTCATATATACCGCTATGAGGATTGCTTGACTGCATAGAGTTGCTCTTATCAGAACAGATGCCAAATGCAGTAGGCACAAAAACGGTCTGGTCATTGTTGCATCCAAGGGTCGCAGACTTATCATCTTGAATTAACGCACCTTTACCGCCACCTTCACACCATTTAATGATACAGCCGCTGGTACGACTCCTGCCCTTAACGTTGGTGAAATTTCCTCCTCATATCCAATACTACGACTATCCGATGAATGTTCTGTGCAGAATCCAGCAGTTGTTACAAAAGGTTGATTATTACCACCCTTCCCATATGTAGCGGATACAGTTGGTGCTACATCAACGGGGCCTTTGTATCGTGTATCTTGACTGTGGTTTTCAAACATTACACAGGGTGGATGATTTGCTTTTGCTCTAAGTGTTGCTGTCTTACCATCAAGCACATCGATGCGTTGTCCACCTTGATCGTTTAAGCATACAGTGCCTGTCTTTCCAGTGCAGTTTTTAGCATTTCCGGCAGTTCTTTGCCACGGGCTGCCGCTCGGCGCAAAATTCCTTGGCATGCCTTCGGACTCAAATAGTATTTCTGCGGCACATCTGCCTGCAAAATCTGCGACAAGGTAGATTCTACGACGACGTTGGGGTACTCCGAAATATTGCGCATCGATAGTTCGGTAAGCCACACTCCATCCGTCTCCCATATAGATGTCAGCGTATGGCCATCGTCCTTTTTCAGGTAAAGGCACCGAGGTGTTCGGCTCTTTGACACCGATGACCGCTTCGAGGACTGCCCTAAAGTCCTCTCCTTTATTTGACGAGAATGCGCCGGGTACATTTTCCCAGACTGCATACCTTGGATATTGTCCATTGGTCTTACACCTCATTTCCTTGATAATTCTTATTGCTTCATAAAAAAGGACGGATTGTTCTCCGTCCAGACCAGCTCTTTTACCCGCCACACTCATATCTGTGCAGGGAGAGCCAAATGTTATGATATCTACAGGTGGAAGCTCCGCACCATTTAATTTGTTTATATCCCCATAATGCTTCATCTGAGGGATGCGTTTGGTCGTAACTCTTATAGGAAACGGCTCAATTTCAGATGCCCATAAAGGCTCAATGCCACAGAGCAGACCGCCTAGAGGAAAACCTCCGCTCCCATCAAAAAGGGAGCCGAGTGTCAATTTACTCATCTGCATTCACCTCCGGCAGGTCACAATATCTTATTTTCGAACCATCTCTTAAAAGAAACACACCGTCTGAGTTTCCAACTTGCTCAATATACCTTTTCACAATAACATCACAGTACTTTTCATCCAGTTCAATGGTGTAACAGATTCTATCTGTCTGCTCACAAGCAATCAGTGTACTTCCTGAACCACCAAAAGGATCAAGCACGATACAATTAGAAAGGCTTGAGTTCAAAATAGGGTAGGCCACAAGTGCAACTGGTTTCATCGTAGGATGATCACTGTTTTTCTTCGGTTTCTCAAATTCCCAGATGGTGGTCTGCTTTCTATCGGAATACCAGTTATGCTTGCCTTTCTTTTTCCACCCAAAGAGAATAGGTTCATGCTGCCACTGATAAGGAGAGCGACCGAGAACAAGGGACTGCTTTTTCCAAATACAAGTACCGGAAAGATAAAATCCTGCATCGGAGAATGCTCTTCTAAAATTGAGTCCTTCGGTATCCGCATGGAATACATAAATAGAAGCGTCCTTCGCCATTACTGCTTCGGTGTTCTGAAATGCTGCAAGCAGGAAATCGTAGAACGCTTCGTTAGCCATATTGTCATTTTTGATTTTTCCAGCAGTGCCTTCATAGTTAACATTATATGGAGGGTCCGTAACTACCTAATTAGCAGTTTTCCCATCCATCAAGACATTAAAGGTGTCTTTCTTTGTACTGTCTCCGCAGACTAATCGATGCTGCCCAAGTAGCCAAACATCTGAATCGGCTACACTTAACTGGACAAAAAAATTAAGGTCAAGTAGACTAACTACCTAATCTGGGTATACTGCTAACAAACGTAAGAGATCCCATACCAGCAACTTTACTAGGAGAGGCGGGTATGCTAGTCTGTTTGGCAAGCCAGATGTTTTCATCATCTGGTTTCCTGGCTGGGAAAGCATGCCCGTAGAGGTTCCTTGTCAAGTTGCGGTGTTTACCCTCTAAATTTGGAAGTCTACTTCATCTCATTCAGTTAATGGAGGTACGCCGATATGACGAGAACTAGAAGAACATTTACTCCCGAATTTAAAGCTCAAATGGTCAAACTATATGAAAGTGGTAAGCCTAGAAAAGACATTATAAGTGAATACAATTTAACGCCTTCGGCATTAGACAAATGGGTGAAACAGAGCCAAACATCTGGTTCATTTAAAGAGAAGGATAACCGAACACCTGAAGAAGAAGAGTTGATCAAACTCCGTAAAGAAAATCAGCGTTTACTGATGGAGAATGATATTTTAAAGCAAGCTGCGCTGATTGTTTATGGCAAACTAAAAATGTACAGTTTGGCAATTAATTTATGTAGCCCTTTTCGGGCATAAAAAAACCACTTGCCAACATTCCTACATTCAAATAAACTTCCTGTTATTGGGCAAAAATGACAGGAGGCGATGAAGGAGATGTTAGCAGTGGCAGAAATTAATTATATCAGACATGAACAAATAAAAAAGGGCGTTCGTATAGCTCTATTGCCAAACAAATGAGTCGAGACCGTAGAACGGTTCGGAAATATGCAGAGGTGGAGGATTTTAGTCCTTCAGAAGTACCAAAGCAAAAACGAAAAGCAAAAGTCATGGATCCTGTGAAACCGATTCTAGATCAATGGCTTCAAGAAGACTTGAAGAAGAAAAAGAAGTTTCAACGAACTGCTCAACGGATGTATACGCAACTTGTCGAAGAATATGGGTTTGAAGGTTCCGCACGATCCGTTCGGCATTATGTATCCCAACGTAAAAAACAGCTTTCCGAAGAAACAGAAACAGCTGCATTGCCATTAGAGTCGAAGCCAGGAACAGCTCAAGTGGACTTTAGGGAGGCACCATTTAAATATCGTGGAGAAGTAGTGACATGGCCATATTTGGTTTTATCGTTTCCCTATAGTAATACCTTTTACGTTCAGGTGTTTCCATCTGAAAATCGGGATTGCTTTTTAGAAGGGTTGAAACGAATCTTTCATCACATAGGTGGAGTACCTAGAGTAATTCGTTTTGATAATTTATCACCTGCGGTGAAAAAAGTATTACCTAATGGGGAGCGAGAGCTAACGGAGGAGTTTCAGCGTTTTGTTTGCCATTATGGTTTTGAATATGAATTTTGTAATCCGGCTAGTGGAAACGAAAAAGGACATGTGGAATCGATGGTGAAATATGTTCGAAACAACTTCTTTCTTCCGGAGCTTGTGGTGCATGACATAGAACAACTGAATGAAACGCTATGGGGAAAGGCAGAAAAGGAACGAAACCGTCTTCATTATCAAAAAGGTATTGTACTTGCCGAACTGTATTTGGCAGATAAAGAGCAGTTTTTACAGTTACCAGCGAAAGAGTATGAGTGTGTGCGGTATGAACAAGTAAAAGCTGATAAGTATGGCTATATTCGAGTGGAAAATAAACTCTATTCGACGTCTCCGCGTTTTGCCAAATCCACAGTTTTGGCAAAAATCTCGTACAACCGAATCGAGATCCTAACAGAAGATTATGACACGATTGTTTGCCATCCACGTCTTTACGGTAATAAACAAAAATCGATGATATGGCAACCGTATCTAACGTTGATGTCGAAAAGACCGACAGCGATGAAATACACAAGTTTTTACGATCAGTTACCTCCATTGTGGCAACAATACTTTACACAATGTACGCTGTCAGAAAAACAACAAGCATTACAGCTCTTATCGGTGATTCTAAAAGACTACGATTTTGAGTTACCTACGCAAGCTTTACAGCTTGCCTCTGAAAACGGGCATCCATCTGTAGAGTCGATTAAACAAGTGTTTTATCAACTCATTAACGGACGAGGACAGCGCCCTATCATTCAACCGAAAGGTTCGTTACCTGTCATACCGAATGCGACAAGAGGGTTAGAGCATTATGATCAGCTTTTCCCTTCTAGAGGAGGGAAGCAGTGATGGATCAAAAGATTCGAGAATATGCAAAACGGTTGAAATTAAGCTGGATTCGTCAGCATTATCATGAAATCGAAGCAATGAGCCATGAGGAGTATCTTCTCCAACTCTTTGAACAAGAAGTGAAACAACGGGAAAAACGAAAGGTTACCAATTACTCTCTCAGGCAACGTTGCCTAAAATAGCAGGAAAGCCATTTGAATGGACCCACATTCAAATGGCTCAAGGCATCACAGCAGAATATCTGTTAAACGGGCACTTTATTGAAAATGGAGAAAATCTAATCTTTTATGGAGGTGTGGGTACCGGAAAGACCTACTTATCCACGTTAATTGGTTTAAACGCGATTCAAAAATTAGAGAAGCGCATCAAATTTTATACGGTAACTGGTCTAGTGAATAGCTTACTAGATGCGCACGAAAAAGGCTCGTTGAGCCGGGTCTTTAAGCAGATAGAGAAACTCGATCTTCTGATTCTTGATGAAATAGGGTACATCCCTCTACATAAACAGGGGGCAGAACTTCTTTTTCAAGTCATCTCAATGTGTTATGAAAGAAAGAGCATGATTGTGACGACGAATTTACAATTTGGTCAGTGGAATCACGTATTTGGGGATCCGATCTTAACGGAAGCTGTGATCGATCGGCTGATTCACCATTCTCATTTAATTGTATTTAATGGAGAAAGCTACCGGTATAAAGAATCATTATTACACAATAAGTAAATATAGGGATTGGCAAGTGGTACATTTTTAATTGCCATTTGATACATTTCCTACTTG
>NZ_HE978514.1:170835-199448 GCF_000311725.1 Robertmurraya massiliosenegalensis JC6
ACTTGCCAAAAACAAGCTGATACTAGGACGAAAGTAAATGTGATTAAAAATAATCGTCACAAATACTCGATATCAGCAATGTGCGACGTCCTACAACTCCCAAGAAGTACCTATTATTATGAAGCAAAAGAGCAATCTAAATCAGATGATGAACTTACTGTTACCATCATCGATATTTTTCATAAAAGCCGCCAGAACTATGGCACTCGTAAGATAAAACATGAGTTGGAAAAACTCGGTAAAATTGCATCCAGAAGACGTATTGGCCGAATCATGAAAGAAAATGGGCTAGTATCAAACTATACAGTTGGCCAGTTTAAGCCACATGTGGATAAATGTAATGAATCTAAAGTTGAAAATGTGTTGAATAGGGAATTTGATCAACAAAAGGAATTAACGGTTGTAGTCAGTGATTTAACATACGTAAGGGTCCAAAAAAATTGGCATTACATATGTCTATTTGTTGATCTTTACAATAGAGAAATTGTTGGACATAGTGCCGGTCCTAATAAAGATGCTGGACTAGTCTACCAAGCCTTATCAACGATTAAAGCTGATTTAAGACAAATTCAACTATTTCACACAGACCGAGGAAACGAGTTTAAAAACAAGACAATCGATGAAGCTTTAGATACATTCGAGATTAAACGGTCGTTAAGCATGAAAGGTTGCCCATATGATAACGCAGTAGCCGAAGCCACATTTAAAATTATTAAGACAGAATTTGTAAAAGGTAAATATTTTGAAAGTTTAGAACAGTTAAAGTTGGAATTAGAAGATTATGTTCATTGGTTTAATCATATAAGAATTCACGGATCACTGGGGTATTTAAGCCCAATTGAATACAAAATAGAACACCTTAAAAAAATTGTCTAGTCTAGTGTTGACATACCACTTGTCTTATTACATAACACTAATTCGTCTGAGAAGCATATAGTTTTTCGATAAAAAAGTGATTTCTTAAACTGTTTTATATCCACTCTAATTTCAAATAACTAGGAACCAATTATTTCATAACTCATATATTATAAAGAACGTCCTAGTCATTTGATAAAGGCAAAAATGGATTGGAGGATCTATATGTCATTACCTACTATTCCTAACATTACTCCAAAAATCTCACTAACCCGTTGTGAAACGATCAATTTATTGCTTGCATCCATTGCATTAGAGGAGATTGGTTTATCCCATATTTTGAATGCAGAAGGGGAAAAAATACAACATTTCTTAAAAAAGGATCCTTGTAACGTTGAGGATTATATAAAATTAAATGCAAGCGTCAATAAGATGCTGCGATCGATTGTCAGTTCTCAAACATTACTTCAATTTAAGTTAGAAGAAGTTATTTCAATTGATGATGAGGCATGTCATGAAAAATGCGATTCGAAAGATAAAGACAAATGTTCTAAAAAATGTGATAAACAAAAAAATAATATCTGTAAGGATACAAAGGTGATTCCTTGTATTTGTTCAAAGTGTCAAAGTAAAGAAAAGAATAAAGAATGCTAGAATTAAGCGCCTGTAACGCCTTTCCATCATTGATATGAATCGAGAGGAAACGTTTAGGAGAGGAGTTGAATCATTGCAAACAAATCATAGTTTCGATGAAAAGAAAGTCATGAAAACGGTAGAAAATCATTACCATTTCATACAGTCATTTATTAAATTGATAATAAAATATTTTTTTGTTTATTCCTATGCAATTTCTTCAAAAAAAAAAATTTAACTGAAAAACAAATTATTCAATCTTTACTCCTAATTGAAAAGCTGCACATGTATATGAATTATCGGCATTATCTCTATAATCAGGTAATACCTTTATCAGATGATCATTTTACCTACTATTCAATTGAAAGTAATAATACTTATTTATTAATAAAAAAATTACAGCACCTGATTAAGCAACATCATTTTGTCCATTCAGATAATCAATTGTTATGCAACAATATTATCTCTCAGATTCTGAACTATTACCCTGCTTCCACTGTTAAAATCATTATTTTGAAAGAACCTTCTCCTCCTTGGAAACCACCGAATCATTAATTATAACGGATGGGATGATTAAATGACATCGCAGACAATCTCACTCTGTATGATTGTTAAAAACGAGGAAGATTTTATTGAACAATGTTTACAAAGTGTTCAAAAGTTAGTTAATGAGATTATTATTGTGGATACGGGCTCAAGCGATCAAACGATTAACATTTGTAAGAACTATAATGCTTCTATCTTTTCTTATGAATGGAATGATCATTTTGCAGAAGCCCGTAACTATGGTTTATCAAAGGCTAGTGGTAATTGGATATTATGGTTAGATGCTGATGAAAAATTGGAAGTTCAAAAATCGAAATTAATACAAGATGCAATACAACAAACGAATGCGTTAATGATTTATATGCCTATTGTTAATTATTACGGTCAATCTCTACCCATTCAAGAAGAAGATGCTTTTATCTATTACCAGCCACGACTATTTCGTAATCATGTAGGTATTCGATTTACTAATCGAATTCACGAAACACTCCAACTACCCCAATCACTCGAATCATCTCATGATATAGTAAGTATTGATACTGAAATTTATCATTATGGTTATTTCAAAAAAATTACAGACCAACGAAATAAATCTCGAAGGAATTTACAGGTCCTTTTTAAAGAATTTCAAGACAGTTCTCATAGTCCTTGGATTGAATATCATTTAGCTAGTGAATTTTATCGATTAAAAGAATATCAAACAGCTTTTAACTATATAAATAAATCAATCTTAGGATTTTTACAGCAAGGATATACACCTCCTGCTCTTTTATACCGTTTGAAATATGATATTTTATTTGAGACGAAGAGCTATGAAGTTGCTAGTTTTAGTATTGATAAGGCTCTTCTTCTTTATCCGGATTATGTAGATCTTCATTTTTTAAAAGGGCTTTTTTTATTTCAAATAAAAAATTATCCAGCTGCAATAGCTTCATTTGATAAATGTCTGGAACTAGGAGAACATCACACAGACTATCTTATTACAAGGGGTGCAGGTAGCTTTAAAGCAGAACATTATAAACAATTATGTTTAAAAGCAATGATAGTTCCAGAAAGTGATTTGTAGTTGGATGTCGTCAAGGAGCTGAATCGGCTACACTTAACTGGACAATAAAAATAAGGTCAAGTAGACTAACCACCAAATTTGGGCATACTGCTTACTGTCATAAGAGATCCATTCTAGAAACTTTACGTGGAGAAGCGGGTATGCTAGCCTTGTCGGCGGGGCCAGGTGTACTTATCAGCTGGCTTCCTGGTCGGGAAAGCATGTCCGCAGAGGCTCCATGTCAAGTTTCGGCATTATTCCACTGTTGTTGCAGTCTACGTTACCCCTATTTAGTTAAGGAGAGACTTACATGAGAGAAAGAAGAACTTTTACTTCCGAATTTAAAGCTCAAATGGTCAAGTTATACGAAAGCGGAAAGCCCAGAAAAGATATCATTAGTGAATACGATTTAACGCCTTCGGCATTGGACAAATGGATTAAACAAAGCAAAACATCTGGTTCGTTTAAAGAGAAGGATAATAGGACACCAGAACAAACAGAGTTGATCAAACTTCGTAAAGAAAACCAACGTTTATTGATGGAAAATGATATTTTAAAGCAAGCTGCGCTGATACTAGGACGAAAGTAAATGTGATCAAAAATAACCGACACAAATACTCGATATCAGCAATGTGTGACGTCCTACAACTCCCAAGAAGTACCTATTATTACGAAGCAAAAGAGCAATCAAAATCAGAAGATGAACTCGCATTTGCCATAATTGATATATTCAATAAAAGTCGCCAAAACTATGGCACACGCAAAATTAAACATGAATTAAAAAAGCTTGGCATAGTTGCATCCAGACGACGTATTGGCAGAATTATGAAAAAGAATGGGCTAGTATCTAAATATACAGTCGCTCAATTTAAGCCTCATGTAGATAAATGTAATGAATCAAAAGCTAAAAACGAGTTAAATAGGGAATTCAATCAACAAAATGAATTATCTGTGGTAGTGAGTGATTTAACATACGTAAGAGTCGAAAATCGATGGCATTACATATGTTTATTTGTTGATCTTTATAATCGTGAAATTATTGGTCACAGTGCTGGGCCTCATAAAAACGCAGGCCTAGTATATCAAGCCTTATCGACTATAAAAGCTGATTTACGGCAAATTCAATTGTTTCACACGGACCGAGGAAATGAGTTTAAAAACAGGATGATTGATGAAGCATTAGAAACATTTAAAATAAAGCGTTCATTGAGTATGAAAGGTTGTCCGTATGATAATGCGGTAGCTGAAGCCACCTTTAAAATTATTAAGACAGAGTTTGTCAAAGGGAAACATTTTGAAAATTTAGAACGGTTGAAATTAGAATTAGATGATTATGTTCATTGGTTTAATCATATCAGAATTCACGGAACACTTGGGTATTTAAGCCCTATTGAATATAAAAATGAACACCTTAAAAAAGTTGTCTAGTTTAGTGTTGACATACCACATCCCCTAAATGCGAAACAGCGGGCTTTTTCAGCTCGCTGTCTACATCGAAATCATCTTCTTTTATATTATCCTTAAGGGAATCCTTGAAAAGATCCTCCAACTCTCCCGGGTCAAAACCTGTCAAAGACACATCAAAGTCTGAAGCATTTAAGTCCGTGATGAGAAGTGCTAATTTGTCTTTATCCCAATCACCACTAATTTTATTTAGTGCAATGTTCAGCGCCTTCTCCTTTTGCTCATCCATTTCAACAACTACGCATTCTATCTCATCCATGCCCATACTCAGCAGGATTTTCAAACGCTGATGACCTCCGATGACTCTGCCTGTGGTCTTATTCCATATTACGGGTTCTACATATCCAAACTCCTCAAGGGAGCGTTTAAGTTTCTCATATTCAGGATCACCCGGTTTTAAATCCTTCCTTGGGTTATATTCAGCGGGGATGAGGTGTTTAGTTTTTATCTTCTCTATCAACATACTTTTCCACCGCCTTTCTAAATTCATTGTACTTATTTACATCCTCCCACGGGAATAGACAACTATTAAAGTGACCATAAACAGCTGTATCAGAGTAAATCACATTCCTTAGACGCAACTTCTCTATGATTGCCGCAGGTCTTAAATTGAAAATCTCCTGTGCAGCAAGAGTTAATATTTCGTCAGAAACAATACCTGTGCCAAGAGTATTTACAGAAAAGGCTACAGGATTTGCCTTACCAATGGCATAGGATATACTAACTTCACATCTCTTTGCATATCCACACCAGACGATATGCTTTGCAATGTACCGAGCCATATAGGCACCGCTTCGGTCAACTTTGGTGGGGTCTTTACCACTAAGTGCGCCTCCTCCATGAGATGCAAGTCCTCCATAGGTATCAACCATAACTTTTCTACCAGTTAAGCCTGTATCGGCAGCGGGACCACCTTCGACAAATCTACCAGAGGGGTTAATGAGAATTTCTGTTTCATCATCAAATGGGAAGTCCTCAAAGCACTGCCATAGGACATTGTTAAGGATATCTGTCTTTAGTTCTTCCTGTGTTTTATTCTTATCATGCTGTACCGATATCACGATAGTCTTTATTCGCACTGGAGTGTCCCCTTCATATTCCACCGTCACCTGTGCTTTACCATCTGGGTGGATACCTTTTATCAGTTTCCCTTTTCGGCAATCATCCAGTCTCTTTACAATCCTGTGAGATAGTATAAGGGGTAGGGGAAGCATTTCTCCTGTTTCCTTTGTAGCATAGCCATACACAGTTCCTTGGTCTCCAGCACCTATCGAACCATACTGTTCATTTATTCCATTTCTTGCTTCCAGTGCAGTATCCACGCCAGTTGCAATATCTACACTTTGTTTGTGTACAAATACATAAATTAAGAATCTAAGAGGGTTGTATCCAATCTCTTTAAGGACATTCCTAACAATGTATCGGATGTCTATTTTCTCGCTGCAGGAGATTTCGCCCGCCACGATAATTTTCCCTTTGGTTGCCATTACCTCACAAGCGACACGTGATGCTTTGTCTTTACGTAGGCAAGCTTCCAAAATGCTATCTGCTATGATGTCGCATAGTTTGTCAGGATGTCCAGCACATACACTTTCGGCTGTTAAATATCTTTTACTCATTACATCATATCTCCTCATCTTTATTTTCCTCTGCGGGCAGATAGCAGTCGCTCCATCACGTCGTCCTGTGGATTTAAACCAGAATACTCTGTAGCACAATTCTCTCGAACGATTTGATATATCTCCATCCATAGCCTGTTTGTCTGGCTCATAAAGTTCTGACTCATCACTACATAAGGACTTTGAATTGCATTGCCGGTGGTTGGGTGCTTGGCTAGAAAGCCAAACTCGGTTACTGCTTCCTCACACTGTATCCATCTGGCCGCACTCATGGCATATCGCTCTAGAAGCTGTGGAAGTACCAAATGGGCACAGCCTCGCTCCTCAAGCCATTTCCATGTAATTTCATAGATTTCACTCGCTACTAGGGTTTTTCCATCCTTTTGCACTGCGGAGAGCATGGCCATTGGCTTTGGCATTTCTTGCCCCTTCAGGTCAGCGGTATTTTGGAACTCAACGACTTCAAGCTTTCTCTTACCAGGATTCCCCTCTGCAATTTTGTCAGCAAGTGGTTTCTTTTTTTGACCGGAGCCTATACGGGCGCCGCCACGATTTGTTCCATCTTTGGCCATTCACTCACCTCTTTTCGTCGATGGGCCTATTACCCTGTTTGATACCGCGAATTTTCACGCGTTGCCCCACGCCCGTTACACAAAAGAAAAGCTGTGGAGATTTGACTCCCCCTACCGGGTTCCCCAACGGTCTCCATCTCTTGCCGTGATTGCAGAGTGGCAAGGAGTACAAAGAGCCATCAGATTACTTCTATCGTGAGTCCCTCCTCTTGCAAGAGGAAGAATGTGATGGACTTCATTTGCTGGGGTCAGCTTTCCTTGTCGTTTACATTCCTCACAAAGAGGATGAGCTTCAATGTAGCGGTCACGTATCCTTTTCCAAGCACGACCATAACGCTTACGGGTTGCTGGGTCACGGTCATACTTCTCATATCGTGCCGCTTCCTTCTTGCCATGCTCTTCACAAAAGCGCTTGTCGGTTAGCTCTGGGCAACCAGGGTAAGAGCACGGTCGATTAGGTTTCTTTGGCATACTGCACCTCCTTTTGCCCATAGAAAAAGCCCTCGCAGGAGAAATGCTCCCGTGAAGGCTTCTGTTTGCTAATATTCCATACTACCATTATATAACTTTCACTACGGACAAACAGTGTCACCGTATGCCAAACTATGCCACGGTGTGCCAACTTTTATTTAGGTACCTTTAAATGTTGCAAAGCGGATGAATGGAGTCTATGCACGGTTCTCATAGAAACATTAAGGTTAACACAGATTTCTTCCCAGTTAAGAAAGTTAATGTATCGGTAGCGAAGAATCAGCTTCTCATCTACGTTTTCCATCTGGTTAATCGCTTCACGGATATCTGATTTAAGCTTTACTAGCCGTTCAACCTCTTGTTGTATCTGTTGCTCCAAATCTACTATTCTAATCACATACTTTTCAAAGGGTGGGTCAGTACACTTGGTTCGACTGACTTTTTCCTCAAGAACGGGGGATGAAACACTTCTTGATAGTTCCCTTAAGTTTTGTAATTCTTCAAGGTCGGAATTAATCAATTCATTCAGACGATAGGCCTGTTTTAAGAATTCCTTAGCCGTCATCATCGCACCACCTCCTCTTGTAGCTGTTGAATTAACATGTCAGGGTTTAGGGAGGTGAGGACATTGAACAATCCAGAATGAAAGAAGCACTCAACCTCACGTTTTGTATATAAAGCAGAATCATTGCGAGGGTGTTTTGCTAGTCTTTTCAGTGCAAAACGATAATCCTTGACTGCCTGTAGAATAATGGCATTTGCCAGTTTTTCAAATGCATCCATCATACAGCATCCCTTGCTTTCCCAAGATTTGCTTTGACCGCATTAATAAGATCGGATTGTGTCTTTTCCTTTCGTCTCAAGGCATTCATAACATCTTCATCAATCGTGCCTTTAGTAATAATGTGATGAATAACCACTGTCTCATTTTGACCTTGTCTCCAAAGTCTCGCATTTGTTTGCTGATAGAGTTCTAGACTCCAAGTAAGTCCAAACCAGATAAGCGTTGAACCTCCACTTTGTAAGTTGAGACCGTGTCCCGCTGATGCAGGATGAATAACCGCTACAGAAATATCGCCGTTGTTCCAATCCTTGATATCCTTGGAAGTTTTAATTTCTCTGACATTGAATTTTGCCTTAATACGCTCTAAATCGTGATTATACCAATAGGCAATAAGCACAGGTTTTCCGTTAGCACCTTCAATTAAATCCTCAAGAGCATCTAGCTTGCGGTCATGGATAATATGAGAGTTTTTATCATCATCATAGATAGCACCGTTTGCCATTTGCAGAAGTTTACCTGAAAGGACGGCTGCATTCATGGCATCAATCTCCTCATCAGCAAATTCAAAAACCATCTCTTCACGAAAGTGATCATATACGGATTGTTCCTTGTCATTTAGATACACAGGCACTTCATTGATCATGCACTCTGGCATTTTCAGAAAATCCACTGATTTCATGGAAATGGTGATATCCGAAATGAGCCGATATATGGCATCTTCAGCACCTGGCAATGGTTTATATGAAAACACGATCTGCTGATTGCGTTTATCTGGTGTAAAAAAGGAATTCCGGTAGTGAGTGATGTACCTGCCGAGTCTTTTACCCATGTCAAGAATACGAAACTCCGCCCACAAATCCATTAGCCCATTACTAGAAGGTGTGCCTGTAAGACCTACAATCCGTTTTGCCCTTGGTCTTACTTTTAGTAGACTTTTAAATCTTTTGGCACCATAGGACTTAAAGGATGATAGCTCATCGATTACCACCATGTCATAATCAAAAGGGATGCCACTTTTGTTTACCAACCAGTCAACATTTTCTCTATTTATAAGATAGACACTTGCAGGTTTTCTAAGAGCCGCCAATCGCTCCTGTTCTGTGCCGATGGCTACCGAAAACTCCAGTCCTTTTAAATGCTCCCACTTATTTATCTCAGCTGGCCAAGTATCCCTTGCTACTCGAAGTGGAGCAATGACCAGAACCTTTCCAATTTCAAAACTATCAAGACATAAATCAAATATAGCTGTTAGAGTAATGACGCTTTTGCCAAGACCCATTTCTAAAAACACCGCAGCGATGGGATGCTCAAGTATGAAGTTCGTTGCATAGGTCTGATATTTATGAGGATTGTATTTCACCCAGTATCCCTCCAATCTGCTTAACATCATCAATGACATAGCAGGTAAAGCCTAACTTCTGTAATTGCTTTATTCTTCTAATCTGTAACGGACGAGGTTTCTTTCCGGGAGCCTTTAATTCCACAAAAGCCATCTTCCCATATGGTAAAAGCACAAGACGGTCTGGCATTCCATCTAAACCTGGACTAACAAACTTCGCCGCAATACCTCCTATCTTTTTTACCTCAGCCACCAGTTTCTTTTCGATATATTTTTCAAGCATAAATACCTCCCATATAAAAAGGCTCGGAACAAGAAAACAACTTTGACCCAATTTTCCTATACGCGCGCGTATGCGTGTATGCACAGGCTACTATTACTTCTTTTTACTATTTATAAATAAATAGGATACTTCTTGTTCCACTTGTTCCGAACCGTTGATTTTCCTTATCATTACTAGCTTTAGGGAAAGAAAGAGTATGGGAACAAGGTAAGGTACAACTTAGCGTTGTTCCTCGACTCGGGAATAAGCTCGTTGCTTTCCGTAGACAGGAAACGTCACAACACCATTCTTGTTCCCAGTGTACTTGTTCCACTCACTGATCTTTCTCATAATGGCACCGATGGCATAGGAATCTGAAGGCTTTAGCATGGATGCCTCTTTACCGAAACACTCACACCAAATTTCCATATTACAGACAAGGGTCCTTTTTACGGTTCCAACACGGGTGCCGCCGCCAAATTCGCTACCGCCGAGGAAATTTCTACGCTCGTACAAAGACATCGTATCCCAATCATCCGGCAAGAGCGTATCCAGATAGGTACGAACCAATCCTTCTCGTTCATCTGTTTCCATCGCATCTGCCTGTTCACTCGTTGCCATGGATACATCATCACCTTCAAGGTAGAGTTTTTCGCCCTTCTCATATAGCACTAGTGCCTCTGCCCAAATCTGCTGTACTTCCTCTTTGGTCATCTGCCAAGCTTTCTTTTTACCGTTACCGTTAATGCGGACTGGCCAAAATCTGCGGTTGCCCGTAATATCTCGAAGAAATCCACTTTCTGCATTCGTTGAACCTACAATTACACACTGACGGGGATGGCTTTCGACGTTGACCCCATAACTTGCACGGTACTTATCATCTGCCCTTGAAATAAAGGACTTCACAACCTCCACATCCGTCTTACGCATTCCAGCAAGCTCTCCTAGTTCCAGCAACCAATATCCCTGAAGTTTCTCAGCCCCGGATTTATCCTTCATATCTGTAATAGTCAAACTGTCTGAAAACCAGTCTCCAGCAAGCTTAGCAAAGAAGGTTGATTTACCGATTCCTTGAGGACCGTTTAAGATAAGAACACTATCAAACTTTGTACCTGGTCTATAAATACGGGCTACCGCTGCAACCATCGTTTTGCGTATGACTGCTTTTGTATAGGAATTATCTGTTGCACCGAAATAATCAATTAATAGATTATCTACTCGGCTAATACCATCCCATTTTGGCAGGGAGTCCAGATATTCCTTAACAGGATGGTAGGCTCGTTCTGACGCTACAGCTAACACAGCATCTTTGGTCTTGGTAGGGGAATAGACTCCGTATTTACTGCTTAAGTACACCTTAAGAAGCGCGTTATCCGAATCATTCCAACCAGCCTTGATCTGTTCCCAAGGCAGACCACCTTTGGCATCAATCCCATCACGGTGGCAGTTGAAAGCGATATGCTGTAAATTCTCATCATGCCGAATAATCAGAACGATGTTATCCAATGTGTCTTTTATTCGGCCTTGCTTATCCAATTCCAAAGCTGTCTGCCAATCCTCATCACTAAACTCCTCTTCAGCCTGAGCCTGTCTTTCCTTTGCGAACTCAGCTTTTACCGCTTCATCTTTTATAGCAAACTCGCACATTGCCACAAAAGATGGCATCTTACCAGGAACCGTGGTGGTAGAAGCTTTATCATCTAAAGAACCAAATTTATGAATACGAACAAGATCAAAAGCATTGAGGAGCAGGCTGCTTGCTGGGTCTGTGGCATGGTGGCTGTATGCAAATTTATCATCATAGATAATCACACCCGCACTGCTGTCAGCTGGAATATAATCGTACCGTCCTTCCATAGCAGAGGGGGCATAAACAGCACCTAAGAATTTTTCTATAGCTTCACGAACGAAATAGGCACGACAGAATGTTCCTACCACACCTTCCTTTAAAAGCGGATCTGCTTGTTCTTTCAGACTTCGATTAATCACTTCAGACTGCCTGCTTGATACCGGCCAAGTTGATGTATCCCGCCAGTTTTGATATTTTGAAAGATAAACATCCGGGTCAAGTAATGCTCCATCCTGCTCTTCGTAGACAAATTCACCATTAGAGGAAGTGGATGGCCAATACATAAGGCGATGTGCTTCATATGTCGTATCATCGAAAAGGTCCATACCAATTTCTTTTGCCACCATACGTCCAACGGCTGCATATTCTTCTTCACTGATCTCACGAGCAAGAGGAACGATAAGTCTGAGTCTCGGATTTTCCGGTGTGTGCTTATGGGTGGAGTAAACACAACATTTGAAATCGAAAAGTATTGAGATTTGTTCCCAAATATCCGGTCTACCGTAATCCATATCAAGGGTAAGCAAAGAGCGACATAGAACATTGCCCTTCTTTCGCCTTCCTTCTTTTAAATGTCCTCCGACAAAGCCACCCACGTCTTTGATATCATCTTGTTGACCTTTTTTAAGTTTCCGATATTCCTCTACCGTTTCTGTAGTACGTTGTGTTGTCTTTACACGGGAGCAAAAATCCTCCCATGAAATATCTTTGTTTTTCCACTTCCTATCCATCCGGCTATTGCCCACTGCAATTTTCATAAACTTTCGACCTCCTCATGCTCCGGACTAAAATATCTAACCGTTTGTCTGCGTTTCTTGGCGACTTCAATTTCCCTCTCCATACCGTTTGAGATGGTATTGCCCAGCACCCACACCTCGGAACATTTGCCCATGAGCACAATGTCCATAAATATGGCAAGCTCCCGTTCCTCTGGATTTTCATCATCCATAAACTGTGGAAACATAAGGTGGGGAGCAATTGGAATACAGTTACTTTCCAAGGCAAACCTGCAAAAACTACGAGCCTTTTTAACGTTTTCTTCTACATCACCGGAATAGGGAGAACAGATATATACAAGCGGCTTAAAGGCAGATTTTTTCTCTGCCTTTTCCTTTCTCATTATGTTGGTCAGTGCTTCATGGGGAGTTGGGTCATGGTATCCTTCATGGTTAAATTTGTTGATTCCCATTACACACCCTCCATTTCTATTTGAGGCAAAATACCGTCTGCCTTCATCAGTTCGTAAATGAAGAGTCTGCCTTTTTGTGTCCAATATGTATGGACCTTTGTATGCTGTTGCCCGTTACTGCCAAGGTAGTTATGTGTCTTAGTACTGGTGTATCCTTTTTCCGCATACTTCTGATATAAAAGCCAAATGCCGCCTTGTTTAAATTGGATGCCCTTTTTATTAAGATAGCGGTTCATCCAAATAGCTGACTTACCATAATCTTTGGCGATTGCTGATGTGGAAATGAGGTCTTTGCAATTTAAAACCACATCGTAATAAGACACTTTCGGTTTCATTTCTGCAATTTGCTGATTCTGAACAGCAACTGTACCTTCAAGCACTTTATTTTGTTTCCTTACTTGTGTTAGCTGTTGATTGGCAATCTGAAGTGCCCTTGCCATGATTGCTTCTGGAGAGTTCCATCGTCTTTCAATTTCAAGAAAGTACCCGCGGCATTGTTTTCCTTTTGGAGTACGCTGTATCATGCATAGCTCTTTTGCCATATCAATTGTTATTTGGTGGTCAACAGCTGGTCTTCCACCTGTACTTTCCGACAGAAATGTCGAAAAGTCCGTACCCTCCACAAATCCATACTCACACATTCTTGGAAACCATTTATCATATTTCGGAAGTTTAGAATGAATGTCATTTGAATCCGTTTCCAGAAACATATCCACTATATCTGTAACAAAATGCATTGTGCTCATAAGTTCCTTGACAAATTGGAATTGATCTAAAGAATTTCCTTTCCAAATCTTTCGTAATGTCATCACATTGTAAATGCAAGAATATGTAGTTTGATTTTTATTTCAGCCTCACGATACATCTATGATTTTGCGGAATTTTTCTTTATTAAAAATATTACATAGTCCTTCAACTATTTTATAGCTCGTGTAATTAGTGCTAAACAACAATTAAAAAGATAGTCATAATAACGGAATTTAGTTATTTCAATCTCATGATGTCGTATACGATATTTATTTCCAATGTCCGTCAACATCTTAAATTCATTATGAAACAGATCAGTAAAATCATCATTTCCTTTTGCCATATCACTTACTATTTTTTCTGATAAATAGTTCTTATCTAAATCTAGTATGCCTTTAATCATTAAACTTCTTTACTTGTCAAACTGTTACATGATAGACGACAGCACAATCACATAGTCAACATTGACATAATATAGCATAAACACTTTCACTGAGTGTCATATATCTCATCTGCTTTAATAATCGTTATAGATTTGATTCTATGTTTGAAAGCGTGAGATATCATTAAGCATTAATACTTGAAAGGAGGAATTTACTCTATGTCAATGCCCAATATACCTAACATAAATGCAACCATCAGTATCACTCTTGAAGATTCTGTCAATCTTTTGCTTGCTTCCGTGGCCTTTGAGGAACTGGGGCTTTCTCATATCATCAACGCCGAAGCTGAAAAGATTCAGTATGCCCTTGGAACGCTCAGAGGACAGAATCCCCCCACTACGCCCCCGACGATTGATGAACTTCTAGGAATCAATGAGTCGGTTAGTCAAACATTGAGAAACGTCATTAAAAACCAAATGCTTCTTCATTTTAAGTTGAAAGATACGCTATCCATTTCGACATCCACAACGACGACTACCGGGACGCCATAACTTTGTAATTGCAAATTTTAATGAGTAGATAAGCAGACACATATGCACCGCCTTGTTATTCATTTAGTTTTGAGCGTTGAACCAATGTCGAAAAAACATCTTGTGATATAAAAACCAAATAGAAAGGAGTCCAATTATGTCATTTCCAAACATGCCTAATGTAACTCCACATATCAATATTAACCGAGATAGCGTCATCAATCTTTTGTTGGCGTCCATAGCATTGGAAGAATTAGGATTGTCTCATATCATCAACGCCGAAGCTGAAAAGATTCAGTATGTCCTTGGAACACTTGACGGGCAAACCCCACCAGAGCCCGCTACAATTGATGATTTATTGAAAATCAACAATTCGGTGAATCAGACGCTCAAAGATACTATTAAAACCCAGATACTTCTTCAGTTCCAACTCGAGGATCTCATCAATTATGAACAGCTTGGCATACACGTTAATACTGCAAGCGTAACGGCCGTATTCGAAGGCAACACCTACTACGCCAGCGACAGTGCATATTATCATACAACGGGAGGAATGTAATAATGTCAACGAATTTAAACTGCATTAACACTCCTGTTAAATGGAGTAACATTCAGAAAAGGTTTCACTATAACCTCAACGATGTTCGTAATATGACGATTATTGGCTCGATTTTCGTTGAAAAGGAGGGAATGGAAAAATGGCAGTAAACCTTGGACCAATAGGCATTTACAATGTGTTTGTGATACAAGATATGAATATGAGCAATACAGATGCCGAAGGAAGAGTAGCCGTAGGAGGTAATGTTACCTTGCAAAACTACGGAATAGGCGCTTCCATCTCACCATTACCACCCTTTGGAACGGATGCCTCTTTTGTAATTGGCGGTAATGTAAATGTTACAAGTGGTTCGAATTTTAGTGGCAATACTATCAGAAGAGCATCTAGTTCAGTAATCAATTATACTATGGGAAACCCAAACGGTACTTTTGTAACTGGGAATCCAATCAATTTTACAGAGAAAGCAACTTATTTAAAATGCGCAAGTACCTTTTGGGGCAATCTGACGGCAACTGGTACTGCAAGTGTAAGCTTTGGGGGATTAACTCTAACCGGTACCGAGCCAGATTTGAATATATTTGAAATAAATGCAAATGATGTAGCAGGGTCAGGATTGTCACTGAATCAGTTGAATGGCATCAATATTGTAGCTCCACTAAGTTCTACAGTTTTAATCAATGTCATAGGAACAAACATTGCATTTGGTAGTTACCAAATTTTTAGAAATGGAGTAACCGCAACTCGAAGCGATGCACGATTAATCCTTTGGAATTTTCCTCAAGCAGCAACATGGACTAATAGTACGACCGCAATATATGGCTCGGTATTGGCCCCATTTGCAGATGCAACTACCGTATCTAGCCAAATTAATGGCAATATTATTTTTAACTCTCTTACGGGAACTTCCGAAAGTCATAATGAATTGTTTGAAGGAACTCTGCCTGATCCGCAGTCATGCTTAACTGAAATCGCTTCCATCTCGATAGAAAAAGAGGTTTCGCCTGATAATGGTGTAACATGGTTCTCGGCAGATACTGCCCCAGGACCGGATGTGCCTTCTAACACAAATCCGCGTTTTCGTTTCACTGTTACAAATAATGGAACTGCTACACTAACCAATGTTATAGTTACGGACGATGTTTACGGTTTAATTGGAACAATAGCTACACTGGAGAAGTCCGCTTCGGACCAATTCATTTTCGATGGAACATGGGTACTTGGTCAAAACGTGAATACCGCGACGGCAACTGGTGAATATGACGGCAATACCTTCTCTGACACCAATTCGACATATTGGGTAGGTGTGGAAGCGGCACTTCCGGCGATTACCGTGAAAAAGGAAGTATCGCCAGACAATGGGGTTACATGGTTCGATGCAAACAAGCTTCCAGGCCCGAATGTAGTTTTTCCCAACAATCCGCAGTTTCGATTTACAGTTACAAACACAGGAAATGTTACGTTGACCAATGTTACCGTGACGGATAATGTTTATTTAACGGTTATCGGTCCAACGGATTTGAACCCCGGCGAATCGGAAACAGTAACAATTAACGGCACATGGGCACTTGGCCAGCAGTCCAATATTGCGACGGCAACATGTGATCAGGGGGTTACCCATGAGAACACGGCATTTTGGTTTGGGGTTGAAGCGGCCGCACCGTCCATTGAAGTAGACAAATACGTTTCACCAGATAATGGGGTCACATGGTTTGAAGCAAATGCTCCTGTAGGCCCACCTGTACCACAAGGCACAGATCCACAATTTCAATTCACAGTTGTTAATACGGGCAATATCACGTTGACCAATGTTATAGTAAATGACAATGTTTATGGCTTAGTGCTTGGACCAATCGCAAGTTTAGCCCCCGGTGAATCATCATCCACAATAGTTGTTGGTACATGGGCACTTGGGAATCAAATGAATATTGCAACAGCAACATCTGACGAAGGAGTATCCGATGCTGATGTCGCATATTGGTTCGGCGAAGAAGCTCCACAGCCAGAAATTAATATAATAAAAGAGGTATCTAACGATAACGGGATTACCTGGTATGACGCGGATACACCTCCAGGATTAAATGTTGCCATAGGGACCAATCCTTTGTTTAGAGTTACAGTTACTAATGTGGGAGACGTAACCTTAACCAATGTCCAAGTAACGGACGATATATACGGTTTTGTTGGGACCATGCCCGTTCTGCCACCGGGAGATTCAGCTAGTTGGATTATTGTCGGTACCTGGGTGCTTGGACAAAACGTGAATGCCGCAACGGTAACTGGTGAATATGACGGCAATACTCTCTCTGACACCAATTCGACATATTGGTTTGGCGTCATCCCTTCCATCACCATTGAGAAATATGTTTCGGTAGATAATGGAGCAACATGGCAGGAAGCCGATACGTCTCCAGGACCGTTGCTTCCAGACGGAGTAACACCGCAATTTAAATTCATCGTAACAAATACTGGTGATGTGACGCTTACCAATATTGAAGTAACCGACAGCGTATTCGGCGTTATTGGAACCCTCCCATCACTTGATCCCGGTGATTCCAACGAATGGATTATTTAACTGATTCAAAATACAATGAAATATGCTTCTTAGATAACAGAGAGCAATGTTTTTCTATACGTTTTCGGGGTTTTGGCATACTTGGATAGTAACTGCCTTTGTGAGGTTTTCGAATCTTCAAATCTAGTGTACCTAGCCATGTGTCCAATTCATGATGATAACCATTTCTTTGCGTGGCGCGTTCCGGACTTCGTTTGTATCAACCTGGGACGCTGCCACAACTTCCAATAATGAATTAACAAGAACATTCATAACCTCTCTCAAAAATCAAGATGACCGTCAGATACACTCCTGCGCAAAAGATTTAAAAATGAAATTCTATTTATAAAAGCTCGGCGCGATTTTACATCACTACTATAAGAGTGGACTATAAAATCCAAGTGTAGATGTCTTGATTCGAATTTTGCAACATTATAATAGCAAGATTTTCTTCCACAAGTTGTGCTATATCATTTTAATCTCTATATTTTCCATTATAAGATGTACCCTTAATCAGCTTACTAAATTCTTCTTCGCTTATGGCAAAATCACGCACATCTTTTCCATATTGATCATTTGCCCATTCTCGTGTGTACTGCATATTATAGGAGGTTAGCCCGTCATTTAGGTTAAAATTGATATATTCTACGTTTCCAATCAAGGCAAACATAATGATAGCATTAACTTCAAACTGTTGTTGATTTGCTTCATCACTATAAAAATTTCTAGTCTCTGTATCCGTTTGTAAATTTACAGTTATTGCAAAAGGCTCACTATCAGTAGAAAGCTCAAAGTAATCGTAATCGATGTTTTTAGGGAACGTTAATAAAAAGATGATACCTCCAACTTTTGAGTTATTGCCTACATACTCGGTTTTATTTTTTAAAAACTGAGAAACAAGAGGGTCATCACCTGATTTAGTTGTAATTAAATTGGTAACTAGAGCAACCACAAGTACTACAATTGCAACTAAAGTAACAGCAATCACCCAAAATTTTGGCTTTCTATAATTTAACACGTTTTTAATCCTCCCCTTTACATTTCCCTTGTCAAAAGCTAGAGAAGTTCCTCTTAAAATACGCTTTCCGATAGCAAGCAACAGCAATGGATTAACATAAGTTTTTTGTGTTTTCATGCATACTTTTAATACGCTTTCATCACAGAAAAGTTCCATATCCTTACTCATTAAAAAAAATGAAAGCCATACAAGAGAATTAAGCCAATGTAATATTAAGAAGGCTAATATCTTAAAGTAACTATTACATCTACCCCTATAGCAATAGTATCAATTTCTAATAGCTTTTCATAGAGATTATGGCAAATGTCAGATTGGTAAGCACTATAATCGGCTTTATCCCAAGCTATTACAAGGTATCGTTTTATTCTTTGAACGTTAAAATCATTATTTAGTGACATGCAAATAAAATTTGAAGCAACTCATCTGTTGCTCCATTAACCTGTGATAATCTATTTTAATAAGATGAATTGTTTCTCAATTAAAATGTACAAAATTCCGGCTTAGACTCATAAGCTATAAAGTACATTGAAACAGTTTGCATTAAAGTGAATTATTTACTTTGCATGCGCCTTATCTAAGTTATCGTAATCACCATTTCTACGAAAAGCTAAGTTATGTTAAAACCACAGAATACAAACAAACCAATAAATTAATATTCTTTAAATATGAAAAAATTTAATTGCAGCTAGGACAAAACCCTCCTTTAAAACATTAAAAAAGCCAGTGAGGTTTTACTCGTCGTAAAATTTCACTGGCTTTTCATTTTTCAAAATAAAATAAAGATTATTTCTGATAAAATGAATTTTTCTACCTAATCATATGGAATGAAGGATTCTTAACATGAATCAATTAACTTTACCTTTTCGATTTAATAGTAAAATTATAAATACACATGAGTTGATAGGATTCATTTTCCCTCTAATTTTTATGCATTACCTCATTCTACTGTCCCTGTCCTGTCAACACTTTTTTTCAAAATGATCAAGTAATTGACGTACTTCATCCGTTGACTTTGTGTTCATCAATTGATTTCTTAACATGCTTGCTCCAGGAAATCCTTTGACATATATTTTGAAAAAACGATGGAGCCCAGTAATTGGACGTGGCAGTTTTTCTAAATAGTAGTCATAAAGATCAAGATGATATCTTAGAAGATTGAGATACTCCATACTACTATGCTCTTTCGGCTCTTTTTCAAAGGCAAATGGGTTTTTAAAAATTCCGCGCCCAATCATAACCCCATCCACACCATATTGACGAACAAGTTTCAGTCCTGTTTCACGATCAGGAATGTCCCCGTTGATGGTTAGTAGCGTATTCGGTGCCACACGATCACGTAATTTCTTGATTTCTGGAATCAGCTCCCAGTGTGCCTCTACTTTGCTCATTTCCTTTCTTGTACGTAAATGAATAGAAAGATTTGCGATATCCTGTTTTAAAATATGCGTTAGCCACTCCTCCCATTCATTTACATCCGAATAGCCAAGTCGTGTTTTCACACTGACAGGCAGTCCACCCGCTTTTGCTGCTTCAATAAGTTCTGCTGCGACTTCTGGACGCAGAATAAGTCCACTACCTTTCCCTCTCGATACCACATTCGGTACAGGGCAGCCCATATTAATATCAAGGCCTTTAAATCCTAGCTCTTTCATCCCAATACTCATTTGTCGGAAATATTCGGGCTTATCTCCCCAAATATGTGCCACCATTGGCTGTTCATCTTCTGTAAACAACAAACGACCCCGAACACTGTTCTTTCCCTCAGGATGACAATAGCTATCCGAGTTTGTAAACTCTGTAAAAAATACATCCGGTCGACCTGCTTTACTTACTACATGGCGAAAAACAACATCCGTCACATCTTCCATTGGCGCAAGTATAAAAAATGGTCGTGGTAAATCACGCCAAAAATTATCAATCATTGCAAACTCAAATCCTCTCATTACTGATACAACTTTAAACTATCTGTCAGTCAAAAATATAAAGTGAAACTTTTAATCACTGGGGTTTCTTCATCCTCCACCGAACTAGAGAAACTCAGGTTAAAGGCGCCATGTCCTATGACACCTGAAGAACCAACATCTTATTAGCCTGAACCAATTGGGTTTTTATGGGCAATTGATTCCTTTCCTAACTTCTTTGCTTTCGCTAAATTTTGAGGTAGAAGCATTACAACCCATTAATGCGGGATAAAACCGCTTTTTTTACACTAACATCATGTTTCCTAACTTACTATCATACACTAGTATATTTGAATATGGATCATTTATGAAAATCGCCATGTATATTTTAACGAAAATCAGTCCTGAATGGTATTTTCACAAACGAAAAAGCAGATAGTATAGACTTTTTACGATATCAACTGCTTTTATGTATATGATATTTGAAGTATCAATTCGTGTGTATTTTACTTTAATTTTTCTTTATATTAAAGTCTCCCATACAAAAATCGAAGCATAAAAAGGCTCCTCGCCGCCATAATGGTAGTTGAGGAGCCTTGGTTTGTCTAATACAAACTGGGATTTATCTTTTTTTGAACTTATTTTACAATTTCAATTCGTTCATACTCCGTTCCGGGATTTTTCTGAACAGCTTTAAAAAATAAAGTCTTATGAACAATTTCATCTGGATTCAGTGAACTGTATGATTTCTCATAACTAAATCTGGGCACCTGGTTGAATTGAGTGACTGCAAGATAATCTGAAATAGTAAAAATTGCAAATAATAGAATGGCACATCCGACAACACTCAATATACGTAAGCTTCTCTTTACGAATACAGATTTAATCATGAAGTAAGCTCCAATTATTAAAATGATACTTCCGATAATTGAATAAATACTTCCCCAGCTGCTATCATTGGGGAATATCGCTAAGGCCGAAATAATGATGAATATACCGAATAATGACATCAGATAACTAATCACTTTTTGTTTTCCGTACTTTATCTCGTTTTGTCCATATTCTGCCATTTTAATAGCAGTATCTCTTGTCTCTTGATTCATATTCTCGCTTTTCCTTTCTCCATTGACAATCTCAGGAATACTAACATCATAAAAATCTGCTATCTCGATGAGCAGACCTATATCTGGCATATTCCTGCCGGTCTCCCATCTTGATACTGTTCTGCCAGAGACATTCAGCTTTTCAGCCAATTGCTCCTGCGTCAAATCTTTTTCTTTTCGAAGCTCTTTTAGGAACACTCCGATTTTGATTTGATCCATATGGATGACCTCCTTTTCTCTGCCAGATTACTACCAGCAGGCATTTTTTAACACGACACAAAGCGAGAAATGCCCTGTTAATGCCTATAGACAACCTTGTCTAATTGCTATATTTCTCTATTTTCTGCTCAGACATCTAAATCACAGCCCGAGCTCGATGTTATCCAAATCACTAACTCAATCCTAACGCAAAAACATCCCAATCGGCTACTCAAACCCTCCGAAGAAAAGTGTAGATAAGTTTTCTTAGAGTGATAGTTCGATTCTCACGTTCAAAGCAAGCCTCCTCCTGCGGCGCTTACGCTCAGACTTCCGAAAAGTCTTTACTTCAGGCAATTTTTGTTGGTCATCCCTTTTACCCTTGACATCAAGGCAACGCACTCCACATGCACCGTATGAGGGAATAAATCCACTGGCTGCACTTTTTCAAGTCTATAGCCAAATGGCACAAGCTCTTTAATATCGGTTGCAAATGTATCTGGATTACAGGATACATAGACAATTCTTTCTGGCTGGGAACGTCCAATTCTCCTCATCACTTTTCCACCAGCTCCTGAACGAGGAGGGTCAAGTAACAATAATTCAGGTCGCCCAAAACTTTCAAGTACCTCATCAATGCCTTTTCGAGCATCCTTTGCTAAAAAGTATGTGTTCGTTAAGCCATTATCCAAGGCATTACGCTTTGCAGATTCAATCGAACTTTCTACAATTTCGATCCCTGCGAGTTTCTCTACTTTACTTGCAAAAGGTAGAGAGAAGGTTCCCACTCCACAGAATAAATCAATCATTTTTTCTGTTTTCTTTGGTTCCCCCATCTCAACGGCTAAATCCACTAACTTTTGCGCTTGCGTTGGATTCGTTTGGAAGAATGTATCAAACCATAGTCGGAATCGATAGCCATCCATTTCATCGTAAATAAAATCTCTTCCCGCAAGAACATGACTTTTTTCAGATTGCGTGCGGTCCGCCCAATCCGTATTTTCTAGCCACATTAAGCTTTTTACTTGGGGAAATTTATCTTCCACACGTCTGATTAAATTGTTCACAGCTTCTTCAAGCTCGCCAGTCGGTGCTTCAGTCGCAAACAATGCAAGCATCATTTCACCAGTTACAAAGGATTGACGAACCATAAGATGACGTAATAAACCTTCGTGAAGATCTTTATTATAGCCTTTTAATTGATGTTCTTTCGCCCATATCGCAACTTCCATTGCTGCTTCAACCATTTCTTTTCCTGCAATTAAGCATGTTTCCAGAGAGATAATTTTTCGGAAATTCCCTTGTTCATGTAATCCTAATTCGCCTTCGGGTGAAAAAGTGAATTCCATTTTATTACGATAACGCCAAGGTTCGTCCATTCCGATTGTATCTTGTACAAGATCTGGATTGAATCCTTGTGCTTCGATGGCTCCTTTAACATGAGAAGTCTTTTGCTGTAGCTGGCCAATGTAATCCCAATGCTGCCAAACACACCCTCCACATTTATCAAAATGAGGACAAGGTGGTGCGGTCCGTTCTGAATGAGTTTCAATAATCTCTTCTAATTTCGCCCGTCTTCTGCGACGTTCTGGCTTGTCCACTGTTACACGAACTTTTTCACCTGGAAGAACTTGAGGGACTGTTAGTCTCAACTTCTTCGGGTTTCCTTTTTCATTTTCACGCCAAACACTCGCACGTCCAGCACCTTTTTCATCTAAACTTTTTATATCAACAATCATTTCTTCATTTGTAATCGTCATGTTAAAATCCTCTCCATTAAATCTTTTCCTTCAATTAGTATAAAGGACTAACATGGATTTGGGAATGTTTCTTGTTTTAGTAGATATTAACAAGGGAGTTGATGGTGCTTTAAAAAGCTTAGCTTTTATGGCACCTCTGTTTTTGTACTATCTATGTACTTTGTAGGCGAAGCTTTCCGTAGGCGGACCGTGAGCTGATTGGAGCAAGCCCCTTTAAATCTCACCTGGTCACGCTTTTCCCGCAGGACACGCCACCTTCCGTTCCAATCAACAAAATGTGCGCAAACCATATAAAACCTCTCATTTTGGTGCTCTTAAATCAGCACAACAAATTAATCCTTGAAAAGAAGATTCCTTATGTATATGAATAATACAACTACATCACCAATAGATATCGAAATCCTAATTTCAGAACATTCGCCCTTGCCTAATTAACGTCGAAGAATAAAAATGAATTCTGCTACTACTCTTCATAAAAAGTAATAAATGTGTTTCTAATGTGAAAATTTGTCGACTATTAATCTACTAACCTTTTTATGTTGCGACACCCGGATCAAACGGAATGGTTCGCTTTGTGCAAATTACAATCCACGCACCTAAGTAAGGTGCGACGAGCATCAACAGAATCTTGTTGTGAAATGGTCAATTTCAATCCTCACACTCATGTAGAGTGCGACTAAAATCAAGTAATTCACTTTCAAACAATTTATTATTTCAATCCACACACTCATGTAGAGTGCGACCAAAACCTAAAAAAGTAAAAAAGGCAGCTAGACCATTTCAATCCACACACTCATGTAGAGTGCGACACAGGTTTCCTTAACCAGTTACCTATGATTATGATTTCAATCCACACACTCATGTAGAGTACGACTACAAACCAAATTATGTTCAGCCATTCCTTTATATTTCAATCCACACACTCATGTAGAGTGCGACATTGCGTGGGACATCCATGTCAGCCATCTTAACTGATTTCAATCCACACACTCATGTAGAGTGCGACTATGTAGCCTAATTCTCGCAGCATCCCTCTGCTGTATTTCAATCCACACACTCATGTAGAGTGCGACAGCCCTTGTCTTGATAACATCTTCCCACTCATCAATTTCAATCCACACACTCATGTAGAGTGCGACTCCATATTTTTATTCATATAATCTTTCCTTTCTATTATTTCAATCCACACACTCATGTAGAGTGCGACTTCCTAATCCATATAAAACACCAGCACCAGCGAATTTCAATCCACACACTCATGTAGAGTGCGACTTTCCTCCAGAAGATAATGGAAAGTATGCAAACAATTTCAATCCACACACTCATGTAGAGTGCGACGCTTTGCCTTCTCGCTGTACTCATTTGTATCGATGATTTCAATCCACACACTCATGTAGAGTGCGACTTGGATTAAGTGCAGCTGGTCTATTTGACCAGACATTTCAATCCACACACTCATGTAGAGTGCGACGCTTTAACAGCTATTTTAGGAGACGTGACATCAGATTTCAATCCACACACTCATGTAGAGTGCGACACTTTCACTTAAACTGGTCAAATCTCACTGCAAAAATTTCAATCCACACACTCATGTAGAGTGCGACATTGATAGCGATCATCTTTCCAGATGAGTCAGTCTATTTCAATCCACACACTCATGTAGAGTGCGACTGTACAAATCCTACCTTTTGATTACTAAAGCAATATTTCAATCCACACACTCATGTAGAGTGCGACGATGTTCTTTGGGCAGAAATCGCCAAGTGGTTAATTTCAATCCACACACTCATGTAGAGTGCGACAGAGGAAAAGAAAATGACGGATTTAGCACTAATGATTTCAATCCACACACTCATGTAGAGTGCGACATGCTCATAAATGTTCCCCAATACAACAACCTTTATTTCAATCCACACACTCATGTAGAGTGCGACAATTGGCGAATTTATAAAGCATGACCCATCGTTAATTTCAATCCACACACTCATGTAGAGTGCGACATCGTTTCGTTTATAAACATTCCAACAAATACACCATTTCAATCCACACACTCATGTAGAGTGCGACGTCGTGTAGTGTGGAGGTGCTTGTGCGAATGCGGATTTCAATCCACACACTCATGTAGAGTGCGACGCTGGAGCAAGAGTCGGTTTACCCGCAGACTTTTATTTCAATCCACACACTCATGTAGAGTGCGACAAATCACGATCCTCAGTAGGAGTGAATTTTGATTATTTCAATCCACACACTCATGTAGAGTGCGACTATATCGATATGCTCATTCGCTTGATTTTATTTAATATTTCAATCCACACACTCATGTAGAGTGCGACTAAATACTTCTCTATTGCCTCTTTAACTGAGTTATTTCAATCCACACACTCATGTAGAGTGCGACTGCAATAAATACAGCAGGAAAAGTCCAAGTTCCTATTTCAATCCACACACTCATGTAGAGTGCGACATGGAAGGGGGTGAGATATGTGAGCATAAATATATTTCAATCCACACACTCATGTAGAGTGCGACTGGTTCAGATAGGAACTTTGTTCGTGAAATCTTATTTCAATCCACACACTCATGTAGAGTGCGACGCCTTAACCCAGTCAGAGCCATCCCATGTGTAAGATTTCAATCCACACACTCATGTAGAGTGCGACTGTAAGAAGTGTGGAAAGCCGAACGGATATGCAACAATTTCAATCCACACACTCATGTAGAGTGCGACGCAGATGCATCCCCAGCTCCGGCAACAATAGCTATTTCAATCCACACACTCATGTAGAGTGCGACATGGTGTCACTTGGTAATCCATTGAGGAGAGATTATTTCAATCCACACACTCATGTAGAGTGCGACAGCGATTTTTAATCTAAATAAGTAAAATTACACTTTTTTTAGAGATAAAAACGCTATTTTTCTTGTTGTACAAGAAACTATTAAATAAAAAGATTAAAGTTAATGGAATTGTCCTCATTTACTAGGTGCGAATCTCCTAGGAAAAACATGTGAGCTTCACATTCGCACTTAAAATTGTAAGTGCTCTATATAACATTAGACTTCTATCTTCTTTAAAGTACTAATTATTAATGTACGACTTCATAATTAAGTTCAATTTTCTTTATGAATAAGAATTGGCACAAGAACTAGTCTTCTTTGGATTTAGCACATACATACACTTTTCATACAGACCAGTTTAATTTCCCTGAATAACAGCAAACACGTATGAAGCATTTCTCCTATTATAGTAAAACTTAACATTTTCTCAGACAATTTGGAATTAAGATTGGCAACTGGAAGTTTACTTTTTCTAAAATGAGACTTGTTTCAAAAACTCTCTTTCTTTACACTTTCCTCAATTCCTCAAGCACTACTTGAGCCTTATAGCCAACCTCAAAATCATATAGTTCTGCATCTTGGCCTTGAATGGCTTTAACCACTTCATCGATTAGATGATTCGGTGTAACGCCTTCTGTTAAAATCGTCTCGAGCTCTGCGCCTATTTTCCCTGACTTCAATTGACCCCAGTTTTCAAGTGCCAGCGTTCCTTCTGAACCGAAAGCTGTGAAACCAATATATTCTTTACCAGCAATTTCACTTAATCCTTCAATTAAAACAGGTGTGCCATCCTCTAGTTCTGCGGTGGCAATGATTCCAGTCTCGCATTTAAGTGAATCTCCAGGTAATTCTAGACGAGTTTGAATATTTTTTATATCGCCGAAAATCTTTAATGTTTGTTGAATAAAATGGACTCCTACTTCTAACACAAATCCACCTTGCTCTCGCTGTCCTACCCATTCATTTTTTTGCCATGGACGTGGCCATTCTGGAAAATGCATGGTGAGCTGTAATCTTCTCAACTTTCCGATGTCATTTTCATGAATTAATTCGGCAAACTTTGTTGCTGCTGGCCCATAATTAAGCGGGAAATTCATCGCATGAACCACCCCTGCTTCTTTTGCTGCTATTAGCATTGCCTTTGCCTCTTCGACTGAGTTTGCTAAAGGTTTCTCACATAAGACATGCTTCTTTGCTTGCAGCACTTCCATCACGATTGGAAAATGATATTTTGGTGGGACAGCTACGTAAACAAGGTTGACCTTTGGGTCAGCGATTATTTCTTGATATTCTGTATAGGCGTGTGCTCCCCCAAGTGAGGCAGCAGTTTCTCTTGTCAGTGATTCTAGTTGGTCACAAACTGCCGCTATTTCTATATCTGGATGCTCCGAGAATTGTTTAATTAAACGTTGCCCAATTGCACCTAAACCTATGATTCCGATATGTAACAAATGAAAAATCCCCTTTCCTCATGCTATATCTATCGTACATGAGGAGAAAGAAACTGTCATTTATTTCTTAATTTTCTTTATTTACTTTTTCGTCACCATTAAAATGATTTGTTTTGCTAAATAGTTTGGGCTATAGGGAGTGTCTTCCCTTAACCACCACGTCACGATTCCTAATGTCGAAGAAGCAATAATTTCATTTGGCACATGAAACGTTTTTCCTCTCTCTAATCGGTCTTTTTCCCATAACGTGACAATTTCTAATAAAAGTTCAAACATTCTCTGTCGGAAATCATGATTTTCTAGCATGACCTTAAAAAGTGCTGAATGGGCATATATATGTTCTAGAAAAGAGATCAACCGTGAACGAGGTGGTGTTTGTCCTTTCTCACGTTTATCAGGTGAGGGTGGTGCGATTGTATCGTACATATCTTCTAAAATTTCCCCAATCATTTGCTCCATTAAGTCTTCAATGTCTCGGTAATGCAAATAAAATGTAGCCCGATTTAATTGCGCTCGATCGGCGATATTTTGGACCGTTAGTTTTCGTGTATCCTCATTATCCTCAAGTAAAGAAATCAGCGCCTCTTTAAACAACTTTCTTGTTCGTACAATGCGTGGATCTATCTTTCTAGACATTTCATCCATCCTTTAACTATTATCAAGGTTTTAATTGACATATTTTAAAGAAAACGTCGAGTACTCAACAGTTCTTCTTAAAGTGTAAATGTCATTTTTCCCTTTAACATGTTACTATTTATTTTATCGACATTTTGTCAATTAAACAACTATATGATAATTAAGTGTAACTTTGAAAGGAATGTAAAATAGATCATGGAACAACCTAGAGAAGAACTCAATAGAGGAGTTTTATTGTTTGTCATTCTTTTAGGAGCGTTTTTATCCGTTCTTAATCAAACGATTTTAAATGTTGCTTTACCGTAAGCCC
>NZ_HE978514.1:200983-212877 GCF_000311725.1 Robertmurraya massiliosenegalensis JC6
GCTTTACCAGATTTAATGGTTCAATTTGAGGTATCACCTACAACGGTGCAATGGCTTGCAACTGGATTTATGTTGGTCAATGGGATCCTTATCCCCGTTACTGCTTTTTTAATGAAACGATTTACGACCCGCCAATTATTCATCGCTTCTATGCTCTTTTTATTAGTTGGAACTTTATTAAATGCAATCGCACCGAACTTTGCCATTCTTTTAACAGGAAGACTTGTTCAAGCAGCAGGTGCTGGAATTATCATGCCATTATTAATGATGGTTGTGCTTGTTGTTTTTCCTGAAAATGGCCGAGGTACTGCGATGGGACTTATTGGTTTGGTGATGATTTTCGCTCCAGCAATCGGTCCAACTTTAGCAGGATTTGTTATCGAACACTACTCTTGGCGTTGGATTTTCATCGGGATGTTTCCCCTTGTAGTGATCGTCATTGCTTTATCATTTAAATATCTCGTAAATGTTTCTGAAACATCTAAAGCCAAAACCGACATCATTGGAATCATGTATTCTACGATTGGATTTGGTGTCATATTATATGGTTTTAGTAGTGCGGGGACAAAAAGTTGGGGAAATCCACTAGTATTATCTTGTTTGCTTATTGGAGCTATCTTCATTGTTCTTTTCTGTCATCGTCAGCTAGTATCAACTGATCCGATGCTCGATTTACGTGTGTTCAAAGAAAGAATGTTCACGATGACCTCCTTGATTAATGTTTTTCTAACGATCGTCATGTATGCAGATTTGATTTTACTACCGATGTATTTACAAACTAGTAGAGGATTTTCCGTATTAGATACAGGCTTACTTTTACTACCAGGTGCCCTTATCAATGCCCTTATGTCTCCAGTAACAGGGCGATTGTTTGATAAATTTGGCGCCAAGCCTTTAGCAATTATCGGACTACTTTTCGTCATCCCATCTGTATGGGAAGTAACCCATTTAAGTGATTCAACAGGCTACACCTTTTTGATGGTTCGAACGATTTTCCTACGTATTGGGCTTTCCTTCTTAACCATGCCGATAACAGGTGCTGGCTTGAATGCTCTTCCGAAGCATCTCAACGCTCACGGCTCAGCTGTAACCAACACTGTGCGTCAAATAGCTGGAGCAATCGGGACAGCTTTAGTCATTACAATTATGACAACGAAAACCACTAGCCATACAACTGAGCTAATGTCTGCTGATCCAACCATGTCCCAAGCGCAGGTTTTAAAAGACGCGTCTATTATGGGTATAAGCGACGCCTATATGTTCACCATGATTTTAAGTATCATCGCACTCCTATTAACATTGGTGATGCCAAATAAAAATCAGTCTACGAAGGAACAAGCAAAAACTTCTAACTAGAGAGAAAAGAGGCTGGGTCAAATAGTCGCTGGTCACGACTTTTGGATTCTAGTTTGGAGTGGATAAAATCCCTCGCAGTTGGCGTATCGGTATGTTGAAAAAATAACAGGAAAAATTCCGCTTAATGAGCCACCATCATGAAAAAGAGCCGAAATAACAGGAGAAATTCCTGCTATTCCCTCGAAAAATGCCAAAATAAACGTTTTCGCCCTTCATAAGCGGAAAATCTTCCGTTATTTCTCCTAAAAAGGACTCCGTTGAGGAGATAACAGGAAAAATTCCGCTTAAGGGTGAGAGATGGTTGGAGTGAAATTGGGTCTTTTTAGACAAAGCGCAAATCGATTGGATTCTTGAAGGCCCATTTGCGTCTCACTCGATTTTTTGTACGAGGAACATCGAAGGTAGAGAACGAAATGGGCCTTGCGTTAATACAAAAAAATAGAGAAAGGTGAATTTGAAGTTAGTTATCCCCCAGCCCTCTTTAAATTAATTACGTATGGTTAAAACTGTATTCATTCGATTCGTCTCTTCACATCCTCTTAATTCATAGTCAATTTGGTCATTATTTTCTTTTGCTACAATGAATTTACAGGTAGTGGTATCAACATTTCCGGAACCAAATTCATCATGTCTCGTATCAATTGTTGAGAGCAACTCTTCCCCATCAAATTGAAGCTCATGCAGTAGAGGATCTCCTTCGATTGTGTACGTAACAATTCTAATCTCATCCTCAAATCCTTGATTGACATTCTCTACAAATCTTTCAAAAATGGCTAAATTCGTTATATCTCCATGGCTATTGACGATATCTGTGGATGACAGTTTGTATTCACATCCCACTAAAAGAAGTACAAACATTACGATCAGCCAATTTCTTTTCATGAGATTATACCATAACCCTTTAACCCAAATAATTTGTCTCAAGCACTGCCTCCACCACTTCTTCTTCAACAGATAGACGATACGCTTTCGCATTTGCTCTTGAACTGACAATTGTTTCTAGTTCTTGTCCAATATAATGCAGGGCCACACCATCATCGGCTGCAATTCCACCTTGAATTCGCTTTGAACCGACTAGTTCCTGATAAGATGGTTTTCGATCTGCTTCCCCATCGTAATGAGGACAATTACTTCCTTTTAAAAAACCTAAGCAATTAATGGGTTCAAGCACGTCGCCATATGAATCGGTCACACCTTCTTCAAACCAACAAATTGAGCCTGCACTAATACCCGCTAGCAAAATGCCTTCTTCCCAGGCCGTTTTCAAAATGGAATCCACCCCCCACTCTTTCCACAAGGCTAATAGATTTTTTGTACTTCCTCCACCTACATAGATAATGTCTTTTTCCAAGACATAACTTTCTAAATCTCTTGTAGGAGGTCTAAACAAAGAGAGATGGGAAGGTTGACAGGCTTGTTTTTCAAAGAATTCATAATATCTATTCATATAGTTTTCCGAGTCTCCACTAGCAGTAGGTACAAAACAAATTTTCGGGTTCGTTTTTCCCGACTGCTTAAGAATATAGGAATCTAACAACGGATTGTCCGGTTCCATCGAAAATCCTCCGCCACCTAGTGCAATAATTTGTCTCATCTTATTAGCTCCCTTCGTTAATCGAAAAATTCCATATATTGTTTGTCTTGCTTATAATAATCCAACCGGTCTTGCAATGTCCCGGTATGAAACTCAAATTTATGCCCATCGGGATCGGTAAAATATATGGACTTTTTATCCCTATCATCACGAGGCCTACCTGGCAAAATATGTACCTGTAAGCTCTGAAGCTTTTTATAGATGTGTTCAAAGTCTCTCTCTTCAATGGAAAAAGCAATATGAGTATACGATTGCTTAATTTCATTTCGCGGGATATCCTTTTCCACATTTAAAGCGAGCCATATGCCATTCAAATCAAAATATGCAGTGCTTCTTCCCTTTACTAATAATTTCGCATCAAATACTTTTTTATAAAATTCAATGGATTGGTCCAAATTCGATACTGAAAATAATAAATGATTGATTCCTTTTATCAACAACTCATCCACCTACTTCTTTGTTCTAGTTATCTTATTCGTTATCCCTTATCCAATCCCTTTATAATAAAATCATCCTTTTTCTACAGAGAAAGGATGGCATGTTGTTCGCTTCTTTATTTACTTGCAACTCCCCATACACGTCCTATCTGCTCAGCTGTCCTCCGCAAATTTTCCCTCGTAACATCTGGAGCCATCGCCACATCTAAAGAAACTGGCCCACTGACAATCGTAAAATATGCTGTAATTCCTGAGTCATACAAGGAAGGGTTTCCATCCGTAACATCTCCTGCAAGAGCAATGACTGGAATGTTTCCCTTTTGAGCAAGTTGAGCAATTCCCGCTGGTGCCTTTCCCATGGAGGTCTGGCCATCAAGTTTCCCTTCGCCGGTAATCACTAAATCAACAGCAGAAAGTCTTTCTTCTAGCTTAGTAACATCTAGTATTAACTGTACTCCTGATTGTAATTGACCTTTCAACAATCCAGCAAAAGTAGCCCCCAATCCTCCTGCTGCCCCTGCACCTGTAATGCTTTGAAGGTCAATTCCAGTCTGTTCGATGATGACATTAGCAAAATGACGTAAACCTTCGTCCAATTCATCGACCATTTCTGGCGTGGCGCCTTTTTGCGGACCATAAATATAGGCAGCCCCATTTGTTCCATATAAAGGGTTATTCACATCACAAGCTACACGAAATGTTACCTCTTTCACTTGATCTGGGATCTTACTTGAATCCATCCTCGTGATCCTTTTTAACTCACCGCCACCAAAACCGATGGACTCTCCTTCCTGATCGAAAAATTGATAGCCAAGGGCTTGGAGCATCCCTACTCCTGCATCATTCGTGGCACTCCCACCAAGACCGATGATAAAATCCCGGCAACCTTTTTGGAGCGCATCTAAAATCAGTTCCCCCACCCCATATGTGGTCGTAAGTTTCGGATTCAGCTCTTCCCTCGAGAGTATAGGAAGACCGCAAGCTTCTGCCACTTCGATCACCGCTGTTTCTAACCCACCTAAAATTCCATACTTTGCCGTCACTGGTTTTCCTAATGGACCTGTTACAACGGCTTCAACAAACTGACCATGAGTTGCTTGGACTAGTGCTTCAACTGTACCTTCTCCACCGTCGGCTACTGGGACAGTTTCGATCATAAAATTTGGATTGGCTTGCAATAACCCTTTTTCAATTGCTTTGTTTGCTTCAATTGATGAAAGACTTCCTTTTAACGAATCCATGGCAATTAATATATTCATATGAACCCCCTCTAGTCAATCTAATTAAGCCTTTCTTGTATTCTTTCAACAACTTCTTGATAAAAAGAGTTTTCATGAGGGACGAATTGTTCTTTGCCGACTTTTTCTTCTATCTTGACCTTATTTCCTTCTTTATCGATTCGAAACCCTCTTAAATTAATCATATTCCTTTTATCAAACCATAACTCACTAAATTCTTTAAATTCCACTAACATTAATCCAGCAACTTCTTCTACTTGGAGGGTAAAGTCACCTAGGCGATTTTTACTTTTATACAAGAAAACATTGGCAAATTCTTTATCGATTAGTTCGCCATCAACAACAGAATAATTCAAAATCCCTAGAGAAATTAACTCTTCAAATGAAACAGCAATTCCAATTTCCTCTTTGATTTCCCTTACGCCATCTTCAACACTTTCATTAGCCAATAAATGTCCTGCGGCCGTTATGTCCAAGAGATTCGGATAGTCTTTTTTCTGCTCACTACGAAGCTGCAAATATAGATAGTCTTTCCCTTCGATTTTTGTCACAAACCAGCAATGAAAGGTCTCATGCCAGTAGCCGTATTTATGGACATCCTCTCGTGAAGCAACCCCAATCTCCTTTCTATCTTCGTCAAATATTTTAAAATGTTCTTGTTCCATACTTAACCTCCAATGACTTTTTCCGATTCTTCCTTTACTATGATTATAGCCCATAAATTGGTATTATTTATGATAAATAATAGTTTCATTGATAACACTAAGCAGTTACTTTCTAGTAAGAAACAGCCGAAAATATGTTATAAATTAGCAATTTACATCAAAAACTTCTATTCTAAATTGCTTACAATAATTGTGAGGTGAGTATGATGTATAGCGAAATAACTAAGAACACCATTAGTCTTTTAGAAGAGGGGTTACTAGATGATTATCAGTTAAGTGATTATGCAAAAAAAATCGGGTATTCCAAGTTTCATTTATTACGTATTTTTAAAGAAGAAACGGGATTGACCATAAGTGAATACATTCGAAAACGGAGATTAGCAATTGCAGCAATGTATTTATTATACTCGGATGAATCCATCCTTCAGATTGCACTGGAATTACAGTATCAGTCACAAGAAGCATTCACTCGTTCTTTTAAAGAGCTATATAAAATGCCACCGGGAAAATACCGTAAATTGATGCGGTCACTTCAAAACTTAGGGGAGGATAATAATATGGGTGAGTCAACAATTAAAGGTTGGATATTAAGTGGATCCCAGCCTTACAATTATGAGATGAAAGCGGATGGAAAAGTTTTTCATACCGGCTCAAAGTCAGGTTTGCTTTGTTCAAAAACAGCAGTGGGGGAAGACCAATTTGCAACAATGATGCAAAGTTTTTCATCAGATAGATGGAAAGGAAAACGTATAAAACTTACTTGTTTCTTAAAGACTGAAAATGTTCAAAAATGTGGAATGTGGTGCCGTATAGACAATCACTCAGGTGATGTTATTCAGTTTGACAATATGGAAAACAGAGCCATTTCCGGAACCAATGATTGGAACTTATATTCAATCGTATTAGACATCCCAGAAGAAAGTTTTTCTATTCACTTTGGAATCCTTTTAACAGGCGCAGGAAAAGTATGGGTTGATGATTTTAAATTTAATGAAGTGGATTTATCAGTTCCATCAACCAATATCCTTAATCAAGACGATCAATTACCTTTAGAGCCAATTAACTTAGGATTTGATGAAGTGTGATTATTTTTGACATCGTAGTTGATTTGTTTTTAGCCGTCTATACTTCATTAGGTTTCGGAACAAAAGAGTATAAAATAAATACAAAAATAGAGAAACTAGGGAAAGAATATCCTGAAGTTTTAGAATTGTATCATCAACATCAAAAGAAATTTGAAACAGATGATTCTCTAAGTACATTGGTTCTTAAATTAAATTTGAAAAACCCATGTGAAAAGAGAACTTTCGTCTCGACAATCCATGAACAATTTAACCTCAATAAATAATAACTATAGCTTAGCAAGATATAAATCGATTAGGTTTTTCTTGCAACGTTGAGACTGTAATAAAAATCATTGAAACGGAACTAGCTTTATACTATCTCAGGCTAGATCCGTTTCTCCAGAAGTACTCTTCTTTTATTATTCCGAAAGAATTAACTCTCTTAGCTTATTAGTCATTTGTGGCGACGTTTCATAGGCGACTGTTTCATCGGTGATATATTTCATGATACTCGGCTCATCTTCTCCCCCAAGCCACAAGTGAATCGCATGAGTAGGATATCCCTCTTCATATTCCACCATCACATCATAATCAGGCGGGGATTCAACGCTTTTTGATTTTTCAACTGCCGTAGTAATAGCTTTTTCAAATATGCGGATAGATTCTTTATCTTGAAAAGACAACTTAATATCTAAATTCATATCTCCAAATCCTTCAGACTCGGAAATCACAACACCAGAAACATTTTCGTCTAAAAGAACCATTGTCTCACCGGAATTTGGTTGGCATGCCACTAAAAAAATTCCCATAAACACGATAAACCCTATAAAGTATACTATTTTCATATTCTTCTCTCTTTTCTCAATTTGTTAAAAATATTCTATCACACGGAACTCATTTTTCGTTAGTCATATCAGGCATTTGCACGTATTTATACAATTTTCATCAAAAAAACGTTTGACTTCTTTTGTCTTATGCGATAAATTAATAAACAAGTTAAATAACCGAATAGAAACACTTCTTATCAAGAGAGGTTGAGGGACTGGCCCGATGACACCTCGGCAGCGGAATCATTTGATTCTGTGCCAAATCCAGCAAGCAAAGCTTGAAAGATGAGAAGAGGACGGACTTGTTTCGTAATTTACCCTCTTCTGACTTTTAAGAAGAGGGTTTTTATTTGGAAAAACTTAATATGTACATTTCTTATCAAGAGAGGTTGAGGGACTGGCCCGATGACACCTCGGCAGCGGAATAGTTGATTCTGTGCCAAATCCAGCAAGCAAGTTAGCTTGAAAGATAAGAAGAGAATCCTGTTTGATTTCACATGGATATGCCCTCTTCTTTCTTCAAGAAGAGGGCTTTTTATTTGGCTGTTTCCTTGGTATGACCCTAGTGCCAGCCATTCCGACCATATTGGGTGTGCGGTATGCATAATGTCAGTAGCTCTTTTCTGGTTTTTCAATCGAATATTGTGTTTAAATCCGCATTTTATCACTTTAATATGGTCCAAAAGCAAAAGAGCTTTGTATTTACACGAAAAAGGAGATGAACATCATGATAGAGTTTCAGAATTTAAGAAAGGTTTATGAAAGTGGCGGTCAACAGGTCACTGCATTGGACGGGATTGATTTAACAATCCATAAAGGAGAAATATTTGGGGTAATCGGCTTCAGTGGCGCTGGAAAAAGTTCTTTAATCCGCTGTGTGAACTTACTGGAACGCCCGACTTCAGGGAAGGTCATTGTCGATGGACATGAACTCACCTCACTGCCAGTAAAGAAAATCCGTGAAATCAAGAAAAATATCGGAATGGTTTTCCAGCATTTTAATCTTTTAAATTCAAAAACAGTTTTTGCTAATGTGGCGATGCCGCTTACACTTGCAAAGGTAGATAAAGCTCAAATAAAAAAACGGGTTCACGAGTTACTGGAGTTTGTTGGATTAGCGGATAAAGCAGATTATTATCCAGACCAGCTTTCAGGAGGACAAAAACAACGAGTCGGAATTGCAAGAGCACTTGCTACACAGCCATCCATCCTCCTTTGCGATGAGGCTACTTCCGCATTAGACCCGCAGACGACGAGCTCAATCTTGCAGCTTTTGAAAAAAATTAATCAGGAGTACAAGATTACGATTTTAATCATCACGCATGAAATGGCTGTAATTCGAGAAATTTGCGACAAGGTTGCTGTAATCGAAGGTGGAAAAATCATTGAAGAAGGTTCGGTATTTGATGTCTTTTCTGCTCCGAAGACGACAACAGCACGTAATTTTGTCAGTACCGTTATGAATGATCAGCTTCCGAATTCTATTAATGAACTGATTCAAAAGCAAACTGGTTCTCAAAGAATTTATCGTATTAACTTTGTTGGGAAATCTGCTGGGCAGCCTCTTCTTTCTGAATTGGCTAAAAAGTTTGATGTACATCTCAACGTCCTTTTTGGAAATATCACCGAGTTACAAGGAATCCCTTTTGGAAACCTCATTGTCGAATTCCAAGGAGAGGACAAAGAAGTATTGCGAGCCTTAACGTATATCAACGAGAAGAAAATCAGCATTAAGGAAGTGAGTGCATATGCTAGTTAATTCAGAACAGATTATCGAAGCGTTAATAGAAACGATTCAAATGGTTGCCTTCTCCCTCTTGTTTTCAATCCTACTAGGATTACCACTTGGGATATTACTAGTCGTTACAAGAAAAGGGCATTTAATTGAAAACCTTACAATTTTTAATGTACTAAATGGAATCATTAATATTTTCCGCTCTGTCCCATTCATCATTTTATTAGTAGCGATGATTCCAGTAACAAGATTCATCGTCGGGACATCAATTGGTACAACAGCAGCCATCGTCCCTCTCGTATTCTATGCTGGACCGTATATTGCCAGATTAGTAGAGAATTCATTATTGGAAGTTGAGCCAGGCGTAATTGAAGCCGCAGAAGCAATGGGAGCAACACCTTGGCAGATCATTACAAAATTTCTTTTACCAGAAGCATTAAGCTCACTTGTCCTAGCCCTCACAATTGCCACAATCGGGCTTGTTGGTGCATCAGCAATGGCGGGAGCTGTCGGTGGCGGTGGAATTGGAGACTTAGCCATTACATATGGTTATCAACGTTTTGACACTATTACCATGATTATTACAGTAGCAATATTAATCGTCATCGTTCAAGGTCTACAGTCATTCGGCAATATTGCGGCAAAAAAAATTAGAAGAAGATAACTCGAGGAGGAAAACAACATGAAAAAACGATTACTATCGATCATTTTACTTGTATTGGCAGTATTTACAGCAGGATGTTCATTTGACAGCACACAAGGAAAAGAAATAACAAAAGTAAAGCTTGGAATTAGTGGAACAGACACACGCATTTGGGATTTCATTTCTAAAAAAGCTGAAAAAGAAGGAATTGACATCGAGCTCGTAAAGTTCTCTGATTACGTTGCACCAAATACAGCTCTAGCTGAAGGAGAATTGGATGTCAATGCATTCCAAACAGTTGCTTATTTTGACGTATTCATTAAAGAACATAATCTTGACTTAGTACCGATTGCGACAACGGTTTTAGCCCCAATGGGAATTTATTCTGAGAAATATGAAGATGTAAAAGACATTCCAGAAGGTTCAAAAATTGCCCTGCCTAACGATGCATCCAACCAAGGACGCGCCTTACTTTTATTACAAGAAGCTGGATTAATTGGTTTACCTGAAGATTTTGATCCGAATGGAAATGTCAATCAAGTAACTGACAACCCAAAGAACTTAGAATTGATTGAAGTCGTTCCTGCTCAAACACCAAGAGTATTGCCAGACGTTGCAGCTTCATTAATCAATAATGGAATTGCTCAAGATGCAGGACTTAAACCACTATCAGATGCCATTTATTATGAAGGTGAAACAGCCACTCCATACATTAATATCATTGCTGTAAGAGCAGAAGACAAAGAGGATAAAATCCTTAATCGCATCGCCGAACTTTATCAAGAAGAAGATACTGCTAAATTTATTGAAGAAGAATATGACGGAAATTTACTTCCAACCTTTGTGCCTTTAAGCAATATTGGCTGGTAAAAAATTTATTCAAAATTGAGGAGGAATCACAATGACTACACTTGTTGAATCAATTGATATTTTAAAAAAGGGAATTATCGAAAATGTAGAGAACAATAAAGAATTATATATTGAAACGAGCCACAAAATTCACGAGAGACCGGAAATCGGGAATGAAGAATTCTACGCCTCTTCCCTTTTAACAGACATTCTCGAAAAAGAGGGTTTTGAAGTTGAGAAAGCTGTAGCCGGACATGAAACTTCTTTTATTGCTCGAAAAAAATCGCTAAAACCTGGTCCTTCGATCGCTTTCCTTGCTGAATATGACGCCCTTCCTGGTATCGGCCATGCATGCGGACATAATATTATTGGAACAACAAGTGTTGCTGCTGCCATTGCGTTAAGTAAAGTATTAGATGCAACTGGCGGTGAGGCAGTCGTTTTTGGAACCCCTGCTGAAGAAGGCGGACCAAACGGCAGTGCAAAGGGAAGTTTTGTGAAACACGGGTTAGTAGAAGACATTGATGCAGCAATAATGGTACATCCAAACAGCGAGACCCGATTAACAAGTTCGTCACTAGCCGTAGATCCCCTTGATTTTGAATATATTGGAAAACCTGCTCATGCTGCTGCCTCTCCACACGAAGGAATTAATGCACTTGATGCCGTCATTCAACTCTTTAATGGGATTAATGCGTTAAGACAACAATTGACTGACGATGTACGAATCCACGGCATTATCACTCATGGTGGAGATGCACCAAATATTATTCCTGAATATGCAAAAGCAAGATTTTTCATTCGTGCAGCAACAAGAGCTGGATTAAATGAGGTTACGAGGAAGGTTAAGGCGATCGCAGAAGGAGCAGCCCTTGCTACAGGAGCACAGCTAAACATTATCGCCTTTCAAAATGAAGTTGATAATCTCCTTCTTAATCGAACATATGATGAGATTTTTAAAGAGGTCGTAGAAGAGTTAGGTGAAACCGTATTTGAAGATCGCAAAGGTATTGGCTCGACCGATGCTGGCAATATCAGCCAAGTCGTTCCAACGATCCATCCCTATATTAAAATCGGTGCCAGTGATCTCATTCCTCATACCGTCCCATTTAGGGAGGCTGCTGCATCACCAAGAGGCGATGAAGCTTTGATTATTGGCGCTAAGGCTCTAGCTTTAACGGCATTAAAACTCATTACGGAACCTGAAACTTTAGCTAGTGTTAAGGAAGAATTTCAGAGAAGAAAACTTGAAGAATAAAAATTACTTTTTTCCTATTTTAACTTTCAAAGGGGACTGTTCCCTTGTAAGAGTAAGACGTTGTCGGGCGAATGATAGAGTATCCATTAGATGGATGCTCTTTTTTTGATCTTATTCTATAAAATAGGTATTTAAGTGACTGAGTAAGAAAGTTTGTATTTATTGAGAGTTTCATGAGGACAAAGTCAGGCGAAATTCAGGAATGTTTGTCCTCATAAGGGGTTCATG
>NZ_HE978514.1:213759-360782 GCF_000311725.1 Robertmurraya massiliosenegalensis JC6
AATATCCATTGCGGTAGTCACGACGTAGACTAGACCGTTCATAAGAACCGGCCTGTAAATAGTCATCGCGTTCTTTTTCCATAAAAGAATTCAACACCAGGACGATAGACGCTTTGATCACAGCGTCTATATTAGAGTTCATAACGTATTCTTTTAAATCATCGATATTTAGGTTAAACTAAAATTGAGTCATAATTAATTCCCTCCACATTGTTTTCGTCGCTGATAACATTGTTGACAAAAGGAATTAATTTGACTCTTTCTTTTTACACAATTATATGGACTTAATCGTTCATGAGGACTAAGTCAGGCGAAAATCAGGAATGTTTGTCCTCATAAGGGGTTCATGAGGACAATGTCGGGCGAAATCCAAGAAAGTTTGTCCTCATAGAGGGTCCATGAGGACAATGTCGAACGAAATCCAAGAAAGTTTGTCCTCATAAGGGATTCATGAGGACTAACTCAGGCGAAATCGAGGAAAGTTTGTCCTCATAAGGGGTTCATGAGGACAAAATCGAACGAAATCCAAGAAAGTTTGTCCTCATAGAGGGTTCATGAGGACTAACTCGAACGAAAATCATGAAAGTTTGTCCTCATAGAGGGTTCATGAGGACTAACTCGAACGAAATCCAAGAAAGTTTGTCCTCATAGAGGGTTCATGAGGACTAACTCGAACGAAAATCAGGAATGTTTGTCCTCATAGAGGGTTCATGAGGACAATGTCGGGCGAAATCCAAGAAATTCTGTCCTCATAGAGGGTTCATGAGGACAAAGCTAGGCGAAATCCAAGAAATTCTGTCCTCATAAGGGGTTCATGAGGACAATGTCAGGCGAAAATCAGGAAAGTTTGTCCTCATAAGGGGTTCATGAGGACAATGTCAGGCGAAAATCAGGAAAGTTCGTCCTCATAGAGGGTTCATGAGGACAATGTCGAACGAAATCCAAGAAAGTTTGTCCTCATAGAGGGTCATGAGGACAAAGTCAGGCGAAAATCAGGAAGGTTTGTCCTCATAGAGGGTTCATGAGGACTAACTCGAACGAAAATCAGGAATGTTTGTCCTCATAAGGGGTTCATGAGGACAATGTCGAACGATATCTAAGAAAGTTTGTCCTCATAGAGGTTTCATGAGGACAAACTCGAACGAAAATCGAGGAAAGTTTGTCCTCATAGAGGGTTCATGAGGACAATGCCCTTTCATTTTTAATCAACTATGATTAAGAAGGCGGTATTTATCAACAGTAAGAGAACGATTAAGAAATCCGATAATAAATAGAAGGAAAATGTCCGCTTAACATTAGATTGCAACAAAATTTATGAAGTCGCGCTTCAACAGAAAAGCAACTATTTTTTCTCCTCTAGCTTTACCATGACCTTGAGACAAGATAGCAAATTCTGCAATTCCAATCAGCGATGCTTCATCTAATTCCTGTTTCAACATATTTTGAAACTCTAAATTTGTAAGAATACCTTACACGAATATTCTGAATTATTAAAATTCAGTATTGATCCATCTAGGAAAATAGGTATAATTAATTACATAACATGTTATATAAAATGACATTAGAGAGTATCGCAGATTTTCATATGTCACTTTTTATAACATTTAACAACTGGTGAGTCACTACATAAACTCAAAAATTAAGGGGGAAGAAGATGAGGAAAAAGTCATCGTTATTCGTTTTTTGCTTATTAATGGTATTTGCTCTCGCCTTAGTTGGCTGTACGAAGGATGAGGAAGCTGGAACTGGAACAGAAGAAGAAGGTGGTACTACTACTGATTCATCAGGTGGTACAGCAAGCGCATCTGGTTCAATCTTAGAAACGGTTGAAAGCAGAGGAAAATTAATTGCTGGGATTAATGATGCATTACCTGGATTTGGCTACGTAGCTTCAGACGGAAAAAATACTGGATTTGATATTGATTTCGCGAAGGCGATTGCGGCAGGTGTCCTTGGTGATGCCGAAGCAGTCGAATATCGTCCCCTATCTGCCCAAGAACGTTTTACAGCTGTACAAACGGGTGAGGTAGATGTTTTAGTTCGAAATACCACATGGACCACGAACCGTGATTCTGAAGTAGGTTTGAACTTTGCACCAGTCACTTTCTATGACGGTCAAGGAATTATGGTTCCAGTAGATAGTGGCATTGATAGCTTAGAAGATTTAGAAGGAGCTCGTATTGGAGTTGAAACTGGTACGACAACTGAATTAAACTTAGCTGACCAAATGCGTGCAAAAGGAATTAACTTTGAAGCTGTTGTAATGGATAGCGCTGATGCAGTTGTAGCTGCCTATGAATCAGGAAGTATTGATGCATGGACAACGGATAAATCAGGTTTAGTCTCTCGCCAATCAATCATGCAAGACCCGTCAGCCCACAAAATTCTTACAGAAACCATCTCTAAAGAACCTCTAGCTCCTGCTGTCAAAGGTGGCGATGACAAATGGTTCGATGCTGTGACATGGATTGTCTTCGCTACTATTCAAGCAGAAGAGTTTGGGATTACATCAGCAAATGTAGATGACTTCCTAGATGATGAAAATCCAGACATCAAGCGCTTGCTTGGAACAGAAGGAAATCTTGGCGAGCAATTAGGTTTACCAGCCGATTTTGGCTACCAAGTGATTAAACAAGTTGGAAACTATGGAGAAATTTATGACCGTCACCTTGGGCCAGATACAGTATTTAAACTTGATCGTGGTCTAAACGATCTTTATACAAATGGTGGGCTACTGTACTCCGCTCCGTTCCGTTAAGATCAGAAAAGTTGAAAAGGTCTGCTATTTTAGAGGCTTCTCTAAGGGCAGACCCTTTTTTATAAGAAACGATATCTCTAGAATATTTAAAAAAGAGGTGACCGATCATGAAAAATGCCGTTACTACACCTTTTTGGCGCGATAAAAGGATTGTTCCTATCCTCTTGCAAGTTCTGTTCGCAGCACTCGTATTGGCTGGTGGGTATTACTTTGTCACAAATGCCATTACAGGGTTGCAACAAATAGGAATAAACTTAGGATTTAATTTTTTGAAAAACACATCAGGGTTCACCATTTCAGAATCGATGATTGATTTTCAACCGACAGATACATACGGAAGAGCGATCGTTGTCGGGATTTTAAATACATTACGGATTGCTTTTTTTGGAATTATTCTTACGAGTATTATTGGGCTGTTCGTTGGAATTGCTAAACTCTCAAATAACTGGCTTGTCAGTAAGCTAGCAACTGTATATATTGAGATATTTCGAAACACCCCTCTTCTTGTACAAATTTTCATTTGGTTTTTCGCAGTCCTCCTCCCACTTCCAAGAATTGAAGAAGCATTAAAGCTCGGACCTGTTTTTTTCTCCAATCGCGGCATTGCCGTACCTTGGTTCGAAACCCATTCAAACACCATGATTTGGGGAGTCACCATACTCATAGGACTCATTATTGCATTTATCCTGTTCAAGGTATTAATGAAAAAGCAATTAGAATCTGGAAAAAGAAAATACCCATTTATTTCTGCAATCGTTTCGTTCATCGTGATCATGTTGGCCACATTTATTTTCACAAAGAGCGGTCCAGTTTCCATTCATACACCAGCCGTTGCAGGAAGAGGTTTTACAGGTGGGTACACTCTATCACCTGGTTACTCAGCCATTTTGATCAGTCTCGTTATTTACACATCAACCTTTATCGCTGAAGTCATTCGCGCCGGGATTCAAGGGGTTCCAAAAGGTCAAATTGAAGCAGCAAAAGCGTTAGGACTAAAGAATTCTACAACACTACGTTTAGTTATTTTTCCACAAGCCATTCGTATCATTATTCCGCCTTTAACGAGTCAATATTTGAACCTCGTCAAAAATTCGAGTTTGGCGGTGGCAGTTGGATTTCAAGATATCGTCAGTGTTGGTGGAACCGTTATGAACCAAACTGGTAGAGCAGTAGAAGTGATCGCAATCATGATTGCCGTATATTTAACTTTTAGTTTAATCACCTCAATCCTGATGAATATCTTTAACAAAAAAGTTCAATTGGTGGAAAGGTAGGTGAAGAAATATGGAAGAAATAAAGTTAGAAGCAAATAAAGAGTTACATATAATAAAACCTCCGAGCACGCAAATAGGTGCACTGCAATGGATCAAAAAAAATCTTTTTAGCAGTTGGTCTAACGGACTATTAACGATTATCTCAGCAATCGTTACTGGATATATTCTCTTTAATACTTTTCAATTTATTTTCACAGCAGACTGGTCCGTCATTGCTGTCAATTTCCGCTTATTAATGATCGGGCAATTTCCAGTTGCTGAAATATGGAGAGTTTGGACGATACTAGGTGTTCTAACCGTGTTACTCGGGTTCTCTTGGGGTCTGTGGAAAGGTTCAATGGCCCATGTTGCTGTTTCGATCGGTGCGATCATGGTCATCATGCTTGCAATGCCTTTTATCCAAATGAGTACGCGATTGATACTAGGAGGAAATATAATACTCCTATTTCTCACCTTCTTTATAGGCACAAAGCTTCCTAAATTGAAAATACCAGTCATTGCTGTTTGGATCCTTTATATTCCATTGGCTATTTTTATTTTAAATGGATTTGGATTATTAGCCCCTGTCTCCTCAAATATTTGGGGCGGATTTTTATTGACCCTTTTAATCGCAAGCGTGGCCATTGTTGTCTCCTTTCCAATTGGTCTCTTGTTGGCTCTTGGAAGAAGAAGTTCATTACCGGTGATCAAGTATTTTTGTGTGATTTACATCGAGTTTATCCGTGGAATTCCACTTATTACCGTTTTATTTATTGGACAATTAATGATTCCGTTGTTTTTAGGGAGTGGAGTAGAATTAAGCAATGTATTGCGGGCAATGATCGGGATGACTCTCTTCAGCGCCGCTTATTTAGCTGAAAATATTCGTGGCGGCCTACAATCTCTTCCACGAGGCCAATATGAAGCAGCACAAGCTCTAGGGTTAAATAAAACGTATATGATGACTTTCGTTATATTGCCTCAAGCATTGAGAGCCGTGATTCCAGCTTGTGTCGGTCAATTTATTTCCATCTTTAAAGACACTTCCTTAGTAGCGATTGTAAGTTTAACTGATTTATTAGGAATGGGACAAAAACTTGTCGCCAACCCAGAATTTCTCGGAAAACAAATGGAAGTCTTTGTTTTTGTAGGCTTTGTTTATTTTATCTTCTGTTATTTAATGTCACATGTGAGCCGCCGTTTAGAAGTATCACTTGGAGTCGGACAACGATAAAGGGAGTGAAAAAATGGAGAGTGTTTTTGCAGTTGAAAAATTATCAGCTCCTCTTGAAGAGCGTGAGGATATTGTTACCGTAAAAGACTTGAATAAATGGTTTGGAGATTTACATGTTTTGAAAAACGTCGACCTCACCGTAAAGCAAGGTGAAGTGGTCGTTATATTGGGTCCCTCTGGTTCTGGAAAATCGACTTTTATCCGAACTCTTAATGCACTTGAAGAGTTTCAAGAAGGTGAGATTATTGTTGACGGAATAAACTTGACCAACGACTTACGAAATATTGAAGAGATACGGAAAGAAACTGGGATGGTTTTTCAATCTTTTAATCTATTTCCACATATGACCATTTTGAAAAACATCTCATTAGCTCCTATTTGGGTACGTAAATGGAAAAAACAAAAGGCGGAACAAATTGCTTTGGAATTATTAGAGCGGGTAGGTATTCCTGAGCAAGCAAACAAATATCCAGGACAATTATCCGGTGGTCAGCAACAACGGGTAGCGATAGCAAGAGCTTTAGCCATGAGACCAAAAATCATGCTATTTGATGAACCGACTTCAGCACTCGATCCAGAAATGGTTAAAGAAGTACTTGATGTTATGAAAACACTAGCTGAATCTGGGATGACCATGCTAGTCGTAACCCATGAAATGGGGTTTGCTCGCCAAGTTGCAGACCGTATTGTTTTATTTGATTATGGTGAAATTATCGAATCAGGACCACCTGAACAAATCTTTGATCACCCACAGCATGAACGAACAAAATTGTTTCTATCACAAATTTTATAAAATGTTTCCAAAACGATCCTCTTGAAGAATTTTTATAGGTGTGTATAATAAAAAGCAATTGAAAATTTCAAAGGTTTTCTAGGGTTCCGCAAATTTATTTGGTCTGGTCCGAGAGAAAACTCACAGCATTTCGCTGTGTCACGGAGGGACAAAAGCCCGGGAGATTCTGTTATTAACAGCATTCTCTCAGGGCTTTTTTTTTGTTTGGTTAAATTTCAAAGGAGGTACTTAAATTGAATCAAAATTGGATTTTATTAGTTGTTGCTGCCATTTTAGAAGTGTTCTGGGTGATCGGCTTAGCCCACGCTTATAGTGTTTGGACTTGGATCGGAACGATTATAGCACTCATTATCAGTAATTACCTGATGATTTCAGCAGGTCGAACGCTACCCGTTGGAACCGTCTATTCGGTATTTGTCGGGCTCGGAGCAGCAGGCACTGTTATTTCTGAAATTTTATTCTTCGACGAACCCTTTAAATGGGAAAAAATCGTTTTAATCGCACTATTATTAATCGGTGTCATTGGCTTAAAAGTAGTTACGGATGAAAAATCCGTGAAAGGAGCTGAATCTTAATGGCTTGGTTTACATTAATCATTGCAGGTTTTTTAGAAGCATTTGGCGTGGCTATGATTAATCAATGGCATACAAAAAGAAAATGGACTTCGTTAGTCCTTCTTTTTATCGGCTTCGGATTAAGCTTAGTTTTATTAAGTTACTCCATGCGTGTGATCCCAATGGGAACGGCTTATGCCATTTGGACAGGGATGGGCGTAGTTGGTGGTACAATCATTGGAATGTTTTTTTACGGGGAATCAAAAGATTGGAAACGACTATTTTTTATCGGAATTGTGATTAGTTCAGCAATTGGACTTAAGCTAGTTTCATAAATTTATAGCGTCTCGAATAGACTCGAGACGCTTATTTCTTAGACCAAAAAATCTTTCCCATTCTGCATAAAATCGACTAACCAGATCATTCCCATAAATAAGGTCCATACGAGGAGCGGAATGGCTAAACTTTGAAGGGTATTCACCCATCTGTAATTGTCTCTTTTTTTCATTAAAAATCTGTCCACCGCGAAATACACAATGGATGCAAAAAGACTGATCCAAAGCAAAATCGAACCAAAGAGTAAATGAAACGCTGCTGCAATCCATCGTTCTATTCTTCTTAATTTGCCTCTAGCTATTAATTTTGCGAGAAGATCACTGATTAACGATGTGATGGTTCCATAAATGAAAATAACAGGAAAACTATAGATTAAGTATACTGGAGTGACCATTATAAAGGCCCACAAGTAATCTTTTATGGAATTGATTTCATCCCCAAAGGGAGATGGCATGACCAGCCCCATCAAGATGGCGAATAAAGAACCTGCCATTGCTGCGGTTATAAGTTTTCTAGGCAATACGTTAGTTGTGATATCTTTTATGTCCAAGGTTCTCCCACCTTACCTCATTTACCTATTCTTTTTCTCTCCATAAAATCTTCTTCAATGATTTCCGTTTCAGGAGATAAAAGTGATTGGAATTTATTAAATAACTCTTGAATCTCTTTATCTTCATTTATAAGATCGATGCTCTTTTTATACTCATTTTCATCTTTATAAGTTGAGATTTCTAACCATTTCGTTGCATCTTCTTTACTATTTATATACACGGTTTGGAAATCTACATATTGGCTGTAAATTTTAATTGCCTGATCTTGTATTCTCAAGTATTCTTCTATTTGATTCAACTGTATATGGTATTGATAGATTTTAACGAACAAGACCTCACCCCTTTTCATAGTCAGTTCCAACACCTACATTATTACTCATCAGAAATCTCTTCAATGTGATAGGCTGAAATTCTTGCTGGAAAAGATTCTCTTAAGAAATCGCCATGAACGCGAATCTTTTCGTTAATGTTGAGACCTTTTAATATTCTCTTATCCTCTGCATCCTTGTGAACCGTCACGATAATTGTGGAATATCCATAGTCCGAAGTAAGCATACCCTTTATCCTTTTTCCCATACTGACTGGTTCATCCGATATCCAAACTTCACCTGACCTTTTTGAAACAACATAGCCTTCTACAGTATATGTATCTAAATAGTCAGAAATTTCGGTAGAGATTTCGCTTTTTGAATCAGATTCTTTTAAAGTAAAAGAAATAACTAATCCCATAAAAATAGCAAGCAATAATCCTAGGAAAATTTTATTACTCAAGGCTCCCCACCTATATTTTATTAAGAAAATCACACAATGCTTCCCCCATGCATAGAGAAGATATAAAATTCATCCTCATCTGATAAGGTCCAACCATCAAAAAAGGAGCTGGCATGGAAAACATCCAAGAAGAATTCTCCACATTGGACGATTAGTAACGGGCACTGTTCAAGTAATTGAACATCTTCGATGGTTTTACCTACCAAGAGTTCCTTCACAGACTTCCACTCTCTTTGATTAGAGTTCACATCTGTTTCCCCTAAAAGGATCACATCAGCGTTACGAATTCGCCATGGACATTCAATTGTCAATGCTCCCTTTTCAAATAAGATGGTTAAATGAACGTCTGTTTCAATAGCCGTTATTTTTTGCCCAATAAATTCTTGAAAAGTGATACTGCTAATTTTTGTATGCCATAATTTTCGTGCACACTGAACAATCATTTCACGAACTCTCTCGATGGACAAACCATGCACATTGTCTCCATACTCAAAATCATCAATCGCATCACTTACTTCTTGCCAATTCATCTGTTCATCAAGTAAGTCATTTGCTACAGCACAGGCATAAATCTCTTTTACAATATGGAGTGAATTCTGATTTGGAAGCAATAATTTAGAATGTAGGGATTTCATATGATAACTTGCACATTCTTCTTTCGATGGTGCCTCTCTCTGGATCGCCTTCATTGCATCATCAAACATCTTTTCCATTTCAAAAAGATTTAGATGCTTCACGGCACTCATACTTGATAACTTTTTAATCTCAAGTACCTCTCTATATAAAGAATCCACAGCCCATTCAATATAGTCAGTGGGCTCCACCGTATTCATATATTTCTTGTAATATAGCTCTAGTAATTCTATTTGAAACCCTCCTTTGCACGATTAGCACCATGTCCATTACTTTCTTGAAAAATAAGGACCAAGATAACCGCTATCATGAGTTCTGACATAGGTCCAATTAAAATCCTTATCTACTACATAGACATCCTCTTCAACTTTAAAATCATCTGCTATTACAGTTTCAGCATTTTCAAGAATATAAGCATCGTCGTAATGCTGAAAAAACACATAGCAAAACTTCTTTTTTTCCTGTTTAAAAGCTTTGTCTGCCTCTTCCAGTTGCAAGAAATTCCTTTTTTCATAACTAAAGACATGCCATAGATAACCACTAGCCCAATGACTAGAATATAAGTAAATGTCTTCCTTCTCTTGCACAGTCAGATGACTGACAAACTCGTCTTCCCACTGTTTACGTAAATATGTCCCCCATTTAGGGATTTCCCTTACCTTCACTCTTTTTCGTTTTAGAGCTTGAACGAACTCAATTCGATTCTCCAAATAAATACCTTCTTTCTACAAATCATCTAATAAAACCAACTCTCCACTTCCTGCATGAACTCCATATTGACAATCCAATTTTCCACATAATAGATATTTCTTACGTTCAAAATCATAAACATAATAAGGCTTTAACTCAAATCGGTCTTTAAGCTTTTCGAAAGCTTCTTCCTTCGTAATAGCTACCGTTTCCGCAACCGCAAATTCATTAAAGACCTCCAACATCATGTTATTATCGATCATATTTATCGCTTTTTCTTTTTCAGCATCGATGACGACCATCAATTTTCTCTGGAATACACGGTTTGTTTGCTCATTAGCTCGAATGATCGCATGAATAAATCTTTTCTCCCGGTGTAGTGTTTTCAATTTCCACTTCCCAGACTCATCTGGATATTCTTGAGCTAATACCTCTTTTACGACCCTTAAACATATTTCTTGTTCATCTTTGCTTATAGGAAACGAATCTGGAGCTGGTTCAGAAGAAAAGGCTTGTTCTGCCGTGACATCTTCACTCCAATCAAGCACTTCTCTTTCAATTGACTGATGGATTGGTTTCTCCCATACGATCGTTTCATCTATTTTTAAATAACCTCTAGAATCAACGATCACTTCAAAAGGAATAGTGGACATTTCATCATTCGTTACATATATTTCTTCAAGCGTATAAACAGGATAGAGCTTTTTCTGTTCAAATGAAGGAAACTCTAGTAATCTCAATTGTTCCCTTTGCAAATTTTCCAATTTTTCAAGAGAAAGTGAAAACGTTTCTTCCTGAACTAATTCTTTACGTGGAAAATGTCCATAAACCGAAAACAAGAGGAGTTTTCCATCGTGATTGACTTTAAGTTCAATGAATCCAGAAGGTGATACTGCTACACCCTTGTAGCACTCTTTAAATCGATATTCCCCTTCTTCTTGCATATCAAATTGAAATTGCTCTCCATAAATGAGTCCTGTTTCCTTCTCGATCCACTTAACAATGTCCTCGAGCTCGGCATTCACAAACTCAATTCCGTTCTTTGCGTACGTTTTCTCCATCACAAAAATAACACGTTCAACCTTACCTGTTTGAACGTTGAGCGAAATTGATGCAGTCCCATCAGGGTTTGAATCTTCATCGTCTCTTTCCTCTACATGGTTAGGAAACCACTCCATCGAGAAGGTATAATCCGTTTCGTTAAAAATAGTAACCTGCCTCGAAAACGACTGTTCGACTAAATGATAATCCTCTAGACCATATTTTTGCTTCGTTGAATCAATCCACTCTTCTATTTTTGATTTCATAAATAAAACTCCTCATTGGTCTATTTACTACCAGCATACAATTTAGCACTAGTTGATGGTACAAATTTTATGTGAAACGTATTTCCAATCTCTTGTTTCACTTTTTCTGTTAACGTTTTTCCAACTTGATTAAATACATCTTCTAATTCAAGACCATTTTCTACCAATCTATCTGTGTTCCAATCAATCCACTCTCCATAAGAATGACTCCATGAAATTAATCGCTTTATTAAATCATCTGAAAGTGGTAAAGCTTCTATGTCAATGTTACAGCCACACTGTTCACACCAAAAAGGATCCGCACCGACATCCCCTTCGATTTTCAATTTCGTCCATTCTCCTTTTTCACAGCAACAATTCAATTCTTTACCCCTCCATTATAATTTTGCCTTATACAAAATTATACAATATTTCCCTATAACAAAACCCTATTCCTTTTTAAAAGAACAGGGTTTTACCATTCTTATTCTACTATCGTAGAGATCTGCCAAACAACTCCATACTTATCCTTTACTTGCCCATACGATGGACTCCATGGTGTTTCTTGAAGCGGCATGATGACTTCTCCACCCTTTTGAAGCTTCTCGTAAACTTCCTTCGTCTTATTTACATCATTAATCATCACAGCTACATCCACTTGCGCTCCTGTTTCATACGGTTGACCTGGAAATATATCTGATAACATCAGAAACGTATTCCCAATTCTTAAATTGGCATGAACGACCCGATCCTTCGCTTCTTCAGGAAGTGGAAATTCTGGATTCTCAGGAAATTCCCCGTAAGTTTGAACTCCCAAATTTTCTGCATCTAATGCATCTTCATAAAACGATACAGCTTCCTTCGCATCACCATTCATTCTTAGGTAGGCATGAACTCCTAGAATCATAGCATACACCTCTTTCAAATATTTTTATGTATTATTAACAAAGATATACACTCGTATTAGTCTTTCCATTAAGTCGATCCATTTAAACGCTCAAATATTCTTGTCTTTTTTCCTTATATTTAATAACTAACATAACAGGAATATACCCAACTACCCCTCCAACTGTATTTAAAATCAAATCATCCACATCAAAGCTTCCAAACTTAAAAATAAGTTGAAGTAGTTCGAATGTGAGACTTAGACAAAACGTTGCAAGGGCAATTTTTTTGAAACTATGAAACTTAGAGAACAATAACGGGAAGAGCATACCAAAAGGTACAAATCCAAGAATATTTCCCGTTAAGTTTTCAACCCTTATATCGAAGTTGATGTCATTAGCAAAAAATAAATAATAGCCAATCGTTTTAAAGGGGATAAAATTGTGAGTATTCCATACGAATCCCTCATAACTAAAGGTAAAACGACTGATAATATCAGGAATACTCAAATACTTAAATAAAATAAGCCATGAGAGTATGAATAAGTAAAAGCCAAAAGCAATGGATAAGCATACTTTCATTATCTTTTTCATTAACACAGTCTCCTTCATTTTATATCGTTCTTCGGAATAAACTCCCTTTTGATAACGATATTGCACCGTTTATAAACTTTAAAAGCAAGAAACCAATAATAGCGCCAAAGGTATTCAATATGACATCATCAACATCAAACTGACCAATATTTAGACCAAGTTGTAGAATTTCAATTGAAAAACTGATTACGATTGAAGCAGCTATTATTTTTGACATTCCATTATATTTTTTAAATAACAACGGAAGAAAAATTCCTAATGGTAAAAAAATTAATAGATTCCCTAATGTGTTATTAACGATAATATCCAGATTAAAACGATCCGCTCCATTTATGTATGTCATCGTATTTTTAAAAGGAATGACATTCGTGTTGTACTTTAAAAAATCAAAAAACCTCTCTGAATCCATTGAAGTAATAACATATCTATTAAACGTATCACCATTTATGTAATAGTCTGTAAGCCGAATGATGATTCGTTGAAATAGCAGCTTAAATAGAATAATAAACGAATAAAGACCAAATAAAATCCAAGTCCCGATCTTAAATACTTTATAAAATGGAAAAAGGGATTCTTGCAACCCATTTGTTAATTGTTTTTGTTCTCCGAAGCTTTCCAGTGCCTTTTGTGTTGCTTCTTCCTTTGAGAATCCTTGCTCTATATATTCATTCTTCAACAAATATAGGTGATCTATCATTTCATCGATGATGTCTCTTTTTTCTTCCTCCTCACAATTTAGGCTGACTGTAATTTCAGCAATATAGGATTCAATAGTTTTATCCAAGCCGTTCCCTCCGAACACACTTTAATTAGGTTATTAATTTGCTGCCATTCTGTTAATTTCTTTTCTAATTCCCGTTTCCCATTATCGGTAATTCGATAATATTTTCTTCTCCCGCCATTCTCAGCACTATCCCAATAGGACAGAAGCCAATCTTTGCCTTCAAGGCGTTTCAATGCAGGATACAACGTTCCCTCACTCATATTGTAGAGCTCATTACTATTTTGTTTTAACGTTTTAACAATTTCATAGCCGTACATATCTCGCTGATTTAAGAGGGATAGAAGCAAAATATCGATACTGCCCTTCATAATTTCTTTATCCATCCTCTCACCTCACCTTCTAATATATTCCATTTACATCGTATCACGATGATACCTCGTATCGCAAGGGTGTATAGTAAAAATTTGTTAGCCCAACTACAATGGATGCTGTTAAATTACTAGTCCGTTATATTAGGGAGGGTACGTAAATATCGGGATTGTATGTGGAAAGGCGTACCACGTAAGGGATCCTTTTAAAAAATACTCAATTTCCTCTTAGATAAAAATGGGCATGTATCATCCTTAAAATATGCTATGGATATAGATGGAGAGCAGTGGATGGAGCACAAGATTCAAGATAATATGTTCCATATCCCTTTACTAAATGAGTATTAAAGAAAAGGAATTAAAAAAGCGAAAAATAACAGGAAAATTTCCGCTTAATTAGCAAATGTCATGGAAATGAACTGAAATAGCAGGAGAAATTCCTGTTATCGCTTCCAAAAATGTGAAAATAGGCATTTTGGGTCTTCATAAGGGAAAAAATTTCCGTTATTTCCTCTCATACAAGCCCTAATGAGGCATTTAACGGAAATTTCTCCGCTTACTTTCAGATGAATAAATAGCATACTTTCTATTCATAAAAAAAGGATTGGATCACGGCTGATCCAATCCTTTTTCCCATTCTTTTAAATTCCAAAAAACCCTGATTTTCTATTTAAGAATCCGTCGATATCAAAACCATACGTCCTCAGCAATTCTTCATTCAACTCGTGTAAAAAGGTTTCAACTTCTGCCGTGATCGTTTCAATAGTTAAAAAATCGCGAGATTCAAAAAGCTGCCAAATGGAAAATAACATCCAACCTTGTTCGCCTCTATTATTGAACGTTAATAACGGACCTTCCCGTTCATCATGTTCGATTGTATAATAGGAAAAATCGCGGACTCGATCCCATTTTGTTAAGGCTACTCCTAATTCTAGAAGAGCAAGAGAGGGTTCCTTAAAAAAACATTTATCGTTTATATAGACTCCAAATTCTCCTTGAATATCAACCAACAATTTCCCATTTCTTTGTTTGATTAATTTTCGATCGACAAAGGCCTCTTTATCTAGTTTGAATTCTAACTTTAAAGTGTTCATCTCTTCACCTTCACTGGTTCTTCTAATTAGAAATAGAGGAAGTAAATAACCACGACGAGAATAATACGATAAATCGCAAACGGAATTAATTTCACTTTATTGATTAATTTTAGGAAGAATCGAATCGAGAGTAAAGCAAAGACAAAGGCACTAATAAACCCAACAATGAAGAAAGGAAGGGCGTCTATTGTGAAGTACTGCCAATTCTTTAATAGTGATAAGAAACTTGCTCCAGCCATAATCGGCACTGCCATAATAAAGGTGAAATCTGAGGCAGTACGGTGATTCATTCCTAACAATACTCCACCAGAGATCGTTGCACCTGATCTTGAAAAACCTGGCCATAGTGATAAACATTGAATCAAGCCAACAGCCAATGCTTGCTTATAACTAATTTGATCAACTGAAACAATTTGAGGATTTTTTGTTCGAAAAAGATCGGCGATAATCATAAAAATCGCTCCAATTAATAAACCGATTAATACCGTTTTTGTCGTAAATAAATTTTCATCAATATAATCTTCAAATAGAACACCGAATACTCCTGCAGGAAGTAGGCCTACAATTATATGAGTAAGCTTGAGATGACTTGTTACTTCTTGACGTTGCTCGCCTTTTTTGAAAATGCGATTTAGACCTAAAAGATCAATAAACCGATCTTTGAATACAATGACAACAGCTAAAATAGAACCAAGCTGAATCACGATTTTAAATGTGTTGGCTGCTGATTGCCCTAAAAATTCGGTTGACTTTAACCACATGTCATCAACAACAATCATATGACCTGTTGATGACACAGGGGCAAATTCTGTTAATCCTTCTACCAATCCAAGTATTATTGCTTTTAGTAATTCTATGAAATCCATTCCGTTGACTCCTTACCATTCGTTTGCGAATTAGTTGTTAAGACTTACCTTAGTATTTTAATGCTATTTCAAATGAAAGTATAGTTACATTAACATTTCAAATAGTAGCAGCAATATAATAAAAGGTAATTATAATCAAGACCAATGCGAGGATAATTCCGATAGCAATCGAAAGGAGATTCATCTTCCAAGTATGCCCGTTAAAATCTTGGATTGAGGTGGACCGATCCACTTTTTTGAAATGAATCATCATTCCTACATTCAGAAACAGCATTATGAAAAATACGATCACGCCCATGAACATAAGGTCTGTTTGAAAAACAAGCTCTGAGCCAAACCAATAAGAATTCAAAAAGAACAAACCGCTTAAGATTAACTGCCAAACATTGCTTACTTTTCGCTGTTTAGACCACTCTCTTCCCATTTTTTGCTTTTCATATATGGCGATCTTCTCAAAAATCGGAATGATTGATTTCGTAGAATCTCCCTTAATAAAGCCGTAAATTGCTTGGATAAAGATGATTCCTCCAAGGAAAACATACATATGTGAGATAGTAATAGTAAAACTACTCATAATCAATAAATAGATAATCATTACGACAATCAACACAAAATTTGTAACCGCCGCCTGTTTCATCCTCATGCTTCTTAATTCTGTTCGTTCCATCGTCTCTCCCTCTCTACAACTTTTTTATCCGTCTTGCTGTTGAGATGTGCCTAACGAAGTCCCTCTTTTTCCAAAAACGTCTCTGCCACCTCTCTAGGGCTTTTTCTTTCAACATTTACCTCATAATTCATTTTTCTCATTTCATTATCGCTTATTTTTCCAGCCAATTTGTTTAAAGCAGAGACAATTTCTGGATAACTTCGAGCGGTCTCTTCTCTCAATAAAGGTGCACCTTGATATGGTGGGAATAAAAGTTTGTCATCTTCTAACACTTTCAGTTCATATTGTTGTAACTCACTATCGGTGGAGTAGGCGTCAACCAAATTTATCTCACCTGATTCAACTGCTACATAGCGCAATTTCGGTTCCATCGTGACCAGATTAGGAAGCGTTATCCCGTATAGCGATTGAATTCCTACATAACCGTCTTCCCGATCAGAAAACTCCAATGTAAAACCAGCGTGAAGCTGATCTTCAATTCCCTTCAAATCAGAAATGCTTTCCAAGCCAAATTGTTCAGCTACATCACTCGGCACTGCTAAAGCGTAAGTATTGTTATACTGCATCGGTTCAAGCATGACCATATCGAACTGTTCTAACATCCCAACTTTTGCCTGCTGGTATACTTCTTCACTCTCCGTGCTACTAGCCGTTTCTTTTAGAAACTCTGAAATCGCCGTACCTGTGAATTCGGGATAAATATCAATATCACCAGAATCAAGAGCATTAAAGACGAAAGAAGTTTTTCCTAGCCCAGGCTTTAATTCCACTTGCAGATCGGTAGCATCTTCAATAAGGATTTTATAGATATTAATTAAAATTTCTGGTTCTGATCCCAATTTTCCAGCGACCACTATTTTCTCGTCCTTTTGCCCAATTAACGGTTCTACAATGAGGATAATCGCTAATAATGAAATCGCACCAACTGAGACAACCGCTTTTTTATAGGAAATTTTCTCAAATATTTTTAGTAAAAGGTCAAACAGAATTGCGAGTAACGCTGCTGGTATAGCCCCTAGTAAAATCAATTGAGGATTATTTCGATCAATACCTAAAAGGATGATATCCCCCAGTCCTCCAGCCCCAATCAGTGCAGCCAATGTAGCCGTTCCTACGATTAATACCATTGCTGTTCGGATGCCAGCCATAATAACAGGCATGGCTAAAGGCATTTCCACTTTCAGCAGTCTTTTTCGGGAATTCATCCCCATGGCCCTGGCTGCTTCGATTAATGATGGATCGACTTCTTTGATCCCGGTATAGGTATTTCTTAAAATCGGCAGCAATGCATATGCTACAAGTGCGATCGTTGCCGGCACCCTTCCAATACCGAACAACGGAATGAGAATACCTAATAGTGCTAGTGAAGGGATCGTTTGGATGACTGATGTGATCCCGATGATTCCTTCTGCGATTTTTTTATGTCTCGTAATATAAATTCCCAGTGGAATCGCAATTACAACCGCAAAGAAAAGGGCGATAAAGGAAAGCTCGATATGCTCCAATAGCGCACTCAATAATTGGCTTTTTCTATCTTGAAATATTTCTATCAGCATTTTGTTAGACTCCTTCCCTCAATAGATTCGCAGATATATATTTCATGACAGCACTGCGATTTATGGAGCCCATGTGTTGACCGTCTTTTTCTATGATCACTTTGTCGTGTTCTGTTAATATATCCACGATCTCTTTCAATGGAGTGGACACGGATGCTACTACTTCAATCGATAATGCTGCAGAATCTAGCGGTTCCATCAATTCTTCCAAGTTATAGATATTCGTCACTTTTCCGTATTTACCACCAACAAACTCTTTCACAAAATCATCGGCAGGATTTGTGACAATCTCATGGGGAGTCCCGATTTGAACGACTTTCCCTTCCCTCATAATACAAATACGATCTGCTAGTTTCAGAGCTTCTTGCATATCATGGGTTACAAACACTGTTGTTTTTTTGAGATTTTTTTTCAAAGCTAACATATCATCCTGAAGCTTTTCTCTGCTGATTGGATCTAATGCACTGAAAGGTTCATCCATTAAAATAATTTCAGGATCGGCAGCAAGGGCACGAATCACCCCAATACGTTGTTGCTGACCACCTGATAGTTCACTTGGTTTCCGATGAGCATAGGTATGATAATCTAATCCCACCATATCCATCAGTTCATGAATTCTTGCTTTAATTTGTTCTTTTTTCCACTTCTTCATTTCCGGGACAATCGCAATATTCTCCTCAATTGTCATATGTGGAAAAAGGGCAATTTGCTGTAGGACATAGCCAATATTCCATCTTAATTCATGAATGTCATACTCACTTATTTTCTTTTCATTGATATAGAGTGTCCCATCTGAAAGTGGAATTAGTCGATTAATCATTTTCAAAGTCGTTGTTTTTCCACAACCACTTGGTCCAATCATGACAAAAAATTCGCCTTGTTCAATCTCGAAGTCTACTGAATTAACAGCAACTGAACCACCTAAAAATTCTTTCGTTACATTTTCGAATCTAATCATAGAATGATTTCTCCTTGTTTATATTGACATTCCATATTTTTCATTTTCCCATATTGTTGACCGATGATAAAATAATTTCACTTATCTAGAAGTGATCAACTTTGAAATATATGTCAAGAAACACCTTCTCATTACTACCAAAAGAAAAACACCTCTAATTGTTAAATTCTTAACAACTAAGGTGTCATTTATTAACCCAAACTTTCAATCATTACATTCTCTGGCAGCTTAAACGGATGCTCTTGATTGATTCTATCATAGAACATTATTCCATTTAAGTGGTCGATTTCGTGTTGAACAATGATCGAACCATAACCTTTAAATTTTAAAATCACTTCTTGTCCTTCGATATCATAGGCTTTTACCTTAATCCTCTCATACCTCGGAACAAAACCTTGTATCTCTTTATCAACCGAAAGACATCCTTCACCTTGTGGCAAATATATCATATTCACTGAATGACTGATAATCTTTGGGTTAATCAGCATATATTCCTTCTCATCAAAAAATGCAGCAAACATTCGTTTATTAAGTCCAATTTGATTGGCAGATAGCCCCACACCTGGACGTAGATGATATTTCTTCGACATCGTCGGTTCTTGACTATTCTTCAAATATTGAAGCATACATAGCAAGACCTCCCTATCTTCTTTCTCGATTGGAATATTAAGCTCCTCTGTTTTCTTGCGCAATATAGGCGAGCCATCTTTAACGATATCTTTCATAGTAATCATGTATTGTGAATGAAACTTACTCATAATTGGTACCTCTTTTACTTTTTGGTTATTTTCGTAATGAATGTGGTTTTTTCGTAAATGTCCTCAAATCAGGTTTTAGAACACACATTATTTTTGCGCGGCACTTTTTTCCGCTACCATGATTGAATTCATGAGGAAAATGAGCTCTTTCTTTCTCCCAACAATGTTTGCGTAAAAAAGCCTACTTTTTTAATTGATAATGTAATTCAACAAATTGGTTAAAGTTTCTCGTTCCTTTTAAAGTGAGTTCTACCTGATAATCTCCCCCTTTAAATAATGGGATTCCTTCACCTAGTATAGTAGGAGCTACAGTGATGAAAAACTCATCAATTAACTTTTCTTTTATAAAACCATGGAGTAGCTCTCCACCACCAACGATCCAAATCTTTTTGCCATTTTGTTCTTTTAATTCATTAACAAATTGAGTTACATCTCCGCTTACAAATGCAACATCTTCTGTATCGTCAAGCTGGGATCTTGTAAATACATAGCATTTCTTATCTTTGTATGGAAATTCTTTTATTTCTTGCTCCATCACCCAATCATATGTCCGTTTTCCCATAATAACCGTGTCGATCGTTTCATAAAACTGTGAGTATCCGTTATCTCCCTCACCCTCAACCTTAAATAACCATTCTAAAGAATCATCTTTTGTCGCGATATAACCATCTAAACTTGTCGCAATAAATAACACTACATTTCTCTTATCGATCATAATTTCTCCTTTTAGTGTTTCGCTGTTTTCGTAATGATGGTGGTTTTTTCGTAAATATCCTCAAATGAGGTTTTAGAACACACATTATTTTTGCGAGGCACTTTCGCTTACTTGATTCTCATTTAACGAGTAATAATAGGGCATTTATTCTCCTATCTTCGCGAAAAGAGCCTAGTGTTTTAATTCTTTTCCTTTAATCAATTTTAACGTTGCAACAATTAAAAAGCTAACAATCACTAACAGTAACCATGAACTGACCTTTCCAAGATGGACGAGGCTCCATGCCTTCGTTTGGTTGGGATATTGCCAAGCTCCAAAGAAGGTTGCGATATTTTCCGCTACCCATATAAAAAAGCCAATCAGTACAAAAGAAAGAGCAAGCGGCATCCGGTACTTTGTTCTGTTAACCTCGTATATGACAGCCGATTTCCAAAACACCATTAAGACGAGAGCAGATAACCACCAACGGACATCGATCCAATAATGGTGCGTAAAGAAATTTAAATAAATGGCTGCTGCAAGTGGAACAACGATGTAAAATGATGGCCATTTCACCAATTCCACGTTAAGCCTTCTCCACGCCTGACAAAGATAACTCGCTACACTTGCGTACATGAATCCACTATATAATGGGACACCAAAAATTTTGAAAAAACCTTCCTCTGGATACGACCAGGAGCCCATATGGACCTTAAATAATTCAAGGGCAAGCCCAATAATGTGAAACAAGGTGATCACTTTAAGTTCATCCCTCGTTTCTAGTCCAGAGCGGACCATCCACCACTGCATCAATAAACAGATAAGAAGAAGCCAATCATAGCGTGGAAGAAATGGTAGAGGGACGAGCTGTGTAATTGCCAAAGAAGCAAAAATAACGACAGGGAATACACATGATAATGCCTGTTCCCAACCAAAACGGACAAGTTGTATACTCGCTCTTAAAATTTGCTCCTTTAACGTTTTCTTTTGAGACTCCTTTTGAATGACTATATTCATGTACCACTCCCCCTATCCACAGTCAGGAAATCATAATGCTTCATTTCCCTATTCATCATCACTTCGGTACTCTAGAATATCTCCAGGCTGACAATCTAGAGCCTGACATATTCCTTCTAAAGTAGAAAATCGAATCGCTTTTGCCTTTCCATTTTTCAAAATCGAAAGGTTCGCCATTGTGATTCCAACCTTGTCTGAAAGTTCTGTTACACTCATTTTCCTTTTTGCCAACATCACATCAATATTGATTATAATTGCCATTGTTCTCACCTCAGACCGTTAAATCATTTTCAGATTTTATATCAATAGCTTCTTGTAAAAGCCTTTGCAGTACTGCCGCAAAAACAGCAATGACCATGGAGGCAAATATAATTACCATCCCAATTAAAATCACCCCAGGTGCGTCATCTGCTTCTGCTAAAAGATAGAACAATGGCATGCCAACGACAAATAAGCTGCTAATCGTAATTGCACATTTTTTTATCTTCTTTAGAGCTTCAACAGAAATTTGCGAGAATGCATGATTCTGATCAATATACTGCAGCAGTCGAAACGCCTGATAAAGCGCAAAATAAAAGGGAATAGCTGCTGCATATAAAATGAGAAATACTAAATACTTTAAATAAGTATGGTCTGGATATAGCTCTGCCATGAATTTCCCCACTGCCGGAACGACAAATATGCACAATGCTAGAATGGGAATTCCAATCAGTATAACAGCTAATTTTAAAAATAGCGTTGAACCTTGTTTCATATTTAAACACCTCTTGATTTTATTTATCACAAATTGATTATAAGTATATTTTTATCGTTTTGCAATAAATAATTATTGAAAATAAACATTATAATATTGAAACTCAACTTATATAAACATAAAAACTCCCCTCACAACAAGGTCTTCTTGCCATGAGGGGAGTTAATTTATCGCTCATTTATCTTGCTTTACGGGGATTTCCACCCACTCATTTAAATACTTCATCGTTTGATATCCGTAGATCTCCAATTTTGTAGGAATCACAGATTCTCCGATATTTGTTTGACTGCGTAATCGATATGTTTGTTCGGTTTGAAGAAAACGCGGCTCCTCTAGTTCATCATACTTAAGAGTTGGGTCATTCATGTCATAGTGCTTTCCATTTTTATCAATGATGACACCCTCAGAATCGATTTCCATAGCAGGAAATTCATTTTCATCAGCTGTAAGAATATTAAAGTCAAATGAATCATACTCCCGATTCTCTATATCGTGATTACTAATGATCACTTCAGTCGGATGTCCAATCTCCACTTTGTCGATCGAGATCGTACTCCCTGCATATTCAAAGGTTTGAGGGTATTCCTCAGAAGCATCCAGTTCAATCACTTTTTGTTCTTCATTCCATAACTGCATCAAGCCCAACTGAACACTTAATTCTTTTAAGTTTTCTCCTATGAGAGGGTCAAAATACGCTTCTAAAATATCCCATCCCATTTCATGTGCTCCACCATAGTAAGCACTACCATATACATCGGCTTTCATATTCTTACCATTCACTTCTAAAGCATCAAAGGTGAGTGCATTTAGCCTCTGCTCTAACGAACTCGTATCGAGTCCATATTTCAAAATCGTCGTAGTGGGTGCGAGCGTTAGTTTTTCAAATCGCAGTGGTACACCTTCCACTTCGATTTCTTCATCCAAAGCATACTCGACAGATGGGTGCTTCGTTATTGAAAACTCGAACTTCCAATCTCCAGATTTAGATTCCATTCCCATAAAATCTGAATTTTGCACAAGTTTCTGAACCTGTGTGATAATCAGTTTCACGTCTCCACTATCCTTACTAATCGGTTCCAAACTTACTTTTCCATGATACACATTCTTTTTTTCTTTGTTCAGGTCAGATTCAAGGTCAGGCGGGGAGTACCTTAGGTTAGTTCCACGGTTCATGCTTGCATTTTCGGTCCTCAAGAAAACTCCGTTATAGCTATCTAGCATGTATTGATTATCTTCGTTCGTATCTTCAATTTCATAGAATACAAGAGTTTGATAATCATCCGCTATCGCACTTTTAATCGTAATTTTTATCCCTTCATCCTCTGCTACAAGATCAAGCTTTTCACCTAGATCCTCTTGTAAAAAGGCGCGCAATTGCACGTCATCTTCCGTCCATGTATAGTAGAGATTTTTAAACATCCCCGTAACTACTCCAAGCGCTAAAAGGAAAGAGAATACTCCTGCCATAATAAATACGATTTTTTTGCGTTTTTTATTGCGTAACTGTTTCTGATTCTCCAATTCCGCCAACTTCTTCTTGATGTTCCCCATGAAATCAAGTGGAACATGGAAATCCTCAAGTCTCTCAGTAATATTCTTCATCATAAACATCATATCTTGAAAGGTCGCCAAGTCCGCTTGACAGTTTTGGCAATGATAAACATGTTTCTCTAAATCAATCTTTTGGGGCCGCGCAAGCGTTCTTTCCAAATAATCAATATAATAAGGATAATACTCCTTACAACCATTAGTAGCTGTTTCGTACCCCATTTCTTTTTTTAGAGACTGAATGCCTGAGAATAAAAACTCATTGATTTTTTCCAAAGGAACTTGAAGAAGATGTGCGACATCCTCCTTAGAAATCCCTTTAACATATGTAAGTATAATCGATTCCTTCTCGTACTTTGATAATCGATTTAGTGCTTGCGTTATGTCATGCTTTTCGTTGCTCTCCTTTAATGTTTGAGCATTCTTATCTTCGGAAAGTTCCCAACACGTTTGGATGAAAACGGATGTAACCCACGTATCAAAAGACGTAACATTTTTCATTCGAGCAAGACCCTTTTGGCTCTTTAGAATCACCTGGTAAAATAACTCTTCCATTTGCTGCTGATTGGAAAGATAGAATCGACCAAGACTATAAAATGATTGTTTATGCTGCTCAAACCAATCAACGATAGACTCTGGTCCAAATTCGCTAATCGTATTGGCTGAAGTTGGCTCTACTTTTGCTGGAATCATAGACAAGCTCTTCCTTTATCTTTATATTTTCGGGTCAGAGGGACAGGTTCCTCGTCCCATTCAAGACCTTCATTTCTACTAAAATACTTTAAATTTATTATAGCCTTTCTTTTCAAAAAAATCTAAAAATGTTAAAATTCGGCAAGAATTGGTTCAAAGGGACAGGTTCAGTGTCCCGATGAAATGGGGAAGTAAATTGGATGATCTGAAGAGAATAGAAGAAATTTACATATGAAGTGTGTCACTGATTAAAATTTTACGCGAAAGCAACTCTTACATTCCCATCTCTTTGGGCAGTTGCTAAACAATTTTCGATAAAATCTCGAATTTGTTTAAGATCAATAATGTTAAAATCATTTCGAGACGAAAGGTTTATTTTTCCAAATAGCCGATTAAACTCTCTTAAGGCTTCTTCAAGTTGCTGAGTTGAATAGCTCATACTATTTCCTGAACCACTAACTCCTGCATCATATTGAGTAGCATCAAGCAACGTATACAGAATAGACACATTTCTATTTTGCATACTAAAGCGAGCATAGGCAATTTCTTCTCCGGCTTTATTAAATCCTGAAATGTCATGCCCCATCTGATTCCCTCCTTCCATATGAAATTTAGACTTGCTTTTAAAACGATTTCGAGTTTGTGGCATCACTCCTTTCAATTGGAAAAGGGCTGGGAAGGAACAAACATTATCGGTGGGTGACAAAAAGAAAGCGATTTAAAAAACGATGATTACATTTCCTACTAATTTCAAAAAGAAAAGGGAAAAAGAATTAAACGCGTGGGATAAGTGAAGTAAATAGAGTGGTTGTTTCCATTCAATCGTTTCATTTTTTCCACAGTTTGTCAACTTCTAACAATTCGACAAATTCTGCAAATTCACACAGGGACTACTCAAGTTTTCTCATAATTTTTAGTACAGGTTTTAATCGAGCATTCATATATCGTTCTAAATTGAATGCCCATATGCATTCTACCTATTGCTATTTTCTAACTTTTCAATATCAATAACTGTCTTATTCTTTTCAAGATATGTGATTCGATACATTTCTCCTTGGTAAATCGAAAACGGCCTCCAGTACAGCGTTAAATCCCCTTCCTCTGTTTCAAGTAAGGTTAATCTTGAGTAATAGTCTGGTCCACGATAGTCTTTAATATAGAGATCCTTAACGATCCAATTCCCCTCTTTATAATCGAGGAATGCTTGTCTTTCCGTGATAAACAGTTTGCTACTGAATCCAACTAACCAAATGGAAAAAATGAAAATTCCAATTCCAATTAACGTAAATGGAATAACTTTCGAAGGCTTTAATTTTTGCGGATTTTTAAATGTGATCAGACAGCACAAATAAAGAAAAAACGCACAAAGGCATAGGATACCGGAATATAAGCTCACCGTTACCAATAATTCAAAGAAAAGAACATAAGTAAAATTTGGGATCATTAATTGCTGGATGAGATAAAAAAGACCGCAGCTCAGAATCAAGATCGCTCCTACTATCAAGATAACAAATATGACTCGTATTCGCTTACGGTCCTTCTCTGTTTCAACCACTTTACCTGTCTTTCTCTTCATGACGGTCACCTGCCCTTCTACCGTGTTAAAGAATTATACGTAATAAGTGCGTTAAAAGTTTCTTTTAAAAATCTTGTTTGTCTAAACAATCATCCATTTTTCAGATCTCTTTCTTCACTAAGTAGGCCAGTAAAAAAGAGACAACAGACATAAATAGAATCATCATTTCATATTTCGTTCCTAACGCTCCAACAGAAAAAAGGAAGGTAATGAAAAGAGAGAGTCCGATCGCTAAACAAAAACCTATGTAGAAGATTCTCCAACCCTTAATTTACAATTTAAAACTACCTGCTCCTATCATTACTCCTAAAATACAAATTATCGCCAATATGAATAAAGTGAATTTGTGCTCTGCTGCAGTGTCAAGGGTAGAGCCGAGCGCTTTACCTAAAGATGTTCCAAGCAAATAGACGAAACCGTAACCAATGGAAATGACAATCATCATGGTACCCCAAAAAACGCCAAGCGATTTTGATAATCTAAAATTTTTCAAGATTTCACCCTCCATTACAAATAGCATCTATTTATTCACACTTTGCCCACTACAGATGCCACCTGCGTGACTTGTTTTATAACCTACAACTTTATTTATTATATTTGAATCATCGTCATTTCTGATTAAAAATCTATGAAATAACCTTGATTCCACAAAAAATCAGGGTTATTCTTGAGCAGATTGTATAGGATGACGCACTCAGAAATGCAAAGCGTATTCCCACAGTTGGCTATTCACTTAACACCTTGGACAATCTAGAATACTAATTAGCAATCACCAATCATATACGATGTAAATCTATTGATCTATTTTAAGCAACAGTTGATTGTACTCTTCACGTGTGTCAATATCCCGTCCCCATTCCTCTTCCTCAAACTCCAACCATTCTAATTCAGTTTTATAGCGTTCAATAATGGTTTTTCCACCAATATCCCCTTCAATAAGGGTAAAATCTGAAAATAAACTGCCATCAAATAGAATCGGATGCCCAGGTACAGAGTTATATTTAGGTCTAATAATCTTACTTTTACATTTCATATACTTAGCTTTAATTGATTCAATTACTGTTAAAGAAACTAAGGGCTGATCAGCTAAAAAAATGATTACTGCGTCACAAAGACCAGTAACTAATGCAATCCCTAACTTTAAGGAAGTGGACATTCCTTTATCATAGTCTTTATTAAAGGAAGTATATACTGGTAATCCAATCAATTCACGTTCAATTTGAGTTATATATTTTCCAGCAACGACATGGATTGGTGAAAGATTCGATTCAATAGCTCGTTCAACAGCGTGTAAAAACATCGGTTTTTCTTTTACAGGTAAGAGGAGTTTAGGTTCCCCCATACGCTTTGAACTTCCAGCAGCAAGAATGATTGCACCTATCTTCATAAGGATATCCCCTCTTTCAGAGTAAGAAGCAGCGCCTCCCCTCACATATATTTCTCCTTTTATTAATTGAAAAAGAATGCTAAGGATAGTACCTTGGCATTCATGATATTTTTTCCGTTATTATACAAGGAGTCTATTCTTTCTTTTTACCTTTTTCTTTTTAAGATTCCTCATCTGTACCAATTCAGCTAAAATGCTAATACTAATCTCATCAGGTCCTTCCGCCAAAATCTCAATTCCAACAGGAGAGCTAATCCAAGTAGGGATATTTTCACGTTGAAGTAATCTTTTCATTCTTTTTCTCGGACCTAAAACCCCTAAATAGTAGGGAGGTTCTTTTAATAAACTTTCGACCACTTCACGGTCCCACTCAAAATTATGAGTCATGACCAATACATAACTATTCCTCCGTAATTCATTTTGTTCTATATAAGTATTTGGGTGCTGTAAAACTAATGAATGAGCGTCTGGAAAATTCCTTTCATTACAATAGTGACTCCTTGGGTCAATGACATGAACTATAAATTCCAAGTTTGCAGCAAGCCTCACAACTGGTTCTACATCTGGACCAGCTCCAAAAATATAGAGGTGTTCCTGAGGTTGAAATACTTCAATTAAAAGCTCGCCGTAAATAGGATCATTCCAAATTTTCACATGTTCTTCTTGTAATTTTGATGCTTCTGTCATTAAATGACGAAAGTGAACAGGACCATTTTCCCCGAAGAATTGGTTTCTAGATACATTCAGACCCATGATAAGATCGTATGACTCTTCCATCGTTCTCAAACAAATCACACTTTCACCCATCTCCAAGTAATCCTTCATTTCTTTCCAAACATAATCATGATTGCATTCCATGAACTCTAAATATAACGTCACTGAACCATTACATCCGGCACTTTGTCCCCAACTCAATACATCCTCAGAACTTAAATCATAAGTCAATTTTAATGAACACTGATCTTCCATAACTTCCATAGCACGATGAAACAAGTCTTCTTCTAAACAACCGGCACTGATTGTACCAAATCTGTCTCCATTTTCACAGAACAGCATTTTTGCACCTTCATGACGATAAGTAGACCCTTTTACATCGATGATGGTAGCCAAGGTAAATTTTTTATTAGGATGCTTATTCACTATTTCTAGAAAGTTATAAAAATTCCTCATTATAAGAAGCCTCCGTTAGAAAATTTAACTGGCCTTTTCTTGCGCTATTTTAACTTCCTTTGAAATAGCCTTAAAAAATTGATTTAATATCATTTTGGCTACCCCTGTTAGCATCCTTTGACCAACCCCAGCTATTAAACCAGAAACACTACCTTCACCTTCATACTCTATGACCGTTCCTTCTGAATTTTCAATAAAGTTTAAGTTAGCCACTGCTTCAATAATTCCCGCAGAACCTTCTGCTTTAATTTTGAGGGTCATTCGCTCTGGTTCTTGTTTATCACTTAATACAATTTCACCATCATAATGACCTTTAATAGCTGCAACCCCCATTTCTAATGATGCTTTATAAAAACCGTCATCGACTTCTTCTAATGACTTACAGCCAGGAGTCGCCTTTTTCAAAGCATTGGTTTCATTCATAATTTCCCACACTAACTTTCTATTTGCTTGAAAGTCAGCTTTTCCTTGTAGTTTCATATCTTTTCTCCTCCTTTATAACATTTGAATAAATCCAGTGACGATGCGATTAAAGTCAGTTGGGTTATCTACATTTGATAAATGCATGCCCTCAGGAATTGTCAGCAATATTGAATTTGGGATTTGTGTCTGAATCATTTGAGATAATGCAATAGGGGTCTTCATATCCTTTTCCCCAATTAAAACGAGTGTAGGTACATGTATCTCTTGTAATCGACCTTCATAATCAACTGTAAAACACGCCTTAGCTGACTCATAATAATCATCAACACTCATATTTATGATTGCGTCATTCAACTCTTCTCTAATTTTATTTGCATAAGAAGAATCTGATAACGTGTTATCTAAATAGATAGAACCATATCGTCCCATTCCTTCTCTCTTAGCAATCCCAGCCGTAAGATTTATTTTTTCTTCAACCTGTTCCGGAATTTTCGCAAATGTATCAGCAAGAATTAACCCTTCAACATATTCTGGATATTTAATGGAAAAGCCTATTGCTTGAACACCTCCCATTGAAATACCACACAGAATCACCTTTTTAAGTGTCAAAGTATCGCACAGGTACTTAATATCCTCTATCCATTTTTCTCGGTCAATCCCAGAATCAACTCTTGATTTTCCGTGCCCTCTTGAATCAACAAGAACCACTTTTGGGGAAATTTCAGCAATCACCTTTTTTTGATACTTCCATAATCTAGAGTCAACTCCTAGACTATGTAAAAGAATGACTGCATCGAATGATGTATCCTTGTTATTTCCTTCAATAACCTCATAATAAATACTGTCACGTTCTTTCTTATATTCTAAAAACATACGTACCTCCGCTCACACTTTGGCTTTTATATCGATATTGAATAGTTTCAAGGCATTTCCATAAAGTAACGCTTTCTTTCTTGCCTCACTTAATTTTAATTCCTCTGCCTCAATGACTCTTCTTGGGCGAGGATCACGAATTGGAAATGGATCATCAGAACCGAGTAAAATTTTCTCCTCTTCAACCATATCTAACAGAAACTTTAATGCCTTTGGTTCAAAGACAACGCTATCAAAATATAAAAATTTAAAGCCCTCGGATGGATTATAAATGTCTTCACCTTTTTCAGATAAGAAATCATAATTGCGCTGTAATCGGCCTAAAATATAAGGTAATGTTCCCCCACCATGAGAAACGATTATTTTAACTCTCGGATATCTTTGGGGAATTCCTGAATACAATAGCCTTGAAAGAGCAACTGTTGTTTCGTTTGGTCTTGCAACTGTATTTACCATTCCAAGTGGCTTTGTTCTCGGATCTTCTCCCGCGAATACTGGATGCAGAAAAACAGGAGCTCCTAGCTCAGAAGCTTTTTGCCAAAAAGGCTCTAGTGAAGAATGGTCAAGGTCTAAAGCATCTTTTTCTTCTCCCCTATCAATCCAACTCCCTACCATTACGCCGAGATGACCATCTTTCATTGATCTTTCCAATTCTCTTGCAGCTAACTCTCCATCCTGTAGTGGCACAGTTGCTAAAGCCAAAAATTTATTGTCGCCTTCTCTCTCAATTGCTTCAAGCAGTGTATCATTTAAAAAACGGCTCCATTCTATCCCTTGTTCTGGAGGCAAATTATAGCCAAATATATCTAGCCACCCTGCATTAATTTGTAAATCAATCTCATTTTCTCTTAAACTTTGCTTTCTTTTGCTGATATTCATTAAATTAGGATGTACTGGACGCGTCCATTTCCCGTCTCCGACCTTAAAGCGAACTGTTCCTTCTGGTACTGCCTCTACTTTTATATACGGAAAACGATTTTGATGTTCAGAGAGTTTTTTAACTAAAAGTTCAGGTAAAAAATGCGCATGTATATCAATAGCTTTCATACTAACACTCCTTATGCAATGTCCATTTCTTTTAAGATATCCTGTTTAACTTTTTCAATTATCTTTGTATCAAGATGACTTGGGACAATGATTTCTTCCGCCACATGGCCAGGTTTTCTAAAAATCAGAATACGATCAGCCATCTCTATTGCTTCACCTATTGAATGGGTAATAAAAATGCCTGTTTTATTGTTCGCTCTGACTAATTCAACAAATTGCTGTCTCAATTTCATTGCAGTGATCTCATCTAGTGCACTAAAAGATTCGTCACATAGAATAATATTTGGATTCATTGAAAAAGCTCTAGCAATTGAAACCCTTTGTTTCATACCACCGGATAATTCATGTGGAAATTTGTCCTCCCATCCAGATAAGCCAAGCTTTTCCAACCATTCTCTTGCAATATTTAGCCTCTTTTGCTCTGAAACACCATTAACTTCTAGTCCGATTGCCGCATTTTCGATAGCTGTTCTCCAAGGTAATAACCGATCATTTTGAAAGACAATTCCTAACTTTCCTCTAAAATCATCAAACGCTTTATATGGATCAAGTCCTTCCACGATGACTCTTCCCTTTGTAGGTTGCGTTAATCCTACTAATAGGTTAAATGCTGTAGACTTTCCACAACCAGTTTGACCTACAATAGCCACCATCTCTCCTGATTTAACTTTAAAATTCAAGTCTATAACTCCGTAGTTTCCTGGTGAAAATTCTTTTGTCACATCTTCAAATACAACTGAATATTCCATCCTCTCCCTCCTTTTACCTTTCTGATTTAGGTCGCCAAGAAAGTAATGTGCTTTCTGTTTTTGCAAGTACCATCTGAAAAATGATAACGAATATAACTAATACCAATGTCCAAGCAATGGCCATAGACATATCAAACAAACTTTGAGCCGAAGATAATTGATATCCTACACCTATTGTTGAACCTACTAGTTCTGCAACAATCGCAACACGAGTTGTATTACCTAAATTGACCTTCCATGCTGTAAATAGGTCTGGGGTAATTGATGGGATAATTAGCATTTTAAATAACTGACTTTGCTTCGGTCTAAATACCAATAACATCTCACGTAAATCCTTTGAAATATTGTTATAGGAGTCATAAGCTTGGAAAGTAAAATTAGGCAATGCTGTTACTAATATAATAAAGAAAATACGTAATTCCACTTGCTGAAACCAAATAACTGCGATGACAACCCAAGATAAGGCCGGAACGCCTTGAACAAAACTAAGAAGAGGTCTAACCGTATCATTAAGTGACCTATTCATTCCCATCATTACCCCTAATAGCGTCCCGATAAGGAAAGCAAAAACTAACCCCAATAAGATTCTTCCAACCGTAGTTAAGGCATGAACAGCTATGGACCAGTTCGTAAAAATTTCTACTAAATTGGCAAAGATTGATTGAATAGGCGGAAATAAATAAGGTTGTGAAACTAGCGAAGCCAACTGCCAAATAACAATTAGTATAGCTCCTACTAATAGTCCTTTATAATTAAATTCTTTAATCATAGATTCACCTTCTTTTCAAAATAGGTTCTATCCTTATTCAAGGTTGTTTTCTCATAGATTGTGGTTTCCGGATTCATAAACGTCTACGCATTTTTATTGATTTCGGGGTATCTTTTCATAAAATTAAAATTTAAAAATGACATGATATTTAATTAATTGATATCATTTTAGTTCCAATAGCAATAAATTTTTCTTGAAAGAAATAAACAAAGTTTACGAAAAGAGCCTTATTCTATTTTTTCACCATAAATCACAGAATCATCTGGCATTTTCTCAAGATAGTTAATTTCTAACCCTGCTTCAAATACCGCTTTTATATCTTCTTTTAACTCCGCCGCAGGTTTTACATTCATACCTAACAATTCGTTGTTTTCTATTAAATGTTGAATTACATTGGCAGTAGCGCTTGGAATCGTCGCTGAAATAATCTCCGAAGCTTCTTTAGCATTAGCTTGCGTCCATTCTGCAGCATCTTTAAATGTCTTGTATAATTTTGGAATTAATTCTTTATTTTCTTCCGCCCAATCTTGATGCGCCGCTATTCCAAGATACGGAATATCTGTAGCACCGGTATACTCCTCCCATTTATCTAAACCAAAGTCAACCTGATGAAACTTATCCGGACTCTTATCCATCAGCACAGAGTGAGCTGGTTCCCATAATTGAACAGCATCGGCTCGGTCAGCTTCCGCATATGTAACGAGAGCTGAAGTTTCCGCATTTAGCACTTTCATCGTGCTTACATCTGCATCGGACTTTTCTGCAAAATATTGAAACATAGCATAGTTGGTTGTACTTGTAGCTGCCGCAATATCTTTTCCTTCTAAATCCTTTAATGTTTGAATATTTTCATCTGCAGTGATGACCGTTCCCCAGAAATCAAATAGATTAAACAGGTAAGTGACTTTTACTCCTCTATCAATTCTTAGACCTTCGGATAACAATGCAGCACTTCCTCCAACTTTGTATTGACCACTAGCAAACTCTGAATTATAAGCATTTGGTGGCCTTTCAACAAATGAAATATCAATCCCATTTTCCTTATCAAGTTCTTTTTCTTCTATTATGGGTGTTAAGAATGCTCCTAATGACGGTGGACTAAATGTGACGATTTCTATTTCTTGTAATTCACCAGATGTTTGATCATTTGAACACCCTGAAATAATCATTGCGCTCAAAAGTAGTAGAGTTATAGTGATATGGAACCTTTTTAAGAATTGAATATTTTTCATTAAAAATCCCCCTCAACTTGATTGATCTTCTTCAGAACATCCATCGGTGTTACTGGCACACTAGTCATTTCTACATTAAATGGTGATAGAGCATCATTTACAGCATTCATTATGGCAGCTGGAGCGCTCATGTACCCTCCTTCTCCTACTCCTTTCTGACCCATTGAGGTCAAAGGTGATGGTGTGCAATGTTTAACAATATCAATATGTGGCACTTCCATAGTTGAAGGTAATAAATAATCCATGAATGTTTGGGAAATCATTTGTCCGTTACTATCATAGGAAAATTGTTCATAAAGTGCAGCTCCAATACCATGGGCAACACCCCCTACGACCATTCCTTTAACGATATCTGGATTAATAACCGTTCCACAGTCATCTGCGATATAGTAATTTAAAAAGCTAATTTTTCCAGTGTCTCGATCAATTTCTATCACTGGTATGTGAGCTGAAAAAGAGTAACAAGGGTACATTTGAACTTTGCCATCTGGGGTCGGAAGTGTTCCTCCTGTTGGTACTTCTAAAACAAATTGAGCTTGTAGTCCAGGCTCCATATCCTCTGGCATTTTGTGATAAGTTATGTGGGCAATCCTTACAATTTCATTCCATGTTAGCTTTTTCTGTTCATCTGTTGTCGTTTTTATTGTTGACCCTTCCCAATATAAATTTTCCAAAGGCTCTTCAAGATTATGGGAGGCAATCTTCATCATTTTTTGTTTAATTTTCTTTGCCGCCCCAGACGTTGCTCCACCAAGTACAATCGCCATTCTACTCGCTACTGGAGATTGTGACGGTAAAGCAGATAGAGAATCACTGTAGACAACTCTAATTTCATCACGAACAATATCGAACTCTTCCGCAAGAATTGTTGAGACTAATGTTTGATGCCCTTGACCAGAAGAAGAAAAGGCAATATTCGCTGTCACTTTACCAGTTTGATCAACCTTTACCTGACACCCTTCCGGAAATGTAGTCTTGTCGTTTTTTGGATTGAGTAATGGTTCGAATAATGCGTTTCCGCCGCCAGGCTCCATACATGTACCGACACCTATTCCAATAATTCTCCCTTTTTTCCGCTCCGCTGTTTGCCATTTTAACAGTTGTTCATAGTTTGCAAGTTTCATTGCCTTCTCTAATACAACTGGATAATTCCCACTATCATATGTCGTCCCACTCGGTATTTTATAAGGAAATTCATGATGTTGAATAAAATTACGTTGTCTAATTTCAATTGGAGATAGGTTAAGTTTATTCGCAACCTTGTTGACAGCCATTTCTATTGCGTAGTTTGTTGGTGATTGCCCAAAGCCTCTTACTGCTACTTGGCCAGTTTTATTTGTTGTTACAGCGACTCCTTCATACTCAACACTTTTTATTTTGTAAGCGCCTACAATAGCACCGATAGGTTTTCCCATTTGTAATGGCGAACGCCCTGGGTAAGCCCCTTCATCATCAATTGTTCTAATCTTGAGGCTTTTGATTACCCCCTTATTATCAAAGGCTACTTGAACATCAAAAATTCGGTCGGGTCCATGCATATCACTTCCACGCATATTTTCTAATCTGTCTTCGATAAGCTTCGTAGGTACCCTATATTGTCTTGAGATATAGGCTACTAATACAGTATGCTTGATTCCTCTTTTCACACCATAACTTCCACCAACATCAACATCATAATGGACCCTAACATTATTTAAAGGAATTTGAAGAGCTTCTGCTATTTGCTCTGCATATTGTGGCATTTGAATAGATGCCCAGACATCTAATATTTGTCTTCCCTCATCCCATTTTGTAACGACACCAAAGGTTTCAAGCGGGACAGTTGAATTTCGATTCCAACGGCATCTAAACTCGATTTTGTCATCAGCTTCAGCAAAATCTCGCTCAACTTCACCCCACACAAATTTTCTTTGCCACATTACATTCTTGGGATGATTAGGATGGACAGCCGGAGCATCTTCTTTCATTGCCTCTTCAGGATCGGTCACAAATGGAAGTGGTTCATATTTTATCTTAACTAGTTCTGCAGCATCTTCTGCGATATAACGACTTTCAGCAACAATTGCCACTACCCATTCCCCAGCATATTTTGCATAATCTACTGCTAATGGATACCAATGAACACCAGGTATATCTAAATATTGTTTTAATGGTTTCACATGCTGAGCCAACTCTTTACCAGTAACAGCTGCTATCACACCAGGTAGCTTTAACGCATCACTCGTATCAATCGATATAATTTTTGCATGTGCATACGGACTAGGAATCAATGCGATATGGTGCATTCCATCAATCTTAATATCTGCAACATAGGTTCCTAACCCTTGAACAAATCTGTAATCTTCAACCGGTTTATTTTTTTTTCCAATATATTTGAACTTTCTTTCTTGCTGTTGCTGTGTTGTTGTCATCATTCACACTCCTCTCTTTACCAATTCTTTCGTCTCTTCAGTTGATGTATCTTGATCCATATTCTTTTGTTCGTTTCGATTTAATTTCGCTGCTAGTTTGACGGATTCGATAATTTGCACATATCCTGTACATCGACATATATTCCCTGAGAGGGATTCCCTAATATCCTTTTCATGAGGATCAGGATTTTCATTTAGTAATGATTGTGCTGTTAACAGCATCCCTGGTGTACAAAAGCCACACTGTAAACCATGACATTCCCAAAACGCTTTTTGAACATTTGATAATTCAGTCTTACCGGTTTGTGCATTCTTACATGAAAGACCTTCTACAGTAGTAATGTTGTGACCATCCGCCTGGACAGCTAACATTGTACAAGAGCGAACAGGCTTTCCATCTAGCAAAATCGTACAAGCTCCACAAACACCATGCTCACAACCTAGATGAGTACCCGTTAAATTTAAGTCTTCTCGCAGATAGTCAGCTAGATGCATGCGACTATTCACTACACTTTCATATTTCTTTCCATTAATACCAACTTTAATATGGTGATTACTCATTCTTGCCTTGCCCCCTTTTCTAATGCAGCATCTACCGAGGCATCCTCCAACACCTTGTATGTAAAGCGCTTTGCTACTTCAACTCGATATTCTTGTGGAACAAATGGATCTTCATCAGGCTCTAAAAATTCAGTAATCTTCTGTGAAGCTTCTTTAAACAATGCACTAGATGGCTCCTTACCATTTAAAAATGCTTCTACCTCTACAAGTCTGAGAGGTGCTGGCCCAACTCCTCCAATCCCTAGTCGAACCTCTGCTATTTTACCTTCTGCATTAATATCCATTTGACACGCAGCCTCAACAATCGCAAAATCTCCCTCACGACGTGCTACCTCAACAAATGCAGTCCCTCTATTTCCCCCACTAGGTAATTTTCTAAGTGGGAAATTAACAGAGGTAACAAGTTCATACGGTTGTAAATCCGTTAACATATAACCAAAATAAAATTCTGTTATAGGAATAATTCGTTCGCTTTCTTTACTCGTTACTTCAAGATACGCATCAAGTAAAAGTGCAATTAAAGGGACTTCAGCTGATGGGTCAGCATGGACAATGCTTCCAACTAAAGTCCCTCTATTTCTAATCTGGGTGTGGCCAACATGTGGTAGTGCTTGCGCTAGTAAAGGGACTTTCTCTTTAATTAATTCTGAGGTTTCAGCTGTATTATGTCTGACAACAGCGCCTATTTTTAAAACATCATTCTCAATTGTTATGTTTCCAAGGGCTGTTATTTCATTTATGTCAATGACATACTTCGGACGAGCCAATCTCATATTTAATACTGGCAAGAGACTTTGCCCACCATTAAGAATTTTTGCATCCTCCTGATACGAATCTAATAAGTTAATCGCATCATCTAAAGTGCTTGCACGAAAGTACTCAAATTCAACCGCTTTCATTTTTTATCAACTCCGCATATTTTCTATTTTTAATCGATTTAGGGTTGAGGAGTATAATCGACTGGGTCTAAAAGGGTACTTGTCATACTGGTTACTAACGATCCATTTGCTTCACTTACTTGTTTTATCTTTATCCATTCTGGGTCACTTCCAAAAGAACGCCAGGCAGCTTTTTGTTCTTCTATACTATTAAATTGACATAAATAGACTAACTTCCCTGGATTTTGATGATCCGTCCAAAATCCTTTTACAACAATATGATGTTTTTCGAAAATTGGTAGGGTTGAATCCTTAAACCTTTTATGTAAAGCCTCTACTTTATCTTCACTCGCAACATATTCTCTAAGTTCATAAATCATCACATTCTCTCCTTTTAAATTTCTGATAATTTTAATAATTCATATTATACGTACTTTGAAATTTTTATTCAAGATAATTTGAAGAAAAATTTCAAAAAGTCTTTCAATAATTAAATATTCAATGTTAAAATTATAGATATAAAATTACTTGAAAGGAGTAACTGTATGAGTGGAATTAAAATGAACGGTGTCATCACTTGCCTAGAAAATCTTTACCCTTCCTTAACAGGGGCCTTAAAAAACGTGGCTGATGTTATATTAGAAAACCCTGAACTGATTGTTCGTGAAAACATAAAAAAACTCGCAACTATTTCTAACTCAAGCGACTCAGCTGTAGTTAGACTTTCACAAAGACTTGGATATAAAGGATTTCGCGATCTTCAAATTAGTTTAGCTTATGAACTAGGCGATAACAACACGTATGTGGATGAAGAAATAGGCATTTCTGAAAGTCTTGATACGATCGTCAATGTTGTATCGCAAGCCAATATCAATTCTCTAACAGAGGCTCGTGAAATGCTTGACCAAGGAGCAATGGAACGAGTCGTACACCTTCTACAACACGCACGAGCAATTCATATCTTTGCTCAAGGCACCAATTACTCGACTGGGGTTGATCTATCTTACAACCTAATGAAATTAGGAATCCTATGTAACGTGTATAACGATTCCTATATGCAGGCTGTTGCTGGTGCCATCTCTGATCCAAAAGACATCGCAATTGGGATTAGCCATACAGGAGCAAATAGAGATGTTATTGAATCTCTTGCTATCACAAGACAAAATGGCGGAACAACCATAGCGTTAACAACAAGAAAAAACTCCCCTATAACACAAATAGTCGATATTTCACTAACAACAGCAAACAAAGAGATCGTTTTCTTAGGAGAGCCTTTTTCCTCGAGAATGAGTTTGATGTATTTGGTTGATATTCTCTTTTTAGGGCTCGCATCCAAAATGGGAAGGTCATCTTTAAACAGCCTTTTATCTGTTAAAGATGCATTAAAAAGCAAGCGGGATCCAAAGGGATTACCTGATGATAAAGAAAGTACCATTATATTTGAATAAAAAAACAGCCTACTTACAATCCTTTTAATTTTTTTTATCATGAAGTGAAATAAATTTTCATAAATTAAACTAAATTTTTAATATTAGTTTTTTATATAAAAATAAATAAAGAAGCAGTTAATATTAACAACCTGCTTCTTTTCCATAACTTTATTAAAAACAAAAAATTATTTAAACCGCTGCACAATCTCCTCACGGTCGTACTCATCAATCCAATCTCCATATTTTTCATAGAGCGAACGTAGCGTTTCCAGATCCTTTGCGATGACTTCACATCCCCGATCATCATATATGTAAAAAATAATGTTTCTCGTGACATTAACAAAAAAGACATCAGGCTCATATAAACCGTAAGGATTGTGTATTCTTGGCTTTAATGGTGGAAAATCTTGATGCGTTATTGCCTTCAACAATAAGTGAAAACGAATATCTTGTTTACGACAACGTAATGAAAATTGGGAAGTACAATTGTCCTCCACGTCTTCTTCATCGTCAAACATATAAGGAAGATCTTCCTGTTTTAACTGCGCCCTTACATGATTAGCTTTTATATAATGATGATATACTTTCATTTTTCTTCTGCTTTTTCTTACATAATGATTATTTTGATAAATATTCGTAACCAAAAAAATCGTATCATTAGGTAAAAAAATCTCATGAAAGAGAGATAAAATTTGTTGATATACTTGATCAAAGTATTCAGCATTAAGCTCGTCTGTTCCACTTTTAAACTGATAAAGCTCCTTGCCTAGTTCGAAATGAATGCTTTGTTCCCATTGATGATAGAGGCTTGGCTTCAGAACAAGACCAGGGAAATGACTATTTATATAATCTCTTACGTTCATATTTTTCGTCTCCGTTCTTAAATATATTAATCCGTTGGAATTTCCCTTAATACCCATGGAATCCTTGCCTCAAACCCTAATTGCACAACTGGTTCTGGGAAACCATTCGGTACAAACATCAATTCCTTTTCAAAAGCAAATGTAAAATTCCTCATTTCAGCTGTGTTCAGTTTATTCCAGTCAGAGTCTGTACAATACTCTCCCTCCATTAATCTAGCAACAAGATGATAAGAGCCTATATAAAGCCGCTGTCCTTTTTCGACTTCACCGAACTCAGATAAATGGCTTGGCTTCGCAGGATCAATTCCCAGCATATCAAATAGCCCTAATAATTCACGATCAATATGTTTGCATGCATCCATATAATTTTGGCAATACAAACAATGGCATAACTCCATCTCTCCGCCATAAATTTCCTTTGTTTTATCAATATCGACTTCTAATTTCCACTTCATAAAATGGATTTGTTTCATTCTACTTCATTCTCCTCTATTACTACTATAATAGACTCCTAGTGGCGATATTTCTAAGTCATAGATAAGTACATATCATTTTTCCCAAGAAAAGTATAATCTCCTTTAATGAATTTTTCTACTAAAAAAAGGTGTACAAGGCCTTGCGAATAAACTAATTCAGATTAAAATGTTATAATTCACTAAATATTCACAAAATTAATATTGACTTCATTCTCGTAATAGATGATTCTAAAAAAAAGGAAAACTTTGAGGTGATTTTTTGAGAGAAGCGCTCCACGTAATCGATAATGATTTATATAGGCTCCCAGATTCTGCATCCAAAGAAGAAGTGAATAATTTAAAGAAATTAGCAGAGAAGAACCTTTTCCAATGTCCCTACTGTAGGGCAAAATTAATAGTCAAATACGGCGATACAAAGGGAATGTATTTTTCACATCAGCATTCAGAAGCTTGTGAAGAATCCAGGAAAGTCGATCAGGCTGAGAAAAAGTACAGGAGACAAATTGAAAGGGAAACTAAGCTTCATCATACAATTCAAGCAATTCTATATGATGAAATCACCATGCAGGCAAAAAGAAATCCAACGATTAAAGTTGACTATGGCTACAGAGCTAAACATTGGCTGAAAGAATATCCAGATATTTGGGTAAAAATTGCTGATCAGGAATATGCACTTTCAGTTATTACCAATGTAAATTCATTGGTTGATTATAAACTTTCAAGTTCCATCCAAAAACGGCAACAATACTTTTTAGACCATGGCATGGAACCTATTTGGTTTATTGAAAAGAAGGAGCAAGCAATCGAAATTGAGAAAAATTCACTCATATTATGGGATGCAGAATTAACAATTGCTTCAAAAACAAAGCAAGATAGAGAATGGGATTCTTTACTTACCCCTTTAATAGCGGACGAAATGTTTTTCAAATATTTTAATTATCCTGTATCAACGAAGAATATATCTGTTGATGTTAAAAGTTTATATTATATCTATTCTAACAATGACAGAATTGTCGTTAAAGTTCAGCGTTTTTTAAAAGACCGCCTTGTAAAACCATATCGTTCCTTCCTTCTAGGTCAAGGTTATGAAATTCCATTTTCTGAGGCTGTTCAAATTAAAAATGAATTTATTTTAAGCAACAAAGAATTAGAGATTCAATACCAAGAAAAATTCACTCAAAAATATGAACAGCTACGATTTGCGTTCCATGAGCAACAAAGAAGAGAAAAAGAATTGGAGCAACAAGAGGAAGATAAACGCCAAAAATTAATACAAGAAAAATTTCAGAAGGACCAGGAACGAAGAAAAAGAATTTTAGAAGCAGCCTCTAAACAACAGAAAATAAGAGAGAAAGAGGGCATAACCACTGTAACATCTTACAATGACCTTAAATTTCTACTAAAAGAACGAATCGGTCTTACCCAACCTCAACAAATGGAATTATGGACCATTTACATGCCAAAGATTGGATTAAAAAATTCAAGAATAGTGTGGGATATTTTTATTAGTAATGAATGTAATACATTTAATGAATTACGCACGGCTCTTCAAAATTTCATTTCCCGCCAAAAAAAATAATGTTCTACAAACTTATGCAGTTACGAAATTGACACTTTCCTCAACTTAGCGCCTTAACTTGATCATTCATAATGCTGGTAAGTGTGAGAATGGGCACATTCAGTTCACTTACCAGTTTTACTTTAGACTGAAGAGACGTCACCTAAAAACTTAGATGCATTAGTTTCTACGACTCTAAATAGTCACCTCTATTTCATTCAAACCATCCCGTTCGGATCAATGGCGTTCAAAACATCTTCTGTAAGCAACCCTTTTTCTTCGAGAATTTCCTTTAACTTTTTATTTTGTTCATCTGCTTGCATGCCAATTTCTGAAGCCATGTCATAGCCAACTTTTGAACTTAATCCCGTCACTAGTGCTAAGCTCTCTTCCATCCATTTTTTGCATTGTTCTTCATTTGCTTGAATCCCGTTGATACACTTTGATTCAAGCGTTTGGATTGCATTCGTCATTAATTCAAGTGAATGTAAAAAAGTATGGGCAATCATCGGCATCATCACATTGATTTCTAATTGGCCTGCAGTACCAGCAGTCGATACCGCCGTTTCATAGCCGATCACTTGGCAACAAACCATATGGGTCATTTCTAAAACAGCAGGGTTTACTTTTCCTGGCATAATCGTCGATCCAGGTTGAACAGATGGAAGGGTAATTTCTGCTAGCCCTGTTCGTGGACCAGAGCTTAGTAGTCTCAGATCACTCGTAATTTTAATAAGGTGAACAGCTAATTCTTTTAGTGTCATCATGCAACGAATAGGTTCGCTCATATTTTGCATAAACGCAAAGATATTCTGAGGTTCACGAAAAGGCAAGTTTGTTCGTTTGCATATCTCTTGAATGACTTTTGGTGTGTATTCAGCTTCTAAATTGATCGAAGTTCCAATGGCGTTTCCCCCTAAACCAAGTTGATACAATGAATCGAGATTCTCTTGTAAATGCCTTTTTACAGCAGCGATTGTTTCAGCATATCCAGAAAACTCTTGTCCCAACCGCATCGGAACAGCATCATGCAAATGAGTACGACCAGATTTCAAGATGGGCATAAACTGTTCAGCTTTCTTTTCGAATGACTGCTCCAAATTTTCAAGTGCTGGTAGCAGTTCTCGTATGATCATTTCTGTTGCAGCCATATTCAAAGCGGAGGGGAATGTATCGTTCGTCGATTGCGACATATTGACATGGTCATTTGGGTGAATTTTTTGATTGTCTCCCATGATTTCAGTAGCACGTCTGGCAATAACCTCATTGGCATTCATATTCTGCGAAGTTCCCGCACCAGCCTGATAAACGTCCACCACAAAATGATGATCCCAACGACCTTCCAATACTTCTTCGGAAGCTTGAATAATGGCATTCCCCATTTCAGGAGCAAGCTTTCCTAACTCCACATTAACAGTGGCCGCTGAGGCCTTAATGATTCCTTGCGCTTTTATAAATGCCCTTGGCAATCGCAACCCACTAATTTGAAAATTCTCGACTGCCCTTTGCGTTTGAGAACCATAATAGGCTGAAGAAGGAACCATGATGTTCCCTAACGGATCATTTTCCATTCGATATTGATTTGATGCATCCATGCTCTTCTCTCCTTCATAGGTGTTTTCTAATTAATGGTATTGTTTCCATTGTGGGTGGTAATAAACACCAAATGAAGATTTAGAGTGACAAGTCATTTAACCCTAATCGAATATTTTGTTAGGAATTATCTATCGGTACCCGCTACTTCCTTATCGATTTTTCAAATAAAAAAACCGAACATCTTCTGGAGAAATACCAGATGACCTTCGGAGCAGGAGCATTACGCGGATTATTGAAAGAGAACTACAAATTATCACATATATTTCCTGAAAAATCTTTAAAGGTTTGAAATTATGCTATTCATCCGTCTCCCTATTATCTGTTTGTAATATTTTCAAATCAATTAAACAAAAACTGGAATGATTCCGGTTCAAAACCGTCTCCACCCCAGCCAATTCAACAATTCTATTTTTCTGAGTCTGTTCTAACTCCAGCGTTATCAAGCATTTGACGCACTTCATCTGTTGACTTTGTGCTCATCAATTTATTTCTTAATTCACCAGCACCACGAAAACTTTTGACATAAATCTTAAAAAAGCGATGGAGAGCTGTAAATGGGCGAGGCTCTAATTCTTTAGAGTATTTGTCATGAAGGTCCAAATGAAGTCTTAAAAGATCAAGGTATTCCTCACTTGTATGCTCTTTTGACTCTGCTTCAAAGGCAAATGGATTTTTAAAAATACCCCGTCCAATCATAATGCCATCAACCCCATATTGTTCAGCGAGCTTCAATCCAACTTGACGGTCAGCAATATCCCCATTAATTGTCAAAAGTGTCTCGGGAGCAATCTCGTCGCGAAGCTTCTTAATCTCAGGAATCAGTTCCCAATGAGCATCGACTTGGCTCATTTCCTTCCTTGTACGCAAGTGAATGGAAAGATTGGCAATATCTTGTTTCAGTATATGGGTGAGCCAGTCCCGCCACTCATCTATCTCTGTGTAACCAAGTCTTGTTTTCACACTGACAGGCAATCCACCTGCCTTTGCTGCCTGTACGATATCAGCAGCAACTTCCGGGCGAAGGATAAGACCGCTTCCCTTCCCCTTCGATGCTACGTTAGGTACTGGGCAGCCCATATTAATATCAATTCCTTTGTACCCAAGTTCAGCCATACCCATGCTCATTTGTCGAAAATATTCAGGCTTATCCCCCCAAATATGAGCAACAATTGGTTGTTCATCTTCTGTAAAAAGCAATCGTCCACGCACGCTTTTATTGCCCTCAGGATGACAATAACTCTCCGTGTTTGCAAACTCGGTAAAAAACACATCAGGTCTACCCGCTTTACTTACTACGTGGCGAAACACAACATCCGTTACATCCTCCATTGGTGCCAGTATAAAAAACGGTCGTGGTAAGTCACGCCAGAAATTATCGTTCATAACCAAACACAAATCCCCTCTATATAAATAAAACATCATAATTAGCCCAAAAAACTCTTACTTCTTATACACTTATACCATGCTTAATCATGTATGAGCAAACACTTAAACGATCCGGCCATGTTTAAATTATGGAAATCCAAAAGAATTTGTCGTTATAGTGAGTTCCTTACGCCTTTTCATTATATTTCTCACAAAAAAAGCCAACAATAGTTGGCTTTTTCATCCCTTTAAAATGTTTGAGCTAGATCCTTAGCACGGGCAATGGCATTTTCTTTAATTTCTTCTGCTTTATCCGGCATTGCCGCATGACCTTCTACAAATAATCCTTCAAACGAAGGAACTCCATAGAATTGCATCGCAATATCCAAGTAACGATGTCCCATTTCCATAGCTGCTGCTGGTCCCTCGGAATAAATTCCTCCTCTAGCCTGTATATGCAAAGCTTTTTTATCAGTTAACAGACCTACTGGGCCATTTTCAGTATACTTGAATGTTTTTCCTGCAACAGACACAGCATCAAGATATGCCTTCATCACTGGTGGGAATGAGAAATTCCATAATGGTGTTACGAATACATACTTATCTGCCGCAATAAATTGCTCACAGATCTCTGATAGTCGACCTACTTTAGCTTGTTCATCAGTCGTTAGTTCTCCAAACTCTTTTCCAGCTCTAAGTTTCCCCCAACCACTAAAAACATCTGCATCTATATGTGGAATCGTCTCCTTATAAAGATCAACATTGATAATCTCGTCATTAGGATTTGCTTCTTTGTAAGAATCGATAAAAGCCTTCCCTGCCGCCATACTATATGACTGATTCTCATCAAGTGGATGTGCAGTAATATACAAAATTTTTGCCATGATGTAAGTTCCTTTCTTTCTCTTAGGAGAGATTCTAGTTTGTTTTGAACTAAAAACATACTTCTCAAATTCAAATATCTTTAATTCAAGTTTACAGTGTACAAAAATTTGTTTTGTTAATGCAAATGATCTGCCTAAAAAAATGATGCTTTATATTCTATTCTGTAATCAACCCATAAGCGGAAATATTCTTAATTCTTTGCGAGACAAGCATAGAAACAATATAGGCTAAAACCAGAATACCAACACATGGCATGAGAACTACCGGGAACGGAATCATAAAATCCAAACGTTTTACCCCTGCACTTGATAATAATACGGATAACATCGGATTCGTGAAAAAATAACCGAGTACACCTCCAATTGTAACTGCAGTCATAATCACAGGGAGAAAACTGATTGAAATTTGATTCATCAATTGAATCGTTGAATAGCCTATTGCTTTCATTACACCAAACTCTTTTTTTCGCTTGATCATCATCGTTTTGATCACTAAATACAAAATCATCACAACCACTAAAACCGTTATCGCTAAAACTAGCAACATTACCGCAAACACTGCTGCTGTATACATGCCAGTTTGGCTCTCTATATTATCATCGAGATCCAATGTCTCAGCTATATGATCCCCATACTGCCCCTGAAGCATTTTGATAAAGTCTTTGTTCGAAATGTCATCGAGATATACATAAAGTGATGTTCCCTTATAATCTGATTGCAACTGCTGCATCCCTTTCATCGTTACTGCAGCTACCTGTCCTAAATTACTAATCGATTGACTAAGACCTGTTACCAAATAACTTTTCGCTTTTGCCCCATATTCAACTTCAACCAAATCTCCAATTCCTTTATTTATTTGGTTTGACACCACCCATGAAATAGATATTTCATTTTCGTGCACTGGTTGCCGTCCTTCATAAACAATATTATTTTCTAATTGGTCATACCGCTCCGTAACATTTGTATATACAGTCTGGTCATCAATCGTTGTAGTCATTAAGTCGAATATCGTTACTTTCCTCACATGCTCCATTTGTTCAATATTATCCATGAGTTCTTTTGTATCAGCATCTGATTTAACAACGATCATCACATTTCCTGGCTCTGCTCCGAAAAGGTTAACAAATGCAGTTTTGTCTGAAGCAATGTTGTAATACAATACGGTTGAAAAGATTGCTGCAAACGTTAGTGCACTAACAATTATAAGAATCATCATGTTTTGTTTTGCATTTACCACCATTGCTTTCATAGCAAGTAAGGAATGTAAACCTCTTTTGACTTTATCCAATGGAAAATAATTTTTACGAAAACTATGCGTTTGAATCCCTCCACGAAGTGCCGCAACAGGTAGAATCTTACGAATTCGAAAAGCTGATAATAATGTAACCATCACTACGCAGAAAATTACAAAGGAAGTGCTTATGACATTGATGAAAATGTCAAATTTTTGAATCCATACTAAGCCAGATAAGGAAGAAATAACACCTCCAATGTAAGGCATGAACACATAAGATAAGATAATCCCTACCGTACTAGCACAAAGAACAATGACGATGAACTGCAAAATAATCGACGAGAGAATTTGCCAACTTGTATAACCAATTGCCTTTAGTACTCCTATATTTTCCATGCCATCTTCTATGCTATTTGAAACACGGAATCTAATCACAATTAGAGATATGAGCACAATAATAGCTGCAAATGCTACGAGAATAGTAGCGATGATGTTAATCGTTAAGGTGTTCACATTTTTCACTAATTCAATATCTAATCCCATAATATATGAAGTCGTTTCCCCAATAACCGATTGTGGAAATTTCTTCGTAAAATCATTTAATAATTGTGAGGATTGAGTTTTATCTTCCATTAAAACAGATATTGCCATTCCATTTGCCTGTTCACTTACTTTTTCTGTTAATGTTTGAAATGACGTCTCTGGAAGCATAAATTTCATAACTCCGATACTCGTTGTTCCCATAACTGTTGTTTCTAAAAATCCAGCAATTCGATATTGAAAGTCCGTATCATGATAGGTGATAGTGAAGTGATCACCTAACTTATATCCCCCATTTGTTTTAAAACTATAAGGCACATAAATATCATGGTCGCTTGGTTGATTTAGCTTTTCAATTAACTCTAATGGTCCGATCATACGCTCACTGTCTGCGTTAAAAAGAGCAACACTGCTCGTTAATTTACTATGATTAAAATTAAATTTAGCTAAGTCCATGATGACAATCTCTTCTATTTCTGTCTCTGTTACCCCTGAGTAGTTCATAAAATAATCTTCATAAGAGGAATTATAACTAGCTTGATCGATCATTATCGATACATGGGGATCTTTTAATTGTTCTACTTTATTATCAAAAAATGGACTCAACTGAGTAATGACCATTAGGCCAATATTAAGAAGTAAGGCAGCAACGACAATAAAAATAAATAAAGAGGCCGTAGCAGATTTGCTTTTTCTAATATTTGCCATAGCTAGATTGATCACCTTCACGTCACCACCCCATTTCTGCAAGGAAGTGTTTAAGCTTTTCGTAACGAGTGAGATTTTCTTTCTCACGATATGCGTCTAGTTGCAAATCACCGCAAATCACACCATCTCTCAAGTATAAAATTCGATTTCCTCGCAATGCTGTTTTCATATCGTGGGTTACTAAGACAACACTTTGTCCATTTTGATTTACATTCGTGAGTACATCTAAAACACGATCACTAGATGAAGAATTTAATGCCCCAGTTGGTTCATCTGCGAATAAAACCTTCGGGTTGTTAATGATGGCCCTCACAATCCCAACTCTCTGAGCTTCACCACCAGATAATTGAGTTGGGAATTTGGACCATGAGTTTTCATCAATCCCTACCTGTTTTAATCGTTCTTTCGTTGTTTTAACAAGCTCTTTCTTATTTTTATTGACCAACAAACCACTTGCCAACACATTATCCAATACACTCATATTGTCGAGTAAATAGATTTGTTGAAATACAAATCCACAATGATTTCTTCTAAATATGGCTAGTTGATCATTATTTAATGCGGCCACATTTTTTCCTGCAAAATGAATTTCTCCTAATGTCGGTTTATCCATCCCACTAATCGCGTAAAGCAAAGTAGATTTCCCTGATCCGGAACTACCCATTATAACGGTAAAATCACCCTCTACTAAACTAAGATCTAGGTTCTTTAAAACATGCTGTTGTATACCACCACTTGAAAAGGTTTTACAAAGCTTCTCCGTTCTAATAATTGTTCTTGTCATGATTTTAGAGCATCTCCCTTTATTTTTATGTTCCTATTTTTAAGCGATAGGAAGTCTTAGTATTTCAATATTAGTAGCTCATAGGAAAAATCAATTTTACAAATAGCGTAGAAAAAAGACTGTAATCTAGGATTACAGTCTTATCATACAAGATCAGTTCTTATTAAATCTTTGTGCAATTCTTAACTAATTCTTAAATTTAAGCAAGTTTGATTTTCAATTCTACTGTAAATCCATCCTCTCGGTTGTAACAGCTAATTTGACCATCCATATTTTCCATAAAGTACTTTGAAATATATAGACCAAGGCCAGAACCATTTTTTCCTTCTACGTTTTGCCCACGATAATATTTATTGAACAATAATGGTAATTCATCTTCATTCGTTCCTAATCCGAAGTCTTTAAATTGGAGTACTAGATAACCTTGATTAATTTCTGACGTAATCATGACCTTTGTACCTGCATATTTATATGAATTGCTGACAATATTGTCGATTACTTGCTGCATACGTACCTGGTCGATCAAAATAATACATTGCGGAATCGGCTCATAGTCAATTTGATGATCATCATTCACATTCTCAATCAGCTCAACTAGGACATCGCTCAACACTTCAGTTACTGTTAATTTTAACTGTTGCAGCTCTTCTAAGGTGGCGTGAAACATATTGGTTACAAGAAAGTCAATTTGCTCGGCCTTAGAATAAAGAACATTCACTTGCTTAATTACCTTATCATCTCGTGCTTGCATGAGCATTAACTCACTAACTGCTTTAATGGAAGCAACAGGTGTCTTAATATCATGACTTAATGTGGCAACAAGTTCTTTTTTACTGCGATTCGATTCATACTCTCTTTGTCGTGATGCTTCAAGTTCTACACGCAATAAATCAAAACTTTCCGTGAATGCGCCAAAGTAGTTATTCTTGTCCATATTTAAAGGGATATCTAGATTTCCCCTCGCTACATTCGCTGCAAAATTTTGCAGTTGTTGAAATGGTTTCAATAACGTTCTATAAATGTAGAGTATATAAAGAAAACTGATGATCATGAATATTCCAAATATCAAACTGATAAATATAATCAGTTCATGTTTCATTTCGTGCACAATTTCTTGTTCATTATTAGGAATAATCACTTTTCCTACAATCTCGTTATTTTTTTTCACATCTATAAATGTATCTCTATTTATTATGGAATCATGAATACTACTATACTCAATCCCCGGTGTTTGGTAAATGATATTTCCTGAGTTATCTACAATGGTAAAAAGGTACTTTATGTTGTGATTGTCAAACGTTTCTTCACTCACTCTCCCCCAGTTTTTTTCGACCGTTTTAACGACATCATTAATGGCTACAATGTCCACTTCGGACAGATTTTTATCTTTAATAATGATTGCGGATAGTACAATACCAGTACCACATAAGAGGAGAATCGTTGCAATTAATCGTTTTATATTCATTCGTTCAGATCCTCAAGAACATATCCTGTTCCCCATATTGTTTTTATAAATTGGGGATTTTTCGGATCCTTTTCGATTTTCTCACGTAAATGACGGATATGTACATTTAGAGTTCCATCCCCTACAAATGAATCACCCCAAACATGTTGAAACAATTCATCTTTTGTAATGATTCGATTTTTATTTTTCGTTAAATAGCATAGTAGTTTATATTCCATCGATTTTAGTTGCATAACAACACCATTTACCCGTACACGCTGTAGCTTTGTATCAATTTGAATCTGTCCAAACGCTAAACCTTCTTGTTGATTACTAGAATGATTACCGAATCTTTTGAGCACCGCTTTTACCTTTGCTAGTAAGATACTCAGTGTGTATGGCTTTTGAATATAATCGTCTCCACCTATGTTTAAAGCAATGAGAATATCATCATCACTAGAACGTGCGCTAATGAATAGGATCGGAATTTGCGTTGATTGACGCAATTTTTTACATAAATCGAATCCAGAGGAATTCCCTAGATTTATATCAAGAAGTATCAACGAAGGTTCATGCTCTTCCAAAAATTGTTCGCACTCCTCCGCACCTGTCACAAACGCTGTTTTGACTTCAAACATATTAAAATATTCACACGTTGTTTCAGCTAAAGCTAATTCATCATCCACAATCAAGCAATCTATTTTCATCAAAAATCTCCTAGCAAAAGAATTTAATAACTTTAGTATACATGAGATTTGATGAGCGAGTCTAAATGTAACAAAGCCTTTTTGATTATCGTTTTGTACAAGGGGGAAGCTTCGTATTCTAGCATCTAGAAAAAAGTAAGGAATACTAATAGCCATCATATCTATTACAGTATTTCGCTCAATTTCTTATCCCTTGATTTTCAAGTACGGATATATGAAAGCAAAAATGGCAAACTTCATCCTATTCTTTGTTTTAATTGTTGGTGGTTCTGGACTAATTAACTATTCATCCAAAAATAATGACACGACTTTGAATCCATCTATAATCAATATTTTCAATAATAGAGCGGATTTGGAAATACTGTTGATGTTAATGGTCCCACTCCTTCTAATGCTAATTTGCTCATATTTTATTTCTCTCACATTTTATAAAAAAGAGAATTTAAAAATCTATAAAAAAAACTGTGTAGAGAAGGAAGCCTATTTATTCCATAGCTACACAGTTTATTCTTCACTCCGATCATAACAAGAAGCATAAAAAAGACCACCATTTCTTTTACCTTTTTACTAATAAATTTTTTGGAAATTCGCTTAACGAAATACTAACTATCTCGTTTTTTGATTGGTAGTTTTCCAAAGAAATAGCTATTAGATGGGGAGATACATAGAAAATTATATTATTGGCTTTATTCTAACTTTAGCCACAAAGCAGGACGAACGCCGCCTGTACATTTACCATCACTGATATTGCCTTTTAATATATTGTTTCCTTGGATACCTATATTACCGTCAGTCCCGAAGATATAGACAGCTTTTACATTGACGCGACCGGGCGATCTAAGCCACCACCACCAACACCATTCTTTTCCCTGAAGTCTTGCTAATCGTTTACGATTGTTTTCATCTTTTCTTTCAAACCAATATCTTTGGTTTTTCCCTCGGTTTTGCAGTTTCGAACGACTATCACCGAAATATTTGCACACTTCCTCAAGGCTTAATAAAAATACGCTGTCCCTCGTATCTACTCCACCCTTTGAACCATACCACTGATTATCAGGATTTTTATTAATTACTGGAATTATTCTTGATTTATCAGTTGCGCTGAATTTATCATAAAATTCACCATTAAGATATTTTCTTATTGCACATCCAGCCCATGTAATATCTTTATAAGCATCATGGTAAGGGCGTTGATCTATAATTTCTTCGGTTATAATCAAAGCAGTATTGTTTTGTATATCAAGCACACGCCACTTATAACCCCCAAATGATAATGATGAGTCGATTTTAATATCTTCCATTAGGCACCTCTTTCTTTGTAATAGGTAATCTGCGTTACCTTTGAATTTATTCTTAAGCCTTCTCCTTAATTGGAAACAATAAATCTAGCTGTAAATCTACCATTTTACCGCCTTTTTGTATAAAATTATAAAAATTCAACGTCTCTTCAAATCCTTGCCCAGCAACCGTTTCCGGGGATAGCCAGCGTGGGGAACCCCAGTCATTATCATATTTATCGCTTGCGTTAACCCATTCTTTTAATAAACTCCAGTCCTGGAAGTCCCACGCCCTCAACACATGTGCGGCATATAACCCACCGTCAAAATTTCGTTTTACTAGAGGTGCAGGTATTTCTAAGTCGTCTGGAATGGATACCCATACCTCATATACATGCGATGGTTCTCCGATTACTGCTGCCCCCTTAGAGCAGTCAAAACCAAAACTTCTGGCATCGGGTTTGATTTTTAGCAATCCGCTTTCTCTTACAAAATGTGTTATTATGTCAATCGCTTTACCTTCACAGCCTTCTCCCGTTGCATAAGCAGCAGCCACAGTCATGGGTGGCAGATATACAATCCTCACATCTTTGTCCGCCAGTTTGTTTACACTTTCATTTGCCTTGTTTAATTCTTCTATCGAGACGTTCTTCTTGATTTTATTTTGGGAAAATGAAAGAGTACTTACAATGGCTAGCATGGTTTTGTCGTTTAATAATTCAAGTTTCAATGATACGTCCGCTTTCTCCTGCAACTCATCGACAAAGCGCACCAATATCGATTTGAGAGTGGAGATAGCTGTTATTTCCTCATCAAGTTCGCTTATCTTCTGGTTGAATATCTCGATAATCGCCACTGCATTTTGATTATTGAGAATATCTTTAATCTTCTTGACTGGAATTTGCAGCTTACGCAAGATGATAATTTGTTGGAGCCTTTGTATCGCAATTTCGTCATAAACCCTGTACGCATAATCATCTTTGCGACTGCTTTTTATCAATCCAATTTCTTCATAGTAACACAACATTCTTCTCGAAATACCGTAATCCAATGAAACTTGTCTTATCGTTTTTAATTCCATGATTTTCTCCCTTTCAGTTTCCTTATTATTAAGTATAAACTGTTACACGGTGTGCGAATCAAGAGGGAATTTAAATATATATTTAGGCCCACCTCAGCAAGAACTTTGCTGTAAATCATAGGATAAATCGCATCTCGTTTGTGGAATTTTCGAGAACAACGTCAACAAACTCTAATCGATACTAGAAACTGCTATTTATTTGTCAATCATAATATAGTTTTCCGAGTCCTCACAATACAAAAAAGGCTTATCCCGTAAAGGATAGCCCTTATTTTCTCACTCTCCCTTATTAAAATTTCTTTTTAAAGTATCCTATTCCTACATAAATAGGAGCTATCAAATTGAAACCCTTATTTTTGTTAAAGCTACCCGTTTGTTTAAGTATAATGTATCTCACTCTAAACTAAACCGCTTCTTTTGTAAATTTTGTATATGAGTCGAAATCGTCACAATCCAATATAAGTTCACAACTCTGAGAGTGAAACATAAAGTAAGTCTGCTGGTATCCGTCTTCAAACGACTTTTCATACAAAGCTGTTTAATGTTAAACAAAGAGAAACCTCCTAGAACACTGTTAAATCAAGATTCTAAGAGGTTATATGTAATCCAAACTTTTATTTGGAACGTTATTTTAAAAGTGATGTATGTTTATCCATTATTAAATCGTTTTAAATGAAGACTCTTACATTTTCCGCTTCACAACGTAGTTTAAAGAAGTATTGGACTAATGGATGTTCACTTGCAATGGTGTCATTCATTTTCATTAACGTTCGCTTCCCAATACGACGGTCCAAAAGACACAATATTTTAATTAAAATATCAGATGACTGTAGACTATCTTGTACAGAAGCATTGAAATATTGCTCTAAAGCAAAAAAGAAATCATATTGTCCATAAATCGCCTCACTTTTCAGCATTTGATGTGCTTCATCTTGAATGTCACGATTATGAAATACGTCATCAAAGTTGAAATTGTCTAATTGTTTTCGTATAGCTCTTTCTCTGTAATATTCTTCTCTCTCTGCTGTGATTGTGCACATATTTAACTTTTCTACCTTATCTACAGTAATGACGGCTCTACCTAACTGGTCGTGCGCACGTCTATAATTAATGACCTGAAAGTCGACTCTCGAGCTCAAAGATTCGCAAGTGAAGCTTTTCAATTGTTTTTTAGCTTTACTCCATTTTGGACTATATATCAAATAAATACCTCCCAATATCATTTTATATTAAGTGAAAATCAAAAAGTTACCAAAGCGGTGTTTGGTAATATTTCTTAATTTAGTGTTGTAAATCCGTATAATCTGATGTTACTTCTCGTTAAACTAACCTTTACTTCAATAAGAATAAGCCATTCTCTTTATTGAAGAATAGCTACGGTTTGTTTAGTAAAAAATTGATAATCAGTTATGATTGATATCCAATTCCCACTATTTATCTCCCCGCAATCTTTACCAAGATCCATACATCGTTTTTAACTCAGGAAGATTTTTTGCTAACCAAATCATTTCATTTTGGAATTGTACTACTTGGTATCTTTCAAGACTGAGTTTAGGATGTATCCACCAAGTACTTTCTAAATACCACAATAAATAAAGAGAACGAGCAAATACCCCTTTTTCAAGGTTTCTCGATGATCTATAGCCTTCTAAAAAAGCTTTAGCACTATTTGAATTTAAAGTACTTCCATTGAATGCCCCTGACATTATTGCTCTTGCAATATCTAATTCAGGATAATCAAAAGCAAAACGATCGAAATCAAGAATCGATGATAACTGATCACCAATAAATAGAATATTGTCAACCCATACATCACGGTGCGACCAACCTGTAACACTTGAATTTATCATATATAAGTTAAATTGTTTAGTTGCTTTGATTTGAATTTCTACCAACTCGGCAAACATATCATTTTTTTCAACAGTATTATATAAAGATTTCCAATAGTCCATGCGTTGTTCAACACTCGGAGGAATAAATTTTGGTATGCTATCATTTTTGTAAGTACCATCATTGGAAACATTGTGCATATGACCAGTCATTTTGCCTAGACTATACATCTGTTTCACATTTAATGTACCCGGTCGAAGATTCTCACCATCTACATATTCCATAATAATAAATCTTTCTCCGCTTGAGCTTTTATGTATGACATTATCTTTGTATTTTAATACTTTAGGGCAAAGTGTTCCATTTTTGTACTGTCTTAACTGTTCATGTATGGCAATATCCTGTTCTAATATATAGTTACTTGATGTATACCTTTCTTTACTTAGCTGCTTAATTAATAATGGACCCTGTTCCGATTGAACTTTCCATTTTAAATTTAAGAATCCTAGATTGTTTTGAATTGGGGAATCCAAATGTAAACCAAACATAAACTCGGTTGCTTCTTTTAGCTCTAGAAAAATCTCATTAGGTGATTTCTTTATAATCATATATAATCTTCCTCCCCGGTATTAAGTTTCCCCCTAGAAATGGAACTTCTTCTTCACCTAACGGGCGTTAGTGAAATAGCGACTGCCTTACCTTACAAACGTACCCGTTCGTGTAAGTACATTTTTTCGCAAACTTATCAATTCACGCTGTTATTTTACTGCTTTCCAAATTGTTCATCTATCTTTTTCAATTAAGTTATTTTCAGTTGAAATTGATTCATCTATATAATTAATTAATAAGTTTAATTCCTTATCGTCTAATTCGTGTAAAATACTTCTCCCTGTTCTTTCACTCAAGTCCTTTAGTAATTGCTCTTTATTCTTATAGACTTTTCTTGTTTCCCACAACTGAACTTCCTGTAGTTCTCTAAATCCAACTTGCTTTAGAGTATTTAATACAAATTGGCTGGTGTATCTGCGTTTAGTCTCTTTCTCAATTAATTGTGGATATAGTTCAAAGAAATATCCTCTAATATTACTTTCATTACCTTTTAATAGGCAATCTTCAGGTGTACGGTCTTGAATAATATAAATGCCATTGTCCTTCAACAGTCTATATGACTCTTCAATGCATTTTTGTAAATCATATATATGATGTATCAATGCTCTTTCAAGAAGTAAATTGTAATCGTTACTTTTTAAGCCCGTATGGAGGGCATCACCTTGCTCAAATACTATGTTTTGATACTCTTTACAGTATTCTCTTGCACCTTTAAGTATTTCTTCGGAAAAATCGACTCCAGTAACAGAAATCGCTCCCATATCAGATAGTGCCTTAGAATAAATTCCACCACCACATCCTATATCCAACGCCTTGGAGATATTGTTGAACTGTACCAAGCCCTTTATAGCATTAACCCACGAAATATCTGCTTTTCGAGTTGAATAAGTATTACGATTTTTCTCATTATGAAAATCAATCCCCACTAAAATCCCCCATTTCAACTTCAGACCATTTCATTAGGAAGGTTTAATTACATTAGCATCGAATTCATTAGCAATACCTTCTATCTCCAATTTTATACCGAAGGATCAATAAGTAAATATTATAATAATTATTATCAAACATAAGTTTTTCTTATAATTCGTTCACTCATTATTCAACTATCATGCTCCTTTAGTTCTATACCTTCTGTAAAAGGGGCATTTCTCCTTCTTTAAGGAATGCCCCCGTTTGTAAAATAACCTCAATTGCTTGGTTTACTTCCTAATTCGTTAATGTCAACATACCATGATAAGATCGTCGTGCTATCACGGACATTATTCTTCTTTATTTCCTCCAACAACTTCCGTACACTTTCATCATTAGTAAAACTACCAAATGGTCTAAATATTTCAATTTACGTTTATTGTACCAAGAATATCAAGTAATTATTTAAATATATATAATATTAAGATAATTATAAGCGGACAATAGCAATACTTATACAAGTCCCCTGCTCTGCTAGTACATAATTTCAACAAAAAGGGCACATCTCCTTCTAAAAGAAAAGTACCCTTAGTTAAATATGAATTTTTAATGGACTACAATGCAGACAAATCGATAAATTCCAGTTCCATTTCTGCTTATGCTTTCGAACGATAAACAGTGATTTTTCCATAGGGTTTCAAGTTATCTTGCCACGATCCTATATTTTTCAGAAAATCTTCTCCGTTTTCAGAAATTATCCAACACTCTAAATGCCTATTGATATAGCAAATTGGTGCAGCACATTTCAAATCACATTGTTGACCAACAGTTCCAATAAATCCGCCTTTACCATCTCTTGCGATAATATCTACATATGGAACCGTATAAAATTCTAAATGTGGAATATCATTGTCAAAGATAAATTGAATATCATAATTGTTAGCATATTTTTGATACTCCTCATTTTTATGATAAACACTCATAGGATAAATTGTTGTACCTGCTGGTATAACCTCAGTATCTGGTAAATTTACATTTATGGCTCCAGTTAATTCTGTTCTATCTAGATAAACCTTTCGCATCTCATCCTCCTTTTAATCTTATCTTAAAGTAAAAGCTCATTACTTTTGTGATTTCTTATTGAACCAATAACTGCAAATCTTCTAAGATAAGACATGTAACCACTTACCAGTGATTTAGCATTTCCTGTCGAATTCTCTAAAAGTGTTTATACGTCTTTTATTGAATGTTCAATAATACATTTCTCATTTTGGTTAAATACAAGCTTGAATCAGCAAATTTGCTATAAGCTATTTCCTCTCTTGGAATTGATGTCGGATACACATCGTTAGGACTCAAGTATTTAAACTTATCACCTTCGTGATAGGAACAGAGATTTTTAATTTTATACTCTTTTTCGCACACATAATTATTTAGTTTAAAAAAATTAATAAACCCTTCAAAATCGACAAATTGTTCTAACCATATTTTGTTTTTGTCATAGGAAAATTTTAGTTTGCAAGTTTGTCCTAAGTACCACTCTTTCAAATCAAATAAGGTAAGATCGATTCTATCATATAATCCTTTTTCTCCACCTCTAAATATATTGATAGATTTAAAATCACCTATGAATTGATAGCCAAATTCCCCATTTTGCTTTGGTGTTCCAATCCATCGAGGCCAAATAATATGCCCTCCAAAAGTTCTAGTTGTTTCTAGAAACATTCCTATATGTTCTGCCGTCATTCCAGCTTCACAAGCCCAATATATTGATGGACCGATGTAATCTGACCCCAATCCCATTTGAGCAATTATTGTTTTGGCATCATTTTTTTCTTTAATAATGTTAATTATTAGTTCATAGAAACTATTTCTCTTTCCTTTATTACGCTCTTTTACTTCAACAATCTCAATGTGGTTTCCATTTGGTAATTTAAGACCATTATAATATGTAGATAAGTCCTGATATAATTTGAGACACTTTGAGTCAGGGTCAACGTAAGGCACTTTATTAATTTTCCTTATCCATTTTTCCTCAGCAACAACATCAGCTAATACTATTGACAATGAGTCAGCTGTAAATTTCCCACAACCAATTTCACTCAAATAATTAGTCTTAATATCTAACATAATAAATATCCTCCAAATTCATCTTTGAATATTTCATTGTCATACGCCACAACTACAACCTTCAATAAAGCCATCACTTCTATCTATTCGCATACCACTAGAAATGGTCAAACTTTCTTCTGAATGGAATGTGGATATTGTTGTCATCAAATAGTTTTTCGACACACTCATTAAATGACTCATAATCAAAATTAACTCGCCTCTTATCAATCCTGTTAACAGTTAGACCTGGGATAAAATATCGGAGTGTATTTTTAACGATACCATCAAATAGGTCTAAATGAACTCTTCTTATTTTCCCCGTATAATGTAGATATTTTGCAAAATCATTATCATTTTTATCTTCACTGCTCTCCCAATTACGAATATCTTGTAATACCTTTTTCCAACGTTCATCTGTATTGTCTAAATTTCTTCTACCACTACCTTTTTTGGGATGATTTACCCACATTTGAAATAATTCGTATAGATTCATTTTTAAACTCCTTATTTTAATACATACCATTATACTCCCATGAATTATTTGATGTCTTTTTTATTTTCTAAAAACTAAAAGACCCTCAAAAAAACAGTAAGTGATTTAGCAACAATTAAAGGGATTAGAATTTTTAGCTCATTTTTTTGCAAAAGAATAAACTTTTTCAAGACGGTGCGACTTTTTATATACAGTTCAACTTTATTTCAAAGCCACACTAACTATCCTCTGATAATAAAGCCTTCCCTTAATGGAGAAGATTGGAAGTGTAGCAATTGGGCTTACGGTATTACGGTTAGAAAACACATTGAATAGAGATTGGAATCCTACGGATTGGGAAAATGACTGAAACCCTTGTCGGACAAAGGATTGGACAGATATTGAGCATAAGAAAAAGACTGGACCCGTATTGGATCCAGCCTGGATTCGTATTGATTTTATTACATATCGTAACTGCCCCCTGCTCTTCCCGCATCCTTTGCCGTTTAAATACCAACTTTTTAGCTTGGGGAAGTGGAAAGTGACAGCTATATAGTAGAATACCGACAATTGGTTACTTAAAAGATGTTTTGATCTTGATCCTGTCTCAATAGCGGGGGTCAGTCACTTAAAGGATAGCTCTTTTCAGTACAGGGCTACTTTGTTTAATTAGCAATAAGTATTTTCATTGCCTTCATGAAAAGTATCATAAAGATTTTTATAGTTATCTTTTAACTTGGCAATGTTAGTACCCTCATTTGAAATAATATCAATAACATCAGTGCTTACATATAATAAGTATTCATCGGAATAGAATGAGATATATGCTGTTGATAGTCCTTTTCTCGCAATTAAACAATAGTTATATACATCTACAGGATCAACGTTTTTTATAGTAGCATAGACGATTCCATCATTTGTATCATCTTCTAATACTACGTGTTCTTTCCAATTTTTCAAATAAATAACTTGACCAACTTTTGATTTGGCTGATTTACGTCTTCCATTGAAAATATATTCAGAAATAAAGATAGCATTAATGTCTTTACCCTCATTAAAGACTTGATGAATAATTAATTTCAGGTCAGCTATAGTTAACTTATCAATAATAAAACGTATTCTATTGTCTTGATGGACTTGGAAAAAAGGAGTCTGTCCAGTACAATCAAAATCAATAGTAAAGTCTTGTAATTTCACCAAAATTTATCAGTCTCCTATTCTCTTTAATTCAACGTCGTAGGTTCCTGAACGTGTTTTCTTTGAACCTAAGTTTTTTATAGAGCTGGCTCCCTTCCAAGCACCACCATTATGACCATCTTGGTCTATTGAAATATATTTAGGTTTTCCTTTTTTATTATAAAATTTTTTAGCCCCATGTGAATACTGGTTTTTTACCTCAGTATATCCTAAATCTTTAGCTGCTTCTTTTGCTACAGCTGGGACTGAGTGAATCATAGAAGTAACAATGCTATTAGTCCATTTTTTCACAGCTTGTTTAAGACCTTGCTTTGCTATAAAAGAAACGATAATACCAACTACAGGCCAAATTGATGCCTGTAACTTTGCACTATCATACAAATATTCTTCTCCAGTTTCTTGGTCAATAAAACTAGCTATAAAATTAGCTTCCTCAGTTACTGATAAAAGTTTAATATCAAATTTTTTATCAATCGTATTACCATACACGTCATCTAACTTCGCACTTACAATTAAAGTATAAAAGCCAACCGACCATTCCTTCGAAAAACAGTTGGCTTTTGTTTAGAGTATTTAATATTAAAATATCATTCCTTGTATTTAATCATACTGATTGTCTTAACATTAGATACAGCAGACGATCAAACATTCGATCTGTTAAAACTCTTCTAAAAAATAGCATAGGCTTTGCAAATTGCCCTGCAGCATATCTAGTTTTTGGCCTCTTTGCTTCAATTGCTTTCATAACAATTTTTCCAATCACATATGGTGAGCTTGCTTGATTAATCATATTGCTCGCCATTTTAATATAAGCGTTGGTCATATTAGCATATGCTCCTTTGCCAGATGTCTTTTGAACATATTCCAACATAATATTGGACCATTCACTTTTAATAGATCCTGGTTGAATAACAACTACATCAATACCAAATGGAGCAACCTCCAGACGTAGACAATCTGAATATCCTTCGAGAGCGTGCTTTGTAGCATGATACCATGCTCCTAGAGGAGTATAAATTCTTCCTCCAGTTGAAGAATTGTTAATTATTTTCCCTGACTTTTGTCTTCGCATATGTGGTAAGACTAACTGAGTTAATCGACTTAATCCAAATAAATTCACTTCAAATTGTCTTCTAGCTTCCTCCAAAGTCACATCCTCTACAGCCCCATAGGAACCATACCCTGCATTATTAAACAACACATCAATTCTTCCTTGTTCCTCCATAATCCGATTTATTCCATTAACCATTGATTGTTCATCTGTAACATCTAATGCAATTAATTTAGCTCCCTTCGCCTCCAAATCTAGCATTCTCTCTATTCGTCTTGCCGCACTATAAACTACATAGCCTTTCTCTAATAATAATTCAGTTGTTGCTTTACCCATCCCTGCTGAAGCTCCTGTTATGAGAACGACCCCTTTGTTTCCTTCTGTCATTTTCCCTCTCCTCCTTCTCACCTATAAGTGACACGTTTGTTTACTTATACACACTTGTGTCACTTCGGTAAATAAATTATAATAATTGAAGAAAGGGAGAGTCAATACATCTAGAACAAGTGATACAAATAGGATAATTTGAGTCATTTGTTAAGAAAGAAGGAGATTTAGTGGTTAAAGATAAAAGCAACAATCCCATTTCCATACGTTCAAGAAAGTGGATTATTGATGCACTATTAGAACTAATGAAAGAGAAAGCTTATGACAAAATTACCATTAAAGAGATTACAGACAAAGCAGATTTAGTTCGTAAAACTTTTTATCGAAATTTCGATTCGAAAGATGATGTACTATATGAATATATTAATGAGTTGATGAAACAGGTCGAAAAGGAATTTGAGAATGATCAATCATTGACTCCTTATACAATGGCAACAAAATACTTTACTTTTTGGAGTGAACACATCCATTTTTTACATTTACTCCAACGAAATAATCTTTTCATCATACTTCTGCAACACCTTGATATGTATATGCCTGGCTTAAATGGAAGATATAAAGCGAATATATTAGATGGATTTGATGCTCTCTTTTTGGATTATTACACTATTTTTAATTCTGCCGGAGTGTGGCATATGCTTGAAAGATGGGTTAGCGGAGGAGCAAAAGAGACACCTGAACAGTTAGCTCAGATATACTCAGATATTACATTAAACAATCCTCACAAAAAAAAGTGAAAAATCTGTTTTTAATACACGCTTTCTTTATATTCCTTCTTCCAATAAACACCGAATAATCTGGAGTCTCTTAAAAATCCAGTTTATTCCTTTAATAACAACTATATAATTAGCTGGATAATCGAATTCTTAGAAAAAATAGGGAAAAAAGATAGCTATAGTTATAAGAAAGGCATGAACTATTGAAAAAAGCCTGTTACAGCAAGGATGGAGGAGAAAAGGAGAAGGAAAAACTATAGATTTTGTATTGAGTTTCTATCGAAAAAGAGAAGAGAAAATCCCGGATTCCTATTGAGGTAAAACCGGGATGATATTGGTTCCGAATCGGAAATTTCTATTTTCCTTCGGAAGAGTTTATTTTTTGGTTACACCTTCAACACCAACTCCGTCACTACTTCCACATGTGTCGAGTATATTTCACAGACAACTAATAAGAATTATGGTGACTATACTACTTAATCTTTAGGGCGGTAAATATGAACCGCTCTTTTTTAATCCTAACACTAACAGACATGATAACACTAATATCTTTATAACCCTACCCACTACCGAATGAATTGTTTAGGTTCTAAGCAAGAACCGTAACCCTTGTCCCCTCCGTACCATATTTTCACAAATTAATCCTGTACGTCATCCCTTACCTACCGCAATTATAACCTTTAAAATGGGTGTCCCTTTTCTCTTTTATTATTTTTTACTAATACCTTTAATTGCTCCGTTAGTATCTGCGAACATTTATACCTAGATACCTTCATTTTTCTTTATAAAACACCTACGTTCGCCCTGCCCCAATGCCTAAAATATATTTTCTTATGACGTACAACAGACTTACCAGTCTAATTTTATCAGAATTAGACAAATATATTCTGTTTTACGTTCTTTGTTAGATTTTTTTATTTCTTTCTTATATTGATATTGAACAAATAAAACTTGGAAGGTGGATTATATGAAAATACTTACTGTTAATGAAGTAGCTGAAATACTGAAACTATCAAAATGCAAAGTCTATGCACTTGCTAAGAACGGAGAAATTCCAATCGTTAAAATCGGAGGTTCAATTAGGGTTATTCAGGAAGAACTAGAGAACTTTTTAAAAGGTGGTGAGGTTAAATGATTATAAAAAATCTATCTCATACTCTTACCCTTGAACAAACTGCTAGAGTTCTTGAAAAGTTTAACATTGTATTTACGGTTGAAGGGGTTAAGACAAAGATACAACTACATCAACTAACCGCCATTTCAAAGCCTTATGAGGATAGGAGATATTCAGGCTATCCTTACTTAGTTCTAATCAGTTCTTTAGTAGATTACCTGAGAGATAAAGGCTATTCAGATAACGACATAAAGGACGCTTTACCTGATGGCGTTGAAATCTAATCCCCCACCCTTACGGTGGGTTTTTTTACGCAACTACTATAACACATGCAACGATTACTAAAGGGACTATGACAATACAGGAGGTTATTATTAAAATGAGTATTCCAATGAAAAACACGCTGACAGGTGAGACTGTTAATGTAGCTAGTTACGTGACAGAGGAACAAAAAAGGGCATGGGAGGAAAGACAAAAAAGAACCGTTTACAGGAAGAAGAACATCATTCCGTTTGTTGCCTGTTACCATGACCCTATAATGGAAGTTACACAACACCTTTCATTAACAGAAGGTGGAGCGGTTATGAAACTACTTCACTACTTAAAGCAGAATGGCAAAGGGAAATTATCCAACGCAGGTAAACCCTTATATCAAAAAGACATACAAGCAATACTAGGTAGGGGGTCAACACAGACAAAACAGATAATAAAAAGGCTAGAATACCTTTCTATACTTATTCCAACAAAAGAAGGGCGTTCAAAAGTCTTTTACATTAATGAAAACTTCCACTGTATGGGGAAATTATTAAAGAAACCTTTTACAAAGCTACTAAAGGGACGGTTAAGCATAATTGTAGATGAGCTGCCGCTTAATCAGTTAGGGTTTCTTTATAAGATTTTGCCCTATTTCCACTTTGAAAAGTGTTTTCTTTGTCATAACCCTGACGAGAAAGATTTTAGTGTCATCAGGAAAATGAATAGAGGTGATTTAGCCAAAGCTATTAATCATAACCCTGATGAACTTACTAAGATTGTAAAGAGTCTGACAAAGAAAGGCCTAATTATGACTACTGAGAGTTGTGGTAGTTTATTGTATTATGTATATCCTGACCTAATGTATAGAAAGGATAGTGACGGACAGGACGACTATACAAGAGGTTTAAGGGCAATGTTTGAGGAACATTTAAAAGGTTGCTAATCCTAACCTAAAAGAGTGTTTTGTACGTACGAGTAAAACCGACTGTTTTAGGTATTCTGTACAGGAAAAGCCGTCCCTATTAGACTAAGTAAAAATGCTTGTTAGACCTAGAGCCACAAGGGGTTCTAGGTCTTTCTGTTTTACACTGACTCTTTATTCTTAGATAAATTATAAAACAATGGGTTAATATTTGTGAGTATCCCCTCCGCTTTGCTACGTGGATATACACCTATAATTAACAGGGTCGCTCCGCTCCCCTAATGATAAAGTCTTTTTACATGCCATTATAAAGCAGAACTACATTAGGGCACGAGCGTAGCGAGTGACCTGTGTACCTTGACCGTAGCGGAGCGGAGGGCAAGTACACCAATTTAAAAATGACCCTTATGCTTGTACTTCTATATTATTGTTCTTGTCCTTCCTAAGAAGTCCCATTAGTCCTGCTGGAACTAATAATAATGCAGGTAAAACACCGAATAAACTAATTGAGATTAAAATTCCTATTCCACTTACTAACAACATCCAACCACCAATTTTAGCTTTGAACTTAACTACTATAGAACCTACAATAGCTAAAATCGAGAACAGAAAAGCCATACTTCCTAAATTTGAAATCTCTTCTGACCATACCCCTACAAACAAAGCAAAAAATGACCCACCAAACCCAAAAATACCACCAAGCAAACCTAAAACAAACTCTGTAGTTCTTTTCACTTTTACCACCTCGTATGTTAATTTAAAAAGGCACTCCTTATAAAAAGAAGTGCCTAGATGATTATTTAAGATTAATAACCTCGTATTTTCCACCGCTCCAACCAAATCCACTTGAAACCTGTAGTTGTAAGTCAGTAGCGTCAGCAGGTACTTCAAAAGCTACCTTACCTGTCATGTCCATTTTAGGATTAATTTCTTGCATAAAGAAACCTAAATCGCCATTGTTAATGTACATATCCGCTTCTGTGTTTGAACTGAACTCCGTTCCGTCAGCGTCTACTAATCTAAACATCTCACTATCAATAAATCTCGCTTTCTTATCACTGTTCTTGATAGTAAGGTCAACGATTAAAAATTTACCGCTTGTAGTAAGACTGTCCATATACTCTCTTTTAATCTCTGTTAGTTCTTCTACACCGTTCACTGTATATGCTAGGCTTTCAACTGCAACTTCTTCACCCATACCAAACGCTTTCTTTTCTTCTTCCTTAGGTTCTTCCTTGTTTTCTTCTTTAGCAGTATCATTAGAACTTGTTTCAGTGTCAGCAGGTTCTGTACTTGCTTGTTCTGCTGTATCTTCACCGCCACCCGCAATAGCTATAACGATAATAACTGCGATTAACCAAACCCACCACTTTTTATAAAATGGTTTCTTTACCTTTACCTTTTCAGCCATCATTAATCCCCCTAATTTTTGTAATATTAATGTAATAAAATCCTTGTCCATTATACCACTATTAGGAAAATATAACCACCATTTTCACCAATTACTTTCAGGATATGACACAACATCGGGACTATCAGACAACATACGAGGTTGAATACTTAACTCGACCTTATTCTAGTAACTTCTATCAATTACAAAAACTGAAAAAATTATCGCAACTAATCCCCAACATAGAACGATTGCTACGGTTGAAAGGGGAGATAATATGAATATTCAACGAGTTTTTACAGGGACACAGGATTTTAAATCATTAATCGTTCATCAATTAGAGAAAGAAATTGAAAAGATTGTATCTGCCGCTTACAATGATAGTCAAGTAGATATAGTCGCCATCAATAATGGAGGGCGACAAAAATGAAAGTAGCAGGATATGTACGAGTTTCAACTAATAACGAGGGGCAAAAAGAGTCACCCGAAAATCAAAAACATATGATTTTAGATTACATCAACGAAAATGACTATGACCTTTATGACTTCTACACTGATGTTCAAACAGGTACTACAGACAATCGTGAGGGGTTAAAAAAACTTATTCATGACGCTGAAAACGAAGAATTTGATGTAATAGTAGCTAAAGAGTTAAGCAGATTAGGGCGGAATGTTGAACTACTATATCAGCTTAAACGAATAGCTGAAACAAAAGGTGTTCGCTTAATCACTTTAGATGGGAAAGTTGATACACAAGACTTCTCAAAACAAGCCATGTTCGGTCTTTATGCTTGGATTTATGAGAGTGAAAGTCAACGTATTAGTGACCGTATTAAATCTGTTTATCAAATGAAGTACAAAAGCGGTAAATTTATGGGGAGTATTCCCCCTTATGGTTATAACCTTCATGAAGGAAAACTACTTCTTAGAGATGATTACACAGTAGATATTGTTCGTGACATCTTTGACAAGTACCTAGAAGGTTGGGGGCATGACAAAATAGCAAGGTATCTCACCAATAGAGATATTCCAACGCCATCACAAGTTGTAGGGAAATCTAATGCAGGTTTGTATTGGCAAGGTTCTACTGTGAAAAAGATATTAAAGAACCCCCACTATGTAGGAGACCTTGTACAAGGCAGAGAGACTACTATGAACGTAACAAACAAGACACGTAAAGCAAACAATCCAAACGAATGGATAACCATTTCTCACGCTCACGAGCCTATCATTTCAAGAGATGTGTTTGAACAAGTACAAAAATTACTTGAACAAAAAGCTAGACGTGGTAGGGGCGGAACTAGAAAGAAAAAGCACCTCTTTACAAACATTGCTTATTGTTCTGAATGTGGAAATGGCATGTGGTATCGTGCTAATCGTAAAGGTTATATTTGTGGTACTTATGCTAAACACGGAAATAAAGCATGTTCAAACCATGCAGTAAAGGAACTAGAACTTACTGAAATAATCCTTGATGACCTCAAGAACATGTCTAGTAGTTTAGACCATCCTAACCTAGAAAGTAAAATTGAAAAAAAGGTCAAGGCTACCGCAAAAAAGAACGAGTCTAGACTAGAGTCCATTGAAAAGCAGGTTCAGAAACAAATGGAACTAAAGCGGAACGCTTTACAAAAGTTCATTAGCGAGGATATATCTAAACAGGATTATGATGACTTTGTAAGTATGGTACAAGAAAAGCTACAACAACTTGAATTAGAGAAAGTTGAGATAAAAAAGGAGATGGCAGAAAGTCACGAAACAAGTAAAATCTCTGCCATCATAGAACAACTTAAAGGTTTTTTACAGTTCAATAAGTTAACATCCGAGATGTTGCTACGTTTTGTTGATAAAATCGAAGTAACAGAAAACAAAGATGTTAGGATTTACTATAAATTTGCACAGGTTGAGGGGTTATAATTCCCTCAATCATTTTTTAAAACTAACTGTGAAATACACTCAACATGTGCCGTCTGAGGAAACATGTCCACTGGCTGCATGTATTCAACCTTATATTTTGGCGCTAGGATAGCCATATCCTTTGCTAAAGTAGACGGGTTACAAGAGACATACACAACTTTTTTCGGTTTTACTTGTAAAATGGTTTTCAAGAGTTGCTGATCCAATCCCGTCCGCGGTGGGTCGACGATCACCACATCAGGTCTCCATCCTTCCTTGACCCATTTCGGCATAACTTCTTCCGCTTTTCCAACCACATATTGAGCGTGCTTGATATTATGGCGTTCCGCGTTTTTCTTCGCATCTTCAATTGATTCTCGAATGATGTCCATGCCACGGATTTCCCCTGCCTTGTCGGCAATCCATAATCCAATTGTGCCAACACCACAGTAGGCATCAACGACCTTTTCAGAACCGGTTAACTTCGCAGCATCTTTCACTTCGTTATAAAGTCTGATTGTTTGTTCAGGATTGAGCTGAAAAAAAGTCCTTGCTGATAGCTCAAATTGAAGGTCACCTAGGGTCTCTTGAATAAAATCAGCACCTTCTAATGTCACAGAGTCTTCGCCAAAGATAAGGGAAGTCTTTTGACCATTTACGTTTTGGACAATTGACTTTACTTCTGGAACAGCTTGTTTAATTTTTTGAACAAGCACTTCTTTTTGCGGAAGATTTTTTTGTGCTGTAATTAAGACGATTTGCAGTTCTCCTGTCTGAATCCCCACACGAGCGACAATGGTTCGAACCATCCCTTTTCTCGTCTGTTCATTATAAATCGGAATATTTAAATCCTGTAAAATTCGTTTTACCGCTTCTGTCGCCTTATTTGTAAGCGGGTGCTGGACGACACATTGCTGGATATTGACAAGCTTATGAGAATTGATTCCGTATAGTCCAGCAAGTATTTGTCCATCTCGACTCCCTACTTGGAATTGACTTTTGTTGCGATAATTCCATGGATCATCCATCCCAATTGTGTCACGAATGTCCAATTGCGCTACTGGTAATTTCGTATGTCGCTCAAGAGATTGAATCACAATATCTCGCTTTTCTTTCAGCTGCTGATCATAGCGTAAATGCTGAAGCTGACACCCTCCGCACTCCTCATAAACTGGACATGGGGGCTGAACCCGATAAGGCGATTTCTTCCTGATTTTTTTGATCCGCCCTTCGGCAAACTTTGGTTGTACTTTTGTTGCCTCTACCACAACTTCTTCTCCGGGCAATGCGCCGGGAACAAACACGACTTGTCGCTTGAAATAACCGACTCCTTCTCCATTAATCCCGAGACGCTTAATCGTCAACGGAAATGTCTGCTTTGGCTGTATTTTCACCGTTTGTTCTTTTTTCATGTTGTTCATCTCCATCTATTCGTTCTACAATAATTCACATAGCTTCTTCAATACTTCTCCATAAATAGAGGGAGGCATAGCTTAAATATGGCTCCCAATCCTTTTTATAAAAGTCGATTTCTTCAAGCGTTGGCTTCCTTTCAAGGTTGTACAGCTTTTTCATCGCATTTTGCAAGCCTATATCGGCAACTGGAAATAGATTCGGTCTTCCCAATCCGAACATCAGTAGATTTTGCACCGTCCAAGGTCCAACTCCACGTAACGTAATTAACTCTTTCATTATATCTTCATCAGATTTATCGTAGAGGTTATTTAATTCAAGCTTCCCTTCCACGATCGCCTGAGCAATTCCAATCACATATTCTGCTTTCCGTCCGCTAAATTGAAGTTCTCTTAATTGCTCTACTTTTAGACTTGCCACTGTTTCAGGTTGTGGGTAAAAATAAACACCATCCACTTCAAAGCCAAATGTTTTTACAAACCTTTTTGTTAATGTATGCGCAAAAGATAAATTCAACTGTTGATGGATAATACACTTTAGAAGACAATTATAAGGATCAAAATCCAATACAAGGGGAGTGCCTCGATGCTGATCAAAAATCGGCTGAAGATCGGTTGATTGAAAATGTTCATGAATTTCCGTTAATGAGCGATTCCATTGAAAAATGTGCGTTAATCTTTCCATGATCTCCTCATCCGCCTTTTTGATCTCGAATTCGGGCTCATCTGTTGTACCTACTGCTGTAACTTCAACGACCTTTGGCTCGCTGGTGAGAAGGAGCGGTACCTTAACGCTCCTTCTCACCTTGTCAATGGAATGAAGCGGATCAAGGGAAAGCCGCTCTAATACCAAATCAAAATTATATGGACCTGAAAATCGCATGTTAATCCCACCTACATAATTTGCTCGTATTATAGCATTTTTTGAATTAAAATACGAAAAAAGCCCCTCACTAAAGAAGGGCAGCTTATCTTCCATAAATTAAAAGGAAAATTTCCTGTTATATCTCAAGTGGTGCTCATTTCGGGGAAAATAAGGGAAGTTTTTCCGCTTACGCATGCGATAATCGCCTTTCTTCACTTTTTTCAAGTCGATAGGCGGAATTTCTTCCTCTATTTAAGCTATTCCTATGGGTATTCAACATTTAAGCGGAATTTCTCCTTTTATCTCCATTCAACCATGTCCGTTATAACTCGAAAACGAACGAAAAGACGTTCAATTCTGGTGGGTCTTTTTCTTTGAAAATAACATCGGATTTTTCGTTGATTTTCTTTTTGTGAGATCGTCTAGACTTTTAAATGTATAACCTTTCTTTTTCAAATCTTGAATCGCCTGTTCCAAAGCATCGGCATTGTCTTTCGAAACGGTATGCAGGAGAATAACAGCACCAGGATGAATCTGTCTCATGATGTTATCGTAGGCATATTGCGCTCCTTTTTGTTGATCGATCTTCCAATCAACAAAAGCAACGGACCACATGACATGTGTGTACCCTGCTTCTTTTGCTAACTTTAACGTTCGCTCGCTTAAAACTCCTCGTGGCGGACGAAGGTACACCATATTTTTAATCCCTGTAATTTCTTCCGTCTTTGCACGTACCTTTTCCAGCTCCCTTTTTAAACGGTCATCATCCACCTTTGTTAAATCTGGATGATAATAAGAATGGTTACCAATGATGTGACCTTCCTTCGCCATTCTCTTTACTAATTCTGGCTGGCTTTCTAAATAATGACCGGTGACAAAGAAAGTAGCAGGCACTTTTTCACTTTTTAAAACATCTAGAAATTTTGCTGTATAGCCATTTTCATAGCCATTATCAAAGGTTAAATAAATATCTTTCGTATCCGGATCTCCTTTATAAAAAGCATCATATTTATCCAATAGCTCATCTAGCTCTTTACCTGCTTCAGCTGGTTGCTCATCTTTTCCCTTTTTAAAGCCCCATTGAACGGGAGCATTGCTGACACTTGCAAAAGCTGGTGTCGCAACAAGCAGAAACACGAATAATAACCCTATATATCTTCTCATGAAAAACCGTCCTCCTAACACTTTTTCCTTATTTTTTGTTAGGAAGGTGGAAAAGATGATTTACAGTTATTAACATTTATTGTGAAACTTTATGTTCTTCTGTCTTCACAATGGTTTGATCATTAAGTTTTTCAAAAATCGGATGCATCCAGCAAATTAAATTTGTTATGATCGTCAACATTCCTAATACCGCAAACAAAAGAGGGATCGAAAAGACTTCTGCAAATACACCACCTAAAGCTGCACCAAATGGAATGCCTGCTTGAGCAAGTAAAATTCGCACAGAAAACACTCTACCTCTCAAATGATCAGGCACTCTTTGTTGATATAAGGTCGTATTGTTGATATTAAAAATAAACGCAAATAAACCTTGCCCGAAAGAAAAGACGACCGCAACCCAATAATAAGGTGTCCAAGCTAAGCCGAGTAAAAATAGGCCATTCATAAATAAGGAGCCGAGCATGACCCGCTTTCGATTTTTCGGTTCTTTTAATGTCCCTGTTACTAATGAGCCGCCGACCATTCCTAAAGAAAAAGCAGAAGTGAAAAGTCCATATTGAAAGGCCGTTCCCCCTAATTCATCGGTGATATACGGTAAAAACATTGGCTGCGCAGCCCCAGAACTGAAATTGATAAACATCATCATGACGCCGACCCAGAACAAGACAGGATAAATACGGAAAAATTGGAGCCCTTCTTTAAATTGGACAAACCAGCTTTCTCTTTGCTCCACTTTTTCTTTTTTCGAACTCGGGTTCATCATTAATAATACGCCCGCAATTCCTAAAGCTGAAATCAGGACAATAAGAACCAATTCTACATGAAAAGCAGAAATCAATATTCCCCCTAATGTTGGGCCTAATAAAGTCATGAGCTGTCCTGTTCCTTCTAAAATAGAATTCCCTTTTGTTAATTTATCTTTTGGTAAAATGTCCGCAACATACGCCATACTTGCTGGGTAAAATAAAGGTTGCGCTAAACCAATTGCGACCGAAACGAGATACAAATGCCACGATTGCAAAAGACCCAACGGCAATAGAATAATCGGAATGAGAAAAACAGCAGCTCGAAACCACTCCGAAAAAATCATCACTTTTTTACGATCCCAGCGATCCAGATAAGGGCCAGCAAACATTTGAATCATGATATTTGGCAACATGAACGATAGCCAAATACTCCCCATCGCCATTTTTGATCCAGTCATGTCATAAACTAGCCATGAGATCGAAAACGTTGCAAACGTGCTCCCTAATCCAGATGCGGCTAACGCCAGCCAAAGAAACACAAATTTCCGATCCAAAAATAACTCCTTCATTCCTCTTCCCCCTACTCCCTATTCGGTTTTAAAAATTGCTGAAAATCTTCATAAATTCCCTTCAAGCCTTCTTCCCTTAGGCAGAAGCGTTCAGAAGAATCGGGAGACATGATAACTTGAATGAAACCAGCTGCCCGCAAAATAACTAAATGATGATGCACAGTACTTTTTGCTAGACCAATGAACTTTACGATGTCTGTAAAACTGCGTTCATGTTGAACAAGATATCGAAGAATTTGCAGACGGCTTTTATCTGACAAAGCCACACTCCTTCTCATCAATCTTGGCGAAGGCTCTTCAGTCGTAGGGATTAGATCAACAGGATAACCATAAAAATGAATATGTTGATAATGGGAATACGTATTGATCGGACTTGCGTGGTACACAGGATAAAGAACGACCTTCTTTACGTCCGTAAATCCTTTCAAAAGTAGTCCATTCGTAACTTTCTCGACAAATTCAATTGGGTTCTCAGTGTCTAACTGGTTTAATTTTTGCTTGAAATCCAGTTCTAATGTGGAAAGGATGTTGGGGTCTATATGTCGAAAGTATTCTTCATTCCAACTTTGCAATATCTGAAGACTTTTTTGAAAGGTGCCTTGATAGGAAGCTCGTTTATCTTCTGGAACATGTAAATGCTTTATGGAGAAATCTATTACTTCATGTTCTTCTGTTCTGAGAAGTTCTTGAATAATTTGCTCAATCGTAAAATTTTTTACTTCCATGCTAAAAATGTACTCATATAAAAGGCCTAGCCCCTCCTTTTGTTCAGATTCTAAAGCTTCTGCAAACTCTGGAGTAATGGTTTTCTTAATCTCGTTCCTCCATTTTGTCCCCAATTCAACCTTTTTATAAAAACTAGGCTGGGTATAGACATGCAAACTATTTAGCAATTCATACACTGGATGAAAACGTAATTCAAGCGAAAAAGACATATATTTGTTCGACCCCCATCTAACTAATTAGTTCGATTATAAACGAACTAATCAGAAAAATGCAATATTTTCTCAAAAAAAAACAAACGCTCATTAAGTACAAGCGTTTGTTCGTGGCTTAATTCAGTTGCATCGTTGTTATACAAGTCCCATCTTTTTCAAAAGTAGAAAGGTCAGATTCAACGGTTTTACCATCATAGGCAATCGTAACAGCATACGTTTTTTTACGTGGTAACCATAAATCGATAAATCCATTCTCTAGGGACGTTATTTTTTCATCTACGATCACATTTCCATCTTCATCTTCAATGAACACATCAAATTCTTGTTCTACCAATTCTCCTTGACAACCTGTCAAGTTATGATTCATTCAGGGATGGGTGTCATTGATATAAGGAGCAATGGATACAAAGAATTCATCCTCTGGGAGGTCATATACCGTTTCTTTATTGTCTTCGTCAGTAACGATCAATTGTGTAGCGGTAATAGACGCTTTTTCATTCTCAATACTCTTAGTACTATAATCATTTACTAGTTGCTTTATGTCTACCGACTCATTCTCGTTAGAGCTCGTATCATCTCCAGAATTACAAGCTACTAACAACATGCTGGCAAACAAAATAAGAGTCAAAATTTTGAACTTCATTCTGTCACCTCTCAATAAATTTTCCCTATTATCGTATTATACTATTTCTCCCACCCTTGAAAATCGATCTCTACGACTTGACACAATATCTTCAACATTTTAAGACAAAAAAATGAAGACCCTTGACATTCATCAGGTCTTCATTTTCCTTTGATTAAGGCCCTTTTCGAAGAAATAAACAGTTCTTACGAAGACTGCCTTTATTAAAATACGCGATCTTTAAATTGAGCTAATTTTTCTAAGGAGGATTTATCTACATCCTGATGAAGACTGTTTCCGTGAGCATCCATCGTTACAACTGCCGTAAATCCTTCTACTGTTAAATGCCACATTGCTTCTGGAATTCCAAATTGCATGAGATCAACACCATCGACAGATTTAATACAATCAGCGTAATATTGGGCTGCCCCACCAATGGCATTTAAGTAGACACCACCATGTTCTTCAAGTGCCGCTAACGTCTTAGGTCCCATTCCACCTTTGCCAATAACCGCACGAATACCGAATTTCTTCATGATGTCCCCTTGATAAGGCTCCTCACGAATACTTGTTGTTGGACCTGCAGCTTTAACATGCCAATTTCCGTCTTCATCCTTGAGCATTACTGGACCACAGTGATAAATGATTTGCCCATTTAGATCTACAGGTGCGTCATTTTCGGATAAATACTTATGAATGGCATCACGACCTGTATACATTCTGCCATCGATACGAACAACATCCCCGACTTTTAATTCACGGATTTGTTCTTCTGTAATCGGAGCTTTTAGAGTAATTACCTTTGTTTCTGTTTCACTCGTTGCAGCTGTTTCTTTTTCAGCCTCTTGACCAAAATCAATTTTATCTCCTTCTTGGTAGAGCCATTCATGGATCTCGCCAGTTTCTGGATTGATTTTTACCCCTAGACGACGGAATGCCCAGCAATTATAAGCAACCGATACGAAGAAACTGGCCGGAATACGATTCATGACACCAATTTTACAACCAAGTAATGTCGTTTCACCACCGAATCCCATCGTTCCAATTCCTAATTCATTGGCATTTTCCATAATATATTCTTCTAATTTCCGCAAGTCTTCATGTGGGTTCACATCATCATTTGATCGGAAAAGTTGTTCTTTAGCGAGATCGTAGCCAGAAGAACGGTCTCCCCCAATCCCAACACCAATGAAACCTGCACTACATCCTTGACCTTGTGCTTGATACACTGAATGCATAATACATTTACGAATTCCGTCTAAGTCACGTCCTGCACGACCTAATCCATCAAGTTCACAAGGTAAGCTGTATTGAATATTTTTATTTTCACAGCCGCCCCCTTTTAAAATAAGGCGAGCATCAATATAATCCTTTTCCCATTGCTCAAATTTGACGACCGGAAGTCCAAGCCCAAGATTATCTCCACTATTCTCCCCTGTTAATGAATCAACTGAGTTCGGTCGAAGCTTACCATCCTTTGTAGCTTGCGCAATCGCATTTTGGATCGCATTTTTGAGTTCAATTTGGTTGACTCCTACTGGTGTTTTGATTTTGAAAGTTGGCAGTCCTGTATCTTGGCAAATCGGTGAGACATTATCATCCGCCATTTTTATATTATTAGTTATAGTCGCTAGGCTCATCGCTGCACGAGTTCCTGCGCTCTCCATTTCCTTAGCCGCTTTAACCGCACGACGAACGTCCTTAGGCAAGTTTGTGGAAGTTTCAACAACTAACTCATACATACTGTCTTGAAATTTTTCGATGTTCATCCGTGATTCCCCTTTCCCTTTTTGGAAAACTCTTTCTTTCGTGAAGCGCTGCTACCTTTTTACCCTCAGTTAAAAGTAAACGCTTTAGATTAATCATTTGCGAATATTTCAATAATTCCTCGGTTTTTATTATACTCCTATCAGCAATTGAAAGAAAGACAAGTGAACCTGATCTTTTTTTGGAAATGGGAAAACTTTTTTAAGATATTGATGGGGAATTTAGTGATTAAGAAGACAATTTGTAAGGGATTGCAGCTGGAATTGACCCCTCTTTTCATTCTGTGCTCTCTATGAGGACAAACTTTCCTCCTTTTCGTTCGACTTTGTCCTCATGAAACCCTTATGAGGACAAACTTTCTTCCTTTTCGTTCGACTTTGTCCTCATGAAACCCTTATGAGGACAAACTTTCTTCCTTTTCGTTCGACTTTGTCCTCATGAACACCCTATGAGGACAAACTTTTCTTCGTTTTCGTTCGACTTTGTCCTCATGAACCCTCTATGAGGACAAACTTTCTTCCTTTTCGTCTGACTTTGTCCTCATGAACTCTCTATGAGGACAAACTTTTCTCGTTTTCGTCTGACTTTGTCCTCATGAACTCTCTATGAGGACAAACTTTTCTCGTTTTCGTTCGACTTTGTCCTCATGAACTCTCTATGAGGACAAACTTTCTTCCTTTTCGTTCGACTTTGTCCTCATGAACCCTCTATGAGGACAAACTTCTCCCGATCCACCCTCGACTTTGTCCTCATGAACACCCTATGAGGACATTCTTCTCCCGATACTCTCTCGACTTTGTCCACCTCATGAACCCCGGTTACCCCACAATAAAAAAAAAGGATGCTCTCTACAGAACATCCTCATAAAACCTATTCGTCTCGGTTTTTGAATTCACGACATTTTGATTCAAGGTCATCAATGATCGAAATTAGACGATCGATGTCCTCTAATTCTGTACTTTCAGGCTCTATCGCATCTAAAAGGTCCATAAACATTGTTAATCGTTGCTTTAAAAAAACGACTTGATCGCCTTGTTCTTTAATTGGACTACCCACTACAAATTCGCTCCTTTTTGCAAATACTCGTCTTCCATCCTACAGAAAAGACGCTTAATACGCAATATTGATTTTCAACATTCCTGCTATCTATAGGTTTCCCAGCATATATTTTTAAGAAAAGCATTGACAGAACTCGCCCGCAAACTGATAATTACGAAGTGAATTTCAACATGGTCTTCCATGACCATTTTGTTAAAAGGAGTTTTGTTACGATGAACGCAAGTAAAAAAGCTATTACCCCAAGCTTCGATCCATGGGAAGCTTATATGGATATCGAGCAATATAAGAAACTAACGTTAACGAATATTGAATTTACTACCACCACTTTATGCAATATGCGTTGTGAACATTGTGCTGTTGGGTATACTTTGCAGCCGAAAGATCCAAACGGACTTCCATTTGAACTGCTCGCAAAACGATTAGATGAAATTCCTACTCTTCGTTCTTTAAGCATCACAGGTGGAGAGCCAATGCTTTCGAAAAAATCCGTTGAGCAATATGTGCTTCCTTTACTTCAGTATGCCCATTCAAGAGGAGTTCGAACGCAAATGAACTCGAATTTAACCCTTGACCTTGAGCGCTATGAAAAAATTGCACCTTATCTAGACGTGTTACATATTTCTCATAATTGGGGAACGTTAGAGGACTTCGTTGAAGGTGGATTTGCGATGATGGAACGTAAGCCTACTTTCGAGCAGAGGGCAGTTCTTTTTCAACGGATGATCGAAAATAGCCGTGCCCTTTCCGAAGCTGGCGTTATGGTGTCAGCGGAAACAATGTTGAGCAAAAGGACCTTACCTCATTTAGAAGACATCCATCGTCAAATCGTTGAGGAAATGAAATGCGGAAGACACGAGATTCACCCGATGTACCCATCAGATTTTGCTTCAAATTTGGAAGTATTAAGTTTAGACGAAGTTCGTGCAGCCATCCATCATCTATTGGATATTCGCGACGAAGAAACGTGGATGCTCTTTGGAACACTCCCTTTTTATCCATGCAATAAAAGGGAAGAAGATTTAACCCTTTTAAAACGACTTTACAATAGTAAAAAGGTAACTGTTCGTAATGATCCAGACGGACGCTCTCGATTAAATGTCAATATTTTCACAGGGGATGTGATTGTCACCGATTTTGGAGATACTCCTGCACTGGGAAATATCCAAAGAAATTCCTTACAGGATGCCTATGAAAAATGGATGCAAACCGATTTAGCGAAAAGTTTAAACTGCCATTGTCCAGCCGTTCGCTGTTTAGGACCGAATGTGTTAGTGAAGAACAGCTACTACCAGGACATTGATTTTCAAAAAAGAACAGCTACTATCGCACTCTAAACAACAAAAACGTCGAACCAAATGATTCGACGTTTTTCTATTTATCTCGGACGTTCTGTTGCGACAAATCCGAATGACACATAATCTTGTACCGGAATCCATGCACCAATGCCTTGAGAGGTTACGTTTTTGACGACGATCATTTTCTTATTTCCTTTAAGCATTAAATACACTTCGCCGTACGTAACCTTGCCTTTTTCATTCACTGCTGGGACGTATCCATATAAATATCCTAATCTTTTTGGCGGGATATTATAATACTGATCCTTTTTTGTACCTGCACCGACGACTGTTTCAAATGCAAGAGGCAGATTCAACTTCTCCGCCGCCTTAAGGAGCATCATTTTTTTTACATCTTCAGCTTGGGGAACCTTGGCCGTCAATCCACCCTTCACGACCTTTTGAGCTTCTTGAACGTAATGAATCTGATAATTGGCTTTTCCACCACGGTTATCATAATAGTTCGTATTAATTTTTTGATATTCCCAATTTGGCGAGGTCTCTGTTGATTCATAATTGAGAGGCCACTGACCTAAATAGATAACAGCTCGGTAACCAAAGGCAAATGGCGTACTATTTACATTCGTCTCATTGAGCATTCGAATCAGATCAGGATTTTCAATTTTCACTTTAGAACTAGAAATGAGTTCTTCCGTTAATTCGCTTGGTTGCAATGTTGGCAAATCCTGCGTCGGATTCGGATACGTATTTTCCTTCGTTATGTTTAAAACTGAATTCGGAATCTTGACTGCTTCTTTTTTTGCGGCAGCCGAGGTTGATATTACAGACATTTGTATTATAAGTAATCCAACAACGATACCAGAAACCAATTTTTTCATGATGAGCTGAACTCCTTTCACTAATGGATGAGTCAATTTCAACCTCACATAAATTGGAATTAACTCCTGTCCATAGTTTTTTCAGAGTTCTTACATCTTATCCAACATTTTGTTAGCATTATTTAATCTCAAAAGTTTCCTCAATTTCGATACTGCCCATAACAGATTGGACCATAGAGCAGTTTTTCGTCGTTAGCGCCATAATTTTTTCCATTTGCGGCTCCGTGATCTCAATTCCAGTAAGGGTAAAATGAAGGTGAATCTTCTCAATTCGGTCAGCCATATCTGGATTTCGGATGACATCTGCTTTAATGTGGACATCCTCATACGGAATCCGTTTCTTCTCTAATATTTTTCGCATGACTCCTCCACTACAAACAGCTACTGATGAAACCAATAATTGAAATGGGCGGAACCCATGACTCTCATCCCCTGCAATATTTAGTCTTCCATTTGCTGTTTCTGTGTAAAAGCCAACTTCCTTCATATGAAATTCCATCTTCATCATCCTCCTCGTCACTACTTCTATCATACAGAGAGCGAGCTTCATTGACAAAAATCTACTTGCCAAAAGTTCATTATCTCATGTACCATCAGGGAGAATACATAGATAACGAGGTATACATATGAACATTCGTCTCTGGGTTCTCGTCGGAATTGTCGCCATCTCTGGTTTTTCGCAAGGGATGATCCTTCCGCTCATTGCCATCATTTTCGAACAAGATGGCATTTCATCAGCCATTAATGGTTTACATGCAACGAGTATTTACATCGGGATTTTACTGATTTCACCCTTTTTAGAAAAACCGCTCAGAAAATTTGGATATAAACCAATCATCATTCTCGGAGGACTGATTGTACTACTATCCCTATTTCTTTTCCCATTTTGGAAGTCACTTTGGTTTTGGTTTGTGTTACGGCTTTTAATCGGAATTGGGGATAATATGCTTCATTTCGGCACACAGACGTGGATTACATCCTTTTCCACTGCGCAAAATCGGGGCAGAAACATTGCTTTATATGGACTCTTTTTTAGTTTAGGATTTGCGATTGGACCGATGATGACAAGGCTTTTAGTGATCAATGAATCTCTGCCATTTATCATTTCTGCAGGGTTAAGCTTTGCTGCATGGGTGACAATTTTTCTCCTAAAAAATGAAATTCCTGAGCAAGATTCGTCAGACGCAACCTCTTTTTTTGGTACGTTTCAACGATTCGGTCAAGTGTGGAAATACGCTTGGGTTGCCTTCCTTCCTCCATTTGGCTATGGGTTTCTCGAAGCAACCTTAAATGGAAATTTTCCGGTTTATGCTTTACGCATTGGCATCGATATTAATGCTGTCTCGATTATCTTACCAGCTTTTGCGATTGGTACGATTGTCTTTCAAATGCCCCTCGGACTTTTGAGCGACCGTTATGGCCGAAAGAGAATTTTACGCTTCGTCATGATTTCAGGCTTTTTCACCTTTATCGTTGCTGGAATCTTTGAAGGTTCAGAAGTCGCCTTGTTCTCATGCTTTTTTATCGCAGGGATGCTTGTCGGTTCCACCTTCTCACTCGGGATATCCTATATGGCCGATCTCCTCCCTAAAAAGCTATTGCCAGCAGGGAATATTATGTGTAGTGTATTTTTTAGTTTTGGGAGCATCACCGGTCCATTCATCGGTGGAATGATGATTCAATATGCACAAGGCGTGAGCTTCTTTTATTTGATTTCTCTTATGCTTCTTTCCATTTTCATCGCCTTGTTTTTCTTTCGACCACAGAATCATGAAATACATTCCTACGAATAAGGGTCTCGCACGAAATGAGCCAAAAATAAAAGGCTTTACTTATGTACCAATCATGATATAATTAGAATAAATATAAATAAGAATTTCGATTGCATTTCCGCTGTTGCCTATCAGGTGACGGCTTTCGTGTTTTATTAGGGTATTGATGTTGATTATTTTTCTCAATTAGAAATAACTAATTGAAATTTGTTATCATAGGGGGATATCGAAATGGATGTAGAAATAAAGGGAATAACAAATGCACAATCCAGTGAAGAAAGTCTTTTTGATAAAATATGGCCACACGCCGAACTGATTGCAGCAATCATCAGCGGGGTATTGATTGTTGTCGGCTGGATACTTGAAAAAAATGAGCTTACTACCGTCTCAATCATTTCCTTTGTATTAGCATTTATCATCGGAGGATATGCGAAAGCAAAGGAAGGGATTGAAAGCACGATTGCGGAAAGAGAGCTAAATGTAGAAATGCTCATGATTTTCGCAGCTATTGGTTCCGCCACTATTGGGTACTGGACGGAGGGGGCCATTCTCATTTTTATTTTTTCCTTAAGTGGTGCCCTTGAGACTTATACGATGAATAAAAGTCATAAGGAAATCTCAGCACTGATGGAATTACAACCACAAGAAGCATTAGTCGTGACAAATGGGATCGAAAAAATCACCCCTGTTTCTGAATTAAGAATTGGCGATCTCATTCTCATAAAGCCTGGTGAAAGAGTTCCTTCAGATGGAAAAATCGTTAAAGGGCAGAGCCATCTGGACGAAGCGGCGATTACGGGCGAGTCGATCCCCGTTTCCAAAGGGATAGACGAGGAGATCTTTGCCGGAACTGTTAATCTCAATGGTTCGATTACCGTTGAAATCACGAAAGAAAGTAACGATACGCTTTTTCAAAAGATCATTCAACTTGTTCAGTCTGCTCAAAGTGAAAAGTCCCCTTCGCAGCTTTTCATTGAAAAATTTGAAGGAACTTATGTCAAAGTCGTTCTCTCAGTTGTCGCTCTAATGATGTTCTTGCCTCATTATTTATTAGGTTGGAGCTGGACCGAAACCTTTTATCGAGCGATGATTTTATTGGTCGTTGCCTCTCCTTGCGCACTTGTTGCCTCGATCATGCCAGCAACCTTGTCTGCCATTTCGACGGGGGCAAGGCGGGGGATTCTTTTTAAAGGTGGTGTCCATTTAGAAAATTTAAGTCATTTGCGTGCCATCGCCTTTGATAAAACAGGCACCTTAACAAAAGGTAAGCCTGAAGTAACCGATCTATTAACAGGAGAAGGAATATCTAAACAGGAGCTCCTATTAAAAACAGCCGCCATTGAAAGTCATTCCAATCATCCGTTAGCCAATGCGATCGTTAAATATGCTAAGGAACATATACAAGAACCCCTCACTCAACCAGAGGGTATTGAAGACGTTTCAGGATATGGTGTTAAAGCCACTTACGAGCAAGAATTATGGAAAATCGGAAAAGCTGATTTTGTTGGAAAAGAAGAAGCTGACGCCTTCTTAAATGGTGTTGCATCCAATTTAGCTGTAGAAGGAAAAACGATTGTTTTTGCACAAAAAAACGGAGAAATCGTTGGCTTAATTGCCTTGAAGGATGTAGTCCGAGAAGAAACAAAAATCGCGATTGATCAGTTAAAACAAAAAGGAATTTACACATTCATGCTAACTGGTGATAGTGAGAATACAGCAAAAGCCATTGCGTCTGAAAGCCATGTCACTGATTATGTGGCTGAGTGCTTACCTGAGGACAAAGTTGAGAATTTAAAGAAATTAAAGGAGAAATTCGGACATGTGGCGATGGTTGGTGATGGTATCAATGATGCACCTGCGTTAGCAACGGCTAACGTCGGAATCGCCATGGGAGATGGGTCAGGCGTTGCTTTGGAAACAGCAGATGTCGTGCTTATGAAAAATGATTTACCTCGAATCGCTGAGGCCATACAGCTATCCGACAAAATGAACCGAATTATTAAGCAAAACATTATTTTTTCCATTTCCGTTATTATGGTATTGATTATCTCCAACTTCCTGCAATTCATCGACCTTCCTTTTGGTGTGATTGGTCATGAAGGAAGTACGATATTAGTGATTTTAAATGGGTTACGATTATTAAAATCCTAACAAGCTGTTGCGCAAAGAACTGTCGAATCTTAGTCGACAGTTCTTTTTAACATGAATCATCTCTTAAAAATTGATTTAATGCGTTTATTTCTCCACCAAGAATGATAATAATGCCGGTTAAATAAAACCAAATCAATAACACGATAACGGCTCCGATACTGCCATACGTGGCAGAGTAGTTGCCGAAATTACTGACGTAGTAAGAGAATCCCCAGGACACCGCTAACCAACTTACGGTGGCAAAAACCGCTCCTGGGGTCGCATCAATACACTTAAACTTTTTATTTGGCGCAATCCAATAGAGAACCAAAAAGACGATGAAGATAATTAAAAAACTAAGAAGCCATCGTAATAAATGCCAAAAACTTAAGAAATGACTGGATAATCCAAGCTGCGTAAACAAAAACATTCCCAATTGCTTACCGAAGACTGGGAGTAATAATGCGATAATAAAAACAAAGATCATCGCAACTGTAAAAACGATGGCCATCCCTCTTGCTACAATAAAGGAACGGCTTTCTTTTACCTCATACGCTTTGTTTAGAGCCCGAATAATGGCATTAATTCCATTTGAAGCAGACCACATCGTGGCAATGATCCCGAAGGATAGAAGGGTCCGGCTTTGTTGACCCATTATTTCATTTAGATTTGTTTCAATCAGAGTCATCGTCTCGCCAGGTGCAAAATCACCAATAACGTTAAGCATTTCTTCCTGAGTAATTGGCAAATAGGGCAACAGTGTGACTAAAAAAATAAGAAGCGGAAATAACGATAAAAGAAAAAAATAAGCCAACTGAGCCGCTAAACCCATGACATCGTCTTCGCCAATTCTCTTCCATAATAACATTAGAGCTCTCATATTTAATAAGGCCATTACTCCACCCCTATTTTCCCTAGTTAAACCTCTTCCTCATCATGGTCATGTGTAAATGCTTCTTTCGTGTCTTGAACAATTCCCACGACAGTCGGTGTTACCTCTCTAATTTCTTCCACCTTTTCCGCAATAAAAGAGACGTCCTCACTTACTTGCTCCACCGTAGTACGCAATTGAGTCGTTGTATTTTTTAGTTTTTCTGCGACTTCACTCGGATGAGTAACAAAATGAGTGACGTTTTTGGCCCCTGATTTACAACTTTCCACAACAGAGTTTCTTGTTTCCCGATCAAGCAAACTAATCGCTCCGCCTGCTATTGCTCCAAGTAAAATCCCTTTCCAAAACTTATCTGTACTCCCCATTAGCATGTCCTTCCTTTCTGTTTCCATAAACAATGATTTTTTCATACCGCGCTTTACTTAACATCATGATTTTGTTTTATATGTTGTAATAGTTTTTCACAGCCTTGCTGCAATAAATCGAAGACTTCTTGGAAATTCCCAGTATAGTATGGGTCAGGAACGTTTTTGTCCTTCATATGTGGAACATAATCCAATAGCAATTCAATCTTTGCTGTTGGAAATGCTGATTTCCATTTTTCAATATTTCTCTTATTATCACTATCCATCGCAATAATATAATCAAAATCCTCAAGATCTTTTGATTCGACTTGCCTTGCTTTAATTCCTTCAAAATCTATGCGATTGCTCTTTAAGATCGTTCTTGTTCCTTCATGGGGTGGTTGTCCAATATGCCAATCACCAGTGCCTGCTGAGTCAACCACAATATTTCCTTCAAGTCCTTCCCTCTTTACCACATCTCGAAACATCGCCTCTGCCATCGGTGAGCGGCAAATATTTCCGAGACATACAAACAACACTTTTACCATATGTAACATCCCTCCAATTACCATTCTCTTCGATTTCCCTACAAAGATGCAACTGTTTGATGAGATTTCCTGATAATCTCTCATTAAATTCATGGAACAGCCTGTCATTAAACAAGGAAAGATGTTACTATTCACTAAAGGAAGTTAAAGAATGATTCATGAATGGGACAAAACCATAGAGAATACTAAATAGTAGAGGTATCACAAATACCATCATAGGAAAGGTGGAAAATGAATGAATTTATCAACAGCATCGGTAGAAAATGTGGAGTATATGATTGAGAAAATTAAAGAAAAGCTTAAAGTGTTGAATCTTGGAGCAATTAAACCCTCACATTTTGATGAAAATATGTACGAAGAGTTAAAAGAAATCTATGAACTAGTCATGAAAAAGAACTCCTTCAGCCCAAATGAAATGCAAGCTCTTGCTGAAGAACTTGGCAATCTGAGAAAACAATAGCTACATAAAGAGGGCGTTCCATAGCAAATCCTTTGGAACGCCCTTTCTTATATGTCTAAATCCTTACGAATCCAAAACTTCCGTAATCAACAATGTGTGATGGTCGCCTAAAGAAATTTCCTCTTCCGTATCTAAATAGCGTACGAACGGTCTTTGTATGTTTCCGACTATCTTCGTTACAATCACATCGCGGCCATTATTGAGTCTGACCTTTGTTCCTGGAATATAGCTTGGCACTTGTTGTACGAAAAGACTAATGAGAGCAGGTGGAAAAAGAGTACCACTCTTCGTCATAATATATTCCAATGCCTGATGCGGTGCTAGTCCGTCCTTTGATAGGGCGTTGTCGTAAACATTGGCAATTGCACAAATTTGCGCAAATTCATGGATTTCCTTTTCTACTAATCCTCTTGGCTCACCGCTTCCATCGATTGCCTCATGATGCTGATAGGCAACATGTGCGGATAAAAGACTAACCTCTCTTATTTTTCGCAAAAATTCAAAACCACTTCTAGCATGGTGTTCAGATTCTTGCCCAAACACTTTTCCAATATCATGAAGAAGACAACCTAACGCTAAGTCGTTTAATGATTTTTGAGAGACCCCTAGTTTTTTGGCTAATTGAAGTGCGAGCAGAGAGACATTGATAGAATGGGCATACTCCCTTAATTCTTCTGCTAAAGAAGATGTGGGGATAAGAAAAAGCGCTTTTCTTTTTGCCACCTCTTGCACAAGGAGGACAACTTGCTTTTGCAAATCACGAATGGGAAGTTCTTTTTTCTCTGTGACGGCCTCAAAAACATTTTTCAATACCTCAATTGCTTCCATCCACGTTGGGACATCGACCATTTCATCCATCGTGATTCCATAGGAAGTTGCATCCTCAATAAATAGATAGCGTATATCTAGTGCCACTAATCTCTCTAAATAAGCAGGATGTATCGTTCTCCCTGCACCTAGCAATATACGTCTATGTTTATCAAAAATTGGCCTCGCAAGCTGCATTAGTTTTGGGTTATATTCATCAATACTAATAAGTCTCATGCGCTTCTCCCTCGTCAAACCCATTTTAGAAAAGTTTAATCTTGGAAATGAATTTTGTCTTTATTCTTGGTCCGTTAAAATAACAGGCCCGTTCTTCGTAATCGCAATTGTATGCTCATATTGAGCAGAGTATTTTCCATCGATCGTACGGGCGGTCCAGCCGTTGGCATCCATCTTCATTTCATACTGACCCATGTTAACCATTGGCTCAATTGTAAAGACCATTCCTTCTTTTATTCTCGGTCCTTTTCCAGGAAGACCGAAATGTGGAACATCAGGCTTTTCATGGATAACTGAACCGATTCCATGTCCGATAAAATCACGAACTACAGAAAATCCTTCTCCCTCCACATACGTTTGGATCGCATGACCGATATCACCAATGCGGTTTCCAATTTGAGCCTGTTCGATTCCTTTATAAAGGGCTTCTTTCGTTACATGTAATAACTTTTCCGTACGCTCCGATACTTCACCGACTGCATATGTCCAAGCTGAGTCTGCTAAAGCCCCATTTAAATTTACAACCATATCAATTGTTACAATATCCCCAGTTTTTAATGGTTCCTTTCTTGGAAAGCCATGACAAATTTCATCATTAATACTCGCACATGTAGCAAACTCATAGCCTTTATAGCCCTTTTGTTCCGCAGTCGCCCCATGTTTTTGTAAAAAAGAATCAACAAATTCTTCTATTTCCCAAGTCGTAATTCCTGGTTGAATCATTTTGGCAATTTCTTTATGAACAGAAGCCAGCACCTCACCAGCTTTCTTCATCATCTCAATTTCTCTTTGTGATTTTAAAACAATCATCGCTAGATCCTCCTTTATACAAGTACAAAGTACCTTTCACCATTGTAATACTTTTCAAGTGACAATCAAAATGTTTTAATTTTCGAAATGTGTCAAATTATGCATTGTCATGAATGAATTAATATTCTACTATGTAGATAAATATTATTTAATAACTATGAAAAGCTTAAAAATTCAAAAGAACTTTTTGTTCTAAATATGGAACTGTTTTTCAATCTTTGATATTATTAAAGTATACATTTTGATAGGATGTGTGATTTTTGATGATTGGTGATCGTGTTAAAAAACTCAGACTTGAAAAGAAGATGTCGCTTTCAGAGCTTGCTGAACAAGCTGGAGTGGCAAAATCTTATTTAAGTTCATTAGAAAGAAATCTACAAAATAACCCGTCCATTCAATTTCTCGAGAAAATTGCTGGCGTTCTCCATGTTCCAGTAGATTACTTAATCCATGAACACTTAAATGATGAAGATCTTGATTCAGAATGGATTAAGATTGTAAAAGAAGCTATGGACTCCGGTATTACAAAAGAACAATTTAGAGAATATCTTGAGTTTAATAAATGGAGAGCCAATCAAGACAAATAAGTATGATGGAAGCAAAGGCGGAGTGACACTAACACAAGCAAAACCTGTTCTTTAAAAGAACAGGTTTTTTATTCGTGTACCTTATATATTAGGTTTCATTGAGCGGTGATGGTTTCAAAAGTAGATCCAAAATGAAGTCAGAAAAGATGTTCCGTAGTGATATATATTTGTTGAGCTGCTTGAAACATTATTGCTTGACGGTTTTGTTAGCAAGAAATTCGCGAACTTCCTCCTTTTCAATTCCGAGTTTTTTTGCCTCTTTAATTAGTTCCAACCATTCCATATCCAATCCTTCAATTCTTCCTTTCATTTCTATCACCATTTTTTCCCCCTAAAATCCAGCACGAATTTCAGCAGTCCAGCCGTCATAGTTCCCTACCTTAGACCTGAGACTTTGCGCCCCCATCTTTCAACAGGTTTGCCTTTTTCTTGCGTCCTTTATTTTTTACTCTAAAAGTTATCCCACTTATAGTCTACTTCGTTTTAATCAATAAAAGTGTAACTATTTGTCAGCCGTTAGAATATTTCGAAATTTATTTTTTAACAATTTTCGTCAACTAGCTACAGGAATAAATCATCAAATAAGCAAATGGCATTACGGCGTTGACATCAATGTCAATTCGTGTCGAAATTTATTTCTCTAAAAAACAGTAGTATAGTCATCTATCAAAATCTATCTAGTAATACCGTTTTCATTTTCCTCTTTACCTTTAAAGCTAAGAGAAGTCGAACCAGACAGCGTTTTTATGTATAATTGCTCAAATGTCACGGCATCGAAAAATGGTTGTGCCGTTAAATCATGCCCGCATACAGGACATAACCACTCTCCATACTCGCTGCTACTAAAAGAAGGTTTATTACATTTATCACAATTCTTCCGGTACAATCGCATCACCCTCTCACCTGTTCTTTTAGAATTACTAATTGTTCTTAATTAAGAATATAGTATCATTTTATTCCTTTTATAAAGATTTTGAAATATGGAAATTTTGTCATTTTTTCGTTTTAACGAACGTTTTTCTCTTTATTTCGTCCACATCCTTCAAATCTCTTACTTTTTTCATTTTATTTCTACTATTAATCAAATATGCCCCTGAGTAAAAATTGTTTGAATTTAGGTCTAATGATGTATAGAAATATTGTCTGAATTATCTAAATAATAATATAATAACAGTAATAAACTTAAAAAACATAAGAAAGGTGGTGTTTAAATGACATTTTTTCATATCCTAAATTTCGTTATCCCTATCGCTTCCATGATTGGACTCGGTTTCTTACTTGACCGAATGTGTAAGCCTGATAAAGAAGCAAAAAAAGTTCCGACTGAATAATATAAAAAAAGTAGCACAAACCATTTTGGTCTGTACTACTTTTTTCATTCAGAAGTTATCGGCAATATTAGGACTTCAACACGACGATTCTTTGCTCTTCCCTCACTTGTTGCATTGCTTGCTACAGGTTGGAATTCACCAAACCCTTTCGCACTGAACCATGCCGGATCCAGTTTATCGTTTTTCAGCACAATTTTCATAAAGCTAATCGCTCGCATCACACTTAACTCCCAGTTCGATTCAAAACGAGGATTGCTTATTGGCACATTATCTGTATGGCCACTAATAATAATATTCCGCGGTGGACTCATAACAAGAAGTTCGGATATCTCATCAGCCGTATGCACATCTTCCGGTCTAACGTCCGCACTACCAGATGCGAATAAGACATTATCACGGATCGTTAACAGCAGTCCTTCATCTGTTAATGAGGTGTCGAGCTTATCTGTTAGCTTATTTTCAGCAATATAGGCGTTTACCTTTTTTTGAATGTTCTCTAATTCCAATTTTTCAATTCTTTCAGCCTTTTCCTTGTCTTCACTATCTTCTTGTCCTTCGATATCATCAATGGCCTGAGCCTCATCTTCAGGCATTGGACTTGGGTAATCCAAGATACCAGTACCACCAGAAAGTGCTTGATTAAAAGCTTGCGACATTTTTTCTAGCTTTTGCGCATCTATCGTACTCATTGAAAATAACACGATAAACAATGCCAATAGTAATGTTAAAATATCTGCATATGGGATCAGCCACGATTCGTCTATATGTTCTTCGTGCTGTTCCTTTTTTCTTCGTTTACTCACCCTTCTTCTCACCGCTTTCCTCTTGGAAATTCTTCCTTTCACTAGCTGGTAAGTATGAAGCTAATTTCTGTTCAATCACTCTTGGAGCTTCTCCTTCTAAGATAGAAAGTACACCTTCAATCATCATGTACTTTAATTTTGCTTCTACCTTAGATTTTCTTTTCAGTTTATTGGCAAAAGGATGCCATAATGCGTAACCAGTGAAAATTCCGAGTAAGGTTGCGACAAAGGCAGCGCTAATGGCATGACCAAGTGCATCAATATCACTCATATCTTGTAGTGCAGCAATTAATCCGACAACGGCACCTAGTACTCCAAGCGTCGGTGCATATGTTCCTGCTTGACTAAAAATAAGTGCGCCCTGATGATGTCTTTCCTCCATCGCTTCTATTTCTTCTGTCAGAACATCGCGAATGTAATCCGCACTTTGCCCATCAACTGCTAAAGAAAGACCATTTTTTAAAAATTCATCGTCAATTTCAGACGTTTTTGCTTCTAATGCAAGGAGTCCTTCTTTACGAGCTAATTGCGCCCAATCGGAAAACATCCCAATCAAATCAGTTGGGTTCATTAGTTTTCTCTCTTTAAAAATTATCCCAAATAGTTTCGGAACCTTTTTTATTTCAGAGGTCGGAAAGGCAATGGTCACCGTACCGATCGTTCCTAAAATAATAATTAAGATGGCAGCAGGGTTTACCAAAACCCCTACTCCTACTCCTTTTAAGACCATTCCTACTCCAACACCAAGTACTGCTACGATTAAGCCTATTATCGACGTTTTATCCATTTTTGTTCCACCTATCCCTTATGCGACTATTTGACTATGCCTATGATTTCAATGTTTTCTAGTTTTAAATGATCGTTTCAATCCTATTACTTATTTCGACAAGAACTACGATATTTTTAGTTTTCCTGATGATTTTTCAAAATTATCTTCTCGGTTTTACGATGTTTTAGCGAAAAAAACCAAATAAAAATAGATAAAGAAAAGGCATAATAAATGATCGTGCCTTTCCTTTATCTAAATCGTTTTGTAATAAATAATGGTTGGTTCTAATTCCCCATTTGCCGATTGGACAAAATATGGAATTTTTCCCGCCTGAATATACCTGAAGCTCCCTCATCTACAACCTTTATGAGAAGTTCTGAAAGCTCTTCAATAGCTTCATCAATGGAGGTTAATTGTTCGATTATCATACTCTCACCCTATATTCGTTTATTTTACACTTAAGTTACCAATAAGGATGAAGGATGCGCAATCAAATTGTTAGCAAATCTGACAGTAATCATTGCTTCGATACGACTGAATTTCACCTTAAAAAAAGGGCAATATATGAAAAACAGAAAGGAGTGTGGAAAATGTCAAGAGGGAAGGAATTCAATCATAAACGAAAAGGCCACCCAGGAAAATTCCCTGAAAATACACAAGTCGAGCGCAAATCGAAGGACGCCATTGGAGATGAAGAGTTTATCGTTGTTCAAGAAGCATTCAAAAATCGTCTGGAGCAGGAAGATGTGGAGTGAAATAGCCTTAAAAGAAACATTCTTATAAAACGAAACCTCCTAATTTTCAAAACGTATTAATTATCGTTATAACAATTGGAAAGTGCTTGCCCTATAGGCCGCACAGAGGAGGAAACAGGAATGTTAGTATCGACTACACCGACATTGCAAGGGAAAGAAATTGAGCGTTACTTAGGAATTGTCACTGGAGAAGCAATAATGGGCGCAAACGTCGTTCGTGATTTTTTAGCAGGAATCACCGACGTAATTGGCGGGCGCAGCAGTGCATATGAAGATAAACTGTCCCAAGGTCGTGAAATAGCCATTCGTGAAATGGAAGACCAAGCTCGCAGATTAGGAGCAAATGCAGTCGTTGGTGTTGACCTTGATTTCGAAACTTTACGAGATGGAATGATGATGTGTGTTGCTACCGGAACAGCCGTGTTCATCAAGGATCAATATTAATTTTTTAAAAGCTCTCAAGACAAAGCTTATCTTGAGAGCTTTTTCTTGAAATTGGTTACGGCAATCTCCCCGTACACGTTCTCATCGATTTTATCAAACCCTAACCTTTTATAGAGCTCTATCGCAGGCAGGTTCTTCGCACCAGTTGAGACAATCATGAAAGCTGCGTCTCCATGCTTTCGTTCTACATCATCCACCAAGCTCTTTGCAATGCCCCTTCGAAAATATTCAGGATGGACCATGACCCGATGAAGATCAATCACCCCTTTCGTTATCTTATAGGATAAGACCCCTACTAATTTTTCCTCTATAAAATAACCCATAAATACCTCATCACTACTTACCAATTGCTCTAGCGTTTCCTGTAAGGGGGGAATCTCATAAGACCCGATAAGCTCTGCTTCGATTTGATAAGATTGCTTTTGTAACTCGAGAACGATTTCACCATATTTTTTAATAGCAAATTCTGTAATCATCTACTACCTCCCGTTTCTACCTCATTACCAATCTCCTCTATAATCCGTTATACTAAGAAGGAATATAAAAAGGAAATATAGGTGAACAAATGAAATCTTTAGTACTTGCCGAAAAACCAAGTGTTGCTCGTGAAATTGCCCGCGTCCTTGGGTGTAAACAAATTCATAAAAGTTATATCGAAGGAAATCAATATATTGTCACTTGGGCACTTGGGCATCTCATTGAATTAAAAATGCCAGAGCACTATGATAAAAAATTTCAAAATTGGAATCTTGAAGATCTTCCAATTATCCCGGAGCAGATGGGCACAAAGGTCATGAAACAAACGAGCCATCAATTCAAAGCGATTGAACATTTATCAAAACGTAAAGATATTAAGGATTGTATCATTGCTACAGACGCTGGTCGAGAAGGTGAACTAGTTGCTCGCTGGATTTTAGACAAAGTACGTTGGAAAAAACCAATAAAACGTTTATGGATCTCTTCACATACAGACCGTTCCATTAAGGAAGGGTTCCAAAAACTAAAGCCAGGAAATGACTTTGTTACCCTCTATGAATCTGCCGTATGCCGAGCAGAAGCAGACTGGCTCATCGGCCTTAATGTCACACGTGCACTGACGACGAAATTTCAGGAACCTCTTTCTGCTGGAAGGGTGCAAACGCCTACCCTCTCCCTTATTTTAGATAGAGAGAAAACAATCCAAAGCTTCGTACCGAAGGAATATTGGACGATTGAAGCACAAATCGGTCCTTTGAAAACAAGCTGGGAGGTCAATGGAGAAAAAAGAATCTTTTCTCAGGAAAAGGCCCAGAAGATAGTGGAAAAAATAAAATCTCAAAAAGGGATTGTACAATCACTTGAGCGTAAGGAAAAAAGCGAACAACAACCACTTCCATATGACTTAACTGAACTCCAAAGAGATGCCAATAATCGTTTTGGCTTTTCTGCTAAAAAAACATTATCAGTTTTGCAAAAGCTCTATGAGCAATATAAACTCGTGACCTATCCAAGGACGGACTCCCGTTACTTAACTAGGGATATGGAAGGAACGATGCTTGATCGTTTACACGGGTTAGCATCTAGCTACCGCGATGAAGTTAAACCACTTATTGCAAGTAAAGGGAAGGTCGCAGCAAAACGAGTATTTAATAATGAAAAAGTGACAGACCATCATGCGATTATTCCAACAGAGGAACGCTCTCATTTAAGTGATCTCTCTAATGATGAACGAAAGTTATACGACATGATCGTAAGGAGATTTCTCGCTTTATTCCATCAGCCATATAAGTACGAAGGAATTAAAGCACTTATTGAAGTAAGGGGAGAAATTTTCACCGTAAATGAAACAGTCGTTATCGACCCAGGATTTAAGAAAATGACCCAAAAAGAAACTACCGTTGATGGGAAAATGCTTGGCAAGATTGCAAAAGGGCAAAACTTTACCGTTCAAAGTGTGAATCTAGAGAAAAAACTAACAGAACCTCCAGCAAGATATTCTGAAGCAGATGTTCTTATGCAAATGGAAAAGCATGGTCTCGGAACTCCTGCTACTCGTGCCGAAATTATCGAACGACTGATCCAAACGGAAGTAGTCGATAGAAAAAATGGCCGTTTCTTCACGACAGCTAAAGGAAAACAATTAATTGATATTGTAAACGTAGAACTGAAATCTCCTGAACTAACCGCAAAATGGGAAAAGGAGCTTGAAGCCATCTCTCGTGGTAAAAGTGACCCTAAAGTATTCAAGCAAAACATTCGTAAACAAACCGAGGAGCTCATTTCAGAAATTAAAAAGAGCAACCAACAGTATAAGGCTCATAATCTAACTGGCTCAAAATGTCCGGAGTGTGGATCATTCCTTAAGGAAAGAACGACGAAGGAAGGCAAGATGCTCGTCTGCTCGAGCCTTGATTGTCGCTATCGCAAAAGAAAAGATCCGAAGCTCTCCAACCGCCGCTGCCCTACTTGCCATAAGAAAATGGAGATGCATGAAGGAAAAGCGGGTCTTTACTTCCAATGCCGACCATGTAATGTCGTAGAAAAGGCAGAAGGAAAGAAAAAAGCCGTTACAAAACGTGAAGAACGAAAATTAGTGCAAAAATATTCACAACAAGATGATTTTGGAACAAGCTTAGGTGACCTATTAAAAGCTGCGATGGAGAAAAAGGATTAAACTCCAGTTTCACCTCTCACTTGCTAAACTTGAAAAAGGGCTCCGCTCGGTTATCGACTGATTGAGCAATTGTTTGGTATAATATGATTTGTGAAAATATCATTTCTTATTATTTATCTTAAATAGAGTTGAAAGTGAGTGTTCAATGATGGGCCGTAAATGGAATAATATTAAGGACAAAAAGGCGGCAAAAGACGCCAATACGAGTCGCATATATGCTAAATTCGGTCGGGAAATCTACGTTGCCGCTAAGCAAGGTGAACCAGATCCGGAAGCAAACCAAACGTTAAGATTCGTTTTAGAGCGTGCGAAGACATACAATGTACCAAGACATATTATTGATAAAGCCATTGAAAAAGCTAAAGGTGGTACAGACGAGAACTATGATGAGCTTCGTTATGAAGGCTTTGGTCCAAATGGCTCAATGGTCATTGTCGATGCCTTAACGAATAATGTAAACCGTACTGCTTCTGAAGTTCGTGCTGCATTCGGGAAAAATGGTGGAAATATGGGCGTCAGTGGTTCCGTATCCTATATGTTTGATAAAACTGCGGTTATTGGGATTGAAGGAAAAACAGCTGATGAAGTATTAGAGCTTTTAATGGAAGCAGATATTGACGTTCGTGATATTCTTGAAGAAGAAGACGCTGTCATTGTTTACGCAGAACCAGATCAATTCCATGTTGTGCAAGAAGCGTTCAAAACAGCCGGCGTAACAGAATTTACAGTAGCAGAATTAACGATGCTTGCTCAAAACGATGTCACTCTTCCAGATGATGCAGGGGCACAATTTGAAAAAATGATTGATGCGTTAGAGGATTTAGAAGACGTCCAACAAGTGTATCATAATGTAGATTTGGGAGAATAAGAAGCCCTATTATAAGAAAAGAACCGGCCCTTTTGCCGGTTCTTTTCTTATCGCTGTTTTCGTAATGAATGTGGATTTTTTCGTAAATGAGGTTTTAGAACACACATTATTTTTGCACTTGATACTAATTAAACGAGTAAAAATAGAGCTTTATTCTCTAAATAGCAACGATGTTTGCGAAAGAGCCTTCCCTCTAAATTTTGATTTAGACTGAATTGTTTATTTTTTCCGTAATAAACGGTATTATAGAAATAATTGAGTCGATTACATAATGTACAATGGAAAACCGTACATGTAGAATTTGATTACATTAAATAACAAAGGAGATTTAATCTAATGGGTAATTTCCAGAAGAATTTAGAGAAATATGCTGAGCTGACGGTTAAGGTCGGTGTCAATATTCAAAAAGGTCAAACATTAGTCATCAACACCGCACTTGATTCCGCTGAATTTGTTCGTCTCGTTGTGAAAAAAGCATATGAGGCCGGTGCTTATAATGTTGTTGTCAACTGGAGCGATGATGTCGTTTCTCGCACAAAGTATGACCTTGCACCAGATGAATCGTTCCATGAATATCCTGAATTTCGTGCCAAGGAAATTGTTGATTTAGCAGAAAATGGAGCTGCCTTTATTTCTGTTTTTTCATCAAGTCCTGACTTACTTAAAGGCGTAAATCCTGAACGAATTTCTAATTTCCAAAAAGCAGCTGGACAGGCTCTATCTACATATCGTAAATTTATTCAATCAGACAAAGTAAGCTGGACCGTTGTGGCAGCCCCTTCTCAAAAATGGGCCGAGAAAGTATTCCCGAATGAAACTCCAGAAGTAAGTGTTCAAAAACTATGGGATGCCATTTTTAAGGCAACTCGTGCCGATTTAGATAATCCGGTAGAAGCTTGGAAAAAGCATGATGAAACCCTTCATGAAAAGGTTAACTACTTAAATTCGAAACGATATAAAAAACTTCACTATAAAGCACCTGGAACAGATTTAACAATTGAACTTCCAAACAATCATCTTTGGGTAGGAGCAGGTAGCGTCAATGAAAAAGGGCATGAATTTATGGCAAATATGCCAACTGAAGAAGTGTTTACCGTTCCTTACAAAACAGGCGTTAACGGTACAGTAGCTAGCACAAAACCATTAAGTTACGGCGGAAACTTAATTGATCAATTCTCCGTAACATTTGAAAATGGGCGCATTGTAGATGTTAAGGCCAAAGAAGGAGAAGAAATCTTGAAGCGTCTTGTGGAAACAGATGAAGGCTCTCATTATTTAGGGGAGGTTGCTCTCGTACCACATAATTCTCCAATTTCACAGTCTAATATTTTATTCTATAACACCCTTTTTGATGAGAATGCCTCTAATCACCTTGCAATCGGAAGTGCCTATGCATTTTGTATTGAAGGTGGAAAGAAAATGTCGAGTGAAGAGCTTGCTGAAAACGGCTTAAACGAAAGTATCACACATGTTGATTTCATGATCGGCTCTGCTGACATGGATATCGATGGGATTACCGAAGATGGCTCAGAAGAACCTGTCTTCCGTAAGGGCGATTGGGCATTTTAATTAGGAACTTCAGACGATACGTTTTTGTATCGTCTTTTTCATTTAGTCCCTGTTTGAATATTGCATTGTTGTTAAGTTTGTGGGACGATATGAAGTAGTAGAGATAGAAAAAAGGGGGGAAATCCGGTTGGTCCACTATCATATTACCGTACACGGAAGAGTTCAAGGTGTTGGATATCGTTATTTTACCCAAATGAAAGCCTCTCAGTTTGGGATCACAGGATGGGTAAAGAATCTTTCAGAAGGTGGCGTCGAGATTGTCGCTGTTGGGGAAAAAGAAAATCTCGAACAGTTCATGGAGAGCTTACAAGTAGGAAATCCATTTTCTAAAGTGACAGATATCAATTTTACAGAAATAGAGAATACAGAACCCTTTCATTCTTTTAAAATCAAATATTGAAAGCTCTTCCAACATAAATCTATCGTTGAAAGAGCTTTTTTTAATTGGCTGTTTTCGTACGAATTGTAGGTATGAGAATGGTCCTAATGCCGACCTTTCCAATTTATACGACAGTAGCTCTTTTCACTGTTGTTATTTGCTTGCCAGAATAAATTATTGATCTTATTGATAGATAACAAAAAAGAGCCGCTTAATAGCTTCGTTTGAATCTTTTTGTCAATAGGCTTCCGATAATGAACGCAATAAACGACAGAATAATCGGGAGCGTGATCGTATGCATCCCAAAAGCATTTGGTAGACGGATATGAAAGAATATATACGACCCTACCCCTACCATCATCGAAGATAAAGCTCCATACTTATTCCCCGTTTTCCAGTAAAGCCCAAGAACCACTGGCCAAATAAATGCCGCTTCTAATCCTCCAAAAGCAAATAAATTCAACCAAATGATTAAATCAGGCGGACTTAACGCCATTAAGAAGACGAGAATTCCAATCACCGTCGTAACCGTTAAGCTAATCTTTTTCACCAATTGATTGCTCGCATCTGGTTTTATATAATTCACATACACATCCTTTACCACTGCTGAGCTCACTAATAACAGTAAAGAATCCACTGTCGACATAATGGCCGCCATTGGCGCAGCCAAGACCAGCCCTGCCACCCATGCTGGCAACACTTCCATTGCCAATAATGGCATTACTGTATCCCCTTTTTCAATCCCAGGTAAGATCGGACGAGCAAATACTCCGATTAAATGCATTCCTAACATAATAAACCCTACCACAATTGTGCCGACAATGATTGCTCGGTGCATCGCTCTGGCATTCTTATAGGACATAGCACGAATCGTAATTTGCGGAAGACCAACAACCCCCACACCGACTAAAATCCAAAAGGATGATACATAAAGTGGAGTTAATCCACCATCAAAGCCATATGGTGTAATAAGATTTGGATTCTCCGTGGCAAGATCAGAGATAATATTGGAAATTCCCCCGCCTGCAATGATTGTTGCGATTAAGAGGATGAAGGTTCCGATAAACATGACAATCCCTTGCACCGTGTCAGTTAAAGCAACAGCTCTAAACCCACCAATAATGACGTATACCATAACGGATAATGCAAAAATAAAAAGAGAGCTTGTATAACTTAAACCAGTTAATGACTCAATTAATATCGCTCCACCGACCCACTGAGCTGCCATCGCTGAAAATAAGAACACGATAATGCTTATGGCTGCTAATATTACGACCCATTTCGATTGATAGCGTTCCTTTAAATAGTCCACTAATGTGATCGCTTTATATTTTCTCGTCATAATTGCGAATTTTTTCCCAAGGATCATAAGCACAAAATATCCTGTTGCCAGCTGTGCCATTGATAATAAGACCCATCCAAGTCCTTGTGTATAGGCTGCGCCAGGACCACCGATGAAACTACTGGCACTTCCGTATGTAGCCGTCATTGTCATCGCAAGGATAAAGCCACCTAATTGTCTTCCACCAAGAAAGTAATCTTGTAGAAATGAATTAGTATTCTTTAGAGATTTACTAGACCATAAGCCAATTATAAATATGGCTATTAAAAAGAGTAATAATGGAAGGATAACAGCCCAATTCATGATGCATCTCCCTCCTCATCCTCAAATGAAACCTCTTTGAAAAAAAGTTTCACGACTACTGTAACAAGAACAACCATGAGGATAAATCCGCCAACACAACTATAAAAGAACCAAGCTGGTAGTCCCATTACATAGGAATAGTTTTCAACAGATCCAGAACCCATTCCGTAAGCAAAAGCAAACCACCAGACAAAATTAATGATTACGAGTACGACACCTATTAAAGCCTCTCTATTGGCAATTTTAAATCGAGCGTCTTTTTCTTCTCTGTCATGATTCATGGAGGGCCTCCTTTCGAAAGAATGATTCAATCTTTTGCCCCATTTATTGTACATCGTTTTTATTTTACATTATAGTATAGGCAATCGCACTTGTGGAAAAAATGTAGGAACTTAAAGTAGGAGGATATCTATGTGGAATGAATTTAAAAAATTCGCAATGAAAGGCAATGTGATAGACTTGGCTGTTGGGGTTGTCATTGGTACAGCCTTTGGTAAAATTGTTACTTCCCTCGTAGAAGATTTGATTATGCCTTTAGTTGGCCTTTTAATTGGCGGATTAGATTTTACCGAATTCGCAGTCACCATTGGTCAGGCTGAAGTGAAATATGGCCTTTTTATCCAAAATATCGTCAATTTTTTCATCATTGCTTTCTCCATTTTCTTATTCGTCCGTTTCATTAATCGCATGAAACGAAAAGAAGAAGTAAAGGAAGAAGCACCTAAAGTCGATACAAAAGAAGAGTTATTAAAAGAGATTCGTGACCTTTTAAAAGAAAAATAAGAGAGAGGCGATCCTCTCTCTTATTTCTAAACACCCGAATAAGCCATAAATCCACCATCAACGGGAACAGTAATGCCCGTTACAAAACCGGAATAAGAATCGTCTACCAACCAAAGCAAGGTGCCGAGCAGATCCTCAGGATTCCCAAAACGTCTCATTGGCGTATGCGTCATAATTTTGTTTGATCTCTCCGTGTATGAACCATCTGGATTCATTAACAAATCACGATTTTGCTTCGTCAAAAAGAAGCCTGGTGCAATCGCATTCACTCGTAAACCAGCCTCTGCAAAATGAGTCGCCATCCACATCGTGAAATTATTAATTCCTGCCTTCGCCGCACTATAAGCCGGAACCTTCGTCATTGGCGAATAGGAACTCATCGATGACACATTAATAATGGTCGGTGATAATTGCTTTAGCAGTTCTTTCCCAAACACTTGACTTGCTAAAAATGTTCCTGTGAAGTTACTAGCGAATACTTGTGAAAATCCTTTTTCCTCTAATTCAAAAAATGATTTTCCTTCCACTTCTTCACCAAATGTTTCCATCGCTGTGATTGCATCTGGATGATTTCCACCAGCACCATTTATGAGGATGTCAACTCTTCCAAAGCTTTCAACAATTTCTTCTTTCGCCTTTTCTAACGATTCTCGATTCAAAACATCTGCAGCGAGTGCTATGGCTTCTCCACCTGCGGAACAAATTTCAGATACGACTTCTTCCCCTTTTTGAGCCGTTCTATTTAGAATCGCAATCTTCACTCCATGACGCGCAAGTTCTTTACTCATAGCAGAGCAAAGTACTCCGCTTCCCCCCGTTACGACAGCGACTTTTCCTTGTAGGTTTTCATGTATCGGAATCACTGTACTTCCCCCATTTCCTTTGTCCTAGAATCAGCTTGTTAACTCCTTCATTTTAAAGCATAGACACTTGAATTGAAACCCTTTGCAATAGGATGCATTTTTGGCATATTGATTATATTGAAAGACTTTTTTCGCAGACATTGTTGCTATTTAGTTATAGATAGGAGAATAATGCGCTATTATTACTCGTTAAATTAGGTTCAAGTTAGCGAAATTAATGTGTGTTCTAAAATCTCATTTACGAAAAAACCCACATTCATTACGAAAACAGCGTATTGAAAAAATTGTAAACTGTCACTAGCAATTTAATTCTGTGATTAATTCGAGCCAAGATTGTTTACATTCGTTTGAATAGGAGAGGCCTTCACTGCCCCTGCATGAGTGATATAGCTATGTAGAACCATTCCAACTACCACTAAAAGTATTCCGCCCCATGAAATAAGTGATGGAAAAGCAATCGATAAAAAGAGAACTTCCCCTATTAATGCAAATATCACTTCCATCGATTGCGTTGCTTCAACTGACGCTAGCTGCTGCATATTATCCTTCACCATATCAGTTGCTTTAAAAAAGAGTACTGTCGCAATCACACCTGATGATAATGCAACGATCAAAGACTGAACGGTTTGATTCAGACTCGGTAAACCGACAGTGGCTAACCCGTATATGGAAAGTAATAACCATAAGGGAAGGCTAGCTAATGTCATTCCGAGGACTCTTTGAAAAACATCCAATCTACCATCTACAATCACCATCATTTTTCTATTTCCGAGTGGATAAGCAAAGGAAGCAATGACGACTGGAATAATCCCGAGCCAAAATTCTTTTGCAGAAAGATGTCCAGCATGTTCAAACTGCATAAGAGCGATTCCCACCAAGATAATTAGAGAGAATAGCAACCCTTTAACAGGTATCCTTCCTCTTTTCTTGAGCGTGCCAGTTTTTGTATGTATCGTTACATAAAAAAATGGTACTAATAAAGAACCTGCAATAATTGTAAATTGCCAAGTACCTGCCACTAACCAACCTGGAGAATAGACTGTGGCAAAACAAAGTGGTGCATAGAACAACCCAAAACCAACAAAACTCCACAACATCCATGCACTTGGGTTCTCTTTCATCATGTGGAAAAGCGGCTTGAGATTTTTTCTTCGAACTACGATCATTAATAAAAATGGAATCATAAAAATAAATCGGAGTGAAGCACTCCAAATCCAGCTTCCTCCTGACATTTCCATTGCTCTATTCAAGACAAATGTTGTTGCAAAAAAGAATGCTGCGCATAAACCAAGTAATATTGGACGCAATTCCTCACCCTCCTGACTTATTCAAAGTATTTCCATTATAACAATTAAGTTTTTAATATTCTAACTTTATTTATCATTCTTATTATTCTAATTCGTCAAATTTCAATCATTTCCGTGGAAATACTTTGTGCCTTTTTTTAATACGACAAAAAAACTGCCTCAAATAAGGCAGTCTCACATACAGCTTCACAATTGCCGACAAAAATCACATGATGAAAAATACTCACTCTTTCTAATAAAACTAGTTTGCTAACGTTTCGTTGAAAAGTGACTTTTCCTTTAATTGATTTCTCGCTCTTCTCATCCTCGTTTTCACGGTAGATATCGGTATTTTTTTGGTTGAGCTGATCTCAAGCAAGGACTTGTCTTTAAAATAGAATAATAGCAGCGGCTCTCTATATATAACAGGTAGCTCATTTATTCTATCAATCATTTCATCTTCCGAACTCCTCGTTACGACATACTCTTCAGGCAGCGGAATCGTATTTTCTATTTCATAATGATAAACTTTTTCTTCCCAAAATTTTTGAGCTGATTTCTGCTTTCTCCAAAAATCTCGACATTTATTGATCGCAATTTTATAAATCCAGCTTTTAAAATTTGCTCTTTCCTCAAACTTGTCTAAATTGAGGTAAGCAGAAATAAGCACTTCTTGATATAAATCCTCTGACAGCTCTTTGTTATGTACTTGTTTATATATAAATCTAGCCAATGAAGGGCCATTTTCTAAAATCCAATTTTCGAATATTTCTTCCGTAATTTTATTTAACACTGGTAATCCCCCTTAAAACGTCCACTTGCGCCATTCACTATAATGGACGAAAAAATCAGGGGCACCCCTACAGATTTTTCTAATGAATTAAAAAAACAAGCAGAAGAAATTAATATTCCCTCTGCTTGTTTTTAATTTATATGAATTTAAGCTTTAACTGATTGGCTTGCTTCATTGTTGCCTTTGTTTACTAATTTGCGAAGATATGGTAATACATAGCGGTCTAAACCAAATTTACCTGCATTGTAACCAGCTGCTGCGATGAATACACCCATAATAATATCTGTTGGGTTGTGAGAAACTGTACCAGAAAGCATAAATGAGAAGTTCATTACTAGTGCGAAAAATGCTGCTGCTGTTGTTAAACATCCAAGGATAAGTCCTAAACCTACTAATAATTCTCCCCAAGCAACAAGAGTACTAAATAGCCCTGCATTTGGAAGAGCAAAACTTTCTAAAAATGATACCCAGCCACCGTAAACTGCGTGACCATCATGCATAACCGGATTTGCTACTGCACCTTTTAAGAAACCACCTGCATCAAATCCACCTGTAATTTTTCCCCAACCTGCAGTCATCCAAGCCCAACCAAGATAGATACGTACGACAGTTAAAATACCAGCAACAATGTTGTTCTCTCTTAATAATTTACCAATCATCTTAAATCTCTCCTTTGGTTTATGGAATGTATTAGTTCTAACTACAAGTAAAGATTATCATCTAAACATGAGAATAACATTATACTTGTGATAATATTCACAGATCTGCAATAAAGTTTTGACAAACTATTGAACTTGCATTTTTTTCCTTTCGAGTGAAAATTCAACACATCAAAAAAACCCTTGATAATCAAGGATTTTCACGTATTCACCTTATTAAGTGATTTTTGTCAAAAATATGGATATCGGTGATCATTTTCACTTAGAATGAATAAAATTTGTCTATTATTATTTTAATAAAGGGATCTCCCTTTATATTTGATTAACTTCTCTTCGCAAAGAGTAATAGGATACACCAATCTTCTTACATATTGTCATATAGTGCATAAGAGTGAGCAAAACGGTTCCTGTATTCATACCAATGATGATTCCGTCCATTTGGAATTGACTCATTGAGCCTAAAAAGTAAAGAAGTCCAAATGTTACGATGGATGACCAAATATTGTGTAGAAAAGCATCTTTCATTAATCCCAATCCAATTAAATATGCTTGTAACGGAATGACAAAGAAATGGAGCAGAAAATATGGTAGTAGCACCTGTAAATATCCCGCAGCTGTTGTTGAATGTAAGAATAAATTTGTTAAAGGCTCTGCAAAGATATAAAAAATAAAGACAACAGGGATTCCATACATAAATGTGAACGTCATAACTTGCCTAAGCAATTGTTGCAGCCTGTCCATATCTCTTTGTGCATAAGCTTTTGAAACGGTTGGAATTAACACAATTAAAAGGCTGTGTGCGATAAAACCAGGAAAAAAACCAATTGTCATGGCGACTCCTGCCATCAGTCCAAATTGCTCGGTAGCCACTGTCGCACTCACTCCGGCGTTCAATAATGCCGCTTTAATTAAGAAAGGTTGGACTGCATGGGTCAATGAGTGAAAAACTCTAATACTCGTTGTTGGGATTGATACAGAAATTAAGTTTTTCCGCACATTTTTTCCACTTATAAAGCTGGAAGGCCGTCCTTTTAATTGTTGAAATTGAAGATAAAACATGTGAATCAAGTAAAGAAAAATGACAACTTCGCTTCCGACAAAAGTAAAAAAGGCGATCAAAATCGAGGTTTGCGAGTCGAAATTAAAAAGTTGGAATAAAAACACAAGAAGCACTAGTTGAACCATTTTTCTCATCAAGTTAGCTACTGCAATTTTGCCCATCTGATGTTTCCCCATAAAAAAGCCACGTGCAATAGCAGAAAAAGAAATGAGCGGAATTAATAGGACGACAAGCCATTTAAATAATGGATGGTAATCATGAAACATCGTTAAAAATGGCATAAGCAAAATAAATAGGATCATAAAAAAGGCAGTCGTTACAATGGTGAGATGTATCGCTGATTTCAACATACTTCGATGAAATTTCGCATCTTTTTCAGCAATGAATTTTGAAATGGAAATAGGAAGTTCAAAACTAGCTAATAAGACGATTAAGAAAACAGTCGGAAGAATCGACATATATAACCCTAGTCCTCTTTCTCCTAGCTCCTTTGCTAGAACCATATTCATCACAAACTCTACACACTCACCTATGAAGGAAGCAACAATTAACAGCAAAGATCCTTTTACAAACGTACTCACGATGAATGCATCTCCTAACCTTGTATAAAGTGGCCATGTTATTGGTGAACATTCGTTTTGACTCATCTGACTCTGACACGATAATTCGAGGGTGGTGCGTACTTCTTTTTACGCTTCATCGTGTCAAAGCTGCCTGCCTTCTAGCTATCGGAACAGATGGTTTTTCAAAGTGAGCCAAAAGCCAATAACATCACATGATGAAATCGGTCCATTTCATTTATCTTTCTAAATATATGAGACAAGTCCGGAGATTATTTCTATCAGTTTGTGAGCAAAAAAGCTCCTACAACATGTAGGAAGCTTCCGGTTTGACTTATTCGCTCCAACCATCTCTCACCCTTAAGCGGAGTTTTTCCTGTTATCTCCTCAATGGAAGCCCTTTTAGGCGAAATAACGGAAGATTTTCCGCTTATGAAGGGCAAAAACGTTTATTTTGGCATTTTTTCAGAGAATAGCAGGAATTTTTCCTGTTAGCTCCTCAACGGAAGCCCTTTTAGGCGAAATAACGGAAGATTTTCCGCTTATGAAGGGCAAAAACGTTTATTTTGGCATTTTTTCAGAGAATAGCAGGAATTTTTCCTGTTATGTCAGCTCTTTTTCATGATGGTTGCTCATTAAGCGGATTTTTTCCTGTTATTTTTCATACCGATTGATTTATACGAACATTTTATCCACAAATCGAGGGAATATAAAATATATTAATTCCTACAAAAAAAAAGAGTTTACCTGACGAGTAAACTCTTTCCTTAAGGTTTTATTTTACGAGAGAATGTTTAAAAGCATAAATAACCGCCTGAGTTCGATCTTGAACTTGAAGTTTGCTTAAGATGTTACTAACATGGGTTTTCACCGTTTTCAATGCGATAAATAACTCATCGGCTATCTCCTGATTCGATTTCCCCTCTGCCATCAACAGAAGGATTTCAATCTCTCTTGTCGTTAATTCTTCATGGAGTTCAGTCTGTTTCTTTTGACGCATCTTTGACATCATTTTCCCTGTTACTTCCGGTTCAAGGACGGATTGGCCATGGTAGGTTGCTCGCACCGCATTGGCGATTTCACTCGCCTTCGAGGTCTTTAACATATAGGAAGTCGCCCCTGCCTCTAAAGCAGGGTATACTTTTTCATCATCCAGAAAGCTAGTTACAATAATGATTTTTGCTTCAGGCCATTTTTCAATGATATTTCTTGTTGCCTCGATGCCATCCATTTCTTTCATCACTAAGTCCATGAGGATAATATCGGGACGCAGTTCAAGAGCCAAATCGATCGCTGTTTTCCCGTTATCTGCTTCTGCGACTACTTCGATGTCAGGTTGCGCAGAAAGATATGATGATACACCGATCCGCACCATTTCATGGTCATCTACAAACAATACTCTAATCATTGGCCTCATCCTTCTTTTTCAATATCGGTACTTTAACCTCTAACCGTGTTCCTTTATTTTTAACACTAATGATTTTCAGTGTTCCACCAATTTCTACTGCTCGCTCATACATATTTTGCATTCCGTACGAGCCGGCTTTCGATTCTTCCACATCAAAACCGATACCATCATCCACTACTCGTAAAATGACAAATCCGTCACGCTTAATAAGGAGCACTTCAACTTCGGTCGCTTTTGAGTGTCTTAATGTATTGGACACCGATTCTTGTAAAATTCGAAACAGATGGTCCTCTACTCCTTTATTGAGAGGAAAATCTTCTACCTTCCAATGAATTTCCATCGTCACCTTCTGCGAAAGTTCAATCAGAAGCTCCTCTATCCCTTCTTGCAACGTTTTTCCTTTCAGGGCAACTGGTCGCAAATGAAGAAGCAACGCTCTCATTTCTAGCTGAGATTGATGGATCATCCCTTCGACCATTTTTAATTGCTTGGATTCATGTTCATTTGTCTCATTGATGGCAGACATGAGCATCGAAGCAGCAAAAAGTTGCTGGCTCACCGAATCATGTAATTCCCTTGCTAATCGATTTCTCTCTTGCGAAATAATCTCTTGAATACGGTTTTCTTGATCCTCTGCTTTCTCATTCGCTAGCTTTTGTGAAAGGAGTACTTGCTCTGACATCTGCCGTTGAATTTTCTTAATCCGCTGCAGTATGGCTTTTTTATCTTCAAATCCTTCTTCATCTATATCTAAGTTTCTTCCCTCTTCTACCTCATGCAAAGCAGCATCAAGAGTTTGAAACTGTTTTTTCCAAAATAGTCCAGATACAATTCCAAATACAAGACCAATGGCAAGGCTCAAACTTGGAATAAATAATAAAATTGGAATATCCATCAAGTTTCGTTTCCAAAGTTCCTGAAATCCGACAGATGGAAAAGATAAAATAAACGACAAAGTAACAACAAAGAACACAAATAGAGCAACTAAAATGCCCCATCCGATTTGTCTTTGTATAATATTCATACTCTCTTCACCTCTAAATCTCCAACTAGAAATGAGGTGAAAATTTTTACCTTCTGCTCAGCCTTTTGGTATCCAGCTGTTTCGTATTGTACCGATTGGTTAAACCTTTTTGGGCCTTCATATTGAAAAACAGATGCTTTCCCCACAATTGAAGAATGATGAACACTAACTTCAATATCATATGGAATAAGAACTTGAACATTCCCAATAAAATTGCGAATAAAGATAACCGTTTCTCCTTTTGGTAAAACGGTGTAGCTTAAATCAATATTGGTATCCCCAATACCTGATTGAATATTAATATCATTCCATTCAAATACATGGTCAGGAGTTTTTCTCTCCCCTAGTATCGAGTTATCGAAAAAAGGTTTTTTCTCTATCACAATCTCTTCAGGGGCTACTTTTTCGATAATGGGTTGAATGGTCTTTGGTTCTTTTCTTGATTGATAATACTCAATAATAAAATGAATGACGATGGCCAACAAGAGGAACTTAAAGGTCATCATACTTAAAATGCTCATCGCAAAGAAAAAGATTCCGCACCAAAAGAATACCTTCCCCGTCGTACTTCCCTTTCTTTTTCTTCCCACATAAATCATAGTCATGGCAACTAGAAGAGAAAAGATCACACCACTATTAAAAAACGATACCTCAAGAAGAAGTAAAATAATCCCAAGTGGAATAGCTTTATTTGCGTAATCGTCTTTCATTTTAAATTGCATGATGTACCTCTCCTTTCTAGCTCAGCCGAACGGGCGTAGATATTTCCTACGCCCGTTCGAAAATCACTCGAGTTTTAGCGAAAAAACGCATCTATCTTCATTTAGTATGCACTCCCTATCTCCTCATTTCAAGAGATTTTCAAGGGCTCATGCTTTTACTTAAAAATTCGCTGTTTTTTCGTCTTTGTGCATGGCTTTTTCAAGCTCTGCAATGCGAGCGTCTATCGTATTTTGATGGTAAGACTGATTGATGTCTTTTTCTAAACGTTCTAAATAGGATTCAATCTCGCCAAAACGTGATGTCGCTTTTTCCGAAAAAGAATGTTCGTTTATGACCTGATCCATTTTGTGATTCGCTCTAGAAATATTCTCTCGACCCATTAATTCCATGCGTCGAATATGCATATCTTTTAATTTATGCTTCATCTCTTCATACTTCGCTTCTAATTTTTGCAGTTCAGTCGCTGCTTCACTTAATGTTTGATGTAAGCGCATCGACAGTTCTTCATAATGAGTTGCTTCTCTTGCTGCAAACTGATGCAATTCCGTTTCACCAGCTTTATCTGCAATTTCCGCCTGCTGTTTACGTTTCTTCGCCAACTCAGCCGCCTTCTCATATTCATTCGCAAATTCTTCTCTTAATTGGTACTGTCTTGCGATTAACTTTCGCACCTTTTCTGTTTCCTGTTCACATTGACGTAAATATTGGTTTAACAATGCAATTGGATTTTTTTTCTCTTTTTGTTCAAGTACTTCATTTAAATCTGCCATCACAGTGTTTTTAATGCGTGTAAATAAGTTAGACATGGGACATTCTCCTTTATTAGTTCTTATTTAATTCAGACCATTGCTTTTCAAAGTTTTGAAAAGGGTCATTGTCTTGTTTGTAAGTTGGTTTTTGATTGTTCCACTTTTTATATACAACGAATAGAACGTATGCTGCTACGATGCCAATAATCGCTGGAATATTGGAAGCTGCTGTTAATAACACGAAAACACCAACAATTCCTAATACGATTTTCCACCCGAAAGAATCTGTCTTTAAAAATTGTTTAAAGATAAAGTAGAGGACAGCTAAACTAACCGCCAATCCAATCAGTGGACCTAAATTTGATAGCAATACTAAAGCCGCAATACCTCCTGCTAAAAGCAACCAGAAATTTTTCATTTGTTTGTTGCCTCCTTTCTTGTTACCATCTTATCTCGTTTTCCAACCTTTCATAACGAGCCTGAGCTTTATTTTCGTATCGGTCTTGAGTCCTAGTCGATCGTCGGCCCACAAAAAAACGCCGGGATTTCCCGACGTTTTTCCTTACTTCGATATAAACATTTGTGTCCAATAATGTCGTTGCGATCCGCCTTCCGCATAACCTACTCCAATTTCGGTGTAACCAGAATTCAAGATGTTCGCCCGATGTCCTTCACTGTTCATCCATGCTTGTACCACCTGTTCAGGGGAAGTTTGGCCTGCTGCAATATTCTCACCAGCACTTCGATAGGAAAGGCCAAATTTTTTGATCATATCAAAGGGCGAACCATAGGTTGGACTAGTATGGGAAAAGTAATTTCGATCTCGCATATCGGCTGACTTATACCGAGCTACCCGCGACAGTTCCCAGTTTGCTTTTAATGGCTTAAGACCATATTTTGCCCGTTCTTGATTCGTCAGTTGGATTACTTGATTTTCAATGCTTTTCGTAGCATCGTAATCTGGAATCGTCACTTTTTGACCAGGGTAAATTAACGCTGGATTTTTAATTTGTGGATTGGCAGAGATGATTTCAGACAATCCCACCTGATACCAAACTGAGATTTTCCAAAGGGAATCCCCTGGACTTACCGTATGTACTCGCTGGGCGTGTGAAATCGTTGGAACCGTTAATACAGCTAATAATAATGCTATTGCTATGACACTTTTTTTCAGCATTCTTCACTCCTCCTCGTTGATAGAATTCAACAAAGAGTGAAAAATAAAACATGGATGTTATTGCCAAAGTTTAATTTTCGAGAGCTTTTGTGGACAAGACGATGCCGTCTGGATCTACATAAACATAATCGTCAGGACTCCAGTTTACAGAGAGAAAGCTTAAAGGGATATTTTTCTCACCTTTGCCTTCTTTCTTGCTTTTTAATGGATGGGTCCCTAATGCCAAAATCCCCACATCCATTTGAGAGAGTTCTTCCGAATCACGTACACAACCATTAATGATTATTCCTGCTAAGCCTCTGTTTTGAGCAATTTCTGCCAGTTGATCCCCTAATAATGCTCGTCGTTTAGAGCCTCCCCCATCAACGATAAGGACAGAACCTGAGGGAATCGTTTCAAGAGCCTCTTTTACTAGCACATTATCTTCAAAAACCTTTACTGTTTTGATCGGACCCGAAAAACTTTTCCGCTTGCCATAGGATTGAAACTCAGACCCGATAACTTGTAGTTCACTAGCATATTGATCACATAAATCCGTTGTTTTCACGCTTTCTCCCCCTCAACGTTTTCCTACATTATTCTTGATCGATATGGTGAATTCCTCTTCTTTTCAAAAAATACTCGCATATATGTATGGAAGAAGCATTTTTAAATACTCATAGGGAGGAATTTGATGCTTGAATGGACGTCCACCTTAATTGGCTTTCTGATTGTTTTCTTTATAGTGGGAGGCGTTTTCGTTTACTTTTTGATGGTTTCTCTTAATACCGAGGATTCTACTAGAATTGACCGTCTACCTAAAAAAGATGACTAAACATTGGCAAATAAATTGCCTGTTCTTAATGAGTACAGTTTCTCTGTACTCTTTTTTTGCATGGTTAGCTAAATGCATAAATTTGAATGAGTTGGAAAAATTATGTTCAGTATGCTTTTTTATGGAGGGGTATCATGACTGGGAATGCAAATAATCAAATGCCAACTTTTCCAGAATCGTATTGGAGAGAGTTCGAGCTACCACTTTTTAATAAACTGACAGAAGATCAGACCTTTGATGTTGCCATAGTTGGTGGCGGAATTACCGGCATCACAACTGGCTACCTTTTAGCAAAGGAAGGACTGGGAGTAGCGATAATTGAAGCTGGAAGGATTCTGACTGGAACCACTGGTCATACGACTGCAAAAATTACTGCTCAGCACAATATCATTTATGATGAGCTTATTGAGCATTTTGGTGAAGAAAAAGCACGAATGTACTATGACGCCAATACGGATGCTCTTAATTTTATCTGGCAAATGGTTCAAACGCATAACATTGATTGTGACTATCGTGATGAAGACGCCATTATTTATGCTACGACCAATCAAGGGCAGGGCAAAATTGAAAAAGAGGCGCTAGCTTACGAGAAGCTTGGGATTAATCACTCAACTGTCAATCAAATTCCTTTTGATCTTGATATAACATCTGCTCTAGTGATGCCTCAACAAGGACAGTTTCATCCACTTAAATATCTGCATAAACTTGTAAAACTGTTCATTGAAGCAGGTGGAACTATTTTTGAAAACTCGACTGCTATCGATATTGATGATGGCGAACATCCACAAATTATGCTTCGCAATGGCAAAAAAATAAACTGCCAGTACATCGTGGCAGCTTCTCATTTTCCTTTCTGCGATAAAAAAGGGCTTTTCTTTGCACGAATGTATGTGGAAAGAGCGTACATTCTTGGCTTGAAAACGAAAAAACCTTTCCCAGGTGGAATGTATATTAGTGCTGATTCCCCGACTCGTTCCCTTCGCGCCACACCTTTAAACGGGGAACAACTCGTATTAATAAGTGGAGAAGGGCATAAAACTGGCCAAGGAATCGATACACTTCAGCATTATGTAAATTTAGAAAAGTTTGCAGACGATGTTCTAGGAATTGAAGAATACAAATATCGTTGGTCTGCTCAAGATATGTACACATTGGATAAAATTCCTTATGTTGGGGCGATTACAGAAAACCAACCGCGGGTGTTAATTGCAACTGGTTATCGTAAATGGGGAATGACGAATGGAACAGCTGCAGCCCGTCTTTTGAAGGACTTGATTGTAAAGAAGGACAACCCCTATGAGCAACTCTTTACACCTCAAAGATTCCATGCTGATCCAGAAGTGAAGAAATTTATCAGTGTTAATGCCGATGTCGCAAAACATTTTATTCAAGGGAAACTTGAGTTTATTCCGAAAACTCCAGATGAACTAGCGATTGATGAGGGCTCACCGGTTATGGTGGACGGCAGACGTTGTGGTGCTTACAAGGATCAGGACGGACAGTTACACATTTTAGATACAACCTGTACTCATTTAGGATGTGAGGTCGAATGGAATCATGGCGAACGAACATGGGATTGCCCATGCCACGGCTCTCGATTTTCCATTGACGGAGAAGTTCTTGATGGTCCAGCTGTGAATCCGCTGGAGAAAATTGAATGGGAAAAATAGAAAAACAAAATAAGATGTGCGTTTGGAAAGAAGTCCTCTTGAGCCTCTTATGTGGACAAACTCCACCGCTTTTCTTCCAGAGTTTGTCCTCATGAACCCCTTATGTGGACAAACTTCTTCGCTTTTCTTCCGGAGTTTGTCCTCATGAACCTCTTATGTGGACAAACTTCTTCGCTTTTCTTCCAAAGTTTGTCCTCATGAACCCCTTATGTGGACAAACTCCACCGCTTTTCTTCCGGAGTTTGTCCTCATGAACCTCTTTTGTGGACAAACTTCACCACTTTTCTTCCAGAGTTTGTCCTCATGAACCTCTTATGTGGACAAACTTCACCGCTTTTCTTCCGGAGTTTGTCCTCATGAACCTCTTATGTGGACAAACTCCACCGCTTTTTTACCAAAGTTTGTCCTCATGACCCTCTACTGTACGAAAACATAAATTGTCCGCATACACATCTTTGTATGCGGACAATTTGTTTCGCGACTACATCGGTAGTCCTTATCTATGGATCGCCTACCCATTCTAATCGACAATTCGCTTCTGGTTACGTTCGTCTTTTGGCGTAAATTCCACTAATTCAGAGCTCACTTTTTGTTTTTGTTTTTTATTCTTATTGCGTTCGGCATTGGCGTTGCCCATTTTTGTGCGTCCCAACGATTTCAACTCCTTCTCGATCAATTCATAGGTAGTATGAGTCGTCGACACGCACCTCATGCAATCTGACAAAAGTAAAATTTACCTTCTGTCTTCAGGGCTAACAATATCCCCTTTAAAAAACATCTTACGATTAACTTCTACACCGAACTCACGAGCGTATTTCTTTAATTCCCTTTCTTCACGATCGGTTACAAGGGAGATAACAATTCCATCTGCACCAAAGCGTCCCGTACGTCCTGAACGATGCACATATTGCTCCAAATCCTTAGGGAAATCTAAGTGAACGACATGGGTTACTCCTTTAATGTCTAAGCCCCTTGCAGCCACATCAGTAGCGAGTAACATATTCACTTTTCCAGTCCTAAAATCCTTTAAGGCATTTTTTCTTTTATCCTTGTTTAGATCACTGTGCAATATAGCTGTGTCAATTCCATCAAAGGCGAGCTTCTCACTTGCAACCGTTAAACTCCCGATATCCTTTATAAACACGAGCGCCTTCACATCAGGCAAACGGGACACTTTTTCCAACAGCTTAATTTTCTCCCGCTGTTCAGCTGTAAAATAAATATGCTCCACATTTCCTGCCGCAATCGTTTCGTCTTTTTCAATTCGAATCACTTCAGGCTCTCTCATTAGATCTTTTGCCTCTTTTTCCACATAAGCGGATAGGGTCGCCGAAAAAAGAACGACTTGACGCTCAGCTAATGCAGAACGGATAATATTTTGGACGGTTGGCAGATGCTCATGTGTAAGCAATTGATCCCCTTCATCTAATACAATTGTTTTAACTTCATGCATTTTGATTTTCTTTTGCTTTATTAATTCATATAGTCGACCCGGTGTTCCCGCAATGATATGGGGATGCTTTTTTAATTTTTCGAGCTGCCTTTTAACATTCGCTCCGCCAATAAAAGAAGCAGAACGAATACCACTTGCTTCACTCCATTTTTGAATTTCTTGAAGAATTTGCATCACAAGTTCCTGGGACGATGCTAAAACTACTGCTTGAATCGCTCTTTTATCTGGATCAATTTGATTTAAAACAGGTAATAAATAGGCGAGTGTTTTGCCTGTTCCTGTTGGAGATTCAGCAATAACATCTTTTCCATCTAAAATTAACGGAATGGCACTCTCCTGTACTTGAGTAGCCATGCCGAATTGTTCTTTTTTCCATACATCTTGAATAAAGCCTTTCAGCTTATCTTGTATTAACTCACTCATCGTTTTCTCCTTTTACAATCACTAGTTCCTCTCTAAAGATACAGAAAAAGGATAGAAAAAGCTACCACTATTCCTCACTACTAGGTAACTCAGATAAGAAGCTCTTATTTCGAACTCCGCTTCTCCGGAGCGCCAAATGAACATTGACTTCAACGTCCGCACGAGTAAACTCCTCATTCCACTTATCTTCCACTTCTTTTGCCTTCTTATAATTCTGGCGGTAGAGCGCTTCTCCAAATCCAAAAATATCCAACCCGAATTCTTTTTGCACTTTCTTTATCGTACTCTCAATCATAGCTGCAGCATATTTACTACTCTTCTTCTCTAGCTCAATATAGGTCTCTTTTTTCGTCAGATCATCTTTGCATTGCATGCTACTTAGTCTTGCCTCTGAATAGATGTCCACCTTTAAATGAGGCTGATTTCCTTTATAATAAGTTTCGATCTTCGATTTATTGTTCGTAATCACCATATCGAAATAAATTCTATCCTTCACATCATCACCTTCTTTTGCACAAGGAACTGTCACCATCGTAGATTCAAGCTTTTGTGTCCATAAGTAGTTTCTTGTATCATCTAATGATAGATAACCGAGTAATTTATCCTTTTTAAATACGGCAATTCCATCAAGGAAAATCCTCGCTGGTGCCTCGATCGACATATTACTTTCTACATTTTTTGCCTTTTCTACATTTCCTTTTACAACGACAGAACTGGCAACAGGAGAGCGTCCATGAGAAACAATAGCATCAATAAAATCTGTCAAACGAACACTAGGATCTCCGCCCCATCCTTCTAAGATGGACTTAATCTGCTTTTGCACCTTTAAAGCAGGTACTTTTTCAACAGAGTCATTAATCATTGTAAACTTTTCAGCTACATGCCCTTTTGTGATCAATATGTTAAAATTATTTCGAAATTGGGGACTTCTTTCTAACGAATCAAGGAAACTCCCCACGCCTTCCTTTTTGGCCACTTCTTCATTAATATACAGGGTTCTCGTGTGCGAAAAAACGAGTTTTCTACTTACCCCTATGTTCATTCGTGCAGATATTTCCGGCAGTGAATTTCCTTCTAATGACATAATCGAAACAGGTGCACCCTGTGATGGTTCTTGAGGAGATAACTGGGAAGCATTTACATATCCTACTGTCAATTTATACTTTTTTTCCTTCCCTGGATCAATCGCCATACCTGTCACGATCGAGACATCATTTAATTCTGTACTATCCCAACAACCTGTTAAGAGCACGGAAACACTACATAATAACAAAAGGATTCTTTTTTTCATTTCCCTCCCCCTTTTGCAGGTGGTGGGCTTGGCTTATGAGATCCTTTCTTTTTCATTGGTGACTCTGGAAATAAATAAGATGGTCTCTTTTTATTGGCCCAAATCGGCATTCTTAGGAAAACATCATCTTGATCAAATAACTTAAATGGTGCTACTGGTGCTAGATACGGAACACCTAAGGAGCGTAAACTCACGAGATGAATGACCATAATAATGAGAAATAATAATACACCATATAAACCGAAGATCGCTGCACAGAGAATTAGCACAAAGCGGAGCAGTCTCGTTGAAATGGAAAAGTTATAGATCGGTGAGACAAAGCTTGCGATCGCTGTAAAAGCAACGATGATCACTAGCACATTAGATACCAATCCTGCTTCTACCGCAGCTTGCCCAATAACCAACGCACCTACAATCGAAACGGTTTGTCCTACCGCCCGTGGCATTCTAACTCCTGCTTCTCTCATAATCTCAAATGTTAGCTCCATCATAAAAATTTCGATCACTGCTGGAAAAGGAACTCCTTCTCTCTGTGCCTGAATACTGATTAGGAGTTGAGTTGGCATAAGTTCCTGATGAAAAGTCGATAAAGCGACATAAAGAGAGGGCAGCACCAACGCAATCATAAACGACATATAGCGAATAATGCGAATAAAGCTTGACATCAAAAAAGGCTGGTAATAGTCCTCAGAGGATTGAAAGAAATCAGTCAAAACACTTGGTACCGCCAGAACAAATGGACTTCCATCTACAATGAGCGCTATTTTCCCTTCTAATAAATGTCCACAAATGCTATCAGGTCGTTCTGTATTGAACACAAGAGGAAAGGGGGTAAAGGATTTATCGACAATTAATTCTTCAATATTTCCTGAATCCAATATTCCGCCTACATCAATTTTTTTAATTCTCTGTCTTACTTCTGCCAAAATATCCGCATTCGCGATCGTTGATACATAACCAATCCCAACAGTTGTCTTTGTGTCTCTTCCGATATAAAAGCCTTCAAAGGTCAGATAGGGGTTTTTGATTCTCTTTCTAATCAGACTGATATTGGTATTGATATCTTCGGTAAAAGCCTCCTTTGGCCCACGAATGATCGTTTGTGTACTTGGCTCCGTGATCGCCCTTTTTTCAATATTTCCAATTTCTAAAGAAAGTGCTTTTCCCTGACCTTCTACCATGATGACAGCAAAGCCATTCAATACATGCCAAACGACCCTGTGAAAGGTATCTGCATATTCAAAAGCGAGCGTTGGAAAGTAGTGGTCGCGAATGGCTTCTATATTTTTTGGTTTTGTACTTACCGAAGGTTCTCGAGGCACATTTAGAACTTTATTTGTGAGAGAATCAACACTTAACATCGTTCCTAAATAACAAACACACGCATTTAATTCACCTAGTTTGATATCATCACAAGAGAAATCAAAAGTATTTTTAAAAAGCTCTTGGATAGCCTTCTTGTTTTTGCTTAAGCTCCTATAATACTCCTTTGAAACATCCCCTTTTTGAAAAATTTCTTCCACTGGTGCCTTATCGCCATTTTTATTTTTTCTCCTTTTAAATAGGAAATCACTGAGACTCATTGGTTTCCGATCCCCTTTTTTGATTTTTTGTTCTCCAAAAAAGTACTGGAGCAATGAGAACTGGAAAGATTAATTGGAATGGCACATGCATATATTGGGGGATAAATCGAATTCCTTCTTCAATATGCTCAGCAAAGTTGCTGCTAATGAGAATGGCCCCGTAAGAAATAATCGTTGCCATCGGAAGAACCATATATCGGTACGGAACCTTCATCACATGTTCAAGACCTTTTAGCCCAGCATAGAAAAACACACTGACCTTCGTGATAATTCCAAACATGACAATAAAGACGACAACTAAATCAACTCTTTCGATGAAATCTAATAAGGAAATGTCTCGAGCAGCAGATAGCAACGGAAAGACCGTTCTTTCCAGTTGCTCTGTACCGAGAGTAGCAATTTCAATTAATGTTCCATAAATGATAATGGCTCCACTAATTAAAATGGTAACTACACTGACCTTGCCAACTTTATTAAATTGAGTAACATATGGCATGATCACCATAAAAGTGATTAACTCACCGTATGGAAAGGTTAAAAGTCTAGGAAAGATATGTTTAAAAATCGGACCTACCCCCTCTGCCATGACAGGTAGCAAATTTTTAAAGTCCATTTCTCCTGAAAAAAATATGGCAAACCCTATTAAAATTGTAAATGTAAACACATAAGGAATAAAAATCTCACCTGTTCTTCCAAAAACTTCAAGGCCTAAATAAATCATATAAGCAACAACGCCCATCATCGTAATTGAAATAACTTCTATTGGCGTATTTTCAAATATGACCGTTGTAATCAACTCGCAAAAATCTCTTAATACCCTTTGAGCAATATAAAAAAAATAAAACACATATAGAAGCCCTATTGCTTTGCCTACCCATTTTCCAAAGCAAAGAGTGATGATTTCAAACAGATTTTTCCCAGGAGTACGTTTTAAGAGAGAAAAATAAAAGGCTACAATTCCCGCACCTAACACCGTCGCAATGGCAACAGCTAACCATGCATCCTGTTTGGAGTCATTCCCAACTCCAACGATGGCAACACTCCCAATTTCAAAGGTGAATATTAACACCGCCAACTGCCATAAGGATATATTTTCCACAAGCTTTTTGTTCATAATGGCTTCTGCCCTTTATTTTTTCTTAAGCGATAATCGATGACGATACTACATATCAACCCTATTATGGCGGTTGCACTTACAAAACTCTCATTCGTTCCCTCGTCTAATTTAAACAACATGAAGATTACTTTAAAAAAGGATACTTGCCATATAAACATATCAATAAGGGCAATAAGTATAAGCATCCCAATAAATACTACTAAGAAAGCAAGTGTCACCAATGTAATCATCCTAGAGTTCAGCATTATTTTCTTACAACATTTGACAATGACTTTGATCTACTTTCGTAAATTGTGAATCTATGTAATTGCTTATCATTCCATATTTTTCACAACTTATGCCCAGTTTATGTGAAGAAATTTCCACTCCTTCCTATATTTTTCGCTACTGTCTTTACAATAGAAATTGATCGCAAAAAGCCCTCATTTATCTCTAAATAGAGAGGGCGTGACCAATTAAAAAAGAACCTATCATTATAGATAAGTTCTCTACAGTCTTGATTTTGAATACACCTTTGGAGGTAGCTTTGCTTTTCGAATCAATTGGTTGATCACTTCAGAGAAAACAAGACCTAGCGCAATGGCTCCTGAAATTAAGCCAGCTTTTGCAGCCAAACCTAATCCAACAATATAATCATTTTCTACGAAATTACGCATTGCATCATAAGCGAGACCACCTGGAACTAACGGAATAATGCCAGCAACATTAAAAATAATAATCGGTGCTTTATATCTTCGAGCAAAAAATTGGCTAATTAATGCGACTACAAATGAACCAGCTAAAGAGGCTGGAACCGAATCGATCCCATTGCTCGTCATCATAAAATAAACAAACCAGCCGGCCATACCGACAATTCCACATTTTATTAAAGACACTTTCTTCGTATTAAAAATAATTCCAAATGCCGCAGAGGCAATAAAGCTTGTGATTAGCTGTTCTAAAACCATTTCAACACTCCTATATAAAAGTTAACACGACCGCTATACCAGAACCGATTGCAAAAGCGGTTAATAAAGCTTCCGCTCCTTTTGACAGCCCTGAGACTAAATGTCCGGCCATTAGATCTCTAACGGCATTGGTAAGGACAAGACCTGGAACGAGTGGCATGACAGATCCAATGATAATTTTGTCCAGCTGCTCCCCCCAACCGATATAGATAAATATCCATGAAAGTATCCCAATAATTAAGGAAGCAACAAATTCTGAGAAAAATCTAATCGGAACGAGACGCTGGGCATAAATAAAACTAATTAATCCGATCCCACCTGTCACAACAGCTGGAAAAAAGTCATTCCAAGTCCCTTGAAACATGATTAAAAAGCAACCACTTGCGATAGCAGCAGCCAATACTTGTACGATAATCGGATAGGACGGCGTTGAGCTTTCTATCTGTTGCAATGATTCATATGCTTCTTCAAGCGTCAATTCTTTATTACTAATTTCACGAGAAACACTATTTACTAATGTGATTTTATGTAAATCGGTCGTCCGATCAGTAATTCGAATGAGCTTCGTTTTGGTTGGTTGTTCACACTCAAGCGAGAACATAATTCCTGTTGGCGTCACATAGCTATGTGATTCTTTGGCCCCAAAGGAGGACGCCATTCTCATCATGGTATCCTCGACTCGATAAGTCTCTGCACCGCTTTGGAGCATAATCTTTCCAGCGAGCAAACACACTTCCATTACATCTATCTTCATTTAAAATTCTCCTATCTTTTTAACGGTGTGCGAAAGGGGGATTTCGCACGAAAAGCCACATAAAGCTCTTATTAAAAAATCATCAAGTCTAATAATAATATTTAGTAAACTGGAATACAATTTGAAAGTTTATTTTCCCTTCATAAAATGTGTAATTTTTATGTAAAAGCAATGTGAATTCAGCAAATCTACTTGTTTTTATTAAGTGGTCTTCTTTACACTAGTAAAGAGGTGACGATTAATGGATGTTTCAAAAGTAAAAGTACTCGTTTTTGATTTAGATGGAACTGTGTATGAAGATACACATCATTTTGATTACCAAGCCGCACGACTTAAGGACAAACTTTCTGTAGAAAAGCAGTCCCTTTTCCAACAAGATTTTGATGCGGTCAAGCGTGATGAACACCCGATTAAAATAGGACGAATCTATGATGGAATAAACGATTTAGTTCTAGTACAACTTGATAACATCGTTCAAGAAGCCTATAAGTGGAACGGACATCGACTATCAAATGAAGAGATTAACAAGCTCTACCCTAAGCCAATCGAAATCAATTACGACACAATGCTAAGCATTGGCGATCCATGGTGGATTTCCACTTCGATCGCAGGCCACTATGGGCTAAATAGTAAGAAGTGCTATGAGGCATTTCTCGAAACAAGGGAATATATGATGGGACCAGAATTTGAAATGGAACCAATTGTCGGCTTTAAAGAAGTACTCAGCGACATTCATGAACATGTAAAACTTGTTTTATTAACGAACAGCCCTCAGCCAGATAGTGAAGCCATTTTAACAAAAATTGGCCTTGACAGGCTGTTTGATTTAAAAATATTCAACGGCGAAAAGCCGACTCGTACACTCGAACGTTTTGAACATATTAAAAATGAATTTGGTGTGGAATATAAAGAGATCATGAGTGTAGGCGACAACTGGATTAACGAAATCCGTCCTGTTCAACCGCTTGGCTGTGGCACCATTTTCATCGATTCCCACGGAGTTGGAAATCCAAGTTCTGCAGATTTCGTGTTTGAATGTATGGGAGACGCTATTCCGATATTGAAGAAAATAAAAAATCCCCTAGATTAAGAAGTTTTTAGACTGTAGGCCAACTCAAATTTACGAATGTCTACAGTCTTTTATTTTTTCACTATAATCAAGACCTTCATGTAACATACTTTTCTCTTTCACATATCACTCTCTCCCACGTACAAGAGGCATTGAGATTCGTGCTCTCCATGCCTCTGAAATCGCCTTGAATTAATTAACTTGGCGTGTACGTAAGAAGACTTTAATCATCAAATAGGAGACTTCATCTGGAAGAAGTTCTTTGATTGGCTTCAACTTTTCTGCTCCAGCTTCTTCTACCGCCTGTTTAAGAAGAGGGAAATAGCGCTCGGGAATGATTTCAGATACAGTAATGTCCAACCCTTCTGCCATGCATTGTTGGATATGGTTCTCGATCGTACTTGTAGCCATCTCCCTCTTTTTGGCGATTTCTTTAACAGATAACCCTTCCTTAAATAGATGATACGTTTCCAGATGGGAGTTTTTCTCCCCTTTCTTCTTTTTCGCTTTCGGAGCTTCCATGATTGGTTTTTCCGTCATTCTCTCTGGATTTTCTTCACAAAATTCAATAATCCCGTTTATAAATTGTTCACCGTACTTCTCCAACTTCATTTCTCCAACACCACTAACGCTAAGGAATTCATCTCTACTTTGTGGTAATTTTATACACATATCCTTCAGCGCAGCATCGGAAAAAATCACAAATGGAGGTACACTTTCTCTATCAGCAATCGATTTTCGGATTTGACGCAGCTTTTCAAATAGTGGATCTTGTGTAGAAACCTGAACCACTTCAACAACTTCTTTTCGAAAGACTTGTTGCTTACCTAACAAGACTTCCTTCCCGCCTGGTGTAACAAAGATCGTTGGATATTGACCTTGTTCGACTCCAATTAGATCTTGCGAAATGAGAAATTCAATGAATTCACTTGCCTCTTTTGCACTCATCTCTTTTAGGATGCCGTACGTTGGCAATTGATCAAATCTTAGTTCCTTGATTTTTTTATTATTTGAACCGGTTAATACTTGAGCAACTGCCGTTTTTCCAAAGCGTTGCCCCATACGGATGATACATGATAAAACCATTTGTGCCTCTTTTGTCACTTCCACACTGGTGCGAGAATCTGTGCAATTGCCACATCTCCCACATCTTGCAGCATCCTCTTCTCCAAAATACTCAAGAATATAAGCCTGGAGACAGTTTTCAGTATGGCAATAATCAACCATTGCCTGTAATTTTTCAAGCTCTCCAGCAATTCTCATTCTGTCTGCCGATTGGTCGATCAAAAATCGTTGCACCTGAACATCTTGCGAAGAATACAAGACAATGCATTCACTATCAAGACCATCTCTACCTGCACGACCCGCTTCTTGATAATAACTCTCCATATTTTTAGGGAGTTGATAATGAATACAATAGCGAATATTTGATTTATCGATCCCCATACCGAATGCCGAAGTTGCGACCATCACCGTTGTTTCATCTTGAAGAAACTTCTCCTGCTCCCGTTTTCTATCGTTATCGCTCATTCCCGCATGGTAACGGCCAATGCGAATTCCTTCTTTGGATAATTTTTCGTAAAGTTGATCAACCGTTTTCCTAGTGGCTGCGTAAATAATTCCGCCCTCTTGTTCATTCTTTTTGACATATTCTTTTAAAAAGGCATAGCGATCCTGGCCCTTTATGACATTAAATGAGAGGTTTTCACGCTCAAACCCCGTCATAATCGTTTGACGCTCATCAATTTGTAATGTGTCGCAAATATCCGTACGTACTTGTGGAGTAGCGGTCGCTGTTAACGCCATAACAAGAGGTTTTTGTGGAAGTTGTTCAATCAGTCTTTGAATTTGCAGATAGCTTGGACGAAAATCATGTCCCCACTGGGAAATACAATGGGCTTCATCCACGGCTACAAGGGGAATATCGAGTCCTCTTAATTGCTCAACGAATTCACGTGATTCAAGTCGTTCTGGAGCGATATATAAGAGCTTATATTCTCCATAAATGGCAGCTTCCATTCGTTCATTTGCTTCTTGAAAACTTAAAGAACTATTAATAAACGTGGCTGGAATTCCTACTTGTAAGAGGCTATCAACTTGATCCTTCATTAATGAAATAAGTGGTGAAATAACAATCGTTGTACCGGGTAAAACGAGAGCTGGTATTTGATAACATATCGATTTCCCTCCACCAGTAGGCATGATACAAACCGTATCTTTGCCAGCTAGAATCGATTCGATCGCTGCCTCCTGCCCTTTTCGAAAGGAAGAATACCCAAAATGAGCCTGTAATAGTTGTTTTGCTTGTTCTAACATTTGCATGACCTCACTTTTGAGAGGGATATCGGCGATTTTTTGGATATATCGGCGAAAATTTCATTTTATCGGCGAAAAAATGAATATATCGGCGATAATCCAATTTTATCGGCGAAAAATAAAATATATCGGCGATTCCCTCATTTACTTCATTTTGCTTGATTAACTGTCTCTAAAATGTCAAAAAGCTCGTCCAGTTGGCTGATTTCATAATCTGGTATTACTTCATTCCGTGCTTTATTATGGCGATTAATCCATACCGATTTCATTCCTGCCCGTGATGCCCCTAATATATCAGTCATCAAGTTGTCGCCAACCATTATCGCCTCCTCCTTTGAAACATTCATTAGTTTAAGGGCATGCTCAAAAATGGTTGGATCTGGTTTACCACGTCCAAATGCTCCTGAAATGACGATTTGATCAAAGTATGGGGCAATTTCTGGTGTGATTGCTAACTTCGTATTTTGTAAATCTGGAGAACCATTCGTTAAAAGCAATAATGTATAGTTTCCTTTAAGCCTGTCCAAAACAGAAAATGTGTCTTCAAATACAACAGGATGTTTTCGACGTTCTTCCGGAAAACGCTCAGCTAGTACGGCACTGAAATCTTCATCCTCAATGCCAAGTGTCCGTAATCCGCTCGCCCACGCTTCCTTCCGATATGCAGGAACAATCTCCTTCATTTTCCGAAAATGTTCATCATGTTCATCGAGAAAGTTTCCCCATAAGCCTTCAAACGGATTAATGCCAATCATTTTCGTAAAAGGATATGTTTCATACGATGCGTAAAGTTCCTTTGCCGCTTTTCGTACTGCTCCTTCCAATTCTTGCGGAGAAACTCCGTATTTTTCCTCTGCCAACCTACATGTAGCAGCAAAAGCTTCTTCCACACTTCTATGATCCCAAAGCAGTGTATCATCTAAATCGAAAAAAATCGCTTTAATCAAATTCATTCCTCCCCATTCATTGCTATTTAGTTTCTAGATTACAAGGAAAAATGGAAATAGTAAATAGAAGGGCATGTCTTAAATCGATCAAACGTTTGATTTTTTTTTCACTTTTTTGAGCCCTCTAAAAAAACCGAACAATTGCCTTAATCAAGCGTTTGTACAAACCCATTTTCCTTTGGAAATGAAAAAAGTCAAGTAAATTTCTTGTAATTTTTCATTATTCAGTTATTATATTATTTAGGAAAGCGAAATTTCTTCTGAGAAAGAAGTGTTCATATGGACGAACAACTTATCGCAAAACGCAATTTGAAAATCATGTGGTTTGCCAACTTTTTTATTGCTGGGAGTATGACAATGGTCCTCCCTTTTATCTCCCTTTACATTGATTCCTTCGGCAATTTCTCCGACAAATATGTTCAACACTGGTCTGGGATAACTTTCGGTGTCACCTTTGTTACAGCATTTATTTTTTCACCACTATGGGGACGAATTGGGGATAAGTACGGACGCAGAAAACTCCTTATCTTCTCGGCCTTCGGAATGGCCTTTTCAATTTTATTAATGGGATTTGTTCATTCAGTATGGCAGTTATTCCTGTTACGCATGTTTATGGGAGTATTCGCCGGATTTATCTCCATGTCTCAAGCTTTTATCTCCACTCAAACTCCAAAAGAGATTGCCGGAAGAGTCTTAGGCACTTTGCAAACTGGAACGATTACAGGGCAGTTAATAGGACCTCTTTTAGGTGGTGTGCTTGCGGATACATTTGGTTATTCTGCTACATTTAAATGGACTTCCATTGCCATTTTCATCTCAGCAGTGCTTGTTATTACAACGAAAGAGTATAGGATGAAGGATGTTAAAGGCACAAAAACTTCTTATACAACGAAGGAAGTCTTTAAACATATCAGTCGAAATCCACTGTTATTAAATGTACTTTTAATCTCTACTCTGATTCAAATTGCCCATTTTAGCATTCAGCCTATTCTTTCCTTATATGTAAGTGAACTTCATGGTCCAGCCAATTTAGCCCTATTCTCAGGGATTGCCTTTTCTGCGGCAGGACTTGGGAATTTAATGATGGCTCGTCAATGGGGAAAAATGGCCGATCGCTATGGCTATATTAAGATTCTGATTGCCTTATTGTTCATTGCCGGTCTCGTCTATCTGCCAGGAGCCTTTGTCACGAATATTTGGCAGCTAGTGGTGATCCGTTTTATCTTGGGGGTTGCTATCGGGGGGATTGTGCCGGTGCGTGTAGCGTATATTCGTCAGGAAGCACCGATTGCGATGCAAGGAGAGGTACTCGGATACAACACCAGCCTCCGTTTTTTAGGAAATGTAATTGGCCCGGTTATGGGTGGATTTATCGCTGGATATTTCGGTATTTCATCGGTCTTCATCATTACAAGCTTGCTACTCATCTTAAGTGGATTCCTTTTATATGCCTCTATGCAAAAGAATCCAAAGTTAGTGAAACATTCTGCCTAACTAGAAGAACTGGAACATTTCTTAAATCAAAGAGCTCGCCACTTGGCGAGCTCTCATTTTATTGAATCTCAAATTCAGTTAGGATATTTTGATCGTTTTCGTTTTGGTAGTAATGAATGATAACCGGTGTGCCTGCTTCAACGGCTTGGAAATCAATATCAGCTACACCTGGATCAAGTGTTTGCAATACAAGTACATCAGACTCGTTCTGTACTTCAATGGAATGTGTATCCACGACACCGTTAAATGTCGTTTCTTCTGTAATCACTTCGCGATCATTTTCCGTTGTTGCTTGATCTTCTGTTTCCGCTGCATCATTCGTTTCTGTTTCTTCACTTGCTTCGTTCTCGTCTACAGCATCATTGTTTTCCTCAGCCACTTCGCTTGTCCCATTTTCAGGATTGTCACTACTTGCTTGATCTTCTGTATCTGCTGTACCACAAGCTGTCATGACGAGTAAGGTAAGGCCAGTTAATAATGTCATCAAAAGTTTTTTCATTTTCTTCACCTCATCCTTTTAGACGTAATTGAATGTAGAAGGTTACATTCTTAGTATCAACGAAAAAAATCCGAGCATTCAATAAGCCCGGATTTCGTAAAATTATGATTATAAAACGCTGTTTTCGTATAGATTGTAGTTATTTGTAAAAACCCAGAAGCATAATTTTACCCTCATATCACGGTTATGGCTATACATGAAAGTGTGCAACAGCACTTTTCGCTCCCTAAATCAGGCTCTTATTGCTTTCCAAAATAAATTAGTTTTTTTCGAAAGAAAATAAACAATGTATGCGAAAAGAGCCTTATAAAACTTTACTCAAAAACGCCTTTGTCCGTTCATGCTGAGGATGGTCAAACAACTCATGCGGAATGTTTTCCTCAACGATATAGCCACCGTCCATGAATAAAACTCGGTCTCCTACCTCACGGGCAAAGCCCATCTCATGGGTAACGACAACCATGGTCATTCCTTCTTTGGCTAATTGTTTCATGACTTCTAATACTTCCCCTACCATTTCAGGGTCAAGTGCTGAAGTCGGCTCGTCAAAAAGCATGATTTTTGGTTCCATCGCGAGTGCTCTGGCAATCGCCACACGTTGTTTTTGTCCGCCTGATAAGGAATCTGGATAGCTTTTCGCTTTTTCTTCAAGCCCTACTTTTCGCAATAACTCAAGCGCTTTTTCCTTTGCCTTGCTTTCTTCTACCTTTTTGACCTTAAGAGGTGAAAGCATGATATTTTCTAACACTGTTTTATGTGGAAAAAGATTAAATTGCTGAAATACCATACCCACTTCTGCGCGAATTTTATTAATATCTGTCTCTTTCGCCGTAACGTCGACACCTTCAATGAAAACATGTCCATCTGTAATCGTTTCAAGTAAATTGAGGCAGCGTAAAAAAGTTGATTTTCCAGAACCAGAAGGACCGATGACGACGACTACTTCCTGCTGCTTAATGGTAGCATTAATATCTTTAAGCACTTCATTAGCACCAAACGATTTTTTTAATTTTTCTACTTTGATCATTCTGTTGCTAACCTCTTTTCTAGACGACTTAATAAATAGCTTAATGTTAATGTTAAGAAGAAGTAGATTACAGCCGCTGTTAAAAATGGCTCCCAAACTTTATAATATTGACCTTGGAATGCTTTGCCCCAATACATCAATTCAGGAACAGCGATTAAAGCTGTAAGAGAAGATTCTTTTATAAGGACAATAAATTCATTTCCTAAAGGTGGAATCATTCGTTTGAACGCTTGCGGAAGGATGATATATCTCATTGCTTGTATATGGTTCATTCCAAGAGAACGAGCAGCCTCCATTTGTCCCTTATCAATTGACTGGATACCAGCTCGGAAAATCTCCGCAATGTATGCAGCTGCATTTAAGGATAGAGCTAATATCCCAGCAGCTATTCCATTTGTTGTCCCAAGCAGAGCAGGAATAACACCAAAATGAATCAGTAAAAGTTGCACATAAAAAGGAGTTCCACGGAAAAAAGCGATGTAAAATCGGAATGGGAAGCTTAATAACTTATTATTGAGCATCTTTCCTAAACCGATTAATAGACCTAATATCGTTCCTATTAAAATCCCTATGAGGGAAATTCCAATTGTATAAAGTGTCCCTCTTAAAAAATAGGGAGTATAATCCACAAGCCAATCAATCCTTAAGCCTGTTAATTCCGTTAAGGATTGTGCAAATCCAAAAGAAAATGTTGATAACCAATTCATCATATCCATCTGTAATTCACCTCATTTTCTCAAAAAAATTGCGTAACACTATACATAGAGTTACGCAATTTCCTCTCGTTTGTGCCTCTATTGTTGTGCTTTCAGGTTGTCTACATCTGGTTCTGAGCCAAACCACTCTTCATAGATTTCTGCATACTTTCCACTATCAAATACTTTATTAATCGCTTCATTTAATTCAGAAACTAGTTCGCTATCCTTCGGGAACATTAAGCCATAGTATTCTGCTGCAAAGGAAGGATCTTCAATAACAACAAGATTTTTTTCTGGGTTATTTTTCGCATATTCTTCGATTACGGTATTATCAGCGACAACAGCATCCGCTCCTCCAGCTTCAAGCTCCATAATCGCTAAGTTATTGTTTTCAAACTTTTTGATATCCTTACTATTTTTACCTAAAATCGCTTCAGCTGTTTCTTGTCCTGTTGTACCATTCTGAACGGCTACTACCTTACCTTCTAAATCGGCTCCACTTTTAATATCGCTTCCTTCTGGAACCAATATTTTATTAGTAGATAAGAAATAAGGGAAGGAGAAATCGTACGTTTGTTTTCGATCATCATTTATCGTAATCGCCGAAATCGCTAAGTCAGCTTCTTTCGATTCAATTTCGATAAATAGTGGATCCCAACCAACATGCTCAGGTTGTACCACTTCATAGCCAGCTTCTTCTAAAACGGCACTTAGAAAATCTACATCAAATCCAACTACTTGATCTCCTTCTAATGATTCAAAAGGAGCATATGCTGCATCTGTTACAACACGAAGCTTTTTCTTTTCATCGCCACCACTTGTTTCACTTGATCCACATGCGGCAAGTAGCATAACAAGCCCCATGATCATGATTAATCCTAATCTCGTTACTTTCTTCACAAATCTTCCCCCTCAAATAAATTTTAATTTAAAAATTTTCTATAAATTCTGATATAACAATATTATACTGAGTTAAGATTGCGTTCGCAACCTAAAATCTATTAATAAAGTCCTATACTAGAATAAAAACGATTAAAGTAAGTGGGAAGATTTATGATTTTTATCCTTATGTGACCCTTAACTCACCTTCAATGATTTTTTTTCAGATTGCTTGCTATGATCCTCTTTCTGAAGAGAAAACCAATAGAGCATTGCGACAAAAATTGAGCCACCAACTAAATTCCCTAGAAATACTGGGATGAAATTCGAGAAGTAATCGAACCAAGTTAAATATCCTGCAAAAATAGCCGCCGGTATTACAAACATATTGGCTACGACGTGCTGAAAACCGATCGCAACAAAAGTCATCGTGGGAAACCAAATGCCAAGTATTTTTCCAGACGGAGTTTCTGATCCATAACAAAGCCAGACAGCTAATGCGACAAGCCAGTTGCAACCAATTCCTGAAACAAACGCTTGTACAAATGTTCCATCAAGCTTATGTTCAGCAATATGTACCATTTTTTGCAAATAAAGTCCTGATTCTGTTAGACCGACAATGTGGCCAAAAAAGTAGGCAACAAACACCGCTCCTAGAAAGTTACTTAGTGTAATTATGACTATATTTTTCATGAGAGCTGTCGTCTTCACTTTTTTTGCATATGTGGCCAATGGTACGGCCATCATGTTGCCTGTTAGCAATTCCCCACCTGCCATTAATGTTAAGATAAGGCCAATTGGAAATAATGAAGCTCCTAGAATCGTAGATATTCCTTCTAATTCTCCCCCAAGAGGAGCTGTGGCACGGATGTACAGCAAATAGCCAAGTGCAATAAAAGCTCCAGCTTGGAATCCTAAAATGAGTGATTTCATTAATGGATAATTTGCTTTTTTGACACCATGCTTAATTGTAATTTCTGTAATTTCTTCCGGTTTATAATAAGCCATAAGGACACGTTCCTTCCGCTTTCGGTATATTATGTGAAAGAACACACATACTCAATTTTAACCTATTTTACGCTCTATGCCTGTGAACATTTTGAGTATGTTTTCACAGCGGAAGGAATCGTCAGTCATTATTGTGCTGCTTTTAATCCATCTACATCTGGTTCAGTTCCAAACCATTCTTTATAAATTTCAGTGTATTTTCCATTCTCTAGTACTGTATTCACAGCCTTATCAAAATCAGCCTTTAATTCACTATTTTGGGGGAATAACAAACCATAGAATTCAGAATCAAAATTCTCTTCATCTGACACAACGACTAGTTTTTGATCAGGGTTGTTCTTCACATAAGTCTCTACTACCGTATTATCAGCAATGACAGCATCTGCCCCACCATTTAAAAGTTCTAGAATAGCTAGATTATTATCTTCAAACTTCTTTATGTTTTTGCTGTTTACTCCTAGAAGTGCTTCGGCTGATTCCTGACCAGTAGTTCCATTTTGAACAGCAACTACCTTATCCAATAAATCTTCCGCACTTTGAATATCACTGCCTTCTTTCACCAATATCATATTTGTTGATAGGTAGTATGGTACGGAAAAGTCATAGCTTGCTTTTCTTTCATCTGTAATGGTAATAGCTGCTACAGCTAAATCAGCAATTTCGTCTTCTATTTCAACAAACATTGCATCCCAACCAGTGTGTTCTACTTTTACTTCATATCCAGCTTCTTCAGCGACTGCATTGATAAAATCGATATCAAATCCAGTAACTTTATCTCCTTCTAAATATTCCATCGGTGCATAAGCTGCATTTGTTACTACTTTAAGGACCTGTTCTTCACCTTCTCCTCCTGTTGTGTTACTTGTCCCACAGCCAGAAAGAATGACCACTATCGTCAACATCATTAAAAAGCTTAGCTTAGTTAGTTTCTTCATTTTACATTCTCCTTTTGTCTTACAATCTAGTAAGTACGTTCTCTTTGATATGTTGTAATTATACTAACATATGATTATTTATGCAATATATTTTTATAAAATATTATTTTTATAGCATATATTTGCATATGGATGTATAAAATATAAAAAAAGAAGCCTCAAGGATTTACCTTAACGCTTCTCTCTCAAATATTCTCTTCTTAACACGATATTCTTCTACTGCTGCCCAGTCGAGATCATAGCCAATCCCAGGTGTCGTTGGAACCTGTATAACCCCCTGTTCCATCTTCACTTCTGGTATGACGATATCTTTTTGCCAATAGCGATTAGAAGGAGATGTATCACCTGGTAAAGTAAATTGCTCTAAAGTAGTAATGGCAATATTATGTGCTCGTCCGATCCCTGCCTCTAACATACCACCACACCAAACGGGGATATTATGAATTTTGCAATAGTCATTGATTTTCTTTGCTTCTGTTAATCCGCCAACTCGTCCGACTTTGACATTGATGATTTGACATGCCCCTAACTCAATAGCAAGTTTTACATCATCAAGAGAGTATATGCTCTCATCTAGGCAAATGGGGGTTTGCAATTCTTTTTGTAACTTTGCATGTTCGATAATATCGTCTTGGCCAAGTGGCTGTTCAATCATCAATAAATCGAGATCATCAAATTTCTGCAAATGAGCGATGTCGTCTAATGTATAAGCTGAATTAGCATCAGCCATCATGGAAAGGTTCGGAAATACACGTCTGACTTCTTTTAACACTTCCAAATCCTTTCCAGGCTTAATCTTCAACTTGACGCGCTTATAGCCATCAAGGACATATTGCTCGATTTTCGACAGTAGATCTTTTATCGTTGGTTGAATCCCCACACTAATCCCAACATCAATCGCTGTTTTCGCTCCGCCTAAACAAGTCGCAAGAGGGAGATTTTGACGCTTAGCATACAGATCCCATACAGCCCCCTCTAAAGCAGCCTTCGCCATATTGTTTCTTTTAATAATGGCAAATCGTTCTGAAACTTCATCAGGATGATGAATGGGTTCTTGAAAAAGGAGCGGAATTAAGAAATCCGACATCATATGCTCAATTGTTTTTACCGTTTCCTCTGTATACCATGGACTTGCAAACGCAACTGATTCTCCGTAGCCTCGTACCCCTTCTTCATCAATCATTTCAATGATGAAAAATTCTTTATCTTGCATCGTACCAAAGCTCGTTGAAAAAGGGTCTTTCAGTCGCATCACCATGCGGTGCAAAATAATTTGCTTGATATTTATTAATTTCGAGGACAATCTCTTCGTCTCCTTGAACATTCTTCTAAGGGCATCTATTCAAGCATTATACGCCCATTTTTCTTCTTGTATTGCTCGGCTTTTTACTTTGTTGGCTTTTCATTTTTTTCGTCGTAAGGTCCCCGTTCACTCTTCCTTTATTAGCGTTTGCCTGATTCTTTTTATTTTCCAACTGTTGCTTCATTGCTTCTTTCAAGCTAATTTTCTTTGGTGCTTCAGATTGATTTTTCTCTGTCATAAGTATGCGCTCCTTTTCATTAAGACTGTATTTGTTTAAAAATGTGGAATTTACTCAAGTTGTCGAATTCAAAATGTACGAAGGTAAATTAAGAAACGAACATTTTTAGCACTTTTCTTTCAACCTCTGCTTACAATTCTAATCTTTATATTGTTTCCCGTTAACTTCGTTCGTTTTTTAACTTGAGAAGGACAAATCTGTAATTTACTTAAGTATAATCTATTTACTGTTAAATGTGAAAAAACGACCACATTCTGTTTCTTCTTTCGGCGCTGTATAGTAATACCATCCAGCCAACATTCCTTTTGATAAACTTCTCAAACGATGCTGCTGTAGCTTTAACAGTGTTCTCGATAGTTGTTGCTTTGATCTTGGAAATTGTCTTTCTAGTTCTAATAAGAGCAGTTGGAAAAACAGCGCTTATAAAAGCATCATTATAATTCTATAGGCAACTGTAGCTTTCTTCCTTATTTTTAACTATTTTATAAAATGGCCAGGAACCTTTCAGCTTTTCCCCTTCATACATTATTGTTATGGAGGTGGACCATTGAAAAAATTACTAATGCTGCCCGTTTTACTTTGTTTTTTGGTGATTAGTGGCTGTTCTTCAGAGGATCCGGTCAAGACAGAATTAGAAACTTACTTAAATGAAGAGCTTTCGAGTATTATTGGATTAGAAACACAAGCGATTTCAGCCTATGATAGTGTCACTGGAGTCAATTACACGTCTGACCAATTATTGTACGACGTACTCTTAACGGAAGTGATTCCAACCTACCAGGATTTTATGAATAAGTTGGAAGCTATACGTCTTGACACAGAGGAACTGCGAGAAGTTCATGAAGGATATATAGAAGGTGTGAATACACAATATAATGCATTCACTCGCATCGTCACGGCACTTGAGCAACAAGACCGAGCGATCATTGAAGAAGCAAATGTAATGCTCGATGAGGCACGAAAGCTAATACGCGATTATAATTACAATATCGAAAAATTAACGAAAGAACATGAAGTAGAAATGAAGGAGAATTTAAATACATCAGAAATATAAATAAAAGGTCGATCCCTCAGGTGAGGGGCCGACCTTTTAAGTATTCGCTGTTTTCGTATAGACTGTGGTTATTTGTAAAAACCCAGAAGCCGGTATTAGGTTATGGCTATATATGAAGGATGCGACGGCAATTTTCGCTCCCTAATACAGGCATGTTGTTTCTTAATGCTCTCCCAAAGTTTGCGAAAAGAGCCGAAATTTTAAAAAATAATATGGGCAGCGATCACGATGATCGGCAATGTAATAATTGTCCGTAATAAGAAGATCAGTATTAAATCTTTCAGGTTAAGAGGAAGCTTAGAACCAAGCAATAATCCGCCTAACTCTGACATGTAAATCAATTGCGTGACCGATACGCCGGCTATCACAAATCTTGTCAGTTCGCTTTCTATCCCACTGCCAATGACAGCCGGAAGGAACATATCGGCAAAACCAATGACCATAGTTTGGGCAGCAGCTCCTGCTTCAGGAACTTGCATCAGTGCAAGAATCGGTTCAAATGGCTTCCCAAGAATCGTGAAAAATGGAGTAAATTCAGCAATCACAAGAGCAACTGTCCCAATCGTCATAACAATTGGTAACACGCCTAACCACATATCAAGGACATTTTCGAATCCTTCTCTTACGGTTCCCAAAACACCGTTATTTTTTCTTGCCTTCGAAACAGCTTCTGACACGCCCCATTTTAACGGAGATTGACCTTGTGGAATCGGATTTTCAACCGTAATTTTGACATTATCGTATCCAGTGTCCGCCTTTCTTGAAAGCGGAGGAATACGTGGCATAATTAATGCTGCAACTAAGCCAGCTACAACAATCGTAACGTAATATGGAACAAAATAATCGTCTAAATTCATGTATTGAAGAATCGCGATGGAAAAAGTGATCGATACAACTGAAAAAGTAGTCACAACAACAGCCGCTTCTCTTTTCGTATAGTAGCCTTCTTCATATTGTTTCGTCGTTAAAATGACACCAACCGTACCATCTCCAACCCATGATGCAAGGCAATCTAGAGACGCTCGGCCAGGCAACGTAAATACAGGTCTCATCACCTTCATTAATAACGCACCGAAAAACTCAAGTAACCCGAAATTTAACAATAACGGCAATAAAAAACCAGCTAATAAGAAAACGGAGAAAAGAATAGGTACTAAATCATAAAGAAGGAGTCCACCCGTATTTTCCGAGTATATCCATTCTGGTCCAGCTTGTAATAACGTAATAATGGCCACAATCATACCAACTAGTCGGGCAACGAGCCAAAACTTATTAACCGTAAACAATCGGTTCAAAAATGGACTCTCCATTATAACACGTGGTTTGAAAAGAACAGCAACAATTGTTCCTATAACAGAAAGAGAAATCAAGATTACCGCAATTGTTGGAATCGACGCTGCCAAAGTCTCAGTTAAAAGATTGGCGATCAATGCCACTGGAATCGTAATTCCTTCACCTGATTTCACAGGGACCATAAATAAGGAGATTCCAATTAAGGACGGGATTAAAAACTTAAGAAAATCTATCAATGAATAAGACATTGCTTTTGAATTTGGTTCATTACTCATCGTAAACACCTCTTGTCTATTGTATTTTAACGTTCATTCATAAAAAATATTCCGCTGAGTTGATTTCACAAAGAACGAAGGTATATTAAAAAACGAACATTTGTAGTGTTTTTCGTTCAAACTCTACTTGATAGTTTAATATTTGTATTATTTTTAGAGATCATCGTTCGTTTTTTAACTTGAGAAGCACAATTATGATATTGAATACGCTATATAAAAAATTAGGATTGAGTGTTGGATAATTTCTATTAAATTATTTTCCTAATATACTATTACATTAATTCCTTAAACATAATAAATGATATTAGACCCCGATTGCAAGTAAAATTTGCATAAACCGGATAATAATTTTTATATTTATGCATCTTTTACAAAGTGATGTTCTCTTTTGCGATTGGAATCTTGTAATAGACAAAAATAAACAGACGTATGCGTTGGCATACGTCTGATAGAAAACTCGGTTCGCACTTCAGCCCGGGATGATAAATAGCCGGATAGATTCCGCCTCAGAAACGCATTCTTAGTCTTCATCCTTAACATCAATATCTTCCGGGATCGGTTCATTAAGAATCTCTTCTACTAACTCTTTATATTTTTCCAACTGTTTAAGATGGGTTTGGAACTGGTCTCGATTCACCAAATATTGCTCCCCATCATGTACAGCACGAATCCGTTTTGCTAAGATTAGCTCTGTGACAGCTGATTCTGTTAAGGACAAATATTCCGCTGCCTCTTTTACCGTTAAATACATGAAAAACTCTCCATTTCTCCAGTTAATCAAACGATTGATCTGATTTCTTTGATACCTAAACTATATTATAAGTCAATTTTGCGAAAAAGAGGCTGGGAAATAACTAGCTTCAAATTCACCTTTCTCTATTTTTGAGTGTTAATTTTGCCATGAACGCAACACCCATTGCGTTTCCTACCTTCAATTTTCCTTGAGCAGAATATCGAGTGAAACACAAATTACCCTTCAAGAATCCGGTTTATCTAAATTTAATTTTGCTCCAACCATCTCTCACGCTTAAGCGGAAATTTTCCTGTTATATAGTCATTGGAGTCCTTTTTAGGCGAAATAACGGAAGATTTTCCGCTTATGGAGAGCAAAAACGTTTATTTTGACATTTTTTCAGTGCATAGCAGGAATTTCTCCTGTTATTTCGGCTCTTTTTCATGATGGTGGCTCATTAAGCGGAATTTTTCCTGTTATTTTTTCATCCCGATACGCCACAAGTCGAGGGAATTTTATACACTCCCAACTAGAATCAAAAAGTCGTTACTACCGACTTTTTGACTCCAGCCTCTTTATTCTCCTTAGTTCGATACCATTAAAGCATTTTCTCGAAAAGCAGCAACTGCTTTTTCAATCGAAACATCTAATCCAAATTCGTTCAATGTCTCACCAATTAATACTATCGCTTTTTCAAGCATTTCAACCGTTGTATTCCCCATATGTCCAATTCGGAATGCTTTCCCTGCTAAATGAGCCAAAGCACCAGCAACGATCAATCCCTTTTCAGCCAGTGCAGCACGAAAAGCTGCATCATCAATTCCCTCTGGATATCGTATACAGCTTAATGTTGCTGCAGCAACCGATTCATCTGCCAATGCCTTCATGCCATATTTGGAAAGTCCAGCTCTTACAGCTGTACCGAATGCCAAATGGCGCTTATAACGGTTCTCCAACCCTTCCTCTAAAACCAATCTCATTCCTTCTTCATAAGCATAGACAAGATTTACAGGTGGAGTCGCAAAGTATTTTGATGGATCCTTCATAATCGGAATCCAGTTATAAATATCGCCATAATAAGCTGAAACCCGTTCCATTTTTTCTCGGACAGCAAGTGCTGTTTGGTTAAATGCTATAATCGCCAGACCCGGTGGAACGCCGATTGCTTTTTGTGACCCTGTTAACACAACATCAATTTTCGCATCAGAGTCACCATATGCTTTACTCATATCCTCTTCCATCGCCGCTGTTGCGCATACACCATCAAGAATGACAAGAGCACCGTATTTTTTTATAAGAGGAACGAGCACATCAAGATTGGCTGCCACACCCGTTGATGTGTCGGCATGGGTAATCGTGACTGCTTTATAATGACCTGTTGCAAGCTTCGCCTCTATCTCTTCTGGAGCAACTTGTTTTCCCCATTCTGCTTGAAGGACGTCTACTTCAATTCCAAATGCTTGTCCTAGCTTAATGAAACGATCGCCAAAGTAGCCATGACTAATGACCAAAAGCTTCTCTCCAGCTGCCACCGTATTTACTAGCGCCATTTCCATGGCAATCGTTCCTGAACCTGAAATGACAAACACTTCACCATCTGTTTTTAACATCGCTCTTGTCTTTTCAATCGCACTTTTGTAAATGGCAACAAACCTAGGGTCCGTATGACTTCTCGTTTCACTCGCTAATGCATCGTAAATTGATTCTACCACAGGCGTTGGACCTGGGATTAATAACATTTCTTCATTCCGCATATTCCTTGTCCTCCCTAAGCATTCATTTGTCTATCTAACTCCTATTATACTATTTAAATCGCTTTCATCTATCATTGTTGGAAGATTTTCAAAAAATCCCCAGAAAAAAAACAGCCCTTCTTAAGAGCCATTTGCAGAATGGATAAAGTTTTTCGTTATAATTCACCATTTAATTTCTTTGCATACTCCTCAGAGGTTCTCACCTCTACGGTTAGTGAGCCACCTTCGACAAATGCTTTTATTAAAAATGGCACATCATGTGGATTTTGAAAACGGAAATTTAAGCCACCATATGATACAGTCGCATCCCTTCCAACTGGAACATACCCAATACTAATCGAATGGTGATGCCATTCAATATATTCTACTCCGATCGCATCAACCGCATTAAACAAGGTCGACGATGTTTGACAAACACCACCGCCAATCCCTTCAACAAGCTCTTTATTGACAATTTCCATCGCCTTTTGATAGCCACTTGCTTCATCTCTTGGTCCAACAATCTCATTATAGGAGAAAATATCTCCTGGTCCGAAAATAACATTATTAATAGCGGCAGCTGATAATTCTATATTCTTCGCTCTGCCAACGACGCCACTGTCAAAGTACGTCGTATAAGAACTGATGACCACTTCATCTAATTGTGATACCTCATCTGGAGAATACTGGCTTTCCGTTACCTGTAATGGCAACTCAACTTGACCACCTCGTTCACTCGCTTCGAGCACCCTCTTGACCAATTCTTCTTCTTGAAGAATGACCATTGGCTTCCCTTTTTGAATCTGTCCATTCTCATCGATTTTATCGAGAACCATCCTTTGATCAAAGCCCTCCGAATCTTCCGTTCCCCTTGCTAATTCCCTCGCCCAGTTTTTGAGCTCCGTTTGAAAGACAGCATCTTCTACTTCCAATTCCTTCAGATTAAAAGTTCTGATAATTTCCTTTGTCAACGGATTGACCACATCAATCATCAACTGCATCTTCTCTTTTTCTATCACTCTGTTATTTATCTCTACTGCAGCTGCGACCCTATGTGGCTTCATGTTTTTTACTACTTTCTCTGTTTCTTTTGAACAACCCCCTAATACAAATAAAATCACAACAACGAAAAAAAGACCTTTCCAACGAAATTTCCCCATAGTTCCTCCCCATACTTATTTTCTCTATACTCTCCATCAAGGAAGGTATTACCATTTCCCATTGTATGCGGAGCAATCCCTACATATGCTGGGGAAACAAACCATTTTTTCCCTTTGCATAGGAGAAATTACGGGATTTCTTCCATGAAAAAAAGCCTACTCGTAATGAGTAAGCTTAGAAATTTTCGAAAAATAAGCGAATGACATCAGCACCACCAATAAAGGTACCTAATGAACTGCCAAGATTGGCGAAGACGATGACGAGTAAAACACGCGTCACTTTATTGGACCAAAATCCTTTAACTGTGAACACATCTTCCGTTAATGTTTCAAAGTCGTTCACGCTCGGTCTACTAAAATAGGCTTGGACGAATCCTGCAAACCAACCGGCTGCAAGGAGTGGATTAAGCGATGTGATCGGAGCTGCTATAAATGCCGTTAATATGGCAATCGGATGTCCTAATGCGATAGCAGTCCCAATCGCTGATAATGAACCATTCCAAATTACCCAGCTTAACGTTTGCTGCAAGCCAGCATCAGGATTAGCAAAAAACGTATAAGCAATAATGGCCAAGATAGCAATTGGAATCGACCAGCCAATGATTTTGGGAGCCTTTGATTTTGGTGGAAGCTTGGACAATTGCTTTAAGTCATGGTCCTTTTTTATTTCTTCCTGAATACCTGGAACATGGGCTGCTCCTAAGACGGCTACAATTTTTTTACCTGGTGCTTCTTTAATTTTTTGCGCTAGGTACTGATCGCGTTCATCAATTAGAGGCACTTTTAAACGAGGAAAGGACTCGGTAAATTCATTTAATACCGTATTAATCATATCCTTGCTCTTCATTTTCTCCAGTTCTTCTTCAGAAATCGTGTCTTTGCTGAAAATGCTTGCTACCACTTGTGCAAGAAGCTGCGCTTTCCCCCAAAGTCCAACCTGATGCCAAATTCTTGAAAAAGTCGTTTGAATATTTCGATCAGCAAGCACTAACTTTGCACCTGTTTCTTTCGCTGATTCAATCCCTTGAATCATCTCTTGTCCAGGTTGAATGCCTAACTGACTCGCCATTCTCTTTTGGAAAGAAGAAATAGCCAAATTAATAAGCAATAATGATGCTTTTTTCTGCTTAATAACACTAAATATGTCCATGTTCTTCCATGAGTTTCCTGCCATGATCGATTGGTACCGTTGTTCATCTAGCTCTACACAAACAGCATCAGGATTTTCTGCTTCAATTACTTCTTTTACTTGTTCAGCACTTTGTTTTGATACATGAGCCGTACCAATGAGTATGTATTCTTTTTCATCTAATAAAATTCTCGTTATATTTTCATGTTCCAATGACATAGATTACCTTCCTTTATGAAGCGATAATACCTATTATTATACACTATTCACCTTTGAAACGAGAAAAATCAGTCTTCCATTTTTCATGGAAGACTAAAAAGAACGTTAACGATTTACTTTTTTAGAGGCAAATAACATCGAGCCGTTTTCTGCAAACTGACTATGCCAAGAAAAAGCCTTTTCTAACACATGTGGTGTTTGCCCTCCGCGAGAAAGTGCTTCTGTATAATAGTCCCATAATTGTTGGCGATACATTGGATGGGCACAGTTTTCAATGATTTTCTCGACTCTTTCTCTTGGTGCTAAGCCACGCAAATCGGCATATCCTTGTTCGGTGACGACGATATCAACATCATGCTCCGTGTGGTCCGTATGGGAAACATATGGAACAACACTAGAAATATTTCCACCTTTTGCAATCGATTTTGTGACAAAAATAGCAAGACGTGCATTGCGAGCAAAATCCCCAGAACCCCCAATTCCGTTCATCATTTTCGTCCCTAAAACATGAGTAGAATTCACATTTCCATAAATATCAAATTCTAACGCTGTGTTAATGGAAATTAATCCGAGGCGTCTAATGATCTCTGGATGATTGGAGATTTCCTGTGGACGCATGACAATTTTATCGCGATATTGTTCAAACTGACTTAATACCTTCTCCATCTTCTCTTCTGATAAGGTAATAGAGCAACAAGAAGCAAAATGGACTTTCCCCGCATCAATTAAATCAAAAACAGCGTCCTGTAATACTTCTGAATAAACTTCTAAATCATGAAACTCCGAATCTAACATCCCGTGCAGAACGGCATTGGCAATTGAACCAATTCCTGATTGCAGCGGTGCAAGCTTAGGAGTGAGTCGTCGTTCTTCAATTTCGGAACGAAAAAATGAAATAAGATGATCAGCCATTCGTTTTGTCTCTTCATCTGGTGAGACAATTGTAGAAGGAGAATCTAATTGATTTGTAAAAACGATCCCCTTCACTTTATTGATATCAACCGGAATTCCGATCGTCCCAATACGATCATCTACTTTTTTCAATGGAATCGGCTCTCTTTTTCCTTGCTGACCTGGATCGTATAAATCATGAACCCCCTCTAATAATGGTGATTGAGACATATTGATTTCAATAATGATGTTTTTGGCATGCTTAGCAAAAGTTAAGGAGTTGCCTACTGAAGTTGTTGGAATCACCCATCCATCCTCTTGAATAGAAATCGCTTCCAATATTGCGTAATCAATCGAATCAATGACGCCTGCACGGACCAATTCTGCTGTATGAGATAAATGGTGATCAACAAATAAATGTTCACCTGCATTAATTTTCTTCCTCATTGTCGCATCCGCTTGAAACGGTAGGCGTTTGTTAATGATACCCGCTTCTGCAAATAAGCGGTCTACATCAGAGCCCAAGGATGCTCCAGTAAACACATTAACCTTAAAGCTTTCTCGTTCAGCTCGCTTCACTAAAGCAAATGGAACTGCTTTTACATCCCCAGCTCGTGTAAATCCACTTAAGCCTAACGTCATCCCATCTTGAATCCACGATGCCGCTAATTCCGGTGTGACAACACGATTTTTTAACGCTGGAATGCCAATCCTCTCTAATTGTTTTTCCATCCACATCCCTCTTTCTGTAACCCTTTTCAATAAATTTTAACGTATGTAAGTTGCAGATAGAGAAATCCGAGTTAAAGAAGGAAAAATTTAAATAAACCAGAAAATTCAAACTCTAAAGCACGAAGAACTAAAACCCTAAAATCTTCCGGAAATAACTTGAGTAGGACTGACTGACATGGATTCGCATTCCATTTTTCATTTCCAGTACAAAAGTAGAATGAGTATCAGGATAAATTTCTTGAATATAATGTACATTGACGATATAGGAGCGATGACAGCGAACAAATGAATCACGAGGTAAAATATATTCAAACTCCTGCAAAGAATGTTTGTGGACACCCGAGTACTCTTCTCCGTGTACATAAGTCTTCCGGTCCTTAACCTCTAAATACAGCACCTCTGAATAAGGGAGTGGCTTCCATCCGTCTAAGGTTTTGATTGTGACCACCGATTTCCCGTTCGTATGGGCAGGATAAATCGCTGTCACACAGCCTTCCAAAACCCCATCATGATAAAAAGGAACAGCCATGCCGTGATAAGGAACACCAAATACATCACGGTCAATAAACTCTGAAACTTTTTGCCCTGATCTGATTGCTTTATAGGCAATCGTCCCTTTTTTGACAGGATCGCCTGCTTTTATTTTCAGATTGATTCGTTTGCTTGGACGGTAATAGATGTATTCTTTTGGATTTGAAACAGCTATCGAAATCTCATCAGAAAACAATTCTCCCATTACATCTAAAAGGGAGCTCAATGACAAACTTTCCATCTTTTTATCCCACCTACCTAATATGAACCTAGTAGCTATTTTATCATTGTAGGAAAAAAAAGACTTCAGAAAATTGACTGAGCTCCCGCAAGGTTAAGTAGTCGTATTCCAAGACCGAATCCCATCGTCCTCATCAAATTCGATAATAACATCGGTCACGCCTTTCATTTCAAAAATTTTTGCTTCAATTCGGTCCTTAATTTGGCCGGCTTCTCCTACACTAAGGTTTGGATCAATCTCTAATTTCATTTCAATATGGAAATCCTCTCCTTCCTTCACTGCATATAACGTTTGGATATCTTTAATTTCTGGTTGTGTTAATATATATTTGGCGATAACTTCTTCCAAATCATCATCTGCTTCACCAAGAACTCCTTTTGCATTGTCTAAAAACACCCTACCAACGACAAAAAACATCATAAGCCCGATTAGAATAGAAGCAATTCCTTCAGCTGCATGAAAGCCAGCAAAATAGGCAAGCAAAATTCCAATAATGGCAATGACTCCACCAAGTGTAGCGACGAAATCTTCCATGAAGACAAGCTTTGTTGCTGGTTTCGCTCTTTTTAGATGGCCAAAGCTCTTAGATATGATTGCCATTCCTTTTGCCTCCACATTTGTCTCATGGAGCACCTCCTTCATCGCCTTGAAAAGGACGTATGATTCCAAAAGAACAGCTACTCCTAATACCAAAATATTGATGAGAATCCCCTTTGATTCTGTCGGGTGAAGAATATGATGATACCCTTCCTTAATCGTTTCATAGCTCATTATTCCAACAATGATTACAGCCCCAAGTAAAACCAAATTCACCAGACGGCCAAACCCATTTGGATAACGGTCAGTCGGCAATTTTTTACTTAAAGCACTGCCAATAAATACGAAAAATTGATTTGCGGCATCTCCTAATGAATGCATCGTTTCTGCAAACATGGCTACATTGCCTGTATAAAAGTAGGCAACTCCTTTAACAGCAGCAATAATCGTATTAACAACAGCCGCAATTAATGATGATTTATTTCCTTGCCTCAAGATGCTATTTCGTTTCATCGTTTTCCTCCATCCAAGATTTGTCCAGTATTTATAGAATTCACTAAATCAATGCTTCTTATTTATTTATCGGAAACTCTCTACTGTCTTCACATACACTGTACTATCTAAATAGGTGGTGAGCGAACATGATCCATACTGTAAAAGTAGGGGAAACACTTCATCAAATTTCAAGAGATTATCGTACTCCTCTGTCCTCCATCATTCAGGCCAATCCAACAATCAATCCAAATATGCTCTATCCTGGGCAAGCAATTGTTATTCCAGGGTTTCCTGACATTCATACGATCCCTTATACAATTGATGTCTCTACTTCTAATCGTACATTGACACTTCTTGGGGATGGGGTACAGCAAAAACAATATCCAATTGCCGTAGGGAGAATGCTTCATGAGACCCCAATCGGCAATTTTATCATAATTAATAAAGCCCCAAATCCCGGCGGACCTTTTGGAACGATGTGGCTGAGTTTGTCGAAAGAACATTATGGAATCCATGGAACGAACGATCCGAACTCCATCGGTCATGCTGTTTCAAGAGGATGCATCCGAATGCATAATCATGATGTCGAAGAATTAGCTAGCATTGTCCCCATTGGAACCCCTGTTTTAATCCATCCTTAATTGAACGAATATCCTTTTTACCTCTGTGAAAAATAAGAGAATACTGGCTTTCAAAAGGAGAAAAACTGATGATTTCATATGAGGATATTGTGATGGCACATGAAAAAATGAAAGGCATTGTACATGTAACTCCACTTGATTATTCACGTACTTTTAGCAATTACGCCCATAATGACATTTATTTAAAATTAGAGAATCTGCAGAAAACAGGCTCTTTTAAAGTTCGAGGCTCTTATAATAAAATGAGCTCCTTATCGAAAGAGGAATTGCAAAAAGGAGTGGTCGCTGCTTCAGCTGGCAACCATGCTCAAGGAGTGGCATATGCAAGTACTATGCTCGATATTCCCTGTACGATCGTAATGCCAATAGCTGCTCCATTAAGCAAGGTTCAAGCGACAAAAGAATATGGAGCCAACATTGAATTACAAGGAAATTCTTTTGATGATGCGCTTTGCTATGCACTGGAACTACGAGAAAAAACAGGGGCAAGCTTTGTTCATGCTTTTGATGACGAGGCCATTATCACTGGTCAAGGTACTGTCGGGCTTGAAATAATCGAGCAACTTCCTGATGTTGACGTGATCGTTTGTCCGATCGGAGGTGGTGGGCTCATTGCTGGCTTGGCTGCTGCAGTGAAGGAAAAACATCCTCATATCAAAATATACGGCGTTGAGGCGAGCGCCTGTCCAAGCATGGCGATGTCCCTTGTTGAAGGAAAACCGATCACCGTTGAAGCTGATCCAACGATGGCCGACGGAATAGCTGTCAAAAAACCTGGACAAGTCCCGTTTGAACTTGTCCAAAAATATGTCGATAAAATTTATACAGTGAATGAGTTAGAAATTGCTCGGACGATGCTTATGCTCCTAGAAAGAAATAAACTACTCGTCGAAGGTTCGGGAGCAGTCGCACTTGCCGCCATGCTCTATCAAAAAATTCCCATTAAGGACCAAAAAGTTGTTTGCCTTATAAGTGGAGGCAATGTGGACGTCAGCTTTATTTCTAGAATCATCGAACGAGGAATGGTGGAAGCAGGGAGATTCATGCGTTTCAGCACCATTCTAAAAGATCAGCCTGGCAACCTCGAGAAAATATTAGAAGTCGTCACGGAAAGAAGGGGCAATGTTCTCGACATTTCATTAAGTCATATCGGGAATAAAATTTACCCAAGCTATGCACAACTCTCTCTCTCCGTCGAAACAAAAGATCAAAAACATATCGAAGAGATTGTACAAGCATTAAAGGATAATGGGTATGATCCGGAATTGGGTTAGGTTATCGAGGTTAGATTTTTCAAAAAAGGGCCTGTCCACAATTCGGACAGACCCTTTCTATTTGAATCGTGTTGTTTTTTCAGCCGATTCCCTGTTTATTGCCGATCTCACGCAAAAAGTAGTCTCTCACCATCATTTTCGATACGGAATATTCAACAACTCTGGAACAGTTGCGAAGTCAAGCCCTTGTTCTCTTATTGCCGGAATGATTTGACGCAGGGCTCTCACCGTGTTCGTTCGATCCTCATCCCATGCTGCACCATCATGCATGAGGATGATGGCACCTGGATGGAGATTACTTACCACATTATACGTAATTTGATCAGGTGGAGATTCATGCCAGTCTAATGAATCAACCGACCAAGCTACTGCGGTATAATTCATTTCTCTCAATTTTTCTACAAGCTCATTGTTTAAGAATCCATAAGGGGCACGAAACAGCTTTGTCCGATAAGCAATCAAATTGGCTAGACTATCTTCAGTTCGCACGACTTCCCTTTGTAATACATGAACATCTTTCTCCTCAACTAGATTAGGGTGCCAATATGTATGATTGCCAATAATATGTCCGTCCTCTGCAATTTGTTTGACCAAATCAGGATATGCCTCAGCCCTCGAACCCATTAGAAAAAACGTAGCTTTAATTCCGTTTTCCCTCAAAATGTCCAAAATTTGTGGAGTAAATCGTGGATCAGGTCCATCATCAAAGGTTAACGCAACCATTTTCGATGATTGTGGTCCACTTAAAACAACTGTTTCTGGATACCGCTCTTGCAGCAAAAAATTAGAAACGGGATATCGTACGCGTTCCTTATTTTCTGAACCACCTTCTAATTGAGGTAATCCTTGCGGCTGCTGTCCATGTATCCCTTCCACTCTCGTGAATAATGAAAAAGCAACGATTAAACATAACGCCAGCCATTTTAACCATATTCTTCCCATCACTTGCCACTCCTTTCAAGACCTATAATTTACAATTAGTATCTTTATTGGAATATTTCTTTATTCTTTGTTTTTAATGGAAAAGCGTAAAAAGCTCCTACAAAATGTAGGAAGCTTCCGGTTGTCTCATTCGATCCAACCATCTCTCCCCTTAAGCGGAATTTTTCCTGTTATCTCCTCGATGGACCCCCTTTTAGGAGAAATAACGGAAGATTTTCCGCTTATGGAGAGCAAAATCGTTTATTTTGGCATTTTTTGAAGGAATAGCGATTAAGTCCATATAATTGTGTAAAAAGAAAGAGTCAAATTAATTCCTTTTGTCAACAATGTTATCAGCGACGAAAACAATGTGGAGGGAATTAATTATGACTCAATTTCAGTTTAACCTAAATATCGATGATTTAAAAGAATACGTTATGAACTCTAATATAGACGCTGTGATCAAAGCGTCTATCGTCCTGGTGTTGAATTCTTTTATGGAAAAAGAACGCGATGACTATTTACAGGCCGGTTCTTATGAACGGTCTAGTCTACGTCGTGACTACCGCAATGGATACT
>NZ_HE978514.1:361751-427666 GCF_000311725.1 Robertmurraya massiliosenegalensis JC6
GTAGGAACGCGAAGCGCAATTTTTTGGTGTACTGGAAGGGGGGCCCCCCCTTCCAGTACACCAAAAAACAAATCAGCTGCTTAACATTGTTTTGATTAGGAATGAATTTACACATAATAATGGGCTTGACTGGAATAGCAGGAATTTTTCCTGTTATTTGGGCTTTTTTTCATGATGCTTGCTCATTAAGCGGAATTTTTCCTGTTATTTTTTCATGCCGATACGCCAACTGTTTATATACGAACATGTTATCCACAAGTCGAGGGAATTTATAAATTCCTGCTAAAGCGTAAAAAAAACGCTAGGAAATTCCTAACGTTTTTGATAAAACCTTTATGCAAGTAATCATTCCTCTTTTTAAATCATCGTGAGACCAACTTGGAATCCTTCCATGCTGGAGCGCTAATTCATGGGAAGCGGGCATATGGATAAAACCTGAAGGCATGTGGGTTTGATGAGTCTTTGCATAATGTAATCCTTGGTACATCACATGATTACAAAGATAAGTACCTGCTGTGTTCGAGATTTCAGCTGGTAATCCCACTTCTTTTAACCGATTGACCATATCCCTAATTGGCAATGTCGACATATAAGCATCTTGCCCTTCAGCTTGAATCACTTCATCTTCCAACACATTTCCACTATTATCTGATTCCCCATCATTTACATTAATGGCAATCCGTTCGGGTGTAAGCTTGTAACGACCAGCTGCTAACCCTAATGAGATAAGGGCATCTGGTTTCACTTTATCAATCTGTTCGAGAAGGTTCTCTCCCGCCTTCCGGAAATCGACTGGAAGTACTTCGCTATGAATTTTGTAGTTTCCCACAACTTGTCCATGCAATTCCTCCACAATGCGCATTGTTGGATTGATCGTATAACTTAAAAATGGTTCAAACCCTGTAAGTAAAAGTGTTTTCATCTACTCTTGCCCCTTCATTAGTAATCTCGATTGACAATATAATTCATGAAATGCTTTAGAAAAGATATATTTCGTGGCATGCTCTCCAATACTTCCATCGCTAGACAATAGTGTTCCCACATTGCTTTTCTGGCCTCTGATATACCAAGTACAGTTACAAAAGTGGCATTGTCATTCGCAACGTCTTTTCCTATTCCTTTTCCTAGTATGCTTGAGTCTCCTTCCACATCAAGAAGGTCATCTTTAATTTGAAAGGCAATTCCCGCATGAGCAGCAAACTTTTTCAATGCCAAAATTTCCTCTTCATCAACGTTAGCTAATATAGCAGGCATCACAAGAGATGCTTCAAATGCCAGTCCTGTTTTATAGAGGCATAAAGTATTTAATTGTTCCATCGAAAGTTTTTTCCCTTTCGATTCCAAATCCATCGCCTGTCCATTGCACATGCTTGCCGTCATTTCTGAAGCATAGCGAATTAATTTTAACACTGTATTAGAATCAAATTGTTCTAATAATGATTGTTCCACAATCGCTTTTTGTGTTAAAAATAGACCTGTTAGTTCTGCGATTGCCACGTTGTATACTTCATGTAGGGTTGCTCTGCCTCTACGCATAGGGGCATTATCTTGAGCAGGTAAATCATCAAAGATCAATGATGCCGTATGCATGTACTCTAATGATTTTAAGAGTGGCATAAGCGCTGATTCCTTTAATCCATATTCTTTTACACCAATAAACCAGGCCATCACTGGTCTCAGTCTTTTTCCATCTCCTATTAAACTATAATTCGCTGCTTCATGTATCGGTTCCTCTGTTAATGACTGATCCGGTATCGATAAAGTTTGATTCAGACGTTCCCTGATTTCCTCAATCGTTGTTTGGAATTCGTCCTGTTCCTGTCGTTCTGTTCTTAACGATTTGATCGTTTCATCTCGTAGCAACTTATCAAAAAAATCGACATCATCTGCACGTCGAACCATTTTTTGAATCAAACGATTGAACTCACGGTGGGACGAAGAAAATAGCTTCATGACCTCGTCATACTTTGTTGACCCTATTCTTTCTTTAAATCGCTTTAAACTATTAATTGCTCGATCAAGAATGACTTCGCGTGTCTTCTCATCAGAATCGTATACATCGTGAATTAAGTAGGAGATAACCGTCCAATACAATTCAAACGGGTTAACTAAGTCAGGGCGAATATGATGATATTTCATATAATAGGTGTATGGTGTGACAGAACCTGCCTCCCAATCGTCAAACATATCTGAGAAATCATCTGCCAATTGATTATAGATCCCATAGTAAAAGGTCCGTTCGTCAAATCCTTCATCAAAAGTCGCACTGAGAACCGTGCGGACAATTAATCTCGACGAAGAAGATTTTAATATAATCGGGATAAACAGCTCCTCGTTCGTGTAGTTCGCATTATGTATATCTTTATTTCGATCGACTTCTTGAGATTGAAAAAATACATATGATTGCTCGAAAAAGTAGTCAACCATCTCTTTCTTTTGATAATCCTTTATAGACTCATATGCATCTCGAAGTTCAGAATGAATATATCGCATCAACGGCTCGGTTTTACTCGTCCATTTCCCTAGTTCTGGGACAGAACCAGTGATTAACGTCGTTCGGATCATATGAGAATATTGTTTCTTCTCACTTGGGGTGAGGACATGGGAATCGAGCAGATCATCGATAAAAGGATAAGTTAAACCGTAGGCATATCCCATTTTAAGTGCCTGGCTCAGTCTTTTTGTTCGTTCATTGGCAGGGATAAAGTCTTCCATATCGTCTATTTCATGCATCAAGACACCAGCAATAATCTTTAATAATTTACGTTGGGCATGCTCTGCATCCATCCCCTCAGGTAGATGGGTAGAAACATCCTTCAGCTTTTCAATTAGCCAAATAACCGTTAATTCTACCTTTTCTTTTTGTGCCCATCTGTATAAGCCTTTCATACTAAAAAGTACTTCCTCGTCTTTTTCATCCCGAGTTAAACGCTCTTTTACATGCTTGACCGTGTGTTGAATCTTTTCCTTCGTTTCTGGTGAATTGAGCGACTTTCCTAAATCACGCATATAAAGATAGGAAATACTCCGATCCAGATAGGCATCTAACTTTCCTGTTTCATTAAGCCATTTTATATAAGGGTTGTACTCCCCGGTAACATCCTTCTTTTTATCCTTTGCTAAAAAAGCAAGGAATGGATTATGACGAATATGATTTTGTTTCCATGTTCTGAAATCAATCATTAATGTAGAAACATAGGACTTTTGTTGAACTCGTTCAAGCAGTAACCGGAAATAGAGTGCTCCTCTATCCTCAGCCTTTCGATAGGATTGTTCTGCCTTCATACGTAACTCTTCTCTCATAAATGATGTAACCTCTACTTTTTTAAATTTCCTATGTTATCTTATTGCTTCACTATTTTAAAAATAACATCTTTTCAACCATATCGTAAATGAAATTAACTTTTTTAGATGATAAAAATAGACCAGCAACTAAATGCTGGTCTAGCTATCATATCCCATTATTCTACCGGAGTTGCTGGAGTTGTTGTAAAGTACTCATCAAATTTAGCATTAAGGGCGTCCTTAGCAGCCTGAATCTCTGCGTTTGCTGCATCCGTTAACTGTCCATTCAATGTAGAGATTTCTGAACCAGCTTGCGTAGTTGCTTCATCTTTTAAAGCACCTACATACGTCGTTACTTCTGAGTTAATACGAGCTTTTTCTGAATCTGCATGACTCGTAATAGATGATTGAATATCTGACTTAGCTTTTTCTAAAACAGGATCTAGCTCACCTACAGCAGTCTGTTTAGCTGAAGAACCTGTTGCTGTTACTTCTGCACTCTTGCTATTAAATAAACCAGTAGCAAACGCCGTAATCTTTGCCATTAAATCTGGATATGCTGCTCCGAGTGCTACTGTTCCGCCAACAAATATAGAAAAACCAAGAGCGATAGTAGCTACTTTTTTCTTCAAGCTACTTTTCTTTGGTTGTGAGAATTTTTCTTTTCTTGATGAAGTAATTTCCATCTTCATTTCCCCTTTTTTTGAGATATTTTAATCCCCACTTTAGGTCCAAAGTGGCAACTAGCTAGCATAGTGAATTTTCCACCTTAGCCCTTATAGTTTTGCGTCCCTGCTTTTCAACAGGTTTGCCTATACGTATTTAATCATGAATAATCCCGAAGTTACACAAGCAAATTTTGGCTAAAAATAAAAAAAGCTCGCTACCCCATTTGTAGCAAAGCTTTCAATCCATATAACAGTTTTTCCCAGAAGCATTTAAGTGCCGCAATAAGTTCGATAAGGTGCGCCAGACGGTTCTGGTACTGTGCAATATGCTTCATGTTCCGGTGTGTGTTCATACGGTTTTTCTAACACTTTTAAAAACTTGTTCATCAGTGTAAAATCACCTTGTTCCTCAGCAGCTTTCAACGCTTCTTCAACTCGATGATTTCGAGGAATAACGACGGGATTACTTCTTTTCATTAGTTGGATGGCAGAACCTTTTGATTCCTCTTGGCGCTCAAGCCGTCCTTGCCACCCTTCATACCATTTTGTAAATTCCTCTTTCCCAAATAATACCGTTTCTTCTGGCTTCTCATTTGTTAAGTAACGAAATGTATTGGTAAAATCAGCTTTATGTTTTTGCATCATCCCAAGTAAAGTATCAATTAGTGATTCATCATCCTCTTCTTCGTTAAAGAGGCCTAATTTAGCCCTCATTCCCGTTCCCCAATACTTTTGAAATAGCTTGGAATATCTGGAAATTTCATGCTGAGCAATGCTGACCGCTTCATCCGGATCTTCGTGAAGAAGGGGAATTAAAGATTCAGCGAACCTCGCCAGATTCCATCCACCAATATAGGGTTGGTTTCCATAGGCATAACGTCCTTCCCGATCAATCGAACTAAACACAGTTGTTGGATCATATGCATCCATAAAGGCACATGGTCCATAATCAATCGTCTCACCACTGATCGTCATATTATCTGTATTCATGACTCCATGGATAAAACCGACTAGTTGCCACTTGGCAATTAGCTTCGCCTGACGCTTTATTGTTTCCTGAAGAAGAGACAGATAAGGCGTTTTTTCCAGATCAATATTTGGATAATGGCGTTGTATCGTGTAATCAGCTAAAGTACGTAGCTCCTCAAGACTGCCCCACGCTGCAACAAATTGGAACGTTCCAACCCGAATATGACTCGACGCTACCCGCGTTAAAATCGCACCAGGCAAATTCTTTTCCCGCAAAATGCTTTCCCCCGTTGCCACAACAGCAAGACTGCGAGTTGTTGGAATTCCCAATCCATGCATCGCCTCACTTATGATGTACTCTCGAAGCATCGGTCCTAGTGCCGCTCTTCCATCACCGCCACGAGAATAAGGTGTTCGTCCTGATCCTTTTAACTGAATATCTACACGTTCTCCGCTTGGAATAAGTTGTTCTCCAAGTAACACAGCTCGACCGTCCCCAAGCCGATTAAAATGACCGAATTGATGGCCAGCATAGGCTTGCGCTAAAGGCTCTGCTCCTTCTGGAATCTCATTTCCTGCAAAAATGGCCGCACCTTCTTCACTACTTAACCTAGCAGGATCAAGTCCTAGCTTTTCTGCCAACGAATCATTGAACACTATGATTTCAGGCGAGCTAACCGGAACAGGCTGTGTTCTTGTAAAGGTTAGTTCAGGTAAACGAGCATAGCTATTATCAAAATTCCACCCTGCATCTTTTATCTCTTTTCCTTTGTTCATCGCTTCTCCTTTACTTCAATACGTCTTACATTTAGATTACCCAAAATGGAGCCATTATGCTATTCGTTTGCTTTACTTTGCTCTATATTCACATTAAATACGTAGAAAACCCCTAAACATTTTGTTTAGGAGTTTTCAAATATATTATGCACTGATTTCGTTTGTTTGCAGACCACCGTGCTTTTCATCGACATCATTTTCCGCCATCGTAAATCCAGTAATACCATAGATTAAACTAAAAATTGGTGTGATCATAGCGAGAAAACAGAATGGGATATAAACAAATGGTGAGACACCTAATGCTGCAGCTGTAAAGAGCCCACTTGCCGTCCAAGGAATTAATGAGCAACTTTGGGTAGCAGAATCCTCAATAATCCTAGAGAGATTCTCTGGTTTCAAATTAAATTTTTCATAGATCGGTTTCATCAATGTCCCCGTCATGACTGCTCCAAATGAGAAGGCTCCGCCAATTCCCATCGTAAAGTAGGAGATAATAATGGTCACAAACACCAGCATGCCTTTGCTTTTGATACGACTCGTGACCGAGACAATAATGGTTTCAAGCACACCTGATTTTTGCAGCAAGCCTCCCAACCCGAGTGCAAATAAGAATAGAGCAATTAACGGCAGCATACTCGTTAGACCGCCCCTTTGTAAAAGGGTGTTTACGACTTCTATCCCTGATTCAACTACATATCCATCATATAAAACGGCCAAAATCCCATTCATATTTGCCCCTTGGTAAAGGAGTGCCACTACGGCTCCAGCGATTGAACCGATAAAAATGGAAGTAATGGCTGGTTGTTTGGAAATTAATAATCCGAAGAGAATGAGCACAGGTATGATCGGAATGAGACCTAGGTTAAAGTTCTCTGCTAAATAACCTGTCAATGCTGAAACTTCAGTTGAATTCGCTACTTGATTTCCATATTGGAATCCCATCACGGTAAAAATAATCGCAGTGATGATATAGGCTGGAACTGTTGTCCATAACATATGTTTGATATGGTCCATTAAATCAGCACCAACAACGGCTGCTGATAGGTTTGTACTGTCTGACAAAGGAGACATTTTATCTCCAAAATAGGCTCCACTAATGACAGCACCTGCTGTCATGCCTACTGGAATACCCAAACTATGGCCGACGCCCATCATCGCAATTCCGGCCGTTCCTAATGTGGCCCATGATGAGCCTGTCGCAAGTGAGACGATTGAACAGAAAAGAAGGGTTGTGACTAAAAAGAATTGAGGGGAAATGGATTGAATTCCGTAATAAATAATTGTCGGAACCGTTCCAGAAATAATCCAAGAGCCAATTAATACTCCGACACCTAAAAGGATCATCGAAGGCTGTAATGCTTTTTTCATGGAAGCGAATATCTCTTCCTCCACGGTTTCATATTTATACCCTAACCTGAGTACAAACGGAATAACCGTTAATATAGCAATAAATAACATCATCTGAATGGAAGCTGCAAAGGCAATCATCCCGACTGCAATAATCGTAACTACCATTAATAAAATAAAAATTGAATAACCAATTGAAGGTTTTTTTATATCATATTGCATCAAAACACTCCTTTTTAATTTACACTGGTTTTGTAACCAATCATTTTTCGAAAAATATTCGGAAGAAGGTGCTATTACGACCTTCTATCTAGAACTTTTTGCTTCCCCGTTATAATTTTTGAGGAAAATAGGTAATTAAATGTACCCGTTCTTATTGAAAAGAAACATGATTGACAACAATGATCCTTTTTTTAAAATAGAAAAGGTATTGTGAGAGATTTCCGCGGGAAATCGAAAGGATACTTTCGAGGTAGCTACCAATGGTTTAATTTTCGAAATATACTGATATTTTATCAAATTATTCTACTTTTATAAAATCGGCTCTGCTCCAATCATGTACGATATCTATGTATATAAACGTTTGAGAGTACCTATATCTAACTCGTTCTTATATTTTGGGTAGATATCCTCCATAATGCTCCCAAATCCTCGGTGATCAAGATATTCACTGTTAGATGTACTTACCATATCGATTTGGATTGCTACACACTGGAAATAAAGAGCATATGCTCGTAAATGCGGCTATTTTTCCAACTATGGCTGCTCAAACTAAAGCTCTAAAGAGTGCAATTGCGGGTGATTTCGGCGTTATTGGTAGGGTTTTTTGATTTATTGCGGGGGTTTTTCCATTTATTGCGGGTAAATCAGTGAGAATTGCGGGGGTTTAACACATTATTGCGGATCTCAATCGTAAGAGCCGTATATCCGGCTTCAGTAGCTTGATATTGTTGAATCATACTTTTTATATACTAAAAAAACTCGATCCCTTCTGATAAGAGGATCGAGTAATCATATTTATCCATTCACTTTAAGTTTCTTTTTTAACTGTGTTGCAAATACTTCTAATAAAATGGCCACAGCTAAAATAAAGAAGGTGATCGTTCCAATTTCCCGAATATCTAAGTAAAAGTTACTTGCCATGAACATATCAAAACCAATTCCACCTGCACCTGCAGCAGCTCCCATTGCGACAGCAACAGCAAAATTGATTTCAAAACGTAAGAATGTCCAAGAAATCATATAAGTGAGAGACGAAGGTATGACTGCTTGAAAAATGATTTGCCAAAAATTTGCTCCACTTGCTTGTAAAGCCTCAATAACTCCCTTGTCCAATTCCTCAAAAGACTCTGAGTAGGCTTTTACTAAATAACTAACAGAGTGAAACGTCATTCCGATGACGGCAGCGACACTTCCAAGTCCAGCTGCAACAGCAAATATTAACACCCAAAGAACGGTTGGAACTGCTCTGATAAAGGCAACCGCTCCTTTAATAACGACAGACACTTTCTTAGAAGTTAAATTTTCAGCTGCCAGTAAGCCAAGAAAAACCGCTATAATAGCACCGAATAATGTGGTTAAGAACGCCAGTCCTAGTGTAACAAAAACTTGCTGGAAGGCATGTGCAAAGGTGAAATGGTTAAAATGTGGTTCAAAAAACATTGCTTTTAAGTTCGCAAATGTCGCAAACATGGCCTCAGCAAAATCAAGTTCTTTATAGTCAAAATTAAAAAAGGCAAACACCGTTAAAAACAGTAACGCAAACAGGGTGATGCGGATAACAATGGTTGATTTCGTCAACGACTTTAGTTTGATTCGTTTCATCGATTTTGACTTGAGTAGCTGCTCTCCTGTAACGACTTGCTCATTCACTTCCATTATAAAATCACCCTCCTTACGTAATTAGATATGGATTCAATGAAGAGAATGGCGATGATAATGGTGACGACGACAAGCGAGGCTATATCGTAATTTAAACTCTTATAATATAAATTGAAGGTAAAGCCAATCCCCGAACCAGTTAGGAGTCCTATTAATGTCGCACTTCGTATATTCGTCTCAATCATAAAAAGGATCCAGCTAATCATCTGAGGAACACTTGATGGAATTACAGATTGAGAAATAATCGTGAAGTAACTTGCACCCGTTGCTCTTAATGCTTCAACTGAGCCACTGCTTGCCTCATCAATCGTCTCTACAAAGGCTCTCGTCAAAAAGCCAAATGAACCGAAGAATAGAGCAAAATACCCGGTTAAAGAGCTTTGCCCAAAAGAGAAGAGCAAAATCATTGCCCAAGCCGCAACATCAATATTACGAAAAACCGTGGCAATTCCACGACTTATACTTCCGAAAAAGGCATTTACACGAGTCGTATTGGAGCCCATCACGGCAAAAAACAAAGCAAATATTGCTCCAATCGTCGTGGCAGCAATCGATACTAGCAATGTTTCCATCAAACTTTTTAAAATGGCAGGAAGCCTTGATAACGATTCCTGTGTTGGATAAAAATTACCTAAAGCCCATGTGACTGCTCGCGGCAGTGATTCAAAGCCTTTAACCACGTTATACTCTGTAATAACAATTGCACCGAACGTGATCACACTTAGAATAAGAAGGAACCCGAGCGAATTTCGTCTCTTTTTGGCAAAAAAATCAGCTTGCATGGATGCCTCCTATGTCAAAAATTAGATCTTCAGCTTCCGACCCGTAAATGCGCTGAATATCCTCTTTTGTAATATCTTGCGGGCTTCCGTTAAAGACGACCTGACCTTGATTAATGCCGATGATTTTATCTGAGTACTTTAAGGCCACATCTACTTGATGCAGATTGACGATAACCGTGATTCCCATTGTTGTAGAAATCATACGAAGATGATCCATGATCGTTTTCGCTGAGCTCGGATCTAATGAGGCAATCGGCTCATCACACAATAACATCCGTGGATTTTGAATAAGAGCTCGGGCAATTCCGACTCGTTGCTTTTGTCCACCACTTAATTGGTCTGCACGCTTGTAAATATGCTCGTCTAATCCAAGCATTGATAAAATATGAACGGCCTGCTCCTTCTCTTTCTGGTTATAAATACCGAGAACTCCAGCAATCGTTGATTTTTTTCCTAAAATCCCGTGTAGCGTATTTTCAATCACACTTAATCGATTGACTAAATTATAGTGTTGAAAAATCATCCCAATTCTTGTCCGTGCCATTTTCAGCTCTTTCTTCTTTAAACTCATCACATTCATGTTATCGAAGTTGATTTCCCCGCTTGATGCATCAATCATACGATTGATGCAACGAAGGAGAGTTGATTTCCCCGCTCCAGATGGACCGATGATTGATACAAACTCTCCTTCATTGACGGAGAAGCTAACATCTGATAACGCCTGCGTCTCATTTCCAAATTGTTTGGATACATGATTGACTTCTAAAAGGGGTGTCATCGGTTAACTCTCCTTATTAAAGATGATTATTTTGAAAGCTCACGAATCGGGTCGAACCACGAATCCTCTACTTCTACTAAACGCTCGTCAGCTGTTTTGCTAAATAATCCTGAGAACTCAGAATCCTCTGGAACGAATACTTTTTCATTATTGACAATATCATCAGATGTCATGACTTCTAGAAGTTGTTTTTGCAAGTCTTCCCCAATGTTCTCTGTGTTAATAACAAATGGAGCGTTCAATACTGGTGTTACAGAGATAAGAATGAATTCTTTACCCGTTACTGTGTTAAACGGCTCAGCAGCATCATCTTTTACTCGATAAATTGCACCTGGACGATTTTCTTCACCTTCAACAAGTTCCACATAGTTGTTTACACAAGTATCACAGAAAGCAGCGACATCAACTTTTCCAGATAAAAGATTAACGGCAGAACCTTGGTGAGACCCACCGTATAATACTTCAGTAAAGAATTTGTCTGAGCCGCCTTCTAATAAATCCTCAGCAACTAAATCACTAAACTCTGATTTTTCACTAAAATAATCAACAATTCCTGTTGAAGGTACTTTGAATCCTGATGTTGAACTATTCGAAACGAACGAAAATTTCTTTCCTTGAATATTATCGATAGCGAAGTTGTCGCCATCTTTATATTGATCTGCGTTATCCTTTTCTACTGCTAACCAGCTATAATATACTGCGTCATCTAATGTACCAGAAGCACCCGTTGGAACTACTAGTGGTTGAACCTTATCATTTTTGTTATTAGCCTCTATGTAACCTTGAGCTCCTAAGAAAGCCATATCTGCATTTCCATTGGCAACTGCTTCAATTGCCACAATATAATCGGTTGTTGTTTGGTGCTTAACTGTTTTCCCTGTCTTCTCTTCAATAACTTTACCAATTTCATCACGCGCTTCAGTTAAATCAGCTCCAGATTCGTTTGGAAGCCAAGCAATGGTTATTTCGTCTTTATCCGCTCCTCCTGAATTTGTTGAGGAAGAACAGCCTGCAACGAATAGTACGACTAAAGATAGTAATAACAAGATCGATTTCTTCATTATAAATCTCCTCACCTTTTAATTTATTACCCTTTATTACTATATCTAGTAAATATCAATCTACTATTAATGCAATATTTAGAATTGTTAAGAGTTAGTAAACTTAAAAGTGACAGGGTCAGATCATCGCCGTATAAATTTGAACTGCCCTTATTTCGATAAAGGAAATTTACGGTGCAAGGGAGAGCGCTTGCGCTTTGCTTGGCAACGGCTCTTCGCTAGATTATTCTCAAAAAAGCAAAATAAGAGATATGCTTTCCTACATTGAAAAGACTCCGTTTTGCATATTGTACTCTCGGTCACATAGATTGTTCATAAACTCGAGATCATGGAAAATACCGAGCATTGTCGTACCTTCATTCATTAACTGTTCAATAAGTTGCTTTACCTTTAACTTTGAATCATGGTCCAGACTTGCCGTTGGTTCATCCAATAATAGCAGGCGTGGTTTTTTGACCATTGCTCTAGCAATATTCAACCTCAATTTTTCTCCACCAGAAAAAGTTGTCGGGTAGCTATCCCATAATTCTTCAGCAAGTTCAAAATGAGAGAGAATTTTTTCAGTCTCTTCCTCAGCAAGTTTCTCATTTTCATTCATTTCTAGTATTGCGTGCGTGACAAGTTGCCTTGCAGTCGTTCTTGGCATCACATTTAAAAATTGAGAAACATACCCTATTTCATGCTTCCGCAAATAAAGCATTTGCCGCTCTGAAGCACTAGCTAAATTGAGCCGTCCAAACTTTTTCGAATGATACCAAATGCAACCTTCCTGGATTCGATAAGTACCATAAATACATTTTAAAATGGTTGACTTCCCACTGCCGCTTTTTCCCGTAATTCCAACAAATTCTCCTTCATTTAAGGCAATATCCACATCGCTAACCGCCCGTATATGTTTACCAAGATTATGAAGTTCGAATGATTTCGATAAACCTTGAATTTCTAAAATAGGCTCCATCTACTCACCTGCTTTCACATTGATAGTTTTTTTCGTAACGATCCAATCATTTTTTATGTCTGCACGGCATATTTTGCAGACACCCTTCTTGATTTTTTTGAATTTATCAGCTAAGGATTAAAAAGTAACAATGTCTACGAAAAGAACCTTCATATTAAATTCGATAATTGGTTTTTTGAATTAGCTTTCCATCGACAAAGACACTTGTAATAACAGGGAAACCCCCGGCAATTTTCTCAATGATTAATAGATCCGCTTTTTTCCCTTCACACACTGAACCGATGTCATGGTCCATTTTTACTGCTTTCGCAGGATTAATCGTGACTAGTCTAATCATATCTGCCAATTTCATTCCATATTTATCTACTAAAGAGAAGATAGAATGGAGCATCGCGGCTGGATAATAATCACTACACAGGATATCGATCGCTTCCTCCTGTATCGCTTCAGCAGCGCCGAGATTTCCGCTATGCGATCCCCCAAGAAGGACATTTGGAGCTCCAGCAATCGTATACATCCCAAGCTCCTTAGCATGTTTTGCCACCTCTAGGGTAATCGGAAATTCGCTGATCGTTGTGCCAAAGCTATGAACGAGATCGATTTTTTCAATCGTATCATCATCATGTGAGGCAACTGCAATCTGATGCTGGTGTGCCAGCTCTGCAATCTCTTTAATATCTTCAATCGAAAGTTTTTCTTTTGTTTGATGGTTGCGAATCAGGACATCAATCGATGAATCACTAAGATTGTTATAGCTCTTCACCGTTTTCCGATATATTTCAAGATGACGATATTGACCTTGTCCTGGGGTATGATCCATAAATGACACTAAGTGAACCTTTTTATCAGTAATATAGCGTTTTAAATTCTCGATCTCTTCCACATTATCAATCTCAAATCTTGCATGAAAACGATGACGAACTAAGTGCTTCGTATGGTGACTCTGATCGATTAAATCGATAAATTTGCGTACATTTCCTGGTTCACGAATGGGCTTATAGTCATACTCACTTCCTTTAAAAAGTGAAAGAGAATGAAACATTGTTGTAATCCCATGTGTAATCAGTTCCTTTTCTGATTCTCTTAAACTCAAATCAAAATTCATCAACGAAGTTGGACGAGGAGCTGCCATATGTTCAATATAGTCCGAATGGATATCAATAAAACCTGGGGAAACATAGCCACCATCGGCATCGATGACTTCCATCCCTTCTTGAAATTTAATTTCTCCTCTTGGAGCTATCTTTTTGATCCGATCTTCTTCTATTAATAAATCATATCCATAAAGAACTGTATCTTCGGTGATCAATCTACCGTTAGTTATGACGTACAAAATGTTTCCTCCTAAACAACTGAATTTAGATAAAGCTATAGCAAGGAATGTACCAATTGCTGTGTATATGGATGCTGTGGATCTTCCAGAATCTGATCCGTCAGGCCTTGCTCGATCACCTTTCCTTCTAGCATCACCAGCGTGCGGTCAGCGAGCATTCGAATCACGCCTAAATCATGAGAAACGAGTACAATGCTGATGCCAAGTTCTCGTTGCAAACTTTTTATTAAATCAAGCACACTTGCTTGCACAGAGAGATCAAGACCTGTTGTGACTTCATCCAATAAAAGTAAGGGTGGATGATTGGATAGGGCCTTCGCAATTTGAACGCGCTGTTGCATACCACCGGAAAAATTCTTCGGTACTTCTTTTCTACGATGGACAGGAATATGAACTTTATTTAATAGCTCAGTTCCTCTACTCTCCATCATGCCCACATGGTTATTCCCTGCAGCAATTAATTTCTCTGCGATATTGCCAATCGAGGAAAAATTCATTCGTAAACCCAGTAACGGATTTTGATAAACTTTTCCCATAATATGATTTCGAATGTAGCGCTGTTGCTGGGAAGATTCTTGAAATAAATTTTTCTTTCCATTTTGATAATCACTCACATAAGCTTCCCCACTTGTCACGTCTTGGTCGAAATAAAGGCATTGCATTAACGTCGATTTCCCACTGCCGCTTTCGCCGACTATTCCAAGAACTTCCCCTGGAAAAACGTCAAAGGAAACATTCCGACAAGCATAGACCGTTCCACAAACTGGACAATAATTCTTGATAAGGCTTGATGATTCTCCACCGCGACAATGAGAACAGCCTGGACCATATTGCTTATTTAAGTTCTTTACTGCTAAAACTGGAACTTCAAATTCAGTCATTTATTTCACTCCAACGGAATTTAATTTTTCGAGACAATAGCTCGTATCATTGCATTGGTAAACTGTTTCATCCGTTAATTCATCAACAAGCTCATCTAAAAATACACCTGTCTGCCCACATAAGCGGCAATGTTTACCCTCAAACGTTTCCACCTGAAATGGATAATCCTCAAAATCTAGTGAGACTACTTTTGTAAAAGGTGGAACCGCATATACTTTTTTTTCCCGTCCTGCTCCAAGCAATATGAGAGCTTCACTTTCATTCATTTTGGAATTATCAAAGCGAGGAATCGGACTAGGTGCCATCACATAACGATCATGAACGAGAACGGGATGATCAGCCCCTGTTGTCATACTTCCATACTTCATAATCTGCTCGAATAACATCAGCCAGGCTCCACTATACTCTTTTTCCGCATGAAGCTTCTTTGTTTCGGTTTCACTTGACTCATAATAGCGAAGTGGTTCTGGTATCGGTACTTGCAACACAAGTATTTGCTCTTTCGTTAACGGTACTTCCGGGATTCTGTGCCTTGATTGAATGATCGTCGCCTCAGATGTGTAGTCTGTTACTTCTACTCCTGTCGTATTAGATACGAGCTTTTTAATATTGACCGCGTTCACCGACTCATCTGAACCTTGATCGATTACCTTTAGTACATCTTTTTTACCGATTAAAGAGAGTGTAAGTTGGAGGCCGCCTGTCCCCCATCCTCTACCAATCGGCATTTCTCTTGAGGCAAACGGAACTTGATAGCCAGGAATGGCGATTGCTTTAAGAGTCGCTCTTCGTATCTCACGTTTTGAACCTTCATCAAAAAAAGCGAAGTTATAGGCAGTATTCATCCGTTTTTCACCTCTTCTCTTTGCTTTTTTTTCGTCTTCCGTACACTGTCCAATTTCGATTGGAAGGTAACGTAATGAGGCATTTTTAAGTGTGAAATGAAACCTGTAGATTCGACGGAATCAATATGATAGAGGACAAACTCCTCATTATGACTCGGATAATCCGGATTTGGATGTTCAAGGCAATTGTCCAAAATCCCCATCGCAATTGCTTTTGTCTCATTTTGACCAAAGCAAAGACCATAACCGATTTCAAATTCCATCTCTTTTTTTCCTAATTCCTTTTCAATGGTGATCGGCATAAGCATTTCCACTTCTGTCACCTTGACATCACCAAGATAGTAATCATCTTCTTTACCATTTGCTGGAGCGGTTGGAGAAGAAATCGTTATAGGCAATTTGCCGACTCGGAGCTCTCCAACGGTTGGATGGAGATTGCCGTATCCACGGATGACCGCATAAGCCAACGAAGTGACCGCCCCTGTTTGCCCTCTCGTTAAAACCTGTAGTCTTTGACTTCTAGTCGAAGGAAACTCCAAACTCTCTCTCGTCACATCATCTGGCTCTTCGTCATTATTCTCGCATGGTGAAATCAGGCCTTCTTTTCGCAAGTAATCGAGCACTTTTGGTAAGGTTAGGTCTCCAGATGACACTTGCCCTGATTTTTCGTACAAATAATCGTCTAACCACTCTTGGACACTATTATCTGTTTCAGACATTAATTGAAAGTCGAGTAATCGGTGTGTGTAATCGGTTGTTGCTCCAAGGATTTGTCCACCTGGTATATCCTTAAAGCTTGCGGAAATACGACGCTCCACCTTCATATCATGTGATTCAATTACACTTGAATAATGCTTTCTCGGAACGGTCGAACGGAATGCCCTTAATAAAAAGACCGCTTCTTCTGGATTTCCTTCTGCTTGTTTAATCGCTAAAGCGGCAAGCGATTCGTCAAAAAGACTACTTTCAGACATCACTTGATCAATAAGCCCCCGCATGCCCGCTTGTATTTTTTCCACTTCAATCGTTTGTCCTTGTTGCACTCTTTCATATTTCAGACGCTTTATCGATTCTTCAATCGCAAGCGTTCCCCCTTTAACCGCTACATATCCCATTAATCCATCACCCTATTAACCGAAATTTGTGTTGTACGTGGCAATGATAAAAGCTGATGTTTTTGATCAATAAACATCAGATCGACTCCAAGTGGAAATTCCTGGTTTTTCATTTGACGATACTCTACCCACTTTCTTTTCGTCTCCACATGGACATACTCTTCAAACTGAATGCCAGGACCCTCTAACTTCAAGGTCGAAGCATTTGTGATTTCATCCGTTTCAACAAAAATCGTTGCTGAATCATGTGGGTTTTTTAAAGTTCCAGGCTTCGCCTTTTCAATTGCTTCCTTAAGCGCCGCTTCTTCGGCATCCTTTAAGACAAAAATATAATCTGCTTCCTCCATTTCAACAGGCTTCGCATATGTGTATTGATTCATCAATTTAGAAATGGCTGCTTCATTTTTTGAAAGTACTTTAAACGTGACTTCTTGATCAAATAAGGTAAAGGCTAACAAAAAGAATGGCTTCGCCTCATTTTCCTCAATCAAGTCTGCTTCCTTTGACAAATCTGCTAATTGTCCAGGTCTTGCCATTGAATTAACAATCTTTCGATACACTGTTTGAATATCGTGAACCATATCTAGCTTCACTTATTATTCCTCCTCATGAAACATCCATCGTTTCAAATTGAACCTTTGTTTTCAAGACAGACTGTTCTTCTAATCTTCTAGACTGCACAATTTGATTTTCTTCATTTTCTAATAGCTCTATCCAAGCGTACGTTTCTATTAGATTTGCTTCAAAGGCAGCGTCAATGATCGCCAATTTATAGGCAAAATCAAGATGGTCACCAATGACGATCCCCATCCCTATCGCTCCTTCTACCTGAACCTTACATTCCGTCACAAAAACTTCCCCTGGATAAAACAAGGTTTTCTTAGAGGTTTCACGTACTTTCATCATCACTAAACCATGGTCTGGTTCCTGAATGACCTTCACCTCATAGTTGTCACTAATAGTGTTTGCCAATTGTTCTACTAAAGTTCGAGAGCCATTGATTAAGATTTCCGTTCTTCTTCTTCTTTTCATCTAAGGGCCTCCGTGTATGTATTTGTTTTACAACTCTAATCTATCTTGTTGCCAAGTGAGTGAACGTTAAAGAATCGTGAAGTTTGTTTGGGTTTTGTAAAGAGGATGCAAAAAAAGCCACCATAATTGGTGACTTTTCATCTGAGTAAAATTATAGAAAAAACAAGGCTAGAATGGTTCCAGCACTACCAAATAAAAGGGCAAAAAATAAATTCCATAGTGATACAAAATATGGATTTGTTTTCAGCATCGAACCCGTTAAAGAAACGCTCAAATTATATGGTCCAGCTACAGCCGTCGATAAGCTTGACATAATTAAAACAAAACCGATGCTAATTGGTGAAATAGTTGCCATAAGCGGCTTTAAGATTTCACCTAGTATACTGAAAGTAACCAATGGGTGGAAGCCGACCATAGCGAACAGTAAAAAAATCACTTGAATCATGACAAAAAGAAGAATAGGATATTCTGCTGCTAGTAAAAACGGATGTTGCATATATGAAAAAATCGATGTTTCTTTTAGCATCGTAATAAAAAATCCTGCACTTAAAAACAAAAAGAAATAGTTTTGTAGTTTACTTGTGCTTCTTTGCCAACTTTTTACACTATAACTCAAATATGCCCTAAATCGTTTTATCAATAGGGACCAAGCGATCGAAAAAGGGATAATGACGAGTGTGACTGATGTAATAAAACCGATATTGGTCCCGTTTCGGAACAAATTGACGCTTGTAATAAAGAGAGCTAAAGCAAAAATCATGATCGCCATTTTTTTATAATTATACATTGATAATGGCTCATGGCCACTATCTCCTTTTTCATATAAGTATTTCTTGTATTTTAAGCCTGTTAACCAATCCAATAATAAGAGTAAAAATGAAAGCAATAAGAGCCATGGGAGGTAGGTCGTATACCCAACACCTGTCACGTCAACCGTCATCGCAACTAGTAACTCCATTGGACTCCAAATTAAACAAAGACTATACCCTCTTAAAACGGACTGACTAATCAATTTGTTTTTTACGCGGCTACTGACATTGCTTAAATTTCTTAATAAGGAGTTGATTAATAGTGGCAATGTAGCCAAATTTAGAAACGATCCCACTAAAAAAGAAGACAAAGAACCACGATTGTACACTTGACCGAGATGATGAATATTTGCTTTCAATAATTTATTTACATTGTGTTCATACTTCCCAACTTTAATAATACTTGTGATAAAAGGAAGAACGATGATCAATCCTAATAGGTCTAACATGGAGAGCATTTTAGTAGGAATCGTCAAGAAAGATTCGTCTGTTATGATGATAATTGCTATCCCAATCAATAAAAAAATGCTGCCCGTATATTTAATAAATTTATCCGTTCTATGAAAAGATATCCCGATACACATAATGGCTAGTATTCCGATAACGTACGTTAGTACATTATTTTGGAGAAATAAGTTAACTAGGTTTAACGCAATCACAAAACTAAAAAGGGAAATCACCAAGGATGAATATGTAGAATTCACCTTTATTTTCACTTTGTCTAACCTCGATTCAAACGTATATTTAATGGTATGAGCTTTATGGAGTAATGTCCCGTTCATTATTATCGATTAATCGCCGGAATGGGTATCGGAGCAGGGCGTGAATCCAAATCGCGACTGGAATTCGGACTCTATTTTGCTTTTCTTCTTCGTTCCAGTCCGAATAGAACTTGTAATCGGACTTCTTTCTACGCTACACCCTTGCTCATGTCCGAATCAAAATAAGACTCCATTTTCTAGATATAGCGAAAGGGCGCATTATGCGCCCCTAATTTTTATCACTTTGATTCTCTAGCCCGTTTTACTTCTTCAACAAACTGACTTGCTTTTAATGTAACTTTTTTACAGTATTCCTCATTAATATCTTGTTTCATATCAACAAGTGTACTACCAGCGCCAGCAGCCACAGCACCTGCACGGATATACTCTCCAACATTGGAAACATCAATTCCACCAGTTGGCATTAATGGGATATGCGGAAGTGGTCCTCGCATATCCTTAAAGAAACGGGGTCCTAGTAAATTAGCAGGGAATACTTTGATTAAGTCAGCTCCGTTTTCATAAGCAGTTAAAATTTCTGTTGGTGTAAACGCACCAGGAACACTCACGACACCGTATCTTTTTGTCATCTTAATGGTCTCAACATTAACGACCGGTGAAAAAACAAATTTTGCCCCAGCCATGATCGATGCTCTTGCCGTCTCTGGATCTAGGACGGTTCCAACACCTACGATTACCTCGTCTTTTAACTCATCAGCAACCATCTCGACTAATGATAAGATTTTGGGAGTTTCCACTGTTAATTCAAGTGCTTTAACGCCGCCAGCGCTCAATGCTCTTGCAACTGGAATGATATTATCCTTATTAGCTCCACGAATAACTGCAACAATTCCACTATCTTTAATCTGATCAATAAGATTCATAGTACCTCCACCAAGCCTTTTTTTCAAAAATATTATCGGTTAATATCGTCTCCAGTTGAATGGAAAAAACGGAACAACTCATCTCGATCTGGTAAACTTTCAAAGTCACCTTCTACTTGTGTCGCAATCGCTCCGACTGCATTTCCACGTTCAACAACCTTTTCAAGTTCCATGCCATCGAGTAATCCTGAAATAATTCCAGCAGCAAAACCATCGCCAGCACCAACTGGATCAATGACTGTTTTGACTGGAAAACCATGGACGAGCTTTACTTCATCTTTTGTACCATAATATGCACCCTTTGCTCCTACTTTTAGGATGACAACGGTAGCACCTTGATTTAAAAAGAGCTGACAAAGCTTATTAGGATCCTCTTCACCGAACATAAATTTCCCTTCATCAACACCAGGAAGAACAATGTCTGCTAAACCAGACAGTTCAAGTAACACTCTTCTTGCTTCTTCTTCCGACCATAGTTTTTTTCGAAGATTAGGATCAAAGATTATCTTTACCCCATGTTCTTTTGCGATATGGATGGCACGCAAAACGGCTTCGTAACAGCTTTTACTTAATGCGGGCGTTATACCTGTGAGATGCAAAAACTTCGCCCTTTTTATATAATCTGGATTTATATCCTTTAGAGAAAGATGACTCGCTGCCGAGTTTTTTCTATAATATTGCACACGTACATCCCCGCCATGACGAATCTCTTTAAAATAGATTCCAGTAGAGGCATTCTCATCATATTTCACCTGAGATACATCGACACCTTCTCCACGGATAAATGAAAGTAATGATTTCCCGAATTCATCGTCTCCAACCTTACTAATCCAACCAACATCATGTCCTAAACGTGTTAAACCAATCGCCACATTGGTTTCGGCACCACCAAATTTTCGCGAATACGTATGAGCATATCTCATTAGCGGAGAGGTAGGAGTGAAGACAACCATTGATTCTCCTATCGTTACAACGTCCATCATCATTCCTCCGAACATGTATTTATTCTTTCACGAGGTTAACGACAAAGATGGGATACTCCTATTCAGTCAACCTTGCGTCATGCTTTCATTTTAAACGGTGGAAACTTCCATGTAATTTTTAATATTGTTGTAGCAAATATTTTCAATCATGTTACCCAAGTAATCAAAGTCGGCTGGGTATTCACCATTTTCGACCCAGTTTCCAATCACATTACAGAGGATTCTTCTAAAATACTCATGTCTCGGATAGGAAAGAAAGCTTCTCGAATCAGTGACCATTCCTACAAATCTTGAAAGAACTCCTAAATTGGCAAGTGCTTTGATTTGCTCTTCCATCCCGTCTCGATTATCGTTAAACCACCATGCTGTACCAAATTGGATTTTGCCTGGAATATCGGCTTGAAAATTCCCAACCATTGAACCAATCATATAATTATCACGAGGATTTAAATTGTAAATAATTGTTTTTGGTAAAGATGAATCCTTTTCCAACTCATCTAAAAGTGCAGAAAGTTCTTCCCCATAAGTGAAGTCAGCGATGGAGTCAAATCCAGTATTCCGACCCACTGAATTTAACATTTTCGTATTGTTATTTCTTAAGCCACCAATATGGAGCTGCATAGCCCAACCATGCTCTTTATACATTTTTCCTAAATGGATTAGAATTTCTGTTTTTAACTTGACGATTTCTTCATGCGAAAGCTCAGACCCTGTTAATCTTTTTTGAAAGATTTCTTGCACCTCAGTTTCTGTCCCTTTTAAAAAGAATGAAGCATCTAATCCATGATCCGATAATCGACCACCGACTTCATGAAAAAAACGAACACGTTCTTTTAATGCATTTAAAAAGCTTCCAAAGTTATCAATAGTAATTCCAGTAAGGGTTTGAAGCTTTTCAACCCAATCTGTAAAACTATCTAACTCAACATTCAAGGCACCATCAGGACGAAAAGTAGGCAATACCTCAACATCAAAGTTCGGATCATTTTTTAATTGTTGATGATATTCTAAACTATCTAGCGGATCATCGGTTGTACACAACGCTTTAACATTGAATTTATTTAAGAGCTCCCGTGCGGAAAATGACTCTAGCTCAATAACAGCATTACTCTTTTCCCAAATCTTTTCTGCTGTTTTTTCATTAAGAATATCAAACAAATCAAAGCATCTTTGAAGCTCTAGATGAGTCCAGTGATAGAGTGGATTTCCGATACAATGAGGGATCGTTTCTGCCCATCTTTTAAATTTTTCCTTATCTGATTTACTGCCAGTGATATACTCTTCATTGATTCCATTCGCTCGAAGTGCTCTCCATTTGTAATGGTCCCCGTCAAGCCACACATCTGTAATATTTCTAAATCTCTTATTTTCAGCGATTTCTTGTGCTGATAAGTGACAGTGATAATCATAAATAGGCATATCCTTCGCATATTCATGAAATAATTTTTTTGCGCTTTTTGTTTCTAATAAAAAATCTTCATCCATAAAGGCCTTCAAAAAAATCTACCTCCTACAAGCTGTGCTAAAATTTTGGAATTAGTCCATTAGTAGTCCGCCATTGACTTCGATTACTTCACCAGTAATATAGCTTGCTGCATCAGAGGCTAGAAATAGAATAGCGCCAACCATTTCCTCTGGCGCTCCAACGCGACCCATCGGAATTTGCTTTGCCATGTTTTGCTTCATTTCTTCCGATGTGTTTGAATGAAAAGGGGTGCCGATAAAACCAGGTGCAATTCCATTGACATAAATATGATCTTCTATCAATTCTTTCGCTAATCCACGTGTAAATGTGCTTAAACCACCTTTTGCCGAGGCATACGCGACAGCACCACCTCCACCGCCGTTTCGTGCAGCAATGGAAGTGACATTAATAATCTTGCCTGTTTCCTGTTTCTTCATCAGCGGCAATACAGCCTTTGTCACTAGAAAGGCAGACTTTAAATTCACATTGAAGACACGATCCCATAACTCTTCATCCATATCCTCAATTTTACTGCGCTGTACCATGGAACCGGCGTTATTAACTAAAATATCTACTCTACCGAATGCTTTTTCAATTTTTACGACCATTTCGTTGATTTGCTGAGCATCTGTGACATCTCCAGTCACTAATAACGCCTTATTTCCTTTAGCGATAATTTCTTGTACAAGCTTTTCCGCTTCTGAGATATTGCGATTCCCGTGTACAATGACAGAAGCGCCTTGCTCTGAAAACCCTAAAACAATTGATTTTCCGATCCCAGAACTGCTACCAGTAACAAATACTACTTTATCTTGAAATGAGTACATCCGATCACTCCGTTTATTTATTCAAAATACATTCGTTGTTTTCGAAATGAATGTTTTTTCATAAATGTCCAAATTTTTTCTTTAAAAAATCTAGAGCCGACATTTACGCTTTGTACTAGTTTCAGAAGTCACATATATTTTTGCACGGCACTTTTCGCTACTTCTACAAAACAACAATAGATGTGGAAAGAGCCTTTATTTTTCTCAGAGTTATCCCATGAACTACATCAATAGATTTGGTAAGAATGTAACAATTTGCGGGAACAAAGCCAGGATAGCTACGAGTAAAATAACTCCTGCCATAAATGGCCAAGATTCTTTCACGTATTCTTCTACCGATACATCCGTCAAGGAACATACCGTATACATCGTCACCCCTACTGGTGGAGTCATACCTCCCATTGTTACAAGAGTCATCATGAGAATCCCGAAGTGAACTGGATCCACTCCAATTTGAGTGATAATAGGTAAGAAAATCGGTGTTAATAATAAAACGATAACCGTAGATTCGATAAACATTCCGATTATTAGTAAGAACAATAACACTAATAATAAAATTAATGTTGGGCTTGAAGTGAGACCAATAATAAATTCTGCAGCCGTCCTCGGTAGTTGATTATACGTAATTAAATAGCCGAGAATCGCAGATGTTGAAATGATTAGTAAAATCATCGCATTATCCATTACTGACTGTTTTACTGCATCCTTAAATTTCTTCCAATCTAATTCTTTATGAATAAAGAAACCTATTACTAATGCATAGACAACAGCGAATGAACCTGCTTCAGATGCCGTAAATACACCGAAACGAATTCCAACAATTAGAATGACTGGGAATAAAAGCGCCCAAATACTCGCCTTCAACGCACTCATTACTTCTTTAAAAGTAGCTCGCTTTGGACGGTCGATAGAGTCATAGCCTCTCTTTTTCGCAATTGTATAGGCAACAATCATCAAGAAGGTCATCATTAATATTCCAGGAATAATACCAGCTAAAAATAGCTTTCCAATCGAAACTTCCCCTACATATCCGTATAAGATAAGTCCAATACTTGGTGGAATTGTAGCTGTAATTAATGAACTAAATGCAATAACACCTACTGAATAACCACCAGAATATCCTCGATCAATCATTTTGCGTCCAAGTATTCTACTTTGCATGGCCGCATCCGCATTGGCAGATCCTGATATCCCTCCCATGATTGTACTGAGTACAATTGAGACATGGGCTAAACTACCTTGAATATGACCTGTCAATGCGTTTGAAAAACGAATTAATCTTGAAGTAATACCCGCTGAATTCATTAAGTTACCAGCTAATATAAAAAACGGAACAGCTAACAATGGAAAAGATTGCGTCCCGGAAACCATGCGCTGAACCGTAATCGAAATCGGCAAATTCGGTTCAAATAAGAAATAAGATAAACTAGCAATTCCTATTGCAAAAGCAACAGGCATATTAAGGAAAAGCAGTATGAAAAAGATAACTGCTAACAGTATCATCTGATCTTCCTCCTTTCTTCAATTTCTATGCGAATTGTTTTTTTATTAGTTTTGAAGTGTGAATAAGAAGTGTAATGATCATTAAAGCAGCTCCAACTGGAACAGCCATCGTTACAAACGAATAGCTAAGTGGTAGGTTATTAATTAACCGTACTGAATTCTCAATGCTCAGTAACGTTCCATGGTAGCCAACGAATACTAAAAATGAGATCATTAAAAGATTCATGATAATCGCAATGAGATTAGAAAGCTTTTCTGGTAATCTACTTGTAATAAAGTCAACGCCGATATGCTTTCCTTCTCTTAATGCTTTATTCGCTCCTAAGAAGATAACCCACACAAATAGTAATTGGGCAAATTCTACAGACCATGAGAGGGGTGCTCCGACCCATCTCATGACCGCAGCTACGAATACAAATAGAACCACACCAACCATTAAACCGCTTGTTAGGATTGTTTCTAATTTTAGTAGTCCGTGAGTAATATTTTTCATTCTAGCCACTCACCTTTATATTATTTTCCAAGTAGCTCGTTGATTTGCTGACGAAGCTCTTGGTACCCTTCAAATTTATCGTATACAGCATCTGTTTTTTCTTTGAATAACGCTTTATCTACTTCAATTACTTCTACGCCTTCATCAATCATTTTTTGTTCGAACTCATCTAACATATTAACCGTGTTTGTAGAAGCTTCATCACCTGCAATAAAGGCTTCTTCTTTTAAAATTTCTTGATATTCAGCTGGAAGTGTTTCCATCCATTGTGAACCAACGACTAAACCTGTTAATAATTGGAAGTGTGAAGTTTTAGAGATGTTCGAAATTACTTCTTGTAATTTTGCTCCATAAGTAGCTGGATGCTGTGCTTCTGCTCCATCAATTACACCTTGCTGCACTCCAGGATACACTTCAGACCAAGGCATACCAGCAGGACTTGCACCCATTGCCGTGATTGTTTCAGTCCAAATTGCAGCACCAGGCGTACGTAGTTTTAACCCTTGTAAATCTTCTGGCTTATTAATTGCCTTATTCGTTAATAGGTGACGATCTCCTTGATACCAGTTAAATGAAAGAATTTCCACATCAAAATCATTAACTAACTTCTCTTCCCAACCTTTAAATAAGTCGGACATAACTACTTCTCTTGCTTCTTCATAGCTGTCAACAATATATGGTGCTGATAAAATGCCAATTTCCGGAACCATTTCTGCTAGACGACCCGTATCAACGATTACTCCAACATTTGCCCCCATAATCGCTTGTTCAACAATATCCTTGTCTTCTCCTAAAGCACCACTACCATAAATTTCTATAACTACTTTTCCTTCTGTCTTTTCTTCAACAGCAGCTTTGAATGCTTCCAAACCTTGATAGATTGGATCCGTTGGAGTTAAAGCAGTTCCTAATTTCAATGTGTAAACGTTGTCATTCGAGCCCTCTTTTTCACCATTGCTAGCCTCTTCTTTATTCCCACAAGCGCTTACAATTACCATTGCAAAAATTAATAATAATGCTAAGATTTTCCCTTTCATCGTTAAGGTCCTCCTTAAAATATAAATAATAGATTGTTTTAAGACATTTAACAAAAGATACCGCTTTCATCGAAAACGCCACAGTTAACCGCATAATTCTCCATGTAGACGAATCTACACTGACACTTTTCATATATAACCACTGCTGTGATGTTTAAGTAAAAATCAGCTCCTCGATTTTTACAAATCACCACATTCTATACGAAACAGCATTATTTAAAGTAACTCGGATATGCTTTCTTTAGCTCATCCTGATCAACAGATACTAATTGTAAATGCCTAGCCATAACGTTTGCGGCCGTTTCTGAATCTTTTTCTTTGATCGCTTTCAATATCTCACTATGTTGGAGCAAAAGAGTCTCCCAATTAAACTTCGAAGCAAGACTAAGGAGTCGAACTCGATTTAAGTGACTGTTCATCTCTTGGATGACGGCCCAAACTCTACTTTTCTGCGAACCTATTGCAATCGTGCTATGAAACTCTTCATCTAATTCGAATAACTGTTCATAATCTTTTTCTTGCACACAACGGTGTTGAGTCTCGATATTTTTCTCTAACAAAGCAATTTTGCTTTCAGGAAAGCTTTTACATGCCTCTCTTACAGTTGCTACTTCCAAATGCTCCCTGATAAATCTCGCATCATCAACATGGTTGCGGTCTATTAACGATACGAAAGTACCTCTTTGTGGATATACTTCTAATAACTGCTCTTGATTTAATCTTACAAAAGCTTCTCTCACCGGTGTTCGGCTCACATTAAGCCACTCGGCAATGTCCTTTTCAGATATACTCAAGCCCGGCTCCAGCTTTAAATTTACAATGTTTTCTTTTAATTGTTGATAAACATAATCTCGAGTTGAGTATTTGTTAACCATTACTTTTTTTGCTAAGTCTATGTCTAACATTTTATTTTAGAGAACCTCCCTTCTATATTTCATATACTACCACACTACTATACTTGTATGGTAGTGTACAAGAAAGAAAATTCCCAAAAAATTTTATATTTTTCTCAATTTCGACAAAATCATACTGTCTTTGAAAAATCTCGATCATAGACTGGCCATTTTTTTAAACTCATTACTCCCGATTATCCGATATATTTTTCTAGTGTTTGTCGAACCGCACCAGTTCCTGAAAGCATTTCATGGAACATGATTTCAATCTTTTCTCCTAAACCCATTTCATATAGATTGATCCCAAAAATCGATTCATTCGATAAAATGATTTTCACATTAGATGTTTGATCCCCTAATGCCACACCTTGTAGTGTAGATTGTAGGCGTTCAAGCAACGGATCTGGACTAAGGGTAAATGACTGACCCTCATCATTAATTCCTAGTAAATAACGACACCATGTCGCAATTGCTAACGGAATAGCCGTTAAATCAGCTGGATTCAAATCTTCTCTTCTTTGATAGGATTTAAGTGTTTCCCCGAAACGAATTCCTACCTTTTGAGAAGTATCAGTAGCAATCCGCTGCGGTGTATCCGGAATAAACGGATTGGCAAAACGTTCATTCAATACTTCGTCCAGAAATGCCTTTGGACTAATAATCTTCGGATCAACCACTACTTTTAATCCTTCTTCATAACCAATCGTTTCAACGAATTTCTTTAATGTAGCATCCTTCATTTCATCAGCAATCAACGTATAGCCTAATAGACATCCAGAAACAGCCAAGGCAGTATGAAGTGGATTTAAACAAGTTGTTACTTTCATCGTTTCAATATTATTCACCGTATCTCGGTCTGTAAAAATAATGCCTGCTTCTTCTAATCGAGGACGACCATTGGTGAACTTATCCTCAATCACTAGATACTCACTCACCTCTGCATTTACGAACGGTGCCGTATACGTATTTTTCGAGGTAACGATGACATCCATTTCAGCAATTCCTAAATCCAATAACGCTTTTTGAACCGTTTCTGACGGTCTTGGCGTAATTTTATCAATCATCGAAAGAGGGAATGTCATTTTGCTTTCGTCTGTTAAATACGCTACAAATCCTTCTTCCACAAACCCTCTCTTTTGCCATTCCTTTGCAATCGTTAAAATTGCATTTCTTAATTTGTCGCCGTTATGTGAACAGTTATCCATACTGACAAAAGTCATCGGAAACTGGCCTTTTACATATCTTCGATGAGCTAATGATGTAACGACACTCATCGCATGAATTGGATTTTCCAATCCATTTTCAATATCCTTTTTCACTATTCCGAGGTATTCTCCACTTGGGTCGGTTAAGGAATAACCTTTTTCCGTAATCGTAAAGCTCGCAAGTTGTAGAGTTGGATTTTCAAAAATTTCAATTAAACGAGCATAATCTTCTTCTCTGCTAGGTTCAACAGCAATGCCTTCAACGATACTGCTTATAACATTTTTCTCAAATTCGCCATTTGCTTTCATTTTCACTAGTAATGTCAAATTGTCAAAGGGCTTATATACTTTATCAATCATTTCAAAATCAAATGTCTCAGCCGCAATGATCCCTGTTTCAGCAAGCTTTAGGTTTAATAGTTTTTGATGAGCATTTGCAACAAAGCCTCTAAAGATATTTCCGGCTCCAAAATGAACCCACTGAGGATTTACTTTCGTGCTTTCAACTACCGTTGCAAAATCAAATTGAGGAAGTTCTACGCCAATTTCTTTCCAAGCTGCTGCTTCATTGACAATACTTTCTCTTTTAAGCGTTAACATCTATTATCCCTCACTTTCCCTTTTCAAGAGTGTCCCATACACCAAGCATGTACATAATTCCCATTGCTCGGTCGTACAATCCATATCCAGGTCGACAATTCTTTTCTTCACCCCATAAATGACGTCCATGATCTGGTCGGACAAAACCGCTAAATCCGTTTTCATGATAAGCTTTAATAACTTCAGGGACGTCAACACTTCCATCTTGACCACGATGAGAAACTTCTATGAAATCACCATTTTCAAAAACTTTTACGTTTCGAATATGGGCAAAGTGGATTCGATCATGAAACTCTCGAATCATCGCAGGTAAATCGTTCTCCGGGTTAGATCCGAGTGAACCTGTACAAAAAGTTAAACCATTGTATGGACTATCAACCAAATCTAGGAATCTTCTAATATAATCTCTGTTGCGAATGATACGTGGTAAGCCAAAGATAGGCCATGCTGGATCATCTGGATGAATCGCCATTTTCACATCGTACTCTTCACAAACAGGAATTACTCTTTCTAAAAAGTATTTGAGGTTTTCAAAAAGGATATCTTCCGTGACTGGCTCATAGGCTTTAAATAATTCATCTAATTTGGCTAAACGCTCCGGCTCCCAACCAGGTAACGTGAATCCACCAGAGCTATCAAGAATTTTTTTGACCATATCATTCGGGTCATCTGTAATGGCAGCCTTTTCATAAAACAATGCATTGGAACCATCAGGTAATTCTTTATATAGATCCGTTCTTGTCCAATCAAATACAGGCATAAAGTTATAGCAAATTACTTTAACACCGACTTTTGAAAGCTTTTTGATTGTATCAATATAGACATCAATATACTTATCTCTTGTCGGTAAACCGATTTTAATGTCGTCGTGAATGTTAACGCTTTCTACAACTTCAGGACTAAAGCCTTTGCTTCTAATTTGGTCGGCTACCTCTTGAATTCTTTCCATTTCCCATTCTTCCCCTGCAACCTTATCATGCAGAGACCAAACAATTCCCATTACACCTGGTATTTGGCGAATATGATCAAGAGTTATTGAATCGTTCCCATCTCCGTACCATCTCCACGTCATTTTCATCGTGAACACTCCTTCGTCTAGTTTAGAAAATTCCATATCTTCATAGAAACTGTGCCATTCTAACCAAAATAATAAAAATCAAGGAAACTTGCAGACAACAAATCTTGTATACAAGATAGATTCATCATAATCTAGAGTTTATTCCACTGTCAATTGTTATCTTTAAAAACATTGTTAAACCCTAATTATTACTATGTGAATTGAGTTTTATATAGATTTTACAATCTTAAACATGTATACTAGTTTTAGAATTATACAGGCTCTTTCGTAAACATTGTTGCTTTTTTATGTGAAAATAATCTTACAAAAAATTGCTGCGTAAAATAATGTGTTTCTTGAAAACCCAATGCGAGGTGCAAAGGTCAGCAACCTGATTTTCCCACGAAAAAACTCAATCATTAGGAAAACAGCGATTTTAAAAGAGAAAGTTGGTTTTAACATGTCCTTAAAAGAGGAGATTATGAATGATTTAAAAAGGGATATCCTTTCCTTACAGTTAAAGCCTGGAACAATTATTAGTGAAACGACACTGACCGAGCGTTATCAAATATCTCGTACTCCAATTCGAGATATTCTTAAACAGCTATCTTTAGAAGATTACATTAATATTTATCCAAAAAAAGGAAGCATTGTTTCTTATATAGATTTAGAATCTGTCGAACAGCTTATCTTTTTAAGAAGCACGTTAGAAAAAGAAATCTTAAGAGAATTAAACGGCCATCTTCCATTAAAGGGACTACATGAATTAAAAACGATTCTTGCGAAGCAAAAAGAGTGCATCAATGATAAAGATGGATTAGAAACCTTTTTGCAGCTAGACGATACCTTTCACAAATCCTTGTATGAGTTGGCTGGCAGATCGTTTCTATGGAATTTAATTCAGCAATTTCAAGTTCACTATATCCGTTTCAGAAGGCTTAACATGCATAAAAAGGACAAATTATCTAATATTTTGCAAGAACATGAACTAATGGTAACCCTTTTAGTCCAAGGGGAAACGGAGCCACTCGATGAACTCGTTCGTCACCATCTTCAGGCAGATATCAATTCTCTTGATTTGCAAGAAAATTTTGGGGAGTATATCAAAAGCTCTGATGATCTATAGAATAAAAAAAGCACCTACAAAATGTAGGGAGCTTCCGGTTTGTCTCATTCGATCCAACCATCTCTCACCCTTAAGCGGAATTTTTCCTGTTATCTCCTCAATGAAGTCCCTTTTAGGAGAAATAACGGAAGATTTTCCGCTTATGAAGGGCAAAAGCGTTGATTTTGGCATTTTTCGAGGGAATAGCAGGAATTTTTCCTGTTATTTTGGCTCTTTTTCATGATGGTTGCTCATTAAGCGGAATTTTTCCTGTTATTTTTTCATATCGATACTCCTACCGTTTATACGAACATTTATCCACAAGTCGAGGGAATTTAAAAATTACTGGTAACCAATGAAAAAAAGTGGAGAAAATCAAATCGATTTTCTCCACTTTTTTCGGTTCAAATAAGTTTTCCAATTCGCAGACTTTCTTGTTTATGGAACTGGATTCTAGGTTTTAACGCATACAACAACCCCAGCAATTAAATGAGATAGGTAAAGCAATCACTTCTATAAATATTTCTTGAGTATTCTAGTACTTTTCCAGAGGTTTGATCGACACATCCAGACTCTAGACTTAGCAGCGGTACAAGGCTAGGGCATTTTAACATCTCTCTTTCCGTTTTATTAGGAAAAGTAACACTTAGCTCTGTTTTCATCGGTTCAAAATCAAAGTAGCCTTGTTGGCGAAAAAAATGAAAAATTGAGGAAATACTCTCCCCTTCACTATCAATCTTTTCAAAAACGGACTGAGATAAATAGGATGTATGAACAGCAATCGGACAGTCTTCTACAATACGTAAACGGCTAATTTTATATACCGCATCGTCTTTTCTCGCCTGTAATGCATGATACACTAGAGAATCGTATGTAATTCTTTCACAGGTAAGATTCTTCGTTTCAAATCGATAGTTCAGCTCACGCATTTTTTCACTGAAACTAACATCCCCCGTTAAGATAAGCGGAATTTGCAATTTCTGATTTTGCACATAGCTTCCCTTGCCTTGTTTCGAAAAAATATATCCAAGCTCCTGTAAACGTTCATAGGCCTTGCGGACAACCATTCGTGGCACTTGGTAAAAATCAGCTAACTCGTTTTCCGAAGGTAGCTTGTCATTGGGTTTGTAGTTCCCTGCACGTATTTCCGAAATCAACCGATCGACTAATAATGCTTTTTCAGACAATTTATCGTTGCCCCCTTCGAACCAATTCTACTAAGAGTATACCGTCCAAAAATAAATAAACTGTTACGACTATGTAAAGTTTGTAAATGTTAAACCTTCGCTGAAAAGTTCTGTAAAATGTCGTTAGCCTAATGATTCCTTAGAAGGCTTTGCTTTTATCAAATAGAAGATATCAGACCAATACCGTTCAATATGTTTTACTTGAAGATTTGATTCTTCCAAAATCAGATTGAAGTTTCTGTCACAATGGCATCCAGAGATTTTTTGATGTAGTGGGTCAATGATTTTTTGAGTGAAGGAAAGCAATGGGTTTGAACTGAGGCCATGTTCAAGTAGCAAGATGTTTCCGTCTTTACGGCACCAATGATTAAATTTATTTAATATAGCGATTGGATTAGGATAACTACAAAGGGAAAGAGTTGAAACGATGCAATCAAAAGCATTATCTTCCATTATCAATTGATCAATATCTGATTCAATAAATTCTGCATTAACTTGAAAAATGCTTGCTGCCCGTTTCGCACTTTTAATCATTTCTGGGCTAAAATCAACTCCTGTTATCTCCACATTTTGTCTGTCATAGTAGGGAAAGTTCGCTCCAGCTCCGACACCAACTTCTAAAACTCGTCCATACGCATTTTCAAGTAGTTTCATTCTCCAACGAGCAAGCTTTGGATTATTGCGGTTATTTTCATACATTTTAACCTGTTTATCATACTTTTCAATGAGCTTTTCCTTCCGCATTTCCTTTCCCTCCCATATATGTAATGATGGTTTCATTCCAAATAGGAAAAGCCCTAAGAAAGTTAGGGCACACGATACCTTATTTTTATTTTAGCAATGATTTTTTATAAAAGCATCTAAATCATTGAGTTCTTCAAAATGGGCTTCAAGCTTTTCTCTCGGCCAGTCCCACCACGCGATTTTTAATAGTTGCTCAGATACTTCCTCCGAAAATCTTCGCTTTATTGGTCTTGCTGGAGTTCCAACAACAATCGTATATGGTTCAACATCCTTTGTTACTACAGCACCCGATCCGATAACTGCACCTGTTCCGATTTCTACACCCTTCATAATGATCGCGCCATGGCCAACCCAAACATCATGGCCAATTTTCACCTTTTGGGTGCGCCGCCAATCAAAAAGTTCCTCATCATCCTTATCGTCAAAGGAATAAGCAATTTTTCGATAGGTCAGATGATGCTGTGTGACTCGGTCCATTGGGTGCTGAACTGGATTAATGCAAACATGGGAGGCAATGGAACAGAACTTCCCAATGTCGGAATAGTTTACAGTAACATCATCCATCGTATACGAATAATCACCAAATGAAGATTCCACAATCTTATTATTCGCACCAATAGAGGTCCACTCCCCAGCAAAGCTATCAATGATTTGGCTCGATGGCTCAATACTCGGTGATGTGGATAGTCTTCTTTCTTCATTAGGCTGATAAATGAACGGCATCTATTAAACACCTAACCTTTCTTTTCGTAATTTAAGAGCATGGAGTGTTTCAAGTCCTGGACTTTTACTTCCAATTCGAACAGGTTTTTCTCCGTATACTCCGTGAAAATCCGAACCACCTGTCATGACCAGATCAAATTCTCTCGCTAACTCTTTTGCTTGCTCTTCATGTTCCTCATTATGTAGTGGATGCCACACCTCCATTCCTTCCAAACCTACTTCCACTAAATCTGGAACCAGTTCGAAGTTTCCGTATTGTCCAGGATGTGCTAGTACTGGAACACCACCCGCCCGCCGAATCATTCGTACAGCTTCTTTAGCGTCTATATATTTCATTGGGATAAAAGCCATTCCCGGTGGTTTTCGATTAAATAATTTCTGATAAAGTGGACCGTATATCGAATCAGTATATTCTTTTTCAATTAATGCTTGCATAATGTGCTGTTTATATACTCCCGTCCCACCATGAGCAATTTCAAGACATCTTTCCCAACTGATGTTATATCCTCCCTCAATAAGTCTCTGGACCATTTCCTTTGACGCTTCATGCCTTTGTTCCACGAGTGGACCACAAACCTCTTCAATCGCCGTATGTCCAGGCTCAATGAAGTAACCTAATATATGAACCCTTCTTTCCCTTTCAAAATCATAGCCTGACACTTCAATTCCAGGAATTACTTCCACTCCAAACTTCTTTCCTACTTCAATCGCTTCTTCAAGGCCTTTCGTTGTATCATGGTTTGTCACGGCCAAATGACTCACGTTTTCTTCAAGTGCTAGTTTCATAACTTCTTCGATCGACAATGGACAATCAGAAATATTGGTATGACAATGGAATTCGACCTTCATGACGATTACCTCCTCTTATATAAAAAACTCGTACGATACTTAATTCAAGAATAACTTGGTGCCAAGTACGGATGGTTAAGCGGAGGTTAATTTCTTTTTAAGGGATTGTTAAGAAAGATTTCAACCCATTGTCCAAAATTTGCTTCTTATAACTAGAACCTGAGCCGCTTATAGGCGCTAAGTCATACGTGAGTTTATTTATAATTTAGGACGTAGTTACCGGAAATAATTTACAGAAATTCGAATTCATTTAAAATTCAATTAATAATTCGGTTTTACAATAAGGAAGTACCAAAAAACTTACTTAATGAGGTGATTCTTTTGAAATTCAAGAAACTTTCTTTATCATTGCTGGCAGCATTCCTTTTGACTGGAGTTCTAACAGCATGCGCAGACCAAAATGAGGTAGATACAGAGGAGAATGAAACAGAAACACCTGCAGAAACTGAAACAGAAGAAACAAACGAGTAATTTCATATATTGAGAGACCTTCACATTTTTTTTGTGAAGGTCTTTCATTTCGTTAGAATCCGATTGGGTCCGCAATTACGCTAAAAAAGAGCGCAATTATTCCCGAAAGGGGCGCAATAAAACGAAAAACCGGCGCAATTATCACCAATAGGTTAAGCCTACTCCTGTCATGATATGTGTTGACGTATCCACCTTTTGATTCCTCCCTCACATTTCTATCGCATGATTTTCTCTTTTTTCCACAAGTAGCAATCCAAAACATCTTCAACAATCGTATTCGCAGCATCTGGAACCGCAATTTCTGCTAATGATGATTTCATTTCCTTGAGTCTTTCCTCATTCATGACAAGATTCTCTGTTTCTTCTGCAATTTGACCCCATTTTTCACAAAATATAGCTGCACCTGCATTTTGAAAAAACAAAGCATTTTCTTTTTCCTGACCTGGGGTTGCTCCAAGTAAGACAATAGGGACATTTTTGACAGTAGCCTCTGATAAAATAATTCCACCTGGTTTTGTGATCACACATGTGGCCACATCAAATAATTCATCCATATTGGTAACATATTTGAAAAGACGAACATTACTTTCCAATTGATATTTCTCCCGGAGCTGAGCATATAATTGCTCATTTTTCCCACATACAACTAAAACTTGCAGATGCTTGTTTTGCTGCAATTCTTCACAAATATATTTTATTTCCTTTGATACACCGTAGGCACCTGCGACAATGAGGACCGTTTTTAAATGGGGGTTTAATTGATATTTATTGAAAAGAAAAGGACGAGACAACGATTCTTCAAATTGTTTTCCAACTGGGATTCCAGTAATGGCTATTTTGCGTCGTTCAACACCATTGTTCGTTAAAATGGTTTGAAGATGCTGTGTTGCAACGTAATATTTCTCAATTGAAGGTTGGATCCACGCATGATGGAGGCAATAATCTGTGACAACAGTGAAAGTGGGGATCATCTTATTTGTTTTCTTTGAAAAGTATTCAACTGCATAGGATGGATAAGTATTAATAATGGCATCCGGCTGCTCTTCCTCTACGATCTTATTCAAAGTCGAATATCCATAAGGAAACAATAGGATATTTGGGCGTTTAGTAATTTCCTGGCTGCTATAGTAAAAAAGTCGATAAAGATGTTTGCCACTCTTTGTAAAACTTTTTAAATATAATTTTCTTGTCCATTCATTTAAGCGAGGATTCGTTTCTTGATAAATATTCCTCACACTGACATCCGCACGATCTTTAAGTGCAAATTGTTCTTGAAGTGCATGTGCCACTTGAAGATGCCCATTACCATAATTAGCAGTCAAAATTAACACTTTTGGCTTTCTCATCAATCTATATAACTCCCCTTTCTTGTTCTATCGGATTAATGTTAAGAAAAATGGGATAATTAGCGTTTAGCTAAGTAAATAACTACTTTTAATGTAGCAAAAAAATATGGAGGCCATTTTAAGAAATTGTTAAATTAAGAAATGCACAGGAAATGAAGATAGGAAAAAAGGCAGCCATTCTACTATTCAGGGCTGCCTTCTCTTATTAATTTTTTGGAAACAACGTAGACAAAAAGCTCTTAAAAGACCAACTTGATTCTTTACTTTCAATTTGTTTTTTATTCTTATAGGCTCTTTCACAGAGGATTTGCTGGCTATCTATTTCCAGTTCACCTTCTGCTCTTTTTGCATAATGATAAACACCAGTGGAGTCTTGTTCACGTGCCTTGCAATTATCTTTTAGCATAAGATCCAGCATATCATGTACACGTTCTTTCAGATGATCTTCTAAAATAGGGAATAAAATCTCGACACGATTCTCCATATTGCGCGTCATCAAATCGGCGGAAGATAAGAATACTCGATTTGCACCGTTGTGATGGAAGCAATAAATCCTTGTATGTTCTAAGAATGCTCCCACAATACTACGAACCTTAATATTCTCACTAACACCTTTAATTCCTGGTCGTAAGCAACAAATGCCTCTAACAATTAAATCGATTTTCACTCCAGCAATTGACGCTTCATATAATTTCATGATAATTTTTTTATCTGATAGTGAATTCATCTTTAAGATGATTCGACCATTGCCAAACTGTTTATGGTAGTCGATTTCTTCATCAATCAGTTGAATAAAAGTATCCCGTATTCCAAAAGGAGCAACAGCGATATGATGAAACGTTGGCTTAACCATATATCCACTAAGGAAATTGAAGAAATTCGTCGCATCAATTCCAATTTTATGATTTACGGTAAGCAAACCTAAATCAGTATATATTTTAGCAGTAGCATCATTATAATTTCCTGTTCCTAAATGAACGTATCTTTGAATGACTCCATTTTCACGTCTTACAATTAGTGTAATTTTACTATGTGTTTTTAAATGAGTCATTCCATAAATTACATGACATCCTGCCATTTCTAGTTCCTTCGCCCATTGAACATTATTTTCCTCATCAAAACGTGCTTTTAACTCCACTAAAACGGTAACTTGCTTTCCATTCTCGGCCGCACGTTTAAGACTGTTAATAATAGGCGAATCACCACTGACTCGATAAAGCGTCTGCTTAATAGCGAGAACATCTTTATCATCTGCAGCCTGCGAAATAAAATCAACAACATGTTCAAATGAGTCATAAGGATGATGAAGCAATACATCACGCTGTTGAATAATTTGAAAAATGCTTCCATCTCCTTCTAAATCAAGTGACGGTTGAGGGATAAACGATGTTGCACATAAATGTTCATGAGTCGCCTCAATGGTTTTTATAAATGAAAATAAGAACGTTAAATCAAGCGGTGCTTGTATAAAGTATACGTCATTTCTATGAATCTCTAATTCTTCTATTAAATAGTCGATCACTTTTTCATCACTACGTTGATATTGTACTTCTAGGCGGACTGCCGCACCCCACTTGCGTTTTTTTAATTCTTCTTCAATTTCATGTAGCAAATCTTCTGCTTCGTCCTCATGAATATTTAGATCCGCATTACGTGTAATACGAAAAGGCGTTACAGATTTGACTTCATAACCTAATAACAGCTTATTCATGAATTGGGAAATCACTTCTTCTAAAAGAATAAAAACTCTTTCATCATTCTCTGAGGGAAGTTCAATATAACGATTAATAACTGCAGGAACTTGGACAATGACCAAATTCCCATCAAAAGGGAAATGCTTCTTTTTCTCAGCAATGGTTTCTTCAATCACCACTGCTAAATTAAGTGATTTATTTAAAAGCATTGGGAAGGGTCGATAGGCATCGACTGCCATAGGAGTTAATACGGGAAAAATTTGCTCATCAAATAATTCCTCTAAAAACGACAAGCATTGAGGAGAGACCTCATCAATCGATACAAATTTCACATTTTCTCCTGCTAATAATGGTGTTAGCTGATACAAAAAGGCCTGGTCTTGCTCCCTTACTAGAGCATGTGCTATATCTGAAATGGCACTTAATTGTTCCTTAGGTGTTAGCCCCGCTTTATTTTCAGGCTTATTATAGCCAGCCTTCACTTGGTCAAGTAAGCCAGCGACACGGACCATAAAGAACTCGTCCAAATTAGAGCTAAATATCGATAAAAATTTAAATCTTTCTAATAAAGCATTGCGCTCATCAAGAGCTTCTTCTAATACTCTATAATTGAAATTTAACCAACTTATCTCCCTATTATTATAATGATCAGGATTATTTAAGTTAACTGCTACAGAGCTTTCGTCTGCTTTTTGCATTAATCCCATCCCCTTTTTTCTTTCTAACAACATTACACTACACTATTAATGTAAAAAAATTGTAAATTATGTGTGTTTTTTTTATTTAATTTTTGACAATATGTTTTTTCTAGCATTTATATAGTTATAATAGTTAGATAATCATTTTCTAAAGGAAGTGTTCTATACATTGAAAAATAAAGTTGTGGCATTAATTGATATGGGCTCCAACTCTATTCGATTAGCGATATATCAAATCGACAGTGTCGGTCATTATAAAGAAATAAAAAAGAAAAAATGGCAGCTCGACTTATAAATTATATGAAAGACGGAGAATTATCCGAAGAAGGAATCCGGCTTATTATTTCCACCTTAAAGGATTTTCATGATGTAATGAAAACTTTTGACATATATGAAGTGATTGGATTTGCCACTGCAGCGATTAGACAATCTTCTAACCGTGAAGAGATTTTATCCGAAATAAAAAAAGAAACCGATATCTCAATGAAAGTGTTAAGTGAGTATGAAGAAGCTTATTACGGGTATCTAGGTGTCATCGATTCCATCGATTTAAATGATGGTATTACCATTGATATAGGTGGTGGAAGTACCGAAATCACACTCTTCCACAAACGAAACTTAGTAGAATATTATAGTTTTCCATTCGGTGCTGTATCTTTGAATTCTAAATTTAATTTCGGGGATCAAGTTACAACGAAACAACTTGCGGAACTTCGTGCTTATCTTCTGGCCCAATTTCAAAGTCTCCCTTGGTTACGTAATGTCCATTACCCGATTATCGGAATTGGTGGAACTGCACGGAATCTAGGAAGAATTTATCAGAAAGCACAGGACACAAATGAATACACACTTACATTTGATGATATAAATAAAATCATTTTGGAATTATCTTCATTATCCGTTGAAGAACGCACCAAAATCAAGGGGCTATCAAAGAAACGAAAAGACATTATAATCCCTGGCATCATGACATTTTTAACTTTAATGGAAGTTGTTCAAACCCCTCATTTTATTTTCAACGATAGATCGATTCGAGATGGAATTTTGAAAGAAAGATTGAATGTAGCATGTGACGAGCATAAGATAGGATGAGGAATGGATCGCAGTTATAAGGACTTGAAAGAGGTGCGTAAGAATGTTTACGCACCCTTTTTTTATCAACAACACTTACTTAAATCCTACCCGCATGCGATAGCTAAATAGGATCTTTCTCGTTTCTCCGCAGAATACCTCTTTCACATGATGACGAAAATCTTCGAATGCAACCTTAAGATCTTTTTCACCTAGTTTCAATCCAGTTTGCAATCCACCTTGGCTAAGGGCGATATTGGCATAACGCTCTGCATCACATTGCTCCCAGTTATGAAAGACGATCTCCTTTGCAAATGAAAATAAGCCAGATTGCTGAATTTGTTGCAAATGTTTTTCTTTGCTCCATCGATGGGCCCGACTTTCGTTCGGAAGCAATTCGGCAAGCCGCTCCTCAACATAAGCATATAATTTCAGGTAATGTTCTTCCAAACGCCAATCACATGTTGGCGGCCAATCACAATCATATGCTGCAAATATCCCGTTTGGACGAAGCACTCGCGCAAACTCCTTTAGAGTAGACTGCGGATCCATCCAATGAAAAGACTGGGAACATGTAATGATATCTGCACTGCCATCTGCTAACCCTAGTTCATGAGATAATCCCTTAATGAATTGTAGGTTCATTGGCTTCCCTGATTCTTCCCAACGCTCTTCAGCTACTTGACGCATATCATCATTAGGTTCTACTCCTATTATCTTGTCAGCAATCCCCAACCAAATAAAAGAAGATAACCCTGTACCACAACCGACATCAGCAACTAGGTTCGGTTTATCCTTTAAATAATTGGTTAAAATTTTTATGACCTCTTTTGGCGCACTTGGACGATTTTGATCGTATAGATTTCCAAAACCAGTAAATCGTTCGATATTATGAAGGTTTGCTTCTGACATAGACTTACTCCTCTCGAACCAAAAATGTGAATGTTGTAATGGTTGTATCACCATTGTATTTTACAAAAGACGCAAATAACAAGTTTCAATTGCAACTCTTTTATTTAATGAAACTGACATTCCCTTCACAGAACTGATCTATACATTATAGAACAATTCTGTTATAATATATATAGAACAGATTGGAGGAGTTATATGATTATTCGGATCGAGTCGGATTCAGAAATCCCTATTTATTTACAGATATCCAATCAAATTATTGATGGTATTGCACGAGGTAATATTCAATCTGGACAATCACTTCCGTCTGTCAGGAACTTTGCGGCAGATCTTGGTATTAATATGCACACCGTCAATAAGAGCTATCATTATTTAGAACAAAAAGGCATTATTCAAATCGTACCGAAATCCGGTGCCATCATTTCTTCACCACAAGACTTCAATGAAAACGTACACATAAAGCTCAAAGATGAATATAAACATCTTATTGCAGAATCCATCGTTACAGGCATGACGACCTTACAAATAAAAGAGCTAGTTGCAACGGTGATTGAGGAATTTAAAAAAAGCAATAAAGAAATCAACTAACAAGGAGGAACCAGAATGACTTTAGCCATCTTTCTTTTTATAGCGATTATTATCGCAGCTATTCAAACAACAATTCCTTTCTTAGTAAACCGTTCCATCATTTTCGGAGTCACGATTCCAGAACAACACTTACAAAACAAAACGCTGTTATCGTATAAGAAGAAATACTCGCTGATGGTTGGGGGTGTATCAGCGATTCTTCTAGGGGGATATGCTCTTTGGGCTCTACTACAGCCCGTTACCCAAGAACAAATTGTCATCATTGGAACCATTCTTGAGTTTACGATTATTCTATTTAGCTTTTCTCTCTATTTTTACTTTCATGGAAAAGCGCTTCGTCTAAAAAGAGATAAGCAATGGTTGGAAAACATAAAGAGCATTAAAATCGCTGATTTATCAGCACGCGCCAAGGATGAAATGCTGCCGTGGCCAGTATATTTACTACCGATGGTGATCACAATCGGAGTAATGGTTTATACCTTTCTTCAATACGATTTATTGCCACAGCAAATTCCAACACATTGGGGAATTAACGGGGAAGCAGATGCTTTTACAGATAAAACTTTCATGTCAGTTCTCACTCTTCCCCTCACTCTTTTTATGATGCAGATCATGTTTTTAGGAATTCATTTAGGAACCAAAAAGTCGGGGATTAAACTAAGCGCAGAAAGTACTGTAATGTCGAGACAAAGACAACTTAGTTTACGGAAATACTCTAGCTGGCTCATGTTTTTTGTTAGCTTTCTTCTCTCGATGATGTTAAGCTTTTTTCAACTACAAACGATTCACCCTGATCTCGTTTCATCAACAGCTATGTTTTTAATCCCACTTGGATTTCTATTCCTTGTTCTAATGGGAACGATTGTATTTGCGGTCAAAGTTGGATTTTCTGATAAAAACCATTCACCACAAATAGAAGAAAAAATCATGGATGCCAATGAAGATTCCTATTGGAAAGGCGGACTCTTTTATTTCAATAAAAATGATCCATCGATCTTTGTGGAAAAGCGTTTTGGCGTTGGTTGGACGATCAATTTTGCTAATCCGCTTGGATATCTCATTGTTCTTGTACCACTTATTGTGATTCTTCTGTTTTCATTTTTATAAAATCTAGAAAAGATGTTCTCTAATTGGAGAGCATCTTTTCAGTACGCTGTTTTCGTATAGGTTGTGGTTTTTCTCGTAAAAACCCAGAAGCCGGTTTTTACCCATATGTCACTGTTACTGCTATACATTAAATGTGCGACGGCACTTTTCGCTTCCTCTCTTTTTAGTCTTTACGAGAAGATATAGGCATTTTATGAACTTATTATTTTCCAAAAACAGCAATGTTTGCGAAAAGAGCCTTTCTGTAAAAAAAATTGAAGTTTTCATTCCTATTTTGTATAGATGGTTATATCTTTCATATGTTCACTAGTTGTGGTCGTATGCCTTTATATGCTCGCTCTAGTAATTGCCGGATCGCTCGTTCATTAATCGGACTTGGATTATAGTATGGGGTTTCTGTTGCTATTTTCGCTGCAACGTCTAGATCGCTTTCTTTCATACCAATCTCTTTCAATGAAATGGGAACTTCGAGAGAATTCATTAAATCAAATAACGCACCTGGTGCATCATTTTCATCACACCCGATTGCCCTTGCAATCACTTTAATCGCTTCAGGGGCTCCATTTGCATTATACGAAATAACGTGTGGTAGTATGACTGTATGCGTTTCTGCGTGGGGGAGATTATAACTTCCGCCAAGGACATGACATAACTTGTGATGGAGAGCCATCCCTACAGACCCTAAAACAGTCCCTCCTAACCAACATCCATATAGTGCTTTGGAGCGAGCATTTGTGTCGAGTGGATCAGCTAATATTTTCGGAAGGCTCAAACTTAGTGTGCGTATGCCTTCTTCCGCTAAAAGGGACATGATCGGGTTTGCGTTTTCTGCATACAGCCCTTCAACACAGTGTGCTATTGCATTCATACCACTCGTTACAGTCAAACGTGAAGGAAGTGTATAGGTGAGTTCAGGGTCGTAAATAACCGACTTCGGCTTCACCACTAAATTTTTTCCTGTTTTTTTCAGTCCATTCTCTGTAATCCCCCAAATAGGTGTCATTTCTGATCCAGCATAGGTTGTCGGAATGGCCACTATAGGAAAGGAAGTATGTAATGCAATTGCTTTAGCGAGACCGATTGATGAACCACCTCCTACAGGAATAAGACTATCTACATTCTGTTTCCTCACAAGTTTCAGTGCCTCTTCAACTGTGTCCAAAGGAACATGTTGACGGGCTTTCGTATATACTCCGCCACATAAATTGCTAAGTAAGCTTTGCACTTTTTCTGCTAGTTCACTCTGTTCTTGCGTCGAAATAACTAATCCCCTTTTCCGACCTAATTTCTTTAATTCAAATTGAACCTTTTTTATTTTTCCGGTCCCAAATATGACTCTATTTGCCTGAACTTCATATACGAAACTCTCCAATTCTCTTCCCTCCTTCAACAGGCACTCAAGATCATTTAACTAGCTCCAATCTATTTAGAAAAATAATGAGTCAAGGGCATATTGACCTGGTCCAATTAAAGCAATACCAACGGAAACGGCTATTAACGTTAAGTTATACTCATATCCATTTGCTTGAGCCCATAATCCATTTGCACCATGTACCTTCACCACCGAAACAATCATAGTTCCAGCAATCAAGATCCCTGATAAGGGGGTTAAAAGCCCGATAGCAAACATTATTCCTCCAACAAATTCTGCTAATCCTGCGAGTAGGGCCATCGTTACACCAGGCTTTATACCAATCGAATCAAACCAACCACCTGTTCCAGTTAAGCCATTGCCACCAAACCAGCCAAACAACTTTTGAGAACCATGTCCAATAAACAAAATTCCAATGACCAAACGAATGATTAATATCCCTATATCTACCACCTTACTACTCATTCCTTTCAATGTTCTATTTGATTTTATAGATCAATAGCAACAATGTTTGAAAAAAGAGCCTTAATTAAATATTCCCCTCATAGCTAGAGGCATTTTTCATCACTGCTGTATAGCAGTATTGTTGTAGTTTTATCGTTAAACCTCCACTTCCAAACTTCAAACGTGGATTTTTGGGCTCTGTAAGAGATTCGAGAAAAATTAATATATTTCTACGGCGCACTAGAATATCCACGAGCCCATTTTTGTAAAACCAAAGATCAATCGTATTATAAACACCTCTATTCACCCCATATTTACGAATACAGAATTGAATAAAGGAAAAATCCGCTAAATGAATGATGTCATTCGTGATTGAAACCATTTAACTCCCCCCTTCACCGGATAAACGTTTTCAATTCACATTTGAAAATAAATGATGAGGTTAGTTCCTTCCTTCTGCTATTGTTTCAGACGTTGTCTTTAAAGATTTCTGCATGAACACAACTTCATTTGCTAACTTTGAGATACGCTTTAATACATCCACATCGACCAAATTATTTTCAAAAAAATGATTTTTATGAGCATAAACATAGCTTGGTGCTGTATATGCTCGTAAATATCCTGCGATCGGTTTTAATTGATTTTCTATGACTAAATAATGTTGATATGTGCCCCCAGTTGCAACAAATCCCATTACTTTATTACGAAAGACACTTGGCTCCACTAAATCAAATAAATTTTTCAGCACGCCTGTGATAGATCCTTGGAAAATAGGTGTTCCGATAATATAAAAATCAGCTGCTGCAATTAAGTCTATGACTTTTTTTGTATCCCCAGTATAAGCAGCCGGAACACGACCATCACAGAACTGCACATCAAACTTTTTCATATCCAGTAACTCTACCTTAATATCTGGATGATTACACTGTATTTCTTCAAGTGTTTTTTTTACAATCGTAAGTGTTTTTGATCCAGTTATGGTTCCCGAAATGCCGAGTAATCTCATGTATATCCACTCCGAATCGATATTAAAAAGAAGGTAGACTCGTTCAAGTACATTTCACTCACGAATGAACCAACCTTCTTTTTTCTAAACAAAGTTATTTATTTGCTACAGGTGTTGAAGAAAGGAACTTAATTGTTGTATTTAATACGTCTTCTAATTTTTCGGCCTGCGGGTAATGAGAAGTATTCTCTATAATTTCTACTCTTGAGCCTGGGATTTTTTTATGAAACTCATACGCATAATCAACAGGAACAAGCCCATCTTTGTCTCCCCAAATAATGCATGTGTTCGCAGTAAGTCTATGAATTCTACGCTTTAGTCCTTTTTCAGGGATTGGCCACATATACCGACCAGCTTCCGTTAAAGCTATAAGGTTCTCTACGATCGCTTCAATTCTTTGTTCTTCATCCTCTGGCAAAGTTGAAAAGGCTTTAGCAGCTTCACAATTAACATCAGCAAACATTTTAGTTAATAATACATCCGGTGTATTAACTAATGAGAACACGTCTGTCACCGGAGTTTCGTCAATCCATAGGCCTACCGGACAAATAAGAACTAGGTTTTTAACCCTCTTTGGATCAGTTGATGCCAGTTCTGCAGCAAGCATCCCCCCAAAAGAATGCCCAATCACATTCACCGACTCAAGTCCAAGTACGTCAAATAGCTCATAATAATAAAGGACTAAATCCCACCAACCTTGCAACTGGTCATTTCCTGTAGATCCACCGTGACCAGGAATAAAAGGAGCATACACTTTGTAATGCTTAGATAACTCTTCTAAATATGGATCCCAAACATTTCCACCTGCTCCATGAAGAAATACTACAGGTTGCCCTTCGCCCTTTATAAGAACCTTGGCAGTTATGTTATCTCTTACCGTGATCGTCTCTATTTTTGGTGAAGACATACTTTCACTCCTCCTTAGTCAAAGCTTTTATTTCATTACCTCTTTGTTTTTATTCAATTGAATTTCTGGCCAATTCGTAACAGGCCATTGCTCATCCCACATATCACGTAAATGAGGCATAACTTCTTTCGCCATTAATTCAATATTTTTACAAGCTAATTCATGTGGCATTGATCCATGATTCAATAAAGCAATGATGTTCCCCACATGCAGTTTTTTAGAAGCCTCTTTAAGTTGGTCACGCACACTCTCTGGCGAACCAGCTATAATAAATCCTTGCTCAATTAGCTGTTGCCAATTTAATCCTTTTCTTAACTGTGCTCCGGCTCCTTCTGAACCATACTGACTCCTCATCCCAGCTGCAACGCTTCTTGGAGAACGATAACCTGGAGCCTCTGCATATCTTGGCGATACATGAAATGATTTTTCAAAGAAGTAATTGATGTGCTCCTCATACTCTTCCTGAGCCTTTGCGTCTGTCTCTGAGATACAAATTAATTGAACAAAGGAGGTTTTATATGGATTCATATCGTAGCCTTTTTCTAAGCGTCTCGCCCAAAATTTATCAAATTTGTCTTGGGCAAACTTATGCCCATAAAAGCTTAGATAAGAATAGTTATAATCATTTTCTGCAACCCAATCCCAAGTCTCAATGCTCGCCCCACCACCTGGAATCCAGATGGGTGGATGTGGACTTTGGTGCGTACGTGGCCAAACATTTACATAACGGAGTTGGTTGTATTTCCCGTTGAAATGGAACACCTCATCCGTTGTCCATGCTTTTTTAATTAGATCATGTGCCTCATAATATCGTGGCCTTAACTCTGCCGGGGAAACGCCGTATGCATAGTTGGTATCCATCGACGTTCCAACAGGAAAACCTGCAATTAAGCGCCCACCCGTAATCACATCTAACATCCCAAATTCTTCTGCCACACGAATTGGAGGATTATAAAGCGCCAAACTATTTCCCAATATAAGAAGACATGCCTTCTCAGAATCTTTCACCTTTCTAGCAAGTGTTCCTGCAATGATATTCGGCGATGGCATCATCCCATATCCATTACTATGATGCTCATTCACTCCAACTGCATCAAAACCTAAATCGATGGCCAGTTCATACTGTTCAATATAATCGTTATACATTTCATGGCCCTTTACAGGATCATATAATGTTCTTGGTATAGAGATGTATACGCTTTCATAATCCTTTTCAAAATTCTCAGGTAAATCACGATATGGCATTAGGTTCATAAAGATAAATTTCACTAGATTTCCCTCCTCAGCTTTACATACCATTAAATATAAATATTCTATTTATTAATCTTCTGAATTTGAGGATTTACCACTGGTTCAAGATAATCAAAAATTTCTTCCTTTTCATCTAGTTTCCAAGGTGGTAACAATAAAGTAGAACCTAAGTCTTCGATAGATTCATCGATTGCTAGGCCAATATCTGAGGTGGAAAACTCACATAAAATACCACCAGGTGATCTTACATAACAGGAGTGAAAGTAATGACGGTCTTTAATTTCCGAAATATCTGTGTACCCAAGGCCTTCAATAAAATGTCTTACTTTATTCATTTCTTCATCATCCGCAACAGCGAAGGCAACGTGATGGACAATACCTGCACCATTAATCCAACTCCCTTGTGGAAGATCTGGCTCATGTTTAAAATTGATAGTTTTCGCTGCTCCGCCCTCATTTATTTCTAATTGATAGTATTGACCATCCTGCCCTGTTAGCCTGAATCCCATAGGTCCCGTGAAGAATCGCATTTGTTCATCCACTTCACGAATAGACATGGTTACACTATGGAATCCTTTGACAGCATACTCTTCTGATATTTCCTCTGATATATATGCTTCTCTTTGATCATTTGGATCTTCTACCAGTTCAAAACCTAATCCACATGGATGGAAAAATGATAGACGTTTTTGTCCAAATCTTTCTTCGATTTCTCCATGTTCAACATTCTTTTGCTCAAAACGATTCTTCCAAAAATCTAATGATCCCTCTGGTACCGTGAAACCTGTTATACTAATTTGTCCTGAGCCTCTTCTTCCATAAACCCCAGATTGTTTAAATGGAAACGATGTCATAATTGTTCCAATTTCAGCTTTTTGGTTCCCATAATAGAAATGATAAATTGGTACGTCGCCATCCATTAATACGGTTTGCTTGACTAAGCGCTGTCCTACAATGGTTGCAAAGAAATCAACGTCTTCCTGTGCACCTTCCACTCCAGCAGTCACGTGATGAATACCTCGAATAATCCCACTTAAATTTTCCATTTTTCTCCTCCTATGATTTAGGTTTAACTGGATTTACTCGTGTCCAATAAATCCATTAAAAACACTATAAAGAACTGAGCTAACTAAAATATTACATGCAACTTACAATTATCCGAATTTTTAAATTATTATCTCAACTGAATTGATTTCACCATGTATAAGCCAAATTGATTGTAAGTCTTATCCATTTCTATTGACATCTAACCAACTTACTTATACTATTTATAGTGACATGTAAGCGCATTCAAATTTAGGATAAAGAGCACTAATCAACTAAATTTTTTATACTTACAACTAACCTCCTATCGATAAAACATCTCTCCTATTTTTGTTATCCCTATTGAAATAAATCTAAGAACTTAAAATGAGTTGAATGATCATGTAATTTGATACAATGTTTTGACTTACGTTAAGAGGGAGGAATAAAATGTGGAATTTCTCGAATCCAAACTAAGAGTCCCTTATTACACACCATATCTAGTAAGAGAACGACTATTTTACTTACTGGAAAACAACTTAGACCGTTCTCTAATATGTCTAACAAGTGAGGGTGGGTATGGGAAAACAACCTTGATATCAAGCTTTATCGTAGAAAATGATATTCCAGCAATATGGTACCAGCTATCTCACCTGGACAGCGACCCTCAAATTTTTATATCCTATTTTAAAACCGCCATATTAAGGCATATTTCAGTCGACTATAACGTATATGATGCTCCAATAGAAAATGTTGACATGGAACTCAGAAACATATCTACGATTCTCTCTACCTGGCCAAAAAAATTGATTATTGTTTTGGATAACTATCAGTCTATTAATGAATGTGAAGAAATTGAAGGTATTTTAACTGTGCTTATTAAGCACGCATCTCCCCATGTAACATTTATCATTACAAGTCGGATTAGGCCAAATTTAAAGCTGGTCCAATTAAAGCTCCAAAATCGCTTGCTTGAATTAGGAACTTGCCAATTGTCTTTTACAAAAGAAGAAATTGAACAGTTCTTTGTCCAGTTACACCATATCAGTCTACAAAATGATGAAATCGAGTTGATTTACAATAAAACGGGAGGATGGGCTGCGAGTCTACAGCTTCTAAAAGATTTAATTAAAGATGTGAATACTTCAGAACGTCCTTTTTTTTGGATTAAGTTTAGGGGCACACCTGATATTTATGATTACTTAGCATCAGAAATCCTTGCTTCTCAAACAGAAGAAATTAAAACATTTCTTTATAAGACTTGCTTATTTACCGAACTGAATGCTGATACGATCAATCAATACCTCAATATTACCAATTCAGAACAGATACTTAACCACCTATTAGAAAACCATCTATTTATCTATAAAAATGATGTTGGAACAATTAAGTACCATACGATTTTTCGTGCTTTTTTACACAATAAATTATCTGAATATTTTATAAAATCAGATATAATTGGTTTTCATCGCCGTATTTCGCATATTTACGAACAAAAGAGAGAGCATTTTCTTGCTTTTACCCACGCTCTTGCAGGCATGGATTACTTACTCGGGGCAAAACTAATGACCAATATGAGAAGACAGTACGAATCTTCACAGTTTTTAACCTTGATAGATGGATTATTAGAGGAGATTTCATCAGAAGGCTTTTCTGCTTCAAGCATCATGCTTTACCTAATAAGATGTATGCCCTTAGAAATAAGTAAAGATTTAATTCCACTATTACAAAAGAAAATTGATGATACGAAACAAATAAATTCACTATTGCTCGCAGATCTTCAACATCTATTGGCGGGATTAAACTTTTATACAGGAGATATCGAAAGGTCGGAACAGCTTTGTAGCGATTCTCTTTTACACTCTATAAAAAATAAGGATCATGAATTAATTTCGATTAATCTTTCACTTAGGGCACTAATATCTTTGTACAAAGGTCAATTGGATAAAGCGATCCAGTTCTCAAAACAAGCTTTATCATACCCAGACAAAAACGGAAACTTTCATCCTCACCATATGGCAACATGGATTCTTTCAGAAGTATTTCTAGAACAAAACGAGCTATCAAAAGGGGAACATTTATTGACAGAGACATTAAAACTGTCTGGTCAGCGCTATGATTGTTCGATTATTTACCCTTATTGTTCAATGGGAAAGTATTATCGTTTAAAGGGAGATTATCAAGAATCCTTAAATTGGATAAGAAAGGCAGAGTCTATCGCTCTAGAATTTAATATTGAATATGATCTTGGATGGATCTATTATCAACTTGCGCTCACTTATATGAAATTAAAAAATTTTCATGAAGCGGAAAGTTCTTTATCTAGATCTCTTTTATACCTAACTTATTCTGACTTCTTAAAATATCTGGTGAAAGCCTTACAAATTCAAGTATATCAAGAATTAGGAAATTCAATTCTTGCTGCAAAATTGCAAAAAGAAGTTGACCTTACCACCGAAGAAAAGAATTATTATTGGTTGAAATTTGAAACGAGCTCAGAGGTCGATAATAAAATAAAGGTCAGCGAGAAAAGGTCTGGTGAGTACAAACTTTCTCTTCATACACTTGGGAATTTTGAAATAAAATATGAGGATAAAATTATTTCGATAAAGAGAAAATCAAGCTTACAGATTTTACAATATTTTATTGCTAACCGTAACAAAAAGATTAGTAAAGACAGCCTTATCGATCAAGTTTTTCCAGATGGCACTTTTGAGTCTGTAAAAAACCAATTCTACGTGTCTTTATCTGATCTACGAAAATCGTTAGAACCCACTATCAAAGCCAGAAGGGATTCCTCTTTTATTAAACGCCATATGGAACATTACTCTTTTTGCCTCGATGAGGTGTATTTAGATGTTGATGAATTCACTCAACTGGTTGAACAAAGGAATGTCTTTACAGAAAACGATCGATTAAAACAATTGAAAAGAGCTGAAGCGCTCTATCAAGGAGATTTCTTTGAAGGATATCCTTATCATGATTTTTTAGAGGAAGAGAGACATAAACTACGTTCCCTATTTTTATCCATCCTTCAGGAACTCGCAGATTTTCATTGGAAAAATGGCGAGTTTAAGGCTGGAATCGAGTATTATGAGAAACTCATCAAAAAAGATCCATATAATGAAACCATCTATGTAGAGTATATGGAGCGTTTACTAATAAAGAATTTTCCTTTACAGGCAAAAAAAGTATCCGAGCAGTATAAAAATTTTATAGAAAACGAACTTGGAATACCGGTTGGCGAGAAAGTTCAATCCCTTTTTCGGAAATATACGCATTCATCGTGAAATTAGCAAAAGATATTATTAAGTAGTACGAAGTGTTCTACCTTTTTTTATTTTCACTTCACTCCACCCATCATCATTTGTAAGTATTTTGTAAGAATCATTCCTTAATATTGAGATTATAAACAAGCGATGGATGGAGGAGAATCCTATTGATTAATAAAATATATGAATCGATCGATGATGCAGTAGCCGATATAGCTGATGGCAGCACGATATTATTTGGTGGTTTTGGTGGAGCGGGAGTAGCATACGAATTGATACTTGCCCTCTACAGACAAGGTGCAAAGGATATCTTCGGAGTCAGTAACAATCCTGGGTATGAGCATGAAGGCATTGCGAAGCTAATCTTACACGACCGTCTATCAAAACTAACATGCTCATTTCCTAATAACAAACAAAGCTATGTTTTTATCGAAAAATACAATCAGGGCAAAATTGGTCTCGAATTGATTCCTCAAGGAACATTTGCTGAACGAATCAGAGCTGGCGGAGCTGGTATTGAGGCTTTTTTTACGCCAACTGGGGTTGGAACAGATGTTGCAGTTGGGAAGGAGGAACGAGAAATTAACGGTATTTCTTGTATTTTGGAACAGGCAATTCGAGGGGACTATGCGTTCATTAAGGCAAAGAAAGCAGACCGTTGGGGCAATCTGGTTTATAACAAATCAGGCCGTAACTTTAATCCAGTTATGGCCATGGCAGGCAAAATAACGATCGCAGAAGTCGATGAGATCGTCGAAGTTGGAGAGTTGGATCCGGAGACGATCGTGACTCCTGGAATTTTTGTTCAGCGCGTGGTCAAAAGGAGTGGGTTATGATGGAAAAATGCAAATTGACGAGAGAGCAAATTGCCCAAAGGATTGCCAAGGATCTTCAGACAGGAGACATCGTGAATATTGGCATAGGAATTCCCGTTTTAGTCAGTAATTACGTCGCCTCTGATGCCGAAATTATCTACCACAGTGAACAAGGTGTACTTGGCATGGGGGAAAAAGCAAAACCTGGTGAGGAAGATCCGGATTTAGTGAATGCCTCAAAGGAACCTGTCACCCTGGTTCCCGGTGGCAGTTACTCCCATTCTGCTGATTCTTTTGCCATGGCACGAGGAAAGCATATTGATGTAGCTATTTTAGGTGGTATGCAAGTGTCAGAAAAAGGCGACCTAGCCAACTGGAAAATAAAAGGTGTAAAGCTTGGCAGCATTGGCGGTGCTATGGATATTGCCATTGGAGCTAAGAAAATCTTCATTGCCATGACACATACTAGTAAAAATGGAGATATTAAAATCGTCAATCAATTAGATTATCCTGTTACAGCTCTTCGATGTGTAGATCGGATTTATACCGATTTGGCTGTTATTGATGTTACTCCTAACGGGCTTTTGCTAAAGGAAATTGCCCCTGGTTTTACGGTAGAAGAAATACAAAATGTTACGGAACCAATATTGATGATAGATAAAAATCTGAAGCGAATGGAAGTTTAGTAGAATTAATGAATAAGGTCGTTCACCTTAAAGCGTGAACGACCTTATTATTTTTTTCAATCTCGATAATCCGTGTTATCCTCCACATACTTAAATACTTGCTGACCAATACTGTCTTTTCTACCTCTTTCCATTTCTTCGACCAAATGGGCGACTAATCCCACGGCACGTGAGGCTACAGCAAATGACTTTACAACACGGTAGTCAATTCCCATATCAGACATAATGGAACCAATCACACCCACAGCATTTAGCGTGATTTTTTTGCCTTTTGATTCACAAAATTGTTTGTGAATTTCTAGTAATAGTAGGGAATGTCGACCGAGGAACCTCGTTTCCTTAGCAATTTCGAGTAATTTTTCTGTTCTAGGATCTTCTACTTTATGAATATGGTGCCCGAAGCCAGGTAATAGAAGCCCTTTTTCTTTTCTATCATGAATGATAATTGAAGCTAGCTCTTCTATACTTTTATCATCACCATACTCTACAAAGGTTTTTTGTAGCATTTCAGCTACATATTCCATCGCTCCTAAATATACGGTCCCTGCACCTAATAGGCCTGCTGCCACTGCCGCTTGAACAGCTTCTGGTGCCCCAAGATAGGTCAATCTTGTCGATAGAGAGCTAGGAGTAAAACCGTGTTCACAAATAGCAACTAAAATGGCATTCAACATCTTCGATTCCTGTTCAGTGGGAATACGATGTTTTGCCCCTAGAAATGCCATATCAGCAAGTGTGATTTTTCCTATCAAATCGTCTGCAAGATCATAACCATGTACTCGAATAGTATCTTCTGTTGATTTACCAATTTTTGTTTGAAATTTCATTTTTTTATTTCCCCCTGTCTAATGATTAAATTCTATTGTTCCTTTGTCAGCAAAGTCTCTTTCATAATGATACGAGCAGCAGCAATTTCTTCGTCATTTACTAAATGCCCCATCCCTTGGTAAATCCGTTTATCCGTCTTTGCCCCTAACTTAGCGAAGATAGCTTCCGATTCATGAACACGCTCTATCGGTACCCATTCATCTACATCACTTGTCCCTAAGAAAATAGGAGTACCATTAAACTTTCCTTTAGCTGACCATTCTGTACCTTCTGGTCCAATCAGCCCACCAGTAAAAATCAATACACCACCGTACCGTTTAGGGTTTCTAATGGCATATTCCGATACTAAGCACGCTCCTTGGGAAAAACCCATCAACACAATTCTCTCTGAAGGAACACCTTGTTTTATCCATTGATCTATAATTGAACTACATACATCCAACGCATAAGATAAAAATGGTTCATTTTTTTCTAATGGATCCATAAACCTTCCTGGATACCAACTATTTTGAAAAGCCTTTGGAACGGCGTAGTGTACCCTGTCAAGTGCAATTCGCTTAGCAATTTCAATCATGGTTTCCGGAGATTGGTCTCTTCCATGAAGAGAGAGCACATGTGTCTTTGCCTTTGAAAAATCTTCCCCGAAATAATGAATTGGCTCTTGCATGTGGACATTCATGTAAATCACCTCTATAAATTTCTCTCATACATTCCAACAGTTAATTTAAGTTTACGCAACTGAGCTAACAAATTTCTTACACGGTTTATGTATTTCTATTAAAATTGGATATCTGCTACATCACAAACATAAAATCGTATCGATATTTATTCATTTCAATATTTTATCTTTAAAGATCACTAGTTATAGTGAAAAGAAGACAATAAAAAAGACACTTGGGATATGTATAACCCCAAATGTCTTTATAAAGAATCTTATCCATTTACTAGTTTCGCACGAAGTTTATTTGAAATAAATTCGATGATTAAAATAAGAACGACTAATCCGATTAAGATCGAACCAACTTGTTCCCACTTATAGCCCTGCATTGCGAAAATGAGCGGGGCACCAATTCCACCAGCACCTACTAAACCTAAGATTGATGCTTCACGCATATTCATATCAAAACGATAGATCATAACCGAAAGAAAGATCGATGCCAACTGAGGAATAATCCCGTAACGAATTTTTTCAAAGGTTGTACAACCGATGGAGGTCATGGATTCCAACACTTTTACATCCAACTCTTCGATTGCATCCACATACAATTTAGATAACATTCCGATGGAGGTAATTCCGATCGTTAACACACCAGCAAAGGGTCCTGGTCCTGTTACGCGGATAAACATCAAGCCATAAACAAGAGCAGGAATGGTACGGATAAAAATTAATACTAAGCGAATGATCCAAGCAACTGGCTTTGGGACAATGTTAGAAGCGGATAAAAAGGCCAATGGTACCGCCAAAACAGCACCCACTAATGTTCCCAATAAAGCAATAGCAAGGGTTTCCCATAGTAAATATAAAACACCTTTATTTGAAAGGTCGAACAAAAATTCTAAATCTGGGTTAAAGAGTCCACCTATTATATTTGACGCAATCTTCATTCCATTGCTGTCCAATTTAAGACTTAATTCAGTTACAGACCATGCTAAAAGAATAAGAACGATGGCTACAACTGTTAGGACATATCGATGATTGCGAGGTGCTTGTAGTAACTGCTTTTCTATTGTCGTCATACCCCGAACTACTCCTTTAAATTAACTTTTTCCTAAAGTGTTCACTAATGGTCTCAATTGTATATACCGTAATGACCAACATTAATACGATCATTCCAAGACTTGAATAATCACGCCAGCCAATCGTTTCATTAATCAATTTTCCAATTCCACCTGCTCCTACATAACCAAGAATGGCCGCATAACGGACATTTCCTTCAAAACAGAACAATGATGTAGAAAGGTATCCAGGTAGTATTTGAGGAATGATCGCATAGCGGAATGCTTCAATTCGTGTCATCCCAATGGACTCCATCGCTTCAAAGGCACCCATGTCGACATTTTCAATTGCTTCGTACATTAACTTCCCAACATAGGAAATTGTAAAAAGAAAAATTGCGATCGTTCCTGCTGTTGCAGGTAAAGAAAAGACATATGTTGCGATTAATGCTGTTACAAGCGTTGGCATCGTTCTAAGTAGACTAAGTACCGTCTTACAAATTGATACGATCACTTTATTTTTGATAATATTGGCAGAAGCAAGTAATGCTGCTGGTAAAGCAATGATTGCTCCCGCAACAGAACCGAATAACGACATCTTGAGCGTTGACATCAACTCTGGCCAAATGCCATCAATATAGCCCCAGTTTGGTTTAAGCATTTCTGAAATAATAATAAAAAACTGATAAATTCTCTTAAAAAGAATCTCAAAACTAAAACCTGTAATTTGAGCAGCATAATAGACAGCAATAATGACTAGCAACAGAATAAGCGGGGTACGAGATCTTTTTTCTAATACGACCTTACCGTTCGATAATTCGATTTTTTTCGGAGGAAAAATTTTATCATACATGTGCATGACTCTCCTCTAATGCCGCCTTCAATTCTTCAATATTACCGCTATAAATGTCATGAAGAATGTCGTCTGAGACCTTGGATGCCTCACCATCAAAGACCACTTCCCCTTTACGAATTCCAATGATTCGATCCGCATACTCTAACGCTACTTCAACATGGTGAATATTCATGATAACAGAGATATTCAGCTCTTTATTAATTCTCTTAAAGTCATCCATAACTAATTTTGACGTCACAGGATCTAAGGATGCAATCGGCTCATCCGCTAAAATGATATCGGGATTTTGGGCAAGTGTACGGGCCAATGCCACACGTTGCTGTTGCCCACCTGATAATTGATCAACACGAACATAAGCTTTATCAAGAATTCCAACTTTATCTAAAGCTTCTAGTGCTTTTCTTTTCTGTTCCTTTGTATATAGACCTGTAATTTTTCTCCATAATGGATTATCGGGAACAAATGATACAAGCACATTCTTTAAAACGGTTGTTCTTGTGACAAGATTGAAGGATTGAAATATCATCCCAATTCTTCTACGGAAACGACGGACTTGTTTTCCTTTCAGATTAGAAACATTGATGTCATCAACAAGCAGTTCACCGCCTGTAATATCATGCATCCGATTAACACAACGAATTAACGTTGATTTTCCCGCACCTGATAGACCAATGACCGCAACGAATTCACCTTGCTCAATTTTCAAGTTGATATTTTGTAATGCTTTTGTTCCATTCGGGTAGACTTTTTCAACATTAATAAACTCTATCATTGGTATTTCTCCATTCTATTAAGTGTCTCATCTAGCATAAACGTGAAAAAATGAGAACATCCATAAAACCGATGTTCTCACTTGTGCACACCTTTGACATATTACATAAATCAAAAATTATTTTAATTCTCTTAAGAATGCTTGTGCATCTCTTTCGCCATCGTAATCAGCAGCCTCAGCTTTTTGATAACCTTCATGGCTGTAAATTGCGATAACTTCTTTACCTTCATCTGTTTGAGCAATGTTTATGAACGCATCTTGAATTGCTGTTTTTAGGTCATCAGTCATAATTTCAGAGTTTTTACTAACAGAAACTGTGTCATTAAAAATCCCTTGAGTAACACCAATAACATTTGTTTCATCCCAAATAGATGCTTCACGAGCAAATTCAGTTGTCCAATTTTCTTCGTAATCACGACGTGCATCAGCATACATCGTGATAACATCTACTTGCTCTGCAGCTAGTTTTACGACGGAGTCACCGTATCCGTTAGATTGAACAGCATTATCTAGATCTGTTATGCTCTTTCCAAACTTATCTTGTAACCATAAAGTTGGATAGATATAACCAGCAGAAGAAGTAGTTGATTGTGTAGACCATCTTGCATCTTTTAAATCTTCCCAAGTTAATTCTTCGCCATTGTTTACCTTTTCAGCAAGTGCTTGTCCTTTTTCAGATGGACCTGCAACGATAAGACTGCGGTAGTAAGTTGCTTGCTCATCCGCTGATCCTTCAGTTGGCTTGTTGTCATTCCAATCTTTAGGATTATCAGAATCATTTGATAAAGCAGCACGTGTTGCGGTTAAAATAACTTCAGCACCATCATCATATAATACATATGTTCCACCAGGAATTAAGCCGACATCCGTCGTTCCTGATGAAAGTGCTTCTCCAACCGCTTCGTATGTTGTACCTACATTAATATCTACATTTTCTACGTCAAACCCGAGAGTACCTAATTCTTCTTTTAACATGTCTTTAAGTGGTTCTGTTGCTGTCACGATTTCTTCTGGATCACGTGAAGGTACAAAACTTACCTTAAGAGTTTCAATTTTTGTATTTCCTGAATCTGTATCAGATTCACTTGCGCTGTCTGAGTTGTCGTTGTTTGAACTACAACCAGCAATAATTGCGATAATGAAAGCAAGGCCAAGCAAGAATTTCAATTTGTTTCTCATGTCTGTTTTTTCCCCCAGTGTGTGTTTTATGATTTTTAAAACATTTACTGCACTTCCATGACAAAGTATAACACAAAATACTAGTAACAATATTAAAAATTTGTAAAAGTCGTTATCTTTTGAAGTTTCTTGTCGTTTTTTGTATTTTGACGATATAATGAACTAAGAAAAAATGAGTAAAGGGACGTATTTGTATGACAAAAACAAATGAAACTTGTGAATTACTGATTCTCGAAACGAGCGATATTCATGGCAATGTCTTCCCTATCAACTATGGGAACAATCACGAAACCAATTCAGGTTTTGCCAAAATTGCTACCCTCATCAAAGAAGAAACGAAAAACCGTGAAAACATCTTACTTATCGATAATGGCGATGTCATCCAAGGCACTCCATTAACGTATCACTATGCCAAATTCCTTTCCGATAAAAAGAATCCGATGATTAGCATTTTAAATCATTTGGAGTATGATGCGGCTGTTATGGGAAACCATGAATTTAATTATGGGATGGAGTTGCTCAGAGCATCCGTAGAGGAATGCAATTTTCCTTGGCTGTCTGCCAATATCGTAAATGAAGCAACAAACGAACCTGCTTTTGGTACCCCTTATTTTATAAAAGAATTTCCGAATGGTTTGAGAGTTGCCGTTTTAGGGGTGACCACCCATTACATTCCCAATTGGGAAAATCCAAGCCATATTAAAGGCTTAACATTTGTTGACACGTATGAAACTCTTAAAAAATGGGTTCAGTACTTAAAAGAGAATGAAAACTATGATCTACTCGTCGTGTCCTATCATGGTGGCTTCGAAAGAGATTTAACAACAGGGGAACCGACCGAATCTTTGACCAGTGAGAATCAAGGCTATCAAATATGTAAAGAAATCGAAGGAATTGATGTCCTTTTAACAGGCCATCAACATCGAACGATTGCGACAACCTTACATGATATCGCCATTGTGCAACCAAGTTTTAATGGGCAAGCATTAGGAAAAGTCGTCCTACAATTCAAGTTCCTTAACGGAAAATGGCAAGTAATCAATAAAGCGACTGAATTAGTGGAAGTAACCGATGACACCGGGGTTCAAGAAGATGTTCTCGCATTAGCGGCAGAATTTGAAGAAAAAACTCAAAATTGGCTCGACCAACCTATTGGCGAGATTAAGGGTGATATGAAAATTGTAGATGCCTTTAATGTAAGACTCAAAGACCATTCTCTTATTGAATTTATTAACAAAGTTCAAATGGATGCAGCAGGAGTTGACATCTCCAATACAGCTCTTTTTCATAATGGCTCACCAGGACTTCCTGAACGGGTTACGATGCGGGATATTGTCTCCAATTATATCTATCCAAACACTTTAAAAGTGATCCGCATTTCTGGACAGGATATTAAAGATGCGTTGGAAAAATGTGCGACCTATTTTACCTTAAATGACAAAAAAGAAATTACAGTCAACCCTTCATTTATGGATCCTAAACCGCAGCATTACAACTACGATATGTGGGAAGGAATTGAATACGTACTAAATATTTCTAATCCAGTTGGTGCTCGAGTGGAGAAGCTCCTTCGCAATGGTGAACCACTCAATCTCACAGCTCAATATGATGTGGTCATGAATAATTACCGTGCTGGTGGCGGTGGCGATTTCGAAATGTTTAAAGACAAACCGGTTATAAAAGAAATCCAAACGGATATGACAGAAATTCTCGCAGACTACTTCCTCAAAAGAAAAACTGTTGAAGCAAGTTGCAACCATAATTGGAAGGTTATTTCATAATGTGAGAAGGCATTTGGGAAGGGAATTTCCTGAATGCCTTTGTATTTGTCTTCAAACAAGAATCCCACGTTTACTTTTTGTATAATAAGAGATAGAAGAAATGGGGGTTTGAGATGAATATTGAAAAGATAAAGTATTTTATTGACCTGGTTGAATGTAAAAATTTCACGGAAACAGCAAAGAAAAATTTTGTATCTCAAACAACCATAAGCCAACAAATTGCATCACTTGAAAGAGAATTTCAAATGCAATTGATTGACCGCAAACAAATTCCTATTGAACCGACAGAAGCTGGATGGCTTTTTTATGGTGAAGCGCTAACTATTTGGAAGCAATTCAATCATCTGAAAGCGAAAATGGTTCATTACCAAAAAGAAAAGAAGCATATGCTGACCATTGAGTATTCAACCATAATGGATATGCAACGTTTATTAAGTTTCATCCCTACATTTAAGGACAAATACCCTAATATAGAGATTGAATTGAACAAAGTATTATTAAAGGATATTTCAGATTTTCTAATAAAGGGTACCTACGACTTGGCAATTGCCTTTGATTCAGCCTTTAAAGGAAAAGAAATACAAACTTATCCGATTTACCAAGGACAGTATTGCGCTGTAGTAAGTCATGAACATCCACTCTTTGAGCACCAGGTTATCTCTAAAGAGGAACTTTATCATTATCCGCTCGTAATGCTAAGTCCGACTGCGATTGGGGATTCCTATCACCTAATGATTCAGCATGCATTAAAGGATGGCTATCAACCGAATATTTTACGTACCGTTGATGATGTCGAAACAGAACTTTTTCATATTCTTACTGAAAAATTAATTGGCTTTTTTCCAAATAATTATCAACTTCCTTATTCACTTGAAGAAGTTCGATTAATCCCAATAAAAGATTCTCATCATAATTTTAAGATTGAAATCGGCTATTTAAAAGAAAACAGAAATCCTGCTTTACAATCCTTTCTTCAGCAAATGCATGATTCGTTTTCCCAATAGGGAATACGTTTTTTCTATTAGACTTTGCTCATTATTTCACATACTATATAATTGTAAGCTATTAAAAAAGGAGTGTTGAAGATGGGGAAACTATTATTAACTGGTGTCGATGGCAATCTTGGAAAACTGGCTGCCAACTATTTATTAGAATTAGTAGATAAGGATCACGTAATATTATGTGGCTATGACCCCTCATCATTAAATCAATATGCGGATCAAGGTATCGAAACACATGTAACGAATTTTAATAAAATGGATGGCTTAGCAGAAGCTTTTGCTGGCGCTGAAAAAGTGGCATTAATCTCCATGCCGTTTGTAGGTAAAAAAAGGCAAAATGCTCATAAGAATGTGGTGGATGCAGCGAAAGCAGCAGGAGTAAAACAAATTATATACACCTCTCTCGTAAATGCAACAGATGAAACAAACCCAAGTGTGGAAAAAATCGACCATGCCTATACAGAAAACTATGTTAAAAGCGTAGGTCTTGATTATATTTTCCTTCGTAATTCTCAATATGCAGAAGCGATGATTACCAATTACTTTACCTTCGTAAAGGGAGATGGAGTATTAAAAAATAGCCAAGGTGATGGAAAAATGGCTTACATTTCTCGGAAAGACTGTGCGAAGGCACTGGCTCACGCACTTGCTACAAATGATTATCATGAATCCATTTTGAATATAAATGGACCCGAACTATTAACGATGAGCGAATTTATTGCAATCGGGAATGAAGTCACTGGTCACGATGTTACTTACCAAGAAATTACCGACGAGGAAAACTACCTCATTTTTGATGCCATGGGTGTCCCTAGAACAACGGATGGCGTATTTAAAGATGATTCAGAGGCACCATTCTCTTCTGAAGGAATGGTGACATTCGCACAAGCGATTCGTTTAGGAAAAATGGATCAATTTACAGATGACTTTGTGAAGCTTACTGGTCAACAACCAATGACCGTTAAATACATGTTTGAGCATGCAGATGAATTTCAAGTTGGAGAGCGCCATTCAAAAGATAGTTAACATAAGTACTCCCCAAAAGCTTATGCTTTTGGGGAGTAACATAAACGACCGAAACATGTATGCTTTCTTAGTTAATTCTGGAGATGTAAATCCGAAAGCAGCATTCCATATACAATGCTGTCCGTCCATTCACCCTTGTTCCAGAAATCTTGAATGAAATGCGCCTCTTTTCTCATCCCTATACGCTCACACAATCTTTGTGAAGCTTTATTTCTTGCATCAAGATTCGCTTGTATGCGATGTACTTTAAATTGATCAAACAATTTTTTGACTAATCCACTAACGGCTTCTGTTGCATAGCCATTTCCTTTAGCTTCATGGGAAAAGCTATACCCGATTTCAACCGTATCTTTCATACCCGTATACCACACAGATAAATCACCAATCACTTTTGTTTCGTGCACTACTGCCAAGCTTAAAGCTCTATCTTTTGTGAGGATACTATTTTCTAGTTTTTTCGCAAATTCCCTCTGCCTATTTTCATGTGTCCATTTGTCATGTAGGAGATATCTACATACATCATCATGATGATATATTTCAAATACAGATTCTAAGTCATTACGTTGAAAGGGTCTAATCGTTAATCGTTCAGTATGAAACTCCAAAGAAAGCCTCCTTTAATCGTAATTTATTCACCTCATTAAAATTCTTCATATACCGCTGGATCTTGATTGGCGATTCTGCCATCAGGTTGAGATAATTGGGAAATTGCTGTCATCTCTTCCTGCGCCAACTCGAAATCAAAAATGGTAATATTTTCAAATTGTCTTTGAGGTGAAGCAGATTTTGGAATCGAAATGGCTCCTAGCTGATAATGCCATCTTAACACCACTTGAGGAATCGTTTTTTTGTGGCGGTCGGCAATCTTTCGAATGGTGTCGATATTGATATGCTTTAAACCACGAGTAAAAGGACTCCATGATTGTGTTGCGATATTTTTCTCTTCATGGTATTTTCTTTGCTCTTCTTGGTTGAAAAACGGGTGTAGTTCAATTTGGTTCATGCTTGGCTTCACACCAGTTTCTTTTTCCAAACGCGCTAAATGCTCCGGTAAGAAATTGCATACACCAATAGAGCGAATTAGCCCCCATTTTTTGGCGTCAATCAACGCTTGCCAAGCTTCCACATATAGATCCTTACTTGGATTTGGCCAATGAATGAGATACAAATCATAGTAATCTAATTGTGCTCGAAATAACGATTCTTGAATCGCCGTTATTGCCTGATCATATTCGTGATAACGCCCAGGTAATTTGGAGGTGATTCGCAATTCTGACCTCGGAACCGAACTACGTCTAACTGCTTCCCCGACGGTCCCTTCATTTTCATAATTATAAGCGGAATCGAGAAGTCGATAGCCCAGATCAATTGCATGTTGGATCGACGTTGCTCCGTTATTTCCTTTAAGCTTATATGTACCTAGACCAATCACCGGCACTTTCAGACCATCGTTCAACGTGATTTCTGGAATTGAATTGCCCATTCACCTGTCACTTCCTTCATTAGAATACTTTTAAAATATCATAATAATGAAAAAAGTTCATGATATCTGCATCCAGGTGAATCTCCTAAATTATACCGTCATCTTCCAACTTGATAGGCTCAACCAATTTTCTTTTTCCTTATAATCAGGCATGATTTTCCCAACGAGTCGCCAGAAGGAGCGGTCATGATTGAGATGAACCATATGACTCATCTCGTGGACAACCACGTAGTCGATTACTTCTCGAGGTGCCATCGCCAGTCTCCAATTGAAGGTAAGCTTGCGATTAGAATCACAAGTACCCCACGTTTTTTGGCTATCTGTGATTTGAATGGAACGCGGCTTTGTTTTGAAGTTACTTTGGTGAACAGATATACTTTTTTCCACTAAAGCTTTGCATTGTTGAGAGTAAAAGCGTTTTAATGCCTGTTTAATATTCTCCTCATCATGCTGCTTCACATAAATATGCAGTTTCTCATCCTTAAACTCGACCCGTTCTTGCATAATATTCATATCTATAAAGATTTCGATAGGATAGGCATGGCCCAGATAAAGAAAATTTTCTCCATACTCATATACCTTTTCTTCTCGTCCACGTTGCCGATTCGTCATTTCCCTTAACTTTTCCTGAATCGCCTCCCAGTGCTCCTCTACTACTTGATGCACGTTCTCTTGTGATGTCCCCTTTGGAGCATGGACTTCCACCGTTCCATAACCATCCATTTTAATGGCGATCGATGTACGATTTTTGTATTTAATCTCAAGACGAATCGATTCGCCTAAGTATGAATGTATCATTGAATTTATCCCCTATATCGAACCGTCAATCCTCTTAAAAATTTTCTCGCAAAATTATCTCCACATTGCTTATAATTTTTATGTCCTTCTTTTCTCAGTAAAGCTCCGAGTTCCCCTTTCGTCACCCGAATTCCACCTTCATCGAAAATATCCAACATATCCTCGGTCGTTAACGCTAAAGCAATTTTCACTTTCTTTAATAAAAGATTATTCATATTAGTATGATTGCTAATTGAAGGCTCTACTTTAGTCGGTTGGCCTGGTTTTGGTTCTTGTTTTCCTCTTTTAAAAATAATGAATCCATTTAGAAAAGAATCCAACATGTGGTTATCACATTCAATGTGATCATCACTTTCCTCTTCAAAATCGTCTGTTCTCGTCAGTATTTTGACGACTTCTGGTACGGTTACATCCATTCCACCCAGTTTAAAAATCTCTGCCATTTCTCTATTTTTTATTTCCATCGCAAATCGCAAGCGAATTAATATATCATTATTATCCATCACTGGACCTCCCCTTGGAAAAAATATCTGGTACGATTATTTCCATTTTTCCTTCTTTGCCGTCTCACTTATCCACTACAGATTATGAACTGCATATTTTTTAACTATAATACTTTTTCGTCTTATAATCCATTTTCAAAGGAACAAAGCTCCTACAAAATGTAGGAAACTTCCGGTTTGTCTCATTCGATCCAACCATCTCTCACCCTTAAGCGGAATTTTTCCTGTTATCTCCTCGATGGAGTTCCATTTAGGAGAAATAACGGAAGATTTTCCGCTTATAGAGAGCAAAATCGTTTATTTTGGTATTTTTTGAGGGAATAGCAGGAATTTATCCTGTTATTTTGGCTCTTTTTCATGATGCTTGCTCATTAAGCGGAATTTCTCCTGTTATTTTTTCATGCCGATACGCCAACTGTTTATACGAACACGTTGTCCACAAGTCGAGGGAATTTATAAATTCCTGACAGG
>NZ_HE978514.1:428839-488615 GCF_000311725.1 Robertmurraya massiliosenegalensis JC6
TGGTTTCTTTTATATCCTCTCGATAGGCCTCAGGAAATCTCCTTTCGTTCAATTTCCAAAACCCATCAAAATGGTCTTTTAAAATGTTCTTAATGACTCCGCTTCCTTGTTTACTCATACCGATACTCCTACTGTTTATACGAACATTTTATCGAACACTAATCGACAAGTCGAGGGAATTTATAAATTCCTGACAGCAAAAAAGCCTGCATTAAGCAAGCTTTTCTCATTCTTAATTAGTCATCATAACGGTCGTCATCATCAAGTCTATCTACATCTTTTTCTAGAATCGTTCCTGTTCTAGCGTCAATTTCGAAATCCACATCATGGGTGTCAGTATGAATTTCGATTTCATATTCACCGTCATCATATTCCACTTCGATTACTTTTCCAGGCGTATCTTTTGTTGCAATTGCAATGGCTTCTTCTTGGGTTATTATCTTACTACTCGCAGTCTTTTGAGTGCCTTGCTCTGATTTTGTCTGCTTCACAGTTCCACTTACATTTTTATCGTCATTCTTCACCTTGACTACCTCACCTGAAACCGCATCTACATACACTTCAATATCATCATCGTCATCACCGTATGGTCCATCAAAATCCACTTCATAAACCAAACGGCCCTTTTCCTTCTCTAAATTAATACTTTCAACAACACCATCTACTTTTTTAGTCGCAATCTCTGCTGCCTTATCCATTGTAATTAAATCATTGCTTGATGCTACTTTTGGCTCTGAAACAGCACTTACTCCAAGGGCACCTCCTAATAACAATACCCCTACAACACTGCCTACAATTATTTTCTTCTTCATTATTGATTGCCTCCTTAATTGGTATATCTACACTATAGACAATCAAAATGAGAGAACATGAATAGGAGAATGAGAAATTGATGAGAAAAAAACGGATGACTCCCCCACTCTAGTCATCCCACGTAATCGACATTACTTCACCTGATATCGCATTAATTTGCACTGTAGCTTCCTTATCATCATTGACTTCTACCTCGACGAGATAATAGATCAGACCGTTTGATTGTTCCAAATCGATATCATCTACTTCACCAGTTACACTCTGAAGGGCAATCGAAATCGCCTCTTGTTCACTCAAATGCTTCGGTGGTTGTTCCGTAACAGAATCAGCTGGATCCGCTTCCTTGTCTTCAGACTCTCCGTCTTGTTTTGGCGCACTATCAACTGTATTTGTTATTCTGTTCAGCTTGCCAATATCACCAGTCGCTCGATCAATCTCTACCTCATACTCACCTGTATCGAGCTTAATTGTAATATGATAGAATCCTTCGTTTTCCTCGATGCTGACAATTTTACCTTTATACAATTCCTGAACCTTTGTTGTCGCTTCCTCAGCGGAAACCGTTTTTTCCGTTGTCATCGACTGCATCAACCACCACACGGCAACTAATACAAGAAGGAGGACAGCTACGCTAATACTGATTTTCTTCCAACTAAAAATTCTCAACTACCTCACCTCATTTTTTTCTGTATAAAAATATTACCCTATAAAAATGAGAATTTAATGAGAAGGAGACAGTGGAAGAATAATTTTGGCCGTTGTCCCTAACCCTTCTACACTTTCCAGGTGTATATCTGCTTTCATTGCGTCCGCAATATCTTTTGCTAAAGACAACCCTAGCCCAAATCCACCTGTCTTTCGTGTCCTTGCTTTATCGACTCGAAAAAAACGATCAAATACTTTTTCTAAATCTTCTTTTGGGATGCCAATACCGTAATCGATAATTTCCACGATAGCCTGCTGTTCCGTATTCTCAATCCGAACTTTAATTGTATCCTCACTATACTTTCTCGCATTATCGAGGAAAATATAAAATAATTGTTTAAACTTTTGTAAATCCGTATGCACCTTCACTTCGTTCTGTACTTCTAATTCGATTTTACGATGATACGATTGTTCTATCGTACGGACCATCTCTGCTACAACATGTTTTAAATCCACTTCCTTTCGTTCGACCTTCAATGTTTCATCGTTTCTTGCTAGCTTTAGCAATTGTTCCGTTAGAGCCTTCATGCGAATGGCCTCAGAATGGATCGCTTGTACAGATTCATCAAATACTTCAGGCTGCTCCCTTCCTCTTCTTTTTAACAAGGAAGCATACGATTCAATTACGGTCAAAGGCGTATTTAATTCATGAGAGGCATTGGAAACAAATTGTCCTTGTTTCTCATAATTGACCTCTAATAACTCAATCATTTCATTAAACGTCTCAGCCATTAGATGAAGTTCGTCCTTTGAATCTTTTGGCTCCGGAATCCGTCTAAATTGCCCACTTTCACGTATTTCTCTCATTGTTTTAATCATGGATGAAATCGGGTGGGTAATAAGATTACCTAGAAACCTTGAAGAAAGCACTACCGGAATAATCGCTAAAAGGGTGACAATAATTTGGATGATACGAAGTGTTGAAAGAATCTCATCTGTTTGTTGTAAACTGACCGATACTTGGAGAGCAGCAACCTCTCCATTTTGCCAAATAATCGGCATGGAAACGAAGGTATGTTTCACACCGTTATCACGATTGATTTGTTGCATTTGATTGTCATAATACTGCACTTGAAGATCATGCAAATATTGCTGATTCGGATCGACCACCGCTCCCCCTCGAGTTCCATCTTCATTGACAATTTGTAGCATTCCATCGATTGGCATGTATGCCCTTAATACTTCTTGAGGAGTAGTCTCACCTTCCATCATCCCTATCCCATCCACTGCACGCAGGCCCTGAGCTAAAGTCCGCTCCAGCTCATTCTCATACATCATTTTGCTAAAAGAAAAATAAATAACACCATTCACTACTACCAATAGAAAAATAAATAATACGGTTGTATAAAGATTGATCTTATTCCTAAGCTTCATTTTGAATCCTTCACTACATAGCCGACTCCACGCACCGTATGGATGAGTGCTCTTCCAAAGGGCTTATCAATTTTATTACGTAAATAACGGATATAAACATCAACGACATTGGTGTCTCCGTAGTAATCATATCCCCAAACGGCATTCAATATTTGTTCCCTATTCAAAACCTGTCGCTCATGCTTCATTAAATATGCCAATAAATCAAACTCTCTCGGTGTTAATTCGATTGCGTGATCTCTTCTTACAATTTCACGGGTCACTTCATTTAACTGCAAATCGCCTACTGTCATCCATTCATCATGTTTTTCAACAACCTGTACTGGAGTTTGAGTTCTTAAATTTGCTCGAATGCGTGCAAGCAATTCTTCGATCTCAAACGGCTTTATCATATAATCATTGGCACCAAGGTCAAGTCCTGACACTTTATCTTCAATCGAATTTTTAGCCGTTAGCATGATAATAGCCGTATGCTTGTCTACAGAACGAATTCGGCGTAACAACTCAATCCCACTGATCCCCGGAAGCATGACGTCCAATATGATGAGATCCCAGTCTTGCTCTTGGAAGAGCTGAAATCCAGACAAACCATCTAACGCTTTTCCCACTTCGTACCCCTCAAACGAAAGCTCTAATTCTAGAACTCGAGCAATCTTTTCCTCATCCTCGACGATTAAGATTTTTTGTTTAGTCATTTTTCCTCCCCATCCGTTCTGATTTTTATCGTCATTTTAACATGAATACAAACTTAGATCATTCTATCCAGATATTTTTCAGGTAGTCAAAAAAAAGCATTAATTCCGGAACTTTTGCCCATAATTCCGGAAAAAACAACTTAATTCCGGAACTTTCACCCATAATTCCGGAAAAATTAAATTAATTCCGGAAAATCGACCAATAATTCCGGAAATCGCAAAAATCGCAATCGCTCTGGTCCACTCGTTTAAAAATATAAAAAGGCAGCCTTCTCATTAAATTAGGCTACCTTGATTCATATTAACTCTTGATTTTTTCATTCTAATTAGCTAATATTCGCGGTCCAGTTTCCTCCACCTTGGTTGCAGGTGAATGTACCGCTCGCCGTTCTCCCATCCATTTGACCATTGTACTCACAGTTATTGCCGTCACTGCTGTTTCTTCTTAAGATGCGAACATTATTACCGTCCTGAGACATTGTTAAAACCGCAGTAATTGGCGTCGCCCCTTGTCTGGTCCATCTTGCATCAAAGGTGTTGCTGTTTCCTCGACGCGTCCAGACACCACGCCAACCACCTTCTTGCACTTCCCATCTTCTGCCCAGGCTTGGTGTTACTGGTCTTCTTTGAATTGTTGCACTCCAAGAGCCGCCACCACGATTACACACACTCGTTCCTCTAACTCTGTCACCTTCAATGATTCCAACGTATTGACAGTTGTTACCGTCACTACTATTTCGACGAGAAATGCTTACAAATCGATCAAACACATTCATCGTCATCACAGCTGTGATCGGTGTTGCTCCTTGCCTCGTCCATCTGGCATCAAAGACATTGCTATTCCCTCTACGTGTCCAGACGCCACTCCAAGAACCTTCTTCCACCTGCCACCATCTCCCTAAATCTACAGGTTGACGGTACATATCTTCATGTTGATACGCATATGTTTGGTGCACCATCGGATATCCATATGAATACGGGTTTACATAAGGGTGGGCATAATAATACATACAGAAACCTCCTCATTTATATTGTTTCTTGAGCATTATATGTAAAATTGAGGAAGGTGTACTGTATCAGATGGCAATTTATTAGGTATCTGAGTCGATTTCACAATGTTCGAAGTGAAAAAATGAACATTTCTAGTCCAAAAATTTTCGTTCGTTTTTTAACTTGTGAAGTACCTTTATGAAATTGATTCATCTAACCTATTATAAAAATTAAATAGGTCCAAATTCGAAAAAATATTTTTTCTCGAAATCTGGACCTGAATATCATTAAATTGCTCCGACTAAATAATCTTTCAACTTCTCCTTCGGCTGTCCAAAAATCTCTGCCTCTAATCTTCGGCCAGTTGGTGTTGCTGCTAATCCACCTTGTGCCGTTTCTCTTAAAGCAGATGGCATTGATTTCCCAATTTCATACATCGCACTGATTACTTCATCACATGGAATTCTACTTGTAATTCCTGCTAACGCCATATCTGCCGCCGTTAACGCATTCGATGCCCCCATAGCATTCCGCTTCACACAAGGTACCTCAACAAGTCCTGCAACCGGATCACATACAAGCCCAAGCATATTTTTCAATGTAATGGCCATTGCTTCAGCTGCTTGCTGCGGGGTACCTCCGGCCATCTCGACAATCGAAGCTGCCGCCATCCCAGCAGCAGAACCTACCTCTGCTTGACATCCTCCAGCAGCTCCTGAAACAGTAGCATTATTTGCGACAACAAAGCCGAAGGCCGCTGCCGTAAATAAAAATTCGATCATTTCCATACGAGTTGGATTCAATTGTTCTTTTACCGCAAATAAGGTTCCTGGTACTACTCCAGCTGATCCTGCTGTTGGTGTTGCACAAATAACCCCCATTGCCGCATTAACTTCATTTGTCGCTACTGCCTTACTGACAGCATCCAATAGAAGATTCCCTGACAATCCTCTGCCACTTTTAATATAATTTTGGAGTAAAACAGCGTCACCACCTGTTAATCCAGTTTGTGATTTCACACCGTTTAACCCTCTTTCCACGGCTTGTTCCATAACTTCTAAATTTTGATCCATTTTGGCAATGATTTCATCTCTGGTTAACCCGGATACTTCCATTTCTTGACGAATCATAATTTCTGCAATTTTCACTTGCTGTTGTTCTGCCAACGAAACAAGTTCAGCTACACTTCGAAACATATATTGTCCTCCTACTCTTTACCATTAATCCCGTTGTGAGTTAAATTGATTTCATAATGTCTAGATGATTTTCCACTTGATGTTCTCCATGATGAAATCGATGGATTAAGCAACCATTCGGATGACTCCTTTTACATTAGAAAGCTCTTTAATTTCATTTAATACGGTTTCCTCTATTTTTTGATCGACCTCTATCACCATAATCGCCATGTCCCCTTTTTCTTTACGAGAGACCTCCATATGGCCAATGTTTATTTTATACTTTGATAAAATGGATGTCACACAAGAAACGACCCCAAACTGATCTTGATGCATAACGAGAAATGCTGGGTCTCCAGATAGTTTTAGCTTAAACGAATTGATCTCTATAATTTCAATCGTCCCACCGCCTATGGATATCCCAATAATTTCTAACGTTTGATCTCCATCTTCTAATTTTAATTTAACGGTATTCGGGTGATCCGGTATCGCTTTCTCTGTATGAAAAAATACTTCCATTCCAGATTCATCGGCCATTTTCAACGAATGAGGAATTCTTTCATCAAAAGTATCAAAATCTAAAAGCCCGGCTACTAATGCTAAATCCGTCCCATGGCCTTTGTACGTCGTTGCAAATGAACCATATAAATAGATATCTACTTTTTTCGGCTGTTTTTCGAATAAACTTCGAGCCACTCTTCCTATTCGAACCGCTCCAGCCGTATGGGAACTAGACGGTCCCACCATCACTGGACCGATAATATCAAACGCTGATCGATATTTCATCGTACATTTCCCCTTTATCATTAAGGGCACCTACAATAGTGCCCACTTTTTTCTACTTGTTTTAAGCCGCAGATTCTTTCTCCGTCTCAATCGATTGTAATTGGTCGACTGTTTTAATTTTGTAATTTTTAAAGACGATGGAACCGAGGAATCCACATAATAGGCCAACTGCTGCACATGATAAGGCTACAAGTGTCACTTTTACTGGGTCATTGAAACCGTACATAACAGCTAATCCTGCTATTGGAGTCGCCGTTCCTGTTGCATTATTAATTAAACCTGACAAGGCGATAATGACACCTGCACTAGCACCACCAACAAAGTTTGTTACGTACACTGGAATTGGGTTTGCAGAAATGATATGTGCCTGTGTTAGCGGTTCAATAGCAACAGAAATTGTCGTTTTACGATCCCCGAACTTCATTCGGTCAAATAGAATATAGTTCATAAATGAAGACCCAAACACTGCTAATGCACCAATTGCCATTGGAACACCTGTTAATCCAAGCATAGCGGTTAAAGCCATTGAACTTAGTGGTGCAGTCGCTACTACTGTGATAACCCCACCTAAAATAATTCCCATTAAAATTGGGTTGCTGTTTGCTGTTTCCGTAATAATTCCGCCGATATTCAAAAGCGTTGCATTTACGACAGGAGACATTAATTCGCCAACTAAACGAACAAGCGGAGCACAGAATAAAATAATAACAATTAAGTCTAGGCCACCAGGTACTTTTTTCTCAATCAACTTTACAAGAAAAGCAACTAAATAGCCTGCGATAAATCCTGGCAATAATCCAAGTCCTGCACAGCTAACACCTAGTAATAGAGCATATACAGGAGAAACCCCAACTGCAATGGCTACTAAAGCCGCAGCAGCAACTCCACCCATACTTCCTGCTGCAGTTCCGACTTCACCTAAAAATTTAATGCCTAGTAAATCGCCTCCGACATACAATTGAAATGCTTCAACTAGAAATGCTGCACACGCTGCACCAGCGAGGGCAGCCATCGCCTTCATCCCCTTTGGTGCTTTATAACTAAATAGAGAAAAACCTGCTAATACTAATAATAAAAGTGCTGTACCTTTAATAATATCCATCTAATAAACCCCCTATATTTATTTAATGTCTTCCTCAAACTGGTACTCATTTTGTGTTCTTATTTTGTTAAGATAGTTATAAATCGTAAATTTTGAAACTCCCAGTACGCTCGCTAAATATTCAGTTGATCCTTTAATTAGAAAAGCACCTTTTTCCTCTAGTAAGCGAACGCATTCCACTTTCTCCTCAAGACTCAATTGTGTATGCGCTTTCTTGAAGTTTGCTAAAACTTGATGAACCATGTCATGGATGACATCTTGCACAGTTGTATGGAAATTCTCTGATTTATCTTCATGGACATTAAAAGAAAGGAAATCTTCCAACTCTCTTACATTCAACTCCATTTGAGAAATATCATAGTTGATACATAAAGCACCAATTACCTTTTCATTCGTATCCCTTAAAAACACCGTTGCAGATTTCAATAACGTCCCATTACGTGCTTGTGTTTTGTAATTTGGAATATCTTCAATTTCGGACGGGTCTTTTCTTAGTTCAGTTAGAACAAGGTCCGTTATGGGTGAACCAATCGTTCTATTTGTGACATTACCAGCAATGTATATTAAAGATTTTTTCAAGTCTTGAAAATCATGGACCACAACCTCACAGCGTCGTCCAAACATTTTTACGAGCATATCTGCTGTACGTTTAGCTAAATCAAATACTTGAGTATTGTCATCATTCCTCATTACTATCACGCCCTTATTGGAATCGTTTTCATTTGCGTTAAAAAATATATTTCTAGAATACTATCTTGCTATAGAAATCATAACATGGATGTCCTAGAATTCAAATAAAATTTTAACGCTTACAAAAAAATTTTAATAAAATGCTCGAAAAGGCTACAAATAACGGTCACATTTACATGCAAAAAAGGCCATATTCATTTTTTGAATATGACCTTACTCTACTTCCTCTATTCTAGATTACTATGCCGTCTAAATACCTCATCATGTTCTAAACTTGATACCTTAGAATACAGATAACAAACTGCATCCAAGATGATATGGACACTTTGATCAAATAATGTTCCTAATGGTTGAATTGATTGTTCAGTTTCACTATTACGGTATTTCGTTGTAGCTGGTACAACAACCGCAAATGATGCATGTGATGCCAGTTCTGAATTTGAATCAGTTGTAATAGCAACTACTTCACAACCTACAGAACTTGCTTTTTCAGCGGTCCACACAACACTTTTCGTCTTCCCTGAACCTGAAACAGCTACTAGCATATCCTCTGCTTCAATTGATGGTGTAGTTGTTTCTCCAACCACAAAAGTATTTGCGCCTAAATGCATTAATCTCATCGCAAATGATTTGGCCATAAACCCTGATCTTCCTTCACCAATGACAAAAATTCGTTTACCACTAGCTAAAAGGGCAGCCACCTCTTCTAATGAATGTTCATCCACATTCCTCATTACACCTTGAATTTCATCTAAAATTAATTGGATCGTTTTCATCGTTACAGTACTCCTTTCTCCTTTTATAGTTTAACACCCATTGATTTTTTCATAAAAAAAGGAAAGGCAGTTGATAAGCACCGCCTTTCCTTTTTGCCTTACGCTTCGACTACATCGTCCAAGCCGCCTTTTTCGTTGTATACTTTTTCATCAAATTCGCCTGTGATTTTTCCAGTTAGAACACCAGATGTCATACTACCACTTACGTTTAAAGCGGTACGTCCCATATCGATAAGTGGTTCAACTGAAATTAATAGACCGACGATTGCTACAGGTAGGTTTAATACTGAAAGTACGATTAAAGAAGCGAATGTCGCTCCACCACCTACACCTGCAACACCAAATGATCCAATAATTACGACAAGAATTAACGATATGATAAAGCCAGGATCTAATGGGTTAATTCCCACAGTTGGTGCAACCATAACCGCTAACATCGCTGGATAGATACCTGCACATCCATTTTGCCCAATCGTTAAGCTGAATGGTCCGACAAAATTGGCAACCCCTGGAGAAACTCCAAAACCATCTGTTTGCGTTTTAATGTTAAGTGGCAATGTCCCAGCACTTGAACGAGAAGTAAATGCAAACGTTAAAGCTGGTAAAGCTTTTTTCACAAATGTAACGGGACTTAGCTTTGCAACACTAATCATTAATAAGTGAACAAGGAACATCGCAATAAGCGCTACATATGATGCAATCACAAATTTCCCTAAATTCATGATCGCAGCATAATCACTCGTTGCCGCTACTTTTGTCATTAATGCTAATACTCCATATGGTGTTAAACGCAATATTAATGTCACGATACGCATTACGATTGCGTAGAATGACTCCACAATTTTTGCGAATAATTCTGCTTGTTCAGGTTGCTTTCTTCTTACCCCTAAGTAAGCAATACCGATAAAGGATGCAAAAATGACGACTGCAATTGTTGATGTAGATCGAGAACCTGCTAAGTCTGCAAATGGATTCGTTGGAATAAACGATAGAATTTGCTGTGGAATCGTCATCCCTTCAACTGTTGCCACTCGCTCTGTAAGTGATTCAATGCGCGCATTTTCAGCATCTCCTGCTTGCAATTGAACACCCTCTAAACCGAATCCTAGTGCAGCTCCGATTCCGATTGCAGCTGCAATCCCTGTTGTAACTAACAAAATTCCGATTCCGTAAAAACTAATTTTACCAAGATTTTTTGAAACCGTAACTTTCGTAAATGCCGCAACGATAGAAATAAATACTAACGGCATGACAATCATTTGAAGCAAGCTAACATAACCTGAACCAACGATATTAAACCACTGGATCGTCGTATCCGTTACTTCAGATGATGTACCGTAAATAAGATGAATAATAATACCAAATAGAATACCTAAACCAAGCCCTGCGAAAACTCGCTTTGAGAATGTCACATGTTTCTTTTGCATGATATATAAACCGATAATAATCGCTAATAGAATAGCAATATTGACGATAACAAGAAACGTATTCAAATTAAGTCTCCTCCTTATGTATAAATTAACAACATTCACTACTATAATACATTAAAACCTATTGGTAAAGTCTGAATTACTTTTAAAAAAAATGGTCTTTCCCTTCAAGACAACTTTTTCACTCTTTCGCTTATTTTCCTTTGAATACAATAATGCGTTTGAGCAATAATTTTGTCACGATCATGATCCATTGAAGCAACGTGATAGGAATTATGCAAGGTGACCACTTCCTTCTCAACGGAACCAATCTTTTCATATATATATTTCGTATTTTCGGGTGGAACAACATGATCGATGGCTGATTTAAAAGCTAGTATTGGAACCTTGATTGTTGGTAAAATCTCAGGCGTTTTCTTCATTAATTCTTGCAGTTGATGGATCGCTTGCAGAGGAACTTTAGGATAGGTGATTTCATGAACATCATTTAATTTAATATCTGGTGCTGTCTCATCAAGATATTTCGGCTCCTGTTTTCCGTTCCATTTTTCATAATTGGGTAGAGTCAAGGCTGGATTAATCAGCATGATCCCGTTTATATCCTTATATTTATGCGCAAGCCAAAGCGTTAATGTCCCTCCCATCGATTGTCCCATCACATAGATGGTCGAACATTGCTTTTTTAATAAATGATATCCCTTTTCAAGTTCTAAAAACCAATCTACATACGTAGCATTCTCCAAATCTTGATAAGCGGTTCCATGTCCTGTTAATCTTGGTGCGTAGACTGTATACCCCAACTCTGAAAATTTCTCCCCCAAATATTGAACACTTTGAGGAGTTCCCATGAATCCATGTGAAAGCAACAGTCCAATCTCATTCCCTTTTAGAAAAAAGGATTCAGCCCCTTCCATAACTGGGAAAATTTCTTTCATGGCTACTCCTCCCCCATCCTATAATTCTGAAAATTAATTATCCAAATCATAAACCACATTATTCCTACCTGTCAACTCGTATTTAAAATATGTATTTTTACTTTACTATATAATTTTGAAATTTAAGTGAATTCTTTCTCTGAAACTAGTTTAGTTGTTGAGTTACGACCGTGAATGGACTATCATATAGAGGGGATCTTTTCCAAAAGGAAAATTTCCGTTCCTACATAATCCACTAGAAAATAAATAGAACCATTTTTAATTGTACCTATTCATTCTCAATATTTTGAGAAAACATTAAGTGTGTTTCAACTTATTTACCTCATTATTCACGTAATCAGTTAGTTATTTATACTAATCCCGTCCCTTTCCATTACTAGGTTTCTAATATTTTTTTCATTTTTTAAGAGTTATTGCTTTTCTTTTTTCAAATAGATTAATATAATGATTACATAATAATAATTATTATTATGTTCTAGTTTCGACTAGATTCATAAATAAATATATATTAAAGGAGAGAAGAGTAATGGACAACAAAAACAGTGCTAACATTGAAGGCTGCCCATTTCATGGAGGTGCTACTAGCCCAAAAACTAGTGGTACAACAAATACTGATTGGTGGCCAAATTCATTAAACTTAAACATTCTACGTCAGCATGATAAGAAATCTAATCCTATGGGAGAAGACTTTGATTATGCAGAAGAATTTAAGAAACTAGATTACGATGCTCTCAAAAACGATTTAAAAGCTTTAATGAAAGATAGCCAAGATTGGTGGCCAGCAGATTATGGTCATTACGGTCCATTTTTCATTCGTATGTCTTGGCATGCTGCTGGTACATACCGTACTGGAGATGGCCGTGGAGGCGGTAACAGTGGTAACCAACGTTTTGCTCCTCTTAACAGCTGGCCTGATAATGCTAGCCTTGATAAAGCACGTCGCCTATTATGGCCAATCAAGCAAAAATATGGCAACAAAATCTCTTGGGCTGACTTACTTGTTTTAGCAGGTAACGTAGCGATTGAAGATATGGGCTTAAAGACAGTAGGTTTTGGTGCAGGTCGTCCAGACATTTGGCATCCTGAAGAAGATATCTACTGGGGTGTTGAAAAAGAGTGGTTAGATGATAAGCGTTACACAGGTGATCGTGAGCTTGAAAATCCACTTGCTGCCGTTCAAATGGGTCTTATTTATGTAAACCCAGAAGGACCAAACGGAAAGCCTGATCCAATTGCTGCCGCTCGTGATATTCGCGAAACATTCGGCCGTATGGGAATGAATGATGAAGAAACAGTTGCATTAATCGCTGGTGGACATACTTTCGGTAAAGCACATGGTGCAGGTGATGCTGCTCAAGTAGGTCCTGAGCCAGAGGCTGCTCCTCTTGAAGCTCAAGGTCTAGGTTGGGAAAGCACTCATGGTAGCGGTAAAGGCCGTGACACCATCACTAGTGGACTTGAAGGTTCATGGACTGCTAATCCTACACAATGGGATAATGGATACTTCGATCTATTATTTGGATATGAGTGGTGGCTTACTAAGAGTCCAGCAGGTGCATATCAGTGGATGGCAGTAGACCCAGCTGAAAAAGACCTTGCTCCAGATGTTGAGGATCCATCTGTTAAAGTTCCAACCATTATGTTTACAACTGACCTTGCATTACGTCATGATCCTATATATGAAAAAATCTCTCGTCGCTTCCATGAAAATCCAGAAGAGTTTGCTGATGCATTTGCAAAAGCTTGGTTTAAATTAATCCACCGTGATATGGGTCCAAAAGCTAGATACTTAGGTCCAGAAGTTCCTGAAGAAGAGTTCATCTGGCAAGATCCTGTTCCAACAGTAGATTATGACTTAACTGAAGAAGAAGTAGCAAAAATTAAAGCATTAATTCTTGACTCTGAGCTAACAATCAGTGAGCTAGTAACAACAGCTTGGGCTTCTGCAAGCACATTCCGTGGCTCTGATATGCGTGGTGGAGCGAATGGTGCTCGCATCCGTCTTGAACCGCAAAAGAACTGGGAAGTAAACCAACCAGAACAACTTGAAAAAGTTCTAACTGTACTTGAAGGAATTCAAAGTCATTTAGACAAGAAAGTTAGCTTAGCTGATTTAATCGTTCTTGGTGGTACTGCTGCAATTGAAAAGGCTGCTCAAGATGCAGGCTTTGATGTAACCGTTCCGTTCCTTCCAGGTCGTGGTGATGCTACTCAAGAACAAACAGATGTTGAAAGCTTTGCCGTACTTGAGCCTATTGCAGATGGTTTCCGCAACTATCAAAAGCAACAGTACAGCGTAGCTTCTGCTGAATTACTAGTTGACAAGGCACAACTTCTAGGGCTAACAGCTCCAGAAATGACTGTCCTTATCGGCGGTATGCGTGTTCTTGGTACAAACTTCGGTGGAACAAAGCACGGCGTATTCACAGACCGTGTTGGTACACTAACAAACGACTTCTTCGTTAACTTACTTGACATGAATGTTAAATGGACTCCAGTAGGTAACGACGTATTTGAAGGTCGTAATCGCGGAACTGGTGAGCTAGTACGTACAGCAACAGGTGTTGACCTAGTATTCGGTTCTAACTCTATTCTACGTGCTCTTGCTGAAGTTTACGCACAAGACGACAACAAAGAAAAGTTCGTTCGTGACTTCATCTCTGCTTGGGTTAAAGTAATGAACGCTGACCGTTTCGATGTAAAAAACACTGAGAAAAAAGACGTTCAATTAGCAGGTAAGTAATGATATGAAAAACCACTCGCATTATCATTTGCGAGTGGTTTTTTTGTTTTAAGGAGAAATTATAGTGCCCACGCTGTCCACCTGAACTGTTCGAATCACACACCATTATACTGATGCTCTTTACAAAGAAATTGCCCCTTTTTAAGTAAGAACAACATTAAATCTTCATAACTAACTGGATTACTTATAACCTGATACTCTTCCATTTCAATCTTAGATCCAAATTAATCCAGACCGAATCTATCTCTTATTCTCCTACAATTTTTTATATTTTTACCTAAATCTTGTTGCATACATCTCAATGTAAATTTTTCGTAAATACACCTAAATCCATTCTGAAAACCTTTATAATTATAAATGCGAATCATGTCGAATTCAATTACCGTCATCATGGGAGACATTATATGTTTAATAATAGAAATAGAACGATAGGCTACATTATCCTTGTGATCTTAGGAGTTCTAGGAAATTTTTTTAATGTAGATCTATTTTTAGGAATCAATTTTATCTTTGGCTCAGTTTTTATGTTAATTATTATTCGTTATTTTACTTTTAAACTTACTGTTTTTGCAGCCATTATTTCAGGTCTTTATACTGTCTTTTTATGGAATAACCTCTACGGGATGTTATACTTAGTGATAGAGATTTCTGTCATTGCAGCCCTATATTACAAGGTTAAGAAAAGTTTTACGTTATGGACCATTTTATTTTTTCTTGTCATCGGTATTCCATTATAAGCCGGAGACGCATTATTATTAGAAGTATCCAATCGAATTAAAAAAATCAGCAGTGACCATTTCATTATTTCACGATTGGGTGGGGATGAATTTATTATTCTCGTACCTGGAATTGACGCAATATCTGAAGTCAGAGAAATAGCTGATAATCTAGTGAAATCATTAAGTATTCCATATAAGGTAAGGGAAAATGAATACTTTTTGTCTGCAAGTATCGGAATCAGTCTTTATCCTGAAGATGGTAAAGACCTCGACACATTAATCAAAAATGCGGATATTGCGATGTACACAGCAAAAGACAACGGAAAGAATAACTATACATTTTATAGTACCGAAATTAATAAAGATATTGTATCAAGAGTCGTTATTGAAAACGAATTAAGAATAGCCATTGAAGAAGAACGACTAAATTTGTATTATCAGCCTCAAGTAAACATTGAAACGGGAAAGATAATTGGCTTGGAAGCATTAATTCGGTGGCAACATCCAACCCTTGGATTTGTTTCACCAAGTACATTTATCCCTGTTGCCGAAGAAACTGGGCTCATCATAAAAATCGGAGACTGGGTATTAAATAAGGCTTGTAAGGACTTAAAATCCTTACAAGATTCTGGTTGGAATTCGCTAACCATGTCTGTGAATATATCAATGATTCAGATCCTTCACAAAGATTTAATCCAATCAGTTGAAAATGCTCTGCATAATTTTGATATTGCGCCCGATCAATTAAAGCTCGAGATCACTGAAAGCGTAGCAATGTCTCAACCAGAGTACGTTATTTCAAAACTATATAGCCTGAAAGAAATTGGAGTAGATTTAGCTCTAGATGATTTTGGTACGGGATACTCTTCCTTAAATTATCTAAAACTGCTCCCAGTAGATGTATTAAAAATAGACCGTGAGTTTATTAGAGAACTAGAAGAGGATACAGATAATATAACGATTGTCAAAGCCTTGATTGAAGTCGCTCACAGCCTAAACATGACCGTAATTGCTGAGGGAGTTGAAACAAAGAAACAAGATGAGATCCTTAGCCACATCAATTGTGATCAAATTCAAGGATATTATTATAGTAGACCACTTCCAATGAATGATTTGGTGAAGCTTCTGACTTCATAAAACATTTTGATTCAAACTCTAGTTGCTGTGCAAATTAATTGTACATATTGCTTTGCTCCCAAATATCTAGAATTTAAAAACCCATGATAGAAAGCAAGAGGAGAAAACGGGTTGTTTTCTCCTCTTGCTTTCTTGTTAATGACTCTTTTATTGGAACGTTACCAACAAATAAATGCCCCCAACGGGATTGAAGCTCAAGACAAGCGAGACCCTCAAGTTTGATCCTGATATATTACAGGAAAAATTCCGCTTAATTAGTAAATAACTTGAAAACAAGCTTAAATAGCAGGAGAATTTCCGTCTATCAATTGAAAAAACGTGAAAATTGACGTTTTTGTTATACATAAGCGGAAATTCTTCCCCTATTTTCTCCAAAACCATCTCCATTATGGATGTAACAGGAAATTCTCCGCTTATCGTACTGTAGTGGTTACCAGATTTAAGAGAGCAGCCTTGTTTTGGCTCTTAAAACAATGCCATCTGTTCCTGTTCCCCTAGTCTTACCATTGCTTCAGGGTCATTGTCTTTAAAGAATGCGGTTCGGATTTCTTTATTCTTGGTCATGATTTTTGTTTCTCCGCTTGCTGATTCTCTAAGGCGACAGCTGTAAATGACAGGAAAATATTTTCGAATAAACTTCCCTTCTGCATGAGCAGTAAGGGCGATAATTTGAAAACCTAATTGTTCAGCAATAAAGAATACTGGATCTAACACATGGTCACTTGATGCTTTTCCAAAAGGATTGTCGACAATAACTGTTCGATGACGCTTTTGGTTTCCTTGTAGTGGTACTCTCTTTTCTGCTAAATAGTTCAGAATGCCAAGGAAGAGTGTCATGTTTTTACTCCATTTTTCTCCACCAGACCAAGCATTTGATTTTTCCCAGCTAGTCAGTGCACCGCTTACTTTTCCATCGTTGCTGACTTTTCTACACTTTACGCTGATATCTTTTTCTTTCATCACATTCTTCAGTAACTGTTTTGTATGGAGCCATTTTTCAATTTGTTTGCGAATTAGCGACTCGTCTTCTTTTCCTTCATCGTCTCTATATTCTTCTTTATCTAGTTGGATCACCATCCAATCGATATGATGACGGAGGGCTTCTTTTCCTTCTTGCTCATCCCAATCTGGAACCGAGAAGATATAAATGTCTTTTGTTTTATCCTCCACTTTCACACGCGTTTGCTTTGGAATTAACCTTAATTCATCTGCAATGGTTTGGAGATAAAGATGCAGATGGGAAATGAATTGTTGCAACTGCTTATCATGCTCCCTCATATCTTCCTCGGCAATCTTTACTGTACGATAAATCCGATCGCTCATTTTTTCTTGCCACTCGATCACATCGTCATATGTCGTTTTATGTTCAATCCCTGTGATACATGTATTTCGTAGTTTAATGTCTATGATGTGATTATTACAGAACTTAACGAAATGTCCTTTTTCTTCATTTCTCTTTTTTTCCAGAGAGGTCACTTTATCTTGTATAGAGGTGATGGTTTTCACTAGCTCTGAAATAATCTTCATTCGCTTATACGCATAATCGTTTTTTATTTGATCTTCTAATAGATGTTCACGGACATTTTCATGTAAAAAAGCAAAGCGCATATCTTGCTTCTCTAGTTCTACGATGGCTTTCTCAATGATCTTCTCTAAAGTCTGATATCTCTTTAGTTCACTCGTTAAAAACTGATATCTTTCATCCAATCTTTTTTGCTCAAGCTTAAGTTGTTCCTTTACCTGTGTGAGAGACTCTTTAAACACTTCGATTTCCTGGTAAACTTGCTGAAAATCATCTTTACGGAGGTCATATTCATTTTTGGCTTTATTCCACGCTTCCCAAAGTCGATCTACTTTAGGTTTCATTGACTCCATTCTTTCTTCTTGTTTCCTAATTAACTGACTAAGCCGGATGATTTCTTCGTCCCCATGAGCTGGAAACTCGATTGCATCAACTAATCCGTATTGTTGTATGAACAATGTCTTTTCTTTGCTTAGCTCCTTAAGCTTCTCTTTGACATTTTGTAGATTACTTTCTATTATTTCTCTTCCTTGTTGCCTATCTTGTAGCTTATTACTTAATGATTTCCGTTCTTCTACTAAAAGTTCCTTGCTTTTGGCAGCGTACTTTGGTTGAGCATCCATGACTTCTTTATAATAGGCATCACCCTTTAAATTATATAGTGGCTCCTTAGCCAAAGTTAATTGTGAAACTAATGCACTAAGTTCTTCCTCTAGATTTGCATGAAGCCTCCCAGAGCGTTCCAGCCTTTTAGATACTTTATCGATTTCCTCGCGAATTTTTATTAGTTCCTGCTTAAAAAACTCAAAGTCTTTCTTTTTCGAAAAGTAATTTCTTCCTTTCGAAAGCCGAGCTTCTAAGCCTTGATAAATATCTCTAACTTCAGATAATCGCTTTTGATAATCGACTGTCTCTTTTTCTTTCTGTTCAATTTGTATCGTTCTTTCATGCAATACCCTTTTATGTTTTGCTTCTTCATCAGAAGCTATTTTAAACTGCTCTTTTAATTCAGCGTACTGTTCAAACGGATACTTCATTACAAATTCACGAACTTTTGACAAAATTGTTCTCCAGCTGTGAAGTTCTGTTTCTTTTTTCAATCGCTCTTCCTTTGATTGATCCGCTAACTTTTGAACCTCCATTTTCCAATCCTTAAACTTCTCATTAGACAGATTTTCCTTCCAAATACGAGGAAAAATATGCTGGTCACTGGATTCTTTCTGATCACGAATGAGCATCCGTGCTTCTTCTTCCGTGCAAATATAGACTGGATGTGTCATCTCCATCTCGACAGAAAGTAGTTTCTCTCGTAATTTCTGTATTTCTGATTCTGTCACAATGAACGTAATAGCCCAATACGGATAAATAGAATGATAATCCTCTATTGCATCTCCCAATGAACGGGCAGCCTGTTGAACGAAATCGGCCCCTAGCTCAAGATATGCAAACTGATTTCGCCAACGATTTTTCCAAATTTCGAGTTTCGGGTCAGCAGTAAATGTAGTACTGTTTGCATAGTCATCTGCAGATCTCGTTGCTTGTCTTTCTTTAAATAAGAGTTCTTCTTTTTCTCTTAATAACTTCTCTACTTTTTCCTCAAGCTGAGTAATCATCGTTTCTTCTTTTTCATAAATCGAAGTGTAATGATGCCATTGAGGCATTTGAACAATCACTTCAGATAAAATCTCGTTTTGCTGGTCTTCAATTACGTTTATTTGTTGTTTGTACGTGATTGTCTCTTTGCGGAAATGTTCGTATTCAGCTTGTATAATTGGCAAAGTATTTTTAAGCTCACGTTTTGTTTGCTCCAGTTCTTTTATATGTCTTTCAAAAGAGATGATCTCTTTATCGTAATTCTGGTAGTCATGCTCCCATTTTGGAAATTCATCCTCTACTCTTTCTTTTAAAGGATTAGCCAAAATCTCTTTTGCCAATTCGAGCATATCTTTTTCAACGAACTCTTTCCTACTATTTTGATCCGTTTCTTTTAGTTGCCAGTTTCTTATCTCTTGTTCAAGACCACGTAATTCCTTTTTACTTATAGTAATTTCATCCTGCTTCCGACCTTGTTGCAACTCTATTTGCTTAATATCTCTTTGAATTTTCTCTTCCTCATTAAGGAAATACCCTTTCAAATAAGCCGTATTGTCTGCTAACTGTTCCTCTAGGTCGCTCGTTTCTTCATCTCTTTCTAGTAAATTTAACTGCTCTTTAAAATGGCTTTGCAATTGTTCATTTCTTGTTATTTCCCCATTCACCTTCGAAACTCTAAGCTGTGCTAATCGGCCTTTTTTTACTTTTCCGTCCTGCACTAGTTGTTCTAATTCATCCTGCTCCATTTTGTATTTTTCAAAGGCTTCATCTCTCTTTTGCTCTAAAAGTGTAATTTCATAAGATTTCTCCTTACGCTCCCACTCTTTCTTTTCAGCCTGCCAATCTTCTAGGTTAGTCTGAATTTTTGATAGAGTTTCTTTCGTTTCTTCTTGCTCTTGCTTTGTATGAAGATATAGAGCTTTCGCATTCACTTTTTGTTCTTCTAATTGTTTTTCTACTTCGTCTAATTGTTTAAAAGAAGACACGTAACTCTCAATTTGCTTTTCTACTTGTTTGTTCTCTTCGATCACTCGTCTTAACCGTTTATGTGCTTTAAAATGCTCACGCTGCTTCTCAAAAGTTTGGACGAAATCGGTAGAGCCTTTGCCAGCAATCGCTTCTTCTACTGTCGGGATCAGTAACTGGTCAACAAGCTGTGAAGTCGTTTTACAACCATCAAAAAAGCTCTCTACTCCACCTTCTGAGCTATTAATAACCGCAATTTTTTTCCATTCCGAAGCAATGATTTTAAATCGTTCCTCTAAATATTGATGATAGCCTTTCACCGTATCAAATGTATTTGCTTTCAATGGATGTGTGGATTTCATCATAGAATAATATTCATTCATCTCATCACGGTTTGCAGGGCGTACCTTGCTATCGACACTCTGCCTAACAAAGGGTAGCTCCTCAATTCGATGCTTGTCCCCTTCTTCATACTCATAGGTATAACGATATGATTTTACTCCCTCTTTCGCCATAAATAAGGTAACAGCTGTGAGCCCATAGCGCCTCGGCTTTTCATTGATAATCCATTCAATCGCAATATGCGCACTCGAAGATTCTAATGAAAGAGTATCCTTCATTTTACGTTCTGCAAGTTCCGCATTGGGGAGAATCGCCTGGATAGCCGTCTGAATAAATACGGTCTTTCCACCCCCATTTTCTAACAAAATTGCACCATTGTGGCTATCAAAAAGGAAAATGTCGTCATTATAACGTTTTGCTCCACCTTCATAGACGACATTGGTGAATCTAATTTTTGAAATCGAAGGCATCTACACTTCCTCCTTTCGTTGAGCAAATGAATAAATAAATTCCAAAATCCCTCGGTTGTACTCCAACTCCATAAAGTACCTTTGAACGATAACCTTTGCTTTTTCCGTCAATTGTAACTCATCATTTCCGATGTCTTGAACTAATTCTTGAGCCACTAAAAATCGTTTCACCGTATGGAGAAAGCTAAGTCGACTAATTGTTCTTCCTGTCTGTGCCTTTGCAGTCTCTTTTAAGTCATCCATATCTGCCCATTTTTCAATAATGGCACCCCAGCTGTATTCATATTCTTTTTCTAACTCTTTTAATTCTTCCTCATCAATGGCTTGTAATGCTTCTAGTCGTTCATTTACTTGCTCCAACCAGTCACTCATGGAAATGAAATCACGTGTAGGCTCCGTTGTTTGGTAGCTATCATAGAATTCTCCAATAAGGATAATGATCGTCACATACATGAAATATATATCTGCGTTAACGGTTCTTCCAGTAAAATAGGTTTTCTTCAACGTGTCATTCGATATATGAAAGGGAGAATTAAGTGCTAATGGAACAAAATAGAGGCGTTCACCAACAGAGAAAATCGTACAATCTACTTCATTAGCGAATTGATCAACCAATCCTCGCACTTTGTCTTCCGCTAAATACAATCGAAGTTCATCGCCCTCGCTATATCCTTTTTGACTAATTTTTGCGTAAATTTGAAAGGCCTTTATCACGTCTTCTTGTCTATAATCCATCATTTTCACCTACCCTTAAACGCAACACCATATTCTGAATGGAAAAGCGCTCCGTTGCTTTTATAATTTCTTGTATTTCTTCCACTTCGATATAGGAATATTGGTGTTTAATTAATTCTAAAACCTCTTCGAATAATGATTCATGGCGGTCATCTGTTTTTTCATACATGATGGGCGAACGTTGATGCATCACATACCAAAATTGGTAAAAAATCCGTCTATTTAACCATTCCCCATCTTCCTCACACATCCGCCCAACTACTTCTTTTAACGTTATTGTATCTCTACCTTCCATGGCTTTTAACACGAGCGTCATAATCTCCCCAAATTGTTTTCGAACCTTTGCATTCTCTAGCTCCTGTAGTTCCTCATCTGAGAGATCATCAAAGTCAGTCGTGCGCTCAATCCCGTCCTGGGTTTCAATTCGTTGCTCTGAAAAAATAACGAGCGGTGACCACGTTTCACTTTGTTCAATCGTTAGAAATGGTTCGATTAATCGTTTCGATGTGACTAAAGGCAAAGGCTTGCTTGCTAGTGGTGCGGCGATCTCTTGCTTAAAGTTAAAGGAGTCAATTCCAACATAATAGAGAGCTTCCTGTGCTGCATGCAACGCAGTCGTTTTTAAATCAATGCTTTCCTTCAATAACATCGTATGATCATGATGAACTTCCCCTAGCTCTCGATCAATTTGTAAAATCAACTCATACGCTTTTCGATCTTTTTCCGAATTCATATCGTATGCTAAGCGGTTCTTCGTATCTTTTACAAATGTATGCAATTCACTAAATTCTTCATTTTCTCTGGTGAGTCGGGCATTAATATCCTCAACCATTTGTTTATATCGTTCATACGTTTCATCAGATATAATATTTCGTTGAATTTCATGTTTGACAACAGTCATTCGATTACGCAACGATTCCACATCAATATGCATTTCATCAATTTGTCTTAACGCTCCTACAAATTCCCCTTTTTCTAATTGCTTCCTTAAGACTAATTGGTTAATGGACAACTGAAACTCGGTAAAATACTCTTTCGTGGCAAAAACGAGCTCTAACCCTTGGTCAGCTAATTGATAATATTGAGTATTCGTACCCATATCTGATCGATCAGCTTTCAATATTGATAACTGGACCGATTCATATTCTCTTGTTTCCCAGTTATAAAAGGTCTTTTCATTTCGCTTTCCGCTTGGGGGACGAAAGGTATCCACTACGTTTCGCGCAATTTTTTCAAAACCTTCTAGCGATAATACATATTTTCCTTGATTTAGTTCATATAAATACTGGGCTAAATCCTGTATACTCGTTTTTTTGTTTCGAATTAGCATATTTTCAAAGAAAAATAAGAGCGTTAAGAGACCATAACCGAAGTAATCAATCGGTTGATTATTTTCATCCTTCTCTCGCTTATTTTCTAGTCGGAATAACGGATCGAATAACGCTAATCGCTGCATACGTTCACGATAATTTTCCGTTATCCCTTTTAATTGTGTGTCCATAATGCCTTCCTCCAAATAGTATGTAACTCTTCCTTCGCTAACGCTTCTTGAGGATAATAACCATTTTCTTTGAACATGGATGCAATTTTTTCTTGATCTTCCTCATTGAAATATTGTAAAAAATGTTGAACCGCTGCATCGTTTCTTGTCTGGTTTTCTTTCCCTTTGTAGAACGGTTTTCGAATGATTGCCTCATAAAAATCGGTCGCTAATTTCACATCATATTTTTCATGAAGGTGATGGAATATACTAATCCCCTCATAATCTAAGTCTCCAAAATAGTAAATATCATGTTGAATATCTTTATTCGTAAGCCCAAGTTGTTTCGTTAATTGATTCAAACTTGAAGCAATTTTCCAACCTGAACCATAGATTAATGTAGTAAAATCAGTATCTCGTAATTTATCGAGTAATCCTGTATAGGTTGCTTTATTTTCAACAACGAGGTGTCGATGTACACCATGTTTCGATAGTAATTGGGTCGGGTTTAAGGCAAACATGAGTGGATCTGGCGTCTTCATTATTTTTAACTTATCAAATAGATTTATTTTTTCTAATATGGATTTGCCACCCTTTTCATCTATCCATTTCTCGTCTTTCATTAATTCATAGGAACGTTCCGAACTATTCGTATAGGTAGTAGGTAATCCATTTCTCTGTAAATACTCATTGAGCTTCCATATCCATGGCTGATCCTCGCTCCATTTCTTTTTAGCTGCAGAGAAATAGGGCCGTAAGTCCATAGCAGGATGAACTTTAAATTGCATCTCTTGAATTTCTTCAATTAATGGTTGCTTCACTTTCCCTTTTTGAATGCGGAAACGATTTGGCAACCCGCACCAATTTACGCCATGACTTTTTACAGCGGTCAAAAAACCTTCATCCATTAATATTCGAACGTTCGCTGCAAAATCATCATACGTATTCTGTGGTCCTGCTACCTTTTCTAGGTCACTAAGTGTGATCGTGGACCTTTTTGCTTGCTCAAGAATGGCAACTAAATTCTTTTTCATATTATCATCTCGTCTTTCCAAAGATTTCGTATATGAAACGGATCGTCAAATTACTTCCTATATACTGGTATTATATAATAACTAGATCAGGATCCATCGGAATTTTCGTGAAACTTTCTTATAATCAAAAAAATAAAAAGCACATCAAAAAGAGCCATTAGAAGTCGGATTCTTAGGCTCTATTTTTCGATATGGTGAAACTCGCCAAACCTCTAGTTCTTGTTAACAGCCGGAAAGCGAATGGTTGCGGTGGTTCCCTCACCTTGTTTACTTTCAAAGTCAATGATGCCGTTATATTTTTCAACGATATTATAGCAAATCATCAAACCTAGGCCTGTTCCCTTGCTTTTTAATGAATAAAAAGGTGTGCCGAGTGATGCAACTTCCGCTTCTGACATTCCTCTGCCACGGTCAATAACTTTTATGATCACAAAGTCATTTTCCACTTCTGCTGATACTACCACGAGATCACCTATTTTCGAAGCTTCAATCGCATTTTTAATAAGATTAATGAAAAGTTGCTTTAATTCTATAATGTTAGCTGAAGTTTTACAGTCGCCTTTGACCTTTAATTCAATCCGGTTATCATGCAAAAGTCCATAGGAGTGCAGCAAATCTGTAACACTTTGGAGAACTTCTCTAACATCCACAATTTCCGTTATTTTCTCTTGTTCTGGCTTAGCCATAGATAAAAATTGTGAAATTACTTGCTCCGCTGTATTTAATTCATCGATCATTAAATTAAAATGTCGCTTTCGCTCTAGCGATGTTTGTTCCTCTCTAAACAATTGTAAAAAGCCTTTTACCACGGTGATAGGATTCCGGATTTCATGAGCGACAGCTGCTGCAAGCTGTCCAGATGTCTTTAGTCGTTCAGACTGCTGAATTTGTTCATAATATATTTGCTGTTGCTTCATTCGCGCATTGGTTAAATGAAAGATGAAATAGACAATGACTTGGCTTGCAATAAAGTTGATGAAATTCCCGATTAAATCTAGCTCCAAATTGACATAAGCATGATCATTACTAACACACAGAACATACGTAAACAAAATCAATATTAATATCGCATTTAAATAGAGGGAGAAATAAAAGAGCTTAGAATTGAAAAATAGAATCGATAACGCTGGAATAAAACATAGTAGAATAAAATTAGAACTTGTTTCTGGATATAAAAGAAAAAGTGTATAAAAATAAATCGATGCCAATACAATGATACATATTCTAATTAAATCCGTCTCTTTCTTTGGATAAAGCAGTAAGCAAACAGACAGGGAGAACCCTGTGATTAATTGAAATACATAGCCCAAATCAAATTCATTTAGACGTGGATTGTCAGCGAATAAGCCCGTTAATATAATGGCAATGACCGTCCAAACAATACTATAGTATATTTTTTTATTTAATTTACTTTCAATTTCCTTCATGGTTACTCCTTACTTCTTTAACTTTGGCTATTTTCGTATAGGTTGTGGTTTTTCGTAAAAACCCAGAAGCCGGTTTTTACCTGCTATACATTAAATGTGCGACGGCACTTTTCGCTTCCTCTCTTTTTAGTCCCTACGAGGAGATATAGGCATTTTATGAACTTATTATTTTCCAAAAGCAGCAATATTTGCGAAAAGAGCTTTAACTTTTTATACCATCTAGACTATACCATTTTTTTATGGATCATTAGAAGAGAAGGAGAATTGTTTGAAATAAAAAACCAAAAATATGTAAGAAATGATTTTAAACTTACATACTTTCGGCATAATGATTTCTATGATGGGACAACTATACCCTTTCACTAAATTTACTATTAATTCTTTCCATAATGCGTATTTATCAAAATCGCTCAGTGATCATGATGGTGATGATGACCAGATGTAACAGCTTTCGCATTACACAAAATCGAATTGTCGTGTAGATGGGCAACTGTTTCTAATTGAATCGTCATATGGTGAATATTCTTATGCTCAAGATCATGTTCGATTTCAAGGAGCAATTGTTCACTTTCAGCAATGGTCATTTGAGCATCAACAACAGCATGGCAAGATAATGCATTTAATCCACTTGTAATGGACCAAACATGTAAATCATGAACACTAACAATGCCTGTTTTATTTTTGATTGTATGAATCACATCGTCAACATCCACATTTTGTGGCGCACCTTCCATCAAGACATGGAGTCCTGACTTCGTAACATAATAACCACTACGCAATACAAGTGCTGCAACAATAACACTTGCCAATGGATCAGCCCATCCCCAACCGAAAAACATAATCAGTAAGGCCGCAACGATGGCCCCAATGGAACCTAGCATATCGCTGATCACGTGCAAATAGGCTCCACGCATATTTAAATTTTCCTCTACATCTCCACCGCGCATCATAATCCAAGCAACAAGTATATTGACAAGTAATCCAATCGTGGCGATGATCAACATCCCACTTGAAGCAATGTCAGGAGGATTTTGGAAACGCTGAATGGCTTCATAAAAAATATAGATGGCAATGAATACGAGTGTCACACCGTTAAGAACAGCTGCCAGTATTTCAAATCGTTTATACCCATATGTTTTACTATGGTTAGCAACTTTTTCTCCTAGTGTAAATGCCAATAAAGCAACTCCAAGTGAAATGGAATCACTTAACATATGTCCAGCATCCGATAATAATGCAAGACTATTGGTAAGAAATCCCCCAATCGCTTCGATAATCATATACCCTGTAATAATGATAAAACTGATCATTAATGTCTTTTTATTGGCCCCATGCGTATGGTCATGCCCATGGTTATGTCCCATTTTAAGTTCCTCCAAACAAATTAATGATGTGTAGCATGCTCAATTGCTTGCTTCAGTAAGTTCATGATGTGGTCATCGTCTTCCGAATAAAATAAAGTTGTTCCTGCTCTTCTATATTTGACCAGTCGTAAATTTTTCAAAAAACGTAATTGGTGAGAGACCGTCGATTGTCCTAAATTTAGTGTCTCTGCAATATCATTAACGGAATGTTCCCCAGTACATAATAAGTTCAAAATGCGAATTCTTGTTGGGTCACTTAAAGCTTTGAATGTTTGCGAGACTACAAATAATGTCTCCTCATCCAAATCCCTCATCCCTTCTTTACTCTTTCCTTCATACTTCTTCTCATCACTCATTATTATCACCTCTTACATTCTATATATGAGCATATGTTCATATATAGATTACAGGGCTCTATCTAAAATGTCAATAGGAAGCTCTCATCATTCATTCTTAATTTACATAATGATTAAATCATTTTTCATGTTAAAAAAACGATGTTTGCAAAGAAAGCAAAAAATAAGCTGTATTAAAAGATCATCACCGATGACCTTTTAACACAGCTTTGCACCTTCTATATTTTAAATCGATTCAATAATTCTCTTAGTTCTTTTGCAATATGCGCAGCTTCTTCTATAGAACCAGTTATGTCTTCTATTGACGATAACTGCTCCTCTGATGATGCAGCAACTTCGCGAATATATAGGGATGACTCAGAAGATGTATTTAAATTTTCATGAATGACTCCCTCCACATCTTTCACCTTCGAAAGTAGGTTTTCAATTTCTATGAAAATTTCATCTACTTCTTTTGTCGACTCTTCCGTTGAGTGATAGACGCTTTGTAGGCTATCATTTACCTCTTTTAATCTTTCCATCCCTGTTCCAAATTGGCTCGTACCAGATTCAATCTCCACAACTGCATTTGTTGTCTCGGATTGGATTTCACTTACAAGTTCTGAAATCTGTTTCGCTGACCTTGCAGATTGCTCCGCTAGTTTTTTCACCTCATTCGCCACAACTGCAAATCCTTTCCCATGTTCACCAGCTCTAGCTGCTTCTATGGACGCATTTAAGGCAAGTAAATTCGTTTGCTCAGTAATGCCCGTGATCATTTCAACGATATTGCCAATCTCAGATGAACGATTTCCTAATCTCCTAACAATATCAGATGAATGTCTTACAGAATCCTGAATCTCGGACATCTGCCCAATCAACGATTTAATCTCTTCATTTGCCACTTCCACTTCTTTGTACGCATTCTTTGTCTTCTCAGATACTAATGAAGAGTGGTCTTTAATTTCTGATACGCTTTGCGTAATTTCCGTAATCGATTCAAGATTTTTTTTATTACCTTCTTCTTGCTCTGCAGTAATCTCTGCAGACATTTGCACATTTTTCGTAACATCACCTGATAGTTGCACCATTTCCTCTGCACTTTCAGATAAGGCGGACGTATTCTCTGAAACGGCCTCTCCTTTTTGGAGAACGCCACCCACTAATTCCTGTAAACTATTAAGCATGGAATTAAAGTTCGTTGCTAGATCCCCAACTTCATCTTTTCTTTTAATTGTTAATCTTTGCGTCAAATCGCCTTTATCATTTGCCAGTTCTGCGATTCGTTCATTTATCTCATTAATTGGTTTGAGCATTCTTCGGTTAATGACATAACTAATGATTGCACCTATTACAATGAAGACCATCGTAATAATTATAAAATATTTCAACAATGAAAACGCATCAGCATATGCCTCTTTTGTTGGAACGGAAGCCATAATCCCCCAGTCCATCTCACTTGCTTTGCTGTAGAAAATTAAACTATTTTCGCCATTAAATTTCGTTTCAATGACATCTGTCTCACCACTAATACTTTTTTCAACTAATTTATCTAAGTCACTATTTTCATAGTCAGCTATTTTCTTATTAATTGTATCTTCTTTATTTTGACCAGCAACAATCGTGCCATCGTTCGTAAAGACTGTTACATATCCACTTTTCCCTAATTGAATGTTAGAGATAATATTTAATAGGCTTTCAATCGGAGCGCCACCAGAAGCGACCCCAACTACTTCTCCGTCATAGCCATATACAGGAGTGGACGTTAATACGATAGGAGCACCATTTAGACTTGGCGTTTCTGAAGGAACTGGATCATAGGCTTGTGTAAGCTCATTCATTCCACCTAAATAATGAGGAAAATCATGAGCAGGAATCTTCGCTCCGCCTAAGTATAAGAATCCTGCTGCATCAATAAAAGCAAAGCCATCAGGGTTATCCATTCTTTCGGCAATTCTCATTCCTAAAGCATCTGCCTTTTCTACATTCCCTGCTTTTAATTCATCCGCCTCAGCCATGTACTCCATTGCGTCTTCTTTGCTCTTGATCCAAAGATCGATATTCGCTTTCACAGATTCAAGCTGATCGTAGGCTTGAGCTTCAAACCGATCATAAAGAAAGTCTTTAGCCTTGAGGTAACCAAAAGCAGAAATACTAATCATGGAGATCGTTATTAATAAGCTTATGACTAAAGTATTTTTAAACACTAATTTCACTATTGTCACTCCTTTTAACTTATAAACAGAAAAAAAACCACCCCGAAACAAGTGGATTTATAAAATAAAACCAGCTTATTCGGTAACCCAGCCGCCATAACAACTTTCGCTTTAGGCCTGTGGCTTTGCGTCCCCATCTTTCAACAGGTTTGCCATTTCGTAAGGATCTATTAAATTTATTTTGGACAGTTTATTCTAGCATACGGTAGGGAGTTCGTACTAGTAGAGTTTTGGGGGTGGGGGGAATTACCAAAATGCGGTGGCCGTAATCATCTCCCAATGACAAATGTCCAAAATAAGGATTTAAAGCTATATGTCTTAATTAATTCCTTTTTTGAAAAACATTTACAAATAATTTATATTATACTAGTTAACAAATTGAAAAGTGGAACATGGAAAAAGGTTTATAAATATGGCTATGATAAAAACGAAAAAAGTTTCTATTCACTATTTTCAAAGTAATCCACGTTTTGTATATTATGGTAAAGTCAAAAGTGGTTGGAGTGTTAACTAGTAATATGGATCCTTTATTATTAAAAGCTACAAACAAAGAAGATTTAGAAAAAGTAATACTTTTAAATATTATTGGGTTGATTGAGGGAATAAATGAAAATTTGATCACAATAGAAGATGCTGAAAAGATATTATTTAGCCCTTATATAATGGAATTAATAGACACTATGGGCATTTCAAAAGAAGTATTAGAAGTTATACATTTAGGAACGGAATTAGAAGATGTAGAAAGTTTAATACCTGAAAAATTACTCGAATGTTTAAAAGAAATTAAAGAAAAAAGTATAAATTTATTAGAAAAAAGAAAAGGACATAAATTTCAAGATAGAATAATAATAAAATATTAAAATAACTTAAAAATAAGTCAGAAAGCTTGAGTGAATGCTAGAAGCCCATACTATCCACTTCCTGAATCGAAAGTGGAATCGTATGGGTCTCATATCTTCACCGTGGTAAACTTGTAATCCCTCAATATTTTAGCATCTAAAAATCACTATCCACAGAATTTATACATTTACTCCAATCGGGCGATCTGCTGGCTCCTCTTCCTTATTGACAACCGGCTTTTTCGACCAATAGGTTGCAAGAATCGGTCCGGAAATATTATGCCATGCGGCGGCTAGCACGCTTGGGAGTGCCGCTAATGGGCCGAAATGTGCTGTTGCGAGTGCGACGCCTAATCCGGAGTTCTGCATGCCAACTTCAATGGCAATGGCACGGCGATTGACTTCATCCTGCTTAAGCATTTTTCCTGCAAAATAGCCGAGTAGCAGTCCAAATCCATTATGAAGCATGACTGCAGTAAAGATGAGAAGTCCGGATGTGGCAATCGTTGCTGAATTGCCTGAGACAACTGCGGCTACAATTGTAATAATGGCGGCAACTGAAATAAGAGGTAATACCCGCAGACTCTTTTCCACTGCAACAGGGAAAAATCGTTTAATGATTAAACCTAAAACAATTGGAACGATGATGACCTGCACAATTGACATAAACATCGAAACCGCATCAACTGGCATCCATTGACCTGCAAGTAATAGGAGAATCAATGGCGTCATGATCGGTGCAAGTAAAGTTGAAATGGATGTCATTGCGATCGACAAAGGCACATTTCCTTTTGCCAGATAGACCATCACATTAGAAGCTGTTCCCCCAGGTACACAACCAAGCAACACCAGTCCTGCTGCTAGTTCTGCCGGTAAGTTCATCAATTTTGCAATGGCAAAAGCAACCAGTGGCATGATAATGTATTGCGCACATACCCCGATTATGACAGGTAGAGGTTTCGTCAAGACGATTTTAAAATCTACCGCCTTCAATGTAAGTCCCATTCCGAACATGACAACCCCGAGTAAGATCGTGATATAGCCCCCTAACCCTAAGAATGGTTCCGGGAACATGAAGGCAATAATGGACATTATGATCACCCAAACAGCAAAATATTTTCCTGCAATCGTACTAACCGCTTCCAATACCTTCATCTCATCACACTCTTTCTTTTGTCTTTATAATTTTATTGGGATTAAAAAGATTATCTGGATCAAGCGCTTGTTTTATTTTTTCCATAACTTGAAGAGCTTGCCCGTGTTCTTTTTGCTGATATTTCTGCTTTCCAACCCCTACTCCATGCTCTCCTGTACATGTTCCACCTCGTTTGAGGGCATAAAGGACAATTTGTTCATTGAACTTTTCAGCACGGGCAACCTCATCTGGATTGCCCATATCGATCATCAGGAGAACATGATAATTCCCGTCGCCCACATGGCCGAGGATTCCTCCATTAAGTCCTAACGCATCTACCGCCTCCCTAGCATGACTTATCGCATCAGAAAGTTCCGAAATGGGAAGACATACATCTGTCACCATCATTTTCTTTCCAGGATGGCCGTGAATATAGGCATATGCAAGATTATGTCGCGCTTCCCACAATCGATTTCTTGCTGCTGTGTCTGTTTCAAATTCAATATCAAGGCAATGATGTTCTTTGACAATTTCTCTTGTGAACGCCACATCCTGTTTCAAGCCAGCTTCATTACCATGAAACTCCAAAAAGAGGGTTGGGCTTTCCTTATAGCTTGTGTCACTAAAATCATTTACTTGTTTCATGGATGTCTCATCAACAAGTTCCACCCTGGCAATCGGAACACCTGCCTGCAAAATCGAAACAACTGCTTCGACCGCATTATTTAATGTTGGAAAAGAAGCTCTTGCCGCCATGATATGTTCAGGAATCCCATATACTTTTAATGTTAGTTCTGTAAAGCAGCCTAACGTTCCTTCTGAACCAACGAATAGCCCATTCAAATGGTAACCAGATGATGACTTAGCCGCTAGATTGCCTGTATGGATAATCTCTCCATCTGCCAACACGACTTCAAGATCACGTACTTGATCTCGCATTACTCCATATTTGACGGAAGTCGTTCCACTGGCATTCGTTGCCGCCATGCCACCAAGCGTTGCATCAGCCCCCGGATCGACTGAGAAAAAAAGCCCATACTTTTTTAATCCTTTGTTCAACTGCGTACGAGTCACTCCAGGCTGTACCCGAACAAGAAAATCACTTTCACGTACTTCTAAAATATGATTCATCCGTGAAAAATCAATTGTAATACCGTTTTCATATGGGATAACATGCCCTTCCAAACTGGATCCTAAGCCAAAAGGTACGACTGGAATCTTATAGTTATTTGCTAGCTTCACAACTTCACTAACTTGCTTTGTTGTTTCTGGAAATACAACAAGATCAGGCAAACACTCCTCATGGTATGATTCATCTCTGCCATGCAATTCTCTAACTGTCTGATTTTCTGTTACCTGCTCCTCAGAAAGAACCTCTTTTAAAGCGTTTACAAAATTTACAGTATCTGTTCCCATCCTATGCTCCTTCTTTCTTCTGAAAAAAATTGGTTAGACCAATTGAATAATTGGTCCGACAAGTTACATCAATTATACTAACTTATCAGAAAAATTCAATAATTTTATTTTATGATTCTTTAAATCTTGCTTCATCGATTTGAGATTTGATACATTTAGAGCAGTTTAGCGCAAGCTATTTAGAAATGAGGTAACGGGAAATGGCAGAGAAGAAAAAGGCTTACCTAGTTTTAGTAGATAAAATATCAAAATACTATTTGGCAGGAAATCATAAATCGGGTGAACGACTACCTTCAGAAAGAAAGTTAGCCAGCCATTTCAATGTCAGCCGAACAACGATTAGAGAAGCTCTAAGAACTTTGGAACAAAATGGGCTTATTGAAATTCGACCTGGAGGGGGAAGTTACATTAAAGTAGCTGACTTCCAATCGAAAAAAGAAGAGTTTATTACAACAATTAAATTTGAAAATCCACGCGTTTTCGAAATGCTCGAATTAAGACGTGCATTAGAAGTCGAATCTGCCTTCCTTGCAGCAATGCGCGCCACTTCAGTAGATCTAGAAATACTTCATACAGCTTTGAATCAGTTGACAATGGCCCAGAGGAATCCTGTGCTTGGGCTAAAAGCAGACCTTGATTTTCATATTGGAATAGCCAAGGCCACCCATAACTCTATTTTTATAGAATTAATTGATACTCTCAGAGGACATATGGAAGACACGATTAAGGTAACTCAGAAACATCGCTTTAAAGACCCGTCACGTTATGCTGATACATTGGAGGAACATAAGCAGATTTACCTTGCGATCGCATCCGGAAATGCTAATCAGGCAAAGGAATTGATGGAGGGCCATATTACAAAGATCAGAGCAGAGTTGGCGGAATCGATGGTGGTTGATATGTGCGACTAAAGAAAAACAAAGTTGATTTCATATAAAATTTCAAAAAATGCGAACATATGTGCTATAATTTATTCTATAATAGTTTGACAATTCAAGGATGGTTGGCTCACTCCTACAGAAAGGGGTGATGCCTGTGACAGTATTTGAAACACTAATGTTTGCCGTAACATTCGCAGCATTAATCATAACAATACTCTCATTCAGTCATAAAAAATAACCCATCATTGAGTTAGCCGCTCAGATGGGTTACTTCTACCACTGTAGCCAGCCCCTTGAAGAGACCGACTATTATGTTGGCTACTTGATGTCGGGGCATCAGGTAGTCTTTTTTAAACTTCATACTAATTACCTAAATTATACAGAACTTTTCTTGGTTTAACAAGGAACTTATAACTCTTGCACTACACAGAGTTGAAACCTGAAATCTCTACTTCATATACGTTGATGCCTAGTGGATAGTGATTTTTCGCTACTCTTGCAGATTTTAAAGTACTCATCTACTGAAACATAACCCTTCCGATAAGATTCACTGGCATCCACTTCCTTAACTAGATAACGTTACTTGGATATTAACACATCCTAGAGTGATTAAAGGATGCTTACTTTATCTGAGTTTCACTTCGTATCATTGCTACTATTGCTGTTTTAGATAGATACGAATTTCTATTTTAGTGCATGAAGCTTTTCGTTAATGCGGCGTTTTTTATAAAGCATTTTTCCTGTTTCTCCAATATCATGAATCATCGATTTATTAATAAAAGAACCGAAGATCATGCCTGCAATTGGAATCATTTGAAATAGCTTTTTCCAGCCAAAATTATCTCGGTAAGTCATGATGACTTCTCTCCAGCCTTGAATTTGCGATAACGTTTCATCTTTTGTTTCTAGTTCAGGATCTGAATAAGCCGAAAGCTCCTTTAACACCGCTTGCTTTCCAACGATGTCTGAAGACGTAAATTGTAGGCATTTCACGATAAAAATACGTTCCTTTTTATCATTTGGGTCATATCCATAAGCAATGGCAATTTCCTGAAGTGTTTTAAGAGAGATTCCTAAAAGGAGTGGAATATCAATCGACAGTGTAAAGATTCCACCTATTCCAGTTGTTGCTCCTTGTGTCATGGCAATGTTCTTTCTTGAATGAATCAATTCATCGCTCACTTCATCCATCATCACGATCGGTAATTCTGAAATCGTTTCTAAAGAAATATCCTCAACACCTGTTTTCTGTACATACTTTTTAATAATGCCTTTTTCATTCGTCAAATAACGCCCGCCTGTCTGTAAATAGCTTCCCAATTCATCAAGGGCTTGTCCTATTTTTTTGTGAATGAACTGTGGTGTAAGACGGTCAAGGAGTTTAAAGGGGAGACGACCTAGCCTCTCCCAAATCCATAGACCCTTTTGTTCTTCCTCCCACTTTTGTATGGCCTCTAATTCTTTTATGAGCTGATCTTTTGAATCCATTCTCTACTCTCCCTTAGTATCTTTTATTCGAAATAATCTTATCAACTTTTGCACAAATTCTTGAAAATCAAACGGACTGTCCTGCTTCTGGTTATACCATTTTCTCACCGTTTCGATAAGCCACAAAGGAACTTCCTTTCCATCTATTAAATCATAGTGCTCTTCATAGCCCTTTTTTAAATAGGTCCAGCGGTGGTCATTTCCTTCCTTTAGGTACTCGGAAACATCCAGAAGCTTCCCTCTTCCTTCATGTAAAAGAATATTTTTCAAATGAATATCTCTTGGATTCAATCCTTTTGAAATCGCATAGGCACGAGCTTCTTCTACGTCCGCAATCACTTGTCTTGGGATATGAATCCCTTTTAATAGACAATCGTAAAGAGTAATCCCTTTTTCATAGCTTAAAATAAGAAAATTACTACCTTTCCCATAATAAATCGGAAAATAGGGAGATTCACCGAGCCGTTCATATACTTGCTTCTCCCTTTCCATTGTTTCTAGCTTATCCGCACTAAATACCTTATACACATATTGTGTATCCCCTTCGATATGGAATACGGCTGCATCTGTCCCGACCCCTACACATTTTAATAGGTCGGAATCCCCTTTTACCGTCACAGGGTTATTATTCTTTGAAGATTGCACTTGAATATCCTTTACTACGTTCTCAATGTTATGATTCTTCAAATTTTCACCTCTAAATTGGTTTTCGTTTAAGTAGGTATGAACTCTTCCATTCTCTCATTTCACAAACTTATGGACTGATGCCCATAATTAGTTTATTAGTTGATCGAATTTTTAGTGACGTTTCATTTATGCGATTGGTGAACGGGTGTCGACACTAAAGATGAAATAGCAATACTTCTCGGTGGGTAGTGCACCTCTAGCGTAATCATGCTCACGACGAATAATTTGATGGTGACAATAAATGTTACGAACAAAGATAATCTCCTATGATCATCACGGTCCATTAAAAATGACTTCTCCTCTTTCTTGCATAGATTTTTCCAAATAAAAACAAAAAGACCTTCACCATATGATTGGTAAAGGTCTTGAATTCCAATTTATATTACCTTTACCGAATGGCAAAGGTCTCGCAAACAACTTTCGTTGCCAGTTAAGCCGGTGATCACATGATCACGTAATGACGACATAACTGTTAGCTACTCCCCTTTGGAGTATTTAACTTTTACATGTGTACAATCCTAACTCTAAGACTGTACATATATCATACTATGGATTTATCCTTGGCGTCAATATTCTAAGTATTGGATCAGTTTATGAAATATATGAATAGGAGAAATGAAAGTCCCTCTCGTTATCAGCAATGAATTGATTCGTATGAATTATAAATTGATTATATCAAAACCAAGTATGCTTGTATTTCGAAACTTGACTAGACGTTTGTCAAACCGATACTTTTCATTTAGCTGATCTACCATGACTCTTTAGTTCGGAAAGCATGCTTAGTTTATTATCATTAAGTAGCTATTTAATGACAATTGTAACTACTAACAAAAATAGAATTTGTCATACTAAAGGTAATGATAACAGAAAGGATGAACAATATGTCAATTGCTTCTATGCACGGTATTGTCAAACGTTATGGCTCCCATGTTGTGCTAGACTATATAGATTTAGATATTTATGAAGGGGAAATCATTGGGTTACTTGGCCCAAATGGGGCTGGTAAAACAACGCTAATTCAAGCTTTAACTGGAATGACCCCTATTGAAAGAGGAAAAATCAAGCTGTTTGGGCAGTCAAAAAGTCCTTTCTCCAATCAAATCAAGGAAAAAATTGGGCTTGTTACACAGGAGATTACAGTATTTGAAGAATTAACTGCAAAGGAAAACTTACAATTTTTTGCCGGAGTCTATGGACTAAAAGGAGAAGAGAAGAGAAGAGAAAAAGAGTAGAAGAAGCATTGGATTTTGTTGGCTTAACAGATAGCGGTAGGAAGAAGCCCAGCAAATTTTCAGGTGGAATGAAGCGAAGATTGAATATTGCTTGTTCACTGACACATCGGCCTAAGTTTCTAATCATGGATGAACCAACCGTTGGCATCGATCCACAATCAAGAAATTATATTTTAGAAGCGGTAAAAACATTGAGAGACAGTGGTACAACGATTTTATATACAACCCACTATATGGAAGAAGTTCAATCCATTGCTTCTAGAGTGGTCATTATGGACCAAGGTCAAATCATTAAAGAAGGTAAAGTAGATGAACTAATTCAAACGGTACAGCACGAAGAAAAAGTGAAAATTGATGTGACTGATCCTGAAAGAGTCCCCATTAACAGCTTAGAGAAGATCGCTGGAGTGAAAAAGGTTGTCGTATCTGGAAGCCAAATCACCATTACCCAGCAAATCAGGGCGTTACAAACAGGCTCAACGGTCTTAGATGCAGATGTTTTAAAAACAATCATGGAACCAGACAAAGAAGCGATGGAAGGCCTAACAAAGCGAGAATCTGATATTGTGGAATTAGTCGCCCAAGGTCTTTCAAACAAAGAAATAGCAGAACAACTCTTCCTAAGTGTAGGTACTATCCGCAATACACTATCTGTCATTCTAGATAAATTAGAGTTCCGTGATCGGACACAACTGGCGATTTATTATTGGCAAAGAAAACAAATATGAGAAGCTTATTTATCACACACTAAGTCATAAACAAGCTTCTCATTCATCGCCCACTCACCTTAACGCTTGTACACATTATCACTCGAACTACTCTACGAAGAAGTTTTTACTTCAGTCTCTCGTTCTTTCATATGTCACATTTCTCCCTGCTTCAATAAGTACTCACACACTTTGCTCGAATCGAGTCTGGCCGCAACATAAGGTGGTCGAATACCTTTAGCCCCTTCAAGTGGTAGTCCTAGCCACAACACTTTCTCGTCAATCATGACAAATGGAAACGGGAAACTGCTGTCTAGCCAAGTATCGGGGTTTCCCCACATTTGCTCTGAAATGAGGGTCCATTTTACATATGATTCTCTTTTACTTAGCTCTTTCACCCATTCTTCAGATAACGCCGTTCCTTCAGGCAATGAGATCAAAATGGATGTTCTTGCCGATTTTACGTCGAAAAAAACGGCTTCTAGTTTTAACGCATGTATCCATTTTAATTTTGTGTGCTGATTTTGTATCCATGTCCCAATTTCTTTTGTCGTGACGGATTGATTATGCCGAACTTGGTGATCAACGAGCTTCCTAAGTGTTTTTCCTTGAAAAACACGCTTTTCAATAAAATGTCTGTTGCTGACGTGGACAAATTTCCCTCTTGTTCGGGTAATCGCTACATTCAAAAGGCGTTCACTGTCCTTGCTCGTTAAAAGCATCCCTGCACGCTCTTGAGGATCACTATCGACGGTATCAAAGATCATCACGTCACGCTCACTTCCCTGGAATCGATGGACAGTCGCCGCAATCATATCCGCTTGAGTGCGTTCATTCTCAAACATTTCTTCGAGTAGCCATTCCATCAGATTTGCCTGCGCCCGGTATGGTGTCACGTATCCAATCGATTTCATTCCAGCCATGTAAGCTTCATAAATCAGCTGAAATGACAAAAGCAATTGCCAAAGATTAAATCTTGAATTCGTTGATTGATCAGAGATACAATGCAATCCCGTGAAACTAGTATCTAATAGCACTGCCGCTTGCTTTTTAAAAGGGGATCGAGCTACGATTTCATTTCTGCTTTTAGAAACACTTTCATGATCTCCCACTAAGGAGTGATAGATGTACTGATTGGTAAAAGCCGAAATATCAGGATGCATTCGCCGCTGTTCTTTTAACAAAAGAAGCTGTGGGTGAAGTTTTCCTTCATTCAATGATTCGACCACTCCTGATTGGTGAAACACATCCTCTTTCAACCATTTTTCCACAAGTGGCGCTCGACTTGATGCAATCGGAGGCAATTGCTTAAAATCTCCACAAATAATAATCCGCTTTCCCATTGTAGCTGCAAATGCCGCCTGTGGAACATAGGCCATGCTCGCTTCATCCAAAATGACAAGATCATATTCCTGTTCGTAAATCGCACTATCACTTGCTGCCTTTGCAAGCGTCGTCCCGACAATGAGAGCATCTTTTATGAACTCCATTTCCTTTTTCCGTACCTTATCCAAAACCTTTGCAATCTGTGTTTCAATTTCCAGTAGATGCTCCGAATCTCGTTTGCTAAAAGAACTGGCTAAATCTTTCTTTAAATGGCGCCGTTCTTCTATGAGCCTCTCTCGGTCTTGGGCAAGGAGTGGGTCCTTTTTCTCCATCAGCTGAGCGGTCGTGATTTCTTGATGGGTTTTTAGCGTATCTCCGACGTTCACACCAAACCGGATGACATCCCCTTCTCGGAATCGGTTTTTCTTTTTGATAAAATCCGTCACTTCCCCCATCAATACATCAACAGCTTGGTTACTATGTGAGAGAATCAAGACTTTTTTCTGTTGAAAATATTTGTTGGCTGCGGCTCTCGCCAAAGTATACGTTTTCCCAGTCCCCGGCGGTCCCCAAACGAACGTTGCTGGATTGTATTTTGAGCGCAAGACCAATTCATGGACATTGCTCTTAATCTTTTCTTTTGGATGCTTCGTTTGCACCGAAGGATTCATTAATCTTTTCACTCGAAGTCGCTTCTGCTTGCTCTTTTTAATGGCATCCAGCCTTTCAATTAATTGCTCGAGAAGCTCCCAAGGATCATGTAGTAAATAGGCATCCGAAATGAGGTCTCCAAAGCTTTTCTCTAGTAATAGGATCACACCTCTTCCCTCTGAAGATAGCACTCTTCCACTATTTTGCATCATACCCCATTCCAATTTAATCGTAGAACCAACGGGAATGCGTAAGGAGGTGACTGTATCAAAATAATAGCTATACCCGCCATCATTCGATAACAGCCGTCCATTGGTCACCATATAACGGCTTCCGCCAAACTTTTTCAAGTAATTTATTTCTTGTTGCAGTGCTTGCTGCCACTCTTTGATGTAGGTTTTTGTTGAAATCATTTGCTGCTCCTGTGTTTTGATAAATGAATGTATATGGATACCTATAATAGCATAGGAATTCTCATAAATCGAAAAGCAGCCTTTCCCTTTTCGTTTAATTTCTCCCCTATGTTCCTTGTGATTTTTAGTACCTTTAGGACCGAAACTTTCCATGTTCTTTTTTCGTATAAGGAGTTATAACAAAGTAGAATTTGGAGGTAATGAGAGATGTTTCATGATCCCGCTGGAGATTTTTTATTTAGCTTCGCTCCTATTTTTATCGGAATTGTATTTATTATTGTAATCGGAACCATTTTATTTTCCCTTTTTAAAGGTGTTAAGCAATGGAGAGTAAATGAGCAATCACCACGATTATCTGTACCAGCTCTAGTAAAAATAAAACGCACAAATGTTAGTGGACATACGCATCATCATGAGAGCCATCATAGCCACAGTTCAACAACGACCTACTTTACAACTTTCGAATTTGAAAGCGGAGATCGTCTAGAATTACAGCTATCCGGCTCAGAATATGGTCAACTGGCAGAAGGAGATAATGGCATTCTAACCTTTCAGGGTACAAGATATTTAGGTTTTAAGAGAAGTGTTTAAGGGTGAGAGTGGGGATGTTTTTTCTTCATTCCACCAAAAAAGGCAGCTCACCAAGTAGTGTGGGCTGCCTTTTTTATATTAATTCTTGAATTTGTTTCTTCAACGTGGGAATTTTATTTTGAACAACATCCCATACAATTCGATAGTTAATTGAGAAATATCCATGAATCAACATATCTCTCATTCCAGCCATCTTTCTCCACTCAATCTGTGCGTTTTCCTCTTTTATCTGTAAAGGAATACTCTTTGATGCCTCTCCTATAACCAATATGTTTTTTATGACTGCATCGACTACTAAATCATTCTCAACAAAATCATCAAATGAAAAGCCTTCTGTGTAGGTTTCAATTCTTATCGCAGCAGAATAAATATCCTCTAAAATGACTTTAGGCTCCCTCTGCATACTTGGCACTCCTTAAGATAGCTGGTTTAAGTGCTGGCTTAATATCATCGATAATGACCAAATCTATTTGTTTTTGAAAAAGATCTTCAAGATTAAGTTTTAAACCCATATAATTATCAAATGTCAAAGCAATTTCATCAAATTCAACTAATAAATCGATATCACTTTTATCCTTGTGCTCATCACGTGTATATGAGCCGAACAAAGCAATACGCTTAACACCATATGATTCTTTCCACATTTTCAAGTTTCTAGAAAGTTCATTAAGAATTTCTTGTTGCGATAACATAGTAATCACCGCCATCTTATTGGTTTCAGTACTTTCATTATAGCACTCTTACTATACTTTATTCGCTGCTAAATCAAAAACTCCTTTCCAACTAACACCATAAGATGATTATTATGCTTCAAAGTCGATTCGAACCTGATTGTTTAATCCTTACCATCTTATTCATATTTATTTTAAAAGGAGTTCTGAAACTTCCTCTGCTATTGGCCACTTCATGTCCTGAATCCATTCCATTAGAACTGGTAGCAAAGGAATTACTTCACTTCTATTTAGGCTCTTTAATTGCTTCACACAATCAAAATCAAACTTATCCCTTGGTAGATATTCAGCGTAACTTTTTATTCTTTCAGCTTTCAACTCAGGTTTTTCAATATTACTACAAATGTTTTTATATCCCTTCAATAAAGTAAGTACTCATCAATACCAACGCTGACATACTCATAATTCAAATTAATGATGTGAGTGGTCATCACCATTGTCATTTGGCACCTCTTGATTTTGTGAATTTCTCTCTAATTCCTCAAGCTCTTCTTTAGTAGCAGTTCCTGCAATAAATTGTTTCTTTGGCATTACGTGCATATCGCGTGCTGTTACATGGGTTTGGACGTAATATAAACCCTTTTCTTTAAATGTCTTTTGAATACTGTATACTCCATCTTTTTTATATTCAGCCTCTAGTAGCTCGCCTTCTTCCTGACTATTACCTTTCCAAATTTCAAACTTAACATCATCAGCATCTTCCACTACATCTGTACCTTGCGATACTTTAACACTCAATTCACTTTCTGTATGAAGGGGAATTCTTGCTGGAATCATGATTTCTGCATTTATAATTTGAGGTACTTCTTTAGCTTGTTGGCCGTTTTGTGCTGTACATCCTGACAAAAGGAAGAAAGTGGAAATTAACCCTAGCACTATTAATTGTAACTTACTCATTTTATGTTTGAGCCTCCAATTTTAAAAATATCACTCTATCCAATCCAACGTTTAAACTTTGGAATTCTTCTAATAATCAACCAATCTAGTATCCATACTATAATCAGAGACATGCCTACTAGTGGGAAGAAAATACTTAGAACAATAACTATTATGGCTACACCCTTCATCAATTTAATGTTTTCTGGTAATGATGGAGCACCCATTTTTCCATTAGGCCTTCTTTTCCACCACATCATAAAGCCGCTAATTGCAATCAGAACAATTCCAAAAACTAAAGCAAGAACGACAAGTTGGTTTACTAAACCAAAATCCCCCTGATGAAAAGCGATACCCAGTGTCATTAATTTCCCTAATATTCCATAGTCCTTCCAGCCAAGATTCGCTAAAACAGTTCCATCATATTGGTCAATATGTAAGGTTTGTTGTGTCCAAGGCATCGGTTTATCAGGATAGATTGCGTTAGGGGATAAAAATACAGTGTAAACCCCCGATTCATTTTGAGGAAAAACTATTTTATAGCCTGGGTGAACTTTATTATCCGATACTGTTTCTATGACTTCTTCAATTGAAATCGATTTTGTTCCTTTGTCATTTGATTGGGGGACTGGCATTTTTTCTGCAGCCCAAGGTACATCATCGGCAACTTCTTTTGTTGGCAGTGTAGATTGCGGAAATGCATAGCTTTCCCAAGGGTTCACGCCTGCAGGACTGCCAGCATCTGTCTTGGCCACAAGATTATTTGCCATATTACCCCAAACACCTGACCACATAAGTCCGGAAACGACTTGAACTACAATAAGTAAAGATAACCAGATAGCAGTTGTTGAATGCAAATCTCGCCAAAGGACTCGTTTCCCTTTAGTTATTCTTAATCGAGGTAGCAATGTTCCAAAGATCGTTTTTTGGTTACGTGGCCACCATAAATAAACACCAGTAATGATTAAGATGATTGTCCAACAAGCAGCAAGTTCAACGAACCAATTTCCTAAAGTACCGCCCCAAAATTCGCCATTATGAAGGTTTTTAACAAATGCCATAAAACGATCGTTTTCATTTAAATCTCCGATGATATCACCATTGTAGGGATTAACATAGATAGATAGGTTCTCACCAATCGTACTCAGACCAACCACAGATGACCTATCCGCTTCAAAGGATGGTGTATAGCTTGTTATTTCTCCATTTGGATAGTTCTTCATTACTTCTTCAATTTGTTCAGTCGATGATCGTTTTTGCTCCCCTGGTTGTACGTAATAATAATCTTCGTACATTTTATCTTCGATTTGAGGTTTAAAGAGGTAAACTGCTCCTGTTATAGATAAAAATATGATTAAAGGCGAGAAAAAAACACCTGCAAAGAAGTGCCATCTCCATACAGTATTGTATAAATTTTTCCCGTTTGTTTGTTGTTTTCGTTGAGTAGGGTCAATTTGTGGTTTCTTTAAAGCTTTACTCATTTATCATCGGCATCCTTCCTTAGTTACGATCGTTTCATTACCCAAAGAGTTTTCATTCGTTCTCCAAAATATTATATATATAATTGAGTTACTAGATAATAGCCCGAATGGGTTAAAAAAGTGCCTATCACCACCCGAAAAATCTTGTTTCATACATTGTTCTACATTCTATTTATCATTAATAATTCGAATCCCCGTTCTGTTCGTGAAGTTCTAAACACTGAAAGAGCCTTATCCACCAAGGGATAAGGCTCTCATATTTATGTAAGAACAAACTTTGCGATCGTTTCACAGTGGCTCGGTTCTCCAACGAAGCACTATTTGAACGAGTGTCCACGGGAATTGTGGAACACCCATTTTGCACCAAAATCGGTATGTCTAACCGATAACAACCTTGAGTTGCCTTGTTGATCGTGCAGGTTAATAAAAAGGCATACCATTCTAAGAACGAATAAATTACAATTTTGTTGACTAAACCTTCTTTCTAAAATACACCCACAACTCTATTCCTAACATAAATAATGTAGAAATCAAAAAACCAATCATAAAAATATGATGAACTACTACAAAATAAACGATATATGCCACTATGGCGATAAGATAGACCATAACCAGCATGCCATTTCTATGCTTTCCCGTCAACTTCTATTTTTTTTCGACTTTACTTTCTCCCTTTATCAATTCATCTAAAGATATGTTATAAAGTTCACTTATTGCAATAAGATTAGAAATATCTAGAATTCCTTTATCTGTTTCCCATCTTGTAACAGCAGACCTTGTAACACCCATTTTTTCTGCAGCCTGTTCCTAAGTTAATCCAGCTTCACTTCGTAATTACTTCAACTTTTCTGATAACATAATATTTCCACCTTGGATTTAATTTCTAAATTCAAGATACACTAATCATTCTAAATAACACAGGAAATGCACCAAAACATCCGTGTTATGCTCCATGACATCCTTAATTTAAGCCATCTTTCATAGGAAAATTAGAATTATAACGACTAATCCGGCAATTCTTCAATCTTTGTAACATCGCTGAGATTGATTTCTTTGCCAAACTGCAAGCGGATGATTGACGAATCAAACACACTAATCACTACATTGCGATAATCATCGTCACGAAAATCAAAGAACCCTTTTAATAAGCCCTCTCTTTTCACCTGTTCAATCATCACCGGCTTATTGCAGAAATAATCTCTATCTACTCTTATTACATGGTTCCGCTCAGTATCCGTACCTTTCGCTGGCGAAACCGAGGTAATATGCATTTTCCCGATCATTCCATATACGGGTTTATTTTTTACATTCTTTTGATAGTATAGGAAATCTTCATCTTCAGCCAAAATAAATACATCGAATACACCATCGTTCCAGCCTTCAAGTTCAATGTCATAGTATTTATTTCCGAAATCATATCTGGAATGGGATGCTGAAACAGGTATTTTTTCTTCGTCCTGACTTTTCATATTCCCAGCCAATACATCTAAGCTGACATCAAATATGGTCGCAAGCTGTAAGAGATTGCCTAACTCAGGAATACCGCCATCTGTTTCCCATTTTGCAATAGCCGAGCGGGAAACATTTAGTTTTTCTGCCAGCCTTTCCTGAGAAATACCTTTTTCCGTTCTTAATTGTTTTATTCTTTTGCCTAGTGTCATAGTAACTTCACTCCTTTTCTTTTTTTCATAGAGTATTACTATAAACTCAGTTGGTCCATATATGAATCGTGACATCAATGTTACTCTTCGTGACAATGACAAAATTCAAATTTTCATTAATTATCGTTATATCCATTCTTGATTGTATCAAAGCAGCGTTTCCAGTACTGCTCTCTTTCAAGAATCTTTATTGGATCATAAGAGAGTCCGAAATATTCAAGAAGGGTATATGTAAAATACTTTTCAAAATACTCTGCACCTTTCTTCCCAAAAAGTGCTATGAGTTTCTTGTTACCACCATGCTTTGAATCCAGGTAGTTACCCCACCTTTGAGCAACTCCTTCTTCGCCTGTAGCAGAACCAATATATAATTTCCCGGTATGAGTATCTGTCAAACAATACACACCCGTGATTTTCTTAAGTGCCTCATAGTATGTTGGAAGAATTCTGCCTGCAAAAATATCTGCTAATCGATGGAATGGCAAATGCACTCGGTCATACCCTTCAAACTTCTCTCCACTATAAACACAAGGCAAAACTTCTCTTACAACAGCCTGGTCAAGATACTTGCTCAAGTTAAACACGTAACGGGAGAAAGTATTACCCTTCTTACATTTGATGATGAGCCTTCCAAAGTTGCTTTTCTTTGGAATCTATTATCTTCAACCGTTCTAAAAGTTTTGACGTGTCTACTCTAACGGGTAAGTTTATCGGTTTATCCAGATCCAGTTTCGTATTTGCCCATTCCACTGCCTTTTGAGCCTGTTCTTTGGTAATATCTCCATATACACAGGCATATTGAGGAAATCGGCTTTCAATCAACGCAGCAATAGCTAGTAATGGAATATGATACGGCAATCCTTGGGTCTTTGAATAGAATACTTTTGAAGCTCCTCGTTCACTATTCCTTAATTGATATAAGAGAATGTCTTCCTCTTGTATATCTTCCTTCCGCTTACTATATTTATCTATGTTTGAGCTGAGATTGAAACTTTCACCTGTTTCTTTACTCTCTAAATCGCCATTTATCTGCCAATACCTTTCCGTTTCCCCATAAACAACTAAGCGTTGTTCTTTTGTTGGCTCCAAAACTAATTGTTTGTAATCATCCATTTGTTCCACACTCAATGTGGCAAAAGGGTAGGCTTGAATAAGTATCAATGTTTCTTCGAAAACCTTCTCCCATTCGTCTTGATTAATATAATCTGATACAATTTCCAATCCTAGGTATACTCCCATAATTATCGACCTCCATTACTTTATTGACAGTAGGCAAGAACCATTGTCAGAGACAAGTAAAATCACTTCATTTTCTTGAATGCTTTATTGCCAATTGGCAATAAAAAAGCCCGTATTCTTTGATTAGAATACGAGCCCTTTTTTATATGTATTTTGAATGAAATGTTTATTTATCATGATTATCCCTGCTTTTTTAATGTCTTACATTGAATTATAATTTATAAAAATGCGATAATCAAGGTAAATACATGACAAAAAATTACAATAACAAAGGAAAGAATGGTGAAAAATATGGATAGTTTAAACATTGATGAGGTAGCAAAAAAATTAGGTTTAGATCAGCTTACAGTTATAAACATGTGTATAAGGGGAAGATTCCCAAATGCTTTTCAAAATGAGAATGGAGATTGGCTGATACCAAAATCTAACTTCATCACAACAAGAGAACAGGATGAAAGAGCAGAAGAAGTCTTGCGGCAAATTGATAGAAAAAATCGTGGCGGCAGGGATGAAACTGAAATACCTTATATTTCGGCAAAAGCAGTCTCTGATTTTTATCAAGTTAGATTAGAGAAAGTGGAAAATTGGATTAAAGAAGGTTACCTTTCTGGAAAGCAAATAGAGGGAGATTACTTCGTACCAAAAGAGGAGTTTGAATACCTTAAAGCGAGAAGAGATAGTGATACTTTAGAAGAAGAACTAAAGAACCTGCTCGGTGAGGATTTTATAAATAGTTGGGATGTCGAAATTGAAGAATAATACAAAATTCATTAAAAAGTGTTAACAGTTTTAAAACGGACCAAAACTGTTAACACTTTTTATCTGAGGTCTTGATACTACTATGTTTTAATAAGGAAAAGTGGTGAGTACCTATCTGATTTTTCAGTTTGAATTAATATATAGTGTATACACATATTTAAAACGATCGAAACCAGCTTCTTCTATCTCATTTGTTTGCTCACCTCGTTTTTGGGGAATATCGAGTAAAAAAGTGGTGATAAATAATGACTTTCTGAGATTTAGAAATGAATTTAAAGTTAGGAAACTCACTGAATAGTATTGGTAATCCATTGAATTTATATGGCGAGGAAAGCAACTGGAAAAGTAATGAATACACTAAACATAGTTAATTGTGATAAGGGTTAAAAGGATATTAGCAAAAAGAAGAAGACTGAGTCATTATTAGATCCAGCCTTACAGTAGAATAGTATTAACTATTTTGATTAACTTACGCACCCGTTGGTTTAACAATTTATGCTTTTTTTTATTGGTATGAATAGGGTATTAAGTTCTTCATATTATTTAGGTAAATTTAGTTGCCACGAAACTCCATAACGGTCATTTAGCCAGCCAAATTTCTTACTGAATCCATAATCTCCTATTGGCATAAGTGCTTGTCCACCTTCAATCAGTTTCTGATAAAGATTGTCAAGTTCTTCTTCAGTATTACAAGTAACAAATAATGAGAATGAAGGTGTGAAGGAAAACTGATGTTTAATATTGCTGTCTATGCACATAAATTCTTGACCTTTTAAGGTGAAAGTAGCCTGCATAACAGTTCCTTCATCCCCACTTTCATTTGCACCATATCGAACAATATTTGTAATTGCTGAATCCTCAATCAGAGATGTGTAAAAATTCATTGCCTCTTCTGCTTTGCCCTCTTGAAACATTAAAAATGGTGTGACCTTTTCCATTATAAGTCTACTCCTTTTAGAATCTATTTTCTAAATTATAATTCAACCTATATTATAATATCCATTCTTTTACTAAACTGCCCGTTACTTTAAGTGGATTTTTTCACAAAGTCCTTCTAGCCACATCACTCTCTTGCTTTAATAATAAAGAATAAAAATACATTTATGTGTGGTACAATTTTAAGATTCCTATTTAGACAATCTATACATGGGATTGGTCCATGTAATGTCTGCGGCTTTATTTGCAATGTGACTAGAATTACCCCATACAACATCAAAACCATGCTTTTTATAGAAATAATCTAGCTTATCAAAGTGATCCTTGTCTGTCTGTGAAATCCACCCCGAAATTGTCTTTACAGAATTCTCAATTGCAAAATGGATTAATGAATTGAGTAAAATTGATCCGTAACCCCTTCCTTCATTTTCTCCAAAAACTTCTATATCACAGATCTCAATTACCTCATCACTTTTGTAATTTGCACTTAATCGGATTCGGTTCAAAACAATTCCTTTTTTATGAATTACTTTAAGTGCAATATAAAACACACCAAATTTTTCTTCTTTATCAAAGACATCACGGTAAACTATGATATGTTCTCCGCTTTTGTGTAAAACATTTAGAAGACTCTTCTCAGAATCTTCTTCAATTTTCTTCGTTTCCAATTCTAATAATAAATCTAAATCTCTTATTTTTTCTTTTGAATATTGTCTTTTATTCCTGTGTCTATCCAAATCAAATAGAAAATCTAACATGTATTTACTCCTTTGCTTACCCTTTTCTTGTGAGTTATCCTATTAATTATTGCTTGTATCCTCATTACAAACTTACCATAAAAATACAAATAATAGTCTATCATTCTTACACTCACAAAATAATCTTTTAATACTTCCTTTCAACTAAAGTTAAATGCTCCCTCTGGCTATGGAGTGAGAAACCCAACTGAATAAAAACATGAGTTAAGTAAGTGTTCCAAAATAATGGAATCCTAGTATTATTGATAAATGATGTATGGAAAAAGAAAAAGACTAGATCTTAAAGATCCAGCCTGAACGAATATTGATTTTTAAGGATTTTGTTCCCTTGTATCTGTTTGATTTGTATCTTTTTCCCCTACATAATAATAAAATCCTATTTTATCACTGATCTCTCTATTTTTTTTCATCAATGATTCTTTCCTTATCAAGTCCTCTGAATTTCTAATCCCAAAATCAAGAAACTCCTTGGGACTTACGGTTTCATTACAGCAATCGTCAAGTTCGCTATAGGGTAACTTCATTTTACTCCAGAAAGGAGAATCTATTGGTTCATTATTGAGGAGAACCCTTATTTCATAAGTGTCCATATCATTGGGTGCTACACGGCAACTGCTCTCTCCATTCTCCAGTGCCAATTCCAAAGCCTTACTCAGTGCTTCTAAACCCGCTCTGGACCCCACAATTACACTTTCAGCACTCTTATCTGTTTGGGCATAAATATTTATTATCCGATATGTTGGTGAGTCCACTGTATGTAGCCCTCCATTCTCAACACTCAATGTTTTTCTCATGGCGTTCTAAGATTACCTTTTCCAAGCTATCATATTTCTTTTTTAACTCATCCATATCGTCTTTGAACATAACAGCATGTTCCTCGAGTACATCAAAACGCTCCTGGTTAGATTCAAACCCTTCATCCAAAGCTGTTATCCTTTGATTCAGTTTTTCAAAGCCTTCCTTCACGATCTGCTCTATTGATTTAAGTTGAACTCTAATTTCTTCATTAGTCATTTGTTCATTCCTCCTAAAATTTATTTAACATCAATCATGTTTGATTTTTCAGAACAACACCCTAAGCAGTGAATCTACGCTGAATCTTTTATTCGCTTATTCCCGTAGGTATATTGAGAGAAATATTTGATAAACCTCTCAAAGACATCTACTAGCTTCATAACCACTCCAGGAACGTCGTTTGGATTTGGGCTAAGGTATACGCCAATACTTCTATTATTCTCATTGAAACGGATTAATGGATGTATTTCTCTTCTCAATAAATCCTCTCTGTCTTTAAAAGACTGATACCACTCTTCCTTACTACGCCCAAAGCGTATTTCCACAAATGCACGGTTTCGTACATCACGCACGGCACAATGGTATATCACCTCATCTAAGCCGCCCCCTATCTGCATTACTTTGCTATTTTGTAAATGCTTCTTAGAATTGTGGAAGTTTAAGTAATAGGGCATTCTTTCTAAAAGTTGATCAAGTAAATAGTCTTTTATTTCATCTTCCCTACTAAAATCATATTGACGTTCTCCTATAAAGGCTTTCCCAATATGAGTAGGTGGCATCTTCAAATGGTCAGCCACTAATCTTAATGGTTGCTGAATTTTATTGATGACTTTCAAATTCGTGAGGACATCAAGTTCATACTGATTATTGAGATATTTAAGCAGTTCTACTACATCCGGATGTATTTCAACAGCAAAGAAATTGATGTACTTTCTCGGACTATTCCGAAGTAGTTCCTGTATTTCTTTTATATAAGAATCTTTGCGGAATTTTGCAGCAATCCATATTACATATCCTTCTGCCGTATTATTAATTAGATCTTTTGTTTTCTCTAAATGATTCATATCCGCCGTGGTAATCTGGCATTCAACATAAATGTCAATTTTCTTCTCCTTATTAACACCATGTAAGTCTACTCTTTGGGAGCCATTATTGTATTCCATCTTCATTTTCTCAATAGGGATCCCTATAATTTCTTGAATGATTTCAGGGTGCTCCTTCAAAAAAAGAGTGAAAATTGTTTCCTTCTTTGAACCTTGTTTACTCATTCCGTATCACCTCTCATAATATGCGGTAGGATACTACTCAAAATATCCAAGATTACTTCCTTAGCCTCTGGATTAACCAATTGCCCCCTAAAAGTAAACTCACTTACTGAAATCAACTCAGAAATGTCATTTAACTCGTTATTCAATCCTAGCATCACCATTAGTTCTTCCATCGGAATGTCGAGTTCTTTTGCAATTGCCATAGCGATTGGCACAGAAGGGTTCAGCCGCTTTCCATTTTTAATTCTGGATAAATACCCAGACGATACCCCAATAGAATCAGCAAGTTTATTTTGAGAAATCCCCTTCTTAATTCGATAATGTTCCATTGAATCGGCAAATTCACTTGGCACCCCTCTATTTTTCTTCATCTATTTCACTCCCCTTCTATAAAAGACTTTTGCTCTCAACTGTTTGATTGGGATTGTTGATTCAAATGTTCACAATAATTCACTTGGAATTGATAATATTTTGGATCAGGCTATTCCTTCTCCCTATTTTGACTACGGGCAACCAACAAAAAAACCCGCATCCTTTTTAGGACACGAGTTTTATAAAAAATGGCTTATATTTTTGTATGCAAAAGTAATTCATATTGACCCAACCTTCCAAACAGTTGTTCGCTAATTTTAATTATAGTTTGAAAATTGATTTATGAAAAGTACATATTTAGTATTTTTGACTAGAATATCTAATATGGTATGAATACAAACAATATAAAAGTTCTTTCCATTTGAGTGATAAGACCAGTTATAAAAGAATGAAAACCTTGGAGATAATATAAAGAGGTTCCGGTTTAAGAGCAAAAATATATTTAATAAGTCCTTTCTACCTTGTATACAAGTAATTACTATCAACTAGCTATTCGGTTAGTCCTACCATAAGATGATTTTCAACAAATTTATTTTTACGTTGCTAGATAAATCAAACACATAATACGAAGGAGAAGGTATAAAAATGACACAGGAATTAACTTATCTATTTTTACATGAAGAAGGTTTAGAAAAAAGCGAGTTAGTAATTTTCGGTATACCCAATGACGATTTTAATATGTCATTACAGGCTAGTATTAATGATTTGCGATATGATATGTATAAACAAAAAAGGCTATTATCTTTAGGGGTACATCCTGATGAAATGCTATGCCCTTGGAATGGTAGCTTAGTTGTAGTAGAAGGAATTTGTAGCTGGAATGAACTTAAAAAAGATTATGAACTAATTAAGTAAAAGTGAAACTTCATATAAACCTCAGAATTTGAACCGAAAAAAAAACCGATTGTGTGCCAGGAAAAAGCACTAGAAAAACCTTTTGAATTCGAATGTATTTTTCATCTAAGAACCTTTAATTTTATCTCAGACCAGGAACTTTTATTTGAGAGACATAATATCCCTGTGCCTTCATGCTACTAGATAGTACCAAGGAAAACTAAACGAAAAAAGCGTTGATCCTTTCCGGATCAACGCCCCCAAGTTTTGTGATTGTTTAACGTTAAATCCAAACAATAAAGCTATATCATCTTAAAAATATTTTTATCATTTCTACAAACTCTCTTGGATATTGAAATAAGGAACCGTGTCCTGCATGGTCAAATATTTTTAAATTACTATCAGCAATTCTATTTGCCAAGTCATATGAATTTTCTGTTGGAACCATGCGATCATGATTTCCATTTATTATTAGTGTTGGCTGAACAATTTTGGATAAATCCGCAGGCTTGTCTTTGCCCCATTTCTTAATTGCATGTAATTGCATTCTATAGGCTCTTAAACTAATAGTTTTGTCTCGATGTTTTTTTCTTCTTTTTAGTTGAATTAGAAATTCTTTAGCCTTTTTCTTACCATTCTTTGTGTTTGGGAAAAACAGATAGGTCTTTACATCTTTGAAAGTTAATATTGCACGAACTAAATCAAGATTTGTAATATACGTGACATTGGAAATACCTTTACCGCCTCGAGGTCCCGTACCAACTAATACCAGCTTTCTAACTAACCTTGGTTCCTTTAAGATTAATTCTTGAGCAATCATACCTCCCATTGACAAAGCTATCAAATCTATCTTTAAAAATCCTAATAGTTTAATAAATGTGATTGCATCATTTGCCATTTGAGGGATATTGTCTGGTACTTTACCATTGGAAAGTCCTACCCCCATGTTATCAAATGCGATGAACCAATGGTTTTTAGCAAGACCATCAATTATCCTAGGATCCCAATTATCAAGATTAGCTGAAAGATGTGTCAATAAAATAATTGGGATTCCTTTTTTTTCACCTAATTCTCTATATGCAAACCGTTTCCCATTCTGATGCTGAATGAATAAGTTAGGTGCGTCAATGTAAGAATAATGAACCGACATTGCTACTCCCCCTCCTGCATACCTAAAATTTGATAACTACTTTACCTTTTGGATGTCCATTTGCCACTAATTTTAGTGCAGCATTAATGTCATCAATTGTAAAATTGGTAGGGTCAATGGCAGGAACAATATTATTTTCTTCAATGATTTTTGTGATTTTTTCCAATTGTTTTCCGTCAGCTCTAACGAAAATGAAGCGATATTGAACACCTTTTTTCTTTGCTTTCTTATCAAATTTTGAGCCAACTAATCCAAAAATAATTTGCTTCCATTTAGGCAGACCTTTATCTATTGCAAACTTTTTATTTGGTCCAGTACGAAGACTTAGTAACCGACCACCCGGCTTAATAATGGATAACTCACGATCAAATTCATCAGCACCTAGAGTATCGATGACAAAATCAACTTCGTCTAGTATTTCCCAATAATTTTCCTTTGTATAATCAATATATTGATCGGCACCAGCATTCATCGTTCTCTCTTTAGCTGTAGGACTACCAGAAACAATAACCTTTAATCCCATTGCTTTAGCTATAGGAACAGCCATTTGGCCAAAACTTCCTGATCCTCCCGGAATAAACACTGTTTGTCCCTTTTTTGCTTCTAACTCTTCTACTAGGCCTTGGTATGCCGTCAGACCCGTTAAAGGTGCACCGGCTCCAGTAACGAAATCTAAGTTTTCCGGCAAGTGCCATATGGATTTAGCGTCAACTGCAACATATTCTTCAAATGCCCCAATTTTTTCAATAGGCAGTCTTGTATAAATCGAATCTCCAACATTAAAACCAGATACATGACTACCCACTTTTTCAACAATTCCTGTTAGTTCATTTCCTAATACAAGAGGCATATCATAGTCCTGTATTAATTTTACACTTCCTGTAATATTCAATATTTCAAGTGGATTTACTGCAGCAACTTTTACCTTTACCAGCACTTCATTATCTTTAATACTTGGTATAGGGATATCAACAATTTGTGCTTCAATGTTTTTTGAGTATTTTTGTATTTGAGCTGCTTTCATATTCTTAATCTCCTTTAAAAAAACCACCAACTCTTACATTGATGGTTTTTTATCATTCATTTATTTCATTCATATAGTCTAGTCGATGTATCCTAAAGCACCATATTAATCTAAATTGTTATGTGAGTTAACTGTTAAAACCTTATTCTTTTAAGAACGGATAATCTATATACCCTTCTGCTCCTCCTGCATAAATGGTATTTCTATCAGGAGTATTTAGTGGAGCATCTAATTTCAATCGTTCGACAAAATCTGGGTTGGCTATCATCCAAGTGCCTACAGTTATAACGTCCGCAAGTTCATTATCCAAGTCTAGCGTAAGTTGGTCTAAAGTACGTCCTGCTCGGTTAACAAGAAGTGCTTGCGACCAAAGTTGACGGATCTCTTGTAATAATGATTCATTTCCGAAGTGCATGATGTGGAGATAGGCCAGATTGAGCTTATCTAACTCACCGATTAAATAACGGTACATTTCACTACTTGATTCTCCCTCTTCTATTCCATTTAGTGTTCCTTGAGGAGAGAAACGTATACCTGTTCGTTCTGGACCAATCTCATCAACAACTGCTTTTGCTACTTCAATGGCAAATCGTGAGCGATTTTCAATCGTTCCACCGTACGCATCCTGACGTTGATTAGCATTTTCACTTAAAAACTGTTGAATAAGGTAACCATTAGCTCCGTGGATTTCAACCCCATCTGCCCCAGCTTCAATCGCCGCAGTTGCTGCTAGGCGAAATTCATTTATGACTTCCTTAATTTCACCTTCACTTAACGCTCTAGGTGTAGGAATTTCCTTCATCCCTTGTGCTGTAAATATTTCTATATTAGGTGCAATAGCTGAAGGGGCTACAGCTTGACGATGATGAGGTGTATTGTCAGGATGTGAGACACGGCCTACGTGCATAAGTTGAACAAAGATTCGTCCTCCTTCGTTATGCACTTTTGATGTTACCTTTTTCCACCCCTCAATATGCGATTCTGTATAAATACCAGGTGTATTTGTATAACCCTGACCATCCTCTGAGGGTTGAGTGCCCTCACTTATTATTAAACCAACCGATGCACGCTGGCCGTAATATTCTGCCGCCAAATCACTGGGTGTGCCATCTGGTAGTGCTCTACTCCTTGTCATTGGTGCCATACCTAAACGGTTTTTTAGTTCTATATTTCCAATTCTGACTGATTCAAATAACTTGCTCATATAACTTCCTCCTTTTTAATCGGTATCGAGATTCTTTGTTTTTCAATTGGTGGAATGGTTGCACAAGAATTGGCATTACAAAAAAGGAATTTGCTTTTTTCTATTCAACTCCTCTATAAAGATGCCATTTTTGCAGATTTCTTTGTTTTAGTTGAACGCTCAAAGAAAAACATGAAGTCATGGAAAGTATTCTCTGCATTCCACTGTATCTATTCATTCTTTCACCTTTCAAATAAAAGAATTTAAAGATTGTTTAAAACCTATCCTATTATTGGATAAATTTGTTCCCTTATCTTAAATTCATAATTTTGGTCTACAATACCTACTACCGCATTACTATCGTATAATTCCATCATAAATCCAGCAACTTGCTTAGCTGTATGGTACATAGGTAAATTTTCTTTATAATTGAAATTATCCAACCCAGTAGCATTTGTAGCGAATTCTGTTTCCGTCATTGCTGGTGCTAACACTTTTGCTTTTAATTTTGCACCTTTTAATTCTAGTTCTTTTGCAAGACCTTCAGTGAAGGCACTAACATAATATTTAGACGCAGAATAAGTTATAGTACCAACAGCAATTGCATATCCAAGTGCCGATGATACGTTTATTAACTGCGTTTCCTCTTTCTCTGCATAATCTCGAACAAATAATGTAGAAAGGATTGTCAATGATTCTATGTTAACCCGTAACAGCGTTTCAACTTTGCTTAAATTTTGATCTGCTACAAATGCGGATTCACCAAGACCAGCATTATTAATCCATGTCTCAATTTCATACCCTTTTAATTTGTCATACAAGATATATGCCTGATCTGTGACAGACAAGTCAATTGTGAAAATAATAACATCTAAATCGGGATTTATATTATGAATTGCGGTTTTTAGTTCTTCTAATTTATTTAATCTTCTAGCAACTATAATTAAATTTTTTCCCCGAGCAGCAAATGCTAATGCTGTCTCATACCCTATACCTGAACTTGCTCCAGTAATAACTGTGTATTTCATATTATCTCTCCTAAAATTAAAGTAATTAAAAATATCATTTAGCCTTTATCAGTAAGAATTAATAGATATAAAGGGGAACTTTACTTGAGATCTCACAAGTTAAGTTCAGCTAGATTGATTATTTACATTTGAGAACGTTCATTCTCAATAAGGTAAAAAAAATTAATCTAATACCGAGAGCGACATATCAATAATATTATTTAATTTTTCTATGTCATCAGTAGTTTTGGTCATAACTCTTAGTCCTACTAAGGAATTGTGAAGAAATTCCGACATTTTTTTTGCATCATGATTTTTAGATATTTCCCCAGACTTTTGACCTCTTAGCACTAGATTGTTTAGCAATAATTCGGTCTTAGAAAAACTCTTTACTACCATTTCTGCTGCTTGTTCATCATGTAATGACAACTCAACTGCCGTATTTACGGTCAAACATCCAATAGGTTGTTGTATATCTCTGACAATTATCATTTCAAATAAATTCCTGATAGCATCCTTTACCGAATTCAGCTGGTTTACTTCATTCTCTATTCTAGTTCTTATTATTTCATTATAACGATCCAATGCTTTTATAAACAAAGTATGCTTGTCACCAAACGTATCATATAAACTACGACGATGGATACCCATATACTTTACTAAATCTTGCATGGAGGTTTTTTCATAGCCTTGTATCCAAAAAAGGTCCATAGCTTTTAGCAATACTTCATTTTCATCAAATTCCTTATTTCTAGCCATACTATCATTTCCTTTGAGTAATCTTAGAGAAACCAGAAAATCTTAATGCTTCAAGATAATCATCAATCAAAAAGGTAAGAATATTGACTTTCTCGTCCCTCGCCAATGATATCATGTTAAGAATGAACAGTAAAGATTAGCATTAAGAGTCACTAGCAATTTCAGCATTTGTTAGTATGAACCATACGTGTTAACAACTCCACCTCCTCAAAAAGGGTTTTTCTGTAAACTTGAGAAAGTGCTAAGTGATGTTTTTAGAATGAACATTCTCATTATGACAAAGACTAGCTACTAACCTTACAAAACTATAATACCATTTTGAGAACGTTCGGTAAAGAATTATTTTTTTATCATTAGCTGGCTAAAAGTGCATAATTTTAATACGTTTTAATATTTCATTCTATAACATGTACACACTAAACCGTTTTATTTTTATTATGAATGTTCTTATTAATCAGACCTACCATGATTTGTTACCCACCTTTGCATGTTTCTGCTTACAATCATTTCTCCTTCTTTACATTAGATAAAGATATACAAAGATCTACTTTGTCCCAACAATACATTTCCACTCGGATTTGTAACGATTTTTCACTGATTTTGAGAAAATAATTACGTTCCGGAATAGACGGAGGAGATTGAATTCCGAATGAGTTCCTGATCTATCTTCTGCTTGAAGAACTAACGAAAAAACCAGATAAAACGCCTAGAATCTCTCGACTCTATTGTGTATGGAAACCAACTGAAAAAAACTGGAGAAAGCCTGAGCCCTTACTGGACAAGGTATGGAGACGTACAAAATAGATCGAAACGAATGGATTTATATTGAAAACTGATTGAAATGAGGATTGGACAGATATTGAATTGGGATGGTTTTTTTCGATTTTGGAAATAAAAAACGAAGGTCTGCCAGGAAAAGTACCGTAAAACTTTCGGATGCTTACTATATTCCCTCTTTTATTTTAATTTTTTTTCGTATCTCCAATTTTACTTTTTTGGTTTTTGTATTACAAGCTAAACTTAATTCTTTCTTCTACCTATGTATAACACAAATAAACCCTTCTCAAATCCCCCTCCTCAAACCCGCATTCGTCCGTTCCAGTTAAAATAAAGATTTCCGACAGAACCCCAATTTCGAGTATTTTCCGATCCAAAAATGAACGTTTTTCCGCCTATTTTTCTTTATTTTTTCATGTTTTTTCGTTAGTTAAAATAGAAATCTCCGAGAGTGGAAGGAAGAGAAAACCGAGAAAAGAATAAGGGAAAGAAGAAAAAACATTGAGAAAAGAAGGGATAAGACCTTCGGCCTCTTATTGAATTACTGCCTGAAAAAAATATTGATAAAGCCTGAATTGGCAAGGGATTGAGCAGGATAAAACACTGATAAAACTATTGAAAATATATTGATTTCCTATTGAATTATACCAGAAAAAATCCCGGGTTCCTAATGAGGAAAAACCGGGATGATATTGAATCAGAATCGAAAATCGGTTCCGAATCGGAAATTTCTATTTTAGTTCGGAAGTGTTTAATTTTGTTTTACAATCCAACTCGCTAAACTAAATGAGGAAAAGTTAAAATTAGAAAAGGGATTACTTCAACAAAAACAAACGATTGATTTTACAAAACTAATCCAACAAATTGAACAGTTTGTTCAAAATCCTGTTCTTGATGAAGAAATGCTTCACAAGCTAATAGAAAGAATTGAAATAAAAGAAGATGGGAGTCCGAGAATCCATTACCGATTCTCGGACCCTTATATATCTTCTATTTTTTTACGAGTAACACACAGCACTCCACATGTGTTATCATCAATATTTGATACATTTTCGCTAAAAATACCCATTTCGCGTAAATTTATACACATAAAAGATTGTTGTTCCATGTTTTTTTCATCACCCAAAATCAATATCCATTTATTTAAAGTTAGCTTTTTAGGGTATCTCTAAAGCGATCGCTTTAAGAAACCATACTATAAACGGATACCTGATTTCATACCCATTCTGACATCTTAGATACCCAT
>NZ_HE978514.1:490477-563218 GCF_000311725.1 Robertmurraya massiliosenegalensis JC6
AACCCATAGGACTCATTCATTCTTTATATATGAAAGCAGTAAATCTTCTAACCTTTTAGGTACATAATCCACCTGTTTTCTCTTCATGATTTTCCCTAAAATCTCAGCTGCATCTTCTTCTTTAAAGAACCTGTTTCTAACGTAGCAATCGTTACTACAAAACTTCCGCTTAATGCACTTAATGCTACAACAATAATTAAAATATTACTTGTAAGCCCTGCTTCTACCATAGCTTGTCCTAAAACAATACCACCAACAATCCCCATCGATTGCGCAACTTTAGATGGAAGACGCGCACCAGCTTCTCTTAATAAATCAATCATAATTTCCAATAATAAGGCTTCTAAAATAGGCGGGAAAGGAATTTGTTCCCTTGACTGACAAAATTTAACTAGTAACTTTGATGGAATTACCTCATAATGAAACTTAACGGCAGCCACATAAATTGCAGTAAATAATATAGATAGCACCATAGAAATCATACGTAGCCATCGAAGAACTGAACTTAATATCCACCTTAAATAAACGTCTTCGGTAGTTTCAAAAAAGCTAAAGAATGTTGATGGACAAATAACTGCAGTTGGACTTCGATCAACAAAAATAGCAACTTTCCCATTATTTATGGAATAGATTACTCTATCAGGTAATTCAGACATTAAATACTGAGGAAAAAATGAGTAAGGATTATCATCTAAAAACTGTGCCAAAACTGAACTATCCATTATATCGTCTCTATCTATATTATTTAGCCTATCCTTAATCGAGGTAACAAGCTCAGGGTCAACAATGTCATTTAAATAAACAATTCTTACTTTCTGCTTTACACGTTCACCTAGTTCTATTTCATCACTTACTAAATTAGGATTAGAAATATTATGTCTTAATACTTTAATATTTGTGGATAATGATTCCGTAAAAGATATTTTAGGACCATAAACAAGAGATTCAGTTTCCGCTTTTCCAAGTGACCTTTCAACAGGATCACCAACACCAGCGAATAGTCCTTTTTTTTCAAAAGGTAAATAAATAAAAGTGAAACCATCCAATATATACTTTGAAATATCATTTGTTTCAACTAGTTCTTAAACTTCGGTAATTGGTAAATGTTCAAACAAGTAATTTAGATTAATTTCTTCAGATGTAGAATTATTTAAGAAAGAAATAATATTTTTTTCTATTGATATACGGTTAACAAGAATCTTTAAAAAGTACAATTCAATTGTTTTATTTCCGACTGTTACGGTTCTATTAACTAAATCAGGAGAGTTAGATAATTGTTTTTTAATACTTTCAACATCAATTTGCTTAGCCTGTTTTTTAAAAAAATTCACATAAATCTCCCTTATACTCCAAATTTAACCTTTAATATTTTTCACAATATAAAATTTCTTATACACATAACTTTCCTTGTATATTTTTTAATTCTAAGAAGAAAATACATGTGATAAAAAAACAAGGAGTGATTTGTATGTCATTAACACCGTATGATCCATTTAGACAACTAGCAAATATGAGAAGAAATTTTGACCGTTTTTTCTCTGACTTCCCTCTAGATCTTGGGATGGAAAACTATAATTTTGGTAATATCAGAGTTGATGTGCATGAAACTGAAAATGAAGTAATTGCTTCATGTGATATTCCAGGTCTTGAGAAAAAGGAAGATGTAAATATTGATATTGAAAATAATATGTTAAGCATCAACGGTACCATCAATAAAACAAATGAGATTAAAGAAGAAAGTATGTATAGAAAAGAACGCTATACAGGTAGCTTTCATAGGACTGTATCCTTGCCAAGCCCTGTATCTAATGAGGGAGTAAAAGCAACCTATAAGAACGGTGTTCTTGAAGTCAGAATGCCAAAGAAAACAAATGATAACAAAAAGAAAATTGATGTAGACTTTCACTAAATGAGTAAACTATTACCTGTTATGAAAGAGTTCGGCAAAGATTACTTGCAAGAAATAGCTAATGAACAACCAGATTTAGTTGATTTACTTATTTTAACTGTACATTTACCCTCTCATAAGAAAAAATTTATATTAAAGCAGTTAAACAATGATATTAAGAAATCTTTTCTCATACAATAATGTATTACATTTGCATTACTTCATAAATTGGAGTAATGCTTTTATGTTTATAAAAGGGAGGGAAATTCACCTTGGCAGTCATAAAAGCTACTGAAGAAGACGTTAAACTATTAGCACGTTTAATTCGTGCAGAAGCTGAAGGAGAAGGAAAGTTAGGTATGTTAATGGTTGGAAATGTAGCTGTAAACCGAGTGCGCTCTAGATGCCTTGACTTTGAAGATATTAACTCAATTAGAAGAATGGTTTTTCAACGACCTGGAGGATTTGAAGCAACTATAAGAGGATATTTTTACCAAGCAGCTAGAGAAACAGAAATTAGGTTAGCAAGGAGACTAATTAAAGGAGAACGATTTCATCCAGCGACATACTCATTATGGTTCTTTAAACCAGAAGGTAGTTGCCCTGCACAATGGTATAATCAATGGAATGCTGGGCGCTATAAATCACACTGTTTTTACTCTCCTACAGAATCATCCTGCCCCGATGTTTATCGAACATACTAGGTTAATATATAATCTTTAAATAAATTTACACTTACAAATGAACAAGTTATGTATGGGGGTAGCCCCCAATGTCACCAAAACAAGTTTCCAGTAATTTTCCAATTATAGATTTTGGATAACTACTTAATATAAATAATTAAATGTTGTCCAATCTTCAGACAATACCAACCAAAAAAAGACAATAGGATGCCCGGGCGATGCACTTACATTTTTTTACATCCCCCTAAGCATCCTATTCATTTTTTACAGTGTTAAATAGCAGACTTCTGAACTAACCCGTTTCTATTCGCTCGTAATCTTTTGTTACGTATAAAACTTCTACCCGGCCTTATAGGGGTTCGACTCCTCGTTATTTCATCAAGTATTTGCTTATATATCCTTTTACGTCGCCTTGGACTTTTTTCTAAAATGAGTCGTATTAGATTAGTCTTTAGCTTGCCGATTAAAACATTGGTATTCGTTTTGTATTCATACGTTAAATCCTTGCCTTCTTGTTCTATGGCAATCATTTCATCAGCCTCTCGTTTAACGAAAGAAGCCATGTTCGCCAGAAACATCGTTGCATAAAAATCCTGTTCCACTGAAAGAGGGGTATCGCCAGTAAACTTTTGAAGTTGAAGTTTATTTTTTAATTCATCATATTTTGTTTCAATTCCCCAACGCTTAAAATAGAGTATTTTAAAATCCTGTATCCCGAATTTTTCGTCTTCTATATTCGTGATGAGCAACTCTTCTTCCCCAGATGGCAGTATAAATCGTATAGCCCTTAAGCGCATTAACTTCCCGCTTTTTTTTAGCTCAATCATTTGATCAGGCACCGATGCTTTAATGCTAGATTTATAATAACTGACCTGTGTTCTAATAATGAATTTGACCTTTGATTCTATTAGAAAAGAGAAAAAATTCAACGATGGATATCCTCGATCAAATAGGAAAAGGTCGTTGCTTGAGAGCTGCGCTTTAAAGCTGTTAATAAGCTTGCTAGCTACGGAACGCTCTCCTTCTGTACATTTTGTAATTAATGCTTTTACAATTAGATTATTTTCGATATCATAGATACAGGATGCCATTGCACGTGCAAGTTCTAATGAACTGCCTTTCGAAACGTCAAAGGCATCCCTTAATCTTATCGAATTATTTATTTCCAGAATAGAAGCGTCGACCGCAAATAAACGAAATCCCATAAATGTTTTCCAAGGATTTTCCTTGTAGTACCAATCCACAATGGTATCAAATAATTTAATAAAAGCTTCTGGTTTAATCTTCTTTCTAGCCTCACAAAATGCCTGTTTACTCACACTTTCTGTCTCTTTTCCAATAAGCTTAAAATAATCATCTAGCTCAATCTGAAAGCTTTTTTTCACAAAATTAAGCATAAAAAGAATGGTACTAACAAAAGTAAATTTGTTTCTTCCTTCCCGAGTAAAATAGGTTTCTTTAGAACGTGATTCACACATAAAAATAAAGTCATGCAGAACATTCCGAGTCACCTCTACAGCTTCTAAAAACATACTTTTTCTCAAAAAAATCACCACTTCATCGTTGATATACCAAAAAATGGTATCCAAATCGATTTTTGTGGTGATTTTGAAAAGTCAAGTGTATTTCAATGGATTTTAGCACATTTTTATAACAATTTTATTCATTTACATATTTTGTAATCTTAGGTTGATGACATTGGTTTTCCACTTCTACCTTCCATCTAGTGATACCCCCCTTATTTAATTCCGCGAAAATTCACGTGAAGGGGGCGCGCGGTCGCCATATAAAAGGTTGTAGAGATTTGACCTCCCCTACCCGTCCATTAAAAAGTGTAGATTGGATACTGATCTTCTGTTCTTGTCTTACGGTCATGACATCTCTTACACAAAGACTGCCAGTTCTTTTCATCCCAGAACAGTCTCTGGTCTCCTCGGTGTGGTTTGATGTGGTCAACAACCGTTGCTTGAGTCAGCTTCCCTTTCTGCTCACAGTGTTTACAAAGAGGGTGGGCGTTTAAGAAACGCTTGCTCGCCTTCCTCCAGCGGTTATCGTAACCACGCTCAGTTGCGTTCGCTCTATCATCTACATGAAGCTTTGCATGAAACTCACAGTACTTGTCGTCCGTTAACAAAGGACAACCGTTGTGTTTGCATGGCTTCTTTGGTTTCATTGGCATGGCTCTCAACTCCGTTTAACCGTCATCATTATGTAAATAACAAAGGGCACTCAATAGAAAAAATGCATAGAAAAAGCCCCTATGATTAATAGGAGCTGGGTTATCAAGAATGTTGCGTTTCCTAAGATCGACTCGATATAACTTAGGCATATGCTACAACATATGGTATTCTTGAAACTTCTATACCTTTGCAACTTAATACTACTATACTTTTAGAGTGGCATTCAATGACATTTAGTGGCCTCTTTAAGATTATCCATTTCTTTAATTGCTTTTCCATGAATTCTTATTACTGTCCTTTTATCATATCCCATAGTTGCCGCAACATCTTCCCAGCTTTTCCCCGAAAGGTACCTCAACTCCAGTAAAAACTGATCATTTAATCTACTTATTTTTTTAATCATTTTCATAATGTCTATCTTTATTTCAACCATGCATTCAATATCATCTTTGATTTCATCTTCTAATTCCAACACTTTAATAATCGTACTTTCCATTCTACTTTTCTCAATGCCCCCACCACCCACATTATCCATCGTAAAGTTGGTGGTTACTTTCATGGACAAGCTCTTTAAAGATTGTAGCTGCTCCAGTTTGTTCTCAATCATCTGATCTAACCAAATAGCTTTTGACAAATAAGCCTTTGAATTCATTAATGTCATCCTTTCTAGTTATTTTTTGTTCTTTCATTTCATTTTCTTAACTCTCTGATTTTAAAAGCATGGGCATCCAATGATCGGTTTTATAATCCTTCGCAATATTTGCTACAGGAATCTCTGGCATATCACCATCTATCAAATAGTTTAAATAGTTAGATGGTTGGAGGCATATCTTATTTTCTTCCAGAATAATTGCTAGAATATCGATAGCTTGTTTATTCCAACCACCCCAAAACAGAACATGTGGATACTTGCTATGATGAATCACCTTATCTCCTTGATACGCAAAACAGTGCTCTTCAAAAATCCTCTCCACTTCAATAAAGCTGACATGATCTTCGTTTAAAACTTTTGCAATGATGGATTGTTTTATCGTTTCGAATTGTTCTACCATTTCAGCAGCTCCTTTCATTTTAAATATGATTCTTTCCATTTCTGCCAGTTGCCTAAGTCCGTTTAAAAAGGGGCAAACTATCTCTACAGGAGATTCTCCTATACTACTAAGCTAGTACTTATACTCTAAATATCATTTACTATTCTTTATAAAAGATAAGACTTTAGGAAACTCAATCTTTATAAACCCTGTAAATAGGGGGTTTTTAGTGGTTTCCTTTACGGTTGCCCTTAGTTTTTTTAGGAAACCTTGATTAACCGTTCTAGGTTGCCTAAGAATTAGAAAAGTTGACTTCTGGTTGCCTAAGTTTCTTTGTGGTCTTCTCTCACATACGTGATCTGCACACCATAAATAGGATGCTTCATCTTGCCTGATTTGTTTCCATCGTATCGTTTCCAACCACCAAGTTTCACTAAAATCCCTTGGAGTTCAAATGAAACGCTACGCTTTAAATCCGATTTATCTTTGCCAAAACATTCACACCATATCTCTTGAAAACATACTTTTGTCCTTTTCTTGGTTCCTACCGGTAGTTCAGAATCAAAAGCTGTTTCCCCAGCCAAGTAATTACGTCTTTCAAATAACTTCATGGCATCCCAGTTTTCTGGCAATAAGGTTTCTAGATACTCTTTCACAAGACCCTCTCGATCGTCTTCTTCCATTGCTTCCTGCTGATATCGATAGGCTAACTCTGCTGATTCTCCTTTTAGCATCAGTTCCTCGCCCTGCTTATAATAAACAATCGCCTCGGCCCATATCTGATTCACCTCTGACTGGTTCAAATCTGCCCATATATTCTTTTTTCCTTTCCCAACGTGAACAGGCCAATATCTCCTATTTCCAGTCACATCTCTTAAAATACCTTTTTCTGAATTCGTCGTCCCCACAATGATGCACTGCCTTGGGTGACTTTCCACATAAACACCATAGCTATGTCTAAACTTATCATCCAACCTCGTGATAAATGCCTTTACCAATTCCAAATCGACCTTTCGAAGTCCCGCAAGTTCGCCAAGTTCTAAAATCCAATAGCCTTGTAATTTTTCAGCCGAAGCCTTGTCCCTCATATCCGACAAAGTCAAACTATCTGAAAACCAATCCATCGCAAGTTTGGAGAAGAAGGTCGATTTGCCTAATCCTTGGTCACCGATAAGAATTAACACATTGTCGTACTTGATACCCGGTTCGTAGACTCTTGCTACTGCTGCACATAACGTTTTTCGCATGACCTCCTTTGTATAGCTGTTCTCTTCAGAACCAAAATAGTCGATCAGCAAACGATCAATTCTTTTAATTCCGTCCCAAACAGGTAGTCCATTAAAATAGTCCTTTATTGGATGAAAAGCTCTTTCAGATGCAGTTGTTAAAAGGGCATCCTTAAACTTTGATGGTGAATAGATCCCATACTTCTTATCCAACAGCACCTTCGCATTCGATAAATCTGCGTCATTCCAGCCAGGCTTTACCTGTTTCCAAGGTGGTTCACCGTTAATATCCAATCGATGAGACAACTGATTATAAGCAATTGGTGTAAAAAGCTCATCATGACGAAGGATTTCCGTTATATTACTCAGTGTATCTTTGACACTACCATTCTTATTAACATCAAGCTTTAACTCCCAATTTTCATCATCAAACTCTTCCTTTGCCTGTTCTATCCGTTCAAATGCTAGTTGCTTTCGTACTTGCTCATCTTCTGAACAAATTTGCAACATTGCTTTATAGGAAGGAAGACTGATAGGCGGCGCCCCTTCTTTTGTCATTTCATCTAGCTCAGAAAACTTATGGATTCGCACCAAGTCGAAAGCGTTTAGCAATTTCCCACAAGCAGGGTCTGTCGCATGATGTGAATAAGCATATTTATCATCATAGATCATGACACCCGCTGACGAATCTGCTGGTATATAATCAAATCGCCCCTCCATTACACTTGGTGCATAAACGTCTGATAGAAAGGTTTCAATTGACTCTGTAATACTGTAACTCCTACAAAAAGCTCCAACCATTCCACTCTTAGATATTGGATCTTCTTGTTTTTTTATTTCTTTTCAATAATCGTCGTTTGTCTTGAAGAAACAGGCCAAGTAGAAGTATCCTTCCAATCCTTATAAAGTTGTAAAATAGGGTTTGGGTCTAGAAACGAACCATCAATCTTTTTAAAAAAGTACTCCCCATCTGATGAAGTGCTCGGCCAATACATAAGGCGATTCGGTTCATAGGTAGTATCATCAAACAGTTCCATACCTATTTCCTTTGCAATCATTCTGCTAAGGGCTTGGTACTCATCTGGTGAAACAGTTCGTGACAATGGGATGATAAGCCTGAGTTTAGGTTTTTCTGGACAATGCTTATGAGTAGAATAAATACAGCATGCATAGTCATAGAGCATTTCAATATTGGTGGCTATCGACTCCGTATGATCTGCGTAATCCATATCCAATGTGAGCATAGAGCGAGACAAGACATTTTCTTTTCTACGCCTACCATCTTTAATCTCTCCAGCAACAAAACCCCCGACGTCTTTCACATTATCCTGTTGGTACTTTTTCATCTTGCGGTACTCTGCCTGTGTCTCATTCGTAACGATAGTTCGGGAAAGTTTTTCTGTAAACTCTTCCCATGACACTAGCTTTTGTTTCCAAAACTTATCTTTACGGCTATTGCCCGTTGAAATGATGAAGTTCATGACGTCCTCCTTTTTTAGTAGTTAAGATTGGACTAACCGTAGGGAAAAACAGTATGAAACCCATTTTGTTAGTCCCATCCTCAGTTTTGTTAAATAACGTTTTTGTTCTTCCAAGATGAATCGGTAACCTGAATATTATCTGAAACAAAAGTTGCTAAATTCGTATACTCACAAAGTGTATAGATATACTCTGTATCACAACCAGCACTTGTGATAAGCTCTTTCACAGCTTGTACTACCTCTTTATCTTCACTATGTGCTAGCAATTTCAATTGCTCTAGAATTCTTGCGATAATAACTTCTGTCCCATATTTCTCGGTTAGTGATATTAATGTTTCATTCATTTCAAATCCTCCAGTATTTTTTAGTGTATTAGCTCTTTCATTTTCGCAGTAAATTGACATTTCCAATTCGTTCAGTAAATTACGTTTTCGTTTAAAACTAGCCACCTGTTTTGCGTTTGCGTAATTTTTGGAGTAAAAAAAATTTCACTAGGATCCTCTATATTTAAATAGTCACAAAGCAATTGTATTTCTCCTCTGTAAAAATCACTACTCCCATTGACTTTACGATATAGAGTAGCTTGATTGATCTCTAACAAATCAGCTACTTGTTGCATAGTTTTTCCTGACATAATCACTTGTGCCTTGAATTTTTTCTTATCAAACATTCCTTTTCACCTCCTTTTTTTGCGTTTACGTAATTTTATCCTAATATGTCTTTTTGTAGCTGTCAATACTTAAACGCAATATTTTATGTCAAAACAGACGATCTAATTGCATATACGCAAAATTTCTAGTATATTTAAATCAATCTTATAAGAAGGTGAAAAAATGGAGTTTAAAGATAAAGTTAGAAACAGGAGACTGGAACTGGGTTTAACACTTGAAGATGTTGCTAAAGCGGTGGGAGTAAGTGCACCTACGATACAGAGATATGAAAGTGGAGAAATTAAAAACATTAGAAAAGACAAAATTAAAGCTTTATCTGACGCCTTAAGAGTTACTCCTTCCTTCTTAATGGATTGGGAAGAAACTGCAGAAGCCAAACAAAGCTTTGATTATTTTCTAGAAATGCAACTACGTTTATTAGGCTATGAAATAGTTTATGACGAAGAAAATGGCTATGTTGTCTTAGTAGGAAAAGAAGGGACTTTTGAAATATCTGAATCAGATGTAGAAGACCTTAGTAATAATTTGAAATCATTCCTTAACTTTAAAATATACGATTTAATGCAAAACTCTAGGAAAATCGATAAGTAACAAAACGAAAAAAAGCATCATTTCATACTAATGTGCTGATGCTTTTTTCTAGATATGATTTGCGATTCATAAATTAATATTTTGGTCCACTTTCGGGCCACACGTCAATTTTGCGGTCCACTCATTGACTTTATGGTCCGCTTTTTGGCCCAAATATCAACTTTTCAGATCACTTTTCGGACCAAATACCGATTTTGCGGTCCACTTTCGGACCAAATACCGAATTTACAGTCCGCTTTTCGGTCCACTAATTGGATATAAAAATCTTCTTTCGGACCGGTCACACGTCTATGAATAAGATGTTCTTATCTTTATTTTAACTTATATATACTGGATCTAGATTTCCCTTCTAAAATTAACGTCCCGTCTTCCCTTAATTTTTTTAAAATACGTTTACTACTTGTAGAAGAAAAGCCACATAGCCTCTCAACATCCGCCCTAGTCATAAATGTATTCTTAGACAAATAATCAATAATCATTGTCTTAGCTTGAATTTCATCAAAATCTTTATCTTTAGTATATTCAATGTTATCATCGAATGATTCATAAACCCTGTGTGTAAACATATACCTATTTCTATTTTCCCTTTGAAGAATATTTTTCTTTTTACAAAGGACATTTAGTACGTTGGTGGCAGACTGTGTTGTTATTTGAGCTACCTCAGCAGCTTTACTTAAACTAATTATTTTATTCATTTTTACATACTTAAGTATACAAATTTCAGAAACGGAAAAATCACCATTTTCTTCTGTTTCTTTATTAATAAATCTTAGAAATTCTATATCCTCTAAACTGCTTCTTAAAGTCAAACTAACGGCTTCTGTATAAAGTTTATATTCTGGAGCGGATTTTCCCAATGACAGCATATCCTTAAATATAATATCTACGCCTTGTCCAGATCTTTGAACATATTTTAATCTTTGAAGCGTTTCGGCAATTAATTTATTTCTAGGTGCAGATGGATGAGTTATAATATTATTACTGTCAATTCCTAGTGGAAACGAACCAGGATTTTCAATTATTATTTCACTTGGATAATACTTAATAATTATTGACGATGTACTCTCGTAATCCCTGTGTGCAATGGCATTTAACAAAGCTTCTTGAAATACATTTGTGGGATAATCATATACTTCTAATTTAAACAGTCCCATTTGAATATTCTGTATTGAATTTCTATCTTCAAATATTTGCTGTATTCTGTCAACTGCTGAAATTAATGGAACTTTTAGCTCTAACCGCTTGTTATATTCGGTTTGGCCATCATTATTATATGTAAGTAATATTATCTCAGCTTGTGGTAGATGCCTCACTATCGATTCCTTTTTACCAACAAATAGCAATGTAAGCGTCAAATAGCGCCCACGTATTTTTACGTGGGCGCTTGTAGTATGCTTTATTTAGATTTATTCGGGATGCGACAGTCTGTAGGAATTGTCTGCGCCCATGGTAGGAGTTGATCAATTGCTTCTACATCATTTATATCTATTAATGGTAATTGTTCGAATAGATACGTTAGGTAGTTTAGTGGATTTAATTGATTCTCCTTAGCGGTTTCGACAATGCTGTAGATGATGGCGCTAGATGTTGCACCTTTCATTGATTGGGCAAATAACCATGCCTTGCGGCCCATTACGAAAGGTTTTATTGAACGCTCTCCTCGATTATTATCCAATTCAAGTCGTCCATCTTCAAGGAATACAACGAGTTTGGACCATTGATTGATTGTATAGGTAATCGCTTCTCCCAATTTACTTTTTGGGGGAACTTGCGGGCGCTTTGTTTTAAGCCATGTCAAAAAAGCGTCTAACACGGGTTTACTGTGCTCAAGACGGTATTCTTTACGCTGTTCAGGGGTACAATTTTCAAATTTTTCATTGACCTGTTTTTCAATTCTAAATAATTGATTACAGAATTGAAGACCCTCTGCAGCGGTTGTTTCTTTTTTATCGATATTGACTGGTAATGATTTGAGAGCCTCATCGAATTTTCTCCGCGAATGCGCCCAACAGCCCACCAACCGAACGTCCTTTATGTCATTATATCCCGCATATCCATCGACATGAAGGTATCCTTTAAACCCTCGTAAAAAGGCTTTCGGATGTTTACTATGACGAGTAGATTGATAATCATATAGGATGATTGGCGGAACATCGCGGCCTGATCGATACATCCACATATAGGACTTAGAATCCGCCTTACGTCCAGGTTCTGCTAGGACTTGAAGCGTGGTTTCGTCCGCATGAAGGCGATCATTCAGGATTAACAGCTCATGCATACGATTGTATAAAGTGGAAAGCCACTTTGTTGCACCATAGATCATCCAGTTGGCTAGGGTTTGACGTGATAAATACACGCCTAGACGCTCCAACTGTTTTTCTTGTCGGTAAAGGGGCATGCCTTCCACATATTTTTGATTCATAATATAGGCCATTGAAGAAGCGGATGCCAAACTTTTTGGATAGACAGGTGCTGGCATTTTAGCTTTCACAATTGGTGTTTCAATCGCTTCCCGTTCACACTGTCGACAGCCATAGATATGTTGAACATGCTCTACCACTGTTACTTGTGCAGGGATTACTTTTATTTCTCGACGAGTTTCGCTACTTATTTCATGAACATTTCCACCGCAGCACAAACAAACCTGCTCTTCTTCGGATAAACGATAGTGGATAGTCTCCGTAGGCAGATTTTCAAGCTTTGTATCTCGCTGACCTACATACTTCTTTCTATTGTAAGAAATTGTTTCAAGTGTAGGTTCTTCTACTTTTAAATCCGCTGTTATTTCCGCTTCATTAAAGAGAGAGAGTTTGAGTTGATCCGGATTTGTTTTTTCACTTGAAGTCCCGAATTTGTGTTGTTGGCTCAGTCGGAATTGTTCTTCCAACCAATTGATTTTAGCCTGTAAGACTTCGTTTTGTTTTTCCAGTTCCGCATTCCTCGCTGTTAGTTCTTCAATTGTAGATGAGTTAAGTGCGCTTTTTTCCATGTTTAAGGAATTCGACAAGAGGTGCCAAATTCCTTTTTCAAATGATGATTTGTGCAGAAACTTTTTGATGTGCTTGTCTTTGTTCTAAAGGTAGCCCATCAAGGAGCCAGTTTAACTGACGAGGACTTATGCATAAGGGCGAGGATGTTTGTTCGTCAGGCCATTGAAAAATTCCTTTTTCGAGGCGACGATAATAAAGCCAAAACCCATTATGATCCCAATGTAGAATTTTTAACTTATCACGATTGCGATTACAAAACACAAATAAGTTTGAAGAGAATGGATCTAATTGAAAACTCATTTGAACAATTGCTGCCAATCCATCAATCGATTTACGAAGGTCCGTTGAACCTGTAGCTAAGTAAACGCGATCAATAGGAGTCTTACTTAACATGGTTTTGAAGAATTTGAAACACTTCAGTAAAAAGTGTCGGATTGAAACCTTCATTAATTTCGATGGAAGCATCCCCGATTTTTACAGTCAGATGTGATGTAAGTCCTTCGAAAATGATGGAATTGGAGGGCTCGACGGAAACCCATTGTGTTGAAGGAGGCGCAACGTCAGTTGCTTCCAGCTCCAATTTCCTCATCCATTTGTACATACTTTGTAAACCTATTTGATTTTGGTTACACCAAGTTTTCACACTTGGCTCACCACTAATTTTGTAGGCTTCAATGCGTTGTCGCCACATTTGTTTTCGTTCATCTTTTGACACTAAAAAACCTCCTAACAAATCGTGTACTGTGATTATCACAAAACCAGGAAATTATTAGAAGGTGTGGGTTATTTGGCGCTTACATAGCAATCCTGCAATAGTTAACCTCACACCGTCGCTATTATCTTCAATTAGCCTTAAATCCCTTAAAAAAGATAAATCATCCTCTTGATACAGAGTTGAATCTTTATCTCGAGATTTTATTTTCAATTTTAAACTTTCTACTTCATGAAAATCTATATCAAATTCAGAAGTATCTTTTAAAATCTTAGCAGAGAAATCTCCTTTAAACCCCTGAATTATATTGGATTGATACTCTCCAGGATAAAAAGGTTTTGTATTTTTTCCTAATCGCTTATACACTGTTCCTCGAGATGTCGCTACAGTTTCAGGGGCTTTAGGAACTATAATTTTTAATATTTCTTTTCCATCAATAGTAATGTTCTCTATATCTGTAAAAACTTTTGGCACTGTACGGTCATATATACTCTCTATGATGCTCTGTTCATCATAATCTTGGCAGCCAGTTATTTCACCGTTATCTTCCACACCTACTAGAATTATGCCACCCTCAGCATTAGAAAAGCCTACAGTCTCGTTCGTTAAGATTTCCATAAGCTCTTTCTTATTCGGAATCTTTACCCAACTTTTAAACTCAACTACTTTATTTTCACCTCTTGCTATTACGTCCTTGATATCCATTAATTTTCCCCCTGCACTAATATCGGATATTAATTATATGTTATATTATACAGGAAATTATATGTATTACAGCTTTGAATAACAATAGCTCCTTTGCATTTGCACATTATGTGAATAAGTGTGTGGATAAAAGAAGTTTATATAAGGAAAAGTTATTAGAAAAAAGTCAAATAATTCATCATCAACGCTTCTCATTCTTCTTTTTCTGGACATCAAATATACATGGGTCTCTACACTAGGGTGGTCATAGGTGGTCATAAATTTTTATTAGCAATAACAAAAAATCATTCAACATTTACAGCTTCTTGTTCTAACTTGCAATTGTTTTCAAGCATATAGTTAATTACCTTATGATATTGGCTATCAACTAGCTTCGTAAGTCTTTTTTTATCATTTTCTGTTAATCTTTTGGTATACTTTTTGTGTGCTTCTAAGGTTTCTATATCCATTTTAAATGGTATGAAATCTACGCCTGTTTGCCTCTTTAAATGCTCCAATATATAGAATCCACCAGCATCAATATCGCCAAAATGATAAAAAGCTATCTGAGAATTTTGTTGATGTATTTTTTTAATAATTTCTCGTCTCACTCTGTTATGGTAGCCACCAAGATAAATAGCAAGCATATCTTTATCGCTGAATGTATGAAAGCTGGTTAAGTTTTCAATGGTTATGACAGCTTTTCCTGTCACTTCAATGCATTCAATATCAGAAAGCATTTTTGATGAGATAGCAATGTCGCTACTCAGGCTTGTTAAGTCAATCTTCTGGTCATTTATAGTTATACTCCCGGGGCCTTTAAAATTTACATGAGTGGGGTTTTTTACAATATTTAGATCACCTAAAATTCGATCCTTTTCCGGAAAAACACCGAATTCGTATATAAGATTTACTACTTTACCTGCAATTCGCTCAAAGACCTTTGAATCTTTAAAAACTTTTACTGAAAAATCTCTGGCAAAGGTTTCAGTGTCAACTTTCAATAACTCATCAACGGCTATTAAAATATTCTCTAATTCCTCTAAATCATTATTAAAAAACTGTATCGTTTTATTAGAATGGATTCTCTCATATTGTGTTTCACAATATTTATTTAGTATTTGATTTTTGTTTTTGTAGATTTCCATTAGATTCAATACTGAACTATTGATGTCCTTCTTAGGTTTTCGACCAATATATTTATATATATCTTCTAGTTTAGCAACATTCAAAATGACATTACTGTACACATGGGCAGAATTTGCCTTTGCAATGATAAAAGATGCTCTCACCAAAGTATCAACGGCTTCATTTACAGCCTGAAATATCTCATAATTTGAGTGATCAGTGTATCTGGGAAATACCGAAGAAATTTTCACATTAAATCTTTGATTCACTTTATTTTCCCCGACAAAACTTTTGCTTTTCTCATACTTATCCAATAACTTATTAATAATTTCCTTTTCATACTTGCTTATCATAGGTCATACTCCTCAATTATAGATGTACTCCCTTCTCTCATTGCCATTAAAATAGTATCTACCTTTTCACCAATTACTTCTAACTTTGCAGGTGGAGTCGCTAATATAATTTGGAAATTTTGACTGTTAAAAAAGTCCATCATAGCACTGATTCGGTTGTCATCCATCTTGTCAAAGGCTTCATCCAACATGATAATTCTAATCGTATCGCCAAGCTTATATAGCTGAACAAAAGATGCCGCTATTGCAACATAGTATGGGGTTTGGGTTTCCCCACCGCTCTTTTCTCCATAGATTTTAGAAAAACGTTGAACCGTTCCATCTTTTTTCTCAATTACAATATCATAGTCTAAATAACTACGATAATCCGTGTACTCTGCTAGAACTTTCTCTCCCTTATCGTCATATGCAGTTAATTTAGCAAATAAATCTTCCATTTCTTCCTTATATTCTTCTTCAAAGGAATTGGACCATATAGTATATCCTTCATTATTATCTTTTGAAGTAATCATATGATAAATGCTTTCCTTCTTTTTATTGTAGGTTATTTCAAATTTATAACGATCCTCACCATAATATATATCTTTAAGTGCTGAATTGAGGTTTTTAAATTCTAATCTTGCATTCTCGATGTTTTCTTTCAATCTCGCCAAAAATGATTCCCTGAATTCTAACTCACAATTCTCTTTAGCTCTTTTTAAATCCTCTTCGTATTTTATAATATCTGATGCTACCAACTTATGATGTTCCTGAATATATTCATTGATTTGGTCATACCCAGTACCGAGATCACAGTCATATTTACTACAGTAGCTGCTTTGGAGCTTAATCAGCTCGGTACAATACTCCTCTTTTTTATTTTCCAATCCAACTTTAAGTGGTGAAAAATTATGAACAATAGTTGCTGGAGATTTGATTTTTACTTGCTCATTAAACTTATTAATCCCTTGTATAGTAATTTCTGTGTCAATATTACATAGGTCATTGAAATTATTTTCTAATGCAGAAATTAGGCTTCCCTTGCTTTCTATATTTTCCTCATTTGATTCTATGGTATTTTTAAGCTTACCAATTGTTTCAAAAAGGGTATTATATTGAATTTGTTTTTTATCTACCGCTTGTTTACATTCGTCAATCTGCATTTGTATCTCAATATACCCTGGATTAGCTTGTGCTTTTTTTAGCTCGAATAACTCCCCGTTGATCAAGTCAATATTATCTGCCAAACGTTTAGGGGCATCCATGTTTTCTTTTAGGACATCCATTTTACATAGGTTTATTTTTTCTATTATTTCTTTATCATCAACGAGTTTACTTTCTGCTTTTTTTATATCCTCTTTTAAAATTTCTAGCTCAGCTTCTTTATTTTTAAGCTGAATTTCATATGCGTGTGCTCCTATATAAGGAGTATGATAGACACTCTCAGCGATTTTACGAACTGCAAAATTTTGATAAAGCATACAATCAGATGTTATTGCAACTTTATAGTTTTTTAGGTTTTCTATATAGTCACAACGGAAAACACGATTAAGTAAGTAGGTAGCGTATGCTTTTGCATAACGATTATCACTTTTTAGAACATATGCAAGTGAATCTTTGTCAGCCACTGCATTAGTATCAAGCTTTCCAGTATTAACAAGTCCCACTGTATGGACTTCCTTTTTAATATTATTGTAAACCGTTAACGCCACTCGATAATGTTGTGGCTCAACAATAATGTAAAATCTCTGACTATTAAGGTACCCCTCTACTGCATTTTGCCACTTACTATCTGTAATCTCGAGCAAGTCTGAGAAGATTCTCACTTCACTTCGTATTCCCTGATTTAAAAATTCCTTTTCAATCGCTGTTTTCAATTTCATTGTATTCGGTGGGTATGTTAATTTCTTATTTTTAAGATTTCTAATTTCATTTTCTAAATCAAGCCTTTGAAGTTTATATCTTTCAAGTAAATCCTTGATTCTATAGTGTTCAGAGCTATACTCTTCAAATAATTTTTTAAGTTCTTTTTCTAATTTATAGATCATTTCCGCTTTCTTTTCAGTTTCTGTATTTACCGTCTCTAAACTTAATAGTTCTTCTTTTGTCATGATAAACACTTCATGTTGATGCAATAAGCTCAATGCATCAACGACTTTGTTTAACATGGCTTTAAGTTTATTAACTTCTATTACCTCTTTTTCCTTATCCTTCTTCAGTATTTCAATTCTATGTTTTATATCTTTAATAAGTAGTGTTGTTTCATTGTTTGAGAGTGCACCTTGTAGACTAGCAAGTCTATCTCTCTCATTTTCAAGACTTACTTTTTGAGTTTTTTCTATATTCTGCTGATTAATAAGCTTTTGCCCTAAGACGTAATTGTTTTGTATCAGTTCTTCACATTCTTGCTTTTTTGCTTCAATCTCAGCTTTTTTTATTAAAATTTCATTGGTCTTTATCTCTCGATCTTTTGAAACAATGTCTTCATTTTTTGATAAAATCGTCTCAAGCTCTGATATCTTTTCCTTAGTTGAATCCATCAAATCTTCTAGCTCTTTTAAAGCAGCTATATTATTTCTCAAAGTTTCAACTTCTATTGTTTTTTCTGGGAGTATGAATTTATTAATAAAATCTTTAACATTATCCATAGGTTTAAATGCTAAGGATTTAGGTATCATATCAAAGAATCGAGGCTCCAAATTACCTAGCCTTTGCCCAAACCTTGCTTTAGCTTCAGAAATCTGTGAAATGAGCTGCACCTTTTTATCATTTTTTCTAAATTCCTCTGTCGTAGATGGCCTTCCGCCGGTCAAGAAAGATAATTCCTCAAGTTTACTTTCTTCTCTAAACCATTTTGTTGTAAGTTTACTTTCTTCATCTGGTGAATCTATTTTAACTCCAAGAGTAAAATATTTACTTGTTTTTTCCTCATAGAATTCCAGTGCAACATATGTAATTACGCTGCCACTTCTGACATAGTTACTACCTTCAATTCCTGTTTTACAACGGACATAGCCCTTTAAATCACGACTGCTTTTCTCATTTGCAGCTGTATTGAACTTACGTGTATTCGTAGTTAAAACTAATTGAATTGCATCTAAAATTGTTGATTTTCCTGCCGTATTTTCACCACTGACTAAAAATGAGCCATTGACACTAATGGTTTCATTAACAAAGTAATGCCAGTTAATTAACCTAATCCTGCATAGTTTCTTCATCATCATTCTGCTCACCTCCATTCATATATTTATTTAGTTTTTCATTTATAGCATCGTAAAGAAGAGTTAAATTATCATTGGGCACAGCAAATAACACGGATGGATAAATCTTTATTCTTGCATCCGACATCGTAACATCACTGTCAAGATTTGAAACGATATTAAATCTCTTAAACAATCTAATTGTATCTCTAAACACTGTTTTATCTATGTTTGTTTTGGCTTCAATTTTGAGCATATTATACTTTTCGTGTATTTCATCTGATAAAACGATTACTTCCTCATTCAGAGTTAATTCCTTCCGTTTTTCGATATACAATAGCCTCAAGATTAGTAAAATAATGCTTTCAATTTTCCTTAGCCTTATCCTCCCAGTGCCAGCAACATTAGTAAGGGCAACAACGCCTTGCATCTCATTAATTTCAATTCTATAACCTAGTAAATCGAAGTATTCTATGAAAAGCTCTCTATTCTGGACAATAAAAATATAATCATTCCGTGTATCGTCTTTTTTCTTAAGGATAAAGCAATGATTGAGAAGTTTATTAGCAGTCGTTCTAAATTTTTCTTTTTGTATGACACTTTCTTTTAATATTTCCATTCTTACTATTCACACCTCTCAATCACAAAATCTGAGAATCGAAAATCATTAACCGTAATAACCTCATTAGTTTGGGTTGTTTTATACATAGATTTTTTGTCTTTTCCATAGAGATTTATAAAAATTATCCTTATTAAATCTCTCTTAGTATCTAAAGGAAGCGTAGAAGCCAGGACAGCTTGTTTATCCCTTAATAATTCTTCAATATATGTATTAATATTTTTTCTAGAAAATCTATTCTTATTTTTTTCATGTAAAGCAAGTTTCCGGCGTTCTCGCTCATCTTCCGAAATCCCAAGCGTAGAGCTAAGTTCTTGTGGCATAGACATTTTCCTTGAAATAGGAACTACATATAGCGAGTCACTATCGATAAATCCTTGTGGGAATATATTAAACACATTAAGGAGTGTGTCATCCACCTCATCATATAGGTTTATGGTTTCATCACGATTAAATTCATCAGATAAATACGCTAGTATCTTTGAAATCTTACCTTCTGTATTATTAGTATTAGTCAAAAGGAACTTCGCTCTAGCAACAGCACTTCCAATGTATTTAGCATTTTTGTTGTCTATTTCGGAAATAATATCATCATAATTTCTAAAGGCCGAGATAACATTTAGTATCTTTCCTCTCAATAAATCTTCTGCTTCTACTTTTTCTTCTACTTGCTCTATTTCCATATAGCCCAGTACTGCACGCTCAAAAATATTTTTATCATTTAATATGTTGTAAAGATTCTCAATTATTGACGTTCTAAAATGTGATATATTATCACTTGTTTTAATACGATGATAGGCTTTAGATCCGATATCTTTATGGTAAACAAAGAAATCCTGTACAATTTCCCCAGCCGTCTTTTCATTTGTAATAGCATCAATATATTTCTTAATATTGGTGTTTAGTTTCTTTAGACCCGTTATTAATTCTTCTGTATTTTCTACTACACGTTTTATAATGTATTCATAGGGCTTCACATAGGCTTCTTTATTCAAAAGGGTGGCATGTATTTGAGATACTAGGCTCTGATATTCCATTTCTTCATTCTTTAATATCTTGTTGAAAGATTCAATCATAGTAGCAGCATAATCAAACAAATTTATCTTTACCCTATAGTCATTGGAAACCTCATATTCTAACCAACCACTGTCCTTTAAATTACGTAAAATTGCGTTTGCCTTTGCCCTGGAGTCCTTTGCAATCTCTTCATTATCATCAAATATCATATCTTCACTTGATTGATCTTCAAAATAACTTTCAAGCTCTGCAAGGATAACTTCTTTATCAACGCCAAACGACAATTCAGTTTTATATGTATTGTATATGAGCCTGATACAATCAATATAGGTAGTTTTATATTTGCTCGTTAATGGTTTGAAAAAATCTTCTGAAATTATGTTGAATAAATTTATGATAATCACCTCGTTTGTAACTATCTGGTGAGAAAATACAGTACTTACTTGATGTTTTAATAATATTGATTTTAGTACCTAATTGGATACAATAAAAGTAAAAGTCCTAGAAATTCACCTGGCCAAATCTAGGACTTCTATCTCTAACTTATCGTTTCGTTGCATTTTCCTTAAATAGCTTATTAGCTTCTTTTCTTTCAACTTGTACTTGTTTCTGATTTTTAATGAAATTAATAATACATCTCTACATAGCTATATGATTTATCGAACAATTCCTTATCCTTAATCTTGTATTTCACCCATATCACGCTACGCAAAGCTTTCTTGACTTCTTGCTTACCGGTTGTTGTACTTTGCCAATCTGGGAAACGTACAATTTTCACAATATCATCAATGTCATTTACGATTCTTTCAACGATAATAGGGGTATTCCTATTCTTCACACCATTAAATAGTTCTGTAAGGGCTGCTTTCCCTTTATCAATTTCTTCTTCGGGCACAGTTTCTTTTTCTGCTTCTGCCGCATCCTTCGCAAGTTCAAGAAGCCTTTTTAAGAACTCAACGCTAGTTATTAAGCCTTGCTCATGTCTTTCTCTTAATTCTTCGAGTCTTTCACCTAATTTAATGAATTTCGGGTCTTTTCCGTGTTCTTGGATTCTGGCAACAAGATTAATTTCTATTCTCTTAGCTGCTTTGTTTGGATCCTTGCGCCCTTCAAGATATTCATCAATAATATCCGCATCTAGACGCAAAATGTCTAAGTCATCATGGACCTCATATACACTTACATTTTCATGTACCAATTCGATTGTTTTTGAACCAAGAGCGGCCCAAATGAGTGCACCTGAACCATTTGTTGGTTTTACCGATTCATAAACTTTGGTGAGCCATAAATAATCGTATTTGAATGGAACTAAAAACTGATCTGGGGAAAGTGCATCCCATGCCCGATTGAGTACCCGATAATCGGCTCCGAACTGGTCTTTTTCTTTGTTTGTAGGTAGGCATTCTTGCGCCGCAACCAGCCCCTCCCATCCTTCAACCGTTCGATCAACTCCATAAAAATATTGCAAACACTTTTTCATCAGTTTCGGTAATTCATTTTTAACGTCATCAATGTTTGTAATAACCTTCTGAACACTTTTTTCATCAAAATCAAGAGCATTTGCAACATTGTCAAATATTCCGATATAGTCAACAATAAGTCCGTGTGTTTTTTCCTGACCATATACACGATTTGTACGACATATTGCCTGTAATAGCGTATGATCTTTCATAGGTTTGTCCAGATACATCGCTTGAAGAATTGGTGCGTCAAACCCTGTTAATAATTTCGATGTAACGATCACCAGTTTGAGAGGGCTATCCTTCTCACGAAAATAATCCAGAAGTTTCGCTTCTGCATCACGATCTCGGCGAAATGCTTTGTATTTATCTTCTTTGTCATTATTAGTATCCATGATAATTGTTGTTGCTTCTTCACCTAGTAATTTATCAAGCTCTTGCTTATACAGCAAACAGCATTCACGGTCGTAACAAACAACCTGTCCTTTAAATCCGCTAGGTTCGATTTTTTCTTTAAAATGTTTGGCAATATGTTCACAGACTTTCTTAATTCTGTCTGGCGATTTCATGACTGCTTCAATCTTAACACGACGAGCGAGTTCACTTTTTTCCTGTTCAGTCAGGTTTTTTGTCAATTCATCAAAAGCTAAATCAACCGCCTCTTGATTAATGTGTAAATCAACTGGCACCGCTTCAAAATGCAATGGTAAGGTTGCATTATCCCTTATAGAATCAGAAAATGAGTAACGACTCATATAGCCAGATTTATCTTCTTCTGCTCCAAATGTATAGAATGTATTCTTGTCGATACGATTAATAGGAGTACCAGTTAAGCCGAAGAAAAATGCATTTGGTAATGCCATACGCATTTTTTCTCCCAAGTCACCTTCTTGTGTTCGGTGAGCCTCGTCTACCATTAAAATAATGTTATCTCTCTGATTAAGTACACCATCCACTTCACCAAACTTAAATATAGTGGTGATGAGGATTTTTCTCATATCCCCTTTGAAAAAGCTAACTAGATCTTCTTTGCTACTTGCACTCGCTAAATTGGGGATATCAGACGCATTGAAGGTAGCAGTAATTTGAGTTTCAAGGTCAATTCGATCATCCACAATAACAACAGTAGGATTTTTCAGTTCTGGAATCATCCGAAGTTTTTGTGCCGCAAATACCATAAGAAGTGATTTTCCACTCCCTTGGAAGTGCCAAATAAGACCCTTTTTCGGATAGCCCGCTTTCACACGTTCGACAATAAGATTTGCCCCTTCAAATTGCTGATAGCGACAAATGATTTTATATTTCCGATATTTCTTGTCCGTAGCAAATATGGTGAAGAATTGGAAGATATCCATGATGATTTCAGGTTTTATCATGGATAGAACACTGCGCTCAACATCTGCAAGCGTCCCTTCAGCCTTGTTTTCAGCTGTATGCCAAGGTCCCCATAGATTGATTGGCATGCAAACAGAACCGTAACGAAAATGCTTTCCTTCGGAGGCAAAATTAAATACATTTGTCACAAACATTTGAGGAATACTTTTCTCATAGGCAGAAATATCCCCTGCACCGTCCATCCAAGTGATAGCACCTCTAGTTGGTGTTTTCAGCTCACCGATAGCAATTGGAAACCCGTTAATAAGCAATACAATATCCAATCTCTTCCCGCCATCTTCCTTAGGGAAGACCCATTGATTGGTGACAACATATTCATTAAGAGCCATATTTTCTTTTGTTAGCGTACCAAAGAAACGGATTGGGACCATTCTTCCATCTTTACCAAATGGATATGAATTTTCTTCAAAAACTAACTTTTTGAATAGCTCATTTTGGGTAACCAAGTTATGTGGTTGCACAGATAGAATGACCGTTCGTAGCTTATAGATCACCTCATCTGCACGCGTTGGATCCTCAGCAATTTCAGGATTGAGCCGAATAAGTGCCTCCCGGACCATAGGCTCAACCATTACATCAGAATGTTGGCGTGGAAGATCTTCAGCAGGAATATATCTCCAACCATTCTTGCATATTTTTTCCACTAGCATTTTTTCAAAATCGTGCTCAGTAAACATATTTTCACCTCCGAGATAGATTTATAATAATAATTCCATAAAGAATCCTTTAACCTACATATTGCTTCATAAGGGATTTGACCGTGTTTTCAAGGTTTGAGATTGTTTGTTGTAATTCATATTTTGATTTATCAATTTGTTGGACGAAAGCAGCAAATTGATTCTGAAGGTCCAACGGTGGCAGAATAACTAGCAACTTCTTCAATTTTTCGCCCGTCAAATGTGGGATTGTTGATTTTCCAACAATATCCTCAAAGCCATTAAGACTTGCACGCATAAAAAATACATATGCTAAATACTCTGGTACAAGTATTTCCGGATTACAGCGCACACGATGAAGAGCCTTTTGAAAGTAGCAGTCTTCTATCTCCTCATTCCATATGGCAGTTCTGCCAACTTCACCACCTTCGCATACTAGCAAGTCACCCTTTTGGAGAGAAAACTCAACTCTATCTTTTTCAATAAAGTCCATCTTTTTGAGATTACTAAGATCAAAATGAAACCATTGAACATTGAAATTTGCAAGATATGGATATTGACATTCTCCTGTCTGCTTCTTTGCATCAAGCATCTTCCCAAGACGAGTGTTCGAAACTTTTCCTAAAGGAGCAACAGGCCATCCCATCTGATTTGCAACAGGATTTCCGAACATCTCAATAAATCGCGATTTAACAAGATCATTGGTTAAAGAAAGTAGCTTTTTATAAGCTTGTTTAGTTTCATTTGCAGCCCACAATAACTCTGCAAGCTTCTCCTGTTCTTTAATATCAGGTAAATTGAATTTGTATTCAAGCAATACCTTTGGTGAAAGCCTCTTAGACATTGTTCCGTCAGAAAATTTTTCGGCAAATTCCCAAAAGGTATCCGTATTTAATACAAAAGGAAGTAGTTTCTTTATTAGTCTATCCTCGGCACGCAGTACGATAGAATCACCAGAAGTGATTCCATCAAAATTAACTATAGATGCCCGCCTCAAATACACATTACGTCGAGCTATCAAGATATCACCTGCACGAAAGACTTTCATGGCGGATTTTAACAAGTCCGTATTTCCATAGTTTTTTATTTCAACTTCACCTGAAATATAATGTTCAAGTCCGACAAATTTATCATATTTACAATTTGAGGGATTATCTTCACGATCCGAAATGACATCGACGATATCCCCTAATCTATACTTGATCATTGTTTCTCACCACTATTCTCATAAAGCATATATTTTAATGTTTCATATGATTTCTTAAACTCATCACTGCTACTTAACCAACTATCGAGGGCCTCGTCAAGAGAATACGATTCTTCACTATCCTTTTCACCAGTTGTCTTAACATACAGTGGAATGCTCAGTTTGCTACCATATTCAACAATCTGGTCAAGACTTGCAATAGCAGAAAAGCCTTCTTCTATCTTAAACTCACTATATGTTTGAGCAATTCTATGGATATGCTCTTCTTCAAGATAGCTTTCTGCATTCTTCCGAGTTACTTCATTCTTTGCATTAATGAATAACACTTGTCCTCTGCGAGAAACTTCCTTATTAGTCCGGCAAATAACAATACATGCCTCCATTGGTGAGTTAAAGAACAAGTTCTTTCCAATCCCAATCACACATTCGACCAGATCACTTCTCACAAGCTTTTCACGCATTTCCTTTTCCTCATCACGAAACAAAACGCCATGCGGAAATAGAATGGCACATCTGCCTGTTTTAGGATCTAAACTTTTTAATATGTGTTGAAAAAACGCATAATCTGCACGGCCTTGTGGCGGCGTTCCAAGGAAATTGCGTCCATACTTATCTGCCGAAAAGGCTTCACGGTCCCACTGTTTAATAGAATATGGTGGATTAGCAAGTACTAAATCAAATTGCATAAGTTGACCATTTTCGATAAAGGCAGGATTTTTCAAAGTGTCGTCGTTGATTATTTGAAAGTCTTTTACGCCATGAAGGAATAGGTTCATACGACCAATAGCCGATGTTAGTGCATTAATTTCCTGCCCATAAATCTTTACATTTCTCCATTCCAGATCCTGCTGCTTCAAATAAGCTATGGAGGATATTAGCATACCTGCACTACCACATGTCGGATCATAAATGCTTTCACCAGATTGTGGTTTGAGCATTTCAGTCATGAGATGCACTACTGTTCGATTCGTATAAAATTCTTGAGCTGTATGCCCGCTATCATCCGCAAATTTCTTAATCAAATATTCATAGCCTTGACCTAGTTCATCTTCAGGACAGTTCTCCATTGATAGAGTTTTTGTGGAGAAGTGTTCAATTAAATCTTTCAGCAATTCATCAGGCAGTCGATTTTTGTTCGTCCAAGCACCATCGCCAAAGACGCCATGTAACTTTTCAACATTTGCTTTTTCAATTGCACGAAAGGCATTAATGATGGCAACACCCACGTTTTCAGATACTGAGCGGACATCTTTCCAGTGGGATCCTTTTGGAACAATGAATCGATGGTTTTCTTCCCATTCTAGGGCTTCTTCATCTCCATCATATTCTTTCAAAATCTCCGTACATTCTTCATCATAAACATCACAAATTCGCTTAAAAAACATAAGAGGAAAAATGTATTGTTTATATGATCCTGCATCAATATGTGTACGAAGAAGGACTGCAGAATTCCATAGATAGGATTTCAATTCATCAAGTGTAATTCGATTACTCACTGATATATCCTCCTTCCACCAACAATCTTTTATATTTCTCTTCTGCCTCGATTGCTTCATTTACTGCTAAAAAGAAGGCCCTTTTTACTTCTTTAGGAGAGATGGTTTCCTGTGGAGCTTTTTCGATAAAACTATTAACTGAAAGTGAATAATCCTTCTTCCTAATATCATCAATAGTAGCTACTTTTGCCTTTTCCATTACATCTTCATAATTTTGATAAAGTTCAAATACTTCCTCAACATTTCTTTCCGTCATTATGTTTTGTGCCCGCTGTGCTGTATAGATATTCGAAGCATCGATAAAACAAACCTTAGCTTTATGTTCTGAAGGCTTGTTGTTATTTAGTATTAAAATACAAGCTGACACACCTGTACTATAAAACACTCCGCTCACAAGAGTAATGACGCACTCTAATTTGTCTGATTCAATCAGTTGCTTCCGTATTTCCCTTTCTCTTCCTCCATGGAACAGTACACCTTGTGGTAATACAACTGCACATCGACCATTGTTTTTATCCATAGATGTAACCATGTGCTGCAGCCATGCGAAGTCAGCACTAGAATCCGTTGGACTTCCCCAGAGATTCCGGCCATATACATCTGATGCAAATTGATCGGCTCCCCACTTTTTCAATGAAAAAGGCGGATTGGCGATTACACAATCAAAGGTTTGTAATTCGCCTCGATGTAGGAATACTGGGGAGCGAAGAGTATCCCCTTGTTTTATTTTAAAATCACGAGCTCCATGCAAAAACAAGTTCATTCTTGCAATTGCGGATGTGGCAAGATTCTTTTCCTGGCCATAGATTTTACCATAGGCTCTTCGATCATTATTCATATTGCGAATGGCTTCGATTAACATACCACCCGTCCCACAGGCTGGGTCATATACGGTTTCTCCTGGTTTTGGATTGAGAATTTTGACCATTAATTTGACAACGGAACGAGGTGTATAGAATTCACCTGCATTTTTCTTGGAAAGGTCAGCAAACTTCTTAATTAAGTATTCATAGCTATCACCCATCACATCGGATGAATAATTGTTATTGCCAACTTTGATTTTAGACATATGCTCAATAAGGTCTTTTAGCCGTTCATCCGTTAATTTGTTTTTATCGGTCCAATTCGCATCGTCAAAACTAGAAAACACACCAAAAAGCGTGTCTGGATTAGCACGTTCAATGCCAACCATTGCATCTACAATTGCTTTTCCAACATTTTCAGATTGTTCACGAACATCATTCCAATGGCAACCATCTGGGATAATAAAACTATGGTTTTCGGGGAAAGAAGCATATTCTTCATCTCCACCAGATTCTTCAAGTGCTTTTGCTGTTTCTTCGTCATAAACATCTGATAACCGTTTAAAGAACAAAATGGGTGTTACATAACTTTTATATTCATCTTGATTAATAGGGCCACGAAGGATATTACAGCACTCAAAAAGGTGAGAGAATAGTGCTTGACTTGATGTTTTCTCATTCTTAGCAAAACTCATGTTCAGATCATCATCAGCAACATCTACAGCTGATGCGATCATTTCTTTTCGCCTTCCAGTTTTTATTTTCTTCCCATTTTGGGGTTTCTTGATAGCGACTGATTTGTCTCCATTTATTGTTTCTATCTTTGGAGCAAATACATTTTCAAAATCTATTAGAATTTTCATTAACCGTTCGTCAAGGAAAGTGAGTGCATGTTTCCTAATATTTGTAGGAATGCCATAGTAAGCCTCTGCTATCCCTCCTGTTATGGCTGCTAGTGTATCACTGTCGCCACCGATAGAAATAGCATTGCGAATAGCATCCTCAAAACTAGTAGACTCAAGAAATGCCATTATTGCCTGAGGTACAGTGTCTTGACAAGTTTCATTAAACTCATATGAATCACGAATACTATCTAGAGTAAAATTCATTGGATAGTAATGATCATTAATATAGTCTCTGATCTCGAGTATGTTTTTCCCAGTTTTTGCAAGAAAGGTCGCAATAGCAGTAGCCTCTGCCCCTTTCATTCCTTCTGGGTGATTGTGAGTGACTTCAGTTACCTTCTTAGATAGTTGTTTTGCTTCTTCTAACGTCGAGGCAGCAAAACCACATGCGCTCACACGCATGGCTGCTCCATTACCAAAGCTATTATATGGTTGAGGATTATCAGAATACATCCATTCATTAAACATTCCACCATACCCCGAATCGGGATATGGACGTCCAATTTCTTGCATATAAGACACAGCAAGTTCGTTTAAGTTCTGATAATCACCTTTACAGTCAAGAATAGCTTTAGCAATCGCTAATGACATAATACTATCGTCAGTGACAAAGCATTTATATGTTAAAAAATCAAACTCTTTTGTTTTAATATTGTTCCATTCAAACCGCGACCCAACAATATCGCCAATTATAGCTCCTAACATTTTTGCACCCCTCTATTTAAACCAATTCACATGTTTATATCATTTCCATCCTATAAACAGGCTACTTATTTATCATCTTTTATTTCTATAATATCGCAAATATCACAGTGCAACGTTTTACAAATTTTCACAAGTACATCGGTAGTTACATTTTCATTTTTACCAAGTTTTGCAATCGTACCTGAGCTAAGCTTTGCTTCTTCACGCAGCATGGTTTTATTCATATTTTTATCAATTAACAGTTTCCACAACTTATTATAGCTTACAGACATGGTATCACCTCGCGAAATCAAGCATTCACATTAATACTAATTATTATAACTTATAATTCGATATACCGAAATAATTCTTCGCAAATGGGAATATTTTATTCTCAAATCCAAATGCAAATTTTTCATGAAAGTACTCTAGTCATTGTTCACCATCAAACTTTTCCGCAAAAATATACATTTCCCAAATCCCCCCTTAATTCCGCGTTAAGGTAAGACCCCGGGGGTCAAAAAATCCCCCGAACCATTAGTCCGAGGGAACATAAACACACTTCAATTTTCCGTTAAAAACCACTAAACCTATTGATACCAAGCTATTTTAACTCTATCAACGCGACGCACTCTACATGCGTAGTATGCGGGAACATATCCACCGGCTGCACTTCTACCGTCTTATAGCCCCCATCTTCTAGAATGCGTAAATCACGGGCCAGTGTTGCTGGATTACATGAAACGTATACAACTTTCTTTGGCTTCATGTCAATTATAGTATGCAATAATGCCTCATCGCATCCTTTACGGGGTGGATCCACGACTAACACATCGGCCTTATTTCCTTCTTCGTACCACTTTGGAATGACAACCTCTGCTTCACCAGCTTCAAATTCTGCATTCTCAATTCCGTTCAACGCAGCATTCTTCCTCGCATCCTCAATCGCTTCTGGAACTATCTCAACTCCAAATACCTTTCTAGCCTTTTGAGCTAAAAAAAGTGAAATCGTCCCAATTCCACAATAAGCATCAATGACCGATTCCGAGCCAGACAACGAAGCATACTCCAATGCCTTATCATACAATACCTTCGTCTGCACTGGGTTCACCTGATAGAATGACAATGCTGAGATTGCAAATCGAACGTCACCAATATAGTCGTATATCACTTCTGAACCCCAAAGCACTTTCGTTTTATCGCCAAGGATCACATTGGTACGTTTTGAATTGACGTTATGAATAATTGATTTCACTTGAGGTAGTCGGGCTACAATCTCCTCAACTAATTGCTCCCGATTTGGAATCTCCAATGACCTTGTTACAAGGACGACCATTAGCTCGCCTGTTTGCTGACCGAAGCGTGCCATGATATGGCGTAATACACCTTTATGCGTCTCCTCGTTATATGCAGGGATATGAAATCTTGTACAAATCTCTTTTACCACTTGAACAGCCTCATTAATTTCTGGAATCTGAATCAAGCTTTCGTCTGTATTAACGATTTCATGAGTTCTTGGTTTGAAAAAGCCAGCGATTAACTTTCCATCCTTGTCACCGACTGGGACCTGCGCTTTATTGCGATAATGCCATGGGTTGTCCATTCCAAGGATGGGATGAACGACAACATCTTCAAGCTTTCCGATGCGAGTCAAGACCTGACGAACCTGATTTTCCTTATACTTCAACTGACCTTCATAGCTAATATGCTCCAACTGGCAACCGCCGTATTTGTGCAGTTCCTCTCGAGGGATCTCCACACGGTAAGGACTCTTCTCATACAGCTCGATCAAACGACCAAAGCCATACCCTTTGTTCGCTTTAATGACCTTAATCTGTGCCTTTTCTCCAGGCAAACCATTCGGAACAAAAATTGGATAGCCTTCAACCTTCGCTACCCCTGCTCCATCATGAGTTAAATCTTCAAATATGACATCTATGTATTCATTTTTTTGAACGGGTAATGTACGTTTCATCAATTGATTCCTCTTTCATGCTTCCTAATATAAATGAGATTGTATCATACCTTTATGGCAAAAGAAAAAGCCAGCAAAATGATGCTAGCTTAACATATCTTTCGGGCGATCCTCATCCCGAATCTGATCAATCGGAACAAACACCTCTAAATGACGATATAAGTTGACGAATTCCGCTGGAAGTAGTCCACCGAATTCTCCATCTAGATTGAGTTGAACCTTTTCATTAGACTGGACCTTAATGCGATTAGCCTGTGTGTAAATGACTGCTGGATCGTGGATATGTTCACCGCGTAATGCTAGAGTTGCTACTCTGACAAAATCGGCCAAATTTGTTTTCTTCAAAATGAGCAATGAAAACAGCCCGTCGTTAATCGAAGAATTCGGTGCAAGCTTTTCAAAGCCACCCACTGAGTTGGTGAGGCCGACTAAGAATAACATGACTTCCCCTTCGAACAACTTCCCATCATACTCAATACTTACTTCCGTCGCTTTGAAAGAAGGAAGCATTTCAATGCCCTTTAAATAGTAAGCAAGTTGTCCCAGCATGGTTTTCAGCTTACTCGGAACCTCATAAGTAAGTTCTGTAATACGACCGCCACCACTAATATTGATAAAATATTTATCATTTATTCGACCGACATCGACTGGAATTGTGTCCCCTTTAACGATAATGTCAGTAGCAGCCTCAATATCTCGTGGAATATGCAATGCTCTGGCAAAATCGTTCGTCGTACCAGCAGGAAGAATTCCAAGCTTCGGAATATACTCTTGCTCTGCTAAGCCATTAACGACCTCATTAATCGTTCCGTCTCCCCCGACTGCCACAACGAGATCATACTTCCGTTCTACTGCAACTCTTGCTGCAACTGTGGCATCACCAGCACCTGTTGTCGCATGGCACGAGGTCTCATAACCTGCTTTTTCAAGTTTTTGTAACACCTCAGGCAAATGCTTTTTAAATAATTCACGTCCTGAAGTTGGATTATAAATAATGCGTGCTCTTTTCATATCTATCCATCCTAAAAAATAATCTTTTTTACATTAGTAAATAATTCCATCCTTATCATAACGCAAAAGAAGTCTGACTGCCACTTTTACAATTGTACATAAAAAAGAGATTCCCAGCCTAGGCCGAGAATTTCTTCCTTAAGGGGTCACCAGTGATACATTAACATAATGCGCATTCATAATATCTATACTATGCGTACCTTCGCCAATTTTCATCCGACCATTTTTATTTTCATTGGATTTATCTTCTTGTGTCCACTCTACATCTTCACTTTGCAAGCTTTCTACTTGTGAAGCAGAAATTTCAATATCGCTATTTTCTTGAACTTGGAGAGATACGGATCCTACACTTTCAACGACCCAATTGCTGTTAAGTTCTCGCGGCTTTAACGTAAGATCATTACCTTGTCCAATTAATTCAAATTTCACATGATCAGGAATCAACAATGTAGCCTCCATTTGACTGTAGTATTGAAAAATTGGTCCATTCCCTCTAGGTAAACTTTTTACTTGAAGGTACATCGTATCTCCCTTTATTTGAACAGACATATAATCTTCCACATTCGAGATTCGTTTATCTTGTCCATTTGGAAGAGTTGCCCTATAGGTACCAAACATCGATACTTCTTGACTTTTTGTTCCTTCGACAACTAAATTCTCATGATCCGTCTTCAATACAATTCTTTTTATATTTTGATCAATCGTTTGATTTAATGGCGGAAGCTCCACTGTCTGTTCCTCACTGGAAATCACATCTTTCGCAATATCTGTTAGTCCTAGTGAACTCACAACGGCAAAAATGATTCCCACTGTTCCAATGATTCCAACAAAGAAAATGCTTAAGAAATCATATTTTAGAAACGGCTTTTCGTTTCTTGAGACAAAAAGATAGAGCAGGATTTCAATCCCTAGCACAATCAGAATCACCGGCCACCATGAAATCAATATACTCATGAGACTCAAATCGAGAAATTGCGATAGAAGCAGAAAGACTCCTAAAAAAAGAAGAGAAGCTCCCATCGAAATCGTCCCAACACGCCACGTTCGCACCGTTTTCACCGCCGTCATTTGACCACACCCGCTTTCTTCCTTTTACTTCCCATTAGCAGCTTAATACCGCCACCAATCATTAGAATACAAACAATGGCTGTTTGGAAATAACGATCAAACCAGTAACGGATATCGATATCAATCAATTGTGCGAGCATTGGTGAAAAGGCTGGCAAGACGATATTGCTTGTCAAATAGTATAATCCAAGTAAAATAAGCCCGATTCCAACCCATTTTTGATGATTAATAAAGTAGGAGATAATCGGCACATCTTCCATCTCTTCCTTGCCATATCTCGAAGCTTTTTGCAAACCATCAAAAAAGCTATAAAACCAGATAATTGGAATCAGAAATAGAAAGATCCCTAATCGTAAAATATCTAAAATATAGATAGAGAAGAGGAACGCAGCCATAAGTTGAATCCCGCGTTTTTGCAAGCCAAGGTAAAGATGACCTGCCCCTGGAAAAATCGATAGAAATGTAGCGATGGACTTGCTCTTTTTCCCATCTTCTCGTTTCATTTCTAAATCTTCTAATATTGAGCGATCAACAAGCTCTTCTCCTCGTTGCTTTTTGCTTAAAAGTTGCATCGTATCAAAGAATCCGTATACCCAAACAACTGGAAGAATCGCTAAGAAAATGAGGAATTCACTTCTTGAAGTCAATACGGTTACAAAAAACACCATAATGATTGTTCCTAGAAATCCGGTTAAAAGGGTCATTCCACGATTCATTAACCCTAATTGAAAGTGCCCTACTCCAGGGATGAAAGAAAGGACAATCGTAAAGAATCGCTCCTGTTCATTCGTTTGCACCTTCGTTGCTTGGCCTTCCGATTGCACAAGACCTGTTTTATAAACTGCTTTTGGTGCCGTTATCGTTGTGTCTATAATATTGACAATATAAAGGATAACCCCCAAAACAAAAATGACGATAGCCATTTCTTCTTGCCAAGCTGACATCAAGATAAAGAACAAAATAATTAAAGCAAATTCGCCAAATAGATAAGCTAATCCACGAAGAGTTTGCTTTAAGTAGAGCAAGCCTCCCCCCGGGAAAAAAGATAGTAAAAACGCTACAATTGGGTTTTTCATTAATTGCCCGCCCCCTTATTTTTCATATGATCCATCCATGCAAATGTTTTATTAACAAGCTCTTCTGTGACAGAAGGCGTACTTTCCTTTAGCTCTGGACCTTCTACAGCATCGACATAAGTAGTGATCGATTGAAATACTCCTGACATCGTGAAAAGCAGCGTCATGGCAACTGCGATCGCATAATGGAAAAGTGTTTTTTGATAAAAAGGAATCTTTGTTACAGGAATTTTCCCCTTTGATTCAGATACTTGTGCCATGATCAAATTGGTGAACTCATCTTCATTCGATAAAACAGGGAGCTCCGTTTCGACCTCATTCACTGCCTCAAGATAAAGCTCCAAACATTGGTCGCAAGTATATAAATGATCATCATACCTTTCTAGGTCTGTTTCATTTAATTCATTTTTCACGTATCGTTTCCACTCGTCATATGAAATATGGGTCATGAAAAATCGTCCTCCTTCCAATGCTTTTTCATCCAGAGACGGGCTCGATATAGCTTTGTTTCAATCGTTTTTACCTGAACCTGCTGTTCCTCTGCCATTTGCTGATAGCTTTTTTCAGCGATATAGAAATCGTAGATAACTCCCCGATAATTTTCTGGAAGTTCCTCTAGCCTCTCTCTCACTAACTTTCGTCTTTCTTTGTTTATAATCTCTTCCTCCACTCGATCCCGAGTCGTAACGAGAGAGTCATAGACAAGCGCTTCGACCATTTCTTCTGGCTTTCTCGCTTTTTTTCGTTTTAGATCAATCGAATGATTGACCGCAATTCGTTTCATCCATGTTTTAAAGCCTTGATTCTCATATTGGGGGAGAGAATGATAGATCTTTATAAACACTTCTTGTGTAGCATCTTCAGCATCCTTTTGATTTCGAAGCACCGCATAAACCGTTTTGAACAGCTCCGTCCGATACTTTTCAACCAGCAGTCGGAATGCATGATCATTGCCACTTAATATTTTCTTAATCAGAACCTGATCTTCAATCTCTCTCTCCCCCTTTCGAGCAGCTTCTAAACTAATAGACGACATCTTTTGGTGAACCCCTACAGCAGAAATTGATTTTTGACTCATTTTATCTCTAATTTAATGAAACGGTAGGAGAAAACTCGTTTGCTCCTACCGTTTCATTAAATCAGAGTACCTTTCAGCATAGCTGAAAGGCGTGTGAAACCTTAGTTTCACACGAAATGAGTCAAAAATCGTTCTCCCCAACAATATTGATTACTATAGCATGAAATAATTATCGCATAAAAGACTCTCAAATTATGGTAAGATTTATTTACATGAGGAATATTTATCATAGTAGGATCTATTAAGGGGGTGTGTTATGAACATTATCTTTTTGATCGCAGCCTATTTGATCGGCTCGATTCCAACTGCATTAATCGTTGGAAAGCTGTTTTTCAGAATAGATATCCGTGAGCACGGAAGTAATAATCCTGGAGCGACGAATACGATTCGAGTATTAGGAAAACGTGCTGGCTTAATCGTCCTCATTGTCGATGTGGGAAAAGGAGCCCTTGCTGCGTCACTACCAATTCTATTCCAACTAGACATGTTACCTCTCACTCTTGGATTAATTGCCGTAGTCGGACACTGCTTTCCGATTTTCGCTCATTTTCGAGGTGGAAAGGCAATTGCCACGACTGCCGGTGCTCTACTTGTTGCCAATCCATGGATGCTATTGATTGCCTACGTTACGTTTTTTGCGGTTATTTTTATCACGAAATATGTTTTTCTTGGTTCCATCTCTGTAGGAGTTTCCCTACTAATTTATTCTTTTTTCTTACCGGGTACAGGATACGAACTCATCTTTTTCCTATTTATCTTATTTTTGCTTTTCCTGCACCGCTCGAATATCCGTAACTTCTTAGCTCATAAAGAACCTAAAGTAAATGATCAAACCGTTAAGAATGATCGACTCAAAAAATAATTCCTTTTTAAAGCCTTAACGAAAAAAACCAACAGAAAGACAATAATCGTCTTTCGTTGGTTTTTCTCTTTATCACCTTATAATAGTATGCTTACCCTAACTGTTTTTTAAATACGTTCATAGCCATGAAGTACGTAATGGCCATGATGCCGAAGCACCAAGCAAGTGCAGTCCAAATATCGTTGCCAACAACCCCTTCATACAAGAGGGCACGAATGGCGTTCACAATAGAAGTCACCGGCTGGTTCTCAGCAAACACCCGGACTATTTTTGGCATCGTTTCAGTCGGGACAAAAGCCGAACTAATAAACGGCAAGAATATCAAAGGGTACGAAAAGGCAGTCGCTCCTTCCATAGACTTTGCGGTCAATCCGGGAATAATGGCTAACCATGTCAGCGCTAGTGTAAACAAGCCAAGTATCCCTGCTGTTGCAAGCCATTCGAAGATACCAGCACTTGAGAGGAAACCCATTATGAACGCAACGAATATCACCACTAGGACTGAAATCGCATTAGACACAAGCGATGTCAAGACATGAGCCCACAATATGGACGAGCGCTTAATTGGCATCGTAATGAATCGCGCCATCAACCCGCTCTTTATATCCCCAAACAGCCGGAAGGCAGTGTAAGAAACCCCAGATGCGATCGCCATCAGCAAGATTCCCGGCAATAAATAATTAACATAGTTATCCGTTCCTGTCTCTATGGCACCACCAAATACATAGACAAATAGCAGCATCATGGCAATCGGCGTAATCGCCACCGTAATAATCGTATCCGGGCTGCGCATGATGTTGCGCATTAAACGTCCTAACAATACACCTGTTTTGCTTTTCATTTACATCTCCTCCTTTTTGCCAATGATCGCGAGGAAGATTTCTTCCAATGTCGGCTGCTTCTCTATATACTCCACTTTCGCCGGAGGGAACATCACTTTTAGCTCTTCAAGGGTACCTGTTGTAATGATTTTTCCGCCATGTAGGATGGCGATACGATCTGCCAGTTGTTCCGCTTCCTCTAGGTACTGAGTCGTAAGCAAGATCGTTGTACCGCTTCCTGCAAGCTCCTTGACGGTATTCCAGACTTCAATCCGCGCCTCAGGGTCAAGTCCTGTCGTTGGTTCGTCGAGAAAAATCACCTCAGGATTCCCGATCAGGCTCATCGCGATATCAAGCCTTCGCTTCATCCCTCCAGAATACTGTTCCGCCCGGCGGTTGGCTGCATCAATTAGGCTAAATTTTGCAAGGAGATTGTCGGCGACTTGAGCAGGATCGGAAACTCCCCTCAACTTTGAAATCATGAGTAAGTTTTCTCTTCCTGTGTGCATCCCGTCTATGCTAGAGAACTGCCCGGTTAGACTGATGCTCTGACGGACATGTTCAGGCTGAAGAAGGACGCCATGTCCGCAAATACTTGCTTCCCCACCATCAGGCTTCATAAGTGTCGAAAGTATGTTAACAGTCGTCGTCTTGCCTGCTCCATTTGAACCTAGAAGTGCAAAAATTTCGCCACGCCTCACTTCAAAATCCACTCCTTTTAAGACTTCTTTGTCTTTAAATGACTTTTTTAACCCCTTTACAGATATGGCTACATTACTCATCCTTTTTTCCTCCTTATAAAAACTTTCTTCACTCCACTATTACGTCTTACTTATAATCTGTATTACTTAGTACCAAACCTAAAAATAACTGAATAGTTAAGGTGGCAATTCAAATTTGTTACCAACTATTCAGTCTAGTTTGGTTAGTCTGCTTCTTGCATACTTGCTTCCTAAGTCTTTGATTACAATACTCGTTTCACTGCATCACAAAAAGAATGGTTCCAAGACTTCTATGATGTTGACGATGCTTTTTAAACCCTTACCTTTACTTCTTTTTATCCGTAACCTTTTTCATGGCCTTATGAACTTCTTGCTCTACGGATTCTTGATAGATATCAGCGTATGTTTTTGAATCTTTAATTAAATCGTCACAGAATGCCGCTACGTCACTTCCTGTCACTTCGAGCACGCCTTTCCCCATGCCTGCGCCTTCTTCAAAAAGATCTATAATCCCCGAAAGCAAACCAGTCCCCTCGGTTAGCTCAACAGGGCCAACCTTAAAGAGATATGTTTGAATTTCTTTGTAAACAATACAATAATCTTGTGGTAGTGCTTTGACACGTGCCATATGAGCTCGCCACTCTTTTTTGCCTTCGATGATATCCTTTATGCTCATTTTTATCCTCCTTATTCGCCTAATTTTTTTGCAATATTACGGTTGAGTTGCTCACGCCATTTGTCCCGATAAGATTTTGCCCCTTCTGCTCCAACTATTGCCGAACAAAAACCTTTAATATCATCGCCCAAAGCCTCTTGGACACTCTGCCCTTCGGATGCCGTTTCTTCAAGCAGGCCAAGCACACCGTCAAGAATTGGCATGAGGTTGCGACCTGTAAAATCTGAATATGACCAAAGATTGGATTGAATTTTTTCCCATGCAGCTTGATAATCAGATGGCAGTTTTTTTACACGTGACTCAAAATTTTTCATTTCTTTTGTCATGTCACTACCCGTTACTTTTTCCCAAAAATTCATTATTTTTCCTCCCTCTTTTATATGACTGTTATATGAATCTAAATTGATTTCAAAGTATTAATTTTCGATGATACAAAATCCCATTTTTCCCAGAATAGTTTGAGCTCTTGGCGCCCAGCCTCATTAAGTGTATAGAATTTTCTGGGTGGTCCCATATCTGATGGTTTCTTTTCAATGTTTACTAGTTTCTTCTTTTCTAATCGTACAAGAATTGTGTAGACAGTCCCTTCCACAACCTCGGTGAATCCAAGATCGTTCAGCCGGCGGGTAATCTCATAACCATAGGTTTCATGACGGCTGATGATTTCTAATACACAGCCTTCGAGCGAACCCTTCAGCATTTCTGTTAAGTTCTCCATATATTGCCTCCTCTATTTTGTCTGACTTATATTTAGTGTCACTTAGTACCGAAGGAAAATTATATACTGAACAGCGTAAAACACAGGGCTATTCAGTATTGCTTACTACAGGTATATCGTAACGCTAAGTAGAGGATTCGTCAACTGGTTCTTCTGCTTTTTTTGAAAATCCGCTAATGCCCAATAGATGTAAGAGGAGAAAAACAGTCCGTCTTTCTCCTCTTGCTTAATTTTAAGGGTGCTCCTACTTCACTTTATCCAATTTGTTGAGTATGCTGCTCGCAACTGCGTCCCACAATGCTCTGTTTTCTACGTATGTTTGCTTGATTTTCTTATACATCGCTTTTTGTTTTCCCTCAAAATCTTCAGCGTCCTTGGCTGGAAGCTCAGCACGGAAGCCATCTACCATACTTTGTGCTTCTGGTGCTCTTGGACCCCAAACTGCTTTTTCATTGCCCTCATCGTCGATAAAAATAAAAATTGGAATCGAGCGTGCTGTTCCATTTGTTAAATATTGATCCATGAGTTCGAGATTGCTATCTCTTAACACAAAGCGTACATCTAAGCCTAATTCTTCTGCCATTTTCATCAAAATTGGATTGTTCATAAGAGCATCTCCGCACCAATCCTCCGTTAGGACAATGACTTTAGAAGCGACTCCTTTTAACGATTGCAGTTCCGTTTTTGCCTCTGCCTGTAACTCAAATTGCTCGTAAACTGTACTCATTTCATCCAAATTAACCTTCATTTGCCCTTTGTATTGGTCATACGTTAACCCTTTAGCAAACCAATCTAGTAAATTCATCAGATTTCCTCCCTATTAAAAAAGCTGGTAAGCCTATTATAGCCTACCAGCACTTTTTTCGGAAAATTTAACGCTTCTGAATCTCTTGTTGTAAAAGTTTATTGACGATTTGTGGATTGGCTTGTCCTTTTGTCGCCTTCATCAGTTGACCGACAAGAAATCCAATTGCTTTGTTCTTTCCATTCTTAAAGTCCTCAATCGATTGTGGGTTATTATCCAACACTTCGGCTACAACTTTAAGCAACTCGCCTTCGTCAGAGATTTGGACAAGTCCTTTTTCCTTGACGATTTGATCAGGGTCGCCCCCATTTTCGACTAATTCTTTAAAGACGGTTTTAGCAATTTTTGAGGAGATCGTGCCGTCCTCAATTAGCTTGATCATGCCAGCCAAACCTTCTGGTGTTAAGGCCACATCCGCTAATTCTTTTTGCTCGGCGTTTAAGTAAGCGGAAAGTTCACCCATCAGCCAGTTTGAAGCTTGCTTTGCATCGGCACCAGCTCCAACTGTTGCCTCAAACAAATCCGCCATTTCCTTCGTCATCGTGAGAACTCCTGCATCATATGGCGGTAATCCTAATTCTTCGACATAGCGTTTTTTCCGTGCATCTGGAAGCTCCGGAATTTCAGCACGAACTCTTTCCTTCCATTCTTCATCAATATACAGATCTAATAAATCTGGTTCTGGGAAGTAGCGATAATCATCAGAGCCTTCTTTGACACGCATAAGCAACGTTTTTCCTGTTGATTCGTCAAAGCGGCGTGTTTCTTGCTCGATTTTTCCACCAGCCAAAATAACTTCCTCTTGACGCTTTTCTTCGTATTCCAAGCCTTTACGAACAAAGTTAAAAGAGTTTAGGTTTTTCAACTCGGTTTTTGTCCCGAACTCTTCTTGTCCAACAGGACGAATGGAAATATTCGCGTCACAACGTAAGGAACCCTCTTCCATTTTACAATCAGACACACCTGTATATTGAATAATCGATTTCAATTTTTCCAAGTATGCGTATGCTTCATTTGGTGTTCGGATATCTGGCTCAGATACGATTTCGATTAATGGTGTCCCTTGACGGTTGTAATCACAAAGAGAATAGCCTTGCTCATGATTTAGCTTCCCTGCATCCTCTTCCAAATGAATTCGGGTAATTCCGATTTTCTTTTTGTAGCCGTCCACTTCAATTTCAATCCAGCCATGCTCACCAATCGGCTTATCAAATTGCGAGATTTGGTATGCTTTCGGATTATCTGGGTAAAAATAGTTTTTTCGATCGAATTTTGTTTCGGTCGCCACTTCACAGTTGAGTGCCATCGCTGCTTTCATCCCATAATCAACGACCTTTTTATTTAAAACAGGCAGTACGCCAGGATAACCTAAATCGATCACCGTTGTATTCGTGTTTGGTTCTGCTCCAAAATGATTGGGGCTAGAGGAAAATATTTTTGAGTCTGTCTTTAATTCAACATGGACTTCAAGTCCGATCACCGTTTCAAATTTCACTTATCTCACCCCTTACAATTGTGGTTTTTGTTTGTGGAAATTGGTTGCTTGTTCAAATGCATGAGCCACGCGGTATACCGTACTCTCATCAAAATGCTTTCCGATAATTTGTAAGCCCAGTGGTAATCCGTTGCTAAAACCACATGGAACCGAGATTCCAGGTACTCCTGCAAGGTTTACAGGGATCGTTAAAATATCATTTCGATACATCGTCATGGGATCAGATGTATTTTCACCCACTTTAAAGGCTGGAGTTGGTGTTGTTGGTCCGATAATCACATCATATTTTTCAAAAATATTTTCAAAGTCTTGCTTAATAAGTGTACGAACTTTTTGTGCTTTTTTATAATAAGCATCATAATAGCCAGAGCTTAGCGCAAAGGTTCCAAGCATAATCCGTCTCTTAACCTCATCACCAAAGCCTTCCGCTCTTGTATTTTTATATAAATTCATCAATGTCTCAGCATTTGGCGTGCGATATCCGTATCTCACACCATCAAAGCGTGCAAGATTCGCTGATGCTTCAGATGAAGATAATAGATAATAGGTAGCTAAAGCATATTTCGAGTGTGGAAGCGATACTTCTTCCCATGTTGCTCCTAATTTTTCAAGGATTTTCAGCGCATCAAGAACCGATTGTTTAACCTCTTCCTTTACTCCTTCGCCAATGTATTCCTTTGGCACAGCGATTTTGAGCCCCTTTACATCACCTGTTAAGGATTGCACAAAATTAGGCACATCAACATTAGCTGAAGTGGAATCCATCGGATCAAGTCCTGAGATTGCTTGCAGTAAATAAGCGTTATCCTCTACCGTTCTTGTTAAAGGTCCAATTTGATCGAGCGATGAAGCGAACGCAACTAGGCCAAATCGGGACACTCTCCCATATGTCGGTTTCAGGCCCACGACACCACAAAAAGATGCTGGCTGACGAATCGACCCTCCTGTATCAGATCCTAGTGAAAATGGTACTTCCCCTGCTGCTACAGCTGCTGCTGAACCACCTGAAGAACCACCTGGGACCGTTTCAAGATCCCATGGATTTTTCGTTTTTTGGTAGCCTGAATTCTCTGTTGAGGAACCCATTGCGAACTCATCCATATTTAATTTTCCAATTGTAATGGAGTCTGCCGCTTGAAGTTTTTGAATCACTGTTGCATCATAGATCGGATTAAAATTGTCGAGGATTTTACTGGCACTGGTTGTCCGCAAATCGCGTGTCACAATATTATCCTTAATCCCAATGGGCATTCCAAAGAGAAGACCTTTTGCTTCGTCTGTTCCGAGCTTTTGATCAAACTCTTTTGCTTTTGAGCGAGCCCGCTCTTCATCTAATGTCAAAAATGCTTCTACCTTATCATCAACCTGTTGGATTCTTTGGTAAGACTCATCCACTAGGTCCGTAACAGATATTTCTTTTTTATGTAATTGCTCATGGAGCACACTTAACTTCTGATCAAATAAACTCAATCTTTTCCCCTCCTTACTCAATAATCGATGGCACTTTTATTTGTCCATTCTCATGTTCAGGTGCATTTTTCAGTACCTCTTCTTGCGGAAGTCCTTTAGATGGAATGTCCTCTCGCATCACATTCTTCATATCTAATACGTGTGAAGTTGGTTCCACATTTTCCGTATCAACTTCATTTAAAAGTTCTGCATATGTAATGATCTCATCAAGACTTTTTTGAAATTGTTTTACTTCATCCTCTGTTACAGCCAATCTCGCTAAATGAGCGACGTGGCGAACTTCTTCCTCTGATATCCTTGACATTGACGTCACCTCCAGAATTTTTTTTAGAGCGAAACTCCTATTTTCATTATGAAAACAGTCGATATTTTATTCATTTTTCGTAAGTCAACAATAACTTGATAATAACAAAATTTACCGCTATAAAGCAACAGAGAGCAGGATTTTACAACCATATAAGTAAAAGGATGTCCCCTGTAGTGAGGACATCCTTAAAAAAATTTATATCGTGTTAGTATCAATCACAAATCGATACTTAACATCTGATGCTAGTACTCGTTCGTACGCTTCGTCAATTTGTTCCGCTGAAATCACTTCAATTTTTGGAACAATTCCATGTTGAGCGCAGAAGTTTAACATTTCCTGTGTCTCACGAATGCCACCAATCATCGATCCAGCAAACGAGCGACGATGGCCAATTAAATTAAAAACGTTTAGAGACAACGGTTCTGCTGGTGCACCGACGTTGACCAAAGTACCGTCAAGATTTAGCAACCCTAAATAAGCATTTAAATTAATTTTCGCACTTACTGTGTTAATGATTAAGTCAAAACATCCAGCTAGTTTCTCAAATGTTTGCGGTTCACTTGTTGCGTAGTAGTGGTCTGCACCCAATTGCAGTCCGTCTTCCTTTTTCTTTAAAGTTTGGGATAAAACGGTCACTTCAGCCCCCATCGCATGAGCAATTTGTACTGCCATATGACCAAGGCCACCCATTCCTACCACAGCCACCTTTTTTCCGGATGCTGCTCCCCAATGGTTTAATGGAGAGTATGTTGTGATCCCGGCACAAAGTAATGGTGCTGCCTTATCAAGCTCAATGTTATCAGGAATTTTGAGGACAAAATTTTCCTGCACAACAATATGAGTAGAATAGCCCCCTTGTGTAGGTTCACCATATTTGTCAACACCGCCGTAAGTTTGGATATTCCCTTTGAGGCAATACTGCTCTTCCCCTTTGCGACAGTTTTCACATTCGCCGCAGGAATCAACCATACATCCGACCCCAACACGGTCACCGACCTTGTATTTGCTCACTTCTGTTCCTACATCTGTAACAATACCTGCAATTTCATGTCCTGGTACGAGTGGGTAATTTACTGGACCCCATTCCCCATGTGCAGTATGGATATCAGAATGACATATTCCTGCATATTTAATTTCAATTAGAACATCATGTAAATCCAAATCACGTCGTTTAATCTCAGCTACTCGAAACGGTTTGTCTGGCCCGTCGACAGCCCTTGCTTTTGCAGTTACCATTAATAAACCCTCCTAATCATGTACTAGAGTTGGCACATTCAGGTACTCTTCACCCATCATGTTAATCCTTATAGTTAACTCTAGGTCAAGCGAAGAGTTGTGAATTTTTTTCGAGCAAATGATTTGAGCAAATGCTTGTAGCGAGTTAGAGTTAACTCAAAGTTAATTTAGATAAAGAGAGGGATTCCGATTGAAAACTTATTCGATTAGCGAGGCGGCAAAGGAATTGAATCTAACTGCGTATACGTTGCGTTACTATGACAAAGAAGGTCTTCTCCCTTTTGTTGGACGGACAGCGAACGGGACACGATTATTTAAGGAATCTGACATCGATGCTTTAAAAATCGTTGAGTGTTTGAAATCAACGGGGATGCCCATTAAAGAAATTAAACATTTTATTGATTGGTGTGGAGAGGGCGATTCTACACTGCAAAAACGTTATGACATGTTTCTGGAAAGACAAGCCTGTGTCGAAGCACAGATGAAAGAACTCCAAAAAACGATGGCAGTGATCGAGCATAAATGTTCATACTATAAACAAGCATTAGAAGCCGGAACGGAAGATATCCATAAACATAATATTGCTGCTTCGATTACAAAATAAAAAGGTGATTGAATGTATCACCTTTTAAACAACTTAGAAAAGAACCCCTTTTTTTCAGTGCTCGTTTCTTCATATGAGACTTGTGGTTTGGTTACATAAATGTCCTCTTTGTCGACGGCATAATCATGGGCAAGGACTAATCCGATCTCCGAGTTATGTTCTTTGTTGGTTACAATCGAGTATTTTATGTTTTGGTCGTTGCAAAGCTTCATGTATTTGGATAAGTGGCTGTAATCGATGTTTCCATTTAACAGTAAGGTTGCCTTTTGATTTTCCTCTAATGCCTGTTCAACTTCTGGAAAAATGATGTCTTCTCGCACTTGGGCTTGCGTAAGAGCGAGAACAATTCTTTCTCTAAGTGTCCCTAAAAATTTTCTTCTTTCATCTGGATTTATTTCCTTTTGACCATGAATTCCCTGCTGTAGATAATCATCCAAATTAGGACCTGACATGTAAATCCTCCTAACTTTAAAGCTACTATGATCTATGTATAAATAAGGCGTAATGTTCATTTGATCAATCGATTGTTTGAATGTTGTTCGTTCTATTTGATCAAACGTTTAATTGAATCCTATATAGTGTACCCAGCTTTTATGATATCAAAAAAATATGTTACTTGGGAGCTTCTGTCCGAATGCACCTCTTATTCGGACTCCTTCACCCACTCTACTACCTTTTCTGTCCGAATACACCTCTTATTCGGACTCCTTCACCCACTCTACTACCTTTTCTGTCCGAATGCACCTCTTATTCGGACTCCTTCACCCACTCTACTACCTTCTCTGTCCGAATACACCGCTTATTCGGACTTCTGTTCCCCTTCCGTCTGCTCTTCTGTCCGAATGCACCTCTTATTCGGACTCCTGTTTCCCTCACGACTGCTTCTCTGTCCGAATGCACCTCTTATTCGGACTCCTTCACCCACTCTACTACCTCTTCTGTCCGAATGCACCTCTTATTCGGACTCCTGTTCTCCTCCCGACTGCTTTTCTGTCCGAATACACCTCTTATTCGGACTCCCGTTCCCCTCACGACTGCTTCTCTGTCCGAATGCACCTCTTATTCGGACTCCTTCACCCTCTCTACTACCTTTTCTGTCCGAATGCACCTCTTATTCGGACTCCCGTTCCTCTTCCGTCTGCTCTTCTGTCCGAATACACCTCTTATTCGGACTCCTTCACCCTCTCTACTACCTCTTCTGTCCGAATCTAAAAATGCTATTTTAATTATGTACAAAATCGATGACAAAGAATGTGTAATTCGGATATTACACAGCATAATTTTAGGCTAACCATAATAAGTTCATGAGGAAAGATTCCAATGGTTGTACCCCACCAAAAAAGCTGCACCAAAAAGTTCATATAAGAACTTTTTCAGAGCAGCCTTTAAAAAATATGCTTTTATTTTGTACTTGCTGTAAATTGTTCTTCCTCTGTAGATCCCTTTAATGCCGTCGTAGATGAAGTCCCGCCTGTCACAACCATTGATACTTGATCAAAGTATCCTGTCCCCACTTCTCGTTGGTGGCGAGTCGCGGTATAGCCATCCTTTTCACTTGCAAACTCCGCTTGCTGCAGTTCCGAATAGGCTGCCATGCCACGATCCTTATAGCCTAAAGCAAGTTTGAACATGCTATGATTTAAGGCATGGAAACCAGCGAGCGTAACGAATTGAAATTTATATCCCATCTTCCCTAATTCAATTTGGAATTGAGCAATTTCTTCATCGCTTAGCTTTGCCTTCCAGTTAAATGAAGGTGAGCAGTTGTAAGCGAGTAATTTGCCTGGATATTCCTGATGAATTGCGTCCGCAAACTTCCTAGCCTCTTCAATATTTGGTTCAGATGTTTCACACCAAATTAAATCAGCATATGGAGCATAAGCCAGACCGCGAGCGATCGCTTGATCAATTCCAGCTTTTGTGCGGAAGAAACCTTCAGCCGTACGCTCTCCCGTAATAAATGGTGCATCATAGGAATCAATATCACTTGTAATTAAATCGGCAGCATTTGCATCCGTTCGAGCGACAAGCACAGTTGGAACACCCATGACATCTGCAGCTAGCCGTGCAGAAATAAGATTGCGGACCGCAGTTTGTGTTGGCAGCAAAACTTTCCCGCCTAAATGACCGCACTTTTTTTCAGAAGAAAGTTGGTCCTCAAAGTGCACTCCCGCTGCTCCCGCTTCAATCATTCCTTTCATCAGTTCAAACACATTTAACTGCCCACCAAATCCAGCTTCTGCATCAGCGACAATCGGAGCAAACCAATCGATTGAGTCGTCTCCTTCTAAATGATGAATTTGGTCAGCACGCTGCAACGCTTGGTTAATGCGTTTTACCACACTTGGTACACTGTTTGCCGGATACAAGCTTTGATCAGGATACATGTGACCGGATAGATTCGCATCAGCAGCCACTTGCCATCCGCTTAAATAGATCGCCTTTAGTCCTGCCTTTACCTGCTGGACCGCTTGATTTCCTGTTAACGCTCCAAGTGCATTAACAAAATCCTCTGTATTTACAAGCTTCCACAGTTTCTCTGCTCCACGGCGCGCAAGAGTATGTTCAATATCGATAGATCCTCTTAGCTTGATCACATCTTCGGCTGAATACGGCCTCTCAATCCCTAACCATCGTTCATCTTGATCCCATTTCTCTTGTAATTTTTTCGCTCTTTCGTTTGTCATTTCCCATTCTCCTCTCAAATTATCTATTGTTATAATACAGTATTAAGTTTTATATTTCGTATTATATAACACACTATTTGAAAACGGAACCTATTTTTTGAAAATTTTTAAAAAAGAACCTGCAAAATGTAGTAGCTTCCGGGTTTGCCTAATTCGACCCACTAGCCCCCACCCATAAGCGGAATTTTTCCTGTTATCTCCGCAATGGAGTCCCTGTTAGAGCATATAACGGAAAATTTTCCGCTTATGAAGGGCAAAATCGTTTATTTTGACATTTTTTGAGGGAATAGCAGGAATATTTCCTGTTATTTCGGCTCTTTTTCATGATGCTTGCTCATTAAGCGGAATTTTTCCTGTTATCTTTCTAAAGCGAAGCTCTTGAGCCGTATGACACATACGTTCATTCATAGACCACCCATGAGCTTTCGACGGTTCGTCGCCTAACGTGATATGAGCATTTCCCGGCATTTTAGGAGAGCAACCACATGCTTTGCTTACGAAGTTCGTCTAGTTAGATAACAAAAAAAGGATTCACTTCGAGTTCTAAGATGACAAGATAGTAGAATAGGATTTATATGTTCCTGCTGACCGAGTATAATTTGTAAGATAGGAAAAAATAAACAACATAACCAAATAGAAGGATGATGTACATGGCTTATATTTTGCTTATTATCGGATTTGCCCTGTTAATAAAAGGAGCGGATTTTTTCGTTGAAGGTTCTTCTAATATTGCCGCCCTCCTTAAAATCCCACCCATTATTATCGGTTTAACAATTGTATCCTTTGGAACAAGCTCTCCGGAAGCGGCTGTCAGTATTACAGCAGCAATGAACGGAAATGCAGGAGTAACCCTTGGGAACGTGATTGGGAGCAACATTTTCAATATTACTTTTGTGATTGGTGTAACAGCCTTTCTTAATCCATTAAAGGTGGAAAATGCTACAATCAGAAAGGAAATTCCATTCACCCTATTAGCGAGTGTCGCATTGCTCATTTTAATAAGTGACATCTCTCTCCAGTTTGTTGGGGCAAATTCTGTGACCCGCGGAGATGGATTTATTCTTTTATTGTTTTTTGCAATTTTCATGTATTACATTTTTGAACTAGCATTAAATAGCAGAGATAAAGAGTTAGTCGTCGAGGAACCTGGTAAAAAGAAAGGCTCTTGGGGTAAAAATATTCTGTTTACCATCGGGGGGCTTGCGGGAATTATTTGGGGCGGTGATCTAGTTGTAGATAATGCCACAACCATCGCCTACTCTCTTGGCATGAGCGAAACGTTAGTTGGGTTAACAATTGTGGCAGTTGGTACGTCTTTGCCTGAACTTATTACATCCGTTACAGCTGCCTATAAAAAGCTCAGTGAGATCGCTCTAGGCAATATTGTCGGGAGCAATATTTTTAACATTCTATTCGTACTCGGGTCATCCTCAGCTATATCTCCACTTCCTGTTGATGGCAAACTGTTTACAGATACAATCTTAATGATCGGTTTAACGATTGTTCTCTTTATCTTTTCTCGCTCAAATTATCGAATTGGTAAAATAGAGGGGCTAATTATGGCGCTAGCCTATGTCGTTTACATGATTTTCATCATTATGAGGAACTAATTTTTGAGGAATTTCGGTTCCTCATTTGGTTTTATTTGTGAATAATTGAGCAAAATTAATTTTATGAATTTTCATGAATAGATATTATCTATATTGCGATATAGTGAATTTTCCATCACTTTTTATGTATTTTTATTCACCGACGAATATTAATCCGAATATTTTTTATACTTAGATAATATATCTATGTTATGATCTATAAGGCGTTTCAAAACGCATACCTGAAACACCTTAGATTTCAGCATACAAACAAACTGTATGCACTTGTATAGAAAGGGAGGTGGAGCAAAGTGATATTCGGTCTTTCAACAGCGACTGCATTGTGGATGCTCATTCCGATGCCACTGTTAATCGTCCTATCAACAATCACATTTTTTACAGAAAAAGGAGAAGGATAAAACAATATGGATATTAACTTACCCACGTTAGTCTCGATTATTATTTATTTAGTAGGAATGCTGTTAATTGGTTTTATTGCTGCACGCAAAACAAGTAATTTAACCGATTATGTTCTTGGTGGACGAAGGCTTGGAGCAGGTGTGGCTGCATTAAGCGCAGGAGCTTCTGATATGAGTAGTTGGCTCATGCTTGGTTTACCTGGTGCTGTGTATCTTGGTGGCCTTGGTGAAATCTGGTTACCTATTGGTCTAGCAATTGGAGCTTATTTAAATTGGCAGTTCATCGCCAAACGATTCAGAGTTTACACGGAAGTAGCGAATGACTCGATTACTGTTCCTGATTACTTTGAAAATCGTTTCCATGATTCATCCAAAATACTTCGCGTGGTTTCCGCAATTGTCATTTTAGTATTTTTCACATTTTACACATCCTCCAGTCTCGTCGGTGGTGCGATTCTTTTAGAAAATTCATTTGGTATGAACTATATTGTCGCACTATGGGTCGGGGCAGCCGTCATTGTATCTTACACGTTTTTCGGTGGATTTTTAGCAGCTAGCTGGACGGACTTCATTCAAGGGATCTTAATGTTTTTAGCTCTTATTATCATTCCCGGAGCCGCGATTTATGAGCTTGGTGGTTGGAATGCAACAGTCGAACAGATTAGTAGTATCGACCCTTCTTATTTAAATGTGTATACAGGGGCTTCGACGATTGGTGTCATTTCCTTATTAGCATGGGGATTAGGGTATTTTGGGCAGCCACATATTATCGTCCGCTTTATGGGAATTAAGTCAACAAAGGAAATTCCGAAAGCGCGTTTAATCGGAATGGTATGGATGATTCTTTCCCTCTTTGGTGCCTTATTCGTCGGTCTTGCGGGGATTGCTTATTTTGCAGACTCACCTTTAGAAAACTCTGAAACGGTCTTTATTATGTTTTCACAGGTTTTATTTAACCCTGTTGTATCAGGATTCTTGCTGGCAGCCATTCTCTCAGCAATCATGAGTACGGTCGATTCCCAGTTACTCGTTTCTTCAAGTGCATTAGCACAAGATTTCTATAAATCTATTTTCCGAAGAGATGCTTCCAAAAAGGAAGAAATGATTGTTGGCAGAATTGCTGTTTTAGGAATTGCCGTCGTGGCGATTCTCCTCGGGTATGATCCCGATAGTAAAGTATTAGAATTAGTCAGTTATGCTTGGGCTGGTTTTGGTGCTGCCTTTGGTCCCGTCATTATACTGAGCTTGTATTGGAAGCGAATGACACGAAATGGTGCTCTCGCAGGGATTATTGTTGGCGCATTAACCGTCATAATCTGGGCAAGCATTTCCGGTGGGATCTTCGACTTATACGAACTAGCTCCAGGGTTCTTATTTGCTTGGATTGCCATTGTTGTAGTCAGTCTGCTTGGTAATGCACCTGTTGCGAAAGTACAAGAACAGTTCGAAGTGTATAAAACGAAATTAGAAGATTAATAGGAAACCTGCCACTCTTGTGAGTTGGCGGGTTTTCTAAATTATGGATAACTTTCGTAGTCTTCGCATCGTGGGATTGCGGGGGTTTTCGAGTTTATTGCGGGGGTTTTGGCGATGATTGCGGGTCTTTCTGGGTTTATTGCGGGTAAATCGGTAATAATTGCGGGGGATTTAAGGATGATTGCGGATCATGGCCATGTACTCGCCAGATTCAAACTGAGCTCGCGCCTATGATGGCACAGCTTTTCCTATCGTGTATCTACCGCCTTCCACCAACACCAAAAAACCGCATTCCAAAAAAGGAATGCGGTTCAACAAACTGAATTAATACATTTCAGATGTAGTCTTAGCTTGCAGATGAAGCAATAAGTAGTCTGGGCCACCTGCTTTTGAGTCTGTACCAGACATATTGAAACCACCGAACGGTTGGTATCCTACAATCGCACCTGTACAACCACGGTTGAAGTAAAGATTTCCAACATGGAAGTCTTCACGCGCTTGTTCCATATGGGCACGGTTTGTTGTGATCACAGCACCTGTTAAACCATACTCAGTGTTATTGGCAATTTCTAACGCTTCAGCAAAGTCTTTTGCCTTTGTGAAACCAACGACTGGTCCAAAGATTTCTTCCTGCATTAACCTTGCAGTTGGAGCAAGATCTGCAATCACTGTTGGCTTAACGAAGAAACCGGTTGAGTGGTCTCCTTCTCCTCCTGCTACAAGACGTCCCTCTTGCTTCCCGATTTCCACATAGCTCATAATTTTATCAAAAGCTGCTTGATCGATCACAGGTCCCATATAGTTGTTTTGATCAACTGGGTTTCCTTGCGTTAGTTGATTCGTTAATTCTACGACACGGTCCAATACTTGATCGTACACGTCCTCAACTACTACTGCACGGGAACAAGCAGAACATTTTTGTCCAGAGAAACCGAATGCAGAAGCCACAATCGATTGTGCTGCAAGCTCTAAGTCAGCTTCCTTATCCACAACAATCGTATCTTTTCCACCCATTTCTGCAATCACACGCTTCAGCCAAATTTGACCTTCATTTAACTTAGATGCTCTTTCATAGATTCTTAGGCCGACATCACGAGAACCTGTGAAACTAATAAAACGAGTATCCTTATGGTCTACTAAATAATCTCCAACCTCTGCGCCACTTCCAGGAACAAAGTTTAGAACACCTGCAGGTAACCCTGCTTCTTCCATCACTTCAACAAACTTTGCAGCTACAATTGGCGTGGTCGAAGCTGGCTTTAGAAGAACGGTATTTCCAGAAACAATCGCAGCTACTGTTGTACCAGCCATAATCGCCAATGGGAAATTCCAAGGTGAAATAATGACACCCACTCCAAGTGGAATGTAATCATAACGGTTATATTCATTCGGACGGCTTTGTACAGGTACACCGTCTTTTAGCTTTAGCATTTGACGAGCATAGAATTCTAAGAAATCAATCGCTTCTGCTGTATCTGCATCAGCTTCTCTCCATGGCTTTCCAGCTTCTTTTGTTAAAAGAGCCGAAAACTCATGCTTGCGACGACGAATGATGGCAGCTGCTTTAAATAGCACATCTGCACGTAGTTCAGGCTTTGCTTTTTTCCACGTTTTAAAAGCCTTCACTGCAGCCTGCATGGCTTGTTCAGCAAGCTCCTTGTTTGCCTTTGAAACACGTCCGATTACTTCAGTCTTTTTCGCTGGATTAATAGACACGATCTTCTCTTCAGTAGAAATGCGTTCTCCACCAATGACAAGGTCATAATCTTTCCCTAAATATCCTTCAACTGTCTTTAAAGCTTGTAAATAGCCTTCACGTTCCTTTTCTACTGAAAAATCTGTAAATGGCTCATGCTTGTATGCCTGTACCAATCAAACCGCCTCCTTAGAACTGATTACGACTTAAAAAAACCGAACTTTGATGAAAGAAACACAATCGTTCGTTTTTTAAAAATAAGTCTTTATAGAATTTTCCTAGTATTCACTCACATTCTATCAGTTTTATGGAAGTGGTTCAATGATCTTAGAATAATCTTTATTTTAAGATAACTTTCTGATCAAAAAAAGGGCCTCGTTTGAGACCCTATGCGTTAATAAGGATCAGAAGGGTGCCCCATTTGTTCTGCCTGCTGCACCGCTTCCTCTGTCTTCGTTGAACCAATTGGACCATGTCCTGCATCCATATGCATCATTTTTAAGCCTTCTGCAACACGTTTGCCATAGTCCGGATCACATTTCGTTAAATTCTCGACCATCGCCTCTTGAATTTCCGTTCGACAAGTGTGCAGCGTATTAACGAGATTATTAATCAATTCTGTACGTTCCCACTCATTAAAACGACGGTACGTTTCTCCAGCTTGCCCATAATTATTTTGACGCTCAATTGCTTCTCTTTTCACGTCCCCATCCACATGGGGAGTATGTTCTTTGCCAACTTGCTTTGCTTCTTTTAAACCACCGATTATTGAGGGCTCATAATTAACATGCGGATTTTGATGGACACCCTGATCGACGCGGTATTCCATCTGACCACCTCTTTGATTCGTCGCCACATGCTTTTTCGGAGCATTAATTGGAAGTTGTAAGTAGTTCGCTCCTACACGATAGCGTTGCGTATCCGAGTATGCAAAGGTTCTCCCTTGGAGAAGCTTGTCATCTGAGAAATCAAGCCCATCGACTAAAACCCCTGTCCCAAACGCAGCTTGTTCCACTTCTGCATGAAAGTTCTCTGGGTTTTTATTTAAGACTAATTTCCCAACCTTTTTCCAAGGTACCTCATCCTTATACCAAAGCTTTGTTGGATCTAATGGGTCAAAATCCCAGTCTGGATGCTCGTCATCGGAAATGATTTGCACATACATCTCCCACTCAGGATACTCTCCCTTTTCAATTGCTTCATACAGATCCTGGGTGGCATGATTAAAGTTTTTACCTTGAATCTCTTCTGCTTCAGCTTGAGTAAGATTTTTAATTCCTTGCAATGGTTCAAAATGATATTTTACAAGAACGGCTTTTCCTTCATCATTGACCCAGCGATAGGCGTGAACTCCTGACCCTTGCATTTGCCGATAATTCGCCGGAATTCCCCAAGGAGAAAATAAAAACGTGATCATATGCATTGCTTCGGGCGATTGAGAGATAAAATCAAAGATTCTTTCCCCGTCTTGTATATTTGTCACAGGATCCGGTTGAAATGCATGAACCAAATCTGGGAACTTTAACGGATCGCGAATAAAGAAGATTTTTAAATTATTCCCGACTAAATCCCAGTTTCCGTCCTCTGTATAAAACTTAACAGCAAATCCACGTGGATCTCTTAATGTCTCTGGGGAATGCTTGCCATGATTGACTGTTGAAAAGCGAATAAACACAGGCGTCTTTTTCCCTTTTTCCTGAAAAAGTTTCGCTCTTGTATATTTCGATATCGGTTCATCTCCAACAGTTCCGTACGCTTCAAAATAGCCATGGGCACCTGCACCACGAGCGTGAACGACCCTTTCCGGAATACGCTCTCTATCAAAATGACTAATTTTCTCTAGAAAATCGTAGTTCTCAAGTGTTGTCGGTCCACGATTCCCGACCGTTCTGACATTTTGATTGTCGGTAACAGGATGACCTTGACGATTCGTTAATGTGTCCTCAGTCTCATTTTCCCCAGTTTTGTTCGTCAATAAATCCTCAGAGCCTTCAACATTTGTTCCATAGTACTCATTATCCTTCTTATCCATGGCCTAACCCCTCTTTTCATTGATAGTTAACAATATCAATATGCGCAATGAAAGGTGATTTTATGAAAGAAAGGAAAATTTTTTCAGAGAACCTTTACTAACCACATGATTTCCGGTATGAACAAAAAGAGAATACCTGCTACACAAATAAGGATGGAACCTAAAGTATAATATAATTCTCTCTTCCGATAGTTTTGTATGACAAGGACAATATTAGAAAAAATCATGATGAGAAGAAGCCAAATTATTCCTCCTCTATCAAAAGAGTTCTCATTTTCGAGCGTAACGTACCCGATCATAATAAAAAGGATAATCGAAACCATGAAAAAGACTTTCCCTCTCTTATTCCATGTAGAGGTTTCTGTTGAATTTGCCTTCATTAGTAGCCCCTCCTATTTGTTTCAGCCTACAACTTCCCTTGTTTGATCCAGCTCCAGATTTGATAACTTCCAATAATTGCCAATAAAAGTACTACTAGTAACTGAATGATCCAAAACGATAACATCTCTATTTCCTGTAATTCCTCCACTTTCGTACCCACCCAAATGGACAAACCAATAAACATACACCATATGAGTACGTTCGGAACAATCCAGAGGATTCGCAATTTCTTGTTTTTAACTTTTCCGGCTTCCTTTTGGGCAACTTTACTAAGCTTGTCGACAGGTATTCGTTGGAAATCAAGTTCACTTCTTTTACCCCATTCTTCAGCCAATATCCCATACACAACATGATCGACATAATGATCATATAACCATTCTGCTTGACGAATAATGCCTTCATTTACAAAACCTAATCTCTCTGGTATGGAACGACTTTTTTCATTTTCAACCGCTGCTCGAATTTCCACTTTATTCAAACCTAATTGTTGAAACGCATGGTCTGTTAAGGCTTGCGCCACCCTAGTCATCATTCCTTTTCCTTGATACTCCTGATCAAGCCAATATCCAATATAAGCAGTTTTATTCGCCATACTAATATTGTTGTAACCAGCAACTCCAACAATTTCTTCCCTGTATAGAATGACTGTAGTAAGACTCGTTTTATTAGCCGCACCTTGCATACAGCTATCAATAAATCCAATTGTATCCTCTAATTTCGTCGTTCCATCTAACCACGGGAGCCATTCTTGCAAATATTCCCTTGAGCGATTCGTTAATTCAAATACTCGCTCAGCATCCGCTAAGTCGATTTGTCGCAAAGTGAGCCCTTCATCGATTTCATATGTAAACACGATTCGCTTCCCCTCATTTCAATTGAACATAACGACTAGCCCATTTAAGAATCCTGTCTGTCGTTTTTTCATTCAATCAAACGTTTGATTAAATCTTGACGAACATTTTCTTTATTAATCGCTGGTTTCGTAATGATGGTGGTTTTTTCATAAAATAGAACTTCATTACGTCATTTTCACGGTCTCTTTAATCTGTTCTTTTGCTGCTTGATTGCGAATTTCGTAGATTTCGAAAGTCCCTTTTTCAAAGAATAAAGGAAATCTTCTCCGAAACCATGGTTGCATTGGTAAATCAAGGGCCTCTTTTATTGGGACCCAACGTAGTTCTCCTTCTGGTGGATTTTCCAATAGTTCCCCCTCAAATGACTGGGCCAAATAATTAAAGACCATATATCGATAATTTTCTTCTGGATCAACGAATTCGGCTAACCCTTTATATGCGAGCTCTTTTACTTTTAACCCTGTTTCTTCCCATACTTCACGGATCGCTCCATCAGTTAAACTTTCTGGAAAATCAACTTTTCCCCCAGCCGCAATATACCCTGGAAAACCACGCTCACTTGGTCTATTAATTAATAACACCCTATCTCCATCCTGAACTAGACACATTGTGTACATATCGACTTTGATCATTCCTGCATTTCTCCTTTTTGTCTTGTAATGAAAAACAGACCAAAACCGAATCGACTGGTCTGTTACTCATATCTCTACTTTTGAACAAATCCTTTATATAGTCCTCGAAACAAACTTATGATTAAGACGAGACTAATGACAGATACAATTATCCTATTAACCACATTCGGTTCACCAAAGACGAGCACAAAAACATCAGCGAAGTTAAATGGTAGAATAGTTGGAAGGATAAATAATCCGAATAATATCCCTGACCCCATATATATGATAAATTTACTTTTTTTCATAACCGTCCTCCAAGTATCGATGACGTAATTATTAAACTATTCCTATATTTCAATTCTAACATAAAATCCCAGTTAGCAATGCAAAAAACCTGAATCGATTTCACGATTCAGGTTTTTGATTAATTATAAATATGCACAAACGGTTCATCTTGATTCACTTTTCGTACGATTAACGCTTCCGGTCCATTAACAGACGAAATATTCACTTCAACGGCAATATAGTTTGGAAAATGCTCCATAATTAATCCTGTTACATATTGGGTAAATCCTACGGCTTCTGACTTTCCGTAAAACTGAATCGGTATATTGATACTTAAATCTTGAAGTTCATTATCAATATAAAATGCTTTTCCGATTACACCGTTAAAATTTGGGAAATATTCTTCCACATCCTGCTTGAAATTCAAAAAGGTCGTTAAATCATCACGATAATTATTTTGCGCATCAGTTGAAGGGAACAGAACATAGTCTTCTTTAACAGCTTCCCAACTACCAAGCTTGGAACTGCCCTCTGACACATTAGCATAGGCAAAGAAATTACCAGGTACAACAGAGGAATTACTTTCTTGCTCAAATAATGCAATCGTAATCGGTACCTTTTCAAGCCCTTTTATCTGTCTTAGTCGTCCCACAACCTCTTGGGCAATTCGCTTCCCTTCTCGATCCAACACAGCATGCTCAATTTTGGTTTCATAAGTAGCACCATACTGGACTTCTTGGAAATAGTGAACCGAGTTCATTGCCAAACCAATGACAATTCCACCAAGACGAGCAGTCCCATCTTCTCCTCGGACAAGATAGTTATGCTCTAAAATATGGGCCAAATAGATTGGATTTTCTCGATTTCTCGTTTGCACATCGCCTTCCCCAGGATCTACAGGGTTTAGACCAATATTTTCTTCTGCTTTCATTTCCAATTTTTCTACTTGTTCGTCTGTATATTTACGATTGAGCCATAAGCCAACCGTTTTTCTGTCTAAATACTGCCCCTCTTGGAACAGAAATTTGTCTGGGTTAAACGTGTTTTGTGCAATACGCATCAACCCTGTTTCAAATTCATCGATATCGTATCTTGTATTTAACTGACTCACCGTTAAACCACGAGCTTCCGAAGGCTCAAACGGTAAAATCGTTTGGTAATATTGATCCGAAATTTTATATTTTGGGATAATCGCTTTTTCTTTCGAGTCATCCTTCTCCTGGACAATCTCCTGTTCCTTTTGGAAATTAGGAGCACAACCAGTCAATAAAAGGAAAAAAGCTAAAACGACCAATGAGATCTTTCTCACGGTACATTCACCTCTTATTTTCTAATCTCCATTATTCTTGAGATTTCTTCAACTCTTCTATCATCTTTTCTTCGTTCCATACTTCAACACCTAGTTCCTCTGCCTTTGTCAGCTTAGAACCAGCGTCTTCTCCAGCTATCACGAGATCGGTTTTCTTACTGACACTTCCAGAAACCTTTCCACCTAACTTTTCAATCTCTTCTTTTGCTTCATTACGTGATAATTGTTCGAGCTTCCCTGTTAAAACAATTGTTTTTCCAGCGAAAAAGGAAGTAGAATCTTCAATCGAAACAGGCTTTGGTCCCTTGTATTCTGTATTCACGCCGATCGCCTTTAATTCTTCAAGTAATTCCTTTACCTCTTCAAGTTCAAAATAGGATACGATTGAATCAGCCATTTTATCACCGATTTCATTGATTGCTGTTAATTCCTCATATGTAGCCACAGCTAACCTATCAATAGTGTCGAATTCAATTGCTAATGTTTTCGCCGCTTTTGCACCTACATGTCTGATTCCTAACCCAAAGAGTAATCTTTCAAGTGAATTGCTTTTAGAGGCTTCAATCGCCTGCAATAAATTGCTGACTGATTTTTCACCCATTCTTTCTAATGCCAAAAGTTGTTCTCTTGTTAGCTTATAAATGTCAGCAACATCTTCAATTAATTGTTCAGCAAAGAGTTGGCTAATCACTTTTTCTCCAAGTCCATCAATATTCATCGCATCTCGAGACACGAAATGAATCAGCCCTTCACGAATTTGTGCTGGACATTTGGGATTAATACAACGTAAAGCCACTTCCCCTTCCAGACGAACGAGTTCACTTTCACATTCCGGACAATGGGTTGGCATTTGAAAATCAATTTCCTCTCCAGTACGGCTATCAGCTAACACGTTGACCACTTCTGGAATAATATCTCCTGCCTTTTTCACAACAACCTGGTCGCCAATTTTAATATCTTTTTCACGAATGAGATCTTCATTATGCAAAGAAGCGCGCTGTACCGTTGTTCCCGCTACACGAACAGGATCCAAAATCGCAGTTGGCGTTACGACACCTGTTCGTCCCACACTTAGCTCAATTTCCCTAAGCGTCGTTACAACTTCTTCTGCAGGGAATTTATAAGCGATTGCCCAGCGTGGACTTTTTGCCGTAAATCCAAGCGCTCTTTGTTGATCTAATGAATCGACTTTGATGACAAGACCATCGATTTCATAAGGAAGATGTGGTCTTTTCTCAGCCCAACCTTCAACAAACTGTAACACTTCCTCGATTGTTCGGCACATTTTTCTTTCCTTATTCGTTTTAAATCCTAGCTTATCTAAGTAATCGAGGGCACCACTATGGGAAGAAACTCCCGCTGCATCCGTATTGGCAATGCTATAGAGGAAAACATCTAAATTCCGTGAAGCAGCAATTTTTGTATCTAACTGCCTTAAGGAACCTGCCGCCGCATTACGTGGATTGGCAAACGGCTCTTCTTCTCTTTCCTTTTTCAACTTATTCAATGCTTCAAAGGAGCGTTTTGGCATAAAGACTTCCCCACGAACCTCAATTGAAACAGGCTCATTTAAGCGTAATGGAATCGAACGAATCGTTCGTAAGTTTGCCGTAATATCTTCGCCTGTCGTTCCATCGCCACGAGTCGCTCCACGAACAAACAACCCATTTTCATAGCGTAAAGAAACAGCGAGTCCATCAATTTTTAACTCACAAACATACGAATGTTCTTCGCCGACAGCTTGTGTGACACGGCGATCAAAATCACGTAAATCCTGCTCATTAAAGGCATTTCCAAGACTGAGCATCGGAATTTCGTGCTGTACTTTTTCAAATAGGTCTAGGACCTGACCACCGACACGTTGTGTAGGGGAATCAGAAGTCTTCAACTGAGGAAATTGTTCCTCAATCTGGATTAACTGTTGCATAAGTCGATCATATTCCGCATCTGGAACAGACGGTTTGTCTAATACATGATATTCATAATTGTATTGATTTAATTTTTGATGAAGCTCTCTCACTTCTTTTTCTGCTGTTTGAAGGTCCATCTTTCCCAACCCTTTCACTTACACTTTTTGAATTGGAGCAAACTTTGCGAGAAGTCTCTTAATCCCGACTGGGCTTGGAAAAGCAATATCTAACTCCATGCTTTCACCTTCACCTTTTACACTAACAACGGTACCGACTCCCCATTTTACGTGTTGCGCTTTGTCTCCAACAGCCCATCCCAATGCTTCTCCACCAGTGGAGGTTGGTACAGGTTTCTTTACTGCCGCTCTCAACGTTGGTCGTGAAGGAGCCGCAAATGGGGATGGTGTTGACGCTCTTCCTTTCGGCTGAACCCCTTCTAATAATTCTTCTGGAATTTCATTAATAAAGCGTGAAGGAGGGTTCATAGTCGTCCGTCCATACAAAGTACGCATCTGTGCATTTGTAATATAAAGTTCTTCTTCTGCACGGGTAATTCCTACATATGCTAAACGGCGTTCCTCTTCCATTTCCGCTTCTTCCATTAAGGAACGGCTATGTGGAAATACGCCTTCCTCTAGTCCCATTAAAAAGACAACTGGAAACTCTAATCCTTTTGCAGAGTGTAATGTCATTAAGACGACTTGATCCGTCTTTTCTCCGTCGTCTTCCAGCTTATCAATATCAGCAACGAGCGCTAAATCAGTTAAAAATCCAACTAAGCTCTTATCTTCACTTCCGTCCTCAAAGCTCTTCGTGACCGATAAAAATTCATCGATATTCTCTAAGCGACTTTCAGATTCTAGTGACTTCTCGGCTTTTAATAGCTCTCGATAGCCAGTTTTTTCAAGCACTTCCTCCACCAGTTCAGTAACGGAAAGATACTCTTGCATGTTTGAATAGCCTTTGACTAATTCACGAAATTCTGCAGCTGCCTTCGTGATTTTCGGACTTAATCCAATAAGTTCAATCGATTCTAAAGCATCAAACATCGAAATATCATGGAGATTGGCGAAATTCGCAATTTTATCGATCGAGCTTGAACCAATGCCGCGCTTCGGTACATTGATGACCCTTTGCAAGCTGATATCATCATCTGGATTGGCAATTAATCTAAGGTAGGCAAGAATGTCTTTAATCTCTTTGCGATCATAGAACTTAATCCCACCAACAATCGCATAACCAATGTTCGATTTCAGCAACACTTCCTCCATGACACGAGACTGCGCATTCGTGCGATAGAGAATCGCAAAATCAGAATAGGAACGTTTGCCACTATCGACTTGCTCTTTAATTTTTCCAGCAACAAATTGAGCCTCTGTTTGCTCACTATCCGCCCGGTAATAATAGATTTTATTGCCATCCATATTTTCTGTCCAAAGATTCTTCGGCTTACGATTTAGATTGTTCTTAATCACTTCATTGGCTGCATTTAGAATCGTCTTTGTCGAGCGGTAGTTTTGTTCTAATAAGATTACGCTTGCTAGCGGATAATCTTTTTCAAAGGAAAGGATATTGGCGATGTCCGCTCCCCTCCAACGATAAATCGACTGGTCAGAGTCCCCCACAACACAAAGATTTTGAAAGCGACTTGCCAATAATTTCACGAGCATATATTGAGCACGGTTTGTATCTTGGTACTCATCAACGTGAATATATTGAAATTTTCGCTGATAAAATTCGAGTACTTCTGGCACTCTTTGAAAAAGCTGGATCGTGATCATAATCAAATCATCGAAATCAAGCGCTTGATTTTTCCTAAGCCTTTTTTGATATAGATCGTACACATCTGCCACAACCTGATCATAGTAGCCACCAGCTGTTTTACTGAATTCTTCAGGTGTTTTCAATTCGTTCTTGGCACTGCTGATAGAACCTAAAATCGCTCGAGGATCAAACTTTTTCGGGTCAATATTCTTTTCCTTAAGGATTCCTTTGATGACCGATTGCTGATCAGTCGAATCCAAAATGGTGAAATTTCGATTGTAGCCAATTCGATCAATATCACGTCTGAGAATTCTTACACACATCGAGTGGAAGGTAGAAATCCAAATCTCGTCTGCTACTCCACCCATCATTTTGTAAATACGTTCCTTCATTTCTCGAGCAGCTTTATTGGTAAAAGTTATCGCAAGAATATTGTACGGATTCACTCGTTTTTCCACCATTAAGTAAGCAATCCGATGTGTTAATACTCTCGTTTTTCCACTACCTGCACCTGCCATAAGAAGCAATGGACCTTCTGTCGTTTTCACTGCTCTTTGCTGTTCTGGATTCAAACCATTTAATAATTTATCTGTTAAGTATTGCATTTCTTCACCACCACACAAACATATGTTCTTATCTTTATTGTATCTGACTTACGTCTTGTCATCAATTTATATTTTGACCGTATCAAGTGCTTTTTGAAGGTCCGTATATATACTATTGCCTACGACGATGACGTCAGCGTGCGCGGACATCTCTTTTGCCTGTTCTAAGTTTCCGATTCCCCCACCATAAAAAAGGACGGTGTGATCGAGGACTTTTTTCGCTTCTTGAACGGTTTTAACGTCTCCATATGAACCGCTGTACTCTAGGTAAAAAATCGGTAGATGGAACATATTTTCCGCTATTCTTGCGTAAGCTGCTACATCTTCACTAGTTAGGTTGACATTCGCTTTTGTTAGCTTGGCTACCTTACAATCTTCATTTAGAATACAATAACCTTGGACGAGAATCTCATCCCAATTCATAATATCTCCGTAATGTTTCACCGCTTCATGATGCAACTCAATTAACCATTTGGAATCAGGGCTATTTAATACAGAGGGAATGAAATAAAAGTCAAAGCCAGGGGTAATCGATTCAATATTAGAAACCTCTAAAACACAAGGAACCGTGTATCTTCGAACTCTCGCCATTAAGTCTAGTACCTTCTCTAAGGTCACATCGTCCGTACCACCGACAATGATCGCATCTGTTCCAGATTCACATATTTTTTCAAGATTTTCATCGGAAATTTCTTTATTAGGATCCAGCTTAAACGCATGGCGCCAGTCACGAATATCGTACACGTACTACTTCCTCCAAATCGAGTATATTTCAATCGATGAAGATCCATCGTTTTTTATATGGACAAATCCATACTCCATTCCATCATTATAGCATTTGTTATAGGGAATAAAAAATGATAAAAGGTCATGTTTTTATGTTTGGTTGGTTTAAGTATCGCTGTTTTTGGGGGGCAGGAAGAATGTTGGTTTTTGGAGAGGGGGGTGATTGCGGGGGTTTCGAGTTTATTTGTTGGGATTTTGCTGTTGATTGCGGGGGTTTTTCCCATTATTGCGGGGGCTTTGCTGTTGATTGCGGATGTTTTTCCCATTATTGCGGGTACTTCGCTGTATATTGCGGGTAAATCAAGCATAATTGCGGATTCGAGCATCTTTTAGACAAAAACTAGGTTTGAACTTCCGGTCGTCATTCCCTAAAAAAATCGAAAACCGAGGGCAACTGGCGCCCTCGGTTTCTTAAATTTTATGCATTTTCTTCCTTAATTCGCTCAAGTGCTAATTCGTATGCGTCATTCCCATAATTTAAGCAGCGCTTTACACGTGAGATGGTGGCTGTGCTCGCACCTGTTTCAGTCTCGATTTTATGATATGTTTTTCCTTCACGTAGCATACGTGCTACTTCAAGACGTTGTGCCAAAGACTGAATTTCATTCACTGTGCATAAATCATCAAAAAAACGATAGCATTCCTCTAAATCTTTGAGTGACAAGACTGCATTGAATAATTGATCCAGTTCTTTTCCTCTAAGTTTTTCAATTTGCATACATTTACCCCTTTTAGGCAATTTTCTATTTCTTTTTCACTGTTTACGTATAGATTTGGTTTTTCGCAAAAAAGTGTGCGGCTGTCCTCTTTTGGCATATTAGTAACTTGCAACAGCCATCATGGTTGCGAAAGCTCCCTTTAGTTACTCCGTAAATGAAACCACATTTTCAATCCCTTGGTCTGATGGGACGACATTGACCCACGTTTTCCCTGATACGAAGCCAACCTCTTGCCCATTTGCATCGAAAGGAAGAATCTTACCATCAACATTTTTCCATTCGACTTCTTGCCATTGACCTCTTTGTAGGAGATAAGCTTTTCCTCCTGAAGTTAAATCAATCTCTCGACGACCATAATCATCAATGAGTCGATGGTCTGCTTCCACTACGAAAATATTGTCTAACAACACAGGTTCACTAGAATCCAAGTCTTCTGTCCGTTCACCGTTTGAATAACGTTCATACTTCATCGTTTCTTCATCATACTCGAAAATAACATTGAACAGATCGCTCGAAAAATAGGATATTTGTGCGGTCTTAGCACTTGAACCAGCAAGCGCTTCTGCTTCCCCCTCTGTTAAGAAAGGCAACGAAACTGGCGGAACATCCATGTTATAACCGAGATTGTCAGCACCTTTTAAAATACTCTCCGTCGTAATATAAGAATTATGGGGAGCAACTCGATTGCTATCTCTTTTAAATAAGGAACCATCATACTGCATCCCGTTGATATTGTCGACATAACCACTGTCTAGCATTTCCTTCGCTTCAGGGCTGTAGCCATGGGCAATATACAATGCGTCATACCCTTTAGCTAAATCAATATAGTAGTCTCTCGCACTTCTCACTGGACCGATACGATCAGCTTCCTCACTTTGAAAAACAGCTAGAAAACGAGTAACATTGCCTTCAGCTAGTAACTCATAGACAATATCTGCTTTATGCAAGCCAGATTGCGGTCTTGCCTTCGGATCATTGTTCACCATTACCGCATAAGCACGATTCGTTGATTCTTCCTTCACACCCACTCCTGTTAATGGATATTGATAGGCAAACTCCTCAACGGAACCTTCTTTGTTCACTTCTTCATTTATAGGTTTTTCTTGATGTTCTTGTACAGTTTCTTCGCTATTACTACAGCCAGCAAGTAAAAAGAATGCTGTCGCCGTAGCATACATCCAATTACGTTTCATTGTGCACCCCTTACATTTGCGCATGTACTCTTTTATATTTTAACGCATTATCGTTGGAAAGAGTACCATTTTGTTCATTACGTCATACATCCCCTGTTGAGTTACACGAATATAAGGCAAGTGTGTGGAGGTGAAAAACAAGAGAGAATAGACTGGATCATTGAATTTATAGCCTCTTTCAACTAAATAGGAAGATAACTTTTTCTCTTCAACGATAAGTTCTTCAACACTCTTATTCGACATAACTCCTTTAAGTGGAAGTGGAATTTCAAGAACAATTACTTCATTCTCACTGAAGACTATTCCACCACCTATTTCTTTTAGCCGTCTAAATGCACGAATCATCTCGTTCTTATTTTTCCCGATTAGAACGATGTCACCTGTATTGGTAAAAGAACTAGCGAGTCCTGGAAGATTATTCGCAAATCCTTTTAGAACGGTGTTTGTCCGCCAATTCCCTTCTTTATCAATGAGCATAAAAAAGCATTCGTCATGAGTGTCGGGAAGCTCATCATTATTGACATCAATCGAGATCGAATAAGGCTTTGTAATGACCGAGCTCTCCATTTTAATCCCAAAAGGCATTGAAAATTGCATATCGTCATTTGTTAAATCCCATTCAATATTTAGAGGTTCAAGTCCATGTGTTTCCCAATTTATCTCCTCATATACATCAACATTTTTCCCATCACGCTTCACCCATTTTCCTTTAGCAAGGACAGAGATAGGTGTTGGACTCTTCTCATCACGAAGAAAATTAATATTTGCTACCCTTCCTGTCGCAATGTTGCCGTGTAAATATTCAAGATTATAATAGCGCGCTACGTTGATCGTTGCCATATTATATGCATCGATAATAGGAACGCCCTTTTCAATCGCAATTCGAATCATATTGTCAATAATACCCTGTTCATAAAAGGATGCCGAAGATCCATCTGTATTAAACATAAAGTGATCATATTGTTCTATCCCTAATTCATGAATTTCATCAAGAAGGACGGGTAAATCAGGTCGAATTGAAGAATGTCTCAACGACACCATATAACCTTGCATTAATCGATCATAAACCTCTTTCCCCGAAATCGCTTCATGGTCACAATCTACTCCAAATAACGTCATTTTTGCTAGAGTTTTTTCTGAAGCTCCTGGAAAATGCCCTTCGATTTTCTTTCTCATTCTTTTAGTTTCTTGAATCCAGTGAAGCATTAAGTCATCACCGTCTAAAAGTTTTGGCCATCCAGTCAATTCGCCACCTTGTAAGACTGCGTCATGCTCAAGCCATGATTTTACACTAGAATGAGAAAAAGTATCTACCTCATCCAAAATCTCAGTTTGTGAGTCAAAACGACACCACCAATACATCGTCGTTGGAATATTACGTAGCTCCCTTAATAAAGAAAACGCTTTCTTTTTGTCTAACTGTAAAACGAGCGCCATGTTGTCATTAATTAAGGTAGTCGTTCCAAACTGGGATGCATATCGAGCTAATGAATGGGGATTATATAAATGAAATGGGTGAGCATGAGGTTCAATATAGCCGGGAACGAGTGTCTGTCCCTTACAATCAACAATCTCACAGTTGCCTGTATTTTCAGGCAATTTTTCACCTACATAAATGATGCGATCCTCGTAAATCCAAATATTTGCCGTGATCCATTTGCGAAGGACTTGATTTAAATAGCGAGCATTTTTCAATAATATGGTTGGCGACAATTTCCCATCAATAACGGAGACATGCTCACGAATATGTTTGTTTTTCCAACGATATCGTTGTTCTAGCACAATGTTTCCCTCCCCTTTGAAGTTTTCGATGATGTATATACATTGGCTTATATTTTTAATGAATTAGAATTGCTCCATTATAAAATGATATGAAAGTTAATTGAAAAGCTTTCCATCATTTTTATTTATACTACCATATTTTGTTGTTTAACTCATTAAAGAAATAAAAAATTATGTTAAAAAATTGTGAAGGAGTATTGATTATGGAAATTAAACAAAACATCGGGATCTTAAATGCCCTTATTCGCATCACTTGTGGGCTAACCATTCTCGCCTGGAGTACTGCTAAAATGGTGAAGAGGCCTTGGAGAAGTACATTTTTAATAACAGCGATCCTCGGTGCCATGAAAGTAGGTGAAGGCATCGTTCGTTATTGTCCTGTAACATCACTTATACAAGAAGGGATGAAAATGGTTCCCGATAAAAAGGAAGATGATGAAGATTCCTTTCAAGAAACCATCGTCCCTTATAATCCGACTTAAATATTCCCCCCTTTTAAAGGGGGAAAGGAGTTGTAATTATGTTCTGGGAATACGTAACCGATATGTCTTTTGTACTCATTATCTTAATCGGAAGCATCGTCGCCATCTGTTATGCCTTTATGAAAAGGTCTAAAAGGAAACATGTGCGATAGCTTTAAAGCCGATATCTTTACGATAGAAGACACCATCACAATGAAGTTTCGCAAGTTCTTCATAGACTGAAGCTTGGGCATTTGCTAGCGTATCTGCTTTTGCCCCCACTAGTAATACTCGACCACCATTTGTTAGGAACCTGCCTGATGCTCCCATTTCCGTACCAGCATGGAAGACAAATCCGCCTACCTCATCCAACCCATTCAATTGTGCCCCTTTTTCATATGCTTCAGGGTAGCCGTTGGAAGCAACGACAACACCGAGCATTGATTGAGTATCCCACTCAATTTCAGGTGTGTTTCCATTCATTACATCGAGCATGATCTGCACTAAATCTGACTTCATTCTTGGAAGAACTACTTGCGTTTCTGGATCACCAAAGCGAGCATTAAATTCGATAACCTTTGGTCCTTTTTCGGTTTGAATTAATCCTGCATATAAGATTCCGCAAAAACTTCTTCCCTCTTTTACAAGTGCTTTAGCAGCTGGCTTTACAATCGTCTCTACCGCTAATTGGATATCATGTTCGCTAATTTGTGGTACAGGTGAGTAAGCACCCATCCCACCAGTATTTGGACCTTTATCTCCATCAAAAGCTCTCTTATGATCTTGAGCAATTTCAAGCGGTACTACATTTTCACCATTTACAAAGGCCATTAAGGAAAATTCTTCACCCGCAAGAAATTCTTCTACTACCACAGTGGCTGAGGCTTCACCAAATTTTGAGTCCTCTAGCATTTCCTTCAAACTATTTAACGCCTCTTCTAAGTCAAGCGCAACGGTTACACCTTTTCCTGCTGCAAGTCCATCCGCTTTAATAACAATCGGGGCACCCTTTTCTATGACATATTGCTTGGCTGCTTCATAGTCACTGAATACCTCATATTCAGCTGTTGGAATCGAGTACTTTTTCATTAAATGTTTGGCAAACGATTTACTGCCTTCAATTTCAGCTGCCTTTTGATTGGGTCCAAATACCGAAAGCCCAGCCTCACGGAATTTGTCTGCAAGCCCTGCCAATAATGGAACTTCCGGCCCGATGATCGTTAATCCAACCTCTTCTGTCTTCGCAAACTGAATAAGCTTGTCTAATTCTGTTTCTTCAATCTTAACAAGCTCTGCTACATCTGCCATTCCAGCATTTCCAGGTGCGACAAACACTTGTTCAACCTGTGGACTTTCGCTCACTTTTTGACAAATCGCATGTTCACGACCACCACGGCCAATAACCAACACCTTCATTTTCGCCAACCTCCAATCTTTAATGTTTAAAATGTCTTACTCCAGTAAACACCATGGCAATGCCATATTCATCCGCTTTTTTAATCGAATCCTCATCACGAACAGAACCACCTGGTTGAATAATCGCTTTAATGCCTGCCTTGGCTGCTGCTTCTACCGTATCGTCCATAGGGAAAAATGCATCTGATGCTAGAACAGCACCTTCCGATTGTCCCCCGGCTTGTTCTAAGGCAATTTTTGCTGCACCGACACGATTCATTTGTCCAGCACCAATCCCCAAGGTCATATCGCCATTATTAACAACAATTGCGTTTGATTTCACATGCTTCACAATTTTCCAGCCAAGCTCTAATGCCTTCATCTCTTCGTCCGTTGGCTTGCGCTTGGTTGGAATTGTTACGTTAGCATCTTTTAAGCCAAAGCGATCCTGCTCTTGGACAAGCAAACCACCTTCAATCGATGTTAACTTCATTTCCACTTTCGCCTCTTCATCAAACGGAATCGTTAGAAGGCGTAGATTCTTTTTACCTGTTAAAATCTCAATCGCTTCTTCTGAAAAAGAAGGGGCAATAATAATCTCTAAAAAGATTTCATGAAGCTTTTCTGCTGTCGCTTTATCGACTTCACGATTTAGAGCGATAATTCCTCCGAAAATAGAGACCGGATCTGCTGCGAAAGCTTTTGTAAAAGCTGAGAAGACATCTTCTCCAGTGCCAACACCGCATGGATTCATATGTTTAACGGCAACTGCGGCTGGTTCAGTGAATTCTTTTACAATTTGAAGCGCAGCATCTGCATCATTGATATTATTATAAGAAAGTTCTTTGCCATGTAATTGAGTGGCATTTGCAATCGAGAACACAGAACCTAAAGGTTTGCGATAAAAAGCCGCCTTTTGATGTGGATTTTCCCCATAACGTAAAGATTGCTTCAATTCATATGTCACAGTAAGTGTTTCCGGTGTTTCTTCGCCAGTAAGTTCCGTCATATATTCAGCGATCATCGCGTCATATGCAGCTGTATGTCTAAATACTTTTGCAGCTAACTTACGACGAGTTTCTTTTTGTACTTCACCATTAGCCTTCAATTCTTCAATAACGGTTGTGTAATCAACTGGATCAACGACCACTGTCACATATTCATGGTTTTTCGCAGATGCACGGAGCATTGTAGGTCCACCGATATCGATATTTTCAATCGCATCTTCAACCGTCACATCTGGCTTTGCAATCGTCTGTTGAAACGGATATAAATTGACGCATATAACATGAATAGGTTGAATTTGATGTTCAGAAAGTTGTTCCTGATGGCTCGCCTCTGAAAACTTCGCCAACAATCCACCATGAATCATCGGGTTAAGTGTTTTCACCCGTCCTTCAAGAATTTCCGGAAAGCCCGTAACCTCACTTACACTCATAACAGGAATACCAGCTTCTTCAATCGCTTTCTTCGTTCCACCGGTACTAATAATTTCAAAATCAAGTTCATGTAATTGCTTCGCAAATTCGGTAATTCCAGCTTTGTCAGATACGCTTATGAGTGCTCTCTTTTTCATCACTAAATCCCCCTAATTATTGTTTGGATGACTTTTGGGTACAATTGATGCTCGATTTGATGTATTTTCGTTTGAAGACTTTCCTTCGTTTCTTGTTCGCCAATTTCAATTGCTTTCTGCGCAATAATCGGGCCTGTATCCATTCCAACATCGACAAAATGAACTGTTACTCCACTTACTTTTACCCTCGCATGTAAGGCTTGACCAATTGCATCCTTACCAGGAAAAGCTGGTAAGAGAGAAGGATGGATATTAATGATTTTCCCTTCAAACTCATTTAAAAGTGTTGTACCAATCAGACGCATATACCCGGCAAGAACAATGAAATCCACTTCATGCTTTTGCAAATTTTTTAAGATCTCTTTTTCATATGCTTCTTTGTTATCGTACTCTTTTGCATTAAAAACAAAATAAGGGATCTGTTCATTTTTTGCTCGTTCAATCGCATAGGCTCCTGACTTATCACAAACAAGTAAAGAAATATCGGCGTCGAGCTCACCTTTTTGAACGGCTTCAATAATAGCTTGAAAATTACTTCCACTCCCGGAAGCAAAGACGGCAATCTTTTTCATGGTAACCTCCGCTATTCCTTAATCAGTACCCCTTCTTGTTCAGTCACAATGCCCATTACATAGGCTTTTTCTCCAAGCTCAGTAAACAATTCAATTACGGCTTTAGCATCCGCTTCATTCACAACCAGCACCATGCCCGTACCCATATTGAAGATATTATACATTTCTTGACGTTTAAGTTTTCCTGATTTTTCCATCAGCGAAAAGATGGGCGGAACGGTCCACGTACTTTCTGATAGCTCAGCTCCAAATCCATCCGGTAGCATGCGGGGAATATTTTCAACAAATCCTCCACCTGTAATATGGGAAATTCCTTTAATCTCGAATTTACGAATAGCTTCTAAGAGTGGCTTCACATAAATCCTTGTTGGACGTAAAAGCTCTTCTCCAAGCTTACAGCCCAGCTCCTCCACCTCATCTTCAAGGGACATTCCCGCTTGTTCAAAGAAAATTTTTCGGACCAATGAGTAGCCGTTGCTATGGATTCCATTAGAAGCCAAACCGATTAAGACATCCCCAGGTTTAATATTCTTTCCTGTAATAATATCCTTTTTCTCGCAGGCTCCTACTGAAAATCCCGCTAAGTCATATTCATCTTCACTGTACATCCCAGGCATTTCCGCAGTCTCTCCACCGACAAGTGCACAGCCTGCTTGTTCACATCCATCAGCAATCCCTTTGACAATAGCCTCAATCTTCTCAGGCGCAGCCTTTCCACAAGCAATATAATCTAAAAAGTAAAGAGGCTCAGCCCCTTGAACGACGATATCATTGACACACATGGCTACAGCATCAATGCCGATCGTGTCATGTTTATCCATGAGGAAAGCAAGCATCAACTTCGTGCCCACTCCATCTGTACCCGAAACAAGAACCGGTTCCTTCAGATTAAGGGATGATAAATCAAACATTCCACCAAATCCGCCAAGTCCGCCCATTACTCCTGGACGAATCGTCCGGTTCACATGCTTCTTCATTCTTGTAACCGCCTCATAGCCGGCCTCTATATCAACACCTGCTTGCCTATAAGCATTGGCCATGTCAGGACCTCCTCGTTAGTGAATTATTTCCTTCTGAAATGGATCTCTTCTTGAGTACTTCATTTCTTTTAAAAATGACTCTAGTTTTGTTTCATGAACCCCTCATGCGACATACTTTCCTCTGAAAACACCTTGAGTTTTGTTTCATAAACCCCTCATGCGACATACTTTCCTCTGAAAACACACTGAGTTTTGTTTCATGAACCTTTCATGTGACATACCTTCCGCTGAAAACACACTGAGTTTTGTTTCATGAGCCCTTCATGTGACATACTTTCCTCTGAAAGCACCCTGAGTTTTGTATCATGAGCCCTTCATGTGACATACTTTCCTCTGAAAACAGCCGGAGTTTTGTTTCATGAGCCCTTCATGCGACATACTTTCCTCTGAAAACACCCTGAGTTTTGTTTCATGAACCCTTCATGTGACATACTTTCCTCTGAAAATAGCTAGAGTTTTGTTTCATGAACCCTTCATGTGACATACCTTCCGCTGAAAACAGCCGGAGTTTTGTTTCATGAACCCTTCATGTGACATACCTTCCGCTGAAAACACCCGGAGTTTTGTTTCATGAGCCATTCATGTGACATACTTTCCTCTGAAAACAGCCGGAGTTTTGTTTCATGAACCCTT
>NZ_HE978514.1:563613-568245 GCF_000311725.1 Robertmurraya massiliosenegalensis JC6
CATGAGCCCTTCATGTGACATACTTTCCTCTGAAAACAGCCGGAGTTTTGTTTCACGAGCCCTTCATGCGACATACCTTCCGCTGAAAACACCCTGAGTTTTGTTTCATGAACCCCTCATGTGACATACCTTCCTCTGAAAACACCCTGAGTTTTGTATCATGAACCCTTCCTACAACATATTTGAATGAAAAAGCGGCATCACGTATGCCGCTCTTCCTTAAACCTTTTCATACATTTTCGCTGTACTTGGATAGATCTCTGTAGGGTATTTGCCTGTAAAGCAAGCGAGGCATTGACCACAGTTTTCATCAGGGCTTACCTTGCCAATTCCATCTAGTAAGCCTTCTACACTTAAAAAGGTTAACGTATCCGCGCCAATAATTTCACGCATTTCTTCGACTGAATGACTCGCTGCCATGAGCTCTTCCTTTGAAGAAGTATCAATTCCGTAGAAACATGGATTTTTAATGGGTGGTGAACTGATCACAACATGCACTTCAGTTGCTCCAGCTTCCTTTAGCATTGTCACAATTCTGCGGCTCGTTGTACCACGAACGATTGAATCATCAACCATGATCACCCTCTTGCCTTCCACGACACCACGAACAGCAGATAGTTTCATTTTTACCCCTTGCTCACGTAAGGATTGAGAAGGTTGAATGAACGTTCTACCAACATATTTATTTTTAATCAAGCCCATTTCATAAGGAATGCCGGACTCTTCTGCATAACCGATTGCAGCAGAAATGCTGGAATCCGGAACGCCTGTGACGACATCCGCTTCAATTGGTACTTCAAGCGCCAATCTTTTCCCAAGATTTTTACGAGCTGTATGAACATTGATTCCTTGAATGTCACTATCTGGTCGAGAAAAATAAACATATTCCATCGAACACATCGCTTGATTGGCAGGCATCGCATATCTTTCAGAACGAATCCCTGAATCATCGATAATCACCAGTTCTCCTGCCTCGACATCACGAACGAAGCTAGCGCCGACGACATCTAAGGCACATGTTTCAGAAGCGACTACATAAGCATCCCCTAAGCGACCGATAGAAAGTGGTCGCATGCCATTTGGATCAAGGGCAATCATCAGCTGTGTTTCTGTCATGATTAAAAATGCATAAGCCCCTTTTAACATCGTCAATGCGTTTTCGACCTGCTCCTCAAGCGGTGCATTGCCACCGCGTCTAATGAGGTGGGCAAGTACTTCGGTATCAGAGCTCGTTTGAAAAATACTTCCTTGTCCTTCAAGCTGGCGCTTTAACGCTGTAGCATTCACTAAATTTCCGTTATGTGCAAGTGCTAGACTTCCAGATTGAGAGTGGAAAAGAAGCGGTTGCACGTTCTCATAGCCACCGCCTCCTGCAGTTGCATAACGGACATGACCAATCGCTCCAAAACCGTCAAGTTGCTGAATCGCTTCTTGTGTGAAAATCTCAGCAACAAGCCCTTCTCCTTTTACCCCTTTAAGCTTCAGACCGTCTGTGACAACCATTCCGGTTCCTTCTTGCCCACGATGTTGTAGGGTGTGTAAACCGTAATAAGTGATTTGGGCAGCATCAGGATGCCCCCAAACACCAAAAATGCCACATTCCTCATTCAATCCCCTTATTTCAGCAAGCATGGGATAGCCCCTTTCCAAGCTGCCTCTAAATCTACCACTTTCTGATCAAGTACAAGCTTGTCATTCGCGTAGATTTCGAGGTTAGATGTATTTGTCGTTTCACCGATTAACTGAGCATTCACTAAGCTCTCAAATTGTGCTTGGTTTTCCTTTTTCACAGATAGTAAGAAACGAGATTGTGATTCACTGAAAAGGGCAGAAGTTACATCCCCATCTACTTTCACTTTCGCACCAAGTTCAGTTGATCCCATTAATCCTTCTGCTAATGCAACCGCAAGTCCGCCTTCTGCCAGATCATGAGCAGATGCAACGAATCCCGCACGAATAGCTGCTAAGACACTCTTTTGGTTCTCGTCTTCCACATCAAGATCGATTTCTGGCGCCTTTCCAAAAATTCGTCCATATGTCAGTTTTTGCAATTCACTTCCACCAAATTCAGGCTTTGTTTCCCCTACTAAATAAATGAGATCTCCAGCGTTCTTAAAGATTTGTGTCGTAACATGTGCAAGGTTTTCCACTAAACCGACCATCCCTACTACAGGAGTTGGATAGACTGCCGTCCCATTCGTTTCGTTATAAAGGGATACGTTTCCACCGATTACGGGTGCATTAAGTTTTGTACAAGCAGCACTCATCCCGTCTACTGCTTTTTCAAACTGCCAGAAAATTTCTGGTTTCTCTGGATTCCCGAAGTTCAAGCAGTCGGTAATCGCTAACGGCTCCCCGCCAGAAGCAACAATATTTCTCGCCGCCTCAGCAACTGCAATTTTCCCACCTGTTTCTGGGTCTAAATAGATATATCTTGAATTACAATCTGTTGTCATCGCCAACGCTTTTTCTGTCCCACGAATGCGGACAATCGCAGCATCTGATCCTGGTGCCACCACTGTATTCGTACGAACCATATAGTCATATTGATCATATACCCATTCTTTGCTAGCGATGGTTGATTGCTTTAAAAGCTGAATGAGTGTTTCATTGTAATCATCTACAGCTGGAACATCATTTTCCATCGCTTGGAACTCACGGAAATATTCCGGTTCAAGAGAAGGCTTATGATATACTGGCGCATCTTCTGCAAGGGCATCTGCCGAGACATTGGCTACAACCTCGCCCTTATGAATAAGACGCAGCATTTTATCGTCCGTTACCGTACCAATTGAGACACATTCCAAACCGTATTTTGAGAATAAATCAACGATTTCTTGCTCACGACCCTTTTTCACGACAATCAGCATACGCTCTTGTGATTCAGAAAGCATCATTTCGTAAGCCGTCATTCCTGTTTCACGCTGTGGCACAAGGTCGAGATTCATCTCAATCCCAGACCCAGCCTTACTTGCCATCTCTGCAGAAGAGCTTGTTAATCCAGCTGCTCCCATGTCTTGAATTCCAACAAGAGCGTCAGACTGGATGAGTTCAAGACAAGCTTCAATAAGCAGTTTTTCCATAAACGGGTCTCCTACTTGAACTGCTGGTCGTTTTTCATCTGAATCCTCTGTTAATTCTTCTGATGCGAAGGTTGCCCCATGAATGCCGTCACGACCTGTTTTCGCACCGACATACATGACCGTATTTCCGACACCATGCGCCTGACCTTTTTTAATATCCTTATGGTCAATTAACCCGACACACATCGCATTAACAAGTGGGTTCCCTTCATAACAAGGGTCAAATTGAATTTCTCCCCCAACCGTTGGAATCCCAATACAGTTTCCATAGCCAGCAATACCAGCAACTACTTCTTTAAAAAGGTAACGGACACGGCTAGAGGCATCCAACTCTCCAAAACGCAACGAGTTTAGTAGAGCAATGGGTCTCGCCCCCATCGAAAAGACGTCACGTATAATTCCACCGACACCTGTTGCAGCTCCTTGGTAAGGCTCTATCGCAGAAGGGTGATTATGACTTTCGATTTTAAAAACAACGGCTTGTTCATCGCCAATATCAACAATTCCCGCTCCTTCTCCAGGACCTTGAAGGACTCGCTCGCCCTTAGTTGGAAACTTTCTTAAAACCGGCTTTGAATTTTTATAGCTACAATGCTCTGACCACATAACAGAGAAAAGGCCAGTTTCTGTATAATTAGGAGTTCTTCCAAGGATTTTCTCCACATTGGCAAATTCCTCGTCAGTTAAACCCATTTCTCGATAAATTTTCTCTTCTTTAATTTGTTCCGGACTTGGTTCAAGCATGATTGACATGTGCTTCCCTCCATAGTTTCTGAATGCTTTGATTACCCGTGATGTGCAGGATTCTTTCGCTACTCCTACCGGAAAAATTTATACGACAACAGCATTTCGAAATGTTTTCACGATCGAGCGGAATAACTTTAAGCCATCTGCTCCTCCTAATAATTCATCAACTGCTCGTTCAGGATGGGGCATCATACCAAGAACATTTCCCTTTTCATTGATGATTCCAGCAATATCCTCTAATGAGCCATTTGGATTGTTTTCATACGTAAAGACGATTTGATTGTTCGCTTTCAATGTTTGAAGTGTTTCTACGTCACAATAATAATTCCCTTCACCATGAGCGATCGGAACCGTGATGACTTCACCGTTTTTATATTCAGAGGTGAAAATCGTTTCGTTATTTTCCACCTTTAAGTTCGTTGGTCTACAAATAAATTTCAAGCTCTCGTTTCGTCTCATCGCACCTGGCAATAATCCGCTCTCTAAAAGGATCTGGAAGCCATTACAAACACCAAGTACAGGTTTTCCTGCATTCGCTGCTTTCACGACCTCTTGCATCACCTTGCTGAAGCGAGCAATCGCCCCTGTACGCAAGTAATCCCCATAGGAAAATCCACCAGGTAAAAGAATTCCATCATACTCATCTAAGTTATCGGTATCATGCCAGACATACTCGACTTCTTCACCCAGTTCGTCTTTAATTGCATGATACATATCTACATCACAGTTGGAGCCTGGAAACACGATGACTGCAAACTTCATTGGGCTACACACTCCTCGATTTCATAGCGATAGTCTTCAA
>NZ_HE978514.1:568534-574447 GCF_000311725.1 Robertmurraya massiliosenegalensis JC6
TAACCGGGTTTGCTAGGAGGCGATCACACACTTCCTTTACGACATCTTCCACATTACGTTCTGACTTTTCAATCGTTAACTCCATGTATTTTCCAATTCGAACGTCTGATACTTCGTTATAACTTAATGACTGTAATGAGTGCTTTACCGCAGCTCCTTGTGGATCAAGTACACTTTCTCTTAACGTTACATAAACTTTTACTTTATACATGTGATGGACCTCCAAGTCTCGCAAGAATGTTTTCGTAAGCATCTGTTAAGTTTCCTAAATTACGACGGAATACATCTTTATCAAGCTTTTCATTTGTGTTGCTATCCCATAGGCGACAAGTATCTGGAGAGATTTCATCCGCAAGGACGATTTCACCTTGTGCATCCTTCCCGAATTCCAACTTAAAGTCGATGAGACGAATATTTAATTCAAGAAATAACTTTGATAATACTTCATCTATGTGTAATGCCTTTTCTTTTAAAAGAGCTACCTCTTCTTTCGTAGCTAACTGCATTTCTTCGATATGGTCTTCTGTAATCAGTGGGTCCCCTAAAGCATCATCTTTATAGTAAAACTCGACGATCGGCTTTGAGAGAGGTTTTCCTTCTTCAATCCCTAATCTTTTGGAAAAGCTACCTGCCGCCACATTGCGTACGACTACTTCTAGAGGGATAATCGTCACCTTTTTCACAAGTTGTTCTGTCTCAGATAGTTTCTCAACGAAATGAGAGGCAATTCCTTCTTTTTCTAACTTTGAAAATATTAAGCTCGTAATCTCGTTATTGAGCTTTCCCTTACCCGTAATCTGCGCTTTCTTTTCACCATTAAAGGCTGTAGCAGAATCCTTATATTCAAGCCATACGAGATTTTCATCATCCGTTTGATAAACCCTTTTCGCTTTTCCTTCATATAATAACGCTCTTTTTTCCATGTGGAGAGCCTCCTATATTAAAAGTGGATGCGCCATGGTCATCGCCGTACAAACTGGAATGGTCTGTTCTTTCGATAAAGTCAATCCGGTGAGATTGACTTATCGTAGGGAGAGGACCTGAAGTTTGATAGGCGATAGGCGCTGGAACTAGATAATTCTCAAAGTCAAAAGAATGGAACCTCTTATAAACCTAATCGATCAAAAATCGTATCTACATGCTTTAAGTGGTAATTGTAATCAAAACAATCTTCAATTTCTGCTGGAGATAGCTTCGCTGTAATTTTCTCATCTGCTTCAATTAAGCTTCTGAATGGTACTTGCTTTTCCCAAGCTTCCATCGCTCTCGGTTGCACCGTATCATACGCTTCTTCACGTGGTAAACCTTTATCGATTAACGCAAGTAGGACACGTTGAGAGTAAATAAGTCCAAGCGTACGATCCATATTGCGTTTCATGTTCTCTGGGAAGACCGTTAAATTTTTCACGATGTTTCCAAAACGGTTTAACATGTAATTTAAGGCAATCGTTGCGTCTGGTAAAATGATTCTCTCTGCAGACGAATGAGAGATATCACGTTCATGCCAGAGTGGAACATTTTCATAAGCCGTTACCATATGTCCACGAATCACGCGAGCAAGACCTGTCATATTTTCAGAACCAATTGGGTTGCGCTTATGTGGCATTGCCGAAGAACCTTTTTGACCTTTTGCGAAAAATTCCTCTACTTCACGCGTTTCACTCTTTTGTAATCCACGAATTTCCGTCGCAAATTTTTCAACTGAAGTAGCGATTAAAGCGATTGTAGACATATAGTGTGCATGACGGTCACGTTGTAAAGTTTGTGTGGAAATAGGCGCTGGCTTAATTCCAAGCTTTTCACACACGTACTTCTCCACGAATGGATCAATATTGGCATATGTTCCAACGGCTCCAGAAATTTTTCCGTACTCAATTCCTTCTGCAGCTTGCTTGAAACGCTCCAGATTACGCTTCATTTCTTCGTACCAAAGAGCAAGCTTTAATCCAAAAGTAGTTGGTTCAGCGTGCACTCCATGAGTACGTCCCATCATAACCGTATATTTATGCTCTTTTGCTTTGTTTTTCAAAATTTCTACAAAGCCTTCAAGGTCTTTTAATAAAATATCATTGGCTTGCTTGACGAGATACGATAAGGCTGTATCCACGACGTCTGTTGAAGTTAAACCGTAATGAACCCATTTTCTTTCCTCACCAAGTGTTTCAGATACAGCACGAGTAAATGCCACAACATCATGACGAGTTTCTTCTTCAATCTCTTTGATACGGTTAATATCAAATGACGCATTCTCACGGATTTTTTGAACATCTTCCTTTGGAATATCTCCAAGTTCAACCCATGCCTCACATGCAAGTATTTCTACCTCTAACCAAGCTTTAAAACGATTTTCTTCTGTCCAAATTGCGCCCATTTCGGGTCTTGTATAACGATCGATCATTTATTTATCCTCCGATTCTTTCCTTCGCCTGTTCCCAAATTCTACTGTTGTCAATTTCAGAAAGGGCGTCCTCTATTGAGTGATGCAAAATGGTCACATGACCCATTTTCCGTTTAATTTTCGCTTCCTTTTTTCCATATAAGTGAATTTTCCAATTTGGATATTCGCCTATTTTTTCAATGATTTGCTCTTGATGCTCACCAAGAATATTCACCATCACAACTGGCTTTAATAATTCAGTACTTCCGAGTGGAAGATTGCAAACGGCCCGAATATGCTGTTCAAATTGGGATGTTTCACAAGCCTCAATGGAATAATGACCGGAATTATGCGGTCTAGGCGCCAGCTCATTTATGTAGATTTCGCCGTCTGCCGTTAAAAACATTTCAACCGCAAGCGTTCCAACTAGTTTTAAGGACTGAGCTAGCTCCTTTGCTAAAGTTATTGCTTTTTCCTTCGCTTCCACTGTCATTCTTGCTGGAACAATGGTTTCATGAAGAATATTATCCTTATGAATATTCTCTCCTACTGGAAAAACAGATGTCTCACCCTTTTGGTTACGCACAACGATCACTGAAATTTCTTTTTCAAAAGAAATCCACTGTTCAAGCACACAAAGACCTGAAGCTACTAATGGTTCGCCTTTTTCAATGTCTTCTCTTGTGTGAATGACAAGCTGCCCCTTACCATCGTAACCACCCGTTGCTGTTTTTAATACGCAAGGATAGCCGATGACATCAATTTGTGTATAAATGTCCTCCATCGATTTAATGACTTTATAAGGTGCTACCTTTGCACCTGCTTTCCCGATAGCAGCTTTTTCTGTCGCTCTATTTTGGGTAATTTCTAAAATTTCTTTTCCTTGTGGGACATAGGCATTCTCACAAAGCCATTTGAGGGCAACTGCGTCGATATTCTCGAATTCGTACGTAATAACATCACTAACTTCTGCTAATTTTTGAATCGCTTGTAAATCGTGATAATCTGCTACGATTTTAATATCAGATACTTGCCCACATGGAGAATCGTCTGTCGGATCAATCACAGCAATGCGATAGCCTTTTTCTTTGGCAGCTAACGCCATCATTCTACCAAGTTGTCCTCCTCCAATGACTCCAATCGTTTGTCCAGGTAAAATGGTTTTAGACAAGTTCATCACTACTTTCCATTACCTTTTCTCTTGTTTCATCTCTCATTTTCCCAAGCTTTTCTGCCAATACAGGGTCTGTAGTACCAAGGATTTGTCCTGCAAGGAGACCAGCATTTGTTGCCCCTGCCTTGCCGATAGCTACTGTTGCTACTGGAACGCCTCCTGGCATTTGCACAATTGACAGTAGGGAATCCAGTCCATTTAATGCTTTTGATTGAATCGGTACACCGATTACTGGAAGGATTGTTTTGGCTGCCACCATACCCGGAAGATGGGCTGCTCCACCTGCACCTGCAATGATCACACGAAAGCCTCGTTCTCTTGCTTCCTCTGCATATTGGAACATGAAATCAGGGGTTCTATGTGCGGACACTACTTTTTTTTCATAGGAAATCTCTAATTTATCTAATACTTCACATGCATGCTTTATCGTTTCCCAATCAGAGGTACTCCCCATAATTACTGCAACCTGTGCACTCATTTTTCTCCTCCACTTTTAAGCCATAATAAAAGCCCGGAACAAACTGCTATATCCTATGAAGGAAAGCAATCTGTCCGGGCATTCAATCGTTTATTGAGGCACAGAAAACAAGAGGACATCAACTAAAGGCTGCGCTCGCACAGTCTTTTATCCATCATGTCCGCTTTTGCCCTTCAATAAAAGACCAATCCTATCCGGTCATATTCACTTTCCTCATAGTCCAACAATTTAGGGTTGTCGGGTAGAAACTTATGGGCCGTATTCCCATTATATATGAGGTAAATTTTATTTTTTATCGATTATTCCATTTGCATTACCATATTAACAACATAAGGGCTAAGTGTCAACTAATAATCGAACAATAATAAAAGATTTTTCTTTTAATGTTCGTGTTTTAATCTTCCGTTTTTTTTGCTTCAAAAATAATTTGCCGTCCAATTGGCTCATATGTTACGTCCGTTCCTTGCCTATTTTCTTGAAAAATCGGCTTCTCAATTCTTTTGATAGGCATATAACCAGCTTTCTGGATCCGTTCTAAACATTGGTCAATGGTCTCATGTTCTTGTACCTCAAACTTCTGCTTCAATTTGCTCATTTAAACAATTTTCCTTTCCTAACCGATTTCACCCAGAATCCACCATAAATTGCTTTTGGCTCATAAGCTATAATGAACGCTTTCGGATCTAATTCTTTAATCGTTGCATATAGCCTTAGCTCATATTTCCTTGGAGTTAGAATCTGCAATGCCATCCGTTCTCCCTCAAGACCATTCGCTGCCCAACTCGTCACTCCATAACCCTTTTCACGAAGATTTCTCGGTAAATCTCGATCATACTCTTTCGTAATAACATTGACCGTAATATAACCTAACGCAAGTTTCTCTTCTATTTTCATTCCTACGATAACACCTATTCCATAGCCAACAGCATACGCTATTAAATTTTGAATTTGATCAAGATTATCCAGCACCAATCCAAGTCCAATGACATAAATGACGACTTCAATCATACTAATAAAAGCTGCTTGATATCGCTGTCCCTTTAACGTCAAAATCATTCGGATTGTAAAAAAGGACACATAAACAATATTAATCGCTAGAATGATGAGAACCATTACCAGTCCATTTTGTAACACAATACGTCCTCCTAATAAAGCAAAATCATGTAAGTGTCATTGTACTAAAAATAAAGGGTTAATGCGACCCATTTTTGCCTTGAATTAAAGATGAGTACTTGTGACCTATTCCTAATTATTACGCATTTGCAAATTTGAACACGTATGATATAGAAGCTATTGGTTTATTACTGTTAGATTATCCTTCTTGTTATCGAAAAAAACGAAGGAATTTTGGGCGGTGACTGGAAATTGCTCTCTTGAACAGGTTACGAGGACATTCTTTCTTGTGACTCTGCTTGCTTGACTTTGTCCTCATGAGCACCTTATGAGGACAACCTTTCCTGGTTTTCGTTCGACTTTGTCCTCATGAACTCTCTATGAGGACATTCTTTCTTGGTTTTCGTTCGACTTTGTCCTCATGAACCCCTTATGAGGACAAACTTTTCTGATTTTCGCCTGACTTTGTCCTCATGAACCCTCTATGAGGACAAACTTTCTTCGATTTCGTTCGACTTTGTCCTCATGAACCCTCTATGAGGACAAGCTTTCATGAATTTCGTCTGACTTTGTCCTCATGAACCCTCTATGAGGACATACTTTTCTGGTTTTGGCCTGACTTTGTCCTCATGAACCCTCTATGAGGATATTCTTTCCTGTGACTCTGTTTCACTTTGTCCTCATGAGCCCTTTATAAAATACAAACTTTCTTACTCAGTCACTTAAATACCTATTTTATAGAATAAGATCAAAAAAAGAGCACCCATCAAA
>NZ_HE978515.1:0-79109 GCF_000311725.1 Robertmurraya massiliosenegalensis JC6
GCATAGCACATTTTGAATCTATAGAAATACACATATCTGTATACCTTTATTGTTGAATACACTTTGCACATTTCATGAAAAAAACACTACCGCAATTGCAATAGTGTTATCCTATGTTTTTAGCTAATTTTTTGTTTTTATTTTGTTCTAATTCAAATGCATCAAATAAATTAAATTTATCGTTTGTAAAAGGATTTGTGACAAAGGGTCTTTTTGAATTTTTTATTCTCCTAAATGCCTCATATAAGTGATTTTCGTCAATTGAATCATTTCCACTTTTGGCAGCGAAAGCTGTAGCTTCAACTAGGATTTTATTAACATAATACGGATTTCCATTAGTAGCATAAAACATCTTATCGGACAATTTCTTATCTGCAAGGTATGTTCTATTGTAAAAAGGAAGATCTTCGTCTACAGCCTTTAAGAATGTTCTAAATTCGATTTGTTCTTCTTTTGTTATATATTGGAATCCGTATATTTCTTCTTTATCAAGAAACCTTCTGTCTAGCTGTTCATTATGTTCAAAGATTCTTTTCGATTCTGGCATCCCACATAAAATAATTGGAACATTAGCGTCATCACTAAACTTCTTTATCCATTCAGATGCTTTCCTCAATACAGTTCTTGTATCACGATCAATTAAATGTTGAAACTCATCGATAATAATTAATTCAACTTTACATACTTTAATAAAATGTAGAAGTCTATCGGTTTGAGAAATTTCCGTACCCTTGTCATATGCAGGGTCCCCAAGAGAACTTAATAGACTAGATGCAACCGATTTTGGGGTTGCTCCAACAGGGACCTTATTATAAAGTATTGGTACAATTGTAATCCCATCTATAATCTCTCGTTGAAATCGTTCAGTATACTCTTCTAATACAGTGGATTTTCCTACACCCGTTTCACCGTATAAGAATAACGTTTCTGCTTGTAAGGAACCACTAGAATAAAAATGTAATTCTTCTATCCTGTTCATAATTTTTTGATATCTGGGATGTGAGACTATTATAGATTTTGTATGTTCTCTCCTACTTTTCACTTCAACAGGACTTGCAGGAAACCCATTTAATTTTGCAAATTTCTTATTTTCGCTCACATTACCCCACCTTTGGGCTAGTTTTTGTTTTTGTTTCCCAACTTGGTAGATCTTCAATATCAGTAATTTCATAATCCATATAAGAAATATCCTTATCCTGACTTTCATTTTTAGAATCATCTTTTTTATTCTTTGTATTTTTCGTTGGCTGTTCATTTTCTAAAATCGTTATATCATCATTACCCAAAGGTATATTCACATTTGTTTCTGTTTTTAAAACAGTTTCGGTAATGAATGAAGAACTTACTGTTTCATTTGGTTCATGACCTTTCTTCCATTTTGCTACTATTTTTTCATCTTGATCCTGAATAAGTTTTATACTTCTTTTAGAAATAGCTCGACTACGTGGGTTGAAAGTTTTTTTAATTTCTGATTTTCTTTTTGAATCTAATTCAAGCGTTACATAAGGAACTGGCAATGTCATATCTATCTTCTTTCTCTTGAATCCGGTTTCATCTGCAATTATATATCGATTGTTAAACGTGTTATAAACATAAACTTTCCTCATATCACTTAAATCAAATCTTACCCTTACTTTTTCATCTTTTCTGTTGTATTTCTCTAATTCATTCTTTAATTGCATTAGTTCCTTACTTTGATAATACTCATTTTCAATGACAACTCCAGTTTGCTGAATTTTCCTTAGTTCCGAACCACCCATAAGCATAATCTTTAGCGAATCTATACTTCTAGGGAGCTGCAATTCTAATCTTGAATTTGATGCTATGCCTTCTTTCCAAATATTATGAGGAGAATTACCTCTTCTTGTATGATACTTATGTGAAACCATATCAACTATTGCAATATGTGCCATGTAGATAAAGCCTTGTATTGTGATACAAGCTTTTCCCATAGAGTCATATCTACCTTTTTCCATAATATTAGATAATGTCGTTCCCTTTAAATCATGAATAAACTTTGTATTTAATTCTCTGAATGCCCTTTCAATAGTACCTTTCTGGTACCCAGAATCAATGGTGCAAAATTGAACCTCCTTCACCCCTACCTGATAACACGCTTCTTCAAATTCATATGAATCATTAACAGTCGAATTATCAACAACAATTGTATGAGGAATTCCATGTGCAACCCACTTGTTTTGAACAAGTGGATATAGGTCTTCAATATAGGTTTTAGGCATTATGACATGAATTAAACATTGCTTTAAGGCATTGCTATCAACTGGATTAAATGTAATAAAAAATCCTAATGGTTCACCAGAATACTTATCAATAGCATATATTAGATTTGGTCTTTTAGGTTTTAAATCTGTTGGATCTATTAACATTACGTCCACAGTTGTCCAATCTATTTCTACTCGTTGTAATGGACGTGTAGCTAATACTTCTTCCTTGGCCCCATCTCTTTTTAATTTTGCTAAAACTGTTCCATACTTTTCTTTGTCTAATCTATATATATCAATTAGTTCCTCTTTTCTTCTTCTCACTGTCGCTGGAGATATATATTCTAGTTTTTCATTTGCCTCTACTGCCTCTTTATTCTCCTCATCTATTAAACAGGTTAATTCAGAATGTATATCTTCTAATGTAACCTTTCCATCACTATATACACAATTCTCAATTGCTTCATTTAATAATTTTAAAACCCGTTTCTTTGTTCTAGAGCCTTTAGGTCCTGGTTTTTTTGGAACTAGCGAACGTATATCTTCATTTCTTTCCCAGTCTTTTTTCCAGTCATAAAAAGTAGATTTACCAACCTTACGTTCTAATGATTTTAAATACTCATTTATTTCACTTGGTAATACCTCTCCCTTTATTACCGGTTCTAAAATTCTAAAACGTTCTAATGCTTCACTTTTTGATGACTCATCTAGGTCGTCTAAATTATGTATTATTAAGAGATTTTCATTTTCCTTCTCATTATTTACCCTAAAGAGCAATGAACCATTCCACCATAAATTAAGCAATTCCTGTTTTCGAATAATCTCTATCTTCTTATAATTCAAATTTTCTACTTCATAATCTAATTCCAAATCACGACGAACCATATATTCTTTATCATTTATCATAAACTTAGTACCAACTTCAAAATAATAACCAGCCATATCTATCCTTGCATCCTTTCAACAATGATATTTTCATTTATTTCATTATTAACTAGGTCAGTATAAATTTCTTTAGTATAAATTAAATAATAAAGATTACACTCAAAAACTGCTTCATCAATATCATTGCATGCTAGTTTTAATTGATGAATAGATGCTTTTTCGCCCAATTCAATTAATTTTCTACGTATTTCATACATTACTCTTTTCCTAATTGAATCCTCACGTACCTCAGAAAGTATATCTAGATTTTCAATTAAATAACCTTGTCTAATATCTTCTTCCGTCACAACAACGTACTTCATGTTATTTTCCGAACAATATTTCTGCCCCACTTGAAACTTAAGTACATTTTGTTCATTTTTACTTTTTTCAAATGCTTTAACTTCAAAAATATAGTCTTTATAATCATTTTTCCGAACTAGGAAATCAGGATAATATTTTCGCTTTTTTCCTTTGTATGCAAAATCTATTCTAACTGGTTGAAACTCAAAATATATAACGGTCGGGTCAAAGTCTAATAGCTTAATGAAATCTCTTTCTAAAGTGCTTTCCCAAGGAATCATTCTACGCATTTTTGTGCTACGGTGTTTTCCTCTTATGCTTAATTTATTGCTCGCTTTAATTTTTCTTGAACCATTCATTTCCAATTCTCCTTACATAGTTTATTTATACAAGGCAAAACTAGGAAAAAATAATAGGTGGTAATATCATGCTTATATATCCTAAGCCTTATGCACATGAAACATTACTTAGCTTTGTTTATCGGGTTGCTCAACAAAATTTAATGGATCCCAGCTGGATTTTTCACATTCTTGAGAACCGCTATTCGATTAAACTTATCAAAAATATGGTTAATTGGCTTAATGGTGAAGAACTGGAGGCCTTAGCTAACTTTTTAAGGTTACCTATTGAACAAGCAATAGCATTATCAATTTCTTTTGATCTTGAAAGGATTGGACTAGGAGTAAGGAATGTTAAGAAAAATCCATGGTTTTTGTATGATAAAACTAGATTTTGTCCTATTTGTCTTGATGAGGATAGTTTTCAAAGGAAAATTTGGATCAGCAGCCATTCAATTATATGTTTGGAACATAAGAGATTTTTAATAGACAAATGCACAAATTGTCATAATATTATAAATACTAGAGACATTATACAAAATATTTGCCCAAAATGTAACAAGTTTCTTTCATTTTCACAAAATAACTTCGTAAAAAATAATAGTCTTATTCAATACCAAAAATTATTAAATAATATCTACTTAAAAAATAGTTTTGAATATGAGCATTCATGGATTAATAATTCAGCTACTTTTCTAAACGCATTAGATTTTTTATCTATTTGGGCTGCAAAGCTTGTTAAACCTGATAACCTCTCTATTCATGATAGTAATATCTTCTATAAAGGGAGTATATTGGAAAGAAATCATTTGAAAAACTATAGAACACTTGAACAGTCAATTTGTATATATAACTTCGTATTCAACATCATTAAGAACTGGCCAACAGCTTTCTATCAATTTCTTGAAATGGCAGAAGAAAATAATGAACAGGCCTTCTTTAGCTTCTTAAAATATGGAATAACAAAATTGATAGGAACTGATTTGTGGCCAATTTCAAAGGAAGTTACAAATTTCATTTCTAAGAACAGGATTAAATTAAAAGGTGATCAATTTATCAGGTCGGACGAGATAAAATATATAAATACTAAATTTAACGGTGGAATTATTTATTCAGAAGTTATTAATTCAGAACCATATTTTTATAAGGGCTTAAAGTTCAACATAATCGAAAAAAGTGAGGTCGATAAACTCCTAGATGAATTTGAGAATAGTTATACGAAAGAGGAAATAATGACCCATTGGGGATTAAGTTCTAAGGCAGCATTTAATATCTTGAATAGTAACCTAATCGAGGGAACTCATTGTTATAAAATTGGTTCTGCGAGTACTTGGATAATACCAATTAAGTCAATAAATAGCATTGAGTCAAAGCTGGAAGAAAGTGATAGCCAACATGTAAAATTGCCAATATCTTTAGGCAACTCATTTCAATGGGCTGGTCCACACCATGCAGCATTAATCTTAAGAGGAATGCTATCGGGCAAAATTAAATTTAAATTGAACGGACCAAAACTAACCAATACGTTAATAGATAAGCGAGATTGTTATTTTTACTTAAAAGAAATTATTATTAATCAAAGCTTTAATAGCGGATCAATAAACATTCGGGATATAATTTTCATCTTAGGAATAAAGAAATCAGATGTAATATATTGGCTAGAAACTGGACGATTAGGTGAATTCAGCAATACTACTGATTATGTTTACCTACCAGTTAACAACTTTCTAACATTTTTAAATCATTATATAACAACTTTCGAATTATCAATTGAATTGAATCTTCATACAAAAAAAATTCTCAAACAGCATAGTATGGGGAATTTGAATTCAATATCGGGGCCAGAATTAAATGATGGTAAAAGGTTATTGTTTTATAGAAAAGATATAAATTACAAAATTTTTAATAGACTACACTCTTTCTAAATGTATATCCATTTTTTACAATAGCATTCTCATTCTTTCCTTTATTATAGCTAAAGTCGAAAGTATTCAGATTTTATCAACAAATTACAAATATTCGTTTACTTTTTCTCAGCCTTGCTATATTATGTATTTAAATGCATTTATACTATATTCAGCTCCAATTCAAAGTAATTAAGTTGAATAGTTTAAAGACAAAACATAAAAATAAGAAAAATAGTTTAAAGACAAGAAAAATGAAAAGAAGTTAATTTAAAGATAAAGAAATTGAAAAGAGATAGCTAAAAGAGAATAGACATTGAAAAAAGAAAAAGAGTTTAGAGCAAAAATTAATGAATCGTATGGAATATAATTTTAAGTTGAATAGTTTTGGAAACTAAATAATCAAAAAAATATAGAGCTGACTATAAAAAAGTTTGTATAAGCGCTTATACTCCCGTACTAATTTATAGGGGGGTTTTGCAAATGAAAAGTGAAGTTCTTTCTCTAGTTCTTCAAGGCATGACTTTCGTTGTCATTCTATTTACTGCAATAATCGCACTAATAGCTTTAACTAAATAAATGATGTGAAGTTAGACAAAGGGATTCCGGACCCCTTTGTCTTTCTTGTTTTAAGTTCATTTTTAAATGGTTTTTAAATACAATAATAAGGACTTGGAAAGAAAACTAAATATTTATACTCAAGTTCCTAATTTCCTTATTCAACTAAAGCACCCTTTACTTTAAGAAGATTACTTCACAATCCTTTTCACCTCAAAAAACTCAATCCCTTAAATGTGTTGTCCATGCAAAAGTCGACTTCATATTAAAGAAAAGCGCACGATTGTGGAAGATTAACATTAAAGGGGCACAGTCTGGATAATGCGGATTTTCAACTATAAGTATTTTTTTGTTTTAAATACCTAATCAATTAGTTTATTTGTGTGACTTTAATTATAAACCAATTCATCGTTAGACTTAATCGTTAAGTTTCCTTTTGATAGCTTAATAGTAATATCAGATTTCTTTGCAATGTTCGGGTCATGAGTGACGACTATGACACACTTCCCTTCGTTATGTGCTAAGGTTTGCAGCAAATCCACGATTTCTTGAGCTGTATCCTCATCCAGGTTTCCCGTTGGTTCGTCAGCTACGATTAAATCAGCTTCACAGCATAAAGCTCGTGCAATGGATATACGCTGCTGCTGCCCCCCACTTAATGTCAAAACCTTTTGACGCGCTTGCTCTTCAGAGATTCCAACCCGCTGAAGCATGTCTAAGGCAAAATTCTTCTTGTTTTTTTGTCTCGAACCAGTAATCTCCATCGCCGTTAACACATTTTGCAAGGCTGTCATGTATGGGAGGAGATTATAAGATTGAAATACGATTGAAACAAATTTATTTCGAAACCTTGTTAGGCCGATTTTCTTTATATCTTTTCCTTCATACAGAACTGTTCCATCTTTTGGAATATCTAGTGCACTGGCAAGCGCGAGAAAAGTAGTCTTACCAGAACCGGAAGGGCCGATAATGGTATAAAAATTCCCTTTATGGAAGCTAACATTAATATTTTTAAGGATGTCATGTCTTTTTATACCAATAACTGATATTTTGAAATGCAAGCAGAGTAGTCATTTTTTATAACTCCTTACCTTATTTTTTGGAGATCTACTGCCTGGCTTACCTCATCACACCGGAACTTACTTTACAGTAAACCATTGGAAGCCAGACATTAGGTTTATTAATCCTGTTTTGTTAATATTGTTTTAGGCTGCAGCCGAAGGACGGATAAGGATGGCAAGAGTGCCGAAACAATTGCAATAAGTACTCCGATTATCATTAACAAACCTAAATCGTCTGCAGTAACTTGCACGTCAAGCTCATCAAGCATTTCTACTTGCTGGGTTTGGGCCTGTGAAGCCTGCATTCCTGGTCCAAATCCCATGCCTCTTCCTCTTCTAAAAGATTCAGGTGTATTCGTTTGTTCGGCCGATTCCATTTCCTGATTTAGCAACTGTTCTCCAAGTTGATTTGCTACGACATTTCCACTGGCTGTGGCGATTACAATGGATAGTACTGCGACCATCAAAATTTCGACAATAAATTGGCCGACAAGCTTCCATCTTTTTTCCCCTATTGCAAGCAGGACACCCATTTCATATTTTCTTTCCCGGATCGACATCATGACAATCAAACCTAAGATAATGGCTCCTGCAATGGAAACTAAATAAACGATATTATTCGAAAAATAGGCTACATTTTCAATTGGACCTACCATCTGTTGATACAGCTGATCATCTGCATCGAGATTAAATGTCTCAAAATCAATGCTGCTGTTTTCTTTTGCCTCATCAATAAAGCTCTGCATGTCAGCAGGATCATCAATATAGTAAATCGCACTGTCGATGGTTCCTTCATAATCGGAACCTTTGAATGCTGCTGCAACCGTATAAGGTACATATATCTTGTTATAAGGATTTAAGGCTGTGAAATTCATTGCCTGATCTGAACCTATCGAAGTAGTTTTATAGATACCAACAATCTCAAGGTCTAATGCGATTGAATTATCACTTGGATTTTTAACGGTTATCGTGTCACCGACCATTAAATCATTTTCCTCAGCCAATGTTTGTTCAATCATAGTTATATTCGTACCCATATCATCTTCTTTAATGTGGCTGCCTTCCACTATAGTCGAAGTACCATCCATAAATTCTGATACAGAATCGGTAAATACAACACCTTGCAGGCTTATATCCCCTTGAGCCATTCCTCCAGGCATACCTCTTACTAGCCCTTGGTTACTAGGAATTTCTTCTGAAGTCCCTGTTTCTGCTGTTTCATTTTCAATGGGTTCAAAACTGGAAGCTAGCCCTGTGGTTGCTGAATAAAAATTATAACCTTTGATTTGTCCGTATGATGTTAGTTCCTCGGCAGATTCAACAGGAATAGGAGTTACCTGAAACCGTGGCCGCTCTCCTCCAGATTGCTGGGCCATCATCTGTTCTCTTAATTTTTCTGTATCAACTTGAAGAGTGACATCTGCCCCTAGTTTTTGTCTTGCCAAATCTCCTGACTTTTCCTCAGCAGTCTGGATAGACAGGCCAGCAAGCACTAACACACATATAACCGAAAAAACAAAAATTTGCAGTAAGCTTTTGCCTTTTCGCGCATTTACACTTAATAAAGCACGTTTTAAAAAATTATTTTTTTCTCCTTTTAATAGATTGATAAAGTTTATTTTCCTTTATTTCCAAAAAACATTTCCTTTAGAATTCCAAAAACTTCTCAATCTCATATTCTTCATATTTCTCATCCAGCCAGGCTATATATTCTGTTTCCATCTTTGAATCAAATAAAGTTGTTTTAATCTCCTCTTTTACATCCTCATAAACTGCTTCTTTGGCTTCGATTTTATCTACAACTTTGATCACATGGTAACCATATTCAGTCTGAACCGGCTCACTGATTTCCCCAACCCCTAAAGAGAATGCGGCATCTTCAAACTCCTGGACCATTTCTCCCCGGCTGAAAAAGCCAAGATCCCCTCCTATTTCACTGTTTGATTCATCTGTCGAATATTCAGCGGCTAACTCACCAAAGTCCTCACCAGCTTCCAGCTTTTCAAGGACCTCCTTGGCAGTTGTCTCATCCTCCAATAAAATATGGCTTGCCTGAACTTGTTCAGCTTGTGCATAACTATCTTTATTTTCTTCAAAATAAGCAGTCATCTCTTCCTCTGTAATTTCAATTCTAGGTTCGAGCAGCTTATTTGTTGCTAAATACATCTCGATATTTTTTTCAATTGTGGAGACATCTACCCCACTGCTTGCAAGGATTTCTTCGAATGCCTCTTCTCCGCCATAAGAGTCAGCATTGGCCTTCATTTCTTCTTCAAGCTCCTTCTGTGTTACCTCGATATTTTCCTTTTCCATTTCTAATTCAATGATTTTATCTGTTATTAACATGTCTAGCGCATCCAACCCATATTGCGAAACGAGTAGATCATGGAGATCCTTCTCACTGATCTTTTCTCCATTCACACTTGCAACTTGGTCCCTTGGCACGAAAAATAGCACTACTACTAAAATGACTACTAAAATAGATCCTGTTATCCAATAGATTCGTTTCATCAATTTCTCCTTTATTCGTTTGATGATTGATTACTAGTTAATGTGACTTGAACTTTCATTAATATACCTTTTCTATATAATTCAATCTAAACTTCATCCCCTATAGAGACTTCGGTAAACAAATATTTGCGAAGATAGTTGAATCACTGATTGCTTCTCCTTCAATTGATACAACCTTTACCTTCTTCGAATAATTTCCTCTTCCTAATTCGACAACATGCTTCCTCATCGCAGAGATTGGTCTAGTGATGGTTTGTGCAACAATGACTTCTAAATCCCATTCTCCTGTGATGTTGAAACAGCAATCGTACGATCAACCGCACTCACAATCCCTTGAGTCACTTTCCTTGATAATTCAAGCGCGAGGGGATTAGATTTCGATATATTGCGGCTTTTATCATAAATAGATCTTGTCCCTTTCATAAATGCCCTCCTTTTTTTGTAATAGACTCTCGGCATTTGCCGAGCTTCGTGGTTTAAGGGTTTTCCTCAAACCAATTTATTTCATCCCTCCTATATTAGGTGGGATTTTTTAATGTTCATTTTTTTAAAAACTGGAAATTAATTATCAAAGTATTTTCTCGAATTCGACAAGAAACACTTGACTTTTCAAAAACACCACAATAATCGCCGGTGAAGGGATTATTTTCCCTTACTACTTGTGATTGAGGTGCCAAAATGAAACCAACGCTTATTGCACACGAAACTTATCAAAACTTCGTTCTAAATCAGTTAAATACCCATTATTCGGGTGGCATTCTTACCCTTGTTAATAAGGATTGGCCTGTAATTAAAAAGCTATGGATAACTGATCTTTCTTCAGTAACTACATGGCTTAGTGATTCCTTTTCTAAAAAGGGACCAAAGCCTCGTGACCCTGCCTCTATGATGCGTTCTTATCTGCTTTCCCTATTTGTTCAACCTACTAAAGGTATTACTCACTGGGTTGATCAACTCCGTCGCGTTCCGTTATATGCCATTCTTAGCGGATTTGAACCTGGTCTCACACCAGGTGTTGGAACATTTGAAGACTTTTTTAAACGTTTATGGGCCTTCGAAAACCCGAATGTTTTACCGAAGGTCAAACCCAAGAAGAAAAAGACAAAAAAGAAAAAGAAGACTAAAAAGGGTGCAAAAGCTGAACCCAAGAATCCTGGAATTGTTCGTAAACTCGTTGATCGGGCTATTCGTTATGGTTCTAAACAGAAACAACTGCCAGGAGATCGATTATTCGAGTTTTTTCAATCTCAATTTCTTGAAGTTTCAGCAAGACTTGGCCTTCTTGGAGATCCAAAAGCTCTTGGTGTTGTTGGAGATGGGACACCAGTAGAGACAGCTAGATACCCGAGAAGTAAATCAACATGTAATTGTAGTGCCCAAGGACTAACGAACTGCACTCATCCACGCAAGTATTCACAACCTGACATCGACTCAGGCTGGGATAGTTCGAGGGAAAAGTACTTCAACGGATATCATCTCTACATGTTATCCACTAGCGATAGCCAATACGACCTACCGCTATATCCACGGCTGCATCCTGCTTCCCGGCATGATTCAGTCAGCCTAGTGGCAAGTTCAATAGAATTTTCGCAACGGTACACCTTGGGCACGATTGATAAAATTCTTCTCGATGCCGCACATGATGCTGAGTCCATTTATGAGCTACTTGAGCATCAAAATGTGGAGCCATTCATCGATTTAAATGTTCGAACGAAGAAGAACTTTAGTACGGAAAGTGATATTCAAATATCACCAACAGGTGTTCCAATTTGCCCGATAGGGAAAGAGATGAAACCCAACGGGTTTGATCAGTCTCAGAATCGGCAAAAATGGCGTTGTCCACTTGCTTGTGGAACGAAAAACACATGCCCAACACCGTGTTCAAAAGCGAAATATGGTCGCACTTTCCATACATTTAGAGAAGATAATCTACGATTATTTACTAAAACACCAAGGTCCTCTGAAAAATGGAAACTTATTTATAAGCGAAGAACCTCTGTTGAACGTTCCAACAAAAGAGAAAAAATAGATTATCACTTAGAATCTGGACGCCACCGGTCAACAAAAATGTGGTACATTCGCCTATACGCCATAATGATGTGTCAGCACATCGATGCTTGGTACAGCAGTCAGAAAGAGCAGTTAAATATTGAAGAAATCATCTTTCCTAAAGCCGCCTAGTCAATTTTAAAAAAATAATGGCAATAGGTTTTTTTGTCATGCACATTTTTGAAAATACAATGAAAATAATGAGTGAGCAGGCCATTCCAATCCAATTTCCAGTAATTTTGTTCATTTCACCCGGAAAAATTGTTGTTTATTCCGAGACCCTATTGTATTATATTAATCTTGGTTTAGCCCTGAAATATGGCTTTTATATGCCTTACAAATCATACTTTAAAGGCTAAATGTGTCAGGAAGATGTCAAAGAAATCTACCTAAGCCTTTTTTATCTACAGTAATAGACTATTTTTTTCGCACAAAAAAACTACTGACCGAAATCAGTAGTTTTATCACTTTATCATTTTGGCAATACAATTCTAAAAGTTGTTCCAGCTGGAGAGCTATCGATTAACATCAGATTGCCATCAAGTGATTGTGCAATCATCTTGCTAAATGGCAAACCAAGTCCTAGTCCTCTCACTTTATACTTTTTTCCTTGTCCTCGGAAAAACTTCTCAAAAATAAGGGCTTGCTCTTCTTTTGGAATTCCTCCCCCTGTATCCTTAATATCGATGGTTATTTGATTAGAGGTTTCCGTAAGAATTAAGTCAATTTTACCAGCACTTTCGATGGCAGCTTTGGCATTATTAAGAAGGTTCGTAATAATTTGCTGAAGACGTAGCGGATCTACGCTAATAACCTGCTGTTTAGCAAGCGTAGTTACGGATACCTCTATATTCGTGTCTCCCTGAACAAGTTTCCATTGATGTATAATATCAAGTAATAGCTCATTGATGTCATGCCTTTCCTTTGAAACTGGTATTGCATTTGCAGCAAATGAATTGAAAGCTAAAAGATCCTCCACCATCTTTTTCATTTTCGCCGTTTCATTTATGGATAGAGCTAAAAATTCTTTTGCATCTTCCCCTGTCACGACATCATCATTAAGTGCCTGTAGTAGCCCACTAATTGATGTGACCGGTGTTTTTAATTCATGCGTCACCCCCGCCAGCATTTCTGTACGGAGTGACTCCAGTTTTTGGAGGCGTTCTGTCATATCCTTGAAAGACTGAACAAGCTCAAATACTTCCTGCTCTTTAATATCATCAGGCAGATTAATATTATAATCTCCAGCTTGAACCTGTTTAGCAGCTCTTGCCACATCTTTAATCGGATTCGATAGCCTGCGAGATAGAAAATAAATCGCCGCCCAGCCCAGCAAGGCAAGACTAATGATCATAACTGCTAACTGCCGGTATTCTTGTTTTACCTGAGTTAAATTATCTTCTAATTCAAAAATAACAACCCATCCCAAAGTGACATCCTGTGACACGATCGGTGTCTTAACTACATAGAAATCTGTCTTCTCATCTTCTAATTTTAGTTTTAGAACATCCTCTTCCTCATCTAGAACAGCTGGAGGAAACTGCCGTAACAGCCGATTCCGCGGACGGTTGCTAGAGAGAATGGTACCAGACGCATCAATGATATAAATAGAAGGGTCACTTTCTATATTCATAAATCTTCCGCGGTCAGTTAAAAATCCCGGCACATCCCCTCTCGGAATCGGTCTTCCTTCACTTAAATTCACAAATCGATCCGCAATTTCCTCTGCCATCAGCCTTGTCATGTTTAATCGGTGCTCAAGCGTTGTATGCTTGATCCATGAAGCGGATATCACCGCTATAACGACAAGTCCAATACAGAGGGTGATTAAATAACGGCTTGTCCAATAGCGGAGCAGCGATATTCTTTTATTATTTTTGATAGACACAAAATTGATACCCCAATCCTCGAAGTGTTTTAATTTCTCCCTCTGAGAGAGGCCAATCCCGAAGCGATTTCCTTAGTCTTTTAATCGATAAATCAACCGCCCGGTCACTGCCCTCATACTCCCAACCCCACACATGCTCTATTAACTGGTCCCTTGTAAAAGTCTGATTCGGATTTTCTGCCAAAAACAAAAGCAAAGATAAGTCACGCGGCGTTAATTCAATTTCTCTACCATTAATTGTTACTCTATGAGAATTGAGATTGATTTGCAATTGTCCAAATTTTCTTGCTGGACCATCATCTATTTGTGCGCGTCTTAAAACTGCATTGACACGCGCCACCACCTCATCAGCTATAAATGGTTTTGGAATATAATCATCTGCACCTCCATTCAACCCGGTCAGCCGATAATGAACATCACCCAAGGCCGTTAGCATAATTACGGGACATGCACTTGTTTGGCGAATTTCTTTTAAAACCGCCCAGCCATCTTTACCAGGTAGCATCACATCTAATAAAACAAGCGCTGGTTTATGAAGGCAGAATTTTTCTATTGCTTCATTTCCTTCAAAAGCCTGTACCGTCTTGAAATTTGCTTTTTGCAAATAAACCTTCAGCACCTGGCTAATAGGAACTTCATCTTCAACAATTAAAATCGTTTTCACGGTCTCATCTCCCTGCATTAATAACTTAATACAGCAATTTAAACTGAATATATGATACTCTTACAACTGGCTAATGTCTATATAAAGATAGCATTGAAATAAGTCAGCTTGATGTCAGTGAAATAAAATCCTGCAAATAAATAGCTTACGATGTTCGGCCTCATAAAAAAACTGGGCAAAACCGTAGCAGTTTCAGATATCTATCATAAAACATAAAAATATAAATGAAATAGTCCATCAAATTGTAATTAATTTTGATGGACTATTTTGCTGGTTATGCGGCATTGTGCTACTATTAGTGACTATATTAATATTCTAATTTGGGGTGCCACCAGCAAAATGCGTTTTGTTGGTGGCCAAAAACCAACGGTAAGCTACATTCGTTTCAATTTCCTTGATTGTTTGTCTCATTGAACGTATGCCAAATCATAATGAATAAATATCCTTTTAATCAGAACAACCTGCATCAATACTTGAACGACCTAATGTTGAATAAAGGTTTTCAACCAATGGGTATATGAAGGAGAAATCAATTGCAGCTTCAAGCTTTCTCACATGGAGATCCTATGGTACGACTTGATCATTTCCAATTGTTCTCTTTCTACGCTATTGTTTCTCGACATATTTTCCAACCACCCTAATATTCTCTAATAACATTGTAAAATAAAAAGGACTGTAGGCAAACTCAAGAATTATCGAGTTTGTCTACAGCCTGAAAAGACCTTCTAAGGTCTTTATCTACTTTTTACAAGTAATTCAACTGCTTCTTTTACAAGTTCCTCTGTGCTTTCCCCTTTTTCATCCGCGTTACGTACACATGCAACCAAGTTAGAGCTAACCACTACTCCAATTGTTCGATCAATAGCTGTACGAGCTGCGGAAAGTTGAGTAATAACGTCTTTACAATCTTTATTTTCTTCCATCATTCGTAAAATACCGCGTAATTGTCCTTCGATACGTTTTATGCGGTTCTTTATTTTCTCATCGTAATCCATGTAAATTCCCCCCTTTGATCGTAGGTTTGATGATTCCCTATTTTACTGCTAATTCTTCGATAAATTTCTGAGAATCACTCACTGTATATCCAGTCACTTGGAATCCTTTGCGTCTTAAGATTCGGATAGCTACGTTTTTTTCAAGTCTATTTAAAGCCACAACATGAACCTTCTTATCTGGTATCTCATAACAATACCTTTCCAAATAGGCAACAGGAATATTAATAGATTTCTCGATTACATCTTTGTATGATATATTGTAGTCTCTTACATCTATGACCTCAACATCCGTAAAATTAACTTTTAATATATCTTCACAGTGTATACCAGCTACAGGGAAATACCTCTTATATAATTCCCATAGTATAAATAGTATCAAAAGTAAAAACAATATCAATAGCTTAACAACCCCTTAAGGCAATAAATTAAGGAAACACTGTAGAATTATTATATACCCATATGGGTATATTGTCAATCACCCAACTCACCTTGTGTTTAAAGTAGAAACTATTTTTTCAAAATATAAAAAACCCGCCGTTTAGGCGAGTCGAAAAAATTAAAATGCTATAAATCGATAACCGATACCTCTGACCGATTCAATGATTTCTCCGTCAGTTATGTGCACCTTAAACTTTTCGCGGAGTTTTAAAATATGAACGTCAATCGTTCGTTCCGAAACAATCTTATCATCGGTTGGATATAATTCATCCAAGATTTGGTGACGCGTCAATGTTTGGTTTGGGTGTCTCATCAGAAAGTAAAGAAGGCGGAATTCATGCAGAGTTAATGAAATCTCATGTCCTTGATATCTTACTTCTCCTTTTAATGGCTTTAGGACAATACCTCGATACGATATTTTACTACAACGATGGGCCGTTCTTCTTAAGACCGTTTCAACCCGTGCAATCAGCTCCTCATGACGGAAGGGCTTACGTATAAAGTCGTCAGCTCCTAATCGTAAAGCTTTAACAGTAGCCATTTCATCAGTAAGACCAGATACAACCATGAGTGGTATTTCACTTTTTTGTTCTTTTCTGATCCACTTACAAAGGTCATATCCACTTCTATCTGGTAAAAGGAGCTCACTGATACAAAAGCATGGGTCAAAGGTCAAAAAATAGTCTTTTGCTGTTTTATAAGAAGTAGCCCCAAGAACATCAAATCCTGCATCCTCTAATTGTTTCCTTATCGTATCTCGGATTTGCTCATCACTATCTACAATCAATATTGATTTTCCTCGTTTATTCAAAACTCTCACCACATTTATTCTACACTATTTATTAGCTCTGTCATCAATTCCTTATCCATTGGTCCAACGATTTTCTTACGAATAATTCCATTTGAATCTATAATATAGCTTGTTGGTATTGTATATGCTTGGTACGTATCCCCTCCGAGATCCCCTTCTTTATCCAAAGGAATTGGAAATGTTAATCCATATTCCTCAACGAACTTTCCTATTTCCGAAGTATCCTTCTCCAAAGTTGTTAGATTTACCGCAATTACTTCTACTCCATTTTTAGCTTGTTCCTCGTAAAAATCCTGCATATGGGGCATTTCTGCTTTACAAGGAGGACACCATGTTGCCCAAAAGTTTAAAATCACTTTTTTTCCAACCATATCTGAAAGTTTAAGTTGTTCCCCTTTTAATGTCTTTAATTCAAAATCCGGAGCTTTATTACCTTCTTCAATCCCTACCTCAATATCCTCTGATACCTCTTCTGTTTTCTTCGCTTTTTCCGCATCCGCTTTTGAAAATTGGGTATCATAAATTGCCCAACCTACCAGACCTACTAATCCTAAAATAATGATTATATTTCGTATCATATGTGATCACCTCTCATTAAAAAAATGTAAACGAAGGTAAATAGTCACTAAGGTTCTCAACCTCAGTTATATTTTCGAACAAGATTACTCCCTTCTGAAGCTATATCTGTGATTTGATTTTATTTTTTATTTAGATAAAACCAAGAAATGAGAATTAAACTAATAAAAAACCATTGCTCCATGGTAAATAAAAATAGTCGAACACTTTGCGGTAATAAAGTAAGCTGTAAAATAACCATAATAAATAACCAAATGATCATCACATTTACTAGTCCATTCAGAGATGGCTTACGTATAAGAATGAACAGTAATAGAATAAAAGTGATAACCCCAAGTGCTACATGATAGAGTGTTTCAGTACCAAGAAGTATAGCTGCAAGCGTTTGATACCCACCCACTACTACTAAACTATAATTGAGAACAATCTGGATCATTTGATGTTCCGACAAGCTCATTTTCTTTAACTTATAAAATACAAATAAGATTGTTATTATAACCGCAATTAATAATCCGTCTGATCCACCAGTAAAGTATAAAAGTGAAAGAGGACTTTTTAGGACCAGCTGTGGCTCAAGTATTAGTAAGCTGGCTTTCCAGGAGACAAATCCGATAAAAATACCGTTTGACAGGATATCAAAAATCTTCTTTTGAGAATCCTTTTCATGAGTAACTTTTAACCATACTTTTATAAAAACAAGCCCTGCTATAATTGCTATTCCAAGAATGACCCATTTTAGTAGAATTGATAAAGAACCTATTTGAATAACTGCCATTCGTTTTTCCCCTTAATTTCATGGATTACAGGTTAACCGCATGTTCATTATACCATACCGGGTATATATAAATATACTCTAAGTTGGTTATTCAATTATTTGCTAAACCACGTATCTCAAATGTTTCGGTGATTTGAATTGAATCCTTAACAGATTGTATCATACTACAGTTTTTCCGAGTAACTTCTAACGATTTTTGAATTTGTTTTTCACTTATGTTCTTTCCGGTTACTATAAAATGAAGATTTATTTTGGTGACTCGGTTTGCTTCCTCGGGATTTCTATCGACGGTTGCTCTAACCCTTATAGAATCCACTTGTATTCGTTTCTTTTCCAGCACTTTAGTAAATATTCCAGAACTACAGCCTACTAATGAAGAAACAAGTAACTCAACAGGCCTTACTCCCTTGTGAGGATCTGCTGAGACATGTAACTCCTGATATTCGGTTTGTATACGGCATGAGCCATCTCTTACTTCGTATTCAAACAATTCGTTTCTACCTCCTGCATAGTGAAAACTTTATTTACACTATTATGGCATAGAATTATTAAGTTTCTGTTAAGAGGCTTTTGAAAAAAGTTCTAAACACTAATTATGGATGGTGGACCTCCAGTAGAAAAAGGTCCTTTTTCGGATAAATATGCTTTTATCACTTCAATTGCGTGTACATGTTTCGGTTGTTTTCTGTTGCTATATTGTTTAAAGAGCTGTTCTCCCGCACTAATAATGCGATAAACCTTCTCTGGGTTAAAGGGTTCACCATTAATCGCTAAATACTGAATACGATGTCCCTTTGGATTATAGGGCTTATATGTCATAAATAAGCCACTGGAACGTAAGACATAGCCTCCCTTTTGTTGAAACGGATCTGTCGAATATACTTGTTCAAGATTTTTTTCTAGTTCTTGAAAGATTTCATTACCTGTTAGCTCCAACGAAAAAATCTCCGGGTTGGTAGGGATGATTGTATGCAAATCATATAAAGATATGTTTCCTGGTGCGACAGGAGTACCGTATCTCCACCCGTGAGAAAATGAAAAATCTGCATCAAATGGGTAAAGATAAGAGTTTGTTATGAGCTTGTCCATCGGCGCTTCGTTTAGCGTCATTCTATGAAGCAATGTATCAGATTTTCCGACTATTTCTTCTTTCATAAACGAATAAGGCTCCATTACCTGTTGAATTAGGTAATTAATTTTGTCATTATCTTCAAATTGACTTACATCTAACGGAATAAATTTATGCGAGTAGTCTATAACTCTGTTCTTCTCACATGTTACTTCCAGTAATCCGAGAAAGGAACCACTAGCTCCCGATTGAAAGATAAGGGTTTCATTTTGAATGATTGGTTTTGTTATACGGTCATGACTGTGTCCACTCACAATCACATGGATACCACTAACCAATGATGCTAGTTTGTAATCAAGCGGTAATCCCATATGGCTTAAAAGGACTATGAGATCGACATTCTCCTTTTGTAAAGCTTCAACACACCTCTTAACCTCATCTACCCCAATTGAAAATTCTAAGCCAGCAGAAAAAGCCTCAGGCATCGTTACATCTACATATGGATAGGTTGTTCCAATTACACCAACAGTGACATCATTCACTTCTTTTACAATATAGGGTTCAAATAATGAGGTGACCCTCGTTTCCTTTATATGTACATTACATGCGACTGCAGGAAATGGCAGCTGCTTCACCAATTTTACAAGTTGATCTGGTTCATACGCGTAATCCCAATTGCCTGGAACAAATGCATCAATTTGCATCTCCTGTAAAAGCGGAAGGACCGCTTCGCCCCTCGACAAAACCAGTGGGGCAGTGCCGTGAAATAAATCTCCACCGTCTAGGAACAAGACATTTTGGTTCCGTTTTAGTTCTTTAACAAATTGAAAAATCCTTGAAAAGCCACCTACCCTCCGGAGATGATAGTTGCTATTCCAAAAGAGCTCATTATGTTCCTCAAAATTTCCATGTGTATCATTCTGCTGAATAATTGTAAGTTTCTTTGCCATCATCCCAACTCCTCATAGTAATTGATTTATGAGTAGTATGAGCATCTTTAAAATCTATAGTAGAAAAATTTCCACAAACAAAAAAGGAGGGTGTGCTCCTCCTTTCTCGTTAAAATATTTTTTGTAGCAATATAATGACTCCTACCAGGAGCCAGACAAGAACACCAGGTCATATTGGCGGAATGCCCTTAACCTTTGAGTCCTTGTTTGTCTTAATTCCTCAAGTACCATTACCACAATTCTTGTTGGGCTTCTCCATTGTTTCACCCCATTTCAATTTTGGTACAACTACACGTTAAAAATGAACAAAAAGGTCAGCTGACACCGCTTCATTAAGGATCCACTTTATCGGAACCTGTTCAATCGAGTATAAAAAATTTGTATGATTTTGAATATCTAAATCAACAGCATACAATTTAACCCCCGAGTCTACTGCTATATCAAAGAGTTCGCGAATAGTTGGTGCGTTAAAATTCTTTAACGCTTTTGACAAATATTCAGTTCCATCAGAAACAACTGGAACAAACCCTTTATCAAGTAAATTAACACCTTTTCTTAAAAAAGCTAATGAAACATTAGCTCCTGAAGAAGCTGCGCCAACCGCAATATTCAATGGAGGATATGCCGATTCTAATTCATCATGTAAGACTAACACAACTACTTTTCGTTTTTTCATTAGAAGTCCCCCTTCAATAGCTCAAAACGGCATCTGCTTCATATGCTTTTTCTAGAAAAGTTACAACACCAGCTAATTCGGCTCCATCTATAAGTTCAAGACCATCTGCAATTAATACATTCATTTGACAACCAAATAATTTTATTCCTTTATCAACTGCATTTTGTAAAAGAATATCTAGATCAACATTATGATTCCTTTTTCTAACCTTTACATAATTCTTATCAAGAACTCTTGCACCATCAAGGTCAAAGAATACACTTACTTTATGCCCATTCTCGACCATGCGTAAAGCTTCTTTTAAAACAAAGGGTACATTTGAACGTAATGATACAAAGAAAACAAAATTTCTCATAAAGATTACCCTTCCTTCTTTAAGCATATCGGTCTCTTTATTTTATAGAATATCCATCCAAATCTTCACTGCAGTTGCAGCGATTAAAATTGCAAGGATAATCTGTAAAACCTTTGTGTTCATCTTCTTCCCTGCATTTGCACCTAGTGGTGAAGCAATTAAGCTTGCTACAATCATAATAATGGCTGGAACATATTCAATTTGGCCTGTTGTTATTTTTCCTACAGTAGAACCAATGGATGAAATAAATGTAATTGCAAGTGAAGATGCGATTGTCATTCTGGTAGGAATTTTTAAGACAACGAGCATGATCGGTACAAGTAAAAATGCGCCGGCTGCTCCAACAATCCCAGCACCTAAACCTACAATAAAGGCAAGTACAGCAGCTAACCACTTATTAAAAGTAACTTGGTCAAATGGAACATCATCTACATTTTTTTTCGGAATGAACATCATAACAGCAGCAATTAACGCTAACACACCATAGACTACGTTAATTCCACCCTCTGACATAAATTTGGATCCAAATCCACCAACAAAACTACCTACTAAAATACTAATCCCCATATAGAGAATCAGTGTTTTATTTAAATACCCACCTTTACGATATGCCCAGACACCACCAATAGTTGCAAAAAATACTTGAACAGCACTGATTCCTGATACCTCATGAGCACTGAAAGCTGCTAAACCAAATAATGGTGGAATATATAATAGCATTGGATATTTAATGATAGATCCACCGATTCCTAACATTCCTGAGATATATGAACCAATAAAACCAATTAGAAAAATTGTAATGATAAATGTAAAATCCATTTATGTTTACCTCCTCTTGAGAAAAGGGAACCATATACGGTTCCCTTTTTTTGGTTGTTTACGCCTTTTTAATCCAGAACTTTAATACTTCATTATCTTCTTCGTGCTTTATTAGTTCATGACCACCAGACTTAGCCCAAGCTGTTAGGTCATTTATAGCACCTTTGTCAGTTGCATGAATTTCAAGGACTTGGCCTGATTCGATTTCATTCATTGCTTTTTTTGTTTTTACGATCGGCATTGGACATGCGAGTCCTTTTGCATCTAATACCTTTGCTATATTCATAAGAATAACTCCTCCTATCAATTAAGTTCGTAATTAGCGTACCGCACAACGGTTTGGTCCGATTTCCATTTCACGTTGTTTTTCTTCATCAGGAGAAATATTCCCCATGTTTGTTTCACGGATTTCTTGATATGCATTTGGTTGTGGTGGTAGGTTTTCTGTTACGATTCTTCTAAATTCTGCTTCGTCCTTAATATTTAGACCATGGTTCTTCGCAAATAGTGTTCCTAGTTTTTCGGATACACTTCCATCTTCATTTAATTCGTCAATAATCATGAAGTGAGCAGGTAAAACCACTAGGTCATCAGACAATTCTTTATAACGGTTATAAAGAGTTTCTCTTAGATCTCCTACCCAATCCTGTGCTAAACCAGCAAGGTCCGGTCTACCGATTGAATCAATAAACAGAATATCACCCGAAAGTAAGAATTTTTCATCAACAACAAAAGAAGTAGAGCCAATTGTGTGACCAGGAGAATACAGTGCATGAATAGTAATTGTTGTATTTCCAATTGTCACATCTTGACCGCCTTCTAAAGCTGCGTATTCAAACGTAACTTCTGTTGCATCTTTAGGTGGTAACCAGTAAGTTGCATTTGTGGCTTCAGCTATTTTTCTTCCTCCTGAAATATGGTCAGCATGTAAGTGAGTATCAAATACATGTTTAACTTGCGCACCCTTGCTATCAGCAAAATCAAGGAAGATATCCGTCATACGAGTTGCATCGATAATCGCTGCTTCACCGTTTGATACCACCATGTAAGATAGACAGCCTTTTCCGATACGAACGAATTGATAGACTTCTCCACCATCTTTTAAATCGCCCACTTTAACTGGCTCTAAGTGCTCACTCCAAGCCTTCATACCACCTTTAAGGTAGGATACAGTTAGCCCAGCTTCAGAAAGCATATCAGCTACCATTATAGATGAACCTTCCTTGGCACAAACTACTAAGATATCCTTATCTTTTGGCAATTTTTCAAGGATTTCTTCAACCCCGTCTAGTAATTCAAAGTAAGGAATGTTTAAATAGTCGAAGTTTTCACCTTCAATTTTCCAATCGTTAAAATCACTTTCGTTACGAACATCTAAGATAAAAAACGGTTCTCTATCAAACACTTTTCTCGTAACATCTTTTGCAGTCATTACATTAACAGTCATCTATCAATTACCCCCTATGGTATTATTAAAATTAAAAATTTTTATATTACGATTACTTATTAATTTTTTAGTGCTGTCATGATACTATTCGGATCATAGCCTAGGACCCATTTTCCATTTACTTCAGTTTGGGGTACACCCATTTGACCAGTTTTATTTACAACATACTGCATCATTTCCGGTTTTGATTCAACATTAATTTCAGTAAAAGGAATATTTTGATCTGCTAAAAAATTTTTCAACATTACACAATAAGGACAACGAGTTGTCGTGTACACTGTAATATTATTCATGAGTTCATTACTCCTTATCTCATTCATTTGTTAAACTAGTAGTTTTTCCAGCCCACTTGCTCATTCCAGGTACCACATTAATTACGTTTTTGAAACCTTTTTCTGTAAGCTTTTGTGATGCTAAATCACTTCGACTACCTGTGCGGCAAACAACATAGACTTCTTTTTCTTCATTTAGCTCATTCACTCTTTCCTCTAATTCTCCTAATGGGATAGAAACTGCCCCCGGAATATGATTAAATGCATATTCGGCAGCTTCACGAACATCGAGGACAAGAATATCTTTACCAGAAGAAATAGCATTTTCTAAATCATCGTTCGTTACTACATGGGGATGTTTTTTCTCTGTAACTTCCTCACCGCTTGCTTTACGAATGTAATGTTTAAGTACATCGCCTTCTTCTATTGTGCCAAGATATTGATGCCCAGTACTTGCAGCCCACGCTTTGAGATCTGCCTTTGACCCTTTATCAGTTGCTTGCACCTCTATAACTTGCCCGCCTTCTAAATTATTGATCGCTTTCTTAGTTTTCACAATTGGCATTGGACATGCCAATCCTTTTGCATCTAATACAAGATTCGTTTTTAATGACTCCATTCGATTACCTCCGAAAAAATAATTTTAACGTTAAATCATCAATCAAAATCAATACTTGGACACCTATACATAAGCTGCATAAATGTCCATATTAAATAAGAAGCTGTACTTCACCAATATACCAGCAACGGTATTATACAACTCAAAAAAGTTATTCAACTTTACCTTCCCAAGCGAGCATACCGCCCTCCATGTTGATCACTTTGAATCCTTGTCCTTCAAGGAATTGAGAAGCTCTTCCACTTCTACCACCTGAACGGCAAACCATAACATATTCTTTTGACTTATCAAGTTCGTTCATACGGAATTCTATTAGTCCTAATGGAATATTAACCGCTCCAGGTATTCTTCCAGCTGCAACCTCATCAACTTCACGAACATCGATAATATTTAAGGTTGTTCCTTCACTTAGTAAAGTTTCAACTTCTTTTGCTGTTAGTTGTTTCATTATGATTTCCTCCTATTAAATTTGATAATATTAACTATAAATATCCTTATCTCCAGGAGCTTACGCCACCTTTAACATTTGTTATATGCTTAAAACCCAATTTTTTTAATTGTTTGCTAGCTTTTTGACTTCTCATACCACTTTGACAAATCACAACTACTTCTTTATCTTTTGAAAGTTCATTCGTTTTTTGAGCAAGCTGATGAAGGGGCATATTTTTAAATCCTTTAATATGATAGCCTTTGAACTCACCAGGAGTACGAACATCAATAAATTGTTTGTTTTTGTCCTTTAATTCATTCTTCAATTCAGCCGTGGTAATATTTCTTACTCCAGTTGTAGGAATAAGACGTTGTACGATAAAAATTACAATTAGTGCAAAAACGATATAATTGATGTATTCCATGTTCATTCCTCCTGTTTGCAACAAAGTATTTTAGATAAACAGGTTTACATTTCCATCTTCAGCATCTGCCAAATAAGCTGCCACTCCTGCTAATTCAACATCATCTAAAAGTTCTTCTTGTTTAAGTCCAAGTAAATCCATTGTCATTGTACATGCGACAAGCTTGATATCTTGCTCTTGCGCCATTTCAATAAGCTGTGGTAATGGTAACGCATTGTGTTTTTTAATAACATCTTTAATCATTTTTGGCCCCATACCCGCCATATTCATTTTTGAAAGCCCTAGTTTATTTGCACCTCTAGGCATCATTTTGCCAAACATTTTTTCAATAAAGCTTTTTTCAGCTTTAATTTCTTCATCCTTACGTAGTGCATTTAATCCCCAAAATGTATGGAAAATTGTCACTTCATGATCATAGGCTGCTGCTCCATTCGCTATAATATAAGCTGCCATTACCTTGTCATAATCACCGCTAAATAATACGATAGTTGTTTTTTTTCTTTCAGTCATTTTGTTTCCTCCCCGTTTCCTCAAAAAAATTAGCCTTTTTTAATATAAAAATATAGAACACCATTTTCTTCTTTTGTTTCAACTAGTTCATGTCCTGTTGATGCTGTCCATGCTGTTAAATCGCTTTTCGCACCTTTGTCAGTTGCAAGAACCTCTAAGATCTGCCCTGACTCAAGACCATCAATTGCTTTTTTTGTTTTTACAATCGGCATTGGGCAAGCTAACCCTTTTGCATCTAATACTTTATCTATATTCATGTAGATTACCTCCGTTTTTTTATTTTTACCTTTACCCCTATGGGTATAATGTTAACTAAAATAAAAATGGGTGTCAACCCTATTATTTACTTAATTATTATTCAAACTTTATATGATGCTGTGATAAAAATCACATTACCTATGTTATACCCTAATGGGTATATTGTCAACATATAAAATAAAAAAGTTGGATGCATTTTTCACATACACCCAACTATAGCTATTACACGCTTTTCTCAATACATCTTATTAGTCTTTCTTCAATATCCTTAGCAAGAGTCTGTATCTTTTCATCATTCATCATGGTAATGAGTGATGTCGGTCTTGGCATTCCAATACTTGTCTTTTCATTATCAGTATAGACCACTATCTTACATGGTAGGAAATAACCTGCAATTAAGTTTTCACTCATTACTCTATACGCTTCATGGGGATTACATACTTCAAGAACTTTAAACTCTCTTTGAAAATCAAGACCTTTTGATTGCAATTTTTCCTTCAAATCGAAATTCCACAACACACCAAATTGTTCCTCTTTTAAGTTGTCCTCTAGGCTTTTTATAGCCTCTTCTATATTCTTATTCGTTGTAACCGTATAATCAAACATCATGATTCCCCTTTACCCATTATTTTACGTCAGTTAAAACTGCATAGACTGCTTCATGAAAAATCTTAACAGTAGGTTGAAATCCATTGCTATGTAAAAAATTCTCCGATTCTTTATTTTTAAAACAATATATCTACCCAAATCTTAATAGATGTTGCAAGGATTAATACTGCTAATATCCACTGTAGAATTTTCGTATTTACTTTTTTACCAATATTTGCTCCTATTGGTGAAGCAATTAAACTTGCGACAACCATGATTAGAGCTGGGAAATACTCTACCTGACCGGTTGTTAATTTTCCAATGGTTGCTCCAATAGAAGATATAAATGTTATTGCCAATGACGAAGCAATCGTCATACGAGTTGGTATTTTTAAGACCACAAGCATGATAGGTACTAAAATAAATGCACCCGCTGCTCCTACAATTCCAGCCCCAACTCCTACAATTAGTGCTAGAATGGCAGCCAACCATTTATTAAAGGTTACTTGCTCTAGTGGAATGTCATCTATTCCTTTTTTGGGGATAAACATCATTGCAGCTGCAATGACTGCCAGTATCCCGTAAACAAGATTAATTGCTCCCTCACTCAAAAGTTTAGAGCCATATCCCCCTATAAAGCTTCCTATTAATATGGCTACACCCATATATATAATAAGTGTCTTGTTTAAGTAGCCACCTTTTCGATATGCCCATACACCCCCAATCGTTGCAAAAAACACCTGAACCGCGCTAATTCCTGAAACCTCGTGAGCACTAAATGCAGCTAGTCCAAATAACGGTGGTATGTATAGTAGCATAGGGTATTTAATAATCGATCCACCAATTCCAACCATACCAGAAATAAATGAACCAATGAATCCTATTAAGAAAATTACGATTATAAATAAGAAATCCATAATTCAATCCACCTCCTCTAAACCTTATTATTTCAATTACAGGAGTTAAAATACGAGGTGAATTTTTCCCACAAACTTCTTAATAGCTGGTACAAAAAAGTTAATATTTAACTTGCCATAAAAAAAAGATAGGTTTTATACCTATCTAATCAATCATTATAATATTACTTTTTTCGCCTTGACCATATTATGATGGGAACAAGTAACAATGAAAAAATTCCTCCAAAAAGAGAGAGAGTTGCATAACTAGAATTGGCTACAATGACTCCAGATAATCCACCACCTGTAGCCCCAGATATTGCTACCAAAACATCTACGGATCCTTGCGTTTTTGCACGGCTGTGCGGATCAGTTGAATCAACAAGAAGTGCCGTACCACTAATTAAACCAAAATTCCATCCGAGTCCTAGCAATACTAGAGCGATGGTAAGGAATAACATCGAGTTACCTGGTGCAACAGCTGCAAAAACACCTGCAGCCAATAATGTTACACCGGAAGCGATAGCCATGGTATTTCGTCCAATCTTGTCAACAAGTATTCCAGTTATAAGGGATGGTAAATACATAGCACCAATATGGAATCCTATTATCATTCCTACGTCACTCAAACCATGACCATGATGACCCATATGGATTGGAGTCATTGTCATAATTGCAACCATTACCACTTGCGTTAACACCATTACTGTTGCGGCGGCAAAAATCCCTCTTTTATTATTCATAAGCATATTTATTTTTTCATTTGTACGATCATTGTTTTGTGCACTTGCTATTTTTTTAGCGATAATAAGTGGATCAGGACGCATAAAAATTAGGATCACTAAACCTGCAAGAAAATAGGTTCCAGCTGCTAAGATAAATGGCCCAGATAATTCAGGCATACCAATTTTTGATGCAAACCTTCCCATAACTTCTACTAAATTGGGACCTGCAACCGCACCAAATGTAGTGGATACTAATGCCATACTAATTGCTGTTGCTCTTTGTTTTGAGTTTGCCAAATCAGTTCCAGCATATCTAGCCTGAAGATTAGTAGCGCTACCGGCACCGTATATGAGCAATGCAGCAAAAAGAAGTAGAATATTATTAAAAACAGCTGAAATGACTACACCAACAGCTCCTATACCGCCTAGTATGAAACCTGTTGCAAGCCCTAATCTGCGACCAAAACGTTGGGATAGCCTTCCCACGAGAAGTGCTGCCCCTGCAGAACCTAAAGTGAATAAAGCAGTAGGTAACCCTGAAATATCATCCGTTCCCAGCATGTCCTTTGCAAGCAATGCACCTACAGTAATACCTGCAGCAAGACCTGCACCACCAAAAATCTGTGAAATAACAACTACCATTAGTGTTCGCTTGTATAAGGTATTCTGCTTCTCACTAGAATAAATAGGACTCTGAGAAGATTCTGATTCAGTTTTCTTATCTAGAGACTCACTATTTTTATTTGTCATACATGTTTGCTCCTTCCAGCTAAACTACAAATGGGTCTTTTGTGATCAGAAAATGTTTTTTTGTAATAGTTAACATAAACACTTATTCAATAATACCATATGGGGTATATAAAATAGAATAAAAAAATAGCTAGGAGTAATGTTTCCAAGCTATTTTACTAATTAGTTTTTTTAATGTTAACTAGATTTATTAAGTGGTGCGGCCTAAAGGCAAAGTAAACCAGAATGAATTATAATTCTGATTTGATAGTAGCCCAATCTTTCCATTATGATGTTCAACAATTTCTTTTGAAATCGAGAGTCCAAGTCCTGTTCCACCCGTTTCGCTATTTCTTGAAGAATCAGTTCGATAAAATCTCTCAAAGATTCTTTCTTGGTCCAAATCTGAAATTCGTTGGCTTGGTCCACTTACTGTCACAAGGTAGTCTTCATCCAATGCTTCACCTTTTATTATAATTGGCCCTGTGCCCTCATAATAACGGATTGCATTATCGATCAAATTACTAATTACCTGTGGAATTCCTCCATTTATAACAGTCACTATTCCATATTCCGTTTGTAATTCTACTTTAATACCTCTCTGATCCAATAACCACTTAAACATTTCAACGGATTGCTCTATAAGTAAGCGCATATCTACGTGCTGTCTTTCAGTAAAGTTTTGTATGGACGCATAATCCCATTCTTTTAATATCTCAAACTGTTCAACCATATGCGTAAGACGTTTAGATTCTTGCTGAAGTGATTCATATAGTTTTGGGTTACCTTCAATGACCCCATTACTTAGTGCATTTAAGTAACCATTTAAATTTGATAACGGCGTTCGAAATTCATGAGACAGATCCGAAATAAGCTTCTGTCGAAATTGTTGATTATTCTTTAATTGCTGTACTAATTCATTAAAATGGAGAATAAGTTGTTCTATCTCTCCATCCGATTTCACTTTAATTGGTTCGGGATAATGCCCTTGCTTCATAATTTTTGTAGACTCTATCAATCTATTCAATGGTTTAATTAACTTCGTTGTTAAATAAAAATGAACTACGCTACCCATTATGATTACACTGACACTAAATAACCATAAATATTGAAAAAGTGTCGTATTGAACTCATTCTGTTTTTGAGCATTAATTTGCCCCATTCCGTCAACCAAGAAACAAGCTGTGTTATAGATTGCCCAACTACTCAAGATGATAAATATGGCAATAACTATAATATTGGTCAGAGTTAATCTCCATAAAACCTTTTTGGGAAAGCATGATTTTAACACTTTATCCATCAACAAATTTATACCCCATTCCTCTGACCGTTTGTATTCGTTTTGGAGAAGAAGGATTATCTTCAATTTTTTCTCGTAGCTTTTTAATATGTGCATCGATCGTCCTATCTAATATCATTTTATCAGCATAGGGGTATAATTGATTTAGTAAGTCCTCTCTTGTTAAAACTACATTCGGATTTCTTAAGAAATGATATAAAAGTTTGAACTCGTGCTTAGTTAAATTTAACTTTTTATCATATAAAATAACCTCGCCTTTTCTAGGTTTTATACATAAACCACCATATGTTATCTTTTGGCAAAATTGCCCAGCCCTCCTCAGAACAGCTTCGACATGGGCCAGAAGTTCATCAGGATCAAAAGGCTTAGTTAGATAATCATCTGCACCCATTTTCAATCCCTTTATCCGATCATCGATACGTACTTTAGCCGACAACATAATTATGGATACCTCATTTTGCTCTTGTTCTCTAACCCACACACAAAAGTCTTCTCCACTTAACTTTGGAAGCATTAAATCAAGAATAATTAAACATGGATGGTATGTTAAGAAGGCATCTTTTGCTCCTATCCCATCTTCTGCTTCAATAACATGATATCCTTCCTTCTCTAAGTAGATTTTGATTAACTCGCGAATCATTTGATTATCTTCAACAACTAGTATGGATTGTGTCACATAGGTCACCCCTTGTCCATTGTACTAAACAACTAATGCTTATTTCACCTTTTCGAATTCTTGAGCCATTGAATCATAATTCATTGCGCCTATGGAAATAAATTGTATATGCCCATTTGAATCTAACAAATAAGAAGTAGGATATGCATGTACTTGGTAAGTATCCGATACACTTAAGTTTTCATCAAGCAACACGGGAAAAGTCAAACCAAAATTCTCTACAAACTTTATAACATCTTCTTGACTTGTTTCAGTTTGTGTCAAGTTAACAGCTAATATCTCAATATCTTTCTTTTCATATAATTCCTGCATGTCAGGCATCTCTGCTCTACATGGTGGGCACCAAGTTGCCCAAAAGTTAATAAAGACAGGTTTACCTCTATAATCAGACAGACTAACAGTTTCTCCATTCAATGTTTTAAGCTGAAAGTCGGGTGCTAATTCACCCTTTTTAATTCCACTACTATCAGATGTTGTCATTATATCATCATTCGTTTCTCCTTCTGATAAGGTGTTTTGCGTTGTTGTCTCACCATTGGAAAATACTGCATCAATAATTACCCAACTAAACATCCCGAATATAATTACAGCTAGAATTATTTTATTTAATTTACTCAAATCTTTAACCTCCAAGCTACTATCCTAATTTTGATAACCATGTTCCTTCTACGATATCAAGTAAAAAGCCCGTAATACGCGGCATTAAGCCTAAGAATAATACTAGACCCATTAAAATCATAATTAGTCCGCCCATTTTCATAATCAATGAACTTTTACGTACTATCCACTTTGTTGACCCGAGGAAGAAAGTCAATATTAAATAAGGTAAAGCAAAGCCAATTATATACATCATTGTATATATCATACCTTGTGCCGGATTACTTGCGGCCAATAGCAATATTGAACCAAAGATTGGTCCTATACAAGGGGTCCATCCAGCAGCAAAGCCAAGTCCCACAAAAAAAGTCCCTAAATATCCTGAAGGTTTTCTAGCAAACTGAAAACGCCTTTCCTTCATCAATAAAGAGATATTTAACCACCCCGCAACAAACAACCCCATTACAATTAAAAAGATACCTGCAATTCTCTGAATAAACAGTCCTGTTTCACCGTTTAATATCGTTTGAATCCATTCACCAAAAAAGGAAGCACTTGCACCTAAGCTAATAAAAACTAGTGAAACACCTAATAAAAATACGATAGAATGACTTAATAATTTCCCGCGTATTTTGGTATTTTGTTTTTCATGTAGTTCTTTCACACTTATTCCAGTTATGTAGGATAGATATGCTGGAAAAATAGGAAGTACACAAGGCGAGAGAAAAGATAGCGCTCCAGCAGACATAGCTAGTAACATTCCTACAATTATTACCGTATCTGCTCCAATTACATTCATAGAAACCCCTCTTTCCATTTGATATATTTAATAAAAACAAACTATTTAGTAGTCCCTAAAAAATATAATAAAAGTCCAATGTGAAAATTCTATGAAAATAACGAAATTCTTTTCACTTTAAATTAGTAATAGCGCCTCTACTTCAGTAGAGACGCTATTTTCCAGTCATATGAATATTACTCACTTCACAGGGAATAGAGGACTTATAGCTACCTATCTTATTTGTTATCCTTTTTTAATCCAAAACTTTAGTACGCCATTTTCCTCTTCATCTTTAATTAGTTCATGTCCACCTGATTTCGCCCATGCTGTTAAATCATTTTTAGCACCCTTATCGGTCGCATGAATTTCCAAAACATCTCCTAATTCCAATGTGTCCATTTCTTTCTTTGTTCTAACGATGGGCATAGGACAGGCGAGACCTTTACAATCCAACACCTTAGTTGATTGAACAGACATTGTGTTTCCTCCTTACTACCTAACCGCACATCGATTTGGTCCAATTTCCATTTCCCGCTGTTGCTCTAGTTCCGGATTGATCTTACCCATATTTGTTTCACGTATTTCCTGATATGAATTCGGTTGAGGAGGAAGATTTTCGGTTACTGTCCTTCTGAATTCATTTTCATCCTGTATATTTAATCCATGATTTTCTTTATAGAGGACTCCAAGTTTCTCAGATACACTTCCGTCATCATTCATTTCATGATGAGTCATAAAGTGTGCTGGGAGAACTAAAAGGTCATCTGCTAGTTCCTTATATCGCTTATATAAGGAATTTCGAAGATCGCTAACCCAATCCTCAGCTTTTCCTGCAAGATCTGGGCGACCAATCGAATCAATGAATAAAATATCTCCTGTTAATAAATATTGATCATCCACGACAAAGGATGTACTCCCGATTGTATGTCCAGGTGAGTATACTGCTTTAATTGTCGTTTCTCCTACCTGATATTCATCACCATCCTGAATATGGTTATATTCATATGTGACTTCATCAGCATCCTTAGGTGGTAAACAATAAGTAGCACCATGTTTTTCGGCAAGCTTTCTCCCACCTGATATATGGTCTGCATGTAGATGAGTATCAAGTACATGTGTCATCTGGATGTTGTGCTCACTAATGAACTCCTCGTATTGCTCGATCATTCGGTTTGTATCAATCATTGCTCCTTTGCCATTTGATTCGATTAGGTAAGACAAACAACCTTTCCCAATACGAACAAATTGATAAATAGAACCACCTTTTTTTAAGTCACCAATTTTTATTGGTTCCAAGTGTTCACTCCAGGCTTTCATTCCACCTTCTATAGAAAACACATTATTAGTGAAACCAGCTTCCGTAATTTGATCGGCTACAAATTCAGAGGAGCCACCTTTTGCACAAATGACATAGATATCTTTATCTTTTGGTAACTGATCTTCAACAGGTTCAATTCCATCAATTAACTCGAAATAGGGTTTATTGATAACTTCAACATTTTCACCTTCAATTTTCCAATCATCAAAATCATCCGTGTTTCTTGCATCAAGAATAAAAATCGTCTCTTTGCTTAGTATTTTTTTTACGAGCTCTTTTACAGTAATTGTTTGTGCCAAATTTGTCCCCTCCTTAGAATGTAAGTGTTACGTCTGCATCCTTCGCAAACGTTAAGAAGGTTACGGCTCCTCCAACATCAATACCTTCCACAAAATGCTCTTTTTCTAAGCTCATCACATCCATTGTCATCTGACAGGCAATCATTTTGACACCCATTTCGCTTGCCATGGAAACTAATTCTTCAATAGGGGGAACATTAGCCTTTTTAAAGCCCTCTTGGAAATGCTCTGTACCCGCCGGCATTGGTAAGTTTTTATGTCCCTCTTTATGAATGAGGTTTAACCCCTCAAATGTAAAAAAGATTCCTACTTCTGCATCCGTTGCTGCGGCAGCAGTTGCTATATTAAAAACCTTATATGCATCGAACATACCACCATTTGCAGCAATAATCGCTACTTTCATGATTAATTCCTCCTTATTTACTCTCGATTTGGCCTTTCCAGTCCTTCATACCCGGCACAACATTTTTTACATGTTGAAACCCTTTTGCTGTAAGCTGTTGAGCTGCTAAATCACTTCGACTCCCTGTGCGACATATAACATGAAGGTTTTCGCTTTTATCTATTTCCTCAAAGCGGTTTTCTAACTCGCCTAAAGGTATATTAATAGCACCGGGAATGTGCCCAAATGCATATTCAGCTGGTTCTCTCACATCAAGTATTGTAATTTTTTCGTTACCATCAATTGAATTTTTAAGATCTTCGAGTGTAACCACAGCATCGTGTTTCTTTTCAGGTTTTTCCTCTTCCAACGTTGCTTTACGAAGATAGTGCTTTAATGTATCCCCTTCTGTGACCGTCCCTAAATATTGATTACCCGTGCTCTCTGCCCATGCCTTGATATCTGCAGTAGATCCTTTGTCAGTTGCCTGGATCTCCATTACTTGTCCTGGTTCAAGCGTGGTCATTTCTTTTTTCGTTTTTACAATCGGCATTGGACATGCAAGACCTTTCGCATCAAGAACTCGATTCGCTGTTACCGCCATATGATACGCCTCCTTTCAAGACTATTATTTCTAATTAGGCTAATTGAATACCATCTAGGGCACTTCCACAAATTTCTTTCGCTGATGTGATTTTTATCACATCTTTTTTATTTACCCCGGATTAGTATAGGGGTGGGGGTATTGTTGAAGATAAATTTTTCTTATAAGGAGAGATTATAGATGGGTAAAAAAATTGTAGTTGTCGGTGGCGTTGCGGGCGGAGCTACTGCTGCAGCAAGACTTAGAAGATTAGATGAAAGTTCACAAATCGTTTTATTTGAAAGAGGAGAACATATTTCCTTCGCAAACTGCGGTTTACCATACTATATAGGAGAAACCATCAAAAAACGTGAAAAACTACTTGTTCAAACAGTAGATGGAATGAGTAAAAAATTCAATTTGGATATTAGAAATGTAAGTAAAGTAACAAAGATTAACCGTGATACTAAAACTGTTTCAGTTAAAAATCTAAAAACTAGTGAGGAATACGAAGAAAGCTATGATGTTCTCGTTCTTTCTCCGGGAGCAAAGCCACTTGTTCCACCTATTCCAGGTTTAAACGAGGCTAAAAACGTATTTACACTTCGCAATATACCTGATACTGATAAAATTAAAGGCTTTGTTGATAATAAACAACCAAAAGAAGCTGTTGTAATCGGTGGTGGTTTCATCGGCTTAGAAATGGCAGAAAATCTTGTAGAACGTGGAGTAAAGGTGACAATAATTGAAATGGCAAACCAAGTAATGGCTCCACTTGATTATGAAATGGCTACTATTGTACACAAACACCTCATTGACAAAGGAGTAAACCTCCTACTTGAAGATGGTGTAAAAGCATTTGAAGATCAAGGTAAAACTGTTGTTTTATCAAGCGGAAACAAAGTATCTACAGATATGATTATTTTATCTATTGGCGTTCGTCCAGAAAACACATTAGCTGCCGATGCAGGTCTTGAAGTTTCTGAACGTGGCGGAATTAAGGTAAATGAGTACCTTCAAACAAGTGATGAGTCAATATATGCGCTTGGTGATGCAATTGAAGTTGTTGACTTTATTAGCAGAACCTCTGCCATGGTTCCACTCGCAGGACCTGCAAACCGTCAAGGACGTATCGCTGCCAATAATATTTATGGGAAAAATGAAAAGTACCGTGGGACTCTAGGGACAGCTATTGCCAAGGTTTTTGATTTAGCAGTTGCTACAACAGGCAATAACGAAAAGGTACTACAAAGACTTGGAGTAAATTATAAAGTACTTCATATCCATCCAGCTTCACACGCAGGTTATTATCCAGGAGCACATCCAATCGCGCTTAAATTGATTTTCGAAGAATCAACAGGAAAAATCTTTGGAGCACAGGCAGTTGGAGCAGATGGTGTAGATAAGAGAATTGATGTTATCGCTACCGCAATCAAAGGTGGATTAACTGTATTTGATTTAACTGAGCTTGAATTAGCGTATGCTCCTCCATTCTCATCTGCCAAAGACCCAGTTAACATGGCTGGATATGTTGCTACAAACATGATTGATGAAGGTGTTGAAACCGTTCAATGGTATGAAATCGATGCAATTGTAGAAGATGGAGGATTGCTTATTGACGTTCGTGAACCAAGTGAAAGAGAAGCTGGTTACATCAAAGGATCAGTCAATATTCCATTAGGAGAGATCCGCGACCGCTTTGAAGAACTCCCTAAGGACAAAACAATTTATGTATCATGTCAAGTAGGGTTAAGAGGATATCTTGCTACAAGAACTTTAATGGCCAACGGTTTTAAAGTAAAGAATCTTGATGGTGGTTGGAAAACATATTCAGCTGTATATCATTAATTAAAAAAAGTTCACAAAGTGTTAATCCGTCTTGGGGACCTTTATTCTCTTTGTTATATACCGTTAAGAAAAGTGTTAATTAAATATGAGACTATTGCACATATGGGAATTATAAATAAGAATAACCAAGACTATATCAATAATAATTCAACTTTTTTATGAAATTGGCAGGAAAGAGTCCGGTTCTAAACTGTATTCATTCCTGCTAATTAGCTACATAATACAAAAACTTTAACTTTTGAGTGACAAGCCCAAATACACTGCCTTTATAGTTATTTAGGATATATGCCACTGATTCCAGACTTTTTTACTAATCATAAAAAATCTACAAAACAAAATAGGTTGAGTATCCCGGTTGAATATGGAGCCTTCTCTCCTTTTTTACCAGCATTTTTATTAGTCCAGTTTTTGGCCTACAAATTGAATAACATGTGCTAAGCCGGTATGCAATTCTCCCTCATATCGAATAGCCTCACCCATAAAGAAGTGAACAATCCGCCAATCCGAAAAGGTATGCAGGAACTCTTCTGGAGAATATAGGGAATCAATATCTCTTGGTCCCCCGCTTTTATAGGGAAGTTGATAAATTGAATATACTTCTGTTATAAAATACCCCCCTGGCTTTACTGCCTTTTTTACTCCTGCAAGTGTTTTATTACGTATTTCCTTGGGGAAGTGTCCAAAAACACAAATAATTTCATCCCACATTTCTGTTTCCCAAACAGCTTCATTCAAATCTACATACTCTGTTTGAACAGTTACTCCTTTGTTCTCGGCAAGCTTTCTTGTTTTTTGCAGTCCAGACTCCGCATAATCCCAAGCAGTCACCCTCATTCCTTGTTCAGCTAAAAAAACGGCATTCCGGCCTTCACCTTCAGCAATAGCCAAAGCATCCCCGGATAATTGAAGTTTTTCCTGCATTTCGGATATGAACACATTTGGCTCTGTCCCATAAACATAATTCTCAGTTTGAAAACGATTATTCCAATGGTTGTTCATAATATTCTCCTTTCCGGCCCTAATCAAATATGTAAAAAAGGGCTAAAAATAGCCCTTTAACTTTAAACTCGAAGCACAGTAAACTGTCCGCCTCCGAATAATGTCTTTACATAATCAATCTTTACATCATTAAAATATACTTGATCTCTTTCATTTATTAAAAAGCTGATTCCATCCTGCTCTGTTATTTCATCATTTTCTAAAGCTGACTCTTCCAGAGTCAGACGAAGCTGCGGTCCCCCTCAGCCAACGCCCATAGAAAAGCGAATCAGCGGTTTTCTACCCTCATCGATGATATCTTGAACCTCTTTGATAATGGCTGAAATTGCAGCATGTGTTACTTTGACCATTTTAACACCCCCGTTTCCTTTTTTATAGTATTTGTATTTTTCGAATGATTAATATACTGCTATAGGTATTTTGTATTCAAGTAAATTTATCTTGTCAATTATCACAACTGGTACCATGCTTTAAATAATAGCTCTTTCTTAGTCTTTTCTAGAAGTTATGAACTAGTAAACAATCTGTCCTACAGTGATAAAAACTATATTAAAGACGGTACATTACATTGGCTATAATTACTGAATATAAACGTATCCCTTCTGTACCATATTCATGCTATTGTTTCAATTCTAATATGCACGAAATTATTTTACTTACCTTCACAATAGTGAAAAGCTACCCTTTTCAACAAAAATGCTTAATAAAAAACACCGCTAGTGCAGCGATGTAAAAATGTGCATAAGGTAATATCTCGAAATTGTATTAAGGAAGTAATCACTTCAAATTCTTGATAAATAATCTTTATGAATTAGACATATTATCCCTAATTTTTCTATCCTACTTGAATAAAAAATGACTTTCCCAATCATTAATTGATATATTCCCAATAGACCTCATTGATTTTTTTGTCGCGTTCACGTTGAATCTTTTCGAATAAAGCACCCATTTCAGAAACATTCGATATCTTGCTTATGTTTTTAATGTTAAATTTTTGTGAGTTTCTTATTCACAGGTGCAAATTGTCAACAGTTACATTCCTTAGAATTTTGTGTAATCATAAAACCAAACTCTATCAGAGATATACTTAATGTGTCCATCCTCTACTGCTTTTTTCCACTTGTATATTGATATTTGATTTAACGCCTCAATTTCACCTTTACTTCTTATTCTATGGCGCTTTCTTCTTCTTCTTAAATGTGAAGCTATGATTTGATTTGCATTTTTTCTTTCTTGTTCAATAACTTTATCAAGATCTTCTAACTTCATTCTTCTCATTGTCTTCCCCATTTTTAGAATTTCTTTTGCAGCTTGATACTGTGCTATCTCTTATTTTCTTAAAATTTATAGACTCGTTTGTATGAATTTTTCTAAATTTTCAAACAACACAGTTTTACATTTACATAAAAAAGCTCAGAGAAAATTCACTCTGAGAGATTATTGCGTCTTTAATGAAAAAGTACATCTCAGGGTAAAACTACATAATAACTTTTACACTAGTAAGATGATTTAAAAACTTATTAAGTTTATCAATACATTCTTGTCTGTCATATATTAATGGATCGTTACTTTTTTTCTTTTTATTTAGTGGATCGATTTTCATTAAATAAATATAATTTTGTACTATTTGATTGCTGATACCATCGTCAAACTTCTTAATCATATCTTTAATTTCATTTGAAAATATAAATTTACTTTTAAATTTTTGAATATCGCTTTCTTCAACTACTAAGTAACTACCAATATTCTTGGATTCCAAATATAAATTATCTAATAAATAAGCAACCTTCTCTGTAGAAATCCCAAGTTTTTTTGCTATGTCACCTTTAGTGTTATATTGTCTTCTAATTGCTAGCTGATTAACTTCACTTTCAACAAAAACCAATGAACTTAATGACGTTACTTCTTCATTTGCTCTATATACAGAAAGTTCTCCATTAATAATATCTTGAAAAACCCCTCTTAGTCCTGTTCTAAACTGACAGTATTTTCTTACTACCGAATTAAAACCAATATATTCTATATTTTTTTGGGGTTGAAATGGTTTAGCAGTTAGGTTCAAAAATTGAAAAAAACTTATTATTGAGGAAGCTTCAAACTTATGATAACCATTTCTAACTTTCCCCTTTTTTATTACTCCAATTTCTTCTAAAGCAATTGACTGTCGCAGTGTAAGAGTATATCTCTTCAACTTATCAATTTCCAAGTCAATTTTAGCTTCATTCGCTTTGTAATCTGACAAACTTTTTAAATTAACAAGAGTATGTTCCCTTGATTTTTTGACTGATTTCGTTTCTAACTTCCCACTTTCAATTAATTTATTTATAGTACCAATTCTTTTGTTTAAGAAATCAGCTGCTTCCTGTCTAGTTAACCATTGTTTATTAAGAAATTCCCTGTTTTGCCCTCTAACCTTCATAATATTACCATTCCAGTGGTAATTGATATAGTTTGCAAATGCTTCATACATAAAGTACAAGTTCTTATCTTTACCATATTTTCCAACCATGTCTTTGTAAATCCTTCCAAACCCTCGCAGCAGGCCCTCGTTTTGATTACCCAATTTTCTATGATAATTATCTAAAAATGTATAGAAGGAATCGGGGAAATTCTCAAAGGAATTAAATATATCATTCATAATACTATTTCTTTGCTCAACTGAAAAATTAGCATTAACTGTTTTATGTAAAAATTTCGAAGTTAGATTAGTGATAATAAACAATGCATCTTTAAAATCTAATGAGTATAGGAAGTTATTATTTGAGGTATGTATTCCATGCATTTTTTCATAAATGAATCTTTCAATCCCATTTTCATCTAAGTAAACAGGCATCATATTACGATAATCTCTGCCACATATACATTTTGATAAATTGCTTTTAGTTTTAATAAAAATTTTCCTATGACAAGTATCACATTTATTAATTAACAAGCACTTATGAATATGACACATATTATACTGATGAAGATCCCAAACTTTTTTGTAATATAGATCCTGATTAAGGCAGTGAGGGCAAATTTTCACGTTCAATCTATGTATCTTAACTCTCAAAGTTGAATCTATAAAGCTATCAGTATTATTATAATCCCCTAATGCCGGTAAAAAAGTCATCCCTATTATTGTTTCTATATCTAAGTTAGTCATGTCGGAAAGCTTTTGCAAGCTGGGATGGTCGGAATCACAATTATAAATATGATTTATTACGTGAAGAGAATTTACAAGATTTAGACATTCAAATACCCACTTTGTTTTTTCGTATTTATTTTCAGTGGTCAATCTTATAATAAAACTACTTATACTCTCATCTATCTTAGGCTGAGGTACTATCAAAAAGTTTCTCATATAATCCCTCCATTATCCAAAGAATATTCAGTCATTTACAAATAAAGAAAATAGAGAAGCTAAAAACTTCTCTATTTTTTATTTAACTCAATTTAGTCCAGCAAATTATGAAAATCATTCCGGAGAATTATGAAAATCATTCCGACGAATTATGAACAGATTCCGATTAATTATGAAAAATTACATTTAACTAAACAGATCGTTTTAAAATTAAGGATTTCATGAGTCTCCATCGTTTCATGAAAAGCCAATGTTTCTTGTTGTTCCAACTTCTCACCCCCTACATACCGTTTACTTTCCCCATTCTAAAATTACTTTAGCAATTATGTTTTTTGGTAATTTATCCCCTTTAATGATTAATGAATAATTAAGATTAGAAAATTGAAATATTAGAAACGATAAGAGAAAGGAGTATGAACATGGTGAAACAATTAGCCTTACATGAAACTTTAGAGGTGCATGAACTTTTAATCGTGAAAAATTTGACTCTGACAAAGTCAGCAACAATGAATAAGCTTGTTCAAGACCCTGAATTAAAAGCAATCCTGACACAAGAAGTCGCAGCTGATACGATGTTTATTGAAAAACTGAAGAATTATTTAACAGATGGGAGTAATCAAAATGAATAACTTAATGAAAACGATTATGGGGATGGGAGCGATGACCGATAAAGTTATTGCTACAGACTTCCTTGTCTCCACAAAAGCTGGAATTCGGAACCTTTCCTTTGCTCTAACCGAAACAACGACACCAGAGTTAAGGACTGCCATAAGAGATGAGCTAAGAAATGCTGTGCAAACCCATGAAAGAATCACCCATTTCATGATTGAAAGGGGGATTTATCATCCTCATGATTTAAGCAAACAACTTGAAATCGACATGCAGATTACAGACACTGCCTTACAGCTTTCGGAGGAACATTAAGAACAAAAACTCCTGTTTATTTGCAGGAGTTTAAGCACTGTATCATAATTTTTTTTCATAGCAATAAAAGGGGAGTTCCCTACCATGGAAAGACATTTCTCCAGCCTTTTTATATCCTAGTTTCATAAATAAACGTTGTGCTTTACGATTAAGTGAATACGTATCAATTCTTAAATAGGGTACTCCATTTTTAATGGCAATCTTTTCTGCATGTTGTATTAGCTGACTTGCTATCCCGCTTCCTCTTTCGTTCGGATCGACAACAAGACGGTGAAACGTATACGCAGGACCTTCATTCTCCCAAGGAATTCCCTTATATTCTAAAGGTTCATTTTGATCAACGGTAATGGAACCAATCAAATTATTAGATTTTTCCATAACATACAATGCGACATTATCAACATCTTCAGTAAATATTTCAACATTTGGATATGTATCATTCCATTGATCATTTTGTTCTTCTGCCATGATCGTAACAGTATCCTTGACAATCATCATCAGTGCGTCAATATCTTCAATTTTTCCTTGTCTGAGCATGTATCTATCCCCTTTACTAGCATCATAATTTTCATCATAACAAGCTCCTTAATAGAAGTCCAACCATGAACAACGAACAAATGAACTTATGAAAATAGTTTTGGAAAGAATGCGAAAGTCTAAATCCTTCATCAATCATCTTTATTTAATCTCCACCGTATATTTAAAGAGAATGGAGGATGAATATGGAACCTTTGCGGAATAAATATGTAACTGAAAAAGACGGTCAATTATGGTTTACGGAAGATGAACGAGATAATTTAAAAATAAGCTATCGAATTAAAAAAATCATCTTTGAAGAAAAGTCTCCATTTCAACACATTATGATTTTAGATTCCTATGATTTTGGAAGAATGCTCGTCTTAGATGGAGTTGTTCAAACGACGACAATGGATGGTCATTATTACAATGAAATGATTTCCCATGTCCCTCTTTCCATCCACCCATCACCAAAGAATGTCCTCATAATCGGTGGTGGAGATTGTGGCGTTGCCCATGAAGTATGTCGATACAAACTAATCGAACAGATAGATATGGTCGAGATTGACGAAAAGGTTGTTCAAGTAAGCATAGCGTTGTTGCCAGAGATATCAGGTCATTTATCTGATGCTCGTGTTCATTTTTTCTATGAAAATGGCCAAAAATTTGTTCAAAACAGAACGAAAGAATACGATCTCATTATCATCGATTCATCGGATCCAGTTGGTCCTGCTGCAGCTTTGTTTGAAAAAAAGTTTTATAAAAATATACATTCGGCATTAAAAGATGATGGATTAATGGTTTGTCAAAGTCAATCCCCTCTGTTTCATCAAGAAATGATGAAACAATGCTACTCGAGAATTAGTCAAATTTTTCCGAAGACGATGCTCTATACTGCCGTAATCCCCACCTATCCAGGCGGATTATGGAGCTTTACCATCGGCTCAAAACAATACGACACAGAAAATATGACAAATCGATATACGAAGGAAACACGCTATGTTAATGAATCGATTCTATCGAGCTGTTTTTTCCATCCGCAGTTTTTGAAAATGATATTAAAAGAATAAAAAGGAAGGCCGGTAGACATCGTCCTCTACCAGCCATCCTTTTTATCCTAGTTCTTCACCTCATACTGGAGCCAATCTGAGCCATTAATCTGATTCGAAACATCAATTATTTTTTGTTTCACACGTTCTTTTTCTTTTCCTTCTAACATAGTTGGGCGGTAATCATTTCGATTCGTTAGAGAAGATATAGAAAAAGGAATAACTTTAATTTCCTTTTTGTCTGTTAGGTTTCCATTTTGCAAATGAAAGGTTTGCTGAAAGACATAAGTATCTTTATCGCTTGGGTTACGGTTTCCGCCAAACATGAAGTTTCCTAAACTATAAACAATAAATTTCCCATTATACTCTTCAATGCCTTGTACAACATGGGGATGATGGCCAACAACCAAATCCGCTCCATTGTCGACCGTAAAGCGAGCAAGTGTTTGCTGAGATTGAGTAGGAACATATTCTCTCTCTACGCCCCAATGGAAATGTACAAGAATAAGTTCTACACCTTGATTTCGTAATTCTGTTATATCGTTTGAAATCCGGCTGCGAATTTCAGTCGTATCAGCCCATCCCTCATAGCCTAATGCCCCTACTTTTACATCTTTTATTGTCGTGACATATTTATGGTCATAGCCGAAGTATCCAATATTCTCGTTCTTTAATGATGTCATTGTGTCATCATAACCTTGTTGTAAATAATCATGAATATGATTATTGGCAAGATTTACAGATTCAATTCCAGCTAATGAAAGGATTTTTGCATAGGAGGGGTCCCCTTTAAAGCGGAATTTTTTTTCTGCTTTCCTTGTAGCATTCGTAAGAGTCGTCTCTAGATTCACCGTTGAGAGGTCATCACCTTTGAAAACATCCTTCAAACCGCCTACAAAATGAGAAAGTCCATTTTGATCCGCCTCATGTACAAAGGTGCCATGATAACCAAACGATTCATCTGTACCGAGTGTAAAGTCACCTGCAGCACTGATCTTAATCGTTGTCTCCATGACCGGCTCCTCTTTTGGCAGAGGCTGTTTCGTCGATTGAGGTAAAATCCCATTTGTCCCGATCTCTCGAATATGACTCATTTCTGTTAAATTGTTAGCATCTTTTTGCAGCATGTAATAAACTAGAAAACCGCCAGCAATAATAATCATAAAGACTCCAATCAAATAGGGTAAAAACCTATTTTTATGGCGGCGCTTTTCCTTACTTCTCTCTTTTCTGCTTGTCATCTTAAGTATTTTCCCCTTTTATTGTCTAAAACCACATTTTTTGTTACTAGTGTGTTCATTTGGCTAGAAAGTATTACGTAAGAAATCTAATACATCTATACTACCATCCGAAGGTATACATAAAAAGAAAAAAATGATAAGATTTCAAAATTTACCCACTAGTATAATATGGAAAAATCCTAGGGAATCTGACGGTGTTTATCTTTGGATTTAAAAATCCTTTCTTACTGTGGAATCTCTAACACAATTTTCCCAAAATGCTTTCCATTTTCCATCTCATCGTGAGCATCTTCTACCCTCTCTAATGGAAAAACATCACTTACAACCGGTTTAAGTTTATACTCATTAAAAAGATTTAACATTTTCATAAATTCATTTCGATTTCCCATTGTCGTACCCATAAGCGTTAATTGTTTGAAAAAAATATGCGGCATTAGGAGATGATTGACAGGTCCTAATGTAGAACCAAATGAGACAATTTTGCTACCAGGCTTGGCTAGCTTAATTAAGTCCTTTAATGTATCCCCTCCGATAGAATCGATGGCAAGGTCAGCTCCTCCAGATAGTGAAGACAATTGCTTTACCCAATCTTCTTGACGATAATTAACACCGCCTGTTGCACCGAGTTCGAGCGCCTTTTCAATTTTTTCGTCACTACTTGAGGTGATGTATACCTTTGCACCTAAAGCCGATGCAATTTGTAACGCAAGCGTTGCAACTCCTCCACCAATACCAGGAATAATCACAGTCTCACCAGCTTGAACCTGTCCCTTAGTAACAACGGCACGATAAGCAGTTAAGCCACCTAAAGGTAATGCAGCAGCTTCTTCCCATGTTAAATGCTCAGGTTTCGGAAAGACATTTTCAGCTGGAACTTTTATATATTGCGCATATGTACCATTAATGGGTACCCCGAGTACAGAAAAATTAGCTTCTGGAAAGTTAGGATTTTCTCCCCAACCCATTCCAGGATTTATGACCACTTCATGACCAATCTTAAACCCTTCAACCCCATCGCCAATTTCAGCAACAACCCCTGCTCCATCAGAACCAGGAATAGATGGGACACGGATCCCAGGATAGAGACCTTGACGAATAAAGACATCTCTTCGATTTAAAGCAGCTGTTTTGAGTCGAATCACTACTTCACCTGCTCCAGCTGTTGGTGTCTCCACTTCCTCATAGTACAAATTCGCCATACTTTCACCAGGTTTTACCTTATCTTTTAAAACGAATGCTTTCATCATTTTCTCTCCTTTTTACCGTCTATAAATAAATCTTAACATAATCTACCATGAAGAAGACTGATTTTGAAAACCCTTACCTTGGCGATTTTATGAATTATCTTTCATTACCATACCACTCAATGGAGAAAACTCATTTATTTGTGATAATCTAATGATGTAGAAGATTTCATTAGGGATGTGTTAATCATGAGCAATTTATTACCACCAAAAGGTGACTTTCAAACCTTTAGCGACGAAGAACATTATGCTGAAAAAGTGAAGGAATGGGGACTATCAGCAACAAAAGAAGTAAAAAAAGAGTTTTGGTACAAAACGGGTAACCATGAATGCAAAGTTACCATTAAGGGATATGAAGCATATGGCAAGGGCGAAGAATATAACACGCTTGTGATTGAATTTGACGATGGTCAATTGAGTTGCATCCATCCGGCTTACTTAAAAGAAATGCAAGCCTCAAGCTTCACAAAAACAGTCATCACAGATTCAGAAAAAATGATGGTTGAACCGAAAAAAGAAGCCCGCCAAAAAATCGAGAAAAAGACAACTACCACAAGCGAAAAAGCACCTAAAAAAGAAAAGAAGGCAGCACCGAAAAAAATTGAACTGCCTTTAGAGAAGGTTCATTTCTCTGCAGAGGTGCAACAGTTCGCTTATAGCTGGAACCATTTTAATGAAGAAAATGATGAAGTTATTGTGCTAAAAGATGTCGTAATCGCACAGGAACCACCATTAGAAATAGGACTAGCATGGTGTAGCCACTCCAAAACATTGAAAAAATTTGCACTCTCTCCAGGAGATAAGCTCGAGTTTGATGGGAAAATTGTGAAGAAAAAACTTCCCAATGGAAAGGATGTAGAAGAGGAATACTTAGTTCCCGAACCTGCTCCATATAAGGTAAATAACCCATCTAAAATCGTCAAAAGCGAATAATATTTCTGGTCGTCTGAGACAATTTCCCTTGTTTCAACGACCTGCTTCTTCATATTTTTGCTTATAATGTGCTAAAGCAAGCAATGGATAAATATAACGATAACTATGATAGTGAATATAGAAGTCTCCAGCCATCCCCTGTCCTTTCGGATAATCGGTTGTCCAGTCATCACGTTTTAGGTGATTTAGTAAATACGTGATCCCCTTCTTGATTTCTTTCGATGGACGTTCATTCGCTGCGATGAGAGCATCAACTGCCCATGCTGTATGAGTCAGCGTGCTTGTAAGTGGCACAAACTTATTCTCACTATCACTTTTACATGACTCTCCCCAGCCACCGTCTTCATTTTGAACTTTTTTAATCCAAAGAAGTCCATTGGCAACAGCCGAATTCGCAGGAGATACACCAACAGCTATTAAACCGGTAATGGCTGCCCATGTACCGTATAGATAACAGATTCCCCATCTACCGTACCAAGAACCATCCATTTCTTGATTACGTTCAAGTGATTGAATCCCTGCCTGAACAATAGAATGGGTGTATGTTAGATGGGTGTATTCTCCTAGAAACTGCAAGGTTCTCCCTGTTAAATCTGGTGAAGGGGGATCCGTGAGGATAAATTCAGCTTTTTCAATTGGCAACATTTTAAAAAATGAACGATTTGTATTTTTCTCAAATGCTGGCCAGCCCCCATCATCATTTTGCATTGATAGTACCCAAAGAATCCCTCTTTCCCATGCTTGACGATCATGAGTATTAGTCGTGACAGAACGTGCGATGGCGCGTAAAGAAGCTGTTGTATCATCGACATCTGGATTAATCGTATTAATATGGGAAAATCCCCACCCTCCTGGAAATGCATTCGGATTATGGATGACCCAATCTCCATACAAATGATGCTGTTTCTTTAGTAAGTATTGGTTTGCTCTATCGATAACCTTATCTTCTGGCGTTACCCCTGCTTCTTGTAAGGCGTAACTGATTAAAGAAGTATTCCAAACGGATGCCGTTGTATATTGCATATGGCTGTGCCCTTTTACGATTGTCCTCATTGACTTAAGCCCTTTGACAGCTCGTTGAATCAACGGTTTCAGGCTATCATCTTGTAAAGCATGTAAAGCAAAGATCATGAGAAATGTTGAACTGAAATAGTTATAAAAAGTGCCATCCTTTTCAATATGGGAGAGCATATATTGTTTTGCTTTCATTTTTGCCTTCTTCTTAAGTTGACTTGGTAGTCCTACTAATTGTTTAATTCCATCGGTTATAAGTGAGGTGAAGGAACGCCATTGTTCCATTTCTTCTTCGTTTCCTCCTTCTTCCCGCAAAAATAACTCCGATAAATCTGGACTATTTTTCGTTTTCATCGAAAATTTATGGTCTGCTAGAATCATAATGGGAAGCAAATTGGCGCGTCCAAACACGGATAATTGATAGAAATTAATCGGAAAAGAGACTGGAAACAACATGAACTCTAAAGGGATGAAAAAAGCGGGCCATTTATATTGACCAGTAATCGCAAGCATAATTTTCGTAAACAAGTGAGCCTTATTTGCACCACCATTCGCTAAGATATATCTTCTTGCTATTCTTAATCGTTTATCTGTTTTCTCAAGGTATCCAGAATATAATAACGCATAATATGCTTCTACAGTCGCCGTTACGTTCCCTTCACCTTGATCATAAAATAACTTCCATGCTCCATTCTCTTCCTGTTTACTCAAAATTCTTTTCGTCAGTTCCTGTATTAAGTTTTCATCATCAATCTCTAACGTTCTTAATAAAATGATCATATAGCAATCAGTTGAGATTCCTGTTTCAAAAGGGTACTCCCATGACCCTGATTCCGACTGATCCCTTTTCAAAGTATCAATTAAGAATTTGATTCCATCCTGTACATTTTCTTGCAATGTTATCACTCCAGTAGAGGAAATTGTTTCTATATTCATATTCCCTCCTTAAACCGAACATTCACGAGAAATCATGACTACATAAAACAAAGGAGGAGAAAAGCTTGGGCAAGCTTTTTACAAAAGAGTCTCCCTTTCTACCTGAGTCTTTGAGGCGAATTAAAAAAGGGTTACGAGCAAACAAGAAAAAGTCTCCACATACTCCTTCCTTAGAAGAGAGGAACATCATAAAAAAAATAGAAGAAGAAACAAAAGAATGGAATGTAAATAATGTAACGAGAACAAAAGCTTATCTTGATTTTTCTTTGAAACGTCCTGAAGTCCAATGGGCTTTTTTAGGTCATATGGTATCCAGAAATGGCGGTTGGAATATGACCGATTTAAAAGGTGGATTCCTCACAAAACTTCTTTCTAGTAATGAAGCTCTCAGCTTCTTCAACTTTTTAGAGAGAGGAAATTGGCTGATTTTTCAAGATGCCTATCCTCAATTTCTTTTATATGAGGAAAGTTTAAAAAGAGGAGAAAAGCTTTTTCATTTATTACCACAATTTCACGTTTCTCAATTTATGGAAACCATCTGGAATGACTTTTGGTCCCATCGTGATCCCTCGTTATTAACGACAGCATTAATCATAAACGAACAGAGCTATTTAGAAGAACGAGTCATTCGTCACCCAACATATAAGAAGGAAGTGTTAGATTCTTTAGAGTTTATGCTACAGGACATCCTCTCCATGAACCACATTTTATTTCCATTTGAAGAGAATGGACAAATACAATTAGTCGGAGAAACTCTTCATCATTTTCAAAGTCTGCATGAGCGTATCCTCCTCGGCAAAAGACTCTATAACATTTTATACGATGATAAAAGGAGATTAGAAAAAATTCAAGAATGGGCTAAAAGGACACCACATACCGGCTCAAGAAAGGATTATTGGCCCCATATTTTTAATTCGATTGAAGAAGTTGTACCAGGAACCGAACTAAAGAGACGTTTGAAAGGCTGTCAACTGATTCCTGGAGCGTATCGTTTCTATAGCCCAGCCTTAACGAATGCGTGGAATAATCAAGCTCATGAGACTGCTGAATTAGGAGATTGGTATAAAAGCTGGAAAGTTATCTACTATTTGCTCGACGAAGCAAAAAATGAAGAAAATGGAGAGATCGAAAATGATTACTGTAAAACCCTTGAAAGACTTGAACTCGCAGCCATCGCCAAAAAAGCCGTATCACTATTGGGATAGACTATTACCGACTGTCCTTTTAGCTACCTTAATCGGAACCTATTTAGATCTCTACTTTGTCGGAAAAGGGTTATATTCCTTTCCGCTTCGACCTTTTCCGTCTATCTTTACGATTAATCTATTATTTACTACCATTGTCCTCCCCATTTTTATTATCGTGTTTATACTCCTTTCCTTAAGGCTACAAAAGTGGATGAAGTTGATGTTTATCCTTACATTAAGTACGCTAATGGCAGCATTTGAAAAATTTGCAGAGTCCCTTGGCCTTTTTGTTCATCACGCTGCATGGCAACACTATTACTCTTTTTTTGGATACAGTGTTTACTTAAGTTTCATCCTCCTGTTCTATCATTTATTAACCATTAATGACTAGATAATCCTTTAGCATAAGGAATTATCTGCTTCAGTAACTCGACATTTACATTTGTCTTACAGCCCATTTTCTCTAGCATCAAGACCAAATCTTCTGTCGCAATATTCCCTGTCGCCCCAGGAGAATAAGGACAACCACCGAGTCCAGCAATAGAGCTATCAAATTTTGTGATTCCTGCTTGTAACGCTGCAATTACATTCGCTAATGCCATTCTTTCTGTGTCATGAAAATGTGCGACAAACGTCATTTCTGGAAAGAACTCTCGCAATCTCATAAAACGCTCATAGACTATTTTGGGATTGGCCTGACCATTCGTATCGCCCATGTCCATTTCATCTACTCCGTAGTGAATCAATGATTCACAAATGTAACGTACTTGTTCAAACGAAACATCCCCCTCATAAGGGCAGGAAAAAGACATGGAAACATATCCGCGGATAAATATTCCTTTCTTTTTTGCCAATTTAATTAACTGCTTACACTCTACTAACGAATCAGCAATGGATCGATTAATATTCTTTCGATTAAATGTCTCACTGGCCCCAATAAAAACAGCAACTTGTGGAACCCCAACAGAAATCGCCCGTTCAAGTGCTTTCAAATTAGGTGTAAGTGCCAGATAGGTCAGTCCTAATTCCTGACAATAGTGAGCAATTTCCTCAGCGTTTGCCATTTGTGGAACCCATTTAGGGTGGACAAAGGATGCCGTTTCAATTCTTGCAAAACCGCATTCTGCCAATCTTTTAATTAATGTTTTTTTATCAACCATTGCAATCGGTTTCGGCTCATTTTGTAAACCATCGCGAGGACCGACTTCGATAATTTCCACTTCTTTAGGCACATACATTGCACAAACCTCCTTCATTATAGGAAAAGTTCAATTACTACAATGTATGCGCCTAATCTTTTGCTTACTATTTAAAAACCATTTTTATATACTTTAGACCATTTTTAACATTAGGATAGCGTAGAGGAATATCAAATAAGGTCGTTTGCTTTAAAATGCTTTTTTTATGTGAAAAGGTATCAAAACTTTCCTTACCATGGTAGGCTCCAGTTCCGCTATTTCCTACTCCACCAAATGGTAGATAAGGACTTGAAATATGGTACACTGTGTCATTAATGCAACCACCACCAAATGAAACATGAGCGAGAATCTTCTCTTGCACGGTATTGCTTTCTGTAAATAAATACAACGCTAACGGCTTTGGATGGTTAACGATTTCTGTTACTACTTCTGGTAGCTGTTCATACTCAAGCACTGGAAGGATTGGACCAAAGATTTCATTGTCCATTACTTTGTCCTCCCATGTTATATCCGTTAGTACAGTTGGAGAAATCAATAATTGTTCCAGTGACGTTTCCCCACCATGAAAAATGGAACCTTCTGATAAAAATGATTCGAGCCTGTTAAAATGGCGCTTGCTAACAATTCTTGTATACTCCATATTTTTTAAAGGTTCCAGACCATAAAGTTCTGTCAACGCATTTCTTAAATGAGTTAAAAACGCTTCCTTAATGCTTTTATGTACGTATATGTAATCAGGAGCAATGCAAGTCTGACCAGCGTTCATAAACTTTCCCCAAGCAATTCGTTTCGCAGCAATCTTTAGATTTGCATCTTGATGAACAATACATGGGCTCTTTCCACCTAATTCAAGTGTCACTGGGGTTAAATGTTTCGATGCTGCTTTCATGATAATCTTTCCCACTTCAACACTGCCGGTAAAAAAGATGTAATCAAGTCTTTCATTCAAAAGGGCTTCACTCGTTTCAACCCCACCTTCGACGACTGTAATGTATTCTTTTGGAAAATGGCGCTTCATTAGTTCAGCAAGAACTTCTGATGTTCTAGGTGTGAGTTCTGATGGTTTTACAATCGCACAATTCCCTGCCGCAATGGCACCAATAAGTGGAGCAATTGCCAGTTGAAACGGGTAATTCCATGGGGCAATTATTAAGGTTACTCCATACGGTTCAGGGTAAATATAGCTTTTTGAACCAATGTGAGTGAACGGTGTTTTCACTTTTCGCGGTTTTGCCCAGCGCCGGAGATTTTTTAAAGTGAAGCGTATTTCTTCAAGAACAATGCCAATTTCAGTAGAATAGGCATCAAATTCAGACTTATTCAAATCATCCTTCAAACTTTGTATGAGCTGCTGTTCCCCTTCGCGAATTGCGTTGCCTAACTTTTGTAAAGCTTCAATGCGAAAGGCTAAATCTTTCGTCTCACCTGTTTGAAAATAAGCTCTTTGCTTTAATAATAGATCAGCGTAATTAAACATTCCTTCATTCTCCTAAAACAGACTTTTCCATCTGTGCTACTAAGGTATCGTATTATTCGGAATGGTCGACATTAGGCCAGTCCAAAACCATTAATCGTACAGAAAAAAACCTATAAAATGATAGTACCAATAATCGAGCGTTGATGCGAAAATTTCTATCTCATTTCCTCTCATAAAATTGAAAAAGACAATAAAGACGACTACATAACCGTTCTTTATTGTCTTTCATTCTTTATTTTGGTTGCATTCTGATAGCTCCATCAAGTCGAATCGTATCTCCATTGAGCATTGGATTTTCAATGATGCTTGTTGCTAACATTGCATATTCAGCAGGATAGCCTAATCTCTTAGGGAAAGGAACCATAGCCCCAAGCGCCTCTTTTGCTGAAGTAGGAAGTGATTCAAACATAGGAGTATCAATCAGGCCTGGTGCGATGCTGACGTTTCGTATTCCATATTTAGCTAACTCTCTTGCAATCGGCAAAGTCATCCCAACAACTCCGCCCTTCGAAGCACTGTAAGCAGCCTGACCAATTTGACCTTCAAAAGCAGCTACTGAAGCGGTGCTAATTATAACACCTCGTTCTCCTTCTTCGTTTGGCGTATTCGCAATCATTTTTTCTGCAGCTAAACGAATGACATTGAATGTTCCGATCAAGTTCACTTGAATCACTTTCGAGAAGGTTGATAAATCATGAGGTTCTTCACGCCCTAGTACTTTTTTAGCAATACCAATCCCTGCACAATTGATCACTGCATGAAGAGCTCCAAACTTCTCAATCGTTTTACGAATGGCATGTAATACTTGTTCTTCACTTGTTACATCCGTCTCGATATAAAGAGTACGTTCAGAACCAAGCTTCTCTACTAATGCCATCCCTTTTTCCTCTGCTACATCCAAAATCGCCACATAGCCTCCATGCTCGACAATTCGTGTTACCGTTGCTTCGCCTAAGCCAGACGCACCACCTGTGACTAAGGCTACGATATTATGTAGTTTCATCTACTCATCTCCTTTATTAATCATAATCTAGCATTTTTCAATAATGGTAGCGTTCGCCATGCCCCCTCCCTCGCATACTGCTTGCAGGCCATATTTACCATTTGTTCTCTCTAGTTCATGCATCATTGTAATCATGAGTCGAGCCCCACTTGCTCCAAGCGGATGTCCTAATGCAATCGCTCCACCATTCGGATTTAACTTTTTAGAATCCGCCCCTATTTCTGTTAACCAAACAAGCGGTACGGGGGCAAATGCCTCGTTTACTTCATACGTATCAATAGCATCTATTGAAAGTCCTGCTTTTTTCAGTACATCCTTTGTTGCTTCTATCGGTCCCGTCAGCATTAATGTTGGGTCAGAACCGACGACTGTACGAGCAATTATTTTAAATCTTGGTTTAAGGCCGAGTTCCTCTGCTTTTTCTTTAGACATTAATAAAAGTGCTGCAGCCCCATCGCTCATTTGACTTGAATTTCCAGCATGAATTTTACCATCTTCAATAAATACTGGCTTCAATGTTGCCAGTTTCTCAAGAGATGTTTCTCGTCTTGGCCCTTCATCTTGAGTCATCATCTGTTTCGTTCCATCATCAAGAGTAATCTCTATTGGCATGATTTCTCGATTAAAATAGCCTTTGTCTTGGGCATGTAATGCTCGTTGATGACTCTCAAAAGCAAATTTATCGAGCTCATTTCTCTTTAATCCCCATTGCTCAACAATGCGCTCTGCAGAAAGTCCTTGATTAATCATTTCATAACGGGAAGTAAGAGCTTTACTCCAGTCAGTTGTTTTCCTCGTTGAATTCATCGGTACTCTTGACATACTTTCCACTCCACCAGCAATTACAATATCCATATCTCCACTTAAAATAGCTTGCGCTGCAAAATGAACGGCTTGTTGACCTGAGCCACATTGCCGATCAATCGTAGTCCCTGGTACTTCAATAGGAAAATCTGCCATTAATGCAGCCGAACGAGCGATATTTACTCCTTGTTCTTCTACTTGAGATACACATCCTAAAATAACGTCCTCTACCATTTCCGCTGAAATGCCTGCACGAATCACCAATTCCTTTAACACCTTTGCCGCCAATTCATCAGGTCTTTCATTCTTCAATAATCCGTTTCTTTTTCCAACAGGTGTTCTTACAGCTTCCACAATCACGACTTCTCTCATATAGAAACCTCCTTAAAATATCCTATGTTATGAAACTACTTTATTATCCTAATAATTTGTTAACGCTTACAAATAAATCCACCAACCTATTTTTGCTCTTAACAAACCAATTATATCATGTTTAATTTAAAATTTTCTGTAAATTAATCAAAGAGGTTGATTGAATAATTTTTATAAGCTATTCAGAAAAAAAGGATTTTTTTCCCTCATCTATATGCTAAAATACCTAGAGACATTGAGAAAAGGATTGAGAATATTGAAAAATTTAATAGACAAATTTAAACGTTTCATATCTAAACAAACGAAAGAAACTCCACAAGAGTTTATCCATGAGAATAATGTACAGCTATTAAAAAGATTAAACATTGTATCCATCATTCTTACGATACTGTATCTTTTTTATCTATACGCTGACTTTGTCATGTTGAACAGTGTTGAAAATACTTTATTCCGATACATTCTCATTGTTATTCATCTCTTAAGCTTATTCATTTCAATCATTTATTTATGTATCTACCCGAATATAAAAAAGAGCGCGACATTTATAAACTCTAAAAAGGCGACGATCTTAATTGTTTCATATATTTCCATGTACTTGTTGCTCGGTGCAGCAGGCTCTATAAACAGTCAAAACTTTTCAGGAAACATAGATGCCTATATCACAATTGTAATAGGAGTAGCTGTTTTATTTCATCTAAGTCCAATTTTTCTCATTCCTGCCTTTCTTATTGCCCATCTTATTCTTTATATCGGTTTACTCTACACTGTTCATGATTCTGCAGATTTAGTAACGAAGCAAATTAATTCAACTGCAACTGTCATCATCGCTTTATTTATTGGCATCATTTTCTACTCAAATAAAAAGAAAGAGTACTTTCATCAAGAGAATTTTGCCAAACTTTTTGAAATTAACCCTTACCCACTTGTCTTAACGAAGATCAATGATGGGAAAATAGTGAAGATTAACCAACGAGCCCTTCGATTTTACGGGAAAAATGAGGATGAACTCGACAAAGTACGTGCAGGAGAATTTTATAAGAACGAAAAACAGCGGGTAGACATGATAGAACAACTAAAGAATTATGGTTTTGTAAAAAATCTCGTGCTCGAACAAAAAACCGCAAATGGAGAATATAAATGGGTCCAATTAAATTATGAGTTAGTTGAATATGGAGGAGAACAATGTATTCTTGCAGGTGTTACAGATGTAACGAGCTTAAAAGAAATCGAAGCCGAGCTTATGCTTCATGCCACAATTGATCCTCTAACGGGTATTCGTAATCGTCGAAGTGGGCTTCAATATCTTAATGAGCTTCTGGTTAATAGTAAAACATCAGGGGAATCTTTTATCCTCTGTTTTATTGATGTTAATAATTTGAAAATAGTCAATGATAAGTATGGACATGCTGAAGGAGATAATTTAATTAAGACCGTTTGTCAAATTATCCAAGAACAGATCGAGGAACAAGATCTCTTTTTCCGCTATGGCGGTGATGAATTCATCATCGTGTTCACTGAAAAGGAAGTTCATGAAGTTCATCAGTTGTGGGAGAGGATCGTAGTCCTTTTATCTGAAACTACCCCAAAACCGTATCAAATTTCCGTTAGCCATGGCTTAATTTCATATGATCCGAATCAAGACATGACACTGCAAGAAATGATTGAACAAGCAGATCAGGAAATGTATCGAGAAAAGCAATTGTTGAAACGTTTAGTGTAAAGAGAGAGGCTGGAATCAACAAGTCGGTGGTAACGACTTGTTGATTCCAGTTTGGAGCGGATAAATTGTTCGTATAAACAGTTGGATTATCGGTATGAAAAAATAACAGGAAAAATTCCGCTTAATGAGCAACCATCATGAAAAAGAGCCGAAATAACAGGAATAATTCCTGCTATTCCCTGTAAAAATGCTAAAATAAACGATTTTGCCTTCTATAAGCGGAAAATCTTCCGTTATTTCCTCTAAAAGGGACTCCATTGGGGAGATAACAGGAAAAATTCCGCTTAAGGGGTGAGAGAGTTGGAGCAAACTAGGGTCTTATAGTAGAATTTTAGACAAAGCGGAAATCGAGTGGGATTCTTGAAGGCTAATTTGCGTTTCACTCGATTTTTTTGAACGTGGAAAAAACGAAATGGGTCTTGCGTTCATACAAAAATAGAGAAAGGTGATTTGAGTACCCTCAGGATTCACCTTTCTCATGATCTGAAGCTAGTTATGTCCCAGCTTCTTCCTTTTTCTCTTTAACTAATTTCCTCTTCCGATTGTTCATCGTGAAGATATTGACGTTTACTAGCGACTTGAGTTAGTTCAGTTCTTTTCACTAAATACTGCAAATGTTGGAGAGGCATAGAGCCATGGCCCTTTCCTTCGGCTAACGTAAACTGAACGGTACCGCCACTTAAATTCGTAATCGTTAACGATCTTGCTGAATTATAATATCCCTTAATATCTTTTGAAATTTGAAACTTTGCACCAACCTCTATTGACATTCAAACTACTCCTTTTTTGAGTAGTATGCCCTTAAATAAAGTCGTTTCATACATTTTCCAAAGCTGTTATGAACTGTTATTTAAACCAACCTTTTTCTTTAAAATGAGTAATGGCTTCGATTCTGTTTTTTACGTCTAATTTATCTAGTATCGTTGAAATATAATTACGTACTGTACCTGTTTTAATGCTCAGTTCTTCGGCAATTTCTTTTGTGTTCCGCCCATCTGCCACAAGTTCAAGAACCTCTAACTCCCGATCAGTAAGTGGATTATCTCCTGCGTACATATCATCCATCAATTCCGGAGCGTATACCCTTCTTCCAGAATTCACATCTCGAATCGATTTTGCTAACTCTTCACTCGGACTATCTTTAAGCAAATATCCTTTAACACCAGCCTTTAGCGCACGTTGAAAATAGCCAGTGCGAGCAAAGGTGGTGAGAATCATGACGTTGCAATCAAAGCCCTTCATTTCTTCGGCCGCTTCTAATCCCGTTTTTTCTGGCATTTCAATATCCATTAAACATATGTCCGGCTTTAATTGACGAACTAATTTAATTGCCTCTTCCCCATTTGAAGCTTTCCCGACAATTTCCATATCATCTTCAAGACTAAGTAAGGAGCCTAATGCTCCTAGAAGCATTCGTTGATCCTCTGCAATCACAATCCTGATCATCCTCTAATTCCCTCCCTTATATTTTTAATATTTGGAACCGTCATCACAATCACAGTCCCATTTCTTGTTAATATTTCTAAGCTGCCATTTACAAATTCAAGTCGTTCTCTTATCCCTAGTAAACCGCTTCCCTTATTATCATTCATTTGTTCTTGTATCCCAATGCCATTATCGATAACTTCAATGCGAATATCATTGATCGATTGAGAGATCGTTATTTTACAAGAAGTCGCTTGACTGTGCTTCACCACATTTGTAACGATTTCTTTTAAACACATGCTTAATATATTTTCTAAAAACAGTGAGATGTTTGTTAATGATTCCTTTTGTACAACTGTAAGGTCAATTTCAGCTGCTTCCAATAATTTACTTACTTCAACTAACTCATCCTTTAAGCGAATTCCTCTCATAGAGGAAACCATTTTACGAACTTCATTTAACGCTTGACGTGAAGTTTGTTGAATATCTTTTAATTCACTTCTGGCCTGTTCCGGGTCTTTATAGACAAGTTTTCTTGCTAAATCAGACTTTAATCCAATTAAAGAAAGTCTTTGGCCAAGTGTATCATGAAGGTCGCGGGCGATACGTTGCCGTTCCTCTTGCTTAACAAGCTCAGCGATCCTTTTATTTGCATACTCAAGTTGTTCTTCTAACTTTCCTTGCTTCTTTTTATTATAGAGATTAAAAGGGAGTAGAATAACGCTTATCCATATAATGATGACAAATGGGAGTTGTTCGATAAAAAGACTCTTTTGCATCACTAAATTATAGTTAATAGCTGCCGTTGTAACGACTAAATGAATGACATATAAAGTTAAAAAGGCGACTCGATTTCGAATATTCCCATTATAATAAGCTATATAAAATGCGAAATAAATAAAATCAAATAGAATCGTCATTGTCATCGAGATGCTAATTAAAATGATCGTCCACACATACACAGGCCATTTTTTTGATAAGAAAGCAAAACGGTAAGTAATAAAGAAAGTAGCCGTTAAAAGTAGTCCGATGATAATTTCCATTGTAGAAGACGATTGAAAAATAAAATAAAATGGCAATATGCTAATAATTGTCCAAATATAAGGAGATATTCCTGAAAATTTTTGCTTGAGCATTTGTTTATTGAACATAATATGAGTCCTCGAAATTTTATGACTTTCCTCAAATTTTATCACAATTAGGAAACTCTCAAAAAGAAAATAGTCGCTCTAGGTTAGAACGACTAATTACGATTACACTTCAGGCGTAATTTTTGCTTTACTTGCCTTCTTTGCTTTCAATTCCCTAAACCCGACAAACTTCTTTTCATTTTCGTCCCAAAGATGAAATTTGATCGATTCAATACTAGTTGATAATGTCACGGTTGGTACATTTTGTAACGGTGGAGTATGTTCATGTGCTTGTTCAAGTTTGTAATTCGGAATCCGTGGACTTAAATGGTGAACATGGTGGTAACCAATATTACCTGTAAACCATTGCAGTGCTTTTGGAAGCTTATAAAATGAGCTCCCTTCAACGGCCGCCCGTACATACTCCCAGCTATCATCTTCCTCAAAGTATGAATCTTCAAATGTATGCTGAACATAAAACAACCATATTCCTGCAGCACCTGAAATCATGAAAATCGTTCCTTGAATGAAAAGGAATGACTGCCAGCCAAGTGTTATACAAAGTAAAGCCGTTAATCCAACAATCGCTACATTTGATACATATGTGTTTATACGTTCTTTTTTACGAGCACCTTTTCGATTAAAACGATTTTCGATTAAAAATACGTAAATTGGACCTAACACAAACATGACAAATGGATTGCGATATAATCGATATTTAATTTTTGTCCACTTATCTGCTTGTAAATATTCGTCTACTGTGAGCATCCAAATATCACCTGTACCACGTTTATCTAGATTCGAGCTAGTAGCATGATGAACAGAATGATTATGTTGCCACTGACGATATGGGAATAATGTTAAAATGCCAGTGATCGTTCCCAAAATATCATTGGCTTTTCGATTTCTAAAAAATGAGTAATGGCAGCAATCATGAAAAATGATGAACACTCTCACTAAAAATCCAGCTGCAATAACAGACAAAATAAACGTTAACACATAGGAGATCGTCAAAGCTTGATAAGCGAGTATCCATAATAAAAAGAATGGAATCATCGTGTTTCCTATCTGGAGGATACTATTTTTTGTAGTGGATTTTTCAAACGGAGCCATTTGTTTTCGAAGACTTCTTTGCTTTTCTTTAATCATGCACTTGCATCCCTTCGTCATCTGTTTTTTTATACTATGTTAATCATAACAAAGGCTATAAATTATGGTAGACATAGTTGTCATGTTCAATACATGATAAATGTCATATATAAGATATTTTTTTTACTTTTTTTGTGTTTTAACCAAAAAAATCCTTCGTTCAAATGACCGAAGGACGATATATTTTATTTACACCCTAGAATACAATGACCATCAGGGGGCAAGACAAAACTTTCTTCAACGTATGTTCCCTTTACTAGATCACAATACAGACTTCCTAATTCGAGAGGAAATGGATTTTTCGAACGATTTACCCCTACGATTACTTTTTCAACATCATTTTTTCTTTGAAAAATAAATACTTGTTCATTTGCAAATATGGTTTCATAGCTTCCTTCTTTAAAAACATCCCATTCTTTTCTGAGTGCTCCTAAATTTTGATACCATTTAAGTAACTCTGTACTCTCTTTTCCCCATGGAAAGCAGCGACGATTAAACGGATCTTCATAGCCTTCCATCCCTACTTCATCACCGTAATAAATACATGGTACACCTGGTAAAGTCATTTGAATTAAACTCGCCATTTTTAACAGTTTGATCGCCTTCTGTTTTTCCTCATCTGACATGATCGTATTAGCCTGCACTTCTCTTGTCGTTTCATCTAATTCTTTGCCACCTAAAGCGGTTAGAATCCGTTTCGTATCATGTGTACCAAGCATATTCATTAAACAATGTACGACGCAAAGTGGATAATTTTGCAAAATCGATGTGACGACTTCATGTAAATTTTCGGCATCCCCATATCTTACAAATCGAATGATCGCATTCATGAATGGATAATTCATAATGCTATCCATTTGTTGTCCTAACAGATAGCGCCGTCTTTGCCCATAGGACATTTTATAGGAAGCATCTTCCCAAACCTCACCGATTAAGAGTGTATCACTATTATAGCTCTTTACTGCATTACGAAAGGAGTCAATGAAACGGTCTGGTAATTCATCTAGGACATCCAGCCTCCATCCAGATGCCCCCTCCTTCAACCATTTCCTCGCTATCCCTTCACTTCCTGTAATAAAATCTAAAAAGGTAGGTTCATTTTCATTTACAGCTGGCAATGTTTTGATCCCCCACCAACTCTCATATAAATCTGGATAATCTAAGAAGGTATACCACGAGTAAAAAGGGGATTCTTTCGACTGATAAGCACCAATACTATCATATGACCCATTTTTATTAAAATAAACACTATTAGATCCGGTGTGATTAAAAACTCCATCGAGAAGGATTCGAATTCCTCGTTTTTTACTTTCCTGACAAAGTTTGCGAAACTCCTCTATTGTACCAAACGTCGAATCAATTTTTGTAAAATCACCAGTGTCATACTTATGATTAGAGAATGCCTCAAAAATTGGACTTAAATATATACATGTGACACCTAATTCTTTAAGATAATCTAATTTATTCAAGATCCCTTTTAAGTTCCCTCCGAAGAAATCATTATTAACTATTTCTCCTTCTTCATTTGGAAGATAAACAGGGATGCCGCCCCAGTCATCTCGCCATACAATATTTTCTTTTGTCGGCGGAACCCCTATTCGAGCAAAACGATCCACGAAAATATGATAAATTAGCCCCCCCTTAATCCAATCAGGTGTCTTGAAGGAATGATCATATACCGTTAACTGCCAAGAAGGTGGTTCCTCGTTTGAATCCAAAATGCTTAGCCCTTTTTTTCCAATATAAAAAGTGTTTGAAACGCTTTCCAATTGAAAGTAATACCAGTTAAGCCCCTGCCGCTCGACGTTTATCGTTGTGGTATAAACATCTTTGCCTCCCTTAATTCCATCCCAATTCATTTTTAAATATTGATAATGATTGGTTTCATCATTAATCAAGACGAGGCAAACACTTTTTATATAATAAGTACGAGGAATTTCAATCTCAAATTCTATCGACGATTCAGTTGATACGGCACCAGATGGATGACGAAAGTTCCCTTCCTTAAATCGTGAACAGATTTGCTCTAACACAGTGACAGCTCCTTATTTCTTTTGCTGTACATTCCGAACTTACGCTCAAATTGTAACAAGTCATATGAGAGTAGGAATGTTCCATATTTGCTTCGTATATTCTTGTATGCTCCTGTCTGCGGCAAAACGCTCAGCACCAGCAATATTCATCAATGACATTTGATTCCATTTAATAGGATCATTATACTCATCTAACAATTGTTGATAAACGCCTAGATAGTCCTGAAAGTCAGCGAGACACATATAGGGATCCCCGATCCCGTAATCTCCTACCAATAAATATCGGTAAATGGATTCAAATGATTCTCCGTTAAATCCTTGTCGCAAGGAATTGACCACTTTATGGATCTTTTCATTATTATGATAATAAGAGGATGCCGCATAGCCTTCCTTCCATTTTCTTTCCACTTCTTCTGCATTCATACCAAAAATAAACATATTTTCTTTTCCAACTGCTTCATGGATCTCTACGTTAGCCCCATCCATTGTCCCAATGGTTAACGCTCCATTAATCATCATTTTCATATTCCCTGTCCCGCTCGCTTCTTTACCTGCCAAGGAAATTTGTTCACTAACCTCAGCTGCAGGCAATAAGCTTTCTGCCATCGTAACATCATAATTTTCTAAAAAAACCACACGAATTTTTTCCCGTATCGTAGCATCCTTTTCAATATGGGCACTTAAATGCCAAATTAGACGTATCACTTCTTTGGCCGTATAGTAGCCTGGCGCTGCCTTCGCTGCAAACAAAAAAGTCTGCGGTGGTATATTTAAATTAGGATTTTCTTTTAAGTCTAAATAGATTGATATAATTCTCAATGCATTGAGCAACTGTCGTTTGTATTCATGTAGTCTCTTTGCCTGAACAACGAAAATAGATTCAGGATCCATAGTCACTCCATATTTATGCATTCGATTAGCAAAACGAATTTTATTCGCTAATTTAATGGATTGTAATTGTTCAAGAACGCTGTTATCTTCATAAAAAACACGAAACTTCCCAAGTTGTCTTGCATCTTTTTTATACCTGGTTCCAATGCATTCGTCCAAAAGCTTTCCTAATAGCGGATTAGACTGACAAAGCCATCTCCGATGCGCAATTCCATTTGTAACACTGGTGAATTTTTTTGCTTCGACTTGATAATAATCAGAAAAGACTTGTTTCTTTAAAATATCGGAATGAAGCTTTGATACTCCATTGACGCGAGATGAACCAATGACACATAAATTTGCCATCCTAATTTGTCCATGACTAATAATCGCCATCCGCTCAATTTTATCCCAATCTCCCGGATACCGTTTCCATAATTCTTGACAATAGCTTTCATTCAATCCTTTAATAATTCCATAGATTCTTGGTAATTGTCCTTTTATTAAATCTTCTGGCCATTTTTCCAGTGCTTCTGACAAGACAGTATGATTTGTATAGCTAACGGTTTGCTTTACGATTTGATAAGCTTTTGGCCAACTGTATTGATACTCATCGAGAAGAATACGCATCAATTCAGGGATACAAAGAGCAGGATGTGTATCATTTACATGAATCGCTACTTTGGCGCTAAAGTTGTCTAATGATTCATATTGTTGTAAATGCTCTGAGATAATATCTTGAATCGTCGCTGAGACAAGAAAATACTGTTGTTTTAATCGTAATGATTTGCCTTCAAAGTGATTATCTGAAGGATATAACACTTTACAAATCAGTTCTGCATTCATTTTTTCTGTCATTGCCCGATCGTAATCACCACTAGCAAATGACCCCATATCAAAATTATTTAAATCTCGTGCACGCCATAATCTTAATATAGCTACGCCTTCTGAATCAGCACCTGAAATCATCAAATCATAGGGGACAGCTTCGATTTCGTCGTAATTAAGATGCTTAACCTCTAATCCTTCATCGGTCCAATTTTCTTCTACATGCCCGTTAAAGCGTACATGACAAACGAGATCATTTCGTTGATTCAACCAAACATGGCCCCCAGGTAACCAAATATCTGGGAGCTCCATTTGCCAACCATCGACGATTTTCTGTTTAAAAAGGCCGTACTCATAACAAATTGAATAGCCCATTGCTGGATATTCTAGTGTGGCTAAAGAGTCCATAAAACAGGAAGCTAGCCTGCCAAGCCCGCCATTTCCTAATCCTGGATCCGGTTCTTCTTGATAAAGGTCTTCTAGTTCAAAATTCCACTCTTCTAAAACTTCACGGAACATCTCTTCAATCCCTAGATTATATAAATTGTTTTTAAGAGAGCGACCGACAAGAAATTCCATGCAAAGATAATAGATTTTCTTTGATTCGTTCTCTTTGATTTTTTGATTAAACTTCGTACGTTTTTCTGATAACAACTCAAGAACCGTTCGAGCACAGCTTTTATACATTTGAGCACGATCAGCTTCTGTTGTTGATATTCCATAATGCCTCGATAGTTTACTACGAATAATCGTACTTAATTCTTCTTTTGTGATGTTGTTTTCCATGGAGATACCTCCTGTCAAAACGTGTTTTATAATTTTTGGCATTGTCTATTACAGGCCATACTAACTTTAGTGAAATATCTCCTTGAACAAACGTTATTTTTGCGTAAGATTGTGATATCCATTCCCCTTTTCAATGTGCTATAAACTACATACAAGCTCACATCACATATATTTCATTTAAGTCTACATATAACTTTTCATATTCCTTTGCAGATTTTTCCCAGCTATAATCTAGATTCATGACCCATTTCACAAGAGCATTCCAATTTTCTTCGTTACGATATGCATTTAATCCACGAGTGATAGCATCAAATAGATCGTCCCCGTTATACTGCTCGAAGACGAAACCATTTCCCTCACCAGTTGAGCAATCAGAAATCGTATCACGCAATCCCCCTACTGCATGAACAATTGGGATCGTTCCATATCTTAAAGCAATCATTTGCGCCAACCCACAAGGTTCACTTTGAGATGGCATTAAGAAAAAGTCTGCACCTGCATAGATTTTTCTGGCTAAATCTTGATTAAAGCTAATGAGTGATGCAACCTTCCCTTGGTATTGCTCATGAAGCCATCTAAAATAATCCTCATATTTTCTTTCGCCAATTCCTAAAACAACTACTTGAACATGTTCATTCATCAATTTCTCCATCATGGACGTAATTAAATCAAGCCCTTTATGGGAAACAAGTCTGCTAACAATGGCAATTAATGGCGCTTTTTCATCGATTGGAAGGTTAACAAGTTTTTGTAATTGAATTTTATTTTCCTTCTTTTTATCAATGGAATCTTTATCATAGTTTGTAAAAATAGCAGAATCTGTTTTTGGATCATAAATCTCTGTATCAATTCCATTTAATATTCCAACCATCTTATGTTCATTTCTCTGAATTATCGAAGCTAAGCCTTTTGCGAAATAATCATATCTCAATTCAGAAGCATAATTAGGGCTAACAGTATTTACTTGATGCGCCGTTTCAATGGCGGCTTTCATTAAATTTACTGCTCCTCTGTATTCAAGAATTCCGACAGCTTCTTTTTGTAAGCCAATAATATCTTCAATCATGCTTAAATCACTTATCCCTTGGTATTCAATATTGTGAATCGTAAATAGGGATTTTAACTGTAAGTCATGATGGGTAAAATGAAGGTATACTGGAATTAAAGCGGTTTGCCAATCATGACAATGCACAATGGCTGGTTTAAAATCCATTAAATGGATGCTTTCTAACACCGCTTTACTAAAAAAGGCAAACCGTTCACCATCATCCCCATATCCATAAGGTACAGTTCTTCTAAAGTAAAACTCATTGTCAATAAAATAATAAATGACTCCATTTTTCTCCATTTTAAATACACCACAGTACTGTTTTCTCCATGATAGGGAAACATCAAAGTGACCGAGAAACTGCAACTGACTTCTATCCTCAGGACGAATCGTTTCGTACAGTGGCAACACAACACGTATGTCAAATTGATGACTATCTTCCTTCATAATTGCTTTAGGGAGTGAACCAATTACCTCCCCAAGACCACCTGTAACAAAAAATGGCGCTCCTTCAGAAGCGGCAATCAGAATATTCGTTTTATCTTTTCGAGAATGATCTTCCATAGAAAGCTCAAGTGCATTTACCCCTGCTTTTTTAGATGGAATTCTAGCTGTTTCATCATCTCTTAATCTTTCATTGACGATTTTAATCTGCCAACTAACGTCTTTTTCAACGGTTACTCCATTTTTATTCATAATTTCTTGTTTACTCATTTTCCTTCACCACCAAAGGATTTTAATTTTAAATAATTTATATAATAGCTCCTTTGTCAATAAAAAAAGGATGTGTTTGATGTCCACATAGCATTCGATTTTCCCCAATAATGACATTTTTATCGGTAACAATATGATTCAATGTTGCATTAATGCCAATTTCACTATCTTGCATGATAATACTGTTACTGATTGTTGCCCCACTTTTAATCTTAACACCTCGAAAAATCACGGAATTTTTGACGGTCCCATTTATAATGCAGCCATCTGCAATAATTGAGTTCTCAACGACTGCATTTGCCCCGTATTTAGTCGGGGAGGAATCATTTACACTTGTATAGATTGGACGATATACTTTACGGAAAAGATCCTCGCGTACAGAAAGATTTAAAAGATCTAAATTACATTTCAAATAACTTTCTAACGAATCTACATATTCGGAATATTCTTTGAATTCTACTCCTTTTATCGTAAAGTCTGCCGAATGATCTCCGCAATAATCAATTAATCGTTTGTAACCGTAATTCACAGCTTGCATAATATGACGTTTTAAAAAGTCTTTTTGAATGATCATTGTTCCTAAAAAAAGTGCTTCGCCTTTTTTCGTATGCGACGAATCTTTTACCTTTATGACTCGTTGTGTTTCATCCAATTCAAATACGGTCCGTTTTCCTTTCCAAATACCATATTCACTACTTCTTTTATATAAAACCGTTACATCCGCATGATGTTCAACATGATTTTTAAGAATGTCAGCATAGGATAAATTACAAACGACATCACAGTCAGATAAGATGACGTATTTTTCATCCGTCTTATCCAAATAGTACATAATCCCTTTTAATGTATCTAAGCGATTATCGATTGGGATAAGGCCATCAGCATCGTCTCCGTATGGTTGAATAACACGAATACCGCCTCTTTTTCGCGCCAAATCCCAAGCCTTTCCGGTTCCGATGTGATCCATTAAATTTTGATAATTTCTTTTTGTAATAATCCCAATCTTATTAATGCCTGAGTTGGTCATGTTTGATAGAACAAAGTCAATAAGTCGATACCTTCCTCCAAAAGGGACTGTAGACATGATTCGTTTTTTTGTAATTTCTGGTACATGCTTATCACCTATATTAGAAAAGACAATCCCTACTGCGTTCATTCGATAGCCTCTCTTTCAATTAAATTAGCATGAATGGCACCTTCCGTTTTTCTTGAGATCGCAAAGCCTTTAGAAAAAGGTTTTTCTAAATACTTTAAATACATATTGCTATCGATAATCTCCCCGCTATGGATAAATGTATTTTCTTTTACCTTCACACCGCTGCCTAATACCGTTAATTCTCCTCCTGCCATCTTATCCTCGCCGATTTTCACATTTCTTCCTACTTGAACACCTACATCGACTATACTGTAATGGACCGATGCCCCCTCTTTAATATCCGTATTTCTCATCACAACACTATCCTTCACCACTGCCCCCTTCTCAACCGTTACACCACTAAAAAGGACCGAGTTCTCAACTGTACCATGTATTTCACAACCTTCTGCAATGACACTGTTCGTCACCGATGCCCCAGTTCCTATATAGTGAGGGTGGTCTGGATAATGACGATAGCTAATTTTCCATTTATGATCATTTAAATCAAGCTTCGGATTTGCTCCTAAAAGGTCCATGTTGGCTTCCCATAAAGATTGCAGGGTACCGACATCCTTCCAATACCCTTGAAACGGATAGGCAAATAATCTCTCTCCTCCAAGCAGCATAGAAGGAATGACATTTTTACCAAAATCCTTAGAAGAGTACTCATCTTGCTCATCTTCTAGTAAATAACGATACAATGCTTCTTTCTTAAATATATAGACACCCATCGAAGCCATATTACTTTTTGGCACGGCTGGTTTCTCTTCGAATTCATAAATCCGCCCATCATCATACGTATTTGTTATCCCGAATCGACTTGCTTCCTCAAAAGGAACAGAAAGAACAGCAATCGTACAATCGGCATTTTTTTCAATATGATAGTCAAGCATTTTACTATAATCCATCTTGTATATATGATCCCCTGACAGGATAATCACATATTCAGGTTTATAGCGATCAATGAAATTCATATTTTGATAGATAGCATTGGCTGTTCCCTTGTACCAGTCTCCACCTTGTACGCCTTGATATGGGGGAAGGACATGGACACCACCGTAAGTCCGATCGAGATCCCACGGTTCGCCATTATCAATATAATCATTAAGTTCAAGCGGCTGATATTGGGTTAAAACACCCACGGTATCAATTCCAGAATTAATACAGTTTGATAGGGTAAAGTCGATAATGCGATACTTCCCTCCAAAATGCACTGCAGGTTTTGCAATTTGCTTTGTGAGAACATATAATCTACTTCCTTGCCCACCAGCAAGGAGCATCGCTACACATTTCTTCTTTCGAAACATATTTCTCTTCCCCTTTCCTTTTTTCTAAATTTTCACTTTATTTCGCTCAACATGTTGGAAAACAAGTGTTGTTAAGGGTGGTAAAGTCATAGAAATATATTGCTCATACCCATGCATCTGCTCATCTCTCGTTCCTAGTTGTTTTCGATTACGAATACCAGAACCACCAAATTTTTTCAGATCAGTATTAAAAATTTCTTTGTAATTTCCTTTTTTCGGCACTCCTACAAAATAATCCTCCCACAACACTGGAGAAAAATTGACAATAATTATCAAATCATTACCTTCTTTATCGATTCGTCGAAAGGCAACTATATTTCGATGATGATCATTATGACAAATCCACTTGAATCCCTCTTGATGACAATCTAACTCCCAGAGCGGGGAATTCTGTAAATAGAAGTGATTGGCCTCACTAAAAAAATGTTGAAGCTTTTTATGGGATTCATATTTTAATAGAAACCACTCAATCGATTTTTCACAATTCCATTCAATGAATTGGCCAATTTCAGCCCCCATAAACATCAGTTTTTTTCCGGGATGACAAAGCATATATAAGAGAAAACTTCGTACTCCAGCAAACTTTTCATGGTATTCTCCTGGCATTTTATCTAATAATGAACGTTTTCCGTGGACTACTTCATCATGTGAGATGGGTAATATGAAATTTTCTTCACAAGCATACATAATTGGGAAAGTTAATTTGTCTTGATGATATTGGCGTGCAATTGGATCAATTTTAATATACGATAATACATCATTCATCCAGCCCATATTCCATTTAAAATTAAAGCCTAAGCCGTCGAAGGATGGGGGAAGTGTAACACCTGGCCAGGCTGTTGATTCTTCTGCTATCATCAAATTGTGAGGGAAGTTGGTTAGTACAGTATGATTTAACTCCTTAATGAACTCGATCGCTTCTAGATTTCCATCTCCTCCATATATATTAGGCTTCCATTCACCAGCTTCTTTGTTGTAATTCAAATAAATCATAGAAGCAACGGCATCCACGCGTATCCCATCAATATGGTATTTCTCCATCCAAAAGAGGGCATTAGAGATTAAAAAAGCGCGCACTTCTTTTCTACCAAAATCGAATATTCTTGTTCCCCATTGCTTATGTTCCTGTTTATAAGGATCTTGATACTCATACAAGGGCTGACCATCGAATTCATATAATCCGTGTGCGTCCTTAGGAAAGTGAGCAGGGACCCAGTCCATGATAATGCCAATCCCATGCTCATGAGCTAGATTAACAAAATACATGAAATCCTCTGGTTTTCCAAATCTTGATGTCACACTATAATAGCCACAAACTTGGTAGCCCCAGGAAAGATCATATGGATGTTCGGTTATGGGTAAAAGCTCCAAATGAGTATAACCCATTTTTTTCACATATGGGATCAGGCGATTGGCCATATTTCGATAATTTAAATACTGATCATCATCAGTTCTTAGCCAAGATCCTAAGTGTACTTCGTAAATATTGAGTGGACTCTCATAAATATTTTGCTTTTCTTTCACCCTTTGCCAATCTTCGTCAGTCCATGAAAATTTATTTTCGAAGCGGTACGTAAAAGAAGCCGTCTGTTCTTTCGTTTCACTATGAAATGCATATGGATCAGCTTTCAAAAGTATACGTCCATCTTTTGTCAAAATGGCGAACTTATATAATGAGTACTCCGCCAATCCTTCAATAAAAAGCTCCCATATTCCTTCTTCAGTTTCCTTTTCCATCGGATGGGACTGATGATTCCATTGATTGAAATCTCCGACGACAGAAACAGATTTTGCATTTGGTGCCCAGACGCGAAAGACAAAACCTGATTTTTCTTTATTTTCTGTAAAATGAGAACCTAAATAATCATATGCTCGGAAATTCTGTCCATGGTGAAACAAGTATTTAGCTAATGACATATCCTCTTTATATTGCTGCAATGTTTATCAGCTCCTTTACGACATCACTTAAAGATTAATCACCTGAGTCGATTTCAAAATGTGCGAAAATTAATTAAAAAACGAACATTTCTAATATTATTCATTCGAACCGTCCTAATTCATATTGATTACAGTTAAATTCGTTCGTTTTTTACTTAGAAGTACAATGATGAAATTGATTTACCAAATAAGCAAACCTAACAATATTAAAATTATAATATGAATATTATTGTAACATTTATGTTAGCATTATTTGTAAATTTTGTGAGAATTTCTTACAAAGATTTCATAAATAGACGTACATTTGTAAGAAATTATTTGGCATAATGACAAAAGCGTAAAAAAGACACCAACGCTTTGGTGTCTTTTTGTACTCTATTTTGTTAACGTCTCAATTAATTGCTGTGAGAACTTTCGCGTGTTTTCGTCCATATTTAATAAAAATTGGTCTTTTTCTTTTTGCCTATTTGATTCCTTAATAATCGCCATTTCCTTATGAATTCTTTCCATTTTTCGATCTAACTCTGAGGCAACAGTCGCTGCATCTTTAAGTTCCATGATTAAGTCTTTCGGAACTTCTTTATTGTATTTATAAAAAATCTTATGCTCCAAACTAGCCCAAAAATCCATCGCAATTGTTCGAATTTGGATTTCTACAGGGACGATTTCTTCTCGATCAGACATAAATATAGGAATCTCGAGGATTAAATGGAGGCTCTGATAACCATTAGGTTTAGGATTTGAAATATAGTCCTTACAAGATATTAACTTTACATCCTTTTGCAGTTGAAGCATATTACTAATTTCATATATATCTGAAATAAAAGAACATGTAATACGAATTCCCGCTATATCCTTTAGATTATCTTTTATGGAAGAAAGGGTTAATGGATGCCCCTTTCGAAGCATTTTTTTGAAGATGCTTTCAGGTGTTTTAACACGAGATGAGACATGCTCAATGGGATTATAGTCATGAATATAATGAAACTCTTCTTTCAATATATTAATTTTTGTTGTCATTTCATCAAGGGCAAATTTATACGCCATCATAAATCTTGTTAATTCAACTTTTACATTTTTTAGATTGATCATATCCATTTCAGTCACTCGTCTCTTGAATTATTTTTTAACTGCAAAAGTTTTTCAGGTGGGAATACTAAGCGACAGATAATCTTTGCAATCGCTGGAAAATTAGGTTCCTTTCCACTTTCCATATGCATTTCTGGAATTTTTTCAAGCAACGCCATGATTGTCCAAGATATCGTGTCAAGATTTAGGTCATTCCATGTCAACTCATGTTCCTTCGCTTTTTTCAGTCCACTATATATTTGCTCATGTATTTTTCTTTTCGCTTTTCTGATCATTTCAGCAAGCTCATGATCCCTGCTAACTAACTCAGGGAGAACACGATGCAATCCAACGCTACTTAGTCGGTCAAAATGCTCACTTATAAGGGACGATAGAAAATACTCTGGATCGAGATTGTTCCAGTCTGGTTTAGGAGGCATCAATAGATCAAAATTTTCTTCTAACAAGGACATAAGTAGCTGCCTCTTATCAGAAAAATAGCGATAAAAAGTCCCTGTAGCTACACCAGCATGAAAGGCGATTTCTTTCGCTGTTGTTTGATCATAACCCTTTTCCACAAATAAGATGCTTCCACTTCTAAGTAATGCCTCTCTTTTCGCTTGAGCCCGTGCTTGCTTTGGAATGATTGGAAAAGGACCTACAAGTTGACCCTCATCTTTTTCAGTCATTTTAGCCACCTCCTGTTCATTATATCATAAAAGATGAACCAAAGTTCATCTTTTATAAAAAGCGTTGTTTATAACAGTTGTTTTTGATTGATATTTTACTAGTACCTGATCTATAATAAAAAAAATCCAACTGTGTCAGCTGGATTGAGAATTGCTCTGTATGACATTACTTAACTTTTGGAGGGTAAAAAAATGACAAAAACCCCTGATAACAAGAAAATAGCAGTTGACTCCCAAGTTTCATTAAAAGGATTAGTTAAAGCCATTTTCAATGATACGATACATGTACAAATCGGAGGAAAAGTCATCACCATTCCGATTGCCGATTTAAAAGGAAATAAATTAGAAAATAATATGTAAGCCATTTTAATACCATTTAAATATCTACAAGCCTACGAGTTTTCGTAGGCTTGTTTACATTTATTTCCTTATTACTTGTAAAATCTTTTCTTTCTCTCTGTTTGCACATATTGTCGCAAGCTTAATCAAGTCATCCATAGCTCTTACATCATCGAATGGGATCTCTTTCCCCAAATCTTCATTAATTCTTACATACTTTTCCTTCAACAATTGTTGACACTGATACGAAATAGATTCAGAAGATAAATGCAAGGCTAAATCGAGTAGCTTAGGTGTTACTTTAAAAGAAGGAAGGTGAAAAGGCAGCCATTCCTTTGCCCCCCAATCTTTATGCTCCTTTTTTGTAAAGTCAATATGCTGTTTCCCTGTTCCGATCGAAACAATTGTCATATTGTCAATCTTTTCATTAAAATGATGCATCAATTCCGTCAGGCAAACTAACGAAGGATTGTTTGCCCATAAACCACCATCAATCGAAAGAAATTTATTTGCCACGTTATTTGGTGGAAAATAAACAGGTGCTGAACATGAGGATAAGACAGCATCCCATAACTTTAAAGACAGATCGTTTTCAGTTCGTGCATGACCGAAATTCGTTCGGTGCACATATGGATTTCCATGTGTCAAATCAACCGCTGGAATGAGCAATGGCTTCTCTATATCTATCAAACGGTAATCTCCAAAGGCTTTTTGGAAAAAACGCCTTAAATAGCGATCACTGTACACCGTCTTAAAGAAACCAATCTTTGCCTGCCTTAAAAATATTTTTTCGGCATATCTTTTGTAAAGTTCAAGAACCTCACTCATCTTTTTATTTAAGGCAACTGACGCAGCAATGATCGCACCAGTGCTTGTTCCTGCTATCACGTCAAACGCTTCCCCGACAGGCTTTCCAAGTTCCTTTTCAATTTCATCTAAAATGGCAACAGCAAACACACCACGTATTCCTCCGCCATCAATGCACAGAACTTTCATACCGATCACCTTTTAAGTTTGAAATAGACTTACCCTTTTACTGTTTTCACTAATTGTTCTAGCAATTGAATGATTAGGCGAAACGCAGCATCGAATGTCATATCTTCCGAAAAATCAGTTACATAGTTTAATGTAAAATTGACATTCCATAGACCATCGCCTTGATCAAACATTAAGTCATATTTTATATCATTTCCATTTAATTCATGATCTAAAAAGGCTCTCATGACTGGCTCTTGCTTTTTTTGAAGCTTTAATCCAAGCATCACATCATAATTTCCAAAAACATCATCGAGCTCAATCGATAATGAATCAACACCTAGTTCATTTAACTCGTTTGCTTCAAAGTAGACAAACTCATTTTGATGATCTTTTAAATAGCTAATTTTCGTTTGTAAAAATGCGGCATCTTCTTCTGCTAAAAATTCTTCCGTTTCTTTATCAGAGCGCTCAATATATAGATCTATCATGATTTAGCTCCTCCTCTATATGACTTCCTGTTTACTCCACTACTTGAGTTTTTCTTTTTTCCATAAGAGCGTTGTTTACTCGATTGATCTTGACCTCTTCCTTTTTTACTAGTGCTACTTCGTTTTTCTTGAGCAGATGTTGTCCTTTTTTCATCCTGTTGATTCGAGCGTGGATTTTTTTTCTTGCCAGACCGAGATGGCTTTTGTTTCTTCCCCTTTGTTTCCTGCCGATTTTTAAAATCCATTTGTGAGGATGTTTTTCTAGATGACCCCTGTTTTGAAGAATCTTTGCCGTCCTCTTTCTTTTCTTGACTATTGCCGATATTTTGCTTTTGAATACGGATATCTAGGTCAGACTCAATTTCATCTAGTGTCTTACGATCTGCTGATGAGTACAGAGTGACTGCCATTCCCTTCATTCCAGCTCTCCCTGTTCTTCCAATACGATGGACATAGCTTTCACTATCCTGAGGGATATCATAGTTAAATACATGTGTAACACCTTCAACGTCAAGACCTCTTGCGGCAACATCAGTGGCTACTAATATTTGGATGTCAGCATCACGGAATCGTTTCATTACTTGTTCTCGTTTTGGTTGCGATAAATCCCCATGTAATTCATCACAGGAAATCCCATGTGCTTTAAGGATTCCTGTTAATTTACTCACTCTTCTTTTCGTGCGGCAAAAAACGACTGCCAAAAAAGGGCGGTGCATGTCAATTAATTTGATTAATGTCCCTTGCTTTGCTCGATCAAAGGTATGTATTGCGACTTGCTTCACCGTAGTAGCAGGACCTTGAACTTTTTCCACTTGAATGAATTGGGGATCGCGCATATGCTTCTTCGAAAGCTTGCGGATTTCCTCTGGAATCGTCGCAGAAAATAATAACGTTTGTCTTGATTTTGGTGTTTCGTTAATAATTTCCTCGACTTCATCAAGAAAGCCAATATGAAGCATCTGATCCGCTTCATCTAGAACGAGAAAAGAAACTTCACTTAGTGACAACGTCTTTCTACGAAGATGGTCTAATAATCTTCCTGGTGTCGCAACAATGATTTGAACATGGTGTTGAAGCTTCTTTAATTGCCGTTCTACATCTTGTCCACCATATACTGAGACAACTTCAATCCCGTCGAGGTTCTCCACTAATTTGTTTGTTTCTTCGGTTATTTGTAGCGCAAGCTCTCTTGTCGGTGCCACAATTAGCGCCTGAATATGCGGAGAATTTGCTTGAATTTTATCCAAAATAGGCAGAAGGAACGCAAAGGTTTTCCCAGTGCCCGTTTGTGCCTGTGCAATAACGTCCCTTTTATCTATTATCATAGGAATGGCTTGTTCTTGAATGGGAGTTGGGTTAACAACGCCATACTCACTCATTTTATCGACCAGTTGTTTGGAAACTCCTAAAGATGAAAAACGATTCATATCGTAAAAACCTGCTTTCTTATTTCCTGTTTCTTGCTTATTTTGCCGTTTTTTCTTCAAGAATGCAAGATTTCTTATACCAATAAAAAAAGATTGGCTATTAGACCAACCTTTTTTACCAGAAAGATTTATTCATTTTTAGATGGAATTCTACACCCATCATCAGTACAGGTCGTGTCATTACTGTCAGAAGATAGTTCTTCGAACATTGGCGTGTTCGATTCTTCCTCCCACACCTTTTGCAACGCACCCTTGAATGTTTCTAAAGGTTGAGCACCAGATATCGCATATTTCTGATTAATGATAAAATATGGAACACCCGTTATTCGATATTGCCTAGCCACTTCCTCTTCAATGCGAACATCATGACTGTATGCCGTTTCGTCCTGTAGAACTTCTAATGCTGCATCTCGTGAAATGCCTACTGATTCTGCAATATCAGCTAATGTCTCATGATCACTTAAATTTTTTGATTCTGTAAAATACCCGTAAAGAAGTTTTTCCGTAATTTCTTTCTCTTTCCCAACCGTTTTAGCATATTTGGCCAAACGATGTGCATCAAATGTATTAGTGGGCTTCATTTGCTCAAAATTAAAGGTCAAGCCAACAGTCGCAGCTTGCTGTCCAACCCCAACGTTCGCTTCTTTTGCTTGTTCAATTGACATGCCATATTTGCTTGCAAGTGCTTCATGGATTGACATTCCTGAATTTTTCGGAGCATTTGGATCTAGCTCAAAACTTTTAAATTCAACTTCAATTTGTTCTCTTTGAGGAAATTGATTAATCGCTTCTTCTAGACGTCGTTTACCAATATAGCAAAATGGACAGACAAAATCAGACCATACTTCAATTTTCATGTCTACACCTCTTCAATCATTAGTTTTCACGCATTTAAATTAGCCATCTTTAATACAATTGGACAGTGATCACTTCCAAGTATTTCATGGTGGATTTCTGCTTCTTCAATATGATGCTCTAATTGTTTGGATACAATGAAATAATCAATTCTCCAACCAATATTCCTTTCACGAACTTTACTCATATACGACCACCAAGTATACACATCCGTCTTGTTAGGATATAAATGGCGGAATGAATCAACAAATCCAGTCTCAAGGAGTTTCGTCATTTTCTCTCGTTCCTCGTAGGTGAAACCAGAATTACCGATATTCGATTTCGCATTTTTTAAATCAATTTCTTCATGAGCAACATTTAAATCTCCACAGTAAATAACCGGTTTTTTTGAATTTAATTCAAGAAGGTAGTCACGAAGCTCTTCCTCCCACTGCAACCGATAATCAAGTCGAGATAAATCTCTTTTTGAGTTTGGGGTATAAATATTAACCAAATAAAAATCGGTGAATTCTAGGATAATACTTCTTCCTTCTTCTTGCGTATCTCGTTCTCCGATCCCATAGCTAACAGACAGGGGTTTTTTCTTTGTAAAAACAGCTGTACCGGAATACCCTTTTCTCTCTGCATAATTCCAATACTGCTCATATCCGTCCAATTGCAGTTCAATTTGACCTTCCTGCAGCTTTGATTCTTGTATACAAAATATATCAGCATCCACCTCGTGAAAATAATCAAGAAACCCTTTTTTCACACAGGCACGGATACCGTTTACGTTCCATGAAACTAATTTCATTCCTGTTCTCCTCATTTAACATTTTAATGTATTCCACTTGAATCAATCTATTTCCATTTAGAATAAGTCTACTATACTATGAAAGGAGTCGTTTATCGAGTAATTAAGATTGATCAATAGATCATCTTCACTTTTTAAATGATAAAAATTTGACTAAACTGGTGAGTATCAGCAGTCGAAATAGGAGGGGCAAAATATGAGACGTATTCTTTTTATGATATTGGTTGTCTTTCTTATCGTGATTGGGGCTTCGTATATAGAAGAAGGAGTAAAGACTGAAGCTAAGGATGATTTTCAAACCTTTATCAAAAGTGGGGAACTTCAGAATATAGCCGCTTCAATTTTAGTAAGCTTTCAATCACTATTCGAAAGGATTAAAGATCAGGTGGACCCTTCACCTGAAGGTACGCCGCAAGAGGACGTAGAAAAACCAGTACTATCTGTACCATCTGAGCAGACCTTTTCCATTCATAATGTTCAAATAGGAGCGCAAAAGGAAGAAGTGGAAGCCATTCTTGGAGAACCACAAAGAAGTTCTAACAATGAATATGGACATAACTGGTTTACCTATCATCAAAACTATCAAAATTTTGTTCAAGTGATGTATAACCATAACGAACAAGTGGTTGGTCTTTTCACAAATCAAGATTTAATTTCATCCGCCAAAAATATACATTTGGATACAACTAGGGAGTATGTTCTCGAACAACTTGGTGCCCCATTAACTCGGATTCAAAAAGGCTTTGTCTACTATCAGCTCCAAGATGATGCCAACTATGACGTCTTCCATTTAGATGAAAGTTTTGTAACCGTTTTTTATGATATACATGAAGGAAACACTTTGACCTCACTTCAAATCATTCATGAGGATTTAGAAGGAGATAAAAAAAGTTTTTATGCATCAGCCAGTGAACCGTTAAAAGAGGGATTCGAATGGCAGATGTTTGATTTGACTAATGCAACGAGGGTCCAACATGGGTTAGGTGTACTTACGTGGGATGAGCGTGTTCGTAAGACAGCGCGTAAACATAGTGCCGATATGGCTGAGAACGCTTATTTTGATCATACAAACCTAAAAGGACAATCTCCCTTTGACCGAATGCTCGCAGATCAAATTACCTTTTCAGTTGCTGGTGAAAATCTTGCCTACGGGCAGTTCAGTAGCATTTTCGCCCACGAAGGACTCATGAATTCAGAAGGACATCGTAAAAATATTTTAAAAGCAGAATTTGATCATTTAGGGGTTGGCGTTGCCTTCAATGACGAGTCTCATCCCTACTATACGCAAAACTATTTTTCACAATAAAAATGAGAGGCTGCGATGATAACGACTTTTTGATTCTAGTTTGGAGTGGATAAATTCCCTCGACTTGTGGATAAAGGTTCGTATAAACAGTTGGCGTATCGGCATGAAAAGATAACAGGAAAAATTCCGCTTAATGAGCAACCATCATGAAAAAAAGCTGAAATAACAGGAAAATTTCCTGCTATTCCCTCAAAAAATACCAAAATAAACGATTTTGCCCTCCATAAGCGGAAAATCTTCCGTTATTTTCCCTAAAAGGGAGTCCGTTGAGGAG
>NZ_HE978515.1:80309-146744 GCF_000311725.1 Robertmurraya massiliosenegalensis JC6
GCTTAAGGGTGAGAGCTGGTTGGCGCAAAATAGGGTCTTGTAGTAGAAAGTTAGACAAAACGGAAATCGGTTGGATTCTTGAAGGCTAATTTTCGTTTCACTCGATTTTTTGTATGAGGAAAATCGAAGGTCTGGCGTTAATACAAAAATAGAGAAAGGTGAATTTGAAGCTAGTTATGTCCCAGCCTCTTTAATTCATGATGATTGACGTTTCACTTCCACCTCACACTGTTTCTCCAATGGCTTGATAACAGCAGACATATCTTCATTCCCTAGCCCTTTAGCAATCGCATGAAAAAATACATCCTCAGCATGATCCCCTAATTTATGTTTGATCCCCGTTTGAGAAAATAGTTCATTCGCCAATTTTACATCCTTATGAACATATTTTACGGCACCACCAGGCTGAAATTTTCGTTCAAGGACGTATTGCTCCATATGGCGCTCAAGCATACGACTATTGCCATAGCTTACTCTTAACAATTGATATAACTGCTCAGCATCCAACCCGAAAGATACTCCTGCAACCATTGCTTCTGATGAAGCGGTAGTGTGAACGGCGACAAGGTATTGATTAATCAGTTTGGCCACACTTCCAGAACCTGATTTCCCTAAATATTCAATCGTTTTTCCGAACTGTTTAAACAATGGCAACACTTTTTCGAATGATTCAGCATCACCACCAACCATAATCGTCAATGCCCCTTGTTCAACTCCTTCTGGCCCGCCACTCACTGGCGCATCAAGATACGATATTCCTTTTTTGCGAGCAACCTGATAAATCATCTGACTTGTTTTCATGCCCACGGTCGAAAAATCGATACAAATAGCTCCCTTATTAGCATTCGGGATTACATGATCGAGAAATACTCGCTCACAATCTTTTGGCATTGACAGACAACAACAAATAATATCACAGTCTTTTGATAAGCTAGCAATATCCTCTGCCATTTCTGCTCCCATCGCCACTAAAGGAACTGTCTTTTCTACCGTGCGATTATACACCGTAACATCATAACCACCCTGCAAAAGCTTGATCGCAATGCGCGAACCCATAACTCCTAAGCCAATAAATCCAATTTTCATAGACTTGCTCCTTCTCTCGATGATCCCAACCAAGAAAAACTATCCTCACTTCTAGCTTTAGGAAAATACTCTAAACCTACATATCCAGCATAGCTGCTTGATTGGATATGTTGAAAAATATTCCCATAATGAATTTCACCTGTTCCCGGTTCATGTCTCCCCGGACAATCTGCAATTTGCACATGACCAATTGTATGTAAATGTTGTTGAAAGTTGGATAGCAAATCACCATGCATTTTCTGTACATGGTAAAAATCATATTGTAGCTTAACATTTGGTAAATTCATTTCATCGATTATGTTAAGGGCATCATGTAAGGACGAGAGAAAATAACCTGGCATGTCGATAGCATTGATTGGCTCGATCAAAAGAACAAGGCCATGCTCTGCCATCTTTTTAGCAGCATAAGCCATATTCTTTATATATGTCTTTTTTGCTTCCTCATAAAGGCAAGCTTGAGGGACAATTCCAGCCATACAATGTATACGTTCTACCTTTAACCTTTTTGCATATGCTATTGACTGTTCAACTGCCATCTTAAACTCAGCCTCTCTTTTTTTATCCACCGCCAAGCCCCTGTCGCCGGCTTCCCAGTTCCCAGCTGGACAATTAATTAATGTCATCGAAAGTTTGTTTTCCCTTAACTTCGCCTCAATTTCCTCTATTGCATAATCATAAGGAAATTGACATTCGACATATTGAAACCCCGCTTCCTTTGCTTTCTTAAAACGGTCCAAAAAGGGAACTTCAGTGAAAATCGTTGATAAATTAACAGAAAAACGCATTCTTGTTCCTCCTTACGACTCTGTTCTTTCTAATTTCTACATTTGTCAGTGAATCCCTTTTTCTAAAAGGTCCTTTTTCGAAAAACATGATTGCTTTTGGAAAGCTATAAGAAACAAATTGCCTGATTTAGGGAGCGAAAATTGTCGTCGCACACTTCATGTATAGCCATAACCGTGATATAAGGGTAAAAACTGGCTTCTCAGTACAAAAAAAAGCAAAGAGAGAAAAATAAATAGAGCTGCAAATTCACAGCTCTACTTCTATTCATTATTGATTTGCAATAACTTTGATAAGTTTGTCCTCCACTTGTTTTCCTTTATGTTCATCTAGAAGATTATTCATGATGACAGAAAAAATCAGCGATTCCCCACTTCTTGTCTTCGTGTAACCTGAAATTGAAGTAACGGTCGTTAATGTACCGGTTTTAGCCTGCACCTGTAAATCAGCCATCCGCTTCCTCAACGTACCACCAATCATTTTTGACGTTTTCCCTGCAACAGGCAATGATTCGTAGTACGTTGAAAACCATGGCTTGTTTTGGATCACATATAAGAGTTTCGAGAGTTCATTTGTTGTGACAAGGTCAATATGAGAAATACCAGAACCATCACGGATCATAAGTGTTTTCGTATTAATCCCGAATTTCTTGAGTTCTTCATTAAGTACTTTTATTCCCTCTTGCCAACTTCCTTTTCCAAATCTTTGTTTTCCCATCTCCTTTATAAGGACTTCAGCATGAACATTATTACTCAACTTCATAAATGGTACTAACAACTGTGATAATGGGATAGAAAAGTGAATAGCAATAATCTTCCCTGCCTTAAACTGACCTCTTTGTACTTTCCCGTCAAGAATAATTCCTTGTGCTTTCAATCCTTGTTTAAACAAATCAAGTGCATATCCTGTTGGTTCCCAAACGGCTATATATTCTTTTTTTCTAGGTGTAGCGATCGGAAGCATCCCTTCTAAAATCAAATGATTACTACCATGCTCTCGTTCCATGTGAAAATAAGCTTTTCCTTCAGGTGAGACTGTCGATATACGATTTAACACTTTGATGTAATCATTCTGAGGTATCAGTTCAATCCGTGCTTTATCGCCAATATGTTTGCCCGGTTTAATTTCAACGATGACCGACCCTGTATCATAATCTCCATTAGGGGCAGCCGTTAATGCTGAAATTTGTGCACCATAATAATGCTCCTCGTCCGTCCAAATCATATCTTGAGACAAGCGCACTGCATCATACCATGAATCATCACCAATAAGATTCCCTTCTATTTTCCTAATCCCTTTTTCCATTAATTGAGAAGCCAATGCTTGAAAGTCCTCTGACTTAAGTGTTGGATCACCTTTCCCTACTAAATATACATTTCCCTTTAATGTATTCCCATGCATGACACCATCAGTATATACCTCTGTTTTAAAGATATGTTCTTCACCTAATGCAGAAAGGGCAGCTGCAGCCGTAAACAACTTCATATTTGAGGCTGGTCTTAAACGAGTATCACCATTAAATTGGTACAGCATTTCCCCTGTTTTCCCCGAGCGAATACTTATGCCAACTATCGCTCCCTTTAAAGCAGGTTCATTTTGAATGATCGATTGGAGTTCTTGTTCCAAATTAGCTGCACTCAAACTTTGCGGAAAAAGACTGGTAAGTAGAAAAATGAATAAAGCTATTTTAATTTTCAATGGCTTCACTTCCCCATAAATAAATGATTACTTAGTAATTTACCCAAAAGATGGAAAAATAATAAAACCTGTATCCGATTCGATACAGGTTTTCTAGTATTAATGTATAGCCGATTTGAATTTTCCACCGTGAGCTTCATGGGTGTCCATGATCGTGATGAATGCATTCGGATCGATTTCAAAAATCATACTTTTTAATTTTGCAACTTCCAAGCGTGTCACAACCACATAAATGACTTCTTTTTCTTTATCATGATAGCCACCCTTTCCATACAGTCTAGTGACACCACGTCCAAGCCTTTGTCCGATCGTTTCTGACAATTCCTCGTATTCATCAGATACAATGATCGCTGCTTTCGTTTCATTAAGAATCCCTTGTGAAACCCCATCAATCGCCTTTGAAGCAATATAATAAGTTAGGATTGAATACATTGCCTGTTCCCAGCCAAGGACAAAACCAGCCCAACCGAAAATAAAGACATTGACGAACATGACAAACTCACCAACGGAAAAAGGCAGTTTCTTCGTAAGAAGGATCCCTAGAATTTCGGTACCATCCAGGGCTCCACCAGCTCTTACGACAATTCCTACCCCAGCACCTAAGAGCAAGCCGCCAAATACGGTGGCGAGCAGGGGAACTGTTGTGAACGCCTCAACATGATGGAGTAACTGTTCGAAAATAGAAAGAGATATAATTCCGACGAGAGACGAGATAAAGAAGCTCTTCCCAATATACTTATAACCCGCATATAAAAATGGAAGGTTAATAACGAGAATAAGGATTCCAAAATTAATCCCTGTTAAATAGTTGGTTAACAATGAAACACCAATGACTCCGCCATCTATAATCTTATTTGGTACTAAAAACAGCTCAATCGAGATTGCTGCAAATGCCGCTCCAATGACGATCATAATGTAGCGGAAAATAAGACGTTTTAACTTTGTTTTCTTATGTACTTTTGCCAAACAATAACACCTCTTATGTAGTTAAATTCATTCACCAAAATTAATCGAATAATCCTATTTTCTTACAAAGAGGTAAATTGTTCAAGCAATTTCCCTAGATTTTCTTACCTCTACCAACGTTCCAAACGTCTCTCATGACAAAAATCGCATATTGGATATGGATGCTCCCATGGTAAAGTTTTCCCACATCTTCTACATTTTTTCTTCATTTTCTTTACTTCTGTTTTGATTGATTCATGAACAGCATCACTTAACTCTTCCCGTACTTTTTCCCAATAATGCGCTTCAAGCCTTTTATCCAGACGATACAAAAACAATAAATGTAGTCCAATTGCTTTATATGATAATTCCTGTTCTTCTAAATTACGTTTTTTAATGACGGGTTCTGGTAGTTCTGCCCCTTCTACAATCGCAAACATTGTATCTCGCCACTGATGAATTAACCCTTGGTCCTTTGTTGAAAATGGCAAGTGTAAAAATCCATATAAATCCATCATGGAAAGTCGGGCTTCTACTTCAGTTCCACGAATGACATGATAGAGCTCTCTTTCCTGTGAAAGACTTGCTTTTTCAGTACCTTGTGGACTTTCAAATTTCCCCCACAATTCAAAAAACATATCAAGCTCACGATAATATTTTTGAAATCGTTCAAACACAGTTGCCGTCGGTGCAATGGCAAATGATTCTACGGGTTGATCTTCCATTTTGAGTAGATGCTTCATGACTTTAATATCTGAGCTAAACGCTACCTTTCCTATATCATATAACCCTTTTCGCCCAGCTCTTCCTGCGATTTGCTTTACCTCTTGAGAAGTCAGCCTTCTTCTTTTCGTACCATCAAACTTTTCCGATTCTAAAAAGACGATACGTCGAATGGGCAAATTTAAGCCCATTCCGATTGCATCCGTTGAGACGATTACTTTCGTTTCACCATCAATAAAGCGTTGCATTTCTTTTTTCCTTGTTTCTGGCGGCATGCTACCGTAAATGACACTAACGGTAAAGCCCGAATTTTGTAGTCTTGATGCCGTTTCAAGCACTCGTTTTCGTGAGAAACAGACTAATGCATCGCCGTTTTTCGTTTGTTCAAGACTGAAAAGGCGCTTCTCCACCTGCAATGGAATGTCTCGATAATATTCTCTTACTTCGATAATTGCATTACCTAGAAGCTTGCATACTATTTCTTTTAAGCTTTTGCTACCTACAATATGAACCTCACGTGCATTTGCTTTCGTGATCGCTTTATACCAAGAAAAACCTCGATCCTTATCAGCAATCATTTGCGCTTCATCAATCACGACCACATCAAAATACTCTTTCTCATGAAACATTTCAACCGTACAAGAAAAGTGCTTTGCATCTCCTGTAAGTTTTTCTTCTTCACCTGTTTTTAACGTACAAGGTACTCCATCAGCATTCAATTTATCATATACTTCTAGAGCTAAAAGTCGTAATGGAGCCAAATAAAGTCCGCTTGTGCCCTTTTTCAATTGCTCTAAAGCATGATGCGTTTTTCCGGTATTCGTGTCACCTATATGAAGCACATAGCGAATATTACTCCCTAGTTGCGGCTGATACTCTTGTCCAAAAATTTCATCAATCCGACGTGCCTCTTCTTCTTCCTTTCTTCTTAATGCTGCTAACTCCTCTTCCTTCCTTTTATCTCGCTGCGCTAAATCATCCATGAGAATTTGTTCATGACGGTCCGAATCAAATGGCACAGCAGCCAATGCTAGTAGATCATCTACATACTCTTCTTTTATTAAGTTAAAAAAATCAACTGCGATTTCAGGTAATTCTTCATTTAATAATTCTTCAATTTCTGCCAATTTAATCGACTCTATACTTTGACTATTCTCACCTAGTTCTTCAAAGATGAAGAGTGGTACTTTGTCATACACGATTTCTCGAATAAGTTGTTCAAAAATAGTATGATATGTCTCATATTGATAAAGATATCTGCCCCGGTATCTCGTTTTTCTGATATCACCAGTTAATTCCTCTAAAAAAGTATGAAGGGTGGAATAATCACTTGCATGAAAATGCCCTATATTGCGAAGGGGAATTTCAAGTGAGAACAGATCAAGTTTTTCATACCTCGTTTGCGTTTTGATGATTTTTACAAGGTTAGTAGCTATATAATAACGGGTATGTAAGTAAAAAAGTTGATAATTGTCAGTTAAACTTTCATCAACTATTACATCTATTTTTTGCCACAATTTCATTTTTTCTTCTTGATGTAACTTTTCCTCTTCGTTAGTTAAAAATTGCTCCCGTGCTTTTTTATAAATTTCATCCCATTCTTCTAGATCATCAAATCTTTGTTGAACCCACAACCATACGTCAAAAGGTTGATATTCGCGAATCTCCTGACGAAAGGAGTGATTGATTAGCTTTCGATCAACTCCTTCAACTTCGTATCCTAATTTTTCGAGCCACTCCACTTTTTCCTTTCTTGGGATCTGGTTAGATGCCTTATTTACCCATACATTGATCCAAATTTGTGTCAAATAATTCTTTCGCTCAACTAGAAATTGGTCAATGGAAGGTTGCTGTTCCTTACATCCCAGGTAGCGATATATATCCTCCCAGACCTTGCTCTTTGTATGTTCAATTGCTGCTAGATGTACCACTTCTAAATGTGACATTTACACTCTCCTTTAAAGAACTTAACAATATCTTTCCACAAGACACAAACAAATTTAACGCTTTCTTGCATAAGTTTATAGAAACAAGTTTTTTATAGAGTCGTTTCTCAAACAATGTAGCAATTGATCCATAAAAACAAACCTTTTTTATTCTGACAAGTAAAAAAGAACAGAGAAAAAAGCTTGCTTATTCCATCTTTGGTATTCTGCTATGTGAAAATCGAAATGGCAAAGCATTCGAATCATTTCAACCGTGCAAAAACATCCTTTATGAAAGGACAGATACTTTTGAATCATTTCCTGTTTCAAAACCTTCAAGAAAAAGAAATGTCCTTTGAACAAGTCTTCGAGCGAATTTTAAAGTTTATGAAATTAAATCCCCGTGGTAATTATCGTTTAATGATTGGCACTGATTCACAGGTACATCATGATTATACCCTTTTTATTACAGGAATCGTCATTCAAAATGAGGGGAAAGGTGCGTGGGCGTGTATTCGAAGAGTATATGTTCGTAGAAGAATGGAACATTTACATGAAAGAATCTCGAAGGAAACATCCTTAACAGAAGAAATAGTAGCTTTGTTTACTGAAGATAGAAAGAATAATATGATCGATATCATACTCCCATTTATCTATCAAGGGGCTACGTTTTCAATGGAAGGTCATATTGATATCGGAGCCGGCAAACGTAACAAAACAAGGATTTACGTAGAAGAAATGGTAGCAAGAATAGAATCACTGGGGCTTGAACCGAAAATCAAACCAAACTCATTTGTCGCATCAAGCTATGCCAATCGGTACACGAAATGAAAAATGGACAAAAATCGAAGATTATTTACTAGTAACAAAATATTAGAAAGATTCTCATCCTTTATGTTACTTTTTGTATTATACTAATGTTAGGAAAAGTAACATGAAGGAGGGGTCTTAATGCTCTTTTTTAAAAAAAATATAAAAGAGAACGAATTGGAGCAAATCACCAAGCTAGATCACCGTATTGATGGGCAGATTCAAGTAGCTGTTGACCAATTAAATGGAGTAGTTGAGCAAGTAAAAATCGCTACAAAGGAACTTGAGCGAACTTCTAATTCGAGTAAAGACAGCACTAGTCAACTACTAGCTCACAGTGAAAAAACAGTTAGCTATACGCTGCAAGTAGCAGAGAAAATGCAAACCATTGAATCATCAGCATTAAATATATCAGCTTCTTCCGAAGAGATATTTTCTAAAGCAAGTGCATCACAGGACGATTTAAATATTTCATGGAACTCATTTCATGCTTTACAAAATAAATTCGAGGAATTAAGTCACAGTCATAACACACTCCTTCAACAAATGAATCACCTTGTTAAATTTTCTGAAAAAATTCATGAAATTGTACATACAATCGGATCTATATCACAAAAGACAAAAATATTAGCATTAAATGCGAGCATTGAAGCGGCAAGAGCTGGGGAACACGGAAGAGGTTTTTCTGTCGTGGCAAACGAAGTTGGCGAACTAGCGAATCAAACTTCACTAGCTGTAGAAGAAACGAGAGAAAACTTAAATCTAATACAAGAAGAAATTAAGATTTCAACACAAATGGTTGAAAACGAGACCGAAGAAGTCAAGGTAGGTACATTAGAGTTACGAAATATCTTAAACTATATGGAATCTTTCAAAGGAAATTTAACACAAATAACAAAGATGGTGTCAGACTCAACTACAGCTGTTGGCGAACAGTCTGAGAATATTCAAGAGATTGTTCAATTACTTGAACGCATTACCGAACTTTCGGTCGAAACAAAGGATGGTGTTTTGCGAGTCAATCATGATATGGATGCCCAACATGAAAACGTCAAACAAATGTTAACGATTAGTGATTCGTTAATGAGTACATCCACTGAACTGGAAAGCCTTGTCCATCATAATGAAAACTCAACAAAAATTGTCGATATTTCCGTCATCGAAAAAACGAGAAATAATCTAGCCCAGATCCTAAAAAGCGATGAAATTCAATCAATGAATGCAGATAGCCATCAATCAATCTTTGATGAAACGCTTCAAAAATTTCAAGATCTAGAAGCGCTTTGGAGCAATAACCTAGACGGAACCTTTGTCTATTCAAATCCGCCAGCTGGTCTCGTCAACGCAAAGGCACGTCCATGGTTTACTCAAGCACTATCAGGTCAACCATATGTTTCTGAGGTTTATATTTCTGCACTAACAAAGAAGTCTTGTATCACCCTTTCTTTCCCCATTTATAAGGATGAAAGTTTAGTAGGTGTGCTTGGTGCTGATATTGCTATAAGTTAAGCAACATGAGAGGAGCAGTTAAAGCTCCTCCTCTTTATTGATAAACAAAATACAGTTTAGATTCGACGATTTTTTCGTTCGTAAACTTTTCCCAGACCGTTTGATAGAATTGTATTTGGCTGCTATAGAAATCACTTAGCTTTTGAAAATCTTCGTAATGTGTTGGTCTGTCTGTTTTATAATCGACAATCACCCAGCCAGCTTTTGTTTTATATATTAAGTCGATCACGCCTTTCATGATCATCTTTTCTGCTTCAGCATTTTCAAACCATTGATACAACGGCTCATCTTTCAATACCAATCCAGCGAATGGGATTTCAGCATGAACTTCATCAGCTGTCATTAAATCTTGCCAAATGCTAGAGTTTTGGAATTTACGAACAATCTCAATCAGTTCATCCTCTTTATTTAATGGCAATTGATATTTATGGAGAATGGATTGAATAAAACGTGTCACATCGTAGCCCTTCACACTCTTTTCTAACACTTCGTGCACGATGGTTCCCCATTCTAAACCTCCACCTTCTACTCTTTCAATTGTAGAAACAGTCGCATAATCCTTATCCTTTGTTGGACTCCAATAATCATACGTTTTCTTCTTCCCTTCTTCCAACCATGCTGAAATTGATCTCGTTTTCTCCAAATACTCATCGAGATTAACGACTTCTGTAGCGTTATTCTTCAATTCTTCCATCTCGCCTGTTTCAATTTCTTCGATAGTATCCAACCCCAACAACATATTCCAAGGATTTTTACTATTATTCTTTGCACTAGAACTAAGAATAAGGGTTTGCTCCGCTCTTGTTGCAGCTACATAAATAATACGTACTTCTTCCTCTGTTAAATAGAGAATCTCTTTTTCCTTCAGTTCTTTCCATCCTATCGGTAAAGCAACTTCATGGTCTTGAAAACCTTTTCGAATGGAAAAAGTGATATATCCTTCAGAATAATAACCTTCTCTTTTAATATGTTTCTTTACAAATGCTTCTGGCTTTACAGCTTTTGCAGGATGGGCAAGGAACACAACTGGTGCTTCAAGTCCTTTTGCTTTATGAACATTCATGACACGGACAGCATCTGCTTCTTCTTCTATATTTAAAACAACGGTTTTTTCAAGCACAAAACGACTTAATTGCTCAAAAATTTCTTTAAAGGTTGTTTGACCAGCTGATTCGTACTTGCGTAAAGAAGAAATTATTTGGATTAAGCTTTTATATGTCCGCTTACTGCGATTATTTTTTATTAATAGCGGATAGAATCCGACATCCTCGATCATTTTTTCGATTGCCACCGTTGGGGAAAAACTTCTAACCCAGTTTTGATACATACGGAGCTTACGAAACGTCTTATCAAATTTTCTTTTTATAGGAAGTGGTAACCCCTCTGGGATATGGCTGTACATTGAAAATTGTCCTTTTCCCTTTTTCCACTGGTACAAGTCATTGTCACTAAAACCAAAAAATACCCCTCTTAGTACTGCTACTAAATTTAATGAATCAGATGGATCGACAAAAGCCTTTAATAATGTTCTTAATTCTTGAAACTCCTTTGTTTCGCCAATGATCACTTCGCCACTAATACTTACTGGAATATGTAACGCTTCAATTGCTTCAGCATATTTCTCAATCCCGTCATTATATCTTGTCAATACCATAAAATCCTTCGCTTTATAGCCTTGTTTGAGTTGCTCTTGAATGCAATAGGCTATATTATGAGCATCTGCAGCAATGATTTCATCTTTCTTCGAGTATTCTGAAACAACGACCAACTTCTTAATTCCAGTCCACCTTTTTCCATCATCTTGATGATAAGAATTCAAAGGACGAAATGCAGCTTGAAAAGGCGTTTCCTGTTCTGGTAGGTAGGTTTGAAACACTAGATTTAACTGATTGGTAATACAATCAAGGGTTCGGAAATTCATCGTTAACTGCAATACTTCTCCACCGTGAGCGACGATTAACTCTTTGACACGATTATAAGTATCAATATCTGCCCGTCTAAAGCGATATATTGCTTGTTTCGGATCTCCTACCACAAATAGTGTTCCAGCCCTCGGCTTGCATTTACTCCATACCTTCTCATGGATATCCTCGCCTGTTAAATAAAACATTAACTCAGCTTGAACGGGATCCGTGTCTTGAAACTCATCTACAAGCAAAAAACGATATTTTTCTTGAAAATAACTTCGAACATCACTATTCGCTTGAAGTAACGCAGTTGCTCTAATTAGTAGATCCTGAAAATTAAGAAGAGATCTTTCATTCTTAATCTTTGTATATTCATTTATAGCCCCTTGTAAAAAACTTGTAATAATGGGGTGGCTATATTCCTTCCATGCTTGGATTTGCGGCTTTATCAGGTCATCGAAGGTAGCGGATATTTTCTCCTCATAAAACTTAGCATCTTCTTTAGAATCCCACCGGTTTTGCGTTGCCTTCAGCTTCTTATCAAATAGGGCAAGAACTGCTAACAGGTCCTTTTCCTTCTCTACATCAATAAACCGCTCTTTTTGAACTGCCTGTAAAAGGGCTTTCTGTAGCGAATCATATCCTTTTTCAGGTTCTCTTTCAGGGATCGCTTTTTTCGCCTCCTTAACAAGCCTCATAAACGTTTCATATGGTGTTTTCAAGTCCGGTTTTGCGAGATCCGATGCCGTTATCCAATTGACATCAGGGTAGTCCTTCATATCTCTTAAACATTGAAAAAGTTCATCCACCGCAATCCCTAATTTATCAATAGCATCCATTTGTTCAGGGTTATTCTCTTCAATTTCAGCTAAATACACTCTCCACGCTTCATCTAGAAGTTCTAGGTCTTCAGTCTCTTCTAATTCTTTAAATGAAAGATCGATGTTGGCCTCTATCGGTCTTTCACGAAGAAGTTGGGCGCAAAAAGAATGAACAGTCCCTAAAAAACAACGCTCGATATTTTGTAAGGCTTCTGACAAAAGAACTCTCTTGTCTTCATTCTCTTCCTGTCTCCAGCTCTTTTCTAATTCAGACTGAAAACGAACCTTCAATTCATCAGCAGCCTTTCTTGTGAAAGTAATTGCGACCATTTGTTCAATTTTACTTGTACCAGTATAAATAAGATTGACCATCCGCTCCACTAAACTTGTTGTTTTTCCAGAGCCTGCACCAGCTTCAACAAGAAAATTGGTATGAAATTGATTCTTGATTTTATCACGGGAAGATTGATCGACAATTATTTTACTCATAGGCTTTCACCCCCAAATAACGTTTCAAAGATTCCTTGCTGTTATCAGTTTGTTTCATTTCGAGTACATCTGAATCATAGAACTGACGTCGACAAACAGATTGGAAATCACAAAACTTACAGTCATTTACATCATTCGTCATCGCAAAAGTTCCAGTCCTTAATAAATCTATTAATCGTTCCAATATATCGAGCCCATTTTCCCGCACTACCTGATCCTGTTTGCGAACAACTCGTGCTGCCATTCCTTTTACTGTAGGAAAATAATAAGCACTCTCTTGTACTTTTCCTTCTTCAAGGTCTAGATGTTGTTCAATTGCTAAGGCATAAAGCATATGCTGCAGCTGCCGTCCACCTTTAAATATTTGGTTGTTTTTGTAGTCATATGTACTTCCTGTTTTGTAATCGATAATGTGATAATACCCGTCCGCTGATTGATCCACTCTGTCAATTTTTCCAGCAACATGAATGGTAGCCCCTGAAGGCAGGGTCAATACTGCAGGTTCTTGTCCATCTAAACCAAAACTGTATTCAAAATGTAAAGGGTTATAAAACTGACAGTGGGCTTCTTCTTCTTTTAAAAAGATGTTGCAGCAGTCTAGTATATCCTTTACCTCTTTATTAAAAATTCGTTCATTTGGCGGTGGAATGAGCTCTCTTTGCCTTTGAATGAGTATATTGGCTAATTCTTGTAATAACTGCTCGTGCTTTTGAACCGATGGAGTTTCACCTGGAATTGCCTTATAAAACCCTTCAAAAATACTATGAAGAAGGCTCCCACGCGTTGCTGGATCTAACCATTTATAAGGCTCAAAGGAAAATTCTTCACGTGGACGAATTCCGAGTATATCCTGGAGAAAGTAGGCATAAGAACATTTCGCAAGCAATTCGAGCTTCGCCGCAGATACTTGCTTCTTATCATTCAGTCTCGGATCATACATATTCTCATCAATGTGAATCAACCCGTCGTATTCTGTGAACTGAGGCAGAAGACGTGACTTTTCAGCTTCCAAGCCATTCAATAAATTCTCATAATGCTCCAAAATGGAGCTATCAATATCTTTCGGGTCGTCTATTACAAGTTTTTGATACCAGTAATCCTTTTCCTCGATGATTTCTTTGGTTATTAAAGAAGCACTAAGTGTCTTTAACTCCTTAAAGTCAGCCTCTAAGTTCCCAGTTGAATATCGGTAGCATTGGAGAAAAAGATACGCTGGGCTTACCGAGCGATTATCATTTACATCAAAATGACAATAGCTTACCGTTACCTGACCTTCAGCGTGAGCTAGAAGCTGTAGCATTACATAGAGATTATCTTGTCCAGAATTGCTTAAAATGGGAATATTTCTCCCGATACGAATACGTTCTTCATCCAATAAAAGCGGGTCTTCTTTTGCGCCACCTGGAAAATGACGATTATTTAGACCTACAATATATATATTTTCTCGATTCCCATAAACCCCATTTTGGTATAAAGAGGCATGAAGATGGCTGGGCTTTGGTTTTGATTTTAGAATACGAACGGATTGAAGTATATCATTAACTCGCTCAAATACTTCATAAATCGAGAGGTTTTCATTCGTATATGGTCCAACCTGTTCGAAGACCTCTAACAAAGCTGTTTTCCCCGCATCATCGTGTAACTGCCCTTTGGTAGTGCAGTAAGATTTAAGCATAAAAGCTAGGCCACGGAGACATTTTTCATAATTGATCCGCTCATCAAAATGAGGCAATTGTTTAAATATCGTTTGAAACCACTTCAATAGCCAATTTAGTTCATTACGTTTTATTATCAAATACTGATTCTGCTCTTCATCAGGTCCTAGCTGTTCTTTGAGTCGGTTTATTGCCTCTTCAAGATTCAGCAAGTATCTATCTTTTCCCCATCCAATATTTAAATCTCTTAAGTAGCGAATGATTCTTGTTTTGTTAGGGGCATTCTCTTCAAAGTCCAGTAAACCTTCTTGAATGATTTCAACTAGAGGTTGAACACTATAATTTGTTCTAATCCACGATACGAGTCCACTCATAAGACGACCAGGTCGACTAACCTGAATAGGCAATCCTTCTCCAAAGGTGATTGGAATTTGTTGCCTTTGCGATAAATGGTAGAGGAGCGTAATGTAGGCATCTCTATTTGTGTAATAGATGACGGCTTGATCTAATCGTGCACTTGAAGCTTTGATTCTTCTCAATACTTCTTTCAACTCTAATTCTTCCGTCTTCGCTGTGAAGCAATTAAGATTGGGCTCATCTTTTGCATTCCCTAGATCGTATAAGAAACTAAGAGAAGTACTTTCACCCCAACTAATTGATTGTACACTTGATTTTTCAGGTAGATTGATTCCACGAACATGATCCACAGAAAGCTTATACGTGTCTTCTGAAAGAATACGACGAAGAAACTCCTCTTCCAGAAGTGTTAAAGACAAATTTGATTGAAGAAAAAAGACGAGATCATCTCTTCGCTTTACATCGTTTAAAGCTATTTGAAAGATGTTAACCTTGTCTTTTTGACCCGTTCTATTTAAATAAGATTCATACTTAACCAGGATCGCATGTAAATCTTTCGCTTTATCTATGCTAATAAAGGAGTCAAAGGGGAAAATTTCATTGGAAAAACCTGAAAATCGAAGCGTCATGATCGTCGAATAGATCGACTTAGTAAAGGAAGGTGTTATCTCGATTTTGGAAAAATAATTTAATCTATCCTCATCTTTTAACTCTTTTAATAAAGAGTACATCACTTGCTCTGCTACAATGTCCTCTAATAGGTTCCATTCAGCAGGAGAATTCAATTCAACCGTTTCTCGTGCTAAATCATATACGGTTCTAATTTTTAAGTTTACTGCAGGAAAACCTTCAGAAATATAAGCCTCTATCATTTGTTCCCCAATTTGATATGTACTAACGACAATGATCTTTTCGTTAAGAGGATAATTTGTACAACCTTGGTATAGGGATTTTACGACTGATTTCATAACTACCTCCCACTTATAAAGTCTTCAAATTAATAGTTCGGTTTTCAATGTTCGATTTCCTCTTTTATTTCAATATTTAAGAGTTGTTTAGTGAAAATCAAGGCGAAATTTTGCTTATTTCTACTGCTAAAAAAGTAGTATAACCACTTTCTTTGACGAATACATACTTGTTTTGTCAGCAACAAAGGAAAGTTTTAGTTAAAGAGAGAATTGATAGATAATCAAATGGAGGTGAAAACAAGTTGAATACAGGTGCTGTTTCAAAATTATTAGGGGTTTCATCCAGTACAGTGCAAAGGTGGGTAAAACATTTAGGACTGGAAATGGAGCGGAATGAATTTGGGCATTATCAATACACCGAAGCGGATATAGAGACATTGAAGGAATTTAAAGAACAGATTCAAAACGGGGTTCCTATTCAACAAATACAAGTGAAGAAACAGAATCGTAGAGGTTCCGTAAAAATTCAGACAGAGCATTACAGCCTTTTAGATAAAGTTAATAAGCTAGAAAGAAGCATAGAAAACAAAGCAGACTCTGTCGTTACCTATCAATTACTTCAGCATCGAAGTGAAATTGAAGAATTGAAAGGAGAAATTGAACAACTGACCAAACAAATCGACGAACTACACTCTTTACTCCACCAACAACTTAGCGACGCTAACGTTCATACAGAACCCCATCGAGAGATAAGCAAAAAACAAAAAAAGAAGACTGTATTTCATACGATCTTCGGATTTTAACTCTGTCTATATTTCTAGGCCTCATAAATTCCACTAGAGATAAAGATCGAACGTTTTGCTCCTTATGATAAATGAGGTCTCTTATTTAATTTTTGTTTTGTCATTACCTCATATGATTTATCAATAATATCAGCTAGTACATCACCTTTATACACTTTTCCTAGCTTTGTATTTTCTTGATAAAATTCAACAATTTCATCTAATTTCTTTAATGTTTCATGTGAGACTCTAACATTCAATTGACTTCTTGTTTGATTAGCCATTTTAACCCTCCTTCCAACCTGCTAGCACTCGCTATCTTTTTGCTAGCACATTGCTATATTATTGATAGCATTATGCTATCTAATTGCTTCATCTATATATTACCATAGATTTCACCAATTCAAGTCCTGTTTTACTAAGAATTTTTCAACAAGATCAAAAAACACTCTTAAACTGAAAATTTAGAGTGTCTATCAACTACGTTGCCCTATTGATATTTTTTTACGATCTCTTGCAACTTTAACGCTAAGCCAAGATTGCCATCTACTTTTAAGCCACCAGTCATGAATGCCATCGTTGTATTCAGGTCATCTTTCAATAACTTTAAGAAATTTTTTTCAGAAGTCCGTAACGTAACATTTGCGTCATGTTTTTCCCCATCCGCAATGGAAATCTTTCCCCCTTCAATAACAATTTGAAAGAGTTCACTTTCATCTAAATCAATTTGAAAAACTCGATCCTTCTCATCTTGAATATGAACAGGATTTGAATTTATTTTCTCAACAAATTTATTGACTTCTTCTCTCACTGACATATGTGTCGCTCCTATCACTCTCATAAATTATAACTATATTATTTCACCTTTTTCACAATATTTCAAACATATTTTCAATTGAAAAACTTGTCTTTCTTTGAAATGCATGCTATATTAGTTGAGCGATGAGCTGAATTGCGTAAGACGATTTGACATTCCTTTTGGAAATGTACTATGTGGAGTACAGTCATTCGCCGCAATTTTCGAAGAAAAGGACTTCCGTTTAGGAAGTCCTTTTCGCTTTTTACTTTAACGAAACACAAGAAACTTTTGTCCAAAATAGTTTGAAACTGTATAAAAGAAAGCGCCGATTAAAACCGCTAATTCATTTGTTGTAAATAATCCATTTAAGCTAAAAAACTCTGCTACAACGGCGCTTAATAAATAGGAAATCCAATAACAAAAAAGGACAATGAGAATAAAACGAATACCGGCTTTTTTAACCGTCACATTACTCTGAAAGGTAAAACTACGATTCAGTATAAAGCTGCAAGTAGCCCCAATGGAATTACCAAAGAATGTAGCAAGCCAATAATTGAATCCAAGTCCATTTAATAAAACAAAACTAGTTGAAAGACCAACGAATGTATTGACGCAACCAACCAGTAAAAAGCGAACAAAAGAGTTAGTTAGTGTTAGATATTTTCCCATGATCAAGGAGAATGGATTCATCTTCTAGTCCACCACTCTCTCCTAGATGACCAGCCATCGGTACCGTAAAAGCATCAATATCAATAATATATTTAGGACGTCGTTTCACTTCCTTGTAAATTTTACCAATATATTCTCCGATTAGGCCTACTGCAATGAGTTGAAGACCGCCAATTAACCAAATAGAGGTAATTAACGATGTCCAGCCTAACTCAGTATCTCCAAAGAATTTCAAAAAAAGAAAATAAAGTGCAAATACAAAACTCCCAAGAAATGAAATTAAGCCAATTAAGAGGACTGAACGAATGGGTGTGACGGAAAAGGAAGTAATGCCGTCAAAGGCAAAAGAAAGCATTTTCTTTAACGGATACTTCGTCTTTCCAGCGACTCTTTCTTTTCTCTCATAATAGACATTCGTTGAGTGGAAACCAATTAATGGGACTATGCCTCGTAAAAACAAGTTCATTTCTTTAAATCCTTCAAGCTTTTCAATCGCTCGCTTACTCATTAAACGAAAATCAGCATGATTGTACACTAAATCCACACCCATTGCTCTCATCAATTTATAAAATATTTGCGCAGTCGTTCTTTTAAAAAAGGTATCCGCATCTCTTTTTTTTCTGACTCCATAAACAATTTCATAACCTTCTTTATATTTTTTGAGAAACTCTTTAATCGCTGCACTCTCATCTTGTAGATCAGCATCAATGGAGACAACGCAGTCAGATAATTCCTTTGCTTTAAATAGCCCAGCCAATAGTGCATTTTGATGACCAACGTTTCTTGAGAGCTTTAAGCCTCTTACAAACTCATTTTGGAGCGATTCTTTATAAATGAGTTTCCAAGTTTGATCAACACTACCATCGTCTACAAATAAAAGCTTACTTCTATTGGAAACGAGTCCCTCCTCGACCATTTCATTCATAAGCCCTTTTAATTCTTCAAAAGTATAGGAGAGCACCTCCTCTTCGTTATAACAAGGGACGACAATTGTAAGAATTGGTTCGTTCATATTTACCTCCTAAATACTTACATCGCTTTATATAAATAGATCTTCCACGGAGATTGTTTACTTGAAAATATTTTGTCCAAATGGAGCCTGTTTTCAATTGCATTTTCAATAGGGACTGCAGAAAATATGTACTTTCCACCCATATCTTTAAATGCCTCAATATTAAGCTCTAAATTTTTCAACGTTCTTTTTGAATGTTTCTTAAACATATAGTGTTTTCCTAATTCAGCTGAAAATAAATAGCAGCGACCTCCCCATTCATCAAAATACGTTCGGATCGTCTTATTTTTTTCCAGTTCCTTTGCAATTATTTTTCTAAATTGATATTTGTAGGAAAGAGGGTAAAAATTGTTATACGTATCGAGGGTATAAAAGCCGTTATACTGTGATATAGCTGGGTGAAGACCAATACTTGCGACACGATATTTGTCGACTGGCATTCCTATAAACTCTTTTATCTCATTGAATAACTCTACGGAATAGAACTCTTTTACCGTTGGTTTACGATGATAGACAATCTCATCATTAAATAATAACAAGACAATCAATTGTGCAATGATAAAGAGATGGATCCCTTTCTTTAGACGAACAAGTTGCTCTGCTAATATTTTTATCGCAAGTGCAAAGCTCACATAAATGATCAATGGTCTTAAAAAGTGAAAACGGGCGAAATTAAAAGTATCAAGAACGTGAAAACGTTCTGTTAACGGTAACCATCCTTTATAGAACCAAAATGCATACCAAGTTGATAATGCAAAGTTAATCATGAATAGTACCGAAAACACTCGTTCTTTTTTCCACAATTTCTTCGCAAAAACCATATACAAGGCAAGTAAAATCACAGGTAAAATGACGAGTCCATGAACGGTCATCACATGCGTATGACCTAATATAAAATTTTTGAAGGTAAGACGAATTACTCTCCATAAAGATAGTCTTGCATGGAAATATTCGTCGCGACTATTCGGATCAGTAATTAAAAAAAAGGAACCTACTAAACGATACTCGACTAGTAAATACATTAAAGTCATATACGCTATCGACAATAGGAAACGAAGATTGATTACTCGCCTACGAATAACATCAATAAACCACCATATCCCCATTGCGAATAAAAAGAAAAAGAATCCTAACACAAAGCTCGAATAAAATGGCAAAAGTGTCAGCACAACATAATTTCGCCAATTTCTTTCTCCCTTTCGTATATTCAAAAATGCCCATAAGGCAAGTGGCATACCAAGTGTGCTCAGCATTCCAGATGGCCAAAATGGCGTAAGCGAAAAAGTTAACGCCACTCCGATTGAAATAGAAGACCATTTACACTCAGGTAAAAAATGTTTTTTTAACAGTAGATACATGCCAAAAAAAGCGATAAATCTTGTTAAGGCTTGACTTAGCATGTAAGCAATCATTGTTGGAAACCAGTGATAGAACCAAACAATCATCGTTAATTCAGAGCCTAATGCATTCCTAGGTAATCCGTTCATCACCTGTGGAATCGTTGAATCGATTTTACCGAACATTTCACCACTGTTTGATAGAATCTGGTACCAAGCTAAATTTGAATCTAAATTATCATGCACTCTAATATGGGCATTCTCACCAAGAATCAAAAGCGGTGACAAATATAAAGTGATGATCGTAAGTGCAAAAATAATTAATCTTCTTTCATTTACTCTCCATCGTCCTTTCATGTTACACCTCAAAACGATATGTGCTGTAACAAATTCTAATTCAATCGTTGACTTTTGATAAGGTGATCCAGTCGAATTGGATCCGTACGCACTCCAACCCTGTAGCTATGTAGGTTTATCGTTTACAAATCATTTGAATACTATTCCAAAATTCAACAACCAAAGCACACAAAAAACCATTCTACTTTTATTTTGTAGAATGGTTTATACGTTAACATATAACCCTTATCGATTTTCCTTAAGGATATAAGTTATCAAACATTTTTTGCATAAAGTGCTGGTCATCGCATTTTGTCGTCTCTATAACGATATCTTTACCTTCTTTTATTTCCTTATCTGCTAAAACCCATTTATTGGATTCTTTTTTTATAGTTAACATAATATTATTATTGTCAATATCTTTGTAGAGAATGTAGCCAGTGCTCGGATCATGATTTATAAAATACAGCCTTTTTTCACCTCGATACTTACCTGCCATCAATTCCTTTAATGAATCAAATGTCTCATTTTTCCCCGTCAGCATTTCATTCTTCCACAAATCACTTGCAGTGAAATATAAAAGATTATTCTCCACTTTATTTTCCAATAAATCAAAGCTTGCTAAAACATCATTATTGACTAAATTGATATACTCGGCTTTTGTTTCTTCAACCATCTTCTTACATTCTTCTGATATCTCGTTCTTTTTAGCATTGCTATGTATGGGTTGAAACAAAAAGAAAAGACATCCTAAACTAAACAGGCATTTTTTCACTTAATACCACCTCAGTATCTATTATGAGAATTCAAATTTTCACGATTCATATTCACCCGATTTTAGATATTATGCTTTTGGCAATAATTTTCCACAATTTCTTCAATTAAGCTTGGTTCAGGATACTTACCACTAAAATGAAATGTAATTTCCTCAACAAATTCCCCATCTTGATACACATGAATGGCCCCATCCTGGTTAATGACACTATATTCTGGTTCGAATCTATAACCGTTTCGATCAATAGCCCCCATTTGATCAACTCCTTTTATTTGCTTTAAGCTTTTTTTAGACATCTTACATGATTAAGCAAGCATTGGTTTCGTTTTTTCGTTTTATTACATAACATAGTGTAGGACACAGTCAAAATTACATTCTTCCCCAACCACGTAAAAACTATAAGCGGGTACGAATTTATTGAAAGAGGTGAAATATCCATATGTTAAGTCAAGAGGTCAACCCTCAAGTATATCTTCCAAAGAAAAAGGCATCGCTCTCTTCAAATCAACAAATATTTAAGTTGAATTATTTGCAGAATATTCTTGAAGAACAATCATCAATCAATAAGACGTTGACTCATTCTGTTGAAAAAGTAAATCAGTCTCTCAAAAGAAGCAATGACAATCAGCAACATACGCTCAATCAAATGATTGTGAAACTTCAGGATCAAGAGAACTTCTCCAATCAGCTAAAGGAATATTTAATTCGGCAGGAGGAGACAAAGAAACAACTTTTAGATAGAATTTCAAGCGTTGAGAAAACAAGTATAGCCTTAATGGAGAAACTAGAAGCAGACAGTCTTTTAACTGAAGCCATTTTAAATCAACAATCGACTCATGATGATGCGTTAACAAAAATCAGCACGAATCTTGAGGAACAAGATTCAGTAGCCGAACAATTGAAGAAGCATGAGGAGCTATATGAAGACTTTTCGAAAAAAATGGAGGTTCAAGAATTGTACCATACTACAGTAATGGAACGTCTTGATCAACAGGAAGGTCTTATTAAAAAGGTAAATAGCGAGATAGACAATTTAAGAGCGATTATCTTTGAGCGAACCTCTCATATATTAGAAAAATTAGAAGGACATTTCAGTCGAATTACAAAGCCGATTCAAAGATACTTTATTAATACCGATGTGAAAGATAAAGAAAAAATGGAGAAATAACGATGACCCCCTTTCAAAAGTATTTTGAAAGGGGGTCATAAGATTTAGTTTTTCCGAATACTACAATGTCACATTAAACAGCGTTCAGTTTTCGAATATTGACTGCACACGCCTTAAATTCTGCCGTTCCTGAAATGGGATCATACTCATTTAAAGTCAGTACATTGGTTGGAACCTCCGTCCAATGGAAGCTCATAAATACTAAACCTGGCACTACTTGTTCTGTAATTTTCGTTTTTACAGATAGCTTTCCTCTTCTTGAAAATACCTCAACTACTTCTCCATCTTCGATTCCTAAAGCTTCTGCATCATCAGGATGGATATCAACAGTCTCTTCTGCTTGTTTGATCTTAACTCCTGGTGCATAATGTCTTGTTTGAGTGTGGGTATTATAACTTTCTAACCGTCTACCCGTAGTTAACGTAAATGGATAATCTTCATCAGGTTGTTCCATTGGTGGTGTATACGTTACTGGCACAAATGATGATTTACGAGTGTTTTCATTCATTTGATGGAATCTCTCATGAAGAACAAATGTTCCAGGATGATCTTCATGTGGACATGGATAATGAATCGCATATTCTTTTTCCAAACGTTCATACGTGATACCGCCATACATTTCATGAGCAAGTAAACGAACTTCTTCCCATATTTCTTCGCTATTATGATAATTCATATCATAGCCAAGACGAGCTGCTAAATCACATAAGATTTCCCAATCTTCCTTTACATTTAAAGCCGCTTTCACCGCTTCCCTCACACGCTGAATACGTCTGTCCGTATTCGTATATGTTCCCTCAACCTCACCCCATGATTTAGCTGGCAAAACGACATCTGCTTGTTTAGCCGTATCCGTTAAAAAGATATCCTGAACAATGAGTAAATCAAGGTTTCTGAACAATTTTGCTGTATGATTCAAATGTACATCTGCAAGTAAAGGATTCTCCCCAATAATATACAAAGCCTTAACTTCTCCAATTTCCATCCGTTCAAATGTTCTTGTTTGCGTATCCCCAACATTACTATTGATCGTGACACCCCAATGATCTTCAAATCTTTTACGGTATTCATCATCGGTAATTGGACGTGCACCTGTAATCATATTCGGAAGACAGCCCATATCCCCTGCTCCTTGAACATTGTTCTGGCCACGTAACGGCATGATTCCATTTCCACGTTTGCCAATATGACCGGTGAGCAATGCAAGATTTGCGATATCAAAAACATTATTCACACCACAGTGGTGCTCCGTTATGCCTAAAGTATAGGCAATCATGGCATTTTTTGAGGATGCATAATCTCGTGCCGTCTCGACAATGTCTATTTCACTTAAACCCGTTATTTTCGATGTATAAGCAGGCGTGAATGACTTAACTTGAGCTTTTAAATTTTCAAAATCGGACGTATGCCTTTCTACCCATTCTGTGTTGAAGAGTTCTTCCTCAATAATGACATGCATCATTCCATTCATTAAAGCAATGTCCGTTCCAACCTCAATCTGAAGATGGCTATGGGCTACTTTTGTCATATCTATTTTCCGCGGATCTATGACGATGATCTTTAACCCCTGTTTTGCTGCTTTCTTCATTTTGTTCGCAATGATCGGATGGGCTTCAGTTGTATTTGACCCCATCAATAAAAGAACATCCGCTTCTTCAAAATCGTCCAGTGTGTTCGTTGGCGAACCACTGCCAAACATCGTTGCCAGACCGGCAACACTTGGAGCGTGTCACGTTCGGTTACAACCATCAATATTATTACTGCCCATAACCGCTCTCATGAATTTTTGTGTTACATAATTCGACTCATTTGTCGAACGAGCACATGCGAACATTGAGATCGCATTTGGACCAAATTGATTCTTAATATGCGAAAGCTTATCAGCTATATACTGAAGAGCTGTATCCCATGTCGTTTCAACTAACTTTCCATCTTGACGGATGAGAGGATTTTTCAATCGCTCATCAGCATGTACATATTTATAAGCAAACGCACCTTTTACACAGGTCTGTCCTTTATTAACAGGAGCTTCTTTGTCTCCCCTAATTTTAGTAATGATATTGTCCTGTACTTCTACTAGGAGCCCGCAACCTGTTCCACAATAACCGCAAATCGTTTTTACCGTGTTATTCTCTGTAGCTACCATTTTATTCCCTCCTTTTCCCATACTCCCATTCTAGCGAAAAATCAATTAAAAATTTGACGAATTTTAGTAGTTATTTTGAACTTTGCAAAAAATCATTGACTCAAGAAAAAAAGCTTCTACAACATGTAGGAAGCTTCGGTTCGTCTCATTCGTTCCAAACATCTTTCACCCTTAAGCGGAATTTTTCCTGTTATCTCCTCAACGGAGTCCCTTTTAGGAGAAATAACGGAAGATTTTCCGCTTATGGAGAGCAAAATCGTTTATTTTGGCTTTTTTTGAGGGAATAGCAGGAATTTTTCCTGTTATTTCGGCTCTATTTCATGATGCTTGCTCATTAAGAGGAATTTTTCCTGTTATTTTTTTATACCGATATGAACATTAAGTCGAGGGAATATATAATTCTCTCGACAAGAACAAAAGCGCGGGGCGCTTTGATCATCTACACAACTGCGAAATCTATCATTTCCTCCAACATAAAAAACCCACATCAGCCTTAGGCTGTGTGAGCTGGTAATATAATGTTGAAGGTTGTCCCTTTGTTTAATTCACTCTCAATAAAGACCTGACCATTATGGCTTTCGATAATTTTGTAGCTGACCATGAGTCCAAGCCCATTACCGTCTTTTTTAGTGGTATAAAATGGCTCGCCAATTTTCTTGAGTTTCTCTTCCGGTATTCCTACGCCTGTATCCTGAATAGAGACTTGAACTTGATCGTGTGTCACATTGACCCGAACAATAATGTCGCCGCCATTAGGCATTGCTTCAATACCATTCTTTACAAAGTTTAGAAACACCTGCTTTAATCGATCCTCATCACATTCAATTTGAATAATGTCGTCATTGGCTTCGAAATGCATACGCACTTTCTTTTTTCGTGCTTCAAACTCCAATAAAGAGAGGACATTTTTGATAATCGGGATAATATTTTTTTCTTTTAAATCAACTACTTTCGGCTTTGCAAGTACCATGAAGTCTTCAACAATTTGATTAACACGATTGATTTCATCTAAAATGATCTCTACAAACTCTCTTCTCTGCCCATCTGTTTCATCTTCGAGCAAAAATTCAGCATAACCTTTCATAGAAGTAAGAGGATTGCGAATCTCATGAGCTACACCTGCTGCAAGTTGACCTACAGCAGCAAGCTTATCTTGGCGATGGAGGATTTCCTCTGTCCTTTTACGCTCCGTAATATCATTTCTTATCGCCAAATATTGATACGGTTTTCCTTTTTCATTCATAAATGGAACGATTGTCGTGTCTACCCAGTAATAAGAACCGTCTTTCGCCTTATTTCTGATTTCCCCTTTCCAAACAGAACCATTTCCAATTGTTTTCCAAAGTTCTTGAAAAAATTGCTTATTGTGAAAACCAGAGTTTAGAATGCTGTGATCTTTTCCAATGATTTCGTCACGACTATACTTTGATATCTCACAAAATTTATCATTTACACGAGTGATAATGCCCTTTGCATCTGTAAAGGCAACAATCGACGATTGGTCTAATGCAAATTTGATATCATTTACTTCTTTTAATGTCTCTCTAAGCTTTTGCTCTGATTGTTTACGATTGGAAATATCTGTACGAATCGAAACATATTGATAAGGCTTCCCTTTTTCATTTAAGAAAGGGACAATCGTCGTGTCAACCCAGTACGTACTCCCACCCTTTGCTCTATTCTGAATTTCACCTTTCCAAACTTGCCCAGTTCCAATTGTCTTCCATAAGGATTTAAAAAATTCCTTTGAATGATAACCAGAATTCAAAATCCTGTGATTTTTTCCGAGTAATTCTTCCTCTGTGTATTTCGAGATTTCAACAAATTTATCATTTACATAAGTGATATTACCTTTTGCATCTGTAATGGCGACGATCGATGATTCATCTAGTGCTGCTTTAATATCTTTTAGATTTGAATCTGATACGGCAAGTCTTTTACTCACAAGAGCACTAGAGCCAATTAATCCGCTCAAAATCATGACCGCAACAATTAAAATGGCATAAAGCAAAAATGTCTCTTGAAACGGATCACCATTAAAAGCAGGAGCATCTGTACTAGACGTAATAGAAGAAGCTTTCAATAATAAGAAATGCCCCTCAACTACTGCCGCAGTTATAATGAGAGAACTTAGTGGTCTAATCCAAACATTTTTTGTCCAAGTCTTCGAATCATAAATTAACCAAAATGCAAAATAAAAGGAAGCAAAAACTAGTAAACCTGTTACCACTAAAATGACCCAATTATAAGTAAAGGCTAATTGTAAACCGAACATGCCAATAATATGAATGGAAAAAACGGCACTCATCATAAAAAAACTTGCCGCAAAAAGATTTCTAGACGTTAGCCTAGTTAGTGAAACAGCATAAAAAGCCATTCCAGTAAAGCATATCCCCACCATAATTGCTAATAACGTAACAGGGAGATTGTAATTCGATAAGGTTGTAATATCTAGTGCAAAAAGAAAGCTCATGACCCATATTCCAAAACTTAATGAAAGCGTTCCTCCTATAAAAAGAAGTGGCTTGTTTCGTTCAGAAGATCTGAGCATGGCAAACATATCTAATCCTGAATAAGTAGCCATCATCGTTAAAAAGATCGCTGCAATAATCAATATCGGGTTTAATGATAAATATACAGTCAACATGTATCAGTCCTTTTCAAAGAAAAGTTTCTACTATGATTGTAATGTAAACCAGCGCCAGTTAAAAGATATATTTCAAAATCCTCCAGTGACTTACAAGAAAAAGCCTGCTAACCTCTATTACTATCGCTTTCTCAAATAAATTCAATTCATTTTTTGAAAATTTATTAAAAATATCTTCACTTTTTTTTAAGATGTTGTATACTGTATTATAACAGAAATAAAAAATATATACTGTATTAGAAAAGAGGTGAGTTTGTTGATTAAAAGTCCTGTTGAATTTTTCCGTATGTTACCAAAAAAAATTTGTCCACAATGTGGTGAGATCATGAAGGAACAAGCAGAAAGTTATTTAATGGAATGTGACCGCTGTTTAGCAAAAAAATCTGAATAAAAGTCTTTATTAGAATATTGGCTTTGGCGTATTGTTTGTGCGCTGGAGCTTTTTTAATGTTGTACTAGTAATTTTATAAAATATTTAGAAAACTATATAAATTGCCTTATTATCCATGTTATTATTTTAATTAGGGCATCGAAATAAATACGTCCAATTTAAGGAGGATAATTATGGAGAAAACAATCGCTACACGACTAAAACGTGAAGAAGTACCCGTTGATTTAACTTGGAAGCTTGAGGATTTATTTGCATCATCTGTTGAGTGGGAAAACGAAATTGCAAATATTGAAAAGGAGCTATCCTCTTTTTCAGCTTTTAAAGGTAAACTCCATGAAAGTGCAAGTACATTATTAGCATGCCTCGAGTTACAGGAAAAATTAACTGAAAAATTAATATTAGTTGCTACATATGCTTCCCTACTACAATCCGGCGATAGTACAAACCCTGAAAACCAAGCAAATGCATCCATTATTGCAGATTTGCGTTCAAAAACAGGAGCAGCTCTATCGTTTATTCAATCTGAAATACTTGAAATTCCAGATCAAACCTTAAAACAATACATGGATGAAGAAGAAGCTTTAAAGCCTTTTGAAAAGATGTTACTTGATTTATTGGATGAAAAAACATACCGACTTTCCCCTGAGACTGAAAAAGTCTTGGCAGCTCTAGGTGATGTACATGCTGCACCATACGCAATTTATCAAGCAAGTAAATTAGCGGATATGCAATTCGATCCAATTATTGATGAGAATGGTGATGAGCTACCGAATTCATTTGTGCTATTTGAAGACCGTTACGAATTCACTCCAGACACAACTATACGAAGAAAAGCTTTTGAATCTTTTACAAATACATTAAAAGAATATAAAAACACATTTGCTACAACCTATGCAGCTGAAGTGAAGAAACAAGTCACACTTTCACGCCTAAGAAACTACGAATCAGTTACAGACATGCTTTTACACCCTCAGCAAGTATCAAAAGAAATGTATGAAAACCAATTAAATATTATCCAAAAAGAATTAGCACCGCATATGCGTCGCTATGCCCAATTAAAAAAGAAGGTATTACAATTGGATGAGCTTCATTTTTGTGATTTAAAGGCACCTTTAGATCCTGAATTCAATCCAAAAACGACTTATGAAGAAGCAAGTCAAGTGATTTTAGATGCATTAAAGGTAATGGGACCAGAGTATTTAAGCATTATGGAAAAAGGATTGACAGAAAGATGGGTTGATCTAGCTGATAATGTTGGAAAAGCAACTGGGGCGTTCTGCTCAAGCCCTTATGGTTCACACCCATTCATTTTGATTACATGGACGGACACAATGCGCGGTGCCTTTGTTCTTGCCCATGAATTAGGACATGCTGGACACTTCTATTTAGCCAATAAAAATCAACGCATTATGAATACAAGACCATCCACATATTTCGTCGAAGCACCTTCAACAATGAACGAAATGTTACTTGGAGATCATCTATTATCGAACACGACTGATCCGCAAATGAAAAGATGGGTTGTATTGCAGTTACTCGGGACTTATTATCATAATTTTGTAACACATCTTCTAGAAGGTGAATACCAAAGAAGAGTGTATGAACTCGCAGAAAACGGGATACCTTTGACTGCAAAAGTACTTTGTGAGACAAAAGGAAATGTTCTTTCAGAATTCTGGGGAGACACTGTTACGATTGATGAAGGAGCTAAACTAACGTGGATGAGACAACCACATTACTATATGGGACTTTATCCATATACGTATTCAGCTGGATTAACTGCTTCTACAACGATGTCTCAGTTGATTAAGGAAGAAGGCAAGCCTGCTGTTGATCGCTGGTTAGAAGTACTAAAAGCTGGCGGTACAAAGAAACCAATTGATTTATTGAAGCATGCAGGCATTGATATGTCACAACCTGATCCAATCCGAAAAGCCGTTGCATACGTTGGTTCACTTGTAGATATCCTCGAAGAAAGCTATAAATAATAAACAATAAAAACCTCTCTACCGTTTTTTGTAGAGAGGTTTTTGTTGTGACCACTTAGGAGACCCAACCATTTCATCAGTTTATCGAGATATTCCTTTATTAGGATTATCCATTAACTGAATCTGTGTTTGTTCCGTTTTATCAGGCTTTACACTACTTATTTAGCCTTTATACTAACAAGTAGTACCTTGGTTCAAACTTATTCAATTTTAACTTCTCAATCCCCTATCGCTATATTTGATAGAAAGCTTCGAACTTACTATTGAAAGGTGTCTTATTAGATTGTTTAAACAACAATGCCTTTTTACCTTTACTGTCGACCAATCCCAATTCTTACTAGAATCTTTTGGGTAAGAGCTTTCGTTCTACGTACAGTATTTGTTTCCTAATAGGTAGATCGTCTACTCTTAACCATTTGGATTTAATATACTATTTAACCACGCTTAGTGAGGCGAGAAACCGTATTAAACTGGTCTAACAAATAAAAGTGCTAATTTAGTCGTTTACAATCCTTTAACCTTTTTTGTAATCCGCTTTTCAATCAAAGTGATAAAGGAAAACATTTGCTTGCGTTCGCGAAAATAAAATTTTCATTTACGGAACGAGCACCATGGTTGAGCCTCCTAAAATGTCACAACCTATTTTGTTTACACCCTTATTATAAGTCTTTTTCCACACGATTACCCATATTATTTGTGAAAGTCGTGTGAACGTTTTCACTCAATATTCACTACATACAAAATGTCAATATTCAAATAAGACAAAAGACTTTCTTCATGTCGAATGAGAAAGCCTTTTTTTCGTTAAGTCAATATGTATAAAGTTTATAATAGAGCATTAATTGATTTTAGGAAGTTCCCTAATCTCCATCGAAGTGTCATTTCCACATAGTGGACATTTCAAATCATTGCTAGCAAAGTCCTTTCTCATCCAACCGATACATCCATCGTCCATACAAGCGTAGACCTCTGTATCGAGAAAAATCTCTTCCTCTTTTTCTTCTTGTGATTTCCGATTAAAGAAAATGATAAACGCCCCCTTCGTGAGAATTCATAAGTTTTGTCTTACTATAGGGAGAATCCAATCATACGTACATTTATTCAAGCAAAGAATAAATGCAATTACATCATAAAATTAGACTTCCTTTTACATTTCACCCTCAAAAAAATTAATTCATCCACCTTACTTCTTATTATTATGGGCAAAATATATAGATTTCACGCATTTAATTGAAAATTTTTGATAATTGAACGGGAATTTAAGCTTTTCGTTAAACACAAAAAACCTGCTTGAAGCAGGTTTTTTGTGTTTATTTTGCTTATAACCAAGCTGCACCTACAATGATTAAAAGGATGAACAATACGACGATTAAAACGAAACCGCCAGTACCGTGTCCAGTTGCAGGGTAAGCATAGCCACAACCACCAAATCCTCCATATCCGTAACCCATTACCACACTTCCTTCCTAAATATTGTAAAACACATGACCGTTCCAATGTTCTGACCGGCCCTTTTGTCTAAACTCTTCTTATTCGGATGCTTTCCTAAATTAATACCATCCGCCGATGTAGGAAGCACCAACTATTATAAGAAGGATGAACAACACAACGAGTAAAGCGAATCCAGCACCATATCCGTGTCCAGCTCCTGCGCTCATTCTTATCCACCTCCCATTATCTCTACACCTATACTATGAATAGGAAAGTTGTCCCGAATGGGCTTCTATAATAAGTCAAAAAGAAAAAGAGTGGTAAACTGTACCACTCCAAAAAAAATTGCTTATAACTGACGTATTGACAGAGATTCATTGATCGCTTCCATTTCCTCAGATGTTTCTATTTCTAATTCAACAATCGGAAGTGTGAAGAAAATGGTCGTCCCTTCTCCCTGAGTACTTTCAGCCCAAATAACACCATCATGATGATGTATGATCTCTTTACTGATTGATAACCCTAATCCATTACCCGTTATGGACGAAGTCATTTGCCCTGTAAAGGAACGCTCAAAAATCCTCTCTAGATCTTTCGCGGATATACCGATTCCTGTATCTATAATGGAAAAAATCACTTGCGATTGCTCTTTGTGAAGCGACATGGAGATCGAACCTTCATTTGTATGTTTAATGGCATTTGAAACGATATTCGTAACCACTTGTTCAATCCGACCGACATCGACATCTACTAATGACTGACTTAAATCCTCTGATTCCTCAATAGAGGATTTAAATTTTAACCCTTTTTGCCTTATATCCCACTCATGCTGATCACATAAGTGATAAAAAAGCTTTTTAATATTGACGATTTCCTTCAAAAATGTCATATTTCCATACTGAAGTTTTGACAATTCGAATAGATCTTGGATTAATCGATTTAGTCCAGTGAGTTTTTCCTTACTGCGTTTTAAATAGGTCATTTGTTTGTCGGGAGAAATCACAATTCCATCTAGCATCGCTTCAATATAGCCTTGAATCGAAGTAAGCGGGTTTCTTAAATCATGTGAGATATTGGACAATAACTCCATTCTTACTCTCTCTGCATCAGCTAACTCTTCATTGGCTTTTTCTAAGTTCTTATTCACCATTTCCAATTCTTCTGTTCTGGCCTTAACCTTTTCTTCTAGGCTCATATACAAAAATGCATTTTGAATAGAAATTGCTGCTTGTGAGGCAATTGTTGATATCAATAACAAATCTCTTTCTGTAAATGCATAGGGAAGCAAATGATTTTCGATATACAAAATGCCTAATAAGCGACTTTGATGCAATAATGGGATCGTCATAAGGGACATGACCTTCTTTGTTTGAATATAGGTATCCTCTTTAAAAAGTCCCTCCACACATGCCTGATTTAGAATAACTGGTTCAAGACTACTTTCTACGTATTGGATGATTTGCATTGGCAAATTTTCCGCTTTGAGTTTTTCATTAGAAACTTCAGGTGGACTGACGATCGTAAGCTCTTCTCCATCCTGGAGCCACAATATCCCCTTTGTGGCTCCAGCGTTTTTAAGCACGATTTCCATAACTTTTTCAATGAGGTTTTCTAAAACGATTTCTCCTGACAGCGCTTGAGAGGTTTTGATCACTGCCTCTAAATCTATAATATCTAGTCCACCTGCTAGTTCCGGATTACTTTCCTTACGAATAAATAAATTAGAAAACTGGTTTGAGAGAAGCGTTAACTTCCGCCCTGCCCCCCATTGCTTGTAGATTTGGTAAGCTTCTTTCATATAAAAGTGGCTCAGTCGCTTGCTGTTTTGTTCCTGATAGTAGCGGCCGGCACATTCACAGATAATGGCAGCATCCTGTAAAAATCCATTTTCAATTGCCTTATTTAAAGCATAATCATAGACATTGGAATCTACTATATTTCTAGTTAATAGTTTTTCAGATTCCAGTTTCATCAACAAATACTTATGTTCATAATTAACTGGTGCTTGCTTCGCCCATTTTTCCAATTTCTTAAGGTTACGTTTTAAATAGAACTTGATTTTCTTTTTCTCGCTTTTTGTCCTCTTATTATAAAAACGACAGAGCCACAGTGTATGATAGAAATAAAACTCGGGTGCAATAACAAGAACAAGGGAATTGGTAACCTTGTTATTCAATGCGTCGATAATTTCTGACGCCTTCTCTTCATCCTCTGCCATATATGACATTTGTAAACGCACCGTATTATGCATAATGAACGCAGAGGGTTCATTACGTAGCTCATCAAGATGGGCTGGTAGTGGATTCTGTTCATCTATTAACCACTCTACCCATTCTTTCATTTCCAACAAAAATTTCATAGAAAGAAAGTATTGAATTTTATTTACAAAGGCTAATTGTTGATTTATTTCCTTCAGAACAGCCTCTAATGGTTCTCCTTTAATCATTCTTGTAATAATAATGAATGAGCTTGCTGCCCCAGCTAAATGAAAGTTCCCTGTCTCCAAGCTTAAATTTTGAGATTTTTGCAGAGACTCTAAATTAATCGCTATCGAACTTTTCCAATGATTAACAAAGCTTCCAAAAACGAAATGTACCCTCGCCTCTAGTTTTTTCACTTGACTTCTTTCAACATGTGCAAGGGCGAGCTTTCCAAATTGATGACTTTTATCGAATTTCCCAAACCCTGCACTTAAAATGAGCCCATAATTGTTATACACAAGTGCTGTCATTTCTGTATCACCATGCTTTAATGTAAACCTGACAGCTCTCAGCATTAAATAAGTTGCTAAATTTTGGTTTACATCATATGAAGGGCCATTCATGTTTATAAAACTTTCCATAATAAGGCGATTGTCTTCGCTTTTCATAGGCGACAATTGTAAAAAATCCTCAGGCTTTTTTCTAAACATCAAACATTGAATAAGGAGCAATTCTTTTAAGATCGTGAACTTGCCAATTGGGCGATCAAGTTTCCACCCAAAAAGCTTTAATCCAGCTGTACCCGTATCTACCGCTTCTTTGAATTTACTTAAATGGGTATACATCATGAGTTTCAGATTATGCACACTCATTTTTTCTTTGTTCGTCTTCGCATTTTTCAATAGGGATTCAAATGTCATTTCCGCTAGATCAAAATCACCATTTAAATAAGCACATTCCCCTAATCCTGCGAAAATTTCGTATGAAAGTGGATAGCTCTCTTCCCAATGCCCCGTCTTTAGCAAGTCCCTTCCTTTTAAGAAATAATGGTACGCCATATCGAAGGCAGCTGCATTTTTTGCAAGTTGCCCTGCTTTGGCATTAAGGCTTGCAAGGGCATCTCTTTGCCGTGAATCTAATAGACTAACACTTAAATTTAGATGATCGGTAAGTTTATGAAGATAACTTGGATTATCTAATTTATTCGATTCTAACCATTTACGCAAACCAATTTGATAATGCGATAACATCTTTTGCTCTTCTGTCATACTAGTGTAGACGGCCTGTTGTACCTTATCATGTATGAATTCTAATACAATGTCATTCTCTATATTCTGTTGCCTGCTAAAACAAATGAATCCCTCATCAATGAGCAAATACAAATCCATTAATAGCTCATTTCTAGAGCCATTCATTATCAGACTGATTTCATTAAAAGTACAATTGGTGCCAAGACAGGATACCATTTTCAACGTCTTTCTTGCTTGTGAAGACAACTTCTCAAGTTTGTTTTTTATATGATCGATTATGTTATGACCAATCAATCTGTCAGGGAACCTACTTATGTAAAATTCATAACGATTGTGCTCAAAATTTAGACTAATATAATTTTCCTTTTCTAAAGTGTTTAAAATCTGCTCAAGAAAAAATGGATTACCCTGGGAAAGATTGTACACATAGTTGGTTAAATGACTAAAATCTCCTTGAAATTGATAGGTATGGGAAAGCCATTCTGACACTTCATTTTTATTTAGTGGATTGATATAAATACTTTCCCTTTTTAAGTCTTGAACGAGTTTTAAATTATGCAAAGATTTGGCACTTTGCCCTTTTTCGTCTCTACTTGCTAACAATATAAGAAGCTTTGTGGTCTCGCTATCATTCGCTAAATAACGAAGGAGATCAAGTGTAGGTTGATCTGCCCATTGGATATCATCAATAAATAAGAGAAGTGTATATTCCGTTGTTAATACGGATATAAACTGTTGAAACGTTAATAAAATACTATTTTGTCTTTCTAACGAACCTATTTTTTCAGTGAATATTTGCTGACCAATAATCCAAGAAAACTCCGGAATTAAATCTGTAAGTATTTGGCAACGATGACCTAGTTTTTCAATGAATAGATTTCTCCATCTTAATGTTGATTGCTCGCCTTGAGAAAGAATTGTCCTGAAAATTGTTTTCCAGGCTTGAATAATTGGTCCATAGGGAATATTTCTTTCATATTGGTCCCATTTTCCCGTAGCAACGATGACATTTTTCTTATCACATGATCGTATAAACTCATTTACAAGTGCTGTCTTTCCATTACCTGAATTTCCATTGATATGGACAAACTCTGTGTTTCCTGCTTCTACCATACTAAATATTACATTAAGTTCCTGAAGTTCCTTGTCTCGGCCAAAAAGTCTTTTCTCCCTAATAATTTGGGCAGACTCCCCCTGTCCTAGTGGGAAATTAGAAATATTCCTTTCTAATTCCCATTCAGCTTGACATTTTTCTAAATCAGTTTTTAATGAAAAAGCTGATTGGTATCTCTTTTCAGGGGATTTTGCTAAAAGTTTTTCAGTAATTTGGGATAACTGTGTTGGTATTTTTCCGTTGATCGTCGTTGGTGGAGGTGGTATCTTTGTAAAATGCGCATGGACAATTGCAATAAGGTCAGCTTTTTCAAACGGTGATTGCCCCGTTAACAATTCATATAATACAACGCCGAAAGAATATAGATCGGAACGGAAGTCAGCCTCCTTCTCCATTCTTCCTGTTAACTCAGGTGAACTATATAAAATACGTTGCTGTTCTGCATTCTGTTTTGCCCCAATCGGATTGGCAACATTTATTTTCTTATCAGAGAGATTGACAAAAATGAAAGCTGGGTTCAATATCCCGAATAACCCTTTATGCTGATGCATTTTCCAAAGTAAGGAAACTAACTGGATGGAAATAAATAATATTTGTTCGAGTGTAAGAGACTTTTCCCTTATGAATGTTGCCAATGTTTTTTCGAAGGAAAAATATTCATAAATCGCAAAATGTTGACCTTCCATTGCCTTCATTTCAATTGGTTCCATTAGAAAGGGCTGCGTAGATGAATCGTAATAATGCTCATGTCCTAATTTTGATTTAGAAACAGTGTGGACAATGACTACCCTTTTATTATTGTGTTCCTTAATTCCTTCATAATAATCTATATCGTTCGTGGAATCCAAAAGTCGAATAATCTTATATCCTGCTATTTGCAACATCTATCCCACATCCATTACTAACTTGAAAAATACAAGTTTATTTTTTCATAACAAAACTTTAATAAAACTTTAACTAGGTTTGAACAGTACTTATAGTTCATATACTATTATTGTTTTGTGAATATTTTGTGAATAAACTGGAGGTAATTATGGAAAAAGTCACTGAGTTGCAGCAAGCGACAATTGCCATTCTGCCAAATACAATAGATGAAGAATGGTTATGTTTAATTTTAGAAGCGAAACGTTTAGGATTAACAAAGGATGAGGTGAAGCGTTTCTTGTCTAATAAATAATACATATATCCTAATCTGCTTTTCCAGAAGGTGAATCTATTAAGAATCTATTATATTAATTGTGGAATATCATGGATGTAACCATTAAATTTATAGCCTATACCCCTGACCGTCAATATATAAATAGGTTTGGTAGGATTGGGCTCGATTTTTTTTCGCAAATTGCTAATATGGACCATAACCGTTCGATTATCGCCAAGGCTGTTCTCACCCCAAATCAGCTGAAATAATTGCTCTACACTAAACACTTTTTCAACATTTTGACTTAACAAGGACAATAGTTGGTATTCTTTTGCCGCTAATGTAACCGTTATACCACCACTGCGAACAAGACAACTGTCCAAATCAATCATTAAACCAGGGAACTCAATTACACTTCTTTCTTCCTTTATAACCTTTTTATTACGAGAGATCCTTGTTCTTCTTAAATGCGCTTTAATTCTAGCTACTAATACGCTTGGACTAAAAGGTTTTGTTATATAATCATCTCCTCCTATTCTTAAACCGAGAATCTTATCTAAATCATCCTCTTTAGCACTTAAAAAAAGAATAGGAGCATCTGTTTTTTCACGAATTCCCTGACATGTTTCATAACCATCTAGTCCTGGCATCATAATATCTAGGATGATTAGATCTGGTTTAAAACCATCTATTGAATTAATGGCCTCGCTTCCCTCTGTTACAGTAACGATCTCAAATCCCTCATTCTCTAAATAAAGTTCTAGAATATTCCGAATATCAGGATCATCATCAACAATTAAGACTCTATCCCTACTCATACATATCCCCCTAAATTTTCGGTTGTTTCTATTTTACTATAAATATCCTATTTCACCTCCAATTTACCACTAAATCGTACGCTAGAAATTTCTTAGTAATTCGACAAAATATGAGGTTATTAACAACAAAAGCATTTCCTCTCTCCCATTAAATAAATAAGTTCACAATATATCCATAGTATTTTCCTTACTATTTTTTTATCTTTAATATGGGAGGTTACAAAATGAAGAAAATATATATAATATGTAGTGCAATCGTAGCCATTGCAATTATTGCGGGGATTTCCTTTTTCTTAATTCGTGATTCGATGGCAACAATACCAGAAGATATTGATTTAGTTACTATGAAAAATGAAGTATACAAATTTTCCGAGTCTGACAAAAAACTAAAAGTAGTAGAATTTATGTATACAAACTGTCCTGATATTTGTCCTACAACGACGCTTAAAATGAATATGCTTAAAAAAGATTTACAAGATGCTGGTGTCTTTGGTGACAAAGTTCAATTCATTACCATTACAATTGACCCTTACAATGATACCCCAGAAGTTCTCCAACAATATATGTATAATTTTGAAGTCGAGGATGACGGGAATTGGCTCTTCTTAACAGGGGACCAAAATAATATTAAAGAAGATTTAAAAGAAATTGAAGAACTTGCAGGAACCTTCCAATTTCAATATAGAGACCCAGGCGATGGTTTCTTTATTCATTCGACGTTCGTTTATCTTTTAAATGAAAATAATCGTTATATAAAAAAATACCCAATGGGAGAAGAATTCAATCGAGAAGACATGTTTAATAAAATCATGAAGAAGATAGATTAAAAGGCATTCCTATCGAAATCAAATGCTTTAAGTGAACATATATCAAAAAAAGGAAGCGGTGAAATCAATCACCACCTCCTTTTTTTTATTAGTTGCTGGGTGCTGTTGGTTGCTGAAGCATTAATAAAGTCTTCCGAGGTTTTGTAATGCTAGCTTTTATTCCGGACTTTTTTAAACGATCAACAAGTTCTACTAGCTTCTTTTTATCCATTTAATATCTCCTTTTTTCGTTCTTCGTTAAGTCCATTGTAGCGAACAATTATGAATAAACTATGAAAAAAACGAAATTTTTTGGATTAAATTATCTTAAGGAGCTTTAATCTTCTGGATTTATAGTTAAAACTGCACCTTCAACTCGTTTAATATTTGTTTTATGATACGTTCCATCGACCCATTTATCTAATTGATCATGAAACCATTTATGAAACACATGTCCAGACTGACCTGGACCAACAAGATGATAGCCTATCGTCGAATCAGTCATATCAATGACAAATCTCCACGAGCCTCCATGGTTTACTGTACCATCGTCTTTAAAGGCTGCTGCTTGTACCGTAACCGCACTTCCTCCGACTGGCACTTTCCCTTCTTGATTAAATAATAGATGTAATGGCTTCACACTAGATAATGGATGTGGAAAATAAATTTGATGATAGTCTCCCCATTGCCATTTCTCCATATTATTTCCTTGTTGACTTTTTATCTCCTCAATGACGCGGAGTAACGACTCTTCCAATACGTTAACGATTCCCTCATGCTCATCTATCCATGGACCAGGCTTGCCTTCAATCGCCTTTCTAAGAAGTTGATCGACTGCCTGGCGCATACCACCAAATAAGTCTAGTGTTTCTTGAGGAATTTCTTCTTCAAATAACACTTCTTGGATTTCTATCATCCATAAATTAAAAAGAAGAGGTGCTGCTTGCTCTGGGGAATCAAAATAATCCCACTCTACTAAAATGGATAAGGCTTGGCGAATTTTGTCATTGCTAGACACTTCTAGTAAATCGATAAAGAAAGGGAGAAACTCCTTTGCTTGTAAGTTCATTTGATCCATTTGTAAGTTCATCATATCTTCAGCAGTGATATGAGTTGTACCTGAAAGAACCTCTTGAATTCTCATTTGTCTAAAGGGTTGTGCCCAATCATGACTAATATGATATGGATAATCATCTCCAATTACTTTATTATTAGCAGTTGAAATAAAGCCTTCCTTTGGATTAACCGTACGCGGCAATTCATCATATGGAATATAATCATCCCAACCGTATTCATCTGTCCATCCAGGAACAGGTAATAGTCCATCTCCTTTTTTGCGAATTGGAATTTTCCCATTTGCCTTATAAGCAATGGTCCCGTCTGTAGATGCGAAGACGAAATTCTGTGCTGGAGTATGGAATCCTTCGAGCGCTTTCTCAAATTCCTCCCAATTTCCAGACTTATTCATTTTAAGCACTGCCTCAAGTTCTGAAGACGGCTCAAGCGCTGTCCACTGAAGGGATAAAACCGTATCTTTTCCACTATCTGCGGCAAATTCAGAAACGACTGGGCCATGCCTGGTTATCACCACTTCATATTCTACAGACTTCTCATCCTTAATTTGAATTTCTTCTTTAATGACCTCTGCTTCTTCCCAGCTATCATTGTATAGAAATTCATAAGGATTGTTTGGATTTCTTTTTTCAATATATAAATCTTGAACATCTGGCCCTGTATTGGTTACTCCCCATGCAATTTGTTCATTATGTCCAAGAATAATGCCAGGAATCCCTGCAAAAATAACACCACTCACATTTACGGTCGGAGCTTCTAAATGCATTTGATACCATATCGAAGGTGTTGCTAACGATAAATGAGGATCATCAGCAAGAACTGGTTTTCCTGATGCCGTCTTCGCTCCACTTACGACCCAATTATTGCTCCCATTATATTCATGAGGAATGACTGCTTGTGCAAAACTTTTTTCGATATTTAATTCCTCTTTACTGATGATGTATGGTGCATCTTCTGGATAAGATGGAAACAAATCGTATGCCTTTTCCTCAGGAAAATTTTGCAGGAGATAATAGCGGAAGGCTTGATTTTCCCAATGTCCACCTAAGTCAAATGCCATATATTTCCCAATTGTTAAGGAGTCGATTGGCGTCCAATCCTCTGGCTCATACCGAAGAAGTTCAAATTCAATCGGCCATTTCCCATTTTCGCGAAGTTCATGAATATAAAGATTCACTCCTTCTGCAAACTTATCAAGTACATGCTTTGCTGAAGCCGAATACTGTTCATAAGATGCTTTTGCTGCCCGTCTAAGGCCTAATGTCAGAAAGTACTTATCGTTATTTAAAGCCGCTTCTCCAACCACTTCACTTAGTCGGCCTGATGCTTGACGACGGCTTAGGTCCATTTGAAACAAACGATCCTGTGCTTGAATATAGCCTTGCGCTAAATATAAATCTTCCTCATTACTCGCCCGAATATGCGGCACACCATTTTCATCACGAATCACTTCTACTGTATCATTTAAACCAGAAAGATTGATTTCTCCCTCTATTTTGGGATGTGCCCTTGTCATATACGTATATAACCCCATTGCAATCGCTACCAATAAGACAATCACTATACCAATGGTCCACGCAAGAACTTTCTTCCAGCGTTTCCCCCTTTGCACTTCTGAATGTACTGCTACTTCCATCGTCTTCCCCCTTTTCTGCCGCCTCATTTTTTTTGAAAGCGTTTTATTAATAACTTGTCTTTATTATTCTTGATGATTAGGAAAAATCCTTCTTGCATTTTTCTGTTGGAAATAAAAAGACTGCACTTGTACTTGAGAAAATGTTATAATGAGAGATATTGCTTATTTGGAGGTAGTAAATGTTAACTGTAACTGACGTTAGTTTGCGATATGGTGATCGGAAGCTTTTTGAAGATGTAAATATTAAGTTTACTCCAGGAAACTGTTATGGCTTAATTGGAGCAAACGGTGCTGGAAAATCAACTTTTTTAAAAATAATCTCTGGGGAAATTGAATCTCAAACAGGAACTGTTCATTTAGGACCTGGGGAAAGACTGGCGGTTCTAAAGCAAAATCATTTTGAATACGAGGAAGAAGAAGTTCTTAAAGTCGTCATTATGGGACACACTCGCCTCTATCAAGTGATGCAAGAAAAAGACGCCATTTATATGAAAGCGGACTTTACCGATGAAGATGGAATGAAAGCAGCTGAACTTGAAGGTGAATTTGCTGAACTAAATGGGTGGGAAGCTGAATCTGAGGCGGCAATCCTTCTAAAAGGTTTAGGGATTGAAGAAGAGCTTCACACAAAGAAAATGGCTGATTTATCCGGCGGCGAAAAAGTGAAGGTTTTACTTGCCCAAGCTTTATTCGGAAAACCGGACGTATTGCTTTTGGACGAGCCAACGAACCACTTAGATATTAAAGCTATCCAGTGGTTAGAAGAATTCCTTATTAACTTTGAGAATACCGTTATTGTTGTATCTCATGACCGTCACTTTTTAAATAAAGTATGTACACATATTGCCGATTTAGACTTTGGAAAAATTCAAATCTATGTTGGAAACTATGATTTCTGGTATGAGTCTAGCCAATTAGCTTCAAGAATGGCACAAGATCAAAACAAGAAAAAAGAAGAGAAAATCAAAGAACTACAAGCCTTTATCGCTCGATTTAGTGCAAATGCTTCTAAATCGAAACAAGCAACTTCACGTAAAAAGCTACTTGATAAAATTCAATTAGATGATATTCGCCCTTCTTCCCGTAAATATCCATATGTTGGATTTACACCTGAGCGTGAAATCGGCAATGACCTATTAAGAGTTGAAGGAATCACAAAGACGATTGATGGAGTAAAAGTACTTGATAATATTAGCTTTGTCATGAATAAGGACGATAAAATCGCTCTTGTAGGTCCGAATGAATTAGCAAAAACAACGCTATTCAAAATACTAATGGGTGAGATGGAGCCTGACAGCGGTAGCTTTAAATGGGGTGTTACGACTTCACAAGCCTATTTTCCAAAGGACAACTCAGAGTACTTCGAAAACAATGATCTCACTTTAGTTGATTGGTTGCGTCAATTCTCCCCTAATGACCAAAGTGAAAGCTTCCTCCGTGGATTCTTAGGAAGAATGTTATTTTCTGGTGAAGAAGTGCTTAAGAAAGCAAGTGTCCTTTCAGGTGGAGAAAAGGTCCGTTGTATGCTGTCGAAAATGATGTTAAGTGGATCCAATGTTCTTCTTCTTGATGAACCAACGAACCACTTAGACCTTGAATCGATTACGGCCTTAAACAATGGCTTAATTAACTTTAAAGGTTCCATGATTTTCGCTTCACATGACCATCAGTTTATTCAAACGATCGCCAATCGAATTATCGAATTGACACCGAACGGTATGGTCGATAAACAAGTAACATATGATGAGTATTTAGAAGATGAGCAATTACAAAAACAAATAGCAGCGATGTACGCATAATAAAAACGGCTTTGTACCTCCATAGGTTCAAAGCCGTTTTTGTCTTATGAAGTTGGTAGCTGAATATCAGTAAATTGCTGATACACTCGTACCCTTTTATCAAATTCAAGAAATGCCGTGACTTCATTTGGGACAACTATAGTGGTGAGGCCAGCATTAATAGCTGCTATACTCCCATTTACTGAATCTTCTATCGCAATTGCCTCTTGCGGATATACCCCTAGAGCCTCTACTGCTTTAACATAGAGTTCAGGATTTGGTTTTACTTCTTGAACATCATCTTTTGATTTAATGACGGAAAAAACGTTTCTTACGTGAAGATGCTCTAATAGATCCTCTATCCATTTTCGAGGAGAACTTGAGGCAATGCCCATCTTTAAGTTCATTTTTCGTGCCTGTTGAATGAATTCCTCAGCCCCTTCTCTTAGAACAAGTTGATCTTTTTGTGCGATGATCATTCTATGAATCTCTTGCTCTAATTGGATAAAATCAATCTTTGTTTGCGTTTGCGCCTCTACGTAAGCATATAAGGCCTCATCTGTTGTCCCTATTACTTTAGCAAACTCCTCTAGCGGCAAATGAATCCCATATTTATGAAGTAATACTTCTTTATACATTCGATACCACATTGTCTCTGTATCGACTAGCGTTCCATCAAAATCAAAAATAATCGCTTTTATCAATTTATACCCACCTTTTATAGCTTGTTTTTCATAAGTTGCTTTCTTCATTAGCAATTCATTGCTTCCATTATACTAAAACCCATACAATATAATTAATCATTTAATCGAGATAATAAAAAATTTTTCTTCCCCGTATCTTTTCTTTCTGTTTTTACGTTATGAAAAATGAGAGGGATTAAAGGAGTGAATGGAATGCCAGGGAGTAAACCGGTTTATGTGATGAATAAAAGTCAATATGAGGAAAATGAAACACTGAAGAAGTATTATCGTGGACTGCAAACATATTGCCGATTTTTAACCAAAAATAAATGGGAGGGTGATGATCTTGCCCAGGAATCTTTGTACCGAGCCATTAAGCAGTATGAAGTGACTGAAATCAATCATCCACTCCTAAAAAAAATCGCTTTTCATTATTGGATTGATACAATCCGTAGAAGAAAACTTGATGAGACAGAATTATTAAATGAAGTTCATGAGAAGAGAAACAACCATCCAACGACGATAATGGACACAGTACAAAAACTGATGGAAAAGTTGACACCGAAGCAGTCTGTAATTTTCTTTTTAAATGAGGCATTTCTATATCGTTCTAAAGAGATATCAGACATTATAAAAATGCCTGAAACAACTGTGAAAGCTCTTTTATACCGGGCCCGAAAACGTATTGAGAAAGAGAATACATCTAACACAACGGAGGATTCTTTGATGAAAAGAGACCTTCAGAATCTCATGGATTTAATGGTTCAATCTTTATTAGAAGAAGATCCTAATATTTTGATTAAACAACTTCCAAGCATCCCTATTTTCATTCACAATAAAACTCCTATCAGTACTAAAGTTACCGATTCCCCTCTCAATATTTTCAGTATGGCTGCGTAAACAAGGGAGGAAAATGAATTGACAACCATTCCATATGTTATTGAACAAACAAATCGCGGAGAACGTTCTTACGATATTTACTCTCGATTGTTAAAAGACCGTATTATTATGATCGGGCAACAAATCGATGACAATTTAGCGAATAGTGTCATTGCCCAATTACTTTTTCTTGAGTCAGAAAATCCTAAAAAAGACATTTCACTTTACATTAACAGTCCGGGTGGTTCAACTACAGCGGGTTTTGCAATTTTTGATACGATGCAATTGATAAAGCCAGATATTAACACGATATGTACAGGGATGGCTGCTTCTTTTGGTGCTATACTTCTCCTTGCTGGTACGAAAGGAAAAAGATATGCCTTACCTAATAGTGAAGTAATGATTCATCAGCCGCTCGGAGGTGCTCAAGGTCAGGCAACAGAAATCGAAATCTCTGCTAAGAGGATATTAAAATTAAGAGAGCATGTAAATCAAATTATTTCAGAGCGAACCGGCCAACCCGTTGAGAAAGTTGCAAAAGACAGTGATCGAGACTATTTCATGAGTGCCAAAGAGGCATTAGATTACGGAATTGTGGATGAAATCATCAGAAAGCAGCCATAAACATTTTAGGAGATGGAATGAATCGCCCATCTCCTTTTTACCCTTCACCACTATACTATTGCTTTTTTGTTTTCTTACGTGCCGACGAAGCACTTTTCCCATCTAATTCCATATTTGTCGTACCTTGTCCCTCTACTTGGCTTGAATTTAATCCAATCGTTGAAGGATCCGCTTTTCGTTTCTTCATCCATTACACCTCCATTGCTTACCTTCTCTTTTTAAACATTTTTTTATTCGTGAACATTTATACATTTTTACAAGAACGGGTTTTTTAGAATATTTTTATCCCTAATAACTCATTCTACTTATTGGAGGAGGTGTGAAGATGACGAAAATTGGTGTGGAAGATTCTTTAACTAATATTCAAGAAGCTCTTCGTGATAAAGGGTATGACGTCGTTCAACTACGACAGGAATCAGATGCTAGAGGATGTGACTGTTGTGTTGTAACAGGAATAGATTCAAATGTGATGGGAATGAACGATACCATCATACCAGGTCCTGTTATTGAAGCAAATGGACTATCTGCTGATGAAGTATGTGAAAAAGTATCTCAAAACCTTAAATAAGAACGTAAACGAGAAGGCTAATAAAAACGTTAGTCTTCTTTTTAATGAACTCCTTCCCTTCGTACATAACATGAAAGTGCCTCTACTCAATCAAGCTAAATTTATGAAAAATCAGTTTTTAGACAAGTTCTTACTAGAGTCATGCATATAGTAGTAGTGGACAACTTATAAAGGGGGTATTTATGATGCAATTCATTGTATTGAAAAGGCGTTCGATCATGTTATTCACGCTTATTCTTGCTACTATCGTTGCGAGCTCAATTTGGCTCCTTCTCTCAAAGGACACGATCTCAACGGTCGCTCAAACCGAGCAGCTTCGTGAAATCCATCTTGTGACAACCGAGTTTAAAACAAAGACGGAAGATGGAAAAGAAATTGAAGCGTACCGTTGGGATCCGGGAACAATTTATGTTGGCAAGAATGAAAAGGTGCTGCTTCGTTTATATGGCATCAATGGGCATGAGCATCCTTTCATTATCGAAGGAACTGATATTAAAGGCGTTGTAAAAAAAGGAGAAGAAACCACCGTTGAACTGCAACTTAAGGAAGAAGGGGTTTACCGTCTTGTTTGTTTAACACATCCAGATATGGGCAGTAATGGACCGATGGTTGCCAATATTGTTGTTGATTGATCTTAAGGGAGGAAGCATTTCTCCTCCCTCTCTCCTTCTATTCACTACTTTCTCCCTTCCACTTTTCATTCCTTCAAAAAACATTTCAAAAAATCTACATTTTTCCTTAAGCACAAATATGTTTTTAACGTTACAATAATGTTAATAGAATTATTTTTTTATAGAACAGTTTCTAATATTATCAAAAAAGTTATAGTACAGTTTTTTTATTTCACCATTCTCTCAAAACAATCAAAGACAATAAATCTTTTGTTCACAATAAGTTCATGAAAACCTCATTTCAATGTGATGATATTCACATATAATCTGTTATACTTTAAATATAGTTAAATTGTATTAACTGTTATATAAACAAAATTCTTTAGTAGAGGTGTTTTATGATGGAACAGTGGAAAGGTTTTGCAAAAGGAAGATGGCAAGAAGAGGTAAATGTTCGTGACTTTATTTTAAGAAACTTTTCTCCATATACTGGGGAAGATAGCTTTTTAGAAGGACCAACTGAAGCAACAACAACGCTTTGGGGTCAAGTAATGGATTTAACAAAGCAAGAGCGTGATAATGGTGGCGTGCTTGATATGGATACAGAAATCGTTTCCACTATCACATCTCATGGTCCCGGTTACTTAAATCAAGATTTAGAAAAAGTAGTCGGTTTCCAAACTGATAAACCGTTCAAGCGTTCTTTACAACCATTTGGTGGTGTAAGGATGGCTAGTCAGGCTTGTGAATCTTACGGTTATGAAATGGATAAAGAAGTGGAAAGAATCTTTACTGATTATCGTAAAACTCATAACCAAGGTGTTTTTGATGCTTACACTGCTGAGATGAAATTAGCTCGTAAAGTGGGAATTATTACTGGTTTACCTGATGCATATGGCCGCGGACGTATTATCGGTGACTACCGTCGTCTTGCCCTTTACGGTGTCGATTTCCTAATGGAGCAAAAACTAAAAGATTTTAATAATATGACTTCTGTTATGAGCGAGGATATCATTCGTCTACGTGAAGAATTATCTGAGCAATACCGTGCCCTAAAAGAGTTAAAATCACTTGCTCAAAGCTATGGTTTTGATATTTCTAAACCTGCTCAAAATGCTACAGAAGCTTTCCAATGGCTCTACTTCGGATACTTAGCAGCTGTAAAAGAGCAAAATGGTGCTGCAATGAGTTTAGGTCGCGTATCTACTTTCTTAGACATCTACATCGAGAAAGATTTGGAAAATGGTGTTCTAACTGAACAAGAGGCACAAGAATTAGTCGATCATTTTGTCATGAAGCTACGTCTTGTCAAGTTTGCTCGTACACCAGATTACAATGAACTCTTCTCAGGTGACCCAACTTGGGTAACAGAATCTATTGGTGGTGTGGCAATGGATGGACGTCCACTTGTAACAAAGAACTCTTTCCGTTTCTTACACACATTACGCAATCTTGGACCTGCGCCTGAACCAAATTTAACTGTTTTATGGTCAACTCAGCTTCCTGAAAACTTCAAGAAGTTCTGTTCAAAGATTTCGATTGAAACAAGTGCCATTCAGTATGAAAACGATGATATTATGCGTCCTGAATATGGCGATGATTACGGGATTGCTTGCTGTGTATCTGCCATGGAAATCGGAAAACAAATGCAATTCTTTGGAGCACGCGCAAACTTAGCAAAAGCCCTGCTTTATGCAATTAACGGAAATAAAGATGAAAAGCATAAAATTCAAGTTGGACCTGCTTCTTCCCCTATCACTGCAGAAATTTTAAATTATGAAGAAGTGATGGAAAAATTTGATCAAACAATGGAATGGTTAGCTGGATTATATATTAATACACTAAACATCATTCACTATATGCATGATAAATATAGTTATGAACGAATTGAAATGGCCTTACATGATACGGAAATCTTACGCACAATGGCAACAGGTATCGCTGGTTTGAGTGTCGTAGCAGATTCTTTAAGCGCAATTAAATACGGTCAAGTTAAAGTACTTCGCGATGAAAATGGCTTAGCTGTAGACTTTGAAATTGAAGGTGATTTCCCTAAATACGGCAACAACGATGACCGCGTAGACAGCATCGCAGTTGAAATTGTCGAGACATTTATGAAGAAGCTACGTAAACATCCAACTTATCGTAATTCTCTTCATACAATGTCTATCCTAACGATTACTTCAAACGTCGTTTATGGTAAAAAGACTGGAAATACACCAGATGGTCGTCGTGCTGGTGAACCATTTGCACCTGGTGCTAACCCAATGCATGGCCGAGATACAAAAGGTACACTAGCATCCCTATCATCAGTGGCAAAATTACCTTATAGTTATGCGATGGATGGAATCTCTAATACTTTCTCCATTGTGCCAAAAGCATTAGGAAAAGAAGATCAAAACCGAGTTAATAACCTTGTTAGTATCTTAGACGGTTATGCCGTTAAACAAGGTCACCATTTAAACGTCAACGTCTTTAATAGAGAAACATTATTAGATGCAATGGAGCATCCTGAGGAATACCCACAATTAACGATTCGTGTATCTGGTTATGCGGTTAACTTCATTAAGTTAACAAAAGAACAACAGTTAGATGTCATTAACAGAACATTCCATGGTTCTTTATAAGTAAGTGATGGAGGAGTTAGATACCATTCTAACTCCTCACAAAATATTGAGTACGAAAATAATGCTCATGCTAATTTGAAGGGAGTTTGAACATCATGAACGGAAACATTCATTCAATCGAAACTTTTGGAACAGTAGACGGCCCTGGTATACGCTATGTCATTTTCACACAAGGCTGCCTTCTTCGCTGTCAGTTTTGCCATAATGCCGATACGTGGGAAATAGGAATTGGCAAGCAAATGTCTGTTTCCGAAATCATTGATGATCTCAAATCCTATTTACCCTTTATAGAATCTTCTGGTGGAGGAATCACTGTTTCTGGCGGTGAACCCCTTTTACAACTGCCGTTTTTAATTGAATTATTTAAGGAATGTAAAAAGCTTGGTATACACACAACTATCGACTCTTCAGGTGGATGCTATTCACATGCAGAACTATTTCAAAAAAACCTCAAAGAGTTGCTGCAATATACAGACTTAATTCTGCTCGATTTAAAACATATCGATAGAAAAAAACATAAAAATCTTACTGGAATGGCAAACGATCATATTCTTGAATTTGCCAAGTATTTATCAGATAACCATGTTCCTGTTTGGATTCGTCACGTATTAGTGCCTTCTGTCACAGATGATGAGGAGGATTTAAAAGCACTAAGTGAATTTATTGGCACGCTGAACAATGTTCAAAAAGTTGAAGTCCTCCCTTACCATCAGCTTGGCGTCTATAAATGGGAAGCCCTTGGAATGGAATATCCTTTAAAGAATATCGAGCCTCCAAGTGAAGAAAAAACCGCCTTTGCTCAAAGGATTTTAACAGAAAAATTATCTTAATACGAAAACGCCCATTATCATTTCCAAAGACAATGGGCGTTTCGTATTTATATTTTTACTTCCACCACTCATCAAACATCGTAGCTGGAAGTTGTCTTTTATGTTCTGTTACGAGATAACGTTTTTCAATTTTTTCCGCAACCTCTTCGGATACATCTTTTCCTTCCAAATAATCGTCTAATTCATCATAAGTAATTCCAAGTTCTGTTTCATCCGCTTGCCCTGGTTTTTGATCAAGTAAATCTGCCGTTGGAATCTTTAAATAGATGCTCTCTTCTGCACCCAATTCTTTTAAAAGCGCTTTGCCTTGACGTTTTGTTAGACCAGATAACGGTAATAAATCCGCACCGCCATCACCATATTTTGTAAAGAAACCTGTAACTGCCTCTGCAGCGTGATCCGTTCCAAGCACAAGAAGATTCGCTTGACCGCCGATCGCATATTGTGCGATCATGCGCATTCTTGCCTTCACATTGCCTTTATGATAATCCCTTAGTTCTTCTCCGCCAACACTTTTATCATATTCAACTTTAACAGCATCAACAGCTCCCTTCACATTAAAGGAGTAAGATTCATCAGGCTGAATAAATCTTAAAGCACGTTGTGCATCCTCTTCATCCTTTTGAACACCATATGGTAGACGGACTGCGATAAATTTAGCTTCGACTCCTTCTTTGCGCAGTTTTTCCACGGCAAGCTGGGCAAGTCGACCAGCTAATGAAGAGTCCTGCCCACCACTAATTCCTAACACAAATCCTTTGGCGTTCGTTTTCTTAACATAACTTGTCAGAAAGTCGACTCTTTTTGCAATTTCTGCTTTAGGGTCCATTTCTGCTTGAACGGACAATTCATTCATAATCCGTTTTTGTAACTCTCTCAAATGACTCTCCTCCTTATATTGTAACTAATGCTCTTTTATACACATTGTCCAACACTTTAAATGGATCTGAATCTTCAGCGAAAAGTTCTTTATTTTAAAAAAGCGTCCCTTTTAAGCTTTGCTTGGACTTCCTGAATGTTTTCTATTTTATTATCCCAGCATTTTTGACTTAAGTCGACTGGATACTCTTCTGGATTTAACGTACGCTTATACTCTTCCCAGAGGAGTGCTAAATTCTCTTCGGCATACTTTTGCATCTCTTGAAGAGATGGAGACTCATAGACAAGCTTTCCGTTTGTAAAAATATCCTGATGCAATTCTTTTGCGATAAAATTTGTGACAAATTTACTTACATAGGTATGAACAGGATGAAACATTTTTAAGGGCTCTTCCTCCTGTGGATTCTCATCATCTAATGCAATATAGTCGCCTTCTGATTTATGATTAATACTATTAATAATCCGATATACTCTCTTTAAGCCCGGTGTTGATACTTTTTCTGGATTGCCACTAATTTTAATCGTATCCTGCATGACACCATTTTCATCTTCGATCGAAGCCAGTTTATAAACTGCACCTAATGCCGCTTGATCATAGGCAGTGATTAATTTAGTACCAATACCCCAAACGCTTATTTTAGCATCCTGTGCTTTTAAGTTCATAATCGTATATTCATCTAAGTCATTAGAAGCAACGATTTTGGCGTGTGGGAATCCAGCGTCATCAAGCATCTTTCGCGCCTCTTTTGAAAGATAAGCTAAGTCACCGCTATCCAAACGAATTCCAACAAAATTAATTTTGTCTCCTAGCTCTTTTGCGACCTTAATCGCCGTTGGAACACCTGAGCGTAAGGTGTCATAGGTGTCAACTAAGAACACACAATCCTTATGTCGGCGTGCGTATTTATGAAAAGCAGTGTATTCATCCTTATAAGCCTGAATTAATGAATGAGCGTGTGTACCAGAAACAGGTATGCCAAATTTTTTTCCGGCTCTTACATTTGAAGTAGAATTAAAACCTCCAATAAACGCAGCTCTCGTCCCCCAAATAGCCGCATCAAGTTCATGGGCTCTTCTTGTTCCAAATTCCATTGCGATTTCATCGCCGACAATATGTTTGATTCGTGAAGCCTTAGTCGCAATCAATGTTTGGTAATTCACAATATTAAGAAGGGCCGTTTCAATTAGTTGGGCTTCAGCTAAAGGGGCTTCAACCCGAATTAATGGTTCGTTTCCAAAAACAACTTCCCCTTCAACAACAGAACGAATATTTCCAGTAAAGCGTACAGTCTTTAAATAGGCTAGAAAGTCCTCTTTGTAGCCGCCCTCTTCTTTTAAATAGGCTAAATCACTTTCTGTAAAGCGAAATTGTTGAATATACTCAATGATCCTTTCAAGCCCAGCGAAAATAGCGTATCCATTTCCAAATGGAAGCTTGCGAAAGTACACCTCAAAAACAGCCTTCCGATTATGAATGCCATCTTCCCAGTAGGTTTCTGCCATATTAATTTGATAAAGATCTGTATGTAAAGTTAAGCTATCATCTTGATAGTGATTACTCATAACCATTGTCCTTCTTTCTTATCCACTTGATTTCATAAAGAGTCATGAAATCGAGTCATTGTAAAAATCTATACTATTTTACCATTTAAACAACCTTTAATGTGATCCAATGCCCAAGTATGCCCGACTTCATTAAAACTAGCGACAGCATTTTCATGAACAGTGATGTTGAATCCCTTATTATAAGCGTCAATAGCTGTATGGAGAACACAAATATCTGTACAAACTCCTACGAGATGTAAATCCGTGATCCCTCTTTCTCTCAGTTTAATTTCAAGATCGGTGCCTGCAAATGCACTATATCTAGTCTTGTCCATCCAATATACATGCTCTTGGTCTTTGTTAGTATTATAAACTTGCTCTAGACGTCCAAATAAGTCGCGGCCACTAGTCCCCTCAAGATTATGCGGTGGGAACAGCTTTGTTTCAGGATGATACATGTCATCTTTCTTATGTAAATCAATTGCAAAAACGACAAAATGACCATCGTTAATAAAATCTGCGGTTACTTTCGAAATTTCACCTTCAATTTTTACACCTGGTTCCCCACATGGTAAAGCTCCTGTTACAAAGTCAACTGTATAATCAATATTTATTAGCGCCTTTTTCAAAGCTCCCCCCACCTCCGATTGTTTTGTAAACCATTTTATCGTATTTACGTATTTTTAACAATCATTCCTCCCTTAAGCGATACGATTTATGATTGACATATATTTCAGTATATTTTATATTTTAATTGTTAACTAAAATTCAACGTAAGTTAACATAAATGAAAGGAGTTTTCATCATGAACAAAGAACGGCTAAAATTAAGATCCATGATTGTTACAGCACTATTTGCTGCAATAATCGGAATTCTAGCTCAGATAACGATTCCACTACCGCTAGTTCCTATCACTGGACAAACGTTAGCGATAGGCCTTGCTGCCACAATCTTAGGAGCGAAATATGGAACTTTATCTGTCCTCTTATATTTAATAATCGGTTCTGCTGGTGTTCCCGTATTCGCTGAATTCTCAGCAGGAATATCTAAACTGATTGGTCCAACTGGTGGGTTTTTAGTTGGATTTATTCCTGCAGCATTTATTATGGGCATCTATATGGAAAAACTCGGGTTTACATTTAAAAATGCCATTATCGCAAATATTATTGGAATGATCATTACATTATTATTTGGAACGTCTTGGTTAAAAATTTCTGCAGAATTGTCATGGACTGCTGCTTTCACAAGTGGCTTTACCCCATTTTTAATTGTTGGAGTGATGAAAGCAGTGCTTGCTTCGTGGATTGGGATTGTTGTTAGAAAACGATTGATTAGGGCAAAACTTCTTTTCGCTTCAAATCCTGATTTGAATCAATCTATCTAGTTTTTTTGAAACCTTTTCCTTGTAACAATCGTAGTAACAGTAAAGTTGCAATTACATCTTTCACCTCTTATACTGAAAGATGTTGCTTTAACATTTTGAGGTGAAGTTATGCTAGAATCCTTGTTTGACTTTATAAGCTTATCGGCTCTTTATACGATGTATGCTGGTTTATTCCTTGTCCTGCTCAATCTTGTGTGGATTTGGAATATTGAATATCAATTTACTGCATCCCATCAAATAGATTCTGAAGGCAGTTTGCTCCCTATCAGTGACTATTACAAAAAGACCAATCGTACCTATAATTATATCGTAATTTGGGTCATGCAATATATTCGCAAAAAAACAAGCTCCCCAGATGAAGACGACAGATATGCTTTTTCTACATGTAAAGCATACTAGTCTACTCATACTGGAGGTTCATATTGATGAAAAATAAATATAAAATGATGATCGTATTGCTGGTTAGTACGTTCTTACTATCTGCTTGTTCGGCACAAGAAGGCAATGGAGATGGTTTCTTTAACACTTTTCTTGTCTCTCCATTTGAAAGTTTAATTCATGGCACTGCCAATCTATTTGGTGGTAATTTCGGCTTATCCATCATTTTTATAACGTTGATTATTCGACTTCTCCTTATGCCCATGATGCTTAAACAAACTAAAAAACAACGGACAATGAAATTAAAAATGGATGTTATGAAACCTGAACTTGAAGTCATTCAAAAAAAACTCAAAGAAACAAAAGAGGCTGGCGAACAGCAAAGGCTTCAACAAGAAATGTTTGCTTTATATAAAAAGCATAATATCAATCCATTATCAATGGGCTGTTTACCAATGTTAATTCAAATGCCGATACTATTAGGGTTCTATTATGCAATACGAGGCTCCGCAGAGATTGCCAGTCATTCTTTTTTATGGTTTAGCCTTGGACAGCCTGATATTTGGTTAACGGCGATTGCAGGTATCGTATACTACTTACAATTTAGAGTATCCCTTTCAAACATGCCCATTGATCAACAAAAGCAAATGAAGTTTATGGGTATACTTTCACCTGTCATGATCGTTTTCGTTTCATTAAATGCTCCCGCTGCACTACCTCTTTATTGGGCAATTGGTGGGTTTTTCTTAATACTACAAACACTGTTAGCAAGATATTTATATAAGAATGAAGACAATATAATGAGCACAAATCAACAATAAATTAAGAGGGTGTCTTTGGCACCCTCTTAATTTATTGCTAAAATGTAGCCCCAAAATGCTAATAGTAGCCCCATTAAATATGTAATCCCTAAATAAAGAACACCTGTAGTTATGCGTTTCTCGTTTAATAGATGAACAGCTTCCACATTCATTGTAGAAAAGGTTGTAAAAGCACCCAGAAATCCAACACCCAAAAATGAGTATGCATGTTCTGGAACTCCTGCAAACAAATAACCAAGAAAAAATGAACCCACAAGATTGACGAATAAGGTCCCGATTGGAAGTTTTGTTCGCTTTATCCTTTTAGCAACATTTCCAATCCAAAATCGACTTATCGCTCCAAAGAATCCCCCAACTGCTACTAATCCCCATCCGATCATTTAGAATCCACCCTCTTTTTTCCGACTCTTAATCCCGCATATGCAAGAAGGAGGCCGCCAATCACACTAATGGTGATGTATAGGAACACAGAAATGATTGCATCATTTTCCATTAAAAACAGCATATCTACGCTAAAGGTCGATAAGGTAGTGAAAGAACCGATCATTCCTGTCCCGATGCCAGCAGCTAACGAAGGATTCGTCTGATAAAGAATATGGGATGTGAACCATCCTAAAAGGAATGCTCCTAGTAAATTTACTGTGACGGTACCGTACGGGAAAGCATTGCCAATAAAGTGGAGCGTTACTAATGAAACGAAATAACGCAATAAACTCCCAATAGCTCCACCAATCCCAACATATAGATAGGCCTTCAATATATACACCTCTAAGTTAAAATAATATACTGTTCATTGTCGCTTTAAAGCAAATTTTCATTCTACATTATCATAATATATTTTAACATCTTCTAGTCTATTTATTTCCCTCATTTCATCATTTGTGAAATTTGCATATACAGTCCTTCGAGCGTTATTTTCATCTGGTTCATAGGCTATGAATAGTTCAATATTTCCTCCATTATCTTTTATATATTGAATCAGATGATACATTTTTTCAAATTCTTCATCTGTGCCTTCAAATTGTTGAGGAATATTAATTAATATACCGATGCTTGCTTCGGTTTCTTTATAATTTTTAATTGGTGGTTCTACCACTAATTCCATTCCTTGACCATAAACACTACTAATATGGTAACGACGTAAGTTTGGAAAAAGTTCCTGGATCATATCCTTAAAATCCATTTCTGCTTGCATTGCCCAAACTTCTTCGGGATACTCATCCGTATAGCTTTGAGTTCCTCTTTCCTCTCCTGCAGAAAATGATATAGTCGGATTTTTCACAGGATGAACCTTTATATGATAGTTTCCCTCTTTAAAATTATAGTGACGTTCCTCGATTTCAAATGATTGATCATACTTCTTCTCTAAATACGCTACGATTTCATGACCAACCGTATATTTTTTCCATGGTAGCCCTGAAAAAGTGACATAAATCAATGTAGCTATAGAAAGCACAATGAAACAGGAGATAAGCAGAACCATTTTCACCAATTTTGACATCCTCAACACCCTTTACCATTATTTACATTTATAGTGTAATTTTACACTATAAATGTAAAATGATGCAATAGCTATTTTTTAAGAATGCTGCGATTTGTAAAGATATCGGTAAACGTGATTTTATGTTTCAAATGAATAAAATCAACCAAAAAAACTGCGATTTATTATATATACGCAGTTTTTTTTGGTGATTTCAATTGTTATTTTTATTATATGTCACTGATGAATTTCCTCAAAATAATTTTTGTAAAATCCACCTACTTTACCACTATTGTCGACAATAAAGTAAAACTCTTCTGTTTCATTTTTAACTTCGTAAGTATGACCAACTGTTAATGCACGATTCACGATATACTTTTCAGCATTTGTATGAACACACTTGACCGTTTTGATTGTTTCTGAATTATTCCATGTTAGATGTCTCATTTTATACTCCTTCACCATTTAATACTACATCATTATAGTGAATTTACTTTGTGTGGCGCAACTCTTTTTGATAATGAAATAGCTTTCTCCGTATTTTCACGATTTTACCTTCATCAAAGGTGAATAGTTCACCTGTAAGTACATTTTTTAATGTTACATATGTTTTTTCACAAATTGTATCAAGTCTTATAAATTCAAGAAATTGATAGCATTTATTTTCGTACACCACTTCGTAATAACCATTTTCAGTAAATACTTTCATGCAGAGTACCTTCTTTCTGAGATGGTGTTACTCCTTTTTACCACCGTTTTGCTTGTATAAAACATTTTTCTCAGAAAGTATTACAATTTACACCCTAGTCTGACAAGTTCTTCCTCCAATTTCTGATAATATCCTTGACTTACTCTCCCTTTTGAGCCTCGAAGAATTTCTGCTGCATAGTGAAGGGGTGGGGCTAACTCCGGTTGTTTATCATATACATAAAAAGTTAAAACGTCTGCCATTCTTCTTTCACCTATTTTCACATCAACAAATGTGGGGCGATACCACCCGAGGTTAAAGCCTTCCCTATCAAAAAGATAGGACAGTCCTTGAAAAGGAATTTCGTACAAAATCCCTTCTGTCACACCACCATCTTCAATAATATCCGCCCGCCCACCATCTTGGGCTGTAAATAGATACTTCATAGAATAGCCTTCCAAGGTACAAGCTCCTACCACTTTTTCAAAAAAATGAGCAACTTTTGCCTTTTCAAATCTTTCGACGTCCATGCAGGAACCGTACGCAAAATAATAAATAGGCTCCGGTTTTTTGTTCAATAGCTGATGTAATTTCCAATCTCCATGAGAGATCCGTTCTTTACACAAACCTTTTTGTTTCTCCACATAGACAAGGCCCGAATACATCCCTTTATCTGTAAAGATTTGAGCTTCCACTCGTTCATATAGATTATCTTCCCTGTTAGCCTCATAATCTTCTAGATTGTCCAATTTTGACAAGGTAGCGAGATCGACCTCATATAATTCTCCATATACTTTCCCTCGTTCAGATCGTTTCATTGCCGGGTACCCGTATCCAGTATCAAATAGTTCTCCATATGTCCATGCTTGTTCGGCAATCGGAACAGCGCTTTCTAATAGAGCGTAATTTTCTTCGTGCTTCCTTAATGTGCCATAAACAAAAACCTTCACTTCAACGCCCTCCTACAATCTCAAGACTTTTCTGATATCTCTATTTTAACTGAAAGATATAGCGTTTGTCTTACATCTGCTCTAGCAATTTACAAATATCTCTATCATTCTTCGTATAAAATTTCGTCCCTGTTTCTTTTTCAGGTTTGAATACGTATAAGAAATTTGCCTTAGTTCATTCACTTTTATCTTCGCAAACTCGGTATGGACAAAATAGTCATAATTCATTTTTTCAGCCCCCTTATACATCGATCATATCTTTACATCGCTTTCTCCACATTGGGTGGAAGGACGAAAAGATCTCCATCTGAGGATTGAATGCATTTCAGACTTGAATATTTTTCGAAAATTTCGTGAAATGGGTTTTCAAAGGGGAGAATATCCTTTACAATGAATAAACATAGATTTACAATCCTTTTACCTGGAGGTATGCACAATGAAGATTATGAGTAATGAAATGTTGGTTGTCTCGTATCGTGATGCATTAAAGTCGGAAAAGGATAAAGAATGGGCGAAGATTTTAAAGGACGAAATTAGAAAGCGTGGATTAAAGCCCTTTAAGGACTAAGTATAATAAGACTCTTTCACAAAGACGATTTTGTATGGATTCTTCACTAACCAAGAAACCACCGTTTAAACTAATAAACGGTGGTTGTTTTTTTCTATTCAAAGATTAATGACTCAGGGTCCTCAATAAGCTCCTTCACTCTCTTAAGGAATGTAACCGCCTCTTTCCCATCAACAATACGATGGTCGTATGATAAGGCAATATACATCATTGGACGATTTTCCATACGTTCATCATCAATTGCCACAGGACGAAGCTTGACAGAATGCATTCCTAATATTCCAACTTGAGGTCCATTTAAGATTGGAGTCGATAATAAGGAACCGAACACTCCCCCATTTGTAATCGTAAAGGTACCTCCCTGTAAGTCATGAAGAGCAAGTTTATTTTGGCGAGCCTTGTCTGCTAGACCTAAAATGTCCTTTTCAATTTCTGCAAAGCTCTTTCTATCTGCATCTCGGACAACTGGTACAACAAGTCCTTCTGGAGCAGAGACGGCAATGCCAATGTCATAGAATTTTTTCAGAACAATTTCATCACCTTGAATTTCGGCATTCAATAATGGTGATTTCTTAAGGGCAGCAACAACCGCTTTCGTGAAGAATGACATAAATCCAAGTTTTACGTCATTTTCTTCTAAAAATTTGTCCTTGCGGCGCTTTCTTAAATGTAATACATTCGTCATGTCAACTTCGTTAAAAGTTGTCAGCATGGCTGCTGTATGTTGCACTTCGACTAGACGATTGGCAATTGTTTGACGTCTGCGGGACATGCGAATTCTTTCTACAGGCTTATGATCAACGGCAAACTCCTGTTTTGGTACTGGCGTTGGTGTAGACGCAGGTGCTGTTTTTTCAACTGACGCTTGGCTTGGATTGAAACTCTGAACATCTTGAGCCCGTACTCGTCCTAATGGATCTGCAGTTGGAATTTCCCTTAAGTCAATCCCTTTCTCCCTAGCCAGTTTTCGCGCAGATGGGGATGCAATCGGACGATCCTTCTTATCCTCTATCTGTTCTGTAGGTTGTTGCTCTTGTTTATTTTCTACCACAGGAGCTTCCTCGACTGGAGCTGGAACTTCGCCTTCCTCTGAGACGATGGCAATCACTTCCCCGACATTGACCGTATCTCCTTCGTTATATTTCATTTCTGTTAATACGCCACTATAGTCAGAGATAATTTCAACATTAACCTTATCTGTTTCTAATTCAACGAGATAATCGCCTTTTTCAATTTTGTCTCCGATCTTTTTTAGCCATCCAGCTACAGTTCCCTCTGTAATTGATTCTGCTAACTCTGGAATACGAATTTCCGCCACCTTAATTTCCTCCTTCTACCGAACGGGTGATTACTTTCTCAATAATACAGGCTTGCTCCATCTTGTGTACATCTGGATCTCCTTCAGCTGGACTTGAACGACGTCTACGACCAACGTAACGTACATCTACACTGCTTCCAGCAATTTCGTTAATACGTGGCTCAACAAATGTCCACGCTCCCATATTTTTCGGCTCTTCTTGGACCCAAACGATTTCCTTTAAATTAGGGAATTTCACAATTATCTCTCGAAGATTTTCCATTGGAAATGGATAAATTTCTTCTACACTTACAACATGTAACCAATCTGTATCTTCAGTTGAATCTAGTTGCTCAAGAACATTGACAATCATTTTCCCAGTTCCCAAAATGACACGTTCAACGCTTTCGACCTTTTCCCCAAAATCTTTGTGCTCAATAACTGAACGAAACTCTCCTTCACTTAGCTCACTTGGACGAGAGGCTACACTTGGATTTCGAAGCAAGCTTTTTGGTGTCATAATGACAAGAGGTCGAACTTCTTCCCTTTTTAACACTGCAGCCTGCCTTCTTAAAATATGAAAATATTGTGCAGCAGATGTTAGGTTCGCTACTGTCCAGTTATTTTCAGCCGCCAATGTTAAAAACCTTTCCATCCGAGCACTTGAATGCTCTGGACCTTGCCCTTCATATCCATGCGGCAACAGGATAACGAGTCCAGATTTTTCGCCCCATTTCGCTCTCCCTGAGGAAATGAATTGGTCGAATATGACTTGGGCAGCATTTGAAAAGTCTCCGAATTGCGCTTCCCATATTACGAGCGTCTCAGGTGCAAATACATTGTACCCGTACTCAAAACCTAACACTGAGCCTTCTGAAAGTGGGCTATTGTATACAGCAAACGACGCTTTTGCATCAGATAATCGGTGCAATGGAGAGAACTTTTCTCCAGTATTTTGATCGTATAAAACGATATTCCGATGAGCAAATGTACCACGTTCAGAATCCTGTCCCGATAAACGAACAGGCGTTCCATCAGCGATAATCGATGAAAAAGCAAGTGTCTCTGCTAAACCCCAATCAACTTTTCCATTATCCTTAAACGCATCAAGACGTCTTTTCAAAATTCGACTCAATTTATTAAATACTTGAAAGCCTTCAGGCCATTGTAAAAGCTCTTCAGTCATTTTCTTAAGCAATTCTTGCGGAACTCCCGTTGCAATCTTCGGTATGCCCTTTTCGACCGTAATAGGAGGTTTAGGATCTCCTTCTTTCTCTTTTTTATCTGGCACCTTTGTATATGCTTCTTGTAATTTTGCCATTACATCTTGATCAAGCTTTTCTATCTCAGTCTGAGAAAGGATGCCTTCCTTAAGTAATTGTTGGGCATATAATTCCTTTACCGTTGGGTGCTGCACAATGAGTTGATACATTAATGGATTCGTTGTCATTGGCTCATCCATTTCATTATGACCAAAGCGACGATAACCGACTAAATCAATGAGAACGTCTTTTTTAAATGTTTTTCGGTATTCACACGCAAATTGAGCAGCTGCTAACACGGCTTCTGGATCATCCGCATTAACATGGAGAATGGGCATTTCATACCCCTTCGCTAAATCACTAGAATATCTCGTTGAACGAGAATCCATTCTTTCCGTCGTGAATCCAATTAAGTTATTTGCGATAAGATGGATCGTCCCGCCTGTACGGTATCCTTTTAAACGGCTTAAATTTAATGTTTCTGCTACAATCCCTTGACCTGGAAATGCTGCGTCTCCATGAACTAGAATGGCTAAAGCTGAACTTAAATCTTCTTTTGGATAACCTTTACTTGTGCGCACATCCTGTGCAGCTCGAGTAAACCCTTCCACAACAGCACCAACAAACTCAAGATGACTTGGGTTATTCGCTAACGTTACTCTTGCTTTCTGCTGATTCTCTTGCGGTAGTTCCCGATTTAATCCAAGATGATACTTTACATCTCCTGTCCAACCGAAATTGATTCCAATGGAACCTTCAGAAGGCACGAGTTCTTTGTTCGGAGCATGTTGAAATTCCGCAAAAATCATTTCGTAAGGTTTACCTAAATTATGTGCAAGGACATTTAAGCGTCCTCTATGAGCCATGCCGATATTAATGGTTGATGCACCGTTTTGAACAGTTTCAGTAATAATTTCGTCAATTAACGGAACTAAAGCATCTAAACCTTCTATAGAAAAGCGTTTTTGACCTACAAATGTTTTGTGTATGAATTTCTCAAATTGTTCAACCTCTGTTAATCGTTGCAGAACTTTTTTCTTTTTATCAGGGGTGAATGATGGGAGCAGACTCCCACTTTCGATTTTATGACGAATCCACATTTTTTCTTGATTATTATTTACATGGCGAATTTCAAATGCGATTTTCCCAGTATAAACCTTTTTCAAGTATTCAATGGCTTCGTATCCATTTTTAATTTCCGTTGGAATATCCGTTGAAATGACATGGGCTGGTATTTCTACTAGATCCTTTTTGGATAACCCGTAATATTCCATTTCAATTAATTCTTTATCAGGTTCTTGATTTTTTAATGGATAAATATCAGCTGCTAAATGTCCATAGCCTCTAACTTTGTCAGCTAGGTTTGCTGCCGCCAATATTTTCTCAATAGAAGTACCAATCTGTGTAACATTAGGAGTGCTACTGATTGTTTCTTCCTCTTTCAAAGTTGGTGGTCCATATTCTGCGAAGTATGCTTTCATTTCTTCGTCCACTGAATCAGGATTTTCTAAATAAGCTTCATACATCTCGATGACATATCCTAAATTCGGCCCGTGAAACCCTTGCCATACTGGTCCTTGACCATCTGATGGCTTCTTCATGTGTAATACCTCCAAAATCTATTAAGAAATTGATCAGCCTATCCTCTATTTTCATTCCGAAAACTCAAATGTTAGAATAATATTATTTTTCAGAGGATATAACGTTTTCAAAGCTATTCTAACACGTTCATGTCAGAACTACAAAGGTTTTAACTGTGTAAACAGTAAAAACTTAATTTAAAAATAACCTATTCCAAGAAAATTTTAACACCTGTTTAAATTAATACATCAATTGGATAAATTTAAGTGCGAAGAGGCAAATTAGGATAGAACATAAATGGAGGAGATGAACTTTTTCGTGAATATTGGTCGTGCAAAGGAAATAGCAGAAAGTGCTGAAGTTCACAACGTCACCTATGATGGGATACCTGTGATCATCCAGCATGTTGATGACGAAACGAAAATGGCGAGAATTTATTCAAAGCAGAATCCTGAACAAGAGCAGGATGTTCCAATTTTAAACTTAATTGAAGAGACGTAATTTTCAATTTTTCATTGACTTTACTGACTATTTGTAGTAAATTTTAGAAAATTAAATCTAATTTCTTATCAAGAGAGGTTGAGGGTCTGGCCCTATGAAACCTCAGCAACCTGCAAGCATTTATTGCAAGGTGCTAATTCCTACAAGTTTTTTCGTAAAACTTGACAGATAAGAAGAATGGCTAAATACGTTATCTAAAAAAGTCTTCTTCTTAAAAGGAGACTTTTTATTTTTTATTTGAGGAGTGTTAACGAATGTATCAACCTGAAACTACATTAGCTCAAATTGGCAATCGCAGTGAAAAAACAACGGGAACTGTCAATCCCCCTATTTATCTCTCAACCGCCTATCGTCATGAAGGGATTGGCCAGTCAACTGGATTTGATTACATCCGTACTGGCAATCCAACACGCCAAATATTGGAGGAAACGATCGCTGAATTAGAAGAAGGCGATGCTGGATTTGCTTGTAGTTCAGGAATGGCAGCGATCTTAACCGTCCTCTCGCTTTTTCAATCAGGAGACGAATGGATTGTTTCAAAGGACTTATATGGTGGAAGCTATCGGATTCTTGAAGAAGGCTTTAAAAAATGGGGTTTAAACGTTACATATGTGAACACAAGTGATGTATTTAACATTTCACAAAGTATTACTGAACGAACAAAAGCGATCTTTATTGAGACACCAACAAATCCATTAATGGAACAGACTGATATAAACGAAGTGGCAAAAGTAGCAAAGGAACACAATCTTTTATTGATTGTTGATAACACTTTCTACACTCCCTACATTCAAAAACCAATTAAAGATGGTGCAGATATTGTCATTCATAGTGCCACAAAGTATTTAGGTGGGCATAATGATGTTCTCGCAGGACTAATCGTTGCAAAAGGGAAAAGTCTTTGTGAGACTCTAGCATTCTATCATAATGGCAATGGTGCCGTTCTTAGTCCGTTTGATTCTTGGTTATTAATGCGCGGGATGAAAACGTTAGCCTTAAGGATGGAGAAGCATGAGCAAAACGCAAAGCAACTTGTCGAGTTTTTATCAGCACATAATGATATTAAAGATGTCCTTTACCCAGGACGTGGTGGGATGATTTCCTTTAGAGTTCAGAACGAGGCATGGGTTAATCCCCTATTAAAAAGTCTCCAATTAATTACCTTTGCTGAAAGCTTAGGTGGAGCAGAAAGCTTTATTACATATCCAGCAACCCAAACCCATGCGGATATTCCTGAAGAGGTCCGGTTTGAAACAGGCGTTGATAATTGTTTATTGCGTTTCTCAGTCGGAATTGAACATGTAACTGATTTAATCAATGACCTAGAGCAAGCATTAGCAAAAGCGAAACAGGAGGTAATATGATGAGTGGTGACTGTTTTTCCTTTGAAACGAGATTGCTCCATAACAAAACAAAATTTGATCCTACAACAGGTGCCGTTAGCGTGCCCATTCAGCATGCTTCCACCTTTCATCAAACTAGCTTTGATACCTACGGAAAATATGATTATGGCAGAAGTCTAAATCCGACTAGAGAAGCACTTGAGGAGCAGCTAGCTGAATTAGAAGGTGGAACCAAAGGATTTGCCTTTGCTTCTGGAATGGCTGCCATTTCAACAGCGTTTCTTCTCTTATCAAAGGGGGATCATGTCGTCATCACCGAAGATGTATATGGGGGCACATACCGTATGGTAACAGAAGTCCTCTCTAGATTTGGGATTGACTATACTTTTGTTGATATGACTGATTTACATGCTGTTCAAAATGCTGTTCAAATGAATACGAAGGTACTTTATGTCGAAACCCCTTCCAATCCAACGTTAAAAGTGACGGACATTACAGCCATTAGTCAAATTGCGAAGAGAAATGGTGCCTATACATTTGTTGATAATACATTCCTCACCCCGGCTTTGCAAAAACCATTAGCTTTAGGAGCAGATGTGGTCCTTCATAGCGCCACCAAATTCCTTTCTGGGCATAGTGATGTCGTAGCAGGAGCCGCTATTGTAAAGGATGAAGACTTAGGGAATCAATTAGCTTTTTTACAAAATTCCTTCGGCGCAGTCCTTGGTGTTCAGGATTGTTGGCTCGTGATGCGAGGATTAAAGACTCTATCCGTTCGATTACAGCAATCTGTACAAAGTGCGATAAAGCTAGCGAACTACTTTCAGCAACACCCATTAGTTAAAAAAGTTTATTATCCTGGTCTTGAAGACCACCCGCAATTTGAATTACAGAACAAACAAGCGAAAAATGCTGGTGCCGTTCTTTCTTTTGAACTTGATTCAGAAGAATTGACAAGGAGATTTGTTGAACATGTGAAAATCCCGGTATTTGCCGTTAGTTTAGGAGCAGTTGAATCGATCCTCTCCTACCCTGCGAAAATGTCTCATGGAGCAATGCCGAAGGAAGAAAGAGAAAAAAGAGGGATTAGCAATAGTCTCTTAAGATTATCGGTCGGCTTGGAAAATCCCGATGATCTCATTGCTGATTTTTCCAACGCCTTACAACATACTTATTCAACTGTCAAATAGAAGGGAGTATTCATATATGAGTTTCTTAGATAAATTAAAAAACCAAATCCTCATTGCTGATGGGGCCATGGGAACCCTTCTATATTCCTACGGAACTGATAGCTGTTTTGAAGAAATTAATCTTTCACACCCAGAAGAAATCAAAAAAATACATCATGCTTATATTGAAGCAGGCTCAGATATCATTCAAACCAATACGTACGCAGCCAATTATTTAAAGCTACAAAGATATGGCTTAGAAGACTCAGTCAAAGAGATTAATAGTGCTGCTGTAAGAATTGCCAAAGAAGCTGCGCAAAAAGATACTTATGTCGTTGGTACTATGGGGGGAAACCGTGGAGTAAATCCGAAAGCAATCTCAATGGAAGAAATTAAAAGAAGCTTTCGTGAACAGCTTTATTGTCTTTTATTAGAAGGTGTAGATGGAATTCTCCTCGAAACTTATTATGATTTGGAAGAACTCGAATCTGTCCTATCGATTGTCAGAAAAGAAACAACACTCCCGATCATTGCCCAAGTGTCCATCCAAGAACCAGGGATTATGCAAAATCAAACACATATTAATGATGCTTTTGTTCGATTAGAAGGATTAGGTGCCGATGTAGTTGGTTTAAATTGTCGCCTCGGTCCTCATCATATGATCAAAAGTTTGGAAGAAATACAAATTCCAGATTCAGCATTTTTATCGGCTTTTCCTAACGCAAGCCTCCCAACTTATACAGATGGGAAATTCCATTATGAAGGCGATGCAGATTATTTCAAGAGTTCCGCAAAAGCATTCCGTGAACAAGGAGTGCGACTACTCGGTGGATGTTGTGGAACCACCCCTGCTCA
>NZ_HE978515.1:147025-182532 GCF_000311725.1 Robertmurraya massiliosenegalensis JC6
GCAGGGTGGCTAGATATATTTGGCTATAATTTGCCTCCAGAACAAGGGATACCATATGATCAAAAGTTTGGAAGAAATACAAATTCCAGATTCAGCATTTTTATCGGCTTTTCCTAACGCAAGCCTCCCAACTTATACAGATGGGAAATTCCATTATGAAGGCGATGCAGATTATTTCAAGAGTTCCGCAAAAGCATTCCGTGAACAAGGAGTGCGACTACTCGGTGGATGTTGTGGAACCACCCCTGCTCATATTCATTCTTTTGCCGCTGAATTAAAAGGTGTAACACCGATCACAGAAAAGAAATTAAAAAATAAAAAGACTGCCATTAAAGTCGACTATGCTCCGAGCAAAAGAGAAGATGTTCCACTTCAAACGATTGCAAAGGAAAGACATTCTGTTATTGTTGAATTAGACCCACCAAGAAAACTTCATACCGATAAATTTTTTCAAGGGGCAAAGGCATTAAAGGAAGCAGGGATTGACTCCATAACATTGGCAGATAACTCACTCGCCTCCCCACGAATTGAGAACTCAGCCCTCGGATACCTAATGAAAACTAAAGTTGGCTTGCGGCCACTAGTGCATATCACCTGTCGAGACCGCAATATAATCGGCCTGCAGTCTCATTTAATGGGATTACATACACTAGGGTTATATGATGTCCTTGCGATTACGGGTGATCCAGCGCGTGTAGGCGACTTTCCAGGGGCATCTTCCGTTTATGACGTCTCTTCATTTGAACTAATTCAAATGATTAAGCAGTTCAATGAAGGATTATCGACATCAGGAAAAGACCTTGGGCAAAAAGGAGAATTTTCAGTTGCAGCTGCCTTTAATCCTAATGTTCGTTCTGTTGAAAAAGCCGTGATACGTATGGAAAAGAAAATCAAATATGGTGCAGATTATTTTATTACCCAACCTATTTATTCAGAGGAAAAATTACTTGAAGTTCATGAAGCAACAAAACATTTGGATACACCGATTTACATTGGGTTCATGCCTCTGACAAGTAGTAAAAACACAGAGTTTCTCCATAATGAGGTACCCGGGATTAAAATATCTCAAACGATTCGCGATACAATGGCTTCTCTACAAAACGATCCGATCCAATCTGCGCGTGAAGGGATCACAATTACAAAAAACCTCATTGATGCAGCTGCTGAATTATTTAATGGAATCTATTTAATTACCCCCTTTCTGCGCTATGAATTGACGGTTGAGCTTGCTCGCTATGCAAATGAATGTAGCAACAGGATTATGAGGAGGAAGCAAGATGTCGAAAGCATTACTAACTGAAAAATTAAGTGAAAAAATTCTCATCATGGACGGTGCAATGGGTACGATGCTTCAGCAAGCAAACTTAACAGCTGAGGATTTTGGCGGTGAGGAATTCGAAGGTTGTAATGAACTATTAAATCTTACCCGCCCTGATGTGATTGAATCCATCCATTTACAATATTTACAAGCTGGTGCAGATATTATTGAAACCAATACATTTGGCGCAACAGAAATTGTGCTAGATGAGTACGATATCGGACATAAGGCTTATGAACTAAATAAACGTGCAGCCTTCATTGCCAAAAAAGCAGTCAAGCAGATGTCTACACAAGACTGGCCTCGATTTGTTGCAGGATCAATGGGACCAACTACCAAGACACTATCTGTTACGGGGGGCACTACCTTTGAGAAACTCCAACAATCGTATGAAGAGCAAGCGCTTGGTTTAATTGATGGCGGTGTTGACCTCCTTCTTCTCGAAACAAGTCAAGATCTCTTAAATGTAAAAGCTGGTTTTCTAGGGATCGATGAAGCCTTTAAAAAAAGAGAGATTAAACTTCCGATTATTCTATCTGGAACGATAGAGCCGATGGGGACAACTTTGGCTGGGCAGTCTATTGAAGCGTTTTATATCTCTGTTGAACATATGAGACCTCTAGCAGTCGGCTTAAATTGTGCTACTGGACCAGAATTTATGCAGGACCATATCCGTTCCCTTTCTCAGTTGTCAACGGTAGCTGTTAGTTGCTATCCCAATGCGGGACTGCCAGATGAAGAAGGAAACTATCACGAAACTCCTGCATCATTAGCAAAAAAGTTAGGAGGCTTTGCAGCAGAAGGCTGGCTTAATATTGTCGGTGGATGTTGTGGGACAACACCGGAACATATTAAAGCGATTGCTGAGGAAATGAAGCAATATCCACCACGAAAGTCTAGCGTTCAAAATCATCATATGGTGTCAGGGATCGAGCCATTTATTTACGATGATCCTACCCTCCGTCCAATTATGGTCGGCGAAAGAACGAATGTGATCGGTTCCCGAAAATTCAAACGCCTTATTTCTGAAGGAAAGTTTGAAGAAGCCGCTGAGATTGCTCGTGCTCAAGTAAAGGGCGGAGCCCATGTCATTGATATTTGCTTGGCCGACCCTGACCGAGATGAACTAGAGGACGTGGAAAACTTTTTAAAAGAAGTAACGAAAAAGATTAAAGCACCACTTGTCATTGATTCAACTGATGAGAAAGTCATCGAAAAAGCCCTTTCCTATTCACAAGGAAAAGCGATAATCAACTCGATTAATCTAGAAGATGGCGAAGAACGGTTTGCATCAATCTCCCACCTTATTCATCGTTTTGGCGCAGCAGTTGTTGTCGGAACAATTGATGAAAAAGGGATGGGCGTCACGGCAGAAAGAAAACTTGAAATTGCGAGACGATCTTATGATCTCCTTGTTCATAAATATAATATTACACCACAAGACATCATTTTTGACCCGCTTGTTTTCCCAGTGGGTACTGGTGATGAACAATATATCGGCTCTGCTAAAGCAACGGTTGACGGGATACGTTTGATTAAAAAGGAATTTCCAAAAACGTTAACGATCTTAGGAATCAGCAATGTTTCTTTCGGGTTGCCACCTGTTGGGAGAGAAATCTTAAATTCTGTATTCCTTTATCATTGCACACAGGCAGGTCTTGATTATGCAATTGTCAATACAGAAAAGCTAGAACGATTTGCTTCTATCTCAAAGGAAGAAGTCGCAATGGCCGAAAAACTGCTATTTGAAACAACCAAAGATTCTTTAGCCACTTTCACAGAATTCTATCGTGATAAGAAAAAAGAAGCGAAGAGCTCCATTCCTGATATGACGCTTGAGGAAAGATTAGCTTATTATGTGATCGAAGGAACAAAAGAAGGATTAATACAGGATTTAGATGTTGCTTTAAACGTCTTTTCTAGCCCACTTGAAATTATTAATGGCCCTTTAATGGACGGGATGAAGGAAGTTGGCCGCCTCTTCAATAATAATGAGCTAATTGTTGCAGAAGTATTGCAGAGTGCTGAGGTTATGAAAGCAGCGGTCTCACACTTAGAGCCATTTATGGAGAAAAGTGATACAAGCTCAAATAAAGGAAAAATTATTTTAGCGACCGTTAAAGGAGACGTTCATGATATTGGAAAAAACCTCGTGGATATTATTTTGAGTAATAACGGTTATGAGGTTATCGATCTTGGCATTAAAGTAGCCCCTACTACATTGATTGAAGCTGTTAAAAATGAAAAACCTGATATGGTGGGATTATCTGGACTGCTCGTAAAGTCTGCTCAGCAAATGGTAATAACAGCCCATGACCTGAAGCAAGCTGGAATTGATGTTCCGATTTTAGTTGGTGGAGCGGCACTTTCGAGAAAGTTTACTGATACAAAGATCTCGAAAGAATATGATGGGCTTGTTCTATATGCTAAAGATGCCATGAATGGTTTAGCACTTGCCGATCAAATTCAGAACCAAGAAGATCGGCAACATCTTATAAATGAAAAAAATGAAAAGTTAAAAGAGGCCGTTTCCATTGCTTATGAACGACCTGCAACAACGGCAGTGCTCGAGAAACCAAAAGTTTCGACAACCGTTCCAGTTCATGTTCCACGAGACTTAAAAAAACATATATTGAAGTCCTATTCATTAGATCATATAGAACCTTATATCAATAGACAAATGTTAATTGGGCACCACCTTGGGGTAAAAGGAAAAATTGAAAAGCTATTGGCAGCCAACGATGAGAAAGCACATAAAGTAAATGATATGGTCAACCGTCTCATTGTTGAAGCAAAAGAGAACAACTGGATCAAACATACTGCAGTCTATCAATTTTTTCCTGCTCAATCTGATGAAAACCGGATCTATATTTACGACCCTAATGATCATTCACAAATCCTTGAGACATTTGAATTTCCTCGACAAAATAAAGGATCTTTCCTATGTCTTGCCGACTACATCAAGTCAGTAGGATCAGGTGAAGTCGACTATGTTGGTTTTTTTGCGGTAACAGCTGGGAGAGGTATCCGAGAGCAAGCAGAAAAACTTAAAACAGCTGGGAAATTTTTAGAGTCCCACGCCCTACAGGCACTTGCTCTAGAATCTGCTGAAGGATTTGCAGAATTGATCCATCGGCAAATGAGAGATGCGTGGGGATTTCCAGATCCGGCGAGCATGAGGATGCAAGAACGTTTTTCGGCAAAATATCAAGGACAGCGTTTTTCATTTGGTTATCCAGCTTGTCCTGATTTAGAGGATCAAAGTAAACTATTCAAACTGATACAACCAACTGATATTGGAATCCACCTAACAGAAGGCTTTATGATGGAGCCAGAGGCATCTGTTACGGCAATCGTATTTGCTCATCCAGAAGCAAGGTATTTCAATGTCTTATAAGGTAAACAAAGCCAGAGAACCTGCTGTTTCTCTGGCTTTCTCCTTATTACGAATGGAAAGTACGCTTTTTTTCGTTATGACACTTCTGTGTTAAATGCGATGGATGACATGCACGAGTAAAAGAATCCCCACATAAATCTCTTAACATTTCCTCTCTAGAAATTGTTCATATGGGATTTCGTGTATTGTCGGATAGATTGCATCAGTATATTGAAGTAGTTCTCCTTCCTCACCGACACCCGATAAGACAGCAATTCCTTTACGGCAATGGCGGGCAAACTGCATATCAATAATTGAATCTCCGATGAAAAGAATTTGATCGCGCGGGATCTTGATGGCAACAGAAAAGGCTTCGATTGCTTCCATAGCGGGTTTTGCTTCATAGCGATCACCCGTGGCAATAAACTCAACTAACTCATCCACTTTTAACTGCTTAAGGGCGAATAGCGTAGAATCATAATCATCTGCTGTCACAATTCCGATTCGTATATCTGCTTTCTTTAAACGAGTAAATAATGTTTTGACATCTCCTATGGCTTTAATTTCCTTATTGTTTTCAATTGTATATTGATAAAAATACTCACGAACAAAACGAAGTGTATCCTGATCGCTATTTTTTAATGCTTGTTTTAGCACTTCTGCAATATCATAAGACGTGCCTGAAGCTATTGCCGTACAATCCTTTACTTTGTCCTCGCCAACTCCAAGTCTTTGCAATAGTTCTTCGTCGTCTATTTCTTCTTGCACATCGAACTGCATGCGAAAACGGGGAATCATTGCCCGTGTTGCATCTGGCCAAATCGAATTGTATTCGATCAAAGTGCCATCTTTATCAAAGAGTATTGCTTTTTTGTCGATTCCATTCATCCAGTGCTTCTCCCCATGTTTGTAATGATGTTTGTTTCATTCCCCAATAAAAGGGGTTCGTTGTTCCGATAAAGCGATCTTCAGTATCTCGGATATCGACTCTAATCCAATGATAGCTTCCATCTTCAAACTGATATTCATAGCTCGCTCCATTTCCTTCTTCCACTTTGACAATTTTGCCATCTATGACCCACTGAATTTTCGTAGGCTCCTCTCGTTCTAACAAAACTTCCAAGACACCAGTTCCTTTCAGTAGCATATCTCCTGGTAGTAGCTCTTCTCCCCTTACTTTAATATCAATAAATCCATCCCTGCTTAACACTGCATGCCCTGCTTGAATTCCAGCCTTTAAGGCATCTGCTGATAAACCTTCCGCATAAATATACGTGCTTGGATCCCCGATCAGAGAAGGTTCGGTTGCTTCTGGATACTTCTCTTCAGGCAATAAATGACTATCAGAGCCGCCGATGCCCGTGATCTGGTAGCCATCATTCAATAAGACAGACCAAAAAGTTAGTGCCTTTTCTGTCGCTAAACAATTATCTGAATAGGTAGGATCGTTACAAATTTCTAATGAAGTGACCATATCCAATTTCGTATCACGCATTAACCATGCCCATGGCGACAAAAATGGATGATTGATAGAAAATATTCCATTGTGTAAATTGCATTCAATAATTCTATTCATTCCTTCTTCAGAGTACATATCACTTAAACTACCATTTCGAAAGAGTGGTTGTTCAACAAATAGAAAATTTCCATGGCCACCAGGCGCGGTCAATTCAGTCCCTGGAAAAGGCACTACTTCCCCTTCGTTTGGCCAATAATGGGTTACTAGATTATGATCGGTAGCCACGAAGAAATCCAGTTTTTGATTTTTAGCACTCTCTAAATTACGTTCTCTTGTCATCGCTCCATCACTATAATGAGTATGAGTGTGGAAATCGCCTTTATACCATTTTTTAGTTGTGTACACCTGCTTAAGTGGGCCATAAATACAACGCTGGTTTTCCAAATAATCATGTGATACTTCTCCACGTTCACGTAACTCATAATGTACTTCTAACTCAATCGTTTCGTTCTCATCAGGGATAATTTCGAATTCTACTTCCCAAAAACCAGGCATAATCATTCCTGGTACTGATGTTGCACAATTATACTTCTCTTCACTTCCTATGCAAATGGTCTCCATCGGTTTTTTCATCGTTTGCAACGCTTGTCCACGCACTTCATTTTGATGATAAACATTACATGTAAACCACCTGATCTTCTCTCCCTGAAAAGTAATCACTAACTGTTCATATCGTTTATCGACTTCAAAACTCATTCTATAAATCACATTTTCTTTCAATTTATTTTTATCGATAGTTTGATCCAATTTAACAGGAAATGGTTTAATCGGGATGATAATAGAACTTTTCATTCAATATTCCCTCCTATTCGAATGAAGGAGAGATAGATACATCTCTCCTTATGAATCTGTCTTATTTATTGACTTCATCTAATGCATCTTGTGCGACCTCTTGTGCTTCATCTAACGCCTCTTTTGCAGGAACATTTTGTAATTCCACTTTATCTGCAGCAATCGTCAACGCATCTGTAATTTTGCCGCCTGTTGGATCAATAAAGCTAGGTGAAGCATGCAAGGCTTGCTTATAAGGAATGCCTGCATAAGGATTTTCTTCTACATGCTTTTTGTATTCAGCTACCTCCATCGTTGATTCACGGACAGGAATATAACCAATTTTCATCGACCATTGTGCTTGAACTTCAGGACTTGTAAAATATTGCATCCATTTAAAGGCTGCATCTTTTTCAGCTTGTTCTTTCCCTTTTGGGATTAGCATACTTAATGCGCCAGCCATCGGTTTACCGATATTACCACTCAGTCCTGGCTGCTCTCTAGCATCAATAAAGGAGAAATCTAAGTCTCCACGGTCACCAGAAGAACCTGTATAGCCGCCAGCATTTCCATTCATGACTTGGTCAATTGTTTTATACCAATACTCCCAACCTTGTCCGCCTGAAATAAGCCCCATTGTTTTCTCTTCGTGAATATTTTTACGGGCAAATTCCCATGCCTCAACCCATTCAGGAGAATTAATGACTACTTCTTTACCATCATTACTTACCATTTGACCACCATTGCTCAAGGCTAAATCAACTAAATTTCCAGAACCCCACATAATCATATGACCAAATTCAGCATCTGAGTTTTCTTGTATTACTTTTGAACTTTCGGCTAATTTTTCCCATGAAGCAAAAGCATCATCTGGATTTACACCAGCTGCTTCAAACACATTTTTATTAAAATACATAATTTGTGTTGTCCCATACGCTGGAAGAGCATACGTTTTTCCATCCACAATATTTGGCTCAGTAAAGACTGGGAGTAAATCTTCTTTATTAAAATCGGCAGCATCCATGTACTCATCTAATGATTGCAAAATGCCTTCTTCCCCGCCATATGCATTAGCAATCCCTACATCCGCAATAAACACAGCTGGGGCATTCTTCGCAGCTATAGCTGCTTGAACTTTCTGCCATGTTTCACTGTAATCGGCTTGTTGGATACCTTTGACAACAACTTCGTCCTGGGAAGCGTTAAAATCTGCAATAATCGACTCCATCGTTTCTCCAGCGACAGATCCTAAACCATACCAAAATTCAATTTCTACTGCTTCTTCATGATTAGCTCCACCTGTATTATCTTCAGTCGATGCCGAATTGCTTGATCCACCACTAGAACAAGCAGCTAGTAAAGAAATCAAAAGCATGATAATTGTGATTAGACTTAATTTTTTCATAGCGTTTTATTCTCCTTTTTTAATAGAGTTTTTATTTATAAATGACCTAATCTAGCCCTTCACCCCCGCTGAGGAACTAACTGCTCCAATAAAGTATTTTTGTAAAAGGAAATACACCAGCAATAATGGCAGAACTGAGATGACAGTCGCTGCCATAATGAGCGGAAATGTATCGCGAAACGCCCCTTGACTGTTAAAAAAACGATTAAGTCCAACAGAAATCAAGTAATTTTCTTGACTATTTGTAATTAATGAAGGCCATAAATAATTATTAAAATTGCCGATAAAGCTGAGAATTGAAGCATTAATGATCGCATTCTTTGACATCGGCACGACAATTCTCCAAAGAATCGTCCAGTCAGAGGATCCATCAGCACGAGCTGCTTCAATTAATTCTCGCGGCACTTTCAGGAAATTCTGTCTCAGTAGAAAAATCGTAAATACGTTGACAAGGTTGGATACAACAATTCCCGAAAGAGAATCCATCAAGCCCAGCCTTGAAATTATCACATAACTCGGAACATAAGTCGCTGCCGCTGGTAACATATACGTACATAAAATCACCATAAAAAGCGAGTTGCGCCCTTTAAATTCCATTTGCGTTAACGAATACGCTAACAAGCTGGATAGGAACAGCTGCATCAAGACAATGATGAAGGCTGTTGAAAAACTGTTCCAGATATAACGCAAGAATGGCGCCATTTCTAGTGCTCCAGCGAAATTCAACCATTGCGGATTGCTTGGCAAAAATGTCATCGTGCTGCCCAACACTTCTTCTGTCGTTTTTAATGAGCTAAGGAGCATCCAGACCATCGGATAGACCATAAAGAGTCCGATTACTAAAAGGATCAAAAATAAGCTCAGCTTTTCGAATCGATTTGCTTTAAGCATTCTTTTTCCCCCCCTTAGTAAAATACATATTTTTTCGATATCTTCATTGAGATGAATGCCAGAAGAGCGGAAATAATCAGAATTAAAACAGCAACTGCGGTCGCTGCTCCCATATTAAATTGCTGGAAAGCCATTTCATAATATAAATACAATAAAGTTCTAGTACTACCAGCTGGTCCGCCTTGAGTTAGAACATTGATTTGGTCATAAGCTTGCAAAGAGTCCAATGTTAAAATGATAAATAAAAATAATGTTGTCGGTGAAACAAGTGGAATCAATACGTCTCGAACTCGATACCACCAGCTTGCGCCTTCGACATCAGCCACTTCAAATAATCCTTTTGGAATTTTAGACAAGGCATCAGAGAAAAATAAAATTGCCCAGCCGATATTTTTCCAAATGGTCACAATGATAACAGCCCACATTGCCATATCAGAATCTGTCAACCATTTCGGTTCCGTTAGTCCGAGCATTCCAATAAATTGATTGATTGGTCCGATTCGGGGATCAAACATCCAAGACCAAACGATCGACATTCCGATCATCGGTGTAATCCAAGGGGCAAACATAATCCCTTGAAGAAACGTAACGTTTCGTCTCAGCCGGTTCAACATCACGGCAAAAACAAAGCCAAAAAACAAAATCGGCACAACCGTTGCAAGAGCAAAAAAGATCGTATTTACTAATGCTTGCAGAAACGCTTTGTCTGAAAGAATGTTCGTATAATTGCTTATTCCTACATATTCATAGGTTGGACTGATATAATCCCAATTTGTAAAGCTCAGCCAGACGGAAACGATTAATGGAAGGATCCAAAAGATAACGAGTGGAATCAATGGAATCAACACATAAAGAAGAATCTGCCAGATCGTTGCTTTATTATCCATGATTTACCCTCAATTGTTCACTCTGATTTTTTTCCATTTTGAGACGCAGGCGTTCACCTGTCTCTTTGTCAAACCAGCTGATTTTTCTAGGATTGATTGCAAAGAAAACTTGTTCGCCAATTTGAAACTTTTTATCTGGCACTTCTCTGATAATCACCTTCTGGCCCGCTGAAATCCCGTGAATAAATTGGTCTGAGCCCATTTCTTCGATAAAAGTAATCTCAAAAGGATAACCTTCTATTGTTGAGATGTGACAGTCTTCAGGGCGAATTCCCAAAATAAGTTCATCTAGTTCTTTCGTGAAATCAGGGGTCTCCACTATATCGCTCGCAAAAACAAAGTGAGTTGATTCCTTTTTCAGCGCCAGTAAATTCATTGCTGGTGCACCGATAAAGCTTGCGACAAAAAGATTCTTCGGATAATGGTAAATCTCTGTTGGCTTACCAATTTGCTGTACTTTACCGTTGTTTAATATCACAATTTTATCCCCCATCGTCATCGCTTCTGTTTGATCATGCGTGACAAAAATGGTCGTCGCTCCTAATTTTCTATGCAATTGGACTAACTCTTCACGCATTATTGAACGAAGCTTTGCATCCAAATTGGATAATGGCTCGTCCATGAGGAAAATATCTGTATCACGAACGAGCGCCCTTCCTAATGCGACCCTTTGCATTTGACCACCAGATAAATCCTTCGGTTTCCTTTTTAAATAAGGAGTCAAATTCAATAGCGCTGCTGCTCGTTCGACTTTTTCCTTAATGAGGGTTTTTTTTACTTTTCGCACCCTTAATCCGAAGCCGATGTTATCAAAAACAGTCATATGTGGATAAAGTGCATAACTTTGAAAGACCATAGCGATATCGCGATTTTTTGCTGGAATATCATTCTGGCGCTTTCCTTTAATCATTAAATCCCCATTTGTAATCGTTTCAAGCCCCGCAATCATTCGTAATGTTGTTGATTTTCCACAGCCAGACGGACCAAGGAAGACAACAAACTCACCTTGTTCAATTGATAAATTGAAATCGTCGATGACATTCGAATGATGATCATAGCTTTTCGAAATATTATTCAATTCGATTATGGGCATATTCTCACTCCCCTTCTTAATCCTTTTTCAGAATACCACATGAAAAATCTGTTTTTATGTAGGATTCGATAACTTTATATTGTGTTTATGTAAACAAATCACACAAAACCCACATTTTTCTTTCCAATCCCACATGATTCATATAAAATATGCTATAAGGAGTTGGTCTTTTGAAAAAAAATGAGAGATTTAAGTTCATCCTTGAGGAACTGCATAAACACAAAACGGTCCAAGTAAAGCATTTAAGTGAGACATTTAACGTGTCCATGGAAACAATTCGGCGAGATTTGGAGGAACTAGAAGCGGATCAATTCTTAAAAAGAGTATATGGCGGGGCAATTGCCATCAAAAAGAATACCCAGGCCAAGAACTTTATTGAACGAAAAACGGTCCATATAAAAGAAAAACAAAATCTTGCAAGAAACTGTGTGTCGCTGGTAAATGAAGGTGACTTCATCGCCTTTGATGCGAGCACAACAAACCTCACAATCGTTCAGGAGTTAATGAACCATTTTAAACAACTAACTGTTTTAACAAACGACCTGCTCAATGCGCAGCAGATGGCTCTGAATACGCAATGGAAAGTTCTACTTCCCGGCGGAGAAATAAACAATGGGGAGCTTTTTATCGGCGGCGCCTCTGCGATCCAATATATTGAACGCTTCCAAATCGATACCTTTTTCATGAGTGTATCCGGATTCACGCCCGAACTTGGTTTCATGGATTATGGTTTTGAAGAGTATGAGGTAAAGACTGCGATGTTTCGCAATGCCAATCAAATTTATGCAGTAGCCGATCATCATAAATTCGGTCAGCACGCAATGATCAAAATCTGTCATGCTAAGGAAGTAAGTGGCGTCGTCACAGACGAGGAGGTAGACAAAGAGACGATACTATTTTTTGAGAAAAATAAATATCCATTATATTATTAAAAGCAGTTTCAAACGAATTTAGTGATTCAAACAAAAAAAGATTAAGAATAGAGCCATATTAAAAAAGCTGCCTCCTTTATATTTGGAGTCAGCTTTTCATTTAAATCAGCTCGATTCATATATATGTATACGTTCACGCTTACTGCAGCTCTTGACTTTCTCACTTATTTAGACCAATTTCTACAGTTGAAGTCTTTCAGCTTCATTCCCACCGAACATCAATTTAAGACATTACGAGCTAAATGAGATGAGGAGATTCTTTCAATTGCTCTCTGGCTCCTAAAGTGACTCACAAACTGGAAGTAACACCTCTACTGTAGTTCCTTCGCCTAGAACACTATTAATTCTTAATTCTCCTTCATGACTTTCAATAATACTTTTTGAAATCATTAACCCGAGTCCAGTTCCTTTTTCTTTTGTCGTATAAAAAGGATTGCCAATTTTATGTAATACATGGGAAGGGATACCGGAACCTGTATCGTGAAAGGCAATTAAAATGTTTGAATCAACTTTTGTCGTTTCTAAAGTGATCTTCCCGCCGCTTTCCATTGCTTCAATCGCATTTTTTATAATATTTATAAAAACTTGCTTAATTTTATTCTCGACACCGTTAAAACGAAGATGTTGAATTGGTTGGGCGTGGCTTTGCTCGATCACAACACCATGTAAATTAGCCTGGGCGCTCATAAGCATTTGCACATTTTCTAACAAATCCTCTAAACATACCTGTCTAAATTCATCCTGTGTTGGCTTTGCTAATAGAAGTAGTTCACCAACGATGGTGTTGATCCGTTCAATTTCGGATATCATAATATCCACATAACCACTTTCAGTAGAAAATTCATGATCGAGTAATTGAGTAAAACCTTTTAAACTAGTTAAAGGATTACGAATTTCATGTGCAATTCCTGCTGCAAGTTCTCCAACTACACTTAACTTTTCCGTTTGCTGTATAAATTCCTGATTGCGTTTGATTTCAGTTATGTCTCGAATAACAATATGTAAAGATTCCTCTCCCCCATAAACGAACGGTATAATCTTCACCTGAATATCAATAATTTCACCATTCAAGCATATAAATTTCTCTTCATATGGAAGTACTGGTAACCCCTCTTGTAAATCTCTAAAAATCCGTTTTGCTCGATCATGATAAGAAGTATGAATTAAATCATACATACTCATCCCAATAATATCATCTTTGGATTTGGCTTTTAATAACTGGACACCCGTCTCATTAATAAACGTAATTTTGTCACTCTTCACCTTTCTAACGATAATAGTCTCTGGTGCTTTTTCGACAAGTAGACGATATTTTTCCTCACTTTCATACAGTTTTTTTAAAGTAGCTTTCTTTTCATCTATTTCTCGATGAAGATTTTTATTCATTTTATAAAGCTCTTTCGTCCTTTCCACTACTAAGCCCTCTAACTGATCAAAATACTGCTTTCTTTCCGTAATATCTCGAATCGTACATACATATATTTTTTCGTTTTCAACTGCAGCATCAGCAAGATGGATTTCAATTGGAAAGACGGACTTGTTTTTTCTTAAACCGATCGTATCAACATTAGCTCTTTTCGGAACATCATCAATAGAAAATTCAAATAAAATATCCACTCGCTCCCCAATCAGTTCATGATTTGAATATCCAAACATGGACGTTACGGCAGGATTGACAGAAAGAATTTCGCCCGCTTCATTAAAGGAAACAATTGTATCAATTGAAGTCTCGCCTACCGCACGAGCCATTGCTTCTCTTTTTCGAAGTTCAGCAGAAACAGTTTCTAATTCTTTTGTTCTCATGGAAATCACAGCATTCTGTTCGATTACTTTTTTCTTATGTAAATACATGGAAACAAATCCATCAACCTTACATTTTAAAATGATTGGGTCTACAGGTTTTAATATGTAGTCGATTGCACCGACTGAATATCCATACAGAATATTTTCGAGCGTTTGACTTAAAGCCGTATTAAAAATAATCGGGACATCTTTTGTCTTTTCTCGTTCACGAATCATTTTTGCAGTTTCAAATCCGTTAAGTTCAGGCATCTGAACATCCATCAAAATGACAGCAAATTCTTTCTTAAGGACCCATTTCAAGGCCTCCATGCCTGAATTAGCCTGGATAAGACAATAATCAGGTGAATTGAGCACGGCTTCTAATGCTAATAAGTTTTCCGGACGATCATCTACCAATAATATGTTGACTTCTTTACCCTCCATATGCGCTCACACCCCTGTTTCCTTTTGATAGATTTTTTCTTTTTGGTCGATCACTTGATAGGTTATATCTTTCATTCTACTTAATAGTCCTTCTCGACTTCCAAGACCAAGGAATCCATTCCTACTTAAACTGTGAAAAAATAATGTATGGACACGTTCTTGTAATGATTTATTAAAATAAATTAGAACATTTCGGCAGATGATCATATGAAACTCGTTAAAAGAGCCATCTGTCACTAAGTTATGCTGTGCAAAGGTAATATTTTTGGATAATTCTGTGTCAAACTTCGCAAAATCATTTTGAACTGAATAATAAGCAGAAAAATCTTGTACTCCACCTGAATTCACATAGTTATTTGTATATTCTTGCATCTTCTTTAACGGAAATTTGCCATTTTTCGCTACATCCAATACCTTTTCATTAATATCGGTCGCATAGATTCTAGCCTTATCAAAAAGCCCTACTTCTTTTAACAAAATCGCCATTGAATAAACTTCCTCACCCGTTGAACATCCAGCATGCCAAATTCGGATTAGAGGATATTTAGCTAATTCAGGGAGAATCTTCCGCCTCATTATCAAGAAGAAACTTGGGTCGCGAAACATCTCCGAGACATTGATGGAGAAGTCAAAATAGAGCTTCTCCATCATGTTTGGATCATGCAAGACTCTATCTAGTAGCTGTGTAATGGTTTTGATATTATCCACTTTCATACGATATAATATTCTTCTCCGAATCGACGTCGCTGCGTAGTCTCTAAAATCGAGTCCATAACATTGATATATTCCTTCTAGCAACAGTTTTACTTCAATACTTTCTAACTTGTCACTCTGCTGGATATTCATTTTATCTACCTTTCATTTGCAAGTCTTTTAAGAGACTACTAATCTTATAACCTTTTGTCAGTCCCTTAAAAAACGATACTCTATTTATAAAGCCATACTTTTAATAAAGAATATAATTGCTCTAAATTAACTGGCTTTGTAATGTAGTCGGATGCACCTGAATCAATACATTTTTTCCGATCATGACTCATCGCCTTTGCCGTTAGTGCAACTATCGGTAAATCAGTAAAGCGCTCATCCTCTCGAATTTTCCGCATTGCTTCATAGCCATCCATTTCTGGCATCATAATATCCATTAACACAATATCGACATCATCGTTTTCTTGTAAATATTGAATACCATCTTTCCCATTTTCCGCAAAAGAGACTTTCATTCCTACCGCCTCTAGAGCCGTAGTAAGTGAAAAGACATTTCTCATATCGTCATCAACGACGAGAACCTTTTTTCCAACTAGATATTGATCCTGAACGGACTCTGATAAAAGGGTAGGAGCCATAATTAACTGCGGATTCATTTCTTCAACTGTAACGGCAACCTCTCGTTCTCCATCCTGTTTTTCACGTAAATTAGAGATTGGTAAATAAAAAGTAAACACACTCCCTTCTCCCTCTTCACTCACAACCGTTATATGGCCATTTAATAATGCAGCTAATTCTCTGCTTATTGAGAGCCCTAATCCGGTACCACCATATTTACGACTTGTTGTTCCGTCAGCCTGTTGAAAGGCTTCGAAAATAAGCTGTTGATTCTGTTTTGAAATCCCAACCCCAGTATCAGATACTTTAAATAAGATATAGGTTTCACCACGATTCCCCGTCTTTTTTTGCACCTGAAGCTTGACATATCCCCGTTCCGTAAATTTTATGGCATTCGAAATAAGATTCTTTAAAATTTGATACACCTTTTGTTCATCTGTATGAAATGTATTCGGGAGCTCCTCATCAATTTCAACTTCAAATTGAATTCCCTTCTTTTCTACCATAGGCTCAAACTGCTTCTTAAAAAATTGTTCCAACTCATTCATGTTTAATGGTACTTCGTGAACATCCAATTTGCCCGACTCAATTTTTGTTAAATCGAGAATATCGTTAATTAAATTGAGCAAATCTTTTCCTGATGCATAGATCGTACTAGCATACTCCTCTTGTTTATCCGTTAAGTTGCCCTCTTTGTTTTCTTGTAATATTTGAGCCAGAATCAATAAACTATTTAATGGAGTTCTTAATTCATGTGACATATTCGCCAAAAATTCTGATTTATATTTAGAACTTAATTGAAGCTGTTTCGTTCTTTCTTCTAATTCTTGCTTTGTATTCTCCAGATCTTTCGTTTTTTGCTCAGAGTGTCGATATTGTGCTTCAAGCTCTTCGTTCATTGTCCGCAATTCTTCTTGTTGTAACTGTAATTCCTCAGATTGACTTTGCAATTCTTCGTTTAAAGTTTGTGCTTCTTCTAATAGCTGTCTTACTTGCATTTGTTGATTAATTCGATAAATCGTGATTCCAAGTTGCTTTGTTGCTTCCATCATCAATTTCTCTTGCAGTGGTGAAAATTCCGTAAGTGTTGCTAGTTCTATCACTCCAACAACATCTCCATCAAGATGAATAGGAACAATCATAATCGAATTTGGTTTTGTCTCACCAAGACTTGATGAAATCGAAACATAATCTTCTGGGACATGGTATATTTGTTTGATTTTTCCATCTTTCGCACATTGACCGATTAATCCTTCTCCCCATTTAATTGTTTCTTTTTCAGTAATATGATCAGCTGCTGAACCTGCATATACAGATACCTGTGATAAATAATGTTCTGATGCTTCTTCCTTTACTATGTATAACGAACCATACGTAGCATCTACCATCGGCGCCATTTCTTGAAGATATGTATCTCCTAATTTTAAAATATCCAATATTTCTTGCGACAACATTGATAGTTCTGCTAGACGTTTAGATAACCAATTTTGTTCCTCGACCTCTTCTGTATACTCTCTTTCCATCCGTTCATGATCTTCGAGTGCTTGCGCCATTTCATTATAGGCTAAAGCAATTTCCCCAATTTCATCTCTCCCATCCATTTCTAGGCGTGGAAGATTCTCTGAACCGTATTGAATACTTTTCATAACATCTCTTATACTGCGAAAACGTGTCCTAATATCTCTAATCACCCATTTAGACACCATATAGCTGAGAATTAAGGCTACTAATATTGACACGATGCTAACATTAATAAAGAGATGATAATTAGATTTTGAGCTTGCTAGAGTATCCTCCATAATTCCTTCTTGTACAGCAATCAACTGATCAATGACCGTAATAATTTGATGATATTGTTCATTAGCATTTGTATGTATGCTTTGTACCTGGTTCCTTTCATCGTATAATATTTGAGAAATGATTTTCTCGACTGTCTTTTCATATGTATCGAATTGCGAGACCGTCGTCATTAATAAATCTTTCGCCTCTGGCACTTGAATGACCTCTTTTAATACATTGATTTCGTCATTGATACTAATCACTTCTGTTCGAATATCCTCTATACTGTCATCTTTTGTCGTCGCATCGCTTTGTAGAAGAATATTTAGTTCATTATTAATATTTTTAGCTCCCGTTCGAATATGGTTGAGTAGCTTAATTTTTTCATAACGGTCTTCTACTAAATTGTTCATATCTTGATTTTGAATGTTAAGAATTCCCACAATTAAGGTGATAATCATCGTTAACACTAAGATCATTAATCCAAACCCAACATATAATCTTGTCGTGTACTTCATTTCCTAAACCCCTTTAGTGTTTTCTTTCTCTAATTGTACATTTTTTCTATCTAAACTATCAATTCTACTATTTTCCCTATTTATTAAAAATTAAACCATATTTTAACTATTATTTGATATGTTATTGTTGAATTTTGTATAAAATTATCATTTTTCTGAACAAAGAAAACGCTAAGAATATGACTCCCTAGCGCAATACTCAATTCGAGATAATATAAAAAATCAATATTAAGCTAATTATAGACACTGCAGTAGAGGCAAATAGACCAGTTAAAAATGGCTTGAAGCCAAGTTTAGCAAAGCCTTTCAGATTGACCTGTAGCCCAACAGCTGCCATGACCATCACGATCATAAATTTTGCTCCATCATTGCTTAAGCCTTGGAACCAAGTTGGAAATAAGCCTAATGTATTTAAAACACTCATCAATAAGAACCACATAATAAACCAAGGGAATGCTGATTTTAAGGAGTGCTTGATAGTCCCCTTATTTTGTTTTCCCGTGAGAGATGGCAAAATTAGAATTACTGGTAAAAGGAACAATGTTCTTGCCAGCTTTACGGTCGTAGCTACATTTCCAGCTTCGTTGCTATAAGCAAATCCAACGGCAACGGCAGAAGAAGTATCATGAACGGCCGTCCCAGCCCAAATGCCAAAGGACATGGAATCAAAGTGAAGTATATGTCCGACGAATGGATACACAAAGAAAGCAAGTAAATTAAAAAAGACAATCGTAGAAATAGCATAGGCCGTTTCATCATCTTTCGCTTCTAATACCCCTTTTACACAAGAAATTGCTGTTGCCCCGCAAATGCTCGTCCCGATTCCGATCATGAGAGTGAGTGTTCGATCTAATTTTAATAGCCTCCCAAACCAATAAGTAAGACCAATTCCTAATATCACAGAGGTGATAACGACAAGTAAAGACTGTTGGCCAATTGTAACGATTGCATTTAAATTCAAACTAACACCTAAAAAGATGACAGCTATTTTCAATACCTTAGAAATAACAAAATTCAATCCTGTTTCAAACTTAATAGGTACTCCCCACGTATTTCGAATAATAAGTCCAATGATAATGGCAAAAAGGATACTCCCTATTAAAGGAAAGAGATTCCCCAAATAGTTCGCACCTAAGGCAATCACCACAACGAGGGTCATTCCACTCAACTTATTTTTCCACTTTATGTTCCTATCCTGTTGTCCTTGCAAAATTTCCACTTCTCCTCTATAAATAGACGCCATAAATCACTGTCCTTAGTAAATTCCATGCATATGAGTCGATTTCACAATGTAACGAAGGTAAATGAAAAAACGAACAGCTTTAGCATCATTCACTCGAACACACTCTGGAATTCTAATAATCAAATTGTGTAGCGTTACATTTTTTCGTTTTTTAACTTTAGAAGCACGATTATGAAATTGATTCACATAAAAAAGGGGATCAAAGAATTTGCTTCTTTAACACCCTTTTTTTATCTAAATTGTGTTTATTAACGACTTGCTGTAGCCGTGTTAATAAATTGGTCGTCAATTAATTCAGTGAAATTTGGCTGATCTTTTAAGAACTTTAATGTGTAAGAGCTATCTGCAAACGCTTGAACAGCGTCTTTATCTACTTCATATGTGAAGCCAATGCGCTCCCATGCAAGATCGACAACTTCTTGATCAAGTTCTTGACCTGTTGTTTCTTTAATATCCTTAATCGTTATTTCTTTTGCTTCTTGAGGATTTTCTTCAATGAATGTAACAGCTTCTTTATGGGCTGCCACGATTTTTTCAATCGTTTCATTATGGTTCTCAATCATGTCGCCACTTGTTACAAGGATAGAGGCTGGTAATGTTTCACCAAACGAAATTTCGTTCCACGGAATCACCACTTCTGCTCCTGTTTCCACTTGAATCTGTGCTGCCCAAGGTTCTGGTGCAACCGCAATATCAATTTTACCAGCTTGAAGCATAGCTGAATATTGTGCTGGATTTCCGGTTAAATGCTTCATCGTACCACCAATTCGTTCAGAAGTGATCCCGAGATCTTGTAAATATGTTTCATATTGGACGTCATGTGTGCATCCTACAGCTGGTGTAATAAATGTCTTTCCTGCAAGATCCTCTGGTGAAGTAATTCCACTTCCCTCTCTGGCTAAAACAACAGTCCCACCAGTTGAAGCTCCTGCAATGATTCTTACATCAGCCCCTGTTGAATAGTTATTCATAGCTGGCCCTGGACCTACTAACCCGGCATCAATCTCACCTGTTTTCAAGGCCGTCATGAATGCTGCGCCATCAGCGAATGTTTTATATTCTACTGTTGTTCCATCGCCTAATTGTTGTTCAAAATAACCCTTATCCTTCGCAATCATTGCTGGAACGTGGTTAATATTCGGAAAATAACCAATCACCACTTTTTCATTTGCTCCATTTGCAGAATTTGATCCACAACCTGCTAAAATACCGACACATAACATAAGCGTCATAAATATTAATAGTGATTTCTTTTTCATCTTTTCCCCTCCTAGTAAACTTTTTTTCTATGATTCTAGTCCCCATCGTTTCATTACTGACTTCTCTACTCTGTTAAAAATAAGCTGATCGACAACAGAGCCAATTACTCCAATAATTACAATAACGCCTATGACAAGGCTCATATCACCAAAATCTGATGCATATCGAAGAGTGTAACCTAATCCAGGACCTGTGCTTAACAACTCCCCTGCCATTAATGCTCTCCAGGCAAATGCCCAAGCAAGTCTTGCCCCCGTAACTACATATGGGATGGAAGCCGGAAATACGACGCGGAAAAATAAATCCATTCCCTTTGATCCCATCGTTTGCGCAGCTCGTATATATAATGGAGAGACATTCTTTATGCCCATGCGCATATTTAAGGTCATTACAAACGTTCCACCAAGAACAACGACAAATATAACAGATACTTCATTCATCCCAAACCACATGATAGCAAGCGGGAGCCAAACAATACTTGGTACACTTTGTAGAGCTAAAATGAGTGAGCCAAGAGTATCATCAGCGTACTTTGATTTAGCGAGAAGAATACCAATTGCTGCTCCAAGGACAAGCGAAATGCCTAATCCAATAAATAATCGTTTGAAGCTGGCTACTAAATCATAAATGAGTGTTTTATCCTCAAATCCTGTTACAAGAGCATTGAACACCATGGTTGGAGATGGGAGAATAATCGGCATCCATAATTCAAGGCGGGAACCTAGCTCCCAAAGGAAAATAACAACAGCGAAAAAGATAATTTGTCTTGTGAATTTTTTCATATCGCTAATTCCTCACTAACAACCTTGTCAATTTCCTTTTTCAAGAAGCTCATGATATGCTCTTCAAGCTCCATCACTTGCTGCTTATGCTCATGTCTTGGTCTTGGAATATCAACTTTAATATCCTCTAAAACAATTCCTGGCTTTGTCCCCATCACAATAATTCGATCAGATAGCTTAATAGATTCAGAGATACTATGTGTAACGAAGAGGATCGTTTTCTTCGTCTCCATCCAGATCGTTTCAAGCTGAACATGAAGTCTCGAACGAGTTTGTTCATCTAAAGCCCCAAATGGCTCATCCATTAATAATGTTTCCGGATCCATCGCTAGCGCTCTTGCAATCGCAACACGTTGTTGCATTCCACCTGAAAGTTCATGAGGATAATGCTCCGTATATTTACCTAGTTGGACCATTTGCAAATACTTCATGGCTGCATCTACTGCTTCTTTTTTTGTCATCATTTTTTTTAATGGAAACATCACATTCTCTAACACATTTAACCAAGGAAAAAGTGCTGCCTGCTGAAACACCATCCCTCTGTCTCTTCCAGGTTTCGTCACTTTTGTCCCATTTACTTGAACGACTCCATCTGTCGGTTTTGTTAAACCTGCAACAATGTTAAGAAGAGTTGATTTACCACATCCAGATGGTCCTAGAATGGAGATAAATTCGCCCTTATCAATGGATAAATTGATATCTTTTAAAATATCAACGGGCTGATTTTCTTTATTTAAATATTGTTTATCGATTTTATTGATGTCTATAAACATAAATCCACACCTATTCTAATAAATCTTATCATAATACTCGGATTACATGGTTTTATTATATGTGATTTTCCAACAATGTCAACCATTAAATAGGGTTTAAACCATTTCCAAAAAAAATAGAGCTAACCATCTTTCTTGTTAGCTCCCTCTTGTTCAGTTAGTTCAAGCTCATCTCGCATACGTTCTTCTTCTTCGTCAACACTAATCCGAGCGATTTGTTCCACTAATTGATGATGTACTACATCCATGTCTTCTTGACAATGAAATGGTTCTTTTTTTCTCATGAAAGCCACTCCCTCACTTCTTCATTCAATAATTATGGCACTTTTCGCAACCATTGTTGCTATTTAGTCATAGATTGACCTACATGAATGAATTTATTCAAGGGAACTTTACTTTTAAAGACTTGAAAATTACTCAAACGCTATCCCGACGAGTCGAGAAATGGCTCGACAGAACTTCTTCCAATTTTCTGGGAAGGTTTGAAGTCCTTCGCTTTCATATACTTTGCCCTTTGTTCTCAGTGTAACAGACCAATTCGTTCCATCTAATAATAGGGAATCAGGTTGATAATCTCTTTCCCAATCCCATATTTTTAATCTTATAATTTCTTTTTTAAACTTCTCTACATCCCCAATGTAAATCGTTCTTTCTTCTCGAACTTTTTTCATAAAACCATCGTTATTCCATTCAAACATGAAAAACCGCTGTTGAATAAAATCCACTTCTAGTTTAAATGATGGTCCAGGAAAACCTCCGACAGTAGCAGATAAAGAGAGAAGCTCCTTCTCTTTTCTTATCGAAACGATATCATCATTTACATTGAATAAATCTTTTTTTCTACTGACGACGGATTTTACATGGGATACTTGAACTGGATTTTTATTTTTATTACTCGTCCAGTTTCTTTCATTCATTTCTTCACAAATTGCATGAAAAGAAACAGGTCCGTTTTTTTCTAAAATATCAATTATCATCTCATACATGTTCATGATTAAGCCCATTCCTTCAGGTTTCTAATATTCTTGGAGTACGTTCCAGTTTGAAAATGATTATCTGAATTGAATTATATAATATTTTCTGCAATTTGACTGTAACAAAGTGCACGCTGAGGGAAAAATAGCACTTCACTTGCTCATTTTATTTCAAAAGCATCGCTAAAGGCATATGATACGAGCAAAAATCCTCTTGTCAACTTGGAGCGCCTGCAAAATCTAATTCATCCTTCAAAGTTTGAAAATCATGACATACAAAAGAGATCTGGAGAACATATTCTCTCTAGACCTCTCATGAACAATCATCAACTCTTGAAATCAAAGTAACGATTGACTATCCTTTTAGTATTAAAATTTCTTCTTCGGTTTTTGCAATTTTCAAAAGTTGACTATCCAGCCTTTTATTCACATCTTGCAGATGAAGTTGATAGGCCTTTTCTAATCTCGTTATCGCTTCATTCATGACACTTGTCCATTGTTCTGTTGGTTGACCTTCAAGTCGAAAAAGAATATCTTTTATATCAGTTAAATCAATTTGATTAACAATCACGCGGTGTTCAATGCTATCTATTTTTTCAAGCTTGGAAAGTCTCTCATCTATCGCCGCAAACTTCTTATCTATATTAGAATTCATTTGATTCAATAATTCAGTAATCCCTTGCAGTTCTTTCTCCATATTCAATTACTCCCTTCCAATATAGATATTGTAACATTTACACAGTAGAAATATTGTTACAATATTTAGCTAAATCGGTGACGATTTTTCAACATTTCAAAATGGCGATTGACAATACATTTGTAAGTAATATTAAAAATTTCAGCGTTATTTTTCAAAATGAGCAAACTTTTTTATCAACCTTTTGGTATTAGTATATAGAAATGCATTTCAAGCAAGTTCTCGAGAGGAGTGGGAATATTCCATGGATACATCATTGCTTAAACGTATTAAATCAGGTGATAAAGAAGCTTTTCGAACCTTTTATAATCAACAAATTGATAAAGCGTTACGCGTAGCGATATTAATAACGAAAAATCGCGAACTAGCGAAAGAAGCCACCCAGGAAACTTTTATACGTGTATATAAAAACTTATCATCTTATGATTCGAAGAGACCTTTTGATCCCTGGTTCTATCGAATCTTAACAAATGAATGTAACCGAATTATGAAAAAAGAATCAAAAATGAACTACCACAAAGAGTATCTCGATATTGATGTGAAAGATTCATCACATAAGACTGAGGATTTCTCCGAATTAAATGAGGCGATCCAGTCTCTAAACGAGCTCTATCGGATTCCGATTATTTTAAAATATCTCAAAGGTTTCTCAGAACGAGAAATCTCAACTGTATTAGAAACGAATCAAAACACAATCAAATCACGACTTCACAAGGGCAGATCGTTATTAAGAGATTATTTAAACGACCTTGAGGATAGGGGGAAAAAGCATGTTTAAGGATGAGGATAAAAAAATTGAGGAGAGCTTAGAAGAAATGTCAAACTTCCACCCTAAAGAAAAAGAAGAAATTTGGAATAGCATTGAAAAAGAATTATTTGCTGATGAAAAGAAGAAAGAGATCAAAAAAACCAAACCCATTAAGAGAAAATTAACGATACTAGTGGCTGCCGCAGCCGTGGTGTTCCTCTCATTTGGTTCACAATCTGAAACGGGAAGCGCCTTAGTTGATAAAGTCAAATCGATGTTTGAGCCTGAAAAGGAAATTATCCAAAGTATCGAGGGAATGGATGAAGGTACGAATCTTACATTAAATGCAGGGAAAGAAGCAGAATATGTTATCTATATAGACGAAGAACGTTATGTCATGGAGGAGACGGAAGCCGGAGACGTTATTACACCTAAAGAACCTCTTGAAGAACGCTATCCAGAAGTATCTATGACGATAACGCAACGAAAGGATCAACCAGCTAATGAAGCATTAGCTGAAATTAAAGATGAGATATTAGCCGATTACCCGAATGTCATACTTGATGAAAAAACGAATGAACCTTTACCTGGTCATATGTTTTTAGCTAAGAAGGATGGACATGACTGGGATAATGAGCTGACAAAAGTATATGTTCTTGATAATGGGTCAGGTGGTAGCTTTATTATTCAACAGAAATACTTCTCTATTGCGGAAGAAGGACATGGAGCAAGATTTGATACAATGCTCAAGGAATTCCACATCGTAGAAGACTAATACAACTAAAAAAGGACAGTTATCGCAGAATATGATGACTGTCCTTTCATTTCAAATCGGCACCTCAAAAATCACTTTTGTACCTTTATCGACTATAGATTGAATTTGCAATATCCCACTAACAGCACGGGCTCTTTCCTCCATACTAAATAGTCCGACCCCTCTTTGTGCTTTCTGCTGGTTAAACCCTCTACCAAAATCCTCTACTAGCACTCTAACCGAGTTGTCTAATTCTCTTATTGTGACAGTCGCTTTTTCCGATTCTGCATATTTACGTGTATTTGTCAGTGCTTCTTGAATAATTCGATAGATCGCTACTTCTTTGTTAGACGAAATTCTTCTATTTATATGGCAATCTAATTCTACATCGATGCCATAATGCTTTGAATAACGAGTTAAGTACGAGCGAATCGCAGGGATAAGTCCCAAATCATCCAGTACTGAGGGACGTAACTCCCATGAAATTTTTCGAATCTCTTCTATTAACTCTGATGCTTCATGTTGTAGCTGATCAATGAGTGGATGGGACACTTCTGCTTGGAGAAGATTGATCGTAATCAAATGGCTATAAAGATTTTGACCAATTCCATCATGAAGGTCTCGAGAAAGTTTCTTTCTCTCATCTTCCTGAACGTCGATTAATCTGGTCATCATTTGCTTCAACTCAGCTTCGATTTTCATTCGCTTCGTAATTTCATAGCGAATCGCCAAATATTGATAAGGTCGCCCTTCTTCCGTTAAAAATGGAACAATCGTAGTATCAACCCAATAGTAATTTCCAGTTTTTGCACGATTACGAATTTCACCCTTCCACACTTTCCCTGAAGAAATCGTTCTCCACATGTCACGAAAAAATTCCTTCGGATGATATTGGGAGTTTACGATTCGGTGATCTTTCCCGATTAATTCCTCTTTTGAATAGGCCGAGATTTCACAAAACTTATCATTTACATATTGAATAATACCTCTTTGATCCGTATACGCCACAATGGCAGATGCATCTAATGCATATTTTAAATCTAATAATTCTTTATATGGTTGTGAAAAGTTCGACTCCATATTCATTTTTTCACCTCAATTTTATTCCGCATTTATAATCTTCTCAATACGACTTGAGGCCGCTTTTACCAACAATTTATCTTGAACTGAAAGGGACTGGTTTGATCGATTTCCTATTAACAGCACCCCTTTTGCCATCCCCTTAAATTGAACAGGTACTGCAAAGGAATAAATAAGCTTCTCTGCTAGCATAATGGGATATTCCAATGCCTTTCCGACGATATCATTTGGGAAGTCTTCAATGGTCATTGCTCCTCCAGTAGATATGACTCTTCCTGCAATCCCTTTTCCATATCGAACAGAAATCAACTTGTATTTTTCGTTGTAGTTACCTGCTGCAATATGCCATTTAATATCTGGTCCAATCGTATTCTGAAAAGCGAAGCCTACAAAATCACAATGAATCTGCGCTTTGATCTGCTCGCATTCTCTTAAAATGGGGTCATAGTTTTTACTTTTATTAAACATCGAAACCTTCCTTTATAAAGACTCAATTCACCTTAAAAACCAAATTGAATTTACAAAAAATGACCTAGAAGCCCTTTTTTTAAAGCGAATGCAACAAGCTCTGGTCTTGTTTTCATACGTAGCTTCTCCATAATATTCCCTTTATGCGTTTCTACTGTTTTGACACTAATCGATAGCTGTTCACCGATTTCTTTATTGGAATACCCTTTAGCGATCAATGTAAGGACTTCCCTTTCTCTGTCAGATAATAAGAGGATTAAATCTCCATCCTCGTCCTTCGAACTACTTAAGTATTCCTCCATCAATCTCTTTGTTGCAGATGGATGAAGGTAGGCATCTCCATTTGAGACAGAGTTAATCGCCTGAATCAACTCTTCATGTGGTGCACTTTTTAAAATACAACCAGAAGCACCAGCTTGAATCGCACGAAATAGATATTCTTCATCGTCATGCATTGTTAAGATTAAAATGGCAATTTCAGGCATTTGCTTTTTTAACTCTGAAGTTGCAGAAAGTCCATCTTTCCCATGGGGCATACTTAAATCCATCACCACAACATTAGGTTTTAATTCATGCGCTTTTTGAATTCCTTCATTTCCTTCAGAGGCCTCACCAACAACCTCCATCTCTGGATGGTGGTCCAAGAGCATCTTTAACCCCATTCTAACAACAGCATGATCGTCTACAAGTAATACTTTAATCAAGCTCTTTCCTCCTCTTGACGAAAATCTGAAGGTAGACGAAGTTCCAATTTTATCATCGTCCCCTTGCCTAACTCTGATGAAATGATACATTCTCCTCCAATTAACTTCATTCTTTCTCCCATCGCCGCTAATCCATGACTATGTAGTTGAGCATTGACGTCAAAACCGACTCCGAAATCTTCGATTATGATTTGAATTCGATTTTGTTCCCAACTCAACTGAATTTTAATTTTATCAGAATCTGCATATTTAGCGATATTCGCCAACGCTTCTTGACAAACGCGAAAAAGTCCGATGCGGTGACTGACAGGTAAGGGGATTTCTTCACCCTTTTGTTCAATCTCTACAACGATCCCAAATGTGGAAGTATATAATTTCAAATAGCTTTGCAATGCCGGAAATAACCCAATCGTCGAAAGAGTTGGCGGATGTAATTCTACAGACAAATAACGAATCTCTTGAATCGTTCTTTCTAAAACCTCAGCCATCTCGCGCATATAATTTTTCATTTTTGTATCTTCTGTGTTCGTTTCAAGAAATTGTATCCCACTATACACACTGTATAAAGTTTGACCTACACCTTCATGAAGTTCCAATGCGATTCTTTTAATTTCATCCTCAGAAGATTGGAGTAAATATCGATTAATATCCTTCTTTGGCAAAGGCTCCATCATTTTAACTCACCTCTTAACTTTAACCAGTTGCTCTCATTTAAATATACCATTTGCTAACCATTTAAGCGAAATACTATAATGAGCCCACTCTTGTAGGAGAGTGAGCTCAACAATTATGAAGCCTTTTTAATTTTTACATCCTGGCCTTTTTTACGCTGATAATAGAACCAGTTAAGGACAAAAGAAATGATATAGATGGCTATAAAGATATAGAAAGCTGATACAGGTGAGCCCGTTGTGCTAGTTGACCATCCAAAAAGTTGCGGAATAAAGAATGAGCCATATGCCGCAAATGCTGCTGTAAATCCTAATACTGGTGCAGCTTCCTTAACAGGAAATATGGTCGGGATCATTTGGAAGGTTGAACCTGAACCAATTCCCGATGCTAAGAAAAGAATTAAAAATGATACTAAAAAGCCTGAAAACGTCTTCGCATTTGTAAAATATATAACTCCAAGGGCGCCAATGGTCATCACAATAAAGACCCAGGTTGTGACAAGTGCTCCTCCTAGCTTATCTGACAACCAACCACCAACTGGACGAGCTGCAGCCGCTAATAATGCACCTAAAAATGCTAATGAGATGTATTCTGGAAATTGCGATTTCAACAGAAGCGGAAATGCTGCTGAATAACCGATAAATGAGCCAAATGTGGCCACATATAAAACGGTCATAATCCAAGTATGCTTACGTTTTACAATGACAAATTGATCTGCTACAGATTGAGTTGTATTTGGAAGATTATCCATTCCAAAGTAGGCAGCGATGGTAACAATCGCTATCGGAATGACCCAAATATAAGCAGCATTTTGAAGCCAGACCGTTTCACCATTTGATAATACTTGGCCCTCTCCCATGAATGCGAACGTACTAGTTGCGATAATGAGTGGGGTTACGAATTGTACAACTGAAACCCCCATATTTCCTAAGCCGCCATTAATCCCAAGTGCCGTTCCCTTTTCAGCTTTTGGGAAGAAAAAGCTCATATTAGATGATGATGAAGAGAAATTCCCTCCACCTAAACCACAAAGTGCCGCTAATAGCAACATGACCGAGTATGGTGTTTCTGGATTTTGCACAGCCATTCCAATTCCGATAGCTGGGATCGCTAACACGGCTGTGGAAATAACCGTCCAGTTTCTACCCCCAAATTTCCCAACAGCAAATGTATAGAAAAATCGTAAAGTCGCTCCCACTAAACCAGGAATAGCTGCTAATGTAAATAATTGTTCATCTGTATACGTAAAGCCGATATCATTTAAACGGACAGCGACGACTGACCAAATCTGCCAGACAACAAAAGCAAGCATTAAGGAAGGTACAGAAATCCACAGATTTCTTTTCGCATGTTTGCGACCCGTTTCTTGCCAAAACTTCGGATCTTCTGGGTTCCAGTTTGTAATACGTGCATTTTTACTCATATTTCTCTTACCCTTCTTATCATATATTTTAGTTTGCCTTGTAGATCAGTAGCCGTCCATTCATCGCTATCCATTATAACCTCAGCATGAAGAGGGATGGCAAAAAACTTCTGTTCTTCAAAATAAATACGTAAATGCGTCTGATCTGGGCACAACCCAATCTTTGTTATCTCTTTTCGAATAAATGGAGCAAGGTCCTGACCCTCTTCATCTTGTATTGCGACTTCAACTGTCCTACCTAGATAGCGCTGTTCCAATAATCCAATATTAATCACAGCTATGACATCCCTTCTGAACAGGATAGACATACATTTGATAGCCTTGCAATAACTTCCAAAATGTCTCTGTAGCATGTTCTTCTAAATATTGAATCACTTCAGCTTCAGATTGCCATCTACTCATCCCTTTAACTTCAGCGACCACTACTTCTGCTTCTTCAAGCTTTTTTTCATCCAAATACCAGTGCAGCTTTGTTCCTTTAAACAAAGAGAGGAATAATTGTTCAATTTCATTGCGAAAGTTTCCCTTTTCCTCTCGAATAAAGCAAAAATCTAAAAATGTTTCACTCATCATTTGGATATCACTTCACTTTGCTTTTTATCACGTTTATAGATAAAAAGGGCGATTGGAAATACGATAAGATTCAACATACAAAATAGAATGGCCGTATCATAGTTTTCAAATTTATATTGATGGACCATCTTTTGTGTAAAAATAATATTTAACATCAGACAAATTAATAACAATACAAAATTCACAAGTCTATGATTCATAACGTTTCACCCTTACAGCGTAAACCGCTCCATTTTCTACCTTCACTTCAATCGTTGGCAATGGTCGTCTTGGTGGGCCTGCAGTTGGATTTCCCGTTTCAACATCAAACTTTCCATGATGACAAGGACATAACATTTCTCCTTCTTCCTTCGCCCAAAAGACTGGACATTGAAGATGTGTACATGCGCTGTTATAAGCGACATACTTATTCTCAGAAAGACGAATTAAGATGGCATCATCGTGTTCACCGGGAAATTTAAAATCTTTTGCTTCCCCAATCCCCATTTTGTCAATATCTACAATTTTTTTATGGGGATATTCCTTTTCGCTTAATCCCATTAATTCCTTTGCTGCCACCGCACCCCACGGAAGGGACGATACGGCAAATACGCCAGCAGCACCAACCAATGTTTTCATAAAGCCGCGTCTATCTAATTTTCTTTCATTATTGCGATGAATATTATGTGTATAATTATCTTCTGGAAAGGGGATTTTATTATTTTTTCCTGTCATGTCGATCCCTCCTAAAACAGTTTTGTAACGCCTTGCAAAATACCTGGTAAATTCACACGAACATTCGTTTCACTCTCTAGATAAGGCAAGCTTGTTACCCATTTTCCATTGTCTAGATTAAATTGCTTTTGCTTTAGTTCGATCTCTTCATCTGTCAACCATTGTAATGTGTTAGATGGGCAAACACTCGCACACATTGGCGGGATGCCATCCTTCGTTCTGTCAATACAAAGATCACATTTGTACATCAAATTTTGTTCTGTATCAAACTTAGGGATTCCATATGGACAAGCAATCGTGCAGTTTTGACAACCAATACATTTCTCTACTAATGCAGAAAGGACTGCACCCGTTTCATGAATTTGAATCGCTTGTGCAGGACAACTTCGTGCGCAAGCCGGATTAACGCAATGAAGGCACATGAGAGGCATCGTTTGCCGATTAACCAATGGATTGACGTCATAGACATAGTTTCTATTTCTCTCTTCATGACCTCCGCACTGTGTGCAAGCAGCTAGACAAGAGCGACAGCCAATACAGTTTTCTAGTTCTAAATAGAGCCTCTTTTTCATTTATTGCACCTTCTTTATTGATTGTTTTTCGATTTGTGCTGCACATGCCTTAAATTCTGGCATTCTTGACATCGGGTCAAGAGCTGGAATCGTTAAGAGATTAATAGACTGTTCATGTCCGAAATGATAAGGTACAAATACAGTATCGATGCGAATCGCTTCTGTCATCTTTACTTTGTAAATTGCTTCCCCTCTTCGTGTAAAGAGGCGTACTTTCTCTTCATGTTCAATATTGTACTTTTTTGCTGTTTCCGGATGAACTTCCACATATGGCTCTGGACACATATCTCGTAAAAATTGTATTCTTCGCGTTTGATTACCTGATAGGTAGTGGTAAACAACTCGACCTGTCGTTAAACGAAGTGGATATTGCTCACAAGGTTCCTCTGCTGGTGGTCGATAAGGTAAGGCACAAATTTTCGCTCTTCCATCAGGATGGTAAAATTTCTTATCAAGGAACATATGTGGTGTCCCTTCATCTTCTTCACTTTTACATGGCCAAAAGACACCGTCTTGCTTATCGATTTTTTCCCAAGTAGCGCCTGAATAGTCAGCATAACCCCCTTTAGTCGCCCCTCTAAATTCATCTGCTACATCACGAGCTGTTTTCAAATGCGAAAAATACTTTCCTTTTCCTAACTTTTCCGCTAATTCCACTTGAATTTGCCAGTCTGGTTTTGATTCTCCAAGCGGCTCTTGTGCTTTATTAATTTTGATGATTCGTCCTTCTAGATTTGTGACTGTTCCTTCGTCCTCAGACCATGTAACGGCTGGTAAAATAACATCTGCAAACTCTGCTGATTCTGATAAATAAAAGTCAGAGCACACCATAAAATCTAGATTTTTCAATGCTTCTCTTACAAAATTAAGATTTGGAGCAGAGACAGCTGGATTCGAGCATAGTAGGTATAATCCACGAATTACTTTCTGATCCATCAGTTCGAATAACTCATAAGCAGAAACACCAGGTTGCGGCATCTCTTCTGGATTGATTCCCCAGTATTCACTCATTTCTTTCACATGCTCAGGATTGGTGATTTTTCGATAACCAGGTAGTAAGTCTGACTTTTGGCCATGCTCACGACCACCTTGCCCATTTCCTTGTCCAGTGAACGTTGCCACACCTGATTTTGGTCGACCAATTTTCCCTGTTACAAGGGCCATATTCGTATAAGCCGAGACATTATCGACCCCTTTATGCTGTTGTTCAATTCCGCGGGCAAACATGACAACTGCATTGGGAGCTTTCCCGTATAATTCAGCTGCTCGAATGATTTTTTCTGGTGCTACACCTGTCAGTTCACTCGTATATTCCGGTGTAAACTGCTTCACAAGCTCTTTCGTTTCTTCAAAACCATTTGTGTGATCGTGAACAAACTCTTCATCAGCGTAGCCGTTTTCAATCAATAAATTGAGAATTCCATTTGCCAACGCAAGATCTGTACCTGGTTTTAAATCTAAATGAACATCTGCTCTTCTTGCGATTGGTGTTTCACGAGGATCTGCAACAATTAAATAGCCGCCTCGCTCCTGTACATTCCAAATCCGGAACATGGATGTAGGATGACACTCGGCCGTATTACTTCCTGCAATAAATAAGCAATCTGTTTCATGAAGATCCGTCCATGGCAATGTTGAACCGCGATCTACACCAAAGGAACGGAGAAATCCACCAGCTGCACTTGACATACAAAAACGACCATTATAATCGATATAACGTGTACCAAGGGCAACCCTGGCGAATTTTCCTGTTAAATAACATTTTTCATTGGTCATCGAAACTCCGCTGAAAACTGATATGGAATCTTTTCCATAATCGGTTTGCAGCTTTAAAAAATTGTCAGCTATGAGATTATAAGCTTCTTCCCAAGATGCCTCACGAAAGCCTAATTTTGTTCCTTTTAAGGTTTTATCATCACGAATTAACGGTTTAAGAATTCGATCATCGTGATTCGTTTGTTGATAAGCCGTTACCCCTTTAGGGCACATCTTGCCAACAGTTACTGGCCAATCATAGCGAGGTTCGACTCCGATGATTTTGTTTGTTTTTGTGTTGACCCTTAAATTCATGCCACATTGCATACCACAATAACTGCAATGGGTTCTAACAAGCGTTTCGTTCGGATGTTGTAAATTCTCTACTTCTTTAAAAAACTTATCCCTTTGCATTCTGGTTAGCCTCCTTAACCTTTACTTCATGTGTAGGGAACCCAGAAAATTGGGCGATTCGATATTTTCTTCGACATGGGAGACATAACTCGGCTAAATGAAAATCTTCCTTTTTAAATTCCATTTGATTGACTCCAAGTACATGAACCACATCTTCTGACTGCTCTGTAGAAACAAATTCTTGCCCACATACCTTACAAGCCTTCATCGACTGCTCTCCATAATGTTCACGATAATTTCGAGCAAACACACTTAACGGACGGAATGGAATATGTGCGAGCTTACCGAATGGTAAGTAAATTAATGTAACGACCACCGAATATTGATGGATTAGACTCATCGCATAATGACCCCAGCCATGGAGGAACACATTACTAACCGTTAAGAGTAATCCTGTAATACTGATAAAAAGCAATAAATATAGCGGTAAAAAATCATAGATGAACTTTTGCTCCGCTCTCGCTTGCATATTCTTAATTCGTCTATATAAAGCCATGCACACTCCGGCAATGACCATCAAGGCTGAAATATTTAAAGCGTTATATGATAGATTAGCAATTAATCCATCCGCCTTTACGGTCATAATGTCCATTCCCATTGCGACAATGGTGTAATAACCATTTTCCGGCATCGTGAAGTACATCCAACCAAAAACAAGTGGGAATGTTACGAAACATGATAATAAACAGCCCCAACCGATTAAAAAGTGCTGTGTCCAGCGATAAATTCCACGATTCCAAATAAAACGATAGGTAGCTAATTGCTCAACCGACGTTTTTGGTGTTGATTTTCGAAAAAGTAGCTTGATTCCTTTTATTATAATGATTTTTGTCGGTGGTCTTTCTCCCCATGCGATAAAACGATAGAAAAACCCTCCAAGAAATACAATTGTTCCAACCATGTATCCATATAAATTTAAATCGACATGAGTAAACATCCTTGTTCCGATAAACGTTAAAATAATAAGCACTAATACTGATAAAAACATCGATTTCGCAAATTTTGATGCAAAAGCATGATTGAGTGAGTGCTCCGAATTTTTTGTTGAAACCATTTTTGCTTCCATTTTGCTCCTCCTTGTTCCAATAACTTAGCTTTATTGTAAAATCAGTTCGCTTTTTCTCGTATCGGGAGATCTCCCTACTGAGGAGGGGAAATTCCCTTAGTCGGAAATTCAGGGGTGTATTTTGGTGAAAATAGATTCTGAAAACGTTGATATAATAGGATTTACAAGAGGATGACGATATTGTGTCAATTTTGTTAAGCATTGCACAAACTCTAGATTAGGAATGGAAGCACATAAGAAAAAAGCTCCTACAACATATAGGAAGCTTCGGTTTGTCTCATTTGCTTCATAGATCTCCCACCCTTAAGCGGAATTTTTCCTTTTTTTTCATGCCGATACGCCAACTGTTTATACGAACACGTTATCCACAAGTCGAGGGAAATTATAAATTCCAAGACAAGAACAAAGCTCCTACAAAATGTAGGAAGCTTCCGTTTTGTCTCATTCGATCCATCCAACCATCTCTCACCCTTAAGCGGAATTTTTCCTGTTATCTCCTCGATGGAGTCACTTTTAGGAGAAATAACGGAAGATTTTCCGCTTATGGAGAGCAAAATCGTTTATTTTGGCACTTTTTGAAGGAATAGCAGGAATTTCTCCTGTTATTTTGGCTCTTTTTCATGATGCTTGCTCATTAAGCGGAATTTTTCCTGTTATTTTTTCATGCCGATATTCCTACCGTTTATTCGAACATGAAATCGAGGGAATTTATAATTTCCTGCTGACAAGAACAAAATCGCTAACGCGACTTAATTACGACCCAGGTGTAGATTATTCACTTGGGTCTTTCCTCGCCT
>NZ_HE978515.1:183830-305357 GCF_000311725.1 Robertmurraya massiliosenegalensis JC6
TTATAAATTCCAAGACAAGAACAAAAGCGCGGGGCGCCTCGAACATCGCCGTACATAACTGGAAGGGCCTGTTCTTTCGATATAGGAAACCTGAATTGAGATAGCAATTCTTGGTTGACTTATCGTAGGGAGGGGACCTGAAGTTTGTTAGGCTATGGCTGCTTGCGCTAGACGTAGATACACTTCGTAACAAAGTTATACACAACTGCGAAATCTATAATTTCCTAAAAAACAATAAAAGCCAATGCAGTGTAATAAACTGCATTGGCCTTTATTCTAGTAATTGCCCAACATAAATAATGTATGCTAGAAAGACTGTAAGCACTAACGTAAAACCTACCGTAAAAATACTTCGAAGAGCACTGCTCCAATTATTGACGGCGCTAAAACCAATAATGCCAAATACAAGCACCAATATCGTAAAATAGAACAATATTTGCAAAGGATGAATACCGAACCATTTAATTATTCGCTCTTTCATCGAATTAGATGAAGCAAGAAAGACAAAGCCAATACTAATGAAAGATAAATAAAAGGACCAGCGATTAAAAAACAAACCCATTCGCCTCTACCCCCTTATTTTACTTCATGAGACCTTAGGTAAAGCTTCTCCTTCTTCCAAATTAATATAATGAAAATTCTCCAATAAATCTTTGACCAATAATTCTAGGCATTGGTGGTAAGGAGACAACAGTAAGGGCCCCTTTTGGTTCCTCTTGATAACTTCTGTCTCTAATCGTATAAAAACCATTTTCCTTCAGTCTAAAAAGTTCTTCTTCTGTTCCTTTTAAGACAATTTTACTCATGCCAGATTGGTACCATTCGACAAAATAGTCAAAGTAGTCAGGGAATTGACAATTACTTGCACTTACCATATTAATCGTAGAAATGGTTGCAGCATGGGCAACTTGGGCTGCTACTTTCCCCGCTTCCATCTTCAAATCATTATTCACGACAAAATATTGAATGATTTCGTTATCCACTTTATCACCCCTCTGACAGCCTACAAAATTCAACCTATATTATGTATACGGTATCAAACAGATGTTTATGAGTTTTTTCATTTTAAGTCAGAAATCTACTAATTATATTTCTTTCCCATGACAATCTTTACACTTTTTGAAACTTGTCTCAGTCATAGCAATGGTTTGACACTACTGGAAAATAGTAGAGGATGTTCCTATCAATCTATCATGATAAGGTATATGGGAATGTTAAAGGAGGTAAGAAAGATGAAAAAAATCATTTCTTTCATGGCATTTTTAACGATTATGTTAGTCGGTGTAGGTAGCAGCCTTGCCGCGACACATACTGTGAACAAAGGTGATACCTACTGGAAAATAGGAATGCAGTATGGTATCCCAGTAAAATCATTCATGTCCGCAAACAAAGCTACAAATAGTATGTTATCAATTGGGCAAAAGCTTACTATTCCAGCTTCTTCTGTAACAAATTCTGAAAAAGAATTATTAGCAAGGCTCGTTGAAGCTGAAGCAAAGGGTGAATCATACGCAGGAAAAGTAGCTGTTGCAACAGTTGTACTAAATCGCGTCGATAGTTCGCTTTTCCCCAATACAGTAAATGCTGTTATTTATCAAACTGACCAATTTACCCCTGTAAGTAATGGGCAAATCAACAAGGCTGCAAGTTCTGAATCTAAAAAAGCAGTCAAGGAAGCTCTTGCTTTCCGAGGTCAAGGAAGCGGCTCTCTTTATTTCTATAATCCTGCTAAAACGACGAACACATGGTTACGGGCAAAAACAACAACCATTAAAATCGGCAATCATATTTTCGCAAAATAAGCACTCCGTAAAGGGTGCTTATTTTTTAGGGATTTATTTGAACGACAATGACGTCAAAGCCCTTATTTCGTGCTTCTTGAGCGAGATTGTCAGCATTCTCCCTAATCGAAAAAGCACCAATTTGAACTTTGTAAAGAGAACTTTCTTCAAATATATGAGTTGTAAATCCATTCATTGCAGCTTGTCTTGCTAATTGAAGTGCATTTTCCCCACTTTCAAACGCACCAATTTGAACGCGATACAATGTTCCTGGAGTAGAATTAGACTTTTTTCTCAGTTGAAATGCCTTTTCTAGGCCGATGACATGTCCACAGGCAATACTTTCTCTAAAGCTATCATCCTCTAATCTTGAAGCATCTGTTGCATGATCAATAAATCCATTCTCCGTTAACAAAGCAGACATTCTCGTTTCACGAAGAACATGAAAATTTGCCACCTTCATCCCTCGATCACGAAATAAACTTTCTAGAACAATTTCGGGGTGAATAACACTTTGATATCTAGCGGTTTGCGACGACGCATTGGGGTAACGATAACTTTCAAAGCCTGTACCACCACCGGCGTTAATATGAATGGATAAAAAATAGTCTGCGCCCCACGAATTTGCATCATTCGTTCTTTGTTCTAAGCTGACCGTTATGTCTCCAGTACGACTCATTCTTACTTCCACATCTTCATATTCATTGATAAGAATATCTCGTATCCTTATGGCAATATCCAATGTTAGATTTTTCTCTTGTAGTCCATTGCCTTGGGCACCCGGGTCACTTCCACCATGACCGGGATCTACATAAATTTTGACCAATTTCATCACCTCATGATCTTATATGATATGAAGCGAGATTTTGCTTGTACATTCGTCTACATCTATCTATTTAAATTCCTCCTCGAAAAATGTAAATTTATTCCTTACTATTTTTGTAACAATTATCATTCAATAATTATGTTATCATCATATACACAGTGTTAATACATTAAAAAGAACCCTTCTTTTCCGAACGTGCATGTCTTTTTAGACAAATGTGAATAATTGAACAATATGTCCGTTTCATTATCCAACAAAAAACTTCATCGTATTCTACATAGAATAGTAGTGATTCATCGTTATAGTGAAACGATATGTTTGTAGATTTTCGTCAGACATGTTTTATTTTTGAAAAAGTTTGTGAATTTATGAACATTTTGTGACAATTTTTCGAATCTTTTATGATTCTTTCCAAGCACTTTCGGGAAAAGAAACTTTACTGATAAGGAGTTGACATTTAATGAAAAAAGGAATATTCGCCTTTTTGACAACTGCACCCCTGTTATTCCTTAGTGGATGCGAGTCAAAATTAGTTGTGTTTGACCCGCAAGGTCCTGTAGCACGAAGTATCACAGAACTAATCAATTGGTCTTTGATTTGGATGTTACTTGTAGTCGTCGTCGTATTTGGATTATTTGGTTATATCGTGTGGAAATATCGTGAAAGAAAAGAGAATTTGGACTATGAGCCACCTGATGAACATGGAAGTACGATATTGGAAATCATCTGGACAGCAATCCCCATTCTTATCGTTCTTGCCTTAACGATTCCTACTGTTAAAACACTATATGCATTAGAAGAGGTTCCACAAGGTTACGAAGATAAGGAACCTATTACCATACATGTTACATCTGCTGACTGGAAGTGGATTTTTAGCTATCCAGAAGAAGGCATTGAAACGGTAAACTATGTGAATATACCTGAAGATACACCCATTCTTTTCAAATTAACATCTGCAAGTACGATGCAATCTTTCTGGGTACCAGCACTTGGTGGACAGAAATACACGATGGGGAAAATGGAGACTGAGATGTATTTAGTTGCCGATCACTCCGGTTCATATGAAGGGCAAAATACGAACTTTAATGGTCGTGGCTATGCGGATATGAAATTTGAAGTATTGGCACAAACGCGTGCTGAATACGACGAATGGGTGGAAGAAGTAAAAGATACTGCACCAAAGCTAACGGAAGCAGAATATGAAGATTTATTAAAACCAACACATTTAGGTAGATTGACTTTTTCAAATACGCATCTAGAATGGGTCAACCATGCCGACCATCATTCAAAAACATATACAAATCCTGAGCTTTATCGTGGTCATGGTTACCAAGGAAAAATATTTGAAGAAGAAGATAACTACCAAAATAAAAACGAAGATATGACAGATGAGCACGATCATCACGAAGAAACAGAACACGGAGGTGACCATAGTGGACATTAAATGGGATGAATTTTTTATTACAGGCGATCCATTGATTCTAGGTTCACAAATTGCGATTGTTTTAACGATGGTTGGGATCGTAGCTGGAGTCACTTATTTAAAAAAATGGAAGTGGCTTTGGTCTGAATGGATCACAACTGTTGATCATAAAAGAATCGGGATTATGTACATTATTGCTGGGGTCTTAATGTTTTTCCGCGGGGGAATGGACGGTCTATTAATGAAGGCTCAAACGTCTAGACCTGAAATGGAATTTTTGGATGCCCAGCATTACAATGAAATTTTCACAACACATGGCGTTATTATGATTCTTTTCATGGCAATGCCAATGCTTATCGGGATTATGAACGTCGTGATCCCTTTGCAAATCGGGGCTCGTGATGTTGCCTTTCCTCAATTGAATGCACTAAGCTTCTGGTTATTTTTCAGTGGTGCCATGCTATTCAATATTTCATTTGTCATCGGTGGTTCTCCTGATGCTGGATGGACATCGTACTTCCCTTTAGCTGGTAAAGAATTCTCGCCAGGGATCGGGAACAATTACTATGCCGTAGCCTTGCAAATAGCAGGAATCGGGACATTATTATCCGGGATCAACTTTGTCGTCACCATTCTTAAAATGCGTACAAAAGGCATGACTTTAATGAAGATGCCGATGTTTACTTGGACTTCTTTTATTGCGTCAGTCATTATCATTGCCGCATTCCCAATTTTCACGGTGGCATTAGCTTTAATGACTTTTGACCGTTTATACGGCGCACACTTCTTTACCTTATCTGGTGGAGGACTTGATATGCTTTGGGCCAACCTGTTCTGGTTATGGGGACACCCAGAAGTTTATATTCTAGTGCTGCCTGCTTTTGGAATCTATTCAGAGATTATTTCGACGTTTTCACGTAAAACTCTATTTGGCTATAAATCAATGGTACTATCAATCTTGATTATTGCCTTCTTGAGTATGGTCGTATGGGTGCACCATTTTTATACAATGGGTTCTGGACCAGCTGTTAACTCTATTTTCTCGATCACAACGATGGCAATCGCCGTTCCAACAGGAATCAAAATATTTAACTGGCTCTTTACGATGCGTAAAGGTCGAATCAAAATGTCAAATGCCATGCTTTGGGCATTAGCGTTTGTCCCATGCTTTATGATCGGCGGAGTGACAGGTGTTATGCTTGGAATGGGTGCAGCAGATTATCAATATCACAACACACTATTTCTAGTGGCCCATTTCCATTACACCATCATTCCAGGAGTTGTCTTTGCTGTCTTTGCCGCTCTTTATTATTGGTGGCCAAAAATGTTTGGTTTTACATTGAATGAAAAAATCGGTAGATGGCATTTCTGGTTATTCGTGATTGGCTTTAACGCAACCTTTATGCCAATGTTCTTCCTTGGGCTTGACGGTGCGGTTCGCCGTTCATTCACCTACTCTGTTGAATCAGGATTTGCACCATTATTCCTTATTTCAGCTTTAGGTTCTGTCATACTGGCTGCAGGTTTCGCTGCATTCTGTTACAACATTTATTGGAGTATTCGCTATGCAGATCGCAATATTACAGGAGACCCATGGGATGCTCGTACACTTGAATGGGCGACTGCTTCCCCTGTTCAACACTATAATTTTGCGAAACTACCAGTCATAGACGGTCTTGATCCATTCTGGAAAATGAAGAAAAACAACGAAGGTTTAACGATAAAAGAGAGCGAAATTGAAGAAATTCATATGCCTTCCAATTCAGGGCTTCCATTCATTATGGGGATATTCTTTGGAATCGCAGGATTTTTCCTTGTATTCGAATGGCATATTGCAGCTGCTATTGGAGCAATCGGGATTATTGCCGGCTTAATTTACCGCACCTTCGATTATGATGAAGGCTATCATGTTCATATTGATGAAATTAAAGAAACAGAACGTAAGTGGAGAAACGTGGAAGGAGAGGTGAATAAATATGTCAAGTAATATCAATCATTCCTTGCCATTAGAATACCAAACTGAACAAAATCGATTAAATATCCTTGGATTTTGGATTTTCCTTGGTGCTGAAATTGTTCTGTTTGCTACCCTCTTCGGTGTATATGGGGTTCTTTACGAGCGCTATGCTGGTGGACCAACTCATCAGGATATCATTATGATTAAAGATGTTCTCATTCAAACGGTTCTTCTCTTAACAAGTAGTTTTACGATGGGTATAGCGATTTTCGAGATGCGTCGTCATCAATTAAAAGGACTCATTATCTGGTTAGTGATTACCCTTTTACTTGGAGCTGGGTTCTTATATATGGAAATTAATGAATTTATTCACTATGTCCATTTAGGTGCAACCATGCAAACAAGTGCGTTTCTCTCTAGTTTATTCGTATTACTCGGTACACACGGTGCCCACGTGACATTCGGTATCATTTGGGCTTCCATGGTTATTATTCAATTGATTCGCAGAGGCTTAACGCCTACAACTGCCCGAAAAACATTTATTATCGGACTATACTGGCATTTCCTTGATGTTGTCTGGATTTTTATCTTTACGTTCGTGTATTTAAAAGGGATGGTGGGTTAAATGGAGAAACATTCAAATCGTTTTCCAATCAGTCATGTGCTTGGATTCATTTTTTCCTTAGTCCTCACCTTTGGAGCAGCATTCATCGCTTTAAAAACGAATCTATCGTTTAAAGTGATTATGTGGATTATTGGAACTCTCGCTGTCCTTCAAGCAGGGATTCAACTCTTTATGTTTATGCATTTGCGTGAAGGTGAAGACGGGAAAACAAATGTGATTAATATCATCTATGGAGTATTTATGACTGTTGTCATCGTTGTCGGCTCCATTTGGGTCATGTCAGCAGGCCACGCTACTCACTAAGAAAAAACCCTCTAGCTTTATGATAAGCTAGAGGGTTTTTTCTGTTCATTTATATCTTCACTACTTACCTCTTCCATCAACGGTAAAAACATTCCAAATCCAAATAAAAGCATGGACGAAACCATGATGCTAATTCCAATTGATAATTGATACGGAGCGCTGGGACCGCTTACAAAGAAGCTTGATAAAAATACAAGAAGGCCAATCAAAATCCCGAAACTCGTCAATTTCTTAAAGAAAAGCATATTCTTAAGTTGTTTTTCAGTCATCCATTTCATCCCCTTTACCATTATTTAACGAAAAGTTCACAAATTTGTCAAACTTTTTTTAAGGAGATGAGCTATTTTTCTTGACTAAAGATAGTTTTTCGATTCCACTTCCCAAAACGATAATATGAAAAAGCAATGATGCTACTTATAAAAAAGCTTGCACCCATTCCGAGAGCGATTCCTTTTTCACCAAAAAATGAAGAAAACAAATAGGTGAGTGGATAGCGCAATATCCAGAACGAAATAATGTTAAGCACAAGTACTTGAAACATAGCTCCAGATGCGCGGACAATGCCATTTAAAACAAAATTAATTCCAAGAAAAGGATAAAATAGGGCAATCATTTGCAAATACACTGTTCCAAATTGGACTGCATCGTTTTCGGTAATAAATAGACTTATCCCTAAACGAGCTAAGAAAATAACCAAACCAGCTATCACTAACATCATGGTGAAATTATACAAAACTGCATATGTAGCAATTTTCTTCACCCGCTCCCACTGATTGGCCCCAATATTTTGGCCAGCCATACTATTTACCGCAGTGCCTAGTGCACTTGCTGGAAGCATGATTAAACTATCTATCCGCTGAGCAGCGCCGAATCCAGCTACAACATCTTTACCGAACGAATTGACTACACTCATTATCGCCATGACACCTGCAGAAATGACCATCATTTGTAATCCTGATGGAATTCCAAGCTTTAAAATAAGGACAACCTCTGTTTTTGTTGGTAAGAAAGGAATTGAAAATGGCACCAACTTATTACGTAGAACAATTAATAATCCATATAGAAATGCTATACCCTGTGCCAAAATCGTTGCAAGTGCTGCCCCATGAATCCCAAAATTCAATCCAGAAATGAATATCGGATCAAGGATAGCATTCAATATAACCGCCAACAGAACAAACTTTAATGGTGTTTTACTGTCCCCTAAAGATCTTAAAACAGTAGCAATAAAGTTATAGCCAAGAAGAAATAAGATCCCTATGAAGTTAATTTGTAAATAAATCGTGCCTTCTGTGATCATCTCTTTTGGTGTTTGCAACCAGATTAAAATCCTTTCTGATAAAAAAAAGCCAACCAGTCCCAATGAAAAGCCGAGTGTCGTTAAGAGAACGACAAATGCATTTAAATAGGTTTTTAAGCCGGTACTATCTTCCTTCCCTTTTTGCTGGGATAGAATCGTTAATGTTGCATTGTTAATGCCAATAATAAAAGAAAGTACGGTAAAGATGACAGTACTTGCAATCGTTATTGCGCCAAGCGAGTTAGCTCCCAATAAATTCCCAACCCACAGACTGTCTATAAATTGATAGGAAACTTGAAGGAGATTCGTAAACATAATCGGAGTTGAAAACCAAAAAAGTTGTTTGACAATGTTTCCTTTTGTAAAATCGTGTGCATTCATACAAGACACCTTTTTCTTTTTTTCTCATCTCATTATTTCGAACTTTATATAAGGATGCTAGGAAAAACTCTTATGGTCAAGAATAATTTCCGTTCAATATTAAAAAAATAGACTGAGTTAGACTAATTCGATGGAGGATTGCTCGGGAAGAAAGCAATTTGAGGAGGAACATTATGCACGTTTCATGGATGTTAAGCATACTCTTATTAATTCACCCTCAAAACGGACTACCACTTCAAATTAAAGAGAATGATGATACACTTGCCATTGTTAATCGAAAGGATATCACCTTGCCAATGCCTGGATTAGAACTAGTAGATCCGTTCAAGTACGAACAATTATTAAGTCAAATTGAACAACAAATAGAGGTAAAACCTGAAGTTGCAACCTTAAGTGACTCCGGGAATATTATTCCAGAAAAAGTTGGATCTAAACTGAATCGTCATGCATTCACCGAGCAATTTTTTCAATATTATTTTAATAATCGATTATCCACATTAGAAGTACCAAAAATAAGGGTTTATCCAAAAGTCGATAGCGAACTCCTCTCAATCATCCGGACAAAACGAATCGGTCAATACATAACCTATTTTAATTCACGAAATAAAGCTCGTTCCAACAATATTGCATTAGCTGTTGAAGCAATCAATAATGAGGTTGTATTTCCTGGCGAAATTTTCTCATTCAATAAAGTAGTTGGTCAACGCACCGTTGAAAAAGGGTATATGAAAGCCCCTGAAATTGTGAAAGGTGAATTGATTGAAGGTATTGGCGGAGGAATCTGTCAAGTGTCCTCCACTCTCTTTAATGCTGTTGACTATTCTGGTGTTACAATGGTTGAACGATTTTCTCATAGCAAACATGTGCCATATGTCCCGCCTGGAAGAGATGCAACAGTTAGTTGGTATGGACCAGACTTCTCTTTTAAAAATGAATACAATCAACCTATTTTGATACGGGCCAAGGTGATCGGTGGAATGGTGATCGTATTTGTCTACTCCTCAGAGGATATTAATTATCAACCTCGAAAAATCACCTATTAGCGTATTTTTTTACTTTGCATGATCCTTTTTAACTCTTGTTCTAAATCATCAATGGGTAATTCAAACAATTGCTTATCCTTAATCTTAAATATTCCAAAATCGATCAATTTTTCAATCAGTACATCTCTCTTATTCAATATAGATTCCTCCTTCAAAGCGACAAAAAACCTCTTCTTATCCATTTTTCAATCAATAAGAAGAGGTTTTCTTTAAACCGCTCATCTTATCTTTCAAGCAAAAAGCTTGTTGGAATTGGCACAGTTCTCTAAAAAAGTCTGTTGCCGAGGTTTCATAGGGCCAAATCCCTCCACCTCTCTGGATAAGTGAAATTAATCATATTAAATTTATAGGAATACTATAAAACACATCAATCATTCTGTCAATTATCTAGTTGCCCGAACTTTTACAAGTCTTGGTGCGTTACCTAATAATGCGACTAACACAATGGCACATAACACGGCTGAACCTAGCATCGCTCCTCCATTAACAACGAGTGAATAAGCAACAGGTGACATTCCTTCTGGTGCATAGCTTCCCCAAAAGGCGATACCAGCAATAAAGTGCCAAAAATAACGAGCCACACTTCCAACAAAGATGGCGAGCACGACCCAACCAAGTGCCTTCTTCTTATTCCCTTTTTGGAACTCTGCTTGTATTGGTTTAAAGAAAAAACCAGCAAATCCAATAAAAGCAAAAGCAATAAAATACTCAATTAAAAACTGAATAAGTGTTAGGAAATAGGCATCACCCATCGCAAACTGTAATAGCCCCCAAATAAATCCTGCTAAAAAACTAACCTTAAACCCCCAACGAAAAGCAAGGATAAAAATAGGTACCATTGCGAAAGAGATTGATATCCATGGACCAAGGTCTATAGATGGAAGTAAGTCTAGGATTAAGGCAAAAGCAGCAAAAAACGAAGCCTCAATCAACGCCAATAAGCTCAATTTTTTCATAAAAAAAATCCCCCTTTTTTCCACACGAAAACACAAGGGAGAAGAAGATGAGATCATTCCAATATCATAATCCACATCCCTGCGCTAGCATTAACTAACAGGTTCGAAGGGTCAGAACAAAACGTTCACTCTCAGCTATTTAGCTCCCCTTGTGGTTTTCGCTATCCATTTGTCTCATACAGTATAGCTTAATTTTCACTATTTGTGTAGTGATTTCTTTAGACCTGTATAATATAAAGGAAAAAATCGAAAATTATGAGGGACAAAAACATATGAGGTGCGCTATGAAAAAATGGTCCTTGTTCATATTATGTTTCATTTTGTTATCATTAACTAATCATACCGTTACAGCTTCGATGAAAGATATAAAAGCTACCTTTATAAGAGATGGAAATCTGTGGATTTTAGTCAACAATCAAGAAACTCAAATCACACATACTGGAAAAATACATCACCCACAATGGTCTCATGACGGTAAATGGTTGCTTTATCAAAAGGAAACGGCATCCGCCCTTCAAAACAATGAAATTCAGCAGGAAATATGGGTGTACAATTTAGAAACAAAAGAAAAAAAGAAAATCTTTTATGACGGCAATCAACCACATTGGGCTCCGAAAAGGAATATAGTTGCATTCATAAACAACGGCGTCTTAAATATATCTGATTTAAATGAATTCCATAACATCGCTGTTGGAGTTGCAAGCTATATATGGTTACCGAATGGCCAAGGTTTTCTCCTCTCCTCTCAAGCAGATTTAAAGCCTGACGGTTGGACTAGTCCTATCATCTATAAGAAAGAATTGCCGAAAAAAATAAACAAAGTAAATGTTTTTGGAGGTATTAATGAAGTATTAGTAGTTCCTAAAGAATTGAGAATAGACAATAAATATGTTATGTCAAATAATATCGACTTTTTAAACCGCTCTCCTAGTGGGAAACGGCTTTCATTGATTGTTTCCCCTACTGCTTCCCTTGCGATGGATAGCAATATGCTTTGCGTACTATCGAATGATGAAAAGAAATTTGAGCTTTTAGATGAAGTCATCTATGGTGTAGGAGCACCAAAATGGGCGCCAAACAAGGATATTTTAGCCTATATTGCTGGCGGGGGCAGAATCGTATTTGGTTTTAAAGGGAAAGACTTGAAATATAAAGAGTTTCCTGTTTCATCGTTAACACCATCGAAGTTTGCAGAACTGAATTTCACCTGGACTGATGATCAATCAATCGTAACCTCGAGAGTAGAGGCAAAAGAATGGTCAAATGAGTTTTCTGAACATCCATTGCCTTCACTCTACTCGATTAAACTGAACAGTGAAAAACAAGTGCAAATTACTGAAGCAGCAAATGGCCATGGTGATTATGATCCTTATTATCTCAAGTCAATCAATAAATTGATTTGGTATCGAGGTACATCGATTACCGATCAAAATCGCAATCTTTGGATTGCGGATACAGATGGTTCTAATGCAAAACTATGGTTGAAGAACGTTGACGATATAGAGTTTTTCGAGAAATAAATTATTCATCTAAAGATCCATTACTAAACTAAAATGGATCTTTAGATTTTAGTGAAATTCTTCGTTTGGATACATTTTTGAATTTGCGTTAGGATCTCTTTTCCCCTAATGATTGCGGCTCCACCACCTTGTGCAGATGAGTCACTGCCTCCACCTTTTCCATTTATCACGGGGAGAATATCTTTAACGATTGCTTTCATATTAAAGGATGCATGTTGATCGCGAGAAAATACAAATTGTAATTTATCGCCATTTTCTGCTACAAAAAACACATTGATTGCTAAATTCTTTTCCGTGATGAGACGAGCTAGTTTTTGAAGCTGTTGAACCGGTCTATTTTCAAAAACATGCTCGATAACTTTTTCTCCAGCCCATTCATTAACTGATTTCAGCAGTTGTTCGGCTTCAAATTGTAATTGTGTTTCTTGTAGATTTGCGATCGATTTGGCTTGTGCTTTGTTCGCATCAACTAGTTTATTTGTAACGACTGGTAGCTGGTCTTCTGGAGCACTTAATAACTGACCTAGCTCTTTTAATATGAAATGCTTTTGATGCAAATGAATAAGGACTCTCTTTCCACAAATAAAGCGAACGCGCACCATGTTTTTTTGTTTCTCCCAGTCAAGAATCTTTATCACACTTACCTGACTTGTCGCTCTTGGGTGCGTACCACCACAACCGTTATAATCATAATCAGGAATAATGACAAGTCTTATATCTTCTGTGACTGACAATTCTTTTCTCAGTTTGTATTCACTTGCTTCAGAATGTGATACCCATTTTGCTTCAATCGGACGATTCTCAAGAATAATGTCATTGGCCCTTCTCTCTACTTCAAAAAGGATCTCTTCTGATAAATTTTCTATTTCCAAATCAATGGTACAGAATTCTTTTCCAAGATGAAAACTAACGGTTCTAATCTGGAAAAGTTCTTCAAATGCAGCTGTTAAAATATGTTGTCCAGCATGCTGCTGCATATGATCAAATCTTCTGCTCCAATCAATTTCCCCCTTAACCTTCCCTATATTCTCTAATCTTTCTTCCACATAATGACGGATTTCCTCTTCCGTTTCTTCCACCTCTAGTACCCTCACACCATTGAGTGTTCCAAGATCACAAGGTTGTCCACCACCAGTAGGGTAAAAGGCGGTTTCATTTAAAATAATATACCACCTACCACTATGATCTTGATTTTGCTCCAAACCTTTTGTGATAAATTCTTTTATGTATGCATCTTTATAATATAATTTTTGCGTCACGTATTCGCTTCCTTTCAAATGAGAGTCTCCTTCCATTATGAGATAATTTTAACTAAAAATACAGAAACTTGAATAAATATTTTTTTGTTAGGTGAAGATATAGATATCAATGCAGGAAAGGAGGTCATGGAATGGAGGTTACAATGAGCTCTGCTGAAGTGCTTGATGAGATTAGACGTTTGAATTCGAGTGGATCTAACCTTAGCAAAAAATTCATCAAAAAGGCAAACCCACATCTTATGAGAAGTGCCCTTCACTATTTTCCAGATTGGGATAGTGCAATTGAACGAAGTGTTTCTAGCTAAAGTTGTTTTGTAACGTTACATAGTCTATGGCCGTTTTAATTACTTAGGTTTCTGATTTAGATAAACGTGAAAAGACAACACGAAATCGTGTTGTCTTTGTGGCCCCTTTTAAACGATTGTTCTTATATATCAAAACAACTATTATGGAGCTCAGATGTAGACCGTATAACCTCTTATTATACGAGTACCGGTGCAAAAAATTCCTCATATATCGCTTTTACAGCTTTTTTCTCATTCGCTTCCTTTACTCCAAACATCAAACTAACCTCGGAAGACCCTTGATTAATCATTTCAATGTTGACCCCGGCATTTGCTAACGCTTTTGCTGCCCTAGCCGTAATTCCAACATTCTGTTTCATTCCTTCTCCAACAATCATAATAAGTGAAATATTGTGCTCCATTTTTACTTCATCTGCATTTAATTCACTTTTAATTCGTTCCAATATATCCTCTTCAGTCTCTGAATGCAGTTGGTCTTGTCTCAATATGATCGTGATCTCATCGATTCCTGACGGGATATGTTCATACGATATTTCAAATTGTTCGAGTATCGTAAGCAGTTTACGCCCAAAACCGATTTCCCTATTCATCAAATACTTGCTAACGTAAATACTGCAAAACCCTTTATCACTCGCAATCCCTACAACAGGCCCATTATTCTGAACTCTTCGACTAACAATTCTCGTACCCGGTGCAGAAGGGTTATTTGTATTTTTCACATTTACCGGAATACCAGCACGAAATGCTGGGATAAGTGCTTCATCATGAAAAACGGAAAAACCAGCATAGGATAATTCTCGCATTTCCCGATAGGTTAGCTCTGAAATTTCATTGGGATTCTCAACAATATTCGGATTCACAGAGTAAACAGCATCAACGTCGGTGAAATTTTCGTATAGATCCGCTCTAACTCCATTTGCTAAAATAGAACCTGTTATATCTGAACCACTTCTCGAAAACGTGGCAATCACGCCTTCTTTTGTATAGCCAAAGAATCCTGGAAATACCAATACCCCACTTTGTTCTCTTAACGAATACAAATGTTCATAAGATTCTGGCAAAACTTGAGCATGACCTGTTTCATTTGTTACAAATAAACCGGCATCCTTTGGATTAATATACTTGGCGTTGAGACCTCTTTTCTGAAAATAATTTGCCACTAGCTTTGCATGATTGTCTTCACCACTTGCCTTAATGGCATCAACAAAATGGTTACTGCTTCTTTTTTCAGCGTTTAATAAATTCAGAAGATGACTGCGGATTTCCTCAATAATTTCAAACGATAATTGGAGTTCAAGCGCAATACTCTCATAGCGCTCAATTACAGAAGATACACTCTCTGTTACATCTTCTCCATTTAATGCTTTCCTGGCACATTCAATTAATAAATCTGTTACTTTAATATCTCCTGCAAACCTCTTCCCTGGTGCTGAAACAACAATAATTTTTCGAGTTGAATCAGATTCAACTATTGATAGAACTTTTTTAAGCTGTGAACCTGTTGCTAAGGAAGAGCCTCCAAACTTCACGACCTTCATGACAGACATCCCCTGTTATTTTAATTTTCGACTTTTCAAATAAGTAATATTTAGTATTTATTATCAGCTTAAACAAATAAAGAATCAAGTGTTTTTTCTCCTGTGGCGCACATTTGTATTTTCCAGATGGAATTTTAGATGGGTTCATAAAAAATCTATTCTCACAATGGATTTTTATTGTAAATGATGTAAACTATTATTTAGTGTTACTAAATAATTATTAGGAAGGATTTTTCTATGAGTCAATCGGTTTCAAAAGAAGCACCAAAAGAATATATGCAATCCGAAAAAATTTGGACGAAAGATTTCACGTTAATCGTTTTTTCCAATTTCTTTATTTTTCTTGGCTTTCAGATGACATTGCCGACACTCCCCCTATTTGTTGAAGAGTTAGGAGGCAACGATCAATTAATCGGACTCGTTGTTGGTATTTTCACATTCTCAGCTCTCATCATGCGACCTTTTGCCGGGAAGGCTCTTGAATCGAAAGGAAGAAGATTCGTCTTTTTAATCGGCCTAGCTATTTTTATTCTGTCAGTTGGTACGTACGGTCTTATTCACAGTTTATTTTTCCTTTTCGCAATGAGAATGGTTCAAGGAGTTGGTTGGGGATTCTCAACAACTGCATCTGGAACGATCGCAACAGACCTAATTCCTGCCAATAAACGGGGAGAAGGAATGGGATATTATGGACTTTCAGGAAATATTGCTTTAGCATTTGGTCCCACATTAGGACTGGCATTAGCAGGAAAAATATCATTCACCCAGTTATTCCTAATTTGTGCTCTTCTTGGACTCATTTCACTCGTTCTTGCATCTTTTATTCGTTATAAGAAGATTGAGCCAGTAACAACAGCTCCTAAAAAATGGGATCTTTTTGAAAAAACAGCAATTCCGCCATCTTTATTACTCTTTTTCATTACCGTTACATTTGGTGGAATCGCCTCTTTCTTACCCATTTATACGTTGCAAAAAGAAATTTCAGGAATAGAATGGTATTTCCTATTTTACGCACTGGCTTTGCTTGTCTCTAGAACTTTCGCCGGCAGATTATATGACCGGAAAGGACATCGTGCTATCTATATCCCTGGGACTTCCCTAATTATCATTGCCATGATCCTCTTAGCATGGTTGCCTAACAGCTACATCCTTTATCTTGCGGGAATATTGTATGGATTGGGCTTTGGTACTGTCCAGCCTGCCCTACAAGCATGGTCAGTGAAAGAGTCTCCTCCACATCGAAGAGGGATGGCGAATGCAACCTTTTTCTCTTTCTTTGATTTAGGTGTTGGTGTCGGTGCCATCTGCTTTGGCCAAATCGCCCATTGGTTTGGCTATAACAGTATTTATATGGTATCAGCCGTATCAGTATTCATTTCGATACTAATCTATGTAATCATTTTAAGAACAAATAGAGAATAAAAACGAGCTATCCTATGAACGAGGGATAGCTTTCTCTCTTTTTGTAAGAAATGGCCGACCATAATGCCAGTGGACATCCACCTCTATATTGAAAAATGCAGATAAAGTCTTCTCAGAAATCATTTCAACTGTTTCTCCTGATGAGAACACTTCCCCATCTTTCAAAAGCAATGTTTTCCTAAAGACAGGTAATATTTCTTCGACATGGTGGGTGACGTAAAGTAAAGTTGGCCCCGACGGTTGTGATGCAATTTGATCAACCATCTCCAATAAATGCTCTCTTGCCATAAAGTCAAGCCCGTTAGTAGGTTCATCTAAAATAAGTAGCTCAGGCTCATTCATGAGAGCACGTGCAATTAAAATGCGTTGTCTCTCCCCTTGCGATAGGGTTGCATATTGTCTGTTTGCATATTTAATACTGCCGAGAGTTTCTAATAGACTAATAGCCTTTTCCCTCATATCATCATTAGGCGTTTCATACAATCCTATTGACGTAAATGCACCGCTTAACACGATTTCATAGGCATTATCAGTCTTGTAGAAACGTTCTTGAAGGGACGAAGAAACAAGTCCGATTTTTCTGCGGATATATTCTCGAATATCTACCTTGCCAAACTCTTTACCGAATACAATCGCTTGCCCCTGTGTTGGAAAATGATAACCATTTAAAAGATTTAGGATAGCTGTTTTCCCTGCGCCATTGAGACCAAAAAGAACCCAATGCTCACCTTTTACAACATCCCAATTCAAACTAGTCAAGATCGGTGTCCCATTGCGAATCAGAGAAACATTTTTTAACGATATCACGTAAAGCCCTCCCTTTTTTCTAAAGTGACAATTTTTTAGAATGATGTTTATCGTCTATCCATTAATAATATACTGAAAGATGCAAATTTTCCATTAACGACACAAAAAAACAAGGGGACTCGTCCCCTTGTTTTATTATTTGCTTATCCGAAAAAGGCAATTGGTTTACGAACCGTGCTTTTTATTCAATCGAAAATCCTATTTTTCCAAGTTGCTCTGCTTTTTCCATTCTAGCAAACGCCTCTCTAAATTCACTAAGCTTATAGATTTTATCAATAACAGGCTTTATTTGGTGTTTCTCCATAAATTCCAGCATTTCTTTATATTCTTCTCCACTTCCCATCGTGGAGCCATACATATTAAATTGGCCATAGAAAAACTTGCGTAAGTCAAATTGCACGACATCTCCTGCCGAAGCCCCAAATGTCACAATCGTCCCACCCGGGCGTAATTGATCTAAAGATTTGTTAAATGTCGCAGCCCCGACAGATTCGATAATTAAGTCCATTTTTTCACCAGCAAAGGCAGTACTCCAATCGTCAACGCTATTAAATGCTCTTGAAGCTCCTATTTCGAGTGCCCAATCACATTTTGCTTTTGAGCGAGAACTTACGTAAACAGTTGCTCCAGCTGCTTTTGCAAACTGTAATAAAAATGTCGCAACACCACTACCGATTCCAGGAATGAACACCTTCATTCCCTCTTGAACCTTCCCTCTAGTAAATAGTGCACGATAAGCAGTCAACGCAGCTAACGATAAAACACTCGCTTCTTCCCATGATAAATAATCTGGTTTATGTACTGCATTTTCAGCTGGGATGACAATTTTTTCGGCAAACGTACCATGGAAAGGAAGTCCTACTATTTCAAAACCTGGTGGTGGAGCATCGCTGTTTTCTTTCCATCCTAATCCAGGATTGATTATTACTTCATCTCCAACTTGTACGTTCGTAACTCCTTCTCCCACTGCCTCAATAATACCTGCACCGTCAGAACCGATAATGAGTGGTGGTTCTGATTCTTTATGACGGGTTAATGTAAATAAATCACGATGATTTAACCCAGCCCCAAGTAATTTCACCCTTACTTCTTCTGATTTAGGCGTTTCTTCTTCTATTTCACGATAAGAAAGTCCGTTGATTCCTACTTTATCTACATGTACCAATGCTTTCATTTATGTCACCCCTTAAAAATTTAGTTTCTCCTTATATGATACTCTGTATAGCTTCAGAAAAAAAATGTTACGCACTTTCACGATGTGTATTTTTTGTAATCGCTGTTTTCGTAATGATTGTGGCCTTTTCGTAAATGTCCAAATTTATTTCTCCGAATAAGACAATGCAGTTGACAATAATAGCCACGTTCTGACATTCACTTCCTGAAAATCTGATAAAACCCACAGAATATGACACAGAAAGTGCGGGAAATGTCAAGTCTTGCGCTTTCCCGAGAAATAAAACAAAACCAAATCCTCTAAAAATAAAGAATAATAGCCTTATTGTCTAGTTTCCCACTAGAAATTATGAATATTTTGCAGATTCTTTTCTTCTTTTGATAGGTTTTGTCACATAGCAGGAAAAGGAGCCCCTCATAGCAGAATATTAATGACAAACAAGATGGAAAGGATTGAAATTATGCAAACAAATAAAATGGTAAGAGCGTATTCAATCAAAGAAGTGTCAAAGAAAATAAATATCCCTACTGGGACGATTAGACAATGGGAGAAAGATCTTAATGGGCTTTTAGTTATTCCTCGTACAAAGCAAGGAGCAAGATTCTTCACTGAAAATGAAATTAATCTTTTGAAAAAGATCAAAGAAATGCGTGAACAAAACGTCAGTAAGGATATGATCCGCTCACTCTTACAAAAACATTTTGCCAGTAGTTCGGAGACCCCTTCCGAAACAGTCGAAACCGGTCTATCTGTTCCAGACGTTGACAGTACCGAAGAGGAATTACAACCACAATTAAGTGAAGCAGATGTATATTCCATCATGGATATGTACAAGCAAGATATTGTGAATGAAATCAAGCAAGAATTAACTTACAATCAACAACAAATCACTGAAAATCTAAAATCTGAAATCGCTTCTTCTTCTCTCCATTCCATTAAAGAAATTTCAAAGTCTATTCAAAGGGCAAATGACAAACGAAAGGGAGAGCTTCAGGAACTTTCAAGTGTCATCCATCACGTTTCGGAACAATCTTCCGAATCATTCGAAACCCTATCTGAGCACGTTTCATTATCATCACAAGATACCTTTGAAAAGATTGCTAAAAAGATGCAAGATGCCTCAAACATCACTTCAAGAGAACAAAACACTAATTGGAATAAGGTATCAAAAACGGTATCCGAATCAAAAAGAGATTTAAAACGAATGGTCGGTACACTTGAAGCCAAGCAGGAAACGATTCTAAATAAGGTCAGTGAATTACAACAATCAACCGAAGAAATCCGCGATCGTGAAGAAGCTTTTCAAGGAATGCTCTCAAGTTATCGAGAAGTCGCTGCAGCAAAAACAAAGAGAAAAAACTGGTGGAAATGGTGGTAAATAAAACTTAAACTCTGAAGAAAACAAGCCGAGATAAGTCAGCTTGTTTTCTATTTTCTATAGATCTAGTTAATCGCTTTCCTCTTTAGTACGATAAGTGTACCCAAGCTCTTCGAAGATTTCCTTATTATGTTCTCCCAGTGCAGGTGCTGGCCTAAGCGAGTTTGCTTTTGAGCGTGAAAGTTTAATCGGATTTGCGATATGATGAATTGTTCCCGAATCTGAATGATAGACTTCTTCAATCATCTGCCGGTGCTTCACCTGAGGATGGTTAACCATCTCTTCCAAAGTTAAAATTGGTGTGACACATGCATCCACATTGGCAAATTGCTTTTCCCATTCAGATAAGGTCTTCATCTTGATAACAACTTGAATTTCCTCGATCATTCTAATTTGTACCTCATCTCCTGCCTCATGATATGGAATCAGTACTTCCTTCTCAATGACAGTGCAAAATCGTTCCCAAAATTTATGTTCTAGCGCTCCGACAGCTAAATAACGTCCATCTTTTGTTTCATAGATTTGGTAGCATGCCTTGCCACCACTTAAAGGAGACTCCCCCCTTTTCGGCAAGTAATTTGTAGTTAAATATTGCGGAAGCGTTGCTTGCATCCAAGAAATGACGCCATCAAGCATCGAAATATCCACAAATTGACCCTCCCTTGTTTTCCTCGCACCTAAAAGAGCGATCAGGATACCAATAGTTGCCATGAGGGAGCCTCCACCAATATCGCCTATTTGCACGGGAGAAATAATTGGTTTTCTTTCTCGTTCCCCTTGTAAATCTAATAATCCTGAATAGCTTAAGAAATTAATATCGTGTGCTGGAACATCTTTATACGGGCCAGACTGACCGAAGCTTGTGATGGCACAATATATTAGTTTTGGATTTATAACCTTTAAATCCTCATAGCTTAAACCGAGTCGAGCCATTACACCAGGGCGGAATGATTCTAGTAAAATATCTGCCGTACGCACTAAATCTAGGAAAATCGTTTTATCTTCTTCCTTTTTGAGATCAAGAGTAATACTTCGCTTGTTTCGATTAAGAGAGTGAAACATCGTACTCGAATTTTTCACTTTTGGTTCGTACCAACGTGCATAATCTCCTGAATTCGGCTCCTCTACCTTAATTACATCTGCTCCAAAATCACCAAGCAGCAATGAAGCATACGGACCTGGTAATAATCTTGTTAAATCTAACACACGTACCCCTGTTAATGGCATAGACAAACATAACCACTCCTTATTTTTTATTTGATAAAAACTCAAACGTTCATCCTATCAGTCATTTTTTAAACTATTAGTTAAATTTATGTCAAACTTTCATAAAATGATGCCATTTCAGATAATTTTCTATATTTTGCTTTAATAAACGATTTTAATATGGTTTTATATATAGTAAAGGATAAATCAATAAGAAGATTGGAGAGTTAAGATGTCCTCTTTTAAAGAACGAAAAATTGCCAAGAAAAAAGAAGAGATCCTCCGCTCTGCCGCTGCCGTATTTGCTGAAAAGGGCTATCACGGAACAACCATGGAGGAAGTAGCAGCAAAGCTTTTGATGACAAAAGGATCGATGTACTATTATTTTAAAAATAAAGATGATCTCCTCTTTCATTGTCACCAAATGATTATGAATAAGAGTATTAAAAATATGGTGGACATTACGAACAGTCCTATATCTGCGAGGGAAAAGCTTGAGAGAGCTGTCAAAGCCCATATTATGCTAGCAACAAATGAAAAATCTATTTTTATGGTTATGGATAAACCAAATCAACATTTCACCGATGAATATTTGCTTGAAATATTGAACTCTAGAAATGAATATGCTTCTTATTTCGATGACATTTTAAATGAAGGAATTGAAAAGAAAGTATTTCAAAGCATTGAAGTCAAAATGGTCAGAATGATTATATTAGGAGCTTTAAACTGGATTCAAGAATGGTACAATCCTGAGGGAGAGAAAACAGGTGAGGAATTAGCTGAATCCTTCGCACACTATTTATTAAAAATGGTGGTAGCAGATTAAGAGCATCCCACGATTAAGCCCGTCGTTTTTCATGACGGGCATTTTACTCCGAGCCTATACAATCTTATTCTTTTCTTTGTCCTTTGAACTTCACATCTAATCGTGAGAGAATTTCATCCACGGAGGCATTAAACTGGAAAAAATAGTGGCTATTATCATCCCCAAATACCATTAGATGGGGGTTTTCATATTCTGGAAAGATCAAAATGACTTCATTAATCAAGTCATCTAGCCACTCGTTTTTTACTTTAACTGGTTTTTCTAACGGTATTTTAATCATATGCCCTTTTGGTGGGATAGGTTCAAATCCACGGTATAAATCTGTTATTCCAGCGAGGATTGTAGCAACTTCTTGCTCGATGACTTCATTGCTAGGAAGCTCTTTTATGACCTTCCCTTTATCAATATAAAAAATTTCAATTTGTAATGGTTCTGCTTGTACTTGAAAACTAAAAATACTAACAATAAAGATAGTCAGTACGATTCCTTTTCTAACCATGTGTTCACCTCACGGCTAGTGTTCCCATAAAATAACAATCAATACCCAAAATAAGACAGCCTGTATAACAGACTGTCTAAAGGTTTAAGAAATTTTGTTTAATTCTGAAGATAACCGAAGGAATTCCTTTTTATTTCGTTCTTTTAAGGATTTGTCGATTTCCTTCTTTAACTTTTCTTTTTTGTAGGAAATCAAAGATTCGTTTAACACCTGCTCTGCTAACATTGACAGCTGCTCTTCAATTGACGGTTCGGGTAACTTAAGCAAATCCTTATTCATGGAAATCAACTCCTTAACTTTTATTTAGTATAACATTAATTATCTAATAATTCAATATTTTCTCTATTATATTAGAATATTTTTTCACTCCAATTATTGGAGATGAACATTCTATCTCCTCTTTCTTAAGATAAATTATTTATCACTTTAAACGAATAATGTATTGCATTTCTGTTTAATATGTAGTATTCTATTTTAAAATTTCGAATTTTAAATATTGTTAAAAAGTTGATGATAAGGAGCAAGGGAAGTTTTTCTTCTTAAGAGAGCCTGTGGTTGGTGAAAACAGGTGGAGAATCTTTTCTATCTCGCCTTTGAGACTTTCTTCTGAAAAAGAGTAAGAAGAAACGATTCACAATCGTTAATTTGTGAAGTTAAACCTTAACTTACGAAGGCTGTTTTCCGCGAGGAGCAGCAAATGAGGGTGGTACCACGAGTTTTCTCGTCCCTCTGGTCGTTGTTAAGGTTTTTTTATTTCGGAGACATTTACATATTAATTAGGAGGTTTTAGTGATGAGTAACAGAGTCTATTTTTTTGATACAACTTTAAGAGATGGGGAACAAACTCCAGGTGTTAACTTAAATCAAGAAGAAAAAGTTGAAATAGCACTACGTCTAGAACAGCTTGGGATTGATGTCATAGAAGCTGGTTTTGCAGCTGCGTCACCAGGTGATGCAGCTGCAGTCAGAGCCGTCGCCCAAGCAGTCACGAAGCCTTTAGTTGTCAGCTTAGCTCGTGCCAATAAAGCGGATATTGATGCTGTCATTGAAGCCCTTAGTGGAATTAAAAATGTAGGAATCCATGTTTTTATTGCGACCTCTCCTATTCATCGAGAGAAGAAATTATTTATGTCAAAGGAGGAAGTGATAGCAAAAGCAGTTGACTGCGTCTCCTATGCAGCTCAGCACTTTCAACATGTTGAATTTTCTTGTGAAGATGCAACGAGAACAGAGCTAGAGTTTTTATGCGAAATCGCAGAGGAGGTTATTGAAGCTGGTGCAACCGTATTGAATTTCCCAGACACAGTTGGCTATGCGACCCCAGAAGAATATGCAGACCTGTTTCAATACATCCTCAAGCATACAAAAGGCGTTGAAAAGGTTAGACTAAGTTGCCATTGCCATGATGATTTAGGTCTAGCTGCAAGTAATAGCATAGCAGCAATAAAGGCCGGAGCACTTCAGGTCGAAGGCTGTGTAAACGGAATTGGTGAACGTGCTGGAAATGTAGCACTCGAGGAGGTCGCTGCTTTACTTGAAACACGGAAGGACTATTATCAAAAAGAAACAGGTATTGTTCTTAAAGAAGTTGCTAAAACAAGTAAATTGATTAGTAGGTTGACCGGAATAAGCGTCCCTCCCAACAAGGCAGTCATAGGAAAAAATGCATTTGCTCATTCTTCTGGCATTCATCAGGATGGGGTCATTAAAGACAAAACCACTTATGAAATTCTTAAGCCTGAAAGTGTTGGTTTTATGGAAACGAAACTCGTTCTTGGAAAGTTATCTGGACGAAATGCACTAAATAAACGATATGAAGAACTTGGATACACGATAAGTCCAGAGCAATTGAAGGAAGTCTTTAGTAAATATAAGGAGCTTGCCGATAGAAAGAAAGAAATATTTGATGAGGACATCATCGCATTATTGGAAACAAATTCAAGCGTTAATAACCAAACATACACCTTTAAAGATCTTAGCCTTCAAGTGTTAGCAAACAAAGACTATCGCGCCTTTGTTCATATTGTAAAAGAGGATGGAACGATCATTGAAGGAATCGGTGAAGGAAATGGACCTGTTGATGCGATCTATAAGGGAATTGACCAAGGTCTTCACATCCAAGCAGAGTTAATTGATTATAAAATTAAGTCGATCTCTAAAGGAAAGGACTCAATCGGTGAAGTCTTTGTTAAAATCAAGCATGGAGATTCATTATATCAGGGTAGAGCCATTCACGTTGACATCATCTTTGCGAGTGCTAGTGCTTATATTGAAGCAATAAACCGTTTTGTTAGTCTTCATCCCGATTATGTTGTGGCAGAAATGAAATAATTCAATGAGGCCCAGATCCATTTAAGGATTTGGGCTTTGATTAGTCTCTGCCAACTTAACAAAATATTCAAGTGCACTCGGGTTACTTAATGAGCCTATATTAACCGACTTTGAGACTGGTGTCCCGGAGAGAATTTTTTTAACTGGAACTTCGAGTTTCTTTCCATTTAGTGTACGCGGAACTGAAGCAATCAAATATATCTGATCAGGTACATGCCGTGGTGAACAGGATAGACGAATTTGCTGTTTAATAGTTGATTCTAGAACTGGCGTTAAATCTATTCCCTTTTCTAATACAACAAATAGCATGACTTCATGATTGACATCAATGACAAGACTATCAACTACTTCCTCCATGCTTTCGACAGCACTATATATTTCACTCGTCCCAATTCTGATCCCTCCCCTATTTATCGTTGAATCGGAGCGACCATAGATTTGACAACTTCCCTTCGTTGAAATTTTTATCCAATCCCCATGTCTCCAAATATTAGGAAACACTGAAAAATAACTATCACGATAACGTTCTCCGCTCGGATCATTCCAAAAATAGAGTGGCATTGATGGCAACGGTTCTGTTAATACTAACTCACCAACTTCATCGATCACACTTTCACCCTTAACATTAAATGCTTCCACCTTTGCCCCTAATTCTCGACATTGAATTTCACCTTCATAAACAGGTAATAATGGCGAACCACCTACAAAAGCAGAACAAACATCTGTCCCACCACTAACTGAAGCTAACCATAGATCTTTTTTAACATTGTTGTATACCCATGAAAATCCTTCTGGTGGTAATGGGGAACCAGTAGAACCGATTGCTTTCAAGTGATGAAGAGCAAATTTAGCTGGCTCCATTCTGGCATTCATACAAGAAAGGATAAAGCTTGCACTCGTCCCAAATACTGTCATTTCCGTTTCTTCAGCAAACTGCCAAAGAGTTTCAACTGTAGGAAAACCGGGGTTCCCATCATATAAAAGTATCGTTGAGCCAGCGAGAAGTCCACTCACTACAACATTCCACATCATCCAGCCAGTCGTCGTATACCAAAAGAAACGATCCCCCTTTTTTAAGTCCATATGTAACAAACATTGTTTTAAATGTTCAAGCAAGATTCCACCGTGTCCTTGGACAATCGCTTTCGGGATTCCAGTTGTACCGGATGAAAATAAAATCCATAATGGATGATCAAATGGCAATGGTGTAAACTGCAGTCTAGCATCACGATGTTTTGCTACGAACGGCTCCCAAAGGATCATGTTTTCTTCCTGTTCATTGAAAGACGATTCATTTAAATAAGGAATAAAAACTGTCCTTTCAATCGATGGAATCGCTTTCTTTATTTCTCTGACTGTTTCCGTTCTGTCAAAATTCTTCCCACCATAACGATAACCATCGATAGCAATTAAAATTTTTGGTTCGATCTGTTTAAAACGTTCAATAACCGTATGGCTTCCAAAGTCTGGAGAAGCACTAGACCAAACAGCCCCAATACTTGCACATGCTAAAAAGGCAATCGTCGCTTCAGGAATATTCGGTAAATAGGCAGCAACCCGATCTCCCTTTTGTATCCCTGAAGCTTTCAGGGCAGATGCAAATGCGGCTACTTTTTTTTCAAGCAATCCCCAATCCATTTTTTCTAATGAACGAGTTTCAGATTTTGAAAGGATCGCTATTTCATGTTCATCCCTGTTTCGAAATACATGCTCAGTATAATTTAATGTTGCCCCCTCAAACCATTTAGCCCCTGGCATTATTCTTTCTGACAGCACACATGAATAAGGTGAAACCGACTTAATCTGAAAATATTCCCATATAGATTCCCAAAAATTTTCTAATTCTGTAACTGACCATGTCCACAAATGATGATAATTTTTAAAGTGGAGATTTTTATTTGTTTTTAGCCATTTCATAAAATTCATCATATTGGACTGGCTCTTTAACTGACTGGATGGTTCCCATAAAATTTTACCCTCTTTCATCGATCGTTCCATTTAATCCCCTCCTCTCTTTATATTATAATATTCTGAATTATTTAATGTTTAATAAAAGTAAAATGACTTGGAAATCCTAATAGAAAAACGATAATTCGGAGGAATAAAATGAATAAGCAGTTTGCCGTTATCGGATTAGGTCGTTTCGGTGGCAGTCTTGTAGAGGAATTCAGTGCCCTTGGAATTGATGTTTTGGCAATCGATAAGAATAAAGAACGCGTTGAAAAATATGAAAAATATGCGACGATGGCTGTCCATTTAGACGCCCTTAATGAAATGAGATTAAAAGAAGTAGGCATTAAAAATATGGACCATGCCATTGTTTCCCTTGGAAACGATATAGAAAGAAGTGTCCTTATAACGTTGTTGTTAAAGGATTTAGGGATTTCTCAAGTTTGGGCAAAAGCAGCTAATAGCTATCATCGCAAGGTTTTGGAAAAAATCGGTGCAGATCGGGTAATACAGCCTGAGAGAGACATGGCGAAAAGAATTGCTCACCATGTGATCTCAGATAAAGTCATCGACTATATTGAGCTTTCAGAAAAACATAGTATCGTAGAAATTTTAGCTTCAACGAAAATCCATAAAAGAACACTCTCTGAATTAGATGTACGTTCGAAATATGGTTGCAATATTATTGGACTCCAAAGGGAAGGTGACATTATCGTATCGCCATCTGCTGAAGAAGTCATTTATTCAGGTGACATTCTTATTGTTATAGGTGAAAATAACAATATTCATCGCTTTGAAAATGGAGCTGTTTAATGAACGATTTTCATATTTGGAAAGTCCATCTTAATATGAGAGCCCCTCTTCTTTAACTCCATAAGAAAGAGTTCCTTCTCTTTAGGTGATATTTTTACACTTCCCATCGAAGCAGTTTTGTAAAAAATCTCAATTGCATCTTTCGAAGACAACAGTCGATAACCAAAAAATATTTCATTGGTGGCGCATACTCTGCTTATTTCTTCATATGGAATCCGACTTCTAAAGAAACCACCTTTCACGAATAAATACCTCTCATGAAATGTGTATTTAATGGAAAAAGCACTATGAAGAATAAAAGCAACTGTCAACACCATTAAGGAGAGTACAATGAAAAGTTCTGATGCTTTCATTTCATCTTCTAAAATCACCGGCAAAAGAAATACGGTGCTTATCACGATTACGACTGCTAAAATAATCTTTACAAATAAAGAATCTATTTTTGCTCGAAATGTCATTCATTGTACCCCCACTTATTTCAAAGTTCTATAGTATATATACGAATAAATGATGGGTAAGTTTCACAAGGGCATAATAATCATTCATTTTCATTAAGCCTTCTTTAAATGATTGGGTAAGACTGCTCATATTTTGGATAAGCATAATATGGTGGTCTTTTGCCAATCAACGGCAATTGAAATGATTGGTTCTGATAAAACACCTCTACTTTTTCCTCAGAATGGTTTATAAGCAAATAGGTTACTTCTGGATTGTATTCGTACATGGTGATCCCCACTTTCATTGACTTTTTAACACGGTATTCGTTCTCCTTTGTAAAAGAGCCCGTACGAATGCACTTTATTTGTTAAAAATTCATAAAGTAACTCAGAACAATTGATTGGAGGAGGCCATCATGACAAAAAAAGAAAATACAAACGATTACCCTATGTATCCTCACTATGGAAAAATCACGCAATACCAAGAGATTCCCCTTACTGTACCGGAACAGCGTCAATTTCGCCAGCCTGGAGTAGAAAAACACATGGTTCCTAGACCGATTATAGAAAACCCTAATTATCAAGGGAGTGAAAAACTAAAAGGAAAGGTCGCACTCATTACTGGTGGAGATAGTGGAATTGGTGCAGCTGCTGCCATCGCCTTTGCTAAAGAAGGTGCGAATGTAGCGATTGCCTACTTAGATGAACATGAAGATGCAAATCGAACGAAACATCGAATTGAAGAACTAGGACAAAAATGTATCCTTTTACCTGGAGACCTACGAAAAAAGCAACAATGTATCGATATTGTCGAGAACACGATTGAAGCATTTGGTCAGTTGGATATCCTTTGTAATCATGTTGGAATTCAATTTCAACAGTTAAGTCTCCTTGATATAAGTGATGAGCAATTTGATGACACCTTTAAAGTAAATATTTATTCTCATTTTTATACAACAAGAGCAGCTTTACCATATTTAAAACCTGGCAGTTCGATCATTAATACGGCATCTGTTGTCGCATATGTTGGATTTGATCAGTTAATCGATTATACCGCTACCAAAGCAGCAAATGTTGGGTTTACTAGAGCGTTAGCAAATAGTCTAGTAAAGGAAGGAATTCGTGTCAATGCAGTAGCACCAGGAAGAATATGGACGCCTCTCATCCCTTCTAGTTTTTCCGCAGATGAAGTCTCTCTTGCTGGAAATCCGATGGAACGTCAAGGGCAACCATTCGAGCTTGCTCCTACTTTTGTTTACTTAGCTTCTGATGACTCGAGATTTGTTACAGGGCAAACACTTCATGTGAACGGTGGTCAAGTAATGGCGACATAATGTAAGAGACAGGGGTAAAATCTCTGTCTCTTTTCGTTAATTCGGTTTATTGGTAGAGACAACTGGGTATAAGGAAATAATTTTAGAATAACGATTAATGTTTCTTGTTTTACTACAAAAACATTTGATTATTTCTGAAAATTTTGATATATTTATTATATACTAAGTTTCGACATTTTTCTTGGTAGAAAGGAGCTTACACATGAGAAAACAATTTGTGTCCATGCAGACATTAATAAGTAGAAATAAACAGGAAATCTTAACAGATAAAAAAGAAATCGCACGTATTGAGCGATTAATTGATGATAAACATAATCAAAAACTAAAAGTAAAGTCAAAAATTTAACCGTTTTCAAATGGGATTTTTGCAGACGGAGAAAGGGCACTCAAATGAGTGCCCTTTCTATTTATTTTTGAGTAGCTTTATTTGTCTAACGTAGTTCCAGATGTTGTATTTTTCTTATTCCCTTCCACACCTGGATACTTGTATTCTTTTTCCCAGAAATCAGCACCTTTAATTCCAAGCTTAACTGGATCAAATACTGGATCCTTTCCAGCCTTCTTCTGTTCCTCATAATCTTTCAGAACAGCAAGTGCCGGTTTAGCTAAAAGAAGAATGGCGATAATATTGAGCCAAGCCATACTTCCAACTCCGACATCCCCCAGAGCCCAAGCAACATCCGCTGTTTTCACGCAACCATATAAAACCATCGCAATAAAGACAATTTTCAAGAGATATTCTGACCATACTCGCCTTACTTTTTGGTTAATATAAGCTAGATTTGTTTCAGCCATGTAGTAGTATGCCATAATGGTTGTAAAAGTGAAGAACAATAAAGCAATCGCTACAAATGGAGCACCAAATCCTGGCATTGCTGATTCAACGGCTGATTGAGTGTACCCTGGTCCTGGTTCCATTTCAGCCAAGTTCACAACAATTGCTTCTTCACCTTCAGGCGTAACATTGTACATTCCTGTGATAAGAATCATGAATGCTGTAGCAGAACAAATAAATAAAGTGTCAATATAAACAGAAAACGCTTGAACGAGACCTTGCTTCGCTGGGTGAGAGACTTCCGCAGCTGCAGCAGCATGTGGACCAGTACCTTGACCTGCTTCATTTGAATACACTCCACGTTTTACTCCCCAAGAAATAGCCGCACCTAAAATCCCACCGAATGCAGAGTTCATCGCAAATGCGCTAGAGAAAATAAGTCCAAATACTTCTGGGACTCTATCAATATTCATAATAAGGATAATAAGAGCTACGAAAATATACCCTACAGCCATCACTGGTACGACAAATTCTGCTGTTTTGGCGATACGCTTTACGCCACCAAATATAATGATAGCTAAAATCACACATACAGTAATACCCGAAACCCAAGGGTTAATTCCAAATGCGGTATCAATAGCAGTTGACATACTATTAGATTGAACACCTGGTAATAGAGCACCTGTTGCAATAACGGTTACAATTGCAAATAGTATCGCATACCATTTGATTCCAAGACCTTTTTCAATATAAAAGGCTGGACCCCCACGAAATTGACCATTTTGCTTTGTTTTGTACACTTGACCAAGAGTTGCCTCAATGAAACCTGAGCTTGCACCTAGAAAAGCAATGACCCACATCCAGAAAACAGCACCAGGACCACCAAATGCTATCGCAGTTGCTACCCCTGCTATATTTCCTGTACCGACTCTTCCTGCTAAAGACATCGAGATTGCTTGGAAAGAAGAAATTCCTGCGTTAGATGACTCGCGATTAAACATTAATTTACCCATATCGCCAATATGTCTAATTTGTAAAAACTTTGTAGCGATTGAGAATACTAGTCCTACTCCTAAACATAAGTAAACAAGCGCAGGACTCCAAATAATTCCATTTAACCAACTAACAAAAGCTTCCATATAATTCCCCCTATTTTTGTATAATTCTTTTTTATTATAAATTAGAGTTGTCAGAATATAAACTGTTTTTTTAATAAATTTTTAATTTTTCGAAAATGAAACGTTTCCATTTTTTTCTTTGCTAATATAATAGAATTCTATTGTTTTTCTTATCACAATCAAGTGTTAATCGTTCTAAACCCTTCTACAACACTATCTCAAGATTTTATTAATTAAATAGTAATCGCTCAGCATCTTCAACCATTACGAGCAAATTTTAGGTTAAATAAGAAAAAAGCTCCTTTAAAATGTAGGAAGCTTCGGTTTGTCTCATTCGCCCAAACATCTCTCACCCTTAAGCGGAATTTTTCCTGTTATCTTTTTATACCGTTCCTTATACGAACATTAAGTCGAGGGAATTTGTATATTCTCAGACCATTATAAAAGTCTTCCCTTTACGTTAATAGGAAAGACTTTTATTCGCACATCAAGACAGAAATTCACCTGGGTTCAGTCGTAATTCATTACAAATATCACGAATCGTTTCTTGCTCAGCACGAGCAAATTCACCATCAGCAAAACCAATAGCAATTCCATATCGAACCACTAATCGCGATAAGTCATATTGATCACGTACCTTTCCTACAGCTCGTAATGCTTCTCCTCTACCAACGATCGGGTCCATCTGTAATCCTCGTACGAAGTGATCAAAACGTGCGATTACTTGTTGGGTGTTAAAGGAACGTAATTCATCACTTTGATGGATGAAATCATATACTTTCTGTTGTTCACTCCGGTCTAAATGGCCATCAGCCATGGCAACTAATGCGCAGGATGCCATTAAAGCGTCCAATACGGAATGATTATTGTTGTATTTTTGCAGTAATCTTCTTGCATTATCTTTTTGTTCTTGGAACATTCGGCGAAAATCCGTTTGATCTAATGACCATTTATATTGGCAGGAGTTACAGCGAAACTCCATTTTATTAGCGCCAATAAAACCACCTAGTAGTCCAACTGGTCCTAAAACTAATCCGCCAACTGCTGCCTTTCCAATACCAAAACCTTTTTTTCCTGAAGAGATATAGTCTGAATGGCAGCGAGGGCAAGCCATATCACCTGAAGACGTTCCCGCCATTCTTTGGTAGCCATCATGGGTAGGGCGACTCGTTTGATTGCTATATGAATCGCCAAAAGTATTTGGAGATGGTTGGCCATATTGATTAGGTGTACCATATGACGGACTTTGACTAGATTGTCCAAACGATGGATTCGGATTTGCAGGAGCACCAAAAGACGAAGGCTGATTTGTTTGCGCTCCAAAGGATTGTGATGGAGTCGAATAAGAATTGCTTTGTGTCTGATTAACCCCTCTATTCTGTGAAGGCTGACTCTCTTCTACTTCTAAACCAAAATTTCGGCAAAGAGCTGCCAACCCTCCTTGAAAACCACTACCAATGGCGTTAAACTTCCATTCGTTTTGATGTCGATATAATTCGGCAGCTACGATAGCAGTTTCCACCGTAAATTGTTGTAAATTAAAGCGAAGCAATTCCTCTTGTGTTTGTTCATTTACAATTCGTACGTAAGCGTTAGAAATTTGACTAAAGTTTTGACCCTTTAACTGGGCATCATGAATGGTTATCGAAAAAGCAATCCGTTGTATGTAGGAAGGAACAGATGGTAGCACAATGCGTATTTGTTCATCATCATTGGCACCTATTCCTGTGCGATTATCACCACTGTAAAAAACAGATTGATTTCCACCAACTGGATTATTGTAAAAGATAAAGTCTTGTTCGCCCTTTACTTTTCCTGTTTGATCAAGTAAAAAAACTGAAGCATCTAAATCATAGCTCGGTCCACCAAATTGATTTATATCCCAGCCTAATCCAATTAAAATGCTATGTAAATTAGGCGTCTTTTTCGTTAAATCTACCTTTTGCCCCTTCGACAGAAGAACTGCCATCCCATCTCCTCCAAATCCATTATTTGATTCACTTAATTCAGTTATATCACACTTTTCTATTTCTATCATTATCCAATACCTTGTGTTAGAAAAGAGAAACAGCCCCCAACAGAACAGGAGGCTGTTTCTCCACTTTATACCATTACTTTACAAATATCATTCGTAAATTCAACTGGATCTTGAATTGGCAAACCTTCAATAAGAAGAGCCTGATTGTATAAAAGATTGGTGTATAAGCTTAATTTTTCTTTATCACTAGCAAGCGCATGTTTCAGTGATTCGAACACTTCATGATTCGGATTAATCTCAAGAATCTTATCCGCTTTCACATTTTGATTATCAGGCATGGCGTTAAGAATTTTCTCCATTTCGATCGTGACTTCTCCATCTGCCGTTAAGCATACTGGATGAGATTTTAACCGCTTTGATACACGGACATCCTTCACTTTGCCTAAAAGGATAGTTTTCATTTCCTCAAACAGTTCTGCATTCTCTTCATCTTTCGTCTCTCTATCTTTTTCACTTTCTTCTATTCCAAGATCGCCACTGGAAACGGATTTAAATTCTTTTTCCTTATAACTCATCAGCATTTTTATCGCAAATTCATCAATATCCTCTGTAAAATAGAGAATTTCATAGCCTTTGTCGGCAACAAGCTCTGCCTGTGGTAATTTCTCAATGCGCTCAATTGATTCACCAGATGCATAATAAATAAATTTCTGCTCTTCAGGCATTCTTGAAATATACTCGTCCAACGTAACCAATTTCTTTTCTTTTGAAGAATAGAACATAAGTAAATCTTGAAGAGTTTCTTTATTGGCACCGAAATCATTATAAACACCAAATTTCAGTTGTCTCCCAAATGACTTGTAAAAAGCTTCATACTTCTCTCGTTCATTCTTCAATAAACTTTGAAGTTCACTTTTAATCTTCTTATTTATATTCTTTGCTATCAGCTTTAATTGACGGTCATGCTGAAGCATCTCTCTAGAAATATTTAAGGAGAGATCTTCTGAATCTACAAGTCCTTTGACAAAGCTGAAATAATCTGGAAGTAAATCAGCACTTTTATTCATGATTAATACACCATTGGAGTAAAGCTCAAGGCCTTTTTCGTATTCCTTCGAATAGTAATCAAAAGGAGTGCTTTCCGGAATATAGAGAATGGCATTATAACGAATCGTACCATCGACACTAATGTGGATATGCTTTAATGGTTTATCAAAACCATAATGTTTTTCATTATAGAAATTTTCATAATCCTCGTCGCTTAATTCGTTTTTATTCTTCCGCCATATTGGTACCATGCTGTTAATGGTTTCTTCTTCCACGTAACTTTCATATTCGTCTTCACTATCTTCTTTTTTTCTGCTCTTTGTGACATCCATTTTAATCGGATAGCGAATGAAATCTGAGTATTTTTTAATAATCGATTTCAAACGATATTCTTCAAGATACTCTTCGTAAGAGTCATCTTCTGTGTTTTCTTTTATTTGTAAAATGATTTCTGTCCCGACATCATTTTTCTCAGTTGGCTCGATCGTATATCCATCCGCACCTTCTGATTGCCACTTAAATGCTTCATCGCTTCCAAGTGCTTTACTTATCACGGTCACTACATCAGCGACCATAAAAGCAGCATAGAAACCGACACCGAATTGTCCAATAATATCATGTCCATCTTTTATTTCATTTTCTGTTTTAAAAGCTAAAGAACCGCTTTTAGCAATAATCCCTAAGTTATTCTCCAGTTCTTCCTTTGTCATTCCAATCCCGGTGTCAGTGATTTTTAATATGCGATTTTCTTTATCTGCCTCAATTTTTATGTAATAATCATCCTGGTTAAAGCTTAAGCTGTCATCTGTTAAAGCTTTATAATAGATCTTATCAATCGCATCACTTGCATTAGAGATTAATTCTCTTAAAAACACTTCCTTTTGCGTATAAATAGAGTTGATCATCATTTCGAGTAATCGCTTTGACTCTGCCTGAAATTGTCTTTTTTCCATACAGTTTTCCCCTTTCTAAATATCCGATAATGTTAGTTTAGCACTCTTGCCTCTCGAGTGCTAACGTTCATATTTTAAATATCATATAAATGAAAAAGTGTCAATTAGAAACCTCAAGTGCAAAAGCATAGAAAGCATCGCCTAATGAAACATTTTCATCATCTTCATCCAACCACCAGGCTCCAATAGAATAAAAATAAATGCCAGGCTCTTTTGGACTACTAATTTGAAGATCTTCAAGTGGTACTTCGGTTCCGGTTTCATTGATGAATTGCTCCACATGAATTTTTGTTGGTCGGGGCTCAAAATCTATCTTTATCGTAACCATTTCCCCCCCTTTTACCGATATGGGTTCTTTCTCTTTCAACAGCTCCGCTGGTCCAGCGGTATCTACACAAATTCCACTATTCCAACCACCGCTCCAACAATATGTACCTAATACCGTTTCATACTCTACTTCATTGATAACTACTTTTGCCATAGGAGGCTTATTTCCACTTAAACCACTTCTTGTACAGCCAACCAAAATCATCAATATAAACATAATTGAAATCCATTTTTTACACATCTCAAAACTCCTCTTATGATAGAATAATTGATGTAACTTAACACCATGAGCATAATATAAACAAAAGTCTTTCAGGGGGATTAGATTGAGAAATTTTATTATTAGTATCGCAACCATATTATTTTTAGTTGGATGTAATGCCCAACAACCATCAAGTAATCAAAAAGAACAGACATCAAATCCGCCTGTTACGGATCAAAAAGAAAATGAATCGTCTTCAAATTTACCAGTAATTGAACAAAGCACTTCAATAAATGAAGAATTGAAAGTGCACTTTCTAGATGTTGGACAAGCTGACGCTACCCTATTTCAAATTATGGAAAATGGGCAATCTTATACAATACTAATCGATAGTGGAGACTTTACAGGAGATGAAGTTGTCGACTACCTTCAAAAAAATCAGGTGAAAAATATTAATATTGCGATCGGAACTCATCCAGATGCGGATCATATTGGCCAATTGGATCAGGTTCTTCAATCATTTCCGGTCGATGAAGTTTGGCTATCCGGTAACACCAGTCAATCAGACACTTTTCAACGAGTATTAATGGCGATAAGCGAGAATGATGTAGATTATGTCGAGCCAAGAACGGGTGATACTTACGACATAGGCCCTCTTCATTTAGAGGTGTTATATCCAAAGGAAATCACAGGTAAAGCGAATGAAGAATCGATTTCTGTCAAAATAACATATGGGGAAATCAGTTTTGTCCTTACTGGTGATGCAGAAAAACAAAATGAAAGAGAGATGATTCAAAGTGATGCCCAGTTAAAGGCAACCTTTTTACAACTTGGTCATCACGGTTCATCCACTTCTACAAGCAAAGAATTTTTGCAAGCCGTTCAGCCTGAAGTGGCGATTTATAGTGCTGGTTTGGATAATTCTTATGGGCATCCCCATGAAGAAGTCGTATCACTTATTCAAGAGTCAGGAATTCCTCTCTATGGAACAGACGTTCACGGAACGATTATTGTTACAACAGATGGAAAAACGTATCAAATTAAGACAGAAAAAGATGGTACGATACAAAAAAAAGATTCAGCACCACAATCACCGACAAATGAGCCAGAGCAAAACCATGAAAGCTGTATTAATATTAACGCTGCTACGGTTGAAGAAGTTGAGGAAATCATTCATATTGGACCTGAACGAGCAAAAGATTTAATTGAATTAAGACCCTATCATTCAATTGATGAATTAACCAAAATCAATGGAATTGGACCAGCAAGAGTCGATGACATTAAAGATGAAGGTTTAGCTTGCATAGGAGGAGATTAACATGAAGGCATATATTGATCGTTTTGAAGGAAATCTTGCTGTGATAATTATCGAAGAAAGCAAACAGCAATTTACAAAACCTATTGAGCAACTGCCTGAAGGTGCAACGCCAGGAATCTGGTTAAGGGTGACACTAAAAAGTGAAGACATGATCGAAATAGAGATCGATGAGGATAAGACAAATTTAGCAAAGAACTCTGTTAACCATCTAATGGCTCAACTTCGTTCCAAAAAGAAGGAGAGCAAGTTCAAGAAGAAGAATTAAACACTATAAATATTTCTATGGTAGGAGCGATTATTTTGTTCGTAAAGATGAAAAAATCAGAGTTACAAAATCGTACTGATATATGGAATGCCATGGTTTTTTTAATGAGTGAGTATGATTTTCCGACTGATGACCATTTTGCCAATAAAACATTTCTAGCTTATCATTACTACTCCGAACTTGAAAGTGGTGGACATGAGGCGCTATTCAACTGGTCAGAAATGTACTTCAATAAAGTTGGCGTAAATAACTTCTTTAAGGGCCTCATTGCTATTCTTAAAGAAATTAATGCCCAGGATTACGCTTCTATCGAAGAAAAATATGGGGAAACATTATGGGGACTATACAAAGCATTGGAAAATGATGATTCTAAAGAAGAAGCGTTCTATAACTTAATTGAAAAAGCTGATCAAGAATATTACCAACTAGACGGTAAATTAGAGCGTTTATTAGAAGAGTATTTTATACGTATATACACACAATTTATTGAAGTGGTAGATTAATACAAAAACGCTTGTGATGATGGCATTAATGCCTTTTCTTTGTCATTCACAAGCGTTTTTGTATTACCCATTACTTAGCTATTCCCTCTAAATCACAAATCGCTTTTTTCACCCTATTTTCATCAATGATTCCAATTGGCATGACATGAATCGATTCTTCTTTTAGTGTCGCTTTTTCTGCAATTTTTTGCACCACTATCTCTGTAACCTCTTGTATCCCTAACTCTTTTAGTGAACAAGGTAAACCAAGCCGTTGATAAAATGGGAGTAAATAGTCAATTTCAGACTTCTTTTCTTCTATTATTAATTGAACAAGTATTCCATATGCGACTTTTTCGCCATGCAAGACATGATGAGTTTCATCTAAAACTGTTAATCCATTATGAATCGAATGAGCACCTGCGATACGGCCATAGTGGTCACCAAAGCCTCCGACCATCCCTCCTAAAGCAATAATCGTTTCAACTACTTTAATAAAATCATCATTTAGGACGCCTTCATGTATGGCTTGGATCGCTCCTTCTGAATGCTTGAGGATAAGCTCCTTACATTGTCTTGCAGTATAATAAGATACCTGTAATGGCACTGGTTTATTAGGCAGCTTCGCCATTTGAACATCTGCTTCATACCATTTCGCAAGGGTATCCCCTATCCCTGCAATAAACATTTCCTTAGGTCCTTGAAGTAAAATATTGGGCTCTATTAAAACTAAACTCGTACATACAGGGTAAACATCGTAACGTATAAAGGCCCCTGACTGATCATACAAAACACTAAGTGGAGTCCACGGGGAACAATTAGACGCAAGGGTCGGGACTAAAATAGCTTGAACACGCGTCTTATCACATACTGCTTTAACCAAATCGAGTACCTTTCCACCACCAACACCTATGACTCCATCATAGTTATGTTCATAGAGGATTCCAGCTAACTCCTCTATTTCCTCGATAGAGCACTCTCCACGATATGTATGCTCGTCATAATTTACGGCTGAAAGTGTTGGCCAGTAGGCTCGTGCTGCCTGCCACGATTTTGTCCCATGTACGATCAGCACCTTCTTCAACCCTCTTTCTAGCAACTTTTGCTCAAGAAGTTCCAATGCATCTTCCTGTAATATGTACTCACTTGGTGCTCCATGCACGGAAAAAGTTTGCATGTACCGTCCCTCCTCCTATTAAAAGACCCACTCATTAAAAGAGCGGGTCTAATATTAAATCGGTTAATTCATCCACTCTGGTTTTCCGAAGCCTTGGAATTCCTCATCAATCACCTTTTCAAAAGCATCAGATTCAACCACTTCGACAATATCTTTTGCAAGCTGATCATCTTTATTTTCCGTTTTCACAGCTACAACATTACGATAAGAATCAAGCATTTCTTCTAAAGCAAGAGCAGTTAATAAATCCATCCCTGCTGCAAGAGCAAAGTTTCCTGGAACAGCGGCAAGGTCAGCACTTTCTACTGAGCGTGGAAGCTGCCCTGCTTCAATTGGTTGAAACTCCAGATTTTTCTTATTTTCTACAATATCCTTTTCAGAAACGGTTAACGGGTCAGCATTTTCATCAAGGACAATAAGACCTTCATCTTGAAGGGTATTAAACGCACGAGCTGCGTTTGTAGGGTCATTTGGAATCGTAATTGTTGCACCATCTGTAATATCTTCAATCGAATCGAATGTATTCGAGTAAATTCCCATTGGTGCCGTTGGAACGGTAATTAAAGCCGTTAAATCCATGTTGTTTTCTTTCGCAAAATTTTCCAGATAAATCGTGTGTTGGAAAAGATTTGCCTGAATGTCTCCATTATCTAGGGCATTGTTCGGTTGAATATAATCGCTGAATTCAATGACCTTAACGGTATAACCTTTTTCTTCAAGATTTGGAATGATCGCTTTCTTTAACATATCACTATACGGACCTGCAGTTGCTCCAACAGTAATTTCTTTTGATTCTCCACCTTCAGAACTTGAGTTATCATCATTGCTACCACATGCTGCTAAAAATCCAATAATCAGTAAAATAAATCCTGTAGTTAACCACTTTTTCATCCTATTTTTCCTTCTTTCTCAATTTATTTAAGGCTATCTTTTGTCTACTACCTTGGCGATAAAATCACCAAAGATTTGAATGACTTGAACCAGTATGATTAGAATGAGGACTGTCGCAATCATAATCGTATTGTCATAGCGATAATAACCAAAACGAATCGCTAAATCGCCAATTCCTCCACCACCAACGGTTCCAGCCATAGCCGAAAACCCAATTAAACTAATCAATGTTAATGTAATTCCAGATATAATTCCTGACTTTGCTTCTAAAAGAAGAACATCTTTGATAATCATCCATGGAGTCGCTCCTGCTGCAATCGCAGCTTCAATGACTCCCTTATCAATTTCACGTAAAGCCGTTTCGACAATTCGAGCAAAAAAAGGAATCGCTGCAACTGATAATGAAACGCTAGCAGCCGTCGGACCAATTGTCGTGCCAACAATCGCTTTTGTAAGCGGAATTAGTGCTACTAATAGAATGATAAAGGGGATTGAACGAACCATATTGACAATAAACCCTAAGATGCTTTGAATGCTTCGACTCTCCCAAAACAAGCCCTTATCTGTTATATAAAGTAGGATTCCTATCGGAAGACCCATCACAACAGAAACAGCAAGGGAAATAGCAATCATATAAATCGTCTGTAGAAAAGCCGTATTTATATCTGGTAAAAGTTCAATGAAGTGTCCAAAATCAAATAGCATCTTGTAACACCTCCACCTGTGCGTCTCGTTCTTTGATATAGCTTAACGCTCTTTTTATTTCGTCCTCTTCCCCTTTTAATTCCATTACAAAAATCCCTAGCGGCAGCTCCTGAATATATTCGATGGAACCGTGTAAGAAATTACCCTTCACTTGAAATTGCTGTAAAGTATCTGAAATGACCCCTTCTCCAGCAACTTTCCCTCGGAATGTCACTTTCACAATCGGTCCTGTACAGCTCTTTGCAATCGTATCTGGTACGTCAAAATTCACAACACTGGCAATGAATTCTTTTGCTAAGTCTGTTTTCGGACGAGCAAAGATGTTATAAACAGCTCCTTCTTCAATCACTCTTCCATCTTGCATAATGGCCATTCGATTACAGATTTCCTTGACGACATTCATTTCATGAGTGATTAAGACAATCGTGATATTTAGTTCCTGATTGATTTTCTTAAGTAAGTTTAGAATCGATTTCGTTGTTGTCGGATCAAGGGCAGAGGTTGCCTCATCACAAAGTAACACCTTCGGATTATTGGCTAATGCTCTCGCAATCGCTACTCTTTGTTTTTGACCACCACTGAGTTGCGAAGGATAAACATCACGTTTATCAGCTAAACCAACCATTTCAAGAAGATTTTCAACTCGAATCGACATTTCCTTAGATGGTACTTTCGCAGCCTTTAAAGCAAAAGCAATATTTTCATAGACTGTTTTTTGACTAATTAAATAGAAATGTTGAAAGATCATCCCGATTTTTAGTCTGGCTAGTCGTAGGTCTTCGCCACGTAATAACGTAAGGTCCTTCCCGTCTACAGTTAGGTGACCTGAAGTCGGTCGTTCGAGTAAATTAATACAGCGAAGCAAAGAACTCTTCCCTGCACCAGAATATCCGACGATTCCGTAAATCTCTCCTTTTTCAATCGAGAGAGTTACATTATCAACTCCATTTACTTCACCATTTTTCGTTTTGTATATCTTTGAAAGATTTTGAATTTGTATCATACACAAACCTCATTTTTTTAAAAATAAAAATGCGTCCTTCCACTGAAAGACGCATCGAAATACTATATCTCGACTTATCTTTCAGAATGAAAATCATCATTCTGCAGGAATTGGCACCTTCCCATTAATAAGGGGGTTGCCGGACGTCATAGGGCCATGTCCCTCGGTCACTCTGGATAAGTTTGAAAATTTTAAATTAGATTGTAATTTAGATAATACTAGCCTAGAAATTATCTGTCAATAGTTAATTTACTGTCTACTTTTATGATATGCGCTTACATATTGACTACATCTGTTATCACAAAGAAATTTTATTTTTTCACTCATATAATTCCTCTCTGCGATCTTGAAAAATAGGAATCCTTTGACGGACATCTTTGACTTGCTCAATATCAATCTTGGCATAGTAGATGCCTTCTTTTTCCTCATTTGCTATGAGAAGCTCTCCCCAAGGTGCAATGACCATGGAATGACCATTAAATTCATTGTTCGGATCGTTTCCAACACGGTTTACAGCGACAACATAACATTGATTTTCAATCGCTCTCGCCTGAAGTAATATTTGCCAATGATCCATTCTCTTTTCCGGCCACTCAGCAGGAATAAAAATCACTTTTGCCCCATCCAAAACATGAGCTCGAGTCCATTCAGGAAATCGCAAATCATAACAAATAACTCCTGCACATTCAATCCCATCTAACGCAAAACCATTTCGCTTTTGACCGGGTTCCATATAAAGGTGTTCATCCATAAGCTTAAATAAATGTGCTTTATCATATTCGGCGACAAGCTCTCCATCTTTTCTAACAACATACATCGTATTATAGAATTTTCCATTTCGTTTCGTTGAGACAGAACCAGCGACAATATTTACACGATGTTTTCGAGCAAGCTCTTGTAAAAATGCTTTTGTTTTTTCCCCATTTTCGTCTGCTAATCTAGTAAGTTCAGTTAAGGCATATCCTGTATTCCACATCTCAGGTAAAACAATCGTATCCGTACCCATACTTGCCGCCTCGTCAATAAAACGCTTCACTGCTTGATAGTTTTTTTCTGGTTCCCCAAATTCAATATTCATTTGCACACATGCAATTTTCATAGTGACCCCCTCTAGACATTTTTAATTAAAGATTATAGAATTTGTTTTAAAATCGCAAATACTTTTTAAAGGTGGAACATATGGAATATTCAGAAAAACTAAAAAAACTACCCGTTCAATTTTTTGCTAGTCTTGTTGCGAAAGTAAATCAAGCACTCGCAGAAGGAAGAGATATCATCAATTTAGGGCAAGGAAACCCAGACCAACCGACCCCAAAACATATTGTAAGAGCACTTCAGCAGGCAGTAGAGGATCCAAATATGCATAAATACTCTCCCTTTCGTGGACTCCAAGAATTGAGAGAGGCAGCCGCCTCCTTCTATCAATCTCAGTATGGTGTTGAAATTGATCCGAATCGAGAGGTGGCCATTTTATTTGGCACCAAAACCGGGCTTGTCGAACTTCCCCTTTGTTTATTGAATGAAGGCGATTTAATGCTTCTCCCTGACCCAGGCTATCCTGATTATCTATCTGGTGCCGTACTTGCTAGCGTCAATTATAAACTGTTCCCACTAGAAGCAAAGAATCAATTTTTACCCGAGTTTAACTCGATTCCGAAGGAGCAAGTTGAAGCAGCCAAGCTGATGTATTTGAATTATCCTAATAATCCTACGGGAGCTACTGCTGATTTACGTTTTTTTGAAGAGACGGTCCGCTTTGCAAAAGAAAATGATATCACCATCCTTCATGACTTTGCCTATGGAGCGATTGGCTTTGATGACAATAAACCGGTCAGTTTCCTAGAAGCGGAAGGTGCTAAGGATATTGGGGTGGAGATGTACACCTTATCAAAAACTTATAATATGGCTGGATGGCGAGTAGGCTTTGCTGTCGGTAACGCTAAAATTATCGATGCCTTGAATCTTATTCAAGATCATCTTTACGTGAGTTTATTTCCGGCGATCCAAAAAGCTGCTGTTGCCGCATTAACAGAGGAACAAAGTTGTGTCGACGAGCTAATCAATCGTTATGAAAATCGACGAAATGCTTTGGTTGAAGCCTGTCTTGAAATTGGCTGGAAGGTCAAAGCCCCTGCAGGTTCCTTTTTTGCATGGTTACCTGTTCCCGCCGGTTATACAAGTGAACAATTTGCCGATCTTCTCCTTGAACAAGCTGATGTCGTTGTTGCACCTGGAAATGGCTTTGGAACATATGGAGAAGGCTATGTTCGTGTCGGTCTCCTTGTCGATGAAGAACGCCTTGTCGAAGCCATTAATCGGATTGGTCAATTGAATATTTTTTAATATTAGGAGAAATGGCTGTGACATAACTAGCTTCAAATCATGAGAAAGGTGAATATGAGGGTACTCAAATTCACCTTTCTCTATTTTTGTCTTAACGCAAGACCTTCGATTTTCCTCGCACAAAAAAATCGAGTGAAACGCAAATTAGCCTTCAACAATCCAAGCGATTTCCGCTTCCTCTAAATTTCTACTATAAGACCCATTTTTGCTCCGACCATCTCTCACCCCTAAGCGGAATTTTTCCTGTTATCTCCTCAATGGAGTCCCTTTTTGGGAAAATAACGGAAGATTTTCCGCTTACGGAGGGCAAAATTGTTTATTTTAGCATTTTTTGAGGGAATAGCAGGAAATTTTCCTGTTATTTCGCCTCCTTATCATGATGATTGCTCATTAAGCGGAATTTTTCCTGTTATTTTTCATACTGATACGCCAAATGCGAGGGAATTTATCCACTCCAAACTAGAGTCAAAGAGTTGTTACTACCGACTTTTTGATCAAGCCTTCTTCTTCACTCTCTTTTGGTATTTATTCTTTATTCTATGGCATTTATTCAAATGCAAAAAAATATGTCTCGTTGCAGGCATGAGGAGTAAACCGGCAACCGTTTTTTTACTCCAATATCGGGCTAACCATTCAGATTGTTTCTGAAGAGCATTCTCTCGATACAGTTGTTCGATCCTCTCTTTATCTATTTCCATATTTAATTGTGTTGGCTTAAGTGATGAAACAATATTGCGAGTTTCTCTCCCCACCTCCTTCCTATATGCTATTAATGCTTGCAAATCAATACGTTTGCTTAGCTTAGCAATATCCTCATCTACCATATCGTTTCCTGAATGAAGATAAGACACATTCATATCCGCTAACCAATTTCCCCTATGTAAAACTTGACTTCTATTAGCGACCAATATATTCATCGTTATATCTTCAATTCTAGTAATATGCCATAAATGCCACGCAATTGAATTTTTGGTATCGGGTGTTAATACTGGGTACTGCCTAACGATCACTTCGTCCAAATCCTTTAAAAGAGCATCTTCAAGTGTCTCTTTGGGGCTATTACTAAGTGCTGAGTTATGTAACCATCCATGTTGAGTTAAAAACAGCTCAGTAGCAAAAACAAAATCAACGGGATTAACGATAATTTCTTTCAACTTTTTATGATTTTCATTCCATCTCTTTCTTGCCCATTTATCCATTTTTTCACTCCTAAACTCGAAGCCTATAACACCAGCATCATTCGTATTGTTTTTAATAGATGACCATCAAAGTTATCATCAAATTCTGAGATCACTTTAAAACCTTTTGCCTCGTAAAACCTTTTCCCAATCTGATTATCCTTTTCTACGTTGATAAAAACGGTCCTAGCATCTGGAGATAATTGCACACCTTTTTCGAGTAGAGCACTTCCAATTCCTTTTCCTTGTTGTTCAGGGGAAAGGTATATAGCTCCCAACTCCATTTCGCCTTCCCCTTTTACTGGAGAAAAGTTAGCAAAACCTAGGATTTCCTCTTTTTCTTCAGCTACAAGAAAAAGAGAATGGAAAATACGTCTATGTAACATCTCATCACTGTATGCTGAACTTAAAAATTGATTTTGAATCTCTAAAGGAATAATTCCCTCATACGTTGCATGCCAGCTTTTATGAGCGATCTTTTGAATTTGTTTCACATCATCTTTTTGTGATTTTCTAATCAAATATGCCATTCCTTCACAATCCTTTCATCTTTTAGTATAAGAATATATGATAACAAAGGAGCTAGGGAAATGCCCCAAGCTCCTTTGTCTATTATTTTGCCATTCCTTCTTCAAGCGTTACTTCATCTGGGTTAGGCACTCGAAGCAGTATGAGTGCTCCAATGATAAATAAGATGACGAGACTAAATACACCAAAGCTCGTGTTTCCAGTTATTTGAGCTGTTAACCCCAGTAGAACAGGTCCTGCCACGGCAGCAAACTTTCCAAAAATGCTATAAAATCCAAAGAATTCATTCGATGATTCCTTCGGCACAAGTTTTGCAAAATAAGAACGGCTTAATGACTGAATTCCACCTTGTGCTGTACCTACAAGTAGCGCTAAAATCCAGAAATCTAAGGCGGAATCTAAGAAGAAAGCATAGCAACAAATAAAAATGTAAATCAAAATGCCAAACATGATCAATTTCTTATCCCCATACTTTGTCCCGAGCTTCCCAAATATAACTGTAAATGGGGCCGCTATAACCTGGGTCACGAATAAAACGATGAGAAGTGTGGAAGAACCAATACCTAAATCAGAACCATAAGCTGTCGACATTTTAATGATGGTGTGAACCCCATCAATATAAAAGAAGTACGCTAGTAAAAATAAGAATAAGGGACGGTACATTTTAATATTTTTGATCGTCTCAAATAGCTTTTTAAAACTTGCTTTGACTGGATTTGGAACTCTTTCGACATAATATTTTTGCTCTACATTTTTTAACATCGGAATCGTGAAGAGTCCCCACCACAGTCCGGTGATCACAAAGGCAATTTGACTAGCTACCGTTACTGACAATGGAATAATACTTTCTTGAGCAAGTAAAATAATCGCAATAGATATAATAAATGGTATGGTACTACCTATGTAGCCAATGGCATAGCCGTGAGCCGAAATTTTGTTCATTCTCTCCTCTGTTGTTACATCTACGAGGAAGGCATCATAAAAAATATTTGCTCCGGCAAAGCCGACCGAGGTAATGACAAAGAAAATTAATAATAGTAGCCATTGATCGGAAGGAACAATAGCTAATAGTAAGGTGAAAACAACACCTAGCGCCGTAAAGAACACAAAAAACCGTTTCTTAAATCCTTTAAAATCTGCAATTGTCCCTAATATCGGTGCGAGTATCGAAACAATCAATGTAGCAATGGAGTTCGCATACCCCCAATAAGCGGTAGATGTAGACGCTGAAATTCCTGCTTCTGTCGCAACAGACTTAAAATACAATGGCATAATAGCTGTTACAATAACGATTGTATACGCAGAGTTGGCCCAATCATACAGCGCCCAACTTCGTTCAGGAGTGTTCAATTTTTTCTCCACATTAATCCCCCTCTAATAACCCTTGAATGACATTTCCATCTGTATTGCCTAAATCTAAATCCAATAATTTTGCTAATGTTGGTCCAATATCGATAAGACGAGCAAATGGGATTTCCTCATTTGCACGGATCCCTTTACCAGCAGCGAAAAGAAAGGTTTTATATTCTAGTTTTTCTGGGGAATAGCCATGAGAAGCTAGCATATATTTATCATTTTCGTGTCTATTATCTAATGTCACAAAACGTAGATAATCACCTTGATAGTCTTCAATAAAGTAAAATCCTAGCGCTGCTTCTAGCATAAAACTACATTCCGGATCGGCACCTAATTCAGAAGCATCTTCTCCTGTAATGACGGTTTCGATACCATTTTTTGATTCCTTCATCAAATGATAGAGGACCTTCTCGACTTTCTCCTTTGTCTCGCTATCATGCCTGTCTTTTAAATATATATATGCTGAACCATCACACCCTTTACAATAGGCCTTCCAATCGATCATCTTCCCTTTAGGATTAACTGTGATCAATCCATTGTTTCGTAAAGCGACATTCACACTAACTGCTTTATTTTCATCTAATGCAGCATGATCTCCCAGAACAACAATGGTCGTCTCCTTATCATTTCCATTATCTTCAACTGCATCAAGAATAGCACCTAAGCGTTCATCATGTCGATGTAGTGCTTCTATTGCCTCTTCTGACGCAACACCATAATCGTGTCTCATCGTATCAAGGTCAGTAAAATGAACAAGCAATAAATTCGGTCGTTTCGTCCGTATCGTATGTACAGTAGATTGTAAAACAAAATCATCTAATTGAGGTTGTTTAATTCCATTACGAATGTGCCCAAACAGTTTATTCAATTCCCATTGGTAAGAGGGTGTACCGTTCATTAATGAAACGATAATTTGATGATGCCACGGTCGATTAGCAAATATCTCAGGTAAATTGTACTGAATCGATTTTGCTTTTCCAGTAACAGGCCAAAGTAAAGCAGCAGTCGTTAAATTTGCCTTATATGCTTCATCATATAGGGTGGTCCCTTTTATTTTACTCCGATACCAATTCCAGTCAGGGGAAGGTCTCCCTGGTTGCAATAAGGTGTTATTAACAATGCCATGTTTTTTAGGAAACTTGCCTGTGACAATCGTTGTGTGACAAGGATAAGTAAGCGAAGGATAAATGGTCTCCACTTCTCGTACAAATGAGCCTTGTCTTAAAATCCTTTTGAAATTCGGTAATTTTTTTATGATTGGATAGTCGTTAGCAGATAGACAATCCAACGAAATAACAATTAAACGATTGGTTAATGCCGCCATTCATAAGTCCCCTCAACTTTTCCTGATAAAGGAAATTACTTATCTATATTTTCATTGTACTATTATCGTTAATAAAAAGAATAGCTTCTATTGTAAATTTAGTCTAAATTTTCTAGGAAATTCAACATTCATAAGTTTCAAGATTAATCCCTGTTTTTGAAGAAACATCACTAAAAGTTAGAATACGATAGGTGTATGAACATTACCAGGGGGTGAAGGAATGGCAGTTGTAAAAGCAACGAATGCAGATATTGATTTGTTAGCAAGACTGCTTCGAGCAGAAGCTGAAGGAGAAGGTCAAGATGGGATGCTCATGGTTGGAAATGTAGGAATAAATCGTATAAGGGGAAATTGTTCTGATTTTAAAGGGCTCCGCACGATTTCAGAAATGATTCATCAACCACATGCTTTTGAGGCTACACAAAAAGGATATTTTTATCAGCCTGCAAGAGAGGTCGAAAGAAAATTAGCGCGACGTGTAATTGCTGGTGAACGCGTATGGCCGTCAAAATTTAGTTTATGGTATTTTAGACCTCCAGGAGATTGCCCGCCTCAGTGGTATAATCAACCGCTTGTAGGTAGATTCAAACTCCACTGTTTCTATGAACCAACAGCAGAAGAATGCGAAAACATTTATAATACATTTTAAAAGTAATAACCTACTAGAAAGAGTCAGCGAATGTTCACTGACTCTTCTTCATTAAACCGTCACTTGCTTTGTCAAAACGGAAACAAGACGGTCCATTCCAAGTTTTATATTTTCCGGTGTAGAGTGACTGAAATTCAAGCGGAATGTATTTAACTTTGGCTCATTTACATAGAAAGGTGTACCTGGTACATACGCAACTCCTTTTTTAACCGCTTCAGCTAAAAGATTGGTCGCATCCAGATTCTCATCCCCTTCAATCCACATGAACATGCCGCCTTTTGGCTCCTCCCATTTAAATAAGCCACGATCAAGTTTATTAAGATAATCCCTCATAATCGTCATGCGGAAATAATATTCTTTCCTCAACGTTTCAATATGATTTTGCAAATCAAAATCCCTCATAATGTAATATAGAGCTTGTTGGTCTATTGAACTAGAATGTAAATCAGTCATCTGCTTCGCTTGTGACATCATCGCAATAACTTCAGCTGGACCTGTTACCCAACCTGTTCTCAATCCAGGAACAACCGTTTTTGAAAAGGTACTTGTATAAAGAATATGGCTTCCCTTTTCATCAAAAGAAGCAATTGGACGAAATGTATCATTGGTGAAATTTAATTCTCCATATGGATCATCTTCCAATGTTAAAACATGATACTGATAACATAGTTCGACTAATTTTTGACGTCTTTCTTCATTCCAAATTTTTGCTTCCGGATTTGAAAACGTTGGGACAATATAGACGAATTTAGGTTGGTATATCCGCATTTTTTCTTCTAAATCTTGCGGGTCCATCCCATTTTCGTCACCTTTTACCGCAACCACCTTAGCACCATACGAACGAAATACTTGCAAAGCTGCCAAATATGTAGGATCTTCTGTTAGAACGACATCACCTTCTGCTAGCATGATTCTTGAAAATAAGTCAATAACCTGCTGGGAACCCGTTGTTAATAAGATCTTCTCAACTGTTGACTGAATTCCTTTTTGTGCCATTACAGTTTGCAAAGACTCTCTTAGTGGCGTAAAACCTTCTGTTAAGCCATACTGTAGTGCTGTTTTTCCAGAAGCAAACACTTTTTCATATGCGTTTTGTACGGCTTCAATCGGAAAGTAATCATCAGATGGTAGTCCTCCTGCAAAAGATATAACATTACCTTGTTGTATGACACTTAAAATATCTCGAACTGCTGATGATTTAAAGTGTTTAGTTTGCTCTGAGAATGAATAATCCATTTGGGTCCCTTCCTTTTTTAAAAAAATAGTCAGCTAAATTCATAATAGAATATACGATAATTTTTTAAATTATCTGTATCTTAAAAAAGATTTTCTCTTATCATATACCTTCTGTTTCTTTGTATCAAGAGTTTTTTCATTCAAAAGTTATATTATTTTAGCAATCGAAATATTTCTATACTATAAAAAAGAAGCACGAGTAATTTCGTGCTTCATCCAATTTATACTCTTTTAAATGGCCACCAGTTTGCTTCTCCGAAGTTTTTCACCATTACTGGGATAAACATAGGTAACACTACAAAAGCATACAATAACAATCCGACAATGGTAATGGATGCGATTTGTACTAATGACAGCATACCAGAAGGAATCATTGCTGCAAATGTACCGCCTAATATGATAGCCGCTGAAATGATAACTGTACCCATCTTTTTCATAGCCATAAACATTGCTTGACTAATCAATAAGTCTTTATACTCATTGAAGCGATCCATTAAAAATATACTATAGTCAACCCCAAGAGCAACTAAAATGACGAAGGCAAAGAACGGAACAGCCCAGCTTATACCACCATATCCTAATATATTGACAAATAGTACTTCATTTATCGCCATTGATGTAAAATACGTGAGAATTAATGAACCAATGATATAAAGAGGCATGATTAATGAACGGAAAAGAAAGACTAAAATAATCGCAATACCTATTAACATATATACCACTGTTCTAGAATAATCTTTTTCAGACATTGCACTTAAATCAGCATTAGTACTTGTAATTCCACCTATGGCCACTTTCGCATTTTCTAACTTCGTTCCCTTCGTTGTGCGCTCAACTGCTTCGCTCATCTCATCTACTTGAGCAATCGCATCGTTCGAATATGGACTCGCATCAAAAATGACATCCATCGTCATTACTTTCCGATCTTCTGACATATACGTATCTAGTACTTGAATAAAATCGTCACTTTTTAGTACTTCAGCAGGAAGATACAACCCACTCATTTCTCCCGCTTCTGATAATCCAGTAAGATAATCCTGGGCGGAACCTAATCCTTCCGATACTTGATTAAGTCCATCTGAACTTTGATCGAGCCCTTCCGTTAGCATCGATAATTGCTCACCAAGATCCCCGAAGCCATCAAGAAGTTGCTTTTGTCCATCATTTACACTCACGATCCCTTGTGCCAATTGCGGTAGATTTCTCACAATCCTATCTTGACCATCAGCCAACTTGTTTAATCCGGCTTGTTGAGCTTCAATTCCTTCCAGTAATTGTTGAAGACCAGTACCCAGTTCAGTTCTCCCTTTTTGAAGAGCCAAATCAAAGCCTGTATTTGCTTTATCCATCCCTTCATTAATTCCTGAAAGACCTCCATTTAATTGTTTGATAGAATCCATTAAACCCGACTGTTGATCCGGAATACCGTGAAGATATCCATTTACCGTACCTTTCAATACTTGATACTGTGGATCAGTAGCAAGGACTTCATATTGATTGTCTAGATAAATAAATAATGAATCGGTCGTATCAGCTAGCCCTCCAATTGCCGCGCCTAGCTGTTGATAACCAGAGCTTAATTGTGAAATATTTTCGCCTATCAAATTATAGTTTGCTAAAAGCTCACTTCTGTACTTATCAAGTAATAGCTCGGCCCCAGATTTTGCTTGTTCCAGTCCTTTTATAATTTCTGTTGAACCAGCTGATCCTTGACGAATACCATCTTCAATTTTCGCCAAATTTGTTTGGATCTCTGTTAAACCTTCTTGAAGTTGACCTGTACCTGAAATCAATTCATTTATCCCATCTGTTGCCTCGTTCAGTTCTGGTTCAGATTTTGATAATTCCTGACTTGCTTCCTGTAAACCGTCACTGATTTTCAAAATCCCTTCTTTTCCAGTTCCAAGCCCTTCTCCAAGTGTTTCTGCTTGTTTTGCCACAAGAAAGTCCTCAATTGGTTCTCCTGTTGGCATCGTAACGGAACGAACCGTTTGTACCAATTCAATCTTATCTAATTCTTTCGTTATTTGATCCACAAGTGCAATATACTCAACAGAATCCATCGCTTCATCATTCTTGATGACAATGTTTGTTGGCATTGCTTCGCCTGGACTAAAGCTATCGGCGATTACATCAAAGGCCTGAATAGAGCCCACTTCACCACTTATTTCTTCCATAGAGTCAAAGGATAATTCTCCATCATAGGTCATTAAAAATGGTACACAAATAATCGCAACAAGAAGTAAAGATACGAACGGTCTTCCAAGAGAGAATTTCCCTGCCAACGCCCAAAGTTTGCTATCAGCATGCTCCCCGTTACTCTTTGATGGCCAAAAAAGCTTGCCTCCAAGCACTGCCATGAAAAACGGCACAATCGTAAAGAGAGCCAATAGTAAAATGGCAACTCCTACTGCTACAGCTGCGGCTGATTGATATAAGATGAATTGGGAAAAGCCAATTGCGGCAAAACCAATCATTACAGCAATTCCACTAAACAGAACGGTTCTTCCGGCATTCCGATACGTTTCAACAATTGCTTCTGCAACCGTCTCTTTTTGCGATAATTCTTCCTTAAATCGACTTAGTAAAAGAATACAATAATCGGTCCCAATTCCAAAAAGAATCGCTACCAAAAAAATCTGTGTATACGTGGAAATCGGAAAATCCATTTGGTCCACCAAAAAAGAAACGATCGATTGGGACGTTAAATAAGTAATACCAACTGTAACCAATGGGATAACTGGTGCAATAAATGATTTAAAGACAAGGAGTAGCACCACTAATATGAAAACAACTGTGATCCCTTCTGTCTTCTTTAATCCCTCTTGGGAGCTATTTACTAAATCTTCATTGATGAGCCATTCACTTGTAAAGTAATGATCTACTTTTACATCATTTAACGTTCGATACAAAGCTTCCTCAACTTCTTTTTGCTCTCGATCCTCCCACTTCAGACTAATGGATACAAGAATCGCTTTCCCATCCTCTGATACAAGCTGTTCCTTTAGAACATCCTCATTAAAGTGAGTGAGAATATTTGTGATCCCAAGCTCATTTTTTTGCTCTTCAAGAAGACGTACTGCCCTCTCTGCTTCTTTTATATCTCCGCTCGTTAATTGAGCTTCATTATGAAAGACTAGTGCTACCGTCGTTTCACTTTCTCCACCTTCCTGGTCTTGAACCTCCTGCAAAATCTTTCCGGCTTGGGAGGATGAGTACTCATCTGGCACTTTTAATTGCCCTTTTTCCCGTACAAGATCACTCATATTTGGTGCAGCAAAAAATAAACCTACGGCAGTAATCACCCACACAATCAAGACTAACCATTTATTGTTAACAATTTTATTCAATTTCCTTCCCCCATTAATCAGTCTTTTTTGTCTGATTTTCTTCTATTTCATATTCTTAAGTTCAATAAAAGCACGGTTTAATTTTTCATATGTTCCAATAAATTGTTCAATTTCAGATGGTTCAAACTGAGAAATCAGCCCTTGAACTAATTGATTGACTCTCTCTTCAACTTTCCTGTAAAATTCTTCGCCCTTTTCTGTCAATGTCAAGTATACAACTCGACGGTCCTTTTCATCTCTCGTTCTTTGAATAAAGCCTTTATCACATAGTCGGGTTATGATTGCTGTAATCGCACTTTTTTTCACTTCAAACTCTTCAGCAAGAATGGTTGATGTACATGAAACAACTCGGTTTATATACCTTAAGATATGGAGTTGTTCATGTGTTAAATTGCTTCCTAATTGTTCAGAAATCAATGCTTCTGCTTTTTTCGTCACTGAAAACGAAACATCTACATAACGTTCAACCAATATTTGAATATTTTCATTACACATTTATACGATCACCACCTAATAATTAAATCGTTTAATAGTTCACCTATTTAACTATAATGAGCATTTTTTTCGTTGTCAAGATATAGAATGAAGAAGAACAAAAGCGCAAGCGCCTTGAACATCGCCGTACATAACTGGAAGGGCCTCAACTGAGATATAGGAAACCTGAATTGCGATAGCAATTCTTGGTTGACTTATCGTAGGGAGGGGACCTGAAGTTTGTTAGGCGATAGGCGCTGAAGCTAGACGTAGATACACTTCGTAACAAAGTTATACACAACTGCGAAATCTATAATTTCCTAAAAAAACAAAAAAACTCCCTCGAAATCTCGAGGAAGCTGGTTTGAATTTATTCAACTTCTTTTTTATGTCTACCCTTCACAAATCGGTAAGCTAAATACGCTACATATAAAGGTGCTGCGATATAAATTAAATAAGGAAATTTTCCATATGTTCCTTTATATATCACATAGAGAAGGCAGCCGATAAAGATCGTGACAATGGTTCCGTATTTAGGTAGTGGAACTTCCTTAAGACTAGGAATTCGAATTCTGCTGACCATTAGAAAACAAAGTGCTGTATACACTACTGTTGTGATAATATCAGGCAATCTGCCCCCAAATAAAGTCAACAGAGCAAGAATTCCCCCTGCCGCAGTTATTGGAACACCAATAAAATAATTGAGTGAGGTTTTATCCGTACTGATATTAAAACGGGCTAGACGATAGGCGCCGAACAGCGGAAATAAGCCGGCAATGAGTAAACCAATTAAACCAAATTGATGAAAATATGTATAATACACTAAAAAAGATGGTGCTACACCAAATGAAACAATATCCGCTAATGAGTCTAATTCTTTTCCTAACGTGCTATCTGCTTTTAACATCCTTGCCAAGCGACCATCCATACTATCTAACATCATCCCGATTAAAATAAGGATAGCCGCATTTTTATACTCTCCATACGACGCAAAGCCAATCGATAAAAAACCGCAATATAAGTTCCCGAGCGTAAACATATTCGGAATCGCTTTAATAAGTCTGATTCTCAACGAGGTAATCACTCCTTTTCTTTATTTTTGTGGTTCATAAAGATCCCAAGCTAGTTTAATGGAGTCTACAATATAATTAGCCACTTCTTCGATTTCAAGATGATCTGTTTCGACTCTTGAATGATGGACTGAATAAATTTCCTGTCTATCGTAAAAAAGCTTTTCAATATCTTCTATCGTCCTACCATGTAACACTGGACGGCTATCAATAAGCAAACTAATTCTATCCTTCCAAGAGTCCCAAGATAAATCAAGGAAAAATACAATCCCTTTCTGTAAACAACGTTGCTTAATGTCCTCTTGTAAAAAGGCTCCTCCACCTAATGAAATGATGTTTAAACGCTGATCACATAGCTTGAATATCATTTCCTTTTCTCTTTTTCGAAATTCGTCTTCTCCGAAGTTTTCAAATATTTCCCTTACAGACATTCCATATTCTTTTTCTATTTCTGCATCAACATCATAAAAATCACGATACAGCTTTTTTGCCACTTCACTACCAATCGTTGTTTTGCCAACACCCATGAAGCCAATAAAAATGATACTTTTTTCTCTAAGGGGGATATTTCTTATTGCCAACTTTTACACTCCTCTTACAGGCTTATGCAAACATATTGCATACTCCACTTGCTCAAGTAATCTCATTATAATTTTAATTATCGCTAATTTCTAGTGGCAATTAGGGTCACCCGTTCTTTAATAGTAAAAGCTGACTCCATTGATCAAGAAGATTGACCAATCGAATCAGCTTCAAAAGTTTATATGACTAATAATAAGCTAATGGCCATAACACCCATTCCTGCAATTAACCCGTATATGGAAATATGGGCTTCATCAAATTTCTTGGCGGCTGGCAATAATTCATCGAGAGAAATAAAAACCATAATTCCCGCTACTCCAGCGAAGATGATCCCAAACATGACATCATTCAAAAATGGCATAAGCAAGAAGTATGCTGCCACCGCACCAATTGGCTCAGAAAGACCTGATAAAAAGGAAAGCTTAAATGCTTTTTTCCGATCCCCTGTTGCAAAGTAAACGGGAACAGAAACAGCAATCCCTTCTGGAATATTGTGAATCGCAATCGCTATGGCAATGGGAATTCCAAGTGCTGGATCCTGCAGAGCTGATGTGAAGGTGGCAATCCCTTCTGGAAAGTTATGAATGGCAATCGCAAGGGCTGTAAATGTCCCCATTTTCAAAAGCGCTGGATCTTGAACTGCTTTTTTATTGGATTCCATATCTTCGACCTTTTTCAGTTCATGAGGATTTCCCTGCTTCGGTATAAATTTATCAATGAGTGCGATGAGAAGCATTCCACCGAAAAAGCCGCCAACTGTAGCCCAATTCCCAGATTTTTCTCCTAACGAGCCGACAAGCGCATCCTGCGCCTTTACGAAAATTTCTATCATGGACACATAAATCATAACACCTGCTGAAAAACCAAGTGCAAGGGAGAGAAACTTCGTATTCGTTGTTTTCGTAAAGAAAGCGAGAACACTCCCGATGCCAGTTGCCAAACCAGCCATTAATGTGAGTCCAAATGCAAGCAATAAATTTTCATCCATTTCTCATTCTCCTTCTAATTGACTTTCCCATTTTTGTTTACAGAGAAAATTATCGTTTATTACTTACCTTCAAAGTGCTCTCATATTTAATTCGCTAAATTGATTCTATGCATATATATAAAAATGTTTCATCTAGTAAACATTTTAACTCATATGAAACTTACCTGACAACTTAAAGATCTTAGCTTACTATTATTGTAGGAAAAAAGAGGAGAAAAAATAACCCTCATGTTGCTTCATTTTATAATTAACGAATATAACATATGGAAATTTAAAGACATAAGAAAGAACGATTACTGAAAAAAACAGAGGACTAACCCTCTGCCTTTTTCTTCCCTTTCCCCCTTTTTCTCTTTATCAGTAAAAAGACGGTTACAATACTACTTTCTAGCAGAAGCCCTTTTGTTGGCCAAGTGAAGAATGAATATTCAATAGAATCAAGATTATTTTTGGATAAATGAATCGTTAATCCTAACAACAAAGCCAACGGTACCAAGCTAAGATCAGAGTCTGTCTTTCTAAACACATTCATTAATTTATTGATGCAAAACATTAATAACGAAAGTTTGCAGAGCATCGAGGGAATCCACACTACTTCAATGACCAAATCTAAACGGTCAAGAAAATCGGTTAGGTTAATCTGTTGAATAAGGGCGATGTTTGGATAAGTTGCCTCCGAAGAAACTGCAACTCCAAGAACCGTAATATTCAATACAATTAGTATAAATAGCAGTAAAAAACCCACGCTTGTTCCGATCAATCCTGCTTTTTTTAAATGTTCAATTGGTTTAAAGAAAACAAATAAAAAAACGATAATAATCGCTTCCATCATCCACGGGAAAAAAATATACGACGATTTTAAAATTTCGGGAACTGAGTTTACTCCACCTATTGGTAAAAGATTAGGCAGTTGAATCTCATTTATCAGCATGAATGGTAATGCGATAACCACTGCTGAAATGGTCATAAAATGGATGACGGTAATTCTTGAAATTACCTCAACACCTGTTAAAGTAATATAAATTAACGTCAGTGTGGTCAATATCGCGATAACTTCTATTGGCGTATCAGGTAGTAAAACACCATCGATAAAACTGTTAACGGCACGAAAATCTCGGATAAACATAAATAAAATAAAGAAAAAGAAGAGGATGAGAAAAGTGTTCTGAAGCCATGTTTTTTTATCAGCATTAAACAATCCTCTCATTTTCTTTAATTTTTCCGGATTTCTACAAAGTAAGAAAATAAGCATGATTGTGAGAAGATATGTAAGCGGGACAACGAGCCATGTATTTTGCTTAGAAACTTCAATCATGATTTGCGGCAATGAAATAAGCGTGCCTGAAAAGATAAAGTTCCCGATTAGACAGGCGATTTGAAAGGTGGAAAGTTGTTGTCTAATCATATTTTAATCACATGCTTAGTTATTTCGCCTAATGTTTGGTTGAAAAAACTGGTAATTCGATCAATTGGAACTTCAAAGAAAATAAAAGTAGCCATTGTAATGGATAAAAACGAGAAGAAAAAGAATGCGCGACGCTCTTTTTTATCTTTCATAATCGCTTTTCGAAGCCTGATGAAATAAATCGTTAAACAGAGAACAATCATTAACAGTATCCGCATCACTTTGCCTCCCTTATTTTAATTCCTTTATTGTTCACTCTTGTAATCTCTGCATTTACATCTATATGGATTTTTAAATTCGGGAGTATATCCCTCCATTTTTTGGCCAAATGTTTTTCCCAAAGAATATTATCTGTTTTATACACAAACCAACCTAGACCATATGGATCTATCCCTTCAGATTTCGCATGGTCGATGACTCCTTCGACTTGTTTCCTTATCTGGTCGGCAAATTTAGTGGTGGCCATTTTATAAACTTCTTCATCTTCTAAATCAAGCATCGCTTCATTTTGTAAAAGTGTTCCATTTACAAAGAGCCCAATCGTAAACTCCGGAATATGATTGTTTACCTGATAACTTGGTTTAAGTTTATAATCACGAATGATTAAATTTAATTCAGACTCTTTGTCAATGGCGACAGTGATTTTCTTTTGCCGCATTTTATTATGTAGCCAATAAATTCCACTTGTTTCATCCTCATTGGTAAAAAATTTTAAGGTATCATCCTTCATAATCCCGATTGAGTCCAGTTGAACTTCCTTTCTTTCGTCATTGCCTTTATTTTGTGTGTTTACTGTTTTAACGACGGGGATGATCGGATCCTTTCCAGGGAGATGCAAATCATTAATAACATCACGAGTATCGATATTTAAGTTTGTTTTCGCCAGCTCCCTCACCGCTTCAGAAGGAAGCAGTTCAAAATGGGGAGATGCTGTCAAAATATCAAGAGCTTCACCTTTAGCAATGAGCAAAAAAGTAGATAAGCGGGATTCGGGATGCTCCAAAATATAATTTAATGAACGCTCAATTCCTCCTGAAGCTACCTCTTCCCCAAAGATAAAAACACGACGATGGGCTAAAAATAACTCACGTGACACTCGTTTTTGCAGGTCATCATCCGCCTCCCTTATATTTCTCCCTTTGCCTGAATCAACATAAAATGGAGAGTTCCCACTAGTTCCTCCACCACCACTTGGACCGCCCATTGCACTTGGCAAAGGTGTCTGGGCAGAAATACGAAAATCATTTTCCCCTAATTTGTCAAATCCGGTCGCAATGACAAACGCTAAATCATTCACTTCTGTACGGTCCCAGCATCCACTCAAAAGTGACACACAAATGAATAATATTATGATAAAACAGCTTTTTTTCATCCGAATACACCTCTACTGTAGAACTACTCATTATTCATTGGTGATGGCCTCAAATGATCAGTTTGTCTTTTCACATTCTCTCGTATCGTTTGAGTAGGACGTCTGTCCATTGCCCACCATGGTGCACGTATAAATACATCCTTTAGCTCTTTCCAATTTAATGGACCTAGTGGAGAAAAATATGGAGCTCCAAATGAGCGAAGTTTACATAAATGGGTAACAATCATGATGGAGCCAATTGAAACCCCAAACAAGCCAAAAAGGCCAGCAAGAACCATCATCGGAAACCTTAGCATACGAATCGTTATCGCTAGATTGAATTTAGGAATGGTGAATGAAGCGATACCTGTTAAACTAACAATGATGACCATCGGGGCAGATACAATTCCTGCCTCAACAGCAGCTTGTCCAATGACAAGAGCACCGAGGATACTCACTGCTTGCCCAATCACCTTGGGTAAGCGTAGACCTGCTTCCCGAAGCGACTCAAAAGCGATCTCCATAATCATCGCTTCAACAAATGCCGGGAATGGAATCGCCTCTCTACTTGCGGCAATACTATATAGTAAATTGGTGGGGATCATTTCTTGATGATACGTTGTTACCGCAATATAAATGGCTGGTAGCATTAAGGCTAAGAAAATCATTAATATCCGTAAAGCTCTAATGAAAATGGAAATATGAAAGCGATGATAATAATCTTCATTTGCCTGTAGTAGTTGCCAAAAGGTTGTTGGCAAGATTAATGTAAATGGACTTCCATTCACAAGTATTGCCACACGACCTTCCAAAAGATTGCCTGCTACTGTATCTGGACGTTCTGTATTTTGGATTTGTGGGAATAGACTTCTTGGTTCATCTTCAATGAGTTCTTCAATATAGCCACTTTCTAAAATAGCATCAATTTTTATGCGGCTAAGACGTTTTTGAACTTCTGCTACTAAATCTGGTGAAGCAAGATTATCAAGATACATGACCCCTATAATCGTTCTCGTTTCTGTTCCGATTTCTCTCGTGATTAATTTAAGATGACTTGACCTAATTTTTTGTCTAATTAAGGCGATATTAACAGCAATACTTTCTGTAAACCCTTCTCTAGGTCCACGGACTGCTGTCTCCGTTTCAGGTTCTGCTACTGCTCGTCTTTCACCACCTTTCGCATTTAAGACGAGTGCCTGAGCAATGCCATCGACTAAAAGTATCGTATTGCCATCTAACACCTGCTTCACAATCTCAGCTAACTGGTTTGCTTCCAAAACATCACTAATTGAAACCATTTTTTGTTGGATATAGTCAGCTGTTAAATCGTCTATTTGGGTTTCAGATAATAATTCGTGCAATGCATTAAATTGGATACTTGTATTGTCAATTAATCCATCTATAAAAATTAAGTAAGCAGTTCTTTCTTCGACCTTTAAAGGACGGAATTTAACATCTGAACAGTCCGTAAATATCGATTTTAGAAGATCAATATTACGTGTAATTTCCCCCACTACTTCCTTTTCAATTTGGCGCTGTAATTCTATCGTCTCTTTAAGCTTTTTAGGTTTTTTCAAATGGCGGCGCACGAACTCCCCCCTCCCTTGATCCATTTTTTCATAATATCCCCAATTCCTCCTTTTATATGAAAACAGATTATTTTTGATGTACCCCTACATATTTCTTCATGACATACAAAAAATAGGGTATAAAATTTGCTCAGAATGGATGGTTTTGATGGAAGTAAAACCGTTATTAGAGGTCGAAAAATTAGCGTTAAAAAAACAAAAATATTATCATATTAATCCGATTCATTATATTTTAAGAGCCGCATTAGCTAGTATGTTTATTGGTTTCGGAGTCATTGTTGCCTTTAAAACAGGGGGATATTTTTATAATGAACATTCACCTGTTGCTTATCCAATGGCAGCTTTCACATTTGGCGCAGCGATCATTTTAATCGCTAACGGTGGAGGAGATTTGTTTACAGGGAATACATTTTATTTTACTTTCGCTGCTTTACGAAAAAAATGAAGTGGGTAGATGTGGCGATTCTCTTAACATGGAGCTATATCGGTAATATTATTGGGGCCACCATGTTTGCGCTTCTTATTTTCACGACTCAACTGTATGCAGAAGCTTCCGTCAATGCCTATCTCCTTGATGTTGTAGAGAAAAAAATGCATATTCCAACAACCGAGTTATTCTTTCGCGGTATTCTTTGTAATTGGCTCGTGTGCCTTGCCTTTTTTATTCCGATGACATTAAAGCAAGATGGAGCAAAGCTATTCGTCATGATCTTATTTGTTTTCTGTTTTTTTATTTCTGGTTATGAACACAGTATTGCTAATATGTGTACATTTGCGATCGCACTCGTACTCAATCACCCAGGCACGATTTCTTTCGGTGGCGTTATTCATAATTTAGTACCTGTTACAATAGGGAATTTAATCGGTGGAAGTGTTTTGATGGGATATATGTATTATTTTGTAAATAAACCTTTTTTGGAAGAAATGACGAATGATGAAGCTTGATGATTACTTGCATAGTGTTAAATCAACTCGGTTACATTAAAAATGAGCAATTGATTGATGATCAATGCTCAAATCATGCAAGGGAGTGATGTATCATGGCAAGAAACAAACTTTTGGTTCCTGGTTCTGAAAATGTTCTTAACCAAATGAAAGAGGAAATCGCCAACGAGTTTGGGGTACAGCTTGGTGCAGATACGACCGCGCGTGCAAATGGATCAGTTGGAGGGGAGATGACGAAACGACTCGTCCGACTCGGTCAACAACAATTGCAACAAAATAATGAACAACATTAAACAAGGAATCGGAGGCGCCATTTAGTGCCTCCGATACTTCGTAACATTAATCTGAGTTAACGTTTTGCATTTTCTTTTCTTCACGTTGTTTTTTTAGGTTAAAATAAGCGTCCATTGCTTCTTCACCAATAGTTAGATTTGCTTGATGAACGCTCTGTCCTGTGTATGCCCACGGAACAATGACTGCAATGGCTACTTCGGGTTTATTATAAGGTGCATAGCCAACAAAACTTAAATTTATCACACTAGGTGGCTCATCGTAGTTTTTTCGATCAGGGCCATCATAAAACGCCTGTGCTGTACCTGTCTTCCCTGCAGGCAAATATTCTTTTCCGGCAAAGAATTTACTTGCCGTTCCTGAAGTTGCAACCTGACGAAATCCATTTTGGACCGTTTCCATCCAACCAGATTCTAGATCTAATCGATTTAGTATTGTCGGTTGGATTTCTTCAAATAAAGGACCTAGCTTATCTCCCTCCATAATCGGCTCACGAATTTCTTTCACAAGTCGTGCTTGAACACGATTTCCACCATTGGCAATCGTTGAAACGTATTGAGCGAGTTGCATTGGTGTATACGTATCGTACTGTCCAATTGATAAATCTAAAAGGAAACCTGGTTTAGTGGCTTCTCCTTTAAAACCAATTTGTTCATTTGGAAGATCAATGCCTGTTCGAGTCCCTAAACCAAATTGGCTAAAAGACTGTCTCATCGTATCAAATGCAGCAGGACTAATTCTTAATGGCTGATTGTATTCATACCTTGCTCCCGCCATTCTGATAGCTGTGTGGAACATATAAACGTTAGAGGATACCCTTAATGCCCCAACAGGATCTAGTGTTCCCAAATTATTACTGTAGGAACCTTTTAAAGGGGTATCTTTAATTTTAATTGGCGTATCACGAATATATGTATTTGGTGTAATAGCACCTGTTTGAAATCCAGTTAAAATCGTTGCCCCTTTCACAGATGAACCGACATTATAGGATGTTGTGATTGTACCTGCAGCGAAATCTTGCATTTCCATTTTTCCTGTCTCTTCATTTTTCGCAAGTTGCTTCCCTGCCATTGACAGAACTTCCCCCGTATTCGGATCCATCATCACCACAAAGGCTCTGTCTAGAAAACCAGTTCTAGGTTTTTGCTTCGCACTCGTAAGATGCTTCTCTATAATTTTCTCAACTTCCAGCTGTAAGTCCATATCAATCGATAACACAAGATCTTTTCCTCTTTGTCCTTCTGATACTACTTCTGTACTTAACGTATTTCCTGTTTTATCGGTAATATTTTTCACTTTTGCTTTCTGTCCATGCAAAACATCTTCATACTGAGCCTCAAGATAGCTTTTTCCGACGCGATCGTTTAGACTATAATCCCTTGCTAGGAAATAGTCTAAACGCTCCTTCGGCAAGCCTTCGTTCGTATTTGTAACTCCACCTAGAATTGTTCTTAACGTTTTATCAAATGAATACGTCCGATCCCAATCTGTCGTTGTATCGACTCCAGGCAAATATTGAAGGTTTTCGCTCACAATCGCAAATTCCTCGTCAGTTACTCCTTCATTTTTAACAATTTGTGGTGTTAAGGCATAACCACTGCTAAAGATTGCATAAATGCCAATAATTTCGAGATCTTGCTCTGTTAATTCTGCTAAATCTTCTTCGGTTATCCTCTCTAACTTTAGGTCATATACCTTTTTGTCATATTCCTTCTGATCAAGTTCATCCTTTAGTTTTTTCCGTTCTTCTTCAGGGACTTTTTCATCGCCACGCTCAAGATTTTTTGTCAGCCAGTAATCTTTTTTATCTCGTTCCTGCACTCTTTTTGGCTCGAAGTCAATGAGTAAAGCAAGCTTTTCCGCTACCTCGAGCATCTCTTTCGCACTTACTCCATAATTCGTATATGTAATGGCGTTTTTCGGAGTATTATCTACAATAATGGCTCCGTTTCGATCAAACATTCTGCCACGTGGCACGGATTGACTGACGATAACATCTTCTGTTTTCTCAATGTCTCTCTTATAATCTTCTCCTTTAACAATTTGAACGACTCCCAAACGTAATACAAGTATTGAAAACATGGCAAAAACAGCAAAAAATAATAGATTAACACGGAAGGGAGCGTTGGATTTCTTTTTCTTTTTTTCCGGAAACATATGTGACCTCCTCTCCAATATTCTTCTTTATATTAGACTAAAAATATATGGAAAAAGTTTCTTTTTTTCGAATTTTTATAATAAGAATCATTCAGTATGTGCTTTATAAGGATTCCATTCAAGAAAGAATCTAACCAAAATGGGCTAGAGCACACGTAATAGCGATAAATGAATATACTATCATAACTCTAACTTATTGGAGCTGTGATGTTCAATGAAACTACCAAAACTTTTAGCAGGACCTATTATTCGCAGAGTCGAACCTACAAAAGCCTATATATGGGTTGCCATGAGCGATGCCTTTGAAATCATTGCCGATTTATATGAGATTAAACATACCTCCTTTCAATATGAATATAAATATGAACCAGTCTCGATTTACACGAAAGTAAATTCAATGAAACTTGGGAACAATCTTTATATATATTTGATCGAACTTTCACCTAGGATGGGTCTGTTCCCGCAGCAACAATTATTCGGTTATAATCTTCATTTTACATGTCCGGATGAAACTTTTGATCTAGGAAGTTTAGGCTTACTTTCATCGAAAAATGAATTTTCCATCACATACCATCATGTAAAATATCCTACTTTTTTTCTCACGAATCAAGATAAAAATATTTTATTTGGTTCATGTCGAAAACTTCATGGAAAAGGTAAGGATGCATTAGAGAGTGGTGACATGAAGCTGAAAGAAACCTATTTTGATAAAATGAACAGACCTAGCTCCCTATTTTTAATAGGGGATCAAATTTACGCAGATGATGTAGCCGATCCCATTATGCCTTTCATCTCTGATGTTGCATTGGAATTGACGAACGATCAAGAAAATGTCACGAATATAGATGAACGGCTGAAGAACGAACATTTTAAGAAGGCGCTCAATCAAGTTCATGGTAGACAATTTATAATAGAGAATTTTTGTAAATTCACATCAAGTAAAGGGCATAATCATTTACTAACCTTCGGAGAGTTTGCAGCGATGTATCTTCTAAGCTTTAGTCCAGAATTGTGGCAAGTGGCAAACGAAGAACATCTCATTCCTTCCTTTGACGAACTCGTAAACAAAGAGAAATATTACTTTATTTATCCGAAAGAAAATGGCTATGAGGGGGAGCATGCAAGAGAATTTCTGGAGCAAAAAAGACAGTACGATCGTCATCTAGAAGAATTAATCCGGTTCCAGCAAGCATTACCAAAGATTCGAAGATTATTAGCCAATATTCCCACCTATATGATCTTTGATGACCACGATATTACAGACGATTGGAATATCTCTTTAGAGTGGAGTGAAAATGTAAAACACGCGAATTTAGGAAAACATGTAATTGCTAATGGATTAACTGCATTTTTTGCCTTCCAAGGATGGGGAAATGATCCGAAACAATTTGACCATCGTTTTACGTATCATATTGAGCAATATTTAAATACACTTCATCCTCACTCCGTTACGTACCGATACTGGATCGAGACGGTACTAAAATTTGATAAATGGTCTTTTGTTGCACCAACGAATCCATTGGCTTTATTTCTAGATACGAGAACGAAACGCTCCTATGACCTCACACCGAAACCAGTTCAACCTCTAAAAGCCTCAAAAGAAATAACAACTGGACCACGATTAATCAATGATGAAGGGTGGGATATTCTTTCTCAACAACTTCACAAAAGCGGATGGAAAAGTAACAGTCCCCTTATATTAGTCTCACCTGTTCCATTTTATGGAATCAGATTATTAGAAAGGCTCCTATACCGTTTTGTCATGCCACTAAAAAGTTGGCGACTACCCGTACAAACTGCTTTTGATTTAGAACTTTGGAGATTCAACGGGAAAGGCTTCTATGAATTTCACCGCCGCATTGCACAGTGGAATCCAAATCACTGCGTCATCTTATCTGGGGATACTCACATCGCCTCAGCTTTAAAGACAAAAGTACATTTTGAAGACGAACAAACTAGATATGTACACCAATTGACAAGTAGTCCACTTAAAAATGAAAGCTTTTCTACTTTATCCAAATTCTTATTACAACGGATTCTGAAGGGTTATCATTTATTGAAAGGAAAGAATGAACTCCAACGCTCGTGTGACTCTACCTTTAATCTTCTCTATCATCAAAAAAATTCAACTAAGGGGAAGTCCTACTTATGGAAAGAGTTCATCCAGCCTTACACATTATCGAACAATACGATTGTAGAAATGGACAGCAATTTAGGGTATCTATCGCTAGAAGACGACCGTCTTGAATTAAAGTTATTACAGAATAAACGCATGGACCGAAAGGATAAAACCTTCAAATAGGTGGTTTGTAGGCAATGACTATATTACTCTCTTATCTGTCCAGTACCCAAAATATAATATTTGCTTGATGTTAACGCTTCGAGTCCCATTGGGCCTCGAGCGTGTAATTTTTGCGTACTAATCCCAATTTCTGCACCATAGCCAAATTCAAAGCCATCGGTAAATCGAGTAGAAGCGTTGTGATACACTGCTGCCGCATCCACTTTCAACATAAATACTTCAGCATTTTCATTTGTTTCTGTCACAATCGATTCCGAGTGCTTTGTCCCATATTGATTAATATGTTCAATTGCCTCATACACATCACCAACCACTTTTACACTCATTTTAAGTGCTAAGTACTCCGTTGCCCAATCCTCCTCCGTTGCCGGCAAAGCTTTCTCATAAAATTGGACGACTCTTTCATCTCCGAAAATTTCTACCCCGTGATTTGATAAAGCGGTTAATAATTGGGAACCATGATCTTTAAACCACTTTTCGTGAATAAGTACGGTCTCAATTGCATTACAAACAGATGGACGTTGGGTTTTTGCATTTAAAATAATCTTCTCTGCCATCTCATACTTTCCTGACTCATCTACATAGACATGACAATTCCCTGCCCCAGTTTCTAATACCGGTACGGTCGATTCTCGTACAACCGTATCAATTAACGCCTTACCACCTCGAGGAATAAGTACGTCTAAATAATCATTTAATGTGAACAATTCCTTCGCCGTTTCTCTACTTGTATCCTCAATCAGTTGTACAGCATCAAGAGGAATAATCGTTTCTTCAAGTGCTTGGTGGATTACTTGAACGAGCGCTTTATTTGAATAATATGCCGAGGAACTTCCCCGAAGAATAACGGCATTCCCTGTTTTTAAAGATAAAGTGGCGGCATCAATGGTCACATTCGGACGAGCCTCATAGATCATGCCGATTACTCCGATTGGAACTCGATTTTTTTTTATCAATAAGCCATTGTCTTTCTCGATTGTTTCAAGATTACTTCCAATTGGATCCTTTAACTGCACTAATAGCTTTATCGCCGCTGCCATGTCCTCAATGCGTTTCGAATTTAGCATGATTCGATCAAGCACATTGTCAGATAAACCTTTTGCTTTTCCAGCATGCAAATCCTTTTGATTTTCGGCAATCAACTGCTCTTTTTCAAAGATTAATTTATCGCCAATTTTTAATAAAGCTCGATTTTTTTCTTCCGTCGTGACTCCTACTAATTGATAACTAGCTGCTTTTGCCTTTTGACCTTTTAAAATAACCTCACTCATGTTCATCTCTCCCTTCATATAATTGAACCCACTGGTCCCGATGGATCACTTCATTTGTCGTATATATTTTTTCTGATTGGATTTCTTCCTTCCCTTTCCCCATCAGCTTGCGAATTTCATCGGAAGAATATAAAACCTCACCCTTTCCTAAAAAGCCGCTTCGACCATATACTTCAACAACATTCCCTTTATCAAATACTCCATCCACTCCATAAATTCCTGCAGGAAGGAGACTACTCCCATGTGAAAGTAGAGCTTCTTCCGCACCTTGATCAATAAATAATTTCCCTGCTATTGGTGAATGTAGAGAAATCCATTGTTTATGATTTTTCACAGTCGAAAGGAATTCCTTTCCGATATACGTTCCATCACCCTCTCCAGTTAGAATCCGGAGGAGCTTATCCTCTCCTCTTCCTAAACCGATAAATGCTTTCACCCCTAATGAGATCGCCATCTTTGCTGCGAGTAGTTTTGATTTCATTCCACCTGTTCCAACATTTGAACCAGCTCCATCCGCTCCATCAATCATTTTTTCCGTAACATCCTCTAAAAAATCAAATCGTATCGCATCACGATGATCTCGAGGATTGCGATCATATAAGCCATTAATATCGGTCAAAATAATGAGCTGATCAGCATGAATCATGCCACTAACTAGTGCTGATAGCATGTCATTATCGCCAAAGGTCAGTTCCTCAACAGAGACCGAGTCATTTTCATTAATAATAGGAAGGATCCCCCGCCCCAAAAGTTCTGAAATCGTTGAATACGCATTGCGATAACGCTCTTTTTTAGAGAAGTCATTTCTCGTTAAAAGGATCTGTGCTGGCGTGATCCCAAATGGCTCAAGTTCTCTAGCATATGTTTGGATCAAAAGACTCTGCCCTACAGCTGCTGAAGCTTGTTTTCCTTTTAATGTCACAGGTCTACTTGGATAACCAAGTTTTGTGAACCCAGCTGCTACTGCTCCAGAAGAAACAAGGATAAGTTCATGCCCTGCTTTCCTCGCTGAAACGATCGCTTTCACATGATCACCTAGTTTTTCTTCATCGATCTCCCCTTTTGAATTCGTTAAAGAACTACTGCCAATTTTAACTACGATTCGTTTCTTATCCATTATTATTTTTACTCCTTTATATCAGGCTATTTTCGTTTGGATTATCGTTTTTTGAAAGGACCTAACGCCCTGTTGCATCGTTCCACGGATGAAAGAAGCAAACTCTTTTCTCTGTTGTGTTTGATTCTATCAATAAGGATCGTCCATTTGATATTTTTGAAAGAGCCTTAAATAAAGATCAAAAAACCCTTTTCGCCCTCATAAATAAGGACGAAAAGGGTTGAACTTTCCGTGGTACCACCTTGTTTGAATGTTAATACATTCCACTTAAACTCATAACGCTGAAGATCTGCGCCTATGTTTGCATAGGACTCTAAAGGTAGGTTCCGCAAAGCTCACGTGATGGAATCTCTCAGCTCATAAATTCCACTCTCTTACACTTTCGCTTATGGCGTACTAGTCCTTCATTAACGTTCAATATTTTTATATATTATGCCGAGTTCACGGTCAGATGTCAAGAGGATTTTGCTTTTGGATCGCTTTACTTCGAGATCTGAAAGGATTTGCCCAAATAATGATTTGAACGATCACTAATAATACCGTATATAGCCATGCTCCCTACGGGATGAGAAGAGCGAGGTAATGAATTCCGAAGAAGAGAGCAATTACGAACATAAACGGCAACACTTTTAAGCCCATTTCCTTTTGTGAGTCATCAAATGATTCTGAAAAAGGAAGTGATTTCAACAACGTTTTCATACAAATATAGGCGAACAAAAGTGAGCTTAATAAGACAATCATTAGATCTGGAATAATTCTAAATCCAAAAATAAAGATAAATATAAGACTAACTGACAAAAATACAGGTAAGTACAAATTGACAATAAATGCTTTCATGGTTCCATTGTATAAGGCATGCCAATCTTTAATCGGTGCTGCCTTATAGATCCATGCCCCTTTATATTTACCGGAATACTTGATCATCATCACTGCAGTAGGGATCACGATCGAGCAAAAATAAATCGATAAATACCATCTACTTGAGGCAATTTCTGAATAAGTATTAATCGTCAACTGATTCATGATAAAAATAAAGGGGAAAACGAGGGAGAATCCTAGACTCGGGTAAACCTTTAAACGAAACTCCCGTTCATTTTTCATCATTAGTTCTGAAAAGCGATAAAACGCCTTCTCTTCTTTACTAAAACACAGAATATTCATTACCCAACGCTTAAATCCAGACTGTTTCTTCCCCTTCGTTCCATTATGGTTGGACAGCTTTTGTAGATACTTCTCAAAGGCTGGCATCATTTTAATATAGACAAACATTGCACTAATTGGAATGACAAGAGCTATCGTTGATAAACCAATATAAAATGGGGTGGATTGACCTTTTAACAACCATTCAAAGGGAGCCCCATACCAGATAGGCGGGATCAAAAATTGCCACCAACTTGGTACGAAGACAATATCAAGATTCATTAGATCAAAGGATCTAGCAATAAATTGATAGCCAACTGCTATCGTAATTGATAAGCCGATTTGTACATAATTGATGAGATCCTTTAGTTTTTCCCCATCAAAAAATTTAAGAATCGTAAAATAGATCATAGCCGTTACAACGACAATCAGCATATTTATTAAAATAATTTCAAGCACAAAGATAATCGTAAATAGAATCCCATGCTTAATTAGACCAGCAATCATACTCGGAATTATCAAAGCTCCTGATAGAAAAAAGAGATAAATACAGACGTGAATCGTTTTTGCCATACTAATTGTCTTTCGTTCTACTGGCTTTGTAGAGAGTACCGTTTTGTCTCGAATATCCAATAATACGGAGGAAAAATCAGAAATCATTGAAGTCATCGTTAAAAACATGACGACTCCAAAAATAATACTTGTTTGAAACAAATAATGATCGCCTAAGATCATAAAGGGAATTAATAGAGCTCCTAACAGAACATACATCCATAATGATTTTAAAAAATGATTTTGATCTGGATTCTTCTTTTTAGATTGGTTAAAAATCGTTGGAACTCTCCTTTGATCCATCAGAAGCTTAACTTGAAGAATTCGCCGCATAACGTCATAGTCAATCCCGAACTTTATGAAGATAGGTTTGAATAAATCTAGGAACTTTAATGTTTGGAACTCTCTCATTCTCGCTCACCTTGAATAACACGTACAAATTGTTCGGCAATTCCCTTATGTTCATGAAAGCCAGTCAATTGATTAAAGATTTCCTCAAGTGTACCTTCTGTATTTTGCGTCTTTAAGTCTTCAAAACTACCATCTGCCACTATTTTTCCACCATTAAGTAAGATTATGCGACTACTAATTTTCTCAACAACGTCCATTATATGTGAAGAATAAAAGACTGTTTTCCCTTGTTGCGCAAGCTGGGAGAGTATTTCTTTAAATACCATGACACTATTGGCATCAAGTCCGTTAATCGGTTCATCAAAGAAAAGTAGTTCTGGATTGTGTAACAAACTAGAGATGATCAAAAGCTTTTGCCTCATCCCTTTTGAAAAAGAGGATATTCTCGCATGGTATTGTCCACGCAAACCGAACAAGTCCATCATTTTTTCTGATTTTTGCTCTACTTCCTCAAAGTCAAGTCCATATAATTCACCGATAAAGGTTAAATATTCATATGCGGTTAAATTATCATACATCTCTGCAATTTCTGGTACATAGCCTATTTTCCGTTTGTAATCTACATTATTAATAATGTTTTCTCCAAGTACTTTAATTTCCCCAGAGTAACCTTCTTCTAATCCTAGTAAAATCTTTACGGTCGTACTTTTTCCAGCACCGTTTGGACCAATATATCCGATGATTTGGCCAGCTGTTATTTCTAAATCAATTCCCTTTAATACTTCCTTTGACCCGTAACTTTTTCGAAGTTCTTTTATCGATAAAACAACGTCGCTTTGATGTTCGATTGGAACCACCTACTATTCTATTAATAATGTTATCTTAACATATATTCCCAACTTAAAAAACCTATGGGAATAGTTCCCATAGGTTTTTAATTACATTTTTTGGAACGGATTTTTCCATTCCATTAGAACCCCGTAGTGATGAGATTCTTCATCTTCTAAATAATTTTCAACTAGTCCGATTGGTGTTCTTCCACATTTTAAGAGGAATGATATCACCGGATCTTTCACCTTTCCTCCAACAACTTCCTCTACATATTGCTGCGGACTTAAACGGTCTGCAAAATGATGGTAGCCCGGCATTCTACCACCACCGAGTAAACGGTCGAGTCCTTTTTGAATCACCAGATGATACATCGCCTGCATCATCATTTTGCCTACACCTAATTTCCGATATTTGGGTCGCACGCTGATGTCCACAATATAAAGGGTGTTCCCATTTGGTAAATGGGTTCTAATATATCCATTGTCTGTAATATCCTCCCAAGTATGGTTCGGATGATTCGGGTCAAAATCAACGAGCAAACCCGTTAAAGAACCTGCTAGCTCTCCATCAACTTCCATACAAATGGCACCTTCAGGAAACAATGTTGTATGATTCTTTAATTGTTCCTTATTCCACCATAATTCTGCTGGAAATGGTGGTGGAAAACATTCTGACTGGATTTGAATGAGCTCATCAAAATCATTCATATGATAACTTCTGATAACCGCAGGCAGCGTCTTCCCTTCATCAAAAACATAGAATTCACTTCTATAGCTCATTGATTTCGTCCTTACTTGATTTTTCCCAATCGACATATAGATCTGTACGGCGATCTCTCCAAGTCGTTACTGCACCTCTTTCACGTACTTCGTAAAGTAGAGCCAAGTCCAGGTCAGCAGTAACGATCATATCATCATTTAATTCACCTTCAGCCATAATCCCTTTTGGTGGAAATGGAATATCATTCGGCGTAATCACTGCCGCCTGACCAAAGTTGGCTCTCATAAAGTCAACTGTTGGCAATGAACCAACTGTACCTGTTAGCACAACATACACTTGGTTTTCAATCGCTCTGGCATGACTTGTATAACGAACTCGATGAAAACCATGGCGATCATCTGTACAAGATGGACAGAAAATAACGTCTGCCCCTTTCGCCTTTGCCATCCTGACAATCTCAGGAAACTCAATATCATAACACGTTAAAATAGCGATTCTACCTTTATCCGTATCAAACACTTTAAAATCTTCACCAGCCGACATATTCCATTCTTCTACTTCTGTTGGTGTAATGTGAAGCTTCGCTTGTTCCCCCACCCTTCCATCGGGATAAAAAAAGTGTGCAACATTATAAAGCTTACCCTCTCTTTCTATCACATGGGTACCACCAATGATGTGCATATTGGTCGTTTTCGCTAGTTCTGAAAACAGTCTTAAGTAAAGTTCTGTAAAGTGCGGTAAATCATTTATCGTTAAGGCAGCACCTGTTTCGTCTCCGATAGATAGAAGTTGCGTCGTAAAAAACTCAGGAAATAAAACAAATTCTGCTCCAAACTCTTGGGCAGTTTTAACATAATGAACACATTGATTAGCAAACTCTTCGAAGGAGCTTACTGTTTGAAGTTTGTATTGTACAGCTGAAACACGAAGCTTCACGATAAATTCCCCCTTTTATTTAACTTAGTCTTTTTGTACGAACCATCCTTAGCAAAATAGAAAAGAGCATTTAACTTTGCTGATATTGTACGTTATGAAGATTGGCAAATATTCCACCACGTCTAATTAACTCATCATGACTTCCTTCTTCTGCAATTCCATCTTCTGTTACGACTACGATACGATCAGCGTTGCGAATCGTTGCCAATCTATGGGCAATAATTAAAGTTGTTCTATTTTGGGCGAGATCATTCAATGCCTTTTGGATAATGAGTTCTGTTTCTGTATCCAAAGCCGATGTTGCTTCATCCAAAATGAGGATTGGTGGATTTTTCAAAAACATACGAACGATAGCAATTCGCTGCTTTTGCCCTCCAGATAGCTTTAATCCTCGCTCCCCGATTTGTGTCTCATAGCCTTCAGGAAGAGAATGAATGAAATCCTCTAAATGCGCACGACGTGCAGCTTCTCTAATTTCTTCATCCGTTGCATCAAGGTTACCGTATGCGATATTTTCTTTTAATGTTCCAGTAAAAAGGAACACATCCTGTTGCACAATCCCGATATTGGAACGAAGGGACCTTTTCGTCATATCCCGCAGATCGATACCATCTATTTTAATACTTCCTTCATCAACATCATAGAAACGAGGAATCAAGGAGCAAATCGTTGTTTTCCCAGCACCTGAAGGCCCAACAAAAGCAACAGTTTCACCTGCGTTAATTTGCAAATCAATATTCTCTAATACTTGTTTACTTTGATCGTAAGCAAAGCTCACGTTCTGTAAAGAGATGTCACCGTGTAAACTTCCTACTTCGATCGCATTCTTTTTATCTTGTACTTCTGGAATTGTATCGAGCAACTCTGTGAAGCGTTTAAAACCAGCCATTCCTTTTGGATAGAGTTCCATTAATGCACTGATTTTATCAATCGGTTTAAAGAGAACATTAACATAGAGGACGAATCCGACCAATTCACCGTATGAAAGTGCTCCAGTAAAACTCAACCATGCACCGTAAACTAACACGATAAGAATAAACAAACGAGTCATCATATACATTCCAGCTGAAGTATAAGACATTACTTTATAGGCAGCTAATTTAGCGGTACGAAATCTTTGATTATTGGTTGTAAACCTAGATATCTCAAATTTTTCGTTTGTGAATGATTGTACGACACGCACTCCAGAAACAGCGTCTTCCACACGAGCGTTAATATCGGCAATCTCACCATACATTCTTTTCCAAGCTTTGTTCATATGAATATTACAATACGTAATTAACCAAATGAGAAATGGTACGACTAAGAACGTGACAAGCGCTAGTTGGACATTAATCGTGAGCATAATCCAAAAAGCACCTACAAAAGTCATAACCGCAATGAATGCATCTTCTGGCCCATGATGGGCTAATTCCCCAATATCAAATAAATCATTTGTAACCCGACTCATGACATGACCTGTTTTTGTATTGTCAAAAAAGCGAAATGACTGCTTTTGCACATGCTGAAATAATTCCTGTCGCATGTCAGTTTCAATATTAATGCCAAGTTTATGCCCCCAATAGTTGACGATATATTGGAGGAACATACTCATTAAGTAAAGAGCAAGCAAACCTGCACTTACTGACACAATCATCGACCAATTTTCATCTGGTAAAAGATCATCGATAAACCATTGAACAGCTAGTGGAAATGCCAACTCCAATAAAGCCACGATAATGGCACTAGTAAAATCAAGGGTAAATAATTTCTTATGCGGTTTATAGTAAGCGATAAAACGACGAATCATGATTGTAAATCCTCTCTGAATAACATATTTTTCAAATCTGCTCTCCCTGTTTGCAAACTACTAAAATATATCATAACCATCACTATTGAAAATGTAAATCATTCTAGATTGAAAAATAAGTTGAATTCTTTTTTTTCAGATAACAACCATAAAAATAGCTTGAGTTCCAAACTACTAAACTCAAGCTTCATGACTATTTAAGTAATTCAATAAGTGTGAGCACGAGCGCATAAACACCAACAAATAATAAGCTCCCTTTCATAATAAGACGACCATAGTATTTCTTCCACAGCTTTCTTTGATTGTCAACTACTACTTCCGATTCATCATCTGGTACTGCTGGATCGATTTCAATTGGTGTCTTCATTAAATCATATAATTCCCGGCACTCTTTACAGCTTTGTAAATGGTTCTTAACTAACTTATTCGTGACCGGTGAGCAATCTCCTTCGACATAAAGCGGCAACAGATCTCTAACTAAGTTACACTTCATTTCTATCATCCTCTTGAATGCTTAAATGGTTTCTCAGTTCAAGCTTTGCTCGATGCAAATTCGTCTTTACCCTGGAAAGTTTCCAGCCCAGAATTTCAGCGATTTCATCGTAGGAAAGATCTTGATATTCTCGTAATATTAAAACTGCTTGATAATCTTCTTTTAATAAGTGGATGGCACTCATAACTTGTTCTTGTCTTGCTTTTTGGGCAATGGCATCTTCAGGGTTTTTGTATGTTTTCTGCTCTAATGAGTATGTTTCTTCAAGGGAATGTTGACTAAATTTTGTTTCACGACGATACCAATTGATAAAGGTATGATGACTAATCGTATAAAGCCATGTTTTTATACTCGATTTTCCTTTAAATGTGGCTAATCCATTAAATGCTTTCAAAAATGTGTCTTGGGTTAGATCTTGAGCTAATTCCTTTTTTCTCGTACGTTGGAGTAAATATCGATAAATTTCTTCATAGTAAAGGGCGTAAAGCTCCTCTAACGTTTTCCAGCCGCTCATTTACCACCAGTACCAAATGGACATCCATATTGAAAGAAAACTAAACAGGCTATACATCAACATCGTCATCAGTCGAATTCCCCATATTTTATCACTCTCTTCATCATCTACCAGTACGTCATCCCTCTTATTCCAGCCATTGTGACAATAAGGGCACTTCTTCTCATGCTCCCTCATCCAACTTTTCGTTTCTTCCTCTACTTCCTCATCCACATACAATTCATACAAATCTTGAAATATTGCACACTCTTCTTTTTTATTCATAAAGAGAGACCCACTCTTTCGTTTCTATATCTACTAAATAGAGACGATGCTCTGATTGTTTATACGGTTGAATGACGATTAACCACGCTAATCGTATTTTGTCATTTTCATCTATGACTTCAGTTAGTTTAGCCCTTGACGCATACGGTGTATAGTTAAGTTCTTTGGCGACAGTCTCATAGGCTTCTCTACTAGATTCTACTTTCACATTGTGACCTATTTTTCTATAAATATCGATACTTTTCTCATACGAAAAATACGCTTCGCCCTCTGTATATCCAAAATCGTGAACATAGGAAAGTTCCATATCTTTCGGTTCTTTTTCTCTCCACTCCCAAGAACTATATATCCTCTTTCTTTCCCAGTTTAGTGGATTGATGTTTTTGCTCCTAAATACCTTCCTAACAAGTTCATCAAAGTTGATTTCTTTAGAGTTTGCCAATTCTCCGCTAAAATAGAGGACCTCGCCTGTGTGACCATCTAAAAAAAGAAAGTCGTCTGTTGAGGTAGAAATGGAGATTTCGATCTCTCGATTGCTATAACCATATTGTAAACCATCAATGGCATACGCTGGAAGCTCTTGACCAAGTAGTTCATACCAATCCGACAAGATCGTTTCAATATCATCTGATGTTACTTGTACATTCCTCATGCTTTCAATTGGATATAAATTCAATCGTTCTTCAAAATGGATAAGCGAATCCTTTTCCCACGTAAAGTTTGTATTTACAAATTTAAAGCCTCTTGCTTCACTACTAGCTCCTAGAACAGTGCCATCTGTAAGCTTTGGTGCCAATTCAACAAGGACTTGATTATTTTTTTCAACAACCGTACTCACAATTTGCTCATCATCAAGTAACGTTCTTCCCATCCTTTCTAATAATTGCTTAGACATCTTCACATATTCTTCTTGGGAATGTTTTTCTCCGACTGGCTCCGTCTTACGATGAAGCTGAAATACTGCGCCAGAAATTCCATGAATCTCAACGGCATAATTTTTTGACTTGAGATAATAGCGATTATGGAAATCTTCTGTTTCAGGCTGTTGAAATGAAAACTGTTCGTCTCCTGTCATATTCTTTGCCAGTTCTTTCGCTTCCTCTAATTGGACTAAATTGGTGGAATCAAAATATCGAAGTCTTACTTCCGCATCTGTACTAGCAAGTGCTACATCCCCCAAATTGTATATGGGGTTGCACAAAAAAAGAAATAGGATTGCGACACATAGTGAAAACGGACGTTTCAGATTTTCTAACCACTTGAACTCACTCTTTTTAATGAGGTGATAGGTCATTAACAAGCCCAAGAAGACAATTAAATTGGACAACTCCATGATTTTAACACCCACAAGAATTCCGATTAAACTAACACTAACTACAATGAAATAAAAGGGGATAATTGTAAACCAACGAACCTCCCAATAATTTAAAAAAATAAATATAGACTTCCAACGACAATCAAAAGAATATTAAAAAATCCTATAAAGTCTGAGAGATTAACATCTCCATCTACGATAAACATGATGATGCTAGTGATTAATTGTAAAGATGGAAGTGTGAGAACAGCAATGTCAAAGGTATAAAACAGTCCTTTCATCTTCTTTTGCTTCAAGGTAACAATATAGTAAAAACCAATAACGATGATGTAACCAAAGAATAAAAAATGTAAGAATTGCCGTAATGATGGCTGCCGATCATTGTAAACGGCAGTAATTTCAGTGATATTTGCTTGATGTAGCATTTCAATTGATAAACCAATTAATAGGACAAGGCGTACCGCAAACCCAATATAGGTAGCGAGTCTTGTATCATTCCATTTCTTATAAAAAAAAGTAAGGATCCCATAAATAGCAAGAGCCGTCAATGACCAAATAATAATCCCTTTGCTAAAATGACTCAAATAAAAATGATTATCAATATATAAAACGAACCTACTAATAAACTCCATCCTATAAACCCCTTCACAAATGCTTTATGAGCTCATGTTTTTAGACAAATATACTAAAAAAAAGTTTCAATAAAGGGAAAAAAGCTCAAACTTGTGATTTGAGCTTTTTTATTAGACCTAATTCAGTAATAGTTCGCCTTTTAACTTATAATTCGTTAATGAATGTGAAGTAATTTTTGAATTAGAAAGGACGTACAGGGTATCGTCTATATAGAGAAGCCTCCTAATTTCATTTTCCCATTCTTCATATGGTTGATTCCCTTCCATATGACTTATCTCAGACTTTAATTGGAATCCTTGATTGAGATCTATATTGTAAACTTGAGCCCCTTGAAAGATGAAATTCTGCTCGAACTCCTTCCCTTCTACTTCTTCATAAATAGTAAGAGGGAAAGCAAAGAGGTTTTTTCCCTGATCAAATAACAACGCTTTATGATCGTAATTTAATGGTGAGTAAGTTCCTCTTCCACCAATCACTTTTGTGAATTTTTCTTTTGGATTTTTCATATCCGAAACATCAAATAATGATAGCTTTACCCCTTCCGTTAAAATTAACGGCTCACTGGACTCTTTAGATGGGACCACCTTCGTATCGTAACCAAAACCGATTAAATGATTTTCATCAAACGGATGCAGATAGTTGCTGAATCCAGGGATTTTCAATTCACCTAAAACCTCTGGTGCTTCTGGATCGGATGCATCAATGACAAATAAAGGATCTGTTTCTTTAAATGTGACCATATAGATTTTTTCACCCATAAAACGCGCTGAATAAATTCTTTCACCTCTTGCTAAATCATCTATTGAACTAACCTTTTTTAAATGTTCATCAAAAATGAATAGATGGTTGGAAGAGGGGTTCTCATCATTCCACGTATTCCCTTTTGTTGTGACAACTCGAAAATAACCATTATGTTCATCCATTGAAAATTGGTTTAGAATGGAGCCTTCAATTTCAGAGGAACTATGGAATGTTACGTCCAAATCATTTATGGCATATTTATAAACAGTCGTACGGACTGAATCGACTGTTCCATCGATTAATGGTCTAACAGCCCAATTTTGTAGGGCAAGATACAAATTCCCCTTCGACATATATAATTGATTTCCACCACCTAAATAGGTCGTAATATGTGCCTCTTCTTGCGGTTTAGCTAAATCAAAAGCCGCGATAGTAGTGTAATTCCCTTCCTTCGATTCTGGAAAAATTTGAATTTCATCGTAGTCCACGATGAGACTTTCAGCACTTACACTACTATCTTTATAGCGTGGTCTTAAATCAAGATCTTCATTTTCTCGCAATAGCCAATATTGAGGAAATTGATTGGTCACAACATACACTTTGCTATCAATTTTCCGCATCGAAACAATATGTCCTTCTAGAGAAATCGTTCTTTCTTCGATAGGTTTATTAGGGTTCTTGATATCGTATACAAGCGCCTTCGTCATCTCATTGATAGGCGCGATCATCATTTTATCCGCCCCTTCTGATATCTTCGGCTCTTTCCATTCTTCATGACTATATCCCACGATTAGCAGTTTATTGTCATGGAGAAACAGTTCTGTCGGATTAAAAGTACTTGGAAAGGAAAGAGAATGGAGTAGCTTCATATCATCGCCATCGTTTGCATCCACAATATTCACTTTCCCATCCACTACTTGAAAAATATGACTGCCATTGCTTTTGACAAGATCTGCTTCGTCAACCCCTTGTACTTGAATATTTGTTTCAGAAACATCATAGCTCTCACTACTCTCCTCAAATGCTCCACTACTATCTTCTGCGATTGATTGGGATTCTTCTGTCATAAAGAGACGAGTTCCTTTTTCTTCTCGAATCAATTCTTTGAAATACTGATTCAACTTTTCTTTTGATGAAATGACAGATGGTGTGTCTATGTTATTGACATTAGACGGAGGTGCTTCGGCCTGCTGAGAGTCGTTACCTTGGGTGATAAAGAAATAAATCGTTACAGGAAGGAGTATAATAGCCACTCCCGTATAAAATAACCATTTCCTTTTCATAATAAATACCTCCTTAAAAAGTAAGTGCTAACTTTTTTATATCAATCAGAAACGAGTATTGACATATGTAAAAAAGATGTTCACTTTCTTTGACTTCAATCAAGTTGGTAAAGTTACATAAATGTTACAAAATTTTCTAGATCGTTTGGCAAAGAAAAAAAGCTCCTACAACGTGTAGGCAGCTTCGGTTTGTCTCATTCAAATTCAAACATCTCTCACCCTTAAGCGGAATTTTTCCTGTTATCTCCTCAACGGAGTCTCTTTTAGGAGAAATAACGGAAGATTTTCCGCTTATGGAGAGCAAAATCGTTTATTTTGACGTTTTTTGAGGGAATAGCAGGAATTTTTCCTGTTATATCAGCTCTTTTTCTAGATGCGTTCTCATTAGCAGGAATTTTTCCTGTTATTTTTTCATAGCGATACTCCTCGAATACGAATTCCTGCTAGACAACAAAAAACCGCCTTCGGTTGGCGGTTTTTATCGTTCAATTTGATGCTATTGCTTTTTTGGCTAATATTTGTATCGTCATATCATCCATTGGCGGATTATGAAGCCCTGCTCTCACATCTCGATAATAACGTTGAAGAGGATTTTGTTGCGAAAGGCTTCTCGCCCCCACAACACGCATAGCTAGATCGACCACATGGAACGCTTTATTTGTTACGGAATGTTTGACCGCTCCAAGTTCAGCGTTTAATCTCAGCCGCTCCTCTTCGGTTGAAGAGTCCCATTGCTTCGCAACCGAATAGAGAAAATGTTTTGCCTCCAATATGGTTAACTCCATTTCTCCGATCCGCTGCTGAACAGTTGGGATATCGCTAATCGTTCCTGATATGCTGTTCGGTGAGTAACTCTTTGCAAAGGCAATTGCGTATTTTTGAGCTGCTTGAGCTATTCCTAAATAACAGGCAGGGATATGTAACATCCAGCCATTAGCCGATTTCTTTCCTGGAACGAAACGCTCGACAAAATCCTCACTTTCAACCACTACATCCTTTAATACAAGGTCATGACTTCCTGTACCTCGCATCGCAATACTGTCCCAAGTCTCTTCAATTTCAACACCTGGTAAAGAACGGCGAACAAGGAAATTTCCGACTACATCAGAATCGATTACACTCGCACTGACAATAAAATAGTCCAGTACTGGTGACATCGTTGTAAACGTTTTGCGACCGTTAAGAACCCAGCCCTTTCCCGTCTTAGTCGCTGTCGTTGTTGGCTTTCCACCTCTTGTTGGACTGCCTGTTTGAGGTTCACTGGCTGCACCATTAAGCAAAGCTCCTTTTTTAACATCTTCCACTATTCTTTTATAAACCTCTTCACTCCAGATTCGTTTTTCAGCTAAATTTTTCAATATCCCCATATGCCAGCCGATCGATAAAGCCGTTGCTCCATCACCAATGGCTATTTGTTCCTGTAAACGAACGAGTTCATATAGGGTAATCTCTTCTCCACCAAATTCTTTTGGAAGTGTTAATTGTGTGTATCCTGAAGCTTTCAGCTCTTCGATATTTTCAAAAGGAAAAGATGCTTCCACATCTACTTTTGCCGCTCTTGCGAAAAATCGTTCCGACATTATTTTCATTACGTTTAGTTTTTCTTCTAATGTTGTTGCCTCTTGAAATTGCATTCCCTAACCCTCACTTGTTATTCCTACTATATCAATAGGAATTGTTCTTTTCTTTATTATGGATCAAATCCCTTCTTTGCACAATCAATATACAAAAAAGCAGATTGAATGGAGTCAGTAGACTCATTCAATCTGCTTTCACATTTTTTTACTTTTTACCTTTACCAGGTTTTTCTTTCTTTGGTGCTTTTTCACCCTTTTTTAACTTATAAAGCTCAATTGTTTCAATCGTTTTATTTCCTGCAAGATCTTCAACTTCAAAGGTGAAGGAGTTCCAACCATCTTGCAAATCCAATGTATAGTCGGAAAAGACTTTGTTGAAGCTTCTCATCACATAAGGAGCTTTTAACTCTTGGAAAAACTCTTCACTTCCATTGTAATAAAATCGAATTTCATCAAAGTTATCTGTTACTTGAATATCAATAACTGGATTTTTAGCATTATGCTTAATGTATTGGTCTTTAGGGAGTCCTTTTACTGCCAATACTGGCGCTGTGCTATCCACAAAAACATCACGCTTAATGGAGAACTCATTGCCAGCATGATCAATGGCCCTCACTTCTAGACGATGAAAATTATCTTCTACATCAATGGTTGAAGCAAATTCATATCTTGCTGTTGCTTCATTATACTGGAATGGAATTTTTTCACCAGCAATCATCAATTCCTTTAAACCTGATTCATTTTCAACCACATATCCATTTACCTGTAGTTCTCCAGAATTGTAAACTTCTAATGCTTCAGGATTTACTAAATAGACAAAAGGCATCGTTTTATCGCTGCTGCCAGCTTCCACTTTCTCCTCCGCTATGTTCCCAGCATAATCATACGCAACTACTGTCACTTCATCAAATGAAGCGTCTTCAGGTAGCGTGTATTCAGTTGTATCACCTGGAAGCGGTGTTTCAAGAATAGAACTTTCGTCTACTAAAATATCAATATAGGCAATTCCAGAACCCTTTTCGTTATCTGCAACATTTAAAGCTAGCGTTGACTCCGTTAATTCAGCTTCAATACTAGGAGCTACAGTGTCTACTTTAACTGGGATTGAAACAGTTTGCCAGTCTGCATCAGGGAAATCAATGACCGTGCGAATTTCAAAATAGTATTGTCCATCTTCTGCCGTTGCATTTTGGATCTTTCCATCCCACTCCCATAATGGATTCAATGTATAATGAGGGCTTAATCCGCCATCATAATAATTCTTCCGTATTTCATTATCTGTACGCAATTTTCTAATTTCATTTCCATCCTCATCAAGAATCGCTAACTCTACATTTTTAGCATTCCGGAGGAAAGAAAGAATCGGAATGATTTCATCTTGAATATCATCACCATTAGGAGAAAAAGCGACATTTTCTTTTGAAATTGTTGCGGTGATCGGGTCATAACCTAAATAGTTGTAACTATCTTCTCCTGCATCATAGACCGCTCCGCCCATACCATAAAAGGACTCGTCATCATAGACCATACCATCAATAATTGGTGCTTGGTCCCAATCTCCGTTAAAACCAACGTAAGGAACAGTTATAGTGGGATTAACATCTGCAGGATCGGTCATCGTAACAAATCCTTCAACAAAATATCCGTTAACGAAAACATCTTTGGCTGGGATTAAATCTCCAGTCGATGGTTCAATTACTGTTGCATTCGCCAATTCTGCCGTTACTGTAAATGTTACAGACTCATTGGCAGGAACCGTAATCTCGGTTGCGGACTCCCCATTTATGAGAATACTAGCATCATAGAGTGGAGCTGCTTCTAAGACGTCTAGATCATAACCCAGTTCTCCCCAACCTGCAAAATCTGTTTGAAGATTTGCTGAAACATTATAGTTAACAGCTTCGTCACTGTAGTTTTGTGCTGTTAATGTAAATTCAAATTGATCGTGGATTTCTTTTAAAGCTACTTTTCCTTCATTGGTACGGTTTTCTGTAACGATAACTGGCGTTTTCAAAGCAGAATGAAGTTGCATGATCCCTGCACCTTGTCTTCTTGGTGAATAGGGATTATCCCAACCAAATACACCATTGACAAAGCCCTGATCTTTAATTGGACTAGAAGTATTCATAAGCAGATTCTTAGCAATATTCACTCTTTCAAAACCAGTCACACCAAATTCATTATCTACTCTTTCAAGTACAAGCGCCGCACCACCAGAAACATGTGGAGCTGCCATCGATGTTCCACTCTTCATGCCATACTGATTATTTTCTAGGGTAGAGTATATTTGACCCCCTGGTGCCGTAATTTCCGGTTTAAAATCTAAGTTCGGTGTTAAGCCCCAAGACGTAAAAGCACTCATTTTTCCACCTTCAGGATTTGGTGCAGTCGTCTTTTCCCCATTAAAGGTAATGGAAATCGCTTGTCCAGCTAAAAGAGCCGAAGCTAGTTTGTCTCCATCTGATTTCAGCATAAATAACTGCGGGATCGTTATGGCTGCTTCTGTGGCCATATTAACATATCCATCAGCATTATTATAAATGATCACCCCGGCTGCGCCTGCATTTTGAGCATTTAATGCTTTTTCTGTAAAAGCAAGCTCTCCTCTTTGGATGAGCGCATATTTTCCTGCTACTTCCGCAAGTTCCTCAGGATACCCTAAACCACCATAAACGATATCGAATGTTTTTGTTTGTATATCATTTGGATGTGTATTCCCAGCTGAAAGGAATGGTGCTTTTTCCTCTTCACCATCTAACAAATAATTGACCGCATCCAAATCCATGAACGTATTTTCTACTGATGCAACCTGTAGAGAATCATAGGCAAGACCAGGAGAACCAGATACGCCAATATCCGGATTTGAAGCTAATGGATTGGCCCAACCGTTACCGAGGTGAGCAGAGTTCCCTGCAGAAATCGACATAAGTACTCCATTTTCAACCGCTCTAGTGATTGCTTTCTGTTCCATCGTTTCTGCTGAAACAAAGCCTGCGGTTGAACCTAGGCTCATATTTAATACATCTGCGCCTAAAATAATCGCATCATCAATGGCCTTGACATAAATATCCCCGTAAGTTGTTGTAATATTAGGATCATTTCCAAAAACCTTAAGGGCTAATAACTGTGCTTCAGGTGCTACTCCCTTAACGCCTCCATTTTCCTCATTTCCATTTGCCCCAACCGTACCAGCAACATGCATTCCATGCATAGATGCGCCAGGAGCAATATCACGAATGATATTATTTTCATCCATATAATTGTATCCGTAAGGGACTTTATCGGAAAAGTATTGACCATTTAGCCCGTTCTCTCTTATGTACTTATTAACATCATTCTTTTTCAATGCTGCATCCTTTTTCGAAGATAGAACCATGTCACGATGGGCAGGATCGATTCCTGTATCAATTACTCCGACAATCATTCCTTCACCTTTGAAACCATAATCTCTCCATGCTTCTTGGGCTTGAACAAGTTCTTTACTGTACACCATATCTGGAGATTCTTCTGGACGTTCATATTCCAAAGTGATTTGAACTTCCGCTACTTCCGGAAGCTTTTCAATTTCTTGAATATCTCCATATTTCACTTCAGCACTAAATCCGTTTAAAACAGTCGTAAATGATTCTTTCTCACGAAAATTAATCTTCTTCTTTTTAACTTTCTCTTTTACTTTTCCCTGCTCTTGAAGCTTTGCTGCTTTTAAGCTTTTCTTCGTTGCTTCCGGGAGCTCTTTATAACGTTTGCCTCTCTTTTGTGCATACTCAACAACAGGCTCTGATTTCATTTCAACGATAACACGTACCGTATCAGATGGAGCGTATTGTTTTTCGAACTCTGACTTGGAGATCGACTTAGTGGCTGTTACGGTCCTTTGTGTCGTTTCCTTCTGTTGAGGAAGGGTTGCCCCTGAAACAGAAGTACTAAACAAGAGCAGAACTAATAATAAGATCGATAGTACTTTTAACTTCTTCATATAGTCCTCCTTTTAGTCAAAAAGTATATAAATTCTGAATATTCTTGATGTGTTTCAAACTTATCATAGGAATGAATTCTAGGGATAGTGACCGAGGACTCAAAGAATGCTAAATATTCTAGTTATTTCGGATTATTTTTTCAGTTGAACCATAGTTTAAGAATTTATTAGTATGCAAAACAACAAGAATTTCACATTTTTACTAATTTAGGCGATTGGAGTCGTCTACTTGTCCAACCCTCTGTTAACGTTTTTCATATGATATTAGCGACAGCAATCACCAAGCTGTTAGTTGTGAACTGGAGGTGATCTTAATGAGCTATGAACAAGGAGGAAACAACTCAAGATTCGCGCTAATTGTTGTTTTATTTATTTTGCTAGTTATCATCGGAGCTAGCTATATGGGTTACTAAACTAAAATAGACTCTTCGCCACACACCAGTTTGCACTAAGCGCCTCTTCAGGCGCTTTTTGTTTGCTAATTCTAGATAAAATCATCTGTAAATGGTATGCTTTTTTCAAGTATAGGTTCATCCGGACATGAAGGAGAATAGGTAAATGCAAAAAAAATTACAATCGATAAACCATCCTTACATATGTGCACCGATCGTTGGAAGAACGAAGAATGAATTATTAGTAGAAATCGAACGAGTGAAAAGGCAAAAACCAGATTTAATCGAATGGAGAGCTGATTTTTTTGAGGAGTTACATGATGTTGATGAAGTGATTGTACTGGCTAACAAACTAAAGGAAAGCCTAAGAGACATTCCCCTTCTTTTTACAATACGGTCAGAGGTAGAGGGCGGAAATCCTATATCATTATCTGAAAATGAAATTAATACACTACTCGTTGCAATTTGTGAAAAAACATCGATTGATCTTATAGACTATGAATTACGCAACCCGATAGAAAAGATTTCTCATATTCGCAAAGTTTCTAACAAACATGGAAAGCTCCTTATTTTATCGTATCATAATTTTAACTCGACGCCTTCAAATGAAGAACTCCTACAAATCTTACATAAAGCCGCTTCATACCATGGAGATATCGGAAAAATCGCAGTCATGCCGAATTGTCATGCTGATGTCATTCGATTACTTCAAGTAACTGAAGAAGCAAAAAATAATCTCCCTATATCAATAGCCACAATGGCAATGGGTGATATCGGTGCGATTAGTCGGATGGCTGGATGGATATTTGGTTCAGACCTTGTTTTTTCAGTTGGAGATAAACCTTCAGCACCTGGACAGATTTTAATTGAGGATTTGCGAATGCTCATCCAAACGATGAAAAAGTATCAAGCATAAAAAAAGCATGTTATTTCGACCATGAAATAACATGCTTTTTCTTATGCCGTTCGATAGATTTTCACAACATTAACGACAATCACCTTCACAATAGAATAAAGCGGAATGACGAAAATCACACCGACAATACCGACTAAACTTCCTGCCGTTAAAATGAGGACAATAATCGTTAAAGGGTGGATATTCAGTGTTTTCCCCATAATATTAGGCGAAACAATATTCCCCTCAATTTGTTGGGCAACTAACATGATAATCGCCACATATAAAACCAGCATCGGATCCTGAAAGACGGCAACCAATAACGCTGGAATGACAGCAATATATGGACCTAAAAAAGGAATCACATTGGTGAACATACCAAAAACAGCTAACACCAGCGAATAATTTAAATCAATTATCAAATAGCCTATCAGTAACAAAATACCGACAATTAAACTAACAATCATTTGACCTTGAATATAGGTTGCAATCGTTTTGTCCATATCTTTAAGGATTGACAACACATTCTCTTTTTTTGATCTTGGGAAGAAGACGGAAACACTAGGTGCAAAACGATGTCCATCCTTCAACATATAAAAAAGAATAAATGGTACAAGAACTAGACCAAAAATGATATTAATGAATCCACCAATAACTCCGAAAACACCCAAAATCCCATTCGCGATATTGCCGACATTCTCTTGGAGCTTTGATTCAATATCTTGGCTAGCTGTTAGCATTGCATCCTGAATAAAACTTGGAAACGTAGTACGGTTTTCCTGAACATAAGTAATCCATTCCATAACGGTTGAGATCATCGCTGGTAAATTCGCAACAAATCTTTCTAGCTGATCATTTATAGCTGGAGCAACTAATTTAACAACTCCATATACAAATAAAATGATCGCAACATATGCTGCAATTACTGCCAACCACTTTGGACATTTCTGTTTCACTAGAAAGGTCACCAATGGACGGCATAAATAATACAAAATCCCTGCCAATACAAACGGGAGAAAGATCGTCTGTAACAGGACTACTACTGGTACGAGCAGAAATTTGTTAATGTTCAGTAATAACACAATAAGTAAAAAGAGAATGATCGCAATCATTACTTTAAACCATCTTTTTTCAACTAACGCCATTAAAAAAATCACATCCTACATCTGTCCAATATTTTCCTCTTCCTGAATATATCAATCTTTTCATTAAAAATCCATTTAAAAATGATAAAAAACGAGTGGAATCCACTCGCTTACACTTTAATCGTTTTTATCGACTTTATCAGGTCTTCAATCTCCTTTCGTTGATTGTGGTGAAATAAATCAACAATTCTACTTCCGACTACAACTCCATCACAATATTGGCTGAATTTCTTCACTTGTTCAGGTGTAGAAATCCCAAAACCTGCCAACACAGGAATAGAGCTAATTTCCTGAATATTTTTCAAATAGTTTTCAACATCTTGATGAAAGTTTGCTCTAGCACCCGTTATTCCGGTTACTGTTACCGCATAGAGGAAGCCTCTACTTCTACTTGCAATTTCATTAATTCTTTCATTGGAACTTGTTAAGGTTACTAAACGGATCAGTTCTATATCAGCAACATCGAAGTGTGATATTAATAAATCCTCTTCTTCTATTGGCAAATCAGGAATAATGCAGCCGTCCACACCTGCTTTACTAGCATCCTCTATAAAAGAGGAGATTCCATAAGCATAGATCGGATTCATGTAAGTCATCACAATAATGGGGATTGACACAATCGGTCTTACATTTAAAATCGTTTGAAGTACAGCCTTTAAAGTGGTTCCATTTTCAAGAGCTCGCAAACCAGCAGCCTGAATCGTTGGTCCATCCGCCACAGGGTCAGAAAATGGAATGCCTATCTCCACAGCAGTTGCCCCACAGGACTCAAGATAAACAATCCGTTCCATTAAGGAATCAAGTCCCCCGTCACCTGCCATGATATAAGGAACAAAAGCCTTCTCCTTATTCTCACTAATGCGTTCGAATGTTTTATTTAATCGATTCATCCTTGTACTCCCTCCAATCTTGCTTTCACCGCTTGGACATCCTTATCACCACGGCCGGATAAACAAACGACAATTCCCTCTTCTTGTCTCATCGTCTTCGCAAGCTTAATCGCATAGGCGACTGCATGGGCACTTTCTAGCGCAGGAATAATCCCTTCTAATTTACAAAGAAGCTGTAATGCTTCTAATGCTTCTTCATCTGCAATCGATTGATACTCTACTCTGCCAATATCCTTCAAATAGCTATGCTCTGGTCCAACTCCAGGATAGTCTAGCCCTGCCGATATGGAATGAGCCTCTTGAATTTGACCTGCTTCATCTTGTAAAAGATACATAAGAGCCCCATGTAGTACACCTGGTTTTCCTTTCGTTAATGAGGCCGCATGCTTATCTGTATCAATTCCAAGACCAGCTGCTTCAACCCCGTACATGTTCACCTCATCGTCTTCGATAAACGGATAAAACAGTCCCATTGAATTGCTCCCGCCGCCAATACACGCTACTAACGCATCTGGCAATCTCCCTTCCTTCTCTGCAAATTGTTTTTTCGTTTCCTTTCCGATCACACTTTGAAAATCACGTACCATCATTGGAAATGGATGAGGTCCCATCACAGACCCTAAAATATAATGAGTATCATGCACATTTGAAACCCAATAACGAAGAGCTTCATTACAAGCATCCTTTAAAGTTCTACTCCCTGAAGTGACCGCTTCAACCTTTGCACCTAATAGTTCCATTCGAAAAACATTTAATTGCTGACGCTTAATATCCTCTTCTCCCATAAAGATGACACATTCTAAATTTAAAAGTGCACAAACTGTAGCGGTTGCCACTCCATGTTGCCCAGCACCTGTTTCTGCCACAATTTTCTTTTTCCCCATTCTAACCGCAAGAAGAGCCTGCCCGATCGTATTATTGATTTTGTGAGCACCTGTATGATTTAAATCTTCACGTTTCAAGTAGATTTTCGCCCCACCGGCGTGTTCTGTTAAATTCTCCGCATAATAAAGAGGTGTTTGCCTTCCGACATAGTCTGTTAGCAATGTATTTAATTGTTCGTGAAAGCCCTCATCACCGATCGCTTCCTTGTATGCTACTTCTAGTTCTTTCACCGCTTGCATAAGCGTTTCCGGAATAAACCGCCCTCCATATTTGCCAAAATGACCTTTTTCATTCGGTAATGCGTAAGTGTTCATTTTACTTCCTCCCGATTTTTAGCTTTACTTAAAAAAGTTTCTATTTTAGCGAAGTCTTTTTTTCCATCCGTTTCCACCCCACTGCTTACATCGACCATATAAGGCAGTACTTCTTTAATGGCATCGTCCACATTATTAGGATCCAATCCTCCAGCTAAAATAATTTTTTTTCCTCTTCTATCGAATTGGGATAACAAGCTCCAATCAAATTTAATCCCATTTCCACCACGATATTTCCCCTTCGGACTATCAAGTAAAGCATAGTCACAATCAAATTCGTGAATTTTTTGTAAATCCTCTCTTGATTCGATGCTAAAAGCTTTAATGACAGGAACAGCTAATTGCCGGCAGTATTGAGGAGATTCATCCCCATGTAGTTGCACCACATTAATACCTGTTTGAGCGATGATCTCTTGGACCACTTCTAATGCTTCATTGACAAACACTCCTACTTTAAGAACATGGACAGGCAGACTGTCAACCAACATTCTCGCTTCTTCAGAAGTGACTTTCCTTTTACTTTTCGCAAACACAAATCCAACAGCATCTGCACCTCTTTCAATTGCATAACGAGCCGTTTCCACATCTTTAATTCCACAAATTTTAACCTTCATCGGTACAATCCCTCCCTTAATGGAAGCTTCATTTCTTTTAAAATGAGAGCTGGATTTTTATGTTTCATGAATGTTTCTCCGACGAGAATCCCTTTCGCACCGGCAGCAATGACTCTTTTTACATCATCAATCGTACGGATTCCACTTTCACTAATTAAATACCTGCCCTCGTTTAGAATCAGTGGTGCAAGTTTCTCTGTCATCTCTAGATTGACCTCAAATGTTTTTAAATTACGGTTATTGACACCGATTAAACGGTTATCTGTTTTGAGAACTCTTTCTGCCTCCTTTTCATTGTGAATCTCCATTAGAACATCTAATTGCTGCTCTTTTGCATATTGATAAAGAGCGTGAAGCTGCTCGTCATCTAACGCTGCTGCAATGAGAAGGATGACATTAGCCCCTGCTTTTTTCGCTGCATCGATTTGAATGGTGTCAATGATAAAGTCCTTACATAAAATCGGTTTAGAAATCGCCGCTCTTACCCGTTCTAAATCATTCATGGATCCTTTAAAGAAGGTTTCGTCTGTAAGGACTGATACCGCATCAGCACCAGCCCCAACATAAGTTAGAGCTTGTGTGCCAGGGTCTAAATGTGGATTAATATCTCCTTTAGAAGGTGAGGCTCTTTTGAATTCCGCAATAATGGCCAGCTCTTTCGTATCGGCAAGACGTTCAACAAATGATTTTCTTTGGAAAGGGACCTTACGTTCAGACTGGATCCTTTCCTTTAACACGGCTACTTCTTTTTTCTTCTTAGCAATAATCTTATCTAAAATCGTTTCCATTTATATCACCTTTGCTTTACTTGCTCGACTTTTTTCAATCAGGTTTTCTAACTTTTCTATGGCTGCACCTGAGTCAATACTTTCAGCTGCAAGTTTGACCCCTGATTCGATCGAAGAAGCAACTCCACTCGTAAAGATCCCTATTCCAGCGTTAAGGAGAACCGTATCACGCTTTGGCCCTTTTTCTCCTTTTAAAACATTTAAGAGAATTTCACTATTTTCTTTTGAGTCTCCACCTTTAATCTCCTCATTGCTATAAACAGAAAAGCCAAGTTCCTCAGGATGTAGAATTCGATAGTGAATATTTCCATTTTCCAAGATCGCTAAATGATTTTCACCTGCTAGCGATGCTTCATCCATAAATCCCGCTCCATTTAGTACGACCGCTCGTTTTCTTCCTAATGTTTTTAACACTTCGGCAAACATTTCAATTAAATCCCTTCGATATATGCCAAGGAGCTGGTAATCCAATTCAATTGGATTCGTTAATGGACCAATTAAATTAAAGACAGTCGGGATTCGTAGCTCTTTACGAACTTTCATAATTCGTTTTATATTGGGGTGAACGTATGGAGCAAAAAGGAAAGTGATTCCTACTTCTCGCAAAACGTCCAGTGATACTTTTGGTTCTAAGTCCAAATTCACACCTAAATATTCCAATACATCAGCACTTCCTGTTTTACTCGTAATACTTCGATTTCCGTGCTTCGCCACCTTTAATCCTGCTCCTGCCATAACAAATGCCGAAGCTGTACTAATATTGAAGCTTTTCGAACCATCTCCTCCTGTTCCACAATTATCGATGATATTTGGCATTTCCGACTGAAAAGGTAAGGCCTTTTCCCTAAGGGCTTCTACAATACCTACTATTTCATCAACGGTTTCCCCCTTTGTTTTTAAGCCGACCATAAAGGCAGCAATCTCGCTATCTGTTGTTTCATCTGAAAAAAAGTGTGTCATTACCTCCTGTATTTCTACCTTTGTTAAAGAATCTCTCTCAACCAACCGTTGTAGATAATTTCTCATTTTCCTTCCCCCTTCTGATACTCTCAAGAAATTTTTCAATCATTTGTTTTCCAGTCTCCGTTCCGACTGATTCAGGGTGAAATTGAAGACCAAATAATGGGTAGTCCTTATGTTTAATCGCCATAATTTCTTGATCATCTAACGACTTCCCAAGAATATGAAATTCATTACTCAATGTTTCTTCCTTAATCACTAAGGAGTGGTAGCGCATAACATCAATTGGAACTGGCAGATCATTAAATATCTCTGTTCCAGCATGGGTCAAAGATGACCTTTTTCCATGCATGATGCTTTTCGCTTTTACTACGCTCGCTCTGAAGGCATACCCAATCGCCTGATGACCTAAGCAAATTCCGAGAATCGGGATTTGTTGGTAAAAGGTCTGAATCAACTCCACACAGATTCCTGCATTTTCAGGTCTTCCAGGACCAGGAGATAAGCAGATAGCATCTGGATTCAGTGATTTTATTTCATCAATTGTCACCATATCATTGCGGCGAACGATGATTTTCTCTCCTAGTTCACCAAAATATTGATACAAGTTAAAGGTAAACGAATCATAATTATCAATTAATAAAATCATTTCTCATCCTCCAGATAAGCCCTAAGTTTGTGTAAGGTCTCTTGATACTCTTTTTCTGGAACAGAATCGTACACAATTCCAGCACCTGCTTGAATATAGACGTCTTCACCTTTCATTACCATCGTACGAATCGCTAAGGCAAAATCCATATTGCCGTTTGCTGAAAGATATCCAATCGCCCCTGAGTAAACACCTCTTTTCACTTCCTCAAGCTCATTGATAATTTCCATCGCTCTGATTTTCGGAGCACCAGATACAGTACCTGCTGGTAAGCAAGCTATTAAAGCATCCAGTGGACTGTACTTTTCAGTTAAAATCCCGCTCACTTCAGAAACTAAATGCATGACATGCTTGTATTTTTCAATCTCCATATATTTTTCAAGTTTGATCGTTCCAAACTTACTTACTCTGCCGATATCATTGCGGCCTAAATCTACAAGCATTTGGTGTTCGGCAAGCTCCTTTTCATCATGCTTTAACTCTTCGGCAAGTCTTTCGTCTTCTTCAGCAGTTCTTCCTCTTGGTCTTGTTCCGGCAATTGGATTGGTGATAACCTTATTGTTAGTTGCTTTGATCAAACTCTCAGGTGATGCACCTGCTATGATGTAATCTTCAAAATCTAAATAGTACATGTAAGGAGATGGATTTTGTACACGTAACTTTCGATAAAACGAGAACGGATCTCCGCTCATTTTCGCCGTCATCCGCTGGGATAATACGACTTGAAAAATATCTCCTTCAACAATGTACTCCTTTGCTTTTCTCACTTTCTCCATAAATTGTTCTTTTGTCATAGCCGCTTCAAATGAAGTGAGTGTAAATGGTTGCTCCCCTACTTCATCTCGTTCAGATATTTCCTTTTTCCTTGTTTGTAGGCGTTTCATTAGCACTGCTTCTGTTGTTGTCTCTAATAGCGGGAGCCCAACTAAATGAACCTTTTGTTCTAAATGATCAAAAGCGATGATTTCTTCGTACATCATAAAATGCACATCTGGTATTGCAAAATCATCACGTGGTGCCTCCCCAATCTTTTCGTAGTGACGAATGACATCATAACCTACAAAACCAATTGCTCCTCCAATGAAAGGAATACCCTCTACTTCATTTACACCTATCTTTGGCATATAGCGTTTTAAAACTTCAAGAGGTTTTTCCTGTACCATTTCTTCTACGCCATTTTTCACAATTATCGTCTCATGTTGAAATCCTTTAATTTCAAATGCAGGATTTGCGCCGATAAATGAATACCTTCCTGAATCCTCATGCTTTAATGAACTTTCTAAAAGAAACTTCTTGCTCCCTCCAAGCTTTTGATAAATGGAAATCGGTGTTAACGTATCCCCTTGTATGGACTCAGTTAACACGACTCCTTCGTCCAATTTCATCACTCAAAACACCCCTTCTTTTTGAATAAAATAAAAAAATCCCCTATAAGCGCATAGCTGTGCTTATAGAGGACGATAATTGGTTACCGCGGTGCCACCTCACGTTAGAGCATTCATCCATGCTCTCCCTTTTTCAGATTCGCAAATTTCTTTGTAAATCCTATCCTTGTAACGGTGGAATTCCGTACAGCCCTACTGATGTTTCAGGCTGTCTCTTGTAAGCCCATTCGATGGAATTGATTTTACCGGCTCACACCTGCCCCGGCTCTCTGTAAAAACCAATCTTCCATGTACTCTTCTTACTCGACGATGTTCACTATTCATTTTTCGCCAACACAAAAAGGGTCTCTCATCCTAGGAAAAGGACGAGAAACCCGTGGTGCCACCTTCATTAGCTAAAATATTAGCTCGCTCATAGTATCAAATGTGCATTTTGCCATTTAATACCTGTCTCTTGTAACGATGAGACTCATTCGCCAAAGCCTACTACAAAAAATTGGTTCGGTTTGGAAGCTCAGAAGCCCATTCACTTAAAAATCAACACTGATTTGCACCAACCATCAGCTCTCTAAAGAATCCTTCTAAGTTACTCTTCTTCGTCAACGCTTTACTTTATTGTTAATTATCATATACACATATTGCCTCAAAGTCAACCGATTTTATCAAAAGATTCTAATTATCCATAAATAGTCAATCATTTTTCAGTTAGTTTTTCATCATTTATGTAAATATTAATGTTGGGAGTTATCGATTTTTAATCAGATATGAAGTCTTCTACTTGCTAAAATGCATAAACAATAATAAAAAAGGCGGAGCAAAAGATGGATTTCATTGAAAATTCTTTATCAAAGAGAGCGGATAGTAAAAAAACACAACAATCTCAAGGGAGTAAATGGAGTGTTTTAGCGTTAGCCTCGATCCCTCTTGTCATGACATTAGGTAATTCAATGCTTATTCCTGTTCTTCCAGCAATGAAAGAAGAATTGAACATTACTTCTTTCCAATCAAGCATGATCATTACTGTCTATTCCATTGTTGCGATTATTTTAATTCCGATTGCGGGGTTTATTTCTGACCATATTGGCCGAAAAAAAGTGATCATTCCTAGCCTTATCATTGCGGGTATTGGTGGAATGATTTCCGGATGGGCTGCTTGGAAAATAACTGATCCTTACTGGATTATTCTCATTGGTCGAGCACTTCAAGGAATTGGAGCAGCTGGTGCTGCACCGATTGTTATGCCCCTTGTAGGAGATATGTTTAAAAGCGAAAAAGAAGTTAGTAGTACCCTTGGGATCATTGAAACATCGAATACACTTGGAAAGGTCATTAGTCCCATTTTGGGAGCTTTTTTAGCAACCTTTGTTTGGTTCATTCCATTTTTGTCGTTTCCCATTTTCTGTTTATTATCTATCTTTTTAATGGCGATCTTTGTCAGGCGAGGAAACACCGAATACGAACCCATTCCATTTAAGGAATTTATTCAGCAAATCAAGAAAATCTTTAAAAATAACGGCAGATGGTTAATCGCTATTTTTGCGATCGGGATTATTTTAATGTTTGTCCTTTTTGGGGTTCTTTTTTATCTGTCTGAAATTCTCGAGAGAGATCATCATATTATGAATGTAAAAAAAGGACTATATCTTGCTTTACCTTTGGGTGCTTTATGCCTTACCTCGCTCATTACAGGAAAGATCATCAAGGAAAATAAAGTATTGATGAAATGGATAACATTTGCTGCACTTTTATTAATGTCGTTATCCATTGCAAGCCTAAGCTTTTCCAAAGGACTTTGGTTTATGATTATCATGTTCTTGTTAAGTGGAATTGGCATAGGAGCAAGCTTACCTTGTCTTGATGCTATTATTACAGAAGGAATTCAAAAGGACCAGCGAGGGACGATTACATCAATCTACCATTCGATGCGTTTCATTGGAGTAGCAGCGGGGCCACCAGTTATGGCGATTTTACTGAAACATATCGAGGGAAGCCTTTTTTATATACTAGCCATCGTTGGTATCACGGCGGTTTTACTTACCTTATTAGCCATTAAACCTGATAAGAAGAAAAAATAAGTCCCAGCCAGATTTTATGAAAATATTTCAATAAACTGGCTGGCTTTACATTCTCTTTACTGAACCGTTTTTGTAATAAAATCCGTTACCAATCGGTTGAAAATCTCCCATTTTTTAGTTAATACTTGATGGGAGACCTTTTCGATCACTTTAAGCTGATGAGGAATGTCACGATAAGACCTTATGTGCTGATTAGTGAAATCGTTCGAACCGTACACTAATAATAATGGACTTTTCAACTGTGTAAGTCGTTCGACACAAGAGTAAGTCAATGTCTTCTCATAATACTGGAACCATAATTCCTTATTTGCTTTCATCATATGATCAAATAACACCTTAGCAATATCCCGACGATTGGTGTGGCTACTAGCAATACATTTAGCAAGAAAACGAGGGAATTTTTTTACTAAATACATTCCAATCAAGTGCTCCTCTTTTAAAATTAGCGATTGTACTTTCGGATAACTACTGACTAAAATAGTTGCAGTGGTACGCTCTGGAAAAATTAAGGCAAATTCCTGTGCAATAATTCCACCTGCTGAGTACCCACAAATCACTGCTTTCGATATTTGCAAATGATCGAGAAGAAACTTTATTTCATTGGCATAGCTGCTGATCGAGCTGTCTAAATATGTACCCACTGATGAGTCCCCATGACCACTTAGATCAGGAAAAATGACTCGAAAGTGTTCTTGCAAATATGATTGAAAAAGAAATACCTTTCTACCCATTCCAGGTGGATGAATAAAAACGATTGGTACTCCCGAACCAAGTTCATCATAATACATATTGAAATCTTCATTTTTAAAAATCGGCATAGCAACCTCCCAAAATTACATATCTCTTCCTATCTAATATGACTTGCTCGTTCATCTCTCATACAAAAATGTAAAAATGACATGAATTTTTTGTGAACAACAAGGAATCACGCTGGTCTTGTACGAATATATAATCGAAGGGTATAACCCTTTATATTTGGAGAGGAGGAATGCATTATGTCAAAAAAAGTACTGATTCTTGCGGGAGATGCGGTTGAGGCATTAGAAATTTACTACCCGTATTTCCGCTGTCTTGAAGAAGGTTATGATGTACAAATTGCCGCTCCATCAAAGAAGCAACTACAAACAGTCGTGCATGATTTTATTGGGTGGGATACTTACACGGAAAGTAAAGGATACTTAATCGAATCCCATTTAACGTTTGAAGATGTAAAGCCTGAGGAATACGATGGATTGATTATTCCTGGTGGAAGAGCTCCTGAATACATCCGTCTAAATGAAAATGTCCCAGCGATCGTTTCTCATTTTTTTGAAACGAATAAACCCATTGCAGCAATTTGTCATGCGAGCCTAATTTTAACTACTGTAAAGGAATATTTAAAGGACCGCGAGCTTACAGCTTATATAGCGTGTAAACCTGACGTAGAAGCAACAGGTGCTACATACATTGCGGAACATTTACATGTTGAAGGGAATCTTGTTTCAGGACATGCTTGGCCAGATTTGCCTGGCTTTATGAGGGAGTTTATTAAACAACTAAGTTAAATAAAAACAATGCGATTCAGTTTTTTTGAATCGCATTGTTTTTATTGCTATTACGAGTCCTAAAGATGGTTATGAAAAGTTACGTTTCTAATCTTGGCTTAGTTGGGTCGCAATTTGGCTGATCCATATCAGTTGTTTCTGCGAGTTTTGTTAAGTAATAACATTCCTCACGCATCATATGGTCTGCCATTAACGGTGCAAATGTACCTAATGCCACATTGCTTAGCTCTAATTCCTCAATTTCATTTAAAAACCCCATGAATACATTCATTTCTAACTGGACATCATGATTGAATTTCTCTAGGGCAGGAAAAGTCGACAAATTCGTTCGTAAAAACCCCGTCAACTCAACAGCTTTTAAATAAAATGCTTCAAAATTTTTCGTAAATTCATCACTTTTTTGTTTTATTTTCTTTTCAACGGTTTCCATATTATCGGAAATCGTACCTGCATGACCGGCGCCATCTAACAGCCAAATTAAGTGATGATGAAGTTCATGAAACAGTGGCGGTACTTCTCCTTTTTTTAAATAACCTAATAACAACAAGTATTCTTCCAACTCATTCACCATGTGGCTAATAAAAGCAGGACCTAAATGGATCGTTATTTTTGCTGTCAAATGTCTCTCAATTATATCTAGTTTAAATTGGCGAAGCTTCTTTGCCTCTACTTCAGCCTCTTCGCTTAATTTCATTAAATCTGCCTCATCTACTCTTTTTAATAACCGATCAAAAATTGTAATGAACTCATTTGCTTGTTCAATAAGCTCCCTCTCATTTGGTCCTAGCGAATCATGAATAAATCTAGCATGGTCCCCTAATACTTGAAGCCAAAAACGATGTTCAAACTTGGCAGCAGGTTCATACTTTGTCATGGCAACTTCCCTTCTTTCTATTTGTTGGAAATTAGTTCGAGATTCTTTCCAATTTCATACCTCTTACCATATATAGAGTATTTGCGGGTACATTATGATCAAATTAAATTTTTGTAATTTTATGAATCTTAAAGGAGATTTAAGAAAAATGTAGAAATGGTATGAAAGAAGATGAACCTTTTCCTAGGAGGTGAAGTGATGACAACTGGCATCTTACTTTATCCAAGATTCAGCGAGTATGAACTATCTGTCATCCTCTCTGTTCTCACACAAGCCAATCACCCTAAAATATTCATCGGATTGAATGACGCTCCAATAAAGGGTGAGGCTGGGTTAACATGTTTACCAGAAGCGACCATTGATAACGTCCATCTTGACCAACTACAAAGCCTTGTTCTACCAGGTGTAGACGACTTTCAGCATTTAATGGAAAAAGAAGCACTCTTTGAGTTTATTCGCAAAGTTTACGAACAAGATGCCGTTATTGGTGCCATTTCGAGTGCACCATTTTTATTAGCGAAAGCAGGTATTTTACTTGATCGATTTTATACGACAGGTATTTCCAAACAGGCTCGAGAATTTTTAGGAGTCTTTTCAGAGAAAGGATATGTTGATGCTCCCTATGTCTTCGATAAAGGAATTTTGACTGCAAAAGGTGCCTATTTTATTGACTTCGCTAACAAGTTCGGTCAAGTATTGGAATTGGATTTTAATCGTAATTGGTACAGATAACGTATTTAAGTCTTTAGTGGCAAGTTTACAAAATTTAAAAAACGAACAAAATCTTGTCGATTTTGTTCGTTTCGTTTATCTTATTAATTTGTACGTTTTTTAAGAAAACCAAGTAGTATCGCTGATACTATCGCACCAATAAGAATAGCTAGTAAATACATGAACCAGCCGCCATTAACGAGTGGGATAACGAATAGTCCACCATGTGGCGCTTGGAGACCAATTCCGAAAAGCATCGATAAACCGCCGGCAACAGCTGAACCTGCCATCAGCGAAGGAATGACACGAACTGGGTCAGCTGCCGCAAAAGGAATTGCACCTTCTGTAATAAACGATAACCCCATTATATAGTTCACTTTTCCTGCATCACGTTCTTGTTTATTAAAGCGATTTGGGAAAAAGGTTGTTGCAAGAGCAATTCCTAATGGTGGAACCATTCCTGCAGCCATAATCGCTGCCATCGGTTCGTAAACTCCACTTGCTAGTAGTCCTGTACCAAATACATAAGCAGCTTTATTAACAGGTCCACCCATATCGAAAGACATCATTAGTCCAAGAATAATGCCTAATAGCACTGCGTTCCCTGTTCCCAGTCCGGATAGCCAATCAGAGATCGCCGTATTTAAAGCACCGACTGGTTTATTAACAACATAAAGCATAATAAATCCTGTTAAAGCAATCCCTAGTAATGGATAGAGTAAGATCGTTTTGATTCCTTCAAGCGAAGCTGGCAAACCGGAGAAAACTTTTTTCAAACCTACCACTAAGTAACCTGCGAGAAAACCTGCAACAAGACCACCGAGGAAACCTGCCCCACCAGTAGCAGCAAGCATACCGCCTACCATACCAGCAGCAAATCCTGGTCGATCTGCGATGCTCATGGCAATGAATCCTGCTAAAATCGGTATCATTAACCCAAAAGCTGTCCCGCCACCAATTGTATTTAACGCTTCAGCTATCGGGTGATAGGACGCATCAGCTGGATCGCTTGCATTAATTCCAAACATAAAGCTAATGGCGATTAATATTCCCCCACCAACAACAAATGGGAGCATATTTGAAACACCACTCATTAAATGCTTATATATCGTTGCTGCAATCCCTCTAGTTTCTTGCTTCGTTTCTTTTTTTGCTCCACCTTGCCCTTGATAAATAGGTGCATCTTGCTTTAGTGCTCTTTCAATCAACTGCTGAGACTTACGAATCCCATCGGCAACTGGCGCTTCAATTACATGCTTACCATTGAATCGGTTCATTTCTACATTTGTATCTGCTGCCACAATCACCGCAACAGCGTTTTCAATTTCCTCTTCAGTCAAAACATTTTTAGCACCACCAGAACCATTTGTTTCGACTTTAATGTCAACCCCTAATTCTTCTGCTTTTTGTTTTAATGAATCTGCCGCCATATAGGTGTGGGCAATGCCTGTTGGACAAGCTGTTACTGCGACGATAAAATCTTTTTTCCCACTCATGGACTGCACTTCTTCTTCTTTTTCTTCATCATAACGATTAATAATATTTATAATTTCCTCTTCTGTCTTCGCTGTCAATAATTGCTCTCTCACTTCCTGATTCATCAAGATAGTCGACAGTCTCGAAAGGGCTTCCAGATGTGTATTATTAGCTCCTTCCGTCGCTGCAATCATAAAGAATAAATGAGAAGGTGCACCATCTAATGATTGATAATTCACTCCAGAAACAGATCGTCCAAAGGCAATCGCAGGTTCTCTGACGGCTTTCGTCTTTGCATGCGGAATGGCAATCCCTTCCCCGATTCCAGTTGTACTCTGTTCTTCTCTAGCAAGAATCGCATTTTTAAAAGTTTCCCGATCCACTAATTTATTCGCTTGATCAAGAACCTCAACAAGCTCATCAATCGCATTTATTTTTTCTTTTCCATCGAGTGACAGTTTAATGGTTTGTTTCGTTAGTAATTCTGTAATCCTCATAATGCTTCCCCCTTTACCTCTTCTATCTTTACTTGTGTTAATACCTCTTCAACTTTCTCTCTCGTACATAAACCTAATGAAAATGCCGTAGCACTTCCACATGCAACACTATAGCGAAACGCTTCTTCATAATTACCATTACGCTCATATTTCGCAATAAAACCAGCAACCATCGAATCCCCTGCACCAACAGAACTCCTTAGCTTTCCTTTTGGAGTATTTGAGACAAAGGTTACATTCTCGTTCACAAAAATGGCTCCTTTATCGGCTAAGGATACGATGACATTTTCAGCTCCCATGTCTACTAATTGCCGTGCAAAGGGAATAGCCTGTTTTGCGCTTTCAATTTTCACATTAAAAAAGTCACCCAGTTCATGATGATTTGGTTTAATAAGAAAAGGTTTATATGTGAGAATACTCTTTAGCAACTCTTCTTCTGCATCGACAATACATTTAACATTGGAATCTAAACAAATGTTAGCTAACTCCTCATACGTACTTCTCGGCATTGAGTTAGGAATACTTCCAGCTAAAATGAGAATATCTTCCTCAGTCAGTGTCTTTATTTTATCTTTCAATGCTTCAAAATCACTTGCTAAAATCGTTGGGCCAATAGCATTCACTTCTGTTTCTTCATGAGCACTTAGTTTAACGTTAATTCTTGTATCTTCTTGTACTTTCACAAAATCTGTTGTAATTCCATAGTTCTCTAGAAATTCTTCAATATATACTCCTGTAAAGCCTCCTATAAATCCAAGTGCCTTACTGTCAACCCCCACTCTTTTTAGAACTTGTGAAACATTGATTCCTTTTCCACCCGGAAATTTTGATTCCGTAACGGAACGATTTAATTGACCGAGTCGGACCTCGTCTAATTTGACAATATAGTCTAAAGATGGATTTAACGTAACTGTGTATATCATGATGTCACAACCTTTATTTCTGTTTTACCTGCATATTGCTTTTTTACATCTTGTTCTAAATCATTGGTAATGATCGTTGCTGCATCAATATCGGCAATTTTTGCGAATGCAACTTCTGTAAACTTCGTATCATCGGCTAATATATAGGCTTCTCGAGATAATGAAATGGCTAACTCCTTAATAGTCGCCTCCTCTTGATCTGGCGTCGTATATCCATAGTGAGGATGAATCCCATTGACTCCCATAAAACACTTATCAAATCGATAATGCTGAAGGCTTGCCAAGGCATCGCGACCAATTATGGCTTTTGTTGAAGGCTTAACAAACCCACCAATTAAATATGTTCTAATATTTTTTTCCAATAATAATGGTAGATGTGTCGTTCCATTGGTTACGACGACGATATTTTCGGGAAGATGATGGATCATTTCAAGAATCGTTGAACCTGCATCTAAATAAATGGAATCACCTTGTTCTATTAATCCAACGGCATATTGAGCGATTCTTTGCTTCGCTTGGTGGTTTTTGGATGATTTTTCAATCATTGTTGGTTCTTGTAATTTGCCTTGTAGTCGAGCTGCTCCACCATGAACCCTTTTTAGAAACTTTCTATTTTCTAAATATGTTAAGTCACGACGTATCGTTGAATCTGATGAATCCGTAAGTTCAACCAGCTCATGAATTTTGACTGTATTTTTCTCTTTCAAAAGCTTTAAAATTTTGTCATGTCTTTCAGACTCTAACAAGACAGCACCTCCTTTTGAAGCGTTTACATCCTCTTATGACTATATCTTACCTCAGCATACCACCAAAATCAATCATTTTCTTTCAAAAATAATCAAATTCATTCATTATCAATCAAAAACTGACTGGTGGATTGTTTCCAACATCAAGAAATGATAGCATGTATATGATTTATTAACTTCTAGGAGAGGTCCATACATGTCAAAAATAAAAATCTTTTATCGCGAATTTTTCATCATCCTTATTCTTCTCATTTTATTTTATGGTCTGTTCGGAACGATAAACGATCGCTTCATTCAGGTCATTTCAAAATCAAACCCGCAAGAATTAATGGCGGCATCTTTGTTTCATAAGCTTCTATTTAGTGGGCAAGCTTTAGGAATGCTAGGGATCATTTTTATCATTTATAAAAACGGATTACCGATAAAACGGGTTGGAAATAAATTAACGAAGAAATCATTTTCCACCTTTTTAACCATATCTCTTGTTTTCATCATCATTCCTTATGCTGTTCTACTTCTGACATAATAATTAATTCAAGACTGTTTAGAGCATAAAAAATCCTATCTCCCCACAAACTAACAATAACTAAAATTGAGGAGGGATAAGATGGACACAAAGCGTGTTAAACAGATACTTTCTTCTTCTGCAGATATTGAAGTGGAGTATAATGGTGCTTCTGTCTGGATTGATAAGCTTAATGAAGATGGCCAAACTGCCACTGTTCATTTAAGAGGGCCATTAGAAGAGCGTACATCCGTTGATATATCTGAGCTAAAAGAAATATGAAAAAAGAATGGGTTTGCCTCTCTAGAAACGGTATGATAAAATAAAATCAACATATTGATTTTATCATCTTAGTCACCACTACATATAGGGATTCCCTTCTCGAATACCGTCTCTTGTCTCCGTTCCATCTCAGGAACGGATTTTTTTGCGTTTTATACTGTATTCTTTGAATTACACGTTTTCGTATAGATTGTGGTTATTAACGAAAAGAGCCTTTGATTTATATGAAATTCTTTATGTATAAAAGGGAGTCTTATTGCTGACAATAAGACTCCCAAAATCATTATTATCTTCCAACAAACATTTGTGTCCAATGGTTTCCGTTTTGTTCATAACCTACACCGATGTGAGTGAAATCGCCGTTCATAATATTCTTTCGGTGACCTTCACTATTCATCCAAGCTTGAACAACTTCTTGAGGCGTTCTTTGTCCTTGAGCAATATTTTCACCAGCTGACTTATAAGTTACCCCAAAGTCCCTCATCATATCGAATGGGGAACCATACGTAGGGCTGGTGTGAGAGAAGTAATTATTAGCTTGCATATCTTGAGACTTTTTCAAAGCAACACCGCTTAATTGGGTATCCGCCTTTAATGCAGCCAAACCACCTTTTGCACGTTCTTGATTCGTCAAATCGATGACTTGTTGTGCAAACTCACTAATATTCCCTGCTTGCTCTTGAGCTGGTTCCTGTTGTTTTGGCTGTTGAGCTGGCTGTTGCTGCGTTTGTTGCTGTTTGGCTTGCTGTTGCTGTTGCTGTTGCTGCGTTTGTTGTTGCTGTGCAGGCTGCTGTTGAGCTGGCTGTCGCTGCGTTTGTTGTTGCTGTGCAGGCTGCTGTTGAGCTGGCTGTCGCTGCGTTTGTTGTTGCGCTTGTTGCTTCGCTTGTTGACGTAATTGTGGTGTTAATTGACCAAATCTTGCTTTTAGTTGTTCCTCAATTTGCTTTTGGATCGAAGCCAAGTCATTTCCATTGGCTGATGTAAACGAGTACTTTGCATCTTGAATCAACACTGCTCTTGTATGTGGATATTTGTCACTATTAATGTTCGTATTGGATGCTGAAATGTCAACATTGTCATTGCCGCGATTGGTACTGTCTCTTCCTTGATTATGATTGTCGTTTACAACATTGTCGAAAAAGTTTCGTCCATCTTCTAAATTCCTTTCAAAAAAACCACGATTATTATTGACGTCATTACGAACTGGAATCGTCCCTGCTCTACCGTCATTGGATGGGTCATAGGCAACATGATCATTCCCTACTCCACATGCTGCAAGGCTGAAAAGTAAAGCAGAAGTCAGTACAACACTCGATGTTTTCCTTATCAATCAAAACTCCTCCTTTATAATGTACTAACTACTCCCTTAGTTTTAATTGATGAGAACTAAAATATAGCTGGTAAACATCGTTTTAATTGGAAAAGAGCATTTCATAAAAACGGTAAAATGGATAAGTATATTAGTAAAGAAATGTAACTTACCCCTTCTTGCTATTTTTCATTAAACTTAGTTACATTTTCGTTATAGATGTAATAAACACTCCTCGTTTCACATGTTGTCAACCCTATATTCGATGTAATTCTTGGAAATTAAACCATTTTTAACTAGTTATACTTACAAACATTTTTTTCAGAAAAGCATAGATATTTACTGATTTAAATTTATTTAGAATGATTGACCATGTATTATAAATCGTTTATTTGGAAAAACCTCCCTTAAATATGACAAAAAACGCATGCTACCATGTAGAGGCAAGCAAAACATCACAATTTTCTAGGAGGTTACACCAAATGAACAAGAAATTTATTGTACCAATCGTAGCAACAGCAGCTCTTCTCTTTACCTCAGGAACTACGATCAATGCAGATGCAGCCAATCTGGAAACAAAGCAAGTTAAGTACGTTTATTATGACCAATCACGTGACATCAATAAAGCTCAATTAAATAATCTACTTACTAAATATCTTCAAAAATTCGAGATTAACCTTGAGCATATTCAAAAACAGCAAATAAAAAATAAACCAACGACATCAACAACAGACAAGCCTGTAGCGTCAAATCCTGCACCTGCTGAAAAACCTGCAGCGAATGAAAATCACCAGGCTGTAGCTACTACTCAGGTGAGTGCATTTGAACAAAAAGTTGTAGATTTAACAAATGATGAACGGGCAAAGCAAGGTCTTCCAGCTTTAAAGCTTGACACTAATTTGAGCAAGGTTGCACGGGCAAAATCTGAAGATATGAAAGCAAAGGGTTATTTTAGTCATACAAGCCCAACTTATGGGTCTCCATTTGATATGATGAAACAATTTGGAATTTCTTATCGTTCTGCAGGAGAAAATATTGCGATGGGACAACGTTCACCAGAAGAAGTGGTACAAGCATGGATGAATAGCGAAGGACATCGTGCCAATATTTTAAATACTTCCTTCACCCATATCGGTGTTGGCTATGTAGAGAGTGGAAATTACTGGACACAAATGTTTACAAGTAAATAAGGCTGGGACATAACTAGCTTCAAATAATAAGAAAGGTGAATCCTGAGGGTACTCAAATTCACCTTTCTTTATTTTTGTCTTAACGCAAGACCTTCGAATTTTTCCTCGTACAAAAAAATCGAGTGATATGCAAATTAGGCTTCAATAATCGACATCGATTTCCGCTTTGTCTATACTTCTCCTATAAGACCCTATTACATCTCTCACCCTTAAGCGGAAATTTTCCTGTTATCTCCTCATTGGAGTCCCTTTTAGAGGAAATAACGGAAGATTTTCCGCTTATGGAAGGCAAAATCGTTTATTTTGGTGTTTTTTGAGGGAATAGCAGGAAATATTCCTGTTATTTCGGCTCTTTTTCATGATGGTTGTTCATTAAGCGGAAATTTTCCTGTTATTTTTTCATACCGATACTCCAATTGACTATACGAGCACTTTATCCACAAGTCGAAGGAATTTATACTCTCCAAACTAGAATCAAAAAGTCGTTACCAGCGACTTTTTGACCCAGCCTTATTTTACTTAAGCAAGTTTTTCATTTTGACATTGACATTCTGTTAATGTATAGCTATGAACAGCATATCCTTTTTTTCGCAAGAAGCGAATACTTATATTCTTTTCAAGCGTATTGGCAGCGACAACATGTACTTGTTGCCCAGGAATTTCGTGAAAATATCTATTTAAGTAAGCTACTGGTATGTTAATCGTTGCTTGAGTAGAATCTTTGTAGGATTGATTATAATCTCTAACATCGACAATTGTCGTCTTTTTCTCATCTATTTCTAACATTTGTATACACCGTGCTCCCCAAACAGGAAGATACCTTAATAAAATATAGGCAAGATATATACATACGATTAGTGCAAAAATGGCCATTTTTATCCCCACCTGTAAGCAAATGTTGTGAGCAACCATATGTAATTTTAAACGCTTATAGGTCGTAGGTCAATTTTAGAAGCAGATCGTTTAAAATATTTTCACTTTTGTAATGCAATTCCAGATAAAAACTGTAACCAAGCATATAGTCCGACTTTAACCGTTTCTGATACGTTTGAGTCCTTCGTCGGGTCCAGACAAACAAAGTCAATATGCTTTACCTCTGGATATGTCCCGATTTCAAGCATCAGTTCAAATAATTCTTGAGAACTCATACCGCCTGGTGTCGAGGCGGGAACTCCAGGAGCAATGGAGATATCTAGCACATCCATATCAACTGTTACATAGATTCGATCCACTCGGTCCATTAAATATTCAAGCGACCTCTTTATCGTATGCACCAATCCTTGCTTTCTTGCCTTATTTAATGGTACGACTTGAATTTTTTGCTCTTTAGCGTAGTCTACTAGGGACTTCGCATTAAAAAATCCATGAAGACCAACATTGACAATATGTTCACCTTCAACAACCCCTCCATCAATTAGTTGTCGAATCGGTGTTCCATTGGCTGGGCCAAGCACTGATGGATCTCTAACATCAAGATGGGTATCCAATTGGAGGATACCTATTAACTCATCTGGATATTGCTTCTTAATTCCGCGAATGGCACAGGCCGTAACAGAATGGTCGCCACCAATAAGACAAGTTGTGGAACGAGGAAATTTTTCCACTAAATAGGAAGTTGCAGATTCGATTCGTTTGTGAGAGAGAAGAATATCAGTCATGTGCATTTGAACATCCCCTGCATCTCGAACATTGAGTTTCGTTAGATCAATATCCTCTTCTATTTGATAGGTGGCGAATTTTTTCCACATTTTGCGAAATTCTTCTGGATATTGAGAGGCACCGGAAACACTGATAGAAGAACGGGAAATAGGTGCCCCATAAAGTACGATATCTGGTGAAGATGATGATTGTTCTAGAGGAAGAACCCACTGATGAACAAATTCCACATGGCCACTGCCTTTGTTCCAACACCATTCAGGTGCTTGGAGCCAATGATCGCTCATTCTTGGTTCACCACCTGAACTCCTTTTTTCCAAACAGCTTTGACGTGATTGACACCAAATAAGTATTGCAATTCACGATAATCGCTTACCTTCCATACGACGATATCTGCAAGCTTTCCTACCTCTAGAGACCCTATAACTTGCTGACGATTTATCGCACATGCTGCGTTATAAGTCGCTGCAGTTAAGGCTTCTGCAGGTGTTAACCGCATCGAAATACAGGCAAGGTTCATCACTAATGGCATCGAAGTTGTGGGAGAGGAACCAGGATTACAATCGGTAGAAATCGCTACCGGTACTCCTGCATCGATCATTTTTCTGCCTTTTGCCGCTTCCTCTCTCAAGTAAAGAGCCGTTGCTGGTAAGAGGCAAGCGATAACGTTCCCTTCCGCCATCTTTATCATCCCTTCCTCCGACACTTTTAATAAATGTTCAGCGGAAATCGCCCCAACCTTTGCTGCAAGTTCTGCTCCGCCATATGGCTCAATTTCATCTGCATGGATTTTCGGAATTAAACCGTACGTCTTCCCAGCTTCTAAAATTCTTTCAGATTGTGCAGGAGTATAAACCCCTTTCTCACAAAATACATCATTAAATTCTGCTAACTTCTCACGTGCTACTAGCGGGAGCATTTCATCTATCAGATACGTAACAAACTCATCTTCTTTGCCTTTATATTCAAATGGAACGGCGTGTGCACCCATAAAAGTGGAAACAAGATCGATGGCGTGTTCTTTTTGCAATTTTTTCATCACTCTTAATTGCTTTAACTCCGTCTCCAGATCCATTCCATAACCACTTTTGCCCTCAACCGTGGTTACACCATGTTGTAAAAATGAGTCTAGTCGTTTTGAGGTCTGTTCAATCAGCTCTTCTTCTGTTGCTTCTCTCGTCATTCTCGCAGTTGCGTGAATTCCACCGCCCTCATTCATAATTTCCATATAAGTAGCACCCTCAAGTCGCATTTCAAATTCACGCTCTCTACTTCCTCCATATACGACATGAGTATGGGGATCGACTAATCCAGGTGTGACTAATAACCCTTTTGCATCATAGACTTCTGCTTCAGTTAAACGTTTTTCGTATTGTTTTTCTATGTCTTTTGTCGTCCCAACTGCTTGTATGATCCCATTTTCAATCCAGAGGCTGCCATCCTCGATTAAACCGAGCTCAGACATCGCTTCTTTTGAACGTGGTCCTTCCTGTTTTGTTGCGAGAGTAGCTAGTTGTGTAGCATGCTTGATCCACAGTGGTTTTGACATTACCGCACACCATCCTTGTCAAGCATCGGCATGCGTATCCCTTTTTCTCGAGCTGTTTTCTTTGCTAATTCATAACCAGCATCCGCATGTCGGACTACACCCATCCCTGGATCTGTCGTTAACACACGTTCAATTCGTTCTTCTGCATCCTTCGTCCCGTCTGCTACAATCACCACTCCAGCATGCTGAGAATAGCCCATTCCAACTCCACCACCATGATGAACGGAAACCCAAGTAGCTCCGCCAACAGCATTGATGAGCGCATTTAAAATTGGCCAATCGGATACAGCATCAGATCCATCAAGCATAGACTCTGTCTCTCTATTCGGTGAGGCAACGGAGCCAGAATCTAGATGATCACGCCCGATTACGATAGGAGCCTTTAATTCACCGCTTGCTACCATGTCGTTGATTATTTTTCCAAAACGTGCCCTTTCACCATATCCAAGCCAACATATTCGAGAAGGTAGACCTTGAAACTGAATTTTTTCCTGCGCCATGCGAATCCAATTACATAAATGTTCATTATCAGCAAATTCTCTAACAATTGCTGCATCCGTTTTATAAATGTCTTCTGGATCTCCCGATAAAGCCACCCACCGAAAAGGACCTTTTCCCTCGCAAAATTGCGGACGAATATATGCTGGAACAAAGCCTGGGAAATCAAAAGCGTTTTCCACCCCTTCATCTTTCGCCACTTGACGAATATTATTTCCATAATCGAAGGTAATGGCGCCCTTTTCCATCATTTCTAACATCGCTTTTACATGGGTTGCCATCGAAGCTTTCGATGCTTTTACATAATTCTCTGGATGTTCTGTTCTTAATTGTGCCGCTTCTGCTAATGTCATTTGCGACGGAATATAGCCGTTTAATGGATCATGAGCAGATGTTTGATCGGTTAAGATATCTGGAATAAAATTCCTGCTGATCATTTCTGGTAAAATGTCAGCTGCATTTCCTAATAACGCAATGGAAAGAGCTTTTCCATCTCTTTTTGCGGATTCAGCTAATCGTAAGGCTTCCTCAAGAGAATTCGTTTTGACATCGGTATATTTCGTTTCAATTCTCCGCTCAATTCTCTTTTCATCGACTTCAATAGCAATGCATACACCTCCGTTCATTGTCACAGCCAGAGGTTGAGCTCCACCCATACCTCCTAAACCTGCTGTTACAGTAATGGTATGTCGTAATGTACCATTAAAATGTTGCTTCGCTAACTCTGCGAACGTTTCATATGTTCCTTGAACAATTCCTTGAGAGCCTATATAAATCCAGCTTCCCGCTGTCATTTGTCCATACATCATCAGCCCTTTTTTGTCTAAATCATGGAAGGTTTCCCAGTTCGCATATGCTGGAACAAGATTGGAATTGGCAATGAGTACTCTCGGTGCATTGGCGTGTGTTTTAAAAATGGCGACAGGCTTACCTGACTGAATCATTAATGTTTCATCTGCTTCCAGTTTTTTAAGTGAAGCAACGATCGCATCAAAGCATTCCCAATTTCGGGCCGCTTTGCCAATTCCGCCATATACAACCAAATCTTCTGGTTTTTCTGCTACTTCTGGATCTAAATTATTCATCAACATGCGAAGTACTGCTTCCTGTTGCCAGCCTTTTGTATTTAATTCTATACCTCGGTAGCGAATTACTTTATTTGTAGTTACCATTTTTTCTCCTCCTTCATTTCAAAAAAATATTTTTTTCAACAGAATTCGACTTCAACATTCACTTTTTTTTTCGTAAAAGAGAGCGATGTTTTCAACCAATCTTCAGCGACGCCAATATCTTTGGAAAAGATTCTATCTTTTTCAATAAAAGGTATCCGCTTTCTCCCTTCTATAAGGATTTCTTTTGTGATGGGACTCATATTTTCCTTTCCTTTTAGTTCAGCTGCCTGCATGGCACAGATTAATTCAATTGCTAACACTCTTCTTGCATTTGTAATAATTTGATACGCATGTCTTGAACCAATCGTCCCCATACTGACATGATCCTCTTGATTGGCTGATGACGGGATCGAGTCTACACTTGCTGGGTGAGCTAATGTTTTATTTTCAGAGACAAGAGAAGCCGCACAATATTGCATAATCATAGCGCCTGACTGAAGGCCTGGTTCAGCACTTAAAAATGGCGGCAAATCGTTTAATTGCGGATTCACTAATCGTTCAATCCTTCTTTCAGAGATATTGGCAAGCTCAGCAATGGCTATACCGAGAAAGTCCATCGCAAACGCTATCGGTTGGCCATGAAAATTGCCACCTGAGATCACTTTTTTTCCACCTTCAAAAATAAGTGGATTGTCAGTAGCTGCATTCATTTCAATTTCTAATTTTTCTTTCACGTAATTTAATACTTGCCACGTTGCCCCGTGAACTTGTGGAATACATCTTAAGGAATATGCATCCTGAACTCTTTTTTCTCCTTGCTTTGTCACAAGTTTACTTCCGTCAAGAAGTTCTCTCATTCTCTCGGCAACTAAAATTTGTTCTGGATAACCACGGGCAATATGAACATCCTTATCAAAGGCATCGATGATTCCATTTAAGCCCTCCATCGTCATTGCCGCTATTACTTCCGATTGATAGGCCAATTTTTCTGCTTCCAAAACTCCAATCACACCCATTGCCGTCATCGCTTGTGTTCCATTAATAAGAGCAAGCCCTTCCTTTGCTGTTAATGTAATAGGGAAAATTCCCTCTTTTGACATTGCATCCAATGCTTCGACTCTGTCACCTTTGTAAAATACTTCCCCTTCGCCTAATAGTGGAAGAACTAAATGGGAAAGTGGGGCTAAATCTCCACTTGCCCCCAACGAACCTTGCTGAGGTACAACGGGGTGAATGCCTTTATTGACAAACTCAAGTAATTGTTCAATGACGATTTTTCGAACGCCAGAATAGCCTTTTAAAAGTGCGTTTGCCCTTAAAACGAGCATCGCTCGCGAGACGATTTCTGGAAAAGCAGCACCTACCCCTACTGCATGTGAATGAATGAGATTCAACTGGAGATCCTCAACATTTTCTTTCTCGATTAAGACATCGCTAAATTTGCCAAACCCTGTCGTGATCCCATATACAACACGATTTTCTTGTACAATTTGTTCTACTGCTTTACGGCTTTCTTCAACCCGTTCCCAACTTTCATCAGAAGCAGAAACCACTTTTCCATCAAAAAGAATTTTTTTCATTTCCTCTAGTGTCAACGTATTTCCTGTTAATACCACCATATGTCCACCTGCTTTCGTTGTATTCCTTTACCAAGATAAAGCGCCACATAAAAAGGGGACTATACGCTCAAAATCATTTTTTTGATTTTGAACGTACAGCCCCCTAGTATCTAATAGCTCTGGGCTTTCTTATTGAATTTAAATATGATTAATTCCAAGACCTAACGTCTCGTGCTCTAGCCCTCTGACGGGCGCTCCAATCGTTCCATAGATAGCAACAGCGAGCCACTCACCTTCAGAATGATCCTCATATGGATTCCCGCGGACTACAGCAAAGCGTAAACCGACCGTTCTCATTACAGAACCTAACTGCATTTGACCTCGTGTAATCCCGTGGAGCGCTTCCATGATCGCATGGTATAAAGCGTGTGTTTCTCTGTACAGCTCCTGACTAATAACTCCTTGCTGCTTCGCTGCCACCTCAATTGCAGCAACAACTTTTTGCGACTCCATTGAACCCACTTTTCCTAAACAGCTTTTCCAACCTAATTCGCCAGCCAGTTTCGATAAATCGCTACGATCATCCGCTAGTAAAAGTAAGGTGGCGTGTCGTCCAATTCGATGTTCTTTGTGTAAAGCCATAGGCAATCACTCACTAATCTTATACTCTTGTCTAAATCGATTTTCAAACCGTGCACCTGCTCGTTTTTTCAATCGACTCTACTATCTATTTTTAGAATATGGTAAATATTCTTATATGTCAATCCTAAAGAGGTTGTCATGCTTCTCATCAAAAGCACTATTTTTCATTTTTTTCGAAACAAATACTCATAGTTATTTTTTTCCTACATACAATGTACAAGCTATGTTGTTGTGGAGTGGTTATTTTGAGTATAAGTCTTTTATTTAGTTATATTTTGTTAGGGTTCACTTTGGCTGCACCAATTGGACCTGTTAACTCTGCTCGTTTAGATAAAGGCATTAAAAATGGTTTTTGGCATGCGTGGATAGTCGGTGCTGGCTCGATGATTGCAGATGGAATCTTTATGTTAATTGTCTATTTAGGAATGGTCCAATTTCTTGAGATTCCCATCGTACAAATATTTCTATGGCTGTTTGGTGGATTTATTCTCATTTATTCTGGAATTGAAGGAATAAACAGTGCTGGTTCCGTCTCACTAGACGCACGTCGTGGAAGGGATAGCTTAGGGAAGTGCTTCCTAACTGGGTTCATTATGTCCATTACAAGCCCACTGTCTATTCTTTTTTGGCTCGGGATTTACGGGTCAGTATTAGCAAAAACAGCACAAGTTAATGCGCCTGGATCCCTGCTTCTTTACAGTAGCATGATCTTTCTTGGGCTAACATTATGGGATTTACTCATAGCGGGCTTAACAACGGGGATGCGCAGATTTTTAAACACGTATAGTCTAAAAGCGATCTCGATTGTCTCTGGCTTATCCCTAATAGGATTTGGTCTTTATTTTATGTATGAGGGGATCAAAGAAATTTTATAAAAAATGGACCGGGCTCACATCAGTTCCCAGTCCCTCTTCTTTTATTTCTCTTTCTCTTTTTCCTTGTCTTCTTCTTTTTCCTCAATGATATCATTCATGGCTCTGAATATTTGGGTGTTCATACTTCCTTGAACAATATTTTCTAGAAAGAATTCTCCAATTAATTTTAGGTACTCTTCATCATCAAACATCTTCTTATTTTGTAATTCCATTTCTGCCAAACCCTCATACTTGGCAAGTAAGGCATATGTATAATCGTGTCCAGTGATTGGTGTTAAAATTTCGACATGATGATTGTATTTTTCATTGCGATATTTCTTAATTTTTTTCGCACAAGTAATGGCCTCTTTAAATTTCTCCTGTTTTACCTCAAATGTCTGGTAAACAAATATAGACATCCCCTTCACTCCCGCTCATAATAGAAAAACTATCGTTATTTATAGCCGTGCAAATATAGTATTTTCAAAAACCATTCCATTATCCTTAAAGAAGAATTACTTATGATTTTTATTTTTTATATGCCTTATAAAAAGGACAACAAGGACAAGTGCCACAAAAAGAATACTTACAAAAAACCCAGGGCGGCTAGAGCCATGGATGATCGTTCCACTAACAGCAAGTAGGATTAATCCCATCCCCACAAATCGCTTAACATGATCAAATCCGGTCGCTTGTATAAGTCTTGGGAAGGAGATAAGAATAAAGAACCAATTATATAGAAGCATTAATCCCGCAGCCGTTGTTATATACTCATAGACTTTGTCAGGCATTACAAATGACAAAATTATCGATGTAATAAGACCACAAATCGTTAATCCTAGTGCGTATGGTGGAACCTTCAGCTTACCTTTCTTTGAAAAAAATTTCGGTGCATCTCCGTCTTCTGACAATGTCACAAGCATACTTGTTACAGCGAATAAAGAGGCTGCCATTGTCGAAAATCCAGCAATGATAATTCCACCATTAAAAACATGGGGAAAAAAATCTAAATTGTATTTTTCAAGCGCACTGACAAATGGACTTTCATCGCCATTAAATTTATCGATTGAAACAAGACCAGTAGCTAAGACCATGGAAATAAGATAAATCGTAGTCAGCATGATAAGCATAATCGCTCCAGATTTCCTTGCATCCTCTTTATTTTTAAGCCTTGGAGCCATAATTCCCATAATTTCAATTCCACCAAACGCATAAAACCCGTAAATAAGGGATGCCCATAACCCCATCATCCCTTTTGGTAAGAATTCCTCCATGGAACCTGGAATGGAGAAATCATTTTTACTGCCGCCAAACAATCCAAACAATACGCCTATTGCTAAAATAATAAACATAAAAATCGCCGCTATTTTTACAATTGCAAATATATTTTGAGCTCGCTCAAATCCCTTCGTTCCAATAACGACAACGATCACACCTAGCACAGCATAACCAACAGCAAATACCCAAAGTGGAAGAGTAGGAAACCAAAACCTTGAAAGAATCGAGAGAGCTGTTAGTTGGCTACCTGTGATTAACATTTCGGAAAACCAATAAACCCAGCCACTACTAAAACCAGCCCAACTTCCATACGCTTTCTTAGCATACGAACGAAACGAGCCCTTTTGTGGATCCTTTGCAGACATTTTCATTAAGGCATCCGACACGATAAATGTTCCTACAGCTGCAAGAATGAACGCAATGAGGATAGACGGTCCTGTCATCTTGATCCCAATTCCAGATCCTAGAAAATAACCAGTTCCGATAATACAGCCGACACCTACTAAAGAAAGTTGCCACCAGGCCAATTTTTTCTCCTTTTTCGAACCGGAACCGTCGTTATTATTTGTTTGACTCCCTACACGTTCTGGTATTTCCATAAAATGTCCCTCCCCATATCATCCCAAATTATTATTCACATTGAGCTGTTAATTATTGTGGTTATTTGTTAAAACCCAGAAGCCGGTTTATCCCCTTATATCACGGACTATACATGAAGTTTGCGACAGCACTTTTCGCTTCCTAAATCAGACATTTTAAAAAGCAACAATGTTTGCGAAAGAGCCTTTTATGAGGTAGAGGAACAGCAACCATCCGTTTTATAAATATTCCATCATGATTTGCTCTGGTATCGCTCCGTTAATCTCCTGATGGTACTCCTCAACTATTTGGTGATAATTTTGAAGCATTGATTTTTTGCTTAACATAGAATAAATTTGCTCAAAAACCTTCTCCTTTTTTAAATGAAAAACAAGACCTTCTTTTTTCAAGTTCTCCAAATTAATCTGCTCTTGTCCTGGAAGAGCATGATAAATGAAAATAGGTTTCCTTTTATACATACATTCACTAATGGTTACTCCACCTGGTTTTGTTACAATTGCATCCACTTTGTCATACAAGTCATTCATTCTTTCCATCTTATCTATAAACGAATGAACCTGGATTTGTTGATGATTTAACGAAATCAGCTTTTTATATAACTCCTCATTCTTTCCACAAAGTACGATTAACTTCAGATTTTTATTGGGATCATTTAAAAACTCTTCAATCAGTCCATCTATTGCCCCGACCCCTAAATTTCCTCCTGAAATCAGAACAGTTATCAAATTAGAGGAAGAAGACATCAATGGTTTTTCTTGTTTTTTTATCATGTTGTGTACGGGTATCCCCGTCACAAAAATCTGTTCATCTCGTACGCCTTTCTTCATGAGAAATGTCTTGATTTGTACAGATGGAACAAGGTGACAGTCTATATATTGAACTCCCCATAATCGGTGCACAAAAAAATCGGTGTATACATTCACTACTGGTGTTTGCATTTCCCCTCTGCCCTTCATTAAATTGAGGGCATAAGCAGGCAAGGAATGGGTACAAACAATCAAGTCAGGATGAATTTCAGCTATTAATTTTCTCATAAAAGGTAAAAAAAGCAGCTCATATAACCTAAAGCGTTTATCATTATGGAGATCTTTATAGACGGTATTTCGGTAAATTTTGTTATAAAATTGAGGAAAGATCGAAAACCATTTGATATAGATTTGTGAAACGAGGTTTTCAATCGCTCCATAACTGTAGGCGAGGATATCCCTTTTTTCACATTTTAACGTAGGATCTAGTTTCTGAAGACGGTCCATTAATGCATTTGCCACTTGATGATGCCCAGAAGCAATTTGTAAAAAGGGTAAGAAAAGTACTGTCTTCTTCGAATTTTTCATGGTACACCCCTATACGATTAATTGCCTTGATTCATTGGCCATATAAGTCAGTCAATCTAGCTATAGACATAAATAAATAATTAGGTTTTTGAGCGATCATGTCATTCCACTTTGAACGATCATGCGATAGGATACCAATTGGAAAAAAACTCAATGTTTTATACCACTTATAAATGGGGTTGATAATCTCAATGATTTCAAACCCAAGTCGCTCACACCCCTTACTTAAAAGAGTAATCCCTACAATTCCTTTCACATTGTAAGATCGAAAATGGCTGCGAATGTAAAATTCTAAACCTGGAAGAGAGTTTTGAACATAACGATAAATTAATTTTGCCTTTTTCAACTCACTCTTAATGTCTCGAACTTCCATTAAAAGCCGAACATTATGTAAATGAATTTTCACCAATACATCATTCTTATTGATTTCCGTTCCATCTGACAGGGTGATATTTCGCCCTTTATATTTCGTTAGTCTTATTCTGAAAATATTGTCTTCTGTTACATATTTCAACCGAGTGCATGAAAAATAATAAGGATCAAGTTTGTGCCAAACTGATAGGATATACGCTCTCACTATTGTCGCTCCTTTTGGACGAATACAGATATGTCTCTTCAATAGTTTCTAATTTAGAATTCATTTCTATCCTTGCTGAGATAATTTTTTTCATGAAATGTAGAAGGATTAAAAAATGAAAAGAGCTCACAGTGAGCTCTTTTTTTAGATCATATACTATTCAATTACATGCTTGTCCTTTAAATTTGCCCAATCGGATCTTCATTTCTACTGAATCTCTGTCTGAAGAATGGGAAAATGTAACGATCTAATCCGAATCGTCCTGCGTTATATCCTGCCACCAATATAAAGATTGTCCACAGTAACATTTGCGGATTGACACTGACTGTTCCGCTAAATAAGAAAGCGAAGTTCATTATCGCACCCATTAACGCAGCGAAGGTTGTAAAAATACCGAGGATTAATGCAATACCAACAAGAACTTCCCCCCACATGACTAGATAAGTAAACAGGTTCGCATTGGGGATTGCCACAGCTTCTAGAAATGAACCCCACCACGGTTGGACTGTGGGATTTTCTCCTGATGCATTAGTTACTGCACCTTGTAAGAAACCACTAGCATTAAATCCACCTCCCGTTATTTTCCCCCAACCACTGGTAAGCCATTTATAGCCTAGATATAATCTTAAAATCAATAAAAGAGCTGCAGCAATTTTACTTTCTCTTAGAAATCGTACAAACATTTTCTTACCCCCTTTACTTCTATAGTTTGTGTTTCTAATTTTAAGTATTCATGCAAGTTTTTACTCTAGCGACTAATAAAGGTAAGAAGAAAATTTTGCCTGAACATAAAAAAAAGATGGATTCACACATCATCCATCTTTCACCAAAGTACTTCTGTCATATTTGCCGGAAAGAGATTTGTATCGATATTACAGCTTTCTGCATCGATTCCATATTGCCAACCAGCAACATTCGAATTTTCAGGAGCTTCTGGGGCAAATTCTGGGGCATTAGACTCTGTAGTAACCCCAGGGCTTGGAGCAGCTGTCCAAATATACGCCCGTTCTAAAATCGAGCTATCGCTTTGGGCTGCCTCTTCAAAGGCTACAGTCAAATCAGATTCTGCATCAAATACACCATATATTCCGGATTCATAGTTTGAGTTAAAGATTACTTCGTGCCATCCACGAATGAACGCTGAATCTACAGGATAATCTGGTTCGATATCAGCAAAAATGGCTACTCCCTCAGGAATCCCTAATTCCTTCGCTTTCGCAATAGCTTGTTCGGCCTCATCTCTTCCATTTTCATAGCCAGTTGCATCCACAAAATGATTCCAAATAGGAAGAACTTTAATATCATTGGTGTGAAGAAGCTCTACCTCATCAGTAGTTATTCCTTCGGAAACACCTTCTTTCTCACCGACATATCTACCCCAAATGACAGGTTCTCCAAAGTTTTCTCTTACGCAAGCTAACATGTCTGAAGTCGTGTGACTTGCAGAATCGACACCCCAAACGATTTCATCATTTGAGGTGTTATTGCTTGCACTCGCATCACCATTTTCATTACTATTTGAATTTTCTTCTTGATTATTTCCTTCACTGTCCGTGCTTTCATTCGTTGAACTCTGTGTATTTCCTTCTACATTATTGCCAATATCATTGTTCACTTTGACATCAACATTCACTTCTATATTATTCCTGACATTATTATCTACATTGTTATTTTCACCGTTTCTTACGTGATTGTTTATAGAATTATTTACTTCTGCATTTTCTCCATTTATATTATTTTCAACATTGTTTGTAACCGCACTGTCCCCATTTCCCCTTGTCTCATTTTCTTCCGTGCCGTCAGCAGACACTTTACCTGTCACTGGCTCAGCTGGGCTTGGGTTCATTAGCGAGAAGGAAAAAACGGAGATGACAACAATAAAAAATGCTGTGACTACGAGAGGTATTAGTTTCCCTTTTAGCATATCTTTCCCTCCTTGTCTTTTCATGACATCTTATGCGACAAGGAATGCTAACGTATGGGCATGTGAAAAATTGGCAATTCCACAAAAACAAAGCAAAATCTAAACAATCCTATCCAATAAAAAAAAGTGCTGAAATGTTAAACATTTCAGCACTTTACTTATTATTTATATGGTCAGGACTAGTTCAATGAACTTTCACGTGCGGCTTCTCGTTCTTCATGCCACATTTTAATATGGGTAAAGATAGAAAATAGTAAGAAGAAATTCATTGCCCAAACACTTATAAATGGTGCAAATCCACCGAATTCAATCGTTTGATAGCCTTTCAAAAGTAAGACAATATATGACTCGATAAACACAAGTAAAAATCCCCCAACACCAGCAGCAACCATTCTAATCATGACTAGATTCCTCCCCATGTATATTTTCATAAACCATATTCACATTGTTGTAAAAAATTTATTACAATCATGTGAATTAATATTCAAAAATCACATTTAATTATATTTATATGGTATTATGTATAGTTCTTATTTTGAATTATATATTCAACACTGCATAATTACAATCAAAAGCTTACTGTATTCTGCAAATAGGTCTTAATACCCACAAAAAGGACATCAACGAAAAAGTTGATGT
>NZ_HE978515.1:305696-403309 GCF_000311725.1 Robertmurraya massiliosenegalensis JC6
GAAAAAGTTGATGTCCTTTTTGTGGATATTAATTTTATTAACGTGAACCGCCTCTCATCGTGCCTCCAGTTGGCCCGTTTACATTACCTCTCCCGTTTGTTCCTGGATCAATTCCATTAGCTCCACGGTTATTATCTATTAAATCTGTGTTAAGGTTGTCGTTCGTGTCGAAAACCCCATTGTTATTTGTACGGTTATTTACATCATTAAAAATCCCACGGTTATGGTTATTGGAGCGGTAACGTACTGGTTCAATGCCGTTGTTTCCTCGATCCCGATCAAATACACCAGTATCATTTTGACGATCATATCTTACAGGACTGTAGTTAACACCATCATCATCATTCAACCTGTTTTCATTGGCACCACAAGCTCCAAGTATTCCTAAAGATAAAGTAGCTGAGATCGTCGTGATAAGAAGCTTTTTTTTCATCATATTGAATCCTCCCGTATATGAAATTGATCCATTTAGACAATCTACACAGATTAGTTAGTCGTAAGTTACTGATTGTTGCCTTGATTTTGAGTAGCTGACTCAATAATGGATTTAGGTGTTGATGACGTTTTGTTTTTCTTAATAAACTCTTCTGCAAATTCTGCCGTCAACATCTGATTAAGTGGAGGAAATGACATATTTCTCTTTCCTTGATTACCAGCATCCGCTCTTTCCCCCTGCATTCCAGCGCCGTTTCGACGAAACATGACGGTAACAAATGCAGCGATTCCGCTAAGAGCTAAGAACATCCAACCACCTTTTTTTCGGCTTTTTTGTTTTCCAAATAACCGAAACATGTTTCTCCCACCCACTCTTGAGAAAAGCTTGTTTAACTGCTTCGTATTCATAAATCTTCCTCCTTAAAATGGGTAAAGAAGAACCTCTCCGAGAGAAAATATTTTCTCTCTGTTATAGAATGATTGAATGAGCCTTTTTTTATGTAAATCGGACGTTATCTCTTTTTACCATAAATAACAGTTAAAGATAGGTACACCATATGTATAAGAGGATTTTTCCAATAAAAAAAGCTCCTACAAAATGTAGGAAGCTTTTCGGTTTGTCTCATTCGCTCCAACCATCTCTTCCCCTTAAGCGGAATTTCTCCTGTTATCTCCTCAGTGGAGTCACTTTTAGGGGAAATAACGGAAGATTTTCCTCTTACGGAGAGCAAAATCGTTTATTTTGATATTTTTCAAGGGAATAGCAGGAATTTCTCCTGTTATCACGACTCATTTCCATGATGCTTGCTCATTAAGCGGAATTTCTCCTGTTATTTTTTCATTCCCAATATTTACAGAGAAAAAACTGACGGTTTTAGATAGCGGTGCGATTTTGACTTTCAGAACAAACTGTTATGCTGCATTCATGGATTGTCATTTCAGGCCTGCTTCCAACTCGGATATTTATCCCGGTTTGTCCTAGCCCTTCACTTATATAAAACGGCTTATTATCATGCATTTGTAAGCCTTTAATCATATTCATCCGCACAAGCTTTCCCATTTTAAAAAGGTGATATGCCTTCGGATAGCATATTTGACCTCCATGGAAATGACCTGCTAACAAGTAATCAAAATAATAATGCTTCATTTGCAGTACAACATTAGGATCATGGGTTAATACAAGATTATACCCCGACTTGGTCCCCTTAAAAGAAGCGTCTAAATCACTCCGTTTTGTGCTAAAGTCATCAATGCCAATAATATTAACTCTTCTACCATCAACTAAAATTTCAGCATTTTCATTTCGCAATACCTGACAATTGTACTGCTTAAGTGTATTCACGAGATTTTCAAGGTTTTTCTCTTTCAAAACATAATCATGGTTTCCAAGGACTGCATAAATTCCATATTTAGGTTGTAATTGATTAAATACTTCCAAATACGGGATAAGCTTTGGTATCGTCCATTTTCTATCTAAAAAATCACCTGTAAGAGCAATAATGTCGAATGATTCCTCTTTAACCTTTTGATATAGTTCATTAGGTGTAATAGATATATTTTCTAAATGCAGATCAGATAAATGGAGAATTCGTAACACAGGATGGTTGCCATTATTTTGATCTAGAGCAATTTTATTTATTTTAATATCTTTTGTATTTCGATTGGCTTTATAGATGTTGAAACTAATAAAAGCTAGCAACGCTAACAAAACGATAAGCTTCATTACATCTCTCCTTCCTCCAAAAATTATACAGGAAACTGGAGAGAAATCTGCTAGTAATTCATGGAATTAACCACGTAACTTTTTGTATTCATCAATAAAACCGTTCGGCTCCTTAGGTACTGAATAAGGAAAGACTCCTTGGTTGGTATGTAAATAAAGTACTCCTTCGGTGGAGGAGAAACGCCTAAAAGACATGTCATGAACATTTTTCACAAGAAAAACATGGTCTCTAGTAACAATACGATCCTCATACAAATGAAGGTGCTCTCTGTATTCCATTGTAATCTGTTCAAAATCTTTAATCTTTCTCTCTACCTTCACATAAGGCTGAGAAATAATTCTTCTCACTTTTCTTCCCACTCCCCTTCATGGTTAAACAAAATCCTTTTTATCAACTATATCGTCTTTAAATGGTCAATGTCCAAAAATGAGTAATAAATGATTAAAAAAAAAGAAAAACACTATTCTTTTACAAATAGTGTCCACATTTCACTTCTATTGAATTAAGAATGTTTCCCTGGATTATTAATAACTTCAATAACACGCGTCGTTTGTTCCATTTCGCCTTTACAAATAGGACAAGTCGGCACTGCGCTACTCTTAAAGTTATCACGTACCCAACAGTTACAATCATCCGCTTTACAAACCCAAATTTTCGTTTCCTCAGTAACTATTTCCTCTTGATTTCTTCTTCCAAAGCTCATTCATCTCACTCCTAAACTTAGGGTAGATCCCTTCTAAAGAAAGCAAAGGGAAAAGTTATCCCAAAAATAAAAAAACTATTATAAAAAGTTCTAAAAACGATATAACTTTTTATAATATATGAATTAATAACAAAATGCAATAATTATTAATATCATACCATATTTTTAAGTTCCTGTATAGTAATAAGTCTGGAAAGAAACGGTTAAATAGTTTTAGCATACGAATTCATTTAAGTGTGGTACAAGCTTTCCCTCCTGAATAAAATGGGTAGAAGTGTCTTTCTCTATCATGTTATAGGAGGCAACAAGCAATGATGACCTTTATTAGCTATATCTTTCTCGGACTATCACTAGCAGCCCCCATCGGACCTGTCAACGCAGCACAAATGGAAAAAGGAATTAAACACGGTTTTCTTCATGCATGGATTTTGGGTATTGGCTCTGTTTTAGCTGATATCTTCTATATGCTAGCTGTTTTTTTAGGGGTGGGTCACTTTATTCAAATCCCTATCGTAAAAGCGTTTCTTTGGTTATTTGGCTTTTTCATTCTCATCTATTCAGGAATTGAAGGCTTATCAAATGCTGGAAAAGTCCAGATTTCTCAGCAAAGAGAAACAGAGTCTTTGTGGAAATCCTTTTTCACTGGCTTTCTTATGTCTATTTCAAATCCATTAACGATTCTTTTTTGGTTAGGCATATACGGGTCCGTGCTTGCAAAAACAGCAACGATCTATGGAGTTGAAGATTTACTGATTTACAGTAGCGCAATAATATTAGGGCTGGTTATTTGGGATATCACAATGGCTTTTGTAGCGAGTAGCGCTAAAAAATTCCTATCAACAAAGGTATTGAGCATCATTGCTATTCTTTCTTCTCTTTCTCTTATCGGATTTGGTCTTTATTTTGGATATGAAGCGCTGAAGATCATTTTCACAAAGTAATGAAACTCGTCCTTTTCGAAGTGAATGAAGTCTTTTCAGTTTTACTCTTATTAATAGTAGGGTAAAATATGAAGGCATAATACTTAAACTGCACGCTAATATGAGAGGATTGAACCATGATGGAAATAAAGTCTCACACAATCGAACAAATTGAAGATCCGTTTGGTATTTTATCAGGGAACCGTTATGAACTGTTTTTACATATAGAAGTACCGGAAGATGATGAACTTTTCTCGGATAAAGGCTTAAAAATCAAAGCCTTATTAATAGAGGATGATAAAGGCTATCACCTCTCCCATTACCATATCATTGAAAACTCAACGGAACGAATTCTTGATTTTGAACTTGAAGAGGACGAAGAGAAACTCATAGAATCTTATTGTATTGAACAAGCCAAAGCATATCAAACCGAAGAAGAATAGGAAGCATGCCGCTTCCTATTCTTCTATTTTCTTGCCTTCCTCTATAATGTGATACATAAGATGAGCAAGGTGATGAATCGGTCCATACTCCTCCTCTTCTTCCTCTTGTTCATCATGAAACTCTAGATCGTTTAAATGTAATGCTATAAATTGATAAAAATCCTTCAATTCAAATCCGTAGCAACTACTAGGTTCCTCTTGCTCATCCTCATAATGTAGTACTAAGTAAGATTCCTTCCCTTCTTCATCTTCGGCATCAAAATAAACAAAAAAACCAATATTTGTATCCAGTTCAAATAAATGTCGTGTCCCACCCTCAGTTATTTTTGAAAAATCTTCTTCAGATAATTTTTGTACTGTCATCGCATCAACTTGATCTTCCTTATGGAAATGAACTGTAAATGTTTTCAACTCAATCGCTCCTCTACTATATTTTCTCTAGTTGTCCTATATAAACATACCTGCAATCGCAGCACTTAGCAAGGACGCAAGCGCTCCCGCAATCACTGACCTCACTCCCAGTCTCGCAATATCCGCTCGTCGATTCGGTGCTAAATTTCCTAAACCACCTAATAAAATAGCTAAAGAAGAAATATTGGCGAATCCGCAAAGGGCAAACGATACAACCGCTACCGTCTTCTCAGACAGATTAGGAATTTCCGGCGCAAAAGAAGAATAGGCTACAAACTCATTTATGACAAGCTTTTGACCAATAAAATTCCCTGCCAAAACTGCCTCATCCCACGGAACCCCGATAATAAAAGCTAAAGGGGCAAATACATATCCTAAAACAAGCTGTAACGATAACTCTTGTAAACCAAATAATGAGCCAATCCCACCTAAAATTCCGTTAATTAGCGCTACAAGGGCGATAAACGCAAGAAGCATCGCTCCAATATTTAACGCTAACTGCAATCCAACACTTGCTCCGCGTGCAGCTGCATCGATGACATTCGTTGATTCCTCATCCATTTCCATCTTAAACTCATTCGGTTCTGGTGTCTGATCCGTTTCTGGCAAAAATAATTTCGCCATCACAAGACCTGCAGGAGCAGCCATAAAACTTGCCGCTAATAGAAACTCAAGCGGTACACCTAGTAAAGAATATCCAATTAAAACAGAACCAGCTACAGAAGCAAGTCCTCCAGTCATGACTGCAAACAATTCTGATTCGGTCATTGACGAAATGTACGGACGAATCACTAACGGGGCTTCCGTTTGTCCAACAAAAATATTGGCGGCAGCTGACATTGATTCTGCTTTTCTCGTCCCTAATAATTTCGCAAGCGCTCCACCAAGAATGCGAATAAAAAACTGCATCACCTTAATGTAATAGAGAACGGAAATAAGTGAAGAAAAGAAAATGACAATCGGTAACACATTGAAAGCAAAAATATGTACGATATGAGACTCTTCGGTGTAAATCCCTCCAAACAAAAAGCTAATCCCTTCGTTTGAATAATTAATGATTTGACTCACACCGTTTGATAAAATCGTTAATCCCTTCTGTCCCCAACCTGTTTTTAGAACAAGAAAGGCAAAGAAGAGTTGAATCGTTAACCCTCCTAGTATAGTCCGAAAGTTAACTTTATTCTTATGAGTTGAAAACAAATAACCGATCGTTAATACAACGAGAATACCGACTATCCCCCAAATATATTGCACTACTTTCACCCCTATTTTTTATAATCTTCGATGACAGATTGAATAGGCTGCATTATACTTTTGTTAGTATGCGCAAACTGCCATAATAAAACAATCGAGGTGACAACTTTATGAAAATCAGAAAAGACTTTTCCAATGGACAGGAACAAAAAGTTTTCATTTATGAAAACAAGAAAGAAGAATACATTCTCGTTGCCATTCCTGACATCAATTGGAGTGCATCTTTTGCCTATGATGAGGATTTAATCGAAGACAAATTGGATAAAACATTGTTAAAGGTTGTGGACAAAGAAAGTGCTAGCCGGATCAGTAAAAAGATCTACCAATGGACGAGGGAAATGTAACGAAGACAAATTTAAAAGGAGTCCACCTTGTGGAACTCCTTCATATTTAACTGTTACGCCTTATTAACGTTAACAGCTTGTGGTCCGCGTTGACCTTCTTCAATGTCGAAAGTAACTTCTTGACCTTCTTCTAGGGTTTTAAACCCTTCGCTTTGGATAGCAGAGTAGTGTACAAAGACGTCTTCTCCACCTTCAACTTCGATAAATCCAAAGCCTTTTTCTGAGTTGAACCATTTTACTTTACCAGTTGCCATTCTAATCCTCCTAAAAATCAAAAGCATTTGATGATAACTAACGTATCACATCTATAGTTTGCCTAAAATTTAGATTTTAAATCATTTTTTTGATATTTTTTCTAGATTATTTTTTCGGCCTAATGATATTACACCCAAACATAATTATTTTCGGTGTCCTCAAACCCTCTCAGCTGCATCGACTGTATGCTTTAACAGCATGGAGATCGTTACAGGTCCTACTCCGCCAGGGACAGGAGTGATAGCTGATGATTTCTCGTAGCATGAAGCATATTCAACATCACCAACGTTACCTGGGTTATATCCTGCATCTAAAACCACAGCACCATCTTTAAGCCACTCACCCTTAATGAACTCCGGCTTCCCGACAGCAGCGACGATAATATCGGCCTGCTTAATCATCTCTTCTAAATTAGTTGTCCTTGAATGACATGTCGTTACAGTTGCATTCCGATTTAAAAGTAACGCAGAGACCGGCTTACCTAAAATTGGGCTTCTACCAATAACAACAGCATGTTTTCCCTCAGCTGAAATATGATAATAATCCATAATACGAATAATGGCAGCAGGAGTACAGGATGGATAAAGCCCAAATCCTAATGCCGTTTGGCCATACCCCCAACTCGTCACACCATCAACATCTTTTTCTAGTGCTATTGCTTCAAATGCGGCTCTTTCATCTATGTGAGATGGTACAGGATGCTGCAGGAGAATCCCATGTACTTTCGGATCGTTATTTAGTTCTTGAATGGTATGGAGTAATTCCTCCGTAGTCGTTTCTTTCGGCAACTGAATTCGCTGGGAAAGGATGCCTAATCGTTCACATGCATTCCCTTTCATTTTTACATATGTAGCTGATGATGGATCATCGCCAACTAGAATCGTTGCTAAACTCGGAATAATCCCCTTTTCCTTTAAAGCTGCTATTCGAGGCTTCAGCCCTTCCTTTACATCATTCGCAACCTTTTGTCCGTCTAAAATTAGCTTTTCTTCCATGTATATACCTCCCCTGAGATCAAAGTATGTAATTAGTTGCCCAGACGACCGGCTATACATAGACGTAGCTCCCTTGTGGTTTATTCCACCCAAGTCGTCAGTCACTACGAATTTTAAGAAAAAACAAGATTAACGAAAAAACAACGCCAAATCCTCCTTTATTATATCAGAAAACACATATAATACAATGGAGTTATCGTTATAATGTTCGTTAATAATATTCACACTTTCTATATACTACTTTAATTAATATTTCATTTTCTAACGATATTATTTGTCTTAATTTTTAAACATAATTGAAAAGGCACCAACAACTTATTTTCTTTTAAAATAAGTTGTTGGTGCCTTGATTGATATATTTAAGGGTGAATCTGACGATAAAGATTAATCTTTTATTATAGTTTTTAAATCATCATATTTTCTGAACTAAGCTACTTATTTAGTCTCACATTAGTAGCCATCATTTAAACAAAAGCCTTGACCTAAAACAACGAAAGCCCTGCCTCTCTTCCATCAATACGGTTCCTTGACCGCGCCTTTAAGAATTAGGATTTCAAAAGTTCAAGTGCAAAGATAATAGTATTCAATTTCGTAACTCCTCTTTCGTTCATTCTTACTAAGTAGAATGCTGGATATTTCGTAATGAAGCAATTTTTTAATAGGAAATGTATCGTGCTGTAAGAGTTCATAACACTTCAAGACATTTAGTCTTGACTCAACTAGTGGGTACGAATCTACTCTGTAGTGTAGCTTAAAAGAAGGTATTTGAGAGGGAAACCTTGCAGCCAGAAGGTTCGATATTCTTCTTTAAAACACTCGGAAAAAGTTTATTGCCTATTAATCCGAATTATTACCTTTTCACTGTACCTAAAATATATCGAATCACCATCATATAATGAAATACATTTTTTGTCAACTTCACAATAGAAAAACAAGACAATTCCAGCTAGAATTGCCTTGTTTTCTATTCATTACTTTTGAAGATCTACTGGAACTGATGCATCGATTAGTGCTGCTTCTAGTTCGTATTGATATGATTCTTTTGTTTCCTCTGTCCAAGCAAAATAATCAGCCATATAGTCGATAACATTTTGTTTGTATGTTCGTACTAATGAAATGTCGAACAAAATTGCCCCTGTTCTTCTATTGAAGAAATCAACAGGAGTAAAGACCATTTCATGCTCTAAGGCATATTGAAGTTTAGCAAATAATGGGAGCGACAAGTCATATTCTTTTGCTTTTTCAGCACCTTGAGCAACCATTTCAAACAGGTCCTTCACATTAGAACCATACTTTGATGCTAAATGAGCTGCCTCCTCTTTCGTAAGACCCACTTTCTGTCCAGCCACAACTTGTTCAGTCACAAACTGATCGAAACGAGCTGATCCACCTACATCTCCACCAGAAATAGGTAAATTTTTCGTTTGACAGTTTGCAAATGATTGCCCATATTCATCTTGTAATTTTTTTGCTAATACATTAGTGATCATTTCCGCCATTTTTCGATAACCTGTTAACTTGCCACCAGCAATCGTAATAAGACCTGATTTTGATTCCCAAATCTCATCTTTACGAGATATTTCAGAAGGGTCTTTCCCTTCCTCCCAAATTAATGGGCGCACACCTGCCCAGCTTGATTCTATGTCTTCTTCTGTCACATTCACTTCCGGGAACATATAATGAATCGATTTCAAAATGTATTCACGATCTTTTGAGTCCATTTTCGGAATAGCTGCATCCTTGTCGTAAAACGTATCTGTTGTTCCCACATAGGTTTTCCCTTCTCTTGGAATCGCAAATACCATTCGTCCATCCGGCGTGTCAAAGTACACAGCTTGCTTTAATGGGAATTTAGATTGATCAATGACAATGTGAACCCCTTTTGTGAGCCGCAATACCTTTCCAGTTTTTGATTGATCTTTTTCACGAATTTTATCCACCCATGGTCCAGCAGCATTAACAATTTTCTTGGCGCGAATTTCATATTCTTCCCCTGTGATGCGGTCTTTTACAACCACTCCAACCACTTTACCATCTTCATAAACTAAATTCTCAACTTTTGAATAGTTTAGTGCGACCGCTCCTTTTTGGACGGCTTGTTTCATCACCTCAATCGTTAACCGTGCATCATCTGTGCGGTATTCCACATAAACGCCGCCACCTTGTAAGTTATCTTTTTTCACAAGTGGCTCTTTATTCATTGTTTCATTCGCACTAAGCATTACTCGACGTTCGCTTCTTTTCACACCTGCTAAGAAATCATATACTCTTAACCCAATTGAAGTTGAAAATTTGCCAAAAGTCCCACCTTTATGAAAAGGTAATAGCATCCACTCTGGTGTTGTCACATGTGGTCCATTTTCATAGACAACCGCTCTTTCCTTCCCTACTTCAGCAACCATTTTCACTTCAAATTGCTTTAAATAACGTAATCCTCCGTGTACAAGTTTCGTGGAACGACTAGAAGTTCCGGCTGCAAAATCCTGCATTTCAACAAGACCTATTTTCATTCCCCTTGTGGAAGCATCAAGTGCAATTCCAGCACCTGTAATCCCTCCACCAATGACAAGTACATCAAAATGTGTACTTTTTAGTTGTTCTATAACATTTGCTCTGTTTTTGTTAGAAAAGTTCATGATCCCTATCCCCTTTATGATCAAATAGTAGTTGCGTTTTCAATTCTCTGTTTACACAATTAATATAGTATTAATTATCTGTAATCGGTTAATATTGATGAAGGCATGAAAAAAGAGACCACAAATGACATTATCAACGATAATGTATTGTGGTCTCTCCGTTTCTCCTACCGAACTATTAACTTAATTTAATCGTAACATAAACAAATACGTTTTGCACCCTTTTTACTACATCAATTTTTCCATAAGTCCATTTTTGAAGTAGTAATAGCCGTTGCTCCTGCCTCAATAGCATTAGCGACTTCTTCTGGTGTACGAATGAGTCCACCAGCAAAAATCGGTGTATTTAAACGTTCTTTCACTTCTTTAATCATCCACGGCATCGTTCCAGGTAGAACTTCTATATAGTCAGGCTTCGTCTTTTCGATTAAACGATAGCTTTTTTCAAGGGCATGGGAATCAAGTAAAAAAATTCTTTGAACTGCGATAACCCCTTTTTGCTTAGCTTTTAGAATAACATTTGATTTCGTTGAGATAATTCCATATGGCTTATATTCTTGACAAATATATTCAGTCGCATAATCATCATTTTTGATCCCATGAATCATGTCAATATGATAAATCATTAGTTTCCCTTTTTGTTTTGCCATTTGACAAATGTTTTTAAGCTGCGCAATGTGAACTTCAAGCATGACTCCAATTTCATAGGAGCTTTCTAAAAACATTTCGAACTCTTTCATGTTGGTTGAAGCTGGTAAAATCTTTTGATTCACGATTCTATCCCCAATACGGCTTTTTCATATACCTTTAAGTTTGCATAAATAAGCTCTAAAAAAGGAGTCTTAATATTTTCAGCTTGCGCTTTTTTTAGTAAATATAAGAAGAAATGGTCTGCCTCTGTTTGCATCCCTTTTTCCATATCACGTTGCATAGAAGACTTCATTTCATAGCCCATTTCTTTTATTTTCGCTAACTGTGGTTGAATATGCTCCTTGCTAATCGGTGCACCTATTGTCTCCATTACTGTCACTACTTCGTTTACGATTCCTTCTAATACGGCAAATCCACTTTTCGTTTCGCGAATAGGTCCAATAGGCGAACGCATTAACGTTGTTGCCCCTGACAGACAGGAAATAAACAAATATTTTTGCCACATCTCTTTTAAGATTTCTCCACTATATATAAAATTCGCCTTCGTATCAGCAAAAGTCTTCGTTAATCGCATGATGCGCTCTGTTTCTTCTCCGCTTTGTTCACCAAAAATAAGATTATGAATAGGACTTGTTTGTACAACCGTTCCATTTTCGTCTAAGGTCGACTCAATAAAACAAAGACCACCAATAACTTGTTCTTTCCCAAAATGCTCAGCTAAAAGTTCGAGGTGAGAGATGCCATTTAATAATGGTAAGACCATCGTTTCCTTATCCACATAGGGACGTATATCCTCTATTACTCCATTTAAATGATACGCTTTTGTTGAAAGGATAATGACATCATATGTATCAGGTTTTTCTCCACTAACAATCAATTTCGGTCTTACATCTATGTCTCCATGAACACTACTGATCTTTAGTCCGGTTTCTTCAAGCTTTTTTTTGCGCCTTTCTCGCACAAGAAATGTAACGTCCTCTCCTTTTTCCACTAAACGACCACCAAAATAGCCACCAACAGCGCCTGCACCGACAACTAAAATCTTCAAATTTAGCTCCCCCTTTTGTAACTGCTCCTTCCATTTATATTACCATATCTTATGAAAAAAGTCGGTATAGTCACATTCTCTATCCCGACTTTTTAAACTTAGGCTTCTTTCTTCTTTTTTGTTGTAGTTCGTTTTTTCTTAGCCGTTGCCTCCTTTGGTTTTGTTCGATCAATTGAAGCTTGAAGAGCTGCCATCAAATCGGTCACATTAGATGGTTTTTCTTTTTCATTTGGGGTAACGATTTCCTTACCGGTTCTCTTTGACTCAATTAACTCCAACAGTGCGGTACGATAATCATCTGTATATTTTTCCGGTTCAAAATCATTGGTTAGTTGATCAATGAGGAGGATTGCTGTACTCAATTCTTTATCTGTCACTTTTTCTTCATTTGGCACATTAGGAACATCGCCCGCAGACCTTACTTCATCCGGGAAATGAAGAGTTTCCATCACTAATGTATTTTTGTACACTCGAATCACCGCCAATTGTTCTTTAGAACGAATGATGATTTTTGCAAGGCCGACCTTTTCAGATTCTTCCAATGCTTTTCTTAAAAGAGAATAGGCTTTTCCTCCCCCCTCACTTGGGGACATGAAATAACTTCGATTAAAAAAAATCGGATCAATTTGCGCCATTTTTATAAAATCAATGATTTCGACCGCTTTATCTTCTTTTTCTTTTTTTAAACTTTCCAGTTCTTCATCGTCCAAGACGACAAATTTCCCTTTCGTATACTCATAGGCCTTAACGATATCTTCATTTTTAACTTCTACTTCACAGACCGGACATACTTTTTCATATTTAATTGGTGAATGACACTCCTTGTGTAAATTGCGGAGCTTAATATCTTTATCTTCAGTGGCTGCATGAAGCTTGATGGGAATATTGACTAAACCGAAGCTAATACTCCCTTTCCAAATTGTATGCATGGGCATTGCTCCATTCTTTTTTACCACTATTTTATGACCATTCTCGTTCATCATCCTGTTAAAGATATGGAAAGTCACTTTTGAAAATGAAAAAAAGAGACAAACTACTAGTAGTATTTAGCTGAAGGGAAGAATCCAATTGAAACCAATGTTACCAACATTAACATTCGAGATTCCAAAGGGGGAAGAATGGGCTTACGAAGTGAAATACGATGGTTTTCGTGCATTGCTTAAATGGAGCGAAAGGGTGGAATTAGACAGCAGAAATGAAAAACCGCTTTTACCACTTTTTCCTGAAATAAGTGAATTTCTTAATAAAGAGAGGAAAAAGATTGAACCATTTCTTCCTTTGCTCTTTGATGGAGAGATTGTCTTTTTAGACAATGATTATAAGTCTAACTTTAGCCATGTTCAAACAAGAGGGAGAATGCGATCGCAAACAAAAATGACAGAAAGAGCCAATCATTCACCTTGCCAACTACTTTTATTTGATGTGTTGGTTCTAAAAGGGGAAAGAATCAGCTCTGAACCTTATGTTAAAAGAAAGGAATTATTGAAATCGTTTTTTCAAGAAATAGGATGGCCCACTCGTCCCGATCATAAAAGTAACAAAATCATTCAAATGGTTCCATTTTATGATGATTACAAATCCATTTGGGATAAAGTCACCCTCTATAACGGCGAAGGAGTTGTCGCCAAAAAGCGGAAGCATCTTTGGGAAGAAGGAAAGCGGACGACGGCATGGTTGAAATTTAAAAACTGGAAATACGTTTCCTGCTTCATTACCTCCTTTGAAAAATCGAATGGATACTTCTATGTAGGCGTCTATTCTAAAGACAAAATTGTCCCCCTCGGGCAATTTCTATTTGGGATTAAGCCTGATGAAAAAAAAGCACTTTATAAGACTTTGAAAGAAAATAAAATCGATGAAGATGAACGATTTATCTACGTAAATCCAGCAATTTGTGTACAAATTAAGTATTTAGAAATCTATGAGGAACAATTACGTGAACCGCATTTTGATATGTTTCGATTTGACTTGCTTCCGACTGACTGTACATATGAACGATTTCTCCTGCAACAGAATAATCTCCCGACAGAAATTGAGATTACTCATCCTGAAAAACCTTTATGGAAAGAACCTGCTATTCAAAAACATGATTTCATTCATTATTTAAGAGAGATTTCACCTTATTTCTTACCATTTTTAGAAAATCGATTACTTACGGTGATTCGCTATCCTCATGGCATTTTCGGGGAATCTTTTTACCAGAAAAACACCCCAGACTATGCACCTGAATTTATCGAGACGAAACTTGCGGACGATATTAACTATACAGTTTGCAATCATTTACAAACTCTTCTTTGGTTGGGGAATCAATTAGCTATCGAATTCCATATCCCCTTTCAAACAATTGCCAGTACTGGTCCAAGTGAAATCGTATTCGATCTAGATCCACCATCAAAAGAATATGTTCATTTAGCGATTAAAGCAGCCTTAATGATAAAGGAAGTATCTGATCAATTAAATTTAATAAGTTTTATTAAAACATCTGGAAATAAGGGCCTGCAAATCTATCTTCCACTCCCAGACAATCGCTATCGCTACGAAGATACGAAATTATTTACGTCGTTCATTGCTGATTATCTTGTTTCTAAAGATCCTGATTCCTTTACAATCGAACGAATGAAGAAGAACCGCAAAGACCGACTTTACATTGATTATGTCCAGCATGGAGAAGGGAAAACGATTATCGCCCCTTATTCTCTAAGAGGAACTCCTTTCGCTACAGTTGCTACTCCGTTATTTTGGGATGAAGTCAACGAAAAACTAACAATTGAGCAATTTCAAATGCCAACAATCATTCAAAGAGTAAAAGAAAAAGGAGATCCATTTCGTACATTTTGGCAAGCGAAAGAAGAACAAAACTTTGATGCCGTGTTACAATTTTTAAAAAGGAACTAGCGAAATTCCGATCTTACTATTTAATATTATAAGAAAGGAGCCGAATAAAGAACGGCTCCTTTCTATAGTACATCCTTTAAATAGGAAGTTACTTCTTCTTGAAGTTTTGTATATTGTGCGATTTCTTTTGAGAATTCGTTTTTAGATGTACAAGTAAATGTAGATGGAGATTGTACATTAACCTCTATCTTTGCTACATACACATAGGTTGCATTACCAATTAAATCGATCGTATATGAATTTTCTTTTTGATGGGCGACACAGCGTACCTTTCCACCATTATTAAAAACTTCGACCGGTTCTTCTAAATGATTCAACTTATTCAAACAAGTCACTAATGTAGAAGCTGACATTGCTGTTCCACATGCATTTGTAAAGCCAACTCCTCTTTCAAACGTACGCACGTAAATTTGACCAGGCTGTATCGCTTTTACAAAGCTGACATTGACCCCGTCTGGAAATAATTCATTGGGTCCATTCACGTATTCACTTAATTCCTTTTGAACAGTTGAGTGAATCGTCTCATTATCAACAATCGCAATTAAATGAGGATTAGGAACGGCTACCGCTGTAAAAGGAATCTCTTCAGATAATGCAGGAAGCTTTTCATTTACGAATGTTTCTTGAGAGATATGTAATGGAAGTTCCCTAACTTGAAAAGAAACAGGTGAAATTTCAACTAAATAAGTTGGAATCTCTGGGAAAATGTCATGTTCCTTACGAACAGCTAGGTCAGCTTTCATTGTTTCGATTAGGGCAGAATCCTTGTTAAGTAGTTCGCAAACATATCTTGCTACACAACGAAGTCCATTGCCACACATGGAAGCTTCCGAACCATCTGCATTAAACACACGCATTCTTCCGTCTGCTCTGTCACTCTTCATCACAAACAGAATTCCGTCTGCACCAAGCTCTGTTTTGCGATTACAAAGAGAAATTGCTAATGCACTTCGTTCACTTTCTGAAAAAGTATACTCATTTGACATTTCATCTATTAGTAAAAAATCATTTCCTGAACCATGACACTTGATGATTTCTAATTCCACTTTCTTAAACCTCCACAATATCAAACTGATGATAAAACTATATATATTTAATTCGTTAATTAAACTTATTTTATATTAATACATTATGAATCTCCATATTAAAATGACTTTCCTTTAAATAATTACTTGATCTTCATTATCCATTAAATGATTGGACCATGTTAATGATTCTGCATAAATTTTGAAGAGCTCTTTTTCCTCTATTCGCAAATCCCTGCATATCTCACTTATTCTCACCCAATGTGCCTTTTCCACTGCCATGACCAAATCAAGCACATCCTTTAAAGGGTTTTGAATCCCTGACAATGCATCACTAAGGTCCTCATGGAATGGTAGATCCTGAACCATTTTTTCCATCGGCACGCCTGCTAGCTTGTCCATAAGCGAAAATAGGCCTAACGTAAAATAAGTGGATGGAGCCTTTCGATTTCTCTTCAACAGTTCAATCGATTCACACATTTTCGCTCTTGTTAACGATAAATGGACCACTTCTTTGCAATGTTCAATTTTGCTCATATCTCTTTCTCGAACTGAATGGACATATAACCATTTCTTGATTTCCATAATTCCTAGTAAGATAACCGCTTGTTTAATGCAGTAAATTTTGTGTTTTGTATGCCTGTATTGGAAATTCACGAGTTTTAGCAGTTTATAGGACAAGGAGAGATCCTTTTCAATGTAATCAGAAATCACGTCAATGCTCGTTTCATTCATAATAATTTCATGTAAATGATCATAATTAGTAAAGATATAGCTAGGAATATCATATGTTGAAATAATCGATGGTTCCGCAAAGAAATAGCCCTGAAATAACTCATAGCCATTTTTTCTTGCCTCGTTATAAGTTGCCACCGTTTCAATCTTTTCCGCAAGGAGTTTAATCCCGCATTCTTTCGCTCGTTCTTCAATTCGCCTTCGTGTATTCTTCGATGTAGCAAGAAAATCTACTTTAATAATATCAACATATTGAATTAGCTCCTCAGAATAAAGATTCCGATTCTCTAACACAACATCATCTAAAGCGATTTGATAGCCTAAATTTTTTAGGTCATGGCAAATGGAAAGAATCTCTTTCGTCGCATAAATCGATTCAGACAATTCAACAACAATTTCTTGTGGTGTAAAATAGGTAGGCAATCCAAGAAGAAGGAGTTTTTTTGTGAAATTTATAAAACAAGGCTTACCGCTACTTAGTTGTTCAATGCCGATGTTTAAAAAACTATTAATAATGACTTCTGCAGTAGCTTGATCACCATCAATGTTCGGAAAAGAGTTCTCTAATCCACTTCGGTAAAAAAGCTCAAATGCTACATGTTCTCTTTCTCTATTTAAAATAGGCTGCTTGGCAACAAATACTTCCATTCTCTTCCCTCCGACAAAATAGTCATTGTTGACAATAGTCATTTTAAAGAAGTATTTTTGATAATGCTGTCGAAGTTTGTATGACAATCTTATTTTTTCTTTTTATTTAAGTGAAAAGGAACGGCTCATATGAATGCCGTTCCTTTTTCTACATGCTTTAAGGAAGTAGAATCATTTCCTTATACATCACTTCTTTTTTTATACCACCGACTATTTTTGCTCTCACAACACCATCAGAGTCAATAAAATAGGATGTTGGATAGGAAAGAATGTCATATTGACTTGCCACTTTCCCGCTTTCATCCATCAAAATAGGAAATGATAGTTTGTATTCCTCTGCAAACTTGTGAACATCTTCTCTATTTTTTTCTGTAATCGTCACATTTACAGCCAATACAACAAAATCATCTTCCTTATACTCCTCGTATAATGCCTCCATGTCTGGCATTTCTTCTTTACATGGCGGACACCAAGTCGCCCAAAAATTCAAGAGAATTTTTTTCCCGCGAAAGTCCTCTAATGCCACTTTTTTCCCTTCAAGTGTCATCAAAGAAAAGGACGGGGCTCGTTCTTCTATTTTAAGTCCAACTGGTAAGGATTCGGGATTTTCCATTCTTTCATATTTTGCACTCTGAATCGAGTCATTATTGCCACTGTTTTTTTTCAAGATGGTTCGATCGATGATTACGAGAAGGATAATAATCGATACGAAAATCAGTAAAAATTTCTTCATCCACTAAACTCCTTCTTTATAAAAGGCTCCTTATATCGTTTTTATTCTACTGAATTTTAAAGAAGGAAGCTATCTTTTTAACTTCAATGGTTACGATATCGATATATTTTCACGAGAAATGCAAGGAGTGCACAGCGTTCCTCTTTTGTTAAATCATCATCAAAGGATAATACAGGAGTATTCGCATCTTTAAAAAATTGATCCCACTCAAGTGGCATCCAGCCTTTACGCACTCGTCCGAGAGTTTGATTGTTCATGTTTTTGAAATGGATATCTGTAAAAAATCGTTCCGAATGCACTTTGATCGGAAAGGAAGCTTGAGGAAGGATGATATCAAAAACCTCTCCTTCCCGTTCTTGAATTGTCATTCGCAGTTCTCCATTTGGCTCATATACGTTTGCTTGATTTCTTTTCCATTTGAGTTTCATCACTAATTCGTTTTCAGCATTATAAAATCCATATTCTGCTGGGATCATTTTATCGAGAAAATAAGGGAGGAACCATCTTAGCTTCGTATAACGGACATCTTTTAATTCTCCTAATGCTACTCCTTTAGGACTGAAAAGAAGCATACGCAATGATGGGGCTGGCATAAAAGTAAGAAGAAACTCATTTTCACTTTGAAGGGAGAGGTTCATCTTATCTACATGTAAATTCCCTTTTATATGCGCAGAACGCTCCTGATTCAAAAGATATGTTTGATAAGAGGAAAGGCTATACAGAAAAAAAGGGACTGCGGTCCATACCACTTCTTTTCCTGGCAACAAAATCGTTAACGGGATGATTAGAACGATAACTGGTATAAGCGCAGCAATGCTTCCATTTAAGGATGTAATTGCTGTAGAACGGTAAAATTGTTGAATATTCATCAGAAAAATCTCCTCTATTAGTCAATAATCTTTTTCGAATCTAGGATATGTCAATCAACTGATGGCTGCCGCTTTATTTTCCTCTTCAAGTACTCTATCACTCTATGAAACAATCGTTTTAACTTGCCTTCCCATTGTGCAGGGCCAAGTACAATTCGATTAACAAGGAATTCTTTCAATTCTTCCAAAAACACTAGCACTAAAAATACGACGATCACTATAGTCAACCACGTCCACATTGAAAGGCTCCTTCCTCATTCTAGTATGTAGTTTCCTCTACTATCACTATATTCGTCTTCCTCTTAATCATGCTTATTTTGTAAATCATTACTCTATTTTTACAACTACGATATTTAGTTTTCGATAGAAAAAAAGTCTAGGTATGTCCCTAGACTTTTACTATCGGATTAAGCGGAACACGAGCGGAATTTTGTAAGTAGTTCCTTCGTATGCTTTAATCGCTGCCACTATCGTAAAGATGAAATACAGTGCTCCCACAATCCAAATCGTAATAAATCCAATAAGGACAATCATCAAAAAGGTGCTTAAAAGGGTATATACTCCATAGGAAATAAAAAAGTTGAAATATTCTTTGCCGTAATAATCAACATAAGCAGAGTCGTCTTTTTTTATTAACCATATAATTAACGGACCAATAAAAACAGTGAAAAAACTAACCACGAATATAAGTGTAGCAAATAATCGTTCGTCTTGACTTGGCATCCTCATTCCCCCTCTTTAACTGAACTTAAAGTCGTCAAAAGAACTCTATATATACTATACGATTAAAAATGAAAAAAGTTCTCTTTCCTCTCTTCATATTGTGACCAAAGTGGTGACGATTCATGTTTATGTTCTCGAATTGGACATCATGAATACATTTATAAAAGGACAACTTTAAAAAGGATGATGATCATTGTGATGTCAAAACTAGAAGCGTTCATACTTGGGATTATCCAGGGCCTAACCGAATTTATCCCCATTTCTAGCACAGGACATCTTTATTTGGGACGACATTTGTTTGGCCTTGATGAAGCTGGATTATTCCTCGATACGATGCTTCATGTGGGCACGTTACTTGCTGTTCTTGTTGTCTATAAAGATGAACTCCTCCATATTGTTAAAAACCCATTAGGAAAACGCTCCTCATTACTGATGATTGGGACGATTCCTGCTGTCATTGTGGGTCTTCTCTTAAATGATTTATTTGATTCTATTTCCAAAACAGGGGTCACGATTGGGTGGGAATTTTTATTTACTGGTTTTATCCTGTGGATGGCAGACAGCGTCAAAAAAGGGGCCAAAAAAATGGACAACATTACCTATGGAGATGCATTATTTATCGGAGCATTTCAAGCTGCAGCTATTTTTCCAGCAGTTTCGCGTTCTGGTTTAACGATTGCCGCTGGTCTTTTTCGAAAGCTTGACAGGGAAACTGCTGCTTATTTCTCATTCTTACTTTCTATTCCTACGATATCAGGAGGAATTGTATTAGAAATGGGAGAATTAGTGTCCGGAAACATGGAAGCAGTCACTCTCGGTAGCCTTATTGTAGCCACGATTTCTTCTGCACTTTGCGGCTATTTTGCGATTGTTTGGATGATCAATTATTTGAAGAAGCGTTCATTAAAGGTTTTTGCTGTATATGTATGGATTCTAGGATTAGCTGTGTTAACCTTTCAGCTGACTGGCGTTTTTTAGGGGCGGATCTGTATGCATGAGATGATATCGAACATTTTCGATTTACTGTCAGAGCTAGGGTATTTTGGGATATTATTTGGTCTTATGATCGAAGTTATTCCAAGTGAAATTGTGTTAAGTTATGGTGGCTATTTAATTAGTACAGGCCAAATCCATTTTTTCGGAGCTCTCCTTTGCGGGGTCCTAGGCGGCACGGTTGCACAGTTATTTTTATATTGGCTAGGAGCATACGGTGGAAGACCCTTTTTGGAGAAGTATGGGAAATATCTCTTTATCCACCCAAAGCATCTTAATGCCTCAGAACATTGGTTCAAAAAATATGGGACGGGAGTGATCTTTTCTGCACGGTTCATCCCTGTGATTCGTCACGCCATTTCCATTCCAGCTGGAATTGCAAGAATGCCTATTTCTCATTTTACGATGCTTACGATTGGCGCAATGATTCCATGGACGATTTTATTTCTTTTACTTGGAATCGAACTCGGCGATCATTGGAAGATGATTGAAGAATATTCTCGCCCTTTTTTACTCCCGATTATTGGGATATCCCTCGTTGGAATCACCCTTTACTTACTGTTTACATTTATAAAAGAAAAAGGAAAAAAATCTTAAAATTTTTTCATAAAAAACCTATTTCCTTTTTCAATAATTTCTTGTATTATACAGAAAGAATACTGAATGTATTAAAAACAAAAAGCAATAGGGAAGGCAAATGGTGCGCCACCAGTGTGTATGATCTGGTTCTAGTGGGTTCGATTCCCACCCCGAAATTTTTTAGCACGATTATAAAAAATTTCGAGGTGGGTCTTAGTCTCTTTATGCATGGAATAAGACTGTCCTCATTCATGGAGGGAATTACTCATGCTTAAAAAACGCGAACTTCAAGACAGTCATGCATTATATGAGTGGATGATCCACCCTGATGTCTTCCCTTTTGTGCGTCATAAAGCCGACTCATTGGACGAATTTTTATTTCTCACAAGGCAAACAATTGAGGCAGAGGAACGCGGGGAACTCATTTCACGTACAATTCTTGATGAGTGGGGAAATCCGATTGGAACGATAAATTTATTTGATATTAAAGAGCAAGCGGGGTTTTTAGGTACGTGGATCGGAAAACCTTTCCATGGAAAAGGCTATAACAAATTAGCAAAAGATGCCTTTTTTGAGGAGATCTTTTATAGTTTAAATATCGAAACAGTCTATATGCGGATTCGTAAAGAAAATATTCGTTCACAGAAAGCAGCTGAGAAGCTTCCGTATGTGATCCATGCCAATGAAACGAGAAAAGAGATTTTTCAACAGTTAAATGGCTCAGAGCATCTCTATAATTTATATGAAATCCCAAAGGATCTCTATACTTTACATGTATTACGACATGGACATGAGCAACAAGAAGCAGCTCATTTGTTAGAAGCGTAACCAAAAAAACAATATGAGTGTTGTATCGGAACCTCTTTTTACTAAATAAATAAGTGAACGTTAAATAAGCGGAGATTTTCCTGTTACATGCCTCAACGGTGCTCATTTCAGGTAAATAACAGGAGGGGTTTTCGCTTATACAATTATTACGTTTTTTTAAGCAATAGGTGGAATTTCTCCTGCTATATTAGCTTTTTTCATGTGCTTTATTCATGTTATCCGACTATTTATCTGCTTTAGAATGTAACCTGATTCCTCGAACCAAAATAAGAAGGCACCCGTAAACGGAGCCTTCTACTTCTTTAATCTTTCTTCTCGGTCAATTGAAGATAAATATTTCGCAATACATATGCTTTGTATAATTCCAGTTTTTTTCGCTCTACCGGATGATAATGAACGCCAAGTTCTTTTAATTTTTGCACATACCAACCCTTTGATCCTTGATAAGCCACCTTCATTCTCCTCTCAATCACGCATGTTCCTACACTATATGAACTAAAAACCACTTATATGTTAAATGAATTCAATTTCGTTGTTGTTGGCATACGTATACTTCCCTTAGATATGATATAATCCATTCTTGTAGCAGAAATTTCTAGAAGAGGTAACGAACATGGATCAGACCTATAGTAAAAAAGAAAAAAGTAAACAGCTTCTCCATATCTTAATTCCTATTTTAATTACTCAATTCGGAATGTTCTCCATGAATTTCTTTGATACGATGATGTCGGGAAGATTCAGTCCAAATGACTTAGCAGGCGTTGCCATCGGTTCATCTATTTGGGTGGCAGTTTTTTCAGGACTTAGTGGAATTTTATTAGCAGTGACACCCATTGTTTCTCAACTTATAGGTGGAAAAAAGGAGAATGATGTCGCCTATAATGTTATTCAAGCCATCTATTTAAGTTTTTTAATTGGAATCGCGGTTATAATTAGCGGCATTCTTTTCTTGGATCCATTGCTAAATGTAATGAGCTTAGAGTCAGAAGTACGACGGATTGCCACGGATTATTTAACAGCATTAAGTTTTGGAATCCTTCCCTTATTCGTCTATAATGTACTTCGCTCGTTTATTGACGCATTAGGAAAAACGCGCGTTTCAATGTTCATCACTTTGTCAGCATTGCCCATTAATGTATTCTTTAATTACGTCCTTATTTTTGGAAAATTAGGCTTACCAAAGCTCGGCGGAGTTGGAGCCGGTTATGCATCAACGATCACCTATTGGCTAATTATGGGAATCGCATTATTCGTGACAGCAAAACAACACCCATTCTCTTCTTATCGACTATTTAAATCTTTCCATCGTTTATCGATTAAAAAATGGAAAGAAATTTTAATTATCGGTGTACCAATAGGCTTTTCGATCTTTTTTGAAACGAGTATTTTTTCAGCTGTTACTCTGTTAATGAGTGTCTTCGATACGATTACGATTGCTTCCTATCAAGCTGCTGTGAACTTTGCTTCATTTTTGTACATGGTTCCATTAAGTATTTCCATGGCCTTAACCATTTTAGTTGGCTTTGAAGTAGGAGCAGGAAGGTTAAAAGACGCTAAAGTTTATAGCTGGCTCGGCGTATCAATGGGTGTGATGATGGCGATTTTATGTGGCCTCATCTTATTAATATTCCGTTTTGAAATTGCTAGTCTCTACACAACCGATGCAAAAGTATTAGAATTGACCGCCCATTTCTTATTGTTTGCCCTCTTCTTCCAATTGTCAGATGCGATTCAGGCGCCGATACAAGGAGCATTAAGAGGCTACAAAGATGTCAATATGACGCTAATGATGTCATTCATATCATATTGGGTAATCGGTTTACCAGTCGGCTATTGTTTAGCGACATTTACAAGCTTAGGTCCGGTTGGCTATTGGATTGGATTAATTAGCGGATTAGCGATTGGGGCTCTGACCTTAAGTATGAGGCTTATTTATATTCAAAAAAGAAAATTTAAACATCCATTAGAAGTGTAATAGAAAGGATTTTTTTGCAAACATTGTTGCTATTTAGTCATCGATAGGAGAATAGAGCCCTATTATTACTCGTTAAATTAGGCTCAAGTAAGCGATAATTGCCGTTCAAAAATAATATGTGTTCTAAAACCTCATTTACGAAAACAGTGAATAGAAAAAAACAGCGGACATGAAGTTCGCTGTTTATTTACCTGTTAGAAGGTTTGTTATGCAATTTTTTCGCTTTACCCAGGACGTCTTTTGAGCCTGTAATTGGAATAATACTCCCTGTAATAAAGCTAGATTTCTCCGACACCAAAAAGGAAATCACTCTAGAAATATCTTCCCCTGTTCCTGGTCGTCCGACTGGAGTATCCCTATCAAAGACGTTTAAGGCGTCTGCAATGTCTTTTTCTTTCCATTCACCTATAATATCACCTGGACAAACCATATTGACTGTAATTCCGTTTTCTGCTTCTTCTAAAGCCATCGTTTTCGTCAAAGACGCAAGTCCTGTTTTAGCGGCAGCAAATGCCGAACGATAGATCCATCCAGGAGCAGATTCTACACGGTCAAAGCCGACGGTGACGATACGTCCCCATTGTTGCTCTCTCATCTTTGGTATTAATAATTTCGATAAATAGAATACGGCATTTAAATTTCCATTGATGATGTAATTCCATTCCTCAAAGGTGTAATCAACCATCTCTTTTCGTTTATGTACATATGGCCCAGCATTATGAATGAGAATATCAATCGTCGGCGAAAAGTGTAAAGCAGCCTCAACCAGCTTTTGACAATCCTCCACTTTTGTTAGATCACCTTGGACAGTCATGTTCTGAACTCCGTATGAATTTAACTCATTTACCAGCTCTTTTGCTTGATCTTCGCTGCTTCGGTAATTAATGACTAGGTTCATGCCGCTCGCAGCAAGCTCTAACGCCGTTTTTTTTCCAATTCCCGTCGCTCCACCGGTTATAAGTGCGGTTCTTTGTTTCAAATGACTAACCTCACAATATGAATATACTTAATCATTAGTCCCATCATGAATGGACTCCTACTCCTATACTAAAAAGAATTTGCAAGATATGCAAACAATCCGTCTGTTTTCCCAACTTCAACGTTCATTTGGAATCCGTTAAAAAATAACCCAAACCCACTTTTTTGCATAAGATGGTACTATCTTGAGCGCTTTATTTAGAAAGGAAGAACTCAATGTTTCCGTGGAATTTTACTCCGTTTAATAAAGATACAATAAAAAAACTTCAGCAAATGAAACCTGAGGAAATCGAGAAGTATGTAAATGAGATGCTTGGAAAAATGATGCCGACAGAAATGCAAGGAATGAATTTTTCCAAAGGCAGCAATCCGTTTAACATTTCAGCTAATCCGACAGAAGAGAGTAATCATGAACTTCAAGCGAAGGTATTTGAAACACATGATGATGTATATGTCATGATCCCTGTCAAAGATAGAAACGATGTCAATAAGATGAGAATCTACCATACTTCTAACCAGCTTATTATTGAGCATTTTCCAGAAGCCGAAGACAAACAAACGATCACGCTACCAGCGATTGTGAAGAAAAAGGGGTCGAGAGCCTCCTTTAAGGAGGGCACTCTTGAAATTAAACTTCCTAAATCGATCCACATGCAATACACAGAGATTGATGTTAGGGAGTATGAGTAATGTTATAGGGAATGAACATTTCTATCGGTCAACAGGCTTATTCTTATCGACAGACTCAAAGAGTCATTCCCCAACATGTCCTCAATGCTCTCCAGAGTGGTCTTCCTCTGAATCTCCATGATCCATATGTGATGATGAAGGGGATTCTTCAGGTTCGCTTGGCTCTCCAATAACAAACTCTTTCTTTGGCATATTATGCATATCTCGTGCCGTTACATGTGATATCACATAATACGTGCCCTCTTGCTCAAATGCTCTCTCTAATCGGTAATTGCCCTCTCCAGAATGTTCAATTTCAATCTTTTCATGGTCTTCATCATGTGCTCTCCAAATTTCAAACGACACTTCATCAGCATCTGTCACAACTTCATCACCGTAAGTTACTTTTGCCTCGATTGTAACCATTTCCCCTACTTCTGCTTGTTCAGGGCTTACAGATAAATCTACATCTACCAATTTAGGTTCAGTTTCCTTGTCTGAACATGCTGCTAGCACCATGACAAATAGAAACATTGCCAGTAATCTAATTTGATTTTTACCCATTATGTACTTCTCTCCTATTCTCCAAGAACTTTATAATATTTTCATTCTCATTATAACGTAAATGATCAATTATTCTGTGAACAATCAAAGAAAATTTCTAGATGTTGGAACTTCTATATTAACTCTTCCATAATTTTAATATGTATTGCAATCAGTTGCGATTGAATGTCTTCTGGTAACGAAGAGTCATTAATTCTTTTGATAGCGAGATAAAATTTTTCATGGATTCCTTTACGAACGCGCGGATGTGAATTTTCGTCCTTCAGCTCTTTCTGAATGGTCTCCAATAACGTTTTCTCACTATTGTCCTCAACTACTAGTACTCGATTATTCCATAGTGAACGATAATGTATGATTAACTCATCAAAGTGATTTTCTATGAACAAACACCCTTTCTAAAATGGACAAACAGCTCATTTACTTTCATAATCGTATGTTTCCTTCTTTTAAGGGAAAATTAAAATAAAATGAAATTCATCTTAAATCTGAAAGGAGTACAAAAATGAATACCCCTTATTGTTGTCCAAATTGTAAAACGAATCGTAGTCGATTCAATATTATAAAACAAGATGTACAGTCTGTAAAAATGGACCCACGTACAGGTGATCTCCTAGAAGAATACGCAAGTGAGCAATTAAGTCCTTTTCATCTGGCCTACAACGGACCAGAAAAACGAGTTCAATGTGCTTCATGTGGCTTAATTGAAGATGAAAAAACCTTTATTAAATTTGGTGAAAAAAATAACGTTTGAGAAAAAATTCTCAAGCGTTATTTTCTCGAGGTTCACCTTCAAAAAAGTCTTCTTTAAATTGTTGAGCATCAATTTTCCAACCACCATCTGGCGTCCATTTAAAAAGGTGAATTTCCCCATTTACTTTCCTTTTTCCCACATCTTTCATATACCATTCAATTTGGATCGGTACGGAGAGCTTTAAATAGGATGTTAAATCTTCATCTGGAAGCTGTGGCATCTTCAAGATAGCGATTGTATCTATTTTGGATAAAGATTTCTTCCACTCTATGTTTTGGAGCGTCACCATATCCATAATCTCTTCATCATCTTCTTTAATACCTGCAATAAAGGCACTGATTACTTCATAAGGGTTTGACCATCGCAAATGCTCATACAATTTTCCAGCAGATTTCAGTATCATCAGTTTATGGGATAAATCCATAAAGTTTTTTCGATGAGTGGTACTCCCGTAAAAATGGATACAAAAATGGCCAGGAAAATTATTCTGTAGTGCACCTGCCCCATGTGGCATCCCGTGCATAGACGCTGCAATTTGTCGGCCATTATAAAGGACGATAATCGCTCTTCGTTTCCAACTCCATTTTCCTTGGTAAATTTCCTTCATGATCTTAGTATCTTCTGATGTCAAAGGTTGTACATCAGCGTGCTTACTCCCTGCTCGTCTTTGCACCTTAAATTCTAGTCCACTTGAGACATCCTTTACCGTGAACTTTGTGTACTTAGGAATGAATAAATTTACTTCTTCCCAAGGAATTAACTCTATTTCTTCCTCTACATTTTTTTCAGCTCTTACATGGTGATGTGAGCCAACTATTAAAATGGAAAGGAAAAATACTCTTATCGTTTTCATTTATACTCACTCATTTTCAAAATTTTACATATAGTGAGTTTTCCCTTATTGAATAAAGAGCATGCATAACTATTTCGACTCTTCTTTTTTCTCCTGTAGCATTTCTTCAATCATTAACGTTATTTTCCGCTCTATTCCTTTGATATCATATTTGGTGTAATATCCTATTTTCTGAAAATACTCCTTTTTGCAACGCCAAACTGGAATGTAGGCATTAGGAAAATACTCATCATCTTTTTCGATTCCAATCTCAATAAACGACTCATAACAATCTTGATCCAGATCAGTTGGATTAGCCAAATTCCCTTTTAACGTTCTCATAAATTCGATTAATAATCGTGCATTGTAGACTTGAAAAGCCTGTTGATACTTCTCTTCAAGGAATGCACACATCTGCTGGCATGAGTGTTCAAAATTTTCGATTTCAACTTTGAGCTGTTCATTGAAATTTACAATCTGTCGCAATTCCTCACCTCAAATACAGCTCCTTCTAACACTGTTTATACTCTCTAAGAAGTCATTTTAGCCTATTTCCAATCTACATACAAATATTTTACAGAATGAAAAGAACCCTCCGGGACGGGAGGGTTCGATCTATAGTTGTTCTTTTAATAGTTCGGAAACGAATGCTCCTATGGCAATATTATCATCAGGTTCGATTTATAACTGTTCTTTTAATAGTTCAACAGCTTTTTGTATTTGCGTATCATTTTTGTTAATCAGTTCCCTTAGCTTTTCCATTAGCTTCAGTGATGTTTCACCCGTAAGTACACCTGTTTCCTCTAACTTTTCAGCTTTTTGGAAGTCGCTCACGGCACTTTCCGTCTTTTCATCGAAAAATCCGTCTTCACGACCAGGGTCAAATCCAAGAGCTTTAAGCATTGATTGAGCTGATTTAACTTGAGCTGATGAACTGGAAAGCTTTAATTCATCGTTTGGATTTAAGATCGTTAATGTCGAATATTCAGGTAAAGCTACTTCATAATCTGGAGTAATCCCTTTTTCGTGAATCCAATTACCATTTGGAGTTAACCATTTCTCCGTCGTAAACTTGATATTGGATCCATCTGCAAAATCTTGCGCTCTTTGCACAGTACCTTTACCAAAAGATTTCTCTCCAACTAAAGGAATGTCCGCAGACTCACTTACAGCTGCTGCAAGAATTTCTGAAGCACTTGCACTCCCTTTATCAATCACGACGACGAGTGGAATCTCAGGGTTATTTTTACTATTCGATTTCATTTGTTCAATATTTCCATCTCTGTCCTCAATTTGGAATAATATTTCTCCTTCTGGAACAAAGAGACTGGAAATCGTAATCGCTTGATCTAGAAGTCCACCTGGATTCTGACGTAAATCTAATACTAAGCCTTTCATACCTTGATTTTGCAGTTCATTTAATGTTTCAATCAATTCTTTTGAGGTATTATCAGAGAATGATGTAATTTGCACCTTTGCAATTTCATCATCAATCATTTCTCCATAAACCGTTTCTATAGGGATTGTATCACGGACAATCGTCATCATTAAATGTTCTTCTATACCTGGCCGTTCAATTTCAAGTTCAACCTTCGTTCCTTTTTCTCCCCTAATCAATAGAACTGCCTCCGTTGAACTCATTCCTTGAAGGCTTTCTCCATCTACTGAAAGAACTTTATCCTCTGGACGTATACCTGCCTTTTCAGCTGGAGAACCCTTAAGTGGAGAAACGATGACAATATAGCCATCTCGTTCTTGTATTTCTGCTCCGATTCCTTCGAAGGAAGATGAAATACTCTGATGGAAGTTAGCTGCCTCTTCCTCATTCATATAATCTGAATAAGGATCTTCGAGAGATTCAATCATCCCATTAATAGCTCCGTTAACTAATGTATTTTCATCCACTTCTTTATAGTAGCTCTTTTTAATCGTATCATAAGCAGTGTAAAACTTTTCAAACTCTTCTCTTTCCTCACTTACTACTGGAACTGCCTTTTCGTCTCCAAATGCAAGTGCAAATGTTGTGATACCTGCTGCTAAGAACACAACGAAGAACAAAAGCATGACGAAGTGAAACTTTTTCATCTGAATGAATCCAGATTGGTTGTCATTGGGCTCTTTATTCAATTCTTCATTTTCCAATATTGTCACCACTTTCAATTCCGTAGAATGCTCGCTCTATAAGCTAGTTGTTAAACTCAATAAAATCTTGTGATAAAAAGCATAACCTTTAATTCCATCATTTAACAAAGAAAAAAGTAGGTAGTCCCCTAATATAATGGTATAGAGAAAATGTGAACAAATTATGACTCCGTTTAAATTTTCTCTACGATGTTAAAATACTCTTCCAAGGTTAGATCTTTTTCATACATGAGTTTCGCAACTTCAATTCCGACGTATCGGAAATGCCAAGGTTCATATTGATAACCTGTAATATCCTCTTTTCCCTTTGGATATCGTAAAATGAACCCAAATTTATAAGCGTTGTCGGCTAACCATATACCTTCTTTTGTCTCTTCAAATTTCTCAATCAACTCAAGATTTATACTTCTACTGGAGATGTCCATTGCAAGTCCTGTTTGATGTTCACTAAATCCTGGGACCGCCACAACAGTAGCGGCTGCTTGTTCTCCTACTTGACTAGCCTTTGCTGCAAAGACGTCAACTTGACGGTCATACGAGCGATATCCAGAGACCGCAAATATTTCTATGTTTGCTTTTTCCGCAGCTTTAAACAATAATTCAAGATGCTCTGCTGCCTCTTTCCGCATATAACTTTTTTCAATGTCCAGATCACCGAAAGAGAAAGGGACCTTAGGTCGGACAAGATCCTCTGGTGCATATTGTTCAGGAAGAGAAAACTCTTTATTGACTAAAGCCAATATATTGAGAGGGTTTTGGATCGTCAACTTCCCATTCACTTCTTCAATTTCATTAAAAAATTGCGCCTCTAAAGTGAGAATATCTGATGCAATCTCTTCTTCCTCTACAGATGGCTCATCATTCTCTACTATTTCCTCATTCTCCTTGAATCCATGTCCTCCGTCGCTTTGATTCATAAACGGAATCTTATTTACAAGGGAATCAAATTGATTGCATCCGCTCATGATAAGAGCGATGCTTACTACGTATACTGTTATGAATATTTTTCTCATGATAACCACCAATACTTCAATGAGTTATTTGTCTACTTAAACTAAGACAAATCCATTTTACAATATTTTCACTAAATAAACAGGGAATGCGAAAAAGGCAGCTCCACATATTGATGGCGAAGCTGCGTGCTTTTATTACATGTCTTACTTTATAGCAGCCTCTAGAGAAACCTCAATCATCTCATTAAAAGTTGTTTGTCTCTCCCCAGCAGTTGTTTCTTCTCCAGTTAATATATGATCACTAACGGTTAGAACAGATAATGCATTACGGTTAAACTTTGCTGCCAAAGTATACAGTGCTGCTGTTTCCATTTCAATCGCAAGGATTTGGTATTGGGCCCACTTCTCATGATCCGCATTATCATTATAGAACATATCTGCTGTAAAGACATTTCCAACCTTTAGATTAAGCCCCTTTTCAACCCCTACATCATAAGCTTTTTTTAGAAGATCAAAATTTGCTGTTGGAGCATAGTCAATTCCACCGAAGGTAATGCGATTCATCTGAGAGTCAGTAGAAGCAGTCATGGCTAATATAACATCTCTCACTTTCACATCTTTCTGAATAGCTCCACAGGTACCTACACGAATCAAGTTTTGCACATTATAGCTTTGCATAAGCTCATTTACATAGATCGAAATTGAAGGAACCCCCATCCCCGTTCCTTGTACAGATACACGCTTTCCTTTATACGTACCAGTATATCCAAACATATTACGAACTTCGTTATAGCAAACAGGATTTTCTAAAAAAGTTTCAGCTATATATTTTGCCCTTAATGGATCACCAGGTAATAGAACTGTTTCTGCAATTTCATTTTCTTTAGCACCAATATGTACACTCATGAAAAATCCTCCTTAACCTTTATGAAAAATAAGTATAACATGTACACAATCATTCTTGTCCTATTATAGCGTTATTTTTATTGTTTGTAGAGTCATGACTTTTCATTACGAATGATTCGATCATATTCGGGAAAAATAAACAGGACTTTCTATATGGGAGGAATTTATCTTGTCAAAAGGAAAAATGAGTAAAAAGCTTGAGCAAGCAGTTCAACATGCAAACGAAACCAATCCATCTTCTAGATCCAATACAGAACCTCATACGTCTTTAACGATTAAAAGAAAACATCAAAAATAGGCAAATTGGAGGGTACTATGGGTAAAAAGCATAGAAGTCGCATCAATCAGCCAAAAAAGAATAATCATATTCCACCAGAACAAATCGTCGCGGAGCATGAAGCACATGGAAAAGAAAACACCGCAAAAGATCGAAAAAACACGTAATAGAAATAGGGCAATACAAAAAGATAGCATAACCAACCTTTTTGTATTGCCCCTTCTCTTTCATATTAATTTCTCTCATATTTAAGTAAAACTTATGCGTCTTCTTCTTCATCAATGATACATTTAGCTAATAAATACTCAAACGTGATGTCTGCAAGTTCCTCTGCTTCCCCATCCGAAGGAGCGTATCCTCTCCTTACTAACTCTTGGAAGAAAAAATCTGCTATTTCGTCCGTATCAATAAATACTTCAATTTCCTTCACAGAATCGCCCCCTTTGTACAAAATGTATGATGGCAAACTCCTTTTCATTCTTACATATGTTAAATTTCAGGGAATGTTGCGACAACAGCTTAAAAATAAGATATATACACTATTTGCTATCGTGGAAAGCTTTGAAGGTATTACATTATTTTCTCCTTTTGCTCTTAAGAATAGCGTTTGATAACACTGTGAATTTTCTGCTGCATCGTTGGGATATCTGCACTAGTTACATGTAAGCGTACATTCGTTTCGTCCATATTCAAAGCCTCTGCAAATAAACTTCCTATTCCTCTAGCCCGTCGATCTACCTGCATCATAATTTCCAATTGCTCACTTGAAGTTGGGAAAAATACAAGCTCCAATTCATCTAATCGTCCTCTAAACGCCCCTGTTATTGGTACAAATTCGAATTCTTGAACAAACGGAAGGCGACGACGCATTTTGTAAGGTGCTTCTTCACATTCTGTCTCTCTTAAGCGAAAGCCTAGATCAGAGACAGCATTAAGTACCGATTCCATCAAGTGATTGGGCACCACTCGGATGAAATCTTTATCAGAAGGATCCACTGCATTTTTTATATCCAATCCAGTGCTTACCCATACCTTCGTTTTTCCTAAAGTTAAAGGGGTGTCACTAGGAAGTCGAAAAGAAATTGGAATTTCTCTTCTTTCATTCGCTCTAATGATAAACGGTTCCGTTAATTTAAATTTATCAACTTGACCAGTTTTTGTATATTTCTTGTCATCACTTTCTTTTATGTAAGTCGTATTTAGCGTCAAATAGATAGCATCAATGGATTGTTCCGTTTTCCCCCCCTGTATGACGACTATTCCTCTTACTTCCTCTCCTGGAGCAACAATATCTCTTTCTAATTTCGTATCAACCTTCGCAGCTCCAATCCCAACACTTGCAAACATTTTATTAAAGAATGACATCCACATTTCCTCCCTTTCAAGCTTTTATTTTCTTATACGTACACCTTGAAAAATAGTTTCAATCTCACTTTCAGTTTAATCTATGTATATTTTTGCTGCATAGGAAAAATGTCCGCTCAACAGCGAACACTTTCTATACTATCTTCCACTTCCTATTGATCGAACATTTCCTAGTATTAGGAACAAAGAAATCTCATGTTCAAAATTTCTGTCATATTCCTGCAATGGACAAGCATAGAATGATGAAAAAGGAGGAAGACAAAATGATGACCATTTCCAAAGCAATTGATACATGGAGAAACGATTTGAATGGGGATAACAGTATGACCTTGCAATTATTTAGAAAAATGACCTCTATCCATTTTAAAACGATTATAATTTTAGGGATTCCCCTTCTGTTTGTGCTGCTTCTTTTTGTTTAACTGTTGTCACTGCTTTGATGAAGTGAGCGGGATTTACGTACAATCAGCTGGAGTTTTCTTACAACCATCCTCATAATATGTTTATATTCCTCATCTTGAAAAAGCTCATAAAGAATCGAGTAGTCATTATAGATATCTAATAGTGTATCAATGATTTGACTTTGCTCTTTTTGTTCTTCAAGAAACTGTTTCTCTGCTTTTTTATGTGTAGGGTTTGGATTTTGCAATTCCAATGGCTTTTTCTTATTCGCCAAAAATAAGAGACCTAATTTTTGAATAAATGATTCTGCATTTTCTGCATCAGCTACTAATGTTAGTTCTTCTTCACCCGCTTCAAGCCATTCTCCATCTTTGATTCGTGCAAGCTCGTAAATAACGTCTTCCCATGCATCCTCTTTGTATCTCCAAATTTCGGTTCTAAAGCCTACCACTTTAAATAAATCAGCCCCATATCCTTTGACTTGGACAAGATCACCGATAAAGTAACGATACTCAATATCAATTTGCTCTTTCTCCATAATATTACCTTCATATTCGGACAGATACTGAAGACTTGATTCCATAAATAAGCCTTCACTTCCGTTAATTCCGTATACATGCATGCCATCCAGCCATTTAACATCTGTAATTTTCCCAACAGTACCGTAAATCGTGATCACGACTGTATCACCGATCTTAAATTTTGGTTTTTTCTTATCTTTCATAGCCTCCATCTCCCACATGATGAGTCGTGAATTTATTAAGATATTATATGCTCAAATAAGAAAAACCGTACTTTAAGTAAAGTAAACATCCATCATCATTTGCTCCTTTATAAAAAAAGCAAAGAATTTTCAAAAAAAGCAGGAAATATTTTACTCATGAAAGAATATATTCCTATAGAGATGTATACAAATGTATACATATGATAATTAGGAGGGATACGTTATGGACCAAGATTTTCGCAAGAAGACTTTTCGAGGCGCAAAAATTGAAGACACCATTTTAGAACTAGAAAAATTAAGCTCATTATGTGATGAAAAATCAAAAAGCAGTGAAGCATTAGAACGACAACGTTTTTATGAAGGGATGGCAATTGCCTATACAACCATTGCCGTGAAGTTGAAAGGAGATTTTGACTATATTGAACCAGAAGTCATTGATGAGCTCTATAGTGCTTTAGAGAAGACATCTACTCCCAATCAAAACAGGGACACAGAACATATTGACACTTGTTCGTTCTGTAGAAGGAGTAAACAGGAAGTAGGCGATTTAGCACTGGGACCTGGAGTTTCTATTTGTAGCGAATGCCTTCAATTTGGTTCAGAAGTCATTAAACCTCATTCTACTGAAGTATAGATGAAGAACAAAAAAAGGGACTCCAATTCATTCATTGGTTTCCCTTTTTTCTGTTGAAAGGTAAATTTCCCATGCTTCATCAAATACCACCATGCTCGATAAATAATGTCCATTCAATTCCAAATAACTGCTTAGCTCATCGTAATCCTCACTACTTTTTGGAAAACTATGATCCGTATAGGCAGCGTTGGCAAAAACACTCAAGTCATTCGGTGGCTTAGGATGACGATATTTCATTAAAAAATGATAGAACGATTTCAACATCACGTACTTTTCTCCCTCTATTCTTGATATTGTCTTTTACTATAACTTATTTTCATGGAAGTAGTCTATTAAAAAATCCAGACAATTTGAACGTTGCCTTTTCTTAAAGAAATACCTAGCTGGCGCACGGCAATTGGTGTCACGGTTATATTATTTGGATTTTGGATCTTAAAAGGGAAATAACATTAGACAGAAGAAAACTAGCACCATTTAATGCGTGCTAGTTTTCTTCAAGTTCTAGTTCTAGGAAGAAAAATCAAAATAATTTCTCTTCAACAATTTAGGGAGTTTCATTAGCTCCTTAAAACGAATGGAGCGATCGATTCCCTTTGTATCAATTAGAAAAAGCTGATCTTCTATATCCTTGACAATGGAGTCGTCTTGATAGGTCATCCCGCACTCCTTGCACACAATTGTTGGAGTCTCCCTAATTTCAATCGCTTTAGTGCCATCTGGTAACTCCCAATACACGGATTGTTGATCTTTATGAATCTCACTACTGCTGCACCAATCACAATACGCCATATCACTACGCCTCCTTCGTTTCGAGATCCACTTTTTTAAATTTTTCCTGTTGTGCTTGGAATTTTTTCTCTTTTAATTGATCCCGTTTTTCTCGTTTGTTTTTTAAGGAGGCATGCATTGGGTCACTCTCATATGATTGACGACGGTTTAGGCGTTCAATTCCTTCTGGAACGAGATTGAATTTTTGATCATTCATCAAGGCTGAAATTCCTACATTCGAACGTTTTTCTTCCATATCTTCGTAGATTTCTTGAAAATATCCTTCAGCTGTACCAGGTGTATAAGATTCTGGTTCTGGATATGTCGTAATTACGCCCTCAAAATTTCGAAGGACAACTTTATCTGCACTTTGGGAAATTAAGTAGTTTGGCTGCAATGAGATCTTACCTCCACCCCCAGGTGCATCTACGACGAATGTCGGGACTGCGTAGCCAGATGTATGCCCTCTCAAGCCTTCAATAATTTCTAATCCTTTTGAAATAGGTGCTCTGAAATGACCAATACCTTCAGATAAATCACATTGATAAATATAATATGGGCGAACTCGAATCTTCACTAGATCGTGCATCAGCTTTTTCATAATCGGCACACTGTCGTTAATTCCAGCTAAAATAACTGATTGATTCCCAACCGGGACTCCTGCATTCGCAAGCATTTCACATGCTCTCTTAGAATCTTCGGTAATTTCAATCGAAGTGTTAAAGTGCGTATTGAGCCAGATAGGATGATACTTCTTTAAAATAGTACATAGATTTTCGGTAATTCGCTGTGGGAAGACCACTGGTGCCCTGGTCCCAATTCGTATAATTTCCACATGATCGATTTCACGTAAATTTTTTAAAATATATTCTAAAATCGTGTCATTAATAAGCAATCCGTCTCCACCCGAAATGAGAACATCTCTAACTTCAGGAGTACTTCTAATATAATGGATCGCTTCATCCAACTGTTTCTTAGGAACACCCATGCCAATTTGTCCAGAAAATCTTCTTCTTGTGCAGTAACGGCAATACATGGAACATTGATTGGTAACGAGAAAAAGAACGCGATCTGGATAACGATGTGTTAAACCAGGTACTGGAGAATCTTCATCTTCATGGAGAGGATCCTCTAAATCATATTTCGTCTTATAAATTTCTTTTGAAATAGGTACTGACTGCATCCGAATTGGACAGCGGGGATCATCTGGATTCATGAGAGATGCATAATATGGAGTTATATTTAAAGGAATCGTTTTGGTAGAAATTTTCACTCCTTCTTCCTCTTCTGGAGTTAAATGAATAACTTTTTTTAAATCTTCGAGCGTCCGAATTGTATTCGTTAATTGCCAAAGCCAATCATTCCATTGCTCCTCCGTAACATCTTTCCATAGCTCTATGTCTTTCCAATGCCTTTTCGGCTTATATAATGTTTGCTTCACGCTTTATCCCCCTAGAAATGTATTTATAATAAATTATGCAAAAAGCATGCCAAAGCTCGTAAATAGGGAAAATAAAGGCTTTTCAATTAATATCGATAAAAAAATGCCGATTATTCGGCATCAAGTCCATACTTCTGTATTTTATATTGTAACGTTTGTCTAGGTAGCCGTAATAAAGTTGCTGCTTGGAGAATATTCCCTTCCGTTTCCTTTAAAGCTTGTAAAATTAAATTCTGTTCGTACATTGCAATCTTTTCACGAAATGAAAGCACTTCTTTATTTGACAGACTTTTCCCATTCTTAATAAATTCCTTTAACATAATCGGGAGAGCGTCTATTTCCAGTTGTTCACCCATACAAATATTCATCATATATTCAAGAGCATGCTTCAACTCTCTTACGTTTCCTGGCCATGTATAACTCAGGAGTACCTCTTTCACACTCTCTGAAATACCTTTAACATTCTTGTTCAAACTCTGGTTAAAATGATGAATAAAGACCTCTGACAAATATAGAATATCTTCTTTTCTTTCTCGCAAAGACATTAATTCAAACGTTAAGACATTCAAACGGTAAAACAAATCAGAACGAAGCATTTTTTGTTCAAGGGCTTTTTTAGGGTGAACATTCATTGCTGCAATCACCCTTACATCAGCACCTATATCTCTCCCCCCTCCTACCCTTCTGAAATGTCCATCTTCAAGAACGCGTAGCAGCTTTGCTTGGAGATCGATCGGCATGGCATGTATCTCATCTAGAAAAAGAGTGCCACTGTCTGCCAACTCAAATAATCCAGGACGTTCAACTGCACCGGTATAGCTCCCTTTTGCGGTTCCAAAGAGAATACTTTCAAGGAGATTTTCAGGAATCGCCGCACAATTTTGGGCAATAAATGGAGCATTAGCACGAGTAGAGGCATGATGTATTCCTTGTACAAATAATTCCTTCCCTGTTCCACTTTCACCAAAGACTAATACAGGAGAGTGGGAACGGGCCAGTTGCTCTGCTTCTATTTTCATTTGCTCAAAATGAGGGTTTTTCGTTAATAGATCTTGCATAGTATAAGATACCGTACTTGGTTTTTTAGAGGAATTTTTTTTTGAAAGTAACTGTTTTTGCAAATCGACAAGCTGTTCAGAGAGTTTTTTCATGGTCGTGTGATCTTTCGCAATTTCCATCGCTCCTATAAATTGCTTTTTCACAAAGATCGGGAGCGTCGTGTTCATTGTCTCTATTCTTTTCCCATATACGTTCGTATAAATTTGCGCCTGATTATAAATTGCCTTTTTTGACTTCAAGACTTTGATCAATGTACTCGTGTTTACGTTCAATGAGGGAAAAACATGAAGTAGTGGTTTTCCAATTACATCCGCAATTTTTAATCCATCATGCCTTGCTGCCACCTCGTTATAATAAATCGTTGTTCCATTTGTGTCGACCACATGAATCCCTTCATCAATTCTAGAAAGAATAGCCTTTAATACTTCATTTGAAATGGCCATTTCCTGTGGCAATATTCATCACCTACCAGTTCATTCATTGTTCTAAAACATGCCGAAAATTCGGCAGTAATAGACGATTTTTCGGCATGTCGTCCGTCTCACTTGCGTTTCTCTCAAATCTTTTCCTGAAAAGATAAATCCTTTACCCACATATTCATGTTTTCGATTTTGTCATAAATATAGCAGTTATTTGTTAACCTTCCTCGATAACGGTACCCCAGTTGATGTAAGGCTGCGTTCATCCCGAATGATTGAGCTCTAGCAATCGAGTAAGCGCAATAAACTCCTCTAGCAAGAAGCTCTTCCTCAAGCTTCTCTAATAAAATTTTCATTAAACCGTATTTTCGATGTTCAAGCAACGTTGCACAGTCTGTAAGCTCCGCATTTTTGTAAAACTCATTTACTTCCGCTGATGCAGCGCTCACTACCTCTTCTCCTTTAGTAAACGCAAAATAAATCGTCCCTTCTTCCATTGTTTTTAAAATGTACGCTGGGTCATGTAATGGGGTAGGGTAAATCTTGAACACCTGCTGATACAGTTGTGCCAACGCTGCTACCTCCTCCTTTTGCACGAAAATAAGTTTGTATTCCTCAGGAGGTGATTTCAACCCGCTATTCTTTTCTAATGATTGGACATCTTTTACCATTGTGTCCTCTTTCGTAAAAGAGTCGCTATTCCTTCGCTCATACGTATAATATTTACAGCAAAAATAACAGTCAGAGCCTAGAAAAAAGCGTTCAATTACAGCTTCACATTGAAATCCATGTTCAAGCAGTGGAATAAGCTGCTCATTTCTTCCCTTTACGATGAGTTTATCAGCATTTGAGTGTAAGGCTATTTCTTCTGCTTTTGCGAGCGCCTCATAAACGTTACCCCTTATATCCTCAATTCGAATTCTTTTATTATATGGATCGTTAAATACCTCGATAACGAAGTTCTCTCCAGTAATGACAGTACTTGTAGCAGTCAATTTTTTCTCTCCTTTACATAAATGGTACCTAGCCCTTTGAACCGTAGTAGATTAATGAAACATTATTTTACCGCATAAAAACATGAATCTAGTTTAAGAAATGTTGCATGCAAAAATAATGTATGCTAATGAACCTCATCGGAAAGGTAAATTTAAGCTTTTAAGAGATAATATAGATAGTAAAAAAACATACTCATTGCATAACAGCATTTAAACTCGGTCCTACAGTTTAAAGCTTATCAGCTTTAATTCTGTCATCTCCTCTACCGCATATTTAATGCCTTCTCTTCCCATCCCACTTAATTTCACACCTCCATATGGCATATGGTCAACGCGGAATGTTGGAAAATCATTAATCATCACTCCACCTACATGCAATTCTTTTGCTGCTTTAAATGCTCGACCAACGTCGGTCGTGAAAACACCAGCCTGTAAGCCATATTTTGACTCATTTACAAAGTTAATCGCTTCTTCCATTGAACTGACTCGATTAATATGAACGACTGGAGCAAATGCTTCTTCACATGAGATTTTCTCTTCTGGATGAACATCTAAAAGAACTGTTGGCTGTAAAATAGCATTCTCCCCTCTTCCACCAAGAGCAAGCGTTGCGCCTGATTTTGTCGCACTTTCAATCCAATTTAACACCCGATTTTGATCCCCTCTTGAAATCATAGCAGAAACATCTGTTTGCTCATCGAGCGGATCTCCAATCTTCAATTTCTTTGTATGTTCGATAAACTGCTCAACAAAAGCCTCATAGATTGTATCATGTACATAAATTCGTTGAACAGAAATACAAACCTGCCCTTGGAATGCAAAAGCACCAGTTACAATTCGCGGAACTATTTCCTTTAAGTTCGAATTCTCATCAACAATTACCGCTGCATTAGACCCTAGCTCAAGCGTTACCCGTTTTAAACCAGCTTTTTCCCGGATTTGCTTGCCAACTTCAGGACTACCTGTAAACGTTATCATTTTAATACGATCATCTTGGACCAGGACATCTCCAACCGTACTACCTCTACCGGTAACAACATTTAAAGCACCTTTTGGTAAACCGGCTTCATGGAAAAATTGAGCAATTTTATAGGATGATAAAGGGGTTTGTGTTGCAGGCTTTAACACAATCGTGTTTCCAGCAGCAATTGCAGGTCCAACTTTATGAGCTACAAGATTCATTGGAAAGTTAAATGGAGTTATCGCAGCTATCACTCCAAGCGGCTCTTTCACCGTATAAGCCACTCTTCCTTCACCGCCTGGAGCAGCATCCATCGGTATTGTTTCACCATAAATCCTTCGCGCTTCTTGAGCGGAAAATTTATAAGTCATGATCGTTCTGTCTACTTCAGTTCGAGCTGCTGTTAATGGTTTTGACGCTTCTTTTGCAATGATTTGGGCACATTCTTCTTTATTTTCTTTCATTAATTCTACGACGTTCTCAAGAATTTCAGCCCGCTTATAGGCTGGCAATGAGCGTAGGATACCTTCAGCATTTGATGCTGCCTCTATTGCCTTACGTACATCATTCTTTTCAGCCACTGCGACTTCAGCAATTAGCGATTGATCGTATGGGCTTAATAACGTTGAATATTCCTTCGTTTCTACACACTCCCCGTTTATCCATAGAGATTGCTTCATTTTCTTCATCCTCCTCTTTCCATGTCAAAAGCCTATCATTAATATCTATTTAAATTGTAACGGAAATCATTAATTCTGAAAAGTCCGACCATTCAGAAGATCATCGTGTCCTTAAACTAAAAAATCTGCCCTTTAATAGGCAGATTTTTAAATAAAATTATACCGTTACTGATTCTTTTTTCGTTGTATTTTTACTCTTTTCAATAATATCTCGCGCAATCCAAACACCACAAGCACTTGCCTGAGCAAGACCTCTTGTCACACCAGCACCATCTCCACCAACATAAAGACCACTGATTTCTGTTTCAAATCGATCATTTAATTTTGGACGTGCAGAGTAAAACTTCGCTTCTACCCCGTAAAATAATGTGTGTTCAGAAGCAAGACCAGGAGAAACGACGTTTAAAGCTTCTGTCATTTCTACTAAGCTCTTCAATGTATTGTAAGGTAAAACAAGTCCTAAATCTCCAGGAACTGCTTCCTTCAGCGTTGGTTCGATAAAACCCTCTTTAATTCGTTTCTCCGTTGATCTTCTACCTTTTAAAATATCCCCGTACTTTTGTACGATGATTCCACCATTTGATAATGCATTAGCCAGCTTAGAAATGGCAATTGCATACTCATTCGGTTTATCAAATGGCTCTGAGAATGTATGTGAAACAAGCAAAGCGAAGTTTGTATTCGGGCTTCCTAGTTTGGGATCTTTATAAGCATGACCATTTGCAAGCATTGTTCCAGAATGATTTTCAACGACAACATGACCTGAAGGGTTACTACAGAAAGTACGGACTCTTGTCCCAACCGACGTATTAAATGTAAATTTCCCTTCGTATAAATGTTCGTTAATTTCGTCCATTACGATATTGGAAGTCTCGACCCGGACACCTACATCCACCTGATTGCTGATCATTTTTAGGCGGCGAGATTTCAATAATTTTGCTAACCATACACTTCCATCTCTTCCTGGTGCAATGACAACTTTATCTGCAGTAATGGAATCACCTGATTTCAACTTTACTCCTGTCACCTTATGACCATCAGAAGTTCGTTCTGTCATTAAATCTTCTACTTCCGTTTTAAAGGACATATCGATCTTTTCTGTTAAGTAACCATAAATATCTTGAAGAATTTGTAGATTTTGTTCAGTTCCTAAATGTCTAACTTGAGCGCGAAGTAGTTTTAATCCAGCAGCATATGCACGTCTTTCAATATCCTTTACTGCAGGTGTTAATGGATCGGTAATACTTGTTGTTGCGCCATGTTTAAGGTTAATTTCATCAACATATTTAATCAATTCAATCACTTGAGAGTCTGACAAATAATCCGTCATCCATCCCCCAAATTCACTTGTAATATTAAACTTTCCATCAGAATATGCCCCAGCTCCACCGAAACCATTCGTAATCGAACACGCTGGTAAGCATCCTGCAAATTCTTTTCTTCCAGCTGCCGGTGGGCATTTTTCAATCTTCTTTTGTAAAATTGGACAATGTCTTTTAAAAATATCGTGACCCTTATCTATTAAAATAATATTTGCTTCAGGCATCTTTAATGTTAGTTCATAACATGTAAAAATTCCGGCAGGTCCTGCACCAACAACGATTACATCATAGTTCGTTTTCATCGCTTTTCCCCCTGTCGTTGCTTTCGATTATCGTTTTTCGTGTTTTTTCAAATCCTATAATAATATAGCAGAGAAAAAGAAGGTGGTCAACAATAAAATACGAACTTTAATTTTATCCACCAACTCAATCGTTCGTTAATAGGTGAATTCCTCTAATTTTCTTACATTTCTTACAGCATTAAAAAAAGGAATTACCTTTTGGCAAGGTAATTCCACTTTCCCCCAGATTATTTGCAATAGCTAGCTCCAATAATAATTAATAGGATGAAAAGAACCACAATTAACGCAAATCCTCCGCGAAAACCACCAACCGCAACTCCACCTACTGCAGGTGCAGGATAACCATATCCAGTAAAGCAAGGGTCATATCCACAAGTATCATATCCGTAATTCACTTTATCTCCACTCCTTCATTTTTTTGTCCATTGATTTCCATGAAAATTTCTTACACTTAGAAATCAATTTAGGTTATTATCACTGCTAATGTATGTAGTAGGTACTTGACCCGTATGTGTATTTGCCCAATTTGTACAATGTCTTTAAAAAAAGAATAATGAGGCGGTGTCAAAAAGTCGCTGATAACGACTTTTTGATTCTAGTTTGGAGTGTATAAATCTCCTCGACTTGAGGATAAAGTGTTCCTATTAACAGTTGGCGTATCTGCATAAAGAATAACAGGAAAATTTCCGCTTAATGAGCAAGCATCATGAAAAAGAGCCGAAATAACAGGAGAAATTCCTGCTAATTAGTCAAAAAATGCCAAAATAAACGATTTTGCCCTCCATAAGCGGAAAATCTTCCGTTATTTCCCCTAAAAGGGGCTCCTTTAAAGATATAACAGGAAAATTTCCGCTTAAGGGTGAGAGATGGTTGGAGCAAAATAGGGTCTTATAGTAGAAATTTAGACAAAGCGGAAATCGATGTGGATTCTTAAAGGCTAATTTGCGTTTCACTCAGAATTTTGTACGAGGAAAATCGAAGGTCTTGCGTTAATGGCAAAATTAACAGACAAAATTAGAGAAAGGTGAATTTGAGTACACCTTTCTCATTATTTTGAAGCTAGTTATGACCCAGCCTCTCTTCACTCTTCATGAAATAGTTTTAAGTATTCACCGTAGCCTTCTTCTTCAAGTTTTTCCTTAGGAATAAAGCGTGTGGCTGCAGAGTTTATACAGTATCGTAAGCCAGTTGGTCCAGGGCCATCATCAAAAACATGGCCAAGATGAGAATCTGCCGTTTTGCTACGTACTTCAGTACGAATCATAAAATGACTCTTGTCCTCTTTTTCAATAATTTCTTCTTCCTCAATCGGTTTCGTAAAACTCGGCCAACCACAGCCAGCATCAAATTTATCCTTTGAACTGAATAATGGCTTTCCAGAGACAATGTCCACATAAATTCCATCTGAAAACTCATTCCAATATTCATTCCGGAATGGCGGTTCCGTACCACTATTTTGCGTTACCTCATATTGCATCGGTGTTAATTTTTCTTTTAGTTCTTTATTTTTCAATTTTGTCACCCCAATGTCTCTTAATGAAATCAACTCGTCCAGAACCTTGACTATAAGCATTATATCTTGTTGGATTTTTCCGATAAAAATGTTGGTGATATTCCTCTGCCTCATAAAACGGTTGTGCAGGCAATATTTTCGTCGCAATCGGTTTTTGGAATCGACCACTTTCTTGAAGATGCTTTTTCGATTCCTCCGCTATTTTTCTCTGTTCTTCATTATGGTAAAAAATGGCCGTTTGATAGGATTGGCCCCGATCATAGAACTGCCCACCTGGGTCTGTTGGATCGATTTGCTGCCAATATACATCCAATAACTTTTCATAGGGAAACAGTTCTGGATTAAACGTGATTTGTACCGCTTCATGATGACCTGTCGTCTCACTACAAACCTCTTCATATGTAGGGTTTTCTGTATGTCCACCTGTATATCCAGAGACTACCTTCATAATGCCTGGCTGTTCATCGAAAGGCTTCACCATACACCAAAAACATCCACCAGCGAAAGTTGCTACTCCCATTTGCTGATTCTCCATTTTAGTATCACCATCCGCTTCATTTTCTTATAGATTAAAGGAATCTCATTCCTAAATGCAAATATGCTGTTTTCGTACTAAAAAAAGATGACAAATGCCACCTTTTAATTGGTCGGAACCAACAACGAAAATTGAATATCGTCATTGACTAAATCAAATTTATTCACTCTTACCTTAACATCACTTTTTAATTTCATTCTTTGTAACGATACATAAACGAGTTCATCATTTGGTTGAATACTTACCCATTCAGGGAAATCATATTGATCACGAATAAACTTTAAAACATATGATACAGGAAGTTGAATTTGACCGATGGAAATCGATTTTTGCTTTAATATCACATCTCCATTATCTAGAGCTTCCGGTTCAAAAGTAAGCTTCATCTCAATATCTTGTGTAAATACCTTCATAGTGCCATATAATTCTACTTCATCGTTAAGTAGAACTTCGTAAGCGATTGGGCTTGTCAACCCTTCCTCCTCAATATAATGATTCATAATTTTATTTAAGTCAGATTTGGTCGCTTGAATTTGGAACTGAACATTCTCTTCTTGTTCATCAGCTATTGGTGATAATCCCTTGTCTTTAATCGGCATATTCACCATGATCAAAACGACTAAAACAAACAGGATGATTAATCCTAGAAGGAGAAAAAATCGTTTTTTCCATTTATCTGTCATTATGTTCGTTCTCCTTTTTTACTGCCACCAGCTTTTGCTGCAATGCTTCATCTTGCAAGACATCATGTATACGATCAGCCATCAGCTCATACCCTTTATCATTTGGATGAAAGTAATCGGTATAAAGTAAATTCTCTTCACTATCTTTGAACACGTCTGCGATTTCTACAAAAAGTGTGTTCTCATATTTTTTTAACACATCTTGACTGACATGATTCCATTTATCAATCACCATATCCATTTCTTTCACATCTGCCAAAAAAAGAAAAAAAGGATTATAGAGACCGATCATGCCAATCATCGCATCTTCATTTTCCTCACGAATGGCATTCATGACAGAGGTTAACGTTTTCTCATAATTTATCAGCTCTCTATCAAAGTCTTTCATATCTAGACCTGAGAAATTTTCTCGAACTACTTTCATGATGTCATTTCCACCAGTTGTGATTAACACGATGTCCGCTTCTTTCACAGCGGATCTTAGTTCGTTTGTCCTGAGCCTATTTAAGATTTGAGAGGTACGATTCCCACTCACACCAAAATTATGAAAAACAGCTTCTTTTATTCCCTTTTCCCCTTCAAGTTGCTCTTGTAAATATGGGACATAGCCGCCTCTTTTCGTACTGTCTCCCACTCCTTGCGTCAGTGAGTCACCAACAGAAACGATATGATATGTTCTCGGGAAAAAATCATACGGGATTTTTTCTTTTAGTGCTAAGGATGTCTCTTTAGAAGAAATTGGATTTTCGATTGAACCATGGCTACAAGCAACGAAAAGACTTAGACAAAGAATAAAAGAGGTGAATATTTTTTCCATCATTTCACCTTCCCTATAAAGCTTTTTCCATTATAACAAGGTTTAAAGGAAACGAAAAGAACAGCCCCCACAATAAACGAAAAGTAGACCCTTTATTAGCCAAGGTCTACTTCCAGTTTTACTGTATAGCTTTCATATCGTTAATAATATCCTCAAATGGGACATCATTTGCGCCCGAATAATATTGCATGATTGTTCCCTCTTGATTAACTAAATAGAAATAAGATTGGTGAATCACTTGATCCTCGTTTTCAGGCTTCTTTACAATCGTTTTAAAATTCTCTAAAGCAAACGACTCTATAAACGATTGGTCATATCCTGTCAAAAAGTGAAAATTGCTAAAGTCCAATTCAAACTTGCTACCGTAGTCATTCAATACTTCTGGGGAATCGATCGTAGGATCAACCGAAAAAGAAACAAACTCAACGTTTTCGATTCCTTCTTCCTCTGCCATTTTCTGAATCTTGGTCATATTATGTGTCATCGGAGGACAAATAGAAGTACAGTTTGTAAAAATAAAATCCGCCACCCAGATTTTCCCTTTTAAATCATCTTTGCCAAACTCATTGCCATTTTGGTCTGTAAACGTAAAATCTTCTAACGACCAATTTAATGCATCGTTAATTCCAGTATTTCCTATTTGATGACAGGATTTAAAAACCAAAAGAATTATTATTAGTAAGATAATAATAAATATAGATAGCCAGAACCTTTTCTTCATTTTATCACCTACAATCCCCTCTTCATTCAAGGTACATTGTAACAAAGCATGGACAAATAAGAAAGAAATACGAATTTTCATGATTCCTTCTGTTCATCTAATGGTACATTTATTGTAAATGTTGTCCCCTTCCATTTCTCACTGACTACTTCAATATTGCCTTTCATTCTCTCAATGATTTGATAGCATACCATTAATCCCATTCCTGTTCCTTTTTCTTTTAATGAGTAAAACGCCGTCCCCAATCTAGCAAGCTCCTCTTCTGTCATTCCGATACCACTATCCCTTATTTCAAAGACGCCATAGCCCGCCTTTTTATACACTTTTAAGGATAATGTCCCACCGTCCTTCATCGCCTCTATCCCATTTTTTAATATATTTATTAAAACTTGAATAAGCTCGCTTCTATTGCCAATAACGGTAACTTCATCCTCAATAATGGTCTCTAATTCTATGTTTTTAGACATCATCGCATATGAATTCATTAAATCCATCGCTTTATGAGCGAGTACGACAGCATCTACCTTTTCTGTATTCTCCATATCTGGCCGAGCTAATGATAAATAGTCGTTAATAATCGTTTCCGCTCGATTCATTTCTTCTATCATTAGTTTGACAAACATTTGCTCTTCAGTTGAAAGTTCTTTTTTAGATTTAAAGATTTGCAAAAATCCTTTTACGACAGTCATCGGATTTCGAATTTCATGAGCGACCGAAGCTGCAAGCTGTCCTATCGCATTCATTTTCTCAGCCCGTTGAAGTTCTTTTAATATTTTCGTCTTTTGAATGATGTTCTCCATTTCATCAATGGCATCCTCAAATTTAGAGCTTTGTCCCCCTTCATGTAAGTTCTTTCCGAAATGTTTCGATGTAAAGGTAACACGTTCAAATAACTGCGATAATTGCTCAGTCATATAATTAAATCGAGAAGTAAGCTGACCTAAATCAGATTGATCCTTTATCGGGAGTTTCACTTGAAAATTTCCATTACTCACTTCATTAATTCCATATATAATTTCATTTACTGGCTCCAAAACCTTGTTTAATCCTTTTTGAAAAATGGAATATACGATGATCGTAATAAAAAGAAAGACAAAGCATAATGAAAAAATAAGTTCCATTTGAAAGCGATCAATCGTTGATGCATCAGCATGTATCGCTAACAGACTAGTAACATTTCCCTTTCGATCTTCTATAGGAGCTATTGCTGAAATCCAGCTCCCGCCCTCTTCATCGTACAGACTGCTTGAAGTGACTTCTTTCGTCTCCATTGTATTTTGTAAAGCTTTATGAAACTCTTCAGATGCCACATAAGGTTGAAACGCTTCAATGCCAATTACTTCTTCACTACTTTTCGAGGAAACAACCGAGTATAGCTTACTATTCTCATCAGAGGGCATTAGAATGAAACCGTGGAATACGGATGAATTTTTTTCATTAATCAAATTTAAATGTTCATATATTTTTTTATAACTCGGCTCCGAAACATCTCCAGCATAAATGATTCTTTCTATCTCTTCTCCTTCTATCGTGGAGCTCCATAGGGAAGCAAACCCAACGACTTGTTGGGATAATTGTTCTTTCATTTCCTTCATTTGCAGTGACAAGGCAATCCCACCAGTAACTAGGACCACTACAAAAGTGATACAAAGGGTTAGTATCATGACTTTACTATTTAAAGATATATTTCTAAATAATTTCCGCATATTCTTCCCTCGAATTTCCCAGTTAATCTATTTGTACTTCCTTTTCGACACAATTAGTGAGATTCCTTCTAATTCTTTAGGATTTTTAAACAGAAGTTAACAAAAAAAGAGAACAATGTACACATTTAAACAATATCCTTTAATAAACGGCAACGATAAAAAGAAAAGCCGATAGAAAAGTTATTTTACACCACTTTTCCATCAGCCTCTGCTAACAACATTCTATGCTAGTCCACTTTTTATTCAAAATAGTACATAAAACCGATCGCACCTGGACCAGTATGTGTACTAATAACAGGTGTCGTAAAGACAACATCTATTTGATCATAACCTGTAAATTCATATACTGCTTTTTTTATTTTATGTGTCAGTTCAAGACCTTCTGCATGGGCAATACTTACACACTTAATCGTCTTACCTTTAACATCTCTTGCAAATTCCTCTGCGAGAAACTTTGCTGCTTTGCTATGACTTCTTACTTTCGTGACCGGCGTGTATACACCATCTTCTAATGAGGCAATTGGCTTTATATTCAGCAAGGAACCAATGATCCCTTTTCCTTTTCCAATTCTGCCACCTTTAATCAGGTTTTCCAATGTATCAACACAGACGAATAATCTTGTGTTCTCGCGAATTTTTGCAATGGCTTGCAAAATTTCCCCCATTGATTTTCCTTCTTGAGCCAATTTTGCTGCCTCTAAGACTTGATAGGATAAACCTCTAGAAATAAAGCGAGAATCAACGACTGTTACATTCCCTTTCGCCATACTTGCAGCAGACTCAGCTGATTGTACCGTTCCACTCATTCCACCAGTCATATGAATAGACAAGACTTCAAACCCTTCATCGTGAAGACGATCATAAAGCTCAAGAAACTCTCCAACTGGTGGCTGTGAGCTTTTCGGTAATTCTTCAGCCTCTTTCATTTTCTGCATAAATTCCTCAGCTGTTATATCTTTTCGGTCAATATAGCTCTGTCCATCTATATGTAAAGATAAGGGAACAACTTCAATATCAAATTTCTCTAATACCTCATCATGTAAATCTACTGTCGAATCTGTAACAACTCTAACCTTACCCAACCCATCACTTCCTCCATTTCATGTTGCTCTTCACTCTATTATACACATTGAAGGGGACAGAATTAAAGTCATCTTTTAAATGTCCTTATGCTCGTTGCTTTTTTGTTCACATTTTAGATCGAAAGAACGATCCATGATACATGAACTAGGGCAACGATTGAATATAATAATAAAGAGAATATGATTAATTGTTTGACGTATAGTGAAACCTGTAGGTTACGAAGAAAATGAGCAAGAATGATTAAAAAAATAGAGAGACTCCCCTTCAAGAGTAGAAATAACCACAAATCCATATGGATCACTCGCTCCATCAATGGATTGAATTCTTCTATTTTTTTAAAATGGATACCGAAGAAAGTTACGAATCCATCGAATAGATTGAAAAAGGACAAGTAAAGTAATAATGTACTTATTCTCATCATCTTACAGGGATCTATCCCGTTCTTCCCACTTTTTGAATTTGATGAAATCTAAATACTTCTGAAATTCGCTCTTATCAACCCCATCATCAATTGCTTTCTTTATGAGCGCAATCCATTCTTCATCTAACTCCTCTTCTATCTCTTGGCCTAATAAATATTCTATATTTGTATCTAGCGTCTTAGCAATCTTTGATAAAAATTGTAATGAAGGGTTTTTTTGTACATCTCTTTCAATATAACTTAAATAAGATTTGGATACACCTGCATGTTTAGCTAATTCAGATATAGAATACCCTTTTCTTTTTCTCAATTCTTTAATTCTCTCACCTACCATTTTCAATATCTCCTTTTATACCCATATATGTACATTATAACGAACAATAAAGTTCTTTAAAAAATACAATATAGATAGAAATACGTAGGAAATAGCCAAAAACAGTAGAAAACATACGTTTTTATTGAAAAATTGGTAAATTAACATTTTTTCTAAAAATGATTCGGATGACTCATATGCTTTCCTCAATTAAGGTAAAAAGGAAGAAGAAAAAAAACCGAGCAGTTGCCCGGCTTTTTGGTTACTCAGAAAAATCAGCTTCCCATTCTTGTTCCTTTTTAAGCTTACGTTTGTAGACAATTTTTGATAAGTTTACACTGATTTCATATAGGAATAACAGTGGTATTGTAACTAAAACATCTGACATAATATCTGGCGGTGAAATGACAACTGCGATCACAACTAGGACAAAGTACGCATACTTTCGCATCTTTTGCAACACATAAGGATTGACAATTCCTAAAGATGTTAAAAACATCGCCACAACTGGTAGCTCAAATAAGAAACCAAACGGAAGGGTTGTATTCATGATAAAACGGAAATATTTATCTGCAGTAAAGTTAGTGACAACCATATCTCCACTTAACTCAACTAAGAAATTCATAATGGTTGGGAATATAACAAAGTAGCCAAAACAGAGCCCAACAATAAATAATATAAATAACGCAGGTATATATGATAGAGAAATCTTTCTTTCTATCGGTTTCAAAGCTGGCTTAACAAAAAGCCATAGTTGTAAAGCTAATACTGGAATTGTACCAGCGATTGCAATGATCGTTCCAATCATAAAATAAATCCAAATAATATCACTCGGACCTAATACTACGAGCTTAACATCAAGGTCCCGTACAAACCACTCATATATGTCTTTCACATAAATAAATCCGATGATAAAAAATACGAGAAATGCGAAAACAGACCATATAATTCTTTTTCTTAATTCATCTAGATGATCCACTAAATTTAATTCTTTATCGTCCATTAAAGTCCCCTACCAACTACAAAATTTATTTTATCTAAACGAAAGTCCGTTAGAGGAAAGTATAACATATATTCAAGTTGAGTCTTCACTCTCTTACTAGAATATTTCAGAAAAAAAGTGCAAGATAGAAATCTTACACCTTATTTTGTCAACTTAGTCATTTCTTTAATTTCTTTTTTCTCTTCCTCAAATTCATCCATAACATCGCTTGTTAATTCTTTTGTCGATTTCTTGAATTCACGTAATGTTTGACCAAATGCTCTTCCGATTTCAGGAAGCTTCTTCGGTCCAAAAATGATCAAAGCTAACACTAATATTAAAATTAAACCAGGTACACCGATGTTTGATAACATGGTAGAACATCCCCTTTTTAGTATCATTAGTATGAATAGTTAATTCTAAAACGACTATACTACGATAGCATTCAAATTGCAATTAACTGAATGACTTTTGAATTAACCCTTCCTAATATGATTATAGTATTTTTCATCCTCAATAGGGGTATTATTGACGATTGTTCATAAGAAATTCACATTTTAACATGAGCGGCTCGCTTAAATAAGAAGATTAAATAGGTCCCGATCCTTGTTTACTTCTTTATAAGAAAACCCTTTTTTATTCATGCGTTCGATTAAATCACAATAGCTTTCTTTTCTTTGCAATTCAATTCCAACTAAAGCTGGTCCATTTTCCTTATTATTTTTCTTCGTATATTCAAATCTAGTGATATCATCAGCTGGCCCTAATACTTCATCAAGAAATTCCCTTAACGCACCAGCACGTTGGGGGAAATTGACGATAAAATAATATAACAACCCCTCATACAAAAGCGACTTTTCTTTGATTTCCTGCATTCTCCCAATATCATTATTACCGCCGCTTATGACGCACACGACATTCTTTCCTTTGATTTCATCACAGTATAAATCAAGTGCTGCAATCGGCATCGCTCCAGCAGGTTCTGCTACGATCGCATGCTCGTTATATAATTCTAGTATGCTCGTACATACCTTCCCTTCTGGAACAAGGATGATGTCATCAATCAACTCTTGGCAAATTTCGAAGGTTTTGTTGCCAACACTTTTGACTGCTGCTCCATCAACAAACTTATCGATTTTATCAAGACAAATGACTTTCTGCGCATCCATCGCACCTTTCATAGAAGGAGCTCCCGCTGGCTCAACACCGATCATTTTTGTATTTGGAGAGATGCTTTTCACATATGTACTCAAGCCTGAAAGAAGCCCTCCACCACCAATACTACCAAAAACGAAGTCGATCGGTTCTTCACAATCATTAAGAATTTCTACCGCAACCGTTCCTTGACCTGCCATTACCATTTCATCATCAAAAGGATGTATGAAGGCACGATTTTCCTTTTCAGCACATATAACAGATTCATGGTACGCATCGTCAAACGTATCACCGATTAAAATAATATCAACGTATTCTCGCCCAAATAATTCAACTTGACTAACCTTTTGCTTTGGCGTCGTTGTAGGCATATATATTTTCCCGTGGACCCTAAGATGACGACATGCGTATGCGACTCCTTGTGCATGATTACCAGCACTCGCACAAACAACGCCATTCTTTAATTGTTCTTCGCTTAGTGATTTCACTTTATAAAAAGCTCCTCTTAGCTTGAAAGAACGGACATGTTGCAAATCTTCTCTTTTCAAATACACATTGCATGAGTATTTCTCCGACAACCGTTCATTTTTTTGTAACGGTGTATGGGCAACGATATCCTTGAGCTGCTGATACGCAATAATAATATCTTCCACATGCAGCCATTTCTTTTTTAATACATTCTGTTCCATATCATTCCCCTACCTCTAATCACACAAAATTTTAAAAATTCATGCTTAATTTAATTTGATCATTATAACATGTTCTATCTGATTAATTAAGCCTGTTATTATAAAATTATTATTTTTCGGTCAATTTTTAACATCCAGGAACAAAGCTCCTACAAAATGTAGGAAGCTTCCGGTTTGTCTTATTCGATCCAACCATCTCTCACCCTTAAGCGGAATTTTTCCTGTTATCTTCTCGATGGAGTCTCTTTTAGGAGAAATAACGGAAGATTTTCCGCTTATGGAGAGCAAAATCGTTTGTTTTGGCATTTTTTGAAGGGATAGCAGGAATTTTTCCTGTTATTTTGGCTCTTTTTCATGATGCTTGCTCATTAAACGGAATTTCTCCTGTTATTTTTTCATGCAGATACGCCAACAGTTTATACGAACACGTTATCCACAAGTCGAGGAAATTTATAATTTCCTGCTAAAGCAACAAAAAACCCTCCTGAATTCTTCAGGAGGGGGGTGCGCTATTTACGATCATAAATGACAAATTCATACTCATATGGATTTTTTTCATCTTTCAAACCTTGTTCTTTTGAACTCAGTTTCCACTCATTCATTTCAATTGCTGGAAAAAAAGTATCTCCATCGAAGCTTGAATGAATTTCAGTGATGTAAAGTCTATCCGCTTTTTGTAACATTTGCTTAAAAATTTCAGCTCCCCCGATAACGAAGAACTCTTCTTCAGGCTTCTGTTGGCTATAAACTAAAAATTGGTCTAGTCCATAGAATATGCTACATCCGTCATGGTGAAAATCCTTATTTCTTGTGATCACAATGTTCTCTCTTCCAGGCAAAGGACGTCCAATAGAAGCAAAAGTCTTTCTACCCATGACGATCGGATGCCCCATCGTCACCCTTTTGAAAAATTTCAAGTCCTCTGGCAAATGCCATGGAAGTTGATTATCCTTCCCGATTACCCAGTTATCATCCATTGCCACAATGAAGGAAATCATACACTGACGACTCCTTTTATATGAGGGTGAGCGACATAGTCAACTAATTCAAAATCATCAAATGAGAATTGGAAGATATCCTTAATGGCCGGGTTTATTTTCATCTTCGGCAATGGATACGGCTCCCTTGTAAGTTGCAGTTCGACTTGCTCAATATGATTATTATAAATATGGGCGTCCCCTAATGTATGAATAAATTCACCTGGCTCCAAATCACATACTTGTGCCACCATTAACGTTAACAGGGCATAAGAAGCGATATTAAATGGAACTCCAAGGAAGATATCTGCTGAACGTTGATACAGCTGGCAGGATAATTTTCCATCTGCGACATGGAATTGGAATAGACAATGACATGGCGGTAGTGCCATTTTGTCTACATCGCCTACATTCCATGCATTGACAATTAATCTGCGAGAATCAGGATTTGTCTTGATTTGGTCAATCAATTGGCTGATTTGGTCAATTGTACTGCCATCTGCTGCAGTCCACGATCTCCATTGGTGACCATATACCGGACCCAAATTTCCGTCTTCATCAGCCCACTCATTCCAAATACGTACACCATTATCCTGAAGATACTTCACATTCGTATCTCCTGTTAGAAACCAAAGCAATTCATGAATAATCGATCTTAGATGAAGCTTTTTCGTCGTTACTACAGGAAACCCTTCTGCTAAATCAAAACGCATTTGATAGCCAAATGTACTAATCGTTCCCGTACCCGTTCTATCCTCTTTTTTTACACCATTTTCAAGTACGTGTTTACATAAATCTAAATACTGTTTCAAAAAAACCACACCCTTACTTCATTCTTCTATCGCTTCTTTCAGATTTTCTTTTCCTCAAAAAAAGCATCGAAGTTAAATATGTTTTTTATTTTACCACAATATGATCACGAAACGATTTGAATTTCTTTCATCCTCTTAAAAATTATTTCAGGTTTTTAATATATTCATAGGTCAAAGGAGCTTTATCCTTTAATAGTTGACGATTCTCGCTATTTATATAATACATTGCGAAGGCTTCAGCGAAATATTCTTCCGGTAATGTGATAAAATAAGTTCGGTTTTGAAATAGAGCATGCTTTTCGTTCGTCCAAATATGAAGAAAAACCGGATCAAATCGAAGCTTGTTATAAATAATTTGATCGATAGAATGAGCTAGTTCATGAAGTTCTAAATTGACGGAGCCATGCCCCATTCCTTTTTCACTATGTCCGATCTTAACGAGTACGACTTTCCCGCCACCAATTCCAGGTACTTCATCCCATTTTTTATTACTTGTATACCCTCTTGGAATGATCCCTTTTAAATGTTTAGCGGTAGGATTATCTGTTAATTTCCCCACAAAAAGCTTTATAAAAACCCCGTTTTGTTGTATTTTTGCTAATAGAGTAGGGGGAAGCTGTTGTATATTCTCAATAATTGAAGCGGTTGTCACTTCATCAAAATTCTCTTCAGGTAAAATGACGATATCATTCATTGGGGAGTTATCATCTAAATAAAGCAACTCTTTTAAAGGGGAGTTACTAGGGTAATATTTTAATAGAATACCATCGTTGGATTGCTTGGAATTCCCCAATAAAATCAGCATTACAACGGAAATACCTATGACGAAGACCCTTTTTTTCATTCTGCTACTCCCCTTTCTATCATTAGGAGGTTGTCATGGTTGAATTAATCGATCCATCCCATACGCTCTATGCTATTCACTTACATCTATCTAGTGAAGTAAAGATTGAGGTTGGGAAACTTGGGAGCTTTCTTTTTGAAAAAGGGGATTATATTTACGTTGGGAGTGCCAAACGAAACATTCTCGCGCGAATTAATCGCCACAAAAAGGAAGAAAAAGTGCAAAAATGGCATTTTGATTATTTACGTCCACATGGTGTTATTACAAAAATTATAACATATGAAACTAGCATCGGAGAGTGTCAGTTAGCTGAGAAATTAAGGAAAAAAAGCGAGGGGCATTTTCCGATCAAAAAATTTGGTTCAACTGATTGTCGATGTCCTTCTCATTTAATCTATACGGCAAACTAAAACAGGCTACTTTTATCGTAGCCTGTTTTTATTAATACTCTTTAGTTTATTAAACCTGTAATCCAAAATTACGACAAAGCGCTGCAAGTCCTCCAGAAAATCCACTTCCAACCGCATTGAATTTCCAATCTCCATTATGCTTATAAAGCTCACAAATGACGACGGCTGTTTCTACTGAGAAATCCTCTCCAAGGTCATATCGTAAAACCTCATCATTCGTATCTGCATTTACAACGCGGACAAAGGCATTCGATACTTGACCAAAGTTTTGACTACGCTGTTCAGCATCATGGATTGTTACCGTAATTGCAATTCTACTAATGTTTGATGGGACTTTACTGAAGTCAATTTTGATTTGTTCATCGTCTCCATCCCCTTCACCTGTCCGGTTATCTCCTGTATGCTCGACAGAACCTGATGGATGGACTAAGTTATTGTAAAAAATAAAATCTAAATCTTGAGTAGCCTTTCCATTCTCATCTGTTAAGAAGGCAGAGGCATCTAAATCAAAATCCTGTCCACCGTCATAGCGATTAGTATCCCAGCCTAATCCAATGATCACTCTTGTTAAACCTGGGTTCGTTTTCGTTAAGTCAATACGTTGTCCCTTTGATAAATTAATACTACTCATTCTCTCACCTCTTAATAGATTTTATTTAAGCCTGATTGCTTATGAATATGATCGTACTAATTCTCCAAGACTAGCAGCTGTAGTACCATTTCCAACAGCAGCAAATTTCCAATCAGTACCGTGACGATAAATTTCTCCAACAACTAAGCTTGTCTTTCCATTATAATCATCACTTAAATTGTAATGGATAAGCTCTTGACCATTCGTTGGATTAGCCACTCGTATATAAGCATTGCGAATCATTCCAAAGTGCTGTCTTCTCTTTACACAATCATAAATATTAACAACAAACACAAGCTTCTGGATCGTTGATGGAATTCTGTCTAAATCAATATTAATTTGTTCATCATCTCCATCACCATGACCAGTTAAATTATCACCCGTATGTTGAACACTTCCATCACTGCTCTTCAAGTTGCCAAAGTAAATCACATCATTATTATTTCGTAGTCTATCTCCATCACCAAGCATAATGACTGAGGCGTCACAATCAATATTCGAACCGCCGCCACCGCCAAATAACGAACCTAGCAAACCGCCGCCACGGTTTTCTACTGGATCCCAACCAAGTCCTACTAAAATTTTTGATAAACCTGGATTCCCTTTTGTTAAATCAACTCGTTGACCTTTTTGTAAATTTATCGCCATTTCATTCACCTCTGTATGTATTTTTTACTCATTTCTTGATCTTTGAACTAAATTGCTGCTTACGCATTCCCTTGAAGCTTCATTTGTTTAAAATTATCTTGTAAGCGCTCAAGCTTCTTCGTACCTTCTTCTCTTAGGCGCTTGTTTTCTTCTTCAATCGATTTTGTTTCTTGCATGCCTTTCATGATTACATTCCATGATTCCTCAATCGTCTCAATCTTAATACTTGGCCCTCCTGCAAGTCTTGCAATATCAACACTTTGCTGAGAAATATTTTGGGCATTCCGAAGGAGCATTTCATTTGTACGTCGGTCCAGTTCACTCATTGAATCCGCCACTAGTTTTTGACGTTTTGCCGCCACTGCTTGAATCAGGCCATTTTTGAAGATAGGAATCGTCGTAACGAATGCTGAATTAATTTTTCCAATTAGCTTTGTATTCCCTCTTTGCAGTAATCTAATTTGTGGTGCTGTTTGCAATGCGACCATTTTAGCCATTTCTAAATCATAGATTCTTTGTTCTAGTAGTTCAATCACATTTCTTAATGTGTCAAGTTGCATAGCGGCTACTTGGTCCCCAGTTTCTGCTCTTGATTGAAGGAGAGGCAGCTGGTTCTTCTTCAAATCTTCGACCTTCATTTCCCCAGCCACTACGTATTTCTCTAGAGTGAGGTAGTATTGGTAATTTTGCTCATACATTTGGTCAAGCATTTGAGTGGAATCTACCATTTCTCCTTGGTATTTAGAAATCTCAACATATATTTTGTCAATTTCTCCACCCATTGTCTGATACTTACCAAATAGCTTCTCAATCAACTTTTCACCACGTTTAAAAAGCTTGCCAAAGAGACCACCTGACGTTTGTTCAAAATCCTTCTTATCAAATTTATCCATGATGCGGCCAAGCTGTTTTAATAATTCCCCTGAATCCTCTAATTTTGTCGCTCTCATATTACTTAAAATTTGATCCGAAAATCTTGAAATTTGAACTGCTGGCTCTTTCCCGAATTCTAGCACCTGAATTTGATCGTTTGCATCAATTGAACGAGCTAGCTGTTGCACTTCCGGCTCGTTTCGAAGCGCAAGCTTTATCTCTGATACTTTCGATTCCGATAATTTATCTTCAGGTTCCTTTGCAAGCAAATCAAGCTGTGCATTTTCAATTTGACTCATATGATCATCCACCTTTACTATATTTTTTGATTTCATATATTTTAAGTTCTTCTAAACCCTTGGCGAAAAAGTCGCTTCACAATAGAAGGTTCTCGAAAATCTAAATTAAAGACGACATCTTCTAGCCAGTGTGTGTCATATAAATGATCTTCTACAAAATTTTCAATATCATTATGACCAGGAGGATTATATAAAATGATGTCGATCCCAAATTGATTAAGAAGTAATAATAATGCGGCATCGGTTCTCGTCATCGTTCCGTTTAATTCATTATTATAAAGGATAAGCTTTGGAACAGTTTGCGAATAGTCGAACTGTTGCAGGAGCTGTAAAACATTAGGGGGAATCTGCATCCCTTGAGTAAATAGATAAATTTTTACATCATCGGTTGTTTCCTTATAAACAGGCTTTAGCGCCGGCTTCGCACAAATATTTCGGATTGCATTGGCTATACCCATTTGCAGCCCAGTTGGAAGATGACTATAACGCCAATAATTACTGCTAATCATTTTTTCGACACTCAACAGACCATCTCGTTCTAAAGCGTCACGGTAATGAAAGCGAAAGTCATTATTTACTGAACTTGAAAACGGGAACTGTTTAATCAGTAAACTCGCATCCCCTTCTGTAATCCCATGTATGCGATCCCAATATTCCTTTCGATTGCGACTTACTCCTTGTACCTTTGCAAATACAGTCGGAATTTTGACAATTCCATTATTCACTTCGAAATCTGGTCGAATCATGGCAATTTCTTTTGATAAAAGAAACAGTTCATCATACGTTGTTTTTAACGTGATAGAAGTTGGTGTGTAGTCTCTTAACTGCCAAGGTTTATACAAACCAGATCCTTCATGGTTAAGGATCGTCTCGATTTCTCTTGAAGCTCTATAGGCAACCGTTGCTTTACGACTTCTTTTTTCTACCGGGAATGCTTCCGCTGCCTTTTGCCCTGGGTAATGATGAACAAAGGTCAACTCTCCATTTGGATCGATTTCAGAAAGAATATCTTTGCCATTAGGGTTATAGACGACTAGATCACAGCCTATTTTCAGCAAATAATAGAAGAAGTAAAAGTGGCTTTTCTTAAAGTCACCATACCAAAGAAATTTCGGTAACTCCTTCTCAAGTTCGCTTTTCTCAAGCTCAGGTTGTAGATGATTAACTGACCACTTTACTAAATCCACTAACACTCTTCTTAGTTCATGGTTTTTTAAACCTTGTGCTTCCTTTTCATCAAATAGCTTGAGCGTATCAATCATCGCCTCTCGAAGCTTGCGATGAAGGGCTGGTTGTGTTGATTTTAAAAGAAGCTGTTCTCCGTCTAAAAAAGCGACAAATCGGTTGATGGACAGTTTTTGTTCTTGATTAATATTCAACACTCGTTGTATCGCTTGAAAGTGTTGATTATCGATTTTTTTATCAAGCGTCTCTTCACTTAGAAGATTTAAAATCTTCTCTTCGCCATGAACATATTCGAATAGCTGGTTATAGTACTCATCTTCATCTATCGCAATCCCTAAAAATCGAGCAACCACTTGGCCGATGTGAATGGTCCCTTTCTCAGTTTGAAATCGCGGCCGTTCCGAAATCGCTTTTTTAAGCATTGATACCCATGTCTCTAAAGACAATGGCAATATATGTGCAACTAAATGACTATAAGATGGATTCATGAAATCCCTTCCCTTTTAACAAAGCTCTTCTACATTTCAATGATATATGTATACTACCATCATATCACAGTTATCGATTTGATTTCTAAGAATGCTATATTTTCTATTACGAGAAATATTGAAAAAAGTTTCATTTTTTATTCCATATGAAGTGGTGATTTAGGATAGGTATATAGAGAATCTAAAAGCCACTCCCTTGCCGATAAAAGAGAAAAAGAATCCTTCCATTCCCCATTTCACCTTTTTTCTTGTCTTCGCATATGTTGTAGAAATCCAACTGTAATTGAAAAGGATTTATTAGGAAGGTGAGACTTATTATGCGATTACTTTATCGACTGAAAGCAACAGGGGACCTCCAAAAGGAGTTAACCACAATAGAAGATATTATGTTTTCTCGAATTTTTGTTTATATGGATTTTTTCCTTTTGTCGTTTATTTTTTCTTATATGCTTTATCCATTACATCAGTCTTTAACGCTATCCCTACTTATCTTTATTGGGTTTGGTTTGTTATGCTTTAGTTTCTATTCTCTTTTAGGACTGTGGAAACACGAGAAATCAGCGAAACCATAATTCTTACTTATGTTTACTTTCCAAGATCGTATGGATCGATTTTAACAGTTCTTCCCCACCTTTAACACCAAGCTGTTCAATTACGTTGTAATGCTCTTTAAGGGGATACCGGTTAAGTTCACCATGTCCAAGAACGAATGGATGCTGACAAAATTGCAGGAAATCATCGTCTAACAACGAATCACCCGCTCCAATTACGGTCGAAATCCCTTCTCGTTCCTGTATATACTTAATCGCACTCCCTTTTGACAAAGGTTTCGGGACGAAATAGAGTTTTTTCCCTTGTAAGGAAACACGCCATCCTCTTTCCTCGGCAAAATGGGTAAGCTCAGACAAAAAATCGGAAGTGATTTCTTTTTCCAAGTAATAATACACAAATCGCTCTTCTACAAATCTCAAGTCTCCATCGATTGCGAATTGGTGTACGAGCAAATCAACTAGTTCCCCCATGGATACGGAAGAGCTTCTTATTGCTTTTGAGATTTTCTCGTCCCATTCTCTTAACTGGTCCCCATTATAAAGAATAATAGCCCCATTCGTTGTCACTGCATACTGATGTTCGATCCCTTGAAAGGATACTCTTTTATATTGGCTAAGTGATCGAGTGGTAACGGGTACAAACATTAGCCTAGAAGATAGTTTACCTAAATAATCTAATGCTTTTTTTGACATAAATGAAACTTCTTTGTCCTCTTTTCTCTCTACTGCAATAAGCTCTAACTCTTCTACTAACGAATATTCTTCCATCGCACGTTTTGAGTATATGAGCGTTCGATCGAGGTCTGATGCAAACATCATACTTTTTTTACCTCACATTCTTTATTAGGCCACAGCATGTATAATCCATATTTGGGTAATGTTCTACCGGTACACCACGCTCCTCGCAAAGCATCAGGATATGCTTAACGTATGGACTTTCCCAGTCTTTAACAAGAATTTTCCATGGCACTCTTCTTAATAGAACTCGAGTCGTCTCGCCAACTCCTGGTTTAACAAAGTTAATATCATCAATATCAAACTCTTTCATCATTCGCTTTACCGTCTCAATACCTGAAAAGGTAACTTCTTCTGACTGTGTAAAATGCTCCATTTCCCGAGAAACTTCAGCACTAATAGATGGGAACTGTGCTGTAATTGTCTCTACATATAAGTTTGATAAGTCTTCCTCTTCTAATTCCTTATAATATTTCGCACCATGGAAATCATTGGGACCAATAAACTTGCGATTTAATACGGTTCTACTGACAAGTCCAGAAACAGTCGAATTTAGACAAGCGCTTGGGATGATAAAATCATCACGAGTTCCAAATAGCGTTGTACAATGACCAGGATCTGCTAATACAGCTAATGTATCATCGAGCTCGATTCCTTCGTTGTTTTTTAAATCCTGACATGTTTTGGTGAGTTCAATCGAAATAGCCCCTTTTCCAGTCCATCCATCAATAAATTGTAGCTTTCCTTCTGGATGATGATGAAGTATATATTTAATCGCATTAAGATCAAGACCTCTGCCTCTAATGATCGAAATACTATAATGAGGAACATGTATGTCATATTTCCATTCCATATACCTTTTAATGAGAATTCCGATCGGCGTCCCCGCTCTTGCTAGTGATACAAGAACGGCATCTTTACCTTTTAAACGTATGATTTGTTCTGCAACTAAACCCACATTAAGGGCCACGATCTTTTTATATTCGTCTAATGTATCATGGAAAAGCTTTAAATATTCTTTTGGCGGTTGGTACTCAACTGGTAGCGATTCACTATAATGCTCGCCTGATTGGATTCTTTTTTCCCTCGATTCTGTGGAGCCTTCTAAATGGATCTCACTTAAGTCCTTTAATAGAAATTTCACATCTTCTTCAGAGTAGGAACCTATTTTACGATATGAAGCTAATACTGGATCCATTTAGAGGCACCTTCCTTCTCACTTAAATACACGATTTTGATATCTGTAATTTGTGTTTTCTTCAATTCGTCTAACTTCGGACGTAATTGTTCAAATTCAACTTCTTTTTCCAAAAAAAGAAAGATATCATCATATTGATTCGGATGAATATTGTAAGCATAATGTTGCACTGAATCATCCTCTGGATTTAGAAAGGAAAAACGATTTTTGACCCCATAGCGCTCACGATGAAGTGGGTAAATCGGACTTCTTGTAGTAGATTGATAGTACACATTTTCTCCCATATAGGCGGCTATTTTCATCGGTAAATACATAAATTCTCCTGAACCAAGAACCAAGGTTTTAGAGCCATTTCTATACTTTTTTAACATCTGGGCTACTTCTTTCGTCCACTTTATAACCTCTTGTTGTTCTTCTGAAGTAATCCCGAACCTACCTGTAAAACGGGTATATGGAGCATTTTCATGGCCATTGATGTAAATAGCTGATGGCAATGCAACAGGGATAGAAATGATTTGCTGTTTGACCTGTAATGCATCATCTGTTACTTCTTGCACATTCGCCTGTTCAATTGTTCCTTTTACATCAACCGTACCTTTTATTAAACTTACTGAACGAATCGTTATCCCAAGCTCTTTCTCCAACGCTTGAAACTGTTGCAAATGCTCTTTTAAACGCCAATCGAGGATAGATACAATCGTATACGTATCCCTGGGGAATTTTTCATGGATGGAACGAATGATGTTTATCGTTGTTCTTCCGGTTGTAATTTCATCATCTACTAAAATAATCTCATTATTACGATCTAACCATTCTGGTTGCAGATAGGCTCGATGAGAGGTTGCATGAGAATGTTCCTCTTCAAACGTAATAATTGGCTCCACGTCCAATAATTGCTCACGAGTTGTATGAAAGTATTCTGCATTTCGAAATGCTTCAAAAAAAGCATGTCCAAGAGCGGTTGCTGTTTCAGCAAAGCCAATAATGAGTGGATGATTGCTCTCATCGACAATTACGGGGATGTCTGCTGGAAAATCATTTTGATTAAACTGTTTACGTAATTCATGAAGTCCCTTAGGTGTTATCCCTTTAACAACCTGCAAATATCTTGCTGCTAAAAGGGCTCCTACGTGAATACCCTTTTGAGGAAGAATGGGAATATGCTTGCCAAGAACTTTACTGACAAATAAAAAGGCACGTTTTTTATTAATCCTTGCCGCCATTTCAAATAAATCATCTAATGATAATTGATAAGGATTTTCTTGAATGGACAAATTTACTTTTAATTCGTCTAAAATATTATACGTAATTGTCTTGTTTGAGAAGGTCGACGTATGTGTATTCATTTTGTAGCACCCCATAAGTTTCCGATTTTAACATGATCTTTTGGGCCCAGTATAAATGAGGCTTAAGTTCATTCATTTTATTGGCAAATGAGCTTTTTAATACCCCAATTTCTCCGTTCCCTTCAGCAAGAATAAGTGCTGCATCTGTATATTCTTCATACGATACGGCATTTAATGCTTGTACAGCTTGAATATGTGTAGGGTGGATAATGGTCTTACCTACTATCCCGTTTGCGATGTCCATTAGGATTTCCCTTATGAAGCCATCAATATGACTTCCAATGATTTCCTGACGAAGCTTTAATCCTTCTTTTCCATATTTCTCTAGAAAAGGAGTCTCTCTAATTTGTGGTTTTAGTACTCTTTCAGGTGAAGAGAAATATTCCCAAACTGGGCCTGAGACGACATAAGGACTATCTAATCGTACAAACATATTGATAATATCCGCAATACAATCTCTAATCACCGCAATATCGTAAACCGTTGTATCCGAATTGCGACGAATACCAAATAGACCGGAGAAATCAGTTGCCCCAATTCGAACATTCAAAATTATGTCTTTATACTGGTCTAAGAGGCTTTTAATAGCCAGCAATTCTTGACCTCTTGTTTCTTTATAAATAATTTCTTTTGTCTCGAGAATCGGCATGGCATACATCGGAGAACTTTTACTATGTAAATGAGCTATTTCATTTAAAATGGATTCCCCATTTTCCTGACGAAACTTCGGGATGACAATTCCTGTTAACACTTCTCTTCTTGTTCCAAGTAGCTTAACTATACGCTTTAACTGTTGTCTATCTCTTATACGAATAAAGATCAAAGGGAGCTCCTCGATATCGATATACCCTCTTTCAATTCCTTCGTACAGTTGGGACAATTCATGGAGGAGCATTTGCTCAGCTTTCTCCACTTCATTATCTCCGATTGCATCCTCTAAACAGATGACGAGTGACGTTAATCCGACATGTTTTTTTGTCAAAATATCCTCGTTGATATTCTTTTTTGTTGCTGGCATATACAAAGTTCCACCTAGCCCATATGAAAGAATTTCACGAGGAGAATATTTAGTAAAAGAAGAAGGGCTTTTATAAAAATATCGCTTTAATTGATCATCAAATAAATTTGAAAATAATCTCATTTTACGTTCTCCTCCTATTATTTTATAAAAAGAAAGGGAGCGGACTAAAGTGTCTGTTCCCTTTCTCATCTGTATATGCCTTATTCATGTGTATTTAAGAGTTTTGAGCTTCAGATTCCTTGTTCTTGTTTCTGAAGTGAATGATAAACGTTACTGCAAAAGCAATAAGTAAAATAATGAAGAAGTAGATATGGTCAATATGAATATCAAAGACACCTAGTAACATTTTGACTGAAATAATTAAAATAAGTACGTATGCTGTCGTTTCTATCTCTGGAACACGATCAATGAGCTTTAAGAATACACCTGCTACACCACGCATCATCAGTACCCCAAGCATACCACCTAAAAGGAGAACCCAAATTTCTTGGCTAATTCCAAAGGCAGCTAATACACTGTCGATTGAGAAAGCAATGTCCATTAATTCAACTGCGGCAACCGTTCCCCAAAAATTACCAAACAAACGGATAAGAAGACCACTTTTATTAATTCCTTCCAGCTCATCTTCTTCTTCATTTTCTTTCCTTTTATCGATAAAGTACTTGATCGCTAACCATGCTAAATATCCAGCACCAAGTATTTTAACCCACCAAAATTCAATGAGGTAAACCCCAACACCAATGGCAAGGAACCGGAAGATATATGCTCCTAGTAATCCATAAAATAACGCCTTTCTTCTTTGTTTCTCTGGTAAATGCTTTACCATTACTGCAAGTACGAGGGCGTTATCAGCAGATAACAAACCTTCCATAATGATAAGTGTTCCAATTAATCCCCATGATACAGGATTACTTAATGCCTCCACCCACATGTGCCAATCAAAAAATTGGGCATAAGTATCTAAGATTCCTTGTATTATTGACATTCAAGATGTTCCTCCCAAAATGGTATATAAATGAATTCTTTACAAAGACTCGGCATCAGCCGAGCCCTTTTTGTCTAACATATGGTTATTTATCCAACCTGTAAACCAAAGTCTGTCGCAAGTGCTCCTAGTCCGCCTTGGTAGCCACTACCAATGGCACTGAACTTCCACTCTCCATTGTGTCGATATAATTCTCCAACAACTAATGCTGTTTCAATCGAGAAGTCTTCTCCGAGGTCGTAACGAATAAGTTCTTCGTTAGTATCTCCATTTAAAACTCTTACATATGCATTAGATACTTGCCCAAAATTTTGGCTTCTAGCTTCAGCATCGTGAATCGTAATCGTAAAAGTAATACGTTGAACGGCTTGCGGGACGTCATTTAAGGCAACCTGTACTTGCTCGTCATCCCCGTCTCCTTCACCTGTTCTGTTATCACCTGTATGTACGACTGAACCATTGCCACCAGTTGTATTATTGTAAAAAACAAAATCACTTTCAGAGGCCACTTTGCCATTTTCTCCTAATAAAAAGATGGAAGCATCCAGATCAAAATCATTCCCACCATCATACTTATTTGTGTCCCAGCCTAATCCAACGACCACTTTTGTAAGTCCTGGATTCGTTTTTGTTAAATCAACTTTTTGTCCTTTTGATAAACTAATTGCCATGTTCACTACCTCCATTTTTTAATGATTTCACTTCTTAAATGTTATCAACTTGTAACATTTTATTCTCTCCCATATAGAAGTTCTTCCATTTCCTATTATGGTATTACGATTATCCACTCTTTAAAGTTTCAAAACATGTCATTATTTTTTCATAAATGACGATGAAATTCAATTATTGAGACTGATTATATATAACTTTTCAGCACCCTCACCGAAATTTCTTAACTCATCCATTTTGGTGGCGTGTTTTTCGCCCAATAAATAGAACCTAACTCATGGTGTTCCTCAAAATTATCGATATTCGTATGATAATGAAAATTAAACCAATATCCCGCCTGTGGTGGATGATCTTTCCTCACATGAAAACGAATGATCTCTTCATTTTTCTCCCTGTCTGATATATGGAATATTTTCTCAGAATCTCCACCTGTTGGTGTTTCTGAAATGGCAAGATTTCGCATTTGACTTTCTTCATAGTCTGCAGCGATAGATTGAATAGCTTGTTCAATATTTGGTAAAATAATCTCTTTAAATTCATCTTCAATCACCGGTCTAATTCTTTCTCCAAATTTCATATATGACTGTGACTCTGCATCTTTTACTAGTTGATCAATGACATTTTCGGTCGACGGCGGATGAACGAGAGTGAATTCTTTATGTGTTGAAGAACTTTCCTGTGCTTTCGATTGAATCGTATCGCGTTTTGCGGGCTTATCATCAACAAGATCATATAATTGCGAAGGAGAAACAAGTCCAAAAGTTAAAACCGTCACCAACACAACAAATGATTTACGTAACCACTTTGGCATAAGTCTACTCCTCCCTTACGATGTGAAATAATCCACTTTTCTCTATTTGATATAATGCTTTTCTTAACGCTGCTTCCTTTTGAACGAGTGCGATCCTTACATACCCTTCGCCCCATTTTCCAAATGCATTCCCAGGAGTGACAACGACTTGTGCCTTTTCTAATAATTTAAATGTAAATTCTTTTGACGTAAACCCCGGAGGAACTTCTGCCCATATAAACATGGAAGCTTCAGGAGATTTCACATCCCAACCTAAATTTCGACATCCTTCAATTAAAATATCTCTTCTTTTTCGATAAACAGAACGGTTTTTTTGTAAAAAGTCAGATGGATCTTTTAAAGCCATGGTTGCCGCAGCTTGAATCGGCAAAAATACACCATAATCCAAATTCGATTTTAACATCGTTAATAGCTTTATTACCTTGCGATTTCCTACAGCATAAGCAATTCTACAGCCTGCCATATTAAAGCTTTTTGACAAGGAATTCATTTCAATCCCGATATCTTTTGCTCCTTCAATCGATAAAAAGCTAGGGGGTTTATGATCATAATAAAGCTCTGAATAGGCGAAATCATGCAAAATGACTATACTATGTTTTTTTGCAAAAGTAATCGCTTCTTTAAAAAAATCTTCCGTAGCTACTACCGGAATCGGATTGCCTGGAAAGTTTAGGATCATTAGCCTTGCTTTTTCACACACTTCTGGCGGAATTTCGGCAAAGTCTGGTAAATATCCGTTTTCCTTTTTCAACGGCATTGGATACAATGTAGCTCCTGCCATCGAAACACCAGCTGAATATGCAGTATATCCTGGATCAGGAACAAGAATATAATATCCAGGGTTACAAAGGACCATCGGTAAATGAACGAGCCCATCTTGCGAACCCATTAACGAAAGGATTTCATGATCATTGTCCAAGTCGACATGATAGTTTCTTATGTAATAATTCTTTATCGCCTGATGAAATTCCTCTGTCCCTTTTATGGCGTATCCATACATATTTTGATTCTTTGTTGTAGTTGATAGAATATCCAAAACATATTGAGGCGGTGCAAGATCAGGGCTTCCAATGCTTAAGTCTATTAAGTCAATGCCTTGTGCTGCTTTGGCACTTTTGACATTTGATAACTCCGTGAAAATATTCTCTTGGAAAGCTAGCATTCGACTAGCACGATGTATGTCCATCATGATTTCCCCCAGAAATGATCCGATCTCGAATTTCGCATGTATAATTATAAAATTTTGCTATAAAATAAATTATACATTTTTTTACGGAATTTTGGGAAAATAAGTTTCATTTTTTTGATATTTATGATCGAAAGGAGTGTGGAAGTGTGGATTGGACCATTCTTATTGTCTTAAGCAGCTTACTTTTACTTGTGTACTTCGTTTATTTAGCTATCGCTGATTAACTTACTTACAGATACAGTGGATTTACCTCACCGTATCTGTAAGATGCCATAATGAAATTTAGCTGTTTTTCGCTTTAATACATGAAAGCCAAACTCTGCAAATCTCTCACTTTTATAATGGTCTTTTAATACTACTCTATCTTTTGCCACTCTTTTTGCATGGCTGAGCAATTCTTCCGTGATGTCTTCATATAATGCAAACTTTGTCAGGCCTTTAATTCCATCCGATTCTAAAATGGTCTCTTCGAACATGGGATCAAAGTACACACAGTCAAAACTACGAGTATCCAAGCTTTTTAAATAGTTAAGTGCGCTTTGATTTATGACTTCAATGCGCTTCAAAGCTGCATCTATTTCTGGTATTGTCGTTTCCCAGGTGTGTAGTCCATTTTGAACAATATAAGCAATAAAGGAGTTTCCTTCAATTCCGACCACTTTTCCTTCATTTCCCACCACATAACTTGCAACAATGCTATCGGAGGCAAGGCCTAGTGTACAATCCAAAACCTTTGAACCAATTTTCAGCTGACAGGCATCGATAAACGGATCGTTCTTTCCCGCTATTAATCGCTTAAGACGAAACATACTTGAATTAGGATGGAAGAAAAACGGTTTCTCGTCGCCATAAGGAAACATTTCTAACCGTTCCTTCCCTACTACAATACAATCATCCTCGTTCATTGTTTGAAGCGTAAAAACAGCACGCTTTTGTCTAGAAATATATTCAATCCCTAAATCTTCTGCTACCTTCTTTGCCTCCGCTATCATGCTCTCATTCGTACGTCCAGCTGTAGTCACAAACATATATCCACCTAAACTCTCATCTTAATCTTATTAGTGAATTGAAAAAGGATGCCCCATGACATCCTTTTCATCATCTTAGCAATGATTTTCAAAAGCTACTAATAGGTTTTCCATGATCGTTTCCATTGTGTTATCTTCAATATCGTCTCTTGGGATAAAGTGAACAACCTCTTTGCCTTTAAGAATTGCCATTGATGGTGAAGAAGGCTCATATCCCTCAAAGTACTCACGCATTTTTGCTGTTGCTTCTTTTTCTTGTCCTGCAAAAACAGTCACGAGCTGGTCAGGCTTTTTATCAGTTCTCAGGACAGCCTGAGTAACAGCTGGACGAGCAAGTCCTGCAGCACAGCCACAGACCGAATTAACCACGACTAAAGTTGTGCCTTCTGTTTTCTCCATAAAGTTTTCCACTTCATCTGCTGTAAGAAGTTCCTGAAATCCCGCTTGGACAAGCTCTTCACGCATTGGACGAACCATTTGCTTCATATATTCTTCATATGCCATTGACATAATGAACATCCCTCCTAAATTGATTTCCACTATTAGCATACTATATTGTACAGCATTGAAGCAATTTGCGAGCTTTGGTTATGCATAATAAATTGAATATTCATAATATTATAACTTCCAAATTTTGTCGAATTCCTCTATAAATTTGTCTACTATTGTCCTATTATAATAGATAGATATTTTGTAGGAGAGGAAGTCCGCAGCATGACACCTAGAAAAAGACTGATCATATTTACCACTTTGTTTTGTATTTCCTTTTTTATTTTTACTTCTTCTATTATTCTAGGAAAACACTTAACATTTGAAGCTAAAGTTGAAGCTACTACTTTAAACAAGAGCTCCTATCGGATTCATAGGGAAAAAATAAGTGAACTCTCAATAAAATCTGATATTATAACTGATAGTTTTCTAAAAAAAGATGTGACACAACCGATTTATTTAACATTTGATGATGGACCAACTGAGTATACGGAAGATATTCTTGAAATCCTAGACAGATATGAAATTAAATCTACTTTTTTCATGCTAAGCAATAATGTGCTACATAACCCCACAGTCGTACAGGCTGTTAAGGAAAAGAATCATACAATTGGTTGCCACGGGGTTACGCATCAAGTTTCTAAATTTTATAAAACAAGTTCATCTCCACTAGATGAAATGAATACGTGTAAGACATCAGTACAATCGATTACAGGAGAACCTGTCAACATTATTCGGGTACCATTTGGTAGCTTTCCGCACCTAACAACTTCACAAAAAGCTAAACTTGATCAAGCGAAATATGTGATGTGGGATTGGAATGTAGATAGTAATGATTGGAGTATCCATAATGAAAAGAAAATGACGAAGTCCGTTCTAGACCAGGTACAGAAATTATATAAGCGTGAGAGAGTTCCTGTTATCCTTTTTCATGATAAAGAAGTTACGGTTAAAGCTTTACCAACCATTATTGAGGCATTAAAGAATTTAGGTTATGAGTTTTTACCTATTGATGAAAAAGATATTCCTGTCCAATTCAAAATTCAGTCATAAAAGAAGAACAGCTCCATATGTGGAGCTGTTCTTCTTTTACAATTTTTTATTTATTTCTCATTTCCGTCATTTGCTTCCAGACCGAACCTTTTGCCTCTTCTCCATGCTCAATTCTTTCAATTGCTAGTTTGATTTGCATGCTAACTTCAAATTCCGGATCCTCTTCGGCAGCTTTTAATGCTGGCAATGCTTTTTCGTCTCCGACCTCATAGAGGAACATTGCTGCTCTCCAACGTACAAGCTTACTCTTATCTGTTAAAGCTTCTGCCATTTCAGCTGCTGCTTCTTCAAAACCTAAGTCAGATAGGCAGTCACCAGCCGTTCTTCTCACGGTAACGGATTTATCCTTTAGTGCCTTATATAATAAAGGTAAAACCAGCTTATCTTCAATCATTCCTAAATAGACGGTTGCAAGTCTTCTGATAGAAGCTTTTTCATCTGCTAGAGCCTTATCTAAAAGGGGTAAATCCTCTATTGTTGGATCTTCCATTTGCTCCAACAACTGATAACGTTTTTGCCAATCCGGTTCATGTAAATCTTCTGATGAAACCTTTATTTTTTTTCGTGGTTGTAGTTGTACTACCGGATCTGAACTCTTTGCTTGCGACGCAATATCCTGCAAACGTTCTTCTGGATACGCTGCGATAAGTTCTTCAACCACCTCATGGCCGATTTCATCAAACTCACCGTAACGAACTCCATGTTCCTTCCACTTTCGCTGTAAAATATAGTTTTCGTCATCTTGAAGTTCTGCTACGAGTTTCGTAAATTGTTCAGGCATCCCAAATCGTTTTTCTTCTGTCCCATCTGTCAATTTCACTTGAAGAGGAATTCCCTTGTACATTTGAACCTGAACTTGGATTTCCCCAAAATGTTCATCCATCCTTTGATGGGTAGAATGTTGTCCATCCTCATCTTCTCCAAAAGCCTTTCGTACTTGTGGGAGAAGATCTTTCCAGTCAAATTTTGCATTGCGCTCAACCGCTAAAAAGTCAGCAACATGATAAACACCTTTGATCCCTTCAATATTTAGAATCTCTTGCACTACTTTCGGAGCCCCTTCGATTGTATCTTTCTTATAATTATTGCTCTTCCCCATTGGAAGTTGCTCATCCAAATTAATTTTCATTGTATTTGGACTTGGAGTAGGTTCAATAGATTTGATTTTCATAATTTCACCCTTTTTACTGGCCATTTTTCGCCAAGTTGTATCGTTTTAATTATTTATTATCGTATCATAAGTACCTAGATGGAACACATTATTGTGCTCAAACATGATCATTACTCATTTTCCATAAGTTCAGATAAGTAACTCCATCTTTCAATTAAATATTCCAGTTTTTCATTTAAGCGGTTTTCTTCATTCATTAGAGCCTGCGCCTGCTCAAAATCACTTCCCGTTTGGAGCATTTCCTCTGATATTTGTTTCAAACGTTCTTCTACAGCAGTTATATCGTCATCGATTGATTCCCATTCCAATTTCTCTTTGTACGATATTTTTTCTTTTTTGGTTTGTCTTCCAGGACTACTTTTTCCTTCTGAGTGGTCGCTTCCTTTACATTCTGCTGTGCGGACTGACTTTCTAAGAGCTCCGTATAATTGCCATAAAATGAATCAATATTTCCGTCTCCATTTAAAATCAGAAGTTGCTCTGCGACTTTATCAAGAAAATAACGATCATGGGAAACCGTTATGACCACCCCTGGAAAGTCCTCTAAATAATCCTCTAAAACGGTTAGTGTTTGCGTATCTAGATCATTTGTTGGCTCATCAAGCAATAAAACATTAGGCTCAGACATCAGTATTTTCAATAAATACAGCCTGCGTTTTTCTCCACCTGATAACTTACGAATCGGTGTTCCATGGGTATAGGAAGGAAATAAAAAACGTTCAAGCATTTGTGTTGCTGAAATCGTTTTTCCATCTGAAGTATTAACGACCTGAGCGGTTTCCTTCAAATATTCGATCATTCGTTTATTCTCATCTAAATCTTCATTTTCCTGGGTATAGTAGGCAATTTTCACCGTTTGACCAATGATATATTCTCCAGAATCTAATGGTAGCTTTCCAGCTAAGGTGTTTAACAATGTTGATTTGCCTGTTCCATTTCTACCTACAATTCCGATGCGATCTCCTGGCTTTACCAATAAATCAAAATCCTTTAAGATCACTTGGCTTCCGTAAGCTATATAGGCATCCTTTAATTCAAAGACTTGCTTCCCTAACCGACTTCCTGAAAGGGATATATCGAGCTTTTCTGTTGATTTCACGGAAGAAATTTGCTCATCTAAGCTTTCAAATCGGCCAATTCTCGCTTTTTGTTTCGTTGTACGTGCTTTTGCTCCACGGCGAATCCATTCCAGCTCTCTACGAAATAAATTTCGTTGTTTTTCTAAAGTTGCCGCTTCATTTTCTTCGCGTATGGCTTTCGCTTCAAGAAATGCCCCATAGTTCCCTTTATAGCTATATAGCTTTCCACCATCTAATTCAAACATTCGATTCGTGACTCGATCGAGAAAGTAACGGTCATGGGTAACGAGTAACAACGCACCACTATACCTACTTAAATATTCCTCAAGCCATTTAACCGATTCATAGTCAAGATGATTGGTAGGTTCATCTAATATTAATAAATCAGCATCTCGAATTAGGACTTGTGCTAGTGAAACTCTTTTCTTTTGCCCACCTGAAAGCGCCGCAATCTTTTTATTAAAATCGGAAATTCCTAGCTTTGTTAGAATCGTTCTTGCATTTGTACCTACATCCCAGCCATTAACAGCATCCATCTTTCTTTGTAAGTCAAATAGTTTTTCCTGATATTCAGTTCGATTTGGATCTTCTTCTAAAGCGAGCAGTGCTTGCTCATATTCTTTCACCACTCGTAGAATTGCTGACTCTCCTGCAAACACTTGGTCAAGAACAGTTAAACTTTCATCCAGGATAGGAGATTGGGAAGCATAGGCAATTTTATAGTCCTTCGGCATCGTCACTTCGCCAGCATCTGGTTCATCGATCCCTGCCACAATCTTCAGTAAGGAAGACTTACCAGTACCATTAACTCCAATTAAGCCAATTCGTTCTTTCTCCGTAATCGTAAATGATATATCCTGAAATAATTCCTTTTCTCCATACGTCTTCGTCAAATTTTCTATCGTTAACATCTTCATGTTTAAAACCAATCCAATCATCAAGTATTATCCGTCCTCCATTTTATCATAAAGCGAACAAACCTTGTACTTGAGGCGATCTACCAATAAAAACAAAAGGGATTCAGAATGAAGTCACTCCGAATCCCTTTTGATTAATCTTAATTAATTTTCATCTAAACCATTATACCAACTAATTCCAATTGTATGTTCACCTGCATGGACTCCGACCGTTGCCCCTATCGGATGACAACTAAAACGTAACGAAGGAAAATGAAGTTGCAGTTCTTCCTTCCATTTTAAAGCTGCTTCCTGATGGAGTCCATACAAAATATATACCTCATGAATGTTGAATTTTTCATAAGACTCACGCAAATAACTGAGGATTTTGTCCATTGCTTTCTTCTCACTACGCGCTTTGTCCTTTATCGAAAGGACTCCATCAGATATTTGAATAATAGGCTTTATATTTAGCATACTGCCTAGAAAATATCGCATTCCCGACATTCTTCCACTACGATGCAGTTGTTCAAGGCTGCCTACTAACACATACACTTCGTATGTCTCTCTTAATTTTTCAATTTTTTCTTTAATCGATTCAGTACTCAAGCCTTCTTTTAACCATTTCATCCCCTGTTTAATTTGAACCGTTAATGGATAAGACAAAATTTTGGAATCGATTGTCGTTACTGGGATGTCAACCAACTGGGCTGCTTGTTCACTGGACGACACCGTACCACTTAATTTTGCTGAAACAAGTATCGGAATAATCTCCTCATATTCTAGGCTAAGCTTGTCAAATAGCTGCTTAAATTCTCCCACTGATGGTTGAGACGTTTTTGGTGGAGTTTTTAATGATTTCAATCTTTCATATAGTTCTTCTGGTGTTAAATCTATCGTGTCTAAGAACTGTTCTCCATCTAATGATATCGACATTGGAACCGCATACAAATCTGGATGCGCTTTCATTTCGTCATCTAAACTCGCTGTACTGTCTGTTACCCACGCCACTCTTTTCAATGCACTCTCCCCCTCTACACACTATAATTATGACCTGATACTAAAGTTAGGTGCTAATTTTATTTTACACGTTCAACGGGAAGAGTGCTAGCCTAACGATTATAAAAGCCGATTTATTTTTTGGAGAGATTCAACCATATAGTCAATCATCACTATTAGATCATCTATTTGTTCTTCACCAATGAGACGATTAAATTTAAGGGATATTTCTTTCGTAATTCTATTCGTTTCTTCAAAGGGGTCATAACTAACTTTTTGTGTAAAAGTTCTCTCTGCACCCCAGATGTCGGTTAGTACTCCATTCAATTTTTTATGTAAGTCTAGACTATTTTCATGTTCCATTTTAAAAAGTATGAGAAGATTCACCCCAGCTAACCGAACGTTATGCAACTTGTGATGTAATTCTGATGCGAGATTTTCTAAAGTTGCTTCTAAAATAAGAGTACACTGGACTGACGAAGAATCCCGCTCAGAAAACGCCACCTCATAATGTCTTGATAGCTTGGCTAGATTCATCAAATCATTGCGGTCAAGGATCGCAATTTCGCCCTCTAAATCTCGGTCATACAAAGCACCTTCTAATACGACCTTCATGTTTTCAAATGCAGTTGGGTCAAACATATTATTCGCTCCTCATGAAAGGAGCGACAGGCTCATCCCCCGTCGCTCAAGTTGTAAAATTAAAATAATCCGATTGGATTTCCTTTTGCGTCAACATCCATTTTTAAAGCAGCTGGTGCTTTAGGTAAACCTGGCATGGTCATAACATCACCTGTTAATGCTACGATAAAACCAGCGCCAATCGATGGCTTTAGCTCTCGCACGGTAACGGTAAAGTCTGTTGGCCTTCCTAGCATGGAAGGATTATCAGATAATGAATACTGAGTTTTTGCCATGCAGACGGGTAGATTCCCCCACCCGAAGCGTTCGAAATCCTCCAACTGTTTTTTCGCTTTTGAGGAGAATTCTACGTTGCTTCCTCCATATACCTTTTGAACAATCGTTGTTATTTTTCCTTCAAGAGAATCAGACAAGTCGTACAATGGAGAAAAATTAGATTCACTTTTTTCCATCACTTCTAGAACTCTTTTGGCAAGTGCAATTCCACCTTCTCCACCTTTTTCCCATACCTCTGTTAGCTCAACTGGCAACTGGAATTTTGCGCATAACTCAAGAAGAGTCTCAACTTCTTTATCCGTATCTGTAACAAATTTATTGATGGCGACGACAAATGGAAGCCCGAAGCTTTGAATTGTCTCCGCATGTTTTCTTAAGTTTTCAAACCCCGCTACTAAGCCTGCAATATTTTCTTTTGCTAACTCAGCTTTTGAAATTCCACCGTGCATTTTTAATGCTCGAATCGTGGCCACGATCACGACCGCTTCTGGTTTAAAACCTGCTGCTCTAGCTTTAATATTAAGAAATTTCTCTGCTCCTAGGTCCGCTCCAAAACCAGCCTCTGTCACTACAAAGTCTGCTAATTTCGCTGCTGTAACGGTTGCAATCGCACTGTTACAGCCATGAGCAATGTTGGCAAATGGGCCACCGTGGACGAGTGCCGGTGTATGTTCAATCGTTTGTACAAGATTTGGTTTAATCGCATCCTTTAGAAGAAGTGTTAATGCTCCTTCTACACCAAGGTCAGCTACTGTTACAGGTTCTTTATCTACATTATAGGCCACGATCATATTCGATAATCTTTGTTTCAAATTGTGTAAATCTGTTGCTAAGCATAGTACTGCCATAATTTCAGAAGCTACTGTAATATCAAATCCATCTTCACGAGGCACGCCTTGAATAGGTCCACCAAGTCCAACAATAACCTTTCTTAATGCCCGATCATTCAGATCAACCGCTCTCTTCCAGACAATTCTTCTTTGGTCAATGCGCAGTTCATTTCCTTGTTGTAAGTGGTTATCAACGAGCGCAGCTAACGCATTATTGGCTGTTGTGATTGCGTGAAAATCACCGGTGAAATGAAGGTTAATATCCTCCATTGGAAGGACTTGTGCGTACCCGCCGCCTGTCGCTCCACCTTTTATTCCCATCGTCGGGCCTAAAGACGGTTCTCGTAAAGCAATCATCACTTTTTTATTCAATTTATGTAATGCATCACCAAGACCCACTGTAACAGTAGATTTCCCTTCTCCGGCTGGTGTTGGATTAATCGCTGTTACAAGAATGATTTTTCCAGATTCCTTCGTTTGAACTCTTTTAATCGAATCAGACGAAAGCTTGGCCTTGTATTTGCCGTAAAGCTCAAGATCATCTTCTGTTAAATCCAATTCCTCTGCAATTTTTAAAATGGGTTTCATTTTCGCCTCTTGGGCAATTTCGATGTCAGTTTTAAATTTCACATTCACACTCATAGCATTTACCCCCATTACATTTCATTGGTGATTTCCACATATATTGTACCATCTTTTATACACAAGATTCGGAATTAATTTGGCAAAAAGATTGATACATCATTTAAAGGGCTATATAATATAAAATATTGAAAATTCAAACAAGGAAGTGATCGTTTGCCTATCAAAATACCGAAGCTTCTTCCAGCACGTGAGATATTAGAAAAAGAGAGTATTTTTATTATGGATGAAGTTCGGGCGAATACACAGGATATTCGGCCATTAAATATCATCATCTTAAATTTGATGCCTGAAAAAGAAAAAACCGAGGCTCAAGTACTAAGATTGCTCGGAAATACACCTTTACAAGTCAATATTTCATTTTTACAAATGGCGACACATCAGTCGAAAACAACAAGTCAGTTCCATCTCGATCAATTTTATACGACATTCCCGAATATCAAGCATCGAAAATTTGATGGCATGATCATTACTGGCGCTCCAGTAGAAATGCTCCCGTTTGAATCAGTTGATTATTGGGAGGAACTAACAGAAATTATGACTTGGTCAACTACAAATGTTACTTCTACATTACATATTTGCTGGGGTGCTCAGGCTGCCCTTTACCATCACTTCGGGATCGGAAAATTCGAATTACCTCGTAAGTGTTCAGGCGTTTTTTCTCATATTGTACATGACCGGAGTGAAAAATTATTAAGAGGATTTGATGATGAATTTTATGCTCCTCATTCAAGATATACCGATGTTGATCAAGACAAAATTACTCAACATCCGGATATTAAGCTCCTTTCCTATTCAAAAGATGCAGGGCCTTTTATCATGAGTGCAGGTGGCGGCAAACAAATAATGATTACTGGTCATTTAGAATATGATGCTAGTACGTTAGGTGAGGAGTACAATCGTGACCGTCAACGAGGTTTAGACATTCATCTACCCGAATCCTATTTTCCAAATAACGATCCCAATAGACAACCACTGAACCGTTGGCGTTCCCATGCTCATCTTCTTTTTTCAAACTGGCTGAATTATTATGTTTATCAAGAAACACCTTATGTATGGGAATAGAAATTGAAAAAGCAGCCCTGACGATTTCAGGTAGACTGCTTTTTTTTGACTTGTATAAAAAATTATCAGGACTGCTGATTGGAATAATAAACTTCTTCAAATGGCTGCACAACGACAAAACCATTGCCTGAGAACTTCATTTGAATCGATTCTCCACTTCCTCTTCCGATAAAGGTTTTAAACGAAACATCTGTCACAAATTCCGGTTCTAAGGTACCAGACCATGCAACAGTCGCATTCGGATCCGTATATACTGGGTTATTAGGTGTTACCAGCAACGTCAATGGTTCATAATGAGAAGTAATCGCAATCATTCCATGACCTTCTAAACGTACGTTAAATAACCCACCAGACATCATTCCAGCAATTTTTCTCATCAGTTTAATATCCCAATCAATTGATGGTTCAAAGGCTAACAAATCATTTCCATTGACAAAAATAGACTCACCTTGAAGTTGTAAAATGCTGATTTTCTTCCCTTGATCGGCCACATATAGCTTCCCATTGCCCGTAGCTTTCATCAATGATGTTCCTTCACCTGTAAACGCCTTCTTAAACAGTTTTCCAAGTCCGTGCTCAAAAATCCCTTCTCGCTCATACTTAATGTTTCCTCTGTAAGAGACCATCGCTCCTGCCTTTGCCCAGATTTGTCCATTGAGATTGATTTCAAGCATACGCGGTGTTTCAAGCTCAAACAAGCCTTCTCCTTTATCCTGCTGCTGTGTTTGTTTAACAAATTCGTTCATTGAATATCGACTCATTCAATACCCTCTCCTCTATCAAATTTTCATCATTTTCTTAATCGTATAATCTTCACTGATACTATTTCTATTTTTAAGGAATAAATCCTTGTTTTACCATCAACAATAAGAAGAAAGTTTATAAAGGAGACCTCTTTCATGGAAAAAGAAAAAATCGTATCCGTCTATCGAAATCATATGGGAGATATTATTAGTTTCCAAACTTCCCAAGGAAGAATCATTTCCTATCGAAAAGCGCTATTGGAAGCAAGTGATGAGAAATTCTCAGATGTTCATATTGTGGAATATGAGAATGGTGAAACATTATTTGATCACGCTGCATTTGAAAATCTCCCATCTTATTACTAGGTATAGCCATAACCGTGATATATGGGGGAAAATCTGCTTTGTGGGTTTTTACAAATAACCATGTTCTATACGAAAGGCTCTTTTCGCAACCATTGTTGCTATTTAGTCATAGATAGGAGAATAAAGCCCTACTATTACTCGTTAAATTAGTCTCAAAGTAAGCGAAAAGTGCTGCGCAAAAATAATGTGTGCTCTAAAACTCATTTGAGGGGGAAATGTCGGCCTGTGATTTTTTTCAGAGAAAAAAATTTGGACATTTACGAAAAAAGCGTATTATTAAAGGCGACCAAATTTTCGGTCGCCTTTTTTGTTGTCTATCCAGGAATTTATAAATTCCCTCGACTTGTGGATAAATGTTCGTATAAACGGTAGGAGTATCGGTATGAAAAAATAACAGGAAAAATTCCGCTTAATGAGCAACCATCATGAAAAAGAGCCGAAATAACAGGAAAAATTCCTGCTAATCACTCCAAAAAAGCCAAAATAAACGATTTAGCCCTCTATAAGCGGAAAATCTTCCGTTATTTTCCCTAAAAGGGACTCCATCGAGGAGATAACAGGAAAAACTCCGCTTAAGGGTGAGAGAGGGTTGGATCGAATGAGACAAACCGGAAACTTCGAACATTTTGTAGAGGTTTTGTTTTATTCGTGAAAAGAAAATGGTTATTCCGGTTCTTCATTTTTTTTTTGAATATCTCGTAATGCATGCACTCTAGTTTCATCTTCCTCAAAAAATTGGACGAGATCCCCGATGCGATCGATAGCGTTCCAGCTTAAATGATGTTCAATCCCTTCTACATCATTATAAATATTTTCTTCCATAACTCCAATTGTTCGCAGTAAATCCTCTAGTAAGTCATGGCGGTAAACGAGACGCTTGCCAACTTTTTTGCCTTTTGAAGTTAACGTAAATCCTCTATATTTTTCATAGACTAAATACTCGTCTTTATCTAATTTTTGAACCATTTTCGTTACCGATGAGGGGTGAACCGAAAGAGCTTCAGCGATATCTGAAACTCGTGCGTAACCTTTTTGTTCAATTAATAAGTAAATTTGCTCGATATAGTCTTCCATACTTGGTGTTGCCATCAGTACACCCTCCAATAATTTTGCACTAATACAAAAGTTTTTTCTGTTTATATTCAAAGTTTACTATATTAAGAAAGGGGATACAAGAAAGATTATGGTGTCCTTCATTTTAAAATACAAATTTCACTTTTTTCTCTGTCTCATCCCATCCAAGTTTTGCATCAAACATTTTTTCTTTCCCTTTAAATCCTTGAATCAATTCAGTATTCCCTTCAGACAATATTGCTTTAATATGCTTTTGTGTAACCGATTTGCCGAGTATCTTTTTTGAAATTGTAAAATCACACTTTGTCTTTTGATAGTTGGAACAGCCATAGAAGGTGCCTTTATCAATGACCGTACCACTGCATTTCTTGCAGGGACCTAAATGAGTCGGTTGTCTCCTTTGTTTTCCCGATTGTTTCCCCGGAACAAATCCATCTATCAATTCTTCAGGAAATTCCCATTGAGTCGAAGCCTCGGTTGTATTTGTAATAAGATGTGTGATCATTTTATTCGTTAGCTCCATGAATTGCTTCGGAATAGCTTGTCCTTCTGAAATCTCTTTTAAGCGTTGCTCCCATTTCGCGGTCATCTCGGGAGAAGCTAAAATCTCATCACCGATTGCCTGAATCAGAATTTTTGCCTTTGCCGTTGCATAAACAAGGTTTTTGCGGATATCAATGTATTTTCGTTCTGTTAACATCGTAATAATCCCAGCTCTTGTAGCTTCTGTACCAAGACCTTCTGTTTTCATCAAAACTTTTTCAAGTTCTTTATCCTCAATCTGCTTTCCAGCCGTTTTCATTAATGTGATTAATTGACCTTCTGTATATCGCTTCGGAGGCTGGGTCTTGCTTTCCTTCACTTCCACTTTCGCAACCTTTCCTACTTCCCCTTTTTCTAAAATCGGAAGACTTGGATCCTTATCTTTTTCATATTGAGGAATAACCTTTCTCCAGCCTTCCTCCTTCTGAACTTTCCCTTTTGATTGGAAAGTTGCTCTCTCATCGACTAATGTTGTAACCGTTGTATATTCCGTTACAGCCTTTCCATAATGAGCAGCAATCAGACTTCTTGCAATCAAATCATACATTTTTTGTTCATCAGGGCTAAGTCTAGACATAGTAGGAACTTGCTCTGTAGGGATGATCGCGTAGTGATCGGTTACTTTCTTGTCATTCACATATCTACTGTTATTCAATATGGAAGCGTTAGGTAGAGGAAAGAATTCATGATATTCAGGGAAATTCTCCAGTTTTCCTAGTATTTCAGGGAACATCTCAGCCTCTCCCTTTGTCACATGCCGTGAGTCTGAGCGAGGGTAAGAAACCATACCCTTTTGATAGAGTTTTTGAACGGTATCCAATGTTTTCTTTGGCGAGAATTTAAAACGCCTATTGGCTTCTGCTTGTAAGGAAGACAAATTATAAAGGAACGGTGGTAAATATTCCTTTTTTTCCGAATGGACATCTGCTACTTGAGCCTCTTTGCCTTCGCAAAAAGCGGCTATTTTTTCTGCCATCTCTTTTGTGTCAATTCTCGTGACACCGTCTTTTTCCCATTTGCCATCATACTTCTTTTTGTCGATATTAAACTTCGCTTTCACTTCCCAAAAAGGTTCAGAAACAAAGGAACTGATCTCATCTTCCCTTTTAACAATAAGAGCTAGCGTCGGTGTTTGAACCCTCCCTACAGAAAACACATCTGCAAACCCTTTTTGTTTAAGAAGAAGGCTATAAAGTCTCGATGCATTCATTCCCACTACCCAATCGGCACATGCTCTTGTGTATGCCTCATAATAGAGATTTCTCGTATCCTTCTCGGAAAGTAAAGATTGAAATCCTTCATGAATGGCTTTAGGCGTTAGGGAGGAAATCCACAACCTTTTCATCGGTTTCTGACATTTCGTCTGCCTGAGAATGTTGCGAACGATCAACTCCCCTTCACGACCAGCATCCCCAGCATGAATAATTTCCGTCACATTCGGATCGGAGATAAGCTGTTTGATAATAGCAAATTGCTTCCACTTGTCTTTGGAAACTTCATACTGAAATTGTGCTGGAATCATCGGCAAGGTTTGAAGGGACCATTTTTTCCAATTTGAGTCGTATTTTTCAGGGGAGATGAGCTGTGTAATATGTCCGATTGCCCATGTGACATATGCTCCTTTGGGGAATACTTCATTTGGTAGAATTTCGATGTAGCCTTGCTTTTTCTTCATTTTATATACGGATGCCAACGTCAGACCCTGGTCTGGCTTTTCCGCTAGTACGAGTTTCATAATGGGACTCACTTCCAATTTGACAAAATAAAACACCTCTCCTATTGTACATGATTCCAGCAGCTACGAGAATACATTTCACTATTTTTTCAAAAAATAGAAAAAAGCCTCATAAAAAATGAGACTTCTAAGTTAACTTCAATCCCTTTTGAGACCATTTTTTCGCCAAGACGCCTTTATGAGGAGCAAATAGAAAGACGAAAGCAAATATTACTCCATTGACCGTTGCCATACAACCTGAAATGGATACGTCTAACCAGCTTGCGAGATAGTAGCCAATGATGGCTGCGGCAACGCCGAGTATTGCACTAAGTAGAAGCATAATGCTTAATTTATCCGTCAGTAAATATGCAGAAGCTCCAGGTGCAATCAACATGGCAACAACCAAAATAGCGCCGACGCTATCAAAAGAAGCGACTGTCGTCATGGAGACCATGGCCATTAAAATATAATGAATGATTAGAACAGGTATTCCAATTGCCGCTGCCATTTGCGGGTCAAAGGAAGTTAATTTTAACTCTTTATAAAAAAGAATGATGATCACCAAATTGATGATAAGCACTGCTGATAGCATAATAAAAGCCCGCGGTAATTCTGGTAAGAATCCCCATTGCACTAAATCCCATGGTACAAAGGTGATTTCTCCCATAAGAGCGTGATCGACATCTAAATGAACATGATCAGCATACAAGCTTAAGAGAATCACACCAACCGCAAATAGAAATGTGAACACAACTCCAATTGAGGCATCTTCCTGTATGCCAGAACTGTTTAAAAGTTGCACGAATACGGCTGTTAACACTCCAATCCCTGCAGCTCCTATGAGCATATAAAATCCATTCAAACTTTGGCTGACTAAAAAGGCTAAAACAATGCCTAACAATACGGTATGACTAATCGCATCTGCAAGCATGGCGAGACGTCGCAAAATCAGAAAGCAACCTGTAATCCCACAACTTATACCTGCTAATGATCCGATGATTAAAATCCATGCTTCATAGCTCATTGATAGCTCTTCCCTTCACGGCCAACGATTAATTCCTGTTGTAGACGCTTATTTAAACGTAACCTCTTAATCCATTTTGTAACAAGCCCTCGTTCAGGTGCAAACAGAAGGGATATAAAAAAGATGAACGTTGCAGTAACGACGATAAAAGGGCCAGTCGCTAACCCTTCTCCTAAAGTACTTAATAATGTGCCAACCACCCCAGATAGGGCACCAAAGACTCCGGATACAATGATCATTTTAGAGAGTGAGTTGGTCCAATAACGAGCAGAGATTGCTGGCGTGATCAACATCGCTGCCATTAAAATAACACCAACTGCTTGAATTCCTACCACAATTGCGGATACGAGCAAGGTAAGGAAGACAAAGTTTAATCGCTTTGTAGGCAATCCGAGCCCCTTCGCAAATTCAGGATCAAACGTTAAGACCTTTAATTCTTTGAAAATAAGCCACGTTATAACGGTTAAGCAGGCAGCTGCTCCTGCCATTAACTTTACGTCACTGCCAACGAGGGATGCCGCTTGCCCAAAAATAAAATCGTTTAGTCCACTTTTATTGCCAACACTTGATTGGGACACCTTTGTTAGCAATACAATTCCGAGTCCAAAGAAAACCGATAATACTAAGCCGATGGCCGTATCCTCCTTAATAATAGACAAGGAGGATATTGCCTGGATACAAAATGTAGCCAATAGACCAGATATAGCAGCTCCAATCAATAAGGGCAATAATGATTTTTCTCCTAAAAGAAGAAACGTAATGCATATACCTGGTAGTGATGCATGTGCGACAGCATCCCCTATTAAGCTTTGTTTTCTTAATAAGGCAATGCTTCCAAGGACCCCACTCGAAATTCCAAGCAACATTGTCCCAAGAAGAACCCATTGTGTATTTGCATCGGTTAAACTAATTTTTATTAGAACGTCCATCCCTCACACCTCATTTCTGCCCCACCAAAAAATGACCTTTTTCCAAAAAAGCTAATGTCCCACCATAAGTGCGATGTAAATTTTCTAATGTGAAGATTTGCTCTGTTGGCCCTTCTGCAATTACATTCACATTAAGCAAGATAACATGATCAAAATAATCCTTAACCGTCTGCAGATCATGATGAACAACGAGTACCGTTTTCCCTTGTCGCTTCAATTCATTCAATAACTCAATAATCGCTCTTTCTGTCGCCGCATCTACACCGACAAATGGTTCATCCATGAAATAAACCTTTGCATCTTGTGCAAGTGCCCTTGCTAAAAAAACTCTTTGCTGTTGACCGCCAGATAGTTGGCTTATTTGCCTATTGGCATACTCTGACATGCCTACTTTCTGTAAACAGTTTAGAGCGTATTCTATATCTTTTTTTCCAGGTCTTTTAAACCAACCAACATGGCCATATCTTCCCATCAACACAACATCTAGGGCATTTGTTGGGAAATCCCAATCTACTGAACCTCTTTGCGGAACATATCCCACAATTCGATCCTTTGCCCGATATAATTTATCATAAACTTTAATTTCACCAGTTGCCTTTGGAATCAATCCTAATATGGCCTTTATTAATGTCGATTTCCCCGCTCCATTCGGACCGATAATCCCGATTAACTTTCCTTCAGGAACAGTAAAACTCACATTTTGTAAAACGGGCTTTTTTTGATAGGCAACCGTTAAATTTTTCACTTCAACTGGCTTCATCTTACTCACTCCTACTTTAATGCCTCTGTAATAGTCTTCACATTATGCCTATACATCCCGATATAAGTGCCTTCTTCCGTGCCTTCTTCACCCATCGCGTCTGAGAATAGTTCTCCCCCAATTGCGACATCATGTCCTTTTTGTTTTGCTCCTTCAATGACCGCATTTATGGACCTTTCTGAAATACTAGATTCTACAAAAACAGCTTTGATATTTCTTTCAATCAATAAATCTACTAATTTCTGAACATCTCCAAGACCATATTCTGATTCTGTACTAAGTCCTTGTAAGCCCATTACTTCAATATCATAGGCTGCTCCAAAATACCCGAATGCATCATGGGCAGTGACTAGCACTCTTTGCTCTGATGGAATTTTTTTCATTTCATCTTCCGTATCCTTCTTCAAAGCATCCAACTCTGAAAAATATTTCTCTGCATTATTCGTATAATATTCTTCATTGTCAGGATCAATTTCAATAAGGCCATCTCTTACCTTTTCAAGTGCTTGCGTCCATAAAGAAATATCAAACCAAATATGAGGATCAATGGCACTGCTATCCTCTGCATCCTCAAGTAAATTTCCTTCAGAAATCACTTCACCAATCGCATAGGTCGGTTTCTTTTCATTTATTTTATCGAACACATCCAGCATTTTCCCTTCTAGATGAAGGCCATTATAAAAAATAATATCTGCCTTCTCAAGTTTTTCCATATCTCCTTGAGTGGCTTTATACAAATGAGGATCCGTACCTGGACCCATGAGACTGACTACTTCAACTTTGTCTCCACCGATATTTTTGACCCCATCAGCTATCTGCCCGATTGTTGTCGTTACGATAATTTTTTCATTAGACTGTTCAGCATTACTACTCTCGTTCGCACAAGCTCCCAATAGAAAAGCCGAGAATACCAGAATTAAACACATCATTTTTTTCATTTTTCTTCTCCATCCCTTCATCATTTTCTTATCTTCTGTCCATACGCACTTTTATTAACTAAGACCACTTTTTTAACCTTAGGACATGTTTTTTAGTCTAATCAATAAAAGTTTCCTATACGCAACATTTTAAGCGAGTTCAAAAAAAAGTCAACCTAAAAATACAGAAATTTTCACATTTCCTTCTTTCTTGCCTAAAAATGGGATCAAAAAAAGGCTCCTTCAATAAGGAACCTTGACTCATTTATGCTGTATTTAATGATCCTCTAACACTCTTTCAATTTGCAGGTGGTGATTATATTTCAGATCAATTAGACGATCTTCTGTTTGAACTAGACAGCGAATCGGATCGTAAGGATTTATAAGGACAATTGTTCCGATATTCCCATCTGAAAGAAGAACTTTTCTTCCTACTAAGCTATCCATCACTTTGTGTAAGAAAGTCAAAACAATCTTCGGATCTAGTCTTCCAAACGTATCATGTTCCATTTGTTTAATCACTCCATAAAATGGAAGCGCCTCATGATAGATTTTCGGTGAGGACATGGCATGAAAAACGTCGGCAACGGCTACAATTTTTGCAAAATAACTAATTTGAGCACCACTAATCCCAATTGGATAGCCATTTCCATCTTCTCTTTCATGATGCTGCAACGCGATTAAAGCCACATTTTCATTTATATGCTCTGTATTTTTGAGAAGATTATAGCCATATACCGTATGATTGGACATGATTTCATATTCTTCTCTCGTTAGTTTCCCCGTTTTGTTTAATACGTCGGAAGGAACTGACGCTTTTCCAATATCGTATAATGTAGCACCTAAAGTTAAATCCTCTAACTCTTGTTCATTTAATTTTAACCACTTTCCAATCAATGTGGAAATGATCGCAACAGCGATCGGATGTCTGTATGTATAGCTTTCTTTTTCATTTAATTGATAGAAGAGGTGATAGATATGGGGGATCTTGGCCGCTTCGTGAATAACAGGAATAATCTTCTCTTTTATCTCCTCTAGCGGAAGATCTCTCCCTCCCCTTACATGAAAAAAAATCGATTCCATTTGCTTAGAAGCTGCTGTGATTTTTTCTGCTACTTTTTTTAGTAGCAACGGGTCGTATTTCTCTAAGATGGTTAATGGTTGGTCAGGCTCGTTCCATTGCCTTTGTTCTGTTTCGGAAGTAGTCATAGGTGTATTTTGCGCAAAAAAAGGTTGCTTTTTCTTCATTTCGTTCACCTACTTATCCAGATTATAATGAATAATTATAGCAATTTAAATCTATTAAACTTATCCAAAGCATAACAAAAAATGGGAATATATGAAAGATTTATTATAGTAATTTTCAATGATTTTCCTAATCAGAATTTTTAGTATATAAGTTGTAAAAAGGCTTACATTGCTTGACGACTAAGATTCAATCATGTATATTATAGACATCATTAAAGTGAATTTATTTCCGCCTTTGGCAACAATTGGCACTAATATAATTTCATTTAATGATAATATCACTTGACACTTTTTTGTGTCCTTAAAGGCTTAGGAGGAATTTTTTTTATGCAAAACGGTAAAGTAAAATGGTTCAACAATGAAAAAGGCTTTGGATTCATTGAAGTTGAAGGCGGAGACGATGTATTCGTACACTTCACAGCTATCCAAGGAGACGGCTTTAAATCTCTAGAAGAAGGTCAAGAAGTTTCTTTCGAAATCGTTGAAGGTAACCGTGGACCACAAGCTTCTAACGTAGTTAAGCTATAATTCAATACATTATAAGCATAAGGCTGGTGAATTTCACCAGCCTTTCGTAATGTCCATTATTCAAGTTTTTTGCCAATATCTTTTATCTTCTCACCAACTGTGCACTGGGTAATACAAAAACGATGAGCATAGGTCCTTCCCATCTCTTTTTTATGGTGTCTATGTAAAAAACAGTCCTTGCAATAGCTGCTTAGCAGTTCTTCCACTTCTAAAAGGATGTCTTTCCGCTTCAAACGCTCAACCCCTCTCATCGATTTTTCGTCATTTGAATGCATGCCCTTTAACTAATTAAGTTCCATTGTACTATGAATGATTTTACCTTCCAATGCCTGTGTGGCAAGTTTATCAGCTTCTTTATTTTCTTTTCTCGGCACAGATTCATATTTCGCCTTAATCCCAAGTGTTTTCATCTTTTCTTCAATTCGATCAAGCCAGCGACTCAATTTCTCTTCAAAGACTGGCCATTCTCCCTCTAATTGCTTCAGTACAACTTGAGAATCTCCTTTAATCTCACACGGTAGATGATGGACACCAAGTTCTTCAAGTAAATCTAAAGCAAAATACAATGCTGCATATTCAGATTCGTTATTTGTTTCCATCTGTTCAATTAATTGATTGGCCCTTAAGCGGTACTGTTTCTTCCCTTGCTTATAATAAATAATGGCCCCTAAACCAGCTTCATATGTATTCTTATTAAATCCACCATCAAAATATAACGTAAGATCATGAGGTTCCTCTTCAATCTCCGCTGTAAGTTTTTTCATTTCTTTCATAGACCATGACTGATTCATTTCATCAAGAAATGAAAAGTAGGAAACCTTCCCTAGTTTTTCTAATTCCTCCCCCATTCGAATTGCTGTTTCTGCATCTAACCACTCTGATGCAAACGCAATAGGCTGGCTTCCACGTAATTTATATGTCATCTCGATTTTATAATTCATCTAATCAAACCTTTCCTAATATTCCCCATTTTTATAATGACTTAATTGTTTTCAGCAAGCATAAAGATCGTTATAATAGGCAAAGACAATTGAATAATCCTATGCGGTTCGTGAACTCCCGCATTATCAAAACTACAGGAGGAAGTCATATGTTTAATGAATGGTTTGGCCTTATTTTTGTTATTGTCAATTTTGTATTTGTTCTCGCTATTTATCGTCTCTTCGGAAAAACTGGTTTATTTGTCTGGATCGGTTTTTCCACGGTGCTAGCTAATCTTCAAGTTGTTAAAACGATTGAAATTTTTGGATTAACAGCTACACTAGGAAATACCATGTATGGTACAGCATTTCTTGTTACTGATATTTTGAACGAAAAATATGGCAAAAACGATGCGAAAAAGGGCGTTTGGTTAGGTTTCTTTACCTTACTAGCAATGACGGTTATTATGCAAATGGTTTTATTATTCCAGCCTCATGAAATCGATTTTGCCCATGCATCTTTAGCAACAATTTTTGGAATTTTACCAAGAATTGCTTTAGGTAGTTTATGTGCCTATTTAATTAGTCAATTTGCAGATGTTTATATCTTTTCCTATTTGAGAAAGAAATTTCCTCAAGATCGTCAATTTTGGATTCGTAATAACGGAAGTACGATGATTAGCCAGCTTTTAGATACGGTTGTCTTTACAAGCATAGCTTTTTTAGGCGTATATCCAATGAATGAATGGTGGCAAATCTTTCTGACTACTTATTTATTGAAATTCCTCATTTCCATTTTAGATACTCCATTTGGCTATATTGCAAAACGTTTTCCAAAAAATGATTAAATTTAATTGGACCTAACGATGTGCAAAAGGGATCGAGAGGACTCCCTTTAGATGCCTTTTGCCATTTGTGGATGACATTTTGGCAAAATACGTTGATTTTTACGCTTCCGGTGCCTTCTTTATATGGTTTGGCACATATTATTTATGGTAAACTATGTATATTATTTTTAAAACAGATTATTCGCTTCAAGGAGGTTTCAGCTTGATTGAAGTTTACATAGATGGGGCAAGTGCAGGTAATCCTGGACCGAGCGGTGCTGGGATTTTTATGAAAGGGAACGGAGAGACTGCTTGTTATTCTATTCCATTAGGGATTTTAAATAACCATGAAGCTGAATTCGAAGCATTGATCAAAGCACTCCGCCTTTGTTTAGAAAAAGAGTATAGAGTCGTTTCATTTCGAACAGATTCTCAATTAGTGAGTCGTGCGATCGAAAAAGAATTTGTAAAGAACAAAGTGTTTATTCCTTACTTTGAGGAAGCTTTAAGTCTTATAGAGAATTTTGATTTATTTTTTATCAAATGGATACCAAATACAGAAAATAAAAAGGCAGATCAATTGGCACGAGAAGCGATAAGGAAAAACACAGAGAAGAGGTAACAATTTGGTAAATAAAACGATTTTTGCAGATATATCCTTGCTAATGGTTGCACTAGTTTGGGGTGCGACCTTTGTCATTGTCCAAAATGCGATAAACTTGCTACCACCTATTGCATTTAATGGGATTCGCTTCCTTTTTGCGGCGATATTATTAGGGATTTGGCTCCTTCTATTTGAAAGAAAACAGCTAATAGGATTGAATAAAAAATTCATCCTTTCTGGGATCATGATTGGTGCTTGGCTATTTTTAGGTTATGCTACACAAACGATGGGACTATTATATACAACCTCTTCCAAAGCGGGGTTTATTACAGGATTGAGTGTTGTTCTTGTTCCATTATTCTCGTTTATTTTACTAAAACTTCGCCCGAGTAAAAATGCTATTCTTGGGGTTTTAATCGCAACAATTGGCCTATATTTATTAACGATGACTGATGTTGTTGCTTTAAATAGAGGAGATATGCTCGTTTTTATTTGTGCCATCGGCTTTGCACTTCACATCACTTTCACTGGAAAATATAGCAGCCGATACCCAGCCCTGTTGTTAACCATCATCCAAATCTCAACAGTCGCCATTCTATCTATCATCTATTCCTTTTTCTTTGAAGAGTGGGAATTAGCCATGCAACCGTCTATCCTGTATAGCAAAGAAGTCCTAACTGCACTCATAATTACATCCGTATTTGCAACCGCTCTTGCATTTCTAGCCCAAACAAATTTTCAGAAATTCACAACACCAACTAGAGTTGCCTTAATTTTTGCGATGGAGCCTGTATTTGCTGCGATTACCGGCTTCATTTGGGCGAATGACCGCCTATCGATCAGCGCCATTGCCGGTTGCTTATTGATTCTCGCTGGAATGCTTTTCGCTGAACTTCCAACTTCCAAGCTCTCTTTCAAAGAAAAAAGAAAGCAGGAGAATACTCATTCTATATAAAAAAGGGTAAGGCAGGCGCATCAATTTGCGAACCTGCCTTATACTGCTAATATCTTTTGTTCCTTAATAAACTTCAGTGCTTCGTTTCTTGATGTAATTTGCTTTGATGTTAATAGTTCTAATAAAGATACATAGAAACTACCATCAAATGATTTTTGAGCTTTTAACGTTAATTCTAGCGCTGTACGAGCCAATTCATCAGACGCATTGGTATATTGCTTTCCAAAATAAATAAAGCCGATTGCCTCTTCACCAAATTGAAAACCTTTACTACTTAATAATTGTAAATAATCTTCTAAGCCCACAACCACTTTCCTCTCCCACAATTAACTCTTCTGCTAAAATTTTATCTTAAACTTCGACAATTTTCTATTCTTTTTTGTTAATAAATGGCCGATTGTCCCAGTTAATATTCCAAGCAACGCACCACCAACTACTTCTTCTGGCTGATGTCCTAGCATTTCTTTGAGTTTTTTTGGTGTTTTTTGTTCAAATTTTACGGTTTCATCATGGTGGACCTTATCGATTAACTCCCCTAAATCATTCACTTTAAGGGTGAGCTCTCCAGTCTGACGTCTTATTCCTTGAGCATCATACATGACAATTAAGCCATATACAAGTGATAAAGCAAAGTCAATTGTAGGAAATCCTCTTTGTAAAGCAATATAGGTTGTTAAGGAAGAAACTCCCGCAGAATGTGAACTCGGCATTCCACCCGTTTGAAAGAAGAGTTCAGGTCTCCATTCCTTTTCCTTCACATAATGAATAGGAATTTTCAAACCTTGAGCAAGTCCAATACTTAACAATGCAACGTATACACCTTTATTCATCATCTCACCTCTAACTTTAGTGTGATGACTCTTAAACGAAACTATACACTGCATGACTTTCATAAGAGCCGTAAATACTAAAATCTGTGAGGGAGGTGTTTTCATGGCCAAACATGATCAACGAAATCGCGGCAAAACGGCAGCTGCAGTAAACCCTCAAGGGTATGGACAAGATGCTGAATTAACCGAAAATCCCAAAAGTGAGCTTGAAAATCGAGCGAAAAAGAGCAATACTAAGATATAATTTCAATCTTTCACTAAGGTCAAAAAGTGCACCTCTTAGATCATATTTAGAGGTGCACGCACGTTAGTATTTGTGAATAATCCAAATGAATAGAAGAGTTTACCAGCTTGATTTTTTCACTCCTGGAATTTGTCCTTTATGAGCATACTCTCTAAAAGCAATACGTGACATTTTAAATTTTCTTAAATATCCTCTCGGTCTTCCAGTTACTTCACATCTATTCTTTAATCTTGTTGGGGAAGAATCTCTTGGAAGCTTTCTGAGTGCTTCATAGTCCCCCTTTTCTTTAAGCTCTCTTCTTAATTCAGCATATTTTTCTACCGTTTTTTGACGCTGCTTTTCTTTTGCAACTTTTGATTTTTTCGCCATAATTGCTCTCCTTCAGAGATTATTTTATTTCTTTTCATCGTATATTTCATCATTCAATTTCAATTAATAAAGTAAGGGAATCTCAACAACATGATTGTTTTCTTTTCCCAAATAGATCCTACCTTAAGTATAAGTAATAACCCATTCAAACGGGTCTGTTAGTAGATTCCAGTCATCCTCCATTTCAGTATCTGTCAGTAAGCACATGTCTAATTCTGCTTCAATCTCTTTTCTCTCCAACTCTGTACCGATCAGCACCAATTTGGTCATTCTATCCCCATAAACAGGGTCCACTCATCCAGCATTTTTGGGTTTTGTCTTAATATTTCCTGTTGCTCTAGCTTTGGCATCGAAGCCACCCAATATGAAACTGGTTCAACGCTACGGAAGCTCCAGCCTGGGACATTAATAAGGCAATAGAATTTCTAGTTGCACACCAGACAATCCCTTTTGCTCTCACAATGTTTTCTGGCATATTATGAAGCCAGTTATTGAAGAGCTCAGAATGAAAAGGGAGCCTTCTAGTGTATACAAAAGACCCAATTCCATATTCTTCTGTTTCCGGTGTGTGCTGCTGATGACCTAGTGTTAATTCTTTAATCCAGCCCGCTGAAGCACTTGCCTTGTTAAAATCAAATTTTCTTGTGTTTAATAGCTCTCTCGGGTTCACTTGTCCTCTAACACTATGAATAATTTTTGCGTCTGGCTGAAGTGTCCGCAACACCCCTTCTAATTTCTCCAATTCTTCCTTAGATACGAGATCCGTTTTATTCAAAATTAACACATCACAAAACTCTATTTGATCAATGAAAAGAGGTATTTTTTATCCATATTACCCCCCCTGAAAAAAGTTTTTAATCGATAATCGTAATCATTACGATTCATGTTAAAATCAATCTTACTGTACTTTTCTTTAATTGTAAACTCTTTCGTTTTATTTTTTCATGTGCCCCATACATGTCACGATTGATAATCCGAAACCAACCATAATAAACATTCCGACCATCGAAATTAAGACAAAGGGAATCATGTTTGAAGAAAGAATCAACATGATTTGATTGGATAAATATAATTTATAAATGACGAGGCTAAAGGAAACCAAAATGACACCTTGCAACTCATTTGCTATTTGCCAATTATTTATTGAATTTTTCATCATATTTCCTAAACTCCCTCTACTTGTAGTATTCTTGCCAGTAACGAGAACATCAAAACAATCATAAAAACGGCAAGAATAAAAACAAGAACAAATTTCAATTTAAAGCTAGAGAGCATTACCAGTGTATTCTTTAAATCGATGATTGGCCCAAATACGAGAAAAGCCAATATCGATTCAGGTCGAACAATTTGCTCAAAGGATGCTGCAACAAATGCATCGGCCTCAGAACAAAGAGAAAGAATGAAAGCTAGTCCCATCATAAATGTTGTACCATTAAGTGAATTTTGAGCTGTCGCCATTAAAACCGTACTACTTAATAAGAATCTGATTAATGTCCGTTCTTGCTATTTTTAAATTTGCCAGTTTGAGTTTCACTGCCTTTATTTCTCTATGTTGAATCGGCTCAAGCTGTGTCTTTCTTTGCAAATCTATCGTGTAAGAACTTTTCTGTATAATTTCATCTGTGCAATCTCCATAGGTTGATTTACTTATCATCTCAGCAGAATTTAACTTCCTGACAAGCTTTTGAACTTTTTCTAATTGCTCATTTTTTTCTAGTAAATCTATTTTATTCAAAACTATATGTGAAGCATGAACAATTTGTTGTTTTTGCAAGTTCCTAACTTCCTTAGAACTTGAATATATACTTAAATAATCTTGTAGCATGGAAGCATCAGCCAAACACACGGATGATTGTAATTGAAAATTTTGCGAAAAAGGAGATTGCGCAAAAATTTCGTGAATCTCAGAAGGATTGGCTACTCCAGTCCCCTCAATAATGGCAATATCTGCTTCCTTACGCTTAAATAAATTTGTCAGTTCTGCCATAACCATTTTTAAATCCTCTTGAATGGAACAGCAAATGCATCCATTTAATAATTCAAAAAAATTTCCTTCTGAGAACAAGTGCCTTTCCAAATTGGCCTGGCCTAGTTCATTTAGCACGACAGCAACTTTTAGATCATTTTCTCTTAGTTTTTTAATTAATTTGAGCATGAGTGTTGTTTTTCCACTGCCTAAAAAGCCATTAATCAGAAAAACGGGCATTTTACTCATCAATCATCCCTCCTTAAAAAATCTTACGTATACTAGTAGATTCATTAAGTGATAATCGTAATTATTACGGTTATTTAAAAATATTTAGGAATGATTTTGAATCTAGTGGCTTTACAGATATTAAAAACATACTAAGATTAGTGGGTACGGTCATCGACGGATGACTTTGCCCACTAATCTTAGTATGTTTGGTTTGTCTAAATTTCTACTATAAGACCCTATTTGCTCCAACCATTGAGATTCGTCTAAAACGTGGACATAAAAAAATCAGATTTAGTTTATCTCTACCCTTAAGCGGAATTTTTCCTGTTATTTTTTTATACCGCTCCTCCAATTGCGAGGGAATTGATACACTCCAAACTGGAATCAAAAAGTAGTAAACATCGACTTTTTTCCCCAGCCTCTCTTTATTAACTAATAATCTTATCTAATCCTTTAAACTCAAGTTCTTCAAACATCGTTAACGCTTTGTTTTTATCTATTTTCAGTTCGGAATGTTCTAAGTTGTACTCAATTGGTACTTGATTGTGTATTTTCGCTAAAACCCTCGATAGTTCTAGACTCTTTAAATCTTTCTCAATTTTCGTCTTTTGCCCTTTTGTTAATTTATCTAGATTCTCTAGTAATCCATCAATGGAATTGAATTCTTTGATTAACTTAAGCGCCGTTTTTTCTCCAATCCCCATTACTCCTGGATAATTATCTGATGAATCCCCCATTAACGCCTTTACATCGCTAAATTGGCTTGGGAAGATCCCATAATCTTCAACAAACTTATCTACTGTAAAGACATCATAATTACCGATCCCCTTCTTCAATATCGCGACAGAGGTATTATGATTGATGATTTGGAGCAAATCCTTATCACCAGTTACAACGGTAATTTTCGTATCATTGCTTAATTCATCTACGATTGTACCGATACAGTCATCTGCTTCATATCCTTTAATCCCCACATTTGGGATATCCAATGAAGACACCAATTCCTTTACTAAACTGAACTGAGGTAAAAGTTCTATTGGAGCCTCAGAACGATTTGCCTTATAATCTGGAAAAAGTTTGGCTCTATGGGTTGGCCCTTCCATATCCCAACAACAAATAATATGAGTAGGGTTAAATTGATCCTTTGCAGCAAATAAGTGCTTTACGAATCCAAAAAGGGCATTCGTTGGGGTCCCTTTACTATTTATCATAAAATAATTGTTTACAGCAGTCGCATAAAATGAACGAAATAAGAGTGCCATCCCGTCTACTAACATTAAATGTTTATTCGTCAAAATTCTAACTCCCCTTTATAAATAAACTCATTGTAGTAAGCAAATAAGGTTAATTATACTACATGACAAATATTAATGTGACTTAAATATCACAAGA
>NZ_HE978515.1:404630-468324 GCF_000311725.1 Robertmurraya massiliosenegalensis JC6
ATCACAAGAGGAGTTTTTTACATTTCAAAATCTAGTTTATCAAGTACAATTATGTGTTTGTAGTATACTCTGCTACATGCTGTACGACAAATTCTTTAAACCTTCGCATTCCTTCTTCGATCGTTTCCATGTCTGTGGCGTACGACAAGCGAACATAATTTTCCATTTCAAAACTACTGCCAGGGACGATAAGTATTTGCGCATGCTCTAACAATAATTGACACAAGGTGTCGTCACTGTCAATCGTCACTCCAAAAGCACGTTTTCCAATCAATCCTTCTACACTTGGAAATACATAAAACGCTCCTTTTGGCATTGGGCATGTTATTCCCGGTATTTCGCGTAACAATTCAACGATACGTTTTCTCCGTAAATCATATTCGTTTCGCATCTTTTCCACCGGTTCTTGACTACCTTTCAAAGCTTCGATCGAGGCGATTTGAACAAAGGTTGTAGGGTTACTCGTCAAATGACTTTGAATATCAAACATCGCTTTCGCAATCTCTGGAGATGCAGCAGCATAGCCCATACGCCATCCTGTCATCGCAAAAGCTTTCGAAAAACCATTTACGACTATGGTTCGCTCAAATATGTCCTGACCAATGCTTGCAATACTTACATGCTCTTCCCCATCATAAATCAGCTTCTCGTAAATCTCATCTGAAATTACCATTAGGTCATACTTGACAATCACTTCAGCGAGTTTTTCTAACTCACTTCGTGTATAGACAGAACCTGTTGGATTAACAGGTGATGTTAATAAGACCATTTTCGTTCTATCAGTAATGTTTATTTCTAATTCTTCAGGAGTAAGTTTAAATTCGTTTTCTGGCTTTGTTTTTATTAGATTGGGCATTCCCCCTGCCAGTTTCACTTGTTCCCAATAACTAAGCCAAGCGGGAACTGGAATAATCACTTCATCTCCAGGATTTAAAATGGTAAAAAAAATATTTGATAAGGAATGTTTAGCTCCAGCAGATACGACGATTTGAGTAGGTAAGTATTTCAAACCGTTTTCCTCCCACAGCTTATCGCTAATGGCTTGACGAAGCTCCATAATCCCACCAGCAGGAGTATATTTCGTTTGCCCTTCATGAATGGCTGAAAAAGCCGCTTCACAAATATGTTTAGGGGTATCAAAATCTGGTTCCCCGGACCCAAAAATACAAATATCCATTCCTTGCTTTCGCATATCTCGCGCTTTCATCGTCAACTCTAAAGTTTTTGAGCCTTCTACCCTGGCTGCCCTATCAGATAACTTCGAATTCATAACAACTCTCCCATTTTTAAGTTTGTTCATGTTTGATTATTTTCGAACTTCCTGAGGATACACGCGATAAAGCAATTCCTCACCAGCCAAATATCTTTTAATATTCGTCATAGTGACATCTGCCATCCTCACAAGCGCTTCATAGGTTGCACCACCAATATGTGGTGTTGCGACCACATTATCTAATAACGGCAACGCATTTTGAGGTGGCTCTGCAGAAAAGACATCCAATCCAGCACCTTTAATTTGTTTCTGATTTAATGCTTCCATTAAATCAACTTCATTAATTAATCCACCACGAGAAACATTGATGATATAGGCTGATCGTTTCATCAAACGGATTGTATTCTGGTTTATCAACCCCTTATTTTTCTCCGTTAATGATGTTGATATAATGATGTAATCAGAAGTTGTTAATAGCTCTTCTAATGTTACAAATCGGACATTTAGTTCTTTAGCTGCAAGCGGATCAAGGTAATGACCATAAGCGATTGCCTCCATACTAAAGCCCATTGCTCGCTTAGCTACCGCTTTGCCGATTGCACCAAAGCCAATGATCCCGATCTTTTTCATGTAAATTTCATGGCCAACCGATAACTCCCAATGATTACTCTTCATTTCATGATCTTTTTTGGTAATATTTCTTGAAGTTGCCAACATTAAACCAAATACGTTATCGGCTACCGATTCTGCATTTTGTCCAGGAGAATTTGTAACAGCGATTCCCTTCTCATAAGCATAGTCAATATCAATATTGTCATAACCTGCACCATATTTAATGATATATTTTAACCTTGCTCCAGCATCTATTACTTCTTTATCAATTTTCACCTTAGCAACAACCAAAATATCGGTATTAGCAATCTCTTTGATGATTTCAGCTTTCTCAATCCCACGATCAGGATAAAGAGTCTCCACTTCCCCTAACTCTCTTGCCGCTTCAATAAAAGTAGGATACGCTTCATAAAAAGGGTCACGAAGCATAAATAAAATTTTCACGATTCTCTCTCCTCCGTATATCTCCTTGATGATGATGAATTCATCTCCCATTAACCAACCATTAATTTAGGAATAAATGTCACGATTTCAGGTACAGCTGTTATCACGATAACGATGAACAACATGATGACAAAAGATGGAAGGCTATATTTTGCTATCTTCCCTACATTGATACCTGTTAGCCCGTTAATAACAAAGAGATTAAATCCAACAGGTGGGGTGATCTGTGCAATCTCAATTAGGATGATTAAGAAAACGCCAAACCAAAGTGGATCAAAACCAGCTGCTATAATTAAAGGCAGTGCTAATGGCAAACTCATTAAAATCATCGAGAATCCATCTAAAATACAGCCAAGAATGATATACATAATGACTAAGATGATAATAAGTTCGTATTTTGAAAGACCCAGTGTACCGATAAATTCAGTCAATTTTGCAGGAAGACCTAAATATCCAACGGCCACTGACACATAAGCTGCTGCTATAACGATTAGCATGATCATACAATTCGTTTTAATTGATCCGATCACAGCGTCCCAAAAATTTTCCTTTGTTAAGCTTTTCGTTAAAACTCCGATGATAACTGCTCCTGCGACTCCAATTGCTGCTGCCTCAGTCGGCGTGGCCCATCCTAAATAAATGCTCCCTAGAACCAATGCCATTAAAAAGAGGACAGGCACAATAAGAGGAAGTGCCTTAAAACGATCGGACCATGAATAGGTTTCCCCTTTAGGTGCAAGATCGGGATTAATAAGACATCGTATGACGATATAACTTCCAAATGCTAAAGCCAACAAAAAACCTGGAATAACCCCAGCAATGAACAATTGGCCGATACTAACATTTGCAGATATACCATAAACAATCATCAGCATACTTGGCGGAATTAAAAACCCTAAAGTGCCTGCTCCTGCAAGACTTCCAATGCTTAGAGAAGGATTATAGCCTCGCTTTGTCAATTCCGGCATTGTAATTTTCCCAACCGTTGCAGTAGTCGCAGCAGATGAACCACTAACTGCCGCAAACAAGGCGCTTGCTACCACATTGACATGAAGTAATCTTCCCGGCAAAAAAGACATCCATGGAGTTAGTCCTTTGAACAAATTAACACTAATATTACTTCTAAAAAGAAGTTCTCCCATAAAAATAAATAGTGGTAGAGATACCATCGTTGCGCTGTTTGTTTCGTTCCATAAAATATTGGTTAAAACATTTAATGCAGGGGTGTCGGTAAAAAAAAGAAAACTAAAGAAACCCACTAGAAAAAGAGAAAGACCTACCCAAATACCACTACCTAAAAACAAAATCAACAATCCTAATATCGTTAAAGATATAACTCCTACACCCATCTTTGATGCACCCCTTACGTTAAATAATAATGATCCTTGTTATCGACCTAATGCTTCAAACTCATCAAACTCGCTTTTCGCTTCGTCCATCTGCTGGATGTTTCCTGATTTTAACTTTTGTAGCGATTGGATCATTTCAGATAAAAACTGTAAAATCATTAATAATGATCCAATTGGAAGGATCGATTGCGGAATCATCAAATAAGTTTTCGAAATTTGCATCGATTGTGTACCTGAAATTACTGAATCCATAAAGAATTGAAAAGTGGCAACTAAAATAATTGAGAAGGCTACTAATCCTATGATATAAGTATATAAGTCTAAATATATACGACCTTTTTCACCTTTTAGGACTTTGGAAAGAAATGCCATCTTTATATGTCCTTTCTCTTTTAACGTATAGGCAAGTCCTAAATAGGTCATCGCAACAAGAAAATAACCGGTGTATTCTGAAGTGATGTAAATTGTACTATTAAAAACGGTTCGAACAATCGTCTCCGTTATAATCAAAAGGACACTCAAAATCATGAGAATCCCTGCTATGTTTGCAAAAAATTTATTGATTCGATGAACCATCCTCACAAAGTTTTCCATCATCCATTCCTCCTAAGTAGGATTCTCCATTTAAAAATAAGAGATTGTCAGCATCAAAACAGAATTTTAGGATATCATGACTTTAAAAATATCAGCCGTTAAAAAGGTGATTTAACGGCTGGCTATCAATTTATCTACCTACTTCTTGATAGAATTTTTCAACTATTTCTTTTGCTTCATCTGGAGCCGTTTTTAACCACTCTTCTCTAATACTCTTCGTTGCTTCGCCAATATCACTTAATAATTGGTCGCTAGGTTCTAAAATCGTGATTCCATTCTCTTTTACAGTTGTAAGCATCTCTTCATCTGTTGCTTTTACTTCATTCCAAATTTCTTCTTCCACTTCCTTGGCTGCCTGAATAATGGCATCTTGTGTTTCTTTATCTAATGCGTTAAATTTGTCTAAATTAATTGTAAGAGCATTTGAACCAGCCAATACTCCAGCAGGGACATGATATCCTAGAACTTCCCAGAACTTACCATCCACCGCAGATACAGATGAAGTTAGCACTGAATCTATAACACCTGTAGATAAACCAGAATACACTTCACTGAAAGCCAACGGTGCTGGCGTACTGCCAACAGCTTGCACCGCAAGAGTACTCATTTCATCAAAAGATCTCATTTTCAACCCTTTTAAATCAGCTAAAGATTTTACTTCATTTTTTGTCCAAAAGCCTGATAATGGCCACGGAGCAATATAAAGTAACTTTTGATTCCATTTTTCTTCAGCTGTTTTCTCAAAATAAGGACGAGCTATGTCAAATAATATTCTTGCTTCCTCCATATTTTGAAAGAGGGACGGTAATGTTGTTAGTCCATACAATGGCTCGTCTCCTGCAACACTTCCTAAAAGAACGTCCGATGCTTCGACTGTTCCATCACGTACTACCTTTAACATTTCAGAACCTTCATATCCTAACTGTCCATCTGGTCGCAGTTCAAACTTAACTTTACCGTCCGTCGCTTCATTGACTTTTTTACTAAATGATACGATTCCTTGCCCGATATGATTGCTCTCTGGGTAACCAGAATTGACAAGCCATGTAACGGATTCGCTAGAGCCAGAAGATGACTGTCCACTACTTCCACACGCAGCTAAAATACTAGATACCAAGATTAATATACTTACCAACAAACCAAATTTTCTCATCTTCTACCTCCATCAAAATATAATTGTTTCCTTAAAAATTGCTCCCTCACGATTTTGCGTTCCAAATTTACGAATACCTATTCTAATATTTGGTATAATGCGATATTATATGAATAATCAGAATGAAACAACGAACATGTTAGATAATCTCACACAGATTTTGAATATTCACAATTTTTATATGTGAGATCATGACACAAAACCAAATAGGTAGGAGATGAAGCGATGAATAAGACGATTATTAAATCAATGGATATTTTAAATCTTTTTACAAAATATCCAAAACTAAGTTTAAATGAGATGGTAGAATTATCTGGAAAACCAAAGACATCTATCCATAGAGTTGTAAAAACGTTTGAAGAAATTGGATTCTTTGAACAGGATGAAGAAGGCTCTTATCAATTAGGCCTCCTCTTTTTGAAATATGGACAGCTCGTGTTAGAAAGACTCGATCTTCACAAAGTTGCTTACCCTTTTATGAAATCGCTTTACGAACAAACTGGGGAGAATATTATTTTAACGATCCGTGATGGAGACGAATCGATCAACATTGCCTCGATCGAATCTGATCAACCAGTAAAGATCCGTTCTAAAATAGGCGAACGAACGCCCCTTTACGCAGGAGCACCATCTAGAATCATCCTGGCATTCCTAGACGATGTTGAAATAAAAGAATATATAGCAAGAACCAGTTTGAGAAAACTCGCTGACGATACGATTACTGATCAAAATGAACTTCTACGTTCGTTAGATGATGCGCGGGAAAAGGGATATTGCTACTCCTTATCAGAAATTCAAAATCTCGGGGTCGGAATTGCAGCACCGATTTTTAATCATAATGGAAAGATCATAGCGGGGTTATCTATTGCTGGCCTGCATACTCATTTTACAGACGAGAAAACCCCGATGGTGATTGAAAAGGTAAAGGAAACAGCTAAGGAACTTTCCGTAAAACTCGGATATGAAATCAGTTAAAAACAGCCCTTCATGCTTACTCTAGCATGAAGGGCTGTTTTTTGATTCCTTAGCAAAACTTTTACATTTAGAGCCATTTTCCTAGTGGGCTGATTTCAACGCCTGCGTCTAACAATGCTTCTTTAATTTTCTTTGCAAGTGAAAGAGAACCTTGAGTATCCCCATGGAGTAACAGCGTATCCCCAACAATATCAAGATCTTTCCCATTTATTGAGGTTGCTTTCTTACGGATCACTAAATCCAGCACCTTCTCTATCACTTCGTTCTCATCTGTTATGACAGCATTCTTTTCTCTTCTTGATACTAATGATTTATCATCATTATAGCGACGGTCAGCAAAAATAACGGTTGCTGGTTTTAAGCCTTTTTTTTCAGCAAGAGCTAATAATTTCCCAGGTAAACAGATTAATATTGTATTCGGATCAAAATCATAGACGGCATCCGTGATCGCTTCTGCATAAACTTCATTAAACTGCGCCATATTGTGCAGTTGTCCATGTGCCATTACATGCTGGAGTTTGGCTCCATTTGCTTTTGCAAAGGCAAAGACAGCACCAATTTGATAAAGGACGTCCGTATACACCTCTTCATAGCTTAATATCATATCTCTACGGCCAAATCCGACGCGATCTGGAAATCCAGGATGTGCACCAATTCCCGTTCCAGTCTTAATCGCTGATTGTACCGATTTTTGGATCGTTCGAGGATCACCCGCATGAAAGCCACAGGCGATATTCGCTGAAGAAATGATTTCCATTAACGCTTCATCATTTGCCAATTCATAGCGTCCGTATCCTTCACCTAAATCTGAACAAATATCCATTTTTATGGTCATATATTGAAATACCCCTTTCTAATAGACGAATTTTTTATTATAAGTTGTTTAGCTTTAATACCCTGAGCCATTTTTCTTGTTTTTTAAATTCTAATTGTGCTTCCTCAACCGAAATAGGTTCAAAATAAATGGTCTCATTTGGTTTCTTTTGAGCTGCGAATGGCATATCCACGTCAATAACTGTCCCTATCACCGTATAGCCTCCTGACATACCACAATGGGGCATCAATAGGATAGGCGTTCCATCTCGAGGAATCTGGATGGCACCAGGAGAAATATAATAGCTTAAAATGTCTGATGTGATGATCCGGTCGAGCTTCATTCCTTCTAATCGATAGCCCATTTGATCCGAATCCTTTGATATTTTATACGGGTTAGAGGTGAAATTCTCTTTCGTCTTTTTCGCAAAAAAATCTTCATGAGGACCCCAAATAAAACGAATAACATTTTTGTTTTGGTAGATTGGGATCCGCTCAGGACGAAGCTTTCTTCCTTTTAATCTCAAATATTTGATAGCATCGTCATTCCCGCATACAATCCGATCCCCTTGTCTCAAGGTTCTACCTTCATATCCACCATATCCTGCTCGTAAAGATGTCGACTTACTTCCTAGTACTTCTTTAACCTCAATTCCTCCAGCAATGGCCACATATGTATAACAACCATCCTTATTGCTTCCAAAGGATAAAATATCCCCATCTTCAACAGGCATCACTTTCCACATCGATATTGTCTTCCCATTTAATTTCGGAGAACAATTCGCTCCACTTATCGCCAAATATCCCTCTCCATGAAATCTTAATTTAGGCCCTATAAAAGCAAATTCAATGGCAGCTGTGTTTTCATCATTTCCAACGAGAATATTCCCGATTCTAAATGCCCATTTATCCATCGCACCACCAATGGAAATTCCGTATGATTGGTACTCCTCACGTCCTAAATCTTGGATGGTTGTCAGCATTCCACTTTTTTCAATTGTTATTGATTCCATTGACGATCCCACTTTTCTTGCCTAGTTTCATCCCAGTGTTTTGCTTCTTCTGGTGTTATTCTTTTGAAGTGAATGCAATCTCCCATTTTTGCCGTGGTAGGAATGCTTTTGAAAGGATTAAAAAGCTTCATTGGGGTCCAGCCAATAATATTCCATCCCCCAGGACTTTCAATTGTGTAGATCGTACACATGTTGTTGGCAATCGCGATGCTCCCTTCAGATACTTTCAATCTGGGCATAGCCCGTCTCGGTAATCCGAGAGCAGGGTCAATTTCTCCTATATACGGGGTGCCTGCGATAAAGCCTGTCAGATAAACATAGAAATCTCGATCGAGCATTTTTTCTATCACTCTATCTCGGGAGAGCCCACATTTAATCGCTATTTCGTTTAAATCTAAAGAGTACTCCTCACCAAAAGCGATAGGAACATACACTCGTTTAGAAGTCATCGTATCGTTCTTCTCTTTACCAGGCGGATGTTTTTCGATAAAATCAAGTATTTCTGCTTCAGTAATGATAAGTGGATTGTAGCGAATCGAGATCGTGTTCATTGCTGGGATTACTTGAAGCACACCTGCTAAAGAAGTGGTGTGAAAAAGATCATGATAAAATTTAATGTGGAAACGAATCTCATTCGAAATCTCTTGGGGATAAGTAAGAATAAGTATTCTCTCACCCATTCTCCTTACTGTATAGGCAACGTTTTTCGCCAACTTTGCCATTCACACCACCTCCATGATCGCTAGAAAAAAAGAAAGAGCTTTCTAATGATTTCATGAATCGAGATCTATATTCACTCCATAATCCTTAAGCGCTGCCGCAGGTGTAATATAGCCATTTTTGAGATCATGAGATATTAAACTCTTCTCTCGCTCTGCTGGGTTTCCATATCCTCCACCACCAGGTAGCTGTAATTTAACAACCGCCTCAGGAGTTAATTTATACATCGCTTTTGAACGGGTCGCTTTCTTTCCATTAATATAAGCTTCTGCTTTTGCTCCCGATTTTCCTTCTTGCAATCCTTTTGCTCCATTATTTAGTCTGTCAATCATACTTGCGAACGTCCAATCTTGATCCGTTCGGACAGTAAATTCAATCGTTTGCCCTAAACCACCTCTGAACTTTCCGGCTCCACCAGAATCTACTCGAAGCTCTTTCTGGAGGAAGACTACTGGACTCGTTGTTTCAATAATCTCAATTGGCACTCCCCTTATTCCAGATGGAAAGGCCGTTGCCGATAAACCGTCTTTATTTGGTCTTGCTCCCATTCCACCTGCCGTGAATGGGGTAGTCGTAAAGCCTTCACCACTAATTGGCAAGCTCCAAACAGAAGAAGCGCCCTCTGCAATTATTCGATCTGGAATCGCCTGGGAAAGAGCACCCAATACACACTCAGGGGCAAAATGTCCGATCACATGCCTTGCAGCCGTCGGAACAGGTGGCTCTGCATTAACAATACTTCCTTTTGGTGCAGTTACATGTACTGGTCGGAAGCTCCCTTCATTATTTGGAATATTCGCAGCAATAGCCGCCTTTAGTACATAAGTTGTATACGCTGTTACATAATATAATGAAACGTTAATCCCCTTAGAACTTGCTGGTGAAGATCCGCCATAATCAACAGTGATTTCATCACCTACCACGGTAACAGTACATTTCAATTTAATCGGTTCATCAAAACCGTCTGTATAAATTTCATTTTCATAGACACCATCTGGTACCTTAGAAATGGCTTGACGCATTCCTTTTTCCGAACGGTTCATAATCTCTTCGCCTAGCGTGTCAATTTCCTCTAATTGAAACTCTTCCAACATTTCAACTAATCGATTTCTTGCAACTTCATTTGCAAGCACTTGTGCTTTTAAATCCCCTAATACTTCATATGGAGCACGGACATTCATCTCAATCATACGCTGAAGCGTTTCATTTAATTGTCCTTGTTCATAATACTTCAAGTAAGGAATCTGTAATCCTTCTTCAAAAATACTATCAGCTTCAGGGTTATACCCCCTTCCTCCAATATCAGCTGTATGACAAGTTGATGCAAAGAAACCTACCAATCTATTTTTATAAAAAGCGGGTGTGACAATCGTTATATCCAGCAAATGACCTGAAATTTCATAGGCATTATTTCCAATCAGTACATCCCCAGGTTTTAGAGAATGAGGGGGAAACTTTTCGAGGAAGTGTTTCACCCCAATTGCCATCGTGTTAATATGTCCAGGTGTTCCTGTATTAGCTTGGGCAATCATATTTCCGTTTGTATCAAATAATCCTGCAGATAAATCCTCTGAATCTGCTAAAATACTTGTAAAGGAGGTGCGAATTAACGTTTTTGCTTGTTCTTCTAATATCGTAATTAATCGATTCCACATAATTTGAACTTGAACGGAATCAAACGTAGTCTTTTTGTAATTGTTCGTCACTCTGTATACCTCCTTTTAAGCCCTTTTTCTTTATCATTAAATTCCCAAATGGATCAGCTGTCACTTTAAAGCCAGGACTCACCACTAATGTTGATTCAACATCTTCAATAATCGCTGGCCCTTCGATCACATGGCCATTACGAAAATCAGAAAGTCTGTATACTGGTGTTACATGATAATGATTATATTCACCATAGTAAACTTCTCGCTCACCCTTTGCACTAATCTTAGCTTCAGCCGCAGCAAGACTATAATGTAAAGAAATTTTTGGCTCAGGCCCCTTTACAACTACTCTCCAGTTCAATGTCTCAATCGCAAAGCTGTTATTAGATTCAGAGTATAACTCTTCATATTTTTCTTCAAAACTCTTCTTCATGTTTTCTAACGAATTTTCATTTAGTTCCCCATTTGGTATAGGAACACTTATCTCATGACTTTGTCCCACATATCGCATTTCACAAGTGCGGACGATTTCTGTCACATCTTTTTTAATGCCTGATTCTAAAAGTAACGTTTCCCCCTCGCTTTCCATTTCATTTAGTATGTTCATCACATAATTCCAATCAATGCTTGTTAACTGGGAATGATAACTTCTAACAAAATCAAAAGAGATCGGGGACGATAAAAAACCAAACGCCGATGCTACACCTGCTCCTGCTGGGAAAATAACTTCTTTCAAATCTAAAATAGTCGCTACATTACTAGCATGTACAGGACCGGCGCCCCCTGTGGCAAACATGGAATAATTCGCAATTTCTTTCCCTTTTTCAACAGTGTGAATCCTCGCCGCACTCGCCATATTTTCATTGACCATTCTGTGAATTCCCCAAGCTGCTTCTACAACCGAAATCCCTAAAGGCTTTGCCACTTTTTCTTCAATCGCCATAATTGCTGCCTCTTTATCCAGCTTCATTTCCCCTCCTAAGAAATAGTCTGGATTTAAATATCCTAAAACAAGGTCCGCATCTGTTACGGTTGGGTTTTTCCCACCCTGACCATAACATGCTGGTCCTGGTTGAGAACTAGCACTTTCTGGACCTACCTTTAAAAGCCCCAGTTCATCTACATAGGCAATACTTCCACCGCCAGCACCTATTTCAATCATTTCAATTACGGGTACCTTAACTGGAATTCCGCTTCCTTTCGCAAAACGATGGGAGCGGGCCACTTCGAATTCATTCGTGACAAGCGCTTTTCCACGATCCACCATGCTTGCTTTTGCCGTAGTACCCCCCATATCAAAGACTAAAAGATTTGAAATATCAGAAAGTTCACTATAAAAAACGGCGTTCATCGCTCCGCCTACTGGACCTGATTCTAATATCCGGATTGGATACTGACAAGCTGTATCTATCGTACATGTTCCGCCACCAGAAAGCATCATATGAAACTTCCCTGCAAATCCTTTTATTTGTAATTTCTTTTCTAATCTTCTTAAATACTTTTCAACTAGCGGCTTCACATAAACATTCGCAACAGTTGTTGAAGTTCGTTGATACTCTCGAATTTCCGGTGACACCTCTGAGGAAATGGAAATGATCATGTCAGGAGCGACAACAGCTGCAATTTCACGGATTTTTTTCTCGTGCACAGAGTTTTTGTAACTGTGTAGTAGACAAACTGCAACAGCCTCAACCTGCTGATTTTTTAGTTCTTCAAAAACCGTCTTTACTTCCTCTTCATCTAATTCAGTAAGCACATCCCCATTAGAAAGCAGTCTTTCAGTGACTGTATAGCGCAAAAATCTCGGCACCAATGGTTCTGGTTTTTCTAAAAATAAATCATAAAGATCGTATCGGCTTTCCGTTCCGATCTCCAATTGATCCCTAAATCCTTTTGTCGTAATTAATGCGGTTTTCACTCCTTTACGCTCAATGAGGGCATTAATCACTAATGTCGTTCCGTGAACGATGGAAGATATATCTTCATATTTGAACCCATATTTCTGTATACATTGTTCCAATCCATTTAAAAAACCATTGGAAGGATCGGGATAGGTTGTTAATGTTTTTCCGTAATAGCGATTTCCTTTTTCATCTAAAAATACTAGATCCGTGAATGTGCCTCCAATATCAATACCAACCTTTAGTTTACTCAAGCTCGAACCTCCCTAATTACTCAAATTCCGAAATTCGGTATTATAATTCTTAAATATGGAATTATTATCATTGTAGGTTGATAAAGACAGATTGTAAATGATTGTGTTAAATATTCTGACAAACCTTTTCTATATTTTCTGAATCGATTTTCGATATAAGTATCGTGGATAATCCATCATCTCAGGTGTAAACGAATAAATGGCAACGGTTTTTGAACCATCGCCATTTATTCGTCACCTTTTAATTTTTTTGAAAATAACGTTTCTTTGTACTGAGGGTTTGCCAAATACATCGGCTCTTCTCCGTTAAGTATATTGATTACATTTTCCGCAATGGCGGTAGCAGAAATTTGATTGCATTCTACCGTTGTCCCACCGACATGAGGTGTTACGATAATGTTCGGTAATCGTAGTAAGGATAAATCTTTCGGTGGTGGTTCTGGATCAAATACATCCAAAGCTGCACCTGCGATTTTTCCTTCCTTTAATAATTCATAAAGATACTGTTGATTGACAACAGCCCCACGTGCGGTATTAACCAAATATGCCGAAGGCTTCATAAGCGAAAGTAATGACTTGCTCACTAATCCTCTTGTCTCATCGTTTAATGGAATATGCAAAGAGACAAAATCAGATTCTGAAAAAATCTCTTCTATATTTGTCGTTAATTCTACTTGTAATTCCTTCGCCATTCTTTGTTTTTCTTCATTATATACACGCACCCATGCCTTAACATTCACACCAAAGGGGATGATACGCTTTGCTACTTCCTGTGAAATCCCCCCAAATCCAATGAGCCCCACTGATTTCCCTCTTAATTCCAGTGCGGTAAGCAAATTGCGCGCATGATAGTTTCCTTTTTTCATTTCCTCATGAAACGAAATAACCGATTTACTTAATGCTAGTATAAACATGACAGCATGCTCAGCTGTAGAAACTTTATTCACTCTTGGTGCGTGGACAACAGGAATCCCTTTTAAAGTTGCATAATTGACATCGATATTATCCAAACCTACTCCAGCACCTGAAATCACTTTTAAATATGGATTCGCATCCAATACTTCTTTCGTAATTTGAGCAGGTGCTCGCAGTACAATTGCGTCTACTCTTTTTACTAGCGTACATAGATGTTCGACTCGATAATCATTTGTTTGGATCACATGTGCATATTCTTGTAAATATTGTTCTCCGTCATGATGATACATAGGCAACACTTGTAATATGGTCGGTTTCCCTACTTTACCTAAATTCTTTCCATCGCTCTGATTTTTCTTCATTGTACGGCCTTTTCTTCTTTCATGAGCTGTTTGGCAAAAGCAACGATTCGATGACAAGCCTCTTGTAATACGGCTTCACTTGCAGCAAACGAAAGACGAACATAACCTTCTCCAAATTTTCCAAAAGCATCCCCTGGTACAACGGCCACTCCAGTTTCCTTCAGTAATTGAGAGGCAAATTCTTTCGAGTTCTTCCCCATATTTTTTATATCTAAAAATAAATAGATCGCTCCCTTTGGAGGGTGAATATCGAAACAGTGAGATTGATTTAAAATATCAATGACAAGGTCTCTCCTTCGGTTAAACTGGGCCTTCATTTCGTGAACATCTCCCTCCGCATTCTTTAAAGCTGTGAGCGCCCCTTTTTGAGAAAAACCGGATAAACTCGAAATATTATTTTGATGAATCCGCACTAGTCCATTGATGATCGTTTCTGTTGCATGTACAACCCCCAGTCTCCAACCTGTCATCGCATACGCCTTTGAAAAACCATTGACAGTAACGGTTCTCTCTTTCATGCCAGGAAATGCCGCAATCGAAATATGTTCTGCACCATCGAAAATGATCTTTTCATAGATTTCATCAGCAAGGACAATCAGATCATTCTTGATTGCAAATTTAGAAATAGCCTCCAGCTCTTCTTTGTTAAAAATCATTCCTGTTGGGTTACCAGGATTCACTATGACAAGTATTTTCGTACGAGGCGTCACATATTGCTCAAGAGAATTTACATCTAGGCTAAATTCACTTTTGTCCCCAACAAGTGGAACGAAAACAGGAATTCCTCCAGCAATACGGCAAGAAGAAGCATAATTCATCCATGTAGGACACGGGATTAAAACTTCATCTCCTTCATTGATTAAAGCCATCATTGCAAGAAAAATCGCTTCACTAGCGCCAGCTGTAATGAGAATTTCATTTACAGAAGCATCGATTTTATTTTCCTTCACTAGTTTTTCTGCAAGAATAGAGCGTAATTCGCTCAAGCCAAAGTTTGATGTATAATGCGTATCTCCATCGTTTAAAGAATGAATAGCAGCTTCAGTAATTTTTTTGGGGGTGTCAAAATCTGGCTCACCTAGTAGAAGATTTAATGTATCTAAGCCTAATTTTTGTCTTTTTGTAACTTCCTCATACACTTTCCTAATTTCACTGAAACCAATATTCTCTAATCTGTTAGCTAACATATACATCACTCCCTATTCGTTTCATTAGGCTAGATTTTTATTTTTCGCTAGTTTCAGAGATTTAGCTTTCGAAACACCTTTCTGCTTCCTACCATAGAGAAGGGATCCGACAATCGAAGCCATCACCTGTTGAAAGAGCATGCCGAGTACAACGGGCAGAACAACTGCTGATGGAAAATAAGTGACTGCCAGAACCGATCCTAACGCGTTATTTCGCATTCCAGAGGTAAATGTAAGGGCAACATTCGTTTCATGTTCCATTTTTAGCCCTTTACTTATTAACCAACTAAATAAATATCCAGAAGAAACAACAATAAATCCCACAATAACGGTCAACATTATTTTCCAACTGAAAGTTGCCATGTAAGCAGAGATGACACCGCCATTAAGAAACACAATGACAAAAATGCCCATTTTGGAGAAAGGGGATAACTTAGGACCCCACACTTCTTTTATTTTTCCTTTCGTCAGCCCATTCAAGGTCATGGCTATAACAGAAGGCAACACAATCATAAAAATTAAATCCTGAACTAACTCCCCTAACTGAATCGTGAGACTTTGACCAACCAGCAATTTCAGCGTAATCGGAACTAGGAGCGGAGCAAGAAATGTATCGATAAGAATAATAGAGAGAACCAATGGGATATTCCCTTTATAAATAGAAGTCCACAAAAAGCTTGTGATCGCCGTTGGGATGACGGCTAATAAAGTAAATCCAGTGATCATCCATGGATCACCAGGGAAAAACAGATGGCCCAATCCCCAATTCCAGAGTGGGACCAATATATGTAAGATTAATAGTGCTATAATCAGAGGAAAAGGATGGTAGATTACATGGTTAAATTGCCTAAAATTCAACCCTAAGCTTCCTGAAAATGTCATAAAAGCAAATATCCATGCAATCAAAAAAGTAAATTGCTCCAAGCGCTCCCCCACAATTATCCCGATGATTAAACATACTGGAGTCATGATAGGCAGAATTTTCACTAATATATTATCCAATTGACGAAACATGAAACGGGCCTTCTTTCGTTTGTCTATTTCCGAAAGTCAATACCGAAATTCGGAATATAAATATCGTTTTTTGGGATACTAGAAGTTTAGTATACTATTCTTCTTATGTATACTCCTTTGTCATATTATATAACAAAGTATTTTCAAACACTTTTAAATAAGAAAAAACTCCTACAAAATGTAGGAAGCTTCGATTTGTCTCATTCGATCCAAACATCTCCCACCCTTAAGCGGAATTTTTCCTGTTATCTCCTCACCGGAGTCTCTTTTAGGGAAAATAACGGAAGATTTTCCGCTTATGGAGAGCAAAATCGTTTATTTTGGCATTTTTTGAGGGATTAGCAGGAATTTTTCCTGTTATTTCGACTCTTTTTTTCGATGCTTGCTCATTTAGCGGAATTTTTCCTGTTATCATTTCATACCGATACGGTTTATACGAACATTAAGTCGTGGGGATTTGTAAAATTAAAAAACAGGAGCCCCCAATAAGGGAGTTCCTGTTTTAATCGTATTTAAAAACCTAGTTTTCCATTGCGTTAAGTGGTTGATTATTTCGTTGTACTCTTTTTTGCCAAATCAATGCTGTAATAAATGTCAGAACTAATAGAACTAAGCCAAGCATAAATGGATACGTAATGTTTACATCATATAACACACCTGCTAAAGTCGGTCCCATTACATTTCCAATACTCATATAAGCATTGTTCATCCCCATCGCAAAGCCTTGCTCATTTCCTGCCATTTTCGATATTAATGTATTCAAGACTGGACGAAGAATGGAAGTTGCCAAGAAGATAATAAGCGTAATGCCGAAGAACAATGAATAGTTCGACGCAAATAATGAGAAGAGAAATCCTCCTGCGGCAACTCCAATAAATATCACAAGTACGGAGCCTTCTCCAAAGCGATTCACAATTTTATCCACGATAAAAAGCTGGACAATGACACTGATAATACCTGTTGAGGTAATCATCATGGCGATATCACGAGGTGATGCCCCGTATTGATTATCAACAAATAGCCCGAGCACAGATTCGTAGGCCATTAAGCCAAAACTCATAACTAATGTAATAATTAATGGAACGAAATAAGGCATTTTAACCGAGCGAGCCATCTTTCGAATCATTGATTCTTCATCGACTACGAAATTCTGCACTTCTTCCGTAGATTTAACTTGGCTTTCTTTCAGTACGACAATCGAAAATAGAACAGCGACAACAGAAACAAGTGCGGAAATTAAGAACGGCATCTTCAAGCCGAAATCAGCTAAAAATCCACCAACTCCTGGTCCAATTACGATTCCAAGTGACATGGCTGCTGAGACAAGGCTGTTTCCCTTGGCACGCTGAGCCATCGTTGTAATATCTGCTACATAAGCGAAGATAGCAGGGACAAGTAATGCTGCACCAATCCCACCAATAACCCGTGATAAATATAATAACCAAATTGAATCAAATAAGTAAAAAATGAACATGGACACCGTTAGACCTACTAGCCCATAAATGATCATTTTTCTCCGTCCATACTGGTCAGCCCACTTACCAGCTATCGGAGAAAAGATGAGCTGTGCACCGGCAAAAATAGCAATCATTAAGCCAGCGGCCGTCCCACCTTGATTAATTGATTCTAAATATGCAGGTAAAATAGGAATAATAATCCCAAAGCTCCCAATCGCAATAAACATATTTATCATTAAAATAAATAATTTTTTCCTTTGATCGTTCGTCATATTGACACCCCTTTTTTCATCCTCAACTATGCAATCAAAAAAAACCCCCATCCAACATTTCACTGGATAGAAGGCTCTAACATCCTTATTTCGCAAGTTAGTTGTAAATATATTACACCGATCATCGAAATTTAGCAAGCCTAAAAAATTTACATTTAGCCTCGTGTGATAATCTTGTTTTCAACATATGAAATCCAATCACTAAAGCTTCCTGCATAGAGTTTCACATCTGTAAAGCCCGCCTCTTTCAAAGCAATATAATTGGGTGCCGCCGTAATTCCTGAGCCACAATACACAATCACCGGTTCATCCTTTTTTAGTTCTGCAAACCTTGCTTCTTGTTCCGCTTTATCTTTAAAGTGTCCGTTATTAAAACCTTCTGTCCATACTTTATTAATAGCTGTTGGAATATGGCCGCCCCTTTTATCGATTGGTTCGACTAATCCTAAATATCGACTTTCATCTCTTGAATCGATTAACGTAACATTGTCAGAAATCGCTTTTCGAACGGCTTCTACATCTACTACCATTTCATCGTTTATATGGATATCATAATTAGCTGTAGGATATGTATGAATCTCTTCACTTACGGGGTATTCACTGGCAAGCCACTCTGTGTATCCACCATCTAAAATAAACACATTTTGATGACCAACATATTTTAACAACCACCAAAATCGTGCTGCAAAGGCTCCTTCCCCCCCATCATAAGCAATAACGATTGTATCATTTGAAATGCCAGCCTCTTGCAACATCCGCTTAAACTCATCAATATGAGGTAATGGATGTCTTCCACCATGTTCAGTCACGACACCAGATAATTGTTTTTCTACATGTAGATAAATCGCACCTGGAATATGATTTATCACATATTGAGATTGACCCATGTCTGGATTCCCTAATTGAAATCGACAATCGACGATACGAACATTACTTTCCCGAAGTTTTTCCAATACGACATTTTTACTAATGAAGGTTTTCACGATCATTTCCCCTCTCTTTCTCCATTAATTTGCGCACATTTTCTTTCGGTGACCAACAATTGAATTGAAAATTCGGCTTCGTTTCATAGCCTAATCGACTACAATGATACTTCATACCTTGTTCTGTTCGAGATGCTCGAAAATGAAGACAGCTTGCACAAGCATGGAATCGATTCCCCATTTCACATTCACCTACAATCCAAAAGATTCCACAACCACGTATTCAGTTCTTTTTTAAAGGGCTTTGGTCTAGGAAGATGAAGACATGTTTTCTCGAGTACTACCAACTCTTCTTCTACTCGCTCTATCATTTTTTGGAGTTTATGAGCAGGTAAGAGCTTCCCCTGTTTCTTTGCCTCGACTAATAAATGATATTCTTCTCCGCCATACTTCTCCACCAAAATGTACGGTCCTTTATCAATTCCTACTTCCATCATCGACTTCACCATAGCTTCTGCCCTTAAAACTTGAATGAGCTGTTTTTGCTGTTTTTCTTCTAACTCTTCTTTTCGACTTAGCTCTCGCAGATTCCTTGTCATTAAGCTTAAATAATGTTTCACCAATGAATAACTTGAGAAATGTTCGGAAATGATCGCTTTCATAGTCCTAGAAAAATCATTTTTGTCGACATAAATGATTGGAGAATAGGCCCATTCATACATGCTTGGATTTGATTTTGCGGTCAGGTCTAACGCCTTAAAAATATCCCATCCTTGAGAATCATATGGTACACCGATAGAGATAACATCTACTGGTTTACTTAACGAAAGATAGGAACGAATTTCCTGATGGCGATATATAAAGCGTACATCCTGATCAGAGACAGGAGAGTCTATCCTCCATGAACGACTCCCTGCTTCACAGGCAAATAATATTTCGATCTTCCATTCCTTTTCTAGTGACTTAAACCATTCTTCCATTGTCTAGGCCCTCTTTTAAAGTTTTTCTTATTCAAAATGGGTAATCTCTTCCTCAAGCTTTATTAATGTATCTATCGGGAGATGATTGCTCAAAGTAGCCAGCATCCCTTGGTAATATTCCTTTGTATCTTCATGGATCAACTGGAGGAGAAGCGAAAATTCATGAATTAAAGCATTTTCATAATGAGACATGAGTCGATTTTTCTCATTCTCTAAGTAAGTATCTACTGGTGCTTGTAGGATTTCTTGAAGTGACTCCTCCATAAATCGCTTTTCATTTTTTTCAAAAAATGACTTTGGATGTTTAAAATATGCTAACGCTTTTTTAAACATCCCTCTATCCAACGCAACGAGAGTGTTTTGGAAATCCAAACTTTCTACCTGTCCGAGCTGATACTGACTAAAAGATAAATCATCATTCAGTAATAGTAATTCCTTTGTCACTGTCTGATAGGATTCTCCCAACAACTTCCCCATGTATGTCTCAATCCTTAACGTTGTCGCTCTTAATTCTTGCGAAAAGTCGAAACCTATACTTGTGAGAAAATCCTCCAACGCACGTTCCAACGTCTTCTTCAAGTTACGTCCATCATCTCGCAAAAGGGAAGGATTGAATGACTCTATGAAAAAATCATGAAAGCGCAAGAACACTCTTTGCTTCAAATAATAAATTAATTCTTCTATTTCCTGAGTAATTCTTGGCCGTATTCGTTCTACCGTTTGATTGGAAATACTTCTTTTTGCTTCAGCCATCTCAGCATTCAGTGAAGCGATCCTTGCCTGCTTTAAATGTTTATCTTCTTTTGCTGAATGAATATAGCTTCGTAATTGCTCCAACGCTCTTTCCCACTCAGCAGTAGCTGCGTCAATGGCAATCTGGGTCAAATCATTCGAAATAAAGGCATAAAATTGTTCCTCAAACAGGTGAATCCCCGACTGTGATGAAGGCAATTGTCCGAGTTTTTCCTGGATCGCTAGTAAGCTAGATACGGGATAAAGGCTCGGATTTCGAATACCGAAGCGAACAAGCTCTTCTTTAACATAGCTTAATACCTCTTCTTTCTCTGCTCCATCGTTTGCTAAATCAACAGCATTTACAACAAAAAACATTTTATCCATTTCAAAGGCGTCTTTCACACGGCCCAATTGAATAAGAAATTCACGATCTGCTTTTGAAAATGCATGATTATAATAAGTTACAAACAGAATCGCATCTGAATTTTTAATGTAATCAAAGGCTACACCGGTATGGCGAGCATTGATGGAATCTGCTCCAGGTGTATCAACTAAAGTAATTCCTTTACGGGTAATCTCACAGTCATAATGCACGTCTATTCGTTCCACAAGACATGATTTTTCTTCGTTTGCCACAAAATCTTGAAAGCTCTTTAAGTCCGTTTCTAACACTTTACCTAACTGATGGCGATATGCATCAAACCCATGAAAGAATGCACGTAAGAAAGAATAATGGGTTTTCTCGTAGACATCCAATTCGATTTTATGTTCAAGAATCTCTTTAATTTGGGTTAACGCCTCATCAAAACTATGTGCTTGTACTTCAAATACTCCTAAAGAACGGTTAATATCTTCATATAAAACCTGTGCTTGTTTAAATTGGACCTTCACCATTCCATGAGGATGATTCTCATCAATTGGCATAATTTTATTAATGGCAGCTGTCGTTGGATTCGGAGAAACTGGTAATAACTTCTCTCCGATTAAGCTGTTGGCAAAAGAGGATTTCCCAGCACTAAATGCACCAAATAATGCGACTGTAAACCCTTTTTCCTCTAATCTCTTTGCTTTATCCTTTAAGTGCGACGAGATTTTCTTAAAACCTGGTACATCCTCAAGCTTTTGCGATGTAAAACGCAATTTCCTAACTACCGCTTCCATTCGCTCCGTATTATTAGCTAGAAATGGCTTATTTTGCTCTTTTACAGCTTCGTCTTGCTTCACTGCTTTCTTTTCCACTGTCTCCTCTTCAAAGGTCGCCTCGGTAATAACCTCTGTTTCCATTTCTTCGGACAATATTGTTAATAGATCTTCTTTTTTGTATGGTTGCTTTTCACCAGTTAATATTTGCTCCATCGTGATAAAATGGGTGGTTTGAGTACTGACAATCTCTTCTTGCTTTTTCCATGCATGAAGTATGTGGCTCCATTTATCAAACTCTTGTTGTAGACTCCGTTCTTGCTGATGGAGTTTGCTCTTTACAATTTCTAAATAGTTCTCTTTCAATTCTCTAACGGCTTGCCTTGCAGACTTTTTTGCCAACTCAGCAACATCCGCTGTGTAATTGAGAACATATTGGCCAGATACACGTGCACCCTTTTTCACAGCATTCGCAAGCATTTCTTTTGGGAATTTCACTGAAAGCTCTTGAACCTTAGTTAGCACTTCCATGTCGTCAATCTCTTCTTGCTTAAACCTCTTCGAAAGAAATTCCTTTAGATGCCATGTAATTTGAGTATTGATTTTCTCTTGGAAATCAAGGGAAAATCGTTCAAGCCGTTCCGCTCTCTCTTGCTCTGTTTTTTGCTTTGAGAAGAATAACCCTACTTTAAAATCCGGATCCGTTGCTTCTAGATAGCTTTCTGCGAATGATCTTGTTTCAAATGGCATTAAGTAAGCACTTTTCAAAATCGAATCAAGTCCATCTTCAAACTCTTTTTCCTTTTCTCTCAATAAAGAAGAAATTTGTTGTAAGGATTGACGGGCCTTCTCTACTTGCTCTGGTAGCTGCTCTTGAATTTCTATTGGAATCCCGTCTAGCTGTTCTTCGTATTTATCCAAAGCTGCTTGGTCCTTATCTTTTAGAAACTGTTGATGATGATTGACAAGATTGGTCAATGATCGATAGATAGAAGGAGCTAAAAGATTCTCTTTGTCCTCGAATTTTGAACGAATGAATTGCTTCAAACGATTGAAATCATTATAAGGATGTTTTTCCTCCCGTAAAGAGGTATAGAAAATCCGTTCAGGTTCCACACCCCAATCAGAAAAGGAATGTTTCACACTTTCTTTAAAGTCTTCAAAACTTAGCTCTTCACTGCGATGTTTGTCAATCTGATTAATGACTAAATAAAGTTCTTTGCCTGCATCTGTTAACTCTTTTGTAAAAAGAAAATTCAATTCTGATTGGACATGGTTATAATCCATTACATAAAAGACAAGATCAGCTAAATGTAAAGCAGATTCGGTTGCAATTCGATGTGCATCATCAGTAGAATCAATACCTGGAGTATCGATAATACATACGTCTGTTGGAAGAACATTCGTATGATGGCTAATTTCAATCGATTGAATGGCATCGCCATCCTTACAATAGGACTTTACTTTTTCATAGTCATATGGCGCTGGGTATAAACGGGGATTGCCCTCTTTAAAATACACTTTCGCATATTCTTCCCCAGTTTTAACTTTGACTAAATTCGCACTCGTAGGAATCGGGCTTGAAGGGAGTAGATTTTCACCAATCAACTGATTAATCATACTCGACTTCCCTGCTGAAAAATGCCCACAGAACGCAAGCGCATACTCTTGATGATGAAGCTTCATTAGCAACTGTTTTGTTTTCTCGGCTTGCTCAGTATCATCATTATGCAAAAAAAAGTGGTGAAACATTGCTAATTTACCTGTAAGTTCTTTTAAATCTTGCTGTGAAGCCGTCTCCATCATTTTAATAACCCCTTGTATGTTCGTTTACTCATCCATTTTAACTGATTTTTCAAGATATTTAAATCAGATAGACAAAGAAAAAACCAGATCCCTTTTGGACCTGGCGAACATACATTATTTAGTTTCTACTTGCTTACATACATGATCTAACACATATTTCATCACAAAGGAATAGACAGCAATGGTCGAAATAATAAAAATCGAAACCATATGTAACACGTCCTTTTAATTGAGAATAATTTTCATACTCAATGTATCATGATTCATGACGACTTTCAATAGTCCCTTCAAAATGTTCAAACTTTTTTCAAAAATGAAGGTAGAAAGCGATTCTGTCCCATAAATACTTTTTCATATTCCGTTAACGAATGGAGTGCTTTTTCTTCTGCTGGAATGCGGATCGATAATATCCAGATGTTTAATATTGTAAATATCAGCCCGGTTATATATGCTTCGTATAATAAGGGAATGATCATCAATTCAAGCGTCACAATTACGTAATTTGGATGCTTTAAAAAACGGTACGGTCCCTTTCTCACGACTTGTACTTCAGGAATAACAATGATCTTCGTATTCCAATGACGTCCTAATGAATAGATTACCCATACCCTGCCAAGTTGTGTGAGAAGAAATAAAACCAATATCAACGGCCAAATTGGATGGATACTACTATTCGCTCGTACGATTTCAGTTACCAAACTGACGAAAAATAACACATGGATGATAATCATATAACGATAATGGGCCTGACCAATCTCTATTCCCCCTTGGTTCTTTAACCATTTCTCATTCCTTCTCGCAATGAACATCTCTACTACTCGTTGAAGAATGATAAATACAATCAGTAGTTTCATCATTTTACCCACCTCAGTAAAAGCATTTCAGAACTAAAACCTGGTCCTAATGCTGTCGCCAAGCCCACTTCATCTTCTTTTCCGATTTCCATAAATCTTTTTAAAACATATAAGATGGTAACAGATGACATATTTCCATATTCTTTCAACACATTCGCAGAAATTTCAGTTTGAACAGGAGAGAGTGATAAGGACTGTTCATATGCTTCTAATACCTTTCTTCCTCCTGGATGAGCGATAAAATGCTGCATTTCACTCATATGATAGCCCGATAATTTTAGAAAATGATATACGGCAGGCTTTAGTTCTCTTTCAATAATGGTCGGTATATCCTTTGAGAATACAACAAAAAAACCTTCATTCTTCACCTGCCACCCCATCACATCGAGGGAATTTTTTAAAGTTGTCGATTGCGTTGAAAGTACGGAGGGAACGCATGACTTTTTTTGAAACGCTTGTCTATCGACTCCATCTCCTACCATTAATGCACATGCGACTCCATCAGCAAATAAGGAAGTTCCTATAAGATTGCTTTTTGAACGATCATTCTTTTGGAAGGTGAGGCTACAAAATTCGATCGCCAATATCAGCACCTTTGCATTTGGAAAAGCGAGGCAATATTCATACGCTCTTGATAAGCCTGATGCTCCTCCCCCACACCCTAGACCCCAAATCGGAATCCTTTTTGTGAAAGGTGTAAATGGGAGTCTATTCATGATCCTTGCTTCAATACTAGGTGTTGCAACTCCAGTACTTGTAATCGTAATGATTGCGTCTATTTCATCATAAGCAAGTTGTTTCTTTAAAAAGGTTTCACTTTGTAAGCACTTCTTTATCGCTTTGGCTCCGAATTCAACTGCATGCTCGATGAAAGTATCATTTTTTTCCGCAAATGAGTGCTCTTTCTCAAACCACTCTAACCCTTTAACGAAGTGGCGTTTTTCAATTTGTCCACTTTGAAAGACCTTTAGTAACCTTTCGATATCTTTAAAGGAGTTGTTAAATAGATTACGAGCAAAGTTCATGATTTCTTGTTGCTTGATCACATATGGTGGGTGCACTTCAGCAACAGAGACGATTTGAGGCATGACAATACCACTCCTCTAGTTAAGTAAGGGTATTTTTCCCATTTTTGATAAAAACTATGTATATTTACTTCCCCATGTTTAAAGGCATAAAAAAACTTCCTCCAATTTTGAGATTGAAGGAAGTGCATGGTTTTGAAGGATTGTTGTGCTCTTTTATTATAAAGGGAATGTGTTCGAACTTCATCACACAAACTTTTCCAATTACTATCATTGTCCATCATTAGGTCATTAGACCTAAATTTTCGTGTGAATTTAGTCTTTCCGTAAGTTGAAATTATGGTAATATTAAAAGTAATTATTTAGTGGGGGAATGATTAGTGACTTTAACTAAAAGTGTAACAGACATCTTAAATGGGACGATCGAATCAGTTAAAGCGGTCCTACCGTTTGAAGTAACAGTAGAAAAGCCATCATTGTTTACACAATCTTTTACCCAGCATTCAATCGGTGTTTTAATCGGAATGACTGGAGATGTTCGAGGTCGCGTTATAATTGAGGGTGAAGAGAAGACATTCGGAAAAATTGGCGAAGGCATGTTTGGAATGTTTCTCGAAGGAGAAATGCTGGAATCATTTGCAGGTGAATTAGGTAATATGCTTGCTGGTAATCTCTCCACTTCAATTTCCCAAAAAGGCTTCGAAATGGATATTACTCCCCCAACTGTTTTGATTGGTCAAACAAAGATTTATGGTTTTGATCGAGCCCTCCTTCTTCCTATTAATATGGTAAATGTAGGCTCATTGGGGATTATACTAGCAGTTGAACTTGATTCTTAAAAGTTTTTTAAAAAAAATATAGCAATAGACAAGCAACGCTTGTCTATTTGCCATTTATCATTAAAACCCTTTAATGGTCATGCCGCCATCAACAAATAACGTCTGCCCTGTAACATAATTTCCTGCCTCTGAGGCTAAAAACACAGCTGGGCCTACAAGCTCCTTAAGTTCACCAACACGATTAAGCGGGGTTACCGATAAGATCTCTTGCAAATATTCTGGATCTGATAGTAATTTTTCGGTTAATGGTGTTCTAAAGTACCAAGGACCAATCGAATTTACGCGAATATTGTATGGACCCCATTCCATTGCCAATACTTTCGTCATTTGAATCATCGCTGCTTTTGTAGCTGCATAAACTACTCCAGTCCTTAAAGCTACAGTACCAGCTACAGAAGAGATCGAAATAATTCTTCCTTCTGTATTTGTTTCTTTCATCACTTTTCCAACTTCTTGAGACATGATAAATGCGGATTTAAGATTCGTATCCATAATTTTTTGCCACTCTTCATCTGTTACTTCTAAAGCCTTTGAGCGGATGTTTATACCGGCGTTGTTAATAAGCACATCAATTCGATCCCATTTTTCAAGTATGTGCTCTAGACTTTTATGAATTTCATCCCGGTGCGTCACATCTGTCGGAATCACTAGAGCCTCTCTTCCTATTTCTCTTATGTACCTAGCCGTTTCCTCTAAATCCTCTTTTGTTCTAGATAACAGGGCAAGATCTGCCCCAGCCTCAGCCAATCCAATGGCAAGAGCCCTACCAATTCCTCTTCCAGCTCCCGTAACTAGCACCTTTTGCCCATCCAATCGAAATGAAGGCAAATACATTATGATCACCCTTCTCCAAATATTTCTACCCCTTTCAACATATCAAAATGAAGGCAAATAAGAAAGAAAATAGCACCAGTTAATCCGGCGCTATCTCACTTGATCCATTTTGATTTTGAACTTCTATCCATATTTTGTTGAAAACCGTATTGCCACACACTCTGCATGTATCTTTTCCATCATATAGTATTCTACAATTTTCACAGTAGTACTTTTCCATTTCTTATTCACTTCTTTCACTAAAGATGAAGAAAAGCAGTCCCATTTAGACAAACTTTCTAAATAATTGTAATACTCCATTTTATTTCAATTGCTAAAATTGGTGACGTTCGAGGGAACGTATTTTCACATAATAAACCACATGTTTAGAAGGGGGTAAAATTATAATATGTGAACAAAAGAGATTCTATTACAATATTAATTTCACAATTGAAAGTGATGTAAATCATATGGGTTCACTTACTTTTCTGCTACAATTCCTTTTAAAGAGTTGAGAAATGAGGATGTTTTGATGGATAACAATACTGCACTTAAAATCTTAATCCAACGAATAAAAGAAGAGCATCAGGTCGCTTATCATCAATCATTTAAAGAGGACAATAACGATTATTGGCTAGGTAGACTAGCGATTACAAAGGAGTTATTAAACTTCTTTGATAAACAACATCCACACAAATCTCAATATGACCTCACAAGCAATCTCTTTCGTAAATAAGCAACAAAAAAATCCATTAATTAACAAAATATCCGTTTTTCGGAGCATCCCTATGGCTCTTGAATCCCCTTTTTTTTGCGAGGGGCTTCAAGGGTCTTTTTAGCATTCATAAAATGTTCACATTTACTAGCATTGATTTGTGACAAAAATCACTGTGAAATTAACTTTCCACTACTAAGATAGTAGATATACGAATATTGAACAATTTGTGAAATCCTTACATCCATATGGATTATCAAAAATTGTCTAGTATGATGTAGATGTAATCATTTACATTTTCTATTTTTTTCCGAAAGGAGTGAGTGTTATGGCTAAAGCGGAATTGAAGAGCGATACAAGAACAGAGATTGAGGATAGCTCTTCTTTAAAAGGCACGTTGGCTTCCGTTTTCTTTGTCGGCTTTTTCATCATAGTACTTTGGGTTGGCGTTTACTTCTTATACTTAGATCGGTTTTAAAAATGAAAGGGGATTTTAGGCCATGCATATCCATAAATTTGAAAAAATATGGCTGATTTTTGGGGTTACGGCTCTTCTTGTGTTCCTATCCGTATTAGGAGTAAGTGCCTTTTACCTTGGTAATCAACCTCCTAGCTGTTTAGCTGTTATTGATCCTACAAAAGTGGATGAACACGACACATTTAAAGAGCCAGGTTTGAAAAAGGTAGAGGGAAAAGATTGGGATTATGAGCTTGTATATGTAGCTCAAGCTTTTGCTTATACTCCTGGTACAGTTGAAGTACCGCTTGGAGCAAAAGTGAAAGTAATCGTCACTTCTAAAGACGTTATTCACGGCTTTGGGGTAGCCGGTACAAATATTAACATGATGGTGGAGCCAGGTTATATCAGCGAGATTGTAACAACATTTGATAAAGCTGGTGAGTACCTTGTTCTATGTAACGAATATTGTGGATCAGGACACCATATGATGACCTCAATGATTAAGGTGGTGGAATAATAAATGCTTAAAACATCTTTAAATTTAAAAGTTGATCGTCGAGATGCCAAATTAGTAATGGCACATTTTTATGTAGCATTTATTGCCTTATTAGTCGGTGGACTTGCAGGACTCTTACAAGTATTGGTTCGTTCAGGAAAATTCGAATTACCTGCAGGAATTGGTTATTATCAAATCTTAACCGTTCACGGAGTCGTATTAGGACTCGTTTTAACCACATTTTTCATCATGGGATTTCAGCTTGCAGCCGTAAGCAAAACAGCTGGAACTTTTACAAATAAGCAAAGATTGATCGGTTGGATTGGATTCTGGATTATGACAATCGGTACTGTTGCTGCTGCTGTTATGATTCTATTAAATGAAGCATCTGTGCTCTATACGTTTTATGCACCGCTACAAGCTCACTTTGTCTTCTATTTAGGATTGACACTTGTCATCGTAGGAAGCTGGGCTGTTGGTACAACGATTATTTTAAAGTATGCAGAGTGGAGAAGAGCAAACCCTGGACAACCGAGTCCATTGTTAACTTTCATGGCTCTTGTAAATACGATGATGTGGACTGTAGCCACAATCGGTGTGGCAGCTACTGTATTAATTCAATTATTACCATGGTCATTAGGATTAATTGAAACCGTCAATGTCGGTGTGAGCCGTACCCTATTCTGGTATTTTGGTCACCCACTTGTTTATTTCTGGTTGCTCCCTGCTTATATGGCATGGTATGTCATGATTCCGAAGATTATCGGCGGAAAAATTTTCTCAGATTCATTAGCAAGAATGTCATTTATTCTATTTTTATTATTCTCGATTCCAGTAGGTTTCCACCATCAGCTTTTAGAGCCTGGAATTGACCCTGCTTGGAAGTTTTTACAAGTTGTTCTTACGTTTTTAGTTATCATTCCATCGTTAATGACTGCATTTTCTTTATTTGCAACATTTGAAAGTTATGGACGTTCACAAGGGGCAACTGGATTATTTGGATGGTTTAAGAAACTTCCTTGGAAGGATGCCCGTTTTACAGTCCCATTTATCGGAATGCTTGCTTTCATTCCAGCTGGTGCAGGTGGTATCGTCAACGCTTCTCACCAAATGAACCAAGTTGTTCATAACACGATTTGGGTAACTGGACATTTCCATTTAACGGTTGCTACAGCTGTGGTACTAACATTCTTTGGTGTTTCTTTCTGGCTTGTACCACATTTAACTGGTAGAAAATTAACGAAAAAAATCAATAAGCTTGCATTGATTCAAGGTTATCTATGGGCAATCGGAATGACCTTTATGTCTGGTGCCATGCATGCGGCAGGACTACTTGGCGCCCCTCGCCGTTCAGCCTACTCAGAATACGGTGGTGCTGCACAAGCTACAGAGTGGATTCCGTATCAAATTGCCCAAGCTGTTGGTGGTTCGATACTCTTTATTGCGATCATCTTAATGCTTTATATCTTTGTCAATCTTGCATTTTTTGCTCCAAAAGGAGAAGAAGAATTCCCAGTTGGTGAAGCTGCAAACCCTGCAGAAAAAGCACCAATGGTGTTCGAAAACTGGAAGCTATGGCTTGGAATTACCGTACTTTTAATTCTATTTGCCTACACAATTCCACTTATCGACTTAATTCAAAATGCACCACCAGGAGCAAAAGGCTATAAGCTATGGTAACTATATTTTTATAAACGCTGTTTGCATATAAATTGTGGTTATTTGTAAAGACTCAGCAGTCGGTTTTTACCCTTATATCATGGTTATGGCTATACATGAAGTGTGCGACGGCACTTTTCGCTCCCTAAATCAGGCATGTTGCTTCTTATTGCTTTCCAAGAGCAGCCATGTTTGCGATGAGAGCCTTTATAAAAAGAAACACTGGTTCAGCTAATTGAACCAGTGTTTTTATTTTGTTTCACTTGATAACGCCCCTTTGTGATGAGGGAGGTTTACGATCAATACAGAAGCGAAGATTAATAGTGCTCCTACCATTTGAGACAGCCCTAATGTTTCTTGAAAAATCACAAGCCCAATCAACATCGCAACAACTGGCTCCACTGTTGCAATTACTGCGGCCCTACTACTCTCCGTTTTTTCAAGTCCCCAAGTATAGGCTAAAAAAGCTAAAACTGTCGGGATTAACCCTAGACCAGCACTAACTAAAAGTACTTTTGTCGATAAGATCACCTCTAACTTTCCCCATATTCCTGAAAAAGGAAGCAGTGCAATAGCCGCTACTAAAAATGTATATAACGTAACAGTAAATGGCTTAATCTCTTTAAGTGCAACTTTTCCAAATATGCTATATAATGCATAACCAAACCCCGAACCTAGACCTGTTAGTATCCCGAGTAGTGTAATGGGGGTTCCTTTTTCACCCCCGACACCGACTATAAAGATACAGCCTAAAATCGTTCCAATTACAGCAATGATTTTCTTTTTATGGATCGATTCCTTTAAGAAAATAAACGACATGATTGTGACAAATGCTGGTGAAGTATAAAGAAGAATGACAGCGATCGAAACACTCATTTCATTTATCGTAAAAAAATAACAATAATTAAAGAATGCTATACTGCAAATTCCTGTCCCTATAAAAACTGGAAGTTTACGTAACTTTACTTGCATTTCATCTCTATACGATACCATTCCGATGATTAGGAGAAAAATAGCCGCAAAAGTCACCCGTACTGTCACAATTTCCATTTCTGTTAAGCCAGCCGTTTTTAATTCACGAACAAAAATGGCAATTAGTCCCCATAATGCCGCACCGAAAGCAATCATGATATATGGCAATCCTTTTCTCATAACCCCTCCACTTAAAAAGGGATGACTATGAAAGGTCATCCCTAAGACTGTTGTACCATCTATAAGTTGTATACCTGGCCATATTTTTCGTATAAATAGTCGACCAAGAATTGCGCATTTAAACCTTCTCCTGTTACGTCAGTTAGAATTTCCAGAGGTTTTTTCAAGGAGCCATATTGATGAATATTTTGCGTTAACCACTCCCTAATTGGTTGCAAATTCCCCTCTGCAAGTAAATGATCGTAATTTGGAATGTCCTTTAGCATTGCATTTTTAAATTGTGCTGCATACATATATCCAAGAGCATAGGATGGGAAATAACCAAATGAACCACCTGACCAGTGAACATCCTGTAAAACACCATTTGCGTCATTATCAGGTCTTACTCCTAAATACTCTTCGTACTTGTCATTCCAAATTTGTGGCAAATCTTTCACTTCAATTTCACCATTGATAAGCCCTTTTTCAATTTCATATCGAATAATGATGTGTAATGGATATGTTAGCTCATCTGCCTCGATTCGAATAAGTGATGGTTTTGATTCGTTGATCGCACGGTAGTAATCTTCAATCGAAACGTGTTCGAATTGACCATTTGAGTACGACTTTAAAAGATCATAGTTTTTCTTCCAAAAAGAAAAATTTCGTCCAACAAAGTTTTCATAGAATAAGGATTGAGATTCATGAATTCCCATAGAAGTCCCTGTACATAGTGGCGTTCCCACTAAATCCTTAGAAATATTTTGTTCATAGAGGGCGTGTCCACCTTCGTGAATCGTTCCAAATACAGCGACACGATAGTCTTTTTCATCATATTTCGTCGTGACCCGGACATCTCCAGGATTTAAACCAATGGCAAATGGATGAACGGTTTCATCTAAACGGCCTGCTTGGAAATCGTAGCCCATTTGCTCTAAAATATTTAAGCTGAAATCTCTTTGTTTATCTTTTGGAAAATGCTCAAATAAGAAACTTGTTTCTGGTTTGTTAGCTGATTCAGAAATCGTCTTAACAAGCGGAATGATTTTCTCACGTAATTCTCCAAATACATTATCTAAAATCTCTACTGTTATTCCAGGCTCGTACATATCGAGCAATGTATTATATTTATTCCCTTCATAGCCCCAGTATGTAACAAAACGTTTATTCGTTTCCACTAACTTCTCTAAATATGGTTTGAAAAGTTCAAAATCTGATCCATCCTTCGCTTCTTCCCATACACTCTCTGCCTTAGACTGAAGAATGACATATTCTTTATATTCTTCCGCCGGTATTTTCTTATTACGATCATATTCTTTTTTACAGTGTTCAGCAGTCTTACTCGTAATTTCAGAGATAACCTCTTTCGCTTCTTCTGTAGTTAAATTTGCAATGTATGCTGCCATTTCTTCAGATGTAGACATTTTGAATACTTCTGAAGACAAAGTACCAATTACTTGCGAACGTTGTTCTACACTTTTCTTTGGTGCCCCCGTACGTAAATCCCAATAAACTAATGAAAGTGCTTCATTATATGCAGTCATTTTTTGTACATAAGCGGTAAACTCTTGCTCTATTTGCTTAATTTTTTCACTCACTTTTAGTCCCCCCAAAACTGTAGTAACGTGTCTCTATTAAATGTAACGTGATGCAAATTTCGAAATACCAATTTATTTTATCATATTTTTCAGAAAAATAATCCTCAAAAATAGAAAAAGAGGGTCGTTTTTTAAACGCACACCTCTTTTTCCACAGTTCTATATTTTTCCAATTGCTACTCTCCAAAGGTCCGGTCCTTCTTCTAAATACTCCCAAGTGAATGTGTCCGTTCTTTCGACCATAAATTGATATCTTAATGGTTTTGGGTCATGGTCATTGATTAATAGCATAAATTCCCCTTGCTGGAGGGCATCAAATGTATCAATAATTTTCGGATGTTTTTCTTTTGGTGGAAAATTAGGCGCAATTACTTCTGCTGTAAAATCTATCATATTCAATCACTCCTCTTAAATTTCGTCCTTACATTTGTAGTATAGAGCTTGCAATTTTATGGTGTAGTGAACACCATCACACTAGAAAATAAAATTTTTCATAACTTGTGATTTACATCACGATGCACCGTAGTGAAAATGATTATCATTAAAGTATAGAAATGACAAAGGAGAGATAAAGATGGATAATCACCTGATCGAATTAGATGTACGTGAAGATCTAAAAAATAAAATAGAACCTTTCCAAAAAATTATGGAAGCGACTAAAGCATTAAAAAGCGGAGATGTCTTAATTCTTCACGCCCCATTTAAACCTACTCCTCTCTTTGCGGTCTTAAAGGCAAAAGGTTTTGAGCATGTGGCTGAAGAACTAGGGAAGAAACATTGGAAAGTGACGTTCACAAAAAAGGCGGGGACAAAATGAAATTAGACAATCGTGGACTAGAGCCTCCTAATCCGATGATGAGGACCCTTCGAGCTCTTGAAACATTAGTGGTGGGGGATACATTAGAGATTATTAATGATCGCAGGCCTATGTTTCTTTATGAACAATTAGATGAGCTGGGCTTCAAACATAGAACTGAGCCGAACGAAGATGGGAGCTTTACGATAAAAATAACGAAGTAAGGAAAGTGAGCTTCATGATAGCTAAAAATATGGGACATGAAACGAATATTAAATTACCTTTTTCATTTATTCTATTCAGCATCATTGCCATTATCGTTTCTCAATTCCTTCTACTTTTCAATGGAGAAGCACTTATCAACGGAAGCTTTCGTATTCCTGCCATTTGGTCAGCTTCTCATCTATTCATATTAGGTTGGGCATTAATGATCGCAATGGGATCCATGTACCAATTAGTACCTGTAGCTTTTCTAACCCCAATTTGGAACGAGAAATTTGGGTTTATCCAATTTGCCGTAACATCAATTGGAATTGTTTGGTTTGCTGTCACCCTTTACATCATGCCAAGTAAGGCGCTAATTCCAGGAATTTTGATGCTGCTTGGCATCCTTATGTTTCTTGTTCAAATGGGGATGACCTTAAGAAAACAGAGCAAACCAACTATTCTTACCCTTTTCGTAGGGAGCGCTTTACTCTGTTTACTTCTAACGATTGTAATAGGAATCACTTTGGTCATTAGTATGAGAACTGGTTTTGCAAGTCATTATTATTCCATTTTATTTCATAGCCATTTATTATTTGGAATTGCCGGTTGGTTTACACTATTAATCTTTGGATTCTCTTATAAAATGGCACCGATGTTTGCCCTTGCCCACGGTTATACTATGAAACTTGCAAAATATGTGTATGGTGTCTATACATCTGGGTTATTAACTGTATGGATGTCATTCATTTTCGATTCATCATGGCTTTTAAAAGGTGGATTTCTTCTTCTTTTATTGGGATTTAGTTGTTTTTTAACACATATTTACTTGATCATTCAGAAACGGGTCAAGAAAACACTTGATCTTCCATTTCGTTTTGCCTTACTTGCGATTATCTTTGGAGCAGTAATCCATTTACTAGCATTTCTCACGGTAATAAGCGAGCGATTCTCCACTTATGCGGCACCCCTTATTATTGCATATTTAATGCTGTGGATTGCCTTTAGCATTATGGGATATCTCTATAAAATAGTTCCTTTTTTATGGTGGACGCATAAATACTCTCAGGTCATTGGGAAAAAGGATGTTCCAGCTTTAAAAGATATGATCAATGAAAAACTAGCCTCTCCGATATTCATGTCCTTTATATTAGGAATAGCACTAGTATCAGCGGGGATTGCATTAAATGGGCAAATACTTTTCTACATCGGACAGTCACTCGTTACGATAGCTTCGCTCATATTCGGAATAGCCATTATTTTAGTCATGAAAAAATAGGAGGAAATGATGATGAATTTACAAGAACAAATTGCCTTAGTGGAGAAACTTCGTAAGCAGTTAAAAAAAGTATTGGACCCTGAACTAAATATAAATGTTGTCGACCTTGGACTAATATATGATATTTCCTTGCTTGAAGAAAATATGGCAGAAATCACCATGACCTTAACGACGCCTGGATGTCCACTCCACGATAGTATCGTTGGCGGGGTGAAACATTGTGTATTAGAGCTTGATGAAATAGAAAAAGTGAACGTGCAACTCGTTTGGGAACCAGCATGGACTCCTGATAGAATGTCAGAGGATGGATTAAGAGCGATAGGGAGATAACAAGTTCATAAATTTGATCAACGAAACACCCGCATCTAAAACAAGATGCGGGTTTCTTTCGCTTACCAGCGGGCAGTGAGCATTTTTCTTCTTGTATAAAATTCCACTCCGTCTGTTCCATTGGCATGAAGATCCCCATAGAAGGAATTTTTCCAGCCGGAGAATGGGAAGAAGGCCATTGGAGCTGGTACTCCAATATTAACCCCAAGCATTCCAACCTCAATGTTTTCACGGAAGTAACGTACATGGCTACCATTTTGAGTAAATAAGCATGCTCCATTTCCAAAATCAGATTTATTGGTAAGCTCGATCGCTTCTTTTAAACTGTCAACACGGACAATGGAAAGAACCGGTGCGAAAATTTCTTCTTTCCATATTTTCATAGAAGGGCTTACGTGATCAAAAATGGTTGGTCCAACGAAGTAGCCTTTTTCATGGTAAGCCTCATCTTTACGCCCATCCCTTATAAGGGTTGCCCCTTCTTTCTCCCCAATTTCGATATACTTCGTTGTACGCTTCTTATTCTCCTCTCTAATTACCGGCCCTAAAAATACATCTTCATTCAATCCATTACCAATCTTTAATTGATTCGCCTGCTCATTCAATTTTTCAACAAGTTCTTCAGCAACAGAATCAACTGCTACAACTACAGAACAAGCCATACATCTTTCTCCTGCTGAACCGTAAGCTGCCCCAATGATTTCTTTGACAGCTCCATCAAGGTCTGCATCTGGCATAACGATCGAATGATTCTTTGCTCCAGCCAATGCTTGAACCCGTTTCCCTTTTGCTGTCGCAGATTTATAAATATATTCAGCAACAGGCTGTGAACCAACAAATGATATTGCCGGTACATCTTGATGGTCAATTAAGCTGTTCACAACATCATGGGCTCCATGAACAATATTAAGAACGCCTGCCGGTAGACCTGCTTCATCGAAAAGCTCAGCTAAACGGTTAGCAAGGATGGGGGTTCTTTCTGATGGTTTTAAAACGAATGTATTGCCACAGGCAATCGCAAGTGGAAACATCCAGCAAGGAACCATCATCGGAAAATTGAATGGCGTGATTCCACCAATGACTCCTACAGGATAGCGATACATACCTGATTCAATATTGGTTGCGATATCTGGAAGCTGTTTTCCCATCATAAGAGTTGGAGCTCCTGCTGCAAACTCTACACACTCAATGCCACGTTGAACTTCACCAGACGCTTCTTTAAAATTTTTCCCGTTTTCTTGAGTGATTAATTTCGCTAGTTCATCCCAGTTTTCGATTAGTAATTGTTGATATTTAAATAGAATTCTAGCCCGCTTAGGGACGGGCGTTTTGCTCCATGTTTTGAACGCTTCTTTTGCAACTTCTACTGCTTTATCAACATCTTTGCGTGTTGAAATCGGCGTCCGTGCCAGTTCCTCTCCAGTCGCAGGGTTTGGTACAAGCTCATACTTTTCCGTATTCGCTTCTACCCATTTTCCACCAATATAGTTTTTTAATATTTTGGTTGTTATCGTAGTCATCCACATATTCCCCTTTCTTAGAATTTGAAAATAAATCATAGATTAAAGCTGCTTTCGCAAACACAGCTCCTTAACCTCTGTTTCCTTTTCTATACTTGCTTAATTGGAGAAGAAAATTGATAATCATAGCACCTATAGTACAATTCTACAAGTTCACGCTGGGAAGGAACTCTTGGATTATTACTCGGACTCCCGCTATCAAGAGCGTCATATGCCATTTTATCTACAGCTGTCCGAAAAGCCCCTTCATCCATTCCCCAGCCTTTTAAATTAGGAATATTTAATTTTAAGCATAAGTCTTTAATTGATTTCACAGCTACATTTGCTGCTTCTTGATTCGAAAGGTTTTCATTATTACCTACAAATATTCTCCCGATGTCAGCTAAACGCTCTACACATTCATTTTGGCTAAATTCTAATACAGCCGGTAAAAGCATCGCATTTGAAATCCCATGTGGAACGTGAAACAATGCCCCAATCGGACGGCTCATTCCATGCACTAGGCATACAGAAGCATTTGTAAATGCCATCCCTGCTTGAAGAGAACCAAGACTCATCGCCTCTCGAGCATCGACATGCTCTCCATCATTGTAAGCGGTTAAAATATTTTTCACGATTAGCTTCATTGCTGATAGTGCCATCGTATCCGTCATCGGATGGGCCTTTTTTGATAGATAGGCTTCAACCGCATGGCTTAAAGCATCGATTCCTGTTGCCGATGTAACACTTTTAGGTGAGGAAATCGTCAATAATGGGTCAACGATTGCTACCCGCGGCATAAAGACAGGCTGCTTAATCATCATTTTGACAGAACTAGAAGTGTTCGTGATAACAGTTACATCCGTTGCTTCTGAACCAGTACCCGCTGTTGTCGGAATCGCAATATGAGGAATGGCTTGATGTTGGGCTATTTTCTTTCCCCCCATATAATCACCAATATAACCACCATTTGTTGCTAGCACGGCAATCGCCTTCGCTGTATCAATACAACTGCCGCCTCCTAGAGAAATAATGAGATCACAGCTTTCTGTCTGAAAAATCACCAGACCCTCCTCCACGTACTGGTCAGTTGGTTCAGACGCCACCCCGAGGTATACCTCACTCTGTACGCCTTGCGATTGTAGATTTGATATGCACTCGCTTACATATCCGAGCTGATTCATGATCTGATCGCTGATAATTAATGCCTTTTTTCCTCTTAGTGCAGCCTCTGCTCCTACTTTTTTCATAGAATCTCTTCCATAAAAAACAGCTTCTGGTGCACGAAAAATGGCTGATTTCTCCATAAGACTTCACCCCTTTTGCATTATCACTTTTATTCTTGCAAGGAGTATGCCAACTTCAAAATCTAGTGATATCAATCTTCTAACTTTCGGATTGTGTAGATATAACACTATAGTTGTAGATTTTTTGTAGTGAATCCACTACACTTATGATATCCCATGCTTTTTAATTTTTTGATATAAAGTGGTGCGATGAATACCAAGGAGTGCTGCAGCTTTTGATTTATTGCCACCAGCCTTCTTAAGTGCATCAATAATCAGTTCTACCTCTTTTTTGTTACCGAGGTACTTTGCTTCTTCAATCGACCCTATTGTAGACGATTGCTTCATTTTTTTATTTGTGGAATATTCCGTCTTTTTTACGGATTCTGGGAGATGATGTGCGTCCATCACTTTCCCATCAACAAGTGTTACGAGTTGTTCGACCGTATTTACTAATTCCCTTATATTCCCTCTCCAAGGATAAGAGATTAATTCGTCAACCGCTTCTGATGTAAAAGTTTTCCCCGGCATTTCGTAACGCTCACAGATTTCCTTCAAATAATGAACAAGTAAAACAGGAATATCTTTTTTACGTTCTCGAAGGGGAGGAATGTGTAACTGAATGATATTTAGTCGATAATATAAGTCCTCACGAAATTCACCTTTTTCAACCATTTGCATTAAGTTGCGGTTTGTTGCAGCAATAACTCTTACATTGATCTGATATTTTTTCACCCCGCCAACTCTTTCTGCTTCCTTTTCCTGAAGAACACGTAACAACTTTGTTTGCATCACAAGTGGCATTTCTCCCATTTCATCTAAAAAGATCGTTCCATTCTGAGCTAATTCGAATTTCCCTGGCTTCCCACCTTTTTTCGCACCGGTGAAAGCTCCATCTTCATACCCAAAGAGTTCAGATTCAATTAACTGCTCAGGAATAGCACCGCAGTTAACGCTTATAAATGGACCAGTAGAAAATGGACTAAGGTGGTGAATGCTTTTAGCAAACATCTCTTTTCCTGTCCCACTTTCCCCTGTAATAAGGACCGTCGCTGCTGTTCTAGCTGCCTTTCTTGCTAGACGCTTCACTTCTGTAATCCCTTCACTTGTGCCAATGATTTGATCAAGTGTCATTCGACTATCTCGTTCCTGCTTTTTCGTTAAAGTGTCCGATTTTCTCTTTTCGTTTTTCTGTAACTTTTCATAAATTTTATAAACCTCTGATACCCCTTCAAATATCAACATCCCAATGGCGCCAACAATCTTATTATTTCTCCAAATAGGAATTCGGTGCACGACCATATCATGTCCCTGAATATTTTGAAGAACGCCTCGTTCAGCAACACCTGTTTTCACCGTTTCATGAAGATGTGTGTTATCAATGACCTCTGTAACATGCCTTCCAATCGCTTCTTCTCTTTTAATCCCAGTAAAGCGACTATATGCCTCATTAAATTCCTGAACAATTCCATTCTCATCTACAACAGCAATTCCTTCATAGGCACTTTCCAAAATAGCTCCAAGTACTCCATCAACATTTTGTTGCTGTTTCAATTGATATGTATATTTAGAGAGTCCATCAAGCAAATCTCTTGTCGTTAAAACACCAAAGAATGTCCCATCGTCGTCGATTACTGGTAAGTGATCATATGGAAGCGAAATGACGTCAAGAATGGAATCATTTGGCCGAATTTTCGGCAAATTTATCTTTGGAATACTTCTGACAAAAGTATCCCCACTATTCCCCTGTGCAAAATAATTCAAAAGTTTCCCTGAGCTGATAATTCCAATAAAGTGATCGTTTTCATCAATGACAGGCAAATAGTCTAAATGAAACTGAACGATTATATTTGCTGCTTCTCGCAAGCTTTGTCCTGGCGTCATAAAGTATGGACTTGGAGTCATCCAATTTTTCACACGAAATAATTCATCCTTGTGTAAATTCTGTTCTTTTTCAGAAACGAACACGTGCATTTCCTACTCCCTCCAAATTTTTGTCATCTTACTAAAATTATAACATGATTAATCAGACAAAAGCTTTGTTCCAAATAAACGATACCACTTAAAAAATCCCTTTTCGTATTAGCTGGAATCATCGTCTAATTCGAAAAGGGATTCATTATTTCATTAAATTTCTGCTACTTCAACAGGTAGAACTTGCTTTACTTTTTCCAACACATTTCCCTTTAAATCATCGTCGATTAAGATATGGACCATGCCTTTATCTTCGTGTGAGCGAATTAGTCGCCCTATTCCTTGGCGTAGACGCAACAGCATATATGGCATATCCACTTCTTCAAATGAATCCTCGCAACCTTCACGCTTTGCTGTAAATACAGGATCATGTGGTGGGAATGGCAAATCAAATATGATAACATTCTCAAGGGAGCTACCTGGAATATCAAGTCCTTCCCATAGATGAGTCGCACAAAGGACAGATTCTTCCTCATTTTGAAAATGGGCAACTAAAGTACTGATTTCGGCATCTCCCTCAAAATAAATCGGAAACTCTGTCTTTCCAGCTGACATCGTTTTAAATTGCTTCAAATCTTCTTCGGTTGTGAACAAAACGAGTCCTCTACCATTTGATGCACGAAGTTGTTCCAATGTATACTCACACTTATCTTGAGGATTCTCTCGATTAAATGAAGGCATCTTGATCACCATGTTTTCCTCATAGTCAAATGGGGACTGAACTGAAAAGGAAAGATAATCATCAATCCCTAAGCTCTTCGCCATATATTGGAAGGAACCATTTTCTGATAAAGTAGCCGATGAGAAGATAAATGGTTTCTTTTGCGAAAAAACATCCTCACGCATAATGTCTTCAACCATTCTTGGCATGATCACAAGTGTTCTTTCCTCACTCGTTTCCTCAAACCAAATAATGCCTTTTAATTCTTTTAAAAATAGAGATAAAGAATACGTAATTTGTTCTAAATACTCCTCAACAATTTTCAAATCGTATTCGTTAATGACATACATTTCACTTTCAAACACAAGCTCTTCTTCAAGCTCCATAAGTAGGTACTGCAGTTTTTTTGCTTGCGCTAGAACTGCTGGAGTCTTTGTGATCATTTGTTTTTCCGATTCGCTGTTTTTGTTTGTCGCTTTTGATATTTCTGCAAAGAAACGCTCATTTTCCATAATCGCTTCATCGATAATATGAAGTGTTTTTTCACGTACATCATTTTCCATTAATCTCGTTAAGAGGGTTTCCAATGTTAGCTCTGAAAGCCGGTACGTCAGGGCTTTTTGGCTAGCATATTCAAGTAAATGACCTTCATCAAACACAACAGATGAGCTTTCTGGTAAAAGCGGCAGCTGGCCTTCCCGTTTTCGCGAATTTCTTGTCCATATATGCTCCATATAAAAATCATGGGAGCATATAATTAAATCAGTAGCGTTCCGATAATAATCGCGGTGTAATGTTTGGCCACAACGATGCCTCATTTCGCATGAAAAGCAATCTTGCAACGGATCCCAACCAATATTGATCCATTCCTCATTCGTTAATTGCGGATAATCCTTTCGATCTCCATAATGAGTAAATGCCTGCATGGAATTATCGCGATGGACAAATGCTGGGAGCTGGTCATATACTTCGCTATAGGGCTCTCCCTCCAAAACTGACTTGTCCAATTTTTTCAGACATAAATATTGATCTCTTGATTTCGCTAATCGAACATCTATCGTTAAATTAAGTGCTTTTTCAAGTCGAGCAATGTCGCCTTCTTTTTTGACAAGCTGTTCAATTAAATTTTCATCGGCACAGGCAATGATAGCAGGCTTATTCATATAACGTGCATAACAAATCGCATAAAGAAGATAAACGATCGTTTTTCCTGTTCCGACTCCCGCTTCTGCAAAAATTACTTTTTTCTCCTTAAAAGCCTTTTCTAATTGAAAGGCCATATACACCTGTTCGTCCCTGAGTTCAAAGCCTGCCTCAGGTAAGATATCGTAAAAGACATCCCCAATCCATTCTCCTAGTTTATCCATAAAGGTTTCTGTCTTTGAAACCGTAAAAGGCAATTTAGTCTTTTGCATGAACATCCTCCATTATTCTTCTCTACCCACAAGAAAAAAGACTAACTCTGAATCGGTATAGAGTCAGTCCTTTGACTGTATGTCTTTTATGTTAAACAACTTATCCATTAATCCGTGATAAAGAATATGACAACGCACGTTTCAATTCTTCTTTCGCATTCACAAGTTCTTCGATTGCTGGTGATTGGAGCTCTTCATTTTGCTCATTTCCAAGAGCTTCAATCGAGTAAGATAAAGCACGTTCAATCGTATTAAAATCAATAGTAGAATATCTCATTGCCACTCCTCCAAATCCAATTAATGACAATAGTATTCTATTCTATCAATGCTTGGTTTATACCTTAATCCTTATTTCTTGGTGGTCTTTTCCCCCAATATTGGTAGTAATCCGTTTTAATGAAGCCATTGAATAGCTTTCTTTTCTTTGTCGCTGGTTTTCCGTAGCAAGCTTCAAAGTTTTCATTTGAAGTAAGCATGTAGACAGACCATGTATCATATGGAGCAAAAGCTTGTCCCATCTCGCGATACATTTTTTCCACTGCCTCTTTGTCGCCAAGTCTCTCCCCATAAGGCGGGTTACCGACAATGACTCCATAATCCTTTGTTGTTGTAAAATCTTTTACTTGCATTTGCTTAAAGGCAATCAAATCAGCAAGTCCAGCTTCAATTGCATTTTCACTAGCAATTTTGACCATTCGATGATCGAGATCTGTTCCGGTAATATCGATAGGCTGGTCATACTTGGCGAGATCTTCCGCTTCCATTCTCCCTTCTTCCCACCGTTTTTCTGATATCCAACCCCACTGTTCTGAAACAAACTCTCTATTGAAACCAGGAGCGATATTTTGACCTATTAACGCAGCTTCAATCGGCAGCGTACCAGATCCACAAAATGGATCAACAAAAGGTCGATCAGGGCTCCAATTCGTTAATAGCACTAAAGCTGCTGCCAACGTTTCTTTAATGGGTGCTTCCCCTTGTCCAATACGGTAGCCTCTACGGTGAAGCCCCGCACCACTGCAATCAATGGTCAACAGCGCTTTATCTTTTAATAATGAGACTTCGATTTTAAAAAGTGGACCATTTTCCTCAAACCATGTCGTTTTTTTATATTGCTTTCTAAGTCGTTCTACAATCGCCTTCTTTACGATCGCCTGACAATCTGACACACTGAACAGTTTTGATTTGACTGATTTCCCTGAAACAGGAAATTCAGCATTTTCAGGGAGAAATTGTTCCCATGGCATTGCCTTTGTTTTTTCAAACAGCTCATCAAAGGTCGTTGCCTTAAATTCACCTACTACTAATTTAATTCTATCTGCAGTTCTTAACCATAAATTGCTCCGAACAATGGCAAGCTCATCACCGTGAAAATTAATTCGCCCATTGTCAACCTCGCAATCATAACCTAGTTCTCTAACTTCCTTTGCCACTATTGCTTCTAACCCCATTGCAGATGTGGCAATTAATTGATATTTAGACATTTTTTCACCCTTATTTTATTTGATCTTCATCCCAATATTCAAGAAAGTCGAGCAGTTCCTCAAATGGGAGTGGTTTTGTTATATAAAATCCTTGTATATGATCACAGCCTCCTGCTTTCAAGAAGGATATTTGTTTTTTGCTTTCTACACCTTCCGCAACCACAGATAAATTCAATCGATGGGCAATCGATATAATTGCCTCTACGATGCTTGAATCATCATGATATTTATTAATATTCTTAATAAAACTTTTGTCTATTTTCAGTGTATCCAACGGAAAGCGGTTTAAATAACTTAAAGAGGAATAGCCCGTCCCGAAATCATCAATCGAGAGCTTAATTCCCAATTTTTTAAGTTTAACCAGTTTGGTAATTGTTTCTGAGGCGTTCGGCATAATCATACTCTCTGTTAATTCAAAATCAACTGAATGTGGATGGACGTTTGTATGCTGCAAAGTCGTTGCCACTGATTTCAAAAAATGATCTTGATTAAAATGAAGTGCAGATATATTAATACTTACCATCATTTTAGAATGTCCACGTAAATGAATCTTTTGTATATCCGAAAACGCCTGATTCATCACCCATTCACTTATCGGTACAATTAATCCTGTTTCTTCTGCCAATGGAATAAATTGAGATGGTGGAATAACCTCTTGATTATGTTGTTTCCAGCGAATTAACGCTTCAATCCCAATAATATTTCCTGTCTTTAGATTAATCTGTGGTTGGTAGACAAGGAAAAATTCATTTTGTTCAAGAGCCTTCCGCAGATGAACTTCCATTTTCATTTGTTTCGATTCGTCATTATGCATCTCTTCATGATAGAGTTCAAACTGATTTTTCCCATTGGATTTTGCTTTATACATTGCTTTATCCGCATTTCGTAACAGTGTTTCGAGCGAACTTCCATCAAGTGGGAACAAACTGATTCCAATGCTGGTCGTTACATACACTTCATGATGATTGAGAATAAATGATGAAGAAAGAGCTTCTACGACATCTTCTGCTACACTGACAGCTTCTTTTGGATGTTTAATATTTGAGAGGACGATGACAAATTCATCTCCACCAAGTCTTGCGATTAAATCCTTATTCTTAATTAAACCTTTTAGCCGAAAAGAAACTTCCTTTAAGAGCAGATCCCCATAGTTATGTCCGAGGGTATCATTTATTTGTTTAAACCGGTCCAAATCTAAAAACAAAACAGCTAACTGCTGATTATACTTTGATGCCGTTTCAATTAGGCTGTTCAAATGCTTGTTCAATGTGTATCGATTCGCAACTCCTGTTAGAGAATCAAAATGAGCAAGTTGCCTTAGTTTTTCTTCTGCATGCTTTCGATCGGTAATATCTGAGAAAACGGCAACAAAATTTGTCACCTCGCCCAACTTATCCTTAATCGAACTGATCGTAATCCATTCGGGATAGACATCCCCGTTTTTCTTTTTATTCCAAATTTCCCCCTGCCATTTTCCAAATGTCAAAACACTATTCCACATCTCCTGGTAGAAGCTTGGACCATGAATTCCCGATTGAAACATACGGGGGTTATGTCCAATCACTTCTGCTTCCAAATAACCTGTTACACTTTCAAAAGCAGGATTGACAGCAAGGATATTCCCTTTTATATCTGTAACAATAACACCTTCACTAATGTTTTCTAATACTTTGGCAGCGATTTGCCTTTCAGTTTCAACGTCTTTTTGTTTTGGCATCTCCTTAATAATAGTATCATTCATCGAGTAATAACCAGTTTTGTTCTCAGCCACACAAAAAACCCCCATTGCTGAATCCACTTTGCTGTATTTTTACTATTCAATCTCTATTAAATCATAGATGCGGAGTTAATATAAAAGATATGTATGTCATTTATATTAAAAAGTCAAATTTTTAATATACAGAACAAAAGCGCAAGCGCCTTGAACATCGCCGTACATAACTGGAAGGGCCTCGACTGAGATATAGGAAACCTGAATTGCGATAGCAATTCTTGGTTGACTTATCGTAGGGAGGGGAACTGAAGTTTGTTAGGCGATAGGCGCTGAAGCTAGACGTAGATACACTTCGTAACAAAGTTATACACAACTGCGAAATCTATAATTTCCTAAAGCAATAAGAAAAGCCCCCCAAAGTGGAGAGCTTTCCAAACAAGTCATTTTCACTTTATAATAATGTATTAAAGTCCTTAATAACGTTCTGTAAGCCATGTTTTGTTCCTTCGTACTGCAAACGACCTTCGTCTTGTACTCCGGTGGTAATCATCTATCTACAGATTACAATGAACCTGTCCTTCTTTCTCGTTCATTTCCTTAAAGAAGGTGCCCCTACCATAATTTGGGTTTCTCGCTCGTGGGGTTTACCTCGTTCCACCCTACTCATTTCTGAGGAGGCTCCGTCACTGTGGCACTTTCAAGGTATTCATGCCATATCATAAATGACTTAGGCATTTTCCCTGCCGTCAAAAAAGAAGAAGCAAGGCCTCTTCCTTAATGCCCTAGCTTATTTTTTCGCTAGGCACGAACACTACAGACATCTCAGCCTGTGCGAGCATGGACTTTCCTCTACAATTCGCCAAAACTTATTGCAGCGATTACCCGAACGTTATTAACTACAAGCATTATTATATGAAAGAATGAAAAGAATAGCAATGGAAATTATTGTTTCAATTTCTATCAGTCGTACAGCTTGCTTCCAAACACATGCTTCTCTAAATTCGATAATCTCTTTAATATATCGAAGTTCGTTGTACCCGTTGTTTGTGGTGCAGGTGCAGGAGCTGGACGCTTGGCCGATTCCTCCGCAAGCCTTTTGAGCCTGATGTTTTCTTGTTGCAGCTCTTCAATTTCTGCTTGCATCGTTTCATAATCCTTGATGATAATATCTAGAAATTTATCTACATCTTCAGGTTTATAGCCTCTCATTGCTGTTTTAAACTCTTTTTCCAAAATTTCTTTTGCCGTTAATTTAATTTTATCTGAATGCAAATTATTCACCTCTAAACGCCAATCGTTATCATTATTTTTTCAAAAATATGCAACTTTGTCAATTTTTCTTTTCTATTTTGGCATTTTCTACCGTCTTTTCATTAAAAATCGCTCTTTTTCATCTGTTCTTCTTCAACAATGGCTTGAAGATCGTAAAAATCAATTAAATGAATGTCATAAGGTTGATTCTCTTGATATTTCCGAGCGGTTTCATACAAAAATTTAGGACTCCCGTCTTTTTCAGAATCGTATAAAAGAATTAGGACATCACTCTTTTCCACTAAGAACTGATTTTTCAAACGAAACTGCCAAGGATTTTCGTACTTTTTTTTCGTAATCGAATCTACAAAATCGGCTTGAATCAGGATAGACTCATACCACTCTTTTTTCTCGTCCTTCCAGTTTTCCTCTTGATTCAAAAATGGGGTAATCACTGCAAGTTTTAAATCGTCATATCCCTCAAGCTGTAGGTCAAAAACAACTTCTGCTGCCCAAAGTTCAGTCCCTAGCTGGCCACTAACGATAACCCACTCTAGTCCTTCATCAAGTTGTGAAAGCAATTGTTTTTTTATCGCTAATTTAATGTATTCAATGCTAGGATCATTATGACTAAATAATCCAAGCTCATGTGGCTTATATCCCGAAATAACCGCTACCTTACTCAATATATTAGAAACTCCTTATGTAAAAGCTCTTTACAAATTACTTGTGCTACAAAATAACAGTGAAAAGAGCTTGCTTATTCCATCTGTGGTACGGTGCTACGTATAAATCGGAATCGTCGGCATTAGGACTATTCCAATCCGTATTGAAAGATCCTATGTAAAAAAAGATCCTAAAATCTGGATCCTTATTTTAAAACAACGCATAGTGTTTAATATTAGAAAAAATAATCGCTGTTAGACCAATGACAATAAAAAACAAAAGTAAAATCACCTTTTGCAATGCTCTTCACTCACTTTAATTTTTATTGATTAGCAAGCTCTTGTAAGCTAACCACACAATATATATTGTAACTGTGTCGAAGTGAATAGACAACTAGGGAATTAGTGGTTTTTTCTTCGCCGCTGTTTTTTTGTAATTCGTTCAATCCGTTTTTCTACTTCGGCAAATATAGTAGTATCCTTCTCTTTCCACAACGCCCTTTTTTCTTGCAAAATACAAAGGGCTTGCTCAGAATATGAGAGAGCTTGCTGCAAATTCTTTTGTCGATGCTCAAAGTATTTCGCTAGCTCAATACTAGCCTGTACTGCCATATTTTTGCTGTTAGCATCGGCAAGTTCTTGCCAAAGAGCAACCGCCAAATCCCATTGCTTTATTTTTTTGTGTTCCAAAGAGAGGGCCCATTTTGCCTTTAAAGCATTATCTTCTGACCCTTCTGCAACTAAAGAAAGATTTTCTAATGCACCTGCTCTTTCTCCTAATGAGGCATACCAACGTCCCACCTCGTAGCCTTCTGAAACTGTTCTGGATTGATCAATATTTAAAAGCTGGAAGGTGATATGAGTATACAATGTAATAAGAGACAATATATCCATTTCATTATGCTGCAAAACACCAAGCATTCCATCTGGATTACCTGTTTCAACAAAATCAAAATAGATCATCGGTGCAAGATAACCAGGTACATCTTCCTCCCGTTCAATTCCAAGTACTTCTTTTTCTACAATTGATAGTTTAAGCCTGTCTAATTTATGTTTCCATAATCGTCTCGCCCCATGAAATAAATCAAAATGGCCAAAGGATGGTAGCTTCGGTACAAGTTCTCTTATTAGTGTATGTCTTGTTTTCACCTGTGGCCAATCGAATGCTTTGCCATTATAGGTCACGAGTGTTCGATAATCGATGCTCTCAAGAAAGCTTTGATACAAGGGTACCTCTGCTCCTGGATGAGGAAGGAAGTGCTGCCGCAAAATAACCTTATCATTTTTAACTGAGGCATAACCTAGTAGAAAGATCGTATTCCCCGTTCCGCCACCTAACCCTGTTGTCTCTGTATCAAAGAAAAATAATTGTTCATGACAATAACCATTAGCGGACAACGGATGCTGAACAGACGTTTGATTCCAAGCTTGAACCGCTTCTAGAAATTGAGCAAAAGTATATCTCCCATACTTTTGTTCCAACGGATATTCCTTTTCACGGATCAAACAAAAATCACCATCATAATAGTAAGGGCTAACAAAATTTCTTTCCCATTGCTCTTGATGTGGAACCATTCCCTCCAACTGCTCACCTTGTAAAGGAGTCTTTATTTCTTCCGTTTTTTCACTTCGTATATGCGGTTTTAGGCGATTCAACTTACTACGAAAAGACATGTTCACACTTCCCTCTTCTAACTCCGTCACCTTAAAAATCGTTCCAGAATTTGCAATGCATCATATTTGGCATGTTCACTCGTTGGATCTGTGCCAATACAAGATGGACAACCACTTTCACATTGGCAACGGTTAATCATTCCTCTAGCCTCTTTAAGCACACTTTCGATCCCATCATAGATTTTCTCACTTAACCCGATCCCACCAGGATAACGATCATAAAAGAAGATCGTTGGTTTCTCATTGTGTACCGCCTTCACCTGTGGCACAACATGAATATCTCCTGAATCACACATCACAAAAATAGGAGCGATATAGCGCAAGGCATGAGCTGCACCGATTAGCCCTTGCTCCATTCTTGATTCGGATAACTCTAGACTATCCTCAATCGAGATCCATGCAGAGCTCGTATGTAGCTCTTCCTCTGGAAGAAAGATTGGACCAGAACCGATATTTTCATGGCTATCAAATTTAATTTTTTTAAAAATCGTCGCCTTCGCCAAAATACTCACATCACCATAGGCAACTTCTGTATGATTTATCGAACGACTCTTATCGATTTCAAGCACTTTAAGTTCTACAGCAAGATTGGCATCTGTGAAATAATCGACATCTACCTCGCGAACAAAAGCCTTCTTCTCCTCCCAATCAAGCTTTTCTACTTGATATTGGACTCCTTGGTGAAGATAAATGGCTTCCTCATGCAATAGGGTCATGGCAGAAAAACGGTCCATCTCCCCTATTACTCTTACATGGGCTACATTTGATTGATCAATAATGACGATGTTTTCCTGTGAAGCCGAACGAAGACTAATATTATGAGCGGGAAAGGAATCGTTCATCCAATACCATTTATCGCCTCGTTGATAAAGGACTCTTTCTTCTACGAGATACTCTAATACTTCCTCTGTTTCGAATGCACCAAAACGCTCATCTTTTTTAAAAGGTAGCTCGTAAGCGGCACATTTTATATGATCAATAAGAATAATAAGATTATCTGGATTGATTCTTGCCGTTTCAGGACTTTTCGTAAAAAAATAATCGGGATGCTCAATGATATATTGATCTAATGGACTTGAGCTCGCTACCATAATCACTAACGATTCGCTATGTCTTCTCCCTGCCCGGCCTGCTTGCTGCCATGAGCTTGCAATCGAACCTGGATATCCTGTCATGATACACACTTGAAGCTGTCCAATGTCAACGCCAAGCTCTAATGCATTCGTACTAACAACACCGTAAATATCCCCATTACGTAGTCCCTTTTCAATCGCACGTCTTTCAGTCGGCAAATACCCACCTCGATAACCACGAATGGACTTCGGGCCGAGTTGATTTTTGACTAATTCCTGTAAATAGGTTAAAAGAATTTCTACTCTTACACGGCTCCGGGCAAAGACGATCGTCTGAATCCGATTCTTCAACAACTCCCCTGCCAGTTTGCGTACCTCTAAAGTAGCACTTCTACGAATATTCAACGGCTTATTGACAATTGGCGGATTGTAAAAGAGAAAATGTTTCTTTCCGCTCGGTGCACCATTATTATCGATTAACGTCATCTTCTTCCCTGTCAGATTTTCTGCCAGCTCTAACGGATTGGCAATGGTTGCTGATGTACAGATAAATATTGGATCTGTTCCGTAAAATCGACAAATCCTCTGCAATCTTCGAATGACATTCGCGACATGACTTCCAAATACACCTCGATAAATATGAAGTTCATCGATGACGACATATTTTAAATTCTCGAATAAAGATACCCATTTCGTGTGATGCGGTAGGATGGCTGAGTGTAGCATATCTGGATTTGTAATGACGATATGTCCTGCTTTACGAACCTTTTCTCGAATCGAGCTTTGAGTATCTCCATCATATGTATAGCTATTAATCATGAGATCAGCTTCCCCAATAAGCTCATTAATTTCACTTTTTTGGTCTTGAGCTAACGCTTTTGTAGGAAAAATATAAAGAGCCCTTGCCTGAGGATTCTCGGTAATAGCTTGCAAGACTGGTAGATTATAACAGAGTGTTTTTCCAGATGCAGTTGGCGTTACGGCAACAATATTTTCTCCACTCTGTACAGCTTCGAAGGCAGATCTCTGATGGGTATATAATTCGTTAACGCCTCGTTTTTGCAAAGCATCTATTAAATTCTCGTTGATATGAAAAGGCATTTCGACAGTTTTAGCTTCCTTTTCTTCGATTGTATGCCAATGGACAATATTTTCTTTAACATTTTCTTCTAGCTTTAATTCCTCTAAAAAATGCTGTAGGTTTTTTCGCACCTTCATTGCTTTCACCTCTACTAGTTATCTCTTTATTGTATCGAATAAACGTTCGTAGAAAAAGAGATTTGATTGATATTTTTATTACCAAATTTTTTCGAAGTAAATTTGTAAGAAATCAGCCTTAAAGATTTTAGAAATGAGGATGTTTTTTATGTACAATAGAGGGAGATGACTTAAATTCGAGGTGTAGTATGAGACAGGAAGATATAAAAGAAATCTTATCAAAATTTACGCTTTTTCGTGATTTAAATGAGGATGAGTTAGCCAAAATCGTTGATATTTCCATTTCAAGAGAATGGAAAAAAGGAACTTATGTGTTTATGCAAGACGATCCTTTAGAAAATGTTTATTTTATTTATGATGGCAAAATTAAAATATATAAAAGTGATGTCACAGGGAAAGAACAGATTGTCGCATTCTTAAAAAAGGGCGAAATGTTCCCACATGTTGGCTTCTTTAGAAAAGGAGGATATCCGGCTTTTTCTGAAGTCGTGGAGAACGCAGTATTAGTTGTGGTCCCGATTTCTAAGTTTGAAAATGTTCTAATTGAAAACCCATTACTTTCGATTAAAGTATTTAAAGTTCTTGGGGAAAAAATTGTTGAATTACAAGAGAGACTCGAATCACAAATTATCAATAATACATATGAACAAATTGTCAAGCTCCTGATTAGATTAGGAAAGAATCACGGGAAGGAATTAGAAGATGGCACTATTCTCTTAAAAGGGGAATTCACAAATAGAGATTTAGCGAATATGATTGGAACAACTCGTGAAACCGTTAGCCGAACGTTAACGAAGATGAAAAAAGAAGGTACAATCGAAGTCGATGAAAAAGGAAACTTTCTACTTAATCCAGATACGCTAATGGACGAATTAATATAAAAAAAATCCGCCAGTCCTGTTAACTGGTGGATTTTTTTAAGAGAACGTTTTTATTATTTGGCAAGCATTTCTGCCATATCTTCTTGAGCTGTTCCAATTAGCTTCAAATTAAAGGTTTCTTGAAGAACGTTCATGACCCCTTCTGAGATGAATTCTGGTGGTTTTGGACCAATTCGGATATCTTGGATTCCTAAACTGAATAACCCAAGTAGAATCGCAACCGCTTTTTGCTCGAACCAAGAAAGGACGATGCTAACTGGTAATTCGTTTATTTCACATTCGAATGCGTCTGCTAACGCTTTAGCAATCTTCACCGTCGAACCAGAGTTATTACATTGTCCGAGGTCTATATAACGAGGAATGTCCGTTCCTGGAACTGTGCCATAATCTACATCATTAAAACGGAATTTGCCACAAGAAGTGGTCAAAATTACGGTTTCTGGTGGTAATGAAGTGGCGAGTTCACGGTAATATTCTCCACCTTTACCTGGTGCATCACAGCCTGCAATGACAAAGAAACGCTTAATCTTTCCTTCCTTCACAGCGGCTATCACTTCTGGAGCAAGCCCTAACACGGTTTCATGATGGAAACCAGTTAATAATGTTTCTTCCGAATCAATATAAGCTTCAGGTAACTCTAACGCTCTCTCAATCAATGGAGTGAAATCATCACCGATAATTTTTTGAACATTTTCAAGTCCAGCTACTTCATAAGAGAACATTCTATCCGCATAACTTCCTTTTATTGGCATTACACAATTTGTCGTCGCAAGAATAGCACCGTTGAATTTTTCAAATAATCTTCGTTGGTCATACCAAGCCTTCCCTAGATTTCCTTTTAAATGAGGATACTTTTTCAAAGCTGGATAGCCATGGGCTGGTAACATTTCAGAGTGGGTATAGATGTTAATCCCTTTCCCTTCTGTTTGCTTTAAAAGCTCCTCAAGTGCGAATAGATTGTGACCTGTCACAATGATCGCCTTTCCTTCAACCTTATTTTGTGAGACTCTAATCGGTTCTGGGATTCCTAATCTCTTTGTATGAGCCTCATCTAGAACTTCCATCATTCGTACTGCTGATCTTCCTACTTTCATTGCCATCTCAATATGTTCTTGCACATTGAAATTCGAATTTGTTAATGTCATGTATAGTGCTTCATGTGTTGTTGCATCAACAAATGCATCCGTTGCTCCTAATTGATTGGCATGGGTACGGTAAGCAGCAATTCCTTTTAAGCCAAAAATAATGGTATCCTGCAAACTCGCGATCGTTTCATCTTTTCCACAAACTCCAATGACCTTACATCCACCTGTAGGTGTTTGTTCACATTGATAACAAAACATTGCGCAATTCCCCTCTCTCTTTACATTACGGTATCAATATAACTTTCATTTAGTTGCGATCAAGTGAGCCAAATCACACTTCATAAAACGTTCAGAATTTGCCCCTACACTCTTTAAAGTATCTTTCTTACACGCTTATAGAAATCATGAACAGCTCCGCCTCATCTGAATACACTATACTGACCATTTTTTGAAAGAGGAGTTGTTCAACATGTCTTCGAAGCTTCCTAAAGAGCCGGACCATTTTCAAGATCCATTCGGTGATTTCAGAAATCTCATGAATGATTTTTTTCACAAAAGACCAGTGAAGGGTTTTCTCCAAAGCATGGACGAATTTTTCCAACTACCTTTTAGCAACTTTCCTGTCCAAGTGAAGGAATTGGATGAGAACATCATCATTACAGCTGAACTACCTGGAGTTAAAAAAGAGCAAATCAATATTGATATTCTTGAACGTTCTATCAACATTTCCGTAAAAAACGTCGAAATGGTCATCGAAGAAGATGAAATAAAGAATACTTACAAAAAGAGTCAATCGACACAACAATTAAGTCGTAACATCTATCTCGGACATGTAATTGACGAAAAAAATGTCAAAGCCAGTTATCAAAATGGACTATTAGAAATTCGCGTACCAAAACCAAGAGGAAAACAAATCTTTATTACTGATGGTGAGTAATATTTCATATAAAAAAACGACCCGCACTGAGGTCGTATTTTTTATGTTTTTATATAACTACACCTTAAATATTCCTCCTAAGCCCTTTACCAAACCAGAAACTTGATTTACTGCATTCATCATTTGGCCAGCTGTATCAATCATTTTATTAAAATCTAATGATCCATCCTGTTGTTTAAACGAGTTCATGAACGAGTTTATTCCTGAAGGTGGTCGATTCCCACCCATTCCTTGCTTTGGGTAAGGATGCATATATGGGTTCGTATATCCCATATATGGATTCATTCCTCCTTGATTTTTCTTAGGTTGAAGAGGATTTTGTAAAATAGACTCAACAGGATAGGTTTGCTCCTGTCCAAATGGTACTTCTCCTTGGGGCGGAGGATATTGGCCAGTGTTCATCTGTCCATAAGGGTATTGTTGTTGGCTTTGATACATTTGTCCATAAGGCTGCCACCCTTGATTCGCATATGGTGTGTAATAATAGTTTTGATTTCGTATCGGATTCCCGCCCCCTTGCTCCATTGACCATGTGGATGGAACACTAGCTTGATGATAAACATGATTTGAATTTACTTGACCAAACATCTATATCTCCCCTCCTTACCTTCAACTGTATTTAATGACTAATTAAACAAAATAAGACTGATCCATCATGATAATTTATGATAGATCAGCCTATGTTGTGACTATTGTCGTCTTTCTCTATGTCTTTAGAAAAACTTGTCAAACAATGAGATATACTGTCGGAAGTTTCAATTTTAGAAAAATTAAAGGACCGTTTCATTTCATGATACGATTAATCATAGAAATAGGAAAAGCATTTGTAAGAAAAAAGGGAGGAATATGGATGTTGGTTCACGAGCTGAAAGAAAAGTTTTCAATCCACAAGCAGTATCAAACTGAAGACGTCAACGAATTATTAGATTTCGCTAAAAAGGCATATGTATCGAATGAAATAACGTCGAGTGAGTATAAAAAACTAGTTCGTGAGCTTGAATCTCAAGGTGCAAAAATGCCTCAACTAGAGACCGAGAACCAATCCCAGTATTAATTTTTCAAAGGGAGAATTGTCACATTCTCCCTTTTTATGATCCCTTTAACAAATCTTTAAGACTCGTTAAAATAAAACGGGCAGATTGCCAATAATTGATAAAACGGGTCCTACTCGTATCAGGGAAAAACGCTTGAACTGAGAGTAATTCCATTTGCTCTGATGTCGACTCAATTTGTTTAACATGTAAATACTTCGGTTTATTCTCCTCAATCCACTTTACCGCCAAATGATGCCACTCTTCTTTTACTCCGTTTACTTCATCTGCAAAAGGTTTCACCTCAAGAAAAAAGTCTCCCTTTACTTTTGTTTCTTTTACCTCTTCAAATTTATCGGAAATTTGTTCAATATATGCTAATAACTTTTCGGTCAACTCTAATAAAGTCTCATTCAAACTTGTTTTCCTCCTACAAAAAAATAAAGTAGCTAAAAGCCACTTTATTTTTATTGTATTTCCATTAGTAACCAAGTTCAAGTTTCATGTTTGAGCTTTGAGTTAAACTCGTCTTTCGTCTCTTCTCAATAAATTGCAGTGGACCATTATCAAAAGCATTTTCAAGTTTTGTAATTCGACTATCCAGGCTCATTAATCTTGAAAATTGATCATTTAGTATCTTGTTTCGGTTTTCTGCTAAATTTGTATCTAATGTTTTTTCTAATTCCTCTAACTGGTCATAAATTTCCGTTAACTTTTCAAGTAATTCTTCCTTCTGTACATGTTCCTTTTCCATGTTACTTACCTCCTCCTACTTATCTTCACCATTTTCCTTATTTTAAAGGTCGTTTTTTCGAATTTTCGTTAATGTATATGCACTATATTCTCCCTTCATCAAATACATCCTTCTACATTGACAAAACTAGTTGTTATTCGGCAAAGATAGTCCTATTTCTTACGGTTTTGTCGTTAATTCGACATGAATGAAATGTACGTGTTTGAACACACTAAAAATGGAGGTGCTAAATAATGAAAAAGAAAAAGAAGCAAACAAATGCTCAGCCGAAAAAACTTGAGGAATCAAAAGCAGGCTTTGGCGATAAGAAACTTGAAGGACCAGACAGACCATCAACATAACACCCACTTAAGAAGAGATGATGGAGAATTGTCTAATCCTCCATCATCTCTTCTTCCCTTTTATGAAAGTGTAACTTCCTCACGAACATTTCCTTCATTAAAATGGCTTTATGCAAAGTTTTTTGCTTTCCCTTAAACCATTTCGTAATGACGACTGGATGCCGATGGTGAATCGTATGCGAAAACCATTTTGGCTTTATTTTTTTTAGCTTTGACCAATCTTTAAAACGTTCATCGGAATGATTTATGACTGGGAACGACTCCCTTAAAGGTGTGGTCTTGCTTCTAGGATAGTCATATAGATACTGTTCATAATCATCACGTGAACCAGTATGTATGGTTTTCTTTGCAAATTCATAGAAATATGGATAAAGGTTTTTATGAAAAAGAATGGCGGCAAGTCTTTTTCCTAAGTCAATTCTTTTATCGACAAAACGAAAACCACTTACGCTTGCACCAAATAATTCGCCGTGTATTGTAGGCAATAAGACACAACTATAATGAAACCAATCTTGGAAGGAAAATAAAGATGTACGAAAAACACTCTTTCTATAAAAGGGGTTGTCAATAACTGGTTTTTGAATCATATTTTGTTCATTAATGATTAATGCTATTAATATTCGTACATGATCTTTCGAATGCCAGTAGTACTTCCACTCTTGCTCCATAAACTTGGAAACATGAAAAAATGGAAGAAGGTGAAACATAGCCTCCTTATTTTTCGTCGAATATTGATAGAGAAGGAGTTGAGGGAACGCATCTTGAAATATAAGCCAATTTGCTTTTTCATATGTTTGAAATAAAACGTCTCGTTCATGCTTACTAATGACTTTTGGAAACCATTTTCCTTCTAAGTCACACATATTCCATCCTGCATTGCGAGACACCATATGAGCTAAAAAGGACCATTTAATCTCTTGATTTTCTTGAAAATAACGAAGATAAGCCTCTGTCCGCGCAATATTATCAATGTTGTTTCGCTTTACAAGGTCCTGAATTGAGTGTATTATCTTTCTTTCAGTAGCTGATAATTCAAACACTTTGACAGCAATAAAAATCACCTCTTCCTCAACAGCTATCTTTAGAATTCGTTATTTAGTGCTTTTTATTCAACCCAAAATAGTGGACTTCTGATATGATAAAGAGTAGTTTGTGAGGTGTTTATCTTTGGAATTCCATTATCCAAACGGAAAGAAATTTATTAAACCTATATCACCTGAAGAAAAAACGAGTAAGAAAAAGAAAGAAAAGGATTTTACTTACAGCAAAAGAGGAATGACGCTAGAAGAGGACTTAAACGAAACGAATGAATTCTATCTCTTGAGTAGAAAGGCAGTCATTCATAAAAAACCAACTCCTGTTCAAATCGTTCAAGTCGATTATCCGAAAAGAAGTGCTGCTGTCATAAATTATAGGTACAGTATAGGGCTAAATTATATTATTCAATAAAAAAATATTTATAAACGTTGATATAACAATGAATATAGCCACAAGAGTATTTCACCCCTTTATTAAATAAAGGGGTGTTTTAAATTTATTTAAAATGATACTATTAAATCATAATTACTTTACAGACTCTGTATAGACTCTAAGTAGACTCTACTACAACTACAACATTTTAGTATTTTTTTTGTAGTAGTGTTGTTGTAGAGAAGTATTAAAAAAGTGACCTTTTTTGAAAGCATAAAAATGGGGTGAAAATGTTGAATAATTTTCTGACTGTAAAACAAGCTGCCAAGTATTTAAACAAAAGTGAAGAAACAATTAGGCGTTATCTACGTAAAGGAGATTTCCCAAATGCAAAAAAAGAATCCGATACACAAGGATGGAGAATACCTATAGATGATTTGAAAAAGATTCCTTCAAAGGAAAAAAGTACAAATTTTCAATACCCTAATGATTACTCAGCAGGTACAAGTCATGAAAAAGTTAGTGAGACAGTTGCTTTAGCTTATAAAGCTGTTACTTTAACTGACCCTTCTGAAGAATTGGTTGGGATTTTATCACATATTGGTATTCATAGAACACTTGAAATATTATTAATTATGCAACTCTCACCTACAAAAGTTAAGAATCCTCCTGCATTTATTAAAAAAGCAATAAGCAAAGGTTGGACCACTGATACCGTACCCATTAAGCAAAATAGAAATGTGGCAAGAATTCAATCCGTTCCACAATCCCAACCGGAAAGGAAGATTCCTTTTTATAATTGGTTAGAAGACTAATTATATAGCACAAAAAATCAATATGCCCGGAGGAAAAAGATGAAGAACATATCAATGAATGAACTATCCAATGTCGAGTTTGTATGCAGGAAAGTAATTGTAAAAGACAAGATAGTAAATACAGTTTCGGAAAGGGAAACTGTACTTATCTGTATAAAAAGAAAAGATACTTCCTTATTACTGCCTCATCCCCTTTCTTACTTTATTTTACAAGAATTTGAGTATAAAGATGGCTCTGTTAATACATATCTTGCGTTTGCACGAACTGTATGTAGATTTATGAACTTTGTAATTTCAAGGATTCAAAAAGGTGTAGAAGACTATCAATTCCTTAGAGAAAAAGGAATATATGGTTTAAAAAGGTTTCATGGGGTTGAATTTTTGAATCATAAAACTTCTGAAAAAAGGAAAAGAAATACAGTAAAAGACTACGATTATCATTTAAGCAGGTTCTTTGTTTTCCTTCTAAAAAAAGGATGGTTAGATGAAAAGTTTACCTATCAAACAAATGAAAACAATAATGTAACTACAATATTTAATGATGTAAATGGATTAACAAGGTATATACCTAGTAAAATTGAGACGGGTGTTATTCGAAAGGCCCATAAACTAAAAGATTTCGGTAAAAATAGATTTAGTTTAGTACCACTTTTTGTGCAAACTGCTACTGAGGTAGCTCCTGACATTGCTCTTGGCATTTGCTTTGAATTTTTTGGTGGCCTTCGTAGAGGTGAAGTTGTCAATATTACCAGAGCAAACATTCACGAAAAGCCAAGAAAATCATTAGTTATCGATATCCGAGATAACCGAAAAAAATTATTTTCAAGATTAAAAGATACGAGTAACGAATACCCTAAACGATTAAGATATTTAGATCCATCATTGGCAAGGCAACAGATATACACGAATGAATTGGTTTGGAGAGTATATTATCAACACTTAAAACAAATGGACATAGATTTAAAAAATGGTAAGTTAAATACATATAAAATGTTTCAGCCTTTATTTTACGACTCCTATGGACAACCAATGTCAGCTAAAGTTTTTGAAAAAAGATTTAAAGAAGTTAAAAAAGCCTTCTTAGAAAAGATTAAAATGCATGAGGATTACCTCTTGTTCAAAGAAAGTAGTTGGAGTACGCACATTGGGCGAGGTTGCTTCACTAATTTATTAATGGATTTAGGTTTTTCCGTTACACAAATAGCAATAGCAAGAGGCGATACAAATATAGATTCAGCAATGGAATATGTAGATTCAAAACTTTCCCACGAAGCAACAAAAACAGCTATGAACTTACTGAATAATTTATCACACGAACAATATGGTATTTTTGATAAAGATATGTTAAAGGAAATTAAAGCAAGAGGGAGAATTTATGGAGAATCGAGAGTTGAAATTGAATACTATTAAAAATATAAGTACATCTATAATTGAAAAAGATTACATAAATATCGGTCAAATGGCACGGTCTCTTGGCTATAAAAAACATCCAGAGCAGAAGCAAATTGAAGAAATAATAGATTTTTGCCAACAAAATAATATTGAGGTTATTCAAACTGAAACTTTTATTAATAGAAATAAACTATTCTTTAAGTCTTCTGACGTTGACACCTTTCTTGAAAAATACATATCAGCTGATTCACTAGTAAAGACGTATGGTATTACCTACAGAGAATTATATAAGATTCGAAACTATGGTCTTTATAAGAATATGGAAACTATTAAAATTGGCAGAAAGATTTTTCATCCAAGACAAGAAATAATAGATGCCATAGAAATCCGAAAAAATTTAGAAACTGATAATTTTTTTAGCTCAGATGAAGTAAGAGAAAGACTTGGGATTGCAGATTCACACCTTTTATCTACATTGAGAGATGAAGAAGGACTACAATATTATTCGTTTGGTCATGGCCGATATCACAGAAAATATTATTTGAAGGAGGATATTAAGAACTTAGAGAAAAAGCAACAAGAATACAAAGATAAATATTATTCTTCAGAACAAGTAATTGACCTTATTGGCTATCGCCCACCTTCTCATTTTATTCTGCCTGCCCCTATTCAACCAACAATCTTATTAAAAGCAGCAGTTAGATATAAAGGGAGCCAAACGGTAACATTCTTTTACAAGAAAGATATTGATGAATATGTAAAAAGAAAAAAGAGAAAAGAATATAAGTCTCAATTAGTTAGTGATGATGGACTATCATCTTATAATTTATTGTGTTCAGCTGCAAATGTTTATTTTTCTGATAAAAGCAAGGAGACAATGATAGCTTGGGAAGATTTTGTAGAAAAGCAATTTAAGGGGTCTTCTAGAAATACCAAATCTTTAAGAGATCTTGTTAATACAATATTTAATTGTAAAAAGGTATTAGTTAAATATCTCAATGATAAAGAACTAAATAACTGTACTGCAAACGATATTAATACACATATCTTTAACACAGATATACAACTTATTGTAAAGCAGAAACTATATAGTTTTTTCAGAGATTATCATAAAAGACAAATATATTTAGGAAAGAATGTTTATACATTGAAACATCTGATAAATCCTTATCAAATCCCAGCAATCAACAGTCCCAAAAAAGATATATATGACTATGAAGAATATCAAGGATTACTTTCTTATGTTGCAGATGTTCAAAAACATAAAAATAAAGCAATCGATGATGCTATAAAAAAGATTAATAAACAAAAATCTGTACATTATGCTTCTATGTGGTTATATACGCTTGTTCACTTAAATAACGCTTGGAGGGCTATGGATTTTATTACCTCCTTACCTAGAATCGAACAGGTGGTTTTAGAACGGCTAGGGATTCATTCATTAGAAGAGTTTAAAACTAAAGTCTTGGACTCTAAGGAAGCAAAACAGATTGTTTATCAGTATCAAATTAAGGATTATTTAATGAATAAAAATGGAAGTCTTAATAGATTTTATTGCTCAGATTTTTTAACAATAGCTTTTGCTACTTCTGCAATAATTTGTACACTCGTTGCAAATGAATTATATCCAGAAATTGAAAAAATAAATGATGACAATTCTAGACTTGAAAAGGATTACTTATTTTACTTTAATACAAAAAATTTAAAGCCTCTAAGAACTGCGTATAATGGGTTTTTCGATTCTTTCGCCTTTAAAGATACTATTAAATTCGAAAGCAAAAAGATGAATAGAACTTTGCTCGTTTTTATGTATTTAATTCTTTCAAAAAATGGTTTATCTTCCCATGCACTGGAAGTTTCAAAAAGGCTTAGGTCTCACTATGATTATGAAACTACAAATATTTATCTAACAATACCAGATGAGGAGTTAGATTTGTTAGTAGATCACTTGTTTAGAAGAGGTAGTTTTGGATACATACCAAAATTGTTATCCAAAGTTGTACTAAGTAAAGAACAAGATGATAACTTTCAAAAAGAAACAGAACAAATTAAAGCTATTAAAACTGTATTTAATGGGGTTCATGGTATTGAAGCTACTAGTGGATTCTTAAATCACCTTATTTCAGAAAAGATATCTGTTGCAGATAAAATTTTAAGCTTAAATCAAAAGGAAGCAAGGAAAATTCTCTTTGAAATTAATACTAATATACTCCCTAGTAGGCAGGAAAATATAATGTGTTTGAATGGTAAAAACGGGTGTTTAAAGCCTAATAAAGATGATGATTATAATCCTTGTCATGGATGTCCGTATGCAATTCCAAATTTTTATTCAATAGCATCTCTTGTAAATAGGATTAAAGAAACTCTCAAAGAATTAAAAGAAGCTTTTGAGGATGCCGAAGGATATGAGTTTGAACGAAGAAAAAATATCAATCATTTATATATATATTTGGACGAATTTTTAAGCGCTAAGGAAGAATTCGGAGATATTGTATATGAATTCTTTGAAGGTGGAAAAAAGGAATATAACGATTATCTAGATTTAATTGATTTAGTAAATTTTGGGGATAAACCTATTGATTATTATCTCTCATATGAACCCAAATATGTTTAACGAGGAGCATAAGAAATGAAAGAAAATAATGCAGTAGAAGAACTTAATCTGGCCGCTGACAGTTCTTTTAATCTTGATGGCATTATATATGCAAAAAAGGTCTTAAATCGATTAAGAAAAGAAAAAAGCTTAATACAGGGAGAATTTGACGAAGATTTATGGATTGTTGAACATGAATTTAACAAAGGTAACTATATTCACTTAAATTTTGAGAAATTAAATTCTATAATATTCATAAAAAATTCACCTAAACATCTCAAAAAAGTTATTAAATGCTGGACAACTTATCTATTAGATAATTACTCTTATCGAACTGTCCAAGCTACATTGAACCACGTAATAAAATTTACAGTTGAAACATCTGGCTATAAAGCTGATAAAGTAGTTGAATTCTTAAATAAAATTGATGATAGTGACCGCGAAAATTCTACAAAGAAAACTTTTTTAACTGCAGTTTATAACTTTTTAGATTACTCCGAGTTAATGAATGTGGAAGATGTAATGGCTATATTGCAAAAATATCAGTCCAAATTAGGTCAACGCTCAGGTGTCAGAATGCTTCCCCCTCCTTTTTGGATTTTTGAATTCGATAGGATATTAAATGAATTTTTCAATAAGCTGGACACCCTTGAACCATCAGAAGAAATAAGCAGGTTAAGATGTCTATATAGTCCGATTAGGTTATGGTGGAATCTTACAACAATAATTCCAATTCGTCCCTCTGAATTTTGTTTAATTGAACGTAATTGTCTGTCATTTACGGAAACAATTGAAGGTAAACTTTATTATATAAAATTACCTCGAAAAAAATTAAAAAAAGTAAACAAAAAAAGTATTCAA
>NZ_HE978515.1:469479-507111 GCF_000311725.1 Robertmurraya massiliosenegalensis JC6
CAAATTATGGATCAAATCATGATTAGTCCGGAAATATATTATGAGATTAATAATTATATTAATTTTACTAACCAATATGGAGAAACGAAAACACTGATTTCCTATAAATCATTGGCAGCATTAGATAAAAATTATCACTGGCAGAGAAATAATCAAAAAAAGAATTTAAACTATTTTTCAAATCAAACTCTCTATCATTTATTAAACAGATTTTATAATGAAATCGTAGAACAAAAATATAATGTTCTAGTAAAGAAAGAAAATAGATTAACACCCATACATACTCGTCATATTGCTTTTGTTAATTTAATGCTACAAGGGATTCCACCAATTGAAAGAGCAAGATTAGGCGGGCATCAAACAATTACAGCACAATTTCACTACTCTTATCATATTGAACAATGGGTAGACACAGAAGTATTTAAATTAATGATCCAATATCAAAATTGGGGTGTAGAAAATAGAGTTCAAGAGGATCAGAAATCCCCTGTCTTTATCCCTGAAAAAATAAAGGAGAAGGCCTACTCAGCTATCTCACCTAGTTTCAAAATGAAATTAAAAGAGGTTGGATATTGTACAGATAGACTTCAACGTTGTCAAAGTAAAGAATGCATTTTATGTGATTATTGGGGTATTTCACCCGATGAATTAGAAGAAAAATCCGATGTCATTGTTAAGAAATTATTTGATAGACAAACCGAAATTAAGGAAGTTGTTTCCGTACTAGAGAACATTGAAAGACAATTATTAACCAATGAATTGAGTGGATATGATCCTTCGTTTCAAATTAAACATATGACAACGATTAATCGTTTAAATGCAAAAATTAAGCAAATTTCAATGATACAAGCTAAAGTTGGCATGCTAGGAGGGAAAATTACATCGTGGGACAACGAGGAAGAAATTTAACCTTATCAAAGGATCAAGTAAACGGAATAATCGGGATGTTTAAAGCTGAAAGAAAAACTTCTGGTTTGATTAAACCGATGGAAATGTTTAAATTCACAGAAGAGTTATACAATCAAGGAAGAATTCCCTCCCTACCTTCTTATGAATTTTGGAAGAAAAAAGATCGGCTTGGAAGACAGTTGATTGAACAAAGAAATAGAATTGACACAGTAAAGTTAACCAATTCGGAAGGTAAAGAGATTACAATACCAAATGTGACTGATTTAGTTGAAAAAAAACACAAAAATAAAGAAGAGCTATTAGAAGCCCTAGTTCCATTGGAAAATCACCTAAGAAATTCAATTAATCGGGAAATTAATTTAAAAGAAAAAGTTGCAAGTTTAGAGGTGGAAATTTCCAATATAAAATTATCAAAAAAAGAGTTGCTATCAGAAAAAGAGGAACTACAAAATCTAGTGTTTGAACTTTATAGAATGATTATGAAGGAATATAAAAGCGAAACTAAAGAATTTGCTCTATCAGCCCTACAAAATGTTTTTAAAAACCCTTTGGAAATTCTTATGCATACACAAGAAAAAAGCGATAATGATTCAAATCAAATGTTCAATGAAGAAAATATTGTTTCAATCGAAAGTAAAAAGTCCTTTAAAAATAAGTTTAGGGCTGAATAGAAAAGTTATGTTAATATAAAACCTTTTAGGTGGTGTTTTAAATGGATATAAAGTATCCTAATGGCAAGTCATTCATTAGGAATCAAAATAAAACTAAGCAAAATAAGATTACCAAAAAAAAGGCTTCGTATTCTAACCGAGGAATGCAATTAGAGGAAATGATAAATGAAAGTAATGAGTTCTATCTTACTCAGGATATTTGTGTTGTACATAAGAAACCTACACCCATAACAGTTGTTTCTGTAGATTATAGTCGTCGTGCTTCTACGCGGATAAATGAGGCCTATTATCAGACTCCCTCTACTCTTGATTATAGTGGCGTATATAAAAGTAAGCATCTAGATTTTGATGCAAAAGAAACAAACAACAAAACATCATTTCCACTAAGTAATTTCCATCAGCATCAAATAGAGCATATGGAGAGAGTTAAAAAACATGGTGGAATTTGCTTTGCAATATTTTATTTTAAGACCTTAGATAAGATTTTTCTTTTGGATGCAGAAGTAATCATTGAGTATTGGAAAAATCAATCTAACGGTGGAAGAAAATCAATTCCTATACAAGTATTCAATGACAAGGGGAATGAAATTAAGATTGGATATCGTCCAGCAATAGATTATATAAAAATTGTTGATAAATTATACTTTTAAAATTCTAACAACTATAACATCTTAATATAGCACTTTTCACTTTTTAGTTTTATAAATATAAGCTCACCTAACCCATTGAATACTTTCACATTAAAAATATTTGATGGGTTAGGCTTAGGCTATATAAAATTTATACTTAGGTAAATCTTATTTCAAATACTCATATTTCTTGCTATACTAATCGGTATTGGAATGTTGCGCAATTTTGCTCTTTGTTGATTCTCAAAATTATTTTCTATATCTGTTATTGCCAAAAAGATTGAAGTGATAAATGGCATGTCATTCTTTGATAAATTCTTTGCTATTAAAAGAAAAAAACTATGTCAAGGATAATTACATTTCAGTGGCCCTAATTACCCATAAGTAAGGTTGTCCAATTTTAGACATTTTTACAATAATTAGTTATTAAACTTAATCTTAACAACGTCTGGTTCTCTTTTTTGCCTAATTAGGATAACATTAGCTTCATAATCATTTTCCCATTCTACAGATAAATCATCAGGTAGTTTAGTTTTCATAATTGATTTATCATCATAGTTAATTCTAAGGGTTGGGTCAGGAAATTCATCTATCCTAACAATTTCAATTGTATTTATGTTATTAGGAGAATGACTGACCATCAACTGAGTTTCTTCAGGATATGAAAAATATAACCAAACCGGTACTAAAACAACTACAAGCACTAGAATAACTATCCCAAAAAAACAGCCAATTCCTGTAAAAAGTTTAGCTTTTTGCTTATTTAAGATGTAATCGTCTTCTCCATTCATTTTATCTTCCCTTCTTTTCATTAAGCTTGTTTATACTTATATAGCAATTTTAAACACTTAATTCTTATTACAATCGCGCAATAAGCCAGCCTCTTATATATCCAATTATTTAAAAAAGTATGTAGCTACACTTTCAAGCCTTGAATAAATGAATGTTAATGTGTATTCATTTATTCAAGGCTTGAAAGTTTCTCCAACTTTATATTACTTCAAATACCTATGAAAATATACATCCAAATTATCATTACTGCTGATTTTCTTAATTATTATTCATTAACGTACTTCTAATAAGTCCCCTTGTATTTCCCTTTTTCTCTTCAATAATCTTATTTGTTTCAGTTAGATTCTATATGATTAATAATTTTTTTACACTTTTTTATTTCCACCATACCGTTTTAAGTTTAAGACCTCCTTATAAAGAATGATTTCTTGAAAAAAGCCACACTGCGATGCCCAAAAGATTTAAATTTAAACGCAACAGGATGTTTGTTAAGGTCAAACATACAGTTTTGTCTGTTTTGGTACAAGTACCCTTCCAGATTTTATCATTATTAATATACTTTACTAATGTCTATTGAAGAGCCAATAATTCTTTTCAATCAATAGACAACACTATAAAAAAATAAGGAAGGATGAACAGTATGCCAGTATGTATTAACCGAAGTGGTAGAGCAGTACCTGTTTATGATTATTATGATGTGACAAAACAAATCGGGACAATCTATAACCTAGAACTATTTGGTTTTGCACCGGGTTGGGGAGGAGATGGAGTATTTGATTTTATTGTATTTAGGAACCCTAGTGGAAATGTAGTACAGGGTTGTTTAAATACCAACGAATACAATTATCCTAGCAGCGTATACACCACCGCTTACCAATCAAGGTATCGATATGGAACTGTAACACTTGGAGGAACCACATACAATACTTTTAAAATGACGCGTACAGTAAGCGTTTATCGGACAGATGGTAGCCGTTGGGGAAGTGTTGCAGCAGGACAGTATGTTGCTACGAACTCTACAGCGAATGGTAGTTCAAGGCCAGATTGGCAATTAATCCACTATGTTCGTAGTACAAGTGGACAATGGGTCAGGGTAACAAGTGGAACTAATACAAATTATGGATTTGTAAATATTGGACTAGATAAAGGATCGATGTACAACACAATTTCTATGGATGGACTATGGATAAATAATTAAGTAATTTCTTCAAAGATATAACTGAATTATTTACTTTAAAGTAAATGAAAGGGAGGAAGATAAAGATGGATGAGATGGTATTAGCAGTACAAGAATGGGTTAATGAAAAGTACGGTGATCATCCCGGATCCAGCAGAATTCCTGAAAATGGTAAAACAGGTTGGTCTACTGTGTACGCATTAACGCGTGCATTACAAATTGAATTAGGTATAACTAACACAGCTAATAATTTCGGACCTTCCACTGAAGCCGCATATAAAGCGTTTGGCGAAATGTCCTTTGACAATGTACCTAATACAGAACAAGGAAGAAATATCGTTAAAATTCTTCAGGGAGCATGTTGGTGTAAAGGCTATAATCCCGGAGCGTTTAATGGCATTTTTGGTCCAGCTACCGAACGTGCAGTTATAAAGTTACAACAAGACGCAGGACTGCCTCAACAAGATGGAGTAGTATATGTACACGTCTTCAAAGCCTTCTTAACAATGGATGCATATGTACTAACTTCTGGTGGAGATCCACAAATAAGAGAGATTCAGAGAACATTAAATAATAAATACTATCAATACTCAGGAGTTCAACCATGTGATGGTCATTATCAAAGACAAACAAACCGAGCGTTAATTTATGCTTTACAAACTGAAATCGGCATCCCTGCACACCAACAAACAGGAACTGTTGGACCTGCGACGAGAGCAGGATTGCCTAATTTAACCATCGGTTCAAGTCAAAGTAATTTTGTTAGGTTATTAAAATATGCAATTGTTTTTAACGGATACACTCTAAGTAATATTAATGGAACCTTTGATAATGAGTTGAGTAATGTTTTACGAGAATTCCAATCTTTTACTCTTTTAAACCAAAGTGGTAAAGCTGATTATCAAACATGGATGTCATTATTAGTTAGCACAGGTGATCCAAATCGAAAAGGTACAGCATGTGATGGGATAACACAAGTTACTTCTGCAAAAGCACAGACACTTGTTAATGAAGGTTATGTAATTATTGGTCGGTATCTAACTAACGTTCCGGGTGGCTTAAATAAACGAATACAACCGGGCGAACTACAGACTATTTTTAACGCTGGACTGTCTGTGTACCCCATATTTCAGGAAAGTCATGCAAATGCGAGTAACTTTTCTCGTAATCAAGGATATGAGGATTATCAGAAAGCCTTTAGAGCAGCCGCATCCTATGGTTTTCCTAAAGGAACAACAATTTATTTTGCAGTAGACTTCGATGTATTAGGTCACGAAATTTCTAATGCCATAATTCCCCACTTTATAGGTTTAAATGAAGCAAAAAATGATATGGGGAACCAATATAACATTGGAATCTACGGGCCACGTAATGCGTGCATTCAAGTATCCAATAGGGGATTAGCTGATTATAGTTTTGTTAGTGGACTTTCTACAGGTTTTAGTGGGAATTTAGGCTATCCTTTACCAGACAATTGGGCTTTTGATCAAATATCAACTATTACAATCGGATCAGGTTCGGGAGTGATAAATATCGATAATAATATAAATTCTGGTAGGGATTCAGGTGCTTCTTTTATTGATGATAGTGTTGAAGTCCCAAGCGAATTACCAGAAGACCCGAACAATTTGTCTTACAATGAATTTAAAATTATTGCATTAGGTGCTTCCAAATACGCTAACGAAGAAGGTAACTCTAATATTGATGATTTGAATTATAATATAAGTGGTTATTATAGGAAGGGTGTATATACTGGTCCACGATGGGCAGCTTTAGCTGGTTTTTATCCATTATTCTTCGAGTTATATTTAGAGAATTTAGTTGGTCAACCCCTAGACCCTTTCATCGACTTAATTGACCCAATCGAAAATCATCCTATTGGCGTTCAGCATATGTTTGCTGTTGTGAATAGTTACTATGGTAACTTTAAAGACTCTGTTGAAATTACAGATATAACTGGCTGGGCAGGTGACTTAATTACAATGGCAAGAAATGTAGTTATGTACAGAGATCAATATGAAGGAAGCTTAATTGATCAAACGTATGCAGCAGCTTACGATTTAATAGGCATGGTTGAAAATGAACCTTTTGATGATTTACTATTTGATTTGGATGACTTATTAGGTGATGTTGATGCATATAACATTGCTTACGAAGCCAAAAAACTAAATGTGAGTATTGCAGAAATTTTCCCAAGTTACTATACACTAGGATTAGTAAATACTCGTTTTACTAGGTTTTTCAATCAACGTTTTAATGGTGATAGAGCAAAATTATTAATTGACGTTGTAGAAGTTATGACAGGCGGTATAGAGTATGCAATTGTTAGAGAAGAACTAATCGGAGATTTAAATCTTAGTGAAGGTGAATTAGAAGCAATCGCTGTAGCTTTTTATAATAAAATCCTGTATTACGTCGATCAAGGTAAGTAAAATAAAATGGTTATGACAAAACTCTATTAAAATAAATACTCGCATGAATTCAAAGTTCCTTTATTTTATGCGATTTTTTGATAAATGGTTCTCAATATTATCACTTATGTCCCAGCCATTAGAGAATAAATACTAAATCAATATTAAGTTTCAATTGTTTAAAACACCGAATCTCAAACTATCAATAAATTTAATTGCCCTGATTTTTGGAAGTTTTTAGACTTTCTTCTTCCCCATTGTTACAATACCAATTATCCTGTATATTTAAATCAGCTATATTTGTAATCTATATAAACTAATGATTGAAAAGGGTTGATACCAATGAAAACCAAAATGAAACTAATTATATCTTTACTCGTTTTTATTTCTATTCTTATTGTTTTCATAATAATGTATCAAAAACCGAACGGACAAACAGATGTTATAAAAAGCAATGACGAAATAGCGGAAATAAAAACTGAAAAAAATAAAGAAGTTCCAAACGATGAAGATAAACAAGTAAGTATCAATGATGATGCCGATAATTTAACCGAAATTGAAAATCCTGAAAAAAAACAAAATGAAAGAATATCGCTATTTATTTCAAAATACCATGAAAGCTTAAATGAAATAACTTCTTATGATAAATACGAAAATATAGATTGGCTTGGTATGAAGTCAATAAAGGAAAATATGTCAAATGAAATTAAAAATTTGTTAAACAATCAAGATTCCTACCCACCATCTATGGAATTAGATTTAGAACGCATTTTGCAATTAGCCGAAATCAGCTTAGATAACCAAGACCCAAACTCCGTTATATATATCCACCGAATCCTTCATGATTTAGATGTTGAGTATAATGACTATACACCTAATAATAAATTTGGTTTTTCCAACTACGATGGAGGGGGAGAAAATCAATTAACTGTTTCAAATTATATTAAAGAACACAAAAAGCCAGAAGATACTTACTAAGTATCTTCTGGCTTTTTTAAACAATACAAAAGCTAGTTTGCCAATGACTTACATATAATGGCCCTTATTTTAATATCTCCCATCACTTCTACTGTATCAGCTAATTTTATTTCCCCAAAAAAATCTTTTTAAAAATTCATTGTTATGAATTACTTTATTTAGCAAGAATAAGTCAGCCAAACAAGGATTACCAAAATCTTTATCTAAAAATGTTTATTCAAATTCCGATAACTCTTCAAAGTGATTCTCTGGCGGGTTATTTGAAAAAGAACGTTTAGCGTACTCTAATCCACCATCTACAGTAACCTTTCCACATTTGCATCTTTTAAAATCATACAGACTTCTTGATTCTATAACATCACCACAGTACTTACATCTAATCATATTCCTTTTTAGCTTTTTCTCAAACATCTTTCTCTCCTTTTACATTTCCAATCAATAACTGGGATAACTGGTTTTTTTCGGGAAATTCTTCTTCCAAACACTAAAGCAGGATTGATGAACTATTCACAGCCTTTGTAATCCCGAACAGATGTTCTCTACTATTTTAATGCTCCTACCTATTACCAACGCTTCTTCTGTACTCAATTAAATGCTGGATACAAATGTGATATAATAACTATGCTTTGGAGTTGTTTGAAATATAAGACCAAGGATTTTTCTCGGATAAATTGTGATAAAATTATTAATTGTGGTATATCATTATTTTGTAAATAAATGAAGGACTAAGGTCAATCTACACCATTTTATATAATGGTTTTATTAGCCTACTTGAAAATGGAAGGTAATCCTTCAAGTGGTCTTTCTATATAAAGTCTGCCCCTGTGTAGCAATTAATAAAAGTTTTTGTGTTCAAATGACAAATTTGATGTAAAATAGTGTCTTAGAGTAATTAATTATTATAAAATAAGCTTGTAGGATAAAAATTTTCGCCTGTTTCAAAAGGGCGAAAATGCAATAGTACAACGGTCACAAGGAATATTATTTTTCGCCCTTTAAAATTCATGCCTATAAAATTACAGAAGCTTATTTTAAGCAAGCATCAACTACTGATTATAATGGGGTATACAAAGGAAAATATATTGATTTTGAAGCAAAGGAAACGCGATTTAAAACATCCTTTCCCCTGCAAAATTTTCATAAGCACCAAATTGAGCATATTAGGCAGGTACTCAATCAGCATGGAATCGCCTTTGTCATTCTTCGCTTTTCGACCATTGAAGAGGTGTTCTTTCTTGAAGGCAAGGACTTACTTTTCTTTTGGGAAAGGATGGAAAATGGTGGAAGGAAGTCAATCACCATTTCAGAAGTTGAACAATATGGACATAAGATTTCGCTTGGTTTTCGACCTCGAATTGACTATATTAAAGTCATAGATAAGCTCTATAATCTGATGTAGTCGTAAGTAGTAAAAGGAAGGATGAACATATATGGCAGAAAAATACCAATCAAGAGAGGAGCGCCGTAAGCAAGTTAGTCAACAAAAAGGAAAAGGCAATAAAAAAGTAAAACTATCGATTAAACGTATTTTTCTTTTTCTTGTTGCATTAGGAATTGCAGGTTTGCTTATTGGTGCTGGAACTTTTGCTTATATGGTTAAAGATACGCCAGAACTTGATGAAAAATTATTGAAGGATCCAATCTCGTCCGAGCTTTATGATATTAACGGTGAACTATTTGCGGAGATTGGCTCAGAAAAACGTGATTATGTCAATTATGAAGATATTCCAAAGCAGGTTGAGGAAGCGATATTGGCTACTGAAGACACCCGTTTCTATAAGCATAATGGAATTGATTTGATTCGTCTTGGTGGAGCAGTCGTAGCCAATATTACCGAAGGCTTTGGTGCTGAAGGCGCAAGTACGATTACCCAACAGGTCGTCAAAAACTCCTTTTTAACACCTGAAAAAACGTTGTCCCGTAAAGCTCAAGAAGCATGGTTATCCTTTCAATTAGAAAGAAAGTACACAAAGCAACAAATCTTTGAAATGTATGTCAATAAAATTTGGATGGATTCAGGCGGACATGGAGTTGCTACTGCTGCAAAAGTATTCTATGGCAAAGAACTCGATCAATTAACATTAGCAGAAACGGCATTACTTGCTGGGATGCCACAAAGTCCAGCCAACTATAATCCATTTAAAAATCCGGATAAAGCCGAAAAACGCCGTAATATCGTTCTAACTTTAATGCACAAACACGGCTTTATCACACAAGAAGAAATGGAAGAAGCTAAAAATGTTGATGTTGCATCAACACTAGTTCCAGAAGACGAACGACCAACTGGCGATATCCCGTATGATGCCTTTGTTGGCCATGTCGTAAAAGAAATCAAGGCGAAGTATCCAGATCTTGATCCTTTTTCAGACGGTCTTAAAATATACACGACACTTGAACCCGATGCACAGAAATATGTAGAAGACATTCTAAACGGGGATGAGATTATTGAGTATCCAGATGAAAAATTCCAAGCAGGAATTTCCCTTTTAGATACAGCAACTGGACAAATTCGAGCTCTAGGTGGTGGACGTAACCAAACGGTTGACTTTGGCTTTAATTATGCCACTGATGCAAAGAGACAACCTGGTTCAACGATCAAGCCGGTTCTTGACTACGGTCCTGCAATTGAATATTTAAAATGGGGAACATATCATACTTTAGATGATAAGCCCTATACGTACTCAACTGGCGATAAGATTAGCAACTGGGATAATAAGCATATGGGCGTGATGACGATGCGTACTGCACTGGCATTGTCACGAAATATCCCTGCTCTGCAAGCGTTTCAAGAAGTGGGAGAAGAAAAGGCAAAGCAATTTGCCATAAGTTTAGGAATCCCACTTAAGGAAATCCATGAATCATACTCGATCGGCGGATTTGGTGGTGAGGATAAAGGAGTTTCTTCACTTGAAATGGCTGGTGCGTATAGCGCATTTGGAAATAATGGTTTTTATACTGAGCCATATTCTGTTATTGAGATTCAGCTTCGCGATGATACAAAGTTAAATATGAAGCCTGAGTCTAAGGTTGTCATGCAAGATTATACTGCGTTTATGATTTCCGATATGCTAAAGGATGTCGTACGAACAGGTACTGGAACTCGAGCTAATATTTCTGGCTTACCACTAGCAGGAAAGTCAGGAACAACGAACTACCCTGATGCAGATAAAAAGAAATACAATATTCCGAATGGAGCTGTACCAGATGCCTGGTTTGTTGGGTACACAACCAATTACACAGCCGCTGTATGGACTGGATATGATAATAAAAATGAAAATTATTTAGAGGGCGATGAACAAAAAATCGGCCAAAGATTGTTCAAAAACATCATGGAACATGTTCATAATGGCAAAGAAACTCAAGACTTCAAAGTTCCTAACACAGTTGAAAAAGTCCAAATCGAAAAAGGAACCATTCCTGCAAAATTAGCAAGTGAATACACGCCAAGTGACATGGTCATTACCGAATATGCAGTAAAAGGGAATGCTCCAAAAGAAGTATCCGAAAAGTATAATAAACTTGAAACACCTGTGGATCTAAAAGCTGACTATGATACAGAAAGAAATGAAATTGTGTTAAGTTGGAATTATGTCGCAGAGAACGCAAACGGTGTTCAGTTTGAAATCTATGCGAAGAAAGATGACGGTGCAGAAGAACTCTTGACCGCTCAAGCTGAAAAAACGCTTAGAATGAAAGCTGATTATGGTGGATACTACACCTTCAAAGTTGTAGCGATTCGCGATGAACAAAAGAGTGATCCAGCTACCGCTGAAATTCAGATTCCTGACCCATTTATTTTTGATGGTGAAGATGACGAAGAGGATAACGGTAACAATAACGGTCACGGTCCTCCTTGGGGGCGTGATGATGACGATGAAGAAGAGAATGATCAAGACAACGAAGATCAAGGAAATGAAGACCAGGGTCAAGGTGAGAATCCGGACGGCGGTGAACAACAAGGCGGAAACCAAGACCAAGGTCAAGGCAATCAAAATGGCGGAAATCAGGGGAACCAACCATAAAATAAAGCGTCTAAGCTGCAAATGCTTAGACGCTTTTTCTTTATCATTTTCTCATTTTTTTCATGGCAATGGCTTTTTTATAACTTTTTTCTTGTTCTAAAAAGAGTTCACATAATTGCATATAAGAATGGAATAAATTAGGTCTGTCCATAATAAATTCAAATCTTTCCTTAATGTTCACTGGTTTAATTTGTAGACTCCCATATTCGATTTGAGGATGTAGTATGACAGGTCTTTCATTTGTCCAAAAGAGGAATTCAATAAAAAAGCTTATCCCTTTTCTCATGAAAATGAAAGTGTCCTTCTTATTTCTATTTTCAAAATGTGTTTGCAGCTGTTCTTTCACTAACAGCCATTCCTGCAGGAGTGTGGAAATGCTCTTATCAGGAGTTTCCCATGGCCTCACAGTGTCTTTCCCCGAAAAATAGACAGCTTCATGAACAAACGGAGAATGACAATTGAGTTGCTTCTCATACAATGAATCGACCACTATCTCCTCTCCTTCTGAAAAAAAGAAAGGATGCACTAATTCCTCAGGTATTGTCCACCTGTCCACGCTCATTTCTTCTTCGCCATCCTTTTCTTCCCTTCCCGACAAAGCTCAAGCAATGGACAAATATCACATTGGGGATTCTGTGCTTTACAGTGATAACGGCCGAAAAAGATCAAACGATGATGGGTAACCGACCATTCATCCTCAGGAATCTTTCTCATTAATGTTTTTTCAACTTCTAATACTGAATCCTTCCATTTACAAATGGCTAATCGTTTGCTCACTCTTTCCACATGCGTATCAACCGCAATCGCCGGAATTCCATAAGCGACAGACACCACAACATTTGCCGTCTTTCGGCCAACTCCTGGTAAATTTGTTAATTCATCACGGTCTTTTGGAACCTCTCCATTGTAATCATCTAATAGCATTCTACAGAGCTTTTGAATATTCTTTGCTTTATTACGATATAAACCAATCGAGCGAATATCATTTTGTAGCTCTTCTAGAGATACGCTTAAATAATCTTCTGGCGTTTTATATTTTTGAAAAAGATCTTTCGTTACTTTATTGACTAACACATCCGTACATTGGGCTGATAAAGCAACGGCAATGACCAATTCAAATGGATTTGCATGGACTAGCTCACAATGAGCATCCGGATACATTTCCCCTATTGTATCTAAACAGTAACGAATTTGTGTTTTATTTAACATTTGCATCACTCACTTAAATTCTACATTTTATTGATCTAACCAATTATAAAAAGGCACAGCCTCAGAACGGGGAGCCTGCTCTGTTTCATTTGGGCGAATTTGTTGCCTTGAATGTTGTCTAAATTTATTCCCATAACTTTTTGCTTGTTCGATCGTTTTAATCCCATTTTTCTTCCACTCAAAGAGAATTCGGTCAATATAGCGAAAATTAAGCTTTCCAGAAATAACCGCTTCTCGCAATGCCGCTTTAATGATAAGTGGTTCATGGCGATCATCATCCAGCCATAATGCGAGTGTTTCACATTCAAATGGCGATAGTGGTCTCCCAAACTCTTGCTCGAAGACCGTATACAAATCGACTTCATTTTTTTGTTGCTGATCTTTTCTTTGATCATTCTGATTTCGTAAAAATTCATTTACAAGCTTATGCCAAAGTGGTTCAATTGAATATTTTTCAAAGCGGATCCCATCATTTGATTGCCCGTCTTCAATTTGGATAAATCCTTTTTGAATCAATTTACGAAGGATTTCCGTACACTGACTCGTCGAGATCGTCATCCTTGAAGAAATTTCAGAAGGCGTTGGGAAATCATTCCCTTTTTCAAGGAATGAGATGACATGTAACAAAAGGACTAATTCGTTCTCGTTCATATTCATTTCTTTATAATAAAGTAATAAAGCCCTTGGAATGGAAATATTCCCTTCTTGGACCCATTTCACCATGTTTTCATTCATTTGGGACACCTCCCCCTAAGTATATCATGAAGTTCTGTAAACAAGGTATGGAGAAATTAGTCAAGCCAGTATAAAAAAGTAAGAGAAAGCTTACAGGGAGCAAGCTTTCTCTAAAAAATTATGGATATAAACGATTTAATAAACGTGGGAATGGAATGGTTTCTCGAACATGCTCTACTCCACTTATCCATGCAACCGTTCTCTCTAGACCAAGACCAAAACCTGAATGAGGTACAGATCCGTATGTTCTTAAGTCTAAATACCATTGATAGGCTTCAAGCGGAAGATGATGTTCCTCAATTCTTGCCTTTAATAATTCAAAATCATGGATACGTTCAGAGCCACCGATAATTTCTCCGTATCCTTCTGGAGCAATTAAGTCTGCACATAGAACGACATCTTCTCGCTCATGATCTGGTTGCATATAGAAAGGTTTTAGACTTGTTGGGTACTTCGTAATAAATACCGGCTTATCGTAGTGTTCTGCAATCGCCGTTTCGTGTGGTGCACCAAAGTCATCTCCCCATTTTATATCATCAAAACCTTTTTCAATTAAGAATGCAATCGCATCATCGTAGCTAATACGCGGGAATGGCGCTTGAATGTTTTCAAGCTTACTTGTATCTCTTCCCAACGTCTTTAACTCGATTTGACAATTTTTTAGTACAGATTGAACGATATGAGAGACATATTGTTCCTGAACCTCTAAATTTTCTTCAAACTCAACAAATGCCATTTCAGGTTCAATCATCCAAAATTCAATTAAATGGCGACGTGTTTTCGATTTTTCCGCTCTAAATGTCGGACCAAATGAGAATACCTTTCCAAGAGCCATGGCAGCTGCTTCCATGTACAATTGTCCACTTTGAGATAAATAGGCATCTTCATCAAAGTATTTCGTTGCAAAAAGTTCCGTTGTCCCTTCAGGAGCACTTCCTGTTAAAATTGGTGGGTCAACTTTTGAAAATCCTTTTTCATTAAAAAACTCATATGTAGCACGAATGATCTCGTTACGAATCTTCATAACTGCATGCTGACGTCGCGAACGCAACCATAAATGACGGTGGTCCATTAAAAATTCTGTTCCGTGTTCTTTCGGCGTGATCGGATAATCAACCGATTGATGAAGCACTTCAAGTCCTCTCACAAGTAATTCATATCCTAATGGTGAACGCTCATCTTTTTGAACAATCCCTGTTACATAGACAGATGACTCTTGAGTGACCGATTTCGCAGCTTGGAATAACTCCTCTGAAACTTCAGCCTTCACAACAACACCTTGGATGAAGCCTGTCCCATCTCGTAATTGTAAAAAGGCGATCTTCCCGCTAGAACGTTTGTTAGCGATCCAGGCCCCTATTTTCACTTCTTGATCTACATATTTGTGTACTTCTGTAATCGTTGTTTTAATCACTTGTCTTTTCCCTCCAAAAACTTACCCACTGCTGTGTATGTACTTACTATCATCATATCCAATAAACAATTGGTCAAAATGGACTATCATCTTATTATACCTTTTTTGATATTGGACAATCAATAAAGAAAAAATGTATGCACTGCATTCGGTTTATCAACGAATGTTGTCATTCTTTCAAATAAGCAAAGCGGACAGACCATCGATTGGTCGTCCGCTTTCCTTGACTTGGCCATCTACATGTTGCTCTTTACGAATTGATCTATTCTTGCCACTGCTTCTTCAAGGAGTTCTAATGAAGTAGCATAGGAAAGGCGAATATTATCTGGAGTACCAAATCCTGAACCTGGCACAACTGCTACCTTAGCCTCTTCGAGTAGACCTTCTACAAAACCGTCCACACTTTCGTATCCTGTAAGCCTTGCTGCTTCCTTCACATTTGGATAAAGGTAGAAAGCACCTTGTGGCTTAATACATGAAATACCTGGGACAGCCACTAGTTTGTCATAAATAATATTAAGTCTATGTTCAAATGCTTCTTTCATTTCTATAACAGCATCTTGTGGACCTGCATATGCCTCAATTGCTCCAAATTGAGCAGTTGTCGTTGGATTTGAGGTACTATGGCTAGCAAGGTTTGTCATTGCTTTAATAATCGTTGCATTTCCAGCTGCATAGCCGATTCTCCATCCAGTCATCGAATGAGATTTCGAAACCCCGTTAATAATCATCGTTTGCTCTTTTAATTCTGGTGATATTTCTGCAATCGAAACATGCTTATTGTCTCCATAAATAAGCTTTTCATATATTTCATCCGAAATAATGAGCACATTATTTTGTAAGCACACATCGCCTAAAGCTTGCAGCTCTTCACGGGTATAAACTACTCCTGTTGGATTGCTTGGAGAATTGATAATCACTGCTTTTGTTTTAGCAGTAATCGCTGCTACTAGTTGTTCAGGAGTGATCTTAAAGTCATTTGCTTCAAGTCCCTCAACAAATACTGGAGTCCCTTCAGCAAGTTTGACTTGCTCTGGATAACTTACCCAATAGGGAACTGGGATGATCACTTCGTCCCCTTGGTCTAGCAAAACTTGAAAAAGAGTGTATAAGCCATGTTTGGCTCCATTTGTGACAATGATTTCATTTGGCTTATATTCAATCCCTTGATCATTCTTGAACTTTTTGGCAATCTCTTCAAGTAACTTCGCAACTCCTGCTGAAGGAGTGTATTTCGTATGTCCCTCATTCATTGAAACAGAAGCCGCCTCAATGATGTTTTGCGGTGTATTAAAGTCTGGTTCGCCTGCTCCAAGACCAATAATATCATAGCCTTCCGCCTTTAATTGCTTCGCTTTTGCTGTAATCGCAAGGGTTGCAGATGGGGTTAATGCTTTTACTCTTTGAGCCAATTGAATATCCATACCATTTTCCTCCCAATAAACGTCATAGGTTTTGTATATCTTTTAACCATTCACCTGTCTTAAAATCAATGTAATAATAATTGATTAATTCATCATTTGAACGGTAATAGATTTCCCAAAGCGGAATTTGATTCTCGATCCCAAGTTTCACTGACATCACTTCATCCGGTTGCTTAATTTGATACAATTTATCAAGTGCATCTTGTTTACTAATACCATCTTTTTCATTTCTTACGACAATTTTACGATTATTATCTTCTTCTGGTATCCAAGCCACTAGTCGTTTTCCTGCTTGATCGGTCCCTTTTACGACGTAATAGCTATTTGTCCCGTTGTATAAAGTAAAATCTGTGATGTTGACAATATCCGTTTCTGCTTTGGCGATTTCTTCTGCCTTTGCTTCAGCACTTTGCAATGGCTTAAGTGCATTCAAATAGATGTTAACGGCGATTCCAATCAAGACCATGATAAAAATACTTGATATCCAAATCCATTTTTTCATTTTAATACCCTCTTTTATGTACGGTAAATAGTAAATACAGCTTTATTTTGATCTTCTTGATCCAAAGATAACCCGAACATTAAGTCTCGCTCTTTTAATGTTCGATTTAGGGAGTCGACAATTTTGTATAAATCAGGACTATTTTCAATTTTTATCGTGGATAATACTTCAATCTTACTTTCCATCATGATTTCTCCTCACTTACACATAATTTGTTAATCATAGATGCCTTTTTTAAGGTTACAATAAGTTTAAGTAACCATCAGTTCTTAATACCTCTTAAGATGATTTTCACTAAAAATATTATAACAGTTTAGACGAAAAAGGATTACCCATTTCACAAAAATAAAATAACTTTTAGTCCACACACACACTTTTACCGCGCTGCAGATGCGCGGTATTTTTCATTCGTAGATAATGGTCACAAAAAGGTCTCAATTAAGTCTAAAGTTTCGTTGATATTTAATTTTTTCACTGGAACATTTGGGATCGATTGCAAAAATGCCTTCCCATAAGAAGTCGTATAAATACGTTTATCAAAAATAACGACAAAGCCTCGGTCCTCACTTGTGCGAATTAAACGTCCAAACCCTTGCTTAAAACGGATAATCGCTTCTGGGAGTGAATGCTCTGAAAAAGGATTGCCACCCTTTTGTTTGATCAGATTGCATTTTGCTTCTGTCAAAGGCTCATTCGGTGGTGAAAATGGCAATCTAACCATAATCAGACAAGACAAATGCTCACCAGGGATATCAATCCCTTCCCAAAAACTGCTCGTTCCGAGAAGAATCGCTTTATCAAAGCGTTGAAAATTTCGGGTCAGCCTTGTTCTACTTCCTGCAGTTATCCCCTGACCCATAATAACAAAGTCCTCTAGAAGGCCGCTCTCCTTCATGAGATTATACGTTCTTCTTAACATGTCATAAGCCGTAAAAAGGATCAACATTCTTCCTTTTGTTGCTTCTGCAATCGAAATAATATGCTCTGAGATTGCCGCCACATATTCATCAATCGAGACGTTATTAATTTCCGGTAAGTCATTTGGAATTACTAATTGAACCTGCTTTTCATACGAAAATGGGGATGCAATCTGTTCTACAAAACAGTCTTGCTGCTCCAAACCGAGTTCTCGTAGCATGTACTGGAACGAACCTTTTACAGATAAAGTCGCTGAGGTAACAACCGCACTCTTTTTACGTTGAAAAAATTCATTCCGTAACTGTTCACCAATTGTGATCGGTTGCGCATACATGGTCGTGGCATTTTGAGCAGCTCTTACATCCACTTCGACCCATGACACAAACTCTTCTGAAGGAAATAAAATAAGCTGTTTAATCGTATCACATACGGTATCTAATTCCTTCTGAAAAGAAGACACTTCTTGTAAAACCAGTGTTTGTGGATTTGTTAGTGTCATATGCTCATCTGTCAGAGCATTAACATATTTTTTTATACTTGAACTAAACTCTTTTAAGCTAAAATAAAAACGTTCTCCGATCGCATGAACGGAAGACCAATCTTGAGAATGCTCTTCTTTTTGGAGACGATACGTTACTCTATTGGTTGTCGCACTTTTGTTTTGCCGTTTTCTTGCTAATAGGGCTAGGGTTCTAAAAAACTCATCCATCTCATGATTCAGGTCAGTAAATAGTTGATTGATTTCAAAAGAGTGGGGGATGTCTCCACTCACTTCAGAGCCTTTTTCCTTTAAAATTTGCTCTAGTTCATACTGATATTGCCTTTGCTCATATTGACCAAATTGACTTAATAAAAGTCGCATATGTAAATAATCTAATGTCTGTCCAAAGTATTTTCCTGCGGCTTTTTCAAAATGATGACCTTCATCTAACACACAGTATTGATAATGAGGCAAAATCGCCTTATCAGAAACCAGATCAGATAATAAGAATGAATGGTTTGTGATGATAAAATTGGCTGTTTGAGACGCTTTACGCGCTCGTAAATAATAGTCATATTTCAACCATGATTTCCCATGAAAATACGCACTTTCATCGTTTTTGATTTTGCTCCAGTAAAGCATGCCCCCACTTGATAAATTAAGCTCATCCCGATCACCTGTCTCAGTTTCCAAAAGCCAGATCAAGATTTGCATTTTCGTCAAGCTGACATCGTAATTATCGTCTTCTTCCTTTAACGATTGTTCAAATTTAGCCAAGCTTATGTAATGACTTCTACCTTTTAATAGTACAGCTTTAATCTCAAAAGGAAGCATTTTCTGTAATAAAGGGAGATCTTTCTTTAGAAGTTGCTCTTGAAGCTGAGTTGTATACGTACTTATGACAATCGTTTCCTTCCGATCGTTCGCAAAGATAGCCGCTGGTAATAGATAAGCCATTGACTTTCCGACACCTGTCCCTGCTTCAATGAGGGCATGTTTTTCATTTGTGAAAGCTGAAAAAATTGTATCCATCATTTGAAATTGCCCTATTCGCTTTTCATAACCCTTGAACGCTTCCAGAAAAAGTCTCTCCTTTTCCTCCTCACGTTCCGGATAGGACATCGAATAACTATCGGTTAAGTCTTCAATCTCTTCTAACTTTTTCATCATGATCCCACGATGCAATTGTAATGAATAAGGTACTTCTTCTATTCGGCTTTCCTTTTCCACTAATAAATCATCAAGGAGCAGTGCCACATCACTCTTTAACCCACCTGATAACCTCCAAAGTTGCTGTAGAGTCACGTTCGGAAGAGTAGAGAGGCGGTCCAATAAAATCATTAATAACTCTGCCGTTACATAGGCATCACTATCTGCTTGATGAGGGCGTTCGTGATTCAAACCTTCTCTTAGGGCAAGCTCATTCAATTTATAGCTATCCGACGTTGGAAACAAAAATCTCGCCATTTCCACTGTATCCAAGACAGGTCCTAAAAAACCTTCATAACCTGCCTCAATTAGTTCTTCTTGAAGAAAGGATAAATCAAATAAAACATTATGGGCAACAAAATAAGCGTCCTCAAGCAGTGTTAACACTTTCGGAGCAATTTTGGAAAAATCAGGTGCATCTCGAACCATTTCATCGGTTAATCCTGTTAGTTCTTCTATAAAAAGAGGAATTTCTCTTCCCGGATTAACGAGGGAAGAAAATTGCTCCGTAATTTGACCGTTTTCAACAACAACGGCAGCAAATTGGATGATTTTATCCCCTTTTTTCGGAGCATTTCCTGTTGTTTCTAGATCGACTACTACAAACTTGTTACTCAATTCTATACACCTCTATCCTTCAAAAGCTGCTGAATTTACATTTTGAAGGAGTACTTTTTAATATAATTGCCGTTTCATCATCATAAACTGCATCTGTGCTTCCACTTTATCATAAACAGATATCAACAGGAAAGCGAATAAAAACCTTTGCCAATTACATAATGAAAAACGTAACTAGCAAAGGCTTGTTTTAGTTAAAGGATGGTCTTTTCTGGTTCTGCATGAAGTAATTCAACAATTTCATTATTTTCATTCATAATCGCCACTTTTGGTTGATGTGTAGATAACGTATCTTCTGCCACTAGCGCATAAGAGATAATAATGACCACATCTCCTTCTTGCACAAGCCGAGCGGCGGCGCCGTTAATACAAATCACACGACTTCCCCTTTTTCCAGGTATAATATAAGTTTCAAAACGTGCGCCATTATGATTATTAACGATTTGCACTTTCTCATTCGGTACCATTCCAACAGCTTCTAAGATTTCTTCATCAATCGTAATGCTTCCCACATAATTTAAATTTGCTTCTGTTACCCGTGCGCGGTGAATTTTTCCATTCATCATCGTACGAAACACGATGTATCCCCCATTCATGGTTGAAATTTTTTAAGATTCAATTGTTAAGACGATATTGTCAATTAAACGTACTTTTGTAAATTGGACAGCAACAGCAATAATGATCTTCCCCTGCACTTTTTCAATCCTTTGTAATTCAGGAAAAGAGTAGATTTCAATATAATCGATCGTTCCGCTCGTCTTCGTTTCAATGTTATCTCTAACCCTTGAAACAATTTTCTCAATGTTTTTCTCTCCATCTTCAATGATCTCCTTTGCCTCTGACAACGATTGATAAATGGCAGGTGCTTGATCTCGTTCCATTGGCGATAGATTTACATTTCGAGAACTTTTCGCTAATCCGTCCGCTTCTCGAACAGTCGCAACTGGTATGAGTTCGATTGGAAAATTAAAATCGGAAATTAACCCTTCCACAACCGCTACTTGCTGGGCATCCTTCATCCCTAAATACACTCGATCAGGCAAGATTATGTGAAATAATTTCGTCAATACGGTAGCAACACCATCAAAATGTCCTGGACGTGAATCGCCACATAACACATCGGTCCTCGCTTGCACCAGTACTTTTACAGATAGAGGGTTAGGGTACATTTCTTCAACCGAAGGATAAAAAACAATGTCAACATCTTCTGTTAGACATATATTTTTATCCCTTTCAAAATCTCTTGGATACGCATCAAAATCCTCATTCGGACCAAATTGAATCGGATTCACAAATATACTCACGATTGTGATGTCGTTTGACCTACGAGCCGTTCTAATAAGTTGCAAATGCCCTTCATGTAGATAGCCCATCGTCGGCACAAAGGCGATTGAATTATTTTTCTTCAACTCTTTAACAAGTGCTTGCATTTCGTGTATTTGTGTAATAATCTTCATGCTTTTCCCCCGTAAAGCCCCATCAACTCTTCCTCTTTCATCGTAAAGCTATAGGAATCAGATGGAAAGCTTTGCTGTTTTACTTCGGAAAGGTATGCGTCAATTCCTTTTCGGATCTCCACATTCATATTCGCATAGCTTTTAGCGAATTTAGGGAGCCTCTCCACTCCGTACATTAACAAATCATGATAAACCAATACTTGACCATCCGTATTTACTCCAGCACCAATTCCTATTGTGGGGATCGATAAAATTTGTGCGATTTCTTTTGCCAATTGCTTCGGAACGCATTCAAGAACAAGCATGAACGCCCCTGCTTCTTCACATTTTTTCGCATCCTCAATCAGCTTCCTAGCCGCAGCCGCGTTCTTTCCTTGCACCTTATAACCGCCTAGGACGGCTACAGACTGAGGGGTTAAACCAAGATGAGCACAGACAGGAATTCCTGCTCTTGTTAGCGCTTTTATATGGGATATGACATCTTCTGCCCCTTCTACTTTCACTGCATTTGCACCCGTTTCTTGAATGAGCTTCGTCGCATTTAAAAGGGTATCTCTAATCGACAAGTGGTAGCTCATAAACGGCATGTCAATAATCATGCTTGTATCCTTTGCTCCCCTTCTTACCGCTTTCCCATGGTGAATCATATCCTCCATCGTGACGGAAACTGTTGAATCATAACCTAATACAACCATTCCAAGAGAGTCACCCACAAGAATCACGTCCACTCCAGCTTGTTCCGCTAATTTAGCTGAGGGAGAATCATAGGCAGTCAACATGACGATCTTTTCTTTTTCATTCTTCATTTTTTGAAAATCGGTCGTACTTCTCATCTTTTTTCCTCCTTTTCAAGTCGGAAGAGGAGATAAACAAAAAAGGCATCCTTAAAAATGCAGAAGGATCCCTTGGTATCGTTATAATTGTTTCATCCCTCTGTCCCTGTCCACTTGGATCTAGGCAGAACATTATTCATTTTAAAAAGATTTCAAACAAGGTGCAGTTCAAAATGATACTGCCCGCAAAGAAATTATATCAAATTTCATGAAATTTACTACTAAAATAAACGAAAGAGCTAGAATAAAATTATTCTAGCTCAATGTCAGCGGAATAGATATGATGGATGACACCTTTTTCGTCTTCTATTTGCAGGACTCCATCATCCGTTATCCCAAGTGCTTTACCTGTTATATTCCCGGTTAAAGTTCGAGCTGTGATGTTTTTACCGATGCTAATTGCATAGCTTTCCCACAAAAGCTTAATCGGTTTGAAGCCTTTTTCTAAATAGATTAGATACAGCTTTTCTAGCTTTAAAAATATCTCCTGAATCAAACTCGCACGATTGATCGCTTCCCTTTTTTCAACAGAAAGTGAAGTGGCAATTGACTGCAACTCTTCTGGAAAATCAGCCTTTGTTTGATTAACATTGATCCCAATACCGATAATAACTGAATGGATTCGATCTGCTTCTGCCTGCAATTCTGTTAAAATTCCAGTCACTTTCTTTCCGTGCAGCAAAATATCATTTGGCCATTTAATATGAGGTTCAAGTCCCGTATTTTCTACAATCGCTTGCACGACTGCGACTGCTGTCAACAACGTCAATTGAGGTGCCATCGGAAGGGGAATATTCGGCCTTAAGATAACACTCATCCAAATACCTGTAGATTTTGGAGAATGCCACGGTCTATCCATTCTCCCTTTGCCACCTATTTGTTCATCGGCAATGACGACCGTTCCCTCTTTCACATTTTCCATACTAAGACGATGTGCCACTTTTTGCGTCGAATCAACTGATTCTTTATAATGAATTTGCTGACCGATAATCGCCGTTTTTAACCCTAAGCGAATTTCGTTGGCGCTCACATGATCTGGTTTTTGAATGATTCGATACCCTTTTCGTCTCACGGCTTCGAGTTCAAAGCCCTCATGGCGAAGATCTTCAATATGCTTCCAAACAGCTGTCCGTGAGCATCCCATTAAATCTGCCAAATACTGTCCAGAGAGAAACTCACCTTCATGTTCAGTAAATGCATCAAGTAATTTTTTTCTTAAGGTTGACTGCATCTAAATAGCCACTCCTTTATCGATTCCATGTCATTGGCAATTTCCCGCTTGACGACTGCCTTTTCGATGGCCAAAAGTTTTTCTTCAATCCAGGGTCCACCCTTTATTTGATACCATTGCAGTAAATCTTGACCGGTCACCACTAATTCTGCTCTCTCTCTTATCGGCAACTGTTCCAACATCGCTTTTAACATCTCAATGTTTTCTTCGATCACCTTTGTTTTCAAGACGTTAAACAGTTGTTCCGTACTAATGACAAGCTCCTCGCCTGCCCGATATAAGTCCTCTCGTTCCCATCCATGCTCTAATCGTCGATATAGCCAACTTAATCCTGTCTTCACTCTGCGAATTTGTTTGACCGGAAGCTTCCAACATCTTAAAAATACCTCAACCTCTGATGGTACTAGCTTTAAATGAAAAAGAAGAAATACCCAACGTTCACTGATGGTAAAATGACTAGAAAGGTTAAACATTGAATACTTCATTAGTTCTTTTTCCTTCCCATCAAAGCCAGGTAAATACTGATAAATTCCTGTATCTATTAAAATCTTCAGTGCTTGCTGATTATTTTCTCCTCGTAACAGCTTTTCAAATTCCGTTGTTTTTCTCTCAACAGCGATCCTTTCTAGCCATTGTTTATGTTCGCTTAAAGCTTGATACGTTTCCAGTTCTAGAGAAAAAGACAGTTGGCTGACAAAACGTATAGCTCTCATCATTCTAAGGGCATCTTCGTGAAATCTCTCACCAGCATTCCCAACGGTTTGAATGAGCTTAGCTTGAATCGCTATCTGACCGTTAAAAGGATCTATGATCTTCCCTTCTTTATCCATCGCAATGGCATTCATCGTAAAATCTCTGCGCTGTAAATCTTCCTCTAAAGAACGTATAAAGGTCACTTCATTTGGTCTTCTAAAATCGTCATAATCCGATTCGCTGCGAAAAGTGGTAACCTCGTATGTATCTCCCTCATAAAGAACAACAACCGTTCCGTGAGCAATACCTACATCAATCGTTTTTGGAAATATTGCTTGTATCTCTTCTGGGGTTGCAGAAGTAGCAATATCGACATCATCAATTTGTCTGTCAAGTAAGTGATCGCGAACGGATCCCCCGACAAAGTACGCTTCATAGCCTGCATCTTCAATTTTTTTTAATATTGGTAATGCTTTTATAAAAGGGGCTTTCATTCTTTTTCACCTTTTTGGATCGTCTCATAATATAGTTCTTCGTATTGCTCGACAATCAAATCCGCTCTAAAACGTTCCCATACTGTCGCAATCGCAGCTTGTGAAAAACGTTCATGTAAGGCTGAATCAGTCAGCAAATTCAAAGACTTTTTAGCAATATATTCAATATCCCCTAGCTCACAAACATACCCTGTTTCTCCATCCATAATCACTTCTGGTAATCCGCCAATATTGGTTCCAACACATGGCACACCACATGCCATCGCCTCCAAAGCAACGAGCCCGAAGCTTTCTTTTTCAGATAAGAGAAGCATTAAATCACTAATCGAATACAATTCCTCTAAATTATCCTGTTTCCCTAAAAAGAGAACTTTATCTTTAATTTTCAGTTGATCGACGAGTTTTGAGACAAAAGGCATTTCTGGCCCATCACCAATGAGAAGTAATTTCGCTTCTGTCTGCTCCGCAATTTTTGCAAATACCTTTATGACATCTGGAACACGTTTTACAGCCCGAAAATTACTAACATGGATCAAAACCTTTTCATTGACTTCTATTCCAAATTCTTCCTTCAAATAAGCAGAATCTGTTCTACGATAGACTCGCTCATCAATAAAATTATAGACCGGTACAATTTGTTTATTTGGATTAATTAAGTCATAGGTTTGCTGGATTAATGAATTAGACACAGCTGTAACCGCATCTGACTTTTCAATTCCAAATCGAATCGCATCTGTTAATGTCAAGTCATAGCCAAGGATGGTTATATCCGTCCCATGTAGGGTCGTCACAATTTTAATATCTCTGCCGCTCATCTGCTTCGCTAAAATGGCACAAACGGCATGAGGGATCGCATAATGAACATGAAGTATATCTAGGTTTTCCCTTTGAATCACTTCTGCCATTTTACTTGCAAGTGCGATATCATATGGTGGGTATTGAAAAACGGAATATTGGTTAACCTCAACTTGATGATAATAGATATTGTGATACATCTTGTTTAAGCGAAATGGGAGACTAGACGATATGAAATGAATTTCATGTCCTTTTTCAGCCAACATTTTTCCAAGTTCTGTGGCGATCACCCCTGAACCGCCTACCGTTGGATAGCAGGTAATTCCTATTTTTAATTTCTTCGTCATTATAGCTCTCCTAATAAATCCCTATTTAACACAATTGGCGTTTTCACTTTAAAGCCCTCTGCAAACGATACACCAACTTCTTTGCCAAATAGTTTTTCTCTTGCTTTCACTGTTTCAATATAACCATTCACTAATGGCGTATCCACGCTTTCAGCTGAAGTTTGAAATTGACTTTCATACGCATTTAAACTCGCCACTTTTTGTTCGATAAAATCAGAAATATCAATGACAAAATCTGGTTTATGAAAACCATTAATCATATAATAGATGAGTTTTGCTGGACGGAAGGAAGGATATTCATCATCTGTATGAAATTTGCGAATGCCTGCTGAAAAAAAGGCCTCTTCTACAATGTTTGTACAGTTTCCGTGATCAGGATGCCGATCTACGATGTAAGGGGTAAAAACCACTTTGGGACGATATTTTCTGATGATCGTAACCACTTCTTTAATTGCTTCCTCTGTAAGATAGAGCCCACGATCTCGGTGCATTAGATTTTCTCTCACTTGAACTCCTAATATGTCCGCCGCTCTTCTCGCCTCAAGTTGTCTTCCTTCAACTGTACCATTGGACGATAATTCTGCTCGTGTTAAATCACAAATACCGATTTTTTTCCCGCTTGCTACATATTTCGCAATCGTCCCCCCCATACCGATTTCAACATCATCAGCATGGGCGCCAAAAGCTAAAATATCTAATTGTTCAATCATTCAACTTCACCATTTCGTTTTGCAATCACTTCACGCCAAGAAAGGTCTCCACGCTCTAGTCCTTTTATGATGACTTCAGCAGTTCCCATATTTGTTGCCAGAGGTACTAAATATACGTCACATAATCGAATTAATGCCGAAACATCCGGTTCATGCGGTTGAGCTGTCAGCGGATCACGGAAAAATAAGACGACATCCATTTGATTGTTAGCAATCATCGCTCCAATTTCTTGGTCCCCGCCAAGTGGCCCTGATTGAAATCGATGTACGTTCAAGCTAGTTGCTTCCATTATTTTCAAACCTGTTGTTCCAGTTCCAAAAAGGGTATGGTCCTTTAAAATATGTTCGTAAGCTGTTACAAATCGTACCATATCGTCTTTTTTCTTATCATGGGCGATTAAGGCAATATTCATCGCACTCTCCTCTTTTCTACTTATTCGATGATATTTTCAAGTCCGTAAACAAATGTGTCTAATTTTACGACTGTATCAACCGCAAGCTTGACACCTGACATAAAGGATGCCCGATTATAAGAATCATGTCGAATCGTCAGTGTTTGTCCATCTGAACCGAACATCACTTGCTGATGTGCAATTAAACCAGGCAAGCGAACAGAATGGATATGCATTCCTTCAAAGTCTGCTCCTCTTGCCCCTTGGATGGTTTCTTTTTCATTTGGATGGCCCTGTATTTTCTGCTCTCTAACCGCAGAAATCATTTGTGCGGTTTTGACAGCAGTACCAGAAGGGGCATCGAGCTTTTGATCATGATGCAATTCAATGATTTCAACATCATGAAAGTACTTTCCAGCCAGTTGCGAAAATTTCATCATAAGTACTGCCCCAATTGCAAAATTAGGTGCAATAATACAGCCTATTTCTTTCTCTTCGCAAATCGATTGTAGTTCTGCTAAATCCTCTTTCGAAAAGCCAGTTGTTCCAACCACTGGTCTAATGCCATGTAATAGTGCCGTTTTTGTGTGATGCATTCCAATTTCAGGTGTCGTTAAATCGATCAATACATCTGCCTCAACTAGAGCAAGGCATTTTTCAATGTCACCGTAAACAGGTACTTCTGAAGATCCAAAACCGTCAACATCTTGGAGTAGTTTTCCATCATATTTATAGTCAATCGCAGCAACAAGTTGATAGTTTTCTGTTCTTTCAACAAGTTGTACCGCTTCTCTCCCCATTCGTCCTCTTGGTCCAGCTATGATTACTTTAATATCGCTCACCTTATATCACTCCTCTGTATTCTCTATCCTTGTCCAACGATTTTTATCTCTCGTATTAAACTTGTGCATCACTCGGTCGTGGGCCTCTTCTAGATCAATATTAAGAGAGTTAGCAAAACAAGTAATCACAAAAAGCAAGTCACCTAATTCTTCTTCAATTGTTTTTTCATCCTCTGATGCTTTCTTTGGCTTTTCACCATAATAATGATTGACTTCACGAGCCAATTCTCCTAATTCTTCGGTCATTCTTGCCATCATCGCTAAAGGGCTAAAATACCCTTCTTTAAATTGACTTATGTATGTATCTACTTCTACTTGAAGCTCTTGTATCGTCTTATTCTTTGTCACGTATGTAACCACTCCTACTACAAATGTTAGTCATTACAGTTAATATTAAATAATAACGATCGCTTTTACAAATATTTTTTCTTTCTCCATTTGTTGCCATTCTTATTTGCTTCCCTTATAATTAAAGCGTTTTGAACGTAGCTTGCGAAAGAGAGGAGTACTAAAATGCCTTTGGGACTAAAGTTTAAAAATATATTCTATATACTACTAGGTTCTGCTATTTTTTCATTTGGAATTGTTCACTTTAATATGCAAAATAATTTAGCAGAAGGAGGCTTCACAGGAATTACCCTGTTGCTTTACTTCCTTTATAAATTTGACCCCTCTTACACAAATTTACTATTAAATATTCCGGTATTTTTCATTGGCTGGAAACTACTTGGTCGCAATGTGTTCTTCTATACGATCATTGGTACTGTGAGTGTATCGGTTTTTCTTTGGTTATTCCAACGTTACCAATTTCAAATCCCTTTACATGATGATTTAGCACTCGCTGCCCTTTTTGCTGGAGTATTTATTGGGATTGGTTTAGGAATTATATTTCGTTTCGGTGGTACAACCGGTGGTGTCGATATTATCGCAAGGCTTGCTCAAAAATATATCGGTTGGAGCATGGGGAAGACGATGTTCATGTTTGATGCGGTCGTCATCACGCTATCACTTATTTTTTATTTATCCCATCGTGAAGCAATGTACACATTAGTCGCTGTCTTTGTTGGAGCAAAGGTCATTGATTTCATGCAGGAAGGAGCTTACTCTGCTAGAGGAGCGATGATTATTTCTGATCAAAATGATGCGATCTCCGCTAAAATTATGCAAGAAATGGACAGAGGCGTTACTGTCCTAAAGGGACATGGATCTTTTACAAAGCAAGAGCGAGACGTATTGTATTGTGTAGTAGGACGTAATGAAATTGTTCGATTGAAAAATTTGATTACGTCAGTAGATCCGCATGCATTTGTATCCGTGAGCATCGTGCACGATGTGCTTGGTGAAGGTTTTACACTTGATGAAAATAAGAGACCGATTGAAAGATAAAACACCAAAAAAGAAGCTGGGTCAAAAAGTCGGTGATAACGACTTTTTGATTCTAGTTTGAAGTGTATAAATTCCCTCGCAGTTGGAGTGGCAGCATGAAAAAATAACAGGAAAAATTCCGCTTAATGAGCAACCATCATGAAAAAAAGCCAAAATAACAGGAAAATTTCCTGCTTTTCCCTCAATAAATACTAAAATAAACGATTTTGCTCTCCATAACCGGAAAATCTTCCGTTATTTCTCCTAAAAGGGACTCCAATGAGGATTTAACAGGAAAAATTCCGCTTAAGGGCAAGAAATGGTTCGAGCAAAATAGGATCTTTTAGTAGAAATTTAGACAAGGTAGAAATCTATTGGATTCTTGAAGGTTAATTGGCGTTTCCCTCGATTTTTTTATACGAGGAAAATCGAAAATCTTGCGTAAATACAAAAATAGAGAAAGGTGAATTTGAGTACCCTCAGGATTCACCTTTCTCATGATTTGAAGCTAGTTAAGTCCCAGCTTCTTTTTTCTTCTATTCGCTTCTCTGCATGCCTGTATAGATTAAAATCAGTCGAACTAGTTCTAATACTGCTACGGCTGCTGCTGCGACGTACGTTAATGCAGCTGCATTTAGAACCTTCTTTGTTTCTTTTTCTTCATCATTTCGAATAATACCAAGTGATACAACTTGATCCATTGCTCGATTTGATGCATTAAACTCCACTGGTAATGTGACAAGTTGGAACACAACGGCAGCTGCCATAAAGATAATACCTAATAACAATAAATTACTTAGCTGAGCAAAAATCCCAATCATAATGAGCACCCACGAAAAGTTTGAGCCAAAGTTCGCAACAGGAACTAATGAATGACGAATTCTTAGTGGAGCATAATCTAATTGATCCTGAATCGCATGCCCTACCTCGTGTGCAGCAATGGCTGCTGCAGCAACAGAATGTCCATGATAGTTCTCAGAAGATAAACGAACTGTTTTGGAACGGGGGTCATAATGATCCGTTAGAAGACCTCTTGTTTCTTGTACGGCTACGTCGTATAAACCATTTGTATCTAAAATTCTTCTTGCTACCTCGGCACCACGCATGTGGGATGAAGAGGGAACCCGTGAATATTTCTTATAAGCGCCTTTAACCTTCAACTGCGCCCATATCGGAATTAAAATGATAAGGGCAAAATAGATTAGAAAACCAAATCCCATTTTTTCTGTATTCCTCCATTACTGTTGTAGTAGAACTTTTACACTCAATGTGAACAACAATAAGTTGTTCAGTAAAGACTTTTAAAATATCCATTACCAGTAAAAACGTAAGGATAGTATGCTTTAATTATATTGTAAAGAGGTTTTAAAACAGAGTCAATTATTTAGCATATTCTACTCGCCCTTACTACATTCTTTTCGGGAGTAAGACATCTTCTCCAAAACAAAAAGCAAGCAAAAAGGAATTGCCAAATACATTCCCACGAAGCAAATTATGTTGAATAAACAAAGGCTCCTCCAAATAGAATATCTGTTTCTACAAAACTTTATATCACGAATTAAACTAGATAAAGTTTGTCAACAGATTGCTCTAATATAGGAATTTGGATATGCTCTATATGAGATACTTTTCATTTTCTTTATTTTCGGGTACTTCATTGCCCCAGCATCTTTCATTATTCAATCCAAAACCTGTAATCTTATTTTTTGTCTTCTTTTATGACTTTATAAACTCCTTCTACTATTGGAGTATCGATAAAAGTTGATAAATAATTTCTGAACTCTTCATCTGTATCCAGAACAATGACAAAGTTAGCTACATACAACTCTCTTTCAAATAAACTTTTACTCTCATTTGAATTCATTTGATTAAATAATTTAAAATTCCAAGAAAGCATTTCATATGTTATCATTCGTTTCAAATAACCACTAGAGACGTACTCTTCTGTACTGTAAAAGAGCACAGTTGGTTTATCCTTTTGGTAACGTATGATATCATAGTAATTTTTTAATTTTTCGCGAGGAGTAGAGTCTACTTCTCTTTTATAAATAATTGATTCGACATGCTCATGAAAAGGATAAATGAACCCAAAAGCTAACAACAATCCACTGCATAGACTCATCCATAAATTCTTCTGCGTGGTTGTGTTTTTCATCCATTCTTTAATTAGTGAAATCATTAGCATTCCTGAGCATAAAATAATAATCGTTCCCTGGTATCGCTCTATACCAGCTAACCGAACAGCCTCACCTTCAGGCATAAGAAATACATACATAATATATAACGAAAACATATAAATCAAATAGAATATATCTGCTAATATTGTTGTTCCTAATAATACCCCTAGTATTTTTTTTCGCTTAATATAGGTATACCCTATAAATAGTAAAGAAATAAAGTTTAATATCATAATAGACTTAACATTAATATTATCACAAAAGTTAGTCGAGGCTTCCCACATTTTATAACCAATTGTATGAATTGATTCTTCTGATTTCCCTATTCCATCAATAGTAAATGTCTCTTTCGTTATTGCAAAATGATTTTCATTATAATCAATATTGGGATAAGTTTTCTCAGTATACTTACCCCACAAATAATTTGCAAACAAAGGAATAACCATTGCTATAACAATGATATAGACCATTATCCTTAACTTTCTCTTAAAATTTTTATTCTCTAGAGCTAAGTTTTTGAATACTAAAATAAAGATGATGATGATAATAAATCCTAAAAAAAGTTTAGCACTATCCTTAATTAAAACAAGAAAAATCAGTAGCGGTAAAGTCGAAATTAGAGTTTTTTTTCAATCATTACGGTAATAATCTAACAATTCACCTACTAACTTTACTAATTTTCCATCTGGATTATAGGCTGGTATAAGAATTGTTATTTTTTGCAAGTCTTTCATAGATTTATATAACTCCCCAACATTATATTTATAGTATATTTCCCTAAACCATCAACTCATTTGACAAAACAGGATAACACTTTAATAATTTAACTTATTAATTAACATTGAAAGGCAGTTCAAATTTTTTTAAAATCGTTATCTTAAACTTCGGATCTAAATAATTGGACCAAATGCCTGAGCTCTTAGATTATTTCAATCATTCATAATGTTTCTTGACAAAATGCTCAAATTATACAAAAAACCTCATTTTTGGTATAGTGTGCTTATCTAGAAAACACTACCCAACAGAAGAGGTGCTTCCATAATGATAAAGCATAATGACCAAAACGATAAACGACCAAAAGAATTAAATCTTGTCTTTTGTCTCATTTTCCATCATAAAAGCTGTTTTACTCTCTTATAAAGTAAGAAAGGTGATCGTTTTCCAGCCAAAGATACGGTTTTCGTTTTCTTGAATTATTCGAAGTTCGTTGGCGTCGTTTCATAACTCTTATTAGCGCAGGTATCATTCAAAAAAGTAATGTTCTTAAGAATTCAAAACGACCAAAAGTGTTGATCTTTGACATTCCATGTATGAACGAAATCGTAGTAAAAAGGTGAAGTTATTATCTCGTTGTATTGATCACTCCTCTTTAACCAAGCGGTTCTAAAAGGGATTCGTAGGCTTGCTTTGGGTTGGTCTGACGACACTACATTCATGCCTTTTTTGGATTTGAAAGCTCAAATCAACGCCATCTCAGAAGATATTGATACAGACGTCGGATTGAAGCATTAGAGCCCACATCTTCAATCATTTCCAGCATGATTGAACGCGCCGCCTTAAAAGCAGGTGTCCTAGCTTATTATGCGTTGATGCATACTTGCTTTAGCTAGAAATCGTATTAAAGTTATCAGCATCGTCATGGATACCAATCATCTTTATTTAGCGAATCATCGTTGACACTCCTTAAAAGAATTGTATAAAAAAGCGACACCTTTACTAGGTAAAAAAGAAATTTTGCGCTCCATTCAAACAACAATGACTAATGGTGTTCAAGTAAAGGCTGTCTTTATTCAAAACCGTAATAAAAATAGTGAATGGCTTGCAATTCTTAGCACGTATTGTACGCTTTTTGAACACTAAATCGTACGAAACTATGGCATGTGCTGAGAGATTGAGGTCTTCTTTAAGACGACCAAGTCCCTATTATGCCCGTAAAAGAGTTTCAAGGAACTTCTTATGATTTTCTGTTCAGCCAAACAATCCTTCTTGTATTTGCCCGCTATATTGTTTTATCGTGGCCGGAATCGCTGTAACAGAGATAAACACATTTTAGGTGGTCTCTTCTATAAACTTTGTGATGAAATATTAGAACTTGAATGGAGTGTAGCCTTACAACAATTAATTGAAATTTTTGAAGATACACTAAAAAAGACAAAAACTAATCGATAGTCAACTTCAACAGCGGATCAATAGAAGCACAATTACATCAAGGTCTATTTACCAATTTTTCAGTCAGCGAAGTTTGAGTCATATGAAGTATAAATAGTTTGAATAAAAAATGAATAAAAGGAATTCACTGTAATACTTTTACATAATATCACTATCCATTGTTACTCTTTAATTATTCACCTTCTCAACAGAGTTCTTCATAACTTTTGCCTTAAATTATTTCTTATTAAGCAATTTTCTTAGAAAAAACTTCATTATATAGAAGATTTTCGTCATAATACTTATACCCTCTATTCTTACAATTGCTTTCCACTTATATATTTCGTTAATATCTTTAGAGAGTAAACTATTAAATATTAGACGCATTCTAGCTCTTATTAACTTTATCTCTATAGGATGCTCATATAGTTTCAATAACTTGTTCATTTCATTCATAACGAGATAATATGAATCAAAAGATCTTTTAACTTTTTCTACCTTTTTTGAAGTCATGATAGAATCTGCTCTATATCTTCTCTTATAATACGCATTCGGATCATACATCGCACTTTTAGTATTTAAAAACACTTCTAATGTAAACAATTCATCTTCATGCATAATCTTAGGAGTAAAAAGTATTTTATTATCGAGTAATAAACTTCTCTTCATAATATATAGACAAGGAGAAGGAGAGAATGCTTTTAAGTTTTGCCGCAAGAATTCAAACTTATTATATACTTTATTCTCTTTAAAATGGTATCGAAAATCATATAGCCTTTTATTTATATCTATTTCAATCCCATCTAGGAAAGGTTCAGCCGAAAACCTAATGATATCTAAATTATGCTTTTCCAATAGAAACAGCAAATTTTCAATAGCACCTTCCAAAATATAATCATCTGAGTCTAAAAAGAAATATATTCTCCATCAGCAGATTCAATTCCTCTGTTTCTAGCTATAGAATTCCCTAAGTTTTTTTGTGATATCACACGAATATTGGGATGTTTTTTAGAATATTGATTTATTATATTTAAACTATTATCATTACTTCCATCATTTATAATAATGATTTCTAAGTTAGGATAAGTCTGGTTAATTACAGAGTCTATACACATAGAAATGTATGCTTCAGTATTATAAACTGGTATTATTACTGATACTAAAGGATTTTGCATTATACTTTATCCTTCTTTCTGCTTTTGAAAATTTTACCTAATATTTCAATGTTCCCTGTTATTTTTAATCCTAACAAAAACATTGATAAACTTAAAATAGCTTTACTAATCATTAGGGTAATAATTGAATAATTTCCGATAAAGTAATCTAATGCGAGTAAGGGAACTAATACCAATACTGATATTATAAAAGGATGTCCTAATACCTTATAAAATTCATATTGCTTAACCTGAAAAACTTTAACCATTAATAAATAATTTGCCTGTATAAAATTGATTGAGAAAGAAATCAAAATTGCTAATGCAACATAATGAATTTCCCCTAACCAAATACCTATAACTATTCCAATAATATTTAAGATAGTAGACATAATTCCCGATAGCAATAAAAGATCAGTTCGATTAGTAGATTGAAATATTGAACCGGTACTACTCAATATCATCTGTATCCAAATTGACAGAGACAAAATTTGTAATGTTAATATACTGCCAGTCCACTGTTGACCGAACAATATATATATAATTTCTTCTGATGAAAAATACAAAAAGACCGATAGCGGCATTCCTATAAAAGCGAGCAATCTTGATATTGTTAAGTACGTTTTTTTTATAATTTCCTTTTTATCTTCATACTCAGACATAATTGGTTGAATTACCGGCGTTATAACATTAGTAAGAATCTGATTAGGATATAAAGAAAGTTGGTATGCTCTCTCATAATATGATAATTCTTTCAAATTTAAAAATTTACCAATTAATAATCTATCTAAGTTTCTAGAAAAGTAATTTATAAAGTTAAATAAGAACTGGTTCTTAGAAAAGCTATATATTGCTATTAAATCTTCTTTTCTAATTTTTGTTAATATTTTTAGATTTGTTTTTAAAAATATTATAATTAGCATAGATACATTTTTAGCAATTGTACTAAAAATCAATGCATAGTAGCTAAAATTCAAAAGTGCTAGCGTTATTCCCACGATTCCAGATATAACACTAGAAATCACCTGTGCCATGTTAGCTTCTAAGAAGCGTTTTTGTTTCAATAAAATAGCTCTAGGAACTATATTAAGTCCACTTGTAAATAAAGCAATTGACATCACTATGCTTGCACCAATCAATTTACTATCATCATAAAAGATAGCAATAGGCTTAGACATTAAAGCAAATAACAAGCTTAAAATAATCGAAAATATTATGGTAAAACTAAAAATACCATTTAACTGCTTATTTTCTAAATTTTTATTTTGAATAATTGCAGGACCTATCCCCATATCGATAAGCATTGAAAAAAAAATTAAAAACACATTAATTACTGATACAATACCAAACTCACTAGGAGTTAATATTCTTGCTAGCACACCTAATACTACAAATTGAACTAAATAATATGAATATTTTCCAATTGCACTTATAATGATGCCGTTTTTTAATTCTCTATTTACGTTGTTCATTTTCTCACTCCATAATATTCAACGAAAACCATGTTATAATAACATTAATGAATCGTTTGACACTCAAGATTTAACTACCCACGCATAATAATTTTTTTAAAATATTTTCTTAATTTATATCTAAATTTCAAGTAAGTTTTTTCAAATTTATTTAAAGATGTTATAGTTTGGACTTTTTTCTTCAAGTTTTGGTCATTAATGTCGGTATTTATTAAAATGCTGAACAATGAACTAATTCTTTTTTTATTAATTTTTTTTCATCCGGTTCTAAATACCTCTCCATCATTCTACTCATTTCAGTAATTATTATAAAGTAAGATTCAAAAGACTTTTTAGCATTAACATTTTTATGAGTCGTCATAATAGAGTTTTTCCTGTATCTTCTTTTGTAGTAAAGATTTGAATCATACATTGCCAAATTTGTATTTAATATCACCTCTAAGGTAAATAGTTCATCTTCGTGCATTAATCCTGGTTTAAAATTAATATTATTGTTAATAACTAATTCTCTTTTTACTAAGTATAGACATGGAGAAACTGAAAATGCTTTTAGATTTGCCAATAAGAAATTTTCCTTATTGTATACCCGACCTTTTTCGAAATATCTACTAAAATCATATTGTCTCTTATATATCTTAATCTCGACATCATCTATAAATGGCTCTGCCCCAAATCTTATAAGATCAAGATTATGTTTTTCCATTAAATGTAACATATTCTTATAAGACTCCGTTGTAATATAATCATCTGAATCCAAAAAATGAATATACTTACCTCTAGACTGCATAATACCTTTATTTCTTGCAACAGATTGCCCTGAATTTTCTTGAGAAATAACTGTAATATTATTATTATTCAATTCATACTGTTTAAGTATCTTTAGACTATTATCAGTACTTCCATCATCAATTGCGATAATTTCAATGTTTTTGTATGTTTGGTTTAAAATTGACTCTATGCATTTTCTTATATAGGCTTCCACATTATAGACTGGAATTATAATGGATAATATTGGATTTCCCTTCATTTACTTCACCTTTATTCTCATTTAATGTTATATTATTATTCTCAACAATATATAAAAATTATTCCACTATACAACTATTTAAGTATACTTTGTATTCTTATATCACACAAGAATATTAAGCCTTAATATCAAAAATGCGGAAATTTGATATCATTGCATCTGAATTTAATGCATAAAAAGATTACATTACTTTTATAGACGTAAAAGTTAAAAATATATATGGTACATCGGTGTGTTATATTAATTTAATTTCAAGATTAATACGACTTGGAATGTTCACTTTTAAATTTTTACAAAGAAAAAGTCCTTTATAATGGATAAATCAGTTACTCAACTTTCGCATACCAAATTAGGCAGGTAAGCTCTGATATAACTGGGCAGACCTGCAATCCATTA
>NZ_HE978516.1:0-46365 GCF_000311725.1 Robertmurraya massiliosenegalensis JC6
GAAGTTCCAATGTCTGTCGAAGCTGTACAGTCGCCTTCACTATTATATGTTGACGTATGATTTGTTTAGTTTTCAAAGTACAAGTATCGCTTTTTACCTGCAAAAAAAATCACTATCGCTTCAGAAGCGACTTTATTAATATAACACAATTCCTCGTTTTAAGTCAATAACTTTATAAAAAAGATTTTTGACTCATGCTATTAAAACAAGTTGTATTCTTGAGGACAAGAACTAATATATCATGCTTCAAAAATGTTTTCAATATAATTTTCAACTTTTTTTGCAATAAAATTTGAAAGCCAAATTTCGTCTACTTCATTACTATCTTTGTGGGAATAAAGAAGAAAGTTCTCTCATAATAATAGGAATGAGAGAAAACAATCAAGAAAGGATTGGGAGACATGCTAGAATCTGTAGCTTTATACCTATCATTTATCATGGCAATCTATTTATTCATTTATTCCTATATTGAGGGGATCAAAATCGCTAATTCAGAAGAAAAGGTTAAAGGTGGCACTTTCATTTTTACGTTCACCTTGGCATTTATCTTTTCAGGATTTACGTATATTTTGTGAAAAGAAGATAGGAGAGGCGTTTTTTATAAACCACCTCTCCTATCTTCTTTTAAAATGGAACAAATAAACGCATCCATATATTTATCTTTACTATAAAATCTTTTTCTTAGTAATCCTTCTTCTATAAAACCGTTTTTCTCAAGAACTCTCTTACTGGCGTAATTTAAAGGAAAATAAAAAGCCTCAATACGGTTTAACTCCATTTCATTAAATCCGTATTCAACCACTTTACCAACCGCTTCTGTCATATACCCTTTTCCCCAATATTCCGAGTCGAGATCATAACCAATTTCTACTTTTAAATGTTGCTCATCTAGTGAATGAAAGCCACAGGTTCCAATGAGTTCTTCTTCTCCCTTAAGTGTAATTCCCCACCTAATTTGTCTTCTTGATTGATATCGAAAAAAGAGATTTTCAATGATATCAACTGCTTCTTGATATGAAGTAAGTGCCTCGATATCATAGTGCTCGACTACATTTTTTTTAGATAGATAATGATATAACCTGGTAGCATCTTGTACATTCAATTCTCTTAGCCTTAATCTACTTGTTTCTATTTGTGGAAATTCCACAAAGGTATCATCCCACCCCATTGTCTTCTCCTCATTTCTATTGAACTAACTCAATGTTCATTTCCCAGCTTTACCTTCGTTCTCGTCAATTTTCCCTCTATTAAAAAGAAAGCCAATGACGCCATTACGATTAAACCACCAACGATTTGAGTCAACATAATTTTTTCATTCAATAAATAATAGGCTAAAACCGTTGCACCTACTGGTTCTAATAAAATGGCCATAGAGATAGTAGAAGTACTTAGCCATTTAACGGACCAATTAAATAAGGTGTGGCCCAATAAAGTCGGAATAATAGCAAGTAAAACAAAATAAACCCAATCACTAGTAGGATAATTCGTGAGCGGGCGCCCTAAAATGAGCACATATACGAAAAGCGTTACCGCACTAATTGCATACACAACAAAAGTATAGGTGATGAGTGAAACTCTTTTACGCACTGTTTGACCAAACATTAAATATGCGGTAATCAAGGCACAGGCGATAAGAGCAAGTATGTCTCCGAATAACGCAGAACCACTAATTTTAAAATCACCCCAACTGATGATAAAGCTTCCGATAATCGCCATAATCCCACAGAGTATTGCTCGCATCGTAAACTTTTCTTTAAAGAAGACGTATGTTCCAACAAAAGCAAATAGTGGTTGCAATGTTACCAATACGGTAGAACTTGCAACAGAAGTATAATTTAATGATTCAAACCAGAGAATGAAGTGAAATGCTAGAAACACTCCTGCAATCAAAGAAAACAGCCAATCTCTCTTCGTAATAAGTCGTAGTTCATTAGCATACTTTAATAAAAACACAGGAAGCATAATCAGAACTGAAAAAAATAACCTATAAAAGGCGATGACCTCTGAAGGTGCGGTTGATACTTTCACCATTATGGCCGAAGTTGAGACTGAAATGACTCCAATGGCTAAGATAAGATACGGATTTACTTTTGGCCCCATCAAATTGAACTCCTTTAAAAGATATAGATATCATCATTTTACAACCTTTAACTAGATAATTACTATGAAAATATATTGGTCATCGAAAAGGTGGGAATATCATGTTCGGGTTTGAAATGGAAATTCTCATTAAGTTAGGGATCACGGCTTTTTTAGGGTTGATTATCGGGCTGGAAAGGGAATTAAAAAGAAAACCGGTTGGACTGAAAACAAGTCTTGTGATCTCAATTGTGAGTTGTCTTCTCACTATTGTATCGATTGAATCAGCTTATATGGTGCCATCTCGAGATGATATTAATATCACGATGGATCCCCTTCGTTTAGCTGCTCAAATCATTTCAGGAATTGGTTTTCTTGGAGCTGGCGTTATTTTAAGAAGAGGAAATGACAGTATTTCTGGTCTTACAACTGCAGCCATGATTTGGGGAGCAGCTGGGATTGGGATCGCAGTAGGTGCAGGATTCTATCTTGAAGCAGCAGTTGGAGTCGCATTGCTCATCATCAGCGTTGAAATTGTACCTATCATTATGGGGGTTATCGGCCCACGTCAATTACGCGAAAAAGAAATTAAACTACAGCTAAATGTGAAAGACAAAAATAGAATTGTAGAAATCATTAATTACTTAAAAGATGAAAAAATATCACTTAAGCACTTACGGATTAAAGATTTAAACGATGATGATCATCTCGTCCAATTACGAGTAACCGTTAATTATAAAAGACTAACGACAGACGTGTACTATACCGTTTCAAAGATAGAAGGTGTTCGCGGTGTCGAGATCGAAAGCATTGACTAAAAATTACTAGATTCCCTCTTGATTTTTCAAATGATTTCCCTATATAATAATCGTTGTACATCACCATACGGGGGATTAGCTCAGCTGGGAGAGCGCAACGCTGGCAGCGTTGAGGTCAGGGGTTCGAGCCCCCTATTCTCCATTACAAATAAACAGAGTCCCTTGCGATAAAAACGTAAGGGACTCTGTTTATTTCGATTATAATTCAAAATATTCTTCATTCAACCACAATCCTCGCTTAACTATTCCTCAATAATTGCAGAATTTTCCATAGAAAAATGAAACTATTTTATTCTCTCCATCGTATTTCTGTTATAAAGTACCCAGAGGTGATTATGATGTTTAAAGCAGAATATATGAACAGAGTTGTTAGTATCATTGGCACGGTTGTTTTAATGGTAATTTTGTTACAGCTTGCATCTTCCACTTTCTCCAAGATCTTCTTTATCTCAATCCTTTCACTAAAGATTGCTATCGATTTTTATAAAATAATTAAAACGAAAAGGAATGTTACAAAAGAGAGTTAAACAAAATTTAATAATAGGTGAATGAAATGGGATTTTCAATAGTAGGATTGACAATTGTGATGTGTATTCTAGCTCCAAATATACTGTATTCTATCTATCCTCCCTACAATATTCCAGCAGGAATGAAAGATAAAGAATCAATCTTTACTATCTTCGAAAGGCTAGGGCAATTCGGGTGTATATTCTTATTGATTGTTTTAAAAGATTCTATCGATGACAACGCCATCGATATCTACTTCATACTCATGACAATATGTATCGTATTTTATTATTTTTTATGGATTCGTTACTTTGTTCAAGGGAGAAGTTTATCATCTTTATTTAAACCGCTGGGGATGATTCCGATACCAATGGCTTTTTTTCCTGTGTTAGCATATGCCTTTGCAGCCCTTTGGCTTCAATCAATCTGGCTCGCTGTTGCCGTCATATTACTAGCCATTGGGCATTTGGTAAATAGCTGGAAGACGTATACTTACATAAAAGGCAATCATTAATGGATAAGAATTAGAATAACTGAAACACTATTAAAGAAGGTGAATGAACGTGTAGAGGTGTTAGAATGGAGACTTTCCCGGTTATACATACAAATTTTTGGGATGCCATTATTGCTGTTCCATTAGTGATGATCGCAACACAAATTTTAAAGAAGCTATTCGATATTTCTAAACCATATATTCCTATGCTCGCAAGCATTACAGGACTTATTATCTCCATTTTCTTTGCGCATCGAGATAATCTTTGGGTAGGAATATTTATGGGCTTCTTTTACGGAAATGCTGGGGTTGGTTTGTATTCATCTTTAAAGACGCAATTAATGACCTATAGAAATTCTAGAAACGATTTTGAATAAGTGTATCTCTTACCCATTCCCCTCTAAAGGAGACAAAAGATATTCCCATTTATGCGTACATTCTTCTAACATATAGTAGCCTTGCTCTTCATTTCGAATAATTCGTGAACATTGTTGCCTTGGGATCGCACCTTCGTCATGATCACTTGTTACATCAATCCAGCTCTGACCAGTTGGTTCATCGAAACGGATCGTTAACACATTTCCGTTAATCATGATCGATTGACCGTCCTCTTTTTCTTCTACCATTTTGATAAATGCTTCCATTTCCTCACCCTGTTCCATTTTGCGTTCTTCTGATTTGACTACTGTCTCAGATGCTTTCAAATGTACTTCTTTCACCCCCTTCAATGTTGAAAAACGGACAAAATCCTTCGTGGGCCATTCCCCTCTATCCACACCTAATACATCTTCTGCATCTATTTTCTCTGGATATTCCGTGCCACCTATCACGATCGTAATCGATTGATCGTCAAGCTTTTTCCCAATTAACCCAAATCTAGTTTTATAAAAATCATAACTATATGTTGTTTCACCGAGTATAAAATCTCGGTATTCAATAACTAATGATTGCTGATTATGGGGAGAATCTATTTTTGTATAATGATGATCGGAGAGCAAAATCATGATGCTATGTAGTAATAATATCGGTATAAAGACAACTAAGCCGACGATCATCCAGTCATTTTGGATATGGGGAGTACGAAACCCTATTATGGATAAGACGATGATATTTAATATCAAAGGGACGATGTAACCAGTCGGTTTCAAAAAAAGAATAAAGTTACCCGTTACATGTAAGATGATGATCATTAAGTCTATAGCGCCCAATACAATGAGTGTCCAGGTTATTTTCGACATGAATGATTCCCCATTTGTTTTCTTTTTATTATATCTTAACTTCCCCGGAGTGCTAAATATTCTAATAAATTCCTGATAAAATATTTCTTTTCGTTAACACTACTAATAAAACACGAAGGGAAATTGTCAAATGCTAAATCAACTCATTTTATGGGCAATGCTGATTCTCCCATGGGGACTGCTATTTTTTTTAGATAAAGAGCGAGTAAGTAAGTTCTTACCTGCTGGTTTACTGTCTGGACTATTAATAACGATTATTTTTCAAATCTATGATAGGTGGGATATTGTCAATGTGAAGGAAACCATTTTTCCATTGTCAAATGTTCCACCAGCAACGTATGGCCTATACATTGTTTTACCAATGTTTTTTCTCTATATTTCTTTTGGTTACTTTTGGTTTTATTTTCTTTTGAACCTAATCGGTGACCTCACTTATTGTTTTGTGTTCATGGAAATTTATGAACACCGAGGGATATTTGAAATTATAAAAATCAATCATTTTGGGGTATTTTTAATCCAGCAATTTTTTTCTATCCTCATTTACTTATTTCAAATTTGGTATATGCGATTGCAAAAGAAATGAATGCTCTACAGGTTCTATCCTACCAATCAGGGATAGAGCCTTTTATTTGTACAACACACCAAACAAATCTGTATTGCATAACATGCCTACGAAGATTTTAAATGAGAAAAAGAGGTGAAATCATATGACTGCCTATTTGGATTATACATCTCCATCACTGCAGTATACTTTCGACTTGAATAAAAGTACATTATTCAAAAAAGACAACCAAAATCTCATCAATATATTAGGGATCCAACAACTTAATACACTGGAAAATGTATCTTTGCTGGATATTTACTTAAGTACAAATAATGTCGTTGAACCCCATTATCATCAAAATGCAGCCGAACTTGTTTACTGTATTTCAGGTGCTGCAATCGTATCGATACTTAACCCATTTACGAAGCAAGTACACAACTATCCGATAACTCCTGGTCAAGTCGCAAATGTTCCTCAAGGTTGGTGGCATTATGAAGTCGCCACAACTGATGAAACTCATTTACTAGCGATTTTTGATGCTCCCACGCCAGAAGTAATATTAGGCTCCGATCTTCTCAAATTCACACCTGCAAACATTATGGCACACACATATTGCATCGATGAAGAAAGTTGGATGAAAGTGACACATTTTGTACAACCAAGCACATATATTGGTCCATATAAAGACTGCCAGCAAAACAAGAAGAAGACTCGTCAATTCTCCCCCATTATCCATCCTTTTGCTCATCAACAACCCGAGCATCGTTTTTAATGAACGCTGTTTTCGTATAGATTGTGTCCAGAATCTTTTTTCCATTAGATCACGGTTATGACGATACATGAAGTGTGCGACGGTACTTTTCGCTTCCTAAATCAGACATTTTGTTTTATCGGCTTTCCATAATGAGTTCATAACAAAACTCGTTCTTAAAAAAGCTTCTGGAAATGGATTTCAAATGGACGTATAAACGCGCATACGTCTTTTTCTTTTTTCATGCTCTATACGATGTTGAGATCATTTATCTGATGGCTTATTCCCCATAACTATACGAATCTAGGGACATTAACTTTAATAAAAGTTGCAATTTTTATTGGCATCTTCACATCTTCAAATCTATTTACACATAGAATAGGAACATGTCCAGTATTTGGAGGTGTTCCTATGTATTTTCTAAAAAAAGGGATAATCATTGTTTTCGGTAGTATTTTCATTTCTTTAGGAATTAACCTTTTTCTATCACCTTATGAGGTACTGGATGGAGGAGTTATTGGAATCGGGCTCATTCTTAATTATATTTTGGGATTAAAAACCGGACTTATGATTCTATTATGCAGTATACCGATCTTCACGATTGCTTGGTTTTATTACAGAGAATATTTTTATAATAGCTTACATGGGATGATGATTTCCTCATTGTTTATTGATCTCTTAGAACCTGTTCGCTCCATCTTTCATATTGAAGCTATCTATAGCTCCATTATTGGCGGAGTACTCATCGGGGCAGGTATTGGTGTGATGTTACGATATCGGACGAGCACAGGCGGCACCGACTTAATTGCCCAATTTATAGGTGATAAAACGGGCATAAATGTCGGGCTTCTTATCCTTTTTATGGATTCCATTATTCTACTAATTGGAGGCGTTTTATTATCCTCCGATACCATTTTCTTCTCTGCTATTACAATTCTAGTAGTAGGTCTCATCACTAGTCTTATGACAAAAAATCTTCCTGCAGCATAAAAAAGCACCCACCTTAAGTGAGTGCTCCTTGACATATCAATTACAAGCTAAACAAATTGCCGCTTCGTCTACATCTTGGATTATTAGGGTCAGTTCCACAATTAAAGTTTTCCTGTACTACTTCATTTACCTGTCTTTCAGTTACAGGGAAGAAATTTTCATTTCTAACGACTGTTCTGTTGACGTTGATAATTTCAGTAGGATGGATTCGTCTTACAGTACGTTTCGTTGTATTCACCCTCACGATTGTTTCTGTCGGTTCAACGATCGTTTTAACGTCTTGAGCTCCTTGAACATTCCCTCGATGATCATTGCATCCACAATGATTTCTACTCATAGCATCTCCCTCCTTTCTATCTCTAATTTGTCTTACACTATATGCTATGTAAGCAAGGCAAGCTTGTCCTTAGATAGATTTATTATTTTTCCGTAATTGATGATAGAGCCTTTTGCTGTTTCAATAGATTAGATGTATAAAAATTCCATTCAAGCACATCATATGATTAAAATAGTGGAAGGAGTGTGTTCTTTGCCAAACAAATTTGAAGCATTATTCGATTACTTAATTACGAGATTTGATTCAGAACCAAAGTCAAAACTCCATATCGGTGAAGCAATGGGTTGTTGGCTTTATTACACCGCTATAGCAGAAGAAATTCCTTTGATAGAAACTTCCATAAATTCGACAACAGATAATGTTTTAATTGAGCTTTTAGAAGATGCAAAGAAGTTGGCCACTCATCAAAAAAATGTCTTAGCGGAATTGATGCTAAAGGAAGGTGTTCCGCTCCCCGAAACATCAGAGCATAAGCCCGATTCAGATCCGAATAGCGTTCCACTAGGTGTGAAAGCAACAGATAGTGAAATCGCCAATCTATTAAGTGCAAAGGTTGCTTCCAATATAGTCATGTGTTCAACAAATATAAGCCAAAGTGTTCGCAGTGATATCGGTTTGATGTGGATCAGATTTCACTCAGAAAAAGCAGTTTTTGGAATGGATATTAAGACAAAAATGAGGGAGCGTGGTTGGATCAAGGTTCCTCCAAGCTACTATCCACCAGGGGCACCGAATTAAATTAAACTCATGTCATTAAATATTACAGATTTATTCATAGTCTGTTCATAAATCTCCAATAAAATAGAAAGTAAGAAAAGCTCGTCTTTTCATTTACCCTCATAGTAATACTTTCTAATATCCAGCAAAGAGCTGGATATTTTTCTTTTTGTTAATCAATTCTCAATGACCGAAATACGCAATAGGCATATGTTATAGGGAAGTGGAGGGGATGAGAAGTGAGGCTCAACATGAACCATTTTCAGAAAGAACAAACGCCTACCTTAAATGAAGAAGAAAAAAACATAAGAATATTGAAATTAAGACAGCAGGTTGTTGCAAATGTGTGGATTCAAGCCATCGCAGGACTATCAGAGGCTGCTGCTGTAACGAAATTATATTATCTAGAAGAACAAGTCCCAGGTTCTCTTGAAATCGTTCACGGAGTATGGATTCAAGTAATCGGTACAATTCTTGAAGCAATTGGTCTATCTGAACAACTTGTAACCGAAGATGATTCAGAATTCTTTTATGGACAAAGGCATGCAGTTACTGGTGATTGGATTCAATCACTCGGAGGCATTATTGAGGCTGTTGGTGGAGAAAGAGTCTTACAAGATGCCATCCGACAAAGAGATGAAGATCTTGTTCCATAGCAAAAGACCCCGATTTGCAAAAAAGATCGGGGTCAAATTTATTTAGAGAAATTTGTTTGTAGGTGTTGAAATATTCGCCTGATAACGCCATCTTTTTTCATCGGTTGCTCTGGAAGGGCTCTCGTATAAAATTGAATATTATTTTTCCCCTTACTTTTAGCATAATACATCGCCTTGTCTGCATTATTTAATAAGGTTTCTTGATCGATCCCATCCTCTGGATACATAGCCACTCCGATACTTGGAGTTACTTTCGGTTTCTTATCACCAAATAAGTAAGGTACTGAAACATTTGTTAATATCCGATCAGCAATTTCTAGTATATCCGTTTTGTTCGTTTCCTCAAATAAAATGATAAATTCATCCCCACCTAATCTAGCAATGAAATCCTCATCTCTTACCGTGTCCTTTAGTCTTACTGCCACTTCTTTCAAAAGAAGATCGCCTGTTTCATGCCCCATTGTATCATTTACTTGTTTAAATCCATCTAAATCAATAAACATCACGCCTAACGGTTGATTTATCCGCTTAGAACGAGAAAGTGCCTTCTTGAGATGTCTTTCTAAAAGAGTTCGATTCGCCAAATCGGTTAACTCATCAAAAAAAGCCAATTGCTTTAATTTCATTTCTAGCATCTTTCTTTCAGTTATATCAATGATCTGTCCAGTAATATTTATTACATGGCCCATATTATTTTTAACAGGAGTTCCTCGATAAATAATCCATCGTTCCTCACCATCTGGACGCAAAATACGTAGCTCGGTCGAAGCATGCGTCCCTGTCGTTAATCGCCCAATCTTCCTTTCAATTTCTTCCATATCTTCAGGATGAACAAGAAGCTTCCATAAGTTCAAATCCTCTCTAATCTCTCGGTACGGATAACCATATATTTTTTCAATTCCCTTCGAAATATAAAAGTCACCCGTTTCCAGATGATAAGAAAAGACAGCAATATCATCCACTAAATCTAAAGCCATTTCGATTAAATCCTTCTCATTCACGATCATTTGATATTTTTCATTAACATCATCTAGCTCTTGCTTAACAGATTCATACATTATCGCTTTCTTATAAGATTTTTGATATAAGTGTCCCACCCACCACATGATGATGGCGCCAATCAAAATGATCATGACTGTGACACTTGTAATCGACTTAACTAATATATAATTATGGATAAGTAGTGCCATTGTAAAAATAAAAATGCTAATTAATTTTATTACTTTAGGGCTTTCCATTATGCCCTCCTTGCTCAAAATTTGTCGATAAAACAGCACAATCGTAATCGTACCACTTGTCGGAATCTAAAACAATCCAATTATAAAAAAAGTGAGCCGATTGGGCCCACTGTTTCTTTCAGTTCATTCCTCTTCTTCATCTTTCAACTCCACTTTCTTACATCCAACATAGAGGCAGGAATAAATTTCTACTCCTTCTTTTGCTTTCGCTAACCCTTTTAAATATGGCTTAACTAAATCTTTAAAATCCTCTCTTACTCCTTCTTCTTCCAAAATGCCATAGACATAAAGCTTTTTCTCGTCAAATAATAAAGCCACATTTCCTACAGCTTTATTCGCAGAATTGACTACATTCAACACCTGAAATTCTGGGGTGATCACTTCAGGTGAAAAATATATTTGCACATCGCTCATCTCCTTTATGGGGCCTTAAAGATTGATCAAAAATCAGATACAGACGAAAGAGATTATCATCCGATTACGTAAATTGGAGCTTCTCAAAGAGTGAGTCACGATCGTTTTCTTCAGAAGTTTTCTTTTTACTAACATGAATAAAGAGCATCGAAAGTAGACTAACGAATAAGGTTAGTCCAGCCGTTGTTAAAAACATTCCCGTACGCGACCATTCCATCAACGTACTATAAACGGGGGGACCCACAGCAACACCTAAGAACCGCACTGAACCATACAAGGAAGTCACAAATCCTCTTTTATCTGTCGAAACCGAACCAGTAATAAAACTATTAATACAAGGGAGAACAAGCCCTGTTCCAATGCTACTAAGAACCAAAATAGAAAAGAATGGAATTAATTTTTCAAAAAAGACGAGAGTGGAAAAAGAGATCGTCATCAAAAGAAGTCCGAGGACAATCAGTGTTTTCATTAATTTCATCTTTTTCCCAATCTTGCTCCCTGTAATATAAGAAGTCGTCGTCATGAACAGAAGCGGGATGGCCAATATCCCTCCCTTTAGTACACCATCAATTTGATGATCTTTTTCAAGAATATCGGAAATATAAAACAATATACCAAAGAGTGTAAATAAACATGTAGCACCTGTTAAATACGACACAAAAAGCCACCGACCCTCTGTTTTAAAAACGGAGACGAGACCCTTAATATATTTCCCAACAGGAGGTGGTTCCTTCTTTGCCTTCTTTTCTCTAATAAAAAAGATCGTTAAAAGAACGGATAATAAACAGAAAACAGGAAAGGCAAAAAATGCAGCATACCAAAATAGAAGGGCAAATAGCGAGCCTATGAGAGGGCTTATTACTTTTCCAAATCCATTTGATGCTTCAACAAGACCAAGTACTTTACTCTGCTCTCCTCCCTTAAATAGATCTCCTGTCAAAGCCATGGCAATAGGAGCCGTTCCCGCTGCTCCTAAACCTTGCATAATTCTTCCCGCAATAATCCACATATAGGCATTTGAAAACCACGCTGCAGCTGCCCCTGCAAGCAAACCGCCACTCCCGTAAAGAATGAGCGAAGGGATGATCACAGCTTTACGAGAAAAACGATCCGATAAATATCCTAGTATAGGGATCGAAATCGCTGCGGCAATAGAAAACACAGATATAATCAAACTAACTTTGAATTGTGAAATATCCAACTCTGTTTTCATCTTTGGAAGAATCGGAATAAGCATAGAATTCCCCAAAACCAGAATGAGTGGGATTGAGCCAATTGCAAAGATCGTCATTCCTTTATGTTTTTGCTCTGCCAATGCTCATACACCTCTTAGATGAAAATCAAGATTTTTTTATAAAGCACTTTTTTATTGTTTGGATTGGTGAGACAGTTTATTCATCCCGTCTTCGAAAGTAAATTCAAGGCAAAAAAAGCCCATTATATACACATCCACCTAATTTTTGAATAGGCTAATTTTACAGGTAGCGCTCAAAAATCATACTTAAACTGATTGATTAAAAAAAGATAACACTTAATAACACAAGCTAAGTAGACAAAGGGAACGGTCAAATAATGAGGAGGCACGATCCAAATGGATTTTTTGCAATTACCAAATCGAACAAATGGTACTAGAAGTTATGGGCTCACTTCAATTGTTGACTTTGGAACGCCAATTGGAGAACTTGAACATATTCTTAAGGATTACCATCAACTTATTGATATCGCTAAATTAGGAATTGGTACTGCTTATGTTTTTCCTAATCTAAAAGATAAAGTAAAGCTCTATCAGCAATACAATATTAAGACCTATTGTGGTGGGACATTATTTGAAAAATGTTACCAACAAAACAAAATAGATGAATACCTTAAATGGCTTAAAGAATTAGCTATCGACTGGCTGGAAGTTTCCAATGGTACATTAAATATCCCTCTCCAAGAACGACTTCATCTTATTTCAGAAGTAAAAGATGATTTTCACGTTATTGCAGAAGTGGGATCAAAAGATTCATTTGACGATATGCCTATCTCCGAATGGAAAGCTGAAATGAACGCACTGCTTGAAGCTGGATGCCAATACGTGATAACGGAAGGGAGAGATTCTGGCACGGCTGGAATTTATGATAACAGCGGGGCCATTAAATCGGAGCTGATATTTGAACTTATTCGAGATATTGACTGGAAGAAAGTTATTTTCGAGGCACCAACGCCAAAGCATCAAATGTTTTTCATTAATTGTATTGGCACAAATGTGAATTTAGGAAACGTCAAGATATCAGATGTTTTAATATTAGAAACACAACGTCGTGGTCTAAGAAGTGAAACCTTTAATTTGGAGGAACAGGAATGGAAATTACCGTTATAAGACATCTCCCAACGGAATGGAATAGAAAACAGGTGTTACAAGGAAAGAAAGATATCCCCATTCTTCCTCTTACTGAGAAGGAGCAATCAAAAATCGCAGAAAACCTTCAACTAATACAGGAGAAATTATTTGACCTCGCCCTTTGCAGTAGCCTTGTCCGTACTAAGCAAACGGCAGAACATTATGGTCAGAAAGCGATTCCTGAACCATTACTGGATGAACTAGATTTCGGTCCATTTGAAGGACGGCCAAAAAAAGAATTAGTCTCAATATACGGAGAGCTTTGGAGTGAAAAGCCAGCAGAAATCATCCTTGGGGAAAGTCTTGTGAATCTCGAAACGAGAATCAAGCTATTTTTATCTAAATACAACCATATGTCGCAATTGCTTGTATTCGGTCACGGTTCTTGGATAAGAGCGCTCAAGTCCTATCATCAATATGGACATATAAATGCAATGAATAAAACAACAGTTAAAAATAATGAGTGCATTTCATTAGAATTCATCACCGTTGAAGCATAGCAATGGTGTAATTACTCTACTCACATGTTAACTAAGCTCAAGACAAACAGGAGATCCGTTCACGGATCTCCTTATTTCTTTCTCCAACTCGGAGTTAAAAGTGTAGTCGAATAAATTTTTAATTGATAGATTAAATCAATCACATTGGTCGAAATAAATTGACAGATGATCGCATAGAACACGATTTTGAAATCAATGACAAGCGCTGTTAAGAGGAAGATCAATAAATTGATCCCCATCATCACCTTGCCAGGACTCCAATTCTTATAAGTAGCAATCATTAATGCTGGAATGACCATACCTCCACTCGAGGCACCAGTGCGAATCAGAATTCCTACACCAATTCCAAAAAACATACTTCCCGCCATAATATCAAGAATAATATGCGTATGGGGAATCGCAAAGAAATCGTTCGAAAGCAATGTAACCGTCGTCGAAGTAGTAGCGACCGCAAGTATCGTCCTAAATGTCCATGTGTAGCCAAAATACTTTAAAGCAAAGACAAGAAATACGACATTGGATAACCATAAAGAAAAACCTAAAGGTAAATGAAACCAATGGTTCACAAGGATGGCGATACCTGCTGCCCCACCCGATGGAATCGAATGCGGAAACAGAAAGATAGCCATCGCCATTCCTTGAAGAATAGCACCGATTAATAGGAAGGAATAAATCAGAATTGTTTTCTTCACTTTAGTCGAATCTGTCTCTCAATTTTACATACAACCCATTCATCGCATTCCCTCCTATAGGACTTCTACCCTTGTCCATTTTATGAGACAAGAAAGAAAAATATGATCCTTTTCAAATGGCGAATGGGTTCAGTTCGTATTATGCTTTTGCTTCTGGTTTCTTTCGCGGCTTTGGTTTATGGTAAAGCCCAAGTTCTTTTTTCTCTTTTGTTAACGATTTAAATAAGGAAAGCATCATCAAAAGCATAATAAATGAAAACGGGAAAGCCGCCGCAATTAAGGCGTTTTGTAGTGCTTGTAATCCTCCACTATATAGAAGGACTAAAGCGACTGTCGATTGCGCAATCCCCCATGTGTATTTGACTCGGTTAGGAGGCATTAATGAACCATTTGTTGTTTGCATACCAAGAACAAATGTCGCCGAGTCAGCAGAGGTAATAAAAAATGTACTGACAAGCAGGAGCGCCACAATCGACAAGACCATGGACCAAGGAAATTGGCTAAAGACAGCAAACAACACCTCTTCTGTCGCAAATTGTGTTAAATCTAATACACCAGATGATTGAATGGAAATAGAAGCATTTCCAAAAACTGCAAACCAGAAAAAGCTTACTAGGGCAGGTAATAAAAGGACACCTATGATAAATTCCCGAATCGTCCTACCTCTAGAAACTCGTGCAATAAAGATTCCGACGAAAGGTGACCAGGAAATCCACCACGCCCAATAAAAAATCGTCCATCCGTTAATCCATGAGCGATGGTCTTCATTTAACGGAGCGATTCGGAAGCTCATTTGAATGATATTTTGAATGTAGCCTCCAATTGTATCTGTAAACATATCAAGGATTAAAATGGTCGGTCCTACGATAAACATCAGAACTAATAAAGCAACTGCTAACAACATATTTGCGTTGCTCAAATATTTAATTCCTTTTCCAAGACCTGTACCAGCGGAAATCATAAACAAAACGGTAACGACTAAAATGATGATGAATTGAGTAAGAAAATTAGATGGCACTCCAAATAAATAAGAAAGCCCACCATTAATTTGAGCTGCACCAAAACCAAGCGTTGTTGCGACTCCAATCACTGTAGCGAAGACGGCTAAAACATCTACAACTGTCCCTAAATGTCCTTCCATTCTTTTTCCAAGGATCGGTCTAAGAGTTGCCGATACAAGTCCAGGCTCCCCTTTTCTAAATTGAAAATAGGCTAGTGCTAATGCGACCAATGCATAGATTGCCCAAGCATGTATTCCCCAATGGAAAAAGGTGTAACGCATTGCTTCTTTTTGAGCAGCATTTGTTCCTCCTTCTGCCAAAGGCGGATCCATGAAATGCGACAATGGTTCAGCTGCTCCCCAGAAGACAAGACCAATTCCCATTCCTGCACTAAAAAGCATCGCAAACCACGATGCAGTTGAAAATTCTGGCTTTTCGTCTGGTTTCCCTAATTTTATCGCCCCTACTGGACTAAATATAAGAAATAGGCAAAAAACGACGATGATCGTTACCAAAATTAAATAATACCAACCAAAAGAAGTTGTGATAAACTGCTGAACATTTCCTGTTGCTTCTTCAAAGGTTTTAGGTGCAGTTGCACCAAATATGACAGATGCTAGAACAAGCGCAACTGAAATCCAAAAGACATTTGTAATTTTTTTCATTATTACTCCCTTCTCCCTTTGTAAAATAATAAATAAGAAAGTCTAAGTTATTTTTTCTTAGATCAAAGAGATTTATGTAGATACGATGTACGATATTTCCAATCCATCAGTTCGCTTTAAAAGACATCAGTAATTATTGTAAAATAACTATGAACAATCTACAACGAAGATGACCTTTTTCATGAAATATGTACAATTTTAAATCTATTTAACAAAATAAAAGGGCCTATCCTTGTACTAAAAGGATAGACCCAATAGATTTTATAAATTAAAAGTTAGCAACTCTTCTTACATGTCCACTAAAATGGTCTTTATAATAGCCTGAGTTCATGTTCGCAATCGCTACACCTGTAGATGATTGAGAACCGATGAAATTGCCCCCGCCAAGATAAATTCCAACATGTCCATCTTTTTTATAGGTATCAAAGAATACTAAGTCTCCAGGACGTGCTTCACTTAGAGATATTTTAGAACCTTGGTTTCTTAAAGCACTTGTACTTGAACCAATACTGATACCAGCTTGTCTAAATGCCCAGCTCACAAAACCAGAACAATCGAATCTTCCATTTGCTACATCATATGAAGTTCTTCCGCCACCAAATACATAAACCGAATTTCCGATATATTTATAGCCAGCTTGTAAAATCGTGCTAAGACTTCCATCATTTGCTGGTGCTGTATAGGCTACTTTTGAACTGCTTTTTGAAGTTGAACTTTCTGAAGAAGAGCTAGATCCGCTATTAGTCAGCGCTGCCTGAGCTTCCAATTGAGCTTGACGCTGTGCTTCTGCTTCCTGACGAGCTTTTTCTTCAAGTTCATCTAATTTCTCTAGATTTCCTTTTTGAGCTTGCTCTAAGGAAACCTTCATTTGGTCATTTTCTTTCTTTTGTTCAAGCATTTGAGCTTTCATACCTTCAAGTTCTTCTTTCTTACCTGTCAATTCAGCAAGCTTTTGATCCACTTCAGCTTGTTTCTCCTCAACAGCCGCTTTATCTAACTCATGTTGCTTTATTAAATCACTATCCGCATTTGCAATTTGTGTTACAGCAAATACACGATCAATAAAATCACTGAAGTTCTCCGAACCTAAAAGCACTTCTATATAACTCACCTTTCCACCTGATTCTTGGAAGGATTGAGCACGTTTTGCTAACACTTCAGTTCTTTTTGCGATTGTGTCATTTAATACTGCGATTTCTTCATTTAGCTTTTGAATCTCTGCTTGAGTAACTTCAATTTCTTTTTCAGTAGTTACAATCAATTTATTATTATCTTCAATCGCTTCATTCATTTTTTGAATCTTTTTCTCTAATTCAGCGATTTTAGCATCAGTTTCATCAATTTTCTGTTCTACTTGTTGAATTTGTGAAGAATAGTTTGCGCTCACAGTTGGGACAGTGACTAAGCTTCCTATTCCCAAGATGATAGTGGTGTTGAGAGCTATAAATTTCTTTTTCATCATTCTCTTTTCCTCCGACCTTCATGTTTTCGACAAGTTCTATTAAATATGTACTTAACTCTAATTCTATTAAGCTACAAAATTTTTAATTTAAAACTCAGCATTACTTATAATGACAAAATACATCTAAAACTAACAATTTTCTACTCCCCTAGTACTATAGCAGTCAATCATAACAGCAAGATGATAAACATATTACAGTTATATTTCATTTCTTTAGCACCAGGTACTATTTTATGCAAAAAATATAGGAGAATCGTAGGATAAAAGTCAATTTATATCCGTAAAAATAATTAGTCACAAAAACGCAACATATTTTTCAAAATGAATAAACACTAAAAAATTTGTCAAAAAAAATAAAGAGACTGTCCTAGCAAATTGCTAGGACAGTCTCTAAGCACACCTTCAATTATTCGTCCGTTGGTGTTTTAGTTTCTTTTGTCTCTTTATCAGAAGTATTATATTCATACTTTGAACGATCAATTGGTGTGAAGTCGGCTGGAGAATAGAAACGTAATAAATCTCCATTGACAACTTTATCTGAAAGATGCAATTTATATTCTACAACCTCTTGGAACTGTAATCCTTTTTCCATTTGTTCTTCTTGCTCCTCACTAATTAGCTCACCTGTCACGGAATCATAAAATTTACCTCCGACCGATGAAATGGTCGGACTGACAAAGTCCCCATTACGGAATGGAACTAATGAATCATGCTCTTCTGATAATAAGTCTGTACCTAGTTGGATATACTCTTTTGTATCAATACCAACTAAGTGAAGCAATGTTGGAAGAAGGTCAATTTGACCACCATACTCATGGTTGACTCCACCTTCCATTCCAGGTACACGGATAAAGAGTGGAACTCGTTGCAAACCTGCTGCACTATCAAATGTAGATAGTTCTTTATCTAATACTTTTTCCATCGCTTTATTATGATTTTGCGAAATTCCATAATGATCTCCATACATAATAATAATGGAGTTATCATATAATCCAGATTCTTTTAAATCTGTGATAAATTGCTCTAATGCCTCATCTGCATAACGAGCAGTTTGGAAATAATTGTCAACAGATTTATCACCTGTAGTATGTGGAGCAATCGTTGTTTCCTCTTGATTCATTGAATAAGGATAGTGATGCGTTACTGTAATAAACTTCGTATAGAATGGCTGTGGCAATGTTTGTAACAATGAAAATGATTGTTCAAAGAATGGCTTATCCATCAATCCATACTCAGCCATTTGGTCTCCTTCAGCTTCGTAATAGCTTAAGTCAAAAAACTTATCATAACCAAATGATTTATAAATCTCATTTCTGTTCCAGAAACTTCCTGAATTGCCGTGGAATACCGCTGACGTATATCCATTCTGTCCTAAAATAGCTGGAGCAGCTTGGTACGTATTAAGTCCTTTTGTTGTATAGGCTGAACCTTGTGGCAGTCCATACAATGAGTTTTCAAGCATGAATTCTGCATCAGCCGTCTTCCCTTGTGCTGTTTGGTGGAAGAAGTTATCAAAATACATTGTATTCTCATCTCTAATCATTGAGTTTAAGAATGGTGTTACCTCTTCACCATGCAGCTGATAGTCCATTAAAAATGATTGAATCGACTCAAGGTGCAGATAAATCACGTTCATGCCTTCACCAACACCGAAGTACTCAGGATTTGGTTCTGCATAGTTTGATTTTGTAAAGTTAATGACTTCCGTTACATCACTACTATCAGCCATAACTCGCTGTGCAGATGCTTTCGTGCTTTGAACTGCATCATAAATGGTATAATTGTACATTCCTAAATATTTTACAATGTAATTTCGGTCGAATCCTCTTGTTAATAGCTCAGGTCTATCGGCTTCAGCAAGCGCCAAGTTTAAACTTGAAAAACCTAATGCTAATGATAAGACAGCAATGACTTTTCGACGTCCCATATCTTTCGCTTCAATTTTTACTACTTTAAATAGAAGTAGACCAAGCAAGAATAGGAAATCAATGAAAAAGAATATGTCATATGGTCTTAATAATGACAGAACACTGCTACTTACATCTCCGAAATTTTGTGTTTGAAAAATGGTTGGTAGCGTAATGAAGTCGTTAAAGAAACGATAGTAAACGACATTTGCATAAAGTAAAAATGACAAGATAAAATAAATCGTCATTAACGCACTATATTTTTTTCTACCCTTAAAGAATAGTGCAAATCCAAGAAATAAAAGGGAAGAACCTAATGGATTCAAAAACAACAAAAACTTTTGAATGCCATTTTCAACACCTAGTTCGAATTGATTCAATTGAATGATATATGTTTTTAACCATAGGAATACAACGGCAACAAGAAAAAAGCCGATATATTTTTGTGATATATTAAATCGTTTATTTAAAGTTTTATTCATCTTTGTTGCACCTACCTTCTAACAAACTATTATACTTTTTTTAGAATTCATTTTGAATATGCGCTTACTCCCAGACAAGCTATTTACTATCATAATTGTAAAATATGAACATTTTATGAAATTATGTTCCTAAATTTACATTTGCTTAATATTTACATGCTTGAACACAAAATATTAATATACTCCTTTTTCACAAAATGTCAAGTCTTCACCGATGGTCTTCCGCTTGAAATCATGACTACAGTGCGATTCAACACTGTTTCAACTGTTTCCTCATTAAGGATAGTTAAAGTAAGATGGATATTTTTCTTTACACATTATTAATAGACGTTTTACCCTTCCAAAAGGTTTCATTAAACATTATTTACATAAAAAAGGCTAATGATGGAAAACAACCATCATTAGCCCAAAAATGACTTTCTTCTATATAATAAGATATTCAAAAAAATAAGTGTATGTCCTATTTATCGCTTATACTTCACTCTTCTTTTGTTCATTTACTGTTTTATCATCTTCTGATTTATCATCTTCCATAATCCCTTTTGTAGAGTTCTTAAACTCTTTTAGAGATTGTCCAACAGCTCTTCCAATTTCAGGTAATTTTTTTGGTCCAAAAATGATAAGGGCCAGAACTAGAATTAAAATTAATCCTGGAATTCCAATATTTGATAACATCTTTTCTTCACTCCCTTAATCTTCATATGACTCATCCAGCTATCTATCCATGTGCATTGTAACATAACATGATTACCTTGTAATGAGAAACTGCGATTTTTTCATACAAGGGACACAAAGTTCTTGATTCTCTGATAATGTATGGAAACTTTTGTGACAACTTGAGCAAACACTTGTAAAAAACGGATACTTGACCTGTTCATATGGTGATATTTGTTCGTTAACAGTTATTGCTTTTTCAGGACAAATGTCTGCACATAATTGACAGTTTGAGCAGCTTTGCGCTGATATAACAAATCCTTCGTCGTTTATTTCAATACATTTTTTATCACAAAGTTTTTCACAAGCATGGCATAATGTACATCTTTCAGTATTCAGTTGAATGTTCGCAAACTGATGGTTGGGATAATAACGGGATAGTTCAAGAGCTGTTTGATTGAACCGCCATTTTGCTGGAGCCATTTCTTTAAGTAATGTCTGCGTTCCTTCTTTCCAAGAAAAGAAAAGCTCTCGTCTTGATATACACTCTTCCGTTTTCTCCAACTTAGTCCGCTCTACCGTTAACAATGGTTCTTCAAGTTGCTTCAATAATACATTTGCTTCATCTACTGCTTGATTCCATCGGCTATCAATCTCTTCTTCGCCAATTATTCCTTTAATTCCCTTTTTAGCATAAACCACTAATTCCTTAGCAGAAGGGGGGGAACTCTTCCCAGCAACCAACCGCCCTTGATGGAATTCCCTCTTTGGAAATATGCCAGCAATCGCCTGAACAGGACATGAAACCATGCATTTTCCACACTCATTACAACCCTTATAATTGATATGTGGAATCCCTTTTTTTATTTCTATCGCATTTAATTCACATGCATCAATACAATGGGAGCATGTTGAACGAGGGCTTTTATTCCTAGAGCAGGTTGACAATATTTCATATTGATAATCTAAACTCTCTACCCATTTACTAAAAAGACCCATCGTTAACACACCCCTTTCTTATTTTTCTTTAAGCGCCTAATACATAAAACACATAGCGGCTCATGCCTTCTGCGAATAGAAGGACAGCCAGTGCCACATAAGCAAGTGAGAACGATACTTTTTGCTGCTTTGCCACGGAAAGATATCCTAGGAATGCTACACCTACTACTTCAATAATCCAACGAATTGCTACCGTTGTTTGGTAGTCTGCTAGTGAGGCTAACGCATTCGTTCCTTCAATCATATTAACCTCTGGCATCACGGAACCAAATAAGGCGACACCCACTAATTGAAGAGCAATCCCTCCTAACGAAATATAGAAAGCGATTTTGATTAAACTTTGTGCCTTTTCCTTTAATACAGGTGCTAGTAAGCTGACAACGAGAACCGGTCCTAGAACGAGAGCCGTTCCATAAAACGATGTAAACGTATTGACGGAATTCCAACCGCTGACTAAAGAATTCGAATAAATCATTGCCATACAGTAAATATCGACTAAACCGATGAGCGCTGATACAATCAATAACCATTGATTAACTTTCTTTTGCACAAGTGCCAGACCAGCTGTGACACAGGCAGCTCCAATAAATAATCCTGTCACCAAAATCTCACGACTCATCCAAGAAGAACCAAGATTGCGAATCGAATTTAAAGCATGTGACGGTGTTCCTAAGTGAGCGAAGGAAGCGATTAATCCAATCAACGATAATGCTGCAATGACGATTAATGGGATTCGCATCGCTTTAAATGCTGTTTCTTCGCCTAATTTATTTATTCCTTTATAGAAAATCGCTAGTGTCAATATTCCACCGATGGCGATTTGCACACAAACTGTAAAGATTAACAATGCCCATTCATGCATAGGAATAACCTCCTTTATCTATTTTGCATTTCTATGTGCACCAATGACGATACTTGGATTGGTAATTGATGAATCTGGAAGACCTTTAATATTGTTAACATCACCGTATTTTTCTCGAAGTTCCTCAATCGGTCCATAATCAAGGGCACGCATCGGACATGATCCTACACAAGCTGGGTTTTCACCAACTTCAATTAAATCAATACAGAAATTACATTTTGTCATTTTACCGATGACTTCATTATATTGTGGAGCTCCATAAGGACAATTCCACATACAATATTTGCAGCCAATACATTTTTCATGGTCAACTAATACAACGCCATCCTCTTCACGTTTATGCATGGCTCCTGTAGGACAATTTTCTACACACTTAGGATTTTCACAATGGTTACACGAAATTGAAGTGAAGAAGGATTGAACATTTTGTATGAACGCTTCATCACGTTCGACATAGTCTCCTTCCGATTGTTCATACACTCGGCGATAGTTGACACCAACTTCAAGGTCATTTTTATCTTTACAAGCAACTACACATGCTTTACATCCTGTACAATATTCATTATTTATATAAAAGCCTAGCTGTACCATTACCATTCACACCCTTCTTTTTCTATGCCTTCTGAACTTCGACTAAGTTAGTATGTTGAGGATTTCCCTTAGCTAATGCAGATGGACGTTGACTTGTTAACGTGTTAATATTTCCGCGTTGATCAATGCCCTTATTATCTGGTGACCACCAAGCTCCCTGTGGAATTGCCACTGTTCCTGGAATAATTCTGTTCGTGAGTTTAACAGGCATATGAACTTCTCCACGATCATTGAAGATTTTCACTTTGTCACCATCTTTAATCTTTCTTGCTTTTGCATCTCTTTCATTCATCCACATCACTTGTGGTCCCGCTTCCTCTAACCACTTATTATTATCAAAAGTTGAATGACAACGGCGTTTGTAATGCCAGCCAATTAGCTGTAGTGGATATTTTTCAATTAATGGATCCTGTGGTCCCTCCCACGAAGATACATATTTCGGAATGGCTGGAATCTCCTCCAACTCATCCATATCCCAAAGCGCTTTCGAGAAAATTTCAATTTTACCTGAAGGTGTTTCAAATTTATGATTTTCCGGATCTTTAATCTGATCTTCAAAAGCTATTACGGCGTTATTTTCCAAAGAAACCTGATAAACTCCAAGTTTTTTGAATTCGTCAAAAGTTGGGAAATTCGGATCTACCTTTCGAGATTCCTCAATTGACCATTTCACCCAATCTAGTTCAGTTCTTCCTTCTGTAAATTCATTTTCAACTCCAAGCTTTTTCGCTAACATTGTGAGCCATTCATAATCTGATTTCGTCTCAAACAAATTTTCGATACACTTTTGAGACAATATTGCTTGTTGTGAAGGTGCCCAAGTTGATCCGATATCCCATCTTTCCATAAATGAATTAGATGGCAATAAAATATCTGCAAATTTCGCACTTGGTGTCATAAAGAGCTCACTGACTACAATTAGTTCAAGCAAAGACTCATCCTGTAAGATTTCAGCCGTACGATTACAGTCGGAATGTTGATTTATTAACGTATTTCCAGCTAAATTAAACATTGCTTTTATATTTGATGGAAGTGTTTCTTGTCCTTCTGGTAAACCTTTCACTCCATCCTTCGCTCCCATTTCTGTTCCACGAACAACAGCGTCTGTCCAAAGGAAACACGGGATCGTTAAACCACCTAATGGATTATCACCTTTTGGTACGGCAGTTGTTTTTACTAGACTGACATAACCGGCACCGGAAGCCCATCCACCTCGAACTCCTACATTCCCAGTAATGGCAGCAAGTACTGTACCACCTCTCACAAATTGTTCACCGTAAGCTTGTCTTTGTGGACCCCAACCTTGTAATAATGCTGAAGGTTTATTAGTTGCGAATTCTCTAGCAAGCTTTCGAATCGTATCAGCAGGTACTTTACAAATCTTTGATGCCCATTCAGGAGTTTTCTTTATTCCATCCTTTTTACCCATAATGTAGCTAACAAGAGATTCCCCTTCAGGTACACCTTCTGGCATATGTTCCTCATCAAATCCAACACAATATTTATCAACAAAGTTTTTATCATATAGGTTTTCAGAAATAATGACATATGTCATTGCGTCCATCATGGCATTATCAGTAGTTGGAGCAATCGGGATCCACTCATCTGCTAATGCTATAGCTGTATCAGATTGTCTTGGATCAATAACAACGATCTTTACACCTGCTTCTTTTGCTTTTCTTACATAAAAGTCTGTTACACCCCAACGTGTTTCAACGGGATTATGTCCCCATAGAATAATAAGCTTTGAGTCAGATAGGGTATTAAGTGTGCTCCCTGTTTGCGTCGTTCCATAAGTGAATGGTGTTGCTTGTGAAGTTTGGGCAGAACTATAAGAGTTATGATAACCAAGGTATCCCCCAGTGAGACCTAAGATTTTTTGAATCATATTACCTGCTCCAATGATACTTCCTGAATGCCCACTTGCGTAATTACTGTAACGACTAGAAGGTCCATATTTTTTTGTTATTCTCGTTAGCTCTTTTTCAATGTAATCAATTGCTTCTTCCCAAGAGATTCTTTCAAATTTCCCTTCTCCACGCTTTCCTACTCGCTTCATTGGATATTTTAAGCGATCAGGATTATAAACGAATTGTCTGTAGCCTCTACCTCGAATGCAGGCACGAAGTTGTGGAAGTTCAAATGTATCTTCTTTCGTATCTGTCGTAAGACGTGTCACGACACCATCATTTATATGAGCTTTTATTAAGCATCTACCACCACAGTTAACGGTCGAACATGTCGTTAATACTTGCTCATCGATATTTTTACTTGGTTCCTCTGCACTAACTTTAGAAAGCATTTTCGATCCTTGCACCGTACCCCCGATTACGACTGGAGCCGTAACTGCACTTGACCACTTAATAAAGCTTCGACGAGACATTTTATTTTCTTTTATGCTGTCAAATATATCTTTACTCATACTCTAAAACCTCCTAATTTCCCATAAATTTACTATTGCAACCTTGTAATTAGGTTAAAAATACAATTCATCGATAACATCTATGTCAAAATCAATAAATTCTTCCATCATTTGCGCAGAAGAAGAAAATAACGACGATTTTGCATGGCTTTGTATATCCTTAGAAAACTGTGGTATCCATTTAGCTAAATGATCGTTTAGCATTTTCTTCTGTCCATCTAGCAAGTGATTATAGATAGTTATATTACTTTCTTGTTCTGCTCTTTCAATTAATTGAAGCATGAACAAGAGCTCATATCCTATATGATCTTCTGCTTCATTATGTTGGTTTGTTTTTTTCTCTAAGGACAAATCGTATGTCTTAAATAGTTCCTTCACTTCAAAAGTTGGGAAATCAAAAAGACATTTATCCTTACCTCTATATACTGATTCCCACGGTGGTGCCAATAAAGAATCCGGTCCAATAAATAAGCGGAAATAGTCCTCTCTTGCACTTTCAATTGCTACTTCAATATCACGACTATTAAAGTAATGATGGAATTGCTCGCCACCACCTATTCCCATTAATCCTTCAATATTAAATCCTTCTTTAATATGCAGATACAACTCTTTATTCATTGGCTGAGTAAACAGTATATATTGGAGTTGATAAAATTCTTTTCTAGCTTTTAATAGTGGCGCATTCTTATCTTTAATCATGTCTGCCGTAAAAGTCATTTTCCTCACCATCTCCAATCTCATTCATAATTTTTGCTTATAAATCTCTTCTATTTAACAAGCAAATTTCTGTGCTGCCGCTTTGAATCTTACTTTCACATCCTTCATAACTCATTATGTGAATGTCATCACAATATTTATCACATCTTCATTATAAAATTGAAAACAAAGAAATAATACGTATCGCGTATACAAAAATAGGGGATGAATTTTGTTTAGGCTAACCAAACAATTTTTACGAACTTGTGAAGTCAAAATTTGGAGAAGAAAGAGGGTGGATTGAAATGTGATTTTTTTATGAAGAAGAAAGAAGGAATATTACACTATCCCTTCTTTCATACCATTAAGCTCCTAATACATAAAACACGTAGCGGCTCATGCCTTCAGCGAACAGAAGGACAGCCAGTGCCACATAAGCAAGTGAGAACGATACTTTTTGCTGCTTTGCCACGGAAAGATATCCTAGGAATGCTACACCTACTACTTCAATTATCCAACGAATTGCTACCGTTGTTTGGTAATCTGCTAGCGAGGCTAACGCATTCGTTCCTTCAATCATATTAACCTCTGGCATCACGGAACCAAATAAGGCGACACCCACTAATTGAAGGGCAATCCCTCCTAACGAAATATAGAAAGCCGTTTTGATTAAACTTTGTGCCTTTTCCTTTAATACTGGTGCTAGTAAGCTGACAACGAGAACCGGTCCTAGAACGAGAGCCGTTCCATAAAACGATGTAAATGTATTGACGGAATTCCAACCGCTGACTAAAGAATTCGAATAAATCATTGCCATACAATAAATATCGACTAAACCGATGAGCGCTGATACAATCAATAACCATTGATTAACTTTCTTCTGCACAAGTGCCAGACCAGCTGTGACACAGGCAGCTCCTATAAATAATCCTGTCACCAAAATCTCACGACTCATCCAAGAAGAACCGAGGTTGCGAATCGAATTTAAAGCATGTGACGGTGTTCCTAAGTGAGCGAAGGAAGCGATTAATCCAATCAACGATAATGCTGCAATGACGATTAATGGGATTCGCATCGCTTTAAATCCTGTTTCTTCGCCTAATTTATTTATTCCTTTATAGAAAATCGCTAGTGTCAATATTCCACCGATGGCGATTTGCACACAAACTGTAAAGATTAACAATGCCCATTCATGCATCTTTGATCACTCCTTTAATTTAAATTGCCGCATCTTTATGTGCATTAATCACAAGATTTGGCTTTGTTATATTCGATGAAGGAATTCCCTTAATATCTGCATTTTTTCCATATTTTTTGCGGAGCTCGTCAATTGGACCAAAATCAATTGCGCGCATAATACAAGCGGCAACGCAAGCTGGCTTTTCTCCTGCTTCACGAAGATCCAAACATGTATCACATTTTGTCATATGTCCTAATTCTTCATTAAACTGTGGTGCGCCATATGGACAGTTCCATTCACAATAACGACAACCAATACATTTTTCACTATCAACTAGAACAACGCCGTCTTCTTCACGTTTATGCATCGCCGTCGTTGGACAACCTTGTACGCAACCTGGCTCATCACAATGATTACAAGATAAAGAGATATTAAATGCAGCAACATTATTGATCCATGCTCCATCCATGTCCTTTGTAAACTCTCCAGATTCCTCTACATAGACGCGACGAAAATTGATTCCGACTGCATTATCATTTTTGTCTTTACAAGCGATCGCACAGGCGTTACATCCGTTACATCTTGCTTGATTAATATAAAATCCCATTTGTACCATTTTCTATCCCTCCCCTAAGCTTTTTTAACTTCTGCTAGATTAGTATGTTGAGGATTACAATGGAACGGTGAAGCTTCTAATCCAGTTAACACATTAATGGCTCCACGTTTATCAATCCCATTTTGATCCGGATTAAACCATCCACCTTGAGGAACACAAACGACACCAGGCATAACTCTGCTTGAAACCTTGGCTGGCAATTCAATCGTGCCACGCTCATTAAACGCCTGAACTTTATCTCCATCTTTAATCTTTCTTTCTTTTGCATCAATTGGATTAATCCATAGCTCTTGGGTTTGAACCTCTTCCATCCAATCGCTTGTATCCCATGTTGAATGACAACGTCTTTTCACATGCCAACCGAAAATTTGCAACGGATATTTGGATGTTAATTCACTTTCAGGACCTTCATTAACAGCAACATGCTTTGGTATCGCTGGAATATCCTCAGGTCGATTCATATCCCAGAGAGCCTTTGAAAATAGTTCAATTTTCCCTGATGGAGTACTAAAAGGAACATTCGCCGGATCTTCAATTTGTTCTTTGAATTTCACCACAGTAATTTCCTTGAATTTATGAACGCCGTTCTTCTGCATTTCTTGAAAGGATGGGAAGGTTGGATCATTCTTTTTCGATTCCTCTATCATCCATTTAACCCAATCATCTTGAGTTTTTCCTTCGGTAAATTCCTTTTCAATGCCAAGTTCTTTCGCAAGCTTTGCCATCCATTCATATTCAGTTAATGAACCATATAGTGGTTCTACTACCTTTTGAGATAAGAACATATGCTGACCATAGCTCCATGGACCGACAACATCATTTTGCTCAAAGAATGTACAAGTTGGTAAAATAATATCAGAGTACTTTGCAGATGGCGTCATATAGATATCTGATGTCACGATGAATTCACATAAAGTTTCATCCTTTAAAATCTCTGTTGTTTTATTAATATCTGAATGCTGATTGACTAAACAATTTCCTGCCATATTAAAAATCATTTTAATATTCGAAGGTAATGTTTCTCCTTCTTCCAGACCAACTACTCCATCTTCTACTCCCATTTCAGTACCACGAACGATTGCATCTGTATATTTAAACACAGGGATTGAAATGCCTAGTGGATTTTCCGGAATAGGGAAACCTTGAAATTTTGCTATACCAGGCGCATTTGGACCTGCCCAACCTCCGCTTATGCCAATGTTTCCAGTTAATGCTGCAATCATAGAACTCGCACGTGACATTTGCTCCCCGTTCATATGACGATTAATTCCATTTCCTTGAATCCATGCCATCGGCTTAGTTAACGCCACTTCACGTGCTAGTTGGATAATTCTGTTTGCTGGTAGGCCTGTAATTTTTGCAGCCCATTGTGGTGTTTTAGGCGTCTTGTCTTTTTCTCCTAGCACATAGCTATAATAGGATTCTCCAGCTGGTACTCCTTCAGGCATGTGATTTTCATCATGTCCTAGGCAATATTTATCAAGAAAGTCTTTATCATGTAGATTCTCTGTAAACATGACATAGGCCATTGCTGCAATTAGGGCATTATCTGTTCCCGGTTTGATCGGGAACCAATCATCGGCAAGTGCCACATTGGTATCTGTCTTTCTTGGATCCAATGTATAGATTTTTGCTCCTTTTTCTTTTGCCATTCTTAAATACATGTTCATATGACCAAATATTGTTTCTGCAGGGTTCATCCCGTGTAGAATAATCAATTTCGAATCTAATAAAGTATTACAACTACTTCCAGCCGCAGTTTCCCCAAATGTATACGGTGTCGCAGCCAAGTGCTGTCCAGAGCTATAGTTGGAATAACGACCTAGAAAGCCTCCATCTAATGCAAGCACCCTTTGTATAACAGTATCTCCACTTCCAACCGTACCCGATTGACCTGTTGCATAGAGACTGAATCGTGAAGCTGGACCATACTTTTGCTTAATGCGATTATTTTCTTCAGCAATGATTTTAATCGCTTCATCCCAAGAAATTTCTTCAAATTTGCCTTCGCCACGTTTCCCAACGCGTTTTAATGGCTTTTGTATACGGTCTGGTGAATAGACGTGTCTTCTGTATCCTCTTCCTCGAACACAGGCACGAATTTGTGGATATTGTTCATTATCTGCATTTTCATCCCGAGGATCGTCGTCTGTGCTTATCCGCACAATTTGTCCATCCTTAATATGAGCCTTAATTAAACATTTCCCACCACAATTGAGCGTGCTGCATGTAGGAATAATGATTTCTTCCGCACTACCCTCAACTGTATCTGCACTGACCTTTTGAACAAGCTTATTTGATACGGTAACTCCACCTACTAAAGCTGGTACTGTGATAGCGCCAGACCATTTTAGAAAAGAACGACGCTTCATTTTTTTATTCGTTAAGCTATTCATTAAGTTCTCATCCATTTTCAATACCCTCCTTAAGTTCTTTTATATATTCATAGTCTTCAGAAATAAATGTTTGTAACAAGGTGGCAATCCCTTTGTAAAAATCACTTGTTCCAGATGACTGAATATCCTTAACAAATGCCGGAATCCATCGATGTAAGTGTTCTTTATGTAGCCACATCTGGCTATAAATACCACGTACATAGTCTTCCTTTTGTCCTGATTCGATTGCTGTAACCGTATGGTTTATTAAAAAGCGGATAAACTCTAATTCAATCGCAATATGATCTTCTGGTTGTGTATTTTCTTCAATTGAATGGAGATCAAAGCTGGCTAACATTTTTCTTAGTTGAAATACCGGCTCTCCGAACATAGACCGATCTTTCGTTACATAAACGGATTCCCATGGTGGTGCTGGAATTTTTCCTTGCTCATTTAAAATATAGAATGTAGCTAGATAGGCCTCCTTTTCTTTCCGTTCGATCTCTTTCATATTTCCGATTCGTAGAGTTTGAAAAAAATTTTTTAGATCCTCATTATTTGCCGAAATGAGATCCATGAACTCTGTTGTAAAATGTTCTCTCCAGTTACACAGCGTTTCCAAACTCAACGGTTCTTGTAATGAAAGGTTTAAAAAAGAGTAAATGGCTTCTCTTTCTTTACTAATGGAAAGAAATTCTTTATCAATTAATAGTTGCATAATTGTCCCCCCTATCATAAAAATAAAATGCATGTTGTGAAATAGATCACATTATTTATTTCATCTTCATTATAGAATTGAGGGATTGCAATTCATACGTATTACGTATACAAAAATAAACGTTGAATTTTGTTTGCGGTGACCAATCATTTTTTACAAACCTGTGAAGGTAATAACTGGAGAAGAATGAGGAATTTTTCAAAAAAAAGAAGAAAGGAATGGTACACACATCCCTTTCTTCTTACATTTAAGCTCCTAATACATAAAACACATAGCGACTCATGCCTTCAGCGAACAGAAGGACAGCCAGTGCCACATAAGCAAGAGAGAACGATACTTTTTGCTGCTTTGCTACGGAAAGATATCCTAGGAATGCTACACCTACTACTTCAATAATCCAACGAATTGCTACCGTTGTTTGGTAATCTGCTAGCGAGGCTAACGCATTCGTTCCTTCAATCATATTATCCTCTGGCATCACGGAACCAAATAAGGCGACACCCACTAATTGAAGGGCAATCCCTCCTAACGAAATATAGAAGGCCGTTTTGATTAAACTTTGAGCCTTTTCCTTTAGTACTGGGGCAAGTAAGCTGACAACGAGAACCGGTCCTAGAACGAGGGCCGTTCCATAAAACGATGTAAACGTATTGACGGAATTCCAACCGCTGACTAAAGAATTCGAATAAATCATTGCCATACAGTAAATATCGACTAAACCGATGAGTACTGATACAATCAATAACCATTGATTAACTTTCTTTTGCACAAGTGCCAGACCAGCTGTGACACAGGCAGCTCCAATAAATAATCCTGTCACCAATATTTCTCGACTCATCCAAGAAGAACCGAGGTTGCGAATCGAATTTAAAGCATGTGACGGCGTTCCTAAGTGAGCGAATGAAGCGATTAAACCAATCAACGACAATGCTGCAATGACGATTAATGGAATTCGCATCGCTTTAAATGCTGTTTCTTCGCCTAATTTATTTATTCCTTTATAGAAAATCGCTAGTGTCAAAATTCCACCGATGGCGATTTGCACACAAACTGTAAAGATTAACAATGCCCATTCATGCATCTTTGATCACTCCTCTTTCAAAGCTTCTTATATTTTCAAATTCAGACAAATGCCTCATTTCTCATCACTAGCTCTGATCCCTGATTAAGCATTAATGATAAGATTCGGCTTCGTAATCGAAGATGATGGAATTCCCTTAATATCTGCATTGCTGCCATATTTTTTACGTAATTCGTCAATGGGTCCAAATTCAATGGCGCGCATAATGCAAGACGAAACACACACAGGATCTTCCCCTTTTTCTCGTAAATCAAGACATGTATCACATTTTGTCATTTTTCCAAGTTCTTCACTGAATTGCGGAGCTCCATATGGACAATTCCAGACACAGTATTTACACCCTATGCATTTATCATGGTCAACTAACACCACTCCATCTTCAGATCGCTTATACATTGCTCCTGTTGGACACCCTTGTACACAGCCTGGTTCAGTACAATGATTACAGGAGATGGATACATGTGTGAAAGATGGTTTCGGAAATGTTCCTTCCTCAAAATCATACACTCTACGAAAATTCCGTCCTACTTCTAAATCATTTTTATCCTTACATGCTACCGTACACGTTTTGCATCCCACACATTCAGCAACATTTATATAAAAACCTAATTGAGTCATCATTCATTCCCTCCTTCTTCTAAAACTTGATAATTCGCTGCTCCCACTTTACATCCTCTTCTAAAGGCTCGCCATTCCATTTTTCTACATTACAATGTGCTGAGTTAAATCCTGAAGAGCCAAGTCCTTTTGGGATGTGCGCAACAAATAAGTTGTCTGCTCCCGCACGATCAATACCCGTTTTCTCATCAATATCGACCCACGCACCATGAGGTAAACCAATTGTTCCAGGAATAATACCTTCTGTAATTTTTGCTGGACGCAGAGATTTTCCATATTCATTTGACATTAATACCGTATCCCCATCCTTTATGCCCATTTCCTTCGCATCTTTTTGACTAATATATACAGGATTTGGCCATGCCTCACGCAACTGTGGAACATTATCAAATGTACTGTGTGAGCGTCTTAAATAATGTGGATTAATCACTTGATAAGGATATTTTCCTTTTTTCTTCGTTTTCCAATCTTCAAAAGTGGTTTCATAGCCATGAACTTTTTCCTCATATTTAGGAATTGGAGCAATTTCAGAGTATGCTTTTTTTGATAACTCATTAATCGCTTTACAATAAATTTCAAATTTCCCACTTTCACTTGATACAGGATGGCCCTCGGGATCATCAATAAAATCCTTATAGGCAATAAAGCCAAAATTATCACCTGATTTTCTCGGGATCTGATAAATTCCTTGATCAACAAATTCTTTTAGAGGAATTCTTCCTTGTTGCGGAGTACCTTCAACTCCCCACTCTTTTATATCATTCGCAGTAATCGTACATAATGGTTCATAATCAACCCCATTTTCTTTTACGACCATGCTCCCAGCAAGTTGATTGAAATATTGTTGTTTCTCAGATAATGGGAATACTTTCTTAGGGTCTTTTCCAAGTGCTTTCAATAAACCTTCAGCAATTTCTTGATCTGTTTTCGATTCATATAGCGGCTCAATAATTTTTGACCAAGTAATGAGAATTTCACGATTACCGCCTTTTACTGCACCTTCTGTTTCCCATTGCGTTGCGACTGGTAATACAATATCTGCATATTTCGCATTTGTTGTAAGTGCATAGGCATTCGTTACTACAAACTCAACCTTACGATGAGCTTCAATTCCTTTGGCAATATTACTTCTTGTTTGTAATGTGTTGTTATAATTGTGATAAATGAATTGAATATTGGCCTTTCTTTCTCCCTCATAACGTTGAAGGAATTTACCATCTAATACAGCATCCCAAATTTCATTTTCATTGATCATATTATCAACGGCATTAGGTACCCGTTCAGTTCCAGCTCCTCCAGAGGTTAAAAGCATTGGTCCCATATTTCCTGCGTATTCCCAACAGCTGACACCTGTCATATTCCCAGAACTCCCCATGTGTCCCGTCATCATACCGAGAGTTGAAAATGCTTGAACCCAACCCTCGCCATTGCTAATTCGAGCAGGTGCCCATGCTGTTAGTAATGACACGCGCTCAGTACCCCCAATGTCTCTTGCCAATTCACGGATTTTACTCGGTTCTACACCACAGATTTCCGATGCCCATTCAGGCGTTTTAGGTTGGCCATCATATGTTCCGAGAAGATAATCTTTAAAATTATCCTTTGGATCGGCACCTTCTGGCATATGCTCCTTATCAAATCCTATCGTGTATTTATTTAAGAAATCCCATTTCACAAGCGGATTCGTTACTGGATGATCTTCGTCTAGCAATGTATACATCATCCCAAATGCCAATGCATCATCTGTTCCCGGCCTAATCGGGACCCAATCTGCATCAAAAACATTTGCGGAATCCGTATACATTGGATCGATGGAAATAAAACGCGCTCCTGCTTTCTTTGCTTGAAGATAATTGTATGTCACACTTCCCATTGTGCTCCAAGCTGGATTCGCTCCCCAAAGAACAATTAATTGTGAATTGCGCAGATCAAGACGATCGTTTATTCCGTTGACAGCTAACCCTTCGCCAACACCCATATTTTCGTAGATCCATCTCCATGCCCCCCATGAAGAACTACCATAGCATGCAGAATATCCACCCACTTCAGACATGACATTCGTAATATTGATGTCTCCTCCTGTTACAAGGATCGACTCATTCCCATACTTCTCTGTAATTCGTTTCGTTTCTGCTGCAATTAACTCTAAAGCTTCATCCCAAGAAATCCGGACCCATTGATCATTTCCCCGAAGTTCCTTCTTGCCGCCACCTGGCTCCCAATTCTTTCTTTTCATTGGGTATTTTAAACGATCAGCATTAAATACTTGTTTTCGCTGAGAGCGCCCTCTTAAACATCCTCGTTGCTGTGGATAATCCGGACTATCTGGATGGGTATCATCCGTTTTTTGCCGAACAACAACTCCATCCTTAATTAGCACCTTGTTCAAGCAACGACTCCCACAGTTATGCCAGCAAGCTGCGGTTTTCCAAATTCCCTCACCATCGCTGTCCTCTATACCAATGCTTGCATCTGCTTTCGCTATTAGACCCCGGCTTACCGGAATAGTAGCAGTAGCGGCAATGGCAGAAGACCAACCAATGAAAGATCTTCTAGACATTTTAAATTCATTTGCTTTTTTTAATAGGTCAAACATCGTGATCTCAATCTCCTTCCGTGCTTTTCTTTTTTGTGAAATTCATCACATAAATAGTTATGTTTGAACTTCATTTGGTGTAATTTCTATATTCAATAGTTCTTTAAGAACTGCTGAATCCACGGTTAAATAGTGCATCAAAATTTTAGCTAATCCTCGATAAAATGGAGTCTCTGCATTTGCAATCATCTTTTCACAAAATGCTGATGCGAATTTCATTAAATGCTCATGCAAAAATTCTTCTTGAGCTTGTAACAAGTATGTCACTTCATGCAATTGCTCTTCTTTTGTCGATTCGATCGTTAATTTGTTTAAATGGTAAATAAAATCGAGTTCTAATCCAATATGGTCCTCTGCTTCTACATGTTGCTTTGTCATTTCAAACCCAAATTTTTCATACATTTTCCGAACACTGATCGTACAATTTTGAAAAAGCATAGGTTCTTTTTGAACATAGATCGATTCCCAAGGTGGTACTGGTAACTCAAATGGTCCAATCAACATTCTTGTATAATCCCAGTGCAAATCATCAAAATCTTGTTGATTAAAAAGCACATCATATTCTTGAAAATATGCCTTTAACTCTTTAACACCTTCTAAAATCCCTTCAGAATCTCCAGCAAAAGGAAATTGTTCAACCATTTTATGTTGAATAAAGATCTTCAAATATTCTTGTCTAGGTTCTTCAATAAAAAATCTTCTTAACACGTCATATGCATACTCTCTTCCATAGAGAATATTTGTTAAACTAGACAAATCAATCTTTGTATTCACTTCATTCTCCTCCTTTAACATCCTTCTCAAAAATATCCTCTAATTCAAAGAAGGAAGATGTTGTCCAGTCCAAACCAATTTCTCGAAGATAGCGTTCTCCTTCACTCTCTTCTGCAACTAGCGACGAAATAGATATCTCCAAATCTCTATTTTTTAAATGATGGATATCTAAGACGGAAAACTGGATAAAATCATGATCGGTGTTTTCAATATAGAAAATATTTTCTCGATCAAACAATGCTTTCGCTTTCCTTATTTCTTTTCCAAATACTTTTGCCGTTTTTATAAAATAATCCTTATCGGAAAAAGTATAAGTTTTATCAGGGGTATGCTGATAATTTTGCTGGTATACTTGACCGGTATGCTTATTCTCAAGAGAGCAATAATGAACCCCGAGCTTTAATTTTTCATTCAAAGCAAATTCCAAAAGCTCCAAACACTCTTTTTCACTGTCGGCAACGGCAAGTCCACCTGCGTACCAATAGTTGTAATACATTTCATACGGTGGATATTTTAGCTGAAGTCCTCTTTCCTTAAAGGCATCAGCGTTCCCTAATGGAAAGCAAAGTTCTAATAGATTTATCCCAAAGATATCTAATTTCTCAAGCTTTAAAAGCAGATCTTTCATATCCTCTAATGTTCCAGGGATGACTGGCATTTCTACAAGAATATTGGGAATAAACTCTCTTGAAAGGGCAATTTTCTCCAATAAGAAATTAATTCTAGCTACTGAGTCATCCATTTTGACACTAAAACGGATTTCGTTTAGATTGGCATTTTTTAATTGTTTAAGTAATTCTTGATCAAGTAGGTCTCCTGTTGTATAAAGTCTTGTATAGGTTTCTGGCGACTCCTTGTGAGCCGTTTCAAAGAATTCGACAACCTCGTCCTTAAACAACAATGGCTCACCACCAGTAAGCGCCAAATGTTTCAGTTCAATCCCTTGTGCTAATAAATCGAGAAGTTCTTTTTTAATGTCTTTTTGCTTATTTTTATAAAATAGATAGTCATCTTGATTTGGGTTAAAACAGAAGAAACAATTTCTATGACATTTTAATGAGGGGTACGTTGTATAACTATTACTTCCTGTTTGACAGGCTTCACATGCACTAGAAATCCGATTAACGACCACACTTTTATTATTATTTCTAACGGATGCACCAGCACGTTCTAAACTTTTCAATCTTTCATTTTTTTCATAGAATGCAGATTCTTGTTGAAACGGAAGTCCAAAGGTTTCGATCTGATGGATTGTTTCACTTTCAATATTCGTATAAATTTGAGCATAATGAATAAAAGCTTTGTTTTTAATTGAATACACATTGTCCATTGTTATTTTCCGGAGCATACTCTCACATCCTTTTATCAATCATGTGAAACAGATCACATATTTTATTGCACTTTCATTATAAAATTGAGACAACAGAATTGATACGTACCTCGTATACAAAAAAAGTGAATGAAATTTGTCTATTGCGCCCAATCATTTTTTACGATCTTGTGACTTTGATTGTTGAATGACAGTGAGTGATTTAAGATGAAGATGAATCTATTAAAGATGAAGAAAGGAATGAAACAACTTGGAGGAGAGGTTTTTGGTTCCACCATTGATTCACGACTTGCTTATGGCCTCTCACGACGGGCTTAGCGGGTTAGCGAATAAACTATCCGAAGTTTTATCTTATCCAATGATTATTACGGATTCTTTCTATCATGTATTAGCTTCTTCATTTAATAAAGAATCGTTAGAAATCCTGGTTTCAACTTCTTTTGAAAACTATTCCCATACAGTTTTTTTTACATGCACGCTAAATATAGAGGGAATCGATTACCAAGCCTACGGATATCCAATTAAATTAGGGAATCATAATGTGGGAAATCTTTTTTTATTGCTAGAAAATGAGGAGCAATTAGAAATCGAAAATTATGAATCGATTATCCAATATGGGTCATCTCTATGTTCTTCTCGCATCAAGCAAATGGTTGATTTAAAGAAAGAAAGCCAACGCTATAAAGATGCATTTCTATTTGATCTCCTCTATGGAAACTTTAAAAATAGAGAAGATATTTTAGCTTATGGTTCACTCTGGAAATGGGATTTTAATCAACCACATGCTGTTATCGTTCTTTCGATGATTGAATATAATCCTTATTCAGAAGATAAGCAGCTCATAGATACATTGCTGTATTTAACAGAAAAAGCACTCGTTCAACATGGGTACGAACCTATTGCGATTCGCAAACAAAGTGAGGTTGTCCTAATTCTTCCCGTTAATAAACAGACAAACTTCACTCAACCTTTTAAGCCTTGTGAGCTTATTTCATATATCATCAAACAAACAAAAGAAAGTCCTATCGGAAACAGAGTAGCATGTGGTGTCGGACAAGTGTACGAAAATCCAGGGGAACTATTTCGAAGCTATCAGGAAGCAAAAGTCTCCTACGAAATTGGTTTGTTATTAAAAATCGAAATTCCTTATTTTCATAATATGGGACTTGAAAGAATTTTATATAAGCATGATCTCCAGGATCTAAAAGAATACTACAATCATATTTTAGGTCCACTACAAAAATACGATGAAACGCAGGAAGGTGATTTAATGTTCACCCTCGAAAGCTTTGCTCATCATCAATTTGATTTAAAACAAACATCAGATGCAATCTTTTTACATCGGAACACCTTGAGATATCGCATCAAAAAAATCGAAGAAATATTAAATATAAAATTAGATGATGTCAATAACCGCTTAAATATTGTCGCTGCTCTAAAAATTAAGCAGCTCCATAAAATTTAACAATCACAAATGTGAAATGATGAACATTTACTGATTTGGAAAGGAGGCGACTGCTGTGCAAATTCATCGAAATGTCTGCCCTAGAAATTGTTATGGTACATGCAGCATGCTTTCTTATACGGAAAATGGGAAACTAGTCAAAGTATCCGGTGATCCGATGCACGGCTTTACGCAGGGACATTTATGTGCTAAAGGCTATGCATACACCCAATATGTCTATAATCCTTTACGACTAAAATACCCGATGATGCAAACCGAACGTGGTTCTGGCAATTGGGTCAGAATCTCTTGGGAGGATGCATACAGTATCATTGCTGAAAAAATGCTAGAGCTCTACTCTCGCTATGGCTCCAACCTTGCTAGTGGCTATAATAAATTTTCTGGAAATATAGGACTTCTCCATTACGCAGTTGAGGGAATGTTTAATAGCATCGGTCCCCATACAAAAGCCTTTGGAAATCTTTGTTTAGCAACAGGGGAACAAGCGGTAAAAGAATCATTCGGTAATCTCAACAGTCCAAGCCCTGAGGAAATGGCTGAGTCAAAAGTGATCTTTATCTGGGGAGCTAATCCTGCTGTAACGAATATTCACCAAATGAAATTCATCTATGCAGCAAGAAAAAATGGGGGAAAACTTGTCGTTATCGATCCGATTTTTACAGAAACAGCTTCAAAGGCAGACTTATTTGTACAAATTAAACCTGGTACTGATGCCTTACTAGCTCTAGGGATCGCAAAATGCTTGCTTACTGACGATCAGATTGAGATTACAAAGACGCAGTGGAACGGCTGGGAAGAATACAAGCAAATTTTACAGCAACTTGATTTAGCTACCGTAGCTGAATTGACTGGAGTTAATACTGACACCATCCAAGAACTGGCTATGCTCTACGGTACCATTAAACCTGCAACAACTTGGAATGGACTTGGAATCCAACGAAACAAATACGGCGGACTAAGTATCCAAGCTATTAATTCATTAGCTGCTATGTCTGGAAATCTAAATATGCCCAATGGCGGAGTTTATTTTACTCATTCGGATTGCGAAGACTTCCCGATGAGCCTGTTAAACTTTCCTGAAAAAAAACATCCTAAAATTGAAAGTTCAAGGTTCAAGAATGATTAATTGTGCAAACTTTGCAACAGAGGCAAAAAATCTGAAAGCACCGCCACTTAAGCTATTGTGGATTGCTTCTCGTAGTCCTCTTTCGCAAGATATGAATATTCATGTTTGGCAAGAGTTATTTAAAGAGTTAGAACTGATTGTCACCGTAGATCTCTTTATGACAAATACAGCAAAACTCTCCGACATCGTCCTCCCAGCAGCGAGCCATTTTGAGGAGGAAGACCTAAATGTTGGCTATTGGCATCATTGGCTCTCTTTAAATCAAAAATCAATCCCAGCCTATTATGAAACAAAAAGTGATTTAATGATTGCTCGGGAGCTAACAAAAAAATTAAATGAGTTAAGTCCAGGTTTCTCCACATTTCCCCATGAACGTGAGCCTCAAGATTGGATTGAACTGGAATTCTCTGAAGAGATTAAAGCCTTGTATGGTGTTAGCTCTTATAAAGACTTATTAGCTGGTCCAAGGCCAAGACAAGTGACAAATAGAGAAGATAAACACTTTTCTTTTATCCAGCTAGATGATGTGAAACCTTTATTAACAAACATGGAATCAGACTTAAATATGAAGTCGACAGCTTATCCGTTCAGACTGCTATCGCCACAAGCATTACTAAAAATACACTCCCAATTTACTTTATTAACTTGGCTTTATCCAAAACCAGATGAAACGATAATAGAAATTAACAGTGAAGTGGCGAAGAAATTGAAGATTAGCGACGGAGAAAAAATAAAAATTTGTAACGAACATGGCTTTATTATTGCAAAAGCTCAAACAAACCAACATCTTCCTTTAGATGTCGTTCTAGTAAGTCAAACGGACGAGAACTCTATTAATCAATTAATTGGATCGCAGCTGCAAAAACAAGAAGAACTAGCGAGTACACATTTTTATGATTGCTTTGTTGATTTAAAGAGTTTAAAAAGTCTATAGTAGAAATGAGATGATTACATGTCTAAACAACTAGGTTTTATTTTCAATGCTGACGACTGTATCGGATGTACGGCATGTGAAATTGCCTGTCGAAACGAAAACCAAACAGAAGGGGACGTACGTTGGCGGAAAGTATCAAAGCAAACAGAAGGATTTCTTTCGATGTCGTGTAATCACTGTAATAGTCCTGAGTGCTTTCGTGTTTGTCCAGAACATGCATTTATTAAGCGACATGACGGAGTTGTTCTAATTGATTCCAACCTATGTACGGGCTGTAAGCTTTGTATAGCAGCTTGCCCTTATGATGCACCTCAATTTGACTATGAAACAAATAAAGTAAGTAAATGCCAGATGTGCTATCCGAGACAGGATCAAGGTCTTCCACCTGCATGTGTAGAAGCTTGTTCGACATTAGCCTTACAATTGGTTGATCTGGAAGACTTCTATGACCCGGAAGCAGTTCCAACCATTACCGGAGTTCCCGATGTTCGAATTACACAACCATCTGTCGTGTTTTATCCAATTACCGAAAAGAAAAGACACTTTCTTGTTCATTCGTAAAAGCTCTTTTTATACGAAAATGGGTTTTCAACTATTGTGGTGTCAAAAAAGACATGGGGTTTCGCAAACGTTGATGTTCTTTTAGTTATAAATCGCCTAAAAAAATAACTTATATAGAAGTTTAATAGTAGTGAAAAGGGCTGCGCAAACAATGTGTTGTTCAGATTTCAACTTCACTATCCTTATGATAAACTTAAGAAATCTCGAATTTTTTTATTTCGGTGTGGAAAATATCACTGAAACCTGTTAAAATTTGTATTAAAATGAAATAAGACCCTTTATTGCCTTTGTTTGGGGAATAAGGGGTTTTAATTATGGCATGCGATTACAACCTTTGCGATGACATCCTTATTCATTCTACTATTTTCACTAATTTAAGGAGTTATTTAGATGTCCAAGTCCTATTTAGAAGAATGCCTTTTCTGCAAAATTGAAACAGTAAGGAAAGAAATGATTACTACTGGAATAAGGGAAGGTCTAACAAGTAAAAATACAATACATTTAAGTCAATTGCTTGATCAATATGTCCTTCAATATCAAAAGCTCAATTTTACGAATTTGAAAAAGAACTTTTAGCAGATAAATCGATTCTGCATGATATAGAATACGATTATATTTATTATCTCTACATAAATACCACTTTCGTTATTCTCTTCTCGCTCCATTTTACTTCTTCCGCATCATTAAGATTCAGAACAAAAGCTCTGGAGCTAGATGTAGATGTTACTAATAAAGGTTTCACACCTCTAAATCTATAATTTTCTAAAGCAGACAAAAGTAACCTAGAGGACAATTATCCTCTAGGCAAACTTTTGTCGAGCCTTTATTTAGGGGTATTGATCCCAGAATTATTCACCAATAGATTGGCTCTTTTTTGATTGGTTGCAATAATGTAAATCGCACCGATTGCAATTAAAATCGCCAAAATCGAGCCGATATTAAACCAACCTTTCTCGGAAAACCACACGATGGAGTAGCCAAGTGAACCGGCAAATAATGAGTAGTAAGCGAACGGCAGAAGTGTTTTTCGAATGACCGTCCCTTCCTTCCCTACTAGACCTACTACTGCGGAAGCGGCTACAACATTATGAACACAAATCATATTTCCAGCAGCTCCCCCTACCGCTTGAAGTGCCACGACCCAAGTCGGATCAACACCAATTTGTGACCCAACGTCGTATTGGAATAGTGAGAACATCATATTACTTACCGTGTTACTCCCGGCGATAAATGCTCCTAATCCACCGATAAAGGTGGCAAAAATAGGCCAGAAATCACCTGTAATAGCAGCTACAGCATTAGCTAATTCGATAGGCATACGCTCATATCCTGCCGCTCCCCCGCCTGTGTTTAAGAAAACTTGAACCATTGGAACGGTGAAGATCAGCGCCGTTGAAGCAGAAAGCATTGTCTTTCCTGAATGTGACCATGCTCTCCCATAAGCTTTTCCATTCATTCCATGTAGGAAATATGTGATAACAGAGACGAGAATAAATATGAATCCTGGTGAGTATAGAGGTTGGAAGCTTGTTGTAATTCCAGATCCGAAAATGTTCTCCCACTTTAAAGTCCATGATTGTGTCCATTCTAAAAATGGAAGCGATTGCAATCTAGTCAATACGAGAAAAACTCCGATCAGTACATATGGAGTCCACGCCTTAACCATACTCATACTGCCACTTTTATGAGCAATATCTTTAATTTCTAATTTACCAATCCATTCAGGATCCCATTTTGATTTTTCTTCAAAATCCCAAATATCATCTTCTTTAGGCATAAATAGTCCTTTTTTCGCTGCAAAAATCACAATGGCTAAACCGACTAAACCACCAATCATAGATGGAAATTCAGGTCCAAGTGTATTGGCAACGATGACATAAGGGACGGTCATTGCAAAAGCAGAGAATAAAGCAAACTTCCAAATTTTCAACCCTTCAGTAAAAGATTTGTTTTGTCCGAAAAATCGAGTCATAAAAGCCACAACGATTAATGGGATGAGTGTGCCTGAAACCATATGAAGGATGGACACCTTTTCAGCTATTTCGACGGTCAAAGCTAAAAAATTGTCGGAAAGGCTTGTATCTGCTGATAGTCCTGACTGAACCCCGACAAGCATTGGCGTACCTACCGCACCAAAAGAGACCGGTGTACTTTGAATAATCATTCCTGCTACAACGGCGGCCATTGCAGGAAATCCTAATCCAACCATCAACGGAACAGCTACGGCAGCAGGTGTTCCAAATCCCGCAGATCCCTCAATAAACGAGCCAAATAGCCAAGCAACGATAATTACTTGGACCCGTCGATCTGGCGAAATATCTGTAAATCCTTGGCGAATCGTTTTAATTCCACCGCTCTCTTGAAGCGTATTCAATAATAAAATCGCTCCAAAAATAATGTACAATAATGTACCTGCGGTAAATAAACCGTGTAATGATGCCGCTGCCACATTTGCACTTGGAACCTTCCAAACAAATAGCGCCAGTCCAATTGCAACTAAATAGGAGATTGGCATCGCCTTACTTGCTGGCCATCTAAGCCCGACAAGAAAGATTGCTACTGCAATAATTGGCAATAACGATAAAAAAGCTAGCATACCTGTACTCATAACATTTCCCCTTTCGTTTGCTAATAAAGAACAATAATTCCATTTGTTGCTTAACAGAAAACAAAGTTATATAACAATAAAATTTATGTTATATAACAGTTGATTCCTATTTAAATTATACACGCTTTTTTTACAGTTTCAATAATTTTTAGAAAATTTCGTTCATTTAATTATGACAAGAATCGCTCTAAACTATCATAATGTTTGTCGTTCATTCAAATCTTCCTTTAGACAGCTGAAATAAAAAAATTTGCTTGAAATATCGTTTTTGTAAATACATTCTTACAAAACAAGATTTCAAACAAATTTGCGTTTAAATCGTATGAACATGGCCAAGTCTTCCCGATATTTTTTTACCTGTTTCTTTCATCTTTATTTTTAATTGCTCCAATCTCTCTTCTGTCATCCGCATCGTAGGTCCAGAGATACTAACAGAAGCAATCACCTTCCCTAAATGATCAAAAAGCGGTACCGCTATACATGTAATTCCGTACTCATTCTCTTCTAAATCAAGGGCATATCCCTTTTGTTTAATGCTCACTAATTCTTTTAAAAACACATCTTTTTCAGTGATCGTTGCTTCTGTATGAATCGGAAGCCCCTTTCGCTCAATGATGTCTTCCACAACATTCATCGGTAAATAAGCGAGAATGGCTTTTCCCACTGATGTACAGTGCATCGGAGCTCTTTTGCCAACCTTGGAATGCATCCGTAATGTTTGATTCCCATCAAGTTTTTCGATATACACGACTTCACCTTGATCCCATACAGCAAGATGGATAACTTCATTTGTTTCACGTTCCAGTTCCAACAAATAAGGCTTTGCTTCCGTTCTTATATCAATTGACTCCAATAGTTTTGAACTAATATCAAGAAACTTATAACCTAATTTATATCGACCTGTATCTTCGTCTTGTTCAATATATCCATACTGAGCTAACGTGGAGAGGATGCGATAGACGGAGCTTTTATTGATATCGATTTGCTTCGCGATTTCTGTTACCCCTAGCCCCCCTTTTTTTGAACTAACAAGGGTAATAATATCCAATGCACGCCCCACTGACTTTACCATATTGTCTCTTTCCATCTCATTTCACCCCTACTTCTAATCGAAAGGCTTTTTTTCCACTGAAAAAAAGCCTTCCCTTCCACCAGTTTAACGCTCCACTGAAACAGTCACTTTTACAAAAGGATTTTTCAGTGTCCCAATTTCCTCTATCTCACATTCTATCACATCTCCGGCATGAACAAACTCTGCTCCCACTGGACTACCTGTTAAAATTACATCTCCTGGCTTTAAGGTCATTACATGAGAAAGATAGGAAACCATCTTTTGAGTCGAGATGATCATTAATTCTGGACCACTATTTTGTTTTTCTTCTCCATTTAATCTAGCTTTCACTCTAATGTCTAATGGATTCATTTCTGTTTCAATGAACGGTCCTAATGGAGTAAAAGTGTCAAATGACTTGCCAATCGTCCAATGGCCAGCTTCATGAAAAAAGGCAGGAGCGGTTACATCATTGCCTACCGTATATCCAAACACATAATCAAAAACGTCTGCTTCTGATATATTTTTTGCCTCTTTTCCGATAATTACAGCTAGTTCCGATTCAAATTTTACAGTATCACAGCCTGAAGGAATAACAATATCATCTTCTGGACCAATGACTGATGAAGTTGGCTTAAAAAAGAATACCGGAATTTCTGGTAGCTCACTAGGCAGGTCATCTGTTGTAGCCACATAGTTTGCGCCAATCCCAATAATTTGATTAGGAGCTAATGGGGCTAGTAGCTTCACTTCACTCTTCGAAAAAACCTTCCCTGTATAATCCCAGTCTGTAAAAATATCACCTTTTATCTCTCTTATGACTTCATCCACTATGACACCTGTATATTCATTTGAATCCACAGTAAAACGAGTAAATTTCATTGTTCCACTCCTCTCTTTAAAAAACGGGCTGTCCGAATTGCCCCTCTATTCGGACTTACTTATGTGTTTTACAGCTTGGGCTGTCCGAATAGCCCCTCTATTCGGACTTACTTATTTGTTTTACAGCTCGGGCTGTCCGAATAGCCCTTCTATTCGGACAAACTTATTTCTTTTACAGCTTGGGCTGTCCGATTAACCCCTCTATTCGGACTTACTTATTTGTTTTACAGCTTGGGCTGTCCGAATAACCCCTCTATTCGGACTTACTTATTTGTTTTACAGCTCGGACTGTCCGAATTGCCCCTCTATTCGGACTTACTTATTTGTTTTACAGCTTGGGCTGTCCGAATAG
>NZ_HE978516.1:46836-119896 GCF_000311725.1 Robertmurraya massiliosenegalensis JC6
TTTGTTTTACAGCTTGGGCTGTCCGATTAACCCCTCTATTCGGACTTACTTATTTGTTTTACAGCTCGGGCTGTCCGAATAACCCCTCTATTCGGACTTACTTATTTCTTTTACAGCTCGGACTGTCCGAATAGCCCTCCTATTCGGACAGCCCCTTGACATTCGCGACTCAATCTGTCCGAATGCTCCTTACTCGATAATGAATCGGACTTTCCTATTAGACCATTCTTTTATCCTTCTATAAATCCACTATTATCGCTTTCTATAAACCTGCTTTACAATATTTAGTTACCGACTGCAATCTTTGCTTTAAATTCAGCGCGGCGACGATGTAAAATTGGCTCGGTATATCCACTCGGCTGTTCGTATCCTTTGAAAACTAAGTCACAGGCTGCTTGGAAAGCAACGGAATTGTCATAGTTTGCAGCCATTGGACGATAGTTCTCATCGCCTGCATTTTGTTCATCTACAACCTTCGCCATCCGCTTCAGCGTTTCTAAAACTTGCGCTTCTGTCACGATTCCGTGATGTAGCCAGTTTGCCATATGCTGACTTGAGATTCGTAATGTGGCACGGTCCTCCATAAGGCCAATATTGTTAATATCCGGTACTTTAGAGCATCCAACTCCTTGCTCAACCCAACGGACAACATAACCAAGAATTCCTTGTGCATTATTATCGAGCTCTTGTTGAATTTCCTCCGGCGTCCATGCTGGATTTTCAGCGACTGGAATTTGCAATATAGCATCTCGATAGTCAATCGAACCATCCTTCAATAGCTCATTTTGAACAGCAATAACATCAATCTCATGATAATGAAGAGCATGCAAGGTTGCTGCTGTAGGAGACGGCACCCAGGCAGTATTTGCACCTGACTTAGGATGACCAATTTTTTGCTTAATCATCTCTGCCATTAAATCGGGGATCGCCCACATTCCTTTTCCAATTTGTGCATGTCCTTGGAAACCTACAGATAAACCAACATTTACGTTTGAGTCTTCATATCCTTTCAGCCAGGTCGTTGATTTCATATCGTTTTTACGAATCATTGCTCCTGCTTCCATTGAAGTGTGCATTTCATCTCCAGTCCGATCAAGGAATCCTGTATTAATAAATACGATCCGTTCTTTAACCTTACTAATTGCATTCTTTAAGTTAAGAGACGTTCTTCTTTCTTCATCCATCACACCAATTTTTAATGTATTGCGCTCAAGTCCGAGAAGTTCCTCTACTCGATTGAACAATTCATTCGCAAATGCGACTTCAGCAGAACCATGCATTTTTGGTTTAACGATATAAATGGAGCCTTTTTTACTATTCTGGTACTTCCCATTTCCTAATAACGTATGCTTCCCTATTAAACTCGTAATAACAGTATCCATGATTCCTTCAGGGATCTCTTCCCCATTCGGTCTAAGAATCGCATTCGTTGTCATTAAGTGACCAACGTTTCTTGTAAACATCATTGAACGTCCATTTAATGTAACTTCTTCTCCAGTTGGAGATGTGTACAAGCGATCAGGATTCATCGAACGAGTAATCGTTTTACCGCCTTTTTGGAATGTGGCTGTTAAATCACCTCTCATTAAACCAAGCCAATTGCGATAAACGTGAGTCTTATCCTCAGCGTCAACAGCTGCCACTGAATCTTCGCAATCCATAATGGTTGTTAAAGCAGACTCCATCAGAACATCTTTTACTCCCGCTTTATCCGATTTTCCAATTGGAGATTGATGGTCAATTTGAATTTCAAAATGTAGTCGGTTATTTTTCAAAAGAATAGCAGATGGCTCCTCAGCACTCCCTTGATAGCCTACTAGCTTTGACTGATCCACTAATCCAGTCGTATTTCCATTTTCTAACGTTACAGCCAGCTTCCCATCAACCACCTCATATTTCACTGCATCCTGATGTGTGGCATCAATCAGTGCGGCTGCTTGATCGAGAAAGTTTCTCGCAAATTGAATGACCTTTTCTCCTCTTACCGGATTGTAGCCTCCACCACGGTGAGCACCATTTTCTTCACTAATGACATCGGTGCCATAAAGAGCATCATATAAGCTTCCCCAACGAGCATTAGCAGCGTTTAGGGCATAGCGAGCATTATCAACAGGGACTACAAGCTGCGGACCAGGTTGGGATGCCACCTCATCATCAACATTAGTAGTTGTTACTTCGTACTCTTCTACTTCAGGCTCTAAATAGCCAATCTCTTCTAAAAAACTCTTATATTGTTCAAAATTAAATTCCTGGTGTTCTTTATGCCAAGTATGAATTTTCTCTTGAATCTGATCACGAATAGCAAGTAATTCTTTATTTTTTGGAGCTAAATCTTCGATGAGAGTCTCTAAGCCTACCCAAAATTCTTCTTGCTCAACCTGACTCCCTGGTAACGCTTCCTTATTAATAAAATCAGCTAGCACTTTAGCAACCTGGAGATTGCCCATTTTCACGTATTCAGACATGTATAACTCCTCCTTATTTTTCTCGTTTGTTATTACGCAACAGCGTTTCATTTATTATCTAAAAAAATAATATCATGTGAAAAAACATCTTTCAATAATTTTCTAAAAATTTTATCTTTTGTTTTTCTATGTAGTCACATGAATAAAACCGTAACTTCTCTTCATTTAATTGAACCTAACGATGCATTTATTCACCGTTAGGTTCCGATCCTTAAGATGTCCTCAATGCTTCCTTCATTTCTTTTTTTATCTCTACACAGCGTCCAGGTGTAGGAAATAGCTTACCAGCATTCAACAAATTTTTAGGATTAAATACATCACGGATATCCGTTTGTGCCTGAATTTCTCTATCCGTAAACACAAAGCGCATTTCTTCTCTTTTTTCGATTCCCACACCATGTTCCCCCGTGATCGTTCCACCTACATCTGCACAAACTTGAAGACATTCACTTCCTGCTTTTAATGCTCTCTCTGTTTCTCCAGGCTTTCTCGCATCAAAGAGGACGAGAGGATGTAAATTTCCATCGCCAGCATGAAAAATATTAGCAATTCTAAGTCCACTTTCCTCGCTGATTTTATTTATTCTAGCTAACACTTCTGGAAGCTTGCTGCGAGGGATCACTCCATCCTGTACAAGATAATCTGGAGAGATAGCTCCCATCGCCCCAAACCCTGTTTTTCGGTTTGCCCACCATCTCCCTCTTTCCTCTTCACTTTGTGCTACTTTCACCTCTCTTACATTACGATTGTTACACACAGCTAATATCTGATTAATCTGTTCATCAATTCCTGCTGATATTCCATCTACTTCAATCAATAGTACTGCTTCTATATCTTTCGGGTGACCAACAGGAAATGCCGCTGCCTCAACCCCTGCAATCGCCGTCTTATCCATCATTTCCAGTGCCGCTGGAACAATTCCCGAAGAAATAATATCAGATACCGCTTGGCTCCCATCCTCCACCTTATCAAAATAAGCGAGGACTGTTTGCTTTGCCTCTGGGTTTTTAAGAATACGAACCGTGATTTTTGTGACAATTCCTAACGTCCCTTCCGATCCTGTCAAAAGACCCAATAAATCATAGCCTGGCGCATCAGGAACCCCATTGCTGCTGATATCAATAATTTCTCCGTTTGGCATAACAACCTCTAAACCTAAAATATGATTCGTCGTCACTCCATATTTTAAACAATGGGCTCCACCTGCGTTCTCAGCTACATTTCCGCCAATCGTACATGCATATTGGCTAGAAGGATCTGGTGCGTAATAGTAGCCTTTATGAGCAATCGAATTCGTCAATTTAAGATTAACGAAGCCTGGTTCGACAACGGCACGGCGGTTCTCCAGATCGACGCTCAACAACCGCTTCATTTTAACTAAACTGATGATCACCTCTCCATTTAAAGGAATCGCCCCACCGCTTAAACCTGTGCCTGCACCACGAGCTAAAAAAGGCAGTTGATGGGTATCACAATATTTGACCACTTCAGCGACCTCTTCTGTATTATTGGGAAAGACGACTACCTTTGGGAGATGCTTGTGAATCGTAAACCCATCACAATCGTAAGCGAGCAAATCAGACGGCTTATATAAAATTTCTTTTTCCCCCACTATTTTTGCTAGATTGATAATATCCTTGTCAGTTGTTTGCAATCTCTTTTTCGCCATTATTTCCCCCTCTCTTTCTCTTCTTTTTGATATGCCCAATCAAGTAGCTGAACGGTATGAACAATTTTTTGATTTCTTCCATACTTCTTTACACCAACAGCCATTTGTAGCATGCAACCAGGATTGCCCATGGATATCATTTCAACATCCTCAGGAACATTTCTCATTTTGCTTTCAAGTACAGCTCCCGCCATCTCAGGATTGGTGATATTATAGACTCCTGCACTGCCACAGCACCGATCCGCATTCGGCATATGAACCATTTCTACTCCTGGAATATTGATTAATAAATCCCTCGGTTCCTCACGAACACCTTGACCATGGGCTAAGTGACACGCATCATGATAGGTAATACGCGTATTCAATTCCACTTTCGGTTTTTCATACCCTGTATCATATAAATGTTTTGAAATATCCTCTACTTTTTTGGAGAATTCTTCTGCTTTTTCATGCCATTCAGGTTCTTCACGGAATAGTTCTGGGTACTCCTTTAACATACATCCACAACCTGCCGCATTCGTAATCACCTTCTTTGCATCCTTGAATGCTTCGATATTTTGCTTTGCTAACTTTCTCCCCGTCTCACGGTCTCCTGCATGTACATGAAGAGCTCCACAGCAAGTTTGATTTTTAGGAATGATCACATCGTTTCCATTTTTCGTTAACACATTGATGGTCGACTCATTGATATCACTAAACATCACATCCATAATGCATCCCGTTAACATGGCGACCTCACGCTTTGATTCCCCCTTTGCCTTAATTATTTCTTGATCTTTAAACTTCTTTTGTACGGGTGTCCCGATTTCTGGCATAATCGCTTCCATTTCAACTAGATGCTTTGGCATGATATGAATCAAACCTGTTTTACGAACAACCTTTTGCAATCCGCTCTTTTGGTAAAATTTAAGCAGACTTCCTAAAGAGTGGAGACGATTTATGTGAGGGAATAATCCTTCCAATAGAAGTTTACTTGTCGTCCCCTTCCATCCTTTCAAAGGTATTGCTTGACGAACTTGACCGCGAGCTTCTTCAATTAAGCCCCCGACATCAACATCGGCTGGGCAAGCGGTTGTACAGGCACGACAATCTAAACAAACAAAAACGGGGTCGGAAAAGTCTTCATCAACGACTAATCTCCCTTCTGCTACGGATTTAATTAAATGAACTCGGCCTCTTGGCGAATGTTGTTCTTGACCAGTTTGTTCATAGGTTGGACAAGCCTCTAAACATAAACCACAATGGACACAATCTGCCCACTTATTCTCATCTGGTGGATCACTCCACAAATAATTACTTAATGAATTCGTTTGACATGTTGGCTCACTTTTCAGATCCGTTTCTTTTAAACTCAATTTATATCCCCCCTACAAACCGTTTAGGATTTAGTATTTTTCTCGGATCTACCTTTTCTTTTATTCCTTCTAATAAGAAGAAGTAGGAAGGTTTTTCTCCCCAAACATTGATTTTTTGACGAAGGTCTAGGGGCAAATGCTTGATGATAACGTAACCATTTTTTTCTGTAACAAACTTTCTTACATGAAAAATTGCTGCCTCCACATCCTCACGGGCACCAGACAAATGAACTTGACACAATCCATGACCTAGTCCACCATGTCCTTCGATTTTCAGGTTATGAGCATCACTTAAAAGTTCACACTCGCTTACAACATCAATCACATCTAAATTAACGACCCCGATTTTTAATATTGCTTCCGTTTCACTTATGTTTGTCATCTTAGGACCCATATTGTAGAACTGCTCCCAAAATTGAACGGCATTCTCTTGATCCAAAATGCGCATATCAGCACAAGCTGGTTTGATTTTTTCTACAAACTCTTCTTGATAATGTACCGACGTTTCTATATCTTCAAAGCTTATAGCAACGGTATAGCTTTTTCGTCCTGTCAGTTTTTCAGACATGGTAGGACTTACTAATTCAAGGGCGATTGGTTCCATCATCGAGTCTAGGAGTTCACTGACAAAGTCCTTGATCTCTTTGCCATGACCGTCCGGAAACGCTAATAATACAACGCTTTCATATTTTGAGACTGGGCGAAGCTTTAACGTGACCTCTGTTAACACTCCAAGCGTTCCCATCGAACCAATAAATAACTTATTCATATCATAGCCTGCAACATTTTTAACGACCTTTCCGCCTGAGCGAATTACAGAACCATCAGGATAGGCGATTCGCAATCCAATCACAACATCCCGCGCAGAGCCATAGCCTAGTCGTTTGGGACCGCTGTCATTTGCAGCAATGACACCTCCAATTGTGGCCTTATCGGGACAAAATGGATCTAAAGAAATTTTCTGATTATATTGCGCTAAATATTTTTGAAGTTCTTTAAAGGGAGTTCCCGCTTTGACGGTAACCGTCATATCTCCTACCGTATGATCAACTATCCCCTGATATTTTTCCAATGATAAAGCAATGTCCTCAGCTTTTGTTATTCCTCCAAAACCACGCTTCGTACCTCCAGCAACAATGGAAATCTCTCTATTATTCTCGTTCGCATAGTTTAAAACTTTTATGATCTCCGCTTCTGAATGAGGCTTAATCTCTACCCTTCCTGAATTCCCTAAAAAATCATCAATTTTTTGATTTTCTATTATTCTTTCATGACTAATGACTGCTTGTAGGTCATTGAATAAATCTGATGTAATCAATTCATCCCTCTCCTTCTCAAATATTTTTAAGACGATTTCCATAAGCTTTTCTGCATAATACTTTCGACGTATTCTAAATGTTCAGTCATTTTATTTTTTGCTTTAAGAGAGTCAGATTCTTTTATTGCTTCAAAAATATCCCTATGTTGCTGTGCAATTATTTCAAAAATGGAGTGGTTTTGTTCAATATAACGGTGAAATTCAATCATGTGTTTTTTCGTAGTAGTTGATATGAATTGTAATAGTTGGAAGATAATTTGATTCTTAGATGCCTTCGCTATGGTCATATGGAAATGGTAATCTTCCTCCCAACCGTAGGATGATTTCGTATGAAAACACCTCTCTAATTGGCTCATATCCTGTTCGGTCCAATTGAGAGCCGCCATTTCGGCTATTCCTGGCTCAAGCAGTTTTCGAACTTGAAAAAGTTCACGTACATCATTTGATTCAGGATTGATTAATAAAGGATTGAATAATTTCTTAGTATCAAAACGACGAATAAATGTTCCTTGACCTTGTTTGACATCTACAATGCCCTTTCCTTTTAACGTAATAATGGCATCTCGTATTGCAGAGCGACCGACACCGAACATATCACATAACTCCCTTACCGAAGGAAGCTTCTCTCCAGTTTCGATGGAACCGCTCTCAATCATTTCCTCGATTTGTTCTACAACAGATTCCGACACCTTTTTTATAGAAATTTTCTCAACATTCATCTTCTATCCTCCCTTCCTTTATTATATTTTAAGAGATCACATATCAGATAAGTTTATCTGTTCCTATTAAATCACGGTATTTACCAATAATCAATACTTTTTTGAATATATAAAAGAATCAAAAAATAGTGCCAAATTCTCATTTTCCTCATATAATATTAGTAACTAAGGAAAATTTACTCACCTATCTGTTGTAGTACAAGCGTGTCGAAGTATTATTTTTTTGAGCGGAACCTATCATAGTGTTTTCTAAAATGAGTAAGCACAAATTTATGATTTTAAAAATATTCATGTATAAAATTGACAATTACAACAAAAAATAAGAAAAAATTGAGGTGATAAAAATGGGGCTGCTTAATGCATTCAACGATTGGAAAAATACTCGTTACGAAAAACATGTCTCGAAAATGAAGGATGAAAACAAATGCCCGGAGTGTTATGGAAGAGGATTCTTAATCTATCCAGCGAATGAATTTGTCTATTTAAGTAATCCATATGATTGTCCAGGTTGCAATGGAAGCGGCTTATATTCAGAATGGTCTAATCTCGTGTAGATATCTAGCACAATTCAACATTTACCCATGAAAATGAACTTAGTAAACAAAAATTAACCTACTGATGTTTTAGTCAGTAGGTTATTTTTATCAACGTCTATTACTCTTCGGATCAAACGCATCTCGAAGACCGTCTCCGATAAAGTTAATACAAAGGACTGTAGTTAAGATGAATAGTCCTGGTGGAATCCATGCTTCCGGACTATTTCGCAATATTCTTAAACTCTGAGCTTCAGAAATCATATTCCCCCAGCTCGGTGTTGGCTGCGGTATTCCAAATCCAATAAAGCTCAAGGCTGATTCAACAATAATATAAGACGCCATCATTAACGTGGCATTTACAACGATCGGACCAACCGCATTGGGAATAAAATGCTTAAAAATAATTCGTAAGTCACTAACCCCAATCGCTTTTGCCCCCAATATAAATTCTTGTTCTCGCAAGGTTAAAAATGTACCTCGTATGATCCTCGTTAAGGTCGGCCACGATGTTAACGCAATGACCGTTACAAAGATCGCAATCGTTACTTTCTGGAGAATAGCTACTACTGTCAATACTAAGACAAGGAATGGTAGCATAAGCATTAAATCTGCTGCACGCATAATGATATTATCCACTTTTCCACCGTAGTAACCTGCAATGGAACCTAACACCACTCCAATAACAAGGGTAAATACCATTGCGCTGAACCCAACTATCAATGATACTCGACCACCGTATAAAAGTCGTGCCAAGTTATCTCGTCCTGAACTGTCATTACCAAGAGGATGATCAGCACTTGGTGGACGCTCAATTAAAGTTAAGTTTGATTTCGTCGGGTCTTGATCTGTCAAAAGTGGTGCAAAGACTACGACCAAGATAATTAAAATAAGGACAAACACACTTACGACAGCCAGCTTATTTTTCATAAAACGCTTAATTGCTATTCGAGTTGGACTATTTCCTTTTTCCACATTACTTAAATTGATACTAGGATCTGTATTGGTTGTTCCTTGTGGTTTCATTTCCATTCATTTCACCTCAATCGTAGCGGATTCTTGGGTCAACAATACTATAGAAAATATCTGCTAGTAGATTTCCTACGAGAATGGTGACTCCTAGCATCAAGTTAATGGCCATAATCACTGGGTAATCCCGATTTCCTATAGAAGAAAGAAACAATGTCCCTAATCCTGGGAACTGGAAAACACCTTCAGTAATGACGGCTCCTGCTAATAATGCCCCAATTTCAAATCCAAGTAATGTAATAATAGGAATCAGTGCATTTCGAAGGGTATGCTTATAAAGTACAGACTGTTCAGTCATTCCCTTTGCTCTCGCCGTTCGAATGTAATCACTTCCAAGAACATCTAGTACCTCTGAACGCATATAACGCATATAGGAGGCTGTTCCTGCTAAACCAAGGGTAATACTTGGTAAGATAAGATGCTTCAATTTATCTTGAAATAATTCAAAGCCCTCAAGTCCCGGTTTCGATACAGTCCCATGTGATGGGAGCCAGCCAAGCTGTATAGAAAACACATAGATGGCGATTAATCCAAAGAAAAAGTTTGGTACAGCTAGTCCAAAAAAGCCAAATGCAGTAGCACCATAATCTAATAACGAATACGGCTTCCTTGCTGAATAAATTCCTATTGGAATCGATACGACAAGTGTGATGATTAATGTCATGATCCCCAAATTAACCGTATTCACTAGTCGTTCAGCTATTAAATCAGATACTGCTCGTCCTTTATAAATGATCGATTGACCAAAATCCCCTTGAGCGGCACCTTTCACCCAGTTCCAATATTGAATATGAATGGGGTCATTTAAACCTAATGCTTCTCGTTGCTTTTCGTACACCTCAGGATCGATGTTCGGATCTAATCTTCCAGAGAAAGGATCACCCGGAGCAGCCTTCATAAGGGCAAACACGAAAATGGTTAAAACAATGAGCATTGGAATAAAAACCATGATTCGTCTGATGATATACTGATACAATGTTTCCCCTCCATTCAATAGAAAAGCGCAAGCGTCTTGCGCTAAACAATTCTCGAAGTTAAAATATGGACTTAACTTTTTTTAACAAGAAAAGAGCGCGGCGCTACACCGAACGCTCTTCTCTATATTGATGTAAAGATCTATTACTCTGTTACATACCAAAGATGTGAATCACCTAAGAAGGAATAAGGTAATACTGTAAATCCTTCTAAGCGACTATTATGTGCCCATAATTTATTTTGAGCATATAGGATGACAGCTGGTAAATCTTCACCAAACTTCACTTGCCAATCACTATATACTTGTTGACGATAATCTTGTTCAAATGCCTCTGGTGGTGTAATCGCATCTGTTAACAACGCATCAGCTTCTGGATTATCCCAACGAGGGTAGTTATAAGGTACATCCGATCTCCAGATTCCGCCTGGGTCTGGGTCACCAGACGCCAATGACCATCCAAGTAAGAATAGGTCCATACTATTAGGGTTAACATCAAGATCTTCAAAGTACACTGGAGCTTCCTTAGGTTGAGCTAATTCTACTTGAATTCCTACTTCTCCTAAGAATTCAGCAATAATTGGCGCTGAACGCTCACGAACTTGGTTTCCTAGTGGATAATGAAGATTTAATACCCACTCATTTCCATCTGGATCTTCACGCATACCATCACCATTAGCATCAACATAGCCCGCTTCGTCTAAAAGTGATTTTGCTTTATCAGGATCAAATTCATATTGTTCTGGGTTTGTATCATCATAAGCCCAGAATTGTGTAGCAATTGGTGAATTCTGTACAGAACCTCTACCGTAAAGTAAACCATCAATAATCGCTTGGCGATCAATTGCGTATGCAATTGCTTGACGAACTTTTACTTCTTTTACTTTTGGATTTTCTTTCCATTGAGACTTATCCATAACAGGACCATGGTTAAACATGAAGCCCATGATTTGGTAACCAAAGTCTGGTTGTTCAATAATTTCAACATTTGGCATAGCATCTACTGTTTCGTAGTCAGCTGCTTGGAATCCATTTGGATCAGCAACGAAATCAATTTCACCAGTTTCAAGTAATCCTAGGATTACCGCTTGGTCAACAACTTTCCATACGATACTATCTAAGTAAGGCTCACCTTGCCAGTAATCAGCAAATTTAGAAAGAACATATTGTTCACCTTGAATCATTTCCGTAAATTGGAATGGACCAGTACCAATAACTTTTCCAGCTTCACGAGATTCTGGAGCTGCAGGCATATCTGCAATCGGAATATCTGCGAAAATGTGCTCAGGAATAATCGGGAATGCAGCGTCACTTAATGCCATTACATGTGGTTGCTTAAATTTAAATGTAACCGTGTGCTCATCAACTGCAACAACACCTTGGAATTCCTCAGTTTCACCAGTACTAAACTCATCGTAACTTAATAGATTTTCTGCAATGTAAGTACGAATTCCGCCAGCTTCAATGTAGCCAGGGCTAGCAAGAAGCTTATAAGTGAAAACAACGTCATCAGCTGTAAACGGCTCACCATCATGCCATTTTACACCTTCTTCTAATGTGAAGGTTAATTCTGATTGATCGTCATTAAATTCCCATGATTTAGCTAAGCCAGGAATAAATTCTAATTCTTCATTTTGTCCAACTAGGCCTTCGTATACGAAATCAATAACGTTTGCTTCGTATGCTTCTTCATAGAAAATTGGGTTGAACTGACCAGATGGAGGAGTATCCATTGCCCCAACAACTGTTCCACCCATTTGTGGACCTTCTGCTGCTGGTTCCTCTGTATCTGGCTCTTTTTCATCACCATCAGTTTCAGTACCTGCATTTTCATTGCTGCTAGAACAAGCAGCAATGATACCTAGCATGAGAACAAAGCTAAGTAGTAATAACCAACTTCTTTTCTTCAAATTCATTCACCCCTTTTAAATTTTAAAAGACAAACTGACTTGCTCTAAATTCCTAAGGCACACCACCTCCTTATATGTAAGGTTCTTTTTGCAACAGAAAGATTTCAAGATGAACCGACTCTCATCTATCAATCTCATAAACCCATTTTTAGTTTTGATTATCATATAAGTGGCAAGCTACATAATGTCCTTCACTTACATTTATAAGGTCAGGCCGATCAATTGCACAGCGTTCGTGAGCTTTCGGACATCTCGTTCTAAATGCACAACCAGATGGAGGATTTGACGGGCTTGGTAAATCCCCTTTTAAAATGATTTTCTCTCGTTTTGCAAGTACATCTGTTGATGGAACTGCTGATAATAAAGCTTCTGTATAAGGGTGTAACGGTGCTTCATAAAGATTTTTCTTTGGTGCGATTTCTGCAATTCTCCCTAAATACATAACAGCTACCCGATCACTAATATGCTTTACTACACTTAGATCATGGGCAATAAACAAGTAGGTTAAATTAAATTCATCTTGCAAATCTGCCATTAAATTTAAAACTTGAGCCTGAATGGATACATCAAGTGCAGATACAGGTTCATCACAAATGATAAATTTGGGATTTAACGCTAATGCTCTCGCAATACTGATACGCTGTCTTTGTCCACCTGAAAATTCATGGGGATATTTCAAACGAGCATCAGGTCTTAGACCAACTTTACCAAGTAAATCTATTGCTTTTTCCTTACGTTCACTCTTACTTAAGGATGTTTGAACTAAAAGAGGTTCCTCTATCAATTCTTGAACATTCATTTTCGGATTGAGGGAAGCAAATGGATCTTGGAAAACAATTTGCATGTCCTTTCTGAATGGACGTAACTGGCGATTGTTTAAAGTTGTGATATCCTCATTTTCAAAGACAATCTGACCACCAGTAGGATCTAATAGTCTTAGAATGACACGACCTAAAGTTGATTTCCCTGAACCTGATTCACCTACAACTCCTAATGTTTCTCCTCTAATAATGTTCAGAGAAACATCATCAACAGCCTTTACATGCCCGACTGTACGTTTTAGGACTCCTCCTTTAATCGGAAAGTATTTCTTAAGGTTTTTCGCCTCTAATATATAATCGTTTTCTTGCTCTGTCTTTTTTTGAAGTTCTTTTTCTATTACTGACACTAGTTAGCCCCCTTATTCATACAGATAGCAACGGACATTATGACCCGGCTCAACAGTTACTAGTTCAGGATTTGAAGCTCGACACTTATCCATTGCATGCGGACAGCGATCAGAGAATCTACAACCAATAGGAAATTCATGTGCTGCAGGAACCATTCCTTTAATCGCACCAAGCCTATCTGTCTCTTTTTCTAGGCTTGGCAAACTCTCAAGCAACCCGGTTGTATAAGGATGTTTTGGATTTAAGAAAAGGTTTTCCACTGTCGTTTGCTCGACGATTTGTCCACCATACATAACCATTACTCGTTCTGCATATTCAGCAACAACACCTAAATCGTGAGTAATTAGAAGCACAGCCATATTAAATTTCTTCTTCATCTCATCCATAATATCGAGGATTTGTGCCTGGATTGTTACATCTAAAGCCGTTGTTGGTTCATCAGCAATTAAAAGCTTAGGATCGCATGAAATCGCAATGGCGATCATCGCCCTTTGCCTCATTCCACCAGAAAGTTGATGTGGATACTCCTTCATTGTTTCTTCCGCTCTTGGAAACCCTACGAGCTTTAATAGTTCAATTGCTTTTCTTTCTGCTTCTGCTTTCGAAATCTTCTTATGTCTAATCAATGTTTCTTTAATTTGATTTCCAATCGTAAAAACGGGATTTAAAGCCGTCATCGGCTCTTGAAATATCATTCCGATTTCTCGGCCTCTGACTTGAGTCATTTGTTTATCCGAATAAGTAACAAGATCTTTTCCGTCAAAAAGGATTTTTCCTTCTTCTATCTTTCCTGGCTTTCCAATTAACTTCATAATTGAAAGAGAAGTAATACTTTTGCCACTCCCCGATTCTCCAACGAGGGCAACAGTCTCACCTGGGTTAACAGAAAACGTAACGCCATCGACCGCTTTCGCTACTTTCTTTCCTTCTAAATAAAAATAAGTCTTTAGTCCTTTAACATCCAATAGAGTTTTTTGTGTCATTAATTGCACCTCAACTTAATATCTTCTCGGTTATTTAGGATTGGATTGTTTTTGAATAAATCTTCACTGTGTCTATTGGTGAGAATTAAGTCGAACACAATGATGGGGGTTTCTCATTACCTTCAGACTTTTGTACTAGATTTCCTTTATAGCAGGTAGTCAAAAAGAATAACTGGATAATAATGATTAGCAAAAGTATACTATCAGGTTTAAATTTTTGCAATATAGGGAAAAATAAAAGTAATTGTAATTTTCTATTAAATTTCGAAACACGAAGGAATTTTTATTATTTCAATTTTCGAAATAGATAATTTCTATCTGTTTTATAAAATTTTATTAGTATAGTTAATTTTATTAAGAAATGTTAATTTTCTTATAATTTAAATTTACATTTTATTATTTGGGATAATATCTAATTATTTATAGTCACTTCTAATTTGTTTAATCTTAATGATGATTTCAATATTTATACATTTTTTTAAATAAAGATACATATTATTTTACAATAAACTTTTTTTCAAAGATCCGATTTTCCTTGTCAGATTATCTTACAATTCATATATTTTCTACACATTTCGCTCCTATGATTATTATTGTATTTTTATTCGTTCCTGACATCCTTTGCATGAACATGAAACAATTGATTCATACTAAACAAAAGAACGAATTAGTTATTGAAAGGGTTGCTTACAGATGCTATCAAAGGATCAGCTTTTAAAGTTTAAAACAAAATTGGAAGAGCAAAAGAAAGACTTAGAGAATAGATACGAAGCGAATGACCACTTAAATTTAACTGCTGGACATGCTCATGAGTCAGTAGGAGAGCTATCTAGCTACGATAACCATCCAGGAGATGAAGGTACTGAATTATACGAACGAGAGAAAGACATCGCCTTAAGTGAGCACTATCGAAATGAAATGAAAAACATTTCGAAGGCGTTGGATGCAATTGAAAATGGTACATATGGTCAATGCGAGGTTTGCGGAAAGGAAATTGCCTTACAACGACTCGAAGCATTGCCTACGACAACCTATTGTATCGAACATACTCCTGATCAAATTACTTCTCATGAGCGTCCGATTGAAGAAGGAGTATTAATGCCTCCTTTCGGTAAATTCGATATGGATGAGCAAGATGAAACGGTAGCGTTTGATGCTGAAGACGCATGGCAAGAAGTGGAGAGCTGGGGAACCTCAGAGACCCCGTCCGATTTTGTGAAAGTAGAAGATCATTATAACGATACGTATATTGAGTCTGAAGAAAACATCGGATATGTCGAAGATTATGAGAACTTTGTCGGAAATGATATAGAAGGGAAGAATGTCACGGTGTATCCGAACTCACAGCACGAGCGCTACGAGGAAGTTCTTGATGAAGAAGGAATTATGACCCCCTTTGGAGATTTACCAGCCTATGAACATGAGCCATATGTTGAGGATAGAGAAAAACGGGACAATGACTAATTGTCCCGTTTTTTTATCTCTGTTTTGTTTAGAATATGGTTTTTACCCTTCACTGTTTTCACAATGAGTGTTGTTTTATTCGTAAATGTCCAAAAGCCGACATTTATACCTCCAACGTGGTTTTGAAGCACATATTATTTTTGCACGGCACTTTTTCGTTTACTTACTAGATTATTTTTATCTATGTTCCTGTTCAAAAACATTACGAAAAGAGCCTTACACTTAGATCAATAAAGCAGTTCAAACACTTCATTCAATTGCTCCACTCTTTCGGAATCCTCTACTTCTCGGGCATGATCGATTTCATCTGGTAAAATTTTGTTAAGAAAGTCGATTTGTTCATTTGATAGCTTTCGCACAAACGACTCCTCAGTCGTAAAATCGTGCTCTCTAATAATAGAATAAATTTCCTGACAAACATCTGAGCGATCCGTATAATTCGAGAGAACCTCTTTTAAATAACCTAGTGGCTGATTCACAACACTTCATTCCTTTCTATATCGGTATTTTCACATTGATAGTGGTTTTTATCAAAACCCTAAAACTAACTTTTACCTACACTGCTATACAGGAAGTTTGCAACGGCACTTTTCGCTCGTCCTTTAAGAGAAGCTGTCGGCAGTAAATAGCCTTACTAATCTTCAAAAGCTACATGTTTTTTTAAAAAGAAAATAATGTTTGCAAAAAAAGCCTTCTATATAAACTTTCTCTGTTAGAATGCTCCTTCTTTGTAAAAATCATGTTTTTTTATTACTTATTTGATTGACAATCTGGTATTTGGATTATATAATTCATCTTAAGTTAAAACATCTTGAATTTGAGATAATTAAATTTGAGACAAATATAGAGGAAAAGGGAGAGATTTACCAATGACAAAAACTAAATGGGCTTTAGACACTGCACACAGCAGCGTTGACTTTTCAGTAAAACATATGATGTTCGCAAACGTAAAGGGTTCTTTCAATGAATTCGATGCAACAATCGAAGCTGATCCAACTGATTTAACGACTGCAACGATTGAATTTACAATTGATACTGCTAGCGTTGATACACGTAACAATGATCGTGATGCACATCTTCGTTCTGCAGACTTTTTTGATGTAGAAAACTTCCCAAAAATGACGTTCAAAGCTACTTCTATCGCAAAGATAGATGAAGGTGAATATGACGTCACTGGTGATTTAACCATTAAAGATACAACTAAGCCGCAAACATTCACTGTTACTTACGGGGGAACTGGTAAAGATCCTTGGGGCAATGAAAAAGTTGGGTTTGGAGTAGAAGGTAGCATCAACCGTAGTGAATTTGGTCTTACTTGGAATGCCGCTTTAGAAACTGGTGGAGTTCTAGTTGGAGATAAGATCAAGATTTCATTAGATCTTCAAGCAGCTAAAGCTGAATAATATAACATCACTAAAACTGCAGGTCCGATTTGTGACCTGCAGTTTTTATTTTTGACAGAGCTATCGAAAGGAGCCTTGTTTATCGCTAAAAAAAAGTGGTCACAATGATGAAGAAGTCATAAAAAGAATGAGGTAATATAACGATGCCCCACCATTTTTTTTCGCATTTTATTCGAATGCCTTTCTTTCTTCGGCTATTTTTCATCGCCATGTTATTACTTTTTTTCTTTGGCTTATTTGCCTATTTAATCGAACCTGAAACCTTCACAACACTTTTTGATGGAATTTGGTGGGCGATCATTACTGCTTCAACAGTTGGGTATGGGGATTTTGTTCCAAAAACCATTTTAGGAAAATTGATTGGCATTTTCTTAATTTTGTTAGGTGTTGGATTTGTTTCGTCTTATTTTGTTACGTTGGCCTCTTCTGCTGTAAAACGGCAAAATGACTATATTGAGGGGAAAATAATGTTTAAAGGGAAAGAGCATACGATTATTATCGGCTGGAACGAAAGATCAAAAGCCATCATTGAAAAATTTTCACAAGAAGAAAATTACGGATTAATTGTTTTGGTCGATCAAACATTAGAAAGCAACCCTTTTTCTGACTATCACATCCATTTTATTAAAGGAAGGGCGACTACCGACCAAGTTCTTATTAAAGCAAATATTTATCATGCAAAAAAAGTACTTATTACAGCCGATCAAAATAAAGATGAGCTTCAAGCCGATATGGACACGATCCTAACTTTATTAGCGATTAAAGGCCTAAATTCAACGGTTTACACGGTAGCCGAAATTTTGACAACAGAACAATCTTCAAACGCATTGCGTGCAGGTGCCGATGAATTAATCCAAACAAACCAAATTACAAGCTCTGTCATGACTAATTGTCTCCATTCTACAGAAAAGGTCGATGCCCTTATGATCTTGCTCGAACAATTTAATGGTAGTCGTTTTGTCTTCCAATCTTCCACTGATTATATCGGGAAAAATTTCATCGACACGAGTAAACAATTGCTTGAAGAGGGAGCCCTTTTATTTGGCATTAAAAGAGGGAGAGATACCATCATCAATCCCTCCCATCCCTTCGTTCTAAAAGAACACGATATTTTATTAGTGATCTCTGCTTCTTCTTAATTGATTTTAGAGGATGCTTTCAAGCTCTGACACAAGTACTCGTCCTGTATTGACGAACGACTCAGGGATAGGAGCATCCTTATTCTCAGGTGATTGAAACTGATCGAAAGAGGCGGAAAAATTACCTACATCAGCGTCTTCATCTACCCCTCCCTCATATTCATGAGAAAGTAAAAAAGGTGTTCCTAATTTAACTGTACAAACGGAAGAATCTAATTGTCCTTCAACAACTTGAAATGGTAGCCGTAAAAATTGATAGCCTTCTTGATCATCCATCTTATAATCAAAATAACCATGATCGTAATCCCAATTCCCTCCTATCGTATAGCCAATCGGTTTAAGAAGTTGTTCCAGATCGTTTAGCTGATATTCTCCTCCTTCTATACTTGAAGGTATTTCAATCATAAAAAAATCCCCCTTCGAAACTTTTTCTTAGTTTCTCCAAGGGGGATTTCCTTTAATTTGTTAAATTTAGCTAATTGAGTTGATTTCACAATGTAAGAAGGTAAATTAAAAAACGAATATTTCGTACACACCATGAAATTCCAATATTGATATTGTCTAGCGTTACATTCGTTCATTTTTTAACTTGAGAATCATGAATATGAAATGGATTCAATTATAGTCTTTTTTCAAGCTCGGCCTTCTTTTCTTCAAATCCTGGCTTTCCTAGTAAAGCAAACATATTTACTTTATAGGCTTCAACTCCAGGCTGGTCAAATGGATTCACTCCGAGTAAATATCCACTCATCGCACAAGCTTTTTCAAAGAAGTATGCAAGATAACCGAATGAATATTCATCAAGCTTTGGAATCGTTACAGTTAGGTTTGGAACTCCTCCGTCTGTGTGAGCAAGCAATGTACCTTCGAATGCCTTGTTATTGACAAAGTCAACGGTTTTACCAGCAAGATAATTTAAACCGTCTAAGTCACTGTCAGCTTCTTCAATTGAAAGTTCGTGACGCGGCTCTTCCACACGGATAATTGTTTCAAACAGATCCCGTCTGCCTTCTTGAACATATTGACCTAATGAATGTAAGTCAGTTGAAAAATTAGCTGAAGATGGGAAAATTCCTTTTTGGTCTTTTCCTTCACTTTCTCCAAACAACTGCTTCCACCATTCAGAAAAATATTGCAATGATGGCTCATAATTGATTAACATTTCAATTGTCTTCCCCTTATTATAAAGGAGATTACGTACTGCAGCATATTGATAGGCTTGGTTACTTTCGAGCTCAGATGAACTGTATTCTTCGCGAGCATCTGCTGCCCCTTTCATCATCGCATCAATGTCAGCACCACTAACGGCAATTGGAAGCAACCCAACCGCTGTTAATACAGAGTAACGACCGCCCACATCATCTGGAATGACGAATGCTTCATAACCTTCTTCTGTCGCAAGTGTTTTCAATGCACCACGTGCTTTATCTGTTGTCGCATAAATGCGTTTTCTTGCTTCCTCAACTCCATACTTTTCCTCGAGCAGTTTACGGAAAATACGAAAAGCAATCGCAGGCTCTGTTGTCGTCCCTGATTTAGAAATGACATTGATCGAAAAGTCTTTTCCTTCTAATAAATCCATTACATCTCTCATATAAGTAGAGCTGATGTTATTCCCGACAAAGATAATTTGCGGCGTCTTGCGCTTGCCTTTTTCTAGAGCGTTATAAAAGCTATGTTGAAGCATATCGATCGCTGCTCTAGCCCCTAAGTAGGAACCACCAATTCCGATAACAAGTAACACATCAGAATCCCTTTTTATTTTTTCGGCTGATTTTTTAATACGAGAGAATTCCTCTTTATCATAATCAACAGGAAGGTCGATCCAGCCTAAGAAATCACTTCCAGCTCCTGTTTTTTCATGCAAGGAATGGTGAGCGACCTTCACTAAATCCCGTAAATATGTAATTTCATGTTCTCCAAAAAAGCTCAGTGCCTTGGAATAATCAAAATAAACGTGTGCCATAGTTGTCCTCCATCTATATTGTATTCATATATACTTTAACGAAAGCTTGTGCGGTTATCAAGAAAGGACCTAAAAAATTTGCAGAGATGTGCCATGAATAACACATCTCTTCCTTATTATATAGACAACTTTTACAATGAAGCGCGGTAAATGGCTAAAACATCTTCTTTATTCAGCTTTTTGAAGCGGCCAAATTCTCCATTTATCATGGCTTTATCTGCCATTACTTCTAATTGGCTATCGTCAATATCATAGTCAGCTAATCGTGCCGGAGCTCCTATGCTATTCCAGAATTCACGAAGCTTTTCAATACCTTCTAAGCCTACCTCTTCAGCTGATTTTCCTTCTGGATCAATACCAAATACGCGAACAGCTAGCTGCTTAAAGCGTTCTGGTTTCACATGTAAATTATGCTTCATCCAGTTAGGGAATAAAATCGCTAATCCTCCACCATGCGGGATATCATAAACCGCTGACACAGCATGCTCAATATTATGAGTTGCCCAATCTCCTTGATACCCCATCGAAAGCATTCCGTTCAATGCCATTGTTCCATTGTATAAAATCGTTGCACGTAAATCATAGTTTTCAAGGTCTTCAAGTAGTTTTGGTGCGGTTTCCATCACCGTGATTAATAAGGATTCACACATTCTATCCTGTAACAACGTATTTTCTTGTAGGTGAAAATAGTGCTCAAATACATGGGACATCATATCAACAATGCCATAAATCGTTTGATTCTTTGGCACCGTATACGTATGGACCGGATCTAGAATAGAAAATGTCGGGAACGTAACCGGGCTGCCCCAGCCATATTTCTCTTTTGTTTCCCAATTGGTAATAACAGAGCCTGAGTTCATTTCAGAACCAGTAGCTGCAAGGGTTAATACGGTTCCAAATGGCAGAGCTTGACTGGCAAACGCCTTTTTCGTCACTAAATCCCATGCATCACCATCGTATTTAGCTCCAGCAGCAATTGCCTTGGTACAATCAATCACACTACCTCCACCAACAGCTAAAATGAAATCGATCCCTTCAGATTTACAAATGTCTACTCCTTTTCGAACCGTAGAGATACGTGGATTCGGTTCAACTCCTGAAAGCTCAAAAATAGCTACATTTACTTCTTTCAAAAGGCTAATTACTTGATCATAGAGCCCGCTTTTTTTTATGCTTCCTCCCCCATAGACTAGCAATACCTTATTTCCATACTTCGGAACTTCTTCCTTTAACTGTTGCAGCTGACCTTTGCCAAAAATAAGTTTTGTCGGATTCCAATATGTAAAGTTTTGCATGTTTCACGTCTCCTTTCTTATTCACTAATATTATCTTCCAATTTAAGGGGTAATGCAAAATTTATGATTAAGAAGAAAAAGAACTGCAAAAAATCCTTGCATATTAAATACAAGGATTTTTCGTTCTTATTTTATGAAGTTTGTAATTCGCTACGTAAAACTTAACTCAATACTTTTTTAATCCGCTCAATCGCCCAGTCTAAATCTTCCTCACTAATAACTAATGGCGGAGCAAAACGAATGACTGTATCATGCGTTTCCTTACATAATAGACCTTCTTCCTTTAATTTCTCACAATATGGTCGCGCCTCTTCATGTAATTCGACGCCAATAAATAGGCCTCGACCTCGAATTTCTTTTATGATCGGATTATCGATTTCTGTTAACTTGTTTTTAAAATATTCCCCCAGCTTTAAGGATCTTTCAGCAAGATTTTCATTCACAAGAACATGAAGAGAAGCGATTGAGACGGCGCATGCCATTGGATTTCCCCCGAATGTTGAGCCGTGTGAACCAGGATTGAATACACCGAGAATATTTTTATCGGCGACAACACAAGAGATTGGAAAAACGCCTCCCCCTAGTGCTTTCCCTAGAATATACATATCTGGATGAACATCTTCCCAATCACAGGCAAACATTTTTCCTGAACGGGCAAGGCCTGCTTGAATTTCATCGGCAATAAAGAGGACGTCGTTTTCTTTACAAAGATCATACGCCTTCTTTAAGAATCCTTCTGGTGGAATAACAATCCCTGCTTCTCCTTGAATAGGTTCAATTAAGAAAGCTGCCGTGTTTTTTGTTATCGCATTTTTCAAAGCCTCTATATCTCCGTAAGGAATGAGTTTAATTCCAGGGAGCATGGGGCCGAACCCACGTTTATATTCATCCTCAGACGATAATGAAACAGCCGTCATTGTCCTACCATGAAAATTGCCAATGCAAGCAATGATTTCTGCTTTATTTTCAGCAACTCCTTTGACATCATATGCCCATCTTCGTGCTGCTTTAACAGCTGTTTCAACCGCCTCTGCACCTGTGTTCATCGGTAAGGCCATTTCCTTCTTCGTTAATTGGCAAACTAATTCATACCAAGGCCCAAGTTGATCGTTATGAAAAGCACGGGAAGTAAGGGTTACTTTATCTGCCTGCTCTTTCAAGGCTTGAATAATTTCAGGATGACGATGTCCTTGATTAACGGCCGAATAAGCGCTAAGCATATCCATATATTTATTGCCTTCTGGATCCTCTACCCATACTCCTTCCGCCTTTGAAATTACGATTGGGAGAGGATGATAATTATTAGCACCGTATTTATCTGTTTTTTCAATGATAGATTGGGAATGATTTACGATTGTCATGATTGAACACTCCTTTTAAATGATGATTTCAAATTCTATCTTAGTGTAATGCAAGTTTTATGCCATTATAACTTTCCTTATATAGCAAGGCTTTTATTTTTTTGCACGCAAAATATTTTTGCCCTATAAATTATATTTTGCAAAATTTCTTTGCAGCAGATAAAATGAAGAAAAAGGATGGAAGAGGAAGAAGCATGAATGAAAAGGAAGTAATATATGAAAAAGTTCTCCATTCAATCGATGTAGGCGTCCATGTGGTAGATTCCACAGGCAAAACGATTATTTACAATAAAAAAATGAGTGAAATTGAAGGGATGAAGATCGAGGATGTATTAGAAAAACGACTTCAGGAAGTGTTCTCTTTTCACCACAATAGCGAAAGTACTTTATTGAAAGTGTTACAAAATAGAGAAGGCATAACAAATGTTCGGCAGTCTTACTTTAATAATAAAGGGCAAGAAATTACAACGATTAATAATTCCTATCCATTACTGAAAGATGGTTTACTCATCGGTGCCATGGAGATTGCACGAGATGTGACGAAAATTGAAAAAATCCTTCAAGATCATATCTATAAGAACGAAGCAAAAGTGAGCTTTGCAAGCTTAATTGGCGACGATAAAGGTTTTTTAGATGTCATTGAATCAAGCAAAAGAGCAACAAGGACAAACTCCACGATCTTAATTATAGGGGAAACCGGCACAGGTAAGGAGCTCTTTGCTCAAAGTATCCACCATAATAGCCGTCGTGCTTCAAGACCTTTTATCACGCAAAACTGTGCAGCTATTCCAGAAACTCTCTTGGAAGGAATATTATTTGGCACGAAGAAAGGTGCCTTTACAGGGGCTGTAGAGCGGCCAGGATTGTTTGAACAGGCAGAAGGAGGTACCTTACTATTAGATGAAATCAATTCCCTTGAACTCTCTTTACAAGCAAAGCTTTTAAGGGTGATTCAAGAAAAAAAAATCAGACGGATTGGTGATACAAAAGATCGACCTGTTGATGTACGAATTATCGCAACCATTAACGAGGATCCGATTGACGCTATTACGAATGGAAGGATGCGAAAGGATTTATTTTATCGCCTAAGCGTCGTTTCATTATTTATTCCCCCACTTAGAGATAGAAAAAGTGATATACCGGAGCTTGTCTCTTTTTTCATCAATAAATATAATCAATTATTTGGGATGGATATCGAACGGATTGATCCATTATTAATGGAATACTTTCTTGAATACGACTGGCCTGGCAATGTTCGCGAACTAGAACATCTGATTGAAGGGGCGATGAACCTTGTTCATGAAGAAAGGGTCATTACGGTCTCCCATTTACCAAATCATATCCGTAACAAACCTCCATTTAGTCAAAAGGGCATAGCAGATTTAGGAAATATCGAAGAACACAAAACACTTGAGCAATTCTTAAAAGAAGCTGAAATCTCTTTTTTAAAAAGAGCGTTGAGGCAACACGATGGAAATATTTCAAAAACAGCGAAGACATTAGGAATGAGCCGACAAAACCTGCAGTATCGGTTACGGAAAATAAAAAGAGGGAATCTCAAAAGTTAAGCTTTGGAGATTCCCTCTTTACAATCATATTAGCGTTGAGATTGTTCAATCCACTCTTGAAGCTTATCTTTAAGTGTATTGAAGCCTTGTGGTGCTTCTTCTTGTTTGAAAGCTGCTGCAGCTTGGCGACGACGCGGTGCTGCTTTTTTCGCCTTTGGTGCTTCCGGTTGAGCTGGAGCTTCTTGAGTAGCACGGATAGATAAACCAATCTTTCCTGCTGCTTCATCAATCGAAAGAACCTTTACAGTTACTTCATCTCCCACTTTTAAATGCTCGTTAATATCTTTAACGAAACCGTGAGTAACTTCAGATATATGAACAAGTCCTTGAGTATTCTCATCAATTGCAACAAAAGCTCCATAAGGCTGGATTCCTGTTACCTTTCCTGTAACTACACTTCCTACTTCGATCTTTTCACTCATGTAAACACTCCTAAGTTATGATATATTTTTATACTTTACCCTACTCTATAGGCGATAACCCTATAATTTTAGGGAAATTGCCTTAGAGTACAACTAACCTTAGTAATCATAAACGGGACAAACTTTCCGTCCACATATTTTGTTTGTCCTTCTTATATAAATATCGATTAACTTCCTAAGATCAGTATCACTTTATACGCAATATAAAATTATATCACAAGTTAGAGTTTTTTTCAAAAAGAGAAGAAGGGAATCAAGCTTTACAACGTCATTTTCTTCAAGATATTTCAAGTTTTAATCGGAATTAGTCAAGAAAAAATATACTGGTTCATGACCAATTTCAATTATCCGCTTTTCTTTATCGTAAGGATTCAATCTCTTTCCAAGCATTGAAAATACTTGTCCCTCATCCTTTTTTAGCGGAAACTTTATTTCATGGTTTGAATCAACTGACCACATGATATACAGTTCTTGCTCCTCGTCATTTATAAATTTTATTACATAATCATCCAAGTGATCAGTCTCGATTCTTTCCAATAATTGATAATTAGATGTCAAGTATGAAAATGTATTGATCGCCTCATAAGCTAATTTAGCATATGTGGTATCATGATGGCGGATTCCAAAATGATGCTCACCATTATGTTCATCTGTCCCATCATTTTCCCAGCCATATATAACACTAATTGGGATGTCTTCCAACATATTCATGAGGATCATTCGAATAAGATAAGCAGCTTGTTGCTCTTCGGTTAAGTTCAATCCATACCAACCATTTCCTGTCGAGTACCCCCATTCTCCAGAAATGATCGGAATTGATTTCGATGAATACTTCTTTAATAATTCTTTTAAGTTTTTATATTCGTAAGAGACCGTTTCAGGTGACCAAGAACGATATGGATGGACCGATAATGCATCGATATAGTCAAGAGCTCCTTCTTGAAATAATTGCTCTAACCATGTTAATGATTCATCTGATAATCCAGCTAAAGCTGGGGCGACTACATATCCACTCCGATCATTTTCTTTTATGGTCGTAGATGTTTGTTTTAATAAATCATAGTACTTTTTCGGAGACCATGATTGAATATTAGGTTCATTCCACACTTCCCAAATAATCCCCTTATTTTTATAACGCTCAGTTGCTTCTTTAACATATTGATTAAATGCTTGCAGCCCCTCTTCAGTTTCAATCAGCGTCCCATCTTCTTCATACAGAAGATTGCTATAGTCCAGCACATAATAAGGCCTTATTCCTTTGCTAAGAAGCTCATATGTTAATTCATCGTATCCATTCGATTCAAATTCATACTCACCTTTCTCTTTTTCAATGGAAGACCAAAATAAGTCTGTTCTTACAAGATCAAAATCCGCATCAGAAATCCTATCTATATCAACTTGCTTACCCGTAAAATGAATATTTATCCCGAGACCAGCCGGCGTCTCGACAGATCCAAATTTCTGCATAAAATAGAGTGCTAGGCAGAGGAAAAGCAACACAATTACTATAAGGGATCGCCATTTTTTTATTGCCACACTAAATTTCTTGATTCCTTCTTTTTTCACCTTAAGCCTCCCCTTATTCGCTATGCTCCTGCCATCTTTCTTTTCTATACCACTCCAATGCTTTTACAAAAATCAAAAAGGTTTTCTCCTTGAAATAAATAACCTTTCATTCCAATTGCTTTCGCAGCTAGCAGATCTGTAGACTTATCACCAATTAAAAAACTCTCCTGCAAATTAATTCTTCCGTTTGAAAGAGCCTTTTCAATTAACCCAGGTTTCGGCTTACGGCATTCACAATCACATGTATAAGCACTCGATCCTAAGAAAGGATGATGTGGACAATAATAGAAACCATCTACTTTTTCACCAATGATTTGCTGGAGCTCATCATTCATCCACATATGAAGTTTCCTGACATCTTCTTCCGAATAAAAACCTCTCGCTACTCCTGATTGATTTGTAATGACATAGAGCAAATAACCTTTCCTCTTGAACGAGCGAATACTCTCAATCGCTCCTGCCTTCCAGACAAAATCTTGAGCTCTGTATACATAACCAAAATCTTCATTTAAGACGCCATCTCTATCAAAAAACACCGCCGGATATCGCAAAAGATTCTCCTTTTTCTACATGATAAACAACATCTTCTACTCGAATAGTTGAGATACATCCATCTTGAATTGAACAATGATGCTCTTCAAATCCCAGGCTCAACAGCTTATCACACTGAACCCTTGGCGTAAGAACGACAGCCTTATTTGATACTGGTCCCCATCTTTTCGGTGATGTAGGTCCATGCAGTGCAATGATGCTAGTGTCTATCGCAGCTGCAAGATGCATAATACCAGTGTTAACTGTGATCATAAGAATGCTCTCGCTGATCACAGCAGCCGTCTCTTCTAAGGAAAGTCTCCCTGCTACCGATAGGCAGTCATGTTCTTGAAGTGGACGAAGTCTTTGCACCACTGCCTCCGCCCGTTCAATATCTTCTTTTCCACCAGTTAAGATAATATTGTAACCTCTGGACATGAGCTGTTGGGCTAATTCTTCCCATAACCGCATCGGCCATTCCTTCTTCTCTTTATGAGATCCTGATGCAAACATGTGGAAAACAATATACTGACTATTAGGCTGCAACAAGTCCTTAACGACTTTCTTGCTCTCTTCCTTTATTTTAAAAACAGGATGTTCATGATAAAGTCGACAAGGAATGATTTTTAGGAGACTTCTATAGTTCTCTAATTCATGTAGCTCATCAGAATGTTCAACAAAACGATCATAGATATAATGCCTAAACATCTTCGTTCGTTTAAAACCTATTTTTATTTCTGCTTTTATGACAAATGATAATAATGCATTAAACCTTGCCCACGGGCCGAAATCCAATAACCAGTCTGCTTTAGGCAACTTTCGCAACATGAATAAACTTTGTGAAATTTTGCCCATATCTACATCAATGATGTTGTCAACATCTGGATTATTCTTTGCTGCAAGTAAATTTCCCTTTGAACAAATGAGCGAGATGTTGGCGTGTGGATATTCCCGTCTTAACTCTTTGATCACCGAAGAAAGCAAGATTGTATCACCTATAGCAGCAATCATCACGATCACAATTCTTTCAGGATTCTCCATCCTGCTCCTATTTCTTTTTCTTAAGAGCCCTAATAAAAAAATCAACGGAATTCCTACGTATTTATCCAGTAATTTTAATTTCGAACTTCCCCGTTCTCCCAAACATGACACCTTCTTTATATGAAAAATTGGCAGTCGAAAGATTAATTTGTGATTCTCTCAATTAAACTCGTCGTGGAATACCCGTCAACAAAGGATAAAATTTTTACTTTTTTAGCATATTCTTTTCCCACAACTTCCTCTGCCCGATAATCTCCACCCTTTACAAGGACATCCGGCCTTATTTCTGAAATCAGACGAAGTGGAGTATCTTCATCAAAAATGATCACTGCATCAACAAATTCAAAAAAAGACAGCATCTTCGCTCGATCCTGTTCATGATTAACTGGCCTATTTATCCCTTTTAAACGCTTAACAGATTGATCACTATTCAAGCCGATGATTAATTTATCTCCTAGCTCTTTCGCATTTTTAAGGTATGTTGCATGGCCAATATGAAGAAGATCAAAACAGCCATTTGTAAAGATAATTCGTTCTCCATTGTTGCGCCAACCATCTAGCAATGCTTGAAAATTGTTTGCGGAAAAAATTTTATTTATTTTTCTTCTATCGTTTAAAAATTCCAGCTTCGAGATTAACTCCACATCCTTAACTGCGTAGGTCCCCAACTTTCCAACCACGATTCCAGCAGCGATATTAGAAATTTTCACCGCATCTTGAACAGGAATTCCCATTCCCATCATCGCTCCGAGCGTGGAAACAACTGTATCTCCTGCACCTGATACATCAAAAACCTCCTTCGCTAAAGTCGGAAAATCATTGATTTGATTTTCTCCAACTAAACTCATTCCCTGTTCTGAACGCGTAATTAACAAATAATCAAGGTCGTACTTTCTCCTAAGTTCTTTCCCATAGTTATGAATAGCTTGATTGCTATTAGGAATATCCTTTCCTCGTAAATCACTTAATTCTTTTAAATTTGGGGTGACAATGGTTGCACCCCTATATTTATCCCAATTGTCCCCTTTTGGGTCAATAATTACAGGAATTTCCTTTCTCTTTGCTGTAAATAAGACTGATTGACATAGTTCAAACTGACAAAAACCTTTGCCATAATCAGAAATAATAATTGCGTCGTACTTTTCGATGCTTAGTAGGTGCACGAACCACTCTTCAAACTTATGTACCCCAGCATCCGACAGTTCCACATTCTCTTCCTGATCCATTCTCAATACTTGTTGATTCCCACTGATAATTCTTGTTTTGATTGTGGTAGAGCGATCGTCCGTCTGGATTCCCGATACATCAATCCCCTTGAAACTTAGCATTTCTACTAAATCATCTCTTCCTTTATCTCTCCCGACTACCCCTGCAAGAGATACTTTGCAACCTAAATGAACAAGATTATTGGCGACATTCGCTGCGCCTCCTAAAGTTTGTGTCGCCTCTTTCAGGTTAACCACCGGAACAGGTGCCTCAGGTGAAATACGCTTCATTTCACCAAAATAATATTGGTCAAGCATGACATCTCCAATGACAAGTACACGACAACTTTTTATTTTGCTTTGAAAACGTTGAATAATCTCGTTAATATTCCAGTTCATATTCATTTTCCTCATCAATCATTTCACAAATAATGTGTCCGATTAAAATATGAGCCTCTTGAATTCTTGCCGTATTGCTTGATGGGATCACGATACAACGATGACATATGTCCTTCATTATCCCACCATCTTTCCCTGTTAACCCAATGGTAAGCGCTCCTTTATCATTTGCCCGCTTTATCGCCCTAATGATGTTGTCACTGTTACCAGATGTCGTAATTCCGATCACAATATCGTGAGGTTTCACAAGCGCTTCTATCTGTCTACTAAAAATTTCTTCGTAACCATAATCATTCCCTACAGCGGTTAAGATCGAGGTATCCGTCGTCAGCGCAATAGCCGGTAAGCCTTTTCTTTCTTTGACAAATCTGCCAACAAGTTCCGCCGCCAAATGCTGACTATCCGCTGCACTCCCGCCATTCCCCATGAAAAATATCGTATTTTTATGTTCAATCGCATCCTTACATAAATAGCTTATCCGCTCGATTTCCTCCCTTAAATTCTCTTCGATTTTTGCCATTACTTCTAAATGCTCCTGTAAAGCAGAATTGAATATCGTTTTGATAGAATTCATAGATTCAACTCCCCAATCCTTATAAAAAAAAGAGACAGATGTCTCTTTTTTTACAGGGTACTTTTTTTATAGACTCGTTTTTTCATCAAGGCAAAATAACGCTTCCTCAACTCATTTAAAAGCAAACCATCATTTTTATAGTATTCAATCATCATCACCATCGCTACATAAGTGATAGCTCCTATACTTATTTGCATAAGGGTCGTACCCACTCCTACGCCGCCATACACTCCAATCGCTCTTACAACGATATACATGACAATGCCCGCAATAAAATAATCACTTGACTTCATAAAAATAGGCTTAAATGTAAATTCCTTTTTGATTGCAATAAATTGAACGGTGAGCACGAAAAACTCTGCTGCTAACGTAGAAATCGCCGCACCAATTGCACCATAATTTTTAATTAGAAATAGATTCAATACTAAATTGATGACTGCTCCAATATAAACGGATATATTATAAATTTTCATTCTACCTAGGGGCAATAAATATTGCGTTCCAAAGACTCCACTCCAAGCCATAAATAAAATGGTTGGACTAATGATAAGTAAAATATCGATCGTTTGCTCAAACTCTTTCCCTAAATACCATGGGATAAATTCCGAAGAAATTCCGGCGAGCCCAAACATAATAGGGACGGCAATCATCGTCGAGAAATCAAGTGATTTATGAATATACCCTTTCACTTCCGCTATTTTTCCCGAGCTAAAGATATAGGCGATTTTCGGGAGCATAATCGTCCCTAAAGATGTGACAAAGGTTAGGCACACTTTCAACAATTTATCTGCATAATCAAAAAGTCCGACCTCAGCTTTCGTCGAAAAGACCCCGAGCATCGTCTTATTTAAGACAAAATAAATTTGGATGGCGATTAACGGAATGAAATAGACAAGTGTTGGTTTTAAATGACTAAGAATATCCGATAAAGCAATGGGTACATACGTAATATAATCTTTAATTCCTACCCAAAGGACAATTTGTCCTAGTAATGTTGAACCCGTCATAATCAGAGTATAGAGCGCTAAATCATCAGGATTCTTAACAAGAATAAAGAGCAAAATAATGCTGATTACTCTTACTACCGTGTTCCTTAACACAATGCTCTTAAATTTCTCAAGGCCTGTAAAAAACCATGTACAATCCACTAAACAAGACAATAACGCTAGTGTTTGAAGATACATAATTAACTTACTTTCGTTTACTCCAAATAGAACAAATAAAACATAAGCAACGATCGCAAGCAGTGACATGGTGATTTGCAAAGAAAAAATACTAATGAATGTTTTACTTAATTTTTGCTTATCATCTCTAACTGTAGCGATCGTCTTACTTCCATAAACTCCAATTCCTAATGTTCCCATTAAAATGAAATATTGGACAATTGAGCCTGAATAGGCAAACACCCCTACTCCGTTTGCTCCCAACACCCTCGATACATATGGAACGGTCATTAGAGGAAATAAAACCATTATGATTTGATACATTAATTCGAATAAGTAATTTTTTCTTAGACTCAAAGTTTAATCACCTAATTTTTTTTTGCATTAAGGTTTACACTTGTTTTTGCGCACGTTCCTTTCACCGTAACATCATTCGATGATCGATCCTTTTCCAAATATATTCTGCCATCATCGATAACAACGGATGAATTTTAAAGAGATTGTATTTGATTTTTCGATTCGTACTGAGTCCCACTTTGCCCCTACTTTCGAAAAATTGAATAAATTGCTTTCTTAAATTTTTATATACTTGCCGTTCTTCTGGACAGGAGCTCTTAATCAAATAGTAATCTACAAACAATAGATTTAAATAATGCTCATATGCCTTTTCATACAGATCTTCATACCCTTTTTCTTTAAAGTATTGGATTCTTTCCTGTAAAGCTTCTAATCTATCAAGTCTTTTTAAATTGAATTTCTGTCCCGTAATACTCGTATTCCTTTGGAGATAATAGTACATAGGGATAGATGTATATACCACTTTACTAGCATTATCCAATAAATGATGCATGATAAAGTCATCCTCATGAATTTTGCCCACTTTAAACCTTACCCCATCAAATAACTCTTTCTTATACAATTTGTTCCAAACTCCTAAAGTAATATATTGAAGCTCTGTGTACAAATGATGTAACGTCTGATGATTATTAAAAACAGAGATAGACTCCTTACCTGCATCGATTTCATCAAAAGACTGTTTCGTTGTCCCTTCATTTTCTTGAACGACAGAATAGCCACAAATTGATATATCAGCACGATGCTCTTTTAAATTTTTATGCAATCGCTCATACATTCTTGGATGAATATAATCATCAGGGTCAACAAAGCAAATATAATCCCCATTAGCTAATTCGATTCCTGCATTTCTAGCAGCTGATAAGCCGCCATTTTCCTGATGTTTGACGATTACTCTTTGATCTTGACAAGCGTATTGTTCACATATTTCGGCGCAGTTATCTGGCGAGCCGTCGTTGACTAAGATAACTTCTATTTTTCGATACGTCTGTTGTAAAATGGAATCTAAACATTTAGGAAGATACTCCTGAACCATATAGATTGGTACAATGACAGATATTAATTCTTCCAAAATTGAGCACCACTTTTCTTCTTATTTAGCACAGGCAATTTTCCATTCTAATAAACTAGAGCCGCTTTATTGAAAAGCCATCCATCATGTTGAACATACCAATTAATGGTTTCCATTATTCCTTTTTCAAATTGATAAATAGGTTTCCAACCAAGCTCCTTCGTTATCTTCGAATGGTCAATTGCATATCTCCGATCATGACCTAAACGATCCTCTGTGAAATGAATGAGACTTTCCTTTTTACCAAGAAGCTTAAGAAGCAGTTTAACCACTTCGATATTCTCCATTTCACTATTTCCACCAATATTATAAATTTCCCCTGCTTTTCCTTTATGCAATACTGCATCTATCGCTCGACAATGATCGTATACATGTAGCCAATCACGAATCTGCTTCCCATCACCGTAAACTGGCAATTTCTTGTCTTGAAGTGCTTGACTGATCATTAAAGGAATTAATTTCTCAGGAAACTGGAAAGGACCATAATTATTGGAACATCTTGTTATATTTATCGGTAAACCATAGGTCTCATAATAAGCTCTAACGATCATATCTGCAGCTGCTTTTGACGCTGAATACGGACTATTTGGAGCGAGATTTGTCTCTTCAGTAAAAAATCCCTCTTTTTCCAATGTGCCATATACTTCATCTGTTGAAATTTGAATAAATTTCACGCCAGTTTTATATTGAATATTATTTTTTGTTGATAATTCCGTTTGCCAATTCTCTTTCGCCACTTCTAGTAAAATATTGGTGCCCAATACATTGGTCTGTAGAAAAATTTCAGGATGAGCAATACTACGATCAACATGCGTTTCAGCTGCAAAATGAATGACAATATCAATCGAGAATTGCCTAAATATCTGATTAAGCAAGGAGCGATCACCAATATCTCCTTTTATAAACTGATAATTCTTTTTATCCGGTAACCGCGTAAGATTAGTCAAATGGCCTGCATACGTCAATGCATCAAGATTAACAAGTGTATAATCGTACTTAGAAGCCATATATCTGATGAAATTCGAACCGATAAAACCGGCTCCGCCCGTAACAAGAATATTCATTCTTCCCTTACCCTCCATTCATTGAGGAATAGGCTAAAGAATACTCCTCAACCGTGCTATCAGCTAGTTCCATTAAATATTTTCCGTAATCTGTTTTCATAAGTGGGTAAGCTAATTCCATTAATTCCTGCTTCGAAATATATCCTTTTCTATAAGCAATTTCTTCTATACAGGCGATATACATTCCCTGCCTTTTTTGGATGACCTCAACAAAATTTGAAGCATTAAGAAGGGATTCATTTGTCCCCGTATCCAACCAGGCTAATCCTCTCCCTAGCACCTCTACTTTCAGTTTTCCCCTTTGTAAATATTCATTTAGAATAGAGGTTATCTCTACTTCTCCCCTTGAAGATGGCTGAACCTTTTTCGCTATTTCAATCACCTTGTTATCAAAGAAGTATAACCCTGGAATCGCAAATTTAGATTTTGGCCTTTTTGGTTTTTCTTCAATCGAAATTGCTTCCCCATTGTCCCCTATCTCGACCACTCCATATGCGCTCGGATCGTTCACATAACAGCCAAAAATAATACCCCCTATTTTCAAGGAGGTAGCATTTTCAATGAAATCAATAAAATTTGTTCCGTAAAAGATGTTATCACCCAAAATTAAGGCGACGGAGGAATCTCCTATAAATTCTTCTCCGATTATAAAAGCTTCTGCTAAACCATTCGGTTTTTCTTGAATCGCATATTCAATCATTAACCCTAAATGGCGACCATCGCCAAATAATTCTTTAAACCCACCTATATCGCGCGGCGTAGAAATTAAGAGGATTTCTTTAATTCCAGCAAGCATTAAAATAGATAATGGATAGTAGATCATCGGTTTATCATATATAGGCAAAATTTGTTTTGAAACAGCTTTTGTTAACGGATATAGTCTTGTGCCAGAGCCTCCAGCTAAAATGATTCCCTTCATACTTTGCCTCCTTTCTTTTTGTTCAGCCTTTGTATTGATTTGCCGTAGTCACAACATGTTCAATCTGTTCTCTAGTCATAACTGGATACAGCGGCAAACTGACAACTTGCTCTGCTAGCAATTCAGTTAGCGGTAACCTTAAATCATTTAACTCTACATATGCTTCTTGTTTATGAGGAGCAATTGGATAATGAACGAGCGTACTGACCCCATTGGCATTCATATAGGCCTGAAAATCTTGGCGCTTCTCCACTCTTATTACAAACAAATGCCATACATGACTTTCTTCGTCATCAGGAAAATTCGGTAGGACCAAATTGGGATTTTGTATATGTTTACAATAATAACGTGCTATTTCTCTTCGCTTGGCATTATCTTCATCTAAATATGGTAATTTCAATCTTAATAAACCAGCTTGTATCTCATCTAAACGGCTATTGACCCCTTTCTCACGATTCAAATATTTAATTTGCGAGCCATAGTTTCTTAACGCTTTAATTCTGGAAGCAAGTCCTGTATCATCTGTTGTGATCGCTCCACCATCTCCGAAAGCTCCAAGATTTTTCCCAGGATAAAAACTAAATGCAGCGGCATCACCAAGACTTCCAACCCTTCTTCCACTGAGTTTGGCTCCATGTGCTTGCGCTGCATCTTCAATTATTTTCAATTGATATTTTTGTGCTAATAACCAAAGCTGCTCCATTTCAACTCCACGTCCATATAAATGGACTAATAATATTGCCTTTGTACTTGATGTAATCGAGCCTTCAATTAATTCCACATCGAGATTATAGGTATCTTCATTTGGTTCTATTATAATCGGCTTTGCACCAGTGGCCGTAATCGCTAAAATCGTTGCAATATAAGTATTTCCTGGAACAATTACTTCGTCGCCCTCTGTTATGTTATATCCCCTTAAAATTAACGTTAAAGCGTCTAATCCATTTCCAACACCAATGCAATGCTTAGTTCCACAATAACGAGCGAATTCTGACTCAAACATATTCACTTCATTGCCTAGAATATATTGACCATCATTTAAGAAGTGTGTAAAAAAATCTAGAGCTTCCGTTACATACCTATCATTTAAAGACTTTAAATCAAGAAAGTTAATCATGGATTATCTCCTTATCTCGAACTAGATTGATGAAATCATCATAGCTTCTTACATAGTCTTCAGCTTTATAATAAGCATCGGCTAACACCAACAAAACACAGTCCTTAGAGAAGTCCTTCATTTCTCGCCAAATAAAACGTTCAATCAGTAATCCTTGGTTTGGACTACTTAAATGGAACTCCCTTTTATCCAGCCCGTCATCTAACATAATCGTACAGGACCCGCTTACACAGATAAGCACTTGCTTCAACTCTTTATGAGCATGGCCTCCTCTAGTTAAATTTTGTTTATTGCCAAAAATATAATAAACCCGTTTGATCGCAAATGGGATATGAATATTTTCCTCAATGGATACTAAACAACCTCTATCATCTGAATATTCAGAGAAATTAACCACTGCTTTTTCCACCCTAGATTTCCCCCTTTCTCCTTAAATCTATAACATTAAAAATATATTTAGCTCACTAAAAAGAACTGGACTTATCAGCATCGTGTTCGTACTTTTATTTCCAACACCGCTCTTCTGTGTTTTCATCATTTGCCATGTATTCATACATACCTTATACAAAAGAGGATTATACTTGAAAAGACTATATTTAATCTTCACATTCATCGGTAAATCGTGTAAATGCTCACTTAATCTTCTATATTTTTCTTGTAACCCATGTAATATCCATACTTCCTTCGGGAAAAATTTCCGCACTAGAAAATAGTGTTTCGGCAGCATATTTAAATAATCATCGAGCGTTTGATTATATAATCGTTGAAATCCTCGCTCTTGAAAAAATAGCATCCTTTCTTCTAAAGCCTCTAAAAAATCCAATCTCGTTAAATTGAATTTCTTTCCCATAAAGCTGGACTTTCTTTGCAAATAAAAGTATAACGGTAAATTGGAATACACAACTTTAGATGCCCGATCTAAAATTCGATGGACAATAAATTCATCTTCATGCCATTTGCCCGTTTTAAATCGTAAGCTATTAAATATTTCTCTTTTGTACAACTTATTCCACACGACAATATTTTCAACATGTAAATCTCCATATAATGTTTCAAGTATCTCCTGTTCTTCATAAATCTCTATATGCTCATTTTCGATTTTTTTCGCTGCAAAGGGTTCGTTTATTTCTTCCTCTTCATATACGTATTGAAAACTACTAACTGAAATATCTGCCTCATAATGGTGTAAGTTTTTATACAAGATTTCATATAATTGATGATCGACATAATCATCACAATCGACAAAAGCAATATAGTTTCCTTCTGCCATATCTAGTCCTTTGTTCATTGCAGCTGAAGGACCTCTGTTCTCCTGATAGAAGATTCTTATCCTTTGATCTTTCTCGGCATATTTTTGACAAATATGCAAACTATCATCTAAAGATCCATCATCAATTAGTATTAATTCAAAGTGGGGATAGCTTTGATTCAGAATGGATTCAATACACTTCGGTAAGTACTTCTCGCTATTGTAAACGGGTACGATTACTGAAATTAAATCTCCCATTGCGTGTTTACCTCCTCGGTCTTTTTGTTTATGTCCTTTGTTGAATATTGATATTTCGAAAGATATGAATCAATAAAGGCAATAATTTGATTTTGTATAAAAACAGCTTAATAGAAAGGCGCATGTCTCGATATGGATGAAAATAATAGATTTTTTTTAACGAAATAGGTTTTAAAAGAGATTCAAAAACATGTATTAAATCTTTAGAGTTTTTAATGACATGAACGGATGAACTGTATTGTGATAAAAGTTTTTTCGAACAGTAATAGTCATACTCGTCTTCAAATGATTCATACAGCTGCTCTTGAATCAAAATTTCTTTCACTCTTTTAATCGCAATGGTAAAGTGTTCGATATTCCGAATGCTTTTCGTATGTGTAATCGAGTCTTGATGTTGAACATAATGATAGAGTATTTGATTCAAATATAGACATGTATTTATTTTCGTGAGGATCGAAAAGATCATCGGAATATCCTCATAAGCCATATTTGGATACGTAATTTGATTTTCAATAAGAATACTTCTCTTAATTAATTTATTAAAGGAAAAGCCTTCTACTAACTCATGATCATGACATAAAAACAGCCTTACAATTTCTTCTCTTGTCATGATTTTTTGATCATATTCCGAATGGTCTTTATTTTCGATGACCCTTCCTGTCACATCCACTCTGTTCCAATTGCAAATAACGATGTCGACTTCATTCTGAATCGCTCCGTTGTACATCTGCTCCACCATATTCGGTTCAATAAAATCATCCGAATCAACGAAGGCTAAATAATCACCTGTAGCATGCTCTATCGCTCGATTTCTCGCTATTGCCTGACCACGATTCTCTTGATTTAGGAGAATCATATGGTCGAATTCTTCTTCCAATTTTGTTAATATTTCAAAGCTGCGGTCTGTTGAGCCATCATTCACGACAATAATTTCAATATCCTCCACCGTTTGATTTAGGACGCTTTCCATACATTGAGTTATAAATTTCTCACTATTAAAAACCGGAATAATGATGCTCACCTTTACTCGTTTCACTGGTGTTCCACCTACCATCTTTGAAATTGGCTAAGACCGGATCATGCTTCTCCCAATTCCTTAAATAGTTTTTCAAATTCTGGGATCACGGCCTCAAAAGAAAATTCATTTGCCCTTTTTTTCCTCTCATGTTCATGATGTAATCTGTTTTCATTATTTAATGTTTCAACTATGTTCAAGGCGAGGGATTGATGATCCCTTACTGGTGACAAAAGCCCATATTTTCCATCAGCGAGGATTTCCGCTGGTCCACTTGGACAATCTGTTGATACGACAGGGATTCCAACGGCTAATGCTTCCGCCACCACCACTGAAAACCCTTCATAAATGGAACTAAGTGCAAACACATCAGCTGTACGTATATAAGCGTAAGGATTATGAACAAATCCTTTTAACTCGACACTGTCCTCCACCCCTAATTCTTGAATCAAGCTCTCTAAACATCGTCTTTGGGGACCTTCTCCCAATATGACTAACTTCGTTTTCACATGATGTTCTAATAAATATTTATGAGCCTTAATAAGATCATCAAACCCCTTCATCTCAGTCAACCTACCTATCCCCAAAATGACAGGTTCTGATGTAGATAGATTCGTCACTTTCTCATCCATCATTCGCTCAATATCCTTAATTCTTACAGGATTATAAATTCGTTTAACAGGGACATTTACTTGTGGAAACATCATCTCGAACGATCTTTTCACACCATTTGAAACCGCAATAATAGTAGTTAGTTTTCTATACAGCCTATTAATCAAGAACCGATGCACGGTTTCATTCGTTTTCGGATATTTTCGAACATCGATATGCACCCAGCCAATCGCTGGCTTGTTCGTTATAATAGAGGCAATTGCCGCCAAATAGGTTGGCGTCATTTCGAGAGAACCGACGATTCCATCTACTCGTTTAGCAGCCTTTAAAACCATTCGAATGACTTTAAAAGGATGAAAATAACTCTTCTCTTTTCCTGTTAATACCTTTATTACTTCAATATCTCTCGGTACCGCTTCGGTTAATTCTCCAAAATAATGGATGATCAAAATGGATGGCTCAAATCGCTCTTTATCCAAATGGCGAATGACATCCAACGTCACCCTCTCAGCCCCTCCACCTTGGAGACTCTGCATAATAAATAAGATTTTTTTCTTTTCCAATGGTTGGCGACACCTCTTTATCTCTTTCGATAATTTCTAGCCATTAAAAAAACAACTGTATAGACAGTTGCAACAAAGCTATCCCCCAATCGATCCATTCTCTTTACATAGTTATTACCGAATCGATTCTTGAAATAATCGCTGTTCTTTTTTAAATGCGGATTATTTTTCCAATCATAAAAATATTTGTACAAAAGTTCCCTCGTTCCTTTCATTTTTTTATAAAAACCAATAAAGTTAAATTGATAATATTTTAGTTGACGATACATATTGGGCCACATGAGAATCTTTATATATTGATAACATAGGCCATCAGCGTTTTTTTTGAAAACGCATGATTTCCAACATAAAAATGATGCGTATCTTCCAACATTTCATATATATCATTAATTTTAGGTGAAATCGTCGTTAGCAAGCTTCCTGCTCGGTTTTTCCGATACTTATAAAGTGGTTTATTAATATAAACATAGTCTTTTACATAATAAAGCAACTTATAAATGGTTCCAACGTCTTCATAAAGTTTTCCCTTTGGAAATTTGATCTGTTGAAAAAAAGTTGCTCGATAAACTTTGTTCCACGCACTTGGTTGCACAGTCCAAATTTCGTCAGCGAGTTCTATTCCCTTCACAACATTCTTATAGCCATCATCACCCACATCCATCCAATCAAAGATAACTAAGTCTGGGTCAGATTTTAAGGCTGCCATCACTTCTGAAAAATAGCTGATATCAACATAATCATCACTATCAAGAAAAGTCACATGTTGATAGTGAATAAATTGAAGACCATAATTTCTTGCATCTGACAAACCCCCATTTTCTTTATAGACATACTCTATCTGTTCGTATTTTTGGGCATACTTTCTAGCTATCTCTCCAGACTGATCAGTTGAACCATCGTCAACAAGAATAAGCTGGATGTTGCCCCGATCTCCCATACTATCAAGAACAGAACGTAAACAATGAGCAAGATAGGTTTCAACATTATAAATTGGAATTACAACACTTAATCCATCCATCAAAATCTTCTCCCCACTAAATTAAAAACGAATAGGGCACAATCCCGTGCACGTTTATTAGCAATCTGAGCACATAATACAAGATCCAAAAAGCAATGATCAGAAAAACGAATAGCTGATCCAGCAGTTTCTTTTTATTTAATAAGTGATGAATTAAATAGGCATAGAAATAAATATTGAAGCAAGAAAAATAAATTTGCAATCGATCTATGGCCTCTATTCCAGCAAGTGCATATAACCATAAATTAATAATGACTGCATTCATGCTAAATATATAAAGTTTGTAATTTATGTTTAAATGCTCATTGAATTTGGGTATATAAAGGGCGATGCTAACAATAATCATTTGGATCATGACTGGGATTAATTGAATGAACCCTTTTTCCTTATTTACACCAAAAAAAACGTATCCGCTCGCATATTTCTCTCCATACGATCCAGCAATAGAGATCAGTAATTCACCAATACTATTCTTAACCGATGGTAAAAAATAGAGCACAATCGTGACGAAAAATAGGGGAATCACCAGCTTTGGGCTCCACTGTTTTCTAGGAATTACGATTAACACAAACATGAAGATCGCACTATCATGAAAGAGCATAGCTATCAGGATGACAAAGATATATTTGAGCCGATCGAGCCTCTTTTCAGAGCTAACTAGATGAGCGAAACAGAATATAATCGAAACTGCGACTAATTGACGGACTTGATTAAAGCTATTGAAATAAATATGCATGATAATAAATAGGAAAATACTAATTAAATAGTTCGGTGTATTCTTTTTAACAGCATAAAAAATGAACAGTAAAAATAGAGAATAAATAATGGTAGAGAACACATAAAAACTATTATATTTATCTGCTAGATGATAAATATAACTAATCCCAGGCTCAAGTAATCCAATATATGTTTTATGCATGAAAAAACTGATATACATAGGATAGTCTACGCCAACTTCAGCACCTTTAAATGCAGCTAAAAAGAGTAGTATCATATACCAGATCAATAAAACACCATTATTTTTGAACAAAAACCCTTCATTTCTATCTCCGATTGCATCATTTATGATCGTAATTCTCGAAAGGAATAAACAGTACAACATCGCTATTGTAAGAATAAAATATATCAGCATGCGCTTCTCCTATACGTCGTAACATTCCTTTTCTATTTAATAGGCTCCCTTTCGACTAACAACCTGAAAAATAGTAAAAAATAGTATTTTTATATCTAATAACAATGACTTGTTGAAAACATAGTAAAGTTCAATATTCACACGCTCTGGATAACCGATAGCGCTCCTTCCGTTAGATTGCCAATATCCTGTAATCCCCGGTTTTACAGACAAAAAAGCATCCACCTTATCTTTATATTCCTTCAATTCAGCATCTACTACAGGTCTCGGGCCCACAAGACTCATTTCGCCTTTTAACACATTCATAAATTGGGGAAATTCATCCAGACTTGTTTTTCTAATAAATCTCCCGAATTTCGTTACTCTTGGATCTTGCTCCTGCTCTAATTTGTAATTATTTTTAACATATTTTTGATACAGAACTTTGTTTTCTTTCAATTTTTCGTCCGCCCCTATAATCATTGAACGAAATTTGTATACCTCAAATTTCTTTCCGTATTTTCCAACTCGCTCTTGCTTATAAAACATCGGTCCCTTGTTCTCCCCCCTTTGATACACTGGATAGAAAAAGATGACCAAAAATAAAAGCACTAATATTCCTATTAGCGCTCCCACAATATCAATGATTCTTTTGGTAAAATGAAATAGTTTGTCATCGTCTTTAATCGCTGTAACGTCAATTATATAGTTCCTTCCAGCTATTTCTTCCTTAGCAAGCTCACGATTTATTTGCGACTCCAATCAATTTACCCCCTTTTGAGACTTTTCCAAAGCAACTTTGTCTACTATATATTCTAAAATTTCGTCTTTTAATTCTTCTCTTTGCAGTGCAAATTCTAGCATCGTTAAGATAAATCCTATTTTTTCTCCAACATCATATCGTTTTCCTTCAAATTCATAAGCAAATACACGTTGAATTTCATTAAGCTTTTGAATCGCATCAGTCAACTGGATTTCTCCGCCAGCTCCAATTTCTTGTTTTTCTAGAAATAAAAATATCTCTGGGGTCAGAATATATCGACCGATAATCGCTAAATTGGATGGTGCTGTTCCAACGGAAGGTTTTTCAACAAAATGACGTACGGCATAACGATTTCCTAATTGCTTACTTGGTTCAATAATGCCATAACGATGTGTCTCATGCTCTGGTACAGTTTGAACCCCAATAACAGAAGAAAGCGTTTTTTCATACTCGTTCATTAATTGTTTTAAACATGGGATTTCAGCCTGTACGATGTCATCTCCTAATAACACTGCAAATGGCTCATTGCCAATAAACTTACGTGCACACCATATGGCATGCCCTAGCCCTTTTGGTTCCTTTTGCCTAATATAGTGAATGTCTACTTTCGATGGGGCTTGAACCTGTTCTAATAATTCATATTTATTTTTTTCCATTAAATTATTTTCAAGTTCAAATGCATTATCAAAATGATCTTCTATTGCTCGTTTTCCTTTTCCTGTAACAATAATAATATCCTCAATTCCAGAGGCAATGGCCTCTTCGACAATATATTGAATCGTTGGCTTATCAACAATTGGAAGCATTTCTTTCGGCATTGCCTTTGTTACGGGCAAAAATCGCGTTCCAAGTCCAGCAGCTGGAATAATCGCTTTTCTAATCTTTTTCATATCTCCCTCAACCCTCTTCTTAATTTCTTTTCCTAGTAGCGTCACCTTTAATTAATACGTTTCACTAACTTTGGTTTTTTTCTCTGTATTCGGTTAATTACGACTCCTAGAAACCTTGAACGTGCTTTTTCTAATAATTCTTTTGCTTCTAAAGCCGTGCTTTTTTGAGTCTTTCGGCTAGTAATCACTAGAACCACTCCATCACATTTATTCGCTAAAATTTGAGCATCTGTCACGGATAATGCTGGAGGAGTATCGAAAACAATATAATGATAGTCCGCATAAATTTCTTTCATGATGACTTCCATTGCATCTGAATTTAATAACTCTGATGGATTCAATGGAATCGGTCCACTGGTCAACACATCCAGATTAGGAATATAAGATTTTGTGATCGCTTCATCTAAATAAAGCGTTTTTTTAAGCACGCTTGTAAGTCCCCTATTATTTATCATATTAAAGGCCAAATGAAGAGAAGGGGTTCTTAAATTTGAATCAACGAGTAATACTTTTTTTCCCTGTTGTGCCAGCACAATGGCAAGATTTGCAGCGGTTGTCGATTTCCCATCACCTTTTTCAGGAGATGTTACGACAATTGATTTAATTTCTTTATCATTAACAGCAGAGTATAAAATATTTGTTCGAATTAGACGAAAATGCTCTGAAACAGATATTCTCGGATAATTATATGCAACCAGTTCGATTTGATTTTTATTTCTTTTCTTACGACCCAAACGACTCAACCCCAATTTCTTCTATCTTGATTCTTTCTTTTGCTTTTAGTTTCGAGATTTCTTCAATCGATCCAAGTACAGGTAATTCTAAAAACATATGAACATCATGACTATCTTTAATCGTGTTATCTAAATATTCCATAAATAACACCCAAGCAATGCCTAGTAGTAAGCTAATCACGACTCCAATTCCAATAATCAACAATGGTTTAGGCTTAACAGGAACTTGATTATTACTACGTTCCGCTTTCGCTAAAACACTTACGTTATCTACATTCATAATCCCTTTTATTTCCTGCTGAAATGTATGAGTAATAGAATTGGCTATGGCAATGGCCGTATCGGGATTACTATGTTCAATAATTAATGAAAAGACTTGAGAATTATCTTGACTGACAACCGAAATATTTTGATTAAGTTCCTCTATAGTCGTTGAAAGATTTAAATTATCAATTACTTTTTCTAATATTGCGGGGCTTTTAATGATGACACTATACGTATTAATTAGACTGATATTGCTTTGTTGCTGACCAATGTCGAGATTGTTTTCCGAATTTTTCTGATTGACCAATATTTGAGTTGATGCTTGATAGACCGGTGTTAAAACGAAATATGAAACAGCTCCACTAACAACTGCTGCAAGGATTATAATGGTAAGCAGAAACTTCCAGCGATAAATTAATATCCTTAAGATATCCTTAATACTAAGTGATTCTTCCATATAAACCTCCACTACGAACGCGCTATAATATTGACACTCTTCGACAACAAGCATTGTCTTTTAAAAAGTACGATACATATTTAATTGGATTGTTGATTTCTCCATTTAATAAATTCAAGCAATGTTTTATATTCACGGAGTTGTTCCTTGCCTATTCCTAATTCCTTTAATTCTTTAAGGATCTCTACCCATTCGTTATCAACATTTAAATATCTATCCAAATCTGATCCGGTTCTCAGTAAAGTAATTAAATCAACATCTAAGACGCTAGCAATTTTTTGGATAACTTCAAGTGAGGGATTTTTGTTAATGTTGCGCTCAATATTACTTAAATAAGACTTTGAAATATTGGATAGCTCGGATAATTGAGTGAGTGTATAACCTCTTTGCTTCCTAATTACTGCAATATTTTTTCCGATCATTGAAAGGTAACCCCTTTTTAATGCCGAACTAGATACTAGTAACATCATCAATATGAATCAAATTCAATGTAAGACTTCATGAACTTCATCTAGCTTTGTCGACTTAAATTGAAAACCTATCTTTTCATAAAACTACTATTTCGATATTGACCCTTTTTATCTGTCAACACCTCCTGTATGAAAAATAAATGTTAAGATACTTTTAGCAAAATTGGCTATTGCCATTTAAAATCCTTAACTATAACGTCTTTTGTTCAACATATTCTCCTATCAATGCCGATATGAATTTGTGGGGATTTCTTACTAATGACAAACTCGCTCCGAATGTCATTAGGTGTCATAATTTCCACTTTATTCAAAACTTTACAGTTAAAAATTTTAATGATTAAATGGGCATCTAACCCCCCCTCACATCACACTTTCGACGACTAGCATCTAAGGTTTTCCACGCAACCCACAGTATGACCGAGTGCCTTCATTGATATTGGCAAGAAGACATCGCCAAAAAAAGTTAAATTCTTTATTAAGAACAAAAAGTGAATATGAAAGTTACATATTTATTTTAGTCTCTATAAAAACGTATTTTGTTGGTTCTTTATAACGAATATGTTCCATATAAAGAACTATAGCATCTTTATAGGAAAGATAACAAGTACTTTTTTGCAACTTTAAGTATTCTTTAAGTTAACTTTAACTTCTTTCATTTCGATGACGATGACTGATTAAAAATTCGTTAAAATTCAAAAAATCACATTATATCCATGAAATTCGTTTTTTTAAACTACCTTTTTTCGACAATTCATAGTAACATGTAAAAATATCAATCGATTGAAGGAGATTTTTTTATCATGCACAAACAAGATCAATGGACATCAAAGCTTGGATTTATTTTAGCTGCCGCTGGATCCGCAATTGGACTCGGGGCAATTTGGAAATTCCCTTATGTAGCAGGAACCAATGGGGGAGCTGTCTTTTTCCTTATTTTCATCGCTTTTACCGTATTAATTGGAGCTCCTATCCTGATTGCAGAGTTCGTCATCGGTCGGAATGCACAAAAAGATGCAGTTAGTGCCTATCGAATGCTCGCTCCTCGTTCTCCATGGCAACTACTTGGCTATTTAGGGGTCGTCGCTTCAATTATTTTATTATCCTTTTATAGTGTTGTCGGTGGATGGATCTTATCGTATTTATGGAGAAGTATAACGGGGGCTTTTTCCGGACTAGCTCCAACTGAATATGTCAACCTCTTTAACCATACAATCGGAAATACGACAGAGGTCATCCTTGCCCAAATTATCTTTCTTTTAATAACGATTTGGGTCGTTCAAGGTGGGATTCAAAAAGGAATTGAAAAGGCGAATAAATATATGATGCCTGCATTATTTATTCTTTTCATTATTCTTGCCATCCGTTCCATGACTTTAGATGGAGCGTTAGAAGGGGTCTCTTTTTTATTAAAGCCTGATTTCAGCAGTGTTACGGGGGAAACCTTTCTTCTAGCCTTAGGTCAATCCTTCTTTGCTTTAAGTGTAGGGATATCGGTAATGGTCACCTATGCCTCCTATTTAGCAAAGTCAGAGAATATTATGAAGTCTGCCTTTTCTGTTGTCGGTTTAAATATTTTCATTTCTCTATTAGCAGGCCTTGTGATTTTTCCAGCGGTATTTGCTCTAGGATTCGAACCTGGAGAAGGGCCAGGACTTGTTTTTGTCGTTCTTCCAGCTGTCTTTAATGAAATTGCCTTTGGTGGATTCTTTTTAACGATTTTCCTCATTTTACTGTTGTTTGCAACACTAACATCAGCCTTTTCCATTTTAGAAATTGTTGTCGCTGCGAGCGTTAAACAAGATGCTGGAAAAAGAAAGAAAGCAACTTGGCTGGCTGGGGTTCTCATCTTTATTGTCGGTGTACCAAGTGCCCTGTCTTTCGGAAGTTTAGCTGAGATTAGTATTTTTAATAAAAATATTTTCGATTTTGCCGATTTTCTGGTCAGTAATATTAGCTTACCGCTCGGCGCATTGTTTATCTCCTTATTTATCGGCTATCGTTTACCTAGACAAGCCGTTAAAGAAGAACTCAAGCTTGGAACAAATGGTTTAGGTGTCCTCTTTGATATTTGGTACTTTGCCATTCGTTATATTGCCCCGGTTGGGATTATCTTTGTCTTTTTAAATTCGATAGGGATCTTCTAAATTCTTTCAAGCTACCAGTTTTTCTGGTAGCTTGAAATGTAAAAAAATATTCAAGAACGCTACCGTTGGTACAACCATTGACGTGTTACACTATAAGTAGATAAAAGTGTCATGGGAAAGGATGGTGAGAATATGGCTTCCATCGGCGATAACATCAAGCTTTACCGGGAAAGGGCCAATATGTCCCAAGAAGAGCTCGCAGTTAAAATACGTGTTGGTACGACTAGAATTGAAAAATATGAATCTGGACAGCACATCCCTACAAAAGAAACACTTCTAAAAATCTCCACTGTGCTGGATGTACCAGCAACAGAACTTCTACAAAGCTATAACCAAATCAACGAAACCATGTTTGAGCAAATGTAAAAACGAAAGCGTTTGCTTTTATAGCGAGGATCCCTCGCTTTTTATTATGTAAGGCTCTTTTTATACGCAAACATTGTTTAGTCATAGATAGGAGAATAAAGCCCTGTTATTACAATGGAAGCTTCGGTTTGTCTCGTTCGATCCAACCAGCTCTTGCCCTTAAGCGGAATTTTTCCTGTTATCGCTTCGATTGGCTCCCATATAGGGAAAATAACGGAAGATTTTCCGCTTATGGAGAGCAAAATCGTTTATTTTGGCATTTTTTGAGGGAATAGCAGGAATTTCTCCTGTTATTTCGGCTCTTTTTCATGATGCTTGCTTATTAAGCGGAATTTTTCCTGTTATTTTTTCATACCGATCCTGTTTGTACTAACATTAAGTCGAGGGAATTTGTATATTCCTGGACAAAAATAAAGAGATGCTAACTTGCGCTTAGCATCTCAAATAAATTTTACGATTGTCTTATGATAAAACTCTTCATTCTCTTAATCGACTCCTGCAATTGCTCCATTGAAGATGCATAAGAGCAGCGAATATGACCTTCACCACTTTCACCAAATACATTTCCTGGTACGACTGCGACTTTTTCTTCAATTAACAACCTCTCTGCAAACTGTTCTGAAGTTAATCCTGTCCGTTTTATAGATGGAAACGCATAGAATGCTCCACCTGGAACATGACATTCAAGACCGATTTCATTTAATGATTGCACAAAATAATTCCTTCTCCGACGATAGCTTTTCCTCATCTCATTGACATCCTCATGTCCATTCCGCAACGCTTCAACCGCTGCGAATTGGGCCATCGTTGGTGCGCACATCATTGCGTATTGATGAATTTTCAGCATTGCTTCCGTCAATTCCTTTGGGGCACAGACAAAACCTAAGCGCCAACCCGTCATCGCAAATCCCTTGGAAAAACCAGAAATCAAAATCGTTCGCTCTCTCATCTCTTCAATGGCCGCAAAACTAACAAATTTCTCGTCATAGGAAAGTTCTGCGTAGATTTCGTCTGAGATAATAACCAAATCATGCTTCTTGACTACCTCAGCAATCGCTTCGAAATCTTGTTGACCTAGCATCGTACCAGTTGGATTATTCGGTGAGCAAAGAATGATAGCCTTCGTTCGCTCGGTAATAACTTGCTCCAACTCAGCTGGTGTAACTTTAAAATCATTTTCCTTTTTCGTTTGAACCGTAATTCCTTTTCCACCTGCTAAATTAACAAGAGGCACATAAGACACAAAGCTGGGCTCAATCACAATTACCTCGTCACCTGGATCAATAATCGCTCTTAAAGCAATATCTAATGCCTGACTGGCTCCTACAGTTACAATAATTTCTCTACTTGGAGAATACGTTAACTCAAAACCTTTCTCCATGTACAAAGCAATCTCTTCCCTTAATTCCATCAGACCTGCATTGGCGGTATAGGACGTATAGCCTTGTTCAAGAGACAAAATTGCCGCTTCTCTCACTGACCATGAAGTAACAAAATCTGGTTCCCCTACCCCAAGGGAAATAACCCCTTCCATCCCAGCCGCAAGATCAAAAAAACGACGAATTCCAGAAGGTTTCAACTCTTCCACAGCTCTTGATAAATAAGTTTTTGTTTGACTCATCAAGGGGACACCACAATTCGTTTGTCATCGTCACCTTGTTCAAAAATCGTCCCATCATGCTTATATTTCTTCAAAATAAAATGAGTAGTAGTAGAAATAACAGAATCTAATGTAGACAACTTCTGTGACACGAAATTCGCCACTTCATTCATGGACTTCCCTTCCACAATAACCGATAAATCATATGCACCAGACATTAAATAAAGGGCCTTAACCTCTTTAAAACGATAAATTCTTTCAGCAATCTCATCAAAGCCCACCCCACGTTTCGGTGTCACCTTAACATCGATCATCGCAGTAACCCCTTCATGACCAGAAATTTTTGACCAATCAACAATCGAAGAATACTGAACAATGACATTATTCTCCTCTAATTTCTTGATTAATTCCTCCGTCTCCTTTACACTAATATTTACCATTTTGGCAATATCATCAACCACAGTCCGTGCATCCTTTTCAAGAATCTCAACAATCTCCAACTCTTTATCCGTTAACTTCATCCAAGACCCACCTTCAATATCAAATACAAACTATGGCAACCGTATTCAAAATAAAAATAAAAAAATCAAATACACCTGTCATAAAATAACTAAATTATAGCAAAATATCCATAACTTGATCAATTTTGACTCAACCCAAAAAGCGTCAATTTCACTCAAAAAACCAAACCTACGGACTCGCACACCCTAAGATTTTTGACTCATTTTAGCCCCAACAGCATGAAACGCAGGAGAAAGCTCGCTTTCTCAATGCGTTTCATGCTGTTGGGGCAACCTTTCAGCCTAAAGCGAAAAAGGCGTGTGAAACCGAGTTTTCACACGAAATGAGTCACACACGAAATAAACAAACGGAGGAGAAATTTCCATGGAAACCCCTCATTACAAAGGTCATCAACAAATTAGTGGAAATGACCTCTACTATGAATACTATAAAAATGAAAAATCTCCATTAACACTCGTTTTAATACATGGTTTTTTGTCATCAACTTTTAGTTTCCGCCGACTGATCCCGTTATTAAAAGAAGAATATAATATCATTTCAGTTGACCTCCCGCCTTTTGGCAATAGCGGAAAATCAACAGAATATATATATTCCTATGAGAATATGGCAAATTCGATCATTGAACTCACGAAAAAGCTTGGATTAGAACAATTCATAGTTGTTGGACATTCAATGGGTGGACAAATATCTTTGAACATGGCCCACTTACGACCAGACCTCGTTCAGAAAGTCGTATTACTTTGTAGTTCAGGTTATTTAGAACGCTCAAAACAATCTTTAATCCTAGCGAGCTATCTCCCATTCTTTCATTTAATCGTCAAAAGACATTTAGCTCGTTCTGGTGTATTGAAAAACCTGCAAAACGTCGTCTACAATCAATCTTTAATTGATGAAGAGATGTTTCACGGATATATGAGACCTTTCTTAGAGGATGATATTTTTAAAGGGCTTACCCGATTGATTCGTCATCGTGAAGGAGATTTACCAGCACAAGTGCTTCAACAAATCGAAAGCCCTTGTTTATTAATATGGGGCGCACATGATAAAGTCGTTCCTTTACAAATCGGCAAACGACTACACAAAGATTTGAAACAGTCAAAACTAATCGTTTTCGAAGAAACCGGTCACTTAGTTCCAGAGGAAAGACCAGAAGATGTTTTTTTACATATCAAAGAATTTATTTCAAACTAAAAACAGCTACTCGGAGCTGTTTTTAAATCGAGCAACTTCCCTCATTTTTAATTGCGAGAAGTTCTCGAGCGATTTGCTGACATTTTTCTAACGGAATGAGTTCTTCAAAGGAAAATTCATAAATCTCTTGAATTTTCCCAGCCAACTTCCCTTCTTCTACCAAGTAATGAACGGCGGCAATCGAATCGGCAATCTCCGGATCATATGCCTCTTCACCCAGGCTGAAGGGATCCCATTTTTTAATGTCTGTACGAGCTTTACGTTTGTCTCCATTATTTCCATATATATCACCTAACTAATGATTTTTTCATAACTCAACTTTCTCCTACCAAAATAAGCAGATAATGAGGAGAGAAGAATTTATTCATTGTCATTGTTAATTCCCCATTTCCTTCAAGAGTCCATTTTTTGAGTTGACCTGTCAACATTATCTATTATAAGATAAAATTGTCAAAAAGTTTATAAAAGTAATTAGGTGCCCTTCGGGGAGAATAGGGAATGAAGTGAAAAACTTCAGCGGTCCCACCACTGTAATGGGTAGTTTCATAGAGAAAGCCACTGGACTTTTGTTTGGGAAGGCCTATGAAATGATGAACCACAGCCAGGAGACCTGCCTATTTACTTTAAAGTTATAGATGATGGAAAAGTCTGTAGTTTATTTGCTATTGCAAGTAAACTATGGGCTTTTTATTTTTTTAAGGAGGAGAGAAAAAGATGAATTTATTAGAGAAAACGCTTCTACAAATTGAGGGATTGAATCAAGAAATGATGGAGAAGGCAAGACAAAGGGTGGACAATCTTATTAAGCCGCCAAACAGTCTTGGCAAACTAGAGGATTTAGCTGTACAACTCGCAGGGATAACCGGCACGCTATATCCAGGCCTCACTCAAAAAACCATTGTCGTGATGGCGGCTGACCATGGTGTTTATGAAGAAGATATTTCTAGTAATCCTCAAGAGGTTACCTTTGCACAAACCATGCACATTCAAAAAGGAGTAACAGGGGTTGGTGCCTTAGGAAAATCGTCTGCTGCAAAGATCGTTACTGTAAATATTGGAGTAAAAGGGGACATTCCAAGCGATGCCCAAGTGACGAACAGGAAAATTAAAAATGGGACAGATAATATGGCCAAGGGCCCTGCGATGACAAGAGAAGAAGCTATTCAATCGTTAGAAGTAGGGATCGAGATGGCAAATGAGGAAATAAGAAAAGGAGCGCAAATACTCGGGACAGGAGAAATGGGAATCGGGAACACCACTCCAAGTACAGCTATTTTGTCTGTTCTAGGAAATATTGATCCGAAAGAAATTACTGGGAAAGGAGCAGGAGTAGGGAGTAGAGGAATCGAACATAAGATTAACGTGATTAAGAAAGCAATTGCAATCAATGAACCAAATAAGGATGATGCGATCGATGTACTAGCGAAGGTGGGCGGTCTAGAAATTGGCGGCATGGCTGGGGTGATGTTAGGTGCAGCCGCAAATCGAGTTCCTGTTGTGGTCGATGGATATATTTCTACTGTAGCTGCCTTACTTGCTATTTCGATTGAACCTAAAGCAAAAGAGTATATAATCACATCGCATGCTAGTGCTGAGCCTGGTGGAAAGAAGGCTAGTGAGATGCTAGGAATTGAACCGGTGCTCTATATGAATATGTGTCTTGGCGAAGGATCAGGTGCCGCTATAGTATTTCCGATTGTAGATGCAGCTTGTCATATGATGAAGCAAATGGCTACATTTGCAGAAGTCGGTCTTGAAATATGAGTTGACACGTTACATTTCTCGAGATGCGAAAGTTTTAGTAAATCATCTAAACAATCACTTTAGTTTATATTTTTCGCAATATATTCTATCATAAGTAATAAGAACTTTAATTTATGAAATGGGGTGCAACAATGGGAATATATGATTTTCATAAAAAAATTGATCGCCAACATACAGCTTCTGTAAAATGGGGATTAAATCACGCAATTTTCGGGACCAATGATGTGTTACCAATGTGGGTAGCTGATATGGATTTTCAACCACCTCAAGAGGTCACAAATGCTCTAAAAAACAGGTTAGACCATGGAATTTATGGATATACATACGTTCCCGACCATGTATCTCAAGCTGTACAGTCTTGGGTAAATAAACGGCACAACTGGGAGATCCACCCGTCTTGGCTTCTCTATAGCCCCGGTGTTGTTCCTTCCATCGGCATTGCGATTCAAGCCTTGACAGCACCTGGCGATAAGGTCATGCTTCAATCACCTGTCTATACTCCTTTTTTCAATATGATTGAAAAGAATGAACGTGTCGTCGTCAATTCACCTCTAATATTGAAAGATAATCGCTATGAAATTGATTTTGAAGATTTTGAGGAGAAGCTAAAGGAAGGGGTAAAGCTCTTTATCTTGTGCAATCCTCATAATCCAAGTGGTCGCGCATGGAACGCTACCGAGCTTACGAAGATGGCAGAGCTTTGTATCCAATACAATTGCTATATATTGTCCGATGAGATTCATTCAGACCTTATGTATAAGCCGAATAAACACGTTCCCATTGCTTCATTAGATGAGAAATTTACAGATCATGTAATCACTTGCATTGCGCCGAGTAAAACGTTTAATCTAGCGGGTCTTCAAGCCTCTGCGGTTATAATTGCAAACAAAGAGCTACGTGATCTCTTTCAAAATATACAAAACAAGCTTGGGTTTTTCAGTTTAAATACGTTTGGGATTATCGGTATGGAAGCTGCTTATACACATGGAGAAGTATGGCTTGAGGAACTTTTAATGTATTTGAGGGAAAATGTAGAAATTGCGACAAACTTTATTGAAAAGGAACTGCCGACACTTTCTGTCATGGAACCGGACGGCACCTATTTACTATGGCTGGACTGTCGCAAACTTGGTTTATCTGATGAAGAACTCAAAGAACAACTCATCAAAAAAGGAAAGCTTGCTCTTGAGCCAGGACCAAAATACGGTCCAGGGGGAGAAGGTTTCGTACGCATGAACATTGGATGTACCCGTGAAACCTTAATGGATGGATTAGAACGTTTAAAAAAAGCATTCACCTGATCTAAAAAACAGGAGTCCTCTATGGCTCCTGTTTCATTCTTTCTTTTCCTCTTGTGCATACTGAAGCATTTTTTCTTCAAGCGCTTTTGTTTTTTCTTCATCTTGCTTCGATTTTTTCATAATAAACTTCATCGTTAAAACCGCTCCGATGACAAAAATAACAGATGTGATCGCCGCTGGGATGTACTCTGTTTTATCCTCAGGGAAGTATAAAAAGAGCGATAAAATCGTCCAGTGAAGCATAAAAATCTTCCTCTCTGTTTTTCATTTCCAACTATTCCTGCCATTAAACTATTATATCAGCCTAACAGCCACCTCTCCATCAATTCAACTTAACAAAAAACGCTATTCTAAAACGGTTATTTTATTTATTAGCACAGCTTCAACTGGTTTCTCATTTCCATCCACTTCGACTGCTGCAATTTGATCAACAACATCCATTCCTTCAACTACTTGGCCAAAAACGGTATGTACCTTATCGAGCCAAGGTGTCCCCCCATTCGCTTTGTATGCTTCAATGATTTCTTGCGGATAATTGTTTTTTTCCATATCTTTTACTTGACTATCATCTATTACTTTTCGTTGGACAATGAAAAACTGACTTGAATTCGTGTTTTTCGCTCCAAAATTAGCCATTGATAAGGCTCCACGCAAGTTATATAGTTCATCCGAGAATTCATCTTCAAAAAAATCGCCATAAATACTTTCTCCACCAGCACCCGTTCCCACTGGATCGCCGCCTTGGATCATAAAATCATTGATTACACGGTGAAAAGCAACACCCTCATAATAGCCATTTTCACTATGAGTAATGAAATTCTCCACTGCTTTAGGAGCTTGTTCTGGGAATAATTTAATCTTAATATTCCCCATTGACGTTTCCATCTCAACAAGGCGTTCACCATTCAGAACTTCTGTTGTCAACTGTGGGAAGGTTAAATCTTCACTTTTTTGCTTTCCAGTTTCTTGTCCACTTTTCAATAAATAAAAATAAGTACTAAATAAGATAACTGCTACGACTGCAATGATCATATAATGTTGTTTTTTCAAACCCATTCCCTCCATCCATTCATACTATCTTTTTACATTCTACCTCAAACGTTGTAGCTTTTACTTATTTGCGTCATAATTATGATAGATCATTTTTAGAAGAATTGGAAAGGAGCATGGAAATGAGCGAATTAAAAATAGGCGATTCTGTGACAGCTTTTTATAAGACAGGCAAATATATTGGAGAAATCACCGACATCCGTGGGGAAAATTATTTAGTGAGAGTATTGGCCGTAGCGAAGCATCCGATGCAAGGAGATATCCATTCCGGGAAGGAAGTCGATGTACCTTTATTTCATGAAAGGCGTGCACTTGCTTACAGGGAACAGGCAAATATGCCGAAAAAAATGGTTAAACCATATGAGGGAGAAATTCCTGAATACTTGCCCTCTTTACAAGCTGCATTAGCAAAGATGAAGCAAGAATTACAAGCAGAAGATTCTGTGTGGGCACAAAAAAGCTTGAAAAATATTGAAATCCTTGAAAAAGATTATTTTAAATAAGATGACAAGATCATAATAAGCCAAATCATTCATATAGATTTGGCTTGTTATGCTAAATTATTAAAGAGCTTTGAAAAATCTACTCTATCCCCAATTGTCGTTGGTTCATGTTGCTTTAAGTATTTTTTATCCTTCTCCACTAATTTAAAGATATGATAAGTCGTCATGGCATCATCTAGCGCTCTATGATGTTTTCCAACGCCTTCTTTTCCGTATTCCTGAACCGCTTTCCATAATCCTGTTTGATTTTGATCCCCGAAGAAACGTTTATATTCCATCGATAAATCAATTTCTTGTCCTTTGATCGGAAATGGATAGCTCCCTTTTTGACAATTATTGCGTAACACCTTCATATCCATGTTGCCCCAGGTAACAACTGTGCTCTTTTTACAATCAGATGTAATATCTTGGAACTTCTTGATGAGTTCTGCGAACGGGATACCTGAGTTCACCTGCTCTTGAGAAATCTTCAAAAATGATTTACAGCGTTGTGATAACACAGGAAAACGCTCTGGCAATACATAGGATGAGTATTGCTCAAATATTTGATTGTTTCGAACAGCAACAATTCCTACTTCAATAATCTCAGGAAAAAACCCTTTGTATCTTGGACTTCTTTCAGGCATTGTAAATTCAAAGTCAATAAATAAATATTGATGCTCCTCCACTTCCTTTTCCCCCCTTTCCCAAACTATTATCTTTTTATTATATCATTTTTCAAACGCAGTTTTTTAACTTTTCTGTAAAAAGAAGACACTTTTCTAAAACTTTTCCTTTCTTACGATTCTTTCTTAGATTGTGAATTGGCGATAGATCACATATAATGATGTAGGTTCTAGAATTTGGAACTTTACGTTATAACTAAAAGCTTTGGAAAAGGAATGGGTCTGTCATGGGGCGTATGCTCACCGGCTATTTATTTATTATTTTATTCTTGCCTATTTTTATTATGTTTGTCATGCTCACTTCCACTGAAATGGGACAAATTCAGAGCTTCCATAGCTTTTTAGATGAGCGAATACATGTCGAACAAAAGAATCTCAATCAATCTAGTTTTATTCATGATAAACATGGACAGATCATCTCAGATATCTATAAACCGCTAAACCGAATCTATATAGACTTTGATAGCATTCCAGATTTCACGAAAAATTTATTCGTGCTTTCAGAGGATCAGCATTTCTATGAGCATCCTGGATTTGATTTAACAGCAATAGGAAGAGCTCTAGCTGTCAATATCCAAGCAAATGGGATTGAAGAAGGCGCTAGTACCATTACACAGCAGTTGGCCCGTAACTTATATTTAAATTATGAGCAGTCCTACAATCGGAAACTTAGTGAAGTACTGTACGCCTATCAGCTTGAACGAACTTTTTCTAAGAAAGAGATATTAGAACTTTATATAAATACAATCTACTTTCAAAATGGAGCTTATGGAATTGAGGCAGCTGCCAACACTTATTTTCAAAAGAAAGCTACGGAATTAACTCCTGCTGAACAAGCCTTTTTAGCAGCTATTCCGAACAATCCCTCACTCTACAACCCGATAAAACATTTTGAGCGAACGAAAGCTCGTCAAGAGAGATTAATAGATTTGATGAAAAAAGAGTCGATCATCACCAATGAGGAAGCGGTCGCCATGAAAGCGGAAGCGATCGACATTGATTTGCGAGGCAGAACTGACTTATACCCTGATTATGTCACGTATGTAGAAACTGAATTAAAAGAAATGATTTCACAAGCTGAAGGCTTTCACGATCAAATTGAGCATGCAAATCCTTCACAACAAGAAGAACTGACAAACAAGTTAAATCGCCGAGTTCAAGAAGTGTTGGCTTCAGGTGTCATTATTGAAACCGCATTAGATCCTACTATACAAAAAAGCGCCGTTCATGCAGTTAAGAAATATCTTCCTTATCAAGATATTGAGGGTTCTGTAACAGTCATTGATCATCAGACACATGAGATCATTGCTCTTATCGGTGGAAAGAATTATCAAAAATACGATTTTAATCGCGCTTATCAAGGTTACCGTCAGCCTGGATCAGCGATTAAGCCATTACTTGTTTACGGACCTTATATCAATCAGACAAATGCTTCGCTTGAGGAAAAAATAAGTGCTGATCATTTCTGTGTAAATGAGTATTGTCCACAAAACTATGGTGGTGGGACATATGGAATGGTGACGCTTGAACAAGCGATCACTCGCTCTTACAATACACCAGCTGTACGCATTTTAAATAAAACGGGACTTGACTATGCCTTTAATGACTTAAATAAATTTCAATTTAAAAGGGTGACCGAAGAGGATCAGCGCTTGCCATCAGCGATTGGTGGGTTCTCTTACGGGATGACCTCACTAGAGATGACAAACGCATTTACTATTTTTGGAAATGAAGGATTTTTTCAACCTGCCCGAGCCATTCGTAAGGTTACAGACTTGAATGGAAATCTCCTTTATCAATGGGATGACAATGCTGTTCACGTGTGGAATCCCTCCACTATTTCGAAAATGAGAACTGCTTTAAATAAGGTGGTTACGTCTGGAACAGGGAAAAAAGCTTATTTTCAAAGTTCGTATATTGGAGGTAAAACAGGGACTACGAATGATTATCATGATTTTTGGTTTATTGGACTAACCGATTCGATTACAGCAGGTGTCTGGATCGGAAAGGATACTCCCGCCAATATTAAATATGTGGAAGCAGTGGCACCACATCAGCGCATTTGGAAAGAGATTGTCTCAGGAATACAATAGGAGCGACAAAAAGAGGCTGGACCAAGATCAATTGGTACAACCTCTTTTTTTGATTATGCTTCTACTTTCTTCTTTTGATCTCGCATTGCCAAAGGTGTGTACACGCAATATGGTTCACTTTCTAAATAGTCACCCGTTACTGCATACGTTCTAGAACGTGACCCTCCACATACAAAGCGATACTCACAAACTCCGCATTTCCCTTTATATAAATCAGGATTACGAAGCTCTTTCAGAACTGGAGATTCACGGTAAATTTCCTTTAGTGGTTTCTCCCTAACATTCCCAACTTTAATCGGAAGGAGACCACTTGGAAGTACGTCACCAATATGGGAAATAAAGATGAACCCATTTCCATCATTAACCCCTTTAGGTGCACGTTTTAATCCATCAATCATGGAAGCGTGATCGGTTGTTATCGTATCTTCATAGCGGATATTTGCTCCATCAATTTTATGCTCTCTTGCCTTTTGTTGAAGGACCACTCTTCGATAATGTTGAGCAGCCGTTGTTTTAATATCAAAAGGTGCTGTTTTACTTAATTCATAAAGCCATCTAAATACCTTCTCATGCTCAGCTGGGGTAATACAGGCATCCTCCTGCCCTCTTCCCGTAGGAACAAGAAGGAAAATATACCACATAACGGCTTTAAGTTCTTTCACTACGTCCACCATTTGTTCAAGATGATCATAATTATAGCGAGAAATAACGGTATTGATTTGCAACGGCATATTGAGTTCATTTAAATATTTTATTTTCTCTATTGTCAGGTCAAAAGATCCTGGAGTTCCTCTAAAATGGTCATGGATTTCAGGAGTTGGACCATCTAAGCTGAATCCCCATCTTGAAAGGCCAACATTTTTCGCTCTCTCCATTTTTTCCTTAGTGACATTTGCTGTAGCACTCGGAGTCATAGAGACGCGCATTCCCTTATTCACTGCATATTCCGCTAGATCAAAAAGGTCCTCTCGCATCATACAATCTCCACCCGTAAATACGAGCATCGGATTATTCATTTCATAAATCTGATCAATCAGCTTGATTCCTTCTTCATGGGAAAGCTCATTTGGATGCGGCTTCGTTTGTGCATCAGCACGACAATGTACACATTTTAACTGACAAGCTCTTGTAACCTCCCAGATCGCAATAAACGGATTTTCATTATAATCTATCGATTTCCCCATATGCGGGTGTTGTCCCATTCCATGTGGATGTCCTTTTCCATGCATACTATCACCTGATTTCCTTATGTTTTTTATACTTTTTATTTAATTATAACGATTATAAATAGGTGCATCAGTTACTTTTGTCACACCTTTTTGAAGGTACAAAAAAAAGAATGCCCACTTCCGATGAGCATCCTTCGTTCTTAAATTGGCAAGCTTGCCATTATGCTGTTGTATACTTTCAAAGCAATATATATGACCCCACTCAAAATGGAGGACCAAACAACTACTTGAAAGAATATTACTCCGACCGTACCTATGAAGGACATCGAGGAACTGATTTTATAGACAAAATAAATAAAGTAGGCAATCGTTGTACCTGCAAAAATGATTCCAATGCCGAGGAAGCTATACAAACTTAAAAGTGATAGGGCTCCGCCTATAAAATAGATAGTAGAACCCGCCCGTATTTGTTTTAAACTGTCACCGTCTGATTCTTTTGAGAAAAAAAGGAGGGAAAGCTCATTAATCGTATTTGCGATTAACTTAAGGGCTGCAAACACCATAAAAAATAGTACAAGAAGTAAAACAAGCAGGGCTAATTGAATCCCACCATCTGAAAAAAATTCCTTCATCCCCTCATATATTCCTGCTTTTTTTAATAAGTCGATTACGGTCAATTCGACTCGAATAGCGATAGCTAAACTAAATAAAAGAATTGCTAATAGTGGAAAATAGCTAGTAAAATATGTATTTTTCATTATATTTCTCCAAAAGTGCCTGATAGAATGAACTGCTTCTATAGTATAGTTCGATTCATGCCATTTCTTCAACTAAAGAATTGCGTTTTAAAGTCACTATTATGATTTCGGTCATCTTAACATGTACAATAGAGAAATGAGTGAAATAATGGGAGGCAAGCCATGAAAAACGAAAATTGTGACATGATCCAAACAAATATTGTTAAGGAAAAGAAACTAGAAGTGATTGATGGGTATACAATTAAGTATCACGCTAATGGAAAAACGATTTGGTCGAAGGGAAAAATGATTGGAGATCAGCCAGAGGGCTATTGGGAATGGTATCGTGCCGATGGAACTATAAAACGCTCAGGGTATTTTGAGATGGGAGAACCCGTAGGTGAATGGATCACTTACGATAACAAAGGTCAAAAATATAAAACGACCAACCGTGATAAAAAATAAGGATTAAAACTAAAGCTCAGAGATTTATGAACTCTGAGCTTTCTCGTTTCAATTTTCATAACTCTTCAATACGAACATATTCTCGTGCTTTGAATACTTCATATTTCCTCGGCATACTGAATGGATTGGAAATCGGCATAATTTCCACTACTTCATCATCCCCATCTGCCAATTCTGGATCATAAAATTCTCTTGAATTTTGATGATCCCATAACCATGCTAATGAAAATAAGAGGATAAAAATTGAAATGGATGCGATTATTTTCCTTTTCATAGCACACCCCCATCTACTAAGTAGTGTGCGAAAAAAAAACATTTTTTATACATGAGAGTCGAATTCACAATGTACGAAGGAAAAGTAAAAAACGAACATTTTTAGCGGTTTTCATTCACGAATTCACTTTGTTCGTTTTTTAACTAGATGAGCACCATTCTGAAATTGATTCATGAATATATTTTGTGCACTATTTTCTCGTTGAAGAGAAGCATTTTTCCCATAAAAACATTTGAAAATGAAAAAAATTTTATATCAAATTTACGCATTTCTTCCTATTTATAATAAAAAGCATAATCCTTTAGCCACAAGCTATTGAGACATGCACCGCTACATGTTTTCATGTATAATTTTATTTGTGCATTAAAAAGCAAACGAAATCATTTTGTTTTTTCAGTGGCACTGTATCCAAAATGAAACGATACACTTCTTTTATGTTGAAGTAAAAATAGAGTAGAATTTTGCAGACATAAATGGGGAAACATGGATAGAGTATTACCTTATTTTCCAAATTTAAAACAGATTATTTTAACATTATCATGTGGATACGATTTATTGAGGGGGGTTTGTTTTGTCATTATTGCATTTAGCCATTATTGCTCCATTAATTCTTGCTATATTGGTTCCTTTTTTCTATAAAAGCTTCCGCCAGATACATACTGGATGGTTTGTTCTACCAATTCCAATTCTTTTATTTGCTTACTTCTTTTCCTTCATATCACTCACGAGAGAAAAAGAAGTTGTGATGAAAACCTTGGATTGGATCCCATCACTTGGGATCAACTTCACAGCCAAGGTCGATGGGCTTGGACTATTATTTGCCTTGCTTATAACAGGGATTGGCGCACTTGTTGTCCTCTACTCTATTTATTATTTATCAAAAGAAAAAGAAAAGCTGCATAACTTCTATGTCTATTTATTGCTTTTTATGGGCGCAATGCTCGGAGTCGTTTTATCTGACAATTTAATTGTCATGTATGCATTTTGGGAGTTAACAAGTTTTTCATCCTTTTTATTAATCGGGTATTGGTATCATCGGGAAAAATCCCGTTATGGTGCACAAAAATCAATGCTCATAACAGTTTTCGGTGGTCTTTCTATGCTCGGAGGTATTATTTTGTTATACCTCATGACAGGTAGCTTTAGTATTACAGAAATCATTACACAATCAAACGTGATTTTAGCGCACCCATTGTTTATTCCTGCGTTAATTTGTGTATTGTTAGGGGCTTTTACGAAATCTGCACAATTCCCATTCCATATTTGGCTACCAGATGCCATGGAAGCTCCGACTCCGGTAAGTGCTTACTTACACTCCGCAACGATGGTAAAAGCAGGAATTTATTTAGTTGCAAGATTAACACCTGTATTTGCTGTTGACGGGTTGTGGTTATGGCTAGTAGCTGGGTTTGGGATATTCACATTATTCTGGGGTTCCTTCTCAGCTGTTAAACAAACGGATTTAAAAAGTATTCTTGCTTTTTCAACCGTCAGTCAATTGGGATTAATCATGTCCCTTCTTGGAGTAGGTGCAGCCTCCCTTCATTACGATGGATTGGACGATAATATTTATATTGTTGCTACAACGGCTGCTATTTTCCATTTAATTAACCACGCAACCTTTAAAGGAAGCTTGTTTATGGTTGTCGGAATAGTTGACCACGAAACAGGGACAAGAGATATTCGCAAACTTGGTGGATTAATTAACTTTATGCCAATCACCTTTACACTTGCAATGATCGGAGCATTTTCCATGGCCGGATTACCACCATTTAACGGATTCTTAAGTAAAGAAATGTTCTTTACAGGAATGCTTCGTGTGCTGGAAATGGATTTCTTTAGTTTTGATACATTTGCCATCCTTTTCCCAGTCCTTGCTTGGATAGCAAGTGTGTTCACATTCATTTATAGTATGATTCTTGTTTTCAAAACGTTTACAGGAAAATATCAACCAGAGAAATTGGACAAGAAGCCACATGAAGCACCATTAGGAATGCTCATTTCACCGATTATTCTTGTTTCATTAGTGATCATCATTTTCTTTTTTCCAAATTCCCTGTTATCAGAAAATCTTATTGCACCAGCGCTTGTTTCCATTCTTCCAAGTTTAGTAACAGAGGGAACCGAGTTTATCGTTCATATTTATCAATGGCATGGTTTTAATCCTGAACTATTTATGACGTTGGGAGTAATAGCGGTTGGAATTCTTCTCTACTTAACGCTTCCAAAATGGAGAAGAATATATGACCTATTCCCTAAGAAATTGACATTAAATCGTTTTTACGATGGCGCTGTCGAAAGAGCACAAACAGGCTCCTATAAATTCACAAAATCATATATGAATGGATCTATCCGTTCTTACTTAGTCTATATTTTCACATTCTTCATTGTCATTTTGGCAACATCTCTGTTTTACAAAAATGCCTTTAAAGTCGATACGAACAAGCTTGCTGCCATTGGCATTTACGAAGTATTGCTTGCCCTACTTATTGTTATTGCGGCAGCCAGCATTTTATTTGCTAAAACAAGATTGTCACAAATTATTTTACTAGGAGCTGTCGGTTACACGGTTTCGCTCTTTTACGTCCTATTTAGAGCACCAGATCTTGCCTTAACACAATTAGTCATCGAAACCGTATCAGTTGCCTTATTTTTAGTATGCTTCTACCACTTACCAAAACTGCGTCGGGAAGAAACGCGTATTCGCTTTAAACTGACCAATGCTGTCGTATCCGTCGGAGTTGGCGTTGTGGTTACGTTGATCGCTTTATCCGCACATAGTAATAAATTTTTCCCTTCGATTTCTCAATACTATATTGAAAATACGTACGAGAAAGCTGCTGGGAAAAACATGGTCAACGTTATTCTCGTTGACTTCCGTGGATTTGATACTTTATTTGAAATTGCTGTTCTTGCGATAGCAGCGTTAGGAATTTTTGGCATGATTAAACTTCGACTTGCAAGGAGGGAAGAGGAATGAGAACCCATAATAATGTTATTCTCGAAACAATGATTCGACTTGTTCTCTTTATTATCATCCTCTTCTCTGTGTATATCTTTTTCGCAGGACATTATTACCCTGGTGGAGGTTTTATCGGTGGTTTAATGACAGCAGGAGCGATCGTGCTTATGCTCATCGCTTACGACATCAAAACGGTATCGATTATATTACCGTTTAATTACCGAATCATGACAGGAATAGGCTTATTATTTGCCATTGGAACAAGTGCAGGAGCGATATTTTTTAATGTCCCGTTTTTAACTCATGCATTTGGGCATATTGTTTTACCAGTACTCGGGGATATATCGCTTCATACTGCTACACTCTTTGACTTAGGTGTTTATTTAGTAGTTGTAGGAGTTACGATGACCATTATTCAAACGATAGGAGAGGATGAATAGTGGAGATACTAATGTCGATTGTTATAGGCATTCTCTTTATGATTGCCACTTATTTAATGCTTTCAAAAAGTTTATTGCGAATTATTGTTGGTACGGGGCTACTCAGCCACGGAGCACATTTATTAATTTTAACGATGGGTGGTTTGAAAAGAGGTGCACCACCTCTTTTAGGAGAAAATGCAGCAGACTACACTGACCCGCTACCTCAAGCACTCATCTTAACAGCCATTGTCATTAGCTTTGGGGTTACGGCCTTTTTCCTAGTACTAGCATATAGGGCATATAAAGAACTAGGTACAGATAATATTGAACAGATGAGAGGAACCGAAGGAAATGAATAATTTAGTCATCTTGCCGATACTCATCCCATTGTTAACGGCAGCCGTTTTAATTTTATTCCATAAGAAAATCAAGATGCAAAGATGGATTTCTGCCCTTTCCTCTATTGTAACGATCTTCGCTGCCGTAGCATTGGTTCAAAATGTACATAAAAATGGGATTCAAACACTTAACATTGCTAGCTGGGAAGCTCCATTTGGAATTAGCCTTGTTTCTGATATGTTCTCAGCTTTACTTGTTTTGACTACGAGCATCATAGCTTTTACTTGTCTGATCTATTCCTTTAAGTCGATCGGAAAAGAACGAGAAAACTATTACTATTATCCCGTTTTCAACTTTTTAATTGTAGGAGTAAACGGGGCCTTTTCAACAGGTGATATTTTCAACCTCTTTGTATTCTTTGAAGTGATGCTCATGTCTTCCTATGTACTATTAGTTCTAGGTGGAACAAAAATTCAGTTAAGAGAATCGATAAAATATTTGCTCGTAAATATTATTTCATCTGCTTTGTTTGTTATTGCCGTTGCCTACCTTTATTCCATGGTTGGAACATTAAATATGGCTCATATCTCAGCTCGCGTATCTGAAATTGGACAACCAGCTATATTATCCGTGATTGCAGTACTTCTGTTAATCGTATTTGGATTAAAAGGAGCAATCTTCCCACTTTATTTCTGGATGCCAGGTTCTTACTATGCGCCACCAGCGCCTGTTCTAGCATTGTTCGGAGCATTGTTAACAAAAGTAGGAGTATACTCAATCACAAGAACATTTACATTATTTTTCTATCATGATGTAGGCTTTACGCATCAGCTCTTGCAGGTATTAGCGATTTTAACGATTATTATTGGCGTGATTGGGGCCATTGCCTATTGGGATGTTAAAAAAATCATTATCTATAACATCGTTGTCGCAGTAGGAGTCATTTTATATGGAATTTCCGTAATGAACATCAACGCCTTTACGGGCTCAATCTACTATTTAATTCACGACATGATTATTAAAGCAGGCCTTTTCCTACTTGCAGGAATCGTCATTGCGATTACGGGAACAAGTAATCTTCGCAATATGAGCGGTCTCATCAAGCGCTATCCTGGACTTGGCTGGACGTTCTTTATTGCAGCGCTTGCGCTTGCTGGAATCCCACCTTTAAGTGGATTCATCGGAAAAGTACTGATTGTCCAAGGTGGATTCGAAGGAGAAAGTTATTTCGGTGCTGCAGTTGTTTTACTCTCCAGCTTACTCGTTTTGTTCTCGATCATGAAAATATTTATAAACGGCTTTTGGGGAGAAGACCGGAGCTATGCGAACGAGGAAAAAGCACCTGTTAAATGGTTGCTCATTTCTCCAATCATTCTGGTTATACTTTCAGCAGTGTACGGTATCGGTACAGAAGCCATTTTACCGTATATTTCTCAGGCAGCAGAGACGTTAGCAAATCCAAGTCTGTATATTGATGCTGTCTTAAAGGAGTGATGGGAATGGCCTTTCAAATACTACTAAATGTATTTCTAGCCTTCATGTGGATGTTTATAAAAGTTTCATTTGATGTTTCCAGTTTCATAAAAGGTTATTTCTTTGGAATCATCATTCTATTTGTGTTAAGACGATTTTTTAGTTCCCGCTTTTATTTAGCGAGAGTATATGCTTTCATCAAGCTGTTGCTCATCTTCTTAAAAGAGCTATTGCTATCAAACCTTGCTGTCCTTAAAGTGATTCTGAAGCCTAAGCTTGATATGCAACCGGGTATTTTTGCTTACAATACAGTATTGACAAAGGATTGGCAAATTACCTTGCTTTCCAACTTGATTACGCTAACGCCAGGTACACTCGTCATAGATGTATCAGATGATAATCAAACATTGTACATTCATGCAATGGATATTGATGATGTAGACGAAGCAGTGAATAGCATTAAGAATACATTTGAAAAAGCGATTTTGGAGGTGAGCCAATAATGTTAGATACGGTTATTCATATTGCCCTATTTTGCTTGGCTCTCTCCATGATTGGTCTCATCTATCGAGTGATCAAAGGCCCATCCATTCCGGACAGAGTCATCGCTCTTGATGCGATTGGTATTAATTTAATTGCCATCATCGCACTTATCTCCATCGTTCTAAAGACGAATGCCTTCTTGGAGGTAATCCTTTTGCTTGGTATTCTCGCTTTTATCGGGACGGTTGCTTTTTCAAAGTATTTAGAGAAGGGGGTTATTTTCGAACGTGAACGAGATCGCTAATTATTTCATCGCCTTCTTTATCTTAGCCGGAGCATTTCTCAGTATGGCTGCAACGCTAGGTGTCATTAGACTTCCTGATGTATATACCCGAAATCACGCTGCTTCTAAAGCAGCGACATTAGGAGTCATGTCCATTTTATTTGGTACCTTTCTCTATTTTTACTTTTTAGAAGGGCATTTCAATTCACGTCTTATCCTTGGAATTGCCTTCGTGTTCATGACCTCCCCAGTTGCTGGTCATCTTATTAGTAGAGCTGCGTATCATACTGGTGTAGAAATGACAGATCGAAGCGTCCATGATGCCTTGAAAAATGCAAAGCATATGACTGCTTCTAAAGACACAGAATAAATGTTTTTGCTTGCTAAAAAGACGTACACCCAAAATTTGGGCGTACGTCTTTTTCTGTACTTACATTAAGCATCCAAGGCAATGTTAGGAGAGACTTATCTAGAGTGTTTTTGTGACAAGAAATCAACGTTTCCCTTACGATGGCAAAAGTTCAAAAATTATCCATACCTATCCCTTTAAACGGTAGCTTATAGTAAGGATGAGCTTATTTCATGAGGAGGTGCTTTACATGAAGAATTTGATTTCCATTATCGGAGGAGGAATTAGTGGGTTAAGCACAGCCATCGCCTTAAAAAACCAAGGGTTTAAAGTGAAAATTTATGAAAAGGACGACCTTTTTAGCTCATTAGACTCAGGAGTTGTGTTAGGTGCAAACGCCATTCAAGCACTGACTGAATTAGGTGTAAAAGAAGAGGTTATGAAACATGGATTTTCAACAGATAGATGCACGATTTTATCTGAGACAGGAAAAGAACTCACCGAACTCTATCATCATTCCAATGACTACCCCACTTATACATCTATACACCGACATGATTTTATTCGTATTCTTTCAAAACATATTCAACTAGATGAGATATCCTTTCATGAAAATTTGACCGACTTTATGTATAGCCCTGATGGGATTGAACTATATTTTGAAAATGGCAAACAAGTGGCAACTAAATATATGATTGGTAGTGACGGGCTCCACTCTAACATCCGCCATCAAATCGAGCCAATGAAAAAGTTGCGTTTTGCTGGATATACATGCTGGAGAGGGATTGTTCATGATTGCCCTGACCATTTTGAGAAAAGATTTACTGAGACTTGGGGAGCAAAGGGACGGTTTGGCATTATTCCCTTATCAGGAAATCAATTATATTGGTATGCATTAAAGAATTGCACACGAAATGATCCAGAGCTCTCATCCTGGACAACAAAGGAACTACTTCATAATTTTTCAACTTATCATGATCCGATCCCTCAGTTAATCGAGCGAACATCAGACCAAGATATCTTACATCATGATATTTACGACCTTGCTCCCTTGACTCAATTTACATATGAGCATGTCATCTTAATAGGGGATGCGGCACATGCGGCAACACCTGATCTAGGTCAAGGGGCTTGTCAAGCCATTGAAGATGCCTATTATTTAAGCAAAAGCTTAGAGAGTGAAAACAGTTTACAAAAAGCATTCAAGAAGTTTGAAGAGAGACGTATTGCACGAACCCGTAAAATTACACATCATTCACGGATACTCGGAAAGGTAGCTCAAATCGATAATCCGATTCTTTGTTCTATCCGCAATAAAATGTTAAGTATAACCCCTTCTGCTATTCATGAACAAAAACTAAGAAGTGTCTTTACACTAGAAGAAATAAGAAGGTAAAAGCAGCTTAGCTTTACCTTCTTTTAATGACAGCCATTGTACACCGAGAAACACAAATTAATCGCTCCTCTTCATCGGTGATTTTAATATCCCAAACCATAGTCGTCTTCCCTTGGTGTAAAACAGTTCCTGTTGCCGTCACGATTCCATCCTTTTTCCCTTTTACATGATTTGCATTGATTTCTAGACCGACAACAACTTCTGTTGATTGATCTACAAGCTCGTATGCCCCAACCGATGCGACTGTTTCCGCTAATGCGACAGATGCACCTCCATGTAATAATCCCCAAGGTTGACGAGTGCGATCATCTACTGGCATCGTTGCCACCACTAATCCCTTTTCAACTTTAACCATTTCAATTCCTAACGTATGAATGAGCGTTTTCGTAATATCCATTCTTTTCCTCCATTATGTTTAGATCATGTCATCGACTTAATTTTTCGCTTTCTTTTTCTTTGAATCAGCTTAAAAATAAAATAAGCAGCTACAAGAAAAGCTCCAAAGAATAGAATCTCTGTCTCCATCTGAAAAATTCTCTCGCGATGATCCCCAAACCAATATCCTAAACTGAACATGATCGATAACCATGCGAGTGCACCTGTATAAGCAAATAACAGGAATGTTTTAAAAGGTAGTTTACTAACTCCATATAGGAATGGAACAAAATTTCTTAAACCAGGGATAAAATAGCTAAAAGTTAAGGAGTAGGAATGATATTTATTCATAACATTTATGGATCTTTCTATGACCTTAGCAAAGCGTTTTCTTTTTTTGAAAAAGGGCAGTAATGGTCCACCGACAAAGCGCCCAAGCAAATAAGCAGTCGTTAAACCAGCAATAATTCCTCCGTATGTAACAAAAAAAGTTGCTACTGGATTTAAAACTACTTGTGAGGCAGCTATTCCAATCGTCATAACAATCAATTCATTCGGCAGTGGTGCACCAAACACACCTAACCAAAGCCATAGAAAAAGCCCTATATATCCACTACTTTCAATGAGGTCCAATACAAACTCAAGTTCCATATCATGTACGCCTCTTTTCATTACCTAATAGGGCATTCATAACCATATACTTTCGGGCTTTTCCCAAACTCACACGAAACGATATGATTATAAAAATTATACCAATTATATGTTTAAACGTCTGTTATTTTGCCCTTAATCGCTTAAAACAATGAAAAGAATGGAAGTAATGGCATGAGAGAGGCTGTTATGTCATATACATGGAGGAGATATTCCAAAATGGAAAGGGGATGAGCGAATGCATCCATATCAATATTTCCCACCATATCGACACTACCATCCTCCTCCCCAGAAATTATATGTACCTTATACACCACCCATTCATTTTAGACCATATATAAGGAGTCAACCGTTTCCAACCGTAAACCCTGATATGTTTATGAGTTCTGCTCAGCATATGCAAACTTTAATGAAAGATGCGAGTCTCGTATTAGGAAAAATGGCTAACTCTCATCAATTCTCATTGGATTTAATGACGGCCGCCCAAAAATCTGATAAGGAAAAGGTAAACCAGATGTTAAAGAATACAGGCATACAAACAACACCGGATGTAAGCTATTCTCCTGATGGGTTGAAGCTCGATTTCAAAACAGTAGTCGATCATATTGATTGCTGCCACCTTAACTTATCATTGAGATGGATGTAGAGCATAACAAACAATATTGAGGCTGGGTCAAAAAGTCGGTGATAACGACTTTTTGATTCTAGTTTGGAGTGTATACATTCCCTCGCAGTTGGAGTATCGGTATGAAAAAATAACAGGAAAATTTCCGCTTAATGAGCAAGCGTCATGAAAAAGAGCAGAAATAACAGGAGAAATTCCTGCTATTCCCTCAAAAAATGCCAAAATAAACGATTTTGCCCTCCATAAGCGGAAAATCTTCCGTTATTTCCCCTAAAAGGGACTCCTTTGAAGATATAACAGGAAAATTTCCGCTTAAGGATGAGAGATGGTTGGAGCATAATAGGATCATATAGTAAAAATTTTGACAAAGCGGAAATCGATGCGGATTCTTGAAGGCTCATTTGCGTTTCACTCGATTTTTTTGTACGAGGAAAATCGAAGGTCTTGCGTTAAGACAAAAATAGAGAAAGATGAATTTGAGTACCCTCAGGATTCACCTTTCTCATGATTCGAAGCTAGTTATGCCCCAACCTCAGAGTTCTTAATAAAATGGCTGCTGGCCATAGGCGCCATAGCCACCGCCGTAACCACCATAAGGACCACCAAATCCCCCACCATAACCAAATGGAGCAATCGGAACGGGATACGGATATGGTCTAGGGCGAGGATAGAAAGCTCCACCAATCAATCCTCCTGCTAAGCCTCCTAATAAACCTCCGACAAACGGAGCTCCAAAAAAGAAAAATCTTTGATCATGCGGGACTGGATTTCTATAATAACGATACACTCGACTCCCTCCTTCAAATTACAACTTCCTACACTACTTCATATGCAGATGTCCCCTATGAAGAGTGGGCTTTAGGATAATTAACCAGTAGATTACCTAGAAAATGAAGGAAGCCCTAACAACACAACTGAATAATAAAATGCGAGTAAGCGAATCTGAAGTGCAACTCCCAGTTTGATAGGGAACTACACTTTTATTTTTAAAGAACCATTGCCGCAATCCAGCCAAATATAATCAAGGGAATATTATAATGTAGGAAGGTCGGAACACAAGTATCCCAAATATGATTATGTCCACCATCTACATTTAATCCGGCAGTTGGACCTAATGTGCTATCAGAAGCTGGTGATCCTGCATCACCTAATGCAGCGGCTGTCCCAACTAACGCAATCGTGGCTATCGGACTAAATCCTAATTCCATTGCAAGCGGAACAAAAATCGTTGCAATGATCGGAATCGTGGAAAAGGATGAACCGATCCCCATTGTAACGAGTAATCCAACGACTAACATTAGGAGTGCTGCCAATGACTGACTTCCACCTATTAATCGGGCTGCTTGCTGGACAAGAGAATCAACATGTCCTGTTTCCTTCAAAACCTCTGCGAAACCGAACGCTGAAAGCATAACAAAGCCGATAAATGCCATCATTTTCATACCCTCTGTTAAGAGCTCGTCGGCTTCCTTCCACTTTATCGAACCACTTACATATAAGATAAGAATCCCTGCTAAAGCGCCAAAGATCATTGAATCGAGGAGCAACTGAACCACTAATGCCCCTACTATTGAAATAAGCGCAAACACAATCCCACGCTTTGACCGGGTACCCTGCTCGAGTGCTTCCATCTCTTTCGTTTCATATCCCCTATCCTTGCGATATGAAACAAATATTGCGAAAAGCAATCCTGCTACGAGCCCGGCTGTCGGGATTAACATAGCTATTGGAATATCACTTGAATTTACCACCATGCCACTGTCTGCCATATTGGTAGCAATGATATCTTGAAAAATTTTCCCGAACCCAACAGGAAGTAATATATATGGTGCTGTTAATCCAAAAGTTAACACGGAAGCAATCAATCTTCTATCTATTTTTAACTCATTCATTAATTTTAAGAGAGATGGAATAAGAATCGGAATAAAAGCGATATGAATTGGAATAAGATTTTGTGACAAACAAGCCATTGCTAAAATCGCCACAACAATCAACGCTTTTGAATATTTTTTTCTAGTAGAATCACCATTTTTATGGACGATTCCTAACACTCCCTCGACCAATAAATTAGGAAGTCCTGTTTTCGAAAGTGCAATGGCGAAACCACCTAACAGTGCATAGCTAAGTGCTACTTCTGCACTACCGCCAAGTCCGCCAGAAAAGACTTCAATTGTTTCATTTAAAGTCAATCCTCCTGTTACGCCACCAACGAGCCCTCCGATAATGAGCGCCAAGACAACGTTGACTCTTACTAAACTTAAAATTAACATGACTAGAACTGCTACCACTACCGCATTCATTCTATGTTCCCCTCTCGATGCTTTAGTTTGCTAAATTGGTAGAGAATTAAAATACATGTTTTAAAATAGCATAGTAGATTGTTTGTGTCAATTTTTTCGCAAAAAAACCCAAGTGGAAATTTCCCTTGGATAGATTGTCGACAAAAAATAACAAGCTGACCCCCATTCACACAGCTTGCATTAAATGCTAGTTTAATTATGTGCAAAGATAATTATATAAGAATGTATAATTATCGATATTACATAACATGATTCCCGTGGCTTTATAAAGAAAGTTTGTTTCATAAAGAGTCCATGTGACACGATTCTCGTGGTTTTATTGAGAAAATATGTTTCATGACTGGTCCATGTGACATGATTCCCGTGGCTTTATTGAGAAAGTTTGTCTCATGAAGAGTCCATGTGACA
>NZ_HE978516.1:120610-138273 GCF_000311725.1 Robertmurraya massiliosenegalensis JC6
CCCGTGGTTTTATAAAGAAAGTTTGTCTCATGAAGGCGTCATGTGACAAGACTCTCGTAGTTTTATTGAGAAAGTATGTCTTATGAAGAGTCCATGTGACATGATTCCCTTCGTTTCAATCAACCTCACAATTTATTTTTACAATTAAAAAAGACTGTAGGGATTCTCGATTGATCGAGTTTGCCTACAGTCTATCTAAAGAAAAACGTATTTAATTCTTTTCGAATCTTTCAACGAGCAATGCTAATGTACGTGTCATGGCACCTGTAGCTCCTGCTGGTCCAACAGCAGTAGAAGTCCTCGTAGTGGCAGTACCAGCTATATCGAGGTGTACCCAAGGAGTTCCTTCGGCAAATTCGCCAACAAAGGCCCCACCCATAATGGCATGTCCTTCACGTCCAGGAGAGTTATTTAAATCAGCGATTTTGCTGCCACGAACTCGTTCAATATCTTTTTCGAATAATGGTAAACGCCAAATTGGCTCTCCTGCCTCATAAGATGCTTCAAGAACTTGCTCAAACCACGCTTCATCATTTGTTAGCGCACCAGTCGTGTTCGTTCCTAAAGCGACAATGACTCCACCTGTTAACGTTGCAACATCAACTAAATAATTGGCGCCATGATGCTTGGCATATGTTACTGCATCTGCCAGCACAAGACGACCTTCAGCATCTGTATTTAATACTTCAATTGTTTTGCCACTCATTGAAGTAATTACATCATCTGGCTTAAAAGCGTTGCCGCTAATCATATTGTCAGTAGATGGAATCACTGCGACAACATTTTGTTCTGGACGTAACTCACCGATGATTTCCATCGCACCTAGAACGGCTGCTGCACCGCCCATATCCGATTTCATCCCAACAATCCCATCTTTCGGCTTAATGGAGTACCCACCTGTATCAAAAGTAATCCCTTTTCCAACTAAACCAATGACTTCTGTCCATTCATCCTTACCTCGGTATTTCAAGACAATCATCTTTGGTGGTTCATCGGATCCTTGATTAACAGCCAGCATAGCACCCATACCCAACTTTAACATATCTTCTTTTTCTAAAATTTCTACTTCAAAGTCGTACCTTTCACCAAGTTCTTTGGCATAATTCGCCATATCAGTTGCTGTTAATAGATTCCCTGGAGTATTCACCAATGTTCGAGCTGAATTCGTGCTTTTCCCATATACATATCCAACGGTTAAAGCTGCTTGAATTTCATCAGCGTCATCCTCACTTATGACGATTATCTTTTCAATTTCTTTCTTTGGTTCATTTGATTTTTGCTTGTAGCCTTCAAACTCGTATGTAGCTAGCGGCAGCGCTTCACTTAGAACATGAGCTACATCTAAAGACTCCATCCCTTCTCCAGCAAATGTATCTAAGTAAATGGCTACTTCTTCTAATTTTGACATTTGAATTTCTTTAAATGCTTTACCGAAAGCTTCACGGAGCACTTCTAAGGTGAGCTCCTTTTCTTTTCCTAGACCGACAAAAATTAATCTTTTGGCACCGATTTTTCCAAATGTATGTATCTTTGAAATGCTCTTCTTTTTCGCAGATATATCACCACTCTTGACTAACTCTGTTAATTGCCCTTCAAATAACTCATCAAACTTAGCTAATTGGCCCGAAAATTTTTCGGGTTTCTCTTTCATTCCAATGACCAAGCACTCATATGAGTCTTGAAATTCGATTTCATTTTTCACCTGAAACATGTAGTCACCTCCAACAATATGTTTCCATTATAATCTAAACCCAACTATCTTTCGACTGAATGATCTCAGAGTACTCTTAATCATCGTCTTCTAGATATAATAAAAGCTTAGGCAATGGTGGTAAAGAATCCACTTCAGCAAATGAAACTCGATCGATATGTTGTGGTATAATAATTAAACAATCTTCGATAAACGGATATACTTTTTCAAGATCCAATCCCCAGTGTTTCGGGCGATAATTCTGTAAATATTCGTGAGCAGCCATCATCATTAATCGAGCTCCTTTCACATTTCCATATTCATAATGATAGATGGCAACACTCATTTGCAATAGACCTTTGAAAAATAAATTCGATTTTTCACTCATCCACATTTCTTCGAGTAAATCGTGGCAGGTGTAATAATCACCTTCGTTAAAATGAACAAAAAAATGATAATATTCGAGTGGGTAATCCTTCAACATACATCCCCCTATTGTTGTGACTTTCAAAATACTTGTATGGAGAAGACTAATAGTACTTATAAACGAAACATTTCAATCTAATTCAACAAAGGTGGTTACAACATGGATCTATTTATCAATTTCTCATTTTGGGCTGCTTTAGCCGCTATCTTCTTTGCACAATTTGTCAAAGTGCCGATTCATTTTGCTGTGACAAGAAAATTAGACTGGTCATTGTTGACTAGTACTGGTGGAATGCCTAGTTCTCACTCTGCAGCTGTGACAGCATTATCTACTGGAGTGGCACTTGAAGTAGGTATGCAATCAGCTGTGTTTGCAGTGTCAGCCATTTTTGCCATTATAACAATGTTTGATGCAACTGGGGTTCGACGTCAAGCAGGTGAGCAAGCGATCGTACTAAATCAGCTCGTTACAGATTTCAACCGATTTATTGAGGAAGCCAAAGATTGGCCTCATAAGCCAGATCAAGAGAAGCGGAAAGAACTAAAAGAATTGCTTGGGCATAAACCAATCGAAGTCTTTTTTGGAGGATTAACAGGAATCGTGCTCACTTTAATTTTACACTACTTGGTTCATCTCTGATGACCAATTAGCTCTAGAACCTTGACACAAAGAAACCGCTAGAATCAGCACCACTTTCACGGGCGTTGATTCTGGCGGTTTCTTCATTCAAACTTATTCAAATTTATTGACTCTTCGATTGGTTAATTTGTTGACGGAAGACTTGCATCGATTCGTTTTCATTTAACGATCTCAAATCTTCCTCTGTCAACTTTCCATTTCCTTTTTCAATCACGAAAACTTCAACCTTCTTTTTGCCCCATTCACGGTATACATCTTCCACCGTTTCATAGTATAGATCGACCTTGTTACCTTTAATGGCCCCACCTTTATCTGCCACAACCCCATATCCGTAACCTGGGATAAAGAGAATTGTACCAATTGGGAACACATTTAAGTCAGCAGCAACTGTCGAGTACAGGTCACGAGTTACTTTAACGCCAGAATAAGTGATCCCAAACTGCGGATGCCCTGGGTCTTTTCCGGTTGACTCATATCCAGCCGTATAACCTGTAGCCATCACCTCTGTACTTGGATACTTGGTCCAATCAACAGATTCTTCTAATGTTGGCGGTGTACCAGATACCTTTTCGCTTGATGAAATTTTTAAATCAAGATTGGTTACCTTTTTCAAAAACTTGAAGGCAACTTCCATCGGCTTTAGTTTATGTTCTGTATGGGAGCTCGTTTCTTCGTAATGACCATTATCACCATTAAGGTAAGTGGTTAAAGATTTTGCCTCCACTCCAGAAATTCCCTGATATGTTGTCAGTAATGCTGCACAAAATAATATTGTCATCAAAAATCTTCTTGTCCATTTTTTAACATGTATCATTCTATTTTTTCACTCCTCCCAAATCTATTCATTTCCCAAGTTGGGATGAATTATTCATGAGAAGGAGTGATTCTTGTTAAAAAATTAGAAAATTCAATCTAAATTTATTTTAATCATTTCAAAATAAAATATGATTAATGGCCAAACCGTTTATACATTTCAATCATTTCTTTCACTAATTCAGTAATGGTTTCTGCACTCATTAATTGGTCTTCAGCGTGCATAAAAAGTAAAGAGAATTCGACCTTGTCTCCAGCTGCTTCTCTTTGAATTAGGGTAGCATGTATCTTATGTCCTTCAACAAAGTATTTTTGAGATTCCGCTATTTTTTCCTCTGCTAGTGCAAAATCTCCTTCCTTTGCTGCATATAGAGCTTCCATTACTAAACTTTTCGCTGAACCCACATTACTAATCATTTGAAAAGCAATCATTTCTAAACTTTCATCCACCATCTTTATGACACATCCTTCTAGCAGTCGTAAAACCTACTATAACTTGTAAAGCAATATGTTAAAGGTGGGAATTAACGCTTTCGTTAATACTCCCACTACGGATATTCAACACTCATTTACTTACTTTCAATTAATTTTAAGGCTTCTTCTAAAACTTTTTCACCGTTCATCATTCCATAATATTGCATATTAATGGAATCAACTGGAATATTTTTGCCTTCAAGTTTTTTTTCAAATTGTGCTTTCATATAACGGACTTGTGGTCCTAGTAATAAAACATCAACGTTTTTCTTTTTTAACATTTCATCAGCTTCTGAAGCAGAAACTGCAAAAATATCGGCTTCTACATTTTGAGACTCTGCTGCTTTTTGCATTCTTGTTACTAACATACTTGTACTCATTCCCGCTGAACATACCAACATAATGGTTTTCATCGTTTTCTCCTCCATAGTTATAAAAAATTTTTATGATGTTTCTTTTCCTATGAAAGCGCTAAGGTAAAAATGTATAGAAGACATCACTTGACTTCGACTTCTATTAAATGGGTTGTTTCTATTTGCTTAAGCATTTCATTAAAGCGTCTTTTTTTTAAAGGCGACCAGATCAGGCCGATAAGTGAATCATTGATTTTTTGAAGATAACCAAAGGACTCCATTTGTTCAGTATAGTGTAGCTCACAACTACCATCATCAAGAGGACGAAGCTTATAGGAAACGATAAAATCTTGTTTATTACTCGTTGTACGATATTGATAAGCTTTATTTTTGGTAATTTCTTCGATTCGAATCGTCGCTTTCGCATGTTTTGAAAATGTTTTTTCGTATTCGAATCCTTGTAATTGTTTTTCTGTTAATTTTTTTCCGGTTTGAGATTGGATATCTGACAAAACCGATGTTAAAATCGTCTCGTAAAGAAATTCAACTGGCACTTTCATTTTTCTCACTATTTCCATCAGATTCACCTAATCTTTTTGTGATTTATTCCTCTTCTTACCCTTCACAGCAAAAATCGCACCTACGATAATCAAAACGAGGGCCGTGGTCAAATTAAAAATTTCATACTCCCCTGTTTTAGCATTTGCGCTAAATAACAACAGGAGCAAGCCAATGCTAAGAAGAAATAATCCGCCTTTATCCACGTTCATCATCCTTTTTATTTAATGGCAGTAGCACGAAAATAAAGAACCGAACCCCATGGTTGTTGTTTTATGACTGATTTTGCTGCACTAGATGCTTTTTCCAAATCTTCTATCGTTGTTTCAAAGTAAAGATTGATGCCCTTTTTTTCTTTAAACGTAAATTGAATCCCATCTTCATGATAATGATTTAATAGGTCTATAATTTTATCTTGATGTACAGCTGCACTAATTTCAATCATTTTTTCTATTCCTTTCCCCATATTAAAGAGGGATGGGCCACTACACATTGAAAGTGGCCTCCCATTTATACCTCTTATACAGATTTGTTATCATATCCTAAATCTGTAACCATTTTATCATCTTGTCCTGCATCAGGAGCCATCTTGTTTGCCGCAATGACAAATGGAATCCAAATGGCAAATGATACGAGCATCGCAACCAATGTAACAATTGGAGCCCGCCAGTCCGCCCCTGTGGCTAAGAAGGATAGCAAGAACGGTGGTGTAACCCATACAATTGATTGAGAAACTGGATCGACCCAGCCCCATATCGTAGCCCAGTATCCGATCGATACTGACACAACTGGTGTTAGCAAGAATGGAATGAACAGTAACGGGTTTAAAACGATTGGTAAACCAAACATAATCGGTTCATTAATATTGAAAATACCAGGTCCTACGGATAAATTGGCAACCGTACGATAATCCTTCCGTTTAGAGAAAAGAAGAAGCGCGATTATCAACACAATCGTTCCGCCGGATCCACCATACCATGCGTAAGCATCAAAGGAACCACGAACCCACATATATCCTTCCTTTAGTACCAAATCAACTCCACCCTGTTGGAATAGATTGACGTTTTCCAATTGAGCAACACTGAAGACCCCTTCCAAAATTGGTGCAAGAACGTTCGGTCCATGAATCCCGAAGAACCAGAATAGCTGAACGAAAAGAGCAACGAGTACAACGGCTCCAAAGCCTTGAGATAATCCAAGAAGTGGTAGAGCAACTGTTTTTTGCAACCATTGCAAGAAAGTCATATCCGGTACGATCTTGGAGAATACGAAATAGAAAATAGCAACAACATATAAGGCTACAGTTGCCGGAATGATCGCTGCAAATGCCTTCGAAATAGCTGGTGGAACAGAATCAGGAAGTTTAATCGTAATATCTTTTAACATCAATTTCACATAGATCATCGTAGCGATAAAACCAATTATCATCGCCGTAAAGAAGAAATTTGCATCTAAGTTATTCAATGGGAGCCAGCCCCACCCTGCTGCTGTTATCCCTTCAGAAGTAGCGGACCAGCCTGCTGCATTAATGGCTTCTACAGTCGTCGCATCTAAATTCAATCCTGTAATTCCTCCAGAAAAGGAAAAGGTAATCCCAGAAATAGAAGCAGCTGTTGATACAATTCCTCCGGATAATTCGTTTACCCCGTAGGCTTTGGCAAGATTATATCCCCATGAAAACACAAAGATCAAACCTGCAATCGCAAGTGTTCCATTCCAGACATAGCCATTAATCGTAATAATTTCTCTAATGACAGGTATACTGTTACCATCGTATCCGTCGAAGAATTGCGGAGGCAAATCTCTTAAAAGAGCATTTAGCATTACTGCCACAGAACCAGCCATCGTGGCAGGGAGCGTTCCAATAAAGGCATCCCTCAATGCAACGAGATGCTTTTGCCCCCCAATTTTTCCGGCAATAGGTAGAAAATATTTTTCTAACCAAGCGATTAAAACTTGCATTCAAATACCTCCCTATAAGGAATTTTTAAAAATCGAGTTCACTCCATATACGGTGTAATCGCAAAAGGTGTCCGTCTAAGTACTACTTGTTTTATCAATCATCGCATCTCCCCCTTCAAATTGAACAAACATAGGATTAAATCGCTTACAAAAAACTTATATAAATGAAACCCTTCATAAGTAGAAGGATTCCATAAAACAAACTATAAAACTTGTACTTTTTTACTCTTGTTTTCTAGTGAAATTGAGGCAAAAATGCTTGATGGGCTTCCAATAACTCGTCAAGAATGATCTTTGCCATTTTTTCATCTGAAACTAATGGGTTCATTAGTAAAGCAATATAGGCTTCATGATAATCACCCGACATCGCCGCACGTATAACCTGCTCCTCAAAGGCCTTCATATGATGGATGATCCCTTTAATAGAAGTTGGCAATTCTCCTATTACAAGAGGTTGTGGTCCTTGCCGCGTGATGATACTGTTAACTTCAATGACTGCATCAGCTGGGAGTTCTGGTATCGCTCCTTGATTTAAGGTATTCACGGTTTGTACATCACCGCGATTATTATAAATGGACTCCATTAAACTACATGCCACATCGCTATAAAAAGCACCTCCTCTTTTTTCAAGTTCTTTCGGTTTCTCACGTAGATCTGGATTTTTATATAAATTAAAAAGTGATTCTTCTAGTTTTTGGACTGTTTCTGCCCTTGTTCCATTTTCTTCGAATGCCTTTATATCTTTTTCTAGCACTTCTTTAGTTTGAAAATAATATTGATGGTACGGATTCGGAAGCATCTTTAATGATTCGATAAATGTTTTAGACCAACCTAGATTGACAATATTTGCGGGTAAATATCCAACATCATCATTCAGAAGTTTCTCCAAAATTTCTTCAGTTCGCTCGATCCCCTGTACCAAAACCTTCCTACCAAACACAAAGTGATTCATCCCAACAAATTCGATCTGGACATCTTGCGGTGAGGAATCCAAAATTTCCGCTGTCGCATGACGCATATTATAAGGAATATTACAGACCCCGATCACCTTCTTATGAGGGGAATGCTTTAATAGAGCTTCTGTCACTATTCCAGCCGGATTTGTAAAATTAATAATCCAAGCTTGTGGACAAATTGTATGGACATTTTGCGCAAGCTCCATTAAGACTGGAATCGTACGAAAAGCCTTGAAGACACCGCCAGCCCCATTTGTTTCCTGACCGATCAATCCATGACTTAAAGGAATCCTCTCATCCTTCGCTCTTGCTTCCAATCCACCTACACGAATTTGTGTCGAGACAAAATCAGCATTTTCAAGCGCTTCTTTTTGATTTAACGTCCATGACAATCGAATAGGTTTTGATGATTTCTCAATCATTCGCAATGCTAACTTTCCTACAACTTCTAGTTTTTTCATTCCAGCCTCAATATCAACTAGAACGATTTCTGTTACAGGAAATGTTTCATAGCGGCGAATAATCCCTTCTATTATTTCTGGTGTATAGCTCGAACCCCCACCAACAACAACTAATTTTAGAGACATATTGACGAGCTCCTTATCTGTAATTGACTTCTTTTTTATGTTGATTGAATTTTTAGATATATCATCTTTTACAAAAATATATCATACAATTTACAATTTGTATACAATATTTTCAATACAAATATATATTTGTCATATCTTATTACATATTGTCGGTACATATATAATCGATAATCCAGATAAAAAACGTATCGAATCAGAAAGATTCACTATCATACATATAATACAAATTTAAAATTTGTATTAACAATTGCGAATAATTGTATTATCTTGTAAACTCAAAACATAGAATACTTGAAGGGGTTTACCATATGGACAAAAAATCAGTCACTACACGCTTTCATTAAAGATGAACTACTTGAGCGAATTAAGTCGGAGAAATACAAGAAAGGTGATCAAATCCCTACAGAACTTGAATTATGTGAAGAATTTAATGTCAGTAGGACTACTGTACGAACTGCACTCAATCAACTTACATTGGAAGGTTATTTAGAAAGACATCAAGGAAAAGGTACATATGTTGCTGACCAGAAAGTTAGTCAAACATTGTCACATACCTTTAAAAGATACAAAGATCAAGTTGCTGTACAAGGAAAGAAAGCGGATATCACCCTTGTTAGTATCAACGTAATCCCAGCAAATGAATTGCTTTTGAACAAGCTCGAAGTTTCGTTAAATGATCCCATTCAGCGAATTGAAAGAGTTAGAAAGGTTGATGGAGAGCCAACACAGTTTGAAATTGCCTATATTCCATGGATGGTCGCACCAGGAATCACGAAAGAACATGCAGAAACTTCATTATATGGAGCTTTTAAAGATGAATTTGGAGTTCATATTGCAAAAACGACAGAACATATGGAAATTACCCTTGCTGACGAACGAACTTGTGCACACTTAAAGTGTCAGCCCGATTCGCCATGTTTTTACATTGAAACGATTGCTGAAAATGAAAAAGGAGAAAAAGTTGAATATTCACGCTCCTATTTTCGAGGAGATAAAACGAACTTTGTGATTGAGCGTTTCTATCCACAAGAATAGAGTGCAATTTATTCGTAAATGTCCAGATTTTTATCCTAAATAATTGAAGAGTCGACATTTACAACTCCAATAGTGTCAGAAACTCACATTCGTTTTACCGGACAGCTAATGTTTTTTTGAATACAAAATTGAATTTCTATTAAACAATATTTGCAAAAAGAGCCTATCTATTAAATGGGGGATTACAAATGAAAGTATTATTTAATGCAGACGATTTCGGGTTAACTACTGGAATTAACGATGGAATCATTGCCAGCCACTTAAATGGTCTAGTCGATTCAGCAACCTTAATGATGAATGGTTTAGCAGTAGATCACGCTGTTTCGACTGCGAAAAAAACACCTTCCTTGAAGGTAGGAATTCATCTTGTACTCACTTGGGGAAAACCATTAAGCAAAGACGTCCCTGATTTAATGAACGAAGAAGGATTCTTCAAATATCGCAATACCTACGCCCAGTCAGAAAGACCAAATATAGAACAAGTTGAGCTTGAATGGAAAACGCAGATTGAAGCCTTTTTAAAAACAGGTCTTGATCTTCATCATATCGATAGTCACCATCATATACACGGATGGGAACCACTTAAAGATGTTGTCATGAAATTGGCAAATGAATACCGAGTTCCTATAAGAAAAGTTGATTCTTTGTCGGAGCATAAAGAAATCTTCTTATCAAATGAATTGTATTTAGATTTCTATGGTTCTGGAGTCTCAGAGAATATTTTTGAAAAACTTAAGGAATTGGAAAGCGAGTCAGTAGAAGTAATGTGTCATCCAGCTTATGTCGATGAAGACTTGCGAACTGTTAGCTCCTATTGTGAGTTGAGAGAACGGGAACTTGAACTCCTTTGTCGCTTAAAACGACCAGATTGGGCAAAAACATTTTAGAACCTCTCTACCACAGATTATTAACACCCAAGTAGACGCTTAATTTCCGCTTAATTTTGGCTGCTAGCGCTAGATGCTGAAGTTATTGACATTCTGTTATTTTCTAATTTTCTGGAGCAAAAAAAATACTCTCCTTAAGCTAGACAGTTTTAAAAACATCTCTACCTTAAGGGGAATATTTCGTTTTTTCTATTTTACATAAGTGTGCTATATCGTCTTCTTGTCGTTTACTCACTTGCAAAGCTCATTAGAACATCTGGTAGCCTTTTTTTCGTAAAATACGGATCACGATTCCTGCTACGATAGCACCAGCGAGTCCACTACCTAAAATTAGTAGATCCGATAGAGCGAGATTGGCAAATCCAGAGATTAGATCATTAAAAGCTGTTTTGCTATTGGTAAAATATTCGATAAATCGTACATCGTCGACAATAAATATCGTAATAACCGGATAGACAACGGCCATAATCCAAGTCATTCGCAATAGCATATTTAAAATAAATCCGATTCCAAAAAATAGTACGAAAAATAATAGCATCGAAATCGGCAAGGTAACAATCGTAATTTGCATCGAATACTAGCCTCCCTTAACGTCATCATAAGTGTACTGAATGTCCTTTTGTCCGTCAATGAAAAAGATAGATGATAAATAGAAAAACGACTGTGGACACATACTCTTTTCATTGAGCGTGTCTACAGTCGTCTAATTGCCTCGAGTCAAATTCAAAGCATTATTTTCGGTTAACTTAGATTAAAAGATATTGAATTTCCCTTTTTTAAGGACGAGTGATGGTCCACCAATCATATAGAGGGAACGGTTGTCGATGACTTTTTTCATGAAGGATGCAGTACCTCCAGTCATCTTCTTACCAAAAGCAACACCAATTGCGTCATCTTCACCTAGTGAACATACTGTACCTTTAATGTCTGGTGTGAATGATTCAAGCTCTTCTTTCCCACGAATGAGAGCTACTAAATTCTTCGCACAAGTCACACCTTGTTGCATCGCAATTTGTGCAGTTGGAGGATATGGACGATTGATTTCTTCATTAATAATTAAAGAAGAATCACCAATGATAAAGATATTATCATGGCCTGGCGCTCTTAAATCTGGTTGTACTTTCACACGTCCGCGCATCGCTTCAAAACCAGATTTTTCAATGATTGAGCTTCCACGTACACCTGCAGCCCATACAACTGTTCCAGCTTTAATTTCTTCCACTTCATCTTCGCCTTTTCCAACGATGATACCTGTTTCTGTTGCTTCCTTAACAGCAGAACCAATCATGAAAGTGACGCCTTTTTTCTCTAAATGGGCAACGGCATAATTCACTAACTCAGGGTCGAATCCTGGTAAAACCGTCGGTGCTGCTTCGACACAAATAATCTTCACTTTATGAGGATCAATGTCATATTCACGGCATAATTCTGGAACACGGTTAGCTAGCTCACCAAGAAACTCAATTCCAGTGAATCCGGCTCCACCAACAACAATCGTTAAGCGTTCATCTTTTTTCTCAGCTTCGTTATTGTATGTGGCAAATTGATATTCAATATGCTCACGAATTTGACGTGCTGCATTAACATTGACGATCGTAAAAGCATGTTCCTTTAGGCCTTTAATGCCAAAAGTTTCAGCTTCAGATCCTACTGCCACAACTAAATAGTCGTATGGTAGTTCTCCTTCTTTAAGAATCACTTTATTTTCAGCAGTATTAATTTGTTCAACCGTACCTTTAATAAATTCAACTTTGTTACGATCAATCACATCTTTAATATCGTAACGAACACGATCATGATGCATTGTTCCAGCAGATGCTTCATGCAACCAAGTTGTTTCATAATGGTAATCATGCTTATTTACAAGTTGAATATCGACTTCATTCACTCCGACTGCCTTCTGTAGCCTAGTCGCAGTCATTAACCCACCATATCCGGCACCTAAAATAACGATCTTTTGTTTTTTCAAAGTGATCACTTCCACCTTTTTGTTAGAATTTTTTCTCTCTTTTTTTGCATACTCTTATATATCTTCACCACAATCAGCAATTATAATAGTATATACAAAGAAAAAAGATTGTGATATTTTTCACGAACATCGACAAAAAAATGTCGAAATTTCGTCACATAATGTTAACATATCGTCTAAATTACATGATATTCTTTTTTATTTTGTTTTTCAAGTTAAATATGCTCAAAAAGTAGATATAATTATAGTCCTTATGTTATAAATTTTCTAAAAAGTACTTAGCTTTTTTCAAGATTACAGACTTTGTTCATATAGATTCCTTGTGTGAAACGGTGAGCTTGACAAGGATGGATGTAAGTTTCAATTTATTTATGGTAATATATAAGTTGGTAATTGTACAATTTTTTTCTGGGGGGATTCGGAGTGAAAGAGGATCAACAAATTTATGATATAACCATCATTGGTGGCGGACCTATTGGGTTATTCACAGCTTTTTATGGTGGCATGAGACAAGCAACTGTTAAAATAATTGAAAGCTTACCTCAGCTCGGTGGACAGCTTTCTGCCTTGTATCCGGAAAAATACATATATGATGTTGCAGGTTTTCCAAAAGTTCGCGCACAAGAACTAGTGGACAACTTAAAAGAGCAAATGTCTAAATTTGATCAAACCATCATCCTAGAACAATCAGTTGAAAAGATTGAAAAACAAGAAGACAATTCTTTCAAGCTCACCACGAATAAAGAAATTCATTATACAAAGACAATTATTATTACAGCTGGAAATGGTGCTTTTCAACCTCGTCGCCTCGAGCTTGAAAACGCGACAGAGTACGAAGGGAAAAACCTCCACTATTTCATCGATGATCTCAACCAATTTGCTGGGCAAAAAGTAGTTGTCTTCGGTGGAGGCGATTCTGCAGTAGACTGGGCACTAATGCTTGAACCGATTGCTGAACAAGTATCCATCGTGCATCGACGTGATAAATTCCGTGCCCATGAGCACAGTGTTGAAAATCTTCATAACTCAAAGGTTGATATTAAAACACCATATGTACCAGATGAATTAATTGGTGATGTGACTGGTATTAAACAAGTAGTACTGAAAGAAGCAGCCGGTGACGAGAAAGTTACGATTGATGTCGATGCCGTTATTTGTAACTATGGCTTTGTTTCTTCACTAGGTCCAATTAAAGAATGGGGCCTTGAAATCGAAAAGAACTCCATTGTAGTCAATTCCAAAATGGAAACCAATATCCCTGGTATTTATGCTGCCGGAGATATTTGCACATATGATGGGAAAGTCAAGCTGATCGCAAGTGGATTTGGAGAGGCGCCAACGGCTATCAACAATGCGAAAACGTATATTGACCCTAAAGCAAAAGCACAGCCACTTCATAGTTCATCTATGTTTAAATAAGATTGAAAAGAGCAAAGCCTTTATTAGTGGGCTTTGCTCTTTTTTATTTTGAAAAAACACTTACGAAAACAGCGTTTTATTAACAATTCTCCGGTGTTCCCGCATTCTTTGCTGTTCTAAACGATGAACCACATCCACAAGATGCAATCGCGTTTGGATTGTCGATCGTAAAGCCGCCGCCCATTAGGGATTGCTTATAATCAATTTTCGTACCTTTTAAAGCAGGCGCACTTTCTTTGTCAACTAAAACTTGAATTCCATGCTGTTCAAATTGAGTGTCGCCATCTTCCACTTCATGGGCAAAACCCATTCCGTAAGACAAACCGCTACAGCCTCCACCTTGGATCGCTACACGTAGGAAGGCTCCTTCTTCCTCATTTTCTTTCATCATATCTTTTATCTGCAAAGCTGCAGCTTCAGTAATTGTTACTACATCCATCTTTTTTCCCTCCTATTCTTTGGGATTCTTATATCGTTCTTACTAATAGTATATACAGCATAACTAAGTTCCTCAACTAACGTGCCTGATCCATTAATGTTTTTTTATGGAAAATGATCAATAAATGAGTAAAAAGTAATAGGGAGTTAGATGCGTTAATTGTCGAAAATTGCGATATAATGTAGACATATTAGTAAGCAAGAAAGGGTGAGGAGCTTTGACAGAATTACTTCCTTTATATGATAAAACACATGAATGCCTGATGTGTCACAAAACATTCACATCAAAAAAAGCTCGTTCCCGCTTTGTTAAAATGATCAAATTTGACACTGATTTTTGCCCGCTCTATTCCACAGAGGGAGTTAACCCTTTATACTACTACGTAAAGGTTTGTCCACATTGTGGTTTTTCATTTTCCGATGACTTCCTTCCTTTTTTCGCACCAGGTAGTAAAGAGGTCATTACAGAGAAGGTTTGCAACAACTGGGTTTCACAAGACTTTGGCGGAGAGCGTAATGTTCAATCGGCCATTCAGACGCTTAAGCTTGCAGCATACTGCGGAACTTTGAAAAAGGAAAAACATATCAATCTTGCCGGCTTGTATATTAGGCTAGCTTGGCTTTATCGTGAAATAGATAATCAAGAGCAAGAACTGCGATTTACGAACTTAGCCTTGAAAGAATACATGGAGTCCTATTCGACAGATGATTATAAAGGTACTCAAGTGACAGAAGTCCGCATGTTCTATTTAATAGGTGAATTATCAAGACGAACGAATAAAATCGACCAAGCTACAAGATACTTTTCAAAAGTAATTGAAAATCAGAAAAATACGACTGAAGCAACCACAGTCGAAATGGCAAAAGAGCGTTGGCATGAAATACGAGAAATGCAAAAATAGGAAATTTAATTAAAAGGTGGTCCTTCAACGGCCACCTTTTTCCTATATCAACATATGTTCCTCTAAGTATTGATAAATGTTTTCCACAAGTTGGTCGGGAGTTTCTCCTGTGACAACCTCCCCTTCTACTAATGCATAGAGGAATGAAGCACATTTTCCACAATAATTCAAACATCCGTACTCGATAATATCCAAATTTGGATCTCTTTCCAGTTGTTCTCTTGCTTTTTGGGAACCACTTGCAAGGTTGCTAATACAAAATTCAATAAGCGGTCTAATCAATTACGTCACCTCTAGACTTCCTTTTTCATATACTAAAATGGTTTTTAATTCCACATCATTCTTTGTGACATACTACTATCATATATGAGATAACTTTAGCATGATTTCCTTATTATTTTAGTAAAATATTCGAAATTTTGCCATGAATATGTTGTGATTTTGTCACAATTTCGTTATACTTTGAATGAACTTTATAGCGTTTTCTTATAAAAATGGAAACTTCGATTTACTAGACAGATAGGTTTTATATGAAAATTCGAATGCACTTATTTTGGCTTCAGCAACAAAATTCAACAATAGAGTTGCACAAAGGGGATATTCAATATGAAAAATCTAGTGATTTTAGGCGGAGGGTATGGGGGAATGAGAATCCTCGCTCGTCTCTTACCAAATGAACTTCCAGAAGACATATCCATCACCTTAATTGATCGTACACCATATCACTGCCTTAAAACAGAATATTATGCACTAGCAGCTGGTACCATCTCTGATCAGCATGTCCGTGTTCCTTTTCCTGAACATTCTAGACTAAACATCAAATACGGTGAAGTAACCGAAATCAATCTTAAAGAAAACAAGGTATATCTAAAAGAGAATGAACCAGTCTCTTATGACGATTTAGTGATCGGCTTAGGCTGCGAAGACAAGTATCATAATGTACCTGGGGCAAAAGAGTTTACTTACAGTATACAGTCCATCGAAAAATCAAGACAGACTTATCAAGCTCTAAATAACCTTCCACCTGGATCGGTTGTAAGTATCGTCGGAGCTGGATTAAGTGGGGTTGAATTAGCTAGCGAACTGAATGAGAGTCGCCCAGATCTAAAAGTCAAACTGTTCGATAGAGGAAACCATATTCTTTCTGCATTCCCTGTCCGTCTCAGTACGTATGTGGAAAATTGGTTTGATAATCATAATGTAGAAATCATTAACAATTCTAACATTACTAGAGTGGAGGAAGGTACCCTCTACAACCATCATGAACCAATCCAAAGCGATATTGTCGTTTGGACAGCTGGTATCCAGCCGAATAAAATTGTTCGTGAAATGGATGTAGAAAAAGATCGTCAAGGACGGATTATACTGACTCCACATCATAATCTTCCTGAAAATGAACATGTTTATGTAGTTGGGGACTGTGCCAGCTTACCACATGCTCCTAGCGCTCAACTTGCCGAGGGACAAGCCGAACAAATTGTCGATATCTTATTAAAACGTTGGAATAATCAAGAACTTCCTGAACAACTACCGACAATTAAGCTAAAAGGGGTCCTTGGATCGCTTGGAAAGAAGCATGGATTTGGTCTAGTCGCTGATCGCCCGATTACTGGACGTGTAGCACGGTTATTAAAGTCGGGGATATTGTGGATGTACAAATACCACAACGGTTAAGCCTAACTAAAAGACACTGTTCTTACATCGAACAGTGTCTTTTAGTTATCGCCTCAGCTCTGATAACCATACTTTTCCATCGTTGCAAAGATTGTTTTTAAACGGGGATTTCCTTCTCCTACGATCTCATCTTCAATTAAAACGACTGGATAAAACATATCCTCATCCACAACTTTCTGGGCAAATTCTTTTCTCTGTTCATCCTCGGGTGGATTGTAAATATCTACATACTCGATATGAAAATCCTGATTAGGAAATTTTCTACTAACAGCAGCCTCTAACCACTCAAAGGTCTCTTTTGATGACGGCAGATTAATACAACTTGGACAAAGTTGTTCTGCTCCATATACCATAATATTGACACATTTTTGTAACATTCAAGTTCCCCCTTTGCTACCTAAGAATATTCTACAATAAGGTAGCAGAAAATTCATCCACACGGCTTATTTTCTAGCATGCAACCTGCTCAAAACATGAATGACATGATTGAGAAAACAACATGCTAATAGAGAATACTTCAATAAACACCTTTTATTGGAAATGTTCAATATTGGATTTCATGCTTTTTCAATAGATTTTTTGAGAGAGAGAGATTATAATAAGTATTAAGAAAGGAGCGATTAAGATGGCAGAGCAAATGTTTGAACAAGTACAAGATGTATTAGATAAATTACGTCCATTCCTTCTTCGTGACGGTGGGGACTGTGAATTAGTAGATGTAGACGAGGGTATTGTAAAATTACGTTTATTAGGTGCATGTGGTTCATGCCCAAGTTCTACAATCACTTTAAAGGCTGGTATTGAGCGTGCTCTTTTAGAGGAAGTACCAGGAGTCGTAGAAGTAGAGCAAGTATTCTAAGCTTGGCTACAAAAAAAA
>NZ_HE978516.1:138607-151347 GCF_000311725.1 Robertmurraya massiliosenegalensis JC6
GCTTTTTTTTATACATATTTTTGCACATGTACACTGCTGCCTTCTTGAGCAATTTCCAGTTGGCAGCAAGACATACCTAAGTCTAACTCCTTTAAAATGCCTAAAAGCTCGTTCCCTTTCCCTTTTTCACAACAACAAATAACGGTTGGTCCTGCTCCACTTAAGGCAACACCGAATGCACCGGATTTATAAGCCAACTCCTCTATTTCAGCTAAATGAGGGACTAATTTCCTTCGATAGGGCTGATGATATAAGTCCTTTTTCATCATTTTCCCCGCTAATGCGTAATCTTTATTTAGGAATGCCGCCACCATCACATTGGTAATTGCTCCTGCCTTGACCGCTTCGGAAAAGCGGAGTTCAGATGGAAGAACATTACGTGCATCTTTTGTAAGAAGTTCAAGTTTTGGAATGACTGCTATTAAATCGAAATCTATCGTATGATCGACAACAGCCACTACTTCATCATCGCTCTGACAGCCAATAACTAGCCCCCCAAACAATGATGCTCCGACATTATCTGGATGTCCCTCAATTTCAGTGGCAATCTTGAATTTTTCTTCATTTGTCAATTTCAAATTGCCCATGACATTGGCCAGTTCAATCCCAGCAATTATGGCTGCAGCACTTGAGCCCAGTCCTCTTGCTAAAGGAATATCACTGAACATTTTGACCTTACAGCACGGCAAGCTTGTGTGAAAAAGCTCAGCCGTTTTTAAAGCAATCTGGATAATATAATTGCTCTCATCAGTTGGAAATACCTCTAACTCCTTTGACTCCATGACTACTTCCCAGGAGTTGGAGCGCTCTACCTCTAAGGATAAAAATAAATTCAGCGCCAATCCGATCGAATCAAAGCCCGGTCCAAGATTAGCAGTACTTCCAGGAACTCGAATCGTCACCATGTCATATTCATTCATGAGTGAACCACTCCCCGAATATGATGCGCCACGGCCTCCTCATCATTCGGAAGTAGAACTGGCTTAATCGTGCTATACTCAATGGCCGTATTCGGATCTTTTAAACCATTCCCTGTTAAAATAGCCACGATCTTACTTCCTTTGGCAATTTTCCCATTTTGAATATGCTTATACACTCCTGCTATTGATGCACATGACCCCGGTTCTGCAAAAACGCCTTCTGTACTGGCGACTTTTTTATAAGCGGCGATAATCTCATCATCACTCACCTCATCAATCGTTCCAGCAGATTCTTCTGCCGCAGCAGTTGCGAGATGCCAACTCGCTGGATTCCCAATTCGAATCGCAGTCGCAATCGTTTCTGGATTTTCAAAGACACGGTTATGAACAATCGCCGCTGCGCCCTCTGCTTCAAATCCATGCATTTTCGGTAGCCCTGTCTGTTTCACAGCATCATATTCTTTAAACCCTTTCCAATATGCACTAATATTGCCCGCATTCCCAACTGGGATGGCTAACACATCAGGTGCAGTTCCACCAAGCTGATCACAAATTTCAAACGCCCCCGTTTTTTGCCCTTCTAACCGATAGGGATTTACTGAATTAACAAGGGTAACAGGTTCTTTTTCGCTAATATTCCGAACCATTTTCAATGCCTCATCAAAGTTGCCTTCAATTGAAATAATTTCTGCCCCATACATAACGGCCTGTGCGAGCTTTCCCATCGCAATTTTCCCTTCAGGAATGACAACTATACATCTCATCCCAGCTCTCGCAGCATACGCAGCAGCTGCAGCTGACGTATTCCCTGTTGAGGCACAAATGACCGTATCACTGCCTTCTTCCTTCGCCTTGGCAACTGCCATGACCATTCCTCTGTCTTTAAATGACCCGGTTGGATTCGTTCCTTCGGTCTTGACATAGAGTTCGACTCCCCATTCTTCTGAAAGTCGCTCAAGCTTGACCAAAGGGGTATTTCCTTCATTTAAGGTTAGTTTTGGTGTTTTTTCATTCACTGGTAAAAATGCTTGATATTCTTCTAATAACCCTTTCCACCTCATGAATGGCCATTCCCTTCTACTCGATAAGAGCTCTTGATTCGGTGCACCGATGGTAATACTTCTAATTTCGCTAAAATCCCTTCAAAATCATCAAGGGATGTTGAGTGAGTGACAATGACGATTTCTGATAACCCTTTTTCCTTCACTGGGAGCTGAAGTATCTTCTCGAAGCTTACTCCTTGCTCAGAAAAAATCGTCGTAATATTGGCAAGCACGCCCACTTTATCTTTAACATGAAATCTTAAGAAATACTTTGAGAGAATTTCATTGCGATCTTTTAAGTTCTTTTCATATTGTGGTGAGATGATACTTTTCCCATTAACTCCCAGAACCATATTTTTCAATACGACGACTAAGTCAGAAACAATCGATGTTGCCGTTGGCAGACTTCCTGCTCCAGGGCCGTAAAACATTGTTTCTCCGACAGCTTCTCCATATACATAAACAGCATTATATTCATCATTTACCGCTGCTAACGGATGTGTATCGGCTAATAAAGTTGGTTGGACACTTACCTCGACTTTATCATTTTCAATTTGAGCGATTCCTATCAGTTTCATGGTATAGCCAAGCTGCTTGGCATATTCAAGATCCCTTTCAGTTATCGTCGTAACCCCTTGAACTCTAACATCGTCCAAGTCAATCTTCATGGAAAAACCAAGCGTCGCCAATATCGCCATTTTTCTTGCGGCATCTAAGCCTTCCACATCTGAAGTTGGATCTGCTTCTGCAAAGCCGAGTTGTTGCGCCTCTTTTAAAACTTCTTCATACGCACTCCCCTGCTTACTCATCTTCGTTAAAATAAAATTGGTTGTGCCATTCACGATTCCCATCATTTTTGTTATATGATCAGATGATAACCCATCTACTAAACTTCTTAAAATTGGAATCCCGCCAGCTACACTGGCTTCATAGAAGAGATCACAACCATTTTCAATCGCAAATGAAAGAAGCTCAGAACCATGAAGCGCCATCAGATCCTTGTTAGCTGTTACGACATGCTTTTTATTTTTGAGAGCCTGAATGAGCGCTTTTCTTGTTTCTTCAACACCACCCATTACTTCGATCACAACATCAATTTCGGGGCTGTTTATAACATCTTCAATATTGGTGGTCAAGAGCTCCTTATCAATCGTTACCGCCCTCTCCTTATTTATATCCTTTACCAGTACTTTTTTTATCTGAATCGGGCGTCCAATTTGATGCATAAGTTTTTCTTGATGATTTTCAATAATCTGCACCACTCCTGAACCGACCGTCCCAAGACCTAATAATCCGATTGATATTGGTTCCATTTTGATCCCCTTCCTGTTGTGTTCTTCTTAAAAAGACAATTGTATTTATATAGTAGACATTATAGAGGGAGTTGACTTATTTTACAATAGAATTTTTCGAATTGATCGAAAATCTTAATGTCTAGTATACCCCAAATTTTCACAGTTCGCATAATTTTCTTACTGTTCTGGGGATAACTTATTTCTACTAAAACGGTTACATTTTGCTCATAATCTCTTACATAAAACAAGACTACTATTCATTTTTATAAATGTTACAATCAATAAATCAGTGTGTAGAGAGCTTTGCCCCCATTTTCAATAAAAATAAGCAGTCCAATATTGGGCTGCTTTATTTATTTTGTAGATTATTTATTTACGTGCGTTTTCGGTTCTTGCCCTGAGAGAATAAGATCGATATTTTCAACACAAAGATTCATCATCTTCATTCTTGTTTCAATTGACGCACTGCCAATATGAGGTATGGCCACGACATTTGAGAGTGTTAATAAAGGATGTGTTTCATCGATTGGTTCTTTATCAAATACATCCAATCCTGCAGCAGCAATATCACCTTCTTTTAATGCCTCATAAAGCTCTTGCTCATTTACGACAGGTCCTCGCGAAGCATTCACAAAAACAGCTGTCTTTTTCATACGTTTGAAGACATCTCTCGTAAAGAGATCTTTCGTTTCTGCTGTCAGAGGGGTTAAACAGACGATAAAATCAGAGCGTTCAACTAATTCATCAAATGAGCAATATGTAGCGCCTAACTCGCTTTCAACTTCCATTTTTCGTGAACGATTATGATATAGAATCTCCATATCGAAACCTGTCGCTCTTTTGGCAACAGTCGAACCAATACTTCCCATTCCAACAATTCCAATTGTTTTATGATGAATATCATATCCTGCAAGAAGAAGTGGGCTCCAACTTTTCCACTGGCCTGCCTTGATAAATTCTGCCCCTTCTACAATTCTTCTTGCTGCTGCCATCAATAATCCAAATGTTAGGTCTGCTGTTGAATCGGTTAAAACATCTGGAGTATTACAGATCGTTACTCCACGTTTTGTAGCAGCTTCAATATCAATATTATCGTATCCTACTGCTAAGTTAGCCACGACCTTTAATTGCTCCCCAGCAGAAAGTAATTCCTCATCAATTTGATCAGACAGCATCGTCAATAAAGCATCAGCTTTACTTGCTTCTTCTAAAAGAACCGTGCGTGGAACAATAACGTCCTCTTTATCCCACATTTTCACTTCGTATTTTTCACGTAATGGTGTCACTACTTCTTCTGGTAATTTTCTTGTAATATAAACGAATGGTTTCATCTGCTGCTCCTTTGTATTTTTGTTTTTCCCTAATTTCCAGTCGCTCAATAGAAAAAGGAAGACTCTTATTTTCATTATACTTTTTTACAATCATTACTCCAAGAATTCCCATCAAAAAGTTAAGAGAAGAATATGCTCCACGAAACATCCTTTCCGCTCTGCCTACCGCAAACCTTGTTTCATGAACCCCTCATGTGACATCCTTTCCCGATGGTTTAGGTTTAGTTAAAAATCTTTCCAGCATTTGAAAGTACGCTCGTTTTGGGAGATTGTGTAGTTTCGTTGCAAGTATTCTAAGGTTCAGCTTTCCCATCACCTCAATCCATTCTTTAGTTATTGGCGGTAAACACAAACAAGAGTGGCTATTTTGCTAGCCACTCTACAATTGGAATTTGATAGCGTCTTATCGGTGCTCCTGCAAGTGTGAAAAAGTCTCTTAAAAACATTTCATACTCCTGAGATTGCCCTAATATTTTTTTTAGTTTTTCTTCTTGCATGAGTTTCACTTGTTCTGATGAGGTAATATAGTATTCTTCCACACAATCCATATAATGAAGTGGAAACAAGAGGCGTGAAAATAGTAGCCTCCATGAAAATGAAGAAAGAGTGGAAACACTGGCATAGTCCTGATAAAACTGGCGTATATCAGGTTCATACGTTTTTATATTTTGAAAATATCGTTCTCGGGTCCATTCCGCTAAATCTCTCGAACAATGATCAAACACCCAGTCAAATGGATTTCGCAATGCTCCGCTGTCTCCCCATGTTCTCGGAGAAAAATGAAGATGACAGACCGTTCCACTATCAACAGCAAGCGGTTCGTCATCCTGCTCCGTATCGTTTAAGTATTGAATGGCATTTTCCGCAAGTCCCATATAATAGGGAAAAGATTCTATAAACAATCTCACAAAATCGTTTTCTGGATGCTGAAATAATTGTTCATTCCAAACCTTCTCCATCTGATCTAGTCTTTGTTCCCAGAATGATTTCCACATACCAATTCGACTGATATGTTTGACTTCAAAAGGAACCGTCCTACCCCTGTAATGAAACTTCGCTAATTTCCGGCCGACTCTTTTAATTGCCCGTTCAGTTGCATCCTTCCGTAACACACAAAAGCGTTGATTTTCCAATTCAACAAATGTTTCACCTTCATTTGTTTTTAAAAATTGGCAAACGGAAGAATCTCCATAATTGACAAGGTGTATCACAAGTTGTTCCAATTCTGAAAGACTTGATTCATCCACATTTGTAACTGGAACGAGAAAATATAGGTTTTGCTGATCGCGACATGCATCATATGGCCCTATCTTAAATTGCTCTTGTATGCTAATTCCATAATATTGTTGAATGATTTGTTGAAGCATCCTTCTTTCACCTACCGCCTCATTTGTCCTTATCAAATGTATATGTCTTTGGGGCTGGAATATTGTTTTTTTGTTAGCATTTGCTTGATTTATGCAAAAAAGGAAGTGAAATGATATGATGTACTTAGTTTTACAAAATGCAAAGATGATAAAACAACATCGTAGTGCATATCCTAACGTAATAAGAAATTTCCACCAACATCGAACATTCAACTAGGGATTTACATAAAATTTTTAAAAAGGGTGAAGCAGATGTCTGAAGAAAAAAATGTGGATATTGTAGAAGAAACGGCAAGAAAGTGGTTGGCTGAGAGAGGCGTTAAGATTCAAGATATTGCCGACCTTGTATATTACCTTCAAGAAAAGTATCACCCAAATTTGCAGATGGAAGATTGTATCGAGAATGTTGAACGGGTGCTTTCAAAAAGGGAAGTTCAAAATGCTATCTTAACTGGTATCCAGCTAGATATGCTAACAGATAAAGGTTTATTAGAGGAACCTCTGCAGTCAATGCTTGCGATAGATGAGAGTCTATATGGGGTTGATGAAATTTTGGCTTTCTCAATTGTCAACGTCTATGGTTCAATTGGATTTACCAACTACGGGTTTATTGATAAAATGAAGCCTGGCATATTAGCGGATCTCAATGATAAGTCTAGCGGAAAATGCCATACGTTTCTTGATGATATTGTTGGAGCGATTGCTGCCGCAGCTTCAAGTCGCTTGGCCCATCGTGCTGCGAATACAGAATAACTTTTGAATATAAAGGCGAGGTCATTCTCGCCTTTTTATTTTTCGCCAATATAGGCAGTATTCTTTTTACTTAAAGTCCCAATCTGCTAGTGAATCGACGATATATGTTGGTTTAACGTCAATAGTAGGTAAATGTTCCTTCTTCGTAACCCCAGTATGGACTAATAATGTATCCATTCCCGCATTAATTCCTGCTAAGATGTCGGTATCATAATTATCACCGACCATAATCGTCTCTTCCAAAGTCGTTCCAAGAACGGCAAGTGCTTGTTCCATAATAATTGATTCTGGTTTGCCAATAAAAATCGGTTTTGTTCGTGTGGATACCGCAATAATTGAAGTAAGAGAACCATTTCCAGGGAGCAATCCTCTTTCTGTTGGGATCGCTATATCTCCATTCGTAGAAATAAAAGTGGCACCATTTCTCACCGCTAAGCATCCGACTGTTAATTTTTCATAACTAATTTCCCGATCAATTCCGACGACGACAACGTCTGCATTCTCCTCAGCTAAACGAAATCCTTTTTCAGAAATTGCTGTTCGAATCCCTTCTTCTCCGATGACATAGATTGAAGCATCTTTATTAAGATTGTATACGTAATTTGCCGTTGCTTGGCTTGTTGTGAAAACCTGCTCGTCCTCCGTCGGGATCGAAAAAGCTCTCAATTTATCAGCAACTTGTGCAGGTGTTCGCGATGAATTATTGGTAACAAATAGGTAGGGAATATTCAACTCCCGAAGTTTTTTTACGAAATCTCGCGCTTCTTCAATCAGCTCGGTTCCTCGATACATCGTTCCATCTAAATCAATCAAATAACCTTTATATTTGGTCAACTTTTCTCACTCCTACAAAGAATCACTCATATTGTCTCACTGGATTTGCAAAAATGCAAAAGCGCCCCTACAAGAGCGCTTGTTTGTGTTTCGTTTTCCTAATGGTTGTGGTTTTTTCGTAAATGTCGGCTTCAAATGAGATTTTAGGCCTTTATTCTCCTATCAAGAATAGCAACAATGTTTGCGAAAATAGCCTTTTGTTTTAATTTCTAAAGGCTGATACCGGTCCAAGTTCATTGAGTAAATATTGCTGAACATTAGGTGAAAACTTTTTCAATGTTTCAAGTTGTTGATGAAATGCATGTTGAAGATCTTCATGTTCAATTTCTGTATAATTTTGCACGAGCATTTTACGATACAATAGGACTCCTTTTAAGCCTTGGCTCATTTCAAAGGTAATGACTTTTTCATCCTCTAAAATGTCGATGATGTCTTCATAACTTCCAGGGTCTCGCATAATAAAACCGTCAATCATTGCATTCCCAACATCTAAGATGCCTTCAATCACAGTATGACATACCCTTTCAAGGGCTGCTTTTTCAATTGCCGTTTCCCATTCTTTTTTTTCCTCAAAAAGGGATAATTGCTGTTCTACATATCCTAATATGTTCTCTATTTTCTCCCGATCAACAAAATACATTTGCTCCAATCCTTTCATAAAAAAGTTAACAGGAAGCTAAGCTTTTTTGTAAGGAATCTGGTTTAGCAAAGAAATAGCCTTGAGCAAGGTCAACATTATTCCTTGACAACACGGACGCTTCTCCAGCATTCTCAATTCCTTCAGCAACTACAAGAGAACCTGTTTCTTTTGCTACTAATAATAATCCTTTTAGCATTGATTCCTTGACAGAATTCTTATCAATATCTTGGATAACAGAACGATCAATTTTGATAATGTCAGGCATAATGGCACTAATCGTATTTAGACTAGCATAACCAGAGCCCGTATCGTCCACTGCGATTTGGAACCCCATCATACGTAATGCTTTAATGTTATCTAGAAGGAGTTCAATCCCTTCAATTGAATCACGTTCTGTTATTTCAATCGTAAATTGGCTTGGGGGAATGTTTTTATATCGTTCCAACAATTTATTCAAATCCCGAATAAACGTTTTACTTCCTAAAGATATGGGTGTGAAATTAACAAAAATGGCATGTTTACAAGCCGTTTTATGAATTTGCTCAAACGTTTTTTCTAACACAATCATCTCTAAATCATACAAATAATCGGTTTGCCTTGCGACTGAGAATAAAGTTAACGGACTCTCATAGGGCGTATCTTTTGGCCCACGTGTCAGCATTTCCCATGCCCGAATCGCCTTTGATTCAACATCTATTATGGGCTGGGCAAGAAGGCGAATGTCTTTTTTAGCAACGATTTTTCGAATCATATATAGCATTTCATTAAATTCAGTATCGACCCTTTTTTCAGCCATAGCTAGGGCTTGTTGATGGGCTTTATAAATAGCTTCCTGAATCGAATAATTTTTCTTTTCGATAAACATATAACCTGACTCAAATTGTGGTTCAACGTCAGGAAATGATTTCTTCAATTTTTCCTCAACTTCTTTTGTCACTTTACTCAAGGCCGCATCAATCTCTACAACACAGCTTCGATTATGATCGACTTTTAAAAATAAGGTAAAGCCATCACTAAAGTGATCATGAAGGACTAATACATCATCATCAGAAAGTTCTTGTTGAACCACCTTGCGCAGTATGCTTTTCAGCTCCTTACTAAATGAATGATAGTAGTCTTCATCGAGTTGGCATTTTAATTCTTTCAAATTATTAATGTTGAACACTAATATTGCAACTTCGCATCCTTGCTTAAAGGCTGATTTTACCCCTTCAACAACAGGATTTCTGACGATAAATTGTGGGGGGAAATAGCGTAACCTTTTAAATGGCAATACAATTTTTGTCCATTTTAGAACATTCGAACCAATTTTTTTAAGGTGAGCCAATGGGATCCATCCTCTCAAGTGTTCACATCGGTGATAAAGCTATTGTAGCACAATTTTGCTTTTGCGTATATTTTCCTTCAATGTGAAAGTTTACTATTTTCTTATGATATACAATCTCAAAAAGTTGTGAATCATTTGTCACGAATAGGCATGTTTGCAGGGCTTTTTTTTTGTTAATATAAAGAAGTAAATTGATTTCCGGCATCAAAGATTAATGTACCTGAATTGAATGGAGGAAAAGCTTTGGAACGTGAGCTAGCATTGGAAATTGTCCGAGTCACCGAAGCTGCAGCCCTAGCATCTGCAGGATGGATGGGGAGAGGAAAGAAAAACGAAGCAGATGAAGCAGCCACAAATGCAATGAGAAAAATGTTTGATTCTGTCAATATGGACGGAATCGTGGTCATCGGTGAAGGAGAACTAGATGAAGCACCGATGCTTTATATTGGGGAACGACTTGGAACGAAAAATGGACCAATGGTTGACATTGCCGTCGATCCATTAGAAGGAACAAATATTGTTGCCAAAGGACATAATAATGCTATGGCTGTTATTGCCATTGCTGATAGAGGCACATTGCTCCATGCACCAGATATGTATATGGAGAAAATCGCTGTTGGAAAACAAGCGGCTGGGAAAATCAACTTGCTCGATCCAATTGAAAAAACGATTGAGATTGTCGCACATGCAAACAACAAGCGGGTTCAAGATTTAACGGTTATTATTCAAGAGCGAGAGCGCCATGATGACTTAATTGAGCGTATCAGAGCGAAAGGTGCCCGAGTTAAGCTATTTGGTGACGGAGATGTTGGTGCAGCAATTGCTACTGCCCTGCCGCAAACAGGAGTCGATTTATTCGTAGGGATTGGTGGTGCTCCTGAAGGCGTAATTTCTGCTGCTGCATTGAAAGCTCTTGGTGGAGATATGCAAGCCCGATTAATTCCTTCTAATATGGAAGAAGAAGCTCGGTGTATCAAAATGGGTCTTGCGGATCCAAGACAATTATTATTATTAAATGATTTAGTTTCTGGAGATGATGCCATCTTTGCGGCAACAGGGGTTTCCAATGGAGAGTTGCTTAATGGTGTTCGTTTTCTTGGCGGGGATCTAGCTGAAACGGATTCTATTGTGATGCGTAGTAAAACGAAAACAGTCCGCTACATAAAAACTCATCATCATCTTGAGAGCAAACCACATTTACTTATGTTCACATAGTTTTTAGAATCAAAGGAGGGGTATCATGTCTGAAAGATTTTATCTTTATAATGATCTGATTGATACAAAAACACGATTTGTCAGTTTTATGGGAGAAAATAATCGTTTTGATTTAGCTATTCTACAATCTGATCGTCATTATGGAAAACAAATTGTCCTCGATATGCAAGGAAGTCGATTTGCCATAATCGGTCCAGATGATTTAAAAGAAGAGGGTTATTTAGAATATGCTTTCCAATTATCAGAGGAAGATGCTGAGGAACTGAGACAATTTTTATACGAAATTGTTTAAAGAATAGGAGGTTGTCCCAACAGTGGACGCCTCTTTTTTTGGGCAAAACTTACCTCTCTATTCTGCAAAAATAAGCGAATAATAGGAGAAAAGGAGTGAACCAAAATGAATGAGAATGAATCTTATCAAGATTTTTCAACTGTGGAAAAGCAACGGGAAGTTTTAAATACTGAGGAATTTCCAGACGGCCCCTATGGGTCACCGATTAATCAGAATAAGCCCGTAAAAAATAAGGTAGGTTCTTGGGAAGAAGGACAGCGCTCAAATAGTGGATTTACGTATGAAAACAGAAATCTGCATGAAGATATGCCAAGACAAATGGAAGGAGCCCATCCGATTCATGACAAAGAAGACGAGTAGGATAAAGAGCGATCCGTGTCCCGCACTGGATCGCTCTTTATCCCTGAATTTTTTTCACAACGAAATATGAACAGCCAAAATTACAAAACTCATAAATATATTCCGTCAACGTACTGATTTTTGTATCGAAAGTGGCCTTTTGATTTTTGTCATCATAAAATCCCTTTAGGCGAAGCTGGCCATAACCCCAATCACCTACTATATAATCATATTTACTTAAAATATCACTATATCTGCCTTGGAAAGCCTCTTCGTTAAAGCCTTCTCCTCTTTCTTCAATGATCTCGTAGTTTATATTATTGATGCTGATCAAACCCATCACCTCTTTTTGACACACTATGTTTCCATTATATACTGTCTTCCATCTTTTTCACAATAAGTGCAATTTGCAAATTTGCTTAAATTACTAAGAAAAAAAATTCAACTATTGCTCATACTACAAATGTGGAGGTGTAGATCATGAATAAAATATTCCTATTTATTAGTGTTAGTTTCTTGTTTCTAATCACTGCATGTAACAATGATGATGCTGCAGTCGAAGGGCTTTATAACAAAAGTGGAAACACGATTAACGTTAATGATCAACGGGCAGATATTTATAATAAAAACGGCAAAAATAAATCTGAGGACTTCGGTTATGTACGTCATCAAAAAGAACCTATTATGGGTTCAAACGTATCAAATGATCATTATGAGGCCATGGACAGAGAAAAAACGGCTGATACAATTAGTAAGCTTTGCACCGATATCCCGAATGTGGACGACGTTTCTACCCTTGTAACTGGAGAAGAAGTCATAATCGTGTATGCTACAGAAACAGAAAACCGCAATCTAGCTGCCGATCAGGTAAAAAAAACCGCTATGTCTGTTGTGCCTCGTTGGTTTGATATTTATGTGACGGATAATACTGCGTTACGTAAAAATGTGGAGAGCTACGCAACAATGGATTCTGATAGCAAAAAAGTGGAATACGCTCTTGATGAACTCATTAAGGAAATTAAAAAATCTCCTCAAGGGGATAATGACGACAACAACCAATAAAGAAGAACTGGCTAAAAGTCCATAAAATAAAGCAAGAGGAGATTTTCTCTTCTTGCTTTTTTGTTGATTTCAATTATGTTAAGCGGCAAATTTCCTGTTAAATAATGGTCGTGGGGAAAATAAGGGAAGTTTTTCCGCTTATACAATGGAAAATCACCTATTTTTACAATTTTTGAGCCAATAAGCGGAATTTCTTCTCTTATAAAAGCTATTTTTGATGATATTTGTTAATTAAGCGGAATTTCTCCATTAGCATTGCAAAAATATCCACAAGGGTATATAGAAGTTACTTTATATGGGTTTTAAGTATAATTTTTCCATC
>NZ_HE978516.1:152545-226101 GCF_000311725.1 Robertmurraya massiliosenegalensis JC6
AATTTCTCCGTCTATTTTCCCACTGTACTCTTGCTCTCTGCTGAAAAGGGGCTGACGTTTCAGCCAGCCCCTTGCTATTTATGCTTCTTTCGCTTGTTGTTCTGCAAGCATTTGTTTATGCTTAGTTGCTTCATTTACTTGCTCATCAGCATGATAAGAAGAACGAACGAGCGGACCTGCTTCACAATGACTAAATCCTTTACTTAAAGCAATTTCTTTAAGTTCTTGGAACTCATCTGGATGATAATATTTGATAACCGGCAGATGTTTTTTCGTCGGTTGTAAATATTGTCCGATCGTCATGATATCAACGTCATTCGCACGTAAATCATCCATTGTTTCGATAATTTCTTCCTTCGTTTCCCCTAAACCAATCATTAAGCTTGATTTTGTCGGGATGTCCGGATTCATGTCCTTGGCACGCTTTAAAAATTCTAAAGAACGTTCATATTTTGCGCGAGCACGGACTCTTGGTGTCAATCTCTTTACCGTTTCAATATTGTGGTTTAAGATATCTGGCTTTGCATTCATTAATGTTTCAAGATTTTCATACACACCACCCATATCAGATGGCAGTACCTCAATACTTGTAAAAGGACTTTTTCTTCGAATCGCTCTAACGGTTTCAGCAAATACAGCTGCTCCCCCATCCTTTAAATCATCGCGTGCCACCGCAGTCACAACCACGTGTTTTAAATTCATTAGAGCTACGGAATCAGCTACTCTCTCGGGTTCTTGCAAATCAAGCTCTGTCGGCAGACCTGTTTTAACTGCACAGAAACGACAAGCTCTTGTACATGTATCTCCTAAAATCATAAAGGTTGCTGTTCTTCTTACAGCCCAGCATTCATGAATATTAGGACATTTCGCTTCTTCACAAACGGTATGAAGGCTTTTCTCACGCATCATTTTTTTCAAGCCTGTGTAATTCTCATTTGTATTCAACTTTATTTTTAACCACTCAGGTTTACGTAATTGTTCCTGCTTCTGACTCAATTTAATACACCATCCCTTTAATGATCAGTGTTCAATATGTATCAAAACTACCACTCATGTCACTGTATCATATTCTTAGTAGCACAGACAAGAAAGTTGTTCCTATTGGAAAATGATGGTTCATAAGATTACCAATTATTGATATTTATTTATTCCAACCATTGTCACAAACTAAGTTATGTGAATAAACGAGTAGCAACTTTATTGACATTATACTGACTCCTTAACTATCGGGATAGCTCGGAAACGACAATTTTTTAGAGGAGGATTCTTGTGCGGTATTTTCGATTATTTTTACCTATCATGATACTTTCCCTACTTATCAGCACAATACCTGTACATGCGGAAAAGGAAGAAGATATATATAAGCAAAGAATGATACTTTATAAAAAAGTAGAGGCAGTAACGAATATTCCTTGGTATTACATCGCTGCGGTCGACCAGTATGAACGTAATATTCGTAATGCGAGACGTGATCTTCCAGATACAGATGGCATTATCGGCATTTATTTTAAGCCGGAAGAATGGGTAGGTTTATTGAATCCAAATCTTAACGATCAAAATCCCACTTCGATCAAATTTTTTAACGGGTTGGGCTATGATGGCAATGGAGATGGAAAAGCTGACATTAATAATGAAGAGGATGTTATTCATGCATTTGCCCAATACCTTCTAACCTATGGAGTCGATCATGATAATATCAAAATTGCCTTATGGGATTATTTTAAGCGTGATAAGACCGTTGGGATTATCATTGATAAGGCAAAAATATATAAGCATTTTGGACGAATTGATCTCGAAGGCCATGCTTTTCCCCTTCCATTAAGAAGCAATCATAGCTATAAAAATACGTGGGGAGATGCTCGCGGTTGGGGTGGTCGGAGAATTCATGAAGGAACGGATATATTTGCTGATTATGGAGTGCCTGTGAGAGCGACCTCATATGGAATCGTGGAGATGAAAGGATGGAACCGTTACGGAGGATGGAGAGTTGGAATTCGTGATGTGAATAATAACTATCACTATTTTGCACATCTGAGCGGATTTGCAAAAGAGCTAAAACTCGGTCAAATCGTTGAGCCAGGAATGGTGATTGGTGGTGTGGGGAGTTCAGGTTATGGACCACCTGGAACATCGGGAAAATTCCCTCCTCACCTTCACTATGGAATGTATAAAGATAACGGATATACAGAATGGTCATTTGACCCGTATCCACACTTACGACTTTGGGAAAGACAAGAACGACAAAAATCTCGTTAGACACCGTCTGTTTTTAAGACAAAAATTCGGCAAGAGGTTTTATCACCTCTTGCCGATTTTTTGCATTATTTTTATTTTGCTTCTTTTGATTTTTTCACTGCATGGAGGATACTTGCACCTAAGCCTCCCCAAATAATGACCATTCCAACAATCATCATCACAATTGAACTTGCTGACATTATTTAGAGACCCCCTTTTGTTCTGGTAATGATAATGTACCTTTTTGCCATTTAAATGCGGCAAAAATGAAGCCTATAATAATAGCTGCTCCTGCTACCACCCAACCAGAGTAAATAATAAAATTTGTCGGATAACCAGCATAATTCTCTTTAATATTTGTAATTATGTTTTGAACCATCATTACCCCGAGTACAATCGGAGTAATAATACCTAAACTTATTCTCCACCATGTGCCAATCTGGATGTCAGACATGCTGTTTGCATGGTCTTGAATATTCTTAAGTTCTCTCAATACCCAAGCAACGATGATAACCTCGACAAGACCTGCTAACGCAACACCGAATTGGTTGATAAAGTAATCGGCTGCATCTAAGAAGTTCAACCCGCCTTTAGTCGCAAATAAAATAGAAATTAAAGCTGCTAATCCTCCACCGATTGCAACAGACTTTGTGCGGGAAACTTTAAACTTATCTTCTACCCCAGCTACAAAAGTTTCTACGATAGAGATTAAAGAAGAAAGTCCGGCAAGTGTTAAGCAGATAAAGAATAAGGAACCAAAGAATCCATTAAAGGCTGGAAATTGATTAATAATTTCCGGGAAGACAGCAAAGGCTAATAGAACTCCACCTTGTACCACTTCATCAACTGGTACTCCTGCATTTGCGGCCATAAATCCAAGGGCTGCAAATACACCGATACCTGCAAGTAATTCTACACTTGAATTCGCTAAGCCTGTAATAAAGGCATTATTCGTAATATCTGTTTTCTTCGGTAAATAACTCGAATACGTAATCATAATCGCAAAGGCAATCGATAAACTGAAGAAAATTTGCCCATAAGCGGCTACCCAAACCTTGGAATTGGCGATCTGGCTCCAATCAGGCTTGAAGAATGCATCAAGACCTGCTGCAGCTCCATCTAATGTTACAGCTCGAATTACGATAATAAGGAATAAGATAACAAGTGCTGGAATCATAATTCTGTTTGCAATTTCAATCCCTTTTTTAATCCCTTTAAATAAAACACCGAGTGTAATCGCCCAAACAATGATTAATGGAATGAATACACCTGGAACAATGCCACCAACTACACCTGGATCTGCTGTTTGCAGGTAATCCCCGACAAGGAACCCAACCGTGTCATTTCCCCATTTTTGATTAATGGAAAAAATCGTATAAGATAATGCCCAAGCAATAATAACTGCATAATAAGTTGCAATTACGAATGAAATAGCCACTTGCCACCAGCCAAGCCACTCCGCTTTTTTATTCATTCTGGCAAATGTTAATGGTGCAGAGCCGCGATATTTATGTCCGAGTGTAAATTCCATAATAAGCAATGGAATCCCAGCTGTTAATAATGCGAATAAGTACGGGATAAAAAATGCTCCCCCACCATTTTCATATGCTGTAGCAGGAAAACGCCAAATGTTTCCTAGTCCTACAGCAGAACCAATGGCAGCTAAGATAAAGCCTGCTCTAGTTCCCCATTGCGGACGATTTTCCATAGTCCTTTCTACCTCCCCATGCGTATCCATCCTTTTTCCCTAATTCAATGAAGAATGGAAACTTTTTATATTTTCAGATTATTTATTATAACTAAAGCTAGTATAGCTAGTTTTTTTTCATCTGTCAAAACATTATTTTAGGAAAAGTAATAATTTTTTTAAAAAAATATTTTTTCAGTCAATTATTATCGCAATAAACTTATTTTCATACAACTTGCCTCTCTTAATAAGTCTATTCTTTTATAGACAAAAAAAGAAGACGAAAAAGTATCGTCTCCTTAATTTCTATTCATGTACTTGTGTTTTTTTGCCTAACAGGAAATAAAACACGACTAAAAGAATGGCAACTGTGACAAGAGCAATGATCGTACTTCCAGTAAACCCGATCAAAACATAGCCAACAGCTGCAATAGCGGCTGAAATAATGGCATATGGCAATTGCGTCAATACATGATCCATATGATTTGATCCAGCACCAGTAGATGATAGAATCGTTGTATCAGAAATAGGAGAACAATGGTCTCCGAATACCGCCCCAGCTAAAACAGCAGCCATTGCCGGCAATAGTAAAGCAACATCTGTTGAAACGGCAATCTCTCCAGCAATCGGTAATAGAATCCCGAATGATCCCCAAGATGTTCCCGTTGAAAAAGCCATAATTCCAGCAATCACGAAAAGAATAACCGGTAGGAATGCCGTATTCATTTGTGAGCTCTCCACAATACTTGCCAAATACTTACCTGTTTCAAGTTGACCAATAAGATCGACGATGGCCCAAGCAAATAAAAGAATATATACAGCTGGCAACATGGACTTTAACCCTTCAATAATTCCAATTGAAAACGTTTTGCCTGATACGCCTTCTTTAATCTTCACTTGGCGAATATACATCAGAATCGTAACTACTAAACCAATTAATCCCCCATAGAGTAGAGAAGCTGAAACATCTGTATTTTCAAAAATAGCAAGAATGGTTGCCTTTCCTTCTATCGCATTCGCACCAGTCCAAAGCATAGAACCAACAGTTCCAATTATAAGTGCGACAATCGGCCATACTAGGTCACCTACAGTGCCTGTTGAGCTGACAGGTAAATCCTCTTTCAACTCACCAGGAATCGTTTTTTCTGGATCGTACAACTGACCGCTTGAAATCGCTCTTTCTTCATGTAGCTTCATCTGACCTATATTAATATTTCGATATATCACAAGGAAAACTATTGCAAAAGATACCCATACATATAAATTCATCGGTATCATTTGAATAAAGGCTGAGAAAGGTGTATATTCCGTAATTTGATGGGCTGTGAAAATAGACCCAATAATCGCAATAATATAAGCTCCCCAGCTTGAAATAGGTGAAATGACACACACAGGTGCAGAAGTAGAATCGATTAAATATGCAAGTTTTGCTCTAGAAACTTTTTGACCATCTGTAATCGGTCTTGATATTTGCCCTACAGCAAGTGCATTAAAATAGTCGTCAATAAAAATAACGATCCCTAGAACGGCGCCGACAAGTTGAGCACCTACTCTAGTTTTCACACGCTTCATCGCCCACTTACCGAAGGCACGACTTCCACCGGAAATGGAGATGAATGCTGTAATGATTCCCAAAATGAGTAGGAAAAGAATGATATACACATTCCAAGTATTCAGTTCCCCATCAGAGATAAATATTCCTTTAACTGCCTCAAATGTAATTTGCAAGGTTTCTCCAATCTGAAACTCTGCTAGTAGGAATGCAGCAGCAACAATCCCCACTCCTAATGACAACAGTACCCTTCTCGTTAAAATAACCATTAAGATGGCTACGATCGGGGGTATTAATGAAAAAATCGTGTTTGACATGTTTCTTCCTCCTCTGAAATTAGAGGGAGCTTGTACATGAATGAATAATTCATCAATTTCGTCATGTACGCTTATAGTTAAAAAACGAATATTCCATGAAGAATGGCGATTAGAAATTAATTCCCTCAGACACTTCATCATGTGAAGTATGCTAAGAATTCGTTTTTTAATTAGTCTTCGTACACTGTGAAATCAATGCAGATGGTCCAATATAAAACAAAAAAAGAGTAACGATAGAAAAACTCTACCATTACTCTTTGTTGTAGTAATTCGTTTCTCCATCCGACCTGTAGCTCCCCATTATGGATATCCCATAATGACAGTGTTACTCTTATTCAAAGTAACCCCAGTAATAAGTCGCTGACACAACTCTATTACTTCGGCACAATTTCCTTTTAGCTATGCTCAACGTTGTCATCCTCACATAGCCTACTTTTAAATTATGCACCTCTACCCCACCGAAATGATAAGGTTTATGAAATTATGTTTTTACTATAACATTTAATCACTTATTCGTCTACTGATAATTCGATCGCAGGGACTGCTTCTTGTCCGCCATTATTATAATATAAGGGAACATCCCCTTCTAATATTCCTAAGGCAATAGGAATACGTTGTTCTAATGTTGCAACCTCAGTGGCAAACGGGATAATCACCTGAACATTGACCTTCAATCTGATGATTACTTCAATATAAACGTTATTAATGCCGACTTCCTTAAATTCTGTTTCGATATTTGACTCCATGTCTCCAATCGCCGTGAATTGTACGGGGATTCTCGGCCCCAAATTCCCGAGTAATGCGTTATTCGTAGCTTGCCCTAGTGGGACATAATAGAGGATACCTTTTCCGTTGTTTGTCTCAATCTGTTCAAATTCAAAATCTGAAATCCTCTGTAGTTCTTCTAAATCGCCATCCTCAGCCTTCTTGATATTATTCAAAATCAAACTAGTTGTATCCCTTAGCATGGAATAAATTTTGGCTGTATCAAAGTTTGTGAGAGAGGTTTCTGTATCCTTTTTGATCACATCATTAATATCAACAACTGACCGCTCTAATAAAGCTTCATTAATGATCAAAGAAGCAATTTGCCTTGTTTGCGATTCTGCATAAGACATAAGCGTCGGCTTCAAGCCTTTATTAATGATCCAGAGCCCAGCTATTGTTGAAAAAATAAAGAATACAACCGTAAGAAGTAAGACATATTTGAACGGCAACGGACCTTTTCGGGGTATCCGACCGCGAAACTTAGCCAAAAAAATCCCCCCTTTACAAGCTATATGTATGCTGTACAAAGGGGGACTATCTCAATTAAATGAATCTTTTCTTTGAAATGTTGTATCACAGCCCGTGATGACAACAGAAAGTTCTGCTTCTAGGTTGATCTCATAAGGCGGGACGCTTTGTCCCTCTTCTTCTAGAATTCTAATAATTGGTCGGTCACTGACATTAATATTTTGTTTCGATACAACGCCTTTACGTCCATCGCTAAGTTCAACTGTAAGTCCAACTGGATAAATGGCAATTGCTCGACGAAATGCTTTGACTATTTCTTCGTCAAATAGAGTACCAGCTCCGGCAAATAAGATTTCCAGTCCATTATGAGGTAACATTGCTCCACGATAAATCCGATCAGACGTAACAGCATCAAAAACATCGGCCACTGCAATAATTTTTGCATAAGGATGAATCTCTTCTCTTTTTATGCCACGAGGATATCCAGAACCATTAAGTCTTTCATGATGTTGATAGGCACAATGGGCGACTATTAATGAAACCGTTGCAACATTACGCAACATTTCGAAGCCATCTTCAGCATGCTTTTTAATTTGTTCAAATTCTTCCGCTGTTAACTTCCCTGGCTTAAGCAAAACATCGGTAGGAGTTTTCATTTTTCCCACATCATGAAGGATAGCACCTAAACCAAGCACTTCTAATTCTTTTGTCGAAAATCCGAGTTCTTTTCCGATCGCTAAAGAATAGAGGGTTACATTAAACGAATGGGTGAAAATGTAATCATCATAAGCATAAACATCAGATAACAACGATAGTAAGCTATCATTATTCTGGATTTGGGTATGTAATTCTCGAATTACACTCATTAAAGATTGGGAAGATTTTTCAATAACGACTGAACTTGGTAAAGTCTTCACGACTCTTATTTGCTCGAATGTATCTTGGATCGATGAAATCGCTTTTGTTTTTAATTCTCTAGGTATTACTTCCTTGTAACCGATATCATCTGTTCGTGAATCCTTTATATATATAAATGGAATCCCAATATTCAATAACCGTTGAATGAGGCTCTCTTGTAACTGGACACCTGCACTAAGCAAGACCTGACCTTTATCATTATAGATCGTTCGAGCAAGAATGGCCCCAGATTCCACCGACGATGTTGCTATGTATCTCATCTCAAACTCCATTTCCGCTACTTTTTTATTTATTATTGGCTCTCTTTTCTCAAACGTTGTGCCGTTTAAAGCATTCATTAATTAATAGAAGATCTATAGCTTGCATCTTTTTCCCGTGAAATTGGACTAAGTATGAAACGCAGACCGCAGTATTTGGACCACCTACAAAAACCACCATCCGTACAAAAATAACCTTATTTTTATTCTACCATATCCTTTACATTATAGTCCCTTCATGAGACTTTAGTCCTATTTTTACGCACAATTTGTCAAAACATGTGAGAATATACAAAAAGTCATCCGTTTACCATCATGGATGACTTTTTCTCTAAAAATAGAGTCACTTAAACCATTTTTAACAATGCATCTTTTCCAATCATACCTTTGTGAATGCCTAGCGCTTCCGCTTCATAAGTAACTGATTCAAGCGGCGCTTCTAATAACTGTTCAATCGTCTTTACTCCGACCGCTCGACCTGCGATCACTTTCCTGTCTTTGAGCTTTTCATTTAATAAAGCGACGTCCAATGCACCGCACATAATATATCCTTTATCATTTGTCACCACAAGTAGATTTGTTTTTGGTAGAACTACAGATACGCTTAAAAATGTATGATCTTCAATTTTAATCGGCGATAAATCAATCATTTTCAACGCTCCTTTCCTCTCTCCTATACTGTATGCTGAGAGTAGGAAAAGCGTGTAAACAGATTATTGTCTTCTTTTATCCTGTAATCCCTTGATAGATCAAGCGTAGACCGACCAATATTAAGATGAAGCGAAGGATATGTACAACCGTTTTACTTGCTAATTTCATATTTATATATGCTCCAAGTCTTGCTCCTACCCAAGCACCAGGAATCAAAAGTAGGGCATAATGCCAATTAATGTTTCCTAAGCTAATATGAGTAGCTGAACTTACAATAGAGGACAGGAAAATCATAAACATCGAGGTAGCTACAGCCACATGTGGCGGGAACATAAATAAGAGTAGCATAACCGGAACCATTAAAGACCCGCCTCCAATGCCGAATAATCCAGATGAAAATCCGACCAAAAAAGCAATGATAATCGCCATCATCGGGCGAAATCCATACTCCCATTCACGTCCTCGATTATCGGTAAAGTGCCGGTGAATTCCATTATCCGCATTTAATGGCATGGGCTTCAGCTTGTTATTCACCATTAATAAAATTGAAACAAAAATCATGAAAATCCCAAAAAAGATATTGAATGTTTGCATATTCAAGGCCTGATTGACCCATGCACCGACCATTCCACCCGGGCCACTCCCAAGGAAAAAGATCAATCCACTTTTATAATCTACCGTTTTATGTTTTAAATAGGCTAGTGTCGATGAAAGACCAGTAAAAATCATAATTACTAAAGAAGTTCCAACAGCAACCTGTGGTGAAATATTATGTAAAAAATTCGTATACATACTAAAATATAAAAGAGATGGGACAATAATGACTCCACCACCTAAACCAATGAGTGAACCGATTGTACCTGCAGCTAACCCTATTGATATTAAAACAAACCATTCCATTTTCACATATCCCCTATTGTCTCACATGACTGTACATCAAAATAAATCTAATTGTCTCGGTGCAAGATTTTCATATTCAATATTCATCAACTCAATCAATTGCTTGCCATTATCAGCTGCATCGCCACCAGAATTATTGTTAAAGACGACGTATACATCTTGGCATTCTTTCTCCAGTTGCTTTAAGTGCTGAACCCACTCACGTAATTCTTTATCATTATAACGGTATAGATAGCGAACTTCTCGCCAATTCACATCTGTTCGCTTCTGCCAGCCATGTACATTTCTTCCATGAAATCGAACAAGCACTTTATCTTTCGTTGTTGCCCGTAACACGGTCGGCACAGAGCCATCCCCTGCTTGTGGCTCATCACAAATGCTATGAATCCACTGTTCTTTCTCCATAAACCCGAGAGTACTTTCATGGTAAGCCGGCCAAAACCAAGACTGATGACGGAATTCAAGAGCACAGGGAATCTCCCCCATCTCCTGTTTACACCATCTCAAGTATTGCACGTTTTCCTTTTTACAGTCAAACCATGGTGGAAATTGAAACAACACCATAGCTAATTTTTTTGCCTCAATATAAGGGGTTAATGAATCTTTAAAGGCATGGAACATTTCCTTTTTATTGTCAAAAGGAATTTCTCCCCGTTGATGACCGGTCATCCCTTGATACGCTTTGACAATAAATTGAAATCCATGCGGTGTCTCATCGACCCATTTTTGCGCATTTTTTAATGGTTGGACCGCATAAAAGCTTGAGTCCACTTCCACAGTTGGAAAATAAGAGGCATAGTCCGTTAATTTATTTCGCGGTGAGGATTCAGGATCATAAAGACTGTCGTGATCTCCCCAACCTGTAAGTCCAATATAGATCAATTCCCCTTGCCTCCTTTTTTACGCAAAAATCCGCTCAGATTAGCCCTGAGCGGATTTTCATAATCATTAACCGATGGAACCTTCCATCTCGAACTTAATCAAACGATTCATTTCAACAGCGTATTCCATTGGAAGTTCTTTCGTAAATGGTTCAATGAAGCCCATTACGATCATTTCAGTTGCTTCTTCTTCAGAAATACCACGGCTCATAAGGTAGAATAATTGTTCTTCAGAAACCTTTGAAACCTTCGCTTCATGCTCTAATGAGATGTTGTCATTTAAGATTTCATTGTAAGGGATTGTATCTGAAGTGGACTTGTTATCCATAATTAATGTGTCACACTCGATGTTTGAACGAGCACCTTCTGCTTTACGTCCGAAGTGAACGATACCACGATAGGTTACTTTTCCACCTTGTTTCGAGATAGATTTTGAAACAATCGTTGAAGAAGTATTTGGTGCTAAGTGTAACATTTTTGCTCCAGCATCTTGGTGTTGGCCTTTACCAGCGATTGCAATAGATAATGTCATACCACGTGCGCCTTCACCTTTTAAGATAACCGCAGGGTATTTCATTGTTAATTTAGAACCGATGTTACCATCAATCCATTCCATTGTCGCATTGGCATCACAAACTGCACGCTTTGTTACAAGGTTATACACATTGTTCGCCCAGTTTTGGATCGTTGTGTAACGGCAGTAAGCATCTTTTTTGATGACGATCTCAACAACCGCACTGTGAAGGGAGTTAGTTGTATAAACAGGCGCTGTACAACCTTCAACATAGTGAACATGTGCGCCTTCATCAACGATGATAAGCGTACGTTCGAATTGTCCCATATTCTCAGAGTTAATACGGAAGTAAGCTTGTAAAGGAGTTTCAACCTTCACACCTTTTGGAACGTAGATAAAAGATCCACCAGACCAAACAGCTGAGTTTAATGCAGCAAATTTATTATCTGTAGGTGGGATTGTTTTTCCAAAATGCTCACGGAAAATATCTTCGTTTTCCCTTAAAGCAGAATCCGTATCCTTAAAAACAATTCCTAGCGCTTCAAGATCTTCCTGCATGTTGTGGTAAACCACTTCAGATTCGTATTGAGCAGAAACTCCAGCTAAATACTTTTGTTCTGCTTCTGGAATTCCAAGCTTATCAAATGTTTGCTTGATTTCGTCTGGAACCTCATCCCAAGAACGTTCTGTTTTTTCAGATGGTTTTACGTAATACGTAATCTCATCAAAGTTGAGAGAATTTAAATCTCCACCCCATTGAGGCATTGGCATGTTGTAAAAGTGATCTAAAGATTTTAACCGGAAGTCAAGCATCCATTGAGGCTCTTCCTTCATTTTCGAAATTTCTTCAACGATCTCACGTGTAAGACCACGTTTTGATCGGAAGATGGAAACATCTTTGTCGGCAAAGCCGTATTTATAATCACCGATCTCAGGCGCTTTTTTAGCCATCGAAAGTCTTCCTCCTTTATAAAGTGGAAAGGGCATGATTCTTGGCCCTTTCTCACTTCTTTTTATTGTTCATCTTCCTTGAGTCCTTTTTCCATCGCTTTCCAAGCTAATGTTGCACACTTGATACGTGCTGGAAATTTGGCAACTCCTTGAAGTGCTTCGATATCACCTAAATCGATATCATCATCGTAATCTTTTCCCAACATCATATCAGAGAAAATCTTTGAGAGCTTAAGTGCATCCTCAATCTTTTTTCCTTTAATCGCTTGCGTCATCATCGAAGCAGAAGACATCGAAATTGAGCAGCCTTCCCCTTCAAATTTCGCATCGTTAACGATCCCATCATTGACTTTTAAAGTTAATTGAATGCGATCACCACAAGTTGGGTTATTCATATTAATCGTTAAACTATCATCCTCTAAGACACCTTTATTACGAGGATTTTTATAGTGATCCATTATGACTTGACGGTAGAGTTGATCAAGATTAGAAGACATCCGAAAAATACTCCTTTGTTTTGATAAGCCCGGCAACAAGCTTATCAATATCTTCTTCCGAGTTATACAGATAGAAACTGGCACGAGCAGTGGCTGATGCTTTCAGCCATTTCATAAGCGGTTGTGCACAATGATGTCCAGCACGGACAGCAATTCCTTCTGCATCTAAAACAGTTGCTACATCATGTGGATGAACGTCTGCAATATTGAATGTGACAAGTCCAGCTCGTTTATCTGGATCCATGGGACCGTAAATCGTCATTCCTTCAACCGCAGACATCTTTTCTAATGCATAAGCTGCCAAGCGATGCTCATGAGCTTGAATATTGTCAAGTCCAACTTCATTTAAGAAATCAATCGCTGCTCCTAATCCAATAGCTCCTGCAATAATCGGAGTTCCACCTTCAAATTTCCATGGTAGCTCTTTCCAAGTAGAGTCGTAGAGGTCAACGAAATCGATCATTTCTCCACCGAATTCAATTGGCTCCATATTTTCTAATAAATGCTTCTTCCCATAAAGTACCCCAATTCCAGTTGGACCACACATTTTATGAGCAGAGAAGCCGAGGAAATCACAATCTAAATCCTGAACATCGATGTTCATATGTGGTGCACCTTGGGCTCCATCCACGACCATAACCGCACCATTTTCATGGGCAATTTTTGCTATTTCTTTAATCGGGTTCATGACACCTAGAACATTCGATACCATCGTTACGGAAACAATTTTCGTATTGGAATTAATGACTTCCTTTACATCCTCAAGTAAGATCGTTCCGTCTTCTTGTAATGGTAGATATTTCAACGTAGCGCCAGTTGCCTTTGCAAGTTGCTGCCAAGGAATGATATTGCTATGGTGCTCCATGTACGTGATGACAATTTCATCACCTGGTTGTACATTGGCTCTGCCGTAGCTTGCTGCGACAGTATTTAACGCAGTAGTCGTACCTCTTGTAAAAATAATCTCTTCAGTAGATTTTGCATGAATAAACTTTCTTACCTTTTCCCTTGCGCCTTCGTATCCATCTGTAGCTCTTGTTCCTAGTGTATGCACACCACGGTGAACATTCGAATTATATTCACGATAGTACGTTTCAAGCGCCTCAATAACCTGAACTGGTTTTTGAGAAGTAGCTGCACTATCTAAATAAACAAGGGGGTTCCCATTGACTTCCTGATTTAAAATCGGAAAATATGAACGAACATCCTCGATATTCATTTACTTAACTTTCCCTTCAATTACGGCACGAAGTTGATTTTTAACCCCTTCGATTGGTAATACATTCACAACTGGTGCTAAGAATCCATGGATAACAAGTCTTTCTGCCTCAGCCTTAGAAATACCACGGCTCATTAAGTAGTAAAGTTGAAGTGGATCGACACGACCTACAGATGCAGCATGTCCGGCTGTTACATCATCTTCATCGATAAGTAGGATTGGGTTCGCATCCCCACGAGCCCCTTCACTTAACATGAGAACACGAGATTCTTGTTCTGCATTTGACTTCGTTGCACCGTGCTCAATTTTTCCAATACCGTTAAAGATAGAGCTTGCTTTATCTTTCATAACACCATGCTTTAAGATATATCCTTCAGAGTGCTTTCCAAAGTGAACGACCTTTGTTGTGAAGTTTTGAATCTGTTCGCCACGTCCAACAACAACTGTCTTCGTATCGCCAAAAGAACCATCACCAACAAGATTTGTTACGTTCTCTGAAACTGTGTTACCGTCATTCATTAATCCAAGTGCCCATTCGATACGAGCATCTCTTCCTGCAACACCGCGACGATTAACGTAAGTTGTTGTTCCTTTTGCTAATGTATCAACAGCTCCATATTGTACTTTTGCATTTGTTCCAGCAATCACTTCTGTCACAATGTTGAAGATGCATTCAGCAGAATCAAGTGTTGAAATATAGTTTTCAACATATGTGACTGAGCTGTTATCTTCTGCAACGACTAACACGTGGTTGAACATATTTGCTTCTTTTTCATCATGAATAAACACTGATTGAATCGGTGATGAGATTTCAACATTTTTCGGAACATATAAAAATGCTCCACCGTTTAAAAATGCTGCATGTAGTGCCGTTAATTTATGCTCATTAACTTTGACAGCATCGTTCATGAAATATTTTTGTAAAAGGTTTCCATGCTCTCTAGCTGCAGTGAAAATATCAACAAAAATAACGCCTTTTTCTTGCAGTTCCTTTGATACAGTAAGAATGGAAGGACGATTATTACGTTGAATATAAAGGTTTTGATCTCCTGATTCAATGTCTACTAATGCTTTCACATCTTCTGGAAGATCATTTAATGAAGCGAAATCATCACTTTTCACAATATGCTTATCGAATTGTGTAAAGTTCCATTTATCAATTTTAGTTTTATCTGGTCTAGGGAGAGGAAGTGCATCCACTTTCTCGAGTGCCTCTAGACGAAGAGTTGTTAACCAAGCAGGTTCTCCCATTTCTTGAGAAAAAGAGCTAACATACTCTTTATCAAATGGTAATATTATTTCAGTAGTCATTGCGATCCTCCTAACACTTATGCTTCTTGCCCAACAGTTTCGTCTTCAATGCCAAGTTCTTTTTTGATCCAGTCGTATCCTTCTGCTTCTAAGCGTTGCGCAAGCTCAGGACCACCAGATTTAACAACACGACCTTGCATCATTACATGGACATGGTCAGGAGTGATGTAGTTCAATAGACGTTGGTAGTGAGTAATGATTAAGCAACCAAAATCTGGGCTGCGCATTTCATTAATTCCTTTAGAAACTACTTTTAATGCATCGATATCTAGACCAGAGTCAATCTCGTCAAGAATGGCGATTTTTGGTTCGATCATCATTAACTGAAGAATTTCATTACGCTTCTTTTCTCCACCAGAGAATCCTTCGTTTAAATAACGTTGTGCCATGTCTGGATCCATTTCTAAAAACTCCATCTGTGAATCCATCTTACGGATGAATTTCATTAAAGAAATTTCATCGCCTTCCTCGCGGCGAGCATTAATAGCTGAACGTAAGAAGTCTGCATTTGTTACACCACTAATTTCACTTGGGTACTGCATTGCTAGGAATAGACCAGCTTTAGCACGCTCATCAACTTCCATCTCTAATACGTCTTCCCCATCTAATGTGATGCTACCACTTGTTACTTCATACTTAGGGTGACCCATAATTGCAGATGATAAAGTAGATTTACCAGTACCATTTGGTCCCATGATTGCATGGATTTCTCCACCTTTAATTTCAAGGTTAACCCCTTTTAATATTTCTTTACCTTCAATGGAAACGTGAAGGTCTTTGATTGATAAAGTAGATCCTGCCATAATTATACCTCCGTAATATAAAAGAAAGATTTTATCCTCGCTGGCCTAAGCCAATCGTTGATTCTCATTTTATTCTCATTACAATCTTATAACAAATGAAAAGTGTTAGCAACTCTTTAGCAGTGTTAAAAAATATTAATATATATCAAAAAAATATCTCTCCAGTGGCTATATGTACACCGCACAGTTGTTACGTTTAGGATTCTAATTTACTACTGTTTAAAAAATTTGTTCAATATATTTTTACCTTAACAAAATTATGTATGTATCGATATTCTAATTGAGAATGAACATCATTTCTGATTAGTGGATTCCCGTCGCTCATGGTTGTCCTTATAAACCTCTTATTTCCCCAAAAAAACACCTGAGGTTGTCATCATGAACCCCTTTATGAGGACATTCTTAGCTTTCAAAAAAACAATGAAAACAAAAACCAGTGCCACAACACTGGTTTTTGTTTTTCTTCCTTATTATATATTATTTGTTAACAATGCAAATTGCTGCGTTCATTATCGTAATTGATTTCTCGTCAAATCGGCTACAATGCGTTGACTTTGAGCGTATTCTTTTTCACGTCTTCTTTCCACTCTCATTCTAACTTCGTGTTTGTGGCAATAAGTAGCATAATTCACGCGGTGAGCTCCTACCATCGCTTTTTCCATTTCACTCGTGTAATTCATTTGAAGTGCCGTCATTTTGTTTTCGCCCCCTTTTTTAGGGAGATACGAAAATAATTGATAGTATCCGTCCTTTCGTGTTACGTCACTTAAGGCAAGTGATTTGATACGTTTTTAATGTTAGCATCCCTTTTGCTTTAACTCAAAAACGATAATTCAGCATATTTGCTGCTGAGCATCGGTATACAGGAGTATCCTTTAAAAGCTGTTAACTTTTCTTACAATTTTGCCAATATGCTTATAAAGAGAATACGAAAAAGCCAGCTCCCGACAAAGGAACTGGCTCACAATTACTTATTCTGATACTGGTACGACAGCACCCTCATATTTTTCCAAAATAAAGTTTTGGATTTCTTCAGAACGTAGCACTTCAACAAGAGCTTTTATCGCTTCCTTGTTTTCGTCTCCACTGCGAACAGCAATTACATTCACATATGGAGAATCGCTTTCTTCAATTGCGATAGAATCTTCAAGTGGGTTTAACCCTGCATCAATCGCATAGTTTGAATTGATAAGAACGGCATCGCCTTCGTCATTGTTATAAATTTGCGGAAGAAGTGATGCTTCATATTCTGTATCAAAATGTAGGTTTTTCGGATTATCTACAATATCATCAATCGTTGCAGTTGTTTTTTCAACGCCGTCTTTAAGAGTGATGAGACCTTCTTTTTCAAGAAGAGATAAAATCCTTCCATGGTCTGGTACAGAGCTACTGATAATAATATGTGCTTTTTCTGGTAAATCATCTAAACTATCGTATTTCTTTGAATATACGCCGATTGGCTCAATATGAATACCACCTGCATTCACGAAATCATAGCCATGCTCTTCGATTTGTGCATTTAAATAAGGAATGTGTTGGAAATAGTTTGCATCTAAGTCTCCACCAGCTAATGCTTGGTTTGGAAGGACATAGTCTTGAAATGTTTCGATTTGTAGTTCAATTCCTTGTTCTTCAAGGATTGGCTTCGCTTCTTCTAAAATTTCAGCATGAGGAACATTTGATGCTCCAACAACAAGGGTAGTTGTTTCTTCAGGTTTAGTCTCTCCACCATCAGCGTTGCCACCTTCAGTTGTTTCATCATTTGATGTACCACAAGCTGCTAAAAATAAAATTAGTGCAAAAGGTACAAAAATACTTAACCATTTTTTCATTGTAAACACTCCTATCTCTTGTCTAATTTATTTGTTATCACATCACCAATAAATTGGATGATAAATACGATAATTAAAATAATGATCGTCGCCATTAAGGTAACATCTGTTCTAGAACGCTGGAATCCTTCCAAATAAGCAAGATTTCCAAGCCCTCCTGCACCAATAACACCTGCCATCGCTGTATATCCAACTAGAGCAATGGCTGTGACCGTTATCCCAGAAACAAGTGCTGGCATGGACTCAGGCAGTAGAACCTTCCAGATAATAGTACTCGTTTTCGCCCCCATCGATCTTGCTGCTTCAATGACGCCTTTATCAATTTCTCTTAAGCCAATTTCAACCATTCTCGCATAAAAGGGAGCTGCCCCAATTATTAAGGCTGGCAATGCGGCATTTTCTCCAATCATCGTTCCGAGTAAAAACTTTGTGAACGGGATTAAGAGTACGATCAGGATGATAAAAGGAATCGACCTGAAAATATTGACAACTGCACTAATAATCTTATTCACCAATGCATTTTCCCAAATATTCCCCTTCGCAGTTAAAAAGAGTAATAATCCTAAAATAATGCCTATTACAAATGTAGCAACGACCGAAATCCCTGTCATATATAATGTTTCTTCTGTTGCTTCCCACATTTTATCCCATTTGACATTTGGAAAGAGCTCATTCACCATTTTTTATCACCTCTACTCCAACCTGCTGGGACTTAATATAGGCAATCGCTTTTGAAACTTCAGGTTCTTCTCCATCAATGTGGACGAATAAAGTACCATAGGAACCATTTTGAGTTTGCGAAATCTTCCCCTGCAAAATATTAACAGTGACCTCAAAATTACGGATTAAGTTCGTAATGAGAGGTTGTTCAGCTGATTCACCTACAAACCCTAATTGGATAACTGTCCCTTGAGGGTAGCGCTCTAATAAATGTTCAATTGTTTCCTTCGTCTCCTCAGGCTCAGTCACTTGAGAAACAAATCGCTTCGTTATTTGCTGCTGTGGATTCTTAAATACTTCCAACACTCGACCAGTCTCAACAACTTTTCCATCTTCCATTACTGCTACACGATGACATATCTTACGAATCACATGCATTTCATGGGTAATGAGAACGATTGTTAAGCCTAATCGTTTATTAATATCTACTAATAAGTCCAATATCGAATCCGTTGTTTGTGGATCAAGTGCCGAAGTTGCCTCATCACAAAGTAAAACTTTCGGATTATTTGCCAGTGCTCTGGCAATCCCGACTCTTTGTTTTTGACCGCCACTAAGCTGGGAAGGATAGGCATCTTCACGCCCTTCTAGACCAACTAGCTTGATTAATTCATTTACTCGTTTAAGCCTTTGGGCTTTTGGAATACCTGCAATTTCTAACGGAAAAGCAATATTTTCTCTAACCGTTCTAGACCAAAGTAAATTAAAATGTTGAAAAATCATGCTAATTTCTTGGCGAGCTTTTCTTAGTTCCCCACCTTTAATCCGTGATACTTGTTTGTCAGCTACAGTAACGGACCCTTCTGTCGGAATTTCAAGGCCATTCAACATTCTAATAAGTGTACTTTTACCAGCACCACTATAGCCGATAACACCAAATATTTCGCCTGCATTTATGTCAATGCTGACATCATCAACAGCTGTAACTTTCCCCTTAAGAGAAGCGTACACTTTTTTGACATTCTGGATGGAAATCAATTTTTTCACCTACTTCAAAATCCTATTATTCTTATGTGTTAACCAAGTTATAAACGTTAGACATTATGCTACTTATAGCTTTAGCACACCAACTTTTTTCATTCATAACAGCGCTATTACACAAAAATGCCCTTCTGCAGACAAGCAGAAAGGCATAAATATAAAAAGTCCTTCCTCTCATCTGTCAAAGCAATGCTTTGTGTGAATTGGCACCATTTCAATTTCTTGACGGTTGCCGGGCTTCATCGGGCACATCCCTCCACCTCTCTTGATAAGAGCACACTATTAAATTTTCATGATTAAATACGAATGTTATCGTATCATGTAAAAATTAGCATGTCAACGATAATATTTTAGATTAAAATTGATTTCGTATAATGTTCAATATCAGCCGGTAATAACATTTACGCATTTGTTGTTAAAGAAGATGTCACCCCTGTTGCAACTTCAATTGCCTGTTCTAAGTCTTCAATCAAATCCTCTACATTTTCGATCCCAACAGAAAGTCGAATCAAATCTTCAGGAACGCCAGCTGCTTCTAATCCGTCGGCATCAAGTTGCTGATGGGTCGTGCTCGCAGGATGAATAATTAAGCTCTTCGCATCTCCAACATTGGCAACATGTGCCCAAAGCTCTAGACTATTAATTAATTTCGCCCCCGACTCTCTCCCACCTGCGATCCCAAAAACAACAACTGAACCTGCTCCTTTTGGTAAATATTTTGCAACAAGCTCTTGATCTGGATGATTGTCATCACCCGGATAAGAAATCCATTTTACCGCAGGATGCTCACGTAAATATGCGATTATTTTCTTTGTATTAGCTACATGCTCCTTCATTCTTACATGTAATGTTTCTATGCCGAGAGCAAACTGGAACGCATTTTGCGGGCTTAACGCTGGCCCCATATCTCTTAATAATTGAACCCTCGCTTTTGTAATATAAGCTGCGGCTCCAATCGCTTCACTATATACAAGATTATGATAACTTGGATCTGGTTCTGTAAAACCAGGAAATTTCTTTGAATTCCAATCAAAGTTACCACCATCAATGATAATACCGCCTAATGTCGTCCCATTTCCAACCAGCCATTTTGTAGCAGAATGAATGACGATATCTGCTCCATGCTCAATTGGCCGGCATAAATACGGAGTAGCAAATGTGTTGTCTATGATCAGAGGAATTCCTGAGGCATGGGCAATCTTTGCTACAGCTTCAATATCTAATACACGTAAGCTTGGATTTCCAATTGTCTCAGCAAAAACCGCTTTTGTTTTTTCAGTTATTGCCGCTCTAAAATTTTCTGGGTCCGTTGCATCTACAAATTTGACGTTAATTCCATACTTAGGAAGAGTGATTGCGAATAAATTATATGTACCGCCGTATAAATTACTTGCTGCCACTATTTCATCTCCAGCTTCTGCAATGTTTAACACAGATAATGTAATCGCTGCCATTCCACTGGAAACAGCAAGTGCTCCAATACCACCTTCCAAAAGATTAACCCGTTCTTCAAAAACAGTCACCGTTGGATTATGAATACGTGTATAAATATACCCAGGTTCTTTTAAAGCAAATAAGTTAGCCGCATGCTCGGTATTTTGAAATTGATATGCATTATTTTGATAAATCGGTACCGCCCTTGCCCCTGTTGTTGGATCTGGCGATAATCCTCCATGAACACCTAATGTTTCTAAGCGATATTTCTTCTTCTCACCCATTCAAACCTCTCCCTCTTTTTTATACGTTGTTTTTGTATAGATTGTGGTTATTTGTAATTACCTAGAAGCCGGTTTTTACTCTTATATCAAAGTTATGGCTATACATAAAGTGTGCGACGGCACTTTTCGCTCCCTCTTTGTTCCTTATTGCTTTCCAAAAGCAACAAATGTTTGCAAAAAGAGCCTTTTTATAATATAAAAACCCCACTTCCTAAGAAGAGGGGGCTAGCTTACGCACTCTCCTTATCTCTCAGACTTACATCTGCTGGAATTAGCACCGTGTTTCGTTATACCGGTTGCCGGGCTTCGAAGGGCCAGTCCCTCCACCACTCTTGATAAGTGTTATGTAATTTATCGTGATAGTATCATGAATATCTAAGTTAAGTCAATTGATTTTTCGAAAATTTCTGTTTTCTCTTCCCCATATTTAGGAATCGCTAAGCTAAAGAATGACTCTAGTAATAGTGAGGCTCTTATACTTCCTTGCCATTCCAACTGTTCTGCTTCACTTGCTTTCCTCAGTTTCATTTTTCCAGTTAACAAGGCTTGCATAACAGCCTTATCTCCTTCTATAACAGCATTCGTCGTCATATTAATTGATTCGAGCAATTCGATTACGCCATTTTCAATTTGTAAAATCGCTTCCTCTTCACCTGATATTAAACGAACGGATAATGATGTTTTATGTAATAAAGGGGCTAAGTGACCTCTTTCAGTTACTTCATCTATCAATTTACGGAGTATTTCTTGCAAGGCGAGTCCTCCTATATCATGATATCGTTCCTTCTACCTGAACTAATTCGATTTCAAAAAGGAAAACCCCTTTAAAATTGATTCGACAAATCCCATCATTCTATTTAATTCCGTTACCCAAATTTAGGTTAGAATTTCCCGAGAAACATGTTGCTTATTGCGATTGAACCGACTTTGCTGTCGAAGAACTATTTGGGCGATTAATACTTTTAAAAACAGTGAGGAAATAAATCGAGCCAATAAGGTAGAGAGATGCTGTTATCGTAAAGACCATTGCATATCCCCAATAAGCCCCATACATAACGACAATTCCTGTTGATACTGGTCCCATTACTGCCCATCCAAGATTAAAAACCATTTGGTTAATGGAGTTCGCCAACCCTTTAACTGAGTCATTCACTTTTGACATCATCAGTGACGTTTGAATCGGATTTCCTGCATTCATTAAGGCCTGTCGAAAGAGAAAACCAACCGCTGCTAATACTAGATTTTCAGTGTAAGCAGTGAGTAAGAGAAATGGCAGAGATGATAATTGCAAAATCACGACCGCCTTTACTTCACCAAACTTCCGCACCATTAGGGGTCCAATAATCATTGCAATAGCTGTTGCTGCTTGACCTAAGGATATAATAATTCCGATAATCGAGTTAGAAGCCATAAATCGATCAGCAAAATATAAATTTAAATATGGGATGACAAGACCTGCTCCAATTCCAATAATTAATTGTGCTATCGCAAACAAGAAGATCATTTTAAATCCTTCTCGCTGTTGATGTACTTTTTCCTTCCAAGGAATCTTTTTCTCCTGTTTGATTTCTCGTGTTTCCTTAAATTTCGCAATCGGAATGAATGAGAAAAAATAGAATAAGCCTGCAATTATCAGCGTTAATCTTATGCTCATTAATGGCGATAAAAACAAGGAAAATAAATCTGTAAAAATCCCTCCAAAGAGATTCCCAATAACACTTGCACCTGTCATAACTGCGGAATACATACTAAATAGATGTACTCGCTGTAAAGGCTTTGAATTTTCCGCCAGCCATGGAATTGATGAAACCGTGATAAATGCCATCGTTAAACCTGTAACAAAGGCTAAAATAAGTAATAAACTTTGCGCTTCAAAGATACCTCTTAACAGAAAAACGAATCCTGTAAGAATGCTACCGATCAACATGACCTTCTTACGACCAAAACGATCACTAATCATCCCGGCTGGGACGAGAATCAGTGCTGTCGCTAAAGAGGTTAACGAAATAACTTGCCCGTTTACCTGTTCATCATAGCCAAGCTCTCGAATATAAAAATTATAAATAACCATAAAAATTCCGAACCCAATTTGGGCAAAGACATTGGCTAAAATTGAAAGTTTAATATTTTTATTGTAGCTTTTAATTTGTACAGACCACTCTTGGAAAAAAGGCATAGGATGGTATCCCTTCGTTTATTTCGTATTCCTAAACATCATAATCCCTGACCTATTAAAAGTAAACAAAAAATTGCAAAATTAAAAAACAGTTTGTCAAAAGGCTTTCTTGCCCTTTCGAAAAACTGTTTTTTTGTTTATTTTTTAATTAATTCGTATAAATATGGTACTGAATGAAAAGCGTACACCTTTTTCTCAATACTGGTCTCATTAAAGATTAATAAGCAAGGAACACTTTCAATTTCCCATTCTAGAGCGAAATCAGGGATGTAATTCAAATCACATTTTCCCCAAATTTCATTTGGGAATAGTTTTGCTACAATTTCAAGCATTTTCCCTGCCACCTGACATGTTCCACATAATGGCGTATACAAATAGAGAAAAAAATGTTTCTTCTCGTTTATTAAGCTTGTAATTTCCTCGCTATTCCAATTTTCCATATCCTTTATCACCTTCAAAAACAGCATTAGCGCTCCAAATATTCAGTATGAACATCAATATTGGCTGCGAGAAGGACGGTAGCCAAATGATGCTCAGGAGCACTTGCAACCTCTCGATACATTCTATCAATATAAAGATGCTCAACTTCTGGAAGTTCACGAATGAACTGTTTTCGTAATTTTTCTCCCGCATCATCTGCATCTACTAAAATATAGACGTCTTTACCACTTATATAATCCACTAATTCATCAAGGCGAGAAATACTAATCGTTCCGTTGGTGCAAATAATTTCGACTGGTTCTTTAACAATGTTTTTGACCTTTTTTTTGTCAGAAGTACCTTCAACGATGATTATCTTTTCTGTGTTTGACTCAAGCATCTTTATCACCCATCAACGAGAATTGTATTTGCCTCACTATATGTATTCTAGTAGGAAAGGTTCTTCTCCTGCATCCGCCTCCGAACATGACTACAAATTGGATGGTCATACCCGTTTATTAGTAAAGATTCTTTTCTACCCTAAATGATTTTGGCCAACAAAAAGAGCTTGCTTATTCTATCCGTGGTAATGTGCTACGTCTAAATCGGAATGGGTGACAGGAGGACCATTCCCAAAATCAATCACAATACTTACGAATACAGCCTTATTAAAAAACGCCCCTAAGTAGGAGCGCATACGATGTTCATTTAAGCCTCATTTATCAATTGGGCATACTCATCAGCAGACATTAAATTATCTACATCGCTAGCATTAGCAGGCTCGATCACAATCATCCATGCTTTTTCATATGGAGATTCGTTGACGAATTCTGGGCTATCATTTAAGTCTTCATTAATCGCCACAACTTTTCCGCTAATTGGCGCATATAATTCAGAAACCGTCTTAACGGATTCTACACTTCCGAAAGGCTCATTTGCCACAACTTCATCTCCGACTTCAGGAAGCTCAACAAATACGATATCGCCTAACTCTGATTGTGCAAAGTCTGAAATTCCAATTCGTGCTGTTTCCCCTTCAAGCTTCACCCATTCGTGTTCTTTTGAATAACGCAGTTCTTTTGGTGTGTTCATGCAAATCCCTCCAAAATAATTATACTGTTACATTAACCAAGACCGTATTATATCTATCAATCCCCTTGATTCTTACTAACAAAGGTTTTTGTAACCCATTATTAAATCTGTTTGGACAAATGCTACTTTGCAGAAAAGAGACTTTCATATTCATTTTCTTTAAAGCCTAACGTAACCTTTTCCCCATCTGTTAATAAAGGACGCTTAATGAGCATGCCATCAGATGCAAGAATATCAAGTAACTCATCCTCAGATGCGGTTTTCATTTTGTCTTTTAAGCCAAGTTCTCTATATTTCATCCCACTTGTGTTGAAAAATTTCTTCAGCTCCAAACCACTGCTTTTATAAAGCAGTTCAAGCTCTGAACGGGAAGGAGGGTTTTCAACAATATGTACTTCCTTATAGGAAACTTCGTGATTATCCAACCACTTTTTTGCATTTCGACATGTTCCACACTTCGGATACCAATAAAAGGTTAATCCCATGTTTTCACCTACCTAAGTTATGTTATCCATATTTAGATAAATTTTGCAATCTATATTTGAATAGTAACATATAGGCTTGGTCATCACAACGATAGAAGTAAGAGGTTTTTACAACTTTAGCAAAAGGGTTCGACAATTTAAAAAATGAGTATAGTCGAAGCGGTTCTGCTTAAAAGCGCTTAATAATCGGACAAATTCATTTCTCACTTCCAACCACGTGAAAACTCTACATAACTGGAAAAGAGAATAGGACATAATGAGAAAGGTGAATTTGAGTACCCTCAAATTCACCTTTCTCTATTTTTGTATGGACCAAGCTACCAAACAATCAACCGATTTCATGTTCTACCAGAAATGACAGATTTATCGCCCAATTTCACTACTAAACCAACCAGCTCATAAGGCTACTGTCTTTTGCCCTGAAACAGACAGATTGATTGTGTAGGTACCTAGAATAATTTTAAGCATCATACGTAGATGATAGGTAGGACTGAGGTTTATCACATTTGCTCCAACCATCTCTCACCCTTAAGCGGAATTTTTCCTGTTATCTCCTCAATGAAGTTCCTTTCAAGAGAAATAACGGAAGATTTTCCGCTTATGGAGGGCAAAATCGTTTATTTTGGCGTGTTTTGAGGGAATAGCAGGAATTTTTCCTGTTATTTCGGCTCTTTTTCATGATGCTTGCTTATTAAGCGGAATTTTTCCTGTTATGTTCTCATACCGATACTGCTACCGTTTATACCAACACTTTATCCACAAATCGAGGGAATTTATCCACTCCAAACTAGACCGACTTTTTGACCCAGCCTCTATTTAAAAATTATAATACGTATTTTTCCGCATCAATTAACTTAACAGCTGCTTCACGCTTTTTCCCAATCACATTTGTTGGAGTGTGACGAGTCAGTTTACGAAGAGTTGAGATCATCATCCGTAATGTGTCTCCACTTTCAACTGCCACTAAAGTTTCTTTTGCGTCTGCTTCAATTTTATTAAAGGCTTCTTGGCAGAAAATTTGTGTATAAAGAAGCTTTTGCTCGTTCTTCTCAAGACCATTTTTGGCAATTGCCTTTTCTGTACGAAGGATAACAGATTCCATCGCATAGACATTCGCAATAATATCAGCGACATTGACGAAGATTTCCTGCTCCTTATCGACATCTTTGCCATACTTTTGAGCGGCAAGACCCGCAGCAAGTAGAGCAATTTTCTTCCCATTGCTGACAAGTTGCTTTTCTTGCGCTAATGGTTCATCACCTGGCTCCTCTGGCATAAGCATCATCAGTTCTTCTTGAAGAGCCATTGCCTTTTGGAATAATGGAAGTTCTCCTTTAAGTGCTTTCTTCAAATAAGTTCCTAGTACTAATAAGCGATTAATTTCGTTCGTTCCTTCAAAAATTCGATTAATCCGTGAATCACGGTAGGCACGGGCAATTTCATATTCTTCCATAAATCCGTAGCCACCATGAAGTTGGACCCCTTCATCAACTACATAATCAAGTACCTCTGTATTAAAGAACTTTCCTAATGAGCATTCAATCGCATACTCAGCAATCGAAGCTGCTACGGCCTTTCCACCATTTACTTCTTCATCTGTCAGTTTGCTCATTCGTTCCTCAAATAATCCTACAGTACGGTAAATGGAGCTTTCCGCTGCATATAATTTAGACGCCATTGTGGCAATTTTTTCTTTCGTTAAATTAAAGGATGATATCGGTGTTTTAAATTGTTGACGTTGATTTGTATATGGAATTGTAATCTCTAATGCACGTTTCGCGCCACCTAAGGCACCAACCCCTAATTTATAACGTCCAATGTTTAAAATATTAAAAGCGATAATATGCCCTCTGCCGATTTCCCCTAATAGATTCTCGACTGGTACTTGAGCATCTTCAAGGATCAGTGTACGAGTAGAAGAACTCTTGATTCCCATTTTATCTTCTTCTGCCCCAGTAGATACACCTGGGAACTCTCTTTCAACGATAAAAGCAGAGAACTTATCTCCATCAATTTTCGCATATACAACAAATACATCAGCAAACCCAGCGTTAGTAATCCATTGTTTTTCCCCATTTAATACATAGTGCGTGCCAGCCTCATTCAATTTTGCTACTGTTTTTGCTCCAAGTGCATCTGAACCAGAACTTGGCTCAGTTAGTGCATAGGCAGCAATCTTTTCCCCAGTTGCAAGCTCAGGAAGATACTTTTGCTTTTGCTCCTCGTTTCCGAATAATACAATAGGAAGAGAACCGATCCCTACGTGAGCTCCATGTGTAATACCAAATCCGCCGGCAATCGCCATTTTTTCAGCAATTAATGCGGAACTTACTTTATCTAACGCAAGACCACCGTATTCTTCAGGTACATCTGCTCCAAGAAGTCCTAGTTCCCCTGCTGATTTTAATAATTTCACAGAACGATCAAATTCATGCTTTTCAAGATATGGTACTTCTGGCAACACTTCACCAACAACAAAATCTTCTGTTGTTTTCGCAATCATAACTTGCTCATCGGAAAAATCCTCTGGAGTAAAGACTTGTTCATAGCTTACGTCTTCAATTAAGAAGCTTCCACCTTTAATTAGGTTTTCAGTTTGATTAGACATGTGACAATTCCTCCATTCATTTTATTAAAGGGTGTAAATGCCTTACACCCCCATTTACATTTCATTACAGTAGTTCAAAAACACCAGCAGCACCCATACCGCCACCGATACACATTGTCACCACACCGAATTGTTCATTACGGCGCTTCATTTCATGGATTAAAGAAAGCGTTAATTTCGCACCTGTACAGCCAAGTGGATGCCCAAGAGCAATCGCTCCCCCATTAACATTTACGATCTCCTCGTTCAAACCAAGCTCACGAATGACTTGAAGTGATTGGGAAGCAAAGGCTTCATTTAATTCAAATAGACCAATGTCAGAAAGTTCAAGTCCTGCTAGTTTCAGTGCTTTCGGAATAGCCACGACTGGACCAACTCCCATAATTTCAGGTGGCACTCCACCAACAGCAAAGGATCTGAACTTCACAAGTGGCTTTAGTCCTTGTGCTTCTGCTTTCTCACGATCCATAACGAGCACACTTGCTGCTCCGTCACTGGTTTGTGAAGAGTTCCCTGCTGTAACGGAACCTGTTACAGAAAAGGCAGGGCGTAGCTTTGCTAACGTTTCGACAGTCGATTCTGGACGAACCCCTTCATCTTGGCTAAAAGAAAATGTCTTTTCGACAAGCTTGTTTTTACTGTCGACATAGCGATTTGTTACTTCCACAGGGACAATTTCATCGACAAACTTCCCCTCTTGAATTGCCTGAGCAGCTCTTTGATGACTGCGCACCGCAAAAGCATCCTGATCCTCACGCGATATTCCATACTTTTTCGCAACTTCCTCAGCTGTATGCCCCATGCCCATATAATATTCGGGAGCGGTCTCAGCTAGCTTCGCATTTGGTCGAACGACATGCCCCATCATCGGTACCATGCTCATTGATTCAGCTCCACCAGCTAAAATTGTGTCTGCATGACCAATCATAATTTTTTCGGCTGCATACGCAATTGTTTGCAGACCAGATGAACAATAGCGATTGATGGTGACAGCTGGAACTGTATCTGGAAGACCAGCCAGCGCCCCAATATTTCGCGCCATATTTAATCCCTGCTCTGCCTCAGGCATTGCACAGCCAATGATTAAATCATCAATATTTCCTTCATACCCGCCGGCTCTTTTTAACGTTTCTTTGACAACAAGAGCACCTAAATCATCGGGTCTCATATTTGCCAGTGAGCCCTTCTTTGCTTTCCCGACTGGCGTTCTGGCTCCTGCTACAATTACCGCTTCTCTCATCTTATTCCCTCTCTTTCTGCTCATTGTAAATCCGAATCTCGTTATCTACTGTTCTCTTTTAGTTACGTAAAGGTTTCCCTTTAAGGAGCATATGCTGCATACGTTGTTGGGATTTTGGTTCTACCACAAGACTTAAGAAAGCTTCTCTTTCTAAGTCGAGTAAATATTGTTCATCTACCTCTGTCCCATACGGTACCTTCCCACCAGCGATGACATAGGCAAGTTTTTTGGCAATTTTCATATCATGTTCAGAAATATAGCCGGAGTAAAACATGTTTTGCGCTCCTAATAATAATGTTGCGTAACCAGGTTCTCCAACGACTGGTACTTTTTTACGAATAGGCGGTGTGTAGCCTTGCTCATGTAAAGCAAGCACGACCTGCTTTGCATCATAAATTAGGTGGTCGCCATTTATACTGATGCCATCCGCTTTAGTTAAGAAATTATGATCACGCGCTTCTTCTCCAGATGTTGAAACCTTCGCCATTGCAATTGTTTCGAAGACAGCATTGGCTACTTTTTGGAGATCAAATTCAACTCCATTTGGCAGGTTATTTAAGTGCTTTAAGTAAAGCTCCTTATTTCCACCACCACCAGGGATGAGACCAACCCCAGCTTCAACAAGGCCCATATAAGTTTCAGAGGAAGCTTGAATATGTGCTGTTGGCAAGCAAATCTCTGCTCCGCCACCAAGTGTCATTCCAAATGGTGCAGCAACAACTGGTTTTCGACTATATTTAATCTTTAAGCTTGCTTGCTGAAAATGACGAACGACTAGATCAAGCTCGAACACATCATCCTGAGCTTCCATCAAAATCATCGCAAGATTGGCACCAACACAGAAGTTCTTTCCTTGGTTCCCAATGACAAGGCCCTTGTAATTCTTTTCAACTTCATCAATTGCGAAGTTGACCATTTGTAAAATATCTAAACCAATCGCATTACTCTTTGAATGGAATTCGAGTAGGGCAACCCCATCTCCAATGTCAATTAAACTTGCTCCGCTATTTTTTTTGATAACGCCTTTTTGCTTTTTGATTTTTGCTAGGTTGATAACCTTAGGATTTTCTTCAATTAATCTATACTCACCATTGTGGTAGAAAGAGATATTCCCTAACTCATCTTCTTGGTAGAAAGAAGTAAAGCCTTTCGCAAGCATCTCTTTCACCCATGCTGGAACTACTAAACCTTGTTCTTCCATTTTTTGCACCGACTTTTCAACACCGATTGCATCCCAAGCTTCAAATGGTCCTTGCTGCCAGCCAAAGCCCCATTTCATCGCTCGATCGATAGCAACAATGGTATCTGCAATCTCTCCAAGTAGGTCTGCGGCATAGATAAACACCGGACTTAAAATATTCCATAATAGCTCTCCAGCTCTGTCTTTCGCAAATACAAGCGTTTTCATTTTATTGTTCAAGCCTTTTGCCTGTTTTGCCATTTCAATAGATGGGGCTTGGAGTTTTTTACGTGGTCCATATTCAAGTGTTGTCGGATTAAGCTCGAGAATTTCCTTCCCTTTCTTTAAGTAAAAGCCTTGACCTGATTTGCTACCAAGCCAGCCCTTTTCAATCATTTCTTGTAAGAAAGCTGGCACTTTAAATACATCTTTTTCTTCCCCATCAACTTGGTCATATACATTTTTGGCTACGTGAGCAAACGTATCAAGTCCAACTACATCAAGGGTTCTAAATGTGGCACTCTTCGCTCTTCCGATCAGTGGTCCAGTAACAGAATCCACTTCACCCACACTATAGCCTCGACTTACCATTTCACGAACGGTAATAAGCAAGCCATATGTCCCAATACGATTAGCAATAAAGTTCGGTGTATCTTTCGCTTCGACTACACCTTTTCCGAGGACATCTTCCCCGAATGTTTTCATAAATGAAAGCACTTCTTTATCCGTATGTTTCGTCGGAATCACTTCCAATAGCTTTAAATAACGTGGTGGATTAAAAAAATGAGTACCGAGGAAATGTTTTTGAAAATCCTCTGAACGACCCTCTGCCATTGCCTCCACCGAGATTCCAGAAGTGTTCGAGGTGACAATACTTCCTAGCTTGCGATAGTTATCTACTTTTTCAAAAATCTGCTGCTTTATCGCAAGATTCTCAACAACAACTTCTATGATCCAATCGACTTCTTCTAATCGTTGTAAATCATCTTCAAAATTGCCAGCCTCAATTAGAGCAAGATTTTTCTTAGAGGTTAGTGGAGCTGGCTTTTGCTTCAACAGCTTTTGAATCGCCGTTTCGCTCATGCGATTGCGTACTTGCTTATCTTCTAAAGACAACCCTTTTGCTTTCTCTGCTTCCGATAATTCCCGGGGTACAATATCAAGCAATAATGTCGGGATTCCAATGTTCGCTAAATGTGCGGCAATTCCAGAACCCATCACTCCAGATCCTAAAACAGCCGCTTTTTTGATTTGTTGGATCAATTACATCTCCTCCTTCAATTCTTTGAATGAATACTCATTCATTTTTTGCTCAAAAAAATATGCATACTTCTTTTAACAGTAAATGTCATGTCCATTCTGGCATGATCCTTACTTAATTGAAACGATGTTGACGCAAAAGATGTTCGTGTGGCCAGTCACACACGACCACGGTTAAATGATTTCTGTTATTATCATCATAAAATATTTACATTGTTTCCGCAATAATTAGATATGCAATTTTTAAATTTTTTTGAAAGTTTCATTTTCATAAGTCTTGAACGATTTGGGAATCTTAAATTTGAATTATATTTGTGGAGGTGCTCGTATGGCAAAACGAAAAAAGGACCCGTCTAAGGCTGGTGTAAGTGCAGCTAGTGTAGAAGGAAATGCTGGTCCTGGTCCAGAAAAGGGTCATAAGGATAAAAAGAATAGCCAAAATAATCAATTCAAAAGATAATTTTTGAGGCAGACAGAAGCAATTTCACTTCTGTCTCCTTTTTGATAAACGAAATGGTTCATGAATTCTTTTATCAAAATCGTGTTGACTTTTGTTAAAATGGAGATTATTATTAAGTTATAGTTGATAATGATTATCATTAGCAACTGTAACTGGGAACATTGCGAATACCTTTCCTATTATAGATTGCCCGGCTCAATTTACCCCCTCAACTTAAATTGAGCCCCCCTCTTTTTTTACATTAAGAGTCCGTAAAATTACGGGCTCTTTTTCATGTTCATTTCTTCGGATAAACCTACCAAAAAAGGAAACAATAACTCCATATATCCTTGCTTTAGGAGAATGCCTTCTATGAGAAATCCATTTTCGAAAAAGAATCAAGAAATTGAAGATCTTTCGAAACTTCTAAAAAAGTCTAAAGACTTTAAACATGTAACTTACTTGAACAATCAAACAGAAATCTCTTTTTCGTTGATGTTCATGTCTACAATGGTGGAAGAAAGAACGATCCATGAAAGTCTTCTACCTTTTCTTTTAGAAGGGCAATTCAAACAAATTGAAGATGTCAAAAAAATCGTTCCACTTGAGGATATAGAATTTTCGGATAACCCTTTGGACATTGAAAAGAAACTCTTTAGTGGGTACGTCGTTCTGATGTTAGAAAATGACAGCAAACATTTTTGCTTTTTAGGTGCACAAAAAAAAGTTGGGAGAAGCGTTGGCGTTCCTGAGGTTGAATTCAGTGTCATTGGACCTAAAGAATCCTTCGTTGAATCAATCGAACAAAATCTAAATCTCGTAAGGAAGAGAATTCCGATAAAAGATCTCATTATTGAGGAATTCACCATTGGCTCCCTGTCAAAAACGAAGGTTGCTGTTCTCTATTTAGGAAATGTGACCAATACAGAGAATGTGAATACGATTCGGCAGCGTCTCCAAGAAATCGAATTTGATGAAATTACCGACAGTTCTTTTATAATACAACTTATTTCAGATAATCAAAATTCTCCTTTCCCTCAGCTTCTAGATACGGAAAGACCAGACCGCGTCTCGGCAGGTATTATCGAGGGAAAAGTAGCGATTATTGTGGATGGCTCACCGCACGCTTTAACGGGACCAACTACTCTAGTCGAATTCTTCAGTTCATTTGAAGATTATTTTTTAAATTGGACAATTTCATCTTTTTTCCGATTGGTTCGACTATTCGCTGTAACGTTCTCCATCTTAGTAACGCCCATATATGTCGCAACTTTAAGCTATCATTATGAGTTGATTCCAAGAGACCTTTTGAGTGCTTTAGTTGCTTCGAGAATGGCCATTCCTTTTCCACCCATTCTTGAAGCTCTCTTCCTTGAACTTACAATTGAATTGCTTAGAGAGGCTGGTGCAAGACTTCCGACAAAGGTCGGACAAACAATCGGTATCGTTGGAGGAATTGTCATTGGGACTGCAAGTGTTGAAGCTGGTCTTACGAGCAATGTACTGCTGATCATTATCGCCCTTGCCGCTTTAGCTTCCTTTACAACACCGGTTTATCGTATGGGCAATACGATTCGATTACTTCGCTTTCCATTTTTATTTTTTGCGGAGTTATGGGGCTTTTTAGGAATCCTCTTAAGCTTTTGTATTTTGCTCATCCATTTAATTCGACTTACTTCATTAGGACGACCTTATCTTGAACCATTATACCCACCAAGGATAGTAGATTTTAAGGATGCCTTAATTCGATTGTCTTTTAAAAATCAAACGAAAAGACCCTTATTTTTAGATTCAAAGCAACCAAAACGTACAAATGAGAAAAAAACAAAGGAAAAAAAAGATATTGATGAATAGAGGTCTACCTCATGAATGTTAACGTTCCTGAAACTAAACAAATCTCTCCATTTCTCGTATTTTTCATCATTCACTCGATGCAATTTGGGATCGGAATCCTAGGCTTCCAGAGAGTCATTGCCAAATTTGCTGGCTATGATGCCTGGATGTCTATTATTCTCACCGGCATAGGAATCCACATTTTGCTTTGGATGATTTATAAAATGCTCAACATTGCAGGTGGAGATATTGTCAGTATCCACAGTTATGTGTTCGGAAATAAATTGGGTAAGGTATTAAGTTCTTTCCTAATCCTTTACTTCTGTCTATTAACTGTGATGGTTTTGAGAACCTATATTGAGGTAGTCCAAGTCTGGATGTTTCCTCATTTAGAGACATTTTGGTTTGCTCTCGTCTTTTTAGCTGTTGTTGTGTATGGTATTTTCGGAGGATTTAGGACGGTTACAGGGATATCCTTTTTTGGCATTGTCCTACCTTCTTACATACTTGTATTATTTCTTTTTACGATACCGTATGCAGAATTTGATAATCTACTCCCTATTTTTGATCATTCTATAATGGACATCCTCAAAGCTAGCAGAAATATGTCCCTCACCGTTATCGGCTTTGAGACATTACTCGTTTTTTATCCATTTGTGAAGAATCCTGAACAGTCAAAAAAATGGGGACATTTAGCCATTTTGTATACAACGTTTCTTTGTCTTTATTTGTCTATACTAACGTTCGCTTATTTTCCAGAGGAGCAACTGCAATTGAATATATGGCCTACCTTAACGATGTGGAAGATTATTATGATGCCCTTTGTTGAACGATTTGAATATATTGGACTTGCCAATTGGTGCTTAATCATTCTTCCAAATGCAAGTATTGCTTTATGGTGTGCTAGCCGTTTAGCAAAAAGACTATTCTCTTTTAAAATCAGAAAAACGGTCCCGGTTCTAGCTATTCTCTCTTTAATTGCCACAAGTTCTCTATTTACTAGAACGCAAATCAATTTTCTCAGCGATCTCGTTGGAACGGTAGGTTTTTACTTTACTTTTGTTTACATTCCATTACTCTTTATCGCAACTTTAATTGTAAAAAAGGTGAAAAAAAGATGATAAAGTTCATGTATAAGATCATATTCGTTGTTTGTATTTCATTTGTGCTAACTGGCTGTGTTAAAAAGGAGATATTAGATGATATCAACTTGATAGAAGCAATTGGTTTTGATCATTCTGATGATACAGAAACGATTGGGACGATTCTTTACCCGATATATCAACCTGAAAAACCACCAGAAAATAGAACCTTAACAGCAAAAGCTCATATCAAAAAATCAATCTTACAAGAGCTACAACTTCAGTCGGCTAACCCAATTGTAACAGGTAGTATGGAAATTGTTCTTTTTGGAAAAGAATTAGCAACGAATGAAGGTGTCCTTGAATTAATTGATCCCTTCCAAAGAGATCCTGGAGTAGGATCTGGCCTATATTTAGCCGTCGTTGATGGGCAAGCAAAAGAATTAATGGAAGGAGAATACGGTATCAGAGGAAATGCAACCCATTTATCCAATCTAATTAAAACGAATATTGAGAACGAAGATCTTCCGAAAACCAATCTCCACAAGTTTCTCTCGGCATACTATCAAAAGGGAAAAACGCCATTCATGCCTCAGGTTAAACAGCTATCCAAAGATAAAGTACTCTTAAATGGGATTTGCTTCTTTAAGCATGGTAAAGTGGTTCAAACGATTTCACCAAAAGAAATGTTTTTCTTTAGACTCTTAGTAGATAAGTATAGCAATGGCTTACACCGAGTAAAAATTGATGAAGGCGAAGCAGCGATTCGAAGTATTCGTTCTGTCCATGTATTCAAGTTAACCAATCGCGCTCCAATGGAAATTATCGTTCAGTTAAAGGTACATGGAATTATCAATGAATTTACTGGAAATAAAGCCGATCCCCCGATCATTAAAAAACTAGAAAAAGCCTTCGAAGAGGAAATAACAGAACAGTGCTTAATGCTAATCGATGATTTTAAAGAGAAAAAAATTGATCCCGTTGGCTTTGGTCATTTTGTAAAAACAAGAACTCGAAAATGTGATTTATCTGACTGGACAGATACGCAATTTCAAAATTTGACTGTGAAGATCAAACCTGATGTCACCATCGTTGAAGCCGGGGTAATTGAATGAACAAAGCCTTTTTCGCAAACATCAAATATGGGTACAAACCACAATTTCTGCGTAAACAAAGACGAAGCTCCTATCATATGTAGGAAGCTTCCGGTTTGATTCATTCGCTCCAACCATCGTTCACCCTTAACCGGAGTTTTTCCTGTTACCTCCTCAAAGGACTCCCTTTTGGGGAAAATAACGGAAGATTTTCCGCTTATGGAGAGCAAAAGCGTTTATTTTGGCTTTTTTTGAGGGAATAGCAGGAATTTATCCTGTTATTTCAGCTCTTTTTCATGATGGTTGCTCATTAACCGGAGTTTTTCCTGTTATTTTTTCATACCGATATTCCAACTGTTTATACGAACATGTTATCGAACACTATCCTCAAGTCGAGGGAATTTATATAATCCTGACAACAAAAAAGTCCATTTCAATTGAAATGGACTTTTTCGTTCATTCGGAAAACATATATTTTTTATAATGATAGCGAATGGAAAAGATTAAGCTAATGGCTAGCATATTCCCCATTAATGAGCTTCCCCCATAACTAATAAACGGCAAGGGAATTCCGGTAATAGGAAGAACTCCGATCGTCATCCCGATATTTTGAAAAACATGGAATGTGATCATACTGATTACCCCTACACAAATATAGGTATAAAAAGGGTTCTTCGTTTCCATTCCTACCCTCGTCATATGATAAATCAGGAGGAAAAATAAACTCACGACAAGACTTGCGCCAATGAAGCCAAACTCTTCTCCAATGACACTGAAGATGAAGTCCGTATGACTTTCTGGCAAATATACTTCCCTTGTCCCAAAACCTTTTCCACTCGTCTCTCCTGAACCGATTGCAAGAAGCGATCTCGTTAATTGATAGCCAGAAGTACTTGAATAATTGTACGGGTCTAACCACGAATAGATTCGACCAAATTGATATTGTTTAACTCCCAAGTACTTCTCTAAAAGCTCTGGCTTTACAAGAACAAAGTAGAAAATCACGGAAATCAATGTTGTCCCAAGGGCAAATATCGGCGCAAGAATTTTCCATGTAATTCCAGAAATAAAAATCATTCCGAGCATAATGGCAATAAGTACTAGAGCTGTTCCTAAATCAGGCTGTTGCATAACGAGCAGCAATGGAGCTCCTGTTATCAAACCAATTTTCAACAATAACCAACCATCACTTTGAATCGTTTTAAACTGCGTTTTTTCGTGATGAGCGGTTATGAGTTTTGCCAATGCTAAAATTAAAAATACTTTCACAAATTCAGATGGTTGTAGAGATCCTATACCAGGAGCCCGAAACCAACTTTTTGCCCCATTGATCACAGGAGCAATACTACTTGGAGCAACAAGTAAAAATCCAAGTAATAATAGACCCAATCCATAAAGATACCAGGAAAGCTTTTTCAATTGGTCTGAATCGAAGACCATCATCACTGCGATAATGACCGCTCCAATGCAATACCAAACAATTTGTTTTAATAGAAAGTTCTCACCATATTGTCCTGTACTTTGGGCACTATAAATCGCTATACAGCTTGCAATAAATAATAAAAATAAAATAAACACAAGGTTAAAATCAAATCTAGATGTCGAATTTTTCTCAGTCGTCATGATTATTCTCCCTTAAGACATAACATTTCACATTACTTCATTATATTTTATCTAAGTGGCAAATCACAACTTTTCAAAAATCGTTGGATATTATTACCGCTTATCCATTGATATATTTTTGCAAAATATCTTCCCGTACCTTCTCCAAATTATCAGGCACCTGTGGAATCGAATAACCTATATATAGCGGCGTCGTAACAAAACGAGGAACAATTTTCGCATAGATCGCTTCATCCATACGATAAAAAAAGAGATTATAACTACTCGCCCTAAATGGAAATTGATTGAGAATATAATGAACTGTTTTTTGAATATAAGAAGTAAATGATTCTATTTGCTCTATATTCGTCATCCTCACATTGAACTCATAGAAACCAACCTTTGGTTCTGTCGATATTGAGAAATGCACACCATTTTCCTCAGCTATTTTCAACCCCTCAAAATATACAGATGAGATATTTTCCATATAATCAATCGTCTTTAAACCAATTAGTTGCATATGTGGATGGGCAATCGTTCCACCGGATAAAGGACCATGATTCTTGAAAAAGAGGACAGATTTATATTCGCCGCTTTCCTCCATTGCCTTCCAATGCTTTAATGCAAACGAAAATAACTTCACTAAATACTCTTTCGAATAGATCGAAAGCTCCCCCGAACAGTCATCAGTTTCAATTAATACCGTTTGATACGCATTTTCTAGTACCGGATACTTATTTTTTAGTAAAATGATCGGGCCGTCCACATCGATAATGTCCGTTAATTCGTCACGTGCACAAAATGGACATCTTGTATGTTTATTGCGAATGCTTTCAGGCTTTTTGACCCCTATCTCTGTATTAAAAAACAAATGTGTATTCCTCATCGGTTCACCCACTTTTTCCCCTTTTCGATTACCTTTATTTTATTGGAATATGCGTAAATAAGCGAGTTATTCACACTCGTAATATTCTTTTTCAAACGCTATTTTCGTATAGATTATGGTTATTTATCAAAACCTAGAAGCCGGTTTTTACCCTAATATCACGGTTATGCTATACATGAAGTGTCAAACGGCACTTTTCGCTCCCTAAATCTAGAATTTTGTTTCTTAACGCTTTCCAAAACGGAGAAAAGAGCCTTTTTAAAACAAGAGAGAAATTAATCTGTGAACAAAAAGTGAAATTGATTTGTGAACAAAAAGTGAACAAACTAGACAAAACTTAACGAAACTTAATAAAATGTAATAAAGATCACAGTTTAAACTCCATTCAATTTAGTAACCTAAGACAAGAAAAGATGAGGCTAGGTGATTGGTGATGAATGATGAAACATATACACCCGATGAAATTGCAAAACTATTTAAAATTTCAAAGCATACTGTCTATGAACTTGTAAAACGGGGTGAGCTCCAAGCATTCAAGGTCGGAAACAAAATGCGCATAGACAAAAGCGAAGTGGAGAGATTCAAGAACCTCGACTCTCCTACCGGGAAGAACGAGCAACTCTTATCCATCCAAATCGCTGGAAGTCACGATTTTCTAATCGAGCATTTGATTAAATATGTCACAAAGCAAGCTGATTTCTTATCCATTCAACCAACATATATCGGCAGTCTCGAAGGTCTTATGATGCTCTACCGAGGCAGCAGTGATGTAGCGGCTATCCATCTGTTAGATCCTTCTTCTGGAGAATATAATCTTCCTTTTATAAAGCTATTCTTTGTTCATGAACCACTTACAGTTCTTCGCCTAGCAAGTCGAGAGCAAGGGTTTATTATAGCGAAAGGAAATCCAAAAGAGATCAAGAATTTTCATGATTTAACGAGAAAGAATATCACTTTCGTTAATCGTCAAAAAGGTTCTGGAACAAGATTTTTACTAGATTCATCCTTAGCTAATGAAAAAATTGATCCATCTTCGATAAAAGGCTATGAAAATGAAGAATGGAACCACCTTTCTATAGCTTCGTATATTAGTCGAGGAATTGCAGACGTGGGATTAGGTATTCGCTCTGCCGCTGAACAGCTTGACTTGGACTTTATTCCAGTTACAAATGAGCAATTTGATTTAGTTTTACGCTGGAATAAGAAAAACGAGATGGCGTTACAGCATTTGCTAGACGTTATCCAATTAACTAGCTTTAAAGAGAGCATTAGTTCTCTTAAAGGATATAACACCCAAGAATTCGGGAAAATCATTCATGAAAAAAAATAGGGGGAAACGTTAATGAATTTAAAACGCTTTTTATCAACAGCTTTAATCGCATTTCTATTTGTCTTTATTGCCGCTTGCGGGAATACAGATAATGAAAGTAACGAAGGTGCAACATCCGAGCAAGAAACTCCTGCAACAGAAGATACAGCTGAAGCGGAGGTTACCGATTTAATTTTAGCAACAACGACTAGCACACAGGATAGCGGCCTTTTAGAAGAACTACTTGAGCCAATGTTTGAAGAGGCACACCCTTATGATCTTAAAATTATTGCCGTCGGTACTGGTGCCGCACTTGAAATGGGCGTAAATGGTGAAGCAGATGTACTTTTAACCCATGCTCCCGCTTCAGAACAGGAACTCGTTGACAATGGAGATGTGCAAAATTATAAACGTGTGATGTATAATGATTTTATCATTGTAGGACCTACAGCTGATCCAGCCGGAATCAAAGGATTACCAGTCAATGAAGCTTTCCAGAAATTATTTGATGAAAGTGCTGATTTTATTTCTCGCGGCGATGATTCTGGAACACATAAAATGGAGTTAGGTTTATGGGACGCAATTGGTGTTACCCCAACTGATAACGCTTCATATGCAGAAACAGGACAAGGAATGGGCGCAAGCCTTCAAGTCGCAGCTGACAAAGCAGGGTATATTTTAACTGACAGAGCTACTTATTTAGCACAAAAAGATAATTATCCTGATATGGGTATTCTCGTCGAAGGTGACGAAGCACTTCTAAATATTTATCATGTTATGGAAGTAAATCCAGATAAAAATGACCAAATCAACAATGACGGCGCAAAAGCATTTGTTGAATTTATGGTTGATGAAGAAGTGCAAAACAAGATTGAAGAATTCGGTAAAGAGGAATATGGACAATCCCTATTCTACAAATACACAGAATAACTTCTGAACAAAAAGAACACAAAATACCTAGTAATTCATTTTACTAGGTATTTTCTTTCATATAGAAGTAATGAATACATAATAAAGTGAGTTGGTTAATCTATGGACCTACTACTAGATGGACTAATACGAGCGCTCGAAATGATAGCAAGCGGAGATCCAGAAGTCTATGAAATTGCTTGGCGGACGCTTCGAGTGTCTTTAACAGCAACGATAATCAGTACCTTCATTGGCATCCCGCTAGGAATTATCATTGGTCTAACTAAATTTCATGGAAGGAAGCTCCTATTAGTATTTATCAATATTGGGATGGGACTTCCGCCCGTTGTAGCTGGACTTTGGATCACGATTTTTCTATGGCGTTCTGGGCCTTTAGGACATCTTTCTCTCCTCTACACACCGACTGCGATCGTCATGGCACAAATACTTGTCTCATTACCCATTATCATCGGTCTTACAAGTAGTGCCTTTCAGCAAATTGATGAAAAAATGCTCATGCAAATCAAAGCGTTGGGAGCTACGAAGCTTCAAGGATTAAAAATATTGCTTATCGAAACGAAAGTTGCCATTCTAGCAGCGATTATTACAGGCTTTGGGAGAGTAATTGCTGAGGTTGGAGCAGCGATGATGGTTGGTGGTAACATTAAAGGAGATACGCGAATTTTAACGACCTCTATCGTTATGGAGGTCTCAAAAGGGAATTTCGATATTGCCTTTGCCCTCTCTTTCATTATTATGACACTCGCATTTTTGATTACCTTCATTTTAACCTTCCTGCAGCAAAGGAGTCGAAGAGTATGAGCACGCTATTAAAAATGGAAAATATACAATACGAGGTTGATCGTAAAACCATTCTAGCGATTCCCTCTTTTTCCATTCAACAGGGTGAAATCATTGGCATTATGGGGCCAAATGGAGCTGGAAAAAGCACGCTATTAAAACTTCTCTCCTTACTAGATTCGCCTAGTGAAGGTCAGATTTTTTTAAAAGAAACCGTCCTCTCCGGACAAAAAATCACGATCGATATGCGGAGAAAATTTGCTATCGCCCTTCAGCAATCACTGCTTCTTCATACATCCGTCTATCAAAACGTCGCTCTCGGGTTAAAAATTCGTAAGCTGCCAAAAGCTTCGATCAATGAAAAAGTAGGCTATTGGTTAGACAAATTTAACATCTCTCACCTCGCTAAGAAGCATGCCTATCATTTATCTGGTGGAGAAGCTCAGAGGGTCAATCTAGCAAGAGCAATGGTTCTTGAGCCAGAAGTATTGTTTTTAGATGAACCTTTTTCCGCACTTGATTTTCCAACAAAGGTTGAGCTTTTAAAGGAATTAAAGGAGATTTTGAACATAACGAATACGACAACCGTTTTTGTCAGTCATGATCTTTTGGAGATCAAATACTTAACCGATCGCCTCGCTATCCTTATGAATGGAGAAATTCAGCAAGTTGGTAAGACTGAAGATGTTATTGAACATCCAAATAAAATGACTGCCGCCTTTATCAATCAGTGGAAAGAATTTATTCAGTAATTCCAACATAAAAAAGAGAGTAGCATGTTTCCATGCTACTTTTATATATAGGAGGTGTGGGTTGTTTGGATATCCTAGTCTGTGGGGAAAAGTGAAATGTGAACCGTGCCTGCTTAGTAGGAATATTATAGAATGTCGATTTGAACAAGTAGTGCAAGAAGTAATTGAAGTAATAGTTGAATCGATACTGCTACATCAGTGTCAGTTGTTGTTACTTCGATATCACGTGAATTTTCAATGCAGATTGTTTGACGGTTTACTTGTTGCATTTGAGAGAATTGGAGTAAGTCTTGAGTTACTGCTTCTGCTTGGTCACTGTCAGCAATTGTGATGTTGATGACGATAGCAATCGCAATTTGGATAGCTACTTGTAGGGAAACTGCAACTTGAGTATCTGTAGTTGTTACTTTGATATCACAGCTATCTTTAATGATGATGCGTTCAGTTGATCTTTGTTCAATATCAGACACTTGGTCAAAGTTTTGAAGAACTTGCGTGTTATCGTTGTCTGAATATGGGAATTGACTAGTTGGGTCAAGTGCATTCCACTTTCTAGATTCTCCTCCTACTGCTGCTCCACATTGACAAGTATCATAACCACATTTATTACATGAAGCATGACGGTATCTGTTATCGTATCGGTCGTTTCGCACATCGCGTGCGTATTCTGTTCTTTCTCCTAACATTTATATCTCTCCTTTACTTTTTATTTTTTCTTTCTTACTTTGTCCCTTAAAGTTGTTCGGGTTTTCTTTGGTTTTTCGTCTTTTGCCTGTACCGTATTCTCGTTTGTTTCTTTTGTTTTGTTTACAAATTCATTTACTTGTTGTTCTAGTTCTTGATAAAGCTTTTTAATATGCTCTTTTTCATCTCCCGAAAGCTCCCTTAACTTAAGGTCTTCCTTGTTCTTCTTGAATACATCTTTAACATGTAATCCAAGAAGCGATTTAGAAAGTTCTTGCAGATTTTGATTCATTTCTCCCAACCATCTCACCCCCTTGAGTACTTATATTACTTAATATGTTTGTGCCCTACCTTCGTTGCGGGCTTTTCCACTAGAGTAGCAAGAAAAGGCGTTTGCATTAGTAGTTTCGCCCTTTAAATAAAGCCCCTTTTTCTATCGTCTCTTTCATGCTATTTCAAGAAAAAAAATCTACCACGGCATATACACAATCATTTTTTAAATTACATGAATAAAATTTTACTGGGTTGGTAACAATAGGAGTACAAGTGTAATTCCCCCTTTTTCTTGACCTCTTAATGAGGTCATTTTTTTTGTACGCTGTTTGCGTATAGATTGTGGTTCTTTATAAAAAAAAACCCGAAAAGTCGAATTTTACCCTTAAATCACATACATGAAGTGTGCGACGGCATTTTGTTTCTTAATGCTATCCAAAAGCAATAATGTTTGCGAAAAGTGCCTTTTTGTAAAAACATGAATAGTTAAAACCACCATGAAACAAAATAGTTCAAAAGGAGTTGACTTCATGACAAAAAAAGAAAATAAAGGGAGCCGCAATCAGAATGCTCCAGATGCGGAATTTGCTGAAGAAATTACGAGTGGAGATAACAGTAAGGGGAACAAACGTAATAAAGCAAAACACTCTAAAAGTGATGTCAAAAAAACTCGACCGTAATTGGTCGAGTTTTCCTCATATATAGATAAATAAAAACAGAGCTGCTTATAGATGTAATTCGTATATACATCTTTAAGCAGCTCTTTACTCATTATGATTTTAATTCAGCTAAAATTTCTTCAATTTTGGCAAGCTCAGATTGTAAACCACCGCCACTTAAGTACCATAATGGACCATCAAGGTAGACAATTCGGTTATTTTCATAAGCCTGAGTTTTCTTAATGATATCATTTTCCATATCCGCTTTGATGTTGGACTCCCCACCAGTTGCTGCTGTACGGTCAATGACGAATAATACTTGTGGATCAAGGTCTAGAATTGCTTCAAATCCAAAGTTAGAACCATGTGAAGAAGCTTCAATATCTTCAGTAACTGGTGTGAAGCCATAAACGTCATACATATAACCGAAACGAGAGTTTGTTGCGAAACCTGATAATTTTCCTTCATTATACATCGTCACTAATGATGTATCAAAGTTTCCAGCTAATGTTTTAACTTCATCTAACGCTGTATCAAATTTTGCAAGGTAATCTTCAGCCTCTGCTTCTTTATTAAACATTTTCGCTGCAATATCTACTGAGGCAAGGAATGTATTCCAGTAGTCATCTTGAGATGTTCCAACGAATACTACATTTGGTGTAATTTCCTTTAGTTGATCTAAGAATGCTGATTGACGGCCCGAAATGAAGATAACATCAGGTCCGATTTCAGCGATATCTTCAAGTAATGGTTCCTTTAAGTTCCCAATGCTTACATACTCATCTCCTGAATACTTTTCAAGGTGAGCTGGTAAAGTAGAGTCTTTCGCAACTCCGATAATTCCTTCTACCCCAAGTGCGTCTAATGTATCTAAGAAACCATAATCAAATACGACGATTTTTTCTGGCATTGTTTCAAATGTTACATCTTCATATGTATAAGATGCACTACCATCCATGCTATCACTTGAAGCTACTGTTGGAGAAACAGTTAATGGATAAGCAGAAGTAGTTTGCTCTTCTTGCGCCGTTTCTTTTTGATCTGCAGCTGCATTGGTATCATCTGTTTTTTCTGTATTTGCTTCCTCATTACTACCACAAGCTGCAAGCATTAAGATAAGTACTAATAAAACACTAGCTAATTTCCACTTTTTCATGTCTGTAACTCCCCTTTTGATTCGTATTTTATAATCATTAATGATAATCATTATCACTGATAACAATTCTCATTATAGAGTGATCGACGATCAACGTCAATCATTTTTTTGAAAGTAATTTCTATTTTTTGTGAAATTTTTATGAACTGACTCGATTTCACTATGTACGAAAGCAAATGAAAAACAAACTTTTTGAGCGTTATTCATTCGAACTCACGCTAAAATTGTAATTCATTCGTTATTTACCTTAAGGATCGCCATTATGAAATTCATCCCCATAATAAATCGCTTTCATTCTGTGCCTAGAAAAAGACCTAGTGAACTCCCTAGGTCTATTTTATGACTACATTTATCTACTCATGAGAATTAAAGTATACACAAATACGGCAGCCATTTTGTTCTTGAATCGGGATATCCATATCGTAAATTTCTCGCAATGCATCTGAGTTGATTATGTCATTGGTTGGCCCATTTTTCACTAACTTTCCGTCTTTTAAGGCCACGATACGATCAGAATAAACAGAAGCAAAGTTAATATCATGAAGAACAATAACAACCGTTTTTCCAAGCTCATCTACAAGCTTACGTAAAATTTTCATAATTTGAACTGAATGCTTCATATCCAAGTTATTTAATGGTTCATCAAGTAAAATATAGTCCGTATCTTGCGCAATGACCATCGCAATAAAAGCACGTTGCTTTTGACCACCAGATAATTCATCCAAAAATTTATCTTCCATCTCGGTTAAATTCATATAGCTCAGAGCTAAGTTAACAAACTTTTCGTCGTCCTCTGTCAGACGCCCTTTTGAATAAGGATAACGACCAAAAGCAACAAGCTCACGTACCGTTAAACGAACATTAAGAAAGTTCGATTGCTTTAAAATGGAAACACGCTTTGCAAATTCAGAGGACTTCCATTTTTTCACATTATTTTTATCTAATAATACTTCTCCAGTATCTGCGTCTAATAAGCGGCTCACCATCGAGAGAAGTGTAGACTTACCAGCACCATTAGGGCCGATAAAAGATGTAATGGCACCTGATTCAATTTTTACAGATACGTTTTCTACAACAGGCTTTTTACCAAATCGCTTCGTTATCCCTTTGATTTCAATCATCCTGCTGCCCTACTTTCTTTTAATAATAAGTAAATGAAGTAAATACCACCGATAAAGTTAATGATGACACTTAACGTCGTCCGCAATTCTAAAATATGTTCAACGAGGAACTGTCCCCCGACTAACGCAATAATACTCATTAGACTCGCACCTAAAATTAAGACGGAGTGCTTATACGTAACTAAATATTGATACGAAAGGTTTGCAACGATTAATCCAAAAAACGTAATGGGACCAACTAATGCCGTTGAAGTGGCAATGAGAACTGATGATAAAATAAGGATGTTCATTACCATACGGTCATAGTTGACACCAAGGTTAATCGCATTTTCACGTCCAAGCGACATAACATCTAACTTCCCCATAATCCGGTATCCATAAAGGAAAGCTAGCAATAAAATTCCAATTGAAATATATAATAACTCCGATTTCACACTTGTGAAACTTGCGAATAAACGGCTTTGTAAGCTTAAATACTCCAGTGGATCAATCAGCACTTGTAAAAAGGTGACAAAACTGCCCAAAAGTGTACCCAAAATCATTCCTATTAGAAGAAGTAAGTAAATAGGATGCTTATCAGCACGGAATAAGAATCGATATAATATCAATGCAAATAAGACCATGGCGATAATAGCTGCACCAAAATTCAAATACTTATTTAAGACCCAAATCGACATTGATCCTGCGAAGAAGTAAATGATCGTCTGAACTACTTGATACATCGAGTCAAGTCCCATAACAGACGGTGTTAAGATTCGATTATGGGTAATCGTTTGGAAAACGATGGTTGAATATGAAATCGCAACTCCTGTTACAATCATTGCACTGACTCGAATCATTCGGCGTGGAAAGGCGTAATCAAATCCACCTTTTATATCATAAAATCCATAAAGCAAAATACAGACAATCGCAATGGCTGCTAATAAAATCAGCTTCGTACTATTTCGCATATGCTCTCCCCCTAAATAACATAATTAAGAAGATCGCACTGCCTATTACTGCCACGGTAACATTAACTGGTATCTCATAAGGGTGTACAATAATGCGTCCAATAATATCACAAATTAAGAGGAACACAATCCCTAGCACGGCTGTATGTGGAATCGTTTTCCGTAAATTATCTCCTAAATAAAGAGAAACAACGTTCGGAACAATTAGACCTAAGAATGGAATAACTCCGACAGTAAGAACAACAGTTGTAGCAATAACGGCGACGAGAATAAGACCTAAATTTAATACAAGCTTATAACTTAAGCCTAAATTTTTCGCAAAATCTTCTCCCATTCCAGCGACCGTGAATTTATTAGCATATAGATATGCTAAAATGACAGCTGGTATGCTGACATACAAAAGCTCGTATCTTCCAGATATAACTAAAGTGAAACTTCCCATTAACCAAGAAGAGATATTTTGCAGAAGGTCTTGTTCGTATGCAAAGAATGTTGTAATAGAGGATAAAATATTTCCATACATAATTCCAATCAACGGAACGAAAATGGCATCCTTAAATTTGATCCGATCAAGAATTTGCATGAATACTAGAGTACCTACTAAGGCAAAAGCAAAACTAAAGATGACTTGTTGTGTATATGTTACATTAGTGAAAAAAAGCATAGAAATTAAGATCCCTAGTTTAGCTGCATCTAAAGTCCCTGCAGTTGTAGGCGATACAAATTTATTACGGCTTAATGACTGCATGATCAAACCTGCAATACTCATTCCTGCTCCTGCTAATATAATGGCCATTAGTCGAGGGACGCGACTAATTAGGAATATTTGTGTTTCATCTGACTCCCAATCTAGTAAATCACTCGGCTTAATATCAATTGCTCCGACAAATAGCGATACAAAAGACAGGACTATAGCTGCAATTATCAACATCCAAAGTCTCATTTATAATCCTCATTACATGGTTATTCTCGGAACTATAATTGAAAACGATTATCATTCCAAGTGCATTTTCATTATAAGTAAATATATCCCTAAAATCAACCCTAAAACGCTAATTGAAATGAGAGAAGTAGCAAGAATATGAAAATTTGGTGAATGATTTTAACCTTTTATATTCCTATAATTTCACAAAAAAAATCCCTTATCTAAAAAAGACAAGGAACTAAAAACTAGCATTTTCTTACGTATGTTTGAAATCATTTTTACTCCTCATAAATCATCTTTCTTGTCATCCCGCCGTCAATAATTAGATTGATACCTGTGACAAAATCATTCGCTGGATCCGTTAAGTATAAACAACCATTTGCGATATCTTCTACTCTTCCAACTCTATGAGAAAAATGTTGCTTATGATCATTTTCCTTTAATTGCGAATAGTCACCTGTTTCAATCCAGCCAGGAGAAATTGCATTAACAGTGATGTGATCGTTTGATAATGAAGCAGCTAAAGCGTGGGTTATGGCCACAATTCCTCCCTTTGATGCAGCATAAGCTTCTGAGTGAGGTTCAGACATGATGGCTCTCGTTGAAGCGATATTAACGATGGATCCGCCTTTATCATTTTCACGCATATATTTCGCCGCTTCCCTTGAGCCTAAAAAGACACTTCGTAAATTCGTATTGATCACATCGTCCCACTCGTTAAGCGATACATCATACACATTTTTAAACTGGCTCACTCCCGCATTATTGATCAAAACATCAATTTTTCCGTACGTATCTTTTGTAACTTTCATTAAGTCAATGATGTCTTGTTCTTTGCGCACATCTGTGTGAACAAACATACATTGCACACCCATTGAAAGAAGCTCTTCTTTTACCTTTTGCCCTTCTTCTTCATTTACATCTGCTAACACAACCGTTGCTCCTTTTTTGGCATACGCCTGTGCAACACCTCTTCCAATACCATTTGCAGCACCAGTAATAATGGCAACTGTATGTTGAATGCTCATTTTTGTTCCCACCTTTCTTTCGATTCTAGCTTTAATTTTGGCAAAATTAGGGTGAAAGAGCAAATCATTTCATCAGACAATCTACACGACTCACTAAATCTAAAAACACTGTCACTTAAGTGACAGTGCCGTATAGCAATTTCTATTCTTTATCAATCCAAGTGGTAACTTCTTCAACTGATTTTATCTTTCTTGCTGGTGGAGTCATATCTGGATAGCCTACATAAATGAAACCGAGCACTTCTCCCTTTTCTGATAACCCGAAAAGATGACTTACTTCCCGATCATAACAAGGCTTTCCTGTCCGCCAAATAGCCCCTAGTCCTAGAGCATGAGCTGCGATCAACATATTTTGTACTCCTGCGTTTACAGCTGCATATTCCTCTTTCAAAATAACCTTTGGGTGATCACTTGGCTCGACTGCTGCAACGATAATAACTGGCGCTCGAAAAGGGTTCTTTCTAGCTTTTTCTATTTTTCTCTGATTGTCTTCTGTTGTCGGATCATCCATGTCTCTTGCCACAATACGTGCCAGTGTTTCTCCTAAACGTTTGCGGCCATCCCCTGTTAAAACAAAAAATCGCCATGGCTCCGTCTTCACATGATTTGGAGCCCATGTTGCGGTCTCTATAATTTTTTCAACTAATTCTTTTGCTACTTCCTTTTCTTGTACTCTACCAATACTTCTTCTTGTACGTAACGCTTCAAAAGCCTCCATCCGCTCTCCTCCATTTCAAAACTATTAAAAGTATATGAACAGTAATATCACTAATAACCATTAATTTGAGTATAACTTATATAAATACTATATAAATAGTAATAACACCTTTACCTGTATAGAAAAGCACGAAAAAAAAGCTATCGAATCAATCGATAGCTCAAGAAAAATGTAGTTTATAATTTCACTTTCTGCAGACGTAGTGCATTGAGAACAACTGAAACCGAACTAAATGCCATTGCCGCTCCTGCAAGCCACGGAGCGAGGAAGCCCATAGCAGCGATCGGAATTCCGAGCGTATTATAGCCAAATGCCCAAAATAGATTTTGTTTAATATTACGTATCGTTTTGCGACTCATCGCAATCGCATCAGCAATGCTATTCAAATCTCCACGGATTAACGTGATATCTGCTGCCTCCATCGCTACATCCGTACCCGTACCGATTGCCATCCCGATATCAGCAACGGCCAATGCAGGTGCATCATTAATCCCGTCTCCAACCATTGCTACCTTTTTCCCATTCACTTGAAGTTTTTTCACTTCTTCCGCTTTTCCTTCAGGAAGGACTTCCGCAATATAATGCTCAATACCAACTTTACCTGCGATCGCTTTAGCAGTCTCTTCATTATCTCCAGTGATCATAATAACATCTAAACCCATTTCTTTAAGTCGCTGAATCGCCACAACTGAAGTATCTTTAATCGTATCTGCGACCGCAACCAACCCGGAAGCCTCATGATTCACAGCTACAAGCATTGCCGTTTTTCCTTCTTTTTCGAGGGCTTCCATTTCAACGAAATACTTACTTGCGTTTACTTCAAATCGATCCATGAGCTTTCTCGTACCAATGAGGAGTTCCTTCCCTTCAACTGTAGCTCGAATACCGAAGCCTGGAATTGCCTCAAAATCTGTCACTTCCTTAAAAGCTATTCCCTTTTCTTTCACACCTGCGACAATCGCCTCTGCTAAAGGATGTTCAGACTTTCTTTCCGCACTTCCAACAAGCATCAAAAATTCCTCTTCATCCGAGCTTGTCAAAATATCGGTTAAAACAGGAGCACCATTTGTCACCGTACCGGTTTTATCCAATACAACAGTGGTAATTCGATGGGTTGTTTCTAGATGTTCTCCACCTTTAAAAAGAATCCCGAACTCAGCGGCACGACCTGAACCTGCCATAATCGACGTTGGTGTCGCCAAACCTAATGCACAAGGACAGGCAATGACAAGAACGGCAATTAGATTTTCCAAGCTTTCCGCAAATTCTCCTGGTGCGACAACAAAATACCATACAAGGAAGGTTAAAAGTGCTATTCCAACAACAATCGGTACGAAAACCCCCGAAATTTTATCTGCTAACCGTTGGATCGGCGCTTTCGTTCCTTGTGCCTCTTCCACTACTTTTATGATTTGTGCAAGCGCAGTATCCTTGCCCACTTTTGTTGCCTTGACCTTTAAGAACCCATTTTTATTAATCGTTGCACCGATTACTTCATCGCCACTCATTTTGTCAACAGGGACACTTTCCCCCGTCAGCATCGATTCATCAATCGCCGACTGACCTTCGAAAATTACTCCATCAACGGGAATCTTTTCACCTGGTTTCACATAAAAGAGATCTCCTACAACAACTTCCTCTAACGGAATTTCTAGCTCCTCCCCATTGCGTTCGACAATGGCGGTTTTGGCTTGTAAGCCCATAAGCTTTTTAATCGCTTCAGAAGAGCGTCCCTTTGCTTTCGCTTCGAATAATTTTCCTAAAACAATGAGCGTGATGAGAACAGCACTTGTTTCATAGTAAAGCTCTGGTGAATGCCCATCCATGCCCACCATTTTAAAAGATAAGTATAGGCTGTAAAAATAGGCCGCGGATGTTCCTAAAGCGACAAGCACATCCATATTGGCGCTTTTATTTTTCAAAGCCTTATAGGCACCAATATAAAACTGCTTTCCAATATAAAATTGTACTGGCGTTGCAAGGAGTAGCTGAAACCAAGCATTCATAAATAGATCTGGCACATAAATGAAGGAAGTAAATTCAAAATGACCGACCATAGACCATAATAGTGGAAGTGATAATAGGAGTGAAAAAATAAATTTTCGCTGCTGTTTCTGAATTTCAGCTTCTCGATGATCGATCGTCTCTTTGCCCTCTTCTTTCGCACGCGCTCCATAGCCTAAATCCTGAACTTTTTTAATGAGATCCCCTGTTGCGATCTCTGTCGGATTATACTCAATTGTTGCTTTCTCAAGGGCGAGATTGACATTGGCATTTGCGACACCATCAAGCTTATTTAAACCCTTTTCGATTCTCGCCGAGCAGGCAGCGCAAGTCATTCCAGTGATTTCAAGCTCTGCCTTCTCAGTCACAACATCATAGCCTAGATCTCGAACCTTTTTTTGAATCGTTTCTATATTTGTTACCTTCGGGTCATATTTAACTACCGAGCGTTCTAACGCCAAGTTAACATTTGCTGCTTCTATGCCCTCAAGCTTGCGCAAACCTTTTTCTATTCGTGTCGCACATGCAGCACAAGTCATCCCTGTAATTTGCATATTCGTTTCTTTTATGGCACTCATACCATTACACCTCTATTTTTATACCCCCAAAGGGTATATATAATGGATAAAAGAACGTGCTAGTGTTTATGTAGCACGTCTTTTTCTATAAATTTATTCTACGTCATACCCTTGATCATCAATTGTTTCCTTAATGACATCAAGCGTTACGACATCACTATTAAAATCGACAGCAACAGTTCCTGTCTCAAGATTAACCTTGACTTCACTTACACCAGCTAATTTTCCAACGCTTCCTTCAACTGCTTTTACACAATGTCCACAAGACATTCCTTTTACGTTTAATGTTGCATTTGCCATCATTATTGCCCTCTTTCATTTATTTTTTCATTAGCTTTTGAATCGTTATGAGTAACTCATCAATCGCTTCATGATCTCCATCTTGAACTCTTTCTAATATACAGCTCTTCATATGAGCTTCTAATAATATTTTGGCTACACTATTTAATGCTGCAGTCGTTGCTGAAATTTGCGTGATGACATCATCACAATACGTATCTTTTTCAATTAACCCTTTAATCCCCCGAATTTGTCCTTCAATTCGGTTAAGTCTTGTCACAAGGTTTTTCTTCGTTTTATCTGAATGATGGCTCTTTCTTCCATCATGGTCGTGACAACATTCTTCCATTTCTTGAGGTTCGATATTCTCCATTCACATTCCTCCTCGCTTTCATTGTACTATACCCACCTACCCTATGCAAACATAAAATACATACGACTAGAGTCTTAGTTTAAAATAAAGCTTTAGAGCAATGATTATTATGAGCTTATCAATTATGATGAAGATACAAGGTTTTGAGATCATGCTATATACTAATTATAAAAAAATATTTGCATAAAGTATGGAGGAAATTTGACAATGAAACGAATTTTATTAATTTTTATTATTCTTGTTGGAGGGTATATTTTATTCACTACGGTTGGCAATCTGACTTGGTTTTCCGATAAAGATAACACGAAGGCAGAGATCACGAATAAAATAAAGAGCATTGATTTTGATATTTCATCGGTTAATTTAGAAATCATTCCTGAAAAACGGAATGACTTAGAAGCTGTTTTTGATGGCAAGGGAAAGATCAACGTGCGTCAGAGTGGAAATGCGATTACCGTATCCCATGAACGCGGATGGAACTCTTGGTTTTCTTTTTTCAATCATTCTAAACTAATAGTCTACATTCCAGAAGATTATCAAAAAGATATGGAAATCAATATCGGTTCTGGAAGTGTTGAACTCGCTGGAAATTCGGAGAAACAGCCATTCACCCTTGACGATCTTGCAATCGATATGGGGTCAGGGAGTATCAATCTACGTCATCTTCAGGTAAATGATTTTTCTCATGATGGGTCATCAGGAAATGCATCCATTGATGGTCTTTCATCCAAATCGAGTACCATCAATATTAGCTCTGGAAATATCAAAGTAACTGATTTTAGTGGTGAATTAGAAGCGGACATTTCATCAGGAAAACTGGATATCGGGTTTGCTGAGCTCGTTGATTCGGTTGAAATTGGCGTAAGCTCTGGTACTGTTACACTTGACTTACCAGATCAAGCGGACTTCACTTTAGACGGTAAAATTGGTTCTGGGAATATTTCTTACAATCTTCCATTAACGATAGAAGAGCAAGACAAACATCATGTTAAAGGAACGCTCGGAACGGGCAAGCATAATATTGACATTAATGTATCGAATGGTACTGTGAAAATTCAATAAAAAAATGCTCTGTACTCGATATCGAGCGCGGAGCATTTTTTTTACATTACTTCTGATATCTTTTTATCTACCTGTCCTTTCCTTTCAAATAAGACAACTGTATAAATCAAAAGAAGCATGATTAAAAACGCAATGGAGAAACCATAAATAAAGTGATAGCTAGTAATAGCAGCTAATGCTCCAAGTCCGATTGAACCAATCGCAATTCCAAAGTCCATTCCGGAAAAAAACATCGCATTCGCTGTACCTTGTTTTTCCTTCTTTACTTTTTTCACCGCAATTGCTTGAAGGGTTGGAGTAACCACCCCATAAGCAATTCCATAAAACATCCCTGCTAGAAGAAGGATACCCGTGCTATCCATTATTGCTAATAGGATTAAACCAATTATGCCACTCATCACACCTGGATAAAGGATCACTTTATGTCCATAACGATCAAATAATCTTCCTGATAACGGTCGAACAAGGACCATCATGATCGATAAAACTAAGAAGAAAAATGGCACCGAAGCTGCTAAATCAGCCTCTTTGCCAAGCTCTCCCATGAAGCTAATGACCCCGCCTAATGAAATCGTAAAAAAGATCGTTAGGCTACATGGAATAAAGGCATCTTTATCAAAAATCGATTCTTTAAAAGAAATATTCTTTTTTTGTGGCAATGGATTTTTTTGTGGTGATTTTACAAAAAAGGAAATCACCAGCGTAGCGATTGTAAGTCCTACCGTTAATAGAATCATGAAATTATAAGAAGTTAGTTGCAGTAGTGATAATGCGATCATAGGAGCAATACTTGTGCCTACACTAGTCGCCAGCCCGTAATAGCCAATCCCTTCACCTAACTTTTTAGTCGGAATCATATTTGTTGCCATCGTCGCTAAAACGGTCGATAATATGCCAAATCCTATCCCATGTAGAGCGCGCAAACAAAGGAGTAAGACGGTGGAATCCTGTCCATAACTTGCGCCAATGGATACGGCAACGAGGACAAGAGCTGCCATATTGAGCACCATCAAATTCACTTTATGCATGAAGTAGCCAATCAATGGTCTTGTCATAATCGCAGACAACATAAATACGGTGGTCATCATTCCACCCTGTGTCGGATTATTTTTCAAATCTGTAATATAAGCTGGAAAACCCGCAGTTAAAATCTGGATTCCGAGAAAAAATAAAAAAGCCATCACTAAAATCGTGATATAGCGTCCTGTCCATAACTTAGATGCTTCTTTCAATATGGTTCCTACTCTCTATCTAGTAATTGATCGATGTTGCTTTCCATTAGATGCATGACTTCCTGATAAACTTTGAGTTTTTCTTGTTCGATGTCAGCAATCATTTTCGTAAAAATTTCTTCTATATAAGAGGTTAACTCTTGCACTAAGGCTCTTCCTTGTTCTGTAATTTCAATTAAAAAGGAACGCCTGTCAGCTGGATTTGAAATTCTTTGGATCCACCCTCTTTTCTCAATTAAATCAAGAATTTTCGTGAGGGTCGCTTGATCCTTATCGGTTCTATGTGAAAGCTCTTTTTGAGTAATCTGATCGGTTTCATGAAGCGTTCTTAATACGGCCCACTGTTCTGTAGTAATATGGTAGGGCTTTAAATGAAAATTAACGATCCGTGTAATCTTTTTACTTAAACGAACGGACGCTGAGCCAATTGATTTATCCATTGACATACGAAACAACTCCTCAAAGCAATAAGTGCAATTATACCGCAAAATATTATTCGTGTAAATATATTTTGTATACAAACTATATTTATGTAGATAAACAATATCTCCTTAAAAAGCCATGACAGAAAGAAAAGACGTATCGTATTGATACGTCTTTTCCTATAGTTATACTTGAACCTGTAGTGATTTCTCTTGTTTACGAATGGTTGCCTGAGCCGCTGCCAATCTTGCCAACGGAACTCGATATGGAGAGCAGCTCACATAATCCAATCCCGTTTCATAACAAAAGTCAATCGAACTCTTTTCACCACCATGCTCACCGCAAATTCCTGTTTTCAGCTCCGGCTTTGTCGCCCTTCCAAGCTTGACACCAGTTTCAACGAGCTTTCCAACCCCATCACGATCCAGAACAGCAAATGGGTTTTCCGGGAGCACTTTGTTTTCAATATATGCTTGCAAGAATTTTCCTTCCGCATCATCCCGACTATAACCAAAAGTCGTTTGTGTTAAATCGTTCGTTCCGAAGGAGAAAAAGTCAGCTTCTTCGGCAATTTCATCGGCCGTAAGTGCTGCCCGAGGGATTTCGATCATCGTTCCGATAGAATACTCGAAACTCTTCCCCGTTTCTTCCTGTACTTGAAGAGCGGAATCTATCACAAGTTGACGCATTTCTTTCAGTTCATTGACATGACCTACAAGCGGAATCATAATTTCTGGTTTAACGGAAACACCTTTATCTTCTAAGTTAGCAATTGCATAAAAGATTGCCTTTGCTTGCATTTCATAAATTTCTGGATGAATCATTCCTAAGCGACAGCCACGGTGCCCAAGCATTGGATTGAACTCATCTAATTGACGAACCTTTTTCAGAAGAAGCTCCTTTTCAACCAATTCTGGAGCATCAGGATTCAAAATTTGCAGCTTCGTCACTTCGACTAATAACTCTTCCTTATCAGGTAAAAATTCATGTAATGGCGGATCTAATAATCTAATCGTGACTGGGAAACCATGCATTGCATCAAAAATGCCTTCAAAATCCCCTTGCTGCATCGGCAGTAATTCATTTAAAGCTTCCTTCCGTTCTGCATAGTTTTCCGCAAGAATCATCTTTTGAACAATTGGGACTCTTTTTGCATCCATAAACATATGCTCTGTGCGGCATAAGCCAATTCCACCTGCACCAAATTCAAATGCTTTCTTGGCATCCTCTGGATTATCGGCGTTCGCCCTCACTCCAAGCTTCCTCGTTTCATCTGCCCATTGTAAAAGTAATTGGAATTCCTCAGAGAGCTGTGGTTCTATCATTGGAATTTCGCCCATCATGATTTCTCCTGTAGCACCATCAATTGTGATCATTTCACCCTCGGAGATAACCGTCTCCCCCACGAAGAATTGCTTTGCCTTCAAATCGATTTTCAGTGCTTCGCATCCACAAATACATGCTTTCCCCATTCCTCTAGCTACGACTGCAGCATGACTCGTCATTCCCCCACGGCTCGTTACAACCGCTTGCGCCGCAATAATTCCATGGATGTCATCAGGAGTTGTTTCTGGGCGCACCAGAATTACCTTTTTCCCTTCATTCCCTAATGCTTCAGCCTCATCAGCATCAAAGACAACCTGCCCAGTTGCTGCACCTGGTGAAGCTGGCAACCCTTTTGTTAAAATTTGACGAGCATAGGATTCATCAATGCGACGGTGGAGAAGCTGATTCAACTGATCAGGATCGACGCGGAGAAGTGCCGTATTTTTATCAATCAAGCCTTCTTTTACCATTTCAACGGCTATGCGAATCGCTGCTTGCGCCGTCCGCTTCCCTGTTCTCGTTTGTAAAATGAACAGCTTCCCTTTTTCAACCGTAAATTCAATGTCTTGCATATCTTCGTAATGCTTTTCTAGTAGATGACAAGTTTGTGAGAATTGCTGAAAGACAGTTGGCATTTCTCTCTCTAATGTTAGAATCGGTTGAGGAGTGCGAATTCCTGCGACCACGTCTTCCCCTTGGGCATTAATTAAATATTCCCCGTATAAAAGATTTTCACCTGTTGATGGATTTCTTGTAAAAGCAACTCCTGTACCCGAATCATTTCCCATATTTCCAAACACCATGCTTTGAATGTTGACAGCCGTCCCTAAATGATCTGGAATTTTGTTTAAACGACGGTAAACAATGGCTCGCTGATTGTTCCAAGAATCAAATACTGCCTTTATCGATAGGAATAGCTGCTCTTTTGGATCCTGTGGAAACTCCTTTCGAGTCCGGTCTTTAACGATTTTTTTATAACTAGCAATTACGACCTGCCAATCTTCTGCTGTTAACTCTGGATCAGAAGCATAGCCTTTTTGTTCACGGTATTCTTCAAGCAGCTGTTCAAAGAAAAAAGTATCGACGTCAAGTACGACATCTGAGAACATTTGGATAAAGCGGCGATAAGAATCATAAGCAAAACGCGGATTATCAGTAAGATGCGCCATCCCCTTTACCGTCTCATCATTCATTCCTAGATTTAATATCGTATCCATCATCCCCGGCATCGAGAATACAGCTCCAGAACGAACGGACACAAGTAGCGGATTAGTTGGATCACCGAGTTTTTTTTCTGTTTTTTCTTCTAAGACTTTTAAGGAATGGAGGATCTGCGCCTCAATCTCAGGAGAAATCCTTTTTCCTTCATCATAATAATTGTTACAGCTTTCAGTCGATATCGTAAAGCCAAATGGAACTGGTAGCCCAATCGCCGTCATCTCAGCAAGATTGGCTCCTTTTCCCCCTAACAGTTCCTTCATACGGCTATTTCCTTCATTGAACATATAGACAAATTTCTTCATGATCCAAGCTCCTCTCCGGCTATTTTTTAAGTGTATTTAAAATATAATCAGCAGTTTCTTCAATTGCCTTATCGGACACGTTGATGACTGGACAGCCAAGGCGTTTCATGATTTTCTCTGCATAATCTAATTCCTCTAATATTCGTTCAAAGCTGGCATAATTGGCATGTGCAGTGAGCCCGAGATTCTTCAAGCGTTCCTTTCGGATAGAGTTAAGTTTATCCGGACTAATAATTAAGCCCACACATTTATTCCGTGATATTTGAAAAAGCTCCTCTGGTGGTGCTACCTCAGGTACAATCGGAACATTTGCAACCTTAAAACGTTTATGAGCTAAATACATCGATAGCGGTGTCTTCGAAGTACGCGATACTCCCACAAGCACGATATCAGCATGTAAAAGCCCTCGTGGGTCTCTGCCATCGTCATACTTTACAGCAAATTCAATCGCTTCAATTCTTCTAAAATAGGAATCATCGAGCTGCCGCATAAGCTTTGGCTGATTCTTTGGGCTTTTGTTGAACCTCGCACTAAAGGCATTCATAAGCGGACTTAATAAATCGACAGCGATTAAATTTTCTTCTTTGGCCCGCCGGTCTAAATAGTCTTTAAGATTTGGCACAACGATCGTGTAGGCAATAAGTGATGGCACTTGCTTCGCCATTAATAAAACATCTTCAATATCTTCGTAATCTTCAACAAACGCATTTTTTCGTAGCTCCACAAACCCTCCATTAAATTGGGTTGCGACAGCTTTGACAACAAGATCGGCAGTTTCTCCAACTGAGTCTGATACGACAAAGACCGTTTCTTTTTCTCCCAAAATCCTTTCACCCCTATACCGTGTGGCTTTTACTTAGCTCCATATAAGCCTTCGCAATGGTTGTTTTTGTAATGCGTCCAACCACTTTATATGTATGATTTTCTTCGTTGATTTCTAGTACTACTGGCAAGGAATCAATATGATGCTCAATCATTTTCTTCGCTGCTGCATGAAGCGTTTCTTCCTGCCGAATCGTGATAATGTTTGGCATTCTCGTCATAATGACATTAACCGGAATTTCACGAAGATCTTGTGTCCCCATACTTGCTCTTAATAGATCCTTTCTGGAAATGACTCCGACCAAATGCCCCTCATCATTGACGACATATATAGCTCCTACATCTTTTAAAAAGATTTGGACAATCGCATCGTAAACAGAGGAAGAATTCCGGACGACAACCGGATGACTTTTATAATCACTGACAAGCTGTTCCGCAATATTTTTGTAAGTCGTTTCATTTGCACTTTCCTTATAGGAATATCCAACCTTCGTTCGCGCTTCTAAATTGCCTGCCATCGTTAAAATCGCAAGGTCCGGTCTTAAGGTTGCACGTTTCAATGACAATTTGTCAGCGATTTCCTTCCCCGAAATCGGCCCCTCCTCTTTCACTATCTGGAGGATCTCTTCTTGGCGCTTTGTAAGTTTAATCAATTCCACCACCCTCAACTTATTAAATAATATGTTCTATTTTATGATAAATTTATAAATGTGTTATACTTATTAATATATAGTATATTATATTCGGCGTGTTTTTGGGAAATAGTTTTTTCATTTTTTGTGGGGAAATTTGAAATTTTTATGAACATGTGGCGTTGGAATGCTTTAAATTGAATGCTAGATGGTGGGCTCGGAGCGGGATTGCGGGGGTTTTGGCGATAATTGCGGATGTTTTTCGATTTATTGCGGGGGTTTTGGCGATAATTGCGGGGGTTTAACGCATAATGGCGGATGTCGAGAATGGAGCGATCTAATAGACATGCCAAGACTTGCGTACGATTTCTTACTGTGGGAATCCATTGTAGACCGTGCTTGTTCCGAATGGCACGGTATTGAAACGAGAGTTCACGTTGCCACCACAAAAAAAAATACAACCCTAAAAAGATTGTATTGGCCTTAGAATGCCCAGTATGTCAGGGTATCTAGAACCCCTAAAACAAGTAAAAGGATACCTGCTAATTTTTGCACTACATGCCCGATTCTCCTTCCACTCTTTTTCACAAATGTCCCACCTAGTTCAAAGTACCAAATAAGAAAGATTGCTAACACTACGGGAAGAGAGGTTCCGAGAGCAAAGAATACAGGTAAAATAGCTCCGTATGATACGGCTGTTGCCATTGGCATTAAGGTGACAAAAAAGAGAGTAAACATCGTTGGACAAAATCCTAACGTAAAACTCACGCCTATTAAAAAAGCACCGAGGCTTCCTTTCCTCTCAAACTTTTCTCTAAATATGCTAAAGGATATCACTCTCGTAAACTTAACTAGTCCTAGCATGAATAAACCGATAATGATGAGGATGGGTCCGACGACTCTACGAATCCATGGAAAATAGAGCATCAACGTTTCTTTTAGTTCATTTCCGACAAACCAAATCAAAAGTCCGAGTCCTGAAAACACAACGATTTTTCCTAATATAAAGTAAAATACGCCCTTCCACGCCACACTTTTCTGCAAGGACTGATTTCCGTACACCGTAATCGCTCCTAAATTCCCGGTAAATTGACATGGCGACACCGCCCCAACAATCCCAAGTATAAAAGCTGATAAAATCGGAACACTCATCGTCTGCAAACCGATATTAATTAAAGGCTTAGATAATAAATTACTAATTTCACTGAAAAATTGATACATAGACTTGCTCCTTATCCAAGAACATAAATCTAGTATATATGTAACCATGGAGCATTTATGTGACAGTTCTCACGATTCCAATATAGATGTAACTAAAGTTTTTTCTTCATCGAAATCACTTTTATATTTATCCCATTCGGTTTATAGACAATCTCTTCATCATAAGAAACATAGCCAATAGAACTATATAGTTGTATGTTCTTAGGTAATGTCATACGAACTTTACAGAATATTGTCGTTACACCAACACCATTAGCATAGTCCTCCAGCGATTTTAAGATCTTTTTTGCAATGCCTTTTCCTTGTTTTTCAGGAAGAACTGACAATCGATAAAAATATAAACCCTGATTTTTTATTTGAAAACGGACCATACCGACTGGATTGTTTTCTTCAAAAGCAATCAATGCTTTTTCTCCATTTTCTAAAGCTTCCGATACCGATTGTACAGTTTCGTCTAAAGCACTCGATGGCGGGATTTCACCCTTATATTCCTTAAATGCCGAAATCATTAAACGATGAATGACAGGTGCATCTGAGGATGTTGCAGAATTTATTACCATATTATGCCCCTCCATTGTGTACTAATTATACATAATAAAAATAACCTAACAGTTTCGTTAATTGAAAAAAGTAGAAAAAAAGCATCTACAAAATGTAGGAAGCTTCCGGTTTGTCTAATTCGTTCCAAACACTTCTCACTCTTAAGCGAAGCGGATTTTTTCCTGTTATCTCCTCAATGAAGTCCCTTTTAAGGGAAATAACGGAAGATTTTCCGCTTACGGAGGGCAAAATCGTTTATTTTGGCATTTTTTGAGAGAATAGCAGGATTTTTTCCTGTTAATTCGGCTATTTTTCATGATGGTTGCTCATTAAGCGGAATTTCTCCTGTTATTTTTTCAAACCGATACTACTACCGTTTATACGAACCTTTTATCGAACACTTATCGACAAGTCGATGGAATTTGTGAATTTCTGACAAAAAAAGCTCGGGATGCGCCCGAGCTTTTTTACTCACTTCTCTGTAAAAATATATTCAACGTCATCATCATTCTTAGCTTCAATGTTTAAGTTATAGTCCTCTAAAAACCATTCATCTTTATCATTGAAATAAAATGTAATGCCTTCAACCTCATCTTTAATCGCAACAGTACCTTCTTTGCCAAAAGAAATCCCTAAGGAGTAGTTTGGATGGACGGTTGGAATACCGCCATACAGTTTTACATAAAACTGAACAAAGTCTCCCGCCTGTAAATCCATTTCTTCTTTAAACCATTGAGCCGCTTCTTTGCTAACTTGAAAACTCATTATTTCACCTCGTTGTTTTCTCTCTACAGTTTTTTATCTGAGTCATTTCACTATATAAACGAATAAATAGAGGTTTTAGGTTAAACAGTCTCAGAAGACGACTCTTCAATTTTACTTAGTCGCTCTGCCACTTGTTCTTCAGTCAATCCGTGTTCGACAACATAACGGTTTCTTGGATGAACTCGACATTCGTGTGAGCAGCTGCGCATATATTTATGCTCATTTTCCTCTGAACATAAAATCTTATCATTACATTCAGGATTTGCACAATTAACATAGCGTTCGCATGGCTCACCAGTAAAATGATCGCGCCCAACAACGACATGCTCTACGCGATTAACCGGTACACTGATACGCTCATCAAAGACATATAATTGACCATCCCATAGTTGTCCTCTAACTTCCGGATCTTTTCCGTACGTAACGATTCCACCATGAAGCTGACCTACATCTTCATAACCTTCTTTCACAAGCCAACCAGAGAATTTTTCACAACGAATCCCGCCTGTGCAGTACGTCAGAACTTTTTTCCCTTCAAAGTTTTCTTTATTTTCACGGATCCACTGCGGCAACTCACGGAACGCTTTAATATCCGGACGCACAGCTCCTTTAAAATGGCCTAAATCAAATTCATAATCATTTCGGGCATCGATCACAACTGTATTCGGATCCTGCATCGCTTCATAGAATTCTTTTGGGCTTAAATAATTTCCTGTTAGTTCATTCGGATTGACATCATCCTCTAAACGCAGAGTGACCAATTCTTTACGAGGACGTACATGCATTTTCTTAAATGCATGACCATCTGCTTCATCTATTTTAAAGACCATTTCAGCAAAACGAGGGTCTTCCTTCATCTTCTTCATATATTGCTCTGTTTGTTCTACTAGACCAGACACAGTTCCATTAATTCCCTCAGCTGCTACTAAAATTCTCCCTTTTAAACCTAACTCTTTACAAAAAGCTAAGTGCTCAACTGCGAACTCCTCGGGATTTTCAATTGGTACATACATATAGTACAGCAATACTTGATATGGTTTATTTGTTTCCATTATTTATGATTCACCTTTCTATAATTCAATGTTGTTATTCTCATGTTGTCCAAACGAAAAAAGGGAATACCTTTCCAATGAAAGGTATTCTTCTATGCTTTACTTATAAAATTGAGCAGGGATTTTTCCAAATTTGCGTTTATGATAGAGGAGCGGGTCTTTTGCAAAGTTTTCGATTTCTACCACTTCGCCAATTAAAATCGTATGGTCGCCAGCTTCTACTGTTTTATGTGTTTTACATTGAAGTACCCCTAATGCTCCAGAAATAATGGGGAGACCTAGCTCGGAAGTCTTCCATTCACAATTGGCAAAACGGTCTGTGCCTTTCATCGCAAACAAGGAACAAATATCTCCTTGATCCTCTGCTAAAACATGTACAGCAAAGTGATCGGTTTGCGTAAATGGCTCATAGGACGAGACTTTTTTATCAATCGACCATAGGATCATCAAAGGATCTATGGAAACCGAAGCAAATGAATTTACTGTTAACCCGAGCGGGGTCCCATCTTTGTCAACCGTTGTCACCACAGTTACACCTGTTGGGTAATTGCCCATTACTTCTTTAAAAACTGAAACATTATCCATATACTCAACTCACCTTTCCCGTTTGGTTAAACTTCATTTTATACACTTATCACAGTATATAAGTTGTTTTTTATTTTCGAACGTATATGAAAATCAATCGATCTGATAAGTTTATTATGAAGCGTTTTTTCAGGTTTGTCGAATATCTGAATTCGAGTGTTGATTTTTTAGCTTTTCCAATAATTCACTTGATGTTTGCGCTGTAATAAATTCACCATTTAGGATAGCGTAAGGAGCCTCTTTGCACTCCTTACACTTACTTTGACACTCATATTCCTTGTACAAGACATGCTCTTCATTAAAATATGATTCATACTTCGAAACATCGTCTTCGCTCAAAAATTGATTTAAATTTCTTTCACAAAATTCAATCGTACGTTTTTTTTCCTTTGAAAACCATTTATTCAGGAGCTTCACAGATCCATACATCCTTTTTTATCTTCCATTTCAATAAATCCCTTTTTCTCGAATCCATTTTGTCGCTACCCATTTTTCCCCTTTTGCTACTGGGATACTACTGTGCACTGACATTCGGTCGACTTGCCCCATACTATTGGCATAATGAAAATAAACTGCGGAGCCTTTTTTCGGAACAACTGAAACACCAGCCTTTGGAAAAACCGTTTCTCCACCTTCCTCGACATCATTTAAGTAGAGGAGGAGCGTTCCGATTCGTTGTCCACCCTTTTGGTGATCAACCTTATTCGTTGGAAAATAATCAAAATGAGCCTTATATTCTTCTCCAACTAAATAATTCAGCACTTGAAGTCCTTCGCCATTTTCGATTGGATAGGATGTGATTTCCTCAAATCTTTTTTCCAATCTTGCAATAAGAGGATTCTCCATGAGCGAATAGTACACGCCTTTACTTGTCCGACCAGGCGCTTGTCGTTCTTCTCCAGTAACTGAATCGACCACTTTCGATGGCGTTAATCGAGCACTTGAAAGACGGATCAATTGCTCACATTCTTCGTCACTTAACACATGATCCAAGTGCAAAATAAAAGGCTTTTCTACTCTTGAAAGAATGTTAATTTCTCGATCACTCGTGTAAATCGTATTCCCTTTTCTTCCTATCTCGGGCGTTTCGTAATAATATGGTGCTGTTTCAACTTCAGACGTTTGAATCGCTTCACTTCCGACAATTTGAAAGAGACTTTCATACGCATACCTCGGGTTAAACCCTTTTTTCACAAGACCATCAGCTATGACAACCGGACTTACCCCACTATGCAGCGTCTCAATAATCCAATCTCTTAACTCATTTGACATTTGTTTTATGGTCCCCATCGAATATCCCCCTTTGCCCGATGGAATCTTACTCCCATTTTATCATATTTCTAGCCAATTGGATGCTGTTAACGATTGGATCAAAGACGCTTCTTCTTTTTTGATTACCTCACTAAGACTATTTTTCGATTCTCCATGATATATTCATGATCGGCCACGCGCTCCACAAAGGTTCGATCATGGGATACAAGCAAGATTGTCCCATCATACCCTTTGATAAATCTCTCTAATGCTTCGATACAAAAAAGATCGAGAAAATTGGTTGGTTCATCTAACATGATGATATTATATTGGCCTAAAAACAGCTGACATAAAATAAGTCGAATTGCCTCTCCACCACTTAAATCACGCACGTTTTTCTTCAAATCATTGCCACTAAAATTCATGGAGTGAAGGACAGAACGGATCTTCCGTTCATCATAGTCACTTCTTGCTTTCATATAGGCAAGAACTTCTTCATCTTTGTTAAACTGATAACTCATTTGTTCATAGAACCCGAAAACAGCCTTTGGAGAAATAACAAGACCTTCTCCCTGCTGATAAATATGTCGTAATAACGTTGATTTTCCTGAACCGTTATTTCCTCTAATGGCAATGGTACAATTTAACGGGAACTGAAAGCTTGCCTCCTCAAGAAGGATTTTGTCCCCCACCTTCAAACATAATCGATCTGCCATAATTGGGAACTTATTGTGAAGCTTTAAAGTTGGTGCTTGGTGAAAACGGATGATTTGTTCATCTTTAGGATCCGCCACTTCTTCCAATTGCTCGACCCGTTGCTCAATCGCTTTTGCAGCACGTTGAACTGCCTTTTGACTCGTATCCTTCGATTTCGTCATAAACATTTTATTGGCCTTGGCTTTCGTTTCTTTTTTGGAAATATGATTATTTGCCTGTGTAATTTTCTCAGCTTTCTTCATTTTTTCTTCAGCCGCTTTTAATAATCGTGATTTTTCCTTTACATATTTTTCATGCTGTTCTTCTTGCTGCTTACGCTGAAGGTCCTTTTGCCTCACATAATCAGAGTAATTCCCTGTATATTCAGTGATGGTCCCATCTTCAATTTCCCATATTTTTGTCACCAACTGATCCAGCACAAAGCGATCATGACTGACAAGAACAAGAGCACCATAATAGTAGGTCAGTTGTTCAATGATGATTCGAGTTCCTTCTTCATCCAGATGGGTCGTTGGTTCATCAATCAGCATTCCTTCATAATAGGTGGAAAAAATTTGTGCAAGCTTCAGTCTTGTTTGTTCTCCACCACTAAAATTTGTTATCTCCGTCTGTGGAATCGAAAGTTTACCTAATAATTCCGGATCTAACTCATCTTGAATGGGGACAGAAATTTGGTCAAAATATGCAAACTCTACAAATCTATTTACTTCCCCTTTTTCAGGAGTCATTTGCCCATCCATCAATTTTAACAACGTACTCTTGCCAACGCCGTTTTTTCCTACAATCCCAATTCGATCAAACTGATGAACGGCTAAACGCGGAATGGTTAACACCAATTTATCTAAAAAGGACAACTCTATATTTTTTAATTCCAGACATACTTTTTCCATTTTTGAAACCTCTTTCCACTGTTTTTTTCATTCAAGCTCTTTAGTGAAGTAACAAAAAAACAGCACAGACATTTTGCCTGTGACTTGAGAGTAAGTGGAAAAAGCTATAAAAGCGTTGCTCCTTAAAAAAAAGCAAAATAAAGAAAGGTAGAGCGATCCCACCTTTCTTTCCTTTTTGAATAGAGTCCAATTTGATATTGGCTCATATAAAATGAAGATGATTAAAAAAGGACAGACTGATCCCACTTACTCTGTTTTCACAAAACAGAGCTTTCTGAACGTATTCAATTACGAGTTCACAGTGGGGAAACGAAGTCTCATTGAGTGTGTCATTTTTTAATAATCCTCCTTAATTTTGTACGATTTCATTATATTTTCCTTTTCCTTGAATGTCAATGCGTTAGAAAAAGAACATTACATATCTCTCCTTTATTAAGGGGAAAATGATTGTATCATGACAGACCGCTATTATTTTTTGTTCACTCCGATAAAAACCTTTACCACTTTGCTTTAAAACAGGGAGAGACTAATACAATGGTAAATGCCTTTAATAGCTGGTTAAACTACCCGAAATATTTTCGAATTAGTTTTTTCATCGTACTCGCCTGTGCGATCGTTCTCAACGTAATTCAATTTGGAAATGAATCCAATATGTTTATCTTCTATATTCTTAGTTCAATTTTTTTAGGGGTCGGATTTTATGACCATTCTCTCTTATTTATAATCATCGTTACAACTTTGTTAGTCATTTGTAGATTTTTTCTCATCAATGATTCAAACCCGACTTTTGCCACCTTTCTTACCTATTTGTTTACATATCTTTTAATTTCATTTATTTCTAGATACTTAATGCGTTATGCTCAAACGGTTCGAATGGATATTTTGGAGTTAACAACTGCCCTGGCAAATGCGCTCGACTCTAGGGACCCCTATACACATCACCATTCGGAAAATGTCTCGATGTATGCTGTTAAAATAGCCGAAAAGATGAATTTGCCAAAGGAATTATGCACTGCTATCCGAATAGGGGGACTGCTCCATGATATCGGAAAAATCGGCATCCCTGAACATATTTTAACGAAAAAAGACAAGCTGACTGAGGAAGAGTATAGCATCATCAAAAGCCATCCATATATTGGCTATAATATGATTAGCCACATTTCCAATTTCCGGCAAAGTAGTGTTTTGGACATTGTCCTCTACCATCACGAACGATTCGATGGTACTGGCTATCCTAGGGGTTTGAGCAGAGAAGAGATTCCATTGTGTGCCAGAATCGTTGCCGTCGCTGATACATTTGATGCGATGACTTCGAGGCGCGTGTACCGAGAGGAATTAGATTTATCATTTACTTTGGACGAGATTCGAAATAGTAAGGGTACTCAATTTGATCCAGAAGTTGTAGATGCATTGCTTTATTTAGTTGAAAATAGACAAATTATTGTCAATGTATAGAGGACAGTTTTCTTTTTGCTGTCCTCTACATCTTTAGTCCGTCTGCCATACCCCACCTGAGCCTGGCGTGAAACCCGCAACCCTATAAAAATTTGTATTTTTCTCTTCGTAGGTGACGGTCACAATCCCTAAACCAAATCGTTCAGATTCATATAGTAGTTCTTTTACCAATTTAACACCGATTCCCTGTCCTTGATAATCTGGATGAACGATAATATCTTCCATATACCCATGTTCTAATCCCATTCCACATACATAACCAAAGGCAATTAATTTTCCTTCGTCACACCTAACTCCAGCCCAGAAATTACAGCGTTCGAAAAGAGCTGGATAATCTCGATCCCGCCTTCCCCAACCGACGAGTTCCCTTAGCTCTGGGACTTCATGATTCAAAATCGGCATATTAATGATTACTTCCTGTTTCATAACACTTCACCCACACCATCTATTCCGCAATAAAGGTAAAAACAGATAATGGCTTTATTTCTGAACCATTCACTGCACTACGTAACAGCTTTATTTCCGAGCGAATAAGCTCTTTCATTTTTTGTGGCATATCAATCGTACGATTCAATTCTCCCTCAATATCTGCAAGAACCATCTGGACTTCCCATTTTCCATCGTGCATCTCAGGTGAAACAACTATTTCTTCCCTGAGAATATTCCAACCAGCACGCTCCATAATTTCCCTTGCATCATCATATGTAATAAGAGTTCTTACATTTGCTTCACTGTCTTTCTTAAAAGCTTCGTATTGAGCCTGAATCATAATTGAAAGCAAATGAGGGTACTGCTCAAGCGTTTGAATTCTTAAATCCCATTCTGCAAAACAGAGCCTCTTCCCCCAGTTTTTCACTTTTTTCATCAGTTCAAATAATTCGTCAAAGGATGATAAGTACCAGGAACACTGAGAAAATACAATATAATCAAAGTACTGTTCGGGAAAACCCAAGTTACCTGCGTTTAACACGTCCACCTCAAAATCGATCTTGATTTGCTTGCCTAATGGCGATTTCATTAAGTATTCGGCAGATTCTCCGAGCGAAATCGGTGCGCCATAAGTAGGTGGGGCAATATCGATTCCTTGTACAACTCCATTTTCGCCTACAAAATAGGCTAATACAGCCGTTGTATCCCCTTGTCCACACCCGATTTCGAGAACTTTGCTTCCCGCTTTTATCCCCCAGCTTTCAACCAATTTGATGCGATGTTCTGTTTGAATTCTTTGAATGGATGACATCTCTTCATTTGTTGCCATGCATGAAACAATTGTATTTATGATTGTATGGTCCATTTTTCACCTCAATAAAGCTTTGATTCTATTTAAATTCTATAAAAAAAGGAATTTTCCTTTATTTACAGGAATTATGTCATAAATTGCGAACGATATTAGTTTTACATTCTTTACAACTGGTGTATGATGTTAACATATTAAAAAAGGGGTGTGGAGCGATGAAAAAATCTATCATAGTAGCTTTTATTATGTTCTTCTCCATTTTCTCCTTTAGTCATACTGAACATCTTATCAATCATTATAAAATTGATATTGCGATCGATAATCATACAAATGAATTTTCTGAAGCTTATTCTGGTCATCCTCTTGATGATAGTTTAAAATTTGTCACATCATCAACAACTTTTATAACGACTTTCATTTTCTTTATGTTGTTGAGTACATCAATGCTTCACCTCTTCATTCGCTATAAGAAAATTATCGCCATGTTAACACCTATCCGCTTTCAATCGAATTATGTGGTTAAAGCTCCCTTTTCATTTATTTAATCATGAACAAAGGGGGTAAAAGTGTATGTGGATTCGTTATTTGATGATTGGTTTTTTATCATTCACTTCGATTTCGTTATTGGTCTATCAAGGAATTGAGATTTCTCAGGCTTTTATGGATTATTTCAAGAATAAATAAGTAACTAGACCACCCTTTTCTTGCGGGTGGTCTTTCTTATGATTCTTTCAATTTTTTATACTTTCTAGTATAATTAATCATCATATATTGAGAATCGAGGTGTTTGACATGGCGACCAAAATTTCTACGAAGGACCGAATTCTTCAATTGCTAAAGAAGCAAGTCTCATTAACTGTGAACGATCTGACTGAGGAATTAAATATCTCTCACATGGCCGTCAGAAAACATCTTGATAGTCTCCAGAAAGATAAGCTCATTTTTTCTAAAGAAGTGAAGCAACCGATTGGGCGGCCTCTGCAAATTTACCTTTTAACCGATAAAGGAGAAACACTTTTTCCGAAAAATTATGAAGGCATCACGCTTGAGTTTTTACAAGATATTGAAGCGATGTACGGAGAAGAATCGATTGATGATTTATTCCACAAAAGAGAAGAACGTTTAACATCTGAGTATACACAGCGCTTGGCACCAAAAAACGCTGTTGAAAAAATCGAAGAAATTGTCGCCATTCAAAACGAAAAAGGATATATGGCAGATCTCTCTCCAATTAATGAAAATACATTTGAACTGATCGAATATAATTGCCCCATCATTGCTGTCGCTAATCAGTATAAAACGGCTTGTCAATGTGAGACGAACATCCTTAAAAGCGTCCTCGGCACCGATGATGTTCGTAGGGCAAGTTGCAAAACAGATGGAAATGATCATTGTCGATTTTTGATTACGCTCAAAGCATAGATAGGTGGGTCTTTCATTGAGTAATCAGAATATAACAGTGAACAATATACAGGGGAAACTTATTGGAAGTTTGGGAATTGGCGTCTTATCTGTTCTTGGACTCATGATCTTCGAGGGTACTACCGCCCTAAGTATCGTAGGAATACTATTCGCTCTCTTACTTTTAAAAGAAGTGAGTCAACTGACTAGTTTGCAAAAAACGCTGTTAGCTTTAGCCTTTTTATTGAACGGGATTGGTCTAATCACCTTTTTTATATTTAATTCTACAAACTAGAAGCTCGGATCCACTAGATCCGAGCTTCTTTCAATTCTTCTTATTTGGCTGCTGCAAATAATTTATTAACTTCATCCCAATTTACAACATTAAAGAATGCTTGAATGTAGTCAGGGCGTTTGTTTTGATAGTTTAAGTAGTATGCATGCTCCCAAACATCAAGACCAAGAATTGGTGTCTTACCTTCCATTAATGGGCTATCTTGATTTGGAGTGCTTGTAACAGCAAGTTGACCATTATCGACAATCAACCATGCCCAACCAGAACCAAAACGAGTAGCTCCTGCTTTAGCAAATTCAGCTTTAAATGCATCAAAGCTTCCGAATGCATTGTTAATTGCTTCTGCTACTTCACCAGTTGGATTTCCGCCACCATTTGGAGAAAGAAGAGTCCAGAATAGGCTATGGTTTGCATGTCCGCCACCATTATTTCTTACTGCCGTACGGATGCTTTCAGGAACTGCATCAAGATTAGCAATCAACTCTTCTACAGACTTGCTTGCTAAATCGTCATGACCTTCTAGTGCTGCATTTAAGTTATTTACATATGTTGCATGATGACGATCATGGTGAATCATCATTGTTTGTTCGTCAATATGTGGTTCAAGTGCGTTGTTTGCATATGGTAATGCTGGTAATTCATACTTAGCCATTATAAATTCCTCCCAATATGTAATGTGATGAAACCGATTTACTCTTTCATTGTATTTTCTTTTTTAAACTTTTTCAACTAAAAAGTATAAAAATATTCAAGTGTGAGGCAAAGAGTCCTCCTTCACACTTGAAATCGTTCACTTAATTATTTGAACATATCTGAACTATGTGGAACATGCTTCTTCGCCGTTGGATCTACAAAATGTTTCGCTGCATTAATCGCCACCGGCGCTTCTCCAAACCCGCTTGCAATCAGCTTCACTTTTCCATCGTACGTACAAATGTCTCCGACTGCATAGATGCCTGAAATATTCGTCTCCATTTTTGAATTGACGATGATCGAATTTCTTTCAATATTTAAGCCCCACTCTTTAATTGGACCTAGTGCAGAGACGAATCCGTAATTTACAATAACGGCATCCACATCTAGAGTTTCTTTCTCTTCAGTCGTGACATTTTGAAGTACAACTTGGCGGATCTTCTCTTCATCCCCAATCAGTTCAGCCGGTACATACGGCGTTTTCATATCGACTTTTGAATTTTGAAGGTTTTCCACACTATGCTCATGAGCACGGAATTTATCACGACGATGAACGATGGATACTTTCTCAGCAATCGGTTCAAGCATTAATGACCAATCGACCGCTGAATCTCCACCACCAAACACCATCACCTTTTGATTAGCAAACTTGTTTAAATCATCGATAAAATAGTGCAAGTTCTTCCCCTCGTATTGGCAACCATTTTCTAATTCAATTCGACGCGGTTGGAAAGCTCCAACACCAGCTGTAATGATAACGGCTTTCGAATAGTGAATCTCCTCATTTGTCGTTAATGTGAAGGTGCCACTCTCTTGCTTTTCTACTTTTTCAACGGTTTGTCCTAACACAACCGTCTGTGAAAAAACAGACATTTGCTCCTTCAGCCGGTCGACAAGCTCTTGTGCACGAACTTTTGGAAACCCTGCCACATCATAAATAAACTTTTCTGGATAAAGAGTCGCAAGCTGCCCGCCTAATTGGGGGAGACTTTCGATAATTTTAACAGACAGCTGTCTCATCCCCCCATAAAACGCTGTAAACATCCCTACTGGACCCCCACCGATAATGGTGACATCATACACCTTTTGATCTTCTTTCAACATTTATTCCTCCTTGCTGACTTGCTTTTTAAGTATGTGTTTTTTGGGAAAACATCTTTTCGTTTTTGGTTCTCTGCCACTGTCTATTAATCGGACACCGTTCTGCGCTTTTGCTGCTTTCTTGTCCGAATCGGCTCTTGATTCGGACTCCAGGCACGTATTTCACGCCTCTCTTGTCCGATTACTTGCTTTATTCGGACTCACTTCCGGGGGATCTTGGCTTTCTTGTCCGAATTA
>NZ_HE978516.1:226670-353328 GCF_000311725.1 Robertmurraya massiliosenegalensis JC6
GCTTTATTCGGACTCACTTCCGGGGGATCTTGGCTTTCTTGTCCGAATCAGCCTTTTATTCGGACTCCGGACACGCATTTCACGCCTCTCTTGTCCGAATCGACTCTTGATTCGGACTCCAGTCCCGCAATCCACACTGCTCCTGTCCAAATAGACCCACTCCAAAACTCCAAACTGGTCTCAAGCACAAATATTGTTTTAAGCATATATAGCCAGTTCAATTTCAATTTGCTTTTTAATGAGTTCTAAGCATTCTTCCGCTGTTTTCGCAAAGATTCTCTTTCCATTGACGATGGCATACGGTCTTTTTGCACACATCCCACAGAAAGATAAGCAGCTACTTTCAAGCACCGCCACTTCGGGGTATTCTTCTTCCAATATCTCTTCAATGGGTAATTCATTAATAAGGCTACCATCACATATTTCCACAACGACAATGCCCATAGCTACTAACCTCCTTTTAACCTAAAATGGTTAGTGTAACGTATTTACCCTCTAGTCTTTCCAACCAATCCACTATATCCACATCGTCAATGAAAAAATCACTGACGTATTTTATCCCTCTATGGTATTGCTGGTGTCCTGCAAAGTAAAAAACTTCCGCTACACCTGAGAATGTTTGGGCCGGGGCTGATTCGCTCTCGATCGTAAGTGTAATCTCTTTATCATTAAAAGGAGATACTGCTTTTACGAGAGGGATATCATTTAAAAGCATAATATCTGATCCTTTGATTCTTTGTATACTAAGGATTCCTTCCATTACTGTCATCTTTCTTCTCCTTTGAACGTCATTAGCATGCCCGGATGCTTTGACTGTCACACCACAATGCTCAAAGTCTTTTTAAACCTAAAAGTATAAAAAATACATATAAAAAAATTAAACCACGATTTTCAAAATCAAGCAACCGATATGCAGACAGCTTTATTAAAGGCTTTTGGAAAGCAATACGAAACAAAAAGCCTGATTTTGGGAGCGAAAAGTGCTGCGCAAAAATAATGAGTGTTCTAAAACCTCATTTGAGGGGTAAATGTCAGCCTTTTCAGAGAAAAAAATGAGGACATTTACGCAAAAACCACCATCATTACGAAAACAGTTTTATTAAAAGTCGTATGCGTCCTCTTTTGCTTGACGAATGCTTTGATACGTTTCCGTCAGTACTACAGTATCCTCGAGTAATCGTTCCATTCGAAAAATCACATCGTCATTGACAATTTCCTTACGATGAAAATCTTTTTCCTCAATAAAGACATACGTCTGAACGATTTGTGCTTTCATGTAAGACAGAATCGGCTTTAACTGTTGCTCCGCTACTAAATAATGCTTAGCTGAACCCGCAGTCACAAACATGCCCACTACTTTATCTCGAAACGCTTGAACAGGTAATAGATCAAAAAGATTCTTTAATGTACCTGGAATCGATGCTTGAAAAATCGGAGTTCCAATTATAATCGCATCAGCTTCCATAATTTCCGTTGTGACAAAACCCGTGTCACCCTCATACTCCAAATAATTTCTGCCATCACTAAATTGCAGATCATACTCTGCTAAATCGATAATCGAGAAATCTACTTCCGGATATTTTGCTGTGATTTCTTCAGATATATAATTCATCGCTGTTCTTGTTTTTGAACCTACAATCGAACCGGAAATTCCTACTATTTTCATCTCGAGTCCCCCTATTTTTTTGCTGTATATTTGCGAATGGCTGGTAAAATGTCTGTTGCGATAATTTCCACATTTTTCGCTAATTTATCAAACGGTACGCCACCGAAGTCCATTTGGGCAAGATAACGCTGATGACCAAAGAGTTCATATTGATAAAGAATTTTTTCAATAATTTCTTGTGGACTTCCCACATTAATAACATTGCGCTTATCAGGAGCTTGGGCGAATGCTTGCTTCGGAAAACCATTTCCATTCGTTAGTTTCATTCCTTCGTTGATATATGGATACATCTCTCTCATCGCTTCTTGAGTTGTTTCAGCAGCAAAGAAAAAGCCCGTTGTTGCCACCGGCAATGTAGCTGGGTCAAAGCCATTATTCTCCGCTACTTCACGATATGCATCGATCGTTCTCTTAAAAATACTTGCTGGACCTCCTAATGCCGCTAATGTCATCGGTACTCCTGCGTATCCCGCTTTCATCGCACTTGCTGGAGTTCCTCCAACCGCTCGCCAAATCGGTAGAGAACCATTTTTTGGACGTGGTAATACTTTTGCGTTCTTCAATGCCGGTCTGAATTGTCCGCTCCAATTGACCACTTCTTCTTCGTTTATTTTTAATAATAGATCAAATTTCTCTTCAAAAAGAGCTTCGTAATCTCGCACATTATATCCAAGTAACTCATAAAGGCCTATACGAGAGGCACGTCCAGCCACAATTTCGGCACGGCCATTTGAAATCAAATCAATGGTCGCAAAATCTTCGTATACTCGAACCGGATCAGATGTACTAATAATCGAAGAGGAACTTCCGATTTTGATGTTTTTCGTCGCTTGCGCTATAGCTGATAATATGACGGAATGGGCCTGTGCGACAAAATATTCTTGGTGACTTTCTCCGACACTAAAAAAATCAATTCCCGCTTCATCAGCAAGTTTCGCTAATTCAATGATTTCACGAACCCTTTGCTGGGCAGAAATTCGTTTCCCTGTATGGGGATTTGTGAGATGGTCCGCTAACGTATAAATCCCAAATTCTAACCCTTTGCTTGGATCAATCCGATACTTTTCCATATGATCAAACCTTCCTACTCGTTTTTCTTATTCCATCCTATTATTACTCATAACAATCTATTAATGAAGTACGCACTTTGAAGTGGTATAGTATACAAAAGGATACTATAAGGAGGAATGCAACATGAAAATTGAACCAGAATTATGCCGTGTCGACGATGCTTTGGGGATTTTAGTTGGAAAATGGAAACCCCTCATATTATTGCACTTATTAAAGAATGGTACTCAAAGATTTAGTGAATTGAAACGAAGTGTTCCGGGAATCACTCAGAAAATGCTAACCAACCAATTACGGGACTTAGAAGAGGAAGATATTATCGAACGAAAAGTATACCCACAGGTGCCACCAAAAGTCGAATATTCGATTACGGAATACGGAAGAAGTCTAGAACCGATTTTAAACGCAATGCATGAATGGGGAACCAATCACATGATTCACAAAAGGGAAAAAATGCAGCAGAAAAATGTGGGGAACTAAAGAGATTCAAGTGGTAATACGATTCCCAAAGATAACACTACCGTATCAATTAACAAACAGACCTTAAATTTGAAAGAAGGAGACACTTTCGGATATTAGTTCCACCTTTAAAACCTGTTTAAAATTGAAGATTACTTTGAAAATGCCAGCTATTATAATATTTCGCTACCGAGCGGATTGTTAATAGCTTTAAAAAAATAGTTATATATTCAAAATCCCTCATATTTTTTCAGAATTATAATACAATTGAAGGTATAATTACTGGGGGGAGAAAATGGAAACGATCAATCATATAACTTGCGAAAAAAGATCCTATTTTAGAGAGTTTATATCTCATCAACATGAGTTTGGACAATTTCTCTTTCCTTTAAAAGGATCTTTAGATATCCAAACGAAGGAGCATGAATTTAATCTTACCTCTGACTATTGTTTCTATATTCCTCCCAAATTGGAACATAATTACCGTTCTATGGACAGGAATGAATTTTTAATCTTAGATATTCCAACTCAGTATTTACCAGAGGCTACAAGCGATATGTATATACGCATGGATAAACAATGGACTTCTATCCGTAATTTGCTGTTAGAAGAGGCTACTAGTCGTGATTACATGTCTTCTTTGGTTCATTTAACCAAATACGTCACCAACAAACTCCAAACTACTGATCCTCCTTCTATTGAATACATTCATAAACATTATAAGGAGGAGGCTATTAGATTAGAAACTTTAGCAAAAATAGAGCATTACCATCCAGTATATTATTCAACATGGTTTAAGAAAATAACTGGGAAAAGCCCAAAAGCTTATATATCTGAACTCCGTTTAAAAGAGGCTAAACATCTATTAATGACAACAGACTGGGCGATGTCAAAAGTGAGTGAGGAATTAGGATTTGAGAATTCTTCATCCTTTACAAGATGGTTTGTGAGCTGTACGAAAATATCTCCACAAAAATATAGGATGCTTAAGAAAGGATAAAAGGTGCATTAAACTTAGTAAAGAGATCTTTCAGTAGGTTCCCTATTATAAGTTTAATATTCCTTTTATTTTTTATTGAGGTGAGCAAAATGAAGGGCAAACTAGCTCCTTATTTAGTAATACTAGCTGCCATCCTTTGGGGAACCACCGGAACAACTCAGGCACTTGCGCCGGAAACCGCACACCCGATTGCTATTGGCGCTACTCGATTGCTATTGGCGCTACTCGATTAGCCGTAGGTGGTCTATTTTTATTATGTCTTGTTCTGCTAACAAGAAAATTTAGTTTAAAGAATTGGCCAGTCAAGACAACTTTACTAGCTGCAATAAGTATGGCAGTCTATCAACCATTGTTTTTCTCCGCAGTTACGATAACAGGGGTTGCCATTGGAACAGTGATAGCAATTGGAACTGCTCCAATACTATCCGGAGTCATTGAATGGCTTTTTTTAAATAAACGTCAAAATGCCCTTTGGTGGTCTTCAACTATTTTGTCAATCTTAGGCTGTCTAATGCTTTTTTTTAATAAGGAATCAGTGCAAGTAGAGCCAGTTGGAATATTGATGGCTTTGGGTGCTGGTTTATCGTTTGCAACTTATACAATTGTGAGTAGAGAGTTGGTTGTTCAATATTCATCTCTTTCAGTAGTAGCGGTTGTTTTTACACTTAGCGCCATTATTTTATCACCGATATTATTTATTTATGATTTGTCTTGGATTATGAGTGTTAATGGGATAGGCGCAAGTCTTCATCTTGGAATAATGGCCACTGGAATTGCATATTTCCTTTTTGCCAAAGGAGTTAGTCACATTTCTCCATCTACCTCAGTTACACTTGCGTTAGCCGAACCATTAACCGCAGCGATATTAGGAGTACTCGTGTTAGGAGAGTATCTAAGTGCCACTTCATGGATAGGAATTTTTCTTTTAATATTTGGTATCGTACTATTAATATGGTCTTCCGAAAAGCCTGATATTAATAAAAACTATGAGCAAGTTGAAAAATTTTGATGGCAGTTATGGAAAAACGCTCATTTCGAGCGTTTTTCTTTCATTCTTTTACTCTGTTTCGAAGCATATTTCACTCCTTCCCTCGAAAACAAAGTTCACTTTCATCCTACAAAATCGTGCACAAATTATCGGATCAAAATAGTCTAATCCTGCTATGCTAGTAGCAAAGGAGGTCATACGATGGATTTACTTAAGAACATGAATGACGCCATGAATTATATAGAGGAAAACCTAACGAACGATATTGATTATAAGGTAGTTGCAAAAATCGCACACTGTTCGGAATATCATTTTAAAAGAATGTTTTCTTTTCTTGCTGGCGTTACGTTATCAGAGTACGTTCGCCGAAGACGACTTAGTTTGGCAGCATTAGAACTGCAAAATCGGCACCTCAAAATAATTGATGTGGCGCTGAAGTATGGCTATCAATCACCAGACTCTTTCTCCAGAGCTTTCCAACATATTCATGGGATAACACCGTCAGAAGCAAGAAACCATGACCAAAGGTTAAAAGCTTATCCACCTATGACCTTTCAACTATCTATTAAAGGGGGAAATGAAATGAACTATCGATTGGAAGAAAAGGAAGCCTTCCATCTGATTGGAATCGTGAAAAGAGTTCCAATTATTTTTGAAGGGGAAAATCCAGAAATCACAAAAATGTGGCAATCTCTAACAATGGAAAAAATAGAGCAATTAATGAGACTTTCAAATATTGAGCCAAAAGGAATGATTCAAGCATCCACAAACTTTTCAGATGGAAGAATGGAAGAAAAAGGTGAACTTGATCAATATATAGGAGTGGCAACAACAGAAGAATCCTCTAAAGGATTTTCAAAACTAGAAGTTCCAGCATTAACTTGGGCTGTCTTTGAATCAGCAGGTCCCTTTCCTATTACCTTACAAGAAACCTGGGGAAGAATATACGCTGAGTGGTTTCCATCTTCTGGCTATCAAATTGCTGAAGGACCCGAAATCTTGTCCATTAAAGATCAGGATCTAACTTCACCATCTGTTAAAAGTGAGATTTGGATTCCCGTTATGAAAATAAAGTGAACTAAGGGGCTGTTTAGGCAGCACCTTTTTTCATGAAAAGGTTTTCAATTACTCTGAACACAAGTTACAATGTAAGTAGTTAACTAGTTTGAGAGGATGAATACATTGCAAAGATACATGCTACCGATTTTCATATTGTTAACGAGCGTAATTTATATTTTTTTCATTCCGAACGATCTGGAAGCATTGAAAATATTTTGCAAATTGATTCCGATGTGGCTCATCCTTGTCTATGCCTATCAACAAATACGTCTGCATCAATCACAAACACTTTGGATAATTTGGTGGGGGTTATTTTTCTGTATGCTTGGAGACGGACTAATCAGCAGATCGTTCATTCTCGGCCTACTTGCATTTTTAATCGGACACCTGATTTATATCGCTGGCTTTTTCCGTTTTCGCCGTTTATCATCCCTTGCATTAATGGTGATCTTACCACTTGGCGTTTATGGGGTAGTGATGGGATACTATGTACTAGACGCAGTAATTGGAGAGCAAACTTCGGGCTTAGCACTACCTGTTTTAATTTATATTCTCGTCATATTGTTCATGTGTTGGATGGCATTCTTAACACGAAATGTTTGGGCGATACTAGGAAGTATTTTATTCGTCATTTCTGATTCTTTCTTGTCCTGGAATATGTTCGTATCACACGTACCTCATTCTGATATTTTCATCATGGCCACCTATTATGCTGCACAATTTATGATTGCCCATAGCTTACGGTTTTTCCCAAAAACATAAGGATGACCTAATGTTTAAAGCAACTTCTCCATCGCCATGACATCGACGAATTTCCCGTCAAGAACACCCTGATTTTTAAAGGTTCCTACCTCACGATATCCGTTCTTAACATATAGCTTCTGGCCCATTTCGTTAAATGGAAAAGTAAATAAGACAATTTTGTGGAACCCGCTTGTTTTTGCAGCATTATCGATCGCTTTTAATAGTTTCGTCCCGATTCCTTTTCCTCTGTGATTCCGGGAAATATACACCGATAGATCAGCTACTCCAGAATAAGCACATCGATTGTTATAAGGATTTAAGGCAGCCCATCCAACAACTTCTCCGCCTACTTCTGCCACGATAATTTTGTATCGACCCTCATGCTTGATAAACCATTCTTTCATGTAGGAAGGATCTTTTTCGTCTATTTCTAATGTCGCGATTCTATCTTCGATTCCTTCGTTATAAATCGTTCGAATCGATTCGATATCTTTAAAAATGGCCTCTCTAATGATCACAGTCCCACTCCCCCTATTTGTTCTTCTTTTAATCATAAGATGAATATATGAAAAAAGGAACCATTTTCCATCTAAAAAAATGGCTCCACTCACATTCACCTTACGATTCCTTTTCCTCTTCAATTTTCACATCACAGCAGGAACCTACCTCTTCACTCGTTTCACAGCAAGAACTATCCACCACTTCTTCTATTTTTACATCACAACAAGCAGTATCTGCTTTACGCTTGAACCATGCCATTTTTTCTCACCTCCTTTAAATGAGATAAAATAGAAAGCCTGAAGTGGACGCCATAAAGACAACTGAAACAACAAAGGCAGTTACCAATCTTTTTTGAAAAATTGAATTCAGTAATGCCACTTCTGGTAAACTAGCACCTGTCGAAGCGATCATTAGAGCCATTACAGGTGGAAAAGCCATCCCTTTTGCAATTAAAATTTGCGACAAAGGAATCATCGTTGAAAGACGAATATAAAGTGGAATTCCAACGATCGCAGCGATTGGAACAAGCCACCATTTATCCCCTCCGAGATAGGTTGTAATCCATTCGGTTGGCACCGCTCCATGAATAATCGCCCCAATTCCAGCACCAATTAATAGAAAGGGATAAACGGTTTTCATCAGATTTACGGTTTCTTCCCATGCGAAGCGAAAGCTAAATTTCACCTCTGGCTCTTTATATCCCGTCATCTTCACTCTTTTAACTGCTTTTTCAAAACCAAGCTTCTCTAAAGTTAAGCCAATGATGATCGATAATGCGGTTGTGACAAGCGTATAAACAAGTGCCACCTTCCATCCTAAAAGAGCCGTCATCAACGTAATAATAATCGGGTCCAACACCGGTGATGCAAATAGAAAAACCATTACAACACCAAAGCGAACATGCTTATTTAATAAGTTAACGACAACAGGTATCGTCGAGCAGGAGCAGAACGGAGTAATGAAGGCAAAAATAATCGCCGCGATGACGCCAATAAAGGTGTTTTTGCCAGATAAATAATGATTCAATTTTTCATATGGAATGAGCCCTTGCAGTAAACTAACAAGAAAAGAAATCCCAATAAAAAGAATCGTGAGTTCAAAAGCAATTGCAAGAAAATCCATCCAAATTTGTCCCAGCATATTAAGAGACTCCTTTTATTTGTATTTCGCAAGTATTTTGTGTCATTATTTGCATTTTACAAGTATTTTTTTATATTAGGGTATTTCACCCCTGCCAATTCCCACAGCACATACTTGACTTTGCCATCGCCTCGTTTAAGAGCTTAATAGAGCGAATAACCGTTTCCTTTTCGAAATCATTCATGTGGGAAAATACTTCATTGAGAAAAAGATTCATTTGTTCATCAATCGTTGTTTCCACGTATGTTCCTTCCGTTGTCAAGGACAGAATCTGAATTCGTTTATCCCCAGGAGCCGGAGTTTTCTTTACTAAATTCATCTTCACTAATGACTGTACCTGGCGGCTAAAAGTCGTAATATCCATCCCTAATGTGTCTGCAATTTGTTGCATCGATGGCTCATGCTGACGGTCAATCTCATACAAAATATGACTTTGAACGAGTGACACCGCACTTCCTCCAACACTGCAACAATTTTTATTTAAGAACCCAAAGCGTCTTGTCATCACTTGAAAGATTTCACGTAAATTTTCCATTTTTTCCACCTCTTGATTTCATTATAATTATTTAGTTGCAAAACGCAAGTGTTTTTACACAATTTCTTGACGATGTAAAATCATTCTTGCTATTCTTAGACCATTCATGAAGACTACTGGGAGGTTCCTCTCTTGAACATATTAACAACGAAAATAACCGATAAGAAGCGAAGTATTTTTCTGTATAGTCTTTTATTTACTCTTTTTATTGCATCTTTTCTCTTTGTACAGTTTAACTATGGATTGTACGAGCGGACGATTGCTAAAGTGACTTCTGTCAGTGTCGAAGAATCAAGTGAAAACGTCGATATGTATGACAATAAAGATATCCTCACGACCCAACACCTCGTGGCAAAGGTAATGAATGGTGACTATAAGGGGCAGGAAATCCATATCGAAAATGAGTTTTCCTTTTCAGGTGCTTACGATCAAGAATATAAAGTTGGCAATGAATTATTTGTGATGATTGATCAAACAGCTGATGCGCAATCCGATTTATCCGCTACCATTCAAGATGTCAAAAGGGATAAATATTTACTTATTGTTGCTTGGGCCTTTATTTTCACCTTATTGTTCGTTGGAAAAAAACAAGGTCTCTTTTCAATTATTAGCTTAGTAGTGAACGCCGTTTTACTTTCCTATGCTTTAGATTTGTATCTTCAATCATCTGGGATCCATTTGTTAGTCATCTGCAGCATTAGTATCATCTTATTCACCGTCATTTCGTTATTACTTGTCAACGGTTTAAATGAAAAAACCTATGCGGCGATCATCGCTACTCTATTAGGGACCTTTTCTTCATTGCTAATCACCTATGCTGTTATGTGGGTAACGAATGAACAAGGATTACGTTATGAGGAAATTCAATTTATTACCCGGCCATATAAGCTCGTTTTTTTAGCCGGCTTATTTATTGGTTCATTAGGTGCTGTTATGGATGTAGCCATCACTATGTCTTCTTCGATCTTCGGATTATATGAAAAGGACCATAACATCTCGAATAAAGCATTGAAAAAATCGGGAATGGAGATTGGCAAAGATATCATGGGCACGATGACCAATATTTTGTTCTTCGCGTATATTAGCGGTTCGATTCCGATGCTTATCCTTTATTTTAAAAATGCTTCTCCTTTAGGTTTTACTCTTTCCATGAACCTTTCTTTAGAGCTAGCTCGCGCTTTAGCTGGCGGAATTGGCATTGTCGTCACGATCCCCATTGGTCTCTATGTTACGATGCTTTTTGTTAACCGAAAGAGGGCGAAATTATGAATGTATTAGTATTACTTGGAATGATATTGTTTTTCTTGATGACGATTATTGGAGGGAAAAAAGGGGCACGTTCTTTCTTTGCGATCTTTCTTAACTTTGTTGTTGTTCTCCTTGCTGTTTTATTTATGAATGATCCAAACTTAAATCCCATTGTCATTACCGTCATTGCCTGTGCAATTATTAGTTGTATTAATTTATTTTATATAAACGAAATGAATAGTAAAACCAAAACCGCCTTTCTATCGACATTGATTACAATTGTCATCTTACTTTCTTTCATTGTCATCCTCACAGACAAAGCGATGATACAGGGTTTTGGGGAGGAAGAGATAGAGGAGTTAGGCATCTTTTCCCTTTATATCGGAATTGATTTTATCAAGCTTGCCACTGCGGTAATGATAATGAGTACAATCGGAGCGATAACGGATGCAGCAATCGCCATTTCTTCTCCAATGTACGAAGCTTTTTATCATCATCCAAACATCAGCCGTAAAGATTTATTTAAGTTTGGTATGAGCATTGGTAGAGATATTCTTGGTACGAGTGCCAATACACTCTTCTTCGCCTTCTTTGGCGGCTATTTAGCTTTGCTCATTTGGTTTAAGGACCTTGCCTATTCTCTCGGAGAAATCGTCAATTCAAAAATATTCAGTGCTGAAATGATCACCATTCTTTGCGCTGGGACAGGAGTGACCTTGATCATTCCGATCACCGCATGGATATCAGCCTTTTACTTTGTCAAAACCCGCGATAAAAAAGTAGCGCAAACATAACAAGGTACTTTCAGAATAAGCCCATTAAATAAAGCAAGTGAGGATCGTTCACTTGCTTTTTCTTATTTTTGTCTGAAAATATCTTTTAATGAGAACAGAGCATACTAAAGAGCAATCTGAGTTTGTCCTCATGAGACAATCTTTCTCTTTTGCATTTTTGAGGTTGTCCTCATGAACCCCTTATGAGGACAAACTTTCTCTTTTGCACACCTGAGATTGTCCTCATGAAGCCCTTTTTGCACAAAAGCACATCAGACTGTGGCCTCATGAATCAACTTTCATCAAGTAAAGTGGAATCGGTCCTCTGGCGTTCTCAGCTAATTATTTTTATTGATTTCCCTTTTTCACCCATTCAGCTACTTGTACGGTTCGTTTTGCTTGATACTTCACCGTATTTTCCACGTCTTCAACCATTTTTCCATTTTGGTCAACTGTTACGCTTGTTCCGTACGGATTACCACCAGATGAGAAAATGACCGGATCGCTATATCCTGGAGTTGCGACAATCGCTCCCCAATGATACATCGTTGTATAAAGTGAAAGAATCGTAGCTTCTTGGCCACCATGAGAATTTTGTGCAGATGACATTGCACTGACCACTTTATTAACAAGCTTGCCATTGAACCATAATCCACCTGTCGTATCTAAAAATTGTTTCATTTGGGACGGCATATTACCGAAACGAGTTGGGACACTAAAAATAATTGCATCTGCCCACTCCAAATCATCTAGTGACACTTCTGGCACATCCTTCGTTGCTTCCACATGAGCTTTCCATGCTGGATTCCCTTCGATAGCAGATTCAGGAGCAAGCTCAGGTACCTTTAAAACCTTTACTTCAGCGCCTACTTCTTTTGCTCCTTCTTCAGCCCATTTTGATAATTGATAGTTTGTTCCACCCATGCTGTAGTAAATGACCGCTAATTTTACATTTGACATTGATTTAGACTCCTTTTTCGTTGAATTTCCAAATAGTTTCGACAAAATGCCCATATACAACCACCACCTAGTTTCTGTTACTTTCTATGTTCCTATGCATGAATCTTTTGATACCATTTCGCCGCAGCAACAACCTCATCAAGCGTTAATTGATGGCCTCGACTTTTCCAATGAAGCTCTACCTTTGCATGAGCATTTTCCAATAGTGATTTTAATTCTTCTGATTCTTCCGGTGAACAAATTGGATCATTCGTACCTGCTGCAATGAAGACAGACTTACCTGTTAAAACAGGAAGTTCCACTCCTCTACGTGGAACCATTGGATGGTGGAGAATAGCTGCCTTTAACGCATTCTCGTAGTGAAATAAAAGACTTGCCGCAATATTGGCCCCATTGGAATAGCCGACAGCCACCACATTGTCTCGATCAAATCCATATTCCTTTGCAGCATCATCGAGAAACTGATTTAATTCCTTCGTGCGAAAAATTAAATCCTCTTCATCGAAAATTCCTTCCGCTAATCGTCTAAAAAATCTCGGCATTCCATTTTCAAGAACATTTCCACGGACGCTTAATACCGAGGCTTCATCATCAATTCGTCCAGCGAGCGGCAGCAAATCTAACTCATTTCCCCCTGTTCCATGTAATAAAAGCAAGGTTGGTTTTGTCATATCTGTTCCTTGATTAAAAATATGCTTCATGATTGATTTCCCTCCACTCTACGTACTTCCACCTTTGGCAACTGCTTTTCTAACGCTTCCCTTTTTGCCTCTAACCACTGTGGCAACATTAGACCTTCACCTAGTTGCTCAATCGATTCATCCACCGTAAAACCTGGAGAATCGGTTGCGATTTCAAAAAGAATTCCTCCTTCGTCATGGAAATAGATAGATTTAAAGTAATTGCGATCTCGGACTTCTGTTGGATTATAGCCTTTGTCCAAAAGAAGTTCTCGCCATTCGTTTAACTCTTTTTCATCGTTTGCTCTCAAGGCTATATGATGGAACGTTCCAGCTCCCATCAATCCCCTAACTGATGGAGTGAGCTTAATGTCTATCGTGTTACCAACTAGTGCTTCTCCTTTAAATCGTAAAAATCCATCTTCTTCCCCAACACATTCCATTCCGAACAAACTCTCTAATATTTCCGCTGTTTTATTAGGCTGTGCTGAAAACAAAGTGGCACCTGCAAATCCGATAATTTCATGATTACTCGATTTAATTTGACGTTCAATGAGTTCTAACTCCAATCCATCAGAATCCCTGAATGCTAGGATGGCTTCTCCAAAGCGAGAAGTCCTTTTAAATTCTAAGCCAAATTGTTGAAGACGGTCTTTCCAAACGCTCATCGATTGATTTGGAATCGCATAACTTGTTACACCAACTTGACCAGTGCCAATCCGTCCCTTTAATTGTTTCTCCCACGGAAAAAATGTGATGATCGTACCTGGATGCCCACTGTTATCGCCAAAGTAGAGATGATAGACTTCAGGTCGATCAAAGTTAACCGTTCTTTTCACTAGTCTTAAACCAAGTACATTTGTGTAAAAATCGATGTTTCTTTGCGCATCATTAACCATAGCCGTTATGTGATGGATTCCGATTGATTTTAGCAAGCTCTCCACCCCTCTCCTATTTAGGTCGTTCCAGTGAAAAGATCTCCCCTATTTTTGAGTAATTTGTTCCCGCTAAACGACTAACCGCTGCGAGTCCTCTTGGGTCAATTTTTCCATCTTCAAAAATCCCATTTGCCACATGATAGCGTACAACCTTGCCGATGATAAAATCAGTGCCTTCTCCTAATTCAAGTGCACGCTCTAACGTGCATTCCAATCTGACTTTCGCTTCCTTCACACCCGGAACTGCCACCTTAACACTATCGACTGGGGTAAAAGACGCAAGAGCAATTTCACTTTCATGAGACGGAAGGCTTGCTGCTGTGTCGTTCACTTTTTCGACATTTGACTCGTCCACCACATGTACAACAAACTCTTTCATTTTCAGGATATTTTTAGCAGTATCCTTACGTCCATCTGCTTTCTGTTGAATCGCCAGTGAAATCATGGGCGGATTGGAAGAGACAATATTAAAAAAGCTAAAAGGAGCACCGTTTAAAACACCCTCCTCAGATAGTGTCGTGACAAAGGCGATTGGTCTTGGAATAACACTCCCGATTAAGAACTTATAGTTTTCTCTTTCCGAATATTGGGAAGGATCAATGGATCGCAAGCGTATCAGTCCTTTTTTTTAAGTTTAAACGAATCTTAATCTAATTCTCTTACTTCAATTGGGGTAAGCCTTCGATTTAATTGCTCTCTGTACTGTTCATACTGCGCAGGCAACATTAATTTTTCTCCCATCGTTTCCAAAGATTCATCATGAGCAAATCCAGGAGGATCTGTAGCAATCTCAAATAAGATTTCTCCATGCTCTCTAAAGTAAATGGCATTAAAGTAGTTGCGATCCTGGACAGGCGTCACACCGTATCCATTTGTAGCAACATGCTTTTGCCACTCTAATTGATCAGCATCGTCGATTGCACGCCACGCAATGTGATGAACCGTTCCTACACCCATTTGTCCACGTCTTGTTGCTGTTATTTTTAAATCAATGATATTCCCGATTTCTCCAGATGATTGATAGCGAGCAATCTCTCCTTCTTGACCGACAAATTCTAGTCCCATCACATGTTCTAGCAATTCTCCAGTTTTTTTCGGTTGAGTGGACAATAATGTTGCTCCACCAAAACCTTTAATAGCAACATCCTCTGTGATATCCCCAATACTCCATGTGTTTTTTTCTCCTGCCTCGCGTTCCACGATTTCTAAGTGAAGACCATGAGGATCGTCAAACTCTATAAATTGCTCACCGAATCTCTCCATCGTCTTGAAAGGAATATCAAATTTCTCAAGTCTCTTTTGCCAAAATTCAAGAGCTCCCTTTGGAACAACATATGAAGTTACGCCTACCTGTCCATCCCCGATAACACCTTGTCGGGCTCCTACCCAAGGGAAAAAGGTAATGATCGTTCCAGGTTTACCACCTTCATCCCCAAAGTAGAGGTGATATGTTCCTGGGTCATCAAAATTGACCGTTCTTTTCACTAAACGTAATCCCAATACTCCAGCATAAAAATCAACATTTTCCTGTGGATGTCCGACGATTGCTGTAATATGGTGAATTCCTGTTGTTTGTTTTCCCATGTAAATCACTCCTCTTTCTATCTTATTGCTAGTTTTATCTGCGATCGATTATCTTACTTATGGAAAATATCTCGATTTCGAGATATATAAACAAAAAAATAAACCAATCCAATTATCTCAAATTAATTTATCTTTAATTCAAGATAATAATAAATGATTCTTTCCTTATTGTCAACCTCCCTTTTCGTGTCGTCTTGTTTGACGTATTTTCGTAAAAAACTAGGTGCTGGTTTTCCCCTTTAATATCCAGATTCGACTACTAATTTAAAAATAACAACGGCATTTTTCGCATTCCTATAGGATAATTTTTCACTTAAAATTTGCGAAAAGAGCCTTATGAATCTATCTCCCGTTTACCTCATAGGCTGCTCGAATTCCTGATTCTACCGCTCCTTCTACCCACCCATGGAAAGTAGACGTATGTTCTCCTGCAAAATGCAATCTTCCCTCAGGCTGATAAATAATATCACCTAAATCTGTTTTCTGACCTGGTGCATAAAGGGTGAAACAACCTGCGGAAAAAGGGTTTCTTCCCCAATTAAATGTGACCCCTTTTAAAAACTCCTGATAGACGATGGAACCATATATTTTGGCAAGGTTCTTTAAAGCATATTGAATGACTTCTTGGTTAGACAGACTATTCCACAAAGCAGCATCATGTCCCCAACTATAGCTTGCCAACATCACCGCTGGTCCAGGCCGACCAATAGCGTGACTTGGAATATAACTGAATCGTGTCGGTAAATCTGAAATTGCGTTCCCTAAGTGGTACCTCTCCCAAAAGGGCTGCTTAAATTCCAGGCCGATTTTCACCGAAGATATACTAAGTATCTCTCGAATCGCTTGCCGCTTATTAAAGCTAATCGAATCAAAAGGCTCAATTTCTATCAATTCCAAAGCTGAAAAAGGAATCGTAATAATCGCATAATCTCCTCTAAATGTATGTACCTGTCCTGTTATTTGATTGGTCGTTTGAAAAAGGACGCCCTGCTCATCTTGAATGATCTTAGAAATCTTCTCATTCACATAAATGTCATTTCGTAATTCAGTTAAAAACGAATAAGGCAAGCGGTCATTCCCACCATCTATCTCAAAAAATTGGGCATCCTCGTTAAAAATCGGATATATAATATCCGTCACAATCCCAACAAATGAGAGTTCACGAAAACCTTCCATTCCAAGCATAATGCTAATTAATCGAATCGCATTCAATGACAAAGAAGGGCCATAAGGGTTATCCCTCAAATAAGCTTCCATCGAATAGTCATCAAATTGTTTCATCAATTCTTCCTGTTCCTCTGTCGTGCTATTTTGATAGCGATCTAAAAAGGGCTGAACGGCAGCTAAAAATAGTTCAGTTGCCGTCTTCCCTTGTTCCCAACCGCTGAGAGGAAAATTCAATACATCAGGATTTTGTTCATAATTGGAACTTGTCGTTAGCACATTATTCACGTATATCAAATCATTTGGAGTGGCATTGATGAAGTTATTTGTTTTCAGCTTGCAACGACGAATATATTCTAAAACTAATAGATGGTTATCAGGGATTCTCATCGCTCCAAATTCCAAATAGTTTCCATTACTAAAAGGCTTGCGAACAGTATAAATTCGCCCTCCAACTCGAGCATTCCCTTCAACCACTGTTACATGATGGCCAGCTTGTTTTAGCAGAGAAGCTGCCACAAGCCCAGCCATCCCAGCACCTGCAATCAAAATTCTTTTTGGAGTTGTTCCTTTATTTAAACCATTTCGTATTAAATGGAGCATATCATCTGGATAATTCAAATACGAATATTCGGTCGCTACTCTACTCATCCACCTCACACCTTTCTATTCCATCATATGAAAGAGCGAAAGTGGATATGATGGGGCCAAAGACGCCCATCATATATGATTATTTCTTCTCCAGCGCCAATTTTAATCCAAAGCCAATAAGGATTAGTCCTGTTGTTTTATCCATTACTCGTTGAACTTTTGCTGACATTAACCACTCACGTAAATAGTTGATGAAAAATACATAAACAAAAAACCAAGTAATCGATAATACTGTATATATCACTCCCATTATAATAAGCTGAGTTGTCACATTATTTGCCCCATTTACAAATTGGGGTAAAAACGTGATGAAAAACATCGCCACCTTTGGATTCAGAACATTCGACAATAGCCCTTGCGTAAATGGTGCTTTCTTCGTATTCTTCTCTAAACTAGAATCCGTTCCTTTATCCTTTTTAATAAAGGAAGTAGCTCCAAGATAAATAAGATAAATTGCTCCTACATACTTCACAATTTCAAACGCTAGAGCCGACTGCATGAGTATTGCCGATAAACCGAATGCAGCCGCTAATGTATGCACCAAAGAACCTGTTGTAATTCCAAGTGCGATTCGGTAACCATCTTTTCGGCCATCAGAAATCGTTCTTTTTGTAATAAGTGCCGTATCTATACCTGGACTCATGACGACAAATAATGATAATAATAGAAAGGTGAAAAAATCATTCATTGGAAACCACCTCTGTTTAAAATTAACAACAGAGTATAATATTTTTCAATATTCTGCAAGATTTATTTTTCAAATTAAATAACAGAGGAGTTACGACCATGCAATCAGAAAAAGAAAAAATGGTCGCAGGTGAAATGTACAATCCTTAAGCGGAATTTCTGTCTATTGCTCTTTACGTTATTCAGGGATGAATTTTCGGTAAGCCATTTTCCGTTTAAAATGATTTTAATGCAATTGTTTCCTTTGATTCTATACTAGCAATCATATCTAACCATTTCTTTGGCTTGTTTGGTAGGACGGTATAATATCTTTTCAAAAATTTCACCACTAGTTTAGCATCGATTGCCTGTACTTCAGGGTCCAGTGTTAAAAAGGAGAGATCTAATCCTTCTACTGCTTCACCATCATTATTCCACGATGGATGAACATATGGAAAGTCTAAGCGACGATAGCCTAAATGAGACAACACTTCACGGCGAACATACGGATCCATTGGCTTAACGCCACCAAATTCATAGTCGTCGACTCGATATGGATCATAAATTTCCGCAAACATGCCAAAAAGCTCTTTTCCATTTTCTTCTGCTAACGCCTTTAAATCGGCCGCTCTTTTATTCGCTAAAAATGGTCCGATTCCAAGCCCAGCTTGACCGATAATGGTAAAATCAGTCATCGCTACATTGAAATCTTCATAATAACGATATTCCGTTGCTCCAACCACTTGTCCTTCATGAACCGCCACAAATACTCTAATCCCTGAATCCTCTAAAGGCTCCTTCCAAAGGTCAAATTCCAATACCTCTTCTGGTGGAAAAATATTTTGCATTAATTGGTGCATTTGTGTAAACAGCGGATCATCTATGCTTGTAACTCTTATGTAATCCATTTTATCTATTCCTCCTTTTGGCAAGCTTCGAATCTTTAAACAAAAATAGAATAGCATAGGAAGTTAGAACAATGCTAAAAAGAAGATTCGAGTAATCCGTCATTTGTACATAATCTTTTATTCAATTTCATCTAACTCAAACTGTATGAAATCATTAGTAGTATCGATGATATGGGAAATCCCCATTCCCGCTATAGGATCTCTCCAATCTTTCATCCATTTTTTAAGATGCCAAAAATCTTATTTATTGCTCTAATAATCCCATTTCAATTTCTTTCATTATTCCGTATGCTCCCTCTGATTTATTGGAACAAATAACAACCGTTGTTTCATGATTCGGATAAAAAGCAGAATGAAAACATACACCAGGGTCATAGCCCATTACATGATATTTATGGATAGTGGAATCTCTTTTTTCTATCCATACTCCATAGCCATAATAGGCATCTTCTTCATCATGAACATGAGGAATGAGCATTAATTCCACAGATGCGTTGCTTATAAGCTGTCCGTTCATAAGCGAATTCCAAAACTCCCCCATATCCTTCACGGTCACATACGCACCACCATCCGAACCACCTTTTGCAGGGAGTGAATAAATATTGGTCTTCCATGTGCCATCAGGAAAATCAATATAACCATGTGACGTATTTGAAGGTAGAGCATCGAACTCAAAGAATCCTGATTTCTTCATATTTGCCTGTTTAAAAATATTCTCTTGAACGTATTCAGTAAAAGATTGTCCACTCGCCTGTTCAATAATCAATCCTAGTAAAATATAACCAGCATTATTATAGTGGAACCTTTCTCCCATTTTTAATTTCATCGGCTTATGTTGAAATAATGGCAGAAAGTCTTGTAACCTTCTTATTTTATACATCGGATTTTCATCCCACAATTCTTCAAAGTCTTCCATCTCTTCTTCGTCAAAGTAATCAGGGATTCCAGATGTATGTGTTAACAGATGATGAATCGTTATTTCTTTATCAAAATGAGGGAAGTCGATATCAAGACATTCTTTTAACCTAGTATCGAATGCTAGTTTTCCTCTCTCTACTAATTGACAAATTCCAACAGCAGTAAAGATCTTGCATCCAGATGCAATTCCATATTTTGTAGAATCGTTATTTTTAATGTGTTCAGAGCGATTGGCAAAGCCAAAGCTTACTTCCATTAAGGTTTCTTGAGTGTCCTTAACTAAAATGGAACCAGAAAACTCATGTTCACTTTGAACTCTCTTTATTTTTTCTATTAATTTAGTTTTCATCTTACTCTCCCATCTAAAAAAAATTAGTTTAACATCGTTCTTCCGTATGTATTCCATACAAAAATAGATAATCCTTCTACTATAGATGAGATTTGAAGATTATGTAGAGGGAGTTAAAGAGAATCGCTACCTTACGTTTCCATTTTATGCTAAAATCAGGTCAATACTTTCACTTTGGAGGAGAAAAAATGAATCAGTTGCCTTATGAACGCCCAACAGAACATTACGATGAAAAACTTGAAACAATAGATGAACAAATTTGTGATTTAATCAAACAACGAAAAGATCTATCAAGTAATACTCCTAGTCTTCCAACAAAACAGCTTCTTTCTAATTGGTCTAAAAAATATGATTTGTATGAAGAATTTCTAGTTAGTGTCTTTTCACATTTTTTGAACGAAGAGTGGTATAGACCTGTTGTAGAACCAACAGGATTTCTAAAAAATATCCCGATATTAAAATCGTTTGAAAAAGATCATAAATTTTATACAGTAACATTTATCCGTCAATTTAAAAATGCTAGTGTCGTTCATTTTACGATTGATAGAGACGATCCTGAAGATGACGAAATGTCCAGGAGGTTTCGTGACCCCAACCTTTTTGACCTTGAAATTGTTGGTAAGGAAGTAGATTATGATTGTAGAAACGAAGGAGGTGGAGGCTCTGGTGGGCATGAATCATTTACATACATCATATCACCTGCCTTACCCGATGACCTCGTTGACTATAAATTAGTCTTTAAACAATGTAAAATTCCATTCAATATACCAACAGGCTTTGAATTTGTGATCGAATTGAACAAATAGTTAGCCACCCAATCAGTTGCCTTATGAAGGAGGAGCTACTTTTTATGGCAAAATATGAAACGACCATTATCGGACAGTACGAGGAAGTTGTAAATCAACTACAATACGATATTAGCAATAGTGCCCTCTCGATGAATTTAGTTGATGAAAGTAACTACACGATTGAAGATACGAAAATTGCTGTTCGAGTTTATGATAAATACTTTATGAGAAATGGAAACAGAGCCAGTTTAAGCCTTACCGTAGTTGGAACTAACGATAAAATTTTTGTTTCAGCAATCGGCGCTGGTGGTGGGAGCGGGATCATTTTCAACTTTAGTCTCGGTGCTGAAGATGATATGGTCGAAGTTGTACAAAAAAGCATTGAGCAAATGGGATAGTATTTTCAAGACGAAAAGTACGGCTAATTCCCCTTAAAACTAGCTAATTTTAAGGGGCTCTTCACTCTGTGAAAGTTCTGTTTCATTTGATGTATTTTTACTTAAAGCTAGCACAACAATCATAATCATAATACATATGGTGCCGAGCCATTGAAACGCTCCAAAAGGTTCTTTTAGCCAAAAAACAGATGAGAGAACAGCGGCTATTGGCTCTGTACTTCCCAAAAGGCTCGATTCTTTAGCTGCGAGACTTTGTAAGCTTTCTATATAAAACCAAAAAGCAAGCATCGTCCCAAAGATAATCACGAATAGTAAGTAGAAATACGCTTCCACTGTTAAGGATTGAAAGTCCATTTGCCAAGGTGGATGAACAAAACTTAGTGCTAGACTACCAATGATCATCGCCCAACCCACAATGACAAGGGAATCGTATTGTTTTAATAAAGGCACGGCATATAAAGTATAAAATGCTAGCGCACCTCCAGATAAAACACCCCAAATGATCGCTGGTGCTGGTACCGATAATTGAGTAATTGACCCATTGGTTAATAAGAAAAAGCAGCCAATTAATGCCAGTGAAACTGTCAGCAGATCTTTTCTTGTAAGGATAGCTTGCCTCCGAAAAAGCAAATAAACGATGATCATGACAGGTGCCAAATATTGAAGCAATGTCGCTACCGCTGCATTTCCATGTTTAATAGAGGCCATATAGGTGTATTGTACCGCAAGCATTCCGAGTAACCCAAAAATCATTAGTTGAATAGCTACCCTTCTAGTTTTCCAAACTCCTATTATTTGAGCACGATCTTTTCGAAAAAACTGGACTGTTAAGAGTAAAACACCCGCAATAAGCAACCTAGTAGTCACTAACCAATTGACATCTATTGCAAACTCTTGAAATAACTTTTTGGAAACTGTTCCTCCAATTCCCCAAAATAATGCTCCTGTTATAACAAGAATGATTCCCTTGTATCTACTCATCATGAGCTCTCCACCTTAAATATAAAAATAGTGTTACAATATCTCATATAATAAGTGAACAAAGGCTGAAATAATACTAAAATGGAATAAAAAAATATAACGATATTGAGGTGGTCATGTGCAAATAAGAGATTTTAGAATTGACCAAAATCTAAGAGAACTAACCGAACACCGTACCGTTGTGTTACCAATAGCATGTTATGAAACAACAATTAATCAAAATATAAATGGTTATATCCCACTGCATTGGCATGATGAATTACAGTTTATTCACGTTATAAAAGGTGAAGCCATTTTTCAAGTGAATGAAGAGAAAATGACTGTTCAAGAAGGTGAAGGACTTTTTATCAATAAAGGTTGTCTCCATATGGCAACAGACAAGGACCATTCGGATTGTACCTATATTTGTTTAAATGTTTCTTCAGAATTCGTTTTATCACAAGAACTTTTTACAAACTTTGTTAATCCTTATATTCAGGCAACAAATATACCTTATTTACATTTAGTTTCGAGTGATCAATGGGTGAGAAATATCTTTAGCTCTATGATGAAAATCAATCAGTTAATCAATCAGCAGCCACCATACTATGAAATCGACATTAGCGTTCATATGACGTTCATTTGGAAGAATCTGATTATCAACGGAATCCAATTGGAATACGAAGAGAAAGAACGATTAAAAAATCAACGAATGAAGCAAATGTTAGTTTGGATTCATTCCCATTATGCCGAAAAAATAGGGTTAGATGATATTGCACGTGCAGGTGGACTAAGTCGTTCTGAATGCTGCCGATATTTCAAACGTTTTTTAAAGAAAACCGCTTTGAATTATGTAACAGATTATCGAATTCAAAAAAGCCTACTTTTACTGCAACAATCCGAAGCCAATGTTACGGATGTTGCCTATCAAGTAGGGTATAATAGCACAAGCTATTTCATCGATAAATTCAGAAAGTCGATGAACATGACACCGCTCGCTTACAAAAAAGAGAAACAAAATCGCGCATAATCTAGTTAAATTTTCATTTGAGAAGGAGAACCACCCTTTTTCGTTGAAGTAGTTCATGTATACCATGTCGTAAAGGCGTGTTTATTGTTGTGGGAATTAATAATCATGAAGAAATTTATATCATCATCTACTGTTTCATTTTACTGATACTAAATATCGACTATATAAGAGACTACAATAATATTAAAGAAGGACTCAAGGATCTTTCGTCCGATGTTGAATTACTTGTAAATCCCCATGGAATTTCTTGGATGTTTTTCGTTTTAATATTTAACTTTTTTCGCAGATGGTTAATATATTTGCTTGCCCTATTCATTACAGGGAACGTTGTTGTTCTGATTATTTCATGTGTTTTAGTTGTTGCAGACTTATATGATCGTTTATTTAATAATACTTTAGCTAAGCTTAAAAAATCGAAAATTCGCCTGTTTCTAACAGTCGTAGATACAGTTTATATCCTGTTTTTTGTTATTTACTTAATTTTATAAGGTTTGTTTATTTAAAATCCCACAGCATTTGCCATGGGATTCTAGTTCATCGTTGCTTTTAGCAAACGTTTCGCCCGAAAGAGTCTTGTTTTCACGGTAGAGATATTGATATTTAAGTATTGTTGAATCTCTTTCATTTTCAAATCCTTGATGTAGGATAAATATAAGATTTCTTGGTATTTGTCAGGGAGACGATTCATCTGCTGTTGAACTTCCTCTCCCGTTTGTAGGTTCATCACTTCAGATTCAGGTGTCTGGTCGTTGGCAATAAAGAATTCGGAGGTCGGGATCACTCGTTGATGATAACTCGTTCTTAAATGATCCATGCACTGGTTTTTCGTGATCGTATATAACCACCCTTTGAGCGAACTAATATCTTCTAATTGCCCTTGATGGATGTAACATTTTATGAATACCTCTTGCACAATATCTTCCACAAGATACGGATCCATCACATATCTCCACGCCAATTTTTTCAACTCAGGACGATACGTATTCACTATTTCTTCAAATTGAAGTTCATTAAGACTCTCTCTCATCTTTATCACCAAAACCTATCTTATTATTGATCGAGAAAAAGAGTCCAACAGCTAACTTTTTCTCGACCATTTTAATAACAGCATCTACTCAATATAATGAATATAGAGGCTCTCCTTTGTATAATCAGGATGATCTACTATAATTTTGCCTTCATATAAGGTTTCACCAGTGGTAACATCTCCGATAAACAAGATATGTCCGCTATCCGTTAAATAAGTGGAATAAAGTTTTCCATTCATTAAAGTCGTATAAGTCGTTTCATAACCATTTTTCATATCTGGTTTATCAAATTTTTCTACAGCTTCCCATTGTTCTTTTTCAATATCATATTGATGTACTTCAAATCCTTTTTCCGTCACATTGGAGAAATATAATCTTCCATCTTTTATCGTGCTGGAATATATAGCATCAGCTAATTCTTCAGGCATTTTTACTTCCTTCAACACATTCGTTTCCTTGTTATAGACGAATGTTTCTTTTACCCCAGAAGGAAAACTCTGTTCATTTTCATAGGATTCTGACTCTATTTCGATTAATATATATTCTTCAGGTTGAATGGAAGATTGATTATCATTTAAAATCAAACCGGACCATCCGTTTTCAACGGTAGAAGTCGAAACAATCTTTTCATTGTTGACTAACTTTTGCGTTTCCATATCAAAAGTGTATAGAGACGCTTCTTCTCCTCCAGTTGTAAGACTCGAGCGCACTATGACCGATAAAATCCCATCGAATATTTGAACATCCTCAACATCGTACCAACCATATTCATTAGCGTTTGGTACTTTATATTGAAACGAATTTGTGTCATTTGTTTTCTTATCTAAAATATCCACATCTAACGTATAATCAATGGAGCTATAGTTAAAATCCCTTTTCATCCCAGCATAAGCTAAGAGATTTTCATTTTCAAAAAAAGAATTCCCATAAATATCTTTTCCACGCATAAAACTTCGGTGCTCATCAATCAATTTCTCGAAAACAGGTAAATAGTTGTTGTTAAGCACTTCTTCAAGAAATGAGCGATTATTTAAAATGAGCGTTTCTTTAGTTGAAACTTGTCTAAAAGATTGAGTCATATCCCCAATTCGATAATCACCAAATAAAACTAAGTCATTCAATTCAGCTTCATCACCACTGATTTTTTTAAACTCTATTTTGACATTGTCTTTTGCTGCTAATCCAGATTGCAGATAAAAAGTGCCAAGGACGATTACCATTGCAATTGAAAGCAGGCTGATTTTCCAATATCGTTTCATTTATCTCACTCCCTTAAACTCTAATTTTATGCTTGATGAGCTTATTTCCGATCCATAACGCTGCAACTAGAACGATTAATACTGCCCCAACCTCTAGTAAGAATAACTCCATTGGATAGAAGTAATTATCTAGGATAAAGGTATCAATTAATAACGGCCCCATCGTAACTAAAAAAGAAATACCTACATACAGAATAGCGAACAAAATTCCTTTTAGACGATACGAGCGTTCAAATAGAATCGCTGTAAACATCACAAATACGGCGACCATTCCAGTTCCATAGAATAGTACAAATTCAATCAATGTTTTCGGGAACAATAAATATAGGAAATATAGATTTCCGGTAATTTCTAATACAGACATATCCATTCGAAATTCAGGTGGAACTATCCATTTTAACACTTGGCTTTCAATAGGAAATAATAAAATTTGTAAGGCAACAAGACCTAACACAAACAGTAAAATTGTCGTTGCTTTTGCAAAGTAAATATTGATTCGCTCTGTCGGTAACATGAATAAACGATAGCTAAAGGTATTTTTGCCAAACCAATCGCGATACCAAATAAAGAAAACATAGATGACTAATGCCACAATACAAAGGGCAATCGGTCCGATAAACCATCCCGTTTGCGAAAAATTATAAAAAGACATCATTCCATACTGATCAAGGAAATCGCTTTGTGGCATTAAATTTACGTAGATTTCTTCATTTGCCCGACTCATATAACTTTTCGATGTAATGATGAGCCCCACGATTTGCGAAAGAATCGTAACTCCTATTAAGACAAGATAAAATTTAACAAAACGTTCAAACTCAAAGTTCACTAGTTTTAAGTAACGATTCATGCTTTATACACCTCTCTCATCACATCGACTACAGATTTTCCTTCATTCTCTCTAACTTCCTCTGTATCGAATTCTCTCAATATCACACCATCATCTAGTAATACAACCTTATCAATTAAATGTTCAATATCATTAATTTCGTGCGTGGTAATGATAACGCCGCGATCTTCAATTAAATGACTTGTAAACACATCAGCAATTTGCTCACGGCTGAATATATCAATGCCTGAAAAAGGTTCATCCATGAGAACGTAATCGACATCTAAAGCTAGTCCAAGAATTAAATTCACTTTCGCTGTGTTTCCCTTTGATAATTCAGAAATTCGCTCTTCTTCCTTTAATTTAAAAAATGTTAATAGTTCACTCGCTCTCTCTTGATTCCAGCTGTCGTAGAAATCAGCCATGAATGTGAAAGCTTCACGAATTCTCATACTTGGCAACATCGTAATTGCATCAGGAATGAAGGTTACTTTCTCATAACTTCCTTTATGAATTTTTTCACCATTTATGAGAATTTCACCACCGTCAATTGGGGTAAGATTCATAATCGCTTTCATTATCGTTGTTTTACCCACTCCGTTGATCCCAATTAAACAAGTAATCTTTCCTTTTTCAGCTGTAAAGGAAACCCCTTTTAGGACTTTTTTCTTCCCAAATTTTTTTGTTACATTTTTTAACTCAATCACAGTCATTCCCCCCTTATTCATAGCTTTCATTTTTATATTTTTGCTCTACTATAGGTAGAACCTCATCTAACGGTACCTTAATCGTTCGAACAGCATCGACAAAAGCATCGACCGCTTCTAAAATCAATTCATTGCGCACCATTTGAAATGTCTTCTCATCTGTTGTCATTCGACTAGGTAAGTTTCCTTCAGTAAAAATCAAGCCCTGCTCCTCCATTTCTTTATACGCCCGCTGCGCCGTATTTGGATTAATTTTCAATTGATTGGCCAATTCCCTCCTTGAAGGAATCTCTTGACCTGGTTCAAATAACCCTGTAGCCATTTGCTCTTTAAAATGCCGAATGACTTGCACATAAACAGGATCCCGGTTGTTAAACTTAATATTCATAGATCCAACTCCTAAAAAAACTTAGTGTATTTCGATAAATCATTGTATCAACACCTTAATACAGGATGAGCAAAAAAATTCGTGTATTAATTGGTTCATACAGTGTGAGCAAAAATGAACTTGTATCAAGCGATTAATACATAGTGTGTAAAAAAATATCCGTATTATTCGGTTCATACACAAGGGGTAAAAAAACATTTTCCATCTTGTATTAACCATATAATACACCTGATATATATGTATTATATGGTTAATACAGTTTTAAAGTCAAGTCCATTATGAGAAAAAATCAGCTTTCTTTTCATATACATGAAAATAGTAATCGTACTCTATTTTGATCGAATGCTGCGATTAAAGAAACTTTCATTATCAACACATCCTTTTCAAGATGGAACATATTCCATCGGCTCCTTGCTATGAACATAGCCATTTTTCTTATAAAAGGAAATGGCCTCCTCACTTGGCCACACGATCACAAATTCATAATGATTGTCTTCGATCCACTTGTTAATTTTATTTAGCATCCTGCTTCCAATTCCTGTTCCTCGATGAGCTGGAACCGTGTAAACGTTCGTCATATAAGCAAAGGGATAGGTAGTTCTCCCAGGACGAGGTACTTTATCGATTAACTCAATATAAATGTGGGATACGATTGCGCCATTTTCCTCCGCTACCCAAATGATCCAACGTTCGCTCTGTAACGCCTTTTCCAAAAATAAGTGGCATTCTTTTTCAAAGTCAGAGAAAGACTCGTTTTTCTTGCTTTCATCAAACTCAATAGTGAAGTCCCATCTCATCTGGACTAATTGCTTAATATCATGAGAAACTGCAAATCGAATATTTATTACGATTCAACTCCTCTTTCACGGAATATTTCCTTGAATTTCTCATTAGCTTTTTCCAATTTATTAAAATAGTGGCGATAAGAGTCGCTCAAGATTTTCAAATTGGCGATAAATATTTCTGCGTAACCACTCTGCTTCTGAAATTCTAAAAGCAGTTGCTGCCATTTATAAGCATCTGTTTTCTTATAGTCTTCAGAATGACGAAATTGAATATAGTCCTCAATGCTTTGTTTATTTGTTTCCATATATTCTTCAATATGTTCAACTGCGTCTAACATAGTCTTATCCATCGTTTCTATATCCTCGTGTTTGAATAAAGCGAGGGAACCTTCCAAATATTTCTCAACTTCCTCACTCACTTCTAAGTTATCTAGGTACTCAACAATTTTACAATAGGCGTTCTTCTTCTCATCACTATTTATTTTTTCATTTAAAAAGGTTCCAAAGTGAATGGACAAATAAACTCCATATCCCCCAGGAAAGGATTGGACAAGTTTTTCCTTGATCGTTAACGACGGGAGAATATGCTCCTTAATATAGTCACGAACATGCTCAACTTGAGCATCTTCCCTTAACATCTCAAGTGCTTTCTGCTGTTCCACTATCCTTTGTTTCTTTAATTCCATTACATATTGATATTTAGATAACGCGAACGACTTGTTGTTACTTGATAATATGTCTTTAATTTCAGGAATACCAAGCCCTAGACTTCGGAGCACTGCGATTTCTTGTAGAATCGTGACATCTTCAACACTATAATTCCGATAGCCATTCTCTTCTATTTTTGGATGTACAAGCCCCTGCTTTTCATAATACTCAATCGCTTTTTTCGTTAGAGAGCATTTTTTACATACTTCATTTATCAGCATTTTCTTCACCTCATGAGAATCATAAGCTAATCCCTAAGGGGACAGTCAACCCTCAAATCGTTAAGCTCTTTTCGCAAATATTGTCGTTTTTGAGTTGTAAATCGCCTAAAAAAATTCAGTTTTTTCCTCAAATAGAAGTTTAATCGCAGCAAAAAGTGCTGCGCAAAAATAATGTGTGAATACGAACCCTATTAGCGTGTAAATGTCAGCTCTTGGACATTTACGAAAAATAACCACATTCATTGCGAAATCAGCGAATATTTAAGTAAAAATGCTCCCCCTTTTTCTCAACCTTCCCTTTTATTTCACCAATGCCATCGATAAAGAGGGAGGATTTTCGAATTACCAGCTCGCTCCTTAATCGAAGATGAAGTTCTCTCATCTGTCGGAGCCCTTCCCCTTTTGTCACGACGGGTTGTTGTAAAAGGTATTCTTCGTCATGAATTCTAATTTTCAAGAAGTTTTGATGTAATACTTTACGATCTAACATCACGATATTCATCGGATCAAAAGCCGTAGCGATGATTTTTCCAACAATAGTCAGATGAATTCCTTCTTGTTCATTAAATGCCGTAAATTTTTCCTCTTTATTTTTTATGACAGAATCGACTATCTTCTTCGTCTCAGAACTGATTTCAATCAATCTATATGATTGTGTTATGTCAATATCGCTGCATTCCTTTATATAATCGTAGATTGTTTTTTTCGCATTAAAAAACGTCTCCTTCCATTTTGGAGAAAGCTCATCAAGTAATACACACATAAACAATCCAGAACTGTAGCAACTCATACGAACTTTAATCGTTGATTGATAAGGATCCTTTAACGGTTCACCATATTTACGTAAGATCGTGGAAAATTCGAGTCCACTCTTTTCATAGTATGCCCTCATTTCCACATACCAAGCTGGTCCTTCAACTGTTTCTATTAAATTCTCATAGGTTAAGTGTTCATCGATAGCTATCGCTCTTTGTTCCCTAAGAGAGACGAATGCTTGGAGATATTCTTTCTTCTTAGCGGGGTCTTTTTCTACTAAAGCATGAAAGAGATTCAACCTCTCAAGATTTCGCAACTCCACATTTTCTCCTGATACAGGATATGTAACTCCTTTCATTTCGTCAGGAAATCGCTTCTCTCCTTTTAAATATTGATAACCATGAAATAATTCATGAACAAGGATTGAATACAAGTCCTCAAACTTTTCGAAAAATTGTAGATCAACTATCGCAGTTGGGTAGTCCTCATACATAATTAAGGTACAAGCATTAAAATGTGCATCCCTTTTCAGCTTTTCTTGATGTTTAAATTTAGGATGGTTAAAAATAGTTACTTCTGTTTCATTGTATACAGCATAAGCAACCTTTTCAAAACCAGGCCAATACTTTTGCAACTCAGCTTGTTCTAACTCCTGAATGATTCTCTCAATAATGTTTTCCATTACTATTCTCCTGAAGTAATTTCGTATACAGTTCTATTTCTAGATTGGGAATTGGATATCCTTTATTGCGTATATGTAGTTGCCGATACTACCTCATTCCCCATAAACCAAAGTAATATTAGATAAAATAAATATATTACGCACTTTTGTATAAGTTTACTTTACTTTTGTAAAAATAGAGTTTATAATTCCACTTAAGAGGTGATAATCATGAAGAAAGATTTTGGTGATTCGATATCAAATAAGGTTTATGAATATCGTGTACTTGCGAGAATGTCTCAGCAAGAATTAGCAGAGAAAGTTGGCGTTTCCAAACAAACCATCTTCGTCATGGAAAAAGGAAATTATGTCCCCACTCTCCTACTAGCTTTTCGAATTGCTGATTTTTTTAATGTTGATGTAAACGATATTTTTAATTATGTGAAAGGAGATGAACACAATGGAAATTAAGTTTCTCTCAAATATCCATGACGCCATTTTTCATTCTTTAAAGAACTGGGCTGAACAATCACCAGGAAATTGGAATATTCTCATTGGAGTTGGGTTTTTACTGCTCATAGGTAGTGTGATTTTTGCTTATGTATTTTATAAGAAGATTGGGAAAGACGACGAACGGACAAATAAAATCTTCTTGAAAAGCAGTTACTGTATGCTCTTGGTGATTATTCTTTGTGACATCATTTTTCCGAAAGACTATATGTGGAACGTTTTTTTCTTGTTTAAATATGCGTTAGCCATTTTAGCTAGTGGGATTTACATGGCCCAACAGTATAAAAAGGATTTTTCTTAAGAAAAGGTCGAGGAGCGAGGCTGGAGAATTAAATAAGATGTTTCCTAGGTATTCTATTCATGGTCGGAACAAATCCGCTCTCTCCTCTAAATTTATCTACTTGATGTGTTGTGTTTCTCCTTAAAAGAGCGAAGTGTGAAGGGGCAATCGAAGGTTGGATGACAAAAGATCTTCCCATCCAATCAAAAGGCAATTGTAAAAATTTATCACTGTCTACTTCCTACTTGGGTTTAGTAAAAATCTTCCCATTGTTTAACTCACACCAATCTTCTAATTCATCATACGTTTCTTTGTCCCCGTATTTTGTTATAAAGGCTTCCTTCGTTTCAAAAACTTCCACTAAACCATTCTCTATCGATGTTATCATTTGGTAAGGGTTCAGTTGAAAAACCTTAGAAACAGCAATTAATTCTCCGATATGCACAATGTTTGAGATATTTTCCATCATTTCCCCTCCTATGTCAGTTAGATATCTTCCCCCTTACCATTCCATACTATACTCCTTTAAACGCGCTGATTGGCGAAATGCCGTTCACTATCATAAAAGCTTGGACATTTAGTATTCATCAACAAATTCTCCATCTACATACAAGGAGTCTCGTTTTACCCCTTCAATTTCAAAACCCATTTTCTTATATAAGCTTAGCGCTACTTCATTATGGGCAATCACAACATCACTAAGTTTAATCTCTCTTATGACCATTGTTGATTCCCCCTAAAATCGATTTCGCTTTACGGCATACATAAACCATTTCATAACTATTTTGACTAATGGGAGTTTCTTTCCAATCCGAAAACACGTGTACAATTTCAAAGCCATGGGCGATTAACAGTCTCTCCATTTCCTTAGGAAAAACATATCTCAAGCTAATATTTGTTCTTTTTTCATCCACTATTTTTCCGTCTTTATTGCGATATTTGCGAATGGTTGTGTAATGTTGAATTTGATTTAGCGAATCATATTGACTAATGGTGTACATATCAACTTTTTGGAGTGAATCACTATCAATATAGGTTCGCCAATATTCTTCTGTATTAGGTTGCAATAATTCTTCGGCACTTGGGAACCTTGTCCCAAAAATGAAAATTCCACTCATTTCTAAATGCTTATTTACGGATGAAAGAAAGCCATCTTGTGCTTCGTTTGTTAGAAAATGTTGAAATGAGTTTCCAACTGAATACAGCAAGGAACTTTTTAAATCAAGCTCTAATTTTGCGCAATCCTGCTCCACCCATTTTATCGGTACCTTGAGGTTCCCCGCTTTCTTTAAAGCTTCCTCTAACATTCCGTTATGAATGTCGACACCTACTAACTCATAGCCATTTTTCGCTAATGGGATAGTGATCCTCCCGGTTCCACAAGCCAAATCAATGATTGGACCGTTCGATTTCGAGGCCCATTTTAATAAGAATGGAATCTCAGGTGCATGTGATTCATTTTCCTTATCATATAAAATGGGATCATGATATTCTTCTGCATTAGTTACTGTCATTTTTTTCTCCTTTGCTGCTCTAGGCATAAATAATGCGGGATTTAGCGATTCACACTCGATCACTATCGCCGTTAAACCTTTTTCACTTTTCGTTTCATGCCATTCATCCTTTTCCCAGAATACTGCATCTCCCAGTTTAACCTGAAAGTAGTCATCGCTATCCCCTCGTACCTCTCCCTCCCCTTGAACAATGATAAGGAGTTGAGGAGTTACAGCTTGATGGTAGCCGATCACACCATTTTCTTTTAAATATATACAACCGATATTGGTTGCTTCTTCCGTTTTCATAATACGGGACATCATAAAATTAGATTGATATGCTGATATTTTTTTACCGTCTTCTTCTCTAAAACGATAAAACTTCATTAAGTGCCACCACCATTCATTCAAGCTCCATAGGAATCTCAAAATCTCCGTCTTTATTCGCTGGAAAATCAATTACTCTTTCTACAGCATCTATATTTAACGGTCCGTAAATATGCGGGAACAACTTCCCTGATTCGTACAAATCCTCATATATTACTTCTGCTTTGACCCTTTTTGAGTCTATACATAACAGCACTAAACCTTCCTGTCCCTGAAATAGAAAATTCGCAACGCCTAACACCTGCTCTTTCGTTGAACAATGGATAAATCCATCAGTATTCAAACTCGATGGACTATACACTGTTCCTTCTTGTGCTTTTGACCAATCTGTTTTATTCATTATATGTAAAATCATGATTCTATCTCCATTTACTATGATTCTATTGTTATCAGTTCATCTAAATATGAATTAATATTCCCTTTCAGAACTACTCCATGTCCTGTACATAAGTATTCAATATCAAATTGCTGCATTTTTTTTAACCCTATGATGAAAGACTCAAAATCATATTGTTTTCGCATTTCTTCCTTTTGAGACCAATCATATACAAATTGCTTGAATTTTTCTCGTACTTTATTTCCTTCGTCAACAACCTGATTCTCATTCAGCTTTTCTCCAAAAAAGGAAATATGATCCCCACAAAATAAAGCCATATGTTGCTTATCATAATATGCAACTGAGCCCTTTGTATGATGTCTTAGAAGGATATATTCCATATTTCCCCCAGATAAATCTGAATTAAATCGCTCTTTCATTTCATCTGGGACTAGTTCGATGTCATTATGATGGATAAACCCTTTTAAATGATTAAGAAATGAGATTCCACCAATATGGTCTTTATGTCCATGAGTCAATAAATACTTGGATATCTCTCCTTTATTTATTCCAATACTTTTCAAAGCTTGTTCAAGAAAATGAAAATGCTCTGCTTTCCCAGAATCAATGAGAATAATCTCATTTCTCTCTACTAATAAATAACTATTATTAAACGCATTCCAAGAATCATCCCAAAGCAAAAAGGCATATAAATGGTTAGTGATTTTATCTAAATAAGTTTCCATTAACACTCTCACCCCTAATCCAAGATATTGATCATCATATTGAGAAATCGACCTGATTGAGAGTCCTTTTCCAACATAGAATCAATCCATATCATCTCTTTTTGTAGATCCTTAATCATAAACTTAACTGCTCTGGCGTGGCATTTCGGTGTATTGCAATTGAAGATATCTTTCATACTTACAAGTTGTTCTTTTAGTAAATGTGAGTGTAACGCTTTTAACCCCAATTGTGCTCGCTCTGGCTGATAGTGATGAAGTAATACTTTCGCAAAATTATTCAAAACCTGATGGAGCATCTCAACAGCCCATATATCATTTTTTCTTCGATCAGCTTTATAATATTGAAAAAGAAACCATGCCATATCATATGTACAGTCATCAAATTCCTTATTAGACAGTCGAAGATTTTGAGTGGCCTCAAATTTTTTAAGGATTCCCGTTGGATCATACACCACTTTAAAATAATCCTTTTCTATGAAATTCTTTTCAGTAACAGTAAACAAATCTACATGCAGAAGGTCATCATAAACTGTAATCATTTGTGGTGCAATAATGAAAAAATCATCGTAGAATTTTATGGGCCGATAAGCTGCTAAATGCTTTAAACGGTCCAGTAGAAAAAACTCTTGTTGTTCCTCCTCAACCATACAGTAGAGATCTACATCAGAATACTCATCATACTCTCCTCTTCCCATTGACCCTTTAAGAAAAATTGCAAGTACCCGTTCATCTGCAATAAGACTTTTCGTTATAGCAGCTACCGCTTCTTCTTGTTTCAAGGTAAGCCCTCCAATATAAAACCGTTCTTTTTCAAGTATTTTTCATGTTATAATGATTTCACTTAATATTCTAATAACATCATTCTACTAAACTTTAGTATTTGAAAGGAGTTTTTCTTTGTTTAGAGTTGGAAGTATCTTTATCCCCGTTACAGATCTGGATAACGCTAGTGACTGGTATGAAAAAAATCTTGGTGTGAAGAAAATTGACAGTTGGGAAGATGGAGTAGGCTTCTATTTTTCGGAAAGTTCTACTCAGTTAGCATTAGTGAAGGTTGAAACGACCCAACCTTCGGAATTTGTTATCAAGGGCAAAAGAAAAAATATTTATTATAATTTTCTCGTTCAAAATATCGAAGAAGCTTATCAACATCTGACCCAAAACGGGGTTTCCACAACCGAAATAGAAGATTTTGGCGGAATGAAGGGCTTTGATTTCTTTGACCTAGATGGCAATCCATTTAGTGTTGTCGATGAAGAACCAGAATCTCCTTTTCATTTAGAGCAAATAAGAAAACGTCAAGAGAAAGATTAACCATTTTTAGTGGGGTAACTCCAAATTTAGTTACCCTCTTGTTTTACCTGAGTTATTCAACAAATTTCATCAGTGAAAGATTCTATTCGTTAACCGTCACTACCTCTATCTTCATCACAGCAATTTGATTACCTAATTTACCTAGTATCTCTCGAAAATAGCCATTATAACTTATAGACATTTTATTCCCATCAGTAAACAAGAATTCATAGTCATAAAATCCCTTGTCCTCCATATCAATTCTATTTATTTTTTCAACTTCTTCCCACGAATAGGTATAAACATCCGTTGACATGAATTCTTTGAATGAAATCCCCTCATCTCCTAGCGTTTTATACGGTAATGCTGCCATCATAAAACAACCTATACTAATCAACACAAGAAGAACACTTATGAAAATCGACATTTTTTTAATGTCTAGAAAGAAGAGAGTCAAAGATGATAAGAAGAGCAAGAAAAATCCGATTGCAAAGGCCATATAGCTTTCATTTGGTGTGAAGACATGCCATATTTCGGACTTATGATGCATAATGTTTGTTACCGTTTGGGGAATGACAGGAAGAAAAAGTGGACAAGTTAGCAGGAGCACAACACTGATTGCTAGAAATACATGCCTTGACTCATGATTTTGATATTCCAAATAGATCACCTCTTCATTAATTATATCCGTACTCTAATAATAGTTTACAAACCATTGATAATGACTCATCAGTAGGGACCCAGAGTTTTTTACCCTCTTCTTTGTTTCTAAGATGGACAATTTCGATACCGTTATTTTTCAACTCAGATATCGTCGCTCCCTTTCCCAAGCAATCCATCAATATTTAATGAGACAAGGACCTTATCTCCCTTTGTAATAATCACTCCTGAACAAAATGGCTGGTTCATTGTATCCATGATAATAGTAAGTTTTTTCATTTATCTTCCTCTTTTACGTATTTAATAGATTATATATGGTATACTTCACCAAAAAACAAAAAATTTCGAATATAGTTTATGAGATTAATAGGAGTGTTATGATGAGTGACCTTACCTTTAAAAACTTGAATTTCGAACTTGACGATTTGGTGTCCTTTATGACGAGCAATCATTGGATATACCACTCAAATCCGCACCCTTCCATTGATGAAATTGAAAGCAGATTCCATAAAGGCTGGTACTCCACCAATAAAGAAACATTCTGGATTGAAAAAGATAGCAAGAAAATTGGCCTTCTGATCGTTCACGATATGGATGATACGATTCTTTCTTTTGATATTCGTATTGATGCTAAGGTTCGAGGAAATGGATATGCAACAATTGCGATGCATTGGTTGATTAACTATGTTTTTAATTTACAAGATAAAAAGATCCGGCTGGAAGCCTACACCCGTAGCGATAACTTAGCGATGCGCAAAACGCTACATAAGTGCGGGTTTGTAAAAGAAGGTTATTTACGTGATGCTTGGGAAAACGATGATGGAAGTGTTGCAGACTCTATTTGTTATGCCCTAATTCGAAAAGATTGGGAGCATAAACAGGTTACACCCATTAAACTGAATGATCTGCCATATTAAAATAAAAGGAGTGCTTCATTTGGATTGGAATACTAATTTATACGATCAAAAACATTCATTTGTTTCAAAATATGGAAAAAACTTGATTGAATTATTAGAACCGACGGCAGGTGAAAAGATCCTTGACCTTGGCTGCGGTACGGGAGACCTTGCACAGCAATTAGATGAGATCGGGGTCGATGTTATTGGTGTGGATCGCTCGGAAAAGATGATTAAGCAAGCAAAAACGAAGTATCCTCTGATCGAATTTTCTGTTCAAGATGCACGATCCATGGAATTTCAGCAAGAATTTAATGCCGTCTTCTCCAATGCCACTCTTCATTGGATTAAGCCTCCTAGCCAAGCATTACAGTGCATTTATAATAGCCTTAAAAGAGAGGGGCGATTTGTTGCTGAATTTGGTGGAAAAGGAAATGTCCAGATCATCACAAACGCAATTATTCAACAAATCGAAGAATCAGGATTTGAATTTCAAGCTGAACATAATCCTTGGTTTTTCCCGAGTATCAGCGAGTACTCCACCCTCATGGAAACAGTCGGATTTCGAGTAACCTACGCCCAACACTTCGATCGACCAACTAAGCTCGAGGGCGAAAACGGACTTAAGAATTGGATTCATATGTTTGCGAACCAGCTATTCGAGGGGATTCCTGTGGATAAAAAGGAAGAGATGATCACAAAAGTTGAAATGCAATTGAAGGAGCTCCTTTTCAATGAGGATCATTGGATCGCTGATTACAAAAGGATTCGAGTAATCGGGATAAAAGAATAAAGACTCCCTCCATATGTATCCAAAGCTGAGCATTTTTAATTATAAAAACTAGCGATGATTATCGCAGCTGGATAAATAAGGATTTGTCCTACTATCGTGCCAAGTAGTTTGGTTCCAATTAACAAGACCACAAGAGCTTTGACATCTCCATATGGGCGTTTATTCCTTATTGCTTGATCGGTGATAATGGCTGCTCGAGGATCCACTAATAAAGTAAGCAATATTGTTGCGACCCCGTTAATCATTCCTGATGAAGCAGAAGCAGATAAACGAAAATCTTCCGCTACAAAGAAAGCTGCATAATAGGCAGAAATGACGCCGATCGTATAAATGGATGTGATCAATGTATTTAACAATAATAACCGCTTGGGAATTTCTCGATAGCGCAAACGATAAAACATTCTTTTATTTGGCCTTGTCGTATTTTTTACTATTCTCTTTATATTCGAAATGCTTAGCGCTTCAACGACAATCGAAGGAACTGAGCCTTTTACTTCTAATCGATCCACTGCTTTGGCAAACAATTTTAAAAAAGTCGGTATCAAAACAATTCCTAATAACGTACCCATGGTCGCAGATGCGACGACCAGCCTAATATCTTTTATCGGATCGGTTTGATTTGCAATACTTATTCCTATGAGCATCCCAATCAATGGGGCTTGGAGCATATTAGCTGTTCTCGATACTAAAACAAATATATTAAATAACGATAATGACAATGCGTATTTACCACTTTTCACTGAATTTAATCGGACAGAGTAAGCTAGAGTGTCAATCAAATGAATCACTACAGTTAGCCCCATAAGGCTGAGCAACATAAAATCACCTCCACTATTAGACGATAGTAAATTTTATAGGTTGCATGTTTTTCTCAAAAATTCTTAACTCTACTAAATAGAATTTGAGCGTAGAAATGAAATCAATTTTTCATCTGTTTCCTGAGCTAGCTTCCCAATCCAAATTAAATGTCCCCACGAATCAACTAGATGTAAGTGTGAATCCACAATTTTTGTTAGCGCATATTGAGGGTGATCTAATGATATAAATCCATCATTTTTGCTATGCATGATTAATGTTGGACTCAAAATTGCCTTAAAATCTTGCTCCGTTATTTCTTTCGACTGGTTTATATCGACAAGGAAACCATTTCCTGAACGTTGGCGGCTATTCATGTTTTTAAATTCAGTGACATCTCCAATATCTACTCTCTTATGTAGTTCTTGTTTTGAGAGCGAACTAAACTGTGAGGCCATCATCTTAAACATGGCCTTTGGAAACAAAGTGCTAAATGTACTTAGCATTTTCCATGTGAAAGCCTCCACTCTCGGTCTAAATATGATATGAGCTGCCTTGTATTCCATATCTTTCGGAGTGAGCCATTCCTTTGTAACAGCACTTTCTAAAGTTAAACTCTTCACTTTTTCAGGAAACAACGAAGCAAATCGAATTCCAGTTGGTCCTCCAGCTGAAATTGCAATCACATGGACTTGCTCAAATCCAAGATCATCAATTAATTTACGATAATATTGACATGCTATCGTTAAGTTTTCACCTATTTCTTTTGATGTCCTTCCATATCCGGCCCTTGAAGGTGTAATAATCAAAAAATCATTTTCGATTAATGTCTTATAACCAAATTCTTCTAGACAATTGGAATGACCACCATGGAAAATAAGCACCGGCTCTCCTTTTCCTATCATCGAATATTCAATTGTCATTCCTTCGACTGAGAATAGCTCTACTTTTCGATTCATTCACACCATTCCTTTTTTAAATTCACTTAAGTAAAGTCTAGCACACTATAAAAAAAGAAGCGTCTCCATTTAGGAAACCCTTCTCTTCAGGTTAGTAATCTTCGCCTAGTTTTTAACGAATTTCTTCTTCTAATTGTTTGAGGGTCTGTTCTAAAACTCCAGTATAATATGTTCTTGCCTCTTTATCCTTTGCTGTAATGTAAATCGGCTCTCCAAAAATGAGGAAGGCTTTCTTCCGTGTAAAAAGTTCTTTTAAATTATTGGGCCCCATGTAGACAACCGGAATTATTGGAACTTCTGAACGTTGGGCAATCGTAATGGCTCCCTGCTTTAAAGCGATCTGTTCGTTCGTCCTCGTTCCACTTGGAAAAATCCCTACAATTTCACCTTTGGATAATAATCGATTAGGGATTTTTAGCACACTTGGTCCTGGATTATCTCGATCCACCGGAAAAGCATTTAACTTTTTTAGTAACCAAGCAAGCCCTTTAATCTCAAATAGTTGTTTTTTTGCCATATAATGAATGTTCGAAGGCAACAGCGTAATGCCAAGATAAAATATATCTACCCATCCAGTATGGGTACAGGCAATCACATAAGGTCCTTGATTAGGCAAAACCTGTTTATTATAAACCGTTATTTTTCCAAACATACGTAAAAAGACTTTTATAACATTGGCAGCAAAATAATACAATGTGATCACTCCTTTCATGGTTAGAAAAGTTAATCCAATAGCATTATTTTATCACTTGATATTAATATCTGGTACTAGTTTTTCTCGATAGCATGTCCGCCAAACTCATTCCGTAATGCCGCTACTACTTTCCCTGTAAACGTATCATCGTCCAAAGAGCGGTATCTCATTAATAAAGACATCGCAATTACAGGTGTTGCTGCCTGCAAATTTAGAGCCTCTTCAACCGTCCATTTCCCTTCACCTGATGAATGCATAATCCCTTTTATTTCAGTTAATTTAGCATCTTTTGAAAACGCCAATTCTGTTAATTCCATGAGCCACGAACGGATGACAGAACCATTATTCCAAACTCTCGACACCTTTTCATAGTCAAATTGGAACTCACTTTTTTCTAACAGCTCAAATCCTTCTCCTATCGCAGCCATCATTCCGTATTCAATCCCATTATGAATCATTTTTAAGAAATGTCCACTCCCGGCTTTTCCTGCATAAAAATACCCATTTTCAACAGAGGTATCTTTAAATAATGGCTCCACACTCTCCCATGCTTCAGGATCTCCACCAACCATATAACATGCACCGGTACGAGCTCCTTTCATACCACCAGAAGTTCCGGTATCTAGAAAGGAAACGCCAAATTCCTTTAATTGATTATAACGACGAATGGACTCTTTATAATGAGAATTTCCAGCTTCTATTACGATATCTCCTTTTTCCAATAATGGTGACATTTCATCAAGTACAGAATCTACAACTTGATGCGGAACCATCAACCATAGCACTCTAGGAGTATCCAAGGATTCTACTAGCTCTTTTAAAGTATCTGCACCTCTAGCACCGTATTGATTCATTTCTTTTCGCGCATCCTTATTTAAATCATATGCAATGACTTTATGGTCGCTGTCTATTAAATTTTCCCCTAAGTTTGCTCCCATTTTTCCTAAACCAATTAATCCTACTTGCATCACATTTTCCTCCTAGTAATCTTTTCTATCATATGGTTGTCTTTTCAGCTACCACCATTTAAACTCGTCTTCCATTAATAATTGATTGGACGCTTCTGGACCAACGGATCCTGCTCTATAGTGGTGAAGAGGAACCTTATTTTCCGCAAATGCATCTAACACAGGTTGGATCCATTCCCAAGCTAGCTCAACTTCTTTCCAATGGGCAAAAAAAGTTGAATCACCCTTCATTGCATCTAAAATTAATAATTCATATGCTTCTGGAATTGACTCCATTTTTGCAGAGAAATCCGTTTGAAAAGATTCGTACTTTTCATTCCCCAAATGGTTTTTTCTATTAAATTGGAACATTACACTTTCGTTCGGATTTATTTCAAGCACTAATAGATTAGGCTCTGTATCTCTATATACTTCCTTTAAAAGATTCTTAAACTCGATCACAATCCGAGTTGATTTTTCCTTCATCCTCTTTCCAGTACGCAAATAGAATGGAACCCCTTTCCAATTTTCATCATCAATCCATAATCGTGCTGCTATGAAAGTGTCACACATGGAATTTTGCGCTACCCCTCGTTCATCTACGTATCCAGAAATCTTTGTACCATCCAAGTCTCCATGTCCATATTGTCCACGAATCACATCATTTTTGACCCTTTCCTTTTTTAATGGACGAAGGACCTCCATAACTTTTCTCTTTTCTTTACGGACTTCTTCAGGATGCATTCTTTTTGGTAACTGCATTGCAGTCATCATTAACAATTGCAACATATGGTTTTGAAACATATCTCGGATGGCACCAACTTGATCATAATAATCCGCTCTGCTCTCTACTCCTATCGTTTCGCTAGCGGTAATTTGAACATTCGCAATATAATTACGATTCCAAATCGCCTTCAAAACAGGATTCACAAAACCAAGAGTTTGAAGGTTCTGCACCATCGATTTTCCTAGATAATGATCAATACGATAAATTTCTTCTTCTGCAAAAAACTGTCTCAGACTTTCATTCAAAACTCTTGCAGATGTAAGATCATGCCCAAATGGTTTTTCAATGATTAATTTTCTCCACCCATTTGTTACGCCTAATCCACTTGATGCGATATTTAAGGCAATGACATCAAAATACTGTGGTGCCACAGACAAGTAAAACATACGATTTTGTGGAATAGCCATTTCTTCTTCTCGTTGCACCACTCTTTCAAGAAGTCTATCAAAATCAGCTTCTTTTGTTGCGTCCAAACGGACATAGCGAAACTTCTCAAAAAATTTTGTTATATGAATATGTCCCTTTTTAGCCTGCCGCGAATAGGTTATAACCGCATCTTCTACAATGTTCTGAAAATCTTGATCTGTTAAATGATCTCTTCCAGTACCAACAATTGAAATGGCACTTGGAAGATTCTCTTGCTCATACAAATTATATAGAGCAGGATAAATTTTCCTTTTAGCTAAATCACCTGTAGCACCGAACAAAACAAGAGTCATTGCGTCCAAGCTTCATTCCTCCCTATTTTCCCTACTTTCCTATTTCCTTTATTTTTTCATTTAGGAATAAAATGCCTTTCTCCCAAATCCCTGATTTCACCTAGCAGATGCAAGTATAAAAGTTACAAACATAAAATAAAAGTACGCACTTTTAATTTAATTACTATATAAAAAGTAAGATAGTGTCTAAACATATACTTAGTATGAATCAAATGAAGAAACGAAAAAGTTGATTCATTTTCCATGCAAAAAAAGCTCCTACAAAATGTAGGAAGCTTCCGGTTTGTCTCATTTTCTCCAACCATCTCTCACCCTTAAGCGGAATTTTTCCTGTTAACTCCTCGATGAAGCCCCTTTTAGGAGAAATAACGGAAGATTTTCCGCTTATGGTGGGCAAAAGCGTTTATTTTGACATTTTTTCAGTGAATAGCAGGAATTTCTCCTGTTATTTCGACTCTTTTTCATGATGGTTGCTCATTAAGCGGAATTTTTCCTGTTATTGTTTCATATCGATACTCCTACCGTTTATATGAACATTGATCCACAAGTTGAGCGAGAATTTATAATTTCCTGCTGGACAACAAAAAATCAGTAAGAGCAAGCTCTTACTGGCTATGAAAGCTACTATCTATTTCGCAGATTTCTTTTTTAAATCAGGATTTTCTACAACTGTCTCCATATAATCCTTACCCCATTTATACATAGCATCCAATATTGGCATTAAAGTTCTTCCTTGATCCGTTAATGAATATTCCACTTTCGGAGGAACAACTGGGTACACCTTACGTTCAATGATTAAGTCTTCTTCCAATTCACGTAATTGGTTAACTAGCATTCTTTGAGTAATTCCTGGCATTAGGGATTTTAATTCACCGAACCGCTTCGTCCCTTCTTTGCCAAGATGCCATAATATTAACATCTTCCATTTACCACCAATTACTGAAAGAGTTAATTCTTTTTCACAATTAAATACTTTATCTTGCATTCGTGACATAAGCTCCACCTCCAGCCCCCATTATAGCCCATAGTATACTTTTCGTCACTATGTAAATTAAAAGTGCGTACTTCAAATTTATAAACATACATAATATACTAGCATTTGTTCAGGATATTTAGGTTCCTCTTTTTTTAAAACACCTTTATTATTCTGCACAATAAACTATTACGAGGAGGAACATCAATGGAATTACAATTAGCTCTAGATTTAGTAAACATTCCAGAAGCACTTGAATTGGTGAAGGAAGTAGAAGAGCATATCGATATCGTTGAAATTGGTACGCCTGTTGTTATAAATGAAGGACTTCACGCAGTTAAAGCGGTGAAAGATGCCTTTCCTAATTTAAAAGTCTTAGCTGACCTGAAAATTATGGATGCAGCAGGATATGAAGTAATGAAAGCTTCTGAAGCAGGTGCTGATATTGTCACGATACTTGGTGCTTCAGAAGATATGTCTATTAAAGGTGCAGTAGAAGAAGCTAGAAAACAAGGTAAAAAAATCCTTGTTGATATGATTGCTGTTAAGGATTTAGCTGGTCGTGCAAAAGAAGTAGATGCATTAGGTGTTGACTACATTTGTGTTCACACGGGCTATGATCTTCAAGCAGTAGGAAAAAATTCTTTTGAAGATTTACAAACGATTAAAAGTGTTGTTAAAAATGCGAAAACGGCCATTGCTGGTGGGATTAAGCTTGAAACACTTGCAGAAGTAATTAAAGTTCAACCTGATTTAATCATTGTTGGCGGCGGGATTACGGGCCAAGCTGATAAAAAAGCGGCTGCAGCAAAAATGCAAGAAATGATTAAGCAAGGGTAATATCCCTATGAAGACTACTCAATATTTAGCAGAAATACTGAAGGAATTAAATCGTTCAATTGACTTTATTTCTGATGATGATGCTGAAAAATTAGTAAATGACATTTTGGAGTCGAACAAAGTCTTCGTTGCTGGGGCAGGAAGATCTGGTTTCATGGCTAAATCCTTTGTAATGCGAATGATGCATATGGGCATTGATGCTTACATCATCGGTGAAACAGTTACACCAAACTTTGAAAAAGGGGACATCTTAATTCTTGCGACAGGTTCCGGTGAAACAAAAAGTCTTGTTGCCATCGCAGAGAAAGCAAAAGCAATCGGTGGCACGATTGCGGCTGTCACTATTTTTCCATCATCGACGATTGGTCAATTAGCCGATTATACAATTGCAATGCCAGGATCCCCTAAAGATCAATCTGATGGTGTATACTCAACGATTCAACCAATGGGATCGCTATTTGAACAAACATTATTATTGTTTTTTGACTCTCTCATCTTAAGGTTCATGGAGAAAAATGGTCTAGATACGAATAAAATGTACGGCAAACACGCTAATTTAGAATAGGTAAAAGAAGGATTGCTCTGGTAGCAATCCTTCTTTTTCAATTAATCTTCAGTTATTTCATATACGATAAATTCCTGCTAACGGATAATTAGTAAAAATAATATAATTAGAAAAAGACACCTTGAATTCAATATCTTCCTTTCATATATGCAGACATAGTTAATCTAGCAAAGAAAAAACCTGTTGCCTTTCAAAATCTTGCAAAATATCAGGAGTCAATAGTGCTTTCAATTGCTCTTTTGTTGCCCATTTATAGTCAACATGCTCTTCAGAAAGTGCAACCTTTATATGATTAGGTCTGCACAGATAGGTAAGAATGACGACTTGCCTTGTTGGATCCGTATTAAAACTTGTTGCAAACAAAATTTTTTCTACCGCAACATCGATACCAACTTCTTCTTCAATTTCTCGGACCAATGCAGATTCTAAATTTTCCCCGAATTCAATTTTCCCTCCAGCACATTCCCAAGTTCCAGCACCAACCTCATCATGGTCTGAGCGTTTGACGATCAATGCCCGACCTTCATGGACGATAACACCCTTTACGGCTACTACTGTTTTATTTACATTTTCCATTACTAGCACCTCTCTATTAAAAGACTTCCATCTTTATTATATAGGAAGTAGGACACGTCCTAGAGCCCATTTCCAATTTGTTTTTACTTTAATCCCTATTAAATTATTAGAAAAAAAGGAATTTATCAAAAAGTGTCAAAATTAATAGGTAAAAATACTTATAACGAGGGATAAGATGAACAGACAAATTGAATATATTGGTGCAAAGATAAAAAATAGTAGTAGTGAAATCTTTCAAAGACCAGAGATTCAAATGTGGAAATCAAGCTGTTCACTTGATGAATCAAGCATCTCTTGGAGCACAGCAGAAATGATCATTAGACAATTAGGGGAATTGGTTATTAGTCAAAAGGACCAGCATAAAAATGACTTCTTAGCCCTTGTAGATTTTTTTGGTCATACTCTCATTAAATCGAGTGGCTCTCTTGACCAGTCCATTCAATTCATGAATTTAATTCGGCTAACGATTCTTGATTTACTTGAACAAGAACTTCGGAATTCAAACATTACGATAAATAGCTATTTCGATGTAACTAAGATCATTGAAGATTTACACCAGCAAATCTTAAATTCTCTTATCCATATTTATAATGAAGAAATGTCTTTCATGAGACTAGAATTAAATGAATCAAAGGAAAACTTGAAAATGACATTAAGAGAATTGGCAGAGTTAGAGAGTGTCTTAAATGAAGTGACTCTTTTTGCGATTACCGATCGTGAAGATCGAATTTTATATGCAAACGATAAATTTTGTCAGTTATATCAATATACAAAAGAAGAATTACTAGGAAAAAAACATGAGATCTACTCTTCTAATCATCACCCTACCTCTTTTTTTAATGACATATGGGCTACGATCCAAAACGGAGAGATATGGAGAGGAGAAATTCTCAATCAAGCAAAAGACGGGACAAAGCATTGGCTGGATACCACCATCATCCCATTTGTTGATGCAAATGGTGAGCGTTATAAACATATTTCGATTCAATATGATATTACGGAGAAAAGAAACACAGAAGAGACACTACGTAAAACAGAGAAACTTGCGATGATTGGAGAGTTGGCAGCAGGGATTGCCCATGAAATAAGAAATCCATTAACGACGATCAGGGGCTTTGTACAGCTACTAAATGAAAATGGGATTGATTCCTACTTTGCAGATACAATCCTAGATGAAATTGATCGAATTAATTTCATCGTCAATGAATTTATGGTCTTTGCAAAGCCCCATCAAATTCATTTCAGTGAATGTAATCTTCATCAGATTTTATCAAGTGTCATTAAATTTCTAGAACCTGAAGCAAACCTAAAAAATGTGCATATTGAAAACCACTTCGCAGAAGAGGAACTTTGTATCCCAGGGGAAAGGAATCAACTTAAACAAGTATTTTTGAATTTAATCAAAAATTCAATTGAGGCGATGCCGAACGGTGGAACGATATGTACTTCGATAGTCAAAACCGAAGACGAAATATCCGTCATCATTATCGATCAAGGAATTGGAATGAAACTAGAGCAGATAAAAAAACTAGGAGAACCCTTTTTCACGACCAAACAAAATGGCAATGGCTTAGGACTTATGGTGAGCTACAAAATCATTCAAAATCACAAAGGAAGGATACAGGTCGACAGTCAATTGAATGAAGGCACAACCTTCAAAATTACTTTTGAAACTCCAAGAAAGAATCAAATAATAAATGAAGCTAATGCCGTGTAATTTTTGTATCATGAAGACCGATTTGCTCTGGATCCACCTAAGGTTGGTCTCATGACTAATTTCACTCTGCAACCATCCGAAGTTGGTCCCATGATTCTTTTATGAGTGCTAATTTGCTCTTAATCCACTGAAGATGTTATCATAACACCCTTACGCTTTATCTTTTTTTGATAGTGACTGGAATGTTAGATAAATGCCCGTTTCTTTTGAAGGGGTATAAGAAACATTCCAGTCAAACAATCTCACTTTTCGTCCTTCACTAAAAGGAGTCTTAGACTATTCAGAGTGACAAGTAAGGTGGCTCCCATATCGGCAAAGATGGCAATCCACAGTGTTAGCCAACCTGGAATGACTAGAAGTAAGGCAATCAGTTTGATTCCTAGCGAAAAAGTAATATTTTGCTTGATAATCGCTAGTGTTTTTCTACTTAGCTTTACAGTGAACGGAAGCTTATCAAGATCGTCACCCATCAGAGCGACATCCGCAGTTTCTAATGCGGTATCCGTTCCTACACCACCCATAGCGATCCCTACGTTTGAAGCAGCTAAAGCTGGTGCATCATTGATCCCGTCTCCCACCATGGCCACGCGTGTATATTTCTTTTGCAACTCTTTGATAAAAGATAACTTATCCTGTGGCAAAAGCTCTGCTTTAATATCAGACACTCCTGTTGAATTTCCAATCGCTTTCGCTGTACCTTCATTATCTCCCGTTAACATAATCGTTTTTTTGAGTCCGAGAGCATGAAGCTTCTCGATAACGTTGCGACTGTTATCCCTTACTTCATCTGCCACAGCGATTAACGCCAACACCGCTTTTTCGGAACCAGCTACCATTACCGTTTTTCCTTGATTTTGTAGTGAAGCGATTTTATCTTTTACTTCTTTTGAAAAGCCATGAATATCTTCCAAAAAGTGAGGACTTCCTACATAGTAAGTCTCACCGTTCATAATACCCTTTACCCCTTTGCCAGTAATAGAAGTAAAGTCATGAACTTCAAAATTCTCATAATCACGCTTTTCCTCTTTTGCTTTTTTCAAAATGGCAGAAGCTAAAGGGTGTTGAGAACGTTTTTCCAAGGCCGCAATGATGGTAAATAATCTATCTCCATCTCGTAAAGGCAGAAAATCGGTTACTGCAGGAACTCCTCTTGTAAGAGTACCTGTCTTATCAAAGGCAATCGCTTTAATAGAACCCATTTCCTCTAAATGAATCCCTCCTTTGATCAACACCCCATTCCGTGCGGCATTCCCTATCGCTGTCACAATGGAAACAGGCGTCGATACTACAAGAGCACAAGGACAACCTACTACTAATACTGCCAATCCTTGGTAAATCCAGGTGCTCCACTCTCCCCCGAAAAGTGGCGGAATGGCGGCGACAGCAAGAGCAACTAACATGATGAACGGCGTGTAATACTTTGCAAATCGATCTACAAACGCTTGAGAAGGAGCTCGTTCTGCCTGTGCTTCTTCGACGAGGTGAATGATTTTGGCAATCGTTGTATCATCAACATGCTTCGTCACCTTTACTTCTAAAAGTCCCTCTTCATTTAACGTGCCAGCAAATACTTCATCATCATTCGTCTTTGTTACAGGTACTGACTCTCCCGTAATAGCAGCTTGATTGACTGCTGATGTTCCTTTAACGACCACTCCATCCATGGCAATTTTTTGTCCTGGTTTCACGATCATGATATCTCCGATTTGGATCTCTTCAACGGCAACGCTCATGTCCTGATTACCACGGCGGATGAGCGCTTCCTTTGGGGCAATCTCCATTAATGAGCGAATCGATTGCCGTGCCTTGTCCATTGAGTATTTTTCAAGGGCCTCACTTATGGCAAAAAGAATAACAACGGTAGCTCCTTCGCCCCACTCACCGATGATCGCTGCCCCTATTACAGCAATCGTCATTAGTGTTTTCATATCAAAAATGAGTTGCAGTAAATTTTTCAGCCCTGTATAAAATAATCGGTATCCACCAATGAAAATGGATGCTCCGTATGCAATCGTGCTTACGATATATTCTTCGCCATATTGATGTCCCATCGCCCATCCCATTAGAAGGAAAAGGGCTGAGATTAGGACCGAAGCATGTTTTTCAAAAAAAGGTTCTTTCTTTTCCTCAAATCTTGCTTTTTCCGGAGTCAGTTTTAAGTTCTCAAACGCCCCTGCTTTTTCAAGTTCATCTATGGTCGCATTCCCATAGAAAGTGAGCTTGGAGGCACCGAAATTTACATTAGCATCCATAACACCATCCAGGTGCTTTACGTTTTTTTCAAACGTATTGGCACAGCTCGCTCAGGAAAAACCTTGAACACGATATACTTGTTTGTCCATAGTTTGTCTAGTTGTTTTCTCCAAGTATTTTCCCCTCCTTTTCATGCGTGAAGGCCAATTGAATGAGTTGTCTCACATGATCATCATCCAATGAATAAAAAACTAATTTTCCTTCTTTCCGATACTTTGCTAAGCCCATATTACGGAGCAATCGCAAGTGATGTGAAGCTGTAGCAGTTGTGCAGCCTACAATATTGGAAACATCACATACACAAAGTTCATCCTCTTCACTTAAGGCAAATGCTATTTTCAATCTTGTATCATCCGCCAATGCTTTAAACATTTGAGACACCGACAGCGTATGATGTTTAGAAATCGATTCTTTCACTCGATTCACTTTAAGCTCATCAACACATGTCACTTCACATACATCTTGTTTCATTATGCCCACCTCTTATTCAAATACCTATTTGATTATTAGTGTATGAAAGTTAAACTGAATAGTCAAATAGTTATTTGAATGTTTGAGTAAAATGATGAAATAACCGCTATAAATTGTTCAATTTCTCTCCATGTATTTAATTCTAAAAATCATATACTTATTAGTAGAGAGCACTACTTCATTTATTCTTTAACATCCATTATATAAGTGAAAGAAGATGTGAATGATGAATAAAGAGAGAACACTTTTCTATTGGATTGGAAGCTTGTTATTAATCGTCGCCATCGGTGCCATTTCTGCAGGCATCGGGTTTATACTTGAACCAGACGGCCACAATATTGGCATGTCTGTCGATCTTTTGAGGAACTCACCGTTTGAGGACTTCTTCATTCCTGGAATCGTTTTGTTCACGATCAATGGGGTTGGAAGTTTAATAGGAAGCATTATAGCATTGAAACGTCACCCCTTAACCTGCACCGTTACAATTGTTCTTGGAATGATCATGATGATTTGGATCGGAGTCCAAGTATACTGGATTGGTTTAATAAGTATTTTGCAACCTATCTTTTTTGGCATCGGAATGATGGAGATTGTTTTAGGGATTGTTTTGTTTAGAAGAGTTCGGTAATTATTTCGTGCATTTAGCGTGTTCTAAAATTTCGTTCAAAAATAGGAACATCCCCACAATGGAGATGTCCCTTTAAATTTTTATAAATTCGCTGCTATAAAATACGCTTCTCTAGTAGCGTCCATCACGTTTCTAACTTGTTTTGCATCACCGATCACAAAGGTATCTGGAACTAGTCCATATAATGCTTGAACTAAGTTTTCTTTCGGTCTAAAACCTGTAGACAATATCACAGTCGTTGCAGGAATAAAGCTTTCTTTTCCGTCCTGTACATAAATTACTCCATCATTGGTGATTTCCTTACAAAATGAGTTTAGATGTAATTTTAGCGTTTTCTCTTTTTCCATTGTTTGTCGTAGACCAATTCGATAGAGCATATTTCCATTTGGCGCATACTCACTACTACCTTGTAAGATAGAAACATTTCTCCCTTTATGGGCTAATTCGATGCCTAATTCACACCCTGTAGAACCACCGCCGATCAGTACCACATCTTGACTAATTTGATCTAACCGTTCGTAGACATCCAATGCTTGCACAACATGCGGTTGATCAATCCCTTTAATAGGGGGAGAGAATGGTTCCGCCCCTACCGCAATAATGATTGCATCAGGCGACAAAGCTTTTATTAATTCTGGTGTGGCCTCGGTAGATAGCTTAACCGTAACATTCGATTTATTAATTTGAGTAATTAAATAGGTTAAATACTTATATAAGTCAATTTTTATTTCCTCAAACTTCGCATACCATAGAGCTCCACCAAGTTCCTTCTTTTTTTCAAGAAGTACTACATCATGACCTCTTTCATCAGCAACGAGCGCCGCTTTTAATCCAGCTGGTCCACCACCGACAATCACGACTTTCTTTTTCTGTTTTGCTTTATCTAATTCTAATGGAACTAAATGAGTTCTTGAATACCGTGGATTAACAGAACAACCAACATTCTTTCTATCTGTTGAAATATGATAGCAATATTGACATCTCAAGCAAGGAACAATATCCTCATCACGCCCCTCTTTTGCCTTTTGTGGCCAAAAAGGATCAGCAATTAAAGGTCTCCCTAAAGCAACAAAGTCTGCTTTTCCTTCAGCAATCACCGACTCTGCTTCATCTGGGCTCATAATGGCTCCGACAACTGTTACAGGTATGCTAACATTTCTTTTAACTTCAGCTGCCCATTCCACATTAGGCATATGCCCCTTAAATATCGTAGGAGCCATGTGGACATTTCCTTCATGATTAATATCGAGACCTGCGGAAATATGAACCATATCAAGTTTATCTTCGACTAACTTAATAAATTGAAGTACTTCACCGAATTCGATTGAGCCATCCACACATTCGTAGGCACTTATTCGCATATCGACTACAAAGTCTGGACCAACAGCTTCTCTCACTCTATCAATAATCATCTTAGGGAATTTTACTCTATTTTCAAAGCTTCCTCCGTATTCATCTGTTCTTTTATTGAATAGTGGTGATAGAAATTCCGCAGGTAGCCAACCATGGCCAAAATGAAGCATCACTAGATCAAAACCAAATTCCTTTGCGTTTTTAGCTGTTTCGGCCCAATCATTTGCGACTTCATCCATCATTTGTTCATCCATTGCTCTGACTTCGGTACCATCTTCTCTTGTAAAACTCACTGGTCCTATCGCGTAATCATCAACACGTGCATATTGACCAGAATGAATAATTTCTAGTGATGCTTTAGCACCTGCTTGATGGGCAATAATAACACGTTCTCTTGTTGCCTCACGTTGATACTTGTCAAAAGCATAGGGTTCATCTGGTTTGGAATAACTTGCTCTCTTTCGACTTGCGTTGACACTACCAGTAATAATGGTTCCTGCCCCGCCTATTGCTTTATCATGGTAAGGACCTGCCGGAGTTGCAATTATACGATTATGAAATACTAGATTTTTTACTTTTAGTGGTTTAAATAAATTGGGAAATTTCACTTTTTCCACCTTCCACTTCCTATTCAATTTACGTAAAACAATCATTCCCGGGAAAATTGAAAAAGTTAGTTAAATTTACATTGTGCTACCACTACTCTAAAGAGTGCTTGCTCACAGATTTTTCGCTATAAAATAACCTTCTCTTGTTGCGTCCATAACATTCCTTACTTTATAGGCATCTCCGATGACAAATGTATCTGGTACAATACCGTAAAATGATTCTACAAGACTAGAATTGACTCTCATTCCTGTTGATAAAATTATAGATTGGGCAGGAATAAACTTTTCTTGTCCATTTTGTATATACGTAACCCCATCTGCTTTAATTTCCTTGCAAAAGGAATTCAACTCCCAATTCAAAGATTTTTCTTTTTCCATTGTTTGTCTCAAGCCAATCCGATAAAGGAGATTTCCGTTAGCCGCATATTTATCAGATCCTTCTAAAATCGTTACTTTTCTACCACTTCGTGCTAATTCAATGCCCAGTTCACATCCTGTAGAACCTCCGCCAACTATTACAACCTCTTGTCCAAGCTTTTCAATTTGTCCGTACACATCTAATGCTTGTAAAACATGTGATTGCTCAACGCCTTTTATTGGTGGTGTAAAGGGATTTGCTCCAACAGCAATTATAATAGCATCAGGATTTAGTTTCGCTATTAATTCAGGAGTCGCTTCACTGTTTAATTGTACTGAAACAGTAGATTTTTTAATTTGTGTAACTAAATATTTCATGTAATTGTATAAATCTATTTTTAACTCTTCATATTTTGCATAAATTAATGCGCCACCCAGTTCTCCTGATTTTTCAATAAGCACCACTTCATGACCGCGTTCTGCTGCGACTATGGCAGATTTCATTCCTGCTGGGCCTCCACCAATCACGACCACCTTCTTTTTATTCTTAGCATGATCCAATTCTAATGGAACCAAGTGTTGCCTTCTATATCGAGGATTAACTGAACAACCTACATTTTTCCTGTCTGTTGAAATATGATAGCAATACTGACATCTTAAACATGGAACAATGTCTTCATCCCGACCTTCTTTTGCCTTTTGTGGCCAGTATGGATCTGCAATTAAAGGTCTTCCTAATGCAACAAAATCTGCTTTGCCTTCCGCAATAATATTCTCTGCTTCAGCTGGACTCATAATCGCACCGACAACAGTTACAGGAATCTTCACATTCCTTTTCACCTCTGCAGCCCAATCCACATTTGGCATATGCTCTTTAAAAATTGTAGGAACTGCATGAACATTGCCTTCATGATCAATATCTAACCCTGCAGATATGTGAACCATATCAATTTTATCTTCGATTTCTTTTATAAATTTTAAGACATCTTCAAATTGGATTGATCCTTCAACACATTCCGAAGCGCTGATGCGCATATCTATAATAAAATCAGGACCAACAGCCTCCCGAACACGTTCAATTATCATTTTGGGAAATCTCATTCGATTTTCCAAACTACCACCATATTGATCTTCTCTTTTGTTAAATAACGGAGACAAAAATTCTGCTGGAAGCCAGCCGTGTCCGAAGTGTAGCATGACAAGATCAAAGCCCATCTCCTTTGCATTCTTTGCAGTTTCTTCCCAGTCATTGGCAACTTCGCTCATGTCTTTTTCATCCATTGCTTTTACCTTTGTTCCATCACTTCTCGTAAAGCTTACTGGTCCTAAAGCATAATCATCTACACGAGCATACTGACCAGCATGAATTAATTCCAATGACGCTTTTGCTCCAGCTTGTTTAGCGACAATCACTCGTTCTTTTGTTTTTTCTCGTTCATATTTATCAAATATATACGGGTCATCTGGGTGTGAATAACTCGCTCTTTTTCTACTCACATTTGCACTCCCAGCAATAATGACTCCGGCTCCGCCAATGGCTTTATCATTATAAGCACCAGCAGGAGTTGCTATGATTCTATTAGTAAATACTACATTTTTTATTTTCAACGGTTTAAATAAATGAGGAAACTTCACTTTTTTTCACCTTCCAATTTGCTTAATTTATTTTCTTTTGTATCCCCGGGGAAGTAGAAAAAAAGACATTATATGAAACACTATACATTTTCTTTTTAAAGTCCATATTAATAGTTACATGTTTAACTACTAATATGGACAAATGGATAATACATAAATTACCGTTTAAACAGTCTTATTTTTTAAGAATTTTCCTTTTTCCATTAAGAATGTAACAATGAAACCAACAGCAATTGAGGAGAAAACACTAAGCATATAAAACGGAAAAACTTCTGTTGCTGCTGCAAACGCTGGCAAACCAAGAATACCCCCAAATGCAAAAGCTTTAACATATACTTGAAAGATCCCACATACGATTCCGCCTGCGGCACCACCTAATATCAAAGCTAAGAAATAACGCTTATTCTTCATACAAATACCATATAATCCTGGTTCAGTAATACCTGATATCATATTTACAAACGCTGCAGATCCAGCAACTTCCTTAATCTTCTTATCCTTATTAAATAATAGGACCGCTAAAGTGATTCCTAATAGGGCATAGCCTCCCATTCCCCCAGCGGCTAATGAATATTCAAAACCTTGTTCAGAAAGTATTTGTAATTGTATCGGTAAAATAATCCAGTGTAATCCAAACATAATAACAAATATAAAAAATGCTCCGGACACCAGACTTAAAATGAAGACATTTCCATCAACAAAAAATTGATATCCATTAGCAATTGCTTGAGCAAGTATGTTACCAATAGGTCCAAATACTACTAAAGAGAGAGGAACCATTAAGATAATAGATATCAAAGGAACAAGCATGAATTGTAACGGCTTTGCCAAATACTTCTTAAGAAATTTCTCTATATAACTAAAAGCCCACATTGCTACGATAATAGGAATAACTGTATTGGCAAAGTTCATCGCCGTAAATGGTATTCCGATTAAACTTAATTTTTCCCCTGAAACTAAAATGGCACTTAAATCAGGATGCATTAATGCCGCTCCAATGGTAGCCCCAATATAAGGATTTGCTCCGAAGCGACTAGCTGCAGTAAATGCTAGTAATATTGGAAAGAAATATAACAGAGCATTCCCTACAGCATTAAGCGTAATATAAGTAGTGCTATCTTGAGAGATCCATCCAAAATTCTCTGCTATAGCAACTAATCCAATCAAAATACCTGAAGTAGCTAATACTGGAATATATGGAGTAAAGATTGCAGAGATAGTTGCTAAGAAACGATCAAGTAAACTTCCCTTTTCTTCTACTGTTCCCTCTGCATTTGAACGTTCCTTCTCAGAATTAAACTCACCTATTAAATCCGTAATAGCTCTGTACACATGTGACACTTCAGTACCAATAATTAACTGATAATTGCCGTTTTTATCAACAAGTCCTAAAAAATGGGGATTTTTTTCGATTGCATCTTTATCCAATTTACCGCTTTCATATAAGGAAAATCTTAATCTAGTTGCACAGTGTGTTAATGACTTTATATTTGCCTTTCCACCTAATGAAGATAGAACTTCATCAGCTACATTTTTATAATTCATTCATATATCCTCCTCCGGACATTTTACATGCTTAGAAAAACCCACATCAAAAAACGCTTACATTTCATTCCCTAACGTTCTTCCATTTGATTCAATAACGCCCTTATACCAATAGAAACTCTTCTTTTTGTAACGTTCTAATGTACCAGTTCCATCATCATGACGATCCACATAGATGAAACCATATCTTTTTCTTAATTCTGCCGTAGAGGCACTAACGATATCTATACAGCCCCACGCAGTATAACCGATAACCTCCACACCATCTTCGATCGCTTCTCCCACCTGGATGAGATGGTCTTTTAAATACTCGATACGATAATCATCAATGACCGTTTTATTTCCTTCATCGTCTTCCACTAAAATGTCTCTTGCCCCAACCCCGTTTTCAACAATGAATAATGGTAGTCTGTATCGATCATATAATTCATTTAAAATATATCTGAGTCCTTGAGGATCTATCTGCCATCCCCATTCATTTGCTCTTAAATATGGGTTTGCTATCCCACCCAAAATATTTCCTTTGCTATTAGCCTTCTTGTTTGTGTCCGCTGTTTCACACAAACTCATATAATAGCTAAGTGAAATAAAATCTACCGTGTGTGTTAAAATCTCCTTATCTTCTGGCTCCATTTTAATTTGAATATTTTGCTCCTTAAAATAACGTTTCATATAGCCAGGGTATTCTCCTCTTGCATGTACATCAGCAAAAAACATAATTTCTCTTTGCTTTTGCATCGTTGCAATAACATCATCCGGTTTAGGAGACAGAGAATATATCGGTACCGCCAAGATCATACAACCAATTTTAGCATTAGGCATCATCTCACGCCCTAATTTAACAGCCATTGCACTGGCGACAAATTCATGATGAATCGCTTGGTATAAGTCTTGCTTTGTTAATTTATCTTTATCAGTATAAATTCCTCCACTACAAAATGGCTCGTATAGAATTGAATTTATTTCATTGAATGTTAACCAATATTTCACTTTGTCTTTATATCTAGTGAAAAGGGTCTTTACATATCGAATATAAAAGTCTATTAACTTTCGATTTAACCAACCATCATATGTTTTTGACAAATGTAGCGGTGTTTCATAATGAGAAATAGTCACAATTGGCTCAATTCCATATTTTTCACACTCATCGAATACCTTATCGTAGAACTGTAATCCTAGTTCATTAGGTTCAAGTTCATCTCCATTTGGAAAAATTCTTGACCACGCAATGGAAATACGAAATGCTTTAAATCCCATTTCTGCTAGTAATTTTATATCTTCTTTATACCTATGATAAAAATCAATCCCTACTAGTTTCATATTATCTGGAGTAGGCTCTTCTGTAATTGGGCCCATAAAACCTTTAGGCGTCACATCTTGAATGGACAATCCCTTACCATCAACGTTGTATGCTCCCTCAGATTGGTTTGCAGCAATGGCCCCTCCCCATAAAAAAGTTGCCGGAAAATCTTTCATAAACCATGTCCCCCTATTTAAATTGAACGATTTATTCAGTAATAAGTTCAATTACGGTTTCTAATTCTTGCACCACTTTGTCTGTAAGACCCACCACTTCCTTAAAAGAAGAGGAGTTACAAATAATAACCGGAGAAATAAGATCATAGCCTTGTTTTTCGATACTATCCATGTCAAATTCAAGCAGTAGGTCCCCTGTTTTTACTTTTTCTCCAGAAGAAATTAATGAATGAAAGTATTGCCCCTTCAAATTCACTGTATCTAGACCAACATGGATCAAGATTTCTGCTCCGCCATCCGAGATTAATGTAATAGCGTGTTTGGTCTCAAACACAGAAACCACTTTTCCATTAACAGGAGAAAATACCATTCCTTTTGTAGGTAAAATAGCTATACCTTTTCCCATCATTTCTGTCGAAAAAACAGGATCGTTCACTTTACTTAAAGGAAATACTTCACCAGCAATCGGCGCTTTGATTGCGTTTTCAAATTTTTGACTTTTTTTGAATACGTTTTTAACCTTTGAAGATTTGAACATCATTAACCTCCAAGTTGATTTAAAAAATGTTTATGTTCAAGATCATAGAACAAAATAAAACTTCTAAATTCAGATAAGCTTATCTTAACTTCATCTTATGATTAGACAAATTTTTCAGCAATCATTAAAATTTTTCATAATGTCTGAAAAACCAACAAATTTGTTAATATTGTCGGAAACATTAAAACTTTTTAGAAATCTGGTATATAATCTTATAAAATGGATTTCTTTTTGAACATGAGTTGTTACAAGTAGCAATAGCAGTGTGTTCTTTTTTTATCAAAATGAATTGATAACATAAAGGAGAGTGAAATAATGCTTTCAGATGAAAATCGGGAGGACCGAAGAGTTCGAAGAACAAAGAGAATGCTGAAGAGAGCATTTATTGACATTCTTTATGAGAAGGAATACAAAGATATTTCGGTAACTGATATTGTAGAGAGGGCAGATTACAATAGGAGCACTTTTTATTTTCACTATAAATATAAAGAGGAATTAGTTGAAGAACTTAATGAGAGTATGGTTAAAGGACTCATTACCTCTTTTTTTGATTGTTTTCAAAAAGGTGTTGAGAATGTTACGTCTAAAGACATTATCATTTTTGATCACATTTACAAAAAGAAAGATTTTTATAACCTATGGAAAACTTCCGAAGCAATACCCAATATTCAAGAAATGTTTATTGATCAATTTTCTGTTGCCTTTAAAAAAGAACTTTTGAATATGTATAACATCAATAGTGAAGTGAATATTGATTTATACGTTACCTACCATGCTCAAGGAGTACTTGGCTTAATATTGGACTGGATAAAAACGGACTACGCACATTCATCCACGTATATGTCGAAACAATTATTGAATTTGTTAAATATTAACCAATTGAAAAACTAAAGCGGATCCCCAATGACCCGCTTTAGTTTTTCCAAAATTTATATTATGATATCAAATTTATTTAACCACCAAAACCGGACAATTTGCCCTCTTTACGACTTTATGGCTGACACTTCCAAGGACCATTTCTTGCAAAGTGTTCAATCCTCTACTTCCAATCACCAATAACTCTACCTTTTCTTTATTGGCATATTCAACAAGAGCTGGTCCTGGTTCTCCATGCAATATTTTAACCGTATATGTGAGCTGATTGCTTTTCATTAATTCTTCGACTGGCAGCAACCGATTTCTTCTCGCAAAATCCAATTCCTCTTGTCCTTGTGCGTGCAAGACCTCACTTTTGGATTTCCCGAAATCCGCCACATAGACTAACTCTACTTGGCTATCATTTCCTAAAGATGAGATTTTAACAGCTTCATTTGCCGCTCTCACTGAGTGTTCAGAACCATCTACCGCTAATAAGACTTTTTTGTACACCATACTCACTCCTAATCTTGATTAACATCAATGTGAAGATAGTTTTGCATTTGAGTCATTAAATATCGCTAACTTATCTACCAGCTTTTTGCTTGCTGCATTTAGATTTTTAATGATTACGGCATTTTGATTTTCTCGACATTTCATGACTACCTTATCAATCGCACCTACTGCTGAGTCATCCCAGACATGAGCAGTAGAGAAGTCAATAACGATTTTTTGGTTTTCTGATGTAAAGTCAAATGCATCTACAAACCCATCCACAGATGCGAAGAAAAGCTGCCCTTCCACATCAAAGATTATTTGCTCCCCTTCGCTACGCTTTGTAACTTTTATCGAAGAAATTTTTGCTACAAAGAAAATCGCACTTAAAATGACGCCTGCAATAACTCCTTTTGATAAATCATGGGTGGCAACTACAATCGAAACAGTTGCTAGCATGACTACCGCATCCGTTTTTGGAGCTTTACGTAAATACATAAATGAACTCCAATCAAATGTTCCGATCGATACCATAATCATAATTCCTACGAGGACAGGCATTGGGATCTGAACAACTAAGTCGCCCAGCACGATAATCAAAAACATCAAAAATACCCCTGCAATCAAAGTGGACAATCTTCCTCTTCCCCCTGATTTCACATTAATAACAGATTGACCAATCATTGCGCATCCTGCCATGCCACCAAAGAAACCAGTGACAATGTTGGCGATCCCTTGCCCTCTTGCTTCTTGATTTTTATTGCTTTCAGTTCCAGTCATATCATCAACAATTGATGCCGTTAACAGGCTTTCTAATAGACCGACGATCGCTAATGAAATCGCATAAGGAAAAATAATCGCCAATGTTTCAAATGTAAATGGAACATTCGGGATTAAGAATGTCGGCAATGTTTGCGTGATCGTTCCTAAATCGCCAACCGTTCTTAATTCTACTCCTGAAAAAAGGGTAACTGCTGTTAGGACAATAATCGCAATCAATGGAGCTGGAATAGCCTTAAAAAATCTTGGTACGATATAAACAATCATTAGAGTAATCGCCACAAACACATATGTTAAATTCGAAATTCCAATAAAATGTGGAACTTGTGCCATAAAAATTAAAATTGCTAATGCATTTACAAAACCAATCATGACCGCTCTTGGGATAAATTTCATTACCCTTGCTACTTTAAATACCCCAAATAAAATTTGGATAACTCCCGTTAAGAGTGTAGCAGCGAATAAATATTCTAACCCGTAATCCCTAACCAAAGGAACCATCAATAAAGCCATCGCACCCGTTGCAGCTGAGATCATCCCAGGTCTTCCGCCTGCAAAAGCAATTACAACCGCCATTGTAAAAGAGGCATACAGCCCCACCATCGGATCTACCCCAGCAATTATCGAAAAAGCAATTGCTTCTGGTATGAGTGCTAATGCCACAACTATTCCAGAAAGGATATCCCCTTTTATATTAAAACACCATTCTTTTTTTATCTTTGCAACCACTTTGTAAAAACCTCCAAAAATATCGTAAACTGATAAAAACAACATAAATATAATAAATATGATAAAAATCAAAAACTCACTTTGAAAGTTTATCACCCATCTTCCCAAAATGGAACCCTTTCAGGAAGAATATCTATGGTATAATGTTTAAAATGTTGTGATACTAGGAGATTTTAACAATGCTAATCGGATATATGAGACCTTCCCATGAAGACCCAAACTGTGAAGAACAGCAGAAAAAATTAATTGAGAACGGTAGTAGTCGCATCGTTTCTGAAGAACACTCTTCTCCCAAGAAAAGGGCGCAACTCAAAAACTTAATGGATAACCTTAATAAAGACGATAAAGTTATGGTTACAAAACTATCTTCTTTCGCAGACTCCTCTCGTCACCTAGTTGAGTTACTAGAAATGTTGAACTCCAAAGATGCTTATTTTTTGTCTCTCAAAGAAGGAATTGATACAAGTAGAAAGCGTCACCTTCATTTCTATGAAACGGTCAAACATCTCGTCGAATTTCAAAGTGATTTGATAAGCGAAAAGACGAAACAAGGACTATCTGATGCGAAGGATAAGGGTGTCAATACAGGAAGACCAAGAAAACCAGACGAAAATGTTCAGCGGGCCATTAAAATGTATCAAAGTAAAAACTATACTTTAGCGCAAATCAAGGATGCAACGGGGATAAGCAAGTCAACCTTATATCGATATTTAGAGAATTAAGCAAGGTACAATTAAGTCAGTTAGGGGGAGCAAGAGCGCAAGCATATTACAAGCGCTGTACATAACTCGAATGGCCTGTTCTTTCAATGAAGGAAATCCAATGAGCGTTAATGAATCAAGATTGACTTGACCATAGGGATGGTACCTGAATTATAATAGGTGACGAGCGCTGAAGCTGGACGTAGATGTACTAAATTAAAAAGTTGTCCACCGCTGCGAAATCTAATTTATCCCGCTCTGTAAAAACACCATTTTCTTCATCTACTTATCTTAATTCTATTCAAATTTTTTTCTATTTAAACTGGTTTCCTCTTTCCTTTACCCTTTATCCAATTCATAAAGGCTTCGGTAACGTTCGCTTGTTTTCATTAGCAGTTGATGGTTTCCTTCTAAAGCGATCTTTCCTTTTTCCATAAAGAGTATCTGATCTATTTTTTCCATGCCCAAAAGGTGGTGGGTTACCCATATAACGGTTTTATCTTTCAATGTAGTAAAAATGGTTTCGATTAGATCTGCTTCGATTCGTGGATCTAAACCAACGGTAGGCTCATCCAAAATGACAATTGGAGTATCCTTCAATAATATCCGTGCTAGTGCAATACGTTGTCTCTCGCCCCCAGAGAAAAGAGCTCCCGTTTCTCCCATTTGAGTGGCTAATCCTTTCGGTAAGGAATGAATGTATTGATCGAGTTTCACTTGACGGATGACTCTTTCAATTTCTTCTTCAGTTGCATCCTCATTTCCCAAACAAATATTATTTTCTACAGTTGTAGCAAATAGATAAGGTTTCTGGTTCAACACGCTAATCATTTGATAGATATCTTCTCCATAATCACTTGGAGCAAAGCCATTGATCAAAACCTGACCTTTGGTAGGGATAAGTTCGCCTAATAGAATTTGTAATAATGTAGATTTCCCTGCACCACTTTTTCCTAAAAGAGCTACCTTTGCTCCTGGAGAAATAGATAGGTCAATACCTTTTATCGTATCCTCTATAGATCCTCTGTATCGATACTTAAGTCCATTAACGAAAATATCCGCTTCTTTTCCTAAAGATACATTACTATATTTCTCCTCAAACCCATTGCTCTCAATCATTTCAATTCTCTTTAATGACTCTTGATATGTCGGAATTTTTTCCACTGCTCGTGAAACAGGAATTAATCCTTCAATAATTGGCAGTGTTACGAGTGTGAAGGCAGCAATATAGGTAGAGGCAATCTCCCCTGCATCAACTGCCAATCCTGCCCAAATGCCAACCATTATTAGAATCATGCATGAAAGAATTCGCAGATGTAATTCTCGCGATTGATTCCAATAGGACATCTTTCTTTCCACCTGAGCCATCTGCTCACTTTCTTTCGCAAATTTCTCCAAAAACTGCTCTTGTCCCCCTCTAATTAGCCAGTCTGTTAATCCAAATATCGTATCTGTCAGCGTTGTGTATAGGTTACTTTTACTTTCTTTAAGCTTTAACTGATTATTTTTCATTAAAAATAAGGAGAGCAGTGGATAAACAAACACTACAAAGCTTAAACAAAAACCGATCCAAAGGGCAAATTTCCAATCAAATAAGGAAAGTGCCACAACAGAACTAGCAAATAAGAATAAAGCCACTATTACCGGAAATATTGTGCGAATAAAGACATCCTGTAAATGTTCAATATCATCTGCCAAGGTCCCTAATAGGTCTCCGGCTTGAAAACGGGACCGAATAAATAAGGCTTGCGGTTCAATTACACGATATAGGCTTACTCGCATGATGCTTAATATTCTCAGTACAGTATTATGGCCTATTAGCCTCTCGATATATCTTGTAACAGCTTGAGAAATCCCAAAGGTTCGAACTAAAACAATTGGAACATAAAGCATGAGAATATTATAAGGTTGAAGGGCGGCACTTGAGATCAAGTATCCAGAGGTGAAGGTGAGCATGGAACTCCCTACCACTGTCATAACACCAAATAATATCGCCAATGCAATCCAATGGGAATACTGTTTAAGGTAAGGCTTAACATATACTTGGAAGTACTTCATGCTTCTCCTCTCCCTTTAATGCCTTAATCAAATGATAGTAGGAACCTTTTTTGTGATACAGTTCTTCATGCGATCCTGACTCCACCAACTTACCATCTTCAAGCATCAAAATAATGTCCATTTCCTTCATCCAATGCAGGCGATGGGTGGCAAAAAAAACCAGCTTGTTTTCTAAAAGAGGCATGATCAATCTCTTTAAATCATACTCTGTTTCAATATCTAAATGGGCAGTGGGTTCATCAAAGAGCATGATCGGCCTCTGCTGAAGCAAAGAACGTGCCAACGCAACTCTCTGTTCCTCTCCTCCACTTAAATTCCGACCAGCCTGTCCAATCATTTCTTCTAGGCCATTAGGAAGACTATCAACTAATTCTGAAAGCCCTGCCCTTTTAATTGCTTTTTCGATTTCTAGTTCTGAGGAATTGGGTGCATACCAACCAATATTGTCACGAACAGAACCAGAAAAAATATAAGGATGCTGCGGTACATATGTCACCTGTGATTGCCAGCTATCGATTGAAAAGCTACTTATTTCTTGATCATTATAAAAAATGGTCCCTTCATTTGCTTTTGAAAGACCTGCCAATATATCAATAAGTGTAGACTTACCTGCACCAGAGTGGCCAACAATACCAATTTTTTGAAAACCTTTTATTTGGAAATTTATATTTTTTAAAATCGTTCTTTCTTCGTCCTCAATCATTCTAGCTAAACCGGTAATCGCTAAATGACTATGATCATTCCATAGTGGAAGCTTATTTTCATTTAACTTCTTTGCTTCATCTACTTCATTTAGGATTCCTATTATATTCTCTCCTGCCTCTTTGCCATTCATGGTTGCGTGATAATCATTTCCAAAGGAACGAATGGGCATAAAATATTCTGGTGCTAGAATAAGAATCATTAAAGCTGACTCTAATCCAATTTTCCCATCAATTAGACGAAGTCCTAACTCTACTGCTACTACCGCAACAGATAAACTTGAAAAGAAATCCAAAGCAAATGTAGACAAAAAAGCTAAGCGCAAAGTTCGAATTGTTGCTGCTCGATATGCCTCACTAACGGTCTCAATAGCATGAACATGCGATTTACTTTCACCAAGAAATTTCAGTGTTACAAGCCCTCTCAAGGAATCGACAAAATGATTGGATAGAAGATTGAAAGAGTTCACTTGCTCGTCAATTTTCTTTTGCGCAAGTAATCCAATTAAAATTAAAAACACGATCATAATCGGCATTGTTAGCAAAAGAACGATACCTGAAAGAAGATCAATATAAAAAATATAGATTAAAATAAGCAAAGAAATACATCCCACCGATATTACTCGAGGGATAAAAAGTTCAATATATGTGCGGAAATTGGCTATTCCATCAATACATAAAGTAATAAGACTGCCAGAACCATATTTTCCAATTTTCCTAGGCCCTAATGCAAATATTTTTTCAATTAGTTTCCTCTGATATTCTATAGAGATTCTTTCAGCATAACGATAGGAAATCCTGTCCTTCCACCATTGAAGAAAATATCTAAGGATAAAGAAACCAGCAAAGCCACAAAGTGAAGGAAGGACAGCATTAATTGCTGCCCCTTTAAAAAACTTTGTTATAACTGCTGATAAGTATATTGCCTGCAGAATAATGGAGACTCCTTGGGCAATCGTAAGCATTCCTAATAAGAGCGTAATTTGCTTGTTCATTACTTTCATTAGTATTCTAAATGCTCCTTATGGGAAACTCTTCTTCTGAATACATAATAGCTCCAGATCGTATAGCCTAGAACAATCGGTACCATCGTTCCAGCCACAATTGTCATGACTTTCAACGAGTATTGACCTGAAGCAGCATTATAGACCGTTAAGTTATTTGCCGCATCCGTTGAGCTAATTAACACATTAGGGAAGAGAGCTATAAAGAACGATGCAGTAACTAATACCAAAATCAAACCAGTTGCAGCAAAGCTGTAACCCTCTTTTTTCCTCTTAAGTAAAGGATACAGAGCTAAATATAAACCAATTGCAACGATATAAAGTGGCAATAAAATGGACCCTCTATCTACAAAAGCGTCCGTATACATATACGTAAGTGTTATAAAAAGGATAACGACAATCCCTGTTGCAAAATATACCTTTTGCGCTAATTGATTCGCCCGCTCACGCAAGTCTCCTTCCGTTTTCAATCCTATAAACATCATTCCATGTAAGATTACGAGCAAAACAAAAGCAATTCCACCCACAACTGTATAAATATTAACGACATCTGTAAATCCTACTGTCATATTCATGTTCTCATCTATCGGTAGTCCTTTAATAAGACTGGAAAAGAGAACTCCAAGTAAAAACGGTGGTAATAAGCTTCCTAAAAATATCGCCCAATCCCATGTCTTTATCCAGCCAGCTGACGTAGATTTCCCTCTAAATTCAAAAGCCACACCACGTGCAATTAAAGCAAGAAGGAGCACAACAAATGGGAGATAATAACCGCTAAATAAGGTGGCATACCAATGTGGAAAGGCGGCAAACATCGCACCACCAGCAGTGATTAACCATACTTCATTAGCATCCCAGAATGGGCCGATGGTATTGATTAAAATTCTCTTTTCTAGGTCATCCTTCGCTAAAATTTTCGTCCCTATTCCAACACCAAAGTCAAAGCCTTCTAAAAACACAAATCCAACAAAGAGAATTCCCACAAGGAGAAACCAAAGTTCACTAAGCTCCACGTCTTTTCCCTCCTTTTAAAAACGGATCGGTGTCGATATTTCCCTCACTCGAAGCAACGTAAGGACCATTTTTAATAGTCTTAATAAATAGATAAACCATCGCAATGGCAAGTAGTGTGTAAATAAAAGAAAAAGCAATTAATGAAAACAAAATACTCCCCGCTGAAACATTGGGTGATATCCCATCAGCTGTTGTCATTAAGCCGTTGACAATCCATGGTTGGCGTCCCATTTCGGACATAATCCAACCCGAGAAATTCGCTATGAATGGGAACGAGATTGCTGGAACCATCCATTTTAAGTAACCAGTGCTTGTTTCCAGATTTCTGCGCCACCCTTTTATTAAACCAATAAGTGTAAGGAAAATCATTAATCCTCCTGCTGCAACCATAATTCTAAAACTCCAGAAAGTGGTTTTGACTGGTGGAATATAATTCCCCTCGCCAAACTCTTGAACATACTCACTCTGGAGTGTATTCATGCCCTCTACTGCCCCATCAAATTCACCATACGCCAAAAAGCTAAGTAAATATGGAATTTCTAATCTCATTGATGTTTCCTTTGATTCCGTATCAATATTAGCAACGACCGTCCAAGGTGCTGGATCCGCTGTGTCTTCCCAAACTCCTTCTGCTGCTGCCATTTTCATAGGCTGTGCCTCTATTAAATATGTAGCTTGTGAATGTCCTGATATAGCAATCCCCATAGTAGATATAATTCCGATAATCATTGGTATTGTCATAGATTTCTTGAAAAACTCAACATCTTTTTTCTTTATTAGCTTCCACGCACTTATCCCAAGTACAAAAAATGAGGCTGTTGCTAGACTTGCGAATATTGTATGAGGATAGGCTACAAGCACCTTCGGATTCGTTAACACAGCAAAGAAGTCATTCATCTCTGCTCTTCCATTTTGGATCGCAAAGCCAAGTGGATTTTGCATAAAAGAATTGGCCACTAATATCCATAACGCTGAAATGGCCGTTCCTATGGAAACTAGCCAAATACATGCTAAATGAAGTTTTTTAGGTAGCTTATCCCATCCGAATATCCACAGACCTATAAAAGTCGACTCAACGAAAAATGCTAGAAGTGCTTCAATTGCTAGCGGAGCACCAAATACGTCCCCTACAAACCTAGAATAGCTTGACCAATTCATCCCAAATTGAAATTCTTGAATAATTCCTGTTACTACCCCAACAGCAAAATTTATAAGGAAGAATTTCCCCCAAAATTGAACCATGCTTTTGTAGATTTCCTTTTTCTTTACAACATACATAGTTTGCATGACTGCGATGATAAATGCTAAACCAATAGAAAGCGGCACAAAAATAAAATGAAAAAGAGTCGTAGATGCAAATTGAATCCTTGCAAGAATTAGTTCTTCCACACTTTCTCTCCTCCTTTCTGTTTATTTAAATTCAATATAGCAAAATTAAGAGAATTATTTGTGAACGCTAAAAGGAAATATTGTTACAAATCAAGCAATTTTTTATTAATTTCTTTTTTATAAAGCACTAAAGTCCTCCAATTTACACTCACTCAAGTAGCATACTTCGATTTTAATATAGTAACTGTAGGAAATAGAACTTGCACCTTTGTCCCTTCTCACGACATTTCCATACTCGGCAAACATTTTATCGTCCTTCCTTATCGGATGACATCGTAATGGGGAACCTTTGCTACTATTACACCCAATGGAGTAATTGGGGCAAACTTTGCTGAAAGACCAATCGTAGAAGGTACTGACGAAGAATCTTGCTTATGGAAACCGGATGTCTGTGAACCACTTGCTGACATCATGTTCGTTCCAACGACACTCCTACAACATGGAAATTCACCTCTAGCATATAGGTACAAGGATAGACCATCATGTTGATCTACCCTTGTTTTTTTCCACTGCAGCAAAAACAGCTTCTTCGATTTCTTCGTAGGATGTGCACCGGCAAATATTAGAGGAAAGCCATTCTTTTATCGTTTCGTAGGAGGGATTCGGATGTTTCTCAAGAAGGGATTGTATATTCATAATAAATCCCGGCGTACAATATCCGCATTGGAAAGCAAAATGCTCGATAAACGATTGCTGCACCGGCGTGTGAGCTAATCCTTCTATCGTTATAATTTCACAATCTACAGCTTCAACTGCTAACATAATACATGACTTATAAACGGTTCCATCAATGAGTACAGAGCATGATCCACAATCTCCGTTTAAACATCCTGGCTTTGCCCCTGTTAAAGAAAGTTCACCTCGCAGGGCATCGAGTAAGATGTCAGCGGGACGAATCGTGACTTCCTTAAGCTCTCCATTCACATTTAATGGGACAGTTATTTTTTTCGTCACTTTTTCCCCTCCAACTCTAGGATGATATCTTCCAACGTATTTTTTAACACAAATAAACGGTACTCTCTTGACCCTTCAATATCATCCAATACATGGTCTGGAAGAGATTCAAGAGCTTGTTGAATTCGATTCTCTAAGGACATATTGGTTTGATTTAATGCATCCTCCATTTCTTTTGAACGAAATGGATATGGACATACTCCACTAAAAGCAAAGCGCAGACGGTTCTCTACTTTTATGGAGGACACCGTTAATAACGGATAACCTGTTTCCCATTGCTGCCTTTTTTTCAAACTGACAAAAGGCATGGATATATAGGCTTGCTCTGTTAATAATTGAATGACAAACTGTCCCTCTGCAAGTTGAAGTGCTCCATTAAAAATACTATGAATAGGAAGCTTTTCTATTCCATTCTCACCCGCAATGACAACATCACTATCACAAAGTAAAAAAGGTAAGATCGCTTCTCGGTAAAAAATTTGGCCGCATATATTTCCACCAAGAGTAATTTTATTTCGTGCTGTGTGGTCGGCTACTCCCTTTGCGACTGCGCTGAGTAAAGGAAATAAATTTTTCTCTTCAATTAAGGTAAGAGGAAGTGCTGCTCCAGAAACTAGTCTATTCTGATAAAAATCGAAAACAAGACATTCTTTTACTGATTTTATATCAATCACGGCATCAAAATGGAGGAGATTTAGACGACCAAGCGTTAGAATTTCAGTACCTCCCGAATAATACAGGGCGCGTTTATGATCCCTTTTTAACAAAGCGAAAAGCTCTACTGCCTCTTCAATCGACTTTGGTTTATAGTAATCAATATTAAATGGTAACAAGGTCACTTCCCACTTTCTTTCATCTTCCACAACACTTCAGGGATCATCGGTAAGTAATTAATGTTCACTGAGAGTGCGGTTGAAAGACTATTTCCGAGAGCAGCTGGCATTCCAATTAGGGCATGTTCTCCGGCACCTCTTGCTCCAAATGGGGCATCAATTTGCGGGGTTTCCACAAAAGCGACTTCATATTTGGGATGCTCGCCAAATCTGATAGGCCGATAGGTTCGTAGTTGAGGATTTAACACCCTTCCTTCTTCATCAAAGCGAAACGTTTCTCTTGCCGCAAAGGATAAGCCCATACTCATCGAACCCTTTACCTGCCCCATTGCTGTTTTTTCATTAAGTACTTTTCCTACATCAATAACCGCAACCGCCTTTAAGACTCGATATGTGTAGTCTCTTGTATTTAACTCGATTTCTACCCCTTGTGCGCCAACCGTCCACTCAGGACCAGGTCTTCCCGCACCCGTCTCTTTGTCTAAATGGGTCATCCCTCGAAGAATATACGTTCCACGACCAATGATTTGTCCGCCAATCGATGGTCCTTCAGGAAATGAGTATCCATAAGCAATATCTTTAACAGGAATAAATTGCGTAGGATCATCCCTGACATACACTTTCCCGTAACCAACTTCTAAATCTTCCTTTGATACTCGCAATAGAAAGGAAGCCAACTCTTTCAATTGTTTGATAACATCCTCGGCTGCCGTTAAAAGTGCTCGACCTGCCATAAATGTTCCTCGGCTTGCCACGGTTTTCCAATGCTCTGGCGTGCTTTGCGTGTTCACACCCATTTGCACGTGGATATCATCTATATCCATTTTTAGTTTTTCTGCAAGCATTTGCGCCAGCACTGTCTTCGTTCCCATCCCAATCTCCACGACTCCGGACATTACATTAATCGTTCCATCTTTATTAAATGTTAGAACGACTCCTGAACTAGCGTCTGGATCAATCGTTGATGTCTTCCATACACAACTAATTCCTTTTGCTCTTACTTTGTTATCTCCAAGTTCAATGACTTGCCCCTCTTCCCATTTGATCAATTCTTTCAATTTGTTTATACATTCGGGTAAATTCCCCACCGTACTAGAGTTTAAAACGACTTGTGTCGGAGTGGTGTGTCCTGGCAGAATCGCATTGCGTGCTCTCAGTTCAAGCTTATCCATATAAAGTTTCTGCGCCAGCACATCCATCGTTCGTTCAAAGGCAAAATGAACTTCCGAATGACTAAATCCTCGGAACGGAGCAGGAAAGGGATGGTTCGTATACATACACAAGGAGTCACACCAAATATTTTCAATATGATATGGCCCTGTGCAATCAACTGCTCCTGCCCGGCTTAAATCAATCGCTTTATCAGAATAAGCTCCTCCATCCCATAAAAGGAGAATTTCTGCTACTTTGAGCTTCCCTTCCCTTGTCGAACCTAACTTCACCTTCGCTTCCAATCCGATATGACCAGGAGAGGTCACCATATCTTCCTCTCGTGTATTGATGATTTTCACCAATCTTCCATTTACCGCTTTTGTCGCCAGATAAGCGAGTAGTTCAAGCTGCACTGACGCTTTTCCCCCAAATCCCCCTCCAACTAATGGGGTGTTCACGATAATACTTCCTAAATCAACACCAAAATAATCCGCTATTAATCTTTTAATCATAAAAGGAGCTTGAGAGGATGCAGTTAATTCAACCATTCCATCAGGATGTATTTGAGCAAAGGTTGCACGTGTTTCCATGGCGACATGGTCAGAAGGTCTAAAGGCAAACTTCTCTTCAACGATTACATCACTTTCTTGCCATCCCCTTTCCCAGTTTCCTTTGCGAATTTGCGTTTTGCAAGCAATATTTGTCCCCGGCACAGGGTAGACCATATTAAACTTTTCATAGTTTTCAAGGTTAGGATGTAATAACGCAGCATCTTTTTTTAATGCTTCAGATGGTGAATTTACTACCGGGAGCAATTCATACTCAACTTTGATTGCTTCTGCACCTTGTTTTGCCAAATAAGGGGTATCAGCGACCACTACGGCGACCACTTCTCCATAATACCGAACCCGCTCCTTTGCAATCGGGTAGCGATCCCTTAATTCCTCGCCTGTGAGCGGTAAACTTTCCCCTGTAATTATCGCACGAATTCCCTTTATTTTTTCGGCAATGGATGTATCAAGTTGTTTAATATTTGCATGTGCATATGGACTTGTCACCAATCGTCCGTAGAGCATCTCTTTTGTTTCAAAGTCAGCTGTATATGTTGCATGCCCCGTTACTTTTTCAAGGGAATCCTTGCGCATAACTCCTTTTCCGATAATATGCATGGAATGGCCCTCTTTCATGTTAATTTATCGGTTATTTCTCTATATTCTTCTCTTGTATCAATATCGATAAATAGCTTTTCATCTTCAAACGGTACGCTTTTTCCGATTATTTGTGGATCGTTTGTGAGAATATGCTTTAATCCTCGATCACCACTCAATTGGTCAACGAATGAAAAAAGCACTTTTCCAATGAGAAGTGGTGGTCTTATTATATTTTGATAGCTTGATGCGACATAGTATAGTTGCTCTTTATCAAACCTGCTGCTAGATAAATTCCGACGATATAATGATTATTTTCCATGGTTCATCCTATAGGTTTGAATGATTTCAGCCATAATGCTGACCGCGATCTCTTCTGGGCCTTGTGCTCCAATCGGTAATCCAATTGGATAATGGATGTGGTCTCGATTGATCGGATCAGGCAGAAGCCGTCTCGTTCTTTCTTTCGAACCTAGAATCCCTATGTACGCTGGCGAAAAATTTAAAACAGCATGTAAAAATTCTTGATCTTTGGAAAAATGATGACTCATAATCACGATGAAATGACTTTGAGAGATGCGTAGTAAATCGACTATGTGAGAAGGAGAACCAATATAGTACTCGTGCGCATTAGGGAAGCATTCTTCATTGCAAAGCCCTGATCTCCAATCGCATAGCTTCACAATAAATCCAATTTTTGAAGCGAGATCAACTAAGGTTATCGCATCCTCTCCTGCCCCAAATACGCATAAAATCGGTGGTGGTGTAAAGTAATAAGTAAACCGATATCCTTCATCGGTTCTATAAAAAGTGGGCAAAGAGCTTGTGACAAGGTCCTCATCTATGATTTCAAAAGCACTTTTTTTCACGGTAAAATCCTCACTAAATTCTTTTTCATGATAGACCGCATAACCTTGTACTAACGCTTCTTTTACACTGAGTAAGCTAGTATGCAATGATTGGGTTATTGGTTCTACAAGAATTCGGATTACCCCATTACAGCCCATTCCTTGGCCCCATCCTACATCATCAATGGCACTCGTATCATAGATGACAGTTTGAGGGATTTCTGTTTGGAAAATTTCTCTACATCTTAAAAGCAAATCTTCCTCCAAACAGCCAGCAGACAGCATTCCTACTTTCTCCCCATTTTCTTTTATAATCATGAACGTGCCTTCTCGTAAGTAAGCAGAACCTTCGATTTGGATAATTGTGGCAAGAATGCATTTCTCGTTCTCATCTTGTATGCTTTCTAATATTTTCAGCGTGGATAACATCATTTTTCACCACCCAATTTTTACCTCATACTTTAGAATTTATGAAGTAACGTATGGAAAAATCACACGAAAAATGTGAAACCTGCTTGTGGACATCACCAAACAGCTTCATCATGCATAATCAAAAACCACATCATCAATACTAACGATATGAAAATTCTCAAGCCGATCATTTTGACCATTTTATTTTTATGTTTTGCTAATGATGTTTTTGCTGATGAGTTAATTACAGTGAAATTGAGGAATTACATAGGAAATACTTCTGAACTATCATTACGATTAAAGGGGGAGTATTTAACATTAGATCCAGCCTTGAATCTTAAAGAAGGGAATGAATACACACTTTTAGTAAAAGGGAAGAAACTGGTACTTAAACAAGGCAAATCAAAAATCAAAGTCGATAAACCTTTTATTTTATACCCTAAATCATATGATGAAGAGCATTTAGTTTATATTAATGATAGACCTTATATGGGGGCAGTCGAATTCCATATCGAGGAAAAAAACAATATTCGCCCTGTGAACCAACTTCTTTTAGAAGATTACTTAAAGGGGGTTGTCCCGTTTGAAGTTTTCCCCACTTGGGATATTGAAGCGCTAAAAGCACAAACATTGGCCGCTCGAACATATACGATTATGCATAAAGATTCTACGCTTGATGATACCATTCAATATCAAGTCTATGGAGGATATAGTGATTTTGCGAAAACGAATCAAGCTGTCATCGATACGAAAGGCGAAATTATCACGTTTAAGAATAAACCGATTAGTACCTTCTATTCGGCCAGTAATGGTGGGATGACAGAAAGCAATAAAAATGTTTGGGGCGGTGAGCCGACTCCTTATTTTCCCATCAAATCCGATCCGTTTGATCCGATTCAGCCATGGAGCTTCACCTTGAATAAAACGCAAATTGATTTAGATGAAGTGAATTGGGAGCAGTCTAATTGGTGGGATAAATTAGAGGAAAAAGATAAGAAAATTACAGATTCTATGAAAAATTGGCTCCAGAACAATGGATATATCGGGGATATTAAAATATTGAGCATTCCCCATTTTTCAATCGAAAAGGGTAAAAACGAGTCCTCTCGCTCGGTCGAAGGTTCTTTCCATCTTGAATTTATGAGAAGACTATTTGATGGAACAGTTTTATTTGAGAAGCTTTCACTAGACAATGTTGAATTAAAGAAAATCAGACCTATCATCAGCGGAGTTCATTTTAAAAGCTATTTAATCAGCTCTTTTGAGGGAACACCAGATTCTTATAAGGTTAGTGGGAAAGGAAACGGTCATGGAGTTGGCATGAGTCAGTGGGGAGCCAGCATAATGGCTGACAAAGGGAAAAGCTATAAAGAAATTATTGAGCACTATTATCCCGGGACGGAAATTGAAGTTTATGAAAGCCAGGAGGAAACGGTGAATAAGTGAAACTCTTTTTTACAAAGGTTGTTTCTTTATGAATGTGAGCATCATTTCCTCAGAAAAACAAGTAGCGAATAGTGGTGTACAAAATAATGTGTAGCACACGGCATTCGAACATTTACGAAAAACGACAATCAAGCCCAGAACAGCGATCATTAAAAGAGCGTTCTTGATTTTTTGCGTTGTCCTCATAGGGACACTCTATGAGGACAACGTTCACGTTCACTGGTTTTCCTCTCGACTTTGTCCTCATGAACACTCTATGAGGGCATCCTTCACTAGGTTTCCTCCCTCACACACTCTAATCCCTCGATATTCTTACTTTCTTACCTGAACTCTGTCTCTTTTTTTGAGAGCTTTTCGATTTGCTCTTGATAATTTTTTTCGACCTTGTGGCTGTTCTTCCACCGCCGTTTTTTTCGGATAAAGCAGGATCGGCAACAAAAATGTAAGAACAAGCCCCATTAAATAAAGCACCACCAGATAATAGATATCTTTCACTTCTTCACTCATTAAATCCAAGAACAATCCACTACTCGGCATGTAATATCCTGGGATACCAATAAAACCAATAATAACAATAGAAACAAGGTATATTTTCCAAATTTTCGATTCACTTGGTTTATACATTCCATCCGCAATCACTTTTGCTTTTGAAAAAAGAAATATTACGTATGACAAATAAAAAATAAGGCCTGCCCAAAAGTAAAGAGTCCCAAAATAGACGAAGAAAAATGGCATTAGAAGAGAAATACCTAAGTTAAAAACAAAAAAAAATTCATCAACCTAGATATTTCTCATATTCCCACCCTTGTTTCCAAGCACGCCATCCAATGTACACTTGACTAAAGAGAAGAAGAAAAAAATAATAAAAAGTACAAACGAAAAGACCACTAATGTTACGAGTGTAGTGTATATTAAATGCATCATGACTAACCCCAAAACATAAGGGCTCTTAATATAGCTTTTAAATGTCCGCTCCAGCTCTTCTTGCTTTATCATCTCAAATCCACCCTTTTCATTTTATATGTTTATTTACTACGGCTCTAAAGGGCGGAAGTTTCAGATTGAAAAAAGGCTTTCTTCACACACTTGTTTTTATCTACATTGCTTTTCTTCGAAATAATATCAATGTTAGAACGTTTAATATAATGGTAACGATCAAAAATACTACAGAAAAAAATTATTCTACTTCACCTTCCCATGCTAACATTCCACCGACCATATTCATCACCTGAAATCCACGTGATTCTAAAAATTGAGACGCACGCCCACTTCTACCTCCTGAGTGGTACACGATAACAAATTCCTTTGGTTTTTCTAATTCATGCAATCGAAATTCTAATAATCCTAAAGGAATATTTATTGCACTAGCGATTTTACTATTTTTTACCTCTTCTGCTTCTAGTTCCTTTGCTGTTATTTGCCTCATCAAGATTCTCCTTATAGATGTCTCCACCATAGATTGGATGGAAAGTCCTTTGAATCAACCAAAACAGTTTCTCCGATTTTGGGTGTCAACATGCGCACTTCGTTCTTCAATGCAGCTTCCATGGCTCTTTCAACTGGATCCGTCCAGGAATGATAAGCCAAAGTAAATCCTCCCCAATGCACAGGTAGTAAAATGTCTCCTTTTACATCAAGGTGCGCTTGTACCGTTTCCTCTGGTTTCATATGAATCGCTGACCATCGTTCGTCATACTGTCCACATTCCATTAAGGTTACATTAAACGGACCATACTTTTTTCCAATGTCTTTAAAATGCGGTCCATAGCCACTGTCTCCACTGTAAAAAACCTTGCATTCTTGACCTAGAATGACCCATGAACACCACAAAGTCGTGTTACGATCATGTAACCCTCTTCCTGAAAAATGCCTTGCAGGAGTACAAGCTAGAGTTAGATCGTTGAACTGAATTTCCTCCCACCAGTCATGCTCAGAAATCTTATCAGCGGCCACTCCCCATTTTATTAAATGTTTGCGAACTCCTAGAGGAACGATGAATCGAGAGGCTTTATCTTTTAAGCGTTGAATCGATTGATCATCCAAATGGTCATAATGGTCGTGTGAAATCATCACTGCGTCAAGCTGAGGATAATCATCGAGCATATCCAATAAGTTACCCGTATATCTCTTTGTACCGACCCATGGTACAGGTGATGGTCGTAAATTAAACATCGGGTCGAATAAGATCTTCTTGCCTTCTATTTCAAGGTAAAAAGCGGAATGACCAAACCATGTAATTCGTGGACTATTCGCATTCACTTCATTTACTTTAAACTGCTCTATAGCAAGCGTAACTGAAGGTCTGCGACTCGCTCTCCCCTTAACAGCATCCTTTAGCATGCTAATCATTGATTTCAATCCCATATTCATCGTAGTAGTTATTTGATTTTCGAATTTTTTCATGAAAATTGCCCCTGAATATTTTATAGTGGTACCATTAAGATACCACTTTCTTCGTTCTGATACATTTTTTAACCCCCTTAAAGAAACCGACCAGTATCCTTAATGACTCCCCTCATATTCTTGCATGATGGATTGTCCGTCCCCAATCAAGAAAGCCAAAAGCAGAACAGCTACGGTAACGAGCACGAACCATTACATATACATATCTTTTTTCAATTCTAAATCATACTCTACGGATCGTTTGTTGCTTATCTTCCTATCTCATCTTATGATGGCAATAGATTAGAGGAGGAAAAAGCATGGACAATCGTAAAATTGGAGAGTTAATTTTATCTTTGCGAAAAGAAAAAGGCTTAACACAAAAACAATTAGCCGATCACATGAATATATCAGACAGAACCATCTCCAAATGGGAGCGTGGACTCGGATGTCCTGATATCTCACTATTACCAAGCCTGTCTGCTCTCTTGGGAGTGAATATAGAAAATATCTTAGATGGAGAATTATCAGCAAATGAATTCATTGGAGGAAATATGAAGAAGTCGTATTATTTTGTTTGTACAACTTGTCAAAATATCGTATTGGCAACTGGAAATATGAGCGTTTCCTGTTGTGGAAAAAAGCTTGAACCGTTAGTGGCAAAAAAGGCATCAGATGATGAAAAAATGTCCGTTTCAGAAGTTGATCAAGAATGGTATATTTCGAGTGAACACCCCATGACAAAAGAACATTATATTTCATTTATTGCTTTTGCTACAGGTGCTCAAGTACAGATGATCAAACAGTACCCTGAATGGGGGGTCCAAACACGAATTCCAAAACGCAAACATGGCATGCTATTATGGTATGATACGCAGCTTGGATTGTATTATCAGTATATTTGATCCGATTCCCACACTGACTATTCGAAAGTGTGGGTTTTTTAAACACGCTTCAGTTTCTTAAATGGCCCTGAAGGTGGAACAACTCGAATGGCATCACCTGGCTTTACGATTCCGCTCTCGCAAACAATTCCCATGATCCCTGCTTTTCTTATTACATCCCCACTCTCGTCCTTGTCTAAAACTGCTTTTAAAAGCCCAGGTTGAAAATGATCGATTTGAGCACAAGGATTGCGCAATCCCGTTACTTTAACCACTGCGGTTTCACCAAGATATAGAAGTGTACCCTCAGATAACCTGAGAAGGTCAAGTCCAGCAGTCGTTATATTTTCACCCATTTGACCAGGCGTTAGATGAAAACGATCTTTCAACTCTTCAAACAACTCTTGGTGGATTAAATGTACTTGTCTTAAGTTTGGTTGATTTGGATCCTTCAACACTCTTGAACGGTGTTTGACTGTAGAACCAAAATGAGCATCTCCTTCAATTCCTAACCCCGTAACCAAGTTTATCCTCTCTTTATTTTCCTTACTAAATGTGTGTTTGCCACTAACACTAACGGCTATTACCTTTGCCTCTTTTTCCATTCATTTTCCCTCCTCGTTGCATTTCCTATCACCAATGCTTTGGTCTTTCTAAAAATTCAGGAATCTTTGTATGGACGTTTCCTTTAGCTGAGTTGAGTTGTGATTGTGTGAGGAAAAGCGCTCCATCAAGATTTGCATGACTCAGATCAGCATCTCGTAAATCGGCTCCAATAAAATCTACTTTTCTTAAATCAGCATGACATAAATTTGCGGAAATCATCAGCATGCCTCGAAAACTACTACCTTTGAAATCTCTTCCTGATAAGTTTGCTCCGATATATTCTAAACTTTTCTTTTCCTGTTTGCGACTTATTTTACGGTATATTTGACTTGCTTCTACTAATAACCTATTCACTTTACTTCTATGAGATTGCATATCCAATTGGAGAATTTCCTCTGGCGATTTTCTCGTGAGTTCAACCGTTTCATCATACATATTCTGTAATTCGGAGTAGAGAGACTCCACTTCCTTCAAACATAGTGCTTGATCCAGATACCATAACATTTCATGGAGTTGTTGGGTAAGAGGGAACACGGTAAACATTTCCTTGCTAAGCTCTGGGTTATTTCTCCAATCTTGTCCATCATACATTTTTTGCGACACATATTGTCCAGCTCCAAAGCATTCATATGAAACACACCCATTAAAACCTTTGTGCTTTAATTCATGATGGATATGACAAAGGTGGTCCGTCGATAAATGACGACAGGGCACTCCACCATCCTTATTGATTGGAAAATCTGCAGAGATCGCATAGGGCAAAGCTACACAACATAATCCAAAACATTGTTCACAATCAGATTTAAAAGCTAGATTCATAGACAAACACCTCTATTCAAATAACAGCCAAAAAAACTATAACTATTCTTCCGAAATGATAATTGCCTTATTCTACTTCGTTCGTATAAATCGGGATCCTTTTCATGAAACTTTATAAATTTCTAAATGTCCGTGCTCAAAAGAGGATCGATGTAAATGACTCTCCTTTGGAAAAATAAACGTCCAAGGCATACTCACCTGACCCGGAATCACCATTTGAGGGATGGTAAAGAAATGTTCTGCCACATAATCCCCCTCAACGCTGTATCGCACCCTTGTGTTATTAAATGTAAGCGGTTGGTCCATATAATTATGAACCAACACGGTAATAAGTAGTTCTACTTTATGATTAAGAGCTTCTCGAATAGGAGCACATACAATGTCAGAGCTATTCAGAGCCCTTGTTTCGCGAAAAATACTTTCAATCAAATATCGATCTCCGATTGCTAATGCTCTTTCCCACGAAGGGTCAAATTGCAGCTGTTCCATCACTATACCACTCTCTCATTTACAGAACTAATTTTTCCTCACTCTAATATTCTCTACCTCATGATTAAAGCTTTTTTCAATGATAAGATCGGCACGGAATTTAGTTGGGAGAATATTTTTTTCAAGATTTACTTTATTGATTCTTGTCCAAATATCTGTTGCTGTCCGCTCTGTTTCACTCTCCGATAGGTCGGCATAGCGTTTAAAATATGATTCGGGATTCGTGAAGGCCGTTTTCTTCAATACTTTAAATCTTTCTAGATACCATTGGAAAATATGTTCTTCCTCCGCATCAACATAAATGGAAATATCAAAGAAATCAGAGACAAATCGACTTGGAATGCTGTCGCCAACCTGCTTCGGTGTTTGCAATACATTAATTCCCTCTATAATCACAATGTCTGGCTGGCAAACTTCATGGTACTGATTTGGGATTATATCATAATGCAAATGAGAATAGATTGGCGCACGGGCACATCGATTTCCTGACTTCACTTCTGTTAAAAATTCAATTAAACTCTTTAAATCATAACTCTCTGGAAATCCTTTTCTATCTGCTAAACCTTTTTCTTTTAATACATCATTGGGAAATAAAAATCCATCCGTCGTAATCAAATCAACCTTTGGTTGGCCTGGTAAATCTAAAAGTAAAGATTGGAGGATTCTAGAGGTCGTACTTTTACCGACCGCCACACTTCCCGCTACCCCAATTATAAATGGCGGTGTCTTTCTGTCCTCTTTTAAGAAATGGCTCTTTAACTCATGTGAGTGCTGTGCAGCTTCAATATTGACAGACAGATACTTGACGAGCGGCAAATAAATTTGACAAATCTCTTCGTTTGTCAAATTTCCAATTACGCCTTGCATTTTCTTAATTTCTGATTGAGATAAATGGAGCGGAGAACTAGGGTGCAAGCTAGCCCACTCTTCTCTTGAAAAAGAAAGATATGTTGAATCATTTTCAGTTGGCATCATTAAACTCCTACTATCAATACTAATTAAGGTCATATTTATATTTTCCTTATCTTTTTGTTAGGATTTCTTTAGTAGATTTGAATAATTACCTCGTTAGTGTAACATTGATCGCACGAGAAAAACACTCATACATTTTCCAGTTTCTGAACACTTTTCATAAAAAAACTTTAAGGCCATTTATCACCTTAAAGTTTTTTTAGCTTTATCTATTTTTTACCGATTAATATGTCTAAGTCAATCGTCATAGCAGTAGACTCTTTTTCTAAAAAAGATTGTATCCGCTCATCTGCTATTCCCCACGTTAGAGGGGTCATTTGAACCAATGAGTGGAGCGTTGATTTATTCAAGGTTACTTTATAACTCAACCTCGAACAATTCACCAATCGAAAACGATCACAAAACCTTTCCACTGTCTCTTGATTCGAGTAAGATTGTTTTTTTGTTTCATGATAAAAATATTGTCTGATTTCTTTTAAATACTTACTTTGAGGTACCACTTTTACCACTAGTCCATCAGGTTTTAATAATCTATTAAATTCTGCATAATTTGATGGAGATAAAATATTGAGAATAACATCTATTTTTTCTTTTTTTAAAGGAGTATGGGCAAGATCTGAAACAAGCCAAATATGATCAGAACTGTTTTTTGAAGCGACCTGAATCCCTTCTTTTGAGATATCCACTCCTACTCCAATAACTTCATTCAAAGCAACTAGATTGCAAATACTAGATAAATGTGAACCTTCACCACACCCCATATCAAGGATCGTTATGTTTCCATTTTTATTCGCTTTCGCACCCACAATTATCTTTGCAATTAGCGGTTGAAAGAATGATGTCCCCATACAAAAAAGCCAACTCCTCAGTTAATAGAAGTTGACTTTCGTTTAATGATTAATATGCACGAGCAAACCAAACAGTGTGTTTCGCTTTTTCACCACAGCAAATGCATGTCTTCTTCGTTGTTGGTGGGTTGAATGGAATGTTACGCGTTGTGAATTTAGTTTGTTCTTTTACTTTCTCCTCACAAGCATCATCTCCACACCAGCCAGCAAGAACCCAGCCAGGAATGGTTTCATTTTGTTCAGATTCTGTTAAATGCTGTTCTAACTGCTCCATCGTATCGATATGAGTGTGTGAATTCTCAGCACGGAAAGCTTTTGCTTTTTCGAATAGGCGTGTTTGCATCGTTTCAAGTTCTTTTTCAATCGCTTCGACAACTGATTCTAACGCAACAGATACTTTGTCTGCCTCATCACGTGCTTTCATTAAGACTTGATTATTTTCTAAATCACGTGGTCCAAGTTCAATGCGGACAGGTACCCCTTTTAATTCCCACTCATTAAACTTAAATCCTGGTGATTGGTCGCTATCATCAAGACGCACGCGAATTCCTTTTCCTTTTAACACTGCAAAAATCTCGTCTAACTTCTCCATAATCGCAGGATTCTTTTTCCAAGGACCAACTGGAATTAATACAACTTGTGTTGGAGCGATTTTTGGTGGTAACACAAGTCCTTGCTCATCGCCATGAACCATGATCACAGAACCAATCAAGCGAGTCGATGTACCCCAAGACGTAGTATGAACATGCGTGTGTTTATTCTCTTTCGTTAAATATTTTATATCAAATGCTTCAGCAAATTTTGTCCCTAAATAATGAGATGTTCCCGCTTGGACAGCTTTTCCGTCTTGCATCATCGCTTCAATGGAGTATGTATCAACCGCTCCAGCAAAGCGTTCAGATGGTGTCTTTTGCCCATCATAAACCGGAATCGCAAGCAATCCTTCTACAACTTCCTTATAGATGTTTAACATTTGCATCGTTTCTTTACGTGCATCTTCCTCATCGACATGAGCGGTATGCCCTTCTTGCCATAAAAACTCAGAAGTACGGATGAATGGCAATGTTTTCTTCTCCCAACGGAACACATTGGCCCATTGATTGATTAAAACGGGTAAATCTCGATAGCTTTTAATCCAATCAGAATAGAGGTGACCAATCATCGTTTCAGAAGTTGGACGCAGCGCTAAGCGCTCTTCTAATTTCTCCCCTGCTGCCTCTGTTACCCAAGGAAGTTCTGGAGAAAAGCCTTCAATATGATCTTTCTCTTTTTGGAAAAAAGATTCTGGAATTAACATTGGGAAGTAGGCATTACGATGACCTGTTTCTTTAAAACGTTTGTCCATTTCCGCTTGGATATGTTCCCATAATTCATAGCCATCTGGCTTAAAGGCAATACAACCACGCACTGGCGTATAATCCATTAAATCTGCTTTTTGGATGGTATCGATGTACCATTTTGAAAAATCTTTTGTTTGTTGAGACATCTTTCTTCCTCCTGAAAAAATTAATATGACCTAAAATAAAGCTCTTTTCGCATACATTGTTGTTTTGTAAACACTCTTGGTATAGAAATACACTATTTCCCCTAGGAAAAACAAGCATCTCTTAGCGAAAAGTGCCTTGCAAAATAGTGTGTGACTCTGAACCTAGTACTAGGCGTTAATATCGACTTTTGGACATTTACAAATAACAATCATTACAAAAACAGCGTAAAAAAAAGCATAAAGAGTCCTATATAAGGACGTCTTTACGCTTGTAGACGTGGTACCACCTTAGTTCGACATAATCAATTTATGTCCTCTAAACGTTTTTAACGAAACGACTCGGTTAGTTTGGCTAACATCTCCGTGGTAGGTTTCAATAAGGAGGGGTGATATAGCTTTCAGCCGGGGCTATATTTTCTGGTTCACAATCCTTATTTACTTGATCACATCATTGAATACATATTTGAAATTACTATATCAATTTGTGGCTTGGAATTCAATCTTTGTCGTCATTTCTTTATGAAATCTTCTCTATAACTTCCTTCTTAACAGATGATCCAAAGTGAATCAGCCCCTAAATTTATTGATCTTTACATAATTTAATTTATACCCTTCCCACCTATTGCTTGCAGTGTACTAATTCTCTCCATACCAACAATGATTGGTTTCGCACGTTTGATTAATGTCTGTGTCGCTTCAAGTGTTAATGAAGCTTGATGGGCATTTTCTTCACTCCACACTTCATACACGTAGACCGCATCTGGCTCGTTTTCTGCTGTACTCACAATGTAAACCTCGCAATCCTCCAAATCCTTCATCGATTCTGCTGCTTCTAGCAAGAGCTGAACCATCGTGTCACGTTCGCCATCTTTAATTAGAAACTTGCCAAAAATACTAAATTTCTCACTCATTTCGTTTTCCTCCTTTTTATCAAACGATCCAAAACGCTATCATAAAAACAATTCCAGCAACGATAAACGCAAACACGAGTTGACCGATCATTTGTTTGAATTTCTTCTCATTAGAGCTTGCCTCTTGACTATCTTTGAAAAATGACAGTAGTCCTGATGAAAATATCGCATCCCATAGTTTCCATGTTTCTCTACCTTTTTTATCGCCCAACTCACTCCCTCCTCGACCATTATTAATCGATAACCACAAAAAAATCGACTACAATTGTTTCATTTACGTTGACAGTTGCACTCGAAAGTTAAAATACATATTGAGCTATTTCTTCGCAAGGACGATAAATTCTTTACTCATATCGGTTGCATTGGAAAATTCCCAGTCCCCAAACACTTCGATATGTCCAAAGCCAGCTTTCTTTAGTTGATTTTCGAGCATGGCACGGGTTCTAAAACTTAGCTGACTGTATTCCTCAGCAATTATCTGGTTAGTCTTCACTTCTTTTAAACTTGTTTTGAAAGTCACAATCCCGTTGCTGATGCTTTGAAATTCGTGCCAATGCTCTGCCTGCGAATCCGATTTAGGAACAGAAATTAGCTTCCTCGTCTTTTCATATGTCCAGTCCTCCCACCCTTTTTTCATAGGATTTCTCGAATCGAATGTTACGTACCCGTCCTTTTTTAATGTTCTATATACATCATGTAAAGTAGACTGCCACTCTTCATCACCAATCATCTCTTGGGCAACATGTGCCGTCATGATCACCATATCATAAACTTCCGTTGGCATATCCTTCGCTGTTCCAATATGCCAATCAATGAATTCGTTGATGTCTTTCTTTATTGCTTCCCGAATCGCTCCCCCATCAGGATCATAACCAGACATTCTATATCCTTTCTCTCCTAAAGGAATCGTTAACCTCCCCGTACCACATCCAAGATCTCCGATCGTCTCAGGATTTACTTTTTCAATGATTCGCAGAAAAAACTCATCATCCACATCCCATTTATTCAACTGATCATAAATTGAATCTGTCATTTTATTCCCCCTAAATGGATTCATGTTATAACTATTCGGTTTTTTTCCTGAAATTCCTTTTAAAAATACCTTTCAGCCAAGGCCAAAAGGTATTTTATTAAGCATTTTTATGAGAGCCGTCACAGTTAGGCATTCTTTTAGATAATCCACAAATACAATCCTTTAACCCTTTTCCCATGAGAATACGTTCCAGCGATTTTTCAATTCTTGTCTCCCGCGTTTTTGACTGCTTCGCTTGGGCAAAATGGTGAAGATATCCTTTTTGCCTTCCAGGTGTTAACCCTTCAAAAGCTTCCTTTAATTTAGGCATTTCAGCGAATTTTTTCTCTAATTCTTCTGGTACGCTATATTCGCTTTTCACTTTTAAGGTTACTTCCAATCCAGCCTTTTCAACGTCAATCGCCTCTTTCATATATTCTTTTATAACAGGCTCCAAATCAATGATTTCTTGTAGATTGGTAAAACGGAGCTGGCGTGCAGCCTGCACATTCTCAGTTTGTTGGATCAGGATTCCATGCTTATCTTTTAATAGAGCACCTTTGTGAAAAAGTATCGCACAATACTCCTTAAATCCATGAAATAAAAAAATATTCTTACCATCTAGTGTGTAACAAGGATGCATCCACTTAAAATCCTCTGTCAGTCCACTATCAAGGGACATCTCTCTCAATTTCACAAATTCTTCTTTCCACTGTGTCGCATTATTCAAAAAATCTTCGACCTTTGGATTACGAATCGTCATAATTAAACACCACTCTTTTTTCTATTTAACGCCAAAACTTTGTAAAATCAGCTTTATCCTCAATATTAAACGCAATCATTTTCTCTAATAGATCATAATTGACTGGTTCATTCCAAGGAATTCGAAACAAGCCTTTTGTCGCACTGTAACCAGCTTGTTTAATATCATCTGCAAATTGTTCGATACCCGCTTCTTCTGGTGAAATGCTTAGATGATGTTTCGCTATTGATAGACCAATGATGTATGTACCATGATCAGAAAACATCGGCGTATTCCACTTGAATTCAGGTTTTAAATTCGGAAATTTTTCCATTATCCATGTCAAAATTTCCTCTGTCCGTTCCCTTTGCTCAGGATGGTCGATACCCGCTAAATATTTTTCAAAAATCTCCATGCTTTCCCTCCCATAAATATGTTTCAAACCCCTTTGTCGTTTAACATTTTCTTTGAAAATTCACTACTAGAATCCCTATTTTCTACTATATATTTTACAGCGGCGCTAGTCAAAATGACCGTTATATTATTGCTGTGCTCTTTTCCCAGAATACAGCAAATTAAAAGAAAGCTCTGTCTGCACTGTAGCGTAATTTGGACAGCTTGTCTCTGCTCACTCCTCATTGGTGTCCGAATATGCGTGCGATTCGGACTCTCTCCTCTTTCCTGTCCGAATATGAACCAGATTCGGACAAACTTCACTACTCTCTCCTCTTTCCTGTCCGAATATGTGCGCGATTCGGACAATCCCTACTACTTTCTCCTCTTTCCTGTCCGAATAGGAAGCGGATTCGGACAATCCCTACTACTCTCTCCTCTTTCCTGTCCGAATATGTGCGCGATTCGGACAATCCCTACTACTTTCTCCTCTTTCCTGTCCGAATAGGAACCGGATTCGGACAATCCCTACTACTCTCTCCTCTTTCCTGTCCGAATATGAACCGGATTCGGACAAAACTCACTACTACTCTCTCAATCCTGTCCGAAAAATGTATCCAGATCATAATTGAAACAACAAAAAAGCAAGAGGAGAATAGCAGTCGCTTTTCTCTTCTTGCTTTTTAAGTTTTTCAGAAATCTCTACTAAGAGCTATTTTCTTGGGTCTACATAATCTGGATAGTCCGTAATAATAGCGTCAACTCCCATTTCAAAAAGGAAATCCACCGCTTCTTGACTACGTGCTGTCCATGAGCCCATTTTCATCCCAAGTGAATGAACCTGGTTCACTAGCTCTTCCGTTACGATTCCATAGCTCGGATTAAACCAATCAGCATACGTTGAAAACTCTTCCAAAGCCTCTGCCGTAGTATGGGCACGATTAGATGTTAACACACCGATTGGAACTCGAGGTAGCAGCTCATTCGAAATTTTCATAGATTCGAAGTTAAAGGATTGGATAATGATTTTATTATTTTTCGGTTTATCCATGTTACGCTCTTTTAATGCTTGTGCCACTTGTTTTTCAATACCAGGGTAAAGCTCAGGTGCCTTTAATTCAATTAAAATTCCTACTTTTCCGCGGTAACGATCAAGAATTTCTTCAAATGTTGGGAGTCGTTCTCCAGCAAATTCTTCCCCAAACCAGCTTCCTGCATCAAGGCTACGGAGCTGTTCAAAGGTTAAATCCCTGACATTTCCAGTTCCGTTTGTAGTACGATTCACTGTTGTATCATGGATTAATACGAGTTCACCATCTTTACTTCTTTGCACATCGATTTCAATATAATCTGCTTTCATGTCAACCGCTAAATCAAAAGCAGCAATTGTGTTCTCTGGTGCGTAACCGGAAGCACCACGGTGCGCTACATTATCCATCTGCTTTCTTTCTCCTACTGATAGTTCTCCCGCTGACGCTTGGCTAAATGGATTAAACAATAACGTGAACGCAACCCCTGCACCTACTAGTAATTTTTTGTTCACCTTTCCCATCTCCTATCTAGAATATGTATTCAACTGTATTCTAGTAAAGGGATGTTAATGGCGTTTAGTGATACATTTACAGCTTAATAAAATCTCTGTGAACAAAATTCCAACTTATTCCTTACGTTTTTTTACAATACATTAGTCAAATTGCTTGATTGGGTACACTCTACTGCTGCTAATTCCTCACAACACTCGATTATGATTGAACAAAGTTCGCTTCTAGTCCCTCATTTTTTTACATCTCCTAAATAAACAGGTGCCTCTTCATACTTTACTTTGTATTTCGCAAATTCTGAGGGTAAATCTTTTGTTCCATTAAATTCTGAATATCGCTCTACTTCATTGAACATATTCAAGCTAACAACCACGTTCTTCCTTATTCATTCGAATAAAATTAATAAAAGATCTTACCCCTGTTTTTTGAAAGCGATGCTCTTTTTGCACTAACCACAACTCTCTTTTTATTTGGAAGTTCGAAATTTTAATTTCGCACAGCGTTCCATATTTTAATTCATTTAATACTGTTAGCTTAGGGAGAATGCTAATCCCTAGTTCAGCCTCTACAGCACTTTTAATAGACTGCATACTGCCGAGTTCCATCGAAACTTCAATTTGATCCAGAATAGCCATTTTTCTTAAGGCCTCTTCTACGATTAAACGAGTTCCTGAGTTTTCTTCTCTCAAAATTATTTTCTCATTGAGTAGTTCCTCAATATCAATCATTTTTCTCTTTTTCCAGTGGTGATTAAAAGGAGCGATTAGAATCAATTCATCTTCAGCAAACTTTTCAATCATAAAATCTGAATTTTTCACTGTACCTTCTACCAAAGCAATATCAATTTCATTGTTGGTTAATTTTTCTAAAATGGTTGGTGTGTTAGCAATCGTTAAATTAAATTTAAGATCGGTATGACGTTTTCCGAAACTCCCCAGTAAACCCGGTAATAGATATTCACCTATCGTCTGACTAGCACCTACATGTAGTGAAATCTCTCGCTCCCCTTTTATTTCCTGTAATGCCTCATGTGATCTTTTTAAGTATTCAACCATTTCCTTCGCAAAAGGGTAGAGCACTTTACCTGCTTCAGTCAGTACTAATTTCCCCTCTGTTCTTTCAAATAGCAATGTCCCATACAACTCTTCTAATTGATGAATTTGTCGTGTTACCGCTGGCTGTGTTACAAAACCTTTTCTTGCTGCTTTACTGATACTACCTTCTTCTACGACACAGCAAAACATCTTTAAATTCTCAAGATTCATGTTTGCAGTTCCACCTTTTTATTTACATTCATTTTTTGTGCACTTACTCAAAATTCATCATTTATTTCCACAGAAAGTCTTACTTACATTGTTGAAACGACTCAATTGCTTATGTCGTCAACTTCTCTTATTGTATAAAATATTCACGTTTTGAATGGCGGGTATTCCATTTGTTTATAGGCTATAAAATAATCTTAATATGCAGATCTTATTACTTCTGGTAATTTAAAGATAAGGCTCTTTTAACTCAATAGTAGTCACAGAAGAGATACTGGTAAAATTGAAGGCCAAAAATACCAATATAGAAGGGAGTCACTGATGGAAATAACAACTGGATTGCTACTTCTTTCTGTAGGAATGATTGCTGGCGGTTATGGAACCATTGTTGGTGCAGGTGGAGGATTTATATTCGTACCAGCACTGCTTCTATTATTTCATATGGACCCTATTGTGGCGTCTGCCTCAGGGATTGTCATTGTGTTTATTAACGCCTTATCCGGAGTACTCGGATATGCCAAACAACAAAAAATTAATTATCGAACAGGAATTATCATAGGGATCGGTGCATTTCCAGGCTCTATGCTAGGAATTTGGTTGCTCCAATTATATTCATCTAGTTATTTCTATGTTATTTTCGCAACTGTACTTGTTGCACTCGGTATTTTTTTATTTGCGAAAAATTCGCCGTTTAAAATCTTTCCAAAGAAAAGCACTACTTCTGTTAGCAAGGAGCAGAATACGGCGGGAAAAATGTCCATTGAAAACCCACATCTACCAATAAAAGGATTGCTTCCACTTGGTTTCCTCATGGGAGTACTATCTAGCTATCTTGGGATCGGTGGTGGCTGGCTTCTCGTTCCAATTCTCATCTATTTGTTTAAAGTCACAGCACATTATGCAACAGCCACTTCTATTTTTTCACTTTCTCTTTATTCAACGATTGGAGTCATTTCACAAATATTTTATAGCAATATCGATTGGCTGACAGTCCTATGGGGTGGTATTGGTGTAATCATAGGAGCACAAATTGGTGTTCGTTTGTCCCAACGAATTCCAAATAAGATGGTTATTCAAATGCTCTCAGTGCTTTTAATCGTTATTGGTTTTCGTATGTATTTTACATAATTTACAAAGTTAATTGCTTGTTTTCAGATAGACCTATGTGTAAAAATACCACACTGGATCCGATCTTTAACGTTAAATATACCCCATATTTCTACCAAAGGTTAAAAGACTCTCATAAGGATCTTTTCCTTCTAATTCTAGCACTTGGCAGAAAGCTGGTTCAGTCTTGAAGCCTTGTTGCTTAAGGGATATGACTTTTGCCTTCACTTCCGGAAACTCCTTGATAACGGCATCTTCTATTAACATATGAAGATACGCATACTGGCTTTCTATCGGCCGCGGTTGCCCAAACAGTTCAAATTCAAATCCTTCAAAAATAAAATTTGCTTTTACGACTGGCTGCTCTCTTATTATAAGTTGTTTTATTCTATAATTTTCGTTCTCACGATAAAATATATTTAACTCTTCTTCAAATCGTTTTAAATCATATACTTCCATGATCATATCTAAATCCGAACCTTCAATATCCATTTCGATGGGCAACGTCCCACAAAGTGTAGGATTATACTCAGATAGTTGTTTCATAATCCCTAAAGATTCAATTGCCGCAAAGGCCCTCTTTTGTTTCTCATTTCCCATTTTTAAATAATTCGTATTTCTGAACATCGTTACTCTCCTCGGTCTTCTCAGCGTTATTTAAACTCCTCTCTATACACCCATGGCCAACAATTTGATATTCATCCATTGCTAGTGGATTCCCCCGTACGTGAGATTTGCCAGTTTTGTCCCTATCTTTGTCATATATATCCCAAACTTCCATAGAATCACCACCAACTTCACTTTACAAATTTTGAACACGTGGATCGTCTGGATACATTTCCTTTAATTTTACCTTTAATTGGACTACTATTTCTTCGTACATGATTAAGTCTTTATTTATTATTTCGAGATAAGCACTAACTGGATCAGAAATATTTTGCCGAATCGCATCACCAAAAGGGGATGTAAATGTACTATCTGAAATGTTCTTTCTTATCCTTTCTTCGGACATTTCCGTATATTTTAGAGATTCTTTCAGGTCACTTAGTAGTAAAATTTCAGCCAACATTTGAAGATCATACACTTCTAATTCTTCCTTACTTTTTAACATCGTCATTGTTTCTGACAGTTTAGATTGCTTTACCAATATATGCGGCATAGTTCTACTGACAGAAAGATTATTTGGCTCTAGCCGAAGTACCTCTTCATAAATATGCTGAGCCATCATATAATCTTCGTTAACTTGGTACTCCTCAGCTTGATTCAATAACTCGGTAATGACGTCTCTTTTTTCTATATAACTACTCAATAATTTTTCGCTATTCATCCCTACTATTTGACTAAGAGCTTGCTCTAAATCCATATCCTTTAAAGCTACTAAAATTTCAGGAACAACTGCCATTCCGAATTGATCAACAAGTTCTTTTACAGCAAAATAACTTTGGAGATACGGGTCAGCTTGCCCATCTCTTTCTTTATGAAAAGAAGTATTTGTAATTAGATCTTCAAAAGCGATTTTTTCTACTAAATCAATATTAACATCCGTATTCCTGTATTGTATTAGTTCAGAAATCCCTTCATTAAACCAAGTGGGTACACTTTCAACAGAGATTCCATGTTCTTCTAAAAAGCGATCCGTTCTATAATGAGCATACTCATGATCGAATAGCTCCTCAAATTTATAGCCAGGCAATAATTTTTCACTCATGAGATGCATTGAATCATTAAACGGAAGGTAATACCCGCTTAATTTCTCAGAACTTGAAGCATCTTGAATGTCCTCTTCATTTGTATACACAATAACAGTCAATTTATCAGAATTACTTCCATATAACTTGTCTAACTCTTCTTTTACTTTTGGATAAATCGTTTTAATCGTTTCCACTGAAGCCCGATCTTCTTTTTCAAACTTAATCTCCATCCCCTTAAAATTTTCGCTAAGTAGTTCCATATTAATGGGATTCAATGTCCTTTCGTTCACTAAGTCGGTGGCAAAGTCATTAAATACTGTTTTCACCTTATGTACAGCATATACACCGAACAAGGTAAGGAAAATGAATACAATAATTAGGATTTTAAATACTTTTTTCAATGGTAGTATCTCCTTCTTTTGAAGAATGATTGAATCCTATTTTAAAATAATTGCCCTTATAAGGTTATACGAATGGTTTTCAGTCAGGAATTCTCTTATCTTCCATCTCATATTAATCGTCTAGTTCAGAATAATAGCTAATTATTTCAACACAAAAATTAAAAGAAAGGTAATTTTAAAATTAGGCAGTCCAATCAAAGACGTCCTGAACATTAAATGATTACGCTCAATCCACTCTTCCCTACTCTCAGTTGTATAATTTAATCGTAATCGTTTTTTTCACTTTCTTTTAGCAAAAGAATTTAGGAACGATCTAATAAACTAACTAATATAATGGACAATGATCTGATAGATCGCGATGGAAAGTCCTAATAAACTTGCTTTCATTTTAGATGGGTGATAGCTTTTACTGCGGTATAAATACAAAAAAACAACCAAAAATCCCAATGGGATCCACAGTTGAAATTCCCCATTTTTTGTACTCTGAGAATAAATTGGAGCGGCATAAGCACTAATCAAAAAATAAAAGAAAACTTTATAACGCCCTGTATCTAATTGCTTTCCCCATCTTATTAAAAAGAAAAGAATAATCAGTCCGATAATCGTAATATGTAATGGGGGTAACGCAAGAGTCACTCCATCTCCAATTTTAAATTCCAATTGTATTCCCTCCTTTTTTAAGTGGAATTTTTTCACGGCTCTGCCTCTATATTACCATAATCCTCCAATTAAAACTTAGAATTATTTTAACATTTCTCATCTAAACAAATAAGCGTTATTAAAAATAATTGTCCATTCAAACGCTCCTACCATTCCTATAATATGAACTTTTTACAACCTTATTTAATAGATAATAAATGGATGGTATAATAATTGTTAAGAACAAGAAGAAAGGAGAGAAATCTGTGGAAGAAATTTTAAATCAAATTTTAAATGAACTGAAAGAAATGCGAGTAGACATAAGTGAAGTGAAAGGAGACGTTAATGAGATACGGGTTGATGTTAATGAATTGAAAGTGGACGTTAATGATTTGAAACAAGGACAGGACAGACTAGAAGTTGGGCTAGAAAAGTTACAAAAGAACCTTGTTGAAAGTTTAGATTTATACACAGATAAAATTGTAAACCATGTTGATGATAAAATCGAAGTTTTAAATAAAAGAGTTTTCAAAGTAGAAACAGAGATAGAGAGATTGACTAGACAATAGGAAGCCCCTACTGCATTTTAACCATTTTATGATTCCCACTTTATACTTTTTGAGAAAAAAAAGTAACCTAAAACATACAAGAAATCCAAGCATTATTTTCCACTTTGACTCCTTTTTTCTATATAACTAATCGTTGGATACCATTCATCCATTTGACTAAAAAGTTCTGCTAATTTAGCAGAGTCCATCCCTTATGCTTCAGGAGTAGATACCCTCCATCTCTTTAATCATTTTATCCATCATTTCATATATCCCTGTAATGCGGTTATAACGTTCTTTTATATTCTCACTTGTACTCATTAAAAGAATCCACCTATATGAAACAATTAATAGTCGTCAAAACTTCCTCATTCGGCGACGCCTGCGATTCCGGTTTTTCAGGAATGCAATGACAGCAAGAATCATCATGATGGAAATAATCATGAAGGCGTTTAATTTATTCGATTCTTCCTTTTTTACGACTAGATTAGATTCTTGTACCGTTGTCGTTTGGATTTCAGGGATGTCTAATTCAGTCATTGGATATCGAGCAATCTCTTCCTCATTCTGGTTCTCAATTTTTAAAAGACCGTCGCTAGTCACTTCTTCTTTAAACTCTTCCCCATCGGAGATTGGAAATAAATGCTTTTCTTTTGTGATAAATATCCGCTCACCCAATGGAAACTCTTTTCCCTTAGGAATAGATGCAAAATGAAAATGAGCAAAGGCATAATCAAGTAACGTCACTGTGTCATTATAGATTTCTCTCTGTGTTGCTCCCTTTAAAACGACGGCTATAACAGACATGTCCCCTCTTTTTGCCGTTGTAATTAAGGTCTGACCTGATTGATTGACATAACCATTTTTCCCACCTGTGATCCCTTCATATGGGGGATCTAGCATTAAGCGATGATGCGTATAAATCGTTGTATCCCAGCCTTCGCCATCCCATTTTAACTCTGTCGTACCAAAAATTTCACGAAATACTTCGTTTTGCATTGCATATTGTGTAAGGCGGGCTAGGTCTCTCGCCGTAGTCGTATGTTCTGGATCAAATAATCCATGAGGGTTCATAAAATTTGTGTCCGTCAATCCAATCTCTTTTAAATACTCCGTTAATCTACGGGCAAATTCTTCCTCCGTGCCATGCATATATTCAGCAATTGCTACTCCAGCATCGTTTCCTGAATTAATGAGCAACCCTTGAATAAGCTTCTTAAGTGTAACTTGCTCTCCCACTTCTAAATACACTCTCGTTCCATCGACATTTCTAGCTTTTTCACTCGTTGTCACAATAGCATCCAAGTTCCCATGCTCGATTGCATATATCGCAGTAGCGACTTTCGTTAAACTAGCTGGATACATAATCTCATCTGAATTTTTACCAAATAAGACTCTCCCACTACTTTCTTCTATTAATATTGCTGCTTCACTCATAATCGAAGGCTCTTCCACTAATTCAGCAGCGAACGTTTTATTATTTGAAAACGAACTCAATAATAACACCATGGTTAAGAACATAAAGGTTATCTTACTATATCGTTTTATTATTTTTTTGATGTATTGTTTGCGATGTTATTCATATTTCATTCCCCGTGTTGTAATCTTATGAAAACAATTCTACATTCGTTTTATATTTTAAAAATATTCCACTTTTTATTTTACCCTTTATAGATATGGATGATCTATTACATTTTCATGAAGTTTTAAATACATTATCTCATAATAGCTATAATATAAGAAAACCCAGCTAAGGAAAAACCTCAGCTGGGCACTATTTAGTCTGCTAATGTTCGCGGCAATTTAATCAAATCGGCTTTCCCCTCAAAACCTACTCCAGGGACATCAGGTAAACTCGGTACTGCCATTTCTCTTATCTCAACAATTTCCATTTATTTCTCTCCCTAGAACTTTATTTTATAAGAGGCCTAGCCATTGCCACCAGGTTAACGCCACGATAACTGTCACTGCTGTCATAATGACCGTCATATAGAATCCTGGTAATAAAAAGGTTTGTTGCTTAATTTGTCCTGTACTGTGGACAAGTACATTTGGCATTGCTTCTACAACTAAAATATAGCCATGCAAACATGCAAGTGCCGCACTAAAGACAATCACTAGTGGATCTGTCCCCGCTTGATTTGCTAAACCAATATAAATCGGAACGAGTGCAACGACAGCTGTTGACACATTGGACATAGCCAAATGAAAAATTTGCGTAATACAAAGGATAAAAATCACCGCAATGATAGGATTAGCCATCAACGAAATAATCCAGCCCGCACTTAAGCTTTCCCCAAGTAATAAAGTCGCTCCTGATTCATTTAAGGCATAGCCAATCGATAAGGTTGCTCCTAACATTAACACTGTATCAAAGTTAATCTTTACAACATTACTCCAAGAGGCACAGCCTATTGCCGGCAATGCCATCAGAGCAACTCCAATCAGTGCTGGAATGCTTGGATGAAGTCCATGCAAAGGCTCCGTCATCCATAATCCAACAATAAAAACGAGGATGATGAGGCATCTTTTTTCTCTGCTATCCATCTTGCCAAAATCTTTTGCCCTTTCCTTCATTTGTTTCTGTACTTCTGGGAAATCAGCTTCCTCTTTCTTTAAAGGGAAAAGCTTCATAAGTAAAATCCAAACAGCAGGAATTAAGATTAACCAAATTGGCAATGCATAAAGGAACCATTGAAAATAAGTAATCGTAATCCCTGTAAATTCATTGAGTAGCTCAACTGCGAGAATATTTCCGATTGCCGCAGTCATCACAGCCGTTCCACTCACGGTGCTGCCAAAAGCGACTCCAAGCATAATCATTTTCCGTAAATCACTTTCTGGCTTTGCCTTAATCATATCAAGAACATTTACAACAATCGGTAAGATCAATGCGGTCCGAACAGCAACGGCAGGGATAAAAAAAGCTTGAATTTGCGGGATTACGAGAATACTAGCTAATAAACCTTTCGCATTCCCGCCCCATCTTGCCAAAACAAAATACGTGATCCTTTTCGCTAACGGTGTTTCATTAACAGCCCTAGCTAACATCATTCCAGCGATGATTAAAAAAACAGCCGGTGAAGCAAAACCACTATATACGACATCGGTTGGAACAACATTGAAAATGAGCATAAAAATAATCGTCAATATCGAAGTTAACCCTAATGGAATGGGTTCCAGTGCCCATAATACAATGGCGCTAGAAACAATACCGATCATTAATCTTGCTGACTGATGAAAGCTTTCAGGTAAGCCGACATACATGCCAACAAATAGTAATATGGCGAGTAGAAAACCCATTGCTTTTTTCGAAAATAAGAAACGTACGATTCCCTTTTCCCTTGCTGTTTCATTTATGTGAACCTTTGGAACTCCCAACTAAGTCACCTTCTCATTTTGATGAGATGCCGTCCTACCCTTAAAGCATCTTAATTCTTTTTAAAATTTCATTCGATACTTCCTTCGTCGTTGGTGTTCCACCAATATCAGGTGTTTTATATCCATCCGCTACAACTTCTTCAATTATGTTAAGTAGTTTTGTTGCTAGCTCTTGTTCCCCGAAATGATCCAACATCATTTTTCCGGTCCAGATTTGTCCAATTGGGTTTGCGATTCCTTTACCAAAAATATCAGGCGCAGAGCCATGCACTGGTTCAAACATCGAAGGATATTTACCATTCAAATTAATGTTGGCTGCTGGTGCAATGCCGATGCTTCCCATAACAGCCGCTCCTAAATCGGTTAAAATATCGCCAAATAGATTACTAGCCACCACTACATCAAATGTTTGAGGTCTTGTCACAAAAAAGGCGGAAAGAGCGTCAATATGAATCGATTGTGTTTCTACTTCCGGATAGCGTTCTGCCATCGATTTGAATACTTCATCCCAAAATGGCATCGAATGAAAAATACCATTCGACTTCGTTGCACTCGTAAGATGTCTTTTCCTCTGCATCGCATATTGGAATGCATAATCCATCACTCTTTCCGTCCCTTTGCGGGTAAAAATTGCATTTTGAATGGCCATTTCATCTTCACCTTTATGAATCCTACCACCAATTTCACTATACTCACCTTCACTATTTTCCCGAACGACAATAAAATCAAACTCACTTGGTTCCGCTAATGGTGAGGTTACCCCTTGAATAAATTTAGCTGGCCGAATATTAATAACCTGCTCAAATTCACGACGAATCGGAAGCAATAATCCCCATAGAGATACGTGATCAGCAACTAGTTTTGGATTCCCTACTGCGCCTAAAAAGATCGCATCATGGTTCCCCAGTTTTTCTAACCCATCATCATCCATCATTTTTCCATGCTCTATGTAATACTCACAGCTATATGGATACCATTCATATTTGAATTTAAGACCCCCGTGTACTTCTGCAATAGCTGTCAACACCTCTACAGCCTCAGGCATGATCTCCTTCCCAACACCATCTCCTGGAACAACTGCTAAATTGATTGTTTTCATTTTGCATCCTCCTTTAAAATAATCATGGACCAATTTTTTCTCAAGTCCATTCCTCAAATATTAAGAGGTGACTCATGTATATCCCTATCCCATTTAAATCATTCAATAATCTCTCAATACGACCTCAACTGCTAATTTCCCTTCAAAAATTTTAATCATTTCACAAAAAACGGTTTATCCTCCATTTCAATAGTTCCCTTATCGTGAAGAAAACACCAATTAATATCACAAATAGCATTTACCATTCTAGCACTTTATGCAAAAACGCTTGGATATGTATCCAAGCGTTTTTGCATTTATAGTGTAGTTTAACTAAGATGTAGATACTTCAATATACATTATTGTTATTCCTTCAACATCGCATCTTATTTTGTAAAAGTTCAGAATCAATGAATGTGTTTCTTCGGTAAATTCCATTTCCATTAACCTTCTTTTACCTAACTTTCTATCAAATATTGAATTATCACAGTCGTAAAAAACTTTTGACTTTTACTAATCGAATATTTATGTTTTTATCTTCCCCAACTTCTGCATTAAAACGGTTTGTAAAACTCCACCGTTTCGATAATATTCAATTTCTGCTTCACTATCAAAACGAACAATTACCTCGAATTTAAAGCTACTATTATCTTCTGTTATAGCTGTTACCTCAACAAGTTGATTTGGTTTCACATTATTATGAAGGGCAATATGGAATTGTTCTTTTCCTGTTAACCCTAATATATCAGCATTTTCACCATTTTTAAACTGCAATGGAAGCACACCCATTAATGCTAGATTACTACGATGAATGCGCTCGAAGCCTTCTGTCATCACTGCCTTAACGCCTAGCAAATGAGTTGCTTTGGCAGCCCAGTCACGGGATGAGCCCATTCCATAATCTCCACCAGCAATTACGACTAAACCTATTCCATCTTCTTTATATTTCATGGCTGCATCATAGATGGTCATCTCTTTACCAGTAGGAAAATACACAGTCCAATTCCCTTCTTTATCCGCAGTTAATTGATTCCGTAATCGGATATTTGAGAATCCTCCTCTGATCATCACATGGTGATTTCCTCTTCTTGCTCCATAGGAACTTAACTCCTGAGAATTCACTCCCTTTTCCTTTAAATATTGACCAGCTACACTATTTATTGGAATCACACCACCTGCAGGAGAAATATGATCCGTTGTAATAGAATCACCTAGCTTTACTAAAGATCGCAAATGACTTAGTGGTTGTATCTCTTTAGGCTCCAATGACATGTTTTCAAAGAAAGGGGGATTTTGTAAATAGGTGGAATGCTCACTCCATTCATACAGTAATCCGTTCACTGTCTTTAATTCATTCCAGTTTGTATTACTATGAAAAAGAAGCTCATTTTGTTGCTTAAATAACGAGGGAGTAACTACATGACGAATGACTGCTCTTATTTCCTCATCTGTTGGCCAAATATCGTTTAAGTACACATCCCGACCGTTACGATCTTTTCCAAGTGGCTCTTCCTTCATATCTATTGTAATCTCTCCAGCTATTGCATAGGCAATCACTAAGGGGGGAGAAGCTAGATAATTCGCTTTTACTAAAGGATGGATTCTGCCTTCAAAATTCCGATTGCCCGACAGTACGCCTGAGACAATCAAATTATTTTCTTCAATCGCATGGGAAACTTCGATAGGTAAAGGCCCAGAATTTCCCACGCATGTTGTACAGCCATAGCCAACTAAATAGAAGCCTAGCTTCTCTAAATATGGGAGTAATTCACTATCCTTCAAGTACTTCGTGACAACCTGAGAACCTGGGGCTAAGCTCGTTTTCACGTACGAAGGAACTTTCAATCCCAGCTCAACTGCTTTTTTTGCTAATAATCCTGCTCCAATCATAACCGTGGGATTGGATGTATTAGTACAGCTTGTGATGGCAGCTATAACGATGGATCCTGTTTTAAGAGTCGATGTTTTTCCATTCGGATGGGAGATTTCCACTTCCTTATTCATTTCATGACTACTTAATCCATATCCATGATGGCCTGCTTCATTTGTTATCGCATGTATGAAATTACTTTTCACCTTGGATAATTGAATCAAATCCTGTGGTCGTTTAGGGCCAGCTAAACTCGTTTCAACCTGAGATAAATCGACTTCTATCATCTCCGTATAATGAGCATCCTCATTTTCACTAGAATAAAAGAGTCCGTTTCTTTTGCTGTATTCCTCAACTAATTGAACATGCTCTTCACTACGACCCGATAATCGAAGATAGCTTATGGTCTCCTCATCAATTGGAAAAAGGGTGATCGTCGCCCCGTTCTCTGGAGACATATTCGAAACGGTTGCTCGATCAGCTAATGAAAGATTTTTAACCCCCTCACCCATAAACTCTACAAACTTTCCCACCACTTTTTTCTTTCGAAGTAAATTCGTCATATAAAGTGCTAAATCGGTACTTGTTGTTCCAACTGAAAGCTCTCCTTTTAATCGGACACCAATCACTTCAGGAATAGGTAAATAAGATGGTTGCCCCAGCATAGCAGCTTCAGCTTCAATTCCTCCAACACCCCAACCGACAACACCAAGCCCATTGATCATGGGAGTGTGTGAATCTGTCCCAAAGACCGTATCCGGATATGCCACGTATTGCCCATCTTCACCTTGAACTTCATGAACGACAGACGCTAAATTTTCCAAATTCACTTGATGGATGATTCCTGTTGATGGGGGCACTGCTCGAAAACGTTTAAACGCACCTGTTGCCCATTTAAAAAAGCGATAGCGCTCTATGTTTGTCTGGAAGCCTTGATTTACATTATATGATAACGCTTCTTTAGAACCGAACTTTTCCACCTGTTCTGCGTGATCGATAACTAAATCTACTGGAATCTCTGGATTTATTTCTTCTGGATTCCCCCCCATTTCTACCATCGCCGTTCGTAATGATGCTAAATCAACGACTACCGGTACCCCAGTAAAATCCTGCAACACCGTTCTGGATGGTTTAAAAGGAATTTCAATCGTTTCATCGATATCTTTTGTACCCCATTTGGCTAGATTTTCAATATGTTTTCGCTCAATATACTTACCATCAAACTGCCTCACCATTGATTCCATTAGTACTTTTATAGAAAATGGCCATTTAGATACCTCGCCAAGACCTGCTTCTTCAAGAGCCTTTAACCGATAAAATCGGTACATTTTATCATTGAGTTTAAAGGTAGATTCCGTATGAAAGCTTGATTCCACATTACTCCCCTCCTTTAAAAGTCGGCACATACAAGTCACCTTTGATAATCCTTCTAGCTGTTCTTTCTAGTCCAACATATTGAACTTCTTCACCATCCTCTGATAATGCCACCTGAACCTCTACTATTCCTTCTGGATGGCCGATTCGTATCGTGTTCTTTTCTCGACTGACAGTGGAGTTAACATTCGGAACTGTGTCAGATATTTTTACAGCCGCTGCTAAGTTATATAGACCACTTCCTGCAAACGTACGATGAAATTTTCCCATTGAAAGCATTTTAGCGACGACATCCACCTCGTATTTTTTAATTTGTTTTCCTATAGAGGTTTTATAGTCCTGTGGTTCGGAGACAAGGGCAATTTTCGGTATGGCTTGTGTACTTTTCGCCTCTTCTATGGAGCCGACCATTCCTGCTGCAACTGCCCCGTGGCAACGAATTTCCTCTAACTCTTCTAATAGCTCCTTCCGCTCCGTTAGTTCTTCATTCAATTCTGTTCCTAATAGTCCTAAATCTTTACTAGACACATAGATTAGTGGATTAACGACATCAATAAAGGTCGATTCATACGCATTTTGTTTTGTTTCTATGACAATACGGCGTCCAATTGGAAGAGTTTTCCCCGTCTTTCCTCCTCCTGGATTCATAATCCTCACCTTGTATTTTGCCCCCGCTCGTACAAGTCCAGGCATTGCATAATTTCCTGATACCCTTGCTTTTCTTTTTTGATTGGTACTGTAATGTTTAAAATTCGATTAATATTCGTGTTGTAAATGGTCACTTTTACCTCCACTTTATCTTCTGGAATCTCCACATACCCTTCATCGACAGCAAATGCCCCTGCTGCTGCCATTAAATTGCCACAGGTCCCTTTTCCATCTACAATTTCCTTCCCTATTCCAATTTGATAAAAAGTATAATTAACATCTACCCCTTCAATATCTGAAGCTCCAATCACCACTACTTTACTCGTATGTGAAGTACCACTTCCCAGACCATCCACTTGAGATGGGTTATAAGCATCTATCCCATTTAAAAAAATATGACTTTGCTCTCTAAATGAGCTAGGTAAATCCCGTTCATGAAAAAAGAGTCCTCTACTTGTACCACCACGGTAAACAGCACACGGAATTGTATATTGTGACATAGAAAAAACCTCCTTGAGCAACTTTACTTTTATCGTAAATGAGTTCCAGATATAAGAAAAATAGTAAAAATGGATACTTATCCATAATAAAAAGTTATGTTACGCAGATTTCGCATTAAAAAAGAGGCTGAGACATAAGAAAGGTGAATTTGAAGGTATTCAAATTCACCTTTCTTTATTTTTGTATGAACCAAGCTACCGCACAATCAACCGATTTCATGCTCAACCAGAAGTGAAAGGTTTAATTCGTCCATGTTTTTTTCGTCCAAATTCGCTGCCAAGCCAACCACCTCATACGGATACTGTCTTTAATAGGGCCTTCATTTTATGCCCCGAAAAGTGAGACTGAGTGGTGGATAGGCAGAACTGAGGTTAATCTAAATTTCTACTAATAAGATCCTATTTGCTCCAACCACCTCTCACCCTTAAGCGGAATTTTTCCTGTTATCTCCTCGATGGAGTCCGTTTTAGGGGAAATAACGGAAGATTTTCCGCTTATGGAGGGCAAAATCGTTTATTTTGGCATTTTTTGAGGGAATAGCAGGAATTTTTCCTGTTATGTCGGCTCATTTTCATGATGCTTGCTCATTAACGGGAATTTTTCCTGTTATTTTTTCAACCCGATACGCCAACTGTTTATACGAACACTTTATCCTCAAGTCAATGAAATTTATACACTCCAAACCAGACCGACTTTTTGACCCAGCCTCTTACCTATACTCCTCTTTCACAAATTCAACAAAAGCTTTTACAGCAGTAGTCTTCAAAGATTGTGGATGGTAGTACATCCACGTTTTTCGAACCATTGGAGATCCATCCTCAGCTGTGAGAACCTCTTTATGTAAACCTTTTGCTTCCTCTATCATCATACTCGGCAAAATACCATAACCGAGACCACTCACCACCATTTCTTTACAAGTATCCACTTGGTTTACTGTCATAAATCGGTTTGGAGGCTCTTTATAATTTACTCTCCACCATTGATCTACTTGCTCTTTCAATAATACGTCCGTTTCATAGTCAATTCTCGGCATTTCTGGTAGCTTAGACAAATCCATTTTCTCCTTGGAGACTACAAATATTTCCTCTTCAAAGAGAAGCTCTTTTTCTCCTATAAAACCATAGTCTCCTCGTATAAATGCAATATGAACAGCCTGATTATATAGAGCCTGATACATATCTTTACTCCAGCCTGTTTCAATCTCATACTCGATTTCAGGGTACCTCGTTCTAAACTTCTCAAGCAATGATGGTAATTGATATTTCGTAAAAAAGTTAGATACACCTAGCCGTAATGTACCAGCTACTTGGTTTTTCATATGTTGTACAGCTTCTTTTGTTTGCTGATATTTATGGAGCATTTCGATTGCATACTTTGCTAAGTATTCTCCTTCTGGAGTAAATTGCACTCCTCTTCGACCTCTATTCACAATTTTTACTTGAAACTCATTTTCAATATGATGGAGTCGATTCGTGAGAGCAGGTTGTGAAATGAACAAACTTTCTGCCGTTTTTGTAATATTTCTCTTTTCGTAGAGATCCCGTAAAATAATCCAATCTCGATTTTCCATCATCCTACTCCCCTGCTATAACTTTTACCTATCTTTGACGATAATATTTTTCTATTTTTCATTGGTGTGAAAAAATACTACATTAGAATTATCCTATTTGCTAAACCGTCTTCCCCTAGCCATACGTTAAATTCACTCTGGAGGGATACAAAATGAAAAATTTGATACAACAGTTCAATGAACTCCCCACTACTTGCCTTTTTCGATGCGATGAATGGAATGAATAATCTAGATGCTCAAATTAAACCATTAAGAGAGGAATACAAGGTGGTTGGTAAAGCTTTTACCGTAAAAATTCCTGTAGGTGACAATGAAATCGTCTTAAAGGCCATTAAAGAGGCGCGTCCCGGAGATGTCCTTGTAATTGATGCCAAAGGAGATACATACCGAGCGATTGCTGGCGATTTTGTGATTGGCCTAGCACAAAAAATAGGGCTTGCTGGCATAATTGTTGACGGGGTTATTCGTGATATCCTTGGCATGAAGAATTTACATTTTCCTGTTTTTTGTAAAGGTACAACAGTTTCTGCTAGTCATAAAAATGGCAATGGTGAAATCAATGTTCCTATTTCCTGTGGAGGAGTTACCATATCCCCTGGTGATTACATCATTGGCGATGCAGATGGGGTTATCGTCATTCCACAGAAAAAAGCCCTTCATGTATTAGAAAAAGGTAGAGAAAAAGAACACAATGATAAGATTCGTGCTGAAATAAATTTAAAAAACGAAGTATCCGCTCGGCAATACTTAGAAAACTTATTCAAATCGTAAAAAAGCGGACACTCTTTTCACGGAGTGTCCCATTATTTCACAATACGGTTTTCGCAATTTTTTTATCTAGTTCTTCATAATTGTAATAATCAATCGTATCATAAAGATCTTTGCGTGTTTGCATATCTTCTAGCCGATCTTTTTGGGTACCTTTATGATAAATCTCCTCAAAAACTCGCTCATACGCTTTTGCTGCTACTCGTAAAGAAGTCACTGGATAAATAACCATGCTATAACCGAATGAGTTAAACTCATCAGCAGAGTAATATGGAGTTTTTCCGAATTCTGTCATGTTAGCAAGTAACGGAATCGTGATTTCTTCCTTTAAACGTTGAAATTCCAGATCCGTCGATAATGCCTCTGGAAAAATAGCATCTGCTCCTGCTTCTTCATATGCCTTTGCTCGCTTAATTGCTTGTTCTAATCCTTCTACACCGTATGCGTCTGTACGAGCTACAATAACTAACGATGGAGCAACTTCCTTTATTGTTATAATTTTTTGAGACATTTCTTCTGTTGAAACTAATTTTTTACCATTTAAGTGACCACATTTTTTTGGTAGTTCTTGATCTTCTATTTGTACGGCCGCTACCCTAGCTTCCACCATTTCCTTTGCAGTACGAGCTACATTTAATACTCCACCGAATCCAGTATCAATATCAACCAATAGGGGTAAATTCGCCGCCCTAATAATTTCCGTTGCACGAGCTGCCACTTCATCTGAACTTACAATACCTATATCAGGCAAACCACGGCTTGCTGTATACGCTGCTCCTGATAGATATAAAGCATCAAATCCTACTTTTTTAGCCATTAGTGCTGCCATACCATCGTGTACACCAGGAATTTTTAAAATAGTTGGTGCCCCCATTTTTTCACGAAATTGTTGTGCAAGTTCCTCTTGGGAGGACTGCTTTTCTGTTAACCAACTCATTCAAATCCCTCCTTCAATCCTTCGATTAGATCATCATTAACTGAACAAAGTCATGAACATTTGTTTGTTTTAACTTGTTGCTATCTTCACACAAAGTGTAAATTCTTTTTGCTTGTTGTTTCGGAAAACGAGTCTCCAGATTGAAAGTGAATTTTTCTAATAATTTCGGAATCCCTTCATCTCTTCGGAAGCGATGTCCTAATGGATACTCATAAGCAATCTGCTCTGTTGCTGTACCATCCTTAAAGAATACCTGTACCGCATTAGCAATAGAGCGTTTTTCTGGATCTAAATATTCCTTTGTATAACGCTCTTCTTCCACTACTACCATTTTATCCCGAAGAGCATCGATTCTAGGATCTGATGCAGCCTCATCCTCATAATGATCGGCTGTAATATCTCCGTAAATAAGGCCAATTGCCGTAATATATTGAATACAATGATCACGGTCTGCGGGGTTATGCAGAGGACCTTTTTTATCAATAATACGAATCGCTGACTCATGAGTTGTAATCATAATTTTATCAATGTCATCTATTCGTTGATGGACATCTGGATACAGTTCAACAGCACATTCCGCCGCCGTTTGTGCATGAAATTCTGCTGGATAAGAGATCTTGAACAGGATGTTTTCCATGACATAGGAACCAAACGGTCTCGCTAACTTTAATTCCTTACCACCAAAAAGAACATCTTGGAAACCCCAGTCTTTTGCGGAAAGGGCTGTTTTATATCCCATCTCTCCATTAACAGCCATTAATGCTAACCTTACACCTCTACTTGTTGCATCCCCAGCTGCCCAAGATTTACGAGACCCTGTATTTGGAAAGTGACGATATGTACGGAGGCTTGAATTATCAATCCAAGCGTTAGAAATCGCATTTATCACTTGCTCTCTTGAGCCTCCTAGCATTGCCGCCACTACTGCTGTGGTAGCTACTTTGACATATAAGACATGGTCCAACCCTTCTCGATTCAGACTATTTTCTAGAGCTAACACCCCTTGGATTTCATGAGCTTTAACCATGGCTACTAACACTTCATCCATCGTTAAAGGCTCTCTTCCTTCGGCTACATATTTTCTACTTAAATAATCCGCTGTTGCTAAAATACCACCAAGATTATCTGATGGATGGCCCCATTCTGCTGCTAACCATGTATCATTGTAATCGAGCCAACGAATAATCGTTCCAATGTTAAAGGCTGCCTGAACAGGGTCTAATTCAAATTGTGTACCTGGAACTCGACTTCCATTCGGTACAACTGTCCCAGGAACAATCGGTCCTAAATGTTTTGTGCATTCAGGATATCTTAACGCTAGAAATCCACAACCTAGTGTATCTAATAATACGTAGCGCGCTGTCTCAATAGCGTCCTCACTTGTTATCTCTCCAGTCAAGGCATAATCAGCAATTCTGATTAATACTTCATCTGCTTTTTGTGTCTTGTTTTCCAATACATTTTCCATATTATATTCCTCCTTGTTTTACCAGTAAAATGTTGCAGCGAGCACAGCCACAATCAATGTGACAATACTGGATAAAGCTCCGATTGAATATTGCTCTTTTTTGCTGAAAACTCCTGTCTCATAAGCGTAGAAAGTGGTTGGTGAATGAATAGGTAACACCATCATTCCACCAATAATCATCACAACTAAGAACGCTAATCCTAATGGTGCTACCCCCATTAATTCTGCATAAGACACAGCAATGGGAAAAATGACGACCATTGCAGAGGATGGCAAAGTAAATAAGAATCGTAATAAAAATACCAGTAATGCAATCAGAAAAATATTAAAAAGAACATTCGCATCACCTGGGATCAATCTCATTAATTGTGATGCAAGAACCTTAGCAGTTCCGTTCGTCTCTATTAATAGCGCCAATGAAAAAGATGAACCTAGTAGTAAAAAATTCTCCCAATCATATTTCCGTAATGTTTCATTATTGATTAAATTCAATTTTGGTAGTGCATAAAAAACAACTAATAACATTGGCGGTAGAACAAGTGGAATCCGATCGTGATCCGTAAAGATCCATGTTAAAATCATGAGTAAAAAAGTTCCTGTCACAACCCAAAAGCGTGGTGGTATAGACTCATTTCTCTCATCTTCCAATTGCAAATTGATATCCTTTTTTAAGAGCCAATCCTCTTTCGGGGTTGTCATCCTTAAAAAAAACCAAACAGATACTGCAACAATCACCATTGCCAACCATAGAGGTGGCCCAATTCGTAAAAACCAGCCTAACCAACTAAGATTGGCTACATTAAAATCCTGTATTAGCTGGTACGCTAATACCGAGAAGCCTCCACCAGTAAAAATTATCATCGTTGCATTTTGATTCAGCATTCCAATCACATACATACAATATTTCTTGAAAATACTCTTCTCTCCGAATCCATAGTACTCATTCAATCTATTAACTAAAGGTAAAAAAATTTGGAATCTAGCAACAGCAGATGGTAAGAAAATAGGAAGTAATACAATAAAAATGGGGAGCCCAATGATGATATAGTGAGCACCACCCTTGCTCAACTTAATCAACAATCTTGCTACTGCATTATCCATGCCTACTTTTGCTAATGCTTTACTGATTAAAGATAGTACGAGAATGAAATAGAGAGCAGATGAAAGAAATCCAACTACCGCTTCCTCTACTGTAGAAACTAACCCTAATGCCAACATCCCTCCAATGACTAAAAAGCTAGAAATTCCCGTTGGAATCGGGGCAAGTGTCCATAAATAAACGGCAAAGATTAACAATGCTAATGTTAGTAATTGGTCATTCGTAAATAGGTGAGACAAAGCATCTTTAGATAGAAAATAACCTCCTATAATACCGAATACAATAACAATATCCTTTAAATAACGATATTGTTGGAGCTTCTCCGTCTTACATGCTTGTAGATTTGTCTGCATTTACTTTCTTTCGGCTGATTCTTTGTCTCAAAATCGGTATAGCAAAGGATAATAAAGATACAATTAGCAATGATACAGAAAGTGGATTTTTTAGAAAAATCATTAAATCCCCATTTGAAATGGTTAATGATTGTCTAAAGTACTGCTCCATCATCCCCCCTAGAATAAAAGCGAGAATAAAGGGTGGAGCAGGAAATGCAAAGAGTCGCATCAAAAAGCCAAGAACACCAAAGATAAGTAACAAGTATAGATCAAAGGTGTTAAAGCTAATTGAATAAACCCCAATTAAGCTAAACATAAGGACCAATGAAATTAACATTGGGCGAGGTATTTTCAAAACTTTAGCGATATAAGGGATTAACGGTAAATTTAAGACTAATAGAAAAATATTCCCTACATACATGCTTGCAATAACTCCCCAGAAAATTTCTGGATTTTCTGTCATTAATAACGGACCAGGCTGAATTCCTAATACTAACAGTGCCCCTAATAGAACTGCTGTCGTACCAGAACCCGGAATACCAAGACTTAACAGCGGCACAAAAGCACCACTTGTTGCAGCGTTATTGGATGCTTCTGGGGCTGTAAGGCCTTTAATCGATCCTTTTCCAAACTCATCAGGATTTTTTGAAAGTCGTTTCTCTGCAATATAACTTATAAAAGAGGAAATTGTCGCTCCAGCTCCAGGTAAGATTCCAATAATAAACCCCAAAATGGAATGTCTTCCAAGTGGGCCCCTCATTTCTTTAAAGTCACTTTTTGTTAGTCTTAAACTTCCAATATTTTGTGTTTTACCTAAGGACTTATCATTCCGATTTATGATTAACGAACATACTTCTGCCACCGCAAATAATCCTAATGCAATAACTAAAAAATCAATTCCTTCCAATAAATTGATATTTCCAAACGTAAAACGTTGGGTACCTGTTTGTGGGTCAATCCCAATCGTTACCACCATAAATCCTACTAATGCTGAAATAAGGGCTTTTATGGTCGAACCTTCAGATAAACTTGATATAGCTGTTAACCCTAAGAACATAAGGGCAAAATATGCTGGGGGCCCAAAGGCAATGGCTACACTTGCTAATGCAGGTGCCATAATCATAAGTAAAATGACACTTACTGTACCTCCTGTAAAAGAAGCAATCGCAGCTATTGCTAGTGCTTTACCAGCTTTTCCTTGTTGTGCCATTGGATATCCGTCAAATGATGTTGCTACTGTTCCAGAGATGCCAGGTGCATTTAATAGAATAGAAGATGTGGAACCACCAAATACAGCCCCGTAATAAACTCCAGCCATCATGACTATTGCAGGAGCAGGCTCCATTCCATATGTAAGTGGAATCATTACTGCTATTGCACTAATTGGTCCTAACCCCGGTAACATTCCGATAAATGTTCCGACAAAAACACCAATTAATACAAATAATATCCCTTCTAAACTAAAAGCTACTGAAAATCCGGTCATAATTCCTTCAAAAGCTCCCATACATGCTACCCTCCTTTATATTGGTATAATTCCTTGAGGTAATTTGATCCCTAATAAATAAACAAAAATCGCATACATAAATAATGAAAAACAAATAGATACAATAACATTAATCACATGTTTTTTATAACCCAAAAACCAGGTACAAAAGTAAATAAATAGAACCGTCATAACAATAAAGCCCATTATTTCAAATAAAGCAATATAACCAAACACCATTAAAAATACGGCAGAAATCATGAGTAATTCTTTCTTAGGAATATTACGCCTCGACTTTTGCTCTTCGGTTTCAGAGTCTTTAGAAAAATAAAGTGCCACAGATAACACAATTAACAGCCAACCTAGTCCTTTCGGAATTACATCTGCATCAACAGGTGTGTAAGGAAAGGATGGAAGTTGGTAGCTTACGATTAAATAACCTGCAGCTAACAAAAATAAAATAAGAGCAATCCGCTGATTGATCGTTTTTAACATAGAGGTCCCCTCCATAAAAATAAATCAAACTATTAACCTTTTACATATGAGGGAGAAGTCAATGGATACCTGTATTGACTCCTCAACTCTGTAAATAATTAGTTTCCAATTCCTAATTCAGTTAGAAGCTCTTGCATTACTTCCTTTTCATTGTCTAGGAACTCTTTATATTCATCAGCTCCCATATACAACTCATTCCAACCATATTGTGCACGTACTTCATCCCACTCTGGAGAATCACTTAATTCTTTGAATTTGGCTTCATAGTAATCAATGGCTGCTTGATCCATTCCTGGGGGACCAAAGAAACCACGCCAGTTAATAAATGTTTCATCAATTCCTTGTTCTTTTGCCGTGGCAAAGTCTTCTAATACTTCCCCTTCTAAACGTTCTTCTGAAGTAATCCCTAGTACTTTAATGTTTCCAGCTTTTACTTGCTCCACTGTTTCTGCAACTCCAGTTGAGAATACATCGACACTACCATTTAATAAAGCTGTTAAGGCTCCACCTTCTTGATCAGAAACATATTTAACTTTAGTTACATCAACTCCAGCTGCCTTGGCAATTTTAATGAATTGGATATGATCCATACTTCCTGGAGAAGATGCGCCAATTACGGTAATACTAGAAGGATCTGCTTTCATATCTTCAAATAACTCATTTAAATTTTCCCAAGGAGCGTCTGCTGCAACTGCAAATGCTGCGTAATCAGCAATCATGTTTGAGAGTGGTGTAAAATCTTCATGACCAAAATCAGATTGACCATTTAGAGGTACTAGTAATAATGGAGGCGATGCTACAAACAAATGGTACGGACTTCCTTCTCTTTTGTGATTCTCTGCCCACGCAACTGCTCCACCACCACCAGGTCTATTTACTACACCAATTTTTTGGGAAATAATCCCTGTTTCATTAAACCATTGGGCTGCCATACGTGCAGTTGTATCCCAGCCACCTCCAGCACCAGCTGGAGCAACAATTTCTATTGCTTCTTTTGGCTCAAAAGAAGCAATATCCCCAGAACCTGATGAACTCGAGTCGTCTGATGTTCCACTTCCTCCAGTTTCATTCGAACATGCTGCAACAACTAGCATTGTCATCATTAATACAAAAACTGATAAAAAGCCTTTCCATTTCATTCTCTGTTTCCCCCTTATAATTTGTAAATCTATTATCAATAGTCATTTGACTAACGATTTAATTTTCATTCTAATTAAAATATTCAATATTGTAACCGTTTACAAAATAACGATTATTAAAATTTTTTAGTCTTTTTTGTTCATTTAGTTCACGCATTTTCATATGATGACTCTTTACTATTCATGATTTAACATTAGCTAAGTATTTAATAGCAAACATACAAAAAAGCCTTTTCATTATTATGAAAGGCACTAAAAATAGAATAATCGTAGTTCCAATATTAATTAGTTTTTATACAAATAGTATTTTCTCTCTGGTCTTCCTACATCACCATATTCAAGTTCTGCTTTACCTTCTTCAATTGAGATTAAATACTCTAAATAACGCCTTGCTGTAGTTCTTGAAGCTCCCATTCTTTCTCCAATTTCTTCTGCAGTCATCCCTTTATTGCATTTATTTATAATCATCTTTACTTTCTCTAACGTCAGTGGATCGATTCCTTTTGGTGTTTCTTTTTGACCAAGCTTTTGTTTTGAATCTACATAACCAAAATACTGATCTAAAAAAGTTTGTTCGATTACTTGAGATTCTTCCAATTGGCTTTTTGCATTCTTAAAGCGTTCAATTGCAGCTATAAAGCGCTCTATTTTAACTGGTTTAATAATGTAATCAAATACGCCTTGCTGAATAGTTGCTTCGATTATCGGCTTTTCATTTGCCGCAGAAATCATAATAATTCCAACAGATGGGTTATACTTCTTAATTTTATCGATTAGCTCAGTTCCCATCATATCAGGCATATAGATATCCAATAAAATTAAATCAATTTGTCTACTTTTTACAAGTTTAATTGTTTCACGCCCATTTTGAACTTTCCCAACTAGTTTTACTTTACTAATTTTCTGCAAAAACTTTTCATGAATATCTGCGACTCGAAAATCATCCTCTGCTATCGCTACCCTTAACATCCTAATCCCCCTTCGATAAATTAAGCTATACGCTCCTGCATGATTTTCTTTGGAATATATACAGTAAAGATTGCTCCTCCATCTTTTTGATTTACCACTTCAACAGTCCCACGAAGATCTTCCACCACTTCTTTAACAAGAGATAAACCATAGCCCCTTTCCTTCTCCTTTTTTGTAGAATATCCTCTTTTGAATATATAAGGTAAATCCTGTTCTTTTATCCCTCGACCACTATCAGCGACTTCAAAAATAATGTCATGGCCTTCATCTGTCGCAAAAAAGGATACTTTTTTTTCCTCGACATCACCTACTGCCTCTATTGCGTTATCTAATAGGTTTCCTAAAATCGTAATTAATTTTGCCATATCAATATGCTTCGGAATTTCCTGAATGGAAGTATTTTCATCAATATGCAAGGTAACCTTCTTTTCCGAAGCTTTTCCTATTTTCCCTAGCAAAATCGCTTGAACGGTATGATTATGAATATCCTCTAATAATACTTTAGTTTGATCATGATACAAGCTAGACTCTAATTGAATTAACTCAATAGCTTCTTTATAGTTACCAAGCTGCAGCAATCCAGATAACACGTACAACTTATTTTTATACTCATGAGTTTGAGCTCTTAAATCTTCAGAATATTGTCTAACCTCCGACAAAGTATTTAACATTTCCTGAATTTCTGTTTTATCTCTGAATGTCGCAACTACGCCAACTACTGTATCATTTTCAATGATCGGAGTTTTGTTCACGATAGCGACTCGATTACCAACAACCATTTCCATGTCACGTTCAATTTTTCCAGTCTTTAAAACGTCATACATTTTTAGTGTGGGTAAAATCTCTTCAATTTTCTTATACCTAACGTCCTCTTCTATACCAATAACTTTTTTCGCATTTTCATTCATCGTTGTAATATGTCCTGACTGATCTATCGCCACAATCCCATCTCTTATCGAGTGTAATACTGCACTACGTTCTCGATAAAGAGCAGCAATCTGCTGTGGCTCTAATCCTAATGTATCCTTTCTAATACTTCTCGCTAATAGAACACTACCTATAGCCCCTATTAAGATGACAAATAAAGCAAGCCCACTAATTTTAATAATTCGATTAAATATAATGGTTTTTACATCGTCCATCATAAATCCAACTGAAACAATTCCTATAATTTCCCCACTTTCGTTAAATATCGGGGCCTTTCCTCGTAACGATGGACCTAATGTACCAACGGCTTTTGACATATAATAAGATCCATTTATTAATGCTAAATCATTATCTCCACCAACCATCTTTTTTCCTATTTTATTAGGGTCTGGGTGAGAGTAGCGTATGCTATCTTTATTACCTATAACGATAAATTCCGCTCCAATTTCTTTTTTTAAACTCTCCATAAAGGGCTGAATAAAGATTGACGGATCTTCTAATTCAAACGCTTCTCTAATAGATGGCATAAAGGAGACAGCCGTTGCAACATGTAAGGCACGATTTCCTATATTTTCTTCTGTTTGTTCCATTTCAATAATCGCATTTATACTTGTTAGTAATAATGTAATAAATAAGATTAATGTTAAAACTAATGTTAAAATTTTTGTTTGCAGAGTAACTTTTTTCAACATAGTTGGATTCTCCTTACATTTATGTAAGCGTGTTCATTTTATACAATCTTAACATAATATTCTGAATTTACAACCAGAAATTAGGTAATCATTTACAATTATTCTATGAAATAATGATTTGCAATCTCTCAAGTGTGTACTCTATGTCTTCTGTTTTTATATCCTTATGGACAACGAAACGAATAACAGATTCCTCTTCTAATTTCACAAGAATGCCGTTATCTTTTAGAAATTGGATACATGTATGATCATCCAATTGTAACGCCTTACAGTTTACCAATACAATATTTGTTTCAACTGGGTATTCTAGTTGAAGTCCATTTATCTTTTCGATTTCCCTTCCTAAAAATTTTGCTAAGTCGTGATCCCTGTTTAGTCGATTCACCATATTTTCTAACGCATATATCCCAGTAGCTGCTAAATATCCAATCTGCCTCATTCTGCCTCCAAGATTTCTGCGCCACTTCCTAGCTTCTTCAATAAAGGCTTCTGTCCCAGCCAAAATTGACCCAGCTGGAGTTGCTAATCCTTTTGATAAACAAATCGATACGGTATCTGTATATTGGGTAAACTGTTTTATGTCTTGCTGAAGTGCAACTGCTGCATTAAAAAGCCTTGCTCCATCCATATGGACTGTAATACCTTTATTTTGGGCAAAAGTATATAATTCTTTTAAATAAGAAGTTGAAACGACTGAACCTGCTGATCTAGCATGGGTGTTCTCAATTGAAATAATGGAGGTCTTTTCATGTGGAATTTGCTTCAAGATTTGCAATGGAATCGCACCACGACACCCTGCTAATGCTACTACGTTAACCCTTGCTAGTGATTCAACACCCTCTCTCTCCGAACAATTAAGATGCGATTTACTTTCTACTATTATTTCGTCTCCATGCTTAGAGTTAACTAAAATTGAAATTAAATTTCCTTGGGTACCACTTGATACGAAGAGAGAGTCTTCTTTCCCTAAAAGTTCTGCAACCATCTTCTCTAATCGATTGACTGTTGGATCTTCTTGATAACCATCATCCCCTACTTCAGCATGATACATGGCATCTAGCATCTCCCTTATTGGCTTTGTTACCGTATCACTTCGAAAATCAATCATTATTCCTCTACTCCTTTATCGCAAGTTAATTATCCAAATTGGGCGTTTCCATTTTAGAATATTCTCAACAAAAACGATCACCCTTTATTTTCCGGGAAATTCCTACAAAAAAAACATATAAATTCTCATTTTTAAATAGAATTATGTCTATTATTGTTATATAAATCAAAGTTTACTTCTTTTAACAAGAGAAAGAGGACGTAACGAAAGTAATGGTTAATCAGTTTTTTTATCGCGTTCTTCTTCACATTAGACACAGAATCTTAAACCAATCACTTAGTTTCAAATTCTTTAGTTGTAAATACAGATTCTCATAGTACTTTTTCAAAACATAAAACAGTCCACTTATCTCCTTCCTTCTCCTCATAAAAAGAAAATCCTCTTTTCACCCAAAAATTTAAGGCTCGATCATTCTCCTTAATAACCCCCAATCTTACTTTCTTTATCCCTTTTTCCTTCATTAAAGATTCATATTTATTGAATGCACCGATCGCATATCCTCGACCTTGAAAATCATGATCTATTATAAGCAGTCCTAACCACGGCATCTTATCTGACGGATTCTCCATAAGGTAATCAATTACTCCCACCGGATGTCCATCGTCTATGATAAAATTCATAACAGCACCTTGATGTTTCGATGACTCGTACATGTTTATAATCTCTTCATCAGTCAGCTCAGCATGCCCCTCAGATAAACAATTAAACTCTTGATTTGAATTCATTATTTTTTTAAGAACATCCATTTGTTCAAGACTTACCGGTTGGAAATCAATCAAACTTTACACTCCTATCTTCTTTAAATTGATAACCACTTAACGATGTTTAAAATAAAAAAAGTATCCCAATTAAAGGAATACTCTTTGAAAAAATCGATGATGACGGATTGCTTAATAGACATGGCAATATCGAATGACAGGCTGTTAAGGATACGATTTTCATCCCAGACTATGCTTTGCCATCAAAATCCATTGTGATCAACCTCAGTTATTTATAAATACTCCACCAACTTATAAGAAAGCGTTCATGAATCAGGCTTATAAAGCTCCTTCAAAATATTAAGTGCCTTCTTTTGACGACTTTCATTTTGCTCTGACATTAGTAATACCGTTTCCCGAATGACTTCGTTTTTGAAGACCTGCTGTAATTCCTCATCAAATAAAGATGATACATTAACTTGCAGTGCCTCAGCTATTTTTTCCAACGTATGTAATTGTACATTGGTCTCCCCGCGCTCCAAACGTCCTACATAGCTGCCAGTAGAGTCAATCGCTTCTGCTAATTGTTCTTGTGTCATTTTTCGTAGTTTTCGCAACTCACGTATTCGAAATCCAAGTAACTTAGCTGTTGAGTCATCATTATACATAATTAAAACACCTTCACTTTAACCAAATTTTAGACAATCATTAGAAGTCTGTGCAGGTATTTTTAAGGACTATTTTATATTTTTTGTACTTATAAGGACAATTATGTATTATAATGTAAATAAGCCAAAAGTCCTCAGTTCTCATTTACGACACTTGTAAAACTTATACTCTTTTTCTGCATGATAAAACACAAAGTTACATTATACTTATTGTTGTTATTTCCAAGAAAGGAACATATCAGTGATGGAGCAAAAAAAACTGCGAGAAGAATTCGAATTACTTAGAGGCAAAATGATTAGACTTGGAATGAAATTTGGATTAGATCATGTGAAAGTAATAGAATTAAGCCAGAAAGTAGATAAGTTACATAACCAACTTTATCAAATGCAGAAGAAGGAATAGCAAATCACTACTTCCGATTTGCAAGCTATCCATATTTTCCAATAAAATGTAGTAGACTTACACATAAGGAAATAATTCTAGTATTATTCATTCCTTCTAAATACTGCTTATGATTTTGCGAAGGCTGCTTTGACTCGCTCTATTTCTACACAACTACAAGCATATGTTTTTTGTGGAAAGGCTAAGAAATAATTGCTCATTATAAGCATTGTTAACAACACAAAAAACGTTCGAGTCTTCATTAATAGTTCCTCCATTAACAATCATGTCATAAAAAGAACATTAATCCATCTTGATTAACGCTCCATCTCTTACTAGCATAATTATCCACTCTCGTTGCTTACATTCGCTAATTCGCTATTTTCAATTTCATTAATCCATAGAGCATGTAAATTAGAAATACCACAAAAATTGTAGTTGGAAATGCTAAAAGAATAAGTAAATTATTAATAGGCACAGGCGTAATTAGAGCAAAAATATAACTCAGTGCCACTACAATCACAAATAAGAAAATGTGCCCAACGAAATACTGTTTTACAATTGATTGATTTTTTCTATCTTTTCTATGTTTAATAAAGTACACCATGCTCATTAGTACAAACAAAATATAGAACATTGACTCGAAACCTTCTGTCCATTTTCCAAATAGGTCTATCGTTCTAACATCCTCATTGGTCAAAAAACTAGTTGAACTCCAGTGTTCCGACATATTAAGACGATGATTCCACAATAATGCGTAGCCAAAGTAAAGTAATAGCATTAAAACAAAGTATAGGTAGAGTGCTTTATCCATTATTGCCTTCGTTAATTTTTGCAATAAATATCCCTCCCTTTATGTTCGAAGTTGTATTTACTCTACATTTAACATTATATACCAAATAGTTAGGCAAAAGGTTTCGTTTTCGTCGGAATTATTAAATTATTAAGCATTATACGTACGATGGCATCCATAATAAAAGGTACCCACTTTTTTATGGAAAGCACCCATTACTTTCAGTATGATTCTTCACAAATAGGAACATAGTGGGTGAATGTTCTTCCTGCACAATCCAACAATACTAATCTAATTTTTTATATAATAAATACTGCTTATGGCCTTCGGGATAATCTTCTATTATTCCACATACCTCATAACCTAAGCTTTTATAAAAATCAGGAGCTTGAAAACTAAACGTATCCACTTTGATCATGCGGCATTTCTTCTCTACAGCATATTTTTCTGCTCCTTTTATAAGCTGTATACCAAAACCCTTCCCTCGATGGTTTTCATCAACCCAAAGAAATTGAATATATAGACTTTGCATTTTGGTATTTCCTGAAATACCTCCAATGATATTGCCTTCTTCATCCTTAATTTTAAAACAAAATTCTTCGTCGACAAAATTCACATCTTTTTCTGACAGATGTTTTAGATTATATTCCTTTAATCGTTGCCGAATGTACGGGGGATCCTTTGGACTCCACTTTGTGTCAATCACTATATCTCGCAATCTTTTGAACCTCCTAGTATTTTGAGAATGTTTTTTTGCAACACTTCGAAAATATTTTTTAATTGATAGAGTATATTTGGAATGTTGTAAAGGCATTGGTCCCCAGGTCCAGGGCATTGGAAGTGGCAGGAAAGTCCATATTCCCCCTTGATTTAAGCTTTTCTTCACTTACTTATCCATCTTATTATATAATGACCAAAACTATACTAATCGTCTATTCTTCTGGTCGTACATCACTACGGTTACAATTGAAAAAAGAACTATCACAGTATTTGCAGCAATGGTTCCCTCCCATGTCATAGTCATGGTGCCAAAGATCGGAGATGCAGCATTGAACATAGTATGGAATAATACACACAGAAACACTCCGCCTTTTCCTGATATTTTGTAGATGGCCCCGTATAAAAATCGAAATGCCATCAGTTGAACGGCAAACATCCAAAAGTTAATAAGCCCCTCTCCGTGATTCGTCCCAGGAATGAAGAAGAGAGGGATATGCCATAAAATCCAAATGGCTCCAACAAAAACAGAAGATAGAACAAAACCATATTTTTTGGCAAGTGCAGGCTGCAATATGTACATCCAGCCAGCTTCCTCCAAGCCACCAATAATGAGATTACCAGGTAGGGATAGGAAGAACGTAAAAAATGGAAGCGCCATTTCTGTGCTGCCTGAAACTGCGATATGGATCAAAAAATACAATGCTAGCGCTGCAGCAACAAACAAATAGAGAGAGAGGTTATTTTTAACGTAAAAAACCGTTTTCAACCATTCCTTAAAATCTGCTATTTTGTTATTTTTCTTTAGAACGATATATGAAGCAATAGCGGGCGACAAAATATAGATTGCAAAAGGAATATTCATCACGAATTGCTGGAATGAGTGAACCCAATTATGAACCGAATATCCGAATTGCCCAAGAACAATCAAAGCACCTGACACAAGATAGGCTATTGAAAATGTCAGAGCCATAAATTGTACAATGATTTTTTTGTCTGTCATATTACTTCACCTCACGTTTTGAAGGAACATTATGCTTTGACTTTCTCCCGTGCAGCTCACGTCTTAGAAGTTTTTTCACTTGTTAAAGCCACATTTCTCATAACAATTATAGCTTACTTATTTCTTACCTGAAGATCCACAACTATTTAGTCTGCTTATATGTTTTCTATTAAAAAATAATTATAGATTTAAGAAGTAATGTCCCATTACTCTATTTCTCCAATAAATTGGTCTGTTTCGTACACATTCTCATTTATATACCCGTATTCATTATTCGTTTCTTCGTTTATTTGATAAATTGAATATATCCAATGTCGTTAAAGGGTTATTAGTATTCAAATCCATTATGATAAAATTAGAGCATAATGGATCATAGGAGGATTTATTTTGACTACCGAATTACTTCAAGAAGCCCATGATTTTATTCATTCTTGCTATAAAGAATTAAATAAAACGGAGCAGGAACTAGAAAATAGATTGAATGATGTTAAGCAACAGATACAAAGCGACGGCTTTTATGAACACACATTCGAGGAACTTGAATATGGAGCAAAAGTAGCTTGGCGCAATAGTAATCGTTGTATCGGAAGATTATTTTGGGATTCTTTACATGTTTTCGACAAGAGGAACCTAAACACAGAAGAAAAAATAATGGAAGCCCTATTTGAGCACATCGATTATGCAACCAATCATGGACGTATTCGCCCTACCATAACTATTTTTTCACAACAAAAACCGGATGCAACTGTTCGTATATGGAATCATCAATTGATCCGCTACGCAGGTTATAAAACAGAGCAAGGTATTATCGGGGATCCCCACTCTGTATCGTTTACAGAAACGTGTATAAATCTTGGATGGGAACCGAAGTTTGGAAGATTTGATGTCTTACCTTTAGTCGTTCAATTGAATGGGAATCCGCCAAAATTAGTTGAGATACCAGAAAAACACCTTCTCGAAGTTCCCCTTCGTCATCCACATTATCAATGGTTTGAAGATTTAAACTTAAAATGGTATGCCGTACCGATGATTTCGGATATGATCCTAGAAATTGGGGGCATTACGTATACGGCCGCTCCTTTTAATGGTTGGTACATGGGGACAGAAATTGGAGCACGAAACTTAGCAGATGAAGCACGGTATAATATGCTTCCGCAAATAGGGAACTTAATGGAATTGGATGTTCAAAGTCATAGTACGTTATGGAAAGATCGGGCACTTTTAGAATTAAATGCAGCGGTCTTACATTCATTTAAGGAAAAGGGAGTTAGTATCGTTGACCATCATACCGCTGCTCACCAATTTAAAAAATTTGAAGAAAAAGAAATGGAGAGCGGTCGTTCGATTTCAGGAGATTGGACTTGGCTTATCCCACCATTAGCACCGGCTACAACACATATTTTCCATAAGCCTTACAATAACGAAATTAGAAAACCAAACTATTTTCATCAACCAAAACCCTATTAATTTTTTGCGAGAAGGAGTCACTAATTTATTTTCCTAAATAAGAGTTGTTACTGGCACTATCCTAAAGAAGGAGAAGTGCCTTTTTTGTTGAAGTAGTAATTGGAAAAACACAAAGGAGAATGCTATGAAAAACGATTACGTGGTTTTCTTTTGCCTAGCGATTACTTTACATAATTTAGAAGAAGCGCTATGGTTACCTCAGTGGTCCCAACTTGATTTACCTTTTCAGCAACCCGTAACAGCGGACGAATTTCATTTTGCCGTGTTGATGATTACCGCACTTGCATATTTAGTGTCTTTTCTATATTTAAAATTCCCCAAATCAAATGGAATAAAATGGGGATTCATTGGTTTCTTAGGCTCTATGATTTTCAATGCCGTTTTTCCGCATTTATTCATTACGCTATTAACGAACACATACGCACCTGGTTTAGCGACAGCCCTTATATTAAATGTTCCCATCAACACGGTAATCCTTTATAAATTACATGAATCAGGTTTAATTACTGTAAAAGAAATCATGATGTCAACAGTTGTCATCGGAATGATTTTATTAGCGATAATCCCTCTTTTATTTAAGCTGGGAGGGAGTTTAATCATCTTTTAATGCTGTTTTCGTATAGATGGTGGTTATTTGTAAAAAACCAGAAGCCGGTTTTATCCTTACATGCCTATACATGAAGTGTGCGACGCACTTTTCGCTCCCTAAATCAGGCATTTTGTTTCTTATTGCTTTCCAAAACAACCGTGTTTGCGAAATAATTAGTTGGGATTTATGGACAGAAAATTCCTTTCATGTCATAACAACTATCACATTATTAGGAGGAGATACATATGCAATCTCAAACGATTCACCTTATTAATCTTGCTATTGGAAAACCGAAAGACATGCGTTACGGTTCAGAGGAGAAGATATTGAACACAGCCATTCAAAAGGAGATTGTAAAAGAAGCTCACTTGATGAAGGAAGGATTTATCGGCGATGGGGTGGCAGATTTAGTAAATCATGGTGGATTCGATCGAGCCGTTTGCTTTTATCCTGCTGAACATTATTCTTTTTGGGAAAAAGCATATGGAAAAACACTAGAATCATCCTCATTTGGCGAAAACATAACGATTTCGGGTTTAGATGAACGTACCATCTGTATCGGTGATATCGTTCAAATCGGTGAAGCGACTGTCCAAATTACAGAAGGTCGCGTGCCTTGTAAAACCATTGATAGACGCACGGGAATGGAAAATCAATTTAAAAAAATGATAGAAACTGGTTACACAGGATATTTCGGTAAAGTTCTGAAGGAAGGAAAAATTCGTTCAGACGACAACATCAGCATCATTTCCAGAAATGAAGATGCCGTGACTGTATACAAAGCACACCAAATCTTTTTTCGACAAATCGTCGATGAAGATACACTTGAGCAATTAATCACAAATCCATCGCTATCTGATAATTGGCTTCAGCATTTGAAGCGCTTACAGAGAAGCAATGAATGAGATAGCGGGTCTGGTTCTTGGTTTAACAGTACTTAGGTAATAAATTTTTGACACTAAAACAAAAGTTAGGTAAAGCCCGTCTTATTAAAGGTGGTAAGTTTTTGCTTTTCCATCCTAAAAAGAGAGGGCTTTACAGTATGATCATTTTGAAAGTAACGCTGTTCTGCTAGCTTTCTGTCGAAGGAAACCTTTTCAATCTCATCCCTTCAGTTGAATAAATCCCCATATTGTAAAAAAAAGCCAACTTCCACTTATTAAATAGGCACCGATAATATCACTTGGATAGTGCACACCTAAATAAATTCGACTTATTCCAATGAAAAAAACCAACAAGGTACTGATGCAAATCAGCATAATTCTTCCACTTTCCTTAGGAATATGCCTCCACAGTATAAAGCTAATAATTCCATACAATGATAGTGCTGCCATTGCATGTCCACTAGGAAAGCTGTAGCCATCTTGTATAATCATTTTATATAAATCAGGTCGAGCTCTTTGAAAAAAATGCTTGAGTAGTACATTTAAGAGAGTAGAGCCAATTAGTACGAAAACAAAAAGGATGAGTTCAATTCGTTGATGAAATACCTTGTATAGGATCAATAATAGGATAATTGAAATCACTATCACCTGTACGATATCACCGATATAACTAAAGAACTTCATAAAATAAGTGAGCATTGGATGTTCTAGTCCTTGAATATTACTTATGATTTTCAGATCTAGATTTTCTATAAAATCGGATTTATAGACCGTTGCTAGAAAAATAAATAAGGCCAAGCTAAATAGACTCATCAAAAGTAAATGGTTGTATGTTGTTCTCAATGAATTCCCCACCAAAGTATCATTTATTTTACTATTAACTTCCCCTTTATTTTCGAATTCATGAAACTAATAGTGTTAATAAGCGCGATGAAAAGTCCATTATTGAGGCGTTTTCGCAGTGAATGAGCGGCAAAATTATGGTTCAAGTTACAAGAACTGTGACTCAAATCATAATTTTCCCATTAAATAAAGCATAAGCTCACTGCCGATAGCATTAGCATTAGCAACCTACTCTTGCCAACGGAAATCCTCTTTTCCCTTTTTTACGGGTATTATACTGGGTCCAATTGTGGTTCTTTACAGATTGTATCCAACCGATAAAACTATGCCATATTCAAAGTTGAAATTTCATAATAGTTCCTAAAAACGGTTAGTACAAAAAACAAGAAGAATCCAAGAGATATCATATCCTCCTGGTATCCTTCTTGTTGTTTTACTGGTACTAATGTAGTGGAATCTCAATTGTTTCAAGCTTGAATGGGGGTTTGGCAAGTTCCAATTCTACTCCATTTTCCCCCTTACTTGTTTCCTTGTAGCTAGTTACAGTAGGCGTAATGAAGATAGCTGTAGCGTCCTCAGCAATCTCTGTCGTTATCGCTCTTCCGCTCTTTTTAATATCACTTCCAAAAGAACCATTTGTCACCATAGTATATACGTTACCTAAGTTATCCGACAGTTCATAATCAAAAAAGACAGCGGACAATTTTTCTTCTCTCCACACTTTTCGATCTACACTTTGATTAAAATAGAAACTTGTAGAAATCGGGGTTGTAGTCATATTTTTTAGTTCTACTTCCATCCCCTCTCCTTTGGTTACACGATTCTCAAATTTTTGTATATCACTTTCAACTTTATCCAAAGTAAAATTAAATGACCAATTACCTTCCGTTTGATTTTTCCTATCTTCGAGTGAAAAGATTGATATCCCTTCTAAAGTGAAGTTAATGCTATCAGGACGGTTCCCATTTAGTATGTTAACCGTGTATATCCCAGCATACTTATGCTCATCTAATTTCTTCGTTAATTGAGTTCCACTTGTCTGTCCATGTAGCTCCTTAAAATAATTCGGATCCGATTCTATAATTGGCTCTTCCCCTAAATCATGTTCACTATCAATCATATAAGCAATGGTAATATTCTCACCATCATACACAGCTTCTGTTAATGTGATACGGACGCCATTACTTTCTTCTGTTATATCTAATTTTGTAGTATAACTATCGTATTCTTCAAAAATATATTCTCTATCATTATCCTCAAACAGCTTGAATATATTTCCGATAACCGGCAATTTTTCCGCAAATGAAGGAAAAGAAAAACCTAAAGTAATCACAGTTGTGAGAAATAGAACCGCTGCAGCAGGTAGAATTCTTAATAAGTGATTTTTCTTCTTTACCTTTATTTCAGCTCTTTGTATACCTATACGAATAGATTGCCGAACATCCTCTTTTGGAACTTCTACTTGTTCAAAAATTTCCTGTAAGAACTTTTCTTTCATCACACTTGTCCCCCTTTAGGTTGGTTTTTAATTGTTCCTTCCCCCTGTGGAGATATGTTTTTACCGTATTTTCGGGGATGTCCATGATAGTAGCTATGTCTTTTATCTGAAGATCTTGGAAATAAAATAGAATAATAGCAGCACGATGTGTTTCTTTCAAATTTTCAATAGCCCTAAATAAGTCAATTTGTTCAATGTTATAAACTTCTTTAGTCGATATAAACTGCTCCATATTTTCACATGGTAGATCTCTTTTTCTCTTTTTTAGAAAATCATATGCAGAGTTTATCAGTATTTTTGTTAACCAAGTGGCAAAGTATTTATTCTTCTTTAATGTCTTTATAGCGATGAAAGCTTTATAGCTCGTTTCTTGTACCACATCCAAAGCATCTTCTCGATTACCCATATATAAAAATGCGGTTCGATATAATTGGTCACTATACAACATCAGAAGTTCCTCAAATGCATCAGCATCACCAGCTTTTGCTTTCTTAATTAATTTGATATGATTCATCTTCCCCCTCCTCTCTCTAGCCATTAGATAGTCAATACATGGGAAAAGTTTCAAAAAAATAAAAAAACGCACTAAACTCCATAGTTAACACGTACTAAATGTCGATTATTTTTCAGTTACTTTCGTATAAATTCAACAAAAACAGGCCTTAATCCTTCTTGGATTAGGACCTCTTGCCCATACTGTCATAAGGTAGAACTTCATTGCAATTCATTCCAACGCGAAATACTTATTCCTATTTTTTTCTAACTGACATATAAGGTACACTAAAAATTGAACGTATGTTCTTTTTATAGCAAATGTTACTTAAAACATAACTTTGCCATGCTTTAAACCATAAGATTGACAAGTTAAAAAATGCATTATTATCAACGACTTTCATTATTCAACCTTAAACATTTATAGCTATTGGTCATTAGAGATACCTATACTCAAGATGAAAACCGATCTCTTTTGTAACTCTTGACATTATTATGGTTTAGTTTATTTACTCCTGACTGTTAATGACAATCTCATATGCCCAACAACTGACAGACCGAGTTGTCCTTATTTTGCTTGAGTTGTTGACCAAAAAGAATGGGAAGCTCTATATTTAATCAAGCTTCCCCAACATTTTAAAATTGAATCTCATAGATTTCGTTCATTCTCAAATTAAGCCTTACCTGTTCTGTTCCTATTTCTACATACCAAAGTCGTTGACCAGCTACTTTTAGCCGACAAGGTATACGTAGTTTGTTACCAAGAAGGAGATGAAAAGACTCCCCTGGATACATTGCTTTTCCATAATCTCCTACAACCTTTAGCCAACATCCGTAGTCCTTGTGAAACTGCATGTACATCTGTCGATTCTTCATGATAATTCACCTTGAATAACATGTTTCACCATATGATCATCGATTATTCGACGCCCATTTTGAGCTCCATATAGAAGGCTGTGTGTACACACTTTATTTATTAGTCGGGGAGTTCCACCTGAAAAGCGATGTATCTCTTCTAACGCACCTTCAGAAAAGATTTGCTGATCAATTCCTGCATATTTTAAGTGTCGTGAGACATAATCATCCACCTGTGCCCGATCGTAATGTCCTAATTTGAATTGAATATCAATTCTTTGGCGAATAGCTGCGAATGACTGAAGACGTAGGCGATCCCACAACTCACTTTGTCCTACAAGAATAAGGG
>NZ_HE978517.1:0-13963 GCF_000311725.1 Robertmurraya massiliosenegalensis JC6
AATGATTTTTCGCAAAAGCGAAAATATCTTTCATTAATTTTCCTTTAAGAAAATTCCATTCCTCTATTTCGTCAAGGACGAAAATCAATTGGAGCGGGTGATGGGAATCGAACCCACGACAACAGCTTGGAAGGCTGTGGTTTTACCATTAAACTACACCCGCATATATATAATAATTATATCTAATTAACACTACCTTATCTTGGCCTTACATGCCTCTAACTCTTCTAGATTATTCACAGATGATTAATCGTCGAGGCAACTCGTTGAATTTTCATTGAAGCAATGCTCGCGGCTGTGGTTTTACCATTAAACTACACCGCATGATTCATTTTGTATTTATTAACAACTTGCAGACATCATGGTCGGGAAGACAGGATTCGAACCTGCGACCCCTTGGTCCCAAACCAAGTGCTCTACCAAGCTGAGCTACTTCCCGTTCTATGGCGCGCCCGAGAGGAGTCGAACCCCTAACCTTTTGATCCGTAGTCAAACGCTCTATCCAATTGAGCTACGGGCGCATATTATTGAAAAGACAACTTAATCATTATATCAAAATAACAATTCGATTGTCAACAATTTATTTTCAAAAACTTTCTGGTGCGGCCGAGAGGACTTGAACCTCCACGGGGTTGCCCCCACTAGGCCCTCAACCTAGCGCGTCTGCCATTCCGCCACGACCGCAATAAAGAAGCGATAAATAATATTATACGTAAAAATATCATTATTTTCAAGTGGAAATTAATGGTGCGGGTGAAGGGAGTCGAACCCCCACGCCTCGCGGCGCTAGATCCTAAGTCTAGTGCGTCTGCCAATTCCGCCACACCCGCAAACATATAATAGAAAGTTGTTTTCAGTGATAAAACACTAAAAAAACTTTGATGAGCCATGAAGGACTCGAACCTTCGACCCTCTGATTAAAAGTCAGATGCTCTACCAACTGAGCTAATGGCTCTAAAGTAAATATGTGCTACTAATTATTTTCTTATTTTAAGATACAAGGCATCTACGATGTCCCCATCTCAGAAAGTCAATTCAAGTAGCAGCTCGATGGGTACAACTCGAAGCAAATTCATAGATGAATCGCTCGTTGCTCTACCAACTGAGCTAATGGCTCTAAAAAACTTGGCTGGGCTAGCAGGATTCGAACCTACGAATGACGGAGTCAAAGTCCGTTGCCTTACCACTTGGCTATAGCCCAAAAATTAAAATAATGGCGGTCCGGACGGGACTCGAACCCGCGACCTCCTGCGTGACAGGCAGGCATTCTAACCAACTGAACTACCGGACCAAAGCTTTTTCGACGTAGGAGAAAATAGCTTTCCTTTGCCTTTTTCGACGCAAGGAGAAAATAGCTTTCCTTTGCCTTTTTCGCGTAGGAGAAAATAGTTTTCCTTTGTCTTTCTCGACATAAGAAGAACACAGCTTCCCTAAGCCTATTTAAAATTCATTAGAAAACACCTTATCTCTTACTCTTCAATAAAAGACAAAATTATTCTAATAAAAAATGGTGACCCGTACGGGATTCGAACCCGTGTTACCGCCGTGAAAGGGCGGTGTCTTAACCGCTTGACCAACGGGCCATTAAAGTAATGGCGGAGAAGGAGGGATTTGAACCCTCGCGCCGCTCGCGCGACCTACACCCTTAGCAGGGGCGCCTCTTCAGCCTCTTGAGTACTTCCCCAAAATCCAATATGGTGGCTCCGCGGGTAGGATTCGAACCTACGACCGATCGGTTAACAGCCGATTGCTCTACCACTGAGCTACCGCGGAATAAGATGTATTTTCAAGATGTCTCTATTTTGTCGACTCTTCATATTATAATGAGATGTTATATTCAAGTCAAGAACAAAAATACAAGTAATTTCGACTTGTTTACTTTGAGCGACAGAAATAAAAGATAACATCCTTTTAATCGAATGTCAACAATCCATTTTAATTAACTTACCTCGACATTTTCCGCACACATATCGAAGAAGATTAATCGACCTTTTCCTTTTAAAAACTAGACCGCAATTCGAGCATTTATAAAAATGAAGCTTATAGCTACGTTTTGTCACCGGACGCTCGGGTAAAACATGACAAAAACGAGGAGCATCGACTTCTTTTAAAAGCTTCTTAAAATCTTGGTCTCGATGCTGATACCCCTTCCCTTCAATATGAAGATGGTAATGGCAGAGCTCGTGCTTAATAATACCTATTAATTCTTCTTCACCCAACTGTTCCAAATATTTACGATTAATCTCGATATTATGGGATTTCAACAAATATCGTCCACCGGTAGTACGTAGCCGATTATTAAAAAGCGCTTTATGTGTGAATGGTTTATGAAAAAAATCAAGCGATAACTTTTCAACCAATGCTTGTAATTGAAATTCCTCCATTAATCGTATTCCTCTCCATAATAAGTAAACATGACAACCTATTATAGCATACATTGTATATACCCTTTGAATTCTAAAACCGGGAGGTCTCGATATGCCAACTTGGTTCCAAAATCAGATGCAAAGAGCCTTTCTTGAGAAAAACCGCCACCAAATTAAACTCCTGAATCAGTGCTGGTTCTTTTATCGAAAAAAACACTGCTCCTAAAATGACGAGCTATATTACAAATAGTTATGGAAACATAGAATCAGGCAGCTCATTAGCATGTACGTCGTAAGCAAAAACGCTCAGTAAACTCTGAGCGTTTTTGACCCTGTATTATCTTTCTTCACTTATTGGTTTGCTAGATTATTGATGAACATTTATTAAATTGATGAATTTAATTATTTCTTCATCGTCACCAGGCTCAACGGATACTAAGCTTGCCTCTTTAATAATATTTTCTGTGTACTCTTTCATAAAACCTTCTTCTACCTGAGCAGGACTAGTCCAATGTAAAGGGACATCATACACATTAATTGTCCCATCCCCGTTACTACTATAAGTGACTGAACCATCAACTGAACGAGATCCACTTAAAGAAATAACATCTTTTGGATAGGTAGCACTGGTATCATCGTAAATGTTGATTGGTTCTCCAGCTGCAATATGGCGAACATTTAATTCATCTATCTCTTGATTCGGACCAAGTTGCAACCAAATCCGCGCATATTCAATTTGTTCACTAGAATACTGGGATAGTCCTTCTTTTTCTTCCTTATCACCCATACTTGAGTTTTCTTCTTCAGATAAGGTGCTATCCAAATCATTTTCATTACTATCAACGCTATTATCAAATTTTGCTGTATTTTCAGTAGATGAATCGTCTAATTGAGAAGAATCATCTGTACCTTGTGATATAGCGTCAGGTTCGGGCTGTTTTTTGTTTGATGAAACATCAGATGATGAATCGCTACAACCAGACATTCCAGCTAATAAAATGACTAGTACGCTCAACATCATAATAAGTTTGTTTTTCTTCACTTTATGACTCCAATCCTATTTTAACCTTAGTTGGTTTCCTTTCTTAAAAGAACCCTTTGTCCCAAGAAGCAGTGTTTCTCATTGTTATTCTTGAGGAGTTAGCATTGTTAATGCGACTCTACCTTTTTTCACATCAACAGAATCCACCCATACGGTTACAACATCCCCAACGGAAACTACATCTAGGGGATGCTTGACAAATCCTCGTTTAAGTTTGGAAATATGGACCAGTCCATCCTGCTTCACACCGATATCGACAAAAGCGCCGAAATCAACAACATTTCTGACTGTTCCTTGAAGCTCCATCCCAGCCTTTAAATCTTCGAGCTTTAACACATCTTTTTTCAACAAAGGCTTTGGAAGGTCATCGCGCGGATCACGTTCTGGGCTCATTAATGCGTCAATAATATCCTTTAACGTTAGTTCTCCTATTTCTAGCTCCGCGGCAATTTCCTTAATATTGGCTTTAGATAATGTCGATTTCAGCTCTTCTGAACCAAGATCATTTATCGTATATCCTAGATTATTTAAGAGTCGTTTCACTTCAGGATAACTTTCTGGGTGGATACCCGTCCGATCGAGAGGGTTTGTTCCATCAATGACTCTTAAAAAGCCGATTGCTTGTTCATATGTTTTCGCACCTAAACGCGGGATCTTCTTTAGTTGCTCCCTTTTGCTAAACTTGCCTTCTTCGTCTCGTTTCTTGACAATATTATTGGCAACTGACTTTGAAAGGCCTGCAACATATTGAAGCAAGGAAGCAGATGCAGTATTCACATTTACCCCTACTTGGTTAACCGTTGTCTCGACAACAAAGGTCAGTGACTCATTCAATCTCTTTTGAGAAACATCATGTTGATACTGTCCAACTCCCACTGATTTAGGGTCAATTTTCACTAATTCAGCAAGCGGATCTTGGAGTCTTCGCGCAATCGAAACGGCACTTCTTTCTTCTACCTGGAAATCCGGAAATTCTTCGCGAGCGATATCTGAGGCAGAATACACACTAGCACCCGCTTCATTTACGATCAGATAGAAAATCGGCCCCTCTTGTTCTTTCAAAATATCTGCAATGAATTGTTCCGTTTCCCTTGAAGCCGTCCCATTTCCAATTGCCACAACTTCAACCTTGTACTGCTTCAGAATTGCCTCAACCTTTTCTTTTGCTTCCTTCGGTTTCGCGCTAGGCGGATGAGGATAGACGACATCAATTTTAAGAACTTTCCCTGTTTCATCGACAACCGCTAACTTGCAACCTGTTCGATAAGCAGGGTCAACTCCAAGTACAACCTTTCCTTTCAAAGGTGGTTGAAGCAGTAGCTTTCTCAAGTTCTCTGAAAAAATATGGATGGCCTGTTCTTCTGCTTTTTCTGTTAATTCACTACGAATTTCTCGCTCGATGGAAGGTTGAATCAAACGTTTATAACCATCTTCGATCGCTTCCACAACTAAATGTGCAGTAATCGCAGCAGTATTTTTGATCCATTTCCTATTTAAATAAGACAATATTCGATCGACATTCGGCTTAAGTGAGGTCTTTAAAATTTCTTCCTTTTCTCCTCGATTCAAAGCTAATACGCGATGGGGAACAATTTTATGAACGGGCTCAGAATAGTTATAGTACATCTCATACACATTCTTCTCATCTTTTTCCGCATCTTTAACTGATGACTCAATCACACTTGACTTGAATGTCTCACTTCGTATCCATTTACGGCCATCAGCATCATCGGAAATCACTTCCGCAATGATATCCTTCGCACCAGACAAGGCGTCTTCTACTGTCATCACTTCCAAATCCTCTGATAAGAATTCCTTCGCCTTCGCTTCTAGAAAACCTGTAGTCGGAAAGGTTAAAATCCATTCCGCTAACGGTTCTAAACCTTTTTCCTTTGCGACCGTTGCTTTCGTTCTTCTTTTTTGTTTATAAGGACGGTATAAGTCTTCTACTTCTTGAAGCTTAAGGGAACCCTCGATTTGTTGTTTAAGTTCTGGCGTAAGTTTGCCTTGCTCTTCAATCAGTCGAACAACTTCAATTTTTCGTTGCTCAAGGTTTTGTATGTAATTCCATCTTTCCATAATGTTGCGAATCTGGACTTCATCAAGAGCTCCTGTTTGCTCTTTTCGATAGCGGGCAATAAAAGGTACGGTATTTCCATCTTCCAATAAAGAAATTACATTTTTCACAGATTTAAATGATAACGCTTGCTCAGTGGCAATCATTTTTAAAATCGTTTCTTGTTTATTAATTGTTTGCTCCACGAATCGTTCCTCCAACATCTAATTAGGCTATCATCTTATTCTACCAAAATAAGATCTTTACAACAAAAAAAGCACCTGCGTCCTCTTTTCGATAACGAAGCAACAGGTACCCCCTCTAATATAAACTTCCAATGATGAAGGTAGCATCATCAGCGGAAAGTAATGGTCTATTTTTTATATCTTCTGCAATGGTTCTCAGCGGTCTCACTGAATCTAACATACCCTTTAACCCATTGAAATGAAAGCCATCTGAATAAATTAGAAAAGTTGAATTCTGTTCATAAGGATAATTCTGTGTCCGAAACCTCTGTGGTTTACCAGATAAATAACCTGTTACAGGTAGTGGGTACGTTAATTTCCCAGAAGAAGAATAGAGGAAAAAGCGGATATTCCCAACACAACTATAGACAAATTCTTTTTTTGAAAAATAAACTTTAAATACAGCTACGGCGGCTCCTCTTTTTTCAACCAATACCGCATTGCATCTTTCCATTATCGTTCCTACGTCCTCATCGTGATATTGTTCAACGATTTGGACGACAGCAGTAGCTGAATCTTTAGCATTTCCCCCGCTCCCGAGCCCATCAGCTAAGACACAGATAAAATAATCATCCGTACTTAGATAGAAATAATCATCTCCACAAAGCTCATTTCCTACTTTTGTTCGTTGATAAGAAAAGACTTCTACATCATCTGTAGCAAAATGTTTCATGAAAGACACTCCGAGTTAGTATCATCTGCTAAAATCGCTTCCTTTAATTTTTTTATCGCTCTTCGCTGCAGTCTTGACACATGCATTTGTGATATCCCCAATTTTTCGCCCGTCTCCTTTTGGCTTAGATTGTCTAAATACGTACATTGAATAATTTCTCTTTCACGGTCGGTTAATACATAGAGAACTTTTTCTAGTACCAACCTTTGATTGACCTTCTCATAGCCTGAGTCAACTTTTCCTACGATATCTAGAAGCGTTACGGTCCCACCCTCTGAGTCTGCCTCAAAAGTATGGTTTATCGATAATGCTTGATAGCTTTTTCCCATTTCCATCGCTTCCAAAACATCTTCTTCTGATACTTCTAACGCTTCCGCAATTTCTTTAATTTTCGGAGAACGATGGAGAGATGTGGTTAAATCCTCTACGGTTTTTTTAATTTTCGGGCCGATCTCTTTGATTCTTCTTGGAACATGCACACTCCATGTCTTATCACGTAAAAATCGTTTAATCTCGCCAATAATGGTCGGTACGGCAAATGCTTCAAAACTCTTACCTACAGATGCATCGAAACGCCGAATCGCTCCTAATAATCCGATAACACCTACCTGTACCATATCCTCATGATACGATCGCCCCTTAGAGTATTTACGAGCAATATGTTCAATTAAAGGTGTATAGTGTAAAACAAGTTTTGCCTGTGCTTCTTCATCTTGGTGAAGTTGAAAGGATTTAATATATTCCTCAACCTCTTCTTTTGACAACTGGTTAGGGTGAGATTGTTTTTGCACCACTCTCCACCTTCTCTCCCTCCAGGTATTTCGTCATCAAGACGGTCATACCTTCATTGTGGTGATATTTCACCTCATCCATCAATGTTTCAATGAGATAGAGGCCTAATCCTCCCTCACGCATATATTCAATGGATTCTTTTTCCTGATCGTATGGTCCGATATGATCCCTTAATTCCTGTAAATCAAAGCTAACCCCTCGATCAGCTACGATAATTTCTAACCTGTCTTTATACAGACTATAACCTATGAACACTTCCCCTTTTTCCTGCGATTTGTAGGCATGTTGAGCGGCATTTGTACAAGCCTCACTTACCGCAATCTTTAGGTCCTCAATTTCATCGTATGAAAAGCCCATTCTTCCAGCAATTCCGGAAGATGTCAGCCGTATAACCCCTACGTATTCAGGCTTAGCAGGGATTTTCATCTCGATATAATCATAGGGTTGGCTCATTTCATTTCACCTTCATTCTGACTATTAATATCCATGATTTCTGCTAAACCAGTGATTTCGAATAATCGTTTAAGTCGCCTTGATAAACCAATCAGCTTTAGTTCACCATTTTTCGAGCGAATATTTTTAAAAACCCCGACAAAAACTCCTAAACCCGTACTATCCATATAACCCACATCTGTTAAATCAACGACCATATTCACCTTTTCTTTTTCGGAAAGCGGAAAGAGGGTGTCTCGGAGCTGGGGGGCTGTATAAGCGTCTATTTCACCACCTAATTTCACCTCTAGCAAGCTGTCATGTTGCACGACTTCTATTTTGATATTCATAACTGACCTACCTCTCCCCTTATCAGTCTTATTCTCAATTACCCTTTACTGTGAACATTAAACACTTCTTTTCATAATTATGAGAGTAAAATCATCTCGCAATTGGAAATCTTGCAATTTCTCCAAATCTTTAAAAATGTTATGAACAATTTCTTGAGCAGAGCAATGGATATATTTGCGAATATAGTTAAGCAATGTGTCTTTTTCTACAAAACCATCTTCTGTACGGCACTCGGTTACACCGTCCGATAAAAGAATAATCATGTCTCCCGGATGAATTTCTTTTTCGTATTGAGCGTACTTTGTCTTCTTGTCTATACCGAGCATAAGACCCTTTGCATAGATCTCAGAAAATTTCTTTTTCTGAAAATCATAATAAAAGCCTGGCTCATGCCCCGCAGAAGCATACGAAAAGACATGCCGAGCATGATCGTACATTCCATAAAACATGGTTACAAACATACTCGGATCGACGTTCTGCTCCACTACACGATTTAAACTCTCTAACAACATACTCGGTTCATTCCGATAAGCTGGAATACTATCCATTGCATATTTGATCATTGACATACATAATGCAGCAGGAATCCCTTTTCCAATGACATCCGCAATAGCGATACTGATGCAATTATTTTCATCTTCTACAAAATTATAATAGTCTCCATTCATCAGCCTCGCCGGTACGCTGATGGCACCAATATCAAGCCCTTCCACTGATGGAATACGCGTTTCCAAAAGAGTTTGTTGGACATTTGCCGCAATTTCGATTTCTGACCTCAGCTCTTTTTGTTGATTCCTTAGACTTTGATGCTCACGATAAGCAAAACCATATCCGAGCATAATCTCTAGCAAAATATCAAAAGAATGCACGACGTAATCAGGCATATCTGGATAAATTTCTTGTAAAATCATTTTATGTAAACTAATAATCTCTTCAGGAGTGACTTGATTTTCGATCGATTTCCTACTGAATTTTTGTCCAATGTATAAGGTGGATTCTGATTGTTCTTTAATATATTTAGTAAGAATGTCTCGATATTTCGCTTCCATCACTTCACGAAAAGGCATACAATGTTCCTCCTAGCGGATCCATTTAGTTGCAATAATTTCGGTTCCTTTTCCTTTGGATGATACAATATCGAATTCATCCATGAGTCTTTTCACTCCAGGCAATCCAGCACCCAGGCCGCCAGATGTAGAATACCCATCTTCCATCGCTAATCGAATATCATTAATCCCTGGTCCATTGTCTATTGCCACAATTCGCAACCCCGCATGTCCCTTGTCATAGATTTTTTCAATGCATACCCGACCTTTATTTGCATAGATAAAGATATTTCTTGCTAATTCACTGATGGCTGTAGTGATGCGCGCTTGGTCAACAATGCCGAATCCAAGTTCTTTCGCAACATTTCGTCCTAATTGCCTAGCCGCTACGATGTCCCATTCAGTCTGGATGTTTACGCAGGATTGGTTCTCCATTTCTACTATTCCCCCAATTCCTGTTGTAATTTCTCCAGGCCTTTTTCTAAGTCTAACGATGTCATAACATCATTCAAACTAATACCTAGCTCGATTAACGTAATGGCTACAGCTGGCTGAATACCGGTAATTACCACTTTCGCTCCCATTAGTTTTGACATACTAATGACATCCCCCAGCACCTTAGCGATAAAAGAATCGATAAAATCAATCGACGTAATGTCTATCACAACTCCACTTGCTCCAACTTCATGAATTTTATGTAATAGATCCTCTTGGAATTGAAGAGCTGTTTGATCATCTAACTCCCATTGGATCGAAACAAGCAGACAGTCGTATAATTTAAGAATGGGAATTCTCACTATTTTCACCTACTCGTATAATTTTCTTATTTACTAGCTCTAGCGCAGATTCCATTCCTTTTTTCAACGTATTCTTCGTTGTAATTTGGTTGAGATCGATTCCTAAATTGACAATCGTTTGGGCAATTTCAGGGCGTATGCCTACAAGCATACATTTTGCTCCGACCAACCTTACTGCGTCCGCCGCTTGAATAATATGGTGTGCAACCATCGTATCCACGACCGGAACTCCTGTAATATCGATTAACACCACTTCTGAACGATGTTTCACGACGCCATTTAGAAGATTCTCCATAATCTGCTTCGCTCTCTCTGTATCAATTGCTCCAATTAAAGGCATGACAGAAATTCCATCAAATACAGGGATTAACGGTGCCGATAGTTCTTGCAAGGCTATTTTTTGTAGAGAAACCGTCCGTTCCCATGTAGTGGAATAGATATTCACGACTTCATTCGTCATCGGATTCGTCCATCGGTCCAGATCATAGAAAAGCTTCATTTCATCTTCTTTGCTGACAAGTTTCTCTTCCTGAATCCCTTCAAAAACAATCGAAGCAAACACCTGAATTCCCTCAGTAACAAAACTTAGGGGCCAGCCCAATTTTACTACTTTTTCTGCAAAATCGTGCAGACGTTCACTATACTCTTCATTTGTATCATTTAAGTTCGAGCTCACCATTTCAACAAACTCTCGACTGGTTCCAACAAATACTTGATTGGAGACAACCTTTAGCACCCGGTCATCAGACTTCTCCTTCATCCGTTCAACCCATTCGTTTAAAATGTATTCCTTTTGATCATGTATGTATTTATTAATGATTCGATTCATTTTCTCCACTCCCATCTAGCTTTTATTTCTATAATTATGATAACAATTCTAATAACTTGAAACAATTTAATATTCATGCAACAAATGAAAAATCAGAACATTCCTAAGAATCAAAACCACATGACCAAGATTTACTATGACACTAAGACTGTTTTATATACCCATTTTTCATATCAAATAAACTCCGTCGAAAGAACTATTTATCCATAAAAAAAGGTTCTTTTCGCACACTTCAAGTATAGCTATAACCGTGATATGAGGGTAAACACCGGCTTCTGGATTTTACATATACCCGATCTATACGAAAACAGCGTAAAAAAAAAGACAAGTTTTCACTCGTCCTCGCAGCACACAGTATAATTTAAAGTGATCATTGTGAACACCAGTTGATTACTCAAGAAAAAGATGACCAAAAATGACTCATAATTTACATGAAATGGTTCAAACTTATAGAACCACTTCCTTTTCGAACAACTAAATGGTGTAAAAAAACGCTCTTTATGCAAAGAGCGTTGTATATCAACATTTATCTCGGTGAAGTCGATCCAAATTTAATCTGAAACACCATCCAGTAACAGTACAGAACCCGAGTTAAAAATTTCCCATTTAGCCTATTTCTTTTTGTTAGAGAAGGTTAAAATTCTATGAGACCTAAGCTTATTTGTAATGCTTCGTCCACTTTTTCCATCATTTCGTCATCAAGATGGGTAATCTTATCGGTTAATCGTTGTTTGTCGATCGTTCGAATTTGTTCCAACAGGATTACAGAGTCTCTCTCAAATCCATATCGCTTCGCATCAATTTCAACATGTGTAGGCAGCTTCGCTTTCTGAATTTGTGCGGTAATTGCTGCAATAATGACTGTGGGACTAAAACGATTCCCGATGTCGTTCTGAATGACAAGGACTGGACGGACACCACCTTGTTCTGAGCCAACAACTGGGGAAAGGTCTGCAAAATAAACGTCTCCACGTTTAACAATCAAAGGATTATCCCCCGCTTACTAAACGTTCAACTGTGTGTTCTGCCTCATATTCTGCTTGAAAGCTTTCCGAAGCAATAGTTAAATTGATTTTCGCCATTTCCATGTAACCACGTCTCATGGATTCACGAATTTGTCTCTTTTTCCGTTCGCGCAAATACATTTTTGTCGCCTGATAAATAAACTCACTTCTGTTAACATTTTCTTGTTTCACATAACCATCCAATTCAGTTAAAAGATGTTGCGGTAACTTTACCAAGATTTCTGTTGTTGCGCTGGACTCAGACACAAACATACACCTCCACCATCACTACACACCATTTTTTGTACTGTACTCCCTTGTCCGTGAGGGTTCCAGTTTTTTCTCTAAAAAACTCAAAATGAGAAAGTTGTATCATTTTATCTATACCATATTTTATAATACCATCAATCCATCTAGATGCAAAGGCTATTCATGAATTCTTCTGTATTATCGTCCAAAAAAAGATCCTTTTATGCATAAATATCAGTAATATTTTATTCACTTAGGATTTAATGAAGGATGCCGTTCTCGACTTCTATCTGCTTACCCGCTTTAACAAATACTCTAGGGACCCGATTAGCAATCATACAAGGAATTTCATAATTAATTGTTTCAAGCTTCTCTGCAATCTCATCAATAGATATTGTTTCTCCTTGATCCTTTCCAATTAAAGTGACCATTGTTCCAACAGGTAACTCTTTAGGAAGTTTAATCATACACTGATCCATGCATATTCTGCCCACTATCGGCACTCTCATACCACCAATTATCACTTCTTGTCCTTGCAATTTTCGCAGCCAACCATCAGCATACCCAATCGGAAGAGTACCGATCCATTCTTCCTCTGTTGCCTCATAGGTTGCCCCATAGCTAACCTTGTCTCCAGGCACAAGCTTTTTCACATGGACAAGCTTTGTTCGTAATGAAAAGGCAGGCAAAAGTGGAAAAGGAAGCTCATCCTTGATTTCAGGTGATGGAGACAAGCCGTACATCGCAATCCCAAAACGGATGCCATTAAAATACGGTGCGATGCTCCTTAGAGCCGCTGCGCTATTGCTAACATGAACCATTCTCGGCCTTGATTGAAATGCACCAAGTAACGCTTCAAAACGTTGCAATTGAATTTTGAAATAATGTAAGTCTAAACTGTCAGCTGTCGCAAAGTGGGTAAATACCCCTTCCAGCTGAATTCTGCTATCCTCCACAATAAGGGTCTCAATGTTCTGAAGCGATGATTCATCTCGTATACCAATTCGGCCCATCCCTGTATCCAGTTTGATATGAAGACTAATCTTGACGTTTTCCTCCAATCGTTCCCTTGCCTCTCGAACCCACTCCTCTTGATAAACTGTCAACGTTATATTGTTTATGCCAGCGATATTAATATATTCAGCCCTTGTGGCTCCTAATACTAAAATCGGCGTATCTATCCCTTTTTTCCTTAATGCCAATGCTTCATCTAAAAAAGCAACTGCTAAATATGAAGCACCGCCTTCAATCGCTGCCTTTGCAACCTGCACATCCCCGTGACCATAGGCGTTTGCTTTGACGACCGCTACTAAGTCAACTTTCTGCGGGAGTAACGATTTCATTTGCTTGACATTTTCTTTTATACAATCCAAATCAACTTCCACCCATGTATCTCGAAAAAATTGATTCTGACGTTCCATCTGTTCCACTTCCTTCGATTCTCCGTACAAGCTATAAAACAAATTATCAAACTGGAAGGGAAGATTGTCAAATACGAACAGTAGCAAAACAAAAAGACTCCTGTTAGATGCAGCCCCTCTCATAATGTTGTCAAAAGGTATCGAGAGCATGAATCACGTTACCTTTCGTTCAGGATGAATGGTTTTGGTACAAACAGGAAAATTTAATTTCATAATGGTTGTGGGAATTCGGACAAGTCTATGGCTTCTTGCTTCCCGCTTGTCCGAATACCCTTCCGATTCGGACAAGTCTATGGCCTCTTGCTTCCAACCTGTCCGAATATCTTTCCGATTCGGACAAGTCTATGGCTTCTTGCTTCCTGCTTGTCCGAATATCCTTCCGATTCGGACAATCCTATGGCTTCTTGCTTCCTACTTGTCCGAATATCCTTCCGATTCGGACAATCCTATGGCTTCTTGCTTCCTGCTTGTCCGAATACCCTTCCGATTCGGACAATCCTAAGGCCTCTTGCTTCCTACTTGTCCGAATATCCTTCCGATTCGGACAAGTCTATGGCTTCTTGCTTCCTGCTTGTCCGAATATCCTTCCGATTCGGACAATCCTAAGGCTTCTCGCTTCCTACTTGTCCGAATACCCTTCCGATTCGGACAATCCTAAGC
>NZ_HE978517.1:15706-93285 GCF_000311725.1 Robertmurraya massiliosenegalensis JC6
TAAGGCTTCTTGCTTCCTACTTGTCCGAATACCCTTCCGATTCGGACAAGTCTAAGGTACCAAAAATCGCGTGTGTCGACTAAAGGGTCCATAACGACAGATGTGGTGGAAAATTAAAAGATGATAGACAAGCTCAATGCATATGTGTTCAACTACAAACAAAAAGACTCTTCATCAAAGAAGAGCCTTGTTTAAGTTTCCTTTATTTCACCATGTCACCTTGAACTTCAACAGAACGGGCAAGCATTAGCATTTCTTCCTCTGCTAAGTCTTTAGAAGCAATTGTATAATCGACACCTTGGTAGGTCCATGACAATGAATTTGAGGACATTGCTCCAATCGTGAAACCTAGATCGGTTGGTTCTCCACTTACTGTTGTCGCTACCATTGTTGTAGGAACAACACTTGCTTTTTCTTGAATAAGTGTAAAGGATTTTTCCCCATCATATGTTAGAATAACTCTTTTTCCGTTTTCTGTTTCCATTGGTTTTTCTTCAATAAGTTCTACACCTGGAAGTTCGGCTGTAGGATATTTAACCGTGAATTCTTCATCCCCAAGATCCGCCATTACAGGTACTTCCAACTGTGCTCCAGTCATATTCTTCGCCATATCAAAGTCTTTTTTCTCAAAGGTCGCATTAAAGTCAGCGTCAGAGAATTCAACTGTGACAAGTGCTTTACGATCCGTATCCATCACTTTCACTGATACAGGAGTTAGATTCTTTTTATCTAGAGTAATTTCTTGAAGCGGAAGCATCTTATTGTTTTGGTAACGGGTTTTGGTTTCGAAGACATAATGCTCTTTTGTTGAAGTGAACTTTGCTTCCTTGTCCTCAATAATATCTTCAATTAGCGACTCATATAAATAAGCTTGGCTGCTATTTTCTGGCCAATCACTTTGGAATCGGAAGCTCTTATTAAGTGCCGGTGTTAACACAAAAACACCATCATCATTACGAAGAATCATTTGACTTTGATCCTTTTGAGCATTTTTTAAATCTACGCGATAGTAGGTAGGTTCCTTATGCCAAATTTCCACTTCATAGCTTTGAGGCTCAGTCCCCATTTGCAAAGTCATTTTTGCCTTAACCTTGTACCCTTTTAATTGTTGAAGCTTGCCATTCAAATCCTTTACAACATCTTCCTGCGATTTCGTACCACAGGCAGACAATACTAGCATTACCATCAGACCAGCGAGAAGCAGTACAACCCATTTCTTCATCCTTTCAACCCCTTTGTCTCATTTAAGCGTAGTTAGCTTCAGTGTTTGGAGAGAAAAAGACAGGCATTGGTTCTCGCCTACTTGTCTCCCCTATCGCACTATGAATATATGAGACAACCTTCGGGAATATGACGAGCCTTATGAGATTGGATGTTAAATTTTTTCGATTACAATCTGAGCAACCGCATACTCTTCACTATGTGAAATCGACAAATGAACCCCTTCACTAAACGGTTTTTGAATGATCGGCTTACCTTTTTCATCGCTAACCACTTCAATATCAAGAAAGGATAAATTTTTACCAATTCCTGAACCAATTGCTTTTGAAAAAGCTTCTTTTGCCGCAAATCTACCTGCTAAATATTCTACCTTGCGTTTTCCTTCGAGCATTTCGTAGCGTTCCTTTTCAAAAGGAGTTAAAATTCGCTCAGAAAACCGTGGCTGTCTTGCAATTATTTTTCCGATCCGTTTTAATTCCACAATATCGATCCCAATTCCCGTAATCATAAACATCTTCCTTCTCATTTTTCTATGTGGACAAACATAGTATGGTTGTGACTATGTAAATTTTTTTCAAAAAAGAACGTACATCAAGCTCATTTTTAGTTAATCACTTATAATGAATGTACATCCTCAAATTTTTTCTAACTAAGGAGGTTTTACTTTGTTTATTCGAACGGAAAGCTTTAAAGAGTTTCTCCGCTTCTATCCTGTCGTATCTTTTATTATCTTTTTACACATCTTAATATTCGTGCTCGTTTCCATCCCTTCCATCTTTCCTTCTGCATGGATTTTTGAAAGCATGATGGGAGTGAATTTGTATATTGTTCAAGGTGAATATTGGCGTTTAGTCACCCCTATTTTTGTTCATAGCGGGATTACACATATGTTATTTAACAGCTTTTCACTTGTTCTATTCGGTCCTGGTTTAGAAAGAATTCTCGGAAAGTCTCGTTTCATCCTTCTTTATTTAGCAACAGGGGTATTAGCCAATGTAGCAACTCTCATATTAAAGCCCCTTACTTACACACATGTTGGTTCAAGCGGAGCCATTTTCGGGATATTCGGTATTTATCTTGCCATCGTTTTCTTAAGAAAAGATATGATGTCTCGAGAGAATTCTCAGGTGATTTTAACAATTGCTATAATCGGAGTCATTATGACCTTTCTTCAACCAAATATCAATATTACTGCCCATCTCTTCGGATTACTAACAGGCTTTATTTTAGGCGCCATTCAAATCGGAAGAGGCAAAGCATTAACGGAATCTCTTCGAAATATCTCTTTTCAACGTCCTAACTACTCAACAGGCAGACCAAAATTCAATTCAAAAAATCTCATTTGGATCGCAATTGCCTTACTTGCGATTCTGGGGTTGTTAGGACGATTTTAAGAAAAAAGCGCCATTTTATTCGGCGCTTTTTTCATTCCTTGAATACCAATGATAAATCTGTAACACCTCTTCTTCTTCGAGATCAACTACCCTACCACCAGCTCCAGCAAATCCTGACATGATAGTTGCTTCAACGGAAGCCAAATCTTCCTTTTTCTGAAAAACACTTTCCTTCATCGATAATGACTGTATTTTATTTCTTTGCATAAGCACTGTATTTTTCCCGATCGTTCGAAAAGATAGCTTCAATTGGTTATCTTCCTGCTTCCATCCAGCATCGCGGTAGCATAAATAGGCCCATCCCGCAAAAATCGGGAGTAGAATTAACGTCAACAACCCCCATAATTGAAAGAAGAAAAGAAAAATAACGAGAATCGGAACGACAATAATCGTCCCTCTAAATAAATATCTTTTCAGTGCTCTTTTTGGCGCTGGCGTAATCTCATCGGTAAAGATATAACCTGGTATATTATTTTCAATAATCTCACGTATGCGGTTCTTTTTTATAAAAGGGAGAATGTTTGCGGAAGCTCCGTCTGTATCTCCTACAGAACCTCCTGCACTTTCAATAAACACACTAGCATAGCCTAATGGCTGCCTAATCAAGTTTTCACTTATTCGGATACCTTGAATGCGTTTAAGCGGGATCGTCAATTGTCTTTTCTCTAACAAGCCCCTTGTCACAATTAAATCATCGTCCACTTTTTTCAACGTAAAGTTCCCATATTTCAATAACATTCCCAATACTGCAACAAGCCAAGCAAGGACGAAACCTATAAAAATAAGAATACTTACCAAAATAACTCCACTTGAAATGATTTCTTCGATTTCATGGAAAACCGTTTCATACGGAATCAGCTCTTCAAACTGCACAATAAATGCAAATACGGCTGAAATAACTACTCCTATCCCACCTGATGTTGAAGCGAGTAAAATTAATTCTTTCATGGTGATTTTATAAATAATTTCTTCTTTTCGCTCAGGGAATTCTTCCGTTTCCATTTCAGAGTTAGGGCGCCCACTTGCTCGATTTTTCTGGAGAATATCTTGAATCTCACTTGCTGCCTCTTTTGTGATCGCTGTTAATACCGCTTCAGCCTCAAGTCCGCTTGAACCTGCTGTTTCTACCTTCACTTTTACCAGTCCAAATGGACGATGGATGATCCCTTCTGACAAATCTAAGCTTTGAATCCGTTCAAAAGGAATGTATCGTTTGTTTCGCACAAATAGCCCATGTTCGATTCGAAGTTCCCCTTCTTCAATTCTATATGTATAACGAAACCAACTAATGATTGCAGAAACGATAATAAGTAGAACTACAACTCCTGCAATTAGAAAGGGGAGCAGTTCAAAACTGAATCCTTTACTACCAAATACAACAAAAAGTAAGAACGGGATAATTAATTCTTTAAGAATTTTAAGGACATTCAAAATGGCTGCGATCGGATGAAGTCGTTTTGGTTCAGACATCCTCATCCGCCACCCTTGCAAGCCTGGAAATGAACACTCTTAATTCTTCAGCCTCTTCTAATTCTAAGGCAGGGATTTCATGAGTAGTTGCTGCTGTCGATATATTTACCGTTGCTAACTTATACTTTCTTAAAATCGGACCTTGCTGTGTATCGACATGCTGAACACGAATCATTGGCACCAATGTTCTACGAACGATCACAATCCCCCGCTGAAGTTCAATCTCCTGTTCTCTTACTTCATATCGCCAACGTTTCCATCTTAAAGTTGGAAACAAAAAGATGATTAAGTAGGAAAAAATTAAAAATATAAGTGCAGCAATCACAATGATCCATTTCGGCCAATCAAAACTAATTGTTAAACCTATGATTCCTCCACATAGCAATAACATAAAGAAACTGTAGATAGCTCCTGTTATTCGCCATACTGGCAATGCTCGTTCTGAAATTCTTTTTTGTGGTTGTAATAGCATTACGTGCTCCTCCTAAAAAATACAATAAGTCCATTTTCACCATGTTGCGTTAGTAGCAACCTTCTATTTTACGAAAACTTCAGGGCATTAGTTTCAAATTCTATCTCAATTTTTAAAATTATCAGCTGATATATTAAAATTTACACCAAAATCAAGGATTTAACGTGTGGATATGGACGCATAGATTGTAATTATATCGGTCTAAATCAATATTTCGGTCAAATCGACCATGTTATCGGTCTAACCCCATTTTACCCGATTTCAACAAGCATATAAGAAAAAGAGCACATCACTGTGCTCTCCTCTACTTACTTGAAACTATTTGATCTTGATTTATTGTTATTGTTGCTTTGACGTCTTCCACCTTGACCCTGACCTTGGCCTTGTCTTGGTTTGTAAGAACCTCTCTTACGGTCGCGAGAGTCAAACTTACCACCGCCACGACGATCGCCTCCGCCTGAACGTCTCTCTCTCTTATTCGGAAGAGGTTTTTCTTCTGTAAGTTTTACAGGTGTTGTATCCGGCTCTTTTGTTAACATTTTCAAAACAGCTGCCACAACAGTTGTTGCGTCCTGTTGCTCTAATAATTCCTCAGCAGCTTGCTTGTAAAATTGAAGATTATTGGCATCGATCGATTGAAGAATTTTCTCCAGTACAGCTTTTTGCTGTCCTTCTAAAGCCTCATCTAATGTTGGTGGCTTCATCTTATCCATTTTTCTCTTCGTTGTTCTTTCCACAACGCCCAAGTAAGATTTTTCACGAGGCGTGATGAATGTCATCGCTACGCCTTCCTTACCAGCACGACCAGTACGTCCAATACGGTGAACATAGCTTTCTGGATCCTGTGGAATATCGAAATTATACACATGAGTGACACCGGAAATATCTAAACCACGCGCTGCCACATCGGTAGCGACTAACACATCAATAGATCCTTCCTTAAACTTGCGCAGAACGGATAAACGTTTTGCTTGGCTTAAATCCCCATGAATGCCTTCGGCCATATAACCGCGAAGGTTTAGGGCTTCTGATAGCTCATCAACTCTTCTTTTCGTACGACCAAAGACAATTGCTAACTCTGGTGTTTGAATGTCAAGAAGTCTTGTCAAAATATCAAATTTGCTCTTCTCTTGTACTTCTATATAATATTGCTCAATTAAAGGAACCGTCATTTCTTTAGTTTTAACACGTACAATTTGTGGGTTCTTCATGAACTTTTCAGCCATTCTTTGGATAGGAGCCGGCATCGTTGCAGAGAACAACAATGTTTGACGCTCTTCAGGTGTTTTTGAAAGAATCGCTTCAATATCTTCAATGAAGCCCATATTTAACATTTCATCTGCTTCGTCTAGAACAACGGTATGAATGTTTTCTAAGCGAATTGTTTTACGATTAATATGGTCTAAAATACGTCCTGGAGTTCCGACAATAATCTGTGGATGATTCTTCAACGCTCTGATTTGGCGATTAATATCTTGACCACCATAGATAGCAAGAACTCTTGCTCTTTTTCCGTAGCCAATTTTATAAAGCTCTTCTGAAACCTGAACAGCTAATTCACGAGTTGGAGCAATAACAATTCCTTGAATCACATTCGAATCCTTATCAATTTTATCAATCATAGGAATACCAAATGCAGCTGTTTTTCCTGTACCCGTTTGTGCTTGCCCAATTAGATCCTTATTTTCTAAGCTCAATGGAATCGTTTCTGACTGTACTGGAGTTGCCTCCTCAAATCCCATTCTCTTTAATGATTTCATCGTTGCCGAGCTAATTCCTAAATCTTCAAACTTCGTCAATGTTTTTCATTCTCCTTCTTCTTTAGAAAACTGCGTAGCGCCTTCAAACTATTCTAACATCCTTCATGATAATTAGAAAAAATCAACCAATCATCCAACTTACAGAGAGAAGTAGGGAATTTGCGGTGGATAGCATTCTTCCCTTAAAAAGAGCATCTACATATTCAGCCGAACGTAGACTTTCCACTCTCTCATAAACATTTTATCGAGATTCCAACCTGTTATCTAAATTCATTTAGAAACAAAAATGGAGCTAACAGTTTTCTTTATTTATAATTTTTATTTCTGAATCCTTTTCATATGCAAGCAAAGGAAAAAACGAATATTTATGCAGACTTTCACTAGTTTCTTCATCTGCCTATAATGTGAAATGGACTCTTTAAAAATAACATCCCGTTCTTATCTTTCACCAATCGAAAAAAACTTATTTCATGAATCTCTATAATCTAAGTCATGGAAATAATATCTCTGTTTTGCCAAGGGGTTAGCAAATCAAACCTGCTTTAAAGTGAAAAAAAGACATTCTCCAGTTGGAGTATGTCCGAAATGAAATTCTCGTTGACACTTTGAATTAAGTTTATCACTTTAAAGAGTTGAATGCAATGCAAGGGAGCGATCGCACACGAATATTTTTAATTCGAGAGGTCAGTGTCTCTCCAAAAAATCAACAATTTCACAGAAAAGCTTATCACTTTCGTTGCAGTGACATATAAGATGCTTCGATTCTTTAAGGTAAATCAACTTCTTTTCTGGGGCTGCAATGTTTTCGTATAAGTATTGCGCACTCCTCGGCGGAACAACCCCATCACTTTCCCCTTGGGCAATTAAAGTCGGAATCGTGACTCGATTGATCAATGGTTTTATACTTGCTACAAGCTTTCTAAATTGTAGAGTAGCTGCAATCGGGGTTTCTTTTACCTTTCGAGAATAGCGAATGAACAGCTCATTCTCTTTTAAACGCCCTTTTAACGTATCTTTAAACATATCAGCAACATCCACCATTAATTGCTTCGGATTCACATAATATGCCGCTGCACTAAGGAGAATTAATTTATCGATCGGATAGTGAACTGCTAAATAGCTTGCAATCAAGCCACCCATCGAGAATCCAATCACATACACCGTATCACATGTTTTTAAAAGGGTTTTTAACTCCTCTTCAGCATGCTCAATCCATTGATTATAACTTATCCCTTTGAGTGTTAGGTGCTCTCCATGTCCCGGAAGTGTCGGAACCACAATATTCCAATCGGTATATTTTTTAAAATGATGAACGAGAGGTTCTACCTCAGTAGGATTACCTGTGAATCCATGTATACATAAGCAGCCAATCAATTCAAACACCACCTCACTCTAAAAGTGTCGCTCAAAATGGGGATCTACCTATATTTTACACCTTATTCAAGAAATGATACTAGTGATACACTTTTCCAAATTTAGCTTTGAAATTTATCCGTTAAATCCGTATTTAAATAACTTAATTGCTCTGCCATTTCCGCAATTTGATAAGAGGCTTCTGCTATTTCATCAAATGTCTTCTTAAATTCACGAATAAATGCTCTGAAATGGTGGATTCGTCCATCGTTTGATTTAACATTGTCCACTGACTCTTCAAGCAATTGAATAATACCCCGATTCGTTTCTCGAAAAAGGCTCGCTTCCTCTGCCATTTGTAAAAAACTGTGCTCAAACTTATCGATCGTCTCTTGAACCGCACCAATTTGCCCTTGAATATGATCAAGCGCTTGTTCTGTTTGGCTTGCTAACTTTCTTACCTCTTGGGCAACAATTGAGAAACCTTTCCCATGCTCTCCAGCTCTTGCGGCTTCAATTCCAGCATTCAACGACAAGATATTCGTTTGATTTGATATTCCTCTAATCGTTTTCACAACCTGGCCGATATTTTTTTGACTAACACTCATCTCTTCTGTGAGTGCTTTCGTTCTTTCAATTAGATCAACTACCTTATCGACCTTCGTTAACGCTTCAGACACATTCTCTTTTCCTCGGTCAACGGTTTCTATCATCACTTTTGATGAGGATGTTATGCTCTCGATTTCCGATAACATTTCCTTCACCAGTTCTTCTTTATCAGATATGGAGGATGTTGTTTCCTCCGCGGTAGCTGCCAATGTCGTCGATGATTCATTCAATCGACTTTGGAGTTCTTTAATTTCATTGAGTTTCATCATCGAGGATGTGTAGGACTCAATATACGTTTGAATTCCGATTTGCATATCAAAAGAGCACAGCCTTTGGAAGGATAAATAATACTTCATCACCTCTTCCCAAGTATTTAACTCCCTCGTTAATATTTGCAACATTTCATTTTGAATCAGCGTATAAGCCCCAATATACCACTCTGGAAAAAGGCCAATTCGGTTATGAACCTGACCAATTATTTTACGGCTGCGAATATATTCTTCCCCGATTTCTCCAGAAACCATATCCAGTAGATACTGTGTTAATGTTTTCTTTAATTTTTCGATCGTTGAATATTTATTTATAATTTCCATTAAATTCGGCATATCCTGAAGCTTGCTATAAAATGCGTCAACAATTGTCGGAGCATGTTTCTCAAGAATTGGTTTTAAGTTCACTAAGTTATTCACGTCTACTTCTGATAGTCCAACAAATTGTATTTGTCTTCCTACACTCTGACTCTTATGCAAGTGAAACGATTGTGAAGAATGGCTGGATGGATCGCCCTTTTCCACCACATCACTATTCAACTTACCCTTTGCAAATAAACGAATTGCCCCAACCTGACTATCTAATAACCCTTTGAATGGACATCCACTCATATTCTTCCTCCTACCTCTCACGCAACTAAAGTCCTATATGAAGTCAGTATATATGAACCTGTCCCCTGAATCGCTAAGACATATTACAAAATGATGAATATTGTTTAGGAGAACGAAAAAAGAAACCTAATATAGTCAGGTTTCTTTCTTCAAATGGTTAGTTTGCCATTTATCGTAATGATTGTGGTTTATTCGCAAATGATTAAAAAGAAGAATGTTTGCGACAGAGCCTTTATTTTTGAAGCTTTTGCACAATTTCCTCCAGCTTCATGCCTCGGGATCCTTTTACTAAAATTAATGTTTGTGCATTTGTAACTTTCTTCAGTTTCTGCAACAATACATCTTTATCTAAAAAGGAGTGGACACGATCTTCAGGAAAGTTTCCCTTTGCCCCATCGGCAATGTACTCACCTAGTTTGCCATAGGTAAAAACATAATCGATCTGGTCTGGGTTAATCTCTTGTCCCACGCCATAATGAAAGGAATTCTCTTCTGGTCCTAATTCCAACATATCTCCAAGGACAAGGATTTTCTGTTCATACCCTGATAAACTTGTGACTAATTCGATCGCTGCTTTCATAGAAGTTGGACTAGCATTATATGCATCGTTTATAACCTTTTCTCCGTTGCTGCCCTCGACAAGTTCCATCCGCATATTCGTCACCTTTAACGTCGAGAAGGCTTCATTCATCTTTTCATAAGGAATGCCAAAATAATGAGCAACAAGCATACCAGCTAACGCATTAAGAATATTATGGGTACCTAACACCGGAAGTTCAAACTCATATGGCAAACCATTTACTTTAAAATGGCTACCTGTATCTGTTTGCACAATGTCCATCGGGTATAACGTATTATAGTCAAAGCGCCCAAATGTACTTTGTTGCGCATTCCCCTCAAAGCTCTTCAATCTTTCAAATAAAAGCGGCTCATCCCCATGATAGACAATTAGACCATTATCCATTAACCCTTTAACGATCTCGAGCTTAGCATCGGCAATCCTTTCCCGTGAACCTAAATCTTGAAGATGCGCTTCTCCGATATTCGTAATAATCACCGCAGATGGGCGCGCAAGTTTCGTTAAAAACTCGATTTCGCCAATGCTGCTCATACCCATTTCAAGAACTGCAATTTCCGTATCTCCTTCTAGTCCCAGTATCGTTAATGGTAAGCCGATATGGTTGTTGAAATTCCCCTCGGTTTTTTGCACTTTGTACTTAAGTCCTAGAAGAGATGCTGTAATATCTTTTGTCGTTGTTTTTCCATTACTACCAGTAATGCCTACCACTTTAACATCCAGATCTGAACGATAGCTGCGCGCAAGCTCCTGTAGTGCTATAAGGGTATCTTCAACAACAATAATAGGTAAACCAAGAGGAGGGTTGGGCACATCTTTTTGCCACAACGCCGCTGCCGCTCCCTTGTTCAAAGCTTCTTCTACAAAACGGTGACCATCAACCTGTTCCCCTTTAAATGGGACGAACAAGTTTCCCTTTTCTATTTTCCTTGTGTCAATCGTAACCCCATTGAACTCAACATGGGCAAACTGCTCAGGGTAATGGTCAATCCTTATCATTTTTTCTATCTGTTTAATCGTATTCCTGATCACAGACCGCAACCTCCAAATATTTTCACTTAAAAGGAATATTTAATCTTTTGCTTTTCCTCGTATCTTTCTAATCCGAGCTCAACGAGACGTTCAATTAGCTGTGGATAGTCTACCCCTGTATGCTTCCATAGGAGCGGGAACATGCTAAAAGGTGTAAATCCCGGCATTGTATTCACTTCGTTAATGTACGCTTTGCCATCTTTTGTTAGGAAGAAGTCGGCCCGTACTAACCCTGAACAATCAAGAGCTTTAAAAGCACGAATCGCTAGTTCTTGTAGCATTGCATACTCACTTTCTGTTAGTTCAGCAGGAATGACTAGTGCTGTATTGCCATCTTCATACTTGGCTTTATAATCATAGAATTCAACCTTTGGAATAATTTCACCAGCCACCGAACATATTGGTTTATCATTTCCTAAAACACCAAGCTCTACTTCTCTCGCTACGATGCCTTGTTCAATAATAATTTTTCGGTCAAACTGAAAAGCTTCTTCGAATGCCGCTGCCAACTGCTCACGATTGGAACATTTGCTAATCCCCACGCTTGAACCAAGATTAGCAGGCTTTACGAAACAAGGATAATCAATCTCTTCTTCAACAAGTGTATACGCTTTTTCCTGGTTGCTTTCCCATTCGCTCCGGATAAACCAAACATAATTCACCTGCGGAAGCCCTGCCTGCGCAAAAATGTTTTTCATAATGACTTTATCCATTCCCGCTGAAGATGCCAGAACCCCATTTCCAACGTAAGGAAGATTTAATAATTCCAACAGCCCTTGAACAGTGCCATCTTCCCCATTTGGTCCGTGGAGGAGTGGAAAAACGACATCATAAGAACCTTCATTTTGCTCAGCTTGAAAAAGAGTGGGTGCTAACGCGGTCGGTGGCAATGCTTCTCCTTGAGTAAATTGAAGCGAAGCTACATTTTCGACCTTTCCAGTTAATAATGGTCCTTTAATCCATTCCCCATTTTCAGCAATATAGATTGGATGAATATCGAATTTATCATGATCTAACGCATTTATAACGGCAAGTGCTGTTTGTAAGGAAACCTTATGCTCTGCGGATTTCCCACCATACAATAACCCTAATTTTGTCTTCATCGGACGTTCCTCCATTTTTGAGCTTAAACTTTAGCCCTTCTTTACTTATATCTTCTACAAACCCTTCTCTATTTTATCACTTAATCGAAAAAGGACGAGGGTAAGAAGAAATATTTTTAAGCGTTTTTTATCTTCATTCTTATATGTATGAAAACAAGTGCTTGCTTTAAACCAATTATACAATCTTCTAGGGCCCAGAACCTTATACAATAGTTCGAATACATTGAATAATTTAATTTTACTGAAATAATATTTTCCTCTTAACAGATCAAATAAAAGCATGTATAATCAATCCATCTTACAAAAACATTTGTATTTCTAAGGAGGACACAATGAAAAAGCTCGGACTTTTACCCCGGATTATTCTCGCCATCGGTCTTGGTATAGGAATTGGCTTCATCTCACCTGAATGGCTTATTAAGACTTTTGCCACTTTTAATGGTTTATTTGGCAACTTTCTCGGCTTTGCTATTCCCTTAATCATCATTGGTTTCATCGCTCCTGGTATTGGTACGATGGGTCGGGGAGCAGGGAAACTTCTTGGCACGACTGCCGGATTGGCATATGGTTCTACTATTTTAGCTGGTTTCTTAGCCTTTTTAGCTGCTACAAATCTTTATCCAAGCCTTTTAAAAAACCAGTCCTTAACAGCATTTGAAAATCCTGAAGAGGCTTTATTGTCTGGCTATTTCCAAGTTGAAATGCCACCCATTATGGGTGTTATGACCGCATTGCTACTCGCCTTCGTCCTAGGACTGGGAATGGCTGCGATTAAAAATAATTCATTGCTTCATGTCATGAACGACTTCCGCTCTATTGTTGAAAAACTAATTGAAAAAGTTATTATTCCATTGCTTCCAATTCACATTTTCGGGATTTTTGCCAATATGACTTATGGAGGTCAGGTTGGCGCAATTATGAGTGTGTTTGCAAAAGTGTTTGTCATGATCATTGCGCTTCATATTATTTACTTATTGATACAATATTCAGTAGCAGGTACGGTCTCTAAACAAAATCCTTTAAGATTATTAAAAGAAATGACGCCTGCCTATTTTACAGCACTTGGAACACAATCTTCAGCTTCAACGATTCCCGTCACCTTAATGCATGCCAAAAAAATAGGTGCACGTTCAAAAATTGCTGATTTTTCTATACCATTGCTGGCAACGATTCATTTATCTGGGAGCACGATCACCCTTGTTAGCTGCGCAATTGCTGTCATGATGCTCCAAGGACAAGTAATTACTTTTGCAGCAATCCTTCCATTTATTTTAATGCTGGGGGTCACAATGATCGCTGCTCCAGGAGTTCCTGGGGGAGCCGTTATGGCTGCACTTGGCTTATTAGAAACGATGCTAGGCTTCGATTCCATGATGCTCTCTCTCATGATCGCTCTATATTTAGCGCAAGACAGTTTTGGTACAGCATGTAATGTCACTGGGGACGGTGCTTTAACTGTCATTGCTGATAAAATGTCAGGTAAACACGACTCGCTTGGACAAACAGTAGAAAAAGCTAGCTAATAAAAACGCAGGCGATACACGATAACGATCGGTTCAAACCGTTATCGTGTATCAGATCTGTGTTTTTTTTGCATATTAAAAAATCAATATTCTTGAGTTTTATGTTACATAATTATATAATTAAACTAGATTGTGTAACATTAGAGAAAGGAAGAAATGATGAATACCGTTGATGCGATTAAAAATCTTTCTCAAATTAACAAGATGAAAGAATATTTAAAAACTCGCTCCACTCGCGATTACTGCCTATTCCTACTCGGAATCAATACAGGAATTCGAATTAATGAGTTGATACATCTTCGTGTCAGTGATGTCATGACCGCAGACGAAAAGGTGCGTGATTTCCTCGATTCCGCTGCTTATGCAAATCCTCCTGTCTATTTTAATAGAATGGTGCGTGAAGCCATTCAAGATTGCATTCACTCAGAAGGACTCGAACATGATGATTATCTGTTTAAATCAAAAAAAACAATGAGTCCTATTTCGCGACAACAAGCCTATCGAATTATTAGTGAGGCGGCGAGGTATTCTGGAATAGAGGGCGCAATTGGCACCACCACTTTGAGAAAAACGTTTGGATATCATGCCTATCAAAAAGGGATTGCGATCTCATTGATTCAAAAAAGACTACAACAATCTACCCCTTCTGAGACGATTCAATTTATCGGATTGGCGAATGAAAGACATTCCCTTCCTATTATTCTCGATGTAAATCTTTAACATAACTCTAATATAATTTAGATTCGCTTAGAAAGAGAGCTGATATTATGACAATAACGGATTCATTTGTACTACTTGCAGCTACCTTTTTGATTGTCGGTGTGTTAACGACGAAGTTCTCCTCCCGTCTAGGTGTTCCTTCCCTCGTGCTCTTTATTATGGTTGGGATTATTATGGGCAGTGATGTATTAGGAATTATTTATTTTGATAACGCTCAAATTGCCCAAATGATCGGAATTTTAGCTCTTATTATTATCCTATTTGAGGGCGGAATTCAAACCAGTTGGAAATCTGTAAAAAGCGTGATGGTCCCATCCCTTTCCCTTGCAACTTTAGGGGTTTTGCTCACATCGGGAATTGTTGCTGTTGCAGCAAAGTTCATTCTAGACATCGGATGGCTACAATCGATCCTCTTTGGTGCTATCGTCGGTTCAACTGATGCAGCTGCTGTATTTGCTGTCTTAAAAGGACAAAATATTAAACCAAAAATCTCTGCTACATTAGAAGCAGAGTCTGGCTCCAACGATCCAATGGCCGTACTATTAACCATCTCTGCAATCGAACTAATTATGAACCCAAATGCGAATGTTTTTGGCATGATCGGTCTATTTATCGTACAGATTGTCGTTGGTCTTCTCCTTGGATTGGTTTTTGGAAAACTAGCTGTTTTTGCCCTAAATCGGATTAACCTCGATTCCAGTGGACTGTATCCGGTGTTTGCCATCGCCTTCGCCTTACTAACATACGGATTTACCGCCTTTTTAAATGGAAGTGGCTTACTTGCCGTTTATATCGCAGCCATTATAATTGGGAATGCAGAAACAATCGCTTATAAGCATTCGATTTTTCGTTTTTCAGAAGGGTTTGCTTGGATGATGCAAATCTTAATGTTTGTCATCTTAGGATTACTCGTATTCCCTTCCCATCTTTTCACATGGGATATCCTTTTTAAAGGATTGATTATGTCGCTCATTCTCATGTTGGTTGCAAGACCCATCGCCGTGTATCTCTCCACATTAAAAATGGGATACACTAGAAATGAAGTCATTTTTCTGTCTTGGGCAGGACTAAAAGGTGCTGTACCAATCGTGTTAGCAACATATCCTCTTTTAGCTGAAGTGGATGGAAGCAGCCTCATTTTTAACGTCGTATTCTTCGTTGTGTTAACAAGCTGTCTTATTCACGGCTCAACGATTACAATCTTAGCGAAAAAGCTAGGACTAACCGGTCCGAAAAAGACGACCCCAATGCATACGTTAGAGCTTGTATCACTTGGAAAAGCTGACGCAGAAATGTTGGAGTACGAGATTGAGGATGACGCAGAAGTAGTAGGAGAGACTCTAATTGACATTCCTTTCCCAGAAGGTGCACTCGTCAATGCCATTATTCGTAATGATAAGCTTGTTACGCCTACAGGAAATACCGTTATTGAAGCTGGAGATTTCTTATATGTATTAACCTCAAGGAAAAACACGAATAAAATAAAGAAACTATTAGAAAAGAAAAAAATACAAGAAAAAGTAATCGAAATTGAAACGGTTTAAGAATTAAAAAATCCTCTATGAAAAATGTTCATCCAACCAATATTTTTCATAGAGGATTTCCATTTATTTTTCATCAAGACGAACTGCTTCTTTATGAGTAATATCCCCCTCAAGCACTAATGACCTTTTACCTTCAACCAGTTTGACTATACTTAAGCTTGTTCCCTCAATATAAGGAGGTTCCCAAACACGATCTAATGAGCGTTCTTTCAAGATGGTCTGCAGCACTTTAATCACGACGCCATGTGTGACAATGAGTATATGACCAGTTGGATGCTTTAACTCCAGATCCATTAACACAGACTCTATCCTTCTCTTTACATTTTCAAAAGATTCACCCGTCCCTTTGAAAAGAGTTGGCTTCTCTTGATAGAAATGAAAAAGCTCGGGCTCAGACTGTTGAATTTCGAGAGTTGTTCGACCTTCCCAAGATCCCAAATGAATTTCCATTAGCCTTTCATCTGTCTTTAAAGGTACCATCCTATCTTCCATAATCAATTTTGCAGTCTCAACAGTGCGCTTACTCGGACTTGCATAGACGACATCAAAATCTATAGTAGAAAGCCTTTTTCCTAACAGTTTCGCATCGCGAATTCCATTTTCGGTTAAATCGGAGTTCAGTCTCCCCTGTAAACGATTTTCCACATTCCATCTTGTTTCCCCATGTCTTGTAAAAAATAATTGTAGCACTCTTTCTCCTCCTCATTGTAAAGGATGAAAATATCCTCCGGACAATTGTGCAAGTTCGCTTTCTTTTTCTTTTCGATAAAGGAGCAAAAAGCTTGTCGCAGGACCTCCTGATTTCTGAAAATCAATGTCACGAGATGCTTTTATTAGATTCAATCTTTGTAGTTCGTAAGCAATCCCTTTCGAACCAACTGGCCAAACCGTAACATCCTCTCTCAAACTTAGCTGGTAAAAAAGAGAGAGTGGAGCCACTTGATGAGCAAAAACCATGACTTCATTTCCTACTAACGGGAGACCTATTAAAGCAACCTCTGGGGATTCTATCATTCTATTCGTACTTGTTCTCATGCCAATAACGTTCAAACCAACAGCTGATTGCAGCAGAGGAAAATTACTTTCTGTGCTCCCAGTTATGTTCATATCAGCCATTTTTAATTCATCGATCCCCTTTTGAACGCCAGATACGAGCCCATCCCATTCTTGTTCACCACAAAAATTTTGTATCGTCACAGCAATCGGTCTAGCTCCAGCAGCCAAGCAGTCCATCACTGCTACTCGAAAAGAAAAATAGCCGACTGTATCATAGCTAACTTTCACATGATCTCGTTCTTTCAAACCAATCCCACCACTATTATCGGTTGTGATCACAAGGGAGTCTTTATCATCAATGGGAATGATCAGCGCATCCCTCATCCCTTCACCGTTCCTTTTTCATATGCCCCTTTAAAGATGGGACTTAATCTAGGGATGAGTAATAGAGCCACCACTGTATTGATGACAGACCCGATCAATAAAGAAGGAAGGAGTGCCGTGTAAAATGGGATTCCGTAGAAATATATAAATGGCAACGGTGCAAGAATCGCGTTACCAAAGACAAAAAAGGCACTAGCTAACCACTTTCTTTTCCATAAATGAGCAAAACAAAAAACAAGAATCCCCATTTCTACGGCTACTATGAAGTGGAGTGGCCCCATCATCATTCCTCCTAAAAGAGCGGAGACGATATGACCAAGTGCAGCTACAATCGCACCTGGAACCCCACCAAAAAAAGTAGCAGCTAGTAAAGCTGGAAAAGCATCTAACGCCACACTGCCAGTAATCGCAGGAATTTTTATACTCGCACCAACAACAGATAAACCAATAAAAACAGCGAGGAGACTAATCTTCCTTCCGTTCATCTTTTCGTTTTCCTCCTCTAAATACATTGGCACTTCGAATGTATTCCACATCCTTCACATTCAGGCGAAAATTAATCACACGGGCTAAACCAAAGAAGTAATCGGAGAGACGATTTAAGTATTGGAGACATACGATCGGTGTCGTATCATCGGATTTCAGTAAACTAACGACTTGACGCTCAGCTCTTCTCGTTACGGTTCTGGCAATGTGGATCGTCGCAGAAGCTTTCGCCCCACCTGGTAAAATAAACCGTTCAAGTTCAGGTGCCTCATCAATTAGTTCATCAATTCTGCTTTCTAAATACGTAATTGCTTCCTCGGTTAATTTTGGTTGACGCTTTTTTGTTATGTTGGCTAAGTCGCCACCGCAATCAAATAATTCATGCTGTATTTTCTCTAAATCTGCGAGAACATCTTTAAACAACTCTTCATCCAATTCCGTTACAGCCTGCCCAACAAAGCAATTTACTTCATCTACTGTTCCATATGCTTCAACACGAATATCATCCTTATCCACTCTGCCACCAATAATACTGGTTTGCCCTTTATCACCTGTTTTCGTATACAGTCTCATTGTACTTCCTCCTTAATCGTTTGATTAATGCCGTACCAAATCACATCTACTTGCTTACATAAAGCCACCAAATCTTGATACACCCAACCTGTTCGGTCACGCCAATCGCGATGTTCTTTTTCAATCGGAACAATTCCTTTCGAAATATCTGTTCCGATGAAAATGACATAGCGGGATGAGTCTACTTGCTCCCACTCTAACCACTTCTCAAGTACTTTCGTCCATTCTTCTCGACTATTAGCACTTGCCTTTACCCACTGCTCCATTCCTTCTAAAACAACGACTGGTGCCTCAGCTTCCTCGGGGAATGATTCTGATTCTCCGCTGTATGCTGAAATCCATTTTGCTTCAGGGAATTTGGTTCTTACCCATTTGCTTTTTCCGTTAAAGGCACCTCCCGTAACGAAATGCATCGGTCTCCCCTCCTTAACTGTTCCAAATCAAATAACAACTCATAACCATTACCATGGACGATAGACCAATCCCAAAACTCTCTTTCTTCAGGGGCAAATCGACTTAATAAATATTTAATTACGCCGCCATGGGTAACGATCAAGGGTCGAGTAACATTTTTCTCCATTACGAAATGACAAACACGCTCCCACCCTTTATCGATTCGATTAGCAAATTCAGTGAACGATTCCCCATTTGGCGGTGAATAGACAACCGGATCGTTAAGCCAATTCTGGTAACTCCTATCTCCTTGTAATTGCTCATATGTTTTTCCTTGAAAAACCCCAAATTGCATTTCTCTCAATTCCGTTACCGTTTCTGGAACAATTGCAGGAAAGAGAAGCTTCATCGTATGTAAACAACGGTGAAGATCGCTACTTACAAAAAAGTCATAGTTATCCGGCTTTAATTGATAAGAGGATAACTTTGAAATCGCTTCAGCTGTTAATGGTGAATCATTCCATCCCATATATTGCTTTCTTTTATTCCCTTCTGTTAAACCATGGCGAAATAATGTAATAACCACAGCGTCATCCATAATATAATTTCAGTCCCTTCTACCGATGCTCCTAGTATATCTCCCGTTATGCCACCAAACCATTTCTTCGTTTTTGCACGGACGAACCAATAACAAAGAAGTGCTACTCCTATAAAAATGAGCAATGGCCAGAAGAAATCTTCCCACCAATTAAGAAGAATAGCTGAAAAAAGAAGCAAATAAAATGGATATACGACTAAAGATTTCCTACTTCCTGCTTCCTGAAAAAGAGCAGCGAGACCATCCTTTTTGGCAGAAGGAATGGTTACTAACACCAATCCCATGACACTTTTTCCAAGAAAAGGGATGAACATAATCATAAAATAGCTTACAAAAGTCATTGAGCTAATGATTTCATAGATAAATAAAAACCTACTACTCAATAGAACAATTACTGATATAACACCAAATGCTCCACTCCTAGGATCTTTCATAATCTCTAATCTCTTCGCCTGATCCTGGTAAGAAAAGTAAGCGTCACTTGCATCCATCCATCCATCTAGATGAATGCCCCCTGTTATAATAATCATGACAAGCCAAATCAAGAAAGCCATTGCTAAAACAGAAAATGGCGACCACTCATTTAATAGGTACAATAACGTACTGTACACTACCCCTTGCAGTAATCCGACTAATGGAAACGTTTTGATACTACTCCTGAGATGTTGTTGATCCATAGGGAGAGCAGAGCGAATCGGTACCGCAGTAAAAAATTGCAGGTTCAATAAGAATCCTTTTATAATATTCACGGTTTTAAGTCCCCCAGCTATGGACGATTTCCTTTACTCTTTCCCAATCCATATGTTGTTTCAATGTAAGACTGAGCTCATCGTATTTCTCTTCCTTCAAATCTTGGCGATAGACTACTTCTTTAGTAGGAAGTTGCTTCTCTTCACGAATTCTATTTAACCAGTAATTCCGAAATTCATCATTATGGAAAAGATGGTGCACATATGTTCCAATTATTTTTCCTTCATGCCCATAATACCCTTCTTCTTTGCCATCATCCAAAATTAAAAACGGACTTCCGTTTTCTATTGGTTCTGTTACACCAAGGTGAATTTCATACCCTGCAATCGGACGGTTCCCACTTACCTGGACAGATGGGGCATATCGTCCATTGAAACGCACTGTCTTCTTTTCAGCAGTAAACACGGTTGTACTTGGGATCAATTGCAATCCTTTTAAGCGATTGCCAACAATACCTGTGTCAGAGCCAGCGACATCGACAATTTCTTGACCTAACATTTGATATCCACCACAGAGCCCGACGATACGTCCACCCTTTTTCACATAATCGTTCAATCGCATCGCAAGTCCCGATTCAATGATGTAGCTTAGATCATGAATCGTACTTTTTGTTCCTGGGATGATGACCGCATCAGGCTGACCGAATTGGGAAGGGTTTTTTATAAAGCGAATGCTGACATCCTCTTCATCATAAAATGGTTCAATGTCACTGTAATTAGAAATGAATGGTAAATGAATGACCGCAATATCGATATCCCCATTCCCTTTTCGATTCGTTTGGATCGATAAAGAATCCTCACCATCAATCATATGATCATGAACATACGGTAATACGCCTAATACTGGAACTCCGGTTCTTTCCTCTAACCACTTCGCTCCATCTTCAAAGAGGCTCATGTCCCCGCGGAATTTATTAATAAATATCCCTTTTACTCTTTTTCTCTCATCTGGATCGAGAAGTTCTAACGTGCCGACCACATTCGCAAAAACCCCGCCTCGGTCAATGTCAGCAACGAGAATAACAGGAACGTCTGCAAGTTCAGCAACTTTCATATTGACAAGCTCCCGCTCTTTTAAATTGATTTCTGCTGGACTTCCTGCTCCTTCAATCACTAAGACGTCAAAGTTTGCTTCCAATTTATGCAACGCCTCTTTGATCACCTTTAACCCTTCATCATAAAAATGAGCACGATACCCTTTTCCTGATAATGTTTGGACGGCCTTTCCTAGCAATACGACCTCTGATTGCATATCCGATCTTGGCTTCAGTAAAATCGGATTCATCCAAACTGATGCTTCGATTTTAGCAGCCTCTGCTTGGATTCCTTGCGCTCGTCCAATTTCCTTACCATCTGCGGTTACGTATGAATTATTGGACATATTTTGTGATTTAAAAGGAGCGACCTTCACATCTTCTAAAGCGAAGAGACGACAAAGCGCTGTAACAACCAGGCTCTTTCCCACATCTGAAGCCGTCCCTTGAATCATCACGCCTTTCATACATTTTCCTCCTTCATAGCTATCGGGATGCCCGCTTCCACTAAATAAGCAATTCTTGAGCGAGCAACAAGTTCTTGATGTAAGTTCCCAATGATTTTGCTATAGTTCAAAACGAGCGCATTCTCATGACTAATCCCTTCCCACAATACTTCATTGCTCACCAATATCAACTCTGCACAATTTGCTTGAACGGCGTCAATTCCACGTAGTAACTTTTCTAAAATATGCGGATCCCATTTATCTTGAGAAAACAACTCATTATTTAATAACGTTGTGACACAATCAAGAAGGACAATATCGCTCTTCGAGAAAGATGTAGCGATCGCCTCAACTCCTGTCGATTGCTCCCATGTCGTCCAAGGGAATTCACTTTCTTGCCTTTCTTCTTGATGCCGTTTAATCCTTTGTTCCATTTCCTTATCACTCGCCACACCAGTTGCGAGATAATGAAGATTGCCGCCTAACTCCCTTGTTCTTTCCTTTGCTAGCTTTTCGGCAAATGTACTTTTCCCACTTCTAACTCCACCTGTAATAAAAATCATCTTGTCCATTCCTTTAAAGCTTTACATAATTGGTCGTTTTCCTCTTCTCTCTTAATGGCAAATCGGAGCCATCGCCCCTCTAAGCCTGGGAAATTCATCGTATGGCGAGGGACAATTCCTTGTTCTAACAAATAGTGGAATAACGGGAGTTGTGATTCGATATGGGGCCATCGCAAGAGATAAAAATTGGTTTCTGATGGCGATATCTCAAACCCTTCCTCTTTCAAAAAAGAGAAAAGCCTCTCTCGTTCTTTCTTTATGTAATGGTGTGTTTGCTCGATAAAGGACTCTTCCTGTAAACAAATTTCACCGGCACGAATCGCAATACCGTTGACACTCCAATGAGATTGATAACTTTTCAGCTTCCTGGTTACTTTCTCATTTGCTAACAAATAGCCAAGTCTTAAGCTAGGGATTGCAAACATTTTCGTCATTGAACGTAGAAGAAGCACATTCGAGAAGTTTTCCATAATTGGTACAAGAGATTGATAGCTTTCCCAAAAATCAAAAAAGGCTTCATCAATGACAAGATACGCATTCCTCTCTTTGCATAACTTAGCTAATGCCAGCATCTGTTCATAAGAAAAGCAAATGCCAGTAGGGTTATTCGGATTACATAAAAACATCGCTTCAACTTCATGCAATGGAAGTCTTTCTAAGTTCAACTGCCAGCTTTCATCTAAGAACTCATAGACAATATCACATCCATTCGCCCGACAAGCCTTCTCATATTCTGAAAAAGTCGGTTGGATAATGAGTACTCTTTTTCCAGCGAAAAATCTTCCTAACAATGAAATAAGCTCTGCTCCCCCATTTCCAACCATGACCATTTCCTCTTCAATTTTCTCCTTTGATGCGATCCGCTTCTTCAAAGAGGTGGCCTCAGGATCGGGGTATTCCCCAATGTCTGTGAAGAAATTCATCCAGTTATCTCGCAATGCCTTCGGTGGTCCAAGCGGATTGATATTTGCACTTAAATCCATCCTTTTTTCAGGCATTGGCAAATTCATAGCTTCATAGATATAATGCGGATTCGCTCCATGTGACGGCCAGTTCAATTAGGATTCCTCCAATCCAAAGCAGCAATGTAAATAGCATTGTCGTTCTCGTTAAAATTTGATTTGTGAGGAGAATATGTTTTTTTTCCAATGGGATAAGGGGCATACCCATTCGTGCTCGATCGGACACCAGTCCATTATAGTAATTCACGCCTCCAAGTTGTACTCCTAACAGAGCGGCTACTGCTGCTTCAAGCCAGCCACTATTTGGGCTTGGGTGCTTTTTAGCATCTCGTAAAAAGAGTTTCCAAGCTTCTGCTCTCCTAATCATCAACGGCTGATGACCTATTAAGATAAGATACCCTGAAAGGCGACTAGGGAGCCAGTTAACGAGATCATCAAGCTTGGCTGATGCCCAGCCAAATTGTAAATATCGTTCATTTTTGTAGCCAACCATGGAGTCACATGTGTTAATCGCTCGGTAAATCATGGCGAAAGGAGCACCTCCAATTAGGGCCCAAAATAACGGTGCAGTTACTCCGTCGCTCGTATTTTCAGCAACCGTTTCAACGGTCCCTCTAACAATATCACTTTCACCAAGCTGTTCTGTATCTCTTCCAACAATATAGGAGAGCTTTAATCGTGCCTGCTCCAGGTCTCCTTTCTGTAATGGCTGATACACTTCGAGTGCAGCCTCTTGTAAGTTTCTTCGTGCAATCGTAGTTGCGATTAAGATGCTTTCCACAAAAACCCCAAAGAAAACATGCGCTTCATAGCTAAGCCAGACAACGAGGGACGTAGTGATAAATGCGATTAGTACAACTAGTGAAACCATCGCTATGCCCTTTAACCGTCGAGCACCCTTTTTATTTAAGTATTTTTCCAACATGGTGATAAGTGATCCAATCCATTTCACAGGATGAGGCCATTTCGGTGGGTCCCCTATCACAGCATCAATAAGAATAGCAATCGTAAGAGCAATCAAGTGAGGAATCATTGTTGTCTCTTCCTTTGACGACTTTTTTTGATCGCCTCTGTTGTACATTCGAAGACCCCTTGACTAACAAGTTTCCCAAGAGGAGTAATCGTTCCAGCATACTCTAATTTTTTCCCCATTTGCGTTGCTGCAATAAGAATGCTATCTGTGGAAGTCCCTGTTGCTACTGTACCGGTTACCGAATCCAATACTTTTAGATTATCCATCACCTTTACCTTCGCTTCTGTTGCCGTCATAATGCTTTGAATAAAAGCCTCTTCCGTCAGCTCCCCATTGACGAAGATCCATGTGTTAATTGTACCTGGGACAAGTTCGAAGGAGTGCTCAACACTTCTAGAAGCATCGACAGCATTTCCTACTCCTGCTGTCACGATGACCAATGCAGAAAAGCCTTCTGCTTTTAAAACTTTGTAGGCAACATCTTCTACATATACTGCCGTCATCATTCCAATTGTTTCCGAAGGTTCGAAGCCTTGGTCTTTTAAAAATGTGAGCATTTCCTGACGGTGATCATCGCAATCATAACTTTTATCGACATGACGATTGACGAATGTGCGATGCCAACCTAATCCAGAACCTACAACTCCTGAAGACATCGTCCGCAACGGAACTGGTGAATGAAGGGAAATGTACTCCTCTGTAATATTCATGTATCGCGGTTCAATTTCCACACTCACTTCATCGGTTTCATATTTCGGCAGGAGGACCATTTGCGGAACTGGAATACTAGGATGTGGGTGCTTCTCCACATCCGTACGGTAAACCTCTTTTATTTTCTCTACTTTCACTACTTCATTCGGAACATCATTCGTATGGACAGCTCCATCTTCAAGCAGTAATAGACGATCACAGTATAGACTTGCTAAATTTAGATCGTGAAAAATCGAGATAACCGTTAAGCCCTTCTCCTTTGTCCAGCCCTTTAAAAGATCTAATAACTCCTTTTGATAAGACAGATCAAGATGATTAGTCGGTTCATCTAATAAAAGAATTTCTGGCTCTTGTACAAGTGCTTGCGCAAGAAAGACCCGTTGACGCTCGCCCCCAGAAAGATCTTGAATGCTCTTATTCTGAAATAGCGCAATTCCAGTTTGTCCCATCGCTTCCTGAACAATTCGTTCATCTTCATCACTCCACGAACGAAACCAGCCATCTTGGTGGGCATAACGACCAAGGGAGACCGTCTCCTTTACAGTATAGGAAAAGGCCTGTGAAGAATGCTGAGAAAGCACAGCGATCATCTTTGCCAGCTCTTTCATTGAATATTTCTTGATCGACTTGCCTTTAATCCTAATACTGCCTTGCTGAAAGGAAAGGATTCCAGAAATCATTTTTAACAAAGTTGTTTTGCCACTGCCGTTTGGCCCTAATACTCCGAAAAGCTCTCCTTCGGCAACTTGAAAAGAAACATTCTTTACGATCAGCTCTTTTGCGTACCCACCTGAAAGTTGTTCAACCTTAAGCATCTGCTCCACTTCTTTCCGCACTTCGTCTTTTCATCAAAATCATCCCAAATGCTGGAGCTCCAATTATTGCTGTTATGACTCCTATTGGGAGCTCAACCGGAGAAATGATCGTTCGGGAAACTAAATCTGCTAATATAAGGAATCCACTCCCTGTCAAAATAGATAATGGAAGTAAATGAGTATGATCTGGTCCCCATAGCATTCTTGTTAAATGAGGAATCACGAGACCGACGAAACCGATCGTCCCTGAAACAGCAACGGCTGCTCCTGTTAAAATCGAACCTGCAATTAAGATCACCATTTTCCTTCTCTGTACATTAACGCCTAAATGCTGAGCACGTTCTTCTCCAAAGGACATCGCATTTAGTTCCTTACTGTTGGCGATCAAAATAATGGAACCGAGTATAAAGAATGGGAGAATGATCTGAACATAGCTCCATCCTCTCATGGATACACTTCCAAGAAGCCAGCCGATAATCTGTCTTAACTCTTCTCCTGTTAAAGCGATGATTAAAGAGATAAAAGCACCTAAAAATGAGCTAAAGATAATACCTGTTAAAATAATCGTTTCAACTTTCATCCCCTTATCAATTTTCCGCGCAAAGCCTAAGACAAAAAAGATCGTTAAAAAAGCAAAAAGAATACTAAGCAGCGGCAACGTAAAGGAGCCTACAAAAGGAATCGAGAATTGAAAAAATAAAGTGAGAACAGCACCTACTGATGCTCCTGACGACACGCCTAATGTGTATGGATCCGCTAACGGATTCCGTAAAAGACCTTGAAAGGCCGCTCCCGCAATTGCGAGTGCCGCCCCTACTAGTCCTGCCAAAATCACTCTTGGTAACCGAATACTTAAAACAATATTTGCTTGCATTGGGTCGATGTGATCAATTGAAATAAAACGGAAAATTTCAGCACCGATAATTTGTATGATATTTCCGATCGGGACTGAGACTGTCCCGATCGAAATACCTAATAAACATGCAATAAGCAAAAATGCGATTGCAATCATATAGGCAAAAGCTTGATGACCCATTTTTTTCATCGTTACCTCTCCAAACTAAGTAGTATTACTCAAAAATTTCTGGATAGACCGCTTTTGCCAATTCTTCTAATCCATCTGCAAGCCTTGGACCTGAACGAGTCACAAGATCGGAGTGAACATCAATGACCTGCTTATTTTTTACAGCCGTTACATCTTGCCAGCCTTCTCGTGCAAGAACTAAATCTACCGCATTTTCAGTGTAATATCCATAAGTCGTAATAATAACATCGGGATTCCGCTCAATAAAAGATTCCTCGTCTAAGTTGAGCCATCCATCTAAATCCCCTACTCCATTTTCCGCATGAATAAGTGACAACATCTCATCCATAAAGGTGTTTTTCCCTGCTACAAAAATATCTGGAGCTGGGCTAATTTCAAAAATTACCGATTTCGGTTCTGTAATCCCTGCCGTTTTCTCTTCTATCTCGGCTATTTTTGTTTTCATTCCATTTATGATTTCTTCTGCCTTTTCTTTTTCACCTGTAGCTGTACCGATCATTTCAATTGATTCATATACTTCGTTAAAGCTTGCTGCTTGATTGACAACAAGAACTGTAATTCCTGCGTCTTTTATTTGTTGTAATCCTTCAGTAGAATTGTGCGCACTAGATGCGTGGGCTAGGACCAAATCTGGTGCCAGAGAAATAATCTTCTCTACATTCATTTCCATACCACCGATTATTTCCTTTTCCATTACTTCTTCCGGATAATTATCATGTTCGGATACACCGACAATTTCATCTCCCAGACCGAGAGCATAAGCGACTTCCGTATTACTTGGAATCAAGGAGACAATTTTTGCTGGTTTCTCCTCAATGACGACTTCATCCCCAAGGGCATCGGTGATCGTTACTGGGAATGCAGGCTCTTCTGCTGGCTCTTGTACTTCTTCACCTGCGTTATTTTCCTCGACTGGTGATTCGGTCTCACCGCAGCCCGCTAAAATTCCTATTGATAATAATAGTGCGAATAAAATTGAAACCCATTTCTTCATCTGTTATTGCCTCCATAAATTAAGTGATGTTGTGGAGAATATAAAAAAACATCTCCACTATGAAGAAATGGAGATGTTGGATTAGCAATTACTATAGAAATAGCTTCCAAACACCTCCCTATCCTCGTAGGTTTGTGGTGCACTAGAATTAGGCAGGTCTCCTGGCTCATGGTCTTTGCAAGACTGCTCCTTCCCATACCATATGTACAGTGGTATTTGCAGCTTACTCCCATTAACAGTGGCGGGACCGCGTTGGATTTTCACCAACTTCCCTTTTAAGTCTACTGAAAAAGTTTCAGGAATGTTCAAACCCGTAAACGAGCCTTTTGCTAGAACACCCTTCTCTTTCTCTTACAGACACCTAATACTTCATGTATGAAATTTTCCGTTGTCCTCAGTATACACTATTTTTTCTCCCGGAAAAGTTAACAATTTTCGAATTATTGCAATCGTACTGGAATAGAATCTCCGATCTCGATCCCATCAACCGTTATGCAACAACTTCTTGCGAAAAGTTTCACCCCAGCTACCTGAGCTTCTTTTAAGGCCCTATCAAACTTAGGATCTATATGCTTCGCTGTCGTGACAAATGAAACATCCTCTCTTTGAACGATAAAAAGGATGGCTGTTGTATAATCGGAAGATCGTTTCGCAAGCTCTTCCACATGCTTCGTTCCTCTTGCGGTCACAGCATCTGGGAACATCCCTTTTCCCCCTTCAGCTAATGTCACACTTTTGACCTCTAAAAGAAGCTCCTTTCCTTTATCATTTTCTAACAAAAAGTCCCAGCGTGAATTTCCAAGTGTATATTCCGATTTTTTATAATGCCAGCCAGCAAATTCACTGAGCGTGCCAGCCTTAAGAGCTTTTTCCACAAGTTTGTTCGGTAGAGCAGTATTAATAGAAACAAGGCCACTATTCGTGTCATTTTCACACAAAATAGCGGTCCACTTCGTTTTTCTAGAAGCATTATCATGGTCCATTAACCAAACCGTCTTGCCAGGCAAAAGAAGTTCTTTTAATCTCCCAGGGTCAGCTAAGTGAGCAACAGCTATTTCATCCGTTTCAGCTATTTGACAGTGGATAATAAATCGGTTTGGCCTTTCGATAAATATAGCTTTTGTCAATGCTCTCGGGAATGGCAGTCTTAACTCTTTTGTATCATCCTTCATGATTAGAAGAGCCCTCCTAGTTTGTAACCATTTTCCATTCACTTGTTTTCTTATCAAAAATCAGCTTTGCATCTGGCTTCCCTTGAGCTACCTTTTCATACTCTTCATACATATCATCCATATTATCAAAATCCCCCAGAACCCAAATCGGAATCTCTATCGCTATTCTCGTTTGTACATTATCGCGGATGGAGATGAGGATTCCTTCTTTCATCATCATTTTCATATTCAGAATTAGTTCCATTTGAATAGAAGGAATTGGACGCTTCTTTTTAATCCCCAATAGATTCTTCACAAGCTTACTCTCTGTCATTTTCCCTCCTAGGACATCTCCAAACATGCGATAAAAATCTGTCATATTGCGATAATACGTTTTATTCCACCAGCCATCATCATGAGCTAAATAAACAAAGCGATTACGAAGTTGCTGATAGAAAGGCTTTCTTAAGTCATCCTTCATGTGTCCAAGGAAAAGAAGTTCTGCAAGTTCATGACCTGATAATTCATTGAGTGCATCCTCATCTTCAAAGTCAATCCAGCAGAAATCCCCATAGCCGTAAACATCATCCTTAATAAGCTTATTCAATTGTTCACGAGGGACATATTCTAAAAGTGTATGTAGATTAAATTCTCCGTCATCAAAATGATGCTTCAGTAGGAGGACATTGTTCAGAAGGTCTGAGAGAGAGCTGGCAAACTCCTCAAATTCAATCCCATATGATAAAACGTAGTGCTTTGTTTCATTTAAATGAACATAGACAAGATCCTGTTGATTGCCATTATGTTTTTTCAAAAGAATAACCTCCGAACCTTTTGATAAGACTGATGATGAACCTAAAGTCATTAATCCCAGTTTAAATCGATTCCAATATCCGAAAAAGAACATGGTTTAATTAAAACCGTTTATTCCTAGTATTTAAATACAGATTACAACAAATTTTTAGAAAAGAGTCGAATTGTTTAACTAGATTTTAACAAACTTTCCGGATAAAATCTTACTTTATCCACATAATTTCCAATTCTCCCACCAAGAAAATATTTCCTTTTCTAATCGCAAATGTCCAATAAAGGTTTTAGGAACTTTTTTTGTGGTACTACTAAGAGAAAGACTGATCCCAAAATAACTCTACTTAAATCATTTTATACAACAACTTGACAATAAAAAAATGATTTAATCGTATCAATTCTCCTCAACTTTTCTTATAATAGTCACGAGAGTTGACAGTACTTCGAATTTTTTTTGGATCTACCCAGTAGAAATCGATTCTAGTACTATCTTCATCAAGCATTTTCCGGTAAAGGAGCGTGATCTCATGTTTCAAAATATGACAGAAGATCAAATCACCCTATATGTAATCAAGGCATTAAAAGAGAATAAACGCAAAGAATTTGAAGCAATCGTCGATGAGCTTCAGCCTTACGATATTGCTCAAATTTATGAAGATTTGCCGGAAAAGCATCGAACGCGCTTTTTATTTTTTCTTAATATTAATGCACTGGCCGATTTAATCCAAGAACTAAATAGCGAAGAGCAGCTCGATGTATTAAATCGCCTCGGAATTGAAAAATCTGGTAAGGTTCTCGATATGATGGATAATGACGACCTTGCTTCCCTTCTTGAAGACCTATCTCCTGAAAAAATTGAGTCTCTCTTATCAGGAATGAAAAAAGAAGAGTCGCAAATTGTTCAAGATATCATGAATTATCCACCAGAAACAGCCGGTCGATTAATGACCAATCGATTCGTTTGGATCCGTGATTATTATACCGTTCGGGAAGCGGTCGATAAGCTTAAATCTTTCGCAGGGCTTGCTGAAACGATAAACTATTTATATGTTATTGACCAGAATCGAAAGCTTGTCGGAGTCGTATCCTATCGAGATTTATTAATAGCAGAGTTGCAGGAAAAGATTCGCGATATTATGTATGAACGGGTCATCTATTGCTTAGAGGACACCGACCAGGAAGAGGTAGCTCGCCTGATCGAGCGCTATGACTTCCTTGCCATTCCAGTTGTCGATCAAGAGCATATTCTGATTGGAATCATCACCGTCGATGATATTATCGATGTCGTGATTCGTGAAGCAAATGAAGATATTGAGAAATTATCCGCTTCTGGTAAATCAATTGATTTTGAAACAAAATCTTTTGTTGCTGCATACAGGCGACTTCCGTGGCTTGTCCTCCTTCTTTTTATTGGGCTTATATCTGGAAGCATCATCAGTTCCTATGAAGAAACCCTTGAAAAAGTCGTTGCGCTAGCCTTCTTCATGCCAATGATTTCAGGGATGACTGGAAATACAGGAACCCAATCATTAGCTGTTGTGGTCAGAGGTCTTGTTTCTAACGATATTGACAAAAGGGTCATTACGAAGCTGATTATGAGAGAATTAAGTGTTGGCGTGATTATTGGAGTAACATGTGGAATTCTGATTTCGATCATTGCCCTGATTTGGCAAGGAAACTTCATTCTCGGTCTTGTGGTAGGAAGCTCCCTATTGCTTACCCTTATTATTGGTACACTTGCAGGTACGGTTATCCCGTTAATTTTATATCGATTAAACGTTGACCCAGCCATCGCATCGGGACCACTAATCACAACCTTAAATGATATCTTCTCCTTAATTACCTATTTCGGTATTGCAACCATGTTTATTAATTACTTGTTATAATGGAACAGTAAAAATCACGAAGACTTTTGCTCTTCGTGATTTTTATTGGAAATTTAGAAACCATTGCCCCTGTAAATACGTCTTATTACATGTGGCTATTTTAAAGTTATCTCTGTTAATATGAAAGAATAGAAATGAAATTAGGGAGATTAAAAGAGACTAGGTGTTGGAACAATGGATAAAAAGAATAAAGTTGCTGAAAAGTTTGACTGGACATTAAGCTTCATTTTGCTATTGTTCTTTCTTACTAGCTGCGCTGCCATTTATAGCGCTCAAACAACCGAACAATACAATGAAAATTATTTTTTACGACAAATTATGTATTATGTGGTCGGAATAATCATCGTTGCAGTGGTGATGTTCTTTGACAATTATCAATATCGAAAGCTTAGCTGGTATTTATATGGATTTGGCATATTGCTCCTAGTTGTACTATACCTGTTACCTGCTTCAGATTTCACTCCAATTCGAAACGGAGCAAAAAGTTGGTTTGTCTTACCTGGAATCGGCTCAATTCAGCCATCGGAATTCATGAAGATCTTTTTAATCCTTACATTAAGTAAGCTAATTGCCGATCATCACGAAAAAAATCCACTTAAAACTACTAAAACAGATTTTATTTTGCTGATAAAACTTGGAGTGGCTACCTTACCGCCGCTCGGCCTTATCGCTGAACAGGATTTAGGAACCGGATTAGTCATTATCGCCATTTTCGTAGGGATGATTCTTGTTTCTGGAATGAAATGGAAAATTCTTTTGCCTGTTTTTTCAGCAGGTGCCGCTCTCGCAGGAGCAATATTTTACATCGTCATCCATTACCCAGAGCTACTTGAGAAACATATTGATACTTATCAATATAATCGAATTTACTCTTGGCTAGACCCAGAAAGTTATCAAAGTGGTGCAGGCTACCACTTATATAAATCACTGCAAGCGATTGGCTCTGGGCTGATATCGGGGAAGGGCTTTGGTGAAAGAGTCGTTTATATTCCAGAGAGTCATACCGATTTCATTTTCAGTGTCATAGGTGAAGAATATGGCTTTGCAGGGGCAAGTCTTGTGATTGGACTATTTTTCATTCTCATTTATCACCTAACAAAAACAGCTCTTGATACAAACGATCCTTTTAATACGTATATTTGCGTAGGCGTTATTAGTATGATTACGTTCCACGTCTTCCAAAATATCGGCATGACCATTCAAGTACTACCAATTACAGGAATACCCCTACCTTTCATTAGCTATGGTGGTAGTTCCCTTATGTCTAACATGTTTGCGATGGGACTTATATTCAGTATAAGATATCACCATAAAACCTATATGTTTAGTTCTGGGAAGTAAGTAATCAATCGCCACAGAAAAAAATACAACCAAACACAATAAACATACAACTAAAGGAGTTAAATTATGTCTGAATTGATTCATACGATAGAGGAATGGCTTATGGAATACGGGGTGTGGGGGCTTGCCCTCGTGTCTTTTGCTGACTCTTCCTTTTTTCCCATTCCTCCAGACGTTCTACTTATTCCAATGGGAATTTCAAATCCAGATAGTGTCCTTTTTTATGCCTTTATCACAACAGCCACTTCTGTATTAGGGGCATTATTAGGATGGTTCATTGGAAAAAAGCTAGGGCGACCTGTATTAACCTATCTTTTCAAGGAAGATAAGGTTCAAAAAGTAGAGTATTACTTTACAAAATACGGATCCATGGCGATTTTGATGGCTGCATTAACCCCGGTCCCTTATAAGATATTTACAATTTTCGCCGGGATCTCTCGCATCCGACTTCGCACGCTTGTCATTTGGTCTATTATTGGCAGAGGTGCTCGCTTTTTCGCCGAAGCTTTACTCATCCTTTTCCTCGGTGCTCAAGCAAAGAACTTTATTGATAACAATTTTGCTCTCATCACCATTATTGGAGCCGTTATAATTGTTGGTTCTTACCTTGTTTATATGTACATTAGAAAAAGAAGAAACCCAAAAAACCCTTAAGTGAACACACTTAAGGGTTTTATTTATAATAATTATAAATAAATAATTAATATAAAAAAGTATTGATTTTAATTTAAAATTTGTTATAATTAACATATAAATGATATAGGAGGAATGTTAAATGAATTTACAAACTGCTTTAAACGTACAAATTTCTAACTGGAGTATTTTATATACTAAACTCCATCGTTATCACTGGTATGTAAAAGGACCTTTATTCTTTACCCTCCATGAAAAGTTTGAAGAGCTATACAATGAAGCGGCACTTACTGTCGATGAAGTGGCAGAACGCCTACTTGCTATCGGTGGACAACCTGTTGCAACAATGAAAGAATACTTAGAAACTGCAACACTTTCAGAATCAGGAAATGAAACAAAGGCAAGCGAGATGGTTGCATCTCTCGTCAATGATTACAAAGCGATTAAAGAACAATTAGTTGAACTCGCTGATTTAGCTGATGAAAAAAATGATGTTAACACTAACGACCTAGCCGTTGGACTAATTGAAAAAATTGACACCCATATTTGGATGTTAAATGCTTACTTAGGAGAATAACGCAATAAAGAAAAAGAGTCAGTGAGTTAACTCACTGACTCTTTTTAGGCTTTGACAAACGCTCGCTTTCTTTAGCACTTCCCCTTATCCAAATGCTCATTTCCTTACTAGGGTAACTCCGCTCCTCCCAAGGGTTCGTTTCTCGAAATCAAACGTTTCCAATCAACTTAAAAAACAGCCATCTACTATTTGAGGATTTTGTCAAAACGTTGACTCTTTATTTTTTATCAATTTGAGGATTCTCTTTTTTCAAACCATCATAAATGAGTCTTTTGTAAAATTCGGACATCCCGATCATAAATATATGAATAATAACGTTTAAATACGGGATCGAATAGTTTCTTTTAACAATCCGAAAACGAAAAAGTACCCAATCTACCATTAAACCAAAAAGAAGAATGCCTACCCTCGCTAACCATTTACCTTTCCGAATAACCCATGCTGAAAATAAGGATAAAACTACACTATACAATGGTGCATAAACAAAATGCTCCCCGAGACGATGTATGAGCCCTCTACCAAAACGAAAATTCCCCGTAAGTGCAGCAAAATAAACAGCATTAAATCCTGTACCCATAATCGCCAAAAATAACGAAACAAACAGGATAAACGGATTCCTCTTCTGTAATTGTTCATACCATTTATCGCTCAGGAAAAAATATATTGGTAATAAAAATGTCGTAATAATCGGATTCCACCATCTCGTCTTATAAATTTTCAAATGTAAGAATAATCGTTCCACCAGATGGAAATAGAAAATAAATAGTGATTTTATTTTCCAATTCAGCTTAAAAGCTGATAAGAATACTCCTGTAAAAGGGATATAAATCGCTTGTGATAAGATCGCTCCAAAAAAATTGTCAAAGTAATTGTTTTTCATTATCTTCGGTTTATAGCGATAAGCTCCGAATAAATGGAGAACAAAATACTCAAAAATAAAAGCCATCCCCATATTTACCATCAGCAAGACACTAATCGTCCTTCTCTCCTTTTTCTTTAAGAACGTATAAATTAGGAGAGTCGAATGGATAACTAATAGCAAAATAAATGGATATTTATTTCTTCTTTTTCGTTTCATTCATATCCCTCCACTAGGTCTGTACTGATTATTCTTTGAAAATGGAGGGACATTATACTATTACTCACTGAACTAACAAATCAAACATACGATCATACAACAATTCTTATTCGAGATGGATCCATCAACTTTATGTTATCGCCATCAATTTCTACTGGATAACCTAGATTCTTTAAGCGTTCTAATACTTTTTTCTTTTCTTCTTGATTCGGATACTTCAATGTGAAATATTGTAAGCCAGCACTTTCTTCTGATGGTGATGGCGCACCCCTTCCATTCCATGTATTCAATCCAATATGGTGATGATATTTTCCGCTCGAAACAAATAGGGCTTGATCACCATATCGTGCAACCACTTCGAATCCTAACGTATCACAATAAAATTCCTCAGCAGCACGTAAATCTGCAACATGCAAATGAATATGCCCCATAACTGTTCCCTTTGGAAGACCTGCCCAATCCTTTCCATTCCATTCCTTCAATAAATCCTCTACATCTAAAGGCACTGTATCCATTTGTACCAATTCACCTGACCATTGCCAATTTTCAGATGGGCGATCCGCATAAATTTCAATTCCGTTCCCATCAGGATCTGCTAAATAAATCGCTTCACTGACGACATGATCAGATGCACCTTGAAGTGGATAACGACTTTCAACTAAATGCTTTAAGCACGCTGCTAATTCTGCCCTCGTTGGCAGCAATAGCGCAAAATGATATAGTCCCGTCCTTCGTGGTTCTTTTGCTGTCACATTATCTGGCTCAACAATCGTTAATAACGGTCTTTTACCATCCGCTGTAAAAACCGTGGTTGTAGAAGTCTCCTTTAAAATCTGGAGTCCTAAAATATTTTGATAAAAGGATACCGCTCTCTTTTTATCCGTTACCTTTAAACACACTTCATCAACGTATACATTTGGTGATTTATGAAATGTCAACTCGATCATCCCTTCCTTTTTTTTATTGATGTGTTCCTTTAGGATTAGTATACTAGTTATAATAAAAAGTAAGGAGTGATCTGTCTTGTCCAAATCAAATGCCCGAAAGCATCGTGATAAAATAGCCCGTGAAGGAAAAAGAAACCCTGAAATGAATCGAAGTCCCTTTGCATTTATTGATATGTCTACACGAAAAACAAAAACAAAAAAAGACTATTTATATAGGAGTAAACATAAGAACCAATCATTTATCGATAATAATGATGGTTCTTTTTTATGTTCTGTTTGCTGAATTACCAATGTAACACCAATGTCTTTTATTATATAAATATAATAATTCATCGATTATTTTGTTAGCTCAACTTATCCATCTATTTGTATTCGCTTACATTTTAAAATTCAAAGTTTGTTCAATATTTCACAAACTACTATTTGAATAATATGGTATTCTACATGTAGATAAACAAATAAGGAGTGAGTACAATGATCATTTGTGAATGGAGAGCCTTTTCTACAGATACTGAAACCTACACTCAAGCGTTATTTGAGAACCTGATGGAAGATAAATTTGAAGCGATGATGTTGAAAGACAATGACCCCATTCCTTCCTATATATGGACTAAAAACTATGTCATTCATATTCGCAAAAACTCCAAGATCTTGACCGATATCTCTTTTGAAAAAGTCCCAAGAAACCCAGATTGTGTAAATGCATGATCTTTTTTTAAAAACTAAGTTGTGAAATAAATCACATATTTCAGGAGGAGAACAAGATGGCTATTAAAGAAAGGGAGTTACCAAAAGTACAAACCGTTGCTGAAATGATTGACCAATTAGTGAAAAATGGTCGACGTGCTTTAAAGGAATTTCAAGAATTTGATCAAGAAATGATTGATGAAATCGTCAAGCAAATGGCTATAGCCGGGTTAGATCATCACATGCCATTAGCAAAACTTGCTGTTGAAGAAACAGGGAGAGGCGTATATGAGGACAAAATCATTAAAAATATGTTTTCAACAGAGTACATCTATCACAATATTAAATACGATAAAACCGTTGGAATCATCAATGAAAATGAACATGAAGGAATGATCGAAATCGCTGAACCTGTTGGTGTCATTGCTGGCGTCACTCCCGTCACCAATCCAACATCGACGACGATGTTCAAAGCCCTTATTGCCATTAAAACGAGAAATCCGATCATTTTTGCCTTTCATCCTTCTGCCCAAAATTGCAGTAGTGAGGCTGCAAGAGTGTTGCGAGATGCCGCTGTTCTCGCAGGTGCACCTGAGCATTGTATTCAATGGATTGAGAAACCATCATTGGATGCCACACAGCTATTGATGAACCATTCACAAGTATCCGTCATTTTAGCCACTGGTGGTTCTGGAATGGTGAAATCAGCCTATAGTTCTGGTAAACCCGCCCTTGGCGTTGGACCTGGAAATGTTCCATGTTATATCGAGAAATCAGCCAATGTTTTACGTTCTGTTAACGACCTTATTTTATCAAAAACATTCGATAATGGGATGATCTGTGCTTCTGAACAAGCGGTCATACTTGACGAAGAAATTTACGACGAAGCTAAGCAAGAATTACTTTCACACGGTTGTTATTTTTTAAATGAAGCTGAGAAATTCAAAATTGAAAAGTTAGCGATTCGCGAACTTGCTGGAACCGTTAATCCGGATATAGTGGGAAGACCAGCATTTAAAATTGCCAAAATGGCTGGTGTAGATATTCCGAAAGATACAAAAATCCTGATTGCTGAACTTGAAGGAGTAGGCCCACAAGAACCCCTTTCTAGGGAGAAATTAAGTCCTATTCTTGCCTGCTATAAGGTAAAAAGTCTTGAGGAAGGGTTAACAAGATGTGAGGAAATGCTTGAATTTGGTGGCTTAGGCCATTCAGCCGTGATCCATTCAACAGATGATGAAGTCATTAAAAAGTTTGGTTTAAGAATGAAAGCGGGCCGAATTATTGTCAACGCCCCTTCTTCTCAAGGAGCCATCGGTGACATTTATAATGCATACATCCCTTCCCTTACGCTTGGTTGCGGGACTTATGGGGGAAATTCGGTCTCAACTAATGTTGGAACCATGCATTTAATCAATATTAAAAAAGTAGCGAGAAGGAATGTAAATATGCAATGGTTCAAAGTTCCACCAAAGATTTATTTTGAAAAAAATTCAATTCAATATTTAGCGAAAATGCCAAATATCTCAAAAGCTTTGATTGTAACCGATCCAGGAATGGTGAAACTTGGTTATGTCGATAAAATACTTTATTACTTAAGAAAGCGTCCAGACTATGTTCATTGCGAGATATTTTCGGATGTAGAGCCTGATCCATCGATTGAAACGGTGATGAAAGGTGCAGAATTAATGGCCTCTTTCCAGCCTGACGTGATCATTGCCCTCGGTGGTGGTTCTGCTATGGATGCAGCGAAGGGCATGTGGTTATTCTACGAACACCCTGATACAGACTTCTTTGGCTTAAAGCAAAAGTTTCTTGATATTCGCAAACGGATCGTTAAGTATCCGAAACTAGGCGAGAAAGCTCAATTTGTCGCAATTCCAACCACTTCTGGTACAGGTTCAGAAGTCACCTCCTTCTCCGTTATTACGGATAAGAGAGCAAATATTAAATATCCATTAGCCGACTATGAGTTAACACCAGATGTAGCCATCGTTGACCCACAGTTTGTCATGACGGTTCCAAAGCACGTCACAGCAGATACTGGCATGGATGTACTGACACATGCGATCGAAGCCTATGTATCTGTTATGGCGAATGACTATACAGATGGGTTAGCGATCAAAGCCATTCAACTTGTATTTGAATATTTACCGAAAGCCTACCGGAACGGCAATGATGCGCTTGCTCGAGAAAAAATGCACAATGCTTCAACGATTGCCGGAATGGCTTTTGCCAATGCCTTCTTAGGAATTAACCATAGTCTTGCTCATAAGCTAGGTGGCGAATTCCATATTGCTCACGGTAGAGCGAATGCGATCTTACTGCCACACGTCATTCGTTATAATGCAACAAAGCCGAAAAAATTTGCTTCATTCCCTAAATATGAAAAATTTATTGCTGACAAGCGCTATGCAGAAATCGCAATGGCTCTTGGACTTCCAGCGAGAACCACGGAAGAAGGTGTAGAAAGTCTCATTCAAGCAATTATTGAACTAGCTGAAGAGCTTTATATTCCAATGAAGATAAGAGCAAATGGCGTAAACAAGAAAGAGTTTGAAAGTAAAGTAGATTTCTTAGCTGAAAAAGCTTTTGAAGATCAATGTACAACCGCCAATCCTAAACTACCACTCGTTACGGAATTAGCTGAAATCTATCGCAAAGCTTGGTAACTAATAAGAGAGAGGTCCCACTCTTGATGGGATTTCTCTCTTTTTTTCGTCAATCAATTCCTACCTTAAAGATACGAGCATATATTGGGTTATTTTTCTAATATTTTGTTAAAATTATGTATGAAGCAGTTTGACTACTAAAGGAGGAGTTCACAAATGTATGATGTAGTAATTATCGGAGCAGGCCCAGCTGGTGCAAGTGCTGGAATCTTTACAGCAAAAGCCGGAAAGAAAACCATTATTTTAGATAACGAAAAGAGCGTTACGAAGCGTGCTTGGTTAGAAAACCATTATGGGGCACCTGCCATCTCTGGACCTGATTTAGTAGAAACAGGCAAAGAGCAAGCGAAAAAATCTGGTGCTGAAATTGTAGAGGTTGATGCAACTGAAATTAAGAAATCAGGTGAACATTTAACTGTTGTTACAGCGAGCGGTGAATACGAAGCAAAGCATGTTATTCTTGCTACTGGTATGGCGGTTGATCTTGGAGAGAAATCAGGGGTAACAACTAAACCTGGTACAGAGCCTCGAATTAAAGCCATCTTTGATGTCGACCAATCTGGGAAAACAAATGTTGCAGGTGTTTGGGCTGCTGGTACTTGTGCCGGAGTTAGCATGCATACCATTATCACTGCTGGTGACGGAGCAAAAGTAGCAATTAATATTATTAGTGAACTAAACGGCGAACGTTATGTTGACCACGATATTATGAAGTAAGAAAAAAGAAAAAGGACGCAAAGTGTGATTTAACACCTTTTGTGTCCTTTTCCATATGCTAGATTTCCGCTAGCAGTCTCTATCATTTTGTTAGCTATTTGTTAGCTAGTATATAACCGTATGCTACTTAACAGCTTCCTTAACCGTTACCACTTCATATTTTCCGCCTTCTGTGCTGATGATATAGTCTGGTTTCGGTTGTCCTAGCTTTGCCTTATGTCCAGCAATGTGAGCGTCACTCTTCTCCCAGTTTTTCCAATCTTCTTCTGATTCCCAACGAATTTGCACGAGTACCTCTTCATCACCTCGTCGGACTTTTTTCACCATCACTGTTAAATCAACAAAACCTGGTTGTTTTTCAATAATGCCTTCTTTGCTAAAACGCTCCAATACTTTATCGGCATTACCTTCCGTCACGATCGTTTTTCTCATTTGGACAAACATATTTAAACTCCCCTTTTCGTCAAATCAGAATATGAAACTATCACCATTATAAATGATAATCATTTTCAATTACAACAAAAAAAACTCCTACAAAATGTAGCAAGCTTCCGGTTTGTTTAATTCAATCCACACATCTCTCACCCTTAAGCGGAATTTTTCCTGTTATCTCCTCAAAGAAGTCCCTTTTAGAGGAAATAACGGAAGATTTTCCGCTTATAGAGGGCAAAAGCGTTTATTATGGCATTTTTTGAGGGAATAGCAGGAATTTTTCCTGTTATTTCGGCTCTTTTTCATGATGGTTAGTCATTAAGCGGAATTTTTCCTGTTATTTTTTCTTACCGATACTACTACCGTTTATACAAACCTTTATCCACAAGTCGAGGCAATTTATAGATTCCTGACAACCAAAAAACATTGTGCCTCAGCACAATGTTTTCTATATTAACAACAGTCGCTTTCGTTCCCGAGTAACACTAAACCATTCGCTTCCTTATTAAAATCAAGGGTTAGCCCTTCTAAATAAGGAGCAATATCAGGATCAATCGCAACTTGAATATCATTCATGGTTTCCATCTTATCATTTTCTTCTGGCTCTTCCAGAGACAGTCCTACTTGTGGGCCGCCTCAACCATAGCCGCCAAAATAGACACGAATATTGCGAATTCCATTTTCTTGGAACACATTCTGCAACATATCGCGTGCTTCGTTTGTAATATTCACTTACCTCATTCCTTTCTTTCATTAGCAATAACTTTTTACTTCACTTTATCATGTATCTAAATAAGAATAACAGCAATCTGTTTGGCAATCTATAGCCTGTCTACAAAATCCTCAACAGAAAAGGCATATTTCACCTAGACAAGCATATGAATCATTTTAGGACAAAGAAAAGAAAGGAAGTCATCATGACAGGATTAATTTTCATTTTACTATTAGTGCTTTTTCTTCCTTTTTCAGTAAAGATCATTGAGAAGAATCTTGAAATCTTTTTGTTTTTAATGGGAATTAGTGCAGTTTGGGTTAGTGGAATATGGGAGCCCTCGTTAATCTTAAAGGCCCTCAAGGATCCTTTAAAGATTACAATAGCTGTTTTCGTTGCTGGACTCATATTCAAATGGATGAAAGTTCCGCTCGAAAAAATGATTAAAAGAGTCAGCGAATCGATGCCCTATCCGTTATTTTTTGCTCTTGTTGTCATTATTCTTGGGCTTCTTTCAAGCATTATCACAGCAATCATCGCTTCTCTCGTACTCGTCATCATCGTCGCCGTGCTTCGACTCGAGAGAAAATCCGAGGTCAAACTCGTCATTATTACCTGTTTCTCTATTGGACTTGGGGCCGCATTAACCCCAATTGGAGAACCGCTATCCACGATTATTGTAAGCAAATTGAATGAAGATATGTTCTTTCTATCAAAATTGATTGGTCGAGAAGTCATTCTTGGGATCATCATGATGGGAATTGTTGCCGCACTATTTGTGCAGCCTCACTTTAAAAAAACTCGTTTAGTCGCTGATAACGAGTCTGAAACCTATCAGGAAATTTTCCTTCGCACTGGTAAAATATATGTATTTGTGATGGGACTAACCTTGCTAGGTGCTGGATTTCAGCCATTAATTGATGCCTATATTCTTGGACTTCATGAAAACATCCTATACTGGATTAATATTATTTCGGCTGTTTTAGACAATGCGACCCTTGCTGCGGCAGAAATCAGCCCCTCCATGAGCCATGAAACGATCAAAGCGATTCTCCTTGGACTCATTATTAGTGGCGGAATGCTTATCCCAGGGAACATCCCAAATATTATCTCATCTGGAAAATTAAAGATTACCAGTTCTGAATGGGCAAAATTTGGTTTACCCTTTGGGCTCATTACAATGACGATTTACTTTTTTGCCATTCTTGGGGATAAATATTTTTAAAAATATAAGGGGAGTACACACTCCCCTCTTTACTCAACACGTGGAATCCTACCACGTTCAGACTGTTTTTCAAGTTTTAATATCCATTTGAAATAGGCTAATCCAATCAAACGTAACAAAACCTTTACTCTATTATTGGTTCCTCTTCTCTACGTTCTTAAAATAGGCAAGGTACAACAACGAAAAGCCCCTCCGAATTTAATCATTTCTGTAAAATCTACTTCAATGATTTCATATCCACGTCGCCTCAGCTCTTTGTTCAATTCTTTATTAACAGGAAGGCTAATCACCATTTTGTTTCCTAATGAAAGTACGTTTGTTGCCAGGGTTGCTTGCTCTTCTTTTGACACAGATATTAGATCATATCGTTTTTTCAAAAGCTCTATTTTTTCCCCATGAATTTCCTCTGGATAAATAATAGCTTCATTCGGAGAAAGGATATTAAAAATACAATCTAAATGAAGATAAGCGTCTGAAAATGGAACTTCAACAACATTAAAGTTTGGAAGCAAGCTCTGTAATTGGTTAGCCGCCTCCCGATTCGTCCGATTGCTAATTCCCACAAAAACGGTATCTCCATCAACGATGACGTCCCCACCCTCAATTTTGCCTTGAGGAATCGTTTGATACGGGAGTGATATTTTTTCAAGCTGTCCTCTTAAATATTCTTCCTCCCCTTGGCGAATATAATTTTGAACATTTGCTATAAAAAGCGTATCTCCTAATACAAACCCTGTATCACGGGTAAAAACTTGCTCAGGAAACTGCTTTGCTGGAGGAATAGAAACAACTTCAACGCCGTAGTCTTTTAATGTTGAGACAAAGTGATGGTGCTCCTTTATCGCTATATCAATGCTTACCGTCATTGACTGTGGCTCTATCAGAAATCGCGGATCACTAACGAGAACTTTTGTTAACGAAGCGTACTCATTTATACACCTTATTTTAGACATAAAAAAACCCCTTTGTAGTTCGTGATACTAATTTAACCAAACTACAAAGGAGTTATGAAAATATGGTTAATTCGAACTTTCTTTTGATAAAAGGGATTCGCTCGAACTGCTGCTATTCTCTGAATCTACATACAATTTTCTACTTGGGATCGAAAGCATGACTTGTTCTCTTTCAAGGATTTCTAATATCGCAAAATTGATTTCTTCCTTTACGGTGAGAAACTCTCCCCAAACCGTCGTATTGGTGAAAAAATAGAGAAAAATACCTAATCCACTTTCCGAGTACTGATCAAACTTCACAAAGATTGTTTCTTTATGCACACCATCATGGTTCCTAAGATACTCTTCAATATTGTTCACAACGACTTGAAGCTTTTCCCTAGGCGTATCATGCATGACCCGTAACTGGAAGGTAATTTGACGTTTCCCCATTTCACTCCAATTCGTAATATTTTCATTAGCCAAAGTAGCATTTGGAACGGTCACCACTGCTTGAGCAAAGGTCCGCACACGTGTACTTCGAAAAGTGATCTCTTCAACAGTCCCCTCTACACTCGGAGTCATAATCCAATCACCAATTGAAAAAGGCTTCTCCGTAATAATGACAATGCCGCCAAAGAGATTCGCTAGAGCATCCTTAGCCGCAAGAGAAAAGGCGAGTCCTCCTAATCCTAGACCAGCCACTAAACCACTAATTTCATAGTCAAATACTTGAGCAATAATACTAAAGCTAATGACGACAATTACGACTCGGATGGCTTTTGATAAAAATGGAATTAAAATCTCATCAATTTCCATATTCAATTGCTTGTTCATTTTCGTCAGCACTAATGAAGAACTTGAGGACAGATTATACAATCCCCAGCTTAAGAAAAAAATGATCGAAGCTTGAATAATTTTTGGAAACAGACCTCGGTCCACATTTAAATATGGAAAGATATCCACCGCAACGTAAATACCTATAATTATAAATAACCACTGAATAGGCTTCTCAAATGCAAGAAATACACGTGAAAGAAACTCTGTTGGTGCCTTTCTGCTAAGCTTTAAGAGAAGCGAAAATACATACTTGGCAAAAAGCTTTCGAAAGATAAGAAAGAGTAGAAAAATCCCAATGGATATCCCTAAATCTAATAAAAATTCATATTCTAAAAATTGTTTCCAACGCATCACTCATCAACATCCTCGCCATCTTTGAGTTCATCCATTTATTTTATCGTATGTGGGCGTGGCTGTCGAAAAAAATGTTTATTCAAGTTCGTCGGTGAAAATGAAATCTATCGTAGAATCACCTTTCACTTCAAGGCTATGAGGGATGCGTATATAAATTATTGGTCCATCTGTTTGGAAATCAGAATCCATTTTTGATTCTCCAGTAAATTGATTAATGGTAAATTCATTCATAACGACAGAAGCATTCAATTCTTGATCTTTGCCATAGACGATCAATAATTTTTCTTTTTCCATACGAATGACTGGGAGTTCACGCTCCTCTGATACGTCTATTCCGGCAATTATAATATTCCCATAATGATAGACCTCAACCTGGTTATTATCTTCTGCTTTCCTTTCAACATATATGTTAGCATTTGTATTTGAAGGGTTAACAGACGAAATTTGCAACGTGTCTCCTTCTACCACATAACTATTCTCTTCAAGTAAAAAATCAGAGCCTTTTGATAGAAGTTCACCTGAGGATACAAGCCCGTATAAATCCGTCATTTTGCCGTTACTCACTTTCGGCGCTTCCGTTTTAATAAAAAACGTGGCTACAACAGCTAGAAGCAAGAGCCCTATATAGGCAACAAGAAGCCAATGTGTGATTTTCTTTTTTGACCGAACAAGAAAGAACAATAACGGCAAAATGACTATCATCCCAATTTGGAAAAGTACTTCTATGTTCATCGTCTTACCTCCATTCGATTCAAAATACTCATCGATGCAAGATAAAATAGTGCTGTTGTTACAAGTACTTTAATGGCAAACAGGGCTAATGAAGACTCAAAAAAGTAAAATTGAAACAAACCAATTAACGTCGCATCTCTTTGCATGAAGCCATCATAAAACAAGGATCCGACTACAATAACAGGGACTAGAACGGCAAACATTTTATGAACTTGAACTAAAGCACCAATGAAATAACCAATAGAGCTAATCCAAAAAATATAGAGCAGGCTTGCGACAATTCCGATCATTATCTCACTTGTTACGAGTGGCGTCGCATAAAGTTGTTCTTTGAATAAAAAGTATGCAATACATTGAATAAGAAAACGTGACATTACAGCAGTAATTGCTCCAAGTATGCTTGCAGCTAACAAAAAGAAAATATTGGAAAGACTGCTGCTCAAACGGTTGGTTACAAAAGTAAACTCTTGATTTCGATAAGGCTTCGTCGTAATCGTAATGGAGGTCACAAGAATCCAAATGAACGTAAAGACAATGACAAGGTCAGCTGAGTAATTCTTTATGTGGAAAATGAACCCACTTGATGATCCTCCAGAAGAACCACCATTCCCAGCGAGGGAAAATAAAATAGCGATAAACTGAATTCCCACAAGTGAGCTAAAGGCATCAATATAAGCTTTCATTTTAAATTGAAATTGTTTTTTCACCGTTTCCATTAAACTAACGTTCGCTAAAGACATCATCGATTCCCCCTTTCGTCTCATTCGTGAGATAAACGCATAAATTACTTGCCCTTACTGGTGAAAATTCCACCCCTGACAAAGCAGCTTCTTTTTGCTCCACTTTAGAAAAATTATTTTGCACAACGATGTACAACGTGTCTACGCCGATAAACTGTTCATAAATACTGTCACGACTGTCCACCCACTTTCGTACGAGCGATGAAGGACCTTGAAGACCAATTGCCCACTCTTTCAAATCAGAAATCGATTGATGGAGCAACACCTTTCCATCTTTGATCAAAAGCACATCCTCAAGGATGTCCTCGATTTCATTTAAATGATGACTTGAAAGTAAAATCGTACGGGGATGGGCAATATAATCCTTCATTAGCGCACGATAAAAATCCTTTCTGACCGCTTCATCCATTCCTGTCGTTGGCTCATCAAAAATCGTTAAGGGACATCTCGACGCTAATCCGACAATCATATTAAACGTACTTGTTCTCCCTTTAGAAAGCGTATTATGATAATGGCTAGGATCAAAACCAAAGTATTGGAAAAGGCCACTTGCCAGTTCCATATCCCAATTTGGGTAAAAACTTTCTGCTGCCTCTAGTAGCTCTTGTAGCTGCAAGGCAGGAGGGAATCCCATTTGGTCATCCACAAATATCGTATTCGCTGAAGTATGCAGATTATTAAATGGATGCTGTTCGAACACCCTCACATTACCGGATGTTTCCTTTATGAATCCAGCAAGAATTTTTAGCAACGTTGTTTTCCCGACTCCATTTCTCCCTATTAAACCTGTAATCTTATTTTCTTCAATTGAAAAAGAAAGTCCGTCTAGCACATTTTTACGAAAATACGCTTTCGTTACGCCGGTACATTCGATTACATTCATTGACTTTCCTCCTTATATCGTGCGGCTTTTATCATTTCCATTAACTCGGTTTCACTGATATCCAAACGCTCTGCCTCTAATACAAGCTCCTCAACGAGCTGTTTTAACGTACCATTTCTTCGCTTTTGAGCAATTCTTTCCTTTGCATTCTCCGTAACAAACATCCCTAACCCTCGCTTTTTATAAAGAATTTGGTCATCCGCTAAAAGATTGAGCCCTTTCGCTGCTGTCGCTGGATTGATGGTAAACATCTCTGCTAACTGATATTGAGAGTACACTTTTTGGTTGTTTTCAAAATGGCCGTTCAATATTTCTGTTTCGATCCATTCGGCAATTTGTACATAAATGGGCTTCGAACCATCTGGGTTAAAAATCATGGCCGCCTCCTTTCTAACTTAGTACATTACTGATGTAATGTACTATATTCCATTTTGGCAATAAATTCAAGCAAATCTTAAAAAATTTACGAAATTAGACAAAAGTTTCCTTTCATTTTTCCTCAAAATAACGGAATCGTATGGAAATCTTAAAAATGCTTTATATTATAGGAGAACGTAATGGCTCACTGGACGATTTAGTGGTAAAGTGGAGAAATATTAGAACAAGTAGGTGAAAACATGATTGAAATAAAATCATCTCTCATTAGCAATGGGGAATTCAATAGAGGCGTATTTGCTACACGTGATATCAAAAAAGGGGAGCTTCTCCATGAAGCACCTGTCATTGCTTATCCAAACGAGCAACATGAACATATTGAAAAAACACTTCTTGCTGATTATGCGTTTGAATATGGAAAAAACCATACAGCCATTCTACTTGGCTATGGGATGTTATTTAACCATTCTTATGAACCGAACGCCACGTATGAAATTAATTTTGATAACCACACATTTGACTTCTATGCTTATAAAGACATTAAAGCTGGAGAGGAAATCTTTATTAATTACAACGGTGATGAAGATGACAAAGAACTACTATGGTTTGACAAGGAATAGAGGTGTAATAAGTGAATAAACGATGGACCATCAATGATATCCAAAAATATGTGCAGAACAACTCAGAAAGCACTTTGCTTTCAACCGAATTTCACGGATTTTCTCAAAAATTACAATTCAAGTGCGCATGCGGGAATGAGTTCGAGAAAAGTTTTACGAAATTCAAAAATAATAACCAACGGAAATGCGATGTGTGCCAACCGCCAAAACCCTCACGCTAATAAAGAATGGAGTGGAGCCGATGAGTAAAGCAAAAGGAAAAGGCGGCACCGGCAGAGGAACCGGCAAAAAAGGCTGGAATCGTTGGCAGGCCAGTGCAAACAAAGCGAAAAGCGCTAAGCCTTATAAAAGCAAAGGAACTAAAATAAAAAAAGACACAACGGATTGACAGGATTTAGAAAATCCATTATCGTAAAAGTACAAATAGTGAAAGGGTGACCCAATAAACATGAAGTTTTAATCCTATTTTTCGAAAATACAAATTGAAGATTTCTAAAAACACAGCTGATAACGGCTCTTTTTGTGTTGTCTTCAATTTCATTTTTCAGGATAGGATTGGATTTCTTTGTTGTTGTCGCCACAATGACAGCTTCTTTGCTGCAGCCATGCGCCTCCTATTCTGAATATAGGAGGCGCTTTTTGTCTCCTTAACCTTATAACATGGAGATGATCATATGCTTTTAGAGGCCATTGGAATTAAACTTTTTATAAAAGAACGACAGTTGCTCGATATCGCTCGCATTCAAATTCACAAAGGCGATCGAATCGGTTTAATTGGAAAAAACGGAACAGGAAAAACGACCTTGTTAGACATTCTTGCAGGGAAAAGAACGGTTGATGAAGGTACGGTTCTTCAGCACGCTACATGCGAACTCCTTCCCCAACTCAAGAGAAGCGACACGACCAAAAGTGGTGGTGAGGTGACACAAGAATTTATTATTGAAGCATTAACGCAAAATCCAGAAATATTACTGGCAGATGAGCCCACTACCCATTTGGATACAGATCATATTGAGTGGTTAGAGAAAAAATTAGCGAACTGGCAAGGGGCCATCCTTCTAGTCTCCCATGACAGAACCTTTTTGGATGCCCTTTGTACATCTATTTGGGAGCTTGATAACGGTCATGTGAAAGAATACAAAGGAAATTATTCTGCGTACTTAGAGCAAAAGGATCGAGAAATACGCAGTCATGAAGCCGCCTATGAAAAATATGTGAAAACGAAAAAACAGTTAGAAGAAGCCATCGTTATGAAGGAAAAGAAAGCTGCCCGAGTTACTAAAGCACCTAAAAAAGGGATTGAAGTAAAAATCTCAAAGCCTCATTATGCGAAAAAGCAAAAGAAGCTACAAACCGTTGCAAAATCAATTGAAACTCGTTTAGAAAAGCTCGATAAGGTAGAAAAAATAAAAGAAAGTCCTGCCATCCAGATGGAATTGCCAAACGAAGACGCATTTACGGGTAGAACCATTCTTCGTGCTCACAACGTTACAGGAGGATTCGGAAAACGTGTTCTCTGGGGAAAAGCGAGTTTTGAAGTGCGGGGTGGAGACAAACTTGCGATCATTGGCGCCAACGGAAGTGGGAAAACGACATTACTGAAGAAAATCATCAATCAAGATCCCAGTATAACTCTGTCTCCTGCAGTTAAGTATGGCTATTTTAGCCAGACCATCGATTTACTGGACCTTGAAAAAACAATCTTGGAGAATGTGCAAGCTTCATCGAACCACACAGAAACTTTGATCCGCATCGTATTAGCGAGACTCCACTTTTTCCGAGAAGATGTCTATAAAGAAGTCAAGGTCCTTAGTGGTGGTGAGCGTGTCAAAGTCGCTCTTGCTAAATTATTCGTCGGTGATATGAACACGCTCATACTTGACGAACCAACTAATTTCCTTGATATTGAGGCAGTTGAAGCATTGGAATCCTTGTTAACGGACTATAAAGGAACGATCATCTTTGTATCTCATGACCGCCGCTTCATTGAAAAGATTGCCACCCGAATCCTGACCATCGAGAAGGAGGAATTACAAATATTTGAAGGAAGCTACGGAGAATATAAAAATTATGAGCCCCGCTCTCGCTCAGATGAAGAAGATAATCTCCTAGTCCTTGAGACAAAAATAACCGAAGTGTTGAGTAGATTAAGCATCGAACCGACAGAAGAACTCGAACAGGAATTCCAGAGGTTATTGGCAGTAAAAAGGAAATGGATGAAATAGAAAAAAGAGGCTCGGACATAACTAGCTTTAAATCATGAGAAAGGTGAATTTGAGGGGACTCAAATTCACCTTTCTCTATTTTTGTATTAACGCAAGACCCATATCGTTTTCTATCTTCGATTTTCCTCGTACCGCAAACTAGCCTTCAAGAATCATCCAATCGATTTCCGGTTTGTCTATATTTCTACTAAAAAACCCTATTTTGCTCCAACCTTCTCTCACCCTTAAGCGGAATTTTTCCTGTTATATCCCCAATGGAGTCCCTTTTAGGGAAAATAACGGAAGATTTTCCGCTTATGGAGGGCAAAATCGTTTGTTTTGGCATTTTTTGAGGGAATAGCAGGAAATTTTCCTGTTATTTCGCCTCTTTTTCATGATATCTGCTCATTAAGCGGAATTTTTCCTGTTATTTTTTCATAGCGATCCGCCAACTGCGAGGGAATTTATACACGCCAAACTAGAAGAACAAAAAGTCGTTACCATCGATTCTTTTTCTATTACGATATTGCTGCAACCGCTTCATCTGTCCATCCTTTACATACATCGACCCACTCTTTCGCTCCAGCATATTCTTGAATTTCTTCACAAGAAAGTTCAATCGCTGAGTTCGTGCTCCCACACGCTGGGAAAAGGGTATCAAAACGTTTCATCGAAACATCGAGATAAACATCCAAATGATTCGCCAATCCGAACGGGCAAACGCCGCCGATCATATGTCCCGTTTGTTCCAGTACCTCATCTGGTGATAGCATGCGAGCCTTGAAGCCAAAAGTATGGCGAAATTTCTTATTGTCTATTTTAGCATCACCAGCAGCGACAACAAGGATCGCTTGCTCTCCATCACCACGAAAAGAAAGGGTTTTCGCAATTCTTGCTGGAATCACCCCAATTGCTTCTGCTGCCATGTCGACGGTAGCACTCGATTGCTCAAAAACGAGGACATCTTTTTCCCGGTTCCATTTCTTAAAATGATCCAATACACTTTCTAATGACATCCGAGCCCCTCCCATCTTTTGACAATATGATAACAAACTTTAATGCGGTGAAGCAACTATTATTGGCATATTTTGTTTAAAGCTATCTGTTGAAGAGTCTGCTCCAAAATCCCTTTTTTTCTTTTGATCGTGGCTGATCTACCACGGCTATTTCTTGTAGTACTTCCTCTTTTTCTATTAAAACACCTTTTTCCTTTGCTTCCTTAATCCAGCTTGGAAACTCGTTAAGGAGCATATCATAGAGTTGCTCATCAGAGATGGCATCAACATCTTCAATGTGAATAAAATTAGCGTTATCTACAAAACGGCCTTCGAGATGATCGATTTTTCGTAAAAAGTCAAAATTACCGTTGCCAATTCCGACAAATTGCCAAAATAATGGTTTAATAGACGTCCCTTCAATAATAGGCTTGATCGATTTCTTACATCCTCCATCATTGATAAACACAATGAAAGCAGGATCGTCACTTATCTCTTCCTTCGTATATTTCTTTACGACATCCCTCATGACAGGCGGTTCGTCATTTCTCCCAAACTTATGTATTAAGTCATTCTCAAGAATTTGACGATCCACATACCCTTCGAAATCTCTTTCTGTTACAGGCTTTAATCTCGAAAACTCGTTATCGTACACCCAAATATCGAGAGATCCATCATCATCAAATTGAGATGCAACCGCAAGTATTCGCTCTACTACTTTTTGAACCGTCCCATTTTTGTATAAGGTTCGCATTGATCCTGTAATATCCAAAACCAATCCGACTCTGGCCTTTACGGTCGTCAATTTCTTTTTTTCCAGAACAATTTTTACCGTTTTCTTCTGTAGATCTATTGTCGCCATTTTATTCCTCCTCTCTCATTTCTTCTATCATAGCGTAAAGTGATATGATGTAAAGTTAAGGAATGCCATTCAAAGCAAACATGGTTCTTTTTTCCTACAACCAGCTTTCCGGAGTCAAAAACACAACAACAACGACACAAATAAAGATAAGGGCTAGTAAAATTAATAGCTTCGTAAGTCCTTTCTTACTTAAACCATTGTTTTCAGTCGAGTCCTTTCTTGTTATCACGAGTCCAATAAAAATTCCAATAATGACAATTGCTAATAGAAAGTAACCTCCCATTTGCAACATCCCTCCAATTAGTAGATTTTTGAGTATACAACGAATGAGATAAATACTGTACAGATGATTAACGTGGTTAAAATATGTAGCAACTCAGTTGCAGTTAATGTAAATAATTCAACTTGCAAACCTATATTAAAAATAAGCAAGTAAACCATCAATGCCATGCCAGAGAAAAACATGCCTTTTTCCCGAATCCGTTTCATCCGTTCATCTTTTTGCTGAAATTGTGGGTAAAGATAGCTTAAACAAAAACTCATAATTCCCATAGAAAACATCATTAAAAAACTTGTATTTATTGAAGCTTTTGCCATAAAGCTCACGAATAATAAGAAGCCTCCCATAGCAAAAAAGAATATTCCAAAGATAAAAAATATGATCTGATTGTTTTTCATTCCTTTTTCCCCTCCTTATCTTCTTCATAAACGAATAACTCCTCTATCGTGGTGTTAAACGTTTTAGCAAGTAGAAACGCTAGTGGAAGTGAGGGCGAATACTTTCCTTTTTCAATTGAAATAACCGTTTGTCGTGAGACTCCTAATCTTTCAGCTAATCGATCTTGAGATAGCCCATGTTTTTTTCGATACTCCACGATATGATTTTTCAATAACGACCACCTCCCTTATTCTTAGTATAAATGTAAAAGAAACTTTACGTCAAGTTTCCTTTACAAAAAAAGTTCAGAGTTTAGTCACTCTGAACTTTTCAAATTAGCTCTTTTAAGCGTTTCATGACGGAATGAACCGTTAACCTATGAAATGAAATAAGTTGTCCTTTAAAAACCACTGAAAATATCCCATAAGGCGTTGGCGCTAATTTCATCAATTCTTCTCTATCCTTGATATCGATTATGGTTACTTCAAGTCCTAGTTTATTTGCTGCAGTCTCAATATTCTCAGTAGCAACTGCAACGTACGGACACTGGAAAGAGCGAAGAATCGTCAGATCATTGAAATTCCTCAATCTCTCATCCCAATTGGTCGGAAAGACAGGTAATGGAGTGTTGCTATCAAATTGGTAAACGAGCAGTTCAAAATTAAATGGTGCCTTGGCGACCACCTTGAAATGGTTTTTTAAGAAAATCTCCTTACTTGGCGTCCAAGATGTTTCAGAATTCGCCACTACAACTACACCATGCTTGGACCTTTTTTTCGCATCTTGAAGACATTTTTCAATCAGCTTGCTCCCATATCCTTTTCCCGTTTCACTTACCCAAAGACAATGGATCACTAAATAGTCTTCAGCGTGAACGACTCTAGATGAAAATTCTGCATCTGTATATTCTATAAAACCTACTTGTTTTGTGTTTTCAGTTAACTGAACATACTTTAATCCTTCTTCAAAGCGGTTATTCAACCACTTATTTTTGTTTATGTATCCGACGGATTTTTTCTTGCTTCTAAGACAGTAACTCCCCATTTTCTCTAGCATTTCTGTATTTGCTTCAAGCAATTGAAGATTTTCCAAATTAAGACTCCTTTACAGCGTTATTAGGCAATTGGTGTGCCGTTCGGAACAGTTGCATCAATATTCAATAACACGACATCATCTTCGCAAGGAACTCCCCCAAGCACCAATACCTCAGATTTAAAGCCTGCTATTCTTCTCGGTGGAAAGTTGACGACCGCCACAACCTGACGTCCGATTAACTGTTCAGGTGTATAACGCTTCGTAATTTGTGCTGACGAGTTTTTAACTCCGAGTTCGCCAAAATCAATTTCCAATTTAATTGCTGGCTTTCTTGCTTCAGGAAATGGCTCTGCTTTTAATATGGTCCCCACACGCAAATCTAGCTTCAAAAAATCTTCGATCGTTGCCATGAAAATCTCCTCCTCTTACACCACTATTATTTTTCATTTTAAAGAAGTGAGCAAAACGAAGCAATATTTTTACCATTTTATAGCATAATAGAGGGTGAGGTGAAAACATGTACAAGCTATTATCACATAATGATTTAGATGGGGTTGGATGTGGCATCCTGGCGAAGCTAGCATTCGGGAAGGATGTTCAAGTCCGCTACAACTCTATCGCTGGATTAAACCGGGAAGTTGAATCGTTTTTTGAAAATGATGATCCCGAAACGTTTCTTTTTATTACTGACTTATCGGTTAATGAAGAAAATGAGAAAAGTTTAGAAGCCTTCCACCAATTAGGGGGCAAGGTGCAGCTCATTGACCATCATAAAACGGCCCTAAATTATAATCAGTATGCCTGGGGTAGAGTCATTGTTGAGGATGAAGATGGGAAACTTACTTCAGCAACCTCTCTCCTTTATCACTATTTAGCTGAAAAAGGTCATTTAACTAAAACCGAAGCACTTGATGAATTCGTTGATCTTGTCCGTCAATATGATACGTGGGAATGGGAAAAGAATCATAATCAGCAGGCTCAGCGTCTTAACGCACTTTTCTTTCTTATATCTATTGAGGAATTTGAAGAAAAAATGCTGGAACGACTTAGTACCTCAGCTCATTTTCACTTTGATGATTTTGAGAAGAAGATACTCGATCTGGAAGAAGAGAAAATTGAGCGCTATATCCGTCGCAAAAGAAAAGAACTCGTTCAGGCGCAAATCAAAGATCATTTTGCTGGTGTTGTCTTTGCGGAATCCTATCATTCGGAGCTCGGAAATGAATTAGGAAAGGAATACCCCCATTTAGATTATATCGCTATTCTTAATATGGGCGGGAGAAGAGTCGGATTTCGCACCATTCATGATCATGTCGATGTATCAGAGATTGCTGGAAAATTAGGGGGCGGCGGACATGCGAAGGCATCTGGTTGTTCGATGACGGAAAATGCCTATAAATTATATGTCGCAAATACCTTCCATCTTGAGCCTCTACGAGAGGATTCAAGACATAACCGTTACAACTTAAAGGACTCATCCTTTGGTGCTTTATATCTTAATCGCCGTGAAGACCACTTTCTGATTCGGCCAAGTGATGGGTCAGAGTGGGTAATCGAAAAAAATCGGTTCAAGCTTGATAAAGTATTTCCGAGCTTTACAGAAGCAGAAAAATTTTTGAAACGAACGGAAGCAGCTTGGTTAGCCCACGATGATCATTTTGTTGAATACTTAAAGGATGAAGTGGAAGAAGAAAGAAAATGAGGACTTCTCAATGGGAAGCCCTCATTTTCTTTGTCTGTTTTAAATATCAATAGAAAAATGTGCGCCTTAAATCGGTCTAATGCACCAAAACCACCTGAAAAGGGCGGTCCCCAAGGGCTACCCTTAACTAATTTAAGGCTTTTTTTGAATTCTTAATTGAAAAATTACCCTTTTTTCAGAAGCTTAATTCCGTAATAGTGCATTGGAATTTACGAATATCGGTCTAAAATAAAATATATCGCTCTAATTTCGGTTTTATCGGTCTAATTTCAAATATATCGGTCTAAAGCACCCATCCATCATTTATCGTTCTTCAACAACAAATACATAAAGTACGGAGCTCCGATCAATGCAACCATAATTCCAGCCGGAATTCCATCTGGCTCGATCAGATTTCGACCAATCGTATCAGCGAGAACAAGGAGCCAGCCTCCAAGCATGATGGCGACCGGAATAAAAAGCTGATTTCTTGGTCCGACAAGCGCTTTTGCTATATGCGGAGCCATAAGACCAATAAAGGCAATCCCTCCTGTCACAGAAACGGCAGCGGCTGCTAAAGCAACAGCAGCTAACAATAGGACAATTCGTTCCTTCTCTATAGATACTCCGACACCCACGGCCACAGGTTCACTCATCCCTAATAGGTTCAAACGATTTGCTCGATAAAGAGTAAAAGGAATCAACACGATCAACCACGGGAGAATCGCCCAGATGAACGGCCAATCAGATCCCCAAATATTTCCGTTCAACCATTTGGCGATAAAGTCGACTTTAAACGGATCCACCGATGAAAAAATGATAATCATTGCACCGGAAAATGCCATTGAGAATCCGACCCCGATCAACACTAACCTCACTGGTTGTAATCCCGTTTTCCGATCGTAAGAAAAGAGATATAGCAGTGCTGCTGTCACCATGGCACCAGCAAAAGCGACAACTGGAAGCAAATAAACAAACATGCCCCCATCTACAGGGAAAAAGAGATAAAATATCGCAACCCCGATTCCAGCACCTGAGTTGATCCCAATGATTCCAGGATCGGCTAGATCATTACGAGTAATCCCTTGTAAAATCGAACCTGATAAAGCAAGAGCCATCCCTGCAAGTAAGGTGACCACGATTCTTGGCATCCGAACGGAAAAGACGACAAACTCTTCTTTGAACGTCCCCTGACCAAATAAAGTTGGGATAAGACGATCAAAAGATACAGACGAACTTCCGATTCCCATACCAATGACCGCAGTGGCGATAATAAGGAGCAATAAAAATAACAAGGTTAATCTTTGTTTTTTGACAATACGAGGATGGATCATGTGAATGCTTTCCCTCCTTTACGAACAATGAAAAGGAAGAATGGCAACCCTAAAATGGATACAATCGCAGCCACCGGTGTTTCATACGGAGCACTGATCGTCCTTCCAAGTGTATCCGCTAAAAGCATGAAGCCACCTCCGACAATCACCGACATCGGAATGATATAGCGATAATCAGTACCCACAATTGCTCGAACAATATGAGGGACCATGAGACCAATAAAAGCCATATTTCCAATTAATGCAACCGCTGTTCCCGCAAGAATGATAATAACAATAAACAATATAGCTTTTATCTGAGTCGTTTTCTGTCCTAGACCAACTGCCACTTCTTCACTTAGACTTAAAATGGTAAGCTGCTTAGAAAGGAACAAGGCAATCAATAAACCAATGATGATAAAAGGTACGACGACCTTTAATTGGCCCCAATTCGTTCCTACTAAACCACCGGCAGTCCACATGGAGACATTTTTTGAAATCTTAAAATACAGCCCTATTCCTTCGGCAATCGCTGTTAAAAATGCCGATACAGCAGCACCGGCTAAAACGATCCGAAAAGGAGAAAAGCCCCCTTTTTTCAAAGCACCTAGACCTAAAACCATGACGGTTCCGACGCCGGCTCCAATAAAACAGGCGACCATAATGCTAAAATAATCGGCTGCAGGAACAAAGGCGATCGTTACAGCGAGTGCGACATTTGCCCCTGCTGTTAAACCGAGTAGCCCTGGATCAGCGAGCGGATTCCGGGTCACCCCTTGCATAATCGCACCAGCTACCGCCAGTGCTGCACCGACGAAGATCGCTCCAACCTCACGAGGAATACGAATTTCTCGAAGCATTGAAAGGGTGTCACCAGTTTCATTGGTCATTAAGGCGAGCCAAATATCTTTTAATGTCGTGTCTGCTGCTCCCAAAACAAGTGCAGCGACAAAAACACCGATAAACAACACGATCCCTATTATGAGCTTGTATGTAAATGGTATAGAAGGTTTATGTTCTGTCGTCATATGTCTCTCTTCTTTTCATATATTTGAACCTACACAAAACAAGGAATTCTCGATTGAAGAATTCCTTGTTTTTCTTTGTCAGTTCATTAAATCATTTCATCTTGCACACTTCAAGTTAAAAAGCGCCCTATTCGTACGTTTTTTAAGGCTATTTCATTACTTGCTATTTAAAAAACTTTCCGTAAAGAATTTTAATTGGTAGTCTAATGTGATCGGGTCATTAAAATAGAATTCTGATGCACTTGCTTCAAACACGCGTTCATTTTTGACTGCCGGTATATTTTTATAGGTTTCCGTCTCTTTAAAAGAATTATCCACGCCATCAGAGCTTAAAATGATATAATCACCTGCATACTCTGGAATAACCTCTGTTGATAATGCGTAATACCCTTCTTTTAAGGCCATTTCTTTGACCTTTTCTGGCATGGCAAGCTTCATTTCTTGGTATAAAATTTCGGTTCCACGACCCCAGTTATCGCCGAAAACATATAATTGTTTATCAAAGTTTTCAAATACAGAAACCGTTGCATCTTCCCCAATTTTTGCTTTTACATCCTCACCAGCTTGTGCAGCACGTTTTTTAAAGTCATCGACCCAAGCTTGTGCCTCTTCTTCTTTATTTAAAAGCTTTCCGATTTCGATATGTTGAGTTAAATAATCAACATTTCCATACGTGTATGTCACTGTAGGAGCAATCGACGCTAATTTATCAAGATTATTATTTGTTGGAGCAGCGATAATTAAGTCTGGTTCCAATTCAATAATTTTTTCTAAGCTTTCATCTGTTACTTCTTCTGCATTTGTTAAATAAGACTCGTAACGTTTGTTCGCTTTCGCCCATGAATCCACTCCGACAATATTTACATCTAGAGCCATCACGCTACCAGCATTAAAGGAAGATAGTACGACAACACGCTTCGGATCAGCCGGTACTTCGATTGGTCCATTCTCCGATTCATACGTTCTCATTTCAGAGACTTTTTTATCGTCATCAGCATCCTTCTCTTCACCTGAGTTTGATTCATTGTTACCGCATGCGCTAATAACGAGTACCGCCAACAGCATAAATGGAATGAGTAGTTTCTTCATTAGTTTCTTCTCCTCTAAGTAAGTTATATGTGATACACATTGGTTTATTTGTACGTGGATCGCGGCCAATTTCAGCATCGATAGAAAATACCCTCTTTAACACCTCACGGTTAATCACTTCTTCACAGTTTCCTGCTTTCACAATTTCTCCTGCCTTTAAGGCAATCATATAATCGGCAAAACGAGCTGCTTGATTTAAATCATGAAGTACCATAACGATGGTCCGACCTTGTTCTACATTCAACTTTTGTAGCAATTCAAGAACTTCTAGTTGATGCGCCATATCAAGATAGGTTGTTGGTTCGTCTAGAAAGATGATTTCTGTTTCCTGTGCCAGTGCCATTGCAATCCAAACACGTTGCCTCTGTCCACCAGATAAGGAATCAACAGGACGATATTTAAAGTCTTTTGTACCTGTCACCTCTAACGCCCAATCGATTGCTTCATAATCTTTCTTTGTTAGACGGCCAAATCCTTTTTGGTAAGGAAAACGCCCGTAAGATACTAGTTCACCTACTGTTAAACCACTTGCACTCTCTGGAGTTTGTGGAAGGATAGCCATTTTCTTTGCTAATTCTTTTGTACTTCCTTTGACGATATTTTCTCCATCTAATACTACTGTTCCAGATTGATGAGGGATAATCCGTGTAATCGCCTTCAAAAGGGTAGACTTCCCACACCCATTGGAACCGATAATTGTCGTAATCTGGTTATCGGGAATTTCCACATTGAGCCCATTTACAATGATCCGTTCACCATAGCCAATGCTTAAATCTTTCGTTCTTAGGCGTGTCATTTCCCTACCTCCTTAATTAAGCATATATTTCCAATTGATAATGATTTTCATTTATGTTTATGAGGTAAATATAAAGGGAATTACACCATACGTCAATTATTTTTCTGAGTTATTCAAAAAAAATTCACTTTCATAAAAAGTTTCTAATTTATCTATTGCTAAAAATGAAAGGGACGTTTATAGTTAAATGAGAATGATAATCAATAACATTTGAGGTGAACGGAATGGATAAACAAGAGCTATATGATGTAACCATTGTTGGAGGCGGTCCAGCTGGACTCTATTCTGCTTTTTATAGTGGTCTAAGAGAAATGAAGACAAAAATCATTGAATTTCAGCCACAACTTGGTGGAAAGCTTCATGTTTATCCAGAAAAAATGATCTGGGATGTAGGCGGGATAACCCCTACTTCTGGAGAAAACCTTATTAAACAGATCGTCCAACAAGGATTAACCTTTAACCCAACGGTTGTATTAAATGAAAAAATAGAAGGTATTAAGCAAGAGGAGAACGGAATTTTCGTGCTACAGTCGCCTTCAGGTCAAAAGCATTACACGAAAACCGTGATTATGGCAATCGGTGGTGGGATTTTAAAACCACAGAAGTTGAATATAGAAGGTGCAGAAAGATTTGAAATCACAAATCTAAATTACACCGTTAAATCATTAAAAAGATTTAAAGACAAAACAATTCTCATTTCGGGTGGTGGCAATTCTGCGATCGATTGGGCGAACGAATTAGAGCCTATCGCTAAAAAAGTCTACCTCACCTATCGGAAAGACAATTTATCTGGCCACGAGGCACAAGTGAACCAGCTTCTAAACGGTACGGTTGACTGCTTCTTTAATTCTAATATTACAAAGCTAGTAGCTGATAAAAGTCATGAATACATCAATAGCGTAGAGCTAACTAATCACGAAACTGGTGAGGTTAAATATGTAGAGGTTGATGAAGTCATTATCAATCATGGCTATGAACGCGACGCTGCTCTTTTAAAAGAAAGTCAGTTAAAAGTAGAGCTTGTGGATGACTATTATATTGCCGGTAACTCCACATGTGAATCGTCCATTCCTGGACTATATGCCGCAGGGGATATTGTTTCTTATGACGGAAAGGTTCACTTAATTGCTGGTGCGTTCCAGGATGCCGTAAATGCAGTCAATAAAGCGAAACAATTCATTCAACCTGATGCAACAAAGGGCGGAATGGTTTCCTCACACAACGAACTTTTCAAAAAGCGTAATCGAGAGCTTGTCAAACAACTTGTCAAATAATATATATTATCCTAGTGGAGTCCAAGGGGCTCCACTTTTTTTGCCGCTAAAATTTTACTTCAATCAAATTTTTGGAATTCCCTGAAAGAAATGTGCATAATAGAATGCGTAGTGATTACGTTTAAAATGATAGGAGGATAACAAAATGCCAAAAAATCTACAGGATACAACTACATTGCATAACGGCGTGAAAATGCCTTGGTTTGGACTAGGTGTCTTCAAGGTAAAAGAAGGCTCTGAAGTGGTTGAAGCGGTGAAAGCTGCGATCAAAAATGGGTACATAAGCATTGATACAGCTGCCATCTACCAAAATGAAGAAGGTGTAGGGCAGGGAATAAAAGAATCTGGTGTTCCAAGGGATTCCTTATTTGTTACCTCTAAAGTTTGGAATTCTGATCAAGGTTATGAATCCACACTTAACGCATTTGAAACAAGCCTCCAAAAGCTTGGAATGGATTATTTAGACTTATATCTCATTCATTGGCCAGGTAAAGATAGTGCCAAATATAAAGATACTTGGAGAGCATTAGAAAAGCTATACAAGGATGGCCGTGTACGTGCTATCGGAGTAAGTAACTTCCACGTTCACCACTTAGAAGATTTAATCGCAGATGCTGAAATCAAGCCAATGGTTAATCAAGTCGAATATCATCCACATCTTGCCCAATTGGAGCTTCGCGAATATTGCAAAAAGCAAGGAATCCAATTAGAAGCATGGTCACCACTCAAGCAAGGACAACTTTTAAGTGAGCCGACTATTATGGCTATTGCTGAAAAATATCAAAAATCCCCTGCGCAAATCATTTTACGCTGGGATCTCCAAAATGAAGTCGTGACGATTCCTAAATCCATTAAGGAGCACAGAATCATAGAAAATGCCGATATTTTTGATTTTGAACTTTCCACCGATGACATGGAGAAAATAAACGGTTTAAACAAAAATGAGCGCGTTGGTTCTAATCCAGACGAATTTGAAGTTGGATTCCAATAAGCATCAAAAAGAAGGTGATGGACTGAGCTCTTTGTTCAGTCCATCTTCCTTCTTCATTCATTTATCCATTGTACAATATCTTCCAGATTCTTCCTTGTTTTTGGACGCGGCTCCTTCGCTCGATAGCCAAATGCAACCATCACAGAAACACCCAGATGCCCTTCCTCCAATAATCCTGCTTCCTCTAGAATCGCTTGCACCTTATCAAAATCAAACCCTTCAATCGGACATGAATCAATTCCGATTTGCGCAGCTGCTGTCATCATATTGCCTAACGCTATATAGGTCTGTTTACAAGCCCAGTCGAAAATCGCTCTTTCGCTTTCCAGCAAATGCAAATCGTCCTCCTGAAAGCTTTTGTAACGCTCCTTGATCTGAGCAAATATTTCAGGTGGAAACTGTTTGACATTCAACATCTGGTCCTCTACATACTTACTATCGTACTTCGTATCCTTGATCGTTCTAGCAAGGATCAAAACGAAATGACTAGCTGTCGGAAGTTGCCCCTGAGCCCCCCACGAAACTTCTCGAAGTTTTTCTCGCAATTTGCGATTTTGCACGACTAGAAATTTCCATGGTTCATAGCCAACAGAGCTTGGTGATAATCGTCCTGCTTCTAAAATAAATTCGAAGTCACTGTCCGTGATCTTTTTATTCGGGTCAAACTCCTTTGTCGCATGTCTAAATTGAAAGGCATCTAATATTTCCTGCTTCTTATCCTCATGGTTGCTCATGAACAAATACTCCTTTACATGATGATTTTGTATAATGGCTCATTATAAGGGATAATATAGACCTCCGTACAACAAAAGGCACTCATTTTAGTTAAAAAAGTCAATCAAACGTTTGATCAAAAAAACTATGTTATCTGGCAAAACCGTTGATATGACAACTTTTTTTATCCCTTGTATAAATATCAAACCGCTAGCATCAAGCTAGGTTTTAGATAGCAGATTCATAGCAAAAGCTAGCATCAGTCCATATCCTCTATCTCTTTTCAATCGGAATATGGGTAGGGATATCAAATAACCACAGCCAAAACAAAGCCATCGGGATACTTAAAATGAACGTAAGCAAAGGTCTCTTTTGATGCAGGCGTAGAAACGGGAACATGATACAGTCAAAGGTGGCGCTCCAAGCAAGAGACCATCCATATTTATAAACAATCGTCCCCTGTGCTTGCATGATAAATTCAATTCCTGCATATATTCCAATCCAACATAAATAATGTCTAATAATTCTCCAGAAACCTGCCCCTTCTGGATAACGAGATAAAAACATTAACGCAGTCGCAGGAAAGACAATGAATGTATAGCTCATTTCTAATAAAGTGAAGTTATACCAATCTATATCAGGCGTCATCCGCCATAGCCAATGTGCTGCACATAAAAAATTATATGTAAGGTTACCGAGGGCGATATACTGCATCGTTGGATACAAAGGCTGCCAATTTTTATAATCTTTTCTGAGCCATACCGCAACAATGCTAATAATTGTAAGAAAAATGTGCATAGACATTACCCTTTATCCTTTTTTCTTTTAGTTTGCACGTTACAGCTGACTTTCTTGTATAAGGAATTAAAAAAAACTCTGTATATTATTTAGCCATCATCCAATACTTCCGATTATGGCTATTCTAATCTACAGAGTTTTACATCAAACTAGCTAGTTTAAACGATAGATTCGCGCTTCATATGGTGCCAATTCTAATGTTCTTGCTTTTTCATGAACGCCATCGTCAAGATTGGCTAAAATTAGGTTTTCCCACTCATATGTCACACCATTAATTGGCTCTACTTCAAACGAATCATTCGTTAAATTACATAAAATGATCACTTTTTCATCTCCATAAGTGCGTGTATACGCATACAGTGAAGGATGATTTTCTAATACTAAATCATATATTCCATAAGTGAAAACAGGATTCGATTTACGGAGTTGAATTATTTTTTTATAAAAATTTAAGACTGAATTAGGGTCATCCTTTTGAACCTCGACGTTAAGCTCTTTAAAATTCGGATTCACCCCTAACCACGGTTTACCCTTTGTAAATCCAGCATTTTCATCAGCCGACCACTGCATCGGTGTTCTTGAATTATCACGGCTTGTTGCCCAAATGATCTCCATAATCTCATCTGGCGCTTTACCTCTTGCCAGTAGATCGGTATACAATCCTTTTGTAGAAACATCATCGTAATCTTCAAGCGATGGAAATTTCACATTCGTCATCCCTATTTCTTGGCCTTGATAAATAAAAGGGGTTCCTTGCATGAAAAAATACATCATTGCTAACGAAGTCGCACTTTCTCTCCAATATTGTTGATCATTTCCCCATGTAGACACACTACGTGCCTTATCATGATTTTCAATAAACAAGGCATTCCAACCACTTTTTTCCAGAGCTTTTTGCCAACGTGTCAATACTCTTTTTAATTCTATAATATCGAGTGTTCTCGTATCAGAATCCCACAGGCCAAGATGTTCAAATTGAAAAATCATATTAAACTTTCCATCCTGTTCATCTACCCACTCATGTATATCATCTATCCCTACACCATTTGCTTCAGCGACCGTCATACTATCATATTTGGCAAAGGTTTCTTCCTTCAACTCGGTTAAGAATGGTAAAATACCATCCACATTCATATACTTGCTCCAAGCCGGGACATATGAGAGTTTCTCCGGATTTTCCTCATCGGAAAAGGTCAAATCTTTTTTAATATGACTAATTGCATCGACGCGAAATCCATCCACCCCTTTATCGAGCCACCAATTCACCATATCGTAAAGAGCTACACGGACGTTTTTATTCTCCCAATTCAAGTCTGGTTGCTTTTTAGAAAAGAGATGTAGATAGTATTGGTTCGTTTTTTCATCCAGTTCCCAAGCTGAGCCCCCAAATATACTCCCCCAATTATTTGGCTCCTTTCCATCTACTCCGTCTCTCCAAATATACCAGTCACGCTTTTCATTTTCAGTGGATGAACGTGACTCGATAAACCATTGATGTTCATCACTTGTGTGATTAATGACTAAATCAATAATCAACTTCATTCCACGCCTGTGTACTTCTTCCAGTAATTGATCAAAATCTTCCATCGTACCGAAGTCTTCCATGATTTCTTGATAATCACTTATATCATAGCCATTGTCATCATTAGGTGACCTATACATCGGACAGATCCAAATCACATCAATCCCAAGGTCTTGAATATAATCCAATCTTGATATCAATCCGTTTAAATCCCCTATACCATCATCATTTGAATCTTGGAAGCTACGGGGATATATTTGGTATGCAACTGCTTCTTTCCACCATTTTTTCTCCATGTTATCCCTCTATTTCTATCCGGTGTTATTCTCCAGATCTTGTTTTCATTTTTAATGATTTACTTTTTAATACTTTATTTCTTTTATACCCATTTAAGCGCTTCATTAATACGACACTATCTAGGTTAACGCTTATTTTGAAAAGCGAGAACAAAAGCCTCATATGGACGCACATCGATTTTCTCATCAGTTAATGGAAGATCGTCATAATTTGCGATGATGATTTCTGCAGCCTTAGCATCCACATCGCATGCACTCCATTCCAACTCCACTGTTTCTTTCGAAAAATTTGCGACGATGAACCATTCTTCATTAGCGACAAGTCGTTTATAAACAAAAAGTTGTGGGTGATTCTCCATCAATAGCTGAAAACTCCCATAGGTTACGATGTCATGCGTTTTTCTTAATCGGATTAATTTTTGATACGTATAAAAAATCGAATTTCGGTTCTCAAGTGCCTGTTCTGCGTTAATAAAGGATGTATTTTCATTCATTTGAATCCACGGGGTTCCAGTTGTAAACCCGCCATCAGAGGTCCATTGCATAGGGGTGCGTGCGTTATCTCGCCCTTTTGCATATATGCTCTCCATAATCTGTTCGCAAGGGACACCTTGCTCCTTTTTTTGTTTATACATATTAAGTGTTTCGATATCTTGATAATTTTCAATCCGCTCAAATTTCACATTGGTCATTCCGATCTCTTCACCTTGGTATATATACGGTGTACCCTGTAGCATATGGAGACAAATGGCTAACATTTTCGCAGAACGTTCACGATATTCTTGATCATTACCAAAGCGTGAAACAATTCGTGGTTGATCATGATTATTCCAATAGAGACTGTTCCAGCCTTTATGATGAAGGGCATGTTGCCATTTCTCTAGGTTTTTCTTTAAATCTACCAACTGAAGTGGGCGAAAATCCCATTTTTCATGGGAAGCTTTATCTAAATCCATATGTTCAAATGTAAATACCATGTTTAATTCATGGTTCTCAGGGTTGGTATAGATTTGCGCATCTTCTGGCGTCGCTCCCGGTGTTTCTCCAACTGTCAAAACATCATAATTTTGCAAAACGATTTCATTCATTTCACGTAAATAGCTATGGATCTTCGGTCCGTTCATGAAATATGGACTTCCATCTCCAAAATCCTGCTCTTTGTGTACAGCCCCATCAGGAAGACGGACATCTTTTGATATGAAGTTAATCACATCCATGCGAAAGCCACCAATGCCCTTATCCAACCAATACTTCATCATCTCATAAATATCTTTTCTTAAAGGTTCATGCTCCCAATTCAAATCTGGCTGCTTTTTAGAAAATAGATGTAAATAATATGAACCTGTCATTTCATCTTTTTCCCATGCCGGTCCCGAAAAAATCGAACCCCAATTATTCGGTGGACTCCCATCCTGTCCCTCTCTCCAAATATAATAATCTCGATACTTTGAGCTTTTCGCTTTTTTTGACTCGACAAACCAAGAATGTTCATCAGAGGTATGATTAACGACTAGATCCATCACAATGCGGATGTCTCTGCTTTTTGCTTCTTCTATTAATTGATCAAAATCATCCATACTTCCAAATTCATGCATAATTGCTTGATAATCTCGGATATCATAGCCATTGTCATCATTCGGAGAATCATAAATTGGACTTAACCAAATGACATCTATTCCAAGCTTACAGAGGTAATCCAACTTCGAAATGATCCCTTGTAAGTCGCCAATTCCATCACCATTTGAATCCATAAAGCTTCGTGGATAGATTTGGTAAACTGTACTTTTCTTCCACCAAGGCTCGGTTACATTTATCTTCTTTTCCATTTTCATTCACCTCATCTCACATTCATTGTAATCGTTATCCTACAATTGCGCAATCGTTTGCATTAAACGTTTCCATTTATATTTAATGTAGTGACAAATCCAAATATTCTATTTAATATGGAGATAAAAGATGCTTAAAGGAGATGAAATGATGCATGTAAAAGTATTTGCAAATCTCCGAGATATTTGTGGCGGAGTGTCAGTACAAGTCATACCTAATGGAAACCGCATTATAGATATATTAAATAAAATGGTTGAAATGTATCCAGAAATTAATGATGAGATATTCACACAAGAAAGAACGCTTAAGCCCTTTGTTCATGTGTATGTGAATGGTAGAAACATCATCCATGCCAATGATTTAGAGACAGAGGTTCATGAAACCGATCAAATCGCCTTATTTCCTCCAGTAGCAGGCGGTTAAAAAGATGGTGAGTCAAGAGCTTGAGTTCAGAGGAATTAACCAAAACCATTTAAGAATGTACATCGAGGAGCTTGGCGGGAAGCAAATAAATGATGAATTGCCTGTTTTTTTTGAAGGCGATACTTGGAAAATTGAAATCCTTCGTGAAGGAGAACTTACCTTTACGTCTACTTTCAAAATCAATACGGTTCATATACGATTCTCTGCTCCTACTGATGATGAGCTTAAAACCTTAATTAAACAGTATCGATTTAAAACAACAAGAGTTGGCGGGTAAGTTTCATCGTTTCGATGATCCTCCCTAAAACCATATAGTTTTGTTTAGTTTTATGTGGTTCTATTTAAAATTATTTGATTTGTCACAAAATTTTAACAAACAAATACCCAAGTATCTATTCAAATACTTGGGCATTTGTTACGATTATTTTAGATTATAATTGTTCAGTCGAGGAATTACTTCCTTCAGATAGGATACCGAGTTCGACTAATTTTTCCTCTGGAACGACGCCATCCTTCCAGCCACGAACTTGATAGTATTCTTCTAGCATAACGTCCATTTTACTAACTGAACCTGTACTATTCCCTGACGCTGGTTCTTCTGTAAAGCGTTTCGGTAAGAAATCGTCTTCACGCTTATCGAAGCCAGCTAAATTATTGTAATAGCGTTCCAAATTGTAAATTCGTTCTCCAGCAAGCATGACATCTTCAGCTGTCAATTCAACTCCTGTCATTGTGCTGTACTGCTCAGCATAGTGCTCGGCATTTTCAGAGAAAGATGAGAATTTACAGATATTCATAGAATCACCGAATGCTAATAGATCTTGGAATATCTTCAGTAATTCTCCTTTGCCTTCAGCTGCAAGACGATCCGTTGGCTCTGGAATACCCGCAATTTCACTCGCAACTGTATAGCCGCGTAAATGACAGGCGCCACGGTTACTTGTTGCATAGCCAAGACCAATCCCTTGAATTCCTCGTGGATCATACGCAGGGATCGATTGCCCTTTCACAGACATGGAGATTTCAGGGTGTCCCCAAGCAGCTGCTGCACGCCAAGGTCCTTCTGCTAAAATTCCACCTATGCCTTCACGGAACGCAATCTTCTTCGTAAGGTCGATCATGGCATCTGCATCGCCCCACTTCAATGTTTCATCAATGTAACCCTTTTCACTCGCTTCCATCGTAATTGAAAAAGCGTGTCCAAGCTCAATTGTATCAAGGCCATACTCATTACATTGATCAATCATAAATGAAATGGCTTCTGCATCTGAAAGCAGGCAGTTCGTTCCAAGTGCCCAAGAAGATTCAAACTCAAAGCTTTCCACTCTCGTTTTATATTTACCATCAGCAACCTCTACTTCGATTTTACAACCAACTGGGCAAGCATGACATGTATTATTGGCTACACGAATATTACGGTGAACCCATTCTCCACTATGCTTCTCCGCTTCTACCCAATGAGTTAACTGTGAATTCTTTGTAGGAAGTGCTCCCACTTCATTGATGAGATTCGTTAATACGTTTGTTCCATAAACGGATAATCCACCCTTGTTTGGAGCCGTTAATCCACCATCAAGAATTGCTTTTACCGCTTTGCTATTCGCTTTTTTATACTCGTCCTTAAGCTTTGGCTCTGGCATATTTCCTTTTTGAGCTGCTTTAATAACGATCGCCTTAAGTAATTTTGAACCAGCTACAGCTGCTGTTCCTCCACGACCTGCGGCACGGTCATGCTCATTAATGAAGCTTGAGAACGTGACTTTATTCTCACCCGCTTGCCCGATCGTTAATACACTTAAATCTTTTTCACCGTACTGATCCTGCATAGCTTTTACTGTTTCTCTTGTGCTCTTGCCCCAGACTGTTGAAGCATCTCGAAGCTCTGCCTGCCCATTTTCGATATACAGGTAAACAGGCTTATCACTTTTCCCTTTGAAGATGACATTGTCCACTCCAGCCCACTTCAATCTGGCCGCAGTCCACCCGCCAATATGAGAATCTGTAACAGTCCCTGTGAGCGGTGATTTCGTAACAACAGCCATACGTCCACTCATCGAAGAACGAGAACCTGTTACAGGACCTGTCATAAAGCAGAGAATATTGCCTTCTGATAAAGGTTCCACTTCTGGCCCATTATCTAATACATACTTCACACCAAGCCCACGTCCACCAATGTACTTCTTTGCATCTTCTTCATTGATTCCCCTATAATCAATGGTTCCATTGGTCAAATCAACAACCACTTCTTTGTTTAAAAATCCGCCTAGACTCATACTTTCGAACACCTCTTTCCCTTTTTTATAAAAATCCCCTCATTATAATATAATTCTCCAAAAACTATGAAAATTCCTTTTCTTTTTAAAACTAGAAATATTTTATTCTTTTATTTACAATAGGAGCAAGTTCACTTGATTTCTTTACTTTGAATACCAAATCTTCATCCACAAAAAAGGGGGATAAGATGGAAGGATTGGGGCGTTATTCACGACAAATACTTTTTCAACCTATCGGGGAAAATGGGCAAAAGAAACTACTAACTAAAAAAGCTGTCGTAGTTGGAATGGGCGCCTTAGGTACGGTCATTTCCAATCATTTAGTTCGCTCTGGCGTTGGTCACGTGCGTTTGATTGACCGAGATTTAGTAGAATTATCAAACTTACAAAGACAAACTTTGTACGATGAAGAAGATGCTAAACGCGGCCTACCAAAAGCAATCGCAGCTGCACAGAAGCTACGTAAAATTAATTCCAGCATCACGATAGAGCCAATCATTTCAGATTTGAATTTAGAAAATGGAGAGCAATTATTGCAAGACTTTGATGTCATTATTGATGGAACGGACAATTTTTCAACAAGATATTTGCTCAATGATATTTCAGTCAAACTAGGAATTCCTTGGGTATTTGGTGCAGCCGTGTCGTCGAGAGGGATGCATGCGGTGATTATTCCTGGAAAAACACCTTGCTATCGCTGCCTCTTTCCCCAGGTGCAAACAGGCTTAGGAGAGACATGTGATACAGTTGGTGTTCTTTCTCCGATTACGGAGATTATTGGTTCCTATGAAGCGATCGAAGCGATTAAACTGCTTGTCGGTGCACCTCATAATCCACATCTGGAGCAATTCGATATTTGGCATAACTCTTTTTTACAAATGGATGTTTCAGAAGGAAAAAATCCAGACTGTCCAACCTGCGTCCATCATCATTTTGAATTTCTTGACCGGTCTTCTCATCAACAAATCACCTTCGCTATTCTCTGTGGGCGAGATACGGTACAAATTAACCCACGAAATGTAACGGAATTTGATTTAGATGCTCTTGCAGTAAAACTGAAGAACAGCGGCAAAGTAATCGCCAATCCCTTTTTGCTCCGCTTCTTTCCTGATGGAGACATTTCAATGATTTTTTTCCAGGATGGCCGTGTCCTCATCCACGGAGTCGATGATATTTCACAGGCAAAAGCCTATTATTCTCGTTATGTCGGGGGTTAATGGGGAAGCCCTCCGCACGAGACGGAGGGCTTCCATTTTAAAGATTCATTTGTTCTAGTTTGTCATACACTTGATCTCTCGTATAATTTCGTGACTGCCAGGAGTCAGATTTTGTGTATGGAAGGTTAGCTTGGTATTGTGCTAGCAACTGTTTTAATTCAGGAACAGTTGGATCCCGTTCATATAGTTCCATTAATCCAAGAATCCCTGTTGCAGACATATTCCCTAAATAGAAAATATCAATCTTCCCCGTGGTTTCATAGCGTTCAAGATTTTGCTCAACGATGATCCGATCGATATTCACCATATTCATCCCCACATAATAAATAAGGGTGGCAATGAAATAAAAGTGAACAAGAGAGAGCTTTTTAAGCCATATTTTCACAAGCGTATAAGCAAAGATCACCATGAGAAAAATCATGAATGAATGAGCGAGCACCCTTGTAAACGTAAAACCATATGCCTCCTCGTACATCGTTAATCTCATATATGCTGAGACCAGCAATACTCCACTACACAAAACTAACAAAGATAGGGAAATATTCACGACCTTTTGTACATTCCCTAGAAGCTGTTTCGTATTTGTGATGACCACCGTTGTCACCGTCAAATTGATTAATGTCACGAATAATAATTCGAAAAATCCGCGACGGGCATATTCAGCATAGGTATAACCTGCAGCGAGTGTTTCACTGAAGAAATATTTGAATTGAATCACAAGGAAGACCACATAAACAACATTCAAAAGAATCAAAACCGTCAAGGTGATAATACCGTCAAAGGAAATCTTCGTATTCACTCCTTCCTTCGCAGTGACCTGAAGATTTTTTTCCATAAGTGCTTGCATGAAACCAAAAAAGCCAAAGCCATAAATTAAAATGATGATGATACGGATCAGATTCTCTGGATTAATATTAAATAATTGAGGAATCGAGCTGATCATTTTTTCAAAATGGGCATCTGCCGAGATCAGCAAATTAAGGACAATGAATAGGACTGGAATAGAGATCATGATCCCGATAAGGACTTTCTTCCCTACTTCATGACTTGCCTTCTTTTCCCCCTTTTTGAAACGATTCGTTACTTCGCTTACCAATTTGACATTTTGGCGAAACCCCTCAAAAAGACGTTTGCACAGGAGCATAAGAAATGAGAAATGTGCCCAGTTGTACTTTGGCGGCGATGTAATTAAGACTAGATGAAAAATCACCAATGCTGGAATGATTAAGATATTTAGTACTTTAAATAAGACCATATCATACAAATAATAGCTGGCCGCCAAAAGCCAAATTGCAATTAATACAAAATACCCTAGCCGTTGATGACTGAAGGTATACGTTCTAAATCTCCAGTAAAATAAAACATAAAAAATGACGATAAAAACCATATAAGAAATACCAATTTCTTCCCTAAAAAAGGACTCTTCTGCTACTACCCCTACCACTAAACAGAGAACTAAAAAAAGCCAATCTACTTTTTTCATCATTGATTCCATTCTTTTTCACTCCATATCGTTATTCTATATATATAGAATTTCTATGTATTTAGCTAAAAAAACTCCTTTTACACGTTTTTTCGTATGGATCGTGGTTTTGGAATGGCTCTAGAGCCAGCCATTCCGTCTCATACTGGACGTGCGGTACAGCTCTTTTCCTTTTTTCAATAAAATATGGTGTATAAATCCACGTTTTATACTTTAGTTTTGTCCAAATCAATCATTTTTGAGAAAAGAGCTTTTTATACAGAAGCTTTTTTTCCCCATCTATAACTTAACAAGCACAAAGGGTATAGGAGAATCGTCAAAACGATGCATAGAAGGATAAAGGTTTCTGTTAACAACGGACTAAACCATTCGCGGGGAATGATTCGAAAAACCGTTAAGACCATTAAGATTATATTCGGTATTAAAGCAAGGAGAAAGGTCTTTTTCATCAAACTATGCCCTTTATGCCCAAAGCCTTTGCCAATTTCATACCCGAGTAAAGCCCAAAAAAACATATAAATTAAAGCAATAAGAACCGGAAAAGATGTTAATTGAGTCCAAAGCAGAGTGAGCCACTGCCAATTAAATACGTTGTGGGCCAATGTTAAGAGGGCACCGCCTCCAAATAATAGAATGTTGACCGCAATAAACAACCACTTCATATTGCTTGGAGTTACAGATAGTTCTTCTCTCCAAACTTCAGCAATTTCTTTCGGCTCCCCGAATTTGGAATAGACATTCGCAAGAACTTCTTCTTTCGTTTTCAAATGTTCGAGACTTCCTAGAAGCTCCTCAAGATGGGCATCATATTCCTGCAATATCTCTTCTTTTTCATGATGGTATTCGAGATAACTAGCCAGTTCTGCTAAAAATTCATTCTTCAGCTGTTCCATGCTTTTTTCTCCCCATAACCCTGTTCATAACAGAAACAAAATCATCCCATTCTTGCGTTCTCTCTAGCAACATTTCTTTTCCTGCATCCGTAATTCGATAGTATTTACGAGCAGGTCCCTTTTCTTGCTCCTGCCAATAACACGCAATATATTCCTGCTTTTCAAGTTTATGAAGAGCTGGATAAAGCGTCCCCTCTTTAAAAGAGAATTCATTTCCACTTCGCTTTTCTAACTCTTTTACTAACTCATAACCATACATATCTTTGTCGGCTAATAACTGTAATAATAAAAGTGATGTGCTTCCTTTGACCAATTCACGATTAAACATTTTCTCACCTACCTAGAATTTTTAGGTATATAGAAATCCTACACCTTTGCCAATTATTTGTAAAGTGTAGGATTTCATTTTTTATTTTGTTTCTGGTTCTGCTTCCCACTTCGCTATTTCTTCTCGAACCATTGGAGCCACTTTTGTTCCCAAAAGTTCAATTGCCTTCATGACATCCTCGTGAGGCATTGTTCCAACTGGGACATGCAACATAAATCGTGTAATCCCCACATTTTTACGAAGGTGAATGATTTTTTGTGCGACTGTTTCTGGGTCACCAACATAAAGGGCCCCTTCAAAGCTTCTTGCTGCATCAAATGCGGCCCGATCATAATGACCCCACCCACGTTCTCTACCAATAACGTTCATTGCTTGTTGTGTCGGTGGGAAGAACTTCTCACAAGCAATTTCTGTAGTCTCTGCAATGAATCCGTGAGAATGAGACGCAACCGGAAGCTTCGAACTATCATGTCCAGATTGAGTGGCAGCTCGCTTATAAAGCTGAACTAATGGCGCAAATTGAACAGGCCGACCACCAATAATTGCTAAAACTAGAGGTAATCCCAATTGTCCAGCGCGAGCCACCGATTGCGGTGTACCACCACTACCAATCCACACAGGTAACGGCTCTTGAACTGGTCGAGGATAAACGCCAAGATTATGAATCGCTGGACGGTGGTTACCGATCCATGTCACTTTTTCCGATTCTCTTATTTTCAAAAGCAAATCAAGCTTTTCATCGAACAATTCATTATAGTCATTCAGATCGTAACCAAAGAGTGGGAATGATTCAATGAAAGAACCGCGACCAGCCATAATTTCTGCTCTCCCATTTGATATCCCGTCAAGCATGGCAAAGTCTTGAAAAACACGTACCGGATCGTCTGATGAGAGAACCGATACAGCACTCGTTAGTCTAATCCGTTTCGTTTGAGGTGCCGCTGCTGCGAGTAGCACCGCTGGAGAAGAAGCGGCATAGTCTTTTCGATGATGTTCTCCCACACCAAAAACATCAAGTCCCACTTGATCCGCGAGGACAATCTCCTCCACTACTTCACGTAAGCGTTCTGCATGACTAATAACCTCACCTGTTTTCACATCAGGCGTTGTTTCAACAAAAGTACTAATTCCTATTTCCACTATGTATGTCCTCCTTCGGATATTTATCTTCATTTTGAGACTTTTTTCATCCTATCGCAAGTTTTAAGAGTCGTCTGTCGTTTCCTTAAACATGTTATACTAACACTATAAATGGGAGGTGCTTACTAGTGGAGAATCGTTATCGATTGTCTAGATCTTCTTTCACTCATGCAAAGCCAATTATTGGAATGGCGATACTTTGCATGGGGCGAAACATTTAAGTTTATCGCTGCCAAGCTTTTCTAATATTTTGGCTTTGCACCTTATTTTTCAAACTCAAAATAAGGAGCGAGCGAAAATGAAATATAGGAATGCCAAAAAAGTTTTACCTGAAAAGCTTATCTCAGAAATTCAAAAATACATTCAAGGAGAGACCCTCTATATTCCGAAACAGGAAACAAAGTACCAAAAATGGGGGACTGCAAGCGGTGGCAGAAAAATGCTTGATCGCCGTAACGCTGCCATAAGGAAATCTTTTACGAGCGGCAGCAGTATTCAACAATTGGCTGAGGAATATTACCTCTCGACTGAAACGATAAAAAAGATCATATACTCACAATAGCGCTGGTCTCCACCAGTGCTATTGTGAGTATTAGGTGAATCAATTTAAAACGTATGATATTAATTCGATACTACCTTTTGGATTTTCGGATGCGTATCGCTAGAATGTTCATTATAATTTACCTCTGTGCATTATGAAATCGCTCCAGGTAAAAAACGATTCTAATTCATTCTCTCCATGTTAGAAGGGTGATTAATTATTTATAATAAAGGAATAGCAAATATAGGAGAGAACGAAGATGACAGAGAAATTTTTGAAAAACGAACAATTCAATTTTATAAAAAAACAAGTTACTTTAATTAAGGAAAGCATTAAAAAACATGTACCCCCGACCGTTCTGAACGCAACGATCGATCTAGCCAATGCCAAAATAGTAGACTTGTTTCCATCAGCATCTGCGGAGCAAATCGCACTGCTTGATCTTTCAAAATTGAAAAATGACAGTGAATATGAACAATATCTCCAGCTGCTTTCAAACTATGTGGTCGATTTCCCTAAGATCTCAGAACAGCAACTTAAAAAGATGTTTCCAAAAAGTAAAAAGTTAAAACTCCCTGACTTATCCAATTTAGATTACAGCAAGCTGACCTATTTAGGGTGGAATGATCTTGGTTCCAACAAAAAATATGTGGTTTACGAACTTGATGGGAAAATGGTTGGGATTGAGTGTAGGATTTCTCCCACCGGGAAAAACAATATTTGTTCCATCTGTAATGGCCATGGCGAGGTCGCCTTTTTTTCCACAATCACGAAAGCGAAAAAAGCGAAGAATCCGGACTATTATAAGGCCATTGGAAATCTAATCTGTATCGATAGTAGTGAGTGTAATAAAAAAATCACCAATGTAGACTATCTAGAAGCTTTTTTGAAAGAGACATTGGAGAAATAGAAGAAGGAGCTGGAAATGCAAGCTCCTTCTTCTTGTGATTTCACAATTATAAAAAAATCTCTCTTTTTGATTGTAGATGTTGTACATAAAAAGGAACAGAGACTTATTCGAAGAGTCTCTGTTCCTTTTGTAAAAATAATGAATGAAAATGATTATGATTATCAATACTATGTATGAGAAAGGGCAACCAAATGGTTACCCTCTGCTCTAGATTCCAGGTTCGAAAGTTTTGCAATCTGTTTCCTCACTTGTGGACGCTTTATCACCTTTACGGCTTACCACATAAATAGCATCTGCATGACATTGGTTCCCGTCACCCCAATACGTGCAGTTGTTTACTTCACATAGCACATCTTTTGCCAAGATACTCACCTCCCTCTCTTTATTATTGACAAAAACGGGAGACTGATACTTGGCTATTTGCTGTTAAGTTTTAGGATGATAAGGAAAGCTGATAAGAATGATTTTTATTATGATAAAAGGAAGCTAATTTTCCTCTGTATTCTAATTGAAAATCCCCAACTTCTTCGAAATCATGAGGGGCCACGAAAGATGGTGGTTTTCTTAGTTGGACAATCTCACCCTTCGTTAAAGCAGTTGCAACAAATTCCGAACAAAAATAAGCATTTTTACGGCGAATTTCTTTTTTTAGCATAAAAGCAAAAAGGCCGAGAAGGTTGTAGCGGTAACTATGTTCATGCGATTCAATTTCATTTAGAAAAGCTTGGATTTCCTCATATTGTTTTTGTGAGATTGTACAGCTATAGATCACACACTCCGCATTGTGAAGGAGTCCGTTTGTTATGTCTTCTTTAACAAATCCACCAATAAAGGGATTTCTCGGTCGCTTCCGTCCAAAACTATATACCTCTTCTAGGTTTGAGTCGAGTGAAAGCGACGCATGATTATAGTTTTTCTTTGTATAAAGCCGGATCATCCTCGTCAAAACCGTCCCAGTGTCGGTTAAAAGAATATAAATTTTCCTATCCCTCATCGTAATTTCTCCTTTAATTGTCGTACTTTTGTATTTCCATATTAAAAGGAATAAGGTTTTTCTATAAGCGACTTAAGGAATAGTTTGATCTCAGACTTGGGACGTATTGCGCGATGGAGCACCGCTATTTATCTAGATGGAGATGTCCCTTAGTACAAATTTTTCAAAAAGGAAATTGGATGTAAATTGCTCAAGCCGCCTTCTTCTTCTTCTAACTTGTTTGATTTCGGATCTTCGGGACTCCGATCCGAAAAACACTGGTATTCGGACTTCTTTTCGAGTCGACTTTCTCTTCCTGTCCGAATAAATCAAAACTACAGAATTTCACTCTAATAATGCTATCCTTTGCAAAAGATCAGAACAAAGCTCCTACAAAATGCAGGAAGCTACCGATTTGTCTCATTCGTTCCAACCATCTCTCCCCCTTAAGCGGAATTTTTCCTGTTATCTCCTCGATGGAGCCCCTTTTAGGAGAAATAACGGAAGATTTTCCGCTTATGGAGAGCAAAATCGTTTATTTTGGCTGTTTTTGAGGGAATAGCAGGAATTTATACGAAAATTGATGCTGGTTG
>NZ_HE978517.1:94531-159648 GCF_000311725.1 Robertmurraya massiliosenegalensis JC6
GTCGGCTCTTTTTCATGATGTTTGCTTATTAAGCGGAATTTTTCCTGTTATTTTTTCATACCGATACTCCCATTGTTTATACGAAGAGTTTATCCACAAATCGAGGGAATTTAAAATTGCTAGATCACAAAAAACCGAAGGGACCATTTAAGCCCTTCGGTTTAAAACAAACGATTAGTTTTCTTCGATTTCTTTACGGTTTTTCTTAAACATTCTTGATAAAATTTCGTAAACAATTGGAACAACAATCAGTGTTAATAATGTGGAGCTCGTTAAACCACCTATTACGGTTACTGCTAGGCCTTTCGAGATTAAGCCTCCGCCGCCAGTTCCAAATGCTAACGGAATTAAAGCACCTATTGTAGCAATTGCTGTCATCAAGATTGGACGTAGACGAGTCGCTCCCGCTTCAAGAATCGCTTCACGCATCGGCATACCATCTCGTTCCATATGGATGATCCGGTCAACCAATACGATAGCATTTGTCACAACAATCCCGATTAACATCAATAGACCCATCATTACGGATACAGAAATGGTTTCTCCTGCAATTAATAATCCAACAAATGAACCGATAACGGCAAACGGTAAGGAGAATAGGATCGCAAATGGTGCCAATCCCTCACCAAATGTAACTACCAGAATGAAGTATACAATCGCAATTGCTGCGATCATGGCGATACCAAGCTGTGTAAATGTTTCCGTCATGTCAGCAGCAACACCGGCAACATCAACTCTTACCCCTTTAGGTAAATCTAATTCATCAATTGCCTCATCTACTTCTGCTGTTGTTTTAGAGATATCTTTATCAAGGATTGTACCAGATACTGAAGCATAGTACTCTCCTTTACTACGTGCAAGTGTATTAAGAGTGGTACCTTCTTCAACCGTTACAAGCTCAGAAAGTGGCATTGTAGTACCAAGTGCTGTTGGAACTTCTTGATCAAGCATTTCTTCAATTGATTTAGGCTGGTCTGCTTGCTCATGTTGGACGATTACCTCTAGGGTGTTTCCATCCTTTTCAATCGTAGTTAATACTTCTTTTGTATGATCGGGGCTTAGCATCATAACAATTTGTCCTGCTGTTAATCCGTATTGAAGTAATTCATCTTGTTCTACCTTGAAAGTATGTTCCACATATGCATCCTCTGCCGAAGAAGAAACATCTTCAAGACCGTCATTTTCGTTCATGACGTCTTCAACCATTTTCACCGCTTCATTCAAGCGAGCTAAATCCTCACTATAGAATGTGTAGCTTACCTCATTGGTAGACATATTCATAGATGCGAAATCTTGGCTCTTCCACTCACCGCTTTGTCCGATATTGAATACATAATCTTCAACTTCTTCACGCGCTTCTGGAAAGTCCTCCATATCAGGGTCAAAGATGAGGTACATTAACGCACCACCAGCTCCGCCACCCATCATGGCTGTCATCATATCTGCACTGTCGCTATCTGTAACAGAGACTTGTAAAATATCGATGTCTTCACGCTTTAATAACTCTTGTTCAACCTCTTCTACATTCGCTAACGTATCATCTAAAAGCTCACCTGTTTCAGGTGTATACGTTAAGTACATCACTTTTTCTTCTTCGCTTCCCATAAAGCTAAAGCCGATTAACGGGGTTAATGCTAAGCTTCCACCTAATAAAACAATCGCGATGATCGATGTAATAATCTTATGGTTTAACGATTTTTCGAGTACTTTTTTATACCAATTAGATAACTTGCCAGAATCTTTATGGCTGCTTTCTGTTTTTTCACCGTATAATTTCTTCTTAAATAAGAAGTGAGAAAGTGCCGGAACAATGGTAATCGCAACAAGCAATGAAGCACCTAATGCAAATGACATCGTTAAAGCAAATGGTACAAATAGTTCGCCGACCATTCCCCCAACAAACACAAGTGGTGCAAACACCGCTACGGTTACTAATGTTGATGAAAGAATTGGTTTAAACATTTCAATCGTCGATTCTCGTACTAAAGCTCGACCTGATAGTTTTTCACCTTTTAAATGGAGACGACGATATATATTTTCCACGACGACGATTGAGTCATCGATAACACGACCGATCGCAACGGTAATAGCCCCGAGGGTCATAATATTAAGCGTAATATCCATCCAATTTAGGATCATTAATGCCATGAAAATCGAAACTGGTATGGAAACAATGGAAATAATCGTTGATTTGAAATCTCTCAAGAACAAGAGAATGATTAGAACAGCAATCAAACCACCGAATAATGCTTTCTCCACCATTGTAATGACAGAATCCTTAATCGGTTCACCTTGGTCTAGTGATACATCGATAACAAGACCATCAATGTTTTTCATCTCTTCGTCCACTAGGTCTTTTACCGCATCAACTACATCAACTGTGTTTGCCTGCTGGCCTTTTATAATCTGTATCGCAATCGCATCTTCTCCGTTTGTACGAGAAACAGATTGTACCTTACCCACTAACTCAATAGTGGCAATATCACCTAATTTTACAAATGGAAGTGGTTGTGTCTCAGATGGTGTGACAGGGATTAACATTTCTTTCAATTCATCTTCTGTCATGAACTTCCCGTCCACAGAGACTGCTTGCTCACCTTCTTCAAATTCGAAGAGACCTAATGAAACCGCTAAGTCACTTGCTTGAATCATTTGTTTGACATCATCTTCAGTCAAACCAAACTCAGCCATTTTCCCTTCATCATAGGTAAGCTCTACTTCTTCTATATGCTGACCAGTAATGGTAGCAGAAGCTATTCCTTCAATCTTTTCAATCTTTGGAAGTAAAACATCTTCCACAGTAGAAGTTAATTCTACAATATCTTCTGTTTCGCTACTCACACTCAACGCTACAACAGGCATCATATTCATGCTAATCGCTGTAATCGCTGGTTCTTGTGCACCTTCTGGTAATTCTACTGTATCAAGAGCAGATTGGAGTGCACGTTTTGCTTCATCCATATCTATGCCATAATCATACTCTACTTGAATATTTGACATGTTAGAATATGAGTTGGAGTAAACTGATTTTACATCCTCTAAATTTTCAATGGCCCGTTCCAAAGGGATGGATACATCTTCCATCACCTGTTCAGGAGTAGCACCTGGGTACACATCCATGACCATTAAGTATGGAATGGAGATATCTGGAATAGTCTCCATGTTCATTCTTGTTCCAGAATAGATACCTGAAGCAGTTATAATAATGGTTAGCAACCAAACTGCCAGCTTATTTTTCAATACAAAATTGACTAGATTTTTCACTGTTACACCTGCCCTAAATTGACTTATGAAACTCAATTACTTATAATAATGACTAAGCGGTCATTTGTCAACAAATAACTCTAGGAGCGAAAAAATAGATGGCTAAAAAACAACTCATTATGGAAAAAGCACTCGAACTCTTCGCAAAGCAAGGATTCGAAGCTACATCCGTTCAACAGATAACAGAATACTGCGGAATCTCAAAAGGCGCCTTCTACCTAGCATTTAAGTCCAAGGATGAATTGATCCTTGCCTTGCTGGATCATTTTATGGAGCAATACATCGCCGACATTGACTATACGGTCAAAAATTCAAAAAATGAAAGCCTTTTATATTCCTTTTACTACACGGCATTTCATTCTTTACATGAGCATTCAAATTTCGCCAAATTATTAATCAAAGAACAAGCCCAGACATTTAATGGAGAGCTTCTAATTAAAATGCAATATTACGATCAACTATTAGAAAAGCTCATCTTATCATTAATTGAGCGCATATTTGGTGACGCCCTTACAAAATATGATTTGATCTATTCAATAAGAGGGTTAATGAATGTATATACCGGTTTATTAATATTCCACAACATCCCTTTTGAATTAGATGTCCTTGCTCGATCACTTTCAGAAAAAACAAAGATACTTGCTGAACATTCGACCATTCCTTTTATCACAAAAGAAGTGTCCATGTTTATTAAACAACATCCTATTAAAAAAGAGGTTTCAAAAGAGGAAATTCTCGATGCAATCGAGCAAAAAATCAAGGAACTTGAAGAATCGCTTGAAAAAGAGTCATTACTTTTACTAAAGGAGGAGATTATCAACCCTTCTTATCATTCTGCAATCGTGGCAGGTTTATTAGAAAATATTCAAAATCACCCCCATTGTAAGTGGGTCGCCTATTTACTTAGAAAATATTTTGCGACAGAAAAAGAGTAAGAGGCCACCTTTATAGGTGACCTCTTACTCTTTTTTTCAAACCTTATTTCACAATACTTTTTATAATATTGTCGATGATTTGTCCGTTCGCAATAGCACCCGTGTAGAGCCAGCTTTCATCAGGGGTAAATTCGAACACATTGCCTGCTTTTACTGCAGGGATGTTCTTCCACAGCGCTTCATTTAGAGCTGTAGAACCACTTTCTGAATCACTGTTGATTAGGAATAAGTAGTCGGCATCAAGTTCAACTAGTTTCTCTAGTGAAATTGCGTTCCAGTTACTCTCTGCACTAGCTGAAATTTCTTGGACAACCTTTGGAACTTCTAAGCCTAAATCTTGGTACATAACAGCACCACTTGATAAGGTATCACTGACCACAAAGAAGCTTCCACCTACTAGCCAAATCGCTGCAGCTGACGGATTTCCAACTGCACTTTCTATTTGTGCTTTTGCTTCTTTTGCCTTAGTTTCATACTCTTCTAACACTTTTTTCGCTTCATCTTCTTTTCCAAACACTTCTCCTACACGTAGCAGTTCATCGCGCCAGTCATTATTAACCTCAGTTCCGATCACATATGTAGGAGCGATTTTATTATATTGGTCATATTTTCCGCCTTCTACCATGCTCGCTGAATCCATAATGATTAAATCAGGAGATAATTGTTGCACCGCTTCGAACGGCAAGTCATGGGGGATCGTCGGAACGCCTTCTAACTCACCTTGTAAATAGCCTTGAATGCTTGCTCCGTCATTAACACTCCACTGCGCAACCGGAGTAATTCCAAGAGCAACTAAATTATCTTCAAGGTATGAAGCAATCACTCGTTCTGGATTAGCAGGGATTGTCACTTCATGACCCATCGCATCTGTTAAAACACGTTCACTTGCCGTTTCGTCATTTGTCTCTTGTCCTGCTTGATCATTTTGTTGTGGCTCGGCTTGCTCATCTTCGGTATCTCCACAAGCAGCTAGAGAAACAACAAGAAGACCTGCTCCAAGAAGTTGCATTAGTTTCTTTTTTGTTAACATATTTATCATTGGAATCCTCCTAGGAATATGGTAAAATATACACAATTGATAATGATTATCGATTTCAATTAAAATACAAAAATAGGCTAAAGTCAATATGAAATTTCAAATAATTATGTCTATTTTTTGAAGAAAGTAGTTTTGAACCATGTCAAAAGATGCTGAAAACGAATTACATAGCAATCATTTAGTTGGAACAACGATTTTAATTATGGGGGGCATTATTCTTTTTTTTACGATCATTTCTTCGATCCATTTTGGGGCAGCCGATTTAAGTTTCAAAGCAGTTTGGGAAGCGATTTTTTCCTATAATGGTGACGACTCTTCTCATGTGATTGTACGAGAGTTAAGACTTCCGAGGGCACTTGCTGCCGTTACAGTTGGGGCAGCTCTTGCTGTTGCTGGAGCCATTATGCAAGGAATGACACGGAACCCACTTGCTTCCCCATCTATTATGGGTGTGACCGCTGGGTCTTCCTTTTTAATCGCGATTGCTTTCGCTATATTTCCGGCGATTTCTTATACTGGGCTCATTTCCTTTTCATTTTTAGGAGCAGCCCTTGGAACGATTTTAGTATTTGGCGTATCTTCCTTATCAAAAGGTGGGATCACTCCCGTCAAGCTTGCCCTTGCAGGATCAGCTATCACATCTTTACTTAGTTCGCTCTCAACAGCGATAGGAATTCGCTTTAATGTCTCGAAGGATATCAGTTATTGGTACGCAGGAGGCGTTTCTGCTGTACAAATGGAACAACTAGCCTACGTGATCCCTTTTGTGCTAGTCGGGCTCGTACTTGCGATTATTTTATCCCGTTCCATTTCACTTCTTAGTTTAGGTGAGGATATTGCCAAAGGACTAGGACAAAACACAGGTCTTATTAAATTTCTCGGAACCATCACCGTCCTTTTTTTAACAGGGGCAGCCGTCTCAATTGCAGGAATGATCGGCTTCGTTGGACTCGTCGTACCACATATAACTCGCTTCTTAGTCGGGGTAGACTATCGCTGGATAATCCCTTGTTCCGCCGTTTTAGGTGGGCTGTTATTACTGATTGCTGATATCGCAAGCCGCTTAATCAACGCTCCATTTGAAACGCCAGTTGGAGCAGTTACGGCGATTATTGGAGTACCTTTCTTCCTTTACTTAGCTCGTAAAGAAGGGAGAGAACTATAATGAATCATTCATTAACTAAGGACAAGCATAAATTTAAATTTTTGATCATAACCACCAGTATACTGATCCTTCTTGTTTTTTTTCTAAGTATTAACGCAGGATTTATTCCAATTCCTTTGAACGAAGTGGTAGATACTTTACTAGGACAAGGGACAGAGCAAAATGCGCTAACGATTTTTAGCTTTCGTTTGCCGCGAATTATTCTTGCCCTTTTAGTCGGGATGGGCATATCGATATCTGGAGCGATCCTACAAGGAATTTCACAAAACCCACTCGCCGATCCTGGAATTTTAGGAATTAATTCAGGGGCTGGCTTTGCGGTTGTTCTTTATATGTTTTTCTTCCAAGGATCGACTTTTCTAACAGGAGCATTATCAGTCTTTATTATGCCCATTTCTGCACTTATCGGGGCATTTGCTGCAGCGATTTTAATTTATTCGATTTCGTGGAAAAAGGGCCGTGTCACCCCTGTCCGTTTACTGCTAGTCGGAATTGGAATCAACTCCGCTTTTGGAGCAGGACTGATTATTTTTCAAATGAAAATGGAGCCCATCGATTTTATGAAGGCGATCATTTGGCTGTCAGGAACGATTTGGGGAACGAACTGGACATTCGTCCTTGCGTTACTTCCATGGATTTTTCTCCTTATTCCATTTGCCATTTATAAATCGAGATATTTAGATGTATTACGGCTCAGTGACCCTGTCGCTATTAGTGTGGGTGTAAATATCGAGAGAGAGCGACGGATTTTACTCATTGTATCCGTTGCCCTTGCTGGAGCATGTGTGTCTGTTGGAGGAGGCATTACCTTTTTAGGATTAATCGCACCACATATTGCCCGGCGACTAATTGGCGCAAGACATGCTAAAATCCTGCCGGCCACTGCTTTAATCGGCGGTCTCCTGCTGCTAACAGCAGACACATTAGGACGAGTCATTATGGCACCAATGGAATTACCTGTAGGTCTTGTCGTTTCCATTCTTGGTGCACCGTATTTCATTTACTTATTGATTAAGACCGTTTAATTAATTGGGGATACGAACTATGTACTAGCGTATCCCCTTTCTTTTAGATAAGCTGCAATTCTGGCTCTTTCTCCAAGCTTTCGAATGAATATTTTCCTTCGACATAAACCTGATGCCAAATCATGAAAATAATGACAGTCCATAATTTGCGACTATTATCTTTTATTCCCTTTTGGTGTTCAGATAAGAGTTGTCGCAGGTAATTCTTATCAAATAAGTACTCGATCGGACTCTCCATCATTAATTGATAAGCCCAATCATACAGTTCATTTCGTAACCAATGGCGAATCGGAACAGGAAAACCAAGCTTTTTCCGATTAAAAACAGATGCTGGTACAATTCCTTCCATTGCTTTTCTCAAAATGTACTTCGTTTGATGATTCGTGACTGTGATGGAATGATCGAGTTCTGACGCTACTTGATAGACTTCTTTATCAAGAAATGGCACACGAAGCTCTAAAGAATGCGCCATCGTCATGCGATCTGCTTTTACGAGAATATCTCCAGGTAGCCAAGTATGAAGATCAATATATTGCATCTTTTGTACATCATGCAAATGGGGAACTTGTTGATAGAATGGCTTCGTCACATTGTGATACTGCCATTGTGCTTGATAGGATTGTAATAGTTTTTCCTTTTCCTCTTCATGAAAAATTTTTGCATTTCCAATATAGCGCTTTTCTATACTTGTTGTGCCTCGCTCAAGAAAGCTTTTTCCTCTTACCCCATCCGGTAACCGTCTGGCAAACGCTTTACACTCTTTTTTTAGAAACGGCGGCAAATAGCGAAAATACTTTAAAGCATGAGGTTCACGATAAATATTATAGCCACCAAACAGTTCATCTGCCCCTTCACCTGATAACACCACTTTCACATGTTTACTTGCTTCACGGGCAATAAAATATAATGGGACTAACGCTGGGTCTGCAACCGGATCGTCTAAATGCCAGACGATTCGAGGAAGCTCCCGTATAAATTCATCAACATTCACCACATAGCTGATATTTTCAACCCCCAGTTCTTCAGCCGTCTCTTGAGCCAACTCGATTTCGCTAAAACCTTCCCGCTCAAAGCCGACTGTAAATGTCTTGATACCTGGATGCAGCTCCTTCGCCATCGCAACAATACTCGTAGAATCAATTCCACCTGATAGAAACGCACCTACTGGGACATCACTTCGCATATGCATAAAAACGGAATCTCTTAAAACATATTGAACTTTATTAATCATTTGCTGAAACGAACCCTCTGTGGAACAAAATGCAGGTTTGAAATAAGATTCTATTTTGATCGGTTGTCCTACCTTTTTCGTGAAAAATCTCCCTGGTTCTAACCGTTTAATCTCCATAGATAAACTGGCTGGCTCAGGAACGTATTGATACGTTAAATAATGATGCAATGATTGTAGATTTAGTTCACTCTGATCTTTCAATGCTAAAAGAATGCTTTTCTTCTCGGAAGCAAAATAGACATCATCTTCGTCTTCAAAATAAAAGAATGGCTTAATTCCAAAATGATCTCTTGCCCCGAATAACTCTTTTTTCTCGGAATCCCAGATGACAAAGCTAAACATTCCACGCAACTTATGCACAACCCTTTTACCAATATGGCTGTATAATGCCACGATTACCTCCGTATCTGAATCCGTTCGGAACGTATAACCACTTCTCATTAAATCTTCTCTTAACTCGATATAATTGTAAATTTCCCCGTTAAAAGTAATCCAATAACGCTCCTCAAACGAAAGAGGTTGATGACCGCTTTCGATATCGATAATGCTTAATCTTCTAAATCCCAACTGAATATCATCATCACCATAATATCCTACATCGTCTGGCCCACGGTGGATGATGACAGACGACATATCACGAATAATCCGATTGAACTCCCCACGTCTTTCTCCCATATATCCGATAAAACCACACATGTACTTCCACTCCCTTCTAAAAAAATCATCTATTTTTATTGGGCTTATGTCTGGAAATCATTTTGTCCATTCACCCTTTAATACCTGTAAAGGTCTTCATAAGTTTGTTAAAAATGAAAAAATTTGATTTTGAACAGCCTCATTTTATGTTTTTTTAAATATTACTTTACCTATCGTAGTAATTATGTTATTCTCAAATTACTACGATAGATGAAGTACGACAGACGAAGTAATTTTCATCAGAAAACCGTTAGAAAGGAGACTTCTTTTGATAAGCAGTGATGTTATCCGTGGATATAATGATACGATTATTCTTTATTTGCTTTTAGAAAATGAGTCTTATGGCTATGAAATATCCAAACAAATTAAAGAATTATCAAATGAGAAATACACCATTAAAGAAACGACGCTTTATTCAGCTTTTAATCGCCTACTAAAAAATGGATATATTGAATCCTTTTATAAGGATGAAACATTTGGGAAAAGACGCACCTATTATAAAATTACCGAAGCTGGAATCAACTACTACAAGGAAAAATGTCAAGAGTGGGAGTTAACGAAGGAAGTTATAAATCGATTTATTAGGGAGGATTTTACGTGAATACCATTATTGATTATGTAAATAATCTTTTTGCCACATTACCGAAAACGGAGCAATTAGAAACGATTAAAGAAGAAATGCTGTCTAATATGGAGGACAAATACAACGAATTAAAACGATCTGGGAAATCAGAAAATGAAGCGATCGGAATCGTGATTTCGGAGTTTGGAAATATTGACGAGCTTTTGAGTGAACTGGAAATAGAATTAGAGGAGAAGAAAGATCATTTCCCTTTATTGTCTGAGGAAGAAGTAGAAACCTTTTTACAGACAAGTAAAAAATCGCATAAATTGATTGGCTTTGGCGTGACTCTCTGTATGCTTGGAGCTGCCTTGCTAATCTTATTCTTACAGCTTCCCAATTTATCTGAGGTCGCTGCTACATCGATCGGCGTTACCGTATTACTTGTCCTCGTCGCAATCGCCGTTGGTCTTTTCATATACGCTGCGATGATGAAGGAAAAATATAAATTCATCGAAGAAAAAGGTGAGTTCTCCCTTTCATTCAATGCTAGACAAATACTTGAGAACAAAGCAAGAGCCTATCAACCAACATTTACACTATCCATCATTTTCGGTGTTATCCTATGTATCCTTTCACCTGTCTCACTTTTTATTACATTGGCGATAAATGAAGATTCCACCTCGTACGGTGTTGTTGCCTTACTTCTTATGGTCGCAATCGCAATTAATATCTTTATCTATTATGGTGGCACTAAAGACAGCTACGATCGATTATTGAAGATAGGTGAATACTCCGTGCGTCAAAAAGAGGAAAACAAAGTAGTTGGTGCTGTCGCAATCATTGTCTGGCCACTGGCAGTCTGTATCTTCCTCGTCACAGGCTTAATATACGAACAATGGCATATCAACTGGATTATCTTCCCGATCACGGGAATCCTCTTCGGTATGTTCAGCGGCGCCTACAACATCCTAAAAGAAAAGAAATAACGTGGAACGAGGGGGCTGGGTCAAAAAGTCGGTCTAGTTTGGCATGTATAAATCCCCTCGACATGAGGATAAAGTGTACGTATAGACAGTTGGCGTATCGCTATGAAAAAATAACAGGAAAAATTCCGCTTAATGAGCAAGCATGATGAAAATGAGCCGAAATAACAGGAGAAATTCCTGCTATTCCCTCAAAAAATGTTAAAATAACCACTTTTGCCCTCCATAAGCGGAAAATCTTCCGTTATTTCCCCTAAAAGGGACTCCCTTGAGGAGATAACAGGAAAAATTCCGCTTAAGGGTAAGGCAAATAGGATCTTAAAGTAGAAATTTAGACAAACCTCAGTCCTGCCCAGCCTACACTTTCGCAACATAAAATGAAGGCCTTATTAAAGACAGTATCCGTATGAAGTAGTTGGCTTGACAGCGAGAATTAAACCTTGCACTTCTGGTTGAGCATGAAATCGGTTGATTGTGCGGTAGCTTGGTTCATACAAAAATAAAGAAAGGTGAATTTGAATACCCTCAAATTCACCTTTCTCATGATTTGAAGCTAGTTACGCTGTTTCCGTATAGATTGTGGTTATTTGTAAAAACCGAGAAGCCGGTTTTTACCCTTATATCATGGTTATGGCTATACACGAAATGTACGACGGCACTTTTCGCTCCCTAAATCAGAAATTTGTTTTTTATTACTTTCCCAAAGCAACAATGTTTGCGAAAAGAACATTTTAAAAGTTTTAAGGCTGTTCTAGTTCCTCTCCATTCAATATCATGACATAGTCGATTGTTAACTTTCCGTTCGAGAAGCTGTTTCCATTCGTCTCCTCAGGAAAGCTTTCATTCCCTAGACGATCATAGGCCCTCCATCCAAATGACAAATACGGATCCGGAAACATTTGATTAAATAGTAAATCTAGATCGGTCTCTTGAGCAGATCCCATTTTAATAAAGGATTCCCTCACTGCAGCCCAATCCTCTGGTAATTGAAGTACTCCATACGTTTTTTCTTGAAGAGAGACATTTGTCTCCAACTGCACTCTTGGATAATAGGTCTCTTTTCCGTCGATGACTTGATATCCTCTATCTCTTATCATGTAAAAATCCATAGAATCCAAAAAATTATTCGGAGATAAATTCCATACAAAATAATAGGAGGATGGCTTTCTGCTATTAATCTCCCAAACCATCGGACCACCTTTTGTATCAATTCGGTCAACATTCCAGCTTCTCTTTTTCCAAACCCAATAGCTTAGACCGTAGTCTCCAGTCTCTGAAATAAAAGGAACGAATGTATGTCGTTCATCTATCTGGATTGAATCTTGGATTTCTTCAGCATTTGCTTCAGGGAAAAATTGATTGAGCTCTTCGATCAACACCTCACTTGCGGGAAAAGGAGTAGGCTTTGATAAGAAAAATGAATAAATGAAAATGGCGGACATTACAACGACCCCCGCACCAATCCATGTCAGCTTCTTTCTCACTTTAATTCCCCTTTCCTTAACAGCATAGAGACCTCAGAACGGAAATATAACTGTTCCCTTGATGTAGTAATCAAAATCCCTTTTCCGTCTTCTTCTATATAAATAATTGGATGAAGTCCACTTCCCCATTTTGCTGAAATCCCCATTAGTTGATACGGGAATCGTTCCTTCCCTTCATTTGACTCTTTATTCATATAAGTATCTTCGTACCACTCTTCACTATAAACCGTGTCTTGCTTTAATTGAGTTAGCTGATTCAACAGATTTTCTTTACTAAGTGCTAGTTCTTCTCCAGAGGGATGAATATTGATGATAGATGCCTTTTCAATATTTCCAATGTATGTTGCTGGCTCATTCTTCGGGTAAAACCCATGATGAATAGGGATCGCAACAAAAGCAAAAAGCAAGAAGAGAAAATTGGCCCAAAATCCTAACCAGGCAAAGAGGCGGTACTTCTGCCATCTTTCTATATTCCCTTTAAACAAATACATGATCCAAACCCCAAGGGGCAAGATCGACAACCTGATCGGCGTATCAAACACATCCAAATTAAAGGAGAAAGACAGTAAACCGACTAAAACAACAATAACAATCTTCCAAACTGGTATTCTTTCTGACTGCTTCTTGCGAATTCGATATACGAAATATCCGATGAGACACCAAGCTAAAATACTCATCGTAATTCCAATAATATCTATCTGAAAGTTTGGTTCCAAATTCATGACGACCACCTCCTGAAGTGAAAACTCCTCATGATGCTTCACAAAAGGAATACTACTTATTCAAAGTTATGCAGCACCCATATAAAAAATCATAGCACAAATTTAGCAAATGATTCCAAAATATTGGGAATGCTTTTTATACAAAGTTGATTTTGGCTCAATTATTTCAGCATAGGTGTGAGAAGTCAAAGTTTCTCACAAAATGAGCCAAAAATCGTTTTCTAAAAAACAAACATACTTTTACTTAAAAAGACAACCTCTTGACGACAACTCAAAAGTCAGCTTTCTCTCAAAAAATATGACTCCATTTTTCAAAGCATTTTCTCATAGCACACACATTCATGTACTCGCTTAAATTTACTTTTCACGAACTCTTTTTCCTCACCTACATAATGAGTAAAAGCATGGATCGGCTTCAATCTTGCAACTTCACTTCTAAGGGATTCATTAACCTCATCATTCTCTAGATACACATGCAAATAAGAATCCACTTTAAGAAAATGATTCTTTTCATACCAATCCTGAACCCACTGATCGTCTCTTGTCCACGCTTCTAAACGGTTAAGATTCTTGTCCTTTGCCATTTGTTCTGCAGTTTCCAGTAGCCGCTTGCCTACTCCTTCTCTTCGAAAATCAGGATGAACCGCTATATGCCAAATCATCCCTCCTATTCCACTCCCTCGTGAACACACGGTTTTTTCTTTTAGTTCATACTCAACATCCAGTATCCCTATGATTTGACCTTCATGTACCGCAACCAGTTCAATGGAAGGATACTCATATTTTTCTTTCTCCTGCAAAACATGATCAAAATAAGCTGTATCTAGAAATGAAAGAACTCTACAACGAACCCAGCCCATTTCATCATTCGGATGATATCGTCTAATTTCCATATTAATCGTCTCCTTTTTCCATCAAAAAAGACCCTCGTGTATAAACGAAGGTCCTCATAGAATTCATACTTTAAATATTTAAGGGTTTATCGAAGGGACAAGAACCATCGTGTTTCACATTAGCTATCAAGTTTATTGGTTTCATGTTAATCCCCTCCTCTTTATCATATAACTCCAATATAGCAAATTTCCCGAAAAAATAAAATATTATTCTACCTACCACTCACAGTTTTAGAATTCCGCTATTTTGAATATCAACTTCAAAATCAATTGTTGTTTTAACACGAGGGTAATATTTCGAACGCCATTTTTTAAGTTCTTCCCGGGACAATTGATCCCTAAATAATTGGCCAATTCCTAAAATATCTGATTCTACTTGTTGCAGATTGGTAAACATATGATTAAATCGATTTTCCAATAGCTTACTTAATTGTTTTTTGATCATCGTTTCTGAAGCCTTATTTTCCGCTTCGAGAATGGTTACCTTTAAAAAAACAGTTGTGGCAAGCTCTGGGGTAGCTTTTACCATACGAGAGTAATGCCTAATTGAATTATCTAATATTTTGACTGTAGCAATATCCAGCACCTCAATAATTCCTTGTGTACTTTCTCCATTAAAGGCGTTATACAATAATGTCTCCTTCGGATCAATCTTACTAACCATTTTTCCTTCTCTTATTACAGCAGATCCTGTTTGCTCGACAGCCATCGTCTTTCCTGTTTTTAATATGGGCACTGCTACATCATGGGTCAATGAATTCATACTTCGATAAATATGCCAAACTCTCGTAAGTGCCACTTGTGGAGTCCAACCTGCATTCTTTTCAAAATAGTCCAGTAGAAGAGTTCCTTCAGGCCTGGAACTCCCCTCCATTTTTGAAAAAAAATCATCTAAATCTTCCTCACAAATGGTAAATAACGCTTTCGTAGGAATATCTCTTGAACGCAAAAAAGCAGATACGATTTTATCGATACCTCCATTTGCTATTTGTTCATCGATGACAATGACTTTAATATGTAATAAATCAACCTGACTCTCCATGTTGGTACTTATTTTATTAATAATTTCATTGATACTTTTCCCTCGTTCCTTCACGATTTTAGTTTCAATTCCTTTGATTGCCGGATTGGGTATTTGTAAATATAATTGAATTTCATCCTCTATTTTGGCAATCCCCAAAACAACGGGCATCACACGATGATTGATATCCTTATTGTCCCAGCATCCACTTAATAGTCCAACAGAGATGATCATTGCAAAAACCTTAAGTATTCTTTGACTCATGGAGCTGTCCTCCATTCTTTTTTGAAATAAACAGTAGTGCTAGCGGAGTTATAAAAAAAACATAAAACCGTAGCCCTGTATTCCATCCAAAAATCTTTTCTACTTCAGACCAATTTGGAATATACAAACAAAAAATGAATGTGAGAATAACGATAAACGCAAGCAAATATTGAAAATGGATGAAAGAGACATAATGATTCAAAATTTTTGCCGTCGTAAAAATAGCCATGGATAAAAACAACATCAAAAACGTTATAGAACACAGCAAAAAGAAAACTGTGATGCGATCAAAGGCAAGCCAATTAATGTTAACTGCATCCGTTGCCACAGCGAATGGAAACATCATTGTCGAAGCCGTCTCTTGACCAAACGTAAGAACCGGAATATAAACTGAAATAAAAAAGAATGGAGCGATACATACTGCAGCGATGATGATATCTTTTTTTCGATAGGACAATGCAGGCTGCGTAAACCCTAAAAAAAGAAATCCTCCTCCAACAGCAAAGAAACTTTTAAAATACGATGGATTCGTAATAAAATGAAAATCATTACTCCAAATAGGTAATACATAGTACCAATCCACATTCTGTAAAGAGAATACTAGCACCACAAAAATAGATGGGATAAAAATTAACGCATATAACATGGATGCTCGAAAGATAGAACGAATCCCTAATAACGCCAAGTAAGCCGAGAGTAAAAGCAATAATAACATGACACACCACAAAGGTGTATTAGTTAAAAAGATAATAATAATTACTTCAGAATAAGCTCTCACGGTTATAACGATGGCCATGAAGAAATAAACACATAAAGGCAGCAGAAACAATAATGAATACACCTTTCCCGCCTTCGAAAAAATGGTAATAACAGAATGACCGGGAAAATAGCTTAAGCCTTTCATATAAAGAAGCAACAAAATAAAGTGGAACACCACTGCTATAAGGATAGGAATCCAATGACTGCTGTCTGTACTTTCGATAATATTTCTCGGATACATAAAAAAGATTAAGCCTAAGTGGATAAGAAAATATAGGACGGGTACCTGAATATTTTTACCCACTTGTCACATCCCCCTCTTCTTCCTTAAAGTTAATGTAAGGACGATCAAATGCTCTAACACTAGATAAATAAGAACAAATGATAAAAAGGCCGGCGAAAATTCCAAGTATTCCATAAATGGCTGCAAAAAAAACAACAATATACTTAAAAAAACGAATAGATAGCGAATTTTGAAATCCAATAATTGTTGAGTTAGTAATCAATGTTGCCGCTAACACAATAATCAACAAATTACTAACTAATTTTGCGTCTACCACTGCTTGTCCAAGAATAATTCCTCCAACCATTGTAATAGTTGGTCCAATACTTTTCGGTAGACGGACACTTGCTTCAAGAATAAGTTCTAATACTAACAGCATTAGTAAGACCTCGAGCAAAGCAGGATAAGGAACCCCTTCTCTACTCTGGGCGATCGACAAAGCCAGTTCGATTCTTAAAACCTCTGGATTTACGGACACAAGGGCGATATATAATCCTGGAGCAAGGACCGCAACAAATATTCCGATCATACGTAGTCCCCGAATCATCAACATCATAGGATACAAAAAATTTCGATCATTTTCTGAAAAAAACAAGTCTGAGAGATGGCTTGGCAACACTAAAGCAAAAGGAATTCTATCAATAATAAAAGCTACCTTCCCTTTCAATAACGCCCTACTAACCTCCTGAGGCAGTTCTGTAATATGAAATTGGGGAATAAGCGACCATGTTGAGATGCCAAGTATTTTCATCAAATCTTGAATCGTCTCTACATTTTTCTGTTTCTTATTCTTTAAATGCTTTACAATTGATTCAACTAACTGGGGACTTGCTTTCTCTTTTACATAAAGAAGTGAGATTTCTTTTTTGTGTTCTCCGCCAATCCTATTGTTGTTTACGATCAATCCTGTTGTCACCAACTCCTTCCTTATCAATCCGAGATTCGTAGATAAGTCCTCATTAAAGGCATTTCTAGGTCCACTTAGTATACTTTCATTAGAAGGTGACTCAATTGCCCTGTCCAGATTGCGTTGCTTCGCTTTAATACTTATAAAAATCTTCTTCGCTGGGATATAACTAACAAGATTCCCTTTTAAGATTTCCGTTTGGACTTGCTCCATCTTCTCTATTTTTTGCCCCAAAGATATGAGCATTTCAGGTATTTCTTGAACATCTACTTGATTAATAATGCCCCTTTCAACTTCTTTCATGGTTGAAGGGAAATCCATTAATGAATGTAATCCAAAAAAGAAAAATTGAAGTTTATCATAATGCATTTCAGTTTTAAAAAAATCACCATTTGATTGAAAAGCTTCCCAAACTCTCTGCCAAGTTTCCTCCATTATGGGATCCCCTTTGTATAAATATGGTATAGTATCCCAAAAACAGATCGATTATATGTAATTTTGATAAACGATAAAAAACCCCCAGATCCCTCTGAGAGTTTTCATCTATCTATCCTCTTCTCCGCTCCACCATATTAATACCTAATCCCATATAAATCACAAAGATGAGCAAAAGAATTGCTATCGAAAAAGAAATATCATTCCAACTAGCACTATATAACGTAACATTTAACATTGCATCCACCGCATGCTTTAGCGGGAAGAGATCGGCGATAAATAATAAAACCGGGTTGCTAATTGTCCCTGGTGGCATGTATAACCCACTTACGACTGGAATCATCGGGATAACTGAAGCAAAAACCGAATTAAATTTTTCAGGCGTCCTCAAAAATCCGCTTATAAACATCGCTAAACTAACCATGCTTAACGTATAGACCACAGCGATCATAACAATTAAGCGGAAGTCCCCGAATTCAAAGTTCAATACATATTTAAATAAAAGCAAGACGGCCATAACTTGGAAGAATCCAATGCCAAAACTATAAAGAAGATGCCCCATATACATATTCGTTTTTGACACGGGCGAAAGGATCAATCGATTCCAAATGCCACTTACCTTATCAGCATTGATTCCATTCACTTTGAAACCAATCGTAAACATAACCACAAACAGGGTAAAGGTAAACAATAGCTGCGTCCCCATATCATGCTTAGGGATTTCCCCGCCACTAATGGATTGGGTTTGCACTTTGATTGGAGCATTCTCTAAATAGCGCTCAACCTCACTTCTGATTTCCGTCGTATTCCCAGTGCCCATCGCTGCTTGGAGCTGAGCTTCTTCCGTAAATATTTTATGCACTTCTTGCTCAACAAGCTGGATCGTTGAATTGTCTGAAGATGCAATTAAACGGTAATCCGTTTCCATCAATTGAAGGGCTACACTACTCTTCCCAGCTGACACATTTTCCCGCGCTTCATCTTCCTCTGCCAGTACAAAATTAAAAGCTTCACTTTCTTTCAACAAATCGATCCATTTTTCTTCGATCGCATTGGCATTCGGTCCGGTGCTAAAAACAGATACGGTTGGCGGTTTCCCAAATGAACTATTTCCAAAGATTAACGTTGCTAAAATACTAAGCGCAATAAATAAAATAAGCGTAAACGGTTTTCGGATATCTTTCTTTAATTGTGCCTTAAAGACCGCAAACATTACATACTCTCCTTTCTTGGAAATAGTGCCACACTAACTATCATACACCCTATAAAGAAAGTAAGTAGTATCGACATTGGGAGCCATAAATCGGAATAGACTCCGTTTTGTATCCATTTAATAAGAATCGATTGGGTTAAGCCATTCGGCGTCCAATCACCGATTTTCTGAAAAATTTCAGGAAGTCCTTGCAAAGGGAAAAAGTTCCCCCCGAGGGCAGCCAAAAACATGATCATGACCGTGAAAATTCCATTGGCCGCATTGAGATCTTGTAATCGTAAGGTGATCGTTGTAAATAACGCCGATAATCCTGAAACAGTCAAGACAAAAAAGGTAAGAACGAGCAACAAGCCTTTCCAAAATGCTACCGAATGATCAGGAAAAACATCAAATAAAAGCTGAACGGCTACTAACGTAAGCATGATTTGAACCCAACAAAAACAAAAGGTGGATATCGTCTTACCCATCAGAAATGCTAAAGGACTACTATTTGATAAAATAATTCGATTAAATACTCGCTCCCTTTTTTCTGTAACAGTTTTCATCGCAACCGTTTGGGCGATAAATAACGTAAAGAGGGTGCTCATCGCGATCGTAAAATATTGAACCATCGTGTACGTTTTCGTTTCCTCAATTTTTTCGATTCCCCCTACTGGGAGAACAGGTTCGTTGCCACTTGTTACCCCTGTACTATTAAGGGCAAATTGAAAATTAAGACTGTGCACGAATTGATTGACCATCTCTTGAAGTACTTGAACTTCTGTCGAAAATTCTTCTGCATGTATCGTTAAGGATGTATCTGTCTCCTCTCCTAGCATAACTGCAGACAATACCTCAACGGTAAATCGATTCGGAATTTTAATATAGGCATCAAGCTTTCCGTCCACTACTAAACTTGAAGCTTCTTCCTCCGTTAACTCTTCTACTTTTATCCATTCCTTCAACTCTGGACTCTGGAGAAAATGATTAAGTATATTTCTTGGTTCATTTAAGGTCGCTTGTCTAAGCAATTCCTCCTTTTCATTCGAAGGAAGAGACATTTGTTCGACTAAATCTTCAAACTCTCTCATCCCTGAAGCAGTCCCCTCATCCTCAACGACTCCTAAATTTATATTCACCGGATTTCCTTCATCATTAAATAATCCAGCAAAGGCAAAGTTCAGTACGGCAATCAAAACGATTGGAAGGAGCAAAGTCATGAGCAGTCCTATCCGATCTCGCCAGAATACCAATAAATCTTTTTTTAAAAATGACCACATTTCTTTTGCCCCCCTTCTAATCTCTCAACGATTTTCCAGTTAAGTGCAAAAATACATCTTCGAGACTTGGGATCTCCATTTGAAAGTGTGTAATTTGAATTCCTACTTTTTCAGCAGCATGCACGACGTCACTTAATAAATGGCTCCCCTTTTTTACAATGATTCGTAGCCCATTACTTGTCTCATCCACCTGACGAACATCCTTCATCATTCTTATCGTATTTAATAATTCTTCACTTTCCTTGCTTAGTTGAACTTGGATCGTATCATCATTTGATAGAATGCTGAGTAATTCCGACTTGCTCCCTGAGGCGACAATTTTGCCGTGGTCCATAATATAGACCCGATCACACAACTGCTCTACTTCCTCCATATAATGACTCGTATAAAGAATAGACGTTCCATACTGTTCATTTAAATTCCGCACTGTCTCGAGAATGTGGTTTCTTGATTGGGGATCGATGCCGACTGTAGGCTCATCAAGAATCAATATCTTCGGTTGATGGAGGAGTGCTGCAGCAATATTAATTCTTCTTTTCATCCCACCCGAAAACGTTTTGATCACCTCTTTTTGACGGTTTTCCAAGCCAACCATCTCTAAAACTTCCTGAATTCGTTTCTCAAGCACACCCTTATCAACCTTATAAATCTCACCAAAAAACTTCAGGTTTTCATAGGCAGATAATTCTTCATATAGAGCAATTTCCTGTGGGACTACCCCGAGAACTTTACGGATCTCCGTGGGATTCTTGATTATGCTTTTTTCTTCAAACACCACATCCCCAGATGTTGGTTTCAACAAAGACGAAATCATCGAAATCGTCGTCGATTTCCCCGCACCATTTGGACCAAGGAGTCCGACTGATTCACCCTCATTTAAATATAAATTAACCTCATCGACCGCTTTCTTGTCTTTATATGTCTTGCTTAAATTTATCGTTTCCAGCATCATTTACACTCCTTCATAAAGGTTGTCACTTTATCTTCTCCTACTAAGAGTAAAAAAAAAGAAACAGTCTTACCACTGTCTCTAGTCACTCTCTTTAATTTGATCCATTACTTTCATCACTTTAATTTAAACAAGGTTATGGCGAATCGCGTATATTGCTAACTGCGTCCGATCTCTTAACCCTAATTTATTCAAAATTTGACTTGTATTATTTTTCACTGTTCCCACTGAGATCGCCAGTCGCTCAGCAATTTCCCCATTACTAAGACCTTCTCCGATGCAGGTCAAAATATCTCTTTCTCGAGGAGTTAAAGAAGGATCTGGTTCTTGCTGTTGCTCACGATTTAGAAGGATTGGCATCACTTTTGCGGCGACATGATCTTCAATGGCAAGACCACCAGCTAAAGCACTACGGATAGAGCGGAGCAATGATTCGGTATCTCCCGATTTCAAGATATAGCCACTTACACCTATTTTTAAAGCCTCTAGCACATATTGATTATCATCAAACGTTGTAAGCATCAATATTTTCGTTTGCGGCCACCTGGATTGAATCACCTTCGCTGTTTCAATTCCATCCATTTCAGGCATTCTGATATCGAGAATCGCAATGTCAAAGGCCTGCTTTTCACAAATCTGGATCGCTTCTTTACCATTATTTGCTTCTCCTGCAACTTCCATTTCTTCATCTGATTCAATCATCATTTTCAATCCTTGCCTGACCATTAATTGGTCCTCAGCCAATAAGATTCGAATCATGCTCTAATCCCCCGTATCCAATTTTCAAATAGCCCTGAACGATAAACTTTTCTCCTGTTTTATATGTATCTAAATTCCCACCTAACTTTTGTAGTCGATTTCGCATTTCCGTAAGCCCAAAGCCTTCTGTAAAATGACTGTCGTTGGAAACGGGATTATTGACTTCAAATCGAAAAATTCCTCCACCAGGTGCCTCGAATGAAATTTCTGCTTCCCTTGCTTGACTATGTTTCATGACATTGGTGAGAGCCTCTTGTACAGAACGATAAATAACGAAAGACTGCTCTCCAGTTAGAGGAGCTGTAAACGCACCATGTTTCACCGAAAAGTGAATTCGCAAAAAGCTTTCCATTTCCAGCTTACGAATTAATCGCAAGACACCTGGTAATCCACCCATTTCATTTACTTTTAACGATTTGACCGCTCTTCTCGTTTCTTCTAGACTCTCGTTTGCCAGCTCTTTCAAAAATCGAACCTGTTCTTGATCTTGTCCAGAAGTCTTTAAACGAAAGGCCTCTAACTGAATGATGAGAGCGGAAAGCTTATGTCCGACAGAATCATGAATTTCATGGGCAATTAACATCCGTTCTTCTTGCCTCGTCTCTTCTTCCTCAGAAAAAACACGCCGTTTAACATTTCGGTACTCACTAAGAAGAGCCTCGTACCTCGCCTCTAAATCTTGATTTTGATCGGTCATTTTTTTGTAAAAAGTCATCGCAATAAGAAGAATGACCATGTAGATAACGATGACAACCTGCATGGATAGGGCAAGTCCCATATGAAAGATTATAAAGCTTAGTCCACCTGTACAAATCATCCCTAGTAACAAACTAAGTGCAAATCTTAGACGGTAAAATCCTTCTCCAGTTATTAGAGAAACAACGAGAATGAAGTAAGGATTAATACTTCCATGTTGTTCAGGAAAAAATGTAACCATTGCAATAATTGCCTGTGTAAATAATAACGTGCTGACTATTTTGGGCTTCGCTAAGAATAACGGCAAGATGAAGAATAAAATAAAATACAAGGCCATTCCAAATAGCCTTCCTGTCATCGTTAGAATTTCTTCGTTGAAAAAATGAAGCCCTAACAACCAAACACTCAAGTTCAAGAAAAGCCATAACCAATATGAAAACATCTTCATCCCACCTCCCTCTGTTATTCATATTATCGTTCGATCGTCTTATTTTTAACAATGAATATTCCTAGTAGATCATCAAATTGCAGTATTTTCCACATCCGTTTTCAACAACGAGTACATATATAAATCATCAAATTTCCCTCTCGTAAACTCATAGTTTCGTAACAACCCTTCCCGCACAAAGCCTTGTTTTTCTACAAGTTTTTGCGATGGTAGATTCAGTGGTTCAATTAAAGCTTCGATTCTATGAATTTCCATCTGCTCAAATCCGTATCGAACGATGGCGTTAATCGCTTCTCCTGCGATTTTCTGCCCCCAATGAGCTTTACTAAGTTCAAAACCAATCTCACTGCGATAATGCTGAGGAACTCTATTGTGAAAGCCACAGCTTCCAATCATTTCTCCTTGTTCTTTTAACGTAATGCCCCATCGAATCCCTGTTTTATTCTTAAAAATAGATTGATACCAAGAAATTTCATCTAATGCTTCTTCTAGCGTCTGAAAAGGGTCTAACCCATAATATTTCATGACCTCTTCGTCAGAAAGGTAACTCAATATATGTGGTGCATCTTCTTCCGTTACATTCCTTAATAGTAACCTTTCTGTTTCAAGCACTGGAAATGTCGTCATAAGTAAAAACTCCTCTGCATTTTTCGTCATTTTAAAAGATGGTTTACCTGCACTTTATCCCAATTAGATGGCCAATTCTTTGTTTTGACCCGCTCTTCATATACAAGCACCTTTTCCATTTCTTCACGATAATCTGGAGTTGGATGAACCTCCAAATGAAGAACATCTCGAACTCCATGCGGCGCAGTTAAGATCACATTGTCCTTCTCATCTAATTTTACTCCCAACGCCGTCACCGTTTCAGGAAATTTTGAAATCGCATCAACAGATGAATGATAAGGAGTCGTATTACTTTTAAGGTGCATTCTTGCTTGGTTTTTCACAGACCAAGGGATGTCAGGATGTATCGTTATTAACTTTTTTTCCAACTCTTTTTCATAGAACTCTTCAATATTTGCGGAGTCAAAATAGATGACATCGACATCTGCAAGAGGTGTTCTCTCTATAAAATGGTGGAGTACATCCCATACTTTTGATCGAACAAAACCCGCACACACCCACCAATCTGGTAAATTCAATGTTTTCGCCGCTTTCAAAATTTCCATCATCCACTCATCCTCTTGGATAGCTGAAATGATATCTTTTTCATTATTGAGCACTTCTACACGCCTTCCATCCCTGATTATATTTTTCTCACAACATACGTAATGGCATTTGTTTTTAAGATAACAGGTTTATTATTACGAGCAATTTCATATTTTAATGGTTTCACATGCTGAGTTATGATCTCCCAACCATGATAAAACTTCTTTAATTTCTTAAACATGTCTGCTGTTCGAATATTAACTTCCATGAGTGGCTCTAATTGTTTATTCGTTTTTACATCCATTTCTTCCACTTCAGAATTGACAATCAAACAGTTCATTCCCTTCTTCTTTGTCCCATCCACCATCCGTTTCATGACAATATCTAATGTTTTTTCAGATGCTACATGCTCTAAACTAGACACGGCAATAATTAAATCAAAATCAGCTTTTTTTATTTGATAGTCACCAATATCCGCTTTTTCTAATTCAATCACCTGTTGAACATCAAACTCTTGGCGGTATTGCCCCAATTTCTCGAGCGCTGAATCTAATAGGTCAACACAAACAATTTTGCCATTTCGATCTTTTATCGCCTCTGCTATCGGGATACTGTTTCTCCCCACTCCACACCCTAAATCTAGAACTTTGATTTGGTCCTTATCAAGTAAAGGAAGTACATCGATTACCGTTTTGACCGGCTTATATAACCATGAGCCTTCTTCAAACAACTTATAATGCTCATAACAAGAGTCATGATATTTCTTTTCTTCATTCCGAATATACTCCAATTTTTCCAACCTGAAGCCCCCCTTAACATTTCTTTAACAGCAGGCAAAAGTCCTTCCTCGTTTTTTACATCTCATCAGGTGCTCCCATTCCCAATAATCTTAATCCTTCTTTAAGAACCATTTTAACTGAATAAACCAACGTTAGTCTTGCCTGTTTTTGCTCAGGATCATCTAGAATACGGACAGAACCGTAATATTTATTAAACGCTTTGGAAAGTTCGATTAAAAATTTTGCTACCTGTGAAGGATCATATCCTTCATAGGAACGCTTCACTACATCTGGAAATGACATTAATGCCGTTATAATTGGCCAAGCTTCTTTATCTTCTATGATTCGTTCCTGACCTTCTTGAAAATCCCCTTTTCTCAGTAGTGACGCCGCACGGGCATGTGAGTATTGAACATATGGACCCGTTTCACCTTCAAATCGAAGCATATCCTGTAAGGAAAATTCAATGTCATGGAGACGGAAGTTGTTCAAATCGTGGAAAATGATCGCCCCTATTCCAACTTGATGCGCCACTTCCTCTTTTGCGTTTAAATTCGGATTCTTTTTCAAAATACCTACCCTTGCTAGCTGAATCGCTTCCTCTAACACCTCTTCTAGTAAAACTACTTTTCCTTTTCGCGTCGACATTTTCTTTCCATCTTTCAGAATCATCCCAAATGGAACATGGACCATCCCTTCATGCCATGAATAGCCCATTTTCTGCAACACCGTAAATAACTGCTTGAAATGGAGCGACTGTTCATGACCGACTACATATAAAGACTGAGCAAAGTTATACGTTTCTTTGCGATATCGTGCCGCTGCCAAATCTCGAGTGGCATACAGGGTTGTTCCATCCTTTTTCTTGATTAAACAAGGCGGTAGCTCTTCCGTTTCGAACTGAACGACCATTGCCCCTTCTGATTCTTCTAAAAGATTTTGTTCCTCCAGTAATTGGACAACTCGATCCATTTTATCATTGTAAAAAGATTCACCATGATATGAATCAAAGCGAATCCCTAGCAATTGATAGATTTTCGAGAACTCTTTTAATGATTCATCTCTGAACCACTTCCATAAATGAAGCGCCTCTTCGTCCTCATCCTCTAATTTTTTGAACCATGCTCTTCCTTTATCATTTAAATCATGGTTTTCTTCTGCTTCTTCATGAAATTTCACATACAGTGTCAAAAGCTCCTTGATCGGGTTTTCCTTAACCTTCTCCTCATCTCCCCATTGTTTGTAGGCGACCATTAACTTACCAAACTGTGTGCCCCAATCACCTAAATGATTAATTCGAACGGGAGTATAACCATATTTTTCAGCGATTAGTGCTAATGAATGGCCAATAACGGTAGAACGTAAATGCCCCATCGAAAATGGTTTGGCAATATTGGGAGAAGAAAAGTCGATCGTGATTACTTCGTTTTTTCCTAAGTCTAGATTCCCGTATTGTTCTTTTTCCAATAGAACCTTCTTTACGATCTTACTTGAAACATCTCGCATATTTAAAAAGACATTTACATATCCACTTGCTACCTCCACCTTTTCAAAAAGTGGTAAATCGATCTTTTCTGCGATTTCAAGTGCAATTTGATTTGGTGATTTACGATATATTTTAGCTAACTCAAAACAAGGAAATGCCAGATCTCCTAACTGCTCAAACTTTGGCTTCTCAATCATTTTCAGGATTTGTTTCCGCTTTATTTGACCATTTAAAGCTGAAAATAAGCACTCAACAAAATCATGTTTGACATTCATTATTTTCCCCTCCATAAAAAAACTCCCGCCTCTTATAAAAAGAGACGAGAGTTATGTAATCCCGTGGTACCACTCTAGTTGTTTTTAGAAACCTAAAAACCGCTTTAACTTGTTAACGAGGTTGTCCCCGTCCTTCCCTACTTATGTTCAGGATGGAATCTCCAAAGTGCGCTTCATTATTTGTTCCATGTTAGGCTTTCACCTTCCCTAACTCGCTTTTCACTTCACAAATAACTACTCTCTTTGTCATCGACATTTAAGGTATTGTCATTATTATATCCATTCTTTTAGAATTTTCAATATTGTAAGCAATTATTTATTATATTTCTTAGCGATCGGCTATAATCAATTTAACTTTATTTTCCACAGTGACGAGGTGAAGGCTTGAAACGGATTCATTATAGCTGGATTATATTATGTATCACCTTTTTTGCCATTATCGCAGCGGGAATTACCCGCTCCTCTTCAGGGGTATTTATCGTCCCTTTTGAAGAAGATTTTGGCTGGGATCGCTCAGTCATTTCCTTTGCCTTTGCTATTAGTCTATTTCTCTATGGATTTTCCGGACCTTTCATGGCCGCCTTAGTTGATGTTATTGGACTCAAGAAAATGATGTTATTAGCGATGGCTACACTAATTGCTGGCTTAGGACTTACCTTTTGGATGAATGAAGTGTGGCAGTTGATTCTCATCTGGGGAGTCATCATTGGACTTGGTTCAAGTTTGTTTTTAACGATCTTAAGTCCCCATATTGCCAATCGATGGTTCGTCAAAAAAAGGGGATTAGCTGTCGGCATCTTGACGGCGAGTACAGCAACAGGACAGTTAGTACTCCTTCCTGTATTAGCAGCCCTTGTTGAAGCTTATTCATGGCAATGGGCGATTGGTCTTATCCTCATTTTGAGCGTAGTTATGTTTGCAATCATTCTCTTATTCATGAAAAGTTCACCAAAGGATATGGGCATTCTCCCTTATGGACTACTGGACGAACAACACGAAGAAGTGGATGTTAGGCAAAAGCGCAATCCGATCAGGATCGCTTTTTCAACCCTTTTTGATGCGATTAAAGTTAAAGAATTTTGGTTATTGGCAGGCAGTTTCTTCATTTGCGGTCTTTCAACAAGTGGATTAATTGGGACCCATTTCATTTCGTACTGCATCGGTTTTGGATTTACTGCTGTGACAGCTGCTTCCATGCTTTCCTTAATGGGTGTGTTTGATTTAATCGGAACGACTCTTTCTGGATGGCTTTCGGATCGCTTTGACAACCGCTGGCTTCTATTCTGGTATTACGGCCTGAGAGGTTTATCCCTACTTATTCTTCCTTTTGCCTTAACACATGGATCTGTCACTCTTTTAATCATCTTTTCCATTTTTTATGGACTTGATTGGATCGCCACCGTTCCTCCAACTGTTAATATTTCAAGGCAAATCTTTGGTATAGAAAAAAGTGTGGTCATCTACGGTTGGATTTTTGCGGCCCATCAGGTAGGAGCAGCAGTTGCGGCGAGTGGCGCAGGCATAATATATAAGGTTTTTAACTCCTATTCCTGGGCATTTCTCATGGCTGGCGGTTTCTGCCTACTTGCTTGTTTATTTGTGATGGTTATCAAGAAGCAAGAAAAAGAGCTAGAAATTGGACCGTCTCATCAGATCTGACGTTAAGAACTCGGCGAGCTAGAAAGGAAAATAGAAGGAAATTTTCCGCTTAATGAACAAATTGCAAAACAGCTTATAAAGGCGGAGAATTTCTGCCTATTGGCTCTAATATCGTGAAAATAGGTGATTTTCCGATTACAACAATGGAGCAAAATTTTAGAATGCGAGGAGAAAAATAAGCCATTTTTCCCCTCTTGCTTTATATTCGGGACTTTTCAGATTTTCCTTTTTTATACGGTGTAAAGTTATAAGTTCATTATGGCTTATCCACATATACCTCGATAAGTAGAGGACCTTGAACTATACTCGGATAGCGTCCTAATTATTAAAAGCAAGCCCCTTCTCAATCTTTATCCCTTGCTGACTTGTTTGGATGATGACATCAAAATTTTCACTGTAAGGATGCATAAATAACTCGTACTGAATCCGACGCTCTGCATGGGATTGTCTTAAATACTCCCCATCGGCTCCTCTTTCTATGATATCACGGTCCGTTCTTCTCTTCAGTTCTGTCTCTCCATCTGTGTAAAAGTAGATTTTCAGATCAAACAAACGAGGATCTAAGAACGCCACACTCATCCCTTCAACGATCGTCACCTTCTTTTTCGCAGAAAGGAGTTCGCTTTTTTGATAATGAGTATCGATGGTATAGAGATCTAAGCCCGTTCTTAACATCTGTACATCTCGTTCCAATGATGGTAAATGATGTGCTGCTGGATGACAAGCAGTCATTTTATAGTGATGTTTTTCATTTTGATCACTGTAGTCAATCATCGTATGCTTTCTTATATCTGAATTGATTATGTATGGATCCGTATTAAGATAAGCTACTTCCTCTTGGTTTAAATCCTGAATCAATTGATTGGCAAAGGTTGTTTTTCCAGCTGCGCCATGACCAGATATTCCTATCATGATCTTTTTATCCCTAGCCTTGACGAAGTTGATTATTTCCTTTGTAAGCTCGATCATTGTACCTTTCCTTTCTCGTTTCCATACTCCTCAAACTCTTTAACACTACCATTAAACACATTGACATCGATGAATTTCTCTTCACCACTATAGCCTTCTAATTGCTCTCGATCTGTATACTGCCAAAACGTCCAGGTTCTTCCGTCTGGTAAGGAAGGTTCATTGAAAACATCTCGAATCCAAATATCGCATTGTTCGAAGCCATCTTTTATGTATAAGTCATACGCTTTATTTGTAGTGTAGAGAATCACTCGTTTCCCGTAGTGTTCTTCTAAAAGGTCTACCATAACTTGTAACTCTCTCTCAACTTGTTCTCGATCAGGGGGATCTTTCTCTTTATCTCCATAAAATTCAACATCAATGACTGGTGGTAATGCATTTTCATCAATAGGAACCGTTTTGATAAAGTTCTCTGCTTGTGTTTTACCTTCACTATCATAACTAAAGAAATGATAAGCCCCCTTTCGCAGATTGGTAGTAGTGGCTTCTTTCCAATTCTCCACAAAAAACCTATCGACAAAACTACTACCTTCAGTTGCCTTGATGAAAGCAAAGCTCATATCTTGCTCTTTAAGCCTCGACCATTCAATCTCTCCTTGATAAGCTGAAACATCGATCCCTTTTATTGGATAGTGTTGAGAAGCAGATTGATTCGGAATATAAATTCCTTGAAGCCATAAAATGATTATCAAAAGCGTAGCTAATACAATACTTCCAATCAAATAAGTAATCCATTTATGTTTTATCATTCTCTAATATCCTTGTCCTTGATTAACATTGCTTATCTTTACAAAAGTTTCAAGCTGCGTTCTGCCATTCTTTTTCTCCACGATTACAACAAAGCTAGCATCACTTGTTTTAACAGAATAGGCTTTTCCCCCGATATAATCAAAATCTTCTATATCCCCGTCAAACAAATCTTCTACTACGGTCTGATCAGAAAGCATACGTTCCACCTCACCCTTCGTTCGCATCTCTGTATAAATTTCCATTGGATTTAGCAACAGCAAGGCGAATGCTCCTAATAAAAATAAAATTACTTTTATCCATTTCCACATATAAAAATCCCACCTCACATCTCAATTTTTATTAGTGTTTTTCTAGTTTCAATCCTGACATCTGCGCAGGAAGGTTTATATAGTAAAGTAACTCTCAAACTAGTTCATCTTTTTGAAAGCAAAATGCCTATTTGGTTAATTGTACCAAATAGGCATGAATTTGTGACTTCCTATTCAATTTCCGCATACTTTTTTCTTTCATCTAGTATTGCATCTAAACCCATTATCCGGCAATGTCCCGTTTGTTAAAGCCTGTAAAACCAACTACCATTAAAACTATCGCAATCAACGTTAAGATTATCAACACTATGGTATTCCCGTCATCTACTGGAATTTGTGGGACATATTCAAAGACAGAGATGTTATTCATCCAATCTGGAAAATCGAGCAGTCCACTGAGATAGACAACAACAAAACAATAAACAACATAGAGCCATATTAAACCTGTCAACTTTGGAAATGCCCCGACTAGTAAAATAACTAAACCAATAACAGCCCATATCGCTGGCAAATATACATATGCTGAAGCAAAAGTTGTACTAAATGATAATGCCTCATCCATCACTGTCCCACTAACTGACCATAGCCCTAAGGCAACAAGTGATTGCATGAGAAAGCTTACAACAACCGCTAAGAAGCTGTGACTCGCTAATATACGAGTTCGTGATACTGCACGACTGTAAAAATTTTCTGTGAGGTTTTTCGTTTCTTCAGCCTTTAATTTTAGAACGACCATTACAGCTGGAACAAGGCTTATCAAAGACATAATTGCCATTAGCAATGTAATAAATTGCTCCGTCAGCGTGTAATCCGAATCGACTTCAACAAATGCTTGCATAAGTTCAATGTCAGCAAAGTATGTTTCTAAATCTCCTAAAATGGCTCCAAATGAACTACTCAAAGCAAATAATCCAATCGCCCACGCAATTATATTGGTTTGTTGTAGCCTGAAAGTAAGCCCTAATGTTGTTTGTAAAAAAGTTGAAGCATGTGTGTTACCTTTCCTTGCAGCAATAAAACCAGACCCTAAATCTCGTATAGAATGTAAATAAATTGCGGCAGCTCCAAATAAAATGGCAACGATAATGGATAATAATACCGGCCACCAATCATTCTCTACGAATACTCCCGTTCTGACGGACCAGCCAAGTGGTGATATCCATGACAAAGTATCGCTACTCACATCTCCTATTGCTCGAACAAGATAAGCGATGATCAACAACATAAAAGAGAACATGGTCGTTCCTCTTGAAGTTTCAGTAAGCTGAGCAAAGACCGCGGTAAAGGCTGCAAATAATAGACCTGTTGCCCCTAAAATGGAACCATATAAGAAAGAACCTTCTGCATGGATGCCTTCTATTCCTAAGGATGCTAAACCAATCCCTGTTAATAAAGCGAGCAATACATGGGTCGATACGATAACGATCATGACCGCACTAGCATAGGAGAGTCGGCCAACAGCAAGTGCACGAATCATTTCAACACGTCCATCCTCTTCTTCCCCTCGGGTAGCCCGCCCGACAAGCAGTATACTCATGATCGCTACGGCAATTGCAGTAAAAAGCAACATTTCATTGGCAAACATCGTACCGATAGAATGCACGTATGCTTCTACTTCATATCCTGGTCCAAGCATCGCCACCATCGCTGGATTATCCATTGTCATAGATGCAGCTTGCCTGGACTGATCATCGCCATAAACTTCTGGGTAGAATGCGGCAACTGACAAGGTAATTCCAAGTAAACTAATTAACCAAACAAGAATTTTAAACCGCTGTTGTCTGAAAATGAACGCTGTTAAATGCTTGGTTCCTTTAAAATACTTCTCGTACATTATAACGACCCCGCTGCCCTAGAGTTAGAGTGTGGTGTACCTTGATAATGACGCATAAATAAATCTTCTAATGTTGGTGGGGCACTTTCTAATTTTAAAATCCCAAACCCACTAATATAACGAATGACTGAATCAAGTTCATCTGTATCCACCTGGAAAGTAAGCTCTAAATCTATTTCCTTCAAATTGTAAATTCCTTTTAGTTTGTTTAGAGAATCTATTTGTTCTTTCGTTTTAATTGTTAAATGAGTACGAGTTAAATGTCTTAATTCATCTAATGTTCCAGTTTCAATGATCTTCCCTTGACGGATAATGCCTACCCGATCACATAATTTTTCGACCTCTGATAATATGTGACTGGATAATAATACACTTTTACCAGCCTTTTTTGCCTCCACCACACATTCCTGAAAGATATGTTCCATCAACGGATCAAGTCCTGATGTTGGCTCATCTAAAATATAAAGATCCGCATCCGATGCAAATGCAGCGATTAACGCCACCTTTTGTCGATTCCCTTTCGAATACGTCCTACTTTTTTTGGTTGGATCAAAATCAAATTTCTTTATTAAACTTTCTCGTCTTTCCTGATTTGTGCTTCCATTCATTTTCATAAAGAGATCAATCACTTCGCCACCAGTCAAATTTGGCCATAGATTCACATCACCTGGCACATATGCAATACGTTTATGAATGTCAACAGCATCCGACCATGCATCCTTACCAAAAATTTTGGCCTCACCTTGGGACGCCTTTAACATTCCGAGTAATATTCGGATAGTGGTTGATTTCCCTGCCCCATTCGGACCTATAAAACCGTAAACTTCTCCCTCCTTTACTTCCATATTCACACCATCTAATGCCGTAAATTTTCCAAATCTTTTTGTTAAATTAGTTGTGTTTAATATCGACATCTATATTACTCCTCTCGATAATTATGAAATATATTTATCTTTATAGTTCATTATATACAAAATTAATCCAATACTCAATAATTTATGAACTATCTTTATTGTTACATTTCAGATTTTTTATTAAACTAACATTGAGGTGACAGAAATGGATGGTTTTGAAAAACGGAGAGAGCAAAAGAAAAAAAAAATAATAGAAGCTGCATATGCGCTCTTTATGGAATTTGGAATACAAAAAGTATCTGTGGCAGAAATCGCCAATAAGGCAAATGTATCTCAAGTCACGATATATAATTACTTTGAAAACAAAGATAATTTAGTCCGTATCGTTTTTAAATACTTTGTCGATCAAATATGGAATGAACAAAAGCTAGCATTAGAAAGCGACATTCCATTTGATGAAAAAATAAAAGGAATTATTTTTGATAAAGGAATGCATGCTAGTCAAATTAGCACACGATTTTTTCAAGACTTTATGAAGGATTATGCTAGTGGGCAAAGTTATGTCGAAGAAGTGTATGTAAACGAGGCACTCCCTCTCCTCATTAAACTTTTTGACGAAGGTAGATTACAGGGTTACATAGATCCTACTGTATCCAATGAGGCGATATTATTCTATTTGCAAATGTTTCAACTATATCTACAGCGTGAAGAGGCAACCCAAGCTATACTCCCCATTGCAGAAGAACTCACAAAGCTATTCTTTTATGGCATAGCCGGAAAAAAAGACTAAATGGAACACAGGGACAGGTTCACTGTCCCTCTGGAACACAGGGACAGGTTCACTGTCCCTCTTATGTGTAGAACAAAACTAGAAAAATGATTTTGATTCTCACATTAGCAATTTAGCTACTGTTTAAAGAAAAATCCCTCTAATCACCAACATGGAGATTACGTTTAATCTCATCTATTTTGGTCATCAATCTTGTCCGCAACTCTTTAGGTTTAATTTCCTCTAACATTGTTCCAAAGGAGAGCAAATAACTATCTAACCAAGCGCCAATCGGAAAATGAGCGTTTACGGTGAAGGAGCCATCTTCATTCACTGTAATCATGTGGTCAGAAAATTCGTCATATACCCTATAAGCTCCTTTAGAAGCTATTCTTAGCATAACGGGAATCGATGAGTTTGATACTTGGTTTTCCGCATTTCCAATCGCACTAGAAGGAGCTTCGCGACTAAATGATTGATTTGTAACAACCAACTCTCGCATTCGACTAACTTTGAAAATCCGAAAATCCTTTTTCGCTAAACAATAGCCAGAAACATACCACGCATTCCACTTGAATAACAGTTGAAGGGGCTCAATATTTCGCTCGCTTTTTACTCCTTCAGAATTAAAGTAGCTAAAACAGATCACTAAGTTCTGGATAATTGCACCTCGTAATGAAGCAAATAACTGTTTATTTTCCTGCTCACTTCCCCAAGGGGAAAAATCGACGTCTATCCAATTTGTTGTATTCTTTTTAAATAAACGTGATAGCTTTTCTAGAATATCGTCACTATATTGAAAACCAGTGACCTCCAGCGTTTGTAATCCCATTAAAATATCTTCCTGTTCATCGCTTGATAAAAGGGAAGTATTAAAGGAATAACCCTCTAATAGGGAAATTCCTCCTCCCTTTCCTTTACTCGCATAAATGGGTATCCCTGCACCACTTAACACATCTACATCTCTATAAATTGTTCTAGTTGATACTTCAAAATGCTCTGCCAATTCTTTTGCCGTAATGGTTTTTCTGTCTAATAGCATATAAATAATTTCAAAATGCCGATTGATAGGCATAAGAGAGCCTCCCTAAAGAAACAATTCTTACATTAATTGTTTTTCTTTTGTTTCTAGAAATTTCTCCAAAGCATACTTGCTATCAATGCCTATTCGGTTTGCTAGAATAATCAACCACCAGATAGATTCACCAATCTTATCCATTAGTTCTGCTTTTGGTTCACTTCCTGTCGGCCATCTTCCTTGTTGAGCCATCGTTAAACGTCCAACCAATGCTGCATCCGTGAGAAAGGCAAGTGCATCCTCCTCTACAGACCATTCTGTGCCATGATACTCTTTTTCTAATTGATGATATGCCTTTCTTATCTGTAATGATCGTTCAATTGCTTCCTGCATAGTCATATTTAACACCTCATTATTTATTATAAGTATGGTAGGGACATGTTTTAATATGGTCATCGACCATACCAATTGCTTGCATAAAAGAATACATGGTTACTGGACCTACAAATTTGAATCCCCGTCTCTTTAAATCCTTACTGATTTGTTTTGATAACTCTGATTCAGCTGGAATTTGTGACTCAGAATCCCAATTATGAATAATTGGTTCAAAATCTACGTATTGCCAGAGAAAATTTGAAAAACTCCCAAATTCCTCTTGTAGCTTCATGATCGCTTTGGCATTATCTCGAATAGATTTAAGCTTTGCGAAGTGCTTAATTACATTTTCATGTTCTTTAATATTTTCCAATTCTGCATCGGTTAGGTCCGAGCAATATTTAATATCAAAGTTATGAAATGCTTTTTTATAACCCTCTCTTTTTGCTAAAACAATACTCCAAGATAATCCTGCTTGTGCTCCTTCCAAAGTAAGCATTTCAAAAATATACCGGTCATCTGTATTTGGTACACACCATTCTTTGTCATGATACACCTGCATAAGTTGGTTATCTCCAGGCCAAGAACATGTCTTCATTTTATTACTCCTCATCGATCTTTTTTTCATCACTATATCATTCTTAATATGACAATAGTCTGTCATATTAAAAATAGATTTTCTCTGTTAGTTGATCATATATACTTTTATAAAAAGATTCATGTTTATTTTTTTATAACATGTTACATTTCGAATGTAGTGACAAATAACCAATAAGGTGGAGAGAACATGGAGATGAAAATGCGAGTGGAAACTCTTCCAAATTATCGCCTTGCCTATGTCCGGAAGGTGGGGCCATATGGAAATGAGAATATGGAAGCAATGGAGCAATTAAAAGACTGGGCGGCTAGGAACAACCTTATGTCATCTGCGCTTATTTTCGGTATCCCACAGGATAATCCTACAATAACACTACCTGAAAATTGTAGATATGACGCATGTGTCGTGATTACAAATGATTTTAAATTGGACGTCGGTTCCATCGCTGAAACAGAATTTTCTGGAGGGAAATATGCTGTTTTTTTAGTGAAACATACAGAGGATGCGATTCAACAGGCATGGATAGACATCTTTACTATTATAGAAAATAGCAACTATCAAATGGACAATAAACCGATTATAGAAAGATACACTGCAGATATGATTTCTCATGATTATTGTGAACTATGCGTTCCCTTGATTTAATTCCAGCATTTACTTCGAAGTTTTATCAGAAAATCCTACGATAAATTTGTGTAAATATTAAGGGAGTATTCCAATAGAGAATCTCCCTTGTTACAATTTGTACTTATTTGATTCTTCCCTAAGTTTGTTCCTAAGTTTATTCCACAACACGTTAAAAATAATTCTTCCATTTTGCAATATTCTATATGATTCAATCAAAATATACCGGTTCATGAGGGTTATGGAGAAACTTGAAGGCCCATTTGATTTGAGATTCTGTATTTCGTTCAACAGATAATCTGGGTAATTCTTCTTCAGAGAAAAACTCTACTTCGCTTGTTTCGATTCCTTTCGTTGCTTCTCCACCTACAATTTCACATTGGATAAAAATTTTATAAATGTGATACGGGGATGGTGGATGTGGATGACACTTTTTATCTAGTACTCCTAAAAGCTTAACGGCTCTTACAACAAAACCCGCTTCTTCTTTGACTTCTTTAACAGCAACTTCACTCGGAGAAAGACCAATATCTCCCCACCCACCTGGTAATGCCCAAGCGCCATCGCTCTTTTCCTTAACCAATAAAATTTTGCTGTCTTTAAACACAACAGCTCGTATATCAACCTTTGGTGTGGCATATCCCGTTTCATTGGCAAACAGATCGCGAATAAGCCTTTGATTCACTTCTGTATGTTGAGACATAATTTCAATGCTCATCTCACGAATCATTTCAAATCGTTCCACATCATAAACATCTTTTGAGTATGTTAGTCCCGCTTGCGCAATCGCTTGTAGTTGTTTCGCCCATTCGAGCCATTTTATGTCCATAATCATCCTCCCACTTTTAATTCAGTGCTACTTCCTCCATTGTTAGCCACTCGATTACATCTTTTGATATCTCCATACCCGCTTTTTGGTGAAGTAATATAGAAGCTTGATTCGTATGACTAATTTGAGAATATGGAACTCGATTGTTTCCTAAAAAGTGTTGGATGATGAAGTCCATGAGCATAAGTCCATATCCTTTTCTTTTGTGTTTTTCAACAACTGCCAGTAAGCCTATCGAACCTTCATCGTGAATTCCAATAAACCCAATCACTTCATCATTTAAAAATCCACCAAAAAGAGTACCTTCTTTAAGACGTTGGATCACGTATGAATAATCATTTGTAGGATAAAATGTTTTTACTAAAGGAATGTCATTTTCACAAAGAAGTCTTATCTTTAATACGGGATTTGAATTAGCTGTAGAATCCTCTTTTAAAAAGGCTGCCTGATAATATGTATCTCTATGAATTAAGCGATATTTCTCCTGAACATAAGATTTAGCCCAACTTTGAAATACTTCACATTCTCTTATTTCTTCAATATCTTGTAACACTCTCTCATAATCCTCCAAACTGTCACAGCTAATCATATGGGTCTCACTCGGGACATCAAACAATACAACACCGTGAATATCTGATCGTATAATATTTGCATGATGTTGTTTAATGCTTTCTATCATATTAATGTGATGAAGAACATTTTTATTTAAATACCCAAGCGCCATCGTTTCCATTTTTGGATTCCCCTCCTTTCGGTATTTAAATATTTTCATAAATCTCTATCAAAGTCCCAGCTGGATCCCTAAAATGAGCTACCTTAATCCCCCAATCCTTTTGTTCAGTGGGTAACGTGATAAATCTGCTCTTACCTTTTAAAGCTCGATAGCTTTCCTATTCTAGTGTGGGTAAATTCCATTGCAAAGCCTCCCTCAAATTGTAACAAGCATTCATTTATTACTTCCACAAAAAATAGCGTTAATCCTTCTTGGATTAGCTCTATCTGATCATCTAATGTAATTAGACATTAATGTTTTTAATTCAAGTTCGCTTTGTTCATCTTTACTCGATTAGATGCCCCCTCTGCTTGCTTCTTCCAAAACATTGTCATCACAATTCCAATTACTAATATGACAGTAGCAAAGTAATAAGGATAGTTAATATCGATATCAAACAATATTCCCCCGATGATTGGTCCACTAATATTCGCTAAACTGGTAAACATAGAATTCATCCCACCGACAAAGCCTTGTTCGTTCCCAGCAATATTGGAAAGATAAGAAGTCACGGCAGGCCGGAATAAATCAAAGCCGACAAAGACAATAAATGTAACAAGCAAAATAGAGAAATAGGAGTGAACAACCGTCATGAGAAAGACAAGTACTGCCGATAAAATTAAACTATAGCGAATTAACTTAATCTCACCCCAAATTCGTGTGAGTTTATCAAATAATACGACCTGTGCAATCGCTCCAAAAATGGCACCACCTGTAATCACAATGGCGATATCAGATGGTTTAAACTGAAATTTATGATCAACAAATAGACTAAAAAACGATTCAAACGCCGCTAAACCAAAGGAAGCGATAAAAATTAATATAAACGCAAGGAAATATTTTGGAGCCAAAATACGTTGCAAACCAAAACGACTATTTGAGGGTTCTTCAGTCTGTTCCTCCGTACGATTCGGTTCAGATAATAATATAATGGATAGGATAGCAGCTGTAGTTCCTAGACCTCCTGCAAAAAAGAATGGCACCCTTGTTCCGAACTCTGCTAAGAATCCACCAATACCCGGTCCAATAATAAATCCTGTACTAATTGCTGCCGACATATAGCCAAGAGCTTTCGGACGAGTATCTGTATTCGTAATATCTGCAATAAATGCTGTAACCGCAGGCATGATAAATGCTGCACTAATTCCGCCTAGAATGCGCGAAATAAATAACACTTCAATTTCTTTTCCAAGTCCAAATAGCAATTCTGAACTACCAAAAATAAACAAGCCGATGACAATCATAATTTTCCGACCAAATCTATCGGTAGCTTTGCCTGCAAATGGAGAAACAATTAATTGCGCGATAGCAAAGGCTGCTGTTAAATAACCAACCGTTGTCCCTGTAATTCCCAATTCATTCATCAAGGTTGGTAAAACAGGGATAACGAGACCAATTCCTAAAAAGGCAATAAATAGATTCATTAATAATAATCCCAAAGTCACTTTATAACTTTTCATGTTGATCTGTGCTCCTAATTTTTCATATTTACTCTTTTCATCCTAATGTATATAGTAACTATATAGTCAAGGAGGGGACATGTACATGAATAAAAAAAATGGAAAATATTTAACGACAGGAGAATTTGCACAACTTTGCAAAATAAACAAACAGACCCTCTTTTATTACGACCAGATTGGGCTTTTTTCTCCTCAATTTAAAAATGATAAAGGGTACCGGTTTTACTCCATTCACCAAATTGAACTTTTCTTCGTCATCGATTTATTAAAGGAACTTGGTATGTCTTTAGACGACATTCAACAATACACTCAGAATAAATCACCTGAGACTTTTTTATCAATGATGTACCAAAAAAAAGATGATATCGTCAAAAAACGACAAGAGATCGAGATGAAGGAGAAAATCATTGATGCGAAAATCAAGCTAATGAAAGAGGCTTCACAACTTGATTTCACGCAAATTACACTTGAACACTTACCAAGTATGACTCTTTATTTAAGTGAAAAAATTGAGAATATGGCTGACGAAGGATTTGTTGAGGCTATTTCAGATTTTATCGATGAATTATACATTTCTCACTTAGATACAGGATATCCCATCGGAGTTTTAACAAAGCGTGAGCAATTACTCAAAGGGGAATTCTCTCATTATAGCTATTTATATATGGAACAGCCCCATCCAAAGGAAGGGTATCCGTATTTTCAAACCGTTGAAGGAAATTATCTTATCGGCTACCACATCGGGGATGAAAAAACGATCCATTATGCATATAAACGACTATTTTCCGAAATGGATCGGTTGCATTTAGAATTGGGCAGTTACGCCCTCGAAGAATATATTTATGATACGGTTGTAAAAAATGATAAGAAACATTATGTTACTAAAATTATGATTCATGTCCTGTTTTCTAAAGAAAAATGATAACCAAACTGTGAATTTATAGAAATAACTTCTGTTAGGAGTTATTCCATTTGTTAACAGCCTTGAAACAACAGCTTTTTGGAGCACATTACATATATAAAGTCTTACACTATGCCCCTACTCCAAGGAAATAAGAAATCAGTCTGTATTCATAAGATTTGAAAAGTTAGATTGGGAGAGCGAAAAAAAGACTGAATCCTGATTGGATCCAGTCTAAGCTAGCTATCTACGCTTTTTCTTTTTTTGTTCTTTTAGAAACTTTTTTGCACTTTTCATGCCGCCCATTTCTTTAAACATCTCATTTAGCTTTTCTCTTTCTATCATCCTAGAATTCAAGCCTTCATACTTTGTTTCCTTTATTAATTTTCGATAACTTTCTAATCTTTCGAAGGACAAACTTCCATCCTTAATGGCCATCTGAACGGCACACTTAGGTTCATTCGTGTGAGAACAGTCATTGAATTTACACTCCGTTGCCAATTCTTCAATATCTGCAAACGATTTTGATAAATCAGCACTTATGATCCCAAGTTCACGCATACCGGGAGTATCAATCACAACACCAGAATCGGGGAGCATGATTAGCTCTCTTCTTGTCGTAGTATGTCTCCCTTTATCATCGTTTCTAGTTTCACTTGTATCTAATACATTTTGACCAAGAAAACGATTAATTAAAGTTGATTTTCCAACACCAGATGAACCAATAAAGGCAACAGTCTGTCCATTTGAAAAATATCCCTTTAATGATTGATACCCACCATCAGAAACACTTGAAGTAACATAGACCTCTACACCGATAGCTATAGATGATACTTCATTAAGTCTTTGCTCGATTTCCGTACAGAGATCCGATTTTGTCAAGACAATTACTGGAACCGCTCCGCTATCCCAAGCGATAGAAAGATAGCGTTCTAGTCTACGAAGATTAAAATCGTTATTTAGTGACATACAAATAAACACGGTATCAATGTTTGTTGCGATCACTTGCAAATCTTCCTTTGAACCAGCTACTTTTCTTGCAAAAACGCTTTTCCGTGTTAACACATGATGAATGATCCCGTTTCCTTCGGATGTATCCGTACGGTCAACCATGACAAAGTCACCAACAGCAGGAAATTCAGAAAAACCGTTTACATTATAATGAAATTTTCCAGTTATCTCAGCTTTAATCTCACCATTTTCTGTGATTACCTTATATGCATTTTTATATTGAGACGAAACCCGACCAATGTAGAGATTTATATATTGTTTAGACTCCTGAATAAATCGATCAGTAAGTCCTAAATTTTTCAAATTAATATGATTCATTTTCATTTCCTCCTAAAGTTTAGATGCAACTTTTGGGAGGTGCTATGCTTAAATTTATTTTGCACATACCTCCCCATTTGGTACAATCTCCAAGTTTTGCTTGTTAAACATAAACCAACATCTCCTTTCATACTTTCTAAAGCTTACTATAGCATAAGATTCAAACAATGGAGATGATAAACAAGACCCTATCTCCATTGTTTATAGAATTTTGTGTTCTATACAACAATCCTTATCCGATTTTTACGATTGAGTCATTTCCGCTGCCCTTTCTTTACGTGACCAGATCACGACTGGTATGAGGGCTAAGGATAAAATCCCACCAGCTAATGACAATACTTGATAACTTGAGCCTGCAACGACCATTCCAGAAAGGGCACCACCTGAAGCCCCTGATAGAGCAATTAAAACATCTACTGCACCTTGGGTTTTTGCCCGTGTCGAAGGATTCGTTGAATCTATAATCAAAGCCGTTCCACTGATTAAGCCAAAATTCCACCCTAGGCCAAGTAAAGAAAGGGCAAGAATGAGAAGAATCATAGAATCACCTGGTGCAAGCGCTGCAACAAGACCTGATAAAAGCAATGTTGCCCCAGAAGCAATAGCCATCGTTATACGCCTAAGCTTATCAACTAGAACTCCCGTCACCAATGAAGGAAGATACATGGCTCCTATATGAAATCCAATCACAAGTCCGACGGCGCCCAACCCATGGCCATGATCACTCATATGTACTGGTGTCATCGTCATTATTGCAACCATGACAATATGTGTAAGTACCATAATCGTAGCACCGACGATAACACCTCTTTTGTTCTCCTCTTGATTCGTAGTTCCTGACATTCCTTTTTCATTCTGCGTTTGTTTGGCTGCTTCGATTGTTCTTGCGATTAGCAATGGATCAGGACGAAGTAATATCAAAAAGACAAGACCGGCCAGGATAAATGCTGCTGCCGATAAAATAAAAGGACCTGCCAAGGAAGGAACTCCAATTGAAAGAGCAAAATCTCCCATCACATTTACTAAATTTGGGCCTGCAACTGCACCAAATGTTGTCGACACCAACGCTATACTTACAGCTGTTGCCCTTTGCTTAGACTTTGCTAAATCCGTTCCAGCATATCGCGCTTGTAAATTCGTCGCAGTCCCAGCACCATAAATGAATAGGGATGCAAATAAAAGAAACGGATTATTGAATACCGCAGAAAACACTACTCCAATCGCTCCAAGACCACCAATTATAAAGCCTGTCGCGAGACCTGTACGACGACCAAAATGTTGAGAAAGTCTTCCTACAAATAATGCTGCTCCTGCCGATCCTAACGTAAACAAAGCAACTGGTAGACCAGCAACCGCATCTGTCCCAAGCATCTCTTGCGCCAACAAGGCCCCGACCGTTATACCAGCAGCTAATCCAGCTCCACCAAATATTTGCGAAATCACAACGATGATTAACGTACGTTTATACAGTTTTTTGATTTTCTCAGGGTGCTCTATATAAGTTTGAGACACATCTTTGGATTCACTAGACACGTTAACACCTCCCCTATTAATCTTTTATTATCCTTAATTGGCTCTCAAATTGATTCCAATCATGGACACTTTTTTCAAACCGAAAAGCATTCAAGCCGTGAGCCTTCAATAGTTCAACTGCTTCTACAGACATCAAGCAGTAAGGTCCTCTGCAATAAGCAACCACATCACAGTTTGACGGTAAAGAAGCTAATTTTTCTTTCAAATCTTCCATTGGCATTGAAATGGCTCCGGGAATATGTGCTACGTCATATTCTTCTTTCGGACGAACATCTAACAGTAAAACTTCACCATTCTCCATCCGTTCCTTAAGAGCTTCAAGAGAAATTCCATCCATACCAAGGTTAGCATTTAAAAACTCTTGCTTTATTTGCTGTACCTCTACAAACTGTTTTTCTGACAATGTATGTAAGGATGCTAAAAAGTCCGAAATAGCGGTGTCCGCTAATTCATAGATCACATAATTCCCCTGCTTCTGGAACTTTACCAATCGAGAATTTGAAAGGGTTTGTAAGTGTTGAGACACGTTCGCCACTGACATCGTAGTTGCTTTTGATAAAGCTTCCACAGATTTTGGCCCTTGAGATAAAATATCGAGAATTTCTAACCTTTTTGGACTAGAAAGACTTTTACCTATTCTTGCAAATTCTTGATACAATAAATCCTTTAAAGTCCTCTCGTTCTGCATATTACCCACCAATCATTCAAGTGTTTTATTGAATAGTTGAATTATATTCCAACAACCATTATTTGTCAAAAAACTACTCTTCTTACAAGAGCTACTACATAGAGAAACTAAGTCCTTGTTTCCAAAAAAAATAATCCGAAGATTGTACTGAGCTGTACATCTTCAGATTAAGAACTGATAAATTCGACATAAATTCAGGCTCCTAAAATACTTTCCTCTGATAAATCGTCGTGCTAACTCCCCATGAAGCAGCATACAGTACGATGATCAGGAGAGCTGTTCCACTGTATAGTACTGGTACGGATAAACTCACAATAAAATCAGTTATTGCTGTTAAGTGTTCAGCTAAAAACGTTGCAATCGTGGGTCCAACTGCAGTTAATACGAGAAAACTAATAATTAAGACGGTAGTAATATAGCCTGGTTTAAGAATATAAAATAACGGAAAGCTAAACGCTGCAAACATTAAAAACAAACCGCTGCCAATGGCCATATCTGTCATTGTAAAAGATTTATTGAAAAGAAATAAGGTAAGACTTGTCAATCCACAAGCACTTATCATATACACGATCGCACCAAGGTAGCGTGATGCAATAATTTCTGTACGTGTATAGGGCAAGGAATTTAATAATATATTGGACTCTGCTTTTTCATCGTAAGCATATGCGTTGAAAGGAATAAAAATGCTTGCGACAAGAAATGTTAGTGCAGGATGTTTATCCATCATGATAAATACTAAAATAAAAGGGATAAAGAATAATAGTTGTTTTTTCTGTAGGATGAGATCACGCTTAATTAAGTTAAACACGATATACGCCACCTTTCATGTAATACATAATATCTTCAAGCGAAGCCTGTTCAACCACAACCGTATTTCCAAAGATGTCTTCCACTGCTTTCACATTATCTGTTAATGCTTCAAATCCTGTCGATGCACGATGAATATGGACAAAGGCTTTTTCTGTATCTCGATCAAGAAGATCGATGCCACCTTTAACAAGAGCATAATTTTCCGCAACATCGTGGATCGATTGATTAAACACCATTTTTCCATCTTGTATAAAGGCGATATAGTCGGCGATGCGATCTAAATCAGTTGTGATATGTGTAGAAAAGAAGATGGTGCGGTGATCATCAATCATTAATTCTTGAACCCTGCTGTCGGCTCATCCATAATAATTAACTCTGCATGATGGGACAAAGCGATCGCTAAAGATGCCTTCATTTGCATCCCTTTTGAAAATGTTTTGATCGCTTTATGAAGCGGTAACTCAAATTGTTCAACATATTGTTTAAATAAGTGGTCATCCCATCGTTTGTATGCTGGTGCTACGATTCGCTTAATGTCTTTTAAATTTAGTCCCTCATAAAATACATTCCCATCATATACGAAGCCTATCCGTTCCTTAATTTCCTTCTCATGAGTCTTGTAATCCAATCCAAAAAGCTTCACTTCACCAGAATCAGGTTTTAATAAATTCATGATCATTTTTATCGTGGTCGACTTCCCAGCCCCATTTGCTCCAATGAATCCAGTAACAAAGCCTTGCTTCACTTCTAAATCAATATCCTCAACGGAAAAACCTTTAAATTGCTTCGTTACAGTTTTTAGTTCAACCACATTCTCCATCAATTCACTCCTCATATAAAATGTTCAATAATTGTTGTAGGTCCTCCAGTGATAAGCCAATTTCTCTGCTATTTATGATCACGGCCTTCATTTGCTCTTCAATCGCTTTCAACTTTTTTTCTCTTATAACCTCCAAATTTTGCTCAGCAACAAAAGACCCTTTTCCGACAATCGAATAGATGAAACCTTCTTTCTCCAATTCCTCATAAGCACGTTTTGTCGTGATCACACTAATTTGCAAATCCTGTGCAAGTTTTCGCATGGAAGGTATAGTTGTTCCTTCCTGTAGCTCGCCAGCTAAAATGGATGCTTTAATTTGGCTCGTAATTTGTTCATATATTGGCTCCTTCGAACTATTGGAGATAATGATTTTCATGCCAATCCCTCTTTTTGAGTTTTTTATCAGTAACTTTTGACCCCTTCTATGACTAATCACTCACTTTAATATTATATAATGTATATATACTATATATACATTATATGTACATAAATAAACTTTCGCAACCCCTTTATTTTGAAAGATAAAATTTTCCGACAACATGAGAGTGAAATTTGTAGTAAGAATTTAAAGGAAGATGTAAAGTTATAGATATGATTCTTTAAAAATGGTTTGGTTGAGTTGTTGTGAAGGGGATCAATAGATGAAGATAAAACGCAGAATTAAATATTATTTTATCCGCTTGTTTCGCCTGAAGGAAAGTCCTCATCAGGTAGCAGCAGGACTTACTATGGGCTTCTTGCCAAGTTGGTTCCCTACTTTCGGCTTAGGTCCTGTGCTTTCCGTCAGTTTAGCAAAGCTAACACGTTCAAATGAGGTGGCCGCATTAGTTGGCGGAGTCATCGGAACGCCTATTTGGCCATTGCTTTTTCTTTTTAATTATAAAATCGGTAGTCTACTATTAGACAGGCAACCAAAAGTAGATGGCCTTGAGGAAGTCGATTATATCAATGCTCTTCAGCATACGATTGAAGGAGTAACAGGTAGCCATTCTCGTGGTTTTTCATTTCTAATTGGTGCTGTCACAAACATTTTTGTTTTTTCCATCCTTATATATCTTGTTGCTTATTTTATTTTCAAAAGATATCGGGTAAGCATATTAGAGAAAATTAGATAGACAGATGGGTATTGCATATCCTAAAAAGACTGAATCCCCAAAGGATCCAGTCTTTTTAACGCACAACTACCGATACCATTAACATCAAGTAACTACTTATCACAAAGAAGCAACTCAAAAGAAAAGAAACCAAAATGGATCCTTTTTTGTAAAATGTCCAGCCCATCAATCCTAGCAAAATAATGGATAGGATAAGAAAGTAAAGCGTATTTAGATTCCACGCAAAAGTAACGATGCTACTGGCATCAATCATATCCTCGTGGAAAAGGCTGAATAAGGGTGATACTCCTTCATTCGTCATATAGTTACCATGTGGTGGTGACGCTTGTGAAAAAATAGCTGTTACTGTAAAAATCACCATTAAGATCATGCCTTCTACGCGAACCCAAGGAATAGGTCTAAACGTAGCATCTTTTAATATAAGAGACTTCACGATAACCCCATTCACAAAAGCATAAAAAACCAGTGGCACTAAAAATAGGTGTTTGATTAATAGTCCTTGTCCGTACGAAACTCTCCAAGAATCCGTATAATCATCTACCATAATCGTTGTGAGGAGCAAACCACTAATCGCTGTGATAACGAAACAGCCCATTGCCACTATTAAAAACCATCTTAAAAACTTGAGCCAATTTTTATCATTGAGTGAACTCCAGCCAATAACGAGGATAATCCCAACCCAACTACTAACCGCAGTTAAATGGATAAAGTCACTGGTGATTCCCAAAACAAGATTTACAGTGCCAGCATGGCTTGACCATGCCACTGTTAAAATCAACCCAAAGGTTAGGACGATTCCTAGCAAAGCAAATATCCCTTGTTCTTCTGGTTTCGCAAACAAGATTAACAGGACAAATACAATCGAACCAAGCAGCGTAAAATTCCAAGCTGTTCCAACCGTAAAGCTCGTTAACACCATTTTAAACGACTCCACTAAGCCTAAGCGTGGAGCCAGATACAACGCAAGTTCAAGAATTGGAACAAATGAAAAAATCGGTACTCCCACTGCACTAATAAATAAAGATGATTTTTTAATCCTTATATCAGGGCGATGCTCGTTTGGAACAAGCAGCAAAATAAAGCTCCCTGCTAAAAGCGAGAAACACAAGTACAGAAGTACCTGACTAATGATCGTGATCATTTCCATCTACTATTTCTTTCTTCTAGAAAAATAGACTACTCCGCCTGCTGCTAAAACAAGAATGAGAACAACAAAAATGATCGTCACGGATGATGATTCTTCTTCAGCATCATTGTCAGACGCTCCTAATTCTTGATTCTCCGTCGTCTGTTCAGATGTTTCCACTTCATCATTTTCTTCCGACGTTACTGAAGGTTCTTCTGTACTTTCAGAAACCGGCGCATCCACAGCAAATGAAAACTCCCCTTCTAATGCGTGACCGTCTGCACTAATAATACTCCAACTTACTTCGTATTCACCATTTGCAAATGGTTCAGCAACGGTCGCAGTTAGTGTGTTTTCAACGATTGCCGTCTCTTGTAATTCAACCGCTTGTCCATCCGCTGTTGTGACATCTATAAAGCTCCCTTGTTCAATTTCACCATCAAAATCTAGAACAATTTCACTTAACGCTTCTGTTATCACTTCTCCATCTGCTGGATTGGACCCTTCTAAATGCGAATGAGCAAAAGCATTATTCGATCCTATTGCTGCAAGAAACAGCACTACTATTGTCATAACTATCCGTTTCAAAATATTACCTCCCAAAGAACAATTCGTTTTCTAGTCGTACTAGATGCTATTATAAATATAAATACAAGATTAAATAATACCTCGAAAGAGTGATTTTTTATTATAATCATTAAAAACGTATAAATAGGTGATAAAATAGAAACACCATTTTAGATAGAAAAAAGGTGAAAGCTTGAAATATAACCATATTAAGTGGCTTATTTTAATCACTCCGACTGTAACGATCGCTTTATGGGAATACATTCGTCACGAATTTCTTCTCTCTCATATCTCTATGGAAATGGGAAATTATTTGTCTCCGCTATTGGTTTTTATCATTACATTCGTATTTTTACGTCATCTTTTTACAATTCTAGAAAGAATGCAAGAGGAATTACGAATAGAAAAGACGAAAAAAGCAGCACTTATCGAGAGAGAGAAGTTAGCGAGGGAACTTCATGATGGAATTGCCCAGTCACTCTTTCTGTTGTCTGTAAAAATGAATAAATTTGGGAAAAGGAATGCACTAGAAGAGGATCTTGATTTTCAAAAAATCAAACAAACCTTACAGCATGTTCATGAAGATACCCGCCAAGCGATTACAAACCTAAGATATTTACCGAATAATGAACCATTCAACTGGACTGAAACTCTTTACCAATATATCGCCGAAATTAAAGAACATCATTTAATCGATATTCACCTTCAATGGAATATCCAAGAGAACCGTTTATCACCGAAAGAGAAAGTAGAATTGTTTGCATGTATAAAAGAATCGGTTATCAATGTCATTAAGCATGCCAAAACCGAACAAATTTGGATACAGGCTAATGAAGATCAAAATGGTTGGAGTTGCGAAATTAAGGACCAAGGGATTGGGTTTACAGATGAAACCTCTCAATCGAATAAAGGGTACGGTCTGCAAATCATTCAAAACAGGGCCCTGGATATGGGCTGGGAATTTTCAATCAAAAGAATGGAAAATGAAACGATTATAGCCTTAAAAAAGGAGCGGACATAATGCAACCTTTTCGAATACTTATCGTTGATGATCATGCCCACGCAAGAGAAGGCATTCGAGAAATCCTCGAAGAGTTTGAAAACTTCCTTATTATTGGTGAAGCGAAGAATGGGGCAGAGGCCTTACAATTGACAGAAGAATTGCTGCCTGATATTATATCCTCATGGATATAAAAATGCCTGTAATGGACGGACTAGAAGCGACGAAACAAATCAAACTCAGGTTTCCATCTGTCAAAATTGTCATGATTACCGTTTCCGATGATATTACCGACTTATTTGATGCCTTGAAAAAAGGTGCTCAAGGATACCTTCTTAAAAACATTCAATCTGAAACATGGGTCGAGCATTTAAGAGCATTTGCCCTTGATGAAGTCCCAATGTCAAAGGAAATCGCCTTTCAAATCCTGAAAGAGTTTCCGCAAAGAAAATCGATCTCAAAGGAAAATATTCCATTGTCGACGAGGGAATTAGAACTATTACAACTAGTCGCCAAAGGCTTATCCAATAAAGAAATTTCAAAAACACTTTTTATCTCTGAAAATACGGTCAAAAGCCATCTCAAAAATATATTAAGTAAACTCCATTTAGAAAATCGCGTCCAATTAACAAGTTACGCTTTTAAGCAAGGTCTGGTGGATTAAACACAACTGTATTACAATCATATTATTTTTTAATGAATTTTGGTGTTCCTTTTGCATAGTTTGATAAAATGAATAAACTTCAAAACGAATGCATTTTTGAATTTTAGGTTGGGCTTGAATGAATAATGCTAGAACTGTTCGTTTTTTAAATTTGAAATCGACTCAAATAAATATGTAACACAGAGGTGGTGATATCGTGTTTAAAAAATTCATGAAGAAAATACAACAATTCTCGGGAAGCCATAGTCATAGCCGTCGTCATAGAAGCTATAAAAAATATAGCAGCAGTGACAGAAGAGGCTACCGAAAATACAAAAGCCACAGCTATAGTAGTTCCGATCATAGAAAGCGCAATCCTTACGGTGGCAGTCATTATTATAAGCGCCGAAAGCATAGCAGCAGTTAAATAAACACGAAAAAATCTTGTACATTCACGTACAAGATTTTTTTTATGATGGCTCTCCTTGAAAAAAGGCTATCGCACTCTGCAAATCTTCTTCTATTTCCCGCATATTGCTGTATGGTTCGGAAATTCCCAACAATTTCTTCAGAAGATGAACCGTGGCAGGATGCAAGGTCAATTCATCTAACCATGTCAGCTTCCTACTCCTCTTCCCATGAAATTGAGAATACAACAAAAACAAAATCATCTGTCCAAAGTCGTAGTAATCATCTTGTCGATAATGATTCATTTCGTTCTCATTGTCCCCATCTACTTGAATAGCCAGCCCAAAATCAAGTAAATGCACTTTTTCCTGGCAAATAATCACGTTTGGCGGCCTAATATCTGTGTGAAAAATGCGTTGTTGATGAAGGCTACTTATGATTGAAAGGAGTTGCTTCATCATACTCAAAGCTTCTAATTCCGTATACTCTTGATCATAAAGAAATAAAAGTTCTTCTAAATTATCTCCCTCAACATATTCCATCACATAATACAACCCGCCCTCGATCATAAATTCATCGACGAGTGCAGGAATCGAGGGATGATCGATATTCCTCAAGAATTGAGTTTCTCTCTTAAATCGTTCCCTTTCTCGCTCTTTTTTCCTTTTACTCGGTCGCAATTGTTTCACTACATATGGCTTATCCGTTCCAGTTTCTGTGCACAAATAAATGATTCCATATGCACCTAATCCTAATGTTTTTTCCACTTTATATTGATTCAAGAGCGTACCGATCTTATGTGGTCTATCCAACATCCAACGAGTTATATAACGCCATTTCAATACGGTTTACCCCTTCAACTGCAGATCGTTTTTTTCATTGTCATAAACAAGCAAGCCTCCTCGATAAAAACGAAGAAGAATTATAGAATTTGAGAAACCGTTACACATGTGTAACCATTTTCCTCCAAATAGTCTAACACAAGCTCTACCGCTTTAACTGTTGTTTCATGTATATCATGCATGAGGATGATCGAACCATCTCGAACATTCTTTTTGACTTCTTCTAACACCGCTTGTGGATCATGGGTTTTCCAATCCAATGTATCGACTGTCCATAAGATGGACGGTAAATTGACAACAGATTCTACCTCTTTATTTGTGGCACCATAGGGTGGTCGCATGACTGTTGGCTCTTGACCTGTTGCCTGTAAGATGATTGCGCTTGTCTCTTCTACTTCCTGTTTTATCATTTCCGAACTAAGTGTTGTTAAATCCTTATGATTCCACGTATGATTTCCTAATTCATGACCATTTTCAGCTATCTCCTTGGCAATAGCAGGGTAGAAGTCAACTCTACTACCTAGCATGAAAAAAGTAGCTTTAGCATCGTGCTTCTTTAGCAACTCCAAAATTTTCATCGTATTCTTAGGGTGTGGACCATCATCAAAGGTTAGAGCCACTCTTTTCTCTTTAGAGGATGTATCTTTTGCTGGTTCTATCTCTTTTTCTTCCTCTTTCACCTTTTGCTCATCTCGTTCAGCTTCTTCATTTTCGTCACTGCTATCTTGTGCATTTAATTTATCTACCCACTCAGCAGAAAGGATCTCTCTTACTTCTTTAAAAGGTAAAGCAATTTCTGGCATTCCAGCTGCACCTGCTGTCACTTCATACTTATCAAATTTAAACACAACCGACTCCTTCGTTAAAAACATATTGGAGAAGTCATGATCTTTATTTTCAATCCATTCTTTTAAATATTCTTCATTTAGAAAAGAACCATATTCTTTAGACTCCTTAAATGCGTTGAGTAAAAGATTATAGATCTTTTCCCTGCTTTCTTTCGTATCATCGATGATCTCGGTTTGTTTAATATATCGTTTGTTCTTTAAATCCACGAGAAATACTTTGTTATTTAGTCGCGCATTTGCACCTCCAAAATAAGCTTCCTCATAAAATACGATGGAGTAAATCCCGTCTGTAACAGGATATATATCAAACGTTAAATAAAACTGAGCAGGGCGTTCCTTTAAAAGATCCACATCATGTTTATCTAATTCCTCATAAAAGTTTTGTTCCATTTTTGAAACATACTTACTCATTTCAGTATTTAAAACTTGTTCCTTGAATTTTGGATAATGAACGGCTTTATGATACGTCTCTTCTTCGAACGTATCGGTGATAATATCGACTCCAGGGTATTTGGATTGCTCCATTTTCGTCTGTTCACCCTTTACATGCTCGTCCTCATTTCCTTGAACATAATAATAAATAAGACAGGCCATTCCGATCATTCCAAGAATGACCAAAATGATTTTCGTTAATCTCGTTGGTTTCATGATGAAAAACTCCTTATATACTTCTTTCTACCAAAATAATTGTATCAAACTAATACAAACTATGTCTGCCCATCCAATGATTTGTACATAAAAAATCCGAAGGTTTGTCGAATGAAAACACCTTCGGAATAGTATTGTCTTAGTTACTTTTTCACTGGGATCCAGATCTCACTATAATATTCTTCTGAAGAAGGATCTCCATCGCTTACGTACACTTCCATCTCTGGTCCTTCCGCATGCTCATACCCTGTTGCAGGAAACCACTCAGAGAAAATCCGCCCCCAAACTTTTGGCATCGCATCCGGCATGGCACCATGTACTGGGAAGACAGCCCAGGTTGCAGCAGGAATCTCCCTTTCTTCCCAATCAGAAGGGACATTTTCATTCATTTTTTCTGCAGCGATTAAATACGTTAAATTCTCTTGCTGTTTATCAAACTCCAAACAAATTCCCATGAGTCCAAGCGGGCCACCATGTTGAGCTAACTCTTTGGCAAATCCATTCTGATTCGCCTCTTGCCAATAGGCTGCAATTCTTCGATTATTCTCGCCACCAATCGTACTTGTTTGAATGCTTTTTCCGACAACCTTAAAACGCTCTTTTTCTACCAATTTGTACTCCATTTCCACATCACCCTTTAATTGAATTTGAAAGGAGAGTTTAGGATAGGCTTTCAAGAATTGACTGTTTTTCTTGGCAACAGAAGGACTTATCCCGTGAATTCTTCGAAAGGCTTTCGTAAAAGCTTCAGGACTTTCATATCCGTACTTCATCGCAATATCAATGACCTTACAATTGGATTGAATCAACTCTTGTGTAGCCACTGTAATACGGCGATTTCGAATATATTCACTTACAGAAAAACCTGTTAACATGCTGAACATCCGCTGGAAGTGAAATTTCGACATACAGGCAATTTCAGCAATGTTATCAATAGAAAGCTCATCCTCTAGATGACTCTCGATATACGTAATGCTATCTAACATTCTTTGAAGCCCCTCCATTTCATCTCTCCTCTCCTCATTCACTTTATCAATAAGGTTATCATGATTCCTGTTCATCTGTGCTCTTTGATGACAGGATCTTCTTTATGTTCATAACTATATAGATAAATGACCTATTTTCCTATAAAAAAGCAATAAAAAATACCCGTCATTAAAACGGGATGAAGCTTCAAAAGGTTTCAGTTCCATATCAAAACAGACGTTCTGCTTCTACTTTTGTTCGATGAACAGTGCCAAATGGATGATTAGGTGGTGCGTAAATGGAGTATAGTTTAAGAGGGACGCCCCCAGTGTTCGTTACGTTATGCCATGTTCCAGCAGGGATCATCATCGCAAAATCATCATTCACTTTTCTTTCGAAGCTTAAATGATCTTTACTTTTCCCCATTTGTACAACCCCCTGCCCTTGTTCGATACGCAAAAATTGATCGACATGAGGATGCATTTCTAATCCAATATCCTCACCCACAGCAATACTCATCAATGTCACCTGCAAATGAGTTCCTGTCCATATGGCAGTTCGATACGTCTTATTTTGTTTGGTAGCTTCATTAATATTTACAACAAATGGTTGTTTGCCATAATCCTTTAACTTCATGCTTTTTTTCGTTGTCGGCAAACTAAACCACCTCTCAGTATCTTCTGTAGCATTGGGCCAAGTCCTATAACCATGGTGTCTCATCATGTTGTATCTATAATAGGGATGCAACGGATAAATAAAAGGACGAACGTACATCTACTAACCACCTTTCTCAAGTTTGATGGAATATCATATGCTGGTGGGTGAATAATGTACGTATGTATATAAGAGGTGGAAGTTTAATGAACCGCCTATCTCATGGTAAGATGAAACCGATACCCATTTCCATTATAAAGAGTGATCCCACATGACTTTAGTCAAAACAACTTACCCAACACTAAAGAATAAAAGATTGATCTATATAGTTGCCACTATTCTCTGCATGATATTAGGACTAGCATCCAGAAAAATTGCTCACTTGCTTCCACTTTTTGTCGCCGAGAACGCTGGAGATATGATATGGGCAATGATGATCTATTTTGGATTTCGCTTCCTTCTGATCCAGAAAAATCTTTTCACAACGGTTGTCATTAGTTTCTTATTTTGCTTTTGCATTGAATTCAGTCAATTGTATCAAGCTTCCTGGATTAATCAGATACGTCGTACAGTTGTCGGAGGATTGATTCTCGGCAAAGGGTTTCTCACCATAGATCTCATTCGATATTCAGTTGGAATTATTACTGCCGCTATCTTGGATAGGATATACATCCTGTACCATACGTCTAATAGATAGGGATTACCCTATCTCTTTTTCACAGGCATACTCCCAAGACCATGTAAAACCTCCTCTATGCTTTTCTCCTTCTACATGCAGCTTATAAGTACCCACTTCGTTGAGCGTATAAGTATCCCCATTTTCTAAAGTTTTGAGTGTTTCTCCATTAGAATTTATCACCTTTGCCATTAATTCTCCACTTTTAGTATCGACTTCAAGGTTGAGCGTATAGTTTTCCCCGTCTGCAATCGTTCCTTTTTTGAAGTAGTTCCCTGAAAAGCTCTTATATTCTCCAACAACACTATTCTGTGAGAATTCAACCTCTCCAATACCTATTGCATACGATCCTCCTGAACAACCCACTAAACTAAATAACAATAATGTCGTTAAGAAGAGCACTCCTGCTTTCTTCACCTGGAGCTTGAACATAGAAGGTATACCCATGAGATTCGATCGGAGAATCCACCTCATAACCATCATTTTTCAAACGTTTGTTAATTTGATTAACTTTTTCTCTACTCTCTTGCGGAAATCCAATATGAAAGGTCTTAGGATACAGAACATCCCTTCCTTTCATCAAGGTTAGTACAAATTGATCATCATCAAACATGGCAGAGAATCCTTGTCCACGGCTACCAACACATGTCATGCCAAAGTAAGTTTCTAAGAACTGCCTTGAAGCATCAACATCATTTACAGTTAAGTTTAAATGTTTTAATCTCATATAGCCACCTCTAAATGAAGATATATTGCTTAGTTGTCATCTACCTTTGAGACATTAATCTTTTTTTCTTGATAGCTACCCAAATCTCACTCTTCTGGTCTTTACTAACTAGCATTTCAGGTCCTTCTGCGAGCTCATACGAAGATGAAGGTAGCCACTCAGAATATATTCGTTGCCAATGTTCTTCCACTTGCGTCCAGTCTCCATCTACTTCAAAAATTGCCCACAAATAGCCCGGAATTTCTAACGTTGAATACTCATCCGTTGCTTCCTTCGTCGTGACTGCTCCTATATATTGATCGAAATTTGCCTTTCCCTCCATATTTTCCGAATAATTGACTGAAACATGAACAATTCCATAGGGCTCCTTATTAGAGATGTACTCCAATTCTTTCATTCTGGTATCACTAATGCCTGCTATCATATCTTCATAAGTTGGTGAAAGAATGCCATTTACCATCTCAACTGCATAGTTCACCCCCACGACTTTAAACGGTTCTCTTTCAACAATACGATATTTCATCTCGATCCCTCCTTGAATGGTTAATTGAAAGGACAGTCTTGGATGTGCTTTCAAGATTTGCTCTGGATTCCTAGCTAAGGTTGGAATGACCCCATGAAAACTCTGAAAAGCTCTGGAGAAGGCATCTGGAGATTGGTAGCCATATTTGATTGCAATATCTATTACTTTTACATGCTGCTTCTTCAATTCCAGAGCCGCTACTGTTAACCGCCGTCTACGAATATACTCTGATATCGAGATACCTGATAGAAGGGAAAAGAGTCGTTTGAAATGAAACTCAGAACAATACGCTCTCTTTGCCACTTCTTTTAAGTCAATATGGCTATCCAAATGATCTTCAATATAGCTTAATGCCTCGTTCATCCCTTTTAACATATCCTTTATTCCACTCCTTTCACTTATAACATAACAGGAGAAATCACCTTATCCCCGACTTTTCATGCTTATATCAGTCGGGTTTAATGTTTAATTATATTTTACTTAACAGTGTGATTACTAAATTCTGTACTTCTATGGCATACACATATCAGCCACACTCTCAACAAAAGGACGGTCATGCGATACAAGAAGAACTGTTCTTTCATATCCTTTTAAAAAGCATTCCAATGCTTCAATACAGAAAATATCTTCAAAGTTTGTTGGTTCATCTAAAACTAATATATTGTACCTTCCTACAAAAATAGCTGACACAACACTAAACGAATTGCCTATCCGCCCTTCTTATTTTTGTCCTCTGCAGCTTTGAGCAGACGTGTTTTCTCTTTTATATATTTATCATTTTGCTCTTGTTGTTGCCTTTTCTCAAGCACTTTTTGGCGGGAGTATTCCGAGTAGTTACATGTATATTCATTTACTTTCCCATCCTCTATTTCCCAACCCCCTCTATTTTGCCTTCCATGTTATGACTGAATTAATGACAATTAATATACCTGACACTGAAAAAAGAATGGCTACACTTGTAAATTCAATTAAGACTCCAGCTACTAGATACCCAATCGGAGTTGCTAGTAGTGAGAGGCTGGTCACAAAACTAAATACTCTCCCAAGTAGTTGCGGTTCAACTTCTGTCTGAATAAGAGCATAAAATGGTGCTGAAAAAAATGGGCCCGACAGCCCGACTAAACCGGCCAACACAATAAAAATATAGAAGTATGATGGTGAGAGTAAGCCAGATATAAATAAAGTTGCCCCCATCAATAACATCCCTGTTGCCATCATGCTCACTTTATTAAAACGATCTCCTAACACACCTATTAGTGAACCTCCAACTATTAACCCAATTGCAAAAACACTCTCCACAATTCCTGCTTCTACGACACCTTTTTCAAAATAATTGCGTGTCATAAGCGGAAAGTACGTGCCTAGTGGAATATAAAGAAGAGCGACTACGGTCATTGTTATAGTTAACTTTAACACAACAGGACTCTTCACAATTGCATGATACCCTAGCTCCATTTCGGTAATAATGTTGCTAGAAACTTGCTCTTCTGTTTTTACTACACTTGGAATGTTAATAAATAATAAAATACTACTAGCGATAACAGCACCGAAAACATCGAACAACAATACCCATTCAAGTGAGCTTACTGCTAGTAAAGACATTCCAAGAGCTGGTCCTGCAATATTAGAAATGGAGCTTATCGTCTGTCCCCAACCTGCAATCTTTGTAAGATGCTCTTCAGGTGCAAGTAAAGGTATAGATGCTTGCATAGCCGGCATATGAAATGCAGTTGCAAGAGAACGTATGACTAAGATAACGATCACCATTGGAATACTCGGCTCATTAAAATACATTGTTATAAATAAGAGGAGACTTCCAAGAGCGACAGTCATGTCTGCCAGAATCATCATCAACTTTCGAGAGTAACGATCCGTGATTGTGCCTGCAAATGGACCTACTAATGCTTGTGTCAAAAAGCCAGCTAGACCAGCCATCGTCAGGACAAGTGGCGATCCACCCGTTGAATCAGTTAGCCACCAAATAATACTAAATTGAACAGCCGCACTACTTATTATTGAAAAGAACTGTCCGGTATATATTGCAATAAATTTTCGTAGCCAATTTTCACTTTTCATTTTCCTGACCTCCAATTAATAAAAAAAACACAAGCATCTGCTTGTGTTCTTCGAGTAAAGGGAAAGAGGCCCATCCTTATTGGGGCTATCAGGAGCCGTCTGCAAATAAACCTACCCACTTAATTTCTTTGGGAGGAAAATTAGACATAAATAAAGAAAGGTAGAACAATCCGCCTTTCTAAACATTACATATTTTCATCCGCATAAACCTGGAAGTATGAAGAACCACCTTCAAAAAGTTGGACAAACTGTTCGGATAGGGCGGATGTTTTTTTAAATATGAAATGAAGATTATTAAAAAAGGACAGACTAATCCCGTTTACTCTGTACACAAACAGAGCCTTTGAACGTATTCAATTACTTGTTCAAAGATAGGGTCCATAGTCTAGGTATCATTTTTTAATAATCCTCCTTAGCATTTAAAAATATAGTGATTATTATAGGTTCTCTTTTTCAAAAAGTCAAAGGAAAATAATGCTTTAGCAATTAGAGGCGGTTATTTATCTTTAGTCTTAGCTTTAAAATCTGAAATTTGATTGGTACGTTCAAACAAAATTTTGCAAATGGAGATTCCCCCCCATATAAGTAACATTTAGATAGGCATGTGGATGTCCTGATAATGAGTAGAAACCTTGCCCTCTAATTATTGGAACAACTCCGTAGCAAAGGGATAAAGCTATACCCACCCTTTATTTACATAGTCACTAAAATAGTAAATTCTCATAAAAAATTTAGAACTTGCTTTAACGATGATGGTACTCTGGGTTATTCGGTGGGAATGTCGCCAAGCTATTTCCTGTTCTGTTTTGAAACTTATCTAATTAAAGACCCTTACAATAAGTATACTCTTTCACAATTAACTTTTACTTTTGAAAAATCCTAATTTTTATTTCCATGTAGTTAACCATATGAGGAAGAATCCATAAACCAATAATAGCTATAAACAGTCGAATGATTACAGTCATTAAAACACGTTCAAAAGGAAAATAAGTACACTCTACCTATCTATGTTTAACTCTACGGAGCGTTTGTTGATTCTAACCATATAGACCCCTAAGATGAAAATAGAGCAGGAGGAAAAAAAGATGGATAATCGTAAAGTTGGAGAGTTAATTTATAATTTACGGAAAGAAAAAGGGCTGACACAGAAACAATTAGCTGATCAAATGAACATTTCTGATCGAACGATTTCAAAATGGGAGCGTGGGTATGGCTGTCCAGATGTCACGCTATTACCAAGTTTATCTACCCTATTGGGCGTAAATATAGAAAATATTTTAGATGGTGAATTATCGTCGAATGAATTTGTAGGAGGAAATATGAAAAAGTCAAATTATTTTGTCTGTCCGTCATGTAATAATGTTGTATTAGCCACTGGAAATATCACCCTATCTTGCTGTGGGAGAAAATTAGAACGATTAGCAGCAAAGAAAGCAGCAGACAAAGAAAAACTTTCAATTACAGAAATTGATAATGAATGGTTTATTTCAAGCGATCATCCTATGACAAAAGATCAATATATATCATTTATTGCTGTTGCTACTGGTGATCAAGTTCAAATTATAAAACAGTATCCTGAGTGGGGTTTACAAACACGTATCCCGAAACGTAAACATAGCAAGCTGCTATGGTATGATACTCAATTTGGTTTATATTATCAGATTTTATCATAACTTTTTATATAAAAATTCACGAGTTATGACTTAAATGTTCATACTCGTTGGTCTTTCCCTCACTTCAAAATCTTGATTCAAAAAATGGGGAATTCTTTTGAAATTAAACCTATTAGGAGTTATTTGAAATGACTAAATCATTAAATGAAACTAAAGTCTTAGCAAAACCAATGATTCTCTTTCTTATACCTGTCATTTTTGCAAGTGTTTTGCAATCATTAGGTCAAGTATTTGGAATTATCGTCGTTGGACAAACACTTGGAGTAGATTCTTTGGCAGCTATTTCTGCATTCTTCCCTCTATTCTTTTTTTAATATCCTTTGTAATCGGAATTGGATCTGGAAGTTCCATTCTAGTTGGGCAAACGTACGGTGGTGGAAATACCTCAAAAATGAAGGAAATCGTTGGAGTAACTTTGGCATTTACGATGATCATATCCATTGTTGTCGCCATAATCGGAGGGTTCTTTACAGAAGATATTCTAAAATGGATGGGAACACCTGAGAATATTCTGGTTGCAAGTACAGAATATGCACGTATTTTATTTATTACATTACCTATTACTTTCTTATATATGTGCTATACAACCTTTATGAGAGGTGTTGGAGATTCAAAAACACCTTTTTATTTCTTATTAATTAGTATTATCTTAAATATCGCCTTGCTTCCAATTCTTATTTTCGGTTGGCTGGGTTTACCGGAATTGGCATTAAATGGTGCTGCTTACGCCTCTGTATTATCCAATTTCATTACATTCGTGATTCTATTAGTGTACTTACACAAAAAAAGTCATGTACTCAAATTAGATTCTATTATTTTGAAACATCTTCACTTGAAAAGCTCGGTATTGAAAGCCTTACTGAAATTAGCCATTCCTACCAGCATAAGTATGATTTCAATCGCATTGTCAGAAATTGCAGTCATAACTTTTGTAAATGATTATGGATCCAATGCAACGGCTGCATACGGAATCGTGAATCAAATTGCAAGCTACGTTCAAATACCAGCGATGAGTATTTCAATTGCCATTTCAGTATTTGTTGCACAAGCAGTGGGATCCGGAAATATTTCGAACATTAAACATATAACAAAAATAGCCATTACACTCAATTATCTTCTTGGTGGTATTCTTATTCTCATTCTTTACCTGATACCAAATCCCGTTTTAAGAATTTTCTTAGACAACTCCGATACTATTAATCTTGCAAAAGATCTTATTATAATCTCTTTTTGTAGTTATGTTATTTTGGGTCACACTCAAGCAATTTCAGCAACAATGAGAGCAACAGGTACGGTATTATTACCAACAATTTTTACAATCACAAGTATTTTGGTGATTGAAGTTCCAGTAGCATACTCCTTGTCACATTTTACTGGACTTGGGATAGACGGAATATGGCTCGCATATCCAGTTGCGTTCATAGTCAATTTCTTGGCTCAATCTATTTACCACCGATTTTTTTGGAAAAAGAAATCTTTTAAGGCACTAATTAATTAAAATCTACTAAAAGAGAAGATATTTACAAATAGCTTCTTCAGACTGTAGACAAAGTCGTTTTCAACAACTTTGTCTACTATTTTTTCTTTTTCTGCATTTTCTCCTGCTTTTCTTCTTGCCTTCCCATTGCTTTTTTCAGGCTTTTTCTCTGGCTCCCTAAAATAAAAAACACGAGAAAAATTGGATGGATAATCCAACTTTTCTAACTGTTAGCCTAGCAAAACCCGAATCATGGGTACTAATCAGAATTTATCTATCCTCTACTAATTAGACAGGCCGTATATAAAAGAATAAGCATAATATCATCTAGATTTTGGAATGGGTCATCAGTTCCTATTACATTTAATTTACTCCAATTTTGAGATTTATTTAAAGTTAAAAAATATATACTCATTGCTAATATAGTCGATTGTGCAGCGCTAAAAGTAAGACTAGCGTTTACTGAGTCTTCTATGTCGCACATAACATACAATAATACAGTGTATCCCTTCTACAAATGCTCCCAGCAACTACTCCTAATCGTGCATAGAGCCCTTTTCCATGATTAGCAACATCCCGAATAATCTCTTGCTGCCTATCTTTTGAAAGGAACATAGTATAATAAGGATAAATTGTATGATTAGCTAAAAGTGTTTCAATAATGTAATGCGAACCAAGTTGTTCTGCCAATATAGAAAAATAACTACCTATTTCTACACTCGGTATTGCAGAACAACTACCAAACAACTCTTACAACGTATCTTTACAATCAAGATTACCACTATAAAAAGTGATAAACGTGCAATAGCTGAATACAATAGCTCATCTGGATATGGGTTTGTGAAAAAAGGTAGCATACATTATCATCTTTTAATTATCCGAATCACAAAATAGGAGCATGCGTTCTATTTATATTGTAATACATTCACAGCTATTTTTCCATTTTTATTAAAATTTGCGAGCACTTAAACTGTTCATTACAATTAAAATTCTAAAATAGTGGGGAATATAATAGTTTTAATAATATCCAGGTTGCATTTCCGAAAAAATCATCCATTTTATTTGACAAAAAAATTTATTTATGCTATAATTTACATTTAAAAAAATTGTGTGTATAATAAGATTCTCCTGGCCAGGGGAATCTTATTTTGTTATATATGGGAGGATTAGTTTATGAAGAAGAATGAATCAAGTTTAACTTCCTTAATATCAGCCTTTGGTCGAGCATACCATAGTCAATATGACACACCCAAAATTTTTGATGATTTTATTGCAAAAGATCTAATTACTCAAAAGGAATTTTCAGATATTCGAGAAAACATGATTAAAGGAATTCATTTCTTTAATCATGAAATCGCAAAGAAGTTTAAAGATCAGCCAGAAGAAATTTTAAAATGGATAACGCAAGTTCAACTTTCTCCAACCCCTTTAGCTCGTGCCGTCTATTGTGAAAATGTTCTATTTCAAGAAATGATACTTGGTGTTAAACAATATGTCATTTTAGGAGCTGGATTAGATACTTTTTGTTTTCGTCACACCCAATTAAACGACAGCTTAAAAATATTTGAAGTCGATTATCCAACCACACAAAGCTTTAAAAAGAGAAGGTTGGTAGATGCAGAATATCAAATCCCAGAAAATCTTCACTTCGTCCCAATGGACTTCACTAAAGAATTTGCTATTCAAAATCTTGTTAAAGAAGGTTTTATTCCAAAAAATAAAACTTTCTTTAGTCTTTTAGGTGTTTCCTACTATTTAACAAAAGAGGAAAACGCCAATCTTTTCAAAGAATTGTTTACCTATGTTCCATCAGGAAGTTCTATCGTTTTTGATTATGCGGATGACAAACTTTTTGAAGAAAAAGGAACGTCTAATCGAGTTCAAAATATGGTTCAAATGGCTTCAACTAGTGGAGAGCCAATGAAATCATGCTTTTCTTATAATGAAATAGAGAAATTGTTAGAAAACTCGGGGTTACTAATTTATGAACACTTGTCACCAGATTCTATTAATAATCAATTTTTTGTTAATCGCACAGACTACTTATCTGCCTTCGAAACAATTCATTACATCCATGCCGTAAAAAAGTAACAATAAACTATAACAGGGGATGCACGAAAAGTAGATTTTCGAGCCTAAATCTGTAAAATAAAACCTTAGAATGTTGAAGTGACCCTAAAAGTTAGGCACTACAGTTACCCCATCATTTTTCTATTCGAACTCAAAACCACGAAGCAAAAGTCCCTTCCATTTGCAAACATCAATCAATATCAGATTGACACCCTCTTCCTTCACAATAAACAATCTGGCATTATTGCAGGCTTTGTGATCAACTTCCGATCACATGATTACCAGACATTTTTCGTTCCTGCTGAGAAAGTGCATTACTATTACTATCACGCCGACCGTAATAGTTTCCCTATTGAATGGATTCAGCAAAATGGCATCAACCTTCCTGCCACACTAATTCGCACACGCTATCGATTCGATCTTAGCCCCATTCTCGGAGATTGTGCAATATGATATTATCCATAGTGTATCCATTTTGAGAAAGTTGGGTTTTGACTAATACTCCATAAACTCTGACATTCGTTCCAATTTTGCTCTATAGCTATCCTCAGTTTCATAGGGACTTTCTTCCAAAAATTCTACCACCCTTTCGTCAACTGGCATACCACTTCGTACAAATTCTCGCATCATAATAATATCTCTCTCTTTCACCATTCTCTCCCCCTTTTTTCTCCCAATGCCACGTAAGAAATTGTTAATATGTATATCCTTTTGTTCATCCAAGCAAATAGCTTTAAAGTTGCATGTATCACATCGCTCTTTGTTCTCCGTCTTGTGAAACAGTTCCATTACTTCTGTGTCAGATTTATGTAAGTTCTCTTCTAACTCAGCCATTCTCTTTGCACTTTGTAGAATTAAATCTCGTAGATTATCAGTTTCGTATGTATCTATAACATATGATTTGCTTGTACCACTTTCTAAGAATTCATTACTCACCAGGATGTCTTGTAATTTTGCTCCATATGTATTTTCGAGATACATTGCATATAGGGAAAGCTGTAGTGCGTCATGCTGTGTCTGCTTTCCTGACTTCCAATCGACAATTCCCCATACATCATTATCTTGGTCATGATATATAAGATCGGCTGAAAGAACAACTCTAACTCCATCCACATAAAATGAGCGGAATTTTTCTGCCTCCATTATTTTCACATTTCCTTTAATAATAAGTTCATTAATTGTTTTAGAATGGATAAATCCGCTAACGCACTTGTCTATTCTTTGCTTAATAAACTCAGTAGTATTCTCACCTAAACCACCATCATAATAAATCTCATAAAGCATAGTATTTGCTTTGGGATCTTTGTACCACAGGTTTAAATCATTTTGGGACTCTCTAAACGACTGTTCAAGCATATCGCTCAACTTTCCCCTTATTTTAGTTTTAGATAAGACCTCTCCTGTTTCCATAAATTTATTGACTTCTTCTTCAATGATTTTGTGAAGCAAATCTCCAAAGAGTAAAAACACATTTTTTAGGTGTTTCAATCG
>NZ_HE978517.1:160712-184891 GCF_000311725.1 Robertmurraya massiliosenegalensis JC6
GATCGCCATGCAAGTTGGAGGATTGGTGGCTTACTATCAAATTCACCTCTCTTCGATATATGATAATTTAACGCCCACTTCATTTCGCACTCCATTAGCATCTTGTGTTTTGAAAGTGACCAGAACCCGTAGTTGTTACGCATTTATCTCTCTCCTTTCTTATGAGGTTTTCTAAGCAACTGTATTAAAAAAGACATTTTCCATCTTTCTGGAAATGCCTTGTCTTTACTCATTGATGTTTGGTGTTTCTTATATAACAAATACATATTCTCGTTCCTCCCTGGTTCAATAGTTTTCGACATCTCACATCATTAATCACAATTTACAAATGAAGGTATATCAACAGTTATTAATATATGAATTCTATAACCCTAAAACCTGATATTCAATTATGGGTTACTTATACTTCTTAGCAGTCTAATAATTTTCTCGTTCTCAATTGAAAGTTTGCTTCGATAACCTTCGGGAAATCTGGTTATCTTTCTTGGATTTTTTGTTTTAATATCCATTTTAGTTGGTTTATTCTCTATTTTATTTTCGCTTTCATCTAACTCCATGTACCATTGAAAACCTTCTTCAATCTCTTCTTCAGTTTTAGTTTCCAACAGTATCGACAGCTCTCCTATAAAATTCCTTACTTCTTCCTTCGTATAATTTAACTGCTTGCATGCTAATAACATATAGCCGAGAATCATTCTATCTTTCATCATCTTCACCTTGTTTGCGATATATTTTTTCTCATAGGAATACCATGTAAATCACTACCAAGATTGTGCTATTACATTTAAAAAAATAGTATTTTTACATAAGCTCCAATAATTAACCCGCTCAATAGCATAATGAGATCAATAGTTATGTCACGAAATGCCTCCTCTGTTACAAATCTTCTTAATGAATTGTATATATCAAGCATTAAATCTTCCTCCTTTTTCTAATACAGTTGCCTAAGTAACACCATAAAAAAATCCACTCGTTTTCCGAGTGGATTAGTGTACTTTTTTATTCAGTTGGGCTTTATGGACTAACAAACAATTTTTCATAAATTGCTCCCTCATATCCCAAAATATTGGTGTGTATTAGTATAATTTGTAAGGACTATAATAAACCACCTATTTTAATATGTCAATAGATCACATTCAATATATTGGAAATTGTTTGGATGCCATAATGATTGAGTTTTTATATTTTTTATTATGAAGTGTTTCTAAATAATAAGGAAGCACAACTATCAATAAATAGTAGTTTATTAGTTGAAAAATTTATAAAGGTTTATTGCTGATTATCGGAATCATAGCTATGTGTTATCTAATCTCTATATTGGTTATATCTGCTGATTAGAGAATGAATTAGAGAATGAATTAGAGAATATCAACATTACTCTTTTAGTTCCGCTTTCTTTACTACCACTGACCATAACCTTCTCTATATGCTTCTCAAAAATCCTCTTTTAGTTAGCTACTGTTGATTTCTCTCCCATTTGAAATATGATCATAGTTAAACGATCATATTAAACAAAAGCACCCATTAGTTTAAGTACATTTGTTCACAAGTTTAAAGTTTTTAGAACCTGCCTTTTATTTTTTTAGTATAAGTTTAAATGCCGTTACAAATAATACCCCTATAACAAATGAGGGGGTTAATAAAATGGAAGAAGCACCTACAAGTAATAATGGAATGAACACAAGCAATAATGGAATGAACACAAGCAATAATGGAATGAGTACATCTAATAAGATAAACCTTTCAGGTCTTGGTGTTGGAGCAATTGTACTAACCACTGTTTATACGGCGGTTTTGGCTTCACAGTTAATGGCTACCAAGCATAAAGTCGATTACCTTTATTACAAAGAATTAACACAAAATAAATAGCTAATTATAGACGGTGCGTTTTCACCGTCTTTTATTTATATAAAACAGAATTTGAACTAACCTGCTTCGTTAGCACAAGAAGCGATTGTTAGTAAAATACACCTGATAGTTGAATAAGCCAATTATTTAATCTTCTCACTCCAAATTTCTTGCGAACTTTTTATCTATTTTACAATCATCAGTTAATTATCTTTAATGGTTTCTATGCCATTCGGCAACTGATTTTGCATACTTTGCTCTTTTTAGCTTCATTGCTTCATCGACCTTATATGTTAAATCCACATCTTCAATATTTAGAGCTTGCATGATCTTTTGTATGTTATCGGAGATTGCCAATTCCTTAACGTATGTTTCCATACCTTTGGATTTATTCCGAGTATAGAAAGAAGAAAGGCTATCTCTTTCAATTCCCATTTCCTTTGCTAATGTCCAAATTTCCTTTTTATTTTTTGCGGAAGCAAAGTAAGAATGCCATTTCTCCATGTAACGTTCACTAAAATAGGCTTTTATTTCTTCATCCAATTGTTTTAATCTTTCTCTTTCCTTAGCTTCATTTATCTTAGCTTTTTTTTCATTCTCAGCACATTCAGGGCAGTTTATTGTTCGATGTTCTCTTCGTCTGTTCCAGTCATCCATTTCAACCACTTCTGTATATGTGCCTTTACCACAACTACATGGATAGTCTCTACTGTACATTTCTTCCCAACTCATAATTGTCCCCCCTATTATAAAATTTACCTTTTACAGTATTTACACTTAGAACTTCGTCTACTGTTAGGTGCTTTCTTTCTTCCATTTATGGCCATTCTCACATAACCACCAATATTCTTCTCTTGCATATGCTCCCACTTCATCAGGGCGTGTACTACCATTTTTGGTTGGATGCCATTGTTTTGCTATTTCTGGTTTTTTTACAACTATTTCTAATTTCATTAAGATAGTGAAAGGCTACGATGTAATGCCAACGTAGCTCTTATCCATCATCTACTAACTTGTTTTTACAAATTACATCCAATAATTTATAACTATTTTAACAGAGATAACACTCGATGTAGGAATGAAATTGTTGGTGTAGAAGTGGAAGATATCTAATGTAGTCTTCATAAAGTTATTAACAAAATAAAATTGTCCCAATATTGTCCTCTAATTGTCCTATAGCTGACCTTAAACATTAGTACCGTTGCGTTTATAATAAAATCAATAAAACAAAACAAGGAGAGATTAAGTGATGCATACTGGTCAGAAAATAAAGGAATTAAGAAAATTAAAGCTCTGGACACAAGCTGAGTTAGTAGATAGAGCCAAAGTTAGTGAAAGGACTGTCCGAAGGTTAGAGTCCTCTGGCACAGCAGAAAGTGCAACACTTTTATCTGTCTTAGATGCTTTAGAAACAAATTTGAGTGAACTTGATAACATCGTTAGCGAGGATGAATCTATAAAGAAAGCGAGTACAGAAAAGCATACAGATGTTAAGTTCCTTCATAGAATCCAAAGTGGTAGAGACTTGGTTAGAATCATCTCCCATGCACATCAATATGGATATGATTACCATGATTGTCATACAGAAGAGCAAACTGAAGTTGTCCAAGTATTCCTAACAACAGTTGCGGATGTATTAGATATATGGGACATTGTTGAAATCGGTCAGAGATTTGACTTAGAGAATAATTTATCAAAGGAGATTAAACACCTGGAGGAACTTGGCTTGTGGGTATTCGGTGATCGTCAGATTAATAAGAAGGATAATTGGATTACTGCTATTGTTGAGATTTACTCTAAAGAAAACCCTTTGATTCAAAAAGTAAAATTAGATAAAGACTTAATGCGAAAGAACAAGTAAAACACTTCGGTATGCGAAATCATAAAATTAGCCAGCTCAGTAAACTAACTGCCTGGCTTTTCTTTATTTACTGAATTCACAGCAATACCTTTCTGGTTAAATCAGATTCCTCTTTGTTCTTTTGCAATGTTTCATATTCTTCTTCAAAACACATAAACCAATAACCCAATTCATCTTGCTTGCAGATGGCACTTCTTTGTTCTGATAAACCTTTCGCATTATAATTGTATGCAGATACCCTTTCTAAATCAGATTCTAAGTCATAATAGCGATATATCATTAAGACGTTTGATTTTTGAACTGCATTCTTCCTTACTATCAATTTGTTTAGAAATTTAATTCGATCACATGATTCTACATTTTGAATTCCTATCACATTATGTGGAATGAAACCTTCTTCTGTATCAGAAAAGATCTTATCGATTGTGTCTTCATCTTTATTCCATTGGTTTTCTCTTTCTAAATGCAGTGCAAGAAGCACATAATTCTCTTTATCTATTCTTTCATCCCACTTCCACCAAGCGAGATTCATTGGTCTTGACCGATCCTTTTTCTTATCATATTTTGCATCTTCAATAAAACTATCAAAACCAAGCATTTCGCCCAAATTTGCAAAGTAATCAATTTCCCTTTGAGTAAACATCGAGCGATTATGAATTCTGGACAAATTCAACCTTCTATAATTACGAACGTATCCCTCAAAAAATTGTATTAAGTCAAGATATTGTTTCTTCATCGGTTTATCCCTCCTAATTCTTCTTGTCTATTTTCATGCCTATCAAATCTTCTCCTGAACTAACAAACTAAGTTCATCTTTATCTGGATACTTTGATCCAAAAAAGTATGAATAAAATCCCCATGCCACTTGCACTTCTTCAAATGGCTCTTTTAGTAACTCTGCCTGTTGCTTAAAACTACTATAGACTTCTGGTTTATCTAACACCAACAACATAATTCTTTGAAGTAATGTGAATGGTTTTGCTTCCATTACTTTCTTTCCAGTTCTTATTAAACCTCTATCGACTTCCCTTACAAGTCCATACCGTAAGAGGAAATCCAACTTTTTACATGTACCTGTATAAGATAATCCATATATCTCAGAAATTCGCTTCTTAGATAATCTACAAATTTGCTCATTATCCTCATTCTCAGCCAGGATACCAAGTAATTTCTTATAGCCATCAACAGTCTCTTTGATTCTTATAACCGCTTCAGTATTCAAGATGCACCTACTTTATTTATTATATTTGCAATAACCTCTAAATCTACCATCTATTTATGTTGTGCTATTTGATATTAGTTTCATTATTAATCAACTTATACAGCCCTTTACCAATCCTTTCAAAGTCATTGTAAACAATTGCATGATGGCTCGGAGCATTCACACAACACTTCGATGTTATATGTGTTCGAATGGTTGATTCCTTGAAAGAAGTTCCCTCTCTCCGCATTGATTCTACTATATCGTTTATAGTAAACTCATTGACTCCTTTATTCCCCACAATAGTTCTAACTACGGTTAAAATTTCTTCTCTACAAGTTGATTTCTTATACGACACTTGCTTAGAGGGAATAGTTGATTTATCCACGCTGTTTCTATTTTCCACTTTCTTGCCCTTAGATCTATTCCAAGGTGGATTAAGTGTATTAATCAGCTCCCATTCGACTTCATATCTATTAGTAGTTTCATAAAAATAGAGTTCAATATTATTAGTGTTTAAAGAATGGTTATAAATTGCGTTATTAATCCTACAATTTGTTGTTTGACCTCCCGCATAACAATTCCTCGGTGATATGTTTCCATATCCCATATTAAAACGGCTTGCAAGATTCTCACATTCTCCTACATACTTTATATCTGCATCTATTTTTATAAGATAGACTCCTTCTCTCCTTAGATCCCTTGGAATAGCAAAGGTACAAAATGGGCCAATTCCATACTTATGTAATGCAAGATCATTGGGATTTTTATACTGGCTTTGCGGATAGTACACCTTAATATTGCCTTCTATTTCTTTTTCAGGTTCGATGTCACAAATATGTTCGAAGCTAAAAACACAAACAAGTACATTATCCACTTTAAATGCCCCCATTCAGGTTATCTAATCATACATCCATACTCTCTTAGTATTTTTAGAGTAGCACAAACAAATTAATTCAGATAGTAAATGGAGTGTTGTGATTGATTGTTATGATTGAATTGGTATTCAAGTTATTTTCTTTGGTCTGCTTTTTCCTGTAGAATAAACCAAATTATCTACATCAAGTTGAACTCGAACCAACCCTTAAAGCAAATAAATAATCTCTTTAGATGGCATTATACACAACTAAATAATCACCAACTTTGTCACCAATTCGATCTATTCCAAGTAGATTGTGTTCATAAAAGGTGACTACATGCTCATTATCGATCTGAAATCCAGTTTCTTTCTTGTAATACGTCTTATTTATCAAATCATCATATATTTCATATCTTACTTTAACCTTTGAATTTTCCATGTTTCTAACTCCTTTCTTATGTTTAGATTGTATTAATGGGCTATAGAATAAACCTTCCAAATTCAGTTAGTTCCCTTATTATCAGTTTATATGTAATTTATTTTTTACCAAAACTGATCGTTAAAATGTTTCAAGTGCAGTAACCTTCTTTACACTTTGATATGGTAACTGGTGGGGCTTTCCTAATCCTTAATCCTTGCCGTCTACTTTGTTTCCATCTAAAAAACCTTGGGCAATTCCGCTCCCCCGCTTCAATCCCTCTTTCCCTTCTCCTGCTTGCCTTCATGCCCTTTCCCCTCCTTCTGGAATTGAATAAAGTTTGTCCCGCTTTCCCCTCACTTTTGCTCAATCTTGTACCGAATTTGCAATGACTCAGAGAGAAAATAGTTTGTCCAAAATAGAGGTAAGGGGTAAGGATTTAAAGGTTGATTTCCCCTTGTTTTCAAGCCTTTTCACGCTTTTCTTCAAGATCTTCCTCCCGCTTTTTCTCACTCCTTTTCCCATCTTTGTGTATAACCTGTTAATATCTAACCATTCTTTTCACTCTTCTTTTCCTTAATTCACATCTTATCCCCACCTTCCCCCTACCTTATTCCATCCTGCTCACCAAGTTTTACAAAAAAAGAACCGAATGGCGTACCGTTGGTACGCTACCCGATCCTTTTCTCTTTTTTAGATTGCTTCTTCTTCATATACCTCAGCCAGTAACTCACAATACAAGTTACGGGTGAAATTAAACTGACTATACACATGCTTAAATTCCTCTTCGTTATGCAAGCCTAACTCTAATATCTCCTGTAATGCTTCCTCAATCATATCTATATGATGGAAGATTTGATCAGAGATATCATCAAATTGCTTATATAATTCAGGATTATAAAAATACTCTTTTACTAAATATTTAAGCGGAATAACGTTTGATAAGAGAGTTGTAGCTAATCTTAACGGCTTGTTAAATGTGTCTTTAAGACTGTAGTGATAGGATTCACTTACAAAGATTCGGATACTGCTTTCAAGATTCTTAGATTGGGTAATTGCTGATTGTAATTGTAATTGTAATTTGTTCATTTCGAGGTCTCCTTTATATGGGGTTTAGTTTGATTAAGCGTCAGATGGGAGTGCTTGAAGAAGTAGGCTTAGCACATCCATGAGGAAGTTCATCTAATGCTTATGTTTTAATTATAGCCTGTCAATTAATATTTACAATCCTTCGAGTGTCGTACCCCTGTCGAACCCCTTTAAACCTTGATACTAAAGGCTTCGTACCAACGGTACGTCATATCTTTTTATCGGCCCAACCAGGACTTAAAGAATCAGGAATAAACATAAAGGTAGCTGTCTCTTTGAAATTAAGTTCTTCCCCGCTTTCCCTCCCCTTCTATCCCCCCCAATCCCTTCTCCCACTTACCTTCACGCCCTTTCCCTTCCTTAAACCTTCTCACTATTACGTAATTCAAGTTCTTCCCAAAAAACCACCCTTTCGGGTAAAATTCGTACCGATAACGGAACAGTAAGGAAAGTGAAAATGTAATTAAGTTCTTCCGTAGTAGGAGTAAGGAGTAAGGATTAAGGTTGAAAAGATGGTTGACCAGGTGTTTTTTCAGGCTTTTCTTCACGCCTTTTTTCTTACTTGTTTACAACCTGTTGATATCTAACTCTTCTTCACTCTTTTCCTCTAACCTTATCCCTAATCTGTGTATATTTTGTTGATATCGCAGTATTCCCTTCTCTTTTCCTTTCTTTTTATTCACAACTTATCCCCTATTTGCTCAAACCTTTCTATCACGCTTTTCTCCCCGCTCTTTTTCACCCTTTTATATCACACAAAAAAAGAACCGTATGGCGTACCAACGGTACGCTACTCGATCCTTCTCTCTTGCCTTATCCTCTACCTTTTTATAATGATACGTTAATTTCTTACCTGGTGACTTTCTTTGTGTATCGTCATCCAGTGTCCATCTCCAATACTAAAGCTAATGTCCTTAAAACCCTCAGCTTCTAATTCCTCTTCTATATATTCCATTAAATCTCTACCATCTATTTCTGCATTTACATCTTTGACAAGCATAGTCAGTCCATCGTGATATTCTCGATGTTCTAACACAATATCTCCTAATAGTTTCAATATTGATCTTGCAAATTTTGAGTTGTTCATTAATTGAGGTCTCCTTTGAGGATTATTTTTGGGGTTAAGCATGACGAGAATGCCAAGTAGATTTTGATGGCATATCCTTTGAGGTGAGCGTCAATTGCTTATGTGTTAATAATACAACGGAAAAAGGCGTGATTCAATAGATTGGATGTCGAACCCCCTTTTAACACTTGATACTACAGGCTTCGTACCAACGGTACGTTTCCCGATCCTTCTGGAGTCTACATACATAGTTGTCAGCTCCCGCTTTCGCCCCTGTTCAGATACCAACTTATTTACAGCAGGTACGAACTTGAATTACATAGGGAAGAACTTAAATGCGAAGAGACAGTAGCACGACGAAATGGAGCCAAAAAATGATGGTTTTGCATTTAGCACGATAAAATGGAGCCAAAATTTTAGCTTTATCTGCTTCTATTCAATCATTTGTTCATATAAAAAAGAATCGCCCCTGTCCCCCTCAGTCTTGACCAGACTTTTTTCTTTAAGAACAAAGCTTTTTAGCTTAGCCTAAAGATTTTTGGGTGGGTACACTTCTCTTATATAATTCATTAATACAAAATAATCCTCAAAATACATGAGTAACTCTGAGATTGCACTAAATATTAACCCATTTGTTGTTTCATTATAAACGTAGTTATCCTCATTCTTTTTAAAGTCTGGCCCATAAAATGATCGAAGTTTTCGCTTCAGTTTTTCTCTATCCTCTAACATCATCTTTATAGAAACTAATTTTCTTAATCTTCATTGATCATCATATCCTGATAAAAAGGTTTGCATTTGAGAATCATTTGCTTTCTTTTTGTCAAAATTCCCTTTTTCTGTCTCCATCTTCTTAACCTCTCTTATCCTAATACCTTAGTTATATACTCCTGCCAATAAGATTCATCCCCATCAATTTCGTGAATCCAACAGTACATTAACAAAATTTCAAGAAATTGCTTTTTCCCTCTGATAAATGGTTTATTAGATATTCTTCTATGTAGAGAGTTTATATTAAATAAATTGTTTTTTTGTTTATAGTCATACTCATATTTCCTCCAACCATCTTTGCTTTTACTTCTATGTTTTACATCCCACGTTTCCTCATTATTAAAAAATCGGGACACATAGTCTGATGCAAAAGCAAGTAAGTTCACCTGATATTTGTTCCACGTCTTATTAATCCACTCCTCTACTTCTTCTGAAATATAAAGATTTTGAAAATCCAATTTTGGATTACTTTTGATACGATGATGGTCTTTTATAAAGAGGAAAAGCATTTCCGTTTGGTCTTTCAGGTAAGAATTTTTCTTTATAAGCTGAGCGTAACATTCATACGAAACACTCCGAAACTCTTGTTCAGTATTGTATAGATAAAATAAATCATCTTTTTTAAGGAAACTAATAATGGAACGATTAAGCTGTTTGTCAAAATCCTCAAAGATTCTAACCAACCAATCTTGAAGTTCAGGTTCATAGTCTCGAAGTGATTTTTTATACTTTTCAAGTCGCTCTTCGTTTAACACAGTCTTTTCGTCTAACTTTGAAGCATCAAGGTACTGATTAAAATATTCAAAAATATAGTTCATACATGTTTGCATATTTTGAGGTTTAGATTCAATATCAAATTCATTTATTTGATCTTCTTTTTTTCTTTTGGAGATATATTCTTCAAGAGAAAGCATCTCTTTTCACTCCCTTTACTCTTTCTATCTTCTTTTTATTTATTATACATAAGTTCAATTAGAAATTTTAACTTCATTTCCTTAACCCTTTCCCTCTACTATGTCCTCAAATTTTAATAACGTTCCCCCGCTCCACTCCCCCCTTTACTCCTCAATCGCCTCTCCCTCTAAGGCTCACGCCTTTTTCTCACTCTTTTCCTCTTTCCTTAAAGAATAATAACGTTCCTATTCAACTGCCAAAAAGTCCTTCCCCGCTCTATTCTCCCTCTCACTCCCCTCAAACCCTTGCGGCTCTAAGTCCCACCCCTCTTATCTCGCCTTTTTTCTTCATTCCATTATGTTACATAGTTCTTCCCCAAAACCCCCATTTTCGCCCTCCTTTTTCCTTCTCGGGTTGTATCGAATATTCGGACAATGTTAAATAGTTTTTCCCGTAATAGAGAGAAGAATCAGGAGAAAAGAAGGGAAAAAATGATTAAAAATTATTGAAAAAATAAGGGAATCATATTGAATTTGATATGGCGATGATACCAACTGGAAAAACATTGGATACCCCCTGAAGCCAATATTGACAAGGGATTCAAGGAGTATTGAACAAAAAGAAAAGGACTGAATCACTACTGGATCCAGCCCGAATTTGTATTGATTTTACAGTAGAATAAACGTTAGATACATATCGTAACTGCCCGCTGCACTTCCCGCTTCCTTTGCCATTTGGATACCAACTATTTAGCATTGGGTACCGACTTTTTAACACGGAAACCAACTATTTAGCAGGGAAACATATTAGAAAAAAGAGAATGGAGATAAGAAAGTAATTTCAAACAGAATAACATTTTAAGGACACTATAACCTATATTTAATAAATAGACTTTGAATATTCCTAGTCATCAATCACATATAGTTAATAATATCGGACAAGACAGAAAGGAGTAAAAAATGGGAGTATCACTTTTTCTAATTCTTATATCAATTTTCTCGCTCTCAGTTCTTGTTATTTATAAGGTAACTTACCATAGAAAGAAATTCACTAATATGACTGGCATGATGATAGCTATGTCAATTGGTATGAGTGTCGGTCTCACTGTAGGAGTTATTGTAGGAATTGTAATTTCGGACAACTTTTTTATTGCTACCATTTTAGGAATGGCTGCAGGTTTTCTGGTTGGATTTTTGACTGGTTTACCAGTAAGCATTATAGCTGTCCTTGACGGGATGCTATCCGGGATTATGGGAGGCATGATGGGAGCCATGCTTGGGGAAATGATCACGGTAGAGTATCGTGATGCAATTGTTAAGATCATGATTTTTCTATTTTTATCTACTTTACTAATTCTCCTTCATTTGATACAAAAAGAGGTCAGTAATAAAGAAGCGACTTTCTATAATCATCCACTGTTTATCATTATTCTATATAGTTTTATTTTTATTTTACTTAACCAATTAGACCCGATTTTCAGCGATATTGAAGCTCCTAATGAACAAAATCATATAGAACATCATTAAAATGAGTAGATACTTTTTTTATAAAAGGCAACTATTATAAAGAAGACTAATATTAGGACTGCTGATGCTTCAGCGGTTTTTTTATCTTTCTGGTGTAAAATAATAATGTACCGACCTTTACACAATTTCTGCACAAAATCTTCAAAATTTTATCGTAGGCTAAGCATACATGGAAATAGGAGAATGATCATCGTAATGAAGAAACTTTCAGTAAAACTAGGCATCTTATTTTTTGTTGTAATTTTTGGTTTAATTACATTTATGTTTTTCTTTTTGCATGCTGAAATTGTGGACTCGAGAATAGAACAAGAGCTACAAACATTAAAATCGAGGGGGAATTCTCACAAGGCTATTCTTGAAAAGCAATTCGATGATGAAATGGTTGATCATGTCGTTTTGATGGAATCTGAATCCAATACAGACGTAATCATAACAAATGAGTCAGGGGAGATACTAGATTCTTCGGCTCCGGTTGAAAACTTTAGAAGGTATATAGAAGCCCCTTTAACCCCTATTCCAAATGATGGACAGGTTTTAGAAGAAAAATGGGAGCAGGAACCATATATTGCGACAGTTAGTCCCATTCAAATTGATCAAAAAGTTTCCGGGTATGTTTATATGTTTCAAGATACTGCGTTGGTACGTATTTTAATTCATTCCTTGAATGAACACTTTTTGATTGCAGGCTTGATTTCAGTTATTTTTACGATTATTATCATTTGTTTCTTATCGAGGGGGATTACTAGACCTCTTATTAAAATGAAAGAAGCAACATCAGAAATTAGTAAAGGTAATTTTTCCGTTCCTCTCCCTCATACATCAGAAGATGAATTAGGGGATCTAGCAAAGTCAATCAAGTTATTAGCGACAGATTTAAACTATCTTAAAAAAGAACGGAGTCAATTTTTAGCTAGTATTTCACATGAACTTCGGACTCCTCTTACTTATATAAAGGGCTATGCTGATATTGTAAAAAAAAGGAATTTATCCAAAGAAGAACAGGGTAAATATTTATCTATTATTGTGGAAGAATCAGATCGTTTAGCCAAATTAATCAAAGAGCTATTTGAACTTGCAAAAATAGATCAAAATACGTTTATCATTGAAAAAGAGTTAATCAACTTAAATGAATTTTTCACAAAAATGGATCAAAAGTTCTCTCCAATTTTTCATGAGAATGAAATGAAATTCACTATAAACTGCCAGCCGAATCTGTTGTTAAAAGCTGATTCATTAAGACTTGAACAAATTTTTATGAATCTATTAGATAATGCCATGAAATACTCAAACAGCGGATCGACCGTTTCTTTAACAGCTTGGAAACAAAAAAGGGAAATTCATATCTCCATTAAAGATAATGGAAAGGGAATTCCCGAGGAGGATCTTCCCTATATTTTTAACCGCTTTTATCGTGTAGATAAATCCCGAACACGTTCTCTCGGTGGTACTGGGCTTGGTCTTGCCATTATCAAAGAACTGGTCTTTGCTCATGGAGGGGATATTCAAGTGAGAAGTAAAGAGAATATTGGGACAGAATTCGAATTAATTTTCAAGGAGGACAAAAATTGACAACCATTTTACTTGTAGATGATGAACCGATGATGATTGATTTATTATCGTTATACTTATCCCCTCTTGGCTACCATTGTATAAAAAAAGAATCTGCTCGAGAAGCTCTTACATTTTTGGAATCCAATACGGTTGATCTTATTTTATTAGATATTATGATGCCTGATATGAGTGGGTTAGAAGCATGCCAGGAAATTCGTAAAAATTGGGGGGATATTCCTATTATTATGCTTACAGCGTTAGGTGGCAAAACAGACATTATTAAAGGGTTAAATATAGGTGCTGATGATTACATATCTAAACCTTTCGATGAAGAGGAGCTAGTAGCTAGAATTGAGGCTGTCATAAGAAGAAGTACAAAACAACCAGAGCAAATCTCATTTAAAGGACTTACCCTAATTCAAGATTCTCATCAGCTTTTTTATAAAAATCAAGAAATTTCCTTAACTCCGAAAGAATTTGGGATGTTGAGCCTCTTTTTAACCAACACAAATCGAGTTTTTTCTAGGGATCATCTGATTGAATCAGTATGGGGATATAATGTTTCAACCGAGGATCGTACGATTGACTCTCATGTTCGAAATTTGCGTGAAAAACTAAGAAAAGCAGGTTTTCCAGCAGATGACTATTTACAAACTGTCTGGGGGGTTGGATATAAGTGGAAGTCTTAGGCCTATCCATATTTGAATTGCAAGGAGATGAACCCTTTGAAAAACGCACTTCAAATGATTAAAAGATGGGACATTATCATTACTGTTTTATTATTAGTCATTTCATTTATCCCCGTTTCTATTTTTAGCTATCAGCAGGCTAAAGTAGAGGCAACAACTGAAAATCCAGAATATGTCGCTGTTATTTCCAGTAGAAATGAGGAAGTGAAACGGGTCACATTAACTGGACATAAAGGTACTGAAAGGTTAAACATACCTGAGATTGAATGCAATCCAAATACCGTGGAGTTGCATAACGAGGAGATTCGGATTGAATCTTCTACATGTCCTGAACAAATCTGTGTAAATACAGGTTATATTTCAAAGCCAGGTCCTGCTATTGTATGCTTACCCCATCAAGTAGTAATCACAATTGAAACAGTCGGTGGAGGAGGAGACATGGATCCGCTTATTATTAGTTCATGATAAATGTGTATCCAATAAATTCATGTACAATCTTAACAAGTTCCACAAAGTTTCTGCATAATCTCTGCAAACTTTTACGTTAATATAAAAATATAATTAAGAAGGAGATGAAACAAATGAAAAAGAAATTAGCTATCGGGCTATTAACAGGAGCCATTCTGCTAGGCGGGGCAGGATTTGCCTATGCTCAAACGGATGGTTTCCAAGAAATGAAACCATTTATGGAAAAAATGCACCCAGAATTATCAACAAATGAATTAGAGCAAATGTATAATGATTGTCATGGGGATGGGGGCATGATGCAGGATACTGAGAAGGCAAAAAATATGATGAATAGTTTATAATCGTGACAAATAAAAGGATTGGAATACCACCAATCCTTTTATTTTAAACAATGAAATGTTAAGCAGCCATTTTACGGCAAATCTCTGCACATCTAAAGCATGATTCTGCACATTCACGACAATGCTCATGGTGTTCATGACTTTTACAAGCATTACCACATGCTTCACAAATTTCCGCACAAAGTTGACAAATTTGTTTTGCAAATGGGCTGTTTGATTGCATTGCCTTTGCTGCAAATGCACACATATCCGCACATTCTCTATCCAAACGGATACATTCTGCCATCATTTTTACATCCTCTTCTTTTAAACAGGCATCATAACATCCGTTACATGCCTCCATACATTCCAAACATGCTTTTATACATTCTTCATAGGTCATAGGCATCTTCCAAATTCCTCCTTTTGATTCTTACAGAAAATATCATCCCCTTTTGAAGATTAATTATCCTATCAAAGTTGTAAATCGTTTATAATTATTAAACATAGTATGGCTCTTCCAAACGTCATTTATTGGGACTAACCGATAACTCTCTAAAAATAGATCCCATTAAATTTTTATTCGTTTCAACTTTGAGACCTGATCGTTCGATCGTGTTGATCGTTTCCCGGTTAATATTGGCTCCCCATAATCTTACCGTTAAAGGATTTAACAAATCCATTACAATACCAACCCACATTTGATCACTTCTCACATGCTCCAACAGCAGTATTTGTCCATTTGGTTTACAAACTCTTTTCAACTCTTTTAAACCCAAAAGAGGATCCGGAACGGAACAAAATACACAAGTAGAGACCACTGTATCGAACATATCGTCTGGAAACGGCAATTCCTGTATATCTGCTTCCATTAATCGAATCGGAAATGGATACCTACCTTTTACTAATTTCTCCTGGGCCTGTTTTAGCATCCCTTTACTAAAGTCAACACCTGTTAGTGATTTTGTATAGGTTGGATAAAAGGGGAAATTAGCCCCCGTCCCGACTCCCACTTCAAGAACATTTCCAGATATATTAGATAGTAAATTCAATCTCCACTCTGCTTTAATCATCTTATCCATAACTTCATATATACTTGAAATTCTATTATATCTTCTTTTAATTTTTTCATTCGTATTCAATTCGTTCCACCTACCTCATAAACATCCTTTTTAGTGTCTCATTTATTTATGAAAAAACTTTGCATTTTTTATAACAAGAATGGCCTCTATCCAAATAGGGGCCATTCTTAAAATCAGTTAACTATTCATTATGTTGTTCTATATTTGTGTGTTCTTGATCCTCTACAGGAGGACTTACAATTGAATAAGCATAATAAGCACCCACAACGACTATTAAATAAGCCAGGGCAGATAATACCCATTTTTTCATATACGACACTCCTATAGTTTGACCTTTTGTAATCGTAGAGCATTGAGTACAACCGAAACAGAGCTAAATGCCATTGCAGCACCGGCAAGCCATGGAGCTAAGAATCCAAACGCCGCAATTGGAATGCCAATTGAATTATAAGCTAAGGCCCAGAAAAGGTTTTGCTTAATATTTCGCATTGTTTTATGGCTCATTAAGATGGAGTCTGGAATACTGTTCAAATCCCCACGGATCAAGGTAATATCGGCTGCTTCCATCGCTACATCTGTACCCGTACCAATAGCCATACCAATATCAGCAGTAGCAAGTGCTGGGGCATCATTAATTCCATCCCCGACCATGGCCACTTTTTTATCTTGAGCTTGAAGTTTCTTCACTTCTTCTGCTTTCCCTTCTGGGAGAACTTCGGCAATTACATGATCAACTCCAGCTTGTTTTGCAATTGCATTTGCCGTATCTTTGTTGTCACCCGTAATCATAATCACTTCAAGTCCCATGTCTTTCATCCGTTTAATGGCGGAAGTAGATGTTTCTTTAATTGTATCTGCTACTGCAACAATCCCTGCATATCTTCCATCAACGGCTGCTAACATAGCTGTTTTCCCTTGTTTCTCAAGATCTTCCATCTTATCTAATACATTATCAATCTCGACATTGTATTTTTTCATAAGACGACGAGTTCCTACAAGAACCACTTTTCCATCCACTACCGTTTTGATTCCATATCCAGGTATATTTTCAAAATCAGAAACATCTTTGAACTGGATGGATTTCTCTACGATTCCTTCAACAATTGCTTGTGCAAGAGGATGCTCTGATTGTTTTTCAGCCGAACCAACAAGAGATAAGAACTCTGTCTCATCTTGCTCCGTTATCACATCTGTTAAAACAGGTTCACCATTTGTGATCGTTCCTGTTTTGTCTAAAATGACTGTATTGACTTTATGAGTCATTTCAAGGTGTTCTCCACCTTTAAATAGAATCCCATATTCGGCAGCTCGACCGGTTCCTGCCATAATGGAGGTTGGTGTTGCTAGACCTAAAGCACATGGACATGCAATGACAAGAACGGCAATTAGGTTTACTAGGGCTGCAGTAAAGTTTCCTGGATCAGCCCAGAAATACCAGATGATAAATGTAATAACCGCTATTCCCACCACAATTGGAACAAAGATACCGGAAATTTGATCAGCCATCCGTTGAATTGGAGCTTTTGATCCTTGTGCTTCCTCTACAATTTTAATGATTTGCGATAGGGCTGTTTCCTTTCCTACTTTTGTCGCTTTAATTTTCAAAAATCCATTTTTATTAATAGTTGCCCCTATTACACTATCTCCAACTGTTTTATCTACGGGGACACTTTCACCAGTGAGCATTGATTCATCCAGTGCTGAGGTCCCTTCCAAAACTTCTCCATCAACAGGAACTTTCTCACCAGGCTTTACTAATAAAATATCGCCAGCCACAACATCTTCTAAAGGAATAGTGGTTTCGATTCCATTTCGAATGACTGTTGCTGTTTTTGCTTGTAGTCCCATTAATTTCTTAATCGCTTCTGATGAACGTCCTTTTGCTTTTGCTTCAAATAGGTTTCCAAGAATAATTAATGTGATTAAGACAGCACTTGTTTCAAAATAAAGTCCAACTGAATGTGCATTACTTCCAAGCGATTCTATTGCTAAATAAACACTATAAAAATAAGCAGCCGATGTACCAAGAGCTACGAGTACATCCATATTGGCACTCTTATTTTTCAATGACTTATAGGCTCCAACATAAAATTGTTTTCCAATAAAGAATTGTACAGGTGTTGCCAAGGCCATTTGTACCCATGGGTTCATAAATGCATCTGGCACCCAAAGGAAAGAAGTAAAACTAAAATGTCCTACCATAGACCACAGTAACGGAAGTGATAAAATAGCTGCGAATATAAACTTCCCTGTCTGTTTTTCAATCTCTTTTTGACGATAATCTACGGCCTCTTTTTCATTTTCATCGCTTTTTACCATCGCTCCGTAGCCGAGATTTTCAACCTTTTGAACTAACTCTTTTGTTGTAACTGCTGATGGATTATATTCTACAGATGCCTTTTCTAAAGCCAAATTAACAGTTGCTTGCAGAACACCATCGACTTTATTAAGACCTTTTTCAATTCTTGTTGCACAGGCTGCACAAGTCATACCAGTTAGTACCAATTCCCTTTTTTCTGTTACAACATCATATCCAAGATCTCTTACCTTTTTCGTTATATCTGAAGGACTCATCATAACAGGGTCAAACTGGACCATGGCTTTTTCTAAAGCAAGGTTTACATTGGCATCCTTGACTCCATCCATTTTTTTCAGCCCTTTTTCAATTCTTGTTGCACAGGCTGCACAGGTCATGCCAGTTACTTGGAATTGATTTTCAATAACTTTTTCGCTCATCCCCATCACCTCATACCTACCTAGGGTATATTTTTTTGAAAAAGAGAGCGTGCTTTAAGCACAGCCCATCTTCAATTTACTTTACTTCGTATCCTTGATCATCAATGGTTTCCTTGATTTTATCTAATGTTACCTCAGCTTGATTAAATTCAACGTCTACTTTTTTATTCTCCAGATCGACTTTTACACTTGAAACTCCATTAAGTGCTCCAACGCTTCCTTCTACTGATTTCACGCAATGTCCACAAGACATACCTTCTACATTTAAAGTTACTTTTTCCATATTTAACGTCCCCTTTTACTTTTTCATTAATTTTTGTATGGTCACTAATACTTCATCTAAAACTTCCATGTCACCTTCTTGAATTCGATTGACTACACATTCTTTCATATGTGCTTCAAGAAGAATTTTAGCAACACCATTAAGAGCTGCTTGTGAAGCTGAGATTTGAGTAATCACATCATCACAGTAAGTATCCGTTTCGATTAATCTTTTTATGCCCCGAATCTGACCTTCAATCCTGTTCAATCGGGTCACAAGGTTCTTTTTCGTTTTTTCTGAGTGATGACTCATTCTCCCATGTGAAGGTGTACAGCAACTATCCTCTGAAATCATCTCATTTTCTAATTCGGGATCCATCTCACTCCTCCTCCTCGATTACATTATAGTATACCCCCGTACCCTATGTAAAGTGACTGATTTGTGAAAAGTAAAATAAAATTAATTATATTACCCAATTTTTATGGAATATAGATTTAATTTGTTCTAACTTCGTATTTTAATACAAAACGTGAGGCGGTTCTCTTGTTTTGCGTATATAAACAAGAGAACCGCCTCCTCGTTTTTATTCTACTGGAGATAATTCACTTTCTGTTACCCATTTGTGATACGTTACCTTTTCCCCTGTTTCAGTATCCGTGTAATCTACCATATAGACTGTTGTTTGTTCAGCAGAATCAATTGTTGCAGTTGCACCTTTCATACCTTCCATATGTTCTGCATTTAATACCACTTCATCACCTGTTTGAAACGATTCATCACCCGCATTTTCAAGTTCCTCATGAATGACCCATTTATGATCCTCGACTGGTTCTCCGCCAGTTGTAGGCGTATATGTAACTGTATAAACCGTCGTGTCAAAGGCTCCAGAGATTGTGGCTTCAGCTCCATCCATTCCTGGCATATGATTTGCGTGAATAATTGCCTTGCTTCCAACCGGATACGTTGGATTCTCTGCTTCCTCTAAGCCTTCAGGTACCTCACTTGAACCAGAGTGATTCATTCCAGCATGATCCATTCCCTCCATTTCTTCTTCTCCATTACTTGATTCCTCATTTTCCTCTTCGTTTGTTGTTGTTCCCTGGTTTGTATTTTCTGTTTTTCCGTTAGTATCTTGTTCTTCGTCGGTTGCGTTTGAACATGCACCAAGCACTAGCAATAGTGAAGCTAACAAAATAAATAAAATTGATCGTTTACCTTTTTTCTGCATTTCTTTATTCCCTCCTTCTTTTATTAAATATAGAGTATCCAAAAAGTTTGCAGAATTTGTGCATTTACATAGTTTACACCTTAAAAAGGTTATAAATTATGTGTGTTCATATGATTCACATTAGTTGTTCAATATTTTTCTTTGAGAAGTTATTAATTTACTTATAAGAATGACCTCAAAAAATTGCTGATGCTATATCAATTTAATCATTAGTTTTCATTTTAAAAACCGATGTAAGTACAATTTGCCAAGTTAAATTTGATTTAAGTACCAAAGGATTTTTTTTTGAACAATTTGTGAATTCATCATTTATCCATTTAGAATCCACAAATTCTCCACATCCTTAATTAATACTAGACATCATAAAAATAAATTTTGAAAAAAGAAAGGAGTTTATAAAATGGGTTGTTGTGGTGGTCATCACTCTAATCAAGATAATCATTCTCAAAATACTTCCATTAAGTCAACGTTTTGGACCTTGTTAATTGGGATCGGTGTAATTGCGGTACTAATATATTTATTAAATTAAAAAAGAAGAGGGATAGGCCCAATTAGTCTCATGCCAATCGTCCCCATTGTTTTTGTTTGTATCATTCGTATAAATTGATGGAGGGAGTACATTATCAAAGATCATAACTATTCAAAGAATAAAAAGGAAAGACCCCTCTTAAAAGCTGTGGGATCAGTATTGTTTGCCATTATAGCCTCTTCTCACCACTGGCTACATACGCTTTTAATTGCACTCGGCCTTACTACACTAGGAACAGGTTTGTTGTCTTTACCACCAAGTATAAGATTAATATTATTAGTAATATCATTGATTTTGTCTGTATGGTTTTTAAGAGTTGCCAAAGTGAAATGGTCACGAAATCGTCCTGCGGCATGGGTTTATCTTATCTCATCCCTTATCTCAATTATTCTAGTTATTACAGCAATACCTGATACACTCACAAGTGTATATCCCAAAAATGAGCCAGTACAGCAACAAGAACAACAACAAAATACAGAACAGCAACACAATCATGATGAGCATAATTAATCTGAACAGGGATATTTAAAATAGATTTTAAATATCCCTGTTAATGCGAATCAATAAATTTTATAAATAGCTTTTTAAGTTACAAACTTCATCAATATGAACATCATCAACATAAAAGAGCCGATAATGCCAGAGAAATACCAAACTCCTTTTACATCCTCTTTTTTCTGCATTTTATTGTATTCATTATAAGTTATTTCCCCTTTAGCAAACCTCAAACCACTATAATCAGGTTTTACGGAAAATAAAGCACCTTTCTTATCCTCTAGGATTATTTTCGTAATAAAATCCTTCCCATTCCATTGTTCATCTTGTTGCGAGAACTCAAAACTTTTACCTCCAAACACTTCTACCTTTACCACTTTATATAACGACTGTTTTCGTATTTCTTCACTTATTTTATAAGCCTGGTGTTCCATAAAATTATTAGTTATACACACTTTAATCGCCTCACTGACATCATAATTTAGAACATTAATCTAAATTCATGAAAAAACTTCTAATGAAATATTTTATGCAGAACACTTCCCAAAAGCCTTTCTTTAATACTACCAATTAACCTCCCTGCATTCATTAACTGTAAGATTTTTTCAAGATTACCAATAAGTCAATGTGTCTAAAACACCTAAAATTAGCAGGGTTATTCCTGCTAATTTTTGAACGATTACACCAATCTTTCTACCTTTTTTCTTAACCAACTTCCCACTTAACTCAAAATACCAAATGAGGAATAGGGTTATTAAAAGTGGTAATGATGTTCCTATTGCAAAAATGGCAGGAAGAATGACTCCATATGATACAGATATTGTAGCAGGCATTAATGTTACAAAAAATAAAACAAACATAGTCGGACAGAATCCAAGGGTAAAACTCACTCCCATTAGAAAAGCACCAAAGTTGCCCTTTTTTATAAATTTCTCTGGTATTGATCCTAAAACGAAAGATTTATAGAATCGAATAACATCGAGCATAAAAAGACCAATCAGGATTAATATAGGTCCAACAACTTTTCTAAACCATGGAAAGTATAGGGCTAAGATGGATTTAAACTCATTTCCGAGCATCCACACAGTAATACCTAGAATAGTAAAAACAAAGATTTTACCAAGAATAAAAAATATAATTTCTTTCCAAGCTATTTGTTTCTGTACTGATTTATTTCCGTATAATGTAATAGCACCTAGGTTCCCAGTAAATTGACAGGGTGTTAAGGCCCCCACAATCCCTAAAACGAAAGCAAATAAAATAGGAATTCCTTCTGTTGTATTGACCATATTATAAAATGGTTGACTGAGCATATAGCTTATTTTGCTAAAGAATTCATACATTTCCTATCCTCCTGTAATTTAAAACCTCTAACTCCCCTCTATCAATTGGGAATATTCCGGATCATGTGTAAATAGCTATTTTGATTTAGTTTAAATATTATTATCTGAAGGATATATTTAAAAATTCACATAATTTATATCAAAATTAAAGGAAACCTCTCAAACGAGGCTTCCAACTTATTGCTTTACTACATTAGTTGCATGGTTGTAATACAAGTATTATCATTTTCAAAAGTGGAGAATTCTGATTCTACTTTCTTATCGTCATACTTAATTTCTATACGATACTCCTTGTCCCGTGGTAGCCATATATCAATAAAGCCATTTGACTGGGACTTTAATTTTTCATCTACTAATACATTCCCTTCGATGTCTTCAATATAAACATCAAACTCTTTATTTACCAACTCACCTTGACAACCTGTCAAGTTATGAATTTGTCAAGGATGGGTTTGCTCAATATAAGGAGCAATGGAAACGAAAAATTCCTCCTTCGGCAAATCATAGCTTGCTTTATTTCCATTACGATCAGTTGCAATGAGTTCATGTGATGTAATAGATGCTGACTGATCTTTAATGTTTCGTAGACTATAATCGTTCACTAACTCCTTAATATTTTTTTCTTCGTTTTCTTCGAAAGCGTTGTCTTCATTTGCACTACAAGCAACTAATGCTAAAAAAGTTAAAGCAATAACAATAAAATGCTTTAATTTCACTTAACATTACCTCCAATCCCTTATGTGGAAATTAATTTGACCTTTTTCCGTACTGTAACTTTGCATATCCTTTCCAACGTCTAAACCAAATTAAGATTACTGCTATTCCAATTAATGATAATGAGACGACTTGAGCGATTCTCAAAGAGTCTGTTAACATCAAACTATCAGTTCTCAAACCTTCTACAAAGAATCTCCCTATCGAATACCAAATAACATAGATAAGAAAAAGTTCACCACGCTTTATATTAAGTCTTCTTACAATTAGTAATAGAACAAACCCCAATAAATTCCATAATGACTCATACAAGAATGTTGGATGATAATAAGAACCATTTATATACATCTGATTAATAATAAAATCTGGCAGATTTATACCTTCTAAAAAGCCCCTCGTTACTTCAGTTCCGTGTGCTTCTTGATTCATGAAGTTTCCCCAACGTCCTATTGCCTGCCCAAGAATAATACTCGGTGCGGAAATATCAGCCAATTTCCAAAATGAAATTCCCTTTTTATTGGCAAAAACAACGGCTGTTACAACACCACCAATTAAAGCTCCATGTATGGCAATGCCACCTTCCCAAATCGCAAATATTTGCCCAGGATTTTGAGAATAATAGTCCCATTTAAAAAGAACATAGTAAATCCTAGCACTTACTATTGAGATTGGAATAACCCAAAGCAATAAATCAGAAAATGTATCTTTAGAAAGCCCTAATTTTTTTGCTTCCCTTGTTGCAAATACCCAACCTAATAATATACCTATTCCGATGATAATACCGTACCAGTATATTGTAAATGGTCCAAATTCAATTGCTACTCTATCTAGTGGCTGTAAATAATCCATCTTGTCCTCACCTCTAAGTTTGCCTAACAAATCGTTCAACCATAAAATTACGACAAATCTGTCGAGATTTTATGCAGAAAATTATAATTGATACTTAAATTATTAGAAATGATAAGTAAAAAGCTGCTACTTTAAGTAACAGCCTTTTACTCATGATTCCTTTTTCACCATTGCAGAAAGAGCTTCAATTTCTTCTCTTAACTTTTTATTCTCCAACTCAAGATTTAGCATTTTATCATTCAAATTGTTTGAAGAATGTGAATGATGGTCATGATTTTTGTGACCAAACATCCCTTTCATACAAAAAATCATCATCAAGGGACAAATTAATAAGATCAATAATTGTAGCCATTCCATAAAATCACCTCATTTTTTATTAA
>NZ_HE978517.1:186329-203260 GCF_000311725.1 Robertmurraya massiliosenegalensis JC6
TTATCCTACTAAGAAAATATCGAGATTTTATGGAGAATCTTTATGATCAAACAGCGATTCTTTGCATCTCCACATACCATTACTGATATAGTCAAATTGATTAGAAATAATAATTCTAACTTCATCATTTATTGTCCTGCAAAAAAGTCCTTCCCCACCTTCCTCTTCCTCTCACTCTCCTCAAACCCTTGCGTCTCTAAGCCAAGACCCTCTTATCTCGCCTTTTTTCTTCCTTCCAATATGTTATATAGTTCTTCCCGAAAATGACCCTCCTTTTTCTGTTCTGGCTTGTATCGAATATTCGGACAATGTTAAAAAGTTCGTACCGATAATGGAGAAATGAATCAGGAGAAAAGACGGAAAACGAGGCCATTTTGAGACGGTTTTACGGTTGGGAAACACACTGAATAGAGATTGGAAATCCTACGGATTTTTGTCTTGGAGAAACGATTGAAACCTACATCGGACAAGGGATTGAAGGAATATTGGGCAAAAGAAAAGGACTGGATCATATTGAATCCGGCCCCGAATTGATATTGATTTTACGATTGATTATTGATTGATTACATATTGTCGCCTGCTCTTTTTTTCCTCACTCTTCCTTCCGCTATGGACACCAACTATTTAGCAGTAGGGACCGACTTTTTAGCATGGGGACCAACTATTTAGCAGGGAAACATCTGATAAATGGTTTACTGGAAATTTTTCTATGTAATGAATTTATATTGAATAAATTATTTTTTTGTTTGTAGTCATACTCATATTTTCGCCAACTATCCTTACTTCTGATTCTATGCTTTACGTCCCAAGTTTCCTCATTGTTAAAAAAGCGAGACACATAATCTGATGCAAAAGTAAGCAAATTCACTTGATATTTGTCCCATGTCTTTTTAATCCACTCTTCTACTTCCTCTGAGATATAGATATTTTCGAAATCCATTCTTGGATTACTTTGAATTCGATGATGGTCTTTGATAAAAAGGAAAAGCATTTCAGTCTGTTCTTTCAGAAAATGATTTTTCTTTATAAGGTGAGCGTAACAATCATACGAAGCACTGCGAAACTCTCTATCAGTGTTGTATAGATAGAATAAATCATCTTTTTTAAGGTAACTAACAATGGAACGATTCAGTTGCTTTTCATAATCGTCATAAATTCCAACTAACCATTCTTGAATATCAGATTCATATTGCCGAAGGGAATTTTTATACTTTTCAAGACGTTCTTCGTTTAACACTGTTTTTTCATCCAATTTTGAATCATCAAGGTATTGATTGAAATACTCAAATATATAGTTCATACACGTTTGCATGTTTTGAACTTTTGACTCAATATCAAATTCATTAATTCGATCTTCTTTTTTTCTTTTTGAAATGTATTCTTCAAGAGATAGCATCCATATACACATCCTAATTTATCTTCTTTTACCATTTCTCTATTTATTATACTAAATTCCCTTTCAAACCTTTATACCTAACCCATACACATCTACTATGTCCCCATCGAATAATTACGTTCCCAAGCCCCTCCTTCCTCCCATCACCCTCAATCTCTTATCTCCCAAGAGCTCACGCCCCTATCTCCCTGTTACTTAGTTGGAATTTTTCCAAATTCCCCATCAATCCCTTGTCCCCCATGGCTTCCGCCCTCTTTTCTCGACTTTTTCATCCCTCCATTATGTTATTAAGTTCTTCCCCAAAACCCCCATTTTCGCCCTCTTTTCTCCGCTCTGGCTTGTATCGAATATTCGGACAATGTTAAAAAGATGGTACCCAAAATGGAGGAGAAGAATCGGGAGAAAAGAAAGGAAATATAGCAATTGTAGGATGGTGTTACATTTAGGAAACAAACTGAATAGAGATTGGAAATCCTACGGATTTAGAAATTGAAAAGGTTATTGAAACCCTTATTGGACAAAGGATTAGTGGGTTATTGGAAATACAGAAAAAGACTGGACCCCCTATTGGATCCAGCCTGAGTTTTTATTGAGATTTTAATTAACTTTAAACGATTGTCTGCCTATTCTTGTTTTCCCCGCTCTTCCCTCTAATGTACCAACTTTTTAGCAGTAGGTACCGACTTTTTAGCAGAGGGAAAGGGAAAGTAACAGGGAGATATAATAGAAAAAAGAATCAAGAAGTAAGAAGGCTGGTATAAACTCAAACTCTTATTCTGTCAAAGTATCCTATAGTTAAGTACAATGATTCATAATGTATCATGTAGAATAAGATTATAGAAGCTCTATATCCATATCGTGGCAGCCTACAACAAACCAGCGAAACACTTTAAGTATCGCTAGTTTTTAATTAAATAAATCCAAGATAGCACCAAGGGTTCCTGTCTCCATCATAATGTATATTCCAAGGCCTACAAAAACAATCGGGATTAACCAACGGCCATATTTCTCAAGGGTTTCAGAGATATACCTAAACCTTGCTAAGCGATACCCAAGGAAACACCAGATTGCCACCATAACCAGGAACGTGATTAATGTAATAACTAATTCGTTAGTGTTTAAGGTAGAGAAAAACGGAACATAAATACCAATGTTGTCTCCACCGTTGGCAAACGTGATAAATGCCACACTCAGGGCAAATGTTTTAAACTTTCCCAAACCTGAAAGGATGGCACCTTCATCTTCATCTTCGCCTTCTATGAACAGTCTAATCCCTAAGTAAATTGGGATTAAGCCAAGCAATCCCACCCATTTATCAGGAATGAGCATAACGCCAAATGTCCCTAACAGACTGATTAAAACCAACAATGAAAATCCTAAATATTGCCCAACTACGATGTCCTTAGGAGAAACACCTTTTTCATGAATAGCACTCCTGCCATCGCTTGTTACTGTTTTCGCCTGTGAGAACAATAACATCAAAACGAAAATATCATCAATATTTGTTACTAGAAATGCTCCAATTGCATATATAATAGTTAAAATCATTTTAGTCATCTCCAGTTATTGTGAAGCCTGCCCAAGACTTCACAATACTATTCCTTTACCTTTAATAATCGTAAACTGTTCAGTGTTACAAGTAATGTTGCTCCCATATCGGCAAATATCGCTATCCATAGCGTTAACCAACCAGGCATCACTAACAGTAATGCCACAGCTTTAATCGCTAAAGAGAAAGTAATATTTTGCTTGATGATCGCCAAGGCCTTACGGCTTAATCTAATGGTGTAAGGCAATTTTCTTAAATCATCTGACATTAGGGCAATATCGGCAGTTTCTAATGCTGTATCCGTTCCAGCACCACCCATTGCTACACCAACGGTTGATGCTGCTAATGCAGGAGCATCGTTCACACCATCTCCAACCATTGCTACATTTTGATGTTTCCCACGAAGTTCTTTAATGAAATTCAGCTTATCTTCTGGAAGTAAGTCAGCTTTAATATCAGTAACCCCGACTTGTTTTCCAATGGCAGTTGCGGTTCTTTGATTATCACCTGTCAGCATTACTGTTTCGATTCCAATATTGTTCAATTTACCGATGACTTCTTTGGACGATTCCCTCATTTCATCAGCCACGGCAATGAATGAAAGTAATTCTTTTTCTGTTCCTAACACCATAACGGTTTTTCCTTGGGTCTGCATCTCAGCAATAGTTTGTTTTTTATCATGTTCAATGCTTCCGTGTAATTCCTCAAAAAGATTTGGGCTTCCTACATAATACATTTGGTTATTTACTTTTGCTTTAACACCTTTACCCGTAATAGATTGAAAATCATCGACTGAAGCATCATTGAATTTTAATCCATTTTCTTCTGCTTTTCGCATAATCGCTGAAGCAAGTGGATGCTGTGATCCTTTTTCAATAGCTGCTGTGATTAACAACAACTCATTTTGATTTCCACCAAAAGTTCGGATGTCGGTTACAGCAGGAAAACCTTTTGTTAATGTTCCTGTTTTATCAAAGGCAATCGCCTTTAAGTGTCCTGCTTCTTCTAAATAGATACCACCTTTAATTAAAACACCATTTTTCGCTGCATTCCCTATGGCTGTAACAACAGCAACAGGTGTTGAAACAACCAGGGCACAAGGACAACCTACCACTAATACAGCTAAACCTTGATAAACCCATTCGCTCCAATCACCGCCAAATAACGGAGGGATAACGGCAATTAAAAGAGCCAATATAACAATCGCTGGTGTATAATATTTCGCAAATTTATCGACAAACGCTTGAGAAGGTGCTCGCTCTGCTTGAGCTTCTTCTACAAGATGAATAATTTTTGAAAGAGTAGTATCTTCTACTCGTTTGGTTACTTTAACTTCTAATAATCCTTCTTCATTTAATGTTCCTGCAAAAACCTCATTATCAACTGTTTTGGTTACTGGAACACTTTCACCAGTAATGGCAGCCTGATTTAATGTAGATGTACCTTTAATAACAACTCCATCCATAGCTAATTTTTGACCAGGCTTAACAATCATAATATCGCCAACTTGAATATCTTCAACGTGGACCATCATTTCTTCATTTCCACGGCGAATTAACGCTTCTTTTGGAGCAATATCCATCAAAGATTCAATAGATTGGCGTGCCTTATCCATCGAATAACGTTCTAATGCTTCACTGATGGCAAATAGGATAACAACCGTTGCACCTTCACCCCATTCACCAATGATTGCAGCTCCTAAAATGGCAATGGTCATAAGCGTATTCATATCAAACTGTAATCTACTTAAATTTTTCAGACCTTTAATAAATAGCGAATACCCGCCAATTAAAATGGATGCTGCAAAACCAATCGTCGGAAGAATATGCTCCTCCCCGTATCGCTCTCCTAAAAACCAACTAATGATAAGCAAGATGGCTGAAATATACACTTTAATGTTTTCTTTTTGCTTCCAGAAAGGTTCATGCTTAACCTTTTGTTCTTTTTCATCTCTAATTTTTAAGTTTTCAAATGCTCCTGCTTTTTCTAGTTCCTCAATCGTTGTATTTCCTTTAACATACACTTTAGATGCACCAAAATTAACTTTTGCGTCCTCTACCCCAGCTAATCCTTTAACATTATTCTCAAAAATAGCTGCACAGTTTGTACAAGTAAATCCTTGAACACGATATGCTTTCATTTCTTGTTCAGATAGTTTTGCTTGTTGATCAGCCATTGACTTTCACCTCTTCCTGATGTGCTAACGCAATCATCATTATCTGCTTGATATGTTCGTCATCTAACGAATAAAATGCGAGTTTTCCTTCTTTTCTAAACTTCACAACCCCTTGCTTATAAAGAGTTCGTAAGTGATGGGAAGCATTGGCTACAGTAACCCCTACAATATTTGCTATATCACACACACATAGTTCGTCATCTTGACACAAGGCATAGGTGATTTTTGCCCTATTTTCATCAGCAATAGCTTTTAACATTTGGGCCAAACTAACAATATCAATTGTTTTTAAATCTCCTTGTATTCTATTTACCTTTTCTTCGTCATAACAGTAAATTTCACAAGTATCTCTTTTACTCATTTCATATTACTCCTCACTATTAATCGTTATTAGCATCATTTTTTAAGCACAGGAAAGACCCAATACCATTTGAAATAATCCTTTTTTGTTCTAAAATAACGAATCCTGTATCCCTAAGATGATCAGTAAACTCTTCCCATGTAAAATAGGCTTCTGGGGGATGATCTAATTTAAAATAGGTTGCAAAGAAGCGAGAGGCATCCTTATTCAAATCCTCAACTAAAAGTGTCCCTCCAGGCTTTAATACTCGATAGAGTTCGGTAATAGCATCTTTCCATTGGGGAATATGGTGTAAAATACCGAAAACAAACACAGCGTCAAATTTATTAGAAGACAATTGTGTTTCTAAAACATTACCTACAAAAAAATTCAACTCAGGATATTTTTGTTTTGCCTTTTTTATTTGTGAAGGCATTAAATCGAATCCTAAAAGTTCAGCAGGGGAAAATTGATTTATTAACTTCGTACTATATCCAGATCCGCAACCAGCATCTAATATTACTTTTCCCTCTAAAGAAAAATTGTGCTTGCCTAAAAACTCTTTAAAGGTTTTCAATTCAATGTTTTTTTGTAACCAACGTCTCATTGGATTATTCATAAGGAAAAATTCAAACTTATTTAACTTCAAACTATATCATCCCCTTTTTATTAGCTTTCCTTCGTTATACTTACGAGTATCTTTCTTATTCATATAAACATTCTACCATCATTCAAGTATTCACTTGAATATAATATACTCTTTTCTTCAGAAACATTCAAGTATATATTTGAATGATAAAACAAAAAAAGAAATTGGTTTTCCCAATTAAAAAAGGAGCAATCGTATTGACAGCTCCTCTTCTTGTATATGTATACCCGATTTTGAAATCAGCCTGCACAACAAGATAATTTCGATACATCTTTATCAAATGTAAGAGCAGCTAATTTTAATCCCTCTGCCATTGTTAAATATGGTGCAAGGTTTTCTTTTAAATTCTCAACTGTTAACCCAAATTTTACGGCTAATGTTGCTGCATATATCACATCTCCTGCATTTTCAGCTACGATATGAACCCCCAATACTTTTAATGTTTTCGCATCTACAACAAGTTTAAAAATACCTGTTGTTTCCCGATTTACTATCGCTCTTGGAACAGCATCTAAAGATAATACAGATGTTTTTACTTTATATCTTTGTTCTTTTGCTTGTTCTTCTGTTAACCCAACTGTTGCAATGGATGGATTTATAAATGTGACAGCAGGTATAACGGATAAATCTATTTTTTTATTTAACCCACCAATCGCATTATCAGCTACAACCCCTCCTTCATAGGCTGCTACATAGACAAATTGCGGACCTAATGTTACATCTCCTGCTGCATAAATCTTCTCATTATTTGTTTGAGCATAATCATTTATTAGGATCTCGTTCCTTTTTCCAACATTAACCCCTGCTGCACTTAAATTTAAAGAATCCGTATTTGGTTTTCTTCCTGTTGCAATAAGTAATTGTTCTGATTCCACGACTTTTTTCTTGCCATTTACCGTTATATAAACCTTTTTTACATCTCCAACTTGTTCTACACGCTCATAGGTAGCACCTGTCACAAGGTTTATACCTTGTTCTGTCAAAACCTTTTCTACGGCTTCTGAAATCTCTGGATCATATTCTTTTAAAAGACGCTCACTTCTTTGTATAAGCGTTACTTTTGAACCTAAATTATCGAACAGTTGTCCAAGTTCCAATCCGATATATCCTGAACCAATGACAGTTAACCGTTTAGGAACCTTTTTTAATTCTAGTAGGGTTGTACTTGTTAGATAATCCACTTTTTCAAGTCCCAGAATTGTTGGTATTGATGGTGAAGCACCTGTTGCGATTAAAAAGCGTTTTGCAGAAAGTTTCTGCTCATTTACCTCAACTGTGTTTTCATCAACAAATTTAGCTTCACCCTTTATTAAATCAAAGCCATATTCATCAATTAAATCTATATATTTTTGATTCCGAAGTTCGCTTACTAATTCATCCTTTTGATTCACTAAAGAGGCTAAATCAACTTCTCCATCAGAAGTTTGTAACCCTGTGAACGGATTTGCTTTTGTCAAACGTTTGATTTCTCCTGCTCTAAGAAGCGTTTTAGATGGTACACAGCCAATATTCACGCAAGTTCCACCAACAGTTCCACGTTCAATCATCCCCACTTTCGCCCCATATTCAGTTGATTTAATGGCAGCAGAAAAAGCTGCCCCACCTGAACCAATGATAAGTAAATCGTAATCACTTTTAATATCTAACTCGGTATCTTTCAGCTTCTGTGTTGAAATATCTTCTATGTCTTCTGGTTGATATTTTGCTTGTTTAATTGCCTGTCTTACATTTTCAGCATTAACATCATCTGGTATTTCAAATACCGATTCACCACGTCTAAAACTGGTTTCTATATTTAAAGCACCTATGTTGTTTAAAGCAGCATCAATATGTTGTTCACAGCCTGTACAGGTCATTCCGTTGATTTTAATCCGATATTTTTTCACCTTTTCTTCCTCCTCTATTTATAAAATCAATCAAAAATTAAAGATTCAATAATAGGACATTGATGTATTGCCTTTTGATCTGGGCATCGACTTTTTAAGTCCTTTAACATTGACTCAATACGCTTTAAATCTGCAATTTGTTCTTGAATTTCTAATTCTTTTTTTGATACAAATTCAAATATATTTTTGCAGCGAACTTCATCATTATCGACAACTCCAAGTAATTTATATATTTCACTTAATGAAAAGCCAAGATCTTGCAGTCTTTTGATAAATTTTACACGCTTAATATCATCATCTGAATATATCCGATAACCTGCATTCGTTCGGGAAGGTTCTTTTAATAATAATTTTTTTTCGTAATACCTAATTGTCTCTTTATTTACACCGGATTTTTCGGCAAACACACTAATTTGGTAACTCAAATTATTCACCCCTATAAACATAATAAACCGTGTACTAAGGTACACGGTCAAGTATAATATTAAAATTCTTTTCTTCAAGTATTCTGCCCGTTAACGTCTTGCTATCCCTTTTACATATGATTCTATTCTTTAACTTTTAGCAATCGCAAACTGTTTAATGTCACAAGTAATGTTGCACCCATATCTGCAAATATCGCTATCCATAGCGTTAACCAACCAGGCATAACTAACAATAATGCCACTAATTTAATCGCTAAAGAGAAGGTAATATTTTGCTTGATGATTACTAAAGCCTTACGACTTAACTTTATTGTATATGGCAATTTGCTTAAATCATCAGACATTAAGGCAATATCAGCCGTTTCTAATGCTGTATCTGTTCCAGCACCACCCATCGCTACACCAACAGTGGAAGCTGCAAGTGCTGGTGCATCATTCACACCATCCCCAACCATTGCTACACTTTGATGTTTTCCTCGAAGTTCTTTAATAAAATTCAACTTATCCTCTGGTAGCAAATCAGCTTTTATATCAGTAACTCCAACTTGTTTCCCAATTGCTGATGCAGTTCTTTTGTTATCCCCTGTCAACATTACCGTTTCAATTCCAATATTATTCAATTTACCAATGACTTCTTTTGATGTTTCCCTAATTTCATCGGCTACGGCGATTAACGAAAGAATCGCTTTCTCCGTTCCTAGTACCATCACGGTTTTTCCTTGGGTTTGCATTTCAGTAATCTTTTGTTTTCTATCACTTTCAATGCTTCCGTGTAATTCTTCAAAAAGTGCTGGACTTCCAACATAATACATTTCGTTATTTACCTTGGCTTTTACACCTTTACCTGTAATAGATTGGAAGTCTTCAACTATTACATCATTAAAGTCTAATCCCTTTTCTTCTGCTTTCCGCATAATAGCTGAAGCTAATGGATGTTGGGATCCTTTTTCAATCGCTGCTGTAATGGTTAACTGTTCATTTTCATTTCCACCATATATCATAATGTCTGTTACAGCAGGAATCCCTTTAGTTAATGTACCTGTTTTATCAAAAGCAATAGCCTTCAAATGCCCTGCTTCTTCTAAATGGATGCCACCTTTAATTAACACTCCATTTTTTGCTGCATTTCCTATTGCAGTTACAACCGCAACTGGAGTAGAAACAACCAAGGCACATGGACAACCAACTACTAATACAGCTAAACCTTGATAAACCCATTCGCTCCAATCTCCCCCAAATAACGGTGGAATAACCGCAATTAAAAGAGCCAAGATCACAATAACTGGTGTATAGTATTTCGCAAATTTATCGACGAACGCTTGAGAAGGTGCCCGTTCTGCTTGAGCTTCTTCTACCAAGTGAATGATTTTTGAAAGAGTGGTATCTTCTACTCGTTTTGTCACTTTAACTTCAAGTAACCCTTCTTCATTTAAGGTTCCCGCAAAAACTTCTTCATCTATCGTTTTCGTTACCGGAACACTTTCACCAGTAATAGCAGCCTGATTTAACGTGGACGTTCCTTTTATAACGATTCCATCCATTGCTAATTTTTGGCCAGGCTTTACAATCATGATGTCTCCAACTTGAATTTCATCAACATGAATCATCATTTCTTCATTTCCACGGCGAATCAATGCTTCTTTTGGAGCAATATCCATTAATGATTCAATTGATTGACGAGCTTTATCCATTGAATAACGCTCTAACGCTTCACTGATCGCAAATAAGATGACAACGGTTGCTCCTTCACCCCACTCACCAATAAGGGCAGCTCCTATAATCGCAATGGTCATTAGCGTATTCATATCAAAGAGTAATCTGCTTAGATTTTTAAGTCCTTTAATGAATAGCGAATACCCCCCAATTAAAATAGACGCTGCATAACCAATCGAAGGTAGTATATGCTCCTCACCATATTGCTCACCTAAGAACCAACTGACTACAAGCAAAATGGCAGATATATATACCTTAATGTTTTCTTTCTGTTTCCAGAATGGTTCACGCTCTACTTTTTGTTCTTTTTCATCCCGAATCTTTAAATTTTCAAACGCCCCTGCTTTTTCCAATTCCTCAATCGTTGTATTCCCTTGAACATAAACTTTAGATGCTCCAAAGTTTACTTTCGCATTCTGAACACCAGGAAGATCTTTTACATTATCTTCAAAAATGGCAGCACAGTTGGCACAAGTAAATCCTTGAACACGATAGGCTTTCAATTCTTGTTCATTTAGTTTTGCTGTTTGATCAGACATTGGTTTTCACCTCGTTTTTATGTGCTAACGCAATCATCATTATCTGTTTGATGTGGTCATCATCTAATGAATAAAATGCTAGTTTTCCCTCTTTTCTGAACTTAACAATCCCTTGCTTGTGGAGGGTACGTAAATGATGAGAAGCATTCGCTACAGTAACACCTACAATATTTGCTATATCGCACACACATAGTTCTTCATCTTGGCACAAAGCGTAGGTAATTTTTGCTCTATTTTCATCTGCAATAGCTTTTAGCATTTGGGATACACTAACAATGTCAATTGATTGTAAATCCCCTTGTATTCGATTTACCTTTTCTTCATCATAACAATAAATCTCACAGGTATCTTTTTTATTCATTTTTTCACTCCATTCTCATTCAAGTGTTTATTTGAATATAGTATACTCCTTTTACTCGCTAACATTCAAGTGGTTATTTGAATGAATGTAAAATTGAATTATGGTATCCGATTCTAATAACAATTTTTTTAATACAAAATAAAAGGTTATCACAAAATATCCGGATAACCTCTGTTATATTTTTCGTTATTTATGCAGTTGCACAGCTACAAACCTTACCTTATTGAGCTTCCTCACTATATTGGACCGGTGTCAAATTGATTCCGAATCTCCTCAGCAAGTGTCTCTAAGGATACTTAGCAAAATCTAAAATAAAAAGGAGTAATCAACTCATGAATGAGCTAACTACTCCTTTTTACCTTTTCCTAACAACAACCACTTGCACCTAATAATACTAAACCTTCACCGTTCTGATTTTCTTCTTTGTCTAAAGTTAGCTCCTCAGTTGTAGCAACCTGTGAATCAATTGCTACTTTAATACCATTAATAGTTTCAATTATATCAGTTTCAAGTGGTGCATCTAAAGATAACGCAAATTGTGGTCCGCAGCATCCAGCAACTGAATAAAGGCGTATACCTTCTGCACCATTTTCCGTTAATACATTTTCTAATAAGTGTTTCGCAGCATCTGTAATTTTCATTAAGGTTTCTCCCCTATCCATTTGGATAAATTCTTTTTAAAGCCTCTTTCATTTCTGGCTTCACATTAATTTTTGGTCTTGCTGCCTTAGCAATTTCTTCTGCTTCAGCAATTGTACTTGCTTTTTCTAAGGCTAATAATGTTCCGATTGCAACAGTACCAGTGCGATTACTTCCTCCTTGGCAATGGAAGTAAATATTCTTACCCTCGTTATATGCTTTTATTACATGATCAATAGATTTCTTAATAGATTCTTCTTGGTCTGCTGCATCATCAACAATAGGGCTATGAATACGGTTATAAACTACATCTTCTATCGGAGCCTCAGCTCTTAAATCAAATACAACATCTATTTTCTCATTCCCTAATAAATCATTTACATCGTCTGCACCACCGATGTAAATTCTATCCTTGATTAATTCATGATAATTCTTTGTTGTCATTATAGTACCTCCATCATTTTTCTACATCATTAATTTATATAGTCTTTTAGTTTCTCATACCCAATCTTTTCTTCATGCAACCAAGGTATAATCGCACAACTATCGGCTAAATGATTATTGACCTCACGAATCCACTCTTTTTCAGAAATTGCTTTCCCTCTTAACACAGGGTCTTTGGTATCAGTGGCAAATAGACTTTGATTAATAACCCACCATTTTGGGCTAATATTTGCTCTTCTTAAATCATCTTGTAATCGGGAGGCTTCAAATACAGGTGTAGCTTCAGCTAAGGTAACGATTACGACAGATGTTTCCTTGGAATCTCTAATCTTTGGAAGTAGTTTTGTTACACTTTCTGGCACTTCGCCAGTAGACCTAGCAATTTCCTTGCTATATGACTGTGCTGCATCTAATAAGAGTAATGTATGACCTGTAGGAGCTGTGTCAATGACGACAATCTCATTTTCAGATTTGGCAACTACTTCGGCAAATGCACGAAAGACTGCAATTTCCTCTGTACAAGGTGAGTTTAAATCTTCCTGTAAATAAGCCAGACCTTCCTCATCTAAATCCTTACCAGCAGTCGCCAACACTTCGGTTTTATATTTTTCTACTTCATCTTTAGGATTAATGCTGCTAATAGTTAGATTTTGATTTAATTGGTCGCTTTGAAATTGATACTGCAAGTGAGCTGCAGGATCAGTTGTCGTCAAATGAACTCGATGGCCCTGTTCCACCAAACCAACTGCAATGGCTGAAGCGACCGTTGTTTTTCCAACGCCCCCTTTACCCATAGTAAAAATTATTCTTGTATTAGTTGATGAGAAATCACTAATGACATCGTTTAGATTTGGTAGTCTTACTATCTCGTTCTCACTGTTTTCCTCTGATACTGGAATAACGTATTCTTTAAATAAATAACGTAAATTTTCAACCCCAGTTAGAGAATATGAAACAAACGGTAATGAATAGCTTACTGTCTGTTTTAGATTAGCTGGTATCTGCTTTAAAGCATTCCTTTGCCTTTGATAAAAAGCTGATGAAACTTCATCGTCTTTCATATAGTTCAGAAGCAGACCGTTAACAATAAGTATTTGATTTTTTATTCCAATCTCTTTGAGTTCTATTGATGCCCGGTCTGCTTCTATTAGAGATGATATATCAGGTCTTGTTACTAATATAAGTGTTGTTTTATTTGAATCCGAAAGAACATCAACAGTTTCCGAATATAAATTTTTCTTATCAGCAAGTCCTGATAAAGGACCTAAACAAGAAGCACCATGCGTACTTTCCTCTAAGAATCCGTTCCAGTCTGTTGGTAGTTGTAATAGACGTAACGTATGGCCCGTTGGTGCTGTATCAAAAATGATATGGTCATATTGGTTTATAATTTCTGTGTTTGTAAGTAAAGTTGTAAATTCATCAAATGCGGCAATCTCGACTGTACATGCTCCTGATAGTTGCTCTTCCATTGTAGCTACAACGGAATCTGGTAATATTCCACGGTATGGACCGACTACTTTTTCACGATATGCACTTGCTGATGCCTCGGGATCTAAATTACTGGCAAATAAATTTTCTACCGTTGGAACTGCTTTAGGCGAGTTTGTTAATTCAAAATCAAAAACATCCTGTAAATTAGATGCTGGGTCTGTACTAATTAGTAAAACTTTTTTTCCACTTTCCGCTAAAGCTACGGCTGTTGCACATGCAGTTGATGTTTTTCCAACTCCGCCTTTTCCAGTTAAAAATAAAAACTGTGTCTGCACAACATTTTGAGGTTTGAAAGATTGAAACATGTTTTTCACTTCTTTCTTTTCACTGTTTTTTTATGTTTAATGAAAGTCGGACTTTCGGTTTTTCAGTAAGCTCTTCAGCTTTTACCCCTAGCCATTCTGCAAGTTCTTCATTTGTTGGATAGGTTCCAACTTTAACAACTTGTTCATCTACTAAAACTACAGGTAACGCATCCGGTCCCTTTTCATGTAAAACACTATTCACTGACTGTGTTTTACCAAATTTATCAGGGTCATTTGTTAATTGATACCGTTTCACATCAAATCCTTTTTTCTCCAAAGAATATACCGCAGATGCTACTCTGGTTAGTTCTGGATCAACTGATGGACCACATACTCCTGTTGAACAACACATTGCTGGATCAAATATCTCGACTTTTTTCATCTAAAACCCTCCGATTAATATTAAATAAGCATATACTTATATTAGTCTTTAAAGAAAACCAAGAGATGGATCTCTTGGTATAAGGCTGTTTTATTCTCCAGTTTCAGCAAAACGCTTGATTCTTTCACCTATTTGGTCACGAACTCGTTGGAATACAGCCCATTTTTCCTCTTCACTTCCTTGAGCTTTTGCAGGGTCATCAAATCCCCAATGATCACGTTTTACATGTGGTGGTGTCATTGGACACTTATCAGCAGCATCTCCACATAAAGTAACGACAAATTCAGCATTGTTTAGGATCTCTGGGTCAATAATGTCAGATGTTTGATTTGAAATATCAATTTCTACTTCATTCATTGCTTTCACTGCATTGGGATTTAAGCCATGTGCCTCGATACCTGCACTCTTAACTTCCCACTCATCACCTAAATACTTCTTCCCCCAGCCTTCAGCCATTTGGCTTCTGCAAGAATTTCCAGTACATAAAAAATAGATTGTTTTTTTCTTCATTTTTTAATACCCCTTTTCAAGTAATAATTTAATCAGTAAATGTCTATTAATTTATTGTTATCTTTTTACTTTTTTGCATACCAATTTCACTTCTGCAATGATAGAATTTTTAGTCATGCTAATTCCCTTTTAAAAAAATAGTAATGTTATAAAAAGTCCTAGCAACGTAATAAACAAAATAGGAATCGTCAATACAATACCAGTTTTAAAATAGGTGCCCCATGAGATTTTAACTCCTTTTTGTGATAATACGTGGAGCCAAACCAATGTGGCCAGTGAACCGATTGGGGTAATTTTTGGCCCTAGGTCAGAGCCAATGATATTGGAATAAATAAGCGCATCTCGAAGAATTCCACTTGTATTTGTCTCTGCAATAGCCAATGCATCAATCATAACAGTTGGCATATTATTCATAACGGATGAAAGGAAAGCTGCTATAAAGCCCATAGAGATAGTTGCAATGAACAATCCCTGTTCGGATGCTACTTGAATGACATTTGCTAACGCACTTGTTAGCCCTGCATTTCCTAACCCATAAACAACTACATACATACCAATAGAGAAAAATACAATATTCCATGGTGCGCCTTTAATAACGGCCTTAGTATTCACTACCTCACTTCTTCTTGCCATCAATAAAAAGAAAATTGCGATGATCCCTGCCACAATGGAGACGGGGACATTAATAAATTCACTTGTAAAGTAACCAATTAATAGCAGTCCAAGAACATACCATGAAAGCCAGAACATTTTCATATCCTTAATGGCCTCTACAGGCTTTCTTAATTTAGTTAAATCATACGTCTTTGGAATACTTTTTCTAAAATAAATTAATAAGACAGAAATTGTTGCCAACAATGAAAAAATGTTCGGAATTACCATTCTAGAAGCGTATTCTACAAAACCTATTCCAAAGAAATCAGCAGAAACAATATTAACCAAGTTGCTTACTACAAATGGTAAGGAGGTAGTATCCGCAATAAATCCGCTCGCCATAATAAAAGGAAAGATCATTTTTTCTTTAAAATTCAAATTACGGACCATCGCTAATACGATCGGTGTTAATATTAGGGCCGCACCATCATTTGCAAAAAGCGCTGCAACTATTGCACCTAATATACTTACATATACAAACATTTTAATTCCGTGACCTTTAGCTAACCTTGCCATATGCAAAGCAGCCCACTCAAACAACCCAATTTCATCTAGAACTAGCGATATAAGAATGATTGCTACAAATGATAAAGTTGCATTCCATGTAATTCCTACAACTTCTGACACGTCGTTAAAATCTACAACACCTAATATTAATGCAAGGAGGGCTCCTCCACATGCTGTCCACCCAATATTCAAACCCTTTGGCTGCCAAATCACAAAAATCAATGTGACGATGAATAAGACAGCCGCTAATATTGCTGTTATCATATAAAAACCTCCATTAATCACAAGAGATGCGTAATCCCTGTTCTTCTAATTCTTCCAATTTAGAGTCTTGGCTAGGAAGTAGCTGTATAATGTTCTGAACCAATGGATAGTATTGATTTTCTTTATTCAACGAATAAACAATCCATTTCCCTTTTCTTATTTCCTTTACAACCCCTAAGTCCTTCAGTTTTCGTAAATGTTGGCTAATCGCTGGCTGACTTGTGTGAAAAATCTCCACAAATTCACAAACACAACAATCATGTGAGTCCAAGATTTTTACCATAGTTAGCCGAGTCTGATCACCCAATAACTTTAGGATAGTAGAGGCAACGCTTATTTCAACAGTTGAGATTTGCATAGATTCACCCCCATACCACAATACGTATTGTCAAAACTTTTATAAGAAATAGGCTATAAAATACCTTGTTGGAGGGCTTTATAAGCAAAAAAATTGCCACCCCCTGAAATTTAGGTAATAGTGAGGTTACCACACGACACTAGAATCCTAAATAAAGGAAGTGACAATTTGTACCCTCAAATTATAACCTATTTATTATCTTTTATAAACTTTCAAGAACAATTAATTCGAACATTACTTACCCTATTAATCGGTAAAAGTATGTTTGATAAGCCAACAGAACAGCCGGTGAATAAACCTTATCAAAAACTTCAGGTAGATGATCTTCCAATCATTGAGG
>NZ_HE978517.1:204230-238014 GCF_000311725.1 Robertmurraya massiliosenegalensis JC6
CCCCACAATACATTAATATATAATAATATGCTTATTTGTATGCTATAAGATAATCTTACTTAGTTTCAATAAACCGCTAGAATTTATTCGTAAAGGTCCTAGTAATAAATGATAGACAATATTGAATTTAAATCACATAAGCATTTGATTATATAATATTTTAATTATATGTTATTCGCAAGTATTTTTTTTGTAAATTTTGTGTAAAGAACATAGACATGTTCCTATTAATTTTTTCTAACTCTTTGTTCCTGTCCTAATAAATACAAACAAATGGGTGCGTAAAGTGTCCCAATTTCAATAGCCGTAAAATCATATCAATAATTTATTGCTGATGAAAAAGAATTAAATTACCTTTACTCTGTACTATGGTACAGGGTATATAATTTATATGAGGTGAATTATATTGAATTATCGTATTAGCGAACTTGCTGAAAAGTGTGATGTTAATAAAGAAACAATTAGATATTACGAGAGGTTAGGGTTACTTTTAGAGCCTTCTCGAACTAATAAAGGATATAGGATATTTTCGAAAGAAAACGTTAAGCGTATAAAGTTTATCAAAAGGATGCAAGTTTTAGGATTTACTTTAGCTGAGATTACTAAGTTACTTGGAGTCGTTGACAAAGACGATGAAAGATGTGCTAATATGTATAATTTTGTTGTTGAGAAAATCGAAGAAGTCCAAATGAAAATACACGACTTAATAAGGATTGAACAAATGCTTATAAATTTAAAAGATAGTTGTCCTGACGACAAAAGCTTTATACGAATGCCCCATTATTGAAACAATAATGAGTGAAGAGAAATTATAAAATTGGAGGTTTTAAGATGGTTATACAATCTAATATGTCTCCTAAAGCAATAGTGGAAGTGTGGGAGAACACGGCACCTCTTTTTGTGAAATTTAATGTACCTCTAACAGATATGACATTAGAGAGCATTATGGATCCTAAGATACTTCCTAATCTTCTTATTGAATTAAATGCTGCTGTTGGAAGTTCAACAGCAACTTGTATAGAAGGTGGTTGACAAATGCCAACTAAGATGGAGTAGGCTACTCCTATTATGTTACAACTGAAAATAAGAAAGCACATTTCATAATGTGTACCTTCGATTGTTTTTATGTACTTTTGAAATAGATAATAAAAGCTGAGTGATAGTAGCCAGAATAGGCAATTCCAATAATGGCCCTATAACTAGTGTTAAAGCGATTAAGGGTTGATCTGGAAATGCGGTCATAGCAATGGCTAAGGCGATTGGAGAATTTCTAGCTAAAGTAGTTAAACTTAAGGAAGCTCTGTCCTTGTATGGAAACTTCATAAGCTGTCCAACCTTTTGACCAACAACAAGATTAATGATGAAAAATAAAAGGATCGGAATGGTGATTTGCCACATTAAATCTAAATTATCTAGTAATAGCTGTCCTTGAGAAGCAAACATCGCAACGATGGCGAGACTAAGAAAAATAATAGGTAATACGCTGAGATTAGAGATAAGATTGTCTCGTAACTGTTGTTTGTTTCTTAAGGCCATCTTTGTTAGAAAAGCTAAAACTAAAGGTAAAAATAAAGCAATTAAAATACTTTTCATTAGAAATGAAAATTCTATAACCCCTGTCGCTCCTCCGAAAATAAGAAGATAAATAGGCAACAAAATAACCTGTAATATTAGGTTTAGAGGTAAGATAGCTGTTGATAATGCAACATTTCCTTTAGCTATCCCTGTGAAGATTAAATACCAATCAGTACATGGTGTAACCATTAGCATAATAAATCCAATATATATTGCAGGATTGTCACCTAAAAATAACAATGCAAGAAGCCACGATAAAATTGGTGTCCAAACAAAGTTAATGATAACCGAGGTGTATGTAAACTTAATGTTTTTAAAAGCTTTCCTTATTTCTTCAATAGGAATCTGTAAGAAAGTAATATACAGCATAGCTACTAATAGAGGAAGAATGAAACTTTCCGCATTAGCTCGTATTTGTTCTACTTGTCCTATACTTATTCCAATAATTACTGCTAAGAAAATAATAAAAGTATATAACTTCTCGAATAAGCCCATTTATACATAATCACACCTGACGATAACAAATTTTAAACACATATAATTTTATCATAATTGGATGTGTAGGAAGTTTCCCTTATTCGAGTAACGTGGGCACAGTTAGTAGAATAAGAACCCGATAAGAGATTTGCTCTTTTTCTTAGTCAAATTTGCACTGGTTTTTGCATTTAATTTCGCAACCATTCAATTATTATTTCACAGTTGAAAAATAGGTTGCATTATCGTGTGCACATTCCTACCTTAATTGTAAATAAACATTGACTTAAAAATAAAGAAAAGCATCAAATTGCTTACAATTCAATGCTCAATTCATATTACATTTTTCATGTTTGTACTTCAAAGCTGAACTAAATAGATTTACCAAGAATGCTATATTGCGCTCTTTAGAAGAGAAACAATATCCTTTGGCTTTAAGACCTTTCCATAAGAAACCACTTTTTCATCAATGACAAGTGCAGGTGTCGACATAACTCCATATGCCATGATATCTTTTACCTCTGTCACTTTCACTACTTCTGCATCTTGGCCTAATTCTTTAAGTGCTACTTCCGTATTTTCTGTTAAACTCACGCATTTTTTACAACCTGTACCCAAAATTTTAATAACCATAATAAAAACACTCCTTTTGTATATTGTTAAATGAACAGGTACCCAAAAGTATTAAAAAGGTACCCTATAATGAGAATCCCGATCGTCACTACTCCTATAAAGATAGCTAAAAGCTTTGTTTTGACTACTTTTTTCAACATAATAATAGAAGGAAGAGAAAGGGCCGTAACTGCCATCATGAACGCTAGGGCTGTTCCGACACCAACTCCTTTTGTCACTAAGGCCTCAGCGATCGGCAAGGTTCCAAAAATATCAGCATACATCGGAATTCCAACAACTGTGGCTAGAAGCACAGAATACCATTTATCTTGTCCGAGTATTGCGGTTATCACAGGCTCTGGAATCCAATTATGAATGGCAGCGCCAATTCCAACGCCAATTAAAATGTAAAGCCAAACCCTTTTTATAATTTCTAATACTTGTTCCTTTGCATAAACCAGTCTTTCTCTAGTTGTCAATTCTTCTTGCTCGGCTTCATACATTTTATTACTGTAAACAAAGGATTCTACATATTTTTCAAGCTTCAATTTACTAATAATCGTTCCGCCAACCACAGCAAGAACGAGACCTACCACTACATATGCAATCGCAATTCTCCAATTGAAAATACTAGCCAATAGAATGACAGAGGCTAAATCGACAAGAGGAGAGGAGATTAAAAAGGAAAAGGTCACTCCAATGGGCAGCCCTGCACTGGTGAATCCAATAAATAAAGGAATAGAGGAGCAGGAACAAAAAGGAGTAACAGTCCCTAAAAGAGCACTTAAAATATTTGCCGTTATCCCCTTAAATCTACCAAGAATTTTCCTCGTTCTTTCAGGTGGGAAAAAGCTTTGAATATAGGAAATAACAAAAATAAGGACTGATAGTAAAATAAAGATTTTTATTACGTCATAGATAAAGAAGTGGATGCTTCCCCCAACTCGCTCTTCTACATGAAGTCCAAATCCTCTTTCCACCAACAAAATAACCAGATCACTTAGCCATTCCATTTTAAGTAGTTGGTTATTTAACCATTCAAATATGACCATAGGACCATCTCCCTGTTTCACTAATCATTCCCTTTTAGGTATGGCATAAGTGGTGCTAGCTTTTCTTTATCGACACAATAGATCGTAAATTTTCCTTCACGGCGAGATTCAATCACTTTGCCTTTTTCCATGATTTTTAAATGATGACTAATGGTTGAATTGGCACCATTTAAAGCAGCTACGATTTCACACATGCATAAGTCTTCCATCCATAGCAAAGAGATGATTTTCAAACGTGTTTCATCCGCTAGCCCTTTAAAAAGAGCAGCGGTACTTTCTAGATTTTCTTGATCCATAACAATAGGAAATTGGCTTTCTGCCTTTTTATGAACGTTGCCCATCTCTTCATTTGATTTCAAATTCCAAACAACTTTCACTGGTACTCCCCCTTTGTTCTACCTTTATTATAAAACTATTTTTCTAGTTTTATAGTTTTGTTTGTGGCTATTTTTTGACAACGACACCTTCATGCTACCCAAAACAAGTAAAAAGACAAGGCAATTAAAATGGCTCCCATTATTTGTTGAAAGACGTGACTGTATTGCTTAAACTTTACAGTTGACATAACCAACCCTGAAAAAGTTCCAATTAATAAGAGAGGAACTCCTCTCCCTAAGGCAAATACAAATAATAATAGACCACCCAGCAGGAGTTTTCCTTGTAACATGACATAAGCGAGAATCACCAACAAAACAGGTGTTGCACATTGACTTGTTGTAAATCCCATTAAGAATCCTAGTGTGTAGCTCCCCTTAAGTCCTTTTATTTTCAATTTATTAATTAATCTATCGAGAGAAAGATTGAGCTTAAATGGCATCAAATCTAATAGTACCAATCCCATTAGAAAAGCAATTACGACAGCCACATACATGAGGATTTCCTTAAGAGAACTTAGCATTCCACCCATAAAACTAAATAATAGCCCCATACTCACAAAAGTAGTCGCAGTCCCTAGTATAAAAACAAGGGCTAGGGCAAATTTCCTCTTCAAAGTTAAAGATTGGTTCTCTCTTGTAGATGCCGCTTCAATATAACCGATTAGTAAAGGGATCGTGGATAAATTACACGGGCTTATACTCGTGAGCACACCCGCTATAAACGCAACCCCAATGGACAATCCAGCCGAATATTCCAGTAATCCTGCCAATATCTCATTCATTTTCTTTCTCCATATTATCTAGAATCTCACGTAGTTCCTGTTCAGGAATATACCCAATTCGTGTAATCCGTTCCTGGCCTTCCACTTCGAACACACTCGTTGGAATAAAATTCACTCGATAATCCTTGATCATGTCGTTATACGCGATGTTATCGAATGGAACATGGACAAACTCCACTTTCTCACGATACTCATCTTCTATTTTAGAAGACAATTCCATCATCTTTTGGCAGGCTTCACAGGCCCCTGCATGAAATAGCAACCATCTTGGTTCTTCAATCGGTTCCATTACGACTTGATCTTGAGTGGAGTACCATTTTAAAAGAGCCAATAATAAGAAAATCAATAAAAATAGTATTAGTGCAAATTTTGACTTTCTCTTACCATCTACCATATATTCCCCTCCAATCTCATAAAACTAATTTTATAGATCTATTGTGAAATAAGATTGAAGTTTCTTTGTAAAAAGAAAAAACAGTGAACATATCAAAATGAAGTTCACTATTTTTATCGATGCTTATTCATTGTACTGCTATACTTTTACGAGGACGATAATATCAAGACTATTATTCATCCGATATCAATTTATGTTTAATAGCATATTTAACAAGACCTGATCGTTTGGTTGCTCCTATTTTCTCCATAATTCTTGATTTATAGGTCTCTACCGTCTTGGGAGAAAGAAAGAGTTCCTCACCAATTTCTTTTAACGTATATCCAAGTGCAATGAGCTTTAATACTTCCGTTTCTCTCTGACTCAAATGTACTTCATTCGTATCCTGAGTTTGCACACCATCTTCCTTTGATTTATATAAATATGGAACAAGAGTTGGATAAATATAATGTTCATTATTTAACACCATACGAATGGCAGTTACGAGTTCTGTATCAACTGCTCTTTTTAACACATATCCTTGTGCTCCTGCTTCCAATCCTTCTTTTAAAAATGCTTCATCTGAATGCATGGTTAAAAGAAGGATTTTAATCAATGGATAATCTTTTTTTATTTCTTTTGTGACTTCGATTCCATCCTTTCCAGGCATGCTTATATCCATTACAACAATATCAGGAGTAATCGTTCTCAATTTATCAATTGCCTCTAGTCCAGATTGTGCTTCGCCAATTATCGTAAAATCACTTTCTTCCATTAAAATAGTCTTCAGCCCTGCACGAAAAACAGGATGATCATCAACAATGAATAATTTATATGACAATGGTTTCCCCTCTTTCCACCGAAATTGGTATCTTAGCTAGTATCGTTGTTCCTTCACCTGGTTCTGATTCTATCTCAAGTGTTCCATTGAACAAGGAAATGCGCTCAAGCATACCAAGAAGGCCTAAATGCTCTTTCGATGGGTCACTATTTAGTACTGTTGAAGTATCAAAGCCTACCCCATCATCCTCAATCATAACTGAAATTTGCTGGTTTGTAGAAAGTACGATAGCACTTACACTACTGGCCTGTGCATATTTTGTAATATTAGTTAATGACTCCTGTATAAGCCTGTATATAGTTGTTTCTATTTCAGGAGAAAAAGATTTTGTCGTCCCATTCATGATTAATTCTGTTTCAATCTTATTTGTTCGTTGAAACTCTTGAACATATCTCTCGATTGCCACCTTAAGTCCGAATTTATCTAAAATAGAAGGTCTTAGTTGCCATGCCATTTGATGTAGCTCTTCGATCGTATTCCGAACTAGCTTTCTAAGATAATTTATTGATTTTTTCTTTATTACCTCATCGCCTTCTTCTAATAGTTTTAATTCTACTAGCATTGAAGAAAGACTATGACTCGTCTCATCATGGAGCTCCCTTGCAATTCTCTTTCTTTCATCCTCTTGGACACTAATGACTTTCTCTAAAAGCATTAATCGTACTTCTTCCTTTTTCTTTAATTCATTCCACAGCTCTAAATTTTCGATTGAAACCGATAATTGGTTAACCAGGGAAGATAAAAACTTTAAGAAATTCCCATCTAATTTAGAGGAACTACAAATTGAAATACTTCCGATTTTTGTTCCCACATTTCGGTTTATTGGGAAGGAATAGGTTTCTTTTTGACTATTGGTGCAAGTTCTAAATCTATGATCAAAATTCCCACAATGAAGAGCATCTTTACAGGAATGATCATAAAATTTTTCCGTTGTACCTGCTAATTGAACTTCAATGGCTGCACTTTTTAAATAAAACTCATTGACCAATTGCTTAACAAAAAATTGTAGCATTTCTTTTAATTCTTTATCATTCTTAATATTTTTTGATATTCCATTTAGAAGGATTAATTCTTTATTTCGATTATGAATCTTTTCAATATATTTTTTCCGCTCTTTTTCCGATTTTTGTAGGGCGTCTAGCATTCTATTAAAGGATAACGTTAGCTTACCAATTTCGTCCTTTGGGTATGTGATTATTCTTTCTGTATAATTGCCCTTATAAACCTTATTCGTTAGCTGCACTAGATTCGTTATAGGAAGGGTTATAATCCTAGTTAAACTGAAAACAATCAAACCCGCCAATAATATGACTCCTATCATGGTAAACATCATTTGACTCGTCACTTTGAATAATGCATCATCTAACGATTGATATGTTAATCCTACACGAACAGTACCACCTAAATCCTGAAGAATTGGTGATGCAGAATCAAAAATCATCCCTTTATCTGTAGATAATTTTATGCCATTCGTTACAAATGAGTCATCTTCTAATTTTAAATGGTTCGCCTCTATTAATCCCTGACTAATAAAGCCCTTCTCATTCGAATGAACGACAACTTCCTCATCATTGTTTAATATGAATACATATTCTAAGTCCTGGTAACTCTCTATTGTATCAGTAACTAAGCTTTGCAATGCATAAATATTGTGAGTCAATAATGGATCTGTACTTCTAGATGCGATATCACTACTTATCGACTTGGCTCGATCTTCAATCTGTAAGGTTAATGTATTCGTAATCGAAACCCTAACGACAATTAAGCTAATGGCTGTAACTAACAGGACAACAATGATGACCATCCCATAAATTTTTAATTCAATTGAAACACTTGAAAGAATATCCCTCAGCTTTTTTTTCATGATGATTCACCTAAGAGAAAAAGAGCGTTTTGGATTACTTCATAATCTTTTTGGTTAATAGGAACATAATGGTCAAATCCAATTTCATTTAATAACTCTTTACCTTTTTCATGTTCTTGTAAATTAAATAGAAGAGACTTGAACTCCTCTACCATCTTCATATCAGCTTTCTTCGAGGCTACAATAGGAGGGGTACCAGCTTCATCACCTATACCTATCACTCTTATTTGAGAAGTTAAATCAGGATTGGTCCTCTGCAGTTGGTCAAACAACACACCATCTACCGTTGCTCCATCCACGATTCCCAATTCAACGGCTTTAACAGAATAGTCATGGCTATAAGTAAAATAAGTATCACGAAAGAACTCTGTTAAACTATATCCTTTTTGATAGAGTTGATTTAATATGCTTAATCTGCCTGTATATGAATAAGGATCCGTGTATGCAAACCTTTTTCCTTCTAATTCTTCTAGACTTTCATAAGGACTGTTCTGACTCACAATCGTATAAGACTGATAAAGAGCTTCTCCGTCTATGACGGGAGCAGCTACATCTACAATATAGTCCCCCTTCAAACCGAGCACATATGATAGAGAACAAATAAAAGCAATATCTACCTCTCCTGACTTTAACATTTGATTTACTTCTTGATAGGATTGTTTCTGGATGATTTCAACAGATGCGTCCATTTCTGTCCCTATATATGCTAGTAAGTCTTTATATTTGGACAAGGATTCTTGAGGTGAAAGAACAGAAGCTAATGCAATCCGAATTATCTGTCCTGAATCACTTTCATCACGAAGATTCTGACCTGCTTCTGCTTTTGAAGAGTATAAAATAATTTCTGATGTTTCTTCTATTTGTTTACAGCCACTTATAAATATGGTTAATAATAATAGTAAAATGGGTATGGTTTTGATTTTCAATTTGCCTCACCTCCACAAATAAGCAAATTCACATTATCTTTATTATATCGTGGTATTTTTACTATTTGTAATCTCTGCTAAAAACAACACCAAATTGACAATAATTAAAAAAAGTACCAAAACGGTACTTTTTTAGCTCTTTTCAAGTGGGTCTTTTATGTTCATTCCATCTTTATCTTCTTCAATTTCATCCGCTACTAATTCTTTCGTAGATGCTTTAAATTCTTTGAGTGTAGTTCCCACAGCTCTTCCCATTTCCGGTAACTTTTTTGGACCGAAAATCATTAGGGTAATGACTAAAATAATAATCAACCCTGGAACTCCAATATTTGATAACATCTTCTCACAACCTTTTTAGTGATGAAGTATATATGAACAGAATTTTTCATCTAATTATTTTCTTTTGTTAGAACTACTTGCTCTTCACCTTTAAGAAAGGTTTGTAAATCTATGAATGATGCATTATTTATCTCTAATGCACCTTTTCGACATATATCTACGCATGATTGACAACCATTACAAATTTGGTGATTAAGTGTGGCTGTAAATATTGACTCATCTTCTGAAAACTTCAGTGCTCCCATTGGACAAACTCGTTCACAAACTTTGCACCCGTCACACTTTTCATTAAAGTTTAATTGGGCTGTATTTATATCCCCAATCCGTTGTACTTGTTTAAAGTGATTTTGATACTTCCGAAGAAGATAGTGATATGTCTCCCTGATTGTTCCAGAGCCAACGGTTTCTCTTAAGTTCCTTACTTCTTCCTCCTCCGTAATAAGTGGAGAAACAACATTACGAGTCATTTTCTTAGAAAAAAAGGTTATTAATTCTCTTCTCGTGTAGTTTCGTTCCATTTTAGATGTATTTTGATCATTATAATCAATGTTAATTGGTTCTTTTAACATCGAGTTTAACTCTTCCACAAGAATATCCAAACTAGACTTTAAGTCTTTATCGGGGTTATGATACTTTACACATTTCGTACATCTTTTTTCATCAAATTGTATTGATACCTTTTTAGATTGAGTACAAGCTTGAATAAGCAAAGCCTTATCTAACTGGTATAAACAACCTAGTTTAATAGATGGATCTTCCCTTTTATCATTTTCACATGAAAAAGCGATTACCTCTCGATTCGACATCTCTTTAAAGTATTCTACATACTTTTCATCAGAAAATGCCTCAGATGGGCAATGAACTGTACATCGCATACATTCTGTACAAATATCTTCTTGAACCGATAAACCACCCTCAAAAGAGATAGCTGAAACAGGACATATGTCTACACATTTATGACAAGTGGAGAAACGATTTCTTGTTTTTATACATCGCTGCGGCTGAACTTGAAGTCTTTTTGTTTCAAGCCATTTTGTCACATAACGTTCCAATAACATGCCCTGTTCCCTCCCTATCTACATTATTTAACCGCAAGATAATCTCGTAGGATAACAGCTTCGGTAAGATTTCCAAGTAATTTATAAAATTTCAAGGAAGCACCTTTTTGAATTGCTGCATTAAATTTTGGAATCCAATGAGTTAAGATTCTATAAAGAAACTCTTTCTGTAGCACTAAATATACCTCATCTCTTGTTTCATTCCACTTAAAATTGAGAAAATACATATATTCTAGTTGAGCTGTAATATGATCCTTAGGCTCATTCCAATTTATTAAAGTTAAGCCTGCACGCTTATAAAACGATTCAACTACTTGAGTTGACTTACTTTGAACCTCCCATTTATCTTCTAAATATATGGACGAATACGGAGGAGCAAGTACTTTAAAAGGACCGATAAAAAGTTTAGAGTATTCAACTAAATATTCGTCTAGCTCTTGATTGCCTTCTTCGAATAAATAATTCATCTCCTCACAAATATTCAAAAGACTTTCATCGTAATCCTTTATGACTCTGTATAGCTGTTGGACATATACACTTAAATCTGCCTTGGGTTCCTTGTACATTACGGATAAAAATTTATACACTTCTGCTTTTTTCAAAATATCATTTTCGGTATAAGTAGTGGTCAATTCCATCACTCCCCAGTATTAACCCCTCACATAAAATACTCGTGGTTTTGTTCCCTTTTCAGGTTTCAGCACACGACTACTATATTGCGCGAGGACTTTGTTTATCTCACTATTCGGGTCATCCAAATCACCAAAGGTACGTGCATCTGCTGGACAAGATTCAACACAATATGGTTTTAATCCATCTTTCACTCTATGATCACAGAAAGTACATTTCTCAACGATTCCCTTACTTCTTATTCCTTCATAAGTGAAAGCACGATCCGCGTTATAATAAGGCAGCTCTTGTCCCGTTCTTTCTAGCACTTCTTTTCCAGAAGAAGTACCACCTTCAATAATTGCAGTACTCTCTTCCCAACGTCGATGCGGTTTATTATCATTAAAATTAATTACATCATATGGGCAAGCCTGCGCACAGCTTTTACATCCAATACATTTATCTGGATCGTGTAGAGTTAAGCCATTTTCATCCTTATACATCGCCCCTGTCGGACACACCCGAACACAAGCCGCATCTTCACAATGATTACATAAAGTAGGTACATATTGATAATTTACGGTTGGAAATGTACCTTTTGTTTCGTGAAAATAATTGGACCAGAACATCCCTGTATCAACATTATTTTCATTTTTACATGAAATTGAACACCCTGAACAGCCTACGCATTTATGCAAATCTATTACCATTCCATATCTTGTCATTTTCTACACCTCCAGATTAAATTTTTTCTATTTTAATTCTAGCTAGCCCACCATGACGGGCAGTTGCACTGCTTAAATGTTCATAATCACATGGAAGGATTTCATTATTATTTCCACCACGTGGAATTTTCTTTTGATAGTCCATTGTTGCAACACTTCCATACGCCCAGTGACCTTGACCATAGCATTTTACCGCTACTCCAGGGCGAGTACCTTCCCATTCCTTTATATTGACCTCTATTGATCCTTGTACGGAAGTGACCTTCACACGATCACCAGTTTTGACTCCATACTTCTTACAATCAACAGGATTTAGCTTAAGAACGTCATCCCATTTCTCATCACCAGGGTCAGAATCCTTAAATTCTTGATACCATGTTGTATTCGCAGAACGTCCTTCCCGATTAAGTCTGGACCGATGTTCACTAAAAATAAGTGGGTATTCCTTTTCATCTCCGTAGCGAATAGGTTCTTCATAATGTGGAACAAATGCCAAGTCTCCTCTTGCTTCATACTTCATCGCTTCTATCGTTTTATCAATGCTCGTATTATGGACCTTGGCGTGCTCATCAAGAATGGCTTTCATTGTCTCACTATAAAATTCAAATTTGTTTGTAGCTGTACCAAATCCTTCGTCCCAATGTTTCTTATAAACGGTTCGTGGTGCATTCCACACACCTAAATCTACAAATTCCTGCCAGCTACTTATTTGATCGCCTTTCTTTTCTTCAGCTGGATGCCATGCACCTTTAGAAAGGGCCTTTGTTGCGTAAAGCGTAAATTCCTTTTCATTTTGTGGTTTTTGACCCGTTTCTGGATCAGGGAATTCATTTTTATAAAAATCTAGTAGATTCGTGAAACCTTTCTTTGCTAATCCTTCTGCTATTAACCAACCAATTTCAGTTTCATCAATCTTTGTATCCCATAATGGTTCGATAACTGGTTGCTGAATGCTTAAATATGAATTCATATTTTGTTTGCTTTTTACGACTCCCCAACGCTCAAATAATTGGTGACATGCAGGAAGAACAATATCTGCATACTGAGTCATTTCCGCTGGATTTACTGTTATATGGACGTAGAATGGTATTTTTTCCATCGCCTTTTCCCAACGTTGGGCTCCAGTACAAGAAAACACGAAGTTATTCCAGTATCCAATTGCTATCTTCAAGTCGTAAGGATCCTCATTTAGAATGGCATCTGCCACATTGTTCGTTACAACTCCACCGGCCAATTTCCCCTTTGCGAAAGCTGGAAATTGAATACGGCCGCGTTGGTCAATTTTTTCATGTTTTTTCCCTTTTTTTGCTATTTCATCATAATAAGGTTCAATATCTGGTATACTTCCTAATGGCACACTTCCTGAACGGTTCGTTCCACCAATATTTTCAACAGAACCTACTAAGGCATTTAATGCATGAGCCCCCATTGCTGTATATCCACCACGGATTTGCATAGCAGATCCTGGAGCCAACCATGAGATAGCTCGTGGTGCAGCTTCAGCAAATCCTCTTGCCACACGATAAATTTGTTCTGCTGGTATTCCTGCAATATCTGCTGCCCATTCAGGTGTTTTGTCCTTTAATTCAAGATTCCACCATTTTACAAGACCGTAGGTGTATTTTTCCTCAAATGCATCCTCGGCTACTTGTTTTCCTTTAACAAATTGATTCTTACCTTCTTTAAAATCACCAACGAAATCCCTATACCATACTCCTTCAGTTAAAATAACATGGGCAATGGCAGACACTAAGGCACCATCTTGACCAGGTATAACAGGTAGCCATTCATCAGCTTTCGATGCAGTTGATGATAGGCGAGGATCTATAACAGCTACTTTGGCTTGATCAAGTACTTTTCCATACATGCTAATCGCGTGAGGAACCTGTCTGTTAGATGCAACAGGATCAGTACTCCACATTAATACATAACGAGTATGCTCTAAATCATAATCACGATAATCCCAATAAGCTTCAGTTACATATGGTCCTAGCTTTTCCGCTTCAGCGCAGATAGAACTATGGGAGATGTTATTTGGTGAGCCATAAATTGAAGGCATCGCTTTATAAAATAAATCTGCTAAACCTGTATAACGACCTCTGAACAAAGCAAATTTATGAGTTTCTCCACTTTTTCTGAGCTCCATCATTTTATCTGTAACAGTATCAATCGCTTCTTCCCATGTAATGGGAACAAATTTCGGATCTTCATTTCTTCCTTTTTTTGGATTCGTTCTTTTCATTGGTACTTTAATTCTATCTGGGTCATATAATTGCTGAATAGCTAAGTGTGGTCTCGGACATATTTTTCCATGATTTGCTTTTGAATTTGGGTTCCCTCTAACCTTAATAGCACGACCGTTTTCCACATATATTTGTACTGGACACCATGTTGTACATCCTTGACAGGTAGAAGCGAGCCATTTGCCACTTTCAGCCTTCTGCTCTCCTTGGCTATTTTCAGAGAATGCTGTCAATATAGGTTTCTGCGCAGATAATCCTGCTACAGTTGCTCCTGTTACTGCTGATGCCTTAATAAATCCTCTACGTGTAATTCCCATTTTAGACCCTCCTTTTTTCAATTTTATAATCCTGCTAACGGGATTTGCCCTGAATATAGAATAATGTGCTTAAACGCATAGCTACCTACTAAAACTACAACCGTAAACATAAGCGCAGAGTATAAATTCATGCTTTGTTTTTTCACAAAGTAGAACGCTGAAATAACTAGTGGAATCACTAAGCCAAGAACTACAGCTAGAGCCCACCAATAAGCACCAAAGTATTCAATTAAATTTTGATAAGCATAAATTGCATCTGTTCCTGCTGAAAAAATGCTAATTCTCCATGTAATGACTAATATCGATTGAACCACAACCAAACTCAATAAAAGTTTTGAATATGAGAAGCTTAAGAAGCCTTCACTTGCTGCTGCAATTTCTTTATAGGCTTGCCTTGCCTCGCTGTTTAGAGATTTTGTCATAAATGCTTCAATTAGCATGACAATACTACTTCCACATAAAAGAGAAGATACTAAAAACATGACTGGTATGAGTCCATTCGCCCACCCAGGTTGACCTAATGACATCAATAGCGTCCCGTGATAGATCCCTACTGCAAGAGCAAATACAGAACCCGCTATAACAATTCCTTTAAATACAGGAGAAGCAAAGGCCTCTCGTTTGTTTCTGAACACAAGGAAAAAGGCGACAAATGCTAATATAATAAATATAAACTGAAGAAAACCACCCCATGATGTTACTGAGGTTGGATTAACATTGATGAATGTGGAAAACATCCTAAAAGGCTTTCCTAACTCCGTCATTAAAGCTAATACACCTAAGCCAACCAATACAGGTGATAGAAAAAATCCAATTCTCGTAATTACGAATGCACTTTCCTTTTTGATAAAACTGAAATATGCGGACAAAAGGAAAATACCAACACCGACACCACCTAGAAATAAATCAAGTGCGACCCGATAATCCCATAAAGCGTGAAATTCCATTTCATGAACCTCCTTATCTTTATTAAACTACTTCTCTACACTTCTATTTTCTTGTTTTTAAGACAAAAAAAATATCAGTATTTCACCTAAAATATGTAGGGAAAATACTGACATGGTTCTTTTATTTGTCACAACTAGGAGCTATTATTTTTCTGCTTTAATAATTGCTGACACGATATATTCTTCCACTTTATACTCAGGGGCCCATTCTTTAATAAAATCTTTTGATTCAACTTTTGGAGTGATAGAAATATTTTTGAAACCAGCTTGTTTCATATACCCTCCTAATTCTTTAATGGTCGAAGCACCTGATATACAACCTGAGTATAGTTGAAAATCTGATTGGAGTTCTTTAGGTAATTTCGTAGTCATCATAATATCAGAAATAGCCAAACGTCCACCTTCTTTTAATACACGATATGCCTCCTGAAACACTCTAATTTTATTAGGGGATAGATTAATGACACAATTGGATATAATGACATCAACTAAGCGATCAGCAACTGGCATATTTTCAATTTCTCCTAATCGGAACTCTACATTCCTAAATTGGTTTTTGTCCGCATTGCTTCTTGCCTTACTAATCATTTCAGGTGTCATATCGACCCCAATGACTTTTCCTTTTTCTCCAACTTTTGGTGCAGCTAAGAAACAATCAAATCCTCCACCACTTACAAGGTCAAGAACTGTTTCACCCTCTTTTAATTCGGCAATAGCCTGAGGGTTGCCACAGCCTAAACCCATATTGGCTCCATCTGGAATACTATTTAACTCTTCAACAGAATACCCCATTTTCTTTGATATTTCTTTTACAGAAATGTTTTGACTTTCTTCTGGAGAACAACCACTCGGAGCACAGCAGTTATTGTCATTCACTACTTTTAATGCGATTTTCTTATAATTTTCCCTGACATGATTCCGAACTAAATCCTTTTGAATTTCACTCATCTTATCTCCACCCTTTTAATTGATTAAGATTTTTTCCATAGACATTACATCCACAAATTCCCCATCGAGTATCCCTTGATTTTTAAACGTTCCAACCTCACGATATCCGGCTTTATGGTACAGCCTTTGACCTAATTGGTTAAAAGGGAAGGTAAAGAGTACAATTTTATGAAATCCATTTTGCCGAGCAACCTCATCAATTGCAGTTAGTAGCAATCCTCCGATACCCTTACCCCTAGAATCTCTAGCAATATAAACTGACAGATCCGCCACTCCTGAGTAGGCACATCTGTTATTGTAAGGGTTTAAAGAAGCCCACCCTTTCACCGTTCCCTCTTCCTCAGCGACAATAACTTTATAGCGTCCTTCAAGTTGCTTAAACCATTCTTCCATGTACACTTGGTTTTTAGGCTCAGTTTCTAATGTAGCTACTCTATCCTCTATTCCTTGGTTATAAATATTCATGATGTTCTCTACATCTCTAGAGGTCGCTTGCCTAACTTTCATAGCCCCACTCCCCTTACATTTATCTGTATGATATTTATAATAGACCTTATATTTGCTTCAATTTGCTGAAGATGACTTTTTAACTATATCCTACACCGAGAATGTTGTAACTTATTTTTCTTTTACTTCTTCAATCTTCACATCGCAACAAGTACTTTTCTCCTCTTTGACCTCTTCTATTTTTATATCACAACAAGAATCAGCTTTATCTTTTTTAAACCATGCCAACGTATATCACCTCCTTTAAATTAAGTAAAATAGAAACCCTGACATTGAAGCCATAAAAACAACAGACACAACAAACGCTGAGACCAGCTTTTTCTTAAATATAGAATTTAGTAGTGCAACTTCTGGTAGACTAGCTCCTGTTGAGGCAATCATAAGCGCCATCACAGGTGGAAAGGCCATCCCTTTTGCAATAAGAATTTGCGACAAAGGGATCATTGTTGATAACCGAATATATAAAGGTATTCCGATAATTGCAGCGATTGGAACCAGCCACCACTTGTCGCCTCCAAGGTATGTCGTAATCCATTCTGTCGGTACTGCTCCGTGAATGATGGCACCAATTCCAGCTCCAATTAATAGGTATGGATATACGGTTTTCATGAGGCCCACGGTTTCTATCAATGCACCTCTGATACTAAATTTAACTTCCTGTTCATTAAATCCCGTCAAAGTTACTTTCTTCACTGCTTTTTCGAAACCCAGTTTTTCTAGAGTGAATCCAATAATGATTGAGAGTATGGAAGTAACAAGTGTATAAACTATTGCAACTTTGACCCCTAATAAAGCAGCCATTAGTGTGATAATTGTAGGATCTAAGACTGGTGAAGCAAATAAGAACACCATTACTACTCCAAATCTCACATTTTTATTAAGTAAATTAACTATCACTGGAATTGTTGAACAAGAACAGAATGGAGTTATAAATGCGAATAAAATTGCTGCAATAACTCCTACAAAGGTGTTTTTTCCAGATAAATACTTATTCAGTTTTTCATATGGAATAATCCCTTGAATTAAACTGACCAAAAATGAAATTCCTATAAATAAAACCGTAAGCTCTAGAGCTATTGATATAAAATCCTTGAAAATTTGCTCTACCACTATAAAACCTCCTCAAATATTTGTATTTTACAAGTATAATTCAAAAAAAATATCCTGACACAACTAAGACAAACCTTAAGAAACTTACTTAAACCCCTAAAAAATAATTGTATTTTGCAAGTATCCACACTAGGGAGGTACCCCCCTAAATGTTTCCACAGCATACACTTGATTTTGCCATTGCGTTATTTAAGAGTCTAATGGAACGTATGACAGTTTCTTTTTCAAAATCGTTCATTTCTGAAAAAACTTCATTTAGAAAAGTATTCATTTGTTCGTCGATAGTAGTAGCTACGTATTTTCCTTCTACCGTCAAGGAGAGAATATTTATCCTTCTATCCTCTGGATCTGGTGTCTTTTTTACTAAATTCATTTTAACTAAGGACTGAACTTGACGACTAAAAGTTGTAATGTCTATGCCTAATGTATCTGCAATTTGCTGCATCGAAGGGTTATGTTGATGATCAATCTCGTATAATATATGACTTTGTACGAGTGAAATATCACATCCACCAGTGCTACAACAGTTTTTATTAAGAAGTCCAAAGCGCCTAGTCATCACTTGGAATAATTCACGTAAATTTTCCATTTTTATCACCTCTCTTTTATTATATGAATTAATTTGCAAATTGCAACTTTTTATTTATGATAATTTTTATTTTTCATTTTTGAGTATGCCCTAATAAAACTTTGATAAGTATCCTCTCCATAATACATTACATTACCTTTAAAGAAATTTTCAATGATAAACTCTTTAGCTTCATAAGTTTTATATCCCCTTGCGGAAATTATAAGATTAAAATATGATTCGAAATATTCCTCAGATAGTACACTTGAATAATTCACTGTCATAATATATCACCCCTTTTAACACTAGATTATGATCTACTTGATACTAGTGTATGTTATTTACTTGTATTATACAACTAATTTACACAATTTGTAAATCTTATTCATAGCAAAATAATGACAATTTTCTAAAATCCTACACTTAATTTGTAAAAAAGTGGTATACTTTTTTGCAGTTATTAGGATAGTTTTAAAATTTTAGAGAGGAGAATCCCTATGTCTGATATTGATTTTTTTAGTGTGCAAAGGGAACAATCTAGGATAAAGACAAATTTACTTACCAAGTATTTTGATGTTTGGGCAAAAATTATTCGCCCAAGATCAAGAAGCGGAAAAATTGCATATATTGATTTATTTAGTGGACCTGGCAAATTTAATGATGGCAGTAAATCTACACCTCTTCTTATTTTAGAAAAAGCCATTAACGATGAAAATTTAAAAAATAGTTTAGTTACCGTATTTAACGATGCTAGTACAGATACTAGCAAACAACTAATGCAAAACATTAATAATATGCAAGGAATTGATATCTTAAAATATAAACCCCAGGTGCTCAATACTGAAGTAGGAGATGAGATTGCTACTATATTTTCTGAAAAAAATCTAATCCCAACTTTAGCCTTCATTGACCCTTGGGGTTATAAAGGGCTAACAATAAAATTAATAAATGCACTCATAAAAGACTTTGGTTCTGATTGTATCTTTTTCTTCAATTATAATCGTATCAATATGGGTATTAATAATCCAATCGTTGTTCAACATATGGACGCCCTTTTTGGAGAAGAAAGGGCAAATAAAATGAGAGAAAAAATTAAAAATCTGAATTCAGAAGAGAAAGAAGCATATATTGTTAACGAATTAGCAGAAGCCCTCTCTGTTAATCATTCAAATTTAGTACTACCATTCCGTTTTATAGATGAAAAAAAGAATAAAGCAAGTCATTATCTTATTTTCGTATCTAAGCATAAACTTGGTTATACAATCATGAAAGAAATTATGGCTAATGAGAGCAGCATAAAAGAAGATGGAGTCGCCACTTTTTCATATATACCTGTAAAACACTTAGAAAGACATCAAAACATTCAGTTATCACTTTTAATACAATACGAAAGACCACTAGATAGTTTGGGAAAAGAGTTAATGAATAAATATAAAGGAAAGACACTGACTGTTAAGGAGATTTTTGATGTTAATCAGATTGGGACTCCATTTACATCTTCTGACTTTAAAGAAGCTCTAAGAAGATTAGAAGATGAAGGCTATATTATCACCGATCCCCCAGCTTCAAAAAGGCCAATGAGAAACGGAGTAAAAACAATGGGGGATAAAGTTAAAATTTCTTTCTTAAGATAGAACAAATGTTCTTGTAAAAAGTTCCCAATAGTGTATGATTATGATATAGTATACTATTCAGGAGGGATATGTAATGGCTGGTAATTCTAGTATTGAATGGACAGAAGCAACTTGGAATCCTGTTACTGGTTGTAACAAGGTCTCAGATGGCTGTAAGCATTGCTACGCTGAACGTATGGCCAAACGACTTTTTGCAATGGGTAACCCTAGATATATAAATGGGTTTAAAGTAACTCTTCATAACGATTTAATAAATGTACCCAGAAAATGGAATAAACCTAAAAGAATCTTTGTAAATTCCATGTCAGATTTATTTCATGAGGAAATACCACTTGAATTTATTAAACAGGTTTTTAAAACTATGAATGAGACACCACATCACTCTTACCAAGTGCTTACAAAACGTCCAGAGAGGGTAGTAGAACTTGCTAATATTTTAAATTTCACACCTAATATTTGGATGGGTACAAGTATTGAAAATGAAAAGGTTATTCATAGAATTGACATTTTGAAACATGTACCTGCAGTAATTAGATTTTTATCTTGTGAACCCTTACTAGGACCACTTGATAACCTAGATTTAAATAATATTCATTGGGTAATTGCTGGTGGAGAATCTGGACCAGGGGCCCGACCTATGGAGGCTGACTGGGTTAGGTCTATTCGTGACCAATGTAATGAACAGAAAGTTGCTTTCTTTTTTAAACAATGGGGTGGCGTTCAAAAGCATCGTTTTGGGCGGGAATTAGATGATAAAACATACAATGAATATCCAAAACTAACCCTTGCCTAACTTTAATAGGCAGGGGTTGATTAAATTTTTCATAAATAGTACTGACACATGCTCATAAGTTACAAAATAAAACTCAAATGTTATCTTAAAGCATAAGTTTGTCACCTATCCTTTTAAAGCATAAGCATGTCACAGTTACATTTTTATGCTTTAAGTCACACATTCATAAAACAACTCCTATATTCACTAACGTCAATAAATGAAACTATATATTAAGGAATATTCGACAAAAACCTATGAAACCCTTGAACCATAAGGAGAATAATTGTAACTGAGAATATAACTACTATTAGATGCTATAATAGCTATACAAAATATGTAAATAAAAGAGGATTGAAGGCATGAAATCATTGAAAACTAAGGCTCTTGAATGGATTAATTCACTATACGATAAGTCTTCTATTATCGATAAAGAGAAAGTAATTATGGACAGCTCTGTTTATTTTAAGGTAGAAGGATTTGCTGACGAGCCAGAGGTGTATCTAATAGCTACTAAAGAAGGCATAGAATTTGGATATGAAGCTACTCAGTGGGATGGGTTATATGCCTTCTCCCATTCCAGGCATGTATAAAAAACACTCATTAACCTGGGAGAAATTGCAATCATCAGACAAATTGGAACAACAAGAATTAATACTTGACCTACTAATGAAAACTATCAATTCAAGAAAAAGACAATATCGAAAGTGCCAATTCTGTGGAGAAAAAGTTGCTGTAGAACATCGGTTTGATATGAATACATGCCATGGTTGTGCCAGTAAGCATTTTGGTGTGGTATATTAATTCATTACCCAATATTAAAATACAATGATAACAGTATTAAACAGTATCATTGAATCTCTACTACTTAAATCCTTCTTGTTTGTTACAATAAAAATAAAGGAGTTTTAAAATGATTGAAATACTTATTGACCATTCCTATGAAGATGATTATTTTATGATTTCTGAAATTACAGTAAACATAAAGGATGTATCTGAAAAAGAACGAATTGAAAAAGTAGTGCAAAAGTCTAATCTTATAGGCTCTTTAGTAGACGTAGGTAATGATTTGAAGAAACGTATAGCTGATCGATTAAAAGTTGATGTTAGCATTATTGATTTTGATACAAATGAAATTGACATAATGTAATAATCGTAAAATAACGAGTCCAGTTTTTTGCTACATACAGGTTAATAATCATTGATAAAGCAATATCCCAATCTCTTGAATCAGACTCTAAGAAATTGGGATATTAGGTTTAGCAAGTTCTTTTCATACGACATTGTATTTTCTCCATCTAACAAAACCTAACGGAAGATTTCTTTTGATAATATTTTATAGTTTATAGCCTCTAATTAGCTTAATTAACCGCTGATTTTCCTTTGATAATCTTGATTGAGAATTGTCACCAAGTCTTGTGATTTTTCGTGGATTTCTTGGATATAGAATATTCCTGTTACCTTTCATTAGAATATCTAAATCTTGACTCGCCTCATACAAGAGATTATTCTCAACGTCTACACCATTGCTCCATCGTATAGTTCCTACCACTGCATCCAATTCTGCTGACATAAACAAGTTTATATCGTTACATAAGTCTTTCAATAACCCTTGTTCTTTTTGCAAAAATATTTGAATATCTAAAATTCTATACTCATTATTTTCAAATCCCATTATTAGCTTGAAGGTTTTTGTCGGGTAAAATGATAAAATTCTCATGTATTGCTTCCTCCTTTTAACTCCTACTTTCTTTAAATATCCTTCCCCACCATTTGATTCAATTTCTTTGTAATTCCCGATCTAACCAAAATGTTTTAATTGGGAATTTCCAACTAAAATAACCAGGATTTTAGATAATACCCGATCATTAGGCCAACCATTAGCATAATAGCTTTTCCAGCAACCACTGTTACTATGTTCTGTACGAATTTCCTTGATTGAAACTTCTTTATTAATGACTTCATTTCAACATCCCCCTAAGTTTTTACTCGATATTGTTACCTTTGTAACTGTATTAGAAAATAATAAAAACCGCCCATTCCATTTATGAGCGGTTTGAAAATTTTGGTATGAAATTGTTGATTCTATTTAATAAAATTCCCATCATAAAACATCCTATACCCAAAATTTAGTAATATTATTACCTATCGTAAATTACGATTCATTGTAGGTCAATAGAAGTTTCAATTTATTTTAGTCGATTTCCTATTTTCGCTAATCCAACAGGCTTAAAGAGTTGCTGTACACATCCTGCCAAGACCGTTATCATTACCTTTTCCCTTATCTCCTACTATGTCTCTTTGAAATAAGGTTCTTCCCCGCTTTTCCTCCCCTTCTATCCCCCTCAATCCCTTCTCCCACTTACCTTCACGCCATTTCCCTTCCTTAAACCTTCTCACTATTACGTAATTCAAGTTCTTCCCAAAAAACCACCCTTTCGAGTAAAAAAATGTACCGATAACGGAACAGAAAGGAAGGTAAAAATGTAATTAAGTTCTTCCGTAGTAGCTATAAGGATTAAGGCTAAATGGATGATTGATCAAGCTCTTTTTCCCGCTTGTTTTCAACCCTTTTTTCCATATTTGTTTATAACCTGTTGATATCTAACACTTCTTCACTCTTTCTCATGCTTTTCCTCTAACCTTATTCCTAATCTGTGTATAATCTGTTGATACCGCAGGCTTTCTTCTCCTTCATTCATTCACACGTTATCCCCATTTACCCAAGAAATTAATCAAACTATTGATTAGAACCAAGGTTTGCAGGCAAGCAAAAAAGAACCGAGACAACGTACCAACGGTACGCCTCTCGATCCTTCTGGATTTTACATATACAGTTGTTAGCTCCCGCTTTCTTCCCTGTTCAGATACCAACTTAATTACATCAGGTCTGAACTTGAATTACATGGGGAAGAACTTGGTTGCGAAGAGACACAGACAGTCACTTCTCAACTTTTCTTTACTCCACCGTAACACTCTTCGCAAGGTTACGTGGCTTATCTACGTCACAGCCGCGGTGTAGGGCTGCGTAGTAGGCGATTAATTGTAATGGTACGACAGAGATAAGAGGTGTTAATAGATCATGCACTTCTGGAACGACAAATGTGTCTCCGTTCATTTCCAAGCCTTTCATGGAAATGATGCATGGGTTTGCTCCACGGGCAACGACCTCTTTGACGTTTCCGCGGATGCTTAAGTTTACACTTTCTTGTGTAGCCAAAGCAATGATTGGTGTACCGTCCTCGATTAGAGCGATGGTACCGTGCTTTAATTCTCCACCAGCAAAGCCTTCTGCTTGAATATAAGAGATTTCCTTCAACTTCAAGGAACCTTCTAGACATACGTAGTAGTCAATTCCACGACCGATAAAGAATGCGTTGCGTGTCTCCGTTAAGAAATCACGGGCAATTTGTTCGAAATCATCCTTCTCATCGCAAAGAACTTCCATCGCATTGGCGATGATCCCAAGCTCTTTTGATAAGTCAAAATCAATTTCATGTCCACGGCTTCTTCCTGTTACAGCCGCTAAGATAGAAAGTACAGCAATTTGAGCAGTGTAAGCTTTTGTCGATGCCACGGCAATTTCTGGTCCAGCATGTAAAAGCAATGTGTAATCTGCTTCACGAGATAAAGTTGAACCAGGAACGTTTGTAACCGTTAATGCCTTATAACCCATTGCTTTAACATTAACTAGAACGGCGCGGCTATCAGCTGTTTCTCCACTTTGTGAGATGAAAATAAACAATGGCTTTTCAGAAAGCAATGGCATATTGTAACCAAACTCACTAGCGATATGAACTTCAACTGGAATCTTAGCCATTTTTTCAATCAGCTGCTTGCCAACTAATCCTGCATGATACGAAGTACCTGCAGCGACAATATACACACGATCAGACTCTTTCATGGCAGCAATAATGTCTTCATCAACATGCAGTGCGCCATCTTCTGAACGATACTCTTGAACAATTTTACGAATCACTAATGGTTGCTCATCAATCTCTTTTAGCATGTAATGAGGGTAAGTGCCTTTTTCAATATCGCTTGCATCAAGCATAGCTGTAAACGGTGCACGAGTCATAATCTCTCCGTCTAACGTTTGAATCGTAACCTCGTTTTGCTTCACGATCACCATTTCTTTATCCATTAATTCAACAAATTGGTTCGTTACTTGAAGCATTGCCATCGCATCACTTGCAACAACATTGAAGCCATCACCAAGACCAACTAATAACGGACTCTTATTTTTTGCGACAAAAATAGTATTCGGATTTTCAGAATCTAAAAGAGCCAACGCATATGAACCTTTTACAAGCTTAAGCGTTTTGCGGAATGCTTCTTCCACTGTTAGGCCATCTTTGATAAATACCTCAATCAACTGAACCACTACTTCTGTATCTGTATCACTCACTAGCGCTACATCCATTAAGAACTCTTCTTTTAGAAGTTCGTAGTTCTCGATCACCCCGTTATGAACAAGGGTAAAGCGTTCTGTCGTACTTTGATGTGGATGGGCATTTACCACACTTGGAACACCATGTGTTGCCCAACGCGTATGACCAATCCCCATATTCGCTGCAACTTTTGCATCAACGATAGTACGTAAATCCGCAATTCTGCCTTTTTCTTTAAAAACATGTACGCCGTCTGCGTTCATTACAGCGATTCCTGCTGAGTCATAGCCTCTATATTCTAACTTCTCTAAGCCTTTGATTAAAATTTCTTTTGAGTCATTATTTCCAATATAACCAACGATTCCGCACATATTATTCTTCCTCCCAAATAAGGGGGCAAGAATCCTTTTGTTAGGGGCACTTGCCCCCTTATCTCTGTTTTTTATGATGTGATGCAGGTTTCTTCTCTTTGTCCATCAAGTTGCCTCAATGTTTTAAAGAAGAAATCTCGGTTGGCATCTTCAACCGGGAGGTATCCGCCGAACATTCGATAACCCTCCTCCTCGTCAACTAACTACTCCTTCGCTCCAGTAATTAGTTCAGGCGCTTTAAAATTCGATGCAATCTGCCCACCTTTCTATTTTGAGTAAAGTTTCTGCAAAAAATTCTTGTTACAACTGTAATAGACGGAATCAACCATTCCAAGGTTACAACAACAAAACTTTTTACAAAAACAGGATCATCATAACCTACATTTCCAATCTCGTCAACTAATAACTGGATGGAAAAAATGTATCTAATAACAAACTATGCATAAGGGCTGTCAAAAGTCCCTTATGCATAGAAAAGTATGCTCCTTACTCATTACAGTTGGAACTGTATTTTATTCTTGTAATCCCATTTCAACCTTTACAACCTCAGCAATGCGCTCCACATAAGATTGACACTGTTCTTCGGTTGGAGCTTCTGCCATGACGCGCACAAGCGGCTCTGTTCCTGAAGGTCGAACAAGAATACGTCCATTTCCGTTCATTTCTGCTTCCACTTGCTCGATAATGGCTTTCACTTTTTCGTTATCTGTTACATGATGCTTATCTGTTACACGAATATTGACGAGCTTTTGCGGGAATTTTTCCATCTCATTAGCAAGCTCGGACAACTTCTTTTTCGTCATCTTCATGATATTGACAAGCTGCAGTCCTGAAAGAAGACCATCACCAGTTGTATTGTAATCTAAGAAAATGATATGGCCCGACTGCTCTCCACCTAAATTATAGCCACTTTTCTTCATTTCCTCGACTACATAACGGTCGCCAACAGCAGTTTGAATGCTCTTAATTTCATTTTCTTCAAGAGCCTTGTAAAATCCAAGATTACTCATCACGGTAGAGACAACCGTATTATGTTTCAAACGATTGTTTGCATTCATGTATTTCGCACAAATAAACATAATCTGGTCGCCATCGACAATATCACCATTTTCGTCAATAGCAATTAGACGATCGCCATCTCCGTCAAAAGCTAATCCCACATCTGCTTCTTTTTCTTTTAAGAACGCTGCCAGTGCTTCTGGGTGAGTAGAACCGACGCCATTGTTAATATTTAGTCCATTAGGTGAAGCGCCCATTGTTGATAGATCTGCTTCTAAGTCAGCAAATAGATGTGCAGCCAAGGAAGATGTTGCTCCATGTGCACAGTCTAAGGCAATATGTATTCCGGAGAAATCCTCATCTACTGATTGTTTTAAGAATTGCAGATACTTTTGTCCACCCTCAAAGTAATCATTTACTTGACCAAGATTTTCACCAACAGGTCTTGGTAACTCATCTTCTGGCATGTCCAACAACTGTTCAATCTCAAGCTCTTGTTCGTCAGAAAGTTTAAAGCCGTCTGAGCCAAAGAATTTTATTCCGTTATCTGCAACTGGATTATGGGATGCTGAAATCATGACCCCAGCTTGTGCTCCAAGCACTTTTGTTAAATAGGCTACTCCAGGGGTTGAAATCACGCCTAATCGCATAACCTCTGCACCAATGGATAATAACCCAGCTACTAAGGCACCTTCTAACATATGTCCTGAAATACGAGTATCACGACCGATTAACACCTTAGGTCTTGGTTGATTTTTCGTTAAAACATATCCTCCAAAGCGGCCTAATTTAAAAGCAAGCTCTGGTGTTAATTCGCTATTAGCTACGCCGCGAACTCCATCCGTACCGAAATATTTACCCATCTACTCTCGCTCCTTTTCCAAATAAATCACTGTTCATCTTCTTGAGTTATTAACACTTTCACAGTCTCTCTCGCTAATTTCCATTCAACATTTTCTGGACCATCCACTTGAATCTCGATTTCGTGCTCACCTGCGTCACGATCAGAAGCATCTATATAAAGTCGGAAGTTTGACGCTGTCAAGGAAGTAATATCTCCACTGTTTCCCGATAAAGTTATACTTGTGGAACCATTTGATGGCTCCTGAAATACAGCTTCATATTGTTCTGGCAATCCCTCTATTTGGATAGGGACATTAGAAAAGGTTCGATCCTCTGTTTTATTCGCTCGGATCGATACTTTTATCACTTGAGGGTCAACAGCGATAATCCCTTCTGAGATAATAACAGGTAGTGTTACCTCTGTATCCTTTTCAATTTCACTAACATCTAATTCCACTCGAACGGAATCCGTCCTATTCAGTACCTCTTCAGAAGCAATAATCTTCGCTTCTTCGGTTTCAAGTCTAATCGATTCAATTGTTACGCCCGCTGGCAAGGTCCCAGATTGGACAACATTAATCGGAACGGTTTTCGTGGATGCCTTTACTGGAATCGTTACTTCCACATTACTCGGCTCCACGAGGACATCCAGTTTATTTAAAGCCTGATCAAGGACGAGAATCTCCGCATCCCGCTTTATCGTCTCATTGATTGGCCCAGTCACATCCAAAGGAGCCTTTACATATGTGATTTTCTCAATCACATCTTTTGCCCCAGTAATCGTCACCTTATTTGGTTCGACGATTGCAATATCGGATATGTATCCTTCTGCTAAAATATTGCTATCAAATTCTGCTTCTACATTAAACTCTTTCGTCACTTTTTCTTGAACTGACACGGTGATCGTTGCTGGATCTATACTCACTTTTAATCTTTCTGAAATGTCCCGAATCTGAATCTCTACTTCCTGTGTTCCGATTTCCGCATCTGTTAAGTCGACATACACCTCAAATCCTCGTTGAGTTAAAGCTTGTTGGAGGTTTGCACGTGGCCCAGAGAGAGTCAGCTTCACCGTTTCTGGTACACCCGTTACAACAAGATTATCTGCGTCATAAATACTTGTTACCGGTACCGCTTCAATTACCTCTGATTCTTGATCCTGAGGGACATTGACCACGGAATTATTTTCCTCAACGACATTTTCGAATAGCAGCACTGCTAGCGCTAAGGCGATAACACGAATAAACCATTTATTTTCGATCAATTTATTAATATACTTATCCATTCGCTTTTCCCCTCCAGTTCCACCGACCTGAAGAAGTCTGTTTTGCTTTTACCTCGGCTAGTAATTCTGCTTCTAATATTTCTCTAAATTTATCTAGCTTGAGGTCACGATGGAGTTCCCCATTCTTTGTCAAAGAGATCGATCCTGTTTCCTCTGATACAATGACGGTTAAGCTATCTGTCACTTCACTAATTCCTAATGCTGCCCGATGTCTTGTCCCTAGCTCCTTTGATATGAAGGGACTTTCTGACAAAGGCAAATAACATGCTGCCGCAGCCACTGCGTTCTTTTGCAAAATAACAGCACCATCATGCAAAGGAGTATTTGGAATAAAAATATTGATGAGTAGCTCCGAAGATATATTTGCGTTTAGCGGGATACCCGTTTCTATGTAATCTGCCAATCCAGTTTCCCGTTCAACAGAAATAAGGGCTCCAATACGTCGTTTTGCCATATAATCTGTTGCTTTAACAATGGATTCAACCATCTTTTCTTGTTCATCTTCTTCCTGATGACCAGATCGTGAGAAAAAGCCGCCTCTTCCTAATTGTTCTAAGGCTCTTCTAAGCTCTGGTTGGAATATGATTACAAAAGCGACGACTCCCCATATGAGTACTTGCTCCATCATCCAATTTAGCGTTTGTAAATGGAACTTATCACTGATCAACGTTACAATTAAGACAACAAAAATCCCTTTTAGCAACTGAACAGCCTTCGTACCTTTTATCATCATGATGAGCTTGTATATCACGAATGTTACTAGGAGAATGTCAATGGCATTAATCAGTAGATCAAAAAGATTGAAATTTCCAATCGACATGGGACTTCCTCCAATTATATATATTTAAAAGCAGTGAATGCTTTGATTTCGTTTCATTTTACCCTAATAGTATATCATAATTCAAAGAAACACTATTCAACTCATGTCCACGCAAGGAAAAACAGCCACACCTTGTGACTGTTCCGACTCTTCGAAGAAGTTGATTGCTTCTTTCGCCATATTCTTCATATGATACCATATCCACTCAAAGATAGCATTTATTTCTTTAACATCCCCTGTCACATCCCCTGCAGAGGCTAAATACTTCTCTCCGTTTATGACCGTTGCATTTCCATCAATTTGTCCTTCAATGACCAAAGTCCCGTTTCGAACAACGACATCTCCTTTTACAACTTCCCCTTCTGGTACAATGACCGTATCATTTTGAACAATCAAATTTGGCTGCTTTGATACAGATAAATCATGACCTGTGTTCCATGTAGAGAAGAGACTCCCTACCATGAGAACTAGGAATAAGGAAGCGGCCGTTATGAGCGGATGATGTCTTAGCCATCTTTGGACGCCTACTTTTTTCTTTTCTTTCGGTAATCTATTCATCACCTTCATGGTAAAATCGTCTGACGCTGCCACATGGGCAATACTCTTTACTAACGCCAATGATTTTTCAAGTTCATGAAAATGCTTCTGACAATCCGGACATTGCAAAAGATGTTCCTTCAATTCCTTTTCATGCTCAGTTGAGATTTCCTCATCTAAATACTCGTGCATATAAGCAATATATTTTTCAGGACAACTCACTGTTCTCACCTCTCATTAAACATTCCTTAATTGGTGTCTCAACGCTTCTCTCCCTCTGTGAATGCGGGTTTTCACTGTCCCTAGTGGCATATCCAGAATCTCACTAATTTCGTTTAACGAAAGCTCTTCAATATACTTAAGAACGATGACAGAACGGTACTTCTCCGGTAATTTTGCGATTTCTCTTTGAATGGTTTCATGCAACTCTATACTTTCGACTTCTTCTTCTGGTAATGCTGAATCAGAAGGCACCTGTGAGTACATCGTTAAACCATCTGTTCCCGAGACTTCCGCATCGAGGTAAAAATCTGGTTTTTTCTTTCTAATTCGGTCAATGCATAGGTTCGTGGCAATTCGATAGAGCCACGTGGAAAATTTCAAATCAATATTAAAGCTTGCGATATTCACATATGCGCGAATAAACGCTTCTTGGGCCATATCCTCAGCCTCGTGGCGGTTCCCCAGCATTCGGAAACATAATTGAAATACTTTATCTTTATAGATTTCAACAATTTCCGCATAGGCATTTTGATCGCCTTTTAGTACTTGTCTAATTCTCTTTTTAACTATTGCATCCATTTTACTATTTACCTCCGCTCTATGCGGCTAGTCGATATACGAATCGATAGCAGAAAAGGTTTCATTTATTTACGGAATTTATTTATGATTTCTCCAAACTAAACCTTTTGTCTAATTCTTTAGTAAGTAAATGTAACCATTATGATTTATATAAGATCTATTTTAACAAAAAAAGCCATTTGTGGTTTAAGAATTTGGACAAAGGGAATAAAGAATTTAAAGGATGGTGTTATGAGGACAAAATTATTGCAGGAAATTGAATGCTGTCGTAATCAAATGATCTCCACTGCCGCCTCTACTTCTCTTTCAAATGATGAAGTACTAAAACTTAGTAAAGAACTGGATGTCTTATTAAATCAGTATCAAGAAATCGAAGAAAAAAATAAATAATCGTAACTCCACCTCCCTTTATTTTATATTGGGAGGTGGAGTTCATACTACCTTTTTTTATGTTCACAATAACTTTTCTCCAAATAATGAGCCCATTAAAGCAACTGCTACTGACGCTGTTTTATTTTTCTCATCTAAAATAGGATTTACTTCTACAAATTCAGCCGAGGTAACAATGTCAGATTCAGCCAACATCTCCATCGCCAAATGACTTTCACGATAACTTATTCCCCCGTTTACAGGAGTACCCACTCCAGGGGCATCTGTCGGATCTAGCCCGTCCAAGTCTAATGATAAGTGGACACCATCTGTACGCTCTTTCAAATACTGGATTGTTTCTTCCATGACCTTGGTCATCCCTAATCGATCGATTTCATGCATCGTGTAAACTCTAATTCCTTTTTCTTTAATAAGGGCTCTTTCTCCCTCATCTAATGAACGAGCACCAATGAGGACGATATTCTCCGGCTTCACTTTTGGTTGAAAGCCGCCTATATTCGTTAATAATGGATGCCCTAAGCCGATACTAACTGCCAACGGCATACCATGGATATTTCCTGATGGTGATGTTTCAGCTGTGTTCAAATCACCATGGGCATCATACCAAATCACCCCAAGGTTTTGATAGTGCCGTGAAACTCCTGCTAGTGTTCCTATAGCAATACTATGATCCCCTCCTAATACTAAAGGAAAAGAACCAGATTGGATCACTTCATCCACCTTTTCAGCAAGCTTAGCTGTTTTCTCTGCAATCAAATCGAGATTTCTCAGATTTGATTCCTTGTCCACTCGAACCTCCGGTCTTCCAATCGCAATATCACCTAAGTCCTTCACTTCATCAAATAAAGTTTGTAACCTTTCATTAACACCAGCGTAGCGAATGGCACTTGGTCCCATATCAACTCCACGCCTCATTTGTCCAAGATCCATAGGCATTCCAATAATCGATAGCTTTCGCACCAGCTTCCCCTCCTATCTTTCTTACCCCTATTTTAAACGCTTACAATCATTTGACTCAACTCAACATCATAATGCATATATATACGTTTAAAAATTCTATAAACTATAAAAATGATTCTAGAATTTTAAATGAGCAACTGATTCAATTTTTTGATGATTATCGGGATTAAGTCTTTTATGTTTATTAGAAAAGGAAAGATGGATGAAGCTACTATAGCGTTTAAATTACATTGGACGCATGGCAATTAAGCAATTATATTCTTCATACTTTAATTGGGGTTGGAGTTGGATGGTCCGGAGAAGTGAATATAGGAGTAGGCATTTTAATTAGTTTTATTCTTTTCATATTACAAATGCTATTAAGTTGCCTGTGGCTTAAAAAAATGCCGTTTTGTGCCTTTAGATTTCAAGCGATAAAAAAAAGGAAACCATGTTCCTCAACTCAATATAAATTTTGCACAAAAAAAATCTCTTAAGATTGGTATCTTAAGAGATATGAGCCATGAAGGACTCGAACCTTCGACCCTCTGATTAAAAGTCAGATGCTCTACCAACTGAGCTAATGGCTCTAAAGTAAATATGTGCTACTATTTATTTTCTTATTTTAAGATACAAGGCATCTACGATGTCCCCATCTCAGAAAGTCAATTCAAGTAGCAGCTCGATGGGTACAACTCGAAGCAAATTCATAGATGAATCGCTCGTTGCTCTACCAACTGAGCTAATGGCTCTAAAAAACTTGGCTGGGCTAGCAGGATTCGAACCTACGAATGACGGAGTCAAAGTCCGTTGCCTTACCACTTGGCTATAGCCCAATAATATGTAAAGTTCAAAAATAAAAGGACTACCTATAGCTTGTCCTGTTTTATGCTTTTATATAAGTAATGTTATTTGATTCCACAATACTTTGTAAATACGGAACATTTTTTCACTATGGAGAAAAAATGGTGGTGGAGGGGGACGGATTCGAACCGCCGAACCCGAAGGAGCGGATTTACAGTCCGCCGCGTTTAGCCACTTCGCTACCCCTCCAAAAATGGTGCCGGCCAGAGGACTTGAACCCCCAACCTACTGATTACAAGTCAGTTGCTCTACCAATTGAGCTAGGCCGGCATATTAAATAATAATGAATGCTATTTTACTCCACTTTGCTACGTAAAAAACTTTGGTGGAGGATGACGGGATCGAACCGCCGACCCCCTGCTTGTAAGGCAGGTGCTCTCCCAGCTGAGCTAATCCTCCGAAGTAGTTGTAGCAACTACAACTTTTAATGACCCCTACGGGATTCGAACCCGTGTTACCGCCGTGAAAGGGCGGTGTCTTAACCGCTTGACCAAGGGGCCAGTATAATATTTAGAGAGCTTCCAACCGGGCTCGAACCGGTGACCTCTTCCTTACCATGGAAGTGCTCTACCTGCTGAGCTATGGAAGCATACATTCTAGCTCACAATTATATTACAAATAAAGTGACTAAAATGGCTCCGCGGGTAGGATTCGAACCTACGACCGATCGGTTAACAGCCGATTGCTCTACCACTGAGCTACCGCGGAAAATCATTAATTAATTCCTCTATCATGTGTACTTTCCGATTGTCCTCATCTCAGAAAGCCCATTCAAGAAGCAACTCGATGAGTACAACTCGCAGCAAATTCATGATGCTTCGCTCGTTGCTCTACCACTGAGCTACCGCGGAAAAATAATACTTTATTCCTTAACTGGAATCAAAGTGCTTT
>NZ_HE978518.1:0-39709 GCF_000311725.1 Robertmurraya massiliosenegalensis JC6
GCTTTTGGTTCTATTAAAGTAAACGGAGTGATGGAGGGGATTATTGGAATCATTGTAATAACATGCATTCATCTATTTATATCAAAGTTAAGTTTATTAAATAAGTTAAACCCTTTTATTATCGGAAAACCGACTATTCTAATTAAACACGGGAAAATTATCTATCGAAATTTAAAGGAAAGTAGATATCCTTTACCTGAGCTGTTGTCTAATTTAAGAACATCAGGATATCCGGATATTCACGATATTGAATATGCGATTTTGGAAGCAACAGGTGAAATTAGCATTTTTCCAAGAAAAGAATTAGTTCCTATTACTCCAAAAGATTTACATATGAAAGTGGAATACCGCGGATTACCCATAGCCGTTGTCATTGAAGGGAAAGTGCAAAAGCGTAATTTAAAATTAATCAACAAAAATGAAAAGTGGTTAAAGGAAGAACTAAAGGCAAAGGGATATCTTCAAATCAAAGAAATTTTTTATGCTGCTGTTAGAGATACTGATCATTCATTAACCATTAACAAAATGGATGTTAACGACTTTTATTAAGACGATTCCCTTCCCTATATTTTAATTCTTAGCTAGGTAAATATGGATTTTTAATGGTACAAACAACCAAAATCTTACCTTGTCATAAGATACCATCAAGTTCTAGTATTTTTGAGGAAGGAGCTGAGAAACCAAATGTGTAATCATACCCCTTTTCATACTTCAGTTTATATGCCCTATGGGGATTTAAAAAATGAAACTTTGCGTGCTGTAATACCTTTTGTAAACTATGGTTTACAAGAAGCAGCATTTACATCCTATCATCACGCAATTACGGAAGTGGCAGCCATTACTTATTTACTTGGAAAAGGATTTGATCCACGAACTGCTTATAAAACGGTTGAATCATGGGAAGTAAATGAAACATTTTATTGAGAACATGTAGGTTCGACCATTACTGACTATCAAACATTACCAGCATATTCAAACATTTGCATGTCGATATTAGCTTTGGAAGCGAGATTCATTTTCCCTTCCAAATACTCGATCGAGGAAGTGTTTGTTATTGAATAACTGGATGAATCTGTTCAATATAGGAAGAAGACTAAACCTATTCAATATGTTTAACAGAAGAAGAAACAACAGGGGGATTTTAGGGGCTCTCTGATTGGTTTAGGAGTTAGCGCAGCTGCTGTTTTTGGATTAAGAAGAAATGGGAACAGGAATATACTGAACCCTATCCAAAACTTTACCAATAACGTTCGAAAAAATGGTCAAATGAAAAGAATGGCTACAGCTGTAACAGAGTTTTCAAAAGAATTAGTACCTAGTAAAAATCAAATCAAAAATAAATAAATTCCCTTTAAAAAAAGGGCTTTCTCATAGGGATTAGATGCCTTGAGAAAGCCCTATTCATTTATTAAACCTTACGTAGTTTAAGACACTTTTGACTTGTCATGTCCCAGTTAACAAGTTATTTATCGCATTAGAATATCTGCTATTATTTTAGGATAGGTAGTCCTGTAAGGAAGGCTGACTTATGGAGGGAGTGGAGTTCCCTTCTAGCCATTTATCAGGCAGATAAGTGCGATACAAGGTATTAATCGATTATCAACAAGGTTATTAAACATAGCCTTTCTATAGGAAGCTTATAATCCTTATTCAAATAAACCAATTTGGAAAAAGCAATGGTTTATAGAAAATAAAAAAAGGACTTTGCATCTCGCAAAATCCTTAATATATCTAGTTCTATAAAACCGTGTTTTTGATTTGAATATTATCATATTGTATCTATAAAAGAATGGATGATTTATTCTTCTGATAAAGATGATTGAGTTTGGAGCTGCGATTGTGCTTGACTAATTAATGTTTGTATTTGTGCCACTTCACTTGATGCTTGTTTTAATGCTTCTGAAGCAAGAGTGGTGTTAGCAGCAGATTGTTCAATTGCAGAAGTTATCATATCTTTTACAATAGAAGAAGCCGCTTCTGCTTGCTTCAATTTATTTGTATCGATTTGATTAGCCATTGTTAATTTCCTCCTATTTGTTTTAGTACAAAACATAGAATGCTTCAAAGAAATTTTTTATCCTCATTTCTTGGTATCATTTAACAGAACCTATTAACATAAGATATAATAACATCCTTCAGAGTCCTAATTCATTAAAGCACAGATTTTCCTGTACTGTATGGAAAACCGGCTTTTTCGAATTAGTATTAGGTAAAGTTACTCATCTTTGTTGTCGCCGTCACATATATCTTCCGCGTCTTCTATTGGATCCTCTGGATCTGGATCTTTGTCATTTTCATCATCTTTAAACATGTTATCATCTTCATCTACTCCGGGTACATTTTCAATATCTGCATTATCATTTTGATCATTATTACCATCGTTATCATAAATATCACCGTTTTCAATAACATTATTGTTATCCTCTGGTGGTGGGTCCTGATCATCATTGTTACAACCCACTATTAACATGGTAGATAAAAATGTCCCTGCAAGAATTAGAAACCATTTTTTGTTCATGGTTGTTCTCCCTTCATGATCTATGTAAATTTAAACACAGTTAGTATCGTTCCCGATAAATGTAAAATTAAGATTGTATTTGGAAATTTTTAAATATCGTTTACTACAGTAAATTTTTAGAAAATAAGCTAAAGTAAACAAGTTCAAAATAAATACTCGCTAATTCTCACCTTATTAATTAACCACTGATTTTTCAATGACAATTAATTTACACTCCTTTTACTTAGTGGCTCCTCTATCTTTTTTGATATTCATTTAGGAGTTAATAACACCTCAAGCCGTTTCTACTGACAAACTAAACTTTGGACGCTTGAACTATCAAAGTGAGCATAATATAACACATAACCCCATAATCATTTTTGTTCACTCTTTTTTCCCCTATTACTTTATATTGAAAATTTAATGGCAAGCTGTTCTTAAATTCTATTTCTTCTTCAGATTCAAATATGATATCTTCAATGACTTTATTTTCAATTTCAAGTTCTTTTCCGTTGGAATCCAATATGATTATTCTTAATCCCATTAAATTTGCCTCCTGTTTACGGAACACAACAATACTAATGAAGTTTTTTTGAAATACTAAGTAAAAATTTATTAATGGTTGAAAGTATTCTAAAATTTTGAGGGAAAATTCGTTCTAATTTGATAAAAAATAGAATTTTATACAGAAATAATGTTACTGTTTTCACTAACTTTAAGTTGTGTGTCCTTCCTCTTTATTTACAACTCTCAGTCAACTTCTAAAATCTTCTGCTTGTACATAAATTTATAGTAAACAGACGATAAAAGGTGATTTATATTCTTGAGAAAATGGCTGCAATTATTATAGGAAGTTTACTAATAGGGGTAGGAATAAACGGTTTTTTAGTCCCTTATCATTTGTTAGACGGCGGAGTTACAGGCATTGCCCTCATCCTACATTATTATTTTGGCTTTCCAACAGGAATAGGTATGTTTCTTTTAAGCCTCCCTTTATTTATATTTGCATGGTTCTATAAACGAACATTTTTTTATAATAACTTTCTAGGTTTAATTATCGTATCAATATTTATTGATTGGTTAGAACCTTTACGAACACAATTTTTATTTTCTATCTTTACTAGTGTGTTATTAGGGGGAGCGTTAATTGGAATAGGGGTAGGAGTCATGCTTCTAAATAACGTAAGTTCTGGAGGAACAGATATGTTAGCCCAATTCATATCGGCAGCTTCCTCCTTAAATATAGGAGTTATTATTTTCTTAATTGATGGTCTAATTGTAGTAGCAGGGTTTAATGTTCTAGGATTAAAAGCATTTCTTTTTTCTTCCTTAATAATTTGTATTATAGGAATGATTACTTCCTTGATTGTCAAAAGTCATAAAATTACTGAGGACTAATAAAAATTACATAGACGATTAAAAGCAAAAATGATACAGAATAAAGTGGAACTGACTCTATTCTATATCATTTTTGCTTTTTTCCTAATTTTTTACGTACCTTCGCAAGTCAAATCACCTAAAAAATAAAACTAATCCTACAAAAGAATAATTATCTCTCTTTTGCGACTATATCTTAAAAACTTTGCACAACTTGTATACATTCTCTGGACAAACCGAACTAGAATTCATAAAAAAAGTTTAGTTTGTTCTTCTAAGACTTCAGGATAGCATCTGGGACAATAATATTTACGTCGGTCAGTACGAAGCCAATCATTTGGTAACAGTGATAGTTAATTTATCCAAAAATAGTTTTCACAAGAGGTGCAATTTCCCTATTCATAGCAAAAACAACTCCCTTTATGATTTTAACTTTCTAAATATTCAAATCCATACTATGCTCCTTTAATGATTAAGGTCTAGACTACCTATATAAAGGATAGAGTTTTTTGATTTTTAACGGAAATTGATAAGACTTACTTGTTTAATTTTTTTAGTGGTTGTTTTTTCATAATTATTCTGTTAATAAACTGAATTATCATATTCTTTTATTCCTCTCATATAATTTACCGATACTACCTAACAATCAACAAAAGCTGTACAAGCAACTGGGGTTACTAACCAATGGACCAGTGCAAGAACTAAAGGTGTCAAAATTGTCTATCAATACCCTTTTAAACATTCTAGTAAGCTTTGGGATGTCACAGCACCATTAGTTTTGTAACATTAAGTTGTAAAATCAGTATCAAAGATATTGGAGTTGATCGCCATTACCCGCATTTTCAAACCATAGTTCTTCGCAACCCATTTTCTTGATTTAAAAATATTTATGGACTTTTAAAAAAGCTCATCATTTCACTACATACTTCGGTAAGTAAAGAAGTTAAAAAGAATTAGCTTTAATTTTGTAATTCCGCACAAAAAACTATAATAATCTATTTATCGAAACTTTATTTTAAAAATAGGGACTATTATGATTTATGATCTGTTTTGGCTATAGGTCAAGTTAGTGAGAAAGGACATTATCCATTTGGTGAGGGCCCTTTTCCTTGTTTAAATAAAGCAGCAAGTCATTTGGTAAATTTTTAATACAAAAGGTGAAGTTTCTGTATGTTCAAAGACAAAGAAAATAATTGGACTTTTTAGATGTGACTGTGGATTTCATTATTCAAAGAACGAGAAAGATAGTGAAAATATACAAAAAAATTGGAAGGATTAAACAATTTGGTGATTTGTGGATTATAACTGCTAATAATTTAATTCATAATGAGAAAAGGAGTTATAGATCAGTTGCCAGGCAATTAGATGTGGATACCAAAACAGTAAAAAAATATGCAAATTCGTCTATGAATGAAAAAAAGAACATGGTTCTTCTAATGACGTTATTTTTCAGAATAAGAAATCTGAGTGGCTTTATCTAATTAAGGAGAATCCTGGGAAAATGTAACAGAAATAAGAACAATGAAGCCTGCGTTGTACGCCGTCATCTATCGTAACGACAAAACAATGGCTTAAAGAGAATTCACCCAAAGAGAAAAGATAAAGGAATTTTTTTTGTAACATAATTTTTTATTCTAAACAACTATTTGTTGAATGATCTGCATTTTTCAACGAAAGGATGAGCTTCTAACCGTTAAAAGTAAACGTATTCAGCTTGTGGTGCATATACTGGATTGGTCCTTTATATAGGGTAGTAAATAAGATATCTAATCCTTTATTCTTCAGAACATAAACTTTAAATTTAGGGGGAGATTAGTATTGCAAACTGCACAGCAAACAATGGTTAGTATTCCATTCCCATCATTATGGGGTATCCATGCTGCTATAGCTGGTAAACCAATCGTTTGGGGCGTACTCAACATTAACTCTATTACAGATAACAGGGTAATTGGTACGGTTAATTTTCGTGGTACACCTATTCCAATTACTGGATCTTGGGATGAAAACACCAAACAAATAAGATTTGATACACCTTATGCCACATTTTCTGGAAACTTAGCGATATTTGATGAACCCCAAATTAGAATTCGACATTTTATTTTAAATGGGAGGCTTATTATGAAACCTCCTTCTTTACAAGCAGGCGAATACGGAACATGGATTGCTACAACCGATAGAGCTCTTACCGGATATCCCGTAATTAGTGGTATCTTTCCCCCTGTTGGAGTCTTTTTAACATCGAATATACTTAGTCGGCTACAGCAGAATAATGTAAGATCTTGGGTTTAAATGGAAGAAATGTAAAACGAACCTCCCTCTATAAATATTGATATATCAACGGTTTGACCCGTTGGTGGGGTGTCAAAAAAATATTTTTAATTAGTTGGCGTGGATTTTCGTAGTGTGAAAAGCTTCCGATTTCGGCTAATAAATCGACAATCGTTGTTTCTCCAAGCCCTGGAACCGTTGATAGCCATTCGTATTCTACAGATGTTTTTACAAGCTCAACTAAGTGTTGAGTAATACTTTCAATATCCTTCTCTAATTGGTGGTAACGGCGGACGAGTGTGGCGATTTCAATACGGGCCATCTCACGTCCCTCTGTTACTCCGATAGAGTTAGCTGCGACTTTGAACCGTCCGTCTTTTGAGAATGATTTTTGGAGCACTCGCCCTCGATCATCAACAAAACAAGCGTAATGTGTGCGCTTGGCAATGTCGACTCCCACAACAAGTGTTATTTCGGTGACTTGATTTATTTTCTGGTTTTGTTTAAAATCCATTATGGAGTCCTCCTTGGTTAACAAATTAGGGGTCATTTCGCCACGATTTGACACCCCGCATCATACCAAGAGGGCTCTTTTTGTTCAAGTCCCCGAAAATTCTTCTAACAGGAATGCTCCTTTTTTGTTTTTCGATACATCTCCAACATTAAATATACTGTGACAAAATAAACTAATTACAAAATTAGTTGAGGTGTCTCATGAGAAAAGGTCAATCTACAAAATTCCTCGTATTCCAAACGTATACTTGCTACATAGTTTGTACATGTTAAGGGAAAAACTAAGGAGGAATTTTAGTTGGAGTGGATTTTTTTTCTATACCTGTTAAATACGTTCTTTATCTTATTCATAGCAATTTGGGAAGTTCGTCGGCCAGCCAAAGCTTTGAATTGGATAGTAATCGTCCTTGTTTTGCCTGTCATTGGTTTCTTACTATATCTTAGCATATCAAATCCCAAGCTTATTCATCGAAAAAGATTGACCTCTTCTCATAATGAATCTGATAAGTTACCTGATACATATAGTGATTCAGCATCGATAATCGCCGATGCTTTAAGGTATTTTACTGTAGGCGGGATTCGAGTCGGCAAAGTCCAAGTACTAAACAATGGAATAGCAAAATATGAACAACTTATCGAATCCCTACAAAAAGCCCAAAAAACCATTGATCTGGAATATTTCATCTATCGGAACGACCAAATTGGTAATCGCATCACAGAACTGCTGATCGAAAAAGCAGTAAATGGAGTGCGGGTTCGTTTTATTAGAGATGGTTGGGGGAGTAAAAAATTTCCTCGTCAAAAAATTCTTCAGATGGTGGAAGCAGGGATAGAATGTCGGACAATATTTCCTTTAAGCTTTCCCTGGATTTTGTCCAATTGGAATTATCGGGATCATTGTAAGATTGTCACCATTGACAGAAAGGAATCCTTTACTGGCGGTATGAACGTTGGGTATGAATATACAGGATTAAAGCAAGACGTAGGATTTTGGAGGGACACTCATTTGCAAATTATAGGGGAAGCAACAGGCGACTTGCAGACTATCTTCGACGTTCATTGGAATATCGCTGTACCAGAACGGATAAAGTCAAAAACAAAATCTGAGGCAACGAAAAAGCCCACTAAAATCCCAAAATATAAATCAAAGGAAATCAATCCAACCGGCAGCATAGATCTTTCAAGATGGTCTGCCGAATTAGGATCTGAGTTATGGCCTATAGAAGGTAAAACAGACAATACCCGAACAAAGACAGGAGAATTGCAAAAAGCGTACATCCATACGTTGGAAGGAAACCCTGGAATTCCTACCCCAGTTATTCGTCAAGCTTACTTTATATGTATAACACAGGCGACCAAGACTATTGATATAACAACACCCTACTTTGTACCAGAAACAGATATTATCATGGCATTAAAGACAGCTGTGGCTCGTGGTGTGCACGTAAGATTGCTGGTTCCTCGCCACATTGATCAAAAAAGCGTGGGCTTTGCAAGTCGTACCTATTACGGGGAACTTATAGAAGCTGGGGTCCAAATCTACCAGTACAATAAAGGAATGTTACATGCGAAACTGATGATCATTGATGAGGAAATTGCAGAAGTAGGCGCAGCAAACTATGATATGAGAAGTTTTCGCCTGAATTATGAAGTGTGTCAAGTCGTGTACAGTGCTGATGTGGCAAGGGAACTCACAGAGCAGTTCGAGAGGGATCTTACTGATTCTGTACCATTAAGAATTGAAGACTTGTTGCAACGATCCCTGACCGAGCGCATTGTTGAACAGGGTGCTCGACTGCTTTCTCCGTTATTATAAGTTGATGTATCCTGTTTTTATTGTTCTATCTTAAATCTAGATTTAAATAATTTTTGTTTTTAATATATTTCTGACTTATTTGAAAAAAGTCGAAAACCCGTGTTATAAGAACTTCCAACATGGGTTTTTTTCTTATTTACGATGAAATTCATTACTAAAAAACGGGTAATACTAAAAAGGCAGCTCAAAGAGTTTGAATTCAAAAATATCTGTTACCTTTTAATTTAAATATAGGGGTGATATCAATAAATAATATATTTGAAAATCTTAAGGAAATACGTTTATTAGAAGATAAGCTCTATCATTTAGAATTAAATGGTTGGCTAAAAAATGAGTTTTTAACTTGGGAATGGTGGATTCTAGTCGTTTTTTAATTGTGCCTTGGGTTATATGGGCTAAACTTGTAAAACGAGACATTATTTTAGAAATTTTGTTATTTGGTACCATAATTATCTTGACAACAACCTTATTAGATGTAGTTGGTGCACAATATAGTTTTTGGGATTACCCCATTGCATTCCTACCTATTATTCCTCGGGCCTTTCCTTTTGATTTTTCAATGGTTCCTGTAGCTTACATGTTGTTATATCAATATTTTAGAACATGGAAATCTTTTATTTTAGCCCAGATCATTATGGCACTAACATATGCCTTTATAGGTGAACCCTTTTGCGAGTGGGTCAAACTTGTTAATTATTTAGAGTGGAGATACAGATATTCGTTCATATATTACATCATTGTTGGGATTGTAACTCGAGCTTTAATATTAAAACTAGCCTATTTATCTAAACCTCAAGATCTTACAACTAAGTAAAATTTAAATTGGAGGAAAAAACTTTGGAAGAAGTTAATATTGGTTTACTGACGATCAAAGTCATCGTTGGCTTTGCCACTTTATTTTTTATCATTATCATAACAGGCAGAACATCCATCTATCAGTTAACCCCGTTTCACTTAGTTTTTGTGTTAGTACTTGGAGATTTTTTAGGAAATACCATTTATGAAGATAAGGTAGGGATTTTCCATTTTTTATATGCCATCGGATTGTGGACGTTTCTTATGTTGGGAATAGAGTTTATGACTCTAAAAAATAAATCGATACGTTCTCTCTTATTAGGCAATCCTAACATAATCATTCGAGATGGTGTTATGGACAGAAAGTTACTTACAAAGAACAAATTGGATGTAAATCAAGTATTGAGTATACTCCGTCAAAATAATGTCTTTTCAGTTCGCGAAGTCAAATACGGTATATTGGAAGCTAATGGGCAATTAAGTTTATTATTAAAATCCAAGTATCAAAAACCAGAAAAGCAAGATCTCAATCTTCCAGAAAGTCCAGTAGACCTCCCAACATCGTTAATTATAGATGGGGAAATTTTATGGGATAATTTACATGAACTTGGATTTGATAAACAGTGGTTAGATAACCAATTAACTACCAATGGATATGATAATGTAAAGCGTATACTTTACGCAGATTGGCGAGAAAGTGAAGGCATACATGTAAGTCCTAATAAAAATTTATTAGGATAGGAGCATATCAATTTTCTTGATGAATATAATGTGGATTTAAAAAAAGATGAACCAGAAAATCCGTTTTATGAATTTATCTGATAGGGTGTTTGTTACTCTTTGGTTTTCCACAATCGGGCGCGTTGCGTCTTATTCGTGTATCGGGCCATATATTGTAGAGTAATTATATTACGTAGTAGACTAAAAATTGTGAAGTATGCGAGTAAGCTTTTTAGTGTGATTTTTAATTTAATAAAGAAAGCGCCATTGGACGCTTTAAATAAAGTTCAATTTTGGTGAATGCTTCATGCTTAGACCATAATATGCGTTTCCTAATATACAAAACCATCCTAGAAAGGATGGTTAGGGAAAATGGACAAAAATTTTTATAAGATACGTTTAAGTTTATGCATATCCTGTGTAAAGTGTGTTAAGTCTATTCCAATTTTATCCTGCTGCTGGAGCCGTCGTTGTAGCTGTTCTGGCTCCTAATTCCTGATCTAACAATAAAAGGGCAGAAGGGTTACCTTCAGCAAGTCTAAGTCTATCAATAATTGTTTTTGCTTGTGCTTCCTCATCGATTTGCTCTCTTAAAAAATCTTGTATAATTACAGCAGCCTGTGGGTCTGTTTGATTGCGTAGTTATAGGCTTGACGATAAGAATTTGTAACAAATTGTTCATGAGCTAATACTTTTTGAAAAGTCTCTAGCGGTGTACCAAAGTCGCTAGGCTGAGCAGGGAGACTGCTCAGTTGGACAGTACCATCCCGATCCACAACAAAATCAATTAAGGTAAGCATGTGTGTTCTTTCCTCTTCTGATTGCAATCTTAACCAGTGAGCCATACCTGTTAAGTTCAATCTCCCCAAATATGCAGACATGGCAAGATATAAAGTCGTTGATACATGTTCAATTTGAATTAGATTATTAAATAACCTTTGAAGTTCCTCATTCATGTCCTCTACACTCCTAACTCCAAGATGTTTTATCCTTAATGTTTCGTCATTATATATTAGAAAATTCCCAGGATAAATGACTCAGCAAATTAAAGAAATAATGGGTATGTACCTATTCATGCTATTTAATATTGCATATCATTCTATAAGGTAAGAATTAGGTGATTTAATTACCCGATTTGTAAAATGTGAGAGGATGGAGAAAAATGTACTGTTTTCCTTATAACAATCCGTATCAATATCCTTATTATGTAAATGTACCAATGAATAACTATGCAAGACAGTCTGATTACTGGGATTATCCAGCCGAGAAATATGCAAACAGATTTAATACATTTAGATTACCTAATAGTAATGGAAATACTTTGTTAACAGATTATGGACCCAAACCATTTGTTATTAACATTAATGAGGCAACTAAACAAAACAATACATTTCGTACCGCTTTATGGACAGGAACACATTTACAAGTTACATTGATGAGTCTTAAAGCTGGCGAAGATATTGGTTTGGAAATACATCCTAACGTTGATCAATTCTTACGCGTTGAACAAGGCCAAGGAATTGTTCGAATGGGTAGCAGGAAAGATAACCTTAATTTCGAAAGAAGAATCGCTGATGATTCTGCGATAATGATACCCGCTGGAACATGGCATAATGTAATTAATACAGGTAATAGCCAACTAAAACTTTATTCCATATATGCACCACCGCAACATCCACGTGGAACCGTTCATGTAACAAAAGCAAACGCAATAGCCGCGGAAGAAGGCAGCAATCAGGGCAATGGAAAACTAATATCTGGTAGGACTCCAGACGAATGGGTGCAGTACACAGAATTTTTGGTAAATGAAGGATTAGAGGATGTTAAAAAGGGGAATAAACGCCTTACACATTCTTCAAGAATTTATTCTAATGGGCGTACTTGTAGGGAAAGGATATTCTCCCGAAAGAGCCTATGAAACAGTAGAAGAATGGGAACGTACAGGAGAATCTAAACTTCTTCAACAAAGCAAAAATATGTAGAAATAGAGGTAAAAGCATATAGTTAAGGGAAGATGCTTATTGAACCAAACGGGTGCGTTGCTAAATATTAATTTTTAAAGTACTTTTAAATATTTCGATCTTCCGCAATCGGGCGCTTTAATGGAATAAAATGAAGACAACATATTAGTCATGTGTAATATGTACTCTTCTTTGTTTTTTAAGGATTTTTTAATTTAGGTCTTGATAAGTCAGGAAGTGCCAGACAATATCCCTAATGACTTGTTTGGGGAAGAAATAATTTGTTCTACTCCAGGTATTTTTAAAGAACTTTTCAATTTACTTCTAGAAAATGATAAATAGAAGAAACACTATAGAGTCCACCCCTTATTCAACTAACGGGTAGCAAGAGTTGAACAAAGCGGTCTTTAAATCAGATCGTCTTTTTATTTGCCTCAATATGTTTGGAATATTATGTTATATTGAGTTGTAGAGATATTTAAGTAACGAAGCAGTTTGGTTAAATGTTTATCCTTTAAAGGAACGGAGGTTTTGAACAAAAATATGAGATATTTAAAAGGTTTGTACTTTGTTATGGTGTTAATGGTCTTAGTTAATGGGACAAGTGAATATATTTTTAAAGGTGAGTATTCAGCTATAGCGAGCTGGGTTATAGTCCTTTTATTCTTATTTGGTACTGTATTTTATGTTAATGCAAGACATTATCTTTCCAAGAAATAATTTGCTTGGTTCTCAAGATGAGATATAACCCTTGTTCTTCAACTACCGGGTGCAATTGTTCATCAAGAACAGTCGCTTTTTTACTAACAGAGCAGGATTGTTTTATAAAAAATTCAGAAAAAGAATCACAAGAGTGAGATTTTGGAGGAAGTTGGTATTGAAGTAAAAGACGAATTAAGATATGTTCACTGCTCATCATTTATAGCGGATGATGGATGTAAGGTTATTGATATTGTTTTTCTTTGTGAACATAGAAATGGAGAACCTTTTAGAAATCGCCCCCTTGAAGTGGCAAATATTTACTATATGAGTACAGATGAAGTGATCAACCATCCTAAAACTCCAGCATAGACCAAGGAAAGTATCAAACGAGCAGAAACATTGCTTCATAAATTTTAATCCCGATTCTGTTCATCTAGGATTTGATAAAGTCGAATAATCTTTTTTAAATTATATAGGTAACTTTTCATAAAGAAGGAAATGTCCTTTAGTGTTGAAGCTATTGAATTAGCGGAGCAGTTTGGTGGAAGAGTGAATCTTTTATTTTTTTAATTCGTACAAAAGTTAGTAAAGAAGTAAAATTTGGAGGTACAAATACATGGAATATTATCTTATAATCCTTTCTTTTATCATAATCATTTATTTGTTTGTTAAGTTGGATAAATTAGATGGTCGAATGAAAAGTATGCAATATACCTTAGACCAATTCACTAAACATTTAGGACTCCCTGATAACCCAATAAATGATGAACTACGGGAGCTAATAAAGGCTGGCGAAGACGTAAAAGCGGTAAAAAAGGCAAGAGAAACTTTAGGACTTTCACTATTAGTAAAAATGGGTCCTTTTAAAAGTAAAATATATATTAATGAAATCAGAAAGATTCGCAGTATAAAAAATCCAAATAAATCGTCTAATCTATCCGCTCATAAGTTGGAGATTCTTATCGGTAAATATGATGTGATAAAAATATCCCCAAATAATAGAAGTAAACTTATACAATCATTGTTAGCTATAAACCCTGATATACAAATAGATGTGACTTCTATTGTGTCTGATAAATAATAAGAGGGTATTACCATTTTAGCAAATAATATTGAAAACTAAAAAAGGGTGAATACATGGAAAATCTTTCAATAGCTGTGCTATTTTTAATAATAACCATAACCTCCATATTGAAAAATAAAAAAGTTTTGTCAGTTTTGTCAAAAATCCAAATAATAGGTGTGGGTATTTCTTATACGGTTACTATAATCTTCGCATTTATTTGTATATACTACGGTGGAAATTGGATGGCATTGTATGCACCAAATGTAATGCTAAAATATATCATACAGTTTATCGTAGTTCTAATAACACTATATCTCTTTGTAAGTTTGTTAAATATAACATTACATAAAATTACGAATGGAGTTCTCCCTCGAAAGTGAAGAATAAACAGTAAAGATTAATAACTTATCATTTTCATAACTAAATGGGATGTGAATTCATAAATGAACGGTAATAAGAAAACACCACAACCACCATATTATGCGGTCATATTTACTTCAGAAAGAACAGATGGTGAGAATGGATATGGAAAATGGCAGAAACAATGGAAGAGTTGGCTGCGAAGCAACCAGGATTTTTGGGAATTGAAAGCGCAAGAGATAACGAGTTAGGTATTACGGTTTCATATTGGCAATCTTTAGATGACATAAAGAATTGGAAAGAACATTCTATACATAAAGTAGCTCAAGAAAAAGGTAGAAAAGAATGGTATAAAAATTATAAAGTTCGAGTTTGTAAGGTTGAAAGAGATTATTCGTTTGAAATGTAATTCGTATTGAAAAGTCTTAATTTTCAAAAATAATTTTATTTCAGTTAACCATGGAGCAATCCTTTAATTGGTTGCTCTTAATAGGAAGGAGAATGAAGGTTGAATGTGATTAACGAAATATTAAATGACTATTTTAAGGTGTGGAATGCAGGGTTTATTAGTAAAAACGCTGATGGGATTAGAAGTTATATGTCTAAAGATTTTGTTGGATATTGGGCTCATTCAAAGATAGAACAACCAGACCCGTACTATTATGACTATGACTTAACTAGTGTTTTGCAACATATGGATCATGCAGAGAAAAGTTTTGAAGCTGTTTCTATCACCTCGCGCAATAATGGAAACGAATATTTGGTTTTAGGAAGAGAAACCAACACGATTAACGGTGATCCATATACTGCTCAATGCATGTTTGTATGGAGGAAAGAGGGGCATGAGTGGAAACTATTAAGAGAATATATCGAACTTGAAAGATAAAAAAAGATAGATGTTACAGGTGTCATTCCTGACCATCTACCCTTTGATATAAAAATCTTTATCCCTTATTAACCACCAGTTCTTTAATCCGTGCCTTTTTCTCCCAAGGGCGGCTTTTCCAACGCTTGAGAGCTAGAATTCCTCGAATCCATTCGTCCATTCCTTGGGCGATCCACACTCCGAGTAGGCCTAATGCTAAATGAATGCCAAAGATATAACTAAAGAGTACGGCGACTCCCCACATGAAGATGATTCCGGTCACCATTGGAAAGCGGACATCTCCTGCTGATTTTAATGAGTTCATTAAGACAATATTCATTGCTCTTCCTGGTTCAATAAAGACAATTGCCCAAAGAACTGGGATTCCGACGGCTAGAATCATTGGATCGTCGGTAAAGATTCCTAAAATCTGAGAGCCCACTAAGGCAATCACCAAGGAAACGATAAATGAGATGATAATCGAAATTTTTAATGTCTTTAATCCACGTTGCAGGGCTTTGTCATACTCTTTTGCACCGATATATCTTGATACTAAAATCTGTGTTCCCATGCCAATCGCCATCGTAAATAAAAAGCAAAGCATGGAAATATTGACGATGTATACTCGTGCTGTTAAAGCAGCAGCTCCAAGTGAAGCAACAATCCCAGTGATAAGTAACTGTGAAAATTGATAAGATAAGTTCTCTCCAGCAGACGGCAAACCGATGCGAAGGAGACCAAGAAAGTCAGGACGGTCAATTTTTACGATATCACGTATGTGAAACGAAATGGATAATCGTTTATAGACTAAATAGAGTAGTATTAGTACAGCGATCACTCGAGCGGCAACGATTGCCCACGATACACCAACGACGCCTGTAATCGGGAGTCCGAATAGACCTGAAAGGGCAAGAATATTCCCACCGATACTAATGATATTCATGAAGATGGTCACGACCATTGATTCTTTCGTATATCCATAGCTTCTTAGCACAGCACTCAGTGCTAGAGCAAGAGATTCAAAGAATAAGGATAGACCACAAATTTGGATAAAAATAAGGCCGTAATCATAGATTTTTCCTTGTACATCAAAAAGCTGTAAAAAATACTCGCCAAATAGAAAGACAATTAGGGCCATAATAAGTCCAAACCAGAAGTTCATGCCAAAAGCGGAACGAGCCATTTGTTTCGCTTCCGCAAATTTCTCTGCGCCAAGCTTTTGTCCAATTAAGATCGTTGCCCCAATCGATGTAACGTTAAAGACTAAAATGAAGATATTCAGGAGCTGGTTAGCGACGCCGACACCTGCAACAGCGTCATCTGAATAATGCCCAAGCATGAAGGTCGCGATAATTCCCATACTCATATGCAAGGCAATTTCGATAAAAAGCGGCCATGTAATTTGAAACAATGTCTGTTCTTTATATTTATTGGTTTCTTCCACGATTTTTTGTTCTCCTTTTGAACTTCTGAAACTGAAATACTCATCTATTTTAATCCTATTTTCAGAAAAGTAAAGGAGAAAATTTGAAAAAACGGAATCTACGTTTTGATACGAGATTCCGTTCAAATCATTAATATAATTTTGTCCGTAAAAGAGAAGCTGCTTGACGAGGAGAATCAGCCTTCATAATTTCAGACACAATGGCCACACCAGCGATCGGCAGGTCTTTTAATCGATCTAAATTATTGAGCTTAATTCCTCCAATTGCCACAACCGGAATGGAAACGGATTGAATGATTTTTTCCAGTTCTCCTTCTGGTAAAACCTTCGCATTATCCTTTGAGGCAGTTGGAAATACAGCCCCAACCCCAATATAATCTGCGCCATCTTTTTCAGCAGCAATCGCTTCTTCAACTGTACCTGCTGACACGCCAACTCGAACAGTAGAAGGGACGATACGTTTAATATGTGCAAGAGGAAGATCCTCTTGTCCAACGTGAATCCCATCAGCTTCAGCAGCTAAGGCAATATCAACCCGATCGTTAATATAAAGAGGGACCCCATAGCGTGAAGTTAATTTTTTGAGCTGAACCGCTTTTTCGAAAAATAGCTTGCCAGAATTCGTTTTCTCCCGAAGTTGGACGGCGGTCACACCGCCTTTAATCGCTTCTTCGACGATGGCTAAAAGTTCGGGAAGGGGGATTGATTCTTCCGTGACTAAATATAATTTCAGGGAGTCCTTCATACGAAACGTACACCTTCTTCCCATTTGTCTCCGTCCATTAAGAAAATTTGGTCTAATAATTTGATTCGGTATGTACCGATCCCTTCATGAGGTTGTAGATTCTTTTTTGCTAATTCACCAGCAACGCTCATGGTTGACATCCCTGCCACTGAAGCAGTAAACCAATCTTCGGTTACGCCTGCAAATGCGGCAATGAGGGAGGCAGTCGTACAACCAGTTCCAGTAATTCTTGTAAGTAAAAGATCCCCATTGTCAATGCCAATGACTTCGGTCCCATTTGAGACATAATCGACTTTTCCGCTAATAACGGTAATCGCATCGAGTTTACGTGCAGCCTCTATCGTTAATTCTCTACCGGAAATAGACACTTCCCCAGCGTCGACTCCACGTGTTTGTACGTTCCCACCAATGAGAGCGAATACTTCTGATGCGTTTCCGCGCACAATGGAAATCTTCACTTTTTCTAAAAAATCTTTCGCACGTTCATTACGAAATGGAGTAGCTCCGACCCCAACTGGATCGAACACAACAGGGATGCCTTTTTGATTCGCTGCTTGACCAGCAATGATCATCGCTTCGTACATCGCATCATCGATCGTTCCAAAATTGATCACCAATGCTTGAGCAAGACGAGCCATATCCGCCACTTCTTCAATGCTGGTCGCCATAACAGGGGAACCACCAATGGCAAGCGTAACATTTGCGCAATCATTTATCGTAACCGTATTTGTTAAATGGTGGACAAGAGGGTGTGCTTCTTTAATCTGTGTAAATAATTCTTTAATCGCTTCTTTCATTTGTTTTTTCACCATCCGTTTTAAAGTAGATTTGCTTTTTTGTAAAGCTCGTAAAAGTGATGAGTTGGTCCGTGTCCGTTGCCTAATTCAAGACTGTGTTGAATGGCAATCGTAATATACTCCTTCGCCAACTTCACCGCATCAATCATCGAATGATCTTTTGCTAAATTCGCAGCAATCGCTGAAGAGAGAGTGCAACCGGTACCATGGGTATTTTTCGTTTCAATTCTTTCACCATGGAGCCAATGAAAATATTCTCCGTCAAAAAATAGATCATTCGGATTTCCATTTAAATGGCCACCTTTAAGTAATACCTGGTTTGCCCCAAGTTCTATTAAACTTTTACATGCAGTGAGCATATCGTCTTCTGTGTCTATTTTTCTATCAACAAGAACTTCCGCCTCGGGAATATTTGGCGTGATGAGCGTCGCTAATGGAAGCATGAATTCCTTTAACGATTGAATGGCTTCCTTTTGTAAAAGGTAGTGTCCTCCTTTTGAGACCATGACTGGATCTAAGACAATATGCTTCGGTTGATATTTAATTAAAGATTTAGCTACCGTTTCAACTGTTGCTGGAGACGATAGCATTCCGATTTTAACGGCATCGACGGGAATATCATCAAAAACTGCCTCAATTTGATCACGGATGATTACGTTGTCAATATTTTGGACGGAACGAACTTCCATAGTATTTTGAGCAGTTACAGCGGTAATAACAGACATTCCGAATACGCCATTTGCAGAAAAAGCTTTTAAATCTGCTTGAATTCCAGCACCACCTCCAGAATCAGAGCCTGCGATTGTTAGAGCTGTTTTCATGAATCATTCCTCCAATTGCGTTATTACGTACCAATATTTTAAGCAGTCCATATCCCATTAACGCTCCTGTAATGGAGCTTATTGCAAAGGCAGGGACAAGACCGAAAAGAGTCGCTTCCTGACCTAAGAAGAGAACGGCAATAGGGTAAGTTGCCATCGCCCCAATAATCCCTGTACCCATTACTTCCCCGAAGGCAGCAAATGATATTTTTTTCGATTTTTGATAGAGGAAGGCTGCGAGCAATGCGCCAATCATACTTCCTGGAAAAGCAAAGATACTTCCGGTACCAAGCATGTTGCGTAGGGAAGAAGAGATAAATGCTTGTAAAATGGCGTACCATGGTCCAAGTAGGACAGCTGATAGGACATTAGCAAAATGCTGAACAGGGAAAATTTTCGCAAAGCCAACAGGGATGTATATCATGCTGCTAGAAATTGTTGTAATTGCGGCAATTAATGCCGTCAACGTCATCTTATTTGTTTTCGTCATCCGGTTTCATCCTCTCTATTCTGAAACGATGTTTGTAAAAGCATGGCTCGGATCAACCTTTTCTTTTAATACGCCCGTCTCATAAAGCCAATTAGCAACTTCTTGCCAAACATCATCCTCCTGATAACCAAATGGAACTGTCCCATCATCCATTAATGGGAGAAGGATATTTAAGCTTTCTGTTTCTACCTCGCGATCAAGGGGGAAGCTTTCATTTTCATTGTTAAATAATACTTCCAATCCTTCAGAAGGATTATGTTGTACGTCCTCTTGTCCTTTTGCGAGAGCTTTCCAAAATTTCGAAAATGCATCTTCTTTCTTTTCTAATGTACTTTCACCAGTGACAAGAATAAGCTCATAATTTTCAGGAACCCCATATTCAGTTAACGGAAACATATCTACGTCATAGCCTTCCTTTTCTAGGAGAACAAGTTCATGATTTACATATGCTCCTACTAGTGCATCAACGTTTTTGGTCGCTAATGAAGGCATGAGGTCCCAACCAACATCGGTTAATTTCACTTCGCTTGCGTCTCCACCGTCATGTTCAACCATTGTTTTTAAAATAGCTTCACTAACAGAAGAAGAAGGATAACCTACATTTTTACCGACTAAATCCTTCGGTGATTGTATGTTACTATCTTTTAAATACATAATTCCATCTAATGAATGGCGTACAAAGGCAGCAATGGAGACGACTGGAATATCTTCAGCTCTCGACATTAATAATTGGGTTTGATAGCTTATGGCCAAATCCACTTTCCCTGTTGCAGCAAGTTTAAGGGGATCGTTTGTGTCAGCAGGCATTTCCACTTTTACCTTTAAACCTTCGTCTGCAAAATAGCCTTTTTCCTCGGCCATGTAGATTGCAGAGTGAACTGCATTTGGATACCAATCTAGCATAATGCTGATTTCTTCAAGACCGCCGTCAGACTGAGAGTTTGAGCATCCAACTAAGGACATTAAAACGATAAAACTAGCTATGATATATTTTTTCATTGAGTTTCAACTCCAAATTAATTAGTATTTTTCCAACGTAGTGCTCTTTTTTCTACAAGTGAGGTAAGGGAAAATAGGATGATTCCAACAATCGTTAGAATGACAATTGCCGCAAACACACCGTTTGCGTTTAAGTCTCCAGACATCCGTCGACTATAATAGCCAAGCCCTTCGCTTGCACCAAGCCATTCCCCAATGGTTGCTCCAACTAGGGAGTAAACAATGGCAATTTTCAATCCTGAGAAAAAGGCGGGAAGAGCCATTGGAATATTTAATTTCATAAAAATCTGCCGTTTTGTGGCACCCATTGAACGTAACATTTCAATATAGTCTTTATCGCTTGATTTTAAGCCGTCGTATGTGGCAACGACAATAGGGAAGAAAGACATGAGAACAGTCACGGCCACTTTACTCCATATGCTGTACCCAAACCACAACACAAAAATAGGGGAGAGGGCGATAATGGGGATCATTTGTGAAATCACAACAGCAGGGTAAAGCATTTTTTCAATCGTTTTTGAGAAAAACATACTCATCGCAAGACCGACCCCGCTAGTCACAGCAATGAGAAATCCAATCGAAAACTCAACCATCGTCGCCCCTAAATGTTCAAATAATAAGGGTCTCCATTGCTCAACAATATGTGTAACGACATTTGTTGGAGCTGGGATAATAAATGCTGGTACGAGTTTAGAACGAACCAAATATTCTACCAATACCATCACAGAAATGAGAAAGATAATAAATAAACTGTATTGTTTTTTAAATTTTTTCATGTTAAATCTTTTTCTCCAATTCTTTTCGTAACTCCACTAAGGGTTGTGAATGCACGATCTCTTGATGGCGCGGTCTTGGAAAGGGTACGGTGATCTCTTCGAGTGTTTTATCCTCTTTTAATAAAATGATTCGATCAGATAGATAGCAAGCTTCCTCTAAATCATGCGTAATAAAGACGATCGTCTTATCAAGTTCCTGCCAAATAGACAGAAGCCATGCTTGCATTTCTTTCTTTGTTATAGAATCGAGTGCACCAAAAGGTTCGTCTAAGAGGAGTAGCTCTTTTCCTGTTAACATAGCTCGTAAGAATGCAACACGCTGCCTCATACCACCGGAAAGTTGATGGGGATATGCTTGTTCATAATCTTTTAAGCCAACTTTTTTTATCCATGAACGAGCATCCTCTTTTGACAGTTTTAAATCCTTTTGAATTTCGGTTCCGATCATAATGTTATCGATGATCGTTCGCCACGGTAACAAAAGATCTTTTTGTGGCATATATCCGACTTCACCAAGAGAAATAGGTTGTTTGTCAATCGTAATTTTTCCACCTGTTGGATTCAATAGACCGGTAATCAGTTTTAAAATGGTGCTTTTTCCAGTACCGCTCTTCCCGATTAACGAGACAAATTCACCTTGTTGGACGGTGAAGCTCAGTTCTGAAATGACTGGTGTTTTTTCTTTTGGAAATATGTAAGAAACATTTTCAAGTAAAAGTGTCATTATTTTATCCTCGTTTAGATGGGCCAATCCTGTTCAAAATAGTTCATGTCCCAGAATAGATATTCGTATTTCGAAGTGATTTGAAAGTGCTCTTCTAGAACAGCAAGTTCTCGTTCCGGCAGACCTTCTGCTAGCTCATCCATCAACCCGATCAACCATTTTGCCCCTTCGCCAAAGGTTTGAGAATCATATGTATCAATCCATTTTGCGTATGGATTCGTTGAGAGGGTATCTCTGTATTGTTTACGTAATCGTTTTCCGATTTCCCAGTAATCCCATGCACACGGTAATAAGCAAGATACAACCTCTGCTAACGTACCATTCTGTGCAACATTTAGCATATAGCGAGTGTAGGCGAGATTGATTGGAGTAGGTTTCGTCTCTTCTAGTTCTTGGCGACTAATCCCAAATTCTGCTGCATACTGACGATGAAGTTCCATTTCAAAATGAAGTGTTTCATGTAAAATTTGCGCAAATTTATCCATTGTCTCCAGGTTTCGTGATTTTGTTACGGCGGCAGCAAAGAGCTTCGCATAGTCAATTAAATAAACATAATCTTGTTTCATGTAATGAACAAATTTTTTGCGAGGGAGTGTACCATTTCCTAATTGTTGTACAAAAGGATGTTGATGATTTTCTTCCCAAATCGGTTGCACGTTTTTATACAGCCGTTCTGAAAATTTTTCATTTTTGATCGTTTTCACTTTCGTTTCCTCCTCTGTTAGGGTAATTTAATGAAACTCGAATACAAATAAAAACCGCCTTCCTGATATAGGAAAGCGGTAAGGGCATGAAAACATATACCAATACCTACTTCCCTACGCTAGTACGAACTAGATCAGGTTCAAAGGGTACGTCTCAGCCAAAAGGCGCCCCTAGTAGAAAATGAAAATATTCGGTTTAAATCCTTTAAGAAAGAACGATTTTGCTAAATTTATATACAAAAAGCCTCCACAAAAGTGGAGGCTGAGTCTCTAAGTGTACAACCATATCCACTTCCCTACGTCAGTTCTAACTGAATCAGGTTCAAAGGGTTTAGAACTTTAGTTCAATCTCAGTCTTTCGATATGAAAGGACTCCCCTAGTGCTAATATAAAAGTTTATAATCATAGTATCATGGTTTAATATGGCATTCAAGTATAAAAGTTAGTGGGGAGGAAGGATGTATGTCAAAAGGATTAATCCATCACCTTGAAATTTATGTTTCCAATTTAGAAGATTCAAAGAAATTTTGGGGCTGGTTACTTGAGGAGATAGGGTATAAGCCATTTCAAAAATGGAAGAATGGTCAAAGTTGGAAACTAGGAGATACGTATCTAGTATTCGTACAAACAGAGGAAAGATTTTTAGATATCCCTTATCATAGATCTCGAGTAGGGTTAAATCATTTAGCTTTTCATGTAGAATCACGTCAGCAAGTGGATGATTTGACGATGAAGCTAAGAGCTAGAAGCGTGAACATACTCTATCAAAACAAGCATCCATATGCAGGCGGGCCCAATCATTATGCAGTTTATTTTGAGGACCCTGATAGAATTAAAGTTGAATTAGTAGCACCATTGTAATAAAGTTGAGTTAGTTATAGTTGAAAGTGGTGAAGAGATGGGTAATGATTCTCCAATTTCCTTCTCTGCCCATAAAAAATGGCTGTCAATCCCGAAGGAAATGCGTTCGAAACTTGAAAGAAATGTATTTTGTGCTACTTGCTTAGATGTTGTGCAGATTATCAATTATACTGTGAAGGAAATTGATGAACAGGTCGTATTACATGGTGATTGTAAAAAATGTGGGGATCCTGTTGCGAGAGTAATTGATTAGGCTGGATTTTTCTTTCTGACAAAAAAACGTTTTATACATGATTAACGAACGGGGTTTAAATATGGCGCCAAAAACGAAAATGGTTTTTGGCGCCTCATTTTTTTATGATCGCTGTTTTCGTATAGGTTGTGGTTTTTCGTAAAAACCCAGAAGCCGGTTTTTACCCATATGTCACTGTTATTGCTATACATTAAATGTGCGACGGCACTTTTCGCTTCCTCTCTTTTTAGTCCTTACGAGGAGATATAGGCATTTTATGAACTTATTATTTTCCAAAAACAGCAATGTTTGCGAAAAGAGCCTTTATGATACTTAAATGGTTTCAAGTACTTTTTTTAAAGCGACATCAACTTCAACATAATCATAACCTAAATCTTTTGCCACTGCTTCATACGTAATTGCGCCAGCCGCAACATTGACACCAGCCTTTAAAGCGTGATTTTCAGCTACAGCTTTATGAACGCCTTTTTCTGCAATTTGTAGTGCATAAGGAACTGTTACGTTTGTTAATCCAATTGTAGATGTTCTTGGAACAGCGCCAGGCATGTTGGCAACAGCATAATGAACAACGCCATGCTTCAAATATGTTGGCTGATCATGGGTAGTAATGTGGTCAACCGTTTCAAAAATACCACCTTGGTCAATCGCAACATCCACGACAACAGAGCCAGGTTTCATTGATTCGATCATTTCTTCTGTCACTAATTTTGGTGCTTTCGCTCCTGGAATCAACACAGCCCCAATCACTAAATCAGATTCACGAACAGCTTGAGCGATATTAAGTGGATTGGACATTAATGTTTGAATATCGTTTCCAAATTGGTCATCAAGTTGACGAAGGCGCTCTGAGCTTAAGTCAATAATCGTAACATCTGCTCCTAAACCAATCGCAAGCTTTGCTGCATTGGTCCCAACAACACCGCCACCTATGATCGTTACTTTTCCACGCTTCACTCCTGGAATTCCGGACAATAGAATTCCTTGTCCGCCATTGGATTTTTGTAAAAATTGCGCTCCGATTTGTGCGGACATACGCCCAGCTACTTCACTCATTGGTGTTAGTAATGGTAATGTGCGATTTACTTCTACGGTTTCATAAGCAATGGCGGTAACACCTTTGGTTACCAACGCCATTGCAAGTTCAGGCTCTGCAGCTAAGTGCAAATATGTGAAAAGAACCAAACCTGGACGGAAAAAGTCATACTCGGATGGAAGAGGTTCTTTCACTTTCATGACCATCTCAGCAGCCCAGCTTTCTGCAGGAGTTGAAACGATTTCTGCACCAGCTTCGATATAAGCTTTATCAGTGAAACCACTACCGACACCTGCTTCAGTTTCGAGTAACACACGATGTCCTGCTTTTGTAAGTGCGACAACACCAGCTGGCGTCATTGCTACACGGTTTTCGTTATTTTTAATTTCCTTTGGTACTCCGATAATCATTTCTATTTCCCCCTTATAAAGGTTGCTTATCTTGAAATCTACTTCAATTATAATTTTTTTGTAAATATTTTGACATTGTCGAGAAAATAAAAAAGGAAATGGCTCATTTGTGAAATTTCACAAACGCTCCTTTTCCTGAAGTTGCTCGAGCTTTAAATCAATAAATAAAGCGACTTTTTGAAAAGCATCACGTAAATTTACCTCTCCGATTTCAGCGATTCTTTTTAACCGATAGCTTAGAGTATTTAAATGTATGTGCAATGCTTTCGCTGCCTCATTCATATTACTATCAAAATTCAAATAGGTTTCCAATGTTTGAAAAAGTTGAGTATGATGCTCTAAATCATATTGTTTCAGCTTTTTCAACGAATGGTTTTCATATTTTTCCAACCGATTTTTTGCCAAAACGATATCTAAATAGCGATAAATTCCTAGTCGCTGATAACTTAATAGTCGTGCAGCTTCTTCAGGGAACCGTTTCTTACTTTGAAGAACAGTAAGGGCCTCCTGATAACTCCGTTCTACTTCTAAATAATCTTCAAAAATCGTTCCACATCCTCCAGCGATGGATTCAATATTGAATCTTTTCTTCATATGAGAAATAAATTCTTCGATGAATGTTGTTAAATGACGTTCGGAAATTTCATCTTTGTACGGACCCGTTAGTAATATAACTTCTCTTTCATCTATAACATGGAAAATAATTTTCAATTGTTGTGTCGTCAAGAGAAGATAGGAAATTTGTTGTTGATTTTCTTGTGTAATGGATTCATGAAATTGTAAGACAACGACAGAAAAGCGGGTGGGAGGCAAAATATGAAATTCTGCAAACTTGTCCCGAACTTCTTTTTTAGAGTGAATCGTGCCTGTCAGGAGTTGCCAAAAGAAATCTTTCATTCCTTCATCTGTTTCATTTTGCTGACCTTTTATTGGCAATAGCTGATTTTTCACCGCTTGTGCTGCCAGTTTAAATAGGGAGAAGTCCTCATCTGTAAATTTCTTTTCAACTTCTAATGCCCAAATATAGCCGAGTATATCATCGTTTTTATGAATGGCTATCGCAATTCGATCTCCGAGTCCCACTTCTTCGATATGGGGAATCCGTACAGGATCGTCGGTACGATTAATTTTCGGTAAAATATTATTTTTCCATAAGCTATTGATGACCTTTTCAGGGACTCTCCGCCCAATTATCGTCTGAATTCTCGCTTGGTCTGTTTCTTCACTATGCTTGCTATACGCAAGGAGGCGATGATTAGCATCTTCAATGGTAACTGGACACTGAAATACATCACTTATCCGGTCAACAAGGCTTTCCAACGTTTTATAACTGCCTTTAAACGGATTGTCATTTTTACGATATGAATCCATGTCACTCGTTCTCCTTATAAATCTGGAATATGTATAATCATATCTTACGTTTTAGGGCTTGTATATAAAGTGTCGAATTTTTCACTTATTGTATATGAGTTAAGAGAGGTAGATGGTTATAACAGGATGAAAGCTCCAGGTTAAGATCAAAAATCATTTTACGTCGAGTGAATCTTTATGGAATAACCATAAAATATATTTGCGTCCGCACTTCTGATTGATTAAGATTGTTTTAGTTTCCTATTTTACATGTAAGGATAGATGCTGTGTATGAAAAACATCAAGTTGTTAGCCGTTAAAGAAAAAATATTACTCGTTTGGAAAATTCCATCCTTTCCGATTCTTTTTCTTATTAATACTATATTTGGTATGTCGATGTCTTTTTTTGTGCCATTTTCTTCGCTTTTTGGAATTGATGAAGTTGGAATGAGCAATGTCAGTTTTGGCATTTTTATGACTGTGTTGGCGCTCGGCGGGGTGCTGATCAGTAGTTATATCGCCAAACGTTCAGACTCGAAAACAAGTCGGAAAACATTATTACTGCTAACCTCGTTCACAGGAATTCTTGGTTATGCGTTATTTGCATTTTTACGTGAGTACATCCCACTCATGTTGACTGCTTTTGTATTACTAGGTACAACAGCTGCCGCAGTGCCACAACTTTGGGCATATGCGAGAGATACGCTAAAGGCAGCGGAAATTCCAAGTCAAGAAACTCCCTTCATCATGAATATCTTTCGAATGTTTTTTGCTCTTTCATGGACGATTGGACCAGCATTAGGCTCTTGGTTATTAATCATGGTTGGATTTAGAGGGTTATTTTTATTTGTGGCAGGAGGATATTTACTTGCCTTCTTAACGATTTTCTTCTTTTTAAAGGATCTCCAAAAGCAAACGGATGCATTAAAAGAGCCAATGAAGGTAAATAAATATCTGATCAAACCGCATATTGTCGCAAATCTTGCCGCAGCTTTGCTACTTGCTACTGCTACATCGATTCATATGTTAAACGTTCCCCAGTTTGTAACAAAGGTACTAAATGGAACAGAAATGGATGTAGGAATCATATTCAGTGTTCCTCCAATCTTCGAAGTGCCATTTATGATCGCTTTAGGTATTCTTGCTACAAAAATGGATAATGGATTATTAGTGAAAATAGGCTTTTTCATTGCTTTTACCTATTTTCTATTGTTCAGCTTTGTTACAGAAACATGGCAAATTTATCCGCTGCAAATATTAAGTGCAGCACAAGTGTCGATCACTGCTGGCATTGCGATTTCCTACTTTCAGGATTTTATACCAGAAGCACAAGGGACAGCTACAACTCTTTATATGAATGCGACACAAATCGGGCAAACGGTCGGGTATTTACTGTTCGGGTTCATTTCTGAATTTATCAACTATGGTAATCTCGTCTTGATATATTCTGCCTTTGCAGGAGTTGGTTTTTTATTGTTATTTTTATTTGGGAAAGAGAAAATCACTCTCAAATTAAATAAAGCAGAGGGGCAGAGGCTTTAAATAAACAAAACTCCGACATGCTCGGAGTTTTGTTAGATTTCACGAAATATACTTTCCAGATCTCGATAACCAGTTCGATCTTCGCTGCTTGGTTCGTCACGTTCTAAAGTCCAAAGATTATTTAATGGTGTTAGACGTTCCTGCTCATTTTTGCGAAATGACGTATGTAGGTGATAGGTTTGACCATTTTTAGTTACTGTGTAGCCCATATGGGTAATATCATCCTGCCCATCTTCTTCATAAATCCCGATTTCATCAAGTTCAAATTGTTCTAGATATTGTTGGAATGGTTCTTGTAATCCCTCAATGAGGTTAGAGCGTGTTATGTACTCCACTTTGTATACTCCTTTCAACCATCAGATGTATTTAATATGTGTCGTCATACAAAAAATATCCAGTTGCTTCATCTCCATTTTTCCTCAATTACGTTAATAAATGCTTCGACATTTTTATTATTTTCCATAATGGGTGAGTATACGTAAGAAAATGTTCTTTTAAAGTCTTGATTTCTCAGTGGAAGAATTGCTAAGTAATGATGCTCCAATTCTCTTTTTATCGCATGTTTAGAAAGCAAGGATACTCCTAAACCATTAATAACCGATTCTTTGATGGCTTGAATGCTATTCATGGTGAGAAGTGAATGTATTTTTAGTCCATTTGTACTTAAGATTTCTAATAGAAAATCTCGATTTCCAGAACCGACTTCTCTTGATAACCATGTCTCCTTTTTTAGCTCGTGAAAGCTAATCTCCTCTTTTCTCGCAAGTTGATGATCAGGCGAGGAAACAATAAAGAATTCTTCCGCCATAAACGGGATGATTCGCAAATCCTTTTCTATCGCTTCACCTTCAATAAATCCTATATCGATTTGAAATTGTCGAACAAATTGGAGAATTTCCTCTCGATTGCCAATCATCATTTCAATCTCAAGAGCAGGATATTTCTCTTGGAGGTTACATAGGATCGAGGGTAGGATGTACTCTCCAATTGTATAGCTTGCACCAATGGTTAGCTTACCAGCAATTTTGTGATGAAATTCGAGAATTTCTTGTTTTGCAATGTCATAGACTTCAATAATTTTCTTTGCACGCTGTAACAATAACTGTCCACTTGGAGTAATTTTTAAAAATTTAGGTGAACGTTGAAATAATTCGGTATTGAATTCCTTTTCCAAGTTTTTAATATGGAGGCTGACCGTCGGTTGAGACATGAGAAGTTTATCAGCGGTTTTTGTAAAGTTTTTCACTTCAGCTAATGTCACAAATGTTTTCAATTCTTCTAATTGCATCGATCTCCCACCTTATGATTAGGAATGTTGATGATTCCGATTATTTAAAATTATTTTACATATAGCCATTTCTTCGTTAAAGTTTTGAATTAAATAAAAGGTTTTTGAAAAAACAGAACATGAGAATTTTTTTTAACTTTAAAACCAACTTATTTGATAGGAAAAGTAAATATAATGATATATTACCAAATTTTTTGCGAGGTGGATAGTATTGCAAATACAAGTAGGGAACAGTCCATTTAATCAGGAACAAGCAAAACTCATCAATCAGTTACTTGCGACATTAACAGATTCACAAAAAATCTGGTTAAGTGGATATTTATCAGGTTCGATAACGATGCAGGAAGATCCAGTAACAGAACAAGTTAAATCAGCACCGAAGGAAGTGGCAATCCTTTACGGGTCACAAACAGGGAACGCACAAGGACTGTCAAAAAAAGCAAAAGACAGACTTGAAAGGAATGGTTTTAAGGTAAATATCTTTGCGATGAATGATTTTAAACCGAATCAACTAAAAAAAGTCGACAACCTTCTACTCCTTGTTAGTACACATGGAGAAGGTGACCCACCTGATAATGCCATCATTTTTCATGAGTTCATACATGGGAAACGGGCACCAAAGCTTGAAAAACTAAACTATTCCGTTTTAGCTTTAGGGGATAGTTCTTACGAGTTTTTCTGTCAGGTAGGAAAAGAATTTGACCAACGATTAGAAGAACTGGGTGGAACGAGGATTTATCCCCGCTTTGATTGTGATCTGGATTTTGAGGAACCAGCTGATGAATGGTTAGAAGGAGTTATCAAAAGCTTAAATGATTCGAATCTATCAAAGGATCAGGCAGGATCAAACGTGGTAACTTCTGTTCCAACAACTTCTTCCTATTCACGAAGCAATCCTTTTAAAGCCGAGGTATTAGAAAACTTCAATTTAAACGGGAGTGGTTCGAATAAAGAAACACACCATATAGAATTATCACTAGAAGGTTCAGGGTTAAGTTATAAACCGGGCGATAGTGTAGGTGTAATTCCGGATAATGACCCACAATTAGTTGAGGAACTGATACAAGCATCGAATTGGAGTCCTGATGAAACGGTCACCATCAATAAGCAAGGAGATATTTTATCGTTCAAAGAGGCGATTACGAGTTATTACGAGATAACGGTCTTGACGAAACCTCTTTTACAAAAAATACAAGAGTTTCTCCAACATGATCGCTTAAATGATTTGTTAGCAAAAGGGAATGAAAAGAAACTGAGAAGTTATATTGAAGGTCGGGATTTACTCGATGCGATCAATGATTTTAGTGTATGGGGGAATACGGCACAAGATTTTGTCTCCGTTCTCCGGAAAATTCCTCCTCGCTTATACTCCATTGCTAGTAGTTATGACGCTAATCCAGAGGAAGTCCATTTAACTGTAGGTGCAGTAAGATATAGCGCCAATGGACGGGAAAGAAAAGGGGTATGCTCGACTTTATGTGCAGAAAGATTAGAGATAGGGGACAAGATACCTGTTTTTATCCAAACAAATGAACATTTTCGCTTACCAGACGATCCAGCTACAGCCATCATCATGGTTGGTCCTGGGACAGGAGTCGCTCCATTCAGAGCTTTTATGCAGGAACGAGAAGAACAGGGAGCAACGGGGAGGTCTTGGTTATTCTTCGGTGACCAACATTTTATGACCGATTTTCTCTATCAAACAGAGTGGAATCAATGGCTAAACAATGGTGTTTTAACCAAGCTGAATGTTGCATTTTCTCGTGATGGGAAGGAAAAAGTTTATGTGCAGCAACGAATGAAAGAAGAAAGCAAGGAATTATTCGCCTGGCTACAAGGAGGAGCTGTTCTTTATATTTGTGGAGATGAAAAAAATATGGCGAAGGATGTCCATGAAACGCTCATTGAAATCATCGAGAAGGAAGGGAACTTAAGTCGTCTGGAAGCGGAAGAGTACGTAGCAAAGCTTCAACAACAAAAGCGCTATTTACGAGATGTATATTGAATTGAAAGGAGTTTGACAGTATGGGAAATAAATCGATAAAAGCACCTGATGGACCTCCAAGCATCAATGAAAAATTAAAAAGAGAGAGCCAATTTTTACGCGGAACATTGAAAGAAGAAATGGCAGACCCTTTGCAGGCATGTATATCTGAAAATTCAAATCAATTGTTAAAATTTCATGGAAGTTATCAGCAAGATGATCGAGATCTACGGAATCAAAGGCAAAAGCAAAAGCTAGAACCAGCCTATCAATTTATGATCCGTGTCCGTCTTCCAGGTGGTGTAGCAACTACAGAGCAATGGCTTATGATGGACGAAATCGCAGAAAAATATGGCAATCATACATTAAAGCTAACAACAAGACAAACATTTCAAATGCACGGAATTTTAAAATGGAATATGAAAGAAACGATGCAGGAAATTAATCAAGTACTATTGGATACAATCGCTGCTTGTGGCGATGTGAACCGGAACGTGATGAGTAACGCTAACCCTTTTCAATCAGAACTCCACGCTGAAGTGTACGAATGGTCGAAGAAACTAAGCGATGATCTTCTACCGAAAACTAGGGCTTATCATGAAATTTGGCTCGATGAAGAAAAAGTATTCAGTAGTCCTGAAGTGGAAGAAGTAGAACCAATGTATGGTCCAGTTTACTTGCCAAGGAAATTTAAAATTGGTGTAGCAATCCCACCTTCCAATGATGTTGATGTCTTTTCACAAGATTTAGGATATATCGCAATTGTTGAAGATGACAAGCTTATAGGCTTTAACGTCGCCATTGGCGGTGGAATGGGGATGACTCATGGAGATAAGGAAACGTATCCACAAATTGCTAAAGTGATCGGGTTTTGCACACCAGAACAAATAGTTGATGTCGCCGAAAAGATTATTACCGTACAGCGAGATTATGGAAATCGTTCCAATCGGAAAAATGCCCGTTTTAAATACACGGTCGATCGTCTCGGACTCCCAACGTTAAAGGAAGAACTACACAATCGCCTTGGATGGGAATTGGCAGAGGCAAAGCCCTTTAAGTTTGAGCATAATGGGGATCGTTATGGTTGGGTAAAAGGGATAAAAGGAAAATGGAATTTCACCCTTTTTGTTGAAGGTGGTAGAGTGAAAGATTTTGAGAATATAAAAATCAAAACAGGAATTCGAGAAATTGCTAAAGTTCACAAAGGTGATTTTCGACTAACTCCAAACCAAAACTTAATTATTGCCAATGTATCGAGTCATCATAAAAAACAAATAAACGAGTTGTTGGAAAAATACGGTTTAACGGATGGACAGCATTTCAGTGCTTTGCGACGAAATTCAATGGCCTGCGTGGCCCTACCAACATGTGGTTTGTCGATGGCAGAGGCAGAGCGCTATCTACCTACACTGATTGATAAAATTGAAACAATTGTAGACGAAAATGGACTTCGTGACGAAGAAATTACGATCCGAATGACGGGATGTCCTAACGGGTGTGCGAGACATGCACTTGGAGAAATTGGTTTTATCGGCAAATCATTAGGAAAATACAATATGTATCTAGGGGCGGGATTTGATGGTAGTCGCCTTAGCAAATTGTATCTCGAAAATATCGGGGAAGAAGAGATTCTTTCAGAACTAAAAGGGCTTCTATCAAGATATGCAAAAGAAAGAGAAGAAGGAGAACATTTTGGCGATTTTGTTATCCGTGTAGGGATCGTGAATGAAACGACGGATGGAACCAATTTTCATGATTTACAGTAAGCTAAGTGAATAAAGGAGGTTTAACTGATGAAAACCAAGATTACCTACGAACACTGGCAGTCCATTTCGCATCTATTTGAAGTAGATGAAGAATATAAAGGAGCTCGCTCCGTTATTGAATGGGCATACCAAATGTATCCCGAGGAAAAAATCTCCTATGCTTCAAGCTTTGGAGCGGAAGGGATTGTCTTAATTGACCTCATTCATCAAGTAAAGCCTGATGCCCATATCGTGTTTTTAGATACGGATTTACATTTTCCAGAAACGTATGAGGTCATCGAGAAAATGGAGAAACGGTTTCCAACACTACGAATTGAAAAAAAGAAACCAGCACTTACATTAGACCAGCAAGCAGAGAAATTTGGTACGGCATTATGGAAACGGGATGCGAATCAGTGCTGCCATATTCGCAAGGTCGTACCGTTACGTGAAGCAATTGGTGAAAAAGAAGCTTGGATTTCAGGGCTTAGAAGAGAACAGTCCCCTTCAAGAACTCATACAGAATTTCTCAATAAGGATGAAAAATTTAAAAATATAAAAATATGCCCGTTGATTCATTGGACGTGGGACGAAATTTGGGCATATATTAAAGCACATGAACTTCCATACAATGAATTGCATGATCATCAATATCCAAGTATCGGTTGTTTTCCATGTACTCAACCGGTAGCGGTAGATGGTGATTCTAGAGCGGGCCGCTGGTCTGGTAGTAGCAAGACGGAGTGTGGACTTCACACAAGCTAGAGGAGGTTGGCACGATGGTTATCTTGGCCATTCTCATTGCGTTGTTTTTTGCCCTTAACATTGGTGCCTCTGGTGCTGCTGCATCCATGGGGATTGCTTATGGAACGGGCGTTGTTAAAAAGGGAATGGCATTATTTCTTTGTGCCATTGCTGTATTTCTTGGGGCCTATTTAGGTGGCGGAGAAGTTGTGAAAACATTAGGGAGCGGGATTGTTCCAGGAAATACATTTACGGTTTCGGTTACGATCCTCGTCCTACTTTCAGCCGCTTTATCATTATTTTTGGCAAATATATTAGGAATTCCATTATCGACAAGTGAGGTTGTTGTAGGTGCCATCGTCGGAGTTGGAATTGTCTATCAATCTCTTTTTATGGATAAATTAGTATGGATTTTACTATTTTGGGTGCTTACACCTATTGTTGCCTTTATCATGGCTGTGATCGCTTCGATGTTTCTCAAGTTCAAGGGCATGAAATCGTGGCTTAAAAAGCCCTCGATCAGTCGTACGTTACCAACGATAGTCATTGTGATGGGGATGTTTGAGGCCTTTTCCGCTGGGATGAACAATGTCGCAAACGCAGTTGGCCCCTTAGTTGGAGCAGAAATTCTTTCGACCCAATCAGGGATCTTGTGGGGAGGCTTGTTCGTTGCTATCGGAGCACTTGTCTTAGGAAAAAGAGTTCTGGAGACGAACGGAAAGAAAATAACGAACATTCGTCTAGAAGATGGGTGCATTATTTCTGGAACAGGGGCAAGTATCGTTATCACTGCGTCCCTATTTGGAATACCTGTGCCTTTAACACAAATCACGACAAGTTCTATTATCGGCATCGGTTTTGTAAAGGATGGAGTTGCTGTATTAAAAAAGAAAATTGTCGTCCAATTATTAATCGTTTGGGTTGTATCCCCGATCATTTCGATGGTGCTTTCTTATAGTCTGGTCCAATGGATCATTGAGAAAAATTTCTATCCAATGCTCATCCTTTCTTTCGTGTTTTTCGTCATAATTGGAACTGTTTTCTCTATCCGAAGAAAAAATGTCCAGATTCCAGCACAAACGAGAAAGGAAACATCTTTAACTGAAAAAAGCTAATTTAAATTGAAAGGATTGAGAGAGTTGTCTTTTTTGCCAAGTCCACATGGTGGAACATTAATCCAATTATATCAACCTGAATTCGATATCAAATCGATAAAAAAAGAAATCAATATTGATGCCATTGCATTGAGTGATCTTGAATTAATCGGAATTGGCCTTTTTAGTCCGCTTACAGGCTTTCTTGGAAGGAAAGACTATGAATCTGTCGTGGAAAATATGCGTTTAGATGATGGGACGGTGTGGTCGATCCCGATTACACTGCCTGTTACTCCTGCGATTGCAAATGAATTAATTGTCGGTGAAAGCTATAAATTGAATTTTGATGATGAAACCTATGGGATGATTACTGTCTCAGAATGCTATGAACCAAATTTACAAAAAGAAGCCATCGAAGTATATAAAACAGAAGAAAGTGCACATCCAGGTGTGAAGCATCTATTTCAAAGAGGCAGTGTATATGTCGCAGGCGATATTATTCTTGTAAAAAAGCCTGATAAGGGCATTTTCACTGATGTATGGTACGAACCGAAAGAAACACGTGCCTTGTTTGAAAAGAAGGGCTGGAAAACTATCGTTGGTTTTCAAACGAGAAATCCGATTCACCGAGCTCATGAATATATTCAAAAAGTGGCACTTGAAACGGTCGATGGCTTATTTGTCAATCCATTAGTTGGAGAGACGAAAGCTGATGACATCCCCGCTGATATTCGCTTAAAAAGTTATCGAGCTTTACTCGAAAACTATTATCCTACTGAACGGGTTCATCTTGGAGTCTATCCAGCAGCGATGAGATATGCAGGACCTAGAGAAGCCATTTTCCACGCAATTGCTCGTAAAAATTTTGGCTGTACTCATTTTATTGTCGGAAGAGACCATGCGGGTGTTGGAAATTATTATGGTACTTATGATGCTCAACATATTTTCGCTGAGTTTACTACAGAAGAATTAGGCATAACACCGTTATTCTTTGAGCATAGTTTCTATTGCAATAAATGTGAAGGAATGGCTTCAGATAAGACCTGTCCACATGGCAAAGAGGACCGTGTCATTCTTTCTGGAACAAAGGTCAGAGAAATGTTGAGAGACGGGGTTTTACCACCATCCACTTTTAGTAGAAAAGAAGTGATCGAAGTTCTAATCGATGGACTAAAGGAAGCTACAACTGTGACAGGGGGCCGATGAAGTGAAATCTACAAATCTAACATGGCATAAAACAACGATATCGAAATTAGAGCGTCGAAATCAAAATGGGCATGGGAGCTGCGTTTTATGGTTCACAGGACTATCCGGTTCTGGCAAGTCAACGATTGCCAATGCCATTTCAAGTGAATTGTTTCGCCATGGGATTAATGAATACGTTCTTGATGGTGATAATATTCGCCATGGACTGAATAAGGATTTAGGCTTTAGCGAAAAAGATCGTACGGAAAATATAAGACGTATTGGGGAAGTTGCGAAATTATTTGTCGATAGTGGCAAAATTGTCACAACAGCGTTTATTTCTCCATTTCAGTCTGACAGGGATCATGTTCGTGCCCTGTTTGAGGACGATGAATTTTTTGAAATATATATTGATTGTCCCATAGAAGAATGTGAGAAACGGGATCCAAAACAGCTTTATGCAAAAGCAAGGAGAGGAGAAATTAAGGATTTTACAGGTATTCACTCTCCATATGAAGCACCACTACATCCAGATCTAGTGATTCATACAAATGAATTAACGATTCAAGAGTCCGTTGAAAAAATAGTAAGCTTTTTGCAAAAGAAAAATCTCCTGTAATGGAAGGGTGAGGGGGCAATGGTTGGCAAAGTATATTTAGTTGGAGCTGGTCCTGGTGACCCTGAATTAATTACTGTTAAAGGTCTTCGTTATATTAAAGAAGCAGATGTGATTCTTTATGATCGCTTAGTTAATAAAGGACTTTTACAGTATGCAAAGGATGACGCACAGCTTATCTATTGTGGAAAACATCCACAAGCACATACGATGAAACAAGAAACGATTAATCATTTTCTTGTTAAATATGCAAAAAAAGGTCTTCAAGTTGTGCGTTTGAAAGGGGGAGACCCGTTTGTATTTGGACGTGGCGGTGAAGAAGCGCAAATCTGTGTGAAGAATCATATCCCGTTTGAAGTCGTTCCGGGAATAACTGCAGGGATTGGGGCTGCCGCTTATGCGGGCATCCCTGTGACCCATCGTCATATAAGTAAAAGCTTCGCCATCATTACGGGGCATCAAGTTGGAGATGTAGCAGCAGAACAGCAATGGTATCATTTGGCAAATGGTGTCGATACAATCTGTGTCTATATGGGGGTTTCTCAACTTCCAACCATTATCAACAATTTACTGAAATATGGGAAAGATAAGAATACGCCAATTGCTCTTATTCATTGGGGCACATTGCCAGAACAGAAGACAGTAACTGGGACGCTTGATACTATTTGCGAAATGGTAAAAAAAGAAAATATCTCTAATCCGAGTATGATCGTTATTGGAGAAGTCGTAAGTCTGAGTTCTCAATTGAATTGGTTTAATGAAGAAATGAGAACCTATATGACAGCTGCTGAAGGTTGATGAAAAGGGAGTGAAGATATGAAGGCCGTTCTTTATGTAGGACACGGTACTCGTTCAAAAATAGGAGCTACAGAAGCGAGACATTTTATCGAGTCCATTATGGGAAAAGTACCGGTTGATATACAAGAAATGAGCTTTCTTGAGCTTACTTCTCCGACGATAAATGAAGGTTTTATCCGATGTGTAGAAAGAGGAGCAACTGATATTGTCGTTGTGCCCATTCTCCTTCTGAAAGCTGGGCATATGAAAAAGGATATCCCTGAGGTAATGAATTCCCTCAAAGAGCAATATCCTCACATAAATGTTGTCCTTACGGATGCGTTCGGGGTTCAAGAAGAAATAATCGATGCGATGTCCGATTTAATATTACAGGCAGTACCTGATTTAGCAAAAGATGATACTCTATTAATTGTCGGTAGAGGAAGCAGTGATCCAGATATACATAGTGCTTTTTCTAAGATAGAAAAAGGAATTCAAACACGGCTTAAATTTTCCGCCCTATCGACTTGTTATTTAGCTGCAGCTACGCCAACTTTTCAGGAAGGATTAGATCATATTCTTGAGAAAACGAAGAATCGGGTCATTGTTCTACCCTATCTGCTCTTTTCAGGTCTTCTTTTAACAGAAGTCAACAAAGGTTGCAAAAAGTTTGGCTCGAAAATCATTCAAGTGGAACCATTGAGCCGTCATGAAGCGATACAGACTGTAGTTGTACGTTCCGTTTTGAACATGAAACATTCAAGTGTTTATGCTTGAATGTTTTGAGGCGTTATTAAATAAATGATGACGTATAAATTGAAAAGACAAGCATTAAAGGACTATAATATGGATAGGGCTAAATACCTATATCGGAAATTGTAACTTAATAATGTGGAAAAAGGCAAATTCGTTGAAAGATGAAGACGCAAAGCTTTAGGGGCTAACGTACATATACGATGCCAGCCAGTTACCGATTAAGTAAGCAGAAGTTAATCGGAATCGATTAGCTTTTTTTCATGAGAAAGTGGGACAACTTGTGCCTAACCATATTGAAAGCTTGGATGAATTAAAACGTAAAATTTATTTATTTACAGCGCCATTGATTATACTCGCATTATTTCTCAACAATTTAACTGAATACTATGCGGTCATTAGCTATTATTTAAGTGTTACACTAGCCTTTTACCTTATTTTCAGCTGGATCATGATCTACAAAAGATGGTATTTTCGCTTTATCGAGCTTTCCAATTTGTTTTTAGTTAGCCTCTATCAATTAAATCAATATTATCAATCTGTGCAAGTCAATCTGGTAGAGAGGAACGATTCAATCAGCGATTTTGTGATATGGATGCCTTTATATGTCGTTTATATCTATTTAACGTTAGGAAGAAAAAAGGGAATTTTATTTTCTTTTCTTGTATGGGCATTAACTGCGCATATTGGAATTCAATTTGCTCCATCCTATGAACCGAACTCAGTTGATTCACTCATCCAATACCATGTTGCTAATATTGTTTATATTTTCGTTTTTTACTATGCTCAGTTTGCCTTCGGGATGTTTTCTGAGTTAAAAACGATTAAATCAACTGCCTATATTGATCCATTAACAGAAGTCCAAAACAGAAGGAAGCTGGATTTAAATTTAGATCTATATTGGGAAAAAGCCAATACCACGAAGCAAGAGTTATCGGTTATTTTAATTGTTCTTGATAATTTTAAGAAAATAAATGACCAATTCGGTCATGATGTTGGTGATCGGGTTTTGCGAGAATTTAGCCAAGTGATCTCCAATACTTTGAGAAACGATGAGATTTTTGGACGTTGGGGAGGAGAAGAATTCATGGTATTATCACCTGCTTCTCTCCTTAATGCTAGAAAATTAGCGGAACATATAAGATATTGTATTGAGAAGCATCGATTTCATGATATTTCAAATTTGACAGGGAGTTTTGGGGTAAGCCATTATATTCCAGGTGATACAAAGGAGACTTTAATTAAAAGAGCGGATATCGCCCTTTATGAAGCGAAATCGGAAGGGAAAAATCAAGTAAGAGTTTGTTGAAATGAACAAAGCTCCTACAAAATGTAGGAAGCTTCCGGTTTGTCTTATTCGATCCAACCATCTCTCACCCTTAAGCGGAATTTTTCCTGTTATCTCCTCGATGGAATCCCTTTTAGGAGAAATAACGGAAGATTTTCCGCTTATGGAGAGCAAAATCGTTTCTTTTGGCATTTTTTGAAGGAATAGCAGGAATTTTTCCTGTTATTTTGACTCTTTTTCATGATGCTTGCTCATTAAGCGGAATTTTTCCTGTTATTTTTTCATGCCGATATTCCTACCGTTTATTCGAACATGAAATCGAGGGAATTTATAATTTCCTGACAAG
>NZ_HE978518.1:40971-74010 GCF_000311725.1 Robertmurraya massiliosenegalensis JC6
TTTATAAATTCCTAGACAAGAACAAAAGCACGGGGCGCCTTGAACATCGCCGTACAAACTCATAGGGCTTGTTCTTTCGATATAGGAAACCTGAATTGCGATGGCTGCTTGCGCTAGACGTAGATACACTTCATAACAAAGTTATACACAACTGCGAAATCTTAAATTTCCTAAAGCACAAGAAACAAGACCAGATCAGTAGCCTGACCTGGTCTTTTTATTGGGTATTCCTTTATATAGTGATAATAGGATTCAAACATGATATTCCAAAATAGCTGATGCAATAAAAAGAATATCTTCTTTAATCGTATTTTTAATCGTCATATCTTGACATTGCTGATACTCGTTTAATAACTGCTGAAGTTCATTTATAAATATTTTAAGTTCTGCATCGGCGTTCATCTGATAATATGCTCCTAGTCATTATTTCGTACAAAGACTTTATACCCATAAATTAAACTTATTAAACGTTGAATGCCATAATTAGAATGTTAGAAATTTTTATAGAAGTTTTACATGCAATTAATATTCCCCATATATGTTCAAATTAAAATAGGTGCTAACGACGTATTAAGGAGGATTATCGATGATTACGAAGTGGGCACAAAATCTGTATCGATATGATTGTGGATTGTTTCATTCCTTAAATTGCCTTTTTGAACGTAAAGTACTCAATATGTTATTTTCACGAATCACTTATTTTGGAGGAGCGACATTTACAATCGCTTTCTGTCTATTTATCATCCTCTTCGTTGAATCTCCGGTAAAGATGTGGGGATTCCAAAGTGGCTTTGCGCTTTTGTCTAGCCACTTAGTCGTCATGCTCATTAAGAAAATCTATCCGAGAGAACGCCCTTATATATCGATAAAAGATGCATTCGTCGATATGAATCCGTTAAAAGACCATTCTTTTCCATCAGGTCATACGACAGCTATTTTTTCAATTATAACGCCATTTATCATTCATCTACCCATCGCTAGTCTATTCCTATATCCAATTGGCTTTACTGTAGGAGCTTCTCGAATTGTATTAGGATTACATTATCCATCCGATGTTCTAGTAGGGGCCCTTATTGGAACTGTTTTCGCGATTCTTTTCGTGACAATCATTTAAGGAGGGAAGAACTGAATGAAAATTGCCATTTTTACTGATACATTTACACCTCAAGTGAATGGAGTTGCATTGACCTTTCAGCGCTTCGTGGACTATTTAGATAAAGAAGGGATTGAATACCGACTGTTCGTTCCCGAAACAGAAGAAACAGATTTATTTTCGAATCAAATATTCAGATTCGCAAGCTATCCGTTTTTCCTGTATCCTGAATGTCGTTTAGCTTTTCCAAATGTTCTTCATATAAAAAAAGAGCTCGAACAGTTTAAACCAGATATCATTCATGTTGCGACACCTTTTAATATTGGGTTAGCAGGAATCTATTATGCTAAGAAACTCGGTATTCCTCTAGTTGGTTCATACCATACCCATTTTGACCGCTATCTGCAATACTATGATTTACAATTTTTATCTAACTTCATATGGAAATACTTACGGTGGTTCCATCGTTCCTTCAAAAAGACATTCGTTCCCTCTTATGAAACAAAAACAGAACTGATCAACAGAGGGTTTTCAAATGTGGATATTTGGAGTAGAGGAGTCGATTGTTCGCTATTTCATCCCCACTTTTCCTCCACTCGGTTAAGAGATCAATACGAAATAACAGAGCCATATATTTTAAGCTACGTTGGTCGCCTTGCTCCTGAAAAAGATCTCGATGTTCTAATGAATATTGCCCATCAATTACCTGCCCATATTAGAAAACAAGTTCATTGGTTGATTGCTGGGAATGGTCCTCTCTATGAAGAGTTACAACAACAAAAACCAGAAAATATGACTTTTACTGGCTATATCAAAGGGGAAAGTCTAGCAGAGCTCTATGCAATCTCCGATCTGTTTGTGTTTCCTTCCAGCACGGAAACATTTGGGAATGTCGTATTGGAGTCATTCGCATGTGGAACTCCAGTTGTTGGAGCAAAGGCAGGTGGTGTTCAAGAAATTATAGAACACGGTCGTACTGGAATGCTCTGTCAACCAGGTAATGTAGAGGAATTTATGGAGAGTATTACGGAATTAGTAAGCAAGAAATCGCTTCTTAAAATGATGAATTTAGAGGCTCGAAACTATGCATTAAGCCAGTCATGGGATCGGATTTTTTCTGATCTCCTCAATCAGTATGAAGATGTAATTACGGAAACGGAAACGAATCGTCTGATTGCTAATATGTAATAGGGAGGGGTATGTTTGAAAAAAAGAGAAATTGCCATTGTGGGCGCCGGTTATGTCGGCTTAGTAACTGCTGTTGCTTTAGCCAAAATCGGACATCACGTAACTTGTATAGATGTTGATAAGCGAAAAATTGATGTGTTACAGGCGGGGCAATCCCCGATTTACGAACCAGGGTTAGAAGCCCTATTACGACAAACCTTGGATAGAAAAAATCTTTCCTTTACGTCAGATCATCACGACGCCCTGATTACAGCAGAACTTATCTTTCTTGCAGTTGGAACTCCATCCAAGAAGGACGGTTCAGTTGATTTGACCTATCTATTGGAGGCTGCAAAAGCAATCAGTTATGCAGCAACAGGTGAAGTAGTCGTCGTCACGAAGAGTACAGTCCCCGTTGGCACTAGTGAAATGGTCAAGAACTACATTGAAGAGCATGCCTTACATGAAGTCAACATTCATGTCGTCTCAAATCCAGAATTTCTTCGCGAAGGGCAAGCTCTTCATGATACATTTCATGCTGAACGCATTGTCATTGGTGCAAATGATGAATACGGTGCAAATCTGTTAATGGAAGTTTATGAAGCTTTCAATATTAACATCATTCGAACCGATCTACGAAGTGCAGAAATGATCAAATATGCGTCCAATGCATTTTTAGCAACGAAAATTAGTTTTATCAATGAAATTGCCAATATTTGCGAAAAACTAAATGCCAATATTGACGATGTCGCCAAAGGAATGGGAAGTGACTCACGAATTGGACATCAGTTTTTAAAAGCAGGGATTGGTTATGGAGGCTCATGCTTTCCTAAAGATACGAATGCTCTTATGCAAATTGCTGGTCATTTAAGTCATGAATTTGAACTTCTTAAATCCGTTATCCATGTCAATAATCGCCAACAAGCGCTTCTTTTTGAAAAAGCAATCGATCGTTTTAGGCATTTAAAAGGGATGAAGGTGGCACTCCTCGGTCTAGCGTTTAAACCCAATACAGATGATATGAGGGAATCACCAGCACTTACTCTTGCGGATAAACTTGTCAAAGAAGGAGCAGAGGTGACAGCCTTCGATCCGATTGCTTATGAAAAAGCAAGAGCAGTGCTCCCAAAAGAGGTAGCGGTTACATCAGATATTCGGCAGGCTCTCTATCATGCCGATTTCGCATTTATCGTGACAGATTGGGATGTCATCAAGGAACTTTCTTTATCCATTTATGAAAAATTTATGAAAAGCCCTGTTATTTTTGATGGTAGAAATTGTTATACACTCGATCAAGCTTCTAAATACGAGATTGAATATCACTCGATAGGGAGACAATCTGTTCGTAATCTATTAGTAGAAGCGCTATCAACGCATTGAATAATAATAAATCAATGAGGACGTTCAAATGGCGTCCTCATTGATTTCGACTGTTTTTGATTGGATTGCGGTATTTTGTATTCTTAATCGTATACGTATCTTTATAGACTTCGAGTATCTTATCATTAGAGTTTAAAGGAAATACGACACTGATATTCATATCATCGACATCACTCGTTTTATAAGCAACAAGATAATTCGAAAGAAATATACAAAGTAGTCCTATTTATTAACGATTGGTTGCAAGTCTTCCTAATGGACCATTTTCCTCAATGATATCGATTAAATCATAGACTGATACTGGAAACATTGGAAAACCAAAAGCATAGGGGGTAATATCATAGAGTTGAAAATAGATAACTAACGTCTTATCCGCAATATAAAAATCCTGGTCTGGTTTAATTTGCGTAAACTCGTTTAGTAAGGAGATTCCTCGCTTCTCAATTTGTTCTTTAATTAAGGTTGAAATCCTATCTACATAAGGACTACCTGGTTTAAAAAGATCGGCTAATGTACAAAGCTTCTCTTTTTGAAGATCAAATGTCAAAGACTTTAGATAAGTCATTCCATGAGCGGCTTGATGATGAAACGTATAATTTGATAATAACAAACTTAAGACTTCTCTTTGATTATTCTTGATTTCGTACGTTCCGAGCATCTCAGTTATTGTAGTAGGCATATTTCCAACTTGGGTATCGATTAACGTTTGAACTGCTTTGACAATCAAATCATTCAAACGTTTCTCAAATATACGATTTCTTATTCCTCTAATTCGCGGATAAAAAACGATCTTTTGAGGCGCTTCTCCGATATGCAATGTATCAACTTTAACGGGAAAATCATGACTCATCTATCTACACCCTTTTTCACAGTATATTAAGATATATGGTTATAGGTTAAAAAAAGGTGCACCCGTCAAAAGATAACGAGTGCACAGTCTGATTTATGATGCTTGCTGTTCATGAAGTGCATGACTTGATTTTTTTCTACCAGGTTTAATATGAAAAATCACATTTAACACAATTGCAGTTAAGCTACCAATTACAATTCCGTTACTTGTTAAAATATGAATTCCTTCAGGAAGGTTATCGAAAATCGCTGGTACAGTTGTCACTCCAAGTCCCATTCCAATCGAACAAGCAACAATTAAAAGATTTTCTTGAGAGTTAAAATCAATCCTGCTTAGCATCTTTATGCCAGCAGCAATGACCATTCCAAACATTGCAACCATTGCGCCACCTAATACAGACGTTGGAATTACTGTTGTAAAGGCGCCAATCTTTGGAACTAATCCAAGGATTACAAGAAATACACCAGCCGTGTAAATGACACTTGTTCGTTTAACACCGGAAAGCTGTATAAGACCGACATTTTGAGAGTAGGTTGTATAAGGAAAAGCATTGAAGAGACCACCTAATACAATCGCCAAGCCTTCTGCACGATATCCTTTCGCTAAATCTTTTTCAGAGATTTTTCTATCTGTAATTTCTCCAAGTACAAAGTAAACCCCAGATGATTCTACTAAACTAATAATGGCAACGATCGTCATCGTAAGAATTGCTGACCATTCAAAAGTTGGTAATCCAAAGTAAAATGGTGCGGGGATATGAAGCCATGATGCTTCAGCTACTTCTGTAAAATCAACCATTCCCATAAAATAAGCAACAATCGTACCAGCTAACAAACCGATTAAAATGGAAATCGAACGGACAAACCCTTTTGTAAATCGATACAATAATAAAATAAATAGAAGAGTAGAGAAGGCAAGTGATATATTAGCTAGAGAGCCGTAGTCAGAACTTCCTTCCCCACCGGCGATGTTATTCATTGCTACAGGAATCAGCGTGATCCCAATAATAGTAACAACAGAACCGGTAACGACAGGGGGAAAAAATTTTACTAGTTTACTAAAAATAGTAGAGATTAACATAACGACTAAACCGGAAACGAGAATCGCTCCATATATAGCGGAAATACCATGTTTTCCTCCTATCGCAATCATCGGTGCAACAGCGGTAAACGTACAACCGAGTACGACTGGTAAGCCAATTCCGAAAAAGCGATTCTTCCATACTTGTAAAAGGGTAGCCACTCCACACATTAAAATATCGATGGACACTAAATACGTAAGCTGAGCTCCTGTTAATCCTAACGCACCACCGACGATGATTGGAACAATGATCGCTCCTGCATACATTGCAAGTACATGTTGAATCCCTAATGACGTTGTTTTGAAAAAGTTTTTATTCATGTTTGAGAAGCCTCCACTTCATCTAAAAATGTAATGCCATCTTCAAGCGAAACGATTCTAGCAAGAGACTCTATCCGAAAACCTTGTTCTCGAAGGAGGCGACCACCATCTTGGAATGATTTTTCAATGACGATTCCGACTCCCGCAATTTCTGCTCCAGCAGCCTTTACAATGTTCACTAAACCTAATGCGGCTTGTCCATTAGCAAGAAAATCATCAATAATTAAAACCTTATCTTCTTTTTGTAAAAATTGATTGGAAACAGAAATTTCATTTGTTTCATTTTTAGTAAAGGAATGAACTTCTGCTGTCAGTAAGTCGTTAACAAGGGTAAGCGATTTTCTTTTTCTTGCAAAAATGACAGGAACTTCTAGTTCTAAAGCAGCCATTAATCCTGGCGCAATCCCAGAAGATTCAATGGTTAATACTTTTGTTATGTTCTCATCTTTAAATTTTCGAGCAAATTCTTTCCCAATCTCAACCATTAGAACTGGATCGATTTGATGATTTAAAAACGAATCTACCTTTAATACCTGTGAGGAAAGAACCTTTCCTTCTGTTCTAATTTTGTCTTTTAATTGTTTCATATTTTTCCTCCTAAAATGTAAAAAAACCTGAACATCATCGCACTCCTCAAACATGAGTGAGCCAATGACCTCCAGGTTATAATAGAAGGATAATGGAATATTTACCAAAAAAAGGTGAGATATTCCCATTGCTCACCCATAGTCAGTATATTTACGGTACACTGGTAGAAACTTGCAGGCCTTATCCCCGCGATTATATGAGTGAATGGATATATTCATATGTACGAAAGTATTATAGGAGGTAAAATGGAATTTGTAAATGGTTGAAGTTGGAATACTGGCATTGTTCGTCCTGTTAAATCATGCTAATAAGTGAGTAATAGAAAGAGTTTTGGAGGTCTTGCAAATGGAAATACGTCAATTAAAATATTTTCTTACAATAGCTAAATGCAAAAGTATTACGAAAGCAGCAGAAATATTGCATGTCTCTCAACCTGCATTGAGTAAAATGATGAAGGGATTAGAAGATGAACTTGGGATGACCTTGCTTCTGCGTTCTAATAAATCAAATGAACTAACCGATGCTGGAGAAATCGTAATGGAATATGCTCAAAAGATTTTTTCGGAAATTGATAATATGACAACGACTTTGAATGACTTAACAAATTTAGAGAGAGGAGAAATAAAGATCGGGTTGCCACCGATCATCGGAAGTCTCTTTTTTCCTAATATCATGGCAGATTTTCATAAAAAGTATCCTAACATAAAAATGAATGTGACAGAATACGGTGCAGCAAAAGTTGTCAAATCTGTTGAAGATGGAGAACTAGATCTGGGCGTTGCTGTTCTCCCGGTAGACGGAAGAATTTATAATATCTATCCGATAGTCGAAGAGCAAATGAAGCTCTTAGTCCATCATGAACATGCTCTAGCTAGCTCAAAGAAAGTACATTTAAAAGAACTAAGAGATGAAGAACTTATCTTTTATCATGAGGATTTTGCATTACATGACATCATGTGGAAGAAATTTATTCAAATAGGGTTTGAACCGAATATTTTATTTAAGAGCTCTCAGTGGGACTTAATGTCTGAAATGGTTGCCGCAAACCTTGGTGTGACGATTTTACCAGAGTCGATTTGTAACCGCGTCACCAATGAGAGGATACGAATTATGGACTTTGTTCCCATAACACCTTGGAACCTTGCCGTCATTACCAAAAAGGATAAATATCTCTCTTATGCAGGAAGAACGTTTATCGATTATATTTCCAATCATTCTTCAACTCGAATTGGATATAACTTTAAGTTATGAAAGGCATAATAAACATGTATTTTACGCATGCTCTAAAAACGTTGTAATATGTTCATATCCATTTAGTAGGAAGGAGCATGCGGATGAAAATCATTATGATTGCCACACAAATTTTATTTATTCATTTGTTTCTGTTCTTAGGCGTTGGCATTAAAGCATTGCTTCCGATTCCCATTCCTGCTTCCATGATCGGACTAGTGCTTCTTTTTTTGGCACTTTGTTTAAAAATCGTAAAAATAGAGTGGGTGGAGAAGGGGGCTACTTGGCTTATCGCAGAACTTCTTCTCTTCTTCGTACCCGCAGCAGTCGGAATTATCAATTATGATGAAATTTTAAGTCTTCAAGGTTTTGAAACATTGCTTTTAATTGGACTTAGTACTTTAATTGTTATGGGCTCAACAGCCTTTATTGCAGATATTATTTTTAAAAAGAAAGATCGTGACCCAGCATGATGTATATAGGTTTGACTGTTATTACTTGTCTCTTTTATTTTTTCACAAAAAAGATGTACCAAAAATATTCAATTGCCATTTTTCATCCACTTTTACTTTGTCCATTTTTATTAATTATAATGATCATACCTCTTCATATATCTGCCGATCAGTACATGGAGAAAACCGCTGCTTTAACTCACTTGTTAGGACCAGCGACAATTGCTTTTGCCATTCCTATATATAAGCATCTTCCGGTTATTAAGAAAAACATTTCCATCATCCTTATCAGCTTAACAGCTGGAACTCTAGTTGCGATCGTTAGTTCATTTACCTTATCATTGATCTTTAATTTAAACTCTAACTTTTTGATAAGTATATTGCCAAGATCGATTACAACTCCGATTGCCATTGAGGTTTCAAAGGATATTGGCGGTTTGCCAACTTTAACAACGGTTTTTGTCATCATTACAGGGATAGTTGGAGGCATTATGGGCCCACATGTAATTAAGAGGCTTTCGATTCAATCTCCATTAGCAAGGGGACTGGCGCTTGGGATGAGTGCCCATGGAGTTGGCACCTCAAAAGCAAGGGAATACGGGGAACAAGAAGCAACTTTTTCCACATTAGCGATGATTTTTGCTGCTTTTATTACGATGATTTGGGCAAAATCGCTTATTCCGGCATTAATTCATCTTACCTCCGTGATCTAAGAAGCAGGAGCACCTTTGCCTCCTGCTTTTGCTACAAGGATCAATAATCCGTTACAATGATATCGCGATCAAGAAATTTCTCAATTTCTTCACTTATCTGGTACGAAATCTGCGGGGAATCATAATTTTCAAATACATATTCACATTCGTTTTTGTAGGTCATAATTTCATCATAATGGGCTAGATGACGTTCAATATCTGACTCATTATCACCACGCTCTTGTTGTCTGCTAATAACCGTATCTCGATTTGCGTAAATGAAGAATCTCATTACACGATCCCCGTATATATTCTTTAATTTTTCTGTCCCTTCTGGATTTAAAGTCAAGTAGACAAGATTGTGATTTTCAAAGGCTTTAACAATATCCGCTTCTCGAATACCATAATAGATGCCATCTATTTCAACAGCTTCTAAAAATTCACCATCATGATTTAACTTCGTAAATGTTTCTTCATCTACAAAATGATAATCTTCCCCATTTGTTTCATAATGGCGAGGGGGACGTGTTGTATAAGACAGCACCGTTTCCATATCAAAAGCCGTCGCAACCATTTTTGCCACTGTTTTCCTTCCAGAACCATCAGGACCAGTATAAATAAATAGCTTTTCTTTTTCCTTAATTTTGTACATAGGCGAACCTCCTTATTCAAGTTATTAGATGTCCATTGCATAAAATCAGTCACCGAGTTTATTCTTATTTATATTGTATCAGAATGTTCGTAAAATTAGAATATTTTGTCAGGAATTCTTATTTTTCACAAAAAAGAAAAACAAATGTACGCAGACATTTGTTTGTTTAATCAGCACCAATCACCACAGGTGGGAATGATAAGTCTCAAAAAAGAGAATTGAATGAACCTATTTTACTTCGCTCTTTGTTGTTTTAATTGGGCCAGTCATCGTTCAACTTGTTACACAATTTTTTTAGAGGCAACAAAAGACATTCCTTAAAGAGAATGTCTTTTGTCATGCCATTACCAAAGCAATTCATATAATGGTCCATTAATGAGATTGGTATCAATCGGACATACGTCTGAATCTCTACCATATTGCCAGCCCCAAACATTCGCTTTACAAGGTGGCTTTCGAGGTCGAAAGTTAGGTGCTCTTCTAGCCTTTGTTATTCCAGACTCTGGCTCAGCACTCCATAGAATCACCTGATTTCCTACTTTACTATCGTTTGCCACAGCTTCACAGTAGCTACGACTGAACGGGCCAGAGACAGGATCATGATAAATCCCAGGTTTATAGCCACTAGTATATATACCATCAACAAAACCTCTAATCCAGCTCTCATCTATATCAAAGTGATTTTCAATATTGGCAAAAACGACTTTGCCATTTGGTACCCCGATTCTCCTTGCTTGATAAATTGTATTTTGAGCAACTACTGCGCCTTCTCTATAACCGATAGCCTGATCGAAATTGCTGTATATGGGAAGGACTTTAGTGCCGCTATTGTGGAGCAAGTGTACTTCTTCTTTTGTTAACACATCCACCTTTCCCGGGATAGGGGCTAAATATCTTCCCCAATAGGTTGGTTTCCCAAAGTTCTTTAGTACACAATCATATAAATCCTTCGATACCATAGTGGCTGAATCCACTCCCCAATAATATGGCAATGTACTATCCCCTTTCTATAGAACTTCTTTAACTATAGATTTTATTCTCATTTCAGCTTGTCATAGACCAATATAATATTTTGAAAATGTTGTCATACAATCTGACACATTAGTTGAAAGTAGAGGAGGATCTGTATACGCTTATACTAATTATTAGAAGGGAGGACGGTCGTATCGAGAAAAAAAGGAAGTCATTCAAGTTTAGAAGGGTTGGAGTATTAAGTATCAGTGCTGCAGCCTCAGCACTGGCGGCTTCATATTTTTATGCATCAAACAAAACTAGAAATAGCAAAGATCAGTACTTTCCATTATCAAGAAATGATAGAGAGGAGAGATCTTAATAAAATAGAAATGGATTCATTATCTTCAAATTTCATGGACCTAACTGTAGTCCTTTTATTTTGAGCATAAAAAAAGGGAGAAACGATTCCCCCGATTATTGATATGGAAATTGCGTAGAGTAATTACTAAATTGCTGGTGAGCTTGATCGATTTTCTGTTGTTCAGCTGCCTCTAATTTATACCAACCTTTTTTAAACATAAGATTAAAAAGTTGTCTTGAACTATGATGCGTTTCTTCTAGCATTTTCAGTAAATCAATGTATAACTGTTCATGACTTGCTTCACGTACAGCAATATTTAAACTGTCTGTTAAATATTTACACGTAGAAAGTCCATCATTCATAAAATCTCTTTCATTCATTTCTGGTGTTTTTACTTTTGGCAATTGACCAGTAGATGGATTCGCTATTTGCTTGTTTTGTTGTTGGTTTTGCATCCATTTTCACCTGCTTTCTTTAATGCTGTTGTCCTTGATTCGGATTCGGTACATTTGCCATGATCGTATTGTTATCCACTTGTAAGTGAGATAGTAAACGTTGATAATGATTTTGATGCATTCTTCCAGCCTGTTCGAATGCTTGCTTAATTTCCTGGTCATTTACTTGCTCGGCATAAAAGTGGAACTTCTTAAAAGCGAGTAATTCCCAAGACATAGCGTCCTTTAAATAAGACAAGTCTTTTGTCGTAATCGCCGGTGGTGGCGAAGACATCGGTGATTGCTGTGAATATTGCATAATCTACTCCTTTATTCGTTTTTTATTGTTATGATAATAAGAAAGGATAGAAAGAATTATACTTCATTTCCCTTTTTCCCATCATTTCCTTTGTCAACTCCAGTTGCATTATTGACGGTTTGAGAGACGAGGTTAAGACCTTGATCCATCGCATTCATAGAATCTGACTTTTGCCCTCGCTTATGTTCTTTCTTCACTTATGTACACCTCCTCATTTCTAGGTTTCCAATAACCAATTAGGTTATTCATATAAGGACATATCTTCTAAAAAACGACAAAATCACATACATATACGATAGTGATGAAATTGTTGCAAGGAGGTATGACGTATGAATTTTGAACAAGAAAGAGCCATTCTATTCGGAGAAAATTTAATTCATTTTGCTAAATATGTTTATCAAAGCAGTGATAAACACATTCTTTATGATCCAGATAAATTTTTCCGGCTTACAAATCTAATAGAAGAATATCGCTTGCAAGTTTTAGGAGCAGAGATTGTACGCATAAATCAATTTAGTTGGGAACCTCGTGAAAGCGAACACTTAATTGAAAGAGCGAGTCAAGCAATCGCTACTATTGATGAATATATCGAAAATAACATGGATGGATTGTTTATTTTTTCTGCCCGTGTTCATACTTTAAAGAAGTATTATTAAAGAGTGTATTTTACCGATTAAAGTTTGAACGTTATAATAAAGGGGATAAAGAAGTCAAAGGGGAAAATTTGCTTGAACACTAAACGTATCACTTTTATTATTCCAATCATGATTGTTGTTGGAGTGGTATCTATTTGGATGCTACAAACAGGCTATTCCGAAATCGACTTTTCCATTAGAATGATTATTACTCTCGGAGCGGTCATTTTTTCTGGAATTATTTCCTATTTTCTCTTTCCTGAGAATGAAGGCAATAAACGAGGATGAAATCTATTGGTTTCATCTTTTTTTGTTTTATCAAATGCGGAACAGTAGAAAATAAGAAAAGATTTTTGTACACTTATGTCTAGCGCAGGGAAAAAGAGAGGATGTTAGTATGTTTAATTTTGCAAATATCGATTGGGACAGTTTGTTCATTAAAGGCGGAATGATAGTCCTACAAATAATTGGCGTATTGATTGCCTATTGGCTCATTAGACGAATTATTCGAAAAATCCTTGATCGTACATTTCAAAATGTCATGAAGCGTCAAGATATAAGTGAAGGTCGAGCATTAACATTGCATCGATTAACTGAAAATATTTGTTCATATGCATTGATTTTTGTTCTTATCCTTACTGTATTTAGTATTCTTAACATCCCTATCGCAAGTTTACTCGCTGGTGCTGGTATTGTTGGACTAGCAGTTGGTTTTGGCGCACAGGGCCTTGTTAGTGACGTCGTGACAGGCTTCTTCCTGCTATTAGAAAAACAAATCGATGTCAATGATTACGTCACTGTTGGCAACTATGATGGAATTGTCGAAGCGGTAGGATTGAGAACAACGCAAATTCGTAGCTTCGATGGGACACTACACTATATTCCGAATCGTGAAATTACGAGTTTAAGCAACCATTCTCGCGGAAATATGCGTGCGTTGGTTGATATCGGAATTTCTTATGCAGATGATATAGATAAGGCAGTTGATGTGATGCAGCGAGCGTGTGAAAGAGTTGCAGAAGTGACACCAACGATTGTAGAAGGACCAAATGTTCTTGGTGTACAAGCCTTTGGCACATCTGATGTCATTCTGCGTGTTATTGCAAAAACAGTAAACGGAGAGCAATGGACAGTAGAACGATTATTAAGAAAAGCAATCAAAGAAGCATTTGATGAAAATGGGATTGAAATCCCATTCCCGCATCAAGTATTTATTCAAAGAAATGCTGATACACAACAAAAATCATTAGGGTAATCGTAATAAAGCCGCTCAACCTTTTAGTGGCGGCTCTTTATACCCTATAGAAATTTCTTAATATTTAAAATCACTTGTAAATGCATGCCCTCATGGAAGATCGTGCGAATGAGCACCTGTTCAATTGTGTGCATTCCCATTTCTGTCGCTTCAAACACTTCTTCTAGTCGGTCACCGAATCGATTCCTTATTTCATTTGGTTGGTTTTGTAAAAGTATCTTTAATTCTTCTAACTTTGGCGTTTCAGACGTAAAATTACTAGGGGATGTTCCGTAACCAAACCACTTATGAAAGCCTGCAGGCACGTCTGCTTTTTCCTTTGTAACAGCCTGAATCCAGAGATATTGATCTAAATAAATATGTCCTAAATTCCAACGAATATTATTGTTAAAACCTGGTGGAATGAACTCCGCTTTCTTCTCATTCACATCCTTAATTGCTTCTAAAATCTCAGAACGATATGTTTCTAATTGATTGAATAGTATTTCTTGTCTCTTATTCACGATCTTCTCTCTCCTTATAATGTTTTCATCAAAAGAATACGAGATATATTTGAAAAATCCTGCTCCATTTTCGCCATTATCTTAATTCTTGGACAATTTTATTTTGTTTTGGAATAATAGAAGTAGCTAAACATTAAAAATAAAGGAGTGCAGCGAGTGACAACAACATACAAATCAAGGGCAGATGTCCCTTTAGAAGAAAAGTGGAATTTAGAAGATCTCTACGTCAGTCTTCAAAAATGGGAAGAGGACTTACAAGCGATAGACAAAACTGCAGTGGAATTAAAAACTTTTGATGGCAATATACATAACGGAACCCAGTTGTTTCAATTTTTAAAAAAGCAAGAGGAATTATCCTTTAAGTTCAACCATGTGTTTGCTTATGCCATGTTAAAGGTCGATGAGGATACTCGTGATACAGCATCTCAATCATTAATTGACCGGGCGAGAGCCTTAAGTGTAAAAGTTAGTTCTGCAACGTCATTCTTTATGCCGTTCTTGCTTGGTCTAAATGAAGAAACGTTAAAAAAATATATTGCTGAAGAAGAAGGATTAGCTTATTTCGAGGAGGATTTATTTGAATCATTTCGCTACAAAAAGCATGTTCTGAGCAAAGAGCAAGAGGCCATTATGTCTCAGCTTGGTGAAGCATTATCCGCACCAGCAAATACATATGGAATGATCAATAACGCCGATATTAAATTTGGAGAAGTGACCAATGATAAAGGGGAAAAAATTGAACTGACACGGGGGATGTATTCAAAACGAATTGAAGATGAAGACCGAGAGAAAAGAAGAGAGGCTTACAGAGCTTACTACAAACCTTATCTTCAAATGAAAAACTCAATCGCTTCAACTTTATCAGCTGCCATTAAAAATAATGTCACTACCTCAAAAATCCGCCACTATCCGTCGGCACTTGAAAAAGGATTGTTTGCTGATAATGTTCCAAAAGCGGTATATGAGAATGTAATACAGGCAACGAAAGAAAACATTGCTCCATTACACCAGTATTCTCAATTACGAAAGGAAATACTTGGGCTAGATGAGCTAAGACAATATGATATGAATGTTCCACTGGTAAGCGGTGTTAAGCAAGATATTCCTTTTGATAAAGCTTATGAAGTGATGTTAAAGGCTTTAGCACCACTAGGTGAAGATTATATTCATACATTGAAGGATTTCAAGAAGTCTCGGTACTTTGATGTGAGAGAAACTCCAGGTAAACGTTCAGGCGCTTATAATCTCGGAGTATACGGTGTTCACCCATTTATTCTTTTAAATCATCAAGATGATCTGGATAGCTTATTTACGCTCGTCCATGAATGTGGTCATGGAGTTCATAGCAAATTAAGCTCCCAATATCAGCCGCAAATTACGGCACGTTATAGTATATTCGTCGCTGAAGTTGCTTCCACTGTTAATGAAGTATTGCTAATTAATTATTTGCTTGAAAACGAAAAAGATGAAAAAATGAAGCGTCACCTTCTCAATCATTTTATCGATAAATTTAGAGGGACATTCTTCACACAAGTAATGTTTGCCGAATTCGAAAAGTTAACACATGAAAAAGCCGAACAAGGTGAACCTTTAAATGTTGAGATTTTTAATGCTATTTATGAAACCTTATTAAAAGAATACTATGGCGAAGCAATCATACTTGACGAAGAAGTTAAATATGGGTGGGCAAGAATTCCACATTTTTATCGACCATTCTATGTTTATAAGTATGCGACAGGATTTGCATCAGCGATTCATATTGCGACAAATCTTTTAGAAGGAAAGGAAGACTTCTTACATTCTTATTTAGAATTCTTAAAAAGCGGCAGCTCTGATTATCCATTAGAACTATTGAAGAAAACAGGCGTCGACTTAACATCTCAAGAACCGATCAAGAATTCTTTGGTGAAATTTAAGGAGCTAATTGAAGAATTTGCTTCTTTATAAAATGGGAAAACAGCCGAATTTGAAATCCTTTGGCTGTTTTCTTTCTTTCGAACGGAGGGGTAACTTGTTCTTAAATATCATTTTTTCGATTATCTTTATCGTAAGTGTCTACTCCATTATTCAATATCGCCAAAACTTACGTGTTGCAGCCAGCAGGTCAAAGGATGCTCTTTTTCCTAAAGATCAGACGGAAATGGATGGAATTCTTATTCCACCGGAGTGGAAGAGGATGGAACCCTTATCGAAACATACGAGGTCCTATCAACATGTTAAATGGGCAACCATTATAGCACTCGTTTTGTTGACAGTCCTATTAACATTTGCACTTACTACGGACATCCTTCATTCATCATTCTTAAGCTTTGCTTATTTATTTTTTACCTTCATAAAATTCATTAAGCATAAAGGAAACCTCTATATCTTATCGGATGGATTAATTTTGAATGGGAAATTTTATTCTATATATCAAATTAAATATTTTGAAACCGAACAAATTATTCGTTGGCATGAATTATACGGACTAGATAATCGGCTCAATAATCGTTATAAATTAAGTTTTACAATCAAACATCAATTAACTTCACCTTTCTTTGTTATAGAAAGTGAGGATCAACTAAATCGCATCGTTTCCATCCTTAGTGAACACGGAATATCTCGAAGTGTTGATAATGATCCGAGTAAGGTTACGAGTGAGCAATTGCATAATAACTAATCTCCTTCATCGAAGGAAAATACAATCCATGTTATACTAACCTTCAGAAAGCATGAGGGGAAAATCAATGGCTAAAGAGAAAAAATATGAAAAAGATTTATTTCCACCCGTACAAAAGTATTTTTCTAAACTCAAATACGAGGTTTATGGAGAAGTAAACGACTGCGATGTCGTAGCCGTTAAAGAAGATGAATTGATTATTATAGAATTAAAATTACATTTCAACAGCGATTTACTGATTCAAGCAACGAACCGACAGCGTCTTACAGATCAAGTATATATCGCTATTCCAAAACCACGTTTTAAACGAAACTCAAAAAAATGGCATGATATGTGCCATCTATTAAAGAGATTAGAACTTGGTTTGATAGTCGTAACTTTTTTAAAGAATGATGCAAAACTGGAAGTAATAATAGAGCCAGGTCCATATGATCGAAAAAGTAGTATTCAAAGCTATAAGAAAAGACGCCAAAAGCTATTAGAAGAGATTAAAGGAAGAAATATAAACGATAATATTGGCGGTAGCAATCAAACGAAAATCATGACTGCCTATAAGGAAAATTGTATTCAGATTGCAACTTACTTCCTTCACCACGGGCCATTATCACCGAAAAAGCTGAGACAATTGGGAACAGGGGAGAAGACATTATCGATTTTATATCAAAACCATTACGGCTGGTTCAGAAGAATTGAAAGAGGAGTCTATGATCTTAGTGAGATAGGAAAAAAAGAACTCACCAGCTATCCAAAGGTTGTAGACTACTACACAACCTTGATTGCACAAGTTAATGAATAAAAGCTAGTCTGAAGTACTCCAAGCTTTGGACTAGCTTTCAATTTTTTCACATGGTAGTTAGTACTTCCAACGATAATGTCCTGCAATTGGGGTCTTAAAAGAAGTTAATTTTACCTCGGCTGCAAACGGAGGATTATTATGAATGAAATAGGGAGTCCCATCCTTCGCTCGCTTGTCAGAAACAATTCCCACATGATGATAACCGTCAAGAAATACGACAATATCACCTGGCTGCCACTCTTTTAAATTTTCTACATCTCCAGGTATTAAATCTGTTGTTAAGCTTTCCGCATGCCTTTTGAAATAGACATTTTGATTAGGTACTCTACGAAAATCGATATTTGGGTCAGGCACACCATCTACTCGTGGATACAATTTTGTGTTAGCAGCAATATCTGCATCCATTTCATCCTTCAATTTGATGTTCGCCCCTAATAAACCACGCCATATGACATCGGTACACACTCCTTCATCATCTGGAGGATAACCATCATCGTAGTAATTGCTTTTATAATGGGTTCTTTGCTCAACTTCTTTTCTTGCAGCTTGAACAATATCGATTGGGTCAGCTATGTTATTATTATTTTTATCGACATTTACATATGTATCAGGAATTTCAATCTGTTGGATAAAGGGGTTTTCCCAATGTAACCCGATATAATCAAGAATAATTCCTTTTCGAAAGAAGAGAATAACGGATAATAGAATGATAAGTAATAAGAAAATTTTTGTTTTTTTCTTCAACATGTCCACCTCAGTAAATTAGACGAATGATTGAGCATAATCGTTTCATGTAATTTCTGAATATTAATTAAAATGATATTCAGAAATAGTACTATTACGCTGTTAAAAAAGTGATTAAATCAACATATGTAAGAAATTGTGAAATTTTCTTAAAAATTTACGCAATTCTTGAAAATATTATTGTTTTTTTAGAAAAATAGTTGTATGATAGCATTTGTTCATAATTTTTAACGTTTAAGGAGTATTTTTTTGTATGAAAAACAGTCTTTCATTTTCGTCTTATTCTGTCATTGGAGTTATGTTGTTCGCTCTATTTTTTGGAGCAGGGAATTTAATTTTTCCAGCCCAACTCGGACAGAATGCTGGTACGAACTTTTGGCCAGCTGTAACCGGGTTTTTAATAACCGGTGTAGGATTACCACTTTTAGGAATTTTAGCAATGGGCTTTTCAGGTAGCTCAAATTTACAGGACTTAGCAAGTCGTGTTCATCCGATATATGGTGTCTTTTTTACTTCGTTACTATATTTAACTATCGGCCCTTTCTTTGCGACACCAAGAACAGGAACGGTAGCATTTGATATTGGAATTTCACCTTTTGTTGGAGAAGCATCTACACAACTTGGACTTCTTATTTTCACGATTGTATTTTTTGGAATTACGTTATGGTTATCGTTGAATCCAGCAAAAATCGTTGATCGGGTAGGAAAAATCTTATCACCTGGAATTATTGTTTTACTGTTTGTTCTTTTAATGATGGCACTGATAAACCCAATTGGTTCTTTTGAAGCTCCACAAGCAGCATACGAAGATGGGGCATTTATCAAAGGTTTCCTTGAAGGGTACAATACGATGGACGCCCTTGCTTCACTCGTATTTGGGATCATCGTGATCAATGCAATTCGCGCATTAGGTGTGACGTCAAAAAAAGAAATTTTATCTGCAACTGTGAAAACGGGAATCGTTGCCGTTGCATTACTTGCCTTAATTTATGTAGGGATTACCTATTTAGGTGCTACTAGTACAGCAGAGTTTGGAGTATTTGATACAGGTGGACCAGTATTAAGTCAAGCATCATCCTACTATTTTGGAACATATGGCTCAATATTGCTAGCGGTTTTAATTACACTCGCTTGTATGACAACGAGTATCGGCTTAATAACAGCATGTGGAGAATACTTCCATGCATTATTGCCGAAAATTAGCTATAAAACTTTTGTAGTCTTGTTCTCGTTACTTTCTTTTGTCATTGCAAACTTTGGGTTGGCCAATATTATTACATTTTCCATCCCAGTGTTAATGTTTTTATATCCACTTGCGGTAACACTTATGATCTTAACCTTTACATCTCCATTTTTTAACCACTCGAGGTTAGTGTATATCACAGCAACAGTTGTTGCCTTTTTTATTAGTATAATTGATGGTTTAAAAACCTTATGTGATTCACTAGGAATTCCTTACTATCAGTGGATGGAACCGATTATTTCTTTTTATGATAGAGTGTTGCCATTCTATGCGCAGGGACTCGGTTGGCTTATTCCAGTCATTATTGCGATTGTTGTTACAGGATTTATTTCCCGCCTCCAACAAACAGAATCTATTTATGTAAAATAGCAGAAGAAACCGGTTCTAAAAAGAGAACCGGTTTTTATATGAATAGGTCATTTACTTTTCTTTCTTATCAACTTCATGTATGATAAAGACTGATCCATTTATACATAAAGGAGTTGTCGATCATGACAAAAAAAGGTTACATACAAATGCAAGATGGCAAAAAAATCGAATTTGAATTGTACCCAAGTGAAGCACCTGGTACAGTCGCTAACTTTGAAAAGCTAGCAAAGGAAGGCTTCTATAATGGTTTAACTTTCCACCGTGTCATTCCTGGCTTTGTAAGTCAAGGCGGATGTCCAGTGGGAAATGGGACAGGCGGTCCTGGCTATACAATTAAATGTGAAACAGCAGGTAATCCTCATAAGCATGAAGTTGGTTCTTTATCAATGGCTCATGCTGGTAAGGATACAGGTGGAAGTCAGTTCTTCATCGTTCATGAACCACAACCACATTTAAATGGTGTTCACACTGTATTTGGTAAAGTGACTTCTGGAATGGAAACAGTCCTTAACCAAAAACAAGGTGACGTCATGGAAAAAGTAGAAGTATTTGATGCATAATAAAAAAGAGAGCCGAGGCTCTCTTTTTTATTTTACTGTTTTCCGTGCCCATTCAGAGATAAAATCAGCAATCCATACAAGGATGATATAGCAGAATAGGAGGAGTGTGATATCAGAATAATGGAAGAAACTCATGCTTAACTTAAATTGCTGGCCGAGGCCACCTGCGCCGACAAAACCAACAATGATTGTCGTCCTCATAATGACTTCCCAACGGTACAAAATATACGTTAAAAATCGGGGAAGCACTGAAGGGACAACCCCATATAAGAGAATTTGACCTTTACTTGCTCCAGAAGATGCTAAATGACGAACAGGTCTCGCATCTAAATCTTCAACAACCTCAGCACATAATTTCCCTAAAATTCCAAAGTTATGAAGAGCAAGAGCAATGGCTCCTGGTAAGATCCCAGGTTTAAAAATAAAAATAATCATCATCGCCCAAACCAGCTCAGGAATTGCTCTGCTAAAAATATAGCTTAATCTAATAAGCGAAAAAGAAATCCAGCTATACCATCTTCCAGATAACGTTAGCCTTCCATTTGCGACATTTCTAGCAGCTGGCAACACGGTTAAAAACATGAGAATGGTAGAGAAACCAATTGCCATAATACTCATTTGTAGGGTGTCATAAGTTAAACTGATCGCATTTTTCCAGCTAGCCCAATCGAAGAAGGCTGGCTCTTCCTCACCCAATCCGAACATATTGGCAAAAAATTTCTTAGCAAATGATAGGTTTCTCTCAGAAAAAAGTTCCAGAAAACTTGCTTTATCAATGATATAAATATAACTCCATGCTCCTATTAATAACCCGATTGTGAGCAAGGTAGAGAAGGGGACAAACCAATGTTTTGAGTAATGATTTAATTTGTTTCTTAAGTGGCTGCTCCACCAATCAACTAAGACCACGATTGTGATTAAAAAGAAAATAAAAGTCCAGACCTCATCGTAATGTAAATCATCGAGTGAAAGCTGAATTTGATAACCCAATCCACCAAGACCAACAAAACTCATAATCGCTGAAGAACGTATTCCACATTCAAACCGATACATGGTATAGCTTAACATTCCTGTTTTCACGATAGGGAAGTAGCCGTAAAAAAACAGTTGCCATTTGGATGCCCCTGTTGATTTTAAAGCTTGAATGGGAGCTTCTTGAACATCAGCAAGCATATCTGCAAAGATTCTCCCTAAAATGCCGCCGAAAGGGAGGGCAAGAGCAAAAATGGCAGCATATGGACTGAGACCAAAGGATGCAACAAAAATAAGAGCCCACACTAATTCATGGATGGCTCTTAAAAATCCAAGAATGGCGCGAAAAATGGTCTTAAGAGTTATTCCGAGACGACCATCATCAAAAAATATACCTGACGCTAATATTCCAAGAACAAAGGCGATTACAATCGCAAGTCCAACACCTGCAACTGCATAAGATAAAGTTATCCAAGTTGATCGTACAGCAAGTAGAAGAATGTCCGCCGATAAATTAGGTTGAAATAACGCTTGAACAATTTGAAATAGTGTAGCAAAGCCTCCAGCATGAAAAAGTTCTGAACTCCACTGAACTGAGAATAAACTCCAAATAAAGGCACCAATTAGAATAATCGTGAGATACGATTTTTGATGTGTTTTGGTGAATGTTTTTGCCATTAGACTTTCTCCTTTAATACATATAAGGAGGCTAAATCATGTTCACTCACTTCATGTGCGGGTCGATCAAAGTAAATTACTCCATCTCGCAAGGCAATGATCCTTGTGAAATATTTCTTTGCATACTCGACCGAGTGGAGACTTGTGACAAGTGTTTGGTTTTCCTCAGATACAAGTTTTGTCAAAATAGAAAGTACATCTTCTGCCCTCGCAGGATCAAGAGAAGCGACAGGTTCATCAGCTAGAATAATTTCCGGTTTTTGTACAAGTAAGCGAGCAAGGGCAACACGTTGCTGCTCACCACCAGATAAATTAGCCGTTTTCTCAAGCCACTTATCCCCTAAACCGACTCGTTCCAATGACTGGATCGCAAGTTCTTTATCTTGGGGGAAAATTAACGAGAGGAATGACTTAAAAAACCCCCAATCCGCAAGTTTCCCTGCAAGAACATTGTGAATGACAGGCAACTGATCAACGAGATCAAATTGTTGACGAATCATACCCATTTTTTTGGCGAGCTTTTTCCGATCCTTCAGATCCTTTAGTGATAATTGATCAATGGATATTTCACCATTGTCAGGCTTGATAAAAGTAGCTATCGTATTAAGAAGGGTTGTTTTTCCAGCGCCACTTGGGCCAATTAAAGCTACTCTTTCTCCCTTTTTTATAGAGAAAGAGAGGGAAGACAAGGCTATCTTCCCATCGAATTGAACATATACATTTTTTGCTTCTATAATATCGTTAGATGCCAATGCATCCTCACCTCAATGCTTACTTACTTAATGATACCGAGTTCTTTAGCAACCTTTTCGATCGCATCATAATTATCGTTGTTTGTTTCGATAAATTTATCTGTTTCAAATATATCAAGCATTTCTTTTTCAGCTTCTCCCATCGATAGGAGGGCTTCTTTTACGTTTTCCTTTGTTCCTTCACCGAATCCTTCATCAACAGTATTGATGGTCCAATTGTAGTCATAGTACGCAGGCGTCGTATAGAAGACATCTACTTTACTCAGATCAACGGCTCCTTCTTTCACTGCGCCTTCCCATACTGCTTCATTCAGTGCTCCTGCTTGGAATGTTCCTGACTCTACTAATTTGTAGGTTTTATCATGTGAACCAGAATAGTTTGGCTCACCAGCTAGATCTTTTTCAGGGTCAACCCCATTTTCTAACATATAGTATCTTGGCATTAAATGTCCAGAAGTGGAACTTTCACTTCCGAATGTGAAACTTAATCCTTTAATGTCTTCAATGCTGTCTAACTGAAGATCCTTTTGCGCAATAAAAACAGAGTGAAAGTCTTCGTCGCGAGGTCGTTGGGCAATCGCTTCTGCTCCTTCTACAAGACTCATTGCTTGTACACCAGTTAAACCACCAAACCACGCAAGGTGAATTTCTCCTCGTTCAAACGCTGTTACGAGGGCAGCATAATCAACAGATGGTACGTATTCTACTTCTAATCCTGTTTCCTCAGCTAAATATGCAGCAATATCGTCCATGCTTCTATTTAAATCAGCTGCATTCTGGTCAGGGATGGCACCAATTTTAAACACTTCATTAGAACTATTTTTTGTTTCCTCTTTATCATTTCCAGAACAAGCTGATAATACGAACATAATCATAAGTGAGAAAGTTAAGATTACTAGTTTTTTCATTTCAATCCTCCTGATGTAATTTTACGACCACTGTAATTATAGTAGAAAGAATGGCTAAATAATAGAGAATTCCGTTGTGTATCTATCTATATTATCGATAACAATGATTGAAAATGAGCTATAATTCCGATATAACAAAAAGGCTCCCCTTAAAAAGGGGAGCTACTTACTTATTTGGACAACTGTTCAGCCCATTTTTCAACATCCCAAACCTTTGTAACCCAATCTTCATAGAAATCTGGTTCATGGCAAACTAATACGACAGTGCCTTTATATTCCTTTAAAGCACGCTTTAGCTCTGCTTTTGCATCAATATCAAGATGGTTGGTTGGTTCGTCAAAAAGAAGCCAGTTACTTTCATGCATTTGTAGTTTACAAAGGCGAACTTTTGCTTGTTCGCCTCCACTTAATTGCGTCATCGGTCTTGAAATATGCTCATTTTTAAGTCCACAACGGGCAAGTGCAGCTCTTACTTGGTGTTGATCAAGTCCTGGGAACTCATTCCACACATCATCTATCGGGGTAATATCTTTTCCTTTTACCTCTTGTTCGAAGTAAGAAGGGAAGAGGAAATCACCTCTTTCAATCTTTCCACTTAGCGGTTTAATCACACCGAGCATCGTTTTTAATAAAGTAGATTTCCCGACACCATTACAACCAACAATAGCAATTTTTTCACCACGTTCAATGGTCATCGACATTCTAGGAAGTAGAGGGTGGGCATATCCAATTTCAAAATCTTCCCCTTCAAATACATAGCGAGAGCTACTACGAGATTCCTTAAAAGAGAAAGTAGGTTTCACCGCAGTTTCAGGTCGATCAATTCTTTCCATTCTCTCTAACTGCTTTTGACGGCTTTTGGCCCGACCTGTAGTAGAGTAGCGCGCCTTATTTTTTGCAATAAAATCTTCCTGCTTTTTAATAAATTCTTGCTGTTTTTCATATGCATTAATGTGCTGATTTTTATTAATCTCAGCTAACTCAAGAAATTTCTCATACGTCGCTGTATAACGGTTCATCTTAGAAAATTCAAGATGGAAAATCACGTTAGAAACCTGATTCATAAATTCGGTATCATGAGATATTAAGATGAATGCATGCGGATACTCTCTTAAATATCCAGTCAACCAGCGAATATGCTCCACATCTAAAAAGTTAGTCGGCTCATCAAGCAGTAATACTTTAGGTTTCTCTAATAAAAGCTTTGCTAAAAGGACCTTCGTTCTCTGTCCACCACTAAGAGCGGTGACATCTCGCTCTAATCCGATCGCATCCAATCCAAGGCCTCTAGCAGCATCTTCCACTTTCATATCGAGATTGTAGAAATCTCCAGCATCTAATCGATCTTGAATCTGAGCCATTTCTTCCAATAAAAGTTCTAATTCTTCAGGCGTTGCATCAGCCATTTTAGCTGTTACTTCATTTAATTTCTTTTCTTCTTCAAATAAGTGAAGAAAAGCATCATTTAATATATCTCGAATCGTTTTTCCAGGTGTTAAAACAGTATGCTGATCAAGATAGCCATAGTGAACACCAGGCGTCCATTCCACTTTCCCGGAATCATGAATTAATTGCTTTGTCATAATATTCATTAAGGTTGATTTTCCAACTCCATTGGCGCCAACAAGACCAACATGATCTTCAGCAAGTAAACGGAAGGAAACATCTTTAAATAAGGTACGGTCACCAAATGTATGACTCAATTTTTCAACAGTTAATAAGCTCATTTATATCCCCACTTGTTTTAGATTCTATATTAATAACACACAATAAAATAAATCACTTTATCTATCATACTAAATTCCGAGGGTCAAGACTAGATCTTTCATCCCGATCGTAAGATTTGGAAAGAAAACAAAAAAACAAAACGATCTTCATCCTCTAAATCTGTCCTTTATAGGTGTACGAAATAAAAAAATATGATAAAGTAATGATAGTAAAAACTTATTATATCAGCTACATAGACAAGTTTTGTTGTCCTTCTCAGAGAGACACATGTGTTTTTTTGTAGTTTGAAAATAAAGGAGGTAAACGTCATGTCAAGCAATAAATTAGATGCTTTTTTACAAACAAACTTAAATGATTTAAAAGAAAAAGGGCTTTACAATGTGATTGATCCCCTTGAAAGTCCGAATGGTCCGATCATTAAGATTAATGGAAAAGAACTGATCAATCTATCTTCAAATAACTATTTAGGTTTAGCAACTGACGAAAGACTAAAGACAGCGGCGACAGAAGCGATTGCAAAGTTTGGAGTTGGAGCAGGTGCCGTTCGTACCATTAACGGGACATTGGAAGTACATATCCTTTTAGAAAAGAAACTAGCCGAGTTTAAACATACAGAAGCGGCTATCGCTTATCAATCAGGCTTTAATTGTAATATGGCGGCCATTAGCGCTGTTATGGATAAAAATGATGCCATTCTTTCAGATGAATTAAACCACGCTTCTATCATTGATGGTTGTCGTTTATCAAGAGCAAAAATTATTCGTTACAACCATTCAGACATGAATGATTTACGTGCAAAAGCAAAAGAGGCAACTGAATCCGGTCAATATAATAAAGTGATGGTTATTACAGATGGTGTATTTTCAATGGATGGAGATATTGCTAAACTTCCTGAAATTGTTGAAATTGCAGAAGAATTTGATTTAATCACATATGTTGATGACGCACACGGCTCTGGTGTATTAGGCAAAGGGGCAGGTACTGTTAAGCACTTTGGTCTTTCAGATAAAGTGGATTTCCAAATCGGAACTTTATCGAAAGCGATAGGTGTTGTTGGTGGATATGTAGCAGGAAAAAAAGAGTTAATTGACTGGTTAAAAGTGCGAAGCCGACCATTTTTATTTTCCACTTCATTAACTCCAGCTGACGTTGCAGCAAGTATTAAAGCTGTGGACATTTTAATGGAAAGTACGGAACTTAATGAACGTTTATGGAAAAATGCCGACTATTTGAAAAAGGGATTAGCGGATCTTGGATTTGATATTGGCGAAAGCGAAACACCGATTACACCTTGTATTATCGGTGAGGAAGTGAAAACACAAGAGTTTAGTCGTCGCTTAAATGATGAAGGCGTATATGCAAAAGCGATTGTATTCCCAACGGTTCCAACAGGTACAGGAAGAGTGCGAAACATGCCTTCTGCTGCTCATACGAAAGAGATGCTTGATAATGCCCTTTCCATTTATGAAAAGGTTGGCAAAGAGATGGGGATTATTTAAGCATTCTAAATAAAAAGGAAGAGTGAGGCAAAGGGTGGAGGACTAAAGGGATGAAAAGAATATTAATTACAGGTGCACTAGGCCAAATTGGTTCAGAATTAACGGTCAAGTTAAGAGATATTTATGGGACAGATAATGTCATTGCTACTGATATTCGCAAAGATGAAGAAACAGAAGGACCATTTGAAACGCTGGATGTTTCCGACGATTATAAAATGTATGAGATTGCAAAAAAGCATGAAGTCGATACGATTATTCATCTTGCCGCATTGCTTTCAGCAACAGCTGAAAAGAAGCCGATATTTGCTTGGAATCTCAATATGGGTGGTCTTGTCAACGCTCTTGAAACCGCAAGAGAGTTGAATTGTCAATTTTTCACACCGAGTTCTATCGGAGCCTTTGGTCCAACAACCCCAAAGGACAACACACCACAGGACACCATACAACGCCCAACGACGATGTATGGTGTTAATAAAGTAGCCGGTGAGTTACTCTCAGATTACTATTTTCAAAAATTTGGAGTCGATACGAGAGGGTTACGGTTTCCTGGCTTGATTTCTTATGTCACTCCACCTGGTGGGGGTACGACTGACTATGCGGTTGAAATTTATTATGAAGCCATTCGAAACGGCAAATATACATCCTATATTGATAAAGGAACTTATATGGATATGATGTATATGCCTGATGCTTTGGATGCCATTGTCCAGTTGATGGAGGCTGATCCAGCGCAGTTAAAACATCGTAATTCCTTTAATGTAACAGCAATGAGCTTTGCCCCTGAGGAGATCGCAGGCGAGATTCAAAAGCATATCGGAAATTTTGAATTGAACTATAACGTCGATCCAGCACGACAACAAATTGCCGATAGTTGGCCAAATTCGATTGATGCGACAGCTGCGAAAGAAGAATGGGGCTTTAAGACAATTTACAATCTCCAAACGATGACGGTTGATATGTTGGAAAAACTAAGTGCAAAACTATAAAACTACTATGAAGAGCAAGCTTACTATAGGTGAGCTTGCTCTTTTATGTATGAAAGTATCGAATATGAAGAATTCTAGAACATAGGAAAAAAATCTAGCTTTTTTATGATTTGCACGATATAATGTAAACAATAGTTTATATAAATTAAACAAATGTTTGTGTTTGAAAATAGGGAGGTGGAAGAATGAGAGAACAACTGTCAGATAAAGAAAAAACTCTTCTCCAGCTAATTCGTAAAAATCCGTATATATCGCAGCAAGAATTGGCCGCTGCTTTGTCCATCTCACGCCCAACGGTAGCAAACTTAATCTCCGGTCTCATGAAAAAGGGCTATATTGCCGGTCGTGCCTATGTGCTATCCAAGGATGAACCAATTGTCTGTATCGGTGGAGCTAATATCGACCGGAAATTCCATGTAAAAGAGAAAGTGCAGGTTGGAACTTCGAATCCAGTGAAATCGACACAAAGTGCTGGCGGAGTTGCAAGAAATATTGCTGAGAATTTAGGAAGACTTGGATTGAACGTGTCATTACTGACATGCTGTGGACAGGACTCAGATTGGCGCTATATTAAAGAAGTTTCTTCTCCTTTTATGAATTTAGACTTCGTTTCACCAATTGGAAAAGCTGCGACTGGTTCTTATACAGCGATTTTAGAACGCTCTGGTGAAATGGTGATGGCACTAGCTGACATGGAGGTATATGAATTTATTACACCAAAGTTGTTAGAAAATCATCTATCCTTGTTGAAACAATCAAAGTGTATCATCGCTGATCTAAATACACCAAAGGAAGCATTAGAATTTCTCTGCCATTTTTCGAGGGAAAATAAGAAAGATATCGTTTTGATTCCCGTATCTTCCCCAAAAATGAAGCGGCTTCCGAAAAAGTTAGACGATGTTACATGGGTAATTACAAATTGTGATGAAACAGAAGCCTATTTTAATACAAAAATAAATGATGCGAACGATTGGAGTAACGCTTTAAATAGATGGCTATCACTCGGGATTAAAAATGTCATTATCACGAATGGCAAGAAAGGTGCTCTAATCGGAAACCGAGAAGAAACACTCTATATTCCCGCTAAAGAAGTAACCGAAATTATTGACGTTACTGGAGCAGGTGACGCATTTTCTGCCGCCGTTGTCTATTCGTGGCTTGAAGGCAAAAGCATTAGAGAAATAGGGAAAGCAGGCACTATCAATGCCTATAAAACATTACAATCACCTTACACCGTTCGTCAGGATCTTACATCCATACAATTACAGAAGGACATGGAGGAAATATAATGAAATCCTATATCGTATTATCAGAAGAAGTAAAAGCAGCGAAAGAACAAGGGAAGCCAATTGTTGCCCTTGAGTCAACGATCATTTCTCATGGAATGCCCTATCCTCAGAATGTAAAGACCGCAAGAGAAGTGGAAGATATCATCCGTGAAAAAGGAGCCGTTCCTGCAACGATTGCGATCTTAGACGGAAAAATTAAGATTGGATTGTCCGATGAAGAACTTGAAATGTTCGGCAAGAGCACAGATGTGGCGAAGGCTTCACGACGAGACATCCCATATTTACTTGCAACAAAGAAAAAAGGAGCGACAACCGTTGCTGCAACGATGATTTGTGCTGACTTAGCAGATATACGCATTTTTGTTACAGGGGGAATAGGTGGCGTCCATCGTGGTGCTGAAACAACGATGGACATCTCAGCAGATCTCGAAGAACTAGCGAATACAAATGTAGCTGTTATTTGCGCAGGAGCAAAATCGATTCTTGATTTAGGATTAACGATGGAATACCTAGAAACAAAAGGTGTCCCTGTCATTGGTTATCAAACTGATCGTCTACCAGCATTTTATACAAGAACAAGCGAGCATCCCGTTAACTTCCGTTCTGACCAAGCTAACGAAATTGCCGCTACGTTAAAAACGAAGTGGGATTTAAAATTAAAAGGTGGAGTTGTCGTTGCAAATCCAATTCCAGAAGAATACGCAATGGATGAAACGCTTATCACAAACGTAATTGAGAAGGCATTAGAAGAAGCAGGTGAACAACACATAAGCGGTAAAGACTCCACACCGTTCCTCCTTGCAAAAGTTAAAGAGCTCACAGGTGGAAAAAGTCTTGAAACCAATATTGAACTTGTTAAAAATAACGCCCGTCTAGGTGCTGAAATAGCAGTTAGCTTTAATGAGAAATAAGGAATATGTAAAAAGGTGAAATCAAGTTGATTTCACCTTTTTACATAGATTAACTTATCTCTTTTTTCAGTTACTTTTCCCACAATCGCCGCATCAATAAGACCATGTTTATGTAGTCTATCGACATAACTTTGCGCATCTTGCTCAGGTAGTGCAACAAGAAGTCCTCCTGAGGTGATTGCATCACATAAAATCATTTGTTCTTCAAGAGCGATTCCTTCATAAACAACATCATCGACAAGCCAGCTATGATTAGATTTAGAGCCTCCTGGAATGATCCCTTGTTTGGCTAACTCATATGTGCCCTCGAGAACAGGGACTGAACCAAAGATAAACTCAAAGCTTACTTCACTGCCTCTTGCCATTTCACTGCCATGTCCGAGTAAACCGAATCCTGTCACATCGGTTACAGCATGTGGGGTGGATTCTTTCAAAAGTTCAGCAGCATTTTTATTCAAAGTGGCCATGACTTCAGTCACTTTTGCTTCCTGCTCAGGTGTAACCACTTGTCTCTTTATGCCAGTAGTCATAATTCCTACACCAATCGGTTTTGTCATGACAAGTAAATCACCAGGTTTGGCACCGACATTTTTCCAAACTTTTTCTGGATGAACAATACCGGTAACAGATAAACCAAATTTTGGTTCTTGATCATCAATGGAATGTCCACCTATTGTAACTGCTCCAGACTCAACCACTTTGTCACTAGCACCACGCAAAATGTCAGCAAGAATATCTGGGCCAAGCTTCTTCACAGGGTAACCAACTATATTCAGAACGGTTTTAGGAACTCCACCCATTGCATATATATCACTTAGTGCATTAGCAGCAGCGATTTGTCCAAACATATAGGCATCGTCGACAATCGGAGTGAAATAGTCAAGTGTTTGTACGAGCGCAATTTCATCCGTTAATTTAAATACACCACCATCATCTGATGTTTCATGACCAACGATTAATTCTGGCACCGGATCATGCTTTGGTAATAAGCGCAAAACTTGCGCTAAGTCCTCAGGACCAATTTTACAGCCTCAACCAGCTTTACTAGATAAGGAAGTAAGGCGAATAATTTCTTCTTTACTCACGTTGTCCACCTCCACATTCTAGTATAACTCTTCATCTAAACATTTCACAACGATTGAAGATGATTTCTAATAGGGTGAAGCTTCTTTAATATTTTAATAACATCGCTACAAGCTGGAATCCTCCACCAATTGTCCAGAATAGAATATGATCTCCTCTATTAATCCGACCCTTTTCAATCCCATCATAAAAAGCAAGGAGGGGACTGGTAGTTCCTGTATAGCCAAAACGATCTCCTATATACATAAACTTGTCTTCGTCTAGTTGATAATGCTCTTTGATCGTTTTAATATTGGCAATTGAAAACTGAGAAAAACAAAATGCATCTAGCTCATTGATTGAGAGATTATTTCTAGAAAGCATGGTCTCAAACATTTGATAAGTAGGGGGCATTGCAATACTTCCGTCAAATGGAATCCATTGCATCGTTTGTTCTCCAGACCCTTTAATCGTATTCGAAAGCCCTGTACGAGGAAAATTCGTGTTGCTGTACGTAACAGAATCCGTATGGTAGATCGAATCGATGAAACCAGTGTTTTCATTTGTTTTTTCTAAGATGACTGCACATGCGGCATCGCCAAAATTAGCATATGAGATTTCTTCATCAGGATTAGCCATTAATGTGTTGTAATCAGAGCCTACAACAAGAGCTCTTTGGATAAAAGGATTTGCTTGCATATAGCGGGAAGCTTGATCAATTGCAACAAGCATACCAGCACAATTGGCATTTGTATCCATCGTTAATGTACTATGCTTCCCATTTAATTTATTGTGAAGCTGGATCGCATTGGAAGTAGCTAAATATTCAGGTGTTTGTGAGGTAAACATAATTAAATCAAGATCTTCACCTGTAAGATGGGATTTTTTTAATACATTTATTGAAGCTTCATAAGCCATTGTTAAACTATTCTCACTGTCATTATTAATCACATAGCGTGACTTTCGACCAAGAATGTTCTCAATAAAATGAGTTGAGTCTCTTCCTTTCTTATTAAAATGTTCTAAATAATAGCTGTTGTCCACAGCATTATCAGGGTAATAGATTGCGATGTCACGGATTTTAATATTTGTCATGGTTCTTATTTACCTCCAATAAATTAAAAAACAAGACTACAGGGAGCCTTGTCATTCTATTAAACATTTTAGATTTCCTTTACTTCTGCATTTGTAAAATTGGTGTTTTTAAAGATTCTATTCAATTGCATTTTCAAGATTGGATTTTTCTTAATTGTAACGACTAATTTGTCAAACCCAGATTGCTGATACATCCGAATCGTATTTTCCATCGCAGGGACCATATCTTGTGTTAACACATCCATATCTGTTGAATCAGCGATTAATGTATATTCTTTAGGGTTTACACTTTTTACTTTTGCTGTATAATCTCCGACAAACTCTTGCACTTGTTGCGGAGTAAACGTTCCTGCAACGACTAAATCAATTGTTTTAGCAACTCGATTCACTTTAATAGAATAAGATCCTTCTTTTGCCATATTCAAAACTCCCTCATATTTAGTTTTTTAACGTATAACTGAGGTAATTATACGAAATGGAAACCTTGCTGTGAACGGGATTTAACGTAAAAATTCACTCCAAAAAAAATAAAATTATCTGGTATAGGTCTTTGTGTTTATTTTTATAAAATAACAACAGACTTTTTACCTATTTTTAAATATTTGTCGAAGGAGATTTTCTGATTTAAAATGTATTTAATGAAAAGTGAATTTTTTATGAATGATTTCATCGAGAAGGAGTAGATTTTTTATGAAGGACTTTAAAATCAGTGTAGAATTTTGTATGCAATGAAATTATGCACCAAAAGCTGCGAGTTTCGCAGAAGAGTTATTTAGCCATTTTCGCTCTAATATAGCAGAAATGAAGCTTATCCCTAGTAGC
>NZ_HE978518.1:74205-87072 GCF_000311725.1 Robertmurraya massiliosenegalensis JC6
GGCGGAGCATTTGAAGTAATCGTGAACGGACAGAAAATCTATTCGAAACTAGATACAGGCTTATTCCCGAAAAATAAAGAAGTGATTGAATTATTGGAAAAGATGTAATGTAAGGTGGCTGGAACATAACTAGCTTCAAATCATGAGAAGGGTGAATCCTGAGATACTCAAATTCACCTTTCTTTATTTTGTATTAACGCAGGATTTACGATTTTCCTCGCACAAAAAAATCGTGGGAAACATCAATTAGCCTTCAAGAGTCTACGCGATTATCGTTTTGTCTAAAAAGACCCTATTTCGCTCCAACCATCTCTCACCCTTAAGCGGAGTTTTTCCTGTTATTTTTTCATCCCGAGATTCCAACTGCAAGGGAATTTATACACTCCAAACTAGAATTAAAAAGTTGTGATCACCATCTTTTTGACCCATCCGTTTTTAAATTAAACATAATAATATTATGTTAACTAAATAATGAACACCACTCCACAACTTAGAAAATGATATAATGTCCATGTATAGAAGATAATGGAGGAATTTTCATGAAGGAGACTGTACGATATTTACCGCCGATCCATGAATTACAGAAAGATGATCGTTTTTTACGATTGATCGAAGCTTTTGGTATACAAGAAGAGTACCTTACTTCATTAATAAAAGAAACGATTGAACATACTCGAAAACAACTATTAAACGGGCAATGGGATGGACCCGTTCCAGGAAACAAAGAATTCATTGAGTCATTGTTTATTCAATTACAAGAAATACTTAATCATCAATTTCAATATACACTAAAGAAAGTGATTAATGGTACGGGCACGATCTTACACACGAACTTAGGAAGAGCACGTTTAAGTTCAAAAGCGATTGAGCATGTGATAGAAACTGCACAATCGTATTCTAATCTTGAATATAATCTTGATAAAGGGCAAAGAGGTTCACGCCATTCTCATGTAGAAGAATTGCTTAAAAATATCACTGGTGCAGAAGCTGCAATGGTGGTAAACAACAACGCGGCTGCTGTATATCTCGTTTTGCGTACGCTAGCTACAGGTAAAGAAGTTATTGTATCGCGCGGGGAACTTGTGGAAATCGGGGGTTCTTTTCGAATTTCATCAATCATGGAAGAAAGTGGAGCGACTCTAGTTGAAGTAGGAACTACAAATAAAACCCATCTTTACGATTATGAACAGGCGTTGAATGAACATACATCGATGATCATGAAAGTACATACGAGTAACTTTAAAGTCATAGGCTTTACAAAATCTTTACAAACGGAAGAATTAGCTGCATTAACAACAACGCAAGAGGATCTTATTTTTTATGAAGATTTAGGAAGTGGTGCCCTATATGATTATCAACAGCACGGGTTCGGAACAGAACCCGTTGTTGCCGAAGTGTTAAAAAAAGGTGTTGATCTCGTATCCTTCAGCGGAGACAAGCTTCTTGGCGGTCCACAAGCAGGGATAATAGTAGGAAAGAAACCTCTTATTGAGCGATTAAAGAAAAATCAACTGGCCCGCGTTGTTCGTGTCGATAAGATGACACTGGCTGCATTAGAAGGGACATTAATGGACTACTTACTCGGCGAAGAAGCGATTAAAAATATTCCTGTTGTCCGCGATTTACTTACAAATAAAGAAGAAATGAAGGAAAGATCGCTACAATTTAAGAGCAAACTTCAAAAAAGAACGGATGCATATATTGTCGATATCATCGAGGGGGAAAGTCAGGTAGGAGGAGGAACGATGCCTGAAGTAAAACTTCCAACATTTGTATTAGTTTTACAGCATCGCACATACTCTGCAGAGAAATTAGCCACTAAGTTACGGACTGAATTTTCACCATCAATCATCGTCAGAATTCAGAAGGAAGAAACGTTAATTGACCTTCGCTGTGTGACAAAAGAAGAAGAGGACATTCTTCTTGAAGCATTCGTTTCTATTTAAATAGAATGGACTGAAGCTCTGAAATAAGCGTCTCAGTCCATTTTGTTATTCCTCATTACATATCATGATGTTGATTGTTTTTTTGACGAGTGTGGTTGTGGTTTTTTACTTTTTTCGAACCGCTTAACGGTTCTGGTTGTCCTGTGTTTTCTCCCTTTGGAGAATTTCTTCGCATATCTTTTCCATCATTTTTATTCATACTGTTCATCCCTCCTAGTCATAGAATGCAGTCTTTTGACCTCATTTATTCCGAATATTTTTCGTTTAGAATGCACATTTTAACGAAAGAAACACATATTTCTTTTGAAAACTATTGTAGAAGAATGAATAGATGAAGGGAGTATACAACATTGCCATACCATAAGAACAAACAGCAAGCGTTTCAAGCAGCTCAGCAGGGAGTGAACGAAGCTCAAGAGCTTTATCATGAAATTGTAAAAGAAAGCGCAAATTACGGACATCAACTGAAGCATTTGCAGCAAGAGGTGAATGAAGCTCTTCAGCAAATTGAGAATGCTTTAGAAGTTGCATCCGAACATCAAAAATCACAATTAGAGCAGTTTCGACAAGATGTAAGTGCAATAGCAAGTGAAGTGAATCAAACAGAATTTTAAAAAGAAAAGAGTATAAGGACTTCAAGATTTGAAGTCCTTATTTTTATAATTATTGGTTCTTTTTACGTTTCTTATTATTTTGCTTCTGAGCTTGTGTCAGTGGTTCATTTGCCAATTCTTCATTATAACCAGTTCCTTTTCCTTGAGCGCTCGCTGCATTCATTCCTTCGATGATATGATCTGCTTTTCTCTTCGTCATATTTTTCACCTCCATGTTTACTTTCTCCTTCTGTCATAAAGTCATGCAATCTCTTTCAATAAACAACTTCATGCAACTTTTTATTATTTTGCGATAATAGAGATAATATATCTTCTTTTTAAAAAAATAAGAAATAAAAAAAGTATTATGACGCTTTTTACAGTGGAAATCTGAATTAAAATAAGAAAATCTTATCAAAAACGATAACTTTCTTGTTATTTACTTATGTAGAAGACTGTATTAATATAGGATTGTAGAAAAGTTCGGATGGGAGTAAATATTCAAACTTTTCAAGCGGTATATGATGAAGAGGGGGAATTCATATGTCAAAAAACGACGTTTATAGCGCTCGCAAAGCATTTGAGCTTAATGGAAAGCGTTATAACTACTATGATTTAGGCGCACTTGAGGAAGCTGGTATTGGTAACGTTACGAAACTACCATATTCGATTAAAGTTTTACTAGAATCAGTGCTACGCCAATATGATGGCCGCGTTATTACAAAAGAGCATGTTGAAAACTTAGCAAAATGGGGAACAGATGAAGTAAAAGAAGTTGATGTACCATTCAAACCTTCACGTGTCATTCTTCAAGACTTTACTGGAGTTCCTGCAGTTGTTGACCTTGCATCACTCCGTAAAGCAATGGCAGACCTTGGTGGAGATCCGGATAAAATTAATCCTGAAAAACCAGTTGATTTGGTCATTGACCACTCCGTACAGGTTGACAAATACGGTACAGCGAATGCGCTTCAAGCAAATATGGATTTAGAATTTGAACGCAATGCTGAACGTTATCAATTTTTAAGCTGGGCACAGAAAGCGTTTGATAACTACCGTGCCGTACCACCTGCAACAGGTATAGTTCACCAAGTTAACTTAGAATTTTTAGCAAATGTAGTTCATGCAGTTGAAGGTGAAAATGGTGAATTCGAAACATTCCCAGATTCATTAGTTGGTACTGATTCTCATACAACGATGATTAACGGTATCGGTGTTCTTGGATGGGGCGTTGGTGGGATTGAAGCAGAAGCAGGAATGCTTGGACAACCTTCATACTTCCCAGTTCCTGAAGTAGTAGGAGTAAAACTTACAGGTGAACTTCCAAACGGTGCAACAGCAACAGACTTAGCTTTAAAAGTAACGCAAGTACTACGTCAACACGGGGTAGTTGGAAAATTTGTTGAATTCTTCGGTGCTGGCGTTGTGTCACTACCGTTAGCTGACCGTGCAACGATCGCTAATATGGCTCCTGAATATGGGGCAACATGTGGATTCTTCCCAGTTGATACTGAGTCCCTTGACTATATGCGTTTAACTGGACGTTCTGAAGAGCAAATTCAAATTGTTGAAGCATACAGCAAAGCAACTGGATTATTCTTTGATCCAAGCTTAGAACCTGTATATACTGATGTGATTGAGATCAATCTTGCAGAGATTGAAGCGAATCTTTCTGGTCCTAAACGTCCACAAGATTTAATTCCACTTTCTCAAATGAAAGCAGAATTTAATAAAGCTTTAACTGCACCTCAAGGGAACCAAGGCTTTGGTTTAGAAGCATCTGAACTTGAAAAAGAAGTAACAGTGGAACTGGATAATGGTGAAAAGGTAACAATGAAAACAGGTGCCATTGCCATTGCTGCCATTACAAGCTGTACAAATACATCTAACCCTTATGTTCTCGTTGCCGCTGGTTTAGTAGCAAAGAAAGCAACAGAATTAGGCTTAGAAGTACCTAAATATGTCAAAACATCTTTAGCACCAGGTTCAAAGGTTGTAACAGGATATCTTCGTGATTCAGGATTACTTCAATACCTTGAGCAACTTGGCTATAACCTTGTTGGTTATGGATGTACTACATGTATCGGTAACTCAGGTCCGTTAAAACCTGAACTTGAAAAGGCCATAGCCGATAATGATTTACTAGTTACATCTGTTCTTTCAGGTAACCGTAACTTTGAAGGACGTATTCACCCATTAGTAAAAGGAAACTACTTAGCTTCACCACCATTAGTAGTTGCTTATTCAATAGCGGGAACGGTTGATATTGACCTTCAAAAGGAATCACTAGGCAAGGATAAAGATGGAAATGATGTCTTCTTCAAAGATATTTGGCCATCAACTGCTGAAGTCAATGAAGTTGTACAACGTACAGTTACACCTGAGCTCTTTAAAGCAGAATACGAAAACGTCTTTAGTGATAATGAGCGTTGGAATGAAATTAAAACAAGTAATGAACCACTATATTCATTTGATGACAGTTCAACTTATATTCAAAACCCACCATTCTTTGAAGGCTTAAAGCCTGATCCAGACGAAGTGAAGCCTTTATCCGGTTTACGTGTCGTTGGAAAGTTTGGTGATTCTGTCACAACTGACCATATTTCACCTGCTGGCGCTATCGGCAAGGACACTCCTGCCGGTAAATATCTACGTGAAAATGGGGTTGAAATTCGCGACTTTAACTCTTATGGTTCTCGTCGTGGTAACCATGAAGTTATGATGCGCGGTACATTTGCGAATATCCGTATTCGTAACCAAATCGCACCAGGTACAGAGGGTGGCTTCACTACTTACTGGCCAACTGGAGAGGTAACGTCTATCTATGATGCTTGCATGAAGTACAAAGAAGAAGGCACAGGATTGGTTGTTCTTGCTGGGAAAGATTACGGAATGGGTTCTTCTCGTGACTGGGCTGCCAAAGGTACGAACCTTCTTGGAATTAAGACCGTTATTGCGGAAAGCTTTGAACGTATTCACCGTTCTAACCTTGCGCTTATGGGCGTTCTTCCACTTCAATTTAAAGATGGGGAAAATGCTGAAGTACTTGGATTGACAGGGAATGAAGTCATCGATGTTGCTATTGATGAAAATGTAAAACCTCGTCAGCTAGTAAAAGTAACAGCTACTGATGTAGATGGTACAAAGAAAGTATTTGAAGCAATCGTCCGCTTTGATTCAGAAATCGAAATCGACTACTACCGTCATGGTGGAATTTTACCACTTGTACTTCGCGAAAAACTAGCAAATTAATAATCTATCGTTAAAAGCACTCATACTCTTTGTATGAGTGCTTTTTTATTGCCTAGGAATTCCCTCGTATAGACCGTATCGGTATGAGAAAATAACAGGAAAAATTCCGCTTAATGAGCAAGCATCACGAAAAAGAGCCGAATTAACAGGAAAAATTCCTGCTATTCTCTCAAAAAATGACAAAATAAACGATTTTGTTCTCCATAACCGGAAAATCTTCCGTTATTTTCTCTAAAAGGGACTCCATTGAAAAAATAACAGGAAAAATTCCGCTTAAGAGTGAGAGATGTTTGGATCAAATGAGATAAACTGAAGCTTTCTATTGTATATAGAGTTAGTACGTAGAGATTATTAGAATTCATCTAATTACGGAATGATAAGAGTGGGGCTAGTCAATGGAGTATGTTTATAAAAAATTAGGGATTAATAAATGTCAACCTATAAACAACTTAATTTACCTTTTACGAAATTTAAAAAAGCAACAATTTGGAATACTATGACGAATTCTAGTGGAAACAATTTTAATGATAAGTGTTCCTTTTTTATGTTTTCACAAATCCCTTACAATATTCAGCTTTTTTTCTATCTGAAAAAGGATATACTAACCATAGATTGGAATGAAAGGGGATTATTTATGGCAAAGAGAATTGCAGCAAGTCTTGTATTTCTAATTTTACTATCAGTCGGCATAAGCCATGCTATAAATGATAAAAAGATCGAAAACAATGGAAATGCTTCCGCCATCCCAGTTACCACTAATCAGGGACCTGAAATCGGTGCAACTGCGCCAGATTTTACATTATCCACTTTAGACGGCAAAAATGTACAACTTTCCAATTTAAAAGGAAAAAAAATCATGCTGAATTTTTGGACTACATGGTGTCCACCTTGTAAAGCAGAAATGCCTGATATACAAAAATTTTATACTGAAGCAGGCGATGAGATTGAAATCCTCGCTGTTAATATTGATACAAGCTATGATGTCGCAGGCTTTGTTGATGATATGAAAATTAATTTTCCCGTACTATTAGATAAAGATGGAAAAGTTATGAAGATGTATCGAATTTTAACGATTCCAACGACTTATTTCATTGATAAAAACGGGGTCATCCAAAATAAAATTATCGGTGCAATGACGGTTGAGAAGATGAGAGAGTTAACAAAAGATCTTTAACCTTAGTGTCAAACACTAAGGTTTTTTTAACCCTCAAGAATCACTTGGCATAAATTAACAATGGAGAAATTCAATCACATAAATTTTCAAAAAGTTGTAATAATTTTAATATTTAATGGAGATAATGACTGTTACAATAGTGGTAAGGAGGGTGATTTAATATGAGAAAACCAAGAAAGCGCTCTTTTTCAGAACTTGTTTCAGAAAATAAACGTCAGCTTTTACAAGATCAAGAAGCTCTCGAAAAAATTGAGCAAAGATTAGAAAAGAAACGTTTAGGACAAGCGCGTTAAAATTTATAGAACTTGCCAATTATGAATTTCTCTTTCAAGCTGATACTAAGCTTAGGAGGGATCATCATGAGCAAACATAAAAGGCATAGAAGAAATCCAGAACCTTATGCACCCAATCATATCGGTACACAATCGAGAGGATTTGGTGGCAACAAGGGTAAGCAAATGCAAGATACGTCAGGTAAGCATGCCCAAGTGATTCAAACAAAAGGTGAATAAGATAGGATAAAACTCGCCATATGGCGAGTTTTTTTATCGAGGATTATTTTACAAAATCTGGTGATATATTTTTAGATGTTGGTTGCAAACTAAATCTGTACAACAACTATTCCTAGGAGGGTTTACAATGACTCAAAATAAGCCAAAACCGGATGATCGAAGTGACAATGTAGAAAAACTACAAGAAATGGTTCATAATACGATTGAAAATATGGAGGAAGCAGAAGCTACGATGGAGTTTTCTAATGAAAAAGATCGCAGTCAAATTGCTGCCAAAAATGAAAAACGACGTGAAAGTATCGACTCTTTGCGTCAAGAAATAAAAGATGAGTTCCAAGCTCAGCATAATCAAGAATAGTTTTTTTACCCTACAATGGCCTGATCACCAATCAGGTCTATTTTTTTTGTGAAAAGGTAAAAATTTGATAAGATAAAGGGTACATAGGTTAGAAAAGAAGTGATATTAATGATGAGTCAACGTGAAGAACAACAAAAGCAATTTACAAAACTCCTTACCCAATGGCAGCAAGAAATTGCAGAAACAGGGGTTATTGCAAATGAAAAATTACTATTGGAACAAATAAAAATGTTGAATGAAGATATGGATAAGGAGAACCTTTCCACCCTATTATCTTTAGCGGCTATTTCGAGAATGAAAAAAATCAATAACGACGATTCAGTTGTACGGGCATGGATGGAGAAAGCACACGGCTTAAATCAAAAAAATGAAGAAGCGAAACAGTTTCTCGCTCAATATCAATGGAAAGCGAAAGAGGATGTCTTAACAAGTCTGCAGTTTCCAATGATTCGAGAAACAGATAATCGCCAACAAAAAAAGAAAACAGCAGAACAAATTATCGATTTATGCCAACTCTTTTTGCAGGAAAACGAAGAACATCTGGAAGAGTTACAAGATGGAGCCAAAAATGTAAAAGAACTTGGCATTCAAGAATTAATACATAAATATGATACATTGGTGGACCTTCTCGATAAAGCAATTGAAGCTGTTGTTGGTGTTAGAAAAGCGGCGGAAGAATTCGAACAAACCATTTCTGGTTCTTTTTACAATACGACTTATTTTTATGATATGAAAGCCCATCTTGAAAATATGGAAAGAATTAAAGATGAATGGAAGGAACAATTTCAAGAAGAAGAGTCAGTTGAACCACATAGTTCATTAACCGAATTAGATTCCATGATTGGTTTACATTTAGTAAAAAAGCGAGTTAAAGCGCATTATCAATTTCTTAAATATCAAAAAGCTCGAAAGAAAATGGGGTTCCAAACAAAGGATGAAATGAGTCTAAATATGATCGTAACCGGGAATCCCGGAACAGGAAAAACGACCCTAGTTCGCTTACTTGCCAATATTTATCATGAACTAGGAGTTTTGCCGCGAAAAGAGGTAATTGAAGCCGATCGCTCACAACTAGTTGGAGCATTCGTTGGACAAACAGAAGAAAACGTTAGAGCAATCGTTGAAAAAGCATTAGGGGGCATTCTCTTTATTGACGAGGCCTACAGTTTAAAAAGAGAGGGCCAAACAGGAAACGATTATGGACAAACCGCCATCGATACGCTCGTCTCCTTAATGACCGGAAAAGAATTCGGGGGAAAATTTGCAGTTGTATTAGCTGGTTATCCAGAGGAAATGAGACAATTTCTAGATGCCAATCCAGGACTTCGGAGCCGTTTTCCAAGATCAAACTTGATCGAGTTAGAGGATTATAGTGAAGACGAGTTGATCTTAATTGCCGAGAAATTTGCGCAAGAAAATGACTATGTCCTCACGGATGACGCCAAATCCGAACTTAGAAAACGCCTTGAAAAAGAACGGGTTGATGAGACATTTGGTAATGCAAGAACCGTTCGTAATCTAATACTTGATGCTATTTTTCAAAAAGGAGCAAAGACAGCGGGCCAACAAACGATCCTTGATTACACCCTATTAGAAAAAGAAGATTTTGGAAATGGCGAAGAAGAAAATTCTACCCACTCCCATATAGCATTAGACAAATTAATTGGTCTTGATGAAGTAAAAGAAGAAGTAAAGAGATTGATTTCTTTTGTGAAAATCCAGCAAATGAGAAGAGAACATAATCTGCCCGTCCTTCCATTACAACTTCATTCTGTTTTCATGGGCAATCCTGGAACGGGAAAAACTACAGTGGCGAAGATTTATGCACAGGCTTTAAAGGAATGCGGGATTTTAAAACGGGGACATTTACTCATCACAAGTCGAGCAGATTTTGTCGCTGGCTATGTAGGACAAACGGCAATTAAAACAAGGAAAAAAATACGTGAAGCTCTTGGTGGCGTCCTTTTCATCGATGAAGCTTATTCCCTTTTAAGCCATTCATCAGGAGATTTTGGAAAAGAGGTCATTGATACAATAGTTGATGAAATGACAAAACAGAATGAAAATCTTGTGATAATTCTCGCTGGTTATCCTCATGAAATGGAGCAGCTGCTGGAAAGTAATCCTGGATTAAGATCACGTTTTAAGAAGTTCTTTCATTTCCATGACTATACGGTTGCTGAGCTCATTGAAATTATGGAGCTTTACGGAGCGAACTATCAATATGCACTTTCGCTTGATGCACAAAACTATTTAAAGAATGAGTTATCGAAAATGCCCATTGATGGTAATGGGCGATTTGCCACAAATTTCATGGATGAAGTCATTCAAGCACAAGCACTAAGGTTAATAGAGTCAGGAGAAATCGAAAATGTCATGCATGAAGCAACGATGATTCAACAAATAGATGTAGAAAGATCATTAAATAAGTTGAGAAGAGGGGACTCCTGATGGAAATTGCGACAAAAGAAATAGAAGTACGCTATGCAGAAACGGATCAAATGGGTGTAGTCTATCATTCCAATTACCTTGTTTGGATGGAAGTTGGTCGTACAACATTGATTAAACAACTAGGCTTCAATTACGCTGAATTAGAACAAGAAGGTATTATCTCTCCTGTACTGGATATTCACGTCTCATACAAAAGGCCATTACGCTATGGAGAAACAGCGACAGTCAACACATGGATTGAGGAATACGATGGTTTAAAAGTGACCTATGGATATGAGATCTTTACAGAAGATGGAGAGATAGCTGTAACTGGACAATCCATCCATGTTTGTGTAAAAAAAGATAGTTTTCGTCCTATATCTATTAAAAGAAAATATCCTGATTGGCATGAAGCCTATGAGAAAGCTAAAAAAATGGATTTATGACGAAAAAAGGAGGGCACTATGGCCTTTGGAATTAAGCGGGAAGAACTACGAGCTTGGAAACGTTCGATCGATCAGGGAGAAATAGCCTTTTTAACACACTATTGGATAGATGAGCGTTTTCCAGATTGTAAAACAGTTACAAAAGTAGGCTGTCAGGATCTAAAGAAATTAGAAGAATGGGGGAAAGTTCACGGACTAAGAAAAGAATGGATCCATATACGAGAAGATGGTTATTCTCATTATGATTTGCTCGGGGAGCGAGAAAGAGAAATCCTCCTAAAAGAAAAGAAATGGACCAATCTATTAAATAAGCAACTATAAGTAAAAAGTGCGAATACCATTTCGCACTTTTTACCCTTCTTCTTCTTCAAAAAAATCGATTAACTCATCAAAATTATGAATGACTCTAATTGGAGAATCAGCACATTTTAAGTCACTTCCAAGCGGATAAAGCTCAATTTCAAAGTCTTCTTTCTCTTTCGAGTCGGAAACCTCTGTCATATATATATAATCTTTAATAAGTAAATCAGTCTTCTTCATGATTCATCACCGACCTTACTTTTCTTTTATTGTAAAAGATTTCTGGCTCTTTGGAGAATCATTTCTATGACAGTTTATTGAATTCTCATTGAAGAATTAGGCGTGCAGCTGACACTTTGCTTGTATCGGCAATTGGATACGAAAAGTAGTTCCTTCGTTTAAACGACTTGAAATTTCAATATTTCCTCCACTTTCATGAATGATTTGTTTGCAAATGGATAACCCCAGTCCTGTTCCTGACATTTTTGTAGAATAGAAGGGGGTAAAAAGCTTGTTTAACGAATCCTCACTTAATCCACACCCATTATCCTTTATACTAATCACAATCGTATTGTTCATTCGCATACTTGACAACTGGATTTTCCCTTCAATTCGACGGCTAGCTTGAATCGCCTCCATAGCGTTCTTAACCATATTCACCAATACTTGCTTTAATTGATTTTCTTCCATTCGCACTGAAGGGATATTGGCTTGAAAGCTTGTTTCTAGCTCAATATTTCTCAAATTTGCTTCTCCTTCGTAAAGGAGGGCAATATCTTTTAATAAATCATTAATATTTATTTCCTTCTGTTCGTTCAACTGTGGCTTAGCTGCATTCAAATATTGATAAAGGATTTGATTGGCACGTTCAATTTCATTCAATGCAATGTCCGCATACTGGTCTTTTTCTATTTCAATTAAATAGGGTTTAATTAATTGAATAAAACCTTTTATTGTTGTTAGTGGATTACGAATTTCATGGGCAATCCCTGCAGCAAGCTGGCCAACATTTGAGAGATAACTAGAATGAAGCTCCAATTGATTATATTTATCTTTTATTATCTTGAGCTCTTGAAGTTGAAGCTTTCCCATTCGCAGTTTTTCTCTCATTATTTTCATTTGTTTGAAGTTTTCTTTAGCACTAGATTCTAACGGATGACAAAATAAGTGGATCATATTCGATTCATGTTGTTTATGAATTCGGTAGGGGGTTGCTAAATCTTGCTGTAAGTTTAATAGAAACACTTCCGATTGATCATCTTCACTCTCATAGATGAACTGCCGAAACGTCTCTAAATCATCAGTGTCTAAAATGTCACTCATATTCACCGGAGGGGGCTGTATGTTTTTTGATGTCGCCATGACAATAAATTTTTCATCGATACAGAAATAGGGAAAAGGTAAGTTAACATATTGATTACACTCCATTTTTTATCCATCCTTCTTCCATTTAACTTTCTCTTCAATTGTTCCTATTTATCACTACAAAGTGACAATGTTGAATGAGAGAAAGTTGTTTTTTTATATGTCTATGGCGAAAAACATCAAGATATGTATGTATTTGAATCAATTTCAAAACGGTGCTTCACAAATTGAAAAACGAACGATTCTAACTCTAAACAATAATAGAATTTTTAGGTAGGGTTCGAATAATTCATGCTAGAAATGTTCGTTTTTTCATGTACCTTCATAGATTGTGAAATCGATTCATTTGCATAAAAAGTTAAAAATTAAGCGAAAATTGAAGCTTTTTGCCTATTGTTAAGACTTTCATACCATCAGTATACAAAATTTGTAGAATTTTATCAATAAAGAACGATAAATTCTCTAAGGAGAACATTCGGTGAAATAAGAGT
>NZ_HE978518.1:87653-124900 GCF_000311725.1 Robertmurraya massiliosenegalensis JC6
GCTATACTGGTCTTTTTTCTATAACCATTTAACCTTTGGCTCTGTTTTATTTTTAATACGTGAAATGTTTGCCCGGTGTCGATAAATGACAAAGAAGGCAAGAAGAGCAACTACAATGATGAGTGCACGATCACCGTCAATAATGGCATATATAAGAGCAGCCATAGCGGCAACAATTGAAGATAAGGAAACATATTTCGTTATGTACAAACAAAGGATAAACACAGTGACAATGACCACGAACATGAGAGGTGCATATGCTAAAAGAACGCCACCAGAAGTTGCAACTGCTTTTCCCCCTTTAAACCCAGCAAAGAGTGGGAACATATGCCCGATAACCGCTGCAACACCAGCTATTAATGGGTGTAGGTCTGATTGATTAAATAGATCGGGAAGAGTTGTCGCAACCGTTCCCTTTAAAATATCTGCAAGTGTTACAATGATTCCTGCTTTAACCCCTAACACGCGAAAGGTATTGGTCGCTCCTAAATTCCCGCTTCCATGTTTCCTTATATCAATCCCTTTCGCTTTTCCAGCAATCAGGCCTGAAGGGATAGAACCGAGTAAATAAGATAAAATGATAATTGCAATAATGACCATATAATGTTCTCCTTTATAAAAAAGCTGCATTCTTTATTGTTGTTCATTTGAGTAGGAAAATAGATTTCACAAGATGTATAGTATTTCTACATCTCATCCTCTCGCCTAACGCCTAGTAAATTTCAACTTTCCCCAAAGAAGATAAGATAAGTCAAGCGTGATTCACTTACTATTATCGGAGAAATCGAGAATTTTCAGTATGTACAGCGATAGAAAGGTACTTTCGATTTGTTTTTAAGACCTACTACTAATGTTTAATTATTGTACCATGTGTGGAAGCCATTTCACAATGCTTGAAATCATAAGAGGGATAGACAAAAGGTTGCACTAGTTCATACATTTATATTTTCAACTAACAGATTTCGTCATGAAACTTGAAAATTCCTCCTTATATGAGGTTTTTCTTTTCAAGATGGATTGAATTCGTTACGATGGAATCATGGGGAGGAATTTCATTCATGGTACGTGTTGAATATCATCAAAAGAAAATGATCTCAAAAGGGTGGATCATTGGCGGCTTATTGATCGCATTCTGTATAATCCTATCTAGTATTCTATTACTTTTATACCCTTTTACTTCAAAAGAAAAACATGAATACTTCAGTGGGGAGAATCCGATAATATTTGAAGGAGTTCAAAAAGGCAATGCAATTGTAGATAATGATAGTGTCTACGTGCCTTTAGCTTTCATTCAAGAGAATATCGATGACAGTGTTAGCTATGACGAAAAGTCTAATTCCATTATCATAACAACGGCAGATAAGGTTATTCAAATGCCTTCGGAGTCATTGACCTATTATGTAAATGAAGAGCCTGTAGAACTCCACTTTTCAGCGCTCAAAGATAAAGCAGGCGAACTTTATCTCGCATTAGAGCCCGTTATCAGTTTTTACCCAATGGAATATACTATTTTACCAAACACAAACGGGGTCTTAATCCAACAGAACGGGGAAAAGATTACGCATGCGACAATTACTGAAAAAGAGGTTCATGAGGAAAAACTTCGATTAAGAATAGAGCCCTCTCTCCAATCTCCTTATACTTCTGAAACAACTTTGGGCGAAGAAGTGTCCATCGAAGAGGAGAAAGACGATTTTTATTATGTGCGTAAAAAAGACGGAGTTGCAGGTTTTATAGAAAAAAAGCTTGTTTCACCTGGTGAGAAGGAAACGATTACTATTATTAGAGAGCAAAAAGAAGCGACATTACCAAAAATAGACGGCCCAATTCAATTAACTTGGGAAGCGGTTTATACTAAAACACCCCATCCTAATAGTCTTCCGCAAATGCCTGGGGTCAATGTCGTATCTCCAACATGGTTTGAATTAGAAAACGAGAATGGAGAAATCAAAAACCTTGGTTCCTTACCCTATGTTACTTGGGCGAAGGACAAAGGATATCAAGTTTGGGGACTTTTTTCCAATGCTTTTGATCCCGAATTAACATACCAAGCTCTTAAAGATTTTGATACCCGTCAAAAAATAATTAGAACTTTACTCCAATATAGTCAAATCTATCAATTAGATGGAATTAATTTAGATATCGAAAATGTGCGACCAGAGCATGGTCCACTCGTGACCCAATTTGTTCGGGAAGCCACACCCTATTTCCATGAAGCTGGACTCATCGTCTCAATGGACATTACTTTTATAGCTGATGGAAATTGGTCAGCTTTTTATGAACGGGAAAAATTAGCAAATATCGTCGATTATTTAGCCGTCATGGCCTATGACGAACATTGGGGATCCTCACCAATTGCTGGAAGTGTCGCAAGCCTGCCTTGGGTCGAGGAGAATCTACAAAAACTCCTTGAGTCAGTTCCAAATGAAAAGCTAATCCTTGGGATACCACTTTATGCACGCCTGTGGCAAGTTCAAGACTCAGGAGAAGTGTCGTCCTCAGCGTTATCTATGGATAAAGTGGAGGAATGGTTGGAGCAACATCAACTAACTCCAACGTATGATGAGGCAAGTGGACAAAATTATGCAGAAGTTTATGTAGCCGAGGAGAAAAGCACATATAAAATTTGGCTTGAGGATGATCTTTCACTTAGAAAGAGAGTGAACTTGGCTTCTAAATATGAGCTTGCTGGTATTGCTAGTTGGTCTAGATCGTTTGCTAATGAAACTGCGTGGCTCGCTTTAGATATGGATAATGGCCAAGTCACCCAAAAATAAAATCTCCTGCTTTGGAGTTGATTACATGATTTTTTTACATTGAAAGCGTACAATGAAGGAAATACTACCTTTTACATGTAAATATGATCATTTTTATTGGAGGAGATACTAAATGACAATTGAAAATCCGAGTCGTGAGGAAATTGGAAAGATCCTAAAAAGAGTAAAACGAATTGCTGTAGTTGGCCTAAGTGGCAATCCGGAAAGAACTTCCTATATGGTTTCTAAAGCGATGCAAGATGCTGGATATGACATTATTCCTGTGAATCCTACTATAGACGAAGTTCTTGGAGTGAAAGCTGTAAAATCATTAAAAGAAATCGAAGGACGTGTCGATGTTGTAAACGTATTTAGACGTCCTGAACATTTAATGGATGTAGCGAAAGAATTTGCTGATATTGACGCTGAAATTTTTTGGGCACAGCTTGGAGTCGTCAACGAAGAAGCATATCAATTTTTAAAAGAAAAAGGCTATACTGTAATTATGGATCGCTGCATTAAAGTGGAACATGCTTTAACAAAATAATGATTCATCACAAAACTGTCGAGTATTTCTTGACAGTTTTTTTATCGAATCTAAAATGATTCTTTATTCCTAATTATTGTTGTGGATTCCTTTTCCTAGAACTCCTCTAAACAAACCGTTGATTAAATAACTCTTACCTAAATTGAAGCAAATTGTTGATGACCTATTTGCTAAATCGTTATATTTATATACAATAGTGCATAGACGTTTCTTTTTGAGTAGGGATAATATTTGTGTTCATAAGTAAGAAAAGCGTTCACGATTCTTAAACTTTTGTTTTATTTCTCCAAAATTAACTACAAAACTTTAAGAAAAAACGCAATTGATATGATAAGATTAACTTCAGGAACACTCGTTCTAAGAGTGATAAAGCCTATTTTTCGCGAATAAAAACCGATCAATGGTTTCGTTGGTTTTCGCTTATGAAACGTTCTTTATAAATAAAAAATTATTTGGTAGCAGCAATTGAAAGGGGTATGTAAGTGGCAAGAAATCAGCAAAGCTTCGAATATAATGATGATGCCATTCAAGTATTAGAAGGTCTCGAAGCGGTTCGTAAACGCCCCGGAATGTACATTGGTAGTACTGATTCGAGAGGTCTTCATCATTTAGTATATGAAATTGTCGATAACTCGGTAGATGAGGCATTAGCAGGTTATGGTGACCACATCATCGTAAAGATACATAAAGACAATTCAATTAGTGTTCAAGATAAAGGGCGCGGAATGCCCACAGGCATGCACAAAATGGGAAAGCCGACACCAGAAATTATCTTAACGGTTCTTCATGCAGGAGGTAAATTCGGACAAGGTGGTTATAAAACAAGTGGGGGACTACATGGTGTCGGAGCATCAGTGGTTAACGCCCTTTCAGAATGGCTTGTTGTTAAGATTAAGAGAGATGGCTTTGTTTATGAACAACGTTTTGAACATGGTGGTGTGCCTGTTACAACACTTGAAAAAGTTGGGAAAACGAATCAAGCAGGAACAACCATTCATTTCAAACCAGATAGAACAATCTTTTCCACTACAACTTATAATTATGAGACTTTATGCGAACGTCTCCGTGAATCTGCTTTTCTATTAAAAGGAATGAAAATTGAAATTATAGATGAGCGCAATGATGTGAAAGAAGAATTCCATTATGAAAATGGAATCGAAGCATTTGTCCAATATTTAAATGAGGAAAAGGATGTACTCCATCCAGTAGTCAGCTTTGAAGGAGTAAACGCTGGGATTGAAGTCGATTTTGCTTTTCAATTTAATGATGGATACTCTGAAAACGTTCTATCGTTTGTAAACAATGTCCGAACAAAGGACGGCGGTACCCATGAAGCTGGAGCGAGAACAGCTTTAACGCGAGCATTTAATGAGTATGCGAGAAAAGTAAGCTTGCTTAAAGAAAAGGATAAAAACCTTGAAGGTTCTGATATACGTGAAGGTTTTTCTGCGATCATTTCTGTTCGTGTACCAGAAGAACTATTGCAGTTTGAAGGGCAAACGAAAGGGAAACTAGGCACAAGCGAGGCAAGATCTGCTGTCGATGCTGTCGTTTCTGAACATCTATCTTACTTTTTCGAAGAGAATCCCGATATTAGCTCCCTTTTAATAAAAAAGGCAATTAAAGCTTATCAAGCACGGGAGGCAGCACGTAAAGCAAGAGAAGAAGCGCGCAGTGGGAAGAAACGGAAAAAAGGCGAAGCGGTTCTTTCTGGAAAACTAACTCCCGCTCAATCACGAAATCCACAGCGTAACGAACTCTATTTAGTAGAGGGAGACTCTGCAGGTGGTAGTGCAAAGCAAGGACGTGATCGGAAATTCCAAGCCGTACTTCCTTTACGTGGTAAAGTTATTAATACAGAGAAAGCCAAACTCGCTGATATCTTCAAAAACGAAGAAATCAATACGATTATTCATGCAATAGGTGCAGGAGTGGGTGCAGACTTCAATGTTGAAGACTGTAACTATGACAAGGTTGTCATTATGACCGATGCCGATACAGATGGTGCCCATATCCAAGTTCTCCTACTTACTTTCTTTTACCGATACATGAAACCACTTCTAGAGGCTGGAAAAGTATTTATTGCACTTCCACCTTTATACAAAGTGAGTAAGGGGACTGGTAAGAAAGAAGTAATCGAATATGCGTGGAGCGATGATGAGCTTGATGGAGCCATTAAGAAAATTGGGAAAGGCTATATGATCCAACGCTATAAAGGACTTGGTGAAATGAATGCCGACCAACTTTGGGAAACGACGATGGACCCGGAAACACGGACGTTAATTCGTGTGCGGATTGATGATGCAGCGAGAGCGGAAAGACGTGTAACCACATTGATGGGGGACAAGGTTGAACCTCGTCGGAAATGGATTGAATCGAATGTTGCATTTGGTCTTGAAGAAGACGGTAGCATTCTTGAAAATGAAAATATTTTAGTGGAAGAGGAGGTTACTGAACATGAGTAGTACAGAGAAATTTCGTGACCTCCCGTTAGAAGATGTTCTTGGAGACCGTTTTGGTCGCTACAGTAAGTACATTATTCAAGATCGTGCATTACCAGACGCACGAGATGGCTTGAAGCCCGTTCAGCGCAGAATCCTATATGCTATGCATGTAGAAGGTAATACGAGTGAGAAAGGGTTTCGTAAATCAGCAAAAACGGTCGGTAATGTAATTGGTAACTACCATCCTCATGGAGATAGTTCCGTTTACGAAGCGATGGTCAGGATGAGCCAAGATTGGAAGGTCCGCAATCTCTTAGTTGAGATGCACGGAAATAACGGAAGTATTGATGGTGATCCACCTGCTGCGATGCGTTATACAGAAGCAAGACTATCTGCCATCGCAGCTGAGCTTCTAAGGGATATCGAAAAAAACACGGTCGATCTCGTTCCGAACTTTGATGATACGGCAAGTGAACCAACCGTATTACCAGCGATGTATCCTAACCTACTGGTTAATGGTTCAACCGGAATTTCCGCTGGTTATGCGACCGATATTCCTCCCCATCACTTAGGTGAAATTATTGATGGCGTCATAATGCGCATGGACAACCCACAAACTACGGTCGATGACTTAATGACCGTTATTAAAGGGCCTGATTTCCCAACTGGGGGCATCATTCAAGGGGTCGAAGGGATCAAGAAAGCGTATGAAACTGGAAAAGGTAAATTTATAGTGCGCGGGAAGACCGAAATTGAAACAACCCGCGGTGGCAAACAACAAATCGTTGTGACAGAAATTCCTTATGAGATTAACAAAGCCAACCTCGTTAAGAAAATCGATGAATTCCGTTTGGATCGTAAAGTTGAAGGGATTTCTGAAGTACGTGATGAAACTGATCGCACTGGTCTCCGTGTTGTCATTGAGCTAAAAAAAGACGCAGATGCCAATGGTGTTCTTAATTATTTATATAAAAATAGTGACCTTCAAATTACGTATAGTTTTAATATGGTTGCTATCCATAATCGAAGACCAAAATTAATGGGCTTACTTAATCTTCTTGATGCTTATATCGAGCATCAAAAGGAAGTCGTTACACGCAGAACACAATATGATTTACAAAAAGCAAGGGATCGTCAGCATATTGTTGAAGGCTTAATGAAAGCTCTTTCGATCCTTGATGAAGTCATTGCAACGATTCGTGCATCTAAGGATAAACGAAATGCGAAAGACAATTTAATTGCAAAGTTTCAATTCTCTGAAGCTCAAGCAGAAGCAATTGTGTCCTTACAACTTTACCGATTAACGAATACAGATATTACAGCCTTACAAGCTGAAGCGGAGGAACTAGCAAAGAAGGTGGAAGAATTATCATCGATTCTTGCAAGTGAACGAAAACTTTTATCTGTTATCAAAAAAGAGCTAAAAGATGTGAAGAAACGATTCGCAGATGAAAGACGGACGAAAATTGAAGCTGAAATTGAAGAAATCAAAATTAATTTAGAAGTACTTATTGCAAGTGAAGATGTGATCGTCACTGTCACAAAAGAAGGTTATGTGAAACGGACAAGTCCGCGTTCCTTTGCTGCTTCTAATGGGCAGGATTTTGGTATGAAGGACTCAGACCGTCTTCTTGCTCAATTAGAAATGAATACGACAGATGTGCTTCTTCTTTTCACAAATAAAGGTAATTACTTATATTGTCCAGTACATGAGCTACCGGATATTCGTTGGAAGGATCTTGGGCAACATGTAGCCAATATCGTCCCAATTGATCGTGATGAATCGATTATCAAAGTGATACCTGTAGCAGATTTTGAAAAAGATTCTAACCTCTTATTCTTCACGAAAAATGGAATGATTAAGAAAACAGAGTTGAAGCAATATAAAGCACAACGCTACTCGAAACCACTTGTCGCTATTAATGTAAAAAATGGTGATGAACTCATCGATGTACATGAAACAGACGGAAAAGCGGAACTCTTCTTAACTTCTTATTTAGGATACGGACTAAGATTTACAGAAGAAGAAGTGCCATTGGTTGGTGCAAGAGCAGCTGGGGTTAAAGGAATGAACCTGAAAGACGGAGATTTCGTCACAAGTGGAAATATTATTTCTAATTCAAATGAAGAAAGTATTGTTATTGTGACACAGCGTGGCTCTATTAAGAAAATGAAGTTAACCGAGTTTGATTTAACTTCAAGAGCAAAGCGTGGTGTCGTCATGCTTAGAGAGCTTAAATCAAATCCACATCGTGTCGTTGGGGCTGTCCTTGTCCGAGAAGATGATGACATTACCGTTCAATCTGAAAAAGGGCAACTCGAAAGCACGAAAGCATCCGAACTTCGTTACAATGATCGTTACACCAATGGCTCATTCATCATTGATGAAACCGCAAGTGGTAAAGTCCAACACATTTGGAAAACAACTACTGAAAATACCAATAATGAAACTTAATTTATGCCCCTTGCTAATCATTTAGCAAGGGGCTAAGTGTTTTTTAATTTCCTATATCATTCTAATTAATTATTGCATTCTAAAAAATTAGAACGTATAATAAAATCAAATTAATGATTAGAATGGATGATGGGAAAATGGAGATTACATTGGAACAACAAAAATTAATATCTAGTCCACTGAGAGCAAAGATTATCTATTTATTAAACGAAAATGCGATGACAGCCAAGCAAGTAGCCGATGAACTTGGAAAATCAAATGGAAGCGTTCATTATCATATCCAACAGCTTTATAACGGGGGAATTCTAGAGTTAGCTGATACGAAGAACAATAAGGGAATTATCGAAAAGTATTATCGTTCAAAAGCGATTGAATTTAAACTAAAAGATGAATTTTCACCTGAAAAAACCGACTACTTTATGAAAAGAGGAACATCACTTTCCTTATCTGACAGTGAATTGGAAGAGTTTACGAAAGATTTTGATCGATTGCTAAAAAAATACGTAGAAAAAAGCATTAAAGGGCAACAAGAGCGTAAACCTTATGAGATCAATTGTGAATTTATAAAGCTACCAGAAGAAGAGGAGGAAAGTTGAGATGCCAATATGGGTCAAAAGAAATATTATCCTTTTTCTTACTGGAAAGCTTACGGCCGTACTTGGTTCTTCCATCTACGGCTTTGCTATAGGTCTCTATATTTTAGCAGAGACAGGATCCAGTCTGAATTTTTCTATTACACTATTCGTCAGCATATTACCTAGAATCTTACTCTCTCCGATCGCCGGAACATTAAGCGATCGCATAGATAGAAAGAAAATCATTATTATTTCTGATTTTGCCTGTGCAGTTTGGCTTCTTGTCATCTTTATCATCTTCACTTTTCTTACGCAACACATCTGGCTCTTATTTTTAGCGACCTTCATCTTAAGTTCTCTCAACACTTTCTATTCGACTGCCGTGACTTCAGCGATTCATAATATGGTTGGCTCCGATTACATTCAAAAAGCAATGTCATTAAATCAAGTAGCTGTATCTATTTCAACGATATTAGGGCCTGTACTTGGAGGAGTACTATTTGGTTTCATGTCGATATCAACGTTCATGATCATCAATATTATCGCTTTTACTTTTTCAGGAATAGTTAGTATTTTCATAAACTATCACTTATTTTCAGAAAAGAAAGTAGAAGCAAAAGAAGAAACTTTCTTCTCTGAACTAAAAATTGGACTTACGTATGTAAAGCAGCAGTCATTTATTAAAAACCTTCTTTTTATTGCCGTCTTTCTTAATTTTTGGTTTGCTGTCTTCCCAGTTGCTTTGCCGTATTTAGTGTTAACCGTAAGAGGGATGGAGTCCTATCAATTAGGGATTATAGAAGGTTCTTTTTCCATTGGGATGCTGATCATATCTATCGTTTTAGCACAAATGAAGGAAATCAAAAATAAAAAACGAAGTATATTTGGTGGTCTAGTAGGGTTGTCTAGCATGTTAATTCTTCTCGGTATTCCAAGTGTACCTGGGTTAAGCAATTTACCTAATATGTTCTTTTTTCCATTCCTAATCACAATTGTCTTGTTACTTGCATCATTTATTATGCTCATTAATATGCCCGTCATGGTTTTATTGCAAAAAAGCACTCCAGATCACTACCGAGGACGTGTAATGTCGTTAGTTGAAACGGGAGCAAGTTGTATGACACCGTTAGGATTTATTGTTTTTGGATATTTACTAGAATTCACACCGGTATGGTTCTTACTTTTGATTTGCGGTGCAAGTATATTCATAATCGTGTTGTACTCATTAAGAAATAAACGATTTATTCAGCAATTAAACAGTTCAATAAATGACAATATTGTTGCAGTTGAAGGATAAAAACGGTATGATAATAATTTTTTTAGGATAACTTAAAAATATACTTTGATCATTATGCAGATATATGATTTGATATGATTATGTACTTTTTACTACTAGGGGGAACATATGGTAATTGTAAATTTTTTGAATAATTTAATGTGGAGTTATATTTTAATTGTCGTATTGATTGGAGCAGGGTTATTTTTTAGTATAAAAACAGGCTTTGTCCAATTATCTTTTTTTAAAGAAATGTTTAGAATCCTTGGAGACAGGGCGACCGTGTCTTCGAATGGTAAAAGAGGGTTATCTTCTTTCCAAGCTTTCTGTATTAGTGCGGCTTCAAGAGTAGGAACAGGAAATATTGCAGGGGTTGCCACTGCTATTGCAACAGGTGGTCCTGGTGCCGTATTTTGGATGTGGCTCATTGCCTTTTTAGGAGCAGGCTCTAGTTTCGTCGAAAGCACATTAGCACAAATCTATAAAGTGAAAGACAGAGATGGATACCGTGGTGGACCAGCTTACTACATGGAAAAAGGCTTAAATAATCGCTTTATGGGGATTATTTTTGCGATTATTATTACCTTCTGCTTTGGACTCATCTTTAATTCTGTGCAATCAAACACAATCTCTCTTGCTTTCACGGAAGCATTCGGTGTTAGCCGTACGGTAATGGGCATTATATTAGCAATTTTAACAGCCATCGTCATCTTTGGAGGCGTAAAAAGAATTGCTCGCTTTTCACAAGTTGTTGTACCTATCATGGCTTTAATTTACTTGGTCATTGCTCTATTTGTTGTGATTACAAATATAACAGAGGTACCAACAGTATTCAGTTTAATCATCAAGAATGCTTTTGGAATAGAAGAAATGGTTGGCGGTGGAATAGGTGCTGCTATCATGATGGGAATTAAACGTGGCTTATTTTCAAACGAAGCAGGAATGGGTAGTGCACCAAATGCAGCTGCAACGGCAAGTGTTTCCCATCCTGTTAAGCAGGGGTTAATCCAAACCCTCGGCGTATTTGTTGATACAATTCTTATTTGTTCTGCCACAGCGTTTATGATTCTTTTATCCGATAACTTCATGTCCGGTCAAACAGGGATCCAGTTGACGCAAACGGCGCTAAGTGAACATTTAGGAGCTTGGGCAACGATATTTGTCGCCATTGCGATTTTCCTGTTTGCTTTTAGTTCCGTCATTGGAAATTACTACTATGGTGAAACGAATATTGAGTTTATTAAAGAGAATAAATCAGCAGTCTTTATTTACCGTTTAGCCGTTGTTGCGATGGTATTTTACGGTTCGATTGTTGATCTCGATGTTGTATGGAGTCTGGCCGACTTATTTATGGGTGTAATGGCTCTCATCAATATTCTTGCCATTGTGCTTCTTGGACATATCGCTTTTAAAGCACTCACAGACTATAAGGGGCAACGGAATCAAGGAAAAGACCCTGTCTTCTATAAAGATTCCATTCCTGGTTTAAAAGGGATTGAGTCGTGGGAAGAAAGAAAAGAAGCAAAGCAATAACATTTTATGTGGTCCCTATCAAATGGTAGGGATTTTTTTTGGTTTTTTGCATCTTTTTTCCAAAAATGGACATTCTATTCATGAATTCATTGGAGGAGTGACTTAAGATGAAAAAAGAAATTTTGGTCGTAATTTTCGCCTTATTTTTCATGTCTATTACGGCTATAACAGGGGCTTATGCCATAGATGAGAGTGAAAAGATGAAGGTCATATTAGAAGAACATGAAGATTTAACTGGAGACGGTAAAGAAGAGAATATCATTGTTAAAGGTGAACCAATTGATGAGGAAAATTCTCTCTTTAAAAAAATGACGATTGAGGTAGTCGACAACCAAGGCGGCAATCATCAAATTGAATTAGAAGAGGGGGTTAGCCCCCATCTTACATTCCAAGATCTCAATCAAGATGGGGTAAAGGATATGCTCGTTTCTGTAAGCAATAGCGGAAGTGGAGAGGTAACCAATCATTATTTATACGCTTTAAAAGACGATTCAGTTACTGACTTAACTGTACCTGATCCACTGGTAATTCAAAGTCAGTTCCTAGATGGCTACAAAGCAAAAATTAACATTGATAATAATCATAAATCACATAAATTTAATCTAAAAAACCGTGCTGAAGACTATGAAAATTCAGGGCTATATTATAATGGCATTCTAAATGAACCAATGGAATTAATGGTTCATTCGTATAATAAATTAGAACCGGTTAAACTTAATGGCAGTAAATTAGGATTAAAAGGGCGTCAAACGATAAGCGGGGTCCATCAAGGAGATGTAATTGGAGATGTAGAGTCAACTTGGGAATATAAAAACGGGGAGTGGATTCTCGTTTCCACAAAAGTAATTGAAGCATCCTATGAAAAAAGCAAACAATAAATAAGAAGAAAGATAATTTAGACATTCATGGTAGGCACATGTCACCCTTAGTAATTTTTAACATATATTAAAGCAAACAATACTTCAACATTTGGGGGACACCTTCCATGAGTAAGTTTAATCCTTCTAAATTAAAAGTAACATTTTTACCGCCTGCGACTCCTTTTAAGCCTGTAGATGAAAGAAAATATACCATGACTCATTCGGAAGAAACAGGAGAAACATTTTTAACAGTTGGATATTGTTATGATGAAAGTTGTATCAATCCGAAAATACATGATGAAGTGATGGCAGAATGGATACCACGAATGGGACAATACATTTTAAACGGTAAAGTACATGTAAGCAATGGTGAATACGATGAGCAAAATTCAAAAATTCGATTCATGATCTTCCAACAAGAGATCGCGTTTGCATTAACATCCATCGTATATGGAGACAGGGCCTTATATCAATATTATCCTTGGCTCTTAGATTCACCCATTTATATACAATTTGAATGTGTTTATCCGCTTTATCATCAACTTCTTTACTTCGGAACACCAAGACAATATCTAACTGTAGCATTACAAGAATCCGTTTCTTAACACAGGATACATGACCTGTGTTTTTTGTTTTGTTCACAGTAACCGGGAGAGAAGAAGAGGAAATCGTTAAGGCGGGTGGACCAGTTAATGGTAGTAAGTATGGAGAGATTTTATTTACTATAATTTCATTATGTAAACTAATTATTAATGATTAAAGCAGCAATAAAAAGCTGCCATTAATCATATCAAACGTTTATTAAATTCTTAACTGCGTACGCAAAGCCATTTTCATCGTTCGTTTTAGTAATGATATCCGCAAATTGTTTAATTTCTACAGGAGCATTCTCCATCGCAACAGATGTTGTGGCTACTTTAAATTGTTCAACATCATTTCCGCCATCGCCAAAGGCGAATATTTCTTTAAAATGGACATTTACTAATTTTTGATAGCGTAATAATGCAGCACCTTTGTTTGCTTCTTCAGAAGTAAGTTCAACATTATTCGGATGAGAAGAGGCGATCGTCAAAGGTAATTTGCCTTGTAGTGCTTCTTTTACAGCAGCAATTTTCTCTAATTGATTCTGGCGACTAACTGCCATTACTTTATAAATGACAAGATTTTCTCTAGATAACATTTGCTCATAGTCATAATCTGCAAAAATCAGTTCAATTTCCTCATCACTTTTTCCTTGAAGATACGGGTTTCTACACGGAAATCCACCTTGATTCGTATACACCATTATCCATAAACCAAATTGTTTTAAAATGGAAAATAGCTCTTTATACAAAGACAGAGGAATAGAGGCTTCAAATAAGACATCTTTATTTTCTGAATAGATAACGGTTCCATTAATTGTAAAAATAGGTATTTGCAAGGAGTTTAAATCTTCAAATTGAATGACGTCATCATAAGCACGGCCAGTATTAATGATGACAGAATGGCCTTGAGATTTTAATTCCTTTAAAACATGGAGATTTTCAGCAGAGATTTCTCGTTTAGAATTCAATAAGGTTCCGTCTAAATCAATAGAGAAGCATTTCATCTTGTAATTCCTTTCTATATAACATATTAAATACTATAACAGAAAAAGAAATTTTAAAAAACTGATGAGAAAAAGCAAAATGTTAATTTCGTCTCACTATTTCAAGTATACTTTGATATTGAGACTGAGACTCGCTCATTTGATTTAGCTTCCGATAATGAATATTATGTAAACTAGAAAATTAAATTATATTAAATGTTCCCAGCTGTACTGTACAATTGACAAGCAACACAAAAATACTAAATATCTTGTAAAACCGATATAAAACAATGTTCAAATTGACATTTTATTAATATTATAACTTTTAATTCAAGAACCCAAGTTTGAGTTCCTTGACATCCATTCATCCTCCCTATTTATCAGGTTGTGGATTCGTGGGTGTATTAAAGATATCTTTATTTCACCACATTAAGAACGTATGATCTAAAGTAAAAAAATAGCCACCTTTTATAAGATGACTATCTTCCCTTTAATCTATAAACGACTTCACATATTCCATCCCCGATTTCGCCTCATTGCTAAGCGGGACAATGGCACACTGATTCGAAAGTTCGTGTCTTACTTTGGTGATCCAAGGCTCTTCTGCAACAGCTCTCCCTTGTAAAATAGGATCTGTTGTCTCTGTTGCACGTAAACTCTGATTAATAATCCACCAATCTGGAGAAATATGCGCACGCCTTAAATCAGCCTGTAATCTGCTGGCCTCCATCACCGGCGTGGCTTCTGCTAAAGTAATAATTAGAACGCTTGTTTCATCCGGATTACGAAGGCGCGGCAAGAGTTTTTGCACGCTTTCAGGTACCTCACCAGTTGAACGAGCCAACTCCTTATGATACGATTGGGCCGCATCTAAAAGTAATAAAGTGTGCCCTGTTGGCGCTGTATCAATCACAACAATTTCATCTTCTGAACTTTCTACTATTTCTGCAAAAGCACGAAATACGGCGATTTCTTCTGTACATGGAGTGTTTAAATCTTCCTCCAAATACGCTAAACCAGCCTCATCTAGACCTTTACTTGCTTTTAATAAAACGTCCCTTTTATATGATTCTACTACTTTTTCAGGATCAATTCGACTAATGGTTAATCGTTCATTCCCTGAATTTTCACCAAATATATGTCCAAGATGAGCAGCTGGATCTGTTGTCGTCAAATGTACTTTCTGTCCATTTTCAACTAATCCTACAGCAATGGCAGAGGCAATCGTCGTTTTGCCAACGCCTCCTTTCCCCATTGTAAAAATAACACGTTTTCCTGCCACATTTTTCATCACATCATGCAAACTAGACAATGATGACTCTCTTACGTGCTGCTGAGATTCTGTTGTAACCAATGTGTATTGTTTTAAGAAATAACGAAGACTTTCCACCCCTGTTAAGGAATACGAAACATATGGTAAGGAGTAAGTAATATTTTGTTTTAGGTTTTCTGGAAGTTGTTTGATCATCCTTTGCTGTTTTTTATATAAAGAAACTGACAGCTTATCTTCTGGGACAAAAGTTTTCATCAAGCCGTTGATAATCAAATACTGATTTTGAATCCCGATAGCCTTTAATTCGATAGAGGCTCGATTTGCTTCAATCAGTGATGATTCGTCAGGTCTTGAGACCAGTATTAAGGTCGTTTTATCTTGATCTGACAACGCCTCAACCGTTTTGTTATACATTTCTTTTTTATCCGCTAACCCTGATAGCGGACCAAGACAGGAAGCACCATGAGTACTATCTGCCAAAAAGCCACTCCATGCTGAAGGAAGCTGCAGTAACCTTAGAGTATGTCCAGTCGGGGCCGTATCAAAAATAATATGCTCATATTTTTCTAAAATTGATGAATCAGTTAAGAGGCTCGCAAATTCATCAAATGCTGCGATTTCTACTGTACATGCTCCTGATAGTTGTTCCTCCATCGTTGCGACCACTGAATCAGGAAGAAGCCCTCGATAAGGACCGATCACTTTATCACGGTAGGTACTTGCTGCAACTTCTGGATCTAGATTACATGCAAATAAATTTTCCACACTCGCTACCTCTATCGGAGTATTGCCTAGCTCTATTTCCAATACATCCTGTAGATTTGATGCCGGATCTGTGCTGACAAGCAGCACTTTCTTTCCTGAATCTGCGAGTGAAATAGCTGTCGCACATGCTGTTGATGTTTTTCCGACACCCCCTTTTCCTGTAAAAAACAGATATGGTGTAAAGATACTATTTTCGGGTTCAAAAGGTTGAAACATCATTTTCACTTCTCTCTTAAAAGTTCCAATTTGGATTCGACTTTTCTCTCTTTAATATCTTCAATTCGGACATCAAACCAAGTTGCAAATTGTTCATTTGATGGATATTCCCCAATCATGACTACTTCGCCATTTACCAATGTAATGGGAAGTGAATCAGGACCTTTTTCGTGTAAAATTTTGTTGATTTGAACATTCTCTATAAATTTTGCTGGTTCATTCGAAAGATTAAATCGTTGAATATCAAAACCTTTTTTCTCTAGTCGGAAAATTGCCGTAGCAACCCTTGTTAATTCTGGATTAACACTTGGACCACACACCCCGGTTGGACAGCATAGAGCTGGATCAAAGATTTGTACGTTATTCATTTGATAACCTCCTTAAATCTTCATTTTCCTGTTTTTGCAAATAGCTTAATGCGTTCCTCGATTTCATCTCGAACTCGTTGAAAAAATACCCATTTTTCTTCATCTGTCCCCTCTGCCTTTGCTGGATCATCAAATCCCCAATGATCCCTTTTTACATGTGGTGGTGTCATTGGGCATTTATCTGCTGCATCTCCACATAATGTCACAACAAAATCGGCATCATTAAGAATTTCAGGATCAATGATGTCTGACGTTTGATTGGAAATATCAACGCCTACTTCATTCATGGCCTTTACTGCATTCGGATTTAAGCCGTGCGCTTCAATGCCCGCACTCAACACATTCCACTCGTTACTTAAGTATTTTTTACCCCAACCTTCAGCCATTTGGCTTCGGCAAGAGTTGCCTGTGCATAAGAAATAGATTGTTTTCTTCGTCATGATGTTTTGCTCCTTTTTAGTGATTTAAATGATTAATAACCAAATATATAGACCAACTAATGTAATAAATAGAGTGGGTATGGTCAAAATAATTCCCGTTTTAAAATAAGTTCCCCATGATATTTTAACGCCTTTTTGAGACAAAACATGTAACCATAAAAGAGTTGCTAATGAACCAATTGGGGTAATCTTAGGCCCTAAATCTGAGCCAATTACATTTGCATAAATAAGCGCTTCTCTTATAACACCGGTTGTATTTGTATCAGCAATTGCTAGGGCATCAATCATAACCGTCGGCATATTGTTCATGACTGATGAAAGGATAGCAGCAATAAAGCCCATCCCGATTGTCGCAGCAAATAATCCTTGATCAGCGATCACTTGTATCACATCAGATAAAAGAGTTGTTAAACCAACATTTCTCAAACCGTAGACAACGACATACATCCCAATTGAGAAGAAGACAATGGCCCACGGAGCCCCTTTTATAACAGTTTTTGTTTGTATTACCGGACTTCTTCTCGCAATGAATAAAAATGCTATTGCAACAACTCCCGCAATAATGGAAACTGGTACTCCTGTAAATTCGCTGGCAAAATAACCAATAAGTAAGACCGCTAATACAATCCAGGATAACTTAAACATTTTTATATCTTGAATGGCTTCAGCTGGTTTTTTTAACTGAGAAAGAGCATATTTTTTAGGAATGCTCTTTCGGAAATAAAGATATAAAATGCAAATGCTCGCTCCTAATGAAAAAAAGTTCGGAACGATCATCCTTGAAACAAATTCCGCAAAGCCGATCCCAAAAAAGTCAGCTGAAACAATATTGACTAAATTACTGACGACTAATGGAAGTGAAGTGGTATCAGCGATAAATCCACTTGCGATAATAAAAGGAAAAACCATTTTTTCATTAAAATGAAGGTTCCTTACCATCGCTAATACAATTGGTGTCAAGATTAGAGCGGCACCGTCATTTGCGAAAAATGCCGCTACCAATGCCCCTAGAACAGAGACATAAACAAACATTAACACGCCATTTCCTTTAGCAGCCCTTGCCATATGTAAAGCAGACCATTCAAAAAATCCAATTTCATCTAAAATTAATGAAATAATAATAATCGCAATAAAAGCTAAAGTTGCGTTCCAAACAATGGATGTAACATCTAGAACGTCCTGAATATCGACAACTCCTACGATAAAGGCAAGGATTGCTCCACCACAAGCAGACCATCCAATCGATAATCCTTTCGGTTGCCAGATGACTAAAATCAATGTTACTAAAAAAATGGCTGAAGCTAAGATGACTGATATCAATTTTGTTCCCCCTTTAATCGCATGAGATGCGTAACCCTTGTTGCTCTAGCTGTTGCAATCTAAATTCTTGACTAGGGAGATTGTGAAGAATAGCTTGTACAAAAGGATAATCGTCGCTTTCTTTCATCAAAGAATAAATGACCCATTGCCCTCTTTTCGTTTCACTGACGATCCCAGCATCCTTTAACTTTCTCATATGTTGACTAATGGCTGGCTGGCTCATTTTAAAAATTTCTACAAACTCACAGACACAACAATCATGTGAATCTAATATTTTCACCATCGTTAAGCGTGTTTTATCGCCCAATAGCTTTAAAACATTGGCCGCTTTCTCAATTTCTATTTTTGTCATTTCATACACCTCCTACACATGAAACCTTTCATATAAGTATTCGCTTATATAATAATATGCTTATATAAAATTTTCAATAGGTATAAAAACTTTGTAAAGGTTTTGTAAATTCTATTGCTTAAAATAACTACAATCATATAAAATGAATTTTCAATATCGACTTTCGATATTGATATTGGATATGGAGATCATTATTCGGAGGTAGAAAATTGGAAGAGAAAATACTTAGGAAGTTATTTCTCGGCTTTATCCAAATACATATTTTACATCATGCTAAAGAACACCCAATATATGGCGTTTGGATGCTCGAGGAGCTTAAAGAACATGGGTATAATATCAGTTCAGGAACACTCTACCCTATTCTTCACTCAATGGAAAGTGATCGTTTACTTTTAAAAGAAGAAAAAAATGTAGAGGGGAAAATTAGAAAATATTACACGACAACTGAAAAAGGAAATTTAGTTTTAAATGAAGCACGCCATAAAGCATATGAGCTTTTTAAAGAGATAAAAGACTAACAAAAGGAGTTTGCTATGACAGAAAACAAAGGTTTTAGAGCGCTAATAGAAATCCTCTTCGTCTCAACTAGACTTGGAGTCACATCATTTGGAGGGCCAGTTGCCCATTTAGGCTATTTTCACAACGAATACATTCTACGAAGAAAGTGGATGGACGAAAAAAGCTATGCAGATTTAGTCGCATTGTGTCAGTTTCTTCCTGGACCTGCAAGTAGCCAAGTAGGGATCGGCATCGGTGTCATGAGAGCTGGCATTTTAGGTGGTATTGTATCTTTTATCGGTTTTACACTTCCATCCGTTCTAGCCTTAATCCTATTTGCCTTCATTCTTCAAGGGTTTAATGTTAGTGATGCTGGATGGCTACATGGACTAAAAATGGTTGCCGTTGCGGTTGTTGCTCACGCTATTTTAGGAATGGCAAAAAATTTAACGCCTGATCTAACGAGAAAAGCTCTTGCTCTATTTGCGCTCGTTGGGACGGTTTTATGGCAATCTGCCTTTACTCAAGTAGGTGTTATTATGATTTGCGCACTGATTGGTTTTATCATATTTAAAAATCATCAAGATCGTCACGAAACAAACATGCATTTTCCAATTTCAAAAGGCTTTGCGATCGGTTGTTTAACGTTGTTTTTTGGACTTCTCTTTCTATTACCCTTTTTAAGAGAAATTACCTCATTAAATTGGATCGCTATGTTTGATAGTTTTTATCGTTCTGGTTCCTTAGTATTTGGTGGTGGTCATGTAGTACTTCCCTTATTGGAACGTGAGTTTGTCCCAACTGGCTGGCTAAGCAAAGATCAATTTTTAGCCGGTTATGGAGCTGCACAAGCAGTACCAGGACCGCTCTTTACCTTTGCTGCTTATCTAGGTGCTGTTATGAATGGTTGGCAAGGAGGACTACTTGCAACAGTTGCTATTTTCTTACCTGCATTCTTATTAATTCTAGGAACACTGCCTTTTTGGGATTCTCTCCGTCGAAATCCTAAAGTAAAAGGCGCATTAATGGGTGTAAATGCAGCTGTTGTTGGAATATTAATCGCCGCATTTTATCAACCGATTTGGACCAGTTCTATACTAGCACCGATTGACTTTGCTTTTTCCGCCATTCTCTTTAGCATGTTGGTGTTTTGGAAATTGCCACCTTGGATTGTTGTTGTGACAGGAGCATTGGGTGGATCACTAATGACATGGCTGTAAAATGTATACATCGCTTGGAACCTATTCCAAGCGATGTATTTAATTAACGAAAGGTAAGACCTCGGCGAATAAGATTTGCTGAAACCGGTTGTTTCCCAATTTCTCTAGACCAAATCGATAGTTGTCCGATATGATGAATTTCATGAGCGATCACATGTCTTATGACTTCACCCCAAGTATGGGTTTCAATACTTCCATCTTGTAAGGGGAGTTTTAATAAACGTGAATCCATATGTTCTTCCCAGCTATTCACAAAGGTTTCCACTTCAAGATGAAATTTTGCATCTAACTCTCGAACCTTTTTCAAACTATTGTACTTTTCGACATCCTCCTGAAAATCAGGTTTATTCTCTAGTGTACGTATCCAACTCCATTCAACATCAATAATATGAAAAAGTGTGTGCAAAATACTTCCCATTCCACCGGTTCGCTTTTTGAGAAGTTCTTCTTCACTTACTTCTTCACACCAACGATACCAATCTTCTCTTACACCCCAATTATACTGAAATAAAGTTTGCAAAAATGCCCCTCCTTATATATCGTAAAATGCAGATCATCATTTTTATAATACTGCTATCATCCTTTTATACGTAGCTGTTCTTCATCCTTATCCAGATACTCATAAAATCCAAGTCTATTTCCCCAAGGATCGGAAAAAGTACCCCATTTTACTGGAACTTCTGGCCTTGAATAAATTTCAAAATGGTCAATATTAAGCTCACTGATCACTCGCTCTCTTTCTCCGACAATATCTGGCACTCCCAAACGTAAAGGACCACTCCCTTCTGTAACGGTACCCTCGGCGACCTGTAACCAACATCCCGGTACAAGCTCCCACTCTACAAATCCAGCATGGGGAATAAAATCAGGTTTCTTCTTTAAAAGTTTTTCATACCATTCCCGTCCCTCTTTCATATCAGATACTCTTACTTGAGTTGTCATTTCGAAATACATACTATCACCTCAAAAATAGAATCATTAATAAATAGATCCTACCATATGAAACGATTAATAAAAATGAAAATTAAGAAAACTTGATTTTATTATAAAAAAAACAGCTATTATTCATAGCTGAAAAAATACTCATCCCTTTTCTTAAACGTTGTTACGATTTAAGGAAAGGGATTAACCATCCAAGATAATAAAAAGATTGCACCGATAAAGATAAGATTGAATAACCCTAAACTTATTCCCCATTTTCCTAATGCTGCACTCGTTTTTGAAAACAAAGAGAAAACACTTGCTACAATCGTAATGGTTGTTAGTAACGAAAAGAAATGACCAAAGCCTATCGCACCATCTGTTAAAAATTCCATGTTTATAAGAAAAAGAGTGAATAATCCAGTAAAGATACTTATCCAGCCTAAAATACGAAAGATTGCTCCAAAACGTCTTAACGAGACCAATTCCATAATTTCACCTCACCAATCTTCATTGATCGCATTGTGTCTATTGATTTTAACTGTTCAATAGAATTTTTTGGGCCTGTAACGACGACAGCATATGTTTGGATACCATTCGATTCTATGTAGTCAATTCGCTCGTCTAGCTTTAAATTTTTGGCGCTCGAAACCTCGGTTGCCATTTCCTCAAATTCCGTCAGAAAATGTAATATCTCCCGAAAGACTTCTTCATTGGATGATGCATCTCGAAAAGGCGACCAGTATGTGTCATCGCGTTGTATTGGAAAGCCAATGGGGGAAACTACACTGCCATCAGCACTTAAGTTTTTGGCTTCTACCCCTGTATCAACAGCAGCCCACATTACATCTACATCAGGCATTAATTCTATCGCTTCAGCAATTGGCATTAATTTGTTAAAAGATAGATAAGCTTCTACTACAGTTTCGTCAGGCAATCCTTCTAATACCTTCCATTCTCGACTTGAATCTATTTCATTTAAATTTTCAGGATGAATTAACCAGGGGTTCGTTTCTGTTGGATATTTATCTGACAGTCTCTCTAAGTTTGAATCAACTTCTTTTTTTAACAATTTAGCAAAAGCAAAACGCAAATCATATGTATTTGCTTTATAGTCCTCTTCCCCAATTCTTTTATATTGTTCAAATGCTAGTTCCAACGAAAAAGGTTTAATATTCATATCAAACTCAAGTTCCTCTAGTGATGTGTTCGGTTCCGTTACATATAGCGTTTTACTCACTACATCCATTAATGTTACAGAGGTAGTCCCAAAAGAGTAATACATTAAAGTAAACAGATAGCTTAACGGGATAATCATCAATATGGTTGTTAAACTTGCTAAAATCATCTTCCATTTGGATTCAAATAATGAACGTTTAACTGATTTATGAAAGTCCACAGAGGCAGTAGATTCTTCCATGTTATTTTTCGAACCTCTAATCAATTTCTTATATTTATCCATTTTCATCCTCCTTTGCTAGTAACTTGCGCATTTTATTTCTCCCTCTCCGAAGATGGCTCTTCATCGTATTCAACTTTAAATCTAATATAGAAGCAGCCTCTTCATATGAACAATCGTTTACATCGCAGAGGAGGATCGTTTCCTTTTCGTATATAGATAGATTCTCCATTAATGAGAGTAGCGTCTGAAAAGAATCCTGTTCTACTATAATTTTTTCAGGAGACTCATTCGTCATGCCTTCAATCTTATTTGTTAAATGGGTTCGTTTTTCTTTCCTGATTAAATCAATATATGTATAACGTGCAACTTTAAAAAGCCAAGGCTTAACCTCATGTACCTCTTTGGAAAGTAAAACAATATGTGCTTTCGTAAATGTTTCTTGCAATAAATCCTCCGTAGTGGACTTATTTCTACAGAGTGAATAGATGTAACGGTAAAGATCATTCACATACTGTAAATAGATAACTTCTATGTCCATTTCTTCCCCCCATTCACACTATCCTCGATTAACTGAATGAAAGAGTTGCAAAAAAAGTGTTTTTACGATAAAAAGCAACGCAAGGAGAACGTTGCCTGCAAAATATATCTTTTCATTATGTTACTTTATCATCACACGATAATGCCTCATTGATCTTGGAATCCCTTTAAAAGCAAGCTTTCCGTTATAAATTAAAGAGCGAAGACGATATTCAAGATAAAAAAGACTGACCTTACCCTCAAACTCTTCGAACACAGCTGCTAATAATGTCGCTGCTATTATATAATCCCTTTGCTCTTGTTCCGCATGCAGCTTTATCAACATGCTATGTATCTCTTTGTCAAAGTAATCTGCCGCAACCTGTATTATTTCATTCTTCTTCCACAATCGTAACACTTCATTATTTTCAGTAAGATTATTCCATTCCCTTTGCAATTGCAACCGCTCTTCACTCGATAAAGGACGATTATCCTTATTTTCTTCAAAAATCGATTGCAACATATCAGGTTCCATATTAGAAGTATAATGAATACGACTAGATTTTATTAAGATCATGTCATTTGGTTTGTTCCTTAGTAGATTTACAAAATATCGCATACTAATTTGTTCATTCACATGATCAGCATACCAAATATAAATAGGAACATGAGGTGGAATATCTTCAATTTCTCTTAACGAATTTAACACTTTTTCTTCAAGCTCATATTCATCGAGCTCATAATTAATATGATCATTTAACCATTCGAATCGAGTTGCTTGTCCAATCTCTTCATTTAATTTCCACAATGGACCGATCGCTAAATCATCTGGGAACCCTATCACCATTTTCGGACTTTTTAATGAAAATCTTATTGTGCCAGCAGTTGATTCAGACGAAACAAGATGATATGGATGTGCGAGTTCATGTGATTGACGCTCGTTTTGTAGATGTTCATTAATTTCTTGCACTGCTTGATGTAAATCTTCCAGATTCATAAAATAGCCTCTACCTTCCAATGGCTGCTGGTCGTAATGATTAAACTGTTCGAATGAATGATGTAATTCATACGTACTCCATTCACCACAATCATTTACATTCAATAACGTGACATATTCGTCTGTCTCAATTTTATAAACAAAAACAATATCCTCTTTCATATGAAAATAAATATATGGATAAACAACTCTTGTTTGAATGGTTCCCACTCCCTTTACTTAGTTTTTTAACCATTCGCTAAAAAACGTCCGATATCCTTCTTTCATCACAGTGCTAGAAAAAGCATCAAAGGCATAGTCCCGGTTCGCATTAGACGTCCTTATCGGGATCGCAGCAGCCATATTTACCAATTCAAACCAGTTCTTCTCATTACCAGAAAAAGAATGAGTGGCACTGATATGGTTATAGCAAGGATGTTCAGGTTTCACGACTATTTTCCCCATTGCTAAGCTTTCTGTTAAAGGCATGGCAAACGTATCAAACTTCGAACAGCTCCAATAGACTTTTGCCGAATTCATGAGTGTAAAAATCTGATCTTGTGTAAGAGCAAAATGCAATTTCACATTGCTTGGAATGTCATACTTTTTCACGCTTTCCCTATATCGCTCCCCACCAAAAACCATAAACACTTCCTTATCAGGATTCCTGCTTGCATACTCAATGACAAGATCTGGTCGTCGGTTTTCCTCATCTCTTCCAATCCATAAAATCCGGTTATCGACCACTAAATTTGGATCATAATATTTTTGTGCTAATTGCTCATTAAAACCAATTGGGATCACTGACACATCCTCGACACCAAAATGACGAGACAGTTCATTCTTTAAAAATTCAGTTTGCACAATCGCTTTATCAACAATCTGATAAAAAGGTTTCATCATTTCATAGCCAGTTAAAGCTGGATCTGGAAAGCTATGGGGAAATAAAACACTATTTTTTAAGAACATTTTTAAGTAGGTAAAACCTGCTACTGTATAAATAACATGCTCTATATTATGTGAATGGATTTGGTCAAGGACGATATCATAATTAACAAGATCTCCTTTTTCATGCTCATAACCAGGAAGCCAATCATAACCACTTACATATCTTTCTGGTGAAATAAATACGATATCAATCCCTAATTCCGCACCAAGTAACTGAAGTCTCTCTGCAAAAATACGCGGCCCTTGTGCTTCGTTAAACTGGATTTTTCTCATTACTAATCCTACTTTTGTCAATATTAATCACACCTTCTCATGCCAAAAATAAAACCTCCCTCTTTATTAAAAAGGAAGGTTTTGTCTTATTTCTAAGTATAACAGAAAGGATTTCACCAGACGTCCTGTTCTGCCTAAGATGCGCGTTACTTGATAACCAAATCTTTAAAATGGAAGGTTGTTGCTTGTTTATCCTTCGTTAAGACAAATACATCAATTTGCGACTCAGTCGATTTAACGTCAGTTTTTAGGTCATACTCCTTCCAGTCCGCTGTTAACATGACTGGTTCAGACTGAACTTCACTTAGAAAAGTTCCTCTAGCATCTGTTTCCTCTATTTTTAACAGCACTTGCCCTTCACCTTTAAGTGAGATTTTATAATGAACAGTTGTTGACGTTAGCTCACTAGGTGTGTAAACGAATCCTTCCTCTGTTTTCTCACCTTCTGTTTGTACTTTAAAATGTTGATTTTCTTGTTCTGTCACAACTGCCCCTACACCAAAATATTCAAGCTTTTTTATCTCTGCTCCAAATGCTGCTTGACCAATCGCTAATAATAACATTGACAAGATGATCGTAAAAAAAGATTCTTTTTCATTCCTTACCTCCATCTTTATTTAACTACTGCGTCCAATTTTCCAAGTGTTAGTGGACCTGCTATGCCATCGGCTTTTAATTTATATTTCTTTTGAAAAGCAATAACGGCTTTTTTTGTTGTTGGATCATAAGTCCCATTTACTGTCCCTTTATAAATGGCAGCCTTCTTTAATTTTGTTTGCATAGAGGAAACCGCTGTTCCTTTTGAACCAGCTTTTAAAGTCGGATATTTGACCACTTTAGCTGCGGCAGGCTTCGCAGTAGTTGTTGATTTGACCGCCGGTTTCACCACTGCATCCAGTTTACTTAATGTAGCTTGACCAGCAATACCATCTGCCTTTAATTTATATTTTTTCTGGAATGCCAGGACTGCATTTTTTGTTGTCGTATCATAAGTACCATTTATTTTCCCTTTATAAATACCTGCTGATTTTAACTTGTTTTGCATATCTGTCACTGCTGTACCTTTCGAACCTACTTTTAAGGTAGGGTACTTTTTAAGAGGCGTAACAGTGGTGGTCACCTTCGCCTTTGGCGCTGGCGTCGGAGTTGCTGGTTTCACTGTTGGTGTTGTTTGTTTCACTGGAGTAGATGGCTTCACAACTGTTTCTGGTGGTTTAACAACGGCTTCCTGTGCCGGTGCTGAAATTGCTCCTGGTGTACTTGCAGATGGTTCATTCACAACAGGTTGCTGTGAACTTGTTGTTGTCTGAACACCAACCTTTAGTACTTGACCAACATAAATCATATCAGACGATAGCTGATTCAGTTCTTTTAATTGTGCTACTGTGAGCTTATGGTCATTTGCTATTTTCCATAATGAATCACCTGACTGCACGGTATAAGTTGTCGATGCAGGTGCAACCGTCCCAACTTGTTCCTTCGGCTGCGTTGGATTAGTAGGCACTACCTCCACTTGATCATGAGCTAACCAGCTTTTATAAGATTGCCAAATGGATGTATCTTCTTGCCCTAAGCTCCAGCTTCCAGTTCCTTTAATATTGTACTTATGAAGAAGCTCCAATTTCGCTTTAATCGAGTCATGATTCTCATACCAAATATGATACGTTCCAGCGGTGAATGTTTGTCCTGCAATCGTGGTCGTTGGTTCTCCTGGTTCGATCGTAATCGTTGCTTTCGGGGACTTTGTTTTTTCATCAAATGTCACAGTTCCACCGTATTTATTTAACAGCTCGTCCACACGCCTATTTGAAATACCTGTTCCACCAACTGCCTCTCCTTCTTTCCAATAACGTCCATAAAAAGGAATTCCAAGAACGACTTTTTCAGCTGGGACTTTTTGATTTAAAGCGTATTGAATAGAACGTTCGACCCATCCATAGCTTGCCACTGGACCTTCAGGACCACCAGAATAACTTTCATCATAAGCCATTACCATTAAATAATTCGAGTATTTCGCTAATTCTTTATAATCATATGAACCATGCCAGCCTTTTGTCCAACCATTTGGATTAGCGGCAACTGCAACAGATACTTCTTTTTCTTCAGGTAATTTTTCTCGTAATAATTTCACAAGTTCTGTGTAATTATCTCGATCGATCTCCGTTACATTTTCAATATCTACTTGGACACCATCGAGATTATTTTTAACAATAAAATCGGCCATTTGACTTGCTAGCTTTTCGCGATTGGCAAGGGCCGCACGACCAATATTTCGATCCCAATGATTACTTAAAAATGGGACGACTTTAATATCTCGCTTATGCATTTCAGTAACAAAATGGGGATCAAACTGAGAGGTTACCTTAAGTGAACCATCAGCATTGATATCAAAATAACTTGGTGAAACCAGACTTAAATTACCTTCCGTTTTGTCAACTTGGGAGATATATGATTGCGTGTTTCCAAAATAAAGATAAGACATATTAAAATCTACTTCATGTGCTTTTGCTCGGTCTAGTGGAAAGCTCGCTAAAATGGTTGCACCTGCAACAATGATAATCGTTGCTGTTTTTATTTTCGGCATTTGTTTTTTAACAAATGAAAAGGCATGATCCTTCAATTTCTTCGTACGATTTTTCTCAAATACACCTAATTCAGAACCAAATTCAGTCAGATAAGAATCTTGGGCTTTTTCTTCGACATACAGTAAAACCTTCATTTCTCCATTTTCTTCAATTAACTCATATCGGCTAAAGTCCATTGCTGTCACGAATATCACCTCATATAAATATTATTTCTTTATTTCAGTGCCGTTATGAAAAATAAAGACTCTTTTCACAAACATATTTGCTTTTGAGATATAAACCGCAAAAGCTATTTCCCCTTTATATTCAAAAATCAATGGTGGCAAAAATAGAGACGAGTCAGTAAAAGAACAAAAGCGCAAGGAAGTTTTAAACCTTCGCTTGCGCCTCAATGAAATATTATTTTCCATCAACAACTTCTTTTAAGATCTCATAAGAACGTTTCTGTTTATCTCGATCGAAAATATAAGAGACAGCCATTAGCTCATCTACATCATATTTTTCTTGGAAACGACTCAGCTGTTCTGTTATCGATTTTTTACTCCCCATTAAAGTGACACTCGACATCGAAGAAGCCATTTGTTCCTCATGTGGATTCCAAGGTCCATCCATGCTTTCAACGGGTGGGCTTAGAGGCATTTGTGTACCACGCACCACATTTAAGAAAAATTGTTGCATTGTTGTCGATTCCATTTTTGCTTCCTCATCGCTTTCTGCTGCAATGACATTCAAACAAACCATCATATATGGCTTTTGCAAATAAAGAGACGGTTGGAATCTATTTCTATAAATAGATATGGCTTCCTCCATATAACGTGGTGCAAAATGAGAGGCAAAGACATATGGCAATCCTAATTTCGCTGCTAAATAGGCTGAATCTGTTGAAGAGCCAAGAATATAAATTGGAATATTTGTATCCACTCCCGGATGCGCTTTTACATACCCTTGTTCCTCAGCTGGTCCAAAATATGTTAGCAAAGACTGAACATCTTCTGGGAACGTATAAACTGAATCACTTTTTGAACGCCTTAAAGCACTTGCGGTCATCATATCTGTCCCTGGTGCTCTACCTAATCCTAAATCAAGTCTACCTGGATAGATCGTCGCCATTGTTCCAAACTGCTCAGCAACGACTAAAGGAGAATGATTCGGCAGCATGATGCCACCAGAACCGACACGAATATGTTTGGTATGGTCCAATGTGTGTTTTATTAATATTGAGGTAGCTGAACTGACTAATGTTGGTGTATTATGATGCTCTGCAATCCAGTATCTCGTATAACCCATCTCTTCCGTCGCTTGAGCCAAAGATACCATCGCATCAATTGCATCGATCGCTCCCTCTCCTTTGCGAATCGGAGCTAAATTAAGAACGGACACAGGTATATTTATATTTGACATTTATCAAGACCCTTTCTTTTCTAGAATTCAATCACTTCGCTTCACATTTAGAAAGATGAAATGAATTTAGTATTATACTATCAATTGATGTTCAATAAAGAAAATGAAATGCTTACACCTATCCTCTCCAAATTTCTTTATTTAGAAGACAATAATCTTTATACTTAAAAGAAAAAGCTCCTTTATATGGGAGGGTATTGATGCAAAAAGATCCTGAACAATTTAATGACACTCATGCAGATAAAGAAGAAATAGATTGGGATGAATTCTTCCATGAAGAAGTTGATGAAAAGTGGGAAGAAGAGAAGAAGCGGAGAAAGAAGAAGCGAGCTTTCATTGTAAAAATGATTGGTGGAATCCTTGCCTTTTCATTATTGATAAGTACTTTGCAAATCTGGTTTAATATCGTCAATATCCCTGCCATCCGTTTTATAGAAGTTTCCCAGAGACTTTCAAAGGAGCCAGAAGTAAGTGCGTATAAAAGATCGGTAGTGACGATTGAATGGGATGGAGTGAAAGGGACTGGATTCAATATTGAAGACGACGGATTGATTGTCACAAATGATCACGTCGTTGATCATACGGATACAGTTCATATTCATTTTAAATCTGAAGGCTCCTACATTGGGAAAGTCATTGCTAGAGAACCAGAACTAGATCTTGCAATTGTGGAAATTGACGGGACTAATCTGCCGACTCTAAATCTAAGCTTTGAGGAAAATTGGGAGGAGTCCATCGGTGAAAAAATCACATTCATCGGAAATCCGCTTGCTTTTACGCAAATAGCTAATGAAGGAACCGTCGTAGACAGTATTCTACTTCAAGATTGGGAGATTTCAACGATGGTCATTGATGCACCTATTTACAAAGGCAATAGTGGAAGTCCAGTCATCAACCAGAACGGCGAAGTCATTGCTGTCATCTTTGCCACCATTTCCTCAGATGAACGAAACAAACGTGTTGGAGTGGCTGTCCCATCTATCTATATTGAAAAATTGCTCAAAAAAAGGTAGGGATCCTCTCCCTACCTTTTTGTTATGCGTACTTAATACCCGCTTGCTTAATATTATTGATATCACCAGAACTACATGGAGTAACCGCATAAGTCATCTCACATTTTGGACAATTCATGATGACTTTATGAAAAAGAAAGGTTTCTCCACACTCACACTTAATTTCATGCATGACTCTTGGCGGCTGTTGATCTTTTCCTTTGCTTTTAACATGATCTACTACTGCTTGGCCATCCTTTAAACTTGAACATCCACAACTCATCTATATAACCTCCAATATTCATTGTAAGAAAAGAATAGCATATAGATTGTAAAAACAATGTGGCAAAGATCACACCTTGTCGATTACTTCTTGAAACGCATCATTTCCAAGAGGTTTATAAAATAAATAGCCTTGCATCACTGGGCAGTCATTTTCAATTAAGAACTCTTTTTGATGCTCTTCCTCTACTCCTTCAGCAATAATCCCAAGCTTTAAACTTCGGGCTAGATGTATGATAGCACTCGCTATTTCGGTATTCGACCAATCGAAGCCGATATCACGAATGAACGATTGATCAATTTTTAGTGTATCAATTGGAAGTCGTTTTAAATAAGTTAAGGACGAATAACCTGTACCAAAATCATCGACGGAAATCGCAACACCTAAAGCATGTAATTTCTCTAGGGCCTCAATCGTATCGTTCATATTATTTAATAGAGCACTTTCAGTAATTTCAATCTCTAGTTGTTGTGCTGGAAAATCAAATTCATCAAGAGCTGCTTTTACACTGTCAACAAGCAGGATGGAATCTAAAAATTGGACGGCGGACACATTAACGGATACGCTAAGCGGTTCTTCTAATCCATTATTCCACTCTTTCATCTGCTTAATCGATTTTCGTAAGACGACCTCAAATAAAGATTGAATTAAACCTGTGTCTTCAGCAATAGGAATAAAGAGAGCCGGTGAAACATTGCCCATCTCTTTTTCCTTCCACCTTACTAAAGCCTCTGCACCAATTATTTTTCCTGTCACAGCATTCACTTTTGGCTGGTATGCAACCTCTAGCGACTCATCTAAAATCGCTTTCCTCAACCCGGCTTCAATGTGAACAGTGTCTCTCATTGAATGATTTTCTTTTAGATCAAAAACGGTCACTCTATTCCCACCATTTTTCTTTGCAGAGTACATGGCCATATCCGCATTTACAATTAATTCTTCCATATTCTCTGAGTGTCGTGGATAAAAACTAATACCGCAACTTGCACCCACGTATATTTCGCGGTCGCCTAATTTATAGGGACTTTTAACATGCATAATTAAATCTTTCGTTATTTCTTCTACCTGTTCCTCATTCATATCCTTCATCAAAATGATAAACTCATCGCCACCTTGCCTAGCAATTTCACATCCATATGGCATTAAAGATTCTTTAATTCTTTCTGAAATCAATTTGATCAGTTTATCACCCATTTTATGTCCCATCGAATCATTAATATGTTTGAAGCGATCAATATCCATGAAAATGACGGCAAGTACACGATTATTTAATGATGCATCATGAAGCATTGATTTCAATTTCTTTTGAATATATCTTCTATTTGGTAATAATGTTAGTGGATCATGATATGCTTGGAATTTAACTAATTCTTGACTTTCACGAAGTTCATCTGTGTAAGTCTTTAATTCATCAGACAAAGTATTGACATTACATGCTAAGTTTCCTAACTCATCTTTCCGATGGAGCTTTATCTTTTTCCCAAAATTTCCTTGAGCAAGGTCGTTTACATGCTCGACAATAAGAGCAATGGGTTTTGTAATCGAATTCGAAAAAATAAAGCTAAAAATTAGTACCATGATCATAAAAATCATTGAAGTTACGACATAATTCGCCAATTCATCATTAAGGGCGTTTTGAATAATGTTATGATCATAGGTTAATCCAATGACATATGGTTCATCTGTATCAGCGTCAATAGGTACAAATGCTTTTTTTACTTCCTGTCCATTGATCGTCTCATCATATATTTCTGTTTCCCTTGATTTAAGGACAGAATTAATAAATTCTTTATCTTTTTTCACATTTTTAAAATCATACGTTCCATACCATATAGGTTGAGCGGATAAACGAACATAACGGTTACCGTTTAAATGAACGACCTCGTCTTCTTCACCAAAATTTTTTGGATTAAAAACAGTTAATTCAAGAACCCCCTCAAAATGCTCTGTAATCTTATTCATTACATTTGTGGGACCAAACCGTTTCTCATAATCAAGTACCTCATTATCTCTTAAGTAAGGATTAATAATATAATCCGTACTTCCATCGTAAAAATAACCCCATTTATCTGTATGGTCAGGATTACTCGAAGCGACTTCAATCGGACCAGACCAGTAATCTTTAAGCGTTAAACCGTAATTTACATCTACTGGCTCTTGTGCAAACAACTGTTCAAATGCATCATACCAATAACCCCATCCTTTAGTCCCCATGTCAATTTCATGTGGGTCAGACGATTTTATTCCGACAATATCATCCTCTGTTTTTTTTAACAGTGTAATATGGGAGACCATTAGCTCAGCAGCCAATTTTTCTAATTGCTCATTTGTTACATCTTCATGTGAAGGCGGAAGAGAATTCCTAATTGCAATCGATGCGGTTCTAAGTTCTCTCCCGATAATATCTTCCACATATTGTGCACCTTCATTGGCATTTTCAACTTGATAGGACACTTGTTCTGCAAGTAGGGCTATCTCCCGATTATAATTCTCGAGCAAACTATTTTTCGAACGTATATAATGATGCGTATTATTAGCAATGAGTATAAAAAGTACTAATATCGTAAAGAGAATAGGCAGTTTTTTCTTAATCGACACTTACGATGCCTCCATTTTTTCTTAATTCTTTTCAAAATTATTATTATAGCATAGTTTTTTCTTGTTTTAGATCGTACAAAAACACCATACAAAATTTCTAATTCTACAAGCTTGCTCCTATTTTGACCATTTATCGATATTTCGATGTTATTTTTCTTTTCAAGACCTTTTCAAGACCGTTGGGATTAAAGACAACCTATTTTCTTTTTCTATGAAATTATGTATAATGATAGTAACTTAGCGCATAAACTAAAAAAACCGTTGGTGCTGGTAACACCGAACGGTCAATACAATAGCAGGTCCTATTCAAGGGGATCAGCATAAACAGGATAATCCACCTTAGCCGGTTAGCTCAAGGGTGGGTTATTTTTTTTGGTTAAATGACAGAACAGCGATGATTAAGCTTGCAAAAGCACATGCAAACATTAATGCTTCAAATACTGTCACAGCACCACCCCCTTTCATATGGGGATGAGCTGACCACCCTTGAGTTCCTAACTATTGCTTATCCATTATACCATAAAAAGAATGTATGTTCTGTATAATCAATATACGACTTTATTCCTGTTTTTTCAGCTATCTCTTTACTTGAAAATGGTCTTGATGACTTCATCTAATGTCATATTACTGTCCAATTCAAACGTACCAGGCTTTAAATCATTGGCCAAACCTCTCTTCTCAACTTCATTGAAAAAGGTCATAGCATTATCGATAATTTTCCCATGTACTAAGGCATTCCCAACATCAATACTCGTCATCCCTGATGCTACATTGACAATCGTACGATAGACGACTTCCCCATTATCTTGTTGCTCAGATTGCTCCGTTTGTTCTTTTTGAGTTTGTTGCACTTTTGCTTCCGCTTCTTTTTCCAAAGTAGCTAGTTGTTCGTCCCACTCTGCATCCGTTAAAATAATATAGCCAGCATCTGAGAGGCTCATTTTCATTTCCTCTTCCGTAGGGGCCTTCACTGATTCCTGATCTATGCTTTCTTTAGGAGTGGACTGTGAGAAATAGACAATCCCAGAAACACCAGCACTAACGAGAAGACCTGCAGCAAAGCTATTTATCAGATTAGCTTTCATTTGCTACCTTTCTCCCTTCCTTTTTTGATGAACTAAATGGAGCAAGCAGTTCTTCAACTTCAGATGGTTCAAGCTTAAATTTAGAAGCCATGCCCTCGATTGTATAATTTCTCTTATATAAATCTAGTAATTCTCGTAGCAATTCTCTTTCTTCATTACTCAGTCCAGCTTTTTGTGAAATCACTTCATTTTCTAAAGACAAAACTCGGATTTGGTTTTGAAGCTTATTTACTTCCTCCATCATAGACATATATACTGTGTCTATTTCACGCTGTTTTATCATTGAAGCTTGCTTATTTTTGTACATCGAAAATATGAGTAGTATAGCTGCCACGATAAATAGTCCAGTTAAAGCCCATGCCATCGTTCTAAATCCTCCCTTATAAAAATCTTATCTCACCAAGATATCATTATACCTTCAATTCTACTAAATTTCGATTAATTTCTACAAAATGCATCAAAAGTCTAATTGGATCAATAGGGAGTAATTCACAATTTCATAAAAAAATAGTAGGGAGAATAACTCTCTCTACTATCCATGTGGCTTTAGAATAACCTTAATACAGTTATCAGTTTTTGTATCAAAATACTCATATCCTTTTTTAGCATCGGCTAGCGGGATCTTATGTGTCACAATATCAGCTAGATTTACTTTCCCTTCCGTTACCATCTTGTACAATTTTGGAATGATTGGAATGACGTGAGCTTGTCCCATTTTAATTTCAACGTTTCGTTGAAAAATATCTCCTAATGGGAAGCCGTTATAGCGCATTCCGTAAACACCTGTTAACTGGATGGTACCACACTTTCTTACTGCCTGCGCAGCGGTCACAATTGCTCCCATCGATCCTCCATGGAGTTTCATACCAGAGGCAAGGAACTCTAATGGAGTCATTTTTCCATCCATTCCAACACAATCAATGACTACATCAGCCCCACCTTGTGTCATTTCTTTTAAATATTCGCCAATATGTTGATTTTCAGTTTCAAAGTTAACAATTTCAACGTTATTTGTCTTTTTTGCGTGTTGCAAGCGATAGTCAATATAGTCTACCGCAATCACCCGCTTTGCCCCTTTTAACCAAGCAAACTTTTGAGCTAATAGGCCAATCGGACCACAGCCGAGTATAATTACGGTATCTCCTTGCTTAACTCCAGAATTTTCCACACTCCAATATGCTGTTGTTGCTGCATCGGAGAGTAAGACGAGTTGTTCATCTTCTACTTCACAATCATCTGGTATCCGCCAAGGTGTAAAGTTCCCATAAGGAACGCGTAAGTATTCAGCTTGTCCACCTGCATATCCGCCGGTGTTTTCCGAATATCCGAAATAGGCTCCCATATCGCCATGTGGGTTAGCTTCATCACATTGACTTGTGTAACCTTGACTACAATACCAACAATGTCCACAACTAATATTAAATGGGACGATCACTCGGTCTCCCTTTTTGACATTTGTTACTTCTGGCCCAACTTCTTCAACAATTCCCATGGGTTCATGGCCAATAATAAAGTTTTCAGGCATATTAGGGACCATTCCATGAATCAAATGAAGATCTGAACCACATATCGCTGAAGTCGTTATTTTTACGATAATATCGTCCGCTTTTTCAACCTTCGGGTCATTGACCTCTTTAACGGACACATCCTTTATTCCTTGATATGTAACAGCCTTCATGCTTTCACCCCTTCGTTCGTAAATTATTTGTACGGAGTTGCAAATGTACCTAATCGGTCTGTATCGCGAGGAAACAGCTTCATTTCTGCGATTGCAAGAGCCATATCCGCTGATTTAAGATCAAGTTCAACTTGTTTTCCAAGATCATGAGGATAAAGCCAGCCTTTTTCAAGTAAAAGATCAACCGTTTCTTCGTATAAATCGATCCCTTCTTCCATTTGTTTCAATAAAGTAGCTCTTAATTCACTGCTCGCTGTTTCCGTTAAAGCAGTAGCATAATATCGTATCCCGGTTTTGATTGATAATAGAAAATCTAACGCAAATGAGGAATCTGCCATTTTAGGCATACCTTCGGCGTATTTAGGATCAAGATAATCTTCGTTCATCATTCCACCTCATTTTTAAGTCAGAGTCGTACGAGCACCTTTATAATGTTCTTTCAATTCTTGAATCGCTCGCATCGATTGTTCAACATCTTTCTGCATTAATGCCTTCAAATCATTATCAAAACACATTCCTTGGAATAGCTTTGATTTAATGTTATTTTTCATAATTGTACGGAATGGCTTATATGTTTTCCGGCATTAACCTAACACGTTTTTTCAAAATTATCCGGAATACATAATCTATAGAATTTGATTAATGTTCTTTTTTCATAATTGACCGGAAAAAATATTTTTCTTAAGTATTCTTCTATTATCTAAACATCTTTGTGTTCGTATTACAAGAGGTCTTGGGAAATTTCTAACTGTAACATCTTTATGATTTCTGATTTACCCTTAATTAAAAAATAAACATTTATTGTTACTCTCTTTTATTACTAATTCTAAATCCTAAAAATCGCTTCTCATCATTATTTCCTCGTCGAAATTTAGCTACTATCTTTCCTGCTTCCTCAAGGTTCTTTAAATCTTCCTTATCTAACTCATCAATATTAACTGTAACAAAATATTGACCTTGTTTAGCCTTCACTAACAAACCGTCAACATATTTAAGTAACTTTGCTTTAGCATATTTATCGGGTTTAGAGTATGAGCCATCGTGCACTAAAAAAGTTATATTGTTCATTTCTTTCTTTATTCTATAAATCAACCATGTTAAATCAAACATATTAACTTTCATGT
>NZ_HE978518.1:126313-156484 GCF_000311725.1 Robertmurraya massiliosenegalensis JC6
GGGCTTACTTTCATGTAGTGCCTACCATGCGATCCTTCATCTTCAATTTCACAAATAATTTTAATTCTACCTGTACTGTCATTTAAATTAGTACCACTATTTAGTTCAAATTCTAATAAACCTTCTTCACCATACGCTTCATTTACTAATGCATTAAATATTTCACTAATCTCTTTTAATTCATCTTTTTTTCCATCAAATATATCCTGTTTGATTTGAATTTCGCGTAAGATTTTTTGCTTTAACGCTGTTATATCAGCATTTGTTTGTGCTTTTTCTTCATACAAGCTAATTTTCCCACGTACCTCATCTAATTGTTGAAATAAAAGATTTTTTTCTTCATTCATTTTTGTAATGTCTTTTAGAATTCCAGTTTGCTTAAAAACACCTGAATAATGTTTAATATGTTGTTCTAGTATTTTTAATTCCCCTTTTAATCTCTTAATAGATTGCTCAGTTTCTACAATTTTAAATTTAAAATAATTACCTCTATTTTCAACCATATATTCATAGAAAGCTTTTATTTCTGATTGGTTTTTTGATATTTCATTTGGGAAATAACCTATCAATTGTTTATAAAAAGTTTCAATATCATTTAACTTTTTAATTTCATTAAGCTTATCTTCTAGATCCTCAATATTTAATTTGTATTGCTTATTTATATGTTCTAGTTCGAAGATTGCGTTTTGAATTTGATTATATTCCTTCCTATAATCATTATATTTCTTTGCACTATCTTTTAACGAACCAACAATCTCTAAATTCTTTATATCCTTATCGATATCTTTCATTTTATTTAAGATATCTTTTTGCTTAGCCTTTAATTCTACAATTTCATTTTTTAAAGAATTGATGAGTTTCAATTTGTCATTTACGGCCTTAAGTTCATTTTTTATTACATTAATTTCTTCCTCAAAACCTGTTGGCAAATTAAATAGATATGATAAATACTTCGCTTCATCAATTGCTTTTCTTCTAGGAAGTCCTATACCCAAAAAGCCTGTTTTCTCATCTCGAATAATATATTCTCTTAATGATGTGAATCTTGGTGTATCTTTATTCAAATTGACAATAAAAATATTTATATATTCTCTATACTTTTCATTATCCACTTTCACCCAATTATTTAACTCAAAAGATACCCTTTCACTTTCTAATATATATCCATCTTCTGCTTCTAGAAAATATCTTCCTAGTAATATACTTTTCTTATTAACTTCTACATTTAACACTGCAAACATTTCTTTTTCACTTAATACTTTACTCTTACTCAATTCCTTAGGACATTCTCTACCTAATAAATAATTTATTGTGTCAATCATCGTAGATTTTCCAACACCATTGGTTTCTTGACCCTTATCTCTGCGCTCACCTAAAATAATATTTAATCCATATAAGTTAAACGGATATTTCTCTATTATTTTCTTTTCGTTAAAGCTATATATTATTAACTCTTTAATTATCATTTTTTACCTTCTTAACCATATTATTTTCTACAACAATTAGTTCAACCGAATATAAAAAGACTAATGACAAATATAATATTCTTTCAACATTTAGATTCAATAAGATATTTTCTTTTTTAACATAATCATTAAATAGTTCATCAATATGTTTTTGCTCTTCAATCAATTCAAATAGAATTTTAGCATTCAATAAAACATTTTCATGAACGGTCGAATGCTTTGACATTAAGAAAAAATCCATCATCATGATACATCCTTTTTGTTTTCATTATAGATATCACATTCATGAATTTCCCAATAGATAAGTATAGAAATATAAATTTCTAAGGCTTCTTCTGATAAATCCAATTCAACTCCATATTTTTCAACAATCGCTTCAGCCATAGCAACAAATATTTCATCACCATTATTATATTTATGCAGTACCTTAAGATAGTATTTACTAATTAGGCTAGGAACTAAATGTTTTTTTCGAATCCAACAAAACTTGAAGATTTAAATATCTCATTTATTATGGGAAAATATGTAGAATAAGTATCATATTGTTTTTTTAAGGATAGAGAACATTTCATATTCTCGAATTTGTCTCTCACATCATTTAATTCAAATTTTTCTTTAAAAGAAATTGGTTCATCTTTACTAAGTACATTATGAAAGTCTATAAGGAAGTTTTTAAATTCTAACTTATTAATTGGTATAATTGGCTTAACAGCTTGTGTATTAACAGTTCCTTTCGAACTCAATGTTTTTTTTATTTTTTCAAGCTCAAAAGTATACTTTCCTTCTACTAATCTTCTATCCAATGAGTTATTTACATGCCAAAATTCTTGAGATGGGTTCCAAGAATGATACACCACTTCCACACTTCCACTACTTGTATCTAAATTTCCTTCTATAAAAATAGTATCTGAATATCCATCAACCACATTCGCACCGGCAGTAAACATATGAACAGTCTTATAGTTGTTTGACTCTTGATAAATATTACTTTTATGTACGTGACCGCTTAAGTAAAAGTCAACTTCATTGTCAGATAACCTGTTTAAAAAACTTCCCTTTTCCGCATCATTTAGACAGTTTACTGTATGATGACCTATTGCAAAGGTAACCTTATCCTTCTCGCTACTTATTTCCCTCATTACATTTAAAATGTTCTGAAGTCCCACTAAAATTTTACCTTCTACATTATCCCCACCAGCAATCAAACATGTATTAATATGAATAACGTTATATTCTTCAGTTTTTATAACAAAATGGATATTATTTTTTGGATATTCTCTTTCTAGAAATCTTTCATATAAAGTTACAAATCCTTGCTGTCCTTTAAATAAAACATCAAATGACTCTTCGTCAATTTCATTTATCGCTTTCTTGCAATCATCTTCACTTAAGAGCCCTTTTATAACATTTCCCATTAATTTTGTTCTTTTGATGTCGTGATTACCTGGTATCATATAAATATTATCTTTAGAGATATTTAATGAAGTTACAATTTCGTTTAAAAATTCAACTACTTCATCCGTATATTCTTGCCCTTGATGTGTTATATCCCCAGTAATAAATAAACAATCAACTTTGTCCTTAAAAATCTTTTTTAGATAATCAAAAAAACTAATTCTCATAACATCTGTTTCATAATTTTTATAAATTAAATGCAAATCTGATAAATGCAACCATTTCATTATATTATTCCTCTCTCAAACCAAATTGTTCCATATTATTAAGATAATAGTAACAAATTGTTTGATAATATTCACTATTAAATCTTTTGAAATAACCATTAAGCAGACTTTTCCCTCTCTACATGTATATTTTAAATCAATTTTTTTTGATTAAGTGGATTGACATATGAAAAATCTGGAAATATAATAAGATTACATCAAATAAATTTGATTTAAAGAAAAGGTGAGAAAATGAAAAATGAAATAAACCTTATAGACTTATCCAACGACAAATTATTTGAAGTTTATGAACAAAAATTTAAAGCTATTGCTGATCAGAAAAGATTACAGATAATGAATATCCTTACCCAAAAAGGAGAAATGTGTGTTTGTGACCTAGCTCCTATTGTAGATATGACTCAATCAAAATTATCCTATCATTTAAAGATTTTATTAGATGCAAACATTATCCTAAAAGATACAAGAGGAACATGGAGTTATTATAAATTAAACCAAAATGAGATAAATCACCTGTTATCTGAAGAACTCTGTTGTTTATTTAGGCCAAGTAGTAGATGCTAATTTTTTTTGGTTACAAATCAATTTTTTTTGATTAATAAATCAATATATCTTGATTAAATTAAAGGAGATGGTCTTTATGAATTACCATGAATATGAAATGTTAGCAAAGTATAAAAAGCAAGAATTTGAGGAGATTTCTAAAGAGTTTGCACTACTTTCAGCTATCAAGCATGAAAGCTTGTTACAAAAAATAGTTATGAATCTAGTTGAAAAAATCAAGAGTGAAAAATCAGAATCTAAAGATCCTTGTTGTACAACTCAATGCTGCACCGCTTAAAGGAGTATAATTTTCATGATTGTAAACCATGGAGGTAACTTGTCTAAAGAGTATTTTTTAGCCTATATAAAATTAGTTATGAATTCAAGGAATTGCCCCATCGAAACCGCAAAGGCTCATACTATAAAGTTGTTTTTTAAGAATGATAAGAATCGTTATGGTAAGTCTACGTATCAAAGTTTTGAAAATGCATTTCACGAATTAATTATGGAAAAATAAAAAGAGTGAATACTCTAATCAAGGGAAAGGGATGTTATTCTTTCCCTTGGTGAATTATGTTAAAATATGTCTATTAATGATATTATTTCAGAGAATCCACCACCTAAGAATTTCATATTTAGCCTTAATTCATTTTTGTAATTAATGATTTTCAGGAGTTGTCTGTATGAAAAATAAAGCAGTTATTCTAGGGTGTAATTATTATATTGGATTAAGTGTCATTCGTTGTTTAGGTATTAATGGAGTACACACTGTGGCTGTTGACTACTCTAGTAATCACAATTACGGCGCAGAATCAAAATATTGTTCAGAACAGCTTATTGCCCCACATTATAAAACAGATAAGAAAGAATTCATTCAGTTTTTAATAAATTATGCAAGCAAACAGAGCGTTCCTCCAGTCCTCATACCCTGCCATGATTCATATGTAGAGGTAATTGATGAATATTTAGACGAATTAAATAAATTTTATTTAATATCTCAAAAGGAAAAAGGTCTTTGGACCAAGGTTATGAACAAAGAAATTTTGCACAGAATGGCTAATGAACACGGGATTAATGTTCCAGAAACAATCCGTGTTGATGAAGAGGATTTCTATGAAAAGGTTGAAAAGATCATTCAGTTCCCTTGTGTAGTAAAGCCTACTGATTCACCAGCATTTGTTGCTAAGTTCAGACGTAAGATTTTTAAAGTACATAATCGAACTGAATTACAAAAGGCGATAGATAAAGCAAATAAAGCCGGATTAGAGGTTATTGTTCAGCGAATAATACCTGGCTTTGATGACCATATGTATACGTACGATGCTTATTTAAATCAAAGTTCACAAGTGACACACTGGGTTACTTGCCAAAAGCATCGCCAGTTTCCTATTAACTTTGGTGCATCTGTATATACGAGCCAAAAATATGTTCCTGAACTACATGAAATTGGTTCAAAATTTCTAGAAAGAATTAATTACAAGGGATTTGCTGAAATAGAATTTAAGAAAGACGCAGATACTGGAAAATTTTATTCAATTGAAATTAATGCTAGAATCACAACCCTAAATCATATGTTGTATGAAGCTGGAGTTAATTTTCCTTTTGTAATGTACTCAGAACTTGTTGGACAACCAATTGAAGACAAAGCAATCACCTACAATACGAATAAAGTGTTTTGCTATGCATTTGAAGATTTGCTAGCAATTAATGATTATATTCGAACAGGGCAATTATCTATTTTTCAAGTGATACCTACGATATTTAAACGCAAGACTTATGCAATATGGGATTGGAAAGATCCGAAACCAACCATATCGTTTTTTAAGATGATGCTTTCAAAAGTCTATAATAAATATTCAAAGTCATACTAAATTCAAAAAAAGAAGTGAGTCGGCCTAATCAATAGACAAACCCACTTCTTTTTCATCCTAACAACAGCTACTTGCACCTAACAGTACTAGCCCTTCACCGTTTTGACTTTCTTCCTTATCTAATGTTAACTCCTCTGTTGAATTAACTTGCGAATCAAATGCCACTTTAATCCCATTAATGGTTTCAACCTTATCATTTTCTTGTGGAGCATCTAAAGATAGTGCAAATTGTGGTCCACAGCAACCAGCTACGGAATAAAGACGTATACCTTCTGCACCATTTTCAGTTAATACATTTTCTAATAGTTGTTTAGCTGCATCAGTAATTCTCATTAATATCTCTCCCTGAATCTCTATCCATTTGGATAGATTTTTTTTAAAGCTTCTTTCATTTCTGGTTTCACGTTAATTTTCGGACGAGCCTGCTTAGCAATTTCTTCTGCTTCTTCAATAGTACTCGCCTTACTTAAAGCTAGTAAAGTTCCAATTGCGACAGTGCCAGTTCGATTACTTCCACCTTGGCAGTGAAAATATACATTCTTGCCTTCATTATACGCGTTAACTACATGATCAATGGATTTTTTAATTGATTCTTCTTGGTTTGCTGCGTCGTCAACAATTGGGCTATGAACACGATTATACTCTGATTTTTCATTAGGTGATTCAGCTCTTAGATCATACACAACATCGACTTTTTCATTTTTAAGTGCTTCTTTTACATCATCGGCACCACCAATGAAAATTCTGTCATTGATTAATTCATGATAATTCTTTGTTGTCATAGTTACTCCTCCAATTATAAAGATTTGCTCCAGTCATGAACACTATTCTCTTCTAAATACTTTTCTGCATCCAATGCTGCCATGCATCCTGTGCCAGCAGCAGTAATGGCTTGCCGATATTTTTTATCTTGTACGTCTCCACAAGCAAAAACACCAGGTATATTAGTTTCTGTTGTACCAGGAACTACATTGATGTACCCTGTCTCATCAGTATCAATTTGGCCATTTAAAAATGCTGTATTTGGTGTATGACCAATTGCAACAAAGATACCGTCTGTCTGAATGATTTCTTCTTCATTGGTTTCATTATTTAACACTTTAAAGCCAGTAACACCCTTTTCACCGGCTAAAACCTCAATTGGTGTTTTGTTAAGTTGCCACGAAATTTTAGGGTTGTTTCTAGCACGATCCTGCATGATTTTTGATGCACGAAGTTCATTTCGTCTATGAACAACAATGACTTCACTTGCAAACTTAGTTAAGAAATTAGCTTCCTCCATTGCAGAGTCCCCGCCACCTACTATAATGACTTTTTTTCCTCTAAAAAAGAATCCATCACAAGTTGCACAAGTACTAACCCCTCGACCAATATTCCCCACTTCACCAGGAATATTTAAAAGCTTAGCAGATGCCCCAGTTGAAAGAATTAGAGCTTCAGTTTCAATTTCACCTAACCCATTCACTTGTAATTTATATGGTTTTTTTGAAAAATCAACATTCGTTACCCAACCTCTTCTAAACTCAGCCCCGAATCTCTCAGCTTGCTTTCTCATATTTTCCATAAGTTCAGGTCCCATAATCCCATCAATAAAGCCTGGAAAGTTTTCAACTTCTGTTGTTAATGTTAATTGTCCTCCCGGTTGATAACCTTCAATTACTATTGGTTTCATGTTAGCTCTCGCTAAATATATAGCAGCCGTTAATCCAGATGGTCCTGTTCCTAAAATAACTACTTTCTCCATTTTCAATTCCCCCACATTACATAATGTAATCTTTCAGCTTCTCATATCCAACTTTTTCTTCATTTAACCAAGGAATAATAGCACTTCTTTCAGCTAAATGTGTTTTGACTTCATTAATCCATTCTTTCTCTGAGATTGCTTTACCTTTTAATACAGAGTCAGTTGTATTGGTAGCCATTAAACTTTGATTAATTACCCACCATTTTGGATTGATACTTGCTCGCCTTAAATCATCTTGTAATCTTGAAGCCTCTAAAACCGGTGTCGCTTCAGCTAATGTAACGATTACTACTGATGTTTCTTTTGGATTTCGGATCTTTGGTAGTAGTTTAGTTACACTTTCTGGTACCTCACCAGTGGACCTTGCAATTTCTTTACTATATGATTGTGCTGCATCTAATAAGAGTAACGTATGTCCTGTAGGGGCCGTGTCTATTACAACAATTTCATTTTCAGATTTGGCAACTACTTCAGCAAACGCTCGAAAAATTGCAATTTCTTCTGTACAAGGAGAATTTAAATCTTCCTGTAGATATGCTAGACCTTCATCATCTAAATCCTGCCCAGCAGTTGCTAACACTTCTGCTTTATATTTCTCGACTTCCTTTTTAGGATTAATGCTACTAATCGTTAGATTTTGATGAAGTTGGTCCGTTTCAAATTGATACTGTAAATGTGCCGCTGGGTCTGTTGTGGTTAAATGAACACGATGTCCTTTTTCTACTAAACCAACTGCAATAGCAGATGCAACCGTAGTTTTACCTACCCCACCTTTACCCATTGTGAATATAAGTTTTGTATTACTTACAGAAAAGTCGTTTATTACATCGTTCAGCCTAGGGATTTTACCTATGTTAATTTCCCTACCAGTTTCTTCTGTTGGTATAAAGTAATCACTAAATAGATAACGAAGATTTTTAATACCTGTAAGAGAATATGAAACAAAGGGTAATGAATAACTTACAGTCTGTTTTAGGTTGTCTGGAATATGTTTTAATGAATCCCTTTGCTTTTGATAGAAGGCTACAGACACTTCATCTTCCTTCAAATAATTTTGAAGAAGGCCGTTTACTATTAGTATTTGATTTTTAATCCCTATTTCTTTAAGTTCTAATGAAGCACGGTTTGCTTCTAAAAGAGATGAAACATCAGGTCTTGTTACTAATAGTAAAGTTGTTTTCTTTGGATCTGAAAGCACATCAACCGTTTCAGAATAAAGACTTTTCTTATCTGCAAGTCCAGATAACGGTCCTAAGCAAGAAGCTCCGTGCGTACTTTCTTCTAAAAATCCATTCCAAGCTGTTGGAAGCTGTAAAAGACGTAATGTATGCCCTGTTGGAGCTGTATCGAAAATAATATGATCGTATTGATTAATGATTTCTTCATTTGTTAATAAGGTTGTAAATTCATCGAATGCAGCAATCTCTACTGTACATGCTCCTGATAATTGTTCTTCCATTGTGACTAATACGGAATCAGGAAGAACTCCACGATATGGCCCAACTACTTTTTCACGATATGCTTTTGCAGAAGCTTCGGGGTCTAGATTACTAGCATATAGATTTTCAACAGTGGGAACCGACATAGGCGAATTTGTTAATTCTATACCAAATACGTCTTGTAAATTGGATGCTGGGTCGGTACTTATCAATAACACTCTTTTTCCACTATCAGCTAACGCTACAGCTGTTGCACATGCAGTTGATGTTTTTCCTACCCCACCTTTTCCAGTTAAAAATAAAAACTTTGTTTGTACGACATTTTTTGGATTGAAAGACTGAAACATGTTTTTCACTTCTTTCTACTACTATTTCTTTATAGTTAATGATAGGCGAACTTTTGGTTTTTCAGTTAGTTCTTCTGATTTTACTCCTAACCATTCAGCAAGTTCTTCATTTGTTGGATAGCTTCCAACCTTTACAACCTGTTCATCCACTAAAACCACAGGTAACGCATTAGGACCCTTCGCATGTAAGACTTTATTGACTTCATGCGTGTTAGCAAATTTTTCAGGTTCATTAGTTAACTGATACCGTTTCACATCAAATCCTTTTTTCTCTAAAGAGTATACAGCGGACGCTACTCTGGTTAGTTCTGGATCAACTGAAGGACCACACACTCCAGTGGAGCAACACATCGCTGGATCAAATATCTCAATTTTTTTCATCAGAAAAAACCTCCGTTTACTATTAAATAAGCATATACTTATATAAAATTCAGAAGAAAACCAAGAGATGAATCTCTTGGCTATTAGATTTTATTATTCACCAGTTTCAGCAAAGCGTTTGATTCTTTCACCAATTTGGTCACGAACTCGTTGGAATACTGCCCATTTTTCCTCTTCAGTCCCTTGAGCTTTTGCTGGGTCATCAAATCCCCAATGATCACGTTTAACATGAGGTGGTGTCATTGGACACTTATCTGCAGCGTCTCCACATAAAGTCACCACAAAATCTGCATTGTTTAAGATTTCAGAATCAATAATGTCGGAAGTTTGGTTTGAAATGTCAATGCCTACTTCATTCATCGCTTTTAAGGCATTAGGATTTAAGCCATGTGCTTCAATACCAGCACTTAATACGTTCCACTCGTCTCCTAAATACTTTTTTCCCCATCCTTCCGCCATTTGGCTTCTACATGAGTTACCTGTACATAAAAAGTAGATTGTTTTTTTCGTCATTATTTATTTCTCCTTTATTGTTTAATGAATAATAAGTAACCAGATATATAATCCAACTAGAGTAATGAACAATGTCGGAATGGTTAATACAATACCAGTCTTAAAGTAGGTTCCCCACGAAATCTTAACACCCTTTTGTGAAAGAACATGTAGCCATAATAGAGTGGCAAGAGAACCAATAGGTGTGATTTTTGGTCCCAAGTCTGAACCAATAACGTTTGCATAAATTAGGGCTTCCCTAATCACACCTGTTGTATTAGTATCAGCTATCGCAAGCGCATCAATCATTACAGTTGGCATGTTATTCATAACAGATGAAAGAATCGCTGCAATGAACCCCATTCCAATTGTTGCTGCAAATAATCCTTGGTCTGCTGTTAGCTGAATAAGATTAGCTAGTAAATCTGTAAGCCCAACATTTCTTAATCCGTATACAACTACATACATGCCTATTGAGAAAAACACGATAGCCCATGGAGCGCCTTTTATAACTGTTCGTGTGTTTACCGCTGCACTTCTTCTAGCCATGAATAAGAAGAAGATTGCTACAATACATGCAATGATCGATACTGGAATACCGGTAAATTCACTTGCAAAGTATCCAATAAGTAGTATCCCTAATACAATCCAAGATAGTCTGAACATCTTCATGTCTCGAATTGCTTCTACCGGCTTTTTCAATTGAGTAATATCGTAATTCTTCGGAATACTCTTACGGAAAAATAGATACAAAACTAAAATACTTGCTGCTAATGAAAAGAAGTTTGGAATAATCATCCTTGATGCAAACTCGGCAAAACCAATTCCAAAAAAGTCTGCTGATACGATGTTTACTAAGTTACTTACCACAAGTGGCAGAGATGTTGTATCTGCAATAAATCCACTAGCAATGATAAATGGAAATACCATTTTTTCATTGAAGTTTAGGTTTCGAACCATCGCCAATACGATTGGAGTTAAGATTAATGCTGCTCCATCGTTTGCAAAGAACGCTGCAACTAATGCTCCTAATATAGAAACATAGACAAACATTCGAACCCCGTTTCCTTTTGCAGCTCTCGCCATATGTAGAGCTGACCACTCAAAAAATCCAATCTCATCTAGAATTAATGAAATGATAATAATGGCAACAAACGCTAAAGTTGCGTTCCAAACAATGGATGTAACGTCTATTACATCGTTAATATCAACTACTCCTGCAAGTAAAGCAAGAATTGCTCCACCGCAAGCCGACCATCCTATGGACAAACCTTTAGGTTGCCAAATAACTAAAACAAGCGTTAGTAAAAAAATCACTGATGCTAAAACTACTGATGTCAAATTATTCCCCCCTATTACTCACATGAAATTCGTAATCCTTGTTCTTCAAGTTCCTGTAATTTATAATCTTGGCTAGGAAGATGTTCCAAAAGGTCTTGAATTAACGGATAATAGTCACTATCTTTGTTAAGTGAATAAATAATCCATTGACCTCTTCTTGCTTCCCGAACGATACCTACATCTTTCAATTTACGAATATGTTGACTAATTGCTGGTTGGCTAGTTTTAAATATCTCTACAAACTCACACACACAACAATCATGATTATCTAAAATTTTTACCATTGTAAGTCGTGTTTTATCCCCTAATAATTTTAGAATTGATGCAGCTTTCTCTATTTCAATGGTTGAAACTAACATATATACACCTCCCAGAATAATCCAAATATTAATATATAATAATTAGCTTATATAGGCAATAGTAAAGTACTCTTTAACTTATTTTTTAAATAGATTCATCATTTTATTCAAATAGTTAGATAAGATGGAAGACCCTTTGTCGGCACGTAATAGAAATATCTCTCCGATAAAAACAATTAATATAAAAATTAATGCTGGAATAATCTGCTTCATATTCTTCCCTCCCGTTTAATCCAAGAAGTAGGTAGAAAGGTTTTTTGATCTAATTCTGAATGAATCATCATATAAATATTTACTTATATAATACTTCGCTTATGTATTAAGTGCAATAGTTTTTTTGTAAACTTTCTGTAAAGAAGAAGAAGAAGAAGATTGGTTACAAAAACTCTGTAACCAATCTTCTTTATGAACAAATATAAACCTAAGCTTTAGCTTATATTTTATAGCCTCTTACATTTCGTGATACATTCTGTGTTCTCTATTTCCACTTTGATTACGTGGAATAATCCATATAATTGACAATAAACAACACACACCTGCTGTAATCCAAAATAAACTTTCTAGCCCTATTTTTTGTTCCAAGAAATAACTAGTTATTGGTCCAAGCGCTGCACCTAAATCTACAATTATCGTAAATGTGGTCATTATGAATATCTTGTTAATTTGTTTTGATGCATATTCCGCAACAATGGTATCCATAACATTTATAAGTATTGAAGAAACTATTAGATGTAAAAATAAAATAGGTAGCCATATTCCTAATTGAATCTGGAATGGCAGTAAAAATGAAAGGATTGATGCACAAGATAAGAATAATCCCAATATAACGTTATTATGGTTAGACCTATCTAATAAGTTTCCTATTTGTGGGATTACAATGGGCGATATGCCCCACCTAAGTGCTTGCATAATACCTGCAAGCGTTGCAGCTCCAATTATTACGTGAAATACTTCAATGTTATTTGTATATTTGACCTCAATAATATGACCCAAAGTTGCCGTTAGCATTCCGTCTAGTAACATCATGACTAGAAATGCCGTAATAAACCTCTTTACAAGTGGCTTATCAAATAAGTATCTTTTATTACTTAGATTTGATGGATGTGTTTTGTTTGCTACATCATAAATTTCAACCGTTTTTGGAATGTATTTATAGATAATACAAATGCTTAAGAATGCAAAAAATCCTATAACTATACTGATGGTCTTCATCCCAATTAAATCTGCAAAAAAGCCTCCAAATAACATTCCAAAAAGACTACCCAAACGATATAATCCGTTATAAGTTCCCATTACATTTCCTCGGTTCATATCAGTAGAAAACTGTAATATTAATAAATAGCCTCCAAGTTTAAAAAGGGCCCAAGAAAATCCCCATATCGATCTAAGGAAGACCCAAATTTTAAAATTCTCTACCAATCCATAACTGATTGTCGTAATACCACTTAAAATAACTGCAAGAAGAATTCCGCTTCGAAAGTTCACTTTCTTGTAGATATACCCTATTAAAGGATTCAATGGAAGCCTTACAAACCGATTTACAGAAAGTAAAATTCCAACTTGCACTAGGGATGTTAAACCAACTTCTTTCCAGTGCGTTGGAAGTACAATATAAAGCATGGAATCTCCCGCTAGACAAATCGCAGTAATTAGAGCAAGTGCTACAACAGGTTGTTTATCTTGAGAAAACAAAATACACCTCCTTACCACCCATTAAAGTAAAAAGGCCAATCTGAGTCACAGACTGGTCAAAAAGATTTAGCTACAACAAGAATTGTCCTTTTTATTTATTTCTATTTTCAATGGGATAGGTTTAGGCGTACAACAAGAATCAGATTCTATTTGCATAGGCTTAGTTTCGGTTGAACAACAGTTTGATTCTATATTTGTACTGCATACACCTGTTTCCGGCAATTCTAAATGTACCTCTTTTGCTCCTACAATATCTCCAGTTAAGTATGCAACAACAGATCGAACTTGTTCGTATCCTGTTGCAAGTAAGAAAGTTGGTGCTCGACCATAGCTTTTCATCCCTACAATATAGAAATTCTTTTCTGGCTGTCTTAATTCCTCTTCCCCATGTGGCCTTACAGTACCGCAGCTATGAATATTAGGATCAATAAGTGGAGCGAGTGCTTCTACACTTTCAACCGCAGGATCAAGATTTAATCGGACTTCGTTTAAGAATGATATATCTGGTCTAAATCCTGTACTTACAATAAGTTCGTCAATGTCATGGATTAAAACTTCGTCGAAATTATGGTTACCTGTAACACTAATCTTTCCATTTTCCCCTTTAAGATTATGGATATAAAATGGAGTTAAGACTTTAATTTGTTCTAATTCAACCATTCTCTGAATTTTAGTGCCTAGTTCGCCACGAGCTTGTAGTCCATCATTCTCTTGACCACCATATGCTTCTTTTACATTTTGCTTTCTCATCACCCAATAAATAGTTGTATTCGGATATTTCACTTTTAACTCTACAAGTTCAAGAAGTGCATTAATGGCAGAATGCCCACTACCAATGACCATTACATTTTTGTCCCTATAACGATCCTCAAGTTTATTTACGTTTGGAATCCCATAATAGATATGATTGTTTAAGGAACGTTCTGAATTCGTCCAAATTCCATTTGAAAGTGCGGGATTAGGATTTTTCCAAGTCCCAGATGAATCAATAACAGCTTTTGCTTCAAAAACCTTTGTTTCTCCTTCAATATCAACATATAGCTGGAAGGGTGCATCTTCTCTTTTAGCATTTTTTAATTTATCTAGTCCTTTTCTTGCTATACCTACTATAATAGCATTTAAAATAATGTTATCATTCATTTCCTTTACTTGGCTTAACGGGAGTAGGTATTCTTCAACCAACTCTTGTCCTGTGGGTAGTAAATTTTCATTTGGCGACACCCATCCTGACTTTTCGAGTAACTCCCTTGATGCCCTATCAATATTGTATTGCCATGGAGAAAACATTTTTACGTGTCCCCACTCTAAGATATTTGAAGCCACTGTCGCCCCTGCTTCAAACAAGATGAAACTTTCTCCTTTTTGAACAAGATGAGCAGCAGCCGCAAGCCCAACAGGACCACCACCGATGATTGCAACAGGAAGATTACCTTTCATAACTTTTTCCATTTTTATTAACCTCCTAAAATAACAATTTCTCCATTGCCATTACATCAATATATTGACCGTCTAATATTCCTTGATTTTTAAATACTCCAACTTCCCGAAATCCTCTTTTTTTATATAAACCTTGACCTAATTCATTGAATGGAAAAGTAAACAAGACAATTTTATGGAAATCATTTTCTTTTGCTATCCCCTCAATGTAGGAAAGTAATGTTCCTCCCACACCTTTTCCACGATAAGTTCTTTTAATATAAATTGATAAATCTGCAACACCATCGTATGCTGAGCGGCTGCTGTACTGATTTAGACTCGCCCATCCTACTGTCTTCCCTTCAACTTCTGCCACTATGACCTTGTAGCGTTCTTTATGCCGATGGAACCACTCCAACATATAATTCTTATCTTTAATTGTTGTTTCTAGAGTTGCAATTCGATCAATTATCCCTTCGTTATAAATGAAGAGAATATCTTCGATGTCGTCTATAGATGCTACTCGAATATTTATATTGTTCATTTTGATAATTCTCCTATTCTAACAGCTACTCTTATCTGTCTTAAGTCCGCAACACAATGGTGATTTGGTCATTACTTCAGCAAGAAAATGAACGGTTCTTCGTGTTGTTTCACGTTCAAATTCAGTCATTTCACCGAAGATATCATCTAAGAATTCATTTACTTGCTTATCGATCCCTGTTGCAACCTTTTTTCCTTCTTCCGTTAAGGCTAAAACACTCACTCTCTTGTCTTTCATAGAAGGTAGTTTTATCACAAGATTCATTTTTATAAGGGTTTGGATTTGCCTACTAAATGTTGCAATTTCAATCCCAAGCAAATCTGCCACCTGTTGCATAGTTGGATTATCGTTTACGTCTATCTCATAAAGTATGTGACTTTGTACAGCAGATACATCAATTCCTTCTACAGAGCAGCATATTTTATTGAGTAGACCAAAACTACGTGTGATCTTTTGAAATGAATTTCTCATGTATTAATCCTCCTTAATATTTCTTCAAACTTTTTTCTTTTGTCTACGACATTAGCGATTTACTTATTTCATGAGAAATTTGAGAACAAAAACCGTCAAAAACAAACCTACCCAATTTATTTTTAGTTGTAATAATCAACTTAAATAAAAACAACTTTCTTTTATTTCATTAAACTTATATCCGTTTTATAACATTATTACTTGCAAAAATCAAGTATTTTCTTCTAGGGAATCGACCAATATATAATTGCTTTTGGTGAATAATAAAACTCTTTTCTAAAAATGCACCTAAACCTATATTTCCCAATAAAAATTTTTACCTTAATATGTTATCTGTTTGTTTAATTTGGATTCATAATATTAATTTCTAATTTTCAAATAAATTTGTTACTATTGTTATTGTATTTAATTTTCACTTTTTTAAAATGGGGGATATTATGCAAACAGCTAAGTCACTTTCTCAGGTTCCCGTTCATTCAAAGTTCTACTATGGATGGATTATTGTTACCATAAGCGCACTAAGTGTATTCTTTTCTGGTCCAGGTCAGACCTATTCAATCTCTGTTTTCATTGATTCATATATTAAGGACTTTGGATGGAGTCGTTCTGAAGTATCAACGGTTTATTCCCTCGCTACTCTGCTCTCTGGGTTATGTATGTTTTTTGTCGGTAGATTTATAGACCGGTTTGGTCAGAGAAAGATCATGATTATTGTCTCGGTAGCATTGGCTTTTGCATGTTTGTGGAATAGCTTTGTATCAAATTTATTTATGCTTTTTCTAGGATTCTTTATGCTTAGAATATTTGGTCAAGGTTCAATGACTCTAGTTCCTAATACACTCGTTCCTCAGTGGTTCATTAAAAAAAGAGGTAAAGCATTAAGTTATATGGCAATCGGTGGTTTTGCAAGTTCAGCATTATTTCCACCAATAAACTCTTGGCTTGTCTCAACTTTTAGCTGGGAAGTATCTTGGCTTGTATGGGGCTCCTTGTTGTTAATTATTTTTACTCCGCTAGCTTATTTCTTTGTGCGTAATAAACCGGAAGATGTTGGTTTATTACCCGATGGTCGGAAACCAAATGTAATGTCTGAACAAAATAAAACTTTAGAAAACAATTCAGATATGGAAATTAGTTGGACACTAAAAGAGGCTATGAGAACGAAAAGCTTCTGGTTAATTTTAATATGTGTAAGTATACCTGCTCTCGTTAATACCGGAATTACCTTTCATCTCATATCAATCTTTAAATCAAATAGTTTATCTGCGGGTACAGCTGCGCTGGTACTTAGTATTATGGCTATTGTAGGGTTCCCTTTAACTTTAATTGCTGGTCGGTTGATTGATCGAGTTAAAATAAATTATGTATTGGCTGGTATTTTTGTTGGAGAGATCATCTTTATTCTCTTTTTACTCATTACAAAGTCTACTTTTCTAGCAGTGATGTTTGGAATCTTATGGGGAATTAGTGGAGGATTTGAGCGTATTGCACTTAACTACGTCTGGCCAAGCTATTTTGGTAGGTCATCACTCGGAAGTATTAGTGGTATCGCAACAACTGTCATGGTATTAGGTTCAGCATTTGGTCCATTACCATTTGGATATGCGTTTGACATGTTTGGAGGTTATACAGAAATTCTATTATTCTCATTAGTTTTTCCAGCCATTGGGGTAACATGTGCATTGTTTGCAACAAAACCTTCGAAAGTTTTATAAAATGTAGAAAATGTGTAGAACAATAGTTTCTACACATTTTTTTACTGCTTGCCCTCTCCTCTACTAAAACCTTCCCAAACATAATACACAAATTAAAAAGTGATTACATTTTTTTAAACTCTTACACGATCATTCTAATTTAAAAATCAAATTTCAGACCCTAGATTATATATGGTAAAATAACCATATTAGCAAATAATAAAGGAGTGAATAAATGAACGTTGTATCAACAAATAACTTAGCAATATTTGCACTCGGTGGTTTAGGAGAAATCGGTAAAAATACGTATGTTATTCAATACCAGGATGAAATAATACTTATTGACGCAGGAGTAAAATTCCCGGAAGAAGAATTGTTCGGAATTGATTATGTAATACCAGATTACTCGTATCTAATTGAAAATGAAGAAAAGATTAAGGGATTATTTATTACTCACGGACATGAAGACCATATAGGTGGCATTCCCTTTCTATTGAAGGAAATCAATGTCCCCATTTACGCGGGAAAACTGGCTTTGGAATTAATAAAAGAAAAATTAAAAGAACATGGTTTGCTAAATAATGCAAAATTATATGAAATTGAAGAAGATCGGATTTTCTCTTTTAACTCATTATCTGTTGATTTTTTTAGAACAACACACAGTATCCCAGATTCGTTCGGAATTGTTGTAAAAACACCTCACGGGAACATTGTTCATACGGGAGATTTTAAATTTGATTTAACACCTCTTGGGAAACCTTCCAACATTTCAAAGATAGCTTCTGTTGGGAATGATGGTGTGCTTTGTTTACTTTCAGATAGTACAAATAGTGAGATACCTGGTTTTTCGTTATCAGAAAAAAAGATAAGTCAAACGATTCATTCTTTGTTCAATGAATGTACTGGCAGAATTATATTTGCTACTTTTGCATCGAATATGTATCGGTTTAAACAGGCAATTGAAGCTGCCATCATTCACAAAAGGAAAATTGTTGTCTTAGGGAGAAGTCTTGTTAAAGCTGTAAGAATAGGACAAGAACTTGGGTATCTTACTATCCCAAATGGAATGCTAATTGATGCTTCTGAAATTAATAACTATCCTGAAGACCGCATCCTAGTACTCTGTACCGGAAGTCAAGGGGAACCTTTTGCTGCATTATCTAGGATCGCTAATAAAAGGCACCCGCAACTAACAATTAGAAGTGAAGATACGGTAATTTTTTCTTCCTCACCAATACCAGGTAATACGATTAGCATAAATAGGATAATTGACCAATTGAGCCGTTCTGGCGCAACTGTTATTCATCATAAACTAAAAGATATCCATACTTCAGGACATGGTGCTCAAGAAGAGTTAAAATTAATGTTACGCTTAATAAACCCTCATTTTTTTATCCCTATTCATGGGGAGTTTCGGATGCTAAGGCAACATGTTGAATTAGCACATGAATGTGGGGTACCTAAAGATCGCTCTTTTATCCTTGATAATGGGGATGTTATTGAGATTAATCAAAATAACGCTGTTATTACAGGAACTGTACCTGCTAATCCAGTGTATGTGGATGGAGATGGTATAGGAGATATTGGATCAGTTGTTCTTAATGACAGGAAAAAGCTATCGGAGTCTGGCATATTAATTGCCATTATTTCGATTGACAATAAAAGCAAGAGTATAGTCTCTGGGCCTGAAATCATTACTCGTGGATTTGTTTTTATGAGAGAATCAGAAGTGTTATTAAGTAATATTCGAGAAATTGTTAAATCTTCGACTGAACGCTCCCTTAAATCTGGTAATACAAAATGGGGAGATATCAAAAAAGATATACTGGATCAATTAGAACCTTTTGTTTATAAAGAAACAGGCAGAAGACCGATTATACTTCCTGTAATTATGGACGTTAAATAACACAAAAAACACGCTGATATATCTCAGCGTGTTTCCTTATTTAATGACCTACGGCCTTTTCGAGGCCACCTGGTTTGTTATGAACGGCTAGTTTATCAATTAATTTATTGCTTTCATTATTAAGACCTATTAAGTTTACCTTAACACCGTTTTGGTGATATTTAATGACCACTTTATCAATAGCCCCAACTGCTGAATCATCCCATAAATGGGCTTGAGTGAAGTCTAAATTAATTTCTTGTACTTTTTCACTGTAATCAAAACTTTCAACAAAATCAGTTACAGAGGCAAAAAATAATTGTCCAGATACTCGATAGATTTTTTTATGAGAACCTTCCGAACTTAGAGTGGTTACCTTTACTTTAGATATCTTAGATGCAAAGAAAATCGCACTTAAAATGATACCCACTAAAACACCTTTTGATAAATCATGAGTCATTAGAACAGTAATAACTGTTGCAATCATCACTATTGTATCGGTAATTGGTGTTTTGTGTAGAGCTTTTAAAGAAGACCAATCAAATGTACCAATGGATACCATAATCATTACACCAACCAATGCCGCCATTGGAATCTGTATAAGGTAGTTGTTTAATACTAAGATTAGGAACATTAAGAATGCACCAGCTACAAGAGAAGAAAGCCTTCCTCTTCCACCAGATTTTACGTTGATAACGGATTGACCAATCATCGCACAACCAGCCATCCCGCCAAAAAATCCTGAAACGATATTTGCAATTCCCTGACCTCTAGCTTCCTTGTTCTTATCACTTTTGGTGTCTGTCATATCGTCCACGATTGATGCTGTCAATAATGATTCAACTAAACCTACAATAGCGATAGATAAGGAGTAAGGAAAGATAATTTTCAATGTTTCAAAGTTTAATGGAATGTCAGGAATTAAGAATAAAGGCAATGCCTGCGTTAGCTGCCCCATATCTCCTATCGTTCTAACATCGCTCCCAGTCATTATGGCAACAATTGTAATGGCAATAATTGCAACTAATGGAGAAGGAACTACTTTTGTAAAACGAGGTAATATATAAATAATCGCCAACGCTCCAGCCACCATTACATACATCACCCATGTTTCTCCAACAAAGTGAGTTAGTTGGGATGTGAAAATAAGGATTGCTAATGCATTTACAAATCCTGTCATAACAGATCGTGGAACGAACTTCATTAACCGTCCTAATTTTAAAACGCCCATTACAATCTGTATGACACCAGTAAGAATTGTTGCGGCAAGTAAATACTGTAATCCGTGCTCGGCAACTAAAGTTACCATTAGTAATGCAGTCGCACCAGTCGCAGCAGAAATCATTCCGGGTCTGCCCCCAACAAATGCAATAACTACCGCGATACAGAACGATGCATATAGTCCTACCATTGGGTCTACTCCCGCAATAATTGAGAAAGCAATCGCTTCTGGTATTAGGGCCATTGCAACTACCATTCCTGCAAGTACATCTCCTTTGATGTTCCCAAACCATTCATATTTAATTTTTTTGTTACTAAACATATAGCACCTCTTTCGTATATTTTGATGACTTTCAACTCTCATGAAAGTCGGGTCCGTTGATAACAAATCGAGTATATATGATTATGACGTTTTTGTGAAATCGCATGAAAACGCGAACAATTATGATTTACGTCCAAAATCATCATTTTTCTTTCATATTCGGTACAACCATATAATTTTTATATAAATGAAGTGGTAGGTCTTGGAATTTAAATTTATATATTTAAAAGAAAATCCTAAAACTAAAAGGGACTGTCCTTAGTAAGTCACTCTTAATGACCTCTTGGATAGTCCCTTTTACCCTTGTTATTTAACTATTAATACTGGACAATTTGCTCGCTTAGCAACTTTATGACTTACGCTACCTAGCATAAATTCTTGAAGAACATTTAAACCCCTGCTACCAATGATAACGATTTCAAAATTGTTTTTATTTGCATAATCGACGATGACAGGTCCTGGTTCTCCATGTAAAATTTTTATTTCATAGGAAACGCCTGATTCTTTTGCTATTCGCTCAACATCTTTCATTCTGTCTTTTCGTTTGTCTCCAATATCGGCAGAGTTCCAATTCTTTAGAACATCCGACTTCACTTTATCATGATCCACGACATATACAACTTCTATTTTTGAATTAGGACTACATTTTGCAATATGAACTGCATTCTCAGCAGCCCTTTTTGAATGCTCCGATCCGTCAGTTGCTAATAATATTTTTTTATACATTCTCCCAACCCCTCCTATTAATGAGTTCCAAGTTTATTAGCTAATTTATTTATTAATTCTGTACTAGCAGCGTTTAATCCTTTTACATCTACAACAATTTTATTGTCCTCAAACTTTGACACAATTTTTTCCACAGCAGCTACTGCTGAGTCATCCCATACATGGGCACTGCTTAAGTTTAGTTCCACATTTTTTATATCCTCTTTGTAATTGAACTTTGAAATAAGTTCAGTAACAGATGCAAAAAACAATTCCCCGTTAACATAGTATATTCTTTTATTACCCACTAATTTGCTATCTACACGTATTTTTGAAATTTTAGAAACAAAGAAGATTGCACTAAGTAAGATCCCAGTAAATACCCCGATAGCTAAATTATGAGTGAATACAACCGTTAAGACAGTGACAATCATCACAGTAGCATCACTTCTAGGAACCAGGTGGAGCGTTTTTATCGAACCCCAATCAAATGTACTTATCGAAACCATGATCATTACACCAGCAAGTGCAGCCATTGGGATTTGAACAACTATATCGCCAAGCACAACAATTAAAAACATTAAAAAAATCCCCGCTACTAATGCAGAAAGTCTTCCCCTTCCGCCAGATTTCACATTAATTACTGATTGTCCTATCATTGCACATCCTGCCATTCCCCCAAAAAAGCCTGTAATAATATTGGCAACTCCTTGTCCTCTACTCTCAACATTCTTATCACTGTCCGAATCTGTCATATCATCTACAATAGTTGCCGTCAATAAAGATTCCAAAATACCAACGACTGCTAGGGCAAGGGAATAAGGGAGAATTATAACTAGGGTTTCAAAAGACAAGGGAATATCAGGAATCAAAAATTGTGGTAATGTTTGAGAAATTGTTCCCATATCACCTACTGTTCTGACCCCATAATTCATAAATATTGAAAGTGCCGTTACAACTACAATGGCCACAAGTGTAGATGGTACAACTTTTGTAAGATAAGGAAAAAGGTAAATAATAGCTAACGTTAATCCTACTAACGCGTATATAATCCATGATTCGTCCTCGAAGTGTTGCAATTGGGATGTGAATATTAAAATAGCTAACGCATTTACAAAACCAACCATTACTGACCTTGGTATAAATTTCATATATCTAGCTAGTTTAAATACACCAAACAGAATTTGTAGTATACCTGTTAAAATAGTTGCTGCCAGTAAATACTGAATTCCATGATTTGCAACTAAGTCAATAAATAGTAGAGCCATGGCTCCAGTAGCAGCTGAAATCATACCTGGTCTACCGCCAATAAAAGCAATCGTAACAGCAATTGTAAATGAAGCATACAAACCAACCATTGGATCTACTCCTGCAATAATTGAAAAAGCAATGGCTTCTGGAATAAGTGCAAGCGCAACAACTAAACCAGATAGAATATCACCTTTTATATTGCCAAACCATGATTGTTTATAAGTAAGTTGTTCCATATTTGATTCTCCTCTCCTTCCTATTAGCAAAATGCAGACTTTACTAATAGTCTGCTACTACTCATTCTCTTTATAACAACAATCTTTTATAAACAAGATAAATTGGTACCTGAAGTACAATAAAAAGCCGTTGGAAAATATCTCAACGGCTTTAAATAAAATATTTATATTTATTAATCAACATTTCTGTTCAAATAATTAAATTGTGACCGATCTACAGGTGTAAATCCTTCTGGAGTATAAAAACGTAATAAATCTCCTTCAACAACCCGATCAGAGAATCTAAGTTTCATCTCCGCTATTTCCTTAAAGCGACTTAATTCCTTGTAATCTTCAATCTCAATTCCTGTAAGAGAATCATAGAATTTACCACCTGTATATGTGACAGTTGGGCTAACAAAATCACCATTTCGGAAAGGAATAAGCTCATCATGATCTTCAGATAATAAATCCGTTCCAAATTGTACATTTGATTTGGTATCTATGCCTAACAAATGCATTACTGTTGGGAATAAATCAATTTGCCCTCCATATTGATGCTTTGTTCCACCTTCAACCCCTGGAACACGAATAAATAAAGGAACTCGTTGTAGGCCAGCACTTTCAAAGTCATTTACTTCCTTGTTTAATACTTTTGACATTGCTTTTCTATGATTATCGGAAATACCATAATGGTCACCATATAGAATAATAACTGAGTTGTCGTAAAGTCCAGATTCCTTCAAATAACCAAAGAATTCACTTAAAGCTTCGTCAGCATAGCGTGCAGTTTGAAAGTAATTATCTACTGTTCTATTTCCCGTTGTATGTGGTGCAATTGTCACCTTCTCTTCAGGAAGTGTAAAAGGATGATGGTGTGTTACCGTAATAAACTTAGTATAGAACGGTTGCGGTAAAGCTTCTAGCATAGGCATAGATTGTTCAAAGAACGGCTTATCGTTCAAACCATAGTCAGCTAGTTCATCCTCAACCATTTCATAGTAGCTAGAATCGTAGAACGCATCAAATCCAAATGATTTATAGATTTCATCACGATTCCAGAATGAACCTGTGTTACCATGGAAAACTGCTGAACTATATCCATAATCACTTAATATAGCTGGAGCAGCTTGATACGTATTATGCCCTTTTGTTGAAAATGCCGAACCCTGAGGTAGCCCATATAATGAGTTATCAATTATGAATTCAGCATCCGCTGTTTTTCCTTGAGCTGTCTGATGAAAAAAGTTATCAAAATATAACGTATTCTCATCTTTTGTTAAAGAATTTAAAAAAGGTGTTACTTCTTCACCATGAAGTTCATAATCAATTAAAAACGTTTGTATTGACTCCAGGTGAACATATATGACGTTCATACCTTTTGCCTTACCAAAAAATTCAGGATTAGGACTCACATACTCTGATCTCGTGTAGTTAATGACCTCTGTAATATCGTTACTATCTGCTAATGCACGTTTTGCTGATGCTTTTGTACTTAGAACAGCATCATAAATGGTGTAGTTATACATTCCCAAATACTTAACAATATAGTTACGGTCGAAGGTTCTAGTTAACAGTTGTGGACGGTCTGCTTCAGCCAAACCTAAGTTGACAGACATTAACACTATCGCAGATATAAAAACTGTTGCAATTTTCCTTCGTTGAATTTGAAGGTCTTTTTGCTTATTAAAAATAACAATAACTAGTACAAATAAAATAATTGTGTCTATAAAAAATAATGAATCAGATGGTTTCAGCAGCGAAGTGATACTACTCCCCACATCCCCAAAATTCTGTGTTTGTGTTAACGTTGGTAAGGTAATAAAATCATTAAAAAATCGATAATATACACTATTCGCAAAGAGTAGAAAACTTAATAAAAAGTTAATTACAATCAACCAAATATACTTTCTTCTTCCCTTTGCCAATAGGGCTAGTCCAAGGAATAACAATGCAGAACCGAGTGGATTCAGAAATAGCAGAAACTCCTGCATCGTATTGTTAATTCCTAAATCGAATTGGTTACGTTGAACTAGATACGTTTTAATCCATAGTAAAACAACCGCTACTATAAATAGACTCATAAAATAATTACTTTGCTTAAGCTTCTTTATTATGTTTTTCATCCGTTCACCTCTTGATACATTTGTTACTTTGGTAATCTATATACATTTTTCTCGCTATAACATTTCTATATTATACATTTTCTTCCATAATTGATGTTCTTTCTTTCACATTAGATAATAACTTGTATTTGTAAATTGTCAACAAGTTGGAACTTCAGTTATTTTGTCGAAACCCATTAACATCAGATTAGGAAACGTTTACAAAAAGTTAAAATAAAATTTACATTCCCAATAAAAAACGCGTAAATACATGTTTCTGATTTCAAAACATATACTTACGCTTATTCAATCTCCAACTATTGGTTAGTAAAATTTTATATTTCAAAGGGTTAACTGGATTCTTTCATCCTGATCTCATTTTCAAAAGCATCAATCAAATTAAAGTTTTCTTGATTAAATGGGTTGATAACAAATTTCCTAGTTGATAAGGAAATAGACTTAAAAGAGATAAATAAATCATCCTCTGTAATTGAATCACAACCATTTTTAAGAGCTGATACTGTTGATTCTTCTAGGAGTTTCTTAATATAAAAAGGATTACCTTTTGTAGCATAAAATATCTTTTGTGACAATATTGGATCAGCTAAAAAAGATTGCTCTGGAAAAGGAAGTTGCTTATCTATACCATTTAAGAATGCTCTGAATTCAATTTGATCTTCTCTAGATTGATAGGAAAAAGGCTGTAAACTTTGTTTTTCACAAAAACGTCGATCTAATTGTTCATTAATCTCAAATACTTTACTTGATTCCGGCATCCCACATACTAATATAGGGATATTAACATCATTAGTTAAGTTTTTCACCCAATTTGATGCCTTGTTTAATACCTTTTTACTTTCACTATCTATTAAATGTTGAAATTCATCTATAATAATCATTTCAACTTCACATTTTTCAACAAATGATAAAATGCGAGCTGTCATATTATTCTCCGTACCGCGGTCATAATTAGGATCGCCCATCTCCAACAAAATTTTAGAAGCAACTGACTTTGGGGTTGCTCCGACCGGAACAGTTAAGTACAAAACAGGTAATTTAGTGGAACCACCTATTCTTTTACTTGGATATTTATTTTTATACTCTTTAAGTATGGTGGACTTCCCAAGCCCTGTTTCACCATATAGATATAATCCATCTGGCTGGACAGATCCAAATGAAAGCTGATGATGTTCTTCAATTTTATCTATTAATGATTTATAACGGGGATAGGGTATTATAATACTCTTAACATGCTCTTTTCTCCTTTTTATTTCCTTTAGAGTAGGAATTTTCCCTTTTAAAGGTTTAAATTTTCCCTGCATTATAAAACCTCACTTCCTAAAGCTGACACCATAGTCTGGTAATAAGTCAATATCTATATCATAGCTAGTATCAATCAAATTTGTATCATCCATTAACTTAGTAGATGTTTTCTTCGATTTTGTTGCCTCTGGTTCTTTTTTAGCATTCTGCTTCTCGTCATGGACAATGATTGTATCAGCGTCAATGGGACCTTCTAATTGCCTTTCTGCAAGACTAATTGAAGAAATCCCTTCATATAAAGTACTTTTTGGTAAATCTTTTTTTTGCTCTTGTTCAGTTTGTCGCTTTTGCTGTTTATGTTTTTTCAAATCTTGATTTGCTAATTGCTCAACTTTCCTCATAGCTCTAGCTAAATTCGTATTGTCATCATTATTCTTTCCTTCTGTTTTAATAGAAGAATCTAATTGTAATTGTGAATAATGTACCGGTAGTTCTCCATTAATCTTCTTTCTTTCGAATCCAGTATTTCTAGCCTCAATATACCTCTTTTTAAATTTATCGTATACATATAAAGACCGCATGTCAGCCTTATCGTATCTAACCCTAACATCTTCTAGCTTTTTTTCATCTTTTACCTCATTTATTAAGTTGTTCCTTAGTTCCATTAATTCATGACTGTTGTAATATTCGTTCTCTATAACTACACCTTTATTTTGAGGTTTTCGATAAGCAATTCCACTCATAAATATTAGTTTTAATTCTTTATTACTTTGTGGGAGTGGTAAGGCAAGCGTAGGATTATCTTCAATTCCTCTAATCCACAAGTCTCTTGGCTTTCCACCACGTCTCTTATTATAAGTATTTGCAATGATATCAACCATTACAATGTGTGCCATATAAATAAAAGTTTGCATTGTTATACACGCTTGACCTTCTGAATCATATAATCCTCTTTCAAAAATATTTGAAAAAGTTGTACCACGTAATGTATGTATCCATGTAGAGTTTAGAGTTCTAAATCCTCTCTCGATTGTACCTTTTTCATTACCTGCCCCTACTTTGCAAAATTGAACATCAATATTAAGCTGTTGACAAGCATCTCTAACATCGAATGATTCATTTACTTTTGAATTATCAAAAACAACCTCAACTGGCTTCCCATAAGCAACCCATTCATTTTCAACTAAAGGAAACAAGGTTTTTATATACGACTTGGGCATTATAGCATGTAATATACATTGTTTTACAGCTGATGCATTTACATCTTCAAATGTTACATAAAACCCCAGCGGATGCCCCGTTGCCTTATCTATTGCGTATACCAACCAAGGTTTTTGTGGTTTTAAAGTAACAGGGTTAATTAATAAAACATCAGCAGGTGTCCAGTCTATTTCAATTCGCATCAATGGATTGGTTACCACAACTTCTTTTCTAGAGCCATTTTTTCTTAATTCTGTTTCAACTTTACCAAGCTTTATTGATTCTTTTTTCAACTTGTCTTCTATTTCCATTTTCCTTCTGTAAAAAGTTGAGCGAGACACTTTTTTTGATTTTTTGAGTCTCATCCCTAAACTCATTTATCTCATCTATTCTCAGTTCAAATTCCGAGAACAAATGCTCATCTGTAAATTTTGGACCTTCATATTGGAATTCATTAATAATATCCGAAATTATATTTAATACTTCCACTTTTGTTTTGTGACCTTTTGGCCCTGGTCTATATTTTACAAGTGCTCGAATGGACTCATATTTTTCCCATCTACTTTTCCATTCGTAAAAAGCTGTTTTTCCCACTTTCGGATCTAGGTTTCCTAAATAAGTACTAATTTCGGATGGTAATATTTCTCCATCTAATACTGGTTTTAGGATTTCAAATCTTCTTTTAGCTTCTTCTATTGATTCTGGATCCATTAATGAAAAATCCTCTAAAGTTTCTTCATTACTGCTCCAATCTTCATTTCTAAAAACCAATTCATCATTTAACCATTTTTCTAATAACTCATTTTTATCCCATATTTCAACTTTCTTGTAATTTAAGTTTTCAAGCTCAATACTCCCATTGCTATCTCTTCGTACGATATATCTATCTTCATTTATCATAAACTTTGTTCCTGCAACAAATGAAAAAGTACTCATTTATATCACCTTACAACATGAATTATAGTATTTTCACTAAATATTTCATTAATAAGTTCCACTTCAAAATAGTGATTATAAATCATAAAATATAAATTTGCTTCAAACTCTGCATTCGTTAGAATGTTAGCGAATTGTTTTCTAACATCGCTTATATTACATTTTCCGATATCCTGAACAAAACCATATATTTTCATTTTCGTACTTTGTTTAGTTAATCGTTCATCAATTTTCCTTATTTTATCAAGGTTTTGTATTAAAAATCCTTTTCGTATGTCTTTTTCAGTAACGACTATAAAATCCCAACCCTTTGTTTCACAATAGATTTTTCCTACTTCAAATTTTACTTTATTTTTATCATCATTCATCTTATTTTCTGGCTTAACTTCAAAAAGAATCTTATGTTTATCCTTCGTTTCAACTAAAAAGTCAGGAAAATATTTATACAATTTCCCTTTATATCGGTATTTTATTTTTAATGGTTGTGATTGAATCCTATTAACAGATGGGTCAAAATCTAAAACTTTAATAAAGTCTTTTTCTAAAAGGCTTTCCCATTCAACCAGTTCATCACATTTACGGCTATTTATATATCCCCTATAGTTACCTTTTTTTGATGGCTTAATTTTTCTAGCTTGTCTCATATTATCACCCATAATTAGTTTACCAAATAATTCTATTGGAGATTACTTAATTTGAGGTGAAATTAATAATGCTACTTTTTCATTTAACTCCTAAGGAAAATGAAAGTCTTACTGGATTCTTTTATAGAACTGCAAGAGAAAATTTAATGGATAATCTGTCGTGGATTGAATATAACTTTGCTAAGTTTTCTGGTTATCAAATTAGGGGGAATTCGCTTAATTGGGGGGATTTAAAAGTTGTCCTAGACGTTTCTAGTTTTTTAAACATCAATCAAGAAGATGCCATTAAAATGACTTTCCCATACCTTTTAGATTTTCATGGTTTAAAAGTTGATTATGATACTAAGAACAAAATAAAGTGTCCTTGGTTTTTATACCAGACTACAAAAGTTTGTTCCCTGTGTGTTAAAGAAGATCCCTATCATCGAATGGATTGGAGTTTTACGTATAGTACCGTCTGCAAAAAGCACAAGGTATTCCTAATAGATAAATGCCCATCTTGTGATCGTGATATAAATATTAAATCCGTCGTAAACGATAAATGTGTTTGTGAAATCTCTATCTCCTCATCGATGATTGAAACTGTAAATGATCATAATATATTTGAATATCAAAGAGAAGTAGATAAATTTTTTTTCAATGATACAACTGTTAAAGTTAATAATTGGATTACAAATTCATTTGATTTTTATAATTCCTTAGAGTTTCTAGCGACCTGGCTTCCACAAACACTAGATATTGATGATATTATTTCAATTGACGGTGTAAAATATAGCGGAAACGCCATCGCAAGAACTCGCCTTAAAAAGTCTAAAACACTACAACAAGCTTGTCCATTATACCTACACTCTTACTTAATACTAAAAGAATGGCCTAATAAATTTTACGATTACATAAATTTAATAAAAAATAATAATAAAGAAAATAATAAACTTCATATATTTA
>NZ_HE978518.1:157190-158928 GCF_000311725.1 Robertmurraya massiliosenegalensis JC6
ATTTACTTAAAGATCAATTAAAGAAGTATAAACCTAATCAGTTTACCAGTATAAAACAGGCGTGTAACCTTCTAAACCTGAAAGAAGATACTATAAAAAAGTGCGAGTTCTTTAATTTAATTAAATTGACTTTTAAAGAAATAGAATTTTTCTTTATTAATAAAGATGATATTCAAAAGTGGAAGTCTCTTTATAATGATACAATTTCTAAGGAGGAGTTACGGGAAATATGGGGTACTAGCTCAAAAGTTACCTACAACATACTTTCCAATAATGTATTAAAACCAGCAATTTATATTAAAATTGGCTCTGTACTAAGATGGGAAATCCCAATAAGGTCATTAGAATTATTTAATATGAAACTATTAGAGAAACAAACATCAGTAAATGGAGCAACAATCACACTGAATAAAGCATTTCAGTGGGTTGGTGTGCATAATTCTTATAAAGTTATTAAAGCTATATTATCTGGGTACTTACCTTTTGAAAAGGATAAGGAAAAACTTGGGGATTCTTTAGTAACAAAAAATACTTTATATAAACTTATCCGCAAGATCGTTATTGAAAAGGCAAAAAGAAGTGGAGTACTAACTATTCAGGATACTTCCTTTTTACTTGGAGTAAAGAAAAAAGACATTGAGTATTGGATAGCTACAGAAAGACTTATTATTAACCATTCGAATACAATAACATATGAGTCATTTACTAAGTTTGATTCCAAATTTTTCACGACATTCCAAATTGCAATGATTAAAGGATTGAACATAAAAACAATTTTAAAGAAATGTGATATTGGAAAAATAAAACCTGTAGCTGGTCCCCGTTTAACTGATGGAGATCGAAACTTATATCAAAAAGATATTATAAGGCATCTTTAATTTATCAGATGCCTTATAATTTTATTCAATTAATTTATACTTTAGTAAACAATGATCAATATCACTTTTTAAGAATAAATATTTGCGGCCACCATCAATTGGTGGACCAGACACTGGTGTTATTCCTTTACTCATAAAATTACTAACACTTGGATTGAACGTAAACTGATATTGTTTTTTTATCTGTTTTAAATCAATATATTTGGTTCTAAAGTTCTCAATTTCACTTAAATTAATTCTAACACCTTGAACCGAATTAGTTAACTTTTCAACTTTTATTATACCTTTATTAACAAATTGTTCAAAACTAACTATAGATATATTCAACAGTTTAATTGCTTCTTCCTTTGATCTGGATTCTTTGAATGATTCGTCTAACTTGTTTTTTAAATAAATTTTTAAAGCACCTTTACTAAAGTAGTACTTAGAAAAACCAAGATTGTTATTATTTTTTGCACATGGAGTAATGTAACCATTTAATATCATTTCTATAAAAGAAGTAAATGTAAGTTTTTTCTCTATATTCTTTATTGTCATATACGCCTTCATAATATCAATCGCCTTTTCATTTTCTATATTAACAACTGAAACAGATTCGTCTAATTTAGAAAACAATAATTCAATACTACTAGGATTAATATATCTCCTTACCTTTCCACTGGGTATATCAATTACTTCCAACATATTACTTTTTATCATTTCTAGTAGTACCTTCTCTGAAACTTTTAACTTTTGCATTCCCTCTTTAAATGAGTACCAATTATCAACTTTATATTTCAAATCCAATGCGCTTTCCTATTATTTTTCATAATCTTTCGGAATGCAGTGTTGTTATATCAAGGATATACGATTAGTTATTT
>NZ_HE978518.1:160575-164244 GCF_000311725.1 Robertmurraya massiliosenegalensis JC6
GGGCTTACAGTTATTTTCATAATTATCCGGAATAGAAATCTAATTTCTTCATCCAAATAAAGGATTATTCATAATTAATCGGAAAAAATTTTGTTCGAATTTGTTAATTTAACTTCCATTCTCTCCATACTTCTCATATAGTAAATCCCAGAACATTGAAGGTTCTTTATCTTTAGTAAATGAACGGCCATATCGTTTGGAATATATAGTAATTCTTTTTGAACGTAATAAATAACATATTCTTTTAGCTCTTGAAATACAAACAAAAAACACTCTATGTTCTTCTGCTAATTTCTCTGTATTATTTACACTTAAATAATATGGAAAGTTACCCTCCTCCATTCCAAGCAAAATAACCACCTCAAATTCCAAACCTTTTGAGCTATGCCTTGTTGAAATTGTTACCTGGTTATGGGGTTTCCCAATTGAGCCAAACTTTTGAACCGTAGTCCCCTCTAATGCCCCCTTAACTATTGTTTTTACCAACTCTCTAATATTATCCAGTTCATCAGGATATACAGTTGAGGTCTCTAGTATTGGAATAATATTTAATCGTTTAAGTACATACTTTATCCATTTTAATAAGTTGTTAGTATATACTTTACTTCCATTTAAAACTTCAAATAACATTCTTCTTTCTTTCAGTATATCTTTAGGCAACCGCTTTTCTTTGTCATGTTTTCTAGTAAAATCTATCCAAAATTCAAATAGAGTGGTAAAGGATTGAGACTCCTTATCGTTCACCCATTTTGCACTGTCTTCCAACCAAATGATAAAATCTGTTCTCTTGTAATCATGCTTGGAAATATAGTATGGAATGGATTCAGCCTCCATTAGTCCTGCCAACTGTTTTGCTTGCTTATTACCACTAACTAAAACACAAATTTCACTTAGTGGTATGTCATTTTCTAAACATCTTGGAATAATATGATTAATAACATGCTCATATTGCTGCTCTATATCTTGTTCACATGTAACAAAGTTAAATTCGGCTTTTTCCTCTTCTCTTGTCCCTGCTTTGTATGAACGCTTCTTGTGACCTAATGCCAAAATTGAAGCATCAATTATATCTTGATTGCTTCTATAATTAGTGGTTAGTTCTATTACTTTAATATTGGGATTTTCTTTTAATTCCAATAGGTATTGAGGTATGGCACCATTGAAACCATAAATAGATTGATCAGGATCACCGACAGCGAATATTTTTATTTTAGTCAAACTAAAAAGAGAGAGAATCATTTCATGTAAAGGTTTACCTAAATCCTGATATTCATCAATTAATATCCATGGAAACTTTGCTGCTAAACATTTTCTTACATAGGGCTTAGTCTGTATAAGCAAAGTAGCGTACTTTACAATACCTACGAAGTCCACTTTATCCATTTTTACTAATCGTTTTTCATATTCCAAAGCTACCCTCAATGCTATATCATAAGTTTCGACATGAACAATGCTTATCCCAGATATATTTAGTGCTCTTTCTTTGTCCATATCGTCAATACTTAAATTTGCATCCCCTAATTCAAGGTCTTCAACAATGTTTTCAAATAATTCTATTCGTTCTTTTTCGGAAATTATTTTCAACGGTAAAGAAATATCTAAATCGTACAGCGCTGCATATGGTGCAATTACTTCAGCTATACAAAATGAATGAACTGTACCTAAAAATACATTCTGTCTTTTTTTATAGCCCAGATCATTTAATCTCTCAGTAAATTCTTTTACAGCTTCTTTACTGTATGTGATACACGCTAACCCTCTTGGTTGTTTTATTTGATTTCTAAGTAAATCCAAAATTTTAAGGGTTAATACCGTTGTTTTCCCACTCCCTGGACCAGCAATGATTACCGTACTTGTATTAGAGCTAAATGCTTCAAACTGCTTTTCATCTTTTTTTATTTGATTAAATTTCTCAAAAAAAAGATCCATTTTTATCCCTCATCTACTTTGTTGTAGATATCTATTATTGCATCTTTGATGTAATCAGGGATATGGTCAATCGTACATAAACCCGATAATCGCTGGGCAAATCGCCCTTTTCCAATCCCATTATTACTACTTTCAATTTTCCTTAAACAACTCCAATAATCCCCATTACCAAGTTCTTGCTTAAAATTTTTCTTTTGTTGTGTGCCACCAGATGTTAACTCTTCAAATACACTACAAATTATTTCTTGGGCAGCTTTTTTCTTTTTACAATTATCAAAGATATCGACTTCCATTGTATAATTACCAATATAAAAACCATATTCATTAAAAAGGCAATCTTGATCTGACAAATCTTCAGGAATGTCGTTAGAATCTAACTTTTTTAATTCAACTAACAAGTTTCCGATTAATTCCAAACCTAAGTAACCATAGCTATCATTTGACTCTGACTCATTAACCATTGTATGATATTTTCTTTCACCGGACTCTTCATCAATTATTAAATAATAATCACCGTCTGTAATTACAACATAAGGTATTCCTAAGAAATCTAAAAACTTCACATAAGGTTTAAAATTAGTTGAGTTTACGTTACATGTTACAATTCCCTTAATATCTAATGGTCTACTTAATAGTTCAGCAAAACTAGGAATCATGTACTCTTCTGCTATACCTTCCACTAGTATTATTCCTTTACCGAAGTATATTTCACCTCTTTTTACATCAATAAATCTTTCTAAATCTCTTTTTTCACCATTTGAAAGTTCAAGACTAGCAGTTGTGTGTACTTTAGTTCCATTTACACTCCCCCGCAAGTGAACGATTGATTCAAGTGGAGCAACTGAGGTAATATATGGTGAATGGGTTGTCATTAACACTGATGTATTACTTTTCATAACATCCTTGTAAATAATTCGCTGTAAAGTTGGATGCAAATGCGCTTCTGGTTCTTCTATAGCTAAAATTGTAAAACCTTCTGCTACTGGATTAAATTCTTCCATAAATGTATATAACTTCGTTAATTCTTCTTCCAATAAGCCATATTTAATATTATAATTCCCATTTTTATCCTTAAAATAAGCTTTTGACATTACATGCTCTTCATCGTTTTCTAGTAGTTTTTCGTATTTGTCTTTTCTGAGAAAAGTCGGAATTGTCTTATCTTCTAAGGAAAGAAGTATCAGAGAGATATATAATATATTATTTAACCCAAGGCTTGTCTCACTAGTTGGCCTTTGCTTCTTATCCCCTAACATAAGTTTTAAGGTATTCAATATTCTGTTTGGATCGATATCAACGGTTTCAAGAGCAACAGGTGTATCAGGTTGTACACCTAATACCTTTGAAAATCTAATATTAATATTTCTTTCTAAATCCTCGATCTCTCCGATTGATAATACCTCATTACTCATTTCTTTTAACCTTATTGCTATACTTTCTAATTCACTCTTATCGATTTGATATTGTCTTAGTAGTTGATTTACTGGTGAACGTCGTGTGTTTTTCATTTCACTTTCTACATCCCGAATAGCATTTATTACTTTTATATTTAAATATTTTCTATGGGTATGTGTGAATTCTATATCTTTGTTTGTCCCTTGAAAAATCGTATATTGGTATTCATTTGTTCCATCTGCCTTTGGGATTGGATAATATAGATATGTCAACCTTAAGGTTGGTGGTTCGTCAGAAACTGTTGCATCGCTCAATACAGATAGAATATTTTGATTATGTTCAAAA
>NZ_HE978519.1:0-25920 GCF_000311725.1 Robertmurraya massiliosenegalensis JC6
TTTTATACTTATCAAATTGATTGATATAGGGAACTTTGTTATAATTAACGTAGAAATGATAATACTAAAAAAGACCATTCGGTGCTGGAACACCAAACGGTCTAATCGTAAACAAAATAGTATCGCTTCAAAGGCGATCAGCAATTTTTCGAACGTAAACCGCTCTCTTGCTTTGGTAGGCTCAGGGGCGGTTTACTTCTTTTTATTAGAGAAAGTATATGCCAAAGCTAATACTGATACGATTAACACACTGAAGTTAATCATAAGGTATAAGCCTTCAAAAACTGACATCGGCATCATCTCCTTTCCCTTTTCGCATACGCTGCTGAAAAGTAGTAAGGACTCCTACGAGTTAAAAAACTAGGGATTTGAGATGCCGACCGCCCATGAGCTTCCTATTTTGTTACCCCTTAATTATACCATACATACGTTCTTCATTTAAGTGAACATCCTTTGTATATAAACACTTTTTTAAAAGTCTTTTTTTATACTTCAAAAAACGAACAAATGTTTGTATAATAAAATTAAGGAGATGTTATTATGAACAAGTTATCAGTTGGCAGCAATATGCGATGGGAATCAAGTCGAATCATGTTACCGGAACATAAAGAATTGTTAATCAAAGAAAGAAAAAACAAGAATAACACGATGAAGCCAACATTAGATGAACAAGAACTAGAAGAAATTAATATTGTAATTTATGATTCGCTGAATTATACCTTGCCTATCCAATTGTCAGTTTGGAAAGATGGATATTCTAAAACTATCAGGGGGATCGTCAGCAAAATAGATTACATATCAAAAGTGGTCTCTATTGAGTGTGACGATGAACTAATGAAGGTTGTTTATGATTCAATTACTAAAACGGAGAGGATATAAATGGTTCGCATTCCAGAAAGCGATAGAGACATTATCGAGAAAGCGATTTATTTGCCGATGTTGTTAATAGTGTTAGAACGAGATAGACAAATATTTGAGCAAGTACCTGTTAAGCTTAAACCGCCCTATCTTAGTCTCATCGAGAAAACAATGAATGCCATCCAAAAGGATTTATTCCGGGTTAAAAAACAGATGAGACAAAACAACTTAAAAGTATTTGAAACAAGAAGAGACGATGCTTTTACTGAGTATAAATTTATATCTAAAGGATACGAGGAGACACATACTTACTACAATCTTAATATGCGTAATAGAGTCCAAAAACTACTTGATCAATACTTAAGCCAACCCCCTAATTGAGGGGTTATTTTTTTATCAAAAAAACTTTTTAAAACTTCTTTACATATAATTAATTACATGTTATTATTTATATAGATAATAAAACAAGGGAGGAATTAAAATGAAAAACGTTATGACAAGAGCTTGGGAAATCGCTAAAGAAGGCGTAAAAAAATTTGGTGGGAAAGTGAAAGAATACTTTGCTCAAGCTCTTGTTATGGCGTGGGCGGAAATGAAAAAAGGAGCAGATAAAGTGAAAACTCATTTTGATGCCGTGAAAGAAGCTAAAGAATTCTCGAAGAAAAATTTTGACGGATATGTAGCTCAAATGAACAAAAAAGGAGTTAAAACCACATACCGCACATCCGAGAGCATTAGCATGATTGCTCCAAATGGCCTAGAAGCAATTGCTTACGTTGAAACTTCCAACGGCAAGAAAATCAACGGAACCATTACTTTTGAATCTTATATCTTTGTCAGACTTGCTAGTGGTAAGGTCCAAAGAGCAGGAACTAAAACGATAAAATTTAATGAGTCTGATTACTCATTGATTTAATTAATTGTGAGGTGATAAAAATGAAACGAGTAGACTCGAAACGAATCGACTTAACTGGCAAAAAATTTGGTGAACTTACAGTTATTAAATTGAGTGATAAAAGAGGAAACAACAACACCCTTTTATGGGAGTGTAAATGCTCCTGTAGCAAAACTATTTATGTGCATGGTTACTCTCTTACTCACGAACATTACAAAAGTTGTGGTTGTAAAAGAGAGGGTAACCGAGACAAAGCAGTAAAAGAACACATCGAAAAAGACCGTGTGGACGGCACCAGAAAGACAGCTCTAAAAGCTAAATTGCACAAGGGTAATAAAAGTGGGCACAAAGGTGTTATGTGGATGGAGAGACGTCAAAAATGGAGAGCTTATATTGGTTTCCAGGGGAAGCAAATTAATCTAGGTTATTTTGAAGACTTAGAAGATGCCATAAAGGCACGTCAAGCAGGAGAAGAAAAATACCATAAGCCATTACTGGAGGACAACAACAATGAATAACGAAGAAATCAAAAAATGGATCGAAGAGAACCTAGTTATGCAAGATGCGGCTCGTGAAATTACGGGCCAATCTGTTACAGGATTTAATCAGTCTGTATCGACAGGAAAAATCTCTCCTTTTGTCGAATTTGGAGAAGTGAGAAAAACTCGTCTTTATTTTCGAAAAGACCTTGAAGAATACGCTAAAAATAAAAAAGGTGCAAAATAAATAAAAAATTCGGCGAGAGGGCGGATATGAATGAAAGAACCAATTATCGAAGTTTATAAGGATGTATTGTCTGGAAAAAGGAAACGATTCCCCTTACACACTTGGACTAAGGACGAATATGGCTATTCAAATTTCGCCTCGTGTTTACGTTATATCGTAGAAAAAAATAACATGGATCGTGAACAAATAATCAACATTGAACATAGCTTAATCGAACGCTTTAAGCTTCGTGGAGCATTGACTATGTTGTATGAACAAAATCTAAAAAAAGCAATACAAGAAGTTTTTCCTGAACATAAAATTGCAAAATGGGAGTTTGTAAGAGGTATAGAAAGTGATGAAGATGCTAAAAAAGCTCTCCAATCTGTCGTTACCAAAAAAGGACGAACTCGCGAAGATTTTTTGGAACAAAGAAGTAACTTATACGAGGATAAAGATATATACAGGATATTAGACTGGGCATTTCGCCACGATATCAAAGCTGTTAATCTAATTCAAAGCGCATTGCCAGAATTCAATTTTACTGAAAAAGAACTTACACAACGGCTTGATCGTGAAAAATGGAAGATGGAAATTAAGCGGATATTTGAAGAAGAACTAAAGTGGACTGAACAAGATATTGAAAATAAAATGACGCTCGAAATTGCTCGGATGCACTTTGCAGACAGTTACAAACGGTATAGAAATGTTTTAACTATGGTTCAATCTGCTTATCCAAATATTAAGGTTTTAATGTTAATGGAGGCTCCTTTAGCAGCAGAGGCGGTTCAATTAATTGTATTAGATATAAAATCCGGATTATGCACTAAAGACATTTTAAATAAGTACGGCATTTCAAGAAACACACTTACAAGAATAAAGCGAGAAAATGGATTTATAAATCAAAAAAAAAGTGAAAAAAATAAAAAAACTTCTATATAATTATTTACATGTTATTAATTATATGATATATTATAAATATCAACAGGAGATAACAAAAAATAAAAATTAGGAGGAAGAGAAAATGAAAAAATTTGAAGAGTTAGGGTACACAGTACACGGTGAAGTTGAGCATGAAGGAAAGGTTATCAGACTTACACAAAATGCATACTTAGACGGCACGCACGAAAATCCATACTACTCAGCAAACGGAATCGACGCAGAAGGAAACGAATACGAAATTACTTGGGATGTCGTTGAGAATTGGAAAGAGTTAGAGGACGAAAGTGAATGCTGTGATTGGGATGAACCGAAATCGGTAGAACAAATCGATTAAACTAAGAAGGAGTCACTGCTTAGGCGGTGATTCTTTTTTTTATGAACGTTATGTGACAATCTCTAAAAATACAACTATTTCCACTTATGGTAATATATACTCAAATCAATGGAGATTGATATAGGGGGTAGCGCCAACATTTCGGAAATTTTGTACGCTAAGCAAATTCAAACATAAAAAAGTCGAATTCCCTGTAGGTTCACAAAAGGAACCGACTTTTTTATTTGACTTCTTCAAGTAAAGCACCCGTTAGTTTAAGTGCATTTTTTCACAAGGGCCATCTAACAGACAAAAATAGTCTATAATGAATGCTCGTAAAATTGAATAATGCAAATGTTTATTTCAGTAGAAATTGATTGATTTCTACTATTACCCCATCAATATCATCTACTAAAGGTGAATGTCCCGTATTTAAAGCTTTATAGACAAAATTAATATCATGGGCTTTCATGTCATTAATAAGTTCTAAGGTCATAGCTTCTAAAACCATTAGATCATGTTTTCCCCATAAGACAAGTACGGGGGCAGTAATATTACTTAATTCTCCCGTACCTTCGATAACCCCATTTGAAACCAAGCTTAGATTAAATCTATTGGCTGCATTAGCAACATCAACTATATTTTTCTGATGCAGTGCACCTTCTAAATACTTCTCAAATCTTGCTTTCTCAGGTTTATTGTTCGGATACATTAAGTGCTTCATAGCTGCCTCAAAAAAAGATTTTTCTCCTTGAAGTTGTGCATTTAACATTCTATTCAACATAGGATCAGAAGCAAATTCCTCTCTGGATTGGAGTCTTTCTCCATCAGAATTATACGCTGGATACCCACGGGTTGACATCGAAGCAAGTAAAATTAATTTATCTACTCTGGCAGGATAATTAGCTGCAAATTGCATTGCCACTCCTCCGCCATTGGACCAACCGATTAAATGAAATGTATTAAGATTTAATTCATCACAGAACAATTTGATATCCGTTACAAAATCATTAAATGTCTTTATAGGATTATTGTAAGTGGATTTCCCGTAACCACGCAGATCAGGTGCATAGATTGTATAATTAAGTGGCAATTGCTCAATTAGTATATCCCATTGGACCGAAGATGCTAGATTACCATGAAGTAGCAATAGAATATCTTCTCCACCATCCCTTTTTTGATAAAAAATCGTTTCACCATTATTTAACCTAACCTCCACACGATTTCCTCCTTTTCAAGCATTATTCTTGCTCTCTCTATTTTCTATTAATATATTCTACTTTCTTATTGAACTAACCTGCTCCTTTAGTTGAAGAAGAACTCTTGACTATTTTCTACTTTAACGTTCAGAACTTGAGATTAAACCATCCTGTTTCTTTCGGAAAATCATCTCTTGTTAGTATATCTCCCGTTATAAACTCTCTATAAGATGTAATTGTTCCATCATGAGAAATGATATAGATTATTGGAGCTTCTTGCTGTTTACACCACTCAAGAAATTGTTTAGCCAATTGATTAAAGATTTCTTGGGGTAAAATGTTTATTCCATTAGCCCAAAGTTCTTCAGACAACTCTTCTTCAATTTGTATATCTGGAAAATCAACGGATATTTTTTGCCTATCTAATAATCTATCACAAGGTAATGTTCTTCCTTGAGAAACTTGGGGAAATATCCTGGGAGATACTAATGGGTTTACAGTTTTTTTGCAATTAATTCCCTTACTCCAGTAATGAGCCGTTAGCAAAGCTCTTCTCAAAGGACTGATAACTAAAATATCCTCTTTTGACAACGGGAATTGTGTTCTAAGCAATTCAGCTTGATTAATCCCTTCATCTGAAAGTATAGGGTCAGAGATTTGTAAGCTGTTGGGTGTATTCAGAGTGTGCTCTCCTTCTCCGTGTCTAATAAAGATTAATTCCATATATAGATTTCTCCTTTCAACAACGGATACCAATAGAATGAAATAATACGATTCATGCTTGGAAGTTACTTTTAAAATTTTATAAAGAATGGATGTTTTTCTACATACACTCATGCATTAATCTGCTCCATTAGTTTAACATTAATTTCCTTTTTATTGACAAACAAAAAAGCATCCCTTGTTGAAGGAAAGCTCCCGTTAATTTAAGCACATCTAATCACAAGGTGCATTTCTCTAACTTTCTGAAAACCAACGGAGTGCTTTTTGTTCCATCTCACTTACAAATTTCCTTTTTGCTGGACTGTATTCCCTTGTAGTGTCGTATTGTTGAGCTAAGGTTTCTTTGAAGCGACTGTAATTATCGACTTCTTTAGGGTGACACCTTAGATAATCTCGAAAAATCAAATGCCTTTCAATTTCAGGGTTATCAAATTGGTAAAAATGTATATGATGAGTTCTGTTTACCTCACCTTTTCTAAATAACCTTCTACCTGGAATACCCCAATCTCCCGCTACATCATAACCAAGAGACTCCATTTGGTTGTTGAATATATCAACCTTCTCTATGTTTTTGACAATACACATCATATCGATTACAGGCTTTGCTTTCATACCACGAACTGATGTACTCCCAAAATGCTCACATTTTATTATCTCCTCGCCAAAGATTGTTTTAAGAAACTCCGCCTCATTCTGAAACATTTGGGACCAATTTTCACTTCGATAAACTCCCTTTTTAAATTTTTGTTTAATGGAGTAGATAAGCAGTTCTATTAACCTATCCTGCTCCGTTACTTCAACAAGAGAAGGCGATAACCTTTATTAAGCTATCGCACCCGTTACTTTAAGAAGTGAAAATCATTTAGCAGGCATTGAAAAGGTTATTATACTACTATTGCCTTGTTCTATTTTCGAATAAATTTCTTTAATTATTTCTTTCGCTCTGTCATTTGTGTCATATTTCCCTAATACTTTACTCCAGTAGACGAAAAAGCTTCTGCTAACAACTCCTTCAATAAAATTCCCTTTTACGGTTACTTCTTTAACATTTACTAAGACCTTTGTATCTTGAGTTATAACCCATAACATAAAAGTAATCTCCCCTTTGTATTTTGTCTTTCTTCTTGTGCTATCCTGCCCGTTACTTTAAGTGCATTTCTTCACAATCTCTTATCTATCTTAACATAAATATCCAATTGATTTTCTGAAAAACAAGCACCAAAAACGGACGTTTATGGCGCTAATAATAACCTTATTAAAATATCACCTATTTGTGACTATTCATAGAACCAAAACTCATTCCCAAAAACAAAGTCACGTTTTTGATGGCTAACACCGTTTTTGGTGCTAATATAGGGGTATAAACAACTTTAAGCAGGTGATGAATGATGATTTTTGGTTACGCACGTGTGAGTACAGAAGAACAAAACTTGGATATGCAAGTTGATACACTTACACAATTTGGAGTAGAAAAAATTTATAAAGAAAAATTGACCGGAACTAGAAAAGATAGACCCCAACTAGAAGAACTTCTTAAAGTCTTACGCATTGGCGACAAAATTGTTGTATATAAACTGGATCGTATTTCACGTTCTACAAAACATCTAATTGAACTTAGTGAATTATTCAATGATTTGGGAGTAGATTTTGTCTCGATTAATGACAGTATTGACACTTCAACTGCAATGGGGAAGTTTTTCTTTCGTACAATGGCAAGTATTGCAGAATTAGAACGAGATATTATTAGTGAAAGAACAAAGTCCGGGCTTCAAGCAGCAAGATCCAGAGGAAGGAAAGGTGGTAGACCTACAAAGAAAAAAGATAAAGTAGAAATGGCGATTAAAATGTATAAAAGTCAGGAATATACGATTAACCAAATTACAGAAGCAACTGGAATCAGTAAAACCTCACTATATAGATATTTAGACAAAGTAAATTAGGGATTTACCAAAATTACTTAAAAGGATTGATTTAACTTGAGTGTGAAAGAACTGCTGACACCAGAACAGCGAAAGGAAATATTCAACCTTAATAATTTATCGGAATTTGAATTTACTTCTTATTATAGTCTATCAGACTATGATATTGAAGTTATAAACCGTCATCGAAGAGATCATAATCGATTGGGGTTTGCACTCCAATTATGCATTCTTAGAAACCCCGGTTGTAATTTAACTAATATGTTAGAAATACCAGATAACCTTATTAAATACGTAGCTACTCAAATTAATGTACATCCAGAGGTTTACTCTTCATATGCTCAACGTGATACAACTAGGCGTGAGCATTTAGAAGAAATACGCCAAGTATATGGATATAGAAATTTTAATAACAGTGATTATCGTAGAATTTCTAATGCTCTTTTAAAATCTGCATTGGAAAATGGAAATGGTTTGTATCTAGTACGCACTACAATCGATTTATTAAGAAAGGAAAAAATAATCCTTCCAGCAATACCAACAATCGAGAGAATGGTTTGGTTAGGAAGAACGCGTGCAGAGAAAAAAATATATGCCATACTAACAGGTAATCTTTCTGGAAGACATAAGCGTGGACTAGAAAAGTTGATTGATTTAACGGTAAATGATAATAAAACTCAATTAGCTTGGCTTCGGGAAATTCCCGGACAGTCGTCACCAGATTCTTTTTTAAAGGTCATACAAAGATTACAGTACATTAAAGAAATGAATATTACAGCCGATACGGCATTAATACATCCCAATAGACTTTTACAATTGGCACGAATTGGGGCAAGATATGAACCACATTCTTTTAGAAGATTTAAAGAAGATAAAAGATATGCATTATTGGTCGCCCACTTAATAACCCTTTCTCAAGACTTAACTGACCATGCTATTGAAATTCATGATAGACAAATGATGGTGTTACAAGCAAAAGGCAGAAAAACCCAAGAGGAAATGCAAAAACAAAATGGCAAATCCGTTAATGAAAAAGTTGTACATTATGCAGATATAGGGACGGCTTTAATTACTGCAAAAGAAGAGGGAATCGATCCCTATGTGGCGATAGAGCAAGTAATGCCTTGGGAGAAAATTGTAGAATCGATTGAAGAAGCTAAATTATTATCGAGACCAATGGATTATGATTACCTTGATTTATTAAAAACTCGATATAACTATTTAAGGAAATATACTCCAAGCCTGTTGGATTCTTTAGAGTTCAAATCTACTAAATCAGCAGAGCCTTTATTGAAAGCATTAGATACCATACGCGAGTTAAATGATTCTGGAAAAAGAAAAATCCCTGGTGGCTCACCTTTGGGTTTTGTTCCTAAACGTTGGCAAAAACATGTTTTTGATGATGAAGGTAATATTAACCGTCAATATTATGAAATGGCTGCCTTAACAGAACTCAAAAACTATATCCGTTCTGGTGATGTTTGGGTTGAAGGTAGTCGATTACATAAGGATTTTGAAGAATATTTAGTGTCAAAGGACGATTGGGGAAAAGCAAAGGATAAAGGGACTAATATAGCTGTTAATGTAAGTTTTGATCGGTATATACAGGATAGAATTGAAACTTTAAATACTAAACTTCAATGGATTTCCAAAAATATTGATAAAGTCGAAAGTATTAACATCGAAAAACAAAAGATACATGTTGAGAGACTACAAGCAGATACCCCCGAAGGATCTAGAAACTTTAGCTTGTCTCTTTATAATATGCTTCCAAGAATTAAACTCACTGATTTATTAATGGAAGTTGCTGAATGGACTGGATTTGAAGAGTCATTTGTTCACGCTTCTTCAAATCAGCCACCTAAAGGTGAGGAAAAATCCATTGTAATGGCTACATTAATGGCGATGGGTACAAATATTGGATTAACTAAAATGGCAGAGGCAACTCCTGATATTTCATATCGTCAGATGGCAAATGTAATGCAGTGGAGACTACATGAAGATGCCATGACTCGTGCTCAGGCTACATTGGTCAATTATCAGCACCGTCTATCTTAGGCTTCATATTGGGGAGATGGAACAACATCATCTTCCGATGGTATGCGTGTTCCAGTGGGGGTATCATCATTACATGCAGATTCAAACCCGCATTATGGAACTGGGAAAGGTACAACCATTTATCGATTTACAAGTGATCAGTTCTCTTCTTTTTATGCAAAAGTAATCAATACGAATGCAAGGGATGCTGTACATGTCATAGACGGATTATTACATCACGAATCTGACCTTACAATTGAAGAGCATTACACTGATACAGCTGGTTATACCGATCAAGTTTTTGGTTTAAGTCATTTGTTAGGGTTTCGTTTTGCTCCAAGGCTAAGAGATATAAGTGACGCAAAATTATATACCATTTCTTCACCTAATGACTTTCCAAACATAAAAGGCATTCTTCGAGGTAAGATTAACACAAACGTTATTAAAGAGAATTTTAATGATGTATTAAGGCTGGCACATTCAATTCGAGAAGGAAGAGTTTCTGGATCATTAATCATGGGAAAATTAGGTTCATATGCAAGACAAAATAAAATAGCTACAGCTCTTCGAGAGATTGGGAGAATTGAAAAAACAATCTTTATTCTTGACTATATTACGAATAAAACATTAAGAAGAAGGATACATCGAGGACTAAATAAAGGAGAAGCCATGAATGGATTGGCTAGGGCTTTATTTTTTGGTAAACGTGGTGAATTCAGAGAGCGTGGCATACAAGATCAACTACAAAGAGCTAGTGCATTAAATATATTGATCAATGCAATAAGCGTATGGAATACAGTGTATTTAAGTGAAGTGACAAAGGAATTTAAGAAAAATAATGCCCTAAAAGAAGAATTGCTTCCACACATTTCACCTTTAGGATGGGAACATATTAATTTTCTTGGAGAATATAAATTTGATTCAAATAGATTACCAGCTAATTCATTAAGACCCTTAAATAAAAACTAATCAATAACATAAGCCAAATTCCTTAGCGTACAGGTATTTGGCTATATTTATGTCGAAATTTGCTTAGCGTACAAAATTTCCAAAATGTTGGCGGTACCCCACTAAAGTAATCGCTCCATCAAGAAGAAAATAAGCCAGATCCATTAATTATCTCTTCACTAGAAATTAACGATGTTTCATATATCGTTTTATTATGCCTTTTCATGAAAGATTGAACAACCTCATAACCTACTGCATATCCAGCACCAAAAGAAAGACCTACAGGTTGATATCCTTCTTGTTTGGCAATCTCATCACCAAACATATAACTACTTACCTCAGCAAATCCTTTTATGTCTAAAGCTTCTCCAATAACATGGATTGAATACTCTAAATCGTCCTTGTCCAAAGTGGTCACCCAAGGTCCCAGCTGGTCTGTTCCATAAAGCTCTTTCGCGAACGAATCTGCTAAACCTTCTATGACAATATAATCTCCCACTGTTACATTTCCATGATCCCAATCAAAATAAGAAAAACGAATATTGTGATGAAATTCATGAGCAATAACAGCAGGAATTTTAGGTAAATTATATTCATTTGGATAAATATTCACAGTAATAAACCCAGGAATACCACCAAATCCTGTATATCCCTTTTGAAGTTTTAACTTATCTGGATTTGCGACATACATTCCAAATTTTATTTCATTGGCGTTCACTTTCAAACCTGCCTTATTAGCTTTTTCTATACAGGTTTTGATAGTATTTTCTGCTACCACATAGGCGTTATTATCCTTTAAGATGGATAGTCCTTGTTGAATTTGTTTATCGTTAGAAATATCTGCATAACCTAGCATTTTCGTAGCCATTAAAACGTCATAACCATTTTCTTGTTTTGCTTTTATAGGAACATTTATTAAATTCCACATTTCCTTAAATGGCGTCATCATCGTATAACAAAAATAATTTTTTCTTTCTTCTAAATCCGTAATTGCAAGTAATTCTTCGTATTGTTCTATTGTGTTAATTAATTTATAGGTCATGCCCATTTCAATCACCTTTTTCGCAAATATCTGGTATTGTAATTTTGAAGTAACTTTATATTCTTCATAAAATTTCCTTCGGAGTCAGTTAAGTCCAAATGAAATAATATATTTTCTAAGTCTACAATCATTTGAGTCATGTCATTTTTAATAAAGCCTAATGAAGGTTGTCGGTCTATTAAATCTTTAAGTTTATAACCTATTATTTTTGCAGCGAGGATTTGAACAATTTTATCTAAGTCTGACTTGAGTAAAACCAACTGACCGTTGTCGTTCTTTTTTGCTTTCAATAAATCTAAATTAGAATAGTACCGTATAGAACGTTCAGTAAGTCCGGTCAATTTGTAAACTTCCCCTGTTGTAAACAGCGTAATTCACCATATTACAAGGTTAAAGTATTACGCTACGTTAATGTCAAATAAAAAATAGGCCTATCCTTCAATGTACAATAAAAAAACCGAAATCCCTTAAAGTAGGAAAAATCGGCTTTTTTCATGTCGAAGTTTGCTTAGCGTATGTTTTCCGCTTTTTGTTGGTAGGACCCCTTAGAGCTATTAATGATTTCTTTTGCGCCTTTTGAAGCTAACCCTGAACCAACAGCGACTGCGGGTCCTTCAGCAACTGTCATGGCGGTTAACCCACTTTTTCTCAATGAATAAAGAGACATTGGGTTAAAGCTACTTACAATCACTTTTAAAAGACCTTGGCTCCACTCATCATTCCCATCAATGGCAATTACAGTGTTTGAGTTTAAAGTACGTATATTTGACACGAATCCCCCTTCAAAATCACTTGTAATTAAGACGCATCTAATCACCTCCTATGGTTAGATACTAATTCAATTCTCTATACTCGTCTGTTGTTTAAATTACCATTTTTCGCTTTAACAAATACGGACCTCATCATTCCCAAAAAAAGAAGTGGCAAAAAAACAATTCTTTTTTTTGCCACTTTCTTAATAATTTTTTTTAAGTCTTCCAAAACTTCTCATAAGAAATCATTTAGGATGGTTTGGGTTTATTCAAGAATTCTATATTCTGTTGGTATAGTTAGCTTTTGGAATAGAGTTTGATATTTTTTTACCTTTTTCCTGTACGATTTTCTATATTTTTAATCATTAACTCATTTACTGACTTTAGTTAAAATATGCAAACTATCTAAAGAAATCAACCAACATTGATGGTGAGATCCCCCGGAATGTGCCACACATCTTTTTATTATAATTAACATTAATTTTGCAAATGACATGAAACAAAGTGTCCATCTTCAATATTTCTCCTGATTGGAACTTGCTTCTTACAAATATCCATCACATATGGGCACCTTGTATGAAAGACGCATCCCGTTGGAGGATTTATTGGAGATGGGAGTTCACCACTTAAGATGATCCTTTCCTTCTTTATTTTAGGATTTGGAAGAGGTACTGAAGATAGCAAAGCTTTAGTATAAGGATGTAGTGGTGATTTGAACAGTGTGTCAGTTGGTGCTTCCTCAACAAGATTCCCTAAGTACATAACGCCAATACGATTCGAGAGGTAACGCACTACACTTATATCATGAGAAATAAACAGGTATGTTAATTTCAAACTTTCTTGAAAATTTCGTAATAAATTAATAATTTGTGACTGAATTGAAACATCAAGAGCCGAAACGGGCTCATCACATATAACGACTTTCGGATTTACTATTAATGCTCTTGCAAGGCCAATTCGTTGCCTTTGACCGCCAGAAAATTCATGGGGATACCTGTAATAATGCTCAGCCTTTAATCCTACTTTTTCCAAGATATCAAGAACACTTTCGGTTCTCTCTTTACTATCTCCAAGTCCATGAATAATTAAAGGCTCTTCTAAGAGATGACCTATTCTTTTTCGTGGGTTAAGGGAAGAATAGGGATCTTGAAAAACCATTTGAAGATCTTGACGTATTGTACGTATTTCTTTAGAACCTGCTTCGAAGATATTCCGATTTTTATAGATAACTTTTCCGGAAGTTGGTTCAAGAAGCCGTAAAATTGTCCTCCCTGTAGTGCTTTTTCCGCAACCTGATTCGCCTACTATTCCAAGGGTTTCACCTTCATATAATTGAAAAGAAACGTCATTTACAGCTTTGACTTGTCTATTCTGTCCTCTTATTGACCCAAAAGGTACTTTAACAGGAAAGTATTTTGTTAAGTTTTGAATATCCAGTAGAGGAGATTGTATACTATGAACTTTTGACATATGTGTCATCCCCCATTTTAATAATTTTCTCCGCGTACCAGCAGCGTACTTTTTGTGTGTCTTTTAAACTCCTTAATTCCGGCTCCTGTTCATAACACTTTTCATCTGCGTACTGGCAGCGCGTTGAAAAGCGGCAACCTTTTGGTACATTGTCAAGGGATGGAACTGTCCCTTCAATGACATAAAGTTCTTGGGAACGGTCCCCATCAATTTGAGGAACAGAACGCATTAACCCTTTGGTATACGGGTGCAAAGGATTCTCGAATAAGCTTTCCACATTTGCTTCTTCAATTATTTGACCAAGATACATGACCACAACTCTTGTGCATATTTCCGCCACAACTCCAAGGTCATGGGTTATAAACATAACTCCCATTTTGAATTTAGTTTGCATTTCTACAATGAGGTCCAATATCTGTGCCTGAATAGTAACGTCCAATGCAGTTGTTGGTTCATCAGCAATTAGTAGTTTCGGCTGGCAAGCAAGAGTCATAGCTATCATTACCCGTTGTCGCATGCCTCCAGATAGCTGATGAGGGTATTCATTAACCCGTTTTTCTGGTGCAGGGATGCCAGTAAGTCTTAACACCTCTACGGCTTTTTCATTCGCCTCTTTCTTGCTAACTTCCTGGTGAAGTATAATGGATTCTGCAATTTGATAACCGATTGTATATACTGGGTTAAGAGAACTTAACGGATCCTGGAAAATCATAGAAATTTCATTTCCTCGAATGTTTTGCATTTTTGATAAAGAAAGTTCTAATAAGTTCATTCCTTTAAAGTTAATTTCTCCCTCGTATTCAACTTCATGTTTCTCGTCATAGAGTCGAAGAACAGATTGCGAAGTGACACTTTTTCCGCAACCTGATTCGCCAACTATACCAAGGATTTCCCCTTCATGAACCTCAAACTCTATCCCATCTACCGCAGTTACTCGTCCATTCTCGGAATAAAAATGCGTTCTTAATTTTTTCACTTCCAAAAGAGGTGCTTTTGACATGATATTCCCCCTCAACCAGTTTTTATTTTTTGGATTTCCTTGCATGTGGGTCTAACAGGTCGCGTAATCCATCTCCTAGGAGGTTTAAACCTAAAACCGATAAAGCTATCATAATACCTGGGAATACAGTCATCCACCATCCATTAAAAATGACAAGTTTTCCATCATATAGGATATTCCCCCAGCTTGGATTCGGAGCTGGAACTCCCGCACCTAAAAAGCTTAAAGCTGCTTCCGTAAGTATTGCTTCCGCAAAGATGAAAGTAGCTTGGACGATAAGGGGGGAGAACGTGTTTGGCATAATATGATTCCAAATGATCCTCCTCTGGCTCGCTCCTTGTGCATGCATTGCTTCAATGTAGGTTTCCTCTCTCACAACAAGCGCTACTGAACGCACTGCCCTGGCAATGAACGGTGTATACACGATGCTCAATGCGATAACAACATTTTGAATCATTGGGCCAAGGGCAGCCATCAGGGCAATGGCAAGAAGAATTGAAGGAATTGCCATTAAACCATCACATATTCTCATAAACAGTTGATCAAGGAACCGATAATAACTTGCGTATAAACCAATAATGAGTCCGAAAATCGATGAGAGAATGGTAACCGAAAAGCCTACTCCCATTGATACTTGTGCACCATAAACTATTCGGGATAACAGGTCCCTTCCTAAATTATCCGTCCCAAGAAGATGTTCCGTACTTGGTCCTTGAAGTTTTTCAGTCACAATCATTTCATAAGGGTCATATGTAGATAGAATTGGCCCAAGCATGGTAATTAAGAATAAGAAAAAGGTAATCCATCCCCCAGTGATGATTAGCTTGTTTGAAATAATTCTTTTAAAAATAAGCTGACGCTGCTGTTTTTTAAGGTCATGTTTGATCGAGGAGAGTTTGATACTACTGTTTATTTCTCCCATACCCACATCCCCTTTCTATTAACGATCTAGTCGAGCTCTTGGGTCGACTACCCCATATAGTAAGTCAATAAACAAGTTGATCACGACATATATTAATGTCACGAACAGTACTACCCCTTGTATAACAGAATAATCTCTCCGTTCAATAGAGTTTATGATTATTTGGCCAATCCCAGGGATATTAAAGATTGTTTCTGTAACTATTGCCCCTGTTACAAGCGCACCAAATGTTTGTCCAATTACAGTAAGAATTGGAATAAACGAATTTCGCAAGGCATGTCGGTAGATTACGTTTCTCTCTTTAACTCCTTTTGATCTAGCCGTTTTAATATAATTATAATTAAGTACTTCAAGCATGGATGAGCGTGTCATCCTTACAATCAGAGCCGCTTGAACGGTACTGAGTGAAATGGCAGGTAAAATGAGATATTTTAAGTGTTCCCACAATCCCGCGTCAATAGGTTGATAACCTGCGATAGGAAACCAACGCAATATGACCCCAAACAATAAGATTAATAACATTCCTAATAAAAAACTAGGGATCGACATCCCTAACAACGCAGCTCCCATTATGGATTGGTCAGCAGTCGTCCCTCTGCGCCTTGCAGCAGCAATCCCAAAGGGAATTGCAATGAATAATGCTAAGGCTTCCGCTAATATTGCGAGGGATATTGTAGGTTTTAAGTGAGAAAGAATAGTATCTAAAACAGGTTCTTTCATAAAGTAGGAGTATCCTAGATTTCCTTGCAACGCATCAAATAACCAATTAAAATACTGTTGCACAAGAGGTAGATTTAGTCCGAGTTCTTCTCTAAGGGCGTCAATTTGTTCCTCAGAAGCTTCTTCTCCCAAAAGTACCGCAGCAGGATCACCGGGTGTTATTTGAATGATAAGAAATATGACAATGGAGACAACAAATAAGACAGGTATGATTGAGAAAATTCGTTTAATTAAGTAACCAGTCAAAGCTTATTCCCCATTTCCTTGAATTCTATTTTTTCTTGATTTCTTTACTGACAAAAATGGACATTTCCAAACCTATAAAAGTAATTCCTTTTTTAAGAGGTACTTTTCCTGCATATTCAACATACTCTGTGTACCAGTTATTTAAATTTAAAAACTGAAAAGTTTCTAATCTTATCTTCTTTTTTTATTCTATATAAACCACCGGAGAATTTAAATGTGACAACACTATGCTCAAAACTTCCTGTTAGATTAACCAGAAATGGTTTTTCACCCCGCGTTCGTAGAAAGTTCAATAAAACCCCTTCACCAATAGGGCTGGCAAACACTAAGTCTCCACCTAGAAGCTTCAAGGTACGGCATTGGGCTTGGAGCTCTTCATCAAAAAACTCTTCCCCCTTTGGTAAATTCAGTAAACTTGACCACTTCTCAACGGTCTTATTCAAATCCCATACCGCCATTGAAATATGAGAGAATTCAGCTCCTGACGGATGATGTCCTATAACTTTTTTTTCTATTAGACTTTTTCTTCGCTCTTTATCCCCTTCATACCACTGTATTATATAAGGAAGTTCAAGCTCATCACTTTCATTACCTACATAGAGAAGATGCCATTCTAAAAGACTTCCGTCGAGAGTTTTTCTGCTCCGATAATAAGGACCATTCACGGATAACCCTTTGTCCTGGAAATGCTTCGCTGCACTTTCAATATCATCTGTTCGAACAACAAATCGGGAAAAACCCTCGTTGAACTGGTCATCTACTATGGTTGACATGAGACTATGTTCAGGATGTTCTGTCTCAGAAAACACTTTTATATCCTTTATCCCAAAAAATTCAATATAAGATAAATCAAAATAGCTGAGCATGTTATAGGACAACTGATTGAGGTGATTTCCACCCTCTATTACCTTTACCCCTTTTTCTTGAAAAAAAGGAATAACTTTCCCTGGTTTTTCAAGGTAATGTACAATGAAATCTCTTCTCCAATAAGAGTAAAGAGAATCTTTATTTTGTTGGTGGTTTTACATTATCAGGTATTGGACATATATAAGGGTTCTTTGATGTAAAGGCTGCAAATTCTTCTTTTATCAATTCTAAGTACTGTTTATTATGAATCAGCTCGATCACTGTCAGTGTTAGTACCTCTGCCGCCTTGAGCATCCCTTTATGTGCATAACTGCTAATTCCTTGCGCGGTCATTTGCCATGTATGTAACGAAGTCCCCAATGCAGATGTTGTCATTGTTATTTTAGCAGTTGGTACTATCCAGCTAACATCTGCCAAATCTGTTGATGCTACCAGCACATCTTTGGACTCTACGTAAGGAGAAATTGATTTAGATAGGAATTTTCCTTCAAATTCACTTCCATCTCCGTTGTAACCGAAGTTTTTTAATGTTGTTAAATAATCCTTTTTTTCTCTTTCAGAGAAAGTGGACCATATTTTTCCTGCAAAGCTTTCTTCCTCCTGCGAATACTCTGGAAGGTCTACTTCTTTAATGTTTTTGTAGAGCAATTTTTCCAAATTCCGATTCGGAATATAATTGGAGCACGCATTAATATATTCAATCTCCCATTCTGTTTCCGTCATTAGCGCAGCCCCTTCAGCTACCTTGCAAATTCTTTTAAAAATATCGTTGACTTCTTTTCCCCTTGGAGCACGAATCATATATAAAGCTTCCGCATAATCCTGAACAACTGCAGGTGATGTTCCCCCAGTATCTGTTATGGAATAATGTATACGTGCTTCGGGAATGACATGTTCTCTCAGGAAATTCACACCTATATTCATTAATTCAACGGCATCCAATGCGCTACGTCCTAAATGTGGAGCCATGGCTGCATGGGAGGAAACTCCTTTAAACCGGAAGAATGCTTGACAATAGGCCAGGCTGGAAAGACCCATAATCGCATTAATGGGAGATGGATGCCATGTCAAAGCCACATCAACCCCCTCAAACGCTTTCTCCCTTACCAAGAAAACCTTCCCTGAGCCGCCTTCTTCGGCGGGACAACCAAATAATTTGATTGTCCCAGGTAACTGATTTTTTTCAAGATAGCATTTTATAGCACAAGCTGTCGCAAAAATTCCGGTACCTAATAAGTTGTGTCCACAACCATGACCAATATCCAGGTTTAATGGTTGATGGGTCGTCTGATTCGGAGTCTGACTTAAACCAGGTAATGCATCATATTCACAGAGGAGTCCTATTACAGGTGAACCTTTACCATAAGAAGCTGTAAAAGCAGTGTCTATCCCGGCAATCCCACATTCAACGATAAAACCTTCTTGTCTACATTTTTCCATCAAGAATTCAGCAGATTGAAATTCCTCGAATTTTAATTCAGGGTGATTAAAAATATACTTACTGATTTGTTTAAAGTAATCCATGTTATTCGTCAAGTAATCTTTTACAAACATCTTCGCATTCGGCATAGAATTCTCCACCCTTTATATTAGTCCTGCAATTATTTAGTCAACAACTTTTGTATTCCAGAAAATTGGACCGGAAAAACTAGATACTCCCTCTACCTTTTTGTTTGCTGCGTCAAGTCTATTGTTTCCACCAAGTTGAACTATTGGCAAGAGTTCCTTCCAAGCATAAAGTTGCAAATCATCCCAGACTTTCTTGGCCTCAACCGATTCTTGGGCAGTTTCGATAGCTGCCATCATATCAATTGCTTTCTGGTCATTTAGCCCACCGCCCCATGTTGGACTTAGAGCAAGGAGCTGTGATGGAGCACTTACAATTTGTGATGACGTGACGAAAGCATCCCATTCCTCAGGATTATTTTTGTGTATATCAAGAGCTGTCGACCAATCATAGATGTTTAGAGTTGCGTTAATACCAATTTGTTTCAATTGTTCATGAATTACAACAGCCATGTTGTATAGGTGATTAAAGTCACGAGTAGATAAAATCCTGAATTCTTCTCCGTTATAACCTGCCTCTTGCAAAAGTTTCTTTGCTTTTTCAGCGTTATTCTGATTATAGAATTCACTTCCTGCACTGCTTGCCCAATTAGCGATCTCCTTGTTCATATATCCCGAATCAAGATAATACAAATCTTCGTGGAGAAAAGCGGCTTGCATAATTTCTTCATTATTTAACGCCATATTGATTGCTTCTCTTATTTTGAAGTTAGATGCCAAACCTTCAACTTTGTTAAAAGTCATGAAATCATTTGCTGATGGAGATATTACTGCTTTTAAATCATCATTACTTTTCAATTGCTCATAATTTTCAAAAGGAATGCCAAAGGCAAAATCATATTCCTCAGTCTGAAGGCCAGCAAACCTTGTAGAAGCATCTGGGACTATATAAAAATAGATTTCATCAACTAGAGCTTCTTTCTTTCCTGCTAATCCACTGGGATTTAATTCTAAAGGCTTATAACCATCGTATTTCTCAACGTGAATGAACTGATCTTGTTTCCACTCTACAAATTTGAAAGGACCTGTTCCGACATATTCATTAACTCCTTCTGCTGAAGCTGATTCTACTATTTCTTTTGGCATGATAGCAGGAGCTTGATTGGCAGTTGCTAACGTATCTAAAGTTAAGGAAGATGGTTGAGATAAATGTAAAATTACTGTGTAATCATCTTGAGCTTCCCATATTGCACCATTAAAAATACTCCCTGTAATTGAAGACTTTTCCATCCATCTTTCCATTGATGCAGTGACATCTTCAGCTATCATCTCTTTGTCATTATGAAAATTGACCCCTTGTCTTAAATGGAAAGTATAAGATTTGCCATCATCACTAATTTCTATTGATTCCGCCAACATAGGGACTGGTTGATAGGAAGAATCAGTAGTTACAAGAGTTTCATAAATTAATCTAGATACATCCCTTGTTGTAGAAGCAGTACTTATTGGTTGATCCAGCGTGGGAGGCTGAGAATTCAGCGCAACTTTTAAAACTCCACCAACACCACTTTTTTCCTTTTCACTGTTATTAGAATCTACAGTATCAGAACTACAACCTGCTACAAAAAGCAAAAAGGCAACCATTAGGGTCATAAGAAATTCTATTTTATTTTTTTTCATTTTTTACCTCCATTATTTTTATTTCTATCTACTCAAAAAATTATAGACAAAGTGCTAGATATGAATAGAAGCTCTAACTACTATGAAAAGTGATATATTAGAATTATTTTTTTATAGAGCCTTTATAGAATAAGGAAGCTAAAGACAGAGACTATAATGCTTTTTTAGATAAAAACATTTGCTTTTTCACATTTAATAACGCACTATCTAAATCCAAAATAATATCTTCTGCTTCTTCAAGCCCGACAGACAGCCTTATCAGACTATCTGTTATTCCAAACCTCCTTCTTTCTTCAGGAGGAATTGAGGCATGGGTCATGGACGCAGGATGTTGCACCAATGTTTCAGGGTCTCCAAGACTAAAAGAAATCATTGCTAGTTTAAGTGAATTAATAAATTTAATTCCTGAAGAAAGATCACCTTTTAATTCAAAAGATACAATCCCACCCATGTCTTTCATTTGCTTTTTTGCCAATAAATATTGGGAATGAGACGTTAAACCAGGATAATAAACCTTTTTAATAATTTCATGAGATTCAAGGAATTTAGCTACTTTTCGAGCATTACTACAATGTCTTTCCATTCGTACGCCTAAAGTTTTTAACCCCCTTAAAATAAGTGAAGATTCATATGCACTTAAATTTTGCCCTAACTCGCCCATTACTTCCTTTCTCATCATTTGGATTATATTTTTCTTACCAACAATAAAACCTGCTATCACATCTCCATGGCCATTAATATATTTTGTGGCACTATGAACAACAATATCAGCTCCCAACTTTAGTGGGTTTTGTAGGCAAGGGCTCATAAATGTGTTATCAACGATTAGTGTTAATTCATTTTCTTTGCAGAATTTTGAGATTACTTGAATATCTAAAACAGTTAACATTGGATTTGAGGGTGTTTCAATATAAACCACTCTTGTATTTGGTCTTATTGCTTTCTCTAAATTAGACACTTCTGTACAATCAATGAAATCATATTCTATTCCATATCTCGTTCCAAATGTATTTAAAAAGCTAAAGGTTCCTCCGTAAATATCTTTAGTAACAATTGCATGGTCTCCGATTTTTAGAAAACCAAGTAGGGCTGTTGAAATGGCGGCCATCCCACTAGAAACACCTAGAGCAGATTCTCCTCCTTCCAACACTGCTATTTTCCCTTCGAGTATTGAGAGAGTGGGATTACCGTAGCGGCCGTAGTATTCAATTTCTCCATTACTTGAAACAGCTTTAGCAGCAGATTCAGCATTCGGAAAAGCATATGCAACTGCTGGAACAATACTATGTGATATTGCCTTAGTGCTAGGATCCGGTTGGGACGCTTCATGAATAATCCTTGTATTCATTTTCCAATTTGGAGCCATTAACTATTCCTCCTTTTAACGTCTGGCATTATCAGTTCTTCAGCTTGCACCTCCACCTAGTATTTTTAGGTGAGTTTATCCCAATTCTCTTAAACATCTTTGATAACTCTTTGATGTTCACTTTCTAGTACTCTGGTTTATGTTGTTTACTAGAACGTTTTCTGTATACACTTTACAGATGGAGAAATCTTCAATACTCCATTTAAAAAGAGGTAGTGTTTTCACACCTTTAAAAACTTTATTTTTCATAACTATCTATAAATAACACATTTTTATTTTACTTTTTCTTCTAGAACCACTTCATTAGTTTGACTAATAACAGGAAACTGCCCGGAGGCAACAATCCCAATTATTATAAAAACAATCCTAGAGAAGTACTTCGTAGCAATAATTGGCCCTTTAGTTAAAGATGAGTGACACTAATCGTTTTCGCTTGCATATGTAAGATTAAGTAATCAGGACCTCCTGCCTTAGAATCAGTTCCTGACATATTAAAACCACCAAATGGATGGTATCCAACTATCGCTCCTGTACATCCACGATTGAAGTATAGGTTTCCAACATGGAATTCTTCTTTTGCACGTTCAATATGGTCATGGTTATTTGAAATCAAAGCACCTGTTAATCCATAGTCTGTATTATTAGCCACTTCCAACAAGTGGTCAAAATCGCGAGCTTTACATATTGCTAGAACAGGACCAAAGATTTCTTCCTGCATCAATCGTGCTCTTTCATTTACGTCAATAAAAATCGTAGGCTGTATAAAATATCCTTTTGAATCGTCTCCCAGGCCTCCTGTGACTAACTTTCCTTCTTCTTTTCCGTTTTTAATATACTGCATAACCTTTTCGAACGATTTTTGGTCAATCACTGGCCCCATGTATGTATTGCTATCGGCAGGGTTACCAATACTCAATGTTTTCGTTAAAGTAATGACTTTTTCGACCACTTCATCGTAAACATCTTCATGGATGACTGCCCGAGAGCAAGCTGAACATTTTTGTCCTGAGAAGCCAAATGCAGAGTGCACAATTGATGATGCCGCAATGTCTAAATCTGCTTCTGCGTCCACGATAATAGTGTCTTTTCCTCCCATTTCAGCAATAACACGTTTTAACCAAAGTTGCCCTGGCTGAACTTTTGCAGCGCGTTCATTTATACGGCATCCTATTTCACGTGAACCCGTGAAGGAAATAAACCTAGTCTTGGGGTGATTTACTAGATAATCTCCTACTTCTGAACCACTTCCAGGTATATAGTTAAGGACACCACTTGGAAGTCCTGCGTCCTCCATTAACTCAACAAATTTTGCAGCCACGACAGGAGTATTATTAGATGGTTTAAGTAGTACCGTATTCCCCGTAACAATTGCGGCTACAGTTGTACCTGCCATGATAGCCAATGGAAAATTAAAGGGGGAAATGATAATTCCTACTCCTAGAGGAATATACTTAAATTTATTTGATTCTTCTTCTCGGCTTTGTACAGGTATACCGTCTTTTAGTTGCATCATTTGACGAGCATAGTATTCCATAAAATCAATCGCTTCGGCAGTATCCGCATCGGCTTCAATCCATGGTTTCCCAGCCTCTTTTACGAGATAACTTGAGAACTCATGCTTTCGGTGTCGAAGCATCGATGCCGTACGGAATAGAATATTCGCTCGTGATTCTGGGGTGACCTTTTTCCATGTTTCAAACGCTGTTAATGCAGCTTGCATTGCTTTTTCTGCTAACTCTTTATTTGTTTTCGAAACGGTACCGATGATTTTATCCTTGTTCGCTGGATTTATGGAGACAATTTTTTCATTTGTAGTAATGCGCTCTCCTCCAATTACAAGGGGGTAATCCTTGCCTAATTGTGATTCAACTAAGTTTAAAGAATCTTTAAATACCTGCCTGTTTTTTTCTAAAGAAAAATCAGTTAATGGTTCGTGTATATAATCGGACTCTTTTATTTTTGTGCTCATGTAAATCCCTCCTTTTATATCGTTTTTTTAATTTTAGATTTCTACTATTGCGATAAAAAATCTCCTTTATCGACCTTAAGTTCTTATACACAAGTATTACGCACTGTTGATGTGAAATCATTTCAAATATTTAATAAGTCAAAGCTTCACGTTTGTTAGGGTCAATCTTACTATCTTTTCTCCAGTTCACAACCGGTGGAATGATATCGGTAATTGAAGCAATGCGGATATCTATAAATACAGGAGAATTTTGTTCTACCGCCCATTTCAATCCTTCCTCTATCTTGTCATTGCTATTAATTTTTAACGATTGGATCCCGAAACCTTCAGCAATTTTCGCTGCATCAAAGTTTGTGAAATCTACAGCTATATACTGTTCGTTATGGTATAGTTGATGTAATTTTTTGATCCAGCCATATGAATTATTTTGAAGTAGGATGAAAACAATTGGTAAGTTTAATCGTTTCGCCGTTTCTAACTCCCCAACTGACATTGCAAAACTTCCATCACCAAACAATGAGAACACTTTTGTATCAGGTCGTGCGACTTGTGCTCCGAGAGAAGACCCTAATGCATAGCCTAAATTTCCATGCCCCCGATCAAATACTGTTTTTCTACCTGCTTTTTTTATTTTAAAGTTTGATGCCATATATGGTGTTTGCGTACCAGCATCAACAACAAAAATGGAGTCTTCATTAGTAATCTTATCTAAGATGCTAATAATTTTCGCAGGGTTAACGAATTCTGTTTCTTGATTTACCTCATCTTCAACTCTTTTAAATTTCTCTTTTACAATTTTGCAAATGGATTCATTCCATTCTTTGAACTTGTATGTCAAAAACTCTTTTTGTTCTTGAGTATTAGAATCTAGTTTTGCTAGGAATAATCTAATATCACAAAGTATGGCTACATCTACTGGAATATTTAAATTTAATGTTTCTTCACTTATATCCACTTGGACAATGGTTGGATTATTGCTAAAAATATCTTTATTAACTGTTGTCACATTGTTTAGTTTTGAACCTAGAACTATAACCAAATCTGATTGTTTAATGATACTGTTGGTTTCATCTGAGCCTCCATTTACTCCAATTACTCCAACAGCATAGGGAGATAATTCAGATACACTTCCTTTTCCGTTAATAGTCGTAGCAACTGGAATGGAATAACGTTGAGAGATGACTTCTAACTCTTTATATGCAGTTGACAGGTGAACTCCACCTCCAGCGATGATTACTGGTTTGGATGCCTCCATCAATAATTCAAAAACACTTCTTAGGTCACTATCTGCTGGTCCTGATTTAAAAGGAGTTGTTGAATTGTTTGTATTTGATCCTGTTAAATCTTTTTCTGAGAATATATGATCTTGTTCATGAATATTTTCTGGGATGGAAAGATGGACAGCTCCTGGTCTACCACCTGTCGCCATCCGAAATGCTTTGTTTAGTAAATGAGGTACTTTAGAAGATAATTTGATTTGTGCATTCCATTTCGTAATGGGTTTTGTTAATTCCACTTGCTGTAATTCGGTTAAAGCACCGGTTTCATGGCTTTGAATCGAAATATCTGAAGAGATGCAAAGTAATGGAATAGATGAAGAATTTGCTTCACTAATCCCCGGAACCGCATAGAGTACTCCTCCACCACTAGGAACATCCACGACACCTACTTTACCGGTTACCCTTGCATACGTATCTGCCATATAGGAAGCATGACGCTCGTCACGGCAAGAAATATAAGTAATTTCATCTTTATGATTTTCTAAAGCATTATGAAAAGTTGTACTTGTATCTCCTGGTACCCCAAAAATAACGTCCACATTATTAGCAATTAATAACTTT
>NZ_HE978519.1:26725-28050 GCF_000311725.1 Robertmurraya massiliosenegalensis JC6
TTTAATCTTGATTGGCTTTTTGATTTGATTTTTGTCGATACGCACAGAAAAGTGCACTTTTCTGGAATAAAGGAATAGGCAATCTCTTTATTGAAGATTTTTAAAATATCCAATTGAAAGCATAATTTTAGTGCTACTTCTAGTGGGATGTTCACAAGAGAAAAGTGAAGCTGAAGGCGATTTAAAAGATGTAAAACAGATTATACAAGTCAATTCCGAGGAAATCAAAGAAGTGAATACCAAAGATAATACCGAAGAAGTTAATGTATTTCAGGTAGATGCTGTTCATGAAATAATCTATACCGAAGCGAACCCGCCAGACAACAGTCCCCTTCCTTGTGAAGATATGTTTGAAAAAGAAGTAAAAAGACAAGAAGAAGTAAGAAAACGGATAGATGAAACCTCTGACCCGAAAGAAAAAGCAAAAATTGCAGAGGAAGATAGAAAACTAACGGTCGCTTTCACTGAAAAACTCGAAAAAAATGTCCTCCAATAGAACCAAGAGAAGTAAAGCAACTAAGAGTATTTGGTGATGTGGAATATGCTTTACTCCCTATACTAGAAGCTTATATAACTGAGTTTGATATTGATGACTCAATTACTGAAATGCAAGCTTAAAGAAGAGATAATCCTCATGAATCAATTGCAGATTTTACTAATCTTCATTGTCAGAATATGCTTAAGGGTAGGTATTTTTCTTATGCCTTTAAAGATATCGAAAGTGCTAAGAAGAAAGATGAATATTTAGTATCGTTTTTACAAGATAGAGGTTTTACACCTGAGAATACATGGTCTAGTTGTAATCCAGTAGAAATGAGATTGAATGATAGTGGGGATTACTACGCAATAATATGGCATAAATTTATCGAATACGCAGATGGAGATACTCAAAAGCAAACAGGTCGTAGGGTAACTACAGAAAGATACTATTATTTAAAAAGGAATGTAAATGGATACTGGTATACTGGTGATTTTGAACCGTTGGTGCAAAGACCAGAAACCGAGTCATATTAATCCCTATAACTGATAAAAAAATGAGGTCATAATGAATGCTGTAAAAGACAATTCTTTTTGATTTAGTTAGTTTATAATTTAAAAAGTACAGATATTTAACATCTACGAAGTATAAAAAGGATAGAAATTAAACAACCAACCCATTTTGAGTTGGTTGTTTCTGTTATTCTTTACAATCTTTCAATCGAGGAAATTTGACTTGGGTTAATGAATACATTCTTTAAAACTTCATCAAGCTGATTAAGCAACTCTCCACCAGAGGATAAATTTGCAACAAACTTTTCGATACTACGGACTTCGGTAACATAGGT
>NZ_HE978519.1:28847-110456 GCF_000311725.1 Robertmurraya massiliosenegalensis JC6
GACTCCCTTCTGCGGTCGGGGCCACGGTAACAGTTGTAGGAGGACTTATCCTGGGGGATGCAGCCATTCGTGCTGGATTCTTATCCCCAGGTATCGTTGTCATCGGAGCAATTACACAAATCTTTGGTTCAACTTTATCGAGCTTATCATTGGCTGGAACAATTAGTATCTTACGCTTTTTTCTTTTCATTCTGTCTGCCATGCTTGGCATTTATGGCTTCTTTCTTGGAATATTTATTGTGCTCAGCCATTTAGCCTCTTTGCGTTCATGCAGCTTGCCTTACTTGGCCCCAATATCACCTCCATTTAAAGACTTGGCCAACGCTTTGTTCCGATTACCTTGGCCATGGCGAAACACTCGACCGGACATGTTGAAGACACGAGATTCTACAAGACAAGGGGATAAGCAAAAATGAGGAGATATAAAAGTATGGTTGCACTTTTCCTTCTCCTCACCCTAACCGGTTGCTGGAGCAGATATGAAGTGCAAAACATGAACTATGCTACGGCTGTTGGAATAGACTATGTCGATGGCCAATACACCTTATATGTGCAATTGCTTGATTTCTCGACAGTGGCCAAGCTGGAGGGACAGCAAAAAGCGGAGCAGCCCCCGGTTTGGGTGGCCAAAGGCGAAGGTTCCTCGTTTACAGAGGCGGCAAATGATTTGTACAGTACATCACAACAGCGCTTAAACTGGGGACAAATCTCTGCCATCTTGTTCAGCGAGAGATTGATGAAGGAAAACAAAGTCGGAGAAGTGCTGGAATTGATCAACCGTTATCGTGAAATAAGATACTTGGCCTGGCTGTTTAGTACAAGAGAGCCTCTTGAAGAAATCTTGCTGGCAACTCCATTTTTTAGATTATCGCCAAAGGCATCCATTCTTCACAATCCCGAGCAAAGTTTCAGACAGTTCTCTATCCTTGCTCCGGTCCGCCTGCAACAATTTGTACTGGACTCAAACGAAAAGGCTAGAACCAGTTATATACCGGAATTATCGCTTCGCAAAGGTCAATGGCAGGAAAGTAATAAACCAAAAGAGCTGCTTAGATATTCAGGCGTACAAGTATATGATCTAAACAATTATTATGGACGAATGGATCTTAAGGATTTGTCGGGAATGCCCTGGCTAAGTACTCACACGATCCGAGTACCTCTTGATTTGTTTACCGAAGAGAAGCTTGCGGCTGTTCTTATCGCAGAAAAACCCAAATATGAAGTGACTCCTATTGTGAAATTGAACAAGGCGTATTTCGATATTTCAGTAAAAGTGAAGGCGGGGATCAATGAATTGCATACGGACCTTACCGAAAAGGAACTCACACAAATGGCTCAGGAAAAAATAGAGGAGCAAATCCGCAAAACGTATCAAACTGCTTTTAAAGAGGGTATAGATATTTACAATTTGGGCGAATCTTTGTATCGCAAACATCCACATCAATGGAAGAGCATTGCCACAGGAAAACAGCAACTCGTTTTAAACCAAGATTCCCTGCGCCATGTAAAGGTTGAGGTGAATATTGTTTACCCTGGAAGATATAAATTACATGAACATGGTGAATCCACCTCGTGATTCTGGCAAGTGAAATTATTAACTCACCTTGCTTCTTCTGCTTAGCGTTGGGGAAGCAAGGTTTTTGTTTCCAAAAAAATAGTTTAACGTTGTAAATCCGCATTTTCCTGACGGAACCCCAATTAGGGGAAAACATGTATTATAAGTCCTACGATACAAATGGCCTTATTGTGACTGATGATGAGCAATTTGCTTGCCGAATAGCCAAGGAAGAATTTGCATATCAGGATGTTGGATTTCTTCAAAACTTTTTTGACAATGCAGGTCAAATCATTGAAGAGAACAGAGACAAGATCATGCCGCCAATAGTTGGGCTAGCAGAAGCAGCAGAAATGTTAGGATGGGATAAGAGAAGAGTTAACACTTACGTATCCAGAGGAACATTTCCAGAGCCAATTCGAAAATTAGCGAGTGGTCCTATCTGGACTTATAAGCAAATAGAAGATTATAAGGATTCTTTAAAATAAAATGGCGGGGGCGATTAAAATGATTAAAAAGATTTGCGCTGCCGATGGTTGTGATAAAGAGTTTCTGCCTAAAGTTCCACATTCAAAATATTGCTCGTCTAAGTGTAGATCAAGAGAACACAAAAGAAGGATTTATGAAAAAAGAAAATCAAAAGGACTATGTTCTCAATGTGGCGGGCAAATGGACAACCCTAAGCATGTCTACTGCACTAAATGTCAGACGTACTTTCGTAAAAGGTACAAAAAATCTAATGCTTAAATAAAAATAAAAAGAACGGTATCAACACCGTTCTTTTATAAAAATAAAATTAAGTTTATTACAATCCACGCCCCAGTTGGACGACTTTTAACTAGATATAGATTAACATAGATGAATTTTTCTGTCAATTAAACCCTCATAAGCCCTTACACATTGAGAAAGGGCTTTTAATTAATCATCAAATAAAATTTTTTCTTTAATTTCATTATTTAAACGCTCGTTTATATGCTTCTCGACATATTCATTAACAAACTTTATTTTTTCTAATTCGATCTTCTCCGACTGAAAAATTCTTGCTAAGATCGTTGCTTTGCTTGTTTCAGTCCATTTATTCAAAGCATCTATTTCAAGTTGTTCCTTCACCTTTTTTTCCAGTCTGTCTTTTCTAATTTTAATTGCTATATCGTGATTGCTTTCCTCTAATGCTTCCATTTGCTTCTTTAATTTTTCATTTTCTTCGAGTATTTTTTCAATATCCGCAGCTCTATCGGAACTTTCAAGGAGCTTCTGCGCAAATTCATCTTTTAAGGCAATTTGTTTAGTGCCTTTCCCATCCACGTCGATCACTTGAAAAAGACCAGTATACATAATCCCTTCAACAAATTCAGTTAATTGTTCTACCTTACGACGTAGTTCCTGTGCTTCTGATTGCTCTTGTTCTTGCTGATAGCCAGCTTCTAAATCAGTTGATTTATTTATGACTCCTTTTCTTCCTTTGCCGACAACAACAGCAGGTTCATAACCTAATTCAACTAAAAGATCTACGGTACTCTTCCCTCTCTTTTCGATCAAAAGAAAAACAAGATGAAGTCTAAAGACACTCTTAAAATCCATTCGATAATACTTTCCAAAACGCTCTGGAGCAATATAATCAATTAAATCCGTTCTAAAATGATTGCGAATTGTAGAATCGGGCCTATTTAATATTTTCCCAGCTTCGACTGTTCCATATGAAGTTTCATGGTGCATGGAAAGGATCGACTCTGGAAACAATTCTTCATCATCCAATTTATTGATGAGACACATTTTATAAATAGGATCGTCCCTAAATTCCCTTTCAAGCGCTTCCCTCATATCAATTTGCTCTATTTCCATCACTCAACACCTTCAATCTCCGAATCTCATTAATATTCATACCATTAATAGTACACTTAAAACCCCATTGTTTCAATGGTTTAAAGGTTTTTAGGAGATTGGTAATTTCCGCTACACGCAGACAGACGATACCTAGCGTTTTGAATCTTTATGAATCACCCTCGTAATCGAATCATTCATATTCGTAATTATGATTCATTTACCCATTTGATTTATTCATACTTTTATTCTATTTATTCATAACTTTACCGCTGTATATCGTCCAACGCTCAATAGCGTTTGATATATCAAGACTTTCGCTATTTTAATGCTTGTGATTTTTATTGATTTATGTTGATTTTTAAATGGTCATTTATTTATCGCTTAAATTATCAATAATTTTCCTCATCGCCATTTTATGATTTCCTTTTTTGTATTCTTCAATGAAATCATAGAGAAGCATCTCTAATATTTTTTCTAGAGTAAAAGGATGTTCTGGAAACGATTCATCCATATCTGCTAATAATATTTCTCCACGTAATGCTTTTTTTCGAGTAAAAGATACTTCCAGTTGAACCGATGCAAGATTATTTTCTTCTGCAGCCATGAAGTAACTATGGAAGCGTTCATCACTATTAGCAAGAATTTTAACCGGAACCTTTTGAGAGTACATGTCATAAGTCATCATAAGAAACGAGTATGTTTTTTGAACATCATCCATTTGCCTTACATCATGTAAAAAACCATCATATAAAAGGGAGAGTAGATCACTTTGGTCAAAATAAATTTCACTTAATTCACGTACATCTTCACAAAAAGCTTCAGCTCGTAAATAAGTAGAGGTAGGGACAGACAAGATGTAATCTACATCTGTGTTCTTATAAAGCTTGTAAAATAGGCGTTCAAACCAATTATTTGGATTTTTTAAGGAAAGACTCTGAAGTTCGGACTGAATAAGGTTATGCCTACTAAAACTTCTCATTTTCCAATCCTCCTGATTCAACTTTAAGAACAGTCGTTATTATTCGGTGCGCTGCTTGTCTTAGGCTACAATCCCACTTAACCGAATATTCGAATAAAACATCGTAGTCTGGCTGGTGTAATTTCGCATGTACGCTCTTTTTATCGGTAGGGGAGTATTCAACTCGCCGATACTCTGTTTTTCTCCTTAAATACAAAGCTAGGACTTCTGAACAATACGTCGTCATGGATAATCCACGAGTTTTCGCTAGTTTTTTCAAAATTTGCCTCTGTTCGAGAGACAGGGGTATTTTTATGTCGTTTTTCGCATCTGAACGTTTCTTTCTTGGAGTAGATGTAATATTTGGTTTTTGTGGGTTCTGAGGTGGTTTCTTTTGAGAGGTTCTTCGATTAAACATTGGATTTAGTGATTTCATATTGATATTCCCCCAGGTTCATATTTTCCTATTTTCAAAGATTAGATCAGGGTCATGTGGTTAAGTGGTCATATGGTTAAAGTTTATGAGAGTAGGAGGGAGGTTAGAACAAGCCTTTTGTATAAACTTTGGAAGAATTGGCTATAATGCTACTAATGTATGAATAAACGAACGTTCTAAAGTAGAAAGGGGTTTTATTATGAAATCCAATAAAAGAAAAACGACAAAAGAGGATAAAGAACTGTATAAAGAATTTGCAAAGTTAGGGAAGAAAAGTAAAACTGTTAAGATTGTTAAAAAGAGTAGCTAAAACAAGAGAAACTGGCTTCTTCAATTTATGAATGAAACCAGTTTCTTTAAAGAAATGTATTAATATTTTCTTTTTCTTATTTCTTCTTGCATATATTTATGGTGCATATGGTTATACCATGCTATAAATAAAAAGCTTAATATAACAGCAGGCACCAATGATATAAAAAATGCTATCTCCTCAGCATTGCTGCGATACATAAACATATCAAAGAATTCTGTTATTACCATAAAGGTTAGAAAATAAATAACAACAAAGCAAACAAATAAAGCTCCACATCCAGCGTTAGTACCCCTAGGTTGTGCTCTCCATCCACTCATTTAGAATTCACCAACTTTAGAAATCAATATCATCTAAGTCTGAAGCCTTAACCATAGTTTCTGATTTGTTTGTGCCGAAGTCATCATCTAAATCGTCAAGAAGGCTCGTTTTTCTAGTTGGTGCAGTACCGGTTGAGAAGAAATCCGCAAATTCATCTAAGCCTAGGCTAGAAGCAGCTTGCTTTTTAGCATCTTCCTGTTCTTTCTCAATTTTCTCCCATTGTGCCTTTTCTTCCTGTAGTTGTTGGACACGTGAAGATGGAGTAGGAAGGACTGAAAGCCCATATAGCGTTAGATTTTCTAACTTGCTGTTCTTACTGATTGATAGGTTCACTTTAGTACTTAACAGATCTGAAGAATATTTGTAAACATCATCTGCAATTTTAGGCGAAATGTTCTTAGCATTTGGATAAAGAACCGAAATGGCCCCAGCTACAACATTCTTCATTTCATAATCAGCCAATACTTCATTATCCTTGTAAAGACTGGTTATTTTCTCTTCTAAGTTATCATCTGTGCTTAAGTCTGTAACTTTAGAAATGGATAACCACCCTGGAGTCGACCAAGTTGTTAATAACTCTGTTTTATCAAATACAGCTCTACCATCTAATAACGGAATTGTTGAAATTTCAGTTAAAGCTGTTGCAACGACCATATTACTGTAGGACTTCGCATCAATTTCTGTTCCTGCATATGTTTTTAATGGACCATTCGCATAGTAGTCATTCATTTTCTCATTATCTATAGCAAGGGCATTACCAATTTTTCCTTCATTCATAAATTTTTGGATTAATGCTACACCTGCAAGAGCATTTTTCCTGAAGGCAGAACCCTTTTCATCAGTTGAAGGAAAAGAGCAAATTACCCCTAAAGGAACCTTTCCACCATATAACGCACGAGCCTTACGAACTTGCGATAAATAGGTAAGAGCCACATTTAATGCACCGTTACCTGTACCACCACCAAGAGATACAGTCACCCATACAAATTCAGCATTTTGTACTTCTTCTCTTAACGCTACTTTTTTGTATAGTTCTTTATTTTCAACTGCAATTTGATGGCCCAACTGTGCATTTTTGTCTGTTCCTTCTAATTCAGGATATTCTTCACTTTTAGTAACAATTCTTCGGTCGTCTGGAATAAGTCTCTTATGCTCGTCCATATCAGATTTTGAAGAATTTAATAAAAATGTTGGAAAACCGAATCTAGACAATTCTGCTGCCATTCGGCCACCACCTTGCCCTAGCCCAATGATGGTTTGTTTTGGAAATCTATCTATTTCTGCAGTTACCTCATTAGAGAATACATGAGGTGAAAGCAATGCTTTTAATGCCCCCAGCTGTTCATTTTTTTCAAAAGGTCTCATTTTATTGTTCCTCCTCTAGTTTTCTTCTCTCTTCACTTAAAAGTGTACCTAGTTGTCTTCCGCGAATCGTTATGTAATACGGAGTTGCTGTTCCATCTTCTTTTTTTTCAATGAAGCCTTGGGCTTCTAACATAAGGAAAGCAGAGTCATATTTCTTTCGCATGTTGTGATAATCTTCTAATCGAGTTTTGACTAAGCCTCGATGATTTCTATTTTCGCTTACGACCTGTCGAAAGATATTGATTGAAAAATCATCAAGCTTTTTCCGCAAAAACTTTAGAGTATTTTCGTTGTACTCTATTTCATCCAAATCTATATATTTTTCAGAAACAGATTTTTCGTTACTCACTACCACAAACACCACCTTTTTCTCTATCTAATTATGAACCTTAAAGATTCACAATTATGTCCTCTTAAGGAACATTATAGTAAAAAGCCTATTATTGTGCAATTCTAAGTGACTATAAATCTGCTATAAATATAAAAAACTCAGTAAAAATTGAAAAAATCAATTAAAACCGAGTCTTTATGTACCTCAATTGTGTACCACAAATAAAAATCCTTTATTTATCTATCTTTGATACTCTTTTAACGAAAATACTTTGTTTTTTGGTTTCTTTAAGGAACACAATTATGGTACATAATCAAATTAATTATTATAAACGAACGTTTATTTTTGTTTATCGATAACTGCTAACATTTGTTGCCCTCGTATCGTTATGAAATACGGTCTAAATGTTCCATCTGGAATAATACGAATAAGCCCCTGTGCTTCTAATCGATTTAATGAACCATCAATTAGTTTTCTTTTTGAAGAGTAGTTCTCAAAGTCTGTTTTTCGTAATCCTCTTGTATTGCTTTTTTCTTGGACACCTTTTAAACAATTAATGTCAAATTCATCTAATTTTGACTGAAGGTATTCCAGTGTCTCGCTGGTATATGTGAAATTTTCCTCTAATTCATGATTGTATCGTTTATTTAACTTATCTGGTTGTGATGTGGCCATTCTCTTTTCTCCTTTCGATACTCTATAAATCCAATTTTATGTAATTGTACCATTAAACAGGTACATTGTATACTAAACCTTTATTTCACGCTATTTCCTTATAGAATTTCCTATATTTACATACCCTTTTCGGAAGGTTCTTGTATTACAATAGTCAAGGGGTGATTAATATGTATATTTCTCCTATGTTATTGCAAAAATCTCCTAATAATCTTCCTTTTGATGATGATAGGATGATTACTGAGCTCAAGCTAGACGGAATTCGCTTGATTTTAAGTAAATTTAATGGAATTACTAAACTATATACCAGGCATCATAACGAAGTGACTTCACGATTTAAGGAACTCCTCGACTTACCGTTACCTGACAATATTGTGCTAGACGGTGAATTAATCGTCACTGACCAACATGGTAAACCAGACTTTGAATCGGTTATGGAAAGATTTCATAGTAATCGTTCAACACATAAAATCCAGTATGCTGCTTTCGATATTGTGTATTATGACCGTAAAAAAGTAACACATCTGCCCTTAATTGAAAGGAAATCTATCTTAGAAAAGGTGATTCCTAAAGATTCAGCAATGTTGGTTAGCGTTCAATGGACGAACGGTAACGCTACTAATTATTTTGATTTAACTAAACAATTAGGACTGGAAGGTATCGTTCAGAAGGTTGCGAACTCAACTTATAAAATTGATGAACGGTCCTACGATTGGTTGAAGGTAATTAACTATTCATTTGCTGACAATATCCATATAGTAGGAGTGAGAAAAGATAAATTTGAGCTGTTGCTTCAGTTCCCAGATGGTTCAGTAGCTGGCACAATGGAATTCATGCCTAAAGAGCATAGAAAAATATTCTATTCTCTCCATAAACAGCTCATTATTAAAGAAACCGACAAGTATATCTACTTAGATCCTGTCTTGAAGTGCAAAGTTAAATATAGAAATCTTACGAAAAATGGCTATTTACGAATCCCATCCTTTGTTGAATGGTGTATCTAACAAAAATGAAAGTTAAATATATGATGTCAGACCTCTGACAAGTGACGATAAAAGGAAGGGAGAGAAGTTTATGTGTCCTCTCTCCCTAAATTATTTAGGCTTACTTTATCTTTCCCTCTGAGACCTTCATTTTGGCTCATATTAGCTTGGATTTTTCTATTTGAGAGATATAAGTCTCTTTTATGTTTTTTATCGGTACAGGGACTATATTTATGTGAGGATAATTCTTAAAACGTTCCTCTAATTCACTTCTATTTGCTGACCAGCACACTAAATCTACCTCTCTTCCATCTTGTTTATAGATGGATTCATGATAATTTAATTCTAATTTCTTTAAAACAGGAAGATTTAGGCTTAAATAATCCACTACATATGTTTCTTTATTTCCATAATCAGCTACATATTGGGTAAAAAGCTCTTTATTCCCCTTTAACATGATATGTTCATTATATAAACGAGCGTTTAAAATTTGTTCAAGGGTTGCTTTTCGTTCTTTTTCATCTCGACTTATACGCAATAGATTAAATCCGAAATTTTCTTTACCCATTGGAATAATCATTAGTTCTTTTCTCGCTAGAATCTTCTCATCTTTACTTACTGCATCGACTATCCTTTCGTATATGTTTGGGTTGTAACATAAGATTGCTAAACGATTTTTTTGAGGGAATTTTTGAATTTCAGTAATGAATCTATTTAGTGTTTCCTCTGCTAAACCGGCTCCTTCTATTTGTTCCTTTGAAAAGAATAAATACAACCCAATTTCTCGGCCATCACGCATTTTTAATCCACCACGCACCAGGTTGTTCCTGTCCATTTTATTCCGTAGTTTCCATTCTCTAGAATCATACATGTGTATACCATAGGGTGTAAGCGCTGCATATACTTCATTTGTTTGAATTGTGTACTTTAACTTGATTTTAGGAGGTCTATTGAATTTTGCTAGTATTCCATTTTCGATATATCCCTCATTTTTAAGTCTTTCTATGGCTTGATCCGTTACAAAATAGACTTTAGCTAACCTTTTTTTTCCACTGGAATCATATCCAGATGATAACCATTCCTCTCTTTCTAATTTTTTCAAGTATCTGTAAGCATATACTTTACTTTTAAACATTACTTCTACCAACTGTGATATCGTTAACCCTCTCATACGGTAGATTTCGTACAATATTTTACTTTCTTCATAGATTTTTTTATGTTCGCCTTTCATTTTTTCCCTTAACCCCTCTCATTTTATATTTAGCTGCCATCTATCCAGTCGTTTCAGTCGAATCCTTCGAGCATAGCTCTCATACTTCTTCCTCAACTCCTTAGTAATTCTGCCTATCTTGATTTTTCCATTTCACACGAAGCCCCTCACGTTTCTTCACGTATCTTTCCTGCTTTGGCTGACGCGCTTTCAATCGAGTCCGTCGAGCGAGCTCTCCTACCTCTCAATCAAGCCCTGTTTAGTTTATAACTCTATTTCTCCTTACCTCTATTTTTCAAAAATCTTACTTTAACCATTTTTCTCATAATTCGATTGGTCATCCTCTAACCAACCCTCTCCTACTTTTATGTATTACCTCTAAAATTGACTATTAACCCCATATAAAATAAGCATTTTTATGGTATAAACTATTTTTAAAAGAACGTTTACTTGAAAAGTGCTAAAATTCCTTATTATATCAATGGTTTAAATCTATATTATTATGTACCTATTATACGTATAAAGATAATTTTAATTTGATAGTTAGATTATACCATAAAAACAAGTGAAAATTGGCAAATAAAAAGTCTTAGATTATACCTATAATCAAGACTCATTTTAACCATCTAATTCTATTTTTTATCCTTGTTACTTAAGTTTATAATATCTATCATATTCTCATTGTTACCAACGAAGATTTCCGTATAAGGTTTTCCAGATGTTTTTTTACCATCCTCCATGTAAGATAAATTTTTCCAGTTGTCATCGGGAATAATTAATGAAGCTCTTAGTGCATTAAAAATAAATGAGTGAAATCGATTATCTAAATCTGTTATTATATTGTTTCCAAAATGTTGAACTATTAATATAAATACTTTATCTGAATTTGAAAAATTGGGTAAATCTTTTCTATTTTGAACTAATAGTTTTATTAATGGCATTTGGTAAATATCTTGCAGTGTATTGTAGTAAGCTAGTTTTATATTTTTGGTTTTTTTATAAACTGGTAAGAGAAAGTTTGTCTTTATCTTGAGTACTTTATCTTTAAGTTCTGTACTAATTTCATAAGTAATCATCCCTGTTTCTTTCATCATGTTTTTGTATTCTGGGTGAAGAGTAGGATCGTTATATCGGGAATATTCTTCCTCTACATTTTGTAAAATCTTATATTGTTCCGCTCTAAGAATTTCAATATACTCCAATTGCTCTAATGCTTTTATTGATGTTCTTTCAAGTTGTTCTATGGTTTTTGGAACAAGTAATATTTCATGTTTCCGATTATGTGATTTATTTTTTTTATTATCTTTTATCGTTTCGGATTCGTCCCAAAAAGAATCTTCTGAAGGCATAATGCTTCTCTCCTTTTATTCATTTTCTTTTTTTGCAAGTAATTCTTTAGTGAATGCCTGGACTGTTGATTCTACCCAAAATGGAGTTCCATTGACTGAAATATCTTCCAGAGGAAATCTCCCTGTGGGTTTTTTCTTCTCTCTACGATAATACGTTCCTAATTTGTTAGGAGTAAAATTTAAACCTTTATCATCCAAATATTTAGCAAAGGTTGTTTGGTTATATAATGTTTCTTCATCTAGTTCTCTAGCAGTAAGAAAAGCATTCCTTTTATTTTTAATTAATAAAGTATCTTTTTGAAAGAAATCAATCATAATACGAATCCCTAATATTAAGTCATCATCTTTTAGGTATTTATAGAATAATCCTGTATTAAAGCTATATTTATCGGGTTCAGAGATAAATAATGCTAACTGATGAAATACTTCCTCCGTATTTGTTAAAGGGACATCCTCCCCATTCATTCGTCTTTTTACATTTGGATAATTTGTATATACCTTTTCTAATGATTTTTTCATTTATGATTCTCCTTTCTATTTAGATACTCTATATAAACAAACGTTCATTTAAAACTAAATATAATCGCAACAGAAGTGTTCCTCTTCAGATTTTTATTAAAGAAGGAAAGATAACATTTAGCTATCTTTCCTTTTTTTACTAATTACTTCTATAAATATCATAAGCCCCATAAACATCATCGACGATATTTATAGTTACCAAATCATGTTTAACAGTTCCATTTGTCCACTCGGCTGTAAATAGAAAATGAACATTTCCTTTTGCTAGTTTTGTATTTAGCTGAGACATTTTTATATCATATATTTCACCTGTATAAAGAGGATGTTGAGATATAAGATCCTGTCCGATTACTATTTCTTCATTATCAACCTGCATTCCTTTGAATGTAACTGATACCTTTTTAGTAGGGTAATCTGTAACGGCTGCAGATACTAGAAATTTCTCCCCCGAAAGAAACACATTAGACGGATGGCCTACTTGTGCATGATATTCTTCCCATTCGGGAGTATGAAATACATATCCTACTATCTCTAAAGGTAAAACATGAATTTCTTTTGTTATAGCTCTGCTGACATTATCATCATCTGTTACTGTTTGTTCAATTTTAAATATGCCAGCTTCTTCTGTTTTAAATTCAAAATTTACTGTATTAAAATTATGAACTTGCCCTCTCGGTGTAGTTAATTTATAGACAATAGTAATTGGGTCTTTATCTGGATCTGTTGCTGTGCTAGTGATTTTTAAATTATCACCCTCATAATACTTGGTTTTGTCAAAAGTAAAATTTGGTACGGGCGCTCTATTTTGAACGACAATATTCTTAGATACAGAATGAGTGGAATTGCTTGCCCCAACATCGTCGTTAACCGTTAATCGAATACTCCAAGTCTTTTTCATATTTAATACTCTTGATGGATTTTTGGCTGTTGAAAACCTTACCCATGAATTTGAGTTAGGAGCTTTGTATTCCCAGACGTAACTCAATGTATCTCCATCAGCATCACTTGAAGTGTTTGTAAATTGAACAGTGGTATCGTTATAAATAGTTGTTGGAGAAAAACTAAAGTCTGCGACAGGTGGATTGTTAAGTTTATATAATCCTTGTCTTGTCGTAACTACATTTCCCACATTATCTTCTGCTTGTACATGTAGATACCATTGACCTTGTTTATTCTGTGTAGTGGTATAGTTTGTGCTTGTTGACCAACTAGACCACGATGACGGTGTCGCAGTTGAAGTTGTCCATGCATAACGAGAACGCTTGTATCCAGAATCAGCATCACTAAATTTCAATCTTACGACTATATTCGTGCTGTTCCAATCTCGACTATGGAAATTTGCTGTATCACCACTATTTCGAAATTGCACAGTAGGAGCTACACCATCGACTCTTAATTTCATCCCTGTACTGTTATAACCTACTGTATTTTGAGCAATGTCAGTGTAGTAATAGTGAACGTCATAATTATGTCCATGAGTTTTGGGTTTAACTGTCCAATTCACTCTACCATATTGAGTATTCTCAGTTCGACTGGCTGCATCAATAGATACGTGTGAACTCGTATAATTATTAAGCCGAGTTATATTTGTTGCACTGGCTAATGTGAAATTGTGATAGCTTCGAACATCTTGACTGCTACCTACTAAACGTAAATGTTGATATAGGTTCCCCGATTCTTGATCTCGTTGTCTTAAATTAATTGTTACATTTGTATTTGGCTGTACCCAATAATTATTCCCATTTTGATACGTCGAGGTCATACTATGTGAAATGTGTGTAGGTGGCAAATTTTCAGGAACAAAAGAGAGCAGTGCTTGAGTACCACCAAAACCCCAATAACCCGATTGAGCATACCTTGTAGAGTTCCCATCTTTCGGACTTCTTACCCCATACCAAATGGCTGTTCCTGTTTCATTACTATTTACTCTTGTATACGGTTGCCCCAATGTAAAATAGCGATCTGCTCCTAAAGAATTGACAATTTCACTAGCAGGTTGATTTTTATATGTTCTTCTTAATGCGTTAGTTGTCATCATAATAAGAGTATTTGTATTCATCCCACTACTTAATGAAACCTGTCCATGTTGATAAGAGAGATTACTAAATTCAAAAGGTACAATTAAAGGTACATAAACAACATGATTATTCACTTTTTTTATTAAATACATTTTCCATTGTGATGCTGTGCCTATATCGGGGAATAATTCATTGAGAGGTAAATAAGCATCGAAACCTACATTATCATATCTCATATTACAATCATCACTAAATCTATTGATTGCTCCACTTGGACAAGCATTCCACAAACTACCATCAGCTTGTTTGTTATAAGCTAAATCATCTGTAGCACTTAAATTAAGCTTTAAAGTGCTATACACTTTTAATGCTCCAGTCTTTACATTTTCAAGACCGATATATGTTTCGTTGTTAGATGATGTATGATGTGCATGTCCAGATAGAACTGCCCATCCAGTGAAGCGTACATAGGGTTGATTACCAGTATTGTTAAAATTCCTATTTGTGATAGAATATCCACCCGAAATATACTTATTATAATACACATCGTACATCAGACGAGTACCGTTATTTACACGATTTGTTTCTTTACCTCCTACTGCTCCCCAATTAGTTCTTAAACTACTTGGCACGTCATAGGGGTGTGATGCACCTAAAACTTTTATTTCATCTATTAATATAAAACCAACCAATAAGATGAAAATGAAACTGAACTTATTTAATAATTTCATTTAATTCACCTTTCTTTTTCTAAACCTCCAATACCCTACTCCGCTTAAAGCAATTATGATAATAAGACCACTGACAATCCATACTCCATTACCTTTTTTGCTGTTTTTATCGTCTACATCAACATCAAGACTTGCAACTAACTCTTCCGTTTCTTCTTCGACTTCAGCAACCGTTTCATCTTCTTCCTTCTTTTCAACTGTTTCAAATGCTTCAATTGCTTCTTCTTTCGTTTCTTCCTTATTTTCAACTGTTTCTGTAGCAGTTTTTTCTTCTACCTTAGTTTGTTCTTTTTCTGTGCTTGTTGTATTACTACTACTTTGAGATGAAGATGGTTTTGAAGTCGCGCTACTTGTACTCGTTTTGTTCGTACTGGTGTTAGTATTCGGCTTTGTAGGTTCCTGTTTTGGTTGAGTCGTACTTGTGTTTGATTTTGGTTCCTCTTGCTTAGGCTGAGAAGGTTTTGTTGGCTCTGGCTTCGGCTCTGGCTTCGGTTCTGGCTTTGGTTCTGGCTTTGGTTCTGGCTTTGGTTCTGGCTTTGGTTCTGGCTTTGGTTCTGGCTTTGGTATCGCTTTAGGGATAATAGTAACGGTTAATATAGGTTTAGGGTTAACTCCTAAAACCGGAACTGTAAACTGTTCACCATTTGATGATACAGTGGCAAATAAAGAACCACCTAAATTATAAGTATTACTTTCATCTACATAATACCCATACACATGACCATTACAGACTCCGCTAGGATAAGCAGGAGAATTAAAAGTATGTTTGTTTCCATCAATAGTCATAGTACAATCAGAACTAGCAAAAACATTAGTAAATGGTTGAAATAGTAACAATAGTAAACTAGCTATCAAGATCCTTAAAAAATGTTTTTTCATAGTATACTACCTCTCTTGTCTAATAAATTATTTATCTCTTAACTCTATTATACTATATTTGTGTTATATTTCAACATTAATTTGTTTTAAAATAATACATTTTTATTATGGATAGAAAATCATAGGATCATATGGAACACCATTTATTCTAGTTTCAAAATGCAAATGAGGACCAGTTGAATATCCAGTTGACCCAACAAGACCGATTACTTGACCACCTACTACCTCTTGACCTTTTGTTACATTCATAGAGTTTAAATGTGCATATCTTGTTTCAAAACCACCCCCATGATCAACAATGACTATATTTCCATATCCTGTTATTGTTCCCGCAAAAATCACCTTCCCATTTGTGGCTGAAACAACAGGTTTATTCAATATCCCTTCGATTGCTATATCTACTCCATTATGTGGTTGATACACATTTTTAATTGGATGAAAACGATTTGGATCGAAAGGTGATGTAATATTTCGAGTAAAAGGAACAACCCAAAATAATCCGTTTTCGTTTGCTACTATTCCTTCGATGACCGTAGTTGGTGGACTTGCCTTTCTATCTAAATTCACCTTATAGGTATAGGATGCTACCCTCCTAACTGTGTGTTCTGAATTTCTATTGAAGTATTTATCAACGTTCGTTTCAATAATGGCTACAATAGTGGGGCTTGTGAAAGTATCTTGAAAATTTAAAGAAGTTGCATTATAAGTGACTGGAAAAACTGAATTTGATTCATCCAAAACCTCAAATTCTATAATCTCGTAATCACTCTCTGTAAGACCTGTATTTTCATTAAAACTTTCTTTAAAAGCTTCCTTAGCTTTCGCATAATCAAAAGCAAATTTTCCTTGAGCTAATGAAAGTTGATCCAGGTGTAAGGCTGCGTCATGAACTGCTATTTCTAAATCTTCTTTTAAATATTTAGTTGCTCTTGCATGTGTAGATAAATCCATATTTGTCACAAGCCCCATAATTGCCATAACGACAACAGCTAATATTTTTACGATCAGATTCATGCTATTTCCACCTTAATCCTTATACTCGCTAAGAATTGTTTTTTGAACAGTGAAGGGTTCTGACGTATCAATTTTAAATAGGTCTATTACTGTCATTAGTGGTTTCGGAACAGTTATTTTAATAGCTAGTTTCTCTCCTCTAGGCGTGAGTGTTTCAGTCCCATTAATTTCGATCAGTTCTGGTCTATAATTATGGGTCTCTACAAGATAATCTCTCATTTCTTTGTATATTTCTTCGTCATATCTCCCTTTTAAACTAGCTTCTTTCTGTCCTTCATATATTGCTAGTTGTAATGATTCTTCAATCATCACTGCATTATTGTAAAGGGGTTGTTGGAAAATAGACCAAACAATCAAAGGTAGCAGAAGAATAAAAGTTACTACTTGTTCCAAATCAAATATCCCTCCTATATTAAAAAATCAAGCCATTGACTATTCTCAATGGCTTTTATAAACAATTTGTTTTCCTGGCAATTAGGTTAAAATGATTGGTAAAGAGTTAGTATCTTCTTGCTCGTAGTTGAAGGAACTTACATTTGTATTCGTAATTGTATTCTGAACTTCTGTACCTTTTCCAGTGATTGCAGGTGTAAGTTGATTAATAACTACCAATAAGAACAACGCGATTGCAGCTACAATTAATAACGTTTTTACAATAATACTTTCCATCTAAAAATCTCTCCTTTTATGTTTCCTAATTTTTATAAAAGACCGTTTGACATATAACCACTGAACATATTGAATACAAAAAATACAAGCCAACCAATGATTACTACACTGGTGAATGTGAAGAAGGTAAAGATAACTGTTTTTTGTTTGCCAGTATATCTTAGTTCATTTTCATAATAGGTAAATGAAAATACGTTCGATTCTGCTTCAATAATTTTTAAAGCTTCATCTTTAGTTGACTTATCTAATTTAATGAGAATATCACCTAGTATTTTTGCTGTTTCACCTCCAATTTCTTCATATAAAACGTTTTTCGCTTTTTCAGGTGACACTTTCCAAAGAGATAATATTCTAGAGATACTGCCCTGTATATGTTCAAACATGGGTAAAGATTCTCTCAAAATACTATAAACATTCACCTGTTGGGATGACTTCAAAGTATATAAATCAGCTTTTAATAAATCAAAAAGCGTAAAAACCTCAATTACCCTTTTCTTTTGTCTATTGGCTACTAAGCTATTTAAAATGATAGAAACAAGCGAATATTTTAATTTTGGTTCAGTCAGAAAATATAATCCAAGTGGATAAAAAATGTTATATAAACTGAAATCATCGCTCAATAGTGGTGCTACTACATAAGCCACTATTACAACTAAAATTAAGCACCATCTCAATACATAGAATCTAACAGCATTAAAATATGATATTCCAGTTGCCTTTAATCTTTTTTGTAATAGCGACTCTTGGCTCTCTTTAACAAATTTTTCTTTCTTTTCTTTAACACCTTTTAATGCTCTTAATCTATAAATTCGTCTTTCAGACAACGTAGTGATGTTTTTATATATGTGTATTGTTCCTAAAATGATAAGAGTTAAATAAAATGTGTAGAGAATTATTTTTACAATTAATGAACTTACTATGTGCCTTCCCTCCTTTCAACCATATTTAAGCTAAGACATTCTAAATATCTGCTCTTGGTTTACTAGTGATGTAAGCTGTTAGTACAGATATAACGCTCATGCTTACAGCCACAATGAAAATCGAGAATGAAGTCTTTTCAAAAAAGAAATGCCAAAAATCACGAATTCCGGTAATACGATAGGCTAAAAAAACAATTAAAGGTAATAGCGCTATAGGCAAGTATCCCATCATGATTGTTTCAAGTTTATCGGTTTTAGATACTTGCATATCCTTTTGTCTTTTCTTTATGTCGTTATTTAGGTCATTTAAGGGTAAGGAAATGTCTGCTCGATCTATCTGTGCTTTGATTAGTAATTTTGCAAATCGTTTAGCGTGAGTTGAGTTGATTGAATATGAAAGAACAGTAATCGCCTTTACAAAAGCTTCTTCACTTCTTTCTTTTTGCATAGAAGATAGCAATTTTTGATATATCTTTTTGAGGTCTCTATCTTCTGTATCTTTAATTACATTCATGATCGTGTAGTAAATATCTCTACCTGTACTTTGATAATTTTGAAGTAATGCATGGTATTCATTTAAAAAAGCAAGCTGTGTTCTTAGTCGTAATGTTGTTAACCGTAGCCTTATCACGATATAGGGAATACTTGTAAATACAATGCTAGTGAACAAAGAGAAAAGTATATCGCTAATTGATAACATTAACGCAGTTATACTGACTGAAAAAATTACCCCTATCAAAAATAAGAAATTAAACACATTCGCCTTTTCTTCTTTCTTTGAAATTGCGTTTAAAAGCAGTTCTAAGTGTTGAAAAATTGGATTTTGTGTATTCGATTTTTTCGAGTCCTCCGTTTTATTTAATTCATTGAGCCTTTTTAAACGTCGATTTCTTTTCCATTTCTTAAAACCTTTTTCAAGCTCATTTTGTAAAAAAGGACTTCCGATTAATAGCCATAATCCGTAAATAGCAAGTGAATACGAAACTATTTTTAAGAGAATTTCTAATACCTCAAACATCGCTTCACCTCTAGTCTTTGAAAATTATTTCTTCTACTGTTTCCTCTGTAATAGGATGTAATTTACTCATTTTCAGTAGATGAGAAATAACTTTTTCGGCTCTTTTTTCGTCAAATTTAAAAATTTTCTTTTTCAATTCATAAGAAATATTGCTATTGTATTCCCAACAATCACTTTTTTCGTTATATTTTATTAGATAATTAATCCATGCTTTATCTGTCATTCTGTTGTAGCAGACTTCATAAACAGTGGTTATTTTCTTTTGGTTTCCCTCAAATGTTTCCATTGTGATACCGATATCCAACTGTCTTGATACCCTTCTAATTTCATTAGATAGTCGTCTGTTAGGAAATTCATCTACGATGTGGCCCGCAATTTGTTCTGGAGTATTAGCTGGGTCGGTAATATGGTAAGTCATTAGCAAACCTGTGGAACCTCTCTCTGTTGCTTTCATTGCTCCCTCAGCCTCAATTCCCCTAACTTCTTGAAACATGATAAAGTCATGGTCAATTCTTAAAGCTAAGCGTATAGTTCCTTCGATATCATCTAACGTATAAAGGTCATGTACTAACCTTTCTGGGAAGTCTCGCTTAAAGTACGATTCGGGAGAAGGTTCTATATTAACAGCTACTTTTTGAGAATCTCTCGCACCGTAAAATGTTTTTAACATTGTCGATTTCCCCGATTCAACATGCCCTGCAATGATTGTGTTTAAATAGAGTTTTGAAAGATCGTTGAAGAATTCAACATCCTCTAATGCAATGGTTTTTCTTTTTGCTTGTTCCAAAAATGAAAAACTCTTGACAATAAACCTTCTAAACACGATTACTGGTTTAAAAGATGCAGGAGGAATGGAGATAGTTACCCTTGTTCCATTCTTCATCTCAATTTCTGCTCGTGGGTTTGATTCATTAATTTTGAATCCTTTATTTGCAACTTCCAAAGCTCTAAGGATTTCATAAACATGTTCATCATTTCTTAATGTTTCTTGCTGCTTTACAAATTGACCATCCACTTTAAACCATATTTCTTTTCCTATGATTTTCGCAGATGGTGAATCTGCTAATTTTTCCCATTTATAAAAAACTCCAAAACCATATATTTCATGAAAAATTGCACTAGCAAGAGAATCAAAGAAATCATAATGCGTGATACCTTGTAAATTGTTTTGTTGAAGGAATTCTTTAATTTCGGGTACTAATATACTTTGTGCTTTTTCATCTCCTAATATGGCGTTGTGTTCAATCTCTTGGCGTATTCTCTTTTCTTCATCCGTCAAGCGATCACTTGTATAAAGTTCCTCAAAATACTCCTTAACTAAAATAACAGCTTCTTGGAAATCGTTTTTTCTGACTTTCTTTTCTTCTTTTTCTTCTTCAAAAACTCTGTTTGTATCAATAAAATCATTAATATCAAATATTACTGGTGAATTTATTGTCATTCGCCTCTCTCCTACCCTCTACTAAAGAGTCTTTTTTTCTTCTTACCATTTGGTTGTGTAAGTTCAATTCCTGTGGCTGAAGATATAGACTTGGCAATGATATTAATAGAGTCCTGGTATGTGCTATACTCATTCATTTCATAATTATATAAAAGAGTTTGCTCTTTCTCTGCAATACGACCATAGTTACTTTCTTCAATCGTAGTTAACATCGGAACGCCAATCTCTTTGTTAATTTCTTTGCTATTCATCAATCCAAAATCATCATGATAATTATTAATGACCATTAAAAAATCAGATTTTTTGTAGCCGATCGGATATAACACATCATCATAAAATTGATTGAATTTTTTTATTGCCTTGTTTTGCTGATTTACTATCAAGAATCTTAAATCACTTTCTGTTAACGATTGAACCATTAAGGCATTATCGAAGTGACAACCACAGTCTATGAGAACAATGTCAAAATACTCTTTTGACAGCTCAATAAGATAGTTAACCTCTTCTTTTTTAAAAAGCCTTTCCATACGAGTGTTCTTATTCCCACCAAGAACATATAAAGAATCTTTTTCAACCATATGGAATAGGGATAAAAATTCGTCTTGATTACTAAGTAGTTGACTTGCCAATCTTGTTTTAATTTCATGCAAATAACTTCCTCGATAATCTAATTGATCCGTTCCATCATCCCAAGCATTTAATAAGAGCACTCCTATCTTGTCCTTTGAATGACTCGCTAAGTGTTTAGCAACACTTAAACAGGTAGTCGTTGTTCCGACGTTTCCAATAGACGAAAGGAAACAAAATACATTTGAACTATTATATTTCAAGGGATTGATAGTTTTTTCTATTACTTCAATAATTTGATCCGCTACTAACCTTGATGGTACGAGAACAATATCACGACTTTCACAAAACGCTTTCACTATTCTTTCTAAATTAGGCTCGTAATGATTTTGGAGCATATAGAAGGTCTTTTTTGTTTTCTGCAAATCCAGATTCGATAACTCGTCATAGGATAATAAGGTATCTGAGATTAAAAGATAATCTTCCGTAACCTTATCTAATGAGTGTATAGTTACCACTTGTTCAAAGAGGTTTTTTTCTTTGATTTTAGAAATCAAAATTTCGTCTGCTGATAAAACTTGTAATTTCACCTTTTTCTCCTTTCCTGTTTATAAATTATCTTTCATATTTATAAACAACATATAATTTGTACCCTTTTTCTGTATATTCTCTTAGTGTTTTTAACTTTTCTTCATTAGCGATTATCTCAATGTTTGCAACCGAACCAGTTGTTGCATTAGTATTTTCCTCAATTTCGCTTACTTCGGTGTTTGATTTATCTTTCACCGCAGAAACTCGAACATCAGCAAGTATTGGTTTATAATCACCTATTATTTTCATGTCTGACAGTTCACTATTATTAATTGGCTTTTTGTTTGTAACTTCTTCATTGTTCTCTGAGGTATCTGATGCTTCTGCTGTTACATTATTTTCATTTTGTTTTTGTGCATCAACCAATAACGAGCGAATTACATCTTGTTCTTGATCTGGTATTGCATAAAAATCAGCAATGAAAGTCCTCCTTAATGAACCAGGGACAGCAAACAACCAACTTTCGGGTACAGGAGCTATAAACTCTCCTTCTTTTTCATTAGGAATCAAATTATATTCATCAATTAGTTCAGAATATATTTGTGTACCTTTTTTTATCGAAATCGCTGCGTTCTTATTAAGGACTAATCCTGTGTCTGTTGGGATAATAGCGTCCTTAATCATATTGTCCTTTCTAATGGTCACAAGTTCTGTATTTTCCTCTGTCAGTAATTCTTTGAAGCTAATATCCTCTTTAGCTACTAAAACATCAACGGTGTTAATCTTTTCGCTAAAGTAAAATTCATACGATATTAGCGATCCTATTCCTATCCCTAAAAACAACAATGGAACAAGAATTTTTGCTACCTTTTTCATTTATCTTCCCCTTTCTATTGATAGAAAATTATTTAATGTTTGTTTCTAAATTAAAGTATAGATAAATTTTTCAAAGGCAGAGTGCCAATAATTTTTCTCTAGTAAATTTTCCATTAGCGAAAAAACAAAAAAAGGAACGAACCTTTATTCGGCTCGTTCCTACACTCTACTGAAAAATCCTCTTTTTTTCTTTTTTCTGTACTTTATTTCTTCTTCCAGTCCCATTTCTTTTAATAATCCATCGTAGACAATAATAAGTTCTTCTTCTACGTCTCTGCTAATGTCATATGGAATTTTTTTATCATAATATGCCTTAAAAATATGTTCATACGGTAATGAGATACACTGATGTGAATTAGCAAGGTTTAGTTGCTTTATTTCTTTCTTTGGCAAATACGATTCGTAACGATTAAGCAAAAAAGTTACTTCTGTCTGGTACCTTTCATCTTCCTTATATTCTTGGAAAAATGCTAACCTTTCTATATTCGGATTAATCATTGTCGGCATTAAATCCGTTACTACTACTACATGGTGAAAAACCGACAGTAAATCTATAAACGAAGATTCATAATTAAGATTGGCAGAAGGAATATATCCAAAGTCCATAATCTTTATAGAATGTTTCCCTGTATTTATGTATCTTAATAACTGTTCGTTTGTGAAATCTGTAATACACTTACTTTCATAATCAGTAGCATATATATGAATGTTTTCATATATTGGTGCTTGTTCTAAAAATATCGGTTTCCGATCACAAATTAAATGAGGAACACTAATTTGCTGTTTTTTTAAGGTATCCCCATTATAGTCAAAGAAATCAAATACATCGGAAAGATACGTTCTACCTTCACTATGAATCGGATATTCATAAACTCCAACATCTCTTCCTTTATCACTTAGGAAACTAGCAAAATTTAAAGAATGAAAAGTTGATCCAGCTCCTTTTGACAAGGAGATAAAAGCAACACTTTGTTGATTTAAAGTAACATATTTCTCAATTACTTTTGTTTTTGGTAGATGGACACTGAAAGAAAATGAGTCAGCCAGTCTTTTAATACCAGGAAATTTTTCTTCTTTTTGATTTGACTTGCCATCTTCTTCCTCTTCTATTTCTATCTCAGATAATTCTAAATCGGGTGAGCTTTGTTTTTCGTTAGGTTCTATAACCTTATACTTTAAATTGTCATTGACCTTTTCTTTACTATTTTCATGGACAATTAAATCCTTCACTAAATCTTTTACATCAGCTAAGGTCTTGGGAGTTTCAATCCAGCCTAAAATGGACTGGATTGAAAAATTGTCCTCAAAATGAAAATCATAAATACTCAAGCTCATTAAATTTCTCTGCATTTGCTTCATATGTTTGAATTGCGAAGGAAGATTAATGATTAATCGCATATTAGGATTATTGAAACGTATTTCACTTAGATACTCGGTATATTCTTCTGCCTTTACTTCAACTGGCACTTCATCATCAAAAGCATCAATGAACAAGGCTATTGGACTTTTATTCCCAACACCAGTGGCGTAATGATAAAAAGTTTCTAATGAATAATCTCTATTCTCAATTTTGTATCCTTCTTTTGCTAGTAAATCTGCTATTTTTTCCATATATTCTTTCGGTAAGATTACATGAATTCTATTTTCCATATTAACTACCTGTTACTCTAGACATTACTGAGTCTACTGCTGCCATCATGATACCAACAATTTGTGGTGCAAAATTGACTAATAGGAAAAATAATAACCCCATTCCTAGTAAGGAACCAGCTAGTATTTTGGCAGGTTTAAAGGCTAGTCCAATTAACGCTGAAAAACCCGACAATACAACTAAAACAATTAGGATAGGTATAGAATATTCTTTTGCTAAAGACATCATCCCATCCAAACTTACATTCTCAGATGTTGCTTTAACTGAATCTACATCAATATTTACCGTACTAGCACTTGCCAATTCCGGTTGGGCAAAAAAACCCCAACAAATTAATCCGATTGCCATTGCAAAAACATATTTTAAATGTATACTCATTTTTCTTCTCCCTCACTTTCAATGCTAATTAGATTTTCTTCAAATTCGGTTATAGATTGAATTTTTCTTTCTTTTACGACTGAAGTATAAATAAATGGTGTTTTATTTTCTAAAGTTGCAATAGTTATTTCATATGTCTGTTCATTTTCGTCACCCTCACCATTAATTAATTTTGCTTCAACACCTGTTGGGGTGTAACCTTTCATAAACATTTTGTAAATTATTTCACCTTTCTCATTTTCAGTTAAATCTTCTCTATCAAAATAGGAATCAACTATATTGTTTCCTATACATTCATAGGATTCTAATGCTTTTGCAGTTAAAATACATTGGCAAATCGCATACATTAGTTGTTCATGATATTCTGTGTCAGAAACCGTTGGATATGAATTTTTGGACATTTCAGCTTCTTCCTCGCTACTTATGGAATAACCATCCTTCAACATTCCATTTTTGTCTATCGGATTTTTCTTTTCTTCATCTATTCGTGCTGTAATCATACTTCCGACTATTTCAATTAGCAATAATACTACGATACCAATCCCTATTAAAGATGCCATTTTACTATTCATAACTATTCCTCATTTCTAAGCATCAGGCAGTATTCTTCTCACATGACCTTCAAATCGATCAGAATAATATTTTTTACTTAAGTTTTCAATAGCAACTCCCGTTGAAGATTGAGAACCAATCCATTTACCATTACCAATATATATTCCTACGTGTCCATCTCTTTTATAAGTATTCCAGAATATTAGATCACCAACTTTAATCTCGCTAATAGATACTTTTCTACCCATTTTGTTCAAAGTTTCTGTTGAAGTTCCGGTTAACGGTCCTAAATCGATCCCTGCTTGTGCATATGCCCAATGCACAAAAGATGAACAATCAAAACGCCCATTAAGGATGTCAAATTGGTTACGACCACCACCAAATACATATTCTGATCTACCTATATATTTTGAACCTACGCTTGCAACGATTTTAGCAGCTTCACTTACATCACCATCAAAAGCTATATCTAGGCCATTTGCATAGGCTTCACAGTTCATCGTAAGCCCACCAAGTTGTGTAACAATCTTTGTTACATTTGGAACCCAATGATTATTTAGTCCACTTGGATCGTTTGCTGCACCTACTGGAGCATACTTTGAGCCTAATTGTTCAATTGTTGTTAATCCATCCTTAATAATGCGATTGTGTAAAGTTCTAGACATACTTTCTAGTCCTTCTTCTAAAGTAGAAAATTCGTAAAGTCCCGAGCTTCCCATTAATCCACCTGGATTATTTTTATTCATAATTGCAGGAGATGTACCATTCCCTGTTTCATGAAAGGCGATCGCTGCAAAAAGCACTGGATCAATACCTTGTTTCTCTGATAAATCTATAATAGTCTGTCCATAGGAACTTAACTTTCCTGCACTAACAAAAGCTGTATCCCAATGTGACTTTTCAATTTCTTTGGTAGGTGAGCAATATGCACCGCCACCAATACCACCAAAATAGAAATTTGCTAATTGAGGATATTCTTCTTCGATCAACTCTGAGTCTATAATATCTTGATAATACTCTTTTTCCTCTTCTGTTAAGCCTAAATCTTCTATTGCCATTTCGGGTGAAAGGGTTGTTACTGTTAAACGCACGTTCTCTTTTTTATCAATATTTGCAATGGCTGTGATAATATCACTATTCGACTCTTTATGAGATTTGAAAAATTCTTTTAGTTGTTCTTTACCCTTGTATGTATTTCTTTCAAGAATTTCTTCGGGAATCTGTACAAAGCTTAAACAATAACCATCTATATCAATTTCTACACAACTAGATTCAGCAGGTTTATACTTTTCGTAAGTAATAGTTAGAAAGTGATAGACTATGTCATTGAGTTCATAGTCAAGTAAGTTCTCATTTTCATATAAAACCATTTCTAATGCGACAAGCCATACAGGATTTATTTTGAATTTTTCCCCAAAAGTCATATAATCATTTAATTTTACTTCTATCGCATCATCAATTTCCTTTTTTCTTTTACTTCATCCTTAGAGAAATCGGGTGTTAGGATAGCGATTATCACAACTACTATAAGGAGGATTGCTAGGAATCCCCCCCATATCGGTGAAGTTTTTAATAAAATACCTCCGATGACTTTTTTAGTTGCCTTCATTGCAAACTTTTTCGTTACATTTTTAAGAGCGTTACCCGCTTTTGACAAACCTTTTTTAGCTAGATTTTTTGTTGGATCATTTTGTTGATGTGAGTAACTCATGGCTGACCACTCGAACGAGTTCGATTTTGCATCCCTCGAGTTGCATTTGCATGATTATTAATAGCTTCAAGGTTTTTTTGTCTCCTTTGTTGTTGTTCAGCGTAAAATCTAGCTCTTTTTTCTTTCATTTTTCTTACTTCTTGCTCTGATGTGAGGTAATTTACGTTCTGCTTATGGTAATCTTCTTTTTTCGCTTTTGCTTCAACACTACCTTCACCATGTTGGGCAACAGCAACTTCTAAGTCTTTCTTTGCAGACATTTGTTGATATTTTAAAGGGATTAAGCCTTCCTCTTTTTGTCCTATTTCCCAATCTAAATCTCGTTGTTGATTGACTAAATCATAATTTTCTTTAGAAGGTTCATAATGGTCTTTCAATAGTGCGTCGTTAGTATAGTTTGCGTTTCCTATTACACTACCAAGTGTAGATCCTGTCCATCCTCCTATTAATTCTTCTCCCATTCTTTTCATTTCTTGAGGATTACTTAATTGAGATTTATCATGGAAACCTAATCGTTCTTTTGTAAGATCCATTACTCCTAAACCTTGTGCATTACTTTGTATTCCTTCACCTAGAACTTGTATACCTTTACCTGTTTTCCCTTTCATAGAACCAGCTACATAAGCGCCACCTAACCCTACTGCTCCACCTATAACTGTTCCATTAGCACCTTTACCTGAAACCATTGTTCCTGCCATTGCTCCTAATGCTGCCATTCCTCCAACAGCAGTCACCCTTCCTATTCTTCCTAAATTTGGATTTTTAGCCATTTTCTTTCCAGTCTTGGCTAAATTACTCCCTACTGCGGCCATTCCTCTAGGGCGTGATTTAGTTAAACCATTACCCACTGGTGCAGAACCGACACCTTGATTAGCCATAGCTTTGGAGTCTGTGGATTCCCCTCCTGCCATAGTATTAGATTGTCCAACGGAATACCCATTTAGGTCTCTATCGGTTTGACCTCTAACTCCTTCAGCAGTTTTAGTTTTATTCTCCAATACGTCTTTAGAAGAACCACCTTTTTCTGAGAATATACCTTTTGCCATCATTCCTACGCCCATTAATCCAGCCATTCCACTACCATTAGCTATACTTCGACCTAATCCTCCGCCGCCATCTCCTTCACCAGTGAAACCACTGACAATTCTTTGTACTAGATCAGACATTGCAGGTAAAGCAAAGAACATTGTAAATACAAACCAAAAATTCAAATCTTCTGCATTAGATATTGCAAAGAAAAATAGACCAAGAGCAATTGCATGAGCACTTTGCATAAATATTTGGCTAGTGAAATTTGTAAACCATGTATTCAACACATTTCTTCGAGATGGGATAATCGCACTAAGAATGACTAGTGGGAATAAAGCTACAAGCATTCCAAGTGTAATCATTCTCATCATGTACTGATAATTTAAAATGAAGGTCATAAACAAAGCACAAACAACTAATATTGCAGTTGTAAATGAACCCGAACTCATTACATCTTCCGTTTCCGTAGGATTCCATACTGTCGAGAGGAATGATGTTACCTCTATGCTTTGTCCTTTTAAGGCTACATAAACAGTGTCCACAATAAAGTAATTTATTCTGATTATCCAGTCCCAAGCGATATGCCCGAATCGAAGTAATAAAGTAGTTATAACGATTCCGAATAATATCTCTTTCGCTTTGGACATTGATTCGGGATTTTTAAGCAAATCTAGTAATAACACCAAACCACCTAATGCTATTAGTACCACAACTGGAATAGGCAATAAAAATATAAAAATATCATAGATCCTTGCTATACCGTTAAATAGACCTTGTGGAAAAACACCTAACGTTAAGTCGTCTCTAAATGCATTTGCTTTGTTCTCAAGAAGAGAATCATCTTCATTTATGACGTCTTCTCTTTGAAAGACAAGAACCGATACATCTTGTGCTTGCATAATAGCGATAAGACTATTCGCTACATTTAAGAAGAACTTTGATAAATGTTTTTCCACTAAGGCAGGTTTTCTATCTTCCTCATTCTCTGGATCAAGTACAGGGGTATAGTCAGCCAAAGCACTAATAGGCTGCATTAGAATTGTCATTAAAAACAACCCTATTAGAACTTTTTTGATGAATGACCGTTTATTTTCGTTTTCGTGACTTATACGCATAATAAGCATCACTCACTTCTTGTAATCTATCTGGATTCGTTTCAAACAACATGGCTTCATGGAGAGATGAAGAAACTTGAATAATACTGCGTTCTTCGTTAATTCGTAAAATTCCTAATCCCTCACCAGCTTCATGTACTAAAAAATCAGCTTCATATTCCGTTAGATTGAATTTACCTTGAATATCACCAATATCTATTGAGTCTTGTTTCAAGAATAGCTTTGTAGGTGCATTTTTTAAAATTCCTAATCCAAATTCAGAACGAGTAAATACTTCGAAACCTTGTGTTATTGCTAACATAGAAGTATTAAAAAATCGAACAATCCTATATTCTGCTTCTAGCCATTGTGCAGTTTCTGGGTCTTCCATTGGAATTTGTGCTTCATCAACTACTAATCGCTTACGAATATGTCTATCTTTATGACTAAATTTAGTAGATAGCCATTTGGTAGCTATGAATAAGCCTAAAGGTTTCATAATATCTGCATCTAAATTTGAAAGACCAAAAGCAAACAAAGGAGTATCTTGAATTTTTACATTTGATTGAGTATCAAAAATAGCCTGTGTAGGAGAATCACCGTATTTGGTAAAGTTCTTAAGTAATTCTGCAACAATTTTTGTCTCTTGATCTTCCTTTAATAATTGGTATAACTCTCCAATTGTCGGCATGTCTTTCAATTCTTTCTCTAATGAAAAATGAGCATTCCCATTTTCATCAGTATTCGTTACTCTTTCGGCCTTATATAATGATTCGGGGGACTGTGTAATTCCTTTATTTCGATAAAGTTCTCGAATTTTGTTATCAATTCTTACTTTTACAATCCCTGTCAAACTATCTTCATCAAGAATTTTAATCATACGATAAACGATTGCACGAGCAGCAATAATTGTATCTTCTAAGTTCACGCGTCTTACTGTCTCACCATTAATAACCTGTTCTTCAACATCTACATCAAAAAAGTTAATTTTAAACGGACTTTCTGGACCGAGGTCAATATATGGGCAATTCATCGCTTTAACATATGTGGCATAGTCACCTTTGGGACAAATTATACAATGCTTAATTCCACGTAAAGTGTCATGATGTACCAAACGAAGCGTTGAAAATGTTTTACCCGCTCCCGAACCACCAGTAATAACACCGTTCCGATTCATCAAAGACCGATCCCAAGCATCGTAAAAAATTGGTCTATTTAGATGATCTCGCCCCCAAATAATCCCACTGTTATGCGATATTTTTCCGTTTCCAAATGGGAAAAAATCTGCTATATTTGATGTTTCATAACTAAAAGTATGTTCTTTATAAAATGGATTATCAGCTAAAGGAGTGATGTTCAATAGAGCATCTAACTGTTTACCATCTGGGGAACGTAAGATAATATCATTCCCACTGAATCTTCGGATCATATTATTAGAGAATTTTTTTAAAGCCTTTAATTCCGTTGCAGATGAAACAATCTGTAAACTAACTCTAAATGGTTTCTCTATGTTCTGACGCAAACGTCTTTGTCTTGACTGTAAATCGTGTAATTCGTCTAACAATTTATCTCTTTTTTCATCTGGCATATCACGATAGAGATCTGATTTTATCCCTCGAATACGCTTCCCTACTTCTTCTAATTCATCTGTTGTTTCAACAGGATCAATGTGAATTGCTAGGTCTATATCTCCTTGTCCGAACTCCCCAACTAATAAGGGGTTTAACATCCCTGCGATAGTTGAACCACTAGTAATCTCCGCATAATATGAACGGAAATACCTAGCAAATTCATTCGTACCGCCTATTTCCACATAATAATCATTTACTTGCGTTCCATCGAATGTTATATCAGTTGGAATTGTTTCTTTAATCATAGAAGGAGCAACAAAGTCAATTCCTTCTGCTTTTGTTTCTTCAGAGCGAACAAAGTTTGGCAATTTTTCTTCCTCATGATTTTCTTTGGTTATATCAATATTTGTTTTATCTTCAGTTGACGACCTACGAGTTTCTTTTGTTTGTTCCTGTTTTTTTGTTGATAATTTACCTTTTTTCTTTGTGAAAATCCCCATTTGTTTCCCTCCCCTACTAATTAGTTACTTCCGCTAATTCCTTTTCTTGTTCCAAAGGATTTTGTTTTACATGTTCAAAATCATTAAAGTTTAAATCGTCGTTTATAATTGTCTCAGGGTTTTCAGTGGTCATATGAATAACATTAAATCCTTGCATTTTAAGAGACTCATATTCAGCCAATTCTTCAACAAGAAACGGTGTTTCAGAAAATTTGAATTCACTAAATGAACTAGCTCTTGCTGCATCATCTAACCTTTGTGCTAGAGTTAAGTCTCGATTTAACGTCATATAGACCATATTTAATACTCCTGTACGATTTAGACGAGTGGCTCTAATTCCCATTCCATGAAATAATTGATATGCTAGATCTGTCACTTCTTCTAATATTGAATTAGCTAAATCTTGGGCTTCTTCTTCACTCATACTTGTAGCTTTTTGCCTAGTTTTGTTTATTAATGAATTAAGAACCGAGTTACCTGTATCTAACCCTTTTTCTAATCCTTCCTTATAAGGATTAAATCGGAATATCGCATAGCACCTTACTTCTCTTGTTTTTACCTCTGCAAACTCCCGATAATTGTCAAGAACTTCCTCTCTAGCTTCACTAAATTCTTTGGTTAGATTATCGAGTTTTTCTGATTCTTCTTCATAGTTATTTATAAAATCAGTCATATCCAAGTATTGAGACTGGACTAACAATGTATTTCGAATGCTTAAAGCGTTAATCAAGCTTCTAAATTTCCGCCAAATAGAGGTATTTTCATTTGCATTATTTAAACGTTGATTTATTTCTGATAATTCAAGAATTGCTGTAAATGTCCCATCATTTAACTGAGTAATTCCTTTATCAGAAATCTCCTTGTACTCAAACAATTCTTGTACTGTTTCCTTCTTGGCTTTCTTAGCTTTTGATGATTTATCCCCTTTTTTATTTTTCTTGTTGTCTTTCTTTGATGTGAATAGTGAGTAAAGGAAATACCCGCCGACTACGACGAGTATGATTAATCCCACTACTTGCATGTTCATCTACTTTCCACCTCGTTTACAGAAGGCATGTTTTTTCTACGATAATAGAAGGTTCGGTTTCTAGCCTTTAGTTTTATTTTTGTTAAAATTAGTTGGAACAATGATAAGTTGGTTTTTGGGTCTTTAAAAAACGCAAAAACTAATGAAATAATAATTGGAATAAACCAATGTACTCTATCAAATATCAGTGAACCCAATGGTAATTTCGGGAAAATTTGAGCTACTTGATAGGTCCCCATAATTCCAGGAGCCAACCATAACAGTTGACTCCAAGAGAAAGGACCTATGATTGCTTCTTCAACATTACTGTTATAAGGGACTTCATGGTATTGTCCGTACACAGAATATCCTCGTCCTTTCTTTACTTCTATTTAGTGTTCAAATTAAATTTTTACTCCGAAAATACCTAATATTGCTCCAAGAATTTGCTCTGTAAAGAAGATTAGCGCTATCGCTAAAATTAGACCTCCCATACGACCTTTCATATCTGCGAGACCTTCTGCTGATTTTTTAATAAATAGTGAATAAGCCATTAACATAATTAAGATTATCGCTACTACTATTGCAATATCACGAGCGAATTTGACTAAGGTATTACCTGCTGAATCAACAGTTTTCTCTAATTGGTTCAGATTACTTCCAGACACCTTGCTCTTTAAAGAAGCTTCAGCAACATTTGTTAGTTCTAAATTAAATTGATGTGAAATTACCTGTCCGATTCCTAAAGACAAGACTAAAACCGCAAGTAGTACAATTAGAATTTTTTTAATTAAACTTCCTTTATTTTCAACAAGCTCCATATTCATATCTCCCTCTTGTTTATTTGGCTGTAAAGAAATTTCTTTCAAAATTACTCCCCCCTTTCATTAGGAGAAACACTCCTTTTTTTATAGAGTAGCAATTTTTCCTTATAGTAGAGTGCCAATAAATTACGAATTGGACTTTTTTGACTGGTGATAGGAGTAATCAGCTTTCTGATCAGTTATCCTTAATTTTTCAATGATAATGCTGTTACTAAAGTAAATTTCATCCATGTATTGCTCTTTTTGATTTTGATATTCTTCTATTTTTTGTAAAGCATCTTGAACAGCCCATTTTCTATTAAATTTCTCTTTGAACATTAAGAACAGCTTTTTTTGTTCCTCATGTGGTAACATAGATAACTCATAAGCTATAACTTTCTTTAATTGGCCTACTCTTAGAAGGTCTTTGAACTCAACGATGAGATTATTTAATTTATAGAGTCTTTTTAAGTTTCTAACAGCTTCATAGAGATGAAGAGATAAATAGTCGTAGCTATATTCAGTTGAATCTTTTATATTTTTTATCATTCTAGCTCTTTCAATAAGACAAGTTTCGTTTATAAAATCCAATTTCTGTTTATTAGATAACATTTTTTTCCTCCTATTTTAAAAATTATCGAATTTAAAAATTATCGAACTTTCTAATGCCATCTTGTATAATAAGTTTTAGATTCCCTTTTTAGGAAGGTTGTAGTATGATGAATTTTTCAAGTAAAGAAATAATTAAAACTTTTTGGCGTAGCTATAACCTTGCAACCAGTAAGACTGATTACAAAAATCTTTTAAAACAATCAAAATTAGATTGTTTAGAGTTTCTCTCTTCATTAGAAGATGAAGAACATTTGATTTTTTATGACCAGCTACCCTTATTTGCGATTATTTCGGAAGTGCATCGAATCTGCCCTGAATCTGTCACTGAACTAGCAGAAGAAGATGATTTTTTTGAAACTGCATTGAACTTATTTTCTACTTATTCAAAAGAAAAAAGAGATTTGTTGCGTGATACCTTTTTAAAACAATAAAAAGAAGGTTGCTATTTTTTAGCAACCTTCTTTTATTTAGTTTTAAACTATTTTGATTTTTGTACTATGCTGTTGGTTAATATACTTTCTTTTCTCTAAAATTTTATCCTTCAAAGTAGTTTTTCTAGCATGTACTCTATTCGTATTAATTGCTTTCTGTACTGCTGTTCTTGTACCAAATAAAATATAGAGTTTTTCTGTTCTTGTGATTCCTGTGTAGAATAAATTTCGAGTTAACATAATATTATGTTCATCACTTAAGCACATAATATTGATTTTAGACTGTCCCCCCTGGCTTTTGTGGATTGTTGAGCAGTAAGCTATTTGAATATTCTTCCATTGGTCTTTTTCTAAATCTACTTTGCGACCTTCAAAATCAATCGTAATTGTAGCATTGCTTTTATTGATATTTGTGACAATGCCAATATCTCCATTATATATATCTATATTTTTATTATTAACAAGGTACATGACTTTATCACCTGTTCGATATGTCACTCCCTTGATAACTAACTCTTTTTTCTTAGCACTGTGAGGGTTAATTAGTTCCTGTATTTTTGTATTAAGATTATGTATTCCCAATTCTCCTTGTTTCATTGGAGATAATACCATAATGTCATTAATGGTTTCACCTTGTGATAAGAGTTTTTTGACTGAATGTGCTATTAAGTTTGCTGTCCTTTGAGGATGATTGCTCTCTATGAAGTAGCTATCTTTTTTATTTTCTAACTCAATCATTTGCCCTTGATTAATTTTATGTGCATTTTTTACAATCGTTGAGTCTTGGGCCTGTCTGAAAATCCTAGTTAAATGTATCTGTGGTAAACCTGCTTCTAGGCAGTCTTTTAGTACATTACCAGCATTGACTGAAGGTAACTGATCGGGATCGCCCACTATAAGCACTTTTGCCCCTTGTTTAATGGCGCTAAATAAATGTTTTGCCAATTCAATGTCAACCATTGAAAATTCGTCAACAATGATAAAGTCACATTCTAAAGGGTTTTCTTTATTATATTGAGGACGTTCCATACCATTATATCCAATACCTAAAAGTCTGTGGATCGTTTGGGCATGACTTCCCATTTCCGAGACTTCTCCCAATCGCTTTGCAGCTCTTCCAGTGGGAGCAGCTAAAGCAATCTTATGGTTCGGAAATAGATTTCTATATACTTTTAAAATGGCATTGACTGTATATGTTTTGCCTGTTCCTGGTCCACCAGTCAAGAATAATAGGTTTTCCCTCATTAATGCATGGATGGCTTGTTTCTGTTCACTCGTTAATCTTGTCTCATTTTTCTCAATAAGGTGAATTGCTTTATCTATATTAAAAGGCTCATAGTTATTTGCATCAAAAGTTAGTTGATGTACTTTTTCAGCCACTTCTTTTTCAGCGTAATAAAGATGAGATGGATACACTTTTTTACCTTCAATGTAGCAATATTTGGACTCTTCCATTAAAGCTATAAATGACATTTCGTGTACTTTATCATATTCATCCTTAGCTTCTTGATTCAGTACATTAAGGCATTTATTCAATAATTCTTTTTCCTCGATGTAACAATGACCCATCATTCGATTTATTTCTTTTAAATATAGGCATAAGACTGTTTCAAGCCTATATCGAGAATGTGGAAGAATCCCCATTTTTCTACCTATTTCATCACTTGTTTGAAAGTGCATTAAATTATAATATGCAAATAAATAAGGGTTTTCTTTTAATTCCAAGACTCTATTTCCTAATTTTGAATGAGCTTTTAAAACCGTTTCCGAATTTACTCCGTATTTTTGATATTGCTCTATTATCCCATTCAGTAAAAAGGTTTGTTGTGTTATTAATGCGATTTCTACTGCTTTATCTTTGGGCAAATTTGCTACCTTATCAAGTGCTGACTGCCCATACTTATTTATTTTGATTATCGCATTATCACCTAATGCATCATAAATATTCTTGGCTGTTTTCTTTCCGATCCCTTTAAATAATGTTGAGCTGAAGAAGGTAATTATTTGGTCTTTTGTTTTTGGTGTCGGGCGTTGCCAATTTTCTACGGTGAACTGTTGCTTACCGTTTTTATTAGAAATAGTAAAAAAACCTTCAATTATAATTTCTTCGTGCTTCGTCAACTTAGGGAGTATCCCTGCTGCAACAAAGGATTTTTGGGTTATGTTGGATGAGATAGGTTTAACTACAACAACTTGATACTGTTCGTTGGTGAAAATTGTTTTCGATAGTTTAACAGGTATTGACAGTTTTTCTATCATAACTTCCCGCAATTTCTAGGAGTGTTCGGATTGGTTTAAACATAAGATCATGTATGGACTTATCCGAGTCTGAGAATATGTCCATTAAAGTTTTTGAATTAGAGGAAATAGTTAGTGTTTTTTCGTCAAGTTGAATTGAAATTTTCTTCCCCTTTGCTCTAAAAATTTCTTGAATGTATCGAGTAAAAGAAATTTTTTGTTTCATGAATCTATTCTTGATAAATTTTTCTTTATACAGTTTTATAGATGGGTTTTGAGTTGTATTTTCTTGGGGTTTCGGTACTATTACTTCAACTTCTGAAATATTAGATGTTTCAAGAAAAGCTTCATATTCTTGTTGTAATAAGCTGTGAGGTAGGATTTTACGGATATGTGGAGATGCATTTTTTAAGAAGTGAAATACAGTTCCACTTAATTCATGATAGTTGGCCAGTGATTCTTTTTTAACTGATACAAAAATGTACGAATCTAGCTTTGCTTTGACTGATTGTTTTACTTTACTTTTAGTCGTCATATCTATAATCGTCTTTGTTGGAACTATAACATTTTCAATTTCATCACGATTTTGTTTTTTGCAAATAATACTTATATGCTTAGCGACTATGCGTTCACATCCAGTCTTCACGTGAATTGCAAAGTATGGCATTTCTCTCCCTCCTTAAAATCTCCAATTTCTTTTAATCTCTATACCTTTTTAAAACTTCAACTTGTGATTGCAAACTGGCAACGCTTGCTTTTTGGTCAGTTGCCAATAATTCTTTAGTTGTCATATTTCCAGTATGATTGTGAAGGTTAGCGAAAAAGTCGGACAGTTTGTTACTAGAAGCGTTTTTCGCTGGAACTACGTTACTAACTTCTTTGGTTAGTTGCTTTATCAGTTTTCTATTATCATCATAGATTTCTGATAACATTTCATGCGTAGTCTGTTTCACTTTTTCCTCCCCCATTTTGCTGTCTATATTATTTTTTTGAGTACAGTTTCAAAGTTTCCAGTATATGAATTCTATTATCTAAACAAAATATATCTTTATCAGTTTATTTTATCAATAAAAAATTCTAGTTCTATCGATATGCGAGAAAATAGGTTCTAAAGTCCTAAAATTTCGACATTAAATTGTAACATATAACAAAAATCAACGAACTTTTATATTTATATTGAAAAATAAACCTAGAACGATGTAATTGTACAAGTAATATAATGCACTCATATATTATTATATTCATATAGGTCTATATTCACTTATACTTGATATTTTCCTATAAAATACAATTCGTTACAAGATATATACGAAATAATTATCGTTATTTGCGATAATTTTGCGCATGATTAATCGTTATAATATTTTTAGGTGATATTATGAATATTGGTGGTCGCATAAGAGAATTACGAAAAATCAAGAAACTTAAGTTAACAGAATTAGCTCAGAAATCGTACATATCACAATCTTTTTTATCAGATATAGAAAATAATCATACAAAGCCATCGCTAGACACTTTATTTGCAATTTGTAATAGCCTAGATATTTCGCCCGCTATGTTTTTTAGTGTCTTCCCTGAAGCAGATGTAGAAGAACAACTATACTTGATAGACTATATTTCAAACGACATAAAAGAAATGATAGGGCTAATAACAAAGCTGCCCGATAATGAAAGAAAGGCTTTAATTAATTTTCTTTCAGAAAGATTAAACAATAATTAGAACCTTATCTAGATTTCTATACTAGATAAGGTTCTTTACTGTAAAAGTAAGACCTTATACGCTTTTTCTAAATTGTTTAAGCAATTCATCGATTTCCTCTTTATCGCTTTTCATTTTCTTTAGGGCTTCCTCTGTCTTACTAATTTCCACTGTTAAATCTTTGTTCTCTTTGAATCGTTCTCTAGTTAAAAGTGAATAAAGCTTTTCTAATTTTTCCTCTAATTCTTGTATTGTAGGTGCTGCCACATTTTCATTTTCTTCCTCCATGTATAAAGGTATTTTTTCTACACGAATGGGTTTATGTACTTTTGACAATGATGAATCTACAACTCTTTTCTTTTTATAATTGATTAATGCTGTTGAAAAAAAGTTGTTCGTATTACCAATATTACTTTTCGCATAACTTAAAGCGTTATCAAGCATATTAGCAAATTCATATTCATTCAGTCCATTTTCACTATGTTTTTCTGTTTCCCATATATTAAAAAGTTCGTTTAAATTAATTTGATCAGAAATCAATCTATCTATCTTTTTCATAAAAATAACTTGGATTGGTAAAGGGAATCCTAATTCTATTATTTTATTTTCGTAGATAGATAGATCTTCAATATTATTAGGAGAAGATATTCTTAAAGAAGAAGTATTATTAAGACTGTCCTCATTTGACTCAACTTGTTGTCCAGATTCGGGATAGCTTGTTGTGTCATTTTGGGACAACTGATTAGATTGGGCATTCTCTTCTTTTTTGTTGTCGGAACTATTGGTGTTATCAGTTGTGTCATTTTGGGACAACAAGGACTGAGTGTATTTATTTTGTTTTCTTTTCTCCATTTGTTTTTGAATAATTTCTTTTTTCTCAGCAAAGAATTGGTCTTTAAAGTCTTGGTAAGAAGCTAGCGATTCTTCTAATAACTTTTCGATGTTCTCATGGTTTAGTAGAATAAAACGTCTGGCTGGAAGTCCTCTTTGCTCAGTAATGAGTAATTTCATATCCATCATTTTAGCTAGTAGAACAATTTGCTTTTTCCTTTTAATGGTTGTAGCTAATTCAAGTTCTGTTGCTGTACATTCAAATGCTCTATCAGATTCATAGAAGGAAACTTTATTTTGATTTATTTTTTTGTTTTCGTTGCTCATTAATTCTTTGAACATCAAATGTTTTTGTTCTTTATACTCTTCCATTCCAACTAGTTCCATGAGTATGATTGTTTCTTCTAGTCCAATTTTATGAGCTAAAGGTTTTATTACAGTTAAATAATTTCCTTGTTTTAGTAATTCCGATTTTTTCATAAAAAATAACCCTCCTTTTAGAATTTCATAGTAAAAAAGGCGAAGGGTTAGTTATTCTTATTATTTAATTCGATTCTATAAATTGAGTATCTATAAAATGACTTAGTTACCAAAAAATATATAGTGTTAACTCTATATTTTTTCTTGATAAATAAACATATTTATATTATACTTTTTATTAAAGAATACAAAAAAATAAGTGTTTGAAATCCTTAACCCAGGAATCCTTTAAGCTGCTGTCGCCAAACTTTAGCTTAAGGGATTTTCGCTTTTACTATATGTTTTTGTTATTTTATATGTAGTTTAAAGACCCTATCTTTTTTTAAAAAAGGACAGGGATTTTTTTATAGTTTAGCATAATTCAATTTATTATTGTAGATATTTTTATAAAATTGTAGAATTACAACGAATTATATCCTGTGACTTTTCAAGAAATTTTCAAAAAAAACTCCAAAATTAATTGGAGTTTTTTATGTTTGATTAGCCAGTTCGATATATTTTTTGGAGTGGCTCTCTGTTCTTTTTTGAATATCTTTTGTATAAGATTTCTTTTTTTCCTTTTTAACGTGCGTTAAAAATTCTCTACTTGCTTCTATTTTTGTATAATTGCACTTATCAACAGAGCAAATATATATAAATAGCTTATAGTTCGTCTCGTTTTGAGATATTCCGAAGAGTAGAGTCAACTCTATTGGCTTGATATAGTCAAGACAAATTTCCCCAGCTACTTCTAATACAGCAGTTCGGCAAATAGGACAATTCAAAGTGTTTCCCCCTTTCTCCATGTATCTTTTTCCTTAATTTTAACGATACATTAAAATCTCTCGATGAAAGTGCCAATAATAAAAGGTAGGAATATCTTAAATTTATTGACACATTAAATGTGTCGTTCTATAATGTAGCCAATAAAAACTTTTCTCTTTCTAATTATTGGCACTTTACTTTTCTAAATTTTTGATATTGTGATAACAAAAGAACGAAAAGAGGTTCTCTTATGAAGGTAAATGGATTTAGTCTATCTGAATTAGAACGTTTAATAATACATAGTAAAGACATAACTCCCCAAGCGAAAGGCCAATTAGGAATAATCATATTCAAGTTGAAAAGTAAATTAGAGTTAGACTTGGAGGAACAATCTTTTTTAGATGATATAATGTCGTTTTTAAGAGTTAGTTAATACTGGAGGTGTTCAAATTGAGAAAACGAAAAGACGTATATGTTGTCCTAGTAGCAGTATTTGATACAGAGTTAAATGAAAATCAAATTTTGATTGGGGAAGGTTTAACTTTGGTTGAAGCTATTGTAAGAGGTATTGAATTTGAATTGTCTGATGAAGAATTACGAAACATTATTCATGTGTATGGGCCAGATGATATAGAAGGATTATACGAATGGTATTTGTCTAGAGGGATCTACTTAAGTGAACCAATGATTATTCAAGGAGAAAGTATATTTGCCACATGAATGAACTGAAAATTCAATGTGTTTCATGTGGATTTGAATACAGAGAAACCTTTATACGATACCATCAAAAGGTACCATACTGTGATATATGCTATTTAGACTACCTCGTTCGGGGAGATAAATCAGAAATATCTGTCCCATCATTCTATTTATCGGAAGAACATGAACAAAATTTTGAGAAAGTACTAGAAGGTTTTATATCGAGGTCTGAAATAAGCTCCTATTCAGTCATTATTGCCTATGTCTTAGGAGTACCCGAAATTTATAATCACGATATATATAAGCAAGTATACTCTGAAAAGTTTTTAGGTCTATTTGATTCTATTCCATTAATTTGGCAATTTGATTACATGGTTATGGAGTTCAAATTATCAGATGAGATTCATTTTAGGTTCCCCTCTTCTATCTCTTATAGAATTAGAAAAAATAAGGAGGGTTACCCAATTCAAAATCAAGTTGTTAAGAGAATGAGTAAAGAATGCCAGGTGATTCTGAAGCTTGGCTTTTATCTGCAATTCAATTACTTTTCTCCTAATGAAATTCGTGAAATTGCTTTAAATGAGTATTCTTTGTTGGAGCAACCTTATCAGAAAATGATTGAAGAGATGTTGCTTTTGCCTCGATAATTAAAAGCTGACTTATGATTCTATCTTTAAAGGGGGTGAATAAGTAATGGAACATAAAAGCTGACAAATTGTTAAATTTTATCGTGACAAAAATATTATTTTAACTGTGGAAGATGCTATGACCAATTTAGAGAAAAGCATGTATAAAATTAAAACAGCTTTATAAATTTTTGAGGATTTCTACTGTTAATTTTCAGCAGTGAAGAAATTAATATAGGAGGTTAAAATGAAAAAGATTTTGTTGTTAGTAGGAATAGTTGGATTGTTTTTATTAGTAGGTTGTGGAGATAAAGACGTGGCTAAATCTGAAGTAGAGGAACAAGCAGAAAAGATGGGAGATAGTCTGTCCAATGTATCAGATGAAGGTTCTTTAAAAGAGTTGGAAATTCTCTCAGACCAAAAAGAGTTCGAAATACATGGAGCTAAAGTTACACTTAATGGAATGTATGAAGTAACTGACAAGAAAGATATTGCAATTATACAGGATGCAACGAAGAATCCCCCAGACACTGCTTATCTAATTCTTGATTTTAATATTCAACGTGATGTCCCTATTAGGATCGATGATGTATTGTATCTCAGTAACAAACCTTACTACAATATGTGGGGCGAAGAAACAGATGCAAACCAAATTGGCAATCATATCAGCTCATTTTCTAGTAGTGGGAAAGAGGTAATAAGTAAAGTTGCAGAAAAATATGATTTTATTGTTGATTTATATAAAGAAGAATTAGAACAGAATATTGGTCTAGAAGGCAAGGCAGATCGGGTTAGGTTGTTGTATGAAGCACCATTAGAAAAGTTTCAGCAGACTGGAGGATACGGAGGCTATGGAGAAGATGAACCTTTATATATATTAATGACAAATATAAATGCCCCGTCCGAAGGTGCAAGTAAGGAAGAAGCTGTCGTTGCCATAGAGGTTAAGAAAAACTAATATTTATATAGAAAAAATTACAAAGATTAGGTAAAGGGGAATTAGCCCCCTTCGGACAATCGTAGTAAAAGGAAAAGGACCCCCTCTCCCTTCTAATTTTTTTCCTATGATGATTTAATTGAGACATTCAATAAATCATTATTTAAAGTAATTTTTGTTTTTTTCTAAATCAGATTCTATGTGTCCGTCGTGAATAAATGAAAGAGAGTGGTAAAGTTTGAGTATTATTAACAATATTTTAAAAACGCTTAATAGTAAAAGCGTGTTAAATCTTTATATTATGTCTGTGATAGGAGTAAGTTTAATTGCCGCAATATTTGCTTTAATAAAATTCGATTGGAGTCAAATTTTAGTTTCAGATCTTGCAGGACTATATTTATATAGTTCGATGGTTACTATAGTGATAGCTCTTCTGTTTGTTTCAATTAGCACATTTCCTGCTCCATTTAAAAATGTTTTGAAAAGTTCGAAATCAAAAATCGAAAAGTTATTATGGTTGTTCTTCTTCATTGTGTTTAGCCCATTTGTATTAGGAGGTTTAACAGCCTTATCCGATCTATTGACAGGATCTCATATTCTAATCCCTCGAATACTAATATTGATTGGTGCTATCATAATATTAAGTCGTAACTGGAGGTTCAAAACAGTAAGCTAATAAGAAGTAAGTGAATTTCAGTATGGACACATAGACCTGCTTTAGAGGATATTTCATCTCCCTAGATAATATCTAAAATTCTGTTTCTGTTAAACTGAAACAGAATTTTTTTACCAGTATTTAGTATTTGATAAAGTGTACTTTTTCAAATAATATAATTGTCGTAAAAATTTCTAGCAAACTACTGTTTATTAAACTCTAAAATAACTTTTTAAATGTTTATTTAATTTGATATACCTTTTTAAACAGAAATGAGGTAAAATTAGGTTATTCAGAATAAGGAGAGTAACAAATGAACGGAAAAAAATTTGGATATATTCGTGTCAGTTCGAAAGATCAAAATGAAAGTAGACAAATTGATTCGTTGTTAAATATTGGGATTGATGAAAGAGATATTTTTATAGATAAACTGTCAGGTAAAAATTTCGAACGACCTCAATATCAGCTAATGAAGAGGATGGTACGACAAGGTGATATTTTGTATATTCATTCTCTAGACCGTTTCGGGAGAAATAAGGATGAAGTATTAAATGAGTGGAAAGAATTGACTAAAGACATGGGTGTGGACATAGTAGTGTTAGATATGCCTTTATTAGATACCACTACTCATAAAGATAGCTTAGGTACATTAATAGCAGATCTTGTCCTGCAAATTTTATCCTGGATGGCAGAAGAAGAACGCGAGAAAATTCGCACACGTCAACGTGAAGGAATTGACTCAGCTTTAAAGAAAGGCGTTCAGTTTGGTAGACCAAAGGTTCCGGTGCCTAATAACTTCGTAGAAGTTTATTCTGAGTGGAAACAGGGAGAAATTACAGCGACTGCTGCTATGAAACGATTGGGTTTAAAACGAAATACTTTTTATAAATTAGCGAAAGAATATGAAAAAACTCTTGTCCAGTAATTATAAAAATTCATTGTATTAAGGAGTATTAAGGGCCCAAGAAGCGTATTGATTCAATATACGCTTCTTGGGTTTTATATCTGTTTTTTTTGAAAATGCAATGTTATAAGACTTCATTTAAACATTGCCAACACGAACAAACATAAAAATATAATCGTACACCATTGAAGTACATTTTTTAGAATTACTTTACGAGTATGTAGTTTATAACTAGAAGCTAACTCATCCAGTTTACATGATTTTAAGTAATTTTCAGCATATCTAAATGCTTCTCTTTCAGTTGGGTAGAATGCATACCCTGTTTTATATAATAATTTCATCCATTTTTTAGATCCCATCCACTTGTTATTTTCCTGAAATTGTTTGGCATGACATAATTCATGTGCGAGAGTTCCAATTTGTCCATTGAAAATACAAACAACCCCTGTATTAGCATAATCTTGGGAAAGGTTCACATGATGGAAATACCCATTTGCACGTTGAAGTATCTGTTTATCTGATTTATTGTGATATACAGGAACGTTTTCTCTGAAAAATGTAAATGCTTCATCCTCATAGAGTACAATGGGTTCGTGCTTAAATTGTAAATCCTTAATGATATTATTTTTATGTGATTCCAATAATTCTCTATCCGACATTGATTTTTGACTTATCAATTTTTTTGACCTCCTGTTTATTGACTGATGAACAAAATATTAAAAATATCTAGTCCCTATTAAGCTTTCTAAATTTCTATATATAATAAATATAATAATAGAAGAAACTCGAAAAAATGAAACACCGTTCAAATAAGAACGGTGTCATTTTTATTAATTACATAGTTGTAAAGACTCTTTTTGATAGGGTTGTTCGGCCATGATAATATCTCTAAAACAAACAGCATACTTAGCACTGGTGATTTTTTTATTATGTGTCGTATAAAACTCATTGTCCACGCAGTAAAGTATTTGTTCACCATTCGGGATTATCGGCAAATTAGAGACATAGTTCCCTCTTATAATTTTTCGACCACTTCTAACTCGCAGCTCTACGTTCTCAAGATGAATGTACTGACAGTGTGCCACAATACGATTATAATGAGGATTTTCGATATCCACTGAACGAACGGATATCATTCCTTTTCTATTGTTGTAATAGCACTCTACTTTTTCACCCAATTTAAGAGTAGCTTTTTTATTAAATCTTAACACAGGAACCTCTCCCCTTTTATAGAAAACTAAATAAACTGATTTGGTTTTCCTCTTTCCATGCATCATGATAAAGTTCCCATAGTTTTTGTTCGGTTGGTGTTAAAAATCGACCATCTCTAGTTTTAATTTGAATGATGTTATTAACCTTAAGATAGTCAATCATACCTCCACCTGTACCAGACTCATTTATCATTTTCCTAAATGCACGAAAGGCTCGGCCTGCATCTCCATTGTTTAAGGCAGCATGTATAATATTTTTGTTACCGCTCATGCGTACCCAATCTTTTGCAGTGTATAGAAGAATGTCTAAATCAGACATAGAAGATAGAGTTTTTATATGATCTTCATTTATTTGTCTGGAACGCTCTTTTATCTCTGCATTTTTATCTATGTTTTTTTCTGTTTCTTCATGAGTTTCAAATGACTGTAAAATTAAATCTAAATCGTTATCATCGATAACAGTGAATAGATCGTTTATTTCAGCCCTTTTCTCTTTTTTCTTTTGATTATTTCTTTGATAGCAATGACAATAATCTGCAGCTTCTTGGTCATTTTCAAGAATAGCACAACCATTTTTTCCATAATTGCAAATGTGCCAATGTGAACAACAAGAAAAACCTTTCTTTGAAAAACCAAGTATTGTGAATCCTTGTCTAATGCTTGTTTCCGCAGTCATACTGTCGCCCCTATGACTACATTTGGAGGAATATCCCCCAAAATGTTAGTCATTTTGAGGGCTTCCCTCCTATCTCTTATTTAGTTATACAATCTATCACGTGGATTCTCTTTAAAGCGTTTGAATTTATGCTTATGATCCACTTTGTTTCCAGATAATAAATCAATTAATATTTGGATATTGTGTTTATTAGTTTCAAATGGTCCAAAAAATACACCGTTAATAATTAATATAAACTCTGAGTCATTTTCGATTACTCCAAATTCTCGACTATTCATAGTTTTAATATTAATATTCATTGATATTCCCTCCTGTTTTCGGAAATATCATCAAGCATACCTTCGTAAATTTGACCATAATATCTAATGTCATTCACATAAGTAACTAAAGAAAAGTCACTCCTAATGCGTGATTCAATTCTATATTTGTTCTTGTAGTCCATAAAGGCTTCATTCGATTCAAATAAAACTTCATCCTCTGAATATACCTTTAAGGTTATTTCATTTGAATCAAGACCCATTAAGTCATTCACACAGTAGTCAGCTTCAAACATTAAAGAAGATATCAAGTCACAAAGTTGAACCATTTTATTAAAATCATCTTTATCTAAGGAAAACAGGTAAGCTCCTTTCATTTCAGTAATTTGCTTACCTTGAATAGCTATTTCAATCACATATTTCTTTTCCATTTGAAACCCTCCTAGAATAATGTGAGCTGTTTGAATTCTTGCTCTACACTTTCGTTATTTTTTGAATTGTCGTTAATAACTATTTTCTCAATCTCAAACCAGTCAACAGGTAAACAGCCTTTGAAAGTACCATCTAGGTTATAGAAATAAACGTGAGTACCTTTATCTAATCTTGTTTGACTAACTAAGAAAGACTCCCCATTTGAAAGGTTCGGATACTTATTTTTGGGTTTATTGATGAGTTTAGCTTTTTTCATAAACTCCCCTTAAACAGCAAAAAGAGGGCTGCCCCCTATTTTGCTACTAGGGCAATCCCTCCTTTATTTTCGATTACACCGCAAAGTCGAATAAAGATAGTCCTTCGTAAGCATCATCTTTAGATGAGCGTTTACTCTTCTTAGAAGGAATGTCCTTCATTTCAACTTTTGGTACTTCATCTTTTTGCTCTTTTGGTTGAGTAGATTCAAAAGCTTCGAGTGCTGCGAGATCTTCATCAGTAATCTTATCGAAGTTTGCAAAGACACTATCAAGTTCAAAGTCGTCCACACTATTAAAAAGTGCTTCCAGTTCATCGTTAAGGGTATCTTTGACTGGTTCTACATAACCGCAGAGATTTTTTGTTTCTTGAGTGAGATTAGTAAAAGCCTCAGTTATCTTTTGTTGGAACTCTTCTTCAGTAACCATTTGAAGATTACTATCAATGTCCTTTTGTGCTGCTTGTTCCCAAGCGTTGGCAATCTCACTAGATTCAAGCATTTTACTTAAATCATTTGTAAGAGCACCTGCTGAAACATCTGCATACTTCGCAAGGGCATCAGAACGTTCAATCGCTCCTTCAACTAATAAGGCACTTACACGACGAGACATTAATCGTTGGAATTGAGCCATTTGCTGAGTCTTATCATTAACTAGGAAAAGCACTTCACAATGTTTGTGCTGTCCAAGTCTGTGACTACGCTTGGCCGCTTGTCTAACGGTGTTAATATCGTCATTCATTTGCCAGAAAATAATTGTCGGAAACGCCAACAAATCTAAACCAACCTCAACAAGTCTTTGGTTTGTGATAATGACACGAGTCCCTTTTTGCTCCTGTTGTTCTAACCATTCAAATCTCGCATCTACACTTACTTTTCCATCAAGAATAACTGAATCTACACCGTTGTTTTTTAAGACTTTCTGCAGTCTTTGGTTGGTTCTATATTCTTGGGTAAAGTTTGTATAAATGATCACTCGACGATTTTGAGCTATTCGTTGTAAGACTAATTCAATGAGTTTACGCTCTTTAGCAGTTTCATAGCTTGGAGGAAAGGCAGGTGCAGTAATGTGTTTCAAAGTAGCTCCATCTTTATCCTTAAATTCTACGGACATACCTAAAGTCGGTTGGTCTGCATAATTTAGGACAGAAGGAGTAAATTTACTCCATGCTGCTGTCCCTAAGTCCTTTTGTAATGCTTGACAAGCATTATACATCGAAGTATGAAACTTTCTATATTCATCAAAATGATCATCATCTAACGTTACAACAATCGGTTTTTCTTCAAGTGTAATCATGGGCACTTGAAGTTCAGATACATCCATGAATACCGATTTATCAAGTAAGTGGTTAGCGACCAAATCAGGCGAAATACCAGGCTTTTCTTTAATGATGACATCGTTTTTCTTTTGATTGGTTGTAACACCAACACGTAAGTTATCATCATTGATTTTTTTCACCTTCTCAAGGACACCATAGCGTTGAGCCCATGTTTCAACAGTTGTTTTATGAGTAAACCCTAAATCAAGTAACTCCTTTGGAAATACTCTCCATAAAACAGCTTGAATTGAACTTGAAGCTCCATTAGTTAATGTACCTGTGAGAAATAAACTCTTGCGACAAGCTTTTAGGATTTTGTGGAACGCCATTCCCCTTCCAGAACCTTGAGCCTTCATTTGGTGAATTTCATCAAATATGCCCATATGAAAGTGCTTTGGCAACATACGTTGGAACAATTGAGCTATCATCCAACGATTTCCGTATTTACTTTCGCCAAACTTCTTTAAAGCAGGTCTAGCAAGGTTACGGTTGCTTTTTTCATTTTCATAATTGTCTTGGAAAGAACGAACTTCCGGTTTCCACTTTTTCACATAGCCAATAGGTAATCCATGTGTATCTAACATGCCTTTTTTGCGAGCTTCTTGTATTTCGGCCATTGTAGGAGGATTAGAAGGTTTTTCAACTACATCACTCCATCCAGCTAAAATACCTGCTTTGCGATCCTCTATTTTTTCTCTTGGTGATTGCAAAGGTTTACCAGTCTCTGGACTTACCCAATGGAAGTGGTATGGATTCCATTTTGCTCCTAATACAAAACCGAACGAATGTAATTTCATTCGGTCCGTTGAAACTAAAATGAAGTGCATCTTCCCTTTTGGGATTCTCCAACCTAATTTTATAAGTTGGATATAAGCAAGAGCATCCTCACTACTGTTTAGAACAGTTATGATGTTCTTTGCTTTCTTATATTCAGTCCATAACTTATATTCCTTACGATTTCTCGATTGTTGAAAATCATCAATTTTAGATAGTTGAGAAGAATCGACTATACAAGTTGTGCCTAATGCTGTTGGAATCTCACTTGTTGCCCACTTAGGTAGAACGTTAGAAGGTGCAACAATAAGAGCGCGGAAACCATCTTTCGCTCCACTTTCTTCGCGTTGTCGAGCTTTTATATAAGCAGTTGTCAAACTCATTTGAGTTTTCCCAGTACCCATACCAGCAACGAGAAACGCTCCAATTTTCTCTTTTAAAACCCCAAGTAACCCCATTACTGAACGAGCTTGTGCAGGAACACATATACGATTTGTTTCTGCAATATATTTGGAGTAATGAGAACCATCATATTTAGGTTTCATGAATGTGTCGATTTTTGCGAATAGCAAGTTAGCATTAGCACGAAGATAATCTTCAGTAGACCAATTCTCCTTAAAGGTAGCATTAATAGCCATTCCTTTTTGTTTTGTTGGAAGATACCCCATCTGAATCCCATCTTGAACATATGCAAGCATTTCTTCCTCTTTCATAGACTTGATAACGAATGCTTTTATGTTTTGCAACTCACCCGCAATATTAGTCGTTTCAACATCAACTTTTTGTAATTTATCTAAAGGAAGAATGGATAAATAATGTTTAGTCCACTCTTTATTTCTTGGAAGTCCAAAGGTTTCAGCTAAGAAATGCCCTGCGACTTCGTATATATCTTGTTCCCACGTCATAATTACTCTTTCTGGCATGGCTTGGTTATCTGTTTTAGAATTTTGCAATACGGCATCTTGATAGTCCTCACCAACTGCCATTCTAGGCATTGCAAACATATGACAAACCTTTCCGTTTACTTCTTCGATACGCCTGAAAGATTGGCTAGAACGAATCTTCTCCACCTTTCCAGTTCTATCATCAAAGATTTCAACGTAAGGCTGATATAAGGCTGCATGAACCGCACGACAAGATGTTAGAGAACCTGCGAGAGCAACCCCAATAAGCGTTTTTTCGTTCTTATCGTTTGTAGTTGTCATCGCTACTTTTAAGAATGCTTCAAATTGCTTACCATCTTCTGTTACACGAATCTTTTTTGCCATCTATAAACGCCCATTAAAAAACATTAAACTATATAGATGGTAGAGGGATTACCCTCTGCATCAGATATAGCTTAATGCGAGAGGGCTTCCCTCCTTTATTTATTCGTTTAGTTTATGGATATATTTTCTACTTCTATTGCTAATCTATTAACCTAGTTTCGGTAGCGATCCCACAATGTGATTGCAAAATTTATTATCACAGCACCAAACAGAAAGAAAATAAATAGTGCTCCTGCCATTTTTTTAACGACTAGATTGACCGTTAAAGCATTAACAGGCTGAGTGATATAGATTAATGCCAATGTTACCAGTGAAATTACTGAAACTACATTTATTATTACTAATAGGAAATTAGTTTGTTTCATTTTTATACCCCTCTCTTGTTTTTAGAATGTATTGACTATGCAAATCATTTTTTTAGAATGAAATTTATCAAATTGCAGAGGACATTATACATATCGTTTTCTGGAATATAAACATCTTGATCATGTTTGAAAGGGAAACTAAATACCCCATCCTTTATAACGCCTGGAATAGAGCCATAGCTCCTTTCTTCACTTATAAATAAATGATAAGTGTCCCATGTTATCAATCGCTTATCCAATAAACTATCTACTATGGGTAAGCAGTCGAACTGTTCACCGTTTTTGATGGTATGACCTTCTAATTGAGAGATTTTATTTAGAGCTTCTTCAACAAGGTTCATATGAATTACTCACTCCTTATCCCAATTTATTTTAGATTGAAAATTCCTTTTTCCGAGAAGACACGCACAATTGACTTAGGTTTAAAAGTCGTTACTTCTTCTTCTTTTCCGCTTTTTGGATTAATCTGCACTTTTTGCTCTTGAACACGTTTAGAAACACCTACAAGTAAGTGATCTCCCATATTTTCGGGCAATGTTCCTGAAGCTATTGCAGTTGCAATGTGTGTGATTTTTAAAGGCATCGCAGGGTTTATCTGCTTTCCAGTGGTAATATTCAAGTCTTTGATTTTATCCGCTACTTTTTCGTAAAACTTATTAGCAGATTGTAGAGAAAGTAATATATCATCTTCCTCTACTTTCATTGATTGAAACAATGCCACAGGTTTTTCGTTCTTTGGAATGGTATAGAAATTCATATCCCAATCAGCAATATCTAAGGAAGGTAGTGCTTCTTTCCCAAGAAAAGAGAAATTATATAACTCTTTTTCTATTGCCACTTGGTATTGTCTTTCTTTTTCACTCCTTAAACCCTTTCTACGCCTAACTCCATAAACAATAACTTGTTTATATGAATCATAGTTAGCGTCAGTAAATCGGTAGACTTTTATATCTACAAACCTACTAGCAAGGATTTTAGCAACATCTTTTAAAATGTACTGAGGAAGGTTAAAAATCAAAACTCCTCCCGATTGAAGATAGTCGCTAGTCAAATCTCTTAAGAAAGTTAGTTCCATCCGTTCCCCATTCATGTGCATAAAAGGAGGGTTGAGGTACATAGCACTAAAGGCATCATGAGACATACGAGTTTCTTCATATCCACACTTTGCTACATGGTCATTAATACTTTCAGCATGAGCTCCACGAGATTTTTCAATCTCAATTCCGTAACTTGTTGGATTAGCCCCTTTAGCTGTCATATCTTCTTTCCATTGTTTAAGTGCTAAACCTTTTCCGCAACAAGGATCTAATAGTGTAATTGATTCTCCTTTTTTACAGGATAATCGTTTTAATATTAAGTCCATTTCCTCTGTCGAAGTAGGATAAAAACCGCCTTTTGCTTCACTTTCGATTCTTGCCATATAAAACCATCTCCTTTTTAGTTTGCTATTTTCAGAGGTTTGACATTGCAAGTTCCACCGATGATGGAAATAGCTATAATTTCCTCGATATAGAAAAGTACAGAACCCTGGAAAATTAATGTAGAGTCATCGACTGGTTCCGTAACAACAAGATTTCTAAGCGATATATAATCAGTTGTAATTGCTTCGACAGTTCCAACTAATACCCCGAAATCTTTTACGGATAGTTCTACCAAATCTTTTACATCTATATCAATTTCTTGTTGTTTTTGGATTAAAATTTTCACTTATAACTCTCCTTTATAAAAATAAATGTTCATTTATTTTTAATTTTGTGATATTCATTTAGAGCCATATAGATAGCCATTGAGATTCCTCTACCCTTTGTATAGACAATAGGCTTGTTTAACTCCTTTGCTAAACTTCTAGCAGTATTCATACTGTTATGATTAAGAGCATCAACCATTACAGTCACAACGTCAGCCCTATTTATTAGACTTCTGTACTTTGATGTCCTTTGACTCATTTTTCCGTTATGGAATAAAATTTCAATGTCTTGTTTCTTGGCATATTTTTTAATAGAGGATTCCTGTGAACCGCCGATAATCGCAAGTGTACACATGAGTAATCCCCTCCCTTCTCCTTTTTTAGATCGCTAATTGCGATTTATGATTATTTAATCTATTCAGTCTCTCTATTTCAGACGCTATGACTGACATAGCTTCAGGCGTACTGGTTTCTTCAAATACTCTAAAGAAATCCCATCCTGGTGGATAAACAATCGTGTAATTTCCGTTTAAATTAGTCCAAGTTCCCCCTGTATAAGTGAGAATCAGACTAATATCTTTTAGTTCCGTAGCTTCACATAAGGCCGCCAATACCAATCGGGTAGGTATAATCACTTTGATTTCTGGGCGATAGCTATGTGTGGGTAATCCACAGAAAAAAGCGTGTTTTTCAAAGTAACTCTTCATTTCGTTATAGTCTTTAATCAAACTAATTTCTTCTGAAGCTACTTTAATAACAGCTTTTTCAAGTTTCTCTGAAAATCGGGAAATCTTTGAACCTCTTACCTCTTCATTATTCATAAAGTAATCAAGAGCTTTTTGTTCTTGAACCAGTCTTTGAGCAAAGCTATCAAAAGCTTTTTTGTTTAATTCCCAAAACTGGAATTGTAAATCTCTAGTTGCAAATTCAAAATGGGGATGCCATCTACAGCCTAGTGCCTTTTGGTAATTCCCATTTAGATATGCTTCTTCAGCTTCTTCGACAATTGATTCAATCGCTTCATCTGGCGTGTGCCAATCACGTAAGTCATGTTTTAAACTCACACCCGATCGATCACCAGAATAGAATTTAATCCATTTTCTTTCCTCAAAATCAAGAAGATAAGGAATTACCTCATTTGGTAAATCAGACTTACGAATTCCCCAAATGTTCCTTTTATTTTTGAATGTTTGCTTAAGAATTTGAAAATGGTCTAGAATGTCTGTTTCGCTTTTTGGTTTAGTTTCAATGAAGTCAAACAAATCCATATATCTTGCCCAAATAAAAAAAAGGAGGATAGTCCCCCTTTTTAAATGAGGACTTCCTCCCTTCAATTTTTTAGATTGTAAAGACTGTATCTGCAACATTCTCATTATTGAAGTCGCCAGCCCTTACAATTTTGTCTGAAAAAGGTTTCACGTAACGTTCTGATACATCATTACCAATAAGAACTGTTACGACATTAAAACCTTTCTCTCTTTTTCTCTTTGTAAATGCACCATCCTCACCACAATATGGTTCAAGACCATAACTATCGGAAGGATCACCATCAGTTACAAAGACAATATCAGACTTATTAAACCTTTTTTTTCTTTCGATAATACTTACTGCCTGTTTTAAAGGAGGAAGAAAATTAGTTCCACCACCCATAAACATTTTACTTAAATTAACTAAGTCAGCAGGAAGTATTTTTCCTTTTTCAAAGTAGAGATTTTCTTGTTTCGTAGCAGAAGAAAAAGCAATAAGTGCAAAGTCACGTCGTTGTTTCTTAGCAATCATCATGAGTGCTAAGGTAAAACCTTTACTCTGTTCATCCAAACCTCTCATGGAACTAGATTGGTCCAGACATAGAATAATTGGTCCTTTTCCTAACGTTTCTTTTCCTTCGGGGGCATACATCATGGTTTGATGTTCCGCATATCGTCTTAAAAAGTCCAATTTAGTTACTGGATTCTTATAAGCTGCCAATTCGGAAGGTAATAGCCTTTCTACATCAATACCAAGTGTCACTCCACTACGGTCAATCGTTTCAACATGCTTTGATTTTTGCTTTTTACGAGCAATAGCTTTAAATCTTCCTGCCCATTCTGCAATTTCACGAAGTTTTCTGTTTTTAGAAAGCATTTCAGCAAGGCTAATTTGATTGCGTAAAGGAATTTTTTGCAATTCTCCTTCACCATTACCAGCTCCACCTGCCAAAAGATTTACTAAGTCATCTTTTGCTTTATTCGTTTCACTGGTAGCTTCTTTAATAGCTTTGCTAAGTTGCTGTCCATTTTCATTTAGCGAATTTTGCATTTGTTGTTGAACTTGCTGCATAGCTTGTTCTAAACTTTGCTGAGCCTTTTCAGCCTTCATATTCGCTTTCTCTTGCTTTTTTTGAGCTTGTTTTTGCTGATTGTCATCGCCATTTTTAAGAGAATCTTGTATATCCTCTTGAGCCTGCTGTTGTTGTTGTTGGGCTTTATTCAATTCTTTCTGAGCTTTCATAGCTTCTTCTAATGCTTTTTGGAGTTCCTCATTTTCCTGTCTTTGTTTCTCTACCCAATCGTATACCTTTTCGGAGAACCGAACAGTACCGAGAGCAGAAGTCAAATCATCTAAACGAGTTGCACTCCTAGCAGTAGTAAATGATTCATCAGCCATGACTTTACTCATGAAATTATGATTAGTCTGAAACTCTTTATCATATTCATCCTCTTCGAGAAGAGAAGGTTTCATTTTATAAAGAGATGCCCACACATCATTCATTAAAGGGCCAAAGGTAGGTAATACCTCTTGCCCTTTATGTTTGATTTCTTGTAAGCGTGGAGACATATCAAGAATTTGCCCAAAACGTCTACGATCAAAACTATCAGTGTTTATAACAGATTCACGTTGAGCTTTCATAATAGTTCCTCCCTAAAAGCCTAATAGTGCATCGGCTATTTGTTTTTGAGAGGTTTCAACTTTCTTACGAACAGCTTGAATCTCTTTTTCTTTCTTAGGGTTTTCATTGGATAGCTTTGTTAACTCCATAAGCAATGATTTCATTTTTTTCGTACCCTCTAAAGCAGTATCTGATGATTGGTCTTTTTTGACTTCTTCATAGATTTCTTTTGCTTCATTTTCGATAGCTATTAACATTGTTTTCACAATATCTTGAGCGTGCTTTATTACAACTTCATGTACTTTATCCATTTGATCAACAGTTTCCCATAGACCATCTTTTAGAATTAATATATCTTCTACCTCAACGTCACTTCTACCCGCTAATAAAGCATTTGCTTTTAGAATAGATAAAGATTGTCTGAAACGTCTGTCTGATGGTCGAATACCTTCATCTTTTAATTCTTGACGAATTTTTGTGAGGGTATCAAATACAACAGGAGGAACGTTCGTCATATCTGCAAACATTTGCAAATCATCAATATCATCTAAAGTTAATTTCTCAGAAGGTTCTTTTGCTTGAGTACCTTGTAACATAGCTACAAAGTTGTTATCTTCCCCGATATATTCTACTTCAAATCGAAGTAAGAAACGGTCAAATAATGCTTCAAGCCCTTCCCCTTCTTCTGGATATTCGTTACTAGCACCTATAACGCTAATCAATGGTGTGTTAATTGGAACACCATTGTTATAAAATAAACGTTCATTTATGAGTGTTAGTAATGCGTTTAGAATAGCCGAGTTAGCTTTGAAGATTTCATCTAAGAACGAGAGGTGAGCCATAGGCATTTTGTGGTCTGTATTCCGTTTGTATACTCCTTTCTCTAATTCAGAAAGGGATACGGGACCGAATAGTTCTTCTGGAGTTGTAAAGCGACCTAACAACCATTGGAAGTAATCAATGCCCTTAATAGACTTGGCTACATCCATTGTTAAAGCCGACTTACCAGTACCAGGAGGACCAACTAGCAAACAGTGTTGTTTTGCTATAATGCTTAGAAAGATTGCCTTAATTATTTCCTCACGCTCTACATATCTACAAGACAAATATTTAACCCATTCGTTTAATTTTTGGATTGAATTATTCATTTGAAATCCCTCTCTTTTTTTAGATTATTTGAATTCCTTTTTTCTTCTATCTGGTTGTTCTGAAGCTTTATCCAGTAAGGATTGAATAGCTCCTTGAATCAATGTCTGATAGCTTTCCATTTTAGATAGTGCCTCTCCTACTATTTCACGATAATCAGCCATATCTTTTAATACTCGTTTAGCATCATTGGCTAACATCTTGAATTGTGCAGCAGGAACTTTTTCTTGTTTAGCAAGTTCTTGACAACTTTTTAGGGTGCTATCCAAGTGTTCAAGCACCTTGCGTTGTAACATATCTTGGTTTTCATCCGTTTTAATTAACGGAATCAAAAACGCTTCCCCTTTTGATAAAGAGTTTAGAAGGTTTACCAATCTACGCAATTTGTTCTCATGCTTAGCAGGAATAAAGTAAACACCACCGCTTGGCCGAACAGGAGTAGGTGACATTGTTTTTAAAATGTCATTAGCCATGTATCGAACTGCTTGTCCATTATGACAAGTCTTATAAATTTCGAATAACTTACAGGCTTCTTCACCGAGTTCTTCTGCCATAGTGCCTGGATTCACAATACCCATTGATATTTGTTCGTTATTCTTATTAAAGAGTAAAATGACTTCATTCTCTTTATAAGATAATTTTTGTCCTTTTGAATCCACAGTTTCTTCAACAATGTTTCGTTGAATAAACTGCTCGTTCGCACAAACATTCCGAACAATGTAATTTTTGTAAACTCCCTCTTGGTTCGTCTCGACTCTCTTGGTCTCAATATCTTTTGTAGCTCTACGGAAAGCATCACTTGTACGAATTTCATTAGGTAGATCCTCTTCAGTAAATCCATTTTGTAGAAGTTTTTTCCTTAATTCATTTCGATCATAATGATCTTCACCGATAGAGTACCAACAAAGATGACCAATAATTTGCTCCTTAGAACCGTTTTCGACTGCTGCAACATTTGCTAAATCCATTGTCATTTTTTAGAACACTCTCCCTTTTTGTTTTTTTTTACACAAAAAAAGAACAGATTATGAGTTCATGAAAATGAACAAATCTGCTCTTTTGGGACAACGCAAAAAAGACCTACATAATTGTACGCCTTGACGATTGCATTGCCAAATCCTATTAATTTCTTCTGTACACTAAAAACTTGCACAGTCTTTTCTTCTAGCTTTTGGGCTAGAGTTGTCTTTCTTCCAGCATGTTTAAAACAAGGGAAAATGAAAGACGCACCATCCAAAGAATGGTTTTTTACGAAGGAGCTTTCGCAACCCTTCTGTCCAACTTCATTCAGCATATATCCAAAAGGATAAAGGAAAGTACAAGGACTAGGAAATTTAAATAAAGCTATATCTACATTATAAGCAAAAAAAACTTCAGTATCAATAACTAGATTTCTTTTCATCCTTGTTCCCTCCTGTTATTTGAAAATTCTTTTGAGTGTACTTTTAAATGACCATTTATAATTAAGTTATATCCATATTCTACCACCGATAAACAAGATATTCAAGTATATAATTAAGTATTTAATAAATACATATAGTATACACAATGCATTAAGACGTATACATATTAAAATATGTGTATACACTTTGGACTTTAAAGGGTATAATGGTGATATATGAGAAGATGAAAAATTGAAAAGGGTGTGTTTTGTCGTGAATAATGAGGAAAAGGATGATGTTCTAAAAGGAAAAAAAGTAGTGATAGCAAGGAAGAAAATCACTTGTCTGATGAGGAAATGCGAGAGGAAATGAATAGAATCATTTTTAGTGATGATGATTCAACGGAACCGATCTCTTATAGAATGTCTAAGAAGGTTATTTCCTTCTTTAAAGACACCATGAAAGAAATGAATTTATCTCCTAAAGAGTTTTTTAATGTGATTGCTGCTGATGTGCAGAAGAATAAAATACTTGAACATTCATCTGGATTATCAAATGAAATGCGTAGAAACTTTGATTCAGATGTAAGGCGATTAAGAGAAGCTACTGACAGCATTATGTTCATCTTTATGAATCAGATGAAACACATAACTGTAGAGAAGGATAATTGGTTACGGGAAAAAGATACAATTTTAGATGATATTAAGAATTTACAAGGTAGTCTAAAAAATGCTAAAAATACTATTCAATCTTTAAGTGATGAACTCCATGTTAAGGAAAATGAATTAACAGAATTACAAAATGATTTAAGGGACAAGATTGCTGATAAAGAGAGCATTATTAAAGAAAAGGACCAAAGGATCTTTGATAAAGAAATAAAAATTACTGACTTAGAGAATAATATTTCTAGCCTTAAATCTTCTTTTGAAGAGGAAAAGAATAATCTTAACAAGCAAATTGTTGATTTACTCAATGATATAAAGCAATTTGAACCGATCAAGGAAGAAAAGGAAAAATTGGAAAGAGAAGTAACTGGACACAAGGATAACGTGGACAAATTAAAAGAACGCCTTGAATACTATAAGGACAAGCATCAGTCTGAAATGAGTAACTTGATTGCCAAGCATGATGTGGAGGTTAAAACTGCAATAGTGGACACAGAGAGCAAAGTACGCAAGGAACTAAATGATTCCTTGTCAGAATATCGAGATGAGAATCGTACCTTATATGAAAGAATTGATAAATTACGTGAGGATAATAGTCAATTATCAAGGGAACATATGCAGTTATTCGAAGAAAGAAAACGATTGTTAAGTGAAAACGATCGTTTAAAAAAGGAACTAGAAGAACTGAACAAAAAGAAATAGGCATCAAAAAAAGGAGTAACTAAAAGTTACTCCTTTTTTAATATCTTATTTTGAGTATGCACGAAATCTAGCTATAGTGCGAGCTTTTCTAGAGGCAAATGGGCTGACAGGTTTATACTTTAAAGTATTATCAATATCTTTGTTCAAACGTTCTCCTTCTGCTAAAAGAGTATGTGTTTGAATTAAGAGATTATCGATATCCTCATATCCTGTCTTTTTAACTTTTACGTTTGTTTTTATAGCCATTTGGATCGCCCCCTTTATTAGCGTCTATTTCTAAATTTATTGTATCATACATAATAACCATCGTACATAATCTCGCATAGAATTCCACAGTTCTTAGGTCTGAATTACTAAATCCTTCTTCGGCTTCGGATTGTAAACACAAGACCCCTACTATTTGGTCATCTACTTTTAAAGGAAATCCTAGAATAGAGCCAATAGGAGTAGTTGGAATATGAAAATCGTTGAAGCGTTCATCATTTTCTACATCTACATTATTTACAATTTCTGCTTCACTAATACTCCATATATGTCCGGCGAACCCTTGATTTATTTCGAAAAATCGTTTGGTTACAGATTCAGCATTAATTCTAATCGATTCTGCAATTTCTAGTTTATCTCCATTAACTTTAAAAAGAGAGATTGATTTATCAGCTTGGTCTTTTTCAAGAATTGTAACGCACTCAGATAATATTTCTTTTAACATCTTTTTATAAAGTTGCTCGGGCTGTTCTTTATTTAAGTAATTATATGAACGTATCAGCCTATTTGCATTATCGTTATGACGTAGCAATACTCTTAATTTTGTTACATAATTATTGATATGTTCGCTTAGATCTTTAACAAGATTACGAGAATATTCAAGATTTAATCTTACTTTTCTATATTCAGAATAAAGTCTTTGATATTCTCTTTGTAATCTTAAAGGTCCTTTTTGAAATTTTGCATCGTAGAAAATATTAGGAAAGCCTGTTACAGAAGTTCCGATTTCAACATTTTCATTAGATCTCCAATGATCCCCCAAGTTTTTAGTAATCCTAAAAATGAAGTAAATCACTGAAACGAATGTAATGATTTTCATGGCAGAAATATTTTCAATGCTAGTTAAAGCTTTAACACTTCTAACAATTCCCTCTGTTAGTCCAAATATGATTACCAGGACTAATGTAAGAGATAAAGCATAACAACCTATCCATTTCCCTATCGAGTATTTTGGTATATTTAAAATGTCTTCTGATTCTAACTCTGATTGGTTTTGTTCTAAATTAGTATTCATTCTATTAACCTCCTTTTTAATAAACATTTCAACTACGTAAATATAGGAGCTCACAAGATAGTCAGCTCCTATATTACATACTTTATTTGTTGAAATCTATTGTTTATCCTGCTCTCCAAAATTAATGTCCATTTTCATCGTATTGCGACATTATTCAACTTTCGACAAATCCTTTTCAAAACTAATTTTGCTAACTATTTCAGTAAGAGAATTAGATAACTTCACAATACACTCATTACAAACAAAAGTCGTTCCGTAAAAATAGGAAATTTTATACCCTTCTTTTTCACTTGCACATTCACAACATTCAATTTTCCCTTTAGTTTTTTTGATTTCCACCTTAATCACTCCTTTGTTCGCAATATGTTCGTGGTGTGCATTAAATATCCGCCAAATCGCGTATGATTGCATCTACATGCCAGATAACAAAAATATCTCGATTAGAATGGCTACTCCTGTTATCCCACTTATGGATCTCTAAAGAAGGGAATCGATTCTTTAACATTTTAGTTAATAAAGTACGGTTGTTTTGATTGTCAATCAAATCTAGTTTTTCGCTACGAGACTTTTCGAAATCAGCAAAATCAAAACCCATATCTCTTAAATGCTGAATATGTTCTTCACGATTTCTTTTATCAGAAACAGGAGTTTTGCTGTACATTCCGTAATGATCTAACATAAAACAAAATTCCAATCTTAAGTTACCGTAAGGAGTAAATCTCTCTTCACTGACATGATTGAAGCCCTCTGTATTCCACCACTTGCTTACTTTATCTCTAAGAAATTCGAGTTGCTCACCTAATCCATCAATCGTTCTACTAGAACCTAGCTTTTCCTCTAGCTCACGAATCCTTTGATTTGCTCTCCTGATTTCCACATAACGTTCTTCTTTTTCTTCTAGTAAATGAGATTTATAATTTAATACTTTTGCTGCTTCACTAAAATAATTTTCAATTAACGAAGGGAGAGTCTTAGCCATTTCTTCTGTTAAAGATTCTTTCTTAACCCATTCATGTAATTGTCCGTTTGCAAAATGAATATCTTTCAACGCTTTTAATAAGACTGCCTTTTCATCCTCACTAAATACAACTACATTTTCTTTCATACCATCAAACACCCTTTCTGTCGTTTCATCTTTCCCTTTAACGTTTCTTTGAGAATAAATCTTCTATAGTTTCACCAAACAGAGAAGCAATCTTTATTCCTTCCTCTATTGTGAAACGACTAATCTCTTTTTCTTTTCTACTATAAGTAGATATGGTTATTCCTAACAAATCAGCCATATCATTTTGAGTTAATCCATGTTTTTTACGAATTGTTCTAATATCCATAGATTGTTTAGTAGAATCTATTTTATTAGTTAATTTCTCAACTTTTCTCTTACTATTTTTAATAGAAGAATCAACAGCTTGTCTTGAAACTTTAAGAATACTAGCTATTTCTCCTAAGCTTTTTCCTGTTTTTCTTAACTTAACAATCTTTCTTTGTTTAGATGTCAATAAGTGTAAATAATCATCTAAAAGTGATACAGTACGTTGTCTGTTTTCGATTGTTTTTTGGCGATTTTTTTCTTGTTTTTTTTCTTTTTTACAAGAGGGACAAATTTGATCAGTGGCAATTGTTTTTTGACCGCATTCTAAGCAATTGACACCTTTTGCCTCTAGCCCTGTCAAATTTTTTTTATACAAAAGACTCAATGCTTCTGAAGACGTTGCCCATTGTAAATTTTTCAAGGAAAGATTGTTTTTATTACTATCTTTAAAAATAACCAGACGTTTATTTTCAGGGTTAGGAATAAATGCTTTCGCTAATAATTTGTGAACATAAAAGTATCGTTGTTGTCCATTAATGGTTGTGCTAACTGTTTTATATCCATTAATTTTATTAAATTTGCATTCAATTTTTCCTTTTTTATTTATCCTGAATATCCTACCATTCTTAAAGACTTGGAATAATCCATTTTCTACTATTGCGGATGGAATATTTTCAAGTTCTTTAGGTATCTGTATTTTTGGGGATGAGAGAATCTCTTTTTTTCTTTCTGGACTTTTTGACAGCTTTTTTTGTTTGTTTCTCTCCTTAATCAAGCAACCACAGCTTTTTTTATTGCCAGATCGTAGGTGTATAGTTGAGGCTTCTGTTTTATTGCTACACTCACATAAACACAACCAGATTTTCCCTTTTTTAGGATCTCTTTTACCTGTATCCTTTAAAACCGTTAGTTTTTCAAAGGTTTGTCCAACAAGGTTATATCCTGCGTTGTTTCCCATTTTAATTATCTCTCCCTTTAGCTTTATTTTTTGAAAAGAAGCCCATCATGACTGAAAAAGTCTCCTGAGGGCTTCCAACTTTTTGGTGAGTTCTTACAGGTAAAATAAGTTGCAACAAATCAGCTTTACTGTTAATAAAGCTATATGATGAACTTGCATACCATTAGTATTTTTTATTGTTTTAGGGCCGTTTGGCAAGGTTACGTTGATTACGATATAAGTAACTCTTGAGTTTAGATAATAACGGTATAAAATAGCGTTTTTTTGTTATTTTTTTGACTATTTCTATATGGTTGCTATAACTTGATACAATTTCAGAAATTTGATTTATTAGTTCTTGATTTTTTGCCTTTAAAGAAGAGTTATCTTTTTTAAGGTTTTCGTTTTCTTTTTTTAATTTTTCATTTTCTTTTTTAAGGTTGTATAGAAGCAACTTTTGGGCTATAGATTCAGTGATTGATAAAAGTTCTGAGATAGTTATAGTTTTCCCATAAGATTCATACCAACTTTTCCCCCAATTCTCACCGTCAATTTCTTTTACTTCAAATGAAACGAGGTTCGTTGCAGAATTAAAACACACTTTTATATCACCTTGCCCCCATGTATTTAGCTCCTGTTTTTGATTAATTAATAGATTTATTGTATTTTCATTTTTGACGATACTAACCTCTTTGTTGTATCTATCCTCAAATGAAATACCGTATATTCTATCAATCGCATAAAGTCGAATCGCTTCTAAATTATCCTTATTAAGTATATTTTTCAAAGTATCTCTCCCCTTTTTAGTAAGTTCTCACAGGTAAAACGATTTGCAATAAATCTGATTTCCCTTTTTCGCGTATAACGAATGGCCGCATAGCACCATTGAATTCAATCTCAATTTCATTCCCCATTGTTTTTAGTGCATCTAACATATACTTAGCACTATATGAGAGTTCGAGATCGTCTCCTTCTAGTGATATTGCAAGCAATTCATCCTTCACTTCCCCTATTTCGGGTGCTTTAGCAGTTAAATCAATAAACATGTTATCCTTATTTATTGTCATTTTAACTACTTTGTTTTTTGAACTGGCTAGTAGAACGCTAGCTCTACTTAGAGATTCTGAATATTCCGCTTTATTTAAGATCAATACTGTCTTAGATTGGGTAGGAATAAGTCTAGATGTATCAGGGTAATTCCCTTCCAGCAAACGAGTGTAGAATGTTAAATATCTATAACGGAAAATAATTTGAGTTTCTTCTAGGATAATGTCTACCTCTTCGTCAGTGTCCTCTAGAACCTTATTTAACTCAACAAGAGATTTACCTGGAACAACGACACTCACAGGTTCATTTAGTCCTTTTATGGCTACTTCTCTTCTTGATAATCGGTGACTATCGGTTGCTGTAGCGATCAATACGTCTGAATCTACTTTCCATTGAACACCAGTAAGAACAGGGCGAGATTCGCTTGTAGATACCGCAAAAACGGTCTGATGGATGAGTTCTTTTAACTTTCTAGCAGATAGTGTAATCGTGTTTTCATCATCAATGACAGGTAAGCGAGGATATTCCTCAGAGTCTAATCCATTAAGGGTAAATTTAGACTTTCCGCTTTTGATGGTTGAAACCAAATTATCCACATTGATCTGCAGATCGTCCTTTGGCAACTTTTTAATAATGTCACTAAAGAATTTACCTTGAAGAACAATCGAACCATCCTTCTCTACTTCGACTAATGTATCTCCGTTCATTTCACAAGGAATGAATGTAGTGATAGAAATGTCCCCATCACTACCAGTCAATTCAATGCCTTTGTCAGTTGAAGTCAATTTGATTCCAGTTAGAATTGGTAAAGTCGTCCTTGCTGAAACTGCCTTAGACACTTGATTGATTGCAGTTACCATAGTTTCTTTTTGAACTGAAATTTTCATAATTTCTTCTCTCCCTTAGTTTTAGTTATTTAAACGTTCATTTATTTTTAAATAAAAAAGCCTTTCTTCTTTTAATCGAAGAAAAGCTTTTTGATACAGCATTTAGTTAAAGCTTAAAATCTGGCACAAGGAAATCTTCAAAATCTGTACTGATTTCCTTTGGTATAAACTCAGATTCAGCTATTGCTGTTTTGATCCTTTGTTCTATAATTCTTTCTAGTGTTGATGAAAGAACTATATTTTCGTTTACTGTCTCTTGTATGAGGAAATGAGGTACATTCTGAACTGAAATTTTGTATCCCATTACGTTCAATTCAAGCACCCTATTAACCGTTTCATAAGGGAACCCTTCTGTATAGGTTGCGACTGCATTACGAACCAATTTTGATAGATTTCCTCCAGCATACAAGGCAGCTTTAATTTCAGCAGACTGTAATGTCTCTGTTGTTTTAAAATCAATCTCTCTTTTATTCATGAGAATAATCCTCCTTATCACAAAAACAGACCCTTTTATCAAGATTTTTTGACCATTTCCAATCATGAGAACGTGGATCGTATACTGTTATGATATAAAGCTTATTTGTTTTGCTATCTAATGAACAGCATACATGCATCGGTCTATATGTTTTAGGTGCTACTTGTAAATGATACAGAATTGTAAACTGAATGATTCCATTCCCTTTAAAGTAGCACTCTATTGCCCAACCATTTTGTATTGCGTTTAAAACATTAGTACGAGAAAAAGCTCGATACACCTCTCTCTTACTTTCATGGTTGGTCATAAAAACCTCTGCATCCCCTTCTTCAAAAGCATCTTGGAAAGATTCAAAGTATGTTTCATACTTATTTAAACTATTTTCCACCATTCTAGCATGTTTTGAAGCTTTTTCAGAACAGCAAGAACAAGGTATATTTTCTACTGGACAAGCCAATGTAATCCCTCCCTATTTTTAAAACGGTAAAGCTCCTTCCTCTTTGCCAGGCCATGAAATAGTACTCTTGTGACCTATGAAATTGTAAAAATCACAACGAAACCCTCGATTTTCTTTTTTAGGTAGATCCATTAATAGAGCAACACCATTTTTTTGATACATCCAAATGATATTAGTGAATCTCTCGAAATCAACTAAAACAATGGAATCTTTGTGAGCTTCATATATTCCATATATACAGTTTCCTGCTACTTCATGAGTTGCTGAAACAATATATTGGTGTAACTCAGAATCCGTTGTTTCGATAAATGTTCCTTTAATCTTCACAAGCATCCATCCCACTCCCACGAATGATTTTTTTTGCATTAAAATGGAAAGTCGATCTTTTTTATGAGTTCGTTTACTTCTGCAATAATTGATTCCCAATCCATTCAAAACCCTCCTAAAAAATCAAGCGAGTAGTCTTAGACTAACTCGCTTGATTTTGTTGATTAGTATCCTGCAAATTTGACTGAATAAAAGATAGGTTCGCTTTCTTCAGTAATTCTTTTTCATTTCTTTCAATGGCTGCCAAAACAAGTAATGCAATATACGCATTTTTCCCTCCTTTGGACAGCATAGACTGATAAAACTTTCTACAAGGAGTATTCATTATAAATACCCCTTTTCTTTGAGAGAGACGAATTGATTATCACCAATAATAAGACTATCCAACAATTCGATGCCTACGTATTTTCCGACTTCGGCTAATCTTTTTGAGACATCAATATCTTCTCTACTCGGAGACGGAGACCCACTAGGATGGTTATGACAAACCAAAATTGAGGCAGCTCCTTTTTGTATAGCAAAGCGATACACCTCGCGCGGGTGAACGATGCTTGCATTTAAACTTCCTTTAAATACTTCACTTTTGCCGATTACCTTATTTTTAGTATCAAGAGCTACGACAATAAAAACTTCTTGTTCGAAAAACTTTGTATACATTAAGGCATTGGCAGCATCCTCAGGGGATCTAATGACTGTATCATCTGGAAGGCTCATTCCATTTAGTTTTTTAGCAAATAGAATACTAGCGAATAATCGTTCTGCCATTGATTTAGAAAATCCCATATTTACAATTTCTACTTCCGTAAGGTTCAATATTTCTCTTACTGATAAAGAAGAAATTTTATGACAGGATTTTGAATCGGCTGATTTCCCGATGATTAACGCTAATGCTTCTGCAATTCCTGTTTGTTGCTCGCCGTAGTATGAAATCTTTTCTCTAGCAATCTCTAAAAATGACTTTTGCTCACTATTTATAGATAATTGAACGCTCATTTATATATCTCCTTTCCACACTCGACTACCGAAGTGGCAGTCAGAATGTGCCACCTCGATTTTGAGGGGAAAATAGATTTTATTTTTTTAGAAACTAATTAACTTTTCATCGTGTTTTCTAAAATACTGAACACGTTTTTTTAATAGATTATCAGAGTTCAAAGGAAATTGAATTAATATCGCAGGGTGACGATAGACTGGTACACTCCCATGCTTGAGAATGTGATTGATCATTTCTTCGCCTCTAGCAACAAATAGAAATTGTCCTGTTCTCCCATAAAGCAAATTTGTATTTAACATGTTTGTTCTACCGTATATTTCCTCGATGTCCTTATGCGGTATACAAGAGCCTACACGCAATTTGTTATATTTCATGTAGTAGTGATGATGAACGGGAATGTCAAATAGTAAATTTGTAAAAACCTTTGCTTTCTTTTTAGGTAGTAATCGCATCAACATATGTTAACCCTCCTATTTAGCTTGCTTTACTTTGAACATTTTGACGTACCATTTCATGAATGGTAATTTCCCCATTCTTTAAGCCAATGGTTAAAGTTATTTGTTCACTGAAAGCAGAAATTGTTAATGCATAGATAAAACCGCAAGTATCGCAACATTCCATGAATGTTCCACGCTGTTTTAAAGCTTGCAAAAACTCACTCTTCTTTGCATTGAAATAACCTTGTAGTTTACGTCCTAAATAAGAAAGGTTGTTGTTGCTAGATTTGATCTTCTCCATATTTTTAGTCACTCTAACGTAACATTGGGCAAAGCCCTTGATGTTGCTAGAGCTTCCTCCCTTCGTTTGTTTAGAATGAATTAATCTTTCTTTTTACTTTTAAATGAGTGATTAATTCTCACCTCTGCATATTGAGAAATAACATTTTCACCCCAACCCAATTTTTTTTGGTCGCTTGCTGTAAAACTAAGATACTCCCAAGGATTCTTTCCTTCTATTGCAATCATTTCAGCAAATGAACGTTTTGCTTCGGTTGCCCATTTGTACGATTGGGAAGGAAATTTGTCCCAAACAACATCCCCAGCTTCAACAGCTCCATTCAATTCAACATATAGTTTTAAATGCTCTTTCATTTTTTTAAGTCCAGCATCAAGATAAGCAATCTTTTCAGCTAGAGCTTGAGCATCCTCTAAAGTCATATCTTTTGGATTAGAAAGTGATATCTTTTTATTTTCAGTTGCGTTGGTCATTAAATAATCCCTCCAATGATATAATTTTCATTTTTTAGTAAGCAGTTCGCTGCAAAAGAACAGTGTTTACAATGAGGATTTGGTTTAAAAGGGAAGAGTGTTTCAATTGGTTCCCCTTTATCCATTAACTCCAATTTATCCTCGATTTCTGTTGCTGTTTTTTCAGCCCATGCTCTTGCATTTTCCATATCTGAAATCGTAAAGGTCTGTCTTTCTCTCGCTCTTTTGAAGTAGCGTAAAAAGAAGAGATCCCCGACAATATTCTCTGTTTTGAATAGTTCTGATAATGCCCAGGCATATAGAGATAATTGTTTTGTATCAGCAGGTTTATATTTAACACGATTGGACTTCCAATCAAGAAATTCAACCGTACCAAATATTTCTCTGACCAAATCAATATAACCCTGTATAAATGGTGCGTTTGGGTCATCAGAAAGAGGTAGTTTGAAGTATTTTTCTACTTCCACTCCTTCTTTCAATCCTTCACCTTTTTGAATAGGAGCTTTCTCAACCAACGCTCTTAATTCAGCATGATCTAGAACTAATTCACTTTCCATATCAGCTATTAATAAGGCTTCATCTAAATTAGAGCCAGTAAGAATTAACTCAATGGCTTTATGAATAGCCTTTCCGAATGCTAATGGTAAAGTCGTAGGTTCAAACTCCTCCGCAATATACCGTAAATAAAAACGATATGGACATTCTTCATAAAGAGTTAGACGAGAGAAGGAATATACCATCTGAGCCATTTATTTCCTCCTTTCTTTTAGAGGAGAATTTTTAGAAATAAAAAAAGAGCATTTTACAATTCAGTTGAATTTAAAATACTCTTTTCGTTTATTTAGCCTGCTTATATTTTTGATTCACATACTATAATGGTTGTCAGAACGGTAGTTCGTCATCACTGATATCAATATTTCCTCCACCAGCAAAAGGATCTTCATCTATTCGGAAAGAGCCTTGATTTCCATTTCTGTTGCTAGTACTATTTCCATTATTATTAGCGTTTTTAGGTTCTAGAAATTGAACACTATCACAAATTACTTCGGTAACAAAGACACGTTTACCATCTTGTCCTTCGTAATTGCGTGTTTGTATACGACCATCAACACCCGCAAGGCTTCCTTTTTTCAAGAAATTGGCTACATTCTCTGCAGGACGACGCCAAATGACACAGTTAATGAAATCTGCTTCTCGTTCCCCCTGCTGATTAGAAAAATTTCTGTTTACAGCAAGAGTAAATGTAGCAACAGGCACACCGTTTGGTGTATATCTCAACTCAGGATCTTTCGTTAATCGTCCAACGAGAACTACACGATTCATCATTAAAATCATCCAACCCTTCTATTATCATTCTTATTTTTTTGATTATATTGACTGAAAGCAAAGACCACATAAACTAGAGCATTGGCTAATTCATTGTTTTCTTTTCTTGCAATCAATAACGCTGAAACAGCAATCTCACGCGCTTCCAATGCCCAACTTTTCCACTCTGAAGATGAATACATTTCCAATACATCTTCTAGTAAGTTTGGAACTTGGGAATCTAAAGCTTGTTTTTTGATATTCTCGCAAATTAACTGATATTTCTTTGATTCAATACCGATAAGCAATTTGGCAAAGGCTAGAATACGTTGAGAATGGACATGAGCCTTCCAATCAGCGAAAACATTTTCTAAAGAACGTTTATATTCATCGTTATGTTTACGTTTGATTTCATCCCAATTTATTGCCTTTAATTGCTTTGGACTTAGAAGTTCTGCGGGGTGATACTTTTTCTTGATATCACCGAAATACTTCAGTCTCACTTCTTCATAAGAATTACCAGTTACTAAACTTTCAAATTGAAGAACACCACCATATTCTTTGCAATACCAACATTTAAAGACATTTTTATCGGGATTTAGGCTTAGATAAAATTTCTTTGGATTGTTAGCATCAGCTAAGCAAAAAGGACACTTACACATGACTTCCTTTTTGTTCAACGAGCGTTCATTGAAAGTTAATTGATTTTCTCTAGCTACATCAATGATGGAAGGTAACACTTTAATCACCTACCTATGATATTTTTAGACCTGGATCATTTCGGGTTTAAGCACAATGTGTTCACGCTTATATTGAATGGAGTAGTCTTGATGAGTATTCCATTCCTGAATGAGATAATTTGCTGCTACTGTATGTTCACAGTGCTTATCTGCAGAGTCCTCATTTTGTTTACAAGCATGTTTAATTGTATAAACCGATCCATTTTTTTCAATGGCAACAACTACACTTCCATGACAAGAAGAATCAGAAGGAACAACAAAATAAAATGTTGTCCCTATACTAAAAGTAGCTCTAATCATACTGCTTTCCCACCAACATCTAATAGATAGTTGTATCCATTTTCAGTTATATACTTTAATAGATAGGTTTGTGGGTTCTCGATACTCGTTTCGACTTCATCTAGTTTCAAAATGACTTCTTCTTGATTCGTAAGTATTATGAAACGAGATCCATCTTCTGCTTCAACAGCTACTTTTGCAACTATTTGTCCAGAAGCTGGCGATTTAGCCATTTTAATATCAAGTACACTTAATGCAGTATAGTCGTTTGGCTCCTGCTCCGTAGTAGGTTCGTCTGTTACTAATTCAGTTTCTGTAGTTTCCTCATTTTCAGGTTCTACTTGCTTAGTAGCTTCAGACTTTTCTTCCTTTTTAACAGGATTATTATCGACTGGTTTCGATTGAGTTTTTTCTTTTACTTCTTTTTCTTCTTCTTGTTTTTTCGGTTGTTCCGTTTTTACCTTCTTTTCTTGTGTCTCACTAGAGGATTTTTGAGTGTTTTTCTTTGGAGTTTTATTTTCCTCTTTCACAGGCTCTTTTTGAGGTTGAGTAGATGGTTCGTCCATTTCAACAATTGGCAAATCGTTTAATCCGATTTCTTCGGCTGCAACAACCCCGCCTAATGGAAATTGTCTACGAAGGGCAGTAACTTCAGCTACTTTTAAAATCATAGCTGACGGTCTATCATCCCACACAGCATTTCTTCCGTTTTGACTGGCAGCATTCGCTTTCCAATTTTCTTCAAAGTCAACAAACACTGGTAATCGACCTCTTGTTTTGTGTTCGGCAATTGCCCACGCTCCAAGAATATTCCCTCTTTTAGTACCGAAACGGTGTTCAATAGAACCATCGACAGTGTTCATCTGAAAATGATCCCCTTCTTTAACAACGTTCCCAATGACTTTTACGTAATTTTGATCACGCATTGCTACTTTCAAATAAGCATCACGAGTCACTATAAAGTTCACTACTGGACCTGACTTCGTTTCATAACGATTGAAAACAATATCGTTAAGTAACGGATTCAATCCATACTGCTCACAAACTTCCATGAACATTAGTGCGTCATCGGCTGTACCTTTTTTTGGCTGTACTTTTGTTCTCCAAATTAAACTCTTTTGCTCCTCAGTAAATTGAATCGCTTTTTCCATTGAAACCCTCTCCTTGTAAAAAGATTTTTTAAATAAAAAAAGCAGGTTTCAGTCAAAAAGACCGAAACCCGCTTAATTTTTTGCAACGCATAAAAATAAGACCTACAGCATCTCATATCATATAAAATAATTAGAGTGTATACGTCTTGTGCGTTAAAACTATATAATTGTTCTCTATCCCTTAAAATCAGGAATAAAGTCTTTTGCTCTAGCATTTCCGCTAGAATTACCTAGTTTCTCCCAGCACAATAAATGGAGGAGTATAAAGGCTAACTGTCAAAGACAGTTTTTTATGAAGGTGCTTTCGCAAAAATCCTTCTACCCAGTTTCATTCAGCTCTTGTTAAGAACAAGGGAAAGTATAAGGGTTAAAAATTTTAATAAAGCTATATGTATATATTAGCATATCAAAAAGAAGAAAAAAGAAAATTTAGGAAAAATTTAATAGAGAAGTATAAAATAGATTTATAAATAAAAGAACGTTCATACTTTTTCTAGGAGTGGTTTAAATGATCCCATTATCTAATGGTCAAATTGAAAGGGCTGCAGTTACTTCTATAAATACTGAAGCGAATAACTATAGTCTGATTCCAAATATTCAAGTAGGTGATAAAGGTATTTCCTTTGATGGTGATATATCCGTGATGAGCGATATATCGGAAAAAACAAGCTCTCTATTGGGGAGAGTGCCCGTACAAATCAAAGGAAAATATGTTGATAATTTTACAAAAGGTAATCGAGATTATCCGGTGAAGTTGGACGATTTAAGGAATTTTTATGATAGCAATGGAGCTATATATTTTGTGGTTGAAGTAGATCAAAACATGGACACTAAAATATTTTATAAGCATTTACTCCCGACAGAATTGAGATTACTTATTATTGAATATGGAAAGCAAGGTAAAAGAAAGTTGATATTTCGCCCTTTATCAGAAACTAACTTGTATAGGATCTGCTTAGGTTTTCTGAAAGAGTCGAAAAAACAGGCGCCAATTTTAATAGAAAGTAATCTACATAATAAAGAAGACTTTACTTCATTTCACATTACGAGTCTAACATTCGACCCAACGAAAGAAGAAACTAGTGATATTTTTGAACATGATTTTATATTCTATGGAAAATATAATGAATTGGAATTGTCTGTTCCAATAGGCGTTGTTAGGATTACAGCTGAATTCAGTCAAAATAGGGAAACAGTCATAGTAGATGGGGAAAAAAATGAAGTAAACATTGAGGTCAAAAGAAACAAAGAAAAAGTAACTATGCTACTTGAAGACTCTTTAGAGTTGGAATTTCTGGGTAACAAGAAATTTAATTTTAAATTCTATCGTTTTAAATCTATTAGTACTCAACTTAGAGTTTTGCCAATCTTAAAATCAATTCTAGATGGTCAAAAAGTATCATTTGTTAAAGAAAGTATTTTTATAGAAGGAGCTAAGCCTACTGATAAAAAGTGGATAGGAAGAATTAAAGATTTATATGATTTATTTTGTGAATTACAAAGTGCGTTCACATTGTTAAATTTATCAAATAATATTGAATTTAAAGTAGAGAATGATAACAACAAAACACTTAGAGAAATTGAGATATTTACAGATGTAGTTTTGAGAAACGATTTAAGGAGGATTAACGTTAAGGAACAACCGAATGTTGGATTTATTTCATATACTTTGTGTGGGATTTATTTAGTCTTATTTTATAATTCCAAGTCAGAACAACATATAATTAATGGGTTTTCAGAGAATTTATTAAAAAAAGAAACTAGAGTTGAAATCAATGAAGAAGTTTATCCATGTAGTCCTTATATCCAGCTATCAAAAGATGTCCTTACATCAAGCCAAAACTTAAATATAGATATTATAAAATCTAGTTTTTTAAAGCTTGATGATTTTATAAATGAACAATTATTTGGCCCTATAAATTATTTTTGTTTATTATGTATTGAAGCTTTTGATGAAAATCAAAATATTGAACTATTAAAATTAGCTGAATATATTTATGGAAAATATAAAAAGGGTTTAGAAAAAGACTCTTATAGGATTTTAAGAATTAATCAATTACAAGTGCAACTTAGGCTGAATGGTACTCTAGATGAATTAGAAATAGAGGAATTAATTAATATGAAATCTTCCAATTCGGCAGATATGGAGGTTCAATTTTGTACAAATGTGTTGTTAGGAAGCAAAAAAGAGGCAGAATTCTTTTTTGGTAAACTCGATATTTCTATTCAAACAACTTACAAAGAATATCCTATTTACCATTTATATAATAACTTATAATGGACTTTATTATATTGTACCCCCCTTATAAAAAGGGGGATTTTTTAACGTACTGCATTAGATGTTTCAATAGTTGTGATTCTATCTTCTGTATTCTTTTCGAGTAACCATTCTCCACCATTATAAACATAGAACATTTCATCAAATGGCTTATCCAAATCGCTATCGGTAGTCATCCTAACCTTGCAATTTACTAGGAATTCATTTAGTTCTTGCCCATGGTTGGCATTTTCTTTAATAAAAATGAATCGTTCTCTAGGAGAATAAAATTTTAGGGTGTGAAGGATTTCTTGCACGTTTCCTCTTTCGATCAATACATGAAATTTTTTGTTATTCCTTATGAAAGCAGCAACAAATGGTTTTACTGAAGGAATAATAGAAACTCTTTGGCCATCTCTTTTGAATTTTGTTATTAGTTGAAAAAAGATTAATCTCTGAAGAATATCGGAGATGGTAAAATCTCTCCATTCTGTTATTGGCATCCTATCTTTCATCATTTCGACTGAAGTAGGTCCGAGTGTGAAAATAGGAATTTCCTGCTTGTTTCTTATGAGATTATGTCTTATTAATTTACCCGTTGAGCATAGCTTTGAAATTTTTCGATTGTCACCATTTAAAAACAAATTTTTTAGTTGTAGAGAACTAATTACTCCTACATTTGCAAGAGTAGGCAATAATTCATCTTCTACTTTACCGTTCCAGTTCATCGCATTTTCGTGTACTCTGTCATTTTCTTGCCATTTTATAGTCCATTCATGTCTTAATGAAAAAGGACTTAGTTGGGCATCCATTAGGTTCTTATCCTAATTTTCTAATAATCTTTGCTCGAATATGCTGAGTTTTCGGTTGAATTTCTAAGAGTCGAATTAATACTTTATCCCCTTTTTTGAACTTATCGAACTTCAAATGAGGAGCTAAAGCATCGACATTTCCACGAATGTTAATGAACACACCAAATTCGGCGATTCCTGTAATGATACCAGAATATTCCCCTTTTACTCGTAAATGCTTTGCGATATCGTCCCACATATTTTCTTTTAAAGCCTTTGCACTTACTTTTACTTCTTTTTTCTCTACATCCACAGATAGGATTTTTACGTGCATGTGATCTCCTGCTTTTAGTTCGTCACGAAGATCGTTAAAGAATTTATGATCATATTCTTCAGCACCCATTTTAACAGTGACTCCACCAATTTCGAGTTTAACTGTTTTCATTCGAACATCACGTACAACAGCAATAACATCTTGGCCCTTTTTAAGTCTTTTCCAAGTAGTCTCTTGCATCTGTTTTAATGCTTCTTTACGAGAAGCTACAAACTGTTCTTCTTCTCTAAGTAAATTGGTTACCTTAAATACAACTTTTGAGCCTATTAAGCTTCTGAATTGATTGATGTTTTTAATTTCTTCTCCAGCTTCTTGCATCGGTAAGTAACCATTTACAAATCCTACTTGAACGATTCCGTATGTTTTATCTGACTCTGGTGACTCAATACCGATTAATTCACCTTGCAAAATGGTGCCATTCTGACGTGCTGCATAAATCTCTTGCCAATCTTCGGATGTGTCCAAAGAATTGTTACGAGTTGCTTCAACAGCTTTTTTCGGATCATATCCTTCTACTAATACACTTAATGCTTGTTCTGCCATAATTTCATTTCCTCCTAGTCATTCTCTAATTTTTTTTATTACCAAAAAGTATCATCTATTCCCGCAGTATGACTATCGGTATGGGGATTGATACCTTTCTGTACTTGTTTTTGTGGTGGTTCTGCTTGTTCTTTTGGTTTATTTTTTACATCTTTCTTCTTTTTAGAAATATCGAACACGATAGGTGAAACTGGTGCGCTATCTATTTTTACTTCTTTTTCTTCTTTTGGTTGCTCTGATGATTCTTTCTTATTTGATTTATCTGTTGAGATATTATCGACTGGATTCTGATTTTCGATAGTTGGAGTGTGGATAGATACACTAGGTTTATTGTGTGCTTCTGCTTCTCCAGCATCTTCAAACGGATTGATAGAGAAAACCTCTTGTGCATGTTTTCTTCTAATTTCCGATTCTTCTAGTCGCTTTTGCTTTACTGCGTACTCAGCTCTCCCTTTCCAGTCAAAAATAGGAGGTTTTTTATAGCTGTTTAACGCTAATTCTTCTTTCTCTAATTCTTCTTTCCAATTTCTAGGGACAAATTCGCCTACTGCAATGCCTGGTTCTCTAGGAGTTCCATTGTCGAGCAATTTATGGATGTAATGAAAACGTGGTAAACCATCCATTAAAAAAGTAGAATAAAATCGCTGTTTTTCTTCTTCGGAATCCCTATAATGTTTAGGTAAAATATTCTCCAGTATTCCTCCGCTAAACATTCTTTCTCGTTGACGAATCAGATTTTTCCCCATGATTTTGGACACTTCTTCTGCATCTTCGTATTCCAAACCACCAAAGACGATTTTATTTCTTGTGCTTGTTAGGATTGATCTTTTCATTGCTTTTGCAGAAAGAGTTCCACTTTCTAACTCAAGTTGTCCTAATGACTGGATCGCTGCTATGAGAGCTACACGATATTCTGCTGCAACGGATAAAAATCTTTCTACATCAGGGTTAATATAGCGTGAGTATTCATCAATAATTAAATAATGTGGAACTCTTGTTCTTTCAGTGCCACCCCGTCTAAATGAAGCTAGTTGTAAATGCATTGTGAGAAACATTCCAAATGCATCGCCGCTCTTTCCGAGTTTGGCCAATGATGTATTTGCTGCAAGAATTCCACCTTTTTCAAAATGCTCGTCCAAGTCTATATCTGATTTGCCAGTCACGATTGCTCTTAAACGTTCGTTTGAAGTTATATTTTCGAGTTGAGCTCTTAATCCGACTATAAACTGTCTATATTTTTCAGACATTTTTCCTTTTCCAAGTAATTCATTATCAAAAAATTGTACAAGGTCATTTGTTCCTTTTGCAGCTCTTAACTTTTCAACATTCGTTTGTAAGATGGTTACATCTCGAAGGTTAGCCAGGACATCCATAATGTCCATACTGTCCCCATATAACTCTTTTAAGAGTAACGTTACTTTTCTGCTTGAAAGCTCCTGGACGGTAGCAAAGAATGCCTCTTGTTTACCAAACAATGATTTTAAAACTGCTACGGTTGCTTCAGCTACATCAGATGTATCGCCTTTCATCACGTTAATACGATTTGTTTCATTTGGATAAAGTGGGTCAATGTAAACTAATTGGTCTGACAATCCCATTTCTTCAGCCATTTCTTTCACCATTCGAGCAACATCACCTTTAGGCTCAATGACGCTCAAACCTACTGGAATTCCCCTTCTTTTGGCTTTTAGAATTTGATAGATTAATGGCTTTAGAATTTGAGAGGTTTTCCCGCATCGTGTCGGCCCTACTACAAGAGTATGGGTAAACGGATCGTCCCCTCCCCAATGAATTATGTTTGATATATCTTTTTTTTGACTATTTTTGTGGGTTTTGGTCATATTCATTACGTTGCAATATAACCTCCTTACCTAGTACAAAATCGAGTGCATTTTTCTCCTCAACTTTACTTTTTTCTTCTTGGATTTCTACAAATGCAAATTGAAAGGCTAGTTTTTTGGAATAACCTTTTTCTTTATGGTACTTTCTAGCTTTTTTTAATAAGGTGATTAGAAGTTTTATCTTCTCCTCTATGCTTACTTTCGGGAGTTCCTCTTCTACTTTTTCATTTTTGATACGAACTTCATAGTGTTTTTGACCTTCTTTCCAGTAATAGAAAATGACCATTACAATAAAGGATAGAATTACCCCCATTATGTTCGTGACAAATGATATGAGTGATATATAAAACTCTAAATATTGACCCAAGCCGATAAATACTGCATTTGTGATTAGTGCAATACCGATTATTCCTTTGTTCCCATGTAGATATTTTCCTAATAAATACGCACCTATTAGCAAATAGATAATAGAAATCCCTATTGAAATATAAGGATGATAAATAATCGCTGATTCAAATGCGAATAAGTATACGCTGATGATTAGAATTGTTAAAGATGAATTTGAGACAAGTAATCTTATACTTCACCCCTCCACTTCTATTGAGTGAGCATGTTATTTTTCTTTTTCCTGTTAAGATAATTCTCTACAAATGCTAAATCTTCCCCATTTAAAGATAGTTTTAAAGATAAGATAAAGAGTAAGTCATCGTTCGCTACTTCTGCGAACAACATTGTAATATCTTCTTGTATGTTTGAATCTAAATCATCTAGTTGCTCCACAATAATCGGATCAATACCGATTTTAATAAGGTGCTCTCTAAGAAGTAGGTAGGAATTTGGCTGCAATCACTTCCCCCCTTTCGAAAAATTGATATGTTACTTAACATCAGATTAGCAAATATCAAGTCTTACAGAGTGCCAATAATTTAAAGAATAAAAAAACACCCCCTTATAAAAGAGAGTGTTATAAATCAACGTTTAAAATTATAAAAGATTAGTTTAAATAGAGAAAATGAAAGTGAAAATGGACAAGAACCCATGCCACATAATCTTAAACACAAGCACGCCCATAAAGAAAGCTATAATGTAACCAAGAACTTTATCATAAAGAAATGACAGTAAAACGATTGTTGTCTTTACTGGTTGAAATTGCCCGATTCTCTTTTTAAGGATGTTGCCTTCCAACTCATGTAGTATAACTTTATCCAATATTTTCAATAAAACTACAAACCCTAGTAGCCATGCAAGAGAACCAAAAGTTGATGCGTAGTTATTAGGTCCGAATAGTTTGAAATCCATATATTGATAGTCCCAAGTAATAGGGAATGTTACAACTTTTAGAAATCCCCAAATCTTTGAAAATTCAACTCCAGAAATTGCATAAATGGAGAATAAAATAAATCCAACAAATCCATAGAATAAGACAGCACCACAACCAGCACCATTATTCTTGTCATCTTTAGTTGCTTTTTCAATAATCTCCCCCGCAACCCATCCAGTAGCAAAATCGTTCATTTCTTTATTGTTCATGGTTAACACCTGCCTTTCTTTACCATAAAGTTTAAACGGACAGAAACATACAAACAACCTTTTTTTAAAGGTTTTCTATCCTTTATATTATTATAACACGACACATATAATGTGTCAACTATATGTAGTGGTTTATGTTTTATTGTAACCTATATCTAGTTACCTATGTAATTTTGACTTACAAAATGTGTCATGTTATACTTTATATAATAAATTGCATTAACATAAGGCTTTCTTTCCTTACGAAATAGAATGTAAAGAGAGGATGATAAATATGATTGAAGGTTATCCATTACACTGGCCGAAAGGTTGGATACGAACGAAGTCTCCTATCTCTTCTAGGTTTGATACAACAATGTTTTCAGCTCGTGATGGGCTGATAAATGAAATTCGATTATTAGGAGTGAAGAAATGGATAAAGAGGAAAAGAAAGAGTTTGCACGTTTGAAAAAAAGAACATCAAAGTTAATTAACAAAGTTGATGATAAATGTTTGGAATTTACAAACATTGAAGTAGCAACTATATCAAAAGTTGGTCATGCTGAATCTATGAAAGATATTTCTTGGTTAGTTATGCATCAAATGGATCTCATTTTTGATAAATATAAAATCCGTTAATGCCGATTTTCTGATAATTTATTGATTAATTTAGACGAAGACGGAAGTTATTCAGGAACACTCTTAGAACCAAAAGAAAACTAATAAGCTAAGTAGCCTATTAACCTTTTACGAAACTTATATACTGCATAATCGTAATGATAATTAAAGAAATTATTAGGAGGAAAAATTATGTGGAGTACAGTTCAATTCATTTTTTATTTTGCCATATTAATTTCCGTTTTTTATTTTTTTGTATTTAGAAAAGTTATAAAGATAAAACATCATACTACTCCTGCACTATTAATAGGATTAACATTAGCAGCCATTGGTTTAGTTGTAATATTCGCTTATTTCGCTTATGATGCATCTTTTGCGAATGGTTTCTCCATTTCCAAAACTTTAGAAGCAATAAGTAGGCCTTTTAACTTGGATTTTTGGAGCAATTCACATGACGGTTCGCCTTCTTCTTTTAAAGATAAAGTTTCGCAAGACGTTACATTTTTAATAAAGTCGTTAACAATTATGATACTGATCTCTGCAATAATATTTTTTTTACCGTTGTTCTCTAGGAAAAATAAAGATTAATGAGTAAGCTGATGTACTCATTAATCTTTATGATGCATTCATCTTGCTATAATTTGCAAATCAAATAATAGATATGTAGATGATCAACATAAGACAAATATAGCGAATTGATAAATAGATTCGTTTAAGACTATTTAAGGGGCAGAAAGGTTGAGGGGAAAATGACACGCAATGGGATATTGAAACCTATTGAGGAAAAAATAGATCAGTGGATATATTACGAAAGTAATAATCCTAAAATTCGGTACAAAGGAAATGAAAAACTACATGATAATTTTAGAAAAGAAAATGATTTAGATTGTCAATTAACCGATGGCGATTTAAAAGCAGACACAATCTTTTCTTTGTGGTTACCATTAAGATTTTCATTAGTAAGACTTAATGGATATTCAATTTTAAACAAAATAGGTAATATGAATGATAAATTGGCTTTTTTAAATGAGTTTATTAAGCACGATATAGAAAAATTTCTCCCAGTTAATGAAGCCATAGTTGAAAAACTGTCAGAATTATTTTGTCGAGGGATGAAAAGAGAAAATGTAATGATTTTGCCCCACAATAGCTCAATAAATTCTAAACGTGGTTTACCCCCATATTATGATTATATGCCACATTTTCTTCATGAATGTTTTCAAGGTGGTTCTTTTGCTAAGGCTATGTATTTTAGTAATGATGATGAATTGGTTGAATGGATTGAAACTCAACACTTGAAGATGTTTTTTGAGAATGAAGAAATAAAAAAATCTGCGATTAAAGACTTATCTGGAAGTGGCAATGTGAAAAATAATATTCCGAAGAACCTGGAGGTAATGTTGAAGAACTATATTGATGTGCTTAAGGTAAGAGAAGAGTTCATTTGATAATTTATTTATTTAAGGAGTGTTACACCGATGATATATGTTCGATTGAATGAGCTATTGATTGAACATCAAAAACAGCATGGGCTGGATAAACCCTTGTCATTAAGGGAGCTGTCTGAACTTACAGAGATCCAGCGTGAGAGTTTACGAAGGTTTGCTGCTAATAAGATGGACCGATTACCAGTCGATGTGATCGAAAAAGTTTGTCTATACTTAAACTGTGATATTAATGAGTTGTTGGTCATAAAAAATGAAGGTAAATCCCCATCTTAAAAAAATGGGGATTTTAAACGTTCGTTTATTTCTTTACTAAATAAAACTTGCTTGGAAAATGTCTGTTTTGTGCAACTGCTGATGGATATACTTTCTTAGAATTCTTAAATTGAGTAAAAAGCATAGCATAATCATCAAATGCTATTCCTTTCTCACTGTAATCAAAGTTAGTTAACTCCAGATAGTTCCTTTTTTCATTACAATAGCTAGAAGGTGTTAAGGCATTGATAAAGTCTACACCAATATCCTCTCCTTTGCGAAAATCCGTTAATTCAGCAAACCAGTGTACTTTTTCATTCTCTAAGAAAAAAACTAAGACTCTGCCTTTTGCGAGTAGTTCTTCAACGGTCTTTTCACTAATATTTAGATTAGTGGGGAACAGCACCTCGTCATTCTTTTTGCAAAAATTAATGAAGTGTTGTAAGCTCATACCTTCAGCAGCTCGGTATTTTAGAGGATTGATCCTCAATACCAATACGTAAACACTCTCATTTTTACCAATTTTCTCATTAATCATCTTGACCACTCTCCTATTTACGTTGTAAGAAGAACTAATATTGTAGCCCCTCACATATCAAAGAGTTTTGATGAGTCAAAAGATCCGTAAATATAATTTTTTGAGACTTTTTTTCAAACTCGTAAAAAATGCTAATAAAAATCCAAGTTAAGAAACTGATAATGGGTAAATGGTTATATTGAGATATTTAAAGTAGAAATTTTTAAAGAACTGAAGAATATGAAGAAAAACGAACGTGAATTGTGTATGTATTGTGGTAAGTGGTATTCCCTAGAAACTATGACACCACTATTTGAGAGAGGAAAAACGTCTATAAAATACTACTGTGAAAGGTGTTATTTAGACGTTAAAGAGAATATCCGTTCTTTGCCCTGGTATGATTCCTATTCTTGGGGAGAAAAAGGACAAAGAAGGGATTAACTC
>NZ_HE978519.1:111457-119641 GCF_000311725.1 Robertmurraya massiliosenegalensis JC6
TTAACTCTTTATTTTTAATTGGTCATTTAAAAATTGAATATGACTAATATCATTTGGAGGGTTGAAAACCTTAAATATTTTAGTATCTTTAGGGAAAATCACTTTATTTTCTTTATAATGAAAATCAATTTGTTCAACGAGTGTATAGATCCCTGTGTCTTTTAAATCTTTTTCTATTATTTTATCGGCCAACATATCGCCTGCTTGAACTAAATTATCAGCTCTTAAAACATCATATAGATAGTCTTTTCCGTTATTGGTACGAAAAACTAAATGCTTTTTCATATTATGCTACTCCTTTCTGAATTCTATTTTAGTTTAACAGCTTAATATATCCATTTCTACTTTAGTTTTATTTAGAAAGAAAAACACTTTGCTCAGAGCAAAGTGTTATAAATTCTACTTTGATAGATTCCTATTTTTAGCTCGTGTAACTTTATTCAAAGCTACTTGTTTTGTGGAGAATTGTTTTAATTCGTTAATTAGTCTTGAATGAGTTGACCAATTTTGTTCTTGTAGACTCATAAAATAAAAGATTGGATACGGACGATCATATACCCTTCCATATTCTTTTGTATCAACTTGAGTCCACTGTTCCACTGATTCTAGATACCCTGTTAAATTAACCATGTTTTTTTTATGATCTTCTCCATTAGGTATAAAATCACATAAAGCTCCTGTTGATACATGTTCTGTTAAATAACCGACACCATAGGTTCTACATACTAAGGGCCTTACATCATAAACAGAACAACTTCTAGTTTCTTCGTTTAAGAATGGGCAAGGATACTTTAGTGCTGAACTAGAATTAACAGTGTCATACATTAATTTAAAAAGTGATTTGTCTCCTACTTGTCCATCAATATTAATCTTTAATTTAGTTGCTAACTCTGGATTATTTTGCTCAATTTCTCTCCAAATTCGGGCTCCTTTTTTTATAATTTCTTTTGCAGCTTCTTCTCCCTCATTTTCAATTATGTGATTCATAATAAAATAAAACTCGCTACTACTTATCGAAAAAGGTTCATAACAGCAATTAGAGCATCCTTTTTGACAAGGAACATCACCAACATTATTAGTAATTGTGTTATCTATTTCTTTTTGTAATTTTATCAATTCGGCAAAAGCGCTATTTGATTGAATGTCATGATGACATTTTTTTGCTTTCTTCCCACTTCCACAAAAGCAAGGTTCATTTCTCATTATACTATCCCCTATTTAGTGTATTTTGTTTTTGAAACATTAACTTTATAGTTTTAGTAGTGTTGATATTTGAAAAAATAACGAACGTTTATAAATCTTTAAATACTAAGTTTTGAAAATATCACGACTATAAAAATTAGAGTAGATATAATCGCAATCATTTTTCCTATGAATTTTAGTATCAGTAAAATCATAACTATCGCTGCAACTATCAGGAACCATTCAAACTGAAATACATTAAAGAACGAATCGAGCAATGTTAATCCCGCCTTTTTTAGCCTTATCTCTCCTGTGACAATTTTTTATATGTTTCTTTTAACTTATCATCAGACATTCTTTCAAAGTAGGATTCATTGTAAGATGATAGTAAGGTGCACCATCCAATCAGTTCCTCGCGTTCTTGAGTATTTGTTACATTCTTTCCCACAATTATTTCACTCCTTTATTTTTGTAATTCTCAATTTCTTACTTGGTTTTATTAATTAACTCTAAGCTAGCAATTGCAGAATCAACTAACTTCCTATGATTATTTAAAGAGTTAAGAAGGATATTTTGAGAAGGAAGTACTGATTTACTTTTTACTTCTTCACTTAAATTTTCAAGTCGTGAAACAAACTCAATCATTCGATCCACCTCTTTATCAAGTTCAACATCATTCAATTTATCAAAATAAGCAGATAGTGTTTGAAGGCTAACATTTAAGGTTTCGTGAGACTGGAAGTAAATTTCTTCAATCTCAAATCTAATTTTTGCTATTTTCGTTAATATAATGTCTATAAATTTGGAAGATTGTTTTCTATGTTCATTAATGTTAACCCGGGATTCTTTTCGATCATAAATATCTCTTCCAATTACAAAATAATAAGATTCCGTATCTTCTTCTCCCATTAATTTTCCCATTAATATAGTGAATAGATATTCAATTCTTGGTATTTTCTTATAATTAATTAGAATCCCTAAGTTTATATGTTCGAATAAATCACGTAATTCTCCGTATTTTGTGATTCTAATTAAATTTTTTCCATCGCTGACCGTACATATTGAGTCATCATCAGATATAATCTTTATAATAGTTCCAACCTTAAATTTACCGTTCTTTTTTTACAGATATAATAATCTTTCATTTTAATCTCCCTCGGTCCTCTCAAATATGATCTTTAGGATCGACTCCGAACCCACTATATCTTGTGAAGTGTAGTTTCATAGGCTCTCATTTCCAATGGGCTACTTGAAGTTACTATACAAATACTGATTACACAATGTCTTTTCTTCATTATCCGTATCTAAGTCTAAAATTTTATTTGAAATTTCTTTGGCTTGATTGAAGGATTCCATTGGGATTATGAATTTTTCTGCAGTACAGAGGGTACTAACAGCTCTACTGATAATATAGGCTCTGTTTTTGAACGCGAAAGTTTTAATGCTATCCATTGCTGTTGGCAAATTATGAAAATCATCAGAGATTTCTAAAACAATACGCTGATAAAGTTCAGTGTCAAATTGAACACTGTTAGATATACTCATAAAAGACATTGAACGCAGGGTAATATAAGAACAGTACATTAACTCACTTATGAGTTCTTGAAGTTTTAGCTCCATTTTCTTAGCATACTCTGCATCTTCCATGATTCTTTTAGTTATTTCACACATCTTTTTTTCTATCTTCTTTTCAAGTTCTCTGTCTCTCATGCTCTCAAAATATTCAGTTGTTGTTGAATAACCGTTAAATTTCCTTTTTTCTTTCTTTATGATGTTAGAGAAGATCAATTCCAGATCCCTCTTTTCTCTTTTTTTGCCTCTCCTTGAATATCTTCAAAATGTTTTTGATATTTAATATTTGGAGGAAATACAGCTACATTCGCAAGTCCTTCTTTTAATAAAAGAGCGTTTAAAGTTACCATTCCGATTTTTTCTCCAATAATCACTACTTCTTTATCGTCTGTTAAGACTTCTTTATTTTCCACAACGTCATCTAACCAAATATAGGCCAGCAATCTACCATATTGGTCTCTTTCCTCTTTATCTATCTCTAACCATACTGTTCTGTCTTGTATTGCTTTTTTAGTAAACTCATATGCTTCAATAGCAAAGGGTTCTGGATCTTTTTCGTATTCACCTTTAGACTCGGGCGTGTCTATTAAAATCAGTCTTATCCGTTCTTCACTGCCATTAATAATTTGAACATCTATTGTGTCCCCATCAACTACATTTATTACTTTTGCTTCTATAAGTTTCGTATCGTCGGGTGCTCTCAAGTCTTTCAAACCTGCAGGTATATTCCAGGTATACCAATGTCCTTCTTTTACAGGAAATTCATCCTCTTTTTTCCCGTTTTCTTCTTTATTCTCTTGATTGGCTTCAATACGACCCCCAAACTTTTCTCTTGTTTCATTGGCTGCATCTACCCAATTTGAATCTTGACATCCCGACAGGAATAACATAGTTATTAGAATTAAAAAAAATGACCCTTTTTGCATATGCAACATCCTCTCTATGTACCCGCTTGCGCATTTCATTAATACTAGTTGCTTACAAGAAGCTTCCCTTTCCTCTTTAATGAACTTTACTATACATATTAGTATCGAAAAGAAATATTAATTTTTATTTTGCATTCGTTTATCTAAAAAGTTATTAAGACATATCAAAAGTGTGATGAATCCCATGACACCTAAATTTTTGAACAAAAAAGGGAATAATTTTGTTTTAATCTCACTAAGGGTTGTCATTTCTGTTAATGCTAAAAGACAACCCAAAATCATAGAGATCATAGCAAGAATAAATATTATGGTTAATAGAATATTTACACCTTGTGTTAATGAACTCTTAACATGTTTATCTATTGTTGATTTTGGAATAGGCTCATTCCTATTATTAGTAGGAATAATTTGTCTATTTTTATTCGCATTTTCAACATCTTCCCAGAAAGGATAGGAGCGAGAACAACAGAGGTTTGTACATATGCTTTTAGACTGTCCCCTATTCCCCTCTCTCATGGGTGAATGACACTTAGCACACAATAAATCATGATCTAATATCCCCAAATATAATCCTCCTTTCTTGACATATCATGTTCGAAATGTGTAATAATCACCTTACCATAAAGTCATTTGCTCGAAATTACTATTACTCGTTATGTTATCGTGATCAATTACTGGACTGTTTTTAATTCGATTCGTCTTAACAGATACAGTTACAATCGTATCGTTGTGATTTCCGCCATGAGCAACTAGTCGAATACGGTTGATATGGAAAAGTTCTTTATCATTCATTCCACCGCTATTCCAACCACAAGATATTGCTTTACCACCTACTCGTAGTATCCTACCAATCTCCTTTTTTAAATCACTCCAATAAGATGAACGTGTAAGCTTACCACTTTGAGTATCTAATCCCACTGATTCGTAAGCTTCCTTTACTTGTCGGGGTGAATATGGAGGATCGAACAGCACAACATCAACTGATTCATCAGCAAACAATTTTAGAAACTCTAACGCATCCATATGATAATCTGTTTCGAATTTCGTATTCAAGTCATTCGTCACATGAGCGAAGCTATTATTGTTTGCAAAAGGGTCTATGATTAAGCCACCTTTTAATTCTTCCACTAACAACTCTTTTATAGAATGAATACCAAATGTGTTTTTGTTAGGCATATTCCAGGTACGGTCCATTTCTAACTCTTGAGCTGAATAAGAGTGAGGTTTAATAAGGTCTAGAAAATTATCCAATCTATGAAATTTGACTTCTTCTATTCCCTCTACGCATGAAAGATAAAATCCATATGTGTAAAATTGTGTGCAATTTACAAAGTCTTCGTTAGGAACGGGAATCTCTTCATCATCTTCATTTACATCCCAATCTGCAATATAGTACTCTCCGAAATTCTCAACCTGTTCGATTGGTTTATCCGTCATGATGCTGCCCCAATAATTAAACTGAACAGAACCTTCCTTTACAATTTTATCTGGAAAATGTTCATCTTCTTCGGGGTGAGTTAAATCATAAAAATAAAAACCATATAACTTTTCTAATTTGGTGAACGGTAATTGCTTGGCAACTATCTTTATCCCTTCAAACTCAAACTGTATATACATATCCATTTTTATCACCTATTTAAAAATGTTTAATAGATTATAAGACTTACTTTATGTCGCTAAATGGTTCTGGAACGAAACATTTTGCTTAAAATGTATATCATCTACATATCTATCATCGAGTTTAATTAATTCATACTCGTTTTTTTCTATTTTCTAGTGCATAGAAGGATTCAGTTTCACCATTGGCATTCATTTCTTGTAAATGATTAAGCAATTGAGAAATTGTCCAGTGACCTAAACCTTCTTCTTCAAGGTGCATTAAAAGCTCCACTTCTATAGAATTCCTCAAATGGTGCTCCATTTTGTTACTGGAACGATTAATGTATTCAAGTTGATTCCTTAGTTTAGTTGTTTTTTGAATATCCATTTAGGCACTTCCTCACCGTCAGAAATTCGTTTTATCAAACAAGATGCTTACTTTGTTTCATGCTGATATTTCAAATAGACACCTTTCCAGAAAGGAATATCAAAGTCTTTAACCTCACCGAAACCAATTCCATTTTCTAAATCAATGTGGTCATATGTCTTTTCTATAACCTCGTCGCATGTTTTGCACCAATAAGCTGATACAATATCTCCACCATCCTTGGAAGTTACATATCTCATTTCTGTTTGTGGTGGATAAGATGTGGCACATCCATGACACACATGAGATTTTCGAGTCTTAACTTTTTTATCAGTCAAAATATCCATCCCCAAACCTCCTTAGGAAATTCCTTTACTCAGTTTGTTTCGTTAAAACTTCGGACTGCTCGGTTAATCCTCACCTAAAACAGAGTCAACTTCCTCAACAATTTGGTGAGCATCCATTGTTTCTCCGTAACCTTTATTACATATTCTTTCTGCGTGGTATTTGCATGTTTGTAAAGTGTATTTAAGCCTGCTAACTTCTTTCTTTAATCGTTGAACTTCATCGGATAAATCAACGTTAATTTCTTCTTGGCTCATACTTGTCATTTAGTTCACTCCCTTACTCATAAGTTTCCTTTAAGGAAAACTTTCAATCAACGAGTTTCATATTTTGTTCGAAATGTGCATTACACCTCACCACTTTTTTGAAGGTGGATACAAATGAACTTCTATCGATCTACCGCATTTACAACTAAACCTTTCGTGATTTATTACATCTGCATATTCGTACTTTAAACCACAAACACATACTAATTTAAACATTTCCTCACCTTCTTTTACTGTACATTTTGGTTCTAAAGTAAAGCAGTTAGGCATTAAGGTGTATAGCCAATTATTTGAATCCCAACAAGATAGTTCGAGCAATCTTCTAAATCAAGTCTAATAGTTTCTCCTCCAGGGTAATAAAAAATAACATTTCCTACTTCCCGATATGGTTGTCCCTCATCTTCCTTATCGTAAAATTCTACATGTTTCTTTGTTAGTTCATGCTCTACTGGAACTGTAAGGCCACAATCAAATTCAGTGGTCATTACACTCCCACCTGCAACATTTCCACCCATCGACGTAACTATTTGAGCAAAAGCATTTTCGTACTGAAAGGTGTAAAGAATTGTGTGTTTTTGATCAAAGCTCATAGTTTCTTCTGGTTGGTAATACTCCATTCTGTATTGTTCATTCATTTTTACTTCCTCCCATTTTAATAATCTCGATTGAACACTTTGCAAAACTAATTAATTTTTACAATTACTTCGTAGGAGTGATATGTTTGCACTTCGGAAATGTTACGCACCCATAAAATACTCCATGCTTACTGTTTCTCAGAACCATGTCAGAACCACATTCAGAACATACTTTTTTGTCTTTCGTTTCCACTGTCGCTTTAATTTCTTTTGGGCTGGGTTGATTGTTGCTATTGTGTAACTTCATAAGCATGTTGATCAGCTCATTCCTTGCGATTAGACGAACATCACTTTCTCCTGCTAACTTAGTTGCAGCCTTTGTATAATCACTGTTAGCGACTACCCATGCTTCATCAGCTTTATAAAATAATTTTGCTCCCAATACTTCTTGTACTGCTTTTATTCCAACATTTTTCTTATATCTTTTGGCTTGCACAACAATTTTTTGGCCATCTTTATTAAGTAATAGATCGGCTCCGTAATCCCCGCTATCTGGCGTACGCACAGCTTTGTAATTGTACTTTTTGAAAAGTTCTACTAAGTAATGTTCAAACTGAAACCCATCCATCGTATCAATGTCGTGTATACCGGACTGAACCAATTTTCTACCCTTCTGAAAATCCAAAATTTCAAAAACGATATAAGTTCCTATGTAAGCTAGAATTGCTATGATAGCAGCTCCCCAAAGTCCAACGTCAATAAAGAAAAAACTTAATGAGAAGGATGATAACATGGATAATTTAACTAACCTACCTCGATTAACTTTCTCTTTTCGACTTAGTTTTCTATACATACTCATGCTCAGTCACCTCACTATATTTAAACGCTCGTTATCATTTCTTGGTTTGATAAATCAGTTTTTTGAGTTTTCTTACTCTATCGTAGTTTGTATAATGGGGAGTATTGATTAACTGTTGGATACCTTCTTTGAGTGTTCTCAGTTCTACTCGGTTTCGGTCAAACTCTTCGATATATTCATCTAGTGTACCTCTGGTCAATCTATACTTGTTTTTCCACATTTCACTTTCCTGTTGTAGTTCGTTTATATGTTTTTCAAGGTCTTTACTCATCGCATTAAGTTCTTCCTCTCCTATATTGTACCATTATAATGGTACAATATCAACTATTCTTATATTAAGTTCAATATAGTGATAGACTTATCTCAAATTTAGCAAATTTTTTTTAATTCAAAGTGCCAATAACAGAAAAATGACCGCTAATATTTATTAACGGTCATTAAAAATTCACATTTTATTTGATTATAATAGTTTGAATCCAATATCTTTTATACT
>NZ_HE978520.1:0-28804 GCF_000311725.1 Robertmurraya massiliosenegalensis JC6
AATTTCGGTTGCTTTCTCTCAAGCAACTATATTAGAATAACATTTTCTTTAGCTAGTGTCAATAACTTTTTTCAAAAACATTTTTTCGAAAATAAACTGTTGCAAAAGCAGAAACTCATTCTAACGTAAATATAATCTTTCGTCTACCGTAACTTTATAATAGTCACTTTCAAAGACGACTTCCTAATAGTATCATCCACACAATAATAATGCAACAAGAAAATACATAGAAAAATTATCCAAATTAAAAAGTCGACCTTCTTGAAAAAAGGCCGACCCATTACTTCTTATATTAAGACTTTGAAATTTTGATAATATCCGCTTCACCCATATCCACTTCACCCTGTTTGGCTAAGACAACTTGCTCGCCTTCAGCTAGGTTCGTAAATACAACAGGTGTCATAATAGAAGGAACTTTATCTTTAATTGCCTCAAGATCTACTTTTAATAGAGGTTGTCCCTTTTGAACACGGTCATCTTCCTTGACTAACGCTTCAAAACCTTCACCTTTTAAGTTAACTGTATCGATTCCTACGTGAATAAGAATTTCTCGACCAGAGTCCGCTAAAATTCCTAAAGCATGCTTGGTTGGGAAAAAGTTGACGATTTTTCCATCTACCGGAGAAACGATAACTCCTTCAGTAGGTACAATCGCAAAACCATCGCCCATCATTTTTCCAGAGAAAACAGCATCAGGAACTTCTGTAATTGGTTTAATTTCACCTTTTAATGGTGATACAAAATCATCATTCCCTAATTTCATATCAGCTGGGGTTACATCTTCCGTCTGATTTGCGCCTTTAACAGGTGCTTTTTCAACTGGACGCGGTCTCTTTCCTTCCATTATATCTTTCATTTGTCCTTTAATGGTTTCGGAGCGAGGTCCAAAGATCGCTTGTATATTATTTCCTACTTCCAAAACGCCAGATGCACCTATTTTTTTCAAACGGTTTTTATCGACATTTCCAATATCATTTACAGATACACGAAGACGAGTAATACAAGCATCGAGATGAGAAATGTTTTCTTTTCCACCCATTGCGTCAAGAATATCGTAAGGAAGATCACTTGTTTTTCCTTGCGTTTCACCATCACTTTCATCCTCAACTTCACGCCCAGGAGTTTTTAAGTTAAACTTACGAATCGCAAAACGGAAACCAAAGTAATAAATAACCGCAAACACTAATCCGACTGGGATTACTAACCATGCGTTTGTTTGCGGGTTAATTAACCCGAATAAGATATAATCGATTAAACCACCAGAGAAAGTCATACCAATTTTCACATTTAAAAGATGCATGGTCATAAATGAAAGACCAGCAAAAATCGTGTGGATAACAAATAAAACAGGTGCTACGAATAAGAATGAGAATTCAATCGGCTCTGTGATCCCTGTTAAGAAAGCAGTTAGTGCAGCAGATGCCATTAAACCACCTACTACAACTTTTCTTTCCGGACGTGCTTCATGATAAATCGCTAAAGCTGCTGCTGGTAAACCGAACATCATGAATGGGAATTTCCCCGTCATAAAAGTACCTGCAGTTAAATCTTGAACATTGTCTCTAATTTGAGCCATGAAGATTTTTTGGTCTCCACGTATCGTTTGTCCTGCTGCATCTACATAGTTACCAAACTCATACCAGAATGGTGAATAGAAAATATGATGTAAACCAAATGGAATTAATGCACGTTCAATAACTCCAAAAATAAACGCAGATAATGTTAAGTTTGCATGTACCATGTTCTGCGAGAAGGCATTCAATCCATTTTGAATCGGCGGCCAAATGATAAGCATTAATAAACCTAAAAGTACTGCAGTTCCAGCCGTAATAATCGGAACAAATCGTTTTCCTGCAAAGAATCCTAAATAGGACGGAAGCTCAATTTCGTAAAAGCGATTGTAAAGTGATGCTGCGATAATCCCGATAATAATACCACCAAACACACCTGTTTGTAGAGTTGGAACACCGAGAACACTAGCATAATTTAGACCATTAACGTCCTCAGCTGTAATTCCTAGTGCTGTTCCCATTGTGACATTCATAATTAAGTAACCGATGATCGCAGCTAGTCCAGCGACCCCGTCACCACCAGCTAACCCGACGGCAACTCCTACTGCAAACAATACAGGTAGATTTCCGAAAACGATATCTCCAGCATTTTGCATAATTGCTGCGACTAAATCGACTCCACTGTTATCTAAAAATGGAGCTAATTCAAGTAAAGCAGGGTTTCTAAGAGCAGCACCCAATGCTAACAAAATACCTGCTGCCGGTAAAAGTGCTACTGGTAGCATTAATGCTTTACCAACTTTTTGTAACACACCAAACATTTTTTTGAACATGTTGTTTACCTCCTAAAATATTTTCAACTCATTAAGTTTTGCTTACTTTCAAAAACACAAAAAAGGCATGAGGAAAAAATAACTGAAAAGAGCTATTTGGGTATAGCGTACCCTCTAAACTCTAATTCAATCATATTTTTCACTCATGCCTGATCGTATCAGTAACACGTGATATTATAGCCGAAAGCGAATTCAATTTTATATATGAAGACTTCTTACGGAAATTTAAACTATTTAACTTTTTTTTGGAGCCTTTGTAAATGCATCGTTAAATATACCGCCTCAGCATTATAAACGGGCTTCTTCAATTCTTGTTGCATCACCTTAATGAGTTTCCATGAAAGATTGTAACACACCGGATATTCTTCCTTCAAGAGCAAACTTATTTTTTCTGGCTCTTCTACTTTTTCCCCAGAATGAACCCGTTCTATCGTGAAACGAATATGGCGGACAAGACGCATATAATCAATACTTTCCTTGTCTAATTGAATGCTTAATCGTTCTTCAATCATATTTACCAATTTCGTTACGAGTTGAGAATGACGGTTCACATCCGAAAGATTTTTATTCATAATTGCCGAATGAATATGAAGAGCAATAAACCCTATCTCTCCCTCTGGAAGGGAGATCTTCGTTTTTTCTTCAATCAATTTCACAATGTCACGAGCAATATCAAACTCAAACGGATATAGCGCTTTCGTTTCCACTAAAAAAGGATTACTCATTTCCATCCCTTTTGAAAGTCTTGAGACAGCAAACAATAAATGATCCGTTAGCGCAACATGGATATGTTCATTCAATGTTGCCCTTGTTCGTTCCTTGATCAATTCAATACAAGAAATAAAGACCTCTAGTAAATCATTATCTAAAAAAGGAAGCAACTTTATGTAGTTTTTTTGCTCCTTTTCATCTTTCAAAACAAAGAGTTTTTCTACTATTGATGGATCAATGCTGTCACCTTGCTTCCGATTGAAGCCGATTCCTTTTCCAATGATGACGACTTCCCCATAGGTTGGATGATTCCCTATTAACACATTATTATTGAGCGCTTTCAATACTTTTAATTGATTCATCGTTTCTCCTCTTTCATCACACTCATTCCTTAATGCTATATAAAATCCAGCAAAGAATCAACTAAAAAAAGACCCTTTTCACATACTTTGTTGCTTCTGAAGAGCAATGAGCCATTATCTCCTCTCAGGGATTAAAATGAGGAAGCGAAAAGCGTCGTCATACAATTAATGTATAAGCTTCTGTTTTTAACGAAAAACCACAATTTATGCAAAAACAAGAAAAAAAGAACCACACAACGATCGTGTGATTCTTCATATCGATTATTCCTTATTTTAAGAAGATAAAATAGAGAACAAAGATGACAAATAATCCGTACATAATTGGGTGAATCTCTTTTGCTCTTCCTTTTACTAACATTGTAATTGGGTAGAAAATGAATCCAATCGCAATCCCAGTTGCAATGCTATAAGTTAATGGCATAGCTAAAATTGTTAGGAAAGCAGGAACTGCAATTTCGAATTTCGTCCAATCAATTTTTCCAAGAGAAGCAACCATCAAGACCCCAACAATGATTAGTGCAGGCGCAGTAACCGCTGATGTAACCACTGATAAAACCGGGAAGAAGAATAACGATAATAAGAATAAAACAGCTGTTACGATGGAAGCAAATCCTGTTCTCGCACCTGCAGCAACACCTGCAGAAGACTCGATATAAGAAGTTGTAGTAGATGTACCCAATACAGCACCTGCCACAGTTGCAGCTGAATCAGCAAAAAGGGCTTTGCCAGCTCGAGGTAATTTATTATCCTTCATAAGACCAGCTTGGTTTGCAACACCAACTAAAGTTCCTGCAGTATCAAAGAAGTCAACAAAAAGGAATGTTAACACAACAACGAGCATTTGCGTTGTAAAGAATGAACTATCCCCAAATGCACCAAATGCTGCACCAAACGTTGGTGTTATGTCTGGAATGGCATCAACAATTTTATCTGGAGTATTAATTAAGCCAAAAATCATTCCAACAATGGCTGTAATCACCATTCCGAAAAAAATTCCACCTTTAATGCCTTTTGTCATTAAAATTACCGTTACAATAATTCCGAAAACAGCAAGTAATACATTAGGATCATGGATATCGCCTAATACAACTAAAGTTGAATCATCATTGACAATAATTTTTGCATTTTGCGCACCAACAAATGTAATAAACAATCCGATACCAGCACTAACAGCAAACTTTAATTCAGCTGGAATGGCGTTAATGATTTTTTCACGAATGCCTGAAAGAGTTAACAAAACAAAGATAAGTCCGGAGATTAATACTCCACCTAATGCGTGTTGCCATGGAATCCCCATCGTTAACACAACTGTAAAAGCAAAGAAAGCATTTAAACCCATACCTGGAGCTAAAGCAATTGGATATTTTGCAAGTAATCCCATTAAGAGAGAACCGATAGCTGCTGCCACTGCAGTTGCCACGAATACCGCTCCCATATCCATTCTCATTTCATCTGGTAAATCTGGAATATCTGATAGAGAAAGCATAATTGGGTTTACAACTAAAATGTAAGCCATTGATAAAAAAGTAGTTAAACCACCGATGATTTCACGTCGATAGTTTGTACCGAGCTGTTCAAACTGGAAATAATTCTTCATTCCTTCGATTCCCCCTAATTACTTGTCATCGTTACTTCATATATTCAAGAAATAAAAAAACGCCCCACTTATACCAGGAGCGTTGACAACGAGTTTATGAAATAATCGAAAAAAGAGAATAAATAATAGCATTAACCGTTCGATTATCACTTACTTCGTAGTCAAGCCATTTACGGTAGCCTGGTAGAAACTTTTGGGCCATATCCCCAATATTATACGATGTATACGACTTTATTAAATTCTTTTTCATTTTAGCAACAACACTTGCCTACGTCAATAGAAAAAACGAACATTTTTTAATGTTCGTTTTCGAATGTTCGTGTATTTTACAAAATATTCTATTCCCACTCAATCGTAGCAGGCGGTTTACTGGTTATATCATACACTACGCGGTTGATATGACTAACTTCGTTCACGATACGTGTTGAAATCACTTCAAGGACATCCCAAGGGATTCTTGCCCAGTCTGATGTCATTCCATCAATGGAAGTGACTGCACGGATTCCAATTGTATAGTCGTATGTTCTCGCATCTCCCATGACACCAACACTGCGAATGTCCGGAAGAACGGTGAAGTACTGCCAAATGTCACGATCTAATCCAGCCTTTTTAATTTCTTCACGTAAAATCCAGTCAGATTCACGCACAATTTCAAGCTTGTCCTCTGAAATTTCTCCTAAAACGCGAATTCCAAGACCCGGTCCTGGGAATGGCTGTCTCCAAACAATTTCATCTGGAATTCCTAATTCTGTTCCTAGAGCGCGAACTTCATCTTTAAAGAGGGTGTTTAACGGTTCAATTAATGTAAATTGCATGTCTTCTGGAAGACCACCCACATTATGATGTGATTTAATCGTCTGCGCGGTTGCCGTACCACTTTCGATAATATCCGTGTAGAGCGTCCCTTGAGCAAGGAATTCAATTCCTTTTAGCTTTGTTGCTTCATCATCAAATACATAAATAAATTCATTTCCGATGATTTTGCGTTTTTTCTCCGGATCGCTAACCCCTTGAAGTTTGGATAAGAAACGATCTTTCGCATCGACTTTAATGACGTTCATATTGAAACCATCAGCAAAAGTTTTCATCACGCTGTCCGCTTCGCCTTTGCGCAATAAACCATGGTCAACAAAAATACATGTTAATTGATCACCAATCGCTTTATGAATCAATACCGCTACAACAGAAGAATCTACCCCACCACTTAGAGCACAAAGAACTTTTTTATCTCCAACGGTTTGACGGATTTTTTCCATTTCAATTTCAATGAAGTTCTCCATTGACCAATTGCCTTTGCATTGACATACATTGAAAACAAAGTTCTTCAAAAGCTCATTTCCATATTGGGAATGGCGCACTTCTGGATGGAATTGAACGGCATAAAGATTGCGAGACTCATCACTCATCGCCGAAATCGGACATGAAGGACTAGTAGCGTCTACAGTAAAACCTGCAGGTGCTTCAACCACTAGGTCACCATGACTCATCCAAACGATTTGTTCTTGTGGAAGCTGACCAAAAATTCTAGTCTCATTTTCAATTTTAATTTCTGCTTTCCCGTACTCACGATTCTTAGCCGGTTCTACCTTTCCATTAAAATGCTGTGTCATTAGCTGCATGCCATAGCAAATCCCCAAAACGGGGAGTCCTAATTCAAAAATCGCTTCGTCAGCACGGAAGGAATTTTCATCATAAACGCTGTTCGGACCACCAGAGAAAATAACTCCCGTTGCATTCATTTGCTTAATTTCTTCTGCCGTGATCGTATGTGGGTGAAGTTCACTATACACACCAAATTCACGTATTCTTCGCGTAATTAATTGATTATATTGACTCCCAAAATCCAACACGACAATTTTTTCTTGACTCTTCAAACCTTCAATCGTCATCTCTTACGTTCACCTCATTATTCGTTCTCAGTCTAGTTTGCCTCAATATTCCCTTATAAACTCCATCTAAAAAGAGCTTCTATACAACCTCATAAACGGTACCTTTTTCCAGTCTCCTAATAAAAAAACTAGAATTCCCCTCATAAAAAATGATCTGAAGGCAGAATTCTAGTTTCATAGCACAAATAGAATGATCCTGCCTTCATAGTCAAATCATTTAAGGTGATTCGGTAGAGACTCTCGGACCATATTACCGAGGATATATGAAGGATTCATGTATTAAACGCTCATCGTTTCGCTATTTTCGCAAGCAATGCTGTTATTTGTAAACGTCTAGTTTTTTTCAATACGAAACAAATCTAGACATTTACGTCAAATACATAGTTCTGAATTACACTTTATTTTCGCACGACATTTTTCTTCGTGAATCAAACAGGATAATTCTTTATATTTAGATTTATTAACAACAAAGTTTCAGAAAAAAGCCTTTCAATTAAGACATATTGTAACAACACGAAGATCGGCAGGTCAAGCTATTGTTTTTTTAATTAAATTTTCCCACAATTCTTTAGTATTTTCCCAACTTCCATCTTGTAATTTTCCCTTATAAACATATTGCTCATAGGTGGAAGTTAAAGCGCTCATTTCTCCACTGGAAAAATAATAATCGATATAGCGAGCATACTCTCTTAATGTCTGTTCTGGTTTTCTCTTTAATCCATATCGCTCCAATTGCTTCAGTAACGTAACATAAGCGACAGGGAAATCCTCATCCTTCTTCCTTTTCTTAAATCGGAACAGAAGGTAGTACGGAAGCCACTTTAATCTTTTTCTATAAATCATGTAAGAAATCAACGCTAGAACGATCATTGACCCAATCATCCATTCCCAATGCGTTTGGAAAAATTGCTTAATCTTATCCCCCAGATCACTCCATGAAAAAGTCGATGTTGGAGATTCTAAAGGTGCTTCTTTTTCTTCTGGCTTCTCCACTTCAGGTGCTTCTGGTGCTTCCAATACATCATCTTGCTGATTCGTTTGCTCATTATCAAGATCATTTGAAATTTGAACGTTATTGGAGAACCCTTTAGTTGGTTCAAATGGAACCCATCCTACTTCTGGCAAAAACACTTCAACCCATGAGTGGGCATTATTATTCGTGATTACGTATAATCTTTGTCCAGAATCGGTCATCCCACGAAAATCGCCTTCTGTGTAGCCTTTTACCCAACGGGCAGGAATGCCAATGGATCGTAGCATCACAACCATCGAAGTTGAAAAGTTATCACAGTAACCCTTTTGCGTTTCAAAAAGAAATTGGTCGACATAATCCTCGTTTCTTCCAGGAACAGCCACATCCCGTTGGTCATATTGGAAATCGACGCGACCAAAATATTGTTCAATTGTTTTTGCTTTGTCATACCAATTTTCTTTATCCTGAGTCAACTCAATTGCCAAGTCCCTTACCCTCTCAGGTAACGAATCAGGTAACTGTGTATAATGCTCCATAAACTCTTCTGTTAAAAGCGGATGGTTTTGATCCACCGCACTCGTCATTCTACTCATACTAAATCTTGGAGATTCATATTCCACTGTATATTGACCAATTCCAGGAAGATTACCTAGCTCTGCGCCATAAATTTTTTCCAAACTTACATCCACTTCATAAGAATGACCCACATCATTTTCGACATGCTTTAAACCTAGTGGATAGATAATGTGTGGATACTGAGCAAGCGGTCTAACGATCGCAGTTCGTTCATCCACTTTCATTTCCTCATCTGAATAACTGGAGATCGGAAACTCTTCATCCATATCAAAAGCGATTCTTTCTCCATTTTCTTCTGCAGATATCCAACCTTTCCCTGTATAGACATCCTTCGTTTCTACCTTCCAATATTGACGATGATCCGCTTCAGTCTCATACACAACCGTATCATCTGGTAAAAACGGACCTCCAAGATTGGTATCATTCTCTCCATAGCCTACTTTTTTTGCTCCGGTCAAACCTTCGCCACTATCTTGTGAATAAGACTTAATATATGGAACCGGATCCGGCCAAATCGGACTTGCCTTCGGTGCAATATACCCAATAATTACACTGACTCCTAACATCACTACGAATGGAGCAAGCCATTTTTTCACAAAACCAGGTGGCATTTGTAATTTTTCGCGGTCTAAAATGCGATAAAACGTCAGAATCCCCATAAGAGCAAAGCCCACTATGATTGTTCGTACAATCGCAAATTTCGCTTCATATGGGGTAAATGTATCAAGAACCGTAATATACAACAACGTCATGAAAAAGAAAATGAAGATTTGCTTACGATTGATGAGCCAATACCGAAGCAAATAGGCCATCAGCCCAAGCAATATGAAGAAAAGAATACTGCGGAAATCATCAGTTAGGGAAGTCCAATCCCCTTGAAAAACCGCTCGCATATTATCGATTAAGCTATCTGCAATAGTGAGAAGCCATTTTAATCGAAAAAAAGACCCTTCGTAATACAAGAAATTAATCGTGTAAAGAACATATAGCAGCTTAATCCCATTACGTAAAAACACATTCACTTTCAGAAGTGCTAAAACAAGAGAAACGACTAAGAAGATAATAAAAACACCTAAATTCGCTGTGTCTGTTAGCTGCTCTAACGGTCTTAGCCACTCCCATAATAGAAAAAAGCCACAAATGTATAGACAGACATTCAGCATATTGCCTTTCACTTTTTCCCCACTCATTATCCCCTATTCACCTCCGAAAAGGCTTCAGAAAAATGACCAGCGTGAACGAACATCACTCGTACCCCTCTTGCATTCGCTTCACTTTTCAAAACGATTTCTTTTTCAGTGGCCACTTCCTTTTCTTCTTTTATTAAAAATATCGTCAAGTTTCCTTTTCTTGCTGAAAACTGACTCGCTTTTTCCACTAGCTCTTTTGTTAATTGAGAAGTGATGAGCATAATGGAAGCATTTTGCCACATCATAAAACTCTCACTTTCAAGTACGGTATCTAATGTAACCGAGCTCCGATCCTTTATTTTCGCCAAGTGGTAAAATAACTGCTGTTGATAGGCTTCACCACTTTGAATCGGAAATTGTCCTCGTTCCTCACTATAAGTAAGAAGTCCAACTTGAGCACCTTTGCGAAAGATAGCCCTTAAAAGTGAGGCAGTAAAGGAGACAATGGCTTCAAACCGCTTTTCTGGAGCGCAGTCCATGATTAAAAGAACATCATGAGATTTTCTCTGTTCAAACTCTTTCGTCATAATATCATTTCTTTTCGCAGAGGCCTTCCAGTTAATCCAAGAATAGCGATCACCAGGCTGATATTCCCGTATCCCAATTGCCATCGACGTATCGCGTTGAACCCTTTCCTTCGACGCTGTCATCCCTTGTTCATAGTGATTATCCATTGGTCGATAAAGAAGGTCTTCATAAGGAGGATAAACAATGATTTTATCATCCTCAGTTTCAAAATGAATTTGTTTTTCAACCAGTCCCAAAGGATCTCCAAATCGAATTTGAATCCCCTTTAAGTGATGCTCTCCACGAGGGAGAGATTGAATCGTATACTCAAAATCGATTTCCTTTCGAAAATGGGGAAATACGAAAGCTTTCATTTGACTTTTTTGCATTGGAGCTAGAAGTTCATTGCTTAAATCATCCTCAATTATCATATAAAAAAGAGGAAAAGAGGAGGGACGCTTCAATTTAATTTTCACATTTAGCTTTTCACCGGCATGGTATTCTTCTTTCACAAGTTCTCTTTTCACTGTTAAATGCTTAACTCCGAAGAGTACCAGGACAATGCTGTACAAGGCGAAAGGAAGAAAGCTGTAAAATAAAAACCAACTTACAAATCCACCTTGAAACATCGCATAAGAAAAAGTCACCACTAGTAAAAATAAAAGGACTAATAGCTTCCAAATATGCTTAATACGGTTTAGAAAATCTCTCATTTTATTTCACTAGCCTTTGAACCGGAATAGGCACACGAGCTAATACGCGTTGCATAACATCCTCTGCAGAAATCCCTTCAAACTTCGCCTCCGATTTTAAAATAATTCGGTGCGCCAACACATATGGTGCTAAAAATTGTATGTCATCTGGAAGGACATAATCTCGTCTATACATATAAGCATAAGCCTGTGCTGCCTTCATAAGCGCAATCGAACCACGAGGACTAGCCCCTAAATAGACGTTACTACTTGACCGTGTTTCATTGACAACATCAACAATGTAACGTTTAATCGTATCGTCCACGGTTACGAGTTTAATATTTTCTTGTAGCTCACGAAGGTCATCTAAATCAATCACCGCTTCTAGTTCCTCAATCGGTGTCGACGTTTGAGCTCGATTTAACACTTCCATCTCTTCTGCAACATCTGGATAACCCATTTTCATTTTTAATAAAAAGCGATCGAGCTGCGCTTCTGGTAAAGGATACGTTCCTTCGTATTCAATTGGATTTTGGGTCGCCATGACAAAGAAAGGTTTTTCAAGTCGATGGGTTACACCGTCAATCGTCACGCTGCTTTCCTCCATTCCCTCAAGCAACGCAGATTGGGTTTTAGGCGAGGTACGGTTAATTTCATCTGCTAAAATAATATTGCCCATAATCGGTCCTGGTCTGAATTGAAATTCCAGTTCCTTCGGATTGTAAATCGAAACACCTGTTACATCAGATGGAAGAAGATCAGGGGTAAACTGAATACGTCGAAATTTGGCGTTTACTGATTTAGCTAGTGCACGAACCATCATCGTTTTCCCTACACCAGGGACATCCTCAAGGAGTACATGACCCCCAGAGAGCAAAGCAACCAAGCTTAATTCCGCCACATTTCTTTTTCCAATCATAACTCTTTCTATATTCTCTAAGATCTTTCCGATCGTTGGATTCATTTCTTCGTGTGTCATGCTTTCCCTCCCGCAATTTACTTTTGATGTTTTCTCTATCATACCTTAATTTCGCCACTATTCTGCAAAATTCCTCTTAAAAGGGGAAATTTAACAGTACGTTAATATGGTCATTTATAATTTATCAGTTCGGTCGTTCTCTACTCTTACCCTCGTTTGTTGTCCTAATAACCTTGTATTATTGATGTAACTCCTGAGAGCTTGTTCTACTTTTTGCTACAGTCGAGTTAGTAGTTTGATATTGTCCGAAAGTTTCTATTATGGTAACTTCATGTTTTAAGGGTAATACTTGACCTTTTCTGAGAATAACTTATAATAGTTAATGCCTGCGCATTGGAAAATATGGGTATCTTAAGGGGGGCACACCGCTTCTTAAGTAAGTTTTCGTGTGAGCCGTACTACCTTTATATGTCCCAGTAGCTCAGTTGGATAGAGCACGATCGAATATGCTTCCTTGGTTTTTCCTCAGCGTACTGATTGAGCCACTCCTTGAGTTTACTTTCTGAAATCAGGACGACAGTTTCCTTTTGTGTGAACTAAAAAATCGTCCATTTTACCTTATATGTCCCAGTAGCTCAGTTGGATAGAGCAACAGTTTCCTAAACTGTAGGTCGGGGGTTCGAATCCCTTCTGGGACGCTTGAAGAAATCCTTTTTTTATAAAGGATTTCTTTATTTTTATCGAATAAAATTGGCTTTAATCTATGATTGGGAGCGAAAGCGAATTTCATCTATCTTAGATGAAAGCAAGACCATTAACAGTTCCTTCAAGTTTGATTAGGTCAGAATAAAAACGCTTGACACTATGCCTAAGCGTTTTCAAACGGAACATTGCGAGAGCATAATAATTCCACCTATAATTATTACTAAAGTAATAACTTTTGATAGGCATCCACCTTTTGTTAATGCTCCTAAATCTCCGACCATTGAGCGGTTAACAGCGTTTGAGAAATTGATCATTGGGTTTTTCTTATATTCTTCTATTTGCTTTTTGTCTTGGTCATCTCGCTTCATGAAACCACCCTTAAATTGCACTATATAGAATCTTAGACAAAACAGGTTATAAAGAAATTTCAAAGAGTAGCAAATCGTAATCAGAATATTGAATGGAAAAGAGATATTTTAATACTGAGCTAATACTTTGATATATAAAAAATCCCCTTCGCTCCCCTTTAAAATTATAATTACGTAGTCACTCAAATTATTACACCAGAATTCACCTCGACTAAACTCCGCTGTTTATTGGGATTCGTAATAGTATCTATTTATTAAAGTTACCGCGCTTAACACCAGCATTTAACTTCACTATTTACTTCGTTGAAAAAACCCATATTCCATTCCAACACTTTTCTAGCAAAAAAATAACCTTATCATTCAAGAAGAGTACTTATATGGTTAAATTGTTACTATAAAAAACATCCAATATAATGGTATAATTAGGCAATTATACACAGAGGTGATTACCATATGATGATAGAGGAAAATGTCGGAATGTTAGGGGCCTTTGCACTTGTTCCGATTTTAATGATTATTACATATATAGCCCTTGTCGGATTTACCATTTGGTTTTGCGTTAGTCTGATTAAAGCACAAAGAGAAAGAAATCAAATTTTAAAAGATATCTCAGCTAGATTAAATCAAGTGAATCTAAATAAGAAAGAGTAACGTTAACGGAGGATTTTTAATATGAGTGTATTGGTTTTAGGCGGGGCTGGTTATATAGGATCTCATGCTGTTTATCAGCTCATAGACCAAGGTGAAAAAGTTGTCATTATTGATAATCTCGAAACTGGACACGAAGGGGCTATCCATCCAGAAGCAACGTTCTATAAAGGAGATATTCGTCATATCGATTTCGTTCGCTCTGTATTTGAGAAAGAATCAATTGATTCCGTTCTCCACTTTGCTGCTAATTCATTGGTTGGGGAATCGATGGAAAATCCCCTTAAATACTTTGATAACAATGTGCACGGTACCCAGGTGTTGCTCCAAGTGATGACCGAATTCAATGTTAGCAAAATTGTCTTCTCTTCAACAGCTGCAACCTACGGAGAACCAAATACGATTCCGATTACAGAGGCGCTGCCCACGAACCCAACGAATACATATGGGGAAACGAAATTAATGATGGAAAAAATTATGAGATGGGTCGAGAAAGCTCATGGGATCAAGTATGTTTCTTTGCGCTATTTTAATGTTGCTGGGGCTAGAGAAACGGCTGAAATTGGTGAGGATCATCGGCCCGAAACTCATTTAATCCCACTCCTTCTCCAAACCGCACTGGGGCAGCGGTCACATATTACTATTTTTGGAGAGGATTACGATACAGCAGATGGTACATGTATTCGTGATTATATTCATGTGGAAGATTTAATCGATGCTCATCTATTAGCTCTAAAGTATTTAAGAGAAGGTGGAAAGAGTGATCTCTTCAACCTTGGAAGTAGCCAAGGATTCTCTGTAAAAGAAATGATCGATACAGCAAGACATGTAACAGGTGAGGAGATCCCCGCCATCAGCGGCTCGCGAAGAGCCGGTGATCCGAGTACTTTAATTGCAAGCTCTGAAAAAGCAAAACAAGTCTTAGGATGGAATCCCATTCGAACATCTATTACAAAAATAATAGAAGATGCTTGGAAGTGGCATTCTACGCATCCCAATGGTTATTGAAATAAATATATGGCCAAAAATCCTGACAGCAAAGAATTTCACGTGCTGAGTATCAGGATTTTTTTCAATGCTTATTAAGTTCTTTTTAACTATTTCATATGTGTGATTGATGAAGTTACGGTTAAGCTTCATCATAGCATTTTAAGGGGAAGTTTTGTTGAAAGAGGCATAGTGTATAGGTTTCTTAATAGAAATACTGACAAAGAAAGAAATGGCTACGATTGTCCATCTATTACTCTCTTATGAAAAAGTCTTCCATGGATTTTTTTGCAAGACGTAAGCAAATAGTATCACAACAAAAATGACTTTAACAACACTTTTTTCACGTTATTATTGTGAACAAAACCTAGCGCCAGCTTTGTGATTTTCATCCATTTATAAAAGCTCCACCATTTCATTGGCACTTTGCCTAAAAACCTCACTTTATTTTTGTGCAAGATGCCATTGTCCAAAATTGTCATAAAAGATAGACTGTTCTTGTAAGCCTTTTCAAAACATAGGGAGGTTAAATGAATGGCAGAATTGAAATTAGATCACATTTATAAAATATACGACAATAAAGTAACAGCGGTAGAGGACTTCAATCTAAAAATTGAAGATAAGGAGTTCGTGGTTTTTGTTGGACCATCAGGATGCGGAAAATCAACAACTCTACGTATGATTGCAGGGCTCGAGGAAATTTCTAAAGGGGATTTATATATTGATGAACGCCGTGTCAATGACGTTCCTCCTAAGGACAGAGATATTGCGATGGTTTTCCAAAACTATGCTCTTTATCCGCATATGACCGTGTATGATAATATGGCATTTGGACTAAAGCTTCGTAAATTCTCTAAACAAGAGATTGAAAAGCGTGTAAATGAAGCAGCGAAAATTTTGGGCCTTGAAACGTACTTAACGCGTAAACCAAAAGCTCTTTCTGGTGGACAGCGTCAGCGTGTTGCCTTGGGTCGTGCGATTGTTCGTGATGCAAAGGTATTCTTAATGGATGAACCTTTATCCAATCTTGATGCAAAGTTACGTGTACAAATGCGAGCGGAAATTGTTAAACTACACCGCCGTCTCGAAACAACGACGATTTACGTTACTCACGATCAAACCGAAGCGATGACGATGGCTACTCGTCTTGTTGTAATGAAGGATGGAGTGATTCAGCAAGTTGGAGCTCCAAAAGAAGTATATGAAAACCCGGAAAACATCTTTGTAGGCGGATTTATTGGTTCTCCTTCCATGAACTTTTTCAATGGCAACATAGAAGAGGGAAAATTCGTTGCTGGCAATACATCGATTTCAATTCCAGAAGGCAAAATGAAGATGTTACGTACTCAAGGATATGTAGGAAAAGAAGTGGTCCTTGGAATTAGACCAGAAGATATTCATGATGAACAGCTATTTATCGAGGCATCTCAAGGATCCAAGATCCAGTTACATGTCGACGTTGCTGAACTTACAGGGGCAGAAACGATGATCTACTCCTCTCTTGAAGGCCAAGACTTTGTTGCTCGCGTCGATTCACGTAGCCAGCTTTCACCAGGGCAAACAATTGATGTGGCATTCGATATGAACAAAGTCCATTTCTTTGATAAAGAAACGGAAATGAGAATTCGATAAAAATGAACAAAGCCCCTACAAAATGTAGGAAGCTTCCGGTTTGACGAATTCAATCCAAACATCTCTCACCCTTAAGCGGAGTTTTTCCTGTTATCTCCTCAATGAAGTCCCTTTTAGGGGAAATAACGGAAGATTTTCCGCTTATGAAGGGCAAAAGCGTTTATTTTGGCATTTTTTCAGTGAATAGCAGGAATTTCTCCTGTTATTTCGGCTCTTTTTCATGATGGTAGCTCATTAAGCGGAATTTTTCCTGCTATTTTTCATGCCAATACGTCAACTGTCCACAAGTCGAGGGAATTTATAAATTCCAAATAAAAAGGAGAACTTTTTCAAACTGAAGAAGATCTCCTTTTTGCATTATTGAAACGGATTGTAAAAACGATTTCCGTCATGGAAAGTAATAATGAGAGTCGCAACCAACATGATCATAAAACATGACAGCGCAATATAATCACTCGTTTGAAAAGGGCGAGAACTATACCAGGTTCGCTTTTTATTTTTCCCGAAGCCGCGAAGCTCCATGGCATTGCTAATCGTCTCGATTTTATCGAGACTAGATAAAATCAGTGGAATAATAATAGATGCAGCATTTTTCACCCTTTTCGGTAGCTTTTCCTTCTTCGACATATCCAGCCCTCGTGCTTGTTGGGACAATGCGATATTGCGAAAATCCCTTTGCACATCTGGGATATATCGAAAGGCTAACGCAACCGCATAGGATATTCGATAGCTCACACCAATTTTATTTAAAGATGCAGCAAATTCACTTGGATGAGTCGTCACAATAAAGAGCAATGCCACTGGAGTAACCGTGAAATATTTCAAACTGATATTAAACTGATAAAAAATTTGCTCCAATGTGACATTGTATCTCCCTGCTATTTCAAACAAGACATGACTCGTTCCGTAAATCTTGACTCCTTCTTGGGGAGAAAATCCATAGATCGCAATATTGTTAAGGATCAAAAAGATTAAAATAAAGATTAGCACAAAGGAGACTTCCTTTAGCTCAATCTTCGATACGATGAATATCCATATTCCGATTAGAAATAGGAATACCAATATCCGTGTATCATATGTAAGCATGGCAGCGGAAGACCATAGGATAAAACAAAGAAGCTTAGTTACACCAGTTAAACGATGAATAGGTGTATTTCTGTCAATATATGCGAGCATTTCTACTGCCATCTTTTACGCTCCTCTCTATCAAAAGAAATGAAGCGATCCACAAATTCCTTTGGTTTATGGATGCCAATCCGCTCCGCTAATTCAAAAAGGGACGTTTCCTTTAAATTTGCTTGCTGAATGAGCGCTCGATCAGTTAATACAGCAGAAGAAGAATCATCGGCAATGATTTGTCCATCTGTAATTACGATGGCTCGCGGCGTGTATTCTAACATAATATGCATATCATGGGTGACCATCATAATCGTCATCCCTTGTCGATTTAATTCTACTAAAAATTCCATAATCTCTGTATAATGGCGTAGATCTTGCCCTGCCGTTGGCTCGTCGAGAATGAGAATTTCAGGTTCCAATACAAGAATTGAGGCGATCGTGACTCTTTTCTTTTGTCCAAAGCTCAAAGCGGAAATGGGCCAATTTCGAAATGGATACAATCCGCAAACTTTAAGTGTTTGTTCTACTCGCTCCTGTATCTCATTTTCCGGAACTCCTCGAATTGTCAGCCCCAATGCAACTTCATCAAAAATCATATTCTTCGATATCATATGATTGGGATTTTGCATCACCATTCCAATTCGAAGAGCACGCTCTTTAATCGAATCCTCGGTCACATCTTTTCCATTAAAGAAAAGCTTCCCTGATTGAAGCTTTTCGAATCCACAAATAAGCTTGATAAGAGTCGATTTCCCTGCCCCATTCTTCCCAACGATGCTGACCATTTCTCCTTTTTGAATGGTAAAAGAAAGATCATGAATCATTTTTTGATCACGTTGATAGGCAAAAGAGAGATGCTGAGCGTCCAAGATCGGTGATGTCTGTTCCACTTTACTTCCTCGTTCAACACTTTCGTACCACTCAACCAACTTTTCCTTACAGTTCTTCAGCTCAAATGTGTGCATATGAGCTGGACGCATTTCTTCAGTCAATGTGCAGCCCGCATGCTTAGCCGCTTTCACATATAAAGGCTCTCGAATATGGTATTGTTCTAAAATAGGACTTGCCAACAATGCATCTGGATTGTCATCAGCCACGATTCGTCCATCATCAATGACAATGATACGGTCCACATCTTTATGTAGAACATCTTCTAATCGGTGCTCAATGATGACAATCGTTTTATTCATTTGTTTATGAATTTGATCAATCAGTTCAATCGCGGATTTTCCTGTTGTCGGATCTAGATTGGCTAATGGTTCATCGAACAATAGAATATCGACTTCATCAACCATCACTCCTGCCAACGAGACTCTTTGCTTTTGCCCACCTGATAGGTGATGAACGGATGCTTTCAAATACGATTCCATATCAACCATTTTTGCTGTATCACGAACTATTTGAGCCATTTGCTCTTGCTCAACACAGTCATTTTCTAATGTAAAAGCAATATCTTCCCCGACCGTAAGACCAATGAACTGACCGTCTGGGTCTTGTAATACCGTTCCGACCATTTTGGCTAAAGTAAAAATATCTAACTCCTTTGCCTCTTGTCCTTTAATCGTAAGACTTCCAGTCACTTCACCTTTGTATGAAAAAGGAACCAGTCCATTCAAACACTGACCAATCGTGCTTTTTCCAGAGCCAGAAGGGCCCACGATCAATACTTTTTCCCCTTCATAAATCGTCAGGTTCAAGTTGTGAAGAGAGGGCTCTATTTGACTGTTGTATTTAAAACTGTAGTTGCGAAATTCAATGACTGGTTTTTTCATTTTTTCAATCGTATCCTCTCCAAAAACTATCTATAGTTCTCTATGTAAGCTGTTGCTCTGGCTACGTGTTTTGGAATAAGCAAAAAGTAAAATCGTTCCTAATACCCCAACTGTAACGATATTGGAAAGTCCAGCAAAGGCACCTTGTGCGAAAACTTTGTTCGCAGGCTCCGCATAAATGAGAATATCTAGCCATGGTGCAAGTAAGAACCAACCAATTCCTTGAGCGATTACTTGAATGATATTAAAGGTAATCACCTTTTTCACATTGAAGACACCTGATTCTATATCCATTCTTTTTGCGGCCAAGCCAATCACGACACCTACGAATAAGGATACAATCACCCAGCTCCACCATACGGAACCGTAGGATATCGCATCATTAAGCGCATGCCCGATAAAGCCAATTAATCCTCCAGCAATCGGTCCAAAAATAACAGCCATTAATGCTAAAAATGCATAAGACGTTTGAATGGAAGTATTCGGAATCGGTGAAGGAATTGAAGCGAATTTTGCTAAAATCAGAAATAGCGCTGCTCCTATCCCAATGGCTACAATTGTTTTAATAGATAAATGATTTCTTTTCAAAAAGTCCAACCCCTTATTAACTATTATATTTTTTTATTATAAACTTTTTTCTAAATATTTGTTACTTTTTTACCAGATATTTATACTAGTAATATTAGAAATCGTTCGGAATTTCCCTAATTATAACTAATATTCGACACTTTTCGTATTGAAATTTTCCAATTTACACCTGTTTCAACATGATAGGCTTTTGCGAATGAACCTTGATTTAAAGCGACGCCAATTTTATCGAGTGAATTGACATATAATAGCGGTTCACCTAAATGACTGTCCGCAAAGGAACGACCATACGTCATAATATTTTTATAAACTTGGCGTGTATCGTTTTCAATCGTGACTTCAAAGGAATCACCGTAGACAATATCTAATTGTTTAAAGAGTTCCCGATCGATATTGGTCCATAAATTTCCAAAACGAACATCAAGGATATCAATGCTACCTGTTACCCCTCCTTTGATCAGTTTCGATTCTGATACCGGTAACTCAATAATCGATTCCACTTCTATCTCAGGACCGACTTGTTCATACGTAATGACCCCTGTTGCCAATCTAGCTCCAGTAAATGCATAAACATCTCGACCATGAAAGGTATAAGATTCTCCTGATTTCGGAAGTCGATTCACGTTCTCATCAATAATTCTTGCTTCTTCAATGCCAATTTCTTTCTTGATTTGTGTCAATGTTCCATTATCAGGTGTGACGATGTAATGATTGGTAGCTGTCTTCACTACAACACTTCTTCGATCAGAACCCACCCCTGGATCGACGACAGAAACAAAGACCGTACCTTCTGGCCAGTATGAGATCGTTTGGTATAGTCGATAAGCACCTTCCCAAATATTGTACTGGGGAATGTCATGGGTAAGATCAAATATTCGAATCGCAGGATGAACGGATAATGCTACTCCATACATCGCACTTACTGCACCATCACTAATTCCAAAATCTGTTTGTAACACCAAGTAGTTATTCACAATAATTCCTCCCTCTAGAAAATAAAAAAAACACGTCTTTATCCACCACTGGATAAGGACGTGTTTTATAGATCACGTGGTACCACCTTAATTCACCGCTTGCTCACGCAAAACAGCCTCAACAAGTACATAGGCATAATTGTTCCTTCGCCTAGATACTGTGGTATTGATAACGAGTACCAAATCTCGTCGGAACCTACTAATATCCGTAAAAGATATGTTCAGCACGAAACTCAGAGGCCATTGTTCAGATTCGAATTCTTGCTTCTTTTCAGCTACCGAAGCTCTCTGTGTAAAATTACTAAATCCTACTTTTTCTCTTCATCGTCTTTCGTTTGTAAAAATTCAATTAATTTAAAACTGATTATAGAACATGATTTTAAAAAGCGCAAGAAAAAAATTCATCCTATTCAGATATTTTTTTATTTAATTCTCTGGGTAGTTCTTAACCATTCTGCTCATAATATAGCTGATTCTCTTTTTTTAAAATATCAAAAGCAAAGGAGAGTTTGGGATGGCAAAAGACAAAATAAAAAAACCTTTTTATAAAAAATGGTGGTTTTGGTTGTTAGCTATCATTGTTGTTATTGCGTTGACTCAATGTGGAGATGAAGATGCAGCAGATACTGACACCGCCGATGAGAATGCACAAACCGAAGAAAAAACTGCTGACAATGAAACAACAAATGAGCAGGCAGAAAACGAAGAAGTTGAAGCAGAACAAGCAGAGGAATCTGCAGAGCCCGATGAAGAAGGAGAAACGGATGCAAAAATTGATGCTGGCGTCTACAAAGTGGGCACTGATATTCCTGCTGGGGTGAATACCTTGTATTTGCGAATGGTATGGGATACATTGAAAGTGCATCTGATAGCACTGGCCAATTAGATAGTATTATCTTCAATGATAATCTAGCAAGTGGCGGTCACTCCTATGTGACGTTAAACGATGGAGAATATTTTAAATTACAGGGTGGAGAGATGTACCCGGTTGATGCGGCCCCATCCATTATTCCAGACGATGGACTTTATGAAAACGGAATGTTCAAGGTTGGAGAAGATATCCCTGCTGGTGAATATAAGGTGATTCTAGACAGTTCTATCGGAATGGGGTATTTAGAAGTCTCAAAAGACAGCAGGCACCAAATCGATAGCATTGTCACGAACGAAAATGTTCAGTCTGATATGTATATTACCATTACAGATGGCCAATACATTAAGCTTCAGGATGTACAAATTCAAAAATAATTGAAAAAGATGGTGCCCGCTAAAATACTGAGGGGCACCATCTTTATAGGTTAAATTTTAAATTTCGCAAGTTCATTTTGCAGCGCTTCAGACATTTCACTTAATGACTTTGCTGATTCTGAAATTTCCTCCATTGATGCGAGTTGTTCTCTAGAAGCCGTCACAATCGTTTGAGCCCCTTCAGAACTTTGGGTTGCGATCGCTTGAACTTCTTGTACTGATGCTGACACTTCTTGAGAATTAGCAGACATTTGTTCTGAAATCGCAGATACTTCATGAATTTGTTCTGCTACCAGTATTTCAGCTTCTAAAATCTTTTTGAATGCTACCCCAGCTTCATTCACATCCAATGTTCCAGCTTGAACTTCATGTACAACGTTCATCATCGACTGAATCGACTGCTTTGTATCTTCTTGTGTCCTTTCAATCAGTACTTTAATTTTTGCCGCTGAATCCTGTGATTGCTCCGCTAGTTTTCTTACTTCATCCGCTACAACTGCAAAACCTTTTCCATGCTCTCCCGCCCTGGCTGCCTCAATTGCTGCATTCAACGCAAGTAAATTGGTTTGACTCGAAATATCTGTTATCGCTGTGACAATGTCGCCAATTTGCTTCGATCTTTCTCCAAGTTGCTTAATGATGGAAGAAGTCGATTCCACCGTTCCAGAAATTCGCCCCATTTGCACAACCGCTCTTTCAATCTTGGCATTTCCATCTTTTGCAATATCGGTAGATTGCTGTGACATGGCCGCCACTTCAGAAGAAGACTCAGCAATTCTTTGAACTCCCACACTTACCTCATCCATTGCAAGAGCGCTGTTCGTTGCAACTTCTGCTGAAACCTCAGCTCCTTTTGCCACTTCATTGATATTGTTCACGACATGCTCTGTAGCAGTTGTTGTTAATTCGGCACCCGCTGATAATTCTTCCGATGAAGCAGCTACCTGATCTGTTACATTTTGTACACTTGTCACTAATCCTTTTAAACTTGATGACATTAGATTAACAGAATCGCTTAATTGACCGATTTCATCTTTCGATTTGATCTGTAAATCTTCTCCCGTAAAATCTCCTTTAGCGATCTGATTCATTCTTCCAACGACATGTTGAACAGGCTTAACAATATAATTGGCAAGGAATAGGGCAACAGCGATTCCAATAACAATGGCTGCAATGGAAAGAATAATAACGATGCTATTCACAGCAATCCCGCGATTGATCAGTTCCTGTCCATTTTGTTCTACCATTTCTTTTTTTTCGTTAACCCTTTGATCAAAAGAATCCATCAATTGTTGTCCAATCGGCCCCACCTGATCGTTTACAATTTTTAATGCTAGGTCTTCCTCTCCTCGATCATAAGCAGTGAAAACTCGTTCTTGAATGAGCTCTCCCCAGTTTTTACTCGCATAAAGGAGTCGATCAAGTTCTTGCGATTTATCCATTTGCAAAATTTTCCCCTCAAGGTCTACGCTACTCTCTGTATATTCGGCAAAGAGCTCTTTATCACGCTCATCCCCAAATAGAAGAAAACCTCTTAACAGCGCCATTCTATTGGCAATATTGTAGCTCAATTCAGATTCATATGTGAGCGCCTGAACGTCATCTTGAATCGTTTTTTCGATTTGACGATTGAGACTTGTCACATTAAAAAGGACACTCGTTCCCAAAATAATAAGAAGTAATAAGACTGCTCCATAACCGAGGAGAATTTTTGTCTTTAGTCCTTGAACTTTAAGTTTACTGAACGACAGATTTTTCAAAGAAATACTTTTCAAACGAAAGTTTTTCTTCAGTGAATTTTGCGTTTTTTTTATTTTCAGACTCCGTTTCATATACTTGCCCCCTATAATTTTCATGCCTTTTCATTGACACAATGTTTTGATATTTCGTTGTAAAAAGAGTGAAACTATTACTATTTTCATATAAGAAAAATGATGTATATATAGATTTTACTGTTTTAATAGTACTATTTCCATAAAAACATTTCGATTCTCTAAATTTCTGAAATATAATTATTTTCAAATAACTATTACAAAATAAAAACCTTTCTGTACACAGAAAGGTTTTTAAATGATTTTCAGTTGTAATGTATATTAGTCTCTAATTTTAAATTGCTGCACAAGTTCATTTAATCTTGTTGCATTTTCTTCAAGTGATTTTGCACTATTAGATACTTCTTCCATTGCACTGCTTGACTGCTGTGAAGTCGCTGATACTTGTTCGAGGCCAGCCGCACTTTCTTCAGAAACAGAGGCAATGTTTTCTATTGAATTATTAATGGATTGAGAGTCATCAAGAATACTGTAGAGTGATGTTGCCATTGATTCGATACTTGTTTCCACTTCTTCAATACTTTCTTGTATCCTCACAAATGTACTTCCGGTATTAGAAATTTGAGAAGTTCCTTCTTGAACTAGCTCATAACCATTATCTAATGACTCTACCACTTGCTTGGATTCATTTTGAATATCCGTAACAATTGATGTGATGTCTGAAACAGAATTACTAACTTGTTCAGCAAGCTTTCGCACTTCATCTGCTACTACAGCAAAGCCCTTCCCTTGCTCTCCAGCACGAGCCGCTTCAATCGCTGCATTCAACGCCAATAGGTTTGTCTGGTCGGCGATCTCACGAATAACGTTAACCAATTGGGTAATTTCATTTGTTTTACTATCCAATCCCCTTACCATAGAATTAGACTTCTTCATACTCTCATTAATGACAGCCATTTTTTGAATGGATTCATCCATCGCACGACTGCCCTCATTTGTTAAATGAACCATTGTACCAGCTTGTTCTTTTGCCCCTTCACCAGCTACGACTACTTGCATGATTTCTTGAGCAAAATGATTCATTTTCTCATTTAAGACAGTAGATGAATTTGCTTGCTCTTCCGCACCCCTAGACAATTCCTCCATCGAAGTAGCGATTTGCTGACTACCCGCCCTTACCTCGTCTGCATATTGAGTAAGCTCTTCACCTTGACTTGTTACATCTTCAGAAACATTTCCAATTTGAATGATCATGTTTCTAACATTTTCATTCATGGCATTTACAGAGAGAATAAGTTGACCAATTTCATCCTTTAATTTCGTCTTTATTGGTTCTGAAGGTAACTCTCCCTTGGCAATATCGTTCATTCTTTTTACAATTTGTTTAATCGGCCTTACAATAACCTCTGATGTATAGACCGCAATCACTAAACCAATAACAACGATAGCAATAGAGACAATAATACCGATCAATTGAATATTTTCTCCGAATGACACAACACTACTACCATTTTTCATTGCACTATCTTCTTGTGTTTTTGCTAGCGTTTGATAACGTGTTATAAGGTTTGCTGCGATCGGCTGGGATTTCGTTGCTAAAATTCTCTCAGCCTCATCTTTTAGTCCTTTATCGTAGGCTGCAAATACCTCATCTTGAATTACAAGATTCCACTCATTAGTCATTTCTATTAATTCGCTAATCTCTGCCGACGGATCATTTTCTAGAAGTTCTTTTTGAATATCTTGACTTTGTATGTAGTAGTCAGCGTAATCCCTTCTATAGCCATCCTCATTATAAAGCATCATACCTCTTAGTAAAGATACCCTTTGAGCGATGTTATAAGACAACTCTTCACTCGCAATTAATGTTGGTAAATCCGTCGAGGTCACTTCCTTCGTCTTTTGATTCATCATTGAGATGGAAAAATAATTAAATACGGCTAAACCTGAACAAAGTAAAATAACAGCTAAAAAACTAATCGTAAGTCTTATTCGAATACTTTTCATGTGTGTAAGCGCCTTCTTTCTCTAGTTCGAAGTTTTTAATTACGAATTTCAAAGAATGATTCTCATTTTTAAGCCCAATAATCATTCTAAAATTCTAGATATCTTAAAATTTAATAAATGTGCTTATAATAGTCAATTTTCGACATTTTCCTCTTAAATACCATCATACCTATAATCTTGTATACAAGTCAATCCATCATTTGATTTTAAACTAAAAGGCAGATGAAAAATTCACCATTTTTTCATTTTTATTACCAATTCTGGTTAATCTCCTTCACTTAGGCAAAAATAATGGTTGAAAATGAAAAAGACAGGAGGATTTTGATGGATTTTAAACAATTAGAACAATTAGGCGAAGAATTAAGAGGAATAGGACATACACGAAGACAATTGGTAGAAAAAATTTATCAAGAAGTCAAAGAAGGGGACCAACACCAATCAAAAGAGTTGTATAAGGAGCTAAGCAACGTCTCTGATCAAGCAATTGGGATTATTCAACGTCAGAAAGAAATCTTTGATGAAGAAGTGCGGGGGATGTAGTTTGTGATAGATAATAGGATGCCCCTGATTTTTTGGAGCATCCTCTACCTCTATATTCAAAGCACCGGCTCCGCATACACAATATACCGTTCAGGGGCGTTTCCGACAAAATGAAATGGATAGCAGGTCGTTAATGTGAGCACTTCATTTGGTGCCGTAGTGCGAATGACCGTTCGATCATCTGCATCGACAATATCAGTACTTTTCACCTCATACGTAAACGTGCCGTTATGCATTTCAAATATGATTTGATCACCGATAACAAGGTCACCTAAATGTTGAAAGACGGTATCACGATGACCTGATAAGACAATTTGATCCCCGAGTCCTGGGAGAGCAGTACCGATAAAATGGCCAACTCCTTGCTCAAGTTCCTTATCCCCTGTACCTTCTATGATCGGAAGCTCTGCTTCGAGCTGTGGTATTTGTAAAATACCAAATACTTCTCCTTCTTCAATCACCTCAGGAAACTCTTGCGTTGGAGCTACTTTTTCTAACCCAAATTGAGTTTTAGATTTCGCTATATCAAGTGCTTTCGCCTGAGCTGTTTTACTGTGTATCACTTGCCAAGAGCCATAAGCAATCAATAAAGCACCTGCAATTAAAAGTACTATCACAACAAGGCTGGATTTTCTTTTCAACGTAAACATCACATTCAACTCCTGTTATGAACATCATTCAACTGATCCCCTCCTATTCAAAATAGGAGAGGAATCATCGATATTACACTCTTTCTTTTCTCATTTGATAGAAAAGGATACCTGCCGCTAACACAAGGAGCAGTCCACCAAGGATGAGGATGTTCATTGAATTTGTAGCAGTGTCTGGAAGTCTTTGTCCCAACTCTTGTTCAGCTGATTTTTCAGGTGTTTTAACAGACTCATCATTTCCAGAAGTTACTGGTTCAGATGAAACCTCTTCTTCAAAAACAGTATACGTACTAAAGTGAGTCGTTTCCGCTATCACAACACCATTTGTATACGTACCACCAATTTTCTCCCATTTCTTTGTAGACGGGTTATAATACCAAACTTTCGCATCCTTTACCCCTGCTTTATCCACGTTGAATGTAAGTGTAACTGGAACTGCAAATTTAGAAATATTTCCTGATGCTGTTTCAATAGAAAAGTCATACGTAGCTCCAACAGCTCCGTCTGCTTTTTCCAATCTATCAACAACAATATTTACGTCTTGTCCATTTCCTAAAACACTGGCAGGGATTTGAACAGAAACATCTGCTCTTGCCACTTCAACTTTAATATTATTATCTTGAAGCATTTGAATTTGTTCTTTTGTTAATGCTACATTGACTTGCTTATCATTCAAATCTTTAACATCAATAACCAATTGTCCATTAAATCCAGCTGCGCGAATATTTTCGTTCGAAATCGTTGCATTGTTTCCACTCACCACTGGCTTCACAACCGTTGTTTTTGGTCCCTCAGCTTTCACTTTAAGTGTAGCAGTTTCTGGCCCACCAGACTGTCCGTAGTTGAAACCAAACTCTACGCTCACTTCATACTCTTTCCCTTTTGTTAAATTGGTAAAAGTATATTCTCTTACCGTTTTGTCTTCAATTACTTCCACTTGTTTCCCATCTAATGATACGGTGAATCCCATGTCGGCCATTTGCGTCGTATTTTCTAAGATGGACCATTCTATTGTAATCGAATCATCCGTTACATTTTTTGTTTTCAATTGGAAGACGTTATCAGGGCTAAGCACCACTTGCACGTTTTTCTTCAATAATTTTTGGATGCTATCATACGTAGCTGAACCTTTGCTAACATTTAAGGGGTTTCCTTGTAATGACAAAGCTTGTAATCCTGGTAAATCAAGGATTGCGTTAATATTCGTAATTTGATTGTTATCAAGAGATAGCATAGACGCATTCGGCAAATTGGATAAATCAGAAATATTGTTCCCAGACAAATCTAACAAAAACAAATTTGTTAAACCTTTTAAGGCTGAGATATCCGTAATGTTGTTGTCTCTCAAATATAAACTAGTTAAATTTTTAAAATTTCCATAGGGTGTAACATCCTTTATCTCATATCCATTCAAGCCCAAACTCGTCAGATTTGTTAGCTTCGATAAGATTTCGATGAAATTCGGGTTTGTTTCTCCGATATTAGATAGATAGATAGATTGTAACTGAGGAAGTTCACTAATAGGAGTTAAATCTGTTATCGCGCTTTGTTCAATCGATAAGGATGTCAGATTCTTCGCATACTGTAAACCTTCAAGGCTTGTTATTTTATCTCCATAAATAGATAACCAGTCTAACCTTTCAAGCTCTCCTTGAGTAATAGACTCTGGATTTTCTAGAGTTTCAAGAATTGCCTTTTCCAAGTTTTTATCCTCAAATACAACAACCTCTTCCTCCAATTCAACTACATCTTCCTCTTCTGCTTTCGTTGATTGAGCAAAGCCTAATTGTAATGCTAGTCCCAAAATAAGTGCTAAAATAAATCCTTTTGAGCTTTTCATTATATTCCCCTCTTCCTTTATTCTTCTACATTTTTTTACAACAATTAAAGTAGATTTTGTCAAAAACACTACTATCATGTTAAAAATTATATCGATTAATAGGACAAAGGTTATGTAACTAAAGTAATGGTTCGCAAAAAAATAGAGATCTTAGAGATCTCTATGACTTAAATTAGCTTATGCTGTTTCGCCACTAC
>NZ_HE978520.1:29115-105368 GCF_000311725.1 Robertmurraya massiliosenegalensis JC6
GATGGCTTGTACTCGATTTTTCACTTGTAGTTTACCAAAAATATTGACGAGATGATTTTTCACTGTTCCTTCGGTCAGTTCAAAGGTTTTAGCAATTTGTTTGTTCGTCAGTCCTTGTCCGATCAGTGCCATAATTTCTTCTTCTCGATTCGTTAATGGCTCAATAAGGGGAGGAAGCGACTCTCCACTATCCACCTGTTCCTCAGCTAAGGCACGTTTGACTGTTTCTTCAATTCTTTGTTGAGAAATCGGTTTGATCATATAATCATAGGCATATACATCAAATGCTGAAAGTGCGTACTCCTTATGGGAGGTTACGAAGACGAGCTTAATTTGGGGATGAATTTCCCTTAAGCGTTTGGCAAAATCGAGGCCACTTTCTTTTGGCATGCTAATATCCACAAAAACGATATCCACTTCCTCATTTTGCAGAAATGAAAAAGCCGTTTCCGTATCCTGAAAAGCTCCCACAATCTCAACCTCACCAATTTTGGATAACATTCGTTTCATAATAATATGCATTGCTTTTTCATCATCAATCATCATTACCTTCATCCCATGTTCATCCTTTCTGAGTAGTTGTTATTAAACTAGAAGCCTTCTCGCAATAACCACTCGGCACTGAAAAATTAAAAATACTTCCCTCGTTTTGAACACTCTCAAACCAAAATTCTCCACCATTGATTTGCACAAAATCTCTACACAGTGTCAGTCCAATCCCAATCCCCCGCTCGCCTGCTGTTCCCGTTGAAGATATCGGATACACATGATCCTGGAGCAGCTCTTTCGCTTGTTCAGGAGGAATTCCTTTCCCAGTATCTTTAATGGAGATGATGATTTTTCCATCCACTTCTTTCGCATTTAAAAAAATGCTGCCATGATTGTCCGTGAATTTAAGTGCATTGCTCAAAAGGTTTCGTATAATGAGTTCTAGCATTTCTTTATCTGCATAAACGGACGTTTCTTTTGCAATATTAGAAATCACTTTAATGCTCTTAAGTTCAATTTTAGGTTGCAACAATCCAATGGTTCGTTCAATCGTCCGTGACAAATTCCATACGACAGGGTTGAAAACCATTCCCCCCTTTTGACTTCTAAACCAATCAAGTAAATTTTCAACAAGTGAAAACGTACTTTGAATTTGCTTATCCATCTCAACAACAACCTCATCCTGATTCTCGCCCAACCGCTTTAAATCTTCTTTTAGGATCTCCATCAAATTAATAAGAATCGAAAGAGGATCCCGAATATCATGAGCAACAACGGTAAACATCTTATCCTTGAAGGCATTTAATTCTCTCAATTGTTGTGAATGTTTAAGAAGTTTCTCTTCAGCACGAACTTCCTCTGTAATATCATTTAACAAGAGCATTTTTCCAACAGGATTTTCTCTTTTATCTCGAATATGGGAGGAGTATGCTTGAAAATACTTTGAATCAAAATGGTCTTCAAGCTTTATTTTTCTCTGAATGGAACCTTTTTCCGTTAACAATTCTAAAAGTATGGGTTGTGAATGAAAGATTTCCTGGATCGGTTGTCCAATCACTCTCTTATTTTCTAATTCTTTAAATATTTTTTTCGCAGACCGATTAAAAGTGGTCATTTGTAAATCGGGATCGACAACGATAACCGCTTCCTTCATAGATTCAAACACTTTTTCGTAAGCACGTGGAAGCAATTTAAACATATCGTACTGATGGATTCCCCACATGAAAAACACACCGGAGAAGAGAAAACCGATCGGAGCAATATCAATTGGTGTATCAATGAGGTTAAGCAAATAGATAAGAGTAATTCCGTAAGGCCCGCAGGAACCAATGAAAAGTAAGAGGACTTGCTTCTTCATATGACTCCCTGTTTTTCGATACATGCGAATTAGCATACCCATTCCAATGAAAACGAGAAAATAATTAAAGACTGAATGGAGAATATAGAAAGGTCCAGGTGTGGTTGATAGCAGTGGGAACCCTTCTGATTCATCGATGACCATCGTCCGATAAAACAGATAATGCCAGTCGTTTGTATAATGACTTACAAAGGTGAGAGTGGGCACTATCGCCAGCAGAAATATAAGCCACTTACGAAAGAATCCTTTACTGTTGGTGAAAAAAGCGATGGCATAAAACCATAAAAGTGTTCCAAAGGAGATGCCGATATATTCAATCTTAAGCCAGAATTTTATCTGTTCCATATTGGTACTAATAATTTCAAAAGCATATCCAAATGTATAAAGAGTACTTGCGGACATCCCTAAGAAAAAACAATAAGCTACCGGAATTTCTCTTTTTCTCCATGCCAGCACAGCGATATAAGCAAGACAACAACTGATTGCAATGAGCCCTACAAAAACAAAATAATTATATCCCATTTGTCGCTCACCCCCGAACTTTGTCGATTATTATCATATAGACTATGATAACATTAATTTTTCCTTTCCTATACTAACTAAGCTGGATTTTTCTTTGTGATATAGTAGGTTTAAACGAATGTCGAGTAGAGGTGATCGTATGACTCATTTTATCGAGTTAGAAAACGAGGAAATTTTATACTATGTCTATAATTTAAATTGGCTATTACCAAAGGAAAGTCAAGAGGCAGCCATTGAAATTTTATTAAAAATAAACCCAAATAAAGCGGATATGATCCTCCCGAAATATGGCAAGGAGTGCTGGGAAAACGGAGTATATGTATTGAAGAAAATGGGTTATCCACAAAATAAAAAAGCCCTTCCTAACTTGGCAAGATTACTCCAAGATCGGAATTGGCCTGGTGCCCTAGAGGCTATCGAATTATTTCGTGAGCTCGGCAAAGAAATTTCTCTTCCATATATAGAAAAAGAATGTACAGAAGCCATGCAGCAAAACGACCTCGATTGGTTGGAACATCTTTACTTCGCTTGCCTAAGTCTACATTATCGTGAAAAAGACTTTTCTAATAAGGAAGTGTTTGTTTTTATGAAGGAGAGTTCGGAATCACTAGATTAAGTGACTTTACAGATTCTAATTATTCCAATCTAGGAACACGTTTGTCTATGAGTAACTTATCGGCATTAACCGATGAAGTTGTTTCAATATCCTTATTCATAACATTGACACAACGCTCAAGAGTATTAATTAAATACGAATGTATTTCAGCATTATTATTAGAAGTAAATGTGTTGTCCTTCAATTCACTTAACATCAATTCTAAATCAATAATTAATTTCTCTTTTTTTGATATATTTTCCTCAAATTGATGTACTTTATGATTAAATATTGCTTTTTGCAAGTTAATTTTTGTTTCATAAGCTTGTTTTCCATCAGCAAAGCCTTCATTTTTACTTTTAATTTCAGTTTTTTTCAGTAATACCATACACATACCGCCAATCGGAATATTTTTTATCAAGAGAAATATTTTTCATGTGCTCAGAAGAAAAGGTCTGAATTTCAAATTTAAACAGCTCAATACAATTTTCCAATAGAATAAGCAACTCATTCTTCTTATCATCCGGTTGTTCTTTTTTTAATTCACGAATAAGCCATATTAACTCATCAATGATTATTTTCTTTTCATTACCTGTTATTTCAAATTCATTAGCTATTCTTTGAAATTCTTTTTCTAATTCCTCAATCACATTACTATACACATCACTCGCAATAACATAACCTTCTTTTATATAGTCTACCTTTGATTTAAATACTCTTTTATAAAGAGGATCATTTACTTGTAAACCTATCGTTCGAATAAATGTCGTTTTATTCATGTTATCTCCTCTAATCAATGTTAAAATTATACTCATTTCCTTGTATGAGTTGATTAAATTCATTATAGATAAATTCAGCTTTAACATTAGCAATAAATTTAGTATCTGTAGCGATACGATAAATCGTTACCAACAATCCACCAATATCTAAATGTTTTAAAGTTGGTGCTCCATTTAGGACAGATTCCATTGCAACAACGATAAGATTACTTGCAGATGCAATAAGATTGGAATACATAAGTATTTTTCTTGTTTTAACTTTGTACATGTCAAGAGTTTTATATTTTTCTTCGTTAAACATCATCCCGTGCATCATCGCTATTACTGTATTAATCAATGCAGAATAAGTTACTTGCTTTCCAACTGTTTTAAGATTACCCGCATCAATACCATATTCAGCAAGCTTTTGAGAAAAATGGGGGGACAAAACAATCGAGCCTGGGATAGGCAACCCCGCTTTTGAATATTCATCAGATTTAATATGGAACCATTGCTTAATCAAAGCCGCTGCTAAAATTTCAGGTTCATTAATTGTTCTTGTTTTAACCTGTTCAAACATTATCATCGTATGAGCATTTTGGACGATTTTTGCCTTCAAATACCCATTAGACATCAGGGCAGGTTCTATATGATAGGAATTAAATTTCCAGTCCGTTAATGTATTCGTCATTATATTTGACGTTCCAAATAGCCATCCTAAAAGTGGATCATGCCCTAGTGTCCTATAGCGATGGGCATTTCCACTTAATCCTAGATTGAAATCGCCACTCCCAAATTGAACATCATAGGGTACTCCTTTTGTTATGATATCGCTTAATGATGCTTTATACATCGTGCTTTCGGTTTGTCCATTTGAATCACCAAATTTGTCATTAAATAGCTCTGATTCTCTTTTCTTATACTCTTTTTCACTCACATCATGAGGAGTTCTACTCTCAAATGGAGTTAATAAATATTGTCTTAAACATTGCATGGCTACTGCCAAAAATAGAAATGAAATATCTTTTGCATCTAATTTTGTTGCTTCAGCAAACCTTTTATCAATATCCTTCATCACATATCGAGAGTTTTCTGCTATCCTCTTTATCCTTTTATTTTCTTCTATTATCATGTCCATATCTTTTTTTAGCAGCTGTGATTCCCTATCTAGATCTTTACTACGATTTACTAACCTCTCAAATTCGTCCATTGTGTAATTTAAGTCTCCTTCTTAAAGAGTTCGTTAAAGATCATTTCATATTATAAAAATACTACAATAAACCAAAGATAGAAATATCTATTTTTTTCCTTTTAATCGTCCTTTCAACATTCCTTCAAGTGTATAATAAAAAAATGGAAAGTGGTTATTTATACCTAAAAGAGGTGATGATTAATTGCACGAGTTACAACTAGAAAAAGACTATTTACGAAAAGTTTGTTTTGCTTTAGACACGAGTCTTAGAGATTTAGAAATTGAATACAGTAACTATAGCCCTTACGTTTATGCTGTTGGAGACATGTATAACGATTGGGATTTCGAAATAAAAAAAACGAATGCATTACGAGCAAAACAAACTTTCCCCGCAAAAATACAAAGGCTAAAAACGCTTAAAAACTCCCCCTACTTTGGGAAGATTTACATAGAAGATGAAAATGGTAAGCAACAATTCTATATTGGAGAAGAGGACATTCATTTAGAAAATAGGAATTTGGTGATATCATGGCGGACAGAATATGGAGATCTTTTTTATAAGAAATTGCCTATTGTAGTCCTGAATAGCGGAAATACTGTCAAATTATTCAAGATCAGAAATTTCAATATTAGGAATGGCCAATTATTAGATTACAATGACTATGAGATTATGCATATTGATAATGTAGAATCAGATTTATTAAAAGCTTATACAAAATATATTTCTAGCGATTTTCTCCAAAATCAACTTGTTAATAGAAACGCACAAAAGCTTAAACCTGTCTTCCAGACTATTGATCAGCTTCAAAATGAGATTATTCGCATGCCTATTAATCAAAATGTTATAGTACAGGGAGTCTCAGGTTCAGGTAAAACCACAATGGGATTACAAAGATTATCTTATGTTATTTACCAAATTGAAAAGAATAAAGGCCAATCTAAAATACTAGCCATATGTCCAAATAATCTTTTCTTAGATTATATTCAAGATCTTGTTCCTAACTTAAATCTGAATAACGTTGTGTTTGCATCCGTCCAAGACTTATTTTCTCATTTTTTGCCTAAAGATTTAAAAATAGCAAAAGCGAAAATAAGAGATGACTTAACATATCATTTTTTACACGCTTTAGACGAAAATAAGAGAACTATATATGCTAACTGGTTTAAATACAAAGGCTCAAAAGAATATGCTAACCTTTTGGAAACACATGTACAAAATATAAAGCAAAACCTGTTCAATAAGGACCTGACAAATATTCATCCTCTATTATCTAGATCATTAATGCTAAACATCTACGATAGACTTAAGCACGTTCCGTATAATATTATGGTTACTCGGGCAATTAGCTACATAGAACAAATATTAGAAGTTAAAGATAAACAGAGGTTGAATAATGTTTTACCCCTTATTAAACAAGAGTTTCTGAAAAAAAAGGTAAATGTTGAGATAGTCTATAGAGATTTTTTGAAAAATGGAGAATTATTCAAAACTGTGGAATTTGCAGAGTTAAATAGGAAACAAAATCAATGGTACGAAGAAGATATCCCTGCACTTATTTATTTATCTCATTTACTTGAGAATGTAAACGTTAAGGATTCTGACTTCAACCATATTTTCGTAGATGAGGCACAAGATCTAACATATATTCAATATATTCTATTGAAGAAAATCTATGAAGGAGCGAGCTTTACAATTGTTGGTGATTTAAATCAACAGATTTTTTTACAAAGGGGTATAAGTTCTTGGGATTCTATTACACCTATTTTCAAATGTAAACTTCTATATCTAGAGTATAATTATCGTTCATCTAAAGAAATTATGGATTTAGCTACTAGTTGTTTAATTGACCCGCTCTATACAGGAAGCGGTGTCTTAGAAACTGGAGTAAAACCCGTACAACTATTATTCAATAATAGAAATATAAAATTCGAGAAAATCAACTGGAAAAAAATTTATCATGAGTATATAGAAAAGTGGCTTCAAAAAAATGAATCTACCGCTATTATAACAAATTCTATTGAGGACTCTGAAAATATCGAACGCTTTTTAAACGCTATCGGCGTGATGGAAACCAATGTCATTAGCACCACCGAATCACTCTTGGATCATTCAAAGATAACGATCATCTCCGCACTTCAGGTTAAAGGATTAGAATTCAATAATGTCATTGTCTACAATCCCTCAGAGCGAGATTATCCGGTTAATGATTATTATTCAAAGTTACTTTACATGGTCTTTACGAGAGCATTATACAACATTGTTATTGTTGCTGTTGATTCCCCATCAAAATTGTTATTAAAAGCAGATATAGAATATCTATTTAAAAATAGACGAATTTAATTTCAAAAAATGAACTACATACCATAATCGCACCTTACAGATTAGCGGATTTCCCATTATCCCCTGTTTTTGAATGGGCAATCTCTTTTAATCTTAACTTTAAAAAAGCCCCACCATTATACAAGGGGGCTCATGTTGTGAATATGACTAAAAAACTCTAGCTCTCAAAAGAGTGCTAGAGTTTTTTTGATTATCCAATATATTTTTCTAAAGTATTACGGACTGCTCCAGGTCCTGCAAGCATTTCATGGAACATGCCTTCTATTTTTTCGCCGACACCCACCTCGTATAAGTTAATACCGAAAATGGATTCATTAGACAAGATTGATTTTACATTAGATGTTTGAGCACCCAGAGAAACATTAGCTAATGTTTCTTGAAGATCCTCTAAAAGTGGATCAGGGCTAAGTGTAAATTCATTGCCTTTATCATCGACACCTAAGAGATAACGGCACCATGTTGCAATCGCCAACGGAATCGCAGTTAATTCAGCAGGGTTTAAATCTTCTCTCTTCGCATAAGCCTTTATGGTTTCCCCGAATCGAATCCCTACTTTTTGTGACGTATCTGTTGCAATTCGTTGAGGTGTATCTGGAATATAAGGGTTTACGAATCGTTCGTTCAGTACTTCGTCTAAGAACGCCTTTGGACTAATAATGCCTGGGTCTACTACTACTTTTAATCCCTCTGTGTAGCCAATCGTTTCAACGAACTTTTTTAATGTAGCATCTTTCATTTCATCCGCAATTAACGTGTACCCTAGTAAACAACCCGAAACAGCAAGCGCTGTATGCAATGGATTTAAGCAAGTCGTTACCTTCATTGTTTCGATGCTATTAACTGTTTCTCTATCTGTAAAAATGATTCCTGCATTTTCTAAGGCAGGTCTTCCATTTGTAAACTTGTCTTCGATCACAAGATATTCACTGACTTCAGCATTAACGAATGGTGCTGTGTACGTATTCTTGCTCGTCACGATGACATCCATATCTTCAATTCCCTGAGTTAACAGAGCATCCTTAACGATCTCAGATGGGCGTGGTGTGATTTTATCAATCATGGATACCGGGAACGTAATTTTACTCTCATCCAATAGATAGGAAACGAAACTTTCCTCGACAAAGCCTCTTTTTTGCCATTCTTTCGCCATCGTTACCACACTGTGCTTTAACTTATCCCCGTTATGTGCACAGTTATCCATGCTGACGAATGTCATTGGATATTGACCTTTCAAATAGCGACGATAAGCGAGAGCCGTAACGATACTCATCGCATGGAGTGGTTGTTCCAATCCACTTTCAATATCTTTTTCAACAACTCCCAAATATTGACCAGCAGGATTCGTTAAGGCGTAGCCTTTTTCAGTAATCGTAAAGCTTGCCATTTGCAAGCTAGGATTTTCAAAAATAGCAACAAGTCGATTAATATCTTCAGGACGACTATTATCTGCCGTAATCCCCTCTACAATACTATTGATGACTGTTTTTTCAAACTCACCATTGGACTTCATCGTCACAAGTAAGGTTAAGTTATCATAAGGTTTATATGCCTTGTCAATCATTTCAAAATCGAATGTTTCAGCTGCAATAATTCCCGTATCCGCTAACTTTTCGTTAAGCAACTTTTGATGGGCATTGGCGATAAAACCTCGAAATATATTCCCAGCACCAAAGTGAACCCATTCTGGTTTTTCCTGTGTATTTTGGGCTATTTGCTCGAAATCAAATTCAGGTAATGTAACATCTGCTTTTTTCCAAGCTGCAGCTTCATTAGTGATGCTGTTTCTTGTTAAACGTAACATCTTTATTTTCCTGCCTTTCTCTTTTCAAGACTATCCCATACTCCCAGCATGTACATAATTCCTAGTGCTCTATCATACAAGCCATATCCAGGACGACAATTCTTTTCTTCTCCCCAAAGATGACGGCCATGGTCAGGACGAATCATTCCCGTAAAGCCATTATCATGGTAAGCTTTAAGACACTCGTATACATCGACACTGCCATCTTGTCCACGATGAGATACTTCAATGAAATCTCCGTTTTCAAAAACTTTTACATTACGGATATGGGCAAAATGAATCCGATCATGGAATTCGCGAATCATTGCTGGTAAATCATTGGCTGGATTCGAACCTAGTGAACCTGTACAGAATGTTAATCCGTTATATGGACTATCAACTAAATCAAGGAATCTACGAATATAATCTCTATTACGAATGATACGTGGTAACCCAAAAATAGGCCAAGCAGGATCATCAGGATGAATGGCCATTTTCACATCATATTCTTCACAAACAGGAATCACTCTTTCAAGGAAGTATTTCAAGTTATCGAAAAGGATATCATCCGTTACTCCCTCATAAGCTTTAAATAAATCATCTAATTTTTCCAAGCGTTCTGGTTCCCATCCAGGCATCGTAAATTCGCCAGCACCTTCAAGAATTCGATTAACCATTTCTTTCGGATCATCTGTAATAGCCGCTTTTTCATAAAATAATGCATTTGAACCATCAGGAAGTTCTTTATACAATTCAGTTCTTGTCCAATCAAATACAGGCATGAAATTATAGCAAATTACTTTTACGCCAACTTTAGATAATTTTTTAATTGTATCGATGTATACATCGATATACTTATCTCTACTCGGCAAACCAATTTTAATATCGTCGTGAACATTTACACTTTCAACTACTTCTGGACTAAAGCCCTTGCTTCGGATTTGGTCAGCAACCTCTTGAATTCTCTCCATTTCCCATACTTCACCAGCAACTTTATCATGTAAAGACCAAACAATTCCTTTTACACCTGGTATTTGGCGAATGTGATCAAGCGTAATGGAGTCATTGCCTTCACCATACCATCTCCATGACATGTTCATCTAATTCCACTCCTTCATGTATTAGCTATATTCGTTTCATAAATTAGTTCTCTAAAAAATGTATACAAGATCTTCTGTAGAAAATAAGAAACTATTCAAAAATCTACATTTTCTTGTATACAAGATATATTTAAATCTTAAGTCATCTTGGGTTGCTTGTCAACTTTAAAATAGCCGTTATCATTGCTCATAATTTGCTTACACTTCAGCAAATAGATAGCACCATAGGGCATCATCATGTATACTAGTTTCGACATTTAATAAGCCAGAGCTATTCAAAAAAAATATAAGGAAGATAGCTGCACGATGTATAGATTAGAAAGATTTTTCACTCAATTAAGTTCATTTAAAACGATGGAGCGTAAAGCTTGAAACTTTTGGCAAAAAACGCAATGAGAATCCAAAAGAAATAGTAGTGAATTCTATCCGGCCTAAAAGCTAGTCTCTTCGCTTTCGCTCCATGAGCTCTCACTAAATATCAAGTGCTAACGAATGGATTGTTTTGCTTGTTTCACTTTTTCAACGTACTGTCGAGCTAAATCAGTCACTTTTGTATAATCTCCATCTGCCTTCGCTGCATTCACTAAGTTGCCTCCAATACCGACAGCTACACAGCCATTACCGATCCATTCTTGAATATTGTTAGGGCTAACTCCGCCTGTTGGCATAATATTAATTTGTGGTAATGGTGCTTTTACAGCCTTTACAAAATCAGGACCAACCGCACTTCCTGGGAATAGCTTAATGACATCTACCCCATACGTTAATGCTTCTTGCATTTCCTTAATCGTGATACATCCAGGCATATACGGAATTGCATATAAATTACAGAGAAGAGCTACCTCTTTATTAAAGGCAGGACTAACCACAAATTCTGATCCAGCCATAATTGCTAGTCTCGCTGTCGTTTCGTCCAATACAGTACCTGCTCCAACAACAACGGTTGGATCATTTTTATATTCAGCGACTAAACTTTTGATTACTGCATCAGCGTCGGGCGTTGTATACGTAATCTCTACACAGGTAATGCCTCCTTCAATACAAGCTTTTGAAATAAGGATTGCTTCCTCAGATGATTCGGCCCGTATCACTGCTACCACTGCATTATTAGAAATTTGCTGCAATGTATTGAGTTTTTTCATTTTCTATTCCTACCCTTCCAAGCATTATTAATCGTCTCATGTGATAAATTGAGCATTTGCTTTGTTTACAACGCTGTTTTCGTATAGATTGTGGTTATTTGTAAAAACCCAGAAGCCGGTTTTTACCCTCATATCAAGGTTATGGCTATACATGAAGTGTGCGACGGCACTTTTCGCCCCCTAAATCAGGCATGTTGTCTCTTATTGCTTTCCAAAAACAACAAGTTTTTTTCGAAGAAAATAAACAATATATGCGAAAAGAGCCATTTACAAATAATATCAATCGGACGTTTGAATAAATTTTTCTAGCTTATCTCGAGATGGTAAACCTTCATTATCACTTGCTGACATAAGTTGAATTGCTCCAATGGCATTTCCTCGAATAACCGTATCTTCAATCGATAATCCTTCCGCCAATCCACTTACAATACCGACCGCAAACCCATCTCCAGCACCAACCGTATCTACGATCTCTTCTACTTTAAAGCCTTTAATGTATTTCCCCTCGCCTTCCTTCCCTTTAACATAAGCACCCTTCTCACCAAGCTTAATCACAACGAGTTTTGTATTTCCTGTTAAATAGAAATCGGCAATCTCTTCTGGTTCAGTGTAACCAGTTAGAATCTTTCCTTCTGAAATGCCAGGGAGAACAACATCAGATTTTGCAGCTATTGCATTTATGCTCTTGACCATTTCTTCCTCACTGCTCCATAAATGCGGTCGAAGATTTGGATCAAAAGTAATGTACGCTCCATTTTTTCTACCTTCCTCAGCGAAAAAATGGGACACAGCTTTTGTTTCAGGTGACAGCGCCAAAAAGACTCCGCTAAGATGAATGTAATCAAAGGTAGCGAAATTGATTTTCTCTATTTTTTCTACATTGAGCTTCGTTGCGGCACTATTTTTTCGAAAGTTTGCTACATGCGGATCACCAGTCAATACTTTTTCTTTGATTTGCAGCCCGGTTAAGTACTCATCACTTTGATAAACAAAATGGCTATTGATATTCTCTTTTTCAATATACTTTTTAATTGATTTTCCAAGTGGATCATCTCCCACTTGAGTTGCGTAATATACATCATGTTCTAATCGAGCCAGTCCCACACTAACATTTAGTTCCGCTCCAGCAATGGATCTCGTAAACTTCTTTACATCCTCAAGCTCTCCCACTTCATCTGCGACGAATAACCCCATCGCCTCTCCTATAGTAATTATCTTTTTTTTCATTACATATCTACCTCACGAATTAGTAGTCGTCTTACTATGGAAACCAAATTTTTAATAACTACCTCTCAACCTTAGTAGAAAAATATCTGTTTGCATTATTAAAGGAGATATCCTGTATGATTTTACCGATAAATTCATAGTCACGAGGGATCTCCTCTTCTTCAATCCATTTGCCAAACAACTGACAGAGAATCCTTCTAAAGTACTCATGCCTTGTATAGGATAGGAAACTTCGCGAATCTGTTAACATCCCTACAAACAGGCTTAAAAGACCAGCATTTGCTAGTGCTTTCATCTGTTCCATCATGCCTTCTTTTTGGTCATTGTACCACCAGCCCGTTCCAAACTGGACTTTCCCCTTCATCTCACTTGATTGGAAATTCCCAATCGTACTTGCAATCAATTCATTATGCATAGGATTCAATGTATAAATGATTGTTTTAGGCAAAGAATTATTTATTTCCAGACTATCTAAAAATTGATTTAAGGGACGTGCAAGTTCAAAATCATTAATTGAATCAAAACCAGCATCTGGTCCTAATAAATTGAACATTCTTGTGTTGTTATTTCGAATCGGCCCAATGTGCAATTGCATAGCCCAGCCGAATTTATGGTATAGCTCACCTAAAATTTTCATCGTATACGTCTTGTGTTTGTCTTCCTCTTCTTTCGTAATCGATTCACCATTTAGAGCTTTGGTAAAAATAACTTTTAATTCTTCTAATGATGCTTCACTGTACGGCAAATATTCAAAACCGTGGTCAGAAATACGACAACCATGTTCATGGAAGTAAGAAACCCTGTCTTCAAGCGCTTGTAAAAAGTCATCAAAACCTCTAATTTCAATATTCGCTGCTTGCCCTAACTGAGCCATATATTCTTTAAAAGCCGGCTTTCGAATATCCAATCCTTTATCTGGTCGGAAAGAAGGAAGGACTTTCGTGTTGATATCCCCATTCTCAGCAATTTTTTTGTGATATTCTAGAGTATCAACCGGATCATCCGTTGTCCCAATCACCTTCACATTGCTTTTTTTAATCAAATTCCGCACCGAAAAATCTTCAGATTGAACAACTTGATTACAATGCTCCCAAATCTCTTCCCAATTTTCTTCTTTAACCGCCTCCGTGTAGTTAAAATAACGACTTAACTCTAAATGAGCCCAATGATACAAAGGATTTCCCATCGTATAAGGAATCGTTTGAATCCACTTCTGAAATTTCTCTTTATCATCACTATCACCAGTTATATATTTTTCCTCGACACCAAAAGCTCTCATTGCCCGCCATTTATAATGGTCCCCATTTAACCATACTTCCGTTATATTATTAAATCGTTTATCTTCAGCGATTTCTTTCGGACTTAAATGGCAATGATAATCGTAAATTGGCATTTGTTTCGCATACTCGTGATATAGTACCTTTGCACTTTCTGTATTTAATAGAAAATCATCCGTTAAAAATTTCATATTAAGACCTCCATTACTTTCATATAAAAATGGCCACTTATTCAAATAAACGTTAATGCCTCAAGAGATTAAGCATCTCTTGAGGCCTGGATGATTTATAAGACTACAGAATAACAACCATCAACTTGATCTATTTTCTGTCCATTTACATACAGTTTTCGTTGTTCATATTTTGGTAAATAAAAACGAATGGAATCGTAAGGAAGCTTGTACTCCCCTTCCATCTGATAACTTACCTGAATGGATTCAGAATCAACTTTCATTTGCAGTGAAACAAAGGTATGGTTTTCTTGATAATTAGCGGATATGCCATCATCCTCGTAAAGCTTGAATGAAGCTGTTCCTGTTTCTTTATGCGGGAATAACAAGAATCCTCTCTCATCTTTTTCTTTATTTTCAAATGAAGAGTCAGCATCATTTATCGGAATCATACTTCCTCCTTTAATCAATAAAGGATTATATTCTAATGGAGCAGGAACAATAACCGTCTGTCCACCTTCATACCATTCAGAAGTATGGAAGTTATACCAACCACCCTCATACTTTGGTAAATAAACCGCTCTTTCCGTCTGGCCTTTTTCCACAACTGATGCAACAAGCATAGATTCACCTAGCAAGAAGTCATCGTTCTCTTCAAATGTTTTGGCATCACTTTCAAACTCATAGAAAGTAGGTCGAAGGATCGGCTCATAGTTTTCATGAGCATTGTATAAAGCTGTATATAAGTAAGGTGTAATCCGGTGTCTAAACTTGATTAAATTGCGGATAAGTCCTGTTGTCTCTTCATACATCCAAGGTACATTGACCGATTTATCATCATTCCAAGAATGAATCGTGAAACGCGGATGGAAGATTCCATTTTGCACCCATCTTACGAGTAATTCTGGTTCTGGAGCCATCCCTGAGAATCCACCAATATCATGACCAATATTATATATACCTGAAAGACTTAACCCGAGACCCATCTTAATGTTGTACTTCAAAGATTTCCAGCTCGTATAGTTATCTCCAGACCAGGTTTGCACATAGCGTTGCATTCCCGGGCTACCAGATCTAGAAATTAAATACGGTCTAACTTCAGGAGCAAATTCTTTTTGCGCCTCATAAGATGCTTTCATCATTAGAAGCGGCTGGAGGGAACGGACAGATTCAAAATTTAATCCTTCCCCAAATCCGTTCACCGTTGCGTCCTTCGACCAAACTTCAAATTCATTGTTATCGTTCCACGTTGAATCAATTCCATATTCCAATAGCTGTTTGGTAACTTGTTGTTTCCACCACGTAACTGACTCTTCATTCGTAAAATCCACGTAAGAACCAACTTCATCCCAAAACTGTACAATTTCAGGAGATTCAGTCCCATTCATAATGAACATCTTTTTCTCTTTCAGTTCATTAAAAACAGGATGATCTTTTAATAATGCAGGCTTAATATTGGCGCAAAGCCTTACACCTTTTTCATGGTATTCATCGATAAACCCTTTCGCATCAGGAAATTTATCCGTATTCCAGTTAAATACATAACGTTTATCACCGATTGATGTGTATCCAGAAGATAATTGAAAGGAATCGCAGATAATATCATGTTCTTGACATTCTTCAATGAATTTTTTTAGTTGATTTTGAGCGTCAGGTGCATCTGTGTATGTCATCGTGGAACCAGAGTAACCAAAACTCCATTTAGGAGCAAAAATGGTTTTTCCAGTTAGCCAAGAGTATTTTTTTACAACATCTTTCACTTCAGGGCCAAGTATAATGTAATAATCTAAATCCCCATCGAATGATTGATAGTAACGATACCAACCATGGTAGTTATCCATCTCATTCCCCATATCAAAAACACTTTGGGCCATATTATCATAGAAGATACCAAACGAAACATTTGATTGCTTATTCCTCGTAATGTAGAACGGAATATGCTTATACAATGGATCAGTATATTGAGCATCATAGCCCATCGGATCCACGCTAAGCATTCTATAACGTTTCCCATAACGATCCATTTCTCCAGCTTTCTCACCGAGTCCAAAATACTGTTCATCATTTGTACGCTGTAAATAATGGTAAATCCCTTCTCCTAATGATCCATCAAAGTTATAAGCTTGAGTAGGACGATCAGCCGCCATTTGTTGAAAATTTCCATCTTCGTTTTTTGAGAACCAAGTAATCTTAAAACCATCTAATTGAATCTTCAGTCTAACCTTTTCAGTTTCAATCGTAAATTGTTGTTCTCCTTCTTGAACGTGAAATTCCGGCAATGAAAATGGAGAAAGGTCAAAGCGATCTCTTCCTTTTAACGGAACATCGTCCATACCAGGTGCAACAAGCCATGTATTTTTAATCTTAGGGTCGTTCCCATCGGTAATCATCACTCGAATCAAATCCTGTTCTAGCACAAACACTCTTGCCGTAACATCGGAATTTTCCAATCGAAATGTAATCGTGTTATTTCTATTATCAACATACTGAAATGGATAAGTTTCTCTTAAAGACATTTGCTCACCTCTATTTGTAGTCAACTAGCATTACAGATGTAATGAGTATTTTCATATATTTCAAGTTACCAATCTTATTAATATCCAGCTAATTTAGGTAAAAACATGCTTATTTCCGGTATATATGTTACAAGGAGCAACACAATAATGATTGCTGCATAGAACGGTAACATCGGTTTAATAACATCTTCTAAATCTAAATTGGCAATACTTGCACCAACAAAGAGAGCACTTCCAACAGGAGGTGTGATATTCCCAATACTTAAGTTTAGAACAATCAAGATTCCAAAATGAATCGGATCCATTCCAAACGAGGTAACAATCGGTAAGAAAATCGGTGTAAATATTAGAACGGCTGGTGTAATATCCATAAATGTTCCAATAAATAATAAGAAGATGTTTAAAATTAATAGAATGATAATTGGGTTGTCAGAAATCCCCATAATAAATTCGCTAATTGCTGTTGGAATTCCAGTAAACGCCATAACCCATGACATTACCGAAGAAGCTGCTACAAGAAGCATGATAACAGACGTGATCTGAACTGCCTCCATAATGATTTTCGGAAGATCAACTATTTTAACTGCACGGTAAGCCATCGCTAAAATAAATGTATAAGCAACAGCAACGGCCGATGCTTCAGTCGCAGTAAAGTATCCACCTAATATTCCTCCGATGACGATCACAATCAACATTAAGCTAGGAATGGCATCGATAAACGTTTTAACCGCTACTTTAAATGGTACTCTTTCAGAGACAGGGTATTTTCTCCGTTTCGCAATTATAAAAGCAACAACCATACAAGCTAGTCCCCATAAAATCCCTGGTAAATATCCAGCAATAAAAAGAGCTGCTACTGATGTTCCTCCAGATACTAAAGAATAGATGATTAATGTCCCACTTGGCGGAATAATTAAACCAGTAGGTGCTGATGCAATATTGACAGCAGCTGAGAATTTCGGGTCATACCCTTCTTTCTTTTGCAATGGTCCCATAACTCCACCAATCGCTGCTGCAGCGGCAACAGATGAACCTGAAAGCGATCCGAAAAGCATATTCCCCACCACATTTGTATGCGCCAAGGATCCCGGCATTCTTCCCACTAGTATTTTCCCAAAATTAATTAGTCGTTCAGCAATTCCCCCGTTATTCATTAAGATTCCAGAGAGAATAAAGAAAGGTACAGCTAACAAAGTAAAACTATCAAGCCCTGTTACCACTTTCTGTGAAGCTGTAAAAATTGCCATATCCATTGGCAAAACGGTTAAAATGGCTGCCATCGAAGCAATAACAATACTTACTGAGATTGGCACGCTTAGAACAAGCATAATGATAAATACAAGAACTAATACAAGACCCGCTTGCAAAGCCATAGTGTCACTCCCTATCAATAGAATCGAATCTAAAAGATGTCCATTTCATTTAGTTGATTTGTGAAAGTTTTTTATGTTTTTTGAAATATTCTGCTAAATTGAGAACAGAATAGAAAAGGAATAAAACCCCTGACACAATCAAACTTAAATATAAATACTCCATCGGTATACCTAAAGCAGATGACACTTGGCCCACTGCATTTTGATAAGCTTTTGTTCCGCCGAAGATAAGAATCACAAAGATGAATAATAAAACGAATGTTTCAACAATCAAGTTAACAAAAATTTGGTGCTTTTCTGGAATTTTACGAGCTACAAAGATAACGGCTAAATGTTTCTTTTTTCCATAAGCATATGCCGAACCAATCATGGTCAACCAAATCAAGGCATATCTCAGAAACTCTTCTGACACCGTACTAGGAGAGCCTAACACAAATCTAGTAAACACTTGCCAACATGCAACAAGAACCATCACAACCATTAAGGAACAGGTTAAAAATGCTGTAATCCCATCCACGATTTTTCTCATAGGACTGACACCTACCTAAATATTTTTAAGGGCCTTTTTTTCACCTATGAAGGTTAGAAAACAAAGGCCCATCGAATTCTCTACTTATTTAATGTAACTTTGGAAATCATCAAAAAACTTTTGGTTTTCTTCACTTTTTGCTTTGTATTCCTCATGAAGAGGAGTTGCAGCATCAATGAAAGCTTGCTTATCAATTGTATAGAATGTAACGCCCATTTCTTCCGATTCTTTTATTGATTTTTCAACTGCTTCTGCCCACACATCTTTATGACTTTCAGAAGAAGCCTTTGCTGCATCTTGAATCGCTTTCAATTGGTCATCTGATAATTTATCTAACACTTTCGTACTAATAATTAATACATCTGGAACATATTGATGCTCAGTGTAAGTGTACGCTTTAGATACTTCACCATGCTTATTGTTCGTTAATGCTGTTTCATTGTTCTCAGCCCCGTTTAATACACCTTGTTGCAGAGATGTATACACTTCACCGAATGACATTGGAGTTGGCGCTCCGCCCATTGCTTCAATCATTGAAATGGAAGTTGGACTTTCTTGTACACGAATTTTCAAACCTTTCATATCAGCAGGAGATTCTACTTTTTTATCTGTTGTATAAATACTACGTTGACCTGAATCATACCAACCGATCCCTACAAAACCATCATCTCTAGTTCCTTCAAAGATTTCTTGAACCGCTTCACTATTATCCATTACGTTATAGTAATGCTCTTGACTTTGAAAAACATATGGAAGTGAAAAGATGGTGAAATTTTCATCAAAAGCTTCAAGTGCACCTGCACTTACTTTTGCCATATCAAGAGTACCTGACTTTACAAGTTCAATCACGTCACGTTCTTGTCCTAATTGACCATTTGGAAAAACCTCAATCTTCACATTTCCTTCAGAATTTTCATCGGTAAGCTTTGAAAATTCCATTAATGATGTATGAATTGGATGATCCTCTGGTTGGTTGTGTGCCAATCGTAACGAAACAGCTTTTTCGCTATCTGCATCTGATTTTTCATTGCCACCACTTCCAGACGAACAAGCTGCTAATAATGATAGAGACAATACTCCTGTTGCTGCGATAGATAATATTTTTTTCATTTTCATAACATTTCCCCCTCTAATAGAGTTTTAATTAAGAAGATTTGGACTATAGCTACTACGAAAAACAGAAGCAGTTATTAATCATGTACATTTCATTATTTCGTCACAATTAGGAACCGCTTTCATCGGAGGTAAAAAAAGAAAGAGTTTTTACTGTCTCTACTTTTTTAACCGTTTTCTTTTTAAATTAACAACGTTGTTATTACAAAATTCATTCTATCTAATAAAAACATCTTTTTCAACCTTTTTTTTAAAATAAAAAGTGTATATTTTATGAATGAGAACGTTGACATTTTATCTATTTACTGTAAAAATAATGGTATCAACATATTTAATTAGCATTTTTAACAACGTTATTATTTTATAACATTAGTAATATAAATACTATAAAAACTTGGTGGCTCATATGACGATAACAATAAAAGATCTCGCAAATCAAATAGGTGTTAGTTATTCAACTGTATCTAAGGCATTAAATGATAGTCCACTTGTCAAACCAGAAACAAAAGAAAAAATCATCAATAAAGCAAAGGAATTAGGGTATGAACCCAATTATGCCGCTCGAAGACTTGTAAATAAACAATCAAATGTCATCGGTCTAATTTGGCCAACTTTAGAACGAGTCGCACCTTCTGCTTTAGTAACGAAGCTTAACGAAGTCATTAGTATGAATAACTATTCCATGATCCTTTCTATTAACTCGATCCATAATTCCATAGAAATGTTTAAACGCTTTCAAATAGACGGTGTCATTGTGTTTAATGATCATAACGTTGAGATGCCGAATTCTTTCCCAATGCCTGGGGTGTCTTATGGGGTTAGTAAAGATAAGTCTTTTCCTATCATTGACGTAAATTATCGACAAGCGATGAACTTAGCTGTTGAATATTTATATAACCTAGGCCATGAGAACATTGCCTTTTTGGGTGACTTTACCCCACTTGATGAAAGACAAATTGAAAAGTATCACGGATTCCAACAAGCAATGAAACAATTCGGACTAAATGTTAGTAGTCACAATTTGATTAATACTGGAGGACTTGAGTGGTATGATGGTTTCATGGCCACAAACCGCCTTTTAAAATCTTCCGTTAAGCCAACTGCCATCATTGGAACTAGTTACGATATTAGTTCCGGGGTCGTCCATGCTCTCAGACAAGCCAATTATATTATTCCAAAGGATATGTCTGTCATTAGTTATGACAATATCCCTCAAATGGATAATATGGAGGTTCCTTTAACAAGTGTCGGAGTACCCGTTGAGCAAATCGCTCAAAGTATGGTAGACACGTTATTAAGCTATATTAATGAACCTAATAACATTCCGCCAAATCGAACATTAACACCCACAATTGTCGAACGGACTTCATGTGCACAGGCTGGAGTGAAGAGGAACGGGTAATTCTATAATAAAGGAGAAGAGGATTCGATTTCCTCTTCTCCTTTTCAGATCACAAAGTCGTTAAATAAACAAAAAGAAAGAGCGCTCAAAATAAGCGCTCCTCCATTATTAATTCAAGATCTTAATTTTAACTACTTTGCGTCCCCATTGAATCGCTTTAGCACCATTTGGCATTAGTACATCTATTTTATGACCTACAATCGCACTGCCTGTATCACCTGCGATCGCTTCTCCATAACCTTCGACCCACACTTTGGAACCTAATGGGATAACCGAAGGATCTACCGCAATTAGCTTCATGTTTGGGTTCTTCTTGATATTATGCCCCATATAGGTCAATCCAGTTGTCGAAGTTTCATGACTGTAGGCTGTTGCCGTTACATACATCTCTTTTTTTACACTGACATTTGCTTTTGGTGGATTGTTATTTGACTTTGTATTGCTAGCATTTGCTGTAGTGGCCGCCTTAATTTTGGCTGCATTTTCTTGCTCTTGCTTTAACTTATTTTGAGCTTGCTGTAATTGATTCTGAATTTTTTCCTTTTCTTTTTCAGCTACATTTATTTCATGACTAATCGCATTATACTTTGCTTGAACAGAAGCAAGCTCCTGTTGTCTCTTTTGCAAACTATTTTCCAAGTCCTCTTGATTTGTAGCTAATTCAGCATATTGTTCTTGCAATAGGGTTTCTTGCTGATCAATTGCGATTTTTTCTTCTTCAATTTTTGCTAGATCGTTTTTCTGTTGTTCTAACAAATCTTTATCTGCACTGAAAATGGTCGTTACAGCAGATACTCGTTCAAATAAATCCGTGATACTTTCAGCATTAAGGAAAACAGCTAAAATGAAATTAACTTGATCGTTATGCTGTAAAGAAACCAATCGTTCCTCCATAACACCTTTTCGCACGTGGACCTTATCTTGTAGGACAACAATTTCTTCCTTTTTATCTTCAATTAATTGCTTTGTTTCGGTAATTTTTTGCTCGATAGCTTTAATCGTTTCATTCGTTTTAGCTATCTCATTTTCAATGGTTGCTAAATCATTTTGAACACTTTGAAGTTCAGCAGCTACTTTGTCTTGCTCCACTTTTTTATCATTAATGATGTCAGCATTTTGTTGAAGTTTATGTTGATTTGAATTTATCGTTTCTTGACTTGTTTCTGCATTTGCCACGATACTTGTCGAAAGTACAAAAATACTTGTCAGAGCGATGGCTCCCCTTTTTAAGGAATGCATAAGACAACCCCTTCCTATGTATCATTTATAACATAGAAATGGGCTTTTTTTAGATTACAGTTATATTAAAATAGTGAAACATTTCATTTCAAATATTAAATTTGAATGTACAAACGTTGAACAACACTGAGTAACTAAGCAAGATAATAGATCTTTTACACAGATGCTTTTTTCAATAAATTACCATCTCAGAACCAGTTAATCGGTTTAGGTTTAAGATTTTGGAATATATGCTTTGTTTCCGTATATTCTTCTAGTCCTATTTTCCCTAATTCGCGGCCAATCCCAGACTGCTTAAACCCACCCCACGGCGCATGCGGAAAGTAAAGATTGAAATCATTAATCCAAACAGTACCCATACGCAGCTTCGCTACACAACGTTCAGCTTTCACAATATCATTCGTCCAAACACCACCTGCAAGGCCGTAGATAGAATCATTAGCAAGTTTTACTGCTTCCTCTTCAGTAAGAAATTTCTCCACTGTGATGACAGGACCAAACGCTTCCTCTTGAACAATCGTCATATCTGTTGTGCAGTCCGTAAAAATGGTAGGCAAGAAGAAAAAGCCATTTTGTAGCTCTGGATCTGCTGGTCGGCTCCCACCAACTGCTAATGTAGCACCTTCTTTAATGCCGGTTTCTACATACTTTTCTACTTTCGCAAGTTGTTCAGCTGAAATAAGCGGACCCATCTGAGTATCTTCGTCAAACCCACTACCTAGTTTAAATTTTTTCACTCGTTCAACAAGAGCATGAATAAACTCATCGTGAATACTTTCTTCTATTATTAATCTTGTCCCTGCAGAACAAATTTGACCAGCATGAAAAAACACCCCATTTAGCGCTTGGTCAACAGCTGTTTCAAAATCTGCATCAGCAAAGATGATATTGGGATTTTTACCACCAAGTTCGAGGGCAAGCTTTTTCACATTGCTACTAGCTGCTTGCATAATTTTTTTCCCTGTAACGATTCCACCTGTAAAAGAAAGAAGGTCGACATCCATATTACGGGATAGCTCAGCACCAACTGTATGACCAGATCCGAGTACTAAGTTCGCAACTCCAGTAGGTACCCCAGCCTCTTCCATTAGTTCAAATACTTTAATCGTCGTAAGTGGTGTGATTTCGCTTGGCTTCATAATGAGAGTATTACCTGTGACTAAAGCCGGAGCCAATTTCCAAGATGCTTGCAGCAACGGATAATTCCAAGGGGTAATTTGGCCACAAACTCCAACAGGCTCGCGAACAACCTTACTGATAGAGTTTGGCACTGGAGAATGAATCATTTCCCCACCATCTTTATCCGCAAGCTCTGCGTAATAGCGAAACACTCCTGCAATATCAGCCATGTCTCCACGGCTTTCCTCCACGGTTTTACCCGTATTTAAGGATTCCAATCTTGCTAATTTTTCTTGATCTCGTTCTATTAATTCAGCTATTTTCCTCACGATCACCCCACGCTCTGTTGCTGGAGCAGAAGACCATTCTCCTTTATCAAAAGCTGCTCTTGCTGCAGCAATTGCTGCTTTTGCATCTGATTCGTCACCTTCTGGAACAATAGCAATAACTTCTTGATTAAATGGATTCATAATGGAGCGCGTATTACCTGAAATAGCGCCTACCCATTTTCCATTAATATATTGTTTTAGACTCAAAACACTCAACTCCAATTTAATATTAAATTAAATTTATTAAAAATTTATTTAACTTTTTAAAAAATCGTATCATGTCTTTTAAAGGCTGTCAAAGATTTTCAGCAGAATTAAAAACAAGCTAAAATATCTAAATACACAAGGGTTCTATGCGATTACAACGAACGAATCTCCCTTTTGCATTTGACATTTATTCTGAACACGGTATCATAAAGTTTATAGTAATATTTAAAAAATATTTAACAAGCTTTACTTTATATTGAAGGAGCAACACTTATGAGCGAATCAGCTGAAAAATCTAGAATTAAATTAGAAGAAGCCAAAGACAAAGTGATTGGGGCCATTGCTGAGACAATGGACTTATATGGTGTGACGCCAGCTGCAGCTAATTTATATGCGACGATGTACTTTAAAGAGCAGATGACCCTTGATGAAATGCGTACTGAACTCGGAATGAGCAAACCGAGTATGAGTACGAGTGTACGAAAACTACAAGAAATAGAAATGGTAAAAAAAACATTTACACGCGGTTCTCGAAAACATACGTATGTTGCTGAGAAGAATTTCTTCCGTTCCTTTATAGCTTTCTATTGTCAAATGTGGGAACGCGAAGTAAAGATGAATCTGGAAGCTGTTGAAGAAGCACAAGAAGATTTTATCAACGTCATAAAAGATTCTTCTAGCACGCCAGAAATCGTTGCTGAGGCAAAAAAATACTATGATCAATTAGAAGAATCGAAAACATATTATCGCTGGTTAGAAAACTTAGTTAAAAGTATAAAAAGTGGAGAAATATTTGAGTATTTACCGAAGGAGCAAAAAGAGTAAATTAAAGAGAAGTGTTCAGGTAGTCTATAGAGAGATGGCTATAGGCTACCAAAGTAAGAATGCCATGCTGATCTCTTCTAAAAAGAGAGCATTTTGTTTTAACTATTTTGTTAAATTAATTCTTAACATATTTAATGTTTTGAATTGATTTATATAAAAACAAAGGGGAGTTTTTTTACATGAACAAACGGAACAAAGAACTTAGTATTATGTTAGTGCTGCTAATGCTCGCTCTATTGACGGCATGTGGAAGCACCAGCGGGGAGACAAGCAATGAACAAACAGGGGCAGAATCAGGAGTAAATGAGGAAGTAATAACAATTGGTCAAATTAACTGGGCCGAGAATATTGCCGTCACTAACATGTGGAAAGCACTATTAGAAGATAAAGGCTATAATGTGGAGTTTAGCATATTAAGCATGGGTGCAATGATGCAAGCTTTAGAAACAGGCGATTTAGATGTTAGTTTAGAGATATGGTTACCTGTACAAGATGCCAATTATTTCGAGACATATAAGGATACTGTCAACTTCTCAGAATCTACTTGGTTTGACAATGCAAAAGTAGGACTTGTTGTTCCAACCTACGTAGAGGAAGTGAATAGTGTAGAAGACTTAAACGAACATAAGGAACTATTTGATGGAGAAATTGTCGGATTTGACCCTGGAGCAGGTACAATGGATGTTACAGAACAATTAATTCAAGACTATGATCTTGATTTTGAACTAACACCAAGCTCCGAACCTGCGATGTTATCTGAAATCCAAAGATCAGTAGAAAACGAAAAACCTATCGTGGCACCACTTTGGAGCCCTCACTCTGTATTCTCCAAGTATGATTTGAAATTTCTCGAAGACCCACAAAGTACATATGGTGGTATAGAAAAAATCCACCATGGTACGAGACATGGTTTTGAAGAGGATTACCCGAAAGTAAATGATTGGTTTAAAAATTGGAAGATGGATGATCAACAAATCGGTCAGCTAATCGACTATGTTGAAAGTGCTTCAGACCCTCTTGAGGGAGCTAAAAAATGGATTGATGAAAATCAAGCATTGGTGAATGAGTGGGTAAAATAAAGGCATAAATAAAAGTAAGTATGAAGCTGGACTCCTTTTTTTGGCGAGGACCAGCTTCTTTTTATTCTTCGAAAATCTGCACAAAACAAAGAGAAGGCTCTTTCATAAAATGTACGCTTTGACAGGCAATTACATTTTTGAAAGCAACCTTCTCATATAAGCAGTATTTTTTTTATCGTTTTATCGTCCCTGCGTCGGCTGGATGTACACCATGACGGTAAAAATCTGCATGAATTGGCTCGAGCGGTTTACGACCAAGGATTATGTCTGACGCTTTTTCTGCTAACATCAACACAGGTGCATGAATATTGCCATTCGTGACATAAGGCATAGCAGATGCATCCACCACTCGTACATTATCAAGCCCATGGACTTTCATTGTTAATGGATCAACGACGGCCATCGGATCTGATATTGGCCCCATCTTTGCCGTACAGCTCGGGTGAAGTGCAGTCTCTGCATCTTGCGCTACCCAATCCAAAATCTCCTTGTCTGTTCGAACGGATGGACCTGGTGATATTTCTCCTGAATTATACGGTGCCATAGCTGGCTGTGATAAGATTTCACGCGAAACTCTTACTGCTTCAATCCACTCCCGCCGATCTTGTTCAGTAGAAAGATAATTGAAGACCATACTCGGATGCTCTGTCGGATCAGTCGAACGAATTTTTAATTTCCCCCGAGCATCGGAATACATAGGTCCAACATGCACTTGGAATCCGTGGGCAGTTTTTGCTTTTTGTCCGTCGTAACGAACCGCTACAGGAAGGAAATGAAACATTAAATTAGGATAAGCTACATCCTCATTTGAGCGGACAAACCCACCACCTTCGAAATGGTTGGTCGCTGCTGGACCTGTTCGCCCAAGTAACCATTGCAATCCGATCCAAGGCATCCGGGCCTTATTTAAGTTAGGCTGTTCGGAAACTGGGAGCGGGCAAGCATGTTGAATGTATACTTCGAGATGATCTTGGAGATTTTCACCTACCCCTGGAAGATCAACTACTGGTTTAATACCGAGCGAGCGTAAATGTTCAGCGTCGCCCACACCTGATAGCTGAAGTAATTGTGGTGTATTGATTGCTCCGCCAGCAAGTATGATTTCACCCGCAATGACTTGATGTGTCTTTCCATTTCGACGATATGTCAAACCGTTAGCTCGTGAACCATTGAAATCAATACTTGACACAAAAGCACGGGTTTTCACTGTAAGGTTCTGTCTCCCCATAGCCGGGTGCAGATAAGCACGCGAAGGTGAATAACGTCTACCTTTGTACACATGCTTATCAAATGGACCGAAGCCTTCTTGTCGAAATCCGTTCACATCAGGGGTTCGTGCGTAGCCTGCCTCTTCAGCTGCGTCAAAGAAGGCTTGGAAAAGAGGATTAGTCGCTGGTCCTCGTTCTAATTTAAGCGGACCATCATGGCCACGGAATTCATCTTCTCGGTTGGCAGCTAAAGCATTCTCCATTCGTTTAAAATATGGAAGACAATGTGCAAAATCCCATGTTCCCATCCCTTGATCTGCTCCCCATCGTTCATAGTCCAACGGGTTACCACGTTGAAAAATCATCCCGTTAATAGAGCCTGAACCTCCAAGCACCTTTCCCCGGGCATGCTTAACACGTCGCCCATTCATATAGGGTTCAGGATCTGATTCGTATCTCCAGTCATATAAAGCTTTCCCTGCGGGGAACGGCAAAGCAGCCGGCATTTGGATCAACAAGTCCCATGAAAAATCCTTTCGTCCTGCCTCTAAAACGAGTACAGTCCGTGTCCCATCTGCACTTAAACGATCCCCTAGTACAGAGCCTGCACTACCGCCACCTACGATTACAATATCATATGTTTCTTTCATTTTTCGTACCTCCTCAGATGTTGAAAATAGAATGAAGGAATCAAAGCAATATAAAAGCTATGAATCATCTACTTCTAATATTAAGTTTGTTAAATTTTTATTTAATATATTTAATATTATTAATATATCATTGGGGTTGTTTTTTGTAAACCGAGGATGAGCGGGTTAGCCGTGTACAGAAAAAAAGGCAAAGCATAAAAAAGAGGCCTCCCAAAAGTTTCATCAACCTTTGAGAAGCCTCCTATTTATCAATAAATGGATGTCCTTTATGTGTTTAAGAACGGTTTTCTTACTTTATCCTACTCACAGAATCCCGATAAACAATTTGATACGGAATAATTATTCGTTTGGCTGGCTCGTTTTTGTTTTCTGTTTTCTCAATCAGCGCTTTAGCAGATTGCGCACCCAGTTCATAGATTTGGATATCAACCGTTGTCAGTGCAGGCCGAGTAATTTCAGAAAGATAAACGTTGTTAAAACTCACTAATGAAATATCCTGCGGAACGCGAACACCATAGTTCTCTAGCATGCTTAAAATCCCAAGACTAATCAGATCATCACTAACGACTAATCCCGTTGGCGGGGTATTTAATGACATGAGATCCTCCACCGCTTCTTTCCCGCCTGACTCAAGGAATTCGGTGTGAATTTTATACGACTCACACTCTTTAATTCCCGCTTCATTTAAAGCAGCTACATAGCCGCTTTCACGATCCTGCGTTACAAATAATTCCCTTGAACCACCTATAAAAGCAATTCTTTCATGACCCATATCGATTAAATGCTTCGTTATTTCTTTGCCTGCCCTAATATTGTCATTATCAACGTGGGTAATTTCTGTATCATGATCATAGGGCTTACCTACAATGACAAACGGAAAGCCTTGTTCTCGCAAAAAATTTGTCACCTTATCATTAATCCGGGAGTAAAGAAGAATAACTCCGTCTACGTAGCTTCCATATACGATCCGTTGCACTTCATTTAAAATCTCTTTTTCTGTATCTCCCGTTGATAAATACATGGAATATTTAGCTTCATGGAGAATCGAACCAATTCCACGCAAAATCTCTGGAAAGAATGGATTTTGTAAAGCAATGTTTGTCGATGACGGCATAATGACAGCTATCGCCTTTGTTGACTTGGCAACAAGATTACGCGCGTTAATATTAGGATGATAGCCTAAGTCTTTCATTGCTTTCCGCACTTTTTTCTTTGTGTCTTCACTAATTCTTGGATTGTCCGCAATGACACGAGAAACTGTAGAGGGGGAAACCCCACTGATTTTCGCTACATCTTTTATCGTTACCATTTTCCCACCTCTACCTTTTTACCATGATTATAGACCTATTATACTACTATTGCTGCCATTAACGAAGACTGTTTTGTTTGGACCCATTAGTTCAATCTTTATTTCTTTATAGGCAGGTTGATAATTTCCTTCTTTTGATAATACGCTGATTTCTATCTTATCCTTGGAGGATTGAATGTCAAAAGCAATCTTTATATACTCTCCTGTCTCATAAGCAAAGGTTTCTCCATCGTCATCATAGAATGTAAAAGAATAGTTCTCTTCGTCCGATGCAAATACTTTCATCGTAAGATCTTTTGTTTCTTTATCTTGATTGGATATCCATTTACTTTGCATAAGTGCGGAGCCTTTGCGAACAAAGATTGGTAAGTCTTCTAACTCTACATGTATAAGATGGACTTTTTCGCCTTCATAGCTTTCTCCACTTGTATATTCCATCCACTCACCTTTAGGTAAGTATACCACTCGATCGGTTACAGAAGGATTTAATATCGGCGCCATGATCACATTATCCCCGATCATAAATTGATCGTTTAAGTTATAGGTCTTAGCATCATCAGGATATTCCATTAATAATGGGCGCATCACTGGTAAACCTTGTATACTTGCCTGATAAAACAAGGAATATAGTTGCGGCATCCATTCGTAGCGCATTTGAATATACTTTTTCATGATCGTTTCAAATTTTTCTCCAAACTGCCATGGTTCTTGGTAACGGAAGCCAATCGCCGAGTGGTTCCGGAAAAATGGGGTAAATGCTCCTACTTGAGTCCAACGTGTTAATAGTTCCGCATTTGTATCATGGGCAAAGCCACCAACATCAGGGCCAGTAAACGGAACCCCAGATAGACCTAAGTTCATCACCATTGGTAAAGACATTTGCAGGTGCTCCCAGAAACTACGATTATCACCTGTCCAAACAGCTCCATACCGCTGGACACCAGCATAACCCGCACGAGTCAGTAAAAATGGACGTTTCCCTTGAAGATTTTCCTTCATCCCTTCATAAGTTGCTTTTCCCATTAGTAACCCGTAAACATTATGCATTTCACGATGTGTCGTTAGACGGCCATCATTGCGGTGGATGACTTCTAAATCCATCGTTTTTGTTTCATTAAAGACGGCAGGCTCATTCATGTCATTCCAAATTCCTTCGATTCCCATCGAGGTATAGAATTCATGCTTTTCGCCCCACCATTTGCGTACCTTTTCTTCTGTAAAATCTGGAAAAGCACTCACACCTGGCCACACTTCACCATAATAAATATCTCCTTCGATATATTTACAGAAGTGATCCTCTAGCACCCCTTCTTGATAAATCGGATACTCAGCATCTTTTTTCACACCTGGATCTACGATTGGTACGACGCGAATTCCCATTTCTTTCAAATCAGCAATCAAGAGTTCTGGATTAGGAAATCTTTCTTTATCAAACGTAAAGACACGATAGCCATTCATATAATGAATATCTAAATGAATGACATCAAGCGGAATGTTCCTTTCAATAAAGTTCTTTGCCAGTTCCCTCACTTCTGCTTCTGTCTCATAGCTATAACGTGACTGATGATAGCCAAGAGACCACTTTGGCGGCAATGGCATTCTCCCTGTTAAATACGTGTATTGTTCTAATACCCTTTTCGGATGCGGACCAGCCAATACATAGTAATCTAATTGACCACCTTCGGCTGAAAAAGAATAATACGCATCAGATGATTGCAGATCAAAGTGCGTTTTAAACGTATTATCGAAAAATATTCCGTGCGCATTCCCATCACGTAAAGTCATGAAATAAGGAATAGACTCGTAAAGCGCTTTTGTTTCTGGATTATGAGGCGCATATACATCCGTATTCCACATTTCTAATTTCTCGCCACGTTTATCTAAATGACCTGATTTTTCCCCAAACCCATAAAAATGATCATGTTCATGCATTTGCTTAAATGCGATCACCTCACCGTTTTCACGGAAAGCGATACCACGCTTATCTTCAGAAACTATCGTTGTTCCCTTAACATCTTTTACGGTTAAACGAAAAGGTGTTTTTTCAATTTGAAGAACAAGTTCAGATGTTTTTAAAATGAGCGTTTCTTCTGTCTCATCTTCACTCACGTTCACTAAATTGGGCTCTATAATAACTGATTTTGAGTTATTTAAAACAGGATCGTGTTTTGTATTCATCGTTACTCGAATAATTTCATCTGTATAAAAGAGGATGGACACTTTACCATTAACGCAATTAAATAGGTATTCTTGATCTCTTTTTAACCATTCTTGTACACTCCCGATGTCACGATACACATCGGCTGTATCTTTCTTTTCCTTCCCTGGGTGTATAGCAAAGCTTGTATCTCCAAGCATGATGTACCTCCTAAAACAAAATCGACTATTATCCTTTAATGCCTCCAGCAGATAGACCCGTTACAAAATACTTCTGTAACAGTAAGAAAAGGATGGTAATTGGTACTGCAATTAAAACGGCCCCGGCTGCAAACAAAGTAAATTCATTGCCAAATTGCTTTGCAATCATTTGATATAGACCTACTGCTAATGTATAGTTTTCCTCCGAACGAAGTAATATCCTTGCAATGATAAAATCTGTAAATGGTGCGATAAAGGTAAATAGTGCAATAACAGCAATAATTGGTTTCGCTAGCGGCATGATAATTTGTGCAAAAATACGGAAATGCCCAGCTCCATCCATACGTGCTGACTCATCCAATTCTTTCGGGATCGTGTCAAGATATCCCTTCATGAGATACGTATTCATTGGGATCGAGCCGCCTGTATAGATAAGAATTAATCCTAAATGAGTATCAATTAATCCCGTTAATGTCGCTAATACATAAATCGCAATTAAGGCCGCAAAGTTCGGGATCATTTGCAAGATTAAAAAGGTCATTAAACCGTTTTTCCGACCAACAAAACGATATCTAGAAAATGAGTAAGCTGTTAAGCTAACCATAATGACCGAAAACAGCATCGTTAACGTTGAGATCTTTAACGTATTCCAATACCACGTTAAATAGTCCGATTGCGCATGGTCAAATAATTTTTTATAATGCATTAATGTGGCATCTTTTGGGATCATCGTTGAACCTGATAAGCTGTTTCCAGGATTAAAGGAAGAACCCACGATCCAAACAATCGGGTAAAAGATAATCAATGCCATTATAATAATTGCTAGATAAGACAAAGTAAGACGTAACGTATTCCTTCTTTTTGTATTCATCTACATCATATCCTCTTCTTGGAATGATTTTGTTCTTCTAAATTGCCAAAGCGCTACGGCAATAACGATGACAGAAAGGATCATCGTGATGGCAGCTGCTTTTCCATACTGAGCTGACGTCATGGTTAATGAATAGATCCATGAAATTAAAATGTCCGTTCCACCTGCGTTCTGGCCAGGCATTGCTGGTCCTCCTCCATTAAACAAGTAGATCGCATTAAAGTTATTAAAATTCCCTGTAAATTGTGTAATGAGGATGGGAGCCGTTACAAATAGAACCAACGGCAATGTGATATGTCTAAACTTTTGGAAGATGGTTGCACCGTCTACTTCAGCCGCTTCATATAATTCATTTGGAATTGACTGAAGCACCCCTGTTGTCATAACAAAAATAAAGGGGAATCCTAGCCAAGTCTGAATGAATATAAGAGCTAGCCTAGTAAACATGGCATTCGTCATCCAAGGTATATTTTCGATTCCAAAAAAACCTAGTATATCCCGATTAATCGTTCCAAATGTTTCATTGAACATCCCCGCAAATACTAAGATAGAAACAAACGCAGGAACTGCCCAAGGTAAAATCAAAATATTTCTGAAAATCTTCTTAAACTTTAAATCTTTCTGATTTACGATTACCGCCAAAAATATCCCTACAGCGATTTGTAAACTCGTTGCAACGAATGTCCAAACTATTGTCCAAGAAAGAACACTAAAGAACGTTTCTCTCCAAATTGGAACTTTAAATATATCTACGAAATTCTTAAAACCTACCCAATCCACTAGACTAGCCGGTGGAGTATGGTATAAATCATAGTTCGTAAAAGATAGTAAAATAACAAATAAAATAGGGAATATAACAACAAAAACCATTAATAAAAAGCCAGGCGACATAATTAAATATGGAAATCCATTATCAACTAATGATCGATATTGTTCTTTTAATCCATTAATTTCTTCTTCGTTATCTCTTTTCTTACCTGTTTTGTATGCATCATATAAATTAAAAATATATATACCCGCTAACAAAACGGCTAACAGCACCGTGAGGATTCCTTCAATTAATAGAAAGATGGAGTGATCATATTGCGGATCAGTACCTAGAGTCACTAATCCCCAAAAACCATAACGAAGTAAGTCTCCGAAGGCAAAAATAAATGCACTGGTTAAAATGAGGAAAGTAATACCTTTTACAATTTGCTTATTATAAAATTGTCCAAATCCAGGAATGATGGACAACACTAAAGCGATTTTACGTTTATTGGACTGATTACTTTGTTTATGCGGTTGCATTATTTGTTCTCCTTTCAGAACCATAATAATGTTAAGCAGTACCCCAAGTGACGGGGTACTGCTTTAAATCACTATTTTCCAGAGTGATTTAATTCAATCTGTGAAGTAATAGTGGATTGAGCTTCATCAAGTGCATCTTTCGGTTCTGAATCTCCAGAAGCTATTAATTGTAACGCTTGTGCCATCGGCTCCCAAACCTCTGCCATTTGTGGAATATTCGGCATTGGAATTGCACGTTGAGATTGAATTGCAACCGCTTGAGCACCTTCATTTTCCGCAATGATTGGATCATCGATTAAAGACTTTACTGGTGGAATTTCAGATGTTTCTTCATAACGAATTTTTGCATTTTCTTCATTCGTAATCCATTCGATTAACTTCGTTGCCCACTCTTTATTTTTAGAGAAGCTAGATAAATGCCAGCCTTTAACTCCCATGAACGTAACTGGGTATTCTCCATTTGGAAGTTTAGGCATTGGCGTTACACCATAATTCATACCAATGTCATTTAATGTTTGGAATGCCCAAGGACCATCCATAACAGAAGCAACTTTTCCTTCCTGGAATAAACCATCTTTTGCAGATCCTCCACTTTCACCAATAATTCCTGAAGGGAAGATTTCTTTGTACCACTGTTGAATGTATTCCGCACCTTCAACAGCTCCTTCATTATTTACACCGATATCCGCAGGATTTAACACCCCACCATCTTCACCGAATACGTAACCACCGTATCCTGCCATTACAGAGTTTCCAAAATAGAAATTATCCCATAATGCGAGGAATCCATATTGATCAGTACCTTTTAAACCTTTAGAGAACTCTAGTAACTCATCAAAAGTTTCAACCGGTTCAGCCATTAAAGCTTTATTGTAAATAAATACAGGTGTTTCGGTTGCTTTTGGAAGTCCATAAAGCTTTCCATCGTATGTTTGTGATTCAATAGAAGATTCTGTATAAATATCGATTACAGATTGATCTACTTCGATTGGTGCAATGAGTCCTTCTGTTACTACTTGACCAATTTGATCATGTGGTAAAGTAATCACATCTGGCCCTGCTCCAGTTGGACCATCTAAACGCATTTGTTCACGAATCTCCGTTGCCATATCCATTTCTCTATATTCCACTTTGATTCCATACTCTTCTTCAAAGCTTGCAATGGCAGCATCAAGACCTACACCCTTATCTTTATCTTCCCAAACGACTAGCTTTTCTGGTTTTTCAGCTTCTGCTGAATCTCCACCATTACTCGTATTATCATTTGGCTTTTCTTCTTCACGTTCTGGTGCACATGCAGTTAAAGCGACTAAAACGAATGAAATCAATAAAATTAACCATTTTTTCATTTTTTGACCCTCCTACAAATTTAATGTTTGTAATCGTTTACTTTTTAATTCAGTGAAAACGATTGCACAAAATACAATTCTTATTATACATAGAAATTATTAGTTTGTAACTATAAAATTTTGGAATTCTATGTTTTACTATTTTTCATTATATATGCTATAATCCCCATAAGTAACCGTTTCCAATAAATTAGCGTTATCCCTTCTGGATCGGACGCTCTTTTGTTCCTATTCATTATTAATAACTCACTTTTGAGCAAACGTTTGTATTTATCAAATAGTTATTTTGCTAAACTCTTTTTTATTGAACGCTATCCAGAGTAACTTAAGAACAATAATTTAGCTACAACCAAAAACTCATTAAAGGGGATATTATTTTGTTAAAAGAAGCTATTTTTCACCGTCCAAAGAACAACTATGCATACGCCTATAACGAAAAGGGATTACACATCCGCTTACAAACGAAAAAAAATGATGTCAAAAAAGTTCAGCTTATCCATGGGGACCCCCACGAATGGGGAGAAAAAGGTTGGGTGTATCAACACAAGGAAATGCATATCCAATTTTCAGATAGACTTTTCGATTATTGGATCGTCGAGATTACACCTGAATATCGCAGACTTCGATATGGATTTCAACTATTTAACGCAAAGGAAGAAAGCATCGTCTATACCGAAAGAGGATTCCTAGATGATATCCCAGCCGAGGATATCTCATATTTCTTTTGCTTCCCATTTCTAAATAAAATCGATGTGTTCGATGCGCCTAAGTGGGTTTCGAATACTGTTTGGTATCAAATATTCCCAGAACGATTCGCAAACGGTGATCCATCCATAAATCCAAAAGATACGCTTCCTTGGGGGAGTGCAAAACCTAGCCCAAACAATTTCTTTGGTGGGGATTTCCAAGGCATAATTAATCGCTTGGATCACCTTGTTGAACTCGGTATAAACGGAATTTACTTGACCCCCATCTTTAAGGCTGGATCAAATCATAAATACGATACCATCGATTACATGGAAATCGACCCACAGTTCGGGGATAAAGAAACATTCCGCCAATTAGTACAAGAATGTCACAAACGCGGCATCCGTATCATGTTAGATGCAGTCTTTAATCATAGTGGTTTTTATTTTCCACCATTCCAGGATGTATTAAAGAATCAAGAGAAATCTAAATATAAAGATTGGTTTCATCTATGGGAGTTCCCTGTTATGACTGAACCAAGGCCAAACTACGATACATTTGCCTTCGTTTCTTCCATGCCAAAATTAAACACAGAAAACCCTGAAGTAAGAGAATATTTACTTAACGTTGCCCGTTATTGGGTTGAAGAATTCGATATTGATGGTTGGCGATTGGATGTAGCAAATGAGGTTGACCATGCATTTTGGAGAGATTTCCGCAAAACCGTTAAAGCCGTCAAACTCGAAACATATATTTTAGGTGAAATTTGGCATGATTCAATGCCGTGGCTACAAGGGGATCAGTTTGACGCAGTCATGAATTATCCTTTTACGAATAGCGCAATCGATTTTTTTGCAAAAGAAATAATGAGCATCCAAGACTTTGAAGATTCCATTGTTAGAGTACAGCAAATGTACCCTAAAAATGTGAATGAAGTCGCATTTAATCTATTAGACAGTCATGATACTCCTCGTATTCTTACTTTAGCAAACGGGAATCGCGATCGAGTTAAGTTACTCTACCTATTCCAATTTACCTTTTTTGGATCTCCATGTATCTATTACGGGGATGAAATTGGCATGGCTGGCGGACAAGACCCTGGGTGTCGCGCTTGTATGGAATGGGATGAAAGCAAGCAGGACAGAAAGCTATTTTCTTTCCTTAAGACCTTAATAACATGGCGTAAGAACGAACCGCTAGTTGGAAATGGCGGGGATTTCCGGATTATTCATGCTGATGCCGAACAAGATTATATTATTTATGAAAAAGCGAATGCTCAAAAGAGATTATTGTTCATCCTAAACAATAGCGATACTCAAATAGAAGTGACAACAGAATTAAGTATAAAACCGTCGCATGAATTTATCATGACGGATGACTCCTTTAAAAAGAGACCGATCCATTTAGATACTCCGATTCATTTAAACGGATTAGAATTTCGCATCTTTGAAGAATTACTCGATTAACTCTTTTAAAAAAAGTCGGTAGTAACGACTTTTTAATTCTAGTTTGGAGTGGATAACGTGTTCATATAAACAGTGGCGTATCGGCATGAAAATAACAGGAAAATTTCCGCTTAATGAGCAACCATCATGAAAAAGAGCCGAAATAACAGGAGAAATTCCTGCTATTCCCTCAAAAAATGCCAAAATAAACGATTTTGCCCTCCATAAGCGGAAAATCTTCCGTTATTTCCCCTAAAAGGGACTCCATCGAGGAGATAACAGGAAAAATTCCGCTTAAGGGTAAGAGATGGTTGGAGCAAAATAGAGTCTTTTAGTAGAAACATAGACACAATGGAAATCGATTGGATTTTTGAAGGCTAATTTGCGATTCACTCGATTTTTTTGTACGAGGAAAATCGAAGGTCTTACGTTAATGAAAAATTAACAGACAAAAATAGAGAAAGGTGAATTGGAGTATCCTCAGGATTCACCTTTCTCATGATTTGAAGCTAGTTATGTCCCAGCTTTTCTATTATAGATTACGACCATTTGTCTCAATAACTTCTTTATACCAATAGTAGCTTTTCTTTTTGATACGGCGAAGATCATGTTCCCCTTCTTCGTGTTGATTGACATACACAAAACCATATCGTTTTTGGAAGCCATTCAACCAGCTGAGAAGATCCGTAAACGACCATGTACAATAACCCATCATATCAACACCATCCGTGATTGCTTCTTGGACTGCTTTTAAATGCAGTTGGAGATAATTGATGCGATAGTCATCATTGATCACATCACTTTCTTCGAGCTTATCGTATTCACCCAGACCATTTTCACTAATTAAAATCGGGAGTTTGTAACGATTTGTGATTCGACGAAGGCCAATTCGAAGGCCTGTCGGATCGATATTCCAGTCCCAATTAGTTCGTTCAAGATGTTCATTCTTGACCGTTTTAAAGAGACCTGGGACGCCCGTATCCTCTGATGTTCCTTTTTTACCTGACGTATTCATTTTCCCTTCGGAAACCCCATCTAGTGGATTCATTTCAAAAGTTGTTGTTTGATAATAGTTTACCCCCATAAAATCCGGTTTTCCTTCTTTTAACAACTCAAAATCACCATTTTCGATCGTTGGAGCCAAACCTTTTTCCGCTAAGTAGTTCCAAGCAGCTTGAGGATATGTTCCCCACGCATAAATATCCATCCACCAATGAGCATTTAACTCTTCTGCATTTTCAGCAGAAAGAATATCTTCCGGTTTTGAAGAGGCAGCATAGGATGGGGAATAGGCAAAACTAGGTCCGATTTTGCCATCTGGTACATGCTTGCGGAATTCTTTGATCGCACTTGCATTTGCTAGATTGGCATGATGATTCACCTGATAAAATAGCTTTTCATTTTTCACACCTGGGGGATGTAACGCCATTCGATAGCCTAAACCAGTGAAGATATTTTGCTCATTCAAACTTACCCAGTACTTTACTCGATCCCCAAAATGTTTGTATAAAGTTACTGCGTAATCCGTAAAGTCCTGGACAATTTCTCGAGATTCCCAGCCTCCATATTGATCTTGAAGGGCTTGTGGTAAATCCCAGTGATATATGGTTAAAATAGGCTCGATCTTGTTTTTTATTAGTTCATCGATTAAATCGCTATAAAACTGTAGCCCTTTCTCATTTACAGCCCCTTTCCCTTGAGGGAATATCCGTGCCCACGCAACAGAAAAACGGTAGGCTTTCATTCCCATTTCAGCCATTAATTGGACATCTTCTTTATAACGATGATAATGATCAACCGCTACATCACCTGTTGTACCTTTAAACGTTTTACCAGGAATTCGCACGAACTGATCCCAGTTAGAAGGACCCTTTCCATCTTCATCCCAAGCACCTTCTACTTGATAGGCTGCAGAAGCTGAACCCCATAAAAAATCTTTCGGAAACGGTTTTAAATTTTTATGTAACATTTCTTACCCTCCTCATATGTATATAGTCTCCTTAAAGAAATGAACCATACAACTAGGCAAGCTGATGGTTCATCTTCTTCAATGGCTTGGTATTTTTGTAGCCCTTTGTAAAAAATGATACAGCGCACCAATCAAGTTTGAATCATTGCCAAATTGGCATGGTTCCACCTGAATGGCAAGACATTGTTCATTTGGTTTCATGACTTTTAACTTTTCGTTAATTTGCTCAATGAATCCCTCGCGTTTACTAATTGCCCCACCGAGCAAAATTTTCTCTGGATCAATGATATACTGCAAATTATAAATCCCTACAGCGAGCCGTTTCGTAAACTTTTCGATCTCATCCTGCACTTCCATATCACCATCATCCGCCATTTTAAAGACCGTAACTCCATCAAGAGTATGCGGGTCCATATCTTTACGCTTTGCAACTTGCATTACTAAGCCCCAAGTGGCAGCAAGTGTACTCCAAGATTCTCCTATAGGCTGCGCCAAATAATCTTCGAGAATCATATACCCAAATTCCCCACCGAAGAGATTTCTGCCGTGACGAATTTTTTTATCTAGAACCAGCGCTCCACCTATCCCAGTACCAATGATAACACAGATATAATCACTGATTCCTTTTGCCGCACCTATCCAACCTTCAGCCAGTCCAGCACAATTTGCATCATTTTCTAGCTCTACAGGGAGACGGGTTCGCTCTTGGATCAATTCCTTTATATTTGGCCCATGAATATAGGTAATAGCCGTGATCCCTTTAATAAAGCCCGTTTCGACATCGACAGCACCTGGCATACTTAAAGCAACACCACTTAGTTCATGACTTTTTTGAAAACCCTTGACCACGGAATCGATCGTATCGATAAAGGAATCTAACCCATCTTTAGGAGTAGGGACAGAAGATTTCTCTAAAAATTCCCCTGTCTCATCCATTAGAGAATATTTAATTGCGGAACCTCCGACATCAAAAACTGCAAAATAACTCATCCGAAACCCTCCTATCATCCCCTACCATTCTTGGTGTAAAATAGTACTTTAAAGCTTGAATCCATATGAATTACCAGAAGGTTTTATTCGTCCCACACGATTCTCTCAAGATCAGTTCAGAATCAGTAAACACAGGCTTTAGTTTCGATTTTCCCTCGATCAAATCATTTAACATATAAGCTGATAGTTTACCGATTTTCTCTTTATCCTGCTTGACCGTAGTCAGTTTCGGGGCACTATATCGGCAAGCAGCGATGTCATCACATCCAACAATTCGAATATCACTCGGAGTGCGAAGTCCCTCTTCCTCAATAGCCCTTAACGCACCTAATGCCATTAAGTCCGATGCTGCAAAAATAGCTTCTGGATAATCCTTCAATTCAAGCATGTTCTTCATTGCGATATAGCCGCTTTCTTCTTGGAAATCCCCATATTGAATCCATTCATCATGGATGTCTAGACCAAACTGATTCATCGCATCTGTGAATCCTTTTAAACGTAAATTGGAAATAACAGACTCACGCATCCCACCGATATAGCCAATTTTTCTAATGGAGTTCAAATAAAAATGCTCGACTACTTTTCTCGATAAATTAACATTGTCTGTCATAACATAGCTTGCTCTCGGCCCCGTTAATTCGATATCAATCCCAATACAAGGAAAACCACTTTCTGCAAGTTCAAAAGTAGCCTTTTCTACTTCTTCCCCCGCAATAATTAGACATCCATCTAAATTAAAGTGTCGACATCTCGCTAAATAACTCCCTTGAAAATGTTCATTGGAAAACATTAAAATATCGTATCCTAGTAAGCCAATATTTTTCTTAAATGTCGAAATGACTTCATTAAAATAGGGATGAGTCATATCAACATTAATTTTACCCGCATAAATAAGTCCGATCAGACTTGATTTCTTTGTCGCAAGTGAGCGCGCAGAAAAATTAGGTGCATACCCCATTTCATTTATGACGGTCATGACTTTATTCTTTGTTTTGTCACTTATTCCACCGTAATTATTAATAACTTTTGATACGGTTGAACGTGATACTCCTGCCATTTTCGCAATGTCATCGATCGTTAAGTTCATTATGTTATCCCTTCTATTCCCATCTAATTTCTCTCTTAATGTTAGATTACAAGTAGTTGGAAAATGAAACAATAGCAGGGTTGGAAAAATTTATTATTTTACAGACCCTTCCGTAATACTTGAGATAAATAAACGGTTAAATAATAAGAAAATGATGAGTAATGGAACAGTCGCCCAGAACACCCCAGATAAAATCATTCCAAAATCAATATTATTGGTATTGCTTAACTGTGCCAATGCTACTTGAATCGTATACATTTCAGGATCTCTTAAAATCGTAAACTGCCATAAGAATTCTCCCCAAACTGCCGTAAAGACAATGATCCCTAATGTAGCAAATGCTGGTAGGATAATCGGCAAAACAATACTCCAATAAATTCTGAAATTCGAACATCCATCTAATTTCGCCGCTTCTATCAATTCATCTGGTACCCCTTCTGAAATATATTGACGCATTAGAAATATTCCTAATGGATTTAAAAAGAATAAAATCATGACCCCAGGCAGTGTATCAAGAAGTCCCGCTTTCGAAACTAAAAAATATTGCGGGATTAACCCTAACTGCGGCGGGATAATCATTGTTACTAAAATCGCGATAAAGAGAATGTTTTTACCAGGAAATTTAAACTTTGCAAAAGCAAAGCCTGCTAATGAGCTGATGAACAAAACCACAATCGTAACGACTGCACAAAGGATAAAAGAGTTCCACATGCCGCCAAAGAAATCGATTTGACTCATCACTTTTTTAAAGTTTTCAATCATCATGTTCCCCGGTGTCAGAGTTGGCGGAATCGAATTATAAGCAGCACTCGGTCTTGTTGCCATGACAAACATCCAGTAGAAAGGAAAGAGCGAGACGATCGAAGCAATGAATAAGAATACGTAAACAAATATTCTGCCGACGGAGAATTTTTTTCGCTTTAGATTTTGTTTACTCATCTTTTTTCACCTCTCTTTTTCCTGCCAAATCCTTGTGTTAGCTTTAAATTGAAAACCGCAAATACTGTAATGATTATTAATAAAATAATCGCCGTCGCTGATGCAGTCCCAAATGATTGCAATCGAAATGCATCTCGATACAAGTACATGACGATCGTCATCGCTTCATCTCTTGTAAAAGCATCTCTACCTAAGAATACAGTTGGTTCCGAAAATAATTGCATTGCTCCAACTGTTGAAGTAAATACCGTTAGTAGGATAAACGGTTTTAACATCGGGATTGTAATATAAAAGAGTTGTTGAAATTTATTTGCTCCATCCACTGTCGCCGCTTCATATAAATCATTCGGAATGCTTTGAATTCCAGCAAGATAAATGATCGTGTTATATCCGACCCAACGCCAGAAAACCATGATCGAAATCGCAATTTTCGTCCCCCATTCTGACGCTTTCCAAGCGACTGGATCAAGGCCGAAGAAATGAGTCAAGACGTAGTTTGCTAGAGAAGATTCATGATTACTAAAAAGCACACTAAAAATAAGAGCAACGGCAACCATCGAGGTTAAATAAGGCATAAAAATCGTTACGCGAAAGTAACTTTTAAACTTAAGGAAAGCCATATTTAATAAATAGGCGAGGATAAGTCCAACTACCAACTGAGGAGCCGTGCCCATAATCCCCATAATGATCGTATTATAAGCAGACTTCCAAAATAGCGGATCCGTTAAGACGACCTGAAAATTTGCCAACCCATTAAATGTCATCGGACTTAATCCGTTCCATTTTTGAAAGGCCAAATAAATACTAAAAAGCGAAGGATATAGGCCAATAAGTGTAAAAATTATGAAGAAAGGAGCGATATATAAATATCCAGAAATCATGTCCTTTTTTTCCTCAGACTTGTATTTCTTCTTTTTAACGATCGGCTCCTTCTTACTGATAGAGTTCATTTTCACTCCTCTTTTCTATTCGCTGTTTTCGTATTGATGGTGGTTATATGTAAAAACCGATAAGTAGGTTTTTACCTTCATATCACTGTTATTGCTATACATGAAGTGTACAAGGGCATTTTTCGCTCCCTAAATCAAGCATTTTGTTTTTTCCAAAAGCAACAAGTTTTTTCGAAGGAAAATAAACAATGTTTACGAAAAGAGCCTAAATAATTGAAGCTAACAATTGCATTTCATATGTGATGGCAAAAGACATACTCACAATACGAAGATGGTCGGCCTACTATTACAAGCCTATTACCTAAAAAACTTGTACCTGTAAACCGACCGCTGTTCATTTTTAGTAGATTATCGGTTTAGTAGATCTTCTGCACGTTTCACAGCTGCATCCCATTCTTTTTCTGGATCCGCACCTTCATTTTGAACATTCTTAAGTGCGTTCAAGATTTCATTATGAATTGGGAAGTACTTCTCACCCTTATACGGAATACCCGCAATTTCTTGTGCAGCTTCAGCGAACACAGGAGCAGTTGCTTGACCTCCGAAGAACTCATCTGCATTGGACTTAAATTCGTCCATATCGTATACCGATTGCGCAGATGGGAATAATCCATGACTTTGGAATGATTTCAATTGATTCTCTGGTGAAACAAGCCATTCAATAAAATCATAAGCTTCTTGAGCATGCTTTGTTTCATTAGGTACCGCAATGTAAGAACCACCCCAGTTAGCAGCAAACTCTGTCGGCAATGTCGCCACATTCCATTTCCCTACAGCATCAGGAGCATTTCCTTCCATCCATCCCTTTAACCAACCAGCACCAAGTTCAGCAGCGAACTCCCCTTGGTTAACGGCATTTGCCCATTCTGGACTCCACATTTCAAACTTGCCCACAATCCCAAGATCATTTAAACGAACCGCATAATCATATGCTTTTTTAACTTCGCTATCGGCGCCTAAATTTAATTCATTATCAGAAGTTAAATAGGCTGTTTCTGCAGCATCCAAATACGCTCTAAACGCCATTTCAATACTATCAACAAAAACTTTTCCTGTTTTTTCTTTTACTTGTAAACCAGCTTTTTCAAACTCCTCTGGAGAATTGATTAAAGCCGCTACTTCTGCTGGATCGGTCGGAAGTCCAGCTTCTTCAAATAAGTCTGTGCGGTAGTACAACGCTTTAGGACCGATATCCGTTGGAAGGCCAAATAAGAAATCACCTTCTGTATTTTCTCCACTTACCCATTTCCAATCTAGATACTGGTCTTTAACATCATTTGCGCCAAGATCATATAAATTCTCAAAACGATCTTGAGCCACTTTGAAACGGTCAAATTGGTCGAGTTCCAACATGGCGATATCAGGTGCACCGCTACCAGCAGATAACGAAGTGAATAACGCATCATGATGATCAGCTGTTTCAGATGATTTCACTTTAATTTTGATATTCGGATTTTCTTTCTCGTATTCTTTCGCTAATTCTTCATACCCTGTCGCACCAAAAGTCCAGAAATCTAATGTAATTTCTTCCTTACTATCGGTAGAATCACCTGATGTGTCTTCGCTATTTCCACTACAAGCCGCTAAAGATAGTGCAAGCAATGATGATATTCCGAACGCAGCCCATTTTTTCACGCTTTTCAAATTCATGACCCCCTAAATAATTTGATATTTTGATAGTTTTGATACCATAAAGATCAATTTGAAAAAGTGAACACCCCCAAGAAAATTATTCTCTTCGTTTGGAAACCGGTTTCTAAAACATTTAAAATAAAAAAAGTAATCGCTTACATTTCCATAATAATGGCATTGCATGTAAAAATCAACCACAAATTTCATGAATTCATCAAAAAAATATATAAATCTACTCATTCACAATGATAAAATGGCTATATTCCTTTAAAATTTCTGGATTTAACTAGGATTCAAGCCTCTTATTCTATCATTTTAGAAACCGGTTTCTTTAAAATTCAACCAATTAAAGAACACTCCCTACTTTTAGGAAGTGTTCGCTCTTCATCATTTGAATGGCTATATGACTATTTCATTTTCACCTGTAACAGTACTGATTCCCCACGTGTTACTGAGATTCCCTCAGCTTTTGTTAAAGAGTCTACGACATCAAAGTTCGTAATCACAATTGGTGAAATCGTGCTCTCTGCTTTTTCCTTAACTAACTCCAAATCAAACGTCACAAGTTTGTCCCCTGCTTTGACTTTATCTCCTTGAGCTACATGACTTTTGAAGCCTTCTCCATTCATTGCTACTGTCTCCATGCCAATATGAATCAAAATTTCTAAACCAGATTGAGTACGAAGACCAACAGCATGATTCGTAGGGAAAATTTGTACAATCTCTCCGTCTACTGGAGAAACGACCACACCTTCAGTCGGCTCAATGGCCATTCCATCCCCCATCATTTTCTGACTGAATACAGGGTCTGGAACATCTTCCATTTTAACAACTTTACCAGTAATCGGTGCAATCAGATCTATCAATGTTTCTTTTTTTCCGAATAGTTTTTTCAACATATTGCTCTCTCCTTTTGAAAATGGCGAAAAAGCACTATGCATTTTTCGCCATTTCTTCTATCTCGTATTATTTTAATTCTGGCCAATACCCTTTGTTTGCTTCAATTAAATCATCAAGAAGATCTTTCGCTACTTTTGCACTTGGTACTGTTTTTGAAAGTGTTAATGCTTGCCATAGCTTTTGATAGCTACCTTCAATATAAGCCTGAACAACTAGCTTTTCGACCGTTACCTGCTGGTACATTAGTGCACGTTGGAATTCAGGAATTTTCCCTTGGCTTAACGGTTCTGGACCGTCGCTCCCAACAATACATGGAACTTCTACCATGGCATCATCGTCAAAGTTCGCAATTGCTCCATTGTTTTCTACAATCAAGAGCATTCTTTCATGTGTGTTAAAAGCAATTGCGCGAGCTAAATCAACAACAAAGGTTGCATGTGCACCCATTTCAAATTCAGAACCTTCAGCTGTCCCTCTTTCAACAATTGATTTCGCTGTTGAGAAGACCGTTTTTTCACGACCATCGATAACTTCATTGGCTCTTGAATAGTTCGGATTAGAATGTTCTACCACATAATCTGGATAGAAATAATATTTTAAATACGTGTTTGGTAAGAATCTCGGATCCACTGCGAGTAAGTCTTTAGCCTTTTTATGTGTTTCTTGCCAGCTTGCATCCATATGCTGCGTATCAACTTCTTTTTGAGTTAGATAGCCATTCTGAGCTACATAATCGCGAATTTCTGGTAAATATTCATGTCCTTCTTTATCTTTAACACTCGTCCACCACCCAAAGTGATTTAGTCCGAAGTAGCGTACTTCTAAATCCTTTGGCTCTTTGCCAATGATATGAGACATTCTACGAAGTGTTCCCACAGGCATATCACAGATATTTAACACCTTTGAATTTGGACGAAGAACGCGGCATGCTTCCGCTACAATTGCTGCAGGATTAGAATAGTTTAACATCCAGCAGTCTGGTGAATATTTTTCCATCAGGTCGATCATCTCGATCATGTCCCCGATGCTTCTCATTCCATACGCGATTCCGCCTGGTCCGCACGTTTCCTGACCAACGACACCATATTTCAAAGGAATTTTTTCATCCTTTTCACGCATTTCGTATTTTCCAGTACGGATATGAGCGAAACAGAAATCAACATCTGTGAACGCTTCTTCTGGATTTGTTGTAAAAGTAAACTCTATATCTGGCGCTTGCTCTTTTAAGACAATATCAAGTGCTTCACCTAATACAGCCTGTCTTTGTTCGTCATTATCATATAGCTTTAATTTACGAAGTGGAAAACGATCCAAGTTATCAAGTAACATCATCACGATTCCTGGTGTATATGTGCTTCCTCCGCCTGCGATTACTACTGAGAATTTTTTCATGTTCTCCATTCCCTTCCGTTAATGTTTTTATATGTTTTATTCGTTTGCAGAAAATCCTAAATAACTGTCAACCGCTTTTCGAATGCTCGTTACTTGTAATCCATACACAACCTGAACATTTTTATCTCTTATAATGACTCCGCTCGCACCTGTTTGTTGTTTTAATACATCCTCATCCACAACCTCAGGATTATCTAATGTTAAACGAAGTCTTGTATAGCAATTTGTAACTGAGTTAATATTGTCAGCACCGCCTAAAGCATGTACAATAACTCCCGCAATTCCTTCTTCACCTTGAGGAGTTTCAGAACCAGTTGCTCCCTTACTCTTTTTCTCGTTATAATCTTTTTTCGAATATAATTTTGTTTCTGCTCCTGCATCTTCTCTTCCGACCGTTTTAAAGTTAAATTTCGTAATTAGGAAGCGGAAAACTAGATAATAGATAACAAAGAACATTAATCCAACTAAAATGTACATTGGCCAGTGTGTCTTTTCGATTCCAAGCGGTAGATTGAATAATAAGAAGTCAATCATTCCGTTTGGACCAATGGCTCTAACATCCAATAGATTCAATGTCACCATACTTAAACCACTTAAAGCAGCATGAACAACGAATAATAATGGAGCGACAAACATGAATGAGAACTCGATTGGTTCAGTTACCCCTGCAATCATAGAAGTAACAGCAGCAGGAATCAAAATCGCTTTTACTTTGCGCTTGTTCTCTGGCTTAGCACAATGATACATTGCTAAACAAGCTCCAATTAAACCGAACATCTTTGAAATACCACGCGCATCCCAAATGACCGTATCAGAAAGAACCTTAACTGTCGGGTCGGCAATTTCAGCGTAGTAGATATTTCTAGCTCCTTCATAAACTTGGCCACCAACGTCAACGACACCGCCCAATGATGTATATAGAAATGGTGTGTAGATAAGATGATGAAGCCCAGTTGGAATAAGCAACCGTTCCAATGCTCCATATAGGAAAATTCCGAAGCTTCCACTGTGATTAATCAGTGTTCCAAGGTTGTTAATTCCATTCTGGAAGAAAGGCCAAATATACGTAAGTGCGATCGATAATAAAACAACGACTGGAATAAGGACAATAAAGACAAATCGTGATCCACCGTAAATTTGAAAAGCACCGTTAAATTCTTTATCAATAAACTTGTTATGAACCATGGCAGTGATTGTTCCTAGAATCAGCCCTAGAAACACACCCATGTCAAGAATTTGGACCCCTAATACTAATGTTTGTCCAGTTCCCTGCAAGGATTCTCCCTCAAAAAGTACCCCGCTGAGTCCCATAAATTTGTTCATCGCATTAACAAACACTAAATAACCTAATAACGCAGTAAATCCAGCAAACGCTTTCTCTTTATTCGCCAAACCAATTGCGATACCAACACAGAATATAAGTCCTAAATTTCCAAGAATCGATACGAGTGATCCGGTTAAAATCGTCCCGAATCCAGTTGTAATCGGATTATCTAAAAATGGGATTACTTCAAGTAGTCTTGCGTTCGTAAGTAAATTCCCCAAGGCAATTAAAATACCAGCAATAGGTAGTATAAGAACTGGAATGAACATTGCTTTAGAAAAGCGTTGCATGCCATCCATGATTTTCGTTTTCATATTGCCTTCCCCTTCCTGTTCATTAATTCATTTTGCTAACATGTTTAGATTACAATGTAAACGTTTTACTGTATATAGATTGAGCAAGTAAAAAAACGTGTTTCACTCATAGAAACACGTTTCATGAACGGCTATTCTTTTTTCGAAAGCGATACTTCAACATATTGCTTGAAGATAAATTCAAACATCAGCAATAAACTTGGAAAGAAGCTATTCGGTAACATGTTTCGGTCATCAAGCTTATTATGATCAATAATCTTAAAATTTAAATCAGACAATTTTGCGATCCGATTATCCGTTTCTTTCGTAAAAGATACCGAAAAAATACGATGTTCTTTCGCAGCTAGTAGTTTATCAATGACGACCTGTGTTTCACCTGATTTAGAAATCACAATAAATGCCCCAATATCCTCAAGATTGTTTTCGAAAACACCGATAGAATCTGTCCCACTAGCAAAAATCGTTTTTCTACCTAAGACCAATAACTTCTTATAGAAGTACTCCGCTGCAATCGCAGAAAAACCAGTTGCATATATAAAGATGTATTTTTGTTCAAGCTTTAAAACCTTCTCAATAAACATCTCAATTTCAGCCATTGTATTATAAGTCAATAATTCGTGCTGTCTATTCCCTAAAAAATCCTCGACAATATCGTGTTTCGGAGTCTCCACTTTCTTCACGAGTGGCAGGAGTTGATAATACATATCAACAAATCCGCTATACCCTAATTTCTTTGAAAGACGAATAACCGTCGCTGGAGAAGTAAAATTTTCCTTCGCAATCTTCCGTACTCCTTTTTGCAGCACATCATCAATATGATCCACAATATATTGGACGAGCTGAATATCCAGTTCCGTTAAATTCTTTCCTTGTACCAGCTTGCTAATATCGATCATTTTTTATCACCTCTATCTGCAGGAGCATTGCCCAATGTCTGTTTGTTTATTGTATCGTAAATGGGAATTAAGCGACAAGGTGAAGAAGATTTGAAAAGATAGGAGAATCATCAACCCTCATCTTCGTTTTATTCGATTTATTAATTATTTAATAAAAGAATAAATAATATTAATAAATTTAATCTTATAATTAAAAATATTTATTTACATATTAATTTTATTAATTTATAATCAAGTTACAATAAAAAACAGGAAGGAATTGGTTATGGCCCATCCCGTAATTACAAATTGTCCAGTATGCAGTCATAAGTTAAAGATTACAAAACTCCACTGTAAACACTGTCACACAACGATAGAAAATGAGTTTGAGATGTCAAAGCTGGCATCGCTTTCCAAGGATCAATTGGACTTTATTGAAGTATTTTTAGTATGCAGAGGAAACATCAAAGAGGTTGAAAAAGAACTGGGGATTTCTTATCCAACCGTTCGCGGAAAACTGACTGATATTATCACCTCTTTAGGCTATGAGCAAAAAAAGAAAAACGAAGTAGACGAGAAAAAGGTTGTCATGATGCTGGAAAATGGAGAGATCACTCCGGAAGAAGCCATTAAGCTTTTAAAAGATGAATAGGAGGAGAGTTACATGAAGGAAGAAATCGCAAAGGTTTTAGCAATGGTACAGGCAGGTAAAATCGACGCCGATAAAGGCTCCGAGTTGATTGAGGCCCTGAAGGAAAAAGAAGGTGGTAGCAACATTCTTACAAAAAAGCATGATTTTTCACAAAATGATGGGCCGCGAGCATCAAAATATTTAGATAAAATGCTAAAAATCCGTGTTATCTCATCAGAAAATGATAATGTTACTGTTAATTTGCCGCTCAAACTAGTCAAAGTTGTACTTATGGCCGGGCATAGCATTGCCTCAAGCATACCCGAGTCAGCAAAATATATGCAGGACGTTGATATCAATATGATTATTGATGCAATTGAAAATGAGTTAGATGGCCAAATTGTTGACATCAAATCAGCAAACGGTGACACCGTTTCAGTCATCATTGAATAGAGTGAGCTAATGTTGCATGTTAAGGTGAAATCAAAAGAAGTAAGTTTCTCAATTCCTGTTCCATATATGATGTTGAATCTAGGCATTTCCATTGTTTGCTCCAATATGCTTCAACGGCACATAAACAAATGGTCAAAAGAATATATAGAAAAAAAGAATATCCCTTTCATCATTCCGCCTCTTGATAAAGCTGTTTTAAAACTTGTTGTAGATGAAATAAAAAATCATAATGGGCTTGAGCTTGTAAATATTAAAGCGAATGATGGATCAGAAGTTAGAATCAAACTTTAAAGAAAACCGATCAAATGGATCGGTTTTTTTATTTTGCTTATCGTTCATCCCCTTTTATCTTTAATGTCCATTTCCTCTTTTCATCTTTTAAGGATTTTTTAAGGTTCGCCTTTTACAATTCCAAGAGAATAAGAAATTTATTCCCATTTATATAGAGGAGGAACAGAACAATGAAGAAATGGATATCGATTGGTGTCATCTTAATTCTTATCGCAGGAGGGAGTTTTTGGTTTTATCAAAGTAAGAAAACAGCTGCTCCTGTAGAACAAGAAATGATGACAACTACGGTTCAAAAGGGAGACATTAAAGTTCAGGTGAGCGGTTCAGGATCGATCTCATCTATTAATAGTTCAGACATTACTTCTGAATCTGAGGGGATTGTCGATGAAGTATTAGTCGCGGTCAATGATGTGGTGGAAGAAGGAGATGAACTTCTCACTTTTACAGATGGAAGTGACCCCATCACGGCAGCTCATGCTGGTACGATTACGTCACTAGATATTGAAGATGGAAGCCGCGTTCAATTAAGTCAAGTGGTCGGACATATCACAGATTATAAAACACTTCAAACGGTCATTAGTGTAGACGAGCTTGATATCACAAGTATTAAAGAAGGACAAGCAGCGGAAATTACGGCGGATGCTTTCCCAGATGAAACGTTTGAAGGAACTGTAACGGCCGTTTCAAAGGAAGGAACCTCTACGAACGGAGTTTCTAGCTTCAATGTGAATGTACAGCTAACGGATCCAAAAGAATTATTAATTGGAATGTCCACCGAAGTAACGATTACAACAGAAAGCAAAGAAGCTGTTCTCTATGTTCCGATAGAATCAGTTCGAGTGAACGGGGACGAAAAATATGTGATCGTACAGGAATCAAACGAGAATTCAGAAGCTACGACACAGCAAGTGGTCGAGACGGGCATTAACGATGATCAAAATATCGAAATTGTCTCTGGATTAACAGAGGGACAACTTGTCCAACTAGCTGTCACGATTTCATCCGAAGGGCAAGGATTCCGTGGGGGGAATAGCGGACAAAGCTTTCCAGGTGCTGAAGGTGGACAAAACTTTCCAGGTGGGGCGCAAGGATTCCCTAACGGCGACGGCGGAGGGCAAGGATTTCCAGGCAACACAGGCAGGGGGAATCAATAATGTCCCATTCCGTTATTGAAATTCAAAAATTAGCCAAGTCTTATCAACTAGGTGGAGAGACCATACATGCTCTACAAGATGTTTCGTTGAACATCAATGATGGGGATTTTATCTCCATCATTGGTCCTTCCGGATCGGGAAAGTCTACGTTCATGAATATGATTGGCTGTCTCGATAAACCTGACTCTGGTGAATATCTCATTGATGGGAAGAATGTGGCGAAAATGAATGACAATGAACTAGCCATAATACGCAATGTAAAAATTGGATTCATTTTTCAAAACTTCAACCTTTTAAACAAACTAACAGCTCTCGAAAATGTGGAACTTCCACTTATTTATAGAGGAATGAGTGCAAAAGAAAGGAAAGAAAAAGCCTTATCCTGTTTAAAATTGGTCGGACTTGAGGAGCGATGGGGCCACTTACCCACTCAACTCTCAGGTGGGCAACAGCAAAGAGTTGCTATCGCTAGAGCCCTTGCAGGGGATCCGACCGTTCTCCTTGCTGATGAACCGACGGGAGCATTGGATAGCAAGACCAGTCAAGATGTGTTGCAGTTGCTGAAACAATTAAACGAAAAAGGGCACATCATTGTTCTGATCACTCATGATTTAGACGTAGCAAAACAAGCAAAGCGGGTTGTGCGGATTCATGACGGTCAATTATATGAAAATGGAGGTGACTGGTTTGAACCTAATCGAATCGTTCAAGATGGCTTTAAAGAGTATCAAAAGCAATAAACTTCGCTCTTTTCTAACGATGCTTGGCATTATTATTGGGGTTGCATCAGTCATTACATTGATTGGAGTCGGTCAAGGTTCATCTAAGTCTGTTACCGATGAAATTGGTAGCCTCGGTACAAATCTATTAACGCTCAATATATCAGATCCAGACTCGGTACAGTTGGACGAAGAGGGTCTTGGGAAATTTGAGGAGTTAGCTGCTATTTCCGAAGTGGCACCCGTTGTTTCTGGAAGAGTGTCGGCCAAATATGGTGAAAATTCGACCCAAGTTTCAATTACTGGGACCACCTCATCCTATTTATCTGTAAGGGGATTGACCTTAAGTCAAGGCCGCTTTATTTCAGATATGGAACAGGAATTAAGACAAAAGGTCATTGTCCTTGGCTCCGACACAGCGGACACATTATTCCCAAGAGCGAACCCTGTTGGCGAAAATGTCAAAATCAATGGAGTCTCCTATAAAGTGATAGGAGTTTTAGAATCAGTGGGAAGTTCTCTTGGTTCAAGTGGAGATAGCATCATCATTGCTCCTCTATCTACAACACAAAGACTCATTCAGGATACAACCATCGGGACCGTTTATTTGAACGCAGAAAATAGTGACACGATCAATTTTACAAAGTTACAAATTCAGGGAGTAATGACGACTTTATTTCCAAATTTGAGTGATGCTTACTCTATTTCAAGCCAAGAAGATTTAATGGAGACGATGAGTTCTGTATCTAATACGATGACGCTCATGCTTGGTGGGATTGCTAGTATTTCCTTACTTGTTGGTGGAATTGGCGTTATGAACATCATGCTTGTTTCCGTATCAGAACGAACAAAGGAAATCGGCATTCGTAAAGCTATTGGAGCAAAACGAAAGTCGATCATGTTGCAATTTCTTATTGAAGCGGTCGTTTTAAGTATGATCGGTGGCTTAATTGGGATACTTTTCGGATTCGGGATTTCAAAATCACTAGAAATATTAGCTAGTATGACGATCTCGTATTCCTTAAACGTGACCTTAATTGCTTTCTTATTTTCTTGCGCCATTGGAATTATCTTTGGCGTGTTCCCTGCTAATAAAGCTTCGAAGCTAGATCCCATTCAAGCATTGCGGCAGGAATAATAAAAATGGCACCTACAAAATGTAGGAAGCTTCCGGTTTGTCTCATTTGATCCAACCATCTCTCACCCTTAAGCGGAATTTTTCCTGTTATCTCCTCAATGAAGGCCCTTTTAGAAGAAATAACGGAAGATTCTCCGCTTATGGAAGGCAAAAGCGTTTATTTTGGCATTTTTCGAGGGAATAGCAGGAATTTTTCCTGTTATTTCGCCTCTTTTTCATGATGGTTGCTCATTAAGCGGAATTTTTCCTGTTATTTTCTCTTTGTAAATAATTCATTTTCATGCATGGGTTGGGAGTCAAAACTCATGTATGTTTTTATACCGATACTACTACCGTTTAGACGAAGATTTTATCGAACACTAATCGACAAGTCGAGGGAATTTATAAATTCCTGGAATAATAAAATGGCTATCCATCTTACTGAATGCTTGATGGTTAGCTTCCATTCATAATGTTGGGAGAGATTGAAATGAAAAAAGTTAAAAAACGGGTTGGTATTTTAGCACTGGTATTCCTTATTTTACAATCCACCGTTGGAATTATTAATTATACCCAAACCGGTTCACAACAAGGTTTTCCGAGTGGTATGGAGAGAATGAACTCTGGTGGTGGTATGCCACCGCAAATGAATAACACCGAGCCACAAGACGGCGCTTCTGAAGATACTTCTGGAACAATTTCAAGCACAGAGAGACCGGAGATGCCTCAAAATGGTGAGATGCCTAATTTTAGTAGAAGTGTTGAGCAACCGTCTGGTTCTTCATCCTTTTTAAGAAACCTTGAAAATGGAGTAGTAGGCGTCATAATCGATGGTTTGTCCCTTTTACTGGCTGTGACATGGATTGGTCTATCTGTTATAACGAGAAGACAAAATAAAAAGGGAACTCCAGAGGTTTAAGTGCGAGGAGATGACTTAAAATGAACTTAAAGAAAAAGGTCAAAGTCGTGACCGTTGGAACCTTCATTACATTGGCGAATATATACCCATATTCAGTTGACCATACAAGTGCTGAAGAAATATCTATTGTTGAAAACAGCTTACAACTAAAATCATTATCCATTTCAGAATTTCAATTGAATCAACCTTTTTCACCTGATGTAAGCTCTTATACAGCAAATGTAGCAAATGACGTTGATCGTATGAGTTTACAATTTGAAACCTTAGATGAGTCATCATTTGTAGCCATTAACGGAGAATCAGTTGAAAGTGGCGTCGAGACAATTCTCGACCTGGAAACAGGAGAAAATATTTTTACATTGCCGTGACCAATGGGGCTGAAACACACACTTACACCCTAACAGTTATGCGGGCGCAAAATGACAATAATCAATTAGCGGACCTAACAATCACGGGTGGAAATCTTGCATTTGACCCCGATGTAACTCTTTATGACGTAAAAATAGATTCTGAGATTACTACTGTCACAATCAAGCCAAAAGTTGCTATTGCCACATCTACTGTAAAAATTAACGGAGCTGTCGTTGGTGAGGAAGGGGTTGCGCTCGAGCTTCCGGTCGGTGTCACGAAGGTAAGCATCATCGTAACTGCAGAAAATGGAGCAGAGAGAACATACCAAATTACGTTTACTAGAACAGAAGAAGAAAAAAACGAATCAAATGAGAGCACAGGAACACCGCCTTCACAGAATAGCGACTCTAATAATGAGCAAACGGAACGTCCTATACAAAACGATGATTCTATCAATCGTAATCAAACACAACGTCCAGATTCATCACAACTATCACAAAATAATAGGGCAACGCCAAGTGGGTTTGATACTGAGATACTAGAGCAGACAAAAGCTAACCTTAGCTCCTTAACTGTTTCTGATGGAACTTGGAACAAATCTTTTAGCCAAGATGTATACACCTATCACATTGAAGTAGAGGATACTATTTCAAGTGTGACAATCTCTGCGAATCCAGAGGAAAGTGATGCTAAACTAACAATTGAAGGGATGGAAGCAACAAATAGCTCCACAGTTGCCATTGGTAATACTTCTAAAACCGTTATTTCGGTTGCTGTCACCTATGAAAATGATCGCAAAACCTATGTCCTCGTATTTGATAAAAACATATCTGAGGAAACAACAGAAAATGAGGTAGAGGTTGAATCGGCTACAATGGGAGAGGACAATAATGGAGAGACACCTTCTACTGATGAAGTTAGCACACAACCAGAAAGCAGAGCAAATAAGACTGAAATGAACTCAAGCTTTGAACAAGCAACAGAAGCCACTTCTTTCTGGCAAAAGATTTTATCGTTTTTTGGATTTTAAGAACGTTAACTGGGCAGGAATGGAGAGCGACTTGCCCCTTCCTGCCTTAAAACAATGTTGATGAAAACAAAAACAGATGCAGAGCACCTGTTTTTTTAAAATCTTGATTCCATTTAAAAACGAAGATCTTCTCCGTTCGTTGCAATCACTTTCTTGTACCAATCAAATGATTTTTTCTTCGTTCTTTTTAATGTTCCATTTCCTTCATCATCCATATCTACATATATGAAGCCGTAACGTTTTTTCATCTCTCCAGTTCCTGCTGAAACCAAATCAATGCAACCCCACGGTGTGTAACCCATCAAATCAACACCATCTAACGTAACCGCCTTTTTCATTTCTGCAATATGATCACGGAAATATTCGATTCGATAATCGTCTTCCACATAGCCATTTTCATCCGGCTCATCCATCGTTCCCATTCCGTTTTCTACAATAAAAAGTGGTTTTTGATACCTGTCATATAGTTCCGATAGGGTGTATCTTAGCCCAACTGGGTCAATCGCCCAACCCCACTCCGTTTTCTCTACAAAAGGATTTATATCTCCCATTTGTCCACCTGTATCGGTGTTCTGAACGATTTCAGTATGGTATACACTGCTACGATAATAACTAAATGCTAAGAAATCGGAAGGATTTGCTTTAAGTATTTCGTCATCCCCTGATTCTTTATTTATCGTTACGCCCATCTCTTCAAAAAATCGGTCTGCGTAAGATGGATAATATCCCCGCATCATCACATCAGAATAAATCAAAGCTCCTCTACGATAATCTAAAGCTCCAAATACATTGTCAGGCTTACAATCCTTTGGATAAATACAACTTAATGCCACCATACAGCCGATCCTGGCATCTGGAATAATCTCGTGACAAAGCTTATTCGCCAAGGCACTCGCAACAAACATATGATGCTTGGCTTGATAACGTACTTGTGCAGTAGCCTCTCTTGTTCCCATAAAGGCATAGCCGTTTAGAACGTTAATTTCATTAATCGTAATCCAATGCTTCACTAAATCTTTATATCTTGTAAAAACTTCTTTGCACATTCTTAAGAAACAATCAATGGTCTCACGACTTCCCCAACCATTATAATGCTCGGCTAAATAAGCAGGGGTTTCAAAATGATAAAGCGTGACTAATGGTTCGATATTATATTTTTTACACTCTTTAAAGACATCTTCATAAAATTTTAGCCCTTCCTCATTTGGTTCTTCCCCTTCAATTCCACCTTTCGGGAAAATACGAGACCAACTGAGCGATAAGCGGAAACTTTTAAAACCCATTTCTCCAAAAAGGGCGATATCTTCTTTATAATGGTGGTAAAAGTCGACCGCCTTATGGCTTGGATAATAAATATTTTCATCAATATAGCCTGATGCCCCTTCTGGTATCGTATCAATCTTAGGATCCCCAGTAGGTCGTCGGTTTACCATTGTTTTAGTGCCATCTTTTAATTGGATCGTAATTTTTCTTGGACGATCTGCAGAACCATTTGTTATAAAGTCACTTGTGGCAAGTCCTCTTCCGCCTTCGTTATACCCGCCTTCATATTGGTTTGCAGCTACAGCTCCGCCCCATAAAAAATTTTCTGGGAATGTTTTTTTCATTGAAGCTCAATTCCTTTCTATTGAAAACGAATGAAATGGTATAAAAACGATATCTTGAATTAAAAAAGCCCAAAAAAATTGGGCAGGATTTGTTTTAAACCTTCTTGATCAACTTATGCAAATCGATGATTTCTCTAGCAAAATCTTTAATGGTCAACGTCGTCATCAAATGGTCTTGAGCATGAATCATAATAAGAGGAATTTCGAATTCCGCTCCGCCTGCTTCCTTTTGGATTAAATCTGTTTGAACATGATGTGCTTCATTGAAAGCAGCATCGGCTTCGGATAGTTTTGCTTCAGCTTCGTCAAAATTTCCTTTTTTAGCTTCTTGCATCGCCTCCATAGCAAAGCTTTTTGCATTACCAGCATGAAGGATTAATTGAAATGCAAGATTATAAAGTTCTTCTTTGTTCATGATTGAATGATTCATGATTAACAGCCTTTCATATGATATTAGGAAAGGAAGATTCACCTCTCCTGACAATTTTTTCTGAGATGTATAAAGAGACAGGCACTAGTCAAACTAATGCCTACTCACTTTCTTATGCGATAACATCTTTTTCTTCACCCATGTTCATCGCATCTTCTTCCCTCTTCTTCGCCTTATCATACATTTTGAAGAATGGAAGATAAATTAAGAATGAAATCACAATGTTCACGATATTCATGACCGCACCAGAAATTTGTCCGCCACTAGCCAGATAACCCGAGATAATTGGCGGCATCGTCCAAGGTACTGCAATCCCTACAGGTTTTGCGACCCATCCAATATCCATTCCAATGAAAGTAACAATGACAGTAACAACTGACGTCACGACGAATGGAATGATCATAATTGGGTTTAACACAATTGGCATCCCAAAGATTAATGGTTCATTAATATTAAAGATACCCGGACCAAATGCCAAACGACCAAGACTTTTCATTTGTTGGGATTTGGCAAACAATACCATTGCCAGAACCAAGCCAAATGTTACACCCGTTCCACCGATATGAACAAAGTTATCCCAAAATTGTTGTGTTACAATATGCGGCACAGGTTGACCAGCTTCATAAGCAGCCATATTGTCACCCATAGCACCAAACCAAATTGGTTCCATTACGCTTTTAACGATATTTGTACCGTGTAAACCAGTAGACCATAGCACTGTTACAAATATTTCAGCAACAATGGTTCCACCTAGAGTAAGACCTACCATTTTTAGCGGGTCACCTAAAAGAGTCGTAACTAAGCCATTGATGCTTTCATATGGTGTTAATTCAACAAGTAAACGGATTCCCCAAACGACAAGAAAAACGATAAGCCCTGGAATTAAGGCCGCAAATGATTTACCAACACTTGGTGGTACACCTGCTGGCATTTTAATGACAATATCCTTTTTGACGACCCAACGATAAATTTCAGTTGATATTATGGCAAAAAGTAATGCAACAAACAAACCTTTACTGCTTAAGAATGCCTTAGAAATAGTACCCGTTACTAAAATTCCTGCTTCAGCTCCAGCTGGCGTATACATAAAACTAAACGGTGTGGTTAATAAGAAAGCCGAAACCGAGATAGTACCCGCACTCATTGCATCAAGCTTATAGCTTTCTGCTAATCGATACGCCACGGCGAACGATGCAATTATGGACATAATATTAAAGGTTGCATCTACTGGATAACCTAATTTAGCTGACCAAGTTGGACCAAAAATGGAAGTCATCCAGTCTGCATAACCTGGAATTGGAAAGTTAGCGATAATTAAGAATAATGAACCAATGACGATAAATGGCATCGTCGCAATGAGACCATCACGAAGAGCCAATAAATGCCTTTGTGCACCGATTTTGGCTGCAACAGGCATGACTTTTTCTTCTAAAACTCGATTGAATTTCCCCATGTTCTTTTTCCCCTTTGTTATTTGTTATTCACTAGATCTATCGCTGTTTTGAGAACTTCTTCCCCATTACACGTACCGTAGTGAATTGGATTGATCGCATCCACAGGAATACCTTTTTCATCACCTAATGTTTTCATTTTTCCTAGTAGGTATCGAACTTGAGGTCCTAAAAGAAGAACATCGGCATTGTCAATATGTTGATTAACTGCATTAGCTGGCACTGCCCAAATTTTTCCTTCTAAACCTTGTACTTCAGCTGCTTTCTCCATTTTAGTCACCAACAAGCTTGTACTCATTCCCGCTGCACAGCATAATAAAATATTCATAAATAAGTTCCTCCTATATCGATAAAAGTTATTTTGATAAAATTGATAAAATGATTATTTACTTTCTATGTTTAGTTTATGTTGAAAGCGTTTCATTTTACAGAAACGATTTTTCCGTTAGGTAACGGAAAAATCGATGAACATAAAAATAGTCATTTTTTCCGATAAACCTAAAAAGGGTATCCTCTTAGAATACCCCTCATTTCTTTCATATTCGTCTTAACCATTGCCTACTGTAGAATCTGGATAATTTCTTCAGCTGATTCACTCTTTAGAAGTTTTTGGACTGCTGCACTGTTTTCTAGTAGAGCAATGAGCTTACGATACATTCTTTCCAGATCATCCTCAGGTACTTTTCGTATATTTAACAAACAGACAAATTGAACCATATGTTTATCCGTCCATTCAATCGGCTTCTTTAATGTACATACCGTCCAGAATGTTTCCTCCGTTACCGGTGTAAGTGGATGTGGGATGGCTACAAGATTCCCAAAGTTGGTCGGGGCAAGCGCTTCCCTTTCCAACACCAAATTTACATAATCTTTAGAGACTAGTTTTTGCTGATATAATTGTTCACATAGAAAATGAATGACGCTTTCTTTATCTTGAAAGTCTTTATGAATAAACACTCTTGATGCGTCTAAATAGCTCTGTTTCTCAGACTCTTTTACAGACGATAAACTCTCACGGATATTCGCAATATCCCCTTCTCCTAAAAAGGTGTTCACCACTTTTATCGGAACGCCTATATCTTCTTTTATCGGAATCGTACTAATGATAAAATCAATTGAAGATAGGTCGTATTCGTTTAATTGATAATAATTCGTTGTCGCCACAATTTCGATTTCGTCTTTAAATTCATTTTGTAGACGATAAAACAAAAGCTTCGCACTTCCAACACCAGACGCACAGACCACAATGACTCGCTTTGTCCTTTTATGCCTTGTCTTCATTCTTTCTAATGCTACACCAATATGCAGGGCAATATAAGCAATTTCGTGTTCCCCTACCTCAATATGCAAGTATTCTTCGATACATCTGCTTGCTATAGCAGCACCTTCAAAAGCACTAGGATATTTCCTTTTTATTTCGTCTAATAATGGATTTCGAATGTTCATGTTATAGCGCAATCGGTTCATCGCTGGCCGAATATGCAGACTCAACGCTTGAATAAACTCGGAATCATCATGAAAATCCCAATTTAATTCCGTTTTCAACCTATCCAGCATGCACTGAATAATGGTACCTAACTCATCAAACTTACCAAATTCATCTAACGTATTCTTATGAATTAACTTTGTCCCCAACAAATGAACAATAATATAATCAATCTCAGATTTCGGAAATTTTAACCCTGTGAACTCTTCTACCTCTTTAACGATTTCATTCGCTACTATTCTTTCAAAGGGGTATTTTCCTGTTAAATCGTGTTCAAGATATTCTATGACAAAGCCTTCTTCAATTCTCTTACATCCAATTGTAATATGGGTAGCAAGATTTTCGAGAGCAATGTCGGATATCTCAATTTTATATTTGTTCACTTTTTTTATAATTGTTTCTTTTATTTCCTCAAATAGTTTTTCATTTAAAAGTTGAAAGGAAGGACTATCAATGTTCAAATTGTTATTCCGGATTAAAATATAATTTGAAAAACATAACCGTTTCATATATTCATTACCTTCAGCCTGCGTTCCATAATGCGGTCTTGATACTAACTTCAGATCATAGCTTTCCAATATTTCGCGGACCATTTTTAAATCATTTTGAAGCTTTGGCTTTGAAATAAACAATTCTTCCTCAAGACTTTCTAATTTTATGGGTTCTTTTTCTAATAAAAATCGTTTTAATATATACAAGACTCGATTAGCCTGTTCGGAAAAATCGACTTGGTGCTCTTTCATCAAATCATCGGCATGAGGATGGAACGCTGCTTCAAAGACTTCAAAATCCTTTATCGTTAATTGATATCCTTTTCCACGAATCGATTCAATTATTATTCCTAACGAAGACTGGGATTGCAGTTCTTTAATCTCGGTGCGAATCGTTCTGTCACTCACACCAAGTTCCTTTGCTATCCATTCGGCCGTAACTGGTTCCTTCTCCTTCATTAAGGACAACACAATATCTTTTTGTCGTTTCGAGACCATTTTCTCTCACCTTCCTTAATGAGTTGACCTAAAATGCTTAGACTTTGTCTATCTATTTTGCTCTAGAATCCTACAACATTTCTGAGATAGTCACTACGAAAACGTTTCCTCTAGAAACATTTCTTAAAAATCATCAAAATTTCATTGATACTTTTCTTATAATACTGCTTTTTTTGATAAAAACAAGGATTTCCTTTTAGGAGCAACTCCTAGTTTGGTATTGCTTTCATTTTGCACATGCTTAAATTCTGTACGCACTTGAGTTAGTCTTTTTAATCTTGACACAAATCAAAATCTCACTCGTCTAATAAGGTGAATTCAAATATCGGGGGCCCTAACTTTATGACAAATGTTAGAGAGATTATTTCAGAGTGGTTTTACCTATACAGCCATGATGTGTACGACTTTTTGGTTTATTACACTGGCACAAGAGATGTGGAGGATTTAGTACAAGAAGTTTTTATTAAGGCTGGACGGGGTCTTAATTCTTATAAAAATCAGGCTTCGCCCAAAACTTGGCTTTTCACGATTGCACGAAATACAGCGATAGACGAAGCGAGAAAGAAAGAAACAAAGATTAGTAAAAGCAGCACCCCCTTCGATGAGCGTTTTTGGGAGCAACAAACACTGACAAACCCAGAGCATCTCCTCCTAAAAAATGAAGCACAGAAAGAACTTTACCTCTCAATCTCTAAACTGAAAAAAAAATTTCGAGAAGTGATAATCCTAAGGGGTATTCAAGGATTATCTGTTAAGGAAACGGCCCAAATATTAGATTGGAAGGAAACGGCGGTACGAACAAATTATCACCGTGCATTGAAATTATTGCGGGAGCAAGTTAGTCAGGAGGATCTCAAATGAAGGATCATCAAAAAAATTTAGAGGATAAACTTAGGGAATTACCCACTCACAACATGAGTAAGTCAACACAAGACGATATGCATCAAAACATTATGAATGCCTTAAATGATGTAGAGACACAACAAAAAAAAGGGAGCAAAATACTGATGAAGAAAGTACAAGTAGGTATTGCGTCCGCTGCCGCCATAGTTTTAATTGGGATATTGGGATCAAGCTTTTTTATCAACAACGAAAATCAAACAGGAGAACCGGAAATTGAGCAAACCCCTGCCACTAATGGCAATGAACAGCAGGATAAAGAGAGCACGATCGAAGAGCAAACAACGGTTGAACAAAAAGCACCAGAAATATACAATGCCCTGCACAACCGAGATATGGAAGTGTTATCAACTTACGTGCACTCGGAAAAAGGGCTATTCTTATCATTACTCGATTACTTTGACCAATTTGGGGAAGTTTTTGAAAAAAACGAAGTCCGATCACTACTTGAAGATGATACAGAGTATTTTTGGGGCTATGGAGAGGCCAATATGGAACTAGCCTATACACCAAAAGATTACATGGATAGGTACTTAAAAGCCGATACTTTCCTAAATCCCAACAACGCCATGTTTGACTCTCAAACCGAACGCAGCGACTTTACAGAACGCCTAAAAACAGCCTTCCCTGGATCAAAAATTGTTGAATTTTATAAAGAACCAGAATATGAAGATTGGAAAAGTGTCTATCTAGTATTTGAACCTAATGCTCATTCAATTTGGGAGCTCTCTGCGGTCATAAGTAGCGAATGGACCCCTTAATTTAAAAACCCTCTCGAGAAATTTCGAGAGGGTTTTTCAGTATAAGTTCATTAAGAACTTAGGGGTTTAAACAAACATTTACATTGGTTAGTCAATTGATTATAAACCGCTGCAGCGTTGTTGTATGCCTCTTTGCTAAAATCATTCTTTATTATTGATTGTACTTAAATAAAGGTTTAATGAATCTTCTACTTCGATTGTGACTAACTGTATAAAGTCATCAAATTCTTGTTTAATCGTTTCCCTTGTACTTTCACCTTAAATTCTTGTGCTTCTATGTAAACCTTTAAAACTTTTCACAATTATTCAAAAGTCACCTCAAAATCATTCTAGATAAGCATCTTACATATTGAAATATTCTGCACTTCTGTAGATAGTTCCTTCAAACTTTACGGTTTCTTTCATTGGCTTCTTCGTTATTTCTATTAGCCTATAAATTTTTGAGTTACTTCATCATTTAAAAATTTCATACTAAATACCTTTGTTATATTTAGTAATTCCATTATCTTTTGTTCTAGTTATAATTTTCCATATCGTCTTTATGGTTAATAAAAGAATACATCATCCTTTTCTTTACGACAGGCTTTGCACCTTTTTGGATTCTTAAATCCTTTACTTTTATAATATCTCTGCTCATCTATTGTAAAAGTAAACCGCTCTCCACATACCCAACATTTCAAAAGAAGATCTTGCATCTCTAAACCCTTTAGCGCTTCACGAATAGATTTTGCTCTTTCTTTTATTATGGAATCATCAAACGGCATTTCTCCATTTAATACTAGAATCGTTCTACGGATCTCATCTCTTACCTTTTTATAATCAACTTTTTCCCATAATTCTAAATAAGGAATAAATGTTTGATTTTCGGATGCTTTAATCTTTTCTAATAGCAAAAGAACCATTTCTCTATTTCGATCCTTTAAGTAACTCATATCAGGATTTTGCTTACCCTTATTTATCCATTCTTTCCATTCATTAAAAAGTTCCTCTGCAATTTGATCAGACTCTATATGCCAGCCTCGTTCTGTAAAAATGATCATTGGTAATTTACCGTAATACTCAATATCTAAAAAATCAAAATTTATCATCCAATCAATCTTTTGCATAATACCATCTAATTTATCATCCTTAAAGTAACCGTAAACCGGACAGCTGTCCAGCTCCAGTTGTAATACTTTTTTCTCTCGAGACCCTTTTAAAATCTTGGCAAGCAAAGTTCTTCCCCCTTTTGCAATAATTGGGTCAGCTGCTCTCAATATTACTTTTATTTCTTCATCTGTTAATCGATTAATGCTAGAATTCATCAAAATAGGAAATCCTCCTCATTAATTAGTCTTCAAGCTCACTTAATTTTTCTTGCTTTATGGATTTTCTTTTTATTTCGTTACTAGGAACAGACTTGACGATTTGTATGCGACCAAATTTCTCTTCATATAAATCACGAATCCACATCTTTACAGGTGCTTTCCATCGCTGATTAGGTGCAGGAATATTTTTAATTAAACTTTTTGGTGACATCCCCAACTCCTTAGCCATTTGTATATCCATATCATTCAAACAGCATTGCTTTTTAGCCTCTTTCCATTTTTGCAATTTCTTGTTTGTCGCCATATCCAAAGCCACCTTTTGCCATTCTATCCTTTCTGGATATTTATTCTCTTTCTAGTTTTAAAACAGCCTCTTTTACCACTTTTTTGCCTGGGTCACACAAAATCCTTCTTCTATAGAAATGACCATATCCATTATTTTTTTGATTCACCAATAAGAGTTATGTATTCTTTTATACAACGTTTCCTTCATTTTACAAGTTTCTTTTCAAAAATAAAGAGGTTTCCCACAAGTTTGCATAAACTCCTGTGAAACCCCAATATACTTTTCAATTCCAAAGGATGGCAGCCTTGACTTCATGTTTCGAGTAAAAAAATAACGCTTCGTCAAAGTAGTGAATGGTGAGTTCTTCCTTTAAGCATAGAATACAATGAAATATTTAATAATGCACCAACAACCCTATAGTAAAAGACCGTACATAGTTAATGTTCCATACATTTCTTTTGAATTATTGACCATTTCATCAAAGTTCTAATGAGAATAGTTGCATTTGTACACTCATTGTTATATTCATAGCATCTAATAGCAATGGACATATATTTCGAACTCCTAATGTATCTCTTCTCCACTTCCGTCTGTATATGTTGAGTTTAGAAAAATATCTTCAGATTCGATATCCTCAGATTTAAACCTCAAGATAATATGGAATAACTTTATTATCTCCCTTATTTAAATCGCCTATTATAAAGGAGATTTCTGTACTTATCCTTCTTACAAGACACCCCCATGTAATCCAAGAAATGAAAAAAGAAGCCTCTCAAAAGTTCAGTGAACTCATGAGAAGCTTCTTTTTTGATTAACATGTGATTTTTTGAGAACTGCCCAAATGTAACACGCCTGATTCCTTGATATAACAAGGTTTCAAAGCGGCTTATTACATCATGCCGCCCATTCCACCCATGCCGCTCATGTCAGGCATTTGAGCAGTTCCTGGTGGTTCTGGCTTGTCAGCAACAACTGCTTCTGTTGTTAAGAACATGGCAGCAACAGATCCTGCGTTTTGTAGTGCAGAACGAGTAACTTTAGTTGGGTCCACGATACCAGCTTCGATCATGTTTACCCACTCGTTTGTTGCAGCGTTGAAACCAATACCGATTTCTTCGTGCTTTAGGCGCTCAACAACGACAGAGCCTTCTAGACCAGCGTTAGCAGCGATTGTGCGCACTGGTTCTTCGATAGCGCGTAGGACAATGTTAACACCTGTTTGCTCATCGCCATCAGCTTGAATAGCAGCGACTTTATTGTATACATTAAGTAATGCAACACCACCACCAGAAACGATACCTTCTTCAACAGCAGCGCGAGTTGAGTTTAATGCATCTTCAATGCGTAGCTTGCGCTCTTTAAGCTCAGTTTCAGTAGCAGCTCCAACTTTAACAACTGCAACTCCACCAGCTAATTTAGCAAGACGCTCTTGTAATTTTTCACGGTCAAATTCAGAAGAAGTTTCTTCCATTTGAGCACGAATTTGTGCAACACGTGAAGCGATTTGTGCTGAATCTCCAGCACCTTCTACGATCGTTGTGTTTTCTTTTGTAACCACAACTTTAGCTGCACGTCCAAGATGTTCAACAGTAGCTGACTTAAGGTCTAAGCCAAGGTCTTCAGTAATAACAGATCCGCCAGTTAGGATAGCGATGTCTTCAAGCATTGCTTTACGACGGTCACCAAATCCTGGAGCCTTAACTGCTACTGCATTGAATGTACCACGTAACTTATTCAACACTAATGTAGGCAGAGCTTCACCTTCAACATCTTCAGCAATTAATAATAATGGCTTACCTTGTTGTACTACTTGTTCAAGTACTGGTAAAATTTCTTGGATGTTACTAATTTTCTTATCCGTAATTAAAACATATGGATTTTCAAGAACAGCTTCCATTTTGTCAGAATCCGTAACCATGTATGGAGATGCATATCCACGGTCGAATTGCATACCTTCAACAACATCAAGCTCTGTAGTGAAGCCTTTTGATTCTTCGATCGTGATAACGCCGTCGTTACCAACACGCTCCATTGCTTCAGCGATTAATTTTCCTACTTCTTCGTCAGCAGAAGAAATCGCAGCAACTTGAGCAATTGCTTCTTTATTTTCAACTGGCTTCGAAATAGCCGTTAGTTCTTCCACTGCTGTAGCAACAGCCTTTTCGATTCCTTTACGGATAACCATTGGGTTAGCACCAGCTGTTACATTCTTTAAACCTTCACGGATCATCGCTTGTGCAAGTACTGTAGCTGTAGTTGTTCCGTCCCCAGCAACATCATTTGTCTTGCTAGCAACTTCCGCAACTAGCTTTGCACCCATGTTTTCAAAAGCATCTTCTAATTCGATTTCTTTTGCAATCGTTACACCGTCATTTGTGATTAATGGAGACCCGTACTTTTTCTCAAGAACCACATTACGACCTTTAGGTCCAAGTGTTACTTTCACTGCATCTGCAAGAGCGTCTACACCGCGTAGCATCGCACGGCGAGCATCTTCACTGAATTTAATGTCTTTTGCCATTTGAAAAAAACCTCCTTAAGTTTTGTTTATATTTCTACAGTCATAATTTTAAATTCTTATTCGCCTACAATAGCTAAGATGTCATTTTCACGTAAAATTAAATACTCTTGACCTTGGTACTTCACTTCTGTTCCAGAGTATTTTGAGAAGATAATGCGATCACCTACTGAAACTTCAAGAGCTACACGCTCACCGTTGTCTAATACACGACCAGTACCAACAGCTACAATTTTTCCTTCTTGAGGTTTTTCTTTAGCTGAATCCGGTAAAACGATACCGCTTGCAGTTTTTTCTTCCGTTTCAACAAGCTCAATAACAATGCGATCACCTAGTGGCTTTAACAAGTGAAACAACCTCCTCAAATATAATATGTAATATTTTATTAGCACTCGAACTCTTTGAGTGCTAACACAATTATTATATTAATGAATTCTCATTTTTTTTGCAAGCATCAAGTGCAAATTTTAGGTAAAATTTTGCCTTTTTTATATGTTTTTTTACAAAGTTTCAAAATAGATTTTCCACAAATTCATATCTTTTCCTTTGAAAACATAACCTTTCAAAGTATGTACATCTTTTTTTAATTTATCCAATGACAAATATTTAAAGGCTTCTGTTTGTACGTTTATCGATTTTATTAGTAGAATAGTTTTAGTGCATCATTAGTTAGATGTAAAAGGGGAATCATAATGTGAAGAAAGAATATTGGTACATTTTAATTATTTATATTACGATGCACCTATCAACTTTTGTCGGGGTGCCTGCGTTAACAATTGGTGGCATGTTTCTTGGATATAGTGCTGAAGAGATGGCTATTCACGCTACGGTGATTTGGATCGTCTTTAGTTTTACAGCAGCACTGTTAGTGATCTTGCTCCTTTTACGTAAAGAGATGAAGCAACCTGACCTCTATCGACATTCCGCTCCTGTATCAGCCTCCGCCTTTTGGGCGATCGCTGGTGTATTTCTTGCTTTATTTGCTCAAGGATTAGCAGCCAATATCGAAAACTGGTTAGGGATAGAAATGGGTTCTGAAAATACACAGCAAATCCTCTCTCTCATTGAATCTTTTCCGATTGTTGTAATCGTCAGTTCTGTAATTGGTCCTATTCTCGAAGAAATCGTTTTTCGAAAAATTATTTTCGGTTCACTTTATAAGAGATTAAACTTTTTCTTATCAGCCATTATCAGTTCTGTCATCTTTGCCTTAGCGCATGCCGAAATTGAGCATATATTGCTCTATTCCGCTATGGGATTTACGTTTGCTTTTCTCTATGTTAAAACAAAGCGAATTGTTGTCCCGATTATTGCTCATGTAGCGATGAACACCTTTGTTGTCCTCGTTCAATCTGTTTTTAAAGAGGATCTGGAACGTATGATAAGAGAAACAGAAAATATGCAAAGCTTTATTGGAGGTCTTTTTCTATGACACGAACACCTTTGTTTTCAGGGATCATATATATTTTTCTTGGGGTGTTGTTTACTTATTTCGCCATCCAAGATATCCAACGAAATGATGAATGGGGATTCTTTACCTATTTACTTGTCATTTTAGCTACTTTCGATTTCGGAAGTGGCATTCGTATGATTCTCTTTCACTTTAAAGTTAAAGCAATCCAGAAGGAAAAAGATAAATAAAGACATTGAATCCTAAGTTGCATGACTTTGCCAACAGATAAAATGAACCTATACTAAGTATAAAAAGGCATGACCTCAAGGTGAAAACCAGAGTTCATGCCTTCTTTTTATTCCTCTACTTCATCTACCCCATAATGTTTAAGGAAATAGACCAAAGATTGGAGTTCAACCGCTAAATCAATGTGATGAACTCTTGTTGTTGCAGGTACAGTTAATCGTGCAGGTGTGAAATTAAGAATACCTTTTACATCCGCCTCAATTAGCCGATCTGTAATCGTTTGAGCAAATTGTGCTGGTACAGTTAAAATCGCTACCGAAATGCCCATTTCTCTAATAACCTTTTCTAGCTCGTCCATATGATAGATCGGAACATCTGCAATCGATGTACCTACCTTTGCTTCCTCAACGTCAAAACCAACAGCAATTTTTGTATTATTATTTTTTAGAAAATTGTAATTCAATAATGCTGTCCCAAGGTTCCCGACACCGATTAAGGCAACTTTTGTTAATTCATCTTGATCAAGTGTCTTTCGGAAAAAAGTCAGCAAATAATTGACATTATATCCGTACCCTTTTTTACCCAAAGCTCCAAAATAGGAGAAATCTCTTCTTATCGTTGCGGAATCCACTTTCACAGCCTCACTCAATTCAGCTGAAGATACCCTCTGCTTACCTGAAGAATGCAAGTTTTTCAAGAATCGATAATATAACGGTAGCCTCTTTGCTGTCGCTTGAGGTATTTTCACAGTATCGTTACTCATCCTATTTTCCCCCACCCTTATATATTCTAAAAAAGAATGAGATCTTACTTAATCTCTTTTTCTCTTTTAAAATCTCCGTTTTTTCCACCAGTCTTTTCGACTAAATAGGTTTGACCAATAATCATCCCTTTATCGACAGCCTTACACATATCGTAAACTGTCAACGCACACACAGATGCCGCTGTTAACGCTTCCATTTCCACACCTGTGTTCCCTTTCGTTTTAACAGATGCAGCAATCTTAAGTCTATAATTTTCATCTACTATTTCCCATTCAAATGATATATTCACACCAGTTAATGGGATTGGATGACACATTGGGATGATGTCTGCAGTTTTTTTACAAGCCATAATTCCTGCCACTTGTGCTACTGCCAGAACATCCCCTTTTTTATTTTGATGCTGCGTAATTTGCTCATAAATCTCTTTATTCACAATAATACTGGAGTTAGCAATTGCTGTCCTGACGGTTTCCTTCTTATCGCTAACATCAACCATTTTGGCTCTGCCTTCTTCATTAAAATGTGTAAATTCAGCCATTATCAAACACCTCACTTCAAATGATACACTATTTTGTGATCTTTGTGAAAATATTGTTATCACTTTCACAAATAATTTTCTAGCCATTTTGGAAATTTCTTCTTTTATTGCCGTTCTCTTGCTTCTACGTTACACTATTCGTAGACATATAGAGGTGAAAGCAATGATATTATTACAAGTTAATCAATTATCAAAATCATACGGAGCTGACCCTATTTTAACGAATATTAAGCTCGAAGTTCAAACAAGGGATCGAATTGCATTGGTCGGAAGAAACGGTGCTGGGAAATCGACTCTCCTAAAGATTATTGCTGGACAGCTTTCATACGAATCTGGCGAAATCATTAAACCAAAGGGAGCCGAGATCGGTTATTTAGCCCAAACGACGGGTCTCGATTCGGATTATTCGATTTGGGATGAGATGCTCACTGTATTTCAACATTTAAGGAAACAGGAAAAATCGTTACGAACCCTGGAAGAGAAAATGTCTAATCCAGCTGTTTTCAATAACCCGAATGAGTACGAACGAATCTTAAAAGAATATGATCAGCTTCAAGTCTCTTTCAAAGAAAATGGTGGGTATCAATATGAGTCCGACATTCGTTCTGTTTTACATGGATTGAACTTTCACTCGTTTGACTATTCCACGAAGATTTCGAGCTTAAGTGGCGGGCAAAAAACGAGGCTTGCTTTAGGAAAGCTCCTCTTAACAAAGCCTGACATTTTGATTCTCGATGAACCAACGAACCATTTGGATATCGACACCCTTTCTTGGTTAGAAAACTACTTGCAAGGCTATGATGGAGCTATTCTTATCGTCTCCCATGACCGCTACTTCTTGGACAAAGTGGTCAATCAGGTGTATGAAATTTCGCGTCTAAATATATCAAGATATACCGGGAACTATAGTGCATATTTAGACCAGAAAGCATTGAACTACGAACGAGAAATGAAACAATTCGAAAAGCAGCAAGAAGAAATCGCCAAACTCCAAGATTTTATCCAGCGGAATTTAGCACGTGCCTCTACCACGAAAAGGGCGCAAAGCCGCAGAAAACAACTTGATCGGATGCAAGTGATGGACAGGCCTCTTGGCGATGAAAAATCGGCTTCCTTCGGTTTTGATATCGAAAGACAAAGTGGGAATGATGTTTTAAAGGTAGATTCCTTAGCGATTGGTTATGGTGAGGAAAAGATTAGTGAAAACCTTTCTTTCCGTCTCACAAGAGGAGATAGTATTGCCTTAGTTGGACCGAACGGAATTGGCAAATCAACGCTTTTAAAAACGATCATTGGCCGACTTAAACAACTTTCCGGTGATATTCACTTCGGTTCAAGTGTCTCGATCGGTTATTACGATCAGGAACAGGCTGAATTAACTTCGAATAAACGGGTTTTAAATGAGCTTTGGGATGATTATCCTTTAATGAATGAAAAGGATATTCGTACGGTTTTGGGCAACTTCCTCTTCTCTGGGGATGATGTCTTAAAGACGGTTTCTACTTTAAGTGGTGGAGAGAAGGCACGACTTGCACTAGCAAAACTTATGATGAAAAAAGCGAATTTCTTAATTCTCGATGAACCGACAAACCATCTCGATTTAGACAGCAAAGAAGTGTTGGAAAACTCACTCATTGATTACCCAGGAACGATCCTATTTGTTTCCCATGATCGCTATTTCATTAATCGGATTGCAACAAAAGTTCTCGAACTTAGTCCAAATTCAGCGACAGAGTTTCTTGGGGACTATGATTATTATGTGGAAAAGAAACTTGAGCAAGAGGAATTAAAAGCATTAGAACAAAAAAAGATATCCACAACCTTTCAACAAGTTCAGCCAGAAAAAACAAGTTATCAACAAGATAAAGAAGCAAAAAAAATAGAACGTCAAAGAAAACGTAGATTAGAAGAGATTGAAAAGCTTATTGCAGAATTTGAAGAAATGATTGAAAAAAACGAACAATCACTGTGCGATCCTGAGGTCTTTCAAGATCATGAAAAAGTGATGACTCTTACCAGCGAAACGGATCAGGCAAAAGAACAATTAGAACATCTTTTAGAAGAATGGACTGAATTGGCAGAATAATTTTCCTACTGAAGTACCGGGATAGAAGATCTATCCCGGTTTTATTCTTCCACAAAATTGTCCACATTTTAAATCCCTATATCAGTGCTTTCCACAGACTTTTCCACATTATCCACAAAAAAATGATTATTTATCCACATTATCAACAGAATTGTTGTTATTATCCACAAAAAAATCCCCTACTAAGAGAGGATTTTGTCCTGGTTCAATTTATTGGTTGTGGATGGTGATATCCAAACCTGGATTAGCGTTTAAATTCAATCCTGCCCGCTGTCCTTTTCCATAAAAGATACTTCCTGCAGCTGCAATCATTGCTGCATTGTCAGTACATAAGTACAATGGGGGAATCACTAGTTCAGCTTCTTCTGTGGAAAACACTTCTTCTAACCTTGTGCGCAATCCTTTATTAGCTGCGACTCCACCTGCTAATAATACTTGTTGGACATCGTATTCCTTCGTCGCCTTCAACGTCTTTGTCACTAACACATCAATGACACTCTCTTGGAAACTAGCAGCCAAATTTTCAGGGACAACGGTTTCTCCACGTTGCTCTGCATTGTGGACAGTGTTAATAACCGCTGACTTTAAGCCACTAAAGCTGAAATCATAGGAATCCTCTTCTAACCAAGCTCTTGGCAACGGAATTGTCGCTTCACCAGCCTCTGCCATCCGGTCAATATGTGGTCCACCTGGATATGGCAGATTTAATGTTCTTGCTACTTTATCATAGGCTTCGCCTGCTGCGTCATCCCTTGTTTCTCCGATTACTTCAAAATGACCATGCTCCTTCATATACACAAGTTCTGTATGTCCACCAGATACAACCAATGATAAAAGAGGAAACTTCATCTCTGTCACGATTCGGTTAGCGTATATATGACCAGCTATATGATGAACCGGTACTAACGGGATACCATGAGCAAATGCTAAAGCCTTCGCTGCATTAACTCCAATTAAAAGGGCTCCGACAAGTCCAGGACCTTCTGTTACAGCAATTGCATCAATATCTTTAAATTCTATATTAGCTTTTAATAACGCTTCTTCTAAAACGATCGTTAATTGTTCAACATGGTGCCTTGAGGCAATTTCAGGCACGACTCCACCGAAACGTTTATGACTTTCAATTTGTGAGGAAACGACATTGGCAACAATTTCTCGGCCATTTTTTATGATTGCGACAGCTGTTTCATCACAACTCGTTTCAATCCCCATAATGTATTGATCCTTTTCCATTACAAATTCACCCACATTACTAATCCATCTTCTTGATTATCTGTATAATAATTTTTTCGAATTCCACCATTTTGAAATCCGAGTTTTCGATAAAGAGACTGTGCTACATGATTAGACACTCGAACTTCTAGGGTCATCGTTTTTGCCCCTTTTTCTCTCGCAATTTCCATCACTTTTTTTAACAGAGCTTCCCCTAGTTTTCTTCCTCGATATTTCGGCAACAAAGCGATATTAGTGATATGGGCTTCATCGATAATGATCCATACTCCACAATATCCGAAGACTCCTTCTTCATCTTCTAAAACCGTATACAAAGCAAAGCGATTTTTCGTTAACTCATTTTCAAATGATTCCCGACTCCATGGAGTCGCAAAAGATTGATTTTCGATAATCATAATTTGATCGATATCTTTTTCTACCATCTCACGAAATGTTAGTTGATTATTCATTCTCTCTCTTCCTTAGTTAGAGTTCTTTGTTTTGTTTGCTTCCATCCATTTAGCTTCTGCTTCTGCCAATCGCACATAATTTGGGACAAACGAATGAATATCGACACCATTTTTATTCATTCCTAAAAAGGCTAATTCTGCCGGCCGTGGATTTTGCTCAGTTATTTCTGCAAAATATGCCTTCTCTCCCATTACTTCTTCGATGACTGCACGATGTAATGGTAAGTCATTTCCAATAAAAAGGACGGGCTTTGAAAAAGAACGCAACTGTTCCACCCAGTCTCGAGATTGGAGAATGTGATCCTTTTTTACAGTTGTTAATACCTCATTTTCATATTGGTAAAGCCCTGTATAAATTTGTCCACGTCTCCCATCAAATAACGGTGACACAGCTCCGGGAAAATATCTTCCTACAGAGGCGGCAAGAATTTCTAAGCTAGAGACCCCAACAAGGGGGATATTTAATGTCCAAGCTAATGTTTTAGCAATGGTCACTCCTATTCTAACACCTGTATATGAACCTGGTCCTTGCGCCACGACAATTTTTGTGAGATCTTTTGCTGTCAGATCGCAATCCTTTAATACTGTTTCAATTGTCGGCATGACACGGATCGAATGATTCTTTTTTACGTTCGTGATGTATTCACCAATTACCTTCTCTTCATCGATAACGGCAATTCCTAATGGATAATTTGATGTATCAATGGCTAAAACTTTCATAATCCTAACTCCTTACATAATTCCTCATAGCGGTTACCATTTGGCTCTAACGTAATCAACCTCTTATCCTCTGCCTCATGGGTTAAGCGAATCATTAACCTATCATTTGGGAGTTGGTCTTCGATTAAGTGAGCCCATTCTACGACCGTCACGCCATCTCCTTCAAAATATTCATCAAATCCTAAATCCTCATCAGAACCTTCTAATCGATAAACATCCATATGGTATAGTGGGAGATCCCCCTTATATTCTTTAATGATCGTAAATGTTGGACTATTGACTGTCTTCTTTATATGTAAGCCTTCAGCTAGTCCCTTCGTAAAGGTCGTCTTTCCTGCACCTAAATCTCCCTCAAGCGTAATCACATCTTGTGGCTTTAAAAGGCGAGCCAAACGTTTTGCCAACTCCATCGTTTCAGAAGGATTTGTCGAAGTAATGATGTATTTACTCATCTTCATTTATCACCTAAATCTATATTTAAAATATGGACCATAATATATATGAAAAAACCTTAGGATTCTGCTCCTAAGGATATTCTTATTGTTTTTGCTGAACAAAACACTTTCCTCTATATGTAGTTTACCTTAAAACAGGAGAATGAGCAAAAAATGCAGACATAAAAAAAACGAAACTAAGTTTCGTTTACACTCATAAATGGCGGTCCGGACGGGACTCGAACCCGCGACCTCCTGCGTGACAGGCAGGCATTCTAACCAACTGAACTACCGGACCAAAGCTTTTTCGACGTAAGGAGAAAACAGCTTTCCTTTGTCTTTTTCGACGTAAGGAGAAAACAGTTCTCCTAAAAATAACGATTGCGGAGGCAGGATTTGAACCTGCGACCTTCGGGTTATGAGCCCGACGAGCTACCAGACTGCTCCACCCCGCGATAATAGTATAAATCCAGTATGACGTATGCATCCAGATTGGTTAAAGACTGTCCCGATTTCAGAATGCCTACTCAAGAAGTAACTCAATCGGTACAACTCGCAGTTTTTTTCAGTGAAGAAACGCTCGTTGCTCCACCCCGCGATAATAGTATAAATCCAGTATGACGTATGCATCCAGATTGGTTAAAGACTGTCCCGATTTCAGAATGCCTACTCAAGAAGTAGCTCAATCGGTACAACTCGCAGTTTTTTTCAGTGAAGAAACGCTCGTTGCTCCACCCCGCGATAATAGTATGAATCTAAAAATATGTTTC
>NZ_HE978521.1:0-31605 GCF_000311725.1 Robertmurraya massiliosenegalensis JC6
GCCCGGAGTGTACAATGTACACGAGGACTGAAGGAGCGAAGCTGACGAAGAGATCCGAAGGTCATAGACGGCCGGAGTCCGAACACGGAAGTTAAGCTTCGGCGCCGATGGTAGTTAGGGGCTGTCCCCTTGTGAGAGTAGGACGTTGCCGGGCAAAGCAAAAGAGTATCCATTTGATGGGTGCTCTTTTTTTGATCTTATTCTATAAAATAGGTATTTAAGTGACTGAGTAAGAAAGTTTGTATTTTATAGAATGTTCATGAGGACAAAGTCAGGCGAAAATCAAGAAAGAGTGTCCTCATAAGGGGTTCATGAGGACAAGGTCGAACGAAAACCAAGAAAGAATGTTCTCATAGAGGGTTCATGAGGACAAAGTCGAACGAAAATCAAGAAAGAATGTCCTCATAGAGAGTTCATGAGGACAAAGTCAGGCGAAAACCAAGAAAGAATGTCCTCATAGAGAGTTCATGAGGACAAAGTCGAACGAAATCGAGGAAAGATTGTTCTCATAGAGTGTTCATGAGGACAAAGTCAGGCAAAATACAAGAAAGATTGTCCTCATAAAGGGTTCATGAGGACAAAGTCGAACGAAATCGAGGAAAGAATGTCCTCATAGAGGGTTCATGAGGACAAAGTCGAACGAAATCGAGGAAAGATTGTTCTCATAGAGGGTTCATGAGGACAAAATCAGACGAAAATCAAGAAAGTTTGTCCTCATAAAGGGTTCATGAGGACAAACTCAAACGAAATCCAAGAAAGAATGTCCTCATAAGGGGTTCATGAGGACAAAGTCGAACGAAATCCAAGAGAGATTGTCCTCATAGAGAGTTCATGAGGACAAGGTCGAACGAAATCGAAGAAAGTTTGTCCTCATAAAGGGCCTACGAGGACAAACTCAAGTAATGGAATAGAAAAGAAAAAAGAATGTCGGCATACATAAGAGGGCCCACCAAAGAGGCAAGAATTCAGCCGCTGCATAGGAATGATAAATAAGAGGTTTATGAGCTAAGATTGATGAAGCTTCGCAAGAAAAGCAGTCTTGGCGAGTGTTCGCATGAGGTAAGAATCGAGACGTTAATAAATTGAAAAAAACTACTGCGATACCAATCTGTTAAAAAGGATGCTTATTGGGAGACATTCGTTCTTTTTCATCTTCCTATATCCTTAAAAATCGTTTGAAAAGGGATAAATGTGGGGAAATTAGTAAGGAGAATCATTACTAGAATATCTTACAAAACTTATACAGAACAACCCGATCGTCACTTGCTAAGTGATCAAATCAAACGTCAAGATTCCTTCGTTGCAAATGGACGTCTTTTTCATGTATAATAAAAGTCAAATATAGTCAAAGTCAGATAGGAGGGGGTCTTTTGAGGAATATCTCCGACGTCATTGAACATTACTTAAAACAAGTTTTGGAAATGAGCGAAAAAGAGATTGTTGAAATTAAGAGAAGTGAAATTGCTGACAAGTTTCAATGTGTCCCATCTCAAATCAACTATGTGATCAATACGCGATTTACGATTGAAAAAGGTTATATTGTTGAAAGTAAAAGAGGTGGCGGAGGTTATATCCGGATTATGAGGGTACAATCTTATGATCATGCTGACCTTATTGACCAACTATTATCGATTATTCATAATCGTATATCGCAAAATAGTGCGGAAAACGTCATATATCGACTTGTTGAAGAAGAGGTTATTTCAAAGAGAGAAGCAAAGATTATGTTAAGTGTCATTGATCGATCAGTGCTATATATTGATTTGCCATACAGAGATGAGCTTCGTTCAAGAATGATAAAAGCAATGCTCACTACTCTTAAATATAAATAAAGAGAGTATAAGGGGTGATAGGACAATGAAGTGTCAGGAATGCCATGAAAGAGAAGCAACCTTGCATTTTACACAAGTTAATAATGGTGAAAAAACCGTCCTGCATTTATGTGAAAAGTGTGCTCAGGAAAAAGGAGAAGCTTTTATCGTAAACACAGGAGAATTTTCTATTAATAATTTATTAGCTGGATTGTTCAATCTACAAAATAATTTTCAACCAGCAAAGCAAGCTCCCCTTTATCAGAAAGAGGAAAGCTTACGGTGTGAAGAGTGCTCAATGACATATGAACAATTTGTCAAAATAGGTCGATTTGGTTGTTCGAATTGCTATGAAACTTTTAAAGGACAATTAAATCCTATTATTAGACGTTTGCATAGTGGGAATTGGGCCCATAATGGGAAAATACCAAGGCGAATTGGAGGAAGTCTTCATGTTCGCAAAAATATAGAAAGTCTGAAACAAACGATCCAAGAACTTGTCTCAAAGGAAGAATTTGAAAAGGCAGCAGAAATTCGCGATCAAATACGTTCATTAGAAAAACAATTAGAGCGTAGTAATGAGGGAGGAATTTAAACATGTCATTGGAGAGGTTCTTAAACCAAGCGGTTAGCTCATGGATGAGTGCGGAAGGTCCCGATTCTGACATTGTTCTAAGTTCCCGAATACGGTTGGCAAGGAATTTCAAGGATTATAAGTTTCCGACGGTATTTACAAGCGAAGAAGGACAGCAAGTGATCGATGCAGTATACAACAGTGTAAGCGGACATCCTTTTTCCTCAATTGGGGCTTTAGAACTTTTAGTAATGGATGACCTTCAGCCTTTGCACAAAAGAGTGTTAGTTGAGAAACATTTGATAAGCCCATATCTTGAAAAAAATGCGGTTTTGGGTGCTTGCATTCTTTCAGAAAATGAAGAAGTAAGTGTTATGGTGAATGAAGAGGACCATATTCGAATTCAATGCTTGTTTCCAGGCCTGCAAATTTCAGAAGCTTTAAAAGTGGCAAATGAAATTGATGATCATATTGAAAAGCAAGTAGATTATGCATATGATGAACAGATTGGCTATTTAACAAGCTGTCCAACCAATGTAGGGACAGGGATGAGGGCATCTGTCATGATGCATTTGCCAGGTCTTGTACTCACGCACCAATTAAATCGAATTATACCGGCAATCAATCAGTTAGGATTAGTTGTAAGAGGGATTTATGGTGAAGGCAGCGAGGCATTAGGGAATATTTTTCAAATATCCAATCAAATCACATTAGGAAAATCAGAAGAGGACATCGTAGAAGATCTTCAGGGTGTGGTAGCGCAGTTAATTTCCGAGGAAAGATCAGCTAGGGAAGCATTAGCAAAAACTTCAAACATACAATTAGAAGACAAAGTTTTTCGATCCTACGGGGTGTTGTCTAATTGCCGAGTCATTGAAAGTAAAGAAGCAGCAAGCTGTTTATCAGACGTTCGTTTAGGAATTGATATGGGGTATATCAAAAATATATCTAAAAATATTTTGAACGAGCTTATGATTCTTACACAGCCAGGATTTTTACAACAATATGCTGGTGGTCCCTTAAGACCAGATGAACGGGATGTAAGGCGTGCTTCATTGATAAGAGAAAGATTGAATATGGAATATTAAAAACCTAATTTGGTAGGGAGGATATAGACAATGATGTTTGGACGATTTACAGAAAGAGCGCAAAAAGTACTGGCTTTAGCCCAAGAAGAAGCAAATCGTTTAGGTCATAACAATATTGGAACAGAGCATGTATTGCTAGGTCTTGTCCGCGAAGGAGAAGGGATAGCTGCGAAAGCACTATATGCATTAGGACTGGGCTCTGACAAGATTCAAGAAGAAGTAGAGAACTTAATCGGTAGAGGTCAGGATGCTTCACAGACTCCTCATTACACGCCTAGAGCGAAAAAAGTCATCGAGCTATCGATGGATGAAGCACGAAAACTTGGTCATTCTTATGTTGGAACAGAGCATATTCTCCTTGGGTTGATTCGTGAGGGAGAAGGAGTTGCAGCGAGGGTCCTAAATAATCTAGGTGTTAGTTTAAATAAAGCTCGTCAACAAGTCCTTCAATTATTGGGAAGCAATGAATCGTCAGGACATCAAGGTGGTTCAACTGCGAGTGCGAATACGCCAACATTGGATAGTTTAGCGCGAGATTTAACGGCGATCGCTCGTGAGGGAAGTCTTGATCCAGTCATTGGCCGAAGTAAAGAAATTCAACGTGTCATTGAAGTTTTAAGTCGTCGTACAAAGAATAACCCGGTTTTAATCGGGGAGCCTGGAGTTGGTAAGACAGCAATCGCAGAAGGTCTTGCCCAACAAATCGTCAATAATGAAGTTCCTGAAATTCTACGTGATAAAAGGGTTATGACGTTGGATATGGGGACAGTCGTTGCTGGAACGAAGTATCGTGGTGAATTTGAGGACCGCTTGAAAAAGGTCATGGATGAGATTCGTCAAGCGGGGAATATTATTTTATTCATTGATGAGCTTCACACTTTAATTGGTGCAGGTGGAGCAGAAGGTGCAATTGATGCATCGAATATTTTAAAACCATCATTGGCTCGTGGTGAACTTCAATGTATTGGAGCGACTACATTAGATGAATATCGGAAATACATTGAAAAGGATGCTGCGTTAGAGCGTCGTTTCCAACCGATTACTGTGGATGAGCCGACATCTGAAGAATCCGTACAAATTTTAAAAGGCTTACGGGATCGTTATGAAGCTCATCATCGCGTATCAATTACAGATGAAGCGATTGAAGCAGCAGTTAAGTTATCGGACCGTTATATCTCTGACCGTTTCTTACCAGATAAGGCGATCGATTTAATTGATGAGGCAGGATCAAAGGTAAGACTTCGTTCATATACTACGCCTCCAAATTTAAAAGAGCTTGAAGTAAAGCTAGAAGAGGTTCGCAAAGAGAAAGATGCAGCGGTTCAAAGCCAAGAGTTTGAAAAGGCTGCGTCTCTTAGAGATTCTGAACAGCGTTTACGTGAACAATTAGAAGAAACAAAGAAAACGTGGAAGGAAAAGCAAGGCAAAGAGAATTCAGAAGTAACCGTGGAAGATATCGCAAGTGTTGTTTCGAGCTGGACCGGTATTCCTGTTTCAAAGCTTGCGCAAACAGAAACGCAAAAACTGTTAAATCTCGAAGAAATTCTTCATTCCAGAGTGATTGGTCAAGAAGAAGCGGTTAATGCCATTTCGAAAGCCGTGCGACGGGCTCGTGCAGGTTTGAAGGATCCGAAAAGACCAATTGGCTCATTTATTTTCTTAGGACCGACTGGGGTAGGGAAAACAGAGCTTGCTCGTGCGTTAGCTGAAGCGATGTTTGGCGACGAAGATGCAATGATTCGAGTGGATATGTCTGAATATATGGAGAAACATTCCACTTCACGTCTTGTTGGTTCTCCTCCAGGATATGTTGGCTATGATGAAGGTGGACAGTTAACGGAAAAGGTTCGTAGAAAGCCATACTCTGTTATCCTACTTGACGAAATTGAAAAGGCTCATCCAGATGTCTTTAACATTTTACTTCAAGTACTTGAGGATGGTCGATTGACAGACTCCAAAGGAAGAACAGTCGATTTCCGTAATACCGTTCTAATTATGACATCGAATGTCGGAGCAGAATCCTTGAAGCGTAATAAATATGTCGGCTTTAATCTTCAGGATGGTGAGCAGGATTACAAGGATATGAAGGGAAAAGTAATGGAAGAGCTGAAAAGAGCGTTCCGCCCAGAATTCCTAAATCGTATTGACGAAATTATCGTCTTCCATGCATTGGAGAAGAAGCATTTGACAAACATTGTTACGTTAATGTCTGATCAATTAATCAAACGTCTACATGAACAAGATATTAAATTACAATTAACTGAGGCGGCGATTGGGAAAATTGCTGACGAGGGCTATGATCCAGAATATGGAGCTCGTCCATTAAGAAGGGCGATTCAAAAGCATATTGAGGATCGCTTGTCTGAAGAGCTACTAAAAGGTACGGTGTTAACAGGGCAAGCTGTGATCATTGATGTAGAAAATGGTGAATTCAAAGTGAAATCGGGTACACCACAGTTAAATAAATAAGAGATGAGAGGTATTCGCATTTTCCTTGCGGATACCTCATTACTTTTTCACGGTTTGTAATATCCAAACTCCGACATTTACACTTTCGATGAGGTTTTAGAGTAGATATTATTTTGAGACACCACTTTTCGTTGCCCCTTATTGGGTTTTTAGAGGTAAAATAGGTATATATGATATAAGGGAAGTAACATTTTTTGGCGATACCCCATGTTTTTTTTTCTAACGTTTTGGATGATGAGCGATAATTAATTAGTGTGAAAAATCGATGGTAGAAGAATGAACTACGGATGAGGATGATCAGGTTGAAAAAAGTAAAAACAGTTTATATATGTTCAAGTTGTGAAACGCAGCACCCGAAATGGCAAGGATTTTGCAATGGATGTGGGGAACGAGGAACCCTAAGGGAAGAGACGAGTGGCGGGGAATCAAAACAAACAAAGCCAAGGGTAGCGAAAACGAATGTGGCCGTTAAGAGATTATTGGATACGAACTCTTCTAAAAGCGATCGATTGGTGACGTCTATCTCCGAATTTAATCGAGTCATGGGCGGTGGCATTGTCAAGGATTCCTTATCGATCATTACGGCTGTTCCTGGAGCGGGGAAATCGACACTGCTTTTACAAGTCAGTCAGGATCTGGCTTCAAAAGGGTATAAAATCCTCTATGCATCAGGAGAGGAAAGTGAAAGCCAAATCAAAAATCGTGCGGAGCGGATTTTGCCAAGTATTCATGAAAATATTTGGATTCATTCTGATACTAGTATGAATAATGTTCTAGGTATTATTGAAGCAGTCGATGCAGACATTGTTATTATTGACAGTATTCAAACTTTTGTATTAGAGGAGTACCCCTCAAGACCTGGGAGTCCGACACAAACAATGGAATGTGCCAATGCGATGCTGAAGGTCGCAAAAAGTGCCGAGCGTCCAAGAGCGGTGATGATGGTCGGGCAAATGACAAAGGATAATGAGCTAGCCGGGTTGCGTGCGTTGGAGCATTTAGTTGATACGGTTCTTGTTTTAGATGGGGAAGAAGGAGAAGAATTAAAGCAGCTTTCAGCAAGTAAAAATCGGTATGGAAGTACGGGTGAAATGGGCTTTTTCTCAATGGAAGAGGATGGTCTAAGAGCGATTGATAACCCTTCAGAATTCTTCATTACGCAAAGAAATGAAATTGTCAGCGGAAGTGCCTTAACGGTTATTAAAGAAGGGACAAGGCCGATTATTGTAGAAGTGGAGAGTTTAGTATCTCCAACATTCACACCATACCCGTCCCGAATTGGGGAGTGTATGCGTAAGGATCAGATCAATACGCTTACGGCGATATTGGAGCAGCGTGCCGGCTTACAGATGTTGACCCAAAATGTGGTTATTAAAACAACTGGGGGCATAAGGTTAAAGGAAACGTCTAGCAACCTAGCTGTTCTCATGAGTATCGTCTCCTCTTATAAAGGAAAAGGAATCCCCAATGATGTCGTGTTTATTGCTGATATCGGATTAACAGGGGAATTAAAAAAGGTGCCTACGCTAGAGGCGCGTGTTCGTGAAATTGAGCGAATGGGCTATAAAAAGGTGTACATTGCGAGAAATGGTTTGCGAAATCAACATGCTTTCAAAGACATCGAAGTGATCCCTTGCAACACATTAGCTGAAGTCATTGACAAAGTATTTAATTCTACGCCGTTTTAAAAGCAACCGGCACATCCAGGAGTAGAAGAATAGAGCGAAGGTAGCTATTGCAAAAGTTTGTCCCTTTCAAGGAAAGGGGCATTTTTTTATTGTTCCCCTCATCTATTCAAGAAAGTACAAGGGGATTCTGAATATTTCCTTTGTGAAGCCATATTCTGATAAAGAGGAAAGGATCCCTGTAACGTAATAAACCTGTACAACAAGAAAGGAATTGCAGCGTGAAGGAGGGGCAGATTTTGGAAAATAAAAAGCTAGGAGAGACACCCGTTTCGGAAATATTGCAATTGATTGCTCCAGGAACTCCCATTCGAGAAGGGATCGACAATGTGTTGCGAGCAAATACAGGTGGGCTCATTGTGTTTGGCTCTTCTGAAAAAATAAAGCATATTGTCGATGGAGGCTTTCAAATCAATTGTCCCTTTTCCCCTAGCTTTCTTTATGAATTAGCAAAAATGGATGGGGCGATTATTTTGAATGAAAGAGGAGATCAAATTTTAAACGCAAATGCTCAGCTTGCCCCAGATCCGACTATTTCTACCTCTGAAACAGGTATGCGCCATCGAACAGCAGAACGAGTGGCGAAACAAACAAAAGCACTTGTTATTGCCATTTCCCAAAGGAGAAATGTGATTACGCTATACCAAGGCAATCTCCGGTATGCGTTAAGAGAAATTGGGTTTATTTTAACGAAAGCCAATCAAGCTTTACAAACATTGGAAAAATATAAAGTTGTTTTAGAACAAAGTATCTCCAATTTAGGTGTACTCGAATTTGAAGAGGTTGTGACGTACAGTGACATGATCAAAGTCATTCATCGATTTGAAATGGTACTAAGAATTAAAAATGAACTATTAGCGTATTTATGTGAGCTTGGAACCGAGGGAAGGTTAATCCGGTTACAGATGAATGAGCTTTTGACAGATATCGAAAGAGAGGCAGCATTAATTGTTAAAGACTATGCTGCCACTACGGAGATAGAACCACAAGTTATTCTCTGTAGGTTGCAGGAGCTAGCCTATGAAGAAATGCTTGAAGATACGGCAATTCTAAAGCTACTAGGCTTCCATGGTTATGTCCATATTGATGAATTTAGAAGTCCGCGAGGCTATCGAATACTAAATAAAATTACTCGGTTACCACCTATTATTATTGAAAATTTAGTAGAGCGATTTAAAGAGCTACGTCATATTGTTGCAGCTACTGTTGAAGAGCTGGATGAAGTAGAGGGGATTGGAGAAGTTAGAGCAAGAAAGATAAAAGAAGGGTTAAAGCTTATTAAAGAGCAGCTGTTTGCGGATCGGCAAATTTGAAAAATCCATTGAATTTGATAGATGCGTATGCTAGAATAATTAGTTCTTTATAGTTAGGTCTAAAAGGGTGTTCGCTTGTATAAAACGAACGAAATTAGGTAATTAATCCCTGATAACCAATTAAAAAACGAATGATTTTTATTATACATAAAAAATTATTCGTTTTTTGTCTATTTTACCCAAAATTGACGAATCATCTCATTTGACACTTTTTTTCGAGGGTGCTACGCTTATGGTGTACGATTTTAACGTATAAGAGATGCTTATTTTGCTAACATAACAAACGCATTGCACTCTGTTAACAAAGTTAAAAATCTCTGTAATATTAGGTTTCAATTTATGGAATTTGTTTATAATGTATAAAGGAGGTGAAGGAATGTTAAAGCGAATAATTCAAGCTTGCTTCCTTATTACAGGTGGAACGCTTGGGATTTTTTTTATCGGTGATTTATTAAACTTAGTGAGTATTGGTGATATTGCGGTCATTAACAATCCTTACGTAACCGCAGTGGTTGGTGCTATTATATTTTATTTTATTACTTTTTGGGCGGTTGATTACATTGTTGATTTTGTGAAATGGGTTGAGGAATCTTTAGTTAAGGCTCCTATCACAGATATCCTCGCTGTTAGCATTGGTTTAGGCTTTGGCCTTGTCATTGCGTTTTTAGTAGGGTTCGCCCTGAATATGATAGAAGTTCCAATCGTAAATACGGTTGCGCCTATTTTGATCACATTATTATTTGGTTATTTAGGTTTCCAAGTAGGCTACAAAAAACGAGATGAGTTAATGGCGTTGTTAACTCGAAGCAAGAAGAAGCCTGTCGAGGAAGAGGTAGAAGCTACGGATAAAAACGTCCTCAAAATATTAGATACAAGTGTAATTATAGATGGGAGAATTGCAGATATTTGCCAAACTGGATTTCTTGAAGGAACAATTGTAATCCCTCAATTTGTGCTTGGTGAATTACAGCATATTGCAGATTCTTCTGATGTGTTAAAAAGAAATCGAGGTCGTCGAGGGCTAGATATCCTTAATCGTATTCAAAAGGAACTTTCTATGAATGTGGAAATTTATGAAGGGGACTTTGAAGACGTTCAAGAAGTAGATAGTAAGCTTGTGAAGCTAGCTAAGCTCACAAATGGCGTTGTTGTAACGAATGACTTTAACTTAAATAAAGTATGTGAGTTACAAAAGGTCTCTGTCTTAAACATTAATGATCTTGCGAATGCGGTGAAACCAGTTGTTCTACCTGGTGAAGAAATGAATGTCCAAGTCATTAAAGACGGGAAAGAACAAAATCAAGGAATTGCTTATTTGGATGATGGTACGATGATCGTCGTTGAAGGTGGCCGTGATTATATCGGCAAACATATTGAAGTATTGGTGACGAGCGTATTACAGACATCTGCTGGACGAATGATTTTTGCCAAGCCCAAATTATTAGAAAAAGCATTATAATGATAATAAATAGGGGCCGTCATCTGATGATGCCCCTTTAGAATGATTTTATAGTAAGGCTCCTTTTTGGGAGCTGGATTGGAGTACATTATGGCTTATCAAGTCATCATTCCTGCAGCCGGTCAAGGGAAAAGAATGGGAGCAGGGAAGAACAAGCTTTTATTGGAACTAAATGAGGTCCCTGTTTTTATTCATACTTTACGGGTGTTTGAGGAAGATGAGAGTTGCGATGGCATAATCTTAGCGATAGCTCCACAAGATGAAGACTCGTTCAAAGAATTGTTAAGTGCATACGGGATTCGTAAGGTTACCGCTTTAGTATATGGTGGGAAAGAGCGTCAACATAGTGTCTATAATGGATTAGAGGCGACCACGACAGAAGGAGTCGTGCTAGTACATGATGGGGCAAGACCTTTTATAGATATTTCGCTCATTCATCAATTGGTGACCGAGGCATCTGAACACGGAGCTGCGATTGTGGCAGTTCCTGTGAAGGATACAATCAAGCGAGTTCAACAGAACGAAGTGGTAGAGACAGTAGACAGATCTAGCTTGTGGGCGATTCAGACCCCACAAGCTTTTCGTATGTCTATTCTAAAAAAGGCCCATCAATATGCTCTTGAAACAAATTTCCTCGGAACAGATGAAGCAAGTTTAGTAGAAAGATTGCCTTTCCCGGTAAAGATTGTTGAAGGAAGTTATGATAATATAAAGCTGACAACAAAGGAAGATTTATATTTTGCTGAAGCGATTCTAAAAAAGCAAGGAGAGCGTGAACGCTAAAAATAGGTGTTTATTTGATGAACATGATGGATGAAAGGTGATAAAGGATGTTTCGAATCGGACAAGGCTTTGATGTACATCAGTTAACAGAGGGTCGACCTTTAATTATAGGTGGGATCGAGATTCCCTATGAAAAAGGGCTTCTTGGACATTCAGATGCGGATGTGCTTTTACATACAATAACAGATGCCTGCTTAGGAGCAATTGGAGAAGGGGATATTGGAAAGCATTTTCCTGATACAGACCCAGCCTTTAAGGATGCAGATTCGGCCAAACTTCTTATTCATATTTGGCAGATCATTAAGGAGAAGGGCTATGAGCTCGTGAATGCAGACTGTACGATTATTGCTCAAAAACCGAAGATGGCGCCTTTCATAGAACCAATGAAAACAAGAATTGCTCAATTGTTAGAGTGTGATCCAGGACAGATCAATGTCAAGGCGACGACAACAGAGAAGCTAGGGTTTACCGGTAGAGGAGAGGGCATCGCTGCTCAAGCGGTTGTATTGTTGCAAAAGGTGAAATAATTTCTTCGTATACAAATATGTGTCACGAAAAATGCAAACAGGAGGAAGAATTATGTCAAACGATATTCGCGTACGTTATGCACCAAGTCCAACAGGACATTTACATATAGGAAATGCTCGGACTGCATTATTTAACTATTTATTTGCACGCAATCAAGGTGGAAAATTCGTTATTCGTATAGAGGATACAGATAAAAAGCGAAATATTGCTGGTGGGGAAGAAAGTCAGCTTAAGTACTTGAAATGGCTTGGAATGGAATGGGATGAAAGCATTGATTTGGATGGGGGTTATGGTCCTTACCGTCAATCTGAGAGAAATGATATTTACGAGCAATATTATAAGGAACTTCTTGATAAAGGATTGGCCTACAAATGCTATTGCACAGAAGAAGAATTAGAAGCAGAGCGCGAAGCGCAAAGTGACTCTAAACAAATCGCCGGTTATTCTGGTCGCTGCCGCCACTTAACGGAAGAGCAAAAGCAAAAGTTCGAGGAAGAAGGCAGACAGCCGAGCATTCGTTTCCTTGTACCAGAAGGTCGAGTATATGCTTTTGATGATATGGTAAAGGGGAATGTATCCTTTGAATCCGATGGAGTTGGAGGAGACTTCGTTATTGTAAAAAAGGACGGCACGCCAACGTATAATTTTGCTGTTGCTGTCGATGATTATTTAATGAAGATTAGTCATGTGTTACGTGGGGATGACCATATTTCCAATACGCCTAAACAGTTGATGATCTTTGAAGCTCTTGGTTGGGAAGCACCTGTTTTTGGTCACATGACGTTGATCGTCAATGAGAGTCGAAAAAAATTGAGCAAACGTGATGAATCAATTATTCAATTCATCGAGCAGTACGAGGAATTGGGATATCTTCCAGAAGCGTTATTTAACTTTATAGCTTTACTTGGTTGGTCACCGGCTGGCGAAGAGGAAATCTACTCTAAAGAGGAATTAATCAAGATCTTTGATGCAGAAAGATTATCTAAGTCCCCGGCGTTGTTTGATAAGCAAAAACTAGCATGGATGAATAATCAATACATGAAAAAGCTTGAAGTTGAGAAGCTAGTAGAGCTTTCTTTGCCACATTTAATTAAAGCAGGCCGAGTGAAAGCGGATATGACAGCAGAGGAACGTCAATGGGCACAAGATTTAATCGCTCTTTACCAGGAACAAATGAGCTACGGCGCTGAGATTGTTGAACTTTCTGGATTGTTTTTCAAGGATGAGGTAGAAAGAGATGACGAGGCAGAGGCTGTTCTCGCTGATGAAGATGTTCCTACGGTATTAGCTGCCTTTTTACAAGAAGTTGAGCAAGTGGATGGATTGACGGCAGAAGGAGTTAAAGCGTCAATTAAAGCTGTACAAAAAAGTACGGGTCATAAAGGGAAGAAACTGTTCATGCCAATTCGAGTAGCGACAACAGGTCAAACGCATGGGCCAGATCTTCCAAAAGCGATTGCTCTTTTAGGGCGAGAGAAAGTAATAAATCGTTTAAAGCAACTTTTATAGGCAGATTTTGATGTAAATGTTTAATTTCTTTTAAAAAAGGGAATCTATTAGTTAACAGTTGCGTCAAAATGTAATATAGTATAAGTAAAATTACCTGATATGGCTCTCTAAGGAGAGCGTTACAATGAATAGATAGACAAAATGGTGATGAGGAAAAGTAGGAAAATGACGCTTTCAAGAGAGAACCAAGGAAAAATCGTTTCATCGATTTTTTCAGCTGAGATTGGTTTAAAGCCCCTCGTTTTCTGAAATGCACCTCTGAGTCTCACTTCGAACAGGCTTGCCTCAGTAGATTTCGAGCGGGTTGCGACCGTTATGCGCTTAAAAGTTGAGGCTGAATTTTTTTCGCCTAAACAGAGTGGAACCGCGCGGGAAAATGCGTCTCTGTCATATGGACAGAGGCGCATTTTTTTATTTTTGGGGATCATTAGGTATGAGAAGGGGGAAGAGGTTGTCATGTTTAAGATGTTGAAGGAGGATATTGATGTTGTCTTTGATCAAGATCCAGCTGCAAGAACCTATCTCGAAGTCATTTTAACCTATTCTGGTTTACATGCGATTTGGAGTCATCGAATTGCACATGCCTTTTATAAACGAAAGCTCTATTTTATTGCCCGGGTCATCTCACAAATTAGTCGTTTCTTTACCGGAATTGAAATTCATCCTGGAGCGAAAATAGGAAGACGATTTTTTATCGATCACGGAATGGGTGTTGTCATCGGGGAGACATGTGAAATTGGCGACAATGTCACAGTATTCCAAGGTGTGACACTCGGTGGTACGGGGAAAGAAAAGGGGAAGCGTCATCCGACAATCAAGGATAATGCCTTGATAGCTACTGGAGCAAAAGTACTAGGTTCGATTACAGTGGGGGAAAATTCTAAAATAGGTGCAGGTTCAGTTGTTCTGAAGGAGGTTCCGCCAAATTCAACGGTCGTTGGTATTCCAGGTAAAGTAGTCATTCAGGACGGCGTAAGACTCAACAAGGATTTAAACCATTCAGACCTTCCAGATCCGGTTGCTGATCGATTTAAAGAGGTTGAACAAAAAGTGAAGGAATTACAAAAGGAAATAGAGGAGTTACAGCGAGAAAGGAGCTTTTAGAATGGCGATTAAAATTTATAATACGCTAACAAGACAGAAAGAAGATTTTATGCCCTTGGAAGAGGGGAAAGTGAAAATGTATGTGTGTGGTCCAACTGTATACAACTATATTCATATTGGGAATGCTCGCCCGGCCATTGTCTTTGATACGGTGAGAAGATATTTTCAATTCCGTGGTTATGATGTGCAGTTTATTTCTAATTTCACTGATGTGGACGATAAACTCATACGTGTAGCCAATGAACTAGGAGAAGAAGTCCCTGATATCGCCGATCGCTTTATCACGGCTTATCATGAAGATGTGCATGCATTAGGATGTCAAGCAGCAGATGTTCATCCGCGTGTTACGGAAAATATGGATATTATTATTGATTTTATTCGTACGCTAATTGAAAAAGGGTTTGCTTATGAATCAGAAGGAGACGTTTACTACCATACACGTATGTTTAAAGAGTATGGCAAGCTTTCACATCAGTCGATTGACGAACTAAGAGTCGGCGCACGTATTGCGGTTGGCGAGAAGAAACAGGATGCGCTTGATTTTGCCCTTTGGAAAGCGGTGAAACCTGGTGAAATTTCTTGGGATAGTCCTTGGGGTAAAGGAAGACCTGGTTGGCATATTGAATGCTCTGCGATGGCGAGAAAATATTTAGGTGATACCATCGATATCCACGCAGGTGGGCAAGATCTAGCCTTCCCACATCATGAGAATGAAATTGCCCAATCCGAGGCATTAACTGGAAAGGAATTCGCTCGGTATTGGATGCACAATGGCTATATCAACATTGATAATGAAAAAATGTCTAAATCATTAGGGAATTTTGTTCTTGTTCATGACATTATTAAAAGACATGATCCGCAAGTGTTACGATTCTTTATGCTGTCTGTCCATTATCGCAATCCAATCAACTATTCTGAGGAGTTGCTTGTTCATACCCAATCAGCACTTGAACGGATAAAGACGTCCTATCAGAATGTAAAGCACCGTCAAGAAGCAAGTACGGATCTAACGGATAATAATCAGCAATGGATCGAAAAAATCGAAGGGCTAAGAGCTCAGTTTATCGAAGCAATGGATGATGATTTTAATACAGCGAATGGAATTTCTGTGTTGTTTGAATTATCGAAGCTTGCTAATTTATATTTGATCGAAAAGAATACTTCTGTTGAAGTAATTGATGCACTGATGGCTGAATTTAAGGGACTATTTGACGTGTTGGGGCTTAAGCTTGAAGATGAAGCACTACTAGACGAAGAGATCGATGCGTTGATTCAGAAGCGAATTCAGGCTCGTAAGGATCGGAATTTCCAGTTAGCTGATGAAATTCGTGACCAACTAAAGGATATGAATATTATTTTAGAGGATACTCCTCAAGGTACTCGTTGGAAAAGAGGCTAACAGATGCTTCAATATGAAAACAATTTAGAAGTGAAACAATTGAATAGTTTAGCATTAGCTTACATGGGTGATGCTGTGTTTGAGGTATATGTTCGTGAACACCTTTTGCATAATGGGCGGGTTAAGCCGCATCACCTCCATAAAGAAGCAACGAAATATGTATCTGCAAAGGCGCAGGCAATGATGATTCATCATTTTCTTGATGAAAAGCTACTGACAGATGAAGAGACAGCCGTTGTAATGAGAGGCAGAAATGCGAAGTCAGGTACCGTACCAAAGAACACAGATGTGCAAACGTATCGGTACGGTACGGCTTTTGAAGCGTTGATTGGCTATCTATATTTATTAAAAAGAGAAGAGCGGTTAGATGAGATTGTGAAGAAATCATTAGATATTGTTCGTGGACAGAAAGGAGGAGCCTAATTTGAGTCAAGATTACATTATTGGGAAAAACCCTGTAATTGAAGCGTTAAAATCGGATCGGGATGTCAACAAAGTATTAATTGCAGAGGGCTCTCAAAAAGGGCAGATGCAACAAGTGATAGGGTTAGCAAAAGAACGAAATGTCATGGTGCAATTTGTACCGAAGAAAAAAATTGATGGTTTGGTCGAAGGGAATCATCAAGGAGTCGTTGCTCAAGTTGCTGCCTATCAATATGCGGAACTAGATGATCTATTTTCCTTGGCAGAGAAGAGGAATGAGGCTCCTTTCTTTATCCTGTTAGACGAAATTGAAGATCCCCATAATTTAGGATCGATTATGAGAACAGCTGATGCAGTCGGTGCTCACGGCATTATTATTCCAAAACGAAGAGCGGTAGGTTTAACGGCAACGGTTGCGAAAGCGTCAACGGGAGCGATTGAATATATCCCAGTTGTTAGAGTGACCAATATGGCGAGAACGATTGATGAATTGAAAGAACGTGGTGTTTGGATAGCTGGAACAGACGCAAAAGGAAAAGAAGACTTTCGTCAATTTGATGGGACGCTACCACTAGGTCTTGTAATTGGAAGTGAAGGGAAAGGGATGGGTCGTTTAATTAGAGATAAGTGTGACTTTCTTATCCGTTTGCCGATGAAAGGGAAAGTAACTTCCTTGAATGCTTCCGTTGCGGCAGCACTACTCATGTACGAAGTGTTTCGCAAACGTTCCCCTCTTGGGTGAAGAACATGGACATCCTGATTGTAGATGGCTATAACATAATCGGTGATTGGCCTGAACTTAAAGCATTGAAACATAAAGATTTAGCTGCTGCGAGAGATCGACTGGTCGAAAAAATGGCGGAATATCAAGCGTATTCAGGGTATCGAGTCATTGTTGTCTTTGATGCACAATACGTTAAAGGGACTGAAAAAAAATATCGCAATTTCAAAGTTGATGTTATTTTCACGAGAAATAATGAGACGGCAGACGAAAGAATTGAAAAACTTGCTATTTCTCTAAATAATCGCAAGACACAAATCCATGTGGCCACATCTGATTACACAGAACAATGGGCGATTTTTGGACAAGGAGCGTTGCGTAAATCAGCAAGAGAGCTATTGATAGAGATGGAATCGATTGAACGAAGGATCGAAAAAAAGGTCAAAAAAATTCAAGACCTTGGACCGAATTCAAAGATTCCTCTTAGCAAGGAAGTGGCAGAAATTTTTGAAAAATGGCGACGAGGCGAGAGATGACAGGTTGACGGGGTAAAAAAAGCTACTGTATAATATTGCTAACTAGCTTGTACGGTCGGGGGGATCCTAGTGAGTACTGACTACGGAACAAAAGGAAACGAAAGTTTTATCAATTATGTTCAGCTGGAAGATGAAGAGTTGGTGGAGATGGTTCATCAAGGTGCAGGTGAGGCCTTGGATTTCCTCATTCACAAGTACCGTAATTTCGTGCGGGCAAAAGCTAGGTCCTATTTTTTAATTGGCGCAGATAAAGAGGATATTGTCCAAGAAGGCATGATTGGTTTATATAAGGCCATTCGTGATTTCAAAGAGGACAAGCTCACTTCTTTTAAAGCGTTTGCGGAGCTATGTATCACAAGACAAATTATAACTGCGATCAAAACGGCAACAAGGCAAAAACATATTCCGCTAAATTCGTACGTATCGTTGGACAAGCCGATCTATGATGAAGAATCAGATCGAACGTTAATGGATGTTATCTCTGGTGCGAAGGTGATGGATCCGGAAGAGCTGATTATCAATCAAGAAGAGTTTGATCATATCGAGGTAAAAATGTCTGAGCTCTTGAGTGATTTAGAGCGTAAGGTTTTGGCCTTGTATTTGGATGGACAATCTTACCAAGAAATATCTGAAGAGTTAAATCGACATGTGAAGTCCATTGACAATGCCCTCCAACGAGTCAAGAGGAAGTTAGAGAGATATCTAGAAGTAAGAGAACTGACGTTGTGATAGTAGGTGCTTACTCCTATTTCATATTGACAGTGTAACTTGTCCGTGATACAGTTTTAGAGAAAAACTGTTCCGTGCGGATTGTCGTATTTGCAATGGTTTTAATACCGACCAATGCAGTTTATACTGGGCGGCGTATCGCAGTTAGTGTGTGCGGACTCTTATCATGTTCGAGTAGGCTAACTGAAAGAAACAATGATTGAGAAAAATGTAGTAGGTGACCAAGATGATAAAGAAGGTTGCTCTTGCCTGTTCTCAGTGTGGAAGTAGGAATTATTCAACTGCAAGCAAGAAGGAATCGGAGCGTTTGGAATTAAACAAATTTTGCAACACATGCAATGCACACACGCTTCATCGTGAAACGAAATAATTGGATTTAAATAGATAGATATTCTTCTAAGTGGCCAATTCCGAAGTAAGCTTGAATAGCCATGTCAAAGTCTTCTTAGAACAGCAATTCCTTAAAAAGTTGGAGGTCTCACTCATGCAACGCATCGTAAATTTTTTCAAAGACGTCGGCCGTGAAATGGGAAAAGTCAGTTGGCCGAAAAGGAAAGAACTAACAAGTTATACGATTACCGTTTTAGTGACTGTTATTTTCTTTACCCTTTTCTTTGCAGTAATCGATTTAGGAATTTCTGAATTGATTCGTTTAATTCCTTGAATAACACCCATGTCTTAATGGTATAATGGAAAATATGATAGGAATTTTTTTCAAAGCCCGGTGACGGGTTTTTTAATTTGCAAAAAAATAGACAAGCATGATGTTTTTAATGATGGGATGCCTGTGATGAGATTAGAAATCTAGGGATCGCTTTATTGAACGGAAGTTTTGCCTTTTGAGTGTGCGGGAGATTTACGTAAGCTCATTGAGGAGAATTTGATTTGTGTAGGGAGGGAAGGACATAGCGTCCTGACAAATGGAAAAAAATTGGTATGTTGTTCATACTTACTCAGGCTACGAAAATAAGGTAAAAACAAACCTAGAGAAACGTGTAGAAACGATGGGAATGCAGGATAAGATTTTCCGTGTAATCGTGCCAGAGGAAGAAGAAACTGATATTAAAAATGGTAAGAAAAAAACAGTGAAGCGCAAAGTGTTTCCAGGCTACGTTTTAGTTGAAATCATCATGACGGACGATTCTTGGTATGTAGTGCGTAATACTCCGGGAGTAACAGGGTTCGTTGGTTCAGCGGGTTCTGGTTCAAAACCGACTCCGCTTTTACCAGAAGAGATCAATTCGATTCTGAAGACATTAGGTGTTGAAGAGAGAAGAATTGATATTGACTTTGAAATTGGGGAAACGGTTCGAGTGAAAGAGGGTCCGTTTGCGAACTTTACTGGATCTATTGAAGAGATTGATAAAGATAAAGCGAAGCTCAAAGTACTTGTTAATATGTTTGGCCGTGACACGCCGGTGGAACTTGAGTTTACACAAATTGACAAATTATAAAAGGTGTAGAGTGGCGACTGGTTCGCAAGAAGAACTAGTTGACGAACTTGCGTTTTTAGTAGGTTAGAATCTATCCTTTCATTTCTTTTTCAAAAAAACTTGAAATCGACTTTGAAAAGTGATAATATTTCATAGGTCAGTATGTCTCGAGAAAGAGACAAAATATTGCCGAGATCTTTATTTATGATATAAAGACAACTTGTTGAGTGGGAGGGTTGGTTTTTACTGTTGTAAATTCACCCTATTACCACATCACGGACTTTAAGGAGGTGTGTCTCGTGGCTAAAAAAGTAATTAAGGTCGTAAAATTGCAGATTCCTGCAGCTAAAGCGAATCCAGCACCACCAGTTGGACCGGCACTAGGTCAAGCAGGTGTAAACATCATGGGATTCTGTAAAGAGTTTAACGCTCGTACAGCTGAACAAGCTGGTTTAATCATACCTGTTGAAATTACGGTATTTGAAGACCGTTCATTTACATTTATTACGAAAACTCCACCTGCTGCCGTTCTTCTTAAGAAAGCAGCTGGAATCGAGTCTGGTTCTGGTGAACCAAACCGTAATAAGGTAGCAACAGTTAAGCGTGATAAAGTACGCGAGATTGCTGAATCAAAAATGCCTGATTTAAATGCAGCTAGTGTTGAAGCAGCTATGCGCATGGTTGAAGGTACTGCACGCAGCATGGGTATCGTTATCGAAGACTAATTCATGCTTAGTTTTAAGGTTGATTAAAGGGGGTTGCGACGTTGAATTTGGTTTCACTCGCAACCTTTGTTTTGCCGAAAAACGCCTAGCGCTTTTCGTTTTGTCTAGCTCCAGAGCCTATGGGCTCGAGTGGAAAATTGAAATAACATTTTCCCTTGGTCATAAGCCAATCCGTCAAGGAGGTTAAAGTACAAACCTCCATGCCGACTCGTCTTATGCTTGTCGCCCATGAACAAGGCTCTTGCGCTTTTCTAAGTGGGAGGTTATCCGCTAAAACCACATTTCAGGGAGGAAATAAAAATGACTAAAAAAGGTAAGAAGTATTTAGAAGCTACAAAGCTTGTAGATCGTCTAAAAGCTTATCCTGTAGTAGAAGCAATTGATCTTGCAAAGAAAACAAACTTTGCTAAATTTGATGCAACTGTTGAAGCGGCATTTCGTTTAGGAGTAGATCCTAAGAAAGCTGACCAACAAATCCGTGGAGCTGTTGTTCTTCCAAACGGAACTGGTAAAACTCAACGTGTATTAGTTTTCGCTAAAGGCGAAAAAATGAAAGAAGCAGAAGCTGCTGGTGCAGATTATGTTGGAGATGCAGAATACATCAACAAAATCAACCAAGGTTGGTTCGAATTTGATGTGATCGTAGCAACTCCAGATATGATGGGTGAAGTTGGTAAACTTGGTCGTGTATTAGGACCTAAAGGTTTAATGCCAAACCCTAAAACTGGAACCGTTACTTTTGATGTAACAAAAGCTGTTAACGAAATCAAAGCTGGTAAAGTAGAATACCGTGTTGATAAATCTGGTAACATTCATGTGCCAATCGGTAAAGCTTCATTTGAAAACGAAAAGTTGGTTGAAAACTTCAACACAATTTTCGAAACATTAATGAAAGCTAAGCCTGCAGCTGCAAAAGGAACTTACATGAAAAATGTAACAGTTACGACAACAATGGGACCAGGGGTTAAGGTTGATCCTTCATCTTCTGCTGCGAAATAATTTAAATATAAATTGACAACAAGAATTATATTTTATATAATAGATTCTGTTGTGAAAAATAAATAACATTTGTACCGCAGACAGTAGGGGCCATACGGCTTAAACTTCCCTACCGAGGTCATACGATAGATGAAAGATTTAGTTGTACTACGACTATTGTATACTCCCTCCATGTCTGTTAGATGTGGAGGTTTTTTATTGCATCGGTATAAGTGTAGAAATCTACAGGAGGTGTAAAGATGGGCAACGCTATCGAACAAAAACAAACAATCGTTGACGAGATTGCTGGTAAACTTAAGTCAAGTGTATCCACAGTTGTCGTTGATTACCGTGGTTTAAACGTTGCAGAAGTTACTGAACTTCGTAAACAACTTCGTGAAGCTGGAGTAGAATTCAAAGTTTACAAAAACACTTTGACTCGTCGTGCTACAGTAGCTACTGAACTTACTGGATTGAATGAGGTTCTTACTGGACCAAACGCAATTGCGTTCAGTGCAGAAGATGTAGTCGCACCAGCGAAAATCATTAACGAATTTGCGAAAAAGCATGAAGCACTTGAAATTAAAGCAGGTGTTATCGAAGGTAATGTAGCAACTGTTGATGACATTAAAGCTCTTGCAGATCTACCATCTCGCGAAGGCTTACTATCTATGTTACTCAGCGTGCTTCAAGCACCTATCCGCAACCTTGCTCTTGCTACAAAAGCTGTGGCAGATCAAAAAGAAGAACAAGGCGCATAAGCTAGAAATTTTGATTGGTATTTAAAATAAACGAAAAACATTCCAAGGAGGAAATTATATCATGACTAAAGAACAAATCATTGAAGCAGTTAAAAATATGACTGTTTTAGAATTAAATGACCTAGTAAAAGCTATTGAAGAAGAATTTGGCGTAACTGCTGCTGCTCCTGTAGCTGTTATGGGTGGAGCTGCTGCTGGTGGCGCTGCTGAAGAAAAAACTGAATTTGATGTTGTTCTTGCTTCTGCAGGAGATCAAAAAATCAAAGTTATCAAGGTTGTTCGTGAAATCACAGGTCTTGGACTTAAAGAAGCAAAAGAACTTGTTGATAACACTCCAAAACCAGTTAAAGAAGGAGCTTCTAAAGAAGAAGCTGAAGAAATCAAAGCTAAGCTTGAAGAAGTTGGAGCTGGCGTAGAAGTTAAGTAATTTCTTTTATCAATAAAAAGCTCGCTAATATAGCGGGCTTTTTTTGTGTTTCCTAATGAATTTTTCTATAATGCATGTAGAAAGAGGTGAGTTCATGTCAGAACATTATTATTCTCGCGAACAGAAGGTTGAAAGTAATCCGAAATATTGGAATTTCACTTTAAGAAATTATGATCTGAAGTTTAAAACGGATAACGGTGTTTTTTCTAAAGGTGAAGTAGACTTCGGTTCGAGGTTATTGGTGGAATCTTTCCGATTACCAGATATTGAAGGAGATTTGTTGGATGTTGGGTGTGGTTACGGACCGATCGGGTTATCTTTGGCCAAGGATACCGGGCGTCATATACATATGGTTGATGTTAACGAGCGAGCGTTATCGCTGGCAAAGGAAAATGCAGCTTTGAACAGTGTTTCGAATGTCTCGATTTATGAAAGTGATCGTCTAACGAATGTTGAGCATAGAGAGTTTGCGGCGATTTTAACGAATCCGCCGATTCGGGCAGGTAAAAAGACTGTGCATGATATTTTTGAACAAAGCTTTTCTCATTTGAAAGAGGGGGGAGAGCTTTGGGTGGTCATTCAAAAAAAGCAAGGAGCCCCTTCGGCAATTGAAAAATTAAGCGCACTTTTTGGCAATGTAGAGACGGTAGAAAAGAAAAAAGGATATTTTATTTTATGTGCAAAAAAATATTTGACTTGACATTTTGATTATGTTAGCATTATACAATGCCAACATAATATAAACTGGTACAATTACTAATTTCAACGATTTTTGTATAAAGTTGGTTTAGTAAGGAAAAACTAACAAAATAATAGTTCGTAATCTGAAAAATGTGGTTTTTGAGAAATAAAACCCTTTTTCTTTTTGTCTTACAAGATGAGGCCTCTTGGATTGTTTTAGCCAGTCAAGGCGTCTCCGTGATCTTATAAGACGGCAATAGATGCACTATAACGCTTGATTTGAGGGGTGAATCAGTTGACAGGTCAACTAGTTCAGTATGGACGACACCGTAAGCGGAGAAGTTACGCACGAATCAGTGAAGTATTAGAATTACCAAATCTAATTGAAATCCAAACCGCTTCATATCAATGGTTTTTGGATGAAGGATTGCGTGAAATGTTTCAGGATATTTCACCGATCGAAGACTTCACTGGTAATCTGTCTCTGGAGTTTATTGATTACAGCCTTGGCGATCCGAAATATTCCGTTGAGGAATCGAAAGAACGAGATGTTACATATTCAGCGCCATTGCGAGTAAAGGTTCGTCTTGTCAATAAAGAGACGGGCGAGGTTAAGGATCAGGATGTCTTTATGGGAGATTTCCCATTAATGACAGAAACTGGGACGTTTGTAATTAACGGGGCGGAACGTGTTATCGTTTCGCAATTAGTACGCTCACCAAGTGTGTACTATAGCGGAAAAGTAGACAAAAACGGTAAAAGAGGTTTTGGTGCTACTGTCATTCCGAACCGTGGTGCTTGGTTAGAGTATGAAACTGATGCCAAAGATGTAGTTTACGTAAGGATTGATCGTACGAGGAAATTGCCTGTTACGGTTCTTTTGCGTTCTCTTGGATTTGGCTCTGACCAAGAAATTTTAGATTTAATTGGAGAGAACGAGTATCTTCGTAACACTCTCGAAAAAGACAACACTGAAGGTACGGATAAAGCGTTACTTGAAATTTATGAACGCCTACGTCCAGGTGAGCCACCAACTGTAGAAAACGCGAAAAGTTTATTGGTTTCTAGATTTTTCGATCCGAAGCGCTATGATTTAGCGAATGTAGGTCGGTATAAAATCAATAAGAAGCTTCATATAAAGAATCGTTTGTTTAATCAGCGTCTAGCAGAAACGCTTGTCGACCCTGAAACAGGTGAAATAATCGCAGAAAAGGGAGTATTACTTGATCGTCGTACATTAGATCGTATTATTCCTTATTTAGAGAAAAATATTGGTTTCAAAACGATCAGCCCTGTTGGTGGTGTCGTGGAGAACGATGTTTTACTACAATCTATTAAAATTTATGCTCCAAATGAAGATGGAGAAAAAATTATCAATGTCATCGGAAATGCTTATGTTGAAGAAGCTGTGAAGAATATTTCTCCAGCAGATATTATTGCTTCTATTAGTTATTTCTTTAACTTGCTCTATGGAGTAGGAGATACAGATGATATCGATCATTTAGGAAATCGTCGTCTTCGTTCAGTTGGAGAGCTTTTACAAAACCAATTCCGTATTGGGTTATCCCGTATGGAACGTGTTGTGCGTGAAAGAATGTCTATTCAAGATACGAATACGATTACTCCGCAGCAATTGATCAATATTCGTCCTGTAATTGCTTCGATTAAAGAATTCTTTGGAAGCTCTCAGTTATCCCAGTTCATGGATCAAACGAATCCATTAGCAGAACTTACGCATAAGCGACGTCTTTCTGCATTAGGACCTGGTGGTTTAACCCGTGAACGCGCCGGGATGGAAGTGCGTGACGTTCACTACTCTCACTATGGTCGTATGTGTCCAATTGAAACGCCTGAAGGACCAAACATCGGTTTGATCAACTCCTTATCTTCATATGCGAAGGTTAATCGTTTTGGTTTCATTGAGACTCCATATCGTCGAGTTGATCCTGAAACAGGGAAAGTAACCAATCAAATTGATTACTTAACTGCGGATGAAGAGGATAACTATGTTGTCGCTCAGGCGAATGCTCGTTTAGGTGAGGATGGTTCATTCCTTGATGAAGATATTATCTCTCGTTTCCGCGGTGAAAATACGGTTACAAAGAGAGAACGTATCGATTATATGGATGTATCTCCTAAGCAGGTAGTATCTGCTGCAACAGCGTGTATTCCATTCTTAGAAAATGATGACTCGAACCGTGCCTTGATGGGTGCAAACATGCAGCGACAAGCTGTTCCTCTTATGCAACCAGAGGCTCCTCGTGTAGGTACAGGTATGGAGTATGTTTCTGGTAAGGATTCAGGTGCTGCTGTCATCTGTAAACATGAAGGAATTGTTGAGCATGTTGAAGCGCGCGAAGTATGGGTTCGTCGCATTTCTGTTGTAGATGGTCAAGAAGTAAAGGGCAACCTTGATAAATATCGGATGTTAAAATTTGTCCGCTCTAACCAAGGTACTTGCTATAATCAACGTCCAATCGTTGCAGTTGGAAATCGTGTAACAAAAGGAGAAATTCTTGCAGATGGTCCTTCTATGGAACTGGGAGAACTTGCTCTTGGACGAAATGTTCTAGTTGCATTCATGACATGGGATGGCTATAACTATGAGGATGCCATCATCATGAGTGAGCGTTTAGTTAAAGATGATGTCTATACTTCGATTCATATTGAAGAGTACGAATCAGAGTCTCGTGATACAAAATTAGGACCGGAAGAAATCACTCGTGATATTCCAAACGTCGGGGAAGATGCGCTAAGAAATCTTGATGAGCGCGGAATTATCCGCATCGGTGCGGAAGTAAAAGACGGAGATTTATTAGTCGGTAAAGTAACACCTAAAGGAGTAACAGAGCTTACTGCAGAAGAACGTTTATTACATGCGATCTTCGGCGAGAAAGCACGTGAAGTACGTGACACATCACTTCGTGTACCACACGGTGGTGGCGGTATCGTTCACGATGTGAAAGTCTTTAATCGTGAAGATGGCGACGAACTTCCTCCAGGTGTTAACCAGCTAGTTCGTGTGTATATCGTGCAAAAACGTAAAATCCACGAAGGCGATAAAATGGCTGGACGTCACGGTAACAAAGGGGTTATCTCTCGTATTTTACCAGAAGAAGATATGCCATATTTACCTGATGGTACGCCAGTTGATATCATGTTAAACCCATTAGGGGTTCCTTCTCGTATGAACATTGGTCAGGTGTTAGAGCTTCATTTAGGAATGGCTGCAAGACAGCTAGGTATCCATGTTGCTTCACCGGTATTCGATGGTGCACGCGAGGAAGACGTGTGGTCAACGATTGAAGAAGCAGGAATGGATCGCGATGCAAAAACGGTCCTTTACGATGGTCGCTCTGGAGAGCCGTTCGATAATCGTGTTTCTGTTGGGGTAATGTACATGATTAAGCTTGCGCACATGGTTGATGATAAGCTTCATGCTCGTTCAACAGGTCCTTACTCACTCGTTACTCAGCAACCACTTGGTGGTAAAGCACAGTTTGGTGGGCAAAGATTTGGGGAAATGGAAGTTTGGGCGTTAGAGGCCTATGGTGCTGCGTATACCCTACAAGAAATCTTAACAGTAAAATCCGATGACGTTGTTGGTCGTGTGAAAACATACGAAGCAATCGTCAAAGGGGAAAATGTTCCAGAACCAGGTGTCCCTGAATCATTCCGCGTATTAATGAAAGAACTTCAAAGCTTAGGAATGGATGTTAAAATCCTTTCAGGTGATGAAAAAGAAATTGAAATGCGTGATTTAGAAGATGATGAGGAACAGCAAGCAGAATCACTAACCGTCGCTCCTGTCACTGAAGAAACAGAATCCGAAAAAGTCGGGATCCAAGAATAACGTAATTGTACGAGTTTAAGAAATACATCCGTAACTCTTTTATCACAACTGTGAAAGGAAGAGTTGCGGAATTTGTAATCATAGATTAGCAAAAAGGGTAAAACCTGTAGATCAAAAGGGAGGTAGGCCCCTTGCTGGATGTCAATAATTTTGAGTATATGAAGATTGGTCTCGCTTCACCCGATAAAATTCGTTCTTGGTCTTTTGGTGAAGTAAAAAAACCAGAAACAATTAACTATCGTACATTAAAACCGGAAAAAGACGGTCTTTTCTGCGAGCGCATTTTCGGACCACAAAAAGACTGGGAATGTCATTGTGGTAAATACAAGCGTGTCCGTTATAAGGGTGTAGTTTGTGATCGTTGTGGTGTTGAAGTAACAAGAGCAAAAGTTCGTCGTGAACGCATGGGACACATCGAATTAGCAGCACCTGTATCACATATTTGGTACTTCAAAGGAATCCCGAGCAGAATGGGATTAATCCTTGACATGTCTCCACGTGCTTTAGAAGAAGTGATTTATTTTGCTTCTTACGTGGTTACTGAACCTGGTGACACTCCTCTTGAAAAGAAACAACTTTTATCTGAGAAGGAATACCGTGCATATCGTGATAAGTACGGAAATAAATTCCAAGCGTCTATGGGTGCAGAATCCATCAAAAGGCTTCTTACAGACATTGACCTCGATAAAGAAGTAGACTTTTTGAAAGAGGAATTAAAAACAGCTCAAGGACAACGTCGTACTCGAGCAATCAAAAGACTTGAAGTATTAGAAGCGTTCCGTAATTCAGGAAATGAGCCATCTTGGATGATTCTAGATGTGCTGCCAGTTATCCCACCGGAGCTTCGTCCGATGGTTCAATTAGATGGTGGACGTTTTGCTACATCCGATCTAAATGACCTATACCGTCGAGTGATTAATCGTAACAATCGTTTAAAGCGTCTATTAGATCTAGGAGCACCTAGCATCATTGTTCAAAATGAAAAGCGTATGCTTCAAGAGGCTGTGGATGCTTTAATTGATAATGGTCGTCGTGGTCGCCCAGTTACTGGACCAGGTAACCGTCCATTAAAGTCCCTTTCTCATATGCTTAAAGGGAAACAAGGGCGTTTCCGTCAAAACCTTCTTGGTAAGCGTGTTGACTATTCTGGACGTTCCGTTATCGTAGTTGGACCGAACTTGAAGATGTACCAATGCGGTTTGCCGAAGGAAATGGCGATCGAATTATTCAAGCCTTTCGTAATGAAGGAGCTTGTTGAAAAAGGATTAGCCCATAATATTAAATCAGCAAAACGTAAAATCGAGCGTTTATCACCAGAAATTTGGGATGTGCTTGAAGATGTTATTAAGGAGCATCCGGTTCTCTTGAACCGTGCCCCAACACTACACAGACTAGGTATTCAGGCTTTTGAACCAACTCTTGTAGAAGGTCGTGCAATCCGTCTTCATCCACTTGTATGTACGGCATACAATGCGGACTTTGACGGTGACCAAATGGCTGTACACGTTCCGTTATCTGCTGAAGCACAAGCAGAAGCAAGGCTTCTTATGCTAGCAGCTCAAAACATTCTAAACCCTAAGGATGGAAAGCCAGTTGTTACACCATCTCAGGATATGGTGCTTGGTAACTATTACCTTACTTTAGAACGTGAAAATGCAGTTGGTGAAGGAATGGTCTTTAAGGATACAAATGAAGCATTAATTGCTTACCAAAATGGTTATGTTCATCTACATACTCGTGTAGCTGTTCATGCAGGATCCTTAAATAACGAAACATTTACGGAAGAACAAAACCAAATGCTTCTTATTACAACCGTTGGGAAGCTCGTTTTCAATGAAATTTTACCTGAATCCTTCCCTTACATCAACGAACCTACAAAGAGTAATTTAGAGGAAGAAACTCCGAAGAAATACTTTGTAGAAAAGGGTGCAGATGTAAAAGAAATCATTAAAGGCTTGCCATTGGTAGACCCGTTCAAGAAGAAAATTCTTGGGAACATCATTGCGGAAGTATTTAAGAGATTTAAGATTACTGAGACATCTAAAATGCTTGATCGCATGAAGAATCTTGGTTTCCGATATTCTACTAAAGCGGGTATTACCGTTGGGGTAGCTGATATCGTTGTATTAAAAGAAAAGCGTGAAATTATCGAAGAAGCACAAGGAAAAGTAGATAACGTAATGAAGCAATTCAGACGTGGTCTAATTACGGAAGATGAGCGTTATGATCGCGTTATCTCCATCTGGAGTGCTGCGAAGGATAATATTCAAGCAAAACTAATGAAATCATTAGAGAAAACAAACCCAATCTTTATGATGAGTGACTCAGGTGCCCGTGGTAACGCATCGAACTTCACCCAGCTTGCTGGTATGCGTGGATTGATGGCGAACCCGGCTGGACGTATCATTGAGTTACCGATTATCTCTAGTTTCCGTGAAGGGTTAACCGTATTAGAGTACTTTATCTCTACACACGGTGCTCGTAAAGGACTTGCGGATACAGCACTTAAGACAGCTGACTCAGGTTACTTAACTCGTCGTCTTGTTGATGTAGCACAAGATGTCATCGTTCGTGATGATGATTGTGGTACTGATAGAGGATTGCTTGTTTCAGCGTTGCGTGATGGCACAGAAATCATCGAAGCATTAGATGAACGTTTGATTGGTCGATATGCAAGAAGAGCGATCAAACACCCTGAAACAAAAGAAGTGATTGTAGCTGAAAATGAGTTGATTACAGAGGATTTAGCTGCAGAAATCACGGAGCTGGGGATTGAAGAAGTTTGGATTCGTTCTGCCTTCACATGTAATACACGCCATGGCGTATGTAAAAAATGTTATGGTCGTAACCTTGCAACGGGTCAAGAGGTTGAAGTGGGTGAAGCAGTTGGTATTATTGCTGCTCAATCAATCGGTGAGCCAGGTACACAGTTAACAATGCGTACGTTCCACACAGGTGGGGTAGCAGGAGACGATATTACACAAGGTTTACCTCGTATCCAAGAAATTTTCGAAGCTCGTAATCCAAAAGGGCAAGCGGTCATTTCTGAACTTGATGGAGTTGTCGTTGGGATTAATGAAGGACGCGACCGTCAGCATGAAATCATTGTCCAAGGAGAACTCGAGTCTCGAACATATACAGCACCATATACAGCGCGCCTTAAAGTAGCAATCGATGACCACGTATTAAGAGGTCAAGAATTGACAGAAGGTTCTATTGATCCAAAAGAACTAATCAAGGTGAAAAACGTAGCAGCTGTTCAAGAATACTTACTAAAAGAAGTACAAAAGGTTTATCGTATGCAAGGGGTTGAGATTGGCGATAAGCACGTAGAAGTAATGGTCCGCCAAATGCTTCGTAAAATCCGTGTCGTCGATGCTGGAGAAACTGAAGTGTTACCAGGTTCACTGCTCGACATTCACCAATTTACCGATGCAAATGAGAAAGCCCTTCTTGAAGGCAAATTACCAGCAACTGGCCGTCCAGTATTGCTCGGAATTACAAAAGCGTCACTTGAAACGGATTCCTTCTTATCTGCCGCATCGTTCCAAGAAACAACACGTGTTCTTACAGATGCAGCGATTAAAGGAAAACGTGACGAGTTGCTCGGCTTAAAAGAAAATGTAATTATTGGTAAGCTTGTTCCAGCAGGTACAGGTATGCAGCGTTACCGCAAAGCAGAACCAGTTGCAGCGATCGAAGAATCAGATGATGTTGTAACGGTTGAGTAATTGATCAAAATAGATGCGGTACTTGCCAAAAGGTAAGTACCGCATTTTTAAACTAAGTTTGATTTTAGCAATGAGCATTTTGTAAGAATATGATAAAAAAATAACAACTATTATTGACATTGGTTTTATAAGGTGCTAATATAGCAAAGGTGCTCCTATTACCTGTTACTTTGGAGGATATGTTCTATGTCTTATGAAAAAGTATGGCAGGCAGAAAATTTCATAGTAGGAACAAAGCAGACGGTAAAAGCGCTGAGGAACGGAAACGTAAAAGAAGTACTAGTAGCGACAGATGCTGATCCACATGTGACAGCAACGGTTGTTCGTACAGCTAAAGAAACAAACACCCCGGTAACCTATGTTGATTCTATGAAATCACTAGGAAAAGCTTGCGGCATTGAAGTTGCTGCATCTACCGTTGCGATAACCCATTAAAAACTGTTTTTGTAGAACATCTGCAAGGACTTTGTTTTTTGTTTCAAAATGAACCACCTGGATGTGTGGGCTTAAATGAAAAAGTGAAGGGAGGAAACATAAATGCCTACTATTAACCAATTAGTGCGCAAGCCTCGTCAATCAAAAGAGGAAAAGTCAAAATCACCTGCGCTTAACAAAGGTTATAACAGCTTCAAAAAAGCACAAACTGATTTATCATCTCCACAAAAGCGCGGTGTTTGTACTCGTGTTGGTACAATGACTCCGAAGAAACCGAACTCAGCGTTACGTAAATACGCTCGTGTACGTTTAACAAACGGCATCGAGGTAACTGCATACATTCCTGGTATCGGACACAATCTACAAGAGCACAGCGTAGTATTAATCCGTGGCGGACGTGTAAAGGACTTACCAGGGGTACGTTACCACATCGTTCGTGGAGCATTAGAT
>NZ_HE978521.1:31886-81293 GCF_000311725.1 Robertmurraya massiliosenegalensis JC6
ACAGCTGGTGTTAACAACCGTATGCAAGGTCGTTCTAAATACGGTACGAAGAAACCTAAAGCAGCAAAGAAATAAAAACACAATTATAAGCTTCTTTGAAAGGAGGAAGAAACATGCCACGTAAAGGTCCTGTAGCAAAAAGAGACGTATTACCAGATCCAATTTATAATTCAAAGTTAATCACTCGTCTAATCAACAAAATGATGGTTGACGGTAAAAGAGGTAAGTCACAATCTATCCTTTACTCATCATTTGATATTATTCGTGAACGCACTGGCAAAGACCCAATGGAAGTATTCGATCAAGCTCTTAAGAACATCATGCCTGTTCTTGAGGTAAGAGCACGCCGTGTAGGTGGATCTAACTACCAAGTACCAGTTGAGGTGCGTCCTGAACGCCGTACTACTCTTGGTCTTCGTTGGTTAGTAAACTATTCACGTCTTCGTGGTGAAAAGACAATGGAAGAGCGTCTTGCTAACGAAATTCTTGATGCAGCTAACAACACTGGTGCATCAGTGAAGAAACGTGAAGATACACACAAAATGGCTGAAGCTAACAAAGCATTCGCTCATTATCGTTGGTAAAATCTATTTCATAATAAAAAATACACTCAAACATGGAAGGAGAAATACCAAATGGCAAGAGAGTTCTCCTTAGAAAATACTCGCAATATCGGCATCATGGCTCACATCGATGCCGGTAAAACAACAACAACTGAGCGTGTACTCTACTATACTGGTCGTATTCATAAGATCGGTGAAACTCATGAAGGTGCATCTCAGATGGACTGGATGGAGCAAGAACAAGAACGCGGTATCACAATTACGTCTGCAGCAACAACTGCACAATGGAAAGGTCACCGCGTTAACATCATCGATACACCAGGACACGTAGACTTCACAGTTGAAGTTGAACGTTCTCTTCGTGTACTAGATGGTGCTGTTGCTGTTCTTGACGCACAGTCTGGTGTTGAACCACAAACTGAAACAGTTTGGCGCCAAGCAACAACTTACGGAGTTCCACGTGTCGTATTCGTTAATAAAATGGATAAACTAGGTGCGGACTTCCTTTATTCTTTAAAAACTCTTCATGATCGTCTACAAGCTAACGCTGTAGCCATCCAATTACCAATTGGGGCTGAAGACGAGTTCGAAGGAATCATTGACCTTGTAGAAATGAAAGCTACTTTCTACGGTAATGACCTTGGAACTGAAATTGAAGAGCGCGAAATTCCAGCTGAGTACATGGACCAAGCTGAAGAATACCGCGAAAAATTAATTGAAGCAGTTGCAGAACTTGACGAAGAATTAATGGAAAAATACCTTGGTGGTGAAGAAATCACTACGGACGAGCTTAAAGCTGGTATCCGTAAAGGTACTGTTAATGTTGAGTTATACCCAGTTATCTGTGGTTCTGCTTTCAAAAACAAAGGTGTACAAAAAATGCTTGATGCAGTAATTGCATACCTTCCATCACCATTAGATGTTCCTGCGATTAAAGGTACACTTCCAGATAGTGATGAAGTTATTGAGCGTCATTCTGACGACAACGAGCCATTCTCTGCACTTGCATTCAAAGTTATGACTGACCCTTACGTCGGTAAATTGACATTCTTCCGTGTATACTCTGGTACATTAAGCTCAGGCTCATATGTACAAAACTCTACAAAAGGCAAGCGTGAGCGTGTAGGACGTATTCTACAAATGCATGCGAACAGCCGTGAAGAGATTTCAATGGTATACGCTGGAGATATTGCTGCAGCAGTTGGTTTAAAGGATACAACTACTGGAGACACTCTATGTGATGAAAAGAATCTAGTTATTCTTGAATCTATGGAATTCCCAGAGCCGGTTATCCAATTATCTATCGAGCCTAAATCTAAGGCTGACCAAGATAAGATGACAACTGCACTTCAAAAGCTACAAGAAGAAGATCCTACATTCCGTGCGCATACTGATCAGGAAACTGGCCAGGTTATCATTGCCGGTATGGGTGAACTTCACTTAGATATCCTTGTAGACCGTATGAAGCGTGAATTCAAAGTAGAAGCAAATGTTGGTGCACCACAGGTTGCTTATCGTGAAACAATCCGTAATTCTGCACAAGTAGAAGGAAAGTTTGCGCGTCAATCAGGTGGTCGTGGTCAATACGGACACGTTTGGATCGAATTCTCACCAAACGAAGAAGGAAAAGGTTTCGAATTTGAAAATGGTATCGTCGGTGGTGTTGTTCCTCGTGAATACATCCCTGCTGTTCAAGCTGGACTAGAAGATGCTCTTGATAGAGGACTTCTTGCTGGATACCCAGTAGTAGATATCAAAGCGCGTCTTTATGATGGATCATACCATGATGTTGACTCCTCAGAAATGGCGTTCAAAATCGCTGCTTCTATGGCTTTAAAAAATGCAGCGTCTAAATGTAACCCTGTTATTTTAGAGCCAATGATGAGAGTTGAAGTTATCATCCCTGAAGAATACATGGGTGATATCATGGGTAACATCACTTCCCGTCGTGGTCGTGTTGAAGGTATGGAAGCTCGTGGTAATGCACAAGTTGTCCGTGCTATGGTTCCGCTTTCTGAAATGTTTGGTTATGCGACAACTTTACGTTCAAGCACTCAAGGTCGTGGTGTATTCTCAATGCATTTTGACCACTATGAAGAGGTACCAAAATCAATTTCAGAAGAAATCATCAAGAAAAATAAAGGTGAATAATTGATTTTCACCTATCTTTAAAGTATAACTACTTATGTACGAAGCTGTAGGAAAAGGGATAACTTTTTCCTACTGCATCCATATACTTAACTTTTTTATATTAAAGGAGGATTTCCAAAATGGGAAAAGCTAAATTTGACCGTTCAAAACCACACGTTAATATCGGAACTATTGGTCACGTTGACCATGGTAAAACTACTTTAACAGCAGCAATTACAACTGTACTTGCAAAATCAGGCGGCGGGGAAGCTCGCGGTTATGATATGATCGACAACGCTCCAGAAGAAAAAGAGCGTGGAATCACAATCAACACTTCTCACGTTGAGTATGAAACAGCTACTCGTCACTATGCACACGTTGACTGCCCAGGACATGCTGACTATGTTAAGAACATGATCACTGGTGCTGCTCAAATGGATGGCGGTATCTTAGTAGTTTCTGCTGCTGATGGTCCAATGCCACAAACTCGTGAGCACATCCTTTTATCTCGTCAAGTAGGTGTACCTTACCTTGTTGTATTCATGAACAAGTGTGATATGGTAGACGACGAAGAACTTCTTGAATTAGTAGAAATGGAAGTTCGTGACTTATTATCAGAATATGAATTCCCTGGTGATGATATTCCTGTAATCAAGGGTTCTGCTCTTAAGGCTCTTGAAGGAGAAGCTGAATGGGAAGAAAAAATCGTTGAATTAATGAACGCTGTTGATGAGTACATTCCAACTCCAACACGTGATACTGATAAGCCATTCATGATGCCAGTTGAGGATGTATTCTCAATCACTGGTCGTGGTACAGTTGCTACAGGTCGTGTTGAGCGTGGCCAAGTTAAAGTTGGTGACGTAATCGAAATCATCGGTCTTGCTGAAGAGCCAAAATCTACTACAGTAACTGGAGTAGAAATGTTCCGTAAGCTTCTTGACTATGCTGAAGCTGGAGATAACATTGGAGCACTTCTTCGTGGGGTAGCTCGTGAAGAAATCCAACGTGGTCAAGTACTTGCTAAGCCAGGTTCAATCACACCGCACACAAAGTTCAAAGCTGAAGTATATGTATTATCAAAAGACGAAGGTGGACGTCATACTCCATTCTTCACTAACTACCGTCCTCAGTTCTACTTCCGTACAACTGACGTAACTGGTATTTGTAATCTTCCTGAAGGCGTAGAAATGGTTATGCCTGGAGATAACATCGAAATGAACGTTGAGCTTATCGCTCCAATCGCTATCGAAGAAGGTACTAAGTTCTCTATCCGTGAGGGTGGACGTACAGTAGGCGCTGGCGTTGTTGCTACAATCGTTGAGTAACAACTAATAAATTATAAAGAAAGCAGATGGGTGACGATCCATCTGCTTTCTTTATGCTTTGAGAAATCTCTCCTCTTTATTGTTACAAGCAAGTCGTGCTTTCACTTTCCTCTCGCTAAGAAATATCACTTAAAAAAAGTTTCTTCATTATATAAAACACGAAAACCTCAAGCTCAAAAATCAGCAAGACTTGCAAACTGCCATCCATAAAATTTATCACAAAATCTATAATCAATCCCTTTCCATAAATTGTAGTCTAATTTAATAGTTCGACTATTTACCGCACACTTGAAAACCGTAACGCTTGCCTATATAATAGAAAAAGTGTAATTGATAAAGAAATGAAATTTTATATTGCATTTGCTTTATGATTCATTGTATAATAGACAATGTTGGTCTTTGACTGCGATGATGTGGAAGGTTGCTGACACACCCGGCCGCTTTGCCATGGCGAGTGTGTGGGAAATTTTCACGGAGAATGTCTATTTTAAAATAGGCGAAAAGGAGGGAAAATAATGGCAAAACAAAAGATTCGTATCCGTTTGAAAGCATATGATCACAGAATTCTTGATCAATCTGCAGAGAAAATTGTAGAAACAGCAAAGCGTTCTGGTGCAGCTGTATCAGGTCCGATACCTCTACCAACAGAGAAGTCTGTCTACACAATTCTTCGTGCGGTGCATAAGTACAAGGACTCTCGTGAGCAATTTGAGATGCGTACTCATAAGCGTCTAATTGACATTGTGAATCCAACACCACAAACTGTTGATTCTTTAATGCGTTTAGACTTACCATCTGGCGTAGATATCGAAATTAAACTTTAATTTTGAACGATTAGATGTAACTTAGAAACTTCAAACAATGAAATAAAAGATGATAATTTATAGGAGGTGTGACTGTAATGACCAAAGGAATCTTAGGAAGAAAAATCGGTATGACTCAAGTGTTTGCTGAAAATGGTGATCTTATCCCAGTAACAGTTGTTGAAGCAGCTCCAAACGTTGTTCTTCAAAAGAAAGCTGTTGAAACTGACGGATATGTGTCTGTACAATTAGGTTTTGATGACAAGCGTGAGAAACTTTCAAACAAACCTGAAAAGGGACATGTTGCTAAGGCAAGTACTGCTCCTAAGCGCTTCGTACGTGAATTCCGCGGAGAAGGTTTAGCTGAGTTAGAAGTTGGTCAGGAAGTCAAAGTAGATGTATTCGCTGAAGGCGAAATCGTAGATGTAACAGGAATCTCAAAAGGTAAAGGTTTCCAAGGCTCGATCAAGCGCCACGGACAATCTCGCGGACCAATGGCACACGGTTCTCGTTATCACCGTCGCCCAGGTTCAATGGGTCCTGTAGCTCCAAACCGTGTATTTAAAGGTAAAGCATTACCTGGACGTATGGGTGGAGAACAAATCACTGTACAAAACCTTGAAATTGTAAAGGTTGACGTTGAACGTAACCTATTATTAATCAAAGGTAACGTACCTGGAGCTAAAAAAGCTCTATTAAAAATCAAAAGTGCGGTTAAAGCATAAATCATTAAGGCAGAAAGGAGGAAACAAGAATGCCAAAAGTAACATTGTTTAGCCAAGCTGGATCTCAAGTTGGTGAAATCGAACTTAATGAATCCATCTTTGGTATTGAGCCTAATAACCATGTGTTATTTGAAGCTGTTGTAGCTCAAAGAGCTTCTTTACGTCAAGGAACTCACAAAACAAAAATTCGTTCTGAAGTAGCGGGCGGTGGTCGCAAACCATGGCGTCAAAAAGGAACAGGTCGTGCTCGTCAAGGTTCGATTCGTTCTCCACAATGGCGCGGAGGTGGTACTGTATTCGGTCCAGTTCCTCGTAGCTATAGCTATAAATTACCGAAAAAAGTTCGTCGCTTAGCGATTAAATCGGCATTATCTTCTAAAGTAGTAGAAGAAAACATTTTAGTATTAGAAAGCCTTGCTTTCGAAACTCCAAAAACAAAAGACTTCAAAGGTTTCCTAAATGGTCTTTCTGTTGATTCAAAAGCACTTATCGTTACAGCTGATTTAGATGAAAACGTAGCATTATCTGCTCGTAACATCCCTGGTGTAACTGTTGTAACTGCTAGCGGAATCAACGTATTGGATGTTTTAGGTCATGACAAGTTAATCATGACAAAAGCAGCGGTTGAAAAAGTAGAGGAGGTGCTTGCATAATGGATGCACGCGAAATCATTAAGCGCCCCGTTATCACTGAACGTTCAACTGATTTAATGACTGAGAAAAAATACACTTTCGAAGTTGATGTTAGAGCGAACAAAACTCAAGTTAAAGATGCTGTACAAGAAATCTTCGGCGTTAAAGTTGAGAAAGTAAACGTTCAAAACTACAAAGGTAAATTTAAGCGTATGGGTAAATTTGGCGGTTACACAAACAAACGTCGTAAAGCTATCGTTAAATTAACTGCAGACAGCAAAGAAATCGAATTCTTTGAAGTTTAATTTATTCAAACAAGAAGAGGAGGGAAAATAAATGGCGATTAAAAAGTACAAACCTACCTCCAATGGTCGTCGCGGTATGACAGTTTCTGATTTCGCAGAAATCACAACTGACAAGCCAGAAAAATCATTGCTTGCTCCTTTAAAAAGCAAGGGTGGCCGTAACAACCAAGGTAAGTTAACAGTTCGTCATCAAGGTGGCGGTCATAAGCGTCAATACCGTATCATCGATTTTAAACGTAACAAAGATGGCATTCCAGGCCGCGTTGCTACAATCGAATACGATCCAAACCGTTCAGCAAACATTGCATTAATTAACTATGTTGATGGAGAAAAGCGTTACATCCTAGCTCCTAAGAATTTAGAAGTTGGTATGGAAGTAATGTCTGGTCCTGAAGCAGATATTAAAGTAGGTAACGCTCTACCATTAGCAAACATTCCTGTTGGTACAGTTGTACACAACATCGAATTAAAACCAGGTAAGGGTGGACAATTAGTGCGTTCTGCAGGTACTTCTGCACAAGTTCTTGGTAAAGAGGGCAAATACGTATTAGTTCGTTTAAACTCTGGTGAAGTTCGCATGATTCTTGCTACTTGTCGTGCAACTGTAGGTCAAGTAGGTAACGAACAACATGAACTTATCAACATTGGTAAAGCAGGTCGTTCTCGTTGGTTAGGTAAACGCCCAACTGTACGTGGATCTGTTATGAACCCTAACGATCACCCACACGGTGGTGGTGAAGGACGTGCGCCAATCGGACGTAAGTCACCAATGTCACCATGGGGTAAACCAACTCTTGGTGCGAAAACTCGTAAGAAAAACAATAAATCAGATAAATTTATTGTACGTCGTCGTAAAAAATAACGGGATTGAGCTACGGTTCAACCTAGGAGCCGTAGGGCAATCACGAAGGGAGGTTCAATCATGGGTCGCAGCTTAAAAAAAGGACCTTTTGTTGATGAACATTTAATAAACAAGATCGAAAAGCTTAATGAAACAGAAGGCAAGCAAGTGGTAAAAACTTGGTCACGCCGTTCTACGATCTTCCCACAATTCATCGGACACACAATCGCTGTTTATGATGGTCGTAAACATGTACCTGTATACGTCACTGAAGACATGGTCGGTCACAAGCTTGGAGAATTCGCTCCAACTCGTACTTACAAAGGTCATGCTAATGATGACAAGAAAACAAGACGTTAATGAGAGGAGGCATTCAGATGCAAGCTAAAGCTGTTGCAAGAACAGTCCGTATTGCGCCTCGTAAAGTTCGTTTAGTTATCGATTTAATTCGAGGAAAGCAAGTAGGTGAAGCGGTAGCGATTTTAAAACATACGCCAAAAGCTGCTTCCCCAGTCGTTGAAAAATTATTAAATTCTGCTATGGCAAACGCCGAGCACAACTATGAAATGGACGTTAATAGCCTAGTAGTTGCGCAAGCATTCGTTGACGAGGGACCAACTTTGAAACGTTTCCGTCCACGTGCAATGGGTCGTGCAAGTGCAATCAACAAGCGTACTAGCCACATTACAATCGTATTAACAGAAAAGAAGGAGGGATAATCAGTGGGTCAAAAAGTAAATCCAGTCGGTTTGCGTATCGGAGTCATCCGTGATTGGGAGTCTAAGTGGTACGCAGGTAAAGACTATGCTGATCTTTTACACGAAGACCTAAAGGTTCGTGAGTATATCACTAAGCGTTTAAGTGATGCTTCTGTTTCTAAAGTAGAAATCGAGCGTGCTGCTAACCGCGTTAACATCACTATCCACACTGCTAAACCAGGAATGGTTATTGGTAAAGGTGGTACTGAGGTTGAAGCGTTACGTAAAGCTCTTAACTCACTAACTGGCAAGCGTGTACACATCAACATTCTTGAAATCAAAAAAGCTGATATCGATGCGAAACTAGTAGCGGAAAACATTGCTCGTCAATTGGAAAACCGTGTATCTTTCCGTCGTGCTCAAAAACAAGTTATTCAACGTGCAATGCGCGCTGGAGCTCAAGGTATCAAAACTATGGTATCTGGTCGTCTTGGCGGAGCTGACATCGCTCGTTCTGAAAGCTATAGCGAAGGAACTGTTCCACTTCATACTCTTCGTGCTGATATCGATTATGCTACTGCTGAAGCAGATACAACTTACGGTAAATTAGGCGTAAAAGTATGGATCTATAAGGGAGAAGTCCTTCCAACTAAGAAGAAAACTGAGGAAGGAGGCAAATAATATGTTAGTGCCTAAACGCGTTAAATATCGTCGTCAACACCGTGGAAAAATGCGCGGTCAAGCGAAGGGCGGTACAGAAGTAACATTCGGTGAATTCGGTTTACAAGCAACTGAAAGCTCTTGGATTACAAACCGTCAAATTGAAGCTGCACGTATTGCGATGACTCGTTATATGAAACGTGGCGGTAAAGTTTGGATTAAAATTTTCCCGCATAAGCCTTACACAGCTAAGCCTCTTGAAGTCCGCATGGGTTCCGGTAAAGGTGCACCAGAAGGATGGGTTGCAGTTGTTAAACCTGGGAAAGTAATGTTTGAAATCGCAGGTGTTTCTGAAGAGATCGCACGTGAAGCATTACGACTTGCATCACACAAACTTCCTGTAAAATGTAAGTTTGTAAAACGAGAAGAAATTGGTGGTGAATCAAATGAAAGCTAATGAAATTCGTGACCTTACCACTGCCGAAATAGAACAAAAAGTTAAATCATTAAAAGAAGAGCTTTTCAACCTGCGCTTTCAATTGGCGACTGGACAACTTGAAAATACAGCTCGTATCCGAGAAGTACGCAAAGCGATTGCTCGCATGAAGACTGTTATTCGTGAAAGAGAGATCGGCGTCAATAATCGATAATCTGTGAGAGGAGGTTCGCACAATGAGTGAACGCAACCAACGCAAAGTTTACACTGGACGCGTTGTTTCAGATAAGATGGATAAGACAGTCACTGTTCTTGTCGAAACTTACAAGAAGCATCCGTTATACGGTAAACGCGTTAAGTACTCTAAAAAGTACAAAGCTCACGATGAGCAGAACCAAGCAAAAATCGGCGACGTGGTACGTATTATGGAAACTCGTCCACTTTCCGCAACAAAACGCTTCCGTTTAGTAGAAGTAGTAGAAAAAGCTGTAATTATATAATGCTCGGAATTAGTTTTCATCCCGAAGGGAGGTTACACAAATGATTCAACAAGAAACACGTTTAAAAGTTGCTGATAACTCAGGTGCTCGTGAAGTACTTACAATTAAAGTTCTTGGTGGTTCTGGCCGCAAGACTGCTAATATTGGTGATGTTATCGTTTGTACAGTGAAACAAGCAACACCAGGAGGCGTTGTTAAAAAAGGCGACGTTGTAAAGGCTGTTATTGTTCGTACAAAGAGCGGAGCACGCCGTACTGATGGTTCATACATTCGTTTCGATGAAAACGCATGTGTAATTATCCGTGACGACAAGAGCCCACGTGGAACTCGTATTTTCGGACCAGTAGCTCGTGAACTCCGTGATAATAACTTTATGAAAATTGTATCATTAGCTCCAGAAGTACTATAATTTCAAAATTAATTGCCTTTAAGGAGGTGCGAACAGATGCATGTAAAAAAAGGTGATAAAGTAATGGTCATCTCTGGTAAGGATAAAGGCAAATCAGGTGTGATTTTAGCTGCTTACCCAAAACAAAGCCGTGTCTTAGTTGAAGGTGTAAACATCGTTAAAAAACACTCGAAGCCTAGCCAAGTGAATCCTAACGGTGGAATCATCAGCCAGGAGGCACCTATTCATGTATCAAACGTAATGCCAATCGATCCGAAGTCTGGTGAACCAACTCGCGTAGGCTACAAAGTGGAAGATGGCAAAAAAGTACGTGTTGCAAAAAAATCCGGTGAAGTTCTAGATAAATAGTTCAAATGAAGAAGGGAGGTACAATGAATGAACCGCCTAAAAGAAAAGTATCAAAAAGAAGTAACTCCTGCTCTAATGAGCAAGTTTAATTATAAATCAGTTATGCAAGTGCCTAAGTTAGAAAAAATCGTTATCAACATGGGTGTTGGTGATGCCGTACAAAACGCAAAAGCATTAGATAACGCAGTTGAAGAGCTAGCTACCATTACTGGTCAAAAGCCAGTTGTAACGCGCGCTAAAAAATCAATTGCTGGCTTCCGTCTTCGTGAAGGTATGCCAATCGGTGCTAAAGTTACCCTTCGTGGTGAACGTATGTATGAATTCTTCGATAAATTAGTTTCTGTATCTTTACCACGTGTACGTGACTTCCGCGGGATCTCTAAGAAGTCATTTGACGGTCGTGGTAACTACACATTAGGTGTAAAAGAACAGTTAATCTTCCCTGAAATTGATTATGATAAAGTAAGCAAGGTTCGTGGTATGGATATCGTTATCGTTACTACAGCTAATACTGATGAAGAAGCTCGTGAACTTTTAACTCAATTTGGAATGCCATTCCAAAAGTAATCGCTAAAATAAGGGAGGCGAAAACGTGGCTAAAAAGTCAATGATTGCGAAGCAAAAACGCACGGCTAAATTCAAGGTACAAGAATATACACGTTGCGAACGTTGTGGACGTCCACATTCTGTATACCGTAAATTTAAGCTCTGCCGAATTTGTTTCCGTGAATTAGCATACAAAGGACAAATTCCTGGTGTGAAAAAAGCTAGCTGGTAAACCCCATTTCTGGGAAGGAGGTAAAAAACAATGGTCATGACAGATCCAATTGCAGATTTGCTAACTCGCATCCGTAATGCGAATATGGTTCGTCACGAAAAATTAGAGGTTCCTGCTTCTAATCTTAAGAAAGAGATCGCTGAAATTTTAAAGCGTGAAGGTTTCATTCGTGATGTTGAATATATCGAGGATAACAAACAAGGTATCATTCGTATTTTCTTAAAATACGGTGCTAACAACGAACGTGTTATCACAGGTTTAAAACGTATCAGCAAGCCTGGTCTTCGTGTTTATGCAAAAACAAACGAAGTACCACGTGTACTAAACGGACTTGGTATCGCATTAGTATCTACTTCTCAAGGCGTTCTTACAGACAAAGAAGCTCGCGCTAAACAAGTTGGCGGAGAAGTATTAGCTTACGTTTGGTAATAGAGTTTCTTAAAGAATGGAGGTGCAATAAATGTCTCGTGTAGGTAAAAAACCAATTGAAATTCCAACAGGTGTTACCGTTACTATTAACGGCAACGTCGTTACTGTAAAAGGTCCTAAAGGTGAATTGACTCGTTCATTCAGCTCAGATATGGAAATTGTCGTTTCAGAGAACGTCATTAACGTAGTTCGTCCTTCTGATTCTAAAGAACACCGTACTATTCACGGTACAACTCGTGCACTACTTGCAAACATGGTTGAAGGTGTTTCTAAAGGATTTGAAAGAAACTTAGAACTTATCGGTGTCGGTTACCGTGCTCAAAAACAAGGAAAGAAACTTGTATTGAACGTTGGTTATTCTCATCCTGTTGAAATTGAGCCTGAAGAAGGTATTGAAATCGAAGTTCCTTCTAACACAAAGGTTACTGTAAAGGGTATCAGCAAGGAACGCGTTGGCGCATTAGCAGCTAACATCCGTGATGTACGTCCACCAGAACCTTACAAAGGTAAAGGAATTCGTTACGAAGGCGAATATGTTCGTCGTAAAGAAGGTAAAACAGGTAAGTAATGGCAGCACTAGGTAAACGAAAGGAGTGACCCTAAATGATTACGAAGGCTGATAAAAATGCAACCCGTAAGAAAAGACATGCACGTGTGCGTTCTAAACTTTCTGGTACTGCAGCTCGTCCTCGTTTAAATGTGTTTCGTTCTAGCAAACACATTTATGCGCAACTCATTGACGATGTAAATGGAGTTACTTTAGTAAGTGCTTCAACTTTAGATAAAGAAGTTAGTCTTGAATCTACTGGTAACGTTGATGCAGCAGTTAAGGTCGGCGAATTAGTTGCAAAACGTGCAGTAGAAAAAGGCATCAAAGCTGTTGTTTTTGACCGTGGTGGTTATTTATATCATGGACGTGTAAAAGCACTAGCTGATGCAGCTCGTGAAAATGGATTAGAATTTTAAGAGACAAAGGAGGGACATAATAGATGCGTCGTATTGATCCAAACAAACTTGAACTTGAAGAACGCGTAGTTACCGTTAATCGTGTAGCGAAGGTTGTAAAAGGTGGACGTCGTTTTCGTTTCTCTGCTCTTGTAGTAGTTGGAGACAAAAACGGTCACGTTGGTTTCGGTACTGGTAAAGCTCAAGAGGTACCAGATGCTATCCGTAAAGCAATCGAAGATGCGAAGAAAAACTTAGTCGAAGTACCGATGGTAGGAACAACTCTTCCTCACCAAGTTATCGGACACTTTGGTGCTGGTGAAATTCTTCTTAAGCCAGCTTCTGAAGGTACAGGAGTTATCGCTGGAGGACCAGTTCGTGCGGTTCTAGAATTAGCTGGTGTTGGCGATATCCTTTCTAAATCTTTAGGAACAAACACACCAATTAATATGGTTCGTGCTACTATAGACGGATTAACACAATTAAAACGTGCTGAAGACGTAGCTAAATTACGTGGTAAGTCAGTAGAAGAACTGTTAGGATAAGGAGGGAAATCAAATGGCTAACAAATTAGAAATTACCCTCACTCGCAGTGTTATTGGTCGTCCACAGGATCAAAAGGAAACTGTTAAAGCATTAGGCCTACGCAAAATGCATCAAACAGTAGAGAAAAATGATAATCCTGCAATCCGTGGTATGATTAACAAAGTTACTCACTTAGTAACAGTGAAAGAAATATAATTCAATTCTTCTTAAATAAGGAGGTGCCAACATGAAACTTCATGAATTAAAACCTGCAGAAGGATCTCGTCACGAACGCAAGCGTAAAGGACGCGGTATCGGGTCTGGTAATGGTAAGACTGCTGGTAAAGGTCATAAAGGTCAAAATGCTCGTTCAGGCGGTGGCGTACGTCCAGGATTTGAGGGTGGTCAAACACCTTTATTCCGTCGTTTACCAAAACGTGGATTTACAAACATCAACCGTAAAGAGTATGCGATCATTAACCTTGATGCTTTAAATCGTTTCGAAGACGGTACAATCGTATCTCCAGAACTTCTTATCGAAACAGGGATTGTAAGCAAAGAGAAAGCAGGAATTAAAGTTCTTGCTAACGGCAAGTTAGAGAAAAAGCTTACAATTAAAGCTCATAAATTCTCCTCTGCTGCGAAGGAAGCGATTGAAGCTGCCGGCGGTAATGTAGAGGTGATTTAATGTTTCAGACAATCTCCAATTTTATGCGCGTGGGTGATATAAGACGAAAAATCATATTCACCCTTTTAATGTTGATTGTATTCCGTATCGGTACGTTTATTCCTGTTCCAGGAGTAGATGCAGAAGTGTTAAAGGCTCAAGATGAACTAAGTGTATTTGGGGTACTAAATACATTTGGCGGTGGTGCATTACTAAACTTCTCTATTTTAGCAATGGGTATTATGCCTTACATTACAGCATCCATCATCATTCAGTTGTTGCAAATGGATGTTGTACCGAAATTTTCGGAATGGTCAAAGCAAGGGGAGGTTGGGCGTCGTAAATTGGCTCAATTTACACGCTATTTCACCATCGTTTTAGGTTTTATACAGGCTTTAGGGATGTCGTATGGTTTCAATAACTTAGCCGGCGGAATGTTAATTAACAACCCTGGTATCGGAAGCTACTTACTCATTGCTACAGTGTTAACTGGAGGAACTGCGTTTTTAATGTGGCTTGGCGAACAAATTACGTCCAAAGGTGTCGGTAATGGAATCTCGATTATCATCTTCGCAGGTATCGTTGCAGGAATTCCTTCAACACTAAACCAAATATATGCTCAACAATTTGAAAACGCAGGAGATGCGCTATTCATCCGTATTGTGACGATGCTCCTAATTTTAGTAGCAGTCATTGCGATTATTGTAGGAGTTATTTTCGTAAACCAAGCGTTACGTAAAATTCCAATTCAATACGCAAAACGTGCAGTAGCAGGGCGTACGCCTACTGGTCAATCATCTCATTTACCTTTAAAAGTAAATGCTGCTGGTGTTATTCCAGTAATCTTTGCGATTTCTTTTATTGTAACACCTAAAACAATTGCTCAATTCTTTGAGCAAAACAATGTTACTTTATGGATTCAAACAGTATTTGATTACACACACCCCATCGGTATGGTGGTATATGCTGCATTAATTATTGCATTTACTTATTTCTATGCCTTTATTCAAGTGAATCCTGAACAGGTTGCTGAAAACTTGAAGAAGCAGGGTGGATATGTTCCTGGTATTCGTCCAGGTAAGAATACTCAAGAATATTTAACTCGTGTCTTATATCGTTTAACAATAGTTGGTGCGGTTTTCTTAGCAGTTATTGCCATTTTGCCAGTATTTTTCGTGAATTTTGCTGGTTTACCACAATCTGCACAAATCGGTGGAACAAGTTTGCTAATCGTTATTGGGGTTGCACTTGAAACGATGAAACAGCTTGAAGCTCAGCTTGTTAAACGTCACTATAAAGGTTTCATTAAATAATTCGGTGGTGGGGACAACTGGTTCCCATTCCGTTTTAGCCTAAGGAGGAATTCACGTGAATTTAGTATTAATGGGTCTTCCGGGTGCCGGTAAAGGTACACAAGCCGAGAAAATCGTCGAAAAATACGGCATTCCTCATATTTCAACAGGCGACATGTTTCGTGCAGCAATGAAAGAAGGTACGGAATTAGGCTTAAAAGCAAAATCTTTCATGGATCAAGGTGCACTTGTTCCAGATGAAGTGACAATTGGAATTGTAAGAGAACGATTAAGCAAAGAAGATTGTCATCAAGGATTTTTGCTGGATGGTTTTCCAAGAACCGTTCCTCAAGCGGACGCTCTTGAATCCATTCTTGCCGAGTTAGGAAAAAAGATTGATTTTGTGCTGAATATTGATGTCGATCAAACCATTTTAATGGAGCGATTAACAGGTCGACGCATTTGTAAAAATTGCGGTGCGACATATCACTTAGTATTCAATCCGCCTGCCCAAGAGGGGATATGCAAACGTTGTGGCGGAGAGCTATACCAACGTGCGGATGATAATGCTGAGACGGTAAACAATCGCCTTCAGGTAAACATCGAACAGGCAAAACCATTACTTGATTTCTACGAAACAAAAGGGTACTTGAGAAATATTGATGGTCAGCAGGATATTAACAAAGTGTTTGTTGATATAGATAATCTTCTCGGGGGCTTAAATGCATGATTATATGTAAAACCCCTAGGGAAATTGAAATCATGCGTGAAGCTGGTCGGATTGTGGCATTGACACATCAGGAATTGAAAAAACATATAGCTCCTGGGATTACCACGAAAGGGTTAGACGAAATTGCAGAAGCATTTATTCGTTCACATAACGCTAAGCCTTCATTTAAAGGGTATAATGGTTTCTCTGGCAGCATTTGTGCATCTGTGAATGAAGAACTTGTTCATGGAATTCCTGGTAAACGTGTTTTACAAGAAGGCGACATTATTAGCATCGATATAGGTGCGAAATATGAAGGCTATCATGGTGATTCGGCGTGGACTTACCCTGTCGGAAAAATTGACGAAGTATCTGAACGTCTTTTAGACGTGACAGAACAATCTTTGTACAGTGGTCTTAAGGAAGCTGGTCCAGGTGCACGTCTATCGAACATCTCCAATAGTGTTCAAACGTATGTAGAATCCAATGGTTTTTCTATCGTGCGTGAGTATGTTGGACATGGAATAGGGCAAGACTTACATGAGGACCCACAAATCCCTCATTATGGTCCACCTAATAAAGGTCCATTGTTAAAACCGGGAATGGTGCTTTGTGTAGAACCGATGGTTAATGTGGGAAGTCGTTATGTTAAAACTTTGGCTGATGATTGGACGGTAGTAACAAGCGATGGCAAATGGTGTGCCCATTTTGAGCATACAATTGCGATTACGGAAACCGGTTATGACATTTTAACAATTGTCTAATTAGGTGATCCGATGGTCGACTATCCTAGTACGTTACAATTAGGTCAAATAGTCTTAATTTCACACGGACGAGATGCAGGACAATATGCTATAATAGTAAGGTTGTTAGATGAACGCTTTGTTTTTGTGGCGGACGGCGATAAAAAGAAGTTTGACCGACCGAAGAAGAAGAATCTAGTACACCTCAAGCTTATTGAATATGTATCACCAGAAGTTCAAAGAAGTTTATTAGAAACCGGTCGCGTTACGAACGGAAAACTACGATATGCATTGAAAAAGTTTGAATCAATTTTTCATGAAAATGAAAAATTCTAGAAGGGAGACTAAGTTCGATGGCGAAAGATGATGTAATTGAAATTGAAGGTACAGTACTTGAAACTTTGCCGAATGCAATGTTTAAGGTAGAATTAGAAAATGGTCATACAGTGTTAGCTCATGTTTCTGGTAAGATTCGCATGCACTTTATTCGTATTTTACCAGGGGACAAAGTAACTGTTGAGCTATCCCCATATGATTTAACACGCGGAAGAATTACGTACCGCTTTAAATAATTGAAGCTCTTTTCTCAACAAATCTATTGCACTCCGTACTATCAAGGAGGTTAGGATAATGAAAGTTAGACCATCTGTTAAGCCGATCTGCGAGAAATGTAAAGTTATCCGCAGACGCGGTAAAGTTATGGTTATATGTGAAAACCCTAAGCATAAACAAAAACAAGGTTAATATTAAGGAGGTGCGCATATAATGGCACGTATTGCTGGTGTAGACGTCCCACGTGAAAAGCGTGTAGTGATTTCTCTAACATACATTTTTGGTATTGGTAAAAGTACAGCACAAAAGGTTTTAGCTGAAGCAGGTGTTTCTGAAAACACTCGTGTTCGTGATTTAACTGAAGATGAACTAAATAAAATCCGTGATATCATTGATAAGCTAAAGGTTGAAGGTGACCTTCGTCGTGAAGTATCTTTAAACATTAAGCGTCTAATGGAAATCGGAAGCTACCGTGGTCTTCGTCATCGTCGTGGTTTACCTGTTCGTGGTCAAAATACGAAGAACAACGCTCGTACACGTAAGGGCCCACGTAAAACTGTAGCTAACAAGAAGAAATAATCGGTAAAGGAGGTACTTGAAATGGCTCGTAAAACAAATACACGTAAGCGTCGTGTCAAAAAGAATATAGAACAAGGTGTTGCACACATTCGTTCTACTTTCAACAACACGATCGTAACTATTACTGACGTTCATGGAAATGCAATTGCATGGTCAAGTGCTGGTGCATTAGGATTTAAAGGTTCTCGTAAATCTACTCCTTTCGCAGCACAAATGGCAGCTGAAACTGCAGCTAAGTCTTCTATGGAACATGGAATGAAAACTCTTGAGGTAACGGTTAAAGGTCCTGGTGCAGGTCGTGAAGCAGCTATTCGTGCTCTTCAAGCTGCAGGTCTTGAAGTTACAGCAATCAGAGACGTAACTCCAGTTCCACATAACGGTTGCCGTCCACCTAAGCGTCGTCGTGTGTAATTTTTCTGTATAGAATTTAAATCCCTGTCTATAATGGGATATGATACTAAATTTTTTGTAAATAAAAATACAGAATCATTCATCCAGTTGTTGTGCACAATCGGGAACGTATACAGGGGGAATTTCAGTTAGGATTCTTAACTGAGATTTCGACGTTTTGAAGGAGGGTAATTTGATGATCGAAATAGAAAAACCAAAAATCGAAACGGTTGAGATCAGCGATGATGCAAAGTACGGGAAGTTCGTCGTAGAACCGCTTGAGCGTGGATATGGTACTACTTTGGGTAACTCCTTACGTCGTATCCTATTATCGTCACTCCCAGGTGCCGCTGTCACATCGATTCAAGCTGATGGGGTACTTCACGAGTTTCAAACAATTGAAGGCGTCGTTGAAGATGTTACATCTGTCATTTTAAACATTAAGAAACTTGCACTTAAAATCTACTCTGACGAAGAGAAGACGCTTGAGATTGATGTACAAGGTGAAGGTGTTGTTACAGCAGCAGACATTACTCATGATAGTGATGTTGAGATTTTGAACCCCGATCTTCACATTGCGACCCTAGGTACTAACGGTAATTTGCGTATGCGATTAACGGCTAAAAGGGGTCGAGGTTATACGCCTGCTGATCAAAACAAGAGAGAAGATCAACCGATCGGTGTTATTCCAATCGATTCTATCTTTACTCCGGTATCACGTGTGGCTTTCCAAGTGGAAAATACGCGTGTCGGCCAATTAACCAACTATGATAAGTTAACCCTTGATGTGTGGACAGATGGAAGTACAGGTCCTCAAGATGCGGTTGCATTAGGAGCTAAGATCTTTACAGAACATTTGAATATCTTCGTTGGATTAACGGATGAAGCACAAAATGCTGAAATCATGGTTGAAAAAGAAGAAGATCAAAAAGAAAAAGTTTTAGAGATGACGATTGAAGAACTTGATTTATCAGTTCGTTCATATAACTGCTTAAAGCGTGCTGGCATCAACACTGTTCAGGAATTAGCGAATAAGACTGAAGAAGATATGATGAAGGTACGTAACTTAGGACGTAAATCTCTTGAAGAGGTAAAACATAAATTAGAGGAGCTTGGACTAGGCTTACGCAAAGATGACTGAAACATGTAAGACAAACCCAATGCTTTAGGACTTCAACAAAGGAGGGAAACTTTCATGGGATACAGAAAGTTAGGACGCACAAGCGCTCAGCGTAAAGCAATGTTACGTGACTTAGCTACAGATCTTATCATCAATGAGCGTATTGAAACAACTGAAGCTCGTGCGAAAGAACTTCGTTCAGTTGTGGAAAAAATGATTACACTTGGAAAACGTGGAGATCTTCATGCTCGCCGTCAAGCTGCTGCTTTCGTTCGCAACGAAATTGCAAATGCTGAAGAAAACCAAGATGCACTACAGAAATTATTCTCTGATATCGCTACTCGTTACCAAGAACGCCAAGGTGGATACACTCGTATCATGAAGCTTGGACCACGTCGTGGAGACGGAGCTCCAATGGTAATTATCGAATTAGTGTAATATCACTTTTATGACAGACCAAAGGGGCATAGGACAGTTTAAACAAACTTGTTTCTTGCCCTTTTTCTGTAAGGAAGATTGAACTAAGCCTTTATTCGAGTGTTACGATGGGCATGTACCTATTGGGTTTTTATTTTATGCTAATTCTTTTGTTTTATGAGAAAGGATTATGCCATACATGTCACGTCTAGCTCATGCACCTCTTTGAAAAGGATTAAAAAGAGGTGCAGGCTTTATTTAAAATTTGGAGCCAATGGGAGACATTTGCTTTTAAAAGAATATTGAACTTATTTTCTATTTTTAAACATGTCTTCACATACACAAGGCTCGCCAATTGGCGGGTTTTCTTTTTTATCTTCATTTTATCTCCCCATTAACAATCCTGCGTTAAAAAATGGTATAGTAGATTTCGTTAGGTTGTTTTCGTACGGATGATGGTTATTTGGAATGGTCCTAATTCCGACCATTCCGATTTATACGTAGCACCGTAACACGGTTTGAATAAGCAAGCTCTTTTCTCTGTTGTTTTTTTACTTGCCAATATAAAAGGATTTGCTATTAGAATTTTTTGATAGGTAGCAACAATGTTCGAGAAAAGAGCTTTTCGTTAAGAGTTTAGAAAAGAATAGAATAGTGAAGATGAGCTGAGAGGAGGATACTATGAAAAAACCACTAGTTTCAATTGAACATGTGCATTTTAAATACGATGGACAAGAGGAATATGCTCTTAAAGACGTTTCCTTTCAAATATATGACGGTGAGTGGCTAGCGATTGTTGGCCATAATGGATCGGGTAAATCAACTTTAGCAAAACTATTAAATGGTCTTCAGTATCCGGAAAATGGGAGAATCCAAATAGGAGATTTGGAGTTGACCGAAGAAACGGTTTGGGATACGAGAAAATTGGTCGGGATGGTCTTTCAAAATCCTGATAATCAATTTGTTGGAACAACCGTTCAGGATGATGTTGCCTTCGGGTTAGAAAATAACGGAATTCCCCGAGAAGTAATGGTTGAGAGAGTTGAAAGTTCTCTGAAGCAGGTCCAAATGGATTCATTTATTCAGCAAGAGCCTCATCAGTTGTCAGGTGGCCAAAAGCAAAGGGTTGCGATTGCCAGTGTTATCGCATTGCGTCCACGAATTATTGTCTTGGATGAAGCAACATCGATGCTCGATCCTCGGGGAAGAGAAGAGGTTCTAAACGTGATAAGAGAACTGAAGGATGCCCATGATATGACGGTCATCTCTATTACCCATGATTTAGAAGAAGCAGCAAAGGCGGATCGGATGATTGTTTTAAATCGTGGAGAACTATACCGTGAGGGGACGCCTGAAGAAATTTTTCAAATGGATGAGGAATTGGTCAAGCTTGGCCTAGATATTCCCTTTCCTGTGAAAATGAGCAAAATGCTAAGGGAAAAAGGCATTCCTGTTAGCAAAAGTTATCTATCAGAGGAAGCGTTGGTGGCACAGTTATGGACATCTCACTCCAGCAAGTAGAATATCGTTATCAGGCAAATTCTCCCTTTGAGCGTCTTGCGATTGAGAATGTCTCAATTGACATTCCTTCAGGGACATATCTGGCGATTATTGGCCATACAGGTTCAGGGAAATCGACCATTCTCCAGCATTTAAATGCGATTTTGAAGCCTACAAACGGAACGGTCGTCATTGGTGAGAGGGAAGTTACCAATGCGAAAAAACAAAAGAATTTGAAGGAAATACGCAAGAAAGTTGGAATCGTCTTTCAATTTCCAGAACATCAGTTATTTGAAGAAACAGTGGAAAAGGATATATGTTTTGGTCCGATGAATTTTGGTGTTTCAGAGGAAGCGGCAAAGGCACGAGCAAGAGAGGCGATTAAACAGGTTGGCCTGTCCGAAGATATTTTGCAAAAGTCGCCATTTGATCTCTCAGGTGGGCAAATGAGACGTGTGGCAATCGCTGGTGTGTTAGCGATGGAACCAGAGGTCATTGTTTTAGATGAGCCAACAGCAGGCTTGGATCCACGTGGACGTAAGGAAATTATGGAGATGTTTTACCAGCTTCATAAAGAACAAAATCTTTCAACTGTTTTGGTGACTCACAGTATGGAGGATGCATCCATGTATGCTGACCAAATTGTGATCATGCATCATGGACAAGTATATAAGAAGGGCACTGCAGAAGAGATTTTTCATTCACCCGAAGGCTTGCTTGAGCTAGGGCTAGACGTGCCTGAGGTCGTTCGTTTCCAGCAAAAAGTGGAGAAAGCTTTTCAGACAAAGCTTGGCAAAACATGTTTAACAATAGAAGAACTGACAGAAGAAATTGACAAGCTTTTTAAAGGGGGAGAACGCCGATGATGGATAAAATGATTTTTGGTCGTTATATCCCAGCTGAATCCCCTTTACATCGAATGGATCCAAGGTCAAAACTAATTCTTGTATTTGCATTTGTATGTATTGTATTTATTGCGAATAATGCGATTACGTATGGGTTATTAGTCGTCTATACGATTTTTATGGTCCTTTCTTCAAAAGTTCCGATTCGTTTTTTGCTTGGGGGACTTAAGCTCGTATTGTGGCTTGTCCTATTTACCCTTATCCTTCACCTCTTTTTCACGAAAGAAGGAGAAATTATTTTTCAATGGGGCTGGGTGACAATCTATGAAGAAGGATTAAAGAAAGGGATTTTCATTTCGATGAGATTCTTCCTCTTAATTTTAATCACTTCATTGCTAACATTAACGACAACGCCAATTGAAATTACGGACGGGATTGAGGTGTTACTTGATCCGTTGAAAAAAATAAAGTTTCCAGTTCATGAATTAGCGCTTATGATGTCGATTTCATTGCGTTTTATTCCGACGCTGATGCAAGAAACTGACAAAATTATGAAAGCCCAGACTGCCCGTGGAGTAGAGTTTTCAGGGGGACCAATGAAAGAACGAATCAAAGCGATTATCCCGCTCTTAATCCCATTATTTATCGGCTCCTTTAAACGAGCAGAGGAACTGGCGATCGCAATGGAAGCAAGAGGCTACCGAGGTGGAGAAGGACGAACAAAGTACCGTCAGCTAAGGTGGGGACTTGTCGATACATTGATGCTGTTACTGCTTGTAGTTTTAGCAGGGGCGCTGTTCTTTTTTAGGTCGTAGATAAATGGAGGAAAGTATGCAGAGGTTAAAATGTAAGATCGCCTATGATGGTTCAGCATTTTCTGGTTATCAAATTCAACCGAATAAACGTACCGTTCAAGGAGAGCTAGAGCAGGCATTACAGAAGCTTCATAAAGGGCAAGAAGTGAAGGTCTATGCTTCCGGTCGTACAGATGCTGGAGTGCATGCTAGAGGACAAATCATTCATTTTGATACACTGCTCAAGATCCCCGAGGAAAAATGGCGTGTCGCTCTGCAGACGCTTCTCCCAGAAGACATTGCTATTGAATCTGTCATAAAGGTTGATTCTACATTCCATGCTCGCTTTGATGTAGTGGCAAAGGAATATCGTTATGTTGTCCATACTGAGCAAGTGCGGGATCCTTTTCGTCGTCACTTTGTTTATCATTATCCTTATTCTGTTGATGTAGCGGCCATTCGGGACGCAAGTCAATATTTGCTCGGAGTCCATGATTTTACGAGTTTTTGCTCGGCTAAAACAGAAGTAGAAGATCGGGTAAGGGAAATTTATGAAATCGAAGTGCTGGAAGAAGAGGGGCTTCTTATTTTTCGTTTTATTGGGAATGGTTTCCTTTATAATATGGTTAGAATATTAGTGGGAACGTTGTTACAGGTAGGGTTAGGGAAAATCAAAGTGGCTGAAATCCCTGACATTTTGGCAAAAAAAGACCGAATCTATGCCGGAAAAACAGCACCACCTCAAGGCTTATATTTATGGAAAGTGATGTATGAATGATTTTAAAACAACTTGCCCTGGTGTCAAATAAATTCTTGACATATAGGCCTCAGTGTTTTATCATAATATGGTATGTATTTTAATCCCACGATAAGCCCCGGAACTTATTGTGATATAGAATATACGATGATGAAAATGAATTTTGAAAATGAACAATTTTAGGAGGGTAACTCATGCGTACAACGTTTATGGCTAACGCTAACAATATCGAACGTAAATGGTACGTAGTGGATGCTGCAGGTATGACTTTAGGTCGTCTTACTTCTGAAGTAGCGTCTATTCTACGTGGTAAACATAAACCAACTTTCACACCACATGTTGACACTGGTGATCATGTAATTATTATTAATGCTTCTCAAATCCACTTAACTGGTAAGAAGCTAACTGACAAAATCTACTACCGTCATTCTATGCACCCAGGTGGATTGAAGACAAGAACAGCGCTTGAAATGCGTACAAACTACCCTGAAAGAATGCTTGAGCTTGCTATTAAAGGTATGCTTCCAAAGAATTCTTTAGGACGTCAAATGTTTAAGAAATTACATGTTTATGCTGGAGCAGAGCATCCACATCAAGCACAACAACCTGAAGTTTACGAACTTCGTGGGTAATTAAGGGAGGATTTATAAATGGCACAGGTTCAATATATTGGTACTGGTCGTCGTAAGAGCTCCGTTGCACGAGTTCGTTTAGTTCCAGGCAACGGCAAAATTACAGTAAACGATCGTGACATTACAGATTACATTCCATTCGAAGCACTACGTGAAGTAGTAAAGCAACCATTAAACGCTACTGAAACTCTTGGTAGCTATGATGTTCTTGTTAACGTTAAAGGTGGCGGCTACACTGGTCAAGCTGGCGCAATCCGTCATGGTATCGCTCGTGCGTTACTTCAAGCTGACCCAGAATTCCGTCCAACTCTTAAGCGTGCTGGACTATTAACTCGTGACGCTCGTATGAAAGAACGTAAGAAATACGGTCTTAAAGGCGCTCGTCGTGCACCTCAGTTCTCAAAACGTTAATTTCTGGCGTTTCAAGGCTCTCGAACCTTTTGGTTTGGGGGTCTTTTTTGTTAGAGAAATAATAAAAGTATAGATGCTTCAATAAATAAGCAAAAATAAAATTGAGAATATAGTTCATAAATGTACAAACTAAATATAACGATAAGGCCATTTCTAAATAAAAATAGACTTGGTCTTTTCAATTTATTGTAATAATGGGGCTCTATACTAATAAAAAGGTGAGTAAACAATGATTCATAATGATTTGACTTTTTTTACGAATGAGGAAGAAAATACGTTACAAGCTCGATTTGCCAAGGTTTTAAGAAGCCATACTCAATTTTTTGATATATTAGTTGGTTACTTTAGGACAAGCGGTTTTTTCGAACTTTATCAGTCTCTAGAAGAAATAGAAAAAATAAGGATATTAGTTAGAATAAATGTTGATAAGAAGACCGTGGAATTAATTCATGCTGGGGAAAATGACCAATTGAGCTTTCATTTTTCATCTAAAGAAATAAAGGACCATTATAAAAAAGTGGTAACCAAGGAATTAGAATCATCAGACGATACAAATAAAGTGGAGCTAGGAATTAAAAAGTTCATTGAATACATTAAATCTGAAAAATTACAAATTAGAGTATATCCGCATTCTCCTATACATGCAAAGGTATATATTATGCGAAAAGATTTAACAAAGGTACCAGATCAATTTGGTTCAGTTATAACAGGATCAAGCAATTTCTCTTCTGCTGGACTTATCAATAATCTCGAATTTAATGTCGAACTTAAGGATTATAGAGATGTAACATTTGCTTTGGAGCGTTTTGAGAAATTATGGAGTGAAGGAATTGAGGTTTCAGAGGAGTATATTGATACGATTACCAATAATACCTGGCTTCGGGAGGATATTACTCCTTATGAAATATATTTAAAATTTCTTTATGAATTTTTTAAAGAGGAAATTAATTCGGATAAGGAGTCACTTGAAGGCGTTTTTTTACCAGAGGGATACAAAAAATTACAGTATCAAGAGGATGCTGTTAGTAGAGCCAAAAAAATACTAGATGCCTATGGTGGGGTTTTCATTGCTGATGTAGTTGGTCTAGGTAAAACATATATATGTGCAATGCTCGCACAAAGATTAAAAAAAGGAAAGAAGCTTGTCATATGTCCACCTGTCTTAAAGGATTATTGGAAAAGAGTTATGCTTGAATTTGATGTTTCAGTTCGAGTTGAATCAATGGGAAAATTAGACCGATTAATAGAAGAAGGATTAGAGGGGTATAGCTATGTGTTTATAGATGAAGCTCACAGGTTTAGGAATCAGGAAACGGAGAGTTATCAAAAACTACACCAGATTTGTTATGGTAAAAAGGTTATCCTTATTTCAGCTACTCCACAAAATAATAATCTTAATGATATAGCGAATCAAATATATCTATTTCAGAACAAACATAACAGCGATGTAATCCCCAATGTGAAAAATATAGAACGTTTTTTCGCAAATCTACAAAAACGACTGGAAGAGCACGATCGATCGAGTCCGGAATATCACATAATGGTCCAGGAAAATTCCAAAGAAATAAGAGACAAAGTTTTGCAAAATATTATGGTAAGGAGAACACGGAGGGAAATCGAAAAGTACTATGAACAAGACTTAAAAAAGCAGGGTCTCAATTTTCCAAAATTAACTTCACCGAAAAGAATCATTTATCAGTTCAATGAGTCTGTGGAAGATATTTTTAATAAAACAATTGAGGTTATTCAGCAACTTAATTATGCTAGATATAGACCATTAACCTATCTAAAAAGAAGGGAAAGCCCGGAATTTGCAACAATGCTGGTTGGTCAAAGAAATATGGGTGGTTTTATGAAATCTATCTTGGTAAAACGTTTAGAGAGTAGTTTCTATGCGTTCGGTAAAACCATTGAAAGATTTATTAACTCATACAAGAAATTTATTGAAATGTATAACAATGGGGCTATTTACATTAGTAAAAAAGTAAATATATACGATTTACTCGACAACGGTAATGAGGAAGACGTTTTAAGGTTCATTGAAAGTGAAGATATACAAAAATATATGTCTTTTGAATTTGAACAACATTTCATTGAGGAACTAAGAGAGGATTTAACTCTATTAGAACGTATTAAATACCTATGGTCAAACATTCAAACAGACCCAAAATTAGATGATTTCATTCATTATTTACAAAATGATCATGTTCTTCAGAACAATAAAATACTCATATTTACTGAATCAATGGAGACAGCTGAATATTTACATAAAGAACTTAATCAAGTCCGTCCAGAAGAAATCATTTTATTTACAGGAAAGTCAAGCGATCATCTTCGTAATGAGATAGAATACAACTTTAATCCGGATTATAAAGGAAACGAGTATCAAAACTATTCCATTTTAGTCACAACAGATGTACTTGCTGAAGGGATAAATTTGCATAAATCAAATGTTATCGTTAATTACGATTTACCTTGGAACCCCACAAAAATAATGCAAAGAGTAGGTCGTATAAACCGAGTAGGAACGAAACATAAAGAACTGTTTGTCTATAATTTTTTTCCTACTTCTCAATCAAGCAAACACCTAAGCTTAGAACAAAATATTATTACTAAAATTCAAGCGTTTCACGATACACTTGGCGAGGATTTTAAATATCTGTCAGATGAAGAAGAGGTGTCATCACATGAATTATTTGGCAGAAGATTTTTGGACAAACTTCAATCCTTTCACGATAATGACTTTGAAGAGTCCGAGTCTGAACTGAAATATTTAAAATTATTGCGTAAGGTTAGAGATGAGTCACCAGAAATTTTTAATAAGATTAAAATGTTACCTAAAAAAGCGCGATCAGGGAGTTTATCTGCTAATGTAAATGAAGAAGCAGTATTAACCTTTTTCAGAAAAGGAGCTTTAAAAAAGTTTTTAATTACCGACACGAGTGTAAACCGAGGAACAGAACTAAGGTTATTTGATGCACTGAACCTAATCGAAGCTGATGAATCAACAAAGTCCTTAAAAATAAGCAGTAAATATTATGAATACCTTGACATTAATAAGAAATCTTTTTTAGAATCAATTTCAACAGAAGAGCAGATTATAGGATCAAAGGCTTCAATAAAAAGAAATAAAAGCGATAGTAAAGTAATGAATATGTTAAAAGCCTTAAGAAGGATAATCATTACTGAAAATGAGGAAAACCAATTATCTAGGTTAATGGAAATTTGGGAAAATGGAGTAATTCCTATAAAAATCACAAAAGAAGTATTATCCTCAACAAAGGGAATGACAGATCCACTTAAAGTATTCAATACAATATTAAATATCGTGCCAAAACAATACTTAGCTACAGATGAAAAAATTATAGATAAAATGGAAGGCGATATTGAAATCATCTTGTCTTCATATCTGCAAAAGGGGTAATACGGGTGGCAAAGCTAAAAAGGGAATTGATTAAAGATGTGTTTGAAGCAAAATTTAATTTAGAAGCATTTAAAAAATTAATGATTGAGCTGTTTAACGGGAATATCATACACCATAAAACAAATGGCGAATCCATGATTGAAAAAGAGTACCAAGAGCATATAAAGTCCTTTCATAGCTTATTTACCTATGAAACAAACGGTAAGAAAGTTTTAATTTTAACAGTAGAGTTATTTGAAGAAATAATGATTAAGAGGTCTAGAAATATCCAAAGAAACTTTGTGGCTAAATTATTGGAAATAAATGAATATGATGCAGCGATTGTAGCTTTTTATTCAGCATTTCACGATGATTGGCGATTGTCCTTTGTTAACTTGGAGTATGAATTTACTGAAAAGGGACTTACGAAAAAGATTACTCACCCTAGAAGATCTTCCTTTTTAGTGGGGCAAAAGGAGCCGAGCCATACTGCAAAAAAACAATTACTAACATTGTTTTCCGTGGATGAACCTACTTTTGAAGACATGGAAAATGCCTTTAGTGTAGAAATGGTTACTAAGGAATTTTTCGATAAATACAAGGAGAAATATCTTGAACTTAAGGATCATTTAGATAATGATAAAGAATTTTTAGCGGTTTCTGCTGAAAAGGGATTTAATAGCGAAGAATTTGCTAAAAAGCTACTTGGTCAAATAGCCTTCCTATACTTTTTACAAAAGAAAGGGTGGCTAGGCGTACAAGCAGTTCCCGAAAAACTTTCTACTAAGGAATTTACTGATATTTTTAATACCTTAGAAACCGAAGATGCTCGAGATATATTCAGCAAATCCTTTTCAAAAAGGAATCATGATGACTATGTCTTGCATAAAAAAATGATTAAAGAGTTAAGTGAAGTAGAGGCTGAAATCCTGGCGCAGTCCTTTAAAGGTACCAAACATTACAAGCAATTTGGTAAAGGTGACAAAAGCTTTATTCGAAATTTATTTAATCAAAAGGATGAAAACTCTAATTACTTTAATGATTATTTAGAGCCATTGTTCTACGAAGCATTAAACCAAAAACGGGGAGAAACACATTATTATACACCATTTAATATGCGTATCCCGTTCTTAAATGGTGGCTTATTTGAACCTTTAGAAGGATATAATTGGAGAGATAATGATTTTCATATCCCAGACTTTATTTTTTCAAATAAGGATGAAACCGGGATATTGGATGTTTTTGATTTATATAATTTTACGATTAATGAATCTGAACCTTTGGAAACCGAAGTGGCGATTGATCCGGAAATGTTAGGGAAAATATTTGAAAACTTATTAGAAATATCCGATAGAAAAAGCAAAGGTGCATATTATACACCACGTGAAATCGTACATTATATGTGTCAGGAAAGTCTGATAAATTTCATTTGGAACAAGCTAGGAATAGATAAAGACGATTTACGGAAGTTTGTTGAAATTCATGATATTGCACAAGGTAAATTAAAACATTTTGCTGAGAATAATTCGTTAATTCCTGAATCCATAATAAATAATTGCCAAGCTATAGACAATGCGTTAGAGAATGTAAAGATTGCAGACCCAGCAGTTGGCTCAGGTGCCTTTGCTTTAGGTATGTTAATTGAAATTGTAAAAATTAGAAGTAACTTAACACCATTAATGTCAAAAAACATAGATGAAGAAGAGCTTCAGTCCTTTTACCGTAGTAGAACCCCTTATCATTTAAAATTAAAAACAATGCAAAATAACATCTTTGCAGTTGATATTGATTTTAGTGCAACTGATATTACAAAATTAAGACTTTGGTTATCCTTAATTGTTGATGATGAAATAAACACTGTAAATCCATTACCTAATTTAGAATGTAATATTAAAACGGGCAACAGTCTAATACAAGAGTTTAAAGGAATTAAACTTTTTGATGATAAATTGTTGAAAGCTAGATCTGTTTCCCAAAAGGGTAGAAAAAAAGATGATAAGTTACAACTTGATTTATTTAAGGATCAAAGGGAGGAAATTCTCAAAAATTTAAATAGCTTCCAAAGGCAGTTATTTAACGAACACGATAAGGACGTTAAGAACGACCTTAAGAATAAAATTGAAAAATTGGAATGGATATTAATTGAATACGAATTAGATAGGAACAAGAACCAGGAAGGTTTAGCTTTGATTGAAAAACTAAAAAAACAGAGAAGTAAGCCCTTCTTTCTTTGGAAACAGGTGTTTTCTGAAATCTTTATGAATAATGGTGGTTTCGATATTGTAATAGGAAATCCACCTTATGGAGCAAAGGTAAGTAAAGAAGAAAAGCTAGTCATTCAAAAAAAGATGATTGATACCAATAACTCGAATAGTGCGTCTGTATTTATAGACTATTCTAAAAACTACCTTTTAAATGAACAGGGTATTTTGTCTTTTATTGTTCCTAAATCGCTGCTTTACTCTGAAAAATGGTTTTCACTTGTACAAGCTCTAAATCGAAATACCGAGATATTAGTGGATGTAGAAAAGGCTTTTGAAAAAGTAAAATTGGAACAAGTTGTTTTTATATATAATAAAAATTTCGAAAGTACTGCTTACACAGGGAAAAAATTTATTGATAAAAAATTTGTTCAGTCAACTTCAATTAATAATGACTTAGTTAATAAATTTAGAGCATGGATTTGCGATGTTAAGGTCGAGGATTTAGATATTGTCAACAGCTTGAAGAATGATTTGATCCCAATGAGCAAAATCTCGACTACTAAAAGAGGAGTAGGTCTACAAAAATTCCTAAAGGATGAGGGAGACATTCCCGTTGTAGGTGGAAAGAATCTTGATCGATTCATGATGAAAGGCCATAAAGGCTATATAGCAAAAGATATGATTGAGGGCCATCAAACAAAATTGGCATTTATGCAACAACCCAAAATTATGTCGCAGGATTTAGTTGCTCATATACAAAACCCAGTACCACGAATACGAATAACATCTTGCTATGATCTGAGCGGAAAAATATTAAGTGTTGACACTGTGCAAAATACAGTGATTACGGATGATCATTTTGATGGGTACTTTATTGAAGGACTTTTAAATTCAAATTTTGTAAGCTGGTACACATATAAATTTATTTATTGTTCTGCAATTAGAACAATGCATTTTGATAATGGTTACATTGGGAAGATTGTCATTCCCGCTGCAACTAAAGATCAGCAACGACCTATTATAGAAATTGTGAAAAATATTCATCGTTTAAATGAAAGTTCATTTAATGGATTAGACGAGCATCAATCAAAAGAAATAAAAAAATATATCAATGAACTAAACACATATGTATATAACTTATACGGTTTAACAGCAAATCAAATAGAGGTTATTGAAAGAACCTTTAGATAATATTTTTTAACACACCTTTTATGGGTGTGTTTTTTATTGATGAAGGAAAAAACGCATGGTTTGTAGAATATCAATATAAAAAAGAAAGAGGGGTTTTTATGAACGATAGTCAATTTTTTGAAGTACTAGGTTTTTTGAGTAACAGGAATATATTAATCGAAGCTGAGGTATCAAAAAAAGTTGCAACTAAGTTTGAAAGGGAATACCTAGAAATGACAGGTGAGCTTGTTAGAGGAGTACCGGAATATTATATAATTGACGACAAATGGGGAAAAGAATTAAGGGTCTATATTTCAGACATAGCTAATGTTCCTAGCCAATTAAGTAGTATTTTGAGAACTGATACATACAAAGGCTACCCGGCGAGATTTAATAATAATGATATTATTACTCGAATGTTCAGGTATGGATTTCGTATAGCTTCGGTCCAGGATAGGGCATTAATTGAGAAATCAATACCAGCAGACTATCAAGGAGATTTCAAGAAGGGCCAAGAAATTATACTTTTGAAGTAAGAAATGTCCTATGAACCAAAGTGTGTTGATATAACAGCACACCTTGGTTACAGGTATACGAACTATCCTGTTAGCTTAGGTGAAGCATTACCATTTCATCAGTTCATTTAGAAATACCCTTTCATCCTTAACTTCTGTATCGGTATCTTTGATAACTACATAATGTTCATCAATTCCCCTAATATTAATGGTCGTTACCTTATATTTTTTGGTTTTGTCAATCTTAATGAAAATCATTTTCGCAGGATCTTGATAGTGTAAAATAATCCATACATTTTCATCGGGATGATTTTTAATATATTCAATTTTATCCGGTCTAATCCAGTAATCTGACCCTCTCATTTTTTCCGATCCAGAAACCTCTATTTTAGCAACTTCATCAGTCTGAACTTGTACGCTTAAATCGGGTGAGCCATGTTCTTTCGTATGGGTAAAGATGGCATCTGTGGAATCAGCTCCAAAACCGATAATCTCAACGCTAATATCGCTTCGCTTTGTTTCAATATACTTTTTAACTGCTTCAATTCTAACCTTTTCTCTTTCCCAAGAGCCATTGTTATACAGCGTTTTCCACTTAAATTCATTTTCGAACTTTAGTTGTTTAATATCAACATCCATGCCTTCTTTTAAGTCCCAGGATTGATATATAGCAGGATGCACCCATGTCGTGGAACCATCACGAAAATCAATATAATATCTTACAACGGCTGTTTCCCCTTTTGGTATCCAAGGTTTAATTCTCAAAATTACTGCCAATTTAGTTGCCCCTTTCACCATTTCTCTAACCTTACACTAATTTGACTAAATTTCCATTTATCCTCTTTTTAGTATATATGAAAAATATATTAGAATATAATTAAATCTTTCTGCTCTCCAAACTGTCTTTTTAAGTGCTTTAAAATTTGACTTCATCTTCAAACAGGAATATTATCTAATAGTGTTAGATAAAAGAGAGGGGAGAGATCATGACCTACAAAGAGCTAGCAAATGAACTGTTTGATACGATGAAAAAAATCATTCATAAACCCTTTCAGAAAAAAGTAGGAGATATCACGCAAGGGGAACGAAGAATTTTAGGATTTCTTACCTTTGAAGGAGATGGGCTAACAGCAGGTGAGCTCAGCGAAAAGCTTCACTTTAGCACTCCTCGAATTGCATCTGTATTAAAAAGTTTAGAGAAGAAAGATTTTATTAAGCGTGATCGAGATCCAAAGGATAAAAGGGTTGTTGTCGTTCATATTACGGATACGGGGAAAAGCTTTGTATTAGAAGAGCATGAAAAGGCGATGATGATGCTTGAAGAGCTTCTCGCAAAACTAGGGGAAAAGGATACAAAGGAATTAATCAGAATTATGTCTCGCATCGTCGAAATCACAAACAAGAGTGAAAAAGGGGATTAAAAAAATCATGGTGAAAATCTTAAAATACCTTGAGAAAAAAGATTGGCTTCTCATATTGGGCTGTTTGGTATTCATCGTAACCCAGGTTTGGCTGGATTTAAAGCTACCTGATTATATGTATGAGATTACGATGCTTGTCCAAACAGAAGGAAGTCAAATGAGTGACATTTTGTTACAAGGTGGCTATATGCTTATATGTGCAGTTGGCAGTATGGCTGCAGCGATTGTGGTCGGTTACTTTGCGGCAAAAGTGGCCGCAGGATTTGCAGTTCGCTTGCGTGGAAAAGTGTTTGAAAAGACGATGTCCTTTTCCATGGAAGAGATCAATGGTTTCTCAACGGCTAGTTTAATTACTCGGTCTACAAATGATATTACACAGATTCAATTATTGATTGCCATGGGGCTTCAGGCCATTGTAAAGGCACCGATTTTGGCTGTATGGGCGATCGCAAAAATTATGGGGAAGAGCTGGCAATGGACGGCTGCAACCGGGTTTGCGGTAGTATTCTTAATTTTATTATTATCAATGGTGATTTTTATCGCGATGCCAAAATTTAAAGTCATTCAAGGCCTCACCGATAACTTGAACCGCGTAACTCGAGAAAACTTAACAGGAATACGAGTTGTGCGAGCTTACAATGCAGAGGATTATCAGGAAGCAAAATTTGAAAAAGCAAATGAGGATTTAACGAAAACGAATTTGTTCGTCACTCGATTGATGGCTCTTATGCAACCAAGCATGGGTTTAATAATGTCGGGAATAAGCTTATCGATCTATTGGATTGGGGCCTATCTCATATACAATGCCGCAATGGTCGATCGATTACCGCTATTTTCTGATATGGTTGTTTTCTCTTCCTATGCGATGCAAGTCATTATGGCGTTTATGCTCCTATCGATTGTGTTCTTTTTGCTACCAAGAGCATCCGTATCGGCAAAGCGGATCAATGAAGTATTAGATACAAAGGCAAAGATTGTTGATGGAAACCTGACTGAAGGAAAAGAAGGACAAGTGGGAGAAGTGGAGTTCAAAAATGTTAGCTTCAAATATCCTGATGCGGCCGATTCTATTTTGCAAAACATTAACTTTAAGGCAAGTGTTGGGGAAACTGTCGCTTTTATTGGGTCTACTGGGAGCGGGAAAAGTACATTGATCAATCTAATTCCACGATTCTATGATGCGACCGAAGGGGAAATATTGGTCGATGGGGTAAATGTCAAAGACTATACCCAAGAGGCGCTTCATAATAAGCTTGGCTACGTATCGCAAAAAGCCGTGTTATTTAGCGGTACGGTTTCATCAAATGTTTCATATGGCGACAATGGACAAAATGATCCAGGTGAGGAAGTCGTGAAAAAAGCGATTGAAATTGCCCAAGGTAAGGATTTTGTGGAAAAAATGGAAGGTCAATACGAGGCAAGTGTCGCCCAAGGAGGTACCAATATTTCCGGAGGGCAAAAGCAAAGGCTATCCATTGCACGTGCGATTGCAAGAAAGCCGGAAATTTATCTATTTGATGATTCATTTTCTGCTCTCGATTATAAGACAGATCGAGTGTTGCGCTCAGCTCTCAAAAAAGAAATCGACAACGCCACCACTTTAATTGTCGCTCAACGGATTGGGACGATTATAGACGCCGACCGGATCATTGTGCTGGATCAAGGAAAAGTGGCGGGAATAGGTACACATGAAGAGTTAATGAAAAGCTGCAGTGTATATCAAGAAATTGCGTATTCCCAATTAACGAAGGAGGAGCTTGAAGTTGGCTAATAAAGAAATGGCAAATGAGCAAAAGATGGCTCCTGAGGATAATCAAATAAAAGGAAGCAAAGGCGCTCATCCAGGACCACCAGGTGGTGCAATGGGTGCTCCGGGAGCAAAACCCAAAAACGTAAAAAAGGCGATGAAACAGTTAATTGGCTACTGTAGGAAGTATTTGGCCTTCATCATTATAGCTTTAGCACTTGGGATGGTAGGAGCAATCTTTAATATTGTCGGACCAGAGATCCTTAGTCAAATGACAGATTTAATCGGGGAAGGATTAATGGCAGAAATCGACCTTGATGCCATTATTCGCTTAGCGGTAATTCTGGCAATTTTGTATGGCTTAGGATTTATCTTTAACTATGTTCAAGGATTCATCATGGCGACCATTACTCAAAGCGTAACGAAACGATTGAGAACGGATATTTCTACGAAAATCAATCGCTTGCCGTTAAAATATTTCGATAAAACGAGTTATGGTGATATTCTGAGTCGTGTTACGAATGACATTGATTTAATTGCACAAACGATGAATCAAAGCTTAGGAATGTTGGTGACCTCTTTAACGATGTTCTTAGGTTCTCTCGTGATGATGTTCTATACGAACTGGATCATGGCTCTTTCGGCTGTGCTGTCAACAATCGTTGGTTTTGGATGCATGTCTTTAATTATCTCTAAATCGCAACGTCATTTTATTCAACAGCAACAGGAACTAGGAAAGCTCAATGGGCATATTGAGGAGACGTATTCTGGCCATACTATCGTCAAGGTATACAACGGTGAGAAAGCAGCGAAAAATACATTTCATGATATCAATACAAGATTGTATGATAGTGCCTGGAAATCACAGTTTATGTCCGGTCTCATGATGCCGCTGATGATGTTTGTCGGAAATTTCGGCTATGTTGTCGTTTGTATTGTCGGAGCGGTATTGGTTCACAACGGATCGATTTCATTTGGCGTCATCGTCGCTTTCATGATTTATATACGTCTCTTTACTCAACCTCTTTCTCAACTTGCGCAAGTAGCGACGAGCTTACAATCGACTGCTGCTGCAAGTGAGCGCGTATTTGAATTCATTGATGAGGAAGAACTAGATAACGAAAGCGATAAGATGGAAAAGCTAGAAACAGCGAAAGGGAATGTGGAATTTCGTCATGTCCGTTTTGGGTATAGTGAGGATAAAATGGTCATTAATGACTTTTCCGCAATCGCTAAAGCAGGACAGAAGGTAGCGATTGTTGGTCCTACCGGAGCGGGTAAGACGACGCTTGTCAATTTACTGATGCGCTTTTATGAAATCAATGATGGGGAAATATTGATTGATGGTGTGCCGATTGACAAGCTGACGAGGGAGAATATTCACAATCTGTTTTGTATGGTTTTGCAAGATACATGGCTATTTGAAGGGACGATTCGTGAAAATATTAAATACTCAAAAGAATATGTAACCGATGAAAAAGTAGAAGAAGCTTGTAAGGCAGTGGGGCTCCATCATTTCATTAAAACGCTGCCTCTGGGCTATGACACAATTTTAGATGATAAAGCGAATTTGTCATCTGGTCAAAAACAGCTCATTACGATTGCTCGTGCAATGGTTGAAAATGCACCATTACTTATTCTAGATGAGGCGACAAGCTCTGTAGATACACGAACAGAGGTATTGATTCAAGAAGCGATGGATAAGTTGACTGTCGGTAAAACATCTTTCGTCATTGCTCACAGGCTCTCTACCATAAAAAATGCAGATCTAATCCTTGTGATGAAGGATGGAGATATTATCGAAAGTGGCAATCACGAAGAACTACTCGAAAAAAATGGCTTCTATTCAGAGCTTTACAATAGCCAATTTGAACAAGTTTCATAAGATGTATAGAAAGGCTCTCATTCCACATGGATTGAGAGCCGTTTTTTCTTTATTGACTCTCTTGCATAAAGATGCTGTGCAAAAGAAATGCTAAAAGAAAAAAAGTTTTCCAATAGGTGAAAGTATGGACAATCATAGTAATGATAATTCAGCAAGAAGATACATAGCCCATGTTAGCATTCTAGGTACGACGCAAATTCATCTTCGTAATCCCTATATTATCGCTTGGTGGAGCGCTGCTTTCCCAGGGTTTGGGCATCTTCTATTATCGAAGTATCTTCGCGGTTTCGTGTTGTTTATGTGGGAAGTCGTCGTCAATATTAAATGCAATCTCAATTTTGCCATGATCTATTCTTTCCAAGGTGATATTGAAAAGGCGAAAGATATTTTGGATACAAGGTGGTTATTAATCTATATACCGGTTTATATTTTTGGAATTTGGGATAGTTATCGAACAACCGTTGATATGAACAAAGTATATATTTTGGCAGAGCATGAGGAACACAGATTCAATTCATTTAGTATTGGCTAGCTTGAAATTAATTATTTGGATAAAAGAAATCCAGTCATGGCGATCATATGGTCTCTTTTTATCCCAGGACTTGGACAGTTGTACCTACATAGAATTGTAACAGCCTTTTTTGTGATCATTTGGGTGGTAGTCTTTTTTTATCAATCTCGAGGTTTAGAGGCAATCTCTTTATTGTTTTTAGGAGATATTGAAAAAGCTACTTCACTTATAAACCCTGAGTGGCTCTTATTTTTCCCCTCACTATACGGTTTTTCAGTCTATGACTCCTACATCAATACGGTTGAGAATAACAAATTATTTGATAAAGAACAGCGAGCTTTTTTCAAGAAGAACTATCAATCTCCGTTCTTTAAAGTATTAAAAGGGCAAAAGGTGAATTAGAGCATGCAACTATTTTCCACATTTGAACATACGGCCTATATCGAGATGGCGATTTCTACATTGGAGAAAAAAGGAATTAAGAAAGAACATATATTTGTCGTCCCTCTCGATAACCGAAGTGAGGAGCATAAGTTATTTGATAACATAAAACGCTCTGACGGAACTTCTTTAATTGATATTGGGGCCGCATTATCAACAGCGTTTGCAGTTATTGGAGCAAGTATCGGGTTTAAACTTGCGTGGGGACCGATTTATTGGGGCTTAATTGGCGCTACAGTAGGTTTTGTACTTGGAGTTGTGATTCGTCTTTTCACTGAAGTCGTTTTAAAAAAGAAAAGAAGACTTATGAAGGGATATCACTCTGAAATCATTGTTATTGTTGATTGTGAGGAGGAAAAAGCAGAGACTGTCGAAAATATTCTTTTTAAGCACTATGCCTTAGGGGTCGCAAAAGTGAAATGAGTGAATGCTCCCCCTAGTTAAGAACGGAAATATTTAAGCGAAGTTGCGTAAAAAATTCGAAAGTTGAGATACACTACTTTTGTCTTAAAGTATGCGACAAAGCTGTATTTTGACTTTGTTGATAACGCTATCATACTAAGATAGGATAAGGAAGAACGAACTATAAAGGGGAGATTAAAATGTCTCAGTCTAATATTAAAGTGGCTGTTCAGAAGTTCGGTAATTTCCTTAGTTCTATGGTAATGCCGAACATCTCAGCGTTTATCGCATGGGGTTTAATTACAGCTTTATTTATACCTACTGGCTTCTGGCCAAATGAAGAACTTGCTAAAATGGTTGACCCAATGGTGACCTACTTGCTCCCAGTATTAATTGGATATACAGGTGGTAAGTTAGTTTACGATCAACGGGGAGCCGTTGTTGGTGCGATCGCGACAATGGGGGTTATTGCGGGTGCGGGCATCCCGATGTTCCTTGGAGCGATGATTATTGGTCCACTTGGTGGATGGGTGATTAAGAAATTTGACCAGATGATCGAAGGGAAAATTCGTGCTGGTTTTGAAATGCTAGTCAACAACTTCTCTGCGGGTATTCTAGGGGCGATCCTTGCAATTCTTTCCTTCCTAGGTGTTGGCCCGGTCATTTCAACATTTACAGATGCACTTGTTGCAGGGGTTGACTGGTTGGTAGGTACAGGTTTATTACCGTTAACAAGTATCTTAATCGAACCAGCGAAAGTTTTATTCTTAAACAATGCCATTAACCATGGTGTCCTTTCTCCAATTGCCATTGAACAGGCAAAAGAAACGGGACAATCACTTCTATTCTTATTAGAAGCAAACCCAGGACCTGGTATTGGTGTTCTACTTGCTTATATGTTCTTTGGGAAAGGAGCTGCGAAAAAGTCGGCTCCAGGTGCAGGAATCATTCACTTCTTTGGTGGAATTCATGAAATTTACTTCCCATACATCTTAATGCGTCCACTGTTAATTGTTGCGGTTATCCTCGGTGGAATGAGTGGCGTGTTTACATTAGTATTATTAGGCGGTGGTTTATTCGCTCCATCTTCACCAGGAAGTATCATTGCCATTACAGCAGTTACACCACACCATGCAAGTGCCTATTTAGCTAACTTTGCAGGTGTTATCGTTGCGGCAGCTGTATCATTTCTTGCTTCATCGTTTATCTTGAAAACAGGAAAACAAGGTGAAGATGATCTTGAAGCAGCGGCTCAAAAGATGCAAGAAATGAAGGGCAAGAAAAGCTCTGTTGCGAATGTGTTTGCAGGAGATCAAGGAGCAATGCCTGATAACGTGACAAAAATCATTTTTGCGTGTGATGCAGGAATGGGTTCAAGCGCAATGGGAGCTTCTCTCCTTCGTAAAAAGGTGAAGGAAGCTGGCATGGATGTAGCTGTTACCAATACATCCATCAGCAATCTCCCGGCAGATGCTCAAATTATCATTACTCAAGAAGAGTTAACACCAAGAGCACGGAATAAAGTGCCTAATGCTTACCATATTTCCGTCGATAACTTCTTATCTAGTCCTGAATATGATAAGTTAATAAGCAAGTTACAGTTTCCGGCAAATTCTGAACTACACGAAATTGTCGAGGAAGCAGAAGAAGCAGGAACGGTTAATGAATCACAAGAAGGACAAAGTGAAGACTTGCTTCTTCCGGAAAATGTTTTCTTGAATCAAACGTTTGCAAATAAAGATGAAGCGATTCGTTTTGCTGGAAGAGCATTAGTCAATGCAGGTTACGTAGAAGAAAGCTATGTAGAGGCAATGATTGAACGTGAACAAATGACTTCAACCTATATGGGGAATGATGTGGCGATCCCGCATGGAACGGAAAGTGCGAAAAAAGCTGTGCTTAAATCTGGATTTACGGTAATCCAAGTACCAGAAGGTATTGATTTTGATGGACAGAAGGTTCGTTTAATTTTCGGGATTGCTGGAAAAGATGGTACGCATCTAGAGATTCTTTCTGGAATTGCTGTCACATGCTCTGATATGGAAAATATCGAAAAAATGGTTGAGGCTAAAACTGCTCAAGAGATCATCGATATTATCGGAAAGAAATAAATTAGACTTTAGGAATAGAAAAGCGTAGTTTTGCGCTTTTCTATTCATTGTTTATAGCTATTTTATCAGGAATGAGTTGATAACTATGCACATTACCTCGAGAGAAAAAGCGATTATTGAACTGATTATTAAAACGTCAGGGAAACATACTGCTTTATCGATTTCAACCTCTCTTCATGTAAGTGCTAGGACGATTCAACGAGATTTGAAAGCAGTGGATAAGATCTTAGAATATTTTGATCTGAAACTGTCGCGCAACAAGAACGAAGGACTAGTAATTGAGGGGAAAAATGAACAGATCTTTCGCCTTGTTCAGCATTTAACTTCCCATGATCCCATTGATGAAACACCACAGGAGCGGAAATTACGTCTCCTACTGGCGATTTTGAATGAGGATATGTATAAAACGCAGGTGTTAGCCAATTATCTTGGCGTGAGCACGGCTACGTTGGCGGTCTATTTGGATGAACTAACAGCGTGGTTTAGCCATTTTCAGCTTAAACTTACGAGAAAAAGAGGAGTGGGCGTTGAATTATATGGGAGTGAAGCCAATAAACGTAGGGCACTGGCCTATTTTTTTATTCAAAATTTCCACGATGAATTAATCGAAAAGTTGTTTTTGTTAGAGCAAGACGCACTTCATGAGGATAAAGTACTTCATTATTTTATTCCGGAGCATTTGCAGGAAGTGAACACGCTTGTGACAGCGGCTTTTCATCATGAACCTGAACGCCTCGCAGACAGTGGGTTTTTAGAAGTGATATTACATATTTATATCACGCTGCAACGAAGTGAAACGAATTTCCTTATGGATGAGGAAGTCAGTCTAACGGAGAGCGAGGTTGCAGTAGAGTATGAATTGATGGAGCAAATTGTGCGGCAGCTTGAGAAAACATTTGATGTTGAGGTTTCACAGGAAGATGTTTTTTATTTAGCCCTCATTCTCAAGGGTTCAAAGCTTCGTGCTTCAGATGCTGTACCGAATGACAGTATTATTTTTGCCCAGAAGATCAAAAATGTGATTCAAGCGGTATCTGATCAATTACATGTCGATTTAACGCAAGATTTTTCTTTGTTCCAAGGGTTGCTCGCCCATATGGGTCCATCCCTGTTTCGAATAAAGCAAAAAATGGAGACATTTAATCCATTAAAAGAGGAAATCAAACAGAAATATCCGGTCCTATTTTTAGCTGTAAAAAATGGAGTAGAACGAGAATTTCAAGAAATTGATGATTTCCCAGACGATGAAATTGCGTTCATGGTCTTGCATTTTGGTTCTTCCCTCGTGATGCGTGAAGAAAATTTATTGATTAAAGCATTGGTGATCTGTCCAACGGGAATCGGTACTTCGAAAATGCTGGCGAGCCGAATAAAAAAAGAAATCAGTGAAATCAATGCGATTGAAATTAAGTCAATAAAGGATATAACGGGACAAGTCGATTTAAAAGAGTATGACATGATTATCTCGACTGTGCGCTTGCCGTTTATGAATGTGGAATATACATTGGTAAATCCCCTTTTGACGGAAGAGAATATTGTTACGATAAAGACCTTTTTACAGAATCATATTGAAACGATGACGCAGGGTAAAGAGTATGTAACAGGAGAACCCTTTTCAAAAAGAAACGAGCACCATGTAGAATTGGATGATATGTTGCAGGATTTAAAGGATGTTCATCAAAGCATTGAGTCGCTTATGAATCATTTTCGATTTTATCGAATGGAACAATGGGCGAGTCAAGAGGAGATTCTCGCAGTAATGCTTCGAAAGGCAGAAGAGGAGATGCTGCTTGAGAACTCGGTGGATGTTTTGACAGCTTTAAGAGAGCGAGGGGCGCTGGGTGGACTGGGGATTCCAGAGACGAATATTGCTCTTTTTCACACGCGCAATAAGAATGTGCATCAGCTTATTTTTCAGATTACCCATCTCCCAAATCCATGTCTAGTCAAAGGAATGGATGGTCAAGATGTGTTAATGAAGAATTTGTTGCTCATGCTTGCACCGGAAGAATTGAGTATGAGGGAACAGGAGATATTAAGTTTGATCAGTACGAGTATTATCGAAACAGATGAGGCCCTCCTTATTTTTTCGTCAGCGAACGAAGAATTAATCTATAACAAACTGAAATCGATCTTTGTAAAATATATCGATACCAATTTTAAAATTTTGAAATAAAGGAATGATTCCGATGAAACAAGCTGTACATTTTGGAGCAGGTAATATTGGGAGAGGGTTTATTGGAGCGTTGTTTTCCCAATCAGGATATCAAGTAGTATTTGTTGATATTGCAGACCCAATAATCGATCAATTAAATGAGAAAAAAGAGTATCGAGTGATGCTCGCAACAGATGCGAAAGAGTCGGTAAAAATCGAAAACGTCTCAGGATTGAATAACTTGAAGCAGGAAAATGAAGTGATCGAAGCGATTACGAATGCGGAGTATTTAACAACTGCGATCGGGCCTAATATTCTTCCGAGAATTGCACCGTTAATTGCGAAGGGGCTAGCTGCTAGAGTCGAGAAAAATCATGAAAAGCTTTATGTTATTGCTTGTGAAAATCAGATCTCGGCAACGGATTTATTAAAAGGGTACATAATGGAACATCTTGATGAAGCGACGAAAGAGAAAGTCTTAGCCCAAGTTTCATTCATGAATTCAGCTGTTGACCGCATCGTACCGATTCAAAACAATGAAGGTTCGCTGGATGTTCTTGTTGAGCCATACTATGAATGGGTTGTGGAATCAAGCGAAGAAATTCCTCATATTGAAGGAATGACAATCGTTCCTGAACTTGCACCATTCATTGAAAGAAAACTGTTCACGGTAAATACTGGACATGCGGTAATTGCTTACTTCGGCTATCTTGCCGGCAAAGAAACGATTGATCAAACGTTAGCGGATGAAGCGATTTATAAGCAAGTAAAGGCGACTCTTGGTGAGACAGGTGCTTATTTGATCCATGAATATCAATTGGATGAAGCGGATCATCAGAAATATATCGATAAAATTATCGGACGCTTCGAAAATGCACATTTGAATGATGGTGTTACAAGAGTAGGACGTTCTCCACTTCGAAAGCTTGGTCATGAGGACCGATTAGTCCGACCTGCTCTACAAGCTCAAAAAGCTGGCCTTTCTTACACGAACTTAGCGAAGGCGATTGCCGCTGCGTTAATGTTTGACTTTAGTGGGGATGAAGATGCGGTTAAATTACAGTCGATGATTCAAGAACATGGAGTCGAGTACGTACTACAGGAAGTTTCTGGCTTAGAACCAACAAACGAACTGACAAAGGAAATTGTTAATCAATATGGTGTATTGAAAAAATAAATGCCTTTAGCTGTCGAGAAATTTCTCGATGGCTTTTTTTATCCGGAATTTATAAATTCCCTCGACTTGTGGATAAGTGTTCGTATATACAGTTGGCGTATCGGTATGAAAACATAACAGGAAAGGTTCCGCTTAATAAGCAAACATCATGAAAAAGAGCCGACATAACAGGAAAAATTCCTGCTATTTCCTCAAAAAAAGCCAAAATAAGTGATTTTGCCCTCCATAAGCGGAAAATCTTCCGTTATTTCTCCTAAAAGGGACTTCATTGAGGAGATAACAGGAAAAATTCCGCTTAAGGGTGAGAGATGGTTGGAGCGAATGAGACAAACCGGAAGCTTCCTACATTTTGTAGGAGCTTAGAGCCTTTCCATTTAGATTAAAAATTGGCAATGGGTGCTTGGTATTTCTCTTTCGAAGTCGATAAAGACTATGCGAAAGGGGTGAGCAATCCGTGAATGTGGTGACAACCTTTAATGAAAAAAGAAAAGAGAAGCAGTTAAAATATGAAAAATCAGTGTTAAGGGAAATTTCTCTTAAGGCCTTAAAAGAACGAGTGACACAATTTTTTGGTTCATCGGACTTAACGTCGAGCCTTATTTTACAATCGGGAGTTGAAGAGGCTTGTTATGACGTAGCAATAGAAGCGTATCTATTAGGAGCTCATTTCAGCCGCTTTGGTTACTATGGTGAGGACATTGAGAACGTAAAGAATAGATGTAGGAAAGAGGAAAAACATTTGATGGATACTTTATATAACTTCTTGCTTTATTGGGGGAAAGGGAATGAAGGGATCTATAGTGAGTCACTTTATTACTTATGTGAACAGTATGTCGATAGCTGGTGGATGGAAGGGTTTCGTAAAGGAGAAAGAAGACATAAGCTGAGGCTTCATTAGCGCAAGGCAAACGATAAAGCAGAGAAAAGGAAGGGCTATATTCGTTGTTCTAATCCTTCTACTTGTCCCATATATTGAATTGAAAAGGACGAGCAGGAAGGGTTGGTTAAGGCGCATGAACAGGAAAATTAAAATAGCGGCATTTCTTGTAGGGCTTACCCTATTGATTTTCATTTTACAATATGATTTTCGAGAGAATAATTCCATTAAACCGTGGAACCTTCCCCTCTCAGGGGAGATAATTTTATTAGATCCTGGGCATGGTGGTCCTGATGGCGGTGCTGGTGACAAAGATGCATTAGAGAAAGATATTGCCCTTGAGATTTCCTTTAAGCTACGAGATTATCTGCAACAACAAGGTGCATTAGTGATGATGACCCGTGAGGAAGATAAAGATTTGGCGGATGAGGAAACAAAAGGGCTTAGTCGCCGTAAAACAGAAGACTTAAAGAGAAGACTGGATATGATTAATGAATCTGAAGCGGACTTTTATGTCAGTATTCATTTGAATGCGATTCCTTCACCAAGATGGAGCGGAGCGCAAACTTTTTATGCAAGTCAAATATCAGAGAATGCACGAGCGGCGAAATTTATTCAAGATGAACTGCGCCTTAATTTAGAAAATACAACAAGAAAAGCAAAGCCGATCAATCAAGTATATATCTTAAAATATGCCAAAAAGCCAGGGGTACTAGTGGAAGTTGGTTTCTTATCAAACCCAGCAGAACGTCAAAATCTGACGAAAGAAGACTATCAAGAACAGGTTGCCGCATCTATCTATAAAGGGATATTGCGCTATTATTCAAAAGAGGATGAATTAGAGGAAAGCGAATAGGAAGGCGCTAACTAGCCTTTCTTTTTTCATTTTCTAGGGTGTGATTGAATTAACAGACAGGGATATGTTATATGTTATACTATGATTGGAAACGAATTCAAGAAGGGGTGTCATACATGTTAACGGAAGCAAAAGTTGTTGAAATTCTTAGCGGTATTAAGGAACCTTTCTTACATAAATCGTTAAAAGAATTGAATGCAATCGAGGAAATTAAAATTAAAGAAGAAAAAAATCACGTCAGTGTCAAAATAGCGATTGCTAAAACTGGAACTGCAGAGCAATTACAGCTTCAACAGGAAGTCGTTCGATTATTGAAACAAGGCGGTGCTGAAACAGTTGGAATTCGCTTCTCGCAACTTCCAGAAGAAGTGCTTGCCGAGCATCGAACAGCTGAAGATGAATCTGAAGGCTTGCTGAAAAGTGATACAACCTTTATTGCCATAGCGAGTGGTAAAGGGGGAGTAGGTAAATCTACAGTTTCTGTCAATTTAGCTGTTTCTTTAGCGAGACTCGGCAAAAAAGTAGGACTAGTGGATGCAGACATTTACGGATTTAGTGTTCCGGATATGATGGGGATTACAGAGCGACCAGCTGTTCGCGGCGAAAAAATAATCCCAGTTGAGCGTTTTGGTGTACAAGTCATCTCCATGGGTTTCTTTGTGGAAGATAATGCACCAATCATCTGGCGTGGTCCAATGCTAGGGAAAATGCTCAATAGCTTCTTTAATGAAGTGGAGTGGGGTGACCTAGACTATTTATTATTGGATCTTCCGCCAGGGACAGGAGATGTTGCGTTAGATGTACATTCTATGCTTCCTTCTTGTAAAGAAGTAATCGTTACAACTCCTCATCCTACAGCAGCTTTTGTTGCAGCTCGTGCTGGAGCGATGGCATTGAAAACTGACCATGAAATCCTCGGCGTTGTTGAAAATATGGCGTATTTTGAAAGTCAGTTAACTGGCGAAAAGGAATATGTATTTGGCCAAGGTGGTGGAGAGAAGCTTGCGGATGAGCTTCAAACTGAAGTGTTAGGGCAATTGCCATTAGGACAGCCTGATTGGAACGAAGACGATTTTGCGCCTTCCGTCTACCAAGAAGATCATAAAATGGGTAAAATTTATTTAGACATTGCAGAAAAAGTGAATTCAAAATTAAAACAGTAATTTAGAAAAAGAGGATACCCATTTATTGGACATCCTCTTTTTTTTATTCTTCTTCTTTCTTTTCTTCTCCACCTTCTCCTTCAGCGCCAGCCTTTTCAGTGGCAGCTTTTAGAAGGATATCCTCGATTTTCGCCTTATAAAGAGGGCTTTCAAAGGTTTCGGTCATGACTTTTTGTAAATGTTCACGATATTCTTTGCTTTTCATTAATTCAGTAACTTCCTTTGTTAACTCGGGATCTTTCATGAGTTCAATCATCATCCCTTGATATTCTGGATCCTTCATCAAGTTTTTGATGAGTTTCTCATGTTCCTGTTGCATGCTTTTAGCGAAGGCTTCTGCAAATTTAGGGTCTTCAAACTGTTTTTTCCAAAATTCTGCCCCTTTTTCAGATGTAAGAGACTGTTGGATGGTTGAAGAAACGACTGCTTGATCCATGACGAGACGCTCTTTCATTCCGTCGTCATCCATGACTTCTTGGAGGGCTTTTTTTCCATCGTCTGTTTTTAAAATGTCTACAACCATTTTCTTTGTTTCTTCGTAATCTAATTCTTTACTTCCTGCTTCTGTTTGGGCGCAACCAGCAACTCCAAAAATAAGTAAACCAATGAGGAGCAAAACCATTTTATTCCTCATAACAAAAGCTCCTTTCACTAAATGCTAAATTAGGTCTATAGTTGCAAATCTTAGTGATGAACATATAAGCCTACTTATCGATTAGGATGAAGAAATTCGACAATTTTTATGCGTTTGATCCGAATACCTAGATTTTTCAAACTATGGTTGGTACAATCTAGAGGGGAATCTAGAACTTGGAGGAAAACAAACGTGAAAAGCCGTTATGTTGTTCAATTGTTTATGTCCACATTGTTATTGGGTGGGCTTGCGACTGGAATCATAGGATTTATTGTTCGTTGGGATGAATTTCAACCGTATTTTACGGATTTTGATATTCTAAAAATCTTATCCACATTGTTTTGGTTTATTGGAGTAGGCTTGATTTTTAGTTTAATTAGTCAAATGGGCTTTTTTGCTTACTTGACTGTGCATCGCTTTGGTCTCGGGATATTTAAGTCGGTAAAACTATGGAATGCTGTACAAATTGTTCTTATTTTATTTGTTTTATTTGATTTAGTCTATTTCCGTCTTAGAGCCTTTGGCGGGGAAGTCACTTCTTATTTATTGGATCCAGCTATAATACTCGTGGTGGCACTTGTTGTAGCGTATTTTAAAGCGAAACAAACAAATAGAGAAGCTTTTGTACCAGCGGTCTTTTTTATGATTGTTGTGACGACAATTGAATGGATGCCTGTTCTTCGAGTGAATGAAGAAGGTTGGCTATACTTAATGCTTTATCCATTACTATTATGCAACGGTTATCAAATGCTCATACTTCATAAATTAAATCAAAAATCAGCACAAGAAAAGAAGCCATCCTAATAAAGGGAGGCTTCTTTTCTTGTGCTGAAATGATAATTGTATATAATCAACTCAAATACTTCATTGTTTGCCTTCGATTAGTAAACGTGAAACGGTTACTTTATTTCTTTTGTACTCGAATCAGCATTTACAATCATTTCAGAAACGGTTATAAGCTTATGTCCTTTTTTACGAAGTTCCTTTAATATTGAAGGAAGCGCATCGGCAGTTTGTTTTGCAGAATCAGATGCATGCATCAGGATAATATCTCCTTTTTTTGCTTTCGAGACATTATCTACGATGATTTCAACTCCAGGATTTGTCCAATCTTTCGAATCAACACTCCAATGTACAAGAGTTAGGCCGTAGCGTTCAGCTACTTTTAAAGTTTTTTGATCAAAATGACCTGTTGGAGCACGGGCATGTTTAATATTTTTGATATTCAATTTACTAAACGCTTCTATTGCTGTAGCCAGATCCTTTCGAATTTCCTCTTCCTTGACATCGGTATAATCAATATAGTTGTAACCTAATATCCCGATTTCGTAGCCATCTTTAACAATTCTATTGACTAAGTCAGGATGTCTTTCAGCCCACGATCCAGATAAAAAGAAGGTTGCTGTCGTTATTTTTTCCTTTTTTAAAATGTCGAGAATCGGTTCTGCTTTTTCGTCTCCCCACCCAATATTAAAGGTTAGTGCGAGATCTTTTTCTCCTTTGTAAATGGCCTTTGGGTCATTTTTATCTGAGAAAGTAGGGATATGAATAAAACTTTCTAGATACAAAAACCACGCTGTGAAAAAGGCTGCTACAACAATAAGGGTTAACTGCTTAATCGTTTTTCCATTTAATACGAAAAAAAAGTTCATCTTCCATCACCTCGTCCAATACACTCCTTGTCTCATAGGTATGCTTCGATAAGAAAAATATGTTAATGAAGTCATAAAAATAATTAAAATGGATAACACTACAATAACCATTAAGTTATAGGAGTGGTTAAAGTGTTAGGAATGATGATTAATGAAAAGGAAGTAAAAGAGATTCAATATTTAATTAAAAGAGAAATGGATGAAATTCTTTTTGATTTAGACGATGAGCGGATTGATCATATCGTCAAAAGAGCGATGGAAGAAAGGTATAAAATATTATTTTCTTTATTTAAAAGGGTTGCTCCTACAGAAGAATGTTTAACGTATCTTCGCTCTATAAAAAGCATTTAAATAATTTGCGAAAAAAGTGTTGACTTCACATTGCTATCTTGATATATTAATAAACGTCGCTGATAACAACTGAGTAAAAACAAAAAAGTTTTTAAAAAGTTGTTGACGAAAGTCGAGCGGTGTGCTATATTAAGAAAGTCGCTTACGAGCGATAAAGAAGAATTTTCCTTATGGAAAACCGAGAAATCGCACTTTGAAAACTAAACAAATCATACGTCAACATATAATAGTGAAGGCGACTGTACAGCTTCGACAGACATTGGAGCTTC
>NZ_HE978522.1 GCF_000311725.1 Robertmurraya massiliosenegalensis JC6
TCTTCTCGACCATTTCACTTCTTCTGTCAAAGTCTTTTGGACTTTTCCGCCAGAAGCTCCAATGTCTGTCGAAGCTGTACAGTCGCCTTCACTATTATATGTTGACGTATGATTTGTTTAGTTTTCAAAGTGCAATTGCGAAATTATCCACAAAAGAAAATTTCTTATATCGCTCAAAGGCGACTTTTTAATAATAACAGAATCTAACATGAGTGTCAATCACTTTTTTTAAATTCTTTTTTGTGTACCGACATCTTTCGCGGCAACAGATAATAATATACCACTATAATTTATCCCGCGCAATACTTTTTTTATAAGTTTTTATTGAAATCTTTTTTGATAGAAAAAAAGAGCAAAAGCTCTATCGCTCTCGCTCTCCTCTTATATCATAATTAACGATGACGCATTAACGGGAATAATAAAACATCTCTAATAGACGGAGAATTAGTTAATAGCATCACAAGACGATCAATTCCAATTCCTAGACCACCAGTCGGAGGCATTCCAAATTCTAAAGCCTCAATAAAATCATGGTCCATCATATGAGCTTCGTCGTTTCCTTGCTCTCTCTCTTTAAGCTGCGCTTCGAAACGTTCTCTTTGATCAATTGGATCATTTAACTCAGTAAACGCATTCGCATGCTCACGGGCCACGATAAATAACTCAAAACGATCCGTAAATCTTGGATCTTGTTCATTTTTCTTAGCCAATGGAGAAATCTCTACTGGATGGCCGTAAATGAAGGTTGGCTGAATAAGTTGTTCTTCTACTTTTTGCTCAAAGAACTCATTGACGATATGCCCATATAACATTGTATCTTTAATTTCAACATTATGTTCTTTTGCTAATTGTTTTGCTTCTTCAACGGACATTTCCTTCCAGAAGTCAACACCCGTATATTCCTTAATTGCATCTACCATATGAAGTCTTTTCCATTCAGGCTTCAAGTCTACTAAATGGTCACCGTATTGAACGGTCGTTGTACCAAGTACTTCTTGCGCAATATGAGCAACAAGATTCTCAGTCAGACTCATAATGTCACGGTAATCAGCATAAGCTTCATACAGTTCAATCATCGTAAATTCAGGGTTATGTCGAGTAGATACTCCCTCATTACGGAATACACGACCAATTTCGTACACTTTCTCTAATCCACCAACAATCAGGCGCTTTAAGTGCAACTCAATTGCAATACGCATATATAACTGCATGTCCAATGCATTGTGATGAGTAATGAACGGGCGAGCTGATGCTCCACCTGCAATGGCATGCATCATAGGTGTTTCTACTTCCAAATATCCGTGGTCATCTAAATAGCGTCTCATCGATTGAATAATTTTGCTGCGAGTAATGAAAGTTTTTCTACTTTCTTGACTTGTTATTAGATCTAAGTAGCGTTGACGGTAACGCTGTTCCACATCTTTAAGTCCATGGAACTTTTCAGGTAATGGACGAAGAGCCTTTGTTAGCAGTTGGAAGTCTTGAACTTTAATAGACAGTTCCCCTACCTTTGTCTTAAATAATTCTCCTGTTACACCAACGATATCTCCTAAATCTACGCTGCCGAAAGTATCATACTGATCCTCACCAACTGCATCTTGTCTCACATATATTTGAATTTGGTCTGTAAGATCTTGCAGATGAGCAAAACCTGCTTTTCCTTTTCCGCGCTTTGTCATAATACGACCTGCAATCGTAACGGTAACAGCTAATTGTTCAAGAGCCTCTTTCTCCATTTCACCATATTGATTAACTATTTCTTCTGCAAGATGAGTACGCTCATAGCGCTTTCCGAACGGATCTAATCCTTTTTCCCGCAAATCATTCATTTTTTCCAATCTGACCCTCATCTGGTCGTTTAATTCTTCACTCACTGAAATCATCTCCAATATTTAAATGTTTCTATGTAATCCAATCCAAAGACGTAAACCTTAAATCATGAATGGTATCATGGACAATCACAAAATAAAAATTCATACTTTACTATTTTACACAAAATAAATGAAAGAGACACCTAATATAATAAAAACTGCCAGCTATGACCGGCAGTTTTCTTTTTCATCATAATGAAAGAAGCGATCGAAGTCAATCCTTATCCAACCTGTATCTTTTGTTCCTTTGCCTCTTGCTCAAGGACAAGCTCATTTAGCAACCGGACCAATTCATCTCTTGTATTACATGAGTTAACTCCAGTACGAGCTTTAGCCGTTCCTCTAATCCCTTTTAAATACCACGCCGCATGCTTTCTCATTTCACGAACAGCGACATATTCACTTTTCAGGGCGATAAGACGGTCTAGGTGGAGAATGCACACATCAATCTTTTCTCTTACCGAAGGCTCACCTATCAATTCGCCTGTTTCCAAATATTTTACCGTTTCATAAATCATCCACGGATTGCCTAATGCTGCTCTTCCAATCATGACAGCGTCACAACCCGTTTCATCTAACATCCGCTTTGCATCCTGCGGTGTTTTCACATCGCCATTCCCAATGAGGGGGATATTGATAGATTCCTTCACTTCACGGATGATATCCCAATTCGCACTTCCTTCATACAATTGGACACGTGTACGGCCATGTAAGGACACCGCACTACCACCAGCTCGTTCAACTGCTTGGGCATTTTTCACAGCAAAGATATGCTCATCATCCCACCCCATACGCATTTTTACTGTCACGGGCTTATCCACATTATCAACTACCGCCGACACCATTTCATAAATTTTATCAGGGTCAAGCAACCATTTAGCGCCTGCATCACATTTCGTGATTTTCGGAACAGGGCATCCCATATTAATATCAATAATATCGGCATTTGTATGTTTATCTACAAATTTAGCTGCTTCAACAAGGGTAGCCTTTTCCCCACCAAAAATTTGTAGACTTAATGGATTTTCTCTCTCATCTATATATAGCATATTCATCGTTTTTTCGTTTTTTAAAACGATTCCTTTATCGCTAATCATTTCAGCACAAACTAAGCCAGCACCAAATTCCTTCACCGTTAAACGAAAAGCTGAATTACATATCCCAGCCATTGGCGCTAAGACAACTTGATTTTTCATTTCTACATTTCCGATTTTAAACATCAAGTTACCTCCTTTATTCTTCAGGTGGTGTTAAATCATCTATGTTCACTTTCAATTGTTCGGCAACCTGGTTTAAAAAATCTTCTGTCGGCATACGATTGCCACGTTCCACCTCTCCCAAAATAGAAACCGATACACCAAGATTTTCCGCTAAGCTCTCTTGTGTATAGCCTTTTAATTTGCGAAAAGCGCGAATACGTCTTCCCCATTTTTCAGCTTCCATATTCGTACTCCTTCTCTATCTGGTATTTCATCTAAATTTTTTCGTAAAAGATGATCCGTACTTGGGAGCTTTTCGTTCGGACTAATCTCGAGAAGTGGAATTAACACAAAAGCTCTTTCGTGCATCCGAGGATGTGGAACAAAAAGCTTCTCTGATTCAATATTTTCTTGATTATAGAGGAGAATGTCAAGATCTATAATCCTTGGTCCCCATCGAATGATCCTTTTTCTCCCAAGCTTTTCTTCAATTTGCAAGCAGCAATCTAACAAATCTAAAGGTCCCAACTCCGTTTTGACTTCAATTACCATGTTTAAAAATGGATCTTGCTCGGTGTATCCTACTGGGTCTGTCTCATAAATAGAAGAGCTATGAATCAACTCAATCTCAGGATGTTCATTTAGTAGTATGATTGCATCTGCGAGATTTTTATACCGATCGCCCATATTCGTACCGAGTGCAAGAAATGCTCGATTTTTCAATTTATCTACTCCTTGTAATTTCCACCGCAACCGAGTCGTAGTGACCTGGAATAGGAGGATCTGGCTTGATAACTTTTACCGTACATGACATCGCTTTTTCAAATTGCAGAAGACACGTGGCAGCAATTTTTTCGGCCACTGCTTCTAAAAGCTTATAGGGCTCTCCCTCTACAATTTCCTTGCACATCATATATAGCTCACCATAGTGAATGGAATCGGAAAGTTCATCCTTTTCACCAGCTGACTTTAAATCTGCTTCCACTACCAAATCAACGATGAACCTTTGCCCTAAACGTGTTTCCTCTGGAAAAACACCGTGGTAACCATAGAACTCCATTCGATTTACATAGATTTTATCCATTCCCTTGTCCCTTTCCGATTAATACATCCATCATCCCAGCCATTCGACTCATCTCTTTCACATCATGGACACGAATGATGTGACACCCCTTTTGAATGCCATAACAAACCGTTGCCCCTGTACCTTCCATCCTTTCTTCGACCGGAAGATTTAATGCTTGGCCAATCAGTGATTTTTTCGATGTTCCAAGTAAAACTGGATAACCAATCGAAACCAATTTATCAAGCTCCCTCATCATCACAATGTTTTCCTGCAAATCTTTAGCAAAACCAATACCTGGATCAAGTATGATATTTTTATCAGGAACGCCCGCATTTTTTACAATATGAATACTTTCAAACAAATCGTTTACCACATCTCGGTAAAAATGCTGATAGTCACGATCGTTACGATTATGCATCAAAATAATTGGCACATTGCAACGGACAGCTAGTGGAGCCATATCCGGATCTGCTTTTGCTCCCCATATATCGTTAATGATATGAGCACCAGCTTCCAAAGCTCCGGCTGCGACTTCAGCTTTATATGTATCAATCGATATCGGAACCCGAACTGCTTCTGACACCGCTTTAATAACAGGAACGACACGCTCCAATTCTTCCTGAACAGAAATTTGTTCATAACCAGGCCGAGTGGACTCGCCGCCAATATCAATAATGTCAGCACCAGCTTCAACCATTTGGCGAGCATGCTGAACCGCTTTTTCAATATGATTAAATTTGCCCCCATCTGAAAAAGAATCAGGGGTTGCATTTAAAATTCCCATAATTAGTGTTTTTTTACTGTAGTCCAGTGTATATGGACCACATTCGATCATTTGTTTTTGAATGGTAGACATCGTTAACCTCCAGATCGTTTTACTTCTTTATTGTAGCATAAGTTTCTTTCATCCATTCGATCTAAAAGGAGCAATAGTCATGTCGACTACTGCTCCTTTTGCATTTTTAATTGGCACGCTTACTCAGCATCAAATTGATACAGAGGAGTACTTAAATAACGTTCACCGTTACTTGGGATAATCGCTAACACTTTCTTCCCTTTCCCAAGCTCCTTTGCTACTTTTAATGCTGCTGAAATGGCAGCACCTGAAGAAATTCCACCTAAAATTCCTTCTTCTTTCGCAGCACGGCGGGCATATTCAAACGATTCTTCGTTTGTGATCTTTAATACTTCATCATACACTTCTGTATTTAATACTTTCGGTACAAATCCAGCACCGATACCTTGAATTTTATGTGGCCCTGGCTTACCTCCTGAAAGAACAGGTGAATCAGCAGGCTCAACTGCGTAAATTTTAATATTTGGATAATTTTCTTTTAGAACAGAACCAGCACCCGTTATCGTACCACCTGTTCCGATACCAGAGATAAAAGCATCTAATTGTTCGCCTATTTGCTCAACAATCTCTTTACCAGTTGTTCTCTTATGAACTTCAGGATTCGCAAAGTTTTCAAATTGTTGCGGTATGAAATAACCATTTTCCTTTGCTAACTCATCAGCTTTACGAATAGCTCCACCCATACCTTCTGGACCAGGTGTCAATACAAGCTCAGCACCATAGGCACGCAATAAGTTTCTACGCTCTAAGCTCATCGTTTCAGGCATTACAAGAATTGCTTTATATCCTTTGGCAGCCGCAACCATCGCCAGACCAATTCCTGTGTTTCCACTAGTTGGTTCAATGATCGTGTCTCCCTCTTTTAATTTTCCAGCTTCTTCTGCTGCTTCGATCATGGCAAGAGCGATACGATCCTTTACGCTGCTTCCAGGATTCATATACTCTAGCTTTAAATACACATCTGCGCTGTTTTCATCTACAAGGCGATTCAGTTTTACGATGGGCGTTTGACCCACTAACTCTGTTATTGAATTGGCTACACGTACCATTCTAAACACCTCTTATTCCGAGTAATTTTATTGGATTAATTCAAATTTACCAAGCTTATACCTAAATGTCAATCTTTTTACATGAAAAATGCAGAATATTTTTAATGTAATTTTTCACGCTTCACATTTCCTATCCTTCTTCATGCATTAAATACTTTTTATCCACTTTACAAAAATACACGAGCCACTGCTCGTGTATGATATTATCCTACTGCTCCCCGTAGAACCATTCCACATCTACTTCATTCCAAAAAGCTTCTACTGAGGATTCACCTTCCATCTGTTCCAAAGCGATAACTCTTCGAATTTCATTCTTCACTTCTTTAAAGCTGTACTCTTTTCCATCAATTTTTTCATGAAGGAGAGCAATCGCATATCCATCTTCAACTGGGATAGCCCCAGTCCATTCACCTGGCTTTAAAGTTTCCAATGCTTTTATGTAATCTGCGGAGATGGTCTCATCTTCAGAACGGACAAATCCAATATCCCCACCTTGGGCAGCACTAAACTCGTCCATCGATCGTTCCATCGCTAAAGCTGCAAAATTCGAACCACTTTTTAACTCCTCTAGAGCTTGATTTGCTTCTTTCTCCGTTTTCACCACTATTTGTGAAACATGGTAAGAAGTAGGGATTGCATAAAAGCTTTCGTTCTCATTATAGTAAGCCTGTAATTCCTCTTCTGGTACATTAACGTCCTTTGTTAAAATTTCCTCAAGCATCAGAGATGATTTTATTTGCCTTCTCCATTCTTCTTCATTCGATGCATCAGAGCTTGAGCCGTACATCGTTTTTATTAAAAACATTTCACGATCCACAGCTGCTTCTGAAATCGATATATCATACTTTTTGGCTAAGGCTTCAATGACCTTCTCATCAATCATTTCCTTCAATGTATCTTTTCCATACCGCTCTTCCATCACATTGAGCCACTCTTGCCTTGTTACTTCCTCTTTCCCGACAGTTGCCACAACTTCACTACTTCCATGGCTCGTTCCTAGTTTCGTTAGAAAAAAAGCAACGGTTAAGCAGTTTAGTGCAATTAGGCCAGCAATGATGATCCACAGCTGCTTTTTCTCCCACTTTCTCTCCAACCTTTTCTCCTCCCATTTTCACCACAATAGTCACACCAATGCTAAATAAAGCTATCTTTATTTCGCTTCATTTAACAATTGTTCTAAATCTTCACGCGTATAGGTATATTTCTCATTACAGAAATGACAATGGGTCTCTGCTTTACCATCTGTTTCAATCATATCGGTAATTTCATCTTTGCCTAAACTAATAATGGCATTTCCAAAGCGCTCCTTTGAGCATGTACATTGAAAAGTCACCGGCTGTGTTTCAAGGAACCGTACATTCCCTTTTCCTAAGACCTCTTCTAGTATTTCTTCTGGACTCAGGCCCCGTTCGATTAATTTTGAGATCGGTGGGATCGCTTTTAACCGTTCCTCAATTTTGGTAATCGTTTCATCTTCTGTCCCAGGCAATAATTGTATGACAAAACCTCCAGCTGCTAAAATCGTGTTATCCGGATTCACTAGTACACCTACCCCAACTGAAGAAGGGACCTGTTCGGATTTAACAAAGTAATACGTAAAGTCCTCTCCTAATTCCCCTGAAACGAGTGGAACCTGGCCAGTAAAGTAATCTCTTAAGCCAACATCTTTTACAACAGATAAGAAGCCACTCGTCCCTACTGCTCGTCTGACATCAAGCTTTCCATGCTCATTTAAGTCAAAGTGGACTTGAGGATGTGTGACATACCCTCTGACTTGTCCTTTCGCATTAGCATCTACTAAAATGGGACCAAGAGGACCATCCCCTTCAACTTTTACCGTAAGCTTTTCTTCCCCTTTTAACATAGAGCCCATCATTACGCTTGCTGTCATCGTTCTTCCAAGCGCCGCTGATGCGGTCGGCCATGTATGATGTCTTCTTTGTGCCTCTCCTACCGTTTCAGTACTACGAACTGCATAGGCGCGAACTTGATCATCAAACGCTAATGCTTTTACTAAATAATCCTTCATTCCTGTACCCCTTTCATGTATACCCGTTGTTGCTGCTTTATAGAGACTATTTTCTTAGCGTCTCCATATTTCGTTTATAAATTAACTGTAATCCTTTTAAGGTTAAATACGGATCGACGATATCAATGATAGATGCTTCTTTGGCGATAAGTCCATATAACCCACCTGTCGCAATGACCATCGGCTTTTTTTTGCTTTGCTTTTTCATTCTTTTTACAATTTCTTCAACCTGTCCTACATACCCGTAAAGGATACCCGCTTGCATTGCAGCAACTGTATTTTTTCCTACTACTCCTTCTGGAGGCGGTATTAATTCAATACGTGGTAACTTCGCTGCCCTGGAATACAGAGCTTCTGTTGAAATATGAACACCCGGAGCGATGGCTCCACCCATGTATTGCTTATGTTCATTAATATAACAATATGTAGTTGCTGTTCCAAAATCAACCACAATTAACGGACTTCCGTATTCATGAATGGCAGCAACCGCATTGACAATTCGATCCGCCCCAACCTCACGTGGATTTTCATATTTAATATCTAAGCCAGTTTTAATTCCCGGCCCGACAATTAATGGTTTCAAATTGAAATAGCGGGAACACATTCTCTCTAGCGCTAGCATAATTGGTGGAACGACAGATGAAATAATAATTCCCTCAATGGCAGATAAACTTAAACCGACATGATCAAATAAGTTCTTGATCATAATTCCGTACTCATCCTCGGTTTTGGAACGATTCGTCTCCATTCTCCAATGATGCTTTAATTCATCCTTATCATATACACCTAGAACCATATTGGTATTTCCCACATCAAAAACAAATATCACCTAGATCACCACTTTTGTTTAATATCAAGCTTTGATTAAACCAAGATCTTTGTCGAATAGTTGGATATCCTATTCTGCCAACATTTTAACACAAACGAAGGTTCTTTTAGCAAGCATTGTAGCTTTTCAAACATTTATTCCCTTACTTAGATCAGAAAAGGTGCCCTAAAGATAGGACACCTTAACGTGAACCATTATATCAGGCAGGAGCCTGAAGAAATTGCACTCATTAGTTCTTTTTATTTTCATCTTCTGTAGCGGATGGTGGTTCTGTCAAGTCTGTATCCTTTTCAGTTTCACTGGATTCAGACTTATCTTCATCCTTTTTGACACTGATATTTACCTTCACATCATCTGAATCAGTAGCCTCATTTTTTTCTAATTCAACAGATGCTGTTGGTCTTTCAGGTAATGTACCATGGTCGATTAAATGCTTGATTTGCTCAGCATCTAAAGTTTCTACTTCCAATAAAGTATTAGCGATTAAATCAAGCTTATCTCGGTTCTCAGTAAGAACTTTTCTAGCCTTTTCATAACACTCTTTAATGATGCGTTGAATTTCTAAATCAATTTCATACGCAATCGCATCGGAATAGTTTTGTTCATTATGAATATCACGACCTAAGAATACTTGGCCGCCTTGCGCTTGACCAAACTGTAAAGGTCCGAGCTTATCACTCATACCAAACTCAGTCACCATTCGACGAGCAAGACCTGTAGCACGTTGGAAGTCATTGTGAGCCCCTGTACTTACCTCACCAAAGACAATTTCCTCTGCTACGCGTCCACCAAGCAAGCCGACGATTTTGTCAAGAAGCTCCGGCTTTGTCATAAAGTAACGGTCTTCCTTCGGTAACATAACGGCATATCCGCCAGCCTGACCACGTGGAACGATCGTAACTTTATGAACCATTTCTGCTTCTTCAAGAACCACACCAATGACCGTATGTCCAGCTTCATGGAAAGCTACGATGTTTCTCTCCTTCTTGGAGATTACTCTGCTTTTCTTCGCTGGACCTGCAATGACGCGATCCGTTGCTTCGTCAATATCATCCATATCGACTTTCTTTTTGTTTCGACGGGCAGCTACAAGAGCCGCTTCATTTAATAAGTTTTCAAGGTCTGCACCAGAGAAGCCTGGCGTACGAGCTGCGATTGCTTTTAGGTTAACAGACTCATCTAATGGCTTATTACGCGCATGTACTTTTAGCACCGCTTCACGACCATTTACATCTGGGCGATCCACTGTAATTTGACGGTCAAAACGACCTGGACGCAATAACGCTGGGTCTAAAATATCTGGGCGGTTTGTAGCAGCGACGATGATAATTCCTTCATTGACGCCAAACCCATCCATTTCAACAAGCAATTGGTTCAAGGTTTGCTCACGTTCATCATGTCCTCCACCGAGACCAGCACCACGCTGACGACCAACTGCATCGATTTCATCAATAAAAATAATACATGGTGCATTTTTCTTCGCATTTTCAAATAAATCACGGACACGAGACGCACCGACCCCGACAAACATTTCAACAAAGTCAGAACCACTAATAGAGAAGAACGGGACTCCTGCTTCTCCCGCTACTGCTCGTGCCAGCAATGTTTTACCCGTACCTGGAGGTCCAACAAGTAAAACACCTTTCGGGATTCTTGCCCCTACTTCAGCAAATTTACGAGGATCCTTCAAGAATTCAACAACCTCTACAAGTTCCTGTTTCTCTTCATCTGCACCAGCCACATCTTTAAAACGGACTTTCTTCTTCTCATCATTGTAAAGCTTTGCCTTACTCTTACCAAAATTCATGACACGACTACCGCCGCCTTGAGCTTGGTTTAATAAGAAGAAAAACAAGATGAAAATAATGATAAACGGAATAATAGAAGTAAAGAACGTAATCCAACCACTCTGTTCTTTTGCTGGAAGAACGTCAATTTCAGAAGCTGCTGCTGCCTGGTCGACTTTTGCTAGCAACTGTTCACTATTCCATACATATGTGATAAAGTATTTGCCTTCCTCATAGTTGGCAAGGCGTCCTCTTACTTCATAGACCCCTCTTTCAGGCTGGATTGTGATTTCTTTAACATCACCAGCTTCTAAATGGGTTATAAAGTCATTATAGGATATATCTTCTGTTGGCTCATTGCTTCCATTAAAGAAACTAACAACGCCAATAATTACGAGAAAAATCAATAAATAAAATATGGTATTACGAAAAATTCGATTCATCCCTTACCTCCTCCCACACATCAACAAACTATAGTAAATAGTATCATAGAGATTTATGACTATACAAGAAATTGCCCCTTTTTGGAGAAACCTTGTCATTTCATAAAAACCTCATGAAATTTGCACAATACATCGGTTCGTTCATAAGGCTTTCATTTTTCATAAAAAAGTTTAAAGTAACATCCTTCTTATTTTACGCTTCGTCACTATTCGTATATACCTCTGGCTTTAAAACGCCAATATATGGTAGGTTGCGATATTTTTCAGCATAATCTAATCCATACCCTACAACGAATGCATCAGGAACGATAAAACCAACATAATCTGCACTAATATCTGCTTTTCTTCCTGTTGGTTTGTCAAGAAGTGTTACGATTTTAATCGATTTGGCTTTACGATAACGGAATAATTCCACTAAATAGCTTAATGTCAATCCACTATCAATGATATCCTCAATGATTAGAATATTTCTGCCTTCTACAGATGTATCTAAATCCTTTAGGATTTTTACTTCTCCAGAAGATACAGTTGAATTTCCATAGCTAGATACGTCCATGAAATCCATCTCTAAATATGTCTCCACTCGTTTTAACAGGTCACCCATAAAAGGCATTGCGCCTTTTAAAACCCCAACTGCTAGCGGAAAAGAATCCTGGTAGTCTTCTGTTAATTGAGCAGCAAGCTCTTTAATTTTCGTTTGAATCTCTTCTTCTGTAATAAGTACTTTTTCAATATCCTTTTTCATCATTTGTTGTGCCCCCTAGAAGATCATTGCTTATGTACCTTAGTAGAATGTTTCTTTGTTGACTGTTATAACTAGCTCCTGTTCGTGAATGCTTTGACTTTCGTAATCCAGGTACCCAGAGGATTTCATCGAAGCGATTTGTCACAACTGGCCAAGAATTTCTCTTAACCAACGGAACCTTTTCATCGATAAAAAGATCCTTCAGTTTCTTTGTTCCATCCATCCCCACTACGGTCATTCTATCGCCATTTTTCCTACTTCGAACGACAATTGGTAATTGCTCTTCTTCAAATCGAATTAGGCATTGATCTGGACCTTGCCCTTGTTGCCCACAACTATCAATCACTTCCATGCGGATGATATCCCCATTGGGAAGGGCTACTTCACCTGGCTCGCTCAATTCGAATGAATAAGGGGTATGGTTTGTTTGTACTTGAAATTGAAAGGTACATTCCTGGTACGAACGAACTACTTTTAACCCATTTGGGAAATCTAGTGAGCTAGAGGGGTGTGGACTTTGTAAAATGGATACTATTTTTTCAATATGTAAAGCGGATAAAGAAGCTGGTCTAACTTTATAAAGATAGTTTAATATTAGTTGAATCCCTCTCCTTTGTAAAGGCATAGGCATTGATTCAAACGCTTTTATATCAACTGTTATTAGACTGTCTCTATTCTTTAAAATAACGTCCTGCACTTTTTCCTCTGCTAAAGTAAGAAGAAAAGTTTCATCTTGTTCGAGCTCCTCGCTTAGACGTTGAAAATGCTCGTGTACTTGAGGGTTTTCTTGTCTTAAAAAAGGAAGAACGTACTTACGGAATCGATTTCGACTATAATCATCCTTATCATTGCTTGGGTCTCTTCGAGGATTTAATCCATAGTCTAAACAATACTGCTCAACTTCTCCCCTGTTTAAACATAGAAAAGGACGAATTAACAAACCATTATGGAAGGGCCTTGAAAAAGGGATCCCTGTTCTAGCTTTCCCTGTACTTCCTCTCGTTAATCTCATCAATATCGTTTCAATTTGGTCATCTCCATGATGACCGAGTGCCAAATCGGAGAGTCCATGCTTCTCAAGCATCTCCTCAAAAAAAGCGTATCTTTTCTCACGAGCTGCCACTTGAGAGCTAAGTCCAGTCCTTTCAATATAGGATTGGACATCGATTTGTTTCATTTCAAAAGGTATGTTTCTTTCTTCACAAAAGTCTCTAACGAATAACGCCTCTTGCTTCGATTCTTCCCCTCGAAACATATGGTCAACATGCGCTGCAACAATATACAAATTCCACTTTTCCTGATGACTCCATAAAAAATGAAGCAAGGCTAGAGAATCTGGCCCTCCAGAAACCCCTACTAATATCCTTTTATCATTCAGATTAAATCGTCTTTTTTTCAGGAAAGCTTTCACTTTTCTTTCCACCATAACCTCTTCCTTTAGGACAATTCTTAATTAATATTCTCCAAATAAGCTTACCATTAATAAATAAACTGGCACAACTCTCACGATCGCTCTATTATCATCATATTAAGCTTATTTTAGTTATTTTTATGGGGATTAACCCTTCGTTATGAGTCTTTTTTCGATGTTTTTTTAGCCAACTTGTCCATATATATAGAGCATATAGAGAATAGAAATGACCATGACAATCAACGTCGTCTCTAGCCAGCCACCTTTTCTTTTCTGAGTTGCCTGTCTAGTATTCTGAACAGAAGACCTCGTAACCCTCTTTTTCGGCGCAGGATTAACCTTCTTAACCGACTCACTCATGTTTCTTATCATATCCGCTCGCATTTCTTTCGCCGATTGATATTTGCCATTGAGGGCATTGAGCAGAACCACCTCATATTTTTGAAGTGCTTTCGCCTGCCGGATCATCCCTTGCAATTGAGTGATCCCTCCTGTCGATTTATTAAATCGCTTCGGATACTCTGTATTAATCATAATCATCGCAACAGCGAATAAATCATAAGTCGGTTCCGCTTTACGCGTCCCCATGCCCCAATAACCTCTATCATAAAATTCCGTAAACTCTTTGATTGCTCTTCCTTGGATCGTAGTGCCGCCGACATCAATGCAACGGATTCTTGGGGGCGGCCCCATCACAATTAAATTCTCTGGCTTTAAGTCGCCAAACACCCATCCTTTTTCATGGAGAGTATGTAGATCACTAAGCAGCTGCAGAATGAGAACCTCTGTCCATCCCGTTCCTTTTTGCTGAATGAATGTTAATAAATCTGGCCCCTCAATATATTCCATTACATAAAAGGATACGGGTTGGTTTCTCGTAGCCCAATCATCGACATCAATCAAAGAAGGCCCGAGGGATGACCCTTGGACCTTTGCAAAAGATTTGAGGACATTGACCTCAGATGTAATCGACATTCCGTTATCACTCATTTTAAGAGCAACTTTCTGCTGTTGAAATTGTGCTAAATATACAATCCCATTTGCCCCAAACCCCAGCTCCTTCAGAATCGTATAGCGATTTTTATGCCATTTCCCTTCAATAATTGTACCTGGTTGAACTTTACATAGATTCTTCAAAGAACTGTTCATCATCACGGGATAACAAACTCCTTAAGGATCGTTTTTTCTTAAAATAGGAAAGCGCTTCTCGAATGGCAGGACCTGTTGGAGTGATTCCCCCTGTTGAAAGCTTAGGGAAAATACTTGTTAAAGATTCTAATTGTGGTGTCCAATCGAGCAGTTTTTCGACATCTTTCTTTTTCCCGGGAAATACAAAGACCCCAAATTGATTATTCCCCGCACGAGCATTAAGACTTAAAGATAAATCTAGCAATGCTTCTTTAACCGTTGGAAGCTTGTGTTTCATACTCGCACTCGTATCGACAAGAACCAACACTTCCAATTTCACATTCTCACCTAGCTCATCGACAACTTCCATGACTTCTCCTCTTTGTTCAGGTGGAAGATCCTCCATCGTCTTAGAGCCACCTAAGATTTGTTGCAGTTCCTTGTTTACTACTCCTTGTAACGTTTGTGTCATCGCTTTTCTCGTTACCATCTGAACAGTTTGCGATAAACTTTGCGCATACACAACTTGACTCACGCCGCCTCCTGACATGGCAATTCCTTCTATTTCCTTCATTCCTTGTTCATCAATTGTATCCTGCTCCATCACTCCAATCACATTTACCGTCACACCTTGCTCTTTCGCTAGTGCGGCCATCGCAATGGGATCTTCCCCTTGATTGGAGCATCCATCAGTAATCAACAATATTTGCTTTAACGTACCTGGATTCATGCTTTCTCCTCCTCGTTTCAGGTTGTTACCATTTTCGTCATGAAGAGAAGCAATTATACCTATTCACGCAATATGATTTCATAATGTTCGAATTTTTTTAACGACATGAGGCAATTTCACAATGAACGAAGGTGAATTAAGAATCCGATAATCCCCATAGGTTTCTAAATATGTATCCTATTTCAAGTTAATATCGTTTTCGTATTTTAACTTGAGAAGGGCAATTATGAAATTCATTCACATTACTCTGTTTGCATGCATTTCTTATGCCTGTTTTTGATATTTATGAATCGGAATCGTCGCCCATTTCGGTGTATTATGTTTGATTTTTGTTACGACGACTGTCATATCATCTGCAATTGAATTTGAGCGCGAGCGAATCACTTCTTCCATAATTAAATCTGCAACTTCCTGAGGATCATCTGTCGCCAATTCACTTATTTTCCGTTTCATCCACAGATCATAATTCTCCACATGTTTGGGCCCTTCAAATACACCATCACTCATCATGATTAATAGATCACCTGCTTTAAGCTGCTCTTTCACAACCTCCACATCAAATTCATGAATGATGCCAATAGGCAAATTGCTTGCCTGGATTTTTTTCACGGTGTCACCCCTCTTAATAAAACTTGGGATAGAGCCAACTTTTAAAAACTTCGCTGAAGCATCTTGTAAATCAATCATGGCCAAGTCTAATGTAGAAAAGATTTCATCCGTCGTCCTCAAGGAGAGAATCGAGTTCACTGATTTAATCGCCAATCTTTCTTCAATACCTGACTGCAATATTTTTTGTAATAGTTTAAGTGTCTCTTGGCTTTCAAAATGAGCCCGTTCTCCATTTCCCATCCCATCGCTTATCGCTACAGCATGCTTTCCACCGCTTAAACTGATCATAGAATAGCTGTCACCAGAAACAAATCCACCGTCCTTAGCCGCATGTGCGACTCCAGTATCAATCGTAAACGCCTTAGCCGAACGGAATGTAACATGACAAAAACCATTTGGATACGTTGAACATTCCTCTGAATCGACAATAATTGTTTCCCCTAAAATATCAGATAATACAGGCGCAATCAGTTTTTCACATTCTCCATGACCGTTGCAGAAGGGGATGGTCATATCAATATCAACATTACTATGCTCGAGACTATAAATTTCAACATATTCAATCTGAATTCCAAACTCCTGTAAGGCTTCATAAATCAATTCTTCCTGCTTATGATGATTGTCCCTCTCTCTTTGAATTTCCTTTGCAAAGTCCCCCATTACAGTAGAGACCCCTAGTAATTGGTCTGCGACCAGCCTTCTGCTTTCCTGCACCTGTTTCTTTAATTTTTGATTGGCTTGAAACAATGTTAATTCCTGTTGGATCGTGTTGATCACTTTTTGGGATTTCGTACAATGCTTATTCCAATCCCTTGATAGCTTAGGTGAAATCGTTCCATCATTTTGATCCATTTCATGCATAAGTTCCTTCATATAATCATAAGTTGTATTAAAGTTACGTGCCCAGCAATGTTCTTTTTTAAAACACATTTGACACGTCTTTTCTGTCACATTGCTTAAAAAGTAGTCAAGCTCTCGACTTTCCGGATCCTCATGTTCTGATAACTCATCATAGGATGCAAAGCTATTCGACAACGCTTGAAAGACAGATGAAAATTGTTCCACTCTTTGAGCAGTCACATCTCGCATTTTTCGCATATAATGCTGCTGTTCAGCTGCGTATTCAGGTGTACCTGGAATATATTTTGCTAATTTTGAAGTCAATCCATGAGGTGTAAGCAGGAACAAGAGTACAGCTGCTGCTGATTCCAGTAGGGTCTTGTCCAGATTGCCACTACCCTCACCATACATTCCGATAAGCAAGGTGGAAATAAATAACCCAATGACAACACCAATCTTTTTCCCTTCTTTAAGCAAACCACCTAGCAGTCCGGCAAAGGCTAATAGACTCATATGATAAAAGCTTGATACATTGGCCAAGCTAAAAATAAGACCGGTCACAACACCTACAGTCGAACCGACCGTTGCTCCTGCCACAAATGCAAAAACAAGCACTAAATAACGGGAGGTTATATGTTCTAGAGACAAATCATAGACAGACCAACCGATCGTTCCGGTCATAACGGATGCAAGCATAATAATTAAACATACAACTTCTTCTGTTTTTAATGTCTGCCTTCTCTTACTTGCCAAAATAAGGGGGATACTTTGCAAAAATATAAGGGTTAAAATAAATCCTAAACTTGCTTCAACGCCTGCCATCATCCCATCATAAAGGGAGATTTGCCCTGTTACGATAAAGCTTTTAGCGAGTTTACTTACAAGAATGGTAAAGAGCACAAAGAAAGGAAGCGCTTTAATCTCTTTCTTTATCCAATGAAGAGCAATACGGAATAGCACCAGAAATATTAGCGTACTTATAAATGCATATGCCGCATCTACAACTGTCAATGTGGCAGCTCCAGTAACTAATCCTACTAGGGCAATCGGAGCCCGATCTCTTCTTAATACATACACGGCTGCGAAGAATGGGAGAATAAACGGCGTAAGGGTCGATAAAATAAGGGCTCGTCCAAGTAAGAATCCAATTACAAAAAGAATATACCCTCTCTTCAAAAAGAAGGCTTCTAATTTTTGTTGAATTTTGTTTATCCCCGAAGACACATCAAACTTTGCTTTGTTGTTCAAATCCAAACTACCGACAGGTTCAATCAATGTCCTTACTGTCTTGTCCATAACAAATACACTCCTTACTTTTTTATTTTTCTATCCCTTCTCATCAATGTGTTTTTAATTAATTGCTGTTTTCGTAAATGTCCTCAAATGAGGTTTTAGAACACACATTAATTTCGCTTCCTGGATAATCATTTAACGAGTAATAATAGGGCTTTATTCTCCTATCTATGACTAAATAGCAACAATGTTCGCGAAAAGAACCTAATTAATTGAAAACTACCTTATTCTCAATAATGGAAGACATCCTGGCAAACGGCGGCTCGCTTTTATCCAATAAGCATGTATGTATGATGAAATTTTGGTGTTGGTGATTATTATAAGGAGGTTCATTTCAGAAGTTTGTCAAAATGGCGGACAAGCGTTTATTTTTCTTTCGACGCTATTCATGTTAATGTACGAAAAGGAAACAAATTGCTTGCCTATCAGCACCGCCTTCATTGCTAAAGATGGTGATCGATCAAACAATTTGATGATTTATATGTTATTAATAGGATTATATACTCAAGTTTATATGGCGCTTTTCTTTTTCATAGATAATTGGAGACACAAAAAAGCAAGCCTTAAAGGCTTGCTTTCCAATTTACACCGAGCTATATATTTTAATTCAGCAGCAAGTTAGCCTCTTCTAGCGCCTCTTCCGCCACGTTTCGATTCTGTGTTACGTTTTAAAGAAGATAAGCGGTCTTCACTATCTTTTAAGAAACGCGCCATTTTTGATTCAAAGTTTTCTTTAGGTGCGCGGGCTTCATTTGTTCTCCCTTGACGAGGACGTCCAGGACCTCTGGAGTCACCACCACCCCTAAAGTTTCTTTCTGGTCGAGGGCTTCTTTCTGGTTTGTCTACAGCCTTCTTGATCGAAAGACCGATTTTCCCATCCTTTTCAACGTTGATAACCTTTACTTCTACTTGGTCACCTACTTTTAGATGGTCATTAATGTCCTTCACATAATTATCTGCGACCTCACTAATATGAACAAGCCCCGTTGATCCTTCTGATAATTCAACAAATGCCCCAAAATTAGTAATGCCTGTTACTTTTCCTTGTAACTTGCTGCCTACTTCGATTGACATAAAAAAATTTTTCCTCCTTAAGAATTTAAAAAGTCATACTACGGTCAAGTTCCAGCTGTCAAACGACATAGTCATGGAATTGTACACTACTATATATTATACAGAAAAGGAAAAAAGAGTGTCAATAAGACTGGTTATTCGGAACTTTTTTCCTTGTTTTCCTCTTTTTCCTTAGGAATATTGAAAATTACTTCTCCCTCTTCTGATAAGAAGTAATCTTTCCTAGCCAATTTTGCGATATATTCATCATCATTAAGCTTCACGATTTCTTCCTTCAAGATCGTTTCGCTCTTCTTTAATCCAGCAAGCGTTTCGTTCAACTGCTGCTGTTCCCCTTTAATCTCTTCTAAAGAGGAGGCCTGGGAAATGAGGGTTGATATCATAAAATAGGAAACAATGGATGCAAGTACAAAGAACATCGATAATCGCCGGATAAGCAACTTTCTTCTCCTTGATGCACTTACTTCATTTCTCTCGTGTTGTTTGACATATTCTGATTGTAGCTTCGTGACACTTCGTTTGTTCATCGCACCCATTTTCGCACCTCCTATTTAAGGGTTAGTCTATTGTTTTTTCCATCTAGAAATTAGCTTATTAATGGTATTCTTGCTTTTACGAAAAAATCCTGCAAAATTATTATATATCTTCTCGACCATTTTTTTAATCTTTTTCGGCAATAAATTCCAAAAAAACATTAAAACCCACTCAAATGGCTTGAATAATACTTTTATAACGAATAGTATAACCTTCCAAATCCCTTTCGCAAGTGCTAAAAGTCCTTTTCCGATCATAATTAAAAAAGATAATAAGAGCATCACGAAAGAATAGAGTGGTCGAACGATCACAACACGCACCATTTTAACAATAAACCGATAAATAGAGATTACCATTGAAATGACAATCTCTAACAATCGTAAATATCCTTCTTTGAGCAAACTTTGATAGGCGGCAAAGCCACATAAAAGAGCCAGAAAGATGTAAAATCTTAGCTCCCCTTTATTCACAAGAAATAGAACATAAAAAATTGACAATCCTTGAAAAAGCCAGAAAAGAATATCATGACAAAAGACAATCCATCTTTTTCTTTTTTGTCTTTGCAAAAAACGATTATACGTATCTAACGAGGCTCCAAAATAACTTCCCATGCCAATCATGGCAAGCATTGTTAAAAATTGTGTCGAGAGTGTCATCGGAACAACTTGCTAAAGAAGCCCTTAGCCTTCTCCCCATGTTGATCATCAAGATAAACGAGATCAAATACCTTCCCCTTTATTGATACAATCCCTTTATCGACATCAAGATTTTTCATTTGTAGATTTTGTCCTCTGATCGCCAAAAAACCCATAACCGTCTCTAACAGAAATTCCTCATTATCAAAGCTCTCAACTTGCTTTACGCCTGTAATATCAAGCAACTTTCTTCCCCTCATGATCACATCATGCTCTGGAACAGACCCTTTTGTTGTATTCATATCCTGATATTGACTCATATTCTCACCCCTCACTTTTTGCAAATACGCATTTGTACAAGTGTATGAAGGATGAGTGAGTAATAGAACAAGCTTTCAGGTTCCTCGCTTCTGGAAGGCTACCCGCAAACAAGTTTCAATCAGCTTAGAATAGCAAATTTTACTCTTCTACTTTTTCCTCTTTCACGACCGTATACATTTCAGCCGCCTCTTCTTTTCTTACCGTTTCTTGTAGGCGTTCGATCCTCACCACTACTCTTTTTTGTCCAAAGCGAATCGCAAGTTCATCTCCTGCTTTTACCACTGAACTTGCCTTCGCCACTTGTCCATTTATCGTGATTCGGCCTTGGTCGCTTACTTCCTTTGCCAAAGTTCTCCTCTTTATAAGTCTAGACACTTTTAAAAATTTATCTAATCTCATTGATCTTCACTCCCGTATTTTTTTGCTGCAGGAAATTACAATCCCTTCCTTTTCGCTTCATTCCAGAACTCATCCAATTCTGCTAATGTAAAATCGTCAAAGTCCTTGCTGCTCTCCTTTACTCTTTGTTCCACATATGTAAAGCGACGAATAAACTTCTGATTTGTATGAAATAGAGCTTCTTCCGGATTGATCTTATAAAAACGAGCCACATTGATGAATGCAAATAGGATATCCCCAAATTCTTGCATCAAATGTTCGGAGTCATTCCCCTTCATTTCTCGCTCGAATTCCTCAATTTCTTCTCTTACTTTCGCAAACGCATCTTCGACCTTATCCCAGTCAAACCCAACCTTAGCAGCTTTTTTTTGAATCTCATACGCCCTTAACGTATTCGGTAAATGCTTTCCTACTCCTTCTAAATGAGAAGTAACGTTGTCTTCCCCTTTTTCAGCCTTTTTAATTTCCTGCCAATTCTTTACGACATCATCTGCTGTTTCTGCCTCACTATCGGCAAACACATGGGGATGACGTCGCACCATTTTATCGCTAATCGATTCAATGACATCATCAATAGAAAAGTAACCGTCATCTTCACCAATCTGAGCGTGAAGCATGACTTGGAGAAGAACATCTCCTAATTCCTCAATTAAGTGATCGATATCGTCTTCATCAATGGCTTCAATGACTTCGAAGCTCTCTTCAATCAAATATTTTTTCAAAGATTGATGAGTCTGTTCCTTATCCCATGGACATCCATTCGGTCCTCTTAGTTCAGCAATAATTTGGCGAAGCTTTGAAAAATGCTTATAGAGAACGACCTCATCCTTAACAGGCGGAACATAGACGGAGGTTAAATTATTGAGTGATACTTCCCGGTCCAATTCATAAAGAGGAACGAGTGTTACCTGTTCTTCACGACTCCCTGCAGCCGTGACAATATATACTCCATAGTCATCTGGTAGCTTCTCCATTAAGGTTAGTTTCACCTCTGAAGCCATAAAACTATCATATACTTGTCCAATGATCATATGCTGCCGTATTTCTAACTCATCTACCTTTAAGCTTGTTGCATCAAGTAATTGAAACCCTTCAATTGGGTCAATTTTAACCGCTTGAAACAATGGATCGAGAAAGCTTTGCCCGCCGCCAAGTTCAATCTCAATTCCTCGTTCACTAGCTCTTTCTAATAACAGTTGCACTGTACGTTCTGCAACAAGGGGATGACCGGGGACAGCATAAATAATCGACTGACGTTCGGCTAATTTAAACAACGTTTCACAAATTTCTTCATACACGGCTTCAAATGAAGCATGCTTTTCATATATATTATCAAAGGATGAAAACGTTAACCCTTCAGATTGTAATTCCTTCACAACTGGATGCTCTTTTGTCCGTAAAAAAACTTGTTCTGCTTTCGTAAGTTGCCGATAAATTCCTAATGGCAATTGTTCTAATGTACCGGCACCTAAACCAATAATCAAGATTTTATTCAATTATTCCTCATCTCCTAGTTCGCTTTCGTGGAAATAAATGCATGATTTTACTTCCAAAAGGAAGCAATGTAAGTTCCTCAATCGTAAATACGTTCGTCCGAATAATCACAAATAAATAAGTAAGTGCACCTATAACGACGGCACTCAACGCTTGCATCGAAGCAATTAAACGGCGATGTCCTAACGGGTACAGAAAATCAGTTAGGAATAAGTAACCTTTTAGCACGATGCACATGGCGCATGCCGCAAGCATTCCTTTTACTAGCATTGGAAGAAGTCCCATTCTACTTCTCCTTTTCGCTCTCATACGGATGAATAGAGTGAGTAGGATAACTACTAAAGCCACATTAGAAGCCCAAGCTGCCCCGATCGTGCCATATGCTGGCACAAAAATGAGATTGAGGAAGTATTTGCAGACAAAGCCAATCATTACGGCCGCTGCAGGATAAATTGTTTCCCCTAAACCTTGAGAAATAGCAATAAGTGTCATAATAATGGAACTAAGTAAAATCGTTATCGTAATGACTGAGAGCACATCCGAACCATGACGATTTTCAAACAACATCATATTGGTCGGTTCTATAATCATCATTAAGCCCACTGTAGCTCCAAGACCAATCACAAAGCTGACACGAACAGCTAATTGAATATGCCTCTGGAGTCCTTCAACACTTTTCTTCATACGATCACTTGCAATTAAAGGAACAAGGGATAGCGACATCGATGTCGCTACGACTGTTCCAAGTTGAATCAGCGGTTGACCTCGATCATAAATCCCTTTTATACCCTTAGCATCTTCTCCATTTAATCCTGTGGATATGAGTAATGAGTACAAATTCAACGAGTCAGCTAGCTGCATTAAAAGTAAGAGCATACTGCTTACACAAATGGCAAACCCTTGTATAAGTATGATTTTCATGACTGCTATGACCTCTTTGAACTCGAATAATCGGCGTATTTCCTGCAAGCGAATGATCTTGTAATCTTTTTTTATCCAAATAAAAGTAATTAAAATGATTGCTCCAACGATTCCTCCTGTAATTGAACCAAACGCAGCTCCAGCCCCTACGTCATAAAGACTATAACCAGCGCTCATAAATAGCATGGCTGTGATCAGGATCGTCGCAACACGAACAAATTGCTCGCCCACTTGTGAGTAGGCAGTCGGTGTCATATTGCCCTTTCCTTGATAATACCCCCGGAATAATGCTGTAAAGGGCATGATCAAAAAGACAGCCGATAGCACTTTAATTAAAATCGAAAGCTCTGGATCATCCATGAAGCGGGCAATCGATTCTGCTCCAAAATAGAGGAGAAGAAACATAACGACACCCAATATGAGAAGAAAAACAGCAGAGATGACCATGAGTCGCTGCTTCTCAATGTGATTTTTCTGCTCTGTGTAAAGCTTTGATAAAATTACGGGAAATCCAGTTGTTGCTAGTACGAGAGCAACCCCATAAAGAGGATACACTTGCTGGTATATGTAAAAACCTGTGTCCCCAACAATATTTTGAAAAGGGACTCGATAAACGGCACTTAATATTTTCGTCACTAGAGCAGCGATCGCTAATACGAAAGCGCCTCTAACCAAAAGCTTTGACTGTTGTGCAGACTGCACAAGCACAACTCCTTCCGAAACACGTTTTAAAGAGGATTGAATTGACTGTATTATAGCACAACACTAGATGCATTTAGAGAGAAATGAAAAAAGGTAGCTAAAGAACGCTACCTTTTTTCGAAAATGGATTTACATTATTGATTTTTGGTTTATTTCGTGCAAAACCTTGGTTTTGCACGCCTTTCAACAAATCTGTATAACCTTATGTTCTAAATCTTTTAAAGCTTTTACTGAGGAGTTATGATTCCATTTGTCGTGCTAAGAATCCTGCAGCGGTTTCTACTGCTTTTTGTTCTACTTCGCCTAGTGTTCCTTCTTTTGAGAAAATGACAACTGCTCCGATTGGGTCTCCATTAGCGATGATTGGACCAACCGTGTAAGAGGTTACGGTTTCTTCATTTCCTTCTATGATAGCAACTTCACTTTGGCCCGTTTTCAATACCGAGCTACGTTCTTCCATCGTTTTTTCCATAAGATCACTGATGTTTTTATTTAAATAATCCTTCTTTGAACTCCCTGCTACTGCAATGTAAGCATCTCTGTCACATATTAAGACGGGATTTCCCAAGCTATCAAATAGTGCTTCTGCATATTCCTTAGCAAAATCGCTTAGTTCACTGATGGGTGAATATTTTTTCAAAATGACTTCCCCATCGCGATCAACAAATATTTCTAGTGGGTCCCCTTCACGAATGCGAAGAGTTCTGCGAATTTCTTTCGGAATAACGACACGACCCAAATCATCGATTCGACGAACAATACCAGTTGCTTTCATCCAACGTTGCCTCACTTTCATCTGATGATTTTGTAGCACTGGCATGACTTCAACGGATGTGAAATCTTTGCCATGTTTGAACTTAGTATCTTTCATATGGAAAGTTCTATACACAAACAAATATTTTTTCTCCTGTTTAGTAATTTTGCCATCAGAGTGAAAATATTCCATTATGATTTCTCTTTACCCATACCTTTAGAAATCAAACTAGAGGACACGCCCAATTTTTACAGAACACTTAAGAGACCGTTTTTTCCTCATCTCTTTTTGCCTCCTGGAGACCTTGAACCATCGTGAAAGCAGCCTGAAGCCAGTGCGCAACTTCAACCCCTTTTATATGAAGAACCATTTTCAATCGATTTCCTTCCATCCCTAAACCGACCATTCTCCTAAATTGATTGCTAATCTCAAAGATTTTTTGTCCATTAATACGAGCACTTTCTTGTTCCGATAAGAGAATCGTCACTTCATCTTTTACTTGTTTAATGGAATCCACTCCGACCATAATCGCATGTGCTTTGATCTCGGCGATTTGGAATAAATAAGAGACTTCTTCCGGGTATTCCCCGAAACGATCGATCATCTCTTCCTGTAATTCTTGAACCTCTTCTATCGTTGTTGCACTACGGAAGCGTTTGTACATTTCGATTTTCAAATGTCCATCAGAAATATACGTATCCGGAATATAAGCATCAATTTCTAAATCTACTTCAACACTTTGTTCCTTTTCTACCTTTTCAAAGTCCCCTTTGCGCTCTTCAATTGCTTCTTTAAGCATTTGCGAATACAGATCAAATCCCACTGAATCAATAAATCCATGCTGCTGAGCACCAAGAATATTTCCAGCTCCTCTAATCGATAAATCACGCATCGCAATTTTAAACCCTGAGCCTAGCTCTGTGAATTCTTTAATCGCCTGAAGTCTTTTTTCTGCTACCTCAGTCAACACCTTATCTTTACGATAGGTAAAATAAGCATAGGCAACACGATTAGAACGACCCACACGACCACGTAACTGATAAAGCTGCGATAAACCCATGCGATCTGCATCATAAACAATCAATGTATTGACATTCGGGATATCAACACCTGTTTCAATAATCGTCGTACTAACAAGAACATCATACTCTCCTGCGAGGAAACCAAGCATGACAGATTCCAACTCATTTTCACTCATTTGACCATGAGCGTACGTTACACGGGCATCTGGTACAAGCATTGAGATTTCTTCTGCTTTCCGTTCAATATCTTCAACACGATTGTAAAGGAAATACACTTGGCCATTTCGCGCTAATTCCCGCTCGATCGACTCTCTTACCAGCCCACCATTGTATTCCATCACATAGGTTTGAACTGGAAAACGATTTTCAGGAGGAGTCTCAATCACAGATAGATCCCTTACCCCAAGCATGGACATATGCAAGGTTCTCGGTATCGGTGTCGCTGTTAATGTGAGAACATCGACATTGGTTTTCATCTGCTTAATTTTTTCCTTATGGGTGACTCCGAAACGCTGTTCTTCATCAATGACAAGCAGCCCTAAATCTCGATAGACGATCCCTTTTGAGAGGAGACGGTGCGTTCCAACTACGACATCTACCGTTCCATTTTTTAACCCATTGATCGTTTCAGTTTGTTGTTTTTTCGTTCTAAAACGACTTAATAACCCAATTTCAATTGGATAATCTTGAAATCTTTCTCGCATCGTTTCATAATGCTGCTGTGCTAGAATCGTCGTTGGAACAAGTATTGCTACTTGTTTTCCGTCAGCTATTGCTTTAAATGCGGCACGTATCGCTACCTCTGTTTTTCCATAACCTACATCACCGCACAATAACCGATCCATTGGACGTTCTTTTTCCATATCCTTTTTAATTTCTTGGATCGAACGGAGCTGATCCTCTGTTTCTTGATATGGGAAGGATGTCTCGAACTCCCTTTGCATATCTCCATCTGGGGAGAACGCATAACCTTTAGACGCTTCTCTTTCGGCATAAAGTTTAATTAAGTCATCGGCAATATCCTGTACAGACGACTGAACCTTATTTTTAACTTTCTTCCAGTCGTTCCCACCAAGCTTATAAACTTTCGGCTCCTTGCCTTCTGAAGCAACATATTTTTGCACAAGATCAATTTGTTCAACTGGAACATATAACTTGTCGCTACCTTGATAACGAATATGGAGATAGTCTTTATGGATACCATTAATTTCTAATGTTTCAATTCCTAAATACTTCCCGATCCCGTGATTGATATGAACGACATAATCCCCAACTTTAAGCTCTGAGTAGCTCTTTATCCTCTCAGCATTGGATAACTTCTGTTGGCGGCGACGGGCTTTTTTCGGCTTTCGATTAAAAAGCTCTTCTTCCGTTATGACAGCCATTTTTTGAATGGGTAGTTCAAACCCTGTTTGGAGATCGCCTTCCATGATTTGTACTTTGCCATGGGAGAGCGTTTGGCTCTCATGGATGACGCTCGCTTCAATCCCATAATCCTCAAGCACTTGTTCGAGCTTTTCAACTCGTTTTCGATCTGCACCAAGAAAAACGACAGCATAATTTCCTTTTTGCAAACGCTCAATTTCACTTTTAAGAACATGCATTTGGCCATGGAAATTTTGCATTTGTTTGCACGAAATATTGATAATATTCTGTGGATTTGTATTTGGAACATGACGTAAAAATAAGGACATATAAACGATCGGATGCTTTGTTTTTTGTATTCTTGCATGAATTTGGTGGCTTATCATTAAATCATGAATGATCTTTCCTTCGCTTAGGAGACTGAAATACCATTCTGCCTCTTCCTTATCCAAGGAATCATTCATTTCCTGGACTCTACTAATTTCATCAACAAAAATAAGCGCATCAGATGGCAAATAGTCCACTAGACTATTAGATTGTTCGTACGCCAATGATAGATACTTAAACAGTTGTTCTGGTTTTTGGCGATTCTTTAGCTGCTCAATTTCGTGATTAATATTTTGCGTAAGAGCTATTTTTGCTTTTTCATCCTTTATTTTTTTCAGACTTTTGCCTAAACCTAGTTCCAACTTTTTCACAACGGCTTCATAATGCTCCTCATGAAACGGTGTTTCTGTTGCTGGTCCAATCAGAACTTCCTTTAATTTGTCACGGGAACGTTGATCTTCTAAAGAAAAATAACGGATCGATTCTATTTCCGTATCAAATAACTCAAGACGAATCGGCTCTTCTTCTGTTAGCGGATAAATATCAATAATTCCTCCTCGAACACTGAACTCTCCAGGAGATGAAACCATTTCTGAGCGTACATAGCCCATTTCTACAAGTCTTAATAACTGACCTTCTATATCAAGATCATCCCCGACCTTCAAGGTCATCTGTTCTTCCTTCCACACTGACTTAGGGGGAACGATTTTTCGCAATCCTGAAATGGGAACGATTATAATTCCTTCATCATGCTGACTCCAGTAATTTAAAACATCTATACGTTGAGCTTTTAATTCTGGACTAGCAATACTCATTTCTGCTGCAATCAGCTCATTAGCCGGATATAAAAATACCTCTTTTTCATTAATCAATTGTACGAGGTCATCATATAGTTTCTGAGCTTGTAAAAGATTGTACGTCACAATCAGTAGTGACTTTTTCGATTCTTTGTAAGCGGTCGCTAAAAATACGGTTCTTGCAGAGCCCGATAGACCTGCAACCAACTGTTCCTTAAGTCCTTCTTGAACTCCTGCTATAACCGATCGAATATCATCCTGTCCTGTAAATAGCTGTTTAAGACCTAACACAAGGCTCCTCCTCCCATGTCTACTGAAATATATCTTTATAGTAGGCTCTTTTCGTCAAAATTGTTGTTTTATCATCATTCTTTCTACAACGCAAGAATGATTTTTTCTTGTAAAAAGATATTCTAGCAGCAAAAAGTACTGCGCAAAAATAATCTCCACCTCTCCGCAGTACGAGGTGCAAATGTCAACTTCTCATTTTTTAAAGAAAAAAATCTGGACATTTACGAAAAACATCATCGTAAAATTCGGAATAAAATATAAAATAAGACCAAAAATCCAAATAGAAAAATGCTTTGGATTAGAAAGTCCAAAGCTTGTATTAATGAATGAGATAGTCATTTTGATAATAGGTTGGATTTCGTTCCAATGATTCATGGCAATCTTCGCAAATGGATTTAATGTGGACATCTCCAGCGTCATCATAAGAGACCATTTCCATTCGTTCTTCACTGGTTAGTTTATGGAGCCCCAATCTCTCCGAATCAACCGACATATTATCAATTTTGCCCATTTCAATCCCACAATGACGGCAAAAATATTTTAGAGCCATATAAAGCCCTCCTCTTAAACCATTCTATAGTTTATTATGAACCGTTTAAAAGGTACTTATTCATGTCGATTGCCTGAATGAAATTTGAATCCTCATTTTATTGATTAAACTCATTCATAACCTGTAGAAAAGGCTTTTCAAAAGTAGCTTCACAAGCTTCTGAACATTTTTTTATAACGAGTTCAAGTTGCTCCTGCTCTTCCTTTGTAAATCGGCCTAGAACATAGTCTACAATAGGTTGACCATTAGTTGGTCGATTGATCCCCACTCGTATTCTATTAAATTCCTGAGTTCCCATATGAGCAATCATAGATTTTATGCCATTATGCCCTCCAGCACTCCCTTTTTGCCTTAAGCGGATTCTTCCCACTGGCAAATCAAGATCATCATAAATGACAATTAAATCTTCAAGCTCTATTTGATAGTATTCCATCAACGGCCTAACCGACTCTCCAGATAAGTTCATATACGTTAACGGCTTAAGTAAAATAACTTTTTCCCCACGAACATTCCCGATCCCATAAAGCCCTTTGTGCTTTGATTGATTAAGAGGAATTTGGAGTCTTTCTGATAATTCGTCTATGACTTCAAAGCCAATATTATGTCTCGTTTTCTCGTATTGTTTTCCTGGATTCCCCAATCCCACAATTAACTTCATCTTCTTCTCACCTTCATCAGCCATTTTCTCATTAATCTATACACATTAAGGGGCTGACCTTTTAAGCCAGTCCCTTAATATCATATGGTGTTACGATTCTTTTGATTCTGCTTCTGTCTCTCGTCCCTCTTCTTGAGTTGGAACTCCTTCTTCCTGTTCTTCACCAGAGTCAATTTCTTCTTCTACTTTTGGTGGAAGAATGGAAGCAATCGTTTGTTCAGAATCATGGTTAATTTCAAAATTATTGGTTTTCAAGTCTGCTATTGTGATCGTTCCTCCGACTTCAAGATGGGAAATATCCACCTCAATTACTTGTGGAATATTTGACGGTGTTGATGTTACCGAAACCTCGTGCAACGATTGTTGTAGCACGCCTCCGTCCTTAACCCCAATGGCTTCACCTAATAGACTAATTCTAACGTCTGCTTGAATTTCTTTCCTCATATCTACAGCAAGTAAATCAGCATGAATAACCTCATTCTTAATCGCATCTGCTTGATAGTCTGTTAACATCACATTGACCTGTTTCCCATTTAAGTCTAATGGAAAAACCCCGTTTCTTCCAACCTCGCGCATTATTTTCACAAAATCAGCCCCATTTATGTATATGGGTTTCGTCTCCAATTTGTTTCCATATACAACAGCTGGAATATTTCCTTCTCTTCTGATCTTTGTCAACGCTGAATTCCTAAATTCTGTTCTTTCTACCGCCTGTAGTGCTGTACTCATTTATAATCCCCTTCCTTATTGTCAGAGTCTTTTTTAAAAGAGAATACCGCAAGGCACTTATCTCACGAATTCACTCTCTTCTATAAAAAATGCCCATAATAAGTCAGGAATAAACATAAACGTTTAAAGATAGACGGCAAAGAATGGCCTAAACCCTTTGAAAATCTATCTGTAAAATATTTTTTATGTAGACGGAAAGGCTTGCTTTTAAGAGCAAGCCTAACCTTTAGGAGTATTAATCAAACAACGTACTAACAGATTGATCTTCGTGAACGCGGATAATCGCTTCACCAATTAAAGCAGCCACAGACAATTGCTTAATCTTGCCTGTTATTTTTTCTTCTGATAATGCAATGGAGTTTGTGACAACCAACTCTTTAATCTTAGAATTCTCGATTCTTTCAATTGCTGGTCCTGATAGAACGGGGTGCGTACAGCATGCATATACAGCTTTCGCCCCATTTTCGACTAATGCATTTGCTGCCAATGTAATCGTCCCAGCCGTATCAATAATATCATCAATCAGGATGGCAACTTTGCCCTCAATATTCCCTACTATATTCATAACTTCTGCCACATTGGGCTTTGGTCTACGTTTATCAATAATTGCAATTGGCGCTTTTAAACGGTCTGACATTTTACGAGCACGTGTAACGCCACCATGATCAGGAGAAACGATCACGATATCTCCTCCAAGGTCTTTGCTGTCAAAATAATCAGCTAAGATCGGAACGCCCATGAGGTGGTCGGTTGGGATATCAAAGAAACCTTGAATTTGTGGAGCATGTAAATCAAGTGTAATCACGCGAGTTGCGCCAGCTACTTCAAGTAAGTTAGCGGTTAGCTTTGCTGTAATTGGCTCACGAGCACGCGCTTTACGATCTTGTCTAGCATATCCATAGTACGGCATAACAATATTGATTGTTTTTGCTGAAGCTCGTTTTAAAGCATCAATCATAATCAGTAATTCCATTAAATGCTCGTTAACCGGAGAGCTTGTAGATTGGATGACGAACACATCACACCCACGAATACTCTCTTCAATGTTAATTTGGATTTCTCCATCACTAAAGTGCTGAACGGAACACTTTCCTAATTCTACACCGATTACTTTGGCAATTTCCTTTGCAAGCTCCGGATTTGAATTTAACGTAAACACCTTTAAATTCGGGTCTAAATATTGATTTGACATGATGAACCTCCAATTGCTTATCTTTTTTGGCTTACTTTATTCCTTCGATCAATCTCAAGATTATTTATTTAATTTATCCACGTACTGCTCCTTGTTCACTTGTCTTGCTCTGGCAATCGCCAATGCATTTCCTGGTACATCTTTCGTCACAGTAGAACCAGCAGCAACATAAGCCCCTGCTCCCACAGTTACAGGTGCAACTAAGTTAGAGTTGCAGCCAATAAAGACGCCATCTTCAATTTTTGTTAAAAATTTATTCTTGCCATCATAGTTTACCGTAATCGAGCCACAGCCAATATTAACATCTTTCCCAACCTCTGCATCGCCTATATAACTTAAGTGGGATGCTTTGCTTCCTTTTCCAAAGACCGCTTTCTTTATTTCAACAAAATTGCCGATTTTTACATCATCATGGATATTGGATTGAGGACGGATATGGGCAAATGGTCCAACATTAACCTGACTACCAATGAAACTGTCATGGGCAACTGATTGACGAATGACTGTACCTTCTCCAATTTGGCAATTTTGAATCTCACTGTTTGGTCCAATTACGCAATCAGAAGCAATACTTGTCTTTCCTGAGATCATGGTTCCCGGCTGAACAACCGTATCAGAGCCGATTTCCACATCTGCACCAATATACGTATTATTCGGATCAATGATCGTTACACCATTTCGCATATGGAATTCGTTGATTCTCTTTTTCATGATCGCTTCTGCTTGTGATAACGCTACTCGGTCATTAACTCCCAATGTCTCTTCGAAATCCTCTGTTTGAAATGCAGATACGACCTCACCAGCATTTTTCAAAATTTCGATGACATCAGGTAAATAGTATTCACCTTGCACATTCTCATTTGAAACATTTTTCAATGCAGCAAACAAGGCTTGGTTATCAAAACAATATGTACCTGTATTGATTTCCTTCACTTCTCGTTCTGATTCAGACGCATCCTTATGTTCGACGATCTTTTCAACTAATCCTTTTTCATTACGGATAAGACGCCCATATCCAGTTGGATCCGCTGCATAAGCCGTTAGCACAGTTGCTTTTGCTTTTTGTTCTTCATGCTGTTTAAAAAGGGCTTCCATCGTTTCTGCTTTAATCAATGGGGTATCACCACAGACAACTAGGGTCACTCCCTCTTTGTCTTCTAACATGGCTTGTGCCTGCATAACCGCATGCGCTGTACCAAGTTGCTCTTCCTGTAACGCATAGCTACACTGCTCACCAAGCTGTGATTTTACTAATTCTGCTCCGTGTCCTATAATCGTCACGATATGGTCAGTATCTAGCTTAGCTACTTGATCGACGACATGTTGAACCATCGGTTTTCCACACACAGGGTGTAAAACCTTGTATAATTTTGACCTCATCCTTGTCCCTTGACCTGCGGCTAGGATGACAGCATAACGTTTAGACATTAACAGTCCTCCATTTTAGTTATCATATTTTAGGACACATCCATTTAATCATCGCTAAACAAACATCAGTGTTCTATATTCAAATTTTCATCATTTAGCCTGTCTATTCTTTTTTCCTTACCCTTATATTATAAAGGATTCTTCAATAGAAAAAATTAAAATAATCCATTAAGAATATATCCTAAATAGATAACTATTTCAAGGACGCTTCATAAAGTACAAATTTTCGACATATACGAACGAGCAGGAAAAGGAACGAATTGAGGGCATTTATATCCCTAAAAAAAGAAATGATTTTTTTAAAAAAAGAGGTTTTACTTCTGTAGCATTCGGGTAAGGAATGAGAGGAATTACTTCAAAGAAAAAAGGCACTACTTATGAAGTAGGCCCTTGTTGCTATATCCTACGAAGCTCCGGCTTCTTCAAATTCAACTTCTATTTCACCTAAACGGTGGTACTCAGCCAAAACAGCCTCTTGGATTTTACCGCGTGTTCCTGAATTAATTGGATGGGCAATATCTCGAAATTCTCCATCTGGAGTTCGTTTACTTGGCATTGCTACAAATAATCCATTATTTCCATCAATGACACGAATATCATGAACGACAAACTCATCATCAAGTGTAATCGAAGCTATCGCTCTCATACGTCCCTCAGTATTTACGCGGCGTAGTCTAACGTCTGTCACTTCCATTTTGTTCACCACCTTTGCAAATAGATAAAAATCTAGTTAACTAATTCAACATAACTTCTGATTATCCTTCTTTTTAACGAAAATTTTTTCAAAATTAAGTCGAAAGCGTGAATTCGCTTACATAAATCATTATGATTCAACGCTCTTTTTTTAGTAATTTAATCCTACTTTTACCGAAAAAAGGCCCTATGTTAGGACCTCGTTACTACTTGACTAATGCTATGACTTCAATCTCTACTAATGCATCCTTTGGTAATCTTGCTACCTCTACGCAGGAGCGCGCAGGCTTATGCGTTGAAAAATATTCACCGTATACTTCGTTAATGCTACCGAAGTCATCCATATTTTTGATAAATACTGTTGCTTTTACAACCGTTTCTAGCGCTGCTCCTGCTTCTTTTAAAACCGCTTGTAGGTTTTTGAATACTTGATGCGTTTGCTCCTTTACATCACCTTGAACCATGTCACCTGCTGCAGTTAACGGAATTTGTCCAGAACTATAAAAAAGATTATTGACAACGATTCCTTGTGAATATGGTCCAATAGCAGCCGGTGCTTCATTTGTTTGTACGATTTTCATGTATTCACCCTCCTATTTCAAACTTCGACTTTTTGAAAATAATTGCCTTCGCTTACGGTAATTTTCTTTTCTTTCACGTCTACATCTGAGAGCTTCACTAACGAAAGATAATCTTCAACTAACCGTTCTTCTGTTTTCTCTGCTTCGACAAGAACTGCGATCCCAGCGACAGCGGCATTAAATTCTTCCAATAGACTAACCATTCCGTTAATCGTTCCGCCCGCCTTCATGAAATCATCGACGATTAATACGTTAGATCCTTCTTCTAAGCTTCGTTTCGATAACAACATCGTTTGGATTCTTTTTGAAGAGCCCGAGACATAGTTAATACTCACGGTTGAGCCTTCCGTCACTTTGCTATCTCTTCTAACAATCACGACAGGGACATTCAACTGACTTGCTACAGCATAAGCTAAAGGAATTCCCTTTGTTGCCACCGTCATCACAACATCAATTTTTGCATCTATGTATGCCGATGCTAATAATCGTCCAGCTCGCTGTACGATAGATGGATCACCTAATAAATCCATCATATACAGATAGCCACCAGGCAAAAGTCGATCAGGGCTGGCAATTAATTCACACAGTTCCTCAATAAAGGGCTTTGCTTCGAGCTCAGACACCTTCACAAAGTATTTAACCCCACCTGCAGCACCTGGTACAGTTTGAAGCGTTCCAATTCCTCTATGTTCAAAAGCTTCCTTAATGATGGCTAGATCTTCACTAATCGAAGATTTTGCTGAACCATATCTTTCCGAAAAGAACGATAGGGATACAAGTTCTCTAGGATGGTCAAGTAGATAATGGGTCATATCAATTAAACGTTCACTTCTACGGAACTTCACCGGACAGAACCTCCTTTTATCCGAATATTTTAACGTTAATATATCATTAATATACGGATTTAATCAAGGGGGTTCCGCTCACCAAGTAATCTCACAGCAAAAACTTGGTCACAAAATCCTCGGAGTCCATTATATAAACGATGCATTCTTGAATCGTGCTGTACGAGAGCAAAAACCGTTGGACCACTGCCACTCATGAGTACTGCATCTGCACCAAACCTGTGCATTTGCTCTTTAATTTGAGCAACCTCAGGATATAAGTTCAATGTTACTCCTTCAAGAACATTTCCTACATTTTTACAAACGCCAGCAAAATCCTGATTCTGAATGGCTTCAATCATTTTATTCGTGTTTGGGTGTGTAATCTCTTTCAATTGCAGTCGACCATATACGTCGGCTGTCGAAACACCTATTAGAGGCTTCGCTAATACAACCCAGCAGCTCGGAGGCGCCGGCAAATGCTCAATCTTCTCTCCTCGCCCTGTCGCTAAAGCCGTACCACCATATACGCAAAAAGACACATCAGAACCGATCAGGGCTCCAAGTTCTGCCAGCTCATCCAATGATAAACCTAACTGCCATAGCTTATTTAATCCTCTTAAAGTTGCTGCCGCATCACTGCTTCCTCCAGCGAGCCCGGCCGCAACAGGAATCGTTTTTTCAATATTGATCTGCACACCTTTTTTGATCTGAAATTTATCTTTTAAAAGCTTCGCAGCTTGATAAGCCAAATTCCGCTGATCATCTGGGACAAAACGATTTTGGGAAACAATTTTAATTTGATCGTCGGGCAACAATGTTAATTCGATCCGATCTGCTAAATCAATCGTCGTCATAATCATTTCAACCTCATGATAGCCATCTGATCTTTTATGTAAAACATCTAGTGATAAATTTATTTTAGCCGGTGCCTTAATTAAGACCTTCAACACTTCCACCTACTTGAATAATTTCAATCTGTACTATATGCAAATGCACAAGCAGTAAGATTCTCCATTTTTTGTCCTATTTTACCACAAAACGACACATATAAGACCTGCTCTTCATGACATTTTAAAAAACGCTTACGAAAAAGAGCGCAAAATCCCCATAAATCAAGTCGGAGCTAGAAAGCCCCGACTTTAACGTAGTGAATCCATTTGATTATTAAATTCGTCCTTGCTATTGTTTTTTGGCTAATTGTTGTTCAGCGATTTCAATCGCTCTCTTCACCATATTACCAGCATCTTTTGCACGAATTCCGCCCCAACCCTCTTTTTGGACAACATCATAAAAGCCAAGTTCTTTTGCTAACTCTTCTTTAAAACCTTCAGACATCATGCCACGTCGTCTTCTGCCCAAAATGCACATCTCCTTTCTCCACTACGTATTCTTAGTATGAATAAGGAAGTGCAATTTCATGAGAACCTAATTTATCCGTTTTGAAAAAAAGGGCAAATTAAAAGCAGTAAACATTTTCTGTTCACTGCTCACTTAAAATATAGGCTTTTAGCTTAACGCTACCTGTCCTGTTGTATCTTCATAGAAGGTAATTTGAACCGTTTCTGTCAGTACATCTGCATAGCTGTACGATACACGTTCGAATGCATTTTCATCTTGGTCTAACTCAATCACAAATACCGATGGATAAGTCTCAGCCAAAACACCAGAACGTTCGATCGTTTTTCTACGTCCACCGTTGGCCTTTAATAACAATCTCTTCCCTAGATTTGAATCAAGGGCTTTCTTAATATCAATTAACGTTTTTGCCATTCGGTCCACCTCACTATGTAAAGTATAACACACTGACATAATATAGTCAAATAAAAATATAAATTATAACAGTGTTTAAAAATAATTGTCAATAGATTTTATTCCACATTTTTTTCTAAATTTCTACAAAGTTTTTTCGCATTAGCGAAAATAACTATCTTTTATCTTTTTCGCAGTAGCAAAAAGAACTTTCCTTGATCTTTTTTCGCTTTAGTAAAATTAATTCTCCATCATATACTTTCCTAATTTGACAGGATTATGTATGTATTATAAAAATCGATACATCTTTTAAGTACCATCACGCGCTTTAACATGAAAGCGGTAGGAAAAGGAAGACCTACCACTTTCCGTTCAAAGATGTCTGCTATTGTCGAAAAATTTAATTCTGATTTTCTGAATGAAATGGCATTCCTGTTCTTAAGATCCCTTTTGTTTCAATTCCGCCTAATCCTTTTTCACCGGTAAGTGTATTTCGTAGCACGTCCCAAACATTGATTCTTTCCATAAATGGGGTAAAGCTTATTTTGGCAACAATATAAACTGGATCCAAGGCATGAATGTTTACCCGTGAAGGGGAACTGGCAAAATTGGCTCCCGCATGTATAAGTGATTCAAAATGTGATTGGCAAGCACCTGCAAAAATCACTAATTGATCCAAATTTGGAATTTTCCGTCTTGCCTCACTTACCGTTTGAACAAAAAATTTAGAATGTCGATAAGCATTTATATCTCCAATTGCCCCTTTTGATTTAGAATAGGCATCATGTCCGGTAATAACCAATATATCAGGGCGATAGTACTCAATGAGCCGACTTATTTTTTGAGGCATTTCCTTTTCATTACAATGAATCCCTGTTACAGGTATCCCGATTTTCTCATAAAGATTTAAACACTTTTGCAAATAGGATGGATCGCCATCAATATGAAGAACACGGCCTGGAAGTTGAAAATAGTTAATCTTCATTTTATAGCCTTCTGTTGTATCATACTCTTGTCTTTGTTTGAGCAAATCGATGTCCTGTTTAAATAATCTAAACGATTGCTCTTCAAGAGAACGAAACTCTTGTGTTACTTCCATTCTCTTCATTTGATCAATCACAAGTAGATCTTCATAAGGAGCATCTGCTATTAAACGAAAATCCTCACCATACAACACAGCTTTTTTTTGACCATTTTCTTCTTTAATATCGATGACACGAAACAAAATATCACAATTATAAGAAACTCTTCCAACAATATCCATGAGGTTAATCGTCACTTATCGTCACTCCAATTAGCACAAGTAGATCCCTCTTATTGTGAGAGGGATAAGAATGTAAGCAAACTCTAGGTGTTTTTACTAAATTATGCATTGGACGACAAACATGTGCCTTAGAAGGCGCTTATATGAATAGGCAAATAAAAAGGCTCCTACCAAATGTAGGAAGCTTCCAGTTTGTCTCATTCTTCGATCCAAACCTCTCTCACCCTTAAGCGGAATTTTTCCTGTTATCTCCTCGATGGAGTCCCTTTTAGGGGAAATAACGGAAGATTTTCCGCTTATGGATGGCAAAATCGTTTATTTTGGCATTTTTTGAGGGAATAGCAGGAATTTTTCCTGTTATCTCGGCTCTTTTTCATGATGGTTGCTCATTAAGCGGAATTTATCCTGTTATTTTTTCATACCGATCCTACTAACGTTTATACGAACCTTATCCACAAGTCGAGGCAATTTATAAATTCCTGGTGTATGAAATAATCATTTTAGAAACAAAAATGTCCCAGTGACTATGTTACGATTGAAATACTTAACCAAGTTTAACTCAATCCCCCACCCGGACAATGGTTAAGAAGAAGTCAATTCGCAAAAGAGCTAGGCAAATAAAAAGGCTGAACTTCTAATTTTGAGTTCAGCCCTAGCATATATTTTATTGAAAATGTGGAAGTAACGCATCACTTAATAAAGCAAATTCTTCAATCGATAATGTTTCCCCTCGTCTTGTTGGTTCAACATTTGCTTCTTGTAACGCCGAGAGAATGGCGTCTTTTTTCATTTTTCCTTCAGGTAGTTGACTAGTTAAATTGTTTAGGATTGTTTTTCTTCTTTGTGCAAAGCTTGCTTTTGTTACTTGGAAGAAAAATGACTCACTTTTCACCGCCACCTTTGGCGTTGCTCGAACCGTCAATCGAATGACCGCAGAATCGACATTGGGTTGAGGTACGAAAACTGTTTTTGGAACAATCATGACTGTCTCAGCATCAGTATAATATTGCACCGCTATTGAAAGAGAACCATAATCCTTTGTCCCTGGTTTAGCGGCAATTCGTTCAGCCACCTCTTTTTGCAACATACAAACAATTCCTCGAATTGGGAGCTTTTCCTCTAGTAGCTTCATGATGATTGGTGTTGTCACATAATAAGGAAGATTTGCCACAACCATGATATCCTTAAATCCTGCGAACTCGTTTGCGATCATTTCTGCAACATCCGCTTTTAACACATCCGAATGAATGATTTTCGTATTCTCATAAGGAGACAACGTATCTTCTAAAATTGGGAGTAATCGCTGGTCAATCTCGAAAGCAACAACTTTTTTACTGCGACGAGCAATCTGTTCTGTAAGAGCACCAATTCCAGGTCCAACCTCAATTGCGCCTGATTCTTCTGTTAAATTCGCATGATCAACAATGCGATTTAAAATATTGGTATCGATCAGGAAATTCTGACCGAGGCTTTTCTTAAAAGAAAATCCGTATTTTTCTAGGATTGCCCTTGTTCTAACTGGGGTTGCAATATCTTTATTCATTTTTCTCCTCCTGCCTGATAACATTTATCGCTTGTCCAAAGTCCTCTTTGCTAATTTGAAACATTTGCAAACGTTTATATAGTTGTTTACCATTCGTATATCCAATTTTTAATAACTTCCCTAACTTTTCACGGCGCTCTTTCGCACGAGGGCCACCAATCAAGCCAGCTACAATTAGCTCATCTTGGCTGATGACTTCGACCGTATCCTCCATCATAAGATGGGCATCCTTTAAGGCACGACGAATCTCCTCTGGAGACGCATGCTCTACCCCGACTCCCTTCCCATACTTATGGAGGGCTGCTTCCTTTGGGATAAAAGCATGCTTACAATCTGGAACATGGTGGGTAATGGTTTGTCTAATTTTTTGTCCAGGATAATCAGGGTCTGTAAAAATAATTACCCCCCTTGTCTTTTGAGCGAGCTGGATCTTTTCAATCGTCTCCATATTAACGGCAGAGCCATTTGTTTCAATTGTATCTGCATCAACTGCTCTTTTTATTGCTGTGGTATCATCTTTCCCTTCAACCACAATAATCTCTTTTATTTTCATATGTCCTCCTCAAAAAACAGCACATTCACTCTAAATTTGAATGCTTTTAAACTCTACTTGAAAAATCTTATAATTTTTTTGAAAAAAATAAAATATATTTGAAACAATTTTGTAATCTAATTCGTCTATATAAGTGTAAAGAAAAATGGTGTAAAAAACAAAAAAAAGCAGAGGACGTCCCCCTGCTTAACATGACTTTTTATTAAGTAAGTAGATTTCACCTAATCACAAGCTTAATTTAAGATCTTAATCTTTACGTTCTTCCGGCCCCAACGATAAGCAGCCGACTTAGAAGAAAAGAATACATCAATCTTGTTCCCTTTTATCGCTGAGCCTGTATCAGCTGCTACAGCATAGCCATAACCTTCAACATAGACCTTTGTTCCTAAAGGAATAACACTCGGGTCGACAGCAATGATCTTTGCGTTCGGGTTCGCCTTTAAATTAAATCCTGTAGCTGTTCTTCCTGAACAACCATTACAGTTAGCGGTATAAGCCGTAGAGCTTACGGTAAACTCTTTACTTACATTATCATTTGTTCCACGAGATACTGTTTGAGCAATAACTTTCGTACCAACAGCTACTACTTTATCCTGCTTTTCTTTCAAAGTAGATTCTTTGACCAGTTCTCGAGACACTTCTTTCCCGTTTTCAAGAACAACTTCGTATTCTTTCTTAAGCAGTCCTTCTTGACCACTCGTTACAGTTTTTTCTGTCCCTTGTGTGAGACTGCTGTCCTGCTTCGTGACAACAGCAAATTTAATTGGTTCTTCCACTACATCGGTGACTTTTTCAACTCGAATGACGTTAATAATAGCGTCTTCTTGGACTTTTTCATCCATTTTGGGTTCAACTCGGTCTAATTCATTCAGTGTGATTCCTTGTTGTGATAAAAAGTCAGCGACCGTAGTCGAAGTGGACCATACTTGCTTTTCTTCTCCACCATCGTTCAATGTTAAAGAAAAAGCTTTATCTATTTTGATCTGTAAATCATTTTTAATCTTTGTGTCAATTGTTGGATGAACTTGATCATGCTCGCTCAAAGAAACTTTTTGTTCTTTTAAGAACGCTCCAACCGTATCGGCTGTTGTCCAGACTTGTTTCGTTTCGTTTCCCTTAACCATCTGAACCTGCTTTGCTGGCTTCCATTCTACCTTTAGATTGTCATTGACTTTCGTATCGGCTGATGGAGACACATAGTCTTCTGAGTGTAGAGAAATATCTAATTCCTCTAGTACTTCTTCAATCGTTCCTGCGTGTGTTTTTATTACTTTCTCTTCACCGTCTAAAGTTACTGCTACAGTTTTTTTCGTAGTTTCATAGAAAACAAATCCAAAAGCTGCAACAAACACTACGAAACTAGCTCCAATCACGGCTACTTTCTTTTTACTCAAAGACTTGGAAAACAGGTTTTTCATGTTTTTGATTACGATGAAAAACGCCTCCTTCTCTCTCGAGTGATTATATAGAACTTAACACGTGCATGTCAACCCTCCACTTCCCGAACATATTTCCTATTATGCGAAATATATCCAGAAAAGGAAAGAGGGACTTATCGACATGGTTATCCTATGAAGAAAAGGAGACATGTAGAACTTTTTAGAATCGGAATTGATTTGGACAAGCATCCATCTATTTCGACAGCATTCTATATCATTTTATGGCGAATAATTTTTTCGCATTTGCGGTTGTAATGGCAGCAACTTCCTCATAGGAAATCCCCTTTAACTCCGCAATTTGTTCTGCCACAAGTTTGACATAACTTGGTTCATTTCTTTTTCCTCTGTATGGATGTGGTGCCAAGTAAGGGCAATCCGTTTCAATGAGAAGCTTATCTAATGGAACTGCCTCTGCTACTTCCTTTGGCTTTCTCGCATTCTTAAATGTGACTGGTCCCCCTAAAGAAATATAGAAGTTCATTAGCAGACATTCCTGTGCCACTTCTACACTTCCACTAAAGCAATGCATGATTCCCCCGACTTCAGAAGCCCCTTCCTCTTTTAAAATGTCCACGATATCCGCTGTTGCTTCTCGATTATGTATGACGATCGGTAGCTTAACTCTCTTTGCTAGCTGGATTTGTCTTCGAAATACCTCTTTTTGTACCTCTTTCGGAGATTTATCCCAATAATAATCCAAGCCCATCTCCCCGATCGCGACTACTTTAGGATGACTTGTGAGATCCTCAATCCAAGCTAAATCCTCATCCGTCATATCAACTGCATCTACTGGGTGCCAGCCGATACTTGCATACATAAAATCATATTGTTCAACCAATTCCATCGCTCTCGTAATCGTTGGACGATCAAATCCAACAATCACCATATTTTCTACTCCGCTCTCTTGTGCTCTTGTCACAACCTCCTCTAAATCCTCTTCAAATTGTTCTGCGTTTAAATGGGCATGTGTGTCGAATAACATCAAAATTCTCCCTTCATTTCATATATTATTTTTATGTTACAATCTTATCTTTTTCTTTTCTTTTCGCTGTTTTCGTATAGATTGTGGTTTTTATATAAACCCAAAAGCCGCTTCTTGCCCTTAACATGAAGTGTGTGACGACACTTTTCGCTCCCTAAATCAAGCATTTTGTTCTTAGTGCTTTCCAAAAGCAACAAGTTTTTTTCAAAAGAAAATAAACAATGGCTACGAAAAGTGCTTTTCTTTTTATCTCGTTGCGCAAATATTATTCTCAAAAAACATTGAAATTTTCCACATATTATTCTCATAAAGTTAATATTTACACTTAATCCTATTTTAACAACTTTCATTGTTATTTAAATAAAAGAAAACATAGATACGTTTCACGTTTTTTGTTACACGTGAAACATTTCTATGCTCCTTTCAAAAACAATTATTTTACGCGTGCTCCAAGTGGAAGAGACTCTGCAATCGTTGCCAGTGATAATTCGCCATCCTTCGATCCTGCTAAAATCATCCCTTGAGAAAGTTCCCCACGGAGTTTAACAGGCTTTAAGTTCGTCACACAAACGACTTTTCGTCCGACGAGTTCTTCCGGCTTATAAAATTGAGCAATTCCCGAAACCACTTGACGTTTTTCATAGCCTAAGTCTAACTGAAGTTTAAGCAATTTATCAGCTTTCTTTACAGGCCCCGCCGCTATCACTTGTGCTACACGTAGATCAACTTTCATAAAGTCATCTATCGTAATTTCCTCACTATCTGGAACCTCTTCTTTTTTCTCTTCTACTGGAGTAGGAGCAGAACCTTGCATTTTTTCCTTTATAAAAGCAACCTCTTCTTCAATATCTAGTCGAGGGAATAAAGGATTTCCTTTTGCTACCTTCACCCCTTCTCCAATCACTCCGAATGTCTCTAAGCTTTCCCATGTCGTTAAAGCTTCAGCCACACCAAGCTGTTCAAAGATTCCTTTAGGTGTTCTAGTTAAGAAAGGCTGTAGCATAATCGCCACTCTTCTTAAAGACTCTGCCAAATGGGCCATGACGGTACCTAATGGTTCCATTTTTTCTTCCTTTGCTAGCACCCATGGTTGTGTTTCATCTATATATTTATTCGTTCTGCTTACAAGCTGCCAAAGGGAAGCTAAAGCTACGGAGAACTCCATATTCTCCATTGCTTCCTCATATTTTTGCACGGTATCTAAGTTTACCTGAAGCAACTGCTGATCAAATTCTCCTTCTGATCCTCTGTAAACAGGTATCATTCCATCAAAGTAGCGATCGATCATCGCGACCGTACGATTAAGAAGATTTCCTAAATCATTCGCTAAATCAAAATTAATTCTTTCGACAAACCCTTCTGGTGTAAAGACTCCATCTGCTCCAAAAGGAACTTCGCGAAGCAAATAATATCTAAGAGCATCTAATCCGTAACGATCGATGAGCGTTACCGGATCAACAACATTTCCTTTTGACTTAGACATTTTCCCATCCTTCATTAATAACCATCCATGCGCAAATACTTTTTTAGGAAGTGGTAAGTCTAATGCCATTAACATAATTGGCCAGTAAATCGTATGAAAACGGACGATTTCTTTTCCAACTAAATGAAAATCAGCCGGCCAGTATTTATTGAATTTACTTTCATCATCTGTCCCGTATCCTAACGCCGTTATATAATTGGAAAGTGCGTCAATCCATACATAAATCACATGTTTAGGATTAGCAGGAACTTTAATCCCCCAGTCAAAAGTCGTCCGAGAAACAGCTAAATCCTCTAGTCCTGGCTTAATAAAGTTATTAATCATCTCATTTTTACGAGATTCAGGTTGAATGAATTGTGGATTCTCTTCATAATATTGAAGCAAACGATCGGCATATTTACTAACTTTGAAAAAATATGATTCTTCCTTAACTTTTTCTACTGGTCTTCCACAGTCGGGACATTTTCCTTCATTTAATTGTCTTTCCGTAAAGAAGGACTCACATGGTGTACAGTACATTCCTTCATATTCATCTAAATAAATATCTCCCTGCTCGAGTAACTGTGCAAAGATTTTTTCTACTACTTCTTTATGACGATCTTGTGTTGTGCGTATGAAATCGTCATAAGAGATATCAAGCTTTTTCCAAAGCTCTTGAATTCCTGACACAATCTCATCGACATATGCTTGGGGCGTAACTCCTTTTTCCTGAGCCTTCTGTTGAATTTTTTGCCCATGCTCATCCGTTCCCGTTAAATACATGACATCATATCCACGCAAACGCTTGTAACGAGCCATTGCATCGCCTGCAACAGTTGTATAAGCATGACCAATATGTAAGTTTCCACTTGGATAATAGATTGGGGTGGTTAAATAAAACGTTTTAGATTCCACTATAATGGTCCCTCCTTATGGGGAATAAAAATTGATTTGTAGTATTGTAAAATTATCTTTTGCATCTAACCCTTTGAATGGAGCTATCCAAAAGTCGATACATATAATTTAGAAAAAAATGGACGAGCTGTGTTTAACTGGAACCATTTTTGGGTAAATTTCACAATAATCAACAACCTATCGAATATAGGTAATCTGCTGATAGATATATATATGTAATTTTGAGCCCAGTACACTCGTCATCATTACCTATTCTATCATCAAAATATACATAAAAATAAGAAAATGTGCAACCAGATCATCCTTTTAAGGAGGTGCTCGTCTATATACAAATCGTTTATTTCAAAAATATTATTGAAAAGATACTAATACGACCTCCAAAAACTTTCTTTTTCTTTCGAACTATTTTGTATATGAATATAGTGCGAAATTGCAGATTAATTTCATTCCATAAATTACTAAAATAATGATTACAAAATTATTGACGTTTATGGGAATAACTGTTATTATTGGTTTAGGAAGAAATTTGTCGAATAATGACGAAAATAGATAGATAGAGAAAAATTTTTAGGAGATTGAGAGGAGATTTAATTATGAAATCTACAGGTATTGTTCGTAAGGTTGATGAACTTGGTCGTGTGGTTATTCCGATCGAATTAAGACGTACATTAGGAATTGCAGAAAAGGACGCACTAGAAATTTATGTAGATGACGAGCGCATTGTTTTAAAGAAATATAAACCTAACATGACTTGTCAAGTTACAGGAGAAGTTTCTGATGATAATGCAACATTTGCAGATGGCAAGCTTATTTTAAGCCGCGAAGGCGCTGAAAAGCTATTAAAAGAAATTCAAGACGCTTTCCAAACAGCAAAAGCTTAATCATGTTTTAACCCTATAGTTAAGGCTTCTTTTCACAAGAAGCCTTTTTGTTTTGTCACTTATTCTTCGATATGGTAAGCGTGATAGACATCTCTTTTATTCATATGGCGATCTTTTGCAGTTTGCTTAATTGCATCCTTTGACGATAGCCCCTTTTCTGTCATATAGTGCTCAATATGTTCCTGAATCGTTTGTCCTTCCCACCAAATATCACTTTCTTCCATTCGCTCATGGCACCCTTCTATAATAAGGCAAAACTCTCCTCGTACCTCACCATTTGACGCCCATTCAAGTATTTCGCTTATCGTTCCACGAATAAATTCTTCATACCGTTTCGTTAATTCTCGGCAGATGGAGATTTGGCGTTCACCAAATACATCATAAATTTGCTGGAGTGTCTCTTTCAATCGATGAGGAGATTCATATAAAATGACCGTCGACATCCGTTTCGATAACTCTTCAAGCTCAGCTACTTTTTCCTTCTTTTGTCTCGGTAAAAATCCGTAAAAATAGAAAGGCTGTGTTGCTATGCCAGATGCAATAAGAGCAGTTAGAGCTGCATTTGCCCCTGGTAGTGGAACGACGGCTAATTGTTCATTCGTTGCAGCGACAACCAATTCATAGCCTGGGTCAGAAATCGTTGGCATTCCTGCATCACTGACTAAAGCTATTTTTTCCCCTGCTTTAAGCTTTTCAATAAGCTTTGCCCCGCTCGTTTCTTTATTATGCTCGTGATAACTAATGACTGGTGTAGAGATCTCGAAATGATTACATAACTTTTTTGTATTTCTCGTATCCTCTGCTGCTATATAATCACTTTCTTTTAATAGTCGCACGGCCCGGAAACTCATATCCTCCAAATTCCCAATCGGGGTTGGAATTAAATATAAGATCCCTTTTTCACGTTCATTTTCAAAGCTTTTTTGTTGCCACATGTTTTTTCACCCTACCCTTATTTACTGCTTGTCCCCATACAGGATATCCTTTATCTCAGGCGTGTACTCATGATCATCATCATATACAACTAAAGGAGGAAGAATTTTTAAATCCGCTTTCCCATCTTTAATCGCTTCTACTAAAAGCGTATTCGCTTCTTTCCCTTGTTGCGGATAAACCAATTGAATTCTCTTTGGTTCCAAACGATATTGTCGCATCAAGGTAATAATATCTAATAATCTACCTGGTCGATGAACAAAAGCAACCTTCCCACCTTGTTTCACGAGCTGACTTGATACACGAATCGTATCCTCTAATGTACAAAAAATTTCATGCCGCGCAATGGCTAAATGCTCATTCTCATTGATTTCCTCTTTCGATGGTGTTGGAAAATACGGTGGATTGCATGTAACGACATCGAACTTTCCCATCCCTAATTGACTTGGCATATCTTTTATATTTCCATGAATCATTTGTAAGCGATGTTGCAATTCATTGTACTGAAAGCTTCGTTTTGCCATATCATACAAACGCTCTTGTATTTCAACACCTGTTATTTCCCCTTTTGTTCTCATGCTTAAAAAAAGAGGAATGACACCATTTCCACTACATAAATCGATTAATTTTCCCTTTTGAATGGGGACATAGACAAATCTGGCGAGCAATACGGCATCTAATGAAAAAGCAAACACCGACGGACTTTGAATAATCCGCAAGTCCTCTGCTAATAAATAATCCAAACGCTCATCATCTTTTAATGGAACCATTCTTTTTCCTCCTGGTTCTTTTTTCAACTCTAAAAAAATAGTCTCCCTAAAAGGAAGACCACATTACTTTTTATTAAGAAAGGATAAGCAAAATAGACAATCGCCTTCTTTACGAGGGCTACCAAAATGCAAATTACAGATGTGGAAGCCTTCCTGATAAAGCCTTGCTAAATTATCATATCCTTCCCCAATATCAACTGCTTTCTCATCAGGTTGCTCAAGTGATTTCTTTTGCTGTTTGCCCTGATTTTTTTTCCCAGTATTAGAGGTATGCTCCAGCCGACGTCTTAGATGATCATTCTCTAGCTTTAATGAGTTATTTTCTTCGAGAATTTCTGCTAAATGCTCTTTTAACTCACCAAGCTGCTGATACAGCTGCCCAATCTGTACTTCCATATTACTCACTGAATCAAAGATTTCCTTTTTATTCACGCCTTCCACCTCTATCGTCCGTGGATCTCCTACATAGCGCCTTCCTTTAATATTTCATCCAGTGTATATTCGAGGACACGCTCTTGATCTATCATTTCTACTTGTAAAATACGTTCCAAAATATTTAATCCAACTACTTTCCCTAATCCTGCTGGGGTACCAATGATTTCACCCACATCAGGCAGCTGTTCCTTAGCGGTCTCATACTCATCATTTTCATACTTTAAACAGCACATAAGTCGACCACATAAGCCAGATATTTTCGTTGGATTAAGAGAGAGGTTTTGATCCTTCGCCATTTTAATTGACACAGGCTCAAAGTCTCCTAAAAAGCTAGAGCAACAAAGCATACGACCACAAGGTCCAATTCCGCCTAACATTTTGGCTTCATCTCGTACACCGATTTGCCTTAATTCAATCCGCGTTCTAAAAATCGCGGCCAAATCCTTCACGAGTTCTCTGAAATCAACCCGTCCATCTGCTGTAAAATAGAAAATGACCTTATTGCGGTCAAAGGTATATTCCACATCTACAAGCTTCATATCAAGTTGATGTAAGTTGACCTTCTCACAACAAACCTCATATGCTTCTTTGGCAGATTGTTTATTTTCCTCAACGATAAGCCGATCCTTTTGATCTGCAATTCTCAGAACTTTTTTAAGTGGGAGAACCACATCGTGCTCCTCGACCTGCTTTGGGCCGATGACTACTCGACCGTACTCAACTCCCCTAACCGTCTCCACAATGACGAAATCGTCCTTTTGAATTAAGAGATCTCCGGGATCAAAATAATAGATTTTCCCCGCTTTTTTAAAGCGGACTCCCACTACATTATACAAATGATGATCCCTCCTGCAATTGTAACACGAGCTGCTCCAATAGCAGCTGTGGATTCATATTTGCATGCAATCTTCTTTTTGCATTCAAAATTGCGGTCATTTGATTGGCCAACCTTTTTGCAGAAGTTTGCAGTGCAAATTGTTCGAGACGATCTCTTTCGTCCAAATAAACAACCTGGTTTTGCTTTCCAAGTTGTATATATAATAAATCCTTCAGAACAAGAAGTAATAAATCTAGCCCCTGATCGTATTGTTCCTTATCTTTAAAATGCAAGAACCAATCCTCTTGAAGGGATACTAATGCCTCCAACGGATTCTTTCTTAGCACTTCATATAATTTTAACACTATTTTTTGGGCTTGTGCAAACCATTCATCATTACTTAGTGCAAGTCCTTCATCCAAATTATTGGTAAGCTGGGCAATTATAGGGGATTTTTTCTCCGAAACTCCCCGTTCTATTAGTTTCTGTATGAGTTGGTCTGAGGATAATTGCTTAAACGTGACAATTTGACATCGAGAAAGAATCGTCGGCAATATTTTCTGAGCTTGTTCTGTTAATAAAATGGCCGTCGTCTCAGAAGTCGGCTCTTCCAGAAATTTCAATAGACTGTTAGCGGCATTGACCGTCATCCGATCAGCATGAACAATTGTATATACCTTTTTCTTCGATTCTACCCCCGTCTTGGCAAACTCTTCTTGAAGGGACTGAATTTGTTGTTTTTTAATGGAGGCACCATCCGGCTCCACCATATGAAGGTCCGGATGATTTCCACTATTAATTCGCTTGCAGTTATGGCATGCTTCACATGGAATATATCCATCAACTGGATGCGTACAAAATAAACTTTTTGATAAGAGGAGACTGACATCCTTTTTCCCTGTCCCCCGCATTCCCTCAAATAAATACGCGTGGGCTAACCGACCTTTTTGGATACTATTCTTTAACATTTTCAAAACGGTTGGCTGGATCGTTTCATAGCTTTCCCACGTGTTCAAATCGATCATCTCACTTACTTATTTATTAGTCGTACATTAAAAATTGTGAAATTGTTCAATCGGGAGTACAAATACAGTAGCTCCACCTACTTCAACCTCGACAGGATATGGAACATAGGAGTCCGCACTTCCCCCCATCGGAGAAACTGGTGCTACTAGTTGGTCTCTTGATTGACAGTTGTCCTTAATCACTTGTAACGCTTTTTCAACACGTATATCTTCTGTTCCAATCAAGAAAGTTGTATTACCAGATTTCAAAAATCCACCCGTACTCGCTAGCTTAGTTGCTCTAAAATTATGATCGACAAGGGCGCTTGATAAACGATTACTATCTTGATCCTGTACAACTGCAATAATTAACTTCATTCTATCAACTCCTTAGTATCCCATTTAATTATGTTTATTATAACAGGAATTTCTTTGAATGAATTTCTTTAAAAAAATGCCCACTTATTTTTTTGCAATCTTATGATTTCTGACTTTGAAGAAGCCTATCTACTTCTTTATAAGCTTTTTCAAATACGTCATCCAGCGATTGTTCAGCATTAATCTTTCTCATTCTTTCTGGAAATCTCGTTAAAAGAATTTGATATCCTTCTCGGACGGCCTCGTGAAATTGAAGTTCTTCTAAATCTAAGCGGTTTACTTCTCTTTCATCGCTCCTGCTAATTCTTTCTAGCCCGACCTTCGGATCAATATCAAAATATAAGGTTAAGTTTGGCATCATATCATCAATCGCAAATTGATTAATGCTGTACACCTCGTCAATCCCTAATTTTCGGGCATAGCCTTGATAAGCTAATGAGCTATCTACAAAACGATCACATAACACGACATAGCCTTCTTCTAAAGCAGGCTGAACCTTCTCCACTAAATGTTGTCTTCGCGCCGCAGCATACAATAGAGCCTCTGTCCGTGAATCCATTGCCGTATTGTTTTTATCTAGAATTACTTTTCTGATTTGTTCTGCGATCTCAATACCACCAGGCTCTCTAGTATGTAATACCTTTATCCCCTCTTTTTGAAACCTTTTTGCAAGTCGGGATAATATCGTCGTTTTCCCAGCTCCCTCCGGACCTTCTAATGTAATAAACAAACCTCTAGTCATCGTTATCCTCCAATTTATGAAAAACCTTCATCGTTTCTTCTGTTAATGTTTCTCCCCCTTGAAATCTTGCGCCTGATTCCAATAAATACAGCAAGCCATCTACATCTTGTTTCGTGATTTTCTCGCCGCGTAGTAATAATGGAATTCCAGGGGGGTACGGAATAATCGTCTCTGCACATATGAAGCCAACCGAATCTTGTATCGATACTAATTCTTCCTTCTGTGATTGTACACGATATAAAGTTGAAATTCTTTCCTTTTTAAAATAATGAGCGTCAGCCCGTGATTCTTTTTTGCGAATTGTCAGCTCTTTTAGCTTTGCAATAATATCTTCAAACGGAAATTTGTCACCTTTTTTTAAAAGAGGAAGGACAAATAGAACATTATTTGGATCTGCCATTTCCGAGTAAATCCCTTTTTCTTCAAAAAATTGCTGTAGTTCATAGCCTGTATAGCCGCAGCGAGATTGGATCGTTAGCTTCAGCGGATCCCCTTCTTGATTTGGATAATCTAGCACTTTTAGAAATTCTAATGTTTCAACTTCTTTTTTAAAGTGCTCAACGGCTTTCTTAAAATAGATCTCATCCTCATTTGTATAAGTTCCAATATACTTTCTCGCAAGATCTAAAGAGGCCATAATTGGATAAGAAGGACTACTTGATTGTAACATCCCTAGATAGTGGACTACCTTTTTTATCGAAACGTCATGACTATTAATATGTAAAAAAGATCCCATCGTCATTGCAGGCAATGTTTTATGAGCAGACTGCACCACCACATCTGCACCTAATTCAACAGCTGACGGCGGGAAACCCTCTCCACCAATAAAATGTGCCCCATGTGCCTCATCGACTAATACCAGAATATCGTGCCTATGAGCAAACTCGATAATTGCTTTCAGATCATACGTCATTCCATAATAATTAGGGTACGTCAATATGATCGCACGGCATTCTGGGTAGCGTTCATATGCCTCCTCAATCGTTTCCAACGTGACTGCTCCAGCTACCTTCCATTCTTTTTCATATTCTGGACCTAAAAGAACGGGCTTTGCCTTCGTTAGTTCTAAACCATTAAGAATAGATTTATGACAGTTTCTCTGAATAAACACGGTTTCCCCTTCCTCAAGAGTCGCAAGCATCATAGCGAGATTACCTACCGTCGTTCCATTCACTAGAAAAAAGCTTTTTATCGCTTGATACGCATCTGCTAATAACCATTCAGCATCTTTAATCACACCTTCTGGAGCATGCAAATCATCTAAACCTGTTAACTCTGTCGCATCAATATGTAAAATTTCTCGAAAAAAATTATGATTCTTCATTAATAAACCGTTCTTATGTCCAGGCACATGCAAAGAGAGCGGCTTACTTCTATAAAACATCTCTAATGCTGAATATAACGGGGTATCATGTTGATTCAACTTTCATCACCATCTCGAATCTTCTGTTTTCCATCACTTGTCTATTTTATCGTAAAAACGAGTTCCGATACAATTTAATCAAAAATCTTGAAGGAAGACATACAATGTCTGCTCTTTCGCAACATACACTAAATTAACATCTTCATTAAGAGTACACTTGGAACTCCATAGACAACGAGAATATTCTAAATATTGTTATATATCGGGGGATTCATGGGCAGAATAGTTTTGTGGAGGTGGAGTCATAATGAGTACATTATTAAAAAACCAACCTGGGGAAACATGTTGTGTCATCTGTGAACAATACAAATGGAAAGGTATTTATTTATACACATCCTTTATCTGCTCTGATTGCGAAAAAAAGATAATTTCTACTGAAACGAATGACCCTCAATATAAATTTTATCTAAAAAAAATGCGAAAAATCAACGCACCTGAAATCTACTCCTAAAAAACCCATTGAATGGGTTTTTTATTTTGGGTTTGCCTTTAAATTTGAATTTGGATTTGAGCGGGAACACTTTTTTGTACACTTACATGAACGGGAACTTTCATGAATTTCGTCTGACTTTGTCCTCATGAACCCTTTATGAGGACATACTTTCTTGATTTTCGTCTGACTTTGTCCTCATGAACCCCTTATGATGACAAACTTTCCTGATTTTCATCTGACTTTGTCCTCATGAACTTCTTATGAGGACAAACTTTTCTGATTTTCGCCTGACTTTGTCCTCATGAACACCTTATGAGGACAAACTTTCTTCGATTTCGTTCGACTTTGTCCTCATGAACCCTCTATGAGGACAAGCTTTCTTCGATTTCGTTCGACTTTGTCCTCATGAACCCTTTATGAGGACAAACTTTCCTAGATTTTCATCTGACTTT
>NZ_HE978523.1:0-26899 GCF_000311725.1 Robertmurraya massiliosenegalensis JC6
TCTTTAGTATTATAAAATCTAATCTAGTAAGTAATCTTAAATCCCTTACTGATGAAGTCAATCAATTAAATAGATCATTAAAATCTATTCGCAAGAAAATAAAAAGGGCTGCAGATTTATTTTTGGACAATGACAAAGATTCTACTAGAAATAATAAAAGTACGTTTTTCTATCTCATTGATGAATATGAAAAGGAAGAGGCAGATACTTTATCTCGATTGAATAAATTAAAAAAGGAGATTAACCTGCAAAACAACTTAAATATCAAAAATAATATTGAATATGTAGCTAACCATTTAAAAGATTTTATAAATATTATATCCGAAGAAGAAAAGAAGTTATTATTTCACAGTATTATTAAAGAGGTGCATGTTACAAATGGACCAAAACCAAAGGATAGATTAATTAAAAACGTAATCTTTCACTTTACTGAAGATGAATTTAATGAGTATGGTCTATCTTTAAGGCAAGCTAGTTGCTAAATCACCTTCTATTGCAGGTGAAGGTAGCAGTCTATTTTATAATAGACTGCTATTGCTTTTAAATAAGTTAAGAAAATTAGAGTTTTTGTTATATAACTACTAAAACAAATATAACTTACAGTTCAGGTTTGACTAATATTATTTCATTAGGTTTAAGGCCCGTCCGAGTGTATAACTCAGGTATTTTTTCTCCTTCTAGCCCCGCTAAAATTAAAGCAAGTTTCCCTTGTTCAAAGGCATTTTGTACAGATTTCCCAAAGGCAATAGCAGAATAAAACTGTGCAGCGAATTCTCTTGCAGCATCATCGTAGACGGCTTCATTCATACCTATTGCACAGTCAATGTGTTCCGTTACAGCTTCTGCTTGTCCACTTGAAAAACAGTTATTAAAAATAACGAGTTTAATTGAATCAGACATTGTCTTCATCAATAGGGTAACCGCCTCTTTAGATAGAAGACTTGTAGACCCTTCCGTCGTTTCTAGTACAATATCATGGTCTGGAGAACCGTGACCACTAAAATGAATTATATGGGGTTTTACTTCGTTTATAGCTTGTAAAATATCATTGGAACGTACTGCCCATCGAGATTGTAAATTGATTGAATCCCGGTATTCAGAAGCACGAATCTTTTCGTGTATGAGACGGATTTCTTGATCTAATCTTAATGAACTTTGGTCAATAGGATTGGATGCTAAGAATAGAACGTTTATTTTTTCTGGAAGTGATTCGAAGTTAATTGAAATGGGATTGGCTGATATTTCTTGGCTAATTCTTTGTTGTTTTTTTAACTCATCTGTAATAGCTTTTGTATGTCTTAACTCAGCAGTTTTATTCTTCTTTAATTCTCTATCTTCTGAGCGCCGTAATTGATCCAACGCTTGATTTAAAGATTTAATTTTATTTGCTTTTTTTCCTTTAAGGTCACCTATTTTTTTTGGGTATTAATCAGTTCTCTTTGTTTAGAATTAATAGTCGAGGTACTTTTTGTACTCTGTATAGTTTTTAATGCTTTTGCTAACTTTTCTTGCTCTTTACCTATATCCTTTTCAATATTAGCAATCTCCTTTTCTAAACCCTGAACTTTGTTCCGATACATTGTAGCACTCATAATAGCCACCCCTTTACCTTGATTTTGAATATAAGTCTTCCATCTTTAGGACGAATATATTTAAAGCAATCGCTTTTTTTGAACCGTAGTTTAAATGATAAAAGAAACTACCGAAATAAATCGGTAGACCAAAAAAGATTAATATTAATAGAATCGGTATTTGTACTGTCCTCCACCATGGACAATAAGATACCACCTTCCAGCTCCTTCGACAGAAATATTTACAGGCGTGCGAGTGTAGTGGCCGCCATAATACTTGAATTTCCGTCCAGCTTTATAGTGTTGGAAGTTGATACTATCCACCAGAAACACATCAGCAGCATGTTTCAATTGGACTTCAACTGACAAAGAATTGTTAGTGTCAGCAAATGGAATTTGAGCCAAGATAACCACCTCCTTAAAGAAAATTTTATCATAAATTGGAAATTGAAGGGGTATTTTGAAGTATGTCGTTCAATTAAATTAAAGACTAATTCTTTGTTAAAGAGAAGGGAGTAAAAACTTTACACTTAAAAATATGGGCGTTCTAATGGTAAACACGTTGACATTAAGCAGTATTCTTATGACTATTCGTAAAGAATATGATGAACCTATTTCAGAACCATCATTTCTCCTTTCTAATATTTCATTATAAAATCAACTTGAAGGAGGTAATGAGATGGATATAAAAAAAAGTAGCTATTTATGTAAGGGTAAGTACTGAAGAACAAGCCTCGGAAGGCTATAGCATTAGCGCTCAATTACAAACTCTTCGACAATACGCAAATCTGTATAATTGGGAAATCGTCGACGAGTATGTGGATGAAGGGATTTCTGGAAAGAATATCACCGGACGCCCTGCTATGCAAAGACTTGTAGCAGACGTTGAACAGGAAAAATTTCAGGCGGTACTTGTATGGAAAATCTCACGTTTATCGCGGAATATGTTAGATACTCTTACTTTGTTAGACAAATTTGAAGATTACGGAGTAGAGTTTATCTCTTATTCCGAGAACTTTGATACCAGTAGTCCAATAGGCCGTCTAGTCGTTCAGCTGATGGCTTCTATTGCCGAAATGGAACGAAATACATTGTCTGAGAACGTTAAGCTTGGTATGAAACAACGAGCCTTAGAAGGTTCATGGAATGGCGGTGTTATTTTTGGTTATGATTCTATTGAAAAGGAACTCGTAATAAACAAAGAGGAAGCTGAAGTAGTTAAACAGATATTCACTCTTTATGCCCAAGGAAAGGGCTTAAAAGCCATTGCAAATCAGCTTAATAAAAATGGGTATCGAACCAAACGTGATCGTCATTTTTCTATAAATGGAGTAGCAACCATTTTAGACAACCCAGTCTATAACGGAAAAATTAGTTGGTTAAAGGTTGAAAACTGGGAGAAGAAGAGAAGAAGAGGCAGAAATGATAATCCCATTTTAGTAGAAGGTCAGCATGAAGCGATTATCAATGATGAACTTTGGAGTCTTGTTCAATCTCGTAGGAAAAGTAAATCGTTCAAGCAAAGACAATCCAACGAACCATTTCTATTGAGCAGTATCTTACGCTGTCCTGATTGTGGACAAGGGATGGTACCTTCAATTACTACTTACACTTTAAGTGACGGTACCAAAAGAAAGCACAGATATTATGTTTGCAGTGATTTTCACAACAAGGGATCAGCTGCATGTAAAGCCAATTCAGTTAAAGCTTATGATGCTGAAAACGCTCTGTTTCAACGTATAGAGAGCTTTTTATCCAATAAACAAAGGTTTGATGAAACTATTAACTCACTAACTAAAACCTCAATTGATACCATAAAAATACTAAAAAAAGAACTGGAAGAAACTGATTCGAAGTTAGAGGAAACACTAGCACTTCAGAATAGATATTTAGAAGCTTTTGAACAAAATCTTTTTCCTGTTACGGTTTTGCAAGAACGATTACAGCAAGTGGCTATTGAAAAGAGTGAAATTGAACAAAAGAGGAATAACTTAATAACGGAAATAAGTAAATCTGATACAAAAGTTATTCCTCCAGAATTGGTACATCTTCTATTAGGAAAATTTGTAGAAGTCTATAAGTCCTCTACTAGAGATAAACAAAAGCAATTGCTACAGCTGTTGGTTAAACAGATCACTGTTGGACGAACAAATGATCAGCTACGTCAAATTGATAAGGTTGAGCTTGAATTTGATTTTACGGAAGTTAACCTTTCAAACACGTTTACACTTATCCACATGCTATATTTAGAAACAGAAAAAGAAGGCTTATCAACACCTTCTATTTCTGAATCAAATGGAAAATATCCACCTTATCTTCAACTTTTTTTGCCTCTATTTGTGGTACGGTTCCCCCCGATTAATCCGATAAGCTCGATAGATCTGTTCGACCAAAATTAGTCGCATCATTTGGTGGGGAAAGGTCATTTTTGAGAATGATAGTTTTTCGTCTGCTCGCTGCAGTATGTCTTGGCTTAGTCCGAGTGAACCGCCAATGACAAAGGCGATTTTACTTTTTCCGTATGTCGCTAGTTTATCTAACATGTCAGCGAGTTCTTCAGAGGATTTTTGTTTTCCTTCTATCGCCAATGCGATAACGTATGTATCAGGGTGGATTTTTGCTAAAATTCTGTCCCCTTCTTTGTTCTTAACTTGTATCATCTCGGTTGTGCTTAATTCTTCTGGCGCTTTTTCATCTGCTACTTCAATGACTTCGACTTTTGCATAACTTGACAATCTTTTTAAATATTCGTCAATTCCTTGCTTTAAATATTTTTCTTTTAATTTTCCTACAGTAATAATTGAGATATTCACAGCTAATCCTCACTTTACGAACAAGATATCCACATTACTTATCCACATATCCACATTTTCTATCCACATCTTGTATGAGATCACTCGTTCGCCACCATATATATAGCTCGTTTTTGACAATATTCACAGGGTGTTGATAACTTTTCATCCTCTATTTTATTTAATAATGGAAACGTCTCAAAGTCGTCTACAATCGTATCTATCGCGATTTCTACGTGTTCTTCGCAGCAATATATCATCTTCTATATTCTCCATTCTAATAAAAATAATATTTTAAATTGTGGATAAATTATTATCCATCTAAATTATCCACAATTATTTTAACATTTATTTCACTCGCTGTTTTTTCTTCTTATTTTTTTTTGTAATTATCTTAAATCAGATATTTACTATTCTCCCTCGTTCCATCAACACTTCCCCTTTTTAAACCACGAAAAAAAGCAGGAATCCCTGCTTTTATCGTAACCAAATTAAATCATTATAATGTGTTCCCTGCAAGCTTCATAGTCGTTTCTTGGAGCTTGCCTTCGCGATAAAATTTAATTTCTAAAGTGTCGCCTACATTCTTATTTGTGTAGAGATGCTTCCTTAAATCAATGGTATCTTCAATTTTTTCTCCATCCATTTCCACGATAACATCAAGCTCGGCTAATCCGGCTTGTGCAGCTGGAGAATTCGGTTCAACCCGCATGACTGCTACTCCCATCGTAACGTCACTTGGAAGCTTTAATGCCTCTCTTTGGTAATAAGACGGAATTTCATTCACCGATTGGAGCTCAATTCCCATGTATGGTCGATTAACCTGGCCATGCTTCTCTAAATCATCAATGATCGGAATCGCATAGTTGATTGGAATTGCAAGCCCAATCCCTTCCACCGCACTTTCAGCAATTTTCATGGAATTGATGCCAATTACTTGGCCCGCAATATTAATAAGGGCTCCACCGCTATTTCCTGGATTAATGGCCGCATCGGTTTGTAATACTTCCGCTTGCCAATCGACAACCCCATCTTGATTGATATCAACGGGAATGGCCCTTTCTAAACCTGATATAATCCCTTGTGTAACAGATCCGGAGAACATCGCACCTAACGGATTCCCAATCGCAATAACTGGCTCCCCTGTTCGTAGAGCGTCTGAATCGCCAAATTCAGCAATTGTTTCTATTTCGCTTCCATCTACCTCTAGCACAGCTAAATCGGTCCATACGTCGCTTCCACGAAGTGTAGCAGGTATTTTCGTCCCATCACTCAAGGAAATTTCCAAGGAATTGGCCCCTTCAATAACATGATGATTTGTCACCACAAAGGCCTTTCCATCTTCCTTTTTATAAATCACTCCTGAGCCTGTACCTGCTTCTTGACCTGACGCATTCCCCTGCCAAAAGTTTGTTTGCTGAATGTTTGATATTCCCACTACCGCATCTGCTGCCTTATCAACCGCTTTTGTAATATCGGTTTCCACGTTCACGGCAACATTCTGTGTTTTAACAGCACTCTCGTTATCACCACCAGCTTGCTCAGACGGTGACACATCATAAGGGAGAATATGATAATCTACCAGTTTGGGAAAGGCTAAAATGACGATTAACCCGCCAAGAACAACACCCAATAGACTTGCTAAAAAGTATCCCCCTTTGTTTCCTTTCTGTCTTTTATAGCGACTTTCATAATCCTGGTCGTAATAACCCATAATCTTCACCATTCCTTTCATAAGAACGATCGCTAAAAGTTATTCTTCCTATATATACCTAATTATAATCTTACAAGATAAAAAAACTAATGATAAGTGTTCAATTTTCTCATTCTTACGAGTTTGTTCACATATTGCCTTGTGATCAACGAAAGTGTGGAGAATTCATCTCCACACTTTTTAAATGGCTGTTAATGCAGTTGGTACTTTCGGGTCTGTATCAAAGAGATCAACTTGCTCTCCAACGATAATTCCTTGACTCTGTAACGTCTGTGTAACCGACATTTTTGCTAAGTCCTTCATGTTGTTATCCAAACTTAAATGGGCTAAATAGATTCGTTTCGTTTGATCACCAATGACATCACTCATCGCAATCGCTGCATCCTCATTGGATACATGGCCAACATCACTTAAAATACGGCGTTTAATATTCCACGGATAACGTCCCATTCGTAGCATTTGCACGTCATGATTGCTCTCAAATACAAACATATCCGCATTTGAAATAATCCCCTTCATTCGGTCGCTTACATAACCTGTGTCAGTGACAAGGACAAGCTTTTTCCCTTCATGATGGAAAATATAAAACATAGGCTCGGCCGCATCATGGGATACACCAAATGATTCAATGTCTAAAGAGCCGAAGCTTTTTACCGTTTCCATGTCAAAAGTAAACTTCTGCTCCGTTGGAATCTCACCAATTAACCCATCCATCGCAGACCATGTTTTTTCATTTGCATAAATAGGAAGCTTATACTTTCTCGCTAATACCCCCACTCCTTTAATATGATCACTATGTTCGTGGGTTACGAGCAAGCCAGAAAGCTTGTCCGCATCTCGGCCAATTTGATCGAACAATGCTTCCATTTGCTTGCCGCTTAATCCTGCGTCAACTAAAAAGGAATGCTCCTCTGTCTCTACATAAACCGCATTTCCTGTACTCCCACTGGCGAGTACACTAAAACGCATCCCCATTTCTCCTCACTCCACTATCTTTTTGTCTTCATTGTTTAGCTGTATAATTTGCCCTTCAAAGGCATTGACAAAGAGATCCTCTTCACCATTAATGACAAATCGCCAGACTGGAGTTAATACTTGTGATGATGTTAAATGCACCAAAGTATAATACCCAAGCTCCACTTTCGTTATTTTGCTCCCAAAAGGTAATTCTCCATTATCATATAAGAACTCTATAGCCTTCATTGGCTGTAGAATGTTCTCATCTTCTGAAAATTCTTCGAAATTCTCAAGAAGGGTTTGTCTATATCCAATAATCTCATCATTATCATTAAAGAAAATCGTCAATTCACCATTAATATTGCGATACAACATCTTTTCTTGTTGCTGCTGATAATAGGTAATCGTTTGTTCAAGCGGGTTCAATTTCCAAAAACGATAGCGTTCTCCCTGAAAGACATGATTTTTTAGAATCGGAACCAAATCCTCTGAAGTAAAATCTTCTTTAAGTTGAATCGGTTCGTCAAATTCAGATTCAATCGTCGTTTCATTTTTAATTGTGATTTGTTGTCCTTGTAAAATCGTTTCCGTTAATTCCACTAATTCATCTTTTAAAAACTTCTTCGGTGTTGCGCTAATATATCGATCTTTTTTGATGTTTTTTGGTAGCTCGTTATACTCAATTTCCTCTGTTTTTAACTTATTTTCAAACGATGTCTCAGACAAATAGGGATATTGACTAGACTCATACTTTTTATAAAATTCACTTAGCAAATAAATATTAAGGACAAGGAAGGTTACGATAAAGATGGTTTTGAGTTTACTCCAATCCATACTCTTGACCTCCCTCACTGCCGGCATTCACATTCAACCATTGATCCTGATATTTATAATACCAAGTGGGCTCTAAATGAATCAGCGGGTCACCTGGGCTCCTCGTCATCTCATATCCCAGAACTAAGTCCTGAATAAACTCTGGATCGATTTCTTCCCTTTCCTTAAGTCGCTCCAGCGTATCGACACCCGACATAAGCTCGACCTCTGTTGATTCAGCTCGTCTACTAAGGAGAAAATTATTCCGTGAATATTGATAAATTCCTGTTTGTCCCCATATTTGGAGAATTTCTGACATGCCATTATTATTAAATATCGGATATCCAGAGGAATCATACATACGGAATAAAACGGTTTGTTGTAATCGATCAATTTCAACAAAATAGTAATTATCCGTCCAGCCACCATGGCCATTGACGAAATCAATACTCTTTTGTAATAGATTTCCTGCCCCCACTGTTATATCTTTTTCTTGAGTTGGATTTACATATAACAATGTATTCGTCTCAAAATTGACGCTTAATAAGGTTGTTGAATCCTTATACTCTTCACCATAGCCTGTTGCATTTCGTTGAACAAAGCTCGGACTTCTGAAAAGGGCATCTCTAAACTCAGTTCCTTGAATAAAATCGATCAAGTAATTATGAGCATACATGGTCATACCCTCAGATGGAACCAATAGCTTTTTATTATTTCCTAACGTCTCCAAAGAATATTTTACAAAATAGCGATTCGTGTCCGCTTTCTGATGAAAATCTTCATCAAAATTCGTTATAAATGAAGCTGTTACACGAGAACGGTATACTGTCTCATCTTCCATGTCGATAAAATAGACATACCCACTTTCCTTCATCACATTCTTCAATTCAATCACGATCTGGTCAAAATGAATTCCAGTCATATCTTCTTCTTGCAAGCCTACAAAATTCTTATAGATCTCCATTGGTACGGAACTCGGAAATGAAATTTGTGCATGTCCATTTTCATTGAGAAATTCAGACAAATCCCCGATTTGGCTTGATACCAATTCGAATTGCCGGTAGTTCCAACTGCTGACTTCTTTTAAAATCCGATCAATTTCGCCAGGATAAACCGTCCCATAATGTTCATCATTTACATGATAAAGTATGCGATCAGGCTTGATGATTTGTCTAATTTCCTTTGGTGCACTAATTTGAACACCCGGTGTAATTTTATTTTCTAATGATTCATAGTTAGGTTGATACGTCCAAATACTCCATGTCAAAAATACACTTAGCAACACAAGAATGGTTAAGATGACCGATTTTATATTTTCATATGTCATGCCCAATCATCCTCTTCCGTTTGAACATATGGCAGACTGAAAGAAACCGTAGTTCCTTTTCCTTCCACACTTTTCGCCCAAATCTTCCCACCATGGGCCTCTACCATCTCTTTTGCAATCGCAAGTCCTAGTCCTGTTCCACCGAGCTTTCTTGTCCTTGCCTTATCGACTCGATAAAAACGTTCAAAGATCTTTTCTAAATTATCCTTTGGTATTCCAACTCCTTGGTCGGTAACACTTATGACAATTTGCTCATGTTCTTCTTCCATTTTAAATGTAATTTTTCCACCCTCTGGTGAATACTTCATCGCATTTGAAATAATATTATCCAGCACTTGAGTCAGTTTGTCCGGATCAATTTCCACAAAGGTAGGTTGCTTTAGCAACTTTCTTTCAAAACTAACATTATGCTCTTTCGTAAGCTCAAATCGATCAATAATTCGATTATAAAAGTCGACAAAATTGACCCATTCTGTTGTTAATTCATAATCCTTACTATCCATTTTTGATAACTGTAAAAGAGCATTGACTAAGCGGATCATTCGTTCTGTTTCATTTTGGGTAACTTCTAAAAATTGAGGAGCAATATCCTCATCCTTCCAAGCACCTTCCGCTAATGCTTCTAAATAGCTTCTCATCGTTGTTAATGGTGTTCTTAATTCATGTGAAACATTGGCCACAAATTCCCGTCTATCCATATCAATCTTCTCTTGCTCAGTAATGTCATGGAGTACAGCTATAAGACCATTCACAAAACCCGTCTCTTTTTGAATGACGCTAAAATTGGCACGGAGGATATAGGCTTTTTTCGCCGTACTATAGTTCAAAATGACCGATTCCCTCTCCATCATTAAATCCTCTAATGTATAATCATCCTCAATTCCTAAAAGAGAAATAATCGAAGTGGATAAAATTGTTTCACGTGAAACATTCAGCATTTTTGCTGCAGGCTCATTAATGAGAATGACGCGTCCCTTACGATCGGTTGCAATTACTCCATCTGTCATATATGACAGTACTGAGGAAAGTTTTCTTCTTTCTCCTTCAGTTGTCGCTTGGGCCTCTTGCAACTTTTTCGTGAGGTTGTTAAAAGTCATCGCTAACTCGCCAATTTCATCATAGCCATATACTTTAACCTTCCGCGAGAAGTTCCCTTTCGACATAGCAATCGCCTGTTTTCTCATATCAGTAATAGGTCTCGTAATCGTACGTGCTAATAAAATGACTAGGATTGCCGTAATAGCCAGTGATATCGCTGTACCAGAGGCGAAAATACTATTTATTGTATTCATTTGTGAATACACATTTTCAACGTTGGCAACGAGATGAATAGCCCCTATCACTTCATCATCAACTTTAATAGGGGCAACTAATTTCCATATTCGATTACTCGTTGACCGATCGAGCATCGTTTGATGATCGCCATCATCATCAGATGTGGCAATGACTCGCCAAATCATCTGATCCGTTGATCGTTGCCCGACAATCCCTTGATTAGAATGATCTGATGTACCAATGATTTTAAGAGAGGTTCCCTCAATGACCTGAACCTCAGAAATATCAGCTGTATTGTTGAAATCTCGCAAAATATTGCGTACATCCTCTTCTAATGTAGGACCATCTGAATCAGGATTTCTTTCTTTCGACATTTCCTCGCCCATATAATAAGACAACAGTTCCACTCGTTCATGAATAGAGGTTTCAAAGTTTTTTAGCAATGTTGCCTCTAATTGACGAACAAAATAGGCACCGATAATTTGCATCGCAATTAAAATTAATAAAACATAGATCAGCACAAGCTTCAAATGAATTGAACGGAAAAATCCAACCTTTTTCATGACTATCGGTTACTCCTGTTCAGGATTTCTTAAGTAGTACCCTACCCCTCTTCTTGTGACAATCCAAGTAGGATGACTAGGATTATCTTCAATCTTTTCACGAAGACGTCGAATCGTTACATCTACCGTTCTTACATCTCCATAATAATCATAGCCCCATACAGTTTGAAGAAGGTGTTCCCTCGTCATAACTTGTCCAATATGCTTTGCTAAATAGTGCAGCAGTTCAAATTCTCGATGCGTTAATTCAATTTTCTCTCCACGTTTTGAAACAATATAAGCATCTGGGTGAATAATTAATGAACCAACCGATATTTCATTCGATTCATCTACCTCTGCCTGAGCAGCTGTATGCTGATGTCTTCTTAGATTTGCTTTTACCCGTGCAATTAGCTCCCTCGAACTAAATGGCTTCGTCACATAATCGTCAGCGCCTAGCTCTAAGCCTAACACCTTATCTATTTCTGAATCCTTTGCGGTTAACATAATAATGGGCATTTCGTACTTTTTGCGAACCTCGCGACATACTTCCATTCCATCTCTTTGGGGAAGCATGATGTCCAACAAGATAAGGTCAGGTTTAATTTCTTCCACCATTTCTAATGCTTTATTGCCATCATAGGCACAATACACATCGTATCCTTCCTTCTTCAAATTAAATTGAAGAATATCAGCAATTGGCTTTTCATCATCGACAACTAATATTTTTTTATCCATCTCTTTTTCTCCTTTAAGAATCAGATCGAATTAATGTTATTCTAACCTAAGTATTTCATTGCAAATTTGACAAAATATGTTCTTTCATTTTACTTTATCATTTTATTAATGGGAATTCACCTATTTACATAGTTGAATTCCTTTATATGAAAAGAACGAGTCCCTAGTGATTCTAGAGACTCGTTTTACAACTGTTATTTTAGGTAATTTAGGGGGTTTTCCAAGTTTCCGTTCTTGTAAATTTCAAAATGCAAGTGAACTCCTGTTGAATTTCCAGTAGATCCCATAACTCCTATTTTCATACCTTTACTTACCGTTTGACCAACCTTCACGTCAATGGAAGATAGATGGGCATACACCGTTTCAAAACCATTCTGATGGTTAATAACAACCTTATTTCCATATCCCCCAGACCAGCCAGCTGATTTCACAATCCCATTATCAGATGCCTTTATCGTCCGTTCACTCGGTCTTGCAATGTCAATTCCTTTATGAAGCTTTCCCCATCTTTGTCCTTGTTTACTTGATATATAACCTCCAACGGCTGGCCAAGCAAATGAGCCATCGCCCCTTGAAGGAATTACCTTTGTTCCTTTCATAACAATATGGGATGTCGGTTCTTGCAAAATGGTTTCTTTTAACATTTCTTTTTCAATTTCTACTCCATTATGTTCGGAAACCTTATAGATTACTTCTTTCGAGCCTTCTTCGCCCTCTTGTTTCACCAACGTATCTCCCTTATACATCGATGAGTCTTCTTCAACTTCGTTTTTATAAGGGATGCTTTCTTTTTGAAATACTTCTTTTTCTACAACCACTTCAACCAATGGCTGCAAAAACGTCACATTCAATTCTTGCCCAATTTTCAACAAAGAATCTTCCTGCAAGCTCGGATTCAATGTTAGCAGTTGCTCAAGGGTCATGTCATGGTCGTTTGCAATTTGGCCAAGAACGTCGCCTTCTTTTACCTTGTATTTCTTCTCCTCAAGTGTCCCTTTTGTTATATAATCAACCGCATCTTCTATAGTTAATATTTGTTTAGGGGTCGTTTGACCTTCAGAGAGAGAAACCTCTTTTGAAAATCGGACATCTAAAATCCGGGTTTCTCCTTCCTTAAGCGGAGGTAATGATTCTTTATTATCTAAAGCTTGTTGCGCTTCTATTTGCTTTAATTCATCTTCCGTCACATATTTGAGCTTTAATGCTTCAATCACTTCATTTGCAGCTTTTTCATCCTTCACATAGACAGGCACTTTATCAATTAGAATCTCCATTGCAACAGCTTCAATCGATAAAAGTTCATCCAGCTTTTTCGCTACCTTGCTATCATCTGTATTGGAAGTGACTTCAAATACTTGCTCAGGAATATAAGTAAGATTTGGTCCAACTGCAAGATCCAATTGGCTATTCAAATTATTTTCGGTCTTTTCAACCTTCGAATTTACTACATTTTCAACAACTTTTTTATCTGAAACTGTACCAACAAACTGGTCGTCTACATATACGTAATAAACGGTTTTAAAGGCTTTATCAGCAAGTGTATGAACGCCAATTCCAAATGTTAAAGTCGTAAATGCAACTGCCGAGATGGCTATTTTATTAAATCCTCTAGATGTATTGCCCGTTAGTTTGGACAGATGTTTAAAACGGTCATTCATTTTTGATCCTCCTAGACTACCGAAACAACCTTGTATTCATTGCTTTCTTCGTTCGCATAAAGAGTTATGTAAAAATCTACAAGCACTCTTTTTTGCCTTCTTAACTTTACCATAATTCGATATTAAGAGTTTGCTAGTCTCGAGAATGTAACAGAAATGTATAATTGCTGACAATTTGCAACAAATATTGTAATTAAATGGGATAATACTAAGCGAAATTTCACCCTTTTAATAGCGAAATTTAGGGATTTATTCTCTAATTCTTTTAATGAATAGTAAAAAGGGATGATTTGGATAAATAGTAGAAATTTTTCTAGTTTTTTTACTTTAATATTTCAGAATTGTTACAATACAAGCTATCTGAAGTAGTCTTTAGAGGAAATGATGCTAGGGAATTGGTCACAAAGGTTTTCAAATAGCGATATTTACAAAAATGAACGAACTAGGAAAATGGACTTGCTATATAAAAAAGCTGTTCAATCAAGCTCTTTTAACTAGAGCCTGAAGAACAGCTTTCAAATTTATTAGCTTTGACGCCAAGGATTCATGACTACGTTTGTTTGTGAACGGTCAGGACCTACAGAGAAAATCGATAATGGAACTCCTGTCAGTTGTGACACTCTTTCTAGATAATGACGTGCATTAGCAGGAAGTTCATCTAATGATTTACAGCTTGTGATATCCTCTGTCCAACCTGGCAGCTCTTCAAAAACAGGCTCACATTCAGCTAACACCTTAAGGCTAGCTGGGAACTCTTCAATAACTTCTCCTTTGTAACGATAAGCCACACAGATTTTTAATGCTTCAATACCTGTTAAAACATCAATCGAGTTTAAAGAAAGGTCTGTGATTCCACTAACACGACGTGCATGACGAACGACCACGCTATCAAACCAACCAACACGACGCGGGCGACCAGTCGTTGTCCCGTACTCACGACCTACCTCACGAATTTGGTGACCAATTTCATTATCTAATTCGGTAGGGAATGGGCCATCCCCTACACGCGTAGTATAAGCCTTACAAACCCCAACCACATGCTTGATTTTGCTTGGACCGACACCTGAACCAATCGTTACTCCACCCGCTACAGGGTTTGAAGAAGTAACAAACGGATACGTTCCTTGGTCGATATCGAGCATAACTCCTTGGGCACCTTCAAATAGTACACGGCGACCTTGATCAAGAGCATCGTTTAATACAACGGATGTATCTACTACATACTGCTTGATTTGCTGTCCATACTCATAGTATTCGTCTAAAATATCTTCGATTTTGAATCCTTCTGTTTCATAGATGCGCTCAAGTAAACGGTTTTTCTCTTTTAAATTGCGTGCTAATTTTTCTTCAAACACTTCTCTGTCTAAAAGATCGGCGATACGAATTCCGATACGAGCTGCTTTATCCATATAAGCAGGTCCAATTCCTTTTTTCGTCGTACCGATTTTGTTATCCCCTTTGCTCTCTTCCTCGACTTCATCCAATTTTAAGTGATAAGGAAGAATAACATGAGCACGATTGCTAATACGTAAATTATCAGTTGTTACGTTTCTTTCATGTAAGTATGCTAATTCTTTTACAAGTGCCTTCGGATCGACAACCATACCGTTTCCGATAACACAGATCTTATCTTTATAAAAAATCCCTGAAGGAATTAAGTGTAATTTGTAAGTTTCTCCGTCAAATTTAATGGTATGACCCGCGTTATTTCCACCCTGATAACGAGCGATTACTTCCGCATTTTCTGAGAGGAAATCGGTTATTTTCCCTTTCCCTTCGTCTCCCCATTGTGTTCCAACAACTACTACTGATGACATTAAAAGAGCACCTCCATAAGGTAAACACACATTTTTAGTTTCCTTTTCAAACACACCTAGTGTACCAATTTTCTCCTATAAAAGTCAATAAAACACGAACAATTTTAATTCATATTTACTAATTTGTTCGTAAAATATCCTTAAATTCATTTATTTCCTAGATAATATTCCCCAAACCTTTGAGCCCTATAGAATAAAAAAAGATTAGCATTTCGCTAATCTTTTTTATGCCCCTGAAGGAACTGCTGAATCATCAAATCGCCGTTCTAAATTGACGAACTTATTATATTCTTTTACAAAAGCAAGGGACACAGTCCCTGTTGGACCATTACGCTGCTTGGCAATAATAATTTCAATGATATTCTTATTCTCAGATTCTTTATCGTAGTAATCATCACGGTATAAGAAAGCCACAATATCAGCATCCTGCTCAATACTTCCTGATTCACGAATGTCAGACATCATTGGTCGTTTATCTTGTCTTTGCTCTACTCCACGAGAAAGCTGTGAAAGGGCAATAACTGGAACTTGAAGTTCACGGGCAAGCTGCTTTAAAGAACGCGAAATTTCGGATACTTCCTGTTGGCGGTTTTCTCCAGAACGACCGCTTCCTAAAATAAGCTGTAAATAATCGATTAAGATCATGCCTATTCCATGCTCTTGCTTTAAACGTCGGCATTTCGAACGAATATCCTGCACGCGTACACCTGGTGTATCATCAATATAGATTCCCGCATTCGATAAGCTTCCCATCGCCATCGTTAACTTGCCCCAGTCTTCTTCTGTTAACGAACCTGTTCTAAGCCTTTGGGCATCAATATTCCCTTCCGCACAAAGCATACGCATCACCAGCTGTTCTGCACCCATCTCCAAACTGAAAATAGCTACATTTTCTCCTGTTTTCGTTGCAACATTTTGGGCAATATTAAGGGCGAATGCCGTTTTACCTACTGATGGACGGGCTCCAACAATGATTAAATCATTGCGCTGGAAACCAGCAGTCATTTGATCCAATTCAGCGAACCCTGTTGCGATTCCCGTGATATCTCCGACTCGATTATGCATTAACTCGATATTATCATAGGTACGCACAAGGACATCTTTAATATTATGAAAAGCTCCAGCATTTTTACGTCCGGATACTTCCATCATTTTCTTCTCAGCCTCAACGAGGAGTGTCTCTACCTCATCTTCCCGTTGATAGCCATCTGTTGCGATATCTGTCGCTGTACGAATTAGTCTTCTTAATAAAGATTTCTCCTCAACTATTTTCGCATAAAACTCGATATTAGCCGCTGTTGGTACAGATCCAGCTAATTCACTTAAATAGCCAACTCCACCAACATCCTCAAGCAATTTTGCCGCTGCTAATTCTTCTGATACCGTAACTAAATCGACCGCTTTCCCCGCATCGTTCAGGTTCAGCATGACGTTAAAAATCTTTTGGTGTGCAGCGCGATAAAAATCTTCTGGAATTAATATCTCTGTTGCTAGAGTAAGAGACGAAGGTTCTAAAAAGATAGCCCCTAACACAGCCTGCTCAGCTTCTATATTTTGCGGGGGTAGTCGATCTGCAAATAAATCACTCATTCTAGAAAAACCTCCTTTTACAGATGACAAAATCAAATATTTTGCGTCATTTATAGGTAAATTCATTGATGTCATTAACGTTCTTTTTGTCAAACACTACATAAAAAAGTGACCAGCTTCATCACCGATCACATTTCTATCATTCATTTTATCATGTTTTTTTCGTGAAAAGTACTTCCAATATTAGTTTATCTTTCGACAGACGCTATAAAAGTTAGTTAATTTCCTTCACATGCACATTTAAAGTTGCTGTCACTTCAGAATGAAGCTTCACAGGAACTTTTGTGTAACCTAGAGCACGTATCGCATCATCTAGCTCAATTTTTCGCTTATCTACTTTAATTCCATGTGCTTTTTGTAAGCTTTCTGCAATTTGTTTACTTGTAATGGAACCAAATAGGCGTCCACCTTCTCCTGCTTTTGCCGTTAATTCAACTGTTAATTTCTCGATCGCATCTTTTAGTTTTTTCGCATCAGCAAGTTCTTCTGCCGCTACTTTCTCTTCTTTTTTCTTCTGAGCATTTAAAGAGCTAATACTTGCTTGGTTTGCCTCAATTGCTAAGCCTTGCTTAATTAAGAAATTATGTGCGTAACCATCAGCTACGTTTTTCACTTCACCTTTTTTTCCTTTTCCTTTAACATCTTTTAAGAAAATGACCTTCATTCTTTCTTTCTCCCTTCTAAATATTCATCTATGGCTTCTAGTAATTCTTGCTCTGCTTCTTCTATGTCCATTTCATGAAGTTGTGTGGCTGCGTTCGTTAAATGACCACCACCACCTAAATTTTCCATGATCACCTGGACATTGACATCGCCTAATGAACGGGCACTTATGCCCACCATGTCATCTGTTCGTTTCGAAATAACAAAGGAAGCTAGAACTCCTTCCATCGTCAATAATGTATCAGCAGTTTGAGCAATTAATACTTGATCGAGAATTTGCTCAGCCCCTGCCTTGGCGATAGCAATTCCTTCTTTATAAAAATACACTGTTTCAATCAATTTTGCTCGTTTTAAGAACGTATCGACATCTTCTTTTAAGAATTTTTGTACAAGCACCGTGTCAGCGCCTTGCCCTCTTAAATAGGAGGCAGCATCAAACGTTCTTGCTCCAGTTCTTAAGGTAAAGCTTTTTGTATCCACTATAATGCCTGCTAGAAGGGCTGTAGCCTCGAGCATATCGATTTTTCCACGCTTTGGTTGGTACTGTAATAGTTCCGTCACTAATTCCGCTGTAGAGGAAGCGTATGGCTCCATATAGACAAGGAGTGGATTTTCGATAAACTCTTCTCCGCGACGATGATGATCAATCACGACCACATGCTCGATTTTATTTAATAGTCTTTCCTCAATAACTAAAGTTGGTTTATGTGTATCTACTACGACTAATAGCGTATCCTCTGTCGCCATCTCGAGTGCTTGCTCAGGGCTTATAAACCTGTCAAACAGTCCCTCATGCTTATGAATTTCCTCCATTAACCTGCGTACACCTGTATCAATTTCATTGGTATTGATCACAATATAGCCTTCACATTGGTTCATTTGTGCAATTTTATGAATCCCTATTGCAGCACCAACCGCATCCATATCAGGATTTTTATGCCCCATGATAATAACTTTATCACTATCAATAATTAAGTCCTTTAAAGCATGAGAAATAACACGAGCACGTACCCTTGTTCGTTTTTCCACAGGGTTCGTTTTTCCACCGAAGAATTTCACTTTTCCGTTCGTCTGCTTAATCGCTACTTGGTCACCGCCTCGACCAAGAGCTAAATCTAAACTAGATTGGGCTAATTCTCCTAGTTCTGGTAAAGACGGCACACCTGCACCTACTCCTATGCTTAAGGTAAGGGGAATGTTTTGCTTTGTTGTAATTTCACGAACTTCATCCAAGATGGAAAACTTCCCTTTTTCTAAGGAGTGGAGGATTTGTTCATTAAAGACTCCTATAAACCGTTCAGATGAAACCCTTTTTAAGAACACTCCATTTTCTTGAGCCCATTTATTCAAAATCGAGGTGACAAGACTATTGAGATTACTTCTTGTCTGATCATCCATCCCTTGCGTAATATCATCATAATTATCTAAGAATATGATGGCGATTACTGTTCTTTCATCTTCATACATCTTCTCTACTTCTATTTGTTCCGTAATATCAAAGAAATAGAGCAATCGTTCCTCTGAACGATGAATGACTCTAAATTTACGATTCATAATCGTAATAACTTCCATTTCAACTTCCTGTTTGATAAGAGGAATTAATGAATCTCCCACATCATATAGAGATCGCCCCACTAATGTCTCTTCTTCAAAACAAGACGCTAAAAATGGATTAGCCCATTCAATATAAAAATCGTCATTAAACAGCATAATACCGATTGGCATCTCCATAAGTGCCTCTTCCCCGACTTTTTTCAAGCGGTAAGAAAGAGTAGCTATATACTTTTCCGTATCCTTTCGTTGTTGATAATCAACGATAAACAAGTAGTAAAAAGGAATGACGGAGAGTACAAAACCAATCACGCTAATGATCCAATTATAAAATGCTAAGATCACTAGAAACACCAAGGTTATGGCCATTAATGCGTATATAGGATAGCGAATAGACCGTTTTTCCAAATAAGAAGGCATTTTTTCAGCTCCCAAAATTCTAAACATCTTTTCATTTATTTTTTCTCAGCTACTCGTTTCCTTAAATCAAATCCTAAATCAATTATACCTAATATCCTTACAATATAAAGGAGTATCGGGAAAATGAATGTGAAAACTGCCACGAGAATAGGAATAAATTTAGGCATTTCTTTCACATGTGAGAAATAAAAAATAAACGCTAGTCCTTGAATCACCATAAAAAACTGAAGAATAAATGACAGATTCATACTTGCTGTATACAGGAAAGTACCCTGCTCTGGATTTAGCATTAATGAGACTAGTAATACAATTAAATAATACCAAAGAAGGCTTTTTGGTAATTTCAAATCACGAAATGTGATCCACTTTGGAATTTCAACCCCGAATCTCTTCGCAATCGGAAAAGAAATGAGCTCGGTGATAAAAACGATCATAAAAGAAACCATCACAAAAATACTTGGAACAAGGATCTTAAGCATTTCCACACTCGTTTCAAACTGTTCGATCAATCGAGCATCAGGAGTCTGGCCTAACGCTTGTAACATATCAAATGCCTGTGAAATCGAGCTTTCAAAGAGTTGAATCGTTTCTTGGATCACATCCATTTCCAGAAATACGACTGAAATGACGTATTGAATCACAAGTGTAAGTAAAAATGCCATGGACCCAGCAATAAACCCTGCAATCCAACTTTTCTTTTCCCTAATAAAATCCCCAATAACAATACCCGTTAATCCATAGGTAAGGGCTAGTGGAATGGCCATTACGGTACCAACGATAAGAGAAATTAATATCGCACCAATAAGGACGACAAACGCACTTTTGCGATCATGTTTGGCAGAAAACATAATGAAGGGAAGGGCGATAAATAAATTCACCACAACACCTAACACCGGTATGTAAATCGTTATAAGTAACAAAACGGCAAATATGGCCAGATATAAGGCCCCTTCCGTTAGCTTATGTGCATTTTTCACATTCTAACCTCCTGATAAGTCCTACCCCTAATTGTATCGACCAATCCGTCGTTCTTCAACCAATGGGGCCTATAAAAAAAAGACAGCTGGTTAACGGAACCAAACTGTCTTTTATTCTTTATTATTCACCTGTTACGTATGGAAGTAATGCCATAGTACGTGCACGCTTGATAGCAACAGTTAATTTACGTTGATATTTAGCGTTAGTTCCAGTCACACGTCTTGGTAAGATTTTTCCACGTTCAGAGATGAATTTCTTCAATAAATCTACATCTTTATAATCGATGTGAGTGATTCCGTTTGCTGTAAAATAGCAAACTTTACGGCGCTTAGCGCGACCGCCTCTACGTCCTCCACCAGCCATTATATTTCCCTCCTCTTTATTTAAAATCGTTCAACGCCTTACCTTAGAACGGTAGATCATCATCTGAAATGTCGATTTGACCTCCACCAGAAAATGGATCTTCGTCAATTTTGGTATAGCCTTGGTTATTGTTATTATTGTTTTCACGATATGGTTGATTCTGGTTGCTATTACCGCCGTATGGGTTCCCTTGTTCCCTTTGACCACCGTATCCTCCTGGATTACCTCCAGAAGCATTCTTTGGCTCTAGGAACTGTACGCTTTCAGCTACAATTTCCGTAACATAGACACGCTTGCCGTCTTGTCCTTCATAATTACGTGTTTGAATACGACCATCAACACCAGCGAGACTTCCTTTTTTCAAAAAGTTCGCTACGTTTTCTGCAGGACGACGCCACACGACACAGTTAATGAAATCTGCTTCTCTTTCTCCCTGTTGATTAGAAAAACTTCTGTTCACAGCAAGGGTGAAAGTAGCAACAGGAACACCATTTGGTGTGTATCGCAATTCAGGATCTTTCGTTAATCGTCCAACGAGAACTACACGGTTCATCATCAGAATCAACCCCTTTCTAATACCACTAGAATGTTTCACGTGAAACATTTGATTCGTTTTCACAATGTACCAAGATAACTTAAAGGGCGCCATTATGAAATAGAAACATTATATATCAAATTACTTTTCGTCTTTAATTACGATGTGGCGGATGATATCTTCGTTGATCTTAGATAAACGAGAGAATTCTTCCACAGCAGCTGCCTCAGCATTAACCTTAACAAGATGGTAATAACCATCACGGAAATCATTGATTTCGTATGCAAGACGACGCTTACCCCACTCTTTAGATTCAACTACTTCCGCTCCATTATCAGTAAGGATGCCGTCAAAGCGCTCAACAAGTGCCTTTTTAGCTTCATCTTCAATATTTGGGCGGATGATGTACATAATTTCGTACGCTCTCATCACATTCACCTCCTTTTGGACTAACGGCCCTTTAAATAAAGGGCAAGGAGCAATATTCATTACTCACAAGATGAAATTATATCATATATGTATGATAAAGACAACACGTTGAGAAGGAATAAGAAAAAACTCTGCATAGGCAGAGTTTTAACAATTTATACGTTAAAGCGGAAATGAATAATGTCTCCATCTTTTACAACATATTCTTTTCCTTCAAGACGCACTTTACCTGCTTCTTTAGCTGCAACCATATTGCCAGCAGCAAGTAAATCATCGTAAGAAACCGTTTCAGCACGAATAAATCCTCTTTCAAAATCGGAGTGAATAATTCCTGCACATTGTGGTGCCTTCATGCCTTTACGGAATGTCCAAGCACGAACCTCTTGTACACCAGCAGTAAAGTAAGTAGCTAGTCCAAGTAAATGATAAGCAGCGCGAATTAATTGATCAAGCCCAGATTCTTCAATCCCTAGCTCTTCAAGGAACATAGCCTTCTCTTCCCCATCTAGCTCTGCAATTTCAGATTCAATTTTCGCACAGATTACAATTACCTCTGCCTTATCTTTAGCAGCAAATTCTTTCACCTTTTGAACATACTCGTTTGAAGACGGATCTGCTACATCGTCTTCTCCCACATTCGCCACATATAAAACGGGTTTAATCGTTAATAAATGTAGGCCTTTCGCAATCTTTAGTTGTTCTTCTGTAAAATCAACCGTTCTAGCAGACTTTTCTGCTTCAAATGCATTTTTTAGCATTTCTAAAACTTCAAGCTCAGCCGCAGCTTCCTTATCTTTTTGCTTTGCTAGTTTAGCAACACGACCAATTCGCTTCTCTACGGATTCAAGGTCAGCTAAAATAAGCTCTAAATTAATAACTTCAATATCATCCAATGGATCTACTTTTCCTGAAACATGGGTTATATTCTCATCCTCGAAACAACGAACAACTTGACAAATGGCATCTACTTCACGAATATTAGCCAAGAATTTATTTCCTAACCCTTCTCCTTTACTTGCCCCTTTTACAATCCCGGCAATGTCTGTAAATTCAAAAGTCGTTGGAACTGTCTTTTTTGGTTGAACTAATTCTGTTAATTTAGTTAAACGATGATCCGGTACTTCTACAATCCCTACGTTCGGATCAATGGTACAGAATGGATAGTTTGCCGATTCTGCTCCTGCTTGTGTAATCGCATTAAATAAAGTAGATTTCCCTACGTTCGGTAACCCTACTATTCCTGCCGTTAAGGCCATCCAAAGTCACTCCTCATCACAATAAACTGCTTATTTCAATATTTGTCTGCTCGACAAATTACTTCTAAATTAAAGAACTTAACCTTAACCAATTATAGAGAGTTACCGTATAAAAGACAAGAAAGTTCTAGTTAACGATTGCTCGTTCGATAAGTGCAAGATTAACTAAACAATCATATAATGTACTTCCTAAACCATTATCCGATACTCGACTAGATGTTAGTTGGTTAACAGAGCCACCATATTTCGACCATATGCCCTCATCAATATTAATAATATTGGCATGAACTCCCCGTTCCAGAATGCTTACATACCCTTTTATTTCCCCACGCTCATTCCAAACGCGCACATAATCACCATTGCGTAATTGTAGATTTTCCGCAATATTTTTCGAGATTTCCACCTTCACCTTTGGCTCTGGTGTGAGCACATGATAGTGTTGAGAATGATTCGAGCGTAATGGATGAATCGTCAATAATTGATATGGATATTTTTCTGAAAGTGAGGCATTAGTCCACGTTGATTCTCTCGGCATCGCCAATGTTAACTTTCCTTCTAGCCCTTTTCGCTCCGCCCTTTGTGAAGTAAATTCAAATTTTCCACTTGGTGTTTTGAATTGACGATCTTGCCATGGAATCGAATCGACTGGTAACTCTAAATGGCCATTTTCCCTTAGATTTTCCAGAGTTATCCCTTTTTCCTGCAATACTCCCAAACCGATTTCAATCCATTGTTCTCTTGTATAGGCAAATTCCTCTCCAAAACCGAGACGTTTCGCTAATTCAGTCCAAATCCATAAGTCAGATTGTACTTCTTCAGGAGCATTGACTAGTTTTGGACCATAATTAACATAAGCATGATACATAGAAGAATAATAAATATCCTCTTCTTCAAATGCTGTTGTCGTTGGCAATACATAGTCAGCCAATTCTGCTGTATCGGTCATAAACTGGTCAATTACAACAACCGTTTCAACGGATGAAAAAGCCTTCTTCACTACATTTGTATCAGGAACTTGTGTTAGTGGATTTCCACATGTAACAAAAATCATTTTAATTTCAGGATTTTTTGCTGAAAGAATCTCCTCAGCCTGTTCCATCATCGTGAAATAACGATGCTGCCTCTTTTTTTCAGGAAGAGCCAAGGAAGGAATATCAAAGCTTTGTCCTACTTGTTTATGGGCGTAATTCGCTCCTCCACCGGCAATTCCAATATTGCCGCTAATAGCCACAAGAGCATCAAGCAGTCTAATCGTATTTCCCCCATTCTCATAGCGTTGCATTCCTAAACCAAGGAAAGTAGCCGTAGGGCGATCACAAAAAATGTTTGCAAGCTCTGTCATTGTCTCTAGAGGTACTTCAGTCGTACGTGAAATTTCTTCTAGAGTCGTTCCATCTAATAATTCCTTTAAATCCTCAAACCCAACAGAATGTTGGTCAATAAATGATTGGTCCTCCAGCTGTAACCTTAAAATTTCCTTCATGATCCCAGCTGCTAAAATCCCGTCCATCCCCGGTTTAACAGTGATATGGGTATGTGCAATTTTGGCTGTAGCATTAAAGATTGGATCAATCACAATGAGTTTTGCTCCTCTTTTCTTCGCTTCTTGTAAAGCTTGAAAAAGATGCATATTCGTCCTTGCTACATTTCTCCCCCAGACCACAATATTTTTACTATGAAAAATATCTTCTGGAGCATGGCTATAAGCATCACCAAAATCCCATGTTTGTGCTTCAATTCCTGAACCCCAACAAATTGAGCCCGTCAGCTCTGTTACACCACCGAAACAATTAAAAAAACGTTGATCGAGATTTTTTAATAAACCACCATTTGCATAATCATGACTATGGAGAACAGCAGTTGACCCATGCTTTTCTTTAGTCTCTTGCATTTTCTCGGCGATTTCCATTAACGCTTGTTCCCAAGTAATTCTAGTAAACTGTCCATCTATTTTTTTCAAAGGATAATGTAATCTCTCACCTGAATTTGTCCGTTTCTCAAGCATGCGTCCACGACCACATATTTTTCCTTTCGTAATTGGATGGGACTCGTCTCCATCTACTTTTAGTACTTTGCCGTCTTCCACAGTTACTTTAAATCCACAGCTATCCCAGCAATTCAATGGACATGCAGATGTATACACTGTTGACAATCGTCTCGCCTCCATCCATTCCAAACGTTTTTTTAAGAATCATACAAAACAGCTAAACGTTGTGCAAGGAATTTCACCTAAGAAAAAAAGCATAAAGACTATTCTTCATGCTTTACTAAGATTTTTTTCAGTTTTCGCGAAAATTCTTTTCGAGGAATTAATACACTGTGGGAACAACCTTCACACTTAATACGTATATCCATTCCTACACGGATGATCCTCCAGCGATTCGTTCCGCAAGGATGTTGCTTTTTCATTTCAACAATATCATTTAAGCCGAATTCCTTTTGTTCCAACGTGAATCACTCCTTTAAAACTTCATAACCCTATTCAGATGCCCGACAAACTTGTATACAGTATAACCATTGTAGCAATTTTTCACGTAGGTTTGTAGTAGTTGTTCATATAATCAATAGAAAAAATGAACCCATGATTTCTAATTTTTATAGTATAAATATCCTATTTCTAGCTTGTCTCTAAACTAGTACGTATAGATTGCCTGAATCTTCCGTATACTGATACTACTAATTTCTCGGGAGTGGAACCAATGAATCTTAAATCTAGCTTGTTTGATAAAAGCGGGAGCTCTGAGCCAAGAATATTTTATGATGAACAAAAGGCTGCTCAGAAGCTTGCTATTGAACTTGTTTCAATATTGCCTGTTCGTGTAGTGAATCGTCCAGTTGTCTTCGTTTGTATTGGTACCGATCGTTCCACTGGAGATTCGTTAGGTCCACTTATCGGAACTTTATTAGATGAAAAGGAAATTTCCCCATTTCATGTGTACGGAACACTGGAAGACCCCATACACGCAGTTAATTTAGAGGAGAAAATAAGCGAAATCAAAGCAAAACATTTAAACCCGATCATGATTGGTATTGATGCATGTTTAGGAAGATTGAAAAGTGTAGGAGTGATTCAAATTGGCGAAGGTCCAGTGAAGCCCGGAGCTGGTGTCAAAAAGGAATTACCTGAAGTCGGTGATTACCATATAACCGGTATTGTAAATGTCAGTGGATTCATGGAATTCTTTGTTCTCCAAAACACGCGATTAAATCTTGTCTTAAAGATGGCTAAAGTTGTAGCGAATGGGATATATGAAGCAAGCATGACTTATCATCCACGCAACTCATGGTCAAACCTCAAAATGGAATGGGATCAAGAGCAAACACCATAAAGTAGGAAAGGGCTGAAACATATCAGCCCTTTTCAACTTTAGTCGAATTCACAATGTACGAAGGTACATTAAAAAACGAACATTTCTAGCATGCACTCTGAAATTCTAATATTTACATATTTAGAGTTACATTCGTTCGATTTTTAACTTGAGAAGCATTATGACTTATACAAAATAATGCATGATCGTCACAATGATTGCACAAACCAAAATTCCAGGGAGTAGATTGGCCACACGAATTTTCATGATTCCCAAAAGGTTCAAACCAATCGCAAAAATCATGACGCCTCCTGTGGCTGTCATCTCTACAATAAAGCTATCCATTAAAGCCTGCGGAATTAACCGATCAATTTGCGTAGCAAAAAGAGCGATTGAGCCCTCATATAACATTACAGGAATGGCTGAGAAAACAACTCCAATTCCTAAAGTAGTCGTTAAAATTAGGGCTGTAAACCCATCAATTATTGACTTCGTATAAAGCACATCATGATCCCCTCTGATGCCACTATCAAGAGCACCGATAATCGCCATCGCACCAATGACAAAAATTAATGTAGCAGTAACAAAGCCTTGAGATATGC
>NZ_HE978523.1:27186-48691 GCF_000311725.1 Robertmurraya massiliosenegalensis JC6
TCCCTTGTCCATTCCCTTTGCCTATTTTCTTTTCAAGCCAGTCCCCTACTTGGTTAAGCTTGTCATCTAATTTCCAATATTCTCCGATGACTGCACCAAAAACTAAGCTTAAGATAACAATTAAGAAATTTTCACTTTTAAAACCCATTTGCAAACCTAATACTACAACAGCTAAGCCAATAGCGTGCATAACTGTTCCTTTCATCCCTTCTGGAATGCGATGAAAGAGTTTTCCTAGTACAGTTCCTATTATAATCAATAGTCCGTTTACAAGTGTTCCAATTAAAAACATATGCTTCACCTAGATTACACGTATTTCGATTTGTTCTGTTGGTACTCTCTTTTTGGTACACAAAGATGTAATCGATTCTAATTTTACCAAAAAAATAAACCATCCAAAGATGGCTTTATGAAGATTGATCCGCTTCTAACAATTCAAGAATTCTTTCTAAATCTTCACCCGAGAAAAATTCAATTTCAATTTTTCCCTTCTTTTTATTTTTACTTTGTTTTATATTCACAGTTGTCCCAAATCGTTCACGAAGGTAAGATTCCTGCGTACGAATAAAGACATTTTTTTCTGGTTTTGGCTTTTTTGTTTCACGTGAAACATTTTCGTTTATATCTTGAATTAATTGCTCTAATTGGCGAACGTTTAAACCTTCCTTCATCACTTTTTCAGTCAGAAGTGGTAGCTTTTCTTTTTTTCTAAGACCAAGAAGCGCTCGTCCATGCCCCATTGAAATCTTTCCGTCAGAAATAAGTTGTTGAATCTGAGGTGGTAAAGATAGCAAACGAATATGGTTGGCGATATGAGGGCGACTCTTCCCTAACCTTTTTGCCAGTTGTTCCTGAGTAACCTTCAACTTCTCCATTAACAATTGGTACGCTGAAGCTTCTTCAATCGGGGTTAAATCTTCACGTTGTAAATTCTCCAAAACCGCTAATTCCATCATCTGCTGCTCTGAAAGTTCACGAACAACAACGGGAACTGTTTCAAGTTTTGCTTCCTTCGCTGCCCTAAATCGTCTTTCCCCGACAACAATTTCGTATCCTTTAATACTTTTTCGAACAATAATCGGCTGTAATATCCCGTGCTCTAATATCGAATTCTTCAACTCTTCAATTGCTTCTTTTTCGAAGATTTTTCGTGGTTGATATGGGTTTGGACGAAGTTCCTTCAGACTAATTTCTCTTACAGCTTCGTCCTTTTCAGGCTCAATATTAGCAAAAAAAGCGTCTAGTCCTTTTCCTAATCCTTTAGCCATGTACAGCCACTTCCTTTGCTAAATCTAAATATACTTCCGCACCTCTAGATTTCGGATCATATATAATAATTGGCTCCCCATGACTCGGTGCTTCACTTAAGCGAATATTTCTTGGGATAACCGTTTGATAAACCTTATCCTGAAAGTATTTTTTCACTTCTTCAATAACCTGTAATCCAAGGTTTGTCCGAGCATCCAGCATTGTTAAAAGGACACCTTCAATTTTCAGGTCATGATTTAAATGTTTTTGCACAAGTCTAACTGTATTCAGTAATTGACTTAATCCTTCTAAAGCATAATATTCACATTGCACTGGAATCAAAACTGCATCCGAAGCAGTCAATGCATTTAATGTGAGAAGTCCTAGGGATGGAGGACAATCGATGATGATATAATCATAACGATCCTTTACTTCTTCCAATGCACGTTTCAAGCGAACCTCTCTTGAAATCGTTGGAACAAGTTCAATTTCTGCACCAGCTAATTGAATCGTGGCTGGAATGGCATCAAGGTTTTCCACTCCTGTAGGACGAATCACCTTAATGGCCTCAACATCTTCTACTAATACATCGTAGACACATTGATCAATATCGGCTTTTTCCAGTCCGACACCGCTTGTCGCATTTCCTTGAGGATCGATATCCACCATTAATACCTTTTTCCCTATATATGCTAAGCAGGCACCTAAATTAACAGAGGTAGTCGTTTTGCCAACTCCTCCTTTTTGATTTGCAATTGATATTATTTTGCCCACGGTAACACCTACCTTCATTTCCATTAGCTGTTTGTACATTTTGTTTAAAAATCTCAACAAACATACATAAACTAGCAATCATGTATTCTATTTTATCACGAAAAATAATAGAGTATCATTTTTTTTCATTTCCAGAATCTATTTTTGCTTTTAAACAAAAATAAGAGAAACTAAACTGAACGTTTAATTTCTCAATAGTTGAATGAATGGTATTATTTTTTCTTCGGAATTTTAATCGTAAATTGATAATATTCCTCAAATTCTTCTTCCTCAGAATCTAAATTAATCCCACTATCAGATACCATGGATAAGGATTGTCTAATTGTATTAACGGCAATTCTCATATCCTTGCTAAAAGCCTTTCTCTGTGGCTTCGCTTTATCCTTTGGTTGTTCAAGCAGTCTTACAACCCTTTCTTCCGTTTGCTTCACATTTAAATTCTTTTCAATAATTTCTGCAAGCAATTTAACTTGTTTCTCCGGATCCTTCAACGGAATAAGTGAGCGAGCATGGCGCTCTGTAATGACTTTTGCTAATAAGGCATCTTGAACTTCTTGTGGTAATTTCAACAAGCGAAGTTTATTCGCAATGGTGGACTGACCTTTTCCTAATCGTTGGGCAAGTGCTTCTTGAGTTAAATTATGTAACTCTAGCAGCTTTCCATAGGCCATCGCCTCTTCAATTGGAGAAAGCTCTTCCCTTTGTAAGTTTTCTATTAAAGCGACAGAGGCCGTTTCCGTATCATTCATTTGCTTCAATATTGCTGGTACGGTATCCCAGCCAAGCTTCTTCATCGCTCTCCATCTACGTTCACCAGCGATAATTTCAAACTTTCCTGACTCATATTCTCTCACGACTATCGGTTGTATGATGCCATGAGTATGAATCGTACGGGAAAGTTCATCGATCTTATCTTCATCAAAAACCGTTCTTGGTTGAAAACGATTTGGCACAATATCATCTATGGGGATTTGATGGATCGCTTCTCTAACCGTTTCCTCTACAGATTCAGTCGTTTCCCCCATATCTGTTTCTGCTTCCATTTGGTCTTCCTTTTCGCCTAGGCCAAAAAAGCGTGAGAAAGATTGCTTCATCACCTTGCACCACCTTTACGAAACTCCCTAACTAATACATTCTCTATAAAAGGAATTATTCCTGCATGTAAATCTATGAGATGAACCGATTTCACTCTACTAAAAATTATGCCACATTTCTACTAAAAAAGGTACTCCCCGATTAGAAGGTAAATTTTTTTATAAAAATTACGCTATTGGGGTTTTATTTGGAACTCCCGGCTTTCTCGGATATTTTTTAGGAGTAGGCTTTTCTTTTTTGATGATAACAATATTTCGCTCACTTTCTTCTATCGGCAATTGAAAAGAGTGCAGCTCTTCTATCTTTCCACCTAATGTGGCGATTGCTTTTTTCCCTGCATCAATTTCTTCTTTTGCACTAGCTGCCTTCATCGCAATAAAAGTCCCACCTACTTTTGTAAGAGGTAGACAGAGCTCACTTAGAACAGAAAGACGTGCAACAGCTCTTGCCGTGACGATATCATAAGTTTCTCGATGTTCCTTATTCTGTCCAAATGTTTCAGCCCGATCATGAATGAAGCGAACATTGTCTAGCTTCAATTGTTTCGCCAAATGCTCGAGAAACGTAATTCTTTTATTTAAAGAATCAACGATCGTAATGCGTAATTCTGGAAAAGCAATCTTGATGGGAATGCTAGGGAAACCTGCACCTGCTCCAACATCACAAAGGGAAGTAGAACGATTAAAATCATAATAAAAGGAAGCTGTAATCGAGTCATAAAAGTGCTTTAAATATACATCTTCTTTCTCCGTGATCGCTGTTAAATTCATCTTTTCATTCCACTCTACCAATGTATGATAGTATGTTTCATACTGAGCTAGTTGTTCAGAGGAAAGTGTTACTCCTTTTTCTAAAAGCAATTCTTGAAATTGTTCTGTTCTCATAAGTCATCCCTTTCTACCCTTGAAATCATCCCACACCTAGGGAGCATAGCTTCTATGTAAAGAGTGGAACCTTTTAGAGTAGGTTCCACTGTATGAAAGTACTATTTACTCGTTTCTTACAAAAAGAGTTTACTCATTTGATACTTTTGCAATTTTTCCTTGTTCTAAGTAAACAAGTAAAATGGAAATATCGGCTGGATTTACACCAGAAATACGTGACGCCTGTGCGATCGATAAAGGGAGCACTTTTTTCAGCTTCTGTCTTGCTTCTGAAGCAAGTCCACTAATGGCGTCATAATCAAGATCAACAGGAATTTTCTTATTCTCCATTTTCTTCAGACGGTCTACCTGCTGCAGTGATTTTTCAATATAACCTTCGTATTTAATTTGAATTTCAACCTGTTCTTTCACTTCATCGTCAAGCTCTAGCTCACTTGGAACGATTGCTTCAATATGTTCATAGGACATTTCAGGTCTCTTTAATAGATCATTCGCCATAATGCCATCCTTCAGTTCGCTGCCACCTTGACTTTTGATCAGTTCTTGAACTTCTGGTTTTGGCTTAATTCTAATCGATTTTAGTCTTTCTTTTTCCGCCTCAACTGCTGCCTTTTTGCTTAAAAATTTCTCGTATCGCTCCTCACTGATCAAACCAATTTTGTAACCAATGTCAGTTAATCGTAAATCTGCATTATCATGTCTTAAAAGGAGGCGATACTCAGCACGTGATGTGAGCAGTCGATACGGCTCATTCGTCCCTTTTGTGACTAAATCATCAATAAGGACGCCAATATAAGCATCAGAGCGGCTTAAGATCACTTCTTCTTTGCCAAGTGCTCTTCGCCCTGCATTAATCCCAGCCATAAGTCCTTGTCCTGCAGCTTCCTCATAGCCTGATGTTCCATTGATTTGGCCAGCTGTATAAAGATTTTGGATTTTCTTTGTTTCAAGCGTCGGCCATAATTGTGTCGGAACAATTGCGTCATATTCAATCGCATATCCTGCTCGCATCATTTGTACATTTTCTAAGCCCGGAATTGTATGAAGAATTTTTTGCTGTACGTCCTCTGGTAAACTTGTTGATAGACCTTGTACGTATACCTCTTGCGTATTTTTTCCTTCAGGCTCTAAGAACAGTTGATGTCTAGGTTTATCATTAAAACGAACGACTTTATCTTCGATGGAAGGACAATAACGTGGTCCTGTCCCTTTAATCATGCCGGAATACATCGGTGAACGATGTAAATTATCATCAATAATTTGATGGGTCTTATCATTCGTGTATGTGAGCCAGCATGGAAGCTGCTCTGTAATATATTTTGTTGTCTCATAAGAGAATGCTCGTGGTACATCATCCCCTGGTTGGATCTCTGTTTTACTATAGTCAATCGTGTGACTATTTACTCTTGGCGGTGTTCCTGTTTTAAAACGAACTAAATCAAAACCTAACTGTTCCAGATGCTCTGATAAGCGAATCGATGGCTGTTGATTGTTCGGACCGCTTGAATATTTCAGTTCTCCTAAGATGATTTCTCCTCGTAAAAAGGTCCCCGTAGTAATAACGACTGTTTTTGCCTTGTAAGTAGCACCCGTTTTCGTGATTACCCCTTTACATATATCATCCTCTACGATTAATTCTTCAACCATTCCTTGCACAAGTGTCAAGTTAGGCTCATTTTCCATCGTTTTTTTCATTTCATGTTGATAAGCAAACTTATCCGCTTGCGCACGTAACGCACGTACAGCAGGACCTTTTCCTGTATTTAGCATGCGCATTTGAATATAGGTTTTATCAATATTCCGCCCCATTTCCCCACCAAGAGCATCAATCTCTCTTACGACAATTCCCTTTGCGGGACCTCCAACAGAAGGATTACACGGCATAAACGCAACCATATCTAAATTTATTGTTAATACTAATGTTTTTGCACCCTGGCGTGCGGCTGCTAGGCCTGCTTCTGCACCAGCATGGCCAGCACCGATGACGATAACATCATAATTTCCAGCCTCGTATTGCATCACGCTGCCTCCTTTAAAATCGTATATATCACATTATTTCCCTAAACAGAACTGGGAGAATAATTGATCAATTAAACTTTCATGTACACTTTCCCCGATAATTTCACCAAGCAGTTCCCATGTTCGGGTTAAATCAATTTGCACAATATCGATCGGAACTCCCGCTTCAACTCCTGAAATCGATTCTTCTATCGCATGAAGTGCTTGATTTAATAAAGCAATATGACGACTGTTAGAAACATAAGTCATATCCCCTGCTTCAATTGAGCCTGCGAAGAATAAAGACGCAATGGCCTCTTCCAATTCATTGACTCCAACATCCTCTAATAAAGAGGTGGTCACAAGCTTATGATCCTTCGCTAATCCCTTCACTCGAGCGAGATCAATTTTTTGTGGAAGATCCGTTTTATTCACAATAACGATGACATCCATTCCTTCTACTGCTTTAAAAATATTCTCATCTTCTGGCGTTAACTCATCAGCATAATTTAGAACCAATAGGATTAAATCTGCCTCTTTTAATACTTGGCGAGAACGTTCGACACCAATTCTTTCGACAATATCTTCGGTTTCGCGAATACCCGCTGTGTCTAATAGTCTTAAAGGTACCCCTCTCACATTGACATATTCTTCAATGACATCACGAGTCGTTCCAGGTATATCTGTCACAATTGCTTTATTTTCTTGAACTAAACTATTTAATAAAGAAGATTTGCCTACGTTTGGTCGTCCGACAATGACCGTTGAAAGTCCTTCTCTTAATATTTTCCCTTGTTGCGATGTTTGTAGCAGCATTTCGATTTCCTTTTTCACATAGGTAGCTTTCTCAATCAGCAGCTGATGAGTCATTTCCTCCACATCATCATACTCAGGATAATCAATATTGACTTCGACATGGGCTAACGTTTCTAAAATTTCCTGACGAAGCTTCTGAATAAGCCTTGATAGACGTCCATCCATTTGCCCTAAAGCGACGTTCATTGCGCGATCTGTCTTCGCTCGTATCAGATCCATTACCGCTTCTGCTTGTGATAAGTCAATTCGTCCATTTAAAAACGCCCTTTTTGTGAACTCCCCTGGTTCTGCTAATCTTGCTCCTGCATTTAGTACAAGTTGCAATACTCGGTTCACCGATACGAGTCCACCATGACAATTTATTTCAATTACGTCTTCTTTTGTAAATGTTTTAGGTCCCTTCATTACGGAAACCATTACTTCCTCTGCTACTTCCATTGTTTTAAGGTCCAGTAAATGTCCATAATGGATGGTATGGGATGCAACATCGGTTAGCTTCTTCCCACCAACCCCTCGGAATAAGGTTCCTGCAATTTCAATGGCTCTATCACCACTTAATCTTACAATAGCAATTGCTCCCTCACCCATTGGAGTTGATATTGCTGCGATCGTATCTAATTGCATCCTTAACACCTCTTTCTTATACGCTGTTTTCGTAATGATTGTGGTTTTTTCGTAAATGTCCACAAGCTATATCCAAAATTATAGAATACCATAGCCTTATCTGTGGATAAAGAAATATCGTTTAGTTATCCACATTTTTACGAATTTCCATAAATAACTACGCTTATTTTAACTTATCCACATGTGAATAACAATAAAACGTAATCACAGCACATGTATAAGGATTTTAAAGCACATAAAAAAACACTATACTCAAAACAAAGAGTATAGTGCTTACTTTATCATGTTATTTTATTGGAGAAATAACAATATGTCGATTTGGTTCGACACCATCGGAATAGGTTTTGATCCGTCCATTTTCCATTAAAGCGGTATGAATCACTTTTCGCTCATAGGATGGCATCGGTTCTAATGAAACCTTTTTCCCTGATTTAAGTGCCTTTTGAGCGAGACGCTCAGCTAAATGCACCAATGTTTCATTTCTTCTCTTTCGATAATCTTCTGCGTCCAATAATACATGGAAGTATTGATCTGAAAAACGATTGATAACGAGTTGTGTTAAATATTGGAGCGAATTTAAAGTTTGTCCTCTTTTACCAATTAATAGTGCAATTTTATCCCCTGAGAGGATGAATTGGACCTGTTTTCCATCTCTTAACACTTCAATTTCTACATTTACACCCATTTTTTCACTTACATCTGTTAAAAATTGTTTGGCTTCTTCGACTGGATCCATTTTTGCTGTTACTTTTACGACAGCTGGTCGTGATCCAAAGCCAAAAATGCCTTTTTTTCCTTCATCAATAATGGATATTTCTGCGCGGTCTTCTGTTATTTCTAGTTGAGCTAAAGCCGATTTGACTGCTTCTTCGACAGTTTGTCCTGCAGCAGTTACCTGTTTCACTTTTTTGCTCCTCCCGCTTTACCAGTTTCTTTTTGTGTTTTTAAATCTGGACCTTTAATAAAATAGGTTTGGACAATCATAAACAAGTTTCCGACAACCCAATATAAAGATAATGCTGCCGGGAAACTAATTGCAAAAATGATGATCATGATTGGCATTAACCAAAGCATCATTGCCATTTGAGGATTTTGATTAGCTGTTCCTGCCATCATCATTTTTTGTTGGATAAAAGTTGTAGCACCTGCAATTAGTGGCAATAAATAAATCGGATCTGGAGAACCTAAATCGAACCATAAGAAGTTATGCTCAGCAATTTCTCTTGTTCTTGAAATCGCATGATAAAATCCAATTAGAATTGGCATTTGAATCAAAATAGGAAAACAGCCAGCTAACGGATTAATATTGTGTTTTTGAAATAATGCCATTGTTTCCTGTTGCAACTTTTGCTGTGTCTTTTGATCTTTAGAGCTATATTTTTCTTTTAACGCTTGCATTTCTGGTTGAATGGCTTGCATTGCCTTTGAGCTCTTCGTTTGCTTAATCATTAATGGCAATATTAATAGTCGAATTAAAATCGTGACAATAATAATGGACAACCCATAGTCACCAGTGAAATCTGCCACCATTATGATAAATTTTGATAATGGATAGACGATATACTCATTCCAAAAACCTTCACTTTCGGAAGTGATCGGTTGATTGTACTCCGTACACCCTGTTAATAGTGTCGTTAGTAAGATCAATCCGATTATAAGAAACATTCTCTTCTTCAACCGTTATTTCCTCCTTATAAAAAACTATATTCATTTTAATCCATTTCATTTTAGTTTGATAGGAAGTAGGTGTTACGCTTGTCCAAATCTCCTATGCGTAAAATGGAATCGATATAACTCAAATTAATGGTCTTAACTTTTCTATGAAAACGGTCTATTTTTTCACGAATCAAGAGTATTGTACCATCTTTTGATCGTCCGTGCTGTAGAAAAATATGCCTTCTTTAAAAATTATGAGTGGGAGTTTGTTTTTTTCCATTTAAGAACCTTAGAAATCTTAAGGACATGAATTAAACTGTTCTTTACTTCAAAGAAATTCATTTCAGCAGCAGGCTTTCTCGCAATGATAATATAATCATATTCATTGTGTAATTCTCCCTCAAGCTCTAAAATTGCCTGGCGTATGTATCGTTTAATTTGATTCCTTGTGACCGCATTCCCTAGCTTTTTACTAACTGAGAGACCAATGCGAAAATGGGCCTGTCCCGGTCTTTTTAAAGAGTAAACAACGAACTGACGATTTGCAAAAGATTTCCCTTTTTTAAAGATCTCTTGAAACTCTTTATTTTTCTTTACTCTATTCTCTTTCTTCACTTTCTCACCTTCAAATCGACTCTTTCATCGAGAAAAATATCCATGTTATACGTTAAGATTATCATCTTCCAATAATAGATCTATACGTCAAATCAAGAAAATAAACGTATTCCTTCAATCTAGAATAAGACTTCTCATTACTCATTCTCTACCATAAAAAAGAATGAGAAAAAAGACCACTGATTATTCAGTGGCCTAAGCAGATAATACTTTTCTTCCTTTTTGACGACGACGAGCTAGAACTTTACGTCCGTTCGCAGAGCTCATACGACTACGGAATCCATGAACTTTACTTCTCTTACGCTTATTTGGTTGAAATGTTCTTTTCATATATGACACCTCCCTGAGGAATAGCTGTTAAAGACAGTCTAAACAATTATATAGAGCAAACCATGAAAATGTCAACCTTATATAAAAAATCCTTTAATTTGGAAAGCTATACTCGACAGCTCCATATTTTTTTATCACGATTTTCTTCTATCCCAAGAATAATTTTGTGAGCAAAAAGAACTTTTCTGAAAGAGCAATTTTTACAATTTCCGCTTATTCATTTCAAGCTGTGTATAACTTTCGACAAGTTTCTTTATTATCCACAATACATATTGACAGCTTTTTCACACATTATTTCACTGTGGACAATTTACATCCACAAGATGTACTTGTTGTGGATAAAACAAGAAAAACCATTGCACACCAACGTATTATTTGATATTATAGTTGTGTTTTCACCTTGGATAGATCTTTGTGTATAACTTATTTATCCACAGATTGTGGATATGATGTGGACAGTTTATTCACTCCCCTTGAAAAACTTTGTCCACATATAGTGGATATTGTCGAAATCCTACTTAATTTCCTTATTATATAGTTTTCCACAGTTAGATTTCGTATTTTAATATATTTTTCACATCTATTTATACAATGGGCACTCATTAGCCTTGTTTTTTATTTGATCATGATCGGTTCCACTAAGGAAGAAGGAGGGAAAACGATTGGAAAATATTGCGGATCTTTGGAATAATGCGCTCTCTAGTATCGAGAAAAAGATTAGTAAACCAAGCTATGATACTTGGTTGAAATCTACAACGGCCCATTCTCTCAAAAAAGACACTTTAACGGTTACGGCTCCAAATGAATTTGCAAGAGATTGGCTAGAAGAGCGTTATTCCGAACTAATCTCCAGCATATTATTTGAGATAACTGGAGAAGAACTCGATGTAAAATTTATTATTCCGCAAAACAAACAAGAAGATGATGTCGACTTACCAAATCCTCCGAAAAAGATACAGAAGGATGAGGAACAGACAGAACTACCCTTAACGATGTTAAATCCAAAAAATACGTTTGACACATTTGTTATCGGTTCAGGAAACCGCTTTGCTCATGCCGCATCATTGGCAGTAGCGGAAGCACCAGCAAAGGCCTACAACCCATTATTTATCTACGGAGGCGTAGGATTAGGAAAAACCCATTTAATGCATGCGATTGGCCATTATGTACTGGAGCATAATCCTTCAGCAAAAGTCGTTTATTTATCTTCAGAAAAATTCACGAATGAATTTATTAACTCCATTCGTGACAATAAAGCAGCTGAATTTCGCAATAAATATCGAAAAGTTGATGTCCTACTAATTGATGATATTCAATTTTTAGCTGGAAAAGAATCAACTCAAGAAGAATTTTTCCATACTTTTAATACTTTGCATGAAGAAAATAAACAAATTGTCATATCAAGTGACCGCCCTCCAAAGGAAATACCAACTTTAGAGGATCGTCTACGTTCTCGATTCGAATGGGGCTTAATTACTGACATTACTCCTCCTGATTTAGAGACGAGGATTGCGATCTTGCGGAAAAAAGCGAAAGCAGAAGGACTAGATATTCCGAATGAAGTCATGCTTTATATTGCCAATCAAATCGACTCAAATATTCGTGAATTAGAAGGTGCTTTAATTCGCGTTGTCGCCTATTCATCTTTGATTAATAAGGATATTAATGCCGATCTTGCTGCTGAAGCATTGAAGGATATCATTCCAAGTTCAAAACCAAAAATGATCACGATCCTCGATATTCAACAAACAGTCGGGGAATATTTTAATGTGAAGCTTGAAGATTTCAAGGCCAAAAAACGGACAAAATCTGTTGCTTTTCCAAGACAAATTGCCATGTATTTAGCAAGGGAACTGACTGATTTTTCCCTTCCTAAAATAGGGGAAGAATTTGGTGGGCGTGATCATACAACCGTCATTCACGCACATGAAAAGATTTCAAACCTGATGCAAACCGATGTTCAATTTCAAAATCAAATGAAAGAAATTAATGAACTCTTAAAAATATAAGGCTCTTTTTTGCAAAGTAGTTCTAAAAAAGCTGTACTCTCCTCTTCGAAGTTAAAAGAGGAAAAAGAATACAATCCATGTATAGCTGAAATCGAAATATGTAGGATAAAACGACTTCTAGATTTTTCGAAAACAGCAAAACAAATGAGTTCAATTCTGAATTATGTGCATAACATGACCATGTTTACACACAGTCTGTCCACATGTGGATAGACTGTGTTTCCTTTCGATTTTCTGAGTTATCCACATACTAACAGGGCCTACTAGTACTTCTATTACTTTTTTATAAAAAAATATATATATAAAATGTCAAACGGAGGATTAAACAAATGCGATTTATAATCCAACGGGATCGTCTCGTACAAAGTGTTCAAGATGTTATGAAAGCAGTCACTAGCAGAACGACTATTCCCATTTTAACTGGAATCAAAATAGTTGCAGATGATGAAGGAGTAACATTAACAGGAAGTGACTCCGATATTTCGATCGAATCTTTCATTCCGAGAGAGGAAGAAGGAGACGAAATTGTAGAAATAAAAGAAAAAGGAGCTATCGTTTTACAAGCGAAGTTTTTTAGTGAAATTGTTAAAAAGTTACCTACCGATTTTGTTGAAATGGAAGTGCAAAATCAGCTTCAAATCGTGATTCGTTCAGGAAAATCAGAGTTTAATTTAAATGGATTAGATCCAGATGAGTATCCTCGTCTACCTCAAGTAGAGGAAGAAGATGCTTTTAAAATTCCAACCGATTTACTAAAAGCACTTATCCGGCAAACGGTTTTCGCAGTGTCCACCTCAGAAACACGCCCTGTGTTGACAGGTGTAAACTGGAAGGTTGAAAATGGGGAATTAATCTGTATTGCAACAGATAGTCATCGCTTAGCTTTAAGAAAAGCGAAGATTGAGATTGAATCTGATAAAATGTTCAATGTCGTAATTCCTGGGAAAAGCTTAAATGAATTAAGTAAAATTCTCGATGATAATAACGAGTTAGTAGACATTGTCATTACGGAAAATCAAGTGCTCTTCAAAGCGAAACATTTATTATTCTTCTCTCGTTTACTAGAGGGGAATTATCCTGATACTTCAAGATTAATTCCTGCTGAAAATAAGACTGAAGTGATAGTAAATACAAAGGATTTCTTGCATGCGATTGATCGTGCTTCCTTATTAGCACGTGAGGGTCGAAATAATGTCGTGCGTCTTGCAACATTAGAAAACAAAGGGATTGAAATTTCTTCTAACACACCTGAAATCGGGAAAGTTATTGAGGAACTAATCGCACAAACGATTGATGGAGAAGAACTTAAAATTTCTTTTAGTGCCAAATATGTTATGGATGCGTTGAAGACATTAGAAGGTCATGAAATCAAAATTAGTTTCACTGGTGCGATGAGACCATTCTTAATCCGTCCACTTAATGACGATTCAATATTACAACTGATTTTACCAGTAAGAACTTACTAAAATAATGAGTCACCAGCAATGCTGGTGGCTTTATTTATTCTACGCCCCTTTCCCCTCTTTCTTTTCTTTGTCTATCGTTCATTTATTTAGTAAAATATAAAAATAAGACGAAAAGAAGAAAAGAGTGACAAAGTGATACAAAAAATCAAAATTGAAACGGAATACATTACATTAGGTCAATTCTTAAAACTAGCAGAATTAATTGATTCGGGTGGAATGGCCAAATGGTTTTTAAGCGAATACGAGATTAAAGTAAATGGTGAACAGGATCAAAGAAGAGGAAGAAAGCTACGTGTCGGAGATAAAATCACGATACTAAATACTGGCTCTTTTGAGATCGTTTAGAAATATAGGATTTTTTAAAAGGATGTATCGTCGATGTATATTGAGCATTTACAATTGAAAAATTACCGGAATTATAAAGAACTAGAAATTCCATTTGACAATAAGGTCAATGTTATTCTTGGAGAAAATGCTCAAGGGAAGACGAATGTCATGGAATCTATCTATGTTTTAGCGATGGCGAAATCCCACCGGACATCAAATGATAAAGATCTTATTCGCTGGGACGAAGAATATGCTAAAATAGAAGGTAGGGTCAAAAAAAGGCACGGTTCCATTCCGATGGAGTTAGTCATTTCTAAAAAAGGCAAAAAAGCAAAATGTAACCATATCGAGCAGCAGAAGCTCAGTCAATATATCGGAAATATGAATGTAGTGATGTTCGCGCCTGAAGATCTCCATTTAGTTAAAGGGAGCCCTCAAGTAAGGCGTCGTTTTATTGATATGGAGATCGGTCAGGTATCCCCTGTTTATTTACATGATATTGGGCAATATCAAAAAATATTACAGCAACGAAATCACTACTTGAAGCTTTTACAATTGAAAAAACAAACAGATATGACGATGCTTGATATTTTAACTGAACAATTTATCGAAACGGCCGTGAAAATCATTTCCAAACGTTTTGAATTCATTCAGTTGCTTGAAAATTGGGCGATCCCGATACATAAAGGGATATCTAGGGATTTAGAAACGTTAAAAATTCACTATAAACCCTCTGTAGACGTATCAGAAGACCAAGTTTTGTCGAAAATGGTAGAAGTATTCGAAGAAAAATTTTTAAAAGTAAAAACAAGAGAAATTGAAAGAGGTGTAACGTTATTTGGTCCTCATCGAGACGACCTTCTCTTTCATGTGAATAATCGTGATGTGCAAACATTTGGTTCACAAGGCCAACAAAGAACAACTGCCCTCTCATTAAAATTAGCTGAAATAGAATTAATCCGTTCGGAAATCAATGAATATCCTATTTTATTGCTTGATGATGTTCTTTCTGAATTAGATGATTTTCGACAATCTCATTTATTAAACACGATTCAAGGAAAAGTCCAAACATTTGTAACGACAACAAACGTAGATGGGATTGATCATCAAACCTTAAAAGAGGCATCCACTTTTAAGGTTGAATCAGGTTGGATTGAAAAAATTCAGTGAGGTGAGAACAATGTATGTTCATTTAGGAGAGGATATTCTTGTGAGAGCGGTAGAAATAATCGCCATTCTAGATAAAGAAACCGTAAAATCCTCTCAATATATGCAAGAGCTGATAGGTCAGAAGAGTAAGGATATGATTCCTCTTACAAAAGGCACGTTTAAATCAATTGTTATTACTGAAAAAGCGGTCTATTACTCCCCTTTAGCTTCAGGAACATTGAAAAAACGTTCAACTAAACCAGCATTGCAAGAAATTTAGCAATGGGTTAAGAGGTAGACTTTTTTCTTTTTTAACCTATTCAAAGTCTTTATTATTTTTATATCTGAAAACCATTTAAAAAGAGAAATGCTCATCAGTAACTTAGTTGAGTTTATTAGAAAGTGTAGGTGATTGACTGTGGCTACGGAACAAGAAGCTGTGCAAGGACAATCCTACGATGCCGAACAGATACAGGTTTTAGAAGGTCTCGAGGCGGTTCGTAAACGTCCAGGAATGTACATTGGTTCAACAAGTGCTAAAGGATTGCACCATTTAGTTTGGGAAATTGTTGATAACAGTATCGATGAAGCATTAGCAGGATTTTGTACTGAAATAGATGTTTTTATAGAAAAGGATAACAGTATCACGGTAGTAGATAACGGTCGAGGGATTCCTGTTGGGATCCAGGAAAAAATGGGCCGTCCTGCGGTTGAAGTCATTATGACTGTTCTCCATGCAGGTGGTAAGTTTGGTGGCGGAGGCTATAAAGTTTCAGGTGGTCTTCATGGTGTTGGTGCCTCTGTTGTTAATGCCCTATCTACTTATCTAGAAGTGTATGTGCATCGCGATGATCATATTCATTATCAAAAATATGAGCGTGGTGTACCATGTGAGGATTTGAAGATAATCGGAGAAACAGACCATACGGGAACGACGATTCATTTTCAACCGGATCCGGAAATTTTCACCGAAACACTAGAGTATGATTTCGATACGCTCGCAACCCGTACACGTGAGCTTGCCTTTTTAAATAAAGGTTTGAAAATCTCAATTGAAGATAAACGACTCGAAGAGAAAAAACGCAATGAATATCATTATGAAGGCGGAATTAAATCTTACGTTGAGCATTTAAACCGTACGAAGGATGTCCTCCACGAGGAACCCATCTTTATTGAGGGTGAAAAAGATGGGATCGCCATCGAAGTATCTCTTCAGTATAACGAAGGGTATACTGAAAATATTTATTCATTTGCGAATAATATTCACACATATGAAGGCGGAACACATGAATCTGGTTTCAAAACAGCGTTAACGAGAATTATCAATGACTATGCAAGAAAAAATGGCCTTTTTAAAGAAAGTGATGCCAACCTTACAGGTGATGATGTCCGCGAAGGATTAACGGCAATTATTTCGATTAAGCATCCAGATCCCCAATTTGAGGGACAAACAAAAACAAAACTTGGGAATTCGGAAGTAAGAGCTGCAACAGATACGATCTTTGCTGAGCATTTTGAAAAATTTCTCTTAGAGAACCCTTCTGTAGCCCGAAAAATTGTTGATAAAGGCTTAATGGCAACAAGAGCAAGACTAGCTGCGAAAAAAGCAAGGGAACTAACAAGAAGAAAAAGTGCCCTTGAGGTTTCAAGTTTACCTGGTAAATTAGCTGATTGTTCTTCCAAAGATCCTTCAATTAGTGAACTATATATCGTTGAGGGTGATTCAGCTGGTGGATCGGCTAAACAAGGTCGTGACCGTCATTTCCAAGCGATTTTGCCATTGAGAGGTAAGATTTTGAATGTAGAGAAGGCGCGTCTTGACCGAATTCTATCCAATAATGAAGTTCGTGCAATCATTACAGCTTGTGGAACGGGGATTGGTGAAGAATTTGATATTGCTAAAGCCAGATACCATAAGATTGTCATTATGACTGATGCTGATGTTGATGGTGCCCATATTCGTACCCTATTGTTAACCTTCTTCTATCGCTATATGAGAAAAATTATTGAAGCTGGTTTTATTTATATTGCACAGCCACCATTGTACAAAGTACAACAAGGAAAACGAATCGAGTATGCGTATGATAATAAAGAACTCGATCGAATTTTTGCAGAACTTCCTAGTCAACCTAAACCGAATATCCAACGATACAAAGGTCTTGGGGAAATGAACCCAGAACAATTATGGGAAACGACGATGGATCCAGAGAGAAGAACGATGCTTCAAGTCAGTCTTGAAGATGCGATTGAAGCAGATGAAACATTTGAGATTCTAATGGGCGATAAGGTTGAACCACGTCGTAACTTTATCGAAGAGAATGCTCAATACGTTAAGAATTTGGATATTTAGTTCATCCATAAGGATAGCTCGTATACCCACTATCCTTTTTATACTTAAAGTCTAAGGAATTCACTCTTGAAAAGGAGGTTTCTTCATGTCTGAAACTTCAAATCCGCAAGTTAAAGAAATTAATATTAGTCAAGAAATGCGCTCCTCATTTTTAGATTATGCGATGAGTGTTATCGTTTCACGTGCCCTGCCTGACGTTCGCGATGGATTGAAACCTGTGCACCGTCGTATTTTATATGCTATGCATGATTTAGGAATCCATGCAGATAAGCCTTATAAAAAATCCGCTCGTATTGTTGGAGATGTAATCGGTAAATACCATCCTCATGGTGACTCTGCTGTGTATGAAACGATGGTACGTATGGCGCAGGACTTCAACTATCGTTATATGTTGGTAGACGGACACGGGAATTTTGGTTCGGTTGATGGTGATGCGGCCGCAGCTATGCGTTATACAGAATCTCGTATGTCCAAAATTTCGATGGAACTTTTAAGAGACATTAACAAAGATACCATCGATTATCAAGACAACTATGATGGTGAAGAGAGAGAACCTGTCGTTCTTCCTGCCCGTTTCCCAAATCTTTTAATCAATGGTACCACTGGAATCGCAGTTGGGATGGCAACGAACATCCCCCCTCACCAGCTCGGAGAAGTCATTGATGGCGTACTAGCCGTTAGTAAGGATCCGGATATTACGATTCAAGAACTGATGGATATTATTCCAGGACCAGACTTTCCAACTGCTGGATTAATTCTTGGTCGGAGCGGTATCCGAAAGGCTTACGAAACAGGAAGAGGTTCGATTACGTTACGTGCTAAAGTTGAAATCGAACAAAAATCGAATGGTAAAGAAGTTATTCTTGTTAAAGAACTTCCTTATCAAGTAAATAAAGCGAGATTAATTGAAAAAATCGCTGAATTAGCACGTGATAAAAAGATTGATGGCATCACCGATTTACGAGATGAGTCAGATCGTAAAGGAATGCGTATTGTTATTGAGGTTCGTAAGGATGCGAATGCCAATGTTCTTTTGAATAATTTGTACAAGCATACAGCCTTACAGACAAGCTTCGGAATCAATATGCTTGCCCTCGTAAATGGGCATCCGAAGGTTCTGAATATAAAAGAATGCTTACACTATTATCTACAACATCAGCAAGTTGTTATTCGTCGTAGAACAGAGTTTGAACTACGTAAAGCAGAAGCACGGGCTCATATTTTAGAAGGCTTACGAATCGCTTTAGATCATATTGATGAAGTCATTGCTTTGATTCGCGGTTCACAAACAACTGAAATAGCTAGAGAAGGTTTAATGTCTACCTTCGGATTATCTGAAAAGCAAGCACAAGCGATATTAGATATGCGCTTGCAGCGTCTAACTGGTTTAGAACGCGAAAAGATCGAAGAAGAATATCAAAACTTAATGAATCTAATCGCAGAATTAAAAGCGATTTTAGCAGACGAAGAAAAGATTTTGGAAATCATTCGTGAAGAACTACTCGAAATTAAAGAACGCTATAATGACAAACGTCGTACAGAAATTGTGACGGCAGGTCTTGAAAATATTGAGGACGAGGATTTAATCCCACGTGAAAATATCGTTGTGACGATTACTCATAATGGGTATGTGAAAAGATTACCTGTTTCAACATATCGTGCACAAAAACGTGGTGGTAGAGGAATTCAAGGGATGGGAACAAATGAGGATGATTTCGTAGAACACCTCATTACAACGTCGACACATGATACCCTCCTATTCTTTACGAATAAGGGGAAGGTATACCGTGCAAAGGGGTATGAAATTCCTGAATTTTCTCGTACAGCGAAGGGGCTTCCAATTATTAATCTGTTAGAAGTGGATAAAGGTGAATGGGTCAATGCAATCATTCCGGTAACAGAATTCGTCGATGATTGGTTCCTATTCTTTACGACAAAAGAAGGTGTATCGAAACGTTCACCACTATCTTCATTTGCAAATATCCGTAATAATGGCTTAATCGCCTTGAATTTAAGAGAAGGCGATGAGTTAATCTCTGTACGCCTTACTGACGGCAATAAGGAAATTATTATTGGAACGAAAAACGGTATGCTCATTCGTTTCCCTGAGACAGATGTACGCTCAATGGGAAGAACGGCCACTGGCGTAAAAGGAATATCCATTAATCACGAAAATGATGAAGTCATCGGCATGGAAGTGTTGGATGAGAATTCAGATATTCTAATCGTGACGAAAAATGGTTATGGGAAGCGCACACCTGCTGAAGAATATCGAGTTCAAGGTAGAGGTGGTAAAGGGATCAAAACGTGCAACATTACCGATAAGAATGGTGATTTGGTCTCTATGAAAGCAGTAACTGGCGATGAAGATTTAATGATTATCACTACAGGTGGTGTCATTATTAGGATGGCAGTTGGAGATATTTCTACAATGGGAAGAAATACTCAAGGTGTTCGATTAATTCGTTTGAATGAAAATGAAAATGAATTTGTTTCAACCGTAGCTAAAGTTGAAAAAGAAGAAGAAAGCAGTGAGGAAGACTCAGAAATGGTGGATGAGAATAACGAGGTTGTAGAAGAGAACCACGAAGATTCCCCTTCTGAAGAATAAATAAAAGCTGTAGGGCTAAAGCTCTACAGCTTTTTTACATATTATAGCCATTTGATGAAAAATCAAGTAATATAGTCTATAAGACTAGTAGTCAATCTGCTGTTTCTAGATAAAACAGCCTAATTTGTTTTTGAGGTGTTTCGAATGCGAGTAAAAGTTAGTGAGCTAAAAGAAGGATGTATTTTAATAGAGGATGTAATGAGCCTAACAAACCGTCCAATCATGCCTAGTAAAACCATCCTAACTCAAGAATTAATTCAATATTTACATGCCTTTTTAATTACTGAGGTAAATGTTCAAAGAACACTCGTTAACGGAACCCCATTTATTCCATCTGAAATTATTGAAGAGGAAATAGTAGAGGAGCTCTCAGAGCATCATCTGGCTTTCACTGATTTATTTTTAGAAGCAGTAAGAGATTACAAAAAAGAATTTTCAAAATGGCAATCTGGGTTCCAGCTAGATATTACGAAAGTAAGATCCATTTTAATTCCTTTAATAGAAGAACTAGAGAGTAATGCTGGAGAGGTGTTCTTTCTTCACCATTTATCTACTGAAAAAGAATATTTGTATCAACATTCGATTGCCGTGGCTTTACTTAGTGCTTTTATTGGAAAAAAGCTTAAGTATAATAAAGGCGACATAGTTCAACTTGCTTTGGCTGGGTGTTTAGCTGACTGTGGTATGGCGAAAGTATCGACTCGTCTTCTTAATAAAAACGGTGCATTAACAAGTACTGAATTTGAAGAAATAAAGAATCACCCTATTTATAGTTATAAAATGATTCAAGGAAGTAATTTATTAAGAGATGATGCAAAAATTTCCATCTATCAGCACCACGAAAGACTTGATGGCAGCGGCTACCCACGTGGAGCCCAAAAAATTCATCGCTTTGCAAAAATCATTGCTGTTGCAGATACTTTTCATGCAATGACTTCTGCGCGTCTTTATCGTCAAAAACAATCTCCATTTAAAGTATTAGAGATGATTATGGAAGATAGCTTTGGCAAATTTGATATTTCTGTAATTAGGGCCTTACAATCAGGAATCATGAATTTTTCGATTGGCAGTAAAGTGAAACTATCAGATGGAGAAATGGCTGAAATCCTATTTATCGAAGAAAAATCCCCGACACGACCATTAATAAAAGTGATTGATACGAATGAAATTATTCAACTCGAAAAACATCGTAATATTTTTATTGAAGAGGTAATTTAGAAATCCTATAGTCTGTTTGAATGAGCATAAGTTACCCTTGATTTTTTATACATAGGCTGGTATACTTATTGAAGTCAACAAAGACGAAAAATCATGAAAATGTTTTTTGTTAAAAAGGGTTGACGAAGTAATTTTGAAATGGTATATTATTAAAGTCGCTTCTGAGCGATAAGTTAAAACGAATGATAATTTCGTTTTAACGAAATGAATACATTTAGCGAAAGATATTTTCACTAGCGTGAAAAATCATTATTGTACTTTGAAAACTAAACAAATCATACGTCAACATATAATAGTGAAGGCGACTGTACAGCTTCGACAGACATTGGAGATTC
>NZ_HE978524.1 GCF_000311725.1 Robertmurraya massiliosenegalensis JC6
TTATTCTATAAAATAGGTATTTAAGTGACTGAGTAAGAAAGTTTGTATTTTATAGAGTGTTCATGAGGACAAAGTGAAACAGAGTCACAGGAAAGAATGTCCTCATAGAGATTTTATGAGGACAAAGCCAAGCGAAAATCAAGAAAGTTTGTCCTCATGAAGCGCCAATAAGAGGAAAATTTGAACAGTCCAAAGAGATAATCTGTTTCCAGTGTTTTAAGTGAAACCAATGTAAAAAAAGTGTTTTGTCCGTTAATTGCTACTTCACAATGTTTATAGTAGCTTTCGAAAGGTATTCGCAAACCAAAAAAGGGCCTTTTTCTAGGGTGATTTGTAAGAATGTCTCGATCAATGGAAAGTCTTTGTTTGGCATGGTTTTAACGAGCTCGCTCCACCACTCTGTTTCATAGCGGGCAATCATGCTTAAGTTATAAAGTAATAAATAATGTATTAATAGCTCATGAAAAACAAATCCACTATCTTTAGTTAGTGGAAGGGAATATGTGTGTTCATAAAGATTATACTTTAACGGAGTATGATTAAAACTCTCGTTGTCGTATTCTTTTACAAAGACCATGAAATCTCCATCTACTTTTTTTAGAGTGAAATTCTCAATCGATTTGTGGACAAAAAAATCGACGAAGCGATTTTCGGTCATATGAAAAGAATCTAGTACCTTTTTGGGAATATAGAAATCATTTCCTTCCTGACGAACCTTCGCAAAAGAGGGAGTTCCGTCAAACAAAGTGATTAAAGAATTTAATTCTGGAATTTGTTTGAAGAGGCTGCCCATCGACATTTTATCGCCTTCTAATTGTTCCATGTGAAACAATTTTTTTGATAAGAAAGGAAATAAGCCTGTTTTTTGAAACTTGACCTCATCTTCAAAAAAATGAAATTGTTGTTTTTTACGTTTTCTTGCAGATACACCGTGTGCAAGAACGGAAGTAGTTTCTGGATAATTTGGATCGACAGTTAAAATACACGCCTTGATGAGATGAACAAGCCCATAAAAAAGAAGAATGGGCTGAATGATTAAAGGAGAAATTTTACTCTGTTCGTAATATACTTTTCCATGTTCGAGATAATAAATAAATGGGTAGCAATTCTCATATGCTTTTTGCTCTGGATTCTCTACCAGTTGTTGTTCATAACACTTTTTTAAATATTGTTGAGTATAGTTTGCGGAAAAAAACATAGAAAATGAAGACCATTGAAAAGTGGACAACATCGCAACCTCCAAGTAAAACGTTAATCAAGCTTTTATCCCATATATAATGGGAATAGAAACAAATATTTCTATTGGTTAATTATTTGAAAACTCTAACATATCATCTTATCCTTGACAGTATTTTAACCAATTGATAACCTACTAATAATATTTTCGAGTCTAGGAGGTCAAAAAGATGTGGGAAAATAAATTTGCTAAAGAAGGGTTAACCTTTGATGATGTCCTTTTAGTACCAGCAAAATCAGAGGTTTTACCAAAAGATGTTCAGTTACAGGTCAAGCTTACGGAAAAAGTGAAGTTAAATATTCCGATTGTCAGTGCAGGGATGGATACAGTTACAGAAGCGGAAATGGCTATTGCGATGGCTAGACAAGGTGGATTAGGGATTATCCACAAAAATATGTCGATTGAGCAACAGGCAGATCAAGTGCTCAAAGTTAAGCGTTCGGAAAGTGGAGTTATTACGAATCCGTTTTTCTTAACTCCTGAGCATCAAGTATTTGATGCAGAGCATCTAATGGGCAAATATCGTATCTCAGGTGTACCGATCGTGAATAACGAAAATGAGCAAAAGCTTGTTGGAATCCTGACAAACCGTGACCTCCGTTTTATTCAAGATTATTCGATCAAAATTTCTGATGTGATGACAAAGGAAAATCTTGTAACAGCTCCAGTTGGGACAACATTAGCTGAAGCAGAGAGTATTTTGCAAAAGTACAAAATTGAAAAATTACCTCTTGTTGATGAGAACGGAATTTTAAAAGGATTAATCACGATCAAAGATATCGAGAAAGTGATTGAGTTTCCAAACTCGGCAAAGGATGCGGCGGGAAGATTGTTGGCAGGTGCAGCTGTTGGTGTGACAAAGGATACGATGCGCCGTGTAGAAGCACTTGTTCATGCACACGTGGATGTCATTGTGATTGATACAGCACACGGACACTCTAAAGGGGTTATTGAGACGGTTAAGCAAGTAAGAGATGGTTTTCCTAATGTAGCAATTATAGCAGGGAATGTGGCAACTGCAGAAGCAACAAGGGAGCTAATTGAAGCAGGAGCTGATATTGTTAAGGTAGGAATAGGGCCAGGTTCAATTTGTACTACTCGTGTAGTTGCTGGTGTTGGTGTTCCTCAAATCACAGCTGTTTATGATTGTGCAACAGAGGCAAGAAAGCATGGAAAAGCGATTATTGCTGACGGTGGGATTAAATACTCAGGTGACATTGTAAAAGCATTAGCTGCAGGGGGACATGCTGTTATGCTAGGAAGTCTACTAGCTGGTGTGTCTGAGAGCCCAGGGGAAACAGAAATCTTCCAAGGTCGTCGTTTTAAGGTTTACCGTGGAATGGGATCAGTTGCAGCGATGGAAAAGGGTTCTAAAGATCGCTATTTCCAAGAGGATAATAAAAAGTTTGTTCCTGAAGGCATTGAAGGAAGGCTACCATATAAAGGACCTCTTAATGATACAATTTATCAGTTAATCGGAGGAATTCGTTCAGGAATGGGGTATTGTGGGACAAAAGATCTAGAAGAATTGAGAGAAAATGCTCAATTTATCCGTATGACAGGAGCAGGATTACGAGAAAGTCATCCACATGATGTCCAAATTACGAAGGAAGCACCGAACTACTCAATTTCATAATAGTGATTTAAACTGACTTGCTGACGTTAAGCAGGTCAGTTTTTTTATGAACTAATTTCCACTAACATATAAAAATAGGAAAATACTCTATCTATGCTTGTATATCGAACTATGTTAAAATAACAAGGGTGTAAATTAAGACTTGGAGGGCTCACAGTGAAAAAAAGCTTCATACAAAAAAGTATTGTTTGTTTATTAACGTTCGTATTAATGATTGGGTTTATTCAAAAGCCAGCAGCAGCTGCTGAAAATATAGATATTAATGCTAATGCGGTCATTTTAATTGATGCAGAAACTGGTAAAATCCTTTACGAAAAGAATGCAGAGACTGTTTTAGGAATTGCCAGCATGACAAAAATGATGACTGAGTACCTCCTATTAGAAGCTGTAAAGGAAGGGAAAGTGAAATGGGATCAAACGTTTACGATCTCTCCGGAGCTTTCTAAAATGTCTCATGATGATGATTTAAGTAATGTTTATTTACGTGTTGATAGTGCGTATACTGTAGAAGACCTTTACTCGGCTATGGCGATTGAGTCGGCAAACGCAGCAACAGTAGCAATTGCTGAAATTGTAGCTGGATCAGAAGCTAATTTTGTGAAATTAATGAATGAAAAGGCTGAGGAATTAGGCCTTGGTGATTTCAAATTCGTGAATTCAACAGGATTAAATAACCGTGATTTAGCGAAACATTTTCCAGATGTTGTAGGTGGTGCAGAAGAAGAAAATGTGATGTCTGCTAGAGCGGTAGCAAAGTTAGCGTATCAGATATTAAAAGATTTCCCAGAAGTTTTAGAAACGTCTAGCATTCCTGAAAAAACATTTGCAGAAGGAACTAAAGATCGATTTGTCATGGATAACTGGAACTGGATGTTGGAAGGGTATCGTGACATCGCAGATAGATATTCATATTATCAACAGTTCACCTATGAAGGTTTGGATGGATTGAAAACAGGGTCTACAAACTTTGCTGGTTTTTGTTTTACGGGTACGGCAAGTAGAGATGGCGTAAGATATATTACGGTAGTAATGGGAACAAAATCTCAAACTGAGCGCTTTGTAGAGACGAAAAAACTATTGGATTTTGCCTTCAATAATTTTAGTAAAGAGGAATTAGTTCCTGCTGAATATGTAGTGAAAGGGACAGAGACGGTTCCTGTTTCCAAAGGGAAGGAAGATCAAGTGAAAGTACATTCAGCTGATGCGATTAGCTCAATTGTAACGCCTGCTGAACAAGAGAATTTTGATACGGTTGTCAAACTTGATAAAGATAAGTTAAATGAAGAAGGTGCTCTAACTGCTCCGATTAAAAAGGGAGACAAAATTGGAACAGTAACAATTCAATTTAAGGATGGAGAAGCTGTTTATTTAAGCTCTGAAGGACAAAAGAGTATGACAGTAGATCTTATCGCAGCTGAAAATGTTGAAAAGGCCAATTGGTTTGTTCTAATGATGCGTGGTATTGGTGGATTCTTTGGCGATTTATGGGGAAGTGTGTCTTCAACCGTTAAAGGTTGGTTTTAATAAAAAAGGTTTCTTGTCCTTGACAGGAAACCTTTTTTGTTGTTTATTTTCATTAGGGAAGGATATTAATTCCGATGGATTTAGTAGCAGTTTTATTTTCCTAATATTTATTCTATTTTCAATTTAATCGTATTTATTCTAAGGGGGATTACAACGTGAAAACAGGTACAGATCGTGTAAAACGTGGTATGGCCGAAATGCAAAAGGGCGGCGTTATCATGGATGTGGTAAATGCAGAACAAGCAAAAATTGCAGAAGAAGCCGGTGCAGTTGCTGTAATGGCATTGGAAAGAGTACCATCGGATATTAGAGCTGCAGGCGGAGTTGCACGTATGGCGGATCCCCGTATTGTTGAAGAAGTGATGAATGCTGTCACCATTCCAGTTATGGCAAAGGCACGGATCGGACATATCGTTGAAGCTAGAGTACTAGAAGCGATGGGTGTAGATTACATAGATGAAAGTGAAGTGTTGACACCAGCCGATGAGGAATATCATTTAAACAAACGTGATTATACGGTGCCATTCGTTTGTGGATGTAGAGATTTAGGTGAGGCAGCCCGTCGTATTGGAGAGGGTGCTTCGATGTTACGGACAAAGGGTGAGCCAGGCACAGGAAACATCGTGGAGGCAGTTCGTCATATGCGTAAAGTCAATGCTCAGGTTCGTAAGCTCGTGAATATGAGTGAAGATGAAGTGATGACAGAAGCTAAGCTTCTTGGAGCACCATATGAGCTTTTATTAGAAATTAAAGAGCATGGACGCTTACCAGTTGTTAACTTTGCAGCAGGTGGTGTTGCAACGCCTGCTGATGCTGCGTTAATGATGGAGTTGGGTGCTGATGGAGTATTCGTCGGTTCTGGAATTTTTAAATCTGAGAATCCAGCGAAATTTGCTAGAGCAATTGTAGAAGCGACTACCCACTATCAAGATTATAAACTAATTGCTGAGCTTTCAAAGGAACTAGGAACACCGATGAAAGGGATTGAAATTTCTACTTTAGCTCCTGAAGCTCGTATGCAAGAACGTGGTTGGTAAGAAGGATGATCAAAGTTGGAGTATTAGCCTTACAAGGTGCAGTCAGGGAACATATTCGCGCAATTGAGGCATGTGGGGCCGAGGCCATAATGATTAAGAAAAAAGAGCAGCTAATAGAAATAGACGGGCTTGTCATGCCTGGAGGAGAAAGCACCGCCATTAGAAGACTAATTGATAAATATGACTTTATGGATGGTTTGAAAGAGTTTGCCCAGACGGGAAAACCAATGTTTGGGACATGTGCTGGTCTTATTTTACTTGCCAAAAATCTAGTTGGTTATGACGAACCCCATATCGCTGTTATGGATGTGACTGTAGAGAGAAATTCCTTTGGGAGACAGAAGGAAAGCTTTGAAGCAAACTTAGCGATCGCTGGCATAGCAGAAGACTATAATGCTGTCTTTATTCGTGCTCCTCATATTGTTAAGGCCGGTGGAAATGTACAAATATTAGCAAAGCATCATGAGCGCATTGTGATGGCGAGAGAAGGGAATCTGTTAGGATGTTCCTTTCATCCTGAATTAACAGATGACCATCGGATTACCGCTTATTTTATCGATATGATTAGAGAAACTATTGCATAAAAAGGTTGCAATTGGAAGATAATTATAGTAAATTTAGTTACAAAATTCCCTATAGCAAAAGCAATGAGAGGAAGTAGTAACAGGAAATCCGTTCTAGAAGAGAGCTGGTGGTTGGTGCAAACCAGTGAATGGAGCTTGTGAATCCATCCTTGAGTGAAGTATGGAATGCTCTAGTCAAGAGTCTAGTAAATACTTCCGGGTTAAACCGTTATCGATTTAAGGTGGAAAGTCTTTTTTTGCTTTCAACTAGGGTGGCAACGCGGGTAACTCTCGTCCCTTTTTTAGGGGACGGGAGTTTTTTGTTTGCTTAAATAAAAGGCTCTTTTCGTAAATATTGTTTTTTGAATGATTATTTAGGAAAATAATTCTAATCTATTCACTAAAAAAACAATAAGGGGTCCGGCGAAAAGTGCCGTACAAGGCTAATGTGATCTTCTGAACCCCACTGAAGATGTAAATGTCGGCTTCTGGACATTTACAAAAAAACTATAATCATTGCAAAAATTACGAAATAAAAAGAAGAGGTGTTTGACATGTTGGATCTAAAGTATTTACGTGCCAATTTTGACGAAGTGAAGGCAAAGCTTCAACATCGTGGGGAAGATTTAACAGACTTAGGAAAATTTGAGGATTTAGACAAAAAGAGAAGAGAGCTCATTGTTGAAGCGGAGCAGCTTAAGAGTAAGCGTAATGAAGTATCTCAACAAGTTGCCGCTTTGAAACGAGAGAAAAAGGATGCGGACCAATTAATCGCTGAGATGCGTGAAGTTGGCGATAAAATTAAAGTGTTAGATGAAGAATTACGTGAAGTGGAAGAAACTCTTGAGAATTTGATGTTAAGCATTCCAAATATTCCTCATGAAAGTGTTCCAGTTGGGGAAACGGAAGATGACAACGTGCTTCATCGGACATGGGGAGAGGTTCGAGAATTTGAGTTTGAACCAAAGCCTCACTGGGAAGTTGCTGACAACTTGGGAATTCTGGATTTTGAACGAGCAGGAAAAGTAACGGGAAGCCGCTTTGTTTTTTATAAAGGGTTAGGGGCACGTCTTGAAAGAGCATTGTTTAACTTCATGCTTGATTTGCATACTGAAGAGCATGGTTATCAAGAAATTCTACCTCCATACATGGTGAATCGTGCTAGTATGACTGGTACAGGTCAACTTCCGAAGTTTGAAGAAGATGCTTTCTTGATTGGGAGTGAGGATTATTTCCTAATTCCGACAGCTGAAGTACCAGTTACGAATCTTCACCGTGATGAAATTTTAGATGGAGAATCACTTCCTATCAACTATGCGGCATTTAGTGCTTGTTTCCGTTCTGAAGCTGGTTCTGCAGGACGTGATACAAGAGGATTAATTCGTCAGCATCAATTTAATAAAGTTGAGCTCGTGAAATTTGTAAAGCCAGAGGATTCTTATGAAGAACTGGAAAAATTAACGGGGAATGCAGAAAAGGTACTGCAATTATTAGGTCTTCCTTACCGTGTTATGAGAATGTGTACAGGTGATTTAGGTTTTACTGCTGCGAAGAAGTATGATATAGAAGTGTGGATTCCAAGCTATGAAACGTATCGTGAAATTTCTTCTTGCAGTAACTTTGAAGGGTTCCAAGCGAGACGTGCAAATATTCGTTTCCGTAGAGAACCTAAAGGAAAGCCGGAACATGTTCATACATTAAATGGCTCTGGGCTGGCGATTGGAAGAACGGTTGCGGCAATTCTTGAAAATTATCAGCAAGCTGATGGTAGTGTTGTGATTCCAGAAGTATTACGTCCATATATGGGAAATCGAGAAGTCATTAAGTAAAATATAGAAGAGAGCGAGTTCTATCTCGCTCTCTTTGTTTAAACTTATGGCGCACCTTTAATTAAAAAACGAAGCATGATCATAGTTATATCCTTCCTGAAATAGCTCTATCTGAACGCAGTGTAATATACGTTATTAAAATTGCCTTTGTACATGATGAAATCTACTCAACTGTGGCATACTAGCATAGAGATGAAAATAAATTATTTTAAAGTGTTGACAAGCCTATTTTAGAAATGGTATATTACAACTTGTCGATAATACGGAGGAATACCCAAGTCCGGCTGAAGGGATCGGTCTTGAAAACCGACAGGCGGGTCAAACCGCGCAGGGGTTCGAATCCCCTTTCCTCCTCCATATTGATTCTCAAACAATAGCGCATAATATTGGAGATTATAAAATCCGCTACAATCGTAGCGGATTTTTTATGCTTTCGTCTTTAATTTATCAGCAATTTGCTCAAGAATCGGTTCAATCGATGCGTTTTCTTGTTGAAGGTCATAATCCTTAATATTTAATCGGAGAATGGGGCAAGCGCTAAAATGATTGATCCACTCTTCATAGCGACCGTGCATTTCCTGCCAGTAATCAATCGGTGTTTCTTGTTCCATTTCACGTCCCCGTAATTTGATTCGATCAAGGACGTCCTCTAAAGAACCTTCCAAATAAATTAATAAATCAGGATGTGGGAAGTATGGAGTCATGACCATTGCTTCAAAGAGACTCGTATACGTTTCATAATCTACCTTCGACATCGTCCCTTTGTCATAATGCATTTTTGCAAAAATTCCAGTATCCTCATAGATCGAACGATCCTGGATAAATCCTCCCCCGTATTCAAACATTCTTTTTTGTTCCTTAAAACGTTCTGCTAGAAAATAGATTTGGAGATGAAAGCTCCAACGAGAAAAATCTTTATAAAATTTATCTAAATATGGATTATCGTGAACTCGTTCTAATGAAGTTTTAAATTGTAAAGCTTCTGCTAAAGCAGTTGTCATTGTTGATTTTCCAACCCCAACTGTACCAGCAATCGTAATAACGGCGTTCTTTTTTATGTCGTATTTTTCGCGAAGATTCATAAAGATGTCCCCTTATGTGAAAGTAATGAATTTAATTGATCAAATATATGGTCTAAATCCTGTTTGTTGTTAACGAAATCCATATGATCACCATTTAAGCGGAGAATAGGGATAGTTGGATTTTTTTTCTCGAAATCGAGCATGGCTTGTTCATAATCGAAAGATAATTGCTGTAGGTAATCGGGGCTTATATTCTTTTCTTGTGAGCGGCCGCGATGATTAATTCGTGAGAACAGCGTATCTAAACTTGCTTGTAAGTAAATCATAATATTTGGCTTTGGCATATCTGCCGTTAAAATGTTGTAAATGTCTAAGTACTTTGTATAGTCATGAGGCTTTAACGTACGCTGAGCAAAAATGATATTTTTATAAACATGGTAATCTGCTACGACAGGGATATGTTTATTTAGAAAATGCTCCTTAATATCACCAAGCTGCTTATAGCGATTACAAAGGAAAAACATTTCCGTTTGAAAACTCCATTCTTCAAGATTCTCATAAAACCTTTCTAAAAAAGGATTTTCATCGACAATCTCGAGGAGAAGTCTATATTGATAATGTTCAGAAATGGCTTTTGCGAGGGAAGTTTTTCCGACCCCGATTGGCCCTTCCACAGTAATAAAAGGTACTTCGTTCATTCACTTAACTCCTTTAATCAATTCGACAAAATTTTTCACCTCCACTATAGTATCATGTAATCAAGGAAGTTTGGGGATAAATTCTTCAGTAAAATTATGTATAAAAAAGCAAGAAGCCCATGATTCTGGCTGCTTGCTTCGGTTCCTTGCTTAACGTTTGACGACATCAAAATTTTCAACGATTAGAAGCCAATTTTGTGGGAAAGATAACCCAAGTTTCCAATAGCTCATTCCACGTAAATTAAGTTCTTTGATCATGTCAAACTTCGCTTGAATAGAACGAGCATCCTCAAACCAAACTTCGTGTCGTCTTCCTTCTCCATCAACATAATGGAAAAAAGGGGCTTGTGCTGTCGTATCATATTGAATCGGAACATTGTGTTCAGCTGCGAGCTGAATTGCTTGTTGAGGACTAACGGCTCTGGCGATGGAGCCTTGAACGAAAGGAAGAGTCCAGTCGTATCCATATAAATTTTGGCCCATCATAATTTTAGAGGCTGGCATTTCTGTTAAGGCGTACTCGATCACATCACGAACAGGTCCAATTGGAGATACAGCCATCGCAGGCCCTCCGCTATACCCCCATTCATAAGTCATAATGACAACAAAATCGACAATTTCACCATGGGCACGGTAATCGTGGGCTTCGTACCATGCTCCCTCTTGTTCAGCACTTGTTTTTGGAGCTAGGGCAGTTGATAAGAGCCAGCCCTGTTCGGCAAAGCGATCCTTTGCTTTTCGTAAAAATTGATTGTAAGCTTCTCGGTCTGCAGGACGCAAGTATTCTAAGTCGAAATGAATATCGCGGAAACCATACTTTTGGGCTGTGGCAACAATATTATCTAAAAAAGTATTTTGGATCTCCATATCATTTAGTAGAATTCGTCCAAGTTCGTCACTAAATTGATCATTTTCTTGATTGGTGATGACCATCATCAAAATAGCATTGTTAGCAGTAGCGATGGAAGGAAAATCATTGAGTAAAGGTTCTTTTAATGTCCCATCTCGTTGTGCTTGAAAACTAAAGGGAGCTAAGTATGTTAGATAGGGTGCTGCATCTCTTGCACTTTCTACTAAGTTTGGAGCAACTGTTGTCCCCCTCGGTTCCACGTACGCATTAAATTCAGCCTCTTCTTTAGGGAGTTGGGGAATATACAATCTCATTCCCACACGAAGAGGTTGGTTGGCTGGAATTCCATTTATGGATGCGAGTTGCTGATAAGAAAGACTGAAGCGATTGGCAATGGTCCATAAACTATCTCCAGGTTGAACCCAATAAAATCGCCCGACAATAGGGATGACTAAGGTCTGTCCCACGACTAGACGATCAGGGTTTGGAATCTCATTGGCTTCTATTAATTCATCCACTGTTGTACCATAGGCTTGTGCGATGCCAAATAATGATTGATTTTGTTGAACAACATGAATTTGCATCATATCTCCTCCTTGCCCAGATTTAGGCTACATTCATCCTATGCAAAGAAGATGTAGGAATTGACAATTGGACATACTTGTTGGATAAACTAGGTAATAGCTATTTGGATGAAGGAGTTTAAAATGGAATTATCAATGCATGAATTATTTATGAGAGAAGCAATTGCAGAGGCAAAAAAAGCTGAGGAACTTGGTGAAGTACCTATTGGAGCGGTTATTGTCCTAGATGGTGTCATTATCGCTCGAGCTCACAACTTAAGAGAGTCGAATCAATCGGCAATCGCTCATGCCGAGATCCTGGCGATTGATGAAGCTTGTCGTATACTTGGTACATGGAGATTGGAGAAGGCTACACTCTATGTTACTTTAGAGCCTTGTCCGATGTGTGCAGGAGCAAGCATGCTTTCTAGAATTGAGAATGTTGTTTACGGAGCGAATGATCCGAAAGGGGGATGTGCTGGTACTTTTATGAATCTTTTACAGGATCAAAGATTTAACCATCAAAGTAACGTGATATCAGGAGTCCTAGAAGAAGAGTGTGGTCAGCTTCTTACCGATTTCTTTCGAAAACTACGTGATGAAAAAAAGAAAAGAAAAGCAGCCAAAAAGGACTTACAATAATTTACAATGGCTAAAGATTGATTTTTAGCTTGTTTCTTAGTATACTTGTATATGCCGTGCTAGGTGGGGAGGTAGCGGTGCCCTGTACTCGCAATCCGCTCTAGCGAGACTGAATTCCTTTTCTGAGGCTGATGCTCTGTAGGGTCTGCCTTAGGTAAGTGGTGTTGAAGCTCGGGTCCTGCGCAATGGGAATCCATGAACCATGTCAGGTCCGGAAGGAAGCAGCATTAAGTGGACACTCCCATGTGCCGCAGGGTTGCCTGAGCTGAGCTAACTACCTAAGTAACGCTTATGGACGTCAGTCGACGAAAGGTGCACGGTTTTACCAATGAATGTTTAAACTCATCCGAACAAGGGTGAGTTTTTTGTTGTCCATGAATTTATAAACTCCCTCGACTTGTGGATGAAATCTTCGTATAAACAATAGGAGTATCGGTATGAAAACATAACAGGAAAAATTCCGCTTAATAAGCAACCATCATGAAAAAGAGCCGAAATAACAGGAGAAATTCCTGCTATTCCCTCAAAAAATGCCCAAATAAACGATTTTGCCCTCCGTAAGCGGAAAATCTTCCGTTATTTCCCCTAAAAGGGACTTCATCGAGGAGATAACAGGAAAAATTCCGCTTAAGGGTGAGAGATGGTTGGAGCGAATTAGACAAACCGGAAGCTTCCTACATTTTGAATGGGCTTTTTTAATTTTGTCCAAATTCATTGCCAGTGATTATTTTTCATTAGAAAAAAATTAAGGTATAATGAGGGAGACTATTTCTGTGTTGCTTAAAAAGCAATGTACATATGTTAAATGGAGGGGGCGTGTCTGTGAGTTATCAAGCTTTATATCGTGTTTGGCGTCCGCAGCAGTTCTTTGATGTTGTCGGGCAGGAGCATGTGACAAAAACGCTACAAAACGCCCTGCTTCAAGAAAAGATTTCACATGCTTACTTATTTTCTGGACCAAGAGGCACTGGGAAAACGAGTGCGGCAAAGATATTAGCGAAAGCAGTGAATTGTGAGAGAGCACCTATTCAAGAACCGTGTAATGAGTGTCCATCTTGCAGAGGAATAACAGATGGTTCTATTTCAGATGTGATTGAAATTGATGCGGCATCCAATAATGGTGTTGATGAAATCAGAGACATCCGAGACAAAGTAAAGTATGCCCCAAGTTCTGTTAAGTATAAGGTCTACATTATTGATGAAGTTCATATGCTTTCCATCGGTGCCTTTAACGCTTTACTAAAAACACTTGAGGAACCACCAAAGCATGTTATTTTTATTTTAGCTACAACAGAACCACATAAAATTCCACTAACAATCTTGTCTCGCTGCCAACGCTTTGATTTTAAAAGAATTTCAGCAAGTGCCATCGTTAATCGAATGAAGATGATTGTCGATGAAACTGGAGTCGAGGTTGAGGATAAAGCGTTGCAAGTTGTTGCAAGAGCGGCAGAAGGTGGAATGCGAGATGCTTTAAGTTTATTAGACCAGGCGATCTCCTTTAGTCAGGATCGGGTTACATTGGAAGATGCGTTAACTGTTACTGGTGCTGTTTCACAAAATTTCCTTAATCGTCTTGCTTTTTCGATAAAAAAGAAGGATGTAGCAGAAGGATTGTCCGCATTAGAAGAGCTATTATTTCAAGGAAAAGATCCTTCTAGATTTGTTGAAGATTTTATTTTGTTCTATCGTGATATGCTCTTATATAAAGCTGCCCCAACATTGGAAGAATCAATGGAACGAGTAATGCTGGATGAAGAATTTCAAGAGCTAACAAAAATGAATGAACAAGAAGAGATCTATGAAATTATTGATATTCTCAATAAAACGCAACAAGAAATGCGCTGGACAAATCATCCAAGAATTTTCTTAGAAGTAGCGATTGTGAAGTTATGTCAGCTTGAAAAAGTAGCTCGTTCTAGTTCGAATGAAGTGGGAAAGCTATTAAGTAAGCTTGAACAATTAGAGGCAGAGCTACAGGAGCTGAAAGAAAAAGGAATACAAGTTAGCGATGAATCACCGGTTGCATCTAAACCGAAGCCGCAACGTGTTAACCGCAAAGGATTCCAAGCCCCTGCTGGGAGAATCAACGAAATTTTAAAAGAGGCAACAAAATCAGATTTAAATCTTGTTAAAGGTCGCTGGGGTGAAATGCTTGGCCGTCTTGCCCAAAAACAGATGAGGTCTCAAGCCGCTTTGCTAAATGAGGCTGAACCAGTAGCAGCTTCAACAAGTGCTTTTATTATTAAATTCAAGTATGAAATTCATTGCCAAATGGCAATGGAAAATGCTAGCTTTTTACAGGTTTTAACGAAGTTATTTGAAGAGTTAACAGGAAAGCAATTACAAATTATTGGAGTGCCAGAAGAACAATGGCTTCACTTAAGAGAGGAATTTCTGAAAGGGCACAAAGATGATGGGTCTGACGAGTTAGAAGGGGAGTCCTCTACAGCTGAGGCTGACCCGATTGTATCAGAAGCAGTTAAATTATTTGGAGATACTCTTATCGAAATAAAAGATTAATGGAGGAATGAACAATATGCGTGGAATGGGTAATATGCAAAATATGATGAAGCAAATGCAAAAAATGCAAAAGAAAATGGCAGAAGCTCAGGAAGAGTTAGGAGAAAAGCAAATTGAAGGTACTGCTGGTGGTGGAATGGTCACAGTAATTGTTTCCGGTCATAAAGAAGTCCTTGAAGTAAAAATTAAGGAAGAGGTAGTTGATCCGGAAGATATCGAAATGTTACAGGATCTCGTTTTAGCGGCAACAAATGATGCTTTGAAAAAGGCAGATGAGTTAACAAATCAAACAATGGGACAATTCACTAAAGGGATGAACCTTCCAGGAATGTTCTAGGCGGGGGAAAAATATGCATTATCCTGAACCAATATCTAAGCTAATTGACAGCTTTATGAAATTGCCAGGTATCGGCCCGAAAACGGCCGCTCGTCTGGCGTTTTTTGTGCTAAGTATGAAGGAAGACGTCGTTCTTGATTTTGCAAAGGCGTTAGTGAATGCAAAAAGAAATTTAAGCTATTGTTCTGTCTGTGGACATATCACTGATCAGGACCCGTGTTATATTTGTACAGATGAAAGACGGGATCGTTCCGTTATTTGTGTTGTTCAAGATCCAAAAGATGTCATCGCAATGGAAAAAATGAAGGAGTTTGGTGGACTTTATCATGTTTTACATGGGGCTATTTCACCTATGGATGGAATTGGTCCAGAAGATATCAATATTCCTGATTTACTAAAAAGGCTTCAAGATGAAATAGTGGAAGAAATTATTCTTGCTACTAATCCCAATATCGAGGGAGAAGCTACAGCGATGTATATATCGAGACTTTTAAAACCATCAGGAATAAGAATCACGCGAATTGCACATGGTTTACCTGTAGGTGGGGATTTAGAGTATGCCGACGAAGTGACCTTGTCAAAAGCACTTGAGGGTAGAAGAGAAGTTTAAGGGCTTTGATATTTGGAACGGGTAAATGATCAAGCGGAGGTATGACCATGTTTTTTCGACGAAAAGGCTGGCTGCGCAAAGAATTTGATGAAAAGCTTTTAAGGCAAATTAGTGAAATTCGGGCAGATTGGACAAACCAAAAATCGTTAGTAGAAAAAAGCTTTGATCCTTCTGAAGAAATTTTATGCTCTGCCAAGCTTGCAGAAGCAAAATACTTCTATTTAATAAAGGAAGCAAAATCAAGGAAAATTAATATCCGAAAATAAAAACACTCCTCCCATGTCATTTTTAAAAGAACTTGTACATATTTTAGTATAGGTGATTTTGATGGGAGGAGGATTTTTTTGGAACCAGTTGTTGTGATTGCCCTAATAGGAGGGTTAATAGTTCTATTTCTTTTAGTAGGTACCCCTTTAAAACCAATTCGTTTCGTTGGGCAAGGGATCGTGAAATTATTAATCGGTGCATTACTGCTGTTTTTTTTAAATGTTTTAGGAAATCAATTTGGGATTCATATCCCCATTAATTTAGCAACTTCAGCTGTTTCAGGATTCCTTGGAATTCCGGGATTATGTGCATTAGTAGCAATTGATACATGGATTTTATAAAAATGTTGACATGGGTTCTAAATGGTGATAACATATTAAAAGTCGTCACAAGATAACAAGTTAACTACTTATAAAAAGTTGTTGACATTTGATTGTGAGAATGGTATATTAATAAAGTCGCTCCTAAGCGATGAGTTAAAATGAATATGAATTTTATTTTAACGAATATTGAAAGATATTTTCCTATTCGTGAAAAATTATTGCACTTTGAAAACTAAACAAATCATACGTC
>NZ_HE978525.1 GCF_000311725.1 Robertmurraya massiliosenegalensis JC6
TAATAATAGAAATTCTCTTATTAGCTTTTACCATGATGATGATACTTCCGGTTTAAGAGCATTTAATGGATTGAATGAGGAATTAACACTTGTTGAAGTGAAAGAGATGATTGATGGGTTAAGAAAGGCATATTTAAATATAAATGAAGTCGAGTATAAGAAAAGAACTCTCGAACAAATAAAATATGATATTGATTATTTATTCGAAGAATGTGAAGTTGGCCCTAATCTGTTTAAGAATTTTAGAAAAGATATTAAGAGAAACTATGTTATAGAATGTACCAACTGCTTAAAAAAGATTTCGACTAAAACAGAAAAAGGATATTGGGTTGCTCAAAGTTACCATAAGCAGATTTATGGAGAGAAGTTTTGTTCAGAATGGTGCGTAGTCAAGTATATCGACGATATTAAACAAAATATAATTAAAAAGAAAAAAATACTATATGATCTCTAAGTTGTAAAAAAACACCATTGATATTACCATCAAGGTGATTTTTTTATGAAATAAAATTGATATTTTATTTCAAATTTGATACGGTAAATTTTTAGGGTCATTACATTTTAAGGAGCATTATAAATGGATAGGTTATTTTTCACAGTTGAAGATGAACGTGTAAAACACTTGGCGAAGGTCGATCCAAAATTAGAAAAATTAATAAAGAATGTTGGAACAATTGATATTCCTTTAAGTACAGACTTTTATTGTTCAACAGTAAAGCGGATTATTGGGCAACAACTTTCATTAAAAGCTGCTCAAACAATTATAGGCAGAGTCGAAAATATTTGGCAGAATTTCAATCCAGAATTATTAGAAGATATATCAGATGACCTAATTTGTGGTTGTGGCGTATCTTTTCCAAAACTTAAATACATACGGGATTTGACACAAAAATACTTAACACGTGAAGTTGATTTTTCAACTATACATATGTTAGATGACGAGGAAGTAATAAAAACATTAACTAACATAAAGGGAATTGGAAAATGGACTGCCGAAATGTTTCTTATCTTTTCATTGGGGAGACTTGATGTTTTATCATACGGTGATGTTAGTATTAAAAATGCGATTAGATGGCTATATCAAATTGAAAAAGAACAGTCATTGGATTTAGATTATTTTTACGAAAAGTGGCAACCTTATAATTCGATTGCTTCACTGTATTTATGGGGAGCTATTGATTTAGGTTTTGTAAAAAAATAACGAATGGATAGTAACTACTGACTTCTTTATTTCGTTGACATGATTATAATTACCACTATTTTCTTGTAAAAGAGAAATTCAAAATGTAAAATAAAATTGATACTCTATATTTCATACTAAAGGGAGGAATAATATTGGAAAAAGAAATAAGAGAAACCTTACAATCTTATTATTCATCATTTACTAAAAAAACCTATTCAGATGAAAACAACGAATATGATATTTTAATGGAGCTATTCGGTATTTCTCCTGATTTAAAAAGGGAAAATAGACAATACTGGGGAAGAGAATTAGGAATGTTATGGCAACGTGTTATCATAGAAATCTTTAAAGAAAAGCACCCCCATTTTGGAGATGCGTTAAAGTATGATGCAGACGAGCCGTGTGATTTGGTTGCTGGTTCTGATGCAATTGATACCAAATATAGAATAGGTTCAGGGGACTCGGGAACTCTAAAGAAATTTAAAACCTATGGAAAACTTTTAAGAGATGAAGGGTATCGACCTGTCCTCCTAATTCTAAGAGAAGATAATCTTCCAGCTGCAATTAAGGCTTGTGAAGTAGGAGGATGGACAATTCTAACAGGTCAAAAAACTTATGAATATATACGAGAGAAAACAGGTGTAGATATTGTAAGTTATCTCAAAAAATTTGGTAACGAATTTGCAATTAATCGTTAATCATAGAAAAAAGGTCTTGTTGTTCACCTTCTAATTCTTGTTTTTGTTTCAAGTTTTCTAATCTTTTTCTAATGATTTCACAATACTCATCAACTATTTCTATACCAACATAATCTATACCAAGTTCTGTAGCCGCCAAAGCTGTAGTGCCTGAACCCATAAAAGGGTCTATAACTATGTTGCCTTCTATTTTAGGGGTTGATAACTCTATGAGCTTCTTAATCAATTCCATTGGTTTTACAGTTACATGAATATTGAAATCATCATTTTTATCTCGTTTTATATTTTCAATAATATTGGATTGGAAGCCTTCTTCCGTTTTCGCATGAAACAAACCTACATTATACTGTTGCAGAGTTTCAATGTAATTGTTTACTAATGGCTTTTGAACTACAGAGATGGCTTCCCATTCATTCCTTAAAGCACTGTGCCATCCTTCCCACTGTTCAGGATTTTCTGCACCCATTTTTTCAAGTTTTTTTGCAACATTTAACCCTTTCGGAATACCACTATGCCTTCTATATACTATAATATCTCTCGCATAAAATCCTACATTTTCTAGAGCTACCTGTACTTGAGCAATTGTTCTGGTGCTATTAAAAGTAAAAACTAATGCTCCTGGTTTTAAAATACGATATAATTCTCTTCCCCAATCCTCAATCCACTTTTGATACTCAACTATATTATCACGATTTTTTTTATACCATCTCTCATTCCTAACGCCACCTGCTAAACCACTACCGTAAGGAATGTTCTTAACCAAAGTATTGGAATTTTGGACTCGTTCAGTCCTTCTTTTAATTTCTTCTACATCCCAATTACGACCGATAAACTCATAATTGTATGGCGGATCAGTTATACACGTTGCAATAGAATTATCTGGTAATTGTTTCATCATTTCTAAACAATCACCATTAAGTATTTGATTTCTAAATTCCATAATTACACTCCTTAAGCTTGTCCTAAATTAATAATAAAAAAAATAGTTTACGCTTGTCAACTATTTTTCGTTGGTCTTCCAACTCTATTAATTTTCTTTATTAACGACTGAATTTCATATTCAGTTGTTACGTAAATTGGGCTATCTTGTCCTAATTTCCTGCATTTTAATTTACCTTCTTTGACGAGTTTGTGCATATATTGCCTAGTATAAGGTTCTTTCTTGCCCTTTAACTCAGCTAACCTTTTAGCAGCCTCAGATAAAGTGTATTCCTGATTATCCATTTCCTCACATCCTATTTTTGTCTAGCAACTTAATAATAACAAATTAATGAGTGAGGTAAAATTAATTTTATTTTGTGAAAAAAGAAAAGGTCCTGACAAGGTCATAACAGGACTCTATTTCTCTTCACTTTATTTTGTACTTTATTTTTGCTATGCTTTTATTGTATAGGTCTTAGTTTCTGTTTCCATTGGGGCAGTTGTTACAGCAACTGTCTCAAACATATCCTGTATCTTTTAAAAGCAAACTTATCTTCTCATAACTTTTTATTAAAAATATGAATTAAGTAAAACTGCAAAAAAATAACTTGGCAGCCTTATCTTTTATTTGATACGACTGCCTTTTTTATATCTTTCCTTCGTATTCTTCTACCATCTTCAGCAACTTCTTATTGTTGGATTTAAAAGCTTTCTTCTTCATCAACAAACAATATTTATCGTGAGGAAGAATTTCAAAAGTATTAGAATCACAAGTAAATAATGTATAAAGAAGTGGATCTAATAATTCTGGATTTTTGAGCATGGTAGAAAGAGCTTCTTTTTGACTTAACGATTTAGCTTTTGAAAGAAGTTCAGTTTCTTTTTCAAACATTAGTTAGCACCTTCCATCAATAGCTCAACTAAAGCTTCATCATCATCATCATCTAGTTGGATATTGGAAATATCATTACTTACTACTTCAATTAACTCACGACGACTAGCTGGGTCTAACATTAACCTTTTCATTTGTCTATCGACAGTTTGAAGCAAAGTATTTCTTTGTTGAAGAACTTTTATTTCTTCAGTTAGATTAAGTTCTTCTTTAGCAAGTTTATTTTCAAATCTGTTCAAGTGATACATAGTATTAGCAAGTTCAATAAGTCCAAATTTATCTGTTCCTATCAAGTGTGTTGCTCCGATAGCTTTCAGTTCTTTTACTAGAATATTGTACATGTGGTTACTATGAAGTCGATATCCCTCTGGCAAATCATTGAAGTCAGTCTGGGGTAAATTCTTTTTAAATTCTTCTGCTTGTTCTTGTTTACGTTTTGCACGAGTAACATTACTGTCTTTATGAAGTCCAGGAATTTTTTGATTCATACTGTCAACTCCTTTCAGCTTCTAAGTTGGGCCGAGTGAAACGGTAACGTCCGAAAAAATAGACCGCGGGGGGTTATTATGGTACAGAGAGAGGTTTTTTCAAAACTAATGGGCGATACTTTCTTCAACTTTCTTAACAAACGAATAACTTACTTCCTCACAACCATTCTCTTTCAGTATCATATTCACAAAGAATAGTATGTCTTCACGAACAACCTTCTTACCTTTCCATCTCTTCAATTCAATTAAATGTTTCGTATAAACCTTTGCTAAAGCAATTCTAAATGCTTCCTCACCAATATCTTCTCGTAATACATGTAAGTATCTTGCTTTATCATGAGCTGTTATTTCTTTTTCAACTTCAATAACTTTCATTACAATTCACCTCTTTCTTTCTATACTTCTGTCCGATCACCTTCGAATACTTTCTTCATAGCATTATTATAAGATGCTTCTTGTGACCTTTCCGCTGGTTCCATAAACGGTTGTGCTGACATTCTTCCAACATATCTGCCAGACTTCTTCTGATAACGAGGACCTGTACCATATTCGACTAGGTGTCTATGAGGTGCTTTCTTTTTCTTAGGGTATATTACTGCAGATAGCCCATCATTAAACGTTCTATATCCAATACTTCTTTTCAAATCTCCAGGTCTACCTGAACTCTTCTTTCTATTAGCAGGTGAAACTGGAACTCTTTTCTTTGCTGCTGTTCTAACATTCTTTGCATGTTGCTTAACAACATTGGCTGCATCTTGCTTTTTCTTCATTTCAAAAGCATTTATGTTACGAACAGTCTCACGTCCACCTTCTATTCTTACTACTACTCTTGCCATTGAATATCACCCTATTGTCTTTCTAATACTTGAATTTCCAAAAATCTATTTTCTTCGTTTATATTAATTAGATACTGAATGTCATAAATCTTGTTGTTATATGAAATTACTTGAGCTCGATTTATTTTAGGTGAATATCTAACAATAACCTTATGAGATATTTCAGCTTGAGCTTGTTGGGCTTGCCATTTTTCTCTACCATAAACAGGTCTTATGTTTGCCCAAACTGTCATAACAGAAGTTAAAATATTTTCATATCCACCTGAACCATCAGATACTTGAGTAAGTTCCATAATTTCAATTTTTTTATTTAATTTTCCAGGATTCATTTTCTTATCACCTTTTTAAAAGAACCAAGGAAAAAATTCCTTGGCTCATTTTTAAGCTTCGATAATAGATAGTGGGCCATTTCCTTGTAATGATAAAGACCATGTCGTAAGATCGTCATAAGGAAATTCCATAGACAGCTCAGTTATGGTAGCATTACCTTCATATTTAGTTCCAGATGGGAATTCTAAATATACATCTACATTCTCAGAATTTAGATAAGCTGTTTCCAACATTGAATAAGCTACATCATCTTGAACAAACGCTCCATCACAATCAATCGTCCAACTTTTAAATCCTTGAATGCTTTCTTGCCAATGACCATCACTATCTTTAGAAGTTGCATCTATTGTTTCTGCACTCCGGTTAAGAGTCGCATTCCTTTGTCCCGCGAGAATTTTCCCAGTAGTAGCATCTTTAATAAATAACTTAACTTTCATTCCGGAAATCTTGCTCATTTATTTCAACCTCATTTCTTTCAATTTTAGAATTTATATATAGAAAGATGATTCTTTGGTTTTTCTGTTTTTATAAAAGCAAAACCATGTCCAAATAAGGTGACGCTTAATCCTTTTGCATTTTTGTCTTTATAGAATTTGAACATTTAAAAATCTCCTTTTTAAAAAATAAAAGAGCCAAAATCCGAGGATTCTGACTCTTTAGTTCGTGAAGAATTTCACATATTAAGCTAAAATTAATTTAGAAACAGCTTGTTCGTTTGTAACTGCTCCATCCATATAAGCATCAAGAACGATTAAACGGCTTCCACGAAGAGCATTTTTAGTATCAGCAGTTACATGAGTAACTCCCATACCTTTCTTAATCATAACTGAATAAGCTTCTTCAATATTACCGAAGATAACAGGAGTATTGTCTGGAAGAGCATCAGTAATATCTACTGGTAATCCAAACAATGTATAGTGAAGCTTACCATTTACAATTCCATTTTGTAGGTAGAAATGACCGTTAGCATCTGTCTTCTTAGCAATAGCATTGAAGAAATTACGTTGAATTACGAAACCAGCACCAGTTAAGAAGTCTGGGTGGATTGCAAGATATAACTCTTGTAAATTTTCCATTTCTACATCTGATGCAACACCAGTAAATGTTACTGTTGGAATTGCTGAACCAATAATACCGCGGAATTCTGTATCTTTTTCACCAGTTAAAATTGATTTCTCAATTACTTTTGCTAGACGGCGAGAAAGTAGGTTTACAGAGTAATCAACAATATCAATAGCTGCATCGTTTTGAAGTTGGTTAGATAATTGGATTGCTGCACCAACACGTTTTTGAGTTAACTTAACATCATCTAAGCTTAGAACATCCATTACTAACTCTTCGCCTTCTTCAACGAATCCAGCATTAGTTGCTACCCCATGTTCTTTAGCAATCTTTAATGTTCCAGATACAGATGGAAGTTTACGAGCTTTAGCAAATACTGGAGAAGTTTCTTCCATTTTCTTAATAATAGTATTATGAACGTTTTCTGGAATTACTGCGCCACCATAAGCTGTAGTTTGTAGATTACGAGTTTCACCATTACGTAGGTAGCTATCTAAAACTGTGTATTGTTCATTGCGTTTTTCAATTTTCTTTTCCATATTAATATCTCCTCTTTCTTTTTCTAATTTTTCAAGTTCATCTATCATGTTTTCGACTTTTCGAACTTCAACATCGAAAAGCTGTTTATCAGATGAGCTTATTGACCTTACTTCTTTAAATTTTTGAAGCTGATTTAGCTTCTTATTAATCTCGTTTTTCAAATAATCAATGCGTTCTTGTTTATTCATTTGATTCTTCCACCTCCTGTTTTTCTGATGAATCTTGACCAAGGTTTAGAAATACCATTTGGCCATCGTCATATTTCATGACGCTACCAATGCTTAGTAATCTGAAATCTTTATCATCTTTTGGAAGATCTAGTTTTGTTCTAGCTTCGTTAAAACTAAAAAGGCCCTCTTTTAGGCCTTTAGTAACAGTTTCAATCTTTTCTTTTTCAGTAGTTCTAATAATTTCAGAAGTGTCGAATCTAAAGTAATAACCAAGTTGCTTTTCGAAATCATCTAACAAATATTTATCAAAAGAACTTTCAATTTGAGTTATAATTGGCAGCAAAGTATTCTGTAGGAACTGAACTGTGTTTTGTTCCAAACTTGCATACTTATTAGCATCGCTGTTGATTAGAGATTCTGGAATATTAAATAATCTAGCAACTTCTGAAATTGTTTGTTTACTAGCTTCAGTTAATTGAAGTTCATCAGGCTTCAATGATAGAGGTTTGTAATCCATACCTTCTTCAAGAATCATGGTACGACCAGCATTCTTTGTTCCTGAATAAATCTTCTCGAAACTTGCTTTCAATCTATCGATTGCAGTTTGAGTTAATCTTGAAGCAGCCTTTACCATACCAACTGGAACTGCTGAATTATGAAGCAAAGATGTTGAATACTCAATTTGCTTGCTAGCATTCTGAAGAATTGTTCCTCCATCGGATAAAATTCCATTTGAACCAGAATCAATAATAATCAAGTTTTCTACATCAATTCTTACTGATGCGTTCAAACCAATGTACTCGTATTCAATTCGACTTGGAACAATATTATCTTCAGTAAATCCTTCTTGTCTCATATTTTTGGACTCCAGGTAATATAGGGCGCCCTCTTTCTTATAGATGAAAGCTTTACCATGAAGCAAATAGTCTTTAACAACTTTCTTTTTGATTGTCTGAGCTGTATCAAATTTATTAGCATCATGATTTAATTTATTTACTCGATCATCATCTTCTATCTTTGTTATATCGTTGTTAGTGGCATCTTGATAAAGATAGATTGGCAATGTTGAGATTGAATCAGCAATCAATTCAACCGATGCTCGTACAGCAGGGATTTTTAAAGCTTCATCTTCAGAAATTAATTCTGGTGGAGCTGAAGAATAAACTGTAGCCGAATTGAAAGTTTGTTCATATTCTGGCTTAGGTCTTCCAACAGTGAATAATCCCATTTGCTTACCTCCTTGTTTTTGTTTCTATGTGCAAAACTAAAAATAGCCAAAAAAATAAAAGAGCCAGAAATTAATCTGGCTGGCTCAACTTTCCTCATACGGTTAAATACAATAATTTTTGACCAAGTATAAATGCTCTTTTTTATACATAAAATTCACAAAAGATAGTTTGGTTCGAGGAATAACCCCGAACCGACAAACCCCACAAAGAATACCTCAGATTCTGATGACGATACTGCTTAGTTTAGTAGAAGAAAAACTAAAAACCTCAAAAAAGAACGTGTTCCGTTTTTAATTTTTTTAAACTGCTATAAAGCAGTTCAATATATATAAAAAATAATTATTTACAAAAAGAAAAAGAGCCGAAATAAATTCGACTCTTCGTGGAGGATGTACCTATGCTTGTGTGCTTGCGTGCTTCAATGACTTGTACGTAAAATTACTATTTTATAAATCATTATATAACTTTCAGGAGGTAAATTTAGTATGCCAAATGACTTCAACAAGCAATGGGTAGCATATGACAATTGGTACAATGGTGGTATAAATGAATTGTGTTCAAAAGAACACAAATAATAATTCGAAATAATAAAGAGGTTGTTTGAGTGTTTTAGTTCAAACCGGAGAAAAGAAATATGGAAAATGTAACTCAACTACTTAATCTAAAACACCCAAACGAAAATGAATTTAAAAGCATTATAAAGGAGAAACTTTCAAATCAAAAAATTTAGAAGCAAAAGGTAGTTGGAGGAAACTCACTAAAC
>NZ_HE978526.1 GCF_000311725.1 Robertmurraya massiliosenegalensis JC6
GATTACTCGGTTTTCTATTCTTCTTCATTCATTATCTAGTTTTGAGGGAACAAGTATTTTTGTGAAGCAATGATATTTTTTAATAGTATTTATGGGTAGCAAAACTAAAGTTTCTCTTGAAATAATATTGTAAATCGGTATAATAGAATATGTCTTGATAAATAATTGGTCCGGTGACGATAGCGAGAAGGTCACACCCGTTCCCATACCGAACACGGAAGTTAAGCTTCTCAGCGCCGATGGTAGTTAGGGGCTGTCCCCTTGTGAGAGTAGGACGTTGCCGGGCGAACATTTCTATTATATGTGTTATTCCCCGGTAACTCAGTGGTAGAGCAACGAGCAATGCATCATGAATATGCTGCGAGTTGTACTCATCGAGTTGCTACTTGAATGAACTTTCTAAGATGAGGACAATCGGAAGGTACACAAGTAGAGGAATAATTAATTGATTTTCCGCGGTAGCTCAGTGGTAGAGCAATCGGCTGTTAACCGATCGGTCGTAGGTTCGAATCCTACCCGCGGAGCCATTAGGAGAGCTGTCCGAGTGGCCGAAGGAGCACGATTGGAAATCGTGTAGGCGGGCAAAACCTGTCTCAAGGGTTCAAATCCCTTGCTCTCCGCCATTACTATATCTGGCCCCTTGGTCAAGCGGTTAAGACACCGCCCTTTCACGGCGGTAACACGGGTTCGAATCCCGTAGGGGTCATTAAAAGTTGTACTTGTTACAACTACTTTGGAGGATTAGCTCAGCTGGGAGAGCACCTGCCTTACAAGCAGGGGGTCGGCGGTTCGATCCCGTCATCCTCCACCAATGTTATTTTACGAAGCGTAGCATAGTAAAGTAACACATCTCTAATTTTCACAAAAGTGGAGATTTTGAGTATATTATTATCGCGGGGTGGAGCAACAAGCGTTACTTCATTGAATAAACTGCGAGTTGTACCGATTGAGTCGCTCCTTGAGTTACTAACTGAAATCGGGACAGTCCTTAAACTATCTAGAAGCATGAGCTAAACTAGATATATACTATTATCGCGGGGTGGAGCAGTCTGGTAGCTCGTCGGGCTCATAACCCGAAGGTCGCAGGTTCAAATCCTGCCTCCGCAATCGGTTTTATCAATCTAAGATTGTTAAAACAGGGAAAGAGATTTTCGCTATTGCGAAAAGGTAAAGGAGAGCTATTTTCTCCTTCGTCGAAAAAGCTTTGGTCCGGTAGTTCAGTTGGTTAGAATGCCTGCCTGTCACGCAGGAGGTCGCGGGTTCGAGTCCCGTCCGGACCGCCATTTTATTTTACATATGTTGGCTCAGTAGCTCAGTCGGTAGAGCACGATGAATAAACTACCGTGAGAAACTTCCAGTATACTCATCGAGAGGCTTCTAGAATTAGCATTCTGAGATGAGGATGATGGACAATTGCTTTCTATATGTAGGGTGAATATTATGTTGGCTCAGTAGCTCAGTCGGTAGAGCAATGGACTGAAAATCCATGTGTCGGCGGTTCGATTCCGTCCTGAGCCACCATTTTTATAACAAATATGTTATAATTCAATTTAATGAACTTTCATACATTTATATATAAACTTGGAGGGGTAGCGAAGTGGCTAAACGCGGCGGACTGTAAATCCGCTCCTTCGGGTTCGGCGGTTCGAATCCGTCCCCCTCCACCAACGTTTTTTCGACACAAGGAGAAAATAACTTTCCGCTATTTTTAAGAAGCGTAGCGAAGGAAAAAGCTTTCCTTGAATTTCGCATCACCAAAAGCAATAAATCATATATTCTATATATAGGGGTATAGTTTAAAGGTAGAACGAAGGTCTCCAAAACCTTTGGTGTGGGTTCGATTCCTACTACCCCTGCCAATTTTATTATGGCGGTCGTGGCGAAGTGGTTAACGCATCGGATTGTGGCTCCGACACTCGTGGGTTCGATTCCCATCGATCGCCCCATTTATTTATAATCTTCTTCAATGGGCTATAGCCAAGTGGTAAGGCAACGGACTTTGACTCCGTCATTCGTAGGTTCGAATCCTGCTAGCCCAGCCATTTGCGGAAGTAGTTCAGTGGTAGAACACCACCTTGCCAAGGTGGGGGTCGCGGGTTCGAATCCCGTCTTCCGCTCCAAAAAATAACGGCGGCATAGCCAAGTGGTAAGGCCAAGGTCTGCAAAACCTTTATTCACCGGTTCGAATCCGGTTGCCGCCTCCATTCATATAAAATTAATATGCTAGTATTTCAGCTAGCCGGGGTGGCGGAACTGGCAGACGCACAGGACTTAAAATCCTGCGGTAGGTGACTACCGTACCGGTTCGATTCCGGTCCTCGGCACCATTTAAACCAATACATACGATATTTAAAGACTTAGCATGATGCATAAGTCTTTTTTTGATCTTTCAAAATACTATTGTAAAATTCTTAGTTCTCTGTTAAATTTTAATGCTATAGTCAGCCATTTTTTTAGAGAGAAGTGAGTGCAATGATGATAGAGAAAATTTATAGGGATTTGCCTACAATAGAAACAGAGCGATTACTTTTGAGAAAAATAACTCCTGCAGATACTGCTGCGATGTTTTCATATGCAAGTAATGAAGAAGTCGCTAAGTATGTGACTTGGGATGTGCATAAGAGTATATCTGATACGGAAAAGTTTATCAATTTTGTACTGAATCAGTACGAGAATGAGAAAATAGCTCCTTGGGGGATTGAAGATAAAGAGAGTGGTTCTTTCATCGGGACGATTGACTTTGTGGCATGGAATACGAATCATCGCAGTGGGGAAATTGGTTATGTGATTGCTCCAGAGCATTGGGGAAAAGGGATTACGACGGAAGCTGCAAGAGCAATCATAAAATTTGGCTTTGAAGAAATGGAACTCGTGCGTATTCAAGCAAGATGCTTAGTGGAGAATATAGCTTCTCAGAGAGTGATGGAGAAAGCAGGAATGACTTATGAAGGAACGAATCGAAAATGTGTGTTTATAAAGGGGCAACATCAAGATTTAAAGATGTATGCTATTCTAAAAGAAGAGTTTGATTTGTGTTATTAATGGGAAAATAGGTGATGAAGTGAGTTACCAGGACAATGATTTAATAATTAGACCAATAATAGATGATGACTTAAGGAGATTGTGGGAGCTTATATATAAAGAGGATTCTCCCGAGTGGAAAAAATGGGATGCTCCATACTATGAGCACAAAAATATTTCATATGAAGAATTTTTACGTCAAAAGGATGATTACGTCGCAAATGAACGACGCTGGGCAATCGAAGTAAATGATGTCGTAATTGGGACTGTCGGTTATTACTGGGAGCATAAACCTTCTCATTGGCTTGAAATGGGAATTGTCATTTATGACCCAAATTACTGGAATGGTGGCTATGGAAAAAGAGTAATCAAGCTTTGGATTAATCATTTATTTAATACGTTGCCATTGGTCCGTGTAGGTTACACGACTTGGTCTGGAAACATAAGAATGATTAAGGTTGGGGAAAATCTCGGGATGAAAGAAGAAGCAAGAATTAGGAAGGTACGATATTACAAAGGGGAATACTATGATTCCATTCGTTTGGGGATGCTTCGAGAAGAATGGGAAGGAAACGATTTATTCCATCAGTAAAAGAGACAGTAAATTGGTTTGACAAAGTATTATTATCGTGGTATGATATTCTTTGTCTTGAGATAATGTTAGCTATCCTAAGACGATAAGAATATGCCGGTGTGGCGGAATTGGCAGACGCGCACGACTCAAAATCGTGTTCCTCTGGAGTGTCGGTTCGACCCCGACCACCGGTATCAAATATTGATTAATTAAGACTTTCAACATTCTGTTGGAAGTCTTTTTTATTTGTTTACAAATTAAAAATCGTGTGCCTTGAATCTTATGCCTTGAGGTGATTGAAATGAAACGGAGACGAGGAGAACTTTCGAAGGAAGAGCTTAATTTAATTTATGACGATAGTGAAAAAAAGGAAGAGGAATTATATAAAGCATTCTTACGAGACTGTTATATAAGAAACCTTAGACCTGCTACTTTAAACTATTATGAAAATGAGTTAATGGCTGCAAAGAAACTTCTATCTAAACCGTTAATTAGCTGGACACCAAATGATGTTGAAGAATTTATTTTGAAAAGTAAAGAGTTCATGAGTATTACTTCTGTAAATACTAGGCTACGTGCATTACGTTCATTTTTCAATTTTGCATATAAAAAGAAGTTTATAAAGAAAAATCCTATGAAGGATATAAAACTTCTTAGAGATCGTCAAAAACTTATTGAAACTCTTAATAACGAAGAGATTGAGAACCTAATCAAGACAATTAGAAAAAAGAAAACTTTTGTTTCATTTAGAGATGAAGTAATTTTATTGGTGTTTCTTGATACTGGAGTTAGGCTTTCTGAGTTAGTTGGAATAGAAGTAGATGATGTACAAGGAAATAAGGTGATAATAAGAAAAACAAAAAACCTTTTTGAAAGAACTGTATATTTATCTGATATAACACAACAACAAATTGAACGTTATATTAAGCTAAGAGGAAAAGTAGAGACTAATAAGTTATTTATTAGTCAAGATAACAAAGAACTTAATCGGCATAGTATACAAACTAGATTCCAAAAGTATGGAAAGGAAGCAAAGATAAGTAAAAGAGTTAGTCCTCATACTTTTCGGCATACAATGGCAAAAAGAATGATTATGTCAGGTGTAGATGCTTTTAGTCTAATGACTATGCTTGGTCATAGTGATATGACAATTACAAAGAGGTATGTAAATCTTTGGGGAACAGATATTGAAAAGAAACATAAGCAGTATGGAGCTTTAAAAGGATTAAAAATATAGGTATATATACCTAACTTATATTTCACGAATATTCAGAAAAATGATATAATAAAATAAGAGATGGTTAAGCTGGCGAGCTTTTGGAACCATCTCCTACCAGTACAGAAGAATATTCTGTTTATTTTATTATAACAATATTCCTTCTGTCGTCAATAATAAGGAGGATAAAAATGAATCTACTTTCAATTTTAGGTGGAAATGCTTTTGTTATGTTCAACAAAGATATTGCGAGAGAAGTATCAGTTAATGCTTCAATTATTTTTGGTCAGTTATGTTCAAGTTATGAAAGCTTTAAAAACAAGGAAATGATTACTAACAAGAACGGTAAAGAATACTTCTATTTAACATCAGAAACAATCGAAGAAGAAACAGCTCTTACATACAAACAACAACTAAAAGCAATCAAAGATTTAGAAGAAGCTGGGTACATTGAGACTTTAATTATGGGACAACCAGCAAGAAAATACTTCCACATCACAGATAAAATATTTGAGCAGTTCCAAGTCAGCTCTGACAAAAAGGAAGACCTGAAAAAAGAAAATAAAGAAGAAAAAACTGATGAACCTTTGGAAACTCAAGGAAAAGGTATTTTTGACGAAAATTCTAGGTATGACAAAAGGGAAATTCAAGGATTTCCAAAAGAGCAAGGCAAGCCTTTCCATTTGGGTATGGCATATAAAAATATAAATAAAAAAGAAATATATAAAAATAATGAAATAAATAAAAACCATAATTCTAATCTTAACCATATAGATATATATGAATTACTTTGGGATACAGATTTACCAATGACTTTAAAACAAAGGATTAAGATTATGATTAGGAATAATGAAATAAATTTACAACCAAATCAATTGTTAGAAATTGAAGATGCTTATAAATACCAAATTTCTAAAGGCTTTATAATACCAGACTGTTCTTTAGATGATATTGAAGCTATTAATGATTTTGAATTCACTAATACTATTTGTAAGATGCTTACTACTGTCATAGATATTTATAACATGAGAGGTATGATTAAAGAATGGGTAGAGCAAGCATATACTTACAAAAAGGATCAACATGCAACATTAAGCTTTGGTACAATTAAAAACCCAGTTTTCTATAACTGGTTAGAGGAGGATTCAGAAAATGAACATGAAAGCTACTGAGGTTTTAGAAATTATTAAGAACATGGAAGTCTCTGAAAAGTGGAAGCTTCTAAATGAACTGTATCATTTGCATTATGACAAAAGAAATTCCCCAAAAGCAGAAATTAAATATTAGCTTTACATTTCATTTTTGTACGATATAACTTCTATAAAAAATTATGGAGGTATCGTACAAATGGAACTTCAAATGAAAATTGAGATGCTAAAGAAGATAAGGAGAGCTCGTAATTACTGCTTAGAAGTTATGGAAAGAAGAAAGTATGATGAAATATACTTCAAAGCGGTTGAATTAGAGAAAAAATTAGCTAGTCAGTTTGGAGAAATTCTTGACAGCATAAATATAAATGAACCACTTGATCTTTCGTAAAAAATTTCTAAAAATTTCCTCCGATTGATTTACGTTTTTGTTTCTACAGATAGAAATATAATGTGTAGAAAAATATCAATTGGAGGATGTAAATATGGAAGCTAATAAAAAACAATACCGCGAACAATTAATTTCGATAGGTAGAAAAGAACTCGGTATAAGCGATAAAGAAGCTCAACAAGCATTAGATAAACTAATTAAATTAGGCTTAGTTAAGATTACTAAAAAGGGAGTTGTTATTCGATGAATATACCAATCCCTTTAGCTCATCTTAACGATAGTAAATTTAGTTATATTATTTATTCTTGGATGGCTCTTCCTGAAAATAGTAGATTGAATAAAAAAGAACAGTATCGATATCTCAAAGAAGAAGATTTGAATAAAAGTAAAATTTCTGGAGAAAGTATTGTAAGTCTTTCTACTGTTAAAAGAAAGTTACCTTATGTTCTATCTTGTAAAGACATTGTAGAAATTGAAAAAGGTATAATTAAACTTCATAAGACAAATAAGTTTATTTTAATTGACGAAAATATTCTTCGTTTACTTATAAATGAAGTTGATGAAAACGTCTTGAAATTCTACTTTGTTAATGACAATCTCATATGCCCAACAACTGACAGACCGAGTTGTCCTTATTTTGCTTGAGTTGTTGACCAAAAAGAATGGGAAGCTCTATATTTAATCAAGCTTCCCCAACATTTTAAAATTGAATCTCATAGATTTCGTTCATTCTCAAATTAAGCCTTACCTGTTCTGTTCCTATTTCTACATACCAAAGTCGTTGACCAGCTACTTTTAGCCGACAAGGTATACGTAGTTTGTTACCAAGAAGGAGATGAAAAGACTCCCCTGGATACATTGCTTTTCCATAATCTCCTACAACCTTTAG
>NZ_HE978527.1:0-1717 GCF_000311725.1 Robertmurraya massiliosenegalensis JC6
TTTGGTTAAGTCCTCGAACGATTAGTATCAGTCAGCTCCACGTGTCACCACGCTTCCACCTCTGACCTATCAACCTGATCATCTTTCAGGGTTCTTACTAGCTTACGCTATGGGAAATCTCATCTTGAGGGGGGCTTCATGCTTAGATGCTTTCAGCACTTATCCCTTCCGCACATAGCTACCCAGCGATGCTCTTGGCAGAACAACTGGTACACCAGCGGTGCGTCCATCCCGGTCCTCTCGTACTAAGGACAGCTCCTCTCAAATTTCCTACGCCCACGACGGATAGGGACCGAACTGTCTCACGACGTTCTGAACCCAGCTCGCGTACCGCTTTAATGGGCGAACAGCCCAACCCTTGGGACCGACTACAGCCCCAGGATGCGATGAGCCGACATCGAGGTGCCAAACCTCCCCGTCGATGTGGACTCTTGGGGGAGATAAGCCTGTTATCCCCGGGGTAGCTTTTATCCGTTGAGCGATGGCCCTTCCATGCGGAACCACCGGATCACTAAGCCCGACTTTCGTCCCTGCTCGACTTGTAGGTCTCGCAGTCAAGCTCCCTTGTGCCTTTACACTCTACGAATGATTTCCAACCATTCTGAGGGAACCTTTGGGCGCCTCCGTTACTCTTTAGGAGGCGACCGCCCCAGTCAAACTGCCCACCTGACACTGTCTCCCACCTCGATGTAGAGGTGCGGGTTAGAATGTCAATACAGCCAGAGTAGTATCCCACCGACGCCTCCACCGAAGCTAGCGCTCCGGCTTCTCAGGCTCCTACCTATCCTGTACAAGCTGTACCAAAATTCAATATCAGGCTACAGTAAAGCTCCACGGGGTCTTTCCGTCCTGTCGCGGGTAACCTGCATCTTCACAGGTACTATAATTTCACCGAGTCTCTCGTTGAGACAGTGCCCAGATCGTTACGCCTTTCGTGCGGGTCGGAACTTACCCGACAAGGAATTTCGCTACCTTAGGACCGTTATAGTTACGGCCGCCGTTTACTGGGGCTTCAATTCAGAGCTTCGCTTACGCTAACCCCTCCTCTTAACCTTCCAGCACCGGGCAGGCGTCAGCCCCTATACTTCGCCTTGCGGCTTCGCAGAGACCTGTGTTTTTGCTAAACAGTCGCCTGGGCCTATTCACTGCGGCTCTTCAGGGCTATTCACCCTAAAAAGCACCCCTTCTCCCGAAGTTACGGGGTCATTTTGCCGAGTTCCTTAACGAGAGTTCTCTCGCTCACCTTAGGATTCTCTCCTCGCCTACCTGTGTCGGTTTGCGGTACGGGCACCTGTTTTCTCACTAGAGGCTTTTCTTGGCAGTGTGGAATCAGGAACTTCGGTACTTTATTTCCCTCGCTATCACAGCTCAGCCTTTATGGTAAACGGATTTGCCTGTTTACCAGCCTAACTGCTTAGACGCACATATCCAGCAGTGCGCTTACCCTATCCTCCTGCGTCCCCCCATCGCTCAAACAAAAACGAGGTGGTACAGGAATATCAACCTGTTGTCCATCGCCTACGCCTTTCGGCCTCGGCTTAGGTCCCGACTAACCCTGAGCGGACGAGCCTTCCTCAGGAAACCTTAGGCATTCGGTGGATGGGATTCTCACCCATCTTTCGCTACTCATACCGGCATTCTCACTTCTAAGCGCTCCACCAGTCCTTCCGGTCTAGCTTCAACGCCCTTAGAACGCTCTCCTACCGCGTACACCTAC
>NZ_HE978528.1 GCF_000311725.1 Robertmurraya massiliosenegalensis JC6
GTATAGTAAAAAATAATGTAAAGTAAATCGATCTTTAGTTGTTAAATTCCAATTTTCACTAAACTTACTTTACATTATCATTGTACTCTTTTATTTATTGAAGCTTTGTAGCCAACCTAATAAATCCTCGTTTTTTTGCCACTCTGGTTCCTCATTAGGTAACACATCTACATATGCTTTTTCTATGGCTTCTCTTTTTTGTCTTGAATCCGTTTTTGCATAAATTTCAGTAACTTGAACAGATGTATGTCCAAGCATATCCCTTATATAAACAAGATTAACTCCAGCCTGAAGTAAATGCATTGCCTTTGAATGCCGAAGACAATGGCAGCTAAGTACTTCTGGAATTAATGTATGGTCTTCCTTTCGTGCTAAATTCTTATACTTTGTTAAAATATAATTTACTCCTGCTCTGGTCAGTTTTTCTTTTCTATTATTGAAAAATAAAGGATACAAATTTGAGGAATTTTTCAAAAGACCTTGTTCTTCCATATACTTTTTTATAATTTTTACTGTTGGTTCCATTAGAGGTACTATTCTTGCCTTATTTCCCTTGCCGATTAGTTTAATCGTAAACGGTTTATCGAAACGGACCATCGATGGGGTAAGGTCAATAATTTCCTGAACTCTAGCTCCCGTATCATACATGAGTGATATTAAAGCTAAATCTCGACGACCAGCTACAGTATTTACATTAGGCATTTTTAATAAGAGTTTAATTCCATTGAGAGTTAAATAGTTTATGGTCTTTTTCTCTGCTTTTTTTACTGGTATAGAAAGTATTTTCTGCCATTCCAATAGATTATCCGGATTTTCATATTGTAGGTATTTAAAAAAAGAGTGCAAAGCTGCTAACCGAACATTCCTTGTCGAGATACTACATTTTCTGTATTCTTCTGTCCAATCCAAATACTCAACCACTGTATTTTTTGTTATTAAGTTTAAGGTTAGTTGATCTGTTGGAATTTCTTTAACGTCTCTAAGAAATCGAAGAAATAAAATAAAGGTATCTCTATAAGAGTCAATTGTATTTTTACTCGCTCCCGTTTCACCAGGGAGATATTTCGTAAGAAATCCTGTGAGGTAAAATGAAAAATCAGTCGGTTTCATGATGAGTTACCTCCGGAAATAAATATGAACAAAGGCTACTAACTTCTGTCATTATCTCAGGATACATATCAGAAGTTAATCGGACATACTTATCTGTTGCTTCTAAAGAAGAATGACCTAGATATTTTGAAAGTACTGGAAGTGAATAGTATAAATCCAGTCCCTTTCGGGACATTTCCGCCAGTGAATGAACACTGAATGAATGTCTAAAATCATGCACCCGTGGGCCTAATCCTTTTCCTCCATGAGAAATACCAGCCTTCCATAATACTTTACGGAACAATTTATATACTGTATCCGATGAATATTTTTGTCCATTTTCTTGTGTAAAAAAGTAGTGATATGATTTAAGTTTCGATAAATACCCCTTTTTATATTGGATACATACTTTCTTTAATGAATCAGATAATGGAAGAATTCGATCACTGCCGTTTTTTGTTTCTCTAATAATAATATAGCCTTCATTCAGATTTACATCTTCACCTCTAAGTTTTAATGCTTCATTTACTCGTAAGCCACATCCATACATCATTCGAAAAAGGACAGGAAGTATAAAGCTCATTGGTGATTTTCGAGAAAAAACTATTGAATCACACGCTGTAAAAAATACCTTAAGTTGCTCTTTTGAAAAAATATAAGGAGTAAAAGTACTCTTATAGGATTTTAGCTGTCTTGGAATATAAGTTTCATAACCAAGCTGGCTTAAATAAATAGTAAAATTAATGATGGTATTAACTCTTTTATATTGCGTAACATCTGATTCATTTGGTCTTTTTTTTGCCCATTTATCTGCTAATTCGCTTGTAACACCAACTGAACGAACACCATTTTCTATAGTAAATCTATCAAACATTTTAAAAGTATAAATATTATCAAATGCATATCCTATGCTTCTCTTAAAAGAAATGTATTGTTTAATTAGGTCGGCGTTAACACCATAGAATTCCATATTAGTTCACCCCTTTGAATAGAGGTGAATTTAATGGCAACACTTCTAAAGCACACTGACGAAGAGTATCTAAATCAATCCTAAGGTAAGTTCTCGTGCTTTCAGTATTTGTATGACCTAGCACTTCCGATATAACAGGAAGTGGTGTTTTCTTTTCTAGAAGAATTCCTGCCAAACTATGACGTAACGCATGTGGACCATGCTTCTTATTTTCAATATCTTTAATTCCAGCTTGCTTTAGATAAAACGAGACAATACTATGAAGGGTTGGTTCCTCAAGTTTGTCATAAGGTTGGCCAGTCCTTAGAAATAAATAGGGAAGGTCCGAGTTTGGTCTTCCATATTTTAAATAATCAATAATGGCATTTCCAATTTCAGTAAGGATCGGAAGATCTATGTGTTCTTTCGTTTTCTTTTGAACTAAACGAATTGTATTAGTTTCCCAGTGTATATTTTCAAATTTTAACCCGCAAATATCCGATGCACGTAACCCAAGCCTTGCTGCTAATAGAATCATTGTGAAATCTCTTTTTCCTTTTGGATTACCTTTATCAACGGATGCTAAAAGGTTATTAACTTCATCTCTTGTATAAGTTGTAGGGAGGCGGGCTTCTTTTTTGTAACTGCTTTTCGGAACCAAATAAGTTAGGTTTTGATCTAATATTCTATTATCAAATAAATACTTTAAGAAGCCTCTTAAAGATGAAAGCATACAGTGAATTGTCGATTTGGAATAATACCCCAAACCATTAATGAATCCTAATATATGTTGATTATTTAATTCGGAAAAGTTATTCACTCGGTTCTTTTCAAGAAATTCTAAGAGTCGGTGAAGATATAACTTATTATTATTTACGGTATCATCTGAAGCTCCTTCAGATTTTCTATAGGCTAAATAACTTTTAATAGCGTCTCCGATTTCTCCATTAAGTGGATATTGTTTTAAGATTGATCTAAATTTAACACTACCAGTATTCTGATATTCAGTAAGTACATTTGCACAACGAATTAAATCTTTTTCACTCCGATTAAGCTCAGAAAAGTCCCTATTCCCCTGGATTTTATTTATAAATGCAACCCCGACCTGTGCTTCATAGAATTGAATAGAATTTTCTAACATAAAATTCTCAATTAAAGCCCAACCTTTTTGATAAAATCTAATTCTTTGTTTTTTGTAAGAAAGGCTCGTAAAATATACTTCAACTTCTAATGCAATTTCCTGAATCGTTTGTTGCTTACCATGTTTCATCATCTTGGGTCCCCCTATATTTATTAGGCAATACTGCCTAATAAAACAATAGGATGATAATGTAAAGTAAAACAATAAATAATTACTGAAAAATAAAGGATTTATTACCTTACTTTCCATAATCAATTACTTTCC
>NZ_HE978529.1 GCF_000311725.1 Robertmurraya massiliosenegalensis JC6
GTAACCGTCAAGTAGTTTTGAACACTTTTTGCTAATTAAGTTTGAACACTTTTTATGATGATTTTATATTCCCCCACCTATTTTTTATAGGCTAGGGGATGATTAATTAAAAATTGTTGAACGATGTTTTAATCGCCAGCTGTCATTCTCATTTAATTGAATAACTTCTACTCTATGAAGCAATCGATCTAAAATTGCGGTAGTGATTCCTTGATCTCCCATCAACTCCACCCATTGCTCGGGACCTTTATTGGAGGTGATGATAATGGAACTTCGTTCATACAAATGGTTTATTAGATGAAAGAAAAGGTTGGCTTCGCGTTGATCCATTGCCATATACATTAAATCATCAATAATAACCAAATCAGCTTCTCTTAATCTTTTAAGCTGCACTTTTGATTTTTGAACATATTCTTCTGTTTTTAATAGTTGCACAAGTTCACCCATAGTTGAAAAGACAACCTTATATCCCTTTTGAACGGCATCAATACCTAAACCAATCGCAAGGAATGTCTTCCCAGCCCCTGGAGGCCCTAGTAGTATTATATTGTACTGTTGTTCCAACCAATTAAGCTCCCTTAATTGGTTTAATTGTCGGGTACTCAGTGATACTTGCTCTTCTATAATAAATTCACTTAATGTCTTATAATAGGGAAACCTTGCCCACTTGAGCCTCTTTTCCACACTTTTTTCTTCCCGTCTTTTTAACTCGTAAGTAAGGAGTTCCTGAAGGAACTCTTGATAAGTCCAAGACATTTTTTCCGCATTACGAAGTAATACCGGCAGTTCATCCGATGCTTCTGTCATTCGGAGGTGCCGGAACTGCTCTTGAAGGAGCTGTACCGTTTTAGTCATTATGAAACTCCCCCTAAAATTTTGATATATTGTTCCGCATCCCTAGTTGCTGCCGTAGCTTTTATTGCGGGGTTTATCGTTTTTGACTTTTGTATCGAAGGTACTTTAGGAGTTTCTGTTTCTCTTAGTCTTGCGAAATGTTGGGCAATGTCACGAAGGTCGTTGCCGCTCCATAGTTGATCTTTAATACAGACATCTAGGGCTTCGTTTATGAATGATCGAAAATGGGTAATGGCGTTTTGAATGACTTGAAGTTGATCACGTATGTATCTTGGATATCGGCGTCCTACTTCGTGTATAAACTGTTCAGCCTTTTCTTGGTTTTCAAATTGACGAACCACAGTTTCCTTGTATGCTTGAATTCCTTTTGAGCGATCCCTTGTATGTTGGCGATTCTTTATCAATTCCCCTTTTCCATGGAATATTTTGTGTCTAGCTAATACTTCCCCTTGCGGGTCTTTCCGAATAATGAGGTTTTCCTCCTGAATTTCTATATAGACCTTATTTTCTCCCCTAGGGCGATAAGTTCCTAATGGGAGTGAATAACGATTAGATTTGTATTTTATAATATTGTCCTTGTGTACAGTTCTTGTTATACTAGAACCAAGGTTGCTCTCGAAAGAGAGCAGGGGAGAGATTGGCTTTAAGTGTAGCTTTTCGAGGGCGTGCACTTCTACCGGTCTCTTTTTTGTTGTATTGTGTACATTGTAATTCCCCGTCCTATCTAACCATGCAATACATTTCTCATTCCATGTCTCCAAATTTGAAAATATCCTGTGTTTCACAAAGTTCCTTTTCACATATTTCACCACATTTTCAACTCGCCCTTTACTTTCTGGATCTGCCTTACGGCATAAATAAATTCGAAAACCTCTATCTTGCTTATAAGCTTGAAATTCACTCGTCAGAATAATGTCACCAGCATTTTCGCTGACTGTAATCAGATGGTCTTGGTCATACACAATCTCTTTTGGCATTCCCCCCAAAAATTGAAAAGCCTTTTCATGACATCTAATGGTATCTCTGGTAGTAAAAGGCCTATCCAAAAATTCCACATACTTAAAGCGCGAATGCGACAGAACAAACGTAATAAAATACAGTTTTACATCCTTCTTTTCCAAATTCTTAACTGTTATTTCACCCCAATCCACCTGCATTTGTTGTCCCATCGGTAATTCTTCTATTGCTTCATATAATCTAACATGTAAAACTTTAGGAATATGGTAAACATCTCGAAGATGACTTACATAGTTTCGAACCGTACTTCCCCCAATAACCAAATCAGGATAATGCTCTTTTAACCAATCCTCCACTTGAGCTGAAGACATGTCCGGATCTTTTTTTAGCCAACTTAATATTTTATCCTGATATGAATCCAATTTCTTTGTTCTACTAACAAGAGAGGCTGACCATTCTTTTGCTTCCTCGAATGTCATTTTTAAATATTTATTGACTGTATTTCTCGAAATACCTAGTTTTCTAGCAATTGCAGATCTACTAAAACCTTTCTCCCTTAATTGATTAATTTCCACAAACAATATTAATTTTTCCACCTTTCTCATACCCTCCAACTAAACAAATGATGATAGCTTTATCATAGCTTAGTAGAGGATTAATTTGGTAATAAAGTGTTCAATCTTATCTGGCGGAAACTGTTAATAA
>NZ_HE978530.1 GCF_000311725.1 Robertmurraya massiliosenegalensis JC6
GAATTCAAACAACGCATATTTTCATGCAGCGCCTCCTGATATGATACAAGTATCAATTTAAAAGGAGGTGCTTTTCTAATGCCACAAGAGAAATTAACGATTGTCCCCGTTACACTTCATCGCGAAAATATAAGTACACCCTCACCGACTCCTACAGTAACACGTTCCTCTAGCAGCTGCACGATCAAAACGGCAAATGCTGAGGTCTCCTTTTATAACGGTGTAGAGGAGCACATCATCCAAACAATCATGAGGGAGTTGAAACATTGGTGAAACATGATTATACGGATGTGAAAAATATCTATATTATTTGTGGAAAAACTGATATGCGAAAGGGAATTGATGGATTAGCTACACTGATTCAAGATTCTTTCGAACTTGACCCATATGGCGATTCTATCTTCTTGTTTGCAGGATGGAAGAAGGACCGATATAAGTGTCTGTATTTTGATGGTGATGGCTTTGCCATGCTTTACAAACGCTTGGATAATGGAAAATTACAATGGCCTAAAGATGAACAAGCGGTGCGCAATCTTTCACAGAAGCAGCTTCGCTGGCTGCTTGAAGGTTTAGCAATCCAGCAGCCAAAGGCCATTCAACCATCGGAAAAAGGAACTTTTTAAGTTTATTTTTTCTTTATATCACTGCCCTATCTCGTTATAATAGAAGGAACGAGAACGAACGAAAAGTGGTGAATGGGTATGACGAACGCTTCTTCTACGAATGAAAATCAATACGAGAAATTGATTCGAGTGCTTGAAGAGCAATTGGCACAGTCGAATCAACAAAACAGGGATTTATCAAAACAGATTGAAGCGTTAACAGACCAAGTACGCCATTTAACCAAGCTATTATATGGATCAAAAACGGAGAAATCGAAATACAATGTACCCGATGGACAAGGTTCATTATTTGATGATGACCCGTCTTTTAGCGAATCTGAGCACACAGAAGAACAAAGCCAACAGACGATTTTATATACTGTTGTACGCAAGATTCAAAAGAAAAAACGAAATGATTCATTGAATGATGATGTGGAGATAAAGGAAGTTCACCATCATCCAGAAAATACGCAATGCGATTGTTGTCAGGGACCAATGATTGAAATAGGTAGTACAATGGTGCGAGAAGAAGCAGAATTTATCCCTGCAAAAATGAAGAAAGTTCAATACTACGAACACGCATATGAATGTAAAAGTTGTAAAAGCGATACGTCAAAAAAGGCGCAAATTAAACGTGGTAAAGCACCACAACCTCCTATTCAACGCAGTATTGCGAGTCCAAGCGTCCTTGCCAAATTGATCTATGATAAATTCACACTGTATTTACCCCTTTACCGCCAGGTAAAGGAATGGGAACGTTACGGTTTGAATACTAATGATAAGAATCTTTCCAATTGGGTCATTCGTGCAGCACATGATTGGTTATTACCTGTTTATGAAAGAATGAAACATTTGATGATGGCTAAATCTGTTTTGCATGTCGACGAGACTTATGCGCAAATTATCAACCGATCCGATGGCAAAACTGGACAAGCCAATGCTTATAATTGGGTGTTTCGAAGTGTGCAGAGCCAAGGTCCAATAATAACTCTATTTCAAAGCTCATTATCACGTGGTCGAACTGTCCTTGAAGATTTCATTGACGGCTTTTCGGGAACGATTATTTGTGATGGTTACTCTGCCTATGATAAATTGGAGGGCGTTACCTTCGCAAATTGTTTTGCGCACGTTCGACGTTATTGGCTGAAAGCAGACAGCAAAAATGGGCAAATTGGTGTGAATTACTGTGACGAATTATATCGTCTTGAAAGGAAATTTAAACATTTATCTCCGAGTAAACGAAGAAAAAAACGTCAAAAATATTCGAAACCAATTGTAGATAAATTTCTTGAATGGGTAGAAACGTCCCCGTTTTACGGCAAAAATGCACTCGCGAAAGCCGCTGAATATACATTGAACAGGGCCAATGGACTCAAGGCATTTTTAAATGATGGACGTATTGAAATTGATAATAATCCAGCCGAGAATGCCATCCGCCCAAGTGTGGTTGGTCGAAAAAACTGGATCCACTCTGTTAGTGAAGCTGGTGCAAAAGCCAACGCAATCTGCTTAAGTATCGCAGAAACTGCAAAAGCCAATGGAGTCGATTTTTATCGATATCTATTGAAGTTACTGACGGAGTTACCAAATCTAGATATCTATCAAAGTCCGGAAATTTTAAATCTATATATGCCTTGGTCAAGGATGATTCAAGCTGATTGTGGAAATAAAGTGAGATAACCGTAATTCTGATAAAAAAATCATGATTTACGGTTATTTGCCATGCGTGCCGAAAAGGTACGCTTATTTTTATAATTCGGGCTTAC
>NZ_CAHJ01000101.1 GCF_000311725.1 Robertmurraya massiliosenegalensis JC6
GTATGAGTAAAATTAATGTGGGCAAAAAAATTAACCCCATCGTGTAGTGAAGGATTGGAAAATCGTTCACTACACGATGGGGCCACCAAGCGAAAGCGCGGTAGAGCCTAAGCAGAAAACATGATAAAAGGGCTACACCTTGGTAGAATCATAGTCGACTAAAACCAAATCCTAGAGGAGAGCCCTTATGCAAAAGAATATCATAAATTACCCAAATCTTAAAGAGATCGAACAATTACTTTGGAGGGAATTACAGGCAACTTTTTCAACCGTGATGAAGAATATGTTGGAGGATATGGATCAACAGATCGCTGAGGAACGGGATAAAAAAAGATACAGACTTCTTGATAAACGTAAAACCCATATGGATAGTCTCTTTGGACAGGTTGAGATAAAGAGAAACTATTATCGAGACAGAGAAAAAGAGGAATACGTCTATCTTCTAGATCGTCATCTAGAGTTTGAGGGGGCTGGAAATTTTAGTCCACTCATCGAAGAAGCAGCCATGGAACTGGCTATAACAGGTCCAGCCTATCGAAAAGCAGCTAATACCCTGGAAACCCTTCTGGGTTACCGTGTCATTAGTCACGAAGCGATTAGACAGCACTTATTACAAATCACAAGCATTCCAAAAGCAAAAGAACTTGTTCACGGTCCTGTCTTGTTTGTAGAGGTGGACGGTTTATATGTGAAACGTCAAGGAAAAGGAAAACGAGGAAAAGAAGAGAAAATAGCTGCCATTCATCAAGGTTGGGAAGTGAACGGAAAACGCGTGAGTCTAAAAGGGAAACGCCACTTTATTCACCGTGGAAAACAGCCGTTCTGGGAAGCATTTGAGGATTATTTGATTGAGACTTTTGAATATGATCCAACGGTGCATAAGCTCGTTATAAATGGAGATGGAGCTCATTGGATTACAGCCTGTCGAGAACATTTTAAAGGGAGGGCATTCTTTACCATTGACCGTTTCCATGTGGCACGAGAGATTCGTAGTTTATTCCTCCGTCATCCACGTTCTCGCTCTATACGAATGGCGCTGGCAAAATACGATAGTGATAAGCTACTTCTCGAATTAAATAGTGCAATTGGAACTCTTGAAACAGAAACACAGGAAGAAAGACTGGAGGGGCTAATCCAGCAGTTAGAGAAGTATCCAGAGGCCTTAACAGATTACCGGAAGTGGCTTAAGGAACAAGGGATTAGTACCGAAGGAATGCGTCCAATGGGAAGCGCAGAAGGAACGATGAGCGTCTTTGCCAAACGTCTGAAAAATGGCCGTAGCTGGGTAGAAAAAGGAGTTAGCGCTATGATAATAGGAATGGTAGCGTACATGGACAAGTTAACAATAAAAACTCTGTTCGGAAGAGTGGAAAGATGGACAGAGAGCACAGTGGAAAAGAATCCGCCGAAGCACTATGTAGAGAAAATAAAGAACACCATTGGAGAAACAACAAGAGGTAACATCCCTTACTTAAAAGGAAAAGCTAATATCCCAGTATATCATGCGTTGACAGCCCTTGTAGGTTGTTAAAAAAGTAGAAAAGTCGATACCAAGTGGGACCTTCAAAAAGTGAAAACGCTTACGGTATTACGGTAGAAAAATTTCTGCCCACAAATACTTGACTCAATC
>NZ_CAHJ01000100.1 GCF_000311725.1 Robertmurraya massiliosenegalensis JC6
CCCTCTCTGTTAGGATAGTTGTCGTACGATACTTTAGTGTTATAGTTAAATAAATAACACGGAGGTCGTTCGATATGACTGAAAAAAATGGAGCACGGTATTCCCAAGAACAAAAAGAAGCTATTATCAAACGCATGATGCCCCCAAATAATGAATCTGTGTCTAGAATTTCAAAAGAAGTTGGTATTTCAGATGTGACATTATATAAATGGCGTAGAGCAGCACGTGCAGCTGGAGTGGCAACACCTGGCAATGGACAAACAAGCGATAATTGGAATAGCCAAGATAAGTTCTTAATCGTGATGGAGACGTTCGCGATGAACGAATCGGAGCTTGCCGAGTATTGTCGTAAGAAAGGTTTGTATCGTGAGCAGATTGAAGCATGGAAAAATGTGTGCCTTCAGGCAAACGGTCAGGTATTCGACCAAGCCAAACAGTTGAATGGCGCATTGAAGGAAGAACAGAAGCGTGCCAAGCAATTAGAAAAGGAGCTACAAAAGAAAGAAAAGGCACTAGCCGAAGCTGCAGCGTTATTACTTTTGCGAAAAAAGGCCCAAGCGATTTGGGGGGACGACGAGGAAGAATGATTAGCCCGTCAAATCGCGCATTAGCAGTTGAACTAATCCAAGAAGCCAATCAAAACGGTGCGCGATTAGCGAAGGCTTGTGAGGAACTTCATATCAGCGTACGGACATACGAGCGCTGGGTAGTAGAGGGTGGAGTGAAGGTCGATCAGCGCCCATTTGCGAAAAGACCAGTACCGAAAAACAAGTTGTCTGAAGAAGAAAAAGAGGGAATTCTGACAGTTGTCAAACAAGAGGAATACGTCGATTTACCACCTACACAGATTGTCCCAAAGCTTGCGGACAAAGGAACTTACATTGCTTCAGAATCCACGTTTTATCGTGTGTTACGTGAAGAAAAAATGCAACACTATCGCGGTCGTAGTCAAAAGCCTGAAAGAAGAATCCCTGAGAGTCATCTAGCAACAGCACCAAATCAAGTGTGGACATGGGATATTACATGGCTTGGTGGACCGGTGAAAGGTTTGTTTTATCGACTCTATTTAATTCTTGATTTATTTAGTAGAAAAGCAGTTGGCTGGGAAGTTTGGGAAACAGAAGAGGCAAAACACGCTGAAACGCTTGTGAAAAAGGCGGTTATCAATGAAAAAATCCAAGGTGCACCACTCGTATTGCATTCAGATAATGGTAGCCCTATGAAAGCCGAGACATTCCTAAGTTTACTAGAGAAATTGGGCATTCAAAGTTCCTTTTCAAGACCACGTGTGAGTAATGATAATCCTTACTCAGAAGCGATGTTCCGGACACTCAAATATCGACCGGATTTTCCGCACAAAGGTTTTGCATCACTCGGAGAAGCAAGAAAATGGGCACAGCAATTTGTCCATTGGTACAACGAGATTCACCTGCATAGTGGGCTAAATTTTGTGACACCTGTACAGTGCCACACCGGAGCACATTTAGCCATATTGGAAAAGCGAAAAAACGTATACGAAGCAGCGAAGGCTAAACATCCAGAACGTTGGTCAAGAAGCACAAGAAATTGGGCACCGAATGAGAAAGTAGCACTCAATCCAATGCGAGATGAGAGTCAAACCGGAGCATTGAGGAAATCATAATATTCCCCATTTTCCTGGTGATTTGAATCGAAAGCACGCTTTTCCTTTCGATTCAAATCACCAGGTCAGCAAGCGCAGCGCGGTAGCCTTGACTAAGCTAGGGCATTGAGAAAATTCTATTAAAATACTAAAGTAGCTAAATGCGACAACTATATTGACAAACACC
>NZ_CAHJ01000099.1 GCF_000311725.1 Robertmurraya massiliosenegalensis JC6
GACCCTTCACAAAAAATTTCTCGTAATTTTGAAGTATTAGATGAAGAAGCAGGTCTTGCTCAACGTGGAACGTTCATTATCGATCCAGATGGTATCGTTCAAACGGTTGAAATCAATGCAGATGGCATCGGTCGTGATGCAAGCACACTTGTAAACAAAATCAAGGCCGCTCAATATGTACGTAACAATCCAGGAGAAGTTTGCCCAGCTAAATGGCAAGAAGGCGGAGAAACGCTTAAACCAAGTCTTGATCTTGTAGGAAAGATTTAAGGAGTTTACTCGATGGTATTAGATGCAGATATAAAAGCACAATTAGCCCAATATCTTCAGATGATGGAAGGAGACATTCTTCTTAAAGTGAGTGCTGGAGATGATCAATTTTCCCGTGATATGCTCGCTTTAGTCGATGAATTGGCAACGATGTCTTCCTATATTAAAGTGGAGAAAACAACGTTAGAAAGAACCCCTAGCTTTAGTGTGAATCGAATCGGTGAAGAGACTGGCATTGTTTTTGCTGGTGTTCCTCTTGGTCATGAATTCACCTCTTTAGTCCTTGCTCTCCTTCAAGTAAGTGGACGAGCTCCTAAAGTGGATCAGAAAATCATCGATCAAGTGAAAAACATTAAGGGGAATTATCACTTTGAGTCCTATATTAGCTTAAGCTGCCATAATTGTCCTGATGTCGTTCAGGCACTCAATGCGATGGCTGTGTTAAACCCTGGCATCTCCCATTCAATGATTGATGGAGCCGCTTTTAAAGACGAAGTGGACAGGAAAGAGATTATGGCTGTTCCTACCGTTTTCCTTAATGGGGAATCCTTTGGAAGTGGCCGAATGTCCCTTGAGGAGATTTTAGCGAAAATGGGCAGTGGTCCTAATGCTTCTGAGCTCTCCAACAAAGAACCGTACGACGTTCTTGTCGTAGGTGGTGGACCAGCAGGTGCGAGTGCTGCTGTGTATGCCGCACGTAAAGGCATTCGTACAGGGATCGTAGCGGAGCGTTTCGGTGGTCAGATTTTGGATACACTTGGAATTGAAAATTTTATTAGTGTGAAATACACCGAAGGTCCTAAGCTTGCGGCAAGTCTTGAAGAGCATGTAAAACAGTATGAGAATATGGATGTCATGAACCTTCAACGGGCGAAGCGCTTAGAGAAGAAAGAGTTGGTTGAGGTTGAACTTGAAAATGGGGCTGTGTTAAAGAGTAAAACAGTCATTCTTTCAACAGGTGCCCGCTGGCGTAATGTCGGTGTACCAGGAGAACTGGAGTTCAAAAATAAAGGGGTCGCCTATTGCCCACATTGTGATGGTCCATTATTTGAAGGGAAACATGTAGCTGTTATTGGCGGTGGCAATTCTGGCATCGAAGCAGCGATTGATTTAGCCGGAATTGTCAAGCATGTCACTGTCATTGAATTTGCTCCAGAACTTAAAGCGGACTCCGTCCTTCAAGAACGATTAAATCGTTTAGCAAATGCAACGGTCATCAAAAATGCTCAAACAACTGAGATTACGGGAACGGATAAAGTAAACGGAATTTCCTATAAAGATCGGGAGACAGGCGAAATTCATCATGTTGAACTTGAAGGTGTTTTCGTCCAAATCGGTCTAGTTCCGAATACAGAGTGGTTAGAGGGCACCATTGAACGCACACGAATGGGTGAGATTGTCGTCGATAAGCACGGTTCGACCAGTATCCCAGGTGTTTTTGCGGCAGGAGACTGTACAGATAGTGCATATAAACAAATTATCATTTCGATGGGTTCAGGTGCAACCGCCGCATTAGGCGCATTTGATTACTTAATTCGAAACTAA
>NZ_CAHJ01000098.1 GCF_000311725.1 Robertmurraya massiliosenegalensis JC6
TAGTCTCTCGGAAATTAAATTTCCGCTAAAACTCTAGTCTTTCGACTAGGGTTTTTTATTGTTTCACCCCTAAACATAGGATGCGAACAAATTTTCCTCTTGACAAATCAATATCGCCCAAATAATCGAGTTGAAGACATTTAAAAACTCGTATTGGGGGAAATTTTATGCTTAAAAATATTCGATCTCACGAATCCTATTTATTCTTTGTAGTTGAACAACTAGATGAACTCTATAAAGACAAAACATTTCTAAAAACCTTTTACTTTGAACCAATTATTTGGTGTTCATTAGTGGACCTTAGTGATACTGACGAATTGCTTAAACACCGTTATTCCTCTAATCCTAGAGGAAGAAAACCGCGTAACCCTTGCGATATGCTTCGTAGTTTAATGCTTATGCATTATCTACATGTTACAAGCGTTGACCAATGGGTGTACACTCTAAAAACTACGCCAATTCTTGCGATCCTTAGTGGCTTTTCTCCTAACAATGTTCCTGGAGTAGGAACCTTTTATGATTTTTTCAATCGGCTATGGCTCGGTTCATCTCCACATCTAACGAACAGAAAGAAAAGAAAGTTAAAGAAGCCAAGAAAGAAAGGTAAAAAAAATCAGAAACAAGAGCCTAAAAATCCAAAGATTATAGAAAGGCTAGTTAAACGCACTTTAAAAAATAGAGAGATTAAATATACTCCCAAAGCTCATGACCAGCTTCAAATACTCTTTCAAACCCTGTTCGTTCATAAATCAGCAGATGCAGGATTATTAGGCAACACGAAATCCTTAAGCATTTTAGGAGATGGATCTCCAGTCATTACCGGAGGTAGACCATATGGTAAGTTTCTTTGTGAATGCCGCAAACAAGGCATTTGGAATTGCCAATGTCAGCGTCAATTCTCAGACCCAGACGCTGATTACGGCTGGGATAGTTCTAGAGAAAAATACTATTATGGTCGAAGTTTATTCATGGTAGCTGCTTCTGATAGCCCATATAACTTGCCTATTTACCCAAGGCTCTATCGAGCTAGCAAACATGATTCTGTTTTGTTTGTGAGTACTTTTCATGAACTACGGCATTGGTATTCTGATTGGAAAATTGGTGAAGTCATCTTAGATTCAGCTCTAGACGCTTTTCCCATCTATGAAATGTTAGAACATTATGATGTATCTGCCATCATTGACCTTAATCCAAGACGGTCTAAACAATTTCAGCACAAACAAATGGACATAAACCTTAAAGGAGTTCCGATTTGTCCCATTGGTCGAGAAATGATCCACTGGGGAGTGAATCAGAAAACATATCGGCGTAAATGGCGTTGTCCTGCGGTATGCGGAAAATGGACATGTCCAAATCCGTGTTCAGAATCAGAATATGGTCGAACATTTTATACAGCGACTAAGGATAATCCTCGTCTATTTCCACGAATAAAACGTGATAGTCAGGAATGGAGAAAACGTTATGCTTTGCGAACTGGAGTTGAGCGTTGTATTAAACGGCAAAAAGTGGATTATCGTTTAGAAAATTCAAGAGGACGGAGTTCTAGACATTGGAATATTCGTACGTATATCATCGGCATGTGTCAGCATGCCGATGCATGGATAAAGGAAGCAAAAAAGAATAATTTTGAGGCCATCAACCCGATTATTCAGTCCCTTTTGTCCTTATAAAGTCATCTTAAAATACAATTTTCAAAAAATCCACTACTTGTGGTTTATTTGTCATGCGTTTTTTTGAAAATGACTTTGAAAATTCCAAGCATTCCTCTTAAACCTAGCTCATAGTCTCCATAAGTGCCTAAAATTCATCACCTAATTTCCGAGTCTCTATTAAA